>NZ_CP047235.1:0-5175911 GCF_009856645.1 Gordonia sp. JH63 | reverse complement strand
CAAAGGTGACGAACTGGGGACTTCGGTCGGAGCCAGGTCCTCGAAGATCTACCTCGACGGGAGGGGTGGCCGACGCTGTGAGTGAACGTAACAGAGGTCGGGGAGGGCCACAAAGCGATCGGGACGTTTGACTCGATTCTGCTGACAATCTTGCTTTCGTGGCCCAGAACACACTGGTCGCGAACGGTCCCGAAGAACGGACGTCGCCGTTTGATTTGGACGCCCGGTGTCAGTAGTCTCGACTGGTCATCCAGGTTGCGGATTTGCGCGGCGAACTTCCGTGTTCGCCGAGTCATCACCGACACCAGTTCGGCACCGTCCTGGATCAACAGACCAACGACAACATGTGGGTCATGCCCGGGTAACCGGCATGCCCACAGGGAGCACAAGGAGTCACCGTGGCCAAGGGCAAGCGTACTTTCCAGCCGAACAACCGTCGTCGCGCGCGCGTGCACGGATTCCGTCTGCGCATGCGGACCCGCGCCGGACGCGCGATCGTCAGCGGCCGTCGTTCCAAGGGCCGCGCGAAGCTCACCGCCTGATCGTCGGCTCTCACCGGGTCCCGCACGGGGGCCCGGTCAGCTGTTCGATGACTGCGCCCCTTCATCGGATCTCACGGGGATCCGACTTCTCTCGCACCCTCAAGTCCGGTGCGCGGGTGAACAGTCGTGACTTCGTCGTCCATCTCGCGATGGTCGGCCGTGAATGGCCCGACCCCCGCGGCCTTCGACGGGACGTGGCGATGTCCGGTGGTCCCTGGTTCGGTCTCGTGGTCAGCAAATCCGTCGGCAATGCGGTGACGCGCCATCTCGTCGCCCGCCGACTGCGCGCGGCATTCGCCGGCGCATCGCATCTGCTTCCCGCCGAGACCTATGTGGTCGTCCGTGCCCGCCGAAGCGCGGCCGAGCGATCCAGCGACGAGCTCGCCGACCAGCTCCGCGACGCCTTCACCAGTCGTCGTGTCCTGGCCCTGACCGAGGCCGTAGCGGCGTCGGCCGACGGAGCGGGACCGCGGTGATGAGCGGCACCACCGACACCACGCCATCGCCTGAGACCGAGGCGGATCCGACGACTCCGCACGCGGCCTCGAGTGGAACCGGCGCGCGCCTGTGGCGCGGACTCCGCCTCCTCCCCCGCCGCACCGTCATCTTCCTCATCGAGCTGTACCGCACCTGGGTGTCGCCGATGCGTCTGCCGTCCTGCCGGTTCGAACCCACCTGCTCTGGATATGCGGTCGAGGCACTGGACCGGCACGGCTTCCTCTACGGCTCGGTGCTGTCGGTCATCCGGCTCGCGAAGTGCGGGCCCTGGCACAAACCCGGTTACGACCCGGTTCCCGAACGCGGCTTCGGCGAACTGTGCCGCGACCTGTGGCGCTCGGCGACCGGCACACACCGACCTCGAAACCATCAGCACGCGTCCGGCGAGACGCGTGCTCTGTGAGTACAACAAGTGAGGGGTAACTGACCCGTGCTCGACTTCATCTATTACCCGGTCTCCGGGATCATGTGGGTCTGGCATTGGCTCTTCAGCCATGTCACACCGAACTCCCCCGGTGGCGACGGCATCGCCTGGGCCCTGTCGGTGGTGTTCCTCGTGTTCACCCTGCGTGCGATTCTCTACAAGCCCTTCGTGAAGCAGATCCGCACCACGAAGAAGATGCAGGAGATCAACCCGCAGCTCCAGGCGATCCGTAAGAAGTACGCCAAGGATCGGGTCAAGATGACCGAGGAGATGCAGAAGCTGCAGAAGGAGCACGGGTTCAACCCGATGCTCGGCTGCCTGCCGATGCTGCTCCAGATCCCGGTCTTCATCGGTCTGTTCCACGTGCTGCGCTCGTTCAACCGTATGGGCACCGGCATGGGTCAGCTCGGCATGAGTGCGGCAGAGACCCGGTCCCAGGGCAACTACGTGTTCAGCGCCGAACAAGTGCAGAACTTCCTCGACGCCCGCCTCTTCGGTGTCCCGCTGTCGTCCTACCTCGTCGAGCCGGCGACCGAGTTCCAGGCCTTCGTCGAGCCCGGCTCCCCCATCGACTTCACGCGCCCGCAGATCGCGTTCGTCGTCATCCCCATGATGATCGTCGCCTCCATCGCGACGCACCTGAACTCGCGTGCGTCGGTTGCCCGTCAGCCCGAGGCGGCGCTGGAGAATCCGCAGACCCGGATGATGAACAACCTCGCGCTGTACGTCTTCCCGATCGGCATCCTCGTGACCGGTCCGTTCTTCCCGGTCGCCATCCTCCTGTACTGGATGAGCAACAACATCTGGACCTACGGTCAGCAGCACATCGTCTTCGGGCACATCGCCAAGGAAGAGGAAGAGGCCAAGCTCCTCAAGCAGGAGAAGCTGAAGGCCAATGCGCCGAAGCCGGGCGCGCGACCCGACCGGAAGAAGAAGCCCGCCGCGACGAACACCAACGGCGCCGACTCGACGAACGTCTCCCTCTCGAAGGACGGATCGTCGGACAAGGCCGGGACCGACGGTGTCGACGCAGATGCATCGCCCGACGAGTCGACGACCGCCGCAGCGGACACCGGGGCGGGAGCCAAACCCAAGCCGGGTCAGAAGCCCACACGTCCCGGCGCCGGCGCCGCCCCGGGCAAGAAGCAGAACCACAACCGCGGAAGCCGTTCGACAGCCAAACGCGGAAACAAACGCGGTGGCAAACGATGACCGCCCCAGACTTGTTCGATGAAGCACAGAAGTTAGGTGAATGAGATGACAGCAGAGACTGCAACTCAAGCCGGTACGGACGCCGAGACCACGGCGGGACCCCAGACCGAGGACCAGGCCGATACGTCCTCGTCGGCCGTCGGCGACGACGGTGCGGTGGCGGAGAACGCCGTCACGGAAGCGGTGGATAGCGACGCCGACGAGGACGAAGCGGACGCGACCGACGTCGACGACGAGACCGATGACGACGACTCGGATGAGGACGAAGACGACGAAGACCGTCTGGTCGAAGAAGGCGAGATCGCCGGCGACTACCTCGAGCAGTTGCTCGACGTCCTCGACTTCGATGGCGACATCGACCTGGATGTGGATGGCGACCGAGCAGTCGTCAGCATCGATGGCGGCGACGACCTGACGAAGCTCGTCGGGCGCAAGGGCGAGGTCCTCGACGCGCTCCAGGAGCTGACTCGCCTTGCGGTCCAGCAGGCGACAGGTGAACGCAGCCGCCTGATGCTCGACATCGCCCGCTGGCGGGCTGATCGCCGCGATCGGCTGGCACGCCTCGGTCGTGAGGTCGCCGAGCGAGTCCTGTCGTCCGGCGAGCGCGAAGCGCTGGATCCGATGACCCCGTTCGAGCGGAAGATCGTGCACGACGCGGTCGCGGTCGTCGACGGCGTCGTCAGCGAGAGCGAGGGTGCAGAGCCGAAACGTCGCGTGGTGGTCCTCCCCTCGTAGCAAGTACTCCCCTCCCCCCACGGAGGTGAAGCAGGCCCCGACCGTCTCGGTCGGGGCCTGCTTCGTCTCCGGGTAGTGCTTGGTTGTGGGCCGCGATAGCGGGTGGCGTTTCGACGGCGTTGCGCGCTGTGGGCTACTTACACGGTTGTTGTTTCACGTGAAACACGAGCCTTGTCCGTGCAGGCGGCCAGCAGAACGGATGCGCGCCGTGGCGCTGTGTGCTCGATCGAGTCGACGGTCGGCGCCCCTTGCACCTTGGGTTGCGGTCGAACGTCCCGGGATGTCGCCGGCGGAATGTTTAACCGTCACCTTCGGATGCCTCGATCCCCCGCGCCCGGTGGCCGACTCAGTCGGCGACGTTGCTGCACATGGCGGTAGCGCCAACTCGCACCATGGACGTCCTCGTAGCGCGGTGGATGGCCACGTGTGCCGGACGCGACGAGAGAGCCCAAAGCCGTTCATTGCCCGGCCCGGGTCGAGGCCCGTTCGGTCGAGCGGCTGCCGAGTTGCAGTCTCGGCGGCCGCTGTGACGCCAGGGCAGTTCCGGGTGTTGGCAGCGCGGACCGCGGCAGTGACTCTCCGGCGCGTTGGCATACCCGCGCCACGCGTCGCCACTGGCCAACGACACCGCTCGCTGCTCGGTCCGGACGCAAACTGGTCGAATTGTCACGTGACGCTTCCTTCCGGGACCGGAGTGTCAATCGAAACGGTCGTCATCAGACCCTTCGAGGCTCGCTTCGCTCGCACCTCAGGGAGCTGGGTGGCGCAGGGCTCGCACGTCACTATCTTCAGCCTGGCGACTGTTGTGGACCATGGAAGAACACTCGTGAACATCCGAGTCCGTGCTCCCCTGGTCCGAATGAACGACCTGCTCCCTGAGGGCGTCCGGAGCTTGCGGAGGGCGCGTCTAGTTCCGCCCCTACGGAGTGTCCGGAGCTTGCGGAGGGCGCGGCAAACCTGCGCTCCTTGAGGAGGGCCCGGAGCTTGCGGAGGGCGCGTCGCCTCCCGTGCCCTGAGGAGCGTCCGGAGCTTGCGGAGGGCGCGTCACCCCCTGCTCCCTGAGGAGGCCGGAGCTTGCGGAGGCCGTCACGAAGGGTCTTCGCAACCCGGCCCACCAAGACCCTTCGTGACGCTCGCAAGCTCGCTCCTCAGGGAGCGGGTGGTGCCGCTCGCCAGGTCGCTCCTCAGGGAGCAGGTGGTGCCGCTCGCAAGCTCGCTCCTCGGGGAGAGGGAGGTGACGCTCGCAAGCTCGCTCCTCAGGGAGCGGGTGGTGCCGCTCGCCAGGTCGCTCCTCGGTATCTGCGGCCTGGCGGCCGTCGTGGGCTACGAGGGAACTACCGCTCCCTGAGGGGGCCGGAGCTTGCGGAGGCCGTCACGAAGGGTCCTGGCGAGATGCGTCGCGAATCTATCGAGGCTCGTCGACCTCGACCGCGCTTCTTCGTCGCTCGCTGGGCCTGGCGGCCTGTGCTTCTGGTACCCCAAGGGTCAGGGGTCTCGAGTATCGCTCGGACCAGGGAGCGGGAGGGGACGTAAGCGACGCAGATGTCGATCGCGGGTTCGACGGGACGTTGCGCTCAGTTCCGCCGGTTTGTCGTCGAATCACATCGATGTGTTTCACGTGAAACATCGCGCTAAGACCCGATGTGCACCGACCTGCCAGAGGGTTGGGTTTCACGTGAAACACTGTCTAGGTATCCCACTCGAACGGAGGCGAAGTGCCGTCTGACGCACAACCCGGGCACGAGCACGATCTTGATGCGTTGGCGGTTCCGCCAGACATCGCGACTGATGTCTTCGGTGAGCGGGTGGCGCTGGCGGTGGACTACTGGCGCATCCTCGCCACCGACGGGATCGACCACGGACTCATGGGTCCGCGAGAGGTCCCGCGACTGTGGGATCGTCACATCCTCAACTGCGGCGTCCTCGGCGAGCTCATCTCCGACGGATCGCGCGTGATCGACATCGGCAGCGGTGCCGGCCTCCCCGGCATCCCCCTAGCCATTGCACGCCCGGATCTCTCGATCACTCTCATCGAACCGCTACTCCGACGCAGCACCTTCTTGGACCGTGCTGCTGCCGCGCTCTCGTTGGACAACGTGATCGTGATCCGTGGGCGAGCCGAAGAGAAGGCGGTACGCGCCGTCGTCGAGCCCGCCGATGTGGTGACGTCGCGAGCCGTCGCGCCGCTCGAACGATTGGCGAAATGGTCCGCTCCCCTGGTCCGGCCCGGAGGCCAGATGATCGCGATCAAAGGGTCGTCAGCAGCCGAAGAGATCGAACGCGATCGGGCGGTGGTCGGGCGCTCTGGGATCACAGAACTGACGGTTCACACGTGCGGCGATCGCGTTCTCGAACCGCCGACGACCGTGATCGTGGGAACCAAGACCGAGCGGTCGCGCGGTGGCCGTTCCGGACGGCGCTGAGGAGGCGATCGGATTGGTGTGGAGTCCGCGAAGGGCGCAGAATAGGAAGCGTTCTGTCGGCACCCCCGAAGGTGCTGCAATGGACGCTTCCGCGACCGTAGGGTCGGCAGCTACAGCCGCCGGCGGTACGGACGCGAGTCCGTACGAGGTCGGTCAAAGGAGTCCACGCGTGGTCGATCAAGACCCGAATGTTTCACGTGAAACTGCGGCAGGGGGTCACCCCGGAGTTGACGGCCAGCCCTTCGCCGACACCCCAATCGCCATGGCCGCCGAGCGCGCGAGTCAGGTACTGACTCCCGGGGGTGCGGGGCAACTACCCAAACCGCCGCATACACGGATCATGACCGTCGCCAATCAGAAGGGCGGCGTCGGGAAGACCACGACGACCGTCAACCTTGCGGCGGGACTCGCGCTGCGCGGTCTTCGCGTTCTGGTTGTCGATCTCGACCCCCAGGGCAACGCCAGTACCGCGCTCGGCATCGATCATCGCGCAGAGGACATCGCATCGGTGTACGAGTTGTTGCTCGGTGAAGTGACCCTCGAGGAAGCGATCCAGGAGTCGCCCAGCCAGCGCGGCCTGTTCTGCGTGCCTGCGACTCTCGATCTGGCCGGCGCCGAGATCGAACTCGTGTCGCTGGTGGCCCGCGAGAATCGGTTGCGTAATGCGCTCGCCGACGATGTGCTTGCCAAGTACCAGATCGACTACGTGTTCATCGACTGTCCCCCATCACTGGGTCTGCTGACCGTCAACGCGATGGTGGCAGCCCGTGAGGTTCTCATCCCGATCCAGTGCGAGTATTACGCACTCGAGGGCGTCGGACAGCTGCTGCGCAATATCGAACTCGTACAGGCGCACCTCAACCGTGAGCTCCACGTCTCCACGATCGTGCTGACGATGTACGACGGCAGGACGAAACTGGCCGACCAGGTGGCCGAAGAAGTGCGGCGTCACTTCGGCGACAAGGTGCTGAGCACGATCATCCCGCGGAGCGTCAAGGTGTCCGAGGCCCCCGGCTACGGGATGACGATCATCGAGTATGACCCCGGCTCTCGCGGCGCAATGAGTTACCTCGATGCCGCACGCGAACTGGCGTTGCGGGCTGCCGAGGGGGCGCCGGCGTGATCCGGTATCGCCTCGGTTCACGTGACACGCCGACTCACGACCATCATCGCGAAAGGGAGCACCAATGAGTCAACGAGACGCCGCTCAGCGCCGGGGTGGACTCGGACGAGGGCTCGCGGCGCTGATTCCGACGGGGCCTGCCGACGACCAATCGGGCGCCCCGCGCCTCGGCAACGCCGCAGCGGATGTCGTCATCGGCAAGGGTCCGACGACAGCTGATGATGGCGTCAAGACCTCGTCGACTGCCGCTACGCAGGCGACCGGGACGCAACCTCTCAGCCCGGAAGAGGCGGGCGCGGTGTACCGCGAGTTGCCCCCGAAGGAGATCCAGCCGAATCCCAGTCAGCCCAGAACCGTCTTCGATGACGAGGCGATGGCGGAGCTCGTGCACTCGATTCGAGAGTTCGGGCTGATGCAGCCCATCGTGGTGCGCCGACTCAAGCAGCCCACCGCGGATGGGATCGCCTATCAGATCGTCATGGGTGAGCGCCGGTGGCGGGCAAGCCAGGAGGCAGGGCTCGAGGCCATCCCCGCGATCGTGCGGGAGACGCCTGACGGTGACATGCTGCGCGATGCGTTGTTGGAGAACATCCACCGTGCGCAGCTCAACCCACTCGAAGAAGCGGCGGCCTATCAGCAGCTGCTCGAGGAGTTCGGTGTGACGCACGAGGAGCTCGCCTCTCGCCTCGGCCGTTCTCGCCCGCTGATCAGCAACATGATCCGGTTGCTCAAACTCCCGATTCCGGTGCAACGCCGGGTCGCGGCGGGGGTGCTGTCGGCCGGCCATGCCCGCGCTCTCCTGTCCCTCGAGACCGGAAGCGACGCTCAGGAAGCTCTCGCGGCGCGGATCGTCGCCGAAGGGTTGTCGGTGCGGGCGACTGAAGAAGCTGTCACGCTCGCCAATCGTGGCGACGGTCCGGAAGCGAAATCTCCGTCGGCACCGAAACGCCGTCCGATGCAGATGCCAGGCCTCCAGGATCTCGCGGAGAGACTGTCCGACAGTCTGGACACCAGGGTTACAGTCAGTCTAGGGAAAAGAAAAGGCAAGATCGTGGTGGAGTTCGGCTCGGTCGACGACCTGGAACGCATTGTCCAGTTCATCGATCCGAAGAAGTGAATTTCGGCGCGGGATTTCCGGTACCACCTAGACGCGGAAGTAATGTCACAGTGACGATTGAGGTAGCCAGCGGGCGCTCATGCAGCGAAAGCTGTTGTTGCGCTGCTACATTCGGCATCCGTGGAACTCTCGACCGGGGCGCACCGACATGAGTGTGTCCGTCACTCGGTTGGAACTGGGATCCTTCGCGTCGCTCCCCCACCACACCCGCAATTGCGTCTTCTGGGAAGTCGAGCCCGTGGCGCAGACAAGCCGCGGCACGGTACCGGGCCCCGGCGATCTCGAACCCTACGAAAGCGAGTTCGACAAGGAGGCGTGGATCTCGGGTCTTCTCCTCGATTGGGGTGCGTGCGGGCAGGTCGCGATCGAGTCGAGCACGAACACTGTCATCGGTACAGCCTTCTACGCGCCGCCCAATCGTGTTCCGCGGTCGCAGCACTTCCCTACGTCGCCGGTCAGCCACGACGCCGTGCTGCTCACCAGCATCCGTACCGAGCCCGGCCACGACGAAGTCGCCACCATCCTGCTGGACGCGGTGCTGGGCGACCTGATCCGACGAGGCGTCCGGGCGGTCGAATCGTTCGGTCTGGTACGGAACGGGTCCGGCGCGGATCCCTTTGTGCTCGCCGGGAGCGCGGGTGGGGTGGCCGACGATCTCGAGCTCTGGTCGGATGAGGCGATCGTCGAAGTCGCGCGTGAGATTCTCGACGACCCACAGGGCGACCTCTGCACGAACTGTATGAATGACGCGTCGTTTCTGAAAGATTCCGGGTTCGACGTCGTGTCGTCGCACCAGAGGTTCCCGCGTTTCCGACTGGAGCTCGACGAAGGACTCGGCTGGAAGGTCGAGGTCGAGAGTGCGCTGCAGAAACTGGTGGTGATGGCCGAGATGGATCTGGCCGGTCGGCAGCGGACGGCGGTCCCGGTGGGAACCGGGCCGCAGCGGATCAGCGGGAGCTGTTCTCCGCGGCCAGCAGATCCGCGAAAGTATAAGTGCCCGTAGGACGATCGTCCTGATCGAGCAGGTACAGTCGCTTCACCGCCACCACGATGGCGTCGGCGATGACGTTGCGCCAATCCGAATCAGCAAGCACTGCAGCGTCGTTCGGGTTCGTGATGTAACCGACGTCGATGAGCGCCACGGGCATCCTGGTGAGCCGGAGGACATCCCAGGTGCGCTCGTGAGTCCGGCAGTCCGACAACGGCGTGCGTGCCGCGATCTCCCGCTGGATGAAGCCGGCAAGGTTGCGCCCGATCGTCGAGTACGAGTCGTTGTTGCCGAAGTAAAACGACGCGACACCATTGGCGCGCGCGTTCCGGTAATGGCCGCAGCGGAGCGAGATCATCAGGTCGGCGTCCATCAGATTCGCGACGCGAGCGCGCTCGTCGTCCCCGGGACGTCCCCGACCGTCATGCGACAGGAACGTCTGCATTCCGGCGGCCGCCATCCGGCCTTCGAGACGAGCACTGAGGTCCCACAGCAGTTCCGACTCGCGATCGGCGACCTCACCCGTCGACAGGGCATGGAGTCCACCGGAGCCGGGGTCGATGAGGATCCGCTTCCCGGACAGTTGCGGTCCGGAACGACGGACGTGCTCTTCTTCGCGGATCGCGTACGGCGAACCCCCGGTCACTCTCGTGCCGAGGCGCTCCAGCGAACGCAGGGTGGCCGGACCGCAGATGCCGTCGGAAGCGAGACCGTATTCACTCTGGTAAAGGCAGACTGCGTTATGAGTGGTCAGGCCGAAGATGCCGTCGACCAGCGACGTGAAGTAACCGAGGTTCTGCAGCCGGCTCTGCAGGGTGGCGACATCGTCGCCGACCATGGGCGCCGACAGCTGATACGAGAGCACTCGAGCGCCGAGTCGGTAGGACGCCTCGCGCAGGACGCGGTAGGTGGCCGGACCGACGATGCCGTCGACGATCAGGCCGCGCTCCTGTTGAAACGCACGGACGGCCCGGTCACACGCCTCGTCGAAGACGGCTTCGGGTGGATTCCACCCGTTCGCCGGCCCACCGTGTGTGGCGCTGGAGGATCCATCGTCGGGCAACAGACCACGTCCGACGAGGATGGCGCGGATCTCGGCCACCGCCGAGCCGTGATCACCAAGTCGGAACAATGGCATCTGGTCACCCCTCGTACGAATCGCGGCAGGTGCGGCTCTGCGCGATGTCCGATGTAGCCAAGTGGTACACCGGTGAAACGTCAGCCTGCATTCTCGCAGCTGGACTTCACTACACCAAACTGCACGGAGCCGAATCGGTGTGATCCCGCGTGCAGGGGTCTCCGGTCGAGACCACGGCCGACACTACCAACGCAAACAGTCCGCGGGTGGAACGGCAACGTCGTTCACCCGTCGGACTGTCGCGTCGATGTGCGGAGAATCGCAGGTCGTCAGGCCGACTGGCCGACGACCGAGTCGAGCTCACGAAGCAGGGCGGCCTTGCCCTTGGCGCCGACGATCGTCTTCACCGGCTGACCCTTGTCGAACAGGATCATCGTCGGGATGGACATGATCTGGAAGTCACGCGCGGTCGACGGGCTCTCGTCGACATCGAGCTTGGCGACCGTCAGCTTGTCGCCGTGGTCGCGAGCGATCTCCTCGAGAACCGGAGCGACCATGCGGCAGGGACCGCACCAGGTGGCCCAGAAGTCCACCAGAACCGGCTTGTCGGCGCCGAGAACGGCGTCCTTGAACGTGGTGTCGGTGACGGCAACGGTGTGTGCACCCATGATCTGATCTCCTTGGTCGGACCGGGCCGGGTGGCCCAGGTGGTAAGTGGTTGACGGTTCAGGCGGGTGCCTGAACAGCGTCGATCTCGGAAACGGAGGCCGCCTCGGCATCGTCCACGCTGAGGTCGGCTGCCTCACCCTGCTCGGCCAGCCAGCGCTCGGCGTCGATGGCCGCCGAACAACCACTGCCCGCGGCGGTGATGGCCTGTCGGTAGGTGTGGTCCACGAGGTCCCCGGCGGCGAACACGCCGGGAAGAGAAGTGAGGGTCGTACGTCCCTGAACCAGGACGTAACCCTCGGGATCCAGGTCGACCTGCCCGCGGACCAGCTCGCTGCGCGGATCGTGGCCGATCGCGACGAACATGCCGGTCACATCGAGGGTGCTGACCTCGCCGGTGCGCGTGTCCTCGACCTTCAGACCCGACACCGAACCGTCGCCGACCACGGACTGCACCGCGGCATTGGTGACGAAACGGATCTTGTCGTTGGCACGTGCGCGCTCGAGCATGATCTTCGACGCCCGGAACTCGTCACGACGGTGGACCAGCGTGACACTTCGCGCGAACTTGGTCAGGAACGTGGCCTCTTCCATCGCGGAGTCGCCGCCGCCGATGACGGCGATGTCCTGGTCCTTGAAGAAGAAACCGTCACAGGTGGCACAGGCAGACACACCGCGGCCGAGGAGCTGCTGCTCCCCCTCGATGCCGAGATAGCGCGCCGCCGCGCCCATGGCGAGGATGACGGCGCGGGCCCGGTAGATCTCCCCGCCGACCTCGACCTCCTTGATCCGGCCGGTCAGCCGAACGGTGTCCACGTCCTCCATGCGCAGGTCGGCGCCGAAGCGGATGGCCTGCTCGCGCATCTCGTCCATCAACGCCGGACCCTGGATACCGGTCTGGAAACCGGGGAAGTTCTCCACCTCGGTGGTCGTCATCAGGGCGCCACCGAACTGGGTGCCCTCGAAGACGATGGGAGATAGCTCGGCGCGCGCGGCGTAGATCGCTGCGGTGTACCCGGCAGGACCAGATCCGATGATGATCAACTCGTGGATCTGCTGGGTCTCTGGCTGGCTCACTTGTCCTCCGTGCTGTGGGTTTAGCGAGACCCGCCCAGTCCAGGCGGGTCACGGCTGCTTCAACACCAGGGTAGGCGGAGATGTTCCCGCGGACGCGACGCGTGCCCCGGCCGGTCGGCGCAACCCTGGGCCTCGCGACGTGCCGGTCACCCGCCGACGATGCCCCGTGAGATCAGCGCCGGATTTCCCAGGTCACAGTCGAGGCCGACGATCAGCGCGTCGAAACGTCCTGCCACGCCCGTCGACAAGAGAATCGCGGCGGCCCCGGTGCCGTCGACGAGGATGCGACCGGAACCCACGATCACCACCTCGACCGGTACCAGGTGCGCGGCGGTGCAGCGGCGGAGCGCCTCCACGGAACCGAACGGTGCCCCGTCGGTACGACCGAGGACCGAGAGTGCGGTCGCGACGCCCGCGGGACCCGCCGGGGTCGGGACCGACGACGACTGGGCGCGCGGTGTCTGCCCGGGACCGGTCGCATCGGGCGCCGACACCAGCCGCAGTATTCCGACCGTTCCGACCGCGACGATGATGACCGCGGCGGCAGCCAGTAACAGACGGCCGGCCAATCGACGGTCGTCGCGCGATCGGGAGCGGGCGGGTCGACGCCCGCGGCGTGCAACCGAGATGTCGACCGGTGCGGGATCCCGGCCGAGCGCGGCGAGGGTGGTCGCGACGTCGGCGCGGACCTGGTCGGGAACGGGCGCGGGCGCCGGACGGGCGGAGCGCAGATCGTCGGAGGTGTGATCCAGCGCGGCCAGGATCGATTGTGCGGCAACATCATCGACGATGCGGGAACGGATGTGTGCGGCTGTCCGGTCGGGCAGTGCACCGGCGTGCAGGTCGGCGAGGATCTCCGCCGAATACGGCGGGTCCGGTAGATCGCCGGTCTCGTGGTCGTCTGGTCCCCGAGGGGTCATGGTGTCAGTCTTCCATTCCGGGGGATGGCGGGCGTTCGTGGAGTTCGGCTCGGTTCGGCGTGGTTCACGAGCGGAGTCGGGTCAGAGGAGGCGGCCTCCTGGTCGCGATCCGTCGGATACTTGGACGCGGCCCGCCCCGGTTCGGTTCCCCCCGGCCACGATCTGTCGGGAACGGGATGGACCAGTCGGGGTGATGACGGGTCAGCCGCTCCGCAGATGTCCCAGGACCTGGGCGAGTTTGAGGCGGCCGCGAGCGCATCGACTCTTGATCGTGCCCTCGGCGACACCGAGGATCTCGGCCGCTTCGGCGACCGTGTAACCCTCGATGTCGACGGCGACGATGGCCGCTCGTTGCCCTTCGGGGAGGACGTGCAATGCACGCCCGATCGACACCGACAGGTCGACGGCGGCGATGTCGTCGGTGGTGTCGGCGATGGAGACCACGTCCCATTCCGGCAGCGGCACGGTTCTGCGGACCTTGTTCCGTCGGATGCGATCGAGGCCGGCGTTCACGACGATCCGGTGCAGCCAACTCGTCACCTTGGCATCGGACCGGAAGTCGTGTGCGGTCCGATGCGCGGCGAAGAGGGCGTCCTGCAACGCGTCTGCGGCATCCTCGGGATTCTGGCTTGTCCGCAGCGCCACCGACCACAGGTAATCGAGATGGCGGCTGATGAGATCGGAGAAGGCGTGTGGGTCGCCGGCGAGGTGAGCGTGCAGAAGCTGCTCGTCGCTACGCGTGTCGATCGCGTCGTTCCCCCCGGGCATGGGCTGAGAGTAGTGGAGCCGACACTGCGTCATCCGTTGGAGCGACGGCTGTGCACAGCTGTCGCCGGATGACGGATCTGTCCTCAGGCCGGCCGGTCAGGACTCCAGGCGGGCGCGCACCGCAGCCATCCGCGTCCGCAACTCACTCTCGTCGATGACCCCGCGGTCGAGCAGTGTGTGTGCCAGGGCGACCAGTTGGTTCTCAGGGTAGGGCAGGTCGGCGTAGATGGTCGCCGACAGCCGGTCCTCCTCGTCGCGTCGTTCGACGACGCCGGGGGTACCCGCGTTCACCGCGGTGGCATCGGCGACCCGGTCGAGCGCATCGCAGAGACCGTCGAGGCTCGTCTTCCACGGTGGAACAGGGTTCTCCACACCGTATTTCGCGGCCATCCGGTGCCACACCTGGTTCCGGTCGACGATCTCCTCGAGTGGTCCGTGGGATGATCCGGTGCGTCCGTCCTCGGTCATCGGCTACTCCCCCGCCGGGTGGACGGCCGGACGGATGGTCGAGACGACGTTGGTGGTGACACCCGGTCTGGGGAGCGCGACTCCGATGAGGCAGTCGCGGGTGATGATCTCCGACAGCTGCTGCTCGGTCCATCCGTCGGTGCCTGCCGGGCGCTGCGGCATCACCATGAAGCGGTGCTTCTGATTGGAGTCCTGCACGCGTACGGAGACACCCTCCGGGAGCTGGAGTCCGAACTCGGACAGCACCTGTCGCGGCCACCGCACCATCCGGCGACGGTAGTTCGGCGTTCGGTACCACTCGGGCGAGTTCCCCAGGATCGGGCGCGGATAGCACGAGCACAGCGCACACACGATCACGTGATGGATCGTGGGGGTGTCGGCGAGGATCTCGAAAGCCGTGAAATCGCTGGGTGTTCCGAAACCGGTCGGTTCGAGCCAGTCGACGCCGACCTCTTTGCTGGCGGCCATCGGGTCGTCGAGTGCCAACCGCTCGAACTCGGGGTCGAGCCAGGCCCGGGCGACGAGCGTCGCCGCGGGCGTCGGCCCGATCTGTTCGGCGAACTCGGTGAAGCGGCGGTGCTCCTCGGCGGTGAAGAGTCCCTTTTCGATGCACAGCTCGCGCAGCGCGATCTCGAGTACCTCGAAGTCGGTGATCTCGTCGACCATCGGCTTGACCGTCCGGTCGTGGTCGTGATCGTGGTCGTGGTGATCGTCGCTCATCGGCGGTCGTCCTCTCCGCCGGCGGATTCGAGCCAGCGTTCGGGGATCTCGGTCTGCAGGGTGTCGTCGGCGGGCCCGGTGTAGCCGTGCCAGAGGTCGCCCATGGTGAACCGGACCACGTAGAACCACTCCGGTTGGGCGTCGGAGAGACCCCAGGTCTCGTCCTCGGGCGCTGGGCTCTCGTAGGCGACGGCCGCGACCTCGCCGACCGCGCCCCGGACGTATTCCGGTGTCCGCGTGTACAACAGGACGGGCAGCTCGCGGACCCGGACCCGGTCCCCGATGCCGAATGCGGCGTCGCCCGCCCGCCCGGCGTAGATCTGCGGGTCGCCGATTCCGATGGCGTGCCGGTGGTGTGTGTTCCGCGGGACGTCGGATCCGTCTCCGACGCTGCGCGGGCGGGCCTCGAGACGCCGGCCGTCCAGGCCGCCCGCGTATCGCTCCCGGACCTCGAGCATGCGTTCACTGAGCTCGCCGAGCGCGATGTGGTGCTTCTCGACGAGAATTCTGGCGACCGCCAGCAACCAGCGTCCGTAGTACGGGATTCCGAGGTAGACCGCGCGACCGACGTCGACGTTGCCGATCCGACGCCGCTCTTCGGACAACCAGATTCCGCGCCAGGCGAGCACCTCACACATGACATAGGTCATGTGCTCCCATTCTTCGTACGCCTTGCCCTCGTAGGTGATCGGTGCGTCGGGCTCACCCCCGACGTCGTGCACCGGCTTCATGTAGGCGACGAATCGATCGTGGTCGAGGAGATCGGGCGTCGGGGCATCCGGCAGCTCGGGATACGAGGAGTGCAGTCGCGCAACGAGTTCGAGTTGTCTCGCACGTTCTTCGGCAGTGCTCACCGGACACCTCCCGGACCTTTGTCCGACGGTTGCAGCGCAGTTGCAGGAGAACTTACACGCCGACCGCGGGGTTCAGGAGCGTTTTCGGCACGCCCTTGCTGCCCGATCCGAACGAACGACAGCCGCGAGCGCATCAACCCTTCGTGGCTCGTCGCTTGCGCTCCTCGCACCTCAGGGAGCAGAGGGAGGGCATCGTCTTGACCCCACACAGCAGCGGTTCTGTAGTTCTTGCGGATACGGGAGCAGCCTCGAAGGGTCAGGTCAGAAGCCGGCCGTAGGCGGCGACGAAGAGCTCCACACAGACGTCGAGGATCTCGTCGAGCGCGTAGCGTTCCGCGTCGGCCTCCCCGGCACCGGCGACGTACCAGTCGACGAGAAGCTGGGTGACTCCCCCGACCAGGCCCACCGACGCCAGCCGTTCGCGGTCGGACGTCGGTCGCGAGCCACGAGCGAGTGCCAGGATGAGCGCGGCCCAGTCGTGGATCGCGCGCATGCGGACCCGCTCGATCTCCGGGGACACCCCCACCACTTCGACGAGCATCACACGCGCGCGCCGGGGATCGTCGGCGAGGCAGGACATGAACGCCCCGAGAGCCGCTCGTGTGACCTCCGGAACACGCTCGGCGGCAACGCCTTCCGCCGAGTCCGATGATCCGGGGGCGGCGCCGGCGATCTCCGCTGCGGCATCGACGGTCGCCGCCCGGACGAAGTCGACGCAGTCGTCGTACACGGCGACGAGCAGGGCGGCGCGGTCGGTGAAGGACTCGTAGAAGTATCGCTGCGTCAGCCCGGCGAGGTCGCAGATCCCCTTCACCGACACGTTCGCGTATCCGTCGGTTCCGAAGGCGTCGAGCCCGGCCGCGATCAGAGCGGCTCGACGGCGTTCTCTCCGCTGCGTCGGATCGGCCCCGCCATAGCGTCGCCCGGGCGGGGTCGCCGTCGACGGGGTCGGGTCCGGCACGGCTGTCACGCGAGCTCCCTCCCGGGTCTTTACATCAGATCTTCTGACACGTTACCTTGTCAGAAGTAAGTGACATGGCGTCGTGTCAGATATCGCTGTGAGGGGACAATCGTGCTGGAGTTCTTGCCGGAGCCGATGCGTGAGCCGACCGTGCTCGCGATCCCGTTCTTCGTCACCCTGCTGGCCATCGAGTGGTTCGCCGCGGCCAAACTCGAGCACGATGACACCGAGACGGCGCCGCCGGGTGCCTACGACTCGCGGGACGCGCGTTCGAGCGTCTCGATGGGACTGGTGTCGATCGCGACCAGCGCCTTCTGGAAATTCCTCGGACTCCTGCTGTACAGCGTGCTGTTCGCCTATGTCGCCCCGTGGCAACTGCCCGCGGACGAGTGGTACACGTGGATGATCGCCTTCCTGGGCGTGGACTTCCTCTTCTACTGGAGTCATCGCGTCTCGCATCGGGTCCGCCTGGTGTGGGCGACCCATCAGGCCCATCACTCCAGCGAGTACTTCAACTTCGCGACGGCGCTGCGGCAGAAGTGGAACATCAGCGCCGCGGTGCTGATGTGGATCCCCCTACCGCTCCTCGGCATCCCGCCCGCCTTGGTGTTCGCCGCCTACTCGCTGAATCTCATCTACCAGTTCTGGATTCACACCGAACGGATCGGAAAACTGTGGGCACCCGTCGAATTCGTGCTCAACACACCGTCGCATCATCGGGTGCACCACGGCTGCGACCCCGAGTACCTCGACCGCAACTACGGCGGGGTCTTCATCCTGTGGGACCGTATGTTCGGCACGTTCGCACCGGAGATCCGTCGGCCCCGTTACGGCCTGACCAAACCGGTGGACACATACAACATCCTGCGACTGCAGACGCACGAATATGCGGCGATCGCGCGGGATGTGCGCGGTGCGTCGACGTGGCGCGCCCGCCTCGGCTACGTCTTCGGGCCGCCGGGATGGACGCCACGCGACCTGGTCGGAGAGCAGGTGGCGGGGACGACTGGCGCATCCTCGGAAGGCGTCTGACGGAGCGGCCTCAAGGGCGAGGTCGGTCGGGCGCCATATGCGGTCACCGTGCCGATCGTCGTGACGAGTGAGATGAGCGCGGTCTGGATGCCGAGCACCGCCGGGCTGATCACGAAGCCCATGAGCCAGACCTCAACTCACGCAATCTGGTTCGTGCATCTGAGCCTGCCGCGAACAGGTATCCGAGCCCTGCTGCCACCACCGTCGCCCCGAGAACGGCGCAGCGCCCGAGGCCCCGGGGTCGGTCCTACGCTTCTCGCGTGTCAGGCGGTCGCGTGAGTACCGCGGGGCGGCCGAGGGAACCGTCACGGTCAGATACGAGCGCGCGGTATCAGGATGGCGTATGCCAGTTTCTTCAATTGCCCGTCGATGCCCGGCCGCGAGCGGAGCTCGGGGGACGAGATCACGTGGCCGGCGAACCCGGCCAGAGCCTGCTCCAGCAGGAGCACGTCGAGCGTGTCACCGGCGGCGGCTCCGTCGAGTGCCGCGATCGACGTCCCCAACAAGCCTTCGATGCCTCGACGGATGACCGTCCACAAGATCTCGGTCTTCCCTGCGTGCTCGTGATAGACGGTCGCCACCGAGACGCCCGCGTGGGCGGCGATCTCGTCGATACGAACGTTCCGGAAGCCGCGTACGAAGAACAACTCGGTCGCGGCGTCGAGGATTCGTTCGCGTCGGGCGATCGGACTTCGACGTGATCGTGCGTCATCTGTCCCCACCACAACAGGAGCCGTGGCCAGGTCACAGTCGAGAATCGAGTCCGTGAGCGCCCGCTGGACCTGCATGAGGCGCTTGGCCGACAGTGAGCCACGCATCCGGGCCGTGCTCGAGTACACACTGAGGACAGCGGTCGCGAGTAGTTCCGCGCCCGCCGGGTCGACCGCGGGTCGGGCGGCGCTGATCTTCGCCGCCAGCGTGTCCACGAGTCCCCCGAAGGAGCGATTCAACTCGGACAGGCCCGATCGCTCCAGGTGCAATCGTTCGCGGTTCCAGAGGATGGAGACATCTCGATGCGCGGTCATGTCACCCAATGCGTCGAAGAACAACCCGATTTGCTCCTCGGGAGTGCCACCGCGCTCCTGCGCATCGGCCATGAACCGGCTGACGGTCCGCACCTGCGCGGTCAACGCCTGCGCGAGGATGTCCTGCTTGGACGGGAAATGTCGGTACAACGCAGGCCCGGTCAGTCCGACCGTCGCACCGATCTGTTCCATGCTCACGTTGCGGTAGCCGAACTCCTGAAACAGGCGTGTCGCCTCTCGGACCAGGTGTTCGAGCCGGAGTTCGGGCAGTCGAGCGCTCTTCGCACTCGCGGTGTCTGCGGATTTCGACACTGGTGTCGAGGGCAGCGGTACAGGAGACCGCGCCGATGGATCTGCGTCATGACCCGCTCGTACGCGAGTGCCGTCGTCGTTCATACTCGTTGGTCGTAACTCGGACCTCGAGTTGCACGCGCCGATAATCGCGGGGCGCGGTCAGGTGCTCGACCGGTGCGTCAGCCGGCCATCGTGACGCGCGAGATCTCGGCCTGATAGCCGCTTCCCGAACTCGGCAGGCTCGTGAGCCAGACCATGACGTAGCGGGTGGTCGGCGGCTGGGCGATCGGAATCGTGGTGGACGCCTGGTCCACCTGACCCGACGCCACCGTCGTCGTCCGGGCGAACGCCGGACGCGCCGACGGCGACGTACGGATCTCGACGCTGATCCCGGGCGTCGGACTCTCGATGGTGACCGACCGCACCGGGCGTTCCGCTCCGAGGTCGAACATGAGGCCCAGCCCCGGCTTGAGCCCGCCGAAGTCCGGACGCCCGCGATAGTTGTCGGTCTGCCACGGCGGGGCGGCGCCGGTGATCACGTTGCGTACGTTCGCCGAGTTGTCCGGTGTCTGCGCGGAGAAGTCGACGACCGAGACCGACTGCAGCGCAATGGGTTGCGGGGCCGCCGGGGCCGCGGGCGTCGGCGGCGGCTGGGCGCCGGGCGGAGGCGAGGGCTCGGTCGTGGTGAGGATCGAGTCGATGTCGCTCGAGCCGCTGCTGCCGCCGAAGATGTTGGTGGCACCCACGATCAGCGCGATGACGATGAACAGGGCGAGGAGTCCGGCCCCGATGAGCAGCGCCAGGTTGCGGCGCGGTGGCTTCGCGTCGCCACCGGCACCCAGTCGGGGCGCCACGCTCACCGGCTGCGGGGCGTCGGCGTCGGTGATGGCGGGCAACATGTCGGTGTTCAGGTCGACGACCGTGGCCTGATCGAGGACGTGCTGCACCGTGGCCGCGGTACGGATCCCGCGGGAACCGTCGAGCGCGCGCGCCGCGACCGCCGAGATCTCGAACGGGATGTCGGGCTTGCTGAGCCGCGGCTCGACCGGTTGTCCGTCCTCACCGGGTGTGGCCACGGGGATCCCACCCACGGGCTCGGTGGTGTCGGCGGTGGTGATCAGCCGGGACCCGTCCGCGGGATCGAGCGCCCAGCGGTTGAGCAGGAGCGCGTACAGCACGGCCCCGAGGCCGCGGACATCGGACGCCTTGTCGTCCCCGGCGAGGGTGCCGGGGAACGCGAGCACGGCATTGCCGTCGTGGCTGATGCGGATGCGGTCGGGATGGTCGATGGACAGCGCGCCACCGGAGCGGTGGGCGATCTCGGCGGCCGCGGCGAGTGATCGGACGGCCCGCGCGGCGCCGATCGGCGACGGTCCCGACCCGGCGACATCCGCCAGGGACGATCCGGGCACCCATTCGGCGACGACGATGCCGCCCGACGATCCGCGGACGACGTCGAGGACCCGTGCCACCCCGTCGGAGTTGATCTGGCCCAGGCGCAGGGTGCGCGACAGCACGGCCTGCGGTCCCTGATCGGACATCTTGGCGGCCTGACCACGCTCGGGCGGCGGTGCGAGCTGCTCGGCGTCGACGAAGGTCAGCGCGACCTCGCGGTCGAGGTTGATGTCCTGGGCCCGCCAGAACTGCAGACCGCGGGTGCCGCCGTGCTGCTCGAGCAGTCGGTACCGGCCGCCGGCGACCGCAGCGCCGGGGATGAGGCGTGGTCCGCGGCGGCGTGGGCTCGCCGCGCTGTCGGCCGGACCGGTCTCGGCGGCGGGAGTCGGGGTCGGTGGAGTGGGTGCGTCGCCGGCTCGGGGCTCGGCGGGCGGCCCGGTGGCAGCAGTGGTGTCGACCTCACTGTCACTCACGCGACGGACTCCTCTCCTGCGGTATCTGATGTCGCGCGGTACCGGCGCGCGTTCGGGGATGGGGCGCACATCCCGGGTCGCGCCGATCGCGCCACCGGAGTGTACGGAGTACGACTGCCACGTCGCGGTACCTCTGTCGAAGCGGCGCAGCACCTGTACCTGACCAGAGTACGGGAGCGATTCGTCGCCGGTGACGCGCGGAAACTGAACTGTGATCGCCGGTGACTGTTCACGTTCGGGCTGCGGCGGCGGGGCGAGCGCCGGGATGAACCGGCCGAGCAGACGGCGTACGGCCAGCCCGATCGCGACGACATCCGGTACGCGGGCCGCGGCGAGACCGGCGTAGGTCACCGCGAGCACCACCGCGGCGGTCAGCCCGAGGTAGAGGACCGACCCCACCTTGCCCAGCCAGCCGATCATGTCGTCGAGGCCGGTGAGTTTCGCGACTGCCCACACGGTGGCGGAGACCCCGATCGAGACAGCCAGGGTCACGACGGACGTGCGTGCCACATCCGAGAGCCGGGCCCCGCGAAGACGGCTGCGGAGCAGGAAGTGCCCGACGACGGCACCGACCAGATAGCCCAACCCGTTGGACAGCGCGAGCCAGCGCACGACGAGTTCGGGATCGTCGAAGAGCACCGGCCCCAGGTACGACGACACCACCTTCACCACGGTGATGCCCAGCGCGATGAACGTCGGGGTCCACGCGTCCTCGCGGGCGTAGAACACGCGCAGCTGGACGAGGGTCATCGAGTACGGGATGAGGGTGAACGCACCCCACGACAGCACCGAACCCAGCTGCGACGCGGAGGCGGCGTCGAACTTGCCGAAGTTGAAGACGGCGATGGCGATGGCCGGTCCGAAGAACGTCATGAACGACACGACCGGGACGAGGGCGACCATCGTCAGTCGCGTCGCCAGGGACAGATCGTCGACGACCGCCTTGGTGTCGTCGGCGGTGGCGTTGCGCGACAGTCGCGGCATGATCGCGGTCAGGATGGTCACGCCCAGCACGCCGTACGGAAGCTGCAACAACTGCCAGTGGGTGAAGTAGATGCTGACGCCCGACGCGTCGGCCGACGATGCGATCCGGTAGGTGACGATCAGGCCGACCTGGAGCAGCGCCACATACGCGACGATCGCGACGGCCATGTTCCCGAACTGGCGCAGGCGCGCGTCGATCCCCCACTGCAGGCGCAGCCGCACCCCCGACTTGCGGAGGAACGGCACCAGTATCAGCGCCTGGAGCACGACACCGGTCGTGCAACCGATGCCGAGCACCAGGAGCTGCGGATCGGACATCCGGACGGGGTTGAGGGTGATCTCGCCGGGCACCACCGCGTAGAGCACGAGAGTGGTGATCTGCACGACGTTGTTCAGTACGGGCGCCCACGCACCCGGCTTGAAGTAGCCGCGCAGGTTGAGGATCGCGATGAACAACGCGGACAGGCCGTAGAACAGGATCTCCGGCAGCAGCAGGTAGGCGAGCGCGGTCGACAGCTCGCGATTGACCTGCCCGTCCCCCAGGTTCAGATAGGTGAGCAGCGGCGCCGCGATCACCGCCACGACCGTCGCGGTCCCGAGGACGACGACGGTGATGGTGAAGATCCGGTTGATGAAACCCTCGCCGCCGTCGTCGTCCTCGGCCTCGGCCCGGGCGAGCAGCGGGATGACGATCGCGGTCAGCACGGCGCCGAGGACGACCTCGGCGATCATGTTCGGCAGCACGTCGGCCGCCTGGAACGCCGAGGCGATGGCAGGGCCGAGCATCGCGAGGATGAGCACGGTCCGCAGGAAGCCGGTGATGCGACTGAACAGGGTTGCGATCGCGATCGACCCGCTGGTGCGCAGGATGCTCGAGTCCGAGTCCCGCGCCAGACCGGTCGACGACGCTTTCCCGTCGGGCGCCTTCCCCTCGGGCGCCTTCTCGTCGGGTGCCTTCTGGACGGACACCGCGCCGGCGGCCACCGGACCGTTGGACGGTCGGCGGGGGTCGGACGCGGTCATGACCCGCGTGTTGTTCTGGGCCGGTGACACGTCCGGCGGGGCCGGCGTGGGTGCCGGTGGAGTAGGTGCCGATGGCGCGGGCGGACGCGGGGCCGAGGGTGCCCGCCCGCCCGGTCGCGGCGGCGCGGGTCGTGGGGCCGCAGACCGCGCGTCGGGCGATCCTGGTGCGGCAGGCCGTGGCGCAGTGGGTCCCGGGTCCGGGGACCCGGGCGGGATCCGCGTCGGAGGCACCCGGCCACCCGGAACCCGGTTCGGCGGAATCCGCTGGGGTGCGGCGCGCTCGGGACGCTGGGGCGGCACCGGGCCGGGTGTCCCCGACCGCGGTGCACGCGGCTCATCGTTCCAGGTCACGTCGCTAGGGCCGCCGTCCTCGGGTCGTCTGATGTCGGTCATGGAGGGTCATCGCCCGGTTCCTCGCCGTGCGTCCGACCCTCGCTCTGCAGGGTACGGCGTCGCTCCTGATACCCGCTTCCGGCAAGCATTCGCTCGAGTTCGTCGGGCTCGGGACGGTCGGCGTCGGCGGGATCGGGCTGGCCGCGGAAACGATGCCAGAGGCGACGCGCGGTGAGCAGGACCAGCGCTGCCGCAGCGATGATCGTGATGTAGAACAGCGGCTTCCCGTACGCGTTGGTGTGCACCGACAGGCTGATCGGCTGGCCCAGTGGCACGCCGGTGACCGTCGACAACCGGATCTGCACACTGATCGCCTCGGAGGCGTCGCCCTGGGTGGGCAGCTGGATCTGCCGGGTGCCGCGCGCCGGGATCTCGATCACCCCGAGGTCGCCGATCTCGATGCCCGCCGGCTCCGACGTGGTGATCCGGGCACGCACCGGGAGCGCGAGGTCGTTGCTCACGACCAGCAGCAGCGGACTCCGCTCGGAGGCCAGCGTGTAACGACCGCCGGGATCGAGGATGGTGACCGACTGCGACATCCGGTACAGGGTCGACGAGACCGCGTCGATGCGTTCGGTCTGCGCGCGCCGCAGGTGGGTGTAGACGGCCGACCCCTGGGCATCCGGGGAGCGGATCGCCCGGAGCTGGTCCTCGCGCAGCGGCGACATGTACCGCTCGGGGGTGGCGGCGACATCCGCCGAGCGCACCAGGGCGCCCTCGAACTGCCAGCTGTCCTCGACATTGCGTCGTATCGATCCGGTCGCGTCGCTCGTCAGCACCGAGCCCACCTCGCCCACCGGACCGACCCCGGGCGGGTCGATCAGCCGCGCCTGCTCGGGCGCGGAACCGAGGTCGGCGGCCAGCGTCGACAGCGGAGCCGGTGTCGCGGCACCCGATTCGAGGAGCAGCCGTGCGGTGGTGAACAGGGCCTCGGCGTCGGCGGACGTGGGCGACCAGTACGTCGGGGGCATCAGGAACGCCGATCTGCCGACGACCGGGTCGGGCGACGGGCGTGCCCCGGGTGCGGTCGGACCGGGTTCCGGCGCGGCGATCGCGGGATAGGCGAGGGCACCGATCGCGCTCTGGCGCCTGCTTCCCTCGGACTCGTCAGACAGGTCGACGCGCTGACTCGGAGGCGTCAGAGCGGGGGTGGACGGCGCCGTACCGAGCGCGGCGAACGAGGCGGTCACAGGTGCGTCGTAGGTCTGGGCGGCGAGGTCACCGATCCGGTAGCGGCCGGCGGCGTCGCGGCGACCGACCGGCGCGACGGAGTTCGACGACACCGCGGTCGCGGTCATCTCGGCCTCGGTGAGGGCGGCGGCGCCGTCGGCGTCGATCGCCCCCAGGGCGGGGATCGAGAGTCCGCGCACGCTCCGGACGCCGAGCACGGTGTCGATGATGTCCGCCGGTGACCGCAGCGCGGCCTCGGTGAGGCCGGTGTTGCCGATCCGGGTCAGGGAGGTCAGGTCGGCCTGCGCGTACGGCAGGGCCACCACACACATCCGCTGCGCGATCCATCGCAGGCCGGTGAGCCAGCGACCGGCGGCGTCCACGCCGTTACCGGGCCGGGTCGTCGACCTCGGATCGGCGGGATTGTCGGACACCTCGTACCCCAGCGACATCGCGCGCACCGTGACGACGAGGTCGGGGTCGATCGCCAGGCACATGCTGTCGGCGAGCTTCTCCGAACCGGGCAGTGCGCTCGGTTCCGGGTTCTCCGGTGTCTCGGATGGCGGGGTGTCCGATGCCGCCGAATCAGACTGTGCGGGTGGAGGTTCCCCGACGACCCGCTGCAGCGCGGCGAGTAGCTCGGCGAGTCTGCCGCCGTCGGCGAGCGACCGCGCCATGTTCTCGTTGATCAACCGGACCGGTTCGGTGTTGCCGCCCAGCACACCCGGCGCGAGCTGCGGCGGGGCGGCCAACGGCCACACCATCGTCATGCGTGCCGGGCTGGACAGGTTCGCCGACACCGACCCGTCCGGCCCGAGCCCGACGACCGGGTCGGCGTCGGAGTACTCGGTGGACGGGTCGACGTAACCGGCGGCCCGGGTGTCGTCGGGCGGTAGGGACAAGACCGGCAGCAGCATCCGCGATCCCGCGACCTGCGCGGTGTTGCCGTACTCGGGGGTGCCGTTGACGTTGACCTGCATCGGGTACACGCCGGGCTGGGAGATGGCCAGGCCCTGGCCGTCGGGACCGTTGTTGGCCGAGAGTGCCATCGACATGCGGAAGCCGACGCTCTCGCCGGGGGCGAGCGAGTCGGACAGCGCCTCGAAGGGGCCGGCCACGGCGACGGCCGGATCGTCGTCGGCGAGGTCGGTGCGCAGGCCCGCGGCCGACGCCACCGGATCGCCGCGCTCGAGCCGGATGGTCAGGTCGGTGATGGACCGGTCGCCGACGTTGTCGACGCGTCCGCTGACGGTGACCACCGGCCGGCTGGTCGTGGTCACGATGTTCGGGGTCATCGAATCGATGACGATGCGGGCGAAGCGGCTCGGTGACCGGTCCGACGCGCCGGATCCGGCGTCGGAATCGCTGGTGGCCGTCTCCGGCGCCGCCGACGCCGGTCCCACCGCGCCGGACAGGACCGTCAGACCGAGAACGGCCAGGACCACGGCGGAGGCCAGCGTCGCGAGCGCGCCGGACCGCATCGCATGCGAGAAGGCGAGAGAACGAGACGAACGGGGCTCGGCGGCGGACGGGCGCGGCTCAGCCATCGCCGGCCGCGGGCCGTCGTGGCCGGCGCCGGCGCCGGCGCGGACGAACCGGGGGCGGTGGCTCGTTGCGGCGCTGGTTGCGCGCGGCGGCGGCTTTCTCATAGGCGTTGGGTTCGGTGCGGATGCTGTCGGCCTCGGACTGGGCCAGCCGGGTGGGGTCGGCGGCGAGTTCGGCGATCACACCCCGGGCCATCCGGGCGAGTCGCCGCTCGTCAGAGTACGTGAGCCGACGCGGGAGCTCGTGTAACGGCACCCAGGCCACCTCGGACACCTCGTAGTCGGCGTCGGACAGCTCGCCGCCCGTGCACCGCAGCAGGTAATGATGCACGGTCTTGTGGATTCGACGACCTTCGCTGACGAACCAGTAGTCGATCTTGCCGAGCGGGGCCACCACCGTGCCCTGGATCCCGGTCTCCTCCTCGACCTCGCGGATGGCGGTCTGCTCGGCGGTCTCGCCGGTTTCGATGTGTCCCTTGGGCAGCGACCACATGGTGCGGCCGCGACGGTCGACGCGACCGATGAGCGCGGCCGACAACTGGTCGACGGGGAGGTCGAGGTCGGAGATGACGAGCCCGCCTGCCGAGGTCTCGCGCACGGTGCGGAGTTTCTCGTTGCCCGCGCGGTCGGGGTGGGCGCGCTCGGCAGCCGGGCGTTCGGACGCACGGTCCGCCCGAGCCGCGCGCCGTCGACCCTTCGACGCCTTGCCGCCGGCTTGGGTCAGACCGGTCTTGGTCAGCTTGGCGCTGACGGCGACCATGTCCGACGGCTTCGGCGGGGTGACGCGGGGTCGCGCACGATCGGGATCGACCGGGAGCTTGTCGACGGGCTCGGCCTCGACCGGATCCGGGCACGCGGGATCGGCGGCCCGGGCGCGGGCGAGGTCATTGGGAGTCGGGTGATGAGTGCTGGGTGCCGGTTCGGAGGCCGGGTTGGGCGAGCCGGGTTTGTGGCCCGGCCGCGAGCCCGCCTGGCCGGGAGTCGGCTGTTTGTTCTTGGGTTGGGCATGACCGCTCTGTTTGTGCCCGTGCGGACTGTGCGCCGTCGGGGTGTGCGCGGGCGCCGCACCTCGGTTCTCGGACTTGCGCCGGCCCCGGCGGCGTCGGCCGCGCCGGGCACGACGCCCCTGGCCGGAGGCATTCTGCTCGCCTTGTCCGCCACCCTCGCCGTGCGCACCCGACGAGACGCCGCTGACGTCTGAAGGGTTGGTCGAGGAATCGGTGGACACTCCACGATGCTAGCGGCTGGTCACCTGCAGTTTGTCCGGACGCCTCCGAGGGCGCGTAGGTTGTGGATTCGCAGTGTCGCGAGTGCGCCGGGGGTGTATGAGTCGTCGCCGACGAGCTGTGCGGCGTCGTCGTCGCGGGTCACGACGGTAGGGTGGCAAGCCGTGAACGACACTTCCTCGTCCGGTGCGGCGGCGTCTGGGCCATTCCGGAATGGGGCAGCCCAGCCGGACCAGGTGCACTCGGCGGACCCGGAACGGCGCACCCGCCTGCTCGCCGCCGCGGCGATCGCACTGCGCGACCTCGACGACGTCCTCGTGCCCCTCGGCAAGCTGTTCGAGACCGCCGGCCACGAGCTGTACCTGGTGGGCGGCTCGGTGCGCGACGCGGTTCTCGGGCGTCTGGGCAACGACCTCGACTTCACGACCGATGCGCGCCCGGAGACGGTTTCGCAGCTCCTCCGCGGCTGGGCCGACGCGTTCTGGGACGTCGGCATCGAGTTCGGCACGGTCGGGGTCCGCAAGGGCGACCACCTGATCGAGATCACGACGTTTCGCGCGGACTCGTATGACCAGGTCAGCCGCAATCCCGAGGTCACGTTCGGCAAGACCCTCGACGACGACCTGATCCGACGGGACTTCACCGTCAACGCGATGGCGGTCCGGATCGGCTCGGCGGGCGCCCAGGACTTCCGGGACCCGCTCGACGGGATGACCGCCCTGCTGGCCGGGGTCATCGACACCCCCGCGACGCCCGCACAGTCCTTCGGCGACGACCCGCTCCGGATGCTGCGCGCCGTCCGGTTCGTCTCCCAGCTGGGATTCCGGCTCGCGCCGCGCGTGTGGCAGGCGATCACCGACATGAACGGTGAGATCGAACGCATCACCGTCGAACGCATCCGCACCGAGCTGGACAAACTGATCTGCGGCGAGTTCCCGATCGAGGCGATCGACGCCATGGTCGAGACCGGTCTCGCCGAACGCGTGCTGCCCGAGGTGCCCGGCATGAAGCTCACCATCGACGAGCACCACCAGCACAAGGACGTCTACCAGCACTCACTGACCGTGCTCCGCCAGGCCATCGATCTCGAGGACGGCGATCCGGACCTGGTGCTGCGCTGGGCGGCTCTGTTGCACGACATCGGCAAACCCGCGACGCGGCGGCACGAACCGGGGGGTGGCGTCAGCTTCCATCACCACGAGGTCGTGGGCGCGAAGATGGTGCGCAAACGGATGCGGGCGCTGAAGTATCCGAAGGCGGTGGTGTCCGACGTGGCGCAGCTGGTCTTCCTGCACCTGCGCTTCCACGGTTACGGCGACGGCGCGTGGACCGACTCGGCCGTCCGTCGGTACGTCACCGATGCCGGTCCCCTGCTCGACAAGCTGAACAAGCTGGTGCGCGCCGACTGCACCACCCGCAACAAGCGGCGCGCCCGGCGACTGCAGCAGAACTACGACAGTCTCGAGCAGCGGATCGCCGACCTACAGGCGGCCGAGGATCTCGAAAAGGTCCGGCCCGACCTCGACGGCAACGCGATCATGGAACTCCTCGGCGTGCCGCCCGGTCCGATCGTCGGACAGGCGTGGCGTCATCTGAAGGAGCTACGCCTGGACCGTGGACCGCTCAGCCGCGACGAAGCCGAGGATGCCCTTCGCGAATGGTGGGCGGCGCGCAGCGGTCAGTGAGGACTGCGAGACGCCCCGGGCGTTTCAGCTCGCCGGCGCGAACACCTCGATCGCGTGCGGTACCGCCTCGAAGACCGCCGGCAGCTCGCCGACGAGGTCACCGTCGACCGACACGAGGGCCGGCGGATCGCAGTACAGCTCGACCTCCGCGCCGCGCATGGTCCGGACGTTCGGACTGTCGATGTGCTTGCCCGAGAACACCTTCGGGAAGACGCGCGCAATCGTCCAACGTGCCAGCCGCGGTGGGTTGAGCGCGAGGGTCACGTCGAGCCGGCCGTCGGTGATCGACGCCTGCGGCGTGATCTTCATGCCACCGCCGTACGACGTGGTGTTGCCGATCGCGGCGAAGACGAGGTCGGATTCGACGGCCTGGTCGTCGACGCGGACCTGGTAGTGACGCGACCGCAGAGCGAGTAGTTCGAGCAGCGCCGCGATCGTGTACCGGGACTGTCCGCGCGGCCGGCGCATGTCGATGGCCCGCGCGGTGACCGCGGCGTCGAACCCGGTGGCGGCGACCGTGCTGAACAGCGCGGTCTGCCCGTCCGGGAAGCTGACCCGGCCGAGGTCGATGGGTCGCCGGTGGCCGGCCAGGATGACCTCGACGGCGTCGGCCGGCTCCAGTGGGATGCCGAGGTTGCGGGCGAAGTCGTTCCCGCTCCCGGCCGGGATGACGGCCAGCGGCTTGCCCGACCCGATCGTGGCCTCGACCGTCAGACGCACCGTGCCGTCGCCCCCCACGACGACGAGGACGTCGGTGTCCCCCCGGGCAGCCTTGCCGGCGAGATCGGCGGCGTCGGCGATGTCCTCGCCGACGATGATCTCCACCTCCACGCCGCGGGCACGCAGCAGTTCTGCGGCGTCGTGGGCGACGCGCAGGCCCGTTCCGTGCCGTGCGTACGGACTGGCCACGAGTGTGGCGTGTTCGATAGTCATATGAGTCGGCCCCCCGCCGTTCAAGTGATCCGTTACAGTGTTACACATCATGGCAATCCGTAACGAGGAGATCGGGGATCTCGTTCTGGATGCGGCACGGAGCTGTCTGCTGCGTAGCGGCGGACGCAAGGTGACTGTCTCCGAGGTGGCCCGACAAGCAGGTGTCAGTCGACCGACGGTGTACCGCCGGTGGCCCGACATCAACGAGATCATCCGCGGGCTGTTGACCCGCGAGGTCTTGGGAGTCGTCGAGGACGCGATCGGCGGACGAGGCGAACCCGCCGATCTGGATGCGCTGGTCGATCGGGTGGTCGCGGTCGTCGGTGCGCTCCGCGACGACGAACTGATCGCCTCGCTGTGGCGCGAGCAGCGAGACTTCATGGCGCCGTATGTCTTCGAGCGTCTCGGTACGAGTCAGCAAGGGGCGCTCGCGATTCTCTCGGACATGTTGTCGCAGGCCCAGGAACGGCGCCACGTCCGGGCGGGTGACGCCAAACGGATGGCGGCGATGGTGCTGCTGATCGCGCAGTCTTTCCTTCAGTCCGGGGCACTGGTCTCCGACATCATCGCCGAGGGCTGGAGCACCGAGTTGCACGAGATGCTGGCCGGGTATCTGCGTCCGGCCGGTGCGGGCGTCGACGGATGACGTCGTGAGCGCCGGTCGCGCGGTGCGAGTCTGATGGCGACCCTGTCCGCCGACACCCGTCGTCGTGCGCTCGACCGTCTGACGTCCGGCGATCCCCTGGATCTGCTGGTCATCGGCGGCGGTGTGACCGGCGCCGGGGTGGCGCTCGACGCCGCGACCCGTGGCCTGCGCGTCGCGCTCGTCGAGAAGGACGACCTCGCGGCCGGAACCTCGCGCTGGAGCAGCAAACTCGTCCACGGTGGTCTCCGTTACCTGGCCAGGGGTGATCTGCGGATCGCGCGCGAAAGTGCCGTCGAACGTCATCATCTGATGACCGCCATCGCTCCGCATCTGATCGCTCCCCTCCGCCAGATCATCCCCGACCGTGGCGGCAGGCAGACCTCGATCATCCGATTGGGCCTCCGCGCGGGAGATGTGCTCCGACGCAACGCCGGTACCCCCGACTCGCTGTTGCCGCCGCCGACCCGGGTGTCGGCGCTGGAGACCCTCGCCCGCTTCCCGGCGGTGTCCCCCCACGGTCTGCGCGGCGGTATCTCCACCGCCGACGGTCAGCTCGTCGACGACGCTCGGCTCGTCGTCGCCCTCGCACGTACGGCGGCTGGCTACGGCGCATCCGTCTGCACCCGGGTGCGGGCCGAGCGCGTGGACGGCCGCGGGGCCACCCTCACCGATCAGTTGACCGGTGAGAGCTTCGACGTCGGCGCGCGGATGGTCGTCAACGCCACCGGTGTCTGGTCCGGCGGTATCGACGATGCACTCGCCGTACATCCCAGTCGGGGAACGCATCTCGTCGTCGACGCGGCGCGGTTGGGATTCCCCGACGCCGCGCTGATGACCCCGCTCGGCACCTCGGTGTCCCGGTTCGTCTTCGTGATCCCCGCGCAGCTGGGGCGCGTCTACGTCGGCCTCACCGATGTCGCGGCGCCGGGGCCGATCCCCGACGTCCCGATGCCGGACGAGTCGGAGATCGACTTCCTGCTCGACGCCGTGAATCCCGCTCTCGCAAGGCCGTTGGATCGCTCGGACATCATCGGCACGTTTGCGGGTCTGCGACCGTTGGTCGACACCCGCGGCGGCGGCCGCGACTCCGACGCCCTCGCCGACGTCTCCCGGCAGCACCACGTCGGCGTCCGCGGCGATGGTCTCGTCAACGTCCTCGGCGGCAAGCTCACCACCTACCGGCGCATGGCCCAGGACGCCGTCGACGCCGCGCTCGCGACCACCGACCTCACCGCCGGGGACTGTGTCACGGCCACGACCCCGCTTGTCGGAGCCCTGCGGAGTCCGCGCGAGCAGGGGCTGCCGGCTTCGCTCGTGCAGCGGTTCGGCGGGGAGGCGCCGGCGGTGGTGGACGCCGCCGTACTCGCCGGTCCCCTGGATCCGATCGTCCCCGGCATCGATGTCACCCGCGCCGAGATCGAGTTCGCGATCACGCACGAAGGTGCCCTCGACGCCGACGACATCCTGCACCGGCGCACGCGGATCGGCCTCGTGCGTGCCGACGCCGACGCGGCACGGCCGGAGATCGAGCGGATCCTCGGCGAGGTCCTCGGGTGAGCTTGCTCGGCGTCAGTAACCCATCGTGCGCAATGTGTCTGCGACGCGGTCGAGTTCGGACCGGCGTACGTCGAGGTGCGGGCTGATCCGGAGCACCGGATGCTCGGTCGCCAGCGGTGCGCGCCAGGTGTCCGCGGCGGTGACCAGGACACCGAGTGACAGCAGTTTGTCGCGGGCCGCGGCGACGTCGTCGAACTGCCATCCGGGCGGTGGTGCGAGGGTGATGATCGCCGACGGCTCGTCGAGCGGTTCGAGGACCTCCCAGCTCGCGATGCCGTGGAGTCGTTCGCGGGTGACCCGGCCGATCTTCGCGAGTTCGCGGAAGACGCGCTGCTGGCCGATCTCGAGCAACTCGCGGACCGCGACACCGAGTCCGAGGCGACCGGCGATGAATGCCTCGGAACCGTCGATTCGTACCGGCCGCAACGAGTCTCGACGCACCGCGACGAACCCGACGCCACGCGGGCCGGTGAGCCACTTGCGGCTGGTGCCGTAGACGACGTCGGCACCGGTGACGGTGGGGACGTGACCGACCGACTGCGCCATGTCCACCACGACGGGCACACCGGCCCGATGCGCGAGTTCGACGATCCGCGTGACCGGCTGCACCACACCGGACATCGAGCCGATGTGGCAGACGTGGATGAAGTCGGGCTGCTCGAACTGCAGCATGTTCTCGAGCGCGTCGGTGTCGACGTGACCGTAGACGTCCCCGTCGGGCATGGTCCGTACCGCGTACCCGCGGCGCTCGAACTCCTCGAGGTTGGGCCCGAACTCGTTCTTCGCCACCCACACGGTCGATGTGACGGGCAGGCTCCAGTTGGTGAGGAGGGCGCGCAGAGCGGCGCGGGCGCTCTCACGGAAGACCACCTCGTCGCCGGTGTGTCCGATCAGGGCAGCGAGATTCCTTGTGTCGCGCGCGATCTCCTCGGCGCGGTCGTCGGCGGCGACATACGACCCGCGTTCGGTCTCCCGCCAGAGGTGCGCGGTCATCGCGCCGATCAGTGCGTACGACGAGCGGCCCGCCGAAGCAGAGTCGAGATGTGCCAGGGCTGGTTCGAGCCGGGCCGCATGCCACTGCTCGCCGAGATCGCTGACGTACATGGGCCACAACCTACCGGGTGGTCGAGGTGTCCACACCCATCGGGAACCGCACAGCGGGAACCCGGGCGCTGGGAACCGATCGATGGGAACCGGATTGGGCCCCGGTGCGTCCAAGACCTCATGGACCCGGCGATCGAGTATTTCTTCGGGACCGGCGACGGTCCGACGACGCGCTGGTCCGGGGCCGCCGACCTCGCGCTCGGGGAACCGCGGTCGGATCTCTTCGACGCGATCCGGCTCGACTTCGACGGCGACGGTCGTCGTGATGACGCGATGTGGGACACCGACGCCGACGGTGTCGCCAACGTCGCCGCGCTCGACACCGATGACGACGGCGAGCCCGACGCCTACTACCGCGACTCCGGTGCCGGTCTCTGGGACCGGCCCGTCGCGCGAGCCGATCTCGCCGGCGAACAACTGCCGCGGCGCGACGTCCCCGAGCGGACTCCGCAGCCCCCGGCAGCGCAGGTCACCCGGGTCGACCTCGACGACGACGGTGATCCCGATGCCGAGATCATCGGCGCCGACCGGGGCGGCCGGATCGTCGGCGAACGACTCTACGTCGACTCCGACGCGGACGGCGGCCACGATGTGGTGCTGGTGGACCTGGATGCGGACGGCGTGGCCGACGCCGCCTATGACAACCGGGACCCGCGGTTCACGCGGCGGGGTCGGTGACGCTGGGCCGCACCGTCGTGGGCTCGGCGGACCAGTGCCCACGCGGATGCAGGAGGCGCACCACGAGCATTCCGAGCAGGTACAGCACCACCCCGAGCACGACGAGCCCGACCGCCCGGCCGTCGTCGGGGATTGCGAGCGCCGCGACGGTCACCGCACCCACGTAGGCGATGTTGAACACCGCGTCCTGCACCGAGAACACCTGTCCGCGCACGGCGTCGTCGACATCGACCTGCATCGCCACGTCGCCACACAACTTGGCGATCTGCCCGATGAGTCCGAGTACGAACGCCGACCCGCAGATCACCGCGAAGTCGAAGCTGAGCACGGACATCTCGGCGACCGCCCCGACGGCCAGCGCGACGAGCAGCGTCACGTACCGGCCCACCCGTGCCACCGCGATCGGCGTGATGACGGCGGCGAGAAGCGCCCCCGCGCCGGTGAAACCGATGACCACGCTGACGCGGTCGACCCCGTCGCCGGGACCCATCTGGCGCGTCAGCACCAGGATCATCAGCGTGTTCATCCCGAACACCAGCCGGTGGGCCCCGATAGCCGACAACGCGGCGGCCACGGTCTTGTGGTGGACGACGGCGCGCGCACCGTGCCAGAGTCCGACCGAGACCGCGTGCACGGCCGAACGACCCGGGTCGTCGGGCTCGTCGGGACCGAGTTGCAGCGGTCGGAACCGATGCGCCAGCCCGCCGGAGACGACGGCCAGCACGATCCCGGCGACCATCGTGAGGGCACTGCCCACGTTGTCGTCGCCGAAGATCGCGCGGAGTCCCAGGGTGACGCCGAGGCCGACGGTGAGCATCGCGCCGCCCAACGTGGTGAACAACGCATTGGTGGCGACCAGCACCTCACGCCGCGCGACGTGCGGCAGTCCGGCCGACAGTCCGGCCGCCACGAACCGGCTCGCACCCGTCGCGGCGAGGGCGGAGATCAGCACCACGACATCGGGTGCGCCGGAGGCGACGGCCAGTGCGACGAGCCCGATGATCAGCCCGCGCAGCAGGTTCGCGTACAGGAGGACGTTGCGTCGATCCCAATGGTCGAGCAACGCGCCCGCGAATGGGCCGATGAGCGAATACGGCAGCAGCAGCACCGCGAGGCCACCGGCCACCGCGAGCGGATCGGCATGGCGCTCGGGGTTGAACAGGATGCTGCCGACCAGCGCGGCCTGGAAGATCCCGTCGGTGATCTGACTGGACAACCGGACCGACAACAACCGGCCGAGTCCCGGCGACGAACGGAGGGAGTGGACGAACACCGACCACCCGCGTTGGTCACGGGTCACCTGGGTGCTGCTCACCGATCCAGCCTACCGAGCTGACGATGGACGTCGTCGGCCACGGACGTGCGATGATGGTCGGGTGGCCGGAGGTGAAGACGCAGACGATCCCACACCGGAATCCCGCCCCGGAGAACACTCGGCGGACAGCGGTGGTGGTGCGCGTATGCCCGGCGTCCCTTGGGATGCCGACCCCACGCCGCGGGTGCGTCCGGGCACCGCGCTGATCGCCTCGACCGATCTCATCGAACCCACCTTCGCCCGGACCGTCATCTACGTCATCGAGCACAACGAGTCGGGCAGTCTCGGGGTCATCCTCAACCGGATGAGCCAGACCGCCGTGCACAACCTCCTGCCACAGTGGACCGACATCGCGGCCTCGCCGCGCGCCCTCTATGTGGGCGGGCCGGTGAACCAGGAGGCGGCGCTGTGCCTGGGGGTGGTGAAACCCGGCACCGACATCGACGACGTGCCCGCCCTGCGTCCGGTCGACGGCCGGGTCGTCCTGGTCGATCTCGACGCCGACCCCGAGCCCCTTGCCGAGGTCCTCGAGGGTGTCCGGATCTTCGCGGGCTACAGCGGATGGGGCATCGGGCAACTCGACGACGAGCTCGACCAGTTCAGCTGGATGGTCGCCTCGGCACTCCCCCGCGACCTGCTCGCGCCGCCGGCGTCGGACGTGTGGTTCGACGTCCTGCGCAGGCAGGCCTGGCCGAAACCCCTTCTCGCGACCCACCCGATCGATCTCAGCGTGAACTGAGTCGGTCCATCCGGACGGTGATGCTGAGCATTGCCTGACACACCCGGTGATCCACGTCACCTGCGGGGTGTTAGGTTGTGGACGCTTGATCAATTCTTCGCTGGACAAACCGTGGATTGTTCCAGCGCATGACATGCGGGGGTGTGCATGAGCGGGTCGAAGAGTGCGCGGGTTCTGGTGGGGGTGATCCTCGCGGTGGTCGCGCTGGTGGCGCCCATCGCGGTGGCGGGCGCCGCCCCGGTCGGACCCACCGGCGGCACCGACGGGGCGCGATGGGCGGCGAGCCACGACGGCCCGCAACCCTATGCCGGCGTCAACGTCACCTGGGATGTGCCGATCCGGATGAGCGACGGCACGGTTCTCCGGGCCAACGTGTACCGCCCGGCCGACGCTCGCGAGCGTCCCACGTCGACGAAGACGCCGGTCATCGTCAACATGACGCCCTACACCAAGCTCATCACCACCGTCGGTTCCGCCGTGATGCAGAACCCGGTGCTCGAGCCCTACCTGCTGCAGATCGCGCGGTCGATCAACCTGTCCGGGACGCCGATCGACGGCATCAACGACATCGCGCACACCATCCGCGACGGCGGCGCGAAGACCTTCCTCGTCGACTTCGATCTGGTGCGCAGCGGTTACACGCAGGTCGTTGTCGATGTGCGCGGCACCGGTTTCTCGCAGGGAGTCTGGGACGTCTTCCAGTCGCGGGAACAGCGCGACACCATCGAGGTCATCGACTGGGCGTCGAAGCAGCGGTGGTCCAACGGCAAGGTCGGGATGTCGGGTGTGTCGTACTCGGCGATCAACCAGATCCAGGCCGCGAACAAGAACCCGAAGGCACTCAAGGCGATCTTTCCGGTTGAGCCGGGCGGCGACCTCATCCGCGACATCGTCGCCCCTGGCGGCGCTCTGGGTGTCGGCTTCCTCCCGCTGTGGCTGACGCTGGTCAACACCACCAAGATGATCCCGAACGTCGCGTCGATGCTGAACGGCACCTTCGACTGGAAGTGGTTGGCGGACCGGATCTCCGACCCGTTCACCTTCTACCCACAGCTGTTCGCCGCACTGCTCACCCCCGACATCCCGTCGGTGCCGCCGAACCTGAAGGCGTTGCTGGACAACAATTCCGAGCCGAGGTCGTCGTGGCTCGACCACGCCGACCGCATCACCACGCCGACGTTCATCTACGGCGGCTGGTTCGACCTCTTCACCAACAGTGAAGTCCGGATGTACAACAAGATCCCGCTGCCGCCGGGCCAGAAGCAACTCATCATGGGCGACGGTTATCACCTGACGATCGGCGGCGGCCAAGAGGGCCGGCGGAACACCCCGCCCCGGTTGGATGTCTTGCAGAAGGCGTGGTTCGACAAGTGGCTCAAGGGAATCGACAACGGTGTCGACTCGTACGGTCCCGTCAACCTCAAGCAGGTCGGCGACTCGTGGATCACCGCTCAGCAGTTCCCGCGCGCCGGGATGGAACGCCAGCGGCTCTACCTCAGCGACCGGCGCAGCGGTACCGCGGCACATGCGGTCCGTGACGGCAGCCTGACCCCGGCCGCTCCCGCATCTCGTGCCCGGATGACCATCGCGCCCGGACTGGCACCGATGTGTTCGCGCGACGCCGCGCAGCAACTGGCCGGTGCCCTCGCGATCTTCCCGTTCTGTGCTCTCGACGCACGCATCTCCGAGCGCGCGGCGTTGACGTTCACCACTCCCCCGATGACCACGACGCGCAGCGTGTCCGGGTACGCCAACGTGCGGTTGAACACCGTGCTCGACGCCACCGACGGATACTGGACCGCCACCCTCAACGATGTCGCTCCCGACGGGACGTCGAAGGTGCTGACCTCCGGCCAGGTGATGGCGTCGCTGCGCGGATACGACGACGCGAGGTCGCAGTTCGCGCCCAACGGCGACGTCATCGATCCGTTCTACGAGCTCACGCTGGCGTCACGCCAACGCGTCGTGCCGGGCCGCCCGGTGAGTGTCGACATCGGCCTGCTGCCGACCGAGGCACTCATCAAACCGGGACACCGCCTGCGGATCGACGTGTTCGCGATGAACTTCCCGCGCGGTCTGCCGTTGCGTCCGCTGCTGAACGAGTCCGGACTACGACCGCAACACATCCAGCTCGACCCGAACCGGCCGAGCTTCGTGAACCTGCCGCTGTCGACCCCGGTGGGACCCCCTGCTCCCTGAGGAGCGCCCGGAGCTTGCGGAGGGCGCGTCACGAAGGGTTCGGTGACCGTGGTTGCGAAGAGCCTTCGTGACGCTCGCAAGCTCGCACCTCAGTATCTGCGGCCTGGCTGCCGTCGTGGGGTCGAAAGAACTGCATCGTTGCCGCCCTATCTTGAAGCGCAATCTCGGCCGAACTTGCGCTACTCGCGTGCACTGTGGCGCCGCATTCTCGTGACCGACGAACTTCAACTCGACTCCTAGACTTCGATCGAAGTCCATCGGTCGAGTTGAAGTCTGCCGGTCGCGGGCCCGGCGCCCTCCGTTGTTATCTGCTCTACCCGCAGGCCGCTTCCGGACCCGGAACCGCTGAACTGGCGTTCTTTCGGATCAGGGAGCCGGAGTGGGCGCCCCGGCCGCTTCGGCGTCGTCCGCCTCGCGTCCGTACCGGGTCGCCAGCCACGAGCAGATCATGAGCTGGATCTGGTGGAAGATCATCAGCGGCAGCACGATGAGGCCGACGGTGGTGCCGGTGAACAGGACGGTCGCCATGGGCAGGCCGGTGGCCAGGCTCTTCTTGGTGCCGCAGAACTGGATGGCGATCGTGTCGGCGCGGTCGAAGCCGAGCCGCTTCGGGAGCCAGCCGGTGATCGCGAGCATCACGATGACGAGCAGCAGCGAGATGATGGTCACGGCGATCACCTGACCCACCTCCACCGACGACCAGATGCCCTGGACGACGCCCTCACTGAACGCGACGTAGACGACGAGCACGATGGCGCCGCGGTCGGCGAGCTTGGTGATCTTCGCGTGCCGGGTGAAGAACGGGCCGACCCACCGGCGGGCGAGCTGCCCCAGCAGGAACGGCACCAGGATCTGCGCGACGATCTTCAGGACCGACGTCGCGTCGATGCTGATGTCGCCGGCGTTCTGCATCAGCGCGACCACCAGCAGCGGCGTCAGGAAGACGCCGAGGATGTTCGACGTGGATGCGCTGACGATCGCCCCGGCGATGTTGCCTCTGGCCATCGAGGTGAAAGCGATCGATGACTGCACCGTCGATGGGACCAGGCATAGAAAGAGCAGTCCGGCATAGAGGTCCTCGCCGATCAACGGCTCGACAACCGGTTTCAGCGCCAGTCCCACGATCGGGAAGACGATGAACGTGAACGCGAGGATCGTGACGTGCAGCCGCCAGTGCCGGAGACCTTCGAGCGCCTCGCGTGGATGAAGTCGAGTGCCGTAGAGGAAGAACAGTGCGGCGATCGCGACGATCACCACCCAGTCGAGTGCCTCCGCCGCCGCGCCGCGAACCGGCAGGAATGCGGCCACCGCGACGGCGATGCAGATGGCCAGGATGAAGCCGTCGATCGGAGAACGATCGAGGAGATTCTTGAGAGTACGCATGGATGTGCCCCGAGATCGGTGGTGTGAGACGACGCCGGCCGGCTCAGGCCTGGGCCGAGTCGCCTGCGCAGACGCCGCGCAACGAGCAGGCACCGCAGCTGCTGGTGCCGCAGTCGGCCGCCGGGTCCGAGGGGTTCTCGTCGGCAGCATGGCTGTGGGCGTCGCCGCCGGAACAGCAGGAACAGCCCTCGTCGTCGGCGGGTACGGCTGCAGCGGCGCGTACCCCGATGCCGCTGACCAGTCCGACCACCACGAGCGCGGCCACCAGCGCGACGAGTCCGAAGGCCAGTGCCCACCCGCCCGGGACAGCAAGGGTCGCGATGGCCCCCAGCGTGAGGATCACCGACGCGCCGAGGGTGCCCGGTCCGGCGATGCGGTTGGCGACGCGGAAAGCCTCGTCGGATCGCATGGTCTCCGCGGAGCGAACGCCGATCCAACGATTGCGCGGGAGGGTGCCGCGGAGTCCGCGGATTCCTACCACCGCCCAGAGTCCGGCCAGCACGAAGAGCAGTACGGCAACGGCGACGGACACGGCATTCACGACCCACAGCATACGACCGTGCGTCGTACCGAGGTGAATCGGTATCTGACGAGCCGGTGCCGCCTACGGCGGAGGCGACCGGATTGGGGGCGGCGACGGACAGGATTTACCCTGGTCGCGTGACTTCAGCCGAGAAGACGAGCGGCGACACCGCCGGCACGACCGCCCACCGCTACACGGCGGCGGTCGCCGGCGAGATCGAGCAGCGCTGGCAGCAGACCTGGTCCGACGAGCACGCCTACGAGGCGCCGAATCCCGTCGGGCCGCTCGCCGGTGACCTGTCCGACTTCGGTGGCGGGGACGCCGACGCCGCCGACAAGCTCTTTGTGCAGGACATGTTCCCCTACCCGTCCGGCGCGGGCCTGCATGTCGGCCACCCGCTCGGCTTCATCGCAAGCGATGTCTTCGCGCGCTACCAGCGGATGACCGGCAAGAACGTGCTGCACACGATGGGCTTCGACTCGTTCGGCCTGCCCGCCGAGCAATACGCGGTGCAGACCGGCACCCATCCGCGCACCACCACCGAGCAGAACATCGAGCGCTACCTGGGCCAGATCCGACGGCTCGGGCTGGGCCACGACGAGCGCCGTCGGGTGGCCACCACGGACGTGGACTTCTACCGGTGGACCCAGTGGATCTTCCTGCAGATCTACAACGCCTGGTACGACACCGACCAGGGCAAGGCTCGGCGCATCTCCGAGCTGGTCGACGAATTCGCCTCGGGTGCACGAGCATTAGGTGGGAAGCATGAGGGGCGCAGCTGGGCCGACCTCTCCCCTGCCGAGCGCACCGAGATCCTCGACGACCATCGCCTGGTGTACCTGAGTGATTCGCTGGTGAACTGGTGCCCAGGACTGGGCACCGTGCTGGCCAACGAGGAGGTCACCGCCGACGGCCGCAGTGACCGCGGCAACTTCCCGGTGTTCCGGAAGCATCTGCGGCAGTGGATGATGCGGATCACCGCGTACTCCGACCGGTTGCTCGACGACCTGGATCTGCTGGACTGGCCGGACAAGGTCAAGACCATGCAGCGCAACTGGATCGGACGCTCGCGCGGTGCCCAGGTTCGCTTCGACGTGCCCGGCGTCGGCGGCATCGAGGTGTTCACCACCCGTCCCGACACCCTGTTCGGCGCCACCTACATGGTTCTCGCGCCCGAGCATCCGCTCGTCGGCGACCTCATCACCGGAGCATGGCCCGAGGGCACCGATGATCGCTGGACCCGCGGCGGGGCCGACCCCGCGGCCGCGATCGCGGAGTACCGCGCGTCGATCGCCGCGAAGTCCGACCTCGAGCGCCAGGAGAACAAGGAGAAGACGGGTGTCTTCACCGGCAGCTTCGCCGTCAATCCCGTGAACGGAGAGCAGGTTCCGGTCTTCGTCGCCGACTACGTCCTCATGGGCTACGGCACCGGCGCGATCATGGCGGTCCCGGCCCACGACGCCCGCGACCATGAGTTCGCGACGGTGTTCGGACTGCCGATCCGCGAGGTGATCGGCTCCGACACCGACATCGCCACCGAGGCGTACGTGGGCGACGGACCCCTGGTGAACTCCGGGTTCCTCGACGGTCACAATGTCGAGGACGCGAAGGCGGCGATCGTCGAACGTCTCGAGGCCGACGGGGTGGGCACCGGGAGAATCCAATACAAGCTTCGCGACTGGCTGTTCGCCCGTCAGCGTTACTGGGGCGAACCCTTCCCGATCGTCTACGACGCCGCCGGCCAACCCCACGCGCTGCCGGAATCGATGCTGCCGGTGGAGCTTCCAGAGGTCGACGACTATGCGCCGGTGTCCTTCGACCCCGACGACGCGGACAGCGAGCCGTCGCCTCCGCTGGCGAAGGCCACCGAGTGGATGACGGTGGAACTCGACCTGGGCGACGGCGTGCAGACCTACACCCGGGACGCCAACGTCATGCCCCAGTGGGCGGGCAGTTCGTGGTACCAGCTGCGCTACATCGACCCCACCAACTCGGAAACCCTGTGCGCCAAGGAGAACGAGGCGTACTGGATGGGGCCCCGGCCGGCACTGCACGGCGAGAACGACCCGGGTGGCCTCGACCTCTACATCGGTGGTGTCGAGCACGCGGTGCTGCACCTGCTGTATTCGCGGTTCTGGCACAAGGTCCTCTTCGACCTCGGATACGTCACGAGTCGCGAACCGTACCGAAAGCTGTTCAACCAGGGCATGATCCAGGCGTACGCCTACACCGATTCGCGCGGCATCTATGTGCCCGCCGAAGAGGTCACCGAAGAGAACGGCGAGTTCTTCTACAACGGTGAGAAGGTTCGCCGGGAGTACGGCAAGATGGGCAAGTCCCTCAAGAACTCGGTGGCGCCCGACGACATCTGCCGTGACTACGGTGCCGATACGCTGCGCGTCTACGAGATGTTCATGGGTCCGCTCGACCAGTCGCGGCCGTGGGCCACCAAGGACGTGGTGGGGTCGCAGCGATTCCTGCAGCGCATCTGGCGACTCGTCGTCGACGAGGAGTCCGGTGCGCTCCGGGTCGCCGACACCGAGCTCGACGACGACACGAAACGGTTGCTGCACAAGACCATCGCCGGCGTCCGCGAGGACTACGACGCGTTGCGCAACAACACGGCGGTCGCCAAGCTCACGGTGCTGACCAACCACCTCACCAAGAACTTCGAGAAGACCGGCGCCCCGCGGGAGGCCGTCGAGGCGCTGGTGATCATGCTGGCTCCCCTGGCGCCGCACATCGCCGAGGAGCTGTGGCATCGGCTGGGTCGGGAGACCCTGGTGGTGCGGACCGCATTCCCGGTCGCCGATGAGGAGTGGCTGGTCGAGGACACCGTCGAGATCCCGGTTCAGGTCAAGGGCAAGGTCCGCAGTCGGATCACCGTCCCGGCCGACGCCGACGAAGAGACCCTGCGTGCCGCCGCGCTCGCCGACGAGAAGATCGTCGCGCTCCTCGACGGCGCCGAACCCCGCAAGGTCATCGTGGTGCCCGGTCGGATGGTGAACATCGTTCCCTGACGGCACCTCTCTGCTCTTTGATCCGAGAGGGCCGTACTCATGCTCCCCGCGTGGCTGGGTCGTGACCCCCTCTGCTCTGCTCCCCGCGTGGTTGGGTCGTGACCCCCTCTGTTCCCCGCGGGGCTCGGGCGTAACACCCCCCGCTCCATGAGGAGCGAGCTTGCGAGCGTCACGAAGGGTCCTGGTGAGATGCCTGGCAGACCCTTCGTTACGCGCCCTCCGCAAGCTCCGGGCGCTCCTCAGGGAGCAATGGGGTGCGGTTCTCCCAGGTCAGAGGGCGGAGCGGTTGCCATCTACTTCGGCGGCAACTTCCGCGCGTAGTTCGAACCGATCGCAATCCAGCGGGAGAGCTGGCGGTCGGTGGCTATGCCGGCGTCGTCGACGCGTAGCCATCCCCGGAGCTCGCGTTCCGACATCACCATCGGCCGGGTGTGCGGGTACTCGAGGAGGCTCTCGGTCTCCTCGGGTGCGACGCGCACCATGATCCCGCCCTTGCCGCTGGCGGCGACGGCCATGTTGCCGTTGATCAGAAAGGCCAGCCCGCCGAACATGCGCTTCTCGTCGAGGCCGCACTCGGTCGCCAGCAGAGCACGGATGCGGTAGGCCAGTTCCTCGTCGTACGCCACCGGTCCACATTATTCGGCTTCGGTCACGAACCGGGACTTGGCAACGAACTTACTGCGCAGTAAGGTACTGCCATGGCGATCAACCTGGAGCTCCCGAAGAAGTTCGATTCGACGGTCGAGCGCACCCACATGGCTGCCGAGCACCTCTTCCGGCCGATCTCGCGGAAGTACGACCAGGCCGAGCACGAGTACCCGGTCGAACTCGACGAACTGGCGAAGCTCGCCAAGCAGAGTCGCTCCACGGAGAAGTCCGCCGACGCCGAGAAGTCCGCCGACGCCGAGAAGTCCGCCTCCGACGCTCCGTCGGTGAACGGCGCGAACATGCGCGGGCTCCTGTCGGCTCTGGAGATGAGCTGGGGCGACGTGGGCCTGCTGCTCTCCATTCCCGGTCAGGGCCTGGGCAATGCCGCGATCGCGGCCGTGGCGAACCCCGAGCAGCTCGAACGTTTCGGCGACGTATGGGCGGCGATGGCCATCACCGAGCCGAGCTTCGGCTCGGACTCGGCGGCAGTGTCGACGACCGCGACCCTCGACGGCGACGACTACATCCTGAACGGGGAGAAGATCTTCGTGACCGCGGGATCGCGCGCCGACCACGTCGTCGTGTGGGCGACCATCGACAAGAGCGTCGGACGCGCGGCCATCAAGAGTTTCGTCGTGCCGATGACCACCGAGGGCGTCACCGTGGCCCGCCTCGAGCACAAGCTGGGCATCAAGGCCTCCGACACGGCGGTCATCCGGTTCGAGAACGCGCGGGTCCCCGCCGAGAACCTGCTCGGCTCGCCGGAGATCGACACCAAGAAGGCCTTCGGCGGGGTCATGCAGACCTTCGACAACACCCGTCCGGTGGTCGCCGCGATGGCCATCGGGCTCGGTCGCGCCTCCCTGGAGGAGCTGCGTCGGATGCTGGAGGAAGCGGGTCACGAGATCGACTACGACCGTCCCGCGTCGTCGCAGCACGCCACCGTCGCCGAGTTCATCCGCCTCGAATCCGATTGGGAGGCCTCGTGGTTGCACACGGTGCGGGCGGCGTGGATGGCAGACAACAAGCAGCCCAACTCGACCGAGGCATCGATGTCGAAGGCGAAGGCCGGTCGGACCGTCACCGACATCACCAACAAGACCGTCGAGATCGGTGCGACGGCAGGCTATTCCGAGACGTCACTGGTGGAGAAGTGGGCGCGTGACTCGAAGATCCTTGACATCTTCGAGGGAACCCAGCAGATCCAGCAGCTGATCATCGCCCGGCGCGTGTTGGGGAAGAGCTCGACCGATCTGACGTAAGACTCTCGAAAGTCCGGCCGCAGTCCACTGGTCGCGACCGCCGAAAAAGGTCACCTGCAGACCTCAACTCGACCGCAAGACCTCGATCGAGGTCTGGCGGTCGAGTTGAAGTCTGGGTGTCGTCGAACGTTCTCAAACCTGCGCGATGAGCCACGCCGCGATCGTGGCAGCGTTCGCGCGGTCGGTGGCCACGCCCGCATGCCCGGTGAACCGGTCGGAGTACGTGACGCGCACCCCGGCGCGCCGATAGGTCTGCACCAGACCGGACACCAGCGGTTGCGGCGACACGGTGTCGACGGTGCCCGAGTCGATGCGGACCGGTAGCCCCCGATCAAAACGCAGACGGTCGACGTCGTTGTCGCGCAGCACTTTCAACAATGCGACCTTCATCTCGTCGCCGCGCGGTCCCAGGAGCTGGGCCGGTGCGAGGCCGCCGAACGAGTCCGGTGAGGTCAGGTCGGCGTAGCAGCGGGTCTCGACCTGCGGACGGAGCCTCCTCGCCGTCGCGCTGAGCCCGCCGTTGGACATCAGCTCGTCGAACTCGGGATCGGCTGCGGCCGCGCCATATCCGATGAGGGCGGCCAATCCCATCAGTTCGTTGATCGCGGGACCGGACAACGGGACGTAGGACGCCCCGTCGAGGAGCGCGGCCACCTGTGTCGGCGGCGCGAGTGCCGACACCGCGCGTAGTCGGAGGTCACCCCATTCCGATGACGGCCGCGCCGCCGCGGCCAAGGCGGCGACGGCGCCCTCGGAATGCCCGGCCACGACGACGTCGCGGCCGATCCGTCGGTCGTGATCCGCGACGGCCAGCGCCATGTCGACCGTCGATCGCGCCAGCGAGTCGCTGATGAGGTACGGGTGCGGCCCGGGCCCGCCGATGCCCTCGAAGTCGGGCCGTGTGACGGCGAATCCGGCGTCGAGCAACCGGCCGACGATGCCGTCACCTGACGTCATGCGGGGCAGTTCGGAATGACCGGCCCGGGCTCGCGACGGCGCGCACCGGTCCGCGGCGCCGACCGTCATGTGATTCCAGACGGCGAGCGGCCAACCCCCGGCGGGCGGCGGCGTCGACGGTGTGAGCAGCGTGCCGGTCATCTCCGTCGGGAGACCGTGAATGGACGTCGAGCTGTATCGCACGCGGAGCGTCGAACCCGCCTGGGGGAGTGCGACGATCGGATCCGTTACGGTTTCGGAGTCGACGATGCGCGGGACCACGTGAACACCGGCCGCCGAATCCGGCCCTGGACCTCCCGCCCTGGCGGGAGCCTGCACGGTCAGCACCGTGGTGAAGGTCAACGCGACTCCGACGACTGCGGCGAGAAGCCGTCGGCCGCCGATCGATCTCGTGTCCTTCGCAAGCAGGGTGGGCAACGTCACCCGTAGCAGAGTAACCGGGATTCGGGTGCGCCGCGCCGCCTCGGCGGGTCGCAGCACAGATCAGCGCAGGAGACGTTGGCGCAGTACGGCTTCGCGCGCGAGCCGTTCGGTGTCCCGGCGGCGACGCTCGGCCATGATCGCCGACAACACGTCTTCGAACGGGGCGCCGGGCGGGGGAGCGGGTGCGACGAACGGCGCGACGTCGAACACGATCCTCCGGGCGGCATGGGCTCTCGGCTCGGGCTTCATGCCGTGGCGGCCGTTGAGGAACTGGCGGATGATCACCGCGAGTGGGTCGGGGAGGGCGGCCATGTCGGCGGACACGGCCCACGAGTGCAGGCCGGGTGGCATCTCGATGGGTGCCTGCTCGACGAGCCGGTGGCGGTCGCGGATGACGTAGGTCCCGGCGAGCAGGTCGCCCAGGCGCTTGCTCTTGCGCGAGATCGCCGCCGAGATCAGCGCTGGGAGTCCCAGGCACGCATACAGTTCGACGAAGCCGACTAGTGCTCGGGTCAGGGAGTGGCGGAACCCGGTCGGGCCCGCGTCATCGCGGACTGTTCGGAGGCCCAGGACGAGGTGTCCCACGGTCTTCCCCGGGGTCACGGTCTCCAGCAGCGTCGGGAGTGCGACGACGGCGACGATCGGGATCAGGGTGTTGATGGTTCCCCGCCACGCCTCGCTCGCCTCGCCGGCGACCTTGAACGACATCCACCACAGGAACAACCACAGTCCGAACCCCAGCAGGACGTCGATGATGCCGGAGAGAATCCGGTAGCCGAGGTTCGCCGGCGGGAGTGCGAGAGCGACCGCCTCGCCGGAGACGAGGTCGTTGCGTCCAACTCCGACCGTCGTCGTGGCGCCCGCGCCCCATGCGACCGGACCGGGCCGGCCGGCGACGGGTGCGCCCGGGCCCGCGGGGGGCCGAGGCGGCAATGGACGAGACATCACGCCTCACCCTACGACGCAATTCGTCGACAGCGCATCGGGAACTCACAGCCCCGACGTCCGCTGAATGACACGTGCCGCGGAGGTGAGAATGCCCGATACGCTGGCCGAGTGGATCTCGACGCCTATGTGTCCGCGCACCGCGCGACGTGGGAGCGGCTCGATGCGCTCTCGCGGCGCCGCCGACTCACCGGCGCCGAGGCCGACGAGATGATCGACACCTACCAGCGGGTGGCCACCCACCTGTCGGTCATCCGCTCGACGGCGCCCGATGCCTCGCTGGTGGCATACCTGTCGGGCCTCCTGGCCCGCGCCCGCGGTCGCGCAACCGGAACCCGGGTCAGCACGCCGGCGACGGTGATCGAGTTCTTCACCCGATCGTTCCCCGCGGCCCTGTACCGGATGCGCTGGTGGTGGCTCTCGGTGATGGGCGGGTCCCTCGGTGCGGCCGTGATCATGACGTGGTGGGTGCTGGCCCACCCGCGGATCGAGAGTTCGTTCGCATCGCCCGCGGAGATTGAGCGTCTCGTCACCAACGACTTCGAGAACTACTACAGCGAATACGAGGCGACGTCGTTCGCCGCTCGCGTGTGGACCAACAACTTCTGGCTGGCCGCGCTGTGTATCGCGTTGGGGGTCTTCGGGTTCCCCGTGATCTGGATGCTCTACACGAATATCCTCAATCTGGTGGTCGTGGCGTCGATCATGATCCGGCACGGTCGTGGTGACCTGTTCTTCGGACTGATCCTGCCGCACGGCATGCTCGAGCTGACCTGCCTGTTCGTCGCCGCGGGCGTGGGCCTGCGGATCTTCTGGGCCTGGGTGGCCCCGGGGAACCGAACGCGTGCAACGGCTCTCGGGGAGGAGGGCCGGGCAGCGGTCGGTGTCGCGCTGGGTCTGGTCGTCGTGCTGCTGCTGTGCGGGGTCATCGAAGCGTTCGTCACGCCGTCCCCGCTGCCGACCTGGGCCCGGATCGGGATCGGTGTGACGGCGTGGACGCTGTTCATGGCGTACGTCTTCATCGCCGGGCGCCGCGCGTACGAGTACGGCGACACCGGCGATCTCGACGAGGCAGCTCGCGGGCTCACCGTCCCGACGGCGAGATAGCGGCCCGTCGACGTCGAACCGGAATGGAACGACGCCTACGATCACCGGGGAGAGTCGACGACGACGAAGGGGAACACTCTGATGGCAACTCGCAAGGGATCACTCGACGCTGTTTCGCTGCTGGGCGGGGGACTGGCCGCCACCGGGGTTGCGCACTTCATCAAGCCCGAGATCTTCGGCCCTATCACCGAGCCGGTATTCCCCGACGACACCACCACCTGGACCTACCGCAACGGTGCCTGCGAGACCGCTATTGGCCTCGCACTGGTGTCGCCGCGGACCCGCCGGCTGGGCCTGGCCGGGCTGGCCGGTTACGTCGGGTTCCTCGGTTACCGGGCGGCTCTCGCGAAGAAGTGACCGTGGGGCGGAGGTGACGCCGCAGAGTGCGGGATCAGAACCGTCCGAACTCCGCCATCGCGTCGGCGAGGGTCATGCCGTTGCGGATGGCGGCACGGACGTCGATCTCCTTCTCCGTCATGGTCTCCGCTGCCTCGAGCACGACGTCGGCGATCCCGGCGGGGATGACGATGACACCGTCGTCGTCGCCGAGGACGAAGTCGCCGGGCTCGATGACGACCGGTTGCCCGGATGCGCCCGGCATGGTGACGGGTTGCTGCCACGTCTCGACGCGCCAACGGCCGCTGGTCTGCACCGAGGTCGGATAGCAGGAGAACGTCGTGAAACCGATCTCGTGGAGCCATCTCTTGTCGCGCACACCGCCGTCGACCACTGCGCCGACGGAGCCCCGCTGCATCATGCCGATCGCGACGAGTTCACCGAAGTAACAGACGCCCCGGCCGTTCCCCTGCCACACGGAGACCTCGTCCGGGCCGATCTGGCTGCACGCCTGCGCTTTCAGCGGGTCCCGTCCCGGGGCGGCGCTCATCGCGCCCGAGATGGTGAACGCCCACCCGGCCAGCCGTTCGCGTCCGGCCACACACCTGATGTCGGTGGCGAGCGCCTGATCACGGTGGCCCAGGTCGTCGAGGACGTCGGCGACGTTCGCGACGTCGACGGCGAGGAAGCGGGAGCGAATGAGTGCGCGGTCGGTGGTGGTGCGCATGGGCGTCGGCGGCTGACTTTCGGTGAGGGCGGGCGAGAAGCGCGGGACGAACTGCGGTCGCATCAGGTGTCCTGACGCGTTCGCATCCGCAGGCGGCGGAACGCGGTGAACAGGACGACGACGGCCAGGACTCCGTAGAGGACCCAGGTGATCGCGCTGCCCACCAGCACACTCGGATCGCCGCCGCTCGACATCATCGCGTTGCGCAGGCTGGTCTCGGCAAGGGGGCCGAGGACGACGCCGATCATGACGGGGGCGAGCGGGAAACCATAGCGTCGCAGCAGATATCCGACGAAGGCGATGGCGATGACCAGGATGAGGTCGGTGATCGCGGCCGAGGTCGCGTAGACACCGAGCACGCAGAACACCGCGATCCCCGCGTAGAGGTAGTGCCTGGGGATCAGCAGCAGTTTCGCCCAGATGGCGGCGAACGGCATGTTGAGGATCAGCAGCATGACCAGGCCGATGAACAGGCTGGCGATGAGCGTCCAGACGAGATCGGCGTTGCGTTCGAAGAGCAGGGGGCCGGGCTGCAGGCCGTACTGCTGGAATGCGGCCAGCATGATCGCCGCCGTGGCGGAGGTGGGCAGACCCATCGCGAGCAGGGCTCCCATCGCGGTGCCCGACGTCGCGTTGCCCGCCGCCTCCGGACCGGCGACACCGCGGATGGCGCCGTGGCCGAACTGGGGGTCGGGTCGTTTGCGGTCGAGACGACGCTCGGTTCCGTAGGCGAGGAACGTCGGCACCTCTGCGCCGCCGACCGGGATGACGCCAAAGGGGACGCCGAAACCGGTGCCGCGCAACCACGCCGGGAGCGCCTCGCGGAACTCGGCGCGCTTGAGGAAGGGCCGTCCGATGACGGCGTCGGCGTCCGGCGCACGTGTGCGATGGATGCGAGAGGCGACGTAGAGGACCTCGCCCAGGGCCAGGGTGCCGACGGTGATGACGATGATGCTGATGCCGTCGAACAACTCCGGCGCCCCCATCGTGAAGCGCTGGGTGCCCGAGATCCCGTCGATCCCGACGACCGCAAGGATCAGCCCGATGAGGAGTCCGGTCAGACCCTTGATGACGGAGTCGGAGACCACCGAGGCAATCGCGATGAAGGCGAAGACGGCGAGGGCGAAGTATTCGGCGGGACCGAACTGGATGGCGAGATCGGCGAGCTTGGGTGCGAAGAACACGACGATGGTCGTCGCGATCATGCCGCCGATGAAGGCGCCGATCGCGGCGGTGGCGAGGGCCTGGGCGGCCCGCCCGCGTTTGGCCATCCGATGACCCTCGAATGATGTTGCGATGGCGGTGGACCCACCAGGCGTGTTCATCAGGATGCCCATGGTCGAGTCACCGAACAGGCCGCCGAAGTACACGCCGGCGAACATGATGAACGCGGCGGTGGGGTCGAGGGTGAAGGTCACCGGCAGCAGCAGTGCGACGGCCATCGCCGAACCGAGGCCCGGGAGCACACCCACTGCGGTGCCGAGCAGCGCGCCGATGAAGACCCAGAGCAGGTTCATCGGGGTGAGCGCCTGGGAGAAACCTTCCAACAGGAGTGAGACGTTGTCCATCAGAACAGACCTCCCAGGATGCCGGCGGGGAGGTTCAGCCCGAGACCCGCCGAGAAGAACGCCTGCACCGCACAGGAGACGACGAGCGACACCGCGATGTCGAGGACCGGACGGGTGGAACCCATGGCATAGGCGACGATCCAGAAGAGCAGCGCGGCGGACAGAATCCAACCGAGCGGAACCAGCAGCGCGGTGAAGGCGATGAGCCCGGCCAGGACGAGACCCAGTGCACGCCAATCACTCTGCGTTCGCCACTGACCGGTCGCGGGCGGCACGATGTCGGGGTCGGGCTCGTCGGGGTGACGCAGGGTCTGCACGGTCAGCAGTCCGGCGATCACGTACGCGCAGATCGTCAGGATGATTGGGAAGAACGCGGGTCCGGGAGTCGCTGCGCTGCCCGGGATGTCCATCCCGATGATGCCCGCGGTCAGGTAGACGGCAAGTGCGAGCATGAGGCCCGCGACGACCAGACCGCTTCGTCCGGTGAGCGGTCGGCGCGCGGGGTCCGATCCGTGTCCGTCGTCGAGCGTCGTGCCGACGGGCTGTGCCGCCGCATTGTCAGTCGTCATGATGGGCTGCCTTCACTGCCAGTACCGGGACCTCGGCGTCGATGAGGATGCGCTGTGCGTTCGAGCCGAGCAGGAGTTTCCCGACCCGTGACCGACGGCGCAGGCCGACGACGATGAGATCGGCGGCCAGTTCTTCTGAGACGTCGATGAGTTCGGCGGCCGGATCGGAATCCTCGCGACGATGGCCGAGCCAGCGAATCGCGGTGTTGTTGCCGGCATTCTCGACAGGGGCGAAGTCGGGCTCGGGAATGCCACCGTCGTCGTCGACAGCGGGGGTCTCCATGTCGAAGACGATCAGTTGAGAGCTCTCGTTGCGCGCGAGGCGCCGGCCGTGTTCGAAGGCCGCTCGACCTTCGGGGGTGTGGGCGAAAGCGACAAGGATGGGCATGGGTTCTCCGTGATGTCGTGTGGGGCAGGGGTTGTGCAGTGCGGGTTCGCCGACAGGCGGTCGGTCAGTACCCGAGGTCGGCCCAGATGCCGCGGACGAACTCCGATTGCTGGTCGATGACCTGGTTGAATCCGGTACCCGGCGTGAACGTGTCGGACCAGTTGTTGCGCTGCAGTGCATCTCGCCACTCGGGTGATTCGACGACCTCGGTGACGATCGCCTCGAGTTCGGTGCGCTGGTCATCGGTGATGCCCGGCGGTGCGACCACCCCGCGCCAGTTGGTGAGGGTGACGTCGTAACCCAGTTCGGACAGGGTCGGCAGATCGATGGCCGGGACCGGCTCGGGAGCCGAGATCGCCAGTGCGCGTAGATTTCCGGCGGTGATCTGGTCGACGAAGTCCTCGTAACCACTGACCGAGGCCTTGATCGTCCCGGACATGAGTGAGGTCGCCAGTTCGCCACCACCGGAGTAGGCGATGTAGTTGACCGCGGCGGGGTCGATACCGTTCTCCCGAGCCATCTGGCTGATGATCATCTGGTCGACGCTGCCCAGCGAACCGCCACCGAACGTGAAGTTCTTGGGGTCCTTCTTCCATTCGGCCATCAGCTCTTCGATGGTCGTGATCGGAGAATCAGCCGGCACGACGACGACGTCGTAATCGTCGGCGAGCCGCGCGATGGGGGTGACGTCTCCGAGATCCACGTCGGACCCGTTGATGTTGATCGCGCCCAGCATCGTGATGCCCATGACCATGATCGTGGTGGCGTCGCCGGTCATCCCCGCGAACTGGCTGAGTCCGATCGTGCCGCCGGCACCGGGGATGTTGACGACCTGCGAGTTGTTGACGATGTTTTGGGCTCGCAGCGCCTGCTGCATCTCGCGCGCCGCACCGTCCCAACCTCCACCGGCGGCCGCGGGCGCGATCAGGGTCAGTTGCGATCGCGCGTCGGCGCCGCCCTCGCTACCGGCCGCGTCGACGACGCCGACGACGACGATCGCTGCGGCGACCAGTGCGCCGAGTGCTTTGACGAGCGTGGGAACACGTTTCGGCGGACGAGACGTGCGGGACAGCTCTGTCGATTCGTCGGTGCCGGGGGATGGTGCGGTCATGCGGTCCTCGTTTTCGTTCGGGGTCGGGTCCCGAGGCCGAGAGCTACCAACATCGTCTGACTCGATTCTGCTGCGGATGTGAGGACAACCACGTCGGTGGTCACATCGGAAGTGTTGGCGTAACCGTCGTCACAGTCACGCTTGGGCGCATAAATATCGTTTTGCGCTTTTCGCGCGCTCGGCGTCGCGCAGTTATAGATTATAACCTATGGCGGTGACGCAGGACACAGGGGTTGGAAAAGTGGCAGCGGCCAGGTCAGCCGGCGACGGGGTCCTCGGTGAGCGCATCGATGGCACGACGTCCGAGACTGTTGCCGATGTGCTCGCGCATCACCGCGTCGGCACGCTCGGCGTCACCGTCGGCGACGGCCTCCATGATCGCCCGGTGCTCGGCGGTGACCCGCGACCGGTCGTCGGGTGAATCGCCCCGGTGGGAGAGGCCGATGACTCGGTAACGATCTGCTTTGTCCCAGAGTCGTTCGAGGATGTCGATGAGAACGGGGTTGCCCGAAGCGCGGTACACCGTGCGATGGAATTCCCGGTGTCGGACAAGGGCATCGACATCGGACGCACTGGCGATGGGCGAGAGGCGATCGAAGGCATTGCTGATGGCGGCGATGTCGGCCGCCGTTCGCGTCCGCGCGGCGAGCGCCGCCGCGAGCGGGTCCAGGTTCTCGCGTACCTGGTAGAGGTGGCGCGCCTCATTTGCGGATACGGGGGTCACCCGCGCGTCTCGGTGGGCCTCGAGTTCGACCATGCCCTCGGCGGACAGACGGCGGATCGCCTCGCGGAGGGGAGTCGTGCTGACGCCGATCTCGGCCGCGAGTTTGGCCTGGGGGATCACCGCGCCGGCTGGCAGGACCCCGGTCAGAATTCGCCGCTGGAGCTCGGCGTATGCGTAATCGTTCTTGGTGAACATCCCGCCTGGTGCAGTCATGGCGGGCCTCCCGGCAGTGGTCATGGGACGTCGAGATCCGGCAGCGCCGGACGTCGCGATGATAGCACCGGTGGTGCAAGTTATAGGTTATAACCTATGGTGGGACCCATGAGTGGAGCTGAACGCCGCGCGCAACCCGATCTGCCGGTCGTCGATGTCGAGCGGCGGGTCGGGTGCGACGTGTACCGGCAGTGGCCCACGGTGGTCCGTCTACTCGCCGAGAACGTGACCCGCCATGCCGACGCCGAGACGCGCGATCGAGCTCTGGACGACATGACCCGCTGGCTTCGGGCCGGCACCAGCGACGCCGAGATCCCGTATGTGCCGGGCCGGTTGCTGATGCACGACACCACCAGCACGCCCGCCCTCGTCGACATCGCCGCGATGCGTGACGCGGTTGCCGCCCGAGGTGGGGATCCGACGGCGTTGAGTCCCCGCCTGCCGGTGGAGGTCTCGGTGGACCATTCGCTCGCGGTCGAGTCGTACGCGCGCCGCGATGCCGCCGCGGCCAATCTCGCCCACGACATGCGCCGCAACGCGGAGCGGTATCGCTTCCTGGCCTGGGCGTCGACCACGATGGACACCGTGCACATCAACCCGCCGGGTACCGGGATCATGCACACGATCAACCTCGAACAGCTCGCCACCGTGGTGACGGTGGAGTCGGTGGACGGCATCGATCACGCGGTTCCGGACATGATGCTCGGCACGGACAGCCACACGCCCATGATCAACGGGCTGGGTGTATTGGGCTGGGGCATAGGAGGTCTGGAAGCCGAGACGGTGATGTTCGGCATGCCGACCACACTGCGGATCCCCGAGGTCGTGGGAGTCCGCCTCACCGGGACGCTCTCCGCGGGCGTGCTGGCAACGGATCTCGCGCTGGTCGTCACGCACCGTCTGCGCGAGATCGGGGTCACGGGTGAGTTCGTCGAGTTCTACGGGCCGGGCGTATCGGCACTGACGGCGGGCGCACGGGCGGTGATCGCCAACATGGCCCCGGAATACGGTGCCACCACCGGGTTCTTCCCCGTCGACGCACAGACCGTCCGATATCTGGCCGACACCGGACGTACCGCAGAACACTGCGAGCTCGTCGAGTCGGTGACACGACGGCTCGGACTGTGGTTCGACCCCGATGCCGAGCCGCGTTTCACCCGCACGATCGACATCGACCTGGGTGCGGTGGTCCCGTCGGTGGCCGGTCCGCGTCGCCCGCAGGACCTGGTCCCGGTGACCGAGTTGCCGGCGACCTTCGACGCCGAGGGGCCTTCTCGATGTGACGACGACATCCCGATGCCCGCCTTCCCGATCGCCATCGCGTCGATCACGAGCTGTACCAACACCTCTGACCCGCGCCTCCTCATCGCCGCGGGTTTGGTCGCCCGCCGCGCACGGGAACGAGGGCTGCGGGTGCCGGAGTATGTGAAGACCTCCCTCGCGCCGGGTTCGCCCTCTGCCGCCGGCGTGCTCGAGCGGGCCGGTCTCACCGACGACCTGTCCGCGGTCGGCTTCGACATCGTCGGATTCGGTTGTGCCACCTGCATCGGCAACTCGGGACCGCTGCCGGCGGAGATCACCGCGGTGGCCGAGGCGCACACACGAAATCCGGTGGCTGTGCTGAGCGGCAACCGCAACTTCCCCGGCCGCGTCCACCCGGACCTCGAACTGGGCCTGCTGATGTCGCCGCCGATGGTGATCGTCTTCGCGCTCGCGGGTGATGCGGCCATCGATCCCACCGCGGAACCGATCGGCGTCGACGCCGACGGGCATGACGTAATGCTCGCTGATCTGTGGCCTGCGCCGGAGGAGATCGACGCGCTCACCGATGCAGCGCGGCGTCCGCGTGATGTCGTCGACGACTTCGTCTCCGCGTCCCGCAATCCGGCATGGGACGCACTCGATGTTCCGGATGGGCCGCTGTTCCCCTGGGACCCGTCGTCGACGGCCCTGCGGCGTCCTCCTTTCGCCGATGACGGCTACGCGCACACCAGGCTCGGGGAGTACACCGCGCAGCCCCTGCTCGTGCTCGGCGACGACATCACCACCGACCACATCTCCCCGGCCGGGGCGATCAAGCCCGACAGCCCGACCGGTCGATACCTCGTGGAGCGGGGTGCGGAACCGGGCGACCTGAACGTCTACGCGTCCCGGCGCGGCAATTGGGAAGCCATGTTGCGGGGCGGCTTTCAGAACAAGAACGTCCGCAACGCGCTCGCACCGGATGCGGCTCCCGCGCACACCGTGCATGCGCCCACCGGCGACGTCGTGTCCCTCCCGGAGGCCGCTAGCCGGTACGCTAGCGACGGCGACGCGGTGGTGATCGTGGCCGGGGAACGGTACGGCATGGGCAGTTCGCGCGACTGGGCGGCGAAGCTGGTGCGTCTGCTCGGAGCGCGGGCCGTGCTCGCGCGCAGTTTCGAGCGGATTCATCGGTCCAATCTGATCGGTGTCGGCGTCCTGCCGTTGCTCATCCCCGCTGACGTCGACGGCGGGCTGCAGGACCTCCGGCCCGGAGACCGACTGCACGTCGTCGGGACTGCCGACGCCGTCGAGCGCGGGACGGTGGCAGTCGTGGTCCGACGGGTCGACGGTTCCGAAATGCGTTTCGACGCCCAGGTGGCCGCCGAGACCGATCTGGATCGTCGGCTTCTCCGACGCGGCGGAGTCATCCCCAGCATTCTCGACGAGCAACTCGTGCGGTGACCTCGCGGGCCGGGGGGTGGCAACGCGTAGCTGCCAGCGAATTCACAGTGATCGGTCAACCCCCTCATAACCTGCGAGTTCACTCTCGATACATGAGAAAGAACAAGCACATCTCCTCGGTCCCGCTCGTCGTCCTCGACGACCCTGCTGCCATCGACCACGCGTACGACCTGTTCCGTCGCGACATCCCGCTGGCTGTCGTCAGCAGTCAGTACTCCGCAGTCCTGCCGTTCATGCTCGGCAACAACGGGCAGACCGCGGCATTCGTCGCCGACGTTGACGACCCCGACCAGCTCGCGGAGGCGATCGTGATCATCGAACGCCGTTTCGGCCGAGTCGGTTCGGTCATCCGCTACGCGGCCGACATTCCGGCGGTGGCGGTGTGAGTGTCGTGGAGGAGTGAGATCGGACCGGCGGCGGTCCTCCAGAAGGTCATGACGTTCGGCTTCTTGCGTGGCTTCGCGCAGCCTCCGATCGCGGGCACGCTCGGCTCGGGGAGGGGCCAGTTTTGCGGCGAGTCGGGTGGTGGTGCGCCCCGGAATGTCCTCTGTCGCAACGGTGTGCGGTGAGGCGATGCCTGGCCGTCGCGATCCTGAATCAGCGCCCGCCTCGTCGGCGACCGACGACGAAGTCGGATAAGTACTCCGGACTATGAATCGGGGGACGAGGCAGAGCGGTGTGGGTCAAACGCTGGAATCGGTTTGGTGCGTACCGCACCGCGATCAAGCGAGTCACTGTCGTCGCGAGTGACGGCGGCTCGGCCTACTGTAAGAGCCCGCTCAGGGAACGGGGGCGAGTAGGCGCTGCCGGGTGCGGTCGACGATGTGAAGGAAGGTCGCGCTGTCGTCGTAGGCACGGGCCAAGATCAGCCCGCCTTGGATCGCCGCGACCGCGTCCAGGGCACGGTCTGAAGCCTCTTGGTTGGTGAGCCCGCCGCGCCGTAGCGCTTCCGCGAGAGCGTCGACCCAGTCGCTGAAGTAGCTGCGGACCGCGTCGGCGAATGTCTCCTTCTCCTGGCCCAACGTCATTGCCGCGAACAGGCACACGCTCTCGCGGGACATGAAGTAGTCGGCCACCTCTTGTGACATCGCCTCGACCGCTTGAGTTGCGCTCTCGGCCGTGCGAAGTGGCACGAAGACTCGTTCCTCGAACCACTCGCTCACCTGATCGAGAACGGCGCGGGCCATGTCCGTTTTCCCGTCAGGGAAAAAGTGGTACAGGCTGCCGCGGCCGAGTCCGGTCTCTTGCTGGATGACCGACAGCGAGCCGGCTTCGAAGCCTCGCTTGCGGAAGACGCCGGCCAGCGCGCGGACCGCGTCGGATCGGTCGAGGACGGTTCGGGCCATTACAGTCCGAGGTCGCTCAAGCCTGGGTGGTCGGCCGGCCGGGGACCGGAGGCGTCCCAGAAGAACTTGCGCTCGGGCTCCGTGATCGCGACGTCGTTGATGCTCGCGTGGCGGTGGGTCATCAGGCCGTCCTTGTCGAAGTGCCAGTTTTCGTTCCCGTATGCGCGGAACCAGTGGCCGGTGAGATCACGATACTCGTAGGCGAAGCGCACCGCGATGACGTCGCCGGTGAATGCCCAGAGCTCTTTGATGAGTCGGTAGTCGAGCTCGCGGTCCCACTTATCTGTGAGGAATTCGACGATCGCGGCACGGCCCTGGACGAAAGTCGATCGGTTCCGCCACCAACTGTCCTCGCTGTACGCGAGGGAGATGCGCTCGGGGTCACGCGTGTTCCACGCGTCTTCTGCGGCGCGGACCTTCTGGATCGCGGTGGCCTCGGTGAACGGCGGCAGCGGAGGACGAGACATGACAAGCTCCTATCAAGGGCAAGTGTGTACCTATCGGTTCAGTGTGTACTGACCAGTTCGCGGTGTACCAAACGGTACAGACTGGCCCGCCGCCTGTCAACCCGACCCTCTGGCAATGCGGTTACGGGGGCGGGCTCCCAGCTGATGTCCGCGGGACGATTCCGGTACCGAGTGTCTAATGCCTTGTCCAACAGTGATTCACAATTACTGGCTACGACGATCAGGAGGAGTGGCCAGGCTGACACATCTGGGAGATATGCAGGCTGTTGCTGCGGGTAACACCGCATATCCGCTTGCTGCATTGGTCCTGCGTTGATGGCTCACTGTCCGATGACACCGTAGTCGGGAGTTGTGACAGCAGTTTGGGAGGCACTAACCCGCGTTTGCGGCACCCGGATTGGGTAGTTCGCTGCCATCTGAATCGAGATCGCGGGGTTCGGCACAGGCGTGGCCCCGACGGTCGGCCTGCTGACTCCTGTCGAAATACGCTGTGCGAGAACGAATACATGTTGCCAAGTGTGCTAGGACCGATGGGAGGTCGGGGACGTTCGAAGCCCTCGCCAGCAGTAGCGTAGGGGCCCGGTGGTGCCGCCGCTGCTGGCAGAATGCCGTGCCCAGAATGGGCGCGCCCGTTCTGGCAGAGGCGTGGGACGTCGTCGGGCGGCGTATAGGGGAGTATGCGCTTCTGCAGTGCTTACATGACCAACGCGGCGACCACCACAGCGACCGGCATGACAAGACCACCCAGGCTCACCATACGCGTCGACCTTCCTTCTGATGTCCTGCTCCATATCTTGCGAAAGCACTCTAGCGCAAAGCGTTTCGGTTCCAAACAGGGCCGGTGCGACACCGATCCGCGACCGGTCATCGGACATTGCGTGTGCGGCGTGACAGTGTCGAGGCGGGGTAAACCGCTGCCGTCACCCGCTGTCGGGTTGCCCGGCCAGGGCCGGCCGGCGTGGACCGACGTGGTCTGTCGCCGCACCGGCCAACCCGCCAGGGGATCGAGGTGTCACTGCGACGTGGTGAGGAATACAAGGATGGCGGCCGGGGTGATGAGGTAGGCCAGGGCCCATCGTAGGTCATGGTGTGGTGTGGGCGGGGTGTAACGGTGAAATGTGAGGCTGCGGGATGTCATGACTGCAAGTTCGAAGCAAATGGTGGTTTGGTGGTGTGGGACAACAAGAGTCGTCGTAGGGCCGACGCCCGTCCCGTGCGTGAACAAAACGCCACCCTGAGGTCGGGGCGTCCAAATCACTGCGCCTGGGGAGGCGTGAGCCCGGCCGTAGAGGTGTGTGACGCGGTCAGGGCCGTCGAGCGGAAGCCAGCTGCTGTCGAGGGATGCTGTGGAGGCCACAGGCACCCATGCTGGCGGTCAATGTCGGGCCGGGCGTGCGTCGCTGCTGGTCACGAGTGTCGGGTGTGGCTGGTACCGGTGTTCGGATTGATCCGGGTGGAGACGTGGCCGGCCCATGACGTGGGTCCACCAGTGCTGCAGCGGGCTGGGGTCGGGCCAGACGATCGGGTGAAGTTCAGGGGCGGGGGCCGACATCGGTTGGGTCCTTCCTGGGTCATGTCGTCGGAACGTGCCGGGGGTGAACGTCGTGTTCCTAGATAGCACTCGTCTGGGTGAATCGCCACCCGATGCCGAAAGCGGACTACTGCTCTGCTCTTGGGGCGAGTGCTGTTGTGCCGGTGGAGGACTGAGTGCGTTGATCATCGAAAAGATGCTTGGCACTCACTGGCGTTGAGTGCTAATCTGATGGCGCGCAGTGATGGTTGATGTGGTGCCGTCAGCGTGGCGGCACCCGTGGATCAAGGAGGTGTTTGCGATGCTGGGTATCGATCCGTTCTCCATGGTTGATGACTGGGCTCGAGGACTTCTCACCGGCGAGTCCGGCGCTGGCCGACGTACACCGCGATTCATGCCGATCGATGTGTACAAGATCGACGACCACTATTCGTTGATTGCCGACCTGCCTGGTGCTGATCCTGGTTCGATCGATCTCAACGTCGACAACGGGGTGTTGACCTTGTCGGCGCATCGCAGCGCACTCTCGGATGAGGGTGTGCAGTGGTTGGCCAACGAGCGTTTCGCCGGCACCTATCGTCGGCAGATCACTCTGGGTGAGGGTGTCGATCCGGCGAAGATCTCTGCTGCCTATGACAACGGTGTGCTCACGGTGACGATCCCGGTGGCCGAGAGAGCCAAGCCTCGCAAGGTGGCCATCGAGCATTCCGGCGACGGACGTCAGGAGATCACCGCCGGCTCCGAGGCGGCCTCGGGCTGACTGACCGGGGAGGTGGTTCGTCACTGTCACCCCAGTACCGGGAGGTCTGAGATGATGATGGGCTGCGTCACGGCTGCGTCGCCAGCCGGATGTGTCGACGTGATCGACGCCGAAGACACCTGGCTGGCCGCTGAAATCGATGCTGTCTTCGCGCAGGTCGGCGATCCGCAACAGGTGCTACCTACCCTCACGTGCGGGGTCGCCACCGTTCGGCGCCGGGTACCTGGTTCAAGCCGAACCGCCGCTCGCATCGCGCACCTGCGGCCGCGACACCGAGTGGTGAGGCGAGGTGGGCGGCAGCGTGGCCCGCCCACCTCGATCTGAGAGCTTCTGAAAGACGCCTGCGTCCGGGAGCCGGAGGGGTTGGCGGTCTCGGGCTCCGGGCGATCGCAGGCAGAAATGGACAAGGATGACACCCGCCGTCCTCCCCGGCGGCCGAGTGCCATCCTTGTCCATATTCAGTTCGACTGATGGACCTTTGCGGATCGCTGATACTGCCGTGATCGCTGTCACGCATCGAGCGTGGCGTGGCATGACCCGAGTGAGGTGGGCGGCCCAGGTTCATTCGGGTGTCTCATGACGAGCCCGACACTTTTGAACAGCCCGACAGTCGATGCTGCTCGCTAGTTGTCTTGGGTAGTGGCACAGTCGCATACGTTGTCACAGATTGAGTGCACTCTGATCGTCCGCGTCGCGCCGAAGCTGTGATCGATCGGCTCCTCGAATGCCATGCCAGCAAGGTGTTCGTGACCATGGTCAGTGTCGGGAACATAGTGATGCATCGGACGCGAAAAGCAGCAACGAGTGACTGTGCAGTGGTAGCGGAGCGTGTCGGTTGCTCTCGACTGTCGGTGTCCGTCGTCTCGCCTCGAGAGCAGAGGATGAAGGCTGTCTGTCAAGACCAACTTCACAACGTCTCGGGCGACGCGCGACACAGCTGTGGGAATGCAACGACACCGGTGCCAGCGGAGACACCTCGCGTGGTCGGCGCCGCCGGCATACACAAGATTGAAAACGATTGTCGAGCAGTCACTGTCATGACGAAGACCATCAATCGCGCCGGTCAGAGCAACCCTCGCGACTTGAGTAACAGATAGTGATCGGCGAGCTTGGCGGCCAGCTTGTCCGGTGGGGCATCCACCACGTCGACGCCGAGCCGGCCCACCGCGGTGGCGGTTCGGTCCCGCAGGGTGAGTGTGCGTGCCGCGGCCGCCGCATCGTAGATTTGCGCGGCGTCGGCGCGCTTGGTGAGCATGGCGTCGAGGGCGGGGTCGGCGACGGAGCCGATGATGACCTTGTAGCGCTGCGCCAGCACTGCCAGCGGGGGCAGCAGCGACTCCTCGACAGCTGCGGGTTCGAGGGGTGTGAGCAGGACCAGCAGCGCGCGCTGCCGCCCGATCTTGGCGACCTCGGCACCGAGCAGGGGCCAATCCGCCTCCAGGAGAGCGGGTTGGAGGTCGGCCATTGCGGTGACGAGGCTGTTGAGCAGCATGGTGCGGCCGACACCGACCACCCGTCGATGGACCCGGCGGTCACCGGCGATGAGATCGACCCGATCGCCGGCGTGCGACGCGAGCGCGGCCAGCAGCAACGCGGCGTCCATCGCGGCGTCGAGGCGCGGGGTGTCGCCCACCCGCCCGGCCGACGTCCGAGATGTGTCCAGGACGATGACGATGTGCCGATCCTTCTCCGGCTGCCAAGTCCGCACCACGGTCGAACGACGCCGGGCGGTGGCCCGCCAGTCGATGCTGCGGACATCGTCACCCTCGACATAGTCACGCAGGGAATCGAATTCGGTTCCCTGACCACGTACGCGCACCGCCGACCGACCGTCGAGCTGACGCAGGTGGGCCAACCGTGACGGCAGCAACCGCCGCGAGTCGAAGGGCGGGAGTGCGCGGACACGGCCCGGCAGCGGCACCGACCGCTGGCGTCCGGAGATGCCGAGGGGACCCACCCGACGGACGGCGACTCGGACCGCGAGTCGGTCACCGCGTCGGGTGGGGGTGAGAGTCGTTGTCACCGAGCGGGTCTCCGCGCGGGGGATGCTGACGCGGTGGGTGTTCGACGAGGCACCCGCCGACGGCTGCCAGCCGTCGCGCAGCACTCCGCGGAACGTCTGAGAGCCGTGGTTGGTGACCGCGATCGAACACGTCGTGCTCTGGCCGAGCCGGATCGGGCCGGGTCCCGACCGCGACATGGTGATCGATTTCGTGGACCCTGCCAGCGCGATGTCGAGGCACACGACCAGGACACAGAACAGCGCCCACAGCACGGGCACGAAGTAGTTCGGCCATATCAGGATGGGCACCGCACCGAGCAGCACCAGGATCAGAAAGCGGCCCGTGAGGAACATCAGCGGGGGACGGGCACCGAGTTGATCGCGGCGTCGAGCACCGAACCCACCGACACTCCTTCGAGTTCGGCCTCTGGGCGCAACGAGAGGCGGTGCGCGAGCGTCGACTGGGCGAGCGCCTGCACGTCGTCGGGGGTTACGAAGTCGCGGCCGTTCAGCCACGCCCATGCCCGGCTCGTGCCGAGCAATGCGGTGGCGCCGCGTGGACTGACGCCGAGGGCCAGTGACGGCGAGAATCGGGTGGCCCGGGCGATGTCGACGATGTAGGCGGTGACCTGCGGGGCGACCGTCACCCGGCGGACCTGCTCGGCGCCGGTCTCGATGTCGGCGGCCGAGGCGACCGGACGGAGGCCGGCGGCGGACAGATCCCGCGGATCGAATCCGGATGCGTGCCGCGTCAGGACGGTGATCTCGTCGTCGCGAGGGGGGAGCGGCAGGGTGACCTTCAGCAGGAAGCGGTCGAGCTGGGCTTCGGGCAACGGGTAGGTGCCCTCGTACTCGACCGGGTTCTGCGTCGCCGCGACGAGGAACGGGCTCGGCAGCGGTCGGGGATCCCCGTCGACGGTGACCTGTCGCTCCTCCATCGCCTCGAGCAACGATGCCTGGGTCTTCGGCGGCGTGCGGTTGATCTCGTCCGCCAGCAAGAGATTGGTGAACACCGGTCCCTCGCGGAACGTGAATTCGGAGCTGGCGGAATCGAACACGAGCGAGCCGGTGACATCACCGGGCATGAGGTCAGGCGTGAACTGCACGCGCTTGGTCTCGACGTCGAGCGCGGCCGCCACCGACCGGACGAGCAGCGTCTTGGCGACGCCGGGAACGCCTTCGAGCAGGATGTGTCCACGGCAGAGCAGCGCGATCAGGATGCCCGCCACCGCCGGGTCCTGGCCGACGACGGCCTTCCCGACCTCGCCGCGGACGGCCCCGAGTGCATCGCGGGCGCGGTTCGGCCCTCCGCCGGGTCGGTGGTCGGTGTGGTCCGGTGGTGGCCCGGCCGGTGCCTTGGCGAACGGGTCCGCGTGTGAGGATGCGTCCGGGGCGAACGGACCGGGGCCTGGGTTGCGCGACGGGTCGACGGTCATGGCGTGTGTCGGACTTCCTTCTCGAGGTTGGTCAGTTCGGCGGTGAAATGCACGAGCTGGGCGTCGGTGGTGGGGAGCGGGCCGGACAGCAGCGACCGGACCTCGCCCAGATCGCGGTGCGTCGCCCCCACCACGGCGAGGACGATCGCCGACACCATCGGGTCCGAGTTCTCGGTCGGCGCGACGACGGTGTCCCAGTCGGGTCGGGACAGTGCGTCGGTGGCACGGGCGGCGTCGAACGGAAGTCCCAGATACGACGCCAGCGAACCCAGTGTGTGGATGCGCAGCGCCGCCGCGGCGCGCGCGTCGGCACGGGCGCGGTGGTACATCCGGCCCCGCGCCCGGGTGGTCTCGACCGCCTTGACGACCGCCGGGAGCGGCTCGGTGACCAGCGGACCGAATCGCCTGCCCCGCCACAACATCAGGGCCAGAACCGCGAAGACGGTCAACACGATCAGCGGCCCGACCGCGGCCGGGATGTCGGACTCCTCCTCCTCGGTCGCCACTTGGTCGGTGACGAAGGGCACGTACCAAAGGATCTCGTCGGAGCTCGCGAAGACCCGCACGGCGACGCCGGCGTTGTCCTGCTGTGCGAGTTGCTCGTTGGAGAGCATTGTGCCGCTGACCACGACGAACTCGGGGCGGTCGGCGGTGCGGGGCACCACGACGAGATTCGATGTCCCGTCGGACGTGAAGCAGGCGGTGGCCGCGGGGGAGGTCGGCGAGTATCCGAACGGACTGAAATCGACGACGTCGGTCTCGTCGATGCCGGGCGTGCGGCAACCCGCGGGAACCGCTGCCGGGCCGGCGCCGTAACCGGACGTGACGGGCAGGTCGAGCGCGGTGAGCACCGTGGTGTCCGGCGCGATCAGGATCACGCGGTCGGCGTCCTGCACACGCTCGCGGAACTGTTGCGTCGTACCGGGATTCAGCGACGAGGTCGAGCTCACCACCACCGTGGTCCCGTGGCCGGGACGAGGGGCGTCGGTGAACTCCTCGAGTCCGCGCACCTGCCGGAGGTCGGCCCCGTGGTCGTCGAGGATCTGAGCGAGAGCGCGCGATCCGGTGGGCTGGGCGTTGTCGGGGTCGTAGCTGACGCCGGGACCGGGCGTGCCCTGCACCCCGGTGAGTGCCGTGACACCGAGGAGTCCGACGCCGGCGACCACGACGACCACCACCAGCACGATGGTCACCCAGATCCACGCCGGCGTCTTGCTCTTCCCGGGCGCCGGTCGCATCGGCGTCGACGAGACGGGTCCGGGTGGCGTCGCCTGCACGGTGTCGGTCATCGGGGCACCGCCAGTCGCCTCGACCGGACCGAGTCCTCGTCGACCGGCCGTGCGGACGAGACCCCGCGCTCGATGTCGAGGACCGCGCGCGCGGATTCGGCCGATGCGTGTCGGTCGCCGTAGGCGATGGCGTCGAACATGTCTGTCGCCGTCTGCAATCCGGAGTCGTAGGTGGGAAAGCGGGGTCCGAGGTCGACAGCGACCTCGTGGGCGGTCAGGGACGGCTCATCGGCCAGCAGGCCGCGCTCGATACCGCGACGGGCCACGGCACGCACGGCGGCGAGCACGCACTCGTCGTACCGGCCTGCGGCGAAGGCGGCGTCGGCGTCGGACCGGAAGTCGGCCGCGGACCGGGCCGGACCTGTCAGCACCGACCCCGTTGGCGGGCCAGCGCTGGTGCGAGGAATTCGTGGGTTGCGTCGGAGATGCCGGACGACCGCGACGACGAGCCCGAGGACGAGGGCGATCGCCACGACGATCACGATGCCCCGAAGGGTGTCGGAGCCGCCGAACCAGCTGAAGACGTTGTCGGCGATCCACTCCCAGAGCCGCTCACCGAAGCGGTCGAACCACGACGGTTCGGGCGGTTGATACTCGGAGTCGGACAGCTCCTCCTCGGCCCACCGGCGTGCTTCGTCGTTGCCGGGGTCCAATGGCGCAGCGAGAACTCCGATCACCGGTCGCCCTGTCCGGAGAAGAACGGCGTCGGGGCCGCCTCGGCGCGTGCATCGTCGTAGAGGACGGCCGGGACGACGGTCAGTACCGGTTGCACGACCATCGACGCCACGACGATGCCAATCACCGCGACGACGGTCTCGGTGCCACGGGCGTCCCCGTCGGCGAACCACACGCCGGCGATCGATCCGAGAAGATCGAAGGGGTACATCATCGTCGTCATCGCGACCCACGCCAGCACGACCATGACCGCCAGGATGCCGAAGGTCCGCCAGAACCGCTCCGCCGACAACGACCCCGAGCGGGCGATCGCGCCTCGCACGGAGAGGCCGTCGACCACGATCGCAGGCGCCGTGAACACCGTGCGTACCAGCAGCCACGTCACCTGGATGAGCGCGACGAGGAAGAGGAGGAGACTCCCGGCGATCAGTACGATTCCGTCGGAGCTGACTCCCAGACCGAGGAGTGCGATGCCCGGGGTGAACGCCGCCGCGACGGCGAGTCCCAGGAGGGCGGTCCACCCCGACAGTCGGGCGAGGGACCGGCGACCCGCGCGCAGGGCGTCGTCGAGCGTCGGTACGGACCCGGCGCGCAGGCGGGCCAGGGGACGGGCGGCGAGACCGCTGAGTGCGCCCGTCATGACGGCCCACTGCGCAAAGACAGTGAGGACGAACGCGGTGACCGGTGCCAGGCTCGCCCAGTCGTCCGGGTCGTCGAGGGTCGGTTCGGCGCTCACCAGCCACCAGGTGATGAGCGCGACTGGTGCCGCCGCCGCGCCCCAGCTCACGCCGACGAGGCCCAGGAAGACACGCGGTGCCGCGAACGTGGTCGAGAAGATCTGTTGCAGCAGTGCGCTGACGGGCGTCGGCCGTCGTGGCGGCATCCACCCCGCCCACCCGTTCCCCGGAAGGGGAGCACTCGAGCCAGGTGGGGTCGACATCGCCGAACCCCATTGCGGCTGCGGTCCGGGCACGGTAGGCGGCCGCGGTGTGGGTGGACCCTGCGGCGGTCCCGCATCTGGCACCGGGCTCCACTCGTCGGAGACGACGGGCGGCTGCCACGGGGGCTCGCCGGACGGTGGTGGAGGTACGCGCGGCGGCTCGGTCATCGAGAGGTGCACCGGCCTTTCCGCACGCGGGGAAACTGTGCGGCGAACGTATCAAACAACTCCGACCGGGCACCGAAATCATCCACCGGTTGACGGACGCCGTGCTACCGTGCTGAATTAGAACACGTTCTACTTTTCTGGAGGATTCATGACCGTGGAACAAGCCGGGCTCGCCGAGAAGATCGACGCGGCCGTCGACTCTTATATCGAGCTGCTCAACTCGGGTACCGCAGAGCAGATCGCCGACCTCTACGCCGCGGACGCGACCGTCGAAGACCCCATCGGCGCGGACATCCGCGACACCCGCGAGCAGCTGGTGGAGTTCTACTCGGTGATCACCGGTATGGACGAGCGCACCGCGACGCTCAAGTGGAAGAAGATCGCCGGCGACACCGCGGTCTTCGAGTTCACCCTGGTCACCAAGACCGCCGGACTCGCCTTCGAGATCACCCCCGTCGACATCATGGTCTTCGACGCCGAGGGCAAGGTGTCGACGATGCGCGCGGTCTGGCAGCAGTCGGATCTCAAGCAACTCTGACCGCGATCCCTCCGCTCCTGAGAGAGCCCGGAGCTTGCGGAGGGCGAGTCAGCCTTGCTCCCTGAGGTGCGAGGAGCGCAAGCGACGAGCCACGAAGGGCCTGGTGGACGGCGGTTTCTAGCGATCCCCCAGACGTCTTGCGGGCCCTTCGTGGCTCGCTTCGCTCGCACCTCAGGGAGCAGAGAATACGGACGCTCAGGAAGGGTCAGCCCCGCCCCGTCGGCCTCAGCACGATTTCTTCGGGGTGGGCGTCGGCCGGGGTGGCGATGGCGTGTACGACTGCTCGGGCGACGGTCGCGGGATGCAGGAACCGCGACCCGTCGTACTCGTCTCCTTCGATGGCGACGATGTCGCGCTGCATGTCGGTGTCGATGCGGCCGGGGAAGACGGACGTCACCCGGAGGGTCGGTTCCTCGACACGCAGCCCGTCGGCGAGCGCCCGCGCCGCGAACTTGCTTGCTGCATAGGGGGTCCATCCGGGGTTGACCCGACGTCCCGCGCCGGAGTTGATGAACACGACGTGGCCCGCAGCCGCTCGCAGAGCGGGGAGCAGCAGCCGCGTCAGCTCGGCGGCCGCGATGAGATTCACCTCGAGGATGTGACGCCATTCCTCGACCGGCGTCTCCGCGACGTGCTCGAGACTGCTGGCTACTCCGGCGTTGTGGACGAGGACATCGAGCTCGGTGATCGCCTCGACCGCGGCTTCGACCTCGTCGTAGTCGGTGAGGTCGACGGCGAAGGTGCTCGCGCCGTCGAGTTCGGTCGCCAGCCGATCGAGTTCGGGGGAGGGTCGTCCGCCGAGCAGGAGGTCGTGGGTCGGCGCGAGCTGGCGGGCGATCTCGGCTCCGAGGCCGCGGCTCGCCCCGGTGATCAACGCGGTGGGCACCTCTCGACCCTACTGCGAATCCGTGGGCGGCAGCCCCGTCGGGCTCGATGAGCAGACGCCGACGTCGCGGGGCACAATCGTCGACGTGGCCAGGTACGGATTCACCCCAACGCAGCTGTCGGCACGTGCCGCGTACCTGCTTCGAGGCAACGACCTGGGCACGATGACAAGCGCTGCGCCCAAGTTGTATCCGCACATGTGGAGCTGGGATGCGGCGTTCGTCACGGTCGGTCTCGCACCGTTGTCGGTGGAGCGGGCCGTCATCGAGATGGACACCCTGCTGTCGGCGCAGTGGCGCAACGGGATGATTCCGCACATCGTCTTCGCGAACGGCCGCGACGGCTACTTCCCGGGGCCGGCTCGCTGGGAGTGCGCCCGCCTCGCCGAGTGCGCGCCCGACTTCCCCGACACGTCCGGTATCACCCAGCCGCCGGTGCATGCGATCGCGGTGCAGCGCATCCTCGATCACTCCCGACGCCACGGTCGCACCACCCGCGCCGTCGCCAACGAGTTCATCGACCGGCGCTGGAGTTCGCTGGTGCGGTGGCACCGGTGGCTGGCACACGCGCGAGACCCCAACGGGCGCGGGCGGATCACCATCTTCCACGGCTGGGAGTCGGGGATGGACAACTCGCCACGCTGGGATTCCGCGTACGCCAACGTGATCCCCGGGGTGGACCTCCCCCCGTACCAACGCGCCGACCTCGATCACGTCGACGACTTCTCGATGCGGCCCACCGACCTCGAGTACGACCGTTACATCTGGCTGGTCGAACAGATGAAGCGCGCCAACTACGACGACGAATTGCTCCCGAAGGTGATGAGCTTCGCCGTCGAGGATGTGTTCGTCAGCGCGATCTTCGCCGTTGCCTGCGACGTGCTGGCGACGATCGGCGAGGATTACTCCAAGCCGCGGTCGGACGTGCGGGATCTCCGCGCGTGGGCTGACCGGTTCCGGGCCGGGGTCGTGTCCGCCGCCAACGACCGGAACGGTGCCGCACGGGATTTCGACCTGCGCGCCAACTCGTGGATCAACACCGAGACGATCGCGGTGTTCGCGCCGCTGCTATGCGGCGGCCTCTCCCGGGACCGCGAACGCGCGCTGCTGCGACTCTTCGACGGTCCGCGGTACTGCGGCCACCCGGATCTGCGGTATGCGGTCCCGCCGTCGACGTCACCGATCTCGGCCGACTTCCGCCCGCGCGAGTACTGGCGCGGGCCCGTCTGGCCGGTGATGACCTGGCTCTTCAGCTGGGCGTTCGCCCGCCGTGGCTGGACCGAGCGGTCGGCGCGCCTGCGCGAGGAAGGACTCCGCCAGGCCACCGACGGGACGTTCGCCGAGTACTACGAGCCGTTCACCGGGGAGCCGCTCGGCAGCATGCAGCAGAGCTGGACCGCGGCGTCGGTGCTGGACTGGCTCGACTGAGCTGGTGCGGATTCGCCACATGTTGCAGCGAATAGTGTCGTCCTGGTGCCGTTTCCGTCCCGCTGATGGCATCCCATCAGCAGGACGGAACCGGGCCCGAGGGAAGGCCCGGGCCGCCTGAGCTCTCTGCCGTGGCCGCGTTGCGGGCCGCGAGGACGCCGAAGGCCGCGGCGAGTTCGGCCGGGTATACGACTTCGACGGAACAGTCGAACCGGTTGAGCGACGCGGCCATCCCGATCCATGACCAGGAGCCGAGTTCCACACTGCAACAATCGAAGTCGAGTTCTTCGACGGTGCCGTCGCCGGCGAACGGGGCGACATCGCGGGCAGGCAGGTCGAGTATCACCTTGCCGCGGCACGGCCACGTGTCGGAATCGGTCGAGCCCTTGAACCGGGCGGCGACGAACGATGCGGGGTCTCCCGTCGGTAGGTCGCGCCGAGTGAACTGCGGACCGGTGGGTACTCGCGGGCTCATTCGATCGGCACGGAAGATGCGCCAGTCGTCTCGCTCGAGATCCCACGCCACCAGGTACCAGCGTCCCCGAGCGGTCAGGAGGTGGTGCGGTTCCACCCGGCGCGGTGGTGAGACGTCGGGAACCGATGCAGTGGAACGAGAATCAGCTGACTCGGGTGAGCCGACACGGCGTGCGTAGTCGAACCGGAGGACGTGGCGGTGGTGGACGGCCCGCGATATCGCGCTCAGCACATCCGGCCCAGCCAGATCGGTCTCGGGGCCACCGGCGGTGACGGGGAGCGCATCGAGACGATGGCGGAGACGGGAGGGCATGAGTTGCCGGACGGTCGCCAGCGCACGTGCGGCCGGCTCACCGACATCCACACCGGTGGCGCTCGCGGTCTGCAGGGCGAGCGCGAGGGCGACCACCTGGTCGTCGTCGAAGAGCAGCGGCGGCAACTCCGCGCCGGCCTCGAGTCTATAACCGCCCTCGGGTCCCATCGTCGCCTGGATGTTGTAGCCCATGTCGCGCAGACGGTCCACGTCCCGTCGGATGGTGCGGTGGCTGACCTCCAGACGGTCGGCCAGCAGCGCGCCGGGCCAGTCCCGCCGCGTCTGCAGCAGAGACAGCAGCCGTAGGTGCCGGGCGGTCGGTGTGCGCACCAGACAAATGTAGTTCGCAGTGGCGGACACAAGGTGACCTACTCACGGGCGATCGTCGTCTGTGCGACCGAGAATCGGTCGGCAACGCGACACACATCCAGGAGAATGATGATCACCACCACCACGCACCTCAACTTCCGTGGCGATGCACGCCCGGCCCTGGAGTTCTACCGGTCGGTCTTCGGCGGCCAGATGGTCATCCGGACCTACGGCGACTTCGGGATGCCCGCCGAGGCGCCCGGTGCTGACGACGTGGTCTTCGGATCGGTCGTATCAGACAACGGGTTCCGAGTGATGGCGTATGACGTTCCGGGTCCGGCGGGTGTTTCGGCAGACGTTGCCGGCACGACGAGACGCGAGAACGGGATGACGGTCACCGACGCGTCCTTCTTCGTCTCCGTCCGAGGGGAGACCCTCGACGAAGTGCAGCAGTTCTGGGACGGGCTGTCCGTCGGGGCGTCGACCGTCGAACCGCTCGCCGCGTCGCAGTGGAGTCCCGGTTTCGGCATGCTGACCGACAGATTCGGGGTCACCTGGGTCCTCGACGTCGCGTCCTGACGCGTGCCCCGGTCAGTGCGGTGCGGACGCTCGAAGTCCGTACCCCGGGCCGGGGCGACCCATCGTGGGCGGTCACACCGAGAAGAAGCTCGCGAAGCGCTCGCGGCGAGCGCTTGCTTTGCGTCGCCGATGAATCTCGGGGTTCTCGTCCTGGTCGGCGACGACGACGATCGACGCCGGGACCCATGTGGCCGCCAGCGAGATGATCATCGACCGCACCGCTGAGGAGGTGGAACGCGGGCCCGAGCGTCCGTGTCGGCGTCGCCGGAGTCGGCGGTCTGGGACCCCTCGCCGTGAAGTTCGCGGTGGCGCTCTGCGCCGAGGTCACGGCGTGCACCTCGACCGCCGCCAAGGTCCCCGATGGCCGGGCGCTCGGAGCGCACACGGTGGCGGTGGCCACGTCGCCCGACGACTTCGCCGCGGACGTCGAGGTGTTTCCGTCGAGCCAGGTCGACGTCGCGCTGGACCGCCTTCGCCGAGGGGAGGTGCGGCACCGCTTCGTCCTCGACATGAGTGACCTCTGATCACAGCTCCCGCATCCGACGGCACACGTCGTCGTAGACGTCCACGAGTGGCCGGGGCGTCCCCGACGACCCGGGACGCTCGTTGATCTCGACCCATTCCTCGAAGGCGCACTGCACCTCGAGATTGGCGATCTCCAGGATCATCCGTAGCTGACCGCGAGTTCGCGCCGAGCTGCGGTCGCCCAGGGCCTCGGGCCGTCGGCGTGACTTGTCGGCGTAGCGGCCGAGGGCGGCTCGGCTCAGGGTGGGTGTCGCGAGTACGAGTTTCTGCACGCGCATGAAATGGGCGGACACGTCGTCGCTGCGATCACCGAACCCCTCCAGCAGCTGCCGGTAGACGCCCTCGATGTCGGCGAGCGACAGGGCATCGGGGTCGGTGCCGGCCAGATGGTCGTCGAGTGCCTGGTCGAAACCGAAGCGGTCGAAGAGCACGCACTCTTCCTTGGTCGGGAAGTACCGGAAGAACGTGCGCGGGGAGACCCCGGCGGCAGCGGCGATCTCGTCGACCGTCGTCTCGTCGAATCCGTTGCGCTCGAACAGATCCACTGCGGCCTCGTGGATCTCCAGGCGCGTCGCATCTCGACGGCGGGCCCGCAACCCGCCGGTCTCGGAGGATTCCGGCATGGGTCGAGACTAGCGGTCGACCGGCGCAGGTGTCAGTCGGTGCCAGCCTGGCAGTCCCTGCCATTTTTCGGTAGCGTCGCCGTGTGATCGACCCGGACCACCACAGCGATGAGAGAACGACAGTGACCGAGAACGCCGCCCTCCCGGGCACCGACAACCGCACCGACACCGGCACGGATCGCAGCGCCGTGCTGCTCATCGGGGTCTTGCTGGTCGCGGCCTTCGTGGTGATCCTGAACGAGACGATCCTGAGCGTCGCACTGCCCACCCTGATGGCCGACCTCGAGATCACCGCCGCCACCGCGCAATGGCTCACCAGCGGGTTCCTGCTGACGATGGCGATCGTCATCCCGATCACCGGCTACCTGATGCAGCGCTTCACCCTGCGGTCGATCTACATCGCGGCGATGACGTTGTTCACGATCGGCACCCTCGCCGCCGCCCTCGCGCCGGGCTTCGAACTCCTGATCGTCGCCCGCGTGGTGCAGGCGTCCGGCACCGCGCTCATGGTCCCGCTGCTGATGACGACGATCCTGAACGTCGTCCCGGAGCAGAATCGGGGCCGCACGATGGGACTGGTCTCCATCGTCATCGCCGTCGCGCCGGCCGTCGGTCCGACGGTGTCCGGCCTGATCCTGCAGTCCCTCAGCTGGCGAGCCATGTTCTGGATCGTGCTGCCCATCGCGATCGGTGCGCTGATCCTCGGCGGGGTGTTCGTCCGCAACGTCACCGAACGGCGGCCCGCGCAGCTCGACCTCATCTCGGTCCCGTTGTCGGCTCTCGGCTTCGGCGGTGTCGTCTACGGTCTCAGCAGCATCGGGGAGTCGGCGGGTGGGCACGCCCCGATCCCACCGTGGGTGCCACTCGTCATCGGCGCCGTCGCGCTCGCGTTGTTCGTCGTGCGACAGCTCAAACTCGCCGACCGCGGCTTGGCACTGCTCGACCTGCGGACCTTCGCGATCGCACCGTTCCGCTTGGCCGTCGTGCTGATGGCCGGGTTCATGCTGACGCTCTTCGGCGCGCTCATCCTGCTTCCCCTTTTCCTACAGAACGTGATGGGCAAGGACGTCCTGACCACCGGCCTCGTGCTCCTGCCCGGTGGCCTGGTGATGGGTCTGCTGGCGCCCTTCGTCGGTGCATTGTTCGACAAGGTCGGTGCACGACCACTGGTGCTACCGGGCACCTTGGCCGTCAGTGCCGGCACGTGGCTGCTCACCACGCTCGACGCCGGGTCGTCGTTGGGCATGGTGATCGCGGCTCACGTGATCCTCAGTGCTGGTATCGCTTTCGGTCTGACGCCGCTCATGACCTCAGCGCTGGGATTGCTGAGTCCCGAGCTGTACTCGCACGGCAGCGCGACCGTCAGCACCATCCAGCAGGTCGCGGGAGCGGCAGGCACCGCGCTGTTCATCACGCTGATGTCCCGGGGTACACAGTCGGCCATCGACGACGGGGTGAACCCGCTGCAGGCGGGGGCCGACGGCATTTACCTGGCCTTCGTCGTCGCGGCCTGCCTGTCGCTTGTGCTCATCGCAGCGGCCGCGCTCGTCCGTGGCCGAACGGGTGCGCCGGCGGCCCGGGCCGCCGAGTCGGCCTAGCCGCTCGACCGTCGGCCCGGCCGGCTCACCGGGTCCGGTAATCCAGCAGACCGGACCAGAACTCGTCGGGGATCTCGTCGCCGGCGCGCAGCACCTGCGCCAAGCCGGCGGCCATGAAGACGCCGAGCAGACCAAGCCACAGCCCGGACATCGAGATCGTCACCCAGGCGATCACGACAGCGGCCGGCCACGGGTCGAGGATCAACAAGACCGGCGCGAAGAAGAAGCCCGCCCCGATGAACCACGAGGACAGGGCGCGGTCGCACCGCATGACCGCGGTCAGCCACCGCGGACACGAGCCCGTGGGCGCGCGGAGAGCAGCGGGTCTTCTGCCGACGGCGGTCGGTCGGTCGGTCATCGGACACCTCCTCTGCGGATCGTCGTGATCCCAGTGTCGGCGTCAGACGTCGTGAGAGCCACTACCTCTCAGGTAGTCGCCGCACCCGGGCCGATGTCGTGTGCGAGTGCCACCGCATCGTCGGGTCAGGCCGTCGTCCGGTGCTCTTCGTTCGGGTGCGCGTGCGGAAAGCCGATGGATTGCAGTCGATTCAGTGCATGGGTACGGGCCCGGTGCTGGTTGCCCGGCGGCGGCACGTAGACACCCGCCCAGATCCCGGTCAGGTGAGTCGGATCGTCCAGTGCGAGGCGGGCGCAGCGCGAGCGGATCGGACAGCGGACGCACCCGTCGACAGCGTGCCGGTTGGCCAGGCTCCGGGCACCGGCGGCCTGCTCCGGGAACCAGGCGTCCGGGTTCGAGGTACACGTGGGTTGCATGTCAGGCACTCCGCCGACATCGCGCGCACTTCGTGCACGACCTGTCGTGCTGGTTGCGCCGGCAACCGTCACCCACTGACGCCGATGGCCCATTGATCCCTCCGATCAAACTGAGAACGTATGTTGTCAGAGTCTGGTCGAAGGTGCAACACTGATCGCGAATCACGTTGCGGCGCGGTCGCAGTCGTGCCGAGCAGGCCCGCGGAGTCGAGTCATGAGACGGCGCCCGGCTGGGTTCTCAACCGGGCGCCTGGGCCGGGGCGCTCGCATGCGGCGGAACCGGCTTGCCGACCGCGGTACCCGACCGACCAGGGGCCGAAACGGTGCGCACCTGCGGGTCGATGTCTGCGTGCCCGACCGATCACCCTGTCCGGGACGGGCCGGTTCCGTAGCACGCCATTACAGTGCCGTCACACCTACGAAACACGACGCTTGTTTCATAACAGGGGACAAAGTCCACTACGGGGAGTCGCGCCGATGGGTCGCGGACCCCGGATGTCGTCGACGTACCGCCGCCCGCGAGTACGCCCAGATCGAACCTGTGAAGGAGCATCGTGACCATCGAGAGTGCCAAGGCCCTGGAGTTCCGCGTGACCAGCGGCGGATACGAGGATCTGCCGAAGATGCCCGAGGCGGAGTACCCGGGCACCGAGGGCTTCATCGGAGACGTCTACGAGAACCCGGACGGAAGCCCCATGTGCAGCGGGTACTTCGAGCTGCGCCACACCGACGAGCCGCTGTACTACGAGTACGAATACGACGAGATGAAGGTCGTGCTCGAAGGCGAGTTCCTCCTGGAGAACAGGGAGACCGGGCAGAAGACCGTGGCCAAGGCCAAGGACGCGATCTTCTTCCCGAAGGGGTCCAAGATCTACTTCAGCACCCCCGACTACGCGCTCGCCTTCTACACCGGGTTGCGCGACGCCACCCTCCTCTGAGTCGCTGCCATGTCGCAGATCGACTTCTCCAGCGTGCCGACGTGGGCACGTCCCGGCGTACCGATCGAGGCGACGACGCCCCCACCGACCGGCAACTCGTACGTGCTGGTCGGTGTCGGGGATGTCGCCGAGACCCTGGCTCGCTGGGAGTCATCACTACCTCCGCGTGCCACCACACGTATCCACGGGGATACCGACTCGGTCGCCGCCCAGCTCGGCAGCACCCTCGCCGAAGCCGTTGTCGGCGTGCGAGTCTGGATAGCAGCGGAGCCGGGATCGGCACTGACACTGCGCGCGGTCGCGCTCGGTGCCGGACTCGAGGACGACGAGATCGCCGTCGTCCCGGTGACTTCCGCGCCGCAGTCGGTCGTGCAGATCTTCTGCGCACACTGCCGATCGGTCACCCGCGCGGCCGCGGCCGTCGATGACATCGTCGGGTGCGTCGGTTGCCGTCGCGACCTGCTCGTGTACCACCACGTCTCGCGTCGAACCGGACAATATCTGGGTTTCATGGCCGACGCCGAGACCGCCCAGTCGGCCTGTCCGGGAACCGGACCAGGCGAGGTACCCACCCTCACGAAGGATCCCTCATGAACACCGGAGTGGCCGACATGAGCAGCCCCGAGTCCGTCGTGCGTCCCGGAGCCGGCGCGACGACGCTGGAACTCGTCGTCACGGCTGTCGACGCCCCCGCCCGAGACATCCGCGCGATCACCTTTTCCGACCCCGGCGGCAACGTGCTGCCCGGTTACATCCCGGGCAGTCACGTCGTCGTGCACGGGGGTGCCTTCACCAACGCCTACAGCCTGACCGGCGACGGCGCGCATCCGTTGCACTACTCGATCTCGGTGCTCCGACTCGATGACGGCAAGGGCGGATCGCGTTGGTTGCACGACGAACTCGAGGTCGGCGCAACGGTGTCGGTGGGGTTGCCGCGCAGCGCGTTCGCTCCGGTCGCCCGGGCGCGTAAACATCTCCTGATCGCCGGCGGGATCGGGATCACGCCGATGATGTCCCACCTTCGGTCGGCGGCTCGCTGGCGCCGGGATGTGCAACTGCTGTATGTCTTCCGTGATTCGGCGGCCGCCCACCTCGACGAGGTCACCGCACTCGCCGGACCCCGTGCCGAACTGTTCACCGACCGGCACTCTTTCGCCGATCGCCTCGCACAGACCCTGCGTACCCAGCCGATCGGTACCCACCTGTACGTATGCGGTCCGGCGGCTATGATCGACGCGGTCACTGCTGCGGCGGTGGACGCCGGTTGGCCGGAATCGCGGATTCATCTCGAGCGGTTCGGGATCGACGCTCTCGACGCCGGCGACCCCTTCCGTGTGGAGCTGACCGCTTCCGGGCGGACGGTCGATGTACCGGCGGGGACGAGCATGCTCGAGGCTCTCGAGAACGAGGGCATCGTCGTGCCGAATCTCTGCCGGCAAGGCGTGTGCGGTGAGTGCCGCATCCCGCTCGCCGGCGGTATCCCGGTCCACCGCGATCTCTACCTCACCCCCGAGGAGAAGGACGCGGGCAACGCCATCATGCCGTGCGTCTCGCGCGCTGCGGCCGCCAGCACCCTGGAGGTTCCCCTGTGACAGACACTCTCGGCCCGGGCGGAGCGACGACGACGGTCGCGCCAGATCTCCTCGCGGGCTTCCCGTTCCCGTTCCCCGAGGACCGCTATCGTTACAGCACGAATGTCGAGCCGGCCCGGACCCCGGTGACCACGGCGGCGGGCGAGTGGGGGACGTCGGTTGTCGACATCGATTCGGAGTACCGCACCGAGATCGATCAGCGCGCGGTGATCCTGGCCGCCGATCCCACCCGCCATGCTGTGTTGCCGCACATGGTCCCGGCCGCGTGGGACGCGATGTTGACCGTCATGGGTGAGCTCGCCGCGACCTGTCCCGAGTTCCGGCTCGCGTCGACCGGACCCGACACCTGGTTGTGGCACAACGAAATCCTCGGGATCGAGCAACACTTCCGATACGGTGACCCGGCGTCACTTCCCGAGGAACCGTTGCGCTACATCAGCTCTCAGGTCCAGGAGGACATCGCCCTTCTGGATCAGCGCAATGGGCAACTCCACGTCGATGCCGGGGTCGTCACCTTCGCCGCCGATTGGAGTTTCGGGTTCGACGTCGGGATGAGCTTCCTCGAGATCCACGGACCGGTGCCGCGCATCCACCCCGAAGGCGTCATCACCCGTGCGCACGAGTTCCTCAAGCGCCTCCAACCTCATCAGCCGTATCGACGAACCAACTGGACGTTGACGATCGACCGCAGGCTCGACGTCTCGACCGAGATCTATCACAAGTGGGGACCGGACCGGGAGGTCATCCAACAGGTCCCCGACGACGAGTTCGGCAGGCGGGTACACCTCCGCGTCGAAGTGCAACACCTCATCCGGCTGCCGGATTCGGGTGCGGTCATGTTCCTCATCCGGACGTACATGCTTCCGCTCGAGCAACTCGCCACCGTCGAGGTCTGGCGCCGACGCACCGCGGAGGTGTTGGCCGAATTGCCCGGTGACATGGCCGATTACAAGGGCATCATCAAGTTCCGGGATCGTGCGGCGCAGTGGCTGCGCGCGGCCGCACCGGCGACGCCGGAGACCACCGGGGCCGGCATGCCGCGGTGGCCCGCCTCGCCCCCGGCCGTCGACACCACCGGGGCGGCGTTCCTCGTGGTGGCGATCGGCGACGATCCGGCAGCCGCGCACGTGTCACGGAACTGGGTGGCGGCCGCCGAGGCAGCCGGAGGGACGCGGTTGGTGGTCCTGGACTCACTGGGCGACGCGGTCGACAGATCGGCGTTGCAGTCTGCTCTGGACGAGTGCCGCACCGGTACCCGAGTCCTGGTCACCGGCGGGCAGTACGACGTCATGACGGCACTCGCCATGGCGCGTAACGCGGGGGCGGTGGCGGCCGAACTGTCGTGCTATGTCACGCACACCCGCGACCTACCGCTCTACTGCGCGCATTGCCGCGAGACCTTTCGCGCCGAGGCCGTTGTCGGCGGCGTCGTCGCGTGCCCCGGTTGCGCTCGGGATCTCGAGGTGCACGAACACCATTCACCGGTGATGGGCAGCTTCCTGGCCTCTGCGGTCGGCGGCGACGAATGACCGCGGTCGCCGTAGGGCAGTACCCGGCCCACCTTCATCCGGCCTATGCCACCGGTCCGCGACCGATGCGTGTCATGTCCGTGCGACAACTCACCGACGAGGTCACGCATTTCCGGTTCGGCCCCGTCGACGACGCCCACGCGGTCCTGACCGCGTACCAGCCGGGCAGCCATCTCATCATCTCGGCCGGCGGACAGCGGAATGCCTACTCGCTCGTCGACGACGGGATGTACCCGACCAGCTACGGCATCTCGGTGTTGCGACGTGGTGCGGGCGGTGGTTCGGATTGGTTGCACGACAACCTCGTCGTCGATGCCGTCATCGAGATCGAGGGTCCGCGTTCGATGTTCCCGCCGGTGCTCGATCAGCGCGGCGCATTGCTGATCGCGGGCGGAATCGGGGTCACGCCGGTGCTGTCGCACGCCCGTGCCCTCGCTCGGGACGGGCGTCGGGCCGACATCGTCTACTCCTATCGGCGTGGATGCGGTGCGCACACCGAGGACCTGCGGGCGCTCGCCATGCAACCCTCCGTGACGCTGCACGAGGTGTCCGGGGCCGCGGCCACCATGCGGGTGATCGCTGAGCGATTGCGGGCGCAGCCGCTCGGAACGCACGCCTATGCCTGTGGTCCCACGTCACTCCTGGAGGCGTACACGCGGCTCGCGGAGGACGCCGGATGGCCCAGCGCGCGAGTACATCTCGAACGTTTCACCGCCCCCGAACAGGATCCCGGCGATCCCTTCACCGTGACGGTGGCGTCTTCGGGCCTCCGCATCGACGTGCCACCGGGTGTGTCGCTGCTGCAGCGGTTGCTCGACAACGGCGTCCCGGTGCCGAGTCTGTGCCGCCAAGGCGTGTGCGGCGAATGCCGAATCCCGGTGCGAAGCGGCCGAATCGAGCACCGCGACTTCGTACTGACCGACGACGAGAAGACCGTGGGCGACGCCATGCTGTGTTGTGTCTCGCGCGGTCAGGACATCGAGGTGGACCTGTGAGCATCGAATCGTTCCCGACCCGTCGGGTCGACCACCTGACGAACCTGCCGTGGCCGTTTCCGGACGAAATGGAGGAGTTCTCCTACAGCGTGAACGTCGAACCGGCACGCATCCCGCGTCCGACCCGGGCCGGCGAATGGGGCAGGCACCTCGTCGATCTCGGCGGCGCCGAGTATCCGGAGATCATGGCCGAGCGACGGCGGATCCTCGACGCCGATCCGACACGCGTCCGTGTGCGCCCGGGGATGGAACTGGCCTCCTGGGATCTGCTGTTGTACTACCTGCGCGATCTCGGTCACGCCTACCCCGCGGCGATGGAGCTCACCGAACACGGTGACGGTCGATTCCGTTGGTGCAACCGGCTTCTGGGTACGGATCAGGAGTTCGTCCTGGGTGATCCGGCCACCCTTCCCTACGGCCCCATGGAATTCCTGGCGCGTGAGGTACCCGACGACCTGCTGCTCGTCACCGAACGCGACGGGCACCTGTACTTCGACGCCGGCGTGGTCACCTTCGCCGCCGCGTGGTCGGTGTCCTTCGACGTCGGGATGGACATGTACGAGATCCACGCGCCCGTTCCCCGCATGCTCCGCGAAGGCATCGTCGCCCGCGCCGAACAGTTCCTGCGGAGGCTACCCGCAGACCAGGTGTACCGCAGGGTGAACTGGACGCTGTCGGCGTCGGACTCCCACAAACTCGACGTCAGCCTCGAGGAGCTGCCGGAGTGGGCGGCCGACGTCGCGGGCATGATCGCCGACGGCGATTTCGGTCGCGCGCGACTGCGCATCGAGCTGGAACACTTCGTCCGGTTGCCGATGTCGGGTGCGGTGACGTTCAATATCCGGACATTCATGGCCTCGCTCGAGGACGTGAAGCGCATACCCGAGTGGGCCGGTCAATTGGCGACCGTCATCGAGACGCTCGGCGAGGACATCGCCGCCTACAAGGGTTTTCTCGACTATCGCGACAACGTCGTCGCATACCTCCGCGGTCAAAGTCGCCCGTGAGCCCTGGTCCCGTAACACCCGACTTCTCGTAGAGTCCCAGAACCGAAAGATCGCTCATGGAACCCATACTCGCCGCCAATGCCGACCTGGCATGGATGCTGGCGGCCTTCGTCTTCGTCCTGCTGATGTTCCCGGGCCTGGCCTTCTTCTACGGAGGCATGGTCGGATCGAAGAACGTCCTCAACATCATGACGATGGTCATGTCCACCCTGGCGATCACGGCGGTCCTGTACGTCGTGATCGGGCACGGCCTGGTGTCCGGTCCGTCGGTGGGCGGGTGGGGCCTCATCGGCAACCCGACCGACTACATCGGCCTGACCAACTGGCTCACCGACGACGCTTCCGGCGCCACCCAGACGCTCTACTTCGCAGCCTGGTTCATCCTGTTCGCGGCCATCACGATCGCGATCGTCGCCAGCGGCGCGGCGGGCCGGATGAAGTTCTCGGCGTGGCTGGTCTTCGCGCCGATCTGGCTCATCGTGGTGTACTTCCCGGTCGCCCACTGGGTCTTCGCGGCCGACGTCGACGACAACTACAGCGGCGGGTTCCTGCTGAACGACCTCGAGATCGTCGACTACGCAGGCGGCACCGCCGTCCACATGAATGCCGGTGTCGCGGCCCTTGCCCTCGCGGTGGTGCTCGGTGCGCGCAAGCGGCGGATGGAGCGCCCGCACAACGTGCCGATGACGATCATGGGCGGCGGCATCCTGTTCTTCGGCTGGTTCGGGTTCAACGGCAGTTGCGCGCTCGGCGCCAACTTCCTCGCGCAGGCCGTCATCCTGAACACCCTGCTGGCCGGTTCGGCGGGCATGATCGGGTTCGCGATCATCGAGAAGTGGCGCGAGGGGCACGTCACCTCGCTCGGCATGATCACCGGCACCGTCGCGGGCCTCGTCGGGATCACCCCGGCGGCCAGCAGCATGGCACCGCTCGGTGCGCTGCTCGTGGGCATCTTCGCCGCGGCGGTCGTGGCGTTCCTGCTGAGCTTCAAGAGCAAGCTCAAGATCGACGAGACGCTGGATGCCTTCGCCGTGCACGGCATCGGCGGGATCGTCGGAACCATCTGCATCGTGCTCTTCGCCACCGAGGCCGCGCCGGCCGGTGTCCAGGGGATCTTGTTCGGCGGTCCGGTGGACATCGTCTGGCGTGAGCTCGCCGGCATCGTCATCACCTGCACGTACTCGTTCGTGATGACCTGGCTGATCGCCAAGGGACTCGACAAGCTCATCGGCATGCGCGTCGACGAGGAGACCGAGATGGTCGGCCTCGACACCGCGGTCCACGCGGAGACGGCGTACGAGATCCCCGCCGCCTCGGTCGGTCACGCCGGCGGACTCGCGACCATGTCGCCGGCCCGTGCCGCGGACAAGGTGGAGGAGGCGATGCCGCCGTCGACTCCGGCCTCGGCGCCACCGGCCGGGGTCTGATCCATACCGGTCATCGGTTGGCAACTGCTCGGGGGTTCACCGTTCGACGGTGGGCCCCCGAGCGCTGTGCGTCCGAGGACGTGGAAAACGTTGCCGGACAGATTGACACCCACCGCTCACGGAGTCGAAACAGGGACGAAACATCCACCGGGTCTACTAATAGTAGACAATGGTTCACGCTAGTAGACATGCGGAACGAAAGCCCATAGAGTCGACCCCGGAGCACATGATGACAACCACCGAGACAACGACCGGCGAACTCGCCGATCTCTGCGCGACGCACGGCACCAAGTTCATCCTCGCGATGTTCGTCGACCTCCGCGGCAAGCCCTGCGCCAAACTGGTGCCGGTGGAAGCGGTGGACGAATTGGCCACCGAGGGCGTAGGTTTCGCCGGATATGCGGTCGGCGCGATCGGCCAGGAGCCGAAGGATCCCGATCTCATCGCGATCCCCGATGTCCGGTCCTTCCTGCCCATCCCGTTCATCAAGGAGGGCCTCGCGGTCGTTCAGTGCGATCCCCATGTCGAGGGCAAGCCGTGGCCGTTCGCGCCCCGGAACATCCTCAAGGCGCTCATCGCGCAGACCGCGGACGCGGGTTTCGAGCCGTGGGTCGGGGCCGAGGTCGAGTACTTCCTCCTGAAACGGGCCGCCGACGGCTCGCTGGTGACCGCCGACGCCGCCGATGATTCCGACCAGCCGTGCTACGACGTCCGCGGTCTCACCCGGATGTACGACCACCTCACCACCGTGTCCACCGCGATGAACCAACTCGGCTGGAGCAACTACGCCAACGACCACGAGGACGGGAACGGCCAGTTCGAGCAGAACTTCGCCTACTCCGACGCGCTCACGACCGCCGACCGCGTCGTCACGCTCCGGTACCTGCTCTCCGCCCTGGCTGCGGAGAAGGGCATGATCGCGACCTTCATGCCGAAACCCTTCGCAGAGCGCACCGGGTCGGGTCTGCACTTCCACCTGTCCCTCACGCAGGCGGGCGACCCGGTGTTCCCGCAGGTCACCGACGACGAGCGAGGACTGGGGTTGTCGGAGACGGCGTACGGGTTCATCGGCGGGATTCTGGAACACGCACCCGCGCTCCAAGCCGTGATCGCACCGACGGTCAACTCCTACAAGCGAACCGGTGCGACGGCGACGCGCTCGGGTGCGTCCTGGGCCCCGCGGCGGGCCACCTATGGCGGCAACGACCGCACCCACTACATCCGGGTGCCCGACGAGCAGCGCGTGGAGCTCCGTGGCGGTGACGGGTCGGCGAATCCGTACCTGGCCGTCGCCGCGCTGCTCGGTGCGGGACTCGACGGCATCAAGCGGAGTCTGGACCCGGGCGCCGTCGGCAACTGCCCCGGCCACATCGCCGAACTCCCGCTCACCCTCCTGCACGCGGTGGAGGCGCTGGAGGCCGACGGGGTCGTCGCCGGCACGCTCGACGCCGCGCTTCCCGAGGACTGGCCCGAGGACGAGCAGCGGGTCTCGGCATACTTCGCCGGACTCAAACGCGACGAGTTCTTCGACTGGCACGCGGCGGTCACGCCGTGGGAGGTCGACAAGTACCTGACGGCGTTCTGACCGTCCTTCCCCCAGAACACAAGACCTCTCAACGAGATTCATCGATCGACGTAAGGAACTGATCATGTGCGGAATCGTCGGGCTGCACCTGCGCAACCCTGACCTTCACCCCCGGTTGGGCGAGATGCTCGCCGGGATGCTCGGCGAGATGCAAGACCGTGGCGCGGATTCGGCGGGTATCGCCGTCTACGGCAACCCCACGTGGGCACCGTCCGGACACGGCTGCATCTCCCTCCTCGAACTCGACGTTCTTCCCGACGAGGTGTCCACGACGCTGAGCGCGGCCCTCGGGGTGCCGGTCGCGGCACAGACGATCGACGTGACGCTGGTGGCCTCCGCCCCGGCGCCGGCCGACGAGCTGCTGGCCGCCGCCCGGGCCGCATACCCGCAGGCCCTGGTGGCCGGTTTCGGGTCGGACCTGACCGTCCTCAAGGGCGTCGGCGCACCCCGTGACCTGACCGAATCCTGGGGCCTGGCCGCGGCGTCGGGATGGCAGGGCGTCGGGCACACCCGGATGGCGACCGAATCGGCGGTCACCTCCTCGGGCGCACATCCGTTTGCGGTCGGCCCCGAACAGTGCCTGGTCCACAACGGTTCGTTTGCGAATCACGCGACCATCCGGCGTGAACTGCGCGCTGCCGGAGTGGAATTCGACAGTGAGAACGACACGGAGGTCGGGGCGCGCTTCGTCGCACACCAGCTTGCGGCGGGCAAGGACGTGGAAACAGCACTGAAAGAGGTCTGCGCGAACTTCGACGGTTTCTACACGTTGCTGGTGTCGAATCGCGATTCGTTCGCGGTGGTGCGCGACGCCATCGCATGCAAACCGGCCGTGATCGCCGAGACCGACGACTGGGTGGCCATGGCGAGTGAGTACCGCGCACTGGCCAAACTGCCCGGCGTGGAGAACGCCCGCATCTGGGAGCCCGAGCCGGAGGTCGTCTACGCATGGACTCGATGACCGCCGAGTTTCCCTCCACCCCTACCGTTCCCGCCTCGAACGACACGGCGAAAGCTGAGACGATGAACCCCAATCACACCTTCGACCTCGCCGAAACCCCGTTGCGCGAGATCAACTCGATGCTGCACGGGGACATCTCCGGCGAGATCGTCATCGACAACCCGGCCGGAGCCCACAGCGTCGCCGCGGGAGTCAACCTGCCGGTGAAGATCACGATCAACGGCCACGTCGGCTACTACGCCGCGGGCATGAACCAGCAGGCCGAGGTCACGATCAACGGCAACGCCGGCACCGGCGTCGCCGAGAACATGATGAGCGGCAGTGTGATCGTGAAGGGCAACGCCTCGCAGTCGGCCGGCGCCACCGCGCACGGTGGACTCCTCGTCGTCGAGGGCGATGCCGCGGCACGCTGCGGCATCTCGATGAAGGGCGTCGACATCGTCGTCGGCGGAAACGTCGGGCACAACAGCGCTTTCATGGCTCAGGCGGGCCGCTTGGTCGTCCGCGGCGACGCCGGCGACGGTCTCGGCGACTCGATCTACGAGACCCGCATCTACGTGCGCGGCGAGGTCGCCTCGCTGGGTGCCGATTGCATCGCCAAACCGATGCGCGCCGAGCACCTCGAGGAACTGGCCGGGTTGCTCAAGGCCGCCGGTTTCGGCGACGACGACCCCCGCGACTACACCCGCTACGGCTCCGCCCGCGAGCTCTACCACTTCAAGGTCGACAACACCTCCGCGTACTGACCCTCCTCCGCTCCCTGAGGAGCGCCCGGAGCTTGCGGAGGCGCAACCCCTGCTCCCTGAGGTGCGAGGAGCGATAGCGCGGCCGACCACCTGCTCCCTGAGGTGCGAGGAGCGTTAGCGACGAGCCACGAAGGGCCGCAACGCCGCACGACCACACGACGAAAGAGAACTACCGATGACCAACAACCTGAGCATCGAACAGCGCGGCCTGCGTGAGTCGGCCACGTTCGACCGCACCACCATCGCCGCGATCCAGCGCGCGGCCGAGACCGGCATCTACGACATCCGTGGCTGGGGCGCCAAGCGCAAGCTGCCGCACTTCGACGATCTGCTGTTCCTCGGCGCATCGATGTCCCGGTACCCCCTCGAGGGTTATCGCGAGCGCTGCGACACCGACGTCGTCCTCGGCTCGCGAAATGCGAAGTACCCGTTGCATCTCTCCACCCCGGTGACGATCGCCGGGATGAGCTTCGGCGCGCTGTCGGCCGGGGCGAAGGAAGCGCTGGGGCGCGGCGCCTCGGAGGTCGGTACCTCCACCACCACCGGTGACGGCGGGATGACGCCCGAAGAGCGGGGTCAGTCCAAACACCTCGTCTACCAATATCTCCCGTCGCGATACGGGATGAACCCCGACGACCTGCGCAAGGCCGACGCGATCGAGATCGTGCTCGGCCAGGGTGCCAAACCGGGCGGCGGGGGAATGCTGCTGGGACAGAAGATCTCCGAGCGTGTGGCGGGCATGCGTACCCTGCCGCAGGGAATCGACCAGCGCAGCGCGTGCCGTCACCCCGACTGGACCGGACCGGACGACCTGGCGATCAAGATCAACGAGTTGCGCGAGATCACCGACTGGGAGAAGCCGATCTATGTGAAGGTCGGCGCCACCCGCACGTATTACGACGTGAAACTCGCGGTGCATTCCGGCGCCGACGTCGTCGTGGTCGACGGGATGCAGGGCGGAACTGCGGCGACCCAGGACGTCTTCATCGAGCACGTCGGCATCCCGACCCTCGCCGCCATCCCGCAGGCGGTGCAGGCCCTGCAGGAGTTGGGTGTTCACCGAGAGGTCCAACTCATCGTGTCGGGCGGAATCCGCAACGGCGCCGATGTCGCCAAGGCGATGGCCCTCGGTGCCGACGCCGTCGCCATCGGCACCGCAGCGCTGATCGCGTTGGGCGACAACGATCCCCGATACGCCGCGGAGTACGAGGCGCTGGGATCGGCCGCCGGTTTCTACGACGACTTCCAGGACGGGCGCGATCCCGCGGGCATCAGCACGCAGGACCCGGAACTCTCGGCGCGTTTCGACCCAGTCCTCGGCGGAAAGCGCCTGGCGAACTTCTTGCGCGTGATGACGATGGAGGCCCAGACGATCGCCCGTGCGTGCGGCAAAGCGCACCTGCAGCATCTGGAGCCCGAAGATCTCGTCGCCATCTCGATCGAGGCGTCGGCGATGGCCCGCGTTCCGCTCGCCGGGACGAGTTGGATTCCGGGGGCGGGCCTGTGAGCACCGAGACCGCCTCGGTCGTCATCGTCGGTGGCGGCCTCGAGGGCGTGGCGGCCGCCTGGGCCTTGGGACAACGCGGCATCACCGATGTGATCGTCTGCGAGCGGGACACCGTCGGCGGCGGGATGACGGGCAAGTCTTCGGGAATCGTGCGGTGCCACTACGGCGTCGGTTCGCTGGCGGCGATGGCCGCGGTCGGACTCGAGGTCTTCGAGAAGGCGGAGGAGATCTTCGGCTCCGACATCGGATTCCGTCAGACCGGATATGTCGTCGGCGTCGGCGAGCCGAATGTCGAGAACATGCGCAAGAGCCTCGCGGCGCAACGTGCGGTCGGCGTGCAGACCGAGGAGATCGACGCCGCCGATGTCGCCGCGATGTGGCCCACCGCCGACCTCGAACCCTTCGCGGCCTTCGGTTGGGAAGAGCGCGGCGGCTACGGGGACGCGTATCAGACCGCGCAGGCCTTCGCGGCCTCGGCGCGGGCAACAGGAATCCGAATTCGTCAGGGCACCAACGTCACCGGCCTAATCGTCGACGCCGACCGGGTGACGGGAGTCCGACTCGCGGACGGTTCGACGATCTCCGCGGACACCGTGGTCGTCGCCACCGGTGTCTGGTCCAAACCGTTCCTCGCGCCCTACGGGGTCGACATCCCGATCGAGGTGCACCGCGAACAGATCGTGATGATTCACCCCGGTGAGGACCTCGGCGAGGTGCCGGTCTTCTCCGACCTGGTGTCGCTGCAGTACGTCCGACCGGACGTCCGCGGCGAGATTCTGTTCGGCAACAGCGATCTCGCGGCGCTCGACATAGCGAATCCCGACGACTACCGGAACCGCGCGGACTCGGACTTCATCGACCTCACCGTCGACAAGGTCGGCACCCGGTTCCCCGGGTTCACCGATCCGGCGATCACCACGAGCTACGCCGGGTGTTACGACGTCACACCCGACTGGAATCCGATCATCTCCAGCGGACCACTGGACGGGCTCGTCCTGGCGGCCGGGTTCAGCGGCCATGGGTTCAAGATCTCGCCGGCGGTCGGCCGGTTGATCGCCGACCTCGTCGTCGACGGACGCAGCGCGGACCCGCGTATTCCGGAGTCGGACTTCCGGTTCACGCGGTTCGCCGAAGGCGACCTGCTGACGACGCGCTTCCCGTATGTGGGAGCCGGCGAGATGCGCTGACCGGGACGCCGGATGATCCGAGGCCGTGGCCGTCGACAGGGGTGGAATCGTGTGTCAACTGTCAGGAAACGTTGTTTCTCACTATGCTGGCGGCGTGACGGACGACCCATTGATCCGGAATCAGTCCGGCACCGCGCGAGAGAGACCTGTCGACCAGTCGGTCGAGGAGCTGGAGCTCGAGACGGCGATCGCGCACAACGTGCGTCGCCTGCGACGTCAGCAGGGACTGTCGGTGGGAGACATGGCCACTCGCGTCGGCATCTCCAAGGCGATGCTGTCGAAGATCGAGAACGCCCAGACCTCGTGCAGTCTCAGCACGCTCGCCCGCCTGGCCAACGGCTTCGACGTGTCGGTCACCTCGCTGTTCCGCGGCGCCGAGATGGAGCGGTCGGCGGTGTTCGTCAAAGCGGGCGAGGGCTCGGAGATCGTGCGCGAGGGGTCCCGGGAGGGTCACGAGTACGAGCTGCTCGGGTCGCTGCGCGGTGAGCACAAACGCCTGGAATGTCTCCTCGTCACCTTGACGGAGAAGTCGGTGACCCAGCCGTTGTTCCAGCATGCGGGAACCGAGTTCCTGTACGTCCTCGAGGGCGTGATGGACTACGCCCACAGTCGCTCGGTGTACCGGATGCATCCAGGCGACTCGCTACAGATCGACGGCGAGGGCGCGCATGGACCCGTCGAACTCGTCGAGCTGCCGGTGCGCTTCCTGTCGGTGATCGCGTTCCCGGATTCGGCCGTGTGACAGCCCCATTCAGGTTCGCGACCGGCTGAGGTCGAAGTCGTAGCGCGAGGTCGGCACCACGTCGAGGTGGCGGTCCGCGCCGAAGCGGGACACGCTCTCGAGCATCAGGGTCATCCGGCGCTCGAGTTCCAGCTGATCACCGCCGCTTCCGTAGAACGCGTGGATGTCGCTGACCGCCGCCATCGGGAACAGTTCCTCGACGATGGCCGCGACCGGCGGGATGTCCTCGGTCAACGGTCGTTCGACGATGTTCTGGACGTAACCGAACGTGGCCTGGGTGTCGATGGCGACCTGGGTGTGATCGTCCAACCAGCGGCGCAACCACTCGGCGTGGTCGAGTTCGTCGGGTCGCCGCAGGAACGCGACGTTGGACAGGGCGTCGATCCGCGTCCCGTCCGCGGGCAGGTCCGGATTGAGCGGCGCCCGCGCGGTGACCGCCCAGGCAGCGATCGGACCGTCGAGTTCGTCATCGACGACGGCAAGGACCGGGTCGGGGTCGGGCGCCCAGAAGGACAGCACCGCGACGATGGGCGGGTCGAGTTCGTCGATGCGCATGGCCCCGGAGACCGCGTCGTCGCTGAGGTTGACCTGCACGCGCGTTGCCCCCGCTGCCATACAGCGCTCGACGAGATCGTCGGCGTCGGTGCGGCTCGGCCCGCCGCCCCGGATGGCGACGATCACCTTGGAACTCGTCATCCCGCGGACGGTACCGGTCGTTCCGCGCGCCGGTCGCCGATTCGCAGATCCATCCGCGCTTTTGCTCCCTGAGCTGTGGGGAGCGCAAGCGACAGCCCCCTGCTCCCTGAGCTGTGAGGAGCACAAGCGACAGCCCCCTGCTCCCTGAGCTGTGAGGAGCGCAAGCGACAGCCCCCTGCTCCCTGAGCTGTGAGGAGCGCAAGCGACAGCCCCCTGCTCCCTAATCCGAAGAGTTAGGTGAGGTGGCTGCTCAGGCCGCTCCGTGGGGTGTGATGGTGACGTCGTATCCGAGTTTGTGTAGGTCGTAGATGGCGCGGTTCTTGGTGCGTTCGGGGTGGCGTTGCTGGTGGTAGTCGGGGCCGGGTTCGTCGTAGACGACGTTGTCGGTGAGCATGATCCAGACCACGGTGAGCAGGGTGTGCTCGAGGGCGACGATCGCTTTGGGTTTGCCGCGAGAGCGGACCAGGCGCCGGTACTTGGCGTTGAGGAACGTGCCTTTGTGGCTGGCGATCGATAACGCTGTAGCCCCGAGAGCACCTTTGAGGTGACGGTTACCGGGGCGGGTTTTGACGTTCTTGACCCGTCCGGCGGATTGGTGCTGGCCGGGGCAGACCCCCGCCCACGAGGCCAAATGGCCTGGTGTGGGGAACTGGGCCATCTGGCCGCCGGTCTCGGCGATGATCACATCGGCGGTGGCGGTGGAGATACCCGGGATCGTGCAGATCAGGTCCCGCTTGGCCTGAAACGGCGCCATCACCTTCTCGATGCGCTCGGTCAACGCGTCGATCCGGGCGGTGTGTTCGGTGATGAAATCCAGATGCAACTCGACCAGGAACGCGTGGTGGTCGGTGAAGCGGCCCTGCAACGCCTGGGTCAACGCGGGGATTTTGCGGCGGAGTTGTTTCACCGACAACTCCGCCAACACGGCGGGATCGCGTTCACCCTTGACCAGCGACTGCAACATGAATCGCGACGAGACCCCGTTGATATCGGAGACCACCACCGACAGTTTGATGCCGGCGTCTTCGAGGACTTTCTCCAACCGTTGGATCTCGCGGCCGCGTTCGCGGGTGATCGCGGTGCGGGTGCGGGTCAGATCGCGTAACCGTCGGATCGGTTCGGGCGGCACGAATGAGGCACGCAACAGCCCGTGGGCGGCCAGCTGCGCCAGCCACGCCGCATCCGACACATCGGTTTTGCGGCCCGGGAGGTTCTTGGCGTCGTGGGCGTTGACCAGCATCACCTCGAACGGGGCGTCTTCGAGGAGGTAGTAGAACGGTTTCCAGTAGTCGCCGGTGGCTTCCATGACCACACACGTCACTTGCTCGGCGATCAGATGGTCCCGCAGCCGCAGAATGTCGCCGCTCATCGACGACCAGGTCGTGGTGTTCTGCACGGTCTTTCGGCCCGGACTAGCCAGGCGGACACAGACTTTCACATCCTTTTTGGAGACATCCATCCCGGCGCATCGGGGATGCAGCACTTCCATCTCGGTCTCCTTTCGAGTCCTCGGAAAGTGGGCTGCGGACGGGGCGAACAAAGTGCAGGAGTCTAATCCGCGTGCTCGTAGCAACAATCCACGATTCCCGTGGCAGGCCCCGCGCCTCACACTGAGGTACTGGCTCTTCGGCACAAGGGAGGAATTCAAGGTCACCGCATCCCACCCCTCCACTATCAACCCCCCACGCGCCGGTGACCAGCACGAACTCTTCGACCCCCACGACGGCCGCCAGGCCGCAGATACTGAGGTGCGAGGAGCGATAGCGACGAGCCACGAAGGGCCTGGTGAGACACGTTGCGTGGCCCTTCGTGGCAGTGAGAATGGGTGTGGGTGGTTGACCGGGTTTGGGTCTGACTTACTTCGTGGCTGACGGTGCTGTCATGGGCGAGATGTGTCGGCCCGGAACTCCGGTCGATCACCTGCACCAAGTGACCTGTGAGGACCGGGGCGGGTGTGACCTGATTAGGACCCTGTCTGGCTGGTAGGCCGTGACTCTTCACTGTCCTGTCCACCCGCCCCGGTGAGGTCATCCACCACCGCAGTGAAGGAGACACCGCCAGAATGGCTGAGACAGCAGTGACCACGCAAGTGGTCGTACTCGGAGTCGACACCCATCAACAGACCCACCACGCCGCGATCGTCGCCACCGACGGCCGCCCGCTGGCCGATCGCGAGTTCCCGACCACCACCGCCGGCTACACCCAGTTGTGGCAGTGGGCGTGTGGCTTCGGCCGCGTCGAGGATGCCGCAGTGGAATCGAGCGCCTCCTACGGGGCCGGGTTGACCCGGATGCTCACCGCCGAAGGGGTGCGAGTGATCGAGGTCAACACCCCCGATCTGCCGCGCCGCTACGCCCACGGTAAGACCGATCAACTCGATGCCTACGCCGCAGCGATGGCAGTCATCACCGGCCGCGCGACCGCGGTGGCCAAAGACACCCGCGGCGCGGTCGAATCTATTCGGATGCTCACCGTGGCAAGGGCTTCGGCCGTCGAGGAAGCCACCCGCATCGGTAACCAGATCCGTGACCTGTGTACCACCGCACCAGCCGAGTACGCCGATCAAGCGCGCCAGGCCCGCACCATCGCCAAGCGGGCAGCATTCATCAAAGACTTGCCGGTACCAGCCGAGAAAGCTGATCTGTCCGGGCCGGCCGCGGCGTTCGTGCGCGCTGCGCGGTCGCTGCTCGACCGACACCGACTCGCCCAACAACAAGCCCGGTCTTTGGCCCGCGAACTCACACGACTGCTGACCAAGCTGGTACCCACCCTGCTCTCGCGCCCGCAGATCGGGCCGATCACCGCCGCCCGCCTGGTGATCACCGCCGGTGACAACGTCGAGCGGATGGGCACCGAGGCACGGTTCGCCAAACTCGTCGGCGCCGCCCCGTTACCGGCATCCTCAGGCAAAACCAGCCGTCACCGACTCAACCGGGGCGGGGACCGGCAAGCCAACAGTGCTCTGCACATGATCGCGGTCGGACGCATGAAATCCCACGCCCCCACCCGCGCCTACGTCGAGCGACGTTCCGCCGAACACAAAACGAAGAAAGACATCCTCCGCTGCCTCAAGCGCTACATCGCCCGCGAAGTGTTCCGCGACCTCACCACCGACCTCGGAGCACTTGACAAGCTATAGGACCCTCTCGCTTCGCTCGCACCTCAGGGAGCATAGAATTCGGGCGCCCAGGAGTGTTCGCTCGGTGGTCCACGACGGCCGTCCGGCCGCTCCTCAGGGAGCGGAGGCGTCGCGCTCGTCGCACCTCGGGGAGCGGGAGGGGGCCGTGCTCCTTGCGCCTGTGCTCAGGGAGCGTGAAGCCGCGTGTGCGCGAACCTCAGAACTCCTCGGCGCCGATGAGAGCGGCATCGTCGGCGACCTTGTGGTCGTGGGCGACCTTGGCCAGCGATACCGCGCCGAGGGCGACGACGCAGTATCCGGTGGCGAACCACCACGGTGTCGCCTCCGAACCGGTCCACTTCGCGAGGTACGCGACGAGCACGGCCGCGATCGCGGCGCCCATCCAGCGGAGGAAGCTGAACCCGGCACTCGAGACCGAGCGCGGGGTGTCGCCGCCGACGGCCGACATCGCGACGTCGGTGAAGAGGGTGTTGAGCACGCCCGAGGGGAAGCCGGAGAGGATGACGGCCAGGCCGATCAGCCAGATCTGTCCGGTGAACGTGCCGATCCCGGCCAGCACCATGACAAGTCCGTATGTCGAGATGGCAACCATGACACCGGCCTTCTCACCGACGACCCGAGCGAGCAGCGGCGCGACGAAGACTCCGGCGACCGCGGTGAGTAGACCCCAGCCGAAGAAGACGAGTCCGGCGTAGATGGGTCGCAGGCCCATCGCGATCGGCGCCCAGGCGATCACGGTGAAGAGGGCGCCCGTGTAGAAGGCGGAACCGACGGACGTGACGAACAGGGTGCGGTTGCGCAGGACCTTGATCGGGTCGACGATCCGGACCCGCACTCGTTCGGACCGGGGGCCGTCGGCGGGAAGCATGAACGCGCACAGGATGGCTCCGGCCAGCATCAGCAGGGCGGTACCGGCAAACGGTGCGCGCCAAGTCCATTCACCGAGCGTCGCACCCAGGAGCGGTCCGACGGCCAGCCCGATGCCCAGGGCGGCCTCGTACATCATGATGGCGCTGTTGCGGTTGCCCACCGCCGATTGGACGATGAAAGCCAGTGCGGTGGCGAGGAACAGTGCGTTGCCGAGACCCCAGATCACCCGGTAGGCGATGAGCTGGTCGATGTTGTCGGCGAAGGCCGAGACGCCGGCTGCGACGACGATGAGTCCCAGCCCGACGGTGAGTGTGCGTCGCGGCCCGAAACGGTATGCGGCCCAACCGGTCAGCAGCATCGCGACGCACTGGACGCCGACGTAGACACCGAACAGGAGCGTGAGCTTCTCCGGTGGGGCGTTCAGCGCTTCGGCGATGCTGTGCAGGATCGGATCGACGAGGCCGATGCCCATGAAGGCGATGACGGCGGCGAAGGCGGTGATCCACACCGCGCGCGGTTGGGCGCGCAGAGAGGCGAGCATCGACGGTTCGGTTGCGGTGGTGTCGCGCGCCACCGCGGCGGTGTCGCCCGGGGTGTGTTCGGTGACGGTCATGAATTCCTTTGCCAGATCAGGCGGACGGCCGGCGGTGTCGAACCGCGACCGGGCCGCTCACGCACTCGCCGGGCGGGCGGGGTGCGATACCGGGTGATTGTCGAGCTGGTCGCGCAGGGCCTGCAGGGCCGGTCCGGCCGCGGCGATGGCTTCGCGCTGCTGATCGTCGAGCGCGGCGAGCGCACCGGTCAGGATGACGTCCCGCTCCTCGCGGATCTGTCGCACGAGGGTGCGCCCGTGGTCGGTGAGGCCGACGAGCACGGCTCGGCGGTCGTCTGGATCAGGTCTGCGTTCGACCAGGTGGTGCTTGGTGAGTCCGTCGATCACCGACGTCGCTGTCGGCATGCGGATGGATTCGCGGGTGGCGAATTCACCCATACGCATCGGCCCGTGATCGGCGAGGACGCTCAGAGCGGACGTCTGCGCCGCGGTCAGCTCGACCGACGGTGCGCGACGACGGAGGGCCAGGTAGAGCCTGGTGATCGTCGGCCGCAAGGTCTGGGCGAGTTGGGCGGGGTCGGAAGCGGACACGTTTAGAGAGTCTAATACTTAGGGGTTCGAAGTATTAGGGCAGGGGGCTGTGATGCTGCGCACGAACGTGCGGCTCGACTCGTCAGACGGTCAGTGGTGCCCCACGACTCCGAAGAAGGCGATCAGGTCCTGGCGCGCAGTCGCGACGCCGTCGGGCCGGCCGTCGATCTCGCTGAGCAGTCCGCGCTGGAAGATGCCGTCGAGCGCGATGTAGGCGACCGCCGGTGTCACCGCGGGCTGCGTCCCCGACAACTCGCAGAATCTCTCCACCACACGCCAGATCATCTCTTCGCGCCGGCGCTCGATCTCGATGACGTCCGCGCGGAAGGAGTCGTCGAACATGCTCTGGTTGCGCAGGTCGTACCAGAGCCGATGAATGGCTGCCTCGGAGTGCATGCCTGCGAAGAAGGTGTCGGCGAACTCGTCGCGCAACTGGTCCGCGGTCACCGCCTGGGCCACGACCTCGTCATAGCGGGTGACGCAGACGGCCTCGTACTGCCGGACCGCGTGGGCGATGAGGTCGAGCTTGTCGGTGAAGTAGTAGTGCAACACGCCGTGCGAGTACTCGGAGTTCTGCGCGATCTCGCGCAGGCTCGTCCGCGCGTACCCGAGTTCGGCCAGCGTCGTCAGAGTCGCCATGGCCAGCTCGTCGCGCTTGGCCTGGAACTTGTCTCGTGCGCGGGCCTCGATGCGGGCCTGTCGGTCGACGACCTGTGTCATCTCGCGGTCCTTGCCGGGGGATTCCCTTGCTCGGGGAGTGATGGAGTTCGAGACCCGAGTGTACCCACCCGGCCGAGTTCGACGCTTGTCGGCGCCAGCCGGGCGGGCACCGGGTGAGGCCTCGATCCGGTCAGCTGAATGCGCCCCGGACCTCGGTCTTCAGGATCTTGCCGATCTTGGACCGCGGCAGCTCGGTCCAGATCTCGATCTCCTTCGGCGCCTTGACGCTGCCGATCCGTTCCTTGACGAAGGCGATGAGCTCCTCGGTGTCGGCGTCGTGCCCCGCACGCAGTTCGACGGCGGCCGTCACGCGTTCGCCCCATTTGGGATCAGGCAGCCCGATGACGGCCGAGTCCTTCACCGCCGGATGGGCCAGCAACGCCTGTTCCACCTCGGCCGAGTACACGTTGAACCCGCCGGTGATGATCATGTCCTTGGCGCGGTCGACGACGAAGAGGTAGCCGTCGTCGTCGAGGTAGCCGATGTCGCCGGTGTGATGCCAGCCGTGCGCGCTCACTTCGGCGGTGGCCGTGGGGTTCTCGTGATACCCGTCCATCACGAGCGGTCCCCGGACGACGATCTCCCCGCGCTCGCCGCGACTCAGCAGCGACCCGTCCTCGGCCATGATCGCGACCGTGGTCAGCGGTGTCGGCCGCCCGGCCGATCCGAACCGCTCGGTGGCCATCGACCCGTCGTCATGGAAGTGCTCGGCGGGCGCGAGGGTGGCGATCATGTTCGGCGCCTCCGTCTGCCCGAACAACTGGCCGAGCACCGGTCCGATACGCGTCAGTGCTTCTTCCAGCCGCGTGGGCGACATCGGCGCCGCGCCGTACCACAGACATCGCAGCGAGCTCACATCCCGACTGTCGAGGTCGGGATGGTCGAGCACCCCGTAGATCACCGTCGGCGGGAGGAAGGCGTGGGTGATTCGATGCCGCTCGATCAGCGCCAGGAAGTCCCCGATGTCAGGTGCCGGCATGATCACGACCTCCCCGCCGAGGCTGAGGATGGGGAACGTCAGCACCCCCGCCGAGTGGGTCAGCGGGGCGAGCGCCAGGTACCGGGGGCGCTCACCGAACGGGTAGCTCATCAACGCCAGTGCCGTCGAGGTCATCATGTTGTCCTCGGTGAGTCGCACCCCCTTCGGTCGGCCGGTCGTCCCGCCGGTACCGGCGAGCATGCACAGACCGCCATCTGGTCGTCGGCGTTCGTCCGGCTCGGCCCGATGTTCGTCGAGCCAGCCGTCGAACGGCCTCGCCCAGTCGACGTCGCCGTCCAGACAGATCATCCGGTCCAATTGCGGGAGCTGATCTTTGATCTTCTCGATCAGGCCGGTGAACTTCGCCTGGAAGAACAGCAGCCGACACCCGAAGAGATCGAACAGCTGTCGGTTCTCCTCGGCCTCGTTGCGCGGATTGACCGGGCACCACACAGCACCCGCACGCGAGATGCCGAAGACGCATGTCAGGGCCAGCGGATCGTTGGCCGAGAGGACGGCGACCCGGTCACCGGCCTCGATCCCGTTGTGCTGCAATGCACCCGCGATGGCGGTGGACCGATCCTGGACCTCGCCGTAGGTCGAGGTGACCCCGCCGGCGGTGAGGCACGGCGCGTCGCGCCCCAGCGAGGCGCCCTTGTCGAGGTACTCCGAGAGTCGCATGTCGTCCTCAGCGGTGCACGGTGACGATCGGGTCCAGGACCAGACCGAAAGCGCGTAGGGTGCCGAGCAATTCGCGATGGCCGAACGCCTGGCAGCTCGAGACGAAGCCGACACGGCGGGGGCGGGCCTGGAGGAGTTCGTTCGCGGCGTGCGCGTTGAGCAGGGCGGTCTGCTTGTAGTTGGAGTTGCCGTGGATCACGCAGTGCGCGCGGCCGAGCGGACCGGAGGCGTACACCGAGTCCAGCGAGGTGTTCAGGCGCGGGTTCTCACGCGGGGGCATCTCGCTGCGGATGGCGGCCGACTGCTCGTCGATGATCCGGTACTTCTCCTCCTCGGACTTGCCCTCCATCTGTTCGAGCGCGGCGGCCACCAGAACCGGAACGCCCTGCATCAGTGGCCGGTTGAAGACGCCGCCGAGTGCCTTTGCGGTGGCCACGCGCGGGTCGTTCTTGAACCACACCGGGTGTGATGTACCGCCCCAGGGCAGAGCGAGACCGAGGTCGTGCTGGCCGGGCACGCTGACCGTGTACAGACCCGCGTCCGCCGGCCATTCGACGTACTCGTTCTCCTCGAGGTAGTACGCCTTCGCGAATGCCGCATTGGTGAGGATCGTGTTGGTCGACGCGACGGTCGGGTGGCCCTTCCAGAACACCTGGATGTCGAGGGTGTCCAGTCCGGGGTTCTCCAGGCAGATGTTCGCGGCGATCTCGCCGATCGAGTACATCTGCGCCAGGCCCGGCGTCAAGACCAGTTCGCGAGAAGCGAATTCGGCTCCGTACTGCGCCTCGGCATCGATCATCCAGTTCTGTTCACCGTTGGTGTCGGTGTAGTGGGCCCCGATCTCCAGGCACGCCTGGACGACCTCGTGACCGTAGCGGGCGAACGGCCCGACCGTGTTCAGTACGACGTCGGCGCCGCGGAAGGCCTCGGTCAGCGCCTCGACCGTGTGCTCGACCTCGACGATGTCGTACGCGACCGTGTCGATGCCCGGCACCGCCTCGACGGCGCTCTTCAGCCGGGCGTGGTCGCGGCCCGCGGCCAGGAACGGAATGTTGTACTCGCGCAGGTACTCACAGATCAGTCGGCCGGTGTATCCGGACGCTCCGTAGACGACGACGCGTTTGTCGGTGGGCATGGTGGGACTCCTCGTGTCTGGTTCGGGTGTTCGATGCGGGTGTTCGGGAAAAGCGTTGCGGCGGTGGACGTCGGCGGGATCACATCCCCATGCCGCCGTCGACCGGGAGGCCCGCGCCGGTGATGAACTTCGCGGCGTCGGAGACGAGGAAGACCACGGCGTCGGCCATGTCGTCGACCTGACCGAGCCGGCCCAGCGGCGTCAGTTCGGCGACCGCCTGGGCAGCCGCCTCCGGGGATTCGAACAGCCCCAGGGCCGCGGTCTCGACGGCGAGCTTGTTGCCCATCGCGGTCGGGGTGAGTGCGGGATAGATCGAGTTGACGCGCACTCCGTAGCCGAGCTTGCCGGATTCGGCGGCCGCCACCCGGGTGAGGCGGTCGATACCCGACTTCGTCGCGGAGTAGACGCTGATGCCGGGGAAAGCGATTGTCGCAGCGACGGATGCGATGTTCACGACGGCTCCGCCCCTGCCTGCGATGCCGCCGGGACGCATCGCGCGGAACGCGTGCTTGATGCCGAGGGCAGTACCGAGCACGTTGACGTCCAGCATCTTCGACGTCTCGCCGGCGTCGAGATCGACCAGGAGGTTCGTCACCTCGATGCCGGCGTTGTTCACGACGATGTCGAGCCCGCCCAGCGACTCGACGGTCGACGCCACGGCCGACTCCCAGGCTGCGTCGTCGGTCACGTCGAGCGCGACGAACTCGGCCTTCGCGCCTTGTGCCCGAAGCGTTTCGACCGTCTGCCGACCGCCGTCGGAGTTCACGTCGCCGATCGCGACGGACGCGCCCGCTGCGGCGAGCGCCTCGGCCATCCCGGCACCGAGACCCTGTGCGCCACCGGTGACCAGTGCCGTCCGCCCGGTCAGGTCATAACTCGTCATCGTTCCACCTCCGTGAGACCGCCTCGACCGAGGCGGAGAAGCAAGACACAGTCGAGACGACATGTGCTGCACGCCACACTAGGCCTGGGTCTTGACAGTCGTCAAGAAAAACCTTGACGACTGTCACGATCGGGGTGTGGTCCACGAAAGATCCAGGTCAACGGCTCGGTGCCGCTGGACAGTCCTGGTGGGAGATGCAGAACACCCCCGAGCCGGGCGGCAGTGGCCGGGACTCGAGGGTGCTCGGATGACGAGGTGTGGTCAGACGCCGATCTCGCCTCCGTTGTCGCGCCACACGGCGACGACGGAGGGCCGGGGCTGCGATTGTCCGCCGTCGGGCCAGTGCGACGCCGGGTTGTCCGCGGAGTGGTCGTCGAGTTCGCCGGGATGCTGAACCGCGATCAGGACACGATTGGTGTCGATGATCGGGCCGCAGGTCTCGCCACCCTTGGGCACGGTCAGGAACTGCTTGGTCTCCCCGCGTCGATCGCCGTCCAGGGCGACCGCGAACAACCCGTCGTTGCTGTCGAGTGCGTTGCCGTCCGTGGAGATCCACAGATTGCCATGTGGATCGAACGCGACGTTGTCGGGGCAGGAGATCGGACTGACCTTGGTCTTGTCGAACCCGCCGTAGTAGGTGTCGGCAGCAGCCGGGTCGCCGCACACCAGCAGGAGTTCCCAGGTGAACTCGGTGCCGGTGTGGTCGTCGGTCATCTCGAGGACCTGACCGTTCTTGTTCTCGTTGCGGGGGTTCACCGCATCGGCAGGCGCTTCTCCATCGGTGCCGCGATCGTCGTTGTTCGTCAGCGCGCAGTAGACCTTGCCGGACTTCGGATTCGGTTCGATGTCCTCGGGCCGGTCCATCTTGGTCGCGCCGACGGTGTCGGCGGCCTGCCGGGTGAACACCGCGACCTCGGCGGGGGACATGCCGCGGATGTACGAGCGTGCCGAACCGTCGGCATTGACCGTCAGCAGCGGCTTCCAGGACCCCTTCCCGGCGAATTTCTCTGAGGCGGGCGGGGTTCCGGTGCCGTCCACCGGGTCGGGGGAGTCCCCGGTGAAGGTGGCGACGTAGAGCGTGCCTTCGTCGAGGATGCCCATGTTGTGGTCGCGGGCCGTCTTCGACAGGCCGGACTTCATCTTGCGGCTGGAGACGAACTTGTAGATGTACTCGAACCTTTCGTCGTCACCGCTGTAGGCGACGACGGTGTCCTTGTCCGGCCCGCTCCCGACCACGTAGATGTTCGCCGATTCGTGCTTGAACCGGCCCATCGAACTGTGCTTCACCGGAACGGAATTCGGGTCGTGCGGATCCACCTCGACGATGTAACCGAAGCGATTCCCCTCGTTCGGCTCGACGGCCAGGTCGAAGCGCTTGTCGAACCGTCCCCAGTAATGCTCGTCGCCGTCGTCCTCGAAGGAGTAGCGCTCGAGCCGCTCCTTGGCCTTGGCGTCGGTGACGGTGCTCGGGTTCGCGAAGTAGTTGTTGAAGTTCTCCTCCCCGGAGAGCATCGTGCCCCACGGGGTGAGACCTCCGGAACAGTTGGCGAAGGTGCCCAGGACAGTGGTGCCCGCCGGGTCTGCGGCCGTCTTGACGAACTCGCTGCCCGCGGCCGGGCCGGTGAGACGGAACGGACTCGAGGCAGCCAGACGTCGGTTGCGAGGGCCCACAACGGTTTTGAGAGCGCCGCTGCCGGATTGCGCGGTGACCTCGACGACTGCGATGCCGACCGACGCCATGGCGATGCGGGCCTGCTGCTCGGTGGGTTCGCCTTCCTTGTAGCCGGCGAACATGAAGGGCTCGGTCGGATACTCCAGGTTGGCGACCAGGTAGTGGTGATCGGCGACGCCGTCGACCGGGATCAGGCCGGCGAAGTCGTTGTTGAAGCCGAACTGCCCGGCCTGCGCCTCGGGTGTCTGATTGGCGAAGTCGAACTCGGGAGCGCCGGGCAGGATCGGGTCGCCCCACCTGATCACCACCTCCTGGCGGTACCCGTCCGGGATCACCACGGCGTCCTCCGTGTTCGGCGCGACGGCGGCGAAGTTCATGCCCGGCATCGCATCTCCGGATGTCGCACCGCTCGACGACGAGGCCGACTCCGACGACCCGGAGTCACCGCACGCCGCGAGGAGCGAGGTCGCACCGACGGCCACCGCTGCACCGGCCGAGGTCTTGAGAACGCTTCGACGCGAGACCGCGGTGCGGACGATGTCCCGGAAGTAGTTGTTGTCGCTGGTGTTCCCGGGATCGTGGCGGCACGCGTCGCCGCACTTGTAGCGGCATGTCACGTAGGCGCGGGACGAACGTCCGGCATCCTCGCCGGTGGACATGAACAGCTGCAACGGAATACGCACACGGGCTCCTCTGAAAACATGGTCGCGCCACGGGGCCGGCGCACGACGAGGAGCACGTTAGGAGGATGAAACGAACCGATGGCTACCCGAGCGTTAACGGCAGCCCAACACCCCTGTTGGTTCCACGTGGAACATCACGCGGCCGTGTCGATCCGGCCCGCTCGCTGCGCTCCCGGCGCCGTGCTGATTCGGCCCGCTCGCTGCGCTCCCGGCGCCGGGGCCTAGAACCGCCCGCCGGTTCCGATCCGGCCCGACGACCCGGAGCCGCCGAAGGAACCGGGGCTGCGTCCGCCGCTTCCGAAGCCGCCCCCGCCGAAACCGCCGCCGAATCCGCCCCCGCGTCCCGCGACGGTGCCGCGTAGGAAGCTGTCGACGAGGATTCCGCCGAGGACCGCACCGGCGGTGGACGAGCCGCCCGGATGTCGCTGCTGCGACTGCCAGTCGACGACGTCGGTCTGAGCGGCCATGAGCGCCTGGTCGGCCAGGGAACCGGCGCGACGTGCGGTCGCGGTCGCCACCGGTGCATCGGTGGCAGCGGCGTCCATCGCGGACTGCAGAAGCCGCTGCGCCTCCGCCAGTCGGGTACGTGCCGTGGACTGCACGGCCCCGCGGCGGGTGCCGATGAAGTCGGCCGCCGCCGTCACCTTGGCCTCGGCCGATTCGAGTGCCGCGGTGAGGACCTGTGCACGACGGATGCGCTCGGCCGCGGCGTCCCGGGCCGCGGCGAGTGCGTCGTCGAGATCGGCATCCGCGTCGACGAGCGCCGTGAAGGTACCCAGCGGATCGGCGTCGAAGTTGCTGCGGGCATTGGCGACCGCGGCGCTCGCGACCTCGATCGCAGTCACCAGCGAGGTCCCGCCGGTCTGTGCCAGGGCGTTGGCCTCGGCCAGTTCGTCGTCCACCTCGGCGATGAGCGCCGGCATTCGCGAGCGGGCGACGGCGATGTTCGCATCTGCGTGATCGATGGCGTCGAGCAGCGTGGTCGCCTGCTCGATCGATCCCTCGGCCGACCTGATCGCAGCGACGGCCGGTCCCTGCTGACCCACCGGTGCGGCGATGGCGGCGCGCCCCTGATCCGCGGTCGCCTCGGCGAAGTCGATCTGGGCTCGGGCGAGATCGACGTTGTCGAGGATGGAGGTCAACGTGGCCTCGCCGTGCTTGCCGATGAGGTCGGTCAGCTGCTGCGTCGCCGTCTCCAGACGGGCGCGTAGACCGATGAGTTGCTGGGTGATGGCGTCGAATCGCGAGTCCGCATTGATGAGGAGGTTGCGCATCGCGTCGAAGTTCTCGACGTGGTCGTCCAGCGTGCTGTCGATCTCGGTGCAGGTGGTGATGATCTGGACGAGCATCGAGCGTCGTTCGTCGTCGGTCTCGGGAACGTTGTCATCGAGACGCTGGCGCAGCCCGAACGCCCGTCCGAGCGCCTGTTCGGCGTGCCGCACGGTGTCGGTGAACGGAGCCGTCTCGGCCTCACCGAACTCGCCGACCGCCAGCTGCAGCTCTTCCTTGCTGGTGCGGATGGCGTTGTCGAGGTCCGTGAGCACCTCACGCGACCACGGGTCGAGCACCTCGACGGGTTGCGCGGCCAACTGGTCGACAGTCAGTTCCTGCTCTCGCAGGGTCTCGACGCTGTCGTCGATACGACGCTGCTTGCGGCGTCGGGAGTAGAGGTACGCGCCGCCGCCGCCGAGGATGGCCACGCCGCCGACGACGCCGGCTGCGATCAGGCCGGTGTGGTTCGGATCGAGTGCGCCGGACAGTCCGTTGACCGCCGCCAGGCCCGCACCTGCCCAGTTCTCGTCGCGCAATTGCGGGACGACGTCGTCGTTCGCGACTTCTTCGAGTGTCGATTGATCGAGGCCGCCCACGCTGTCGGGTGCGAACAACCGATACGCCCGGTCCTCGGTGGCGACGGCGAGCAGGGCGTCATGGTCACCCAGCTCGCTGGCGGCGGCGGTCCGATCCGCCCATTCCTCGCTGGTCAGACCGTCGAAATCGCGGACGTACACGATCCACATCTGGACCGCGTGGGCGTTGTAGAGCGAGTCGATCGCCGTCTCGAGTTCGGCGCGCTGCGCCGGGGAGATCGCATCGGCGGAGTCGACGACGTAGTTCGGCAGCCGGGTGGGCGGCTCCGCCGACGCCGCGCCGGGGGACGCCAGGGCCATGAGGACGCCCAGCAGTCCCGTCAGCGCGACCGCCGAAGCCGCGCGTGTCAGCAGTTCCCGAAGTGCCGGCACTCGATGCATGATCACAAACCTAGCCGTGCGGGCGTGCGGTGTCGTCGACGCCTTCGGGGGAGTGTCGGCACCCGGGCGCGGGTGCGCCCGGGTGCTACGCGGTCAGTTCCGCGAGTCGCGCCACCGACACAGCGCCTCGAGTGCGGTGAGGTCGTAGTCGGGGCCGGTGACGCCGACGGTCAGCAGCGTGACGCCCTCGTCGGCGAGCGCATCGGCATCGCGCAGCAGCGCGTCGGTGTCCCCGTCGAACTGCACGCCCGACGACCGCTCGATGGTCTCGGGATCGCGACCCACGGCGGCGCAGTGCTCGGCCAGCACCTTGGACTTGTGCCGGTACTGCTCGACGTCGTTGAAGCCGTGCCAGACGTCGCCGTGCTCGGCGATGTAGCGCAGCGTCTTCTTCTCGCCGCTGCCGCCGATGAGGATCGGGATGTCGCGGGTGGGAGCCGGATTCAGCTTGGCCAGCCGCGACTTGATCCGCGGGAGGGCGGCACCGAAATCGTTCAACCGGGAACCGACGGTGCCGAAGTCGTACCCGTACTCGTCGTAGTCCTTCTGGAACCAGCCGGCCCCGACGCCCAGGATCAGACGGCCGTTGCTGATGTGGTCGACGGTGCGGGCCATGTCGGCGAGTAACTCCGGATTCCGGTAAGAGTTGCAGGTCACGAGCGCGCCGATCTCCACCCGGGAGGTCTGCTCGGCCCAGGCGCCGAGCATCGTCCAGCATTCGAAGTGTTCGCCCTCGGGGGCGCCGTACAGCGGATAGAAGTGATCCCAGTTGAACGCGATGTCGACGCCCGTGTCCTCGGCGCGGCGGACCGCGTCACGGATCAGCGAGTACTCGGGTGCGTGCTGGGGCTGGATCTGGACACCGATGCGAATGGGGGAGGCCATGCCGACCAGTCTGCCCGCTGACGGCGGAATCGTCGACGGACATGGTGGCCGCGCAGTGGTGGTGCGGCGTTGGCATCGGCGGTACGAAGTAGCGGTGAGCATCAGACCGGTCGCGCCGCCGCTCGACGAACTACGCCGTCGTACCAGCGCGAAGTGGAACACGCACCCCGACGACGTACTACCGCTGTTCATCGCGGAGATGGACTATCCGCTCGCACCGGTGGTCGCCGACGCCATCATCGACCGGGTACGTGCGTCCGACATCGGTTACGCGGCGACCTCGGGTTCGGCAGGGGAGGCCTTCGCCGGGTTCGCCGACCGTCGGTGGGGGTGGCGGGTGGATCCGGCTGACGTCAACTCGACGACCGACGTGAGCGTCGTCATCGTCGAGAGTCTGCGTGTCGCGATCAGTCCCGGCGACGGTGTCGTGCTGATGCCCCCGGTCTATCCGCCGTTCTTCGAACTCATCCCGGAGGCCGGAGGTCGCGTCGTCGAGGTGCCCCTTCTCGAGGAACGCGGGTCGTCGTCGACGACCTGGCGGATGGATCTGGCGGGCATCGAACGCGCCCTCGCCGCCGGGGCCCGCGCGGTTTTACTGTGTCACCCGCACAATCCGCTCGGTCTCGTCCACGACGCCACCGACCTCGCGCGACTGGCCGACTTGGCCGCGGGCGACCGTTGTCAGTGACGAGATCCATGCGCCGCTGGTCCACCCCGGCGTGGAGTTCGTCCCGTTCCTCGCGGTGAGCGACACGGCGCGCGACGTCGGCGTGGCCGCACATTCGGCGAGCAAGGCCTTCAATCTCGCCGGTGCCAAGTGCGCGCTCACGGTTGTCGCGTCGGATCGGGGCCGGGCTCTGATCGCGCGGCAACCCGACGAGGTGCGCTATCGCACGAGCATCATTCTGGGCCGCGCTGCGGCCGAAGCGGCATTGGCGCACGGTGACGAGTGGCTCGACGCCACCCTCGAGGTCATCGGGGAGAGCTTCGATCTCCTCGAACAGCTGCTCGCGCAGCATCTTCCGACGGTTCGGTACACGCGGCCGGAGGCGTCGTATCTCGCCTGGCTCGACTTCCGCGAGACCGGGCTGGGCGACGACCCCGGGCTCGTCATTCTCGACAAAGCCCGCGTCGCCCTGCATTACGGACACGCCTTCGGGAATCCGGGTGCCGGTTTCGTTCGACTCAACGCCGCCTGCTCCGCCGACGTGCTGACCGAGGCCATCCGGCGGATCGCGGGCGTGGTGCACTGACCCGGGGTCTCCGCTCCACCATCACTTCTTGCCGGATCGGCAACCGTCCTTGCCGCTCACGACGGTGCGTGCCACAGTCGAAGACATGACCACCGAGAACAGCCACCGCCCCGAGGCCGCCACCGAGTCCCGGGGGAGCAACGATCCGGGAACCGCCGAAGGCTGGGACGAGCGGTACCGCAGCGCGGACCGTTTGTGGACCTCCGACGTCAACCCTGCGCTCGTCGCCGAGGTGTCGGACATCGAGCCGGGCACCGCGCTCGACGTCGGGTCGGGCGAGGGGGCCGACGCCCGATGGCTCGCCGACCGCGGATGGCAGGTCACGGCCCTCGACATCTCGCAGGTCGCGGTGGATCGGGCTCGTGAGATCGACCCGCGGCCGTCGATCACGTGGTTGCGTGCCGACGTGATCGCCGAGGACGTGCCGGCGACCGACGTCGACCTTGTGACCATGCATTACTTCCCGATCCCGAAGGAGAATGTCGACGCGGCCCGCCGGCTGGTCGATGCCGTCGGCCCCGGCGGGTCCCTGCTCGTCGTGGCACACGCCCCCGAGGGTGTGCGTGCACATGGCTTCAACCCGGATGCCTATGTGCAGCCCAAGGACTTCGTGGCCTTGCTCGGCGACGGTTGGGAAATCGTCACCGACGAGACGCGGGAACGCGGCAAGGCCGCGGGAGGCGGCCACCACACCCACGACGTGGTGTTCCGGGCGCGACGCCGGGCCGCCTGAGATCCCCTTGCGTTTTGTCCCGGTAGCCGGGACAAGGCGCAACCTGATCTGACGGGTGGCGGTCGTGACTTCCGCTCCGCCCAGATTGAGTGCACATCTGTACACTCGGGGCATGACCGCCACGACCACGCGTGAGTCCGAGCTGCGGGCGCTCACCGACCTCGGGCTGTACGAGGCCGGCGCTGCGACGCGCGGCGTCGGAGCGATGCACCGCGTCATCGCCGGGGGCGTCTTCCGGATGCTCCGGCCTGTCCTGGGGAGTTCCGTCGACACCGCGCGGATGGTGCATGACGCCGTCAGCGAGGGGACGTACAACTCGATCACCGCTGCCCTCGACGCCGGCCGGTCGGCTGCGGACCATGTGCCCTGGTCGGAGGGCCGCGCGCCCTCGCATACTACTCGAGGCGCGGTGCTCCTCGGCATTCTCAACGGTCTCATCGGCGATGAACTGGACACCGTGCACTCGCCCCTCACGGCCGACATGTCGATCCGCGTCGACGGCTGGCCGGTCTCCCTCGACGCCGAGTCGCTCCGCGATGGCTTCCCCGACGCGGGTGGACACGTCGTCGTGTTCCTGCACGGCCTGATGGAGTCGGAGTTCGCGTGGTCTCTAGGTGAGCAACCCACATACGGCGAGCGGCTGACCGACGACATCGGCGCCACCGAGGTCCAGGTCCGCTACAACACCGGTCGCCACATCAGCGAGAACGGCCGCGCCCTCGCCGACCTTCTCGACGCACTCGTCCTGCTCTGGCCGACGCCGGTGACACGACTGACCCTCATCGGCCATTCGATGGGTGGGCTGGTCGTCCGAAGTGCTTGCCACGCAGCCGATCAGCGCGGCGACTACTGGACGGGCCTGGTGTCGGAGACAGTGTGCCTCGGCACGCCGCACCTCGGGGCTCCACTCGCCCGCGGTGTCCACCTGGCCACGAATGCGCTGAACCGGACGCCGGTCACCCGCCCGATCGGCTCATTGTTGCGTCGTCGGAGTGCCGGGGTGCGGGACCTGTTCCACGGCAGCCTGACCGACGACGACTGGATAGGTCACGACCCGGACGCGTGGTCGCAGCCGCCCGGCGCCGACGTGCCGCTGCTGGCGGGCGCTCGCCATCTCTTCGTCACCGCGACGATCACCCGCGACCCCGACCACCCGGTCGGGCGTCTGCTGGGTGACGGCCTGGTGCTCGCGCCGAGTGGGCGCGGGCAGCACACGCGGCAGCGTCGCGGGCTGAAGTTCCAGGAGGGGTTCCACATCGGCAACGCACACCATTTCACCCTGCTGAACGACGACGCGATCTACGAGTGGCTGCTCGGCCACCTCATCCCGCGAAAGGAGCTGCCGCCCGGGCGATCGTCGTGAGACCGCGCGGGTTTCGCCGACGAAGCGGCGTCGAACTCAGTGCGGACGGCGCTGCCGGTAACGTCCGCGCGCGGCGAGTACGCCGACGACCCATCCGACGAGAAAGACCACGGCCAGGATGAACCACAGCGGGGACTCGACACTCACCCAGAACAGGTCGATGCGCACCGTGGTCCGGTTCTGCACGATGAAGACCACCGCGAGAACGGTCAGTCCAAGCGCAATCCATTGCGGCAGAGACACCTTCGACAGCGCGGACGATTTCCCAGTGGTGGGTTTCGGGGTGCCACGGTCTTTGGCCATGCCAGAGACTGTAGGCGCATTCGACGGCGGTCACCGGAGATCCGGTTGCGATTTGTCCCGCAATCCGGGACAAACCGCAACCTGACGCCGGCACCGGGGTTCAAGGGGTCCAGCGGGACCGGTACCGCGCTCAGCGGCAGACCGCCCCTTGCGACGCCGAGGTGACGAGCTTGGAGTACTTCGCCAGCACGCCGCGCGTGTACCGCGGGGGCAGGGGAGTGAACTCCTGTGCGCGCGAAGCGAGTTCGTCGTCGTCGACGAGGAGGTCGAGGAGACCGCGGCCGACGTCGAGCCGAATCCGGTCGCCGTCGCGGACCAGAGCGATCGGTCCGCCGTCGACGGCCTCCGGCGCGATGTGACCCACGCACAGACCGGTGGTGCCGCCGGAGAACCGGCCGTCGGTCATCAGGAGCACGTCCTTGCCGAGACCCGCGCCCTTGATGGCGCCGGTGATCGCGAGCATCTCCCGCATGCCCGGTCCGCCCTTCGGGCCTTCGTACCGGATGACGACGACGTCCCCGGCGGTGATCGTGCCGTCCTCGAGCGCGTCCATCGCGGCGCGTTCGCGGTCGAAAACCCGTGCCGTGCCCTCGAACACATCGGAGTCGAAGCCTGCGGACTTCACCACCGCGCCCTCCGGGGCCAGCGATCCCTTGAGGATGGTGATGCCGCCGGTGGGATGGATGGGCGACTTCGTGGCCCGCAGGACCTGGCCGTCCGGGTCCGGCGGCGCGATGTGCGCCAGGTTCTCGGCGACCGTCGATCCGGTCACCGTCAGGCAGTCGCCGTGCAGGAGGCCCGCGTCGAGGAGTGCCTTCATCACCACCGGCACACCGCCGATGCGATCGACGTCGGTCATCACGTGCCGGCCGAACGGCTTGACGTCGGCCAGGTGCGGAACCCGGCTGCCGACGCTGATGAAGTCGTCGAGCGACAGTTCGACCTCGGCCTCGTTGGCGATGGCGAGGAGGTGGAGCACCGCATTGGTCGAGCCGCCGAACGCCATCACCACGGCGATCGCGTTCTCGAAGGCCTCGCGGGTCATGATGTCGCGCGCGGTGATCCCGCGGCGCAGCATCTCGACGACGGCGACCCCGCTCTGGCGGGCGAACTGGTCGCGACGCTTGTCCGGGGCCGGGGGTGCGGCACTGCCCGGGATGGACATCCCCAGTGCCTCGGCCGCGCTGGCCATCGTGTTGGCGGTGTACATGCCGCCGCACGCACCCTCACCCGGGCAGATCGCGCGCTCGATGGTGTCGACGTCCTCCCGGCTCATAAGTCCGCGCGAGCACGCCCCGACCGCCTCGAAGGCGTCGATGATGGTCACCTGACGCTCTTTGCCGTCCGACAGCGTCGCGTATCCGGGCAGTGTCGACCCGGCGTAGAGGAACACCGACGCGAGGTCGAGTCGGGCCGCGGCCATCAGCATGCCGGGCAGGGACTTGTCGCAACCGGCCAGCAGGACCGAACCGTCCAGGCGCTCGGCGCTCATGACGGTTTCGACGCTGTCGGCGATCACCTCGCGGGACACCAGCGAGAAGTGCATGCCCTCGTGACCCATCGAGATGCCGTCGGAGACCGAGATGGTGCCGAACTCGAGCGGGTACCCGCCGCCCTCGTGCACGCCTTCTTTGACCGCCTTGGCCAGCCGGTCGAGCGACAGGTTGCAGGGCGTGATCTCGTTCCACGACGACCCGACGCCGATCTGCGGTTTCACCCAGTCGTCGTCGCCCATGCCCACCGCGCGGAGCATGCCGCGGGCCGCGGTCTTCTCCAAGCCGTCCGTGACGTCGCGACTACGCGGTTTGATGTCGATCTCGGCGTCCGGTTCGGTTCGCTTGGTCATGAGGGCAAGAGTAGTGGTCATCGCCGGCGAGTGGTCGGAACACCCGATGCACCACGGGCGAGTTCGTCCAGGGGCTGCTGAACCCGATCACCTATCCCGGTAGCCGGCTCCTTCCGCCGGCCCTGCAGCTGACGGTGGTCGAGAACGACCCGACCGGCGTGGCCGGACGCAACGTCGACGGTTACATCGCGCGCCCGTACTTCCGGGAGATCTTCGCGCAGGACGTGTCGCCCGCGGTCGCCGCCGACATGTTCGCCCACCAGAAATCCGCCGCGCTCCGCGCCAACCTGGAACCGTCCGGACCGCCGTCGTGGGCACGGGTGCCCAGCTGGTACCTCGTCTCGCAGCAGGATCGGGTGATCCCACGGCGCTGCAGCGCTTCCTGGCCGGACGAGTCGTACCCGGGCGCACCGCCGAGGTCAACGCCTCGCACGCGTCGTTGGTGTCGCGCCCCGACGCGGTCTCGCGGACGGTGCTGCGAGCGGCCGACGCGACGCAACCGCGCTGACCCGGGGGGGCCGACACCGCATTGTGAGCGCGGTGATTCTAATCGGACCGAGGCGCACGAGGGTGGCGCAATGACCTGCGGCCGAGCACGGGCCGCAGGTCACGGCGTACCGCCGGTGGCGCATTCACCCCGGGCCGCGACCAGCGCCGCGCACAGGCGTTCCGGGGCCGGCGCGATCGCGTTATCGTGCCATTCATGCAGCTCAGGACCACAGCAGCCGGACGGCTCCGGGCGGACAACGCCCGTATGGTCGCCGACGTGCTCCGGCGACAGATCCACGACGGCGACCTCGCCGATTCGCTCGATGAACGCACCCTCATCGCCGACTTCAATGTCTCCCGCAACACCATCCGCGATGCACTCGCGATCCTCACCGAGGAACGACTGATCGAGCGAGCGCCACGGGTCGGCACCCATGTGGTGGCTCGCAAACTCGATCATGGGCTCGATGCCCTGCAGGGACTGAAAGAGACATTCCGCATGCACGGCGAGGTGCGCAACACGGTCAAGATCGCCACCCTCGTCGATGCCCCCCGCGCAGTCGCGAGGCGGCTGCAACTCGCCGACGCGCAGGCCGTCTACATCGAACGGCTGCGCTACCTCGACGACGAGCCGATCAGCCTGGACATCACGTATCTCGTGCCGGACCTCGGCATCCCGCTGCTCGAGCACGACCTCGAGAACAACGACGTGTTCACGCTTCTCGAGCAGATCGCCGGCGGACCCCTCGGACACGCGACGATGACGGTGGAGGCCGTCGACGCCGACCCGCATTCGGCGGCGCATCTCGAGACCGGTTCGGGTACCTCGCTGCTGCTGCTCGAACGACTGACCCATCTCGCGCACGAGAGCCGCCCCGTCGACCTCGAGTACATCCGGATGCGCAGTGACCGAGTCTGTCTGCGGAGCACCGCCCGACGCGAGGCGGCCGGCTCATGAGTCAGGTCAACAACCGCGTCGACGTGCCGGTCACCATCGACGAATCGCTGTGCATCGAGGGCTGCACCCTCTGCGTCGAGGTCTGTCCTCTCGACTCGTTGGCGATCAACCCGGAATCGGGCAAGGCCTTCATGCACGTCGACGAGTGTTGGTACTGCGGGCCGTGCGCGGTCCGATGCCCGACGGGTGCGGTCACCGTCAACATGCCCTATCTGCTCCGCTGAAATCTTCTGTCCCACAACGCCGGTACTGCAACGCAACCGGCGGCGATCACCCATGCCCATGGTCCCAGCCCAAAGGACGTCCGATGAGAACACGTCTCCGATCCCGACAACTGGCGGCGATCACCGTCACGCTCGCCGTCGCCCTCGGCAGTGCCGCTTGCTCGCTCGAGGACACCGGTGATACCGACGCCATCCGGGTCGTCGTCGGTTATCAGTCGAAGACGATCAACACGGTGACCGCCGGGACCCTGCTCCGCGCGGAAGGTCAGTTCGAGAAGCGGCTCGCCGAGGTCACCGAGCGGACCGGCCAGGAGTACACGGTCGAGTGGCAGGACTTCGACACCGGCGCGCCGATCACGACCGGGATGATCGCGGGCAAGATCGACATCGGGTCGATGGGTGACTATCCGTTGCTGATCAACGGATCCCGTGCCGGTGCCGAGGAGAAGACCCGCACCGAGATGCTGTCGGTCACGGGATCCAGCCCGCGGGGTTCGCTGAACATGGTTGTGGTCCCGCAGAATTCACCGGCCACGACGATCGCCGATCTACGCGGGAAGTCGATCTCGGCCAGCGTCGGATCGGCCGGTCACGGGACGCTCGTGCAGGCCCTCGACCGCGCCGGGATCGACCCCACCACCGGGGTGCAGGTGCAGAACCAACAGCCGCAGGTGGGCGCGTCGGCGCTGGAGTCGGGCAAGGTGGATGCCCTGGCCCAGTTCGTGGCCTGGCCCGGACTCCTGGTCTTCCAGGACAAGGCGCGGTTGCTCTATGACGGAGCCCAGCTCGGGGTTCCGACCCTGCACGGCGTCGTCGCGAGATCTGCCTATGCGCACGAGAACCCGGACGTGGTCCAGGCCTTCCTGCGCGCTCAGCTCGATGCGACCGAGTCCCTGACCCGCGACCCGCTCGCCGCCGCCGAACTCGTCGCGGAGAACAGCGGTCTCCCGGCCGAGGTCGTCTACCTCTACAACGGCCCGGGCGGAACGGACTTCAATCCGGCCATCAAGTCGGACCTCGTCGGGGCGCTGCGCAACGACGTCCCCTACCTGAAGTCCATCGGCAGCTTCCCCCACGAGATCGACCTGGACACCTTCGTCGATCCGGGGCCGCTGCAGGACACCTTCGCCGCGGCCGGCATCAACTACTCGGAAGCCCTGAGCCGCACCGGCAATGCCTCCGTCACCCGTGGCGACGATCCGATCTGCGGGGTCGAGGTCGACCCGGCGACCGCCGGTGAGCTCTGGTTGCGCGGACAGGAACGGACCCAACCCGCCGCGGATCCGACCTGCTTGCTGCGCGCGGTCGCACAGGCTCGACGACAGGGCCAGGAAGTCCGGGCCGCCTACATCTCGGACCCGCAGCTCGGGACCCGCTGGTTCGCCGACAAGGCGGTGTGGCTGCGGGAGGGCGACCGGTACGTCGCGTTCACCACGACCGACAGCGCGCGACAGTACCGCGCGACGCATCCCGGTGCCGTCGACGTGACGTACGAGCAGGCACTCGCCGGAGTCGTGTCATGACCACCGCGACGATCGGATCGGTCGCCGTCGACGACACGGCCACCGATTCGGTGCCGGTCCGGACCCCGGACGGGTCGAACCGGTACTGGCACTGGGGAGTCCGGATACTGGTCCTGGTGGTGGCCGGTGTCGTCTGGCAGCTGCTGACCACGCACGATGTGGTTCTGTGGGCCAGGTTCGACACCATTCCCTCGCTCACCGACGTCGGCCAGGCGTTCTGGGCAGCTCTCGGCTCCGAGCAGTATTACCTGGATCTCGGCCAGTCGCTGATCCGGATCGGTACGGGATTCGCGCTGGCGGTCTGCGTCGGCATCCCGGTGGGAATCGCCCTCGGCCGCTCCGGGACAGCGCGACTCACGGTCGGCACCCTCACCGAGGTGCTCCGTCCGATCCCGGCGATCGCACTGGTACCGGTCGCGATCCTGGTGTTGCCGACCGACGAGGCCGGCATGGTCTTCATCACCTTCGCGGCGGCGTTCTTCCCCATCCTCGTCGCGACCCGCCATGCCGTCCGGGCGCTGCCCACGATCTGGGAGGACTCGGTCCGGACGATGGGCGGCACCCGTCGAGACGTCGTCCTCCGGGTGATCCTGCCCGGCATCGCACCCGGTGTGTTCAGCGGACTGTCGGTCGGGGTCGGCGTCGCCTGGATCTGCCTCATCTCCGCCGAGATGATCTCCGGCCGGCTCGGGGTCGGATACCGGACGTGGCAGGCGTACACGGTGGTCGACTACCCGCAGGTGTTCGTCGGCATGCTGACCATCGGCGTGCTCGGCGCACTGACGTCGGGGCTGATCGAGGTGATCGGACGGCGGGTCACCCGCTGGCTGCCGCGAGGACAGGAGCAACGATGACCCCGACGACGGCAGGAGCGACGATGGCCCCCACGACAACGGCATTGACGGCGGACTCGGTCGCCGCGATGCGGCTCGATCTCGAGGACATCCGGATCGGTTACGGGGACTCGACGGTGATCGACGGTTTCGACCTCGTCGTCGGCGCCGGCGAGATCGTCGTCCTGACGGGACCGTCCGGGTGCGGGAAGTCCACGATCCTCCGCGCCGTCGCGGGTCTCCTGCCGGTCCGCGGCGGTCGAATCCTGGCAGACGGCGACCCGGTTGGCACCACGTCTCGGGATCGGGCCATGGTGTTCCAGGACGATGCGCTGCACCCGTGGCGGACGGTACGCGGGAACATTCTGCTGGCGTTGACATTGCGCGGCGTCCCGCGGCGACACCGCCGGGATCAGGCCGAGCAGTGGATCACCGAGATCGGTCTGGACGGCTTCGCCGACCACCTGCCGAAGTCGTTGTCCGGCGGCATGCGTCAGCGCGTGCAGCTCGCCCGTGGACTCGCCGGGTCGCCGAGAGCGGTTCTGATGGACGAACCCTTCGGGGCGCTCGACGCGCAGACACGGACCGCCATGCAGCGATTGCTGCTGCAGACCCTCTCGGCGCATCCGTCGACCGTGGTCTTCGTGACCCACGACGTCGACGAGGCGCTGCTGTTGGGCGACCGGGTCGTCGTCCTGGGCCGTGCGGGCGAGACCGTCCGCGCCACCGTCGACGTCCCGCACCCTCGCGACCCGGATCGCCGCGGGGACGACGCCACCCGGCGGCTGCGCCGCACCATCCTTGATGCATTGGAGAAGTGAACCGGCAGTGGATATCCCAGACATCGCCGACCGGAGTCGGATCGACTGTGACGTGCTGGTCATCGGCGGCGGGACCGCCGGGACGATGGCCGCCCTCACCGCCGCCGAGAACGGCGCGTCGGTCCTGCTGCTCGACAAGGCGCATGTTCGCCACTCCGGGGCCCTCGCCATGGGGATGGACGGCGTGAACAACGCGGTCATCCCCGGCAAGGCCACCCCCGAGGATTACGTCGCGGAGATCACTCGGGCCAACGACGGCATCGTGAACCAGAAGACGGTGTATCAGACGGCGACTCGTGGCTTCGCGATGATCGGCCGTCTGGAACGCTACGGCGTGAAGTTCGAGAAGGACGAGTACGGCGAGTACGCGGTCCGCCGGGTGCACCGGTCGGGGTCGTACGTCCTGCCCATGCCCGAGGGCAAGGACGTGAAGAAGGCGCTGTACCGCGTCCTGCGCAAGCGGGACATGCGCGAGAAGATCACGATCGAGAACCGCTTGATGCCCGTGCGGGTCCTGACCGCGGGCGGGCGCGCGGTGGGTGCGGCCGCGTTGCACACGCGCACAGGCGAGTTCGTCGAGATCGGGGCCAAGACGGTCATCCTCGCCACCGGGCCGTGCGGTCGCCTGGGCCTGCCCGCCTCCGGGTACCTCTACGGCACCTACGAGAACCCGACGAACGCCGGTGACGGCTACTCGATGGCCTACCACGCGGGCGCGGAGCTCAGCGGCATCGAGTGCTTTCAGATCAACCCGCTGATCAAGGACTACAACGGCCCGGCGTGTGCGTATGTGGCGAACCCGTTCGGCGGGTACCAGGTGAACGCCGACGGAGAGCGATTCGTCGATTCCGACTACTGGTCCGGAGACATGATGGCGGAGGTGAAGTCGGAGATCGAGTCGGCTCGCGGCCCGATCTATCTCAAGGTCAGTCATCTTCCCGACGAGACGCTGGAATCGCTCGAGTCGATCCTGCACACCACCGAACGACCCACGCGGGGTACGTTCCACAGCAACCGCGGACACGACTATCGCACCCACGACATCGAGATGCACATCTCCGAGATCGGTTTGTGCAGCGGACATTCCGCGTCCGGAGTCTGGGTCGACGAGCATGGCCGCACCACCGTCGACGGCCTGTATGCCGCCGGCGACCTCGCCTGCGTGCCGCACAATTACATGATCGGCGCGTTCGTCTACGGGGAACTCACCGGTCAGCACGCCAGCGACACCGCCCGCGACCTGGCTGCGCCCACCGAATTGCCGATGGACCAGCTGCGCGCCGCCCACGAGCTGATCTACCGACCGCTGACCCACCCGGACGGTCCACCCCAGCCACAGGTGGAATACAAGCTGCGCCGATTCGTCAACGACTATGTGGCGCCGCCGAAGACGTCGAACAAGCTCGCCATCGCCATCGAGACCTTCGAGCGCATGCGCTCGGAGATCGAGCAGATGGGCGGGCGGACCCCGCACGAACTGATGCGGTGTGCGGAGGTGTCGTTCATCCGCGACTGCGCCGAACTGGCGGCCCGTAGTTCGTTGACACGCACCGAGAGTCGGTGGGGTCTCTATCACGAGCGTGCCGATCTCCCCGAGCGCCGGGACGACGAGTGGGGCTACCACCTGAACGTCCGCAAGGCCGCCGACGGCACGATGGAGTTCCTCGGTCGGCCGGTCGAACCCTTCCTGGTCGATGTCGAGGGGCTGGACCACATCCCGCCGGCCGACCGCACGGTGATCGCGATCGAACAACCGGTCGTGTCGACGGGCCCGGGATACCGCGGTGTCGAGAGCCCGGTGCGTGAGACCACGAGGAAGGACGAGTCCACGGCAACGGCGTCACCGAGGATCGTCGAACTGCTCGGAACCTCGGTGACCCACGCCGCCGATCTCGCCGATTATCTGGCAGACCCGGATCCGACGGTCCGCCGAACCTCGATCGCGGTGCTGACCGAGAACGCCCCGGACGGGTTCGAGATGGCCGTGGTCGGAGCGCTGGCCGACGCTGTGGCACCGGTCCGCGGAGCGGCGACGCAGGGGCTGCGGGAACTCGTCGAGATCATCGACCCGACCGCGGAGTTCGTGTCGGCGCTCGCCAATCACGCCGAGTCCCCGGACCCGGTCGTGCGTGCGACCGTCGTCGACCTGTTGCGCGCCGTGCGCGCTGATCGGGTGGACCTGTTCGCTTCCGCCACACAGGATTCCGACCACCGCGTCCGGATCGAGGCCATCCGCGCGCTGGTGTCACGGGACGAGTCCGAGCTGATCGCCGGCCTGGCAACGGATCCCGACCGTGAGGTCCGGATCGCGGTGGCCGACGGGCTGTCGACGGTCGGGGGCGGTGGTGTGGAGGCCGTCCGGACACTCGGAGCCGACCGCGATCCCCTCGTCCGGGCCGCGGCGTTCTCCGCGATGGCGGTCGTGGGTGACGGCGCTGTCGACGGCCCGGTCCTCGTCCGCGCGTTACGTGAGACCGCATGGCAGGTGCGCGTCGGTGCGGCGCGGGGGCTCGCGGTCGCACGTGATGAGGCGACGGTCTCGGCGCTGGAGAAGGCGATCGCGGATGTCCACAACGACGTCCGGCGGGCTGCCGCCCTCACCCTCGCGGAGTGGAGCGACGATCCGGTGGTCCGGCGGATCCTCGAGGGCGCCGCCGACGACCCGGACGCCGACGTCCGGGCCGCGGTCCGGCGGAGTCTGCGGGGCTCGCTCGCCCCACACTGAGAGACGTTGCGCGGGCACACGGCGCCGAGCCATGACCGCCTTCACAACCGGTCCGCGTCACGGACAGCACAGAACCGTGCAGCCTCGACACGATCGGCGATCCGGTTTCCTCCTACGGTGATCCGAAGGTCGCCGACCGCGCGCTGCGGTGGGCAGGAGGAGCGCTCGGAGCTTGCGGAGGGCGCGGCAGTCCTGCTCCCTGCGGAGCGCTTGGAGCTTGCGGAGGGCGCGTCACGAAGGGTCCGGCGACCGGGGTTCGAAAAGCACCCGAACGGTGCCACTCACATTAGCGAGTCCGCATGTCCGACAACCGCACCCGCGGCCGCACCATGTGAGTCGCGGTGCGCCTGTAGCGTGGTGTCCTGTCACCACGTGTGCAGCACATCGGATAGCGAGGACCCCACATGGCACTTCATGCACTGCTCGCCAAGGCCGGCGCGACGGTCGCCACCGGCTTCGTCGGAGCCGTCGCCTACGACGCCGTACGCACCGTCGCTCGACGCGCCCCGCTGCGTGAGGGAGCCGTCGTGGCGACCACGTGGGGTATCCGTGGAACCCGCAAGGCCGAGGAGGTCGCGGAGTCGGTGCGACTCAACACCGCCGACATCGTCGCCGAGGCGAAGGAACGGCTGGGCGAGGAGTCGACACCGCCGGGAACAGCGGTGGCTCACGACCACGACCACGATCACTGAATCGTGAGCGCGTCCGCGCCGACGTACTCTCCCGAGCTGCCACCGACCGAGATCGTCGTCCGGTCGTCGGCGGCGGGCCGGGTGCGTATGACGGTTCCGTGGCTGCGGGTCACCGATCGCACTGTCGCCGACCGCCGTGCCGTGGCCATCGAGGAGAGCGTCGCCAGGGTGACGGGTGTGCGCGCCGTGCACGCCTATCCGCGCACCGCCTCGGTCGTCGTGTGGTTCCGGGCGGACACCGACCGGGATGCCATCGATCATGCGATCGCGGCGGCCACTCACGCCGACCCCGCGAATCTTCCTGACCGCGCACCGCATTCGGCCGACGTCACCAATGCCGACCTGTTGCGGATGGGCATCGGCGCGGGAGCCCTGGTCCTGCTGGGTTTCCGGCGCTACGGGTTCCGCCGTCCGCCGCTGCTCGGTCCGGCCTCGCGCACCGTCGCCACCGGTGTCACCATCTTCTCCGGCTACCCGTTCCTCCGCGGCGCGCTCCGCTCGCTGCGTGGCGGCCGGGCCGGCACCGACGCACTGGTCTCCGCTGCCACGATTGCGAGTTTGCTGCTGCGCGAGAACGTGGTCGCGCTGACCGTGTTGTGGTTGCTCAACATCGGTGAGTTCCTCCAGGACCTCACCCTGCGACGCACCCGCCGCGCCATCGCCGACCTCCTCCGCGGCACCCAGGACACGGCGTGGGTCCGCCTCGCCGACGGCACCGAGGTGCAGGTGGCCATCGACGCGCTCCACGTCGGGGACGCGGTGATCGTGCACGAGCAGGTCGCGGTGGCGGTCGACGGGGTGGTCGTCGACGGGGAGGCGGTGGTCGACCAGTCCGCGCTGACCGGCGAGAACCTCCCGGTGACCAAGCACGTCGGCGACCGCGTGCAGGCCGGCTCGGTGGTACTCACCGGCCGGATCGTCATCGAGGCCCACGCGGTCGGCGACGACACCTCGATCGGTCGGATCATCGGCCGGGTCGAGGAGGCCCAGCGCGACCGCGCTCCCATCCAGACGGTCGGGGAGAACTTCTCCCGGCGGTTCGTACCCGCGTCGTTCGCGTTGTCGGCGCTGACGCTGCTGGTGACGCGCGATCTCCGTCGTGCGATGACGATGCTGCTGATCGCGTGCCCGTGTGCGGTGGGGCTGTCCACCCCGACCGCGATCAGCGGCGCCATCGGGAACGGCGCGCGGCGCGGAATCCTCATCAAGGGCGGATCGCACCTCGAGGCTTCGGGACGGATCTCGGCGGTGGTGTTCGACAAGACCGGCACGCTGACCGTCGGGCGCCCGGTCGTGACCAACGTCGTGTCCTTCTCCGACGACTGGCAGCCCGAACAGATCCTCGCCTACGCGGCCAGCTCCGAGATCCATTCGCGTCATCCGCTCGCCGAAGCGGTCATCCGGTCCACGGAGGAACGTCGCATCGAGATCCCGACGCATGCGGAATGCGAGGTCATCGTCGGACTCGGCATGCGCACCCGCGCCGAAGACGGGCGCGTGCTCCTGCTGGGTAATCCGTCGCTCCTCGACCGGCACGGCGTCGCGATCTCCGACGACGCCATCGGCTGGGTGGACCGCTTGCGGCAGGCGAGCGAGACACCGCTGCTGCTGGCCGTCGACGGCACGCTCGTCGGTCTGGTGAGTCTGTCCGACGAGCTGCGTCCCGAGGCGCGTGAGGTGCTCGACGCGCTGCGTGCCGACGGGGTCACCGAGATCGCCATGCTCACCGGCGATCACCCGGTCACCGCGGCGACCATCGCCGCCGAACTCGGCATCGAGCGGTGGGCCGCCGAGGTCACCCCTGACGACAAGCTCGCGGTGGTTCGTGAGCTGCAGGCCCTCGGCCACGTGGTCGCGGTGGTGGGTGACGGTGTGAACGACGCCCCCGCGTTGGCCGCCGCGGACATCGGCATCGCGATGGGGTTGGCCGGAACGGATGTCGCGGTCGAGACCGCGGACGTCGCGCTAGCCGGGGACGACCTGCGCAAGCTGCTCGACATCCGCGATCTGGGTTCGCACACCGTCGAGGTGATACGACAGAACTACGGTATGTCGATCGCCGTCAACGCCCTGGGGCTGGTGATCGGCGCGGGCGGTGCGCTCTCGCCGGTCCTCGCCGCCGTGCTGCACAACGCATCATCGGTTGCCGTGGTGCTCAACAGTTCTCGGCTCATCCGGTATCAGGTCGAACCGGCTCCGTCGGCGTCGGCGGAGGAAGTCCGCGCATGACCGAGGTACCCACGACGACCGCGACCTTCGAGTGTCCGGCCGGGACGATCATCGCTCGCACCGACGGACAGGTCGTGCGCGCCACCGGGATCCGCTTCGCGCAGGCGGCGCGCTTCGAGGTTCCGTCCCCGCAACCGCCGGCCGACGAGCCGATCGATGCGACCTCGTGGTCGCCCGCCTGTCCTCAGCGCAACGGCGAGGGGATCGTCCACGACACCTTCGGCGATGCCGCGCTGGGCGAGATGGTCGGCGACGAGCACGCCCAGTACGTGTCGGTCACGGTGCCGGTCGACCGTCGACCCGACGAGGCTCTCCCGGTGATGGTCTGGATTCACGGCGGGTCGTACATCATCGGCGCCGCCGACGCGCCCTGCCACGATCCGGCGGCGCTGGTCGCCGAACAGCGGGTGGTCGTCGTGTCAGTGACCTACCGACTGGGATTGTTTGGGTTCCTCGGCGACGGCATCAACCGGCCGGCGAACCTGGGCCTGCTCGACATGATCGAAGCGCTGCGCTGGGTTCAGCGGAACATCGCGTCCTTCGGCGGCGATCCCAACGCCGTCACCGTCTTCGGCGAATCAGCCGGCGGCGACGCGGTTGCACAATTGATGGCGGCCGACGGCGTGACGGGCCTGTTCCGCCGCGCCATCATCCAGAGTGCGCCCCTCGGCATCACCCGACGTCGCGAGCGGTTGCATGCGGACATGTTCGCTGCGTCGCACCAGGTGTCGGCGTCGGCGACCGTCGACGAGGTCCTGGCCGTCCAGGAGTCGATGATGGGACTCAAAGCGATTCTGCAACATGGACTTCCGGCGTTCATGTCCTTCGGTCCCCAGTACGGCCACCATCCGCTGCCACCCGAGGACGAGGTGGACGCGGTCTGGGAGAGTCGAGCGCGGGACGTCGAGGTCCTCATCGGCTGGTGCAGCCGCGAGGCCGCGTTCTTCACCGCGGCGATCGACGGGGTGTCGTCGCTCCCCGCGGTTCCGTTGGTCGGCAACCGCCTGTACGAATGCCTTGTCCAGCAACTCACCCGTGCCATCTACACGTCGGCGGCCGACCGCTTCGCCCGACGCCACCGACGCGCCGGAGGAAAGGCCGCGCAGTACGTCATCGACTGGGGCGCAGCAGATCACCCGCTGCGCGCCGTGCACACCGTCGACATCCCGTTGCTGTTCGGAACCCCGGAGATCTGGGCCGGCGCCCCGATCCTGGCCGGCCACGACGCCGATCGGGCTGCCGAGGACGGCCGCACGTTGCGACGGATCTGGGCGGACTTCGCTCGCGACGGATGGACCGCGCCGGCTGATGTGCCGGGCCTGATCCGCTTCCGTTGACCGCGGCATCGCGTAGCGCGAATGCGACTGTACCCGCGGTCTCACCACGGATTGGGCGTCTGCAGCCGAATCGCGCGAAGCCGTCGACGCCCGGCGGTGGAAGCGCCGCGAGGTCAGTCGGCCGGTCGTTCACCCACGGCAATCAGTGTGTCGCAGTCGACTTCGGTGATCCCCTCTCGTCTGCCAGCCGCTGCAGGAACCCGACTCGCACGTCCTCGACGGCGTCGGCGTCCAGGTCGGCGAGTGCGCCGCGCAACCCGCTGCCGAGGACCATCGACCAGGAGAACTCGTCGGTCCGTGGTACGCGCAGGTCGAGAACTGACGCGGACACCTCTTCTGCGCCAAGCGATTCGAGCCACCTGACGATCTTCTCCTCGGTGTCGATCCGCGTGATGGGGTGAGGCGGTCCGTCGGACGGGGCACGCGGACCGGGTGGCGGCGGCGTGTTCGTCACGCGGGCGACCTCGGCGAAGTAGGCGCCGGTGAAGTCGTGGAGTGCGTCGTCATGTTATACCGCGACTGCGAGACGACCACGTGGGCGCAGGAGGGGCAGTAGTTTGCGCACCGAGTCGTCCATGTCCGGCAGAAAGAACACGCCGAAACCGCATGTGATCACGTCGTATTCGCCGCGCTCCCGGCCGGGCAGCGCGGTCACGTCGTCGACCCGGAAGTCGATGTTGCGCAGACCGGCCGCATAGGCGCTGGTTCGGCCACGCTCCACCAGATCGGCGGCGAAGTCGACTGCCGTGACGTGCCCGTCGGGTCCGACGACCCGCGCGGCGGCCAGCGCGCTGGCACCGGTGCCGGAACAGATGTCGAGAACCTCATCGCCCAGCGCGACCCGTGCCCGAGCAACGAGGGTCTCGCCCGCCGGACCCCAGACGAGGGGAGTCACCAGGTCGAAATCGGGACTGGTCGAGTTGAAGATCTCGGCGATGCTCGGGCCTGGCATGGGTTCAGCGTAGACGTGTTGACAACGGTTCCCGATAAAGTGGCGGACGTCTCACCCTTCGCCGACAGAACGGAGCCGTCCTGATGGAACGCCTCGTCGCCATCGCGATCTCCGTCGCAGGTGGGGTGCTGTTGCTGTGGGTGATCCTGGTGATCGCTCTCCTTGTCGCTCGCCCACCCGGTTTGCGGGCCAAAGACCTCCTTCGGCTACTGCCCGACACCGTCGTACTGCTGCGACGGCTGGCCGCTGACCGAGAACTCCCCCGTGGTGTCCGCGTCCGGCTAATGCTGCTCTTGATCTACTTGGTCCTTCCCATCGACCTGATTCCCGACTTCATCCCCGTTCTCGGCTACGCCGACGACGCGATCATCGTGGTGTTGGCGCTGCGCTCGGTCGTCCGCCGTGCCGGCCAAGATGCGCTCCGGCGCCATTGGCCCGGCAGCGACGACGGTCTGGTCGCGGTGCGCCGCCTGGCCGGCATCGGCGATCCCACAAAGCCGATGGACCCATAGCCCGAGTCGGCTGCCTCGGACGTGCTGGTACATGTCCGACCCTCATGCGAACATGTGTTCTATGCGCATCGAGCGGCGGGAACGGCGGGATCCGTCGATCCTGCATGCCGATCTCGACTCGTTCTACGCCTCGGTCGAGCAGCGGGACGACCCCTCGCTTCGCGGCCGTCCGGTTCTCGTCGGCGGCGGCGTCGTCCTCGCGGCGAGCTATGAGGCCAAGGCCCGCGGGGTGCGATCGCCGATGCCGGGCCACGAGGCGCGGGCACTCTGTCCCGACGCGATCGTCGTCCGGCCGCGGTTCGAGGCCTACATGGAGGCGAGTCGGGAGGTCTTCGACATCTTCCACGACACCACTCCGGTGGTCGAGGGGATCTCGGTCGACGAGGCCTTCCTCGACGTTGGGGGGCTCGGCCGGATCAGCGGTACGTCGCACGACGTCGCATCGACGATTCGACGCCGCGTCCGCGAGGAGGTCGGTCTCCCCATCACGGTCGGCGGAGCACGCAGCAAGTTCCTCGCCAAGGTCGCCAGCGCCGTCGGCAAGCCGGACGGCCTGCTCATCGTCGAGCCGGGAACCGAACTCGACTTCCTGCATCCGCTCCCGGTCCGTCGACTCTGGGGGGTCGGTCCGGTCACCGAGGCCAAGCTGCACGACGCAGGAGTCGAGACCGTCGGCCAGCTGGCGGCCCTCGGGGAGCGGTCGTTGCGCGGCATCGTCGGGTCGGGTGCCGGACGGCACCTCTTCGCGCTGTCACTCGCCCAGGACCCGCGTCGGGTGGAGACCGGCAAACGACGCAGCTCAATCGGTTCACAACGCGCGCTCGGCCGACGTCCGAAGTCCGAGGCCGACCTCGAGGCGACCATCACCGCGATCGTCGAACGATTGGGCAAACGGCTCCGAACGGCCGAACGGGTCTGTCGGACAATCGTTCTGCGGTTGCGCTTCGACGACTTCACCCGCGCCACCCGGTCCCGCACGCTGCTGGAGTCCACCGACCGCACCGACCTCATCATGGCGTCGGCGCGCGGCCTCCTCGCCGACGCGATGCCGATCATCCGCGAACGGGGATGCACCCTGGTCGGGTTGTCGCTGACCAACCTCGACGACCACGACAGCATCCAGCTGACGCTTCCCTTCGACACCGACCATGCCCACGAACTCGACGCGACGATGGATCTGCTGCGGGACCGGTTCGGCCGCGACTCGGTCACCCGCGCGGTCCTCATCGGACGCAACCACGGCGACGACGCACCGATGCTGCCCGACTAGCGCGAAAAGCGCGAAACGCTACTTATGCGCCCAAGCGTGACTGTGATGCCGGTGACCCCCAACACTTCTGATGTGACCACCCGATGTGGTCGCCCTCACATCCGCTGCAGAATCGAGTAAGACAATGTTGGTAGCCCTCGGCCTCGGGATGGTCGCCACCTTCATGGTGCTGATCATCACCAAGCGGGCGACGCCCGTGGTCGCGCTGATCCTCGTCCCCGTCGCCTTCGGCCTCTTCGCCGGTGCCGGCCTCGGCATCAGCGACATGATCACCGACGGCATCAAAGACCTCGCCCCCACCGCGGCGATGCTGTTCTTCGCGATCATCTTCTTCGGCATCATGATCGACGTCGGACTCTTCGACCCGGTGGTCCGGGCGGTCGTCCGCGCGGTGCACGACGACCCGGCCCGCCTGGTGGTCGGAACCGCGGTGCTCGCCGGTGTCGTCTCCCTCGACGGCGACGGTTCGACGACCTTCATCATCACGACGGCCGCACTGCTGCCGCTGTACCTGAAGCTCGGCGTCAGCCCGGTCGTCCTCACGGTCGTCGCCGGACTCACCAACGGCACGATGAACATTTTGCCGTGGGGTGGCCCCACCGCCCGCGCCGCAAGTGCGCTGAACATCGACACCAACGACGTCTTCGTCCCGATGGTCCCCGCACTGGTGGCGGCGCTGATCGTCGTACTGCTCTTCGCCTATCACCTCGGTGTGCTCGAACGCCGGCGCATCGGCAAGCTGGAGATCCGGGATTCGATCCTCGCCCCGAAGGAAGAGGTACTGGTCGGCGCCGGCGGCGGAACCGGGTTGCCGCCCAAGGGTCGTCGGGCGCGCGGTTCGGGTTCGACGGGAACAGGCTCGGGCGCCTACGACGACGCTCCCACCGGCGATCACGATCTCAGCCGCCCCGTGGCGGGCGCCGCCGACGACGACCGCGACGCATCTTTCTCGGGCGTCCTCGACCCCAATCGGGAAACCCTGCGGCCCAAGCTCTTCTGGGTGAACGCCGGACTCACCGTGGCCCTGCTGGCCATCCTCGGTGCCGACATCGTCGCCATCCCGGTGCTGTTCATGATCTTCGCCGGCATCGCCCTGGCCATCAACTTCCCGCACATCAAGCAGCAGCAGGAGGCCATCACCCGGCACAGCTCGAGCATCGTGTCGGTGGTCGCCATGGTCCTCGCCGCCGCCGTCCTCACCGGCGTGTTCAACGGCACCGGGATGGTCGACGCCATCGCGCACTGGCTGGCCGATGGCATCCCCGACTGGATGGGCCCCCACATGGCCATCGTGATCGGCGTGCTCTCGATCCCGCTCACCTTCCTGATGAGCAACGACGCCTTCTACTACGGGGTGCTACCGGTCCTGTCCGAGACCGCGACCCGCTACGGCATCGACCCCACCGAGATGGCGCGGGCATCGATCACCGGCCAGACCGTGCACATGCAGAGCCCACTCGTCCCGGCGATCCTGCTGCTGGTCGCACTGGCCGGGATCACCCTGGCCGACCACCACAAGAAGGTCCTGTGGCGCGCCACGGTCGTCTCGCTGGTGATGCTCGCCGTCGGGGTCCTGGTCGGGGCCATCCCGTTCTGATACGGCCCAACCGGTGCATGCCGATCCACACTCCACGCGGCGATCCGTTCCCCACGGATCGCCGCGTCGGCGTGCCTGCCCCACAGCGAGCATTAGGCTGACACCATGCGTTTGCGGACGCAGGTGCTGCTCCTGCAGCTGGCGGTGATAGCGGTCAGCCTCGCGGTCGGGTTCGGTCTGGTCATCGCCGGAGCCGACGACCGGGTGCGCGACGAGTACGCACAGCGCGCGCTCGCCATCGCGCAGTCGGTCGCCGCCGACGCCGAGGTCCGCAGCGAGGTCGCCGCCCATCCCGGTGACCGGGTGGACGCGGCGGACCTGGTCGACGGCCCGCTGCAGCGGCAGGCGGCGGCAGTACGAGCCCGGACCGGAGCCCTGTTCGTCGTCATCGGCAACGACCGCGGCATCCGTCTGGCACATCCCGAGGTGACGGAGCTGGCCAGGACGGTCTCCACCGACCCGTCGAAGGTGCTGTCCGGATCGAACGAGGTGAACACCGACCGGGGCACCCTCGGCGAGTCGGTCCGCGCGAAGGTCCCGGTCCTGGACGCCGACGGCGCAGTCGTCGGGTTCGTGAGCGTCGGTGTCTCCACCGAACGCCTGGGCTCCGAGACCCGCACCGACATCGTCGCGATCGCGCTCCTCGCGCTTGCGGCACTGGGTATCGGCGGGGTGGGTTCGGTGCTGCTGGCCCGTCGGTGGCGCCGACTCACCCTGGGTTTGGAGCCCGACGATCTGGCCGAGCTCGTCCGGGAACAGGGGGCCGTGCTGCACTCGATGGCCGACGGCGTGCTCGCCGTCGACGCCGACGGCATCGTGCGCGTCGTCAACGACAGGGCGCGTGCGCTGCTCGACATCGACGCCCCGGTCGGCACCCCCGCCGGCGACCTCGGCCTGACCCCGCGGGTGGCGACCGTCCTGGCCACGCCCACCGACGAACCCCTCGCCGCCGGTGTCGGCGAACGGGTGGTCCTGGTGAGTTCCCATCGGGTGCGGGCCGACGGTCGCGACCTCGGCATGGTCCTGTCGGTGATCGATCGCACCGACGTCGAAGCACTCAGCCGCGAGGTGGATTCGATCAGGTCGATGAGCACCGCCCTACGCGCACAGCGCCACGAAACCGCCAACCGGATGCACGTACTCGCCGGCCTACTCCGGCACGGGCACGCCGACGAAGCGCTCGCCTACCTGGACGAGGTCACCGGAACCGGACCGGGAGGGGCGCTCCTCGGCGGACTCGACAATGTGCGCGAACCACACCTCCACGCGTTTCTCGACGCGAAGGCGGCTCAGGCGCGCGAGCGCCGGGTGGTGCTGCGACTCGGCGACCAGACCTGGATTCAGGGCGTGCTCACCGAACCCGTCGTCGTCACCACCGTGCTCGGCAACCTCGTCGACAACGGGATCGATGCCGCCGCGTCCGGACCGGACGGTGGACAGCCCGGTGAGGTCGAGGTCGAGGTCATCGCCGACGGCGACACGGTCCTGGTCACCGTCGGGGATTCTGGACCCGGCATCGCTTTCGACGACCCCGACGACGTCTTCGCCGAGGGCGCCACGACCAAATCCGGCGCGCACGTACCCGGCGGCCGCGGTATGGGACTCGCCCTGGCCCGGCAGATCGCGCGCCGGGTCGGCGGCGACGTGTGGGTCGCCGATGCGGGGGGTCGCGGCTCCGCGGATGATGACGAACCGGGCGGGGCCGTGTTCGTCGCCCGCCTGCCCGGCGTGCTCGCGCCGACGGACGAGGCCGAAGACGACTCGTACAGCCAGACCGACGAACCGGGAGTGACCCCATGACCGACGACCACGGCGTCCTGATCGTCGACGACGACTTCCGGGTCGCGGCGTTGCACTCCGCGATCGTCGACGCCGTCCGGGGCTTCACCGTGCGAGCCCGGGCGGGCAGCATCAGTGCGGCACGTCAAGCCATCGCCGAACATCCCGACATCGATCTCGCACTCCTCGACGTCTACCTGCCGGACGGTTCGGGCATCGAACTGGTCGCCGAACTCGACTGCGACTGCTTCATCGTCGGTGCCGAGACCGACGCCTCGGCGGTACGAGGCGCGATGCGTGCCGGTGCACTCGCCTACCTGATCAAACCCTTCGACGACGCCGACCTCGCGCGTCGGTTGGCCGGCTATGCCCAGTACCGGCGGATGCTGGCGGGCGAGAACGTCGACCAGCACGCCGTCGACGCAGCGCTGTCGGCACTGCGGTTCGGCACCCGCGCCGCGGACCGGGCCGAGGGTGGCTCGCCGACCGAACAGCGCATCCTGGCGTTGTTCGCCGAGGGCGCTCCGCTGTTCGCCGACGATGTGTCGCGGGAGATCGGCATCGCGGCACCGACCGCGCGGCGGCACCTCGCGAACCTCGTGGCGGCCGGACGGTTGACGATGTCGCTGCAGTACGGCGCCACCGGCCGGCCCCGGCAGGAGTACCGGCTGCCCGGGGCGTGACAGCGGGATCGGTCGGCACGGGACGCGGGGACCGGCCCGAGGATTAGAGTGGTGATCCATGACGATGCATGTCGAGACCGGGAATCCGGATCTGATCACAGTGGATGTCCCGACCCATTGGTACAACCTCGCCGCCGAGCTCGACTCGCCGATCCCGCCGCACCTGCATCCGGGCACCAAGGAACCGGTCGGGCCGGACGATCTCGCCGCGTTGTTCCCGAGCGGCCTCATCGCGCAAGAGGTGTCCACCGAGCCCTACATCGAGATCCCCGAACCGGTGCGCGAGATCTACCGGATGTGGCGGCCGTCGCCGCTGATCCGCGCGCGTCGTTTCGAGGAGGCGCTCAACACCAGGGCGCGGATCTACGTGAAGTACGAGGGTGTCAGCCCGGTCGGCAGCCACAAGACGAATTCGGCTGTCGCGCAGGCGTACTACAACAGCCTCGACGGTGTCACCAAGCTGACGACGGAGACCGGAGCCGGTCAGTGGGGAAGCGCACTGGCGTTCGCGGGTGCGCAGTTCGGCATCGACGTCGAAGTGTGGCAGGTCCGTGCGTCGTACAGCTCGAAGCCCTACCGGGGGTTCCTCATCCGCACCTACGGCGGGACCATCCACCCCAGTCCGTCGGAGCTGACCGAGTCGGGTCGAGCGATGCTCGCCAAGGATCCGAACACCACGGGCAGCCTGGGCATGGCCGTCAGCGAGGCCGTCGAGGTCGCGGCCGCGAACCCCGACACCCGTTACGCGCTGGGCAGCGTGCTCAATCACGTGGTGCTGCACCAGAGTGTCATCGGGCAGGAGGCCGTCGACCAGCTCAACGCGGTGGAACCGGGTGGTGCCGACGTTGTGTTCGGTTGTGCCGGAGGCGGTTCGAACCTCGCGGGGTTGTCGTTCCCGTTCCTGCGGGAGAAGCTGCACGGCCGCTCGGACCCGCGCGTCATCGCCGCCGAGCCCGCCGCGTGCCCGTCGATCACGCAGGGGGAGTACCGCTACGACCACGGTGACGTCGCCGGACTCACCCCGTTGCTCAAGATGCACACGCTCGGTATGGATTTCGTGCCCGACCCGATCCATGCCGGTGGTCTGCGCTATCACGGCATGGCGCCGGCGCTGAGCCACACGGTGGAGCTCGGTCTGGTGCAGGGTGTCGCCATCTCCCAGCACGACGCGTTCTCCGCGGGCGTGCAGTTCGCCCGGACCCAGGGCATCGTCCCGGCTCCCGAGTCGACGCATGCGATTGCGGCCTGCGCCTCGCACGTCGCCGACAGCGACAAGGACGAGGTCGTCGTGATCGGACTGTCGGGCCACGGGCAACTCGATCTGCCCGCGTATGCCGAGTTCCTCGAGGGCAACTTCTGACTCGACCCGGAACCGTGATCCCGGCGATGCGGACGGTCGGCATCGACCTGTCCGCATCGCCGGCGAAAACTGCTGTCGCGTGTGTCGATTGGGATGCAGACAAGGCCGTGCTCACCGATCTCGTCGTGGGCGCGGACGACACCGCCGTCCGGCGCCTCGTCGAGGGGTCGACCCGCATCGGGATCGATTCGCCCTTCGGCTGGCCCGACGAGTTCGTCGACTTCGTCGTCGCGCATCATCGCAACGAATTGTCGAAGGGGCGAGAACTCGACGACATCGCCCGTCGACGACCACTTGCATTACGTCGCACCGATCTGCGGATCGTCGACGCCGGTGTCGGTCGCCCGCTCAGCGTGTCGGCGGACCAGATCGCGCACGTCGCGTTCCGATGTGCAGGCTTGCTCGCGGACCTGGGAGTCGACGACCGCGTCGACGGGTGGGCGGTCGAGGCGTACCCCGCGGGGGCACTCAAACGATGGGGACTGACCTCGCGCGGATACAAACGTGCCGCCAACGTTTCGGTGCTCGCCGGACTCGTCGTGGCATTCGAAGAAGCTGCGCCATGGTTGGATCTCGGCGATCATGCCGAGACCATGGCCCGTGACGACGACGCGTTCGACGCCGTGATCACCGCACTGATCGCGCGTGCCGCCGAGCTCGGCCGGACCATCTTGCCCGATGCCACCGACCGGCCGGTCGCCGCGCGGGAGGGTTGGATCCACGTACCCACCGCCGAACTGGCGGAACTGATCTGAGTCGTGGTCTCGATCAGTCCAGCGACAACCGCATGAGCACGCGTGGGAATCCGGCGAGGACGGACGAGGTGTCGGCCGCCTTGGTGAAACCGGCCTTCTCGAACAGGCCGCGGGTCCCGACGTAGGCCATCGTCAGATCGACCTTGGCGCCCTGATTGTCGACGGGATAACCCTCGATCGCCGGCGCGCCGTTCGACCGCGCATAGTCGACGGCCCCGGCCAGCAGTGCGTGCGAGATCCCCTGCTTGCGATGACCGGGGCGGACGCGGATGCACCACACCGACCACACCGGCAGGTCGTCCACGTGCGGGATCTTCCGGTTGCGTGCGAAGCTCGTGTCCGCGCGCGGCGAGACGGCCGCCCAGCCGACGACCTCGCCCGCGTCGTCGTAGGCGAGCACACCAATCGGAATGCCGCTGTCGCACAGCTCTTTCACGAACTCCCCGCGCTGCTCGCGGACCAGCTCCTGGTTCTGCTTGCTCGGGATGCGGTAGCTCAGGCACCAGCAGACGTTCGACGTCGGTTTCTTCGGGCCGACCATCGTGGCGATGTCGTCGAAGATCGTCGCGGGCCGGACCTCGATGGGCATGGGCCCCATGGTCGTCGGCTCGGTCCGGGAGGGCAAGGGGGTTGTGGTCAGCTCGCCGGTCCGGCCCCGAAGACGGTCCGGTACCAGATCGCGGTGAGGATCTCGATGGCCGTGTCGTCGTCGGGTACGGGCCCGGCGGCGTCACCGCGGACCGCAAGCCAGGTCCAGCAAGTGGATTCGAGGGTCGCGACCAGTGCGGACGCCAGCGGTTCGAGCGGCAGGCCGATGGAGTACCCCGCGCGCTCGGCACCGTGCAGACCCGACAGCACCTGCTTCACACCGGAGACCCGGTTGGCCAGCCAGCGGTTGTGGAAATCGTCGTCGGTCATCGACATCTGGAACAGGCCGATGATCTCGGGCAGGTACTTCTTGTACGTCGTCCAATACGCGGTCACGGCCGCGCGGACGCTCGCCTCCGGGTCGGTGTGCCGGGTCGCGAGCGACTGCTCCACCACTTCGTCAGAGAATTGATCCAGCAGGGCTTCGAGCAGCCTGTCCTTGCTGTCGTAGTAGTTGTAGAACGAACCCGTCGAGCGGCCGGCAGCGGCGGAGATGTCCGAGATCTTGGTGTTCAGGTAGCCCTTTTCGGCGAACGTCCGGCGCGCTGCGTCGAGAAACGCGGCCTCGGTCTGGCGACCTTTGTTCGTCGGCGGCACCGTGAGCTCCTTCCGCGGACCGATTCCCCATCGAACCATGTGGACGGGTCGAAGACCGCACTCGAATCGACGAGCAGTGTGACCCTTGTCATCTTCTGAACCTGAATCTAGCATCAGAAAAACCCAGAGACAGGAGTTCGGCATGGAATCGTTCGTCCAGCATCGCAAGGGGCGCACGCCTCGGCAGGTGCACCGAGATGTCGCCGATCTGAAAGACGATGAGCTCGGACGATACGGTTTCACCGGTCGCACGGCACACCTGTATCGACGCAACGACCCGACGCAGTTCCGGGCGGTGGGCACCCACACCGGCGTCGATCGGATCGTCACCGACCTCGTGCCCTCCGACCAGAACGACCCCGCGGGTGAGCCGCTGCTGATGTTCCATAACGAGGACTGCCGGATTTCTTTGAGTCGTCGGAAAGAGGCCGCTCCGTTCTGGTTTCGCCCGGTCGACGGCGACGAACTCGTCTTCGTCCACGAGGGCACCGGGTACTTCGAGACCGAGTTCGGTCGATTGCCCTACCGGCCCGGCGATTACGTATATCTCCCCAAAGGGTGCACCTATCGTCAGGTGCCCGACGGTGCGTCGTTGCTGCTCGTCATCGAGGCGGTCGACGAGTTCCGGGTGCCCGAGCCGGGCGTGCTGGGCAGGTTCTTCCCCTTCGACTCCTCGCTCGTCGTCGTTCCCGAGGCGGAGGCGTTCGACGGTGACGGCCGAGACGAGTACGAGGTGCGGTTCCGGCAGCGAGAGGGGCAGACATCGCTGTTCTACCCGTTCCACCCGCTCGACGTAGAGGGCTGGCGTGGAGACAATTTCCCGTTCACGTTCAACATCGAGGACTACGACGTCATCACCTCCGAGACGGTGCATCTGCCGCCCACGGTGCATCTGTTCATGCAGGCGACCGGGGTGTACGTGATGAACTTCCTGCCGCGCCCCGCCGAGGCGCGCAAGGGTGCCGAACGGCTGCCGTGGTACCACCGGAACACCGACTTCGACGAGATCGCGTTCTTCCACGGCGGCAGCATGTTCGGAGTCGGCATGCCGCCGGGCCTGATCTCCCACGCACCCCAGGGGATGCATCACGGCATCCCGGAGCGGGCGCGAGAGCGTTCCCGGCGCAAGTTCGACGAGTTCGACCGCGTGGAATGGCAGGTGATCTCGATCGACACCCGTCGACGGTTGATCGCCGCACCCGCACTTTTCGAATCCGGGGTCGCGGACTCCGCACAGGCCGACGCCGGGTCACGAGTATGAGCGACCGGGGGGACGTGCCCCGTCACGACTACAACCGCATTCCCTATCTCGTTGTCTTCGATGATCTCTCGGCGTACCAGGACACCTACGGCGGGGTCACCGAGAGTGTGGTGCTCGAGAGCTACCTGCTCCGCCCCCGTGGCGTGGCGTCGAAGAACGTCATCGTCTTCATGCACCCGATCGGGGGCGGCGCCTACTTGCCGATGACCAATGCCCTCGCCCGCGCCGGTCACCACGTCATCTACTGCAACAGCCGGTATCGCGGCGTCGACAGTGCGTTGATCATGGAGAAGGTGGTGCAGGATCTCGGTGCGTGCGTGAAGGATGCGCGCGAACGCCTCGGTTACGAGAAGGTCATCCTGGCCGGTTGGAGCGGTGGCGGCGCCCTGTCGCTGTACTACCAGCAGCAGGCACAGCACGCGACGGTCACCGCGACCCCCGCCGGTGAGCCGCCGGACCTGACCGCCCTCGACCTCCCCGCCGCGGACGGCATGATGCTGCTTGCGGCGCACGTCTCGCGGCACGGGACCCTGACCGAGTGGATGGACCCGTCGATCCTCGACGAGTCGGACCCCGACAACCGCGATCCGGAGCTGGACCTCTACAACCCTTCGAACCCGAACCAGCCGCCGTACTCGGCGGAGTTCCTCGACCGTTACCGCGCGGCGCAGATCGACCGCAACCGGCGGATCACCGCCTGGGTGAAAGAGCGACTCGTCGATCTGCGCGGGCGGGGCGAACCGCTGATGGAGCGCGGTTTCATCGTGCACGGAACGATGGCCGATCCGCGCTGGCTCGACCTGACCGTCGACCCCAGCGATCGCAAGCTCGGTTGCTATCTGGGTGATCCGCGGATCGTGAACATGGGCCCGGTCGGGCTCGCCCGGTTCACCACCCTCCGAAGCTGGTTGTCGCAGTGGAGCTTCGACGACGCCAACGGCGACGGTCCCCGGTGTGCGGCCGATCTCGCGGTCCCGACACTGGTCATCGGCAACTCCGCCGACAACGCGTGCACGCCCAGTCATACGCACCGCCTCTTCGACGCGGTCGGTCATCCCGACAAGACCCTGCACACCATCGTCGGTGCGACGCACTACTACTCGGGCCGGGACCAGATCCCACGCCTGAGTCAAGCGGTCGGGACCATCACCGAGTGGCTGGCCGAGCGGGGGTGGGCCAACTGACGGCCTGGGTTCGCTGAAAACCGCCCGGTGGAAAGTGCTCGGGGACGTAGCGTTCGGTGTCCATTTCTGGTGGGCGGTTATCGGCTGGGCTTTCTCCAGGCAGGCGACCGGCTGCGGTGGTACCCGTGAGCGATGATCTCGGCAATGTCCGCATAGGTGTTGGCCCAATCACCGAAAACCTGCGCATAGGTGACTCGCAACGGAAAGTAACCGCGTGAGATCAGCTTTCGGTCTCGAGTGCGATCCTCCTCGTACTTCTCGATCCCGGTGTGGTGTTCGACGCTGTCCAGCTCGAGCGCGAGCCGTTCTCCGACCAGCAGATCGACCCACCCGACACCGGATACGTGGTGCTGGACCGTGACTCGCAAGCCGGCGCTCCGGAGACGTAGGCGGGCTGCTGTCTCGGTTCCGGACGCGGCGAGTTGGTGAGTCTTCTCGATGGCGCGCTTGATGAACATCGGCGCGTCATCGAACTCGGTGCGGAGTCGTGCGGGTGTGATCTTGCCGGTGTTGAGTGCGGAGTCGCACAGGATGACGAAACCCTCGACGTCGAAGCATCGGGCGGCGTACTGCAATGCTGTCGCGACATCGTCGACGGCGCCGTCGGCCGGAGTCGGCCGACCGTACCGTCGGCACCTGTCGTGGGATCGGCGTCGCTCGTGGCGCGTCACACGCGAGTGCACTTGTTCGGGATGTTCAGGTATCCAGAGTCCGTGGCGTCGTAGCGCGGTCGCACAGGAGACAACGCCATGATCGGCGACTGCCCCGACCACTTCTGGATCGGCGGCCTCGGTCCGGTACCACCCGTGGCGTATCGACGAGAGCGTGCCGGAACGGCACGCATCCCGGATCGATGCGGCGGTCTCACCGGCGGCCAAGAGTTGATGGGTGGCGACGACGCCGCCGAACCGCTCGGTGAGCTCGTCGAAGGTCATGCGGGACAGTGTCTATCGTGGCGGCGGGCAGAACCCGGCGTCCGAGACGTCTGTGGATTACTACGTCAGCCGTGTGAAAACCGCCCGTGGAAAACGGACAGCCGGCAGACCGTCGTCGGGTCCGCTCCACCGGGCGGTCTTCAGACGACGGTCATTCCAGCAGCTTCTTCTGCACCTTGCCCATGGCGTTGCGTGGAAGGGACTCGACGAACCGGATCTCGCGCGGCCGCTTGTGATTCGACAGCTCGCCGGCGACGAACTCGATGAGCTCGGTGTCGGCGACCTGGTCGCCGACGACGTAGGCGACGATGCGTTGGCCCAGGTAGTCGTCGGGGACGCCGATCACCGCCACCTCGCGGACCGCCGGGTGGGCGAGCAGGACGGTCTCGATCTCGCCGGCCCCGATGCGGAACCCGCCGGACTTGATGAGGTCGGTGGCTCGTCGGCCGACGATGCGGTGCATCCCGTCTCCGTCGATGACCGCGACGTCACCGGTCGCGAAAAAGCCGTCGGGAAGCCAGGATTCGGCGGTTGCATCCGGCCGATTGAGATATCCGGACGCCATCATCGGGCCGCGGACGTGGAGATCGCCCACGCTCTCGCCGTCGTGGGGTAGCGGCTCGCCGTTTTCCACCAGCCTTGTCTCCACGTGGGCGAGCGGGAGTCCCACCCATCCGGGCCGGCGCTGTCCGTCGACGCGCGTGCTGACGGTGATCAGTGTTTCGGTCATGCCGTAGCGCTCGACGATCTCGTGGCCGGTGAGCTCGTGGATCCGCTCGAAGACCGGCACGGGAAGCGGGGCGCTGCCCGACACCAGGACTCGCGCCGACGACAGCGTCTGTGCCGCAGCCGGGTCGGCGGCGACGCGGTTCCACACCGTCGGGACGCCGAAGAACATGGTCGCGCCGGATCCGGCGGCACCGGCGTAGGTGTCCGCGGTCGGGGTGACGGTGTGGATCAGTCGTCCGCCCCGTCGCAGGGGACCCAGGACCCCCAGGATCAACCCATGGACATGGAACAGCGGAAGGCCATGCGCCAGAGTGTCGTCGGCGGTCCACAGCCAAGCATCGGCGAGTGCGTCGAGACCCTCGGCGATGCTCTGCCTGGTGATCGGAACACCTTTGGGGAGGCCGGTCGTGCCGGAGGTAAAGAGGATCAGTGCGGTCGAATCGGCGTGCGGTTCCGGGTGACGGTGCCACGATTTCGCGTAGCGGCGGACCGGGATGACAGGAATGGTGGGTTCGGCGGGGGCCTGCCCCAGCCACGCCTGTGCCCCCGAGTCCGCGAGGATGTGCTCGAACTCGCGCGGCCCGGAGTCGGGCGGAACGGGGACGACCGGCACCCCGGCGATCAGCGCGCCCACCACCGCCAGCACCGTCTCCACCGTCGGCGTGGCCAGTACCGCGACGGTTCGGGCGCCGGCGATCCGTTCGGCGACTGCCGTCGCGGCCCCGACGAGGTCCTCGCGCGACAGCTTGTCGTCGCCGACACGGATCACGGCGGGATCGTCCGGTGCGGTGGGGGTCAGGGTGGGCAGCAGCACGTGTTCACTGTGCCACGACGGGTCCATCCCGCCCGTCACCTGCGCAGATCGCCGAGGTCACACGGCGTGCGCCCCGCACGCCGACCGCCGTCGGCGGTGGGACACCCCGACCCGCACTCCTGAGCGCATGCCCTCGGCGCCGATGGCATGATCTCGTGCACACGCAGCGACCGATCGGGGGCAACGATGTCTGAGCGCTTTCACCTGAGCACCATGCGCCTACGAGACCCGGCCGAACCGGGCCGGACGGCCAGCACGCTCGAGCTCTTCTTCGATCTGGTCTTCGTGGTCGCGGTCAGCATCGCGGCCGTCCAGCTCCATCACGCACTCACCGAGAACCACATCGTCGACGGGGTGGTGTCGTACGCCTTCATCTTCTTCGCCATCTGGTGGGCGTGGATGAACTTCACCTGGTTCGCGACATCGTTCGGCACCGACGACTGGCTCTACCGGGTGCTCACCTTCGTCCAGATGGCGGGTGTGCTGGTGCTGGCCGCCGGGATCGAGCCCGCCTTCGTCGACCACGAGTTCACCCTGGTCGTGTTCGGCTACGTGGTCATGCGCGTCGCGATGGTCGCCCAGTGGTTGCGCGCTTCCGGCTCTGCCGGAGACCGCCGCCGGACGACCCGGCTCTATGCCGCCGGGATCGCCGTCGTCCAGATCCTTTGGCTGCTATGGCTCCTCGTACCGTCGGGAGCAGCCGCAACCATCGGGTTCGTGGTGCTCGTCGGTGCCGAGCTCGCGGTGCCGGTGATCGCCGAGAAGCAGGGAAACACTCCGTGGCATCCACACCACATCACCGAACGGTACGGACTGTTCACGCTGATCCTGCTCGGCGAGAGCCTGTTGGCGTCGTCGAACGCCATCATCGAGGCGCTGCACAACGAACAGGAGCTCGCCCCGCTGATCTCGATCGCGATCCTCACGTTCATCGCGACCGCGGCGCTGTGGTGGATCTACTTCTGGCCGCCGCACCACCGGGCCATCGGATCGCTCGCCGACTCCCTCCGGTACGGATACGTCCACTACTTCGTCTTCGCCGCTGCCGGTGCCTTCTCGGCCGGTATCGAGGTCGAGATCGACGTCCTGACCCACCACAGCGAGCTGACGGAAACCCAGGCGTCGTTCACGGTCACGATCCCCATCGCGGTCTTCATCCTGGGCATCTGGTGGATTGCTCTGCGCGTCAACGCCGATCGCGTGGTGAACACCGTGGTACCGGTTGGTGCCGTGCTGGTCCTGCTCGACCCGGTCATCCCGGTCCCGTTCGCCTTGACCGCCGTCTTCCTCGTCGCGATCGTCATCGTCCTGGTCTTTCGACCACCGCTCACCACAACCGGTGACCCGCAGGTGTGACTACCGCATCGCCGCCATGATGCCGGTGAGCAGCCAGCTGCGTAATCGCGGGGTGCTCCAGTTCCGTTCGACGGTGAAGTAGCGATGGGTCGCCGGGCCGGTGAGATAGCTCAGAATGTCGGCGAATTCGTCGACCCGGGTGTCGGAGATCAGGCCCCGGTGGACGAACCAGTGGCAGCCGGTATGCACGTCGTCGAGCCGGCGGAGCTCAGACCGCTCGAGCTGTTCGCCGATGGCCGGGTCGGTGTCGGCCGCCAGCGTCGCGGCATGCCATAGATCGGCGATCCGACTGTTGGCGGCGACGACGTGGTCGACGTACCGCCCGATGGCGCGATCGGTGTCGGTGTCGTTCATGATCGCGATGAACTCGGGTCGTTCGAGCAGCGAGACGAACTTCTCGTCACCGGTGAAGGCGCGTTCGAGGACGGCCGTCATGAGGGACGCTTTCGACCCCGCCTGATGCACGGTGCCGACGGACACCCCGGCCTGCTGCGCGATCTGCTGCACTGTGGTCCGCGAATATCCCTGCTGGACGAACAGCGCCTGGGCGGCGTCGAGGATGCGCGTCCGCGTCTGCGCCGCGCTGATCGCGCGCTTACGCGGTGTGTAGGGGCGTTTGCTCACGCCGGCCTCCGATCGGGTCGGACTCCAACAACAACGATAGTAGTGGCCTTGCTGGGCTTTGCCCAAAGATCGATCACAGTCCCCGGAACTCATTTAGCTCGCTGAAGTGCAAAGATGGGACCAATCGCGTGAGAGCGCTCATCCGTCGTCCGATTTGGTTAGAGTCGAGCTCTACTCAAATGGAGGAATGATGTCGACCATTCTGGTGTGCGCCACGCCGCTGGCCGGACACGTCGGTCCGCTCACCGCTGTCGGACGTGTGCTGGCGGATCGGGGTCACGAGGTGATCATGCTGACCGGCTCGCGCTTCGCCGACCGGGTTGGCGACGCAGGGTTGACCGTCGAATCGCTGACCGGAGTCGCCGATCTGGACGAACGTGACCCCGACAGCTTCACCCCCGACCGGCATCGGCATCGCGGATTGGCGTTGTCGCGCTATCAGGTCGAGCGGACGTTCATCGCGCCGCTGCCGGAGCAGGCGACGGCGGTGGCGTCGGTCGTCGGCCGCCGGGGCGTTGACGTGATCCTGTGCGACGGCACCTTCGCCGGGATCATCCCCCTGCTGTCCCGGCCCCCGGGCCGGCGGCCTCCGGTGATCGGTGTCGGCACCATGCCGCTCGCTCAGTCCAGTCCCGACGTCGCACCCTTCAACAGCGGTTTGCCGCCGATGACCGGCCGGCTGGGTCGGCTCCGTAACCGGTTGGCTCACATGGCAGTACGGCGGGTGTTGTTCGCGTCCACGCAGTCCTCGGCGCGGGACCTGGTCCGACGGGCCGGAGGCACGCTTGATCATTTCGTCCTCGACCTGTCCAGGGCGTTCGACCGTTTCGTCCAGCTGGGCCCGGCCGAATTCGAGTATCCCCGATCCGATCTCGCGCCGAACACGGTGTTCGCGGGGCCGGTGTTCGCCGGCGTTGCTGTTCCCCCGCCGTCGTGGTGGTCGGAGATGCTCGACGACGACCGCCCGATCGTCCACGTCACCCAGGGCACGCTCGACAACGACGACTTCTCCCAACTGATCGAACCCGCCGTCGCCGGGCTGGCCGAGATGGACGTCCAGGTCGTCGTGACAACCGGCGGTGCGGAACCGGATCCCGTGCCGCGGAACGACAACACGCGGGTCGCGCGGTTCCTCGACTACGGCGCACTGTTGCCGCGCACATCGGTGCTGATCACCAACGGCGGCTACGGCGGAGTGCTGCAGGCGCTGCGCCACGGCGTGCCCGTCGTCGTCGCACCAGGGGGTGAGGACAAGCCCGAAGTCGCGGCTCGGGTGGCGTACTTCGGGGTCGGCGCAGATCTGGGGACCCGGCGACCCGCTCCTGCGGACCTCGCCGCGACGGTACGCCGCATCCTGGCCGACGACGACGTTGCCGTTCGGTGCCGGCAGATGGCGCATGCGATCGCCGGTTACGACTCGACCCAGACGATCGTGACCGAAGTCGATCGGGCGGTTCGTCGATCGACCCGCTCATCCTGACCCGCCGCGCGGTCTGTGTCATCCGGATAGCCGAATGTCGGCGCACCTGCCGACGACAACCGAGAAAGAGAGCCCGACATGAGTGATGCACGAGCAGTCATCGACGCGCACATCGATGCCTTCAACGACCGCGCACCGGAGAACGAACCATGGTCCGCCGATGCGGAATTGGTCTCGCCGGGTGGGGTGTTCACGGGACGGGAGGGCGTACTGGGTTTCCTGTCCGTCTTCCAGGGCGCCTTCTCCGACGGTCGCCTCACCGTCGGTTCGTATGTCGTCGACGGCGACAACGCCTCGGTGGAGGGCACGTTCGACGGTGTCCACGACGGAGTGTTGCAGAGTCCGTCGGGTCCGGTCGAACCCACCGGACGGCCTGTCTCGTTCCGATGGAGTGCGACCTACCGGATCGACGGCTCGGAGCTGATGTCCGAGCACCTGTACTTCGATCAGCTCGACTTCCTCGGACAACTGGGCGTGCTACCCGGATGAGTCGTGCTCGGCGCCGGTTGACCAGGGTCTTCGCGGCCGCGCTCGTCGCCGGTCCGATCGTCTCGGGTACGCAGGGAATCGTCTTGGCGGCACCGGTATCCGCGTCGGCGTCGGTGATCAGCAGTGTGGCGGTCGGGCCGCAGCGGCACGATCTGGTGATCCGTTCGGCTGCGATGGGCCGGAACGTGCCGGTGAGCGTGTTGCACCGGCGCACTCCCGGTCGCGCGGGACGCTGTATCTCCTCGACGGGGGCGGCCACAAGACGGCGATCAGCGACTGGATACGGGAAGCCCGCGCGGACAGGTATTTCCGCGACAAGAACGTCAATGCGGTGCTGCCCGGCGGCCAGGGGGCGTTCTACACGAACTGGCAGCACGACGACGCGACGTTCGGGCGTCCGCAGTGGGAGACGTTCCTGACCGTCGAACTGCCGTCGCTGATCGACGGCCGGTTCCACGGCAACGGGCGGAACGCGATCGCGGGCCTGTCCATGGGGGGCCAGGCCGCGTTCACACTCGCGACGCGCCGGCCGGGCCTGTACACGGGCGTCGGTTCCATCAGCGGTTGCCCGTTCACGACCGGCCCGGTGCACGAAGGGCAGACCCGAGCCGCGATCATCCGGGACGGTGGGGATCCCACCAACATGTGGGGTCCGTGGAACGCGCCGGGATGGGCCGACCACGACCCGGGTCGCCGCCTGCCGGCCCTCGTCGGGAAGCGCGTCTTCATCGCGTCCGGGACCGGCGCGCCCGGCCCCCTCGATCAACGCACCCGGCTCGACCCGGGCCGGCACCGTGGGGAGAAGATCGCGACGGGAGCGGTACTTGAGAACTCGGTCAACGCGTGCTCGAACGAGTTCGCCCGCCGGATGAGGTCCGAGGGGCTGCAGCCGGTCGTCCATTTCCGTGCGATCGGAACGCACGCATGGCCCTACTGGGCCGACGATCTGCCCGTGATGTTCGCCGCACTCGCACCCGGTCTCTGACAGCCCACGAGTGACTTCGCGCCATTCCGGGTACACCGCCCGTATGGCTGACAATGACCCCGCCCGCAAACCGTTCAACCCGCAAAACCCCGACCCGTCCAGCACGGCGGGACTCGAGCCCGGCGGCGGAGTGGCGCCCGGTGACACACCGCCGGCGGAATCCGCGGTCGGGGGAGAGGAGCACGAACCGCCGCAACGCAGGCGTGCCGGCGGCGTGATCGTCATCGCCATCGCGGCGATCATCTTTCTCATCGTCGCGCTCGGTCTGATCGGCCGCGCCGTGGGGCTCTTCTAGGGTTCAGCGCCGTCACCCGGCGTCGACGGGCAGCGGACGCGCCGCCAGCGGATCGCCAGCGCGATCTCACCGATGCCGACGACGAAGAGCACGGGTTGTAGGAAGAAGAACACCTGCAGCAGCGCGATCTGGATGATGATCCAGACCATCAGCGACGACCCGGCGAGCAGGCCGCCGATTATGCCCAACCGCGCGGGCACGGACGGGACGGCGGCGACCACGGCAGCCACCAGGTGGGGTAACGCGACTACGGCGATCAGTGCGACACCGGGAGCGGTCCAGGTCTCGAACGGCGTGTGGGTGAGTCACTCCCGCGGCATCGACCACTGATCGGTCATGAGAGCCGAGCCGCCGGCGAGTGCCGACAACGACACGAACAGCTCCATCCCGGCGAGCGTCCACGCCGTGCCGGTCCGTCGGTTCCCGATCCCCCGTTCGTCGAGGGAGTCGGCAGGCGCGGTCATGGTCGGAAGTCTGCACTGTCGGAGAGCCTCTGTCGTGAGGCAAAGGACACCAACTGAGCCGCACGTCGGCCACGGCGGCGGTGTCAGGGGCGCACCCAGCCGTCGGCGATGAGCTCGACCAGCAACTGGGCCTTGTTCCCGATCGGCCGGCCGGCTTCCTCGTAGCGTCGGGCGACACGCCGATAGTGCTCGCGCACCGTGCTCTCGGCGATCTCGTGGACACGCGACGTCTGACGCAGCGTCGCACCCAATGTGTAGGTCTGGAGGATCTCCAGCTCCCGCTGGGTGATGCGTACCCGGTTCGCAAGTGTGGGTGCGGACGGCGGGGTCGGCGGCCCCACCGCAGTCTCGAGCGCCCGCTGCAGCTCGTCCTCGGCGGCCGGGGCCCGCGGTGAGACACGGATGTGATCGAAGCCCGCGACCCCGTTGCCCACGAAGATCACCTTGACGGTGCGCAGCGATGCCACCCGCCGGACGAACCCGAGCATCGCGGCCGACCGCACCAGAATCGCGCTCGGGTTCCGTAGGGCAGCGAGCTGGGCGGGTTCGACGACCGTCGCGTCGTAGCCGGCGCTCTCCACGAGAGCGGCCAGGGCGGCGTCGAAGATGTCGTGCTCGGCAACGACGGCCGTGATTCGCCGCTCCGGACTCGGCGCGGCAGTGGGCCCGGTGCCGGGGGCCGCCGACCGGGGGGCGTCGTTGAGGGGTACGGACACGTGCCGGGATCTCCTGTCGACTTCGATTCGGCCGGGAGCTGTGAGCCGAACAAACGGCGGGACTCTCTCGGATGATCGACATGGCTCGCGATCGGGCATCGAGAATTTATTTCACGAACGCCAACTTCTTCAGCCTTACGAACGTGAGACGATTTGTCAGCGGTATCTCGAACCCGATGTGGTGATTGCAGGGTAAATAACCACCCTCTAGTCCGATCGGATGCGTGATCGCGCACACCGCGTACATATCGGGCATGATCATGCCTGTGCCGACCGACATGCGGGTCCTTGTCGCCTCCCCGCTGGGACACGTGGTCGCGGTGCCGCTGACCAAGGCGCTCGATCAGGCCACGGTCACCGTTGCCACCGGCCGCGACGAGTTCGTCCAGTGCATCGCCGGCAACGTGCGATTCGACGTCGTGGTGGCGGATCTGATCTGGAACCGACCTGACCTGGAATGGACCTTCGACGGACTCGACGTCATCGACACCCTCGACCACCATGACCGGCACGCGCCGGTTGTCCTGGCGACCCAGGGACACGGGCTGGAACAGGACCATCTCGACGAGGCGCGGTTGCGCGACGAGGTCGCGGGGGTCATCGCCAAATCGGACGGTTTCGCGACGCTGGTCGGTGTTGTGCGCTCGGTGGCGCTCGGCCAGGCCCTGCCCAGGGCCGCGTCGGCGCGCCGTCCACCGCTCTACGAGTTGTTCGATGGTCGGCGCGGCCATACCGCGGGCCGTCTCGCGGGGGCGATTGCGTCGGGCAGCGCCTCGGACAACGCCTCATTGGCCCGCGCCGCCAAGGTGTCGCCGAACACCGCGAACAAGGTGACGAGCCACTACCTCGGGCCCATCATCGTCGAGCGCGGTGAGCACGACGCATCGCTGCCGGTGACCCAGGCCGCCGTCTACCGGTGGTGCGGTCTACACGCGCGATACCTGATCAGCTGGTGCCGACGCCACGGGCACTCCGACGTCCTCGGATCGATGCCCACGTGATCAGTTCGGTTGATCAGTTCGCGTGAACCCCGACGGTCCGGTCTCGCGGTGTCGGCGTCGCGGATTCCGGCACGGTGATCCCGCTCCGCTCGCCGAACCACCGCAGGATCTCGACACCGGCGAGGGCCCCGGTGTCGGCGGTGATCGTGAGCCCGGGCGCCGACCAGCCGAGCGATTCCAGCTCACCGTGCCGCGGGCGGATCGCGTGATCGGCGGCGAGCAACAGGTCGGTGTCGAGCCAGCCGTCGCCGGCCGCGCAGAGCGCTGCCGAGTCGTCGAGGGTGCCGTCAGCGACGAGCCGTCGCCGGACTTCGGCGATAGCTGCCGACTTCGTCACCGGCTGCGGGGTCGCATAGATCTTGCGACCCTGCTGGGAAGCCGTCCAGCCCCGTGCGTCGCACCACTGCTGCCATTGTTCGAGGAACTCCGGCGGTTGGACCGCGGGGTCGACGACCAGGTAACAGAAGAGGTCGTCGGCGGTCCGCAGAGCGGTGACCCAGGAGTCGTCGATGCGTGTTCGGAGTTCGTCGCGGACCTCGTAGAGGGTGGCGCCCGCGCGGGTCACCTCGCGGTCGATGTGCGCACGCCATTCCGGATCGTCGGCGCCGTCGACGAGGATCCGGCCACCGTTGCTGACCACGGCGTGGCGAAATGGGCTGCCCGGCAGCTCGATCCGGGCAAACTGAGCCGGGGTGCGAGTGGTCGTCGGTACGACGACGACCTCACGTGCCAGACGGGTCATCAGTTCGACGGCGGTCGTGGTCATGTACGACAGCGGCGCGTCGCGGTAGATCTCGACGCACACGGTCTCCAGGGTCGCGAACTGCTCGTCGCCCATGGCGGCGCGTGAGTAGATCATGGTCCGGTCGAGATCGGTGGCGACCAGCGCGTTCACGAGTCCTCCTTGATGAGCCCGACACACGAGTACGCGAGATCGGGCGAGACCTCCACGGGCACATCTCGTTCGGCGGCGAGCAACCGGATGTGGCGATGTTCGGGCAGATCGTCGGCGCGCACCAGGATGCGCCACGGTACGCGACGCAGCAGCACCCGCGTCGTCTCGCCGACGCCGGGCTTGACCAGGTTGATCGACGACAGGCCGTACTCGGTCTGGATCTGCTCCACGGAGCGCCAGCCGGACCAGTCGGGCCGGCGTGACTCCGGCGTCATCGCCGACACCGTCGCCCGAACTCGGTCGGCGACTGCATCGAACTCGGCGCTGACGGTGTCCAGGAACAGTCCCGAGACATCGAAGTCGGCGAGATGGCGGTAGAACTTCGCTCCGTGGAACTCGCCCGGACCGATGTGGTCGGCATTCAGGACGGTGCGCGAGACCAGGCCGGAGACAGTGGAATTCAGGCAGGCGGAGGCGATGAGGAAGTCGTCCCTGGTGCCGAACAGGGTCGTGCAGGAGCCGGAGTCGGCCAGCACCGCGAGTTCGTCGTGCAATTGCGGCCGCCCGGTGCGCGCGTACTCGTCGACAGCGGCGGTGAGTTCGCGCTGGATGGCGCCCTTGCCGGTCCAGCCGTCGACGAAGACGACCGACTCCGCCGGGTGCCGCGCCATGATGTGATCGAGTGCGACGGTGTCGATCCCGCGTGCGCGCACGATCGAGATCGTGTAGTGCTGGGGTTCGATGCCGTGGACGGCCGCCATCCACCGTCGGATCAGGATGCCGACCGGGGTGCCGGCCCGCGCCAGCGACACCAGCGTCGGCGTGGAATGCCGCTCGGCCAGAATGAGTTCGGACACCACTCCGACGGCTTCCGCGAGCCGCTGGGCGGAAGACCGTAGCGTCGCATGGAAGAGTTCCTGGTACTCGCGGCCGGGTTGGTACTCGATCGGCAGCGACTCCGCATAGTGGGCCTGACCGGACTGGATTCGACGTTCCCGTTCGCGCAGTTCACCTTCCAGCGCCACGTCGGACAGGTCTTTGAGCAGCCAGGTGACTTCGTCGGCCGCGTACGAACCGAACTCCGGTCCGCACAGCGGTGGTGTGGTGGTGGCGATGTCCATCAGCGCACCGCCTCTCGGGTTCGTGCCAGGGCAGGCTGGTCGGTGGCGGGCAAGACGGCCAGCACCACCGGGTGCCCGGCGGCGGTGAGGACGTCGACGAGTCCACCGGGCGCGCGTAACTCATCGGTGTCCGCCGGCGAGTCGACGATCAGGACGACCTGCGGGTCCGGATGGTAGACGGAGGACACGTTGTAGACATAGCGCGGCGTCTCCGGATCGGGTTCCGGTGCGGTGAACCGGAATCCGCGCCGGAGCGGATACCCCGGGACGTCGTGCACCTGGGCCGGCGACCTCGTGGTGGTCTGGTATCCGGTGGCGAAGCCACGACGCTCCAGCGACTCGGCGATGCACAAGGGTGCGTACATCAGTTCCTCGTGCCCGATCACGACAACCGGGCGCCGCGGATCGAGTTGTGCCGCCACGGTGTCGGCGGCCGCGGTCGCCGCTCGCCGGAAGCCCGTCGAGTCGGTGCGGAGAATTCCGTGCCTCCCGCCGTCGGGAACTGCCGCCGGCCAGTCGAGGGCCACCGCGACCAGGCCGCCGCGCCGGGCTGCCGCCGGGTTGAGCTCGTCGGACCCGAGCTGCCACACCGCATCGAGGAGGTCCGGGGGAAGGGTGATCGAGCCGTGCGCGAGCGCCACATAGGCGACCTCGACGCCGAGTTTCGCTGCGAGATAATCGCATTCGGACTTCTGCGCGGGCGTACGCATGTCGACCAGGGACGCCACGACGAACCGCTTACGGGGACGGTCCGCGACGATGGCCTCGATGGCGCCGAGCGCGGTCTTGCCGGTGGAGATCTCGTCGTCGACCAGGATCAGCACCTCGTCCGGCGTCACGGGGTCGAGAAATGCGGGATCACTGGGCTGCAGCAGATGCGTCGTCGCGTGCGAGTGCCCCTCCTCGAAGGTTCCTGACACCGTCACGCCGGCTCGTCTGCGCCGCGTCGAGTGCAGATACCGGGACGCGGAGATGCGTTCGGCGACACAGTGTCCGAGTCCGGTCGCGGTTTCGGCGAAGCCGAAGACGGCGGCGTCGCGTGCCGCATTCGCACCGATCTCGGCGATGATCGCGGCGCCGAGATCGTCGGCGGCGCCACGGACGATGGCGGGCGAGGTCGTGATGTGCTTGCCCAGCACGGTCGAGACCAGCAGATGAGCACGGCGTCGGTTGTGGCGCAAGCCGAGTGAGACGAGGTCGCGGACCGCGTGACCCGGAGTGTCGCCGACGTCGGCGATCTCGACGCCGAAACATTCGGTCACCCAGTCGATGCCGACGGTGTCCGGATCGTTCACGAGTTGGCCGGCCCGGGCGAGGCGAGCGCGGTGAGCAGGTCGACGAACGAAACCCCCTGGCGGGTCACGCCGAAGGCGGCAGCGCGATCGATGACCCGCAAGGCCCAGTTGCGGTGGGGCTTCAGCTCGTTCATCTTGTTGCGGTACGACGACGCCCGTACCCCGCCGGACTCGCCGGCCAGGATGTCGAGTGCATCGTGATACTCCTCGTGGGTGACCGCCGACAACGCGTGCACCGCGGCGACATGCGCGGGGTGGATGACGGTCTTGCCGTGCAGGCCGTTGGCGCGGTCGAGGGTGATCTCGCGAAGCAGACCGTCCATGTCGCGGCTGACGAGCTGCTGCCGGAAGTAGACGGCGTCGTTCTCGCGGAACGGCGTGTGACGCAACATGGGCTGGAACATGCGCTCGTGGTCGGCGAAGTACTCCCACACCGGCCCCGTCACGACGAAACCGCTCTCGTCGCTGCGGCCGAGATGGTTGACGATGCCGGCGATCACATCGGCCGCGACCCGGACGTCGTAGATGGTCAGGTCACGATCCCGGCGGATGCCGAAATGACTACAGATGTCGGTGGCCCCGATGCGCACGGCGAGCACGTGGTCGCGGTGCGCGCTCAGGAGCGACGCGAGGGCGGTCAACTCGTCGTCGCGGGTCTCGCGGTGCACCACCGCGGCCGACTCGAGAACCGGCATGACCCAGAGGTGCTTGTCGAGGATCTGTCCGGCAGCGGCAACGGCGTCGAGCGCCTCGGGTGCACTCTCCGACGAGAACTTCGGGATGACGAACCCGGTCAGCACCGACGGGGTGTCGAGCGCGGTGGCGATCGGCACTATCCGGTCGGCCGACCGCGGACGGACGAACAGCAACATCGGCCGGCACGGGTTCGCGGCGATAGCGCGCAACGCGGCCACGGCGTGCTCGATCGCCTCGGCCTCCTCGTCGTCGGCGACCGCGTCCTCGAGGTCGATGACCATCGAGATCACACCCTCGGCGCGGCGTCGGCGGATGACCTCGGCAAGATCGGGCCGGGTTGCCGGGACGTACAGGGTGGCGCCCAGCGCGACGGCGAGCCGCTGCGCCGGCCAGGTCGGCTCGATCGGCTCGGGCTGCCGGTGGAACAGGGAGTTCGAGACCGACGGCTCCAGGTGGTCGAAGTGCCGGATCGTCCCGGGCTCGAGACCGGTGTCGTCGTGTCGTGCAGTGGTGGTCATCCTGCGGCCACCTGTCCTCTCATCCGCGAAACGATCTCGGTGATCCGGTCGTCCACCGCACGCAGCTGCGTCAGGTAGCTCCAGTAGTCGGGGTGGATGCGATCCAGAACCCCTTTGGCGCGCTCGATCCGGTCGGCCTGAGCATCGAGGACCGAGCCCCATTCGTCAACCAGACGGTGATTGACCGCAAAGAGCTGGGCGTCGCGCAGGCGGAAGCGCACGCGCTGCTCCGCGCCCCGCGGGTCGGCGCGCACCTCCCGCAGGAGTCGCAACCGGTCGAGCACGGCGTCGACGGCCTTCTCCGCGACGGCCAGGTCGTCGCGGGCGGCGTCGGCGCGGCCGATGGCCTGGTCGGGGGCAGCATCGACCATCGCGCGGGCGGCCGCGAGCTCGGCGTCGGCGTGTTCGAGCCGTTCGTCGACGACCGAGCCGTTGCGCTGTAGATCGAGGGAGCAATCGGCACTGAACTCCCGGCGCAGCGCCGAGAGCGTGTCGGGGAGTTGCGCGCTCCGGGTGGACACCGCGCTCCGGCGCGTTTCCACCGAACGGATGACCTGCTGTGCGCGGTCGGCGAAGGCGGGGGCCTCGGCGAGAAGTTGTTCGAGGCGGCGCGCCGAACTGAGTACGGCTGCCGCGGCGGACTGCCGGTCACGCAGCCCCGCGTCCTGGTCGAAAGCCGTGAGCGCACGCGCGAGGTCGTCGGTGGCATCCGACACCGATTGCAGTCGTGCCACCGCCGGTGCGGCGTTCTCCAGGGCGGTCATCACCCGGTTGGCGGCTACCCGGGCCTCGTGGTCCTGGGCGTCGGCGGCCCGTACCGTGGCCCGCGCCCGCTCGAGGGTCTCGGCGTTGGCCTGGGCGAAGTCGCGCATGGAGGCGGTGATCGACCGCAGCGCCTGTGTCGACCGGTCGAGATCCCGGGGGTCGACGCGTGTGCCGGCCGGCGGGGACACCAGCCGGAGGTAGTCCGACGTCGCCTGGGCGTGGTGCTCTCGGATGTCCGACCACGAGGCGCGCAGGCGCGACCGCGGGTCGAGGGCGGCGGTCACCGCGACGGCCGGATCGATCTCGGCCAGGACGGATTCGGACTCCAGGAACGCCGCCGTCATTTGTTCCGATGATGCAGGTGGCGCGGAATTCGTGCGTGAATCGTTCCCGAACCAACGACGTACGAAGTTTCCGGGCACCACTCGATGCTATCGGCTATTTTCATCTCGGTATGAGGCCGGATTCCCCGGCTCACGGCGAGCTGGGCTGCCGAGATGCCGGCAGGTGCCGCGGTGCGGGGATGGCGTCGGGAGACGAACGAGGGATGGTCGATCGGCGGCCTCCCCACGGCGCGAGAGAGGCACGTCGAATGCAGTTGGTACAACGGTCCAAACGCGTGGTGGAAGCCAGGCTGAACAACTCCGCGGTCCGCGCGATCAGCGGGTCGATGGTCGCCTACGAGGGACAGGTCACCTTCAAATCGGCGGGCTTCGGCGGCGGCGACGGCGTGCTCGCGGGCCTGAAGCAGCGGGCCACCGGGGAGGCGCTGTCGCTCATGGAGGCCTCGGGCAACGGCATCGTGTACTTCGCGCACAACGCCGCCGAGACGACCGTCATCGAGCTCAACAACGAGACCCTGCAAGTGGAGTCCGAGCAGCTGATGGTGCTCAACGGCAACCTGCAGACCAATGTCACCTTCGCCGGTCTGCGCGGAGCGTCGTCGGGTCAGGGTCTGTTCACCACGACGGTGAGCGGCCACGGACAGATCGCACTGTTGTCCAACGGCGGCCCGCTCATCCACCTCGAGGTGTCACCGCAGTATCCGCTCGTGGTCGACCCGGACGCGTTCGTCTGCGCCCGCGGCCAGTTGAGTCAGTCCTTCGTCACCGATGTCTCCTGGCGGTCGGCGCTGGGACAGGGTGGCGGAGAGGCGTTCTCGTTGCGCTGGGATGGCAGCGGCGTCGTGTCGATCCAGCCGGCCGAGCGGTGAGGGTGAGGTAGCGAGAATGTTCACCAAGGTCAACAGCAAGGTCGTCTCCGTCGACATCGGCCGTACCGGGCCGGTCGTCGCACGACGCGGGGCGATGCTCTTCTACAAGGGCAACGTGCACTTCCAGCCCCACCAGATCGCGGGAGCCGGCGGTATGGGCGGCGGGATGCCGGGACTGGGCGGCATGGGCGGCATGGCCGGCCGGATGCTCGCCGGCGAGCACGAGTCGACGATGATCGCACAGGGGCACGGCGAGGTGCACTACGGCTTCCTCGGCATCGAGGTGCACGTCGTGGATCTCGCGGCGGTCGGCGGCACGATCCGGGTCGAGGCGTCGCGGCTGCTCGCCTACGCGGCCAATCTGCAGGCCTCCGTCGTCTCGGTCGCCTCACAGGGCGGCGGTGGCGGCGGCGGTGGCGGCCTGTTCGGTGCATTGCGGTCCGCTGCTGCCGGAGCCGTCACCGGTCAGGGCATGTTCACGACGCAGCTGTCGGGTCCGGGTTCGGCGGTGCTGCTCGGGCACGGCGGGGTCTTCGAGCTCGAGGTGTCCCCGGCCAAGCCGCCGGTGACCGTCGACCCGCAGGCGTTCGTCGGGTCGGCCGGTCAGGTCAACGCCAGCCTGAGGTCGGCGATGAGCTGGCGCAACGTAGGCCGAACCGGCGGCGAGGCAATGCAATTGGAGTGCTCCGGACAGGGCATCGTGTACGTGCAGGCATCGGAGGAGAAGCTATGAGCCAACTCAACACCGTGTGGAGTCCGATGAACTTGCCGTCGGACGACAACGTGCCGGACAACAACTACTCCTTCTGCATCGACCTCAACCAGCCGTGGTTCATGTCCAAGGGCGCGATGATCGCCTACTACGGTCAGATGCAGTTCACCGCACTGACCCAGGGTCTGCAGGGAAACATGCTGCAGATGGTGGCGCAGCAGTTCTCCGCCCCGCTGTACCTCGGTGACTACGTCGTCGCCGAAGGCCACGGCAAGCTGATCATCGGCGACCGCGGATACGACATCAACGCTTACGACCTCGAAGACGGCAACCTCACCATCCGGGCAGCCAATCTTCTTGCCTTCCAGCCGAACCTGTCGCTCAACCAGTCGATCGTGCCGGGGTTCCTGACGCTCATCGGCACCGGTAAGTTCCTCGCGTCGTCGAACGGCCCGGTGATGTTCGTCGAACCGCCCGTGCGCGTCGATCCCGAAGCGCTTGTCGGATGGTCGGATTGCCCGTCGCCCAGTCACCACTACGACGAGGCGTGGGTCAACGGTTTCATCGCGGCCGCGGGCCGGCGGATGGGGTTGAACTCGGGCGAGGAGCGCCAGTTCGACTTCACCGGCGCCGGAACGGTTCTCGTGCAATCGAGCGAGAAGGTGCGCGACGACTCGTCGGTCCTGCGCACCATCCAGGGCCATCTCCCGGGCATGTCGGTGCCGAGCCTGCACCAGATCAACCAGCAGATCACCCAGCAACTCGGGCAGCAGCAGGGCTGAGTCCGGGTCGTCGAACCAACTGCGCCGCAGGACCTTCGGGGTCCTGCGGCGCAGCTGTTTCTCCGCTCCCTAATCCGAAGGGCGACATAGCCACTGCTCCTTGAGCCTGGATATTTCACTGATGTTGCTGGTGTTCGGCGTGTGATACGCGAAAGTGCCTGTCTGCCTTGTGATTATTGATTCACCACAAACAAATAGTCACAAGAAGAAAGGCACCTCGCAGGTGAAGAATAACGTGTATCCCGAGTTGACGGTGGACCCCACGCGCACTGAGTCGGTGCTGACGACCTCGGGCGGGGTGTTGCTGACGAAAACCGTGCAGGTCTCGGGCCTGGGAGCCGAGCTGACCGCGGCGATGGCGCCGTGGCGGACCGCGGCCACGGTCCATGATCCGGCCAAGATCGTGCTGGATCTGGCGCTCACCTTGGCGACCGGTGGTGACTGTGTGGCCGATGTGGCCACAGTCCGGGCTCAGCCACAGTTGTACGGGCAGGTGGCCTCTGATCCGACGATTTCGCGGGTGATCAGCAGGCTGGCTACCGATGTCGAGGCGGTCAGTACCGCGATCAGCGCGGCTCGCGCCGCGGCGCGGGAGCGGGTGTGGGGCATTGCCCGCCCGTTGGAGGGCACCGCGGGCAGCATCGATGGCGGGCTGGTGATCGTTGATCTCGATGCCACGACCGTGACCGCAGGATCGGCCAAAGAACAGGCCCAGACAACGTATAAGCGGGTGTTCGGGCATTCCCCGATGTGTTCGTTCGTCGACCACGGCGCCTTCGGCACCGGGGAAACACTGAACCTGGACCTGCGGCGTGGAGGTGCCTCACCCAAAGGTGCGGACATGCACATCGCGGCCCTCGAGGCGGCGTTGGCCCAGCTGCCCGCCGCTGAACGCGCCCAGGTGCTCATACGTACCGATTCGGCCGGGTGTGCCAAAAAGTTCCTGGCCCACCTGACCGAGCAGAATCTGCAGTACTCGGTCGGGTTCACCATCTCCGAACTGGTCAAAGACGCATTGGACGTGCTGCCTGAGGCCGCCTGGGTGACCGCGATCAACACCGACGACGCCGATCCACGAGCTGATGCCCAGGTCGCCGAGATCACCGACCACATGCCGCGCTCGGTCCGTGACACCGAAACCGCCTACGAGCCCTGGCCACCCGGGATGCGGCTGATCGCGCGCCGCGAATATCCCCACAACGGAGCCCAACACCTCATCACCGACATCGAGGGCCGCCGCTACACCGTGTTCGCCACCAACACCCGCGGCCGCGGCTGGACACTGCCGATCCTGGAACTGCGTCACCGTCAACGTGCCCGCGCCGAAGACCGTATCCGCTGCCTCAAAGACACCGGCATGGCCAACCTACCGTTCGACTCATTCGCCAAAAACCAACTGTGGCTCGATATCGTCGCCCTGGCCTCCGACCTCATTGCCTGGACTCAAACCCTCGGCTACCACCGCCACGACCCCATCCGCCGCTGGGAACCCAAACGCTTGCGCCACCGCCTGTTCACCGTCGGCGGCAAGATCATCACCCACGCCCGCACCACCACCCTGCGACTACCCACTGACTGGCCCTACAACCACCACATACGCCACGGCTGGCAACGCCTCACCGCCTAACCAGCCCCTCGGTCACCCGCGCCCGGTCACCGCCGCCCACCCCACCTCAGAACCCGAACAACCAGCGAACCCAACGCTGGCGATCCACCCTGCCCACACACCAGCACCAACCATCAAAAGGCGACACCGACAACCGATCGGCGAAACCCTACCCACCCGTGAAAGATTCAGGTTGAGGTGCGAGGAGCGAAAGCCGCCGGGCCGAGCAAGCGACGAAGGAGCGCGTCGAGGTCGACGAGCCTCGAAGGGCCTGGCGACTCAAGTCACCAAACCCTTCGAGGCTCGCTTCGCTCGCACCTCAGGGGACAGGGGGAGGCGTTTCGCTCGTACCTAAAGGAGGGAGGCGTTTCGCTCGCACGTCCCAGGAGCGCGCTTCGCTCGCACCTCAGCTCAGCGAGCGAAGGGTCAGATGTTGACCTTCTCCTCTTCGCCCTTCGCCGCGAGGCGGTTGCGTCGGACGATGCTGGAGATCAGTGCGGCGATGATCAGCGCGACGCCGATCAGGCCGGTGATGATCTCGGGGACGTGGGTGCCGATGGAGTACAGCAGGATGAACGCCAGCGCGCCGATCGCCCAGTGCGCTCCGTGCTCGAGGTACACATACTCCGACAGCGTGCCCTTGCGCACCAGGTAGACGGTGAGCGAACGGACGAACATCGCACCGATGAGGCCGAGGCCGAGGGCGATGATGATCGGATCCGCCGTGATGGCGAACGCGCCGATGACGCCGTCGAACGAGAACGACGCATCGAGGACCTCGAGGTAGAGGAACAGGAAGAAGCCGGCCTTGCCTGTCGCCTTGGCCAGGTCCGACGGGCCTGACTTTCCGTTGGTCTTCTCGATTGCCGCTTTCTCCGCGGCGTCGGTGCCGGGCTCGGCCGCTTCGTCATCTTCCGCGGTCTCGACGTTGAAGTACTCACCGAGGCCGTTGACCAGGATGTAGGTGATCATGCCGAGTGAGCCGGCGATCATGACCGTCGACCGCTCGTCGGGCGCGGCGATGTAGGTCGCAGTGAGGACGAGAAGCGTCATGGCGATGACGACCTCGAGCATCTCCAGCTTGCCGATCTTCTCGAGCGGCCGCTCGATCCAGGTCAGCCAGGTGAGCTCCTTCTGCTCGAAGACGAAGCCGAGGAACAGCATCAGCAGGAACATGCCGCCGAAGGCCGCGATCTGCGGGTGGGCGTCGGTGATGATCGTCTCGTAGCTGGGATCGCCGTTGGGGAAGTACGCCGCATCGTTGGGCGGCGGGTTCAGTGCGAGGTCGAGCGCCTCAACCGGGTTGAGACCCGACGCGAGCCACACGATGACCAGCGGGAACACCAGTCGCATACCGAAGACGGCAATCAGGATGCCGATGGTGAGGAAGATCTTCTGCCAGAACTCGCTCATCCGGCGGAGGATCGTGGCATTGATGACCGCGTTGTCGAAGGAGAGCGAGATCTCGAAGACGCCGAGGATGGCGGTCAGGATCAGCGCTTCGACGCCGCCATAGAGGAAAGCGATGATCAGCGACACGATCGTCACGACGACCGAGAGGCCGAAAATTCTTACTACCACTGGCTTGTGGCCTTTCTAGGGTGCGTGGAAACCAGCCGACCGCATTGTCGGAGAGGAGTGGTGACGCGCGGATGCCGCACCCGTTCGACAACGGGTGCGGCATCCACAAGCACGTTCAGGCGGACAGCCGGAGTCTACGAGAGACTCAGACGTTCACACCGAAGTCGCGGGCGATGCCCGCGAGACCCGAGGCGTAGCCCTGGCCGACCGCGCGGAACTTCCACTCCGACCCATGACGGTACAGCTCACCGAAAACCATCGCGGTCTCGGTGGAGGCATCCTCGCTGAGGTCGTAGCGGGCGATCTCGGCGCCGCCGGCCTGGTTGACGACGCGGATGAACGCGTTGCGGACCTGGCCGAACGACTGCGACCGTGCGTCCGCGTCGTAGATCGAGACGGGGAAGACGATGGAGTCGACGTTCGGCGGAACGCCCGCGAGGTCGACCTTGATGACCTCGTCGTCGCCCTCGCCCTCACCGGTCAGGTTGTCGCCGGTGTGCTCGATCGAGCCGTCGGGCGAACGCAGGTTGTTGAAGAAGATGAAGTGCTGGTCGGAGAGGACTTTCTTGTCCGCGCCGAGCGCGATGGCGCTGGCGTCGAGGTCGAAGTCGGTACCGGTGGTGCTTCGGATGTCCCAGCCGAGGCCGACGGAGACCGCAGTCAGGCCCGGAGCCTCCTTGCTCAGCGAAACGTTTCCGCCCTTGCTCAGGCTCACGCCCATGGTTTGCGCCTTTCTGTTGGTACGGGGTCTCGTGATGTCCGATGTGCCCGATACGGGCCACTCGGAGCAATCGACAACACTCTATGTGAAGGGTCTGGCGCGGTCACTGATTTGGTTGGATGACCTGCGCGTTCGCCTCGCCGTGAGGCTCGCGGCGGCAGCGGTTCACCCCGATGCTCCATGTGTTCACGACGAAGACCGCCCACCGGCGGCATGGCCGTCGACTCGAAGTCGTCGGCCGCCTCCGATGGGCGGTCTTCGTCGGATCTGTCGTAACAGGGACTCGCCGAGGCTCAGGCCTCGATGATGAACTCCTCGAGCTGTTGACGCGCGACGTCGTCGGCGAGCTGCTTCGGCGGGGACTTCATCAGGTAGGCCGAGGCCGGGATGACCGGTCCGCCGATACCGCGGTCCTTGGCGATCTTGGCGGCGCGCACGGCGTCGATGATGATGCCGGCCGAGTTGGGGGAGTCCCAGACCTCGAGCTTGTACTCGAGGTTGAGCGGCACGTCGCCGAAGGCGCGACCCTCGAGGCGGACGTAGGCCCACTTGCGGTCGTCGAGCCACTCGACGTGGTCCGACGGGCCGATGTGGACGTTCTTGTCGGCGATCTTGCCGGCCAGCGGACCGTTCAGGTTGGAGGTCACGGCCTGGGTCTTGGAGACCTTCTTCGACTCCAGACGCTCACGCTCGAGCATGTTCTTGAAGTCCATGTTGCCGCCGACGTTGAGCTGGTAGGTGCGGTCGAGGGTGACGCCGCGATCCTCGAACAGCTTCGCCATCACACGGTGGGTGATGGTGGCGCCGACCTGGCTCTTGATGTCGTCGCCGACGATCGGGACACCGGCGTCGGCGAACTTCTGGGCCCACTCGGGGTCCGAGGCGATGAACACCGGCAGGGCGTTGACGAACGCGACGCCTGCGTCGATGCAGCACTGGGCGTAGAACTTGTCGGCCTGCTCGGACCCGACCGGGAGGTAGCTGACGAGGACGTCGACCTCGTTGTCCTTGAGGGCCTGGACGATGTCGACACCGGAGCCGTCGGCCTCGGTGATGGTCTCGAGGTAGTACTTGCCGAGGCCGTCGAGAGTGTGGCCGCGCTGGACGGTGACGCCGGTCGGCGGCACGTCGGCGATTTTGATGGTGTTGTTCTCGCTCGCGAAGATCGCGTCGGACAGGTCGAAGCCGACCTTCTTGGCGTCGACGTCGAACGCGGCGACGAACTCGACGTCGCGGACGTGGTACTGGCCGAACTTCACGTGCATGAGGCCGGGAACGGTGGAGCTCTCGTCGGCGTCCTTGTAGTACTGCACGCCCTGCACCAGGGATGAAGCGCAGTTTCCTACGCCCACAATGGCAACGCGCACCTTATTGGGCTCACCCATGGTCGGGTTCTCCTTCTTCTCGCGGCATCGCAGTCGTTCGCTGCGCAACCGGTGTTTTCCGTTGCTCGGGTTCGTCGAGCTGTTCGTCCCGGCTCGGCGTCGAGTCCGGGTCTTGATGTTCGTCATCGGCTCGTCCGGTGGAGGCCGTGGGCCGCCCCGGATCGAACGGTGACCGTTCGCCGTCGGCGAGGTCGTCGTCGAACTGTCCGTCGAACGGGTCTGGCGACCCGTCCTGCTGGGAGCTCTCGGCCGCGATCAGCTCGTTGAGCCAGCGGACCTCGCGTTCGCTGGATTCGAGGCTGAGCTGATGCAGCTGACGGGTGTACCGGTCGACGGCCCGGTTGGACCGCCCGACGATCTCCCGCAACCCTTCTCGACGCTCCTCGACCTGCCGCCGGCGTCCCTCGAGGATGCGCATGCGCGCGACCGCCGGGGTGCGGCTGAAGAACGCCAGATGCACACCGAAACCGTCGTCGGTGTAGTTCTGGGGTCCGGTGTCGGCGACCAGCTCCGCGAACCGTTCCCGGCCCGCGTCGGTGAGCTGGTAGACGCGCCGGCCTCGCCGCACCTTCACGCCCAGGGGCGTCTCCGGTTCGTCGATGAGGCCGTCGGCCTGCATGCGACGCAGCGTCGGGTAGAGCGATCCGTACGAGAACGCACGGAAGGCGCCGAGCAGGCCGGTGAGCCGCTTGCGCAGCTCATAGCCGTGCATGGGGGATTCGAGAAGCAGTCCGAGAATGGCCAACTCGAGCACTTCGCCACCCCCTTCGCGGTCCTGCCGATGACTGTCACTACTTCCTCGGATCGATGTGCCGGCACGCTCTGACGAGCCGACACCTCGTTCCGATGTGTTTGCCAATGTATCGCACCGATATAACCGTGTCCACGAGCGGTCGGTCGGCGGGAGGACGGACACGCGACGACGCCACCACGCGGCGATCGACCATCCCGGGTGTGGGTCCATCGGACCCGCGTGCCGAACCCCGTCGGCCCGACGCCCCGGCGGAGACCACGTACCCTGAGAACCGTGCAACGCCAGATCGTCGACTACGCCCTGCAGCGGCGCGCTCGGCTGTCCTCGGTCCACGCGGGCCGGACCGCGGTTCCCGAGGTCTGCGATGCGAGCCCGTATCTCCTGCGCGCCGCGAAATTCCATGGTCGGCCCAGCACCACGATGTGCCCGATCTGCCGAAAAGAGCAGGTCACGCTGGTGTCCTGGGTGTTCGGCGACCGGCTCGGTCAGGTGAGCGGGTCGGCGCGCAGCAACGAGGAGATCGCCCGGCTCGCGACGACCGCCGAGGAGTTCTCGGTGCACGTGGTCGAGGTGTGCCGGACCTGCAGTTGGAACCATCTGGTCCAGTCGTACGTTGCCGGGCTGCCGCCGCAGACCACGCGTCGCTCCCGACGCGTGGCCAAGTAGCGCGCCGGCCTGCGGTTTTTTGCCCGGGGCGGTGGCCTGCTGTCACAGTGGAGCGGCACGAGGCCAGAGAAGTTGACCGTGCTCGCCGGATGACGAATGTCCGTGCGACCCGGTAGGAAGGTGGACGATGAGCGAGGCACGTGGTTCTTCGCCCACGCCGCGACGCACCGGAGTCCGACCCGGTCCGGGCGGCGGCGGTCAGAACAGAAGTCAGACAGCGACACGACACCGACGGTTCGCGTGGGCGCTGGGGATCGTGGGCGCCATCGTCCCGGCGATCGTGCTGGTGCTCATCATCGCGTTCGCGGCCACCTACTTCACCGCCGAGATCCCCGAACCGGAGGTGAGCCAGAAGGCCACCATCGTCGACACGTCCGGGCGGACCCTCGCAGACGTCACCTCGCCCGACGGCAACCGCACGGTCGTCCCGTTCGACGAGATCCCCGAGACGATGAAGCAGGCGATCGTCGCCGCCGAGGACCGGGAGTTCTGGACAAACAACGGCTTCTCGCCCCGCGGCCTGTCCCGCGCCGCCATCGGTCAGATCACCGGCAACCAGACCGCCGGCGGTGGCTCGACCATCACGCAGCAGTACGTCAAGAACGCGATCGTCGGTGACGAGGTCAGCTACTCCCGAAAGTTCAAAGAGCTCGCGATCGCCGCGAAGATGAACGACCGGCACGGCTGGTCGAAGGAGAAGATCCTCGAGGCCTACCTCAACACGATCTACTTCGGCCGGGGCGCCTACGGCGTCGCGGTGGCCGCGCAGAAGTTCTTCAACAAGTCGATCACCGACAAGCGTCGCGCCGAGCGCAACCCGCTCACCTTCGAAGAGGCCGCGCTGCTGTCGGCGGTCATCCGCGCACCGTCCTACTACGACCCGGACACCAACCGTGAGGTCACCGAAGCGCGCTGGCGTTACGTCCTCGACGGCATGGTCGCGACCGGTGCGATCACCCGCGCGCAGGCCGACAACGCGATCTTCCCCAAGACCGTCAAGGCGCGTGTCAGCGACTCCGACGAGACCCCCGGGCCCAACGGTCTCATCAAGCGACAGGTCCTCGCCGAGCTCAACCGCATCGGCATCACCGACAAGCAACTGCGGACCGGCGGTCTCAAGATCAGCACCACGATCGACCCGCAGGTCCAGAACGGCGTCGTCCAGGCGGCCTGCCGCAAGAACCGGATCTACAAGTGCCCCGAAGGTGAGCTGAACGGCGAACCGGATGATCTGCTCGCGTCGGTGGTATCCATCGATCCGCAGACCGGCGGGGTGCGCGGTTACTACGGCGGCGACAACCCGGGCGGCTGGGACCTCGCCCAGGCGGGCCTGCAGACCGGGTCGTCGTTCAAGGTGTTCGCGCTCGTCGCGGCGCTCGAACAGGACATCCCGTTGTCGAAGACCTACAGCTCCGCGCCGTTCCAGGCCAGCGGCGGACTCACCGTCGAGAACTCCGACGGTGAGAGCTGCGGTACCTGCAACCTCGCGACGGCGATGAAGATGTCCCTCAACACGGTGTACTACCGCCTGATGATGGACCTCGACGGCGGTGCCCGGGCGGTCGCCGACGCCGCGCACCGCGCGGGTGTGGCCGAGTCCTTCGGCAACATCGAGCACACCCTGCAGGAGGCCAACGGCGAGCCCGAGGGCGGTGTGGTCCTGGGCCAGTATCAGTCCCGGGTCATCGACATGGCCTCGGCCTACGCCACGCTCGCGGCCTCGGGTGTCTACCACGAGCCGCACTTCGTCCAGAAGGTCGTCGACGCCAAGGGGCAGGTCCTCTACGAGCGCAAGACCGAGGGCAAGCGCGTCTTCCCCGCGAAGGTCGCCGACAACGTCAGCGCGGCGCTCGAACCGGTGGCGGCGTACTCCAACGGCAACTCGCTCTACGACTCCTCGCTCGGTTCGCGGCCGTCGGCGGCCAAGACCGGCACCGTCCAGCTCGGCGACACCGGGCAGAACAAGGACGCGTGGATGGTCGGGTACACCCCGCAGCTGTCGACCGCGGTGTGGGTCGGCACCAGCGACGGCACCGCCCTGACGAACTACAACGGCGCGTCGATCTACGGCAGCGGCCTGCCGTCGTCGATCTGGAAGTCGGCGATGGATGCCGCGCTCGAGGGCAAGGAGATCAAGCAGTTCCCCGAGCCGGAATCGGTCGGCGGCGTGGCGGGCGTGCCGTACGAGGCGCCGGCCACCACGTACGCGCCGTCGCAGCCCCGACGTGGGCCTTCCATACCGAACTTCGACATCCCCGACCAGGGCGGTGACGGCAACCTCACCCTCGCACCAGGCGTGACGATCCCGATCCCGGGCGCTCCGCGCAACGGCGGCGGTGGTGGCGCCGGCGGCGGGAACAGCCCCGGTGGTGGCGACGCCGGCGGTGGCGACGGTGGCGACCTCGGCGGCATACCCGGCGGCGGTGGAGACGGTGGCGGAGGAGTCCCTGAACCGCCCATCGGCTGACCCGGACCCGGCCGACTCCGCGGCGAGCGGCTCCGAACCCGTCTGGGACAGCCCTGCACCACTGGCGATCGATCAGCGCGTCGATGACGCGCGCGTCCTCCCGACGCGCACGGACGGTCTGGTGCGAGAAGCGAGTTCGCTCGTCGGTGGGCCGGTCGGGGCACACGCCGTCATCGGGCGGGGTCGGCGTCTGACACCGCTGCGAGTGTTGTTCGCGCTCGCGTTGTGCGGACTCGCGCTCGGCTGGTTCGGCAAGGCCGGGTGTCTGCAGCAGGCGCCGGCCGACTCCGGGGCCAACGGCGCGAGCGCCGAGATGCGACTCGACTGGGACGATCAGCGCCAGTTCACCAACCTCTGCTACTCCGACGTGATCAGCCTGTTCGGGGCGGAACGCCTCAACCGGGGAGCGCTGCCCTACCGCGACTTCTGGTTCCAGGAGGGCTCCGAAGGCGAGACCATCAAGCGGTACATGGAGTATCCGGTCGTCACCGGGATGTTCATGTACGGCGCGGCGCAGCTGACGCAGGGCTGGGTCTGGGCCGAGGCCAACTGGGGTGTCCCCGGCGCGCTCGACGTCGTGCTGTTCTTCACCATCGCCGCCCTGGCGTTGGCGGCGTTCTGGCTCGTGACCGTCTGGGCGACGGCCCTCACCGCGCGAACCCGCATGTGGACGGTATGGCTGGTGGCGCTGTCCCCCCTCGTCGTCGTCCACGCGTTCACCAACTTCGACGCCATCGCCACCGCGGCCGTCGCGGTGGCCCTGCTGGCCTGGTCGCGGGAGAAATTCTGGGTGGCCGGCCTGTTCATCGGGCTCGGCGCGGCCGCGAAGCTGTATCCCGCACTCCTGTTGGTGGTGCTGGGTGCGCTCTGTCTGCGCAGCGGGAGAGTCCGCGAGTTCGGGATCACGGCTGCGACGGCGATCGGCGCCTGGCTGGCGGTCAACCTGCCGATCCTGATCCCGTTCCCGACGGGGTGGTGGGAGTTCTTCCGATTCAACGGCGATCGGTCGGCGGACCCCGACACCATCTACCGGATCGTGGCCGACTCGGCTGGTTTCACATGGAACATCGGTTATCTGAACGCGTTGTCGGTGGGTCTGACGGTCGCCGTGATCGCGGCGGTGGCCGCGATCGGAATCCTCGCGCCGCACCGACCCCGCGTGGCCCAACTGACCTTTCTCGCGGTGGCGGGCTTCCTGCTGGTGAACAAGGTGTGGAGTCCCCAGTACTCGCTGTGGCTGGTTCCGCTTGCCGTGCTTGCCGTCCCGCATACTCGACTGCTGCTGGCCTGGATGACGCTCGACGCCCTGATCTGGGTGCCGCGGATGAGTCTGTTCCTCGAGGCCGAACGTCGCTGGCTTCCCGACCAGTGGTTCACCGCAGCCGTCGTGCTCCGCGGACTGATGGTGCTGGTCCTCTGTGCCGTCGTCCTCTGGCAGATCTGGCATCCGCGCGACGACCTCGTCCGCCGCGGGAACGACGGCCGATGGTACGACGACCCGGCCGGTGGTGTCCTCGACGGTGCTCCCGACCGGATCGGCCGCCGGGCGAGGACGCTCGGCACCGCGGATGGTCCTCGGGAACCGGCCCCGGTGGGCGGATGACGGTCACCGAACGCGACGGAACCGAACCGGGCCCCGCTGCGTCCAAACGACCATGAAGCACACCACACTCGCTCTCCCCGACGATCTCACCGACTGGCTCTCGGCGGGCGACCGGGCCGCCGAACTGCACTCCGACACCGTCGCCGTCGACCGGCAGTGGTGGACGGACGCGCTCGCCGAACACGGACTCCCGGATTCGTTGCTCGGCAACAAGATCAGCAGAGCAGACCTGTTCGCGCTGGGGTCTCGGGCCACCGACTCGCCCGACGACGCGATTGCGTTGCTGTGGAACGTCGTCGCGTTCTGTCTCGGCCGCCGCACCTCCGACGGCAAGAAGCGGATCGCCGCGGTGTCCGCCGACCGGAAGTACCTCGGCGGGCTGCTGAGAGACGCGGCCGAGACGGGCCGCGAGGAGCCCGGCGCGGCGTATGCGATGCTTCGGCCCGACAAGGGCGGCAACATGATCGAGCGTCTGGGTCCGGCCGGTTTCACCTGGTTTCTCTACTTCGCGGGCGCCGGGGAGCCGAAACATCCGAGTCCGGTCCTCGAGAGCAAAGTGGCCAGGTCGCTGCGCCGTGCCGGCTGGCGGGACCTTCGCGAGTCGACGTGGACCGCGGCCGACTACGTCGCCTACTCGAAGGTCGTCGACGGGTGGCGTGCGGATGCGGGCATCGACCGCAACGACGTCATCGTGCGGGGCCTCTTCGCCATCTCGCCGCCGAGCGGCTGGGATCATCCGTGGCAGGCATGGGAACGACAGACGTGGGAACGCGAGAACTGGGTGAGGGGACCGTTGACGACGGACGACCTGCGCGCCGTACACCGCTGGCTGTCCACGCTCGCCGCGCTCACCTCCAGATCGGCTGCCGCACACGAGGAGTTCGAGCGGCTGGGGCACAAGATCAACACCGCACTAGGAGGCGAGGTCGGTGAGATCAGGGCGTCGCTCGAGGGCGATCGCTACCGGCACTCCTACCACGGGGAGTACTGACGGTTGGGTGACCGCTCCGGTGGGTAATGACGGATCATGTCGGATACCGCACCACACATCTCGGACGACACCGCGGAAGCGGTCGGCAAGGTGGGGGAGGCGCTCGAGTACATCGAGCGCGCCCGCGGCCACCTCTATTCGTTCCACCAACTCATCGGACGCGGCGATCTGCTGCTCGGCGAAGCAGTGGACGAATTACGAAAGGCCGGACACGGGGAGTTTGCCGACGAGTTGTCCACCGAGTTGGTGGGTCGCAACGTTCTCGAGGGGCGCTGGACATTCCAGGTCGTCGAGGAATTCGACGACACCTACTGGGGCCCGTTGCGTGAGTACGTCAACCGGGTTCGAGCCGACCTGACCGACGGCCAGCGACACGTGCACGAGGCGCGGATGAAAGAGGACCGGCGCACCCAGGGCCATCCCGAGCACACCGCGAATCCCTAGGTCTCAGACAGAGATTCGTTGTAACAGGCGATCTCTCGCCGACGGCCACTCGTCGTCGGTCATCGCGTACAAGGCGGTCGTGCGCCAGCCGTCGCCGAATCGGCGGTGCTTGCGCAGCAGACCCTCGAAGTTGGCACCCAGTTTGGTGATCGCGGCGCGGGACTGGGTGTTGTTCTCGTGGGTGTGCCAGGTGAGGCGGACGGCGCCGCGCTCCTCGAACGCATGGCGCATCAGCAGGAACTTGGCGGTGGGGTTCACCGCGGTTCCCTGGACGCGTTCGCTGTAGAAGGTGTACCCGATGCACGCGGCCCGGTTGGCCTCGTCGATGTCGTAGAAACTCGTCGACCCGACGACACTGCCGTCGGTGTTGTCGACCACGGCGAACGCCACCCGGGAACGGAGCGCGGAGTCGACGAACCGACAGGCGCTGTCCTCGTCCGTCGGCACTCCGGGGACCCACCGGAATCGGGTCGGGTCGTCGACCACGCGCGCCAACGGTCCGATGTCCTCGATGCTGATCGGTCGCAACGTGACTCGTCCGTGCACCAGGGGGCCGGTCGCCAACCAGGAACTCATGACGAGCCTCTCGCCATCGCGTCTCGCGGCGGGTGCCGGGGTGCGTCAGCGGACCCCTGATCGGTGGCATCGTGCACGTGTGCGGCCACCCGGGAGGCCAACGGTTCCCGGAGCGGGGTCCGCGGGAGGGTCACGATCAGGTAGGCCAGCAGGGCGGCGTGCACCCACACCGAACCGGCGACGCCGGTGACGATCCACCACGGCAGCGGCTCGCCGGCATCGCGGATCGGGAACAGCCGGAAAATCGTCAGGTCGAGGGCGAGGTCGGTGAGCAGATACGTCAGGATCACCGACCACCGCACCTTCATCAGAACGAAGAACGGCAGGATCCAGAGCGTGTACTGCGGGGAGTGGACCTTGTGGAACAGCATGAAACCCGCGAGCATCGCGCCGCTCACGCCGATCCAAGGGAAGGTGCCGACGCGGTCGAAGCGGCGCCACCCGAGGTACATCGCGACCGCGAACGTCGTGAGGATCAGCAGCGGCGACAGCACACTGACCAGCGAGTGGTAGGTGTCACCGGTCCCGGTGAGATAGCGCAGCCCCCAGTACCAGATGGAATTGGTGTCGACGTCGGCTCGTCGTCGACTCTGGAACGACAGCGCCGCCTTCCACCCGTCGAATCCGAGCACCATGAACGGCAACTGGATCGCGACCACGGTGACGACGGCAGCGCCCGCTACCCAACCGGCGCCCGTCCAGTCGAGACCGCCGCGGGCGTCTCGTCGTCGTTCGACCATGCGCGCTCCGCCGGCTCCGCGGGTGAGAACGTATGCCGCCAACGGCAATACGAAGATCCCCGGGTAGAGCTTGAGGCAGAATCCGATCGCGAGCAGAACTGCCGCGATCACCGCGCTCGTACGAAGCGGCAGTCGTCGTCGACGGGTTACGGGGTGGTCCGACCCGCCCCACGCCATCACGGCGACGGCCCCGACGGCGGTGGCGACGACCGGGAGCTCCCAGTTGTGGAAGGAGTACAGCACCAGAGGAGGCGTTGCGGCCCAGAGCAACGCCCACCAGCGCACCATCGATGCGAGCAGCACGGTGATCGCGAAACCGAACGGCGCCAACAGGAGCGCCGACTGGGTGAAGAACTCGGTGTCGGTGTCGGCGCCGACCGCACCGACGAACATGAGCACGCCGGAGAGCACCGGATATTCGACGACGCCACCGAACAGAGTCCCGTCCGATGTGATCCCACCGTGGATGTAGGGAAAGACGTGCGTGTTGATGTCGCGACCGAGCCAGAGATACATCAGGTCCGAGTAGCAGGGGATCACCGCGTCCGGATCGCCGGTCGGCCAGTTGTCGCTACGTCCGAGTGCATCGAACGGGGCGCCGCCGCACCGCAGCTTCGCCTGGAAACTCCAGAACATCGTCGCGGCTGTCGCCAACACCGAGACGAGGACGATCACGGCCGTCTCACCACGGCCGGAGAGCCGCGCCGACCACCGGCCCGGGGTTGTCCGCCGCTCCGACATGGGCAACAGCGTAGGTGGTCTCATGATGTGTCGCCGAGGCGGCCCGCGACCACGGATTTCTCTGCGAACGGGCAGGTCATGTATCTTGGACCGGTTGCCGACGCAGGCGACCCTCCTGCCGCGGACAGTCCGTGGCCGACCTAGCCCATAGGAGGTGATGTGGTCTTATGCGTCACTACGAATTGATGGTCATCCTCGATCCGAATCTGGACGAGCGCACCGTCGCACCCTCACTCGATACTTTCCTCAACGTTGTCCGTAAGGACGGCGGTTCGGTGGACGGCGTCGACATCTGGGGCAAGCGCCGACTCGCCTACGAGATCCTCAAGCACAACGAGGGCATCTACGCCGTCATCGATCTCAATGCCGAGCCCGCCACGGTCTCCGAGCTCGATCGTCAGCTGAAGCTGAACGAGTCGGTTCTGCGCACCAAGGTCCTGCGGAAGTAATCCACAGGGTTTCTTGATCGTCTGAAGACGTCGGTACCGGGTTCTAGGGTTGAGCCCAGAATCCGGTGCATGTCGATCAGCGAGTGCCCACCAACGACCCGAGGGGAAACACACATGGCAGGCGACACGGTCATCACCGTCATCGGCAATCTGACCGCCGACCCGGAATTGCGGTTCACGCCGTCCGGCGCAGCGGTTGCCAACTTCACGGTGGCTTCCACCCCGCGCACCTTCGACCGCCAGACCAACGAGTGGAAGGACGGCGAAGCGCTGTTCCTCCGCTGCAACATCTGGCGCGACGCCGCGGAGAACGTGACCGAAAGCCTGACCAAGGGCTCCCGGGTGATCGTGCAGGGACGGCTCAAGCAGCGGTCCTACGAAACCAAAGAGGGTGAACGACGCACGGTCGTGGAACTCGAGGTCGACGAGATCGGCCCCTCGCTGCGCTACGCCACCGCCAAGGTCAATCGGGCCTCGCGCGGCGGTGGCGGTGGCGGCGGTGGATTCGGATCGGGCGGCGGCGGTGGCCGCGGCGGCGGTTCGAACCAGCAGGTTGCCGACGATCCCTGGGGCAGTGCGCCTGCCAGCAACAGCGGGGGATCGTTCGGCGGCGGGGACGACGAACCACCTTTCTGATATCGGTCGGGGCTCGATGATCCGCCCCGAACAGCCCGGGAACGGCAGCGACCGTCCCCGACAGCATTGACTGGAGCAACACACACATGGCAAAGGCAAAGCCGAGCCGGAAGCCTCGCGTCGAGAAGGTCACCAAGACCAAGGCGTGCAGCTTCTGCAAGGACAAGAAGGCCGTCATCGACTACAAGGACACCGCGCTGCTGCGTCGTTTCCTGTCCGACCGGGGCAAGATCCGGTCGCGTCGCGTGACCGGTAACTGCGTGCAGCATCAGCGCGACGTCGCTGTGGCAGTGAAGAACTCGCGTGAGGTGGCCCTGCTGCCCTTCACCTCGACCAGCCGATAAGCGGAAAGGATCAGTTGACATGAAGCTCATCCTCACCGCCGCCGTGGAGAACCTCGGCGAAGCCGGCGACATCGTCGTGGTCAAGGACGGCTACGGCCGCAACTACCTGCTGCCCCGCGGCCTGGCCATCAAGGCCACCCGCGGCGCCGAGAAGCAGGTCGAAGGCATCCGTCGGGCACAGGAGGCCCGCGAGGTCCGCGGTCTCGAGCACGCCAACGAGCTGAAGCAGGCCCTCGAGGGCCTCGCCGACGTCTCGCTGGACGTCAAGACCCACGACTCGGGCAAGCTCTTCGGTTCGGTCACCGCGGCAGACGTCGCCGGTGCCATCAAGACCGCGGGCGGTCCGACCCTCGACAAGCGCAGCGTCGAGCTGCCCAAGGGGCACATCAAGGCCACCGGTAGCTACCCGGTCGTCGTCAACCTGCATCCGCAGGTCTCGGCGACCGTCCAGCTCGCCGTCGTCGCCGCGAGCTGACCTCAGCGTTCTACATACACAAGGCCGGGTGGAGATCCTCCACCCGGCCTTGTCGTGTCTGGAGCTGGCGAAGGCCGGTGTCTGTTTCTGCTCCCTGAGGAGGGGCCGGAGCTTGCGGAGGGGCCGGTGTCTGTTTCTGTTCCCTGAGGAGCGGTCGGAGCTTGCGGAGGGGCCGGTGTCTGTTTCTGCTCCCTGAGGAGCGGCCGGAGCTTGCGGAGGGGCCGGTGTCTGTTTCTGCTCCCTGAGGAGCGGCCGGAGCTTGCGGAGGCCGCGTCACGAAGGGTCCGGCGACCGGGGTGCGGGCGTAGCGAGCCTCGAAGCCCCCGAATCTATTTCGGCGCAGGCGGACTGGCCGGCAGCTGGTTCCAGTACTGCAGTCGCGGCGGAAGGTACTGCGGTGCCGGGTTGGCGCTGTGGTCGACCGCGTTGTTGCCCGGACCGAGTGTGTCCCAGGACGGGAAGAAGAACTTGTGCCAGGCGGGCGTGAAGATGAGAGCGCGGTCGCCGGTGCGGCAGGCGACGGTGTCGCGACGGGGCACGGTGCACGTGACGCCTTCGATGGTGACCCGTTTGCCGACACCGAGGATCGGTGGCCGGAAGCCGCTCTCCGGGCCGAACCGGTAGGTCTGATCGGCACGCGCCCACCACGGGCCCTGCTGATCATCGGAGATCACCGCGCCGGTCGCGTTCGGCGGGGCGGTCGCGGGACGGCCCGCGCAACCGACGTAGCGGTAGCCGGGACCGATCTCGCACACCCACCTACCGGTGGTGAAGAAAGACCGTCCGTTGTCGACATAGGCCAGCGATCGGAACGTCGTCGGGGCGACCGGCTGATAGCGCGACAGATCGAACTCGACGGGCATCGAGGGACCTGGCGCGGCGGACGTCGGCGGGGCCGCCGCCAGCCCGGCGGCAGCGGTCACGGCCGCCAGCACGGTGACCGCACGACGGACGACGACGGACCTCAACCCCAACCTCGACACGATCGACATTGCATCACACCCACAGGGGCGTCGTTCGGCGATCGCCGCAGAATCGTGCGAACCGGCGTCGCCCGCCCGTCTGGCCAGGTGTAACGCAGACCACACCGGATGTTCACCCGAATATTCGCCACGGGGAGTTGAACAGGTGTCCGCAACACGCCCGCAAGACGACGCGCCGAAGAAGTCCAAAGGATTTCCAATTACTTGATTGTGGAAATTAGTGAGGGCGCTGACCTGCGAAAACTGTGTTGTTCACACCCTGATTCCTCAGGTTGTCCACAAAGCCTGCACAACTCGTCCCCCCGCAACTCACACACCGTCCACAAGTGTTCCCCAGATCCGTCAACAGGTCGGTTTGAGTAGCGGTCGCAGACGTCCTAGTGTCACGCCTCAGCGTCTCCGTCCGTCTCGGCGCACACGACACTTCGCTGTCGGTGCCACCCGATAGGAAGAGACTGACCAGAACACGACGTCGACACCGGGGACTCGCGACGTGGCCTACCGGGGCCGACACCAGACTCAGGGTCGTACTCATTCGATGTCGGGTGGGATCGAACGTTGCGAGAGGTTTGACACGCGTGGCTGTTGTGGATGACCGCGGGCGCGGCCCCGCCGCCGGAGGGCGAGGCCGGGAAGACGAGATCCCTGCCGAGGACTTCGGTAGGCAGCCCCCGCAGGACCTCGCCGCCGAGCAATCGGTGCTCGGTGGCATGTTGCTGTCCAAGGACGCGGTCGCCGACGTCGTCGAGAAGATCCGCACCGGCGACTTCTACCGTCCGGCCCATCAGGCGGTCTTCGAGGCGATCCTCACCCTGTACTCGAAAGGCGAGCCCGCCGACGCGGTGACGGTCGCCGCGGAACTCGAGCGGGCGGGCGAGCTCAAGCGCATCGGTGGTGCGCCGTACCTGCACACGCTGATCTCCACGGTGCCCACCGCGGCGAACGCCGGCTACTACGCCGAGATCGTCGCCGAGAAGGCGTTGCTGCGTCGACTCGTGGAGGCCGGCACACGCATCGTCCAGTACGGCTACGCCGGCGCCGACGGGCAGGACGTCGCCGAGGTGGTCGACCGCGCCCAGGCCGAGGTGTACGAGGTCACCGAGAAGCGCACCGCCGAGGACTACGTCCCGCTCGAGGATCTCCTGCAGCCGACGATGGACGAGATCGACTCCATCGCGTCGCGAGGTGGCATCTCGCTCGGTGTCCCGACCGGCTTCGCCGATTTCGACAAGCTCACCAACGGGCTCCACCCAGGTCAGATGATCATCGTCGCCGCACGTCCTGGCGTCGGCAAGGCGCTCGCGCTCGACACCCCGCTGCCGACGCCCACCGGCTGGACCACGATGGGCAAGGTCGGGGTCGGCGATCTCCTGCTCGATGCCCACGGCCGGCCCACCCGGGTCGTCGCCGCCACCGAGGTGATGACCGAACGGCCCTGCTACGAAATCGAATTCAACGACGGCGCGACGATCGTCGCCGACGAGCAACACCAGTGGGCGGCCGAGATCGACGGCGAGCGGCGGGTCGTCACGACCGCCGGCCTGCGGGCGCACGTCGGCTGCGCGGTCGTGCGCAACACCGCGCCGCTCGAGTTGCCGCGCAAGCGGTTCGCGTACGGCCCGTACACGGTGGCGGCGCTGGCCGGGATGGCCTTCGACGATCCCGAGATCAGCATGCGCATCGACGCGGAGGGCCCGGTCGACGTCATGACGCTGATGGCGGACCTCGGTGGCCGGATTCCGTACGAGTATCTCCGTGGTTCGATCGCGCAGCGTCGTGCCCTGCTCGCGGGGTTGCTGGATGCCCGTGCCTCGGTGGACGACGACGGCTGGATCACCGTGCCCGCCGCGACGCGGCACATGACGGCGGTCGTCGCCGACCTCGTGGCCGGGCTCGGTTTCAACTACAAGCGGTCGGCCACGGGGTGGTTGCGCGTCGACGCCGACGAAGACGTGTTCACCGTGCACCACAAGGCGATTCGGCACAAGGAGCTGCGTCGCCGGGCCGGTGTCCGACGCGTCGTCGCCGTTCGCCCCGTCGATCCGGTCCCGGTGCGCTGCGTGCAGGTCGACAACGCCGACCACCTGTATCTCGCGGGTGAAGCGATGGTCCCGACGCACAATTCGACCCTGGCGATGGACTTCCTGCGATCTGCGGCCATCGGACACGGCCTGACCGCCGCCATGTTCTCGCTGGAGATGAGCAAGACCGAGATCGTCATGCGCCTACTGTCGGCGGAGGCGAAGATCAAGCTCGCCGACATGCGTGCCGGCACGATGAGCGACGACGACTGGACACGGCTCGCACGTCGAATGGGCGAGATCTCGGAGGCGCCGTTCTTCATCGACGACTCACCCAACCTCACGATGATGGAGATCCGCGCCAAAGCGCGCCGTCTCAAGCAGCGGCACGACCTGAAAGTCGTTGCGGTGGACTACATGCAGCTGATGACGTCGGGTAAGAAGGTCGAGTCCCGCCAGCAAGAGGTCTCGGAGTTCTCCCGCCAGCTGAAGCTGCTGGCCAAGGAACTCGAGGTCCCGGTGATCGCGATCAGTCAGCTCAACCGTGGTCCCGAGCAACGTACCGACAAGAAGCCCCAGGTGTCGGACCTCCGTGAGTCCGGCTCGCTGGAGCAGGACGCCGACATGGTCATCCTGCTGCACCGCCCCGACTCCATCGAGCGCGACGACCCGCGCGCCGGCGAGGCCGACATCATCGTCGGCAAGCACCGTAACGGGCCGACCGCCACCATTACCGTTGCGCACCAGCTGCACCTGAGCCGGTTCGTGGACATGGCGCGGGGGTAAGGGAATCGCTGTCGAGATGCAGCGAAGATTAACAAGGTGGTCCAGCTTGTTTAACAAGCCTGATCACGGCGCAAGAACCGCCCTGACTAGGGCAAACATGGTCAGTCGAGCGTTGCCCGTAGCCCGCGTTTTCGCGTGATTTCCTGCTAATTTTGCCGGGGAATCTATGCTGGGATTCGCCGATTGCGCGGTGAAACCGGGCGACGAAAGGGTCTGAAGTGACCGGCGTCTGGCGGCCGGCTATCGGCGATTGGCTTGTGGGATGAGCTCGTCTAATTCGCAGATGACGTTGGTGCTGGTTTTGGGGATGTGCTCGGCGGATTCGGCGCTTGCGTGGTGACTCCGTGACCGGGCTTGGTCAGCGGAAGGGTTGCGAGGTGCTTCTGGAGCCGCTTCGACATCGGCATGAACGTGACGAAGGTCAGGCTTCCCGAGACAACCGCTCCTACCAGCGGCACGACCTTGGCTGCGCTCTTGGCGAAGACCTGCTTGGTCATCTGAATGCCCAGGAGCCCTGCAACCTTCTTGACCACCGGATATATCGCACCCTTGGTGAGAGCCTTCTGCGGCAGCTTCCTGGCCACTTCACTTGCGATCAACTTCGAGACTTGCGCCACGCCGGCCTGGGCCGCGTTCACGCCAAACATCACGCCGATGAACAGCGTGAGCATGCTTTCGGTCGCGGAGTCCATTCCGTCGGCGTTGTCGTCGAAGAGCTCCGGCCAGCTGTAGATGTAGGCGAGTTTCTGGACGACGCGAAGAAGGTGACCATAGTACTGTGCGATATCGGCCGGGACCGTGCCGATCGCTGCGAGGCCTCCGGGGATGCCAGCTGCCGTGGAAAGTGTCGTCACCTTGCCGGTCTCGTACTTGATCACGCTGTTGGCGATCTTGTCGATCACTTGAGGTGTTACGCCTGCTTCGGCCGGTGTTGTGGCGATAGCGAGTTTGATCTGCTCGTCGGTGCAGTATCGCTTCAGCTCTCTGCGGAGGAAGGCCTCCCGGTTGATCTGCACACCCGGCAGTTGAGCCGATGCCCGCAGCGTCTGCTCGAACTTCGTCGACGGCGCGACCTGATTGCCTTTGGCCATGGGAGCAACCTATAGCAACCTTCCGACACGGACCGCTGATGGGGCGGAGGAGACGTCGGCCTATCACGCGAAATGCCTCGCTGACCGTTTGTTGACTTCCTCCCTTAGCGGCTCTCCGACCTCGATTTCTTTGCTAGATTTGCTGCTAATTCCTGCGGAAGCGGAGGTGTCACTTGACCGAGAGTTCCGGCGCGGCGGTGACGTGGCGGTTCCGATTCGCTGGCGACAAGGTGTCCCGTGTGTGGAACTGGCAGTCTGACGGTCCGCCGGATCTTGCACGTGTAGTTCCGATTCGCAAGCCTCGATCGTCGGAGCGGCAACGGCACATACCGGTCACTGCGTATTCACTGACCATGCGCGACCACCTTGAACTCGAGTCGGGCCTCGAGCATGACCTCTTGCGACGCCTGGACCGGCTCCACGATGTCGTCGCGCTGGTACCGCAACCGTGTCAGCTGAAGCGGGGCGGATCGTCCCCGGCGAAAAACACGCCCGACTTACTCAGCCTTGACGACACCGGGTCGGTAACGCTCTGGAATGCACGCCTGCCGCACAAGATGGACGACAAATTCAAGCTGCAGGTCGCAATGGTCGAGGCCGCCTGCGCGAATGTGGGATGGCGCCACGAGGTATTCAACGGGCTCGACCGCGTAGAACGCCTAAACCTTCTGTGGCTGCACGGCTACCGCCGAAGGCCTTCCTGGTATGACCAGGTGGCTGGCGAGATCGGGAAGGAAGCAAGTAACGACGCCGCGACTCTGGGCTCCCTATTTCGTCTGGATACCGGAAACGGGGAGGCCATCGCCGTGGTCTGGCACATGGTCTGGTCCGGCGAACTGGATACCAACCTCTCGAAGCGATTGACGATGGAAACGCCAGTGCGCGCAGGACTGGTGGCGTAATGGACACAAGTCGCACAGTGGTTGAGGTCGGTGGCCGACTTCTGACTGAGTGGGGAACCGGTCTGGTCACAGCGGTATCAGCGGCCGGCGTAGACCTCCGCACCAGCGTCGGCGATTCCTTGCACGTCGATTGGCCCGAACTCGCAGAGGTGCGAGTCGTGGTCGATGGCGATGTAGCGCCAATCAGACCGGCGCTCCGCCCGTACTGGGATGGCCTGTCTGAGGAAACGCGCCGAGCCGCCCTCGACAAACTTGAAATCGTGCAAGAGATACTGACCGGCTACCGGGACGGTCACGCCGAACTCGCGCGCGACGGCGAACCGCGCCCACCCTTCGGCGAAGGCTTCGGCGTCTCCGAGGCGGCGCGCTGTCGCGCAATGGCGGTCGCGTTGCAGCAAGAGGCTGCGGGAGATCGTGCCCTACAACGCCGCATCGCGAACGGTGAGATCAAGCGATCGGCTCCGGTCGACAGCACCATCCGCAACTGGGTGCGTGCTTGGAAACGCGACGGACTACTCGGGCTCCTCGATGCCAGATCCCTGCGTCGCGAACAGACGTGGGAGCGAATCGATGAGCGCTATCGGACTGTTGCTGAGTTGGTCTTCGCCACCCTGGACGGAGATCGGGCGGACGTCAACATCAGCGAGCTTGATCGGCGGATCAAGGTTGAGCTCAAGCGTGCAGGGCACGTGGATGTCTCCACGCCGCAGCGCCTGACGGCAGAGTATCTCGCGCACCTCAAACGGGGCGCGGGCGCAACAACCCGCACCCAGAGAAGCCGGTCGCTACAGCGCGTATCGGGCAAAGAGCACTTCCCCGCAATCAGGCCTGGGCAAATAGTCGCCATCGACGCCACGAGGGCGGATAACCTCGTATATGACCCGCTTCTCGGGCGACCCTTCAGCGTCGAAATCCTCACTGCGATCGACGTCGCCACCAGAGTGATCCTCGCACTGCGAGTGGTGCCGAAGAGCGCCGATGGAATCGATGCCGGGCTACTTCTTTACGACATCTGCCGCCCGTTCTCGATGATGGTAGAGGGCACCACCATCAGTCACTGGCGCTGGGCCGGTTTGCCCCAAGTCGTCGACGCTTCTGATGTCGCGGTCAAGGTTGGGCGCAGAAGTGTTGCGCCCGATTTCACTACGCTTCAAGGAGAGCACCACATCCCTGGCGTCATGCCGGACGCGATCCGCGCCGACCACGGTTCGATCTTCGTGTCCGATCACTTCCGCGCGATTCTGCGTGACTTCGGGATTGACTTGTTGCTCAGTCGCGGGAAGAAGCCAACGGACAACCCCCACGTTGAACGCTGGCACGAGACGCTACAGCGGGCCGTTCAACAGCTCCCTGGCTACAAAGGTCGCAATACCTCGGAGCGCGGCCGATTGGTCGCCGAGGAGGCATTGGTCACGGCCGCCGAACTGGAAGAACACCTTCGGCGATTCGTCGCCTTGGACTACCACCGGTCGTGGCACACAGGCTTGGTTATCGGTGGTGAGCCCACCGCTCGCACCAGTCCTTTGGAGCTCTGGGACATCATGCTCGACGTCACCGGCCGTATCGACGTACCGCAGCGTGCAGACATGATCTATCAGATGCTTCCGGTCAAGTGGGGCACAGTCGGAGTCGCAGGTGTCGAGTTTGCTGAGATGGTCTACGACGGCAAGCTACTCGATGATTTCCGGAATGTCGCACGGGGCCAGTTCAGGGACGACGACAACAAGGTTCCCTTTCTTGTCGACCCGCACGACTTGTCGAGCATCTGGTTCCCGCACCCCGAGACCGGCCGTGTACGCCCCGTTGCGTGGCGAGGATCTTTCTTCACTGACGCGCCGATGACCGATACGATCGTTCAGGCCGTTAGGCGGCGCGTCCGCGAACGCGGCGGCAACCACATTCTGAGTCGGGGCTCAGCGCAGCGGCAGATCCTCGACGAGCTCACGGAACTCACCTCTGGGCCCGTTCCAACTGACTGGACTGCCAAACTGTCAGCCGCGCACCGCAGAGTTGAACAATCGCGCAAAGACCACGAAGAAGCTCAGGCAGCCCAAGGTGCAACCCGCGACGAAGCCACTCAGTCGGGCGGCAACGGAGCACGCACCAAGACGCCCCATACCGATTCACCCCAGGACGACGTTCCCTTGGACATCCTCGACGTCCCGTGGCCGACGATGCGGGCCGACTCCTGATGGACTCCCTCGCTTGGCATTTGGCTTGCACCAAACCGGAGTTGCCAGAACCACCTCTGTACACGTCGGCTGGTTGGGACAGGATGACATCCGAGGACCGCTCGCGGGCGGTCGATGCGCTGCGTCAATGGATGAATGGACTGTACGTCGAAACGGCCGAGACCCGCGCAGTCGCAGACCGACTCACTGAGATCGTGCAGGAGAATTCTGAAACTGGCCCCGGTGCGAAGGCAATAGCGTCGGTCACAGGTGCGAGCACGCTCGGGAAGAGCACGGCGGTCCGCCGCTGGGCCACAAGGAAATACGTGGAATGGATCGTAGGCGCACCGAAAGGCCCTGCAGAACTGCCCACGTGGAACCCTCAGCCAACGATCGACGCAGACCTATGCCCCGTCGTTTGGGTCAACCTGCAATCTGGCTCGATGGTCAAAGGATTCAACTCCCAAGTCCTTGACTTCTTCCGCTTATCCGCCAGCGGCGCCGCCCACCAGACGTCAACCGCCGCGGTCAGGGCATTGGCACGCCACGGCGTGCGCACCCTTCTCATCGACGACTTCCATCTACTGCGTACCAACTGGAAGGGCGGCCGTGAGGTCCTCGATCACGTGAAGTACATGAACACCGAGCTCGGCGAATTCAACGCCAGCTTAATTCTGGTTGGGACAGACCTCGAATCCAGTGAAGCCATGAGCGATGCCCAGCTTATCGGCCGCCTCCAGCCAATGAGCTTCAGTCCGTACGGAATCGAGACTTCGGAGGAGCAACACGCGTGGCAGCAACTGCTCTACGGGCTGGAAGGTTATCTCCTTCCGCATCTCCCTCGGGCAAGCGAAGGGCTTCTCACTTCACAGCTCGCGGGGCCCATCTGGAAGCGATCTCAGGGCTACGTCGGTGACGCGACACGCCTCCTCCGTATTGCGACACTTGCAGCGATCGCCGACGGCACGCACACGATCAACCCAGAACACCTGAAGGAAGTCCGCCTCAGTAAACGAGCGCACGCAGCAGAGGCGGAAATCGATCTTCGGCGCCGCAGCAAGCAGAGCAGGGTGTGATGTCACCGGCAGACAACGGAAGGGGGCTATCCATGCGAGAGCCTTGTATCGGCTATCTGCCTGCTCGACCGATTCCAGCCGACGATGAATCGCTGGAGTCCTTCGTATTGCGCGCGGCGACGGCGAATTGCACCACCGTCACCAAGATCCTTGGTCGAAGTCAGTTATCGCGATCAGCGTCTGACTACGAGCCGATTCTGCGGCACCTGGCCACGCTGACGCGCCAGCCATTCTCGCGCATTTCGGCGATGACCCTTGATGACTGCCATAGTCGAGTGCTCGCGAAGGAAGGCTGGCTGGCAAGTGAGTGGGGTCAGCATTGCCGTTGCGCCCCAAACGGAGTGGCACGGCGAGAGTGGGCTTTGGCTCTGTCTCCGGTCTGCTTCTACTGCGGGCACCTCATCGGGATGCCCGGTAGTGGCACTGCGCAGCTGACCAGAGTTCCCAATCGGATTCTGTCGGTCTGCAAGGATGTCTCGTCCGCTGCACACAGATCTACGACTGACTTCGATGCACTCGACCGACTTGAGTGTCTCCGTGCGGAACTACCCTCGGTGGCTCGTCGGCTCAGTCGAGGATCTGCACACTGGATCCCAGCTGATGCTCAGTTGGTGACCACTGCGACGACAGATCTTGCGACGAGTCGCGAGTCCGAGGAAGAGCTACCGCGATCTCCTGCCGTTCGTGCACTGGCCATCGCAATGGCCTGGGAAGAACAGCGAACGTGGCTGACACCACGAGTATCTCCACATCCACGTCCCACTCCTGTCCGACCAGAGAATTCTGAAATACCCGATTCGCAGGTCTTCACTCGACGGGTACTCCGCACAGGCGCGAAGACTGTCAAGACCATGCGGTTACCGAAGAGCTCAGTCCGCCATCCACGCGGCGAAGATCTGATCCGGCTGGCGCTTGGCCATACGCAATTGACGCTTGACCACATCCCAGGGATCTACCGGCAAGAAGGCGAACCGTTCGTGCTTGACCCCGCCCAGTGGTTGTGGCGTTCCAGAGTCGCTCTACTTCTCAGTCAATGTGTTCGGTTGCGCGATCAGTGGAGCCTTGCCGACGAGCCGACCTACCGTCTGACGAAAGCTGGTAGCTACTCGATTTGCATAGGGGCGTGGCCGAAATGGACTCCGATCTTCCACCGCGAGAGCGACATTGCCCATGCGATGAATCTGGCGCGAGCTCTATGCCTCGATGAGCTCGTCAACTACCGTGAGCGCCGCGACGCGTTAAGAAGGATTGAAGCCGCCCCGCCGGACCTGGTCGGCACCCTGCCCGCAGCTGCCCGGAACTTCGATGGCTGCGCCCGGCTCGCCGCATCTTGGATGTGGTTCGATGCAACCTGTGATAGCCCGCGTACACGGCCAGACGCCGAACACCTGAAAGCATTTGACGCTGCGCTCAACCCCGAAGGCCGTCTCATCCTCCGCAGTGCCGCCGAAGCGATCTGCGTCGCCGACGAAGATCTTGTGCGTCAGGTTGGGAGTGGAGACTTCGGTGTGGTGGATTCGGACCGAGTCTCAGAAGAGGACCGGACTCGTGTGGGCGCGTGACTTCCAGTCGCTCGCCGACTGCGGGCGCTACCAAACCGCGACGGCGACGGAGCCTCTGAGCTAATGCTCCCCGCTCGAGTTGCAATCGATCCACGCGAGTCACTTGATTCGTACCTCGAGCGGATTGCACTTGTGAACGATCTGACGACCAAGAGTCTTGTCCGCATGCTCAAGGAGAACCGGGACGGATCGTCGGTCTCGACGGCTTTCATGCTGGTCCGGCCTAGCGATGAGCTCGTCGGCCGAATAGTGGATCTCACTGGGCTGGGGGCATCGGCCGTCGAGAATTCGACCTTGTTGCGCTACGACGGAGGCGCGCCACTCAACCTCGACGGCTTCGACCCGCTCGATCGGGCGAGCTACCGCGCCATCGTTTGCCAGGGGTGGTTCCCGCAGCATGGGACGCAACTATGCCCACTCTGCCTATCGCACGACGGAATCTGGCAGCTGTCGTGGAAGCTACCGGTGTCGACAGTGTGTCCCGACCACGGCGTCTACCTGGTCGCTGAGTGTTCAAGTTGTAGCCGGCGCTTTCGAACGCGACACCACAGTCCGCTGCGTCCTCGGCTCGATGAACACCAGCCGTGCGGGAATCCGCTCGGATTCTCGGCTCCCTGCCGACACTCCATCCTGAGAGAGAAACCGACGGCTGCATCCGAAGGTGCAATTCGGACCGCAAAGCGGGTTACGGCCGCTATCGAAGGCGAAGAAACGAGCGTTCTCGATGGCGCTCTCGCGCCTCCCGCGTACCTCGCAGAAGTCCGAAACTTAACCACTCTTCTGCTTCACCTCGCATCCCGGGCTCGCGCAAGGGGTTTCGTCGAATGGGCCGGAGAGCTCCAAGCCGAAGCCGCTGGTCGCACAACTGAGCTTCGAGGGCCTCGGTGGGGTATTCAGCCGCCGACAAGTGCAGTCACCCGCGGTGACGCACTGGCGGAGGCGGATGGGATTCTGTCCAGTCCGGAGAGTGCGGACGCCGTCGCACGGTTGGCCGAGTGGTTCGATCTGATCCCGGACGTCCCGGGCGGCCCGAGAGGATGGATCGTCAATCGCGCGGCAAAGAGTCCGGTGTTGAGCTGGCTGGTGGTCCAGGTGCTTTCAGCCCGCCGCCATGTCGGCCTGCAGATCGATCATCACGACGCGTTGATCGATCTGCCGCTGTCTGCGATCCCTCAACTTCTCGATGAGCACACCTACCGTCGTCATTTCGCTGGGATGCTGAAAACGCAGGAAAGCACGGGGCGGCTGTACGCCTCCCTGTGTATTGCGCGCGCACAACGGCCAGGGTCGACGTGGTCCACCGCTGCAGCGAGTATCGAACTCGACCCGGACATTGGCAGACGGACATCGCGAGCGGCGAGCACGCGACTGGCCGCGAGTCCTCCAGAGATCGCGGCAGCCGCCAACGCGGCAGCGAGGGAACTATCGCGTCGACGGGATTTTCGGGCGCTCGAGCGACGAGTCATCGATCTCGCGAGTACGCCCGACACGTGGTTTTCCGATTGGGCGCGGTCGGCGAGTCCGAGGAGGCGCGCGGCCGCACTCCCATACGCGGTGACATGGATGTGGTGCGAGGTTGCTCAGGGGTGGTTGGACACCAGCCCGGCGTGGCCGCCGCCGGTGACCCGACAATCGAAGGCTGCTTATCGGGTGTTTCGTGACACGCTTCCGGAGGAGTTGGGGCGAGCATTGCGCGAACTCGCCGATGGGAATTCGAGGTGACGGGCGTCGGGCGGCACCTCAGCGAAGTCTTCGACAGCTTCTCAGCAAGCGTTCGAAGGCCTGGCAATGCCACTCGGTTTGGTCTCGTTGAATTCCTGGCGATGGCGAACCTGTCAGTGTCGGCGGGTAGCGTTCGAGGGCTGTCAATCAGGAGGTCCACACGTGCAGCTTGAAGAGTTGAAGCCCGGTCTGCGAATCGACGGTCTCATTCCCGCAGAGGTGATCACCGTCATCGCTGCGCAGTGGCATGGCGCGGACGCACTCGCACTCACCTACCAGAACGCGTCAGGTGGCCTTGGCCAGCAGGTTCTGTTCCGCAAGGACCAGGACAACCTCAGTGTCGCCGCCAGCGGTAGCCGCGCGTTCGACGCCACCGCCAGCGACTTTAAGCTCGTCGCCGAGGCCCAACGCATCTCGCTGGCTGGCCTGTTTGATCCAATGCTCGCCGTCGCGACGAGCGACGTGCAGCCGCTGCCGCACCAGATCCGCGCGGTCTACGGCGAACTCCTGCCGCGGACCCCGCTGCGGTTCCTCCTTGCCGACGACCCGGGGGCCGGCAAGACGATCATGGCCGGCCTCTACGTCAAGGAGCTGCTGCTCCGCGACGACGTCAAGCAGTGCCTGATCATCGCTCCCGGTGGACTGGTCGAGCAGTGGCAGGACGAACTGTTCTTCAAGTTTGGGCTGCGGTTCGACCTGCTGACCAACCAGCTCATCGACGCCAACATCAACCTCAACGTCTTCGAAACCAACCCGTTGCTGATCGCGCGCATGGATCAGCTCTCCCGTAACGAGGAACTCCAGGCTCAACTCAAGGAGACGGAGTGGGATCTGATCATCGTCGACGAGGCACACAGAATGGGAGCGCACTACTTCGGCGGGAAGCTGGAGAAGACCAAACGCTTCTTGCTCGGGGAGCTGCTCGGCCAGATCACCCGCCACCTCCTGTTGATGACCGCGACCCCACACTCGGGCAAGGAAGAGGACTTCCAGCTCTTCCTCACCCTGCTCGACCGCGACCGGTTCGAGGGCAAACAGAAGAAGTCTGTCGACGTCACCGGAATCATGCGGCGCATGGTCAAGGAAGACCTGCTGACGTTCGAAGGTAAGAAGCTCTTCCCTGAGCGCATCGCCGAAACCGTGCCCTACGAGTTGACCGAGCGGGAGAAGGACCTCTACGAGGACGTCACTCACTACGTCCGCGAGGGCATGAACCGCGCCGACAGGCTCGGCGGTAAGCGTAGGAACACCGTCGGCTTCGCCCTGACTGTCCTCCAGCGCAGACTCGCCTCCAGCCCTGAGGCGATCTACAAGAGCCTCGTCCGCCGCTCCGAACGGCTGGAGCGCAAGAAGACCGAGATCCTTAACGGAACCTACACCGAACCAGACGACGTCATCGGCTCGGGTGACTTCGACGAAGATGAGTACAACGCCGAAGAATTGGAGCAGCTTGAGGAAGACGTGATGGACGCGGCCACCGCCGCGCAGACCGTCGAGGAGCTCAACGCAGAACTTGTCGAACTCGCCGATCTGATTGCGACCGCCAAGAAGGTCCGCGAGGCTGGGACCGACCGCAAGTGGACAGAGCTCTCTACGATCCTTCAGGACAATGCGCTGGTCACCGATTCGAACGGTTGGCCACGGAAGTTCATCATCTTTACCGAGCACCGCGACACCCTTGACTACCTCCAGTCCAAGATCGGCTCCTTGCTCGGCAAGCCGGACTCGGTCAAGGCGATCCACGGTGGCGTCCGCCGAGGTGAGCGGCGTGTGATCACCGAGGAGTTCACCAAGAACCGTGACGTCCAAATCCTGATCGCGACCGACGCCGCCGGTGAGGGGCTCAACCTTCAGGCCGCGCACCTGATGGTCAACTACGACCTGCCGTGGAACCCTAACCGCATAGAGCAGCGCTTCGGTCGCATCCATCGCATCGGCCAGGAAGAGGTCTGCCGACTCTGGAACCTCGTAGCCTCCAACACCCGCGAGGGTGAGGTCTTCACCCGCCTGCTGGAGAAGCTCGATCAGATGCGCCAGACCTACGGCGGCAAGGTCTTCGACGTCCTCGGTGAGGCCTTCACCGAGACCCCGCTGCGCAACCTCCTGCTCGACGCTATCCAATACGGCGAGCGCCCCGACATCAAGGCCAAGATGCACCAGGTCATCGACGCTTCAGTTGGGGACGGACTCAAGGACCTCCTCGACGAACGGGCACTGGCCTCGGAGAACCTGGCTGAGGCCGACCTGCATGCACTGCGCGCGGCAATGGACGAAGCACGCGCTCGCAGACTGCAACCGCACTACATCGAGATGGCGTTCAAGGCAGCGTTCTCTCGGCTCGGTGGCCGTATCGTGAAGCGCGAACAGGGTCGTTACGAGATCGCTAACGTGCCCCAGCAAATACGCGCGGCAGGCAAGGGGCCGATCGCCACCAAATACGACCGAGTGACGTTCGATCTCGGCAAGGTCCACGCCGACGAACTCAGCCGCGCCGACCTACTCGCCCCAGGTCATCCTCTGCACGACGCGGTCATGGACGAGTCCGTGCGACAGTTCGGTGGCTCCCTCATCCGAGGCACGGTCTTGGTTTCCTCGACGCTGGAGGAGACGCACCTGCTCGTCGGCGTGATCGAAGAGGTCGCCGACGCGACCGGAGAATCCGTCGCACGCCGCTTCGGCTACGCCTACGTCGACAGCTTCGGCACCGTGACGCCTGCCGGCCCCGCGCCCTACCTGGACTGCGTAGCGGCACCCGAGAACGCCGTCACCGATACAGCCCGCACCCTTCCGTGGCTGGCCGACGCCGAAGACAAAGCCACGAGCTGGATCATCGCCAACCAACTCCCCGACTACCTCGCCGACGTTCAGCCGAGGCGCCTTGCCGAGTTGAATAAGGCACGTGACCTGGTCATCAAGCGGCTCGAAGGCGAACGCGACCGCCTCATCCTCGATGCCGCCGTCGCGGCGGAAAAGGAACGCGCTGGTGAGAAACCGAAAGAATCATCGGAGAGCCTCACTCGGAAGGCCGTCGAACTCGACGCCCGTCTACGCAAGAGGCTCGCACTGCTTGACCAGCAGCAGCTCATGTCGACCAAGCCACCACGCATCGTCACCGCAGCTTTAGTACTCCCCGTCGGGATGCTGGAGGCCGACCTACCCGCGACCGCGCCCATCCACGCGAAGGAGACTAAAGAGGTCGAACGCCGCGGTGTCGACTTGGTGATGGCCCGTGAACGTGAACTCGGTCGGAAGCCAGTCGAGCAGGCGTTCAACAATCCCGGTTTCGACATCCTCTCCACCGACGCCGAGGGAGACACCTACCGCATCGAGGTCAAAGCCCGTATCGCTGGAGCCACTGACTTCTTCGTCACCCACAACGAGGTGATGGTCGGCAAGAATGCCGTCCCGCGCTACCGACTCGCGCTCGTCCGCGTCGACCCACGTGGCGCCCAGCACGACGAGGTCCGCTACCTCGACAACCCGTTCGCCACCACAGACCTTGGCGACTTCGACGCGACCGGCGTCCGAGGCGACTGGGCTAAGCAGTGGGCCAAGGGAAAGCAACCATTCTGATGGGTATCGAGGACTGCACCGCTTGGGACTTGGACGGTCGGCGTGTTTGCGCCAGCTGCGTCGATGACTACGCGCTTGCAGCGGCACTTCGCGATGAGCACGAGCCCGAGCCCTGCGACTTCTGCAGTTCGACCGAGTCCGCTTCGATCGGAAAGCTGGTCGATGCCGTGTTGGCCGGGTGGTCCCACGAGTACGAACCTGCCATTGAGCACACGCCCTGGGACGAAGGAGAGTATGTCTTTCTTGGTCCGCACTGGGACACGCCTGAGCTGGTCGACGAGTGGGGTGGGGTCTTCCGCGCCGACGGGCTCGCCGACGCGGTTCAAGACCTCCTCGGATTCGACAATGACCCGTGGGTTGAGCGCGATGCACTGCGACTTCGACCCGACGAAGCCATGCGCGACGCATGGGACCAGTTTCGCGAGATCGTGCGCCATCGGACCCGCTACGTCTTTTGGAACACGCCGCAGGAAGACGAAAACGAGCCTGGTTATGTCTCGCCCGCCCAGGTTCTTGATCGGGTAGGTCGACTGGCCGTATCCCTCGGCCTTGTTCGTGAGCTTCTGCCGACTGAGTCGATCTACCGCGCCCAGGTCGAAGACGACACCGCGACGGTTTGGGACGCCAAGCGTTTGGGCACAGCTCCGCTCCGGTTCGCCACGAAGACCAACCGAATGTCACCTTGTGGGGTGCCGATGTTCTACGGTGCACTTGATCCGGCCACGGCCGCCGCAGAGGTACGTGCCTACGCCGGCGAGGGCGTTGTACTAAGAGTCGGCGAGTTCCAGAGCTTTCGTCCGGTCTACGTCCTGGACTTGACTGATCTGCCAGAGGTTCCCTCACTATTCGACCCTGAACGAGGTGGAATCCGGCGAGAGGTTGGGTTTCTCCACAGCTTCGTTAAAGATCTGAAAGCCCGCGTAGACCCTGGTGCTGGCGAGATTGAGTACGTCCCGACGCAGGTGATGACGGAATTCTTCCTCCAAGTCTTCAGGCCTGCAAGCACCGGTGGAGCAGGTCTCGCTGGCATTGTCTATCCGTCAGACCAGGCCACGGGCGCTGCCCTTGTGCTGGAGTTTAGGAATGAGCAATGCTTCGACGACCCGAGCGAGGCGGTGGCTGCGAAAACTGCAGGCATGCTCCTCCTCGGGCAGTCGCGACTTACTCCCGACGCGAGGCCAGCAAGGGGCTCGGTCCGCAGGCTGGGCGGGCTTGCGCGGTCTGTGAAAGTCGCACTCGATAGGTTTGTCAAGTACGCGCGGCGCGCTGGCGCCGCATGGTCACGCCCGTACGCGCGGCGAAGGGGTCGATGTGGTTGAGAAGCGCAAGTTGATCGAGGTAGCACTACCACTGGAGGCGATCAACAGGGAGTCGGCCCGTGAGAAGTCGATCCGACACGGCCACCCGTCGACACTGCACCTATGGTGGGCGCGCCGCCCACTCGCGGCTGCTCGCGCAGTTCTATTCGCTCAACTTGTCGACGACCCGAGCGCCAACCCTGAGCGATTCCCCACCGAGGAGGCCCAGCGTGTCGAACGGGAGCGGCTCCACGGAATTATCGAACGCATGGTTGTCTGGGAGAACGTTCGCGACGAGAAACTACTAGCAGAGGCACACGCGGAGATCGTGAAGTCAGCTCCTGGCGGCACGCCTCCCGCAATCCTCGATCCCTTCGCCGGCGGCGGCACTATTCCACTTGAAGCTCAACGCCTCGGTCTCGAGGTACATGCGTCCGACCTCAACCCTGTCGCAGTTCTTATCAATAAGGCTCTCATTGAGATCCCGCACGCGTTCAAGGATGAGGAGCCAACGTTTCCAGGCCTTGCCGATTCACAAATTCGCGAATGGAAGGCGGCTGAGGGTCTCGCTGCTGACGTTCGCGCCTATGGCGAGTGGATGCGCGATGAAGCCGAGGCGAAAATCGGTCACCTTTACCCGAAAGCTGATGGCAAGACAGTTATCGCTTGGGTTTGGGCACGTACCGTCACGTGTCCAAACCCCGCGTGCGGCATCGAGATGCCCCTCGTGAGGTCTTGGTGGCTTGCTAAGAAGAAGGGCAAGGAAGCCTATGTCATACCGCAGGTCGTTGCAGACCAATCAGCACTTGGTGGGCGGCGTGTGACGTTCGGAATTGGCCACAACATAGAGGAAGCGCCTAGCGTCGATAGTGATGGCACGGTGGCGCGGACAGCGGCAACCTGCCTCGCATGCAGCAGTTCAGTGCCCTTGCGCTACGTTCGGACGGAGGGCCAGAATGGGCGGCTCGGCGCGGTGATGATGGCTATCGTCGCAGTCGGTAATCGTCGGCGAGAATACCTACCCCCGAACGAGGTGCACCGGCAAGCCGCGAATCTTCACCTTCCCGATTCTGTTCCTGTTGGTTCGCTGCCACCACACGGCCTGCAGCCGGCAAACCCCCAAACCATCCGGATCTATGGATTCGACGAGTGGGCGGATTTGTTCACGAAGCGGCAGTTGGCCGCATTGACGACGTTCAGCGACCTGCTCGCCGATGTTCGCGCGAAGGCCCTCGCGGATGGCGCCTCCGAGTCTTATGCGGACGCAATTGAGACCTATTTGGGCTTGGTTGTAAGCAAGTGCGCCGACTACTGGTCGTCGCTCTGCAGCTGGCATAACAGCGGCGAGAAAATGAGGAATGTCTTTGGTCGCCAAGCGATTCCCATGGTCTGGGACTTCACTGAGGCGATGCCGTTTTCTGAATCATCGGGTGGATTTCTTGGGATGCTCGATTGGGTAGCAAAAGTTGTGAACCAAGTCCCCGCATCCAAGGGTGGCGAGGTGCGGCAAGCCGACGCGGCCACGCGTTCCTTCTCGAATGTCCTCATCAGCACGGACCCGCCCTACTACGACAATATCGGGTATTCAGATCTTTCAGATTTCTTCTACGTCTGGTTGCGGCGGTCATTGCGTGACGTTCACCCAGAGCTCTTTAGCACGTTGCTTGTTCCGAAGGCAGAGGAACTAGTTGCCAACCCACACCGACACAACGGCAAGGCCGGCGCGAAGGAGTTTTTCGAAGACGGGTTCCGCAAGGTGTTCGCTAATGCGCGTCTGAGTGCGCGCGAGGACTATCCCATCACCGTCTGGTATGCGTTCAAGCAGTCTGATTCAGACGAGACCGGCGAAGCGTCAACGGGCTGGGAAACCCTGCTTGAAGGAATGATCCAATCCGGCTGGGAAATCACGTCGACCTGGCCCAACCGCTCCGAACTGAGCAACCGCATGATCGCAAGTGGGTCAAACGCCCTTGCTTCGTCGATCGTACTTTCGCTCAGGCCACGGCGGAACGATGCCCCTACGACTGATCGTCGCGGATTCATCGCTGCTTTGGAGGCAGAGCTCCCCGACGCACTACGTTGGTTGCAGCAGGGACAGATCGCCCCTGTCGACCTTCCCCAGGCAGCGATCGGTCCTGGAATGGCGGTATTCAGCCGTTACGGCGCAGTCCTTGAGCCTGACGGCAAGAAGATGACCGTTCGCTCGGCACTTGCCCGGATTAACGAGATCCTCGACCAGGTGCTCAATGAGCAAGAAGGTGACTTCGATTCTCCCTCGCGCTTCGCAATCGCGTGGTACCGCCAGCATGGCTACGAGGTTGGCGCCTTCGGCGACGCGAACAACCTCGCCAACGCTCGCAACACGACCGTGGATGTGATGGACCGTGATGGCATCCTCACCAGCCGGGCTGGCAAGGTGCAGCTCATCAAGCCTGCTGTCCTTAGTTTGGACTATGACCCGGTGGCCGACTCCCACACGAGCAACTGGGAGGCGCTCCACCACCTCATCAAGGTGCTGGAACGAGACGGAATCGCGCCCGCGGGCGAATTCCTCCAGGCGGCATTGAGTCGCACGGACGGGGCGGTCCACGCTGACCTGGTAAAGGAGCTGGCCCACCTGCTCTTCCGTGTCGCTGAGGGCAATGGTTGGACGAAGGATGCACTCTCGTTCAACAGCCTCGTGACGAGTTGGCCGGAGATCCTTGAGGTCGCCCGGTCTGCGAAGAAACCCACCCAGACGCAAGGCGCGTTCGACTTCGAGGAAGAGGAGTGATCGTCGGTGGCCGCACAACAAGCACGCATCCTCGACGATGGGGCCAAAGCGACTACGAGGAGGGTTCGCCGCGACCACAAGAATGGGATTGACCCGTATGAAGAGACGCTGACTCAGAACTTCGTCAGCGACTATGTCGCCAAGGTCCGCCGATTGAAGTTGCGGGCGAGGGTAAACGAGTTCACCAAGCGCCAGGAGGCGCAGATCTACGGCGCCGACATCGCACTGTGGTTTGTTAACGCTGCAGACCAGTTCGCAGGCGTCTACCTCCAAGCGAAGGTCCTCCGTAGAGACGACACCTATCGAGGGCTCAGCCACCGAAACCGTTGGGGCACGCAGTATCAGACGTTGGTCGACGCCGGCAACCGTGACGGTGTGCTCTCCGGGTACGTTTTCTACAACGGCCTGAGCGGAGCGCAGCCCGCCCGATCGGTGTGCGGCCACGGCGACGGGGCACCAGATATCAACGGCATCAACATCGCGAGTACCACTTTGATGACGCCCCACCTGAAGAGCGTCGTGGCGAGGGCCGATGTTGAAGCGTTGTGTTCGCCACTCAGTTGCCTTGTCAGGCATTGGAGTGCCAGTGGTGGTGGCGGAGGAGGATCACCATCTGGCGGCCCGGGCGGGAGCGGCGGCTCCGGTGGTGGAGCCGGAAAAGATGCGCCAACGCTTGACCTTCCGGCAGTCCTGCTCGGTCTTTCCGAGTCATGGCAGCAACCTGCAGCTCGGCTGCTCAGCCGCGAGGAGCTTCCGTCGTACGTGAGCGCGCTCGCGGAGACACTCCAACTCAGCCCCGACCAGCTGCCGACAGACGGCGATCGCGACTACGTCGACGACCCCGAAGACTCGTGGTTCTACCGGAGTGGACCGGGCCGCGTCCGATGGTCCGACGTCAATCCCTTCTTCACGGCCGTGCTCGTCGGACCAGAGGAGTCGTGAGCTCGATGAACTCCCATTTCTTGTCAGTCATCATCGAGAGGGTTGAACTGTGGCACTAAGTAACCGCGACCGCGTAGGCAAGGTGTTCGAGATCATCGCCCCGGCGCTGGATGACTACGTTTCGTCGGTGATCGGTGCCGTTGATCCCTCCGCGGGTGCGAACTGGGTGCAGCTCGTTGCGGCGAAGGACGGGCACACGGGCAAGGTCTACGACCCCCTCGATCCGCAGGTGCAGCTGCGGATGCTCACGGAGTCGGCGATCACGACCAACGTCAAGCCTCGTTGGTATCCGTTCTCCGACACGCTGGGGCGCGTTGGTGAAGCGTTTGCGACGGAGCTCAAGAATGCCCGAAACACCTGGGCCCACAACGGTTCCTTCACCGATGACGATGCCTACCGCGTTCTCGACACCGCGGAGCGGTTGATGCGTCTGCTTGCCAAGCCCGGTGAAGCCGACAGCATCAAGAGCATTCGTCTCAACCTGCGGCGCGTGACTGCTGACCGTGACGACAAGCGAGCGTTGAAGGCAGCGGTCGACAACCCTGAGGCCATCGGAGGGCTGAAGCCGTGGCGAGAAGTACTTCAGCCCCACGATGACGTTGCGACAGGCAACTTCCACGCGTCGGAGTTCGCAGCTGATCTGTACAAGGTTGCGACTGGAGGGGAGGTCGACTCGGACTATGCCGATCCTGTCGAGTTCTTCCGGCGCACGTACTTAACTGAGGGCCTGAGCGACCTGATCGGTCGAGCGGTGCGGCGTCTTTCCGGAGACGACAACGTTTCTCCGGTCATCAACCTTCAGACCAATTTCGGTGGCGGCAAGACACACTCGATGCTGTCGCTGTGGCACATTGCCGCCGGGCTACCGGTGGGCGAGTTCCCGCAGGCAACCCAGGAGCTCCTGCTCGCCAGCGGCTACCAGGGCGACAAGGTCAATCGCGTCGCGATCGTCGGTAACCATTTCAGCCCGTCGGGTGTGGGCAAGGACGACGGAACTCAGGTCAACACGATCTGGGGTGAGCTTGCGTGGCAGCTCGGTGGCGCTGAAGCGTTCGCTCTCGTCGCGCGGTCTGACGCTGACCGCACACACCCCGGCGAAAAGCTCCACGAGTTGCTCAGCACTTACGCCCCTGCTGTCATTCTGATCGACGAGTGGGTCGCCTACGCCCGATCACTCGTCGGCCGTGACGACCTTGCCGGTGGCACATTCGATGACCAGTTCACCTTTGCCCAGTCGCTGACCGAAGCGGCCAAGGGCACTTACGGTGTCCTGCTGGCGATCTCGATTCCGGCCTCCGAAATCGGCGACAGCGGAGACAAGATCGTCGCCGGAAACGCCGAGGAAGTTGGCGGCGCCCACGGTTTGGAGGCGTTGAAAAGACTCCAGAACGTCGTACGTCGCGTGGCAGATCAATGGCGGCCGGCGTCGTCGGACGAGGCGTACCACATCGTCAAGCAGCGACTGTTCAAGGACGCCGACGCCGCCGCGCTAGCTTCGATCGGCGCGACTGCGAGAACCTACGTTGAGATGTATCGCAAGTACACCGACGACTTCCCGCGCGAAGCACGTGACACGGCATACGAAGACCGCATCAAGCGGACCTACCCGATCCACCCAGAGATGTTCGACACCCTCTACGAGGAGTGGTCATCCCTCGAACGCTTCCAGCGAACCCGTGGTGTGCTGCGCCTGATGAGCACGGTCATCCACGCGCTCTGGACGGGCGAGGATGCATCGCCACTGATCATGCCCGGCTCGATCCCGCTCGCCACCGCGAACGTGAATGCCGAACTGACGCAATACCTTCAGGACTCCTGGAAGACGATCATCGACGCTGATGTCGACGGACCGAACTCCGAGCCAGGACGCATTGACAAGGAGAAGCCGCTGTTCGGGCAGCGGGCACTGACTAAGCGCCTTGCGCGCACAGTGTTCTTTGGCGCCGCACCGACCATTGCGCCCGGTTCGACCCACAAGGGGATCGGGACCCAGCGCGTCTTCCTCGGTACTGCGGTACCTGGGGATGTTCCGGGCAACTTCCACGCCGCGCTGACCCAACTCGGTGACCGAGCCACATACTTCTACTCCGGGTCGGGCAAGTACTGGTACGACCTCCAACCCAACATCACCCGTACAGCCAAGGATCAGGCAGAGCGCCTGCACAAGGAGGACGTCTGGGCCGAGATTGTCCGCCGCCTCCAGAGTCAGGGCCGCACTCGCGGAGAGTTCGCTGGTGTCCATGTGTGCCCCGAAAGCAACGCCGACATCCCCGACACTGACGAGGCGCGGCTGGTCATCCTTCACCCAAAGGTGGCCCACAAGGGCAAGACGGAATCCGACGCAAAGGCGTTCGCGCAGAAGGCTACCGAGCAGCGAGGCAGCGCAAATCGGACCAATCGCAACACTGTGGTGTACCTCGCCGCTGATGAGGCACGTCTCGAAGAGCTCGACTCCGCGACAAGGGATTACCTCGGCTGGACCCACGTCCTTGATAATGAGGCCGACCTCGATCTGACGCAGAACCAGAAGAACCAAGCCTCGCAACGCCGCGACCAGGCCGACCAGACCGTGACCGCGCGGCTGCTACAAACATTCACCTGGGCGCTGGTGCCCACGCAGCCGGAACCCAGCTCGCCGTTTCTGATTCGCGAGACCAAGGTCGAGGGCCAGTCGGAGTCACTGGCCGAGCGCGTTTCGCGTCGACTGGGCAACGACGGCGATCTCTCAACCCGACAGGCAGCGGCGACCATCCGGTTGGCGATCAACAAGGTGCCGCAGATCTGGAAGGACGGTCACGTCTCGCTGGGCGCCCTGTGGAGCCTCTACGCGCAGTACCCCTACATGCCGCGGCTCCGAGACCGGAAGGTACTCGACGAAGGCATCTTCGACCTGCCCATGATCTGGTCGACTGACGCCTTCGCACTCGCCACCGACTACGACCAGACTGCCGGCCGCTATATCGGTCTGTGGACGCCCGAGGACAAGGGCGCTGCGCCCGTTGCCACTGACACCTTGCTGCTCGTACGGCCCGATATCGCAGAGCAGCAGCGGTCGGCCGAACCCGGCCCCGAGCCGACACCCGGGCCTGGCCCGGTACCGCCGGGCCCGGGACTCGGACCGGGATCGACCCCGCCGCCCGGCCCCGGACCAAGGCCGGACATTGAATGGCCTACACGCTTTTTCGGGGTGAAGACACTCAACTCCGACAAGATCGCGCTGGAGTTCAAGAATGTTGCTGACGAGGTACTCGCACACCTGCGTTCGGGGGCGAACACCGACGTGACTGTGCGGATCGAGATAGAAGCGACCGACTCCGACGGCTTCAACGAGAACCGCGTGCGGACCGTCTCCGAAAATGCCAGGACCCTGAAGTTCGACCAGTCGGGTTTCGAGGAGGCGTGAGCCATCGGGTCCGGTCGTGGTGTCGTATTGGACTGACGGGTCCGCCATGGCTGGCTGATGGATGCCTCGTCTTGAGGTTCTCGACCGGCTTCGGGCGGATCTTCGCGCCACCGCGAGGTCAGCTCACAATCTGTGCAGCGATCGACATCTGCGGTGCGATGGGATTGACCAGCAAGCTCGGGAGTGGCGGATGGAGCCGACACGGTGTGTAAGGCGCCCGTGACCAGCGATGAGTGCAGCGACGCTTCCTGCAGAACCACTGTAAGGAACGGTTATGGGTTCGGGTTGACAGGTTTGACGGCGCGGCGCCACCACCGGGAGTCCCCGGTTACCGACTTGGTATCACTTTTGGTTTCGAGGTAGGGTAGTTTCGAGATATGGACGATACCCCTCTTTACTCAAATGCGCCCATCGCGGTCGTCCTTCTAGAGATTCGGCACCCCGCATCGGAACTTTCAAGCCCTGCGGTTGCGTTGCTCAAGAAGGAGTTGGCAGAGCACGTCCCAATCGAACGTACCGAGACAAATTTCGAACTCAACATCGAGACAGGAGAGCGGCGAGCTACCACGCTGCGGAAGCTGGTGGCGCGAGACCTCCATGCTGCAGTCACGTTCCGCACAGACGCAGTCGTGGTGGAAGCCACGGACTACCGTGGATGGGCATGGTTCCGGCGACTTGCGGAAGACGCTCTCCGCGCGAGGCATGAGGTCGCACCACTCGATGGCATTGAACGGATCGGACTGCGTTACATCGATGAAGTCCGCGTCCCGGGCCAAGTGCCAGTTGACTGGTCGGAGTGGGTCTCGCCTGAGTTGCTAGGACCGCGTGAGCAAGTAGCTGCTCTGGGCTTGTTTCTGGAGCAACAGCAGAGTGTCGTTCAGTACGGAACCGATTCCCCGGGTCACACCTTTACCTTGAGGTATGGAGTTGGGAAGGGATCGGTCATTCAATCAACTGACAGTCTCAAGCGACTGACCGAACCTCCTCTGGGCGGAGAGTTTTTTCTCATGGATACAGACGGGGCATGGTCAGATGCGTCAGGGCGGATCCCAGAGTTTGACGTCAGCCAGATTATCAACATATGCGATAAGATTCACGCTCCGATTAAGCAGCTATTTGAATCGCTGATCACCGATAGATTACGCAAGGAGGTGCTGAACAATGAAGACTAAACAGCTTTCGTCGTTGGCTACCGGTGGCGATCGGTACCGCCTCGCCGATATCCCTGCTACGTCGTCCACGCGTGTGTTGGTCGACGAAGTCGACGTCCTGTATCGGAGAACCTCTGAACTGCACGACTCTGTGCAGGATAATCGCCGAGATGCGTTGATTCTCGATCTTGATGAGCGAACAGCGGAACGTGCGAAGGACGCACCGCGCGATGCACTAAGTACATTGTCTGATAAGGGATTTGCGTGGAGGGATGTTGCGCGAATCCTCGGCGTCAGTGTTCCGGCTGTGAACAAGTGGCGCAAAGGCGAAGGAATCACCGGTCCGAACCGCTTGAGGATAGCCCGGCTCTTGGCGCTGCTCGATATGCTGGAAACGCAATTTGTCGCGGAGCCCGCATCATGGCTGGAGATCCCCCTGCGCAGTGGGGTGGCCCTGACGCCGATTGACTTGTTAGCCGAGGGCCGGTACGACCTGGTGCTGGAGTACGCCGGAACTCATACAGGGCCGGGCAACGCGGAAGTCGTCCTCAACGAATTTGCCCCTGAATGGCGAGTGACACTCGTTGATGACGCGTTCGAGACTTTTGTCGACAGCGAGGGGGTCGTCGGAATTCGGCCGAAGGATACCTATCGCTGATGGTTCACTACAACCTGGAGACGCCGGAAACAGATGATGCGCTGTATATGGCTCGCGGGTCCGATGTCGAGGAGTTACGGCCAGCGTTCACAGGCGACATCTACCAGTATGGCGACGGGTTGTTGATGCTCGTTCAGCATCCATGTGCCCTGCGCAGAGGAGCCGTACTGCACGAACATCTCCTAGCGGTCGAAGTCAGGTCGACCAGCACAAAGCCACGTAGCAGTTGGGAGAATCATACGGTCAGCGAAATGCCTCTACCCGGACTTCAGGATGGCCATTCCATCGCGGATTTTCTAGGCGTCCAAGTTGTGAAATCCGATGCCCTTACCGACGTTCCGCGAATGGCTGTTCTTTCCGAGCGCGGCGTGAATCTGCTATTGCAGCGATGGGTGTATCACTGCAGTCGCGTGGTGGTGCCCACGATCACCTATAACGAACAGACGTACGGCCCATTCAATGAGGCGGAGCTTACTCTCGACTGGTTGATGGAACGCGAAGGCGTCCTCGGCCGCGATGAAGCCTTGAAGGAGTTTGACGCGTGGGTGCGGGGTACATCGGAAACTGGGCAGAAGTCTCGTCAGAGGAGGTTGGCAGATCGGCAGGAGGCCAATGCGGTTCGACGGGAAGCGCGCGCACACTTGAAAACGATTTAGGCGCTTTCGCTTCGATGCGCGCGGCTGCGGTTGTGACGCCTGCGCCGATCGGTTGCTCGGAGCTGGCCCCAACCCATTATGGGTCGCAATCATGTCCACGGATCGCCGATCCCGCCGCATGAAGATTAGCGGATCGACGCAGCACGCCCGGAGTCGGCTAATGTAGGCCGCGGAGTCCTGTTAATTTCCACCGCATCTCGACAATCGCTCCTGGTGAGCCGCGAGTGGAAACCTCGCGCAGAACGCCCGGCCCAACTCAAGCCACCGCAACTCGCGGTCTTCGTCCCCTCCGGGGATCTAGATGTTCTCTTCGATCAATTCGAAGAGAAAGGCCATCGCCCAGGAGGTCGTCCTCGGACCGCAGGAACGCGGGTGACAGGACTGGAACTAGTCGAGAAAATAGGCGATGACTTTCTCGTTGGTATTCAGCACCTCTTCGGACGACACCCCGAGCTCGAGCGCAAGGGTGACGGAGCCGAGTAGGGCGACCTCCACGTCGGGGGAGAAGGCCCGCTCGAGCACCTCGAGGAAGTCGGACATGCTTGCATCGAGCTGGTCGATGAGTTCCTGATAGTCGGCGGCCAGGTGCTTGTCGAGCATCCGTTGCTCTTCGGCGTACTGCGCGATCAGCGACGCCTCCCGCTGGGAGAGCGACGACGAGACGGCTTTGTACATGATCATGCCTACGGTGTTGCCGATCACGGCGCCGAGGACCGGCACTGGGATAAGAGCCTGTCCGACAAAGGAAGACAGCGCACTGACTGCGGTTTCGAGACAAACGAGTTCCGCGTTCTCGATGAACTCCAGCTCGTCGATCTCGCCACGTCGAAACTTGTTCGCTTGCTCCGCGACACCGAACGAAGCCGTGACGATTGAGCTGGCGACGGCCGCCGATGTCGCGGTGAAGTTCGTGAGTCCGTAGACACTGAGCCCTCGGACACCACCTTTGACAACGCCGAAGCCTGTCTCGGCAGAGATTTCCGCCCAGTCCTCGCCAGTGAAGTGTCTGAGCTGCTTACCGGTACGGCGCTTCTCGACCACGGCCAACACCAAAGCTGTACCGCCTTCGATTGCGGCGGCGGTGAGCGGGACCTTCGTACCCTCGCGCAGCGTCGGCCGACTCTCCTGGTAGGCATCGGCCCGCCGGGACTTGTCGGTGGCGCGCAGCGAGTCCTTCTCCGCCTCCATCGTCGAGCCGTAGGCGCCCCTCTGAACCTCGGAGTAGTCCAGGTGCGAGGGCTCGATGGACTCGATTCCGACAGAGCCTTCCTCGAAGAAGGCGTGGACTCGCTTCCAGTCCTTGAACGACGGCCCGTCGGCGCCGAGCGTGAGGAGCTTGCCTGCTTCCTCGCGCGGCATGGCGTGCAGTTTCTTGATCAGCTCGAAGTGGTCGCGAGGAATCTGATACTTGCCGCCGTTCTCGACGAAGTCGGGATACTTCTGAAGGTGGTCGGCGATCGCACCGAGGCCCAAGCGGCCACCGGCAGCGACGAACTTCTGCTGGATCTCGACGCCACTGCGAACCAGGTCCACCGGGCCGTTGTCGTTGACCCACTGGTAGACAGCGTCCCCACCGCGGATCTGGCTCCGAGCATTGCCGACGCCCACCTCGGCAACTTCGGCGATGAAGCCATGAATGCCCTTGACACCACCGCGGTTGGCGGCGATCACTTCGAGATCGATCTTCCGGATCGCTTCGTCGACGGTGGTCAGAGCGTCCTTCAAGTTCGTGTTCTGCTGGCTCAGAGAATTCAGCAGGTTGTCCAGCCGGAGCTGGTTCAGGTGGTTCACCCAGGCGGCGACGGCTTGTTCCTGGTTGCTCTTGCTGAGCCTTGTTGCGTCACTCACCGTCCGGGCCTTGCTCGACGCGTTTGCTCAACAGTGCCGCGCACGCCTTGGTGTTGTTCACCAACGCGACAAGCTGGGACTGGTACAGCACAGGCAGCCCGCGGAAGTCAGCGCCGTAGCATCGCAGTGCTTCGCCATAACTCGTCGCGAGCAACTCGCGGAGGGAAGTGGTGCGCTGGAGGATGTCGCAAACTTGGGCGTCCATGCCTTCGACGAGCGCGGTGTTGTGTTTGACCGCAGTCAAGGCCTCCTGCTTTGCCTCGCGGTTCTCGAATCTGTTCTTGGCGAAAAGCGCGATTGACGCAAGGAGCGTGGCTCCTGCCACCGTCCAGCCGATGGGCCCGGCAAGTGCGAGGAGTGCACTGCCCGCAGCGGTTCCGCCGCCGCCGGCCGCAACAGTTCCGCCGCCGAGCCATGCAAGAGCTGCGTTGCTCGCGGCGGCCCCCGAAAGTGTGGAGATCGCAGTGCCGGTCGAGGCCGTGCCAAAGGTGGTCGCCACCCACATCGCAGCTGTCGGAGCCATGCTGGCTACGGCAGCACCAGTCATGAAGCCGGTGCCGGCGCCGGCCGCTGACCTTCGCGCGGCCTCGAGGTCCTTGCGAGCGAACTCTTCCGCCGCCAAGAACTCCGCTTTGTGGAAGTCGATCTCGTCGAAGTCGGTCGCGAACGATTTCGGTGTGTTGACGATGCTGTTCACGAGTAGCTCTACAAACTCGATCAGGTCCGTCGAGCGTTCTCGCTGGCGCAGGAGAGAAACACCCGTATCGTTCATCGCGGTGAACGCGCCGTTGTACGCGGCGATGGCTTCCTCGTACGGGTCGAGCTTCTTCGCGGTCAGGTTCTCGAAGGAATTCGCCGCGGCGTCCCTGAAGTCGCCGGTCTGCGCGACGATTCGCTTGGAGCGACCCCGCGCAAAATTGCCGAAGTCGTCGACAGCCCTCCCAAACCCTTGCCTACCTTCGTCGATCCTCGGCGGTTCAACCATCGGTACTTCCCCCTCCGCACACGTTCACCCTCACCACAGAAGAGTATCGGCCGCCACTGACAAGGTGGTCCTACTCGAACGCAGGTCGACACCGGCCGATCCCCGACCGGTGGGACGCCCTCGGCTATCGGTGACAGGCCACACCGGCAGAATGATGAGAGTCCTTCGACCTGACCCGGAGAGGTGTGAAAAGTGGCGGACGTGGGCACTGATGTCGGCACTGAAGTTCGATTGACCGAACAGGAAGCGCTTGCCAATGTGCGCGCGGTCTTGGAGTTGTGCGCGTCGGGGCAACTCAAATGCAGCGCGAAGACAGCGCGCCCATCGGCGGCAACGGTGAGGACAGTCGCCGGCCACCTTGTCAACGGAGACTTCTATGGCGACGAGGCGATCGCCGCTTTCGCCTGGCCATTACTTGTCCAGTCCGCCGGGCTGGCCAAACTAGACGGCACTCGCCTCACGTTGACACCGAAAGGTCGTGCAGCGCTGCGTAATTCTCCGGAGGAGGTCATCCTCGGCGTGTGGCGCAGATGGCTCACGCACGGGGCGATCGATGAGTTCAGCCGAATCGAGGCGGTCAAGGGGCAGCGCGGCACCAATGTGCTCAGTGCGGCGAAGCGGCGCCGTACGACCGTCGCTGATGGACTGGCCACCTGCCCTCCGGGCGAGTGGATCGAGATCGACGACCTCTTCGCGACCATGCGGCGCAAGCGACTCAGCCCGACCATAGCCAGAAGTGAACGGGCACTGTGGCGGCTCCACATTCTCGATCCCGAGTACGGGAGCTTCGGATACGACGGGCACCACGGTTGGTCACTGCTCGAAGGCCGGTACACGATGGCGGTGACTTTCGAGTACGCCGGCACACTGGGCCTGTTCGATCTCGACTACCGAGATCCCGTCGGCGCCCGCACGGACTACCACCGCAATTGGGGAAGCGACGACCTCGACTCCCTCAGCCGATACGACGGTCTGCGACGAATCCGGCTGACACCGCTCGGCGCCTATGCGTTGGGCCTCACCGACACCTTCACGCCGACTGAGGATCTCGACGAGATCTCACCGTTGACGGTGTTGCCGAACCTCGACATCGTGGTTGCCCGCGGCATCACCCACACCGAGAGACTCACCCTCGCCGCCTTCGCCACCCAAACCGCCGACCACACCTGGAACGTGTCGCCGACCACCCTGACCGCAGCCCTCGGGGCAGGGCGCGACCTCACCGAGTTCACCGACTACCTACACCGTCGCGCTGAACACGAACTGCCTTCGACGCTCACCACTCTGATAGAAGATGTCCGCCGGCGGGGAGCGCAACTCATCGACCGCGGACCTCTTCGCGTGATCGAGTGCGTCGATCCGGCCACCGCGATGCTCATCGCCCATGACCGCAGGCTCCGCCCGCTGTGCCATCTGCTCGGAGACCGATTCTTGGGTGTCCAACCCGAGCATGAGTCGAAGTTCCGGACCGCTCTGCTCAAGCTCGGGTTCGGCCTACCCGCGGAGTGATGGCGGCAGTTCCGAGGGCGCCCGCGATCTGTTCGCGCCGTGCCCGACAATAGTTAGGTGATCGAAAGAGTTTCCCGGGTTCGGCCCGACGGCGAGGTCCACAGGTGACCTCGCCGGTCGGTTCGCGACAGGCGATGACCATCTGGGTCGTCGGGGTCGCGGTCTACTTCGTTGCGGTGCTGCAGCGCTCCTCATTGGCCGTTGCCGGCCTGCTGGCTGCCGAGCGTTTCGAGATCAGCGCTTCGCAACTGTCGACCTTCGTCGTGCTCCAGCTGCTGGTGTACGCGCTGATGCAGGTGCCGGTCGGGCTCGTCGTCGACCGGTTCGGTCCGCGTCGGGTACTTCTCAGCGGAACGCTGATCCTCACGCTTGCCCAGATCAGCTTCGCGTTCGCGGACAACTACACGTGGGCGCTGTCGTCGCGGTTCTTCGTCGGGGTCGGCGACGCCATGACCTTCGTGTGTGTCCTGCGACTGGTGACGAGCTGGTTCCCGGCGCGGCGGATCCCGCTGATCACGCAGCTCACCGGCGTGCTCGGCCAACTCGGCGCGGTCACGGCCGCCATACCGATGACCTGGGCACTGTCCACCTTCGGATGGAGTCGCGCGTACCTGGCCACCGCTGGGATCGGCGCCGTTCTGCTCGTGGTCGCACTGGTCGTCGTGCGCGATTCCGCGGCGGTCCGGTCGGTGTCGGGACCGATGCTGGGGTTGGCCGGAATCCGGCGAAACCTTCGCGCGTCGTGGGATCACCCCGGCACCCGACTGGGTTTCTGGATGCACTTCTCGACCCACTTCAGCGCCACCGTCCTGGGCCTGTTGTGGGGCTACCCCTTCTTCGTCGAGGGCGAGGGGATGAGCGCCGGTGCGGCGGGTCTGCTCCTGACGATCATGGTGTTCGCCATCATGGCGTTCGGCCCGATCTTCGCGTGGCTGATCACCCGGTGGCCGTGGCACAGGTCGACGCTGGTGTTGGCGGTGCTCGCCGGAATCGCGGCCACCTGGACGGTGGTACTGGCGTGGCCCGGCGGCGCGCCGTTCGCGCTCCTCGTGCTCTTGGTGGTGGTCTGTGGAATGGGCGGTCCGGCGTCGATGATCGGTTTCGATGTCGGCCGCACCTCCAATCCGGCATCGCGGGCGGGCACGGCCACCGGGATCATCAACCAGGCGGGGTTCATTGCCAGCTTGATCCTCGCAGGGCTCATCGGTCTCATCCTCGACTGGCGAACCCCGGACGGGGTCCAGGGATATCCGCCGGAGGCGTTCACCTGGGCGATGTCGGCGCAGTTCATGCTCTGGGGGCTGGGCGCGGTCCAGATCTACCGCTATCGCCGCAAGGGGCGTGCGCGTCTGTTAGGCGAGGAGCCGGAACGGTGGTCGCGCTAGTTCCGTCCGCCTCAGACCGCCCAGCGGTCCGCCAGCTCGTCCAACCATCCCGGCACCGCATCGGAATTCGCGGGCGGTGACTCCACCAGCACCAGTTCGTCGACGCCGAGAGCGTCGAGACCGGCGCGGTCCGTGGGAGCCGGATTCCGCAGCGCGACAGCGATGTCGAGATCAGAACGGTCCCGTCCGCTCTCCTGGCAGAACCGGTCGATCGTGCGGATCCGATCAGCCACCGCGTCGATCCGCCACCTACTCGTTCCTCCCGCAGCTGGTACGAGCAATGCGGGAGGAACTGCCCGACGTCGAGGTCAGCGTGCGCGGCGAAATGCTTGCGCCGGCGCAGGTCGACGCGCTGACGTCGGGGGAGATCGACATCGGACTCCTGCGCCCGCCGGAGAACTCCCCGGGGCTGCACGTTGAGACGGTGCGGAGGGACCGACTGTTCGTGGCGTTGCTGGCGGACCACCGACTTGCCGCCGATCTCACCTCGCCGATCGACGCGGGCCGCCTGCGAGACAGCGATTTCATCACGCACACCGGCGGTGGGAAGTCCGTCATGAACGGCGTGGTCGCCGCGGTGTGCGCACGGGCCGGGTTCGTCCCGCAGGCCAGGCACGAGGTAGAGGGGACCTCCACCCTGGTGACCCTCGTCGCTGCGGGCGTCGGCGTAGCGGTGGTCCCTGAACCCACTGCGGCACTCGGCATCGCCGGCGTCGTCTACCGCCCGCTGTCCGACGTCGGCGAGATCGATCTCGTCGTCGCATGTGATGCCGCGAACCGCACCCCGCCGGTCGATCACGCACTTCGCGTTCTGCGTGCCATTGCCTGAGTGGCGTCCGGCAGGGGAGTAACCTTGGCGCCAGTTGTGCGTGGACGTCAACGCAACGAGTCGCCACTGACGGTCGGACCGCCGCAACTGTCGCCGCCGCCATCCTGTATCCGGACCTGCTGGTCGGCCTCTGCTTCGAGCTGAGGATCACTGCCGGGTCCGGGTAGGGTCACTGCTGGTTCTCACCGTTTGTGATCTCGCATGAGGCTCTGAGTCTGTTCCTCGGAGAGTGCAGGTGGGGTAATCATGTCGATGGGCTTCCTGGAGTCGCTGCGGATGCCGTCGACCAGAACTTGGAGAGTTCTGCGCCAGAGTTCGGGGTGGGTGTCACCCCCGAGACCGCGAACCGCCTGTACAGCGACGAGCAGGATCGGAAAGTCACTGGGCGCGAAGCTGTCTCGAAGCCACCCTGCGCGCTTGGCGTCAGCGACCAACCCGTCGACGACGGCGATGAGTCGGGCCAGTGCATCGGCGCGGGGTTCGAAGTCGCCGGCGGTGGAGAGAAGCAACTGTCGCAGGCCCTTGTTGGCGGCCAGCAACTCGTTACAACGGACCAGGAGTTCGACGAGGGCCTCGGTCGGGCCGGATCGATCCTTCGCCGCTTCCGCGATTTCAGCCACCTCGTGGACCTTGTCCTCGAACAACGCGGTGATCAGACCGTGTTTGTCCCCGAAGCGTCGATAGACCGTTCCCACGCCGACCCCGGCCCGGTCGGCGACATCGGCCATCGTCACTTCCAGTCCGCGCTCCGCGAATGCCGCTGCTGCTGCGGTGGAGATCTTCTCGACATTGCGGGCGGCGTCGCGTCGCAGTGGAGCGTGGTCCCGCTCCGCCTCGCCAGCTGTCATGGTCGTCACATCCTCTCGTAACGGAATGACATGTTCCGTTTCGCGGTCTAGGGTAGTCGATGAATAAACGGAATTAATGATTCCGCTTCCTGGATGAGAGGAACCCGTGATGACAACGAAGACAGTGGACTTGGCGGCGAGTTCACCACCCGACACACGTCGCCGATGGGCGATCCTTGTCGTGCTGGCAACGGCGCAATTGATGGTTGTGCTCGACGCCACGATCGTGAACATCGCGCTCCCGGCCGCCCAGTACGACCTCGGGTTCGGCGACGAGTCGAGACAGTGGATCATCACCGCGTACTCCCTGACCTTCGGTGGCCTCCTGTTGCTCGGCGGGCGAATCAACGATCTCTTCGGACGCAAACAGTCGTTCGTGATCGGCCTCGCCGGTTTTGCTGCCGCCTCAGCGCTGGGCGGCTGGAGCCCCTCGTTCGAGGTACTCGTCGCTGCACGTGCTCTCCAGGGCGTGTTCGGTGCGCTGTTGGCGCCGGCGGCACTGTCCCTGCTGACCGTGACCTTCGCCGGAAGTGCCGACCGAGGCCGCGCCTTCGGGATCTACGGCGCGATCTCCGGAGCCGGTGGCGCCATCGGCTTGCTGCTCGGTGGAGTACTCACCGAGTACGTGTCCTGGAACTGGTGCCTCTACGTCAACGTTGCGTTCGCGGTTGTCGCGTTGGTTGGAGCGCTGTGGCTTGTCCCGTCTCACCGCACCGGGAGCGGCGGCTCCGGGCTTGACTGGCCGGGCACGATTCTCGTCACCGCGGGCCTCTTCTCGCTCGTGTACGGCCTTTCGAATTCCGAGGTCAACGGCTGGTCCGACACCTGGACGGTCACCTTCATCGTGGTCGGTATCGCCCTGCTCGCCGCGTTCGTCGTCGTCGAGACGCGTGTCGAGCACCCGTTGCTGCCGATGCGGGTGGTCCTCGATCGTGTTCGCGGCACCTCGTACCTGGTGATGTTGATCTGTGCGATCGGCATGTTCGCGGTGTTCCTGTTCTTGACGTACTACCTGCAGTCCACGCTCGGTTACAGCCCCGTCATCACCGGAGTCGCATTCCTCCCCATGGTTGGCGCCCTCGCTGTCACGGGCGCCGTGGTCGGTGCCGCTCTCATCACCCGGATCAGTCCAAAGATTCTGGTCGCAACGGGCATGGGCCTGGCCGGTGTCGGCATGATGGTCCTCACCAGGATCCAGGCGGACAGTGACTACGTCTCCGGCGTCCTTCCCGGCCTGATCATCACAGGAGTTGGTCTGGGTGTCGTCTTTGCCACCGCGATGAGCTTCTCCACCATCGGAGTGCAGGCCGAGGATGCCGGTGTCGCATCGGCCATGGTCAACACCGCCCAGCAGATCGGTGGCTCGATCGGTATCTCGCTCCTGTCGAGTTTTGCGGCGACGGCCGCGACGAACTACATCAACGACAACACCCCCGGATCCGTGGCGACATCTGGTCCGATTCCGGAGGCCGCCGTGCACGCGATGAAGCAGGGCGCGGAACTCGCCAGCTTCCACACCGCATTCTGGTGGGCTGCCGGCTTCTTCTTCGTCGGCGCGGCACTCGCAGCCGTTCTGTATCCACGGGCCATCCCGCGCACGGATCCGGATGCCGCTCCGGCGATTGCCCACTGATCGAGCCGATCTCGCAACACGCCCGGTGCCCAGACCCGCGGAATGGGCACCGGGCGATCAAAACCACTTACACCGAATCAGCGACAGTCCCAAGTTCGGCTCCTCCTGGGCTCTTGCAACTCGGGTGCGGCCGACGCCGGCGAGATCTTCGCGACCATCGACGCCGTCGGGGACGGCCACGACCGTGACTGGTTCGACGCCTGGCACGGACTCGGCCGGAGGCTCGTCGCCGAAGCGGACGCGAGCGCCGCGGCGGATCATTCCCACAGCGCCGCCTTCACCTATCTCCGTGCGGCCACGTACCTCTCGCAGGCGTTCGACGCACTCGACGGCATCGCCGACGACGAGCGTATGCCGGTGTTCGCCGAACATCGGGCCGCATGGGAGAAATTCGTCGACCACGGTCCGTTCGTCGCGCAACGACTGTCGATCCCGTACGAGGACACCGTGTTACCCGGCTGGTACCTTTCCCCGACCGACGCCGGCGATGCACCCCGGCCCACCCTGGTCATGGTGAACGGCAGCGATGGGTCGGTCTCGGCGCAGTGGTCGGCAGCGGCACACGGTGCGCTCGAGCGCGGCTACCGTGTCGTGATGTTCGACGGACCAGGGCAACAGTCGATGCTCTTCGAGCACGGGACGTACTTCCGGCCCGACTGGGAGGCCGTGCTGACGCCGGTCACCGAAGTCGTCGTCGGACTCGGTGGTGTCGACGCCCGGCGCCTCGCCGTCTACGGCATCAGCCAGGCCGGTTACTGGGTTCCGCGCGCGATCGCCTTCGAACATCGTCATGCCGCCGCGATCGCCGATCCCGGCGTGGTGAAGGTCGATACGTCGTGGCTGGAAAATGTTGGTACGTCGCTGGCGAAGAAACTCGAGGAGGGCAAGGATCACGACTTCGATCAGATGATGGCCATCGGCATGAAGCTGAGCAAGTCGACCAAGAAGCTGTGGGATTGGCGGGCGCGCCCGTACGGCGAGGCCGGTTACGCGGAGACGATGAGAGCCGTTGCCGAGTATACGCTGACACCCGAAGTCGCGGAGCAGATCCGGACGCCGATGTTGATCACCTCACCGGAAGACGAACAGTTCTGGCCCGGTCAGTCGGCACAGCTCGCCGAGATGTCGGGCGCGGCAACCGAACTGGTCGAGTTCACCGCTGCCGAAGGTGCGAGCTGGCACTGCCAGCCAATGGCACGGGCGCTCACCGACAGTCGCATTTTTGACTGGCTCGACGAGACCCTCGCCTCGGCGGCGAACTCCTAGAGTGCGGGATTCGTACCGGAAACCGCTACGAATCCCGCACCCTGCCTGGGGGGCGAAAGCCCGTGTCAGCTCAGCAGCAGCCATCCGAATCGGAGGCCGAGCGCCGTAACACCGAGGACCCCGGTCGCGATCAGCCAGCGGCGCGCTAGGCGTTCTGCACGCACGTGATCGTCACCGGGCCGTAGGTAGACGAAGGCCGCCGTCATCGCGCACAGGGCAGCGGCGGCCCCGACGACGATCACCAGCGTCAGCATCAACACACCACCCATCATGCCGATGAATTCGCAAACCGTGCCGTCGGCTGCGCAAGGTCGTGATCGCACAATGGTCGGCGCGGGGTGATTTCGACAAGCTCAACCAGCGGAGGTGCACAGTCGACGCAAACCGACGCACAGTCGACGAACGAATTCGGCGCTGCGGCTTCATCCGAAGTCGCAGCGCCGAGTCGAGATCATCGACGACGGGGGGATCAGTCGACTTCCTCGCCCACCCACTTCGCGAGCAGGTGGTGCATGTGGCGGATCTTGAGTTCCTGGTACGCCGCCATCGGCAGGTACTTCTGAGTGGTGGTCTTCAGGCCGCGGTGCACCTTCGGCATGTTGTACGCGTCCTGGTCGAACACGCGGGCCGAGCTGCCGAGGACCGTGGCGTCGATCCAGGTCTGTTCGGGCGTCAGCCACTGCACCTTCGCGGCCGGCGGACGCGGCCCGGTGAACGGCGCCAGCAGGTAGACGTCCATGATCGACGTGTTGTGGTCGTCGCCGTTCGGCCGGAACCGGTAGACGATGCGCTGGTAAGCACCCCACGGATGGAAGTTCGGGAACACCGTGTAGTAGATGCTGTCGAGTGACTCGGCGTCGGACATGTTGTCCGCCTTCACATCACCGATGACCTCGCGGAGCCCCTCGCGGGCGAGCAGGCCGGACATCTCGCGCGCGGTGACACCGTCGGGCAGGGTGACCATCGGGTCCTCGTCGATGCGCGCATCCACCATCGAGTCGAACATCTCCTGCTCGCTCGGGGTGAACTTGATGTGCGGGCTGGGCACGCCGTTGGCGGTGATCCCGCGGTTGAAGTTGCCCCACGAGTCGTACTGGCTGTTCGAATCCCCCGTTCCCACAACACGTTGCGGGTGGGTGGTGATGACGTGGAAGGCCTCCGAGAACGCCTCCTGGGCGATCTTCCAGTTCGCGTCGATGACCTTCGCGACGTGCGCCTGGATGTAGCGATCCTCCAGCGGCCAGGCCTCGAAGTGCTTGCCCAGGTCGCCGAGGAAGCTGGCAAGCGACTCCGACTGCGGGTCCATGTTGATGAAGACGAAGCCGCCCCAGGTGTCGACCTTGACCTGCGGAAGGTTCATTGCATCCTTGTCGACGTGGGGGAAATCCCATTCGCACGTCATGGATTTCAGCGATCCGTCCAGGTTCCAGCAGAAGCCGTGGAACGGACAACGCAGGTCGTTGCCCGCGGGACCGCTCTCCTCGCGGAGCATCCGGCCGCGGTGCAGGCACGAGTTGTAGAACGCGCGGATGGACATGTCCTTGCCGCGCACGACGAGGATCGACTTGTCGCAGATCTCATAGATGTGCGTGTCGCCGGGCTCGGGGATCTCCTCTTTACGACACGCCATCTGCCAGACCTTGTACCACATACGATCTCGCTCGAGCTCGTGATACTTGCGGCTGATGTACCGCGAGACCGGGATGAAGTTCTGATCCTCGTAGAGGTCGTGGGTCTCCTCCCGCAGGACCTGCGGGACCGGGTGGGTGTCGGTGTCGAGCAGTCGCTGGTAGCTGGCGACGTAGTCGGCCTGCTCGTCGTCGGATGCCGACGATCCGGGGGTGCGTGTGTCGATCTCGGTCACAATTTGCCTCCTTCGGCCAGGCGATTGCTGCGGGCTTCGTCGGCGAGTCGGTCCGCCTGCATCTTCTCCAGGAGCTTGGCAGCGCCCATGAAGCGACGGTTCTGGGTGATGGGAACGGGCTCGCGCGGACCGAGACCGACCCAGCGGGCCATCTCCGGGTCAACGGATTTCACTTCGCCGTGCAGATACCGGCCTTCGGGGTCGAAGGTGCCGGTCTTGCCGTCCTTGGTGGTCACGAGGACGTTGAAGTCCTCATCGAATTCGTAGATGGCTCGACTCATCGGATGCTGGATCTGACGCATCGGGTTCTCCTCGGTGGGGCTGGCGCGCCTCTTACTTGGCAGCGTATTCACTAACTGTAGCACCGAGAGTGAGCGGCAACACATCGAACTGTATTCGCTGTAAAAAAAGTTCAGATGGAACGGGCTGCCCACCGGAGCGAGTTGGCGATCAGGGACCGATAGTCCGGGTGGGCGAGAGTGGCCGCGGTGTCGCCGGGCTGGAGGTAGACGAGGCGGGATGCACCGTTGGTGCGACACCAGCCGACCAGCGACGATCCCTCGGCGTGCTGCCACCCCTCTCGTTCATCCCGCCGCCCGGACATGGCCAGTGCGGTGGAGAAGTGCACGTCGTCGGTCATCGGTGCGTTCGTCCGCAGCAACGGCGTCACGGAGTCCTCGAACACCTCGCAGAGATAGGTCTCGTCGACGAGGTCGAGATGTGCCGGCAGGTCCGCGGTCACCGGGTGGGTGCTGTCCTCGATGGTGATCCGCTGCTCCACCGCATGCCGATAGCCGGAGTCGGGGCGCGGTGCCCCGCGCACGGTTCCGGGCTGGTACAGGTAGCGGCCGCCGACGAACTCCGACCACTCGTCCCAGTTGGCCCAGCTCGCGATCGCATGATGCAGGACGACGTATCCGTGCCCCGTCTCGCGGGCCGCGCGCAGACAGTCCCGCAACGACTCCGGCGGGTCGTACGGTTCGGGCAGGGTGCCCGGCATGTCGTAGTGAAGGGACACGTCGTGGTCGGCGAGGTCGTCGGGCCCGATCGCGGCGTCGGGATGTTCGCGCCAGGTGACCTCACCGGGAAGGGCGTCGAGGAGATCGGCGAAGGCGGCTCGGTCGAAGGAGTGGCCGCCGGTGATCGCGAGGATGCGCATGTTCGAGTCCAACCTGCATCGGAGTAACTGTTTCGGAATTAAAGTTACTCGACGGGCTCGGCTCGGGTCAGCGGCCTTCGATCATCTTGGTGCAGACGTCGGTCGTCGCGGTGCGCAGACTGGGTACCGGGATGTCCGACAGCGGCCCACCCTCGATACGCAGGGGTTGGATGGCGATGGTCATCGCGATCATCGTCCGGACCCGGAGGGTGCGCGCCGCGTGCTGTGCGGTGGCCGCACGCCGGTTGGGCGGGTCCTCACCGGCCGGGAAGTAGTCGAACGCACGTCGGATGTGCCGTTCCTCGTACTCCTTCGTCAGCAGCCGGGTCCCGGGGGTCGCGCCGCCGGCCATCTGCAGGAACAGCATGCGGGCGGAATTGGGGTGCTCGGCGGTCCAGTCCCAGACCGCGGCGACGACGTCCTTGAACGAGTCCGCGCTCGCGGACACATCGTCCGGTCGAGCCGACTGCGCCGCGGCCGAACTCGCGTCCATCGCATAGCCGAGTGCGCTCTCGAAGAGCTCCTCTTTGCTGGCGAAGTGATAGTAGACCGCGGTCGGGACCATTCCCGCCTCGGTGGCGATCTCCTGGATGGAGGCCTCCGCGAACCCCTTTCGCGAGAACACGCGAACCGCGGCCTTCACGATGAGATGCCGCCGCGACGGACGGTGCGCGGTCGTGCCGTTGCCTGCGCCCGATCCGTTCTGGACCGGTGAGTCCGGCGGTGCGCCCTCGGCGCCGGCCTCGTGTTCCATCGGCGAGATGTCGGGTGCGGCGTCAGGATCGACGTCCTCCTGTGGGCCGCTGCCCGCCCCCGGGTCCGCGGCCGCCAGTGCGATGTCGTCGGCAGCCGGGGTCGAATCCCAGCCGAGCCAGTCGGCGTCCGACTCCGACATGCCGTCGGCCGGCCGGGCGTTGTCTCGCCTCGATCTCGCCATACGTCCTCCTCGCCGTGCTCCCCGTTCCGATCCGCCGTGGCGCAGACCTCCCGGTTCCGTTCACGGCGTGCCATCAGGATGGCACAGCCCGTGGCAGCCCCCGATGCTGTCATGATCTATCGCATGGCGGGCAAGAATCCCTCAGGACGAAGCACTTCCGGCCGACGCAACGCCGGGCGCGCGTCGGCGAGCGCTCCGAGTGGCGGCAGCGGCGCGAAGCGGGCCGCGCACCGGCCGTCTCGACGCGACGTCGTCGTCGAGGCGGCGATGCACCTGTACTCGATGCGGTCGATCGAGGACGTCACCGTCGCCGACATCGCCGCTGAGGCGCAGATGACCTCGGCGGCAGTGTATTACCACTATCCCTCCAAGGAGGAGGTACTCCTCGGCGGACTGCGGATCTTCGCCGATCAGATGCTCACCCAACTGCGCACGGAGATCGACGCCGATCCCGACGCCTCGCTCGGCGACGTGATCATCTCGGTTCTCGAGTGGACCGACGCCCACCGGGCGGCGTCGCTGGTCTACTTCGTGCGGTCGCCCGGATGGAGTCTGTCGATCGAGGCGCTGCGCCGGGAGGTGCGTCTGGAGATGCTCGCGATCTTCTCCGCCGAGTTGCGGGCGCGGGACCGCATCACGTCCAAGGCCAAGCAGGCCGCTGCGGCAACGGCACTGTCCAGCCTCCTCGAGGTGTCCGCGTCGTCGTGGCTCACCGAGGACGTCGTCCTCGCGAACCTGGGGCGCCGGCGCTTCTCCGACGAAGTGCGTGAGCTCGCCGCCGACATCGCCAGCGTGTGATGTGACACCCTCGAACCTATAGCTTCGACGTCTGATCGTTCACCTGAGCAGGCGGTTCGCGATAGTATCTTTATAGAGAACCTAGTTTGTGGTTCACTGGAGCCGTGCCCAACCAGACTCGTGCGCGCTCGATCGATCTCGACAACCCGTTCGCGCCGCTGGCCGGACTGTGCGAACTCGTGCTCATCCGCCACGGCGAGCAGGCGCTGAGCAAGGAGCTCAGCGCAGCTGAGACCGTCGATCCGCCTCTGTCCGGCCTCGGGCAGCGACAGGTGCGCGCCGTGGCCGACCGGCTCGCCACCCACACCGTTGATGTCGTCTACAGTTCGCCGCTGCGCCGGGCCCTCGACACCGGCCGGGCCATCGCCGCCCATCACGGTCTGGAACCGATCGTCCGCGACACCCTGACCGAGTACGAGCCGTGGCAGTCCTTCCCGGCCGACGAATCGCCGTTCGAGACCCTTCCGCACGACGAGATATCCCGGATCTTCCGCGAACACATCAGGACCCGCAGCTACGAACCGTTCCCGTACGCCGAGGACCCGGTGGCCTTCCGTGCGCGAGTGCTCGGCGAGATCGGCCGGATCGTCGACGCGCACCTCGGCGAGCGCGTGGTGGTCACCTGCCACAGCGGGGTGATCAATGCCGTGCTCGCCGACGCGCTCGGAAGCGGTTTCGACATGCCGGTCCGCGTTCACCACACGTCGGTCAACGTGTTGCGCGGTGCGGACACCCGCCGTGCGGTGCAGTCCGTCAACGACTTCACACACGTGCTCGACTTCCAGACCTCCGTCGGCGCGATGAACCTCTAGTCCGACCCCGCCAGAACAACCAGCCCGAACCGCCAGAACGACCGAAAGAAGAAGGACCCGACATGGATCTCGACCTCACCGGAAAGCGCGCCCTCATCAGCGGCGCGAGCAAGGGCATCGGCCTCGCCGTCGCCAAGACCCTCCTCGCCGAGGGAGCATCGGTGGGCATCTGCGCCCGCGGCGAAGCCCAACTCAAGACCGTTGCCGACGAGCTGTCCGAGTCCGGCACGGTGTTCTGGAAGTCCGTCGACGTCGGCGACTCCGCGGCTGTGACGTCCTTCGTCGACGGCGCGGCCGAGTCGCTCGGCGGGGTCGACATCGTCATCGTGAACGCATCGGCGATGACCGGCAAGGGGCGCGAGGCCTGGGAGAACAGCTTCAACGTCGATCTGATGAGCCTGGTCGGCTTCATCGAGGCGGCCACACCGCACCTGGAGAAGAGCTCGGCCGCGTCGGTCGTGACGATCAGTACGACATCGGCCATCGAGGCCGGCCCGATCACCACCGCCAACAGCTATGGCGCACTCAAAGCCGCCGTGCTGCAGCATTCGTCGGCACAGGCGCGGGCGCTGGGGCCGAAAGGCATTCGCGTGAACGCGGTGTCGCCCGGCCCGGTCTACTTCGAGGGTGGCCCGTGGGACACCATCAAGGAGCAGCGCCCGCAACTCTATGACGCGGCGCTGGCGTCGGCCGCGCTGGGCAAGCTGGCCGCCGCGCAGGATGTCGCAAACGCGGTGACCTTCCTGGCGTCGCCTGCAGCCGGTCACATCACGGGCACCAACCTGGTCGTCGACGGCGGCTTCACCAACCGATTCGACTTCTGAGATGAGCGCGGACTCCACCGAGACCGCCGACGTCGTCGTCCTCGGCGGCGGTTCGGGCGGATACTCGTGTGCCCTGCGCGCCGGGCAGCTCGGCATGTCGGTCGTCCTGGTGGAGTCCGGCAAGCTCGGCGGTACCTGCCTGCACAACGGTTGTATCCCCACCAAGGCGCTGCTGCATGCCGCGGAGATCGTCGACTCCGTGCGCTCTGCGGCCGATTTCGGAATCAAGGCCTCGCTCGACGGTGTCGACATCACCGCGGTGCATGCGTACAAGCAGAAGGTCGTCGACGGTCTGTACCGCGGCCTCGAGGGACTGATCGCATCGCGGGCGATCCGCGTGGTGCGTGGTCACGGCCGCGTCGTCGGGGACCGAACGGTCGCAGTCGATCTCGCGGACGGGGGGACCTCGCGACACCGGGGTGAGGCCCTTGTCCTTGCCACCGGATCGCAGTCGCGGACCCTGCCGGGCATCGACATCGGCGGTCCGATCATGACCAGTGACCGTGCGCTGGAGCTGGATTCGATCCCGAGGTCGGCGATCGTCCTGGGCGGCGGCGTGATCGGTTGCGAGTTCGCCAGTCTGTGGGCGTCGCTCGGCGTCGAGGTCACCATCGTGGAGGCGGCACCACGACTGGTCCCGACTGAGGACGAGTGGTCGTCGAAGCAGTTGACCCGAGCGTTCCGTAAGCGCGGCATCACCATTCGGACCGCGGCCATGCTGTCCGCCGCGCGCGTGACCGATGCCGGGGTCACCGTCGATCTCGGCGACTCCGAGTCGCTGAACGCCGACATCCTGCTGGTGGCGGTAGGGCGTGGTCCGCGGACGTCCGGTCTCGGGCTCGAGGAGGCGGGCATCCGACTCGACCGCGGGTTCGTCGAGGTCGACGATGCGCTGCAGACCACTGTGGCGGGCGTTTACGCGGTCGGCGACATCGTGCCGGGACCGCAGCTCGCCCATCGCGGGTTCGCGAACGGGATCTTCGTGGCGGAGCAACTGGCCGGCCTCGATTGTGTGCCGGTCGCGGACAGTGGGATTCCCCGCGTCACCTACTCCCACCCCGAGGTTGCTTCGATCGGGCTGACCGAGGCCGAAGCCGTCGAACGGCACGGTGACGTCACCACCGCCATCTACGACCTGGGTGGCAACGGCAAGAGCCGCATCCTCCAGACGTCGGGTGGGGTGAAGCTCGTCCGTGCCGGGTCCGACGGACCCGTCGTGGGAATCCATCTCGTCGGTGATCGGGTCGGTGCGCTCATCGGTGAGGCACAGCTGATCTACAACTGGGAGGCGACCGCCGACGACGTCGCGAACCTGGTGCACGCGCATCCGACCCTGGCCGAGGCGCTCGGCGAAGCCCACCTCGCGCTGGCGGGCAAACCCCTGCACGCACACGCCTGAGATCTCGAGGAGCGACATGTCCGGACCCGCCGGCCGCCTCGACGCGGTCGTCATCTGCGGTGGGCAATGGCACGACTTCGACTACGCGAGACTGCAGATCCTCACGCTGCTGGCCGATCACGAAGTGGTGCGAACGCGAGTCTTCGACGACTACGCGGTTGCGATCCCGGCCATCGACGACGCGGATCTGCTGATCACCTACACGTGCAACCGGATTCCGGACGAGGCCGCGCAGCGGTCGCTCACCGAGTTCCTCGCACGCGGCGGTCGATGGCTGGCGTTGCACGCCACCAACTCCGCGATCGAGCCGACGCCGCCCGGGTCGCCGAGCAAGTACGTCACCCCACGCACCATGGGCGTGCTGCCGCAGCTGGTAGGTAGCCAGTTCCTGGGTCATCCGCCGATCGCGCCGTACCGGGTCGAGATCACGGACCCCCACCATCCGCTTGTCGACGGTGTCGAGGCCTTCGACGCCGTCGACGAGCTCTACGTGAGCGAACTCTTCGAGCCGATAGAGGTTCTCGCGCACACCCGGTTTGTCGGTGAGTCAACGGGTTTCGCCGAGGGACACACCACCTCCGATGACCCTCTCCCGGTGCTCTATCTCAAGAGACACGACGCCGGAACCGTCTGCTACTTCACCCTCGGTCACTGCCGCGGCCGGTTCGACGTCCAGGATCTGGGTATCGACGACCTCGGACGTGTCGACCGCGGGAGCTGGGAGGTGCCGGAGTACCGGACCATCCTCGGCCGCTGCGTGGCGTGGGTGGTACGCGGGACGTTCTGAGGTTCAGAGCATTCCCCAGTGCCCCGTTTCGTGACCGGCAGACTTCAACTCGACTCCTAGACCTCGATCGAAGTCCATCGGTCGAGTTGAGGTCTGCCGGTCGCGGGCCCGACCTCCTGTGTTTCTATCGATTCAGCGAACAGAGGCCCCATGCGCCCTAAGAGACTGCTGAGATAGTCGGTGTCGTTTCGGTGTGGGGTGAGCGGGTTTGCCTGGTGGGCTGGGATCCTGGTGGGTATGCAGGGTGAGCCGGATCGTCAGGGTGAGTTTCTGGATGTGAACTCGGTCGTCGGGCATTTGCTGGCCGAGGGCAGTGTGTTCGCGTTTTTGGCTGCTCATCGCGAGCAGTTGTTTCCTGCGGAGATGTTCGCGGACCTGTTTCCCAGCGGCCGGGGCCGTCCGTCGATCCCGCCGGCCACGATGGCGTCGGTGATCGTGCTGCAAACGCTGCAGGGTTTGTCCGATCGCGAAGCCGCTGATGCGGTCACTTTTGATCTGCGGTGGAAAGCGGCGTGTGGATTCGTGTTGGGTAACAAAGGTTTTCATCCGTCGACTCTGACGTACTGGCGTCGGCGACTGGCAGCCAGCGACCGGCCGCACCGCATTTTCGAGGTGGTACGCGAGGTCATCACCACCACCGGGGTGCTCGCGGGTAAGAGCCGTCGAGCGCTGGATTCGACGATCTTCGATGACGCGGTGGCCCGCCAGGACGCCATCACCCAGGTGATCGCGGCGATCCGGCGGGTCGCCCGAGAGGTCGACGGTGGTGCGGTGGTGGTCGAGCAGCACGCGACTCGTCTGGCCGCGTTGACCGGCGGCGGCTATGACCGGCCCGGCAAGCCGCGGATCGCCTGGGATGATGAGTGTGCTCAACAGGACCTGATCAGCGCCCTTGTCGAAGATGGGTTGGCCGTGCTCGACGGTCTGGACCTCGAGGCCATCGACAAGGAACCGAGTAACCAGGCCCAGGCGCAGGCGGTGGCATTGCTGGCATTGGTGACCGGCCAGGATGTGGAACCGGCACCAGGTTCTGATGGCACCGACGGACGCTGGCGCATCGCGCCCCGGACCGCCCCGGACCGGGTGATCTCCACCGTCGATACCGACACCCGGCACGCCCACAAAACCCGGGCACGCCAGCAGGACGGGTTCAAGGGCCACATCGTCAATGAACCGGAGACCGGGTTGGTCACCGCGATCGAGATGACCAAAGCCGCTGGTCCGGACACTTCCGACGGAGCAGTCGGGGCACGGTTGTTGCTGAGCGATCCGACCGTCGCCGACGACGCCGACGATCGTGAGGTGCTGGGTGATTCAGCGTATGCCTCCGGTGACATGCTGGCCACGCTGGCGCGGACACGATGGAACGCGGTGATCAAACCCAAGCCACACATGCCGGCGGTTGCTGGTGGTTTCGTCGTCGACGATTTCACCTTCGACGCCGACGCGAACACATTGACCTGCCCCAACAACCTGACCCGACCGGTCAGCGCGAAAGGCCACGTCACCTACGGTGCGGCCTGCCAAGACTGCCCACTTCGGGCACGGTGCACCACCGCGGTTCGTGGACGCAAAATCAGTTTCGGCGAACACCACCAACTCCAGCGCGAACACCGACAACACTTCTCTGACAACACTATTGCCGACACCTACCGCCAGCATCGACCCATGGTCGAACGGACGATTGCCTGGCTCACCCGCGGTAACCGGCGGGTGCCCTACCGTGGAATCGAACGCAACAACAACTGGCTGCACCACCGCGCCGCCGCGATCAACCTACGCCGCCTGATCACCCTCGGACTGACTACCACCAACGGCACCTGGACACTGGCCACCGCCTGAACCGCGGCACCGCCGCCCCACCTAGATCGATCACCACGACCACACCCCGGAACCGACACATCCCCGCAGCAGGAACCTCAACCCAGGCTGGACCCTAATTCAGCAGGCTCCTAATCCGAGAGAACGCCACAACCCTTGCTCCCTGAGGTGCGAGGAGCGGTGGCAGACGGGCTGTCGCCAGGTTGCAGAGGGGCGTAACTCAGTAGGACGCGGTCCCACCGTCGACGCTGAGGATGGCACCGGTGATGACGAACGAGGCCAGCGGCGAGGCGAGGAACGCGATCACCTCGGCGACCTCATCGGCCGTGCCCCAGCGTTGCAGGGGGACCATCCGACGCAGGGACTCGTAGCGTTCGGGGGTGTTGACCGCGATGCGTCGTGTCATTCCGGTCTCGATGGGGCCGGGGCAGACTGAGTTGACCCGGATGCCGTCGACGGCGAGGTCAAGGGCCAGTGACCGGGCGAGGTTGACCGCGCCGGCCTTCGCCGCGGCGTACGGCCAGCGGTTGGGTTCGCCGCCCAGGGCCGTCGCCGACGCCGTCACCACCACCGCACCGCCCCCGGATCGCCGGAAGGCGGGGATCGCCTCGCGCACACCGAGAACCACCGACCGGAGGTTGACATCGAGGGATCGGTCGAAGACGTCGAGGTCCAGGGTTTCGATGGACCCGGAAGCGGGCACCCCGGCATTGAGGATCAACGCGTCGAGCCGGCCGAAGCGCTGTTCCGCCGTCTCGACCGCGCGCCGGTTGTCCTCGGCCGACGTCACATCCCCCACGAGCGGGACGACCCGCGGCCGGTCCGCGAGCTCGTCGAGAACCGCAGGCGAGTTGTCGACCGCGACAACCGAACTCCCGCGACCGACCAAGAGCTCGGTCACCGCACGGCCGATGCCCGAGCCGGCACCGGTCACGATGGCGACGGTGCCGGACACGGTCTCGGTCATTCGGAGTCCATCTCGATGATCGCCCGGCCGACGATCTCGCCGCGGGCGAGGGCCTGGTAGGCCTCGTCGACCTCGTCGAGGCGGTAGCGGCGGGTGATCACACGTTCCGGCTCCACGATCCCGCCGGCGACCATGCGCAGCAGCGCCGGCATGTCACGTCGTGCCTTCGCGCCATAGGAACCGCGGATCTGCAGGCTGCGGCGCACGAGACGGGCCAGATCGAGCTCACCGGGCGTGCCGGCCGGCGCGATCCCGACGACCACGGCGCGGCCCCCGTCGTCGAGGATGTCCAGCGCGGTCGCGAATGTGCTCGGATGCCCGAGGGCCTCGAAGGCGACGTCGACGCCGTGGCCGTCGGTCAGTGCCCGTACCTCGGCGACGACGTCGGTGTCGCGCGAGTTCACGGTGTGGGTCGCACCGAGCTCGGCCACCGCCTTGAGCTTGTCGTCGTTGACGTCGATCGCGATGATCTGGGCGACTCCGGCCGCCGCCGCGAACTGGACTATCGACGATCCCACGCCGCCGGCCGCCACGACGGCGATGCGGTCGGCCAGCCGCAGCTCGGCGTTGGTCACGGCGCCGAGCGCGGTGAACGAACTGCAGCCGAGGATGGAGACCTCACCTAGTCCGACCCCGTCGGGGACGACGAAGGCGTCCGACGCGGGGACGACGCAGTACTCGGCGAGTCCGCCCATCGAGTACATCGCCAGCGGGGTGCCGTCGGCGCGGGCCAACCGGGTCTCGCCGTCGTAGAGCGTGCCCTTGAGCCGGTTGTGGGCGAAGAACTTCTCGCACAGGTCGTCCAGTCCGCGCGCGCAGTGGCGACACTCGCCGCACGGCATGATGAAGCTGCACACGACCCGATCGCCCACCGCGAGGGTGTCGACGCCGTCGCCGAGTTCCTCGACCACGCCGGAGACCTCGTGGCCGAGGACCGCGGGAGCGGGGAAGTTCACCTCCGACTTCAGTACGTGCAGGTCGGTGTGACAGACCCCGCACGCGGTGACCTTGAGCAGGATCTCGCCACGACGGGGCGTCGGGCGCGGGATCTCCTCGACGGTGAGTGTCGGTGTACTGCCCTCCCAGACAGCAGCTTTCATGATGCGTTCTCCTTCTGGGGCCGGGCGGCGCCCGACGAGTCGGGCACCGCGGAGCTGTCGTCGCGCACGAGTTGGATCAGCGGCGCCAGCCGCTCGGGCATGGTGGCCCAGTCCTCCGGCGACCGGACGTCGTCGGAGAAATTGCATTCGATGATGAAGTGTTCCGCACCGACCGCCTTCGCGGTGGCGATATCGGCGGCCACACCGTCGATGCCCTGTCCGCCGGATCCCACCGGGTCGGTGGGGCGCTGGAGGTAGGACCGCAGGAACAGCCGGACCGGGGCCCGTCCGGCGGGACGCTGCGCGGCCATCCCGTCGAGCTGGGCTTGCAGGGCCTCGGCTGTGCCGCTGCTGGGATTCCAGATGTCGAACAGTGCGGCGGTGCGGGCGAGACCGCGTTCCGACCGCAGCCCGGACAGCAGCGGCGGATGCGGTGTCTGGACCGGTTTCGGCCGCACGGTGGAGGTCGGAATGGTGAAGAACTCCCCGTCGAACTCGACGGGATCCGGTCCCCAGCACGCCTGGACGGCGCGGACGAGTTCGTCCATCCGGCGCCCGCGCGTCCGGGGGTCGACGTCCATGAGTCGATGTTCTTCGTCGGACCAGCCGACGCCCAGCCCGGCGACGAGACGTCCGCCGGAGAGCACGTCGAGAGTGGCCAGACGCTGTGCGAGCTCGACCGGACGGTGGTACCCGGCGACCAGGATGCTGCTCCCGATCAGCGCCCGCCGGGTGCACGACGCGACGAATGCCATGAGCTCGGTGGCCCCGAGCACCGAACGGTAGGCGGGGTGCACCGCCGTGGTGTGCCGGCCACCGTAGACCGACGCGTTCTGCTCGGAGTAGAAGAGGTGTTCCTGCGCCCACAGTCCGGTGAATCCGAGTTCCTCGGCGGCCACCGCGAAGTCGCGGACGGCCGCGGCATCAACGTGCTCGCCGAGCTGGGGGAGGGCGAGCCCGATCGTCGTGCCGCGGGCGCCGTCAGTCATCGCCATCAGAGGATCGTCACCGACCCGGTGTTGCCGTCGACCTCGATCATCGCGCCGTCCGGGATGCGGGCCGTCGCGTCCTGAACCGATACGGCGCATGGGATTCCGAGCTCACGACACACGATGGACGAGTGGGTGATCGTCGCGCCGACATTCACGACGACACCGCCCGCGAAGACGAACAACGGCGTCCAGGCGGGATCGGTCTGCGGTGCGACGAGGATGTCGCCTTCCTCCAGCTGCTCGGCCTCGTACGGGTCGTGCAGGATTCGCGCACGTCCCCGGGCGACGCCCGGGGCGCCGCCGACTCCGGAGAGGACGTCACCGGGCACCGCGGGGTCCACCCGCTGCCCGGTGCGCCGGGGCCACTGCGAGAGGGGGAGCGGTTCGAACAGGAAGAACGGCGGTTGCAGATCGAACAGGGCGAGATACTGCTCGCGTCGCTCCTTGATGGTGTCCGCGAACGACTCGGGTTCGGCGACAAAGCGATCGAGCTCGTCGTCGACGAGCATCGTGATGTCGTGATGGTCGTCCATGATCCCGCGTCCGACCATCCGGTGTCCGAGTTCGTAGAGGGCGGCCCGCATCTCACCCATGATCTTCACGCACGCGGTCTTCGTGCGCTCCCGCCACGGCATGAACTTGGTGATCGACTTCGCGGCGTTGCGGAACGCCGTGGCCGACTCCGCGTCGGGCATCTTGGCGGCGAGCTCCTCGGTGAGGGCGAGACGCTTGTCCTGATTGCGGCGCAGGATCGCTTCGGGATCGGCCTCCGGCGGGCTGTTGCGCATCCCGTTGATGGCCATCAGTGCCAGCACGGGTTTGGTCTCCCAGCTGTCGGATCGGATGTCCCATTCGTTCGGTGCGCGCGAGCCGTAGCGGTAGAGGAAGTCGTCGAACTCCTCTCGGAACCTCGCGGCGTCGGCGGAGTCACTCGCGGTGATCGCGTCGAGGGCGGAGGCGAGTCCGTCGTCGAAGATCCCGGTCAGTTCGGACGAACCGGCGACGAGGCGCCCGAGCTTCCACATCGCATACGACGGGGCGGCCGAGTCCACGCCGCCCAGTCCGCTGAGCAGATCGCCGAGGTTGTCTGCCTCGCCGATGGTTTCGAGGAGTTGACCGGCCACGGCCGGACCCATCGTCGACAGCGTCGTGGTGACCGGGTGATAGGCGTAGCAGTAGATGAGGTCGGGGAGCAGCGAGCGAGCGTGGCCGACGAGTTCGGCATCGCTCATCGCGGCGAGATCGGGACGCTGGTCGCGTGCCCGGTCGGCGCGCCGCTTGGCCTCCTCGGCTTCGGGGAACTCATCGGTCGTGAGAGCCCAGGCGGTCTTCTCGGCGAGACCAGCCGTCAGTTCGGCGTTCTCGTCGCCCGGCTTGGGTACGTACTCGGGGATGTCGGGATGGTCGCCCACCCACAGGCTGTTCCACACCGGCACGGTCAGCCCCGGGAGCCGGGCGCCGTTGAGCTCGGTCATCGAGAAGTTCGTGTAGTGGTAGCCGCCGAAGTTGCCGATGATCTCGGGCATCACCTCGTCGATCTCCTCGGCAAGGTGAGTGCCGAGGTTGTCGACGTAGCCCTGGCGCCAGCCGATGTTGAGGCCCTTGTTCCAGACCATCGTGACGTTCAGCGGACTCGACGGGTCGGGCAGCACTTCGCCGGCGTTGGCGCGTGTGTACACCGGGTATCGGCTGCTGAACTCCCAGTCGGTGATCCAGCGATCGATGTCGACCGCCCCCGCGGACTGCTCGTCACTCATGTGTTCCTCCTCATCGAGGTGACAGGCTGTATGTCAAGTCACACTATAGAAACCTGCGACAGATGGAAACATGTACAGAGATATTTCTCAGCAGTTTGAGGGTAAAGACTCCGCCAGTTGCGGCGCTAAGTAACTTTACTTCGAATAGAGTAACCTGACGTCAGGCCCAGAGATGTGGGTCACATCCTTCCCGCGCCGCCCGCTTCTCGCGTGGCTACTTCCGGCGCATCCGGTGACGAAAGGAAACCCATGTTCGAGAAGGTGCTGGTCGCGAACAGAGGCGAGATCGCGGTACGGGCTTTTCGTGCCGCGGTCGAGCTTGGCGCGAGCACGGTGGCCGTCTACCCCCACGAGGACCGCAACTCCGTTCATCGAGCCAAGGCGTTCGAAGCCTACGAGATCGGCGAACGCGGGCATCCGGTCCGCGCGTACCTCTCGGTCGACGAGATGGTCCGCGTCGCGGCGACGTCCGGAGCCGATGCGGTGTACCCCGGGTACGGCTTCCTCTCCGAGAACGCTGAGCTGGCCCGGGCGTGTGCGACCCGGCAGATCACCTTCATCGGCCCGTCCGCCGAGGTGCTCGAACTCGCCGGCGACAAGTCCCGGGCCGTGGCGGCCGCCGCCGAGGCCGGTCTCCCGGTGCTGACCTCGTCGACCCCGTCGAGTGATGTCGACGAGCTCGTGGCCGCGGCTGATGCGGTCGGTTTCCCCTTGTTCGTCAAGGCGGTCGCCGGTGGTGGCGGGCGCGGCATGCGTCGCGTCGATGAGCCGTCGCGGCTGCGCGGGGCGATCGAGGCGGCCTCGCGCGAGGCCACGACGGCCTTCGGCGACGGCACGGTCTTCCTGGAGCGGGCGGTGGTCGACGCCCGGCACATCGAGGTGCAGATCCTCGGGGACGCCACCGGCGAGGTCATCCATCTCTACGAACGCGACTGTTCGCTCCAGCGCCGCCACCAGAAGGTCGTCGAGGTGGCCCCCGCACCCGCGCTCGACCCGGCTGTCCGTGATCGGATCTGTTCGGATGCAGTGGCTTTCGCCAGGCACATCGGGTACACCTGCGCCGGGACCGTCGAGTTCCTGCTCGGTTCCGACGGTCGGCACGTGTTCATCGAGATGAACCCGCGCATCCAGGTGGAACACACGATCACCGAGGAGATCACCGACGTCGATCTCGTCGCCACCCAGATGCAGATCGCATCCGGTGCGACGCTGCGGGAGCTGGGACTGACCCAGGATTCGATCGAGATCCGCGGCGCGGCAGTGCAATGCCGCATCACGACCGAGGACGTGACCGACGGCTTCCGGCCCGACACCGGGCGGATCACCGCCTACCGCACGCCCGGTGGCTCGGGTGTCCGTCTGGACGGGAGCGTCGGACTGGGGTCCGAGATCGGCTCCCACTTCGACTCGATGCTCGTGAAGCTGACCTGTCGCGGCCGGGACCTGGAGACCGCGCGGGCGCGCGCACGTCGTGCGATCGCCGAGTTCCGGGTCCGGGGCGTCGCCACCAACATCCCGTTCCTGCAGGCGGTTCTCGCCGACGACGACTTCGGCGCGTGGCGGGTCACCACCTCGTTCATCGAATCCCGACCGGACCTGCTCGAGCAGCACGCCTCCGCCGACCGCGGTACCCGGATCCTGCGGTATCTCGCCGACGTCACCGTGAACCGACCGCACGGCGAGCGACCGTCCGCGGTGTACCCGGTCGACAAACTGCCGGCGATCGACCTCACGTCCCCACCGCCGCCGGGGTCCCGCGATCGACTCCGGGAGCTGGGGCCGGACGGTTTCGCCGCCGAGCTCCGCGCGTCGACGGCACTCGCGCTGACCGACACCACCTTCCGCGACGCGCATCAGTCGCTGCTCGCCACCCGCGTGCGCAGCCGCGACCTGGTGACCGTCGCACCACACGTCGCGCGGATGACCCCACAGCTGTGGTCGGTCGAGGCGTGGGGTGGGGCGACCTACGACGTCGCGCTGCGATTCCTCAAGGAGGATCCCTGGGAACGCCTGGCGGCCCTGCGCACGGCGATGCCCAACGTCTGCCTGCAGATGCTGTTGCGCGGCAAGAACACCGTCGGGTACACGCCGTACCCGGTGGAGGTGAACGACGCATTCGTCCGCGAGGCGGCGGCCACGGGTGTCGACGTCTTCCGGATCTTCGACGCGTTGAACAACATCGACGCGATGCGGCCGGCCATCGACGCGGTGCGGGAGACGGGGACCGCGGTGGCGGAGGTGGCCATGTCCTACACCGGCGACCTCTCTGATCCCGGCGAGACCCTGTACACCCTGGACTACTACCTGAAGCTGGCCGAACGGATCGTCGACGCGGGCGCACACGTCCTGGCGATCAAGGACATGGCGGGCCTGTTGCGCCCGGCCGCGGCGTCGACCCTGGTGCGCGCCTTGCGGTCGCGGTTCGACCTGCCCGTCCATCTGCACAGCCACGACACCGCCGGCGGGCAGCTGGCCACCTACCTCGCCGCCTGGGAGGCCGGGGTGGACGCGGTGGACGGGGCGAGCGCACCGCTGGCCGGCACGACGAGTCAGCCACCGTTGTCGGCGATCGTCGCCGCGACGGCGAACACCGACCGCGACACCGGGATCGACCTCGCGGCCTGCTGCGCTCTCGAGCCATATTGGGAGGCGGTCCGGGCGGCGTACTCGCCGTTCGACACGGGCTTGCCGGCACCCACCGGCCGGGTCTATGCCCACGAGATCCCCGGCGGCCAGCTGTCCAACCTGCGGCAGCAGGCCCTGGCATTGGGGCTGGCGGACCGGTTCGAGGACATCGAGGCGGCCTACGCGGGCGCCGACACCGTGCTCGGGCGACTGATCAAGGTGACACCGTCGTCGAAGGTCGTCGGCGATCTCGCGCTGGCACTCGTCGGCGCCGGCGCGAGCGCCGCCGAGTTCGCGGACGATCCGACGGCCTACGACATCCCGGACTCGGTGGTGGATTTCCTGCGGGGCGATCTGGGCGAGCCCGCGGGCGGGTGGCCGGAGCCGCTCCGCACGCGCGCCCTCGAGGGCCGCACCGACCCTCGCCCGGTGACCGCCCTGACCGAGAGCGACCTCGCGGCGCTCGCCGGTACGTCGGCGGAGCGTCGTGATGCGCTCAACCGGTTGCTGTTCCCCGGACCGAATCGTGAGTTCCGCGAGCACCGCGAGACCTATGGCGACACGTCTCGGCTGTCCACCAACCAGTTCTTCTACGGCCTGCGCCAGGACGAGGAACATCGCGTGGAGCTGGAGAAGGGCGTCGAACTGCTCATCGGGCTCGAGGCGATCTCCGACCCGGACGAGTCCGGGATGCGCAACGTGCTCTGCATCCTCAACGGGCAACTGCGGCCGGTTCGGGTGCGCGACCGCTCGGTCGAGTCGACGACACGCACCGCGGAGAAGGCCGACCCCGCCCTCCCGGGGCAACTCGCCGCACCCTTCGCCGGTGTGGTGACGCTGTCGGTGAAGGAGGGCGACGAACTCCGCCGGGGTGAACCGATCGGCACGATCGAGGCGATGAAGATGGAGGCCTCGATCTCCGCGCCGGTCACCGGGATCGTGCAGCGTGTCACGGTGTCGGGATCGACCGAGGTCGACGGCGGGGATCTCCTGCTGACCATCGCGACGGACTGACGCGGTGCGTCGGGTCCGCGTCCCGATGGCGCGGACCCGACGTCGTCACTTGCGTGCGAGGTCGGCGACCTGGGCCTCCACCGCGGTCTTGGAGTCGGGGTGTTCGGACAATCGCACGGTGAAGGACTGCTCGAGCTCGTAACCGCGACGGATGTCGAGATCTTCGCAGCCGTTCAGAGATTGTTTGGCGAGCACGATGGCGTGCCTGCTCTTCTCCGCGATCGAGCGCGCGCGGGCTGTCGCGATCTCCAGGAGATCGTCGTGGGCGACGACCTCGATCGGTGCTCCCCACCGCTCCAGGGTCGACGCGTCGACCGGTTCGGCGGTGAGGAACATGCGGCGCATCGCCTGCTGGGGCAACATGCGGGCGGTGAAGCGACCACCGCCGAGGACCCCGACGTTCATCTCGGGCAGTCCGAAGGTGGCGCGTTCGGACGCGACCACGAGGTCGGAGAGCGCGACGAGTCCGAACCCGCTTCCCAGGGCCGGGCCGTTCACCGCGGACACCACGGGGAGGTGACACTCGCGCACGCTGAACAGCGCCCGCCGGGCCCGCCGCATCGCGATGTCGCCGCTGACGGTGGACATCGTCCGGAACTCGTTGATGTCGTTGCCCGCGCTGAAGATGCGGCCCTGACCGGTCAGCACGATCACGCGCACGTCCTGGTCGTCGGACAGCGCGTCGAACGTCGCCGCGATGTCCTCGTACATCTGCCCGTCGATGGCGTTGACCTTGCCCCGCGAGAGCTCGACGAGTGCGATACCGGGCTGGTGCACGGTGACGGAGAGGTTCCCGGAGGCCGGGGAGGTGGTCTGCATGGGTGCCTATCTGTCGTGGACTGCGCGGGCGGGCGGTCGGGGCCCCGGCGCGAACGAACGGAACGGGACTCACGGTAATCGAGCGAGCAAAATATGTACACAGTTACGACGACGGGTCGTCTCGCCACCGCACCGATCGTTCGGGGGCGACCGTTGCCGCCCCGATCCGAACTAGAGAGCAGGTGCGGGCGGGTAAGGTGTCGGCACCGACCGATCAGCCGAGACACGGGAGCCGCATGACCGTCGCCGACGAGCCCGCCACCCGGCAGCCGCGCGGGCAGAAGATGTCCGCGCGGGTGGCCAACATGGTGGCCGATCAGATCCTCGGCGGTGGCATCGTCGAGGGTCAGCGCCTGCCGACCGAGAAGGAGATGGTCAGCGAGTTCGGCGTGGCACGCACGACGGTGCGTGAGGCACTGCGGCTCCTCGAGAGCCGAGACCTCGTGACGATCAAGGCGGGAATCGGCGGCGGGCCCATAGCCAAACGGCCCGAACTCGATTCGCTCGGCAACATCATGAAGCTGTTCCTCCAGATCAACGGCGCGAACATCAGTGATGTCATCGACGTCCGGTTGATGCTCGAACCGATGGTCGCGCGGGCCGCGGCACAGAACGTCACCGACGAGCAGATCGAGTCGATGCAGCGGGCACTGGACCGGATGCGCGACCATCCCGAGGACCACGCCAACTTCCAGGAGAACAACGCCGCATTCCAGCGCGGGGTGTACGAGGCGGCGGGCAATCCCGCACTGCGGGTGGTCATGGAGACGCTGTGGCTGCTCGTTCGCGACGCCGAACCCGTCGAGCATCCCATCGCGACGCGGCTCGCGGCCTTCGAACTCCAGCAGGACATCCTCGACGCCATGCGCGCTCGCGATGTCGAGGCCACCGCGGCCGCGATGGACGTCTTCAACCAGGAGTCCGCCCGGTACTACCGCCGACGGCTCCGCGACATCATCTCCCAGCCGGTGCAGTGGCAGATCTGATCGTCGGCACACGTCTACCTTTCGAGGTGCTCCAGAGCCCACGCCCAGTCGATGCGTTCTTGCTCGAGCCGAACCCGCTCACCGAGCGAGTCGTCCGCGAGGTCGGCGTACAGGTCGTGTTCTGCGGGTGAGAGGTGGCGGAGTGCGGCTGTGGTGGGGCTCGGCTCGGTAACCCATCGATCGCGATGCGCGAACAATGTTTCGCGATCCATCAAGATCGATTCGGTCTGCGGAAGCCAGGCACGTAGCCGGTCGAGAATCGCGAAGCCGTGTGTGTCGAGGTCACCCCAGTACCGAACAGGCACGTCGGTCAGCCAGGGAAGGCGCCCGATTCTGTCGACCTCGAATCCCTTGCCCCAGAACACGGCTCCGTGGGCTGGAACATCGACGCTGAGATAGGTGATCTCGTTCTCGATGACCAGGACGCGCGAGGGACGCAAGTCGATCCGGGTGAGCTCGTCAGCTCGGAGGCTCACCTCCGAAACGTGCTCGAGAAGTCCCAGCGACGGTGACGGTCGTAGTCTCACGAACTCTGGTTTCGTCTGCAAACCCAGCCCGGTCACGAAACCGGACGCCGTCGACGACACTCCGAGTATCGACGCCAAGACTCCCCGGTGCCTTTCGGTGAACTTGGTGTCGACCCCAGGTGCGCTGATCTCACGCAGGAAGCGTCGGGAGTCCCGATGCGTGTCGAGCCATCGGTGCGCGTCGATCAGTCGAGGAAACTCCGATGCCAGATCTATTGCGCGAAACGGGTTCTGGAACAGCCACGCGTGGACCGCGGGATCGTCGGCGGCGAGCTCGAGCAACCTCTCGAACTGCTGTACCGCTGCCTTCACGTTCAGAAGTGCCCACGCCTGCTCATAGGTGGAGATGATCGCCCGTCGTGGAAGCGTGTTACGCCCGACGTGCCGGCCGCCGATTGTTTGCCAGACGAGGGAGTACCTGGTGTCGCCACGACGTCCGCCGTCCAACGCCGTGACCCAGTCGCGAGCGGCGCCGAGATCTGCTCCTATCTGCGACGCGGTGGGCCCGCGCAGCGGAATCTCGATGGGCTCGAATGGTTCTCGGTTCGCAAACGTCCGGAGCAGCGTCCCGTCGTCCCAGCGGCGTCTGGCTTTGACGGCGATGTCGGCCGGGGTGGTCCAACGATCGGTCACCGCAGACGCCCGTCACGGCGTGACCGGTATTCCTCAATCGTCATCGTCTGCAGGCGTGAAAAAGTGCCCGTCGGATTGTCGACGAATCCGATCGCCTTCACGTAGGGCTCGATGACGTGCACCTTCTGCAAAGGGGTGACGATCAGGAGCTGCAGACCCAATTTGGCGAACAGGTCCAGCGCATAACGGGTCGACAGGTCAGAGCCGCGCCCGAATGCCTCATCGATGACGGCGAACCGGAAGTCGCGCGACTTCTTCACACCCCACTCGAGTCCGAACTGGTAGGCAAGGGACGCGGCCAGGATCGTATAGGCGAGCTTTTCTTTTTGCCCACCTGACTTGCCGTCGGAATCGCTGTAGTGTTCCCACTCCACGTCCGTCTCGCCATCGCGTTCGGATGCGGAGAACACGAACCAGTTGCGCACATCGGTGACACGCCGCGTCCAATTCTTGTCGAGGTCGGCGTGATTGTCCCGTCCGCGGAAGCGCTCGATGATGCGTTTGACGTCGAGGAAACGCTGCTCCGAATACTGATCGCCGTCTACTGCGAGACTGTCGCTCGTCAGGTTCCGCAGGTCGGAGCGGAACTGTGCCACATCCTGATTCGTGGTTGACTCGCGCTCCAACCGGATATACCGACCGGGGTTGTAGGGCACGGCGCCCAGCGCTTCGTTGATCCGTCGCACGCGTTCGTCGATGGATGCGGCCTGCCGGTTGAGCCAGTTGTTGAAGCCGGCGAGTTCTTGAATGGCGTTCTTGTTCAGCTGTTCTTTGAACTCGAACTCGAAGCGCGGCAGATCGTCGGTCGCGACCCGTTCGCGGAGGGCGACGAAATCCGCCCTGGCATCGACGTCGGCATCCATGTCCGATCGCAGGTCCGGCCACCGGCGGAGAACCTCGGTCATGTGCTGCGCCAGGCGCTGTCCGAAGCCGCCGAGCTCGCGGGTGAGGCGCTCGATCCGTTGATGAAGCGTCGCGGTCAGTGTCGTTTGAGCTGTGGTGCAGTCTGCTGCCCTTGCCGGAACACCGCCGTCCAGCCGACGTTCCAGAGCGTCGTAGCATGCTCGTGCGGCGTCGAGTTCAGCCTCCGGGTGGTCCGCGACGAACTCGTCGTCGCTCTTCTTGTCCTGCTCGGCCCGATGACTCGCGGCGGCGGTGGTTGCGAGCTTGCCGGTGAGGTCGTCGATCGCGGCAGCCGTGGAATCCGCGAGCGCGGCGTTCTGCTCCAGCGCCGTGGTGATCTCGCGAAGGCGTGAGGACCCCGATTCGAGCCGGGCGCGCTCGGCCTCGTGGGTGGCGACGCGTCGTTGTGCTTCCTCGATGTCGAGCTCGGCCCAGGAATGGAATCCTTCCAGCCGCGCCAGGGACTCGCTGCGATTCTGGGTGGCGTCGCGTTCCTCCGACAGCGCCACCACCTCCGCCGAAGCAGCCACGCGCTCGCGGTCGGACTCGTCGAGATCCTCTCGTAGGACCGCGATCTTGCGCTCATTGGCCCATCCGAGCACCCATCGGCGTGGGTCGTCGACCCGGTGTCGGTCGTCCTTCTCGTGACGGCCACCGGACCGCACCTGACCTTCGCGGGTGACGGCGCGCTTGGCAGCGCGGAACTCCTCGATGGTGGCGGCCCGCTGATGTTCGGCGCGCCGGAGGAGTTCGTCGCGCAGATAGCCCTCGAACGGCCCGCTCTTGATCTCGAGGCAGTCAGCGAGAATCGGTAGATCAGAGTCATTTCTCTGCAGGGGAACTCGACGGATCGGCACTCGTTCGTACACGAGTCGGGCACCGACAGTCCGGCCGCCGTGATTGTGGAACGTGAGTCGGCGGGAGTTGACCCAGTTCGTCACGGCATCGTAGTGCTGCTGCGGTACCAGTAGCGACAGTGCGAAGCCACGCAAGACACGTTCGGCAGCGCCACGCCACTCGCTGTGTTCTTCGACGACGTCGATCAGTTCACCCGCGTAGGGCAGGTCGGCAGGTGTCAGGCCGGTGTCGGTGGCCAGCTGTTCGCGTATCTGGACCTGGTCGGGTGGCAGGTTGCTGGTGCGTTTCTGCAGATCGTCGAGCTCGGTCCGGATGGTCTCCTGACGTCGGGCCGCTTCTTTTTCTCGGCCGATGGCGTCGGCGCTCGCAGCATCGAGCGATCTCTTCGCCTCGACGAGTAGTGGGCGCTCGCGGGCGCGTTTGACCGCGTCGTACGACTTCGTGAGATTGTCGAAATGGTCGATGATGTCGCGGACACGTTCGCCGGCGTCGCTCGGCTCGAGCATGTGGTTGCGCACGAAATCGTTCAGATTGCCCACGGACTTCATCGACACGGTCTGATGTAGTAGCTCCAACGCCTGCTCTGATCGGATGCCTAGCAATCGGCGCAGCGAAGTGGAGTACTTCGGGAACTCGTCGACCACCTCGGCCCCGCCGGACCGTAGGCGTTTACGAAGGTCGCGCAAATCTGAACCGAAATCGGCGAAGTCCGTCGTGATGGCGAGTTGTTTGGTTGCGGTGACGTAGAACCGGTAGGGCTGTCCGGCGGTGTCGCGCTGCTGGAAAACCTGCGCCAGGGTGACCGTCTCGTCATATCCCCGATTGCTGAAGACGCCCAGGATGACCGAGTATGTATTGCGCTCCTGCCGAAGGCCTTTGGAGCGAGAGCGGCCGGTTGCTTCCTGTCGTTCGGACTTGTAGTGGCCTTCGACGTAGGAGCGAAGCGTGCGTTCCTTGGCCTCAGCTCCCGCGGCCCTGTTGTAAGCGATCTTGTGTGCGGGCATCAGCAGTGTGGTCACCGCATCCACCAGCGTCGACTTGCCCGACCCGATGTCGCCGGTGAGTAGTGCGGTGTCTGTGTCGGGGGTGAGCCGCCACACCTGTCGGTCGAAGGTGGCCCCAGTTCAACACCTCGACGTGCTGCAATCGGAACCCGGCGCCTCCGGCACCCCCGAGTTCGACCGCTGAGAACAGACCGTCAGTCATCGGGGCCCGCGGTTCCTGCGTATTGGCGCAGTTTGCCCGCGAAATCCGACAGTGTTTGCGCATCCACGTACGCCTTGATGATGCGACGCACCTCCCACTGGTCGGTCTGCCCACGTAACTGGCGCAGGAAGCCCAGTTCGACGGCCTTCTTGATGGTGTTATCGGCCTGTTCGACCAGGCGCGCCTCATTCGTCGATTCGGCTTGGAAGAGTTGTAGCATCTCCACGATCTGATCCGTTGACAGGACGAGTCGTCCTTCACCGCCGGTGATCTCGAACTCCAGCAGGCGTTTGCGTAGCAGCACGAGCAGCAGGCTCACGTTGTAGGTCAGCGCCCGCCTGCGGACCAACCGCGGAAGTGGCTCTTCGCCTTCCTCTTCCGGGTGCGAGCGCAGATAGGCGTAGCCCTCGGACTCGTCGACGATGACATCGACGCCGATCGTGGTGAAGTGATCGCGTACGCCGGCTCCCGAGCGTTCGAGTGTGGCCCAGATGTCCTCGTCCGATTCGCGGTACACCACGCCCCGCATCAATCGGATTATGGCACTCGAAATTGCGTGGTCGTCGGTCATCGTCGCCTCACAGTGACACTCGGCAGCCGGGCACGTTTGACCGTGCTCGGGTCACTCGGGTCGGCGTACTCGAGCAGGGTCTCGTCGGTGTCGTCGATGTCGACGCTGACATCGTCATCGTCGAGGGCGAGGTAACCGACGATCTCGGCCGCACCCTGTTCTATCGGATACATGGTGACCACATCGGATAGCAGTGCCGACGATCTCTCCGGGAGGATGCTGCGGATGTTGGCTGCCAGGCGGGCTTGGTCGACGAACGTCTGGGCGAACAACAGGTCTGCGTCCAGGTTCTCGGTCGCGTCCTCGACCCGACTCTCGACGGTCGCAGAGGCGGGTTGTTGATAGAGTGGCCTGTCGAACGGCAGCGCGATCTCGATACCGGTCTGATCCACAGTGAGCCCGAAATCTGGTGTCCTGCCACGAATCTCGAGGGCGCTAGCCTCTACGGACCGGACCAGGTCGAGTACGCGGCGATTCTCCAGCCAGACCTGATCGTCGAGGAATCGGCGTAGCTGTTCAGAGATCTGTCGGACCATGCGCTGGGTTCGGTCGGCAGCCTCGGACCAGTCGTGATGGATGCTGCGGATGCGCTCGTCGACGTCGATCATCTCCAGCGACGACACCTTCGCAAGCAAGTCTGCCAGTTCCGTCTGGCGCGAATCGGACAGCAAGAATTCGTAGAACGACCCGAAGCTACGACCCTGATCGGACGAGGCGATCTCGGATCGGCTGCCCACCAGGTCGGCGAGGAGTTCGCCCTTGGGCCCGGTCCAGGACGCGATCTTCTCGCGGGCCGAGCGATCAAGAAGGCGGAAGTTGTTCTTCTACCTCTCGGAAGTCGGCGAGCAGTTCACGTGCGGTCGACGCCACCTGCTGATAGCGGTCTCGAACCCCGGTCTGATCCAGATACGCCAGTTCGCCGCACTCGGCGGCGGCGATTTCTGCATCGATCTCGGCGCGACGCCGCCGCAGCTCTGCCAGTCGAACCTCGGGGTCTACCTCGGTGCCGTGCACGATCTGCCGAAGAAGCTCGACGACGGTGTGCAGTCGCGACTCGGTACCGACGAACGCTCTGCCCTGTAGAGAGACGATCCAGGCGTACGCCTTCTCGAAAGCCGGCGTCACCTCGTAATAGATCTCGTCGTCGCCGGAGGGGTAGAAGCGTCGTAGGAACCCAGCCTCGGTGCCGGCCCAATCCTCGAGGTAGGCGCGGGGTTCTTTGGGAAATCGAACCGAACCGTCGTTGGTGGGTAGCGAGGTGTTCAGGTCGTAGAGCAGATCATCCAGAGCGGTGGCCAGTTCTCCAGCTGAACTCGCACCACGGTTGCCCTCGACGAAGAATGTCCCGAGAAACGTCAGGATGAGCGGGGAGTGGTGGGCGCGCAGGAGCCGCCACGCGGGATGGCGTTCCCACAGAGTGGTGAACGCATCAAAGTCCATGAGTTCCACTCTAGGGGAGGGGACTGACACCGAGGACTCACCGGCGAGTGTCGATGACAGGTGTCAGCGTGCCGGTCTGGATGACCTGATCGCTCGTCGCGATGGTCAGACCTCGGCGGGTGGCCTGAGCGACGATCATGCGATCGAAGGGATCGCGATGTTCCCAGGCGAGCTGTCCTGCTGTCACCGCGTCGCTGGAATCGATGGCGAGGTCGGTCGCTGACATGGACGAGAGGGTTTCTTCCCACGCGGCGAGGAGCGGCGCTCCGTCGAGTCTGCCCAGCCGCGTCTTGATGGCGATTTCCCAGGCCGACGCAGCCGACACGTAGAGAGCGTTGCCGGGATTCGCGAGGATGTCCAAGGTGGTGGGTGACAGCCGGTCCGGTTCGCTGACCAGCCACAGGACCGCGTTGGTGTCCAGCAGGACATCGGTCACGAACCCGACTCCCAGCGCTCGAGGTCGTCGGCGGACAGCGGTGCGTCGAAGTCGTCGGGAACAACCATGGCCGGGAACTGCCCGAATCGACGCGGAGGTGGTGCCACGGGCCTGAGTACTGCGACGGGTCGGCCATGCGTGGTGATAGTGATCTCTTCCCCGGTTCTCTCGATTTCAGCCAGCACGGCGTTGAGGCGCGCCTTGGCTTCTGTGCTGCTCAGGGTTCTCATGAGCCGATTCTACTCGGTTCTGACCATTCGGACTGGTTCGAATGCACAGAACGTGGGCCACGAGTTCCCTCACACCACCCGTCGCAGCACCCCCGGCACGACGTCGTCGTCGGCGGCGAGAGCCAGCACCTCACCGAAACCGGCGACGAGGCAGTCGGCGAACAACTCGAGGTCGGTGACCGCGGCGCCGTCGGAATTGATTCCGAGACAGGCTGTTCCGTTGTGGGTGATCATCGTCGCCATCATCGCGCAACCGGGCAGCGGGCCGAACGGGAACATCCGCTCGACCTTGGCGCCGGCCACGTAGGTGTCCCACGGAATGCCCGGCACGTTGCTGGCCTGCAGATCGTTCTGGCTGGTCGTGCCGCTGAACTGCATGAGCACCGATCCGGGCAACCAGGCCATCACCGAGCCCAGCGTGTTGAAGATGTCGACGGCCGGTTCGTGCCGGGCGACGCGGACCTGTTCGCGGATGGTGAGGACCCGCTCGAAGGGGTCGGCGATCCCGACCGGTCCGGCGAGCCGTCCCACCGCGATCCGGTTGCCACCCGCCGGATCCTCCGGACGCCGCACCGAGATCGGGATCGCGACCGGCATCGTCTCGATCGGGGTGCCCATCTTCTCGTGATAGAGGCGGAAGCCGCCGATGAGCCCGGCGAGGTAGACGTCGTTGATCGACGCCCGCGTCGCCGTCGCGGTCGCTTTGAGGTCGGTGAACGGGACCTCGAACGCGCTGAAACGCCACGACAGGCTCCGATGCGCGAGCAGCGGGGAACCAGGGGGGCTGACCAGGCCCGCCACGCGTGGAACCGAGCGACCATATCGGAGAACGGAACTCAATGCCTGGCGGGGATGCGCCAGCGCGCGGACGCCGCGGAATGTCGTGTCGACACGATGCGGGATCCGCCGGATCTCCTCGCCCACCTGCCGGCGGAGCAGGTCGACGGGCGTGATGTTCACCGGATCGGGGCTCGGCGGCTGGGGTTTGCCCGGATTGTGTTCGCGTGTGGGCGAATGCAGCTGGGCCAGTCCGATGATCGCGCCCAGGCCGTCGGTGAGCGCATGGTGGGCTTTCAGGAAATATGCTGCCCTGCCGTCCGGCAGCCCTTCGATCAGCGTGCCCTCCCACGGCGGCCGTGCGGCATCGAGCGCGGTCATCGCGAGCTGCTCGCACGTGATGAGCAGCTCACGCATGCTGCCGTTGCCGCCCAGACGGATTCGGCGCAGATGGTAGTGCAGGTCGAAGTCCGGGTCGACTGCCCAGCTGGGCGTTCCCATGCCGAACGGGGAGTCGACGACGCGCTGCCGGAATCGCGGGGCCATTCGGCTTCCCCATTCGTGGGCAGCCACGAGCCGGTCCCAGTCCGGGGCGCAGTCGTACACCTCGAGCATGCAGATGGTCCCGCGCATCCGGCGATCGGTGTCGCCTCGCCACATGATGGTGTCCACCGAGCTCATGTGGGGCTCGTTGGCCCAGTCGAGCGGTCGGTCCACCCCGTCGGTCAGGTCCGGTTCCTCGCTCACACTTGCCTCTCTTCCGGTACCTCGACGGGTGGCCGGGCGTCGTCGTCGGCGAAGAAGTCCAGCGGCCAGTCGGCCAGGGCGCTGATGTACATCTGCCGGACCTCCTCGGCGCGGTCGCCGATCTCGTCGGGCGACCAGTCGCTGGTGTCCACCGGCGGCAGCACCATCACCTCGACGGTCCCCGGTCGGATGAGTTGCGCACCGCGCCACATCAACTCGCCGGTGTTACGCAGGACCACCGGTACGACGGGGACACCCGCCTGCATCGCGATGTGGAACGGACCCTTCTTGAACCTGCCGACACGTGGTGTGGGCGACCGGGTGCCCTCGGGCGCGACCACGAGCGACATTCCCTCGTCCCGCAGAGCTGTGACGGCCGGCGCCAGCTGTTCGATCGCGCGGCCCGGGTCGGCGCGATCGATGAACACCAACCCGGCCTGCTGAAGGATCGGCCCGACCACCGGAACCCGTTGCACCTCCTTCTTGGCCACCCCCGTGGCCTCGGACCGCACGAGGTTGATCATCACCGGCAGGTCGAGTTTCGACTGGTGGTTGAACAGGAACACGCACGGCCGCGCCGACGTGAGGTACTCGCCTCCGTCGAGGACCTGCACGTGGATCCCGGCGAGTGACAGCCCGACGTCGGTACCGGTCGGCAGGGCCTCGACGAGTGCGGCGGGATCGCGTCGAACGAGCCCGGTGGTGACGCCCACCGCGGCGGAGGCGAGAAACGAACCGTAGAAGGCGCCGGTTCGGGCCAGCATCCCGAGCCGGTTGTACGTGGGGTTCTTCAGGTCGATGATCGGCCAGCCGCGGGATTCGGCCTCCGCCCGCAGTATTCGGCGCGGGGAGACAGCCGCCGGGTTGCCCACCGACTCCAGGTACGGGATGTCCTCGTTGCCGTCGCTGTAGGCGAAGGAGGCGTCGAGGTCGATGCCGTGCTCACGGGCGAGGGTGCGTACCGCAGCGGCTTTCCCCGGACCCCAAAGCGGGCGTCCCCGGATGTTGCCGGTGACCACCCCGTCGACGACCTCGACATCGGTGGCGAGTGCGAAGTCGGCCTCGATCTCCCGCGCGATGGGTTCGATCTGGAATCGGGTCGCCGACGACGCGATGACGATGGTGTGTCCCATCTCCCGATGCGCGCGCAGGATCTGCCACATCTGCGGCCGCAGCTTGGCCGCCGTCTCGTATTTGAAGAGGTGTTCGCCGAACTCGATCAGCTCGGCGTAGGTCTTGCCGGCGAACGTGGGACGCGTGGCGTCGAGCACTTCCGCGTAGTCCTGTTCGGACACGACGCCGCGCAATCCGATGAGCAGGAAGTCGGCGAGTTCGCCGAAACCGAATTCCATGCTGCGCAAGCGTGCTCGCATGATGGCGGCGGCGGAGAAGCCCTCGATCAGGGTGCCGTCGTAGTCGAACAGCGCGGCGACCTTCTTACCGGTGGGTGCCGACCGGATGGCCCGCATCCGGTCGGTGAAGGCACTCATCGTGTCCCCTCCGACCAGACCGTGTCCATGGTGTCGGCTCCGCCCACGGCACGCTGGAGATCCTCGATCGACGCGATCCGGGCCAGCCGCTCGCGCATCGATTCGACCTCGTCGAGCCAGTCCCGGCGGGCGGTCGCGAGGTCCGCGACCTCCTCGCCGTGGATCAGGTGGCGGTTGTCGGCGAGCTGATAACAGCCGTCGTAGAGGTCCTTGGAAACCGAATCCTTGCTGCGCACAACACCTTGCAGGGACAGCTGGCGTCCCAGACCGAGGCATTCGACGATCAGGTCCTCCTTGTCGCGCGATGCGGTGCCGAGTTCCACGAGTTTGGTCGCGAAGACCAGTTGGGCGTCGAAGAACGGCTGCAGGGTGCGTCGGGCGAGGAGTCCGCCGGTGTGGCCGTGCAGTACCTCGTAGGTCCACTCCTGCGTCGGCGTCACGGCACGCCAGCCCGGGGCCAGCAGATCGAGTTCGAGACCGAGTCGGTGCAGGAACTCGGTCTTGGCCGGGAAGAAGAACTCGAACTTGAGCAGATCGCGGATTCGCAGGGCCTCCCGTTGCGACGCCGCGAGCAGCCCCTCGTCGGCGAGCGGACCGTCGGCCGTCTCGTCGTATCCGACGGGGTGTTCGTCCGGCGGGATGTCGTCGGCCCGGACGTCACCGTCGGCCACGGCGAGCATGGCGACCTCGACGATCGCGCGGTCGACGAAGTGATGGAGCGCCCCGTTGCGGTAGTAGGCCGCGACCGCGTGATTGTCCGGCACGATGGACCACACCGGTTCGGAACCGCCGTCGAAGCAGCTCACCACGCCGTTGCCGGCGAGGACCCGGAGAGTCTGGGTCAGCCCGACCCCGCGGCACAGGGCTGGGTCCGGGCCGGGTAGCTCGCGCCGGCGGATGTAGTCGAGCAGGGGAGCCAGGATGGCCTCGATCTCCGCGAGCGTGTACGCCCTGTCGTGCGCGCCGAGGAGGGCGAAACCGGCCAGCGAGGTCGCCGAGATCGGGGTGGCGGAATTGATCTCGTCCATCACCCGGAACGCGACCTTCTCCAGCCGCGCGCGGCCCTCGCCGGCGTCGGCGAGAGCGGTCCGCAGCGAGATGGGGGTCCCGAATCGCACCCGGGCCTCGCCCAGGTAGGCGCGCTGCGCCTTCGCGTAGCGCAACAACCACCCGACGCCCTCGGGCTTCTTCGTGCCACCGGCGTCCTCGGCCGCCATCGCGCCGATCTCCTGGAGCTGGTCGTACACGATCGAGGTCGGCACGATCGTCACGTCGGCCTCGTCGAGCTGCCCCACCGCGTCGACGACGTAGGTGAGCAGTCCCAGTTTGGGCTTCCGGAGCTTGCCGGTCCGGCTGCGACCGCCCTCGATGTACCACTCCAGGTTGAAGCGCTTCTCGACGATGTAGGCGAGGTAGGAGCGCATCGCGAACTTGTAGACCGGGTCCGCGCCGAACTTGCGTCGGATGAAGATCATGCCGGCGCGGCGGGCCACCGGGCCCACCGGCCAGAACGAGAGATTGTTCCCGCCGAGCACGAGGTTGGGTGGGAAGTCGTTGTTGCGCAGCACTTTCGCCAGGACCAGCGGATCGACATAGGACCGGTGGGAGGGCAGGAAGATCAGGCCGGTGGACTTGTTGAGGGTGCGCAGGGTGTTGAGGTTCTCGACGTCGACGGTGACGTTCCAGGCCCGCTCGTGCAGTCGGTTGAAGGTCGCCGAGAACACGTCGTCCATGAGCCGGCTCTGGGTGGCGACGAAGGTCGAGAGTTTGTCGGTGGCCTCGGCGACCACCGCATCGGTGGGCCGACCCAGTTCGGCTGCGAGTTTGGCCGCGGACGTCTGGAATCGCGACGAACTGCTGATCTGCTCGGCGACCAGACGGGGGACCTTGTAGCGATCACCGACGATCTGGCGTTCGGCTCGCTCGGCCGACACCGACGCCTGGAACAGGACGAACTGGGCGAACGGCTCACCCTGCGCCTGGTGATGGGCATACCGGGTGCGTAGTTCCTCGATCGTGGCGGGTGCACCGGCAACGACGCGGAGACTGTCTGGACGTCTCTTCCGGATCAGCGGCTGGACCGCTCCGAGCGGCCGCCGGGGATTGGACAGCACCAGGACGTCGCCCAGCGTGACCCGCCGCTCACCTTGCCGGACCGCCGGGAGCCAGACCGCCCGGACAGGCACGAGCAACGTCTCCGGCGCCATGCCGTCGAAGTCGATCTCCGCCGATCGGGAGATCGTCGCGTCCGGATAGTTCGCCGCCGTCCACTCGCGTACCGCCCGCATCTCGCACGACGTACGGGCTTTGGTCAGCACCACCACCGGATCGGTCACCTGCATCACCCTCACGTCTCTGGGGTCCTGCCCCGCCTCATTGTGACGTGGACTACACCGAGGGGGGTGGTTTTCGTCAGGACGACCGACGCGCCGCGAAGACTTTCGTGTGTAACCGGTCCGGCCAGATGATGTTCGGTCCGGAGACGACGAAACGCCCCATCCGACCGACTGGCCGTCCGGGGCGTTTCGCGAAAGTCAGGAGCTCAGAGCGCGCTGACGTTGGTAGCCTGGGGGCCCTTGGCACCCTGCTCGACGTCGAATTCGACGCGCTGGTTCTCTTCGAGGTTGCGGAAGCCGCTACCTTGAATCGAGGAGTAGTGGACGAAGACATCTGCGCCCTGGTCGTCGGGAGCGATGAAGCCGAAGCCCTTTTCGCCGTTGAACCACTTGACGGTTCCCTGTGCCATACTGCTGTACTTCTTTCTTCAGTGTGCGCAACCACCAAGACCGATGGCCGCCCGTCAACTCTGTCACAGATGAGGACCGTTGGGAAACGCAGGGCGCAATCGGTGTGGGCGGTCCGCTGCGCGGGTACCCCGTTCGAGAACGAAACCCGGGTGTTCGGGGTCTGCGTGAGTAGGCTGGACAGGGCACCACGCGATCGACCTGCGATCGAGGCACGTCATGGCCGAGAACGATCCGCTGACCACACAACGCGATGCCGTCCGCGACGTCGCCGGTGAACTGGTGGAAGCAGGTTTCGCCGATCCGGTCGAGATCGGTCGTGGTGGCTACGGTGCCGTATATCGCTGTCGCCAACCCGCATTGGACCGCGATGTCGCGGTCAAGGTGCTGACCGACCACCTCGACGCCCAGAACCTCGAGCGGTTCGTGCGTGAGCAGCGTGCGATGGGGCGACTCTCCGGGCACCCGAACATCGTCAACATCCTCGAGGTCGGGTCCACGCCCGAGGGCTTTCCGTTCATCGTGATGCAATACCACCCCCACGCGTCGTTGGACCTGCGCATCCGCAGGGACGGTCCGCTCGACTGGCGCGATGTGCTCCGGCTCGGCATCAAGGTGGCCGGTGCGCTCGAGACGGCCCACCGGGCGGGCACCCTGCACCGCGACATCAAGCCGGGGAACATCCTGCTCACCGAATACGGCGAACCCCAGTTGACCGACTTCGGCATCGCCCGGATCTCCGGCGGCTTCGAGACCGACGCCGATCTGGTCACCGGTTCGCCCGCCTTCACCGCGCCCGAGCTCCTCGCCGGTGCGACGCCATCGGTGACCTCCGACGTCTATGGGCTGGGCGCGACCCTGTTCTGTGCGCTGACCGGCCACGCGGCGTTCGAGAGGCGCAGCGGGGAGCAAGTGGTCGCGCACTTCCTCCGCGTCGCGAGCGAAGGAGTTCCCGATCTCACGTCGGCCGGATTCCCCGCGGAGGTGTCCGGCTGCATCGAACATGCGATGGCGCGCGAACCCGCGGACCGCTCCGGGTCGGCGGCAGGGCTGGGCGAGGAACTGCGGAACGCGCAGCGGCGGCTCGGGGTGCCACTCGACGGGATGGCACTGCCGGACGGGTCCTCGGAGCCTGCCACCTCGACGACGCCGCGGCGGCGGCGGACGACGATGACGCTGCCCATGCCGTCGACGAAGTTCCGCCCACCCATCCGGCCTCGGGCGCAGGTCACCAGGACCCGACTCCTGAAGACACTGCGCGACGGGAAGCTGCGCCGTCTCACGCTCATCCACGCACCCACCGGCTACGGGAAGACCACGGTCGCGGCCCAGTGGGCCGAGGAGCTCGCCGTCGACGGCGTACCGGTGGCGTGGCTGACGGTCGACGACACCGACAACGACGTCGCACGGTTTCTCGCCGACCTCGTCGAGGCACTGCGCCGGGCGGCCCCGGACGCCGTCGGCGACTGCGCCGCGGCGGTCGAGGAGCACGGCGATCGCGCCGAGGAGTACGTGCTGACATCGTTGATCAACGAGGTCCACGCGCACGGCCGGCGCATCGCGCTCATCGTCGACGACTGGCACCGGGTGACGGACCCGACGGTCATCGGGGTGATGGACTATCTGCTCGAACACGGTTGCCATCACCTGCAGGTGATCGTGACCAGCCGAACCCGGCGAGGCCTCCCGGTCAGTCGTTTGCACGTCCACGACGAGATCATCGAGATCGACATGGAAGCACTGTGTTTCGACGAGGCGGAAGCCGGGCGGTTCCTCCTTGATGTCGCCGGTCTGGACCTGCGGGGCGACGAGGTCGCCGAACTGTGGTCATCGACCGACGGTTGGGTCGCGGCGCTGCAACTGGCATGCGTGTCGCTGCGCCGATCCGGGCATCCCGGCGAGCTGATCGGCGACATCTCCGGTCGCCACCATGCCATCGGTGACTTCCTCGCCGAGAACGTCCTGGGCGTGCTGGAACCGGAGGTCCTGCATTTCCTGCTCACCGTCTCGCTGCCGGAACGGATCTGCGCCGATCTCGCGACCACGCTGAGCGGCGAGGCGCGCGGACAGGCCATGCTCGAGGAGGTCGAGCTCCGTGACCTGTTCCTCACCCGGGTCGACCAGGCCGGCGAATGGTTCCGGTTCCACTCCCTGTTCGCCGAGTTCCTGCGACGCAGGCTGGAACGGGATGAGCCGCAACTCATTCCGCAACTGCACCGCAGGGCGTCGGAGTGGTTCGCGGGGCACGGGATGCTGACCGAGGCGGTCGACCATGCGCTCGCCGCCGGTGACGCGGACCGCGCCATCGAACTCGTCGAAACCGACGGCCGGTCACTCATCGAACACTCGCGAATGACCACCCTGATCACATTGATGGAGAAGTTGCCGCCCGTGGCGGTGGCGGCCAACCCGATCTTGCAGATGCAGCTCGCGTGGGCGAACCTTCTCCTGCACCGCGCCGCGCTCGCCGAAGCCTCCCTCGAACGGGCGCGGGTCGCACTCGAGCGACGGGCGAGGTCCGATGCTGCCCTGGGGATTCGGCGTGAGGCCGACATCGCCGAGGCGTGCGTGCGCGCCATCTCCGACCGGCTCGACGGGCTCGACGAACTGGTGGCGCGCCTGGCCGACGACCTCGACGGGTTGTCGCCGTTCCTCGTGTCGGCCATCCACAATGTCGGGACCCTCAGCGCCACCTTGCGATTCGACTTCGACGAGGCTCACCGCTGGCAACAACGCGCGATCCCGGCACACCGACGTAACACCGGTCCGTACGCGGTCATGTACGGTTACGGCCTCGACGGGCTCGCCTACGTCGAGCAGCTCGACCTCGACCGTGCCGAAGCATGTTTCCGTACGGGACTCCGGTTGTCGCGCGAACAGGGTTCGTCGACCCAGTCGCAGGGTGCGCAGCTCGCCAGCGCTCTTCTCGCGGCGGTCCGGTACGAGCGCGGTGATGTGTCCGAGGCCGAACGACTGCTCGACGAGAGCTTCTTCATCGGGGCCGCCGAAGGCGTCGTCGACATGATCGAGGCTCGCCACCTCGTCGGGGCGCGCGTGGCGTTGTGCCACGGTGACCGGGCGGTCGCGGCGTCCTACCTGGACGAAGCCGTGGACATCGCCGAGCGGCTCGACACCCCACGGCTGCGTGCCGTCGCCGAGAACGAGCAGGTGATGAGGCACCTGCCGGCTCGTCGTAGGGTGTCTGCGCGCGTCGATGCCGGCGCCGAGGTGCCGACACGCGGCATCGCGGCGATCGTCGCGCAGCTCCATGCGGAGACCGCGATCCGGTTGATGCTTGACGCCGGCGAGTCCGCCGAAGCCCCTGACGTCGCCTGTCGGTGGGCGCAGGAGTGGGTGGACCGGTTGGCCGGCAGTGGCCGCCACCGGGCGTTTCTGCGGGCGCGACGACTACTGGCGGTGTGTCTCGCTGCGGCCGGTCGGACGCAGGAGGCACGCGCACACACCCTGGCTGTCCTGGCGCAGTGCGCAGCGTCGGGCATGGTTCGGTTTCCGCTGGATGGCGGCGACGAGTTCACCCGGCTCGTCGACGACGTCGCCCGCAGTGTTCGTGCCGGTGACCGTCCCGCTCCGGCAGCGTTGTCGCCGGATTTCCTCGGCCGGGTGCTCGGCGACGGTGGCACCCGTTCGTGACCAGGCCGGGAATACCAGGGCGGGCCGGCGGCCTTGAACCACAGCGTGGCCCCACACCGCCCGCCGCGCGGGTGCGGGGCAGGTGTAGACGACCCCTAGAGAGAGGACAAGTGCTCATGGCAGTCCCGAACATCACACTGAACAACGGAATCACTATCCCGCAGTTGGGTTTCGGAGTCTTCCAGGTTCCGCCGGAGGACACGCGTGAAGCAACTCTGACCGCATTCGAGGTCGGATACCGCCACATCGACACCGCGGAGATGTACGGCAACGAGAAGGGCGTCGGCGAAGCGGTCCGCGATTCGGGCATTCCGCGCGATGACATCTTCATCACCAGCAAGCTGAACAACGGCTTCCACGACTACGACGACGCCCTGAAGGCGCTCGACGGAACCCTTGCCGACCTCGGCGTCGAGCAGCTCGACCTCTTCCTGATCCACTGGCCACTGCCGGAGGTGGGCGATTACGTCCAGACCTGGAAGGCGCTCGAGAAGGCCTACGTCGACGGCAAGGCGCGAGCAATCGGCGTGTCGAACTTCCAGCAGGCGCATCTACAGCGTCTCTTCGACGAGACCGACGTCGTACCCGCGGTGAACCAGATCGAGGTGCACCCGTATCTGTCGCAGAACCCGTTGCGGGCGTTCAACTCCGAGCACGGCATCGCCACCGAGGCATGGTCCCCGATCGCCCAGGGCAAGGTGGCCGACGACCCGGTCATCACCGAGATCGCCAAGTCCAAGGACCGCTCGCCCGCGCAGGTCACCCTGCGGTGGCACATCCAGCGCGGCGACATCGTCTTCCCGAAGTCGGTGACCCGCTCGCGCGTCGAGGAGAACTTCGCACTGTTCGACTTCGAACTGTCCGACGACGAGGTCGCCCAGATCGACCGCCTCAACAACGACGAGCGCATCGGTCCCGATCCGGACACCTTCAACTACGTGCCGGACTGACCCCCGGCCCGTTGACTGTGCGTGAGGGTGCAGGCAGCGACCCCTCTTGCTCCCTGAGGAGCGAGCTTGCGACCCCTCTTGCTCCCTGAGGAGCGAGCTTGCGACCCCTCTTGCTCCCTGAGGAGCGAGCTTGCGACCCCTCTTGCTCCCTGAGGAGCGAGCTTGCGAGCGTCACGAAGGGTCCTGGTGAGATGCGCGGCAGACCCTTCGTGACGCGCCCTCCGCAGGCTCCGGGCGCTCCTCAGGGAGCGGGACGGGCCGGTGTGGCTGAGGTTCTTTCGGATCAGGGGCCGGGGTGACCGGAGGTCAGGAAAGGTTCTCGAGGCGAGCAGGTTTCGACAACGAGGCGCGCAACTGACTGAACCGGAACAGTGCGGGTTCGCCGACGACGTCGGTGTAGCGGTCGATGACCGTGTCGACGAAGTCGTCGACTGCACTGTCCGGTAGGCGGCTCGTCCAATCCGACGCCCCGACCGCGAACCAGGCTCGGAAGTCGTCGACCGATTCGAACTGCCAGTTCAGATCCTTCACCGTCAGGTCGTCCACGATGAACCCGGCGTCGGTGGCGAGTTCCCCGAACCGCGATGGTTCCACGTGGACGTAGGGCGCGTCGAAGCCGTCGAAGTAGCGCTTCCGCTCCGGTTGCGCCGCGACCTCCATCCCCACGTCTTCGATACTCGGTCTCTCGGTGGCGCACACCATCTGCAGCACCGCCCGACCGCCGTCGACGAGACTGCGCGCGATTCCTTGCAGCGCCGCCACCTGGTCGTGCACCCAGTGCAGCGCGTTGAACGACACCGCGATGTCGAAGTCGTCGTCGAAGGGCAGGGCAAGCACGTCGTCGACGTGGAACTGGACGCGCAGCAGGTCCGCCGGGACCCGCACGAGCGCGCGTTCGATCATCCGGCGCGAGGCGTCGACGCCGACGACCGAGCCCGACGGCAGCCGGTCGGCGAGCAGCATCGTGATGAAGCCGTCGCCGCACCCGATGTCCAGCAGGCGTTCGGTCCCGGCGAGTTCGAGGTCGCCGATCGACTCCTCGGCGACCATGCGCTGCAAGGCGCTCACGTCCGCGTACCGGTCACCGTCCCAATCGACCATCGCTCACTCCTCGGTTGTGTACCGACCCCGGGCCATTGTCCCGGCAAGTGCGCACGGCCGCCGGACGTTCGGCGTATCCGGGCCGCCGCAGTCCTACCGCCCCGCCTCGCGTTCCACCATGAGCGAGGCCTCCCGGTAGTGCGCGTACACCTCGGGCGTGGGCGTCCCGGTGAGCGTCTGGGTCGATGTCTCCCACGCGGGCAGTTCACCGGTCAGGGCCCACGCGGCCTGTCGCGCCGCACCGAGCGCCACGTGTTCGCCGTCGGCGGGGACGACGACCTCGCCGCCGAACAGACCCGGTGCGATGTGGCGCACCGCAGCCGACTTCGCGCCACCGCCGGTGAGCAGCACACGCTCGACGTCGATGCCCTGCTGCTCGATCCGTTCGCGGCAGAACACCAGCGACGAGACCAGGCCCTCGACGGCCGCGCGGGCGATCGCGGCCGGGGTGAAGTTGGCCGCGGTCAGCCCCGTCAGCGTGCCGGTCGCGTCGGGGAGGTTCGGCGAGCGCTCGCCGGCGAAGTAGGGCACCATCGTGACGCCACCCGCGCCGGGCTCAGCCGACATGGCCAACCGGGCGAACTCGGCCAGGTCCACGCCGAGCATCGACGCGGTCGACGCCAGCACCGGGGCGCCGTTCAGGGTGCAGACCAGAGGCAGGTGACGCCCGGTCGCGTCCGCGAACCCGGCCACCAGACCCGACGGATCATTCGGCGCCACGTCGCCGACGGCGCTGACCACGCCCGACGTGCCCAGGGAGACAACGGCATCCCCGGGGCCGGCGTGCAGTCCCAGTGCGGCTGCGGCGTTGTCGCCCGCGCCGGCGCCCACGACGACGCCGGACGGCGTGACGCCGGCCCGTTCCGCGGGGCCGAGGACCCGGGGCAGAAGCGGTCGACGGCCGCGGAACGCGGCGTCGAGCAGATCGGTTCGGTACTCGCCGGTCGCCGCGCTGAAATAGCCGGTGCCGGAGGCGTCGCTGCGGTCGGTCGTCAACTCGGCGAGGTCGCGACTGTCGCGCAGTCGCCAGGTCAGCCAATCGTGCGGAAGACAGATCGCAGCCGTGGCGTCGGCGTGCGCCGCTTCGTGGTCGGCCAGCCAGCGGAGTTTGGTCGCGGTGATGGAAGCCACCGGCACCACCCCGACCGAGCGCGCCCACTGCTCGGACCCGCCGAACTCGTCGACGAGAGCAGCAGCGCTCGGTGCGGAACGGGTGTCGTTCCACAGCAACGCTTCCCGGACCACCCGGCCGTTCCCGTCCAGACAGACCATGCCGTGCTGCTGGCCCGCCACGGACACCGCGGAGACGTTGTCGAAGCCGTCCGCGGCGGCGACCGCAGCGCACAGTGCGTCCCACCAGTGATCCGGGTGCACCTCGGTACCGGCGGGGTGCGGAGCGTGTCCGGTGCGCACCACCTGCCCGGTGTCGGCGTCACAGACGACCACCTTGCATGACTGGGTCGACGAATCGATCCCGGCGACCAGCGTCGTCATGCGAGCAGGTCGATCAGCGTCGCGCGGGCTCCCTTGCTGCGCAACGACTCCAGCGTCGACAGATACGGAGTGGTGAACAGCGGATCCTGCGCGAGGGTCCCAAACAGCTCGGGGTCGGCGACGAAGGCCAGCGGGTCGGTGCGGGACCGCTGCGCTCGCGGAACGAGTTCGGCCGCAAGCGGGTCGACGACGTCGATCGGTTTCCCCGCCTCGTCGGTACCCTCGGCGTAGCGGGTCCAGCTCGCCACGACCGCAGCGGCGAGGTCGCTTCGCTGGTCCCGTTCGAGGCGCTCGCGGATCACCGGGACCAGCCACTTCGGGATGCGGTCGGAGGAGTCCTGGCAGAGGCGCGCGATGGTGTCACCGATCGCCGGGTTGGCGAAACGTTCGAGGAGGGTGTCGATGTACTCCTCGACGTCGACGCCGGGAAGTGGACGGAGGGTGGTGGCTCCTTCTTCGGTCATGTACCGGCGCAACAGGTTCTCGATGTCCGGGTCGGACGCCGCGTCGTGGACGTAGCGGTACCCGAGCAGATATCCGAAGTAGCACAGCGCCTGGTGACCGGCGTTGAGCAGTCGCAATTTCATCAGCTCGTACGGGGTGACGTCCTCGACGACCTGGACTCCCACCTGCTCCAGTGCGGGGCGTCCCATCGAGAAGTCGTCCTCGAGCACCCACTGCGTGAAGGGCTCGGCGACCACCGGCCAGTTGTCGTCGACACCGGTGCGATCAGCGACCTCGGCGGCCAGTCCGGGCGGGGTCGCGGGGGTGATGCGGTCCACCATCGAGTTCGGGAACCGGGTGTTGGTCTCGATCCACGCGGCCAGTTCCGGATCGCGTAGCTGCGCATAGGCAAGAAAGGTCGATCGTGCCATGTGTCCGTTGCCCTGGATGTTGTCGCACGACATGACCGTGAACGACGGGACACCGCGGTCCCGGCGCCGCGCGAGTGCCTCGGTCACCAGTCCGAAGACGGTGCGCGGCCGCGCACTGGCCTCGAGGTCGGCGACGATGTCCGGGTTCGTGGCGTCGAACTCGCCGGTCGACGGTGAGAAGTTGTAGCCGCCCTCGGTCACCGTCAGCGAGACGATGCGTGTCGCCGGGTCGCTGAGCCGCTCGATGACTTTCTCAGGATCGTCTGGAGCGTAGAGGTATTCGACGATCGATCCGATCACCGAGGTCTCGACGGCGCCGTCGGGGTGTTTGAGGGTGAGTGTGAACAGTCCGTCCTGCGGCCCCAGGGCGTCGCGCATCGCGGCGTCGGCCGTACGGACGCCGACCCCGCAGATGCCCCACCCGCTCGCCGACGCGTCGGTGGCGAGGAGATGGTCGAGGTACATCGCCTGGTGTGCACGGTGGAACGCGCCCACACCGAAGTGCACGATCCCGGGGGTGACGCCCGAACGGTCGTAGGTCGGGACGTCCACGCCGGCGAGGCCCGACATCGTCTCGTTGTTCAGGGGTGTGCTCATCGACGAGTTCCTTCCGTCTCGTTCAGGGCGGTATCGGCGGGCCCGGGCAGGTATCTCGAAAGAGACGGGTAGACCACAGCTTTGATGGTGCCGGGTGTGCGATCGGAGTCGAGCGCGTCGGCGAGTTGGTCGAGTCCGAACCGGGCGGTGACCATAGCATCGAGGTCGACGGCGCCGCTCCGGACCAGCGCGAGAGCCGTCGGCCAGGTGTTGGCATAGCGGAACACCCCGGTCAGCACCAGTTCGCGGTTCTGGATGAGCGACACCGGCAGTTCCATCGAGTCGGCGCCCATCCCGACGAGGACGACGCGCCCGCCAGGACGCACCCGGGCCAGTCCATCCCGGACCGCACCCGCGACACCGCTGGCATCGACGAAGGCATCGACGGGTTCGCTCCCGGTTCCGGGCTCGATCACCGTGGTGGCACCGAATTCGATTGCGCGAGAACGTCGCTGCTCATCGGGCTCACTGACGACGATGCGCGCGAGACCGGACGCCCGGGCGACCTGCGCCACCATCAGGCCGATCGGACCCGCGCCGGCGATCAGGACCGAGCCGCCCACCGACACCTCGGCTTTGCGCATCGCGGCGATGCCCACGGAGAGCGGCTCGAACAAGGCGGCGGCCTCGTCGGAGACCTCGGGTGGCACGGGATGCGCGAAATCGGCTCCGATGGTCACGAATTCGGCGAAGGCGCCGTCCACCGGAGGCGTCGCGTAGAACCGCATGTGTGGGCACAGGTGGTAGTCACCGCGTCTGCTCTCCGCTGTGGTCGGGTCGGGACGCTGCGGTTCGATGGACACCCGCTCGCCGACCCGGCCCGGGTCCACCCCTTCCCCGACGGCGACGACGACCCCGGCCGCCTCGTGACCGAGGACGAGCGGTTCGCGGACCACGTACTCGCCGATCCGTCCGTGCCGGAAGTAGTGGGTGTCGGACCCGCAGACCCCCACCGCGCGTACGGCCACCGTGACGTCACCGGGCTCCGGGTGCGGCGACCTGCGACTTTCGGTGGTCACCGAGAGATCGGGATGCAGGACGGCGGCGCGCATGGCGTCAGGAACGTCCGCTATGGGGCGATCGGTTGTTGCGTGGGTCACACCCGGATGCTAGCTTATTGAGCACATTGACCGCCAGTGAGCAGATGCTCACCGTCGTTGGCTCAACGGGCGACGGCGACGACAGGGACGGGGCACGCGACCATGGCACCTCGGAAGTCGACGAGCGACGACGGCGAGCCGTCCGTCTCGACAGTCCGCGCGGCCTCGCGCGGAACTCCCGACTCCGGCCAAGACCTGCGTCTTCTCGTCCGCGCCGCGACGATGTACCACCTCGAGGGGCTCACCCAGGCCGAGATCGCATCACGCCTGGGCGTCTCGCGGCCGACCGCCGGTCGGCTGGTGGCGCGAGCCCGGGCGCAAGGCCTCGTCCGCGTGTCCGTGGCTGCGCCGGCGCACCTCTCGGCCTCGATCCACACCGATCTCGAACGCGCGGTGGAAGAGACCCTGGGTCTCGACGAGGTGCTCATCATCGACGAGGTGGCCGACGGCACCACCACCGGCAACGCCGCGCTCGGCCGCGCCGGGGCCTCGGTGCTCACCCGCCGCATCCAGGCGACCGACACCTTCGGATTCACCTGGGGGCCGGAGCAGGTGGCTGTCGCCGACGCCATGGCCGCATCGGCGTCGTGTCAGCGGGTCGTGCAGATGGACGGCTCGATGACCTCGGTGGAGTACCACACCGGCGTCGACCATGCACTGTCCCGGTTCTCCGAACGTCTTCATGCCCGTCCGCTGCGGCTGGTCGCACCGCTCTATGTCGACCCGGAGACGGTCACCGCCGTGAACCGTGATTCGATTCTGTCGCAGGCGCTCTCGGCGGCACGCGGTGCACAGGTGATGCTCTTCGGCGTCGGGTCGGTGTCGACGTCGACCACATTGTTCGAGGGCTCGTTCATCGATGCCGTCGTCCTCGACGAACTCCTGGAACTCGGCGCGGTCGGAGAGATCGGCGGACGCTTCTACGACGCGCACGGCGTCGCGGTGCCCTCCAGTCTCGTCGATCGGACCGTCTCGGTGTCGCTCGACGCGGTCCGGGCCTGCCCGACATCGATCCTCGTGTCCGGTGGCACACACCGTCGCGAATCCATCCTCGGTGCACTGCGCGGTGGCTACGCCACCATTCTCGTCACCGACCTCGCCACCGCCGAATGGCTTGTGGTGCAAGAGAAAGGCGAACAATGATGTTCTCCCGACACCGAGTGCGATGGGCGCTGGGTGCGATCATCGCGACCGTGACGCTGGTGCTGACCGGCTGCTCCGGCGCCGGTTCACTCACCGGCGGCGGTGGTCGCGAGATCACCGTCGCGATGGTCTCCAACTCGCAGATGCAGGACGCGGTCAAGCTGTCCACGCAGTTCGAGGAGCAGAATCCCGGCGTCACGGTGCGATTCGTGACCCTCTCCGAGAACGAGGCGCGGGCCAAGATCACCGCATCGGTGGCCACCGGCGGCGGTGAGTTCGACGTCGTGATGATCAGCAACTACGAGACCCCGATGTGGGGCGAGTACGGCTGGCTCGTGAATCTGAGCCCGTACATGGATGCGGATCCCGAGTACGACGCCGACGACTTCATCCCGACGCTGAAAACGGCTCTGTCTCACGATGGTTCGATGTACTCGGCGCCCTTCTACGGCGAGTCGTCGTTCCTGATGTACAACAAGAAGCTCTTCGCCGAGGCGGGGGTGTCGTTGCCGGCCCAACCGACGTGGCCACAGGTCGCGGAGGCGGCGGCCAAGCTCGACAACGAGCGCACCGCGGGCATCTGCTTGCGCGGCAAGCCCGGCTGGGGTGAGGTGCTCGCCCCACTCAACACGGTGATCAACGCCTTCGGCGGCCGCTGGTACGACGAGGACTGGAACGCGCAGCTCGACAGTCCGGAGGTCGCCGCGGCGGTGAAGTTCTACGTCGACACCGTCCGGAACCACGGCGAGGCCGGTGCCGCGTCGTCGGGCTTCCAGGAGTGCGGAAACCTGTTGTCGCAGGGCCAGGTCGCGATGTGGTACGACGCGACCTCGGCGGTGTCGGTGCTCGAGAGCCCGGACACCTCGTCGATCGCCGGGGACGTCGGCTACCTGCCGGCGCCCAGTATGGCCAAGGGAGACAACGGCTGGCTCTACACCTGGTCGCTCGGCATCCCCACCAGCAGCGAGCACCAGGACGAGGCGTGGAAGTTCATCCGGTGGATGACCAGCAAGAGCTACATCGAGTACGTCTCGGAGTCCCTGGGGCCCAGTCACGTTCCACCCGGCAGCCGCCTGTCCACGTATGAACTGCCGGCCTACAAGGAACTCGCCGCGCCGTTCGCCGAGCAGACACTGAGCGCGATGCGCGCAGCGAACCAGTTGAAGCCGACCCTCGAGCCGGTGCCCTATACCGGCGTCCAGTTCCTCGCGATCCCGGAGTTCCAAGACCTCGGAACCCGGGTGAGTCAACAGATCTCGGCAGCCATCGCCGGTCAGATCAGTGTCGACGACGCGCTCGCCCAGGCACAGGAGTACGCCCAGGTCGTCGGCAAGTCCTACCAAAGGGAGCAGTGATCATGGCCACCGCAGTCTCCACTCCACCACCCGACACGACCCCGAAGGCACCGCTGACGTCCTCGCGTGATCACGTCACGCGCGCCGAGGGCTGGCGGCGTCGCGGCCCGCTCCTGCCGGCCCTGATCTTCTTGATCGTGGTCACGCAGATCCCGTTCGTGTTCACGCTGTACTACTCCACCCAGTCATGGAACCTGGTACGTCCGGATTCGCGTGCGTTCGTCGGTCTCGACAACTATGTCGCGGTCTTCGGCGACAGTCAGTTCTGGCGGGTGACGGTCAACACGATCCTGCTGATCGTCGGCACGGTGCTCATCTCGGTGCTCCTCGGTCTGATGTTCGCCCTTCTGCTCGACCGGAAGTTTTTGGGCCGGGGCGTGGTTCGGACACTGCTCATCACGCCGTTCCTGGTGACCCCGGTGGCGGCTGCGCTGCTGTGGAAGACGAGCTTGCTCTCGCCGACCAACGGACTCGTCAACTGGGCGCTGAGTCCGTTCGGTATCGAGACCGACTGGCTGTCGGAGTTCCCGCTGATGAGCGTGATGGCCGAATTGGTCTGGCAGTGGACGCCGTTCATGATGCTGCTGATCCTCGCGGGCCTGCAATCGATGCCCCGTGACATCCAGGAAGCGGCACGCGTCGACGGCGCCACGAGCTTCCGGCTCTTCCGGGAACTCACCCTCCCGCATCTGCGCCGGTTCATCGAACTGGGTGCGGTGCTCGGGGCCATCTACCTGGTGAACACCTTCGACGCGGTGTACATGATGACCTCCGGTGGTCCGGGTGTCTCCAGTTCGAATCTGTCGTACTACATCTACCAGCGCGCGTTCCTCGGCTTCGACATCGGCCAGGCCGCGGCGATGGGTGTCGTGACGGTGATCGGCACGATCGTCGTCGCCACGCTCGCCCTGCGACTGATCTTCAAATCATTCTCCGGAACAGAGGAGCCGGCCTGATGACCACCGACATTCGCTCCGACCGCACGCCGGCCGGGGAGGCAGACGCGCAGTCCGGCACCGAGATCCGCCGTCGTCGACAACCGCGCCAGGCAGCCCTCACCGCCGTCACCTGGATCCTCGCGATCGGGTTCTTCTTCCCGGTGCTCTGGATGGTGCTGACGGCGTTCAAGCAGGAGAGCGACGCCGCGACGAACCCGCCGACCTTCTTCTTCGAGCCCACGCTGCAGCAGTTCCGCGACGTCTTCGACGCGGGAATCGCCACACCCCTGTTGAATTCCTTGTTCGCGACGATCGTGTCGACGATCCTGGTGCTGTTGCTCGGCGTGCCGGCTGCGTTCGCGCTGTCGCTGCGCCCGGTACGCAAGACCAAGGATGCGCTGTTCTTCTTCATCAGCACCAAGATGCTGCCGATCGTCGCCGCAATCATCCCGCTCTATGTGATCGTCGGCGAGATCGGGATGCTCGACAACATCTGGACGCTGGTCATCCTCTACACCGCGATGAACCTACCGATCGCGGTGTGGATGATGCGGTCGTTCTTCCTCGAGGTCCCCGGCGAACTCCTCGAGGCCGCCAGCATCGACGGCGCCAGTCTGTGGACCTCTGTGCGTGAAGTCATCCTCCCGCTCATCTCGCCGGGAATCGCAGCGACAGCACTGATCTGCGTGATCTTCTCGTGGAACGAGTTCTTCTTCGCCGTCAACATGACCGCGGTCAACGCGCAGACGATGCCGGTGTTTCTGACCGGTTTCATGTCCGGCCAGGGCCTGTATTGGGCGCAGCTGTCCGCCGCATCCGTGCTCGCCGCGCTGCCGGTCGTCATCTGCGGCTGGATCGCCCAGAACAAGCTCGTCCGTGGACTGTCGTTCGGCGCGATCAAGTGACAGCACAGTTCGGTGCCGCGCCACCGGTCCCAGCGCGGCGCAATCAAGTGATCCATTCCCTCTGACACGCACTCGCACAACACCTTTGTAGAAACCGGAGAACATCATGGCTTCCATCACCTACGACAAGGCCTGCTGCGTCTACCCCGGCGCGGACAAACTCGCCGTCGACTCACTGAACCTGGACATCGACGACGGTGAGTTCGTGGTCCTCGTCGGACCGTCGGGCTCGGGCAAGTCCACCGCCCTGCGCATGCTCGCCGGGCTCGAAGAGATCGACTCGGGTCAGATCCGGATCGGTGGCGACAACATGGTCGGCGTCGCGCCCAAGGACCGCGACATCGCGATGGTCTTCCAGAACTACGCGCTGTACCCCAACAAGACCGTCGGGGAGAACATGGGTTTCGCGTTGAAGATGCGGGGCGTGCCCGCCGACGAGCGCAAGCGCAAGGTCGCCGAGGCCGCGCGGTTGCTCGACCTGACCGACTTCCTCGACCGCAAGCCGGCGAAGCTGTCGGGTGGCCAGCGGCAGCGTGTCGCCATGGGGCGAGCCATCGTTCGCGAACCGCAGGTCTTCTGCATGGACGAACCGCTGTCGAACCTCGACGCCAAACTCCGCGTCCAGACCCGTACCCAGATCGCGGCCCTGCAGCGGCGTCTGGGCACCACGACCGTCTACGTCACCCACGACCAGGTCGAGGCGATGACGATGGGGGATCGTGTCGCTGTCCTCAAGAACGGTGTGCTGCAGCAGTTCTCCACGCCGACGGAACTGTACGACCGCCCGGTCAACGCATTCGTCGCCGGGTTCATCGGCTCGCCGGGGATGAACCTCTTCGTGGCGCCGGTCGTCGACGGTGTGATCACCGTGTCGGGCGCCGCCGTGGACATCGACGCCGAAGCGCAGGCCGCGCTGCGTCGTTCCGGTCTGGAGTCCGTGGTCGTGGGCATCCGTCCGGAACACCTCGCGTTGTCCGACGGTGGCACCGGACTCAACGCCGACGTCGCCCTCCTCGAGGAACTCGGCAGCGAAACCTACATCTACGCCAACCTGGCCGACGACTCGGTCCGCAACCTCGACGGCGATCCGATGGTGATGGTCGCGCGGTCTGCCGACCGGGCCCCGGCCAAGCGCGGTGAGGGTATCCGCCTGCGCCAGTCCGACAGTGCGGTGCACCTCTTCGACCCGTCCACCGGAGACCGCATCAACTGACAAGTAGGTCCCGGCCTGCGTGCTCGAGCGCGCGTCGAAACCACCCCGGTGCACCCGCCGAATAGCTCGGAAGGCACCCTCGGAGACTGTGACCATCTGGGAACTAGTCGTCGTACTCGTCGCCGGCGTCGGGGCGGGCGCGATCAACGCCCTCGTGGGCAGCGGAACCCTCATCACGTTCCCGACGCTGGTCGCGTTCGGCGTCCCGCCGGTCACCGCGACGATGTCCAACGCGATCGGCCTCGTCGCCGGCGGGGTGTCCGGAACGTGGGGATACCGGCGTGAACTCGAGGGCCAGTGGCCGCGCCTCCGGTGGCAGATTCCGGCGTCGTTCACCGGCGCGATCGCCGGCTGCTGGCTTCTGCTCCATCTGCCGGAGACGGTGTTCGAGACCGTGGTCCCGATTCTGCTCGTCGCCGCGCTGATCCTCGTCGTCGCGCAGCCCTACATCCAGAGATGGGTGGGCACTCGCACGTCCCTCGGCGGAGACCTCACGCCATCGCACCTCGGTCCCCTGCGGATCGCGGCGATGACCCTCGGGACATTCGCCGTTGGTGTCTACGGCGGCTACTTCACCGCCGCGCAGGGCATCCTCTTGATGGGCATCCTGGGGGTGGTCGTACCGGACCACCTGCAACGGCTGAACGCGGCCAAGAACCTGCTGTCCCTGGTGGTCAACGTCGTCGCCGCCGTCACGTACACGCTGGTCGCGTTCGACCGGATCGATTGGTGGGCCGCGGCGGCCATCGCCGTCGGCTCGCTCATCGGCGGTTTCCTCGGCGCCAGGTACGGGCGGCGCCTCTCCCCTCGCGCGCTTCGCGGGGTGATCGTCGTCGTCGGGCTCATCGGCCTATCGCGACTGCTCGCGTGATCCCGGGGTGCACGGTCGACGTGAATCGACGCCCAGTCGACGGACCTCGGGTCAGTGCGCGGCGGCGGTGTCCTTCTTGCGCCGCGGGATGACGTGCAGGATCGCCACGATGATGGCACCGACCGCGAGGCCGACGACGGCGGAGAGCACGGTGCCGGCCGTCCAGGACAGCACGGCGCCGAAGCCGCCGTGGACCAGCTCTTCGAACCAGTGCTCGACGTCGTGGAGCCGATCGGCGGGCCAATGGAAGCCGGCCTCGCCGACGTTGACGATCAGGATGTGGCCGCCCACCCAGAGCATGGCCGCGATACCGACGACCGTCAGCGTCGACATGATCTTGGGCATGGCGCGGACCAGACCGCGGCCGCTCTTCTGCACCGTCGGCGACTCGCGCTGCGCCAGTGCCAGCCCGACGTCGTCCATCTTCACGATGACGGCGACGACGCCGTAGACGAGCGCGGTGATCAGGAAGGCGACGACCACGAGGACCGCGAGACGGGTCCAGAACGGTTCGGACTCGACGGAGGACAACGAGATGACCATGATCTCGGCGGACAGGATCAGGTCGGTGCGGATCGCGCCGCTGACCATCGTCTTCTCGAACTCCGGACCGGCTTGACCGGCGGTCTGCTCCTCGGCGTGGTGGCCGCCGCCGACCGCCTCCCAGACCTTCTCGGCGCCCTCGAAGCAGAGGAACAGGCCGCCGGCGATCAGCAGGTAGGGAAGCGCCTGCGGAAGGAACTGGCTGAGGATCATCGCCACCGGCAGGATGATCAGCAACTTGTTGCGGATCGAGCCCCGGGCGATCTTGCGCACGATCGGCAACTCGCGGTCGGGCGTGAAACCGTGGACATAGCGAGGTGTGACCGCGGTGTCGTCGACCACGACTCCCGCCGCCTTGACGCTGGCCTTGCCGGCCGCCGCGCCGATGTCGTCGAGAGATGCGGCGGCCGCCCGGGTGAGGGTCACGATGTCATCGAGCAGGGCGACGAGACCACTGGCCACGTGAACCTCCGGGGTTCGAGGAACTGAGTTCTCGAACAGTATGCCGAAACGGACGCGGACCACACCGTGCAGAGGCGGTCCGCGTCCGTTTCGTCGGATTCGGTTGTCGGGCGCCGGATGACGCCGGGTCGGGTCAGGTACGCGCGGGAACGGCCGGGGTGTCGTCGGCAGCGTCACCGGCCTCGCCGAGTCCGCGGTGCTTACGTCGGATCGTCAACAGCGTCAGCAGACCGATCGCGCTCGAACCGATGAGGAAGTAGGCGGGGGAGAGCGAGTTGCCCGTGCGGTCGATGAGCCACGTGGCGATGTAGGCGGCGGTCCCGCCGGCCAGGACCGTCGACAGGTTGAAGCCGAGGGCCACACCGGTCAGACGAACCTTCGTGTCGAACAGCGACGGGAACAGCGGCGCGGTGGCGACCTGGATCAGCGGGGTGCACAGTGCGAACACCGCGAAGGCGATGGCGGCCACCGCCAGACCGTGACCGGTCATCAGAGCCATCGCGGGGTAGGCGAGGGTGGCGGCGGTGAGCAGTCCGGCGATGAGGACGGGCCGACTTCCGAAGCGGTCCACCAGGATTCCCGCCAAAGGCATACACGATGCGATGAAGACGATAACGCCGGCGGCGGTCCAGGTGACCGCGGTCTGACTGTATCCACCCTCGCGGACGAGGTGGATGCCGATGTAGGTGAGCACCATGTACCCGGTCGCGTTCTGGGCGATACCCAACCCGAGGACCTGCAGGACCTGGGCGGGTTGGCTGCGCAACAGCTCTCGGAGCGGCGCCTTCGGCAGTTCGCGCCGTTCGGCGGTCTTGGTGAACTCGGGCGAGTCCTCGATGCGGGTTCGCAGCCACAGGCAGAGGACCAGCAGCGGTAGGCCGGCGACGAACGGGATGCGCCAGCCCCAACTGTCCATCTGGGCCTCGGAGGTCAGTGCCGAGGTGGTCGCGACGACGATCGCAGCCAGGGCGAAGCCACTGTTCGAGCCCAGTGCGACGATCGATCCGCCCAGACCGCGACGCTTCGGTCCGACGATCTCGTAGACGTAGGTCAGCGCGCCGCCGAGCTCACCGCCCGCCGAGAAGCCCTGGAGCAACCGGGCGATGACCAGCAGGATCGGCGCGAGGACCCCGACCGCGGCGTAAGTGGGCAGCAGGGCCATGAGCGTGGTGCCCACACCCATCAGGATCACCGACACCAGGAGCGCACGCTTGCGGCCGAAGCGGTCGCCGAGACGTCCGAAGAAGATGCCGCCGATCGGCCGCATCAGATATGCCGACGCGAAGACGGCGAGGCTGGACAACAGCGAGGCGGTCGGGTCATCGCTGGGGAAGAACAGCGGGCTGACCACGACCGCGAGGTACGCGTACACCGTCAGGTCGTAGTACTCGACCACCGTTCCGATGCCGGCCGCGACGACCGCTCGCCGGCTCCGTCGATCCTGGGATGCCATGAGGTCTCTTTCTGGGAGTGGACTCTGGGGGCACTAATATGTACATATTTAGTGAGACGTGGGTTACTGTAGAACGCGTCACGAGCAATCGGCAAGAGCATCCGGAGGAATCACCATGCGTCCCACGCACTCTCCACGTCCCGATCTCGCCGTGCGCTACCGGGCGGCGGGGCATTGGCGCGACCAGACGGTCGATCACTTCCTCGAGCGGGCCGCCGCGCGGTATCCCGACACGGTTGCGGTCATCGACGGCGACCGGCGGCTGACCTTCGCCGATGTGGAACAGCAATCCCTGCGCCTGGCCGCGGCGCTCCACGACCGCGGTGTGCAGCCGGGCGACGTGGTGTCGTTCCAGCTCCCCAACTCGGCCGACGCGGTGGTCGTCTTCCACGCGATCCATCGGGTCCGAGGTGTCGCCAACCCGATCGTGCCGATCTACCGGGAACGCGAGGTCGGGTTCATCCTCGGCCAGGCGGGCACCAAGGTCGCCTTCGTTCCCGGAACACACCGAGGATTCGATCACGTCGCGATGTATGCGAGTCTCCGACAACGACTTCCGGAACTGGACCTGGTCGTCACGACCGATGGCCGGGCAACCGACGACCAGACCGTCGGACTCGCCGATCTGATCGCGTCCGCGACGCCGGAGATGATCGAGGCGGTGCGCGCACTGCCGCCCGCCGATCCCGACGACGTATGCCTGCTGCTGTACACATCGGGGACCACCGCCGATCCGAAGGGCGCGTTGCACAGTCACAACACCCTCGTGTTCGAGAACATGTCGATGATCGACACGTTCGGACTCAACGAGCGCGACGTCGTGTTCAACCCGTCGCCGGTGACGCATGTGACGGGCGTGAACTGCGCCCTCACCCTGCCCTTCCTCCTCGGTGCGCCGGTGGTGCTCCAGGACGCGTGGGACCCGGAGGTCGCACTGACGAGGGTGCTCGAGGAGCGCGCCAGCTTCATGATCTTCGCGACCCCGTTCCTACGTGGCCTTTTGGACGCGGCCGTCGCGCGTGGCGTACGCACACCGTCGGTGCGCTACATCATCTGCGGGGGTGCCGACATCCCGGACTCGCTGGTGACCAGATCCACCGAGGTGCTGGGCACCGTGACGCGGATGTACGGCGCCACCGAGGGGCCGTCGGTGACGTCCGCCAATCGCTCCGACGAACCCCGCCTGCGTACCGGGACCGATGGCCGCGTGCTCGCCCCGACCGAGGTCATCGTGTCCGACGGCGCCGGGGGTATCGCTGCGACCGGCGTCGTCGGTGAGGTGCTGTGGCGCGGGCCCGACACCTTCCTCGGATACCTCGACGCATCGCTCAACGACGAGGCCTTCACCGCCGACGGATTCTTCCGCAGCGGTGATCTCGCCTACTTCGATGCCGACGGTGGAATCCACATCGTCGGCCGGATCAAGGACATCATCAATCGGTCCGGCGAGAAGATCAGCACCCACGACGTGGAGAACGAACTGAGTGAGCATCCCGCGGTCGCCGAGATCGCGGTCGTCGCCGGGCCGGACGCCCGAACCGGGGAGCGGGGGTGCGCCTTCGTGGTCACCCGGGACGCCGTCGACCTCACCCTCGAGGAGGTTCGAGAGTTCCTGTCCGCGAGAGGAATGGCGATGCAGAAGGTCCCGGAGAGCGTGTTCGTCGTCGACTCCCTGCCGAAGACGGCCAGCGGGAAGATCCAGAAGTTCGCCCTCCGCGACTGGACCCGCGACCGCAACACCACACCGCCGCAGATGCAGGCCGTGACCATCTCCGCGGCGCACGAACGGTGAGAAATCCAGCAGGACAGCACGACCGAGCAGGACAGGAACGACGAGAATGACGACGACCGCACCGGGCGCGATCACGCTCGATGACTACGAAGAACAGGCGCGGACCTGGCTCGACGCCGAACTCCCGGCCCGGGCTGCACAGGAGCACGACCCGACCTACGCCATCTTCCACAATCGGACACACGACGAGGAACGTGCGCTGATCGACGCGGCGCGCGCGTGGCAGGCCCGACGCGTGGACGCAGGCTTCGGCGCGATCACCTGGGGCCCGGACTGGGGCGGGCCGGGTCTCACCGCGGGCCACGAACGCGTCTACGTGAACCTCGAACGCGGGTACCAGGCCCCCGACCGGCACGAGAACGTCCTGGTGACAGTCGAACTGGTGGCGCCGACCCTGCACGCACTCGGGACCGACGAGCAGCGGGAGCGGTTCGTCCGCCCCTTCCTGCGCGCGGACGAGCTGTGCTGCCAACTGTTCTCCGAGCCCGGGGCGGGTTCGGACCTGGCCGGCTTGTCGACGAAAGCCGTTCGGAGTGGGGACACCTGGCGGATCAACGGCCAGAAGGTGTGGAGTTCTGGCGCGCAGTTCTCCGAGTGGGGTCTGCTCATCGCCCGGTCCGATCGGTCGGCGCCGAAACACAAGGGCATGACCGCATTCATGGTCCCGATGGACACGCCCGGCGTGGAGGTGCGGCCGATCCGACAGATGTCCGGTGGGTCGACGTTCAACGAGGTCTTCCTCTCCGACGTCGAACTGCCCGACGCCCTGCGGGTCGGTGCCGAGGGCGACGGATGGAAGGTCGCGCTCACCACACTCGGTTTCGAGCGGAACTCGAGCGCCGGGATCGTCAGTGCTGGCGGCAACAGCGTCGACCTCGCCCGCCTCGTCGACCGTCTCGGACTGTCCGACGACCCGCTGGCCCGGCAACGTCTCGGCGATGCCGCGATCTACGAGCGGGCGGCGGCGCTCATGGTGGCGCGCTACGCCGAACGTGAACGGGCGGGTGCCGTGCCGGGCGTCGAGGGCTCCATCGGCAAACTCGTGTGGACGCAGAACCTGAAGCGCGTCGGCGACGCCGCGGCGTCGTTCCTCGGCGACCGGATCGTCGCCGACACCGGCGAGCCCGACACGTTCGCATGGTCGGAGCATCTGCTCGGCGCACCCGGGTACCGCATCGCGGGCGGCTCGGACGAGATCCAACGGAACATCATCGGCGAACGCGGCCTCGGACTGCCGCGCGAACCCCGCTAGGAGTACACATGCCCATCGAACTCACCGTGGAGCAGCGCGATCTGCAAGCCGCCCTCACCGATGCGTGGTCGGAACACGCTCCGGCGCAGGATGTCTGGCCGTCGATTCGGGAACTCGGACTGACCGAGATCCCGTTTCCGGAGGATCTGGGCGGGGCCGGGTACGGGGTGAAGGACGCGTCGGTCGTGATGACCGCCCACGGTCGCTGTCTCGGTTCCTCGCCGTACCTCTCGTCGGTGATCATGGCCGGCCTCACCCTGCTCCATGCCGCCGACGACGAGGGGCGACGGGCACACCTGCCGGCCATCGCGTCCGGGGAGCGGCGCGCCGCGCTCGTCTGCGGCCCCGCCGTGGTCTCCTCGTCGATCGGTGCGGAGGTCACCGATGAGGGAACGCTTGTCCTGAACGGACGGCAGGACGTCGTCCTCGACGCGGCGTCGGCCGACGTGCTCGTGGTCGTCGCGCACACCGCGTCCGGTGTGGAACTCGCCGTCGTCGACGGTGGCGCTGCCGGCATCGGCCGCCACCAGCGTGAAAGCCTGGATCTCACACGAGAGTTCGCGACTGTCGAGTTCACCGGTGTCGAGGCGACCCGGGTGTCGGGGCCGGAACTCGAGGCGCGGCTGCGCCGGGTGCGGTCGCTGCTGATGATCGCCCTGGCTGCCGAGCAGGTGGGTATCGCCCGCCGGTGCCTCGAGATGACGGTGGGGTACGCGAAGACGCGGCAGCAGTTCGGTCGCACGATCGGATCCTTCCAGGCGCTCAAACACCGCCTCGTCGACATGCTCGTGGCCACCGAGCTCGCCGAGGCGACGGTCCTCGACGCCGCGGATGTCGACCGCTTCGACGACGCGGATCTGGCCGAGCGGGCCGCGTCGGCTCGCGTGCTGGCCTCGCGGGCCGCCATGTACGCCGCGGAGGAGGCCATCCAGATCCACGGCGGGATCGGGTTCACGTGGGAGCACCCGCTGCATCACCACTTCCGGCGGGCCAAGACCGACCAGTTGTTGTTCCAGGACGAGGGCGTGCACGTCGACACCGTCGCGCGCGCCATGCTCGGACGGGCCCGCGCGGCGTCGGTGTGAGCGCCGGCGGAGCGGTTCCGGATCGGCGCGTTCGGCCTAGTCGTCGTCGCTGACCTGCGGAGCGCTCGGCGCGCAGCCGCGAAATCCGTCGCTGGTCGAGCCGGCCCCGAGCGGAGCGAGGCGCCCCTCCCCGCGCTGGTTGAGCTGGCACACCTCCGCCGGTTGAGCCGGCAACGAGCCGCTAGGCGAGTCGCCCACCCCCGCTGGTTGAGCCGGCAACGAGCCGCTAGGCGAGTCGCCGTGTCGAAACCACCTGGCAACCCGACGAACTCAGCCATCGCCAACCCGGACGGCACCATACCGCAACGCCCAGAGCCCATTTCGTCGACAACGATGTCACTCCTGTGGAGACTCAACCGGAATTGTCGGTGGCCGGGTTTACATTGTTTTTCAACGGATCACCTGGTCGCAGCGGGTGAGTGGACAGGCGTCGGGGGGCGTGGTGAAGGCTTGGACCGATCTACCGGGCCAGTTCGTCGCCGGGGTCGATCCTGCCCACGCCGCCGAGACCGACATGGTGTTGTTGATGGCCGGCCTCGACGCCACCCGGCGCGGCGAGTCCTACCTCGCCTGGCACCGCTATCAGACGATCGCGGCGATGACCGACCGCCTGATCACCACCAGCGCGTCCGGGTTCGTGATGGACGGCCATGCCGATTGCGCGGCCCGCATCGCCCGCCAGGCCGGGGTGTCCCGCCGGCACGCCGAAACCCTGATCGATGAGGCGATCGCGCTGCGGGATCGGCTCCCCGAGGTTGCCGACACCCTGCGTGACGGGGTCCTGTCGCAGTGGCAGATCCGGTTGGTCATCTCCCGCACCGAACTGATCCCCACCGATGACCCGATCACCCCCGCGTTGGATGCCGAGATCGCCGACACGGTGCGTCGCCGGAAAGGGGTGTGGGATCGGGCGCGGCTGCGGGACATGGTCGACCGCCTCGTGTTCCGCCACGACCCCGACGCGGTACGGCAACGCCGCCAAGACGCGATGGATCAGCGTGGGGTGTGGACCCACGAACTGCCCGACGGCACCGCCGAACTCACCGCCGTGATGTCGGCGGAAAACGTGCGGATCTCGGCCAAAGCCGTCGCCATCCTCGCCGACTCGGTCTGTCAGCGGGATGGCCGCACCCAGGGGATACGACGATCCGATGCGATGTTCGCGCTGTTGACCCGCACCAGCTTCGACTGCCAGTGCGACGATGAACAGCCGTGCACTGCCGACATCCCAGACCCGCAAAGCGTCCTCGACGCGGTCCGCGCCGAGGTCGTGATCCATGTGGTGACCGATGCCGCGACCCTGGCCGGGGCACCCGGGGTGGGGTTTCTCGACGAACACGGCATCATCAGCGATGAGCATGTCCGTGACCTCGCCGCCCGCCCGGACGCCACGCTGTCCCCGGTCACCCCCGCCCGCACCCAACCCACCTACGTCGCCCCCAGCACCAATGACGATGACCAGCGGCGGACCGCCCAACGCCCGGCACCAGCCGAGGACACCCGAGCCGACAGCGAGAAGCATTCCACCGCAACCCACTTCGGCGACTCGACCGATGTCACCGCCGCGGGTGTGGCGGTGGTGTATCCGGCGACCCATCCCGGCAACGGGTATCGGCCCACCGCGTCGTGTGCTGATTTCGTGCGGGTGCGGGACGGGTATTGCACCGAACCCGGCTGTACCCGTTCGGCATTCGCGTGCGATCTCGACCATGTCACCGAGTACGACCACACCGACCCCGCCCGGGGTGGGGCGACGTCGAGTGAGAACCTCAACACCAAATGCCGCCCCAGTCACCTCTTCAAGACCCACGGGGACTGGGTTGATGTGCAGTACCGCGACGACGACGGTCGCCTGGTCACCGAATACGAAACGCCCGAAGGGGTCACTCTGCCCGGCGACGCCGAGACGCTGGAAGACACCTTCCCGAACCTTCGGCGGATCCGGTTCGAGCAAGCCGCCCAAGCCCCACCCACACCACGGGTCATCGCCTCCGACAACCCGGAGCGCACACACAGCCGACTGGACGCCAAACTGGCCCGCCGGCGACAAGAACGCGCCCGAAACAAACGAGCCCGCGAAGAACTCGACCGCATCGACCCACCGCCGTACTGACCCGAGAGCACGTGGGGCTCCAATCTGATGACGCGAGTTGTCAGACTTGGTAGCCTGTCGCCACGAGATCGCCGTTCGGTCGACCCCATCGGGACGGCGAACGGTGACCTGAGTGCGAAATGCGGTGAACTGATCAGTGTGACAACCGATTCGGGTGAAACGGACATCGGTCGGCATGGTCGGCATATCCTGCACCTGTGGCACGGCTGGTGACGACGGTGACCAGGGTGCGTCGGGCGCGCAGCGAACCGGAAGAGAGCGACGACGCGGCCCAGCCGCGGAAGGTGGGGTGGACATGGTCTCGGTGACCGGTGCGGTCGGCACGGTGGTGGAATCGGCGCAGGATGCCTTTGGGGCGTTCAAGGTCCTGCGGCGATCGGGTCTCGTGGATCCGACGAAACCCAAGGAGCTGCTGACCACGGTCAAGCGGGCCAAGATCATCGGTCCGTGTGCGGCGGCTGTGGCACACGGTGCCGACGAGTATCCCGAGGCCGGAGCCGTCGCCGACGAGCACGGCGAGCTCACCTTCGGTGAACTCAATGCGCACGCCAACGCACTCGCCAACCACCTGCTCGCGTCCGGCATCAAGCCGGGATCGGTCATCGGCGTCATCGCGCGGGACCACCGGGGTCTGCTCACCACCATGAGCGCCGCGGGCAAGGCCGGGTTCCGCCTGGCCATGATGAACACCGGCTTCGGCAAGACCCAGTTCGCCGAGGTCGCCGAACGCGAGAAGATCGTGGCGATGCTCTACGACGAGGAGTTCACCGACCTCGCCGACTCCCTCCCCGCCGACACCCTGCGCATCGTCACCTGGATCGACGGCAACCGCCCCGTCGGCGACGGCGTCCAGACCCTCGACGACATCGCAGCCACCGGCGATACGTCGACTCCGCCCGAACCAGCCGCGTGGGGTGGACTCGTCATCCTCACCAGCGGCACGACCGGACTGCCCAAGGGCGCCCAGCGATCCAAGATGTCACCGTTCGCCAGTGCGCTTCTGCTGGACCGGATCTCGTTGCCGCAGCGCAGCGCCATGGTGATCGTCTCGCCGATCTTCCACTCCACCGGTTTCGCATTGTGGGGGGTGGGGACGGCGCTGGGCAACAAGACCGTGGTGATGCGTCGGTTCGACGCGGAGAAGACCCTCGCCGCGATCGCCGAGCACAAGGCGGAGGTGCTGGTCGCCGTCCCGACCATGCTGCACCGCATGGTCGCCCTGGGTCCCGACGTCATCGGCAAGTACGACGTGTCGTCGCTGAAGATCGTCGTGCTCGCGGGTTCGGCTCTGTCGCCGACACTTTCGGAAGCCATTCAGGACACGTTCGGTGACGTGCTCTACAACCTCTACGGCTCCACCGAGGTCGCGATCGCCACGGTCGCGCAACCGAAGGAGCTGCGTCTGGCACCGGGGACGGTGGGCCGCGCACCGGTCACGAGCCGACTCGCGCTCTTCGACGACAAGGGCAACCGGATCTCCGGGACCAACGTGCGCGGCAGGCTGTTCGTGCGCAACGGCGCCCCGTTCGAGGGGTACACCGACGGCCGCAACAAGGAGATCATCGACGGTTACATGTCCACCGGCGACATGGCCCGGTTCGACGAGCACGGGCTCCTCCACATCGACGGCCGCGACGACGACATGATCGTCTCCGGCGGCGAGAACGTCTACCCGCTCGAGGTGGAGAACCTGCTCGGCGAGCATCCCGACATCGACGACGTGGCGGTCATCGGCGTCGACGACGACGAATACGGAAAACGTCTGCGCGCCTTCATCGTCGCCGCCGAACATGCGAACCCCACGCCTGAGGACATCAAGGCGCACGCCAAGAAGCACCTCGCCCGGTACAAGGTGCCCCGCGACGTCGTCTTCGTCGATGACCTGCCCCGCAACCCCACCGGCAAGCTCGTCCGCCGGCACCTCCCGACCGGCCCGCTCTGACCCTTCGAGGCTCGTCGTTTGCGCTCCTCGCACCTCAGGGAGCAGGGGGTTGGCTCGCGTCAGGAAGTGCCCGAGGTCAGCGCGCGTACGACGAGATGCAGTGCGGCAGTGGTGGTCAGCGACCGGACACGCTCGCGGTCACCGGGGAACTTGCGCGTGACGGTGACCGTGGGCCGGTCGCGTAGAGCCACACCGAAGCACACGGTGCCGACCGGTTTCGTCTCGGTGCCGCCACCGGGGCCGGCCACTCCGGTGGTCGACACCGCGACATCGGTTCCGAACCGTGCGAGCGCACCCTCGGCCATCGCGGCGGCGACCTCCTCGCTGACGGCTCCGTGCGTGGCGATGAGCTCGGCCGGGACGTCGAGCAGATCCGACTTGGCGTCGTTGGAGTACGACACCACGCCGCCCATCACATAGGCCGAGGAGCCGGGCCGGTCGGTGAGCCGGGCCGCGACGAGTCCGCCGGTGCACGATTCGGCAGTCGCGATCAGTCGCCCGTCCAAGGCGTCGACCAGGAGATCGTCGATCGTGGAGCCGTCGGTCGAGAAGATCTGCCGCCCATGATGTTCGACGAGGAGGTCGAGGAGTGCGTCGTAGACCGATGAATCTGCGGCGGCGAATCGGGTGACCATGTCGAGTTCGCCTCGCCGCAGGCACGTGGTGATCTCGAGTTGCCCGAATGAGGGGATCGCGCTCTCCGCCGATCGCAGCGTCTCGGCGAGTTCCGCTTCGAGGAGACCGTAGGCGCGGATGGTCGCCTGACGCAGATCGTCGGCGCGGGACAGGACGTCGGCGACGGCAGCCGTGGCGATCGCGGTCGGCCACATCGCCTGGAGCTCCGAGGGCGGGCCGGGCAGGACGACGATCGTCGGCACGCCGGCCGCCGCGGGGATGACGACACCCGGCGCGGTGCCGGTCGGTGGAACCGGAACTGCCCCCACCGGTACCAGGGCCTGCTTGCGGATACCCGCCCTCGTCGGGCTGGAATCGACGTCGAATCCGATCCCGCGCCAGCGCTGGATGATCGCGGCGATGTGCTCCTCGAGTCCGGGATCGAGGAGTAGTTCGCGGCCGCAGAACTCGGCGACGGTGGCGACGGTGAGGTCGTCGGCCGTGGGGCCGAGCCCGCCGCTGGTGACGATCAGATCCACCCGCTGCTCGGCGAGGAAGCGCAGTTGCGCGGTGAGGTCGGCGGGCCGGTCGCCGCAGATCGTGATGTGGGCGACGTCCACCCCGAGTTCGAGGAGTTCCTCGGACAGCCATGGCCCGTTCTGGTCGGTGATCCGGCCGGTGAGGACTTCGGTTCCGGTGACCACGATGCCTGCGCGCACACTCACGCCATCGAGCCTAGTAGGCCACCCACGCAGAACGCGCCCCCGTCAGAGGGCGCGTTCCACGGTTCGGTGCGAACTGCGCGGAGAATGTCAGGCCTTCTCGGCCTTGGCCTTCTCCTGGGCGGACGCCCGGGCGGGGTTGGCCTGGTCATCGGCCTTCGGATCGGATTCGTCCTGCTTCTCGGTCACACCGGACTGGATCCGCGCGCCGATGTCGGGGTCGACGCGATGCCAGTATTCGAACGCCCGCTGGAGGATCGGTTCGGAGACACCGTTGAGGAGGTGCCCGACGACGTTGTCCACGAAACGTTCACGCTGCTCGTCGTCGAAGACCTCCCGGACCATCGTCCCCGCTTGACCCCAGTCGTCGTCCTCGGGATGGTCGACGTAGGCGCTGCGCAGGATCTCCCCGTTCGCCGCCCACTGCGGTTCGCCCTGGCCGGGATACAGCGCCGACGGGCCGCCCTTGGAATTGGGTGCGTAGACCGGGTCGGGGACGTTGTGGATGCGCATCGCCCCGTCCTTGGAGTACGAATGCACTTCGTTCTTCGGCGCGTTCACCGGGATCTGCTTGTAGTTGCCGCCGATCCGGTGGCGATGGGCGTCGGCATAGGAGAACACGCGCGCGAGCAGCATGCGGTCGGGACTGAAACCGATACCCGGCACGACGTTGTTCGGCTCGAACGCGGCCTGCTCGATCTGCGTGTGGTGATCGACCGGATTGGTGTGCAGGGTCATCTTGCCGACCTCGATGAGCGGGTAGTCGCCGTGCGGCCACACCTTCGTCAGGTCGAACGGGTTGAACCGGTAGCTCACCGCGTCGTCGAAGGGCATCAGCTGCACCTTGAGAGTCCAGCTCGGATGGTTGCCCGCCGCGATGTTCTCGAACAGGTCCCGGGTGTGGAAATCGGTGTCCGCAGAAGCCATCTGGTCGGCCTCGTGCTGGGTGAGGTGCTCGACTCCCTGGTCGGACTTGAAATGGTATTTGACCCAGTGCTTGACGCCTTCGGAATTGACCCACAGGTAGGTGTGCGAGCTGTATCCGTTCATGTGGCGCCAGGTCTTGGGAATCCCCCGATCGCCCATCAGCCAGGTCACCTGATGCGCCGACTCCGGCGAGAGCGTCCAGAAGTCCCACTGCATGTCGTGGTCGCGAAGGTTGTTGTCCTGACGGCGTTTCTGCGAACGGATGAAGTGCTGGAACTTCATCGGGTCCTTGACGAAGAAGACCGGCGTGTTGTTGCCGACCATGTCGTAGATGCCTTCGTCGGTGTAGAACTTCAGTGCGAAACCACGCGGGTCACGCCAGGTGTCGGGGCTGCCGCGCTCGCCGGCGACGGTCGAGAACCGGGCCACCATCTCGGTTTTCACGCCAGGTTGGAACAGTGCGGCACAGGTGTAGGCCGAGACGTCCTGCGTCGTCTCGAAAGTGCCGAAAGCGCCGCTGCCCTTGGCATGCGGCTGGCGCTCGGGGATGCGCTCGCGATTGAACTGGGCCATCTGCTCGATCAGGTAGTGATCGTGCAGGACGATCGGGCCGCCGGCGCCAACCGTCAGGGAGTGTTCGTCACTCCCCGCGGGTGCTCCCGAATCCCGGGTGGTGAACAGAGAATCGTCGGACATATCGCCTCCGAGAGGTCGTCGTATCCGTGCATGACAAGCGGACCCGAGGGCTGCAGGTCCGTGCCGCCGATCCTACGCCGACGGCGTCGGTGGGACGCCGATCCCGAATTCCCGCAACACCGCCTCGGTGTGCTGTCCGAGAGCCGGTACCGGACCCATCGCGAGCTCGACGTCGTCGAAGGTCAGCGGCGGAAGCAGCGCCCGTACCGGGCCGACCTCGGTGTCCACCTCGCGCCAGCGGTCGCGCTCACTCAGCTGCGGATGCGCGACGACGCCTTCGAGGTCGCGGATCTCGGCCGCGGGAATGCCCGCGTCGGCGAGGCGACGGTCGAGCTCGTCGGTGGTGAAGCGTTTGGTCTCGGCGCCGATCGCGGCGTCGACCTCGGCTCGTCGGGCGACCCGCTCGATGTTGGTGCGATAGCGGGGGTCGTCGGCCAGATCCGGACGCTCGAGGGCCACGCGGGTGAGCGTGTCCCAGCCGCGGTCGTTCTGGACGCCGATGAGGATGTCGCCGTCGGCGGTCGGGTACTTGTCGTAGGGCACGATCGCCGCATGGCCGAGCCCGGCACGGGCGATCTGCCGGCCACCGTACAGGCGCATGTACATCGGGTGGCCCATCCATTCGACCGTGGCGTCGAACATGGCCACCGAGACGCGCGCGCCGACTCCGGTGGTGGCGCGTCGGAACAGCGCCGACAGTACGGAGGTCAGTGCGTACATACCGGCTGCGATGTCGGAGGTCGGGATACCCGTCTTGGACATCTCGTCGGGCGTCCCGGTCACCGAGATCAGCCCGGCCTCGGCCTGCACCAGCATGTCGTAGGCCTTGCGGTCGCGATACGGTCCGGCGTCGCCGTATCCGGACATGTCGACGACGACGAGCTCGGGTTGGTCGGCGCGCAGATCGTCGGCGGCGAGGCCGAGCCGGGCGGCCGCCCCGGGAGCGAGATTCTGGACGAAGACGTCCGCGCCGGCGATCAGGGTTCGGATCGCCTGGCGTCCGTCCTCGCTCTTGAGGTCGAGCGCGACCGACTCCTTGCCGCGGTTGAGCCACACGAAGTGCGAGGCGGCGCCGCCGCGCACCGCCGCGTCGTACTGCCTCGCGAAGTCCCCGTCACCGACCCGTTCCACCTTGATGACCCGGGCGCCGAGATCGGCGAGGTGTCGGGTGGCCAGCGGTGCGGCGACGGCCTGTTCGAGCGCCACCACGGTGATGCCCTCGAGGGGCAGAAGTCCTTCGTCCGGAGTCACCGGCCAAGGATCGCCGACGGTGCCACGCCCGGTCAACGAGACCCCTCGCCGGCCTCGGGATCGTTGGTGGCCTCGGTGAGGCGATGCAGCAGATACGTGAGCGTCCGGATGTCGTCGGGGTCCCATTGGGCCAGCCGAGCACGCCAATCGGTGACCGCCGAGGCGAGCACGGCGTCGACACGTTCGCGACCGTGATCGGTGAGGGTGACCACGCGGGCGCGGGCATCGCGCGGGTCCGGGTGCCGCTCGGCGAGCCCGAGCCGCACGATCGCGTCGATCTGCCGCGTCACCGTCGACTTCTCCATGCCGACGGCGGTGACCAGATCCGACATCGGCATCGAATGGTGCCGGGCCAGCACGGTGATGAGCGGGTAGCACGACGGGTCCAGCCGCGGGTCGATGGCGCGGGCGCGCAACCGGGTGCGCACCCGGCCCCGTCGCCAGAAATCGGTGAGTTCGGCCTCGAGGCCGCTGATCGGATCCGGGCCGGTGGGGTCGTCGGCCGACGCGGTCATCTCCGAACCCATGCCGGTCAGGTTACCCAGCCGGGGTGGGGGAGGCGACGTCGGACGACTCCCGCACGTGGTGCACGATCGACAGGTGACCTCTGCACCGCGCACCAAGCCGAATGCCTGGGAGTACGTGACGTACGCCTACTGGGCGCGTCTGCCGAAATCGATGCTCGGCTGGGTGACCAACGACCTGGCCGGCCCGGGTGCGTCGGTACGCATGGTGGTCCGCTGGGCGGTGCCGTGCATCATCGTGCTGACCCCGATGCTGTTCGTCCCGGCCGACTGGGGCGTCCGGATCACGATGACCATGCCGATCCTGCTGGCCTACCTCTTCTTCTCGATCGCGTTGAACCGGGTCTACCGCCGTCACCGGCTCGTCCAGCACGGACTCGATCCCGACCTGGTGAACAAGCTCGAACGAGAGAAGAACTCGGACCTCTACGACGAGTACCACCGCAAGTACCGCGGTGAACGACGCCGCCCGTCGAACTAGGCCGAGGCGGCGCCCACGTTCAGTACAGGTAGTCCTCGCCGCTGGCCCGGACCGTCACGTCGGACAGACTGATGCCCCACGGCTGGTCGATGACATGCACGACCGCCCGGGCGAGATCCTCCGGGGTGATCAGCCAGTACTTCACCGAGTCGACGTCGACGAGCTCGTCGGGCAGCGTGCCCTGCATCAGCTCCGTGATGTGCTCGCGGTACGACGCCGCACGTTGCCCGACGATCCCGCGGATCGCGCGGTCGTTGACGATCCAGCTCGCCAGGTTGGTGCCGGCCACGCCGGTCGGTTTGACCGTCGTCACCTTGATCTTGCCCTTGGCCTCGATGCGTAAGGAGTCCGACAGCATCGTCACGGCGGCCTTGGTCGCGCTGTAGACACCCGAGCCCTCGAAGCCGCCGTTGCCGTAGATCGACGCGATGTTGACCACCTGACCCCGGCCCTGCGCGATCATCTGGTCGTACACCGCCGAGATGCCGTTCACGACGCCCTTGATGTTGATGTCGATGGCCCGGTGCCACTTCTCCCAGGCCCGCTCGTGGTCGGCGAAGAACGCCAGCGGCATCACCCCGGCGTTGTTGACGATCACGTCGATCGCACCGAACCGGTCGACGGCCGCCGCCGCGGCGCCCTTCATCTGGTTCATGTCGGTGACGTCGGCGACGTGTGCGACAGTCGACCCGCCGGTGGCGGTGATGCCGTCGGCGACCGCGGTGAGCCTGTCGGCGTCGATGTCCACACCGACGATGTGAGCGCCCTGTGCCGCGCACATCTCCGCGATCACCTTGCCGAAACCGCCTCCGGCGCCGGTGATGATGATGGTCTTGCCCTGCAGATGATCAGACATGCAACTCCCCGCCCGCGACAAATGGTCGCGTCATCCTAGCGTTCCGTTGCCGCCTGCTCGGCGAACTCCCCGTCCTCTCTTCGCTCTTCGGCACTCGGCCACGATCCCGACCAGGTCCACGCGAGCGCGGCGCGCCGCACTCACGCCTGCGCATCGGCCGTACACCGATGGCGGCCCTACCCACGCCCGCGACGATTCAGTCACATGACTGAAGGGCTTGTCAAGGGTTGCGTCGGCGATGTCCCCGATCACCGCTGGTCACCGAAGTGGCCCTTGACACATAGGTCGTCCATGACAAATCCTGTGTCGCGACGGCCACGCCCCGGTCCGTCCCGCGCGGCGTCCTCGGCCCGCGACCACGGTCTCCACCGTCTCTCGAGCTGCCGAATCATCAAGCACCCGGCGCCATCTCGCGCCGAACGACAGGAGAGCCATGACCGGGGTATCACCGACGAGACGTACCTTCCTGCGAGCGGCGGCGATGACCGCGGCGGGTTCGGCGGCCGCTGCCGTCACCGGAGCCGGACCGGCGTCGGGAGATCCATCGCGACGTATCCGGCGGACACGCGAAGAGCATCGGGTGGTGATCGTCGGCTCGGGATTCGGCGGTGGCGTCGCGGCCCTCCGGCTCGCGCAGGCCGGCGTGCCGGTCCTGTTGCTCGAGCGGGGTCGGCGGTGGCCGACGGGTCCGAACTCGGAAACCTTCCCGCGTGCGTCGAGTCCGGACAAGCGGATCCTGTGGCACGAGTCGACCCCGAACCTCTTCGGCAAGCCGCTGAGCGTCGAACCCTATGTGGGACTGTTCGAGTCGGTCGCGGGCGTCAACATGACCGCACTCTGCCCGGCCGGCCTCGGCGGTGGTTCCCTTGTCTACCAGGGCATGACACTGCAACCGAGCGAGGCGGTGTTCAACGAGCACTTCCCGAACGCACTCGACTGGCAACTGATGAACCGTGTGCACTACCCGCGGGTCGCGCGGATGCTGAAGGTCGCGGTGGCGCCGAACTCTGTGGTGCGTTCCCCGCAATACCTGGCACCGCGACAGTTCGCGAAACGAGTTCGGGCCGAGGGCCTTCCGCTGCAGAAGATCCCGATGCCGATCGACTGGGGGTATGCCGCGGCCGAGCTGCGTGGCGAGATGAAGCCCGCCTACACCAACGGCGACGGCGCCATCGGCGTGAACAACGGTGGCAAGCACAGCGTCGACGTCACCTATATCCGCGAGGCCGAGGCGACCGGGCGGGTTCAGGTCCGAACCCTGCACACCGTGCGGCAGGTCGCCCGCCGACCCGACGGCCGATGGTCCCTCGAGGTCGAACGCACCGACGAGTCCGGGAAAGTGTTGGAGCACAACGAACTGATCGCAGGGACACTCATCCTGTCGGCGGGCAGCGTGAACACGACCAAGCTGTTGGTGAAGGCGCGCGCGACCGGAACCGTGCCGGGCCTGCCCGACGGGGTGGGGCACGGATGGGGCACCAACGCCGACCGGATCTACACCTGGACCAGCCCCAGTATCGACTTCGGGACGGTACAGGGCGGACCGGTGGTCTTCGGCAGCCCCAACTGGAGTGATCCGAAGAGCGCGTTCACCGTCATCCAGGCATCGCTGCCGCCACTACCCGTGTACGCCGGCACCACGATGATGGTCGGCTTCGGGGTGAGCTCGGGACGTGGCGTCATCTCCTACGACTCGGCGACCGGAGATTCGGTGATCCGCTGGCCACACGAGGGCGATTCGGAGATCCAGACCAAGCACATCGACCGGACCGTGCGCCGGATCGCCGGACCCGACGCCGTCCTGACGGACACCAATGCGGTGTTCCCCTCGACCTGGCACGCGCTCGGCGGGGCCAACATGGGTGCGGTGTGCGACCTCGAGGGGCGCGTCCACGGCCAGCGCGGGCTCTACGTCATCGACGGCGCGCTCATGCCGGGCAACACGGCGGCCTGCAATCCGTCGATGACCATCGCGGCGGTCGCCGAGCGCGCTCTCGACCGGATCGTCGCCCGGGATGTCGGCACGGTCATCTGATCACCGGGAGGCGGCCGGCGCGAGCCACATCCCGGTCAGCGCATCGACGACCAGGTCGCGCTCGTGCTCCCATGGGGCTGTTCGAGTCCCGCCGTCCTCGGCGGCCCGTTCGATGTCGGCGAGCGCGTTGACGATCATGTGGCGCGTCAGGTTGTTGCGCACTTCGAGCACGTCGTCGGGAAAGGTCGGCAAGGTGGCGTAGAACCGGTCGAGGATCGTCATGAGGACCTCCGATCGCGCGGTCTCCGCATAGAGCAGGGCGGTCGCGGACGGATCGCTCGACACCTGGGCGAAGAACCGGGCGAAGTAGCTCGGCGCACCGATCTGTGCGAGGTACTCGACCTCGGGCCCGACGAGGCAGCGGAGCCAGTCGCGGACCCCGGGGTCGGGTCCGACCTCCGACAGGCATTTCTGGCGAAGCCGCTCGATCGGGACGTTGTGCGACGTCAGGGTGGCGCGGAGGAGATCGTCCTTGGAACCGAAGTGATGGCCGACGGCATAGTTGTTGCCCTGACCGGCCGCCTTGCTGATCTGGCGACTGGACACGGCCGCGACCCCGTTCAGGGCGATCAATTTCTCGGCCGCCTCGATGAGCAGCGCACGGGTGCGGGCAGACTGCTCCGTCTTCCCTTCGCTCATGGATCGATGATGCCCTACCGTCGCCGATCGAGACGCCGGGATGGTGGCCGTGTCCGACTCGCCGAAACACCGCAAAGCGGTCAGTGCCGTACGGAGGTGCGTCGACGCGACACGCGAACCGACCCCGGCTGCGCGGGAAGTCGCAGCGCGAGTGGTCATCCGGGCCTAAGGTGGATCGACGAATGTCCGGATGATCCACCGTCCGACCGACCGCCGGTCGCAGGACCCGACTGTTAGGGGACCAGATGGCGACTGCGCCTCCGGCCACGGCGAACCTGCGAGAACTGACGCTCCGAGGTGCCGTCCTCGGTGGCATCATCACGCTGGTCTTCACGGCCGCCAACGTGTACCTCGGACTCAAGGTGGGCCTCACGTTCGCCACCGCGATCCCGGCCGCCGTCATCTCGATGAGCATTCTGCGGTACTTCGCCAACCACTCGGTGGTCGAGAACAACATCGTCCAGACGATCGCGTCCGCCGCCGGCACGCTGTCGGCGATCATCTTCGTCATACCCGGTCTGGTCATCATCGGATGGTGGACGGGCTTCCCGTACTGGATCACGGTGGCGGTCTGCGCGATCGGCGGAATCCTCGGCGTCATGTACTCGATCCCGCTACGGCGCGCGCTGGTCACCGGCTCCGACCTGCCCTACCCGGAAGGCGTTGCGGCAGCAGAGGTACTGAAGGTCGGCGATTCCGCGGGCGGCGCCGCGGAGAACAAGGCCGGCCTGCGCACGATCGTCATCGGTTCGCTCGCGTCGGCCGGTTTCGCCCTGCTCACCAAACTCCAGGTCCTCAGCGATTCGATCTCGACGACGATCAGGATCGGCACGGGCGGAACGTTGTTCAGTGCCGGGTTGTCGATGTCGCTGATCGGCATCGGCCATCTCGTCGGGATCACCGTGGGCATCGCCATGCTCGTCGGGGTGGTGATCTCCTACGTCGTACTGCTGCCCATCGAGACCCAGGGGCGCACGGCGGGGGAGGATTTCGGCGACGCCGTCAGCTCGATCTTCGCCAACGACGTGCGACTCATCGGGGCCGGGGCGATCGCCATCGCGGCCGTCTGGACGCTGATCAAGGTCATCGGTCCGATCGTGCGGGGAATCCGGGCGGCCATGGTCTCCTCGCGATCGCGTCGGGAGGGGGTCACGGTCGACATCACCGAGCGGGACATGCCGATCAACATCGTCGGCGGCAGCATCCTCGTGCTGCTCATCCCGATCGGAATCCTGTTGTGGGACTTCGTGCGCGACACGGTTCTGGAGGGCAGTGCCACCGGGATCATCGTGGTCAGCATCGTCTTCGTGTTCGTCATCGGACTGGCGGTCGCGTCGGTGTGCGGGTACATGGCGGGCCTGATCGGGTCGTCGAACAGCCCCATCTCCGGCGTGGGCATCCTGGTGGTTCTCATCGCCGCACTGCTCGTGAAGCTGACCTTCGGGCCGGCGGACGACTCGCAGACCGACGCGCTCATCGCCTACACGTTGTTCACGGCCGCGGTCGTCTTCGGCGTCGCGACCATCTCCAATGACAACCTGCAGGACCTCAAGACCGGTCAACTCGTCGGGGCGACACCGTGGAAACAGCAGGTGGCGCTGATCATCGGCGTGCTGTTCGGGTCGGCCGTGATCCCGCCGATCCTGCAGCTGATGTACGAGGCCTTCGGGTTCGTCGGCGCGCCGGGTGCCACCGAGGACGCGCTCGCGGCACCGCAGGCCGGGCTGCTGACGACCCTCGCGCAAGGTGTCCTCGGGGCGGACCTGAACTGGGGACTCGTCGGAATCGGCGCCCTGATCGGCGCGGTGGTGATCGTGATCGACGAACTCCTTGTTCGCGCAGGGCGTTTCCGGCTGCCGCCGCTGGCTGTCGGGATGGGTATGTACCTGCCGATGTCGGTGGTCCTGATCATCCCGATCGGCGCCTTCATCGGTCACTACTACAACCGGTGGGCCGAACGCAGCGGCGGCGCAGTGGAACACAAGAAGCGGATGGGTGTCCTGCTGGCCACCGGTCTGATCGTCGGCGAGGCGCTCTTCGGCGTGGTCTTCGCCGGGATCGTGGCGGCCACAGGGGATGACTCGGCGCTGGCGATCGTCGGCGACGGCTTCGGGACCTGGGCACAGATCCTCGGCGTCATCGTGTTCGCCGCGACCATCGCCCTCCTCTACGACCGTGTCCGCAAGATCGCGACCGCGAGCGGGACGTCGTCGACGACAGCCGGCACTCCGAAGGACTGAGATGGCAGGGGGAACACTGACACGTGCGATCGACGATTTCACGGCCGGTGCCGAACATCTGACGCGGTTGGTGAACCTGATCGCCGACGATCGCTGGGACGGAACCGGTCTCGGCGAATGGTCGTTGCGATCGCTCGTCGGACATGCGAGCAGATCGCTGACGACGGTCGTCACCTACCTGGCCGAGCCTGGTGGTGATGTCGAATTGACCTCGACCGCGGCCTATTTCGCATCGATCCGCGGTTACGGAGACCCCGCGTCGGTCCGACAGCGAGGAGTGGACGCCGGGCTGTCCCTGGGGAACGATCCGCGCGCCGGGGTCCGGGAGCGGCGCGCACAGGCCGTCGACGCCCTTGCGGGAACGGGGGATCGGCCCCTGACGACGCCGTTCGGCGGCATCATGCTGTCCGACTACCTGCCCACCCGGACCTTCGAACTCGCGGTGCACGGTCTCGACATCTCGCGGGCGATCGGTTCCGATCTCCCGCTGCCGGCCGAGGTGCTGGCGTCAGCGCTGTCGACGGCGGCCGCCACCGCACTGCTCACCGGTCAGGGCGAGCAGGCGTTGCTCACCCTGACCGGCAGGGAATCTGCACCGTTGTCCGTCGTCTGACGTCCCCGACGGGGCGGTCAGCTCGCGACGTTCGTGCGCGCGAACTCGGCGACGATCGCGGCGTTGAAGGCGGCGAGGTCGTCGGGCTTGCGGCTGGTGATCAGCACGTTGTCCCCGTCGCGGCATGTCACGACCTCCTCGTCGACCCAGGTGCCGCCGGCGTTGATGACGTCGGTGCGCACACTCGGGAACGACGTGAGGGTGCGGCCGCGGACAACGTCCGCCTCGATCAGGGTCCAGGGCGCGTGGCAGATGGCCGCGACCGGCTTGCCGGCATCGAAGAAGCTGCGCACGAAGCGGACGGCGGGCTCCGAGGTTCGCAGGAAATCCGGGTTCGCGACACCGCCCGGCAGGACCAGCGCGTCGAAGTCCATCACGCGGGCGTCCTCGAGAGGGGTGTCGACGGGGAAGGTGTCGGCCTTGTCGAGGTGGTTGAACGCCTGCACCGTGCCGGAGTCGGTGGACACCAGGACGGGCTTGCCGCCGCACGCCTCGACCGACTTCCACGGTTCGGTGAGTTCGACCTGCTCGGCGCCCTCCTGGGCGACCAGGAAAGCGATGGTGGTGCCGTTCAGTTCTTCGGCCATGGCCGTGTACCTCCTTGTACGCGCCGACTACGGCATCGGCGCCTCGTCGGATCCGGTACCCGCGGGCGTCGTGCACCAAACGGTCACACCCCGCCCGGGCATGACCCGGGCGGGGTGTGTTGAATGTCCCCGGACGAAGACTGGGAGGTAGTGGTGGGTGGTTTCGACGGCCTCGCGACGCTGGTCCATCTGGCACGTGGTGGACAGATCGGCGAGTCCCACGAGACGCCGCACACGGTGATCGCCGACGGACCGCACCGCACGCTGCGGCGGTACGGCACCGACGACGAGGTGATCGCAACCGTCGGCACGGGACGGCGACCGGTGCTGCTGATCCCGCCGCTCGCGGTGTCCACATCGTGCTACGACCTCGCCGACGGGCTGTCGGTGGTGCAGTTCCTCCTGTCGACCGGCCGGGTTCCGTACGTTCTCGACTTCGGCGACATGACCCGCGACGACCGACACCTCGGGTTCGCCGACTTCTTCGACGACATCGTCCCCGGGGCCGTCGCCGCGACCGTCGCAGACTTCTACGGCAGCGCCGATGACCCGACCCCCGGAACGTCGCGGGATCCCGCGGGGGTCGATCTGCTCGCGTGGAGTATCGGCGGGACGATCAGCCTCATGACCGCTGCCGCGAACCCGGACCTGCCGGTGGCGTCGGTCGTCGCGGTCGGGACGCCTCTCGATTACTCCAAGGTCCCGCCGTATCCACTGGTCAAGACGCTGATGAAACCGGTCGGCACCGCGCCGGTGACGATGGCGCTGCGAGCGCTCGGCGGGATCCCCGCGCCGCTGGTCCGCCTCGCCTATCGAGGCACGGCCTGGCAGCGCGAACTCAAGAAGCCGGGCTACATCCTGTGCAACGCCGACGACACCGACGCCCTCGTGCGGATGAAGGCCATCGACCGTTTCCAGGAGACGATGCCCGGTTATCCCGGCAAGGTGTCCGAGCAGATGTGGGAGAACTTCATCATGCGCGGTGAGCTGGCCGACAGCGTGCTCGACTTCGGCGGGCGCGTCGTCGACCTCGCCGATGTCGATGTCCCGGTCGCCTTGTTCGGTAGTCACCGGGATGCGATCGTCAGCTGGGCCGCGGCCCACCACGGCGTGGAGCTGCTGTCCGGGGCGCCACGCGTCGAGTTCACCACGGTGGAGACCAGTCACCTGGGTCTGATCGCCGGGTCGGCTGCGGTCGAACAGACGTGGCCCCGCATCGACGAGTTCTTGACGTCGGTGCACGCAGTTCGTAGATGAAAAAACCTTCATCTTCGACTCATGGACGGCTCCCCGGCGTCCGCCAGAGTCGTTGACATGAACTTCTCACGAGTACTCGCCACCATCGCCCTCGGTGCGCTCGCGGTTGCCGTCGTGACCGCCAGCTTCTTCCTCATCCGTTCGCCCGAGCCCGACCTCGCGTCGGACGCCGTGTCCGTGGACGTGTCGTCGCAGACACCCCAGATTCCGACGCCTCAGGCCCAGACCCCGCCTGCCCCGGCGCCGGTTCCCCAGATCCCGGCCGGGGCTCCGGTGCAGCGGGCCGTCCCGCCGAACCTGGGTTCCGACGACGACGACTGGTGCAACGTCAACGCGGCCCATCGCGACGACGATTGTGATGACGACTGGGACGACAACGGTCGGGACGACAACGACGACTGGGACGACCAGGGCGACGACTGGGACGATGACATCGATGACGACCAGGACGACTGACGACGCGAAACCGGAGGCAGCCGGCGCCGGGAGCGGAGCGAGCGGGCCGAATCCAGCCGAGAGTGCGGGTGTGCGCCAGCGTCCGGCGCTCTCGGCGCGTTGGCGTATCACGGCCTGGATCATGCTCACCACGTTCCTGCTGCTGGTGGTGGTGTTCGTGGTGACGCGCAACCTGCTGCTCCGCGACGTGGACACCCGCGTGAACAACTACGTCGCGCAGGAGGCCAGTGAGTTCCGGACGTTCGCGGCCGAGGGGGTCGACCCGACGACCACCGAACCGTTCACCTCGGTGTCACGGTTGCTCGAGGTGTTCCTGTCGCGGCAATCGGCCGGCGAGGGGGAGGTCATGGCCGGCGTCGTCGGCGACACCGAGATCCTCGAACTGCCGGGTAATGCCTGGCCGGAGCCGGGCGAAGGACGCCGTGTGCTCGACGAACTGCGCGCCCAGAGCGGGGCGGCCGGGGTGCTGATGACCGCTCATGGAGAAATTCGTTGGGGCAAGGTCGATCTGGAGCCGGCCGGTGGTGGGTCGGCCGATCCGGCGTCCGAGGCGGCGCAACCGGGGACGTTCATCGTGGGCATCTACACCGACCCGGGGCGGGAACTGGTGGACCGCACGATGCGAGTCCTCGCGATGGTCGGGTTGGGCGGGATGATCGTCACCACCGGTGTGGCCTATCTCGTCGCGGGACGGATCCTGGCTCCGGTCCGGAGCGTGCGGATGGTCGCCGCGGAGATCAGCGAGAACGACCTCACCGCGCGCGTGCCGGTCATCGGCCGTGATGACGTGGCCGCGCTGGCCCAGACCTTCAACGCGATGCTGGACCGGATCGAGGACGCGTACACGACGCAGCGGCAGTTCGTCGACGACGCCGGGCACGAGCTACGGACGCCGATCACGGTGGTGCGCGGTCATCTCGAGTTGTTGCCCGACGATCCGGCAGAACGGCGTAAGACCCTCGATCTCGTGGACAGCGAGCTGGTACGGATGGGACGCATCGTCGCCGATCTGCTCATGCTGGCGAAGTCCGAGCAACCCGACTTCGTGGTGGCCAGGCCGACCGACGCGGCGCAGTTGATGCTCGACATCGAGTCCAAGGTGCAACCGCTCGGTGATCGGCAGTGGTTGCTCATGGAGGTCGCCGAGGGGCCGTGCACCGTCGATCACGAGCGGATCACCCAGGCGATGCTGCAGTACGCGTCCAATGCGGTCCGGCACACCCGCGAGGGATCCGTCATCCAGCTGGGTTCACGCTTCGCCGGCGTCGGAGAGCAGCGGCATCTGTCCATCTGGATCACCGACGACGGCCCGGGCGTCGAGCAGCAGGACGCGGCGCGGATCTTCGAGCGCTTTCAGCGCGGGCGGTCGGCGTCGTCGCCGCAACACTCGTCCGGGGCCGGCCTGGGCCTCGCGATCGTGCGGGCCATCGCCGACGCCCACCACGGAATCGCTTGGGTACGCAGTGTTCCCGGCCACGGTGCAACGTTCGGCATCGATGTCCCGGCCCCCGACATGACCACCTACGTCGATACAGCGTCGTCGGTATCAGGAGAAGGAGAGCGGCGATGAGCCGGGTTCTGATCGCCGAGGACGATGCGCGGATCGCGTCGTTCATCGGCAACGGATTGCGGGCGGCGGGTTACAGCACCGAGCACGTGTCCGACGGCTTGTCCGCGCTCGAAGCCGTGCGCAGCGGTGCTTTCGACATGGTGGTCCTCGACATCGGACTTCCGGCAATGGACGGTTTCGACGTGCTGTATTCGATGCGCGGCGAGGGGATCTCGACGCCGGTCGTCGTTCTCACCGCCCGGGACAGCGTGAGCGACACGGTGAACGGACTCGAGGGCGGCGCCAACGACTACATGACCAAGCCCTTCCAGTTCGCCGAGTTGCTGGCGCGCATCCGGTTGCGGCTCGTCGACGATTCGGCGGTCGCGTCGGAGAACCTGCTGTCCGCCGGGGATCTTCGGTTGGATCTGAAGTCCAGGCGCGCCCGGGTGGGTGCGGAGACGTTCGACCTCACCGCGCGCGAGTTCGCACTACTGGAGGTGTTCCTGCGTCACCCCGATCAGGTGCTCTCGCGCGAACAGATCCTCGGCCACGTCTGGGGTTACGACTTCGACCCGGCGTCGAATGTGGTCGACGTCTACGTGCGCGCCCTGCGGAACAAGATCGGTTCTCACCGATTGGAGACGGTGCGCGGCATGGGGTATCGGCTACGCGCGTCGAACTAGTCGCTCCTCACTCCGGTGCGACACTGAGCCAGTCGGCGAACCCGGAGGGGTCGTGCCGGCCCAGTGCCCCGTGCTCGAAGAGCCCCCAACCGGTGCGGGTGGTGCCGTCGGACTCCCGGCATTCGGCGCGTCCGACGTGATCGATCACGCCGAACGGCATGCGACCGACGATCTCGGCACTGTTCATGTCGTAGGTGCGGCGTTCGGTGAAGTCCGTTCCGCGCCAAGCGCCGTGGGTCCAGTCGGGGTCACCGCCGTAACCGCCGCCCACATGAATGGGCACGGGCAGCAGGGACTCCACCTCCAGCGTCACCGAGGATCCCCCCGCCCCGGTCGTGGAAATCGTTGCACCGGTGGGTACCCGGGTGCCCGGGGCGTAATGGACCGAGACGTTCGGCCAGCCCAGTTGCTCGACGCGGCCGTCTTTCCACACGCGCGAGCAGTCGTTGAGTGTGCGGTAGCCGTCGGGGTCCTCCTGGAGGATGAGGACGAGCTGGAAGTCGTCGAAGGCCATGGGGACGTACAGCCACCACATGCCCTCGAACGGTGGATCCGCCGGCCGCCCCGCGGGCTCGGGCTCGCCGACCGGCCGGATTCCCCACGAACGGTCGCGGGTGCCGATCCAGGTCGACGGGTCGACGACGATGTCCTCGCCATCGACGGTGATAGAACCACGCCAGCTGCCGACCTGCGCGAACCGCTGCGCGTCGAGGGTGACCTTTGCGCCTTGCCTCATCACGTGCGGCTGTTCGAGCAGTGCGTCGAACAGGCCCTCCCAGTGGAGATCCAGGGCGATGCCCTCGGTCTCGTCCAGCGTCAGGTGCAGCGCGCGCAGCGGGTTCTCGATGCTCAGCCGATAGTTGCCGACGCGCTGCTCGAGCCGGTTGTCGTCGATCGCGTCGCTGAGGTGCACCGCGGTCTGGGTGTCGGTGCCGTCCGGGTTCCGCCGCCGGATCAGCACGAACGCGTCCTTCACACCCAGGTTGGGGTAGTAACCGATCCCGGTGATGAGAAAGATGGTGCCGCTGCGGTCGTGGGCGTTGAGGTACGCGCGGTCATAGAAGTTGCGGTCGCTGTTGCCCGGCCAGGCGATCGGTTGTGGCAGTTGGTGAATGGGATACTCGTCCATCGGCCCCAGGCCGCGTCGGCTCATGTGGTCAGTCCTCCTCGAGGAGTCGTTCGAGCAGTGGTCGGTGGTAGAACAGGGTGCCGTCGACGTCGTCGGGACGTTCAAGTTCGCCGAAGTGCACGCGGCGGGCGCCGGTCCGCATGAAGACACAGCACCACTGGACCGCGGCATGGACGTAGAACCAGCGCAGGTCGCCCAACTCGACTCCGGTGAGCTCGCGGTAGGTGTCGCGGACGTCGTTCTCGCGGAGCAGGTCCGGCAGCCCGGGAAGGCCGGCCATCGTCGCGAGCTCTTGGAAAACCCGGTGTGCGAAGATCACCCAGGCGATGTCCAGTTCGCGGGGACCGGTGCGCGCCATCTCCCAGTCGAGCACCGCCGTCGGGGTGAAGTCGACGAACATCATGTTCCCGATGCGCGAATCTCCCCAGGACAGCACCGGTTCGGCGTTCGCGGCATCGTCGGGGAAGTTGTCGGCGAGCCAGGCGAGCGCCCGTTCGACGAGAGGCGAGCGCCCGATCCCCTCGATTGAGAAGTCGTACCAGTCCCGCAACCAGGCGAGCAGACGAGCGAGGGGAGTGTCACCGGCGGGTAGGTCGTCGGAGAGGAAGTCGAACTGCCGGGCCGCGTCGGGGATCGAGTGCAGGGCGGCGATCACGCCGACCGCGGACTCCTGGGCCCGCCGGCGATCGTACTCGGCGGCGTCCCCGAACCAGTTGTCGCCGAACGTGTACGGCATGACATCGGGTGGGACCTCGCCCTCGCACCGGTCCATGAGGAAGAACGGGGCGCCCAGCAGCGAGCCACTCGGTTCGAGGTGATGTACCGCGGGGACCGGGACGTCGCTGAGCCGGGCGATCAAGCGCATCGTCTCGTACTGATGATCCATTCGGTAGGAGCGGAACACGGGGACGTCGGTGGTCGACGGCGCCATCCGCATCACCCAGTGCCGGGTGGGCTCGCCGGGCCACGACACGGAGACGGGGATGGTCTCCGACGACATGCCGTTGCTGTCTCCGGAGGCTGCGACCGTGACCTCCGGTACGACATCGGATGTGTCGTCCTGCTCGGACAGCCAGCGCGCGAGCGTCTCGGGGACCGAGGCGTTGTCGCGGCTGGAACGTTGCAGATGGTCGATCTGCTCGACGGCTGGCTCGGTGGCCATGGCACCCCCTGTGATCGATACCGGCGGATTCGCTACGGTGAGTAGCGTTATGACAGCAGAACGGTCGTGCGGTCCGCAGCGACTTCGGGAAATCTCTATGCGAGAGTTGGCAAGCGATGAGTACTGAGACGGGAGAAGCGGTCTCGGGGCGGCCGCGCGACCTGCGTATCGACTCCGCGGTACTCGACGCCGCAGCCGAACTGCTCGTCGATGTCGGATACCGCAAACTCACGATGGCCGCGATCGCCGATCGTGCGGGGACGACGAAGACCGCGCTCTACCGCCGCTGGTCGGGGAAGGCGGAGTTGGTGCACGATCTGGCGTTCGCCCGCATGACACGACTCCCGCCGTCCAGCGGAGAGGTGGGCGCCGACATCCGCACGATGGTCGGAGCGGCGCGCGACCTGTTCGCCAGTCCCGTCACCCGCGCGGCGTTGCCCGGTCTGATCTCGGACATGGCTGCCGAACCCGAGCTGGCGGCGCGTGTGCACGCCGGGTTCGCGGAGGTGTTCGGCGCGTTGCGTGACCGGTTGGTGATCGCGGTCGATCGCGGCGAGGTGCATCCCGATGTCGATCCGGATCGGCTCATCGAGGTCGTCGGCGGGGCGGCGATGCTGCATGCGCTGTTGCTCGACAATCGCGACTTCGAGACCGCGTGGGCCGATCAGATGAGCGCGATCGTCGTGCACGGAGTTCTCCGATGACTCGCCCGCACCCACCTACACTCGTGGGATGACCGCCCCGAGCAACACCGACGATGTCGTCGAGCAGATCCTGTCCACCTACAACGCGATCACCGTGGTCGGTGCCAGCGCCAATCCGTCGAAGGCCGCCAACGAGGTGCCGGCGTACATGAAGAACCGTGGCTGGCGGATCATCCCGGTGAATCCCGCGGCCGACGAGATCGTCGGGGAGAAGGTGTACCGCACCCTGGCCGACATCCCGGAACACGTCGGCCTCGTCGACGTGTTCCGCCCGGGACCCGAGTGCGCCGACGTCGCCCGGGCGGCCGTCGCCGCCGGCGCGACCGCGCTCTGGCTGCAGCTCGGGATCATCTCGGCGGAGGCGCGGGCGATCGCCGAGGATGCGGGTCTGCTGTACGTCGAGGACCGCTGCCTGATCATCGAGCAGCGCCGCACCGGTATCGTCCCCGGCTGACGCCGACGGTGACCCGGTGAACTTCCTCGACGAGCTCACGCACCAACGACTGCCGCTGTTCCTGCTGTTCGCGTCGTTCGTCATCACGTTCATCGTCACGCGGGTGATCACCCGACTCATCCGGGCGGGCAAGGGCCCCTTCCGCAACAACGTCTCAGACGGCGTGCACGTGCACCACATGGTGCCCGGTCTGATCCTGACGATCGTCGGCGCCTTCCTCTCGGTGGGTGTCAACGGGGCGTCGCCCGGTGCGGAGATCAGTGCGGTGTTGATCGGTGTCGGCGCCTCACTGGTGCTCGACGAGTTCGCACTGATCCTGCGCCTTCAGGACGTGTATTGGTCACCGGAGGGCCAGCTCTCGGTTCAGGTGGTGGCGCTGACTGTGGCCGCGCTGGGCATGGCGGTCCTCGGGTTCAACCCGCTCGACGACGCGGACGTGGAGATCGGTCCCGTCGCGCTGGTGGCCACCGTGCCGATCAATGTCGCCTGCGCGATCCTGTGCGTGCTCAAGGGCAAGTTCTCCACCGCCATCGTCGGCGTCTTCATCCCGGTGTTCGCCTGGGCCGGTGCCATCCGGCTGGCCCGGCCACACTCGGCGTGGGCGCGCCGGCGGTACGCACCGGCGAAGACGGAGAAAGCGCGGGCCCGCGCGAAGAGATTCGACGACCGTTGGGGCCGTTGGGGTCTGAGCATCGGCGACCTCATCGCGGGCAAGCCCACCGACCCCGCGAGCGTGGTCGCCCCGTCGCTGGAGGCCTCGGCCGCCGCCGATCCCGGGCCGACGCACCCGACCGACGAACGTCAACTCGACTGATGGACTTCGATCGAAGTCCATCAGTCGAGTTCGAGTTCATCAGTCACCAACCGCGAACGCGTCTCGGGCAATTTCGACGAACCGTGCTGCAGCAGCGGAGTTCCCCGACCTCCAGAGCAATCCCAGATGTGCGGTGGCATCGACATCCCGGATCGGCACCGCGACCACGCGGTCGTCGGCCGCGGCGATCGACTCGCTGAGAATGCCGACTCCCATTCCGCTGCAGACCAACTCGATGATGGCGTCCGGCGACGAGGCCTCGATCGCGGGTCGGATGGCTCCTCCGGCGACCGAGGCCGCCGCGTCGAACACGCTTCGGATACCCGCGCCGCGGGGCAGGCAGATGAGCGATCGGTCGCGCAGCGAGGCGAGATCGACGGTGCGGCCCCGGGGCCGGCGCGGTGAGGTCGCGCGCGGACGGGCCGCGATCCGGGATCTCTGGGCATCGGTCTTGGCGCACCGGCCGACCTTCGCGCCGGAACCGCCGTTGCCGACCCTGGTATTCGGGGACGATCTCGCACTCACGTCGACTCCACCCCGTGATGGTGCAGGCGCCCGCGCGCAGGTGGTGGCGCGGCAGGCCGACGGATCGTGGGTGCGGATCATCGACCAACCGGAGTTCCAGGCACCGAAGTCCTGAGACTCCGGGCCTGGATTTCTGAGGCCGGATTCAGATCCCGTGCTAGCTTCGCTGTGGTGGCGGTTACATCCGCCGGGCGACGGTGCGAAGGGACGGATCGGGCGTGGGAGTACCGGAAGCGGACGGTGTCGCCGCGAAGATCGCGTCCCGCCTCGGCGAGGAGCGTGGTGGCACGCTCTCGGTCGAGGGCGCGAGACTCCTGCCGGCGGGCGCGAGCAGGGCGACGTACGCGGCCACCCTCGTCGACGGAACCGGGCAGGTCGAGCCGATCATCATCCGCGCGGTTCCCGCTGCAACCGACGACGGCGGACTGCGGGCCGAGGCGCAGGTCCTGCGTGCCGCCGCCGACGCCGGGGTGCCGGTGCCGGAGATCCTCGACGCCGGATTCGACGAGGACGACAACGCGCTGGGATTCCCCTATCTGGCAATGAATTTCATCGACGGAGAATCCATCCCGCGGCGCATTCTGCGAGACGATGCCTACGAGGGTGCGCGCGCCGGATTCGTCGATCAGTGCGGCGAGATCCTCGCACGTATCCACCGGATAGACGTCACACAGACGCCCGGTCTCGGTGATCTCGGCGATCCGATCGACGGTTTGCGGGACCTGTTCCCACGCGAGTTCGATGCGATGCCGGCCGGCCTGGTGCTGGCCACCCAGTGGCTCACCGACAACCGACCCGAACCGTCACCACGGCACACGCTCGTGCATGGCGACTTCCGGCTGGGCAATCTGCTCGTCGACGCCGAAGGAGTTGCGGCGGTTCTGGATTGGGAACTGGTACACCTCGGCGATCCCGTCGAGGACCTAGGTTGGCTATGTGCGAAGGCGTGGCGTTTCGGAGGGTCGACGCCCGTGGCCGGGATGGGTGACCGGACCTCGCTCCTCGACGCCTATGCGCGCGAGGCGGGTTGGCGTCCCACCGAACAAGCCCTGCGCTGGTGGGAGCTCTACGCCACCGTCAAGTGGGGACTGATCTGTGCGGTGCAGGCCGCCCGGCACCTCGATGGCGTCGAACGATCCGTCGAACTGGCCGCGATCGGACGCCGAAGTGCCGAGCAGGAGTTCGACGCACTGCTCGACCTGGGTCTCGTGTCGCCGGGACCGGTACCCGATCCGCTGGCCGAGGCACCGGCCGAGGAACCGGACAACGATCTCTACGGCTCACCGACCGCAGTCGAACTACTCGAGGCGCTCACCGAATTCCTGCGGTCCGACGCGGTCCAGGCAGACGTGTCGCCGCAGGTGCGTTTCCATACGAGAGTGGCCGGCAACGTCGTCGACGTCGTGCGGCGACAGATGCTCACCGGCGCACGGGACGCCGAAGCGAGCGCGCAACGGCTGAGCGCGCTCGGCGTCGCTGATCAGCACGCGCTGTGCGAGGCCCTGCGTTCCGGCGAACTCGACGGCACCGACCCGAAGGTCCGTGACGCCGTCGTCGCCGACGTGCGGGCGCGACTCCTGGTCGCCAACCCCAAGTACTTCGCGGTCCCTCACCCGTGACCGCCGGACATCCGATCCCAACCGAGAGGGGTTCATCGTGGACTTCGCACTGCCCGAGTCGCTGACCGACTATCTTGCCGAACTCGATGCCTTCATCGAGGCGGAGATCATTCCCCTCGAGCAGACCGACGACAACATCCGCTTCTTCGACCATCGGCGCGAGGACTCCCGAACAGACTGGGAGCGTGGTGGTTTGCCGAACAAGGAGTGGGAAGCTCTTCTGGGAGAGGCGAGACGACGCGCGGATGCGGCCGGCCACTTCCGCTACCCCTTCCCGTCCGAGTTCGGTGGTCGGGACGGATCGAACCTGGCGATGGCGATCATCCGCGAGCACCTGGCGTCGAAAGGTCTAGGGCTGCACTGCGATCTGCAGAACGAGCACGCCATCGTCGGCAACAACATCGGGCTGCTCCTCATGCTCGAGTACGGCACCCCCGAGCAGCGGGAGGAATGGGTGGAGGGCCTGGCCGCGGGTACGAAGTTCTTCGCCTTCGGCATCACCGAACCCGACCACGGCTCCGACGCCACGTGGATGGAGACGACTGCCGTCCGCGACGGCGACGACTGGATCATCAACGGCGAGAAGACGTGGAACACCGGTATCCACGCCGCCCATCGCGACATCATCTTCGCGCGCACCAGCGGCGAACCGGGCGAGGCCCGCGGCATCACGGCGTTCCTCGTCGACCCGCAGGATCCGGGTTTCGCCGTGGAGGAATATCTCTGGACGTTCAACATGCCCACCGACCACGCGCACATCACGCTGCGGGACGTCCGGGTGCCGAACTCCGCGGTGTTCGGGGCGGAGGGAGCCGGCCTGCAGGTCGTGCAGCACTTCTTCAACGAGAACCGCATCCGGCAGGCGGCCTCCAGTCTCGGTGCCGCCCAGTACTGCGTCGACCGTGCGGTGGCCTACGCCAACGAGCGCGCGCCGTTCGGCAAGAAGCTCTCGACGAACCAGGCGATCCAGTTCCCGCTCGTCGACCTGCACACCCGGTGCGCGATGATCCGGGCGCTGATCCGCGAAACCGCCTGGAAGATGGACACCTACGGGCCGTTTGCCGCGTCGGCCGAGGTCTCCATGTGCAACTACCAGGCGAACCGGCTGTGCTGCGATGCCGCCGACCAGGCGATGCAGGTGTTCGGCGGACGCGGATACTCGCGGCACGAGCCGTTCGAACACATCTACCGGCACCATCGGCGCTACCGGATCACCGAAGGCGCCGACGAGATCCAGATGCGACGCGTCGCCGGATACCTGTTCGGTTTCATGTCGGGAAAGGCACCCAAGGGAGTGCAGTCGTCCTGAGTAGGCTGACCACATGATCGCGGTCATCATCATCGTGGCCACCGTGGTGGTTGCCCTGTTCATCCTCGGCGGTGCCGCCTGGTTCGCGTACGACTCGGACAAACGGGTGCGCACCTTCGCCCGATCCACCGACCTGATTCCCGGCCGACCGGGTCGGGCGCCGGAGAGCTGGGCCACCGACAACACCCGGGAAGCACTGCTGCATCGGCGCATTCGGTACGCGATCGCCGACGTGCATGCCAACCCGGCGATCCCGCACGACGACGAACTCGTCGCGGCACGCAACCGCCTCGACGACGCGGTCTTCGAACTCGACGACCGGCTCATCGCATCGGTGGACCTCGGTGGCGAGGAGGCGACCGAAACCCTCGACCGAGCCGAAGCCGGGATCAAGGACCTCGAGAAGCTGCCGAAGAAGCTATGGGAGGCCCCCCGCGAGGAACAGCTCGCCGACCTCGACCGTGTCGCCCGAGTGCTGTCGCGCGGCTGACGGTCAGATCACCGTCGGCCGTGGCGGCGGGTCCGGCTGCGGGGGAGACGGCTGTGGGTCGGGAGCCGGCGGCGGGGTGGGAACGGGAATCGGCGGCTCCGGTGGCGGCTCCGGGATGGGCTCGGGCGCCGGCACGGGCTCGGGCGGAGGTGGGGGCGGCGGGACCGGTTGACTCATGTGCGGACTCCTCTCGACGCGAATGTCTGGTTCGCCTGGTTCGTCCTGATGATTCCTTCTCCGACGCTACGCCCGTGTCGGAAGACCGGCCAGCGGGCGACACTCACGGGCCCGCGAGTTCCAGCAGTGTGCGCACGGTCCGCAGGTTGCGGCCGGTGCCCTGCACGCCCAGGCCGCGCGCGATGACCGGTGCGGTCAGCCTCGAGCGCCCAGCCCCGTCGGCGTAACGGATGTGTAGGTCGGACCCGACGACCCGGACCGCATCGTCGCCGAAGTCCCTGCGTTCGAACGCGGTCACCTTGTCGCGCGCCGGTTCGCCGGTCAGGAAGTAGACGTAGGAGTACTTGTCGTCGACGACGTCGAACGGATGCGCCTCGAGCGCGGCCCGGACCTGTTCGGGCGAGCGGCTGATGACCTCCCGGAACCAGCCGTAGCGATCCTGCAGCGAGGTCTCGAGCGCGCGGTCGAACCGCTCGGGATCCGCGGGCGGCGAACAGATCAGGTTCCCCGACGCGATGTAGGTCGAGACCTCCGTTGCCCCGAGATCGGCTGCCAGCTCGCGTAACTCGGCCATGGGTAGTTTTGCACCGCCGACGTTCACCGCGCGGATCAGCACGATGCGCGGGCTCACAGACGTACCTTCGACAGGTCGGTCCGAACCAGCATCACGTTGTAGTCGTCCCACCGGGAGACGACGAAGTAGAGGTCCCTACCCGACGATCGAGGGTGGATGTAGGGCGTGTACAGACCGCTGGACTGCTTGTGCGAGACGAGCACCCGCTCGCCGCTCCACGGACCCACGGGTGACGGCGACGTGCGCATCACGATCGTCCCCGACCGCTCGGTCAGCATGATGAACCGGCCGAGGAATGCGTTGTACGCCACGGACATCTCGCCGACCGGGCCGGCGACGATCGGCGTGGCCTCGGCCGGATTCGACGACCAGCCCGTGCCGCCGCGAAAGTACTGGTACCGGTCGAGGTTCAGGATGTCGGCGGGCCGGAAACGGGCCACGTGAGCAGAGCCGAAACGCCCATTCGGGGTGCCGTACTGATAGATGTACTCGCCACTCCGGAGGAAGGCGCCCATCTGGAACCGGTTGTGGCCACGCGTCACCTGGGGAACGCCCGGGATCGTCAGATCGGCATTCCAGCGAAGGGTGTTGTTGTCGACGGTCCAGGTCTGACCGTTGTTGTACGACACGGCGATTCCCGAATAGTTGGTGTTCCAGCGGCCTGGGCCAAGCCACCGGTGGATCGACATGAAACTGACGAACTGCGTGCCGTTGATCGAGATCCCGCCGGTGGGAATCCGCCCGACCTCGATGTTGCGCACCCCGACCGCGTTGAACATGGGTTGCGCCCACGTCGGGTGGGCCGGTGTCACCGAGGCGCCCGACCGGACCGATCCGGGTACGGCGTTCGGGAATCGGATTCCCTTGGCGAGGTCGGAAGTCGCGTCGCTGCGCAGCATCGTGTTGTGCTTCCAGGCCATCTGCCCCGCGCATCGGCCCCAGGTGTCGCCGAAGGCCATCAGGATCTGACCGGAGCCGTTGTCCCACGGCACGCCGACGTCGGTCGCGGTGATCCCGAAACGGGTGTCGGTGCGGGCGGGACTTCGGGGACCGGTCACCCAGGAGATGGCCTTGCTGGCGCCGGTGAGCTTCGGGAGCGGTCCCTGCGGCTTCTTCCCATCCGCCCGATAGCTGCCGAAGTCGAGACTGCCCCAGCCGAGCTCGCTGGAGCCCGAACTGCCGGTGCTGCCGACATCGCCCCCGGTGATGCCGGTGGCGTTGCAGACCGCGGCTTCGGCGGGTGCGGACACAGCGGCGAGCAGGCCGCCCGTGAGGGCGACAGCGGCAACGGTCGAGAAGATGCGGCGGGCCGGACGCATGGACGCACCCCCAGAAGAAACGACAAGTGGTGTCAGTGTTGCAGAAGTGTCAGCTGGGAGAAGCGTCGATGCCAAACCGAAGCCGGTGCGTGACCCGGGAGGAGCGAGCTTGCGAGCCTTCCTCCTGCTCCCTGAGGAGCGAGCTTGCGAGCCTTCCTCCTGCTCCCTGAGGAGCGAGCTTGCGAGCGTCACGAAGGGTCTTGGTGAGTCGGGTTGCGAAGACCCTTCGTGACGCGCCCTCCGCAAGCTCCGGGCGCTCCTCAGCCTGAATCCGTGGAAGGGGTTTCAGGTGGGGTGGGTTGGGGCGCGTGATCGCCTGATTAGGTTGTGGGCGTGTGGTATTCGCTGACCTGTGTCAGCTTTTTCACTGGGGTTCCTTGGTGGTGGGTGGGCGGGTGTGGTTGGTAGGTCAGGGAGTATGCACTGCGGTCCATAGGGTGGTGAAGGCGTGTTGGGTGGGCCAGTGTCGGGGTAGGTGCAGGACCGGGGTTCGTGCTGGTCGGGCTAGTCGGGCGGGTATCGCGATGAGTGTGCGGCGCAGCGTAGCGCCCCGCGCGGCCCGCAGTTTGGGGGTGTTGGTGAGTGCGGCGAGGGTGCGCATCAGGTTGTGGCTGATCGCGGTCAGTGCCAGCCAGGCGGCGTTGGCGCCGAACCGTCCGGAGGGCAGATGGGCCAGCGGTCCGTCGATGAGGTCGGCGAACACGGTTTCGATGATGGCGTGGCGGCGGTGGGTGAGGTCGGCGGTGACGGTGTCGTCGGTGGTGTTGGTGAAAAACGAGTGGTACCGCCAGGCGGGCATCAGGGTGTCGGTGCCGGCGGGGTGGTGGGCTGTGACCCGACGCACGATCAGTCGGGCGGTGACCGGCTGGGTGGAGTCCGGTTGCACGGTGTAGGTGGTTTCGGCGACTTCGGCATCAGAGATCAGTTCGCCGGTGTCGGGGTCGGTGACCGCCCCGGGATAGTGCACCGGCGTCCAGGCGTCGTCGCCGATCGCGGTGATGGCGCGGGTGATCGCGGTGTTGGTGCGCAGGACCAGCGAGAACGTCGCTGCGAGGCGTTGGCAGGTGCGCATCACCGCGGCGGTGCCATAGGCGGCGTCGCCGCGGACGGTGATCTCCCCACTCGCCCCACAGCGGCGTGCGGTGGTCAGGGTTTCAGCGATCATTCTCGCTGCCCCGTTTCCGGAAGCGGTGCGCCCGGCCCGTAGCCAGGCGTTGCCGATCACCGGTGCATACCCGGGCGCGGACAGGGTGGTGACCTGCGGGGACAACCCTTTGCGCAGCAGTTCACGCCCGGCGATTTTGGCGTGCCCGTAGGAGCCGCCTTCTTTCTGGTAGCCGTAGACCGGGCGTAGTAGCGAGTCGATATCGACAAACACCCGGGACCCGTCGGTGGGCAGCAGACCCGCCGTGGCGCACATCGCCGGCAAGGTGTGGGTCATCACGGCGTTGAGTTGCCGGGCGTGGCCGGGGGTGAACTCGCGTAGGGTTTGTCCGATCGTGGCTGGGGCGTACACGCGGTCGAACAGACGGGTATGCCCACCACTACGGACCATCCCGAGGTCGTCGATACTGTCAGCGCCGCAACACAATCCGGCGACCACGGTCAATAGTTTCGCCTCGAGGTTTGCCCCAGCGGAGGCGACCTGGGTGGTACCGAGATCGACCCGGTCGCCCAGCGATGCGGCCAACCCGGTCGACTCAGCCACTCTCATGACCGCTACCAGCCCGGCGTGCGACACCAGGTTGTCGTCGTCGAACATGGCGGACGTGGCGGAGAACCTATGCGATACTTTCACTGAAAGTGCCTTCTGAGCTGGAATGTTTTGTGTCTCAACACCACCAATCATTCCAGCTCAGAGGGCATTTTCACGTTATCGACACCCCGCACCCATCCACGGATCCAGGCTCAGGGAGCAGGGGGGGTGACGCGCCCTCCGCAAGCTCCGGGCGCTCCTCAGGGAGCAGGGGGGGTGACGCGCCCTCCGCAAGCTCCGGGCGCTCCTCAGGGAGCAGGGGGGTTGACGCGCCCTCCGCAAGCTCCGGGCGCTCCTCAGGGAGCAGTGGGGGAGTTGCTTCTCTTGGATCGCGGCGCCCAGCGGATCAGCGGCGGGTGGCCACCGCGAACGTGCGGCGGAAGGGTAGGACCGTGCCCCATTCGCGTCGGGGATAGGCCTCGGCGAGGCGTTGCTTGAGATCGGCGACGAACTGCACCCGGAGTTCGTCGGACAGCGCTTGCATGTACGGGCGGGCGCCGGTGCCGGACATCCAGTCGAACACCGGGTCCTGGCCGTCGAGCACGTGGAAGTAGGTCGTCTCCCAGGCGTCGGCGTGGTAACCGCGGCCGGCGAAGAACTCGAGGTACATCTCGGCGTCGAGTCGGGGCAGTGCCCGCAGGTCGCCGAAAGCTCCCAGATACGGCTCGGTCGCGGCGAGATCGGCGAGGACAGAGTGGGTGGGGGAGTCCGTGTTGTTGGGCACCTGCAGCGCGAACGCGCCTCCGTCGGTGAGGTGGCCGAGCAGTCGGTCGATGACGTCGAGGTGGTCGGGTACCCACTGAAACATCGCGTTGGAGATCATCAGGTCGACCGGCCGGTGAGGCGTCCACTGCGAGACGTCGGCGGCGTCGTAGTTGGCATGCGGATCGGTGTTGTCGCGGATCGCGCGATCGACCATCTCCGCCGAATCGTCGATGCCCAGGATCTCCGCCGACGGCCAGCGTGCCCGAAGGTGCTTGGTGAGATGACCCGGTCCGCAACCCAGGTCGATCACCGACAGCGGGTCGGTCGGGATCTGTGCGATGAGGTCGAGAAACGGACGCGCACGGACGTCAGCGAACTGCAGATAGCGTGTCGGGTCCCACACAACCATGACTCCACCCTAACCGTGAGCCTGCGATCGGGGGTCGCGGCTGCCGTAGGCTTCCCTGCGTGACAGCTTCCGCGAACCAGGCAACCGATGGCACCTCTGCAGACCCGGCGGCCGGCTCGGCCGTCGTCGAGATCTCGACCGACGGTGCCTGCCTGGGCAACCCGGGCCCGGGTGGCTGGGGCGCGGTGCTCCGCTACAAGGGCACCGAGAAGCGGATCTCCGGGTCCGAGCCGGACACGACGAACAACAAGATGGAGCTCACGGCCGCCATCGAGGGTCTGGCGGCACTGACCAGGCCGTCGACCGTCATCATCTACACCGATTCGACCTACGTGCGCAACGGCATCATGAAGTGGGTCAACGGCTGGCAGGCCAACGGCTGGAAGACCAAGGATCGCAAGCCGGTCAAGAACGCCGATCTCTGGCGTCGTCTGGTCGAGGAGGAGAAGCGACACCAGGTGGAGTGGCGCTGGGTCAAAGGGCATGCCGGCGATCACTTCAACGAGATCGCTGACGAACTCGCGACCACCGCGGCCCGATCGGTGGCCCGATGACGCCGGTGGCGGTGGCCGTCGAACCCGTCCGCGACGAGCACCTGGTCGCCGCGATCGAAGGTGCGGGCGGCCGGATCGTCGGTCTCGACGAAGCCCGGGTGCTGGTGTGGATCGGGCCGCCCGGGGAGTTCCCGGAGCTGCCGGACGCCGTCGAATGGGTGGCGCTCAAGACCGCGGGGATCGAGGATTTCGTGGCCGCCGACGTCCTCGACGACCGTCGGATCTGGACCAATGCGTCCGGCTTCTATGCGGAGAACGTCGCCGAACACGCACTGGCTCTGCTCCTCGCCGGGCTCCGGCAGATCAACACCGCCGTCCTGCGCCACTGGGACAAGGAGCGGATCGACACCGCGGTCCGGTCGCTGCACGGTTCCACGGTCGCCATCGTCGGAGCCGGCGGGATCGGCGCCTCCCTCGCTCCGCGTCTTCGGGCATGTGGCGCTCGCGTCGTCGCAGTGAACCGGTCCGGGCGCGAGGTGCCCGGCGCGCACGAGGTCCGACGGTCGGATGAGTTGGATCAGCTGTGGGGGACCTTCGACCACGTCGTGCTGGCCGCGCCGTCGACGCCGGAGACGCGGCACATGATCAACGCCGAGAGCCTCGCCGCGCTACCCACGCACGCGTGGGTGGTGAACGTCGCGCGCGGGCCCCTCGTCGACGAGGAGGCGCTGCACCGCGCGCTGGTCGACGGGCAGATCGCGGGGGCGGCGCTCGACGTGACCGATCCGGAACCGCCCGCCGACGACCATCCGCTCTGGTCCCTTCCGAACGTGATCATCACCCCGCACGTCGCCAACCCGGCGTCGGGGCTGACGCGTGAGCTCGCGCCGTGGGTCGCCGAGAACCTGCGCCGATTCGTCGCGGATGAGGAACTCCTGTCCGTGGTGACCACGAACCGCGACTACTGAGACGGTGTGACCTCGGGGTTCCCCCCAGTTTCTAGAACACGTTCTCGTTTCGCGTCTCGCCGTGGCATGGTCGACGGGTGATTCTCGACAGATTCCGGATAGACGACCAGGTGGCCATCGTGACCGGCGCGAGCCGGGGACTCGGGGCGGCGATCGCGGTCGCCTTCGCCGAGGCGGGCGGCGACGTGGTGATCGCGGCCCGCAGTGAGTCCGACCTCGCGCAGGTCGCCGACCGCATCCGTGCCGCGGGCCGACGGGCGCACGCCGTCGCCGTGGATCTCGCCGATCCCGACGCCGCGGCGGCACTCGCCCAGACTGCGGTCGACGAGTTCGGTCGCCTCGACACCGTGGTCAACAACGTCGGCGGTGCGATGCCGCGGCCGTTGTTCGACACCAGTCCCAAGCACCTGCGGGACGCCTTCGACTTCAACGTCGGCAACGCGCACGCGCTGGTCGTCGCCGGCGCCAAGCAGATCCTCGCGACCACGGGCCAGGGGTCGATCATCAACATCACCTCCGCGGTCGGCCGCGTGCCCGGACGCGCCTATGCCGCCTACGGCACCGCGAAAGCCGCTCTCGCGCACTACACCCGCATCGCGGCGATGGATCTGAACCCGAAGATCAGGGTCAACGGCATCGCGCCGGGTGCCATCCTGACCTCGGCGTTGGAGATCGTCGCCGGCGACGAAGGGATGCGCACCGAGGTCGAGACCTCCACGCCGTTGCACCGCCTCGGTGATCCGGAGGACATCGCCGCGGCGGCGCTCTACCTGGCGTCGCCCGCCGGTGCGTACGTCACCGGCAAGATCCTCGAGGTCGACGGCGGGATCATCGCGCCCAACCTGGATCTCCCGATCCCGGACCTCTGATCGACCCGGAACGTTCAGTCCGAGCCGCGCTCCAGCGCGCCGGCGATCTGCTGTTCGAGATGTGCGGCCGCCACCCGGGGAACGTCGATGATGCCGTCTAGCTCGGCGCGGACCTTCTTGTAGGCGGCCTGCCTCTCGGCCGGCGTGGCGCCGGTGTCGGCGGCGACGTTGATGAGTTTGCGCGCCCGGTCGAGCGCCTCGCGTTCGATGGGGGAGAACCCGGTCTGCTTGCGACGCCGCGCCTCTCGCTCGGCGGCGTCGAAGGCGGCGGCGTAGTCGCCGACCGCATCGCGGTACTCGGCGAAGTCGGCTGCGGACATGGAGGCCTCGGCCGTGCCGGCGGCGGCGGAATCCGATTCGGACCGTAGATCATCCGCGCGGACCCGGGCCCGGTGGAAGGCCAGCGTCAACGGTTCGCGCATGTCGGTCATCAGCGGGAACTCGATCAGAGTCGCGAGATCGAGTTCGTAGGCGAACCACTTCTCGTTGAGCGCGTTGTGCTGCTTGCGGACCCGGCGCAACTGGTCGGCCGAGGTCGTCGTGAGCTTCAGCTGCTCGATCTGGGCGTTCGCCTTGATCCGGGCGAGCTCGATCTTGTCCTTGCGTCGCTTCTCGTTGTACTTGCCGATCGAACCGGCCCACCCGCCGACGACCGCGCCGACCGGGAAGATCAGCCACCAGTAGCTCTCGGCGAAGTCGACGATCTCGTTCACGGCTCAACTGTACCGAGAGAAGGCCGAGGTCATTAGGGTGAGCACATGGCCGACCCGGACGCGCCGAAGCTCAGCCTCGACACCGTCGAGGCCTGGCGAGAGTGGTTGCGCGACAACCATGAGGCCTCGCCGGGGGTGTGGCTTGTGTTCTGGCGCAAGGGTTCGGGCCGGGAACCGCTCGACTACGACGAGTGCGTGCGCGAAGCGCTGTGCTGGGGGTGGATCGACGGTCACACCCGTGTGATCGACAACGACCGCCGCGGCATGTGGTTCACCCGGCGCGGTCGCAACAGCGGATGGTCGGCGTCGAACAAGGCGCGGGTCGCCGACCTCGCGGCCGCCGGCCGCATCCAGCCCGCCGGCCAGGCCGTCATCGACGACGCTCAGGCCCGCGGCCTGTGGACGCTGTTCGACGACGCCGAGGCGCTCATCGAGTCGCCCGAACTCGCCGCCGCCCTCGACGCCGATCCCGTCGCGCGGGCCAACTGGGACGCGTTCCCGCCCAGCGCGCGCAAGTTCGGGCTGTCGCAACTGGCGATGGCGGAACGACCGGAGACCAAGACCAAACGCATCGCCACCATCGTCGAACGGGCGGCGCGCAACGAGCGGCCGGCGTGACCCTTCGTGACGCGCCCTCCGCAAGCTCCGGGCGCTCCTCAGGGAGCGGGGTGGGACGCGCTCTTCTTGCTTCCTGAGGTGCGAGCGAAGCGAGCCTACTTGTGCTCCCTGAGGTGCGAGCGAAGCGAGCCTTCTTGTGCTCCCTGAGGTGCGAGCGAAGCGAGCCACGAAGGGGCTCGCAAGGTGCCTTACCAGGCCCTTCGTGGCTCGTCGCTATCGCTCCTCGCACCTCAGGGACCAATGGGTGTGTGGCGCTTTCCGATCAGGGAGCGGGGTGGGGACGCGCTTTTCCTGCTCCCTGAGGTGCGAGCGAAGCGAGCCTTCTTGTGCTCCCTGAGGAGCGAGCTTGCGAGCGTCACGAAGGGTCTCAGCCCGCCTCGATGGCCCCGGTGAACTGGCTTTCGTACAGCCGGCAGTAGGCGCCGCGGGCCGCGAGCAGTTCGTCGTGGTTGCCCTGCTCGACGATGTGCCCGTCTTCCATGACGACGATGACGTCGGCGTCGCGCACCGTGGAGAGCCGGTGGGCGATGACGAAACTCGTGCGATCCGACCGCAGATTGGCCATCGCCTTCTGGATGAGCAGCTCGGTGCGGGTGTCGACCGAGCTCGTCGCCTCGTCGAGGATGAGGATCGTGGGCCGGGCGAGGAAGGCCCGCGCGATCGTGATGAGCTGCCGCTCACCGGCACTCACGCCACCGCCCTCGTCGTCGAGCACGGTGTCGTAGCCGTCGGGGAGGGTGCGCACGAAGTGGTGGACGTGACTCATCCGGGCGGCGTCGAGCACCTCCTCTCGCGAGGCGGTGGGATCGCCGTAGGCGATGTTGTCGTAGATCGTGCCGCCGAACAGCCACGAGTCCTGCAGCACCATACCGGTGCGCTCGCGCAGGTCGTCGCGCGTCATGTCCGTCGAGTCGACGCCGTCGACCCGGATGACGCCGGAATCGACGTCGTAGAACCGCATGATCAGGTTGACCAGGGTGGTCTTGCCCGCGCCGGTCGGGCCGACGATCGCGACCATGTGCCCGGGGCGCGCCACCAGGCTGAGATTCTCGATCAGCGGCTTGTCCTCGACGTAGCGGAAGGAGACGTCGTCGAACTCGATGAGTCCCTTGTCCTCGGCGGGCGTCTTCGGATTCGCGGCGTCGGGCGACTGCTCGTCGGCGTCCAGGATGTCGAAGATCCGCTCGGCGGAGGCGACACCGCTCTGCATCAGGTTGATCATCGAACCGATCTGCGTCAGCGGCTGCGTGAACTGGCGCGAGTACTGGATGAACGCCTGCACCTCACCGAGACTCAGCGAGCCCGACGCCACGCGCAGACCACCGACGACCGCGACCGCCACGTAGTTCAGGTTCCCCAGGAACATGATTGTCGGCATGATGACGCCGGAGATGAACTGTGCGCGCCAACTCGACTCGTACAGTTTCTCGTTGCGCTCGTCGAAGGTCGCCTCGATCTCGCGCTGACGGCCGAAGGCGGTCACCAGCTCATGCCCGGTGAAGGCCTCCTCGACCTGAGCATTGAGCGCGCCCGTCGACGACCACTGGGCCGAGAAGTGCGGCTTCGAACGCTTCGCGATGATGCCGGTCGCGATGATCGCCAGCGGCACCGTGGCCACCGCGATGAGCGCCAGCAGCGGCGAGATCCAGATCATCATGATCAGCAGCGCGATCACCGTCAGCACCGAGTTCGCGAACTGGGAGATGGTCTGCTGCATGCTCTGCGACAGGTTGTCGAGATCGTTGGTCACCCGGCTCAACAGCTCGCCGCGCGGCATCGTGTCGTAGTAGCGCAGCGGCAGGCGATGCACCTTGGCCTCGACGTCGTCGCGGAGCCGGCGGATGGTGCCGACGACGACGATGTTCAGCAGGTACCCGGCGAGCCAGGCGAGCGCCGAGGACACCACATACAGCACGAGGGTGATCAACAGCACGCGACCGACGGCGCCGAAATCCACTCCGACGCCGGGGGTCACGTCCATCGACGAGACCATGTCGGCGAACGTGTCGTCTCCGCTCTCGCGGAGCCCGGCCACCGCCTGTTCCTTGGTGAGCCCCTCGGGCAGGGTGCGGCCGATCACGCCGTCGAAGACGAGGTCAGTGGCGTAACCCAGCACGCGGGGCGCGATCGCGATCAGCACGACCGAGCCGACCAGCGACGCGAGGGTGACCGTCATCAGCAGTCGGTACGACGCGAGCTGTGCGACAACGCGTTTGACCGACGGCCAGAACGAGCGAGGCTTGGATTCGGGTCCGGCCGCCATCGGCGGGCCTCCGGGCCGGGTCATGAGCGCTCCTCCATCGCCATCTGCGATTCGACGATCTCGGCGTAGGTCGGGCACGACTGCCGCAGGTCGTCGTGGGTACCGAGCCCGACGACCCGGCCGCGATCGAGCACGACGATCTGCTCGGCGTCGACGATGGTCGAGATGCGTTGCGCCACGACGATGACCGCGGCGTCGCGGGTGGCGGGGCGCAGTGCGGCGCGCAGCCGCGCATCGGTGGTCAGGTCGAGCGCGGAGAACGAGTCGTCGAAGAGGTAGATCGCGGGCCGCCGGATGAGGGCGCGTGCGATCGCCAGGCGCTGCCGCTGCCCGCCGGAGACGGTCGTCCCGCCCTGGGACACCTTGGTGTCCAGACCGTCGGGCATCGCGGACACGAAGTCCTCCGCCTGCGCGATGCGCAGCGCCTCCCAGATCTCGTCGTCAGTGGCGTCGGCCTTACCGTGCAGCAGGTTCGAGCGGATGGTTCCCGAGAACAGGTACGGCCGCTGGGGCACCAGACCGACGACCGACCGGAGCTCGTCGGGATCGAGCCGCTTGACGTCGGTACCGCCGACCCGGACCGTGCCGGAGGTCGTGTCGATCAGCCGCGGCACCAGCCCGACGAGGGTGGTCTTGCCCGACCCCGTCGAGCCGACGATCGCGGTCGTGGTGCCCGGCTCGACGCGGAAGTCGATGCCGCTCAACACCGGGTCGTCGGCGCCGGGATAGCGGAACTCGGCGGCATCGAACTCCACCGTACCGGGGTGGGTGGCGAAACCGACCGGTTCAGTCGGCGGATGGACCGAGGTGTCGGTGGCGAGGACCTCGGAGATGCGTTCAGCGCAGACCGCCGCGCGCGGGGCCATCATCGCCAGGAACGACGCCATCATCACCGACATCAGGATCTGCATCACGTAGCTCATCACCGCGGTCAGTGCGCCGATCTCCAGCGAACCGTCGGAGACCGCGTGCCCCCCGAACCAGATCACCGCGACGATGGTGACGTTGGTGATCACCATGACGACCGGGAACATCAGGGCCATCAACCGGCCGACGTGCAGGGTCGCGTCGGCGAGGTGGTCGTTGGCGACAGCGAAACGCTTGCGTTCGTAGTCTTCTCGCACGAACGCCCGCACAACCCGGATGCCGGTGATCTGCTCGCGCAGGACGCGGTTGACGTTGTCGATCCGTTCCTGCATCGCGCGGAAGCCGGGGATCATCTTCGCGATGATGGCCCCCATCGACACCCCGAGGATGGGCACCGCGATGGCGATGACCCAGGACAGGGCCGGCGCCTCCCGGACGCCCATGACGATCCCGCCGATACACATGATCGGCGCCATCACCAGGATCGCGCTGCTCATCACGATGAGTAGCTGCACCTGCTGGACGTCGTTGGTGGTGCGGGTGATCAGTGACGGCGCGCCGAACGTGCCGACCTCGCGTGCGGAGAACGAGTTCACCCGATGCAGGAGGTCGCCCCGGATGTCGCGCCCGACCCCGAGGGCGGCGCGCGCGCCGAAGTACTGCGCGGTCACCGTCACGATGATCTGGGCGACGCTCACCAGTAACATCCAGCCGCCGATGCGCAGGATGTAACCGGTGTCCCCGCGGGCGACGCCGTTGTCGATGATGTCGGCGTTGAGGCTCGGCAGGTACAGCATCGCGATGGTCGCCAGCAGTTGCAGCACGATGACGAGCGCGACGTTGATGCGGTACCGGGAGAGGTAGGTGCGGACGAGTCGGGTCAGCATCTAGGCGCCGGGAGCGAAGCGAGCGGGCCGAAGGCAACGGTAGGCGCCGGGAGCGAGAGCCGGCCGGAGTTCACTGCGATCACCTGCGCCAGACTAGTTGCCGCTCGCAACGGACGCCGCCGAGTATCTGCCCACCGGTAATCCGCGCAGGCGGGGACCGCGGGCGGCTGCTCAGACGGTCGGCGGCTCGGTCAGCGCGACGGCTGCCTCGGCGGTGTGGGTGAGGAAGGTGAACGACTCCTGGAAGTACAGGTTCACCACGTCGGCGTCGTGTGAGTCGTAGCCGATCGACACGTCCTGGCCGATGGTCAGTTCGAAGTCGCCGCCGCGGGTGCTCATCACGAACGCGCCGCTGATCGCGGGCGCCCACACGATGTCGCCGGTGAACAGACGCTGGATGTGTTCGAGGATCGGGTAGCCGTGGTTCGACGTCTCGTTGACCTGGGTGTAGGCCTCGGCCGAGAGGGCCACCGCGTACGGACCGTCGACCGACGCCAGACGCAGTGTGCTCAGCGCCTGGCTGACCGCCTCCGGGTAGTCGCGCACGTCGGCGGGCAGCGGGATCGGGGTGGCGGCGGCCTCGGCGCGGATACCGGTGATCGACGCTGCGGCGTAACCCTCGAAGATCGCCCGGTCCTCGGCGAGCGCGAGTTCGCGCGCGGCCTCCACGACCGGGTCCCAGTCGGAGTCCTTGGCGCCGCGGTCGACGTCGTCGATGGCCTCGCGGGACACCGTGAACGGGACCTTGAGTTCCACCAGCGACTGGGTGCGCCGTTGGAAGGCAGTGATCCCCTGCGACGGTGAGTCGATCTTGGTGCGATGTCCGAGCGTCACCGATGCGGTGTCGGAGCCGAGCGGCCCGGTCACGTCGACGAGGCGACGGCCCGCGACGTTGCGCTTGAACGAGCGGGTCGCCTCCTCTTCGATCTCCGCCCAGGCCGCGTCGGAGATCGGTGCGAGTTCGCGATGCAGGTTGTTCATGGTGTCCTCCTGGTGCGGTGGTCGGAAGGGTGTCGTCAGTGCAGTGAACCGATGCCGAGCGAGCCGTCGGAACGTGTCGTCGGGGCGGGGGAAGCCGTGGGGGCGGCGTCGGGCGCGGGTGGCAGGTCTTCGAGGAAGTCGAGGGTCGGCGTGAAGAACTGCGACCCGGTGACCGCGGTGGTGAAGTCGAGGAGGCGGTCGTATGTGCCGGGTGGGTCGCCGATGAACATCTTGCGCAGCATCTCCTCGGTGACGTCGGGCGCTGCCGAGTAGGCGATGTAGAACGTCCCGTTGACACCGGCACCCGAGACGTCGCCGTACGGCATGTTGTCCCGCACGACGTCGATCTCCTCGCCGTTCTCGTCCTCGACGACGTTCAGCGCGATGTGGGAGTTCGGGGGCTTCACGTCGTCGGCCATCTCGACGTTGTCGAGCTTGGTGCGCCCGATCGCGGCTTCCTGCTCCTCGGTGCTCAGGTCGTTCCACGACGACAGGTCGTGTACGTAGCGTTGGATGGCGACGTAGCTGCCGCCCTCGAAGTCCGGGTCCTCCCCGCCGACCGTGATCGCGTCGATCGCCGCCTGTCCGATCGGGTTCTCGGTGCCGTCGACGAAGCCGATGAGGTCGCGCAGGTCGAAGTAGCGGAACCCGTGCACTTCGTCGACGACGGTGACCGCGTCCCCGAATGCTTCGGTGATCTTGGCGCCGAGTTCATAGCACAGGCCCATGTCGTCGGACTTGATGTGCACGAGCAGATCGGCGGGCGTCGCCGGGGCGGTGTGGACCTCGCCCTCGTAGGGGACGAACGGCCGCAACGAGCGGGGTCGAGGGCCGGTGAACAGGCGGTCCCACGCCGCGGAGCCGATCGACACGATCCCGGCCAGTGCCGCCTCGGGAGCCCGCGAGGACACCGCGTTGTTCAGGCCGGGGATGTCTTCCAGCGCAGCGCGAACCGCGTCTTCACCGCCGTCGTTGATGGTGAAGACGAGGAAGATCGCCGACTTCGTCTTCCGCGTCAGGATCGTCTGGGGCACCGGCACGCTGAACACACTAGCCCATGCGTACCAACCGTGGGGCAGCAGATCGTGCCGCGAATGTATAGGGCAGGCAACCCTTTTCGACGCTGACCGGTGACGGGTCAGCGGCGCGTTGTGGCCCGCGCCACCGCCCGGCCGGCGGCGCGGCCGGAGAAGATGCATCCGCCGAGGAACGTCCCCTCGAGTGCGTTGTACCCGTGGACGCCACCGCCGCCGAAGCCCGCGACCTCGCCGGCGGCGAACAGGCCGTCGAAGGCGGTGCCGTCCGGCCGCAGGACCTGGGAGTCGAGATTGGTCTCGAGCCCGCCCAGGGTCTTGCGGGTCAGGATGTTGAGCCGGACCGCGATCAGCGGGCCGTGTTCGGGATCGAGCAGTCGATGCGGCTTGGCGACCCGAACGATCTTGTCGCCGACGAACTGTCGGGCATTGGTGATCGCCATCAGCTGCGCGTCCTTGGAGAACTTGTTGCCGATCTCGGCGTCGCGTGCGGAGATGATGCGTTCGAGGTGTGCGAGGTCGAGTTCGGGGCCGCGGGCGATCTTGTTCATCCCGGCGACCAGTTCCGGGAGGTTGTCGGCGACCACGAAGTCGACGCCGTTGCGCACGAAGGCGTCGACCGGTCCCGCGGCGCCCTTCGCCAGCCGGCTCTTCGCGGCCAGCTTGACGTCCTTCGCGGTGATGTCGGGGTTCTGCTCCGAACCCGACAGCATGAACTCCTTCTCCACGATCGTCTGGGTGAGGACGAACCACGAGTAGTCGTGACCGGCCGCCAGGATCGCCTTCATCGTCGAGATGGTGTCGAAGCCGGGGAAGTTCGGCGGTGCGAGGCGGTTGCCGTTGGCGTCGAGCCACAGCGAGGACGGGCCGGGGATGATGCGGATCGCGTGGTCGGGCCAGATCGGGTCCCAGTTGTGGATGCCCTCGGTGTAATGCCACATCCGGTCACGGTTGACGATGTTCGCGCCGGCGGTCTCGCTGATCTCCAGCATCCGGCCGTCGACGTGCGCCGGGACGCCCGAGATCATCGTCTCCGGCGCGGGGCCGAGACGCTCGACGGGCCAGTTCTTGCGGATCAGGTCGTGATTGTGGCCGATGCCGCCCGAGGTGACGATGACCGACCCGGCACGGATCTCGAAGTCGCCCACCACATCCCGGTTCGACGCCTGGCCGCGTTCGGCGTCGGTCGGGGCGAGCGTGACACCCCGCACGCCGACGGCGGCGCCGTCGTCGTCGACGATGAGCTCGTCGACGCGGTGCCGGAACCGGAACTCGACGAGCCCGCGCTTCTCCGCCTCCAGGACCGGCTCGGCGAAGACCCGCACGACCTCGGGTCCGGTTCCCCAGGTGAGGTGGAAGCGGGGCACGGAGTTGCCGTGGCCGTCGGCGAACCCGCCGCCGCGTTCGGCCCACCCGACGATCGGGGTGATGCGCAACCCGAGGTCGTGGAGGTACTGCCGTTTCTCGGTGGCGGCGAAGTCCACGTAGGCGCGGGCCCACTGACGCGGCCAGTAGTCCTCGTCGTCACGGTCGAAACCGGCCGACCCCATCCAGTCCTGCAGGGCGAGATCCGCGGAGTCTTTGATGCCCAGCCGACGCTGCTCCGGCGTGTCCACCATGAACAACCCGCCCAGCGACCAGAATGCCTGCGCGCCAAGGTTGTTGCGATTCTCCTGGTCGACCACGACGACGCGGCGTCCGGCCTTGGTGAGTTCGTATGTCGCCACGAGACCCGCCAGTCCCGCACCGACGACCACCGCGTCGGCCCCGTGCTCCGCCACCGCATCTCCTCACACCGCCAAAATGACCGGGCCGGTCCCGGGACATGTGCATTCGCAGACGAGATTAGCCCCGTACTACAGCGCGATGTCGGCGTACCGGTGGAACCACGGCGCGGCGGCTTCGAGGCCCGCAGCGAGGGCGAGGAGATCGCCGTCGGCGCCGAGTCGGCCGACGAACTGCACGCCGAGCGGGAGGCCGGCATCGGTCCAGTGCAGCGGCACGCTCATCGCCGGCCGGCCCGTAAGGTTGGCGAGCTGCGTGTACGGCACCCAGCCGAGGCTCTCGTAGATGAGCTTGTCGACGATCCCCAAGCGGGAGATCGCACGGCCGGACCGCGCGCGGGCGGCCACCCGCGATGCCCGCTGCAGGACCGGCGGCGTGGTCATCGACCCGACCCGCGGCGGCGGTACCGCGAGGGTGGGCGTCAGCAGCAGGTCGTGGGTCTGATGGAAGCGGTCGAGGGCCAGGACGTGGTCGTTGATGTGGTCGAGCGCGGTGAACAGCGGGACGACGCCGGCGGCCCGGCCCAGTTCCGCCAGCGTCAGGGTGTCGGCCTCGAAGTGGGAGTCGGGAGCGCCGGTGAGGCGTCGGACCTCGTCGACCTGGGCGGCGCACTTGGCGAACCAGATGTCGAGGAAGTCGCGGGCGAGGGCGGCGTCGTCGTGCGGCGGATCGACCTCCTCGACCTGGTGGCCCAGATCGGTCAGGGTCGACGCCGCGTGCTCGACCGCGGCGACGGCCTCCGGGTGCGGATTCGCGTTGATCGCAGAGGTCGTGGTGTACCCGATCCGCAGCAACCGGGGCGGGGTCGCGATCCGGGCGCTGTAGGTCTCGGTGTGCAGCGGCGCCGGGTAGGTCGACGACGGCGTCGGTCCGATCAGGGCGTCGTACAGTGCGGCGGCATCGCGGACGGTCCGGGTCACCACACCTTCGACGCCCATCCCGAACAGCGGTTCACCGGTCTGCGGACCGAACGGCATCAGGCCACGCGAGCTCTTGAGCCCGAACAACCCGGTACACGCGGCCGGGATGCGAATGGAACCGCCGCCGTCGCTCGCCCCGGCCGCCGGCACGATCCCGGCGGCCACCGCGGCCGCACTGCCGCCCGATGATCCCCCGGGCGTCACGTCGAGGTCCCAGGGGTTGCGCGCCGGTCCCCAGAGGGTGGGTTCGGTGATGGCCTTCGCGCCGAACTCGGGGGTGTTCGTCTTCCCGAAGACGACGAGGCCGGCGTCGAGGAACCGGCGCACGCCAAAGGAGTGTTCACGGGCGATGTGCGTGGCGAGGGCGCGCGAGCCGCGGGTCGTCGGATACCCGCGGTAGTCCTGCGCGAGGTCCTTGATGAGGAACGGGACGCCGGCGAAAGGCCCGGTGAGGTCACTGCGGACGCGGGCGTCGGCTTCGGCGTCCATGCGGATCACGATGGCGTTGAGCGACGGATTGACCGCGTCTGCGCGGGCTCGTGCGAGGTCGAGGAGTTCGGCGGCGGTCACCTCGCCGGAGGCCACGTGACCGGCCAGGGTGGTCGCGTCCGCGGACAGATACTCGTCCATGTGCACGTCCCGACCCTAGTTGTTCGGGGAGCGGGCCGAGCGGACTTGACGTCGATGGCCTCGGCCGGCCCGGGCGCCCGGCCCGTCACCGGAGAATCGGACGGTCACCGTTGCCCGGGCAAACCGGTAACGGGAAGATCGAGGATGTGTGGCCCGAACAGATGAAGAATTCGCCACATGCGCCGCCTATGTACGAAATGAGCTGTTCAACGGCGAGTGCTGTGACGTGCACCACCAAAAGATGTCATCACAGGACTCGCTCTCGCCTTTGCCGAGGCGTTATCGTGCCGTTACACTTCAGCACGACGGGTACCGCTGCCCGGGGGGACCAATACAATCCCCCTACGTACGACTCCGTATGCAAGCCCGCAGTAGTACCCGGTAGGCAAGACCCGCAAGCGGCCGGCTCCGGCCGTGGTGATCCAAAGGAAAACTGACGAATGCTGACACGCGCCCGTAAGCGCCTCGTCGCCGGACTCGTGGCTCTCGTGGCCGTGTCGGGTGCGACGCTGGTCGCAGCTCCGCCGGAGGCCTCCGCGGCCAACGGTTGCAATGTCGAGTACGTCCGCTCGAACGCCATGAACCGGACCGTGCCCGTGTGCATCGTCTCGGCCGGCGGCGGCGGACCCAAGCCGACGCTGTACCTGCTCGACGGACTCCGTGCCCCGAACAACAACAGCGGCTGGCTGATCAACACCGACGTCGCCCGCTACATGGCCGGCAAGGGCACCAACGTCGCCATCCCGTTCGGTGGCGCAGGCAGCTTCTACACCGACTGGCAGACCCCCGATCCCAAGCTGGGTGTCAACAAGTGGGAGACGTTCCTGACCCGCGAACTGCCGCGGTACATGGCTGCGCGCCACGGCAGCGACAGCCGTCGCAACGGCATCGCCGGACTCTCGATGTCGGGCACCTCGGCGCTGAACCTCGCATCGCGCCACCCGAACTTCTACAAGGCGGTCGCGTCCTACAGCGGCTACCCGACGGTCACCATGCCGGGCTTCACCCAGGGCATCATGGCCTCGGTCGCGGAGGTCGGCGGCAACCCGTTCAACATGTGGGGCTTCTACCCCGCGGGCACCTGGTTCCAGAACGACCCGTTCCTGAGCGCGGGCAACCTGGCGGGCAAGAACGTCTACGTCTCGTCCGGTAGCGGTGTCGGCAGCAAGTACGACTCGTCGGTCAACCCGGCCAGCGCCAACTTCGACCCCGTCAAGTTCGCGCAGATGATCCCGCTCGAGGTCGCCGCGTCGACCTCCAGCCAGCTCTACATCGGCCGCCTCGCGCTCGTCCCGGGCGTCAAGCTCACCACCCGGATCACCCCGGACGGTGCGCACTGGTGGGACTACTGGCAGAGCACCTTCAAGGAGTCGTGGGCCAAGACCTTCCGCCCCGCCTTCTTCTGAGTCAGACCCTCTGACAAGGGCCGGTGACCTTCGGGTCACCGGCCCTTGTCGTGCGGACCCCTCCTGCTCCCTGAGGAGCGAGCTTGCGAGCGTCACCCCCTGCTCCCTGAGGAGCGAGCTTGCGAGCGTCACCCCCTGCTCCCTGAGGAGCGAGCTTGCGAGCGTCACGAAGGGTCTTCGCAACCTCTGTCGCCGACCCTTCGTGACGCGCCCTCCGCAAGCTCCGGGCGCTCCTCAGGGAGCGGGGCTGGCCGCGCCCTCCGCAAGCTCCGGGCGCTCCTCAGGGAGCGGGGTTGGCCGCGCCCTCCGCAAGCTCCGGGCGCTCCTCAGGGAGCGGAAGACACTCTGCCGCGCGCAACCCCTGCTGGCCGAGCAGCTCGTGCACGCATAGCGTGCCCGCGCGTCCGTCGAGGTCACTAGGGTAGGACTGGTTGCGGAGGGGCTTCGACTCGGCGCCTCGCTGCGCTCGGTGCCGGCTCAACCCGCGGGGGTGGGCTCGCACCTCTGCTGGCCGAGCAGCTCGTGCACGCGTAGCGTGCCCGCGCAACCCCTGCTGGCCGAGCAGCTCGTGCACGCGAAGCGTGCCCGCGCGTCCGTCGAGGTCACTTGGGTGGGCCGGGCTACGGAGGGGTGTGTCACCGCCCCTTAACCACAAACACAACACCGCGGGCGCATCCGGTGGTACCGGATGCGCCCGCGGTGGTCGTTGCGTCGCTGCTTATTCGGGCGGCGGCTGCTTGCGGAAGGTGCGCGTGGCCGAGTCGTCGGGCGGCGGCGTGTCACCGACCTTGGGGATCTGCTCGGTCGGCCGCTCCCACGGGTTGGCGCTCGCGGGTGCTGCACCGGCCGGCGGTGCGTCGCGATTGATCAGCGTGGTGTCGCGCTCGTCGGCGGGCGGTGTCGTCGGCGCCGGGGTGTCATCGACCCGGTTGTCGTCGCGGCGTCCGCGGAAGAGCAGCAGCGCGGCGGCGATCAACAGGATCACCCCGACGATGCCGAGGATGATCGGCACCCAGAAGCCGCCGACCTTCAGCTGGTCGACGTAGCCGCTGGCCTTGCTCGCCTGGTTGGAGACGGTGTCGTCGGTCCACTTGAAGGTGCCCTTCAGGGCGTCCATCCGGAACTCGCGCACCGCTTCCGGGGTGGCGTCGCTCTGGTCGGGCGACTTGAAGTACTGGTGCTGGTCCTCACGACCGTCGACGATGGTCCCGGTCTCCGGCTCGACCCACACGTGGCGGGTCGCGGCGGCGTACCGGTGCATCGTGATCGGGTCGTTCGCCCGCACTCCGCGCCCGGTGATGCCCCACCAGCGGGCAGGCATCGTCAGCATCGTGCCCAGAGCTGCTTCACCCTGCGCGTTGGGGAGGTTGGAGAGATCGGTCTCCGGGACGTCACACACGAAGTGATACGTGTTGATCCCGTCGATGGTCTCCTCGCCCTCGAACTTCGCCGCGCAGTCCTGGCGGGTGTTGAGGTCGTAGTACGGGTAGTCGCGCTGCTGCACGTCGAAACCGAACTTGTACTGGTATCCGGTGCGGTTGTCGATGGCGACCGACACGTCATTGACGTTGCCGCCCTCGGGGACCGCCTCGAGCTGCAGCGAGCTGACCGCCCCGTTGGGTGCCGAGGTCTTGCGGTTCACCGACACGCGGTCGATGGTCGCGGTCAGCAGACCGTCCTCACAGGTGCGGGTCTCGCCCGCAGCCGCGAAGCTGGGTTCGGTCTCGGTTCCCTCGGCGTCGCGCAGGCGGTCGATGCGCACGGTCTGCGCCGACTGCAGGCTCGCCTGGCGGCTGTCCGACGGTTCGATGATGATCGAGCGTCGCTGCTGGGTGAGATGCGCCTCGAGAGTGCGGGCACGATCCTCGGACACCGAGCAGCGGTCGAAGATCACCGCCGGGAAGCGCTCTCCAGTCGAACCGTCCGCCGCCACCGTGGTCGCGTCAGAGGTGATGTCCAGATCGAGCGGAACCACCTTCAACTGCGGCACGAGGTAGAGCGGTATGGCGATGGCCGCCGCGATACACGCAGCGCCGAAGAAGGCCAGCACTGCCGGCACAAAACGTCTCATGTGTGACTCCTGGAATCAGCTAATCGCTCCCACCCTAACTGTCGCGTTTGCCACAGTTGGCCACAGTCGGTCCGACATGCCGGGATTCGCGGCGGGGAGTCAGCCCTGGGCGGCTCGACGATCGCGTTCGGCCTCCTTCAGGATGCCGGCCATGTAGCCGTAGATCTCCTTGTCGGACATGGCCTTCCACCGGGGCGCCAGCAGTTTCGTGTACTTCTCGACGTACAGCAACTGCTTACCCACGAGGACGAGTTCACGCGGGAGCCGTGCGTCGTGGGCCTTGGCGACGGCGGCGAGTTGCCGCCCGAGGTCGGTGTAGGACATCGAACCGAGGTCGGTGGTCGACAGCGGAGTCGTCACCTTCTTGATGTCCTCCGCGCCCTGCGACGTCGAACCCGGCTTGTGGACGGCGCCGAGGAGGAAGATCGCCCGGCCGGCGGACTCGTAGTCCCCGCGGACCACGAGGTCGACGACGAGCTGGCGGAGTATGCGCCGGGTGCGCGGGGTGAATCGCCCGACGATGCCGAAGTCGAGGAGGACCAGCTTGCCCGCGTCGTCGACGAGGACGTTCCCGGCGTGCAGGTCCCCATGGAACAAACCGCCGTGGAATGCCGAGTCCAGCAGGGACAGCAGAAGGTTGCGGCACAGCGCGACTCCGTCGTGGCCTGCGGCGCGTACGGCCGCGACGTCGTCGATGCGGATGGCGTGGATTCGTTCCATGGTCAGCACGCGCTGCGTCGTGAAGTCGTCGTAGACGTGCGGCACGCGGACTCGGTCGCCGTACGGGCCCGGTTGCAGGCAGGCGAACCACTCGCGCATGGTGTCGGCCTCGATGCGGAAGTCCAGTTCGGCGTCGAGGCCGGCCGCGAAGTCCTCGACCACGTGCCGCGCGCTGAGCATGCGCCCGTACTCGGAGATCTCGGCAAGGCCGGCCAGGCGCTCGAGGATCGCGACGTCCGGGGCCAGGCGGTCGGCGATGCCCGGGCGCTGGATCTTGACCACCACCTCCTCGCCGCCGTGCAGGGTCGCGGTGTGCACCTGGGCGATCGACGCCGACGCGATGGGCACCGGATCGAAGGTGGCGAAGACTTCCTCGGGTGCCCGGCCCAGTTCGGCGATGAACTGTGCACGCATGAGTGCGGGGTCGGCGGGTTTCACGCGGTCCAGGAGTGATTCGAACTCGGTGGACATCGACTCGGAGAAGACGCCGGGACTCGAGGCGATGAGCTGGCCGAGCTTCACATAGGTCGGACCCAGGTGTTCGAACGTGGTCCGGATCTCGTGCGCTACGCGGGCGGCGCCGGGTGGGCGACCCCGTAGGGCGTCGCCTGCCGTGTGGAGGACGAAGCGTCCGACGCCCGCAGCCGCGTGAGCGGTGGTCGTCCCGAATCGCGTGAGCTCGGCGATCGGGGACACCGGGTGCAACTGCGTGCGCTGACCGTCGTCGACTGAGCTGTTGATCGTCACCGTCGGTCATTGTAACGATCTTCGGCGGCGAATCCAGTGCCATAGGGCGACGGCGGATCGCCTACGCGGCCCTGCGACGTGCTGTTATGGCGATGCGGCGGGGTCGGCGGGCACACTGGCCACATCGGACACATGCATCGGCCCGCATCTGTTCGTGTCAGTCCGTTGGTCTCGCTCGGGCCTCTTCCGTTCACGGGGTGTGCCCGGTGGGGTTCGTCGCGAGACCCTTCGTGACGGCCCTCCGCAAGCTCCGGGCCTCCTCAGGGAGCGGTGGGGGCCGTCCGCAAGCTCCGGGCCTCCTCAGGGAGCGGTGGGGCCCGGAGTTCGCCAGACCCTGCTTCACCCGACCCCGCATCACACCGAGGAGTTCTGCATGCCCACCACGGTCAACGCCTACATCGCGCCGGCAGCCGATCGCCCGCTCGAACCGACCACCATCGAACGGCGCGATCTCGGTCCGAACGACGTGTCGATCGACATCGCGTTCGCCGGCATCTGTCATTCCGACATCCACACGGCGCGCGACGAGTGGGGCGGGACGAGGTTCCCGGTGGTGCCCGGCCACGAGATCGCCGGGACGGTCGCGGCCGTCGGCGAGGGCGTCACCCGGTACGCCGTCGGTGATCGGGTAGGCGTGGGCTGTTTCGTCGACTCGTGCCGTGAGTGCGAACCGTGCCGGCTCGGCGAGGAGCAGTACTGCGAGCGGGGCAATGTGGGTACCTACAACGCCGTCGGACGCGACGGGTCGCCGACGCACGGCGGTTACAGCACCTCGATCGTCGTCGACGAGAACTACGTCCTGCGGATTCCCGACGGCTTCGCACTCGACGAGGCCGCACCGTTGTTGTGTGCCGGCATCACCCTCTACTCGCCGTTGCGGCACTGGGGTGCGGGACCGGGCAAGAAGGTCGCCATCGTCGGACTCGGCGGGCTCGGCCACGTCGGCGTGAAGATCGCGCACGCGCTGGGCGCCGAGGTCACGGTGCTTTCGCAGTCGCTGAAGAAGATGGAGGACGGCCTGCGGCTCGGCGCCGACCACTATCACGCGACCAGCGATCCGCAGACCTTCCGGGAACTGCGCAGCACCTTCGACCTGATCCTGAACACCGTGTCGGCGAATCTTCCGATCGGCAAGTACCTGGGCATGCTCGCCCTCGACGGCACACTCGTGGAACTCGGTCTCCCCGAACACCCGATCGAGGTCCCGGCCGGCGCGCTGATCGGCAAGCGGCGGAGTTTCGCGGGTTCGATGATCGGCGGCATCGCGCAGACCCAGGAGATGCTCGACTTCTGCGCCGAGCACGGCATTGGCGCCGAGATCGAGGTGATCTCCGCCGACCGGATCAACGAGGCCTACGACCGCGTCGTGGCATCGGATGTGCGCTACCGCTTCGTGATCGACACCTCGACGCTGTAGGGGTGTGCCGTCATGTTTGCGGCCTGAATCCGGTGGGCACCCGTCGAGAGAGTCGACGTGCCCCGACGACAGGCAAGGAGGCCGCGCATGATTTCGACCCGATTCCGCGAGCTGGCAACTGCAACCGGTCCGTTCGCCACCATCTACATCGACGACTCCCACAACACCGAGGACGCCGCTCACACTATGGAGCTGCGGTGGCGAGCCCTGCGCGAGGAGCTCGAGTCGGCGGGGGCCGACGCGGCGGTGGCCGAGTCGATCGGCAACGTCCTGCTCGACGGGACGCCGGCCGTCGGGCCCAGTGGCCGTGCGGTGATCGCCGGTCCCGACGGCGTCCTCCTCGACGACCATCTCATCCGGCCACCGGTCACATCCGTGGCACGGTATTCGCCGGTGCCGTACCTGGTTCCGCTGGTCGAACACGGCACGAGTGCCCCGAGACATGTGATCGCCGCGGTCGATCACGCCGGCGCCGACATCGAGCTCTTCGAAGCCGGCGGATCCTCGTTGATGCGCGAAAGCGTTGAGGGAGAAGGCTATCCGATCCACCACGCCGCCGGTGCGGAATCGCCTGGGTACGGGGACCCGCAGCAGCGCAGCGACGAGCAGAACCGCAAGAACATTCGTCAGATCGCCGACCGGCTGACCGCGATCGTCGACTCGGACAACCCCGAGCTCGTGTTCGTGATCGGTGAGCTCTCGTCGATGTCGGATCTGCGTTCAACGGCTCCCGAGCGGCTCGCCGAGCGACTGGTCGACCTCCAACTCGGCGCCCGGGACAGCGGCATCGCCGACGACGACGTCCGCAAGGCGGTGACCACCGAACTCGAACTGCGCCAGAATCGCACGATGGCCGACGCGGCGGAGAGTCTGCAGGCAGGACTCGGGCATCGCCCGGCCCTCGCGGTCGAAGGACTGACGGCCGTGTGCGGGGCGTTGCGTAACGGCGAGGTCGAGACGCTGATCATCGGCGACCTCGGCGATGCGACGGTCTTCGACGGCGGAGACGCCGCGGGGGGCCTCGCCACGATCGCGCCGACGGCGGAGAACCTCTCTGAGCTGGGCCTGGCCCCGGAACGCACGCTGCGTGCCGACGAGGCCCTGCCGGTGGCGGCGGTTCTCACCGGCGCCGATCTGGTCCGGATCGACGAGCGCGTTGCCCCGCGCGACGGGATCGGAGCGGTCCTTCGCTATGCGCCGAGGATGTCCGCCGACGACTGAGACGGGGTGAGTGCTGGTGGCCACACGGGAGGGCGGTCTCCGGCGAGGCCGTGAGCTGTTGCGCGACAACGGTTTGTTCCTCGTGTGTTTCGGTCTGTTTCTCGTGTTCCTGCTCGGCATGATTGTCTCGGGGTGGCACGTCTACAACGCGGAGCAGGCCTCGCACGGCTCGCCACCGATCTCGGTGCTGCGATACCTGACGACGGGCGAGTTCGTCGAAGCGACCTTCGAGAACTGGGAATCGGAATTCCTGCAGATGGGGATGTACGTGGTGCTGACCGCGTTCCTCTATCAGAAGGGTTCGTCGGAATCGAAGCCCGTCGACGGTCCTGCCCCGCAGGACGCGGACCCGCGTGCCGCCGACGACATGCGCGCAGCACCGTGGCCGGTGCGACGCGGCGGGCCGGTGCTGTTCGTTTACCAGAACTCGCTCACCATCGCGTTTTTCGCACTCTTCTTCGCCTCGTTCGCGCTGCACGCCGTGGGCGGTGCGCGCGCCTACAGCGACGAGCAACAACAGCACGGCGAGAGCGCGGTCTCGGTGTGGCAGTACCTGGCCACCTCGCAGTTCTGGTTCGAGTCGATGCAGAACTGGCAGAGCGAGTTCATCGCGGTGGCGGCGATCGTCGTCTTGTCGGTTGTTCTACGTCAACGCGGTTCGGCCGAGTCCAAGCCGGTGGCCGATCCACATCTCGCGACCGGGGCGTGATCGCGTTTACGTCATGCCGTCACCGGGAAACCGGACATGCGACAGAGGCTCCATCGCGAGACACCGACCGAAGGATCGATGAATCTGATGTCTGAGGAATTGCCCATGGAACCAGCCGAAACCGGCACGCCCGAGGCGACGCCGGATGATGCTCGACGCAAGGTCGACGAACTCGAGGAGCGGACCGTCGACGAACCCGACACGGACGAGCAGGTGGATCCCTCCGCCGCCACCGCCCGCGACGACGAGGACAACCCGGACTCTCCTGCGGCGGGGGAGTCCGAGCCGCCGGACTGAGGCCCCGCCTGATCATGACGGCAGAGACGCACATGACCACCGAGAACGACGATCGGCGGCGCGCCGTAGCGCTGCGGATCGTCGCCGAACACGGGCTTCCGGCCGCTCTGATCGAGCGCGGTGAGGACCGCTTCGAGCAGATCGCCGACGAGCTGTCACTGGAGTACCGCGGACACACCGTCACGAGGGATACCACACTGCAGATGACGCCGCGCGGTGATCTGGAGACCGTCTGGGGCACGGATGACTCGGCCGACGAGGTAATCGTGTTCGTCACCGAGATGCCGCGGCTGTACAAGCCGCGGGACGCCGACGGCAACGATCGCAGCCCACGAAACCTTGTGGTGCTGGCCGAACTCGACCGCGAACGCAACGCCGCCGTCGTCTCGCTCCCAGCTCTCGGACCCGCTCCCCGGCGAGCGCTGCGAACCTTGATCTCGACCATCGCCGAGGCGGTGACCGGGGAGGGGTCCATGCGCGAGTTCGAGCGGCAGCGCGGCATCGTCGTCATCGGTGACGGCGACACCGAATACGTATGCGCCGAGGGTTATTCGCGTCGTCTGAAGTTGATGGCCGGAATGGTGCGGGGAAATCGGCCGTGGCGGCTGATCCCGACCCTCACCGGCATGACCGCCGCAGCCGCCGCAGCGGCGTCGTTCGGCATCTTCTTCTCCACGATCTGGTCGATGGCCAATGCGCTGAGTGCGTGGCGTCTCGCCGCCATCACCCTGCTGTCGTTGGTGCTCGCCTCGCTGTGGCTCATCGTCAACAATCGCCTGTGGGAACGGGTGACGGTCACCGCGAAACCGCGTGCGCGCCTCTACAACATGGCGACGGTGTGCACCGTCGTGTTCAGTGCGGTGGTCTTGTACGCCGGGTTGTTCCTGGCGACACTGGCGGCTGCGCTCATCGTCATCGAGAAGAACTTCCTCGCCTCGCAGCTCGGATATCCGGTGGGGCTGCGCAATTACGTGTACCTTGCGTGGCTGGCGACCTCGATGGGGATCTTCGCCGGCGCCCTCGGTTCCAGTGCCGACAGCTACGACGACGTCCTGCGGGCCACCTATGGATACCGAGAGCGGTTGCGCCGCCAGGCCTCTGAGGACGCGGGTCATCTCGCGGACGGTGAGAAAGGCTGAGCCGTACGACATCGGACAACCGGATCAACAGGGAGGCATCGCATCATGGACCAGTCCCGCGCACCGCTCCTGGACGCCCTCGAGGCGTACCACCGCGACGAACGATACGGGTTCACGCCGCCGGGCCACCGCCAGGGCCGCGGGGTGGACGAGCGGACCCGGTCGGCGATCGGTGCGGACGCGTTCGCCTCGGATGTGTTGTCGTCGGGTGGCCTCGACGACCGGCGCATGACGGGCGGCTACCTCTCCGACGCCGAGGATCTGATGGCCGAGGCGGTCGGCGCCGAGATGGCGTTCTTCTCCACCTGCGGCAGTTCGTTGTCGGTGAAGGCGGCGATGATGGCCGTCGCCGGTGGGGAGAACGGCGAACTGCTCATCACCCGGGATGCCCACAAGTCGATCGTCGCGGGACTGATCTTCTCGGGACTGCGGCCGCGCTGGGTCCGTCCGCGCTGGGACGAGACGTTCCACCTGACCCACCCGCCGTCGCCGGAGGAGGTCCGCAAGGCGTGGGAGACCGACCCGCAGGCCTCGGGCTTCCTGCTGGTCAGTCCCACGCCGTACGGCACCTGCGCCGACATCCGGGCCATCGCCGACGTCTGCCACGAGTTCGGCAAGCCGCTGATCGTCGACGAGGCCTGGGGCGCGCATCTGCCGTTTCACGACGAGCTGCCCACCTGGGCAATGGATGCCGGCGCCGATGTCTGCGTGGTCAGCGTCCACAAGATGGGGGCCGGTTTCGAGCAGGGTTCGGTGTTCCACGTACAGGGCGACCTGGTGGATCGTTCGCGCTTGTCGCAGTGCGCCGACCTCCTGATGACCACCAGCCCCAATGTGCTCGTCTACTCGGCACTGGACGGCTGGCGTCGGTACATGGTCGAATCCGGCCGGGAAGTCCTCGGCCGGGCACTCGAACTGGCGCGGTCTGTCCGACGCAGCGTCGACGAGATCCCGGGTCTGAACGTGATGCATGACGAGCTACTCCACGAGGAGGCGAGCCACGACTTGGACGAGATGCAGGTGCTCATCGACGTCGACGAACTCGGCGCCAGTGGCTACCAGTGCGCCGACTGGCTGCGCGAGAACTGTCGCGTCGACGTCGGTTTGAGCGATCACCGTCGCATCCTGGCCACCCTGTCGCACGCCGACGACGAGGACACCGCCGCGCGTCTGCTCGATGCCCTGCGTAAGTTGTCCAGCGCCGCAGGGTCGTTCGAGACGCCGCCGAAGATCGAGCAACCCGACCCGGACGAGCTGCAACTGGAGAGCCGCATGCTGCCCCGGGACGCGTTCTTCGGCGACACTGAGGCCGTGCCCCTCGACGAGGCCCCCGGCCGGATCGCGGCCGAGCAGATCACGCCCTATCCGCCCGGCATCCCCGTCGTGGTACCGGGCGAGGTCCTCAACGGGGCGGTGGTCGAGTACCTGCGCACCGGCAAGAACGCCGGCATGAACCTCCCCGATGCCGCCGACGATGCGCTGGAGACGATCAAGGTCGTCCGGTAGATTCCGGGCGCGCGTCGAGGTCGGCCCAGAAAGCCGCTGTGGGGATAACCCGGAAGATCAGTTCGGCGCCTGCCACGCATGACGGGCGTGGTCTACATCGCCGGTTCTCTCACCGCGCATCGGCGGCCGGCACACCGGTATCCCGTCGGTGCGGGCGCCGTTCGCGGAATCGATGCGACGCAGGCGCCCGGTGCAATCGGCCGGCCTGGCATGAACCGAAAACATGAGGGTCACGCGAAATCACGACACCCGGTGGGCCGCGAAGTGCGATTCTCAGGTACATGACGGACGACGACTGGGTGGTCCCAGAAGACGACTACGAGCCGTTCGATGAGTCGATGGTGATCGAGTTCGAGTACCAGATCTTTGCCACCCGCGATGAGGCCGAACGCTTCGCTGCCGCACTGTACGACGTAGTGGCACCCATCGTTGCGTGTGTCGGTCGCTACCAGCCAGGCCGTATCGGACTGACGTCGGCACGAAACGGGCAGCACGACGAACAACACTCGGCCTCACGCCGACGGCGCAGACCTGGACAGAGTCTGTACGACGTCGAGTTCGCTGTCCGCGGCCGCGGTGACAGCAACTGGCTCAGCCACTCGATCTTTCACGCCGTCCATGCAGCACGCCTCGACTGGGAACAGATGACAGAGGGGGTGCTGCAAGGCGACGACCTCGCGGCAGCGCTACAGAAGTACCCGCAACTCGCACTGTAGAGATGCGGGGCGTTTACGGCGAGAGTGCTTGTCCACGCCACATCGAGATGGTGGCGTTTGCGGTGATGAGAATGTTGCCGCCGGCGTTGAGGATCGTGGTTCGACGGGGATCGGCGCCTTCGGGCAGAGGCTTAGACCAAACAACGGCACCGTCGGTGATGCGTAGTGCGTGGAATCCGGTGTAGTCGCTGAAGACGTAGTGCCGCCCGTCGGTCATTCCGCCGTACACCCAGTAGGCGTCTTTCCATCGTGTTCGCCAGCGCTGCTCGCCCGTCGCGGAATCGAACCCGATGAGATCGCCGGTCTCTTGAGCTGCCACGATCACCGTTCGACCAGCCATGGCTTGAACAGCGCCGCTGTTGTCGCGACGCAGTAGCAGCGGGTCGCGCCACAGCAGGCGCCCGGTTTCGGGGTCGTAGGCGCCGTCGGCCATCAGTACCGGCGGTTGCTCGCTGGTGGCCTCGGCCATCCCGGAATGTGTGTAGGCAGGCACTGCGGCCGTGGAGACCACCGTTCCCTGCTCGTCGAGGATTTGCTGTCGACTGCCGCCGTCGACCATGACCGGGCTGTTGAGGAACAGTCCATCACCTACGACGAGCAGATGAGTCGAGTCGAGACTGAAACCCGCTCGACCGGAATCGAAGTCGTGCACAGAGAAGCGGTACATGGCGGCATCCTCGAGGTTTGTCACAACGACGACTTCTCCCGATGGCAGTACGTCGACGATCCCCGACAGTGGCCCAGCCACCGGCACTGAACGCGTGTACGTTGATCCCGGCGCGGATGGCGGCCCCGCGGACACCACGAGGTGGTGCCGGCCACCCTGGGACTTGATGCCGGTGACGTAGGCGCGGTCGCCCGCCATCACCACATCGACGTTGGCCATCTTGGGGCTGAGCTCCGACAGAAGGCGACCGTCGACAGTATCCACGAACAACACGCGATCGTCGTTCCAACAGGCGATCACGCCGGACTCGACACTGTCGGAACATTGCCGGACGCGGCCGATGGAGCGCTCCCATTGCACCGATCCGTCGACACGATGAAATCCGACGAGCGTCACCGACTCGACTCGCCTGCCTTCATCTACATCGCTGCCGGATGCAAGACGGCCGAGAGCGCCCACAATCACAGTGGGCGCGTCCAGGACCGATACATAGCCGTAGTAGGCATCCAGTGTGTCAGGCAAAGCCAGCAACGCTTCGCCATCGTGGCCCGGCACATGCTCTGCATGAACAGACCACACCAGAGACGGGACACTGCCAAGGTCAGGGGGCGGCCACGAAGCAGGTTCCCGCGCCCGCCAGATGAACAGCGCAGTGGCACCCAACGTCATCACGACCACAAAGGTCACGACCACGACCACAATCCCGCGCAGCCTACTCGTTCCCACTAGCTGACCTTAGACACCCGGACTGACTGACGCGAACGTTCGTTGGGGTGGACTCGTGCTGACGTCCACACGTTACGAGCTCTGACGGCTGTCACGTCCGGTAGGTCGCTCTGCTGATGTGCTACGACTGATCCTGCGGCTTAGTCACAAAAATCCACTATCGACGAAAAGTTTTGCCGTGCAATGAATGTAGTCGCCAATGGCGAAACGCTGCGATTGTCAGCAATACGAGGGGGAGCGTCGTCGATGCCGAAGCTGATCCGTCTCGGTTGCTGGTTTGCGGGCCGAGTGAGAATCTCCGAGGCCGACAGGCTCGACTGCTGCTGACCAGCGACACGAAGGCGGCGACCATAGAAGGCGTGCCGGTCGATCACCGATCATTCGTAGGGCGGAAAGCTGTTCTGCGACAGCAGTCGGGCGAGGTGTGCCGCGTTTCGGGCGGCGGCATGGGTGGCGGAGTCGACGGGGTCGGGAACCGAATCGAGGTCCTTGTAGTCTCGGCCGCCCATGGCCTCGTCGTTCCAGTAGGTGTTGCCCTGTCCGGGGATCGTGAACCCGATGTCGTTGAGCGCACCGAAGACGTCGGCGATGATCTTGTGGGCGCCGTCCTCGTTGCCGACGACACCGCACATCGCCACCTTGCCCAGCATGCCGGGGCGGCCGGCGTCGTCGGTCTCGGAGATCTCGGCATCGAGACGTTCGAGAACACGCTGGGTGACGCTGGACATGTGGCCCAGCCACGTCGGGGTCGCGATCACCAGGATGTCGGCGGCCGCAACCCGTTCGAAGAGCGCGGGCCACTCGTCACCGTCGCCCATGTCTCGTTCGACTCCCGGCCGGATGTCGAAATCCACCGCCCGGACGATGTCCCCGGTCACGCCCTGCTCGGCGAGTGCGTCCAGGATGTGTCGGGCGATGAGCTCACTGCTCGATTCAGCAGGAGAGGGTTTGAGGGTGCAGTTGATGGCGAGTGCTGTGGTCATGCCACAGGGCGTACCCGCACCGACCCGGTTGCAACCCTCTCAGCCCGCGTGGTTCTCGGCGAGCATCGCCAGCCGTTTCAGGCATTCGTTGAGGCGCGGTGACATGACGGTTTCCTGGATGGTCGGCGGAATCCATCTCAGCGGCGGGGTCTCCACGAACTCCTCCATGCCGATGAGGGAACCGTCACCGTCCTTCTCGATCGTCATGCGGATCCGTGCGCGACCGAAAGGCCACCCGGCGGCCGACAATTCGAGAAGCCCGGCCTTCGACTCGACGGATTCCGTCTCGTCGTTGAGCAGGGCCGGCCACACCCCCGCCGAGTGATAGATCTTCGATCCGGGTTGCGGCCATGTGTGGTCGACATTGCGGATGCGGGAGGCCCCGACGACCCACGAGGCGTACAGCCAGCCATTGGACAGCACCGACCAGACCTGCGCCGGTGTGGCACTCGTATGACGTTCGACTCGGTTCATGCTCCGCTGCTCCGTTCAGTGGTTGTTGTCGGTCTTGGTCATTCGTCGGATGATGTTGCGGTCGAACACTCTTCGCGGGAATCCGCGGAACCCGTCTGAGGCGAGGGCCGCACGCGCGGCATTGTTGCCACAGGCGCCGTGGACGCCGCCACCGGGGTGCGCACCCGACCCCGCCAGGTAGAGGCGATCAACCGGCGTCGACGCACCGCGCAGGTTCGGCGTCGGACGGAAGATCAACTGCTGGAACAGTTGTGCCGTACCGCCGTTGACAGTCCCGTGGACGAGATTGGCGTCGGCGGCCTGCAGGTCGTGCGGGGTCTGGACATGCCGGCCCACGATGAGGTCGGAGACACCGGGCGCGTGGGCTTCGAGGACGGCGTCCATCCTGCGGGCCAGCAGCTGGGCCGCCTCGTCGTCGGTCACCCCGCGCGGGAGATGGCTGTAGGACCAAGCGCTTTCGGTGCCCGCGGGGGACCGGCCCGGGTCCGCGGTGGTCATCTGGCCGAAGAGTAGGAACGGATGCTCCGGGACACGGCCGGTTTCGATGTCGGCGGTCCCGTAGGCGATGTTGCGCGCGTCGGCGCCGAGATGGATCGTGCCGGCTCCGCTGAGATTGGTACTGCGCCATGGGATCTTCTCACGCAGCGCATAGTTCACCTTGACCACCGGGGTGTCCCAGGTGAAGGTCCGCAGGTCGTCGAGGACGCGCGCGGGCACGTCGTCGGCCGAGAGCAGCTCGGTGTAGAGCGTGGGCGCTGCCACGTCGGCGAGAACGGCGCGCTTCGCCGGCCATCGGCGGCCGGTACTGTCCACGACCCCGGTGGCCCGCCCGCCCTGGACGTCGATCCGGGTGACGCGGGTGTCGCAGACGACGGTCACGCCGGCGCTCTCGGCGCGTCGTCGAAGGGCCGCGGGCAGCGCGCTCGCCCCGCCCACGGGTACGGGATAACCGGTGTCCTGGCCGAGCATGGTCAGCAGATACCCCATCAACCCGCTACCGGGTGCGTGGAGCGGGATGTCGGCGTGCAGGGAGTTGCCGATGATGAGCAGACCGGATTTCTCGCTGTGGAACAGTTCACGCACCATCTGATCGGCCGGCAGGATCAGGAACCGGGCCAGGCGCAGGGCGTCGGCCGTGCCGAGCGAGCGGAGGAGCGACAACAGCGCGCGGACCGGGGGGAACGGACCGAACAGGGTGTCGAGGATGGCGGGCCGGAGTTGCTGCCACTGCTCGACCAGGTCGAGCCAGGCGCGCCGGTCACGCTCGTCGAAGGTGGCCAGGTGCGCGGCGGTGTCCGCGGCATCGGGGAAGACGACGGGCGCGTTGACGTCGTCGGGCCCGGCGGGGTGGCCGAAGGCCAGCGGTGCGCGGCTCCACTCCAGACCGTGATCGGCGAGGTCGAGGTCGGCGAAGACCGGCGACGCCACCGCGAGTGGATAGAAGGCGCTGAACAGGTCGGTGACGTATCCGGGGGTGATCTCGGCGCTCCGGACCGCGCCGCCGACCTCGGGCTGCGCTTCGAGGAGGGTGACATCCCAGCCCGCATCGGCGAGCCGGATCGCGGCGATGAGCCCGTTGTGGCCGGCCCCGACGACCACTGCATCCGACACACTCAACGGTCGACTCCCCTCGTCCGTATCGATCTCATCCGGCCGGTGTGCTCCGGGCCTCGCTGTCCGGTGCGCGGGTTACCCGCGGCCCCCGACCGTAAACGCCGACGACGGACGCGGGCGGTGAACGCGCGAGTCGAGGTGCAGCCGTGCCCGGCGATTCTGTGCGATGTGTAGCGCCGGGGCAAGCGGGTAGTCCGCACGGGTGACGAACTGGTCTGAACTGCGGTCGCTGCGCATGGACCAGGCGTTTCCGCCCGCGCGGCTGTGGCATCCGCAGGTCTCCGATGGCCGGCTCCGTCGGCGCTGCGCCGGGCGGCCGGTGGTGATCACCGGTGCCGGGGCGGGCATGGGCCGGGCACTCGCGCGGCGATTCGATCGTGCGGGTGTCGAGGTGTTCCTGAGCGATGTCGACCTTCCGGCCGCGCAGGAGACGGTGCGGTTGTGCGACGCCGGTGGCCGGGTGCATCTCGACGAGGTCGATGTGTCCGACGCCGATGCGATGACCGCATATGCCGACGCCGTCATCGGTCGGTCCGGCCCGCCGGCCATGGTGTTCAACAATGCCGGGATCACGATGGTGGCGGGCGTTCTCGAGGAGGACGACGATTATGCGCGGCGGATCATGGCTGTGAACCTCGGCGGCGTCGTGAACGGCACCGTGGCCTTCCTCCCGCATCTACAGGCGGCCGGCGGCGGGTCGATCGTGAACACCTCCAGCGCCTTCGGATTTCTCGGTTGCCCCACGCAGTCGGCGTACTCCGCCTCCAAGTTCGCCGCGCGCGGGTACTCCGAGACCATCCAGCTACAGCTTCGCTCCGAAGGGTCCGACGTCCGCGTGCACAGTGTTCATCCCGGCGTCGTGCACACCGAGATCGCCGCCCGCGCGCTGTACGTGACGCCCGGGGTGCGGGACTTCGTGACGCGGGGTTTCAACCGCCGCCTGCCCGGGACGCGGCCCGATGCCGCGGCAGCGGCGATCCTGCACGGCGCCCTTAGCGGCCGGGACCGCATTCCGGTGGGCCTCGACGCGCGAGCACTCGACGTCGGTGTCCGCGTCCTGGCCGGAGCAGTGCAGCGCCCGATCGCGACGCTGACCGGTCCGGTGTTCCGCCGCATGCTGGGCGAGGCCGCGCTTGCCGGTTCGGCGCCGACCGTCGCCCGGAACTGACCCGGCGGACCGTCGTCGGGCCCGCCGACGGTCCGCTGTGTCCCGCTCAGTCGTTGTGCGAGGCCAGGTTCCGGGTGGCCGGACCTTCGAGGACCTCGCCGGTGTGGCTGAATCGCGAACCGTGCAGCGGGCAGTCCCAGGACTGTTCGGCGTCGTTCCATCGCAGCACGCCGTAGAGGTGCGTGCACAGCGGCGCGACGGACCGCGTCTGGCCCTGCACGGTGCACACGCCCTCGGGCTTCACGCCGGAACGCCCGACGCTGCCGTCGCCTTCCTCGGGTGCGCCGTCGGTAGGCTTCAGCAGCGACAGGTAACCGGCGGCCATGTATCCCGCGACCTGCGCGTTGGCCGACACCGCCGAGGCCAGCGAGCCGGGGCGGCTGATCTCGGTCGTGCGCCACGGGCGCAGGGTCGTCGACCACTGTGGTTCGGAACCGAGGATGCGTCCCGTCATCGCGAGCGCCGCGGCGACGCCGTTTGTCAGACCCCACTTGGCGAACCCGGTCGCCACCTGCACCGAGTCGACGCCCGGCAGAATCGGTCCGACATAGGGCAATTCGTCGATCGTCGTGTAGTCCTGAGCCGACCAGCGCGCGACCATCTGTGCCGAGGGGAAGTGCTTCTGGGTCCAGCTGATCAGGTCGAGGACATGCTGTCGCTCGGACTTCGTCCGGCCCACCTCGTGTCCGAAGCCACCGACCATGAGCAGTTCGCGGTCGTAGCCCGGCCGGGAGACCGTCCGCAGAGAGACCGACGGGTTGTCGGAGCCAAGGTACATCTCGCGGGGGATGTCCCCGTCGACGGTGAACGCCGCGGCGTAGGACCGCTGGGGATGGACCCGGGCGAAGTAGCCGCCGCGGTCGAGGAAGGGCTGTCCGGTTGCGATGACCACCGAGTCGGCGCGGACGTCACCGGCATCGGTCGAGAGGACGTTCGGGGAGCCGTGGCGGAGACCCTGCACGCGGACGCCCTCGTAGAAGTGGCCGCCGTGTGCGCGCAGGTCGTCGGCCAGGGCGCGGAGCACGACCATCGGGTCGATCTGGGCCTGACCGTCGAGGCGAATGGCGGTGCGGACGTCGAAGGGCAACTCGGGGCAGTCGACGTGTTCGACGGGCAGGTCATGAGCGCGGCAGGCCTCGAACTCCTTCTCCACCGACTTCGCGCCGGACGCGGTGGCGGCGAAGGTGAGGGCAGCGCGTTCGTCGACCTGCAGGCCGCGGAGTTCGAGATAGTGGCGCAACCAGGCCTGTCCCTCGCGGTTGGCGTCGACGTAGTCCTGTACGGCCGAGTGGCCGTGGCGGCTCGCGATCGACGACAGTCGAGTGCCCTGGAGCAGCGAGAGCTTGCCGGTGGTGTGGCCGGTCGCCGCGGCACCCATGTGCCGGGCTTCGAGGACCGCGACCGACTGGCCCGCGCGGGCCAGCAGCAGGCCGGTCGTCAGACCGGTGATGCCACCTCCGACGATGACCTGGTCGAATCTGTCGACGACGTCGATGGGCATCGTCTCCGGGCGGACATCGGGCAGGTACTCGGGGGCTGCCTCACCTGCGGGGTCGAACCAGAGGGTTTTCATGCTGACCGGGTTTGCCCTTGCCGGAGGCGCTCAAACATCGGGGCCGGAGACGATCAAACATCGGAGCCGGCGGGCCGCCGAGCATTTCGGGTGGCGCACCCGCAGGGTAGGGTTTTCGACTGGGAATCGAAAACACATCCGGGGTGTTGCCCGGAGGGCCGGCGGCACCCTGAGCCGCGGCGAGAGGCGGTTGACATGAGCGGGTTGACTCGCGGACTGACCGGGACCGAGGAGACGGTCCGCGCCGACCTCGTGGTGGCGGGTGCCGGAATCGCCGGACTGACGGCGGCGCTCTGGGCCGCCCACGAGGGGCTCCGGGTCGTCGTGCTCAACAAGGGGCCGGGCTGGGACGTCGCGAACGCGGAGCAACCCACGTCCACGTTCTACGCGCAGGGTGGTGTCGCGGTCGTGATGCCCGGCGCGGAGACGGGAAGCTCGGACAACGCCGATTCCGTGGACCGCCACCTCGCCGACACAGTCGCCGCCGGCGGCGGTCTCACCGATGCCGCGGCGTCGGGCCCCATCCTCGCCGACGGCTGGGACTCGGTGTCGGCCCTCATCGGCTGGGGTGCCGAATTCGACCGGGACACCGACGGTCTGCTCCTGCGCACCCGTGAGGGCGGCCACACCCGCCGGCGCATCATCCACGCCGGCGGCGACGCGACCGGGGCCGCGATCCAGCGCGCGCTGCACGAGGCCGTCCGGCAGACCGCCGGCGGAGACGTGCCGCCGATCCGGTTCCTCGACGACACGATCGCCACCGCGATCCACCTCGACGACGGCCGGGCAGTCGGTGTCGCGTGCCTGCGCGACGGCCGTCCCACGTCGGTCCTCGCCCCGACCGTGCTCCTCGCGACCGGCGGGGCGGGGCACCTCTACGCCGCCACCACGAATCCGGCGGGCGCCACCTGCGACGGCATCGCGCTGGCACTGCGCGCCGGGGCGCAGGTGTCCGATCTCGAGTTCATCCAGTTCCACCCGACGATGCTCTACACCGCGGGCGCGCGGGGTCGGCGGACCCTCATCAGCGAGGCGGTGCGCGGCGAGGGCGGACGGCTCATCGACGTCGACGGCCGGTCGGTCACCGCGGGCGTCCACCCGATGGGCGATCTCGCTCCCCGCGACGTGGTGGCCGACGCGGTGCAGACCGCGATCGAGCTCACCGGGCACCCGTGCGTGTATCTCGACATCGCCGACGTCGGCGACTTCGAGGCCCGCTTCCCGACGGTGACCGCCGGTGTCCGCGCGGCCGGCCTCGACCCCGCGTCCGGACGGATCCCGGTCGTCCCCGGCGCGCACTATCTGTGCGGCGGGGTCGTGACCGACGAGTCGTCCCGCACCGCGGTCGATGGGTTGCTCGCGGCCGGCGAAGTCGCGCGCACCGGGCTGCACGGCGCCAATCGGCTGGCATCGAACAGCCTGCTGGAAGGCCTGGTGATGGGCCGTCGCGCGGCCGCCGTGGCAGTCGCGCGTCGCGAGATCCCGGTCCCCGAATGCGCCGAACTGAAGGCCGAGCAGCCGGTCCCCGTCCTGGACCGCGAACAGCTCCAGAACATGATGACGCGTCATGTCGCGCTACGACGGTCGGCTGCCGGTCTCGCCGAAGTCGCCGCGACGCTCGCCGCCGCGCCGCGTCGGACGGCCGACTCGGTACGCGACATCGAGGACGCGGCACTCACGCTCACCGCGTCCGCGGTCGTCGCCGCCGCTGCCGCGCGCACCGAATCCCGCGGAGCGCATGTCCGCACGGATTACCCGTTGACCGCCGATGTGGCGGAGTCGCGGGTGTTCCGGATCGTCGACGGCGAATTGCGGGAGGCCCGTCCCGTGGGCCTACCCGGCTGAGCGGGCCGGTCAAGTCGACGCCTCCGGGGTGCCGTGGGAGATAGATTGACCCCGATGACCCAGATCTCCGCAGACGGTTCGGGGCCCCAGGGCGCCCCCGATCGCGACGGCCCGGATTCCCGCGCCCCTGTTCTCGGGGACCCGGAACGAATCACCCTCGAGCTCGGACACATCACCCTGCATGCGCTCGCGTGGGGTCCCGCGGCCGGTCCGGTGGCCGTGTGCCTGCACGGATTTCCCGACTCGGCATGGACGTGGCGGCATCTCGGGCCCGAACTCGCCGGCGCCGGGTACCGCGTGGTCGCCCCGTTCACACGCGGTTACGCACCGTCGGAGATACCGGAGGACAACGACTTTCACGTTGCGGCGCTGGCCTACGATGCGCTGGCGGTTCATCGCGCGGTCGGAGCCGGCGCCGACGCCGTCCTGATCGGGCACGACTGGGGCGCGATGACGGCGAACGCGGTGGCGCACCGCGACGACAATCCGTACGCGCGGGTGGTCTCGATGTCGGTCCCGCCGGTTCCGGCGGTCCGGCGCTCGATCGGAAGTGGGGTCGACGGCGTCAAGACGCTCGCGCGTCAGGCGGTGATGAGCTGGTACATCGCGTTCAATCAGCTGCCGTGGTTGCCCGAACGGACTCTCGACCGCCTCATCCCGCTCCTGTGGCGCCGCTGGCGGCTGGATTCGGCGGCGACCCCTGTCCGGCCCGACCACCGACTGGACGTCGACCACGCGCTCGCGGCGCTGCCCACACGTGCCCATCGGACAGCCGCGCTCGGGTACTACCGCGCACTTCGCCGGCCGCGGACCCATCCTCGGTACGCCGCGTTGCGGAACGACTGGCTGGGCGAATCACGTTCTCCCACACTGTATTTGCATGGTGCAGACGACGGGTGCATGCAGTCGCGTCTTGCGGACGCGGTCCGCGAGGTGTTGCCGGCGGGCAGTGCGGCCGCGGTCGTCGCCGGGGCGGGCCATTTCCTGCACCTCGACCAGCCGGACGAGGTGAACGCGAGGATCCTCGCGTTCCTCGGTTCGGACGCGCGGGGCCAAGAGGGTGGCACCGGACCGGCCCGCTTCGTACACTGACCCGCGGGATCTTCACCGCACCGTGGCCACCGGGGGAGGGCCACCGCAGAAGCGCATGCCGGGGGGCTTGCCACCGGGCGGCAGGAAGCCGACGGGTACGAGAAGACGACCGTGCGCGCCACACGGGTGTGGTCGCGCGAAGATCTCGCGGCGATGCAAGGCATGAAGGGGAGTCCGTATGAACGGCGAAGGCTGTTGGTCGACGGTGGTGTGCCGGCCGACCGAACGCGCGGCGCTGGGGCTGTCGGGTGACTCCGATTGGTTGCTGCAATGCCGTCTGGCGATCGGCCATCGGGGCAATCACGCCACCGACGCGAGTACTCACCCACGGCACGACCGCCGGCTGTGGCTCGAATGGAACGACTTCGACGACCGCGCGCAGTCGCTCATCGAACGCAATCCGTGCCCGGTTCCGTCCCCAGAGGGTGCCGGATGCGTGTTCTTCGCCGGGCACGGCGGCCCGCACTTCTATGCGCGCAGCAACGGCCACGCACCGTCGGTGATGACCGGCGCGAGCGCTTCCAACCCGCAGACCGTCGCGCCTGATCACGCCGTCGACCCACTGCGTCAGCCGCCGCCGCAGATGGGTTCGTCACAGATGGGTTCGTCACGGATGGGTTCGCACCGCCTGCCCGACTCGCACCCGGCTGCCCTGCCGACGCAACCCCCGGCGGCCGAGCCCGAACCGGGTGAGTACCGCGGCGGACGCCGGTCGACCAATGCCGAGCCGCTGGCCGCCGAGGACTACCACGGCCGACGCCACCGGACCGACGGCTACGACGTCGCCTACTCGCCGGCGCCAGACCCCGGCAGATCGTTCGACGGACAGGCAGGCAGCGGCCAGGCCGGCCCGTCCGTCCGTGTCCCGAATTCGGAGACGAAGGGCATCGCGCCGCGGAACGTCCCGGCCGTGCCCGTGCCCGACTCCACCGCTCCGGGATTCGACGCGGCGCGTGTTGCCGCCATCGGGGACGCGCTCGACGAGGTCGCCGCCGCCCTGGCCAAACTGGCCGCAGCACTCCGCTCGTAGGGGCATCCGAAAAACCAGGACACCGCTGGTTCTCACAACCGCTCCCTCGCTCGCAAGCTCGCTCCTCAGGGGGCGGAGGGTGACGCGCGCACGTTTCCTTCAGCCGGCGCATACGGTAGGGGGGTACCGTTTCGGGTTCGACGGTGGTATACCTGGTCGGGCATACCCTTGAGGGGTATTCGGACGGGAGAGATCATGGACGAGCACCAGCACGGCTACATCGGCCGGAAGGATGACTATCTGCGCCGCCTGAAGCGCATCGAAGGTCAGGCGCGCGGTTTGCAGCGGATGGTGGAGGAAGACACCTACTGCATCGACATCCTGACGCAGGTGTCTGCGATGACCAAGGCGCTGCAAGCGGTCAGCCTCGGCCTCCTCGAAGAGCACATGGCCCACTGCGTCGTGCATGCCGCGCAGGAGAGCGACGAGGCCGGCAAGGCCAAGGTCGACGAAGCCATGGCCGCGATCTCTCGCCTGGTCAAGTCCTGACCGTCCTTCTTGATCCAACCCCGTTGACTTCGACGATCCGAGGAGTTCACGCATGAGCACCACCAGCACCTACACCGTCACCGGCATGACCTGCGGCCACTGTGCCGCGTCCGTTCGCGAGGAGATCGAGGCGCTGCCGGGCGTGACCAGTGTCGAGGTCACCGTCGACGACGGCTCGGTGCGGGTCGCGGCCGACCGTGAGCTCGGTCGAGACGAGGTCGCGGCCGCCGTCACCGAAGCCGGCTACGCGCTGGTCTGACCATGAGATCCGTTGTCACCGGGCCCCTGGCCTACATCGTCGCGCTGATCGCGGTCTTCGTGATCGCGTTCGGCGTCGGGCGTGCGTGGGGCCCCGACGTGGAGCCGGTGACTCACGACGCACCGTCACACGGCGTCGTCACCGGCGAACCGACATCCGACCCGCATGAAGGTGGTCACCCATGACCGCGAGCACCGGACAACTGGTCGACCTCGACATCTCCGGCATGACCTGCGCGTCCTGCGCCAACCGTATCGAGCGCAAGCTCAACAAGATCGACGGTGTGACCGCGTCGGTGAACTACGCGACCGAACGTGCCCACGTCGAGGTACCTGCGGGTCTGGCGCCCGGCGACCTCGTCGAGGTGGTCCGCGCGGCCGGCTACGACGCGTCGCCGATCCTGACCGATTCGTCGGCGGACGCTCCGGAGAACCCAGATAAGGGGTCCGGCGATCCCGAATTGGACGGTCTCCGGCAGCGCCTGATCGTCTCCGCGATCCTCTCGGTGCCGGTGATCGCGCTCGCGATGATCCCGGCGCTGCAGTTCACGTACTGGCAGTGGTTGTCCCTGACGCTCGCCGCGCCGGTCGTCGTGTGGGGGGCCTACCCGTTCCACCGCACAGCGTGGATCAACCTGCGCCATGGCGCCACGACGATGGACACCCTCGTGTCCGTCGGCACCCTCGCGGCGTTCGGATGGTCGCTGTACGCGCTGTTCCTCGGCACCGCGGGCACGCCCGGGCTCACCCACGGATTCGACCTGCTGCCCCAGCGGACCGACGGATCGTCGCACATCTACCTCGAGGCCGCGGCCGGAGTCACGACCTTCCTGCTGGCCGGCCGCTATTTCGAGAAGCGCGCCAAGCGGCGGGCCGGTGACGCACTCGCCGCGCTGATGGACCTCGGGGCCAAGGACGTCGTCGTCCGACGGTCCGACGGCGCCGAGTCCCGAATCCCCATCGCGCAGCTGGCGGTCGGCGACGAGTTCGTGGTCCGGCCCGGTGAGAAGATCGCCACCGACGGAGTCGTCGTCGACGGTGCGTCGGCGGTCGACGCGTCGATGGTCTCCGGTGAGTCGGTGCCGGTCGAGGTCACCTCCGGCGACTCGGTGGTCGGCGCGACCGTCAACACCAGCGGTCTGCTCGTCGTGCGTGCGACCGCTGTCGGTTCCGACACCGCGCTCGCCCAGATGGCCCGCATGGTGACGGCGGCGCAAGAGGGCAAGGCCGACGTCCAGCGACTGGCCGACCGGATCTCGTCGGTGTTCGTCCCGATCGTGATCGCGATCTCGCTTGCGACCCTGGGCTTCTGGCTCGGCGTGGCGTCCACGACCGACTTCGCCGGTGGCGATGTGACCTTCGCGTTCACCGCCGCCGTCGCGGTCCTCATCATCGCGTGCCCGTGCGCGCTCGGACTCGCCACTCCGACGGCCCTGATGGTCGGTACCGGGCGAGGGGCACAGCTGGGCATCCTGCTGAAGGGCCCGGAGGTGTTGGAATCGACGCGACGCGTCGACACGATCGTGCTGGACAAGACCGGCACCGTGACGACGGGTGAGATGTCGCTGTCCGGGATCACCGTGGCCGACGGCTATGCGCGCGAACAGGTCCTGGGCTGGGCGGCATCGGTGGAGTCGGGATCGGAACACCCGATCGCGGCGGCCATCGTCGACGCGGGACGCGACCACATCGACTCCCGCGTCCGTGATTTCGTGTCCACGCAGGGCGCCGGTGTCGCCGGGATCGTCGGCGACCGGTTCGTGACAGTGGTGTCGCCGAACACGATCGACGCGCCCCTGCCACCGCCGCTCGACGATGCGGTGGTCGTCGCGGAATCCGACGGCGCAACCGCGGTCGTCGTCCTGATCGCCGAGGATTCCTCCGAAGAGCCTGCCCGACAATCTGTTCCCGTCGCGGTTCTCGTGGTGGCGGACCAGGTCAAACCCTCGTCGGCCGCGGCGATCGCCGAGTTCCGGCGACTGGGTCTGATTCCGATGTTGCTCACCGGCGACAATGAGGGCGCCGCCCGGGCCGTGGCCTCGAGTGTCGGAATCGACGACGTCACCGCCGGGGTCAGTCCGAAGCGGAAGCTCGAGGTGATCGCCGAACTGCAGGAGCAGGGCCACGTGGTGGCGATGGTCGGGGACGGGATCAACGACGCCGCGGCGCTTGCGCAGGCGGATCTCGGCCTCGCGATGGGTACCGGCACCGACGTCGCGATGGCCGCCAGCGATCTGACGATCGTGAGCGGTGACCTGCGCGCGGTGGCCGATGCCATTGCTCTGGCGCGTCGAACCCTCGGCACCATCAAGGGAAACCTGTTCTGGGCCTTCGGGTACAACGTCGCGGCCATTCCTCTCGCCGCCGCCGGGATGCTGAATCCCATGATCGCCGGCGCGGCCATGGCGCTCTCGTCGGTGTTCGTCGTCGGCAACAGCCTGCGACTCCGCGGGTTCACGCCGCGGCGCTGATCGGAAACCGCCCTCGCCGGCTACGCCGACGACTCTTCGTCGTCTATGGTTCGCCGGCGGGCGGTTTTCGATCGGGTGCCCGACCGTCAGGCGCTGGTGGCGACCCGTGCCGCCGCGTGCCGCCCGGCGCGCCGGCCGAAGTAGGAGCCCTCGCCCAATTGCGTTCCGCTGCAGTATCCCTTGCAGTCCTGCGCGATGTTGGTGGCACTGGCCCCGGCGGCGTAGAGCCCGCGGATGACGGTGCCCGACTCGTCGAGCACCTCGCCGTCCAACGACGTCGCCATACCGCCCATGGTGAACCCGGCGTACATGGCCTTGCCGAGCGACAGGTCGTATGCCGCCCACGGTCCGGTGTCCTGGGGCTCGAGGAACTCGGGTGCCTTGTGGAAGTCGGGGTCTTCCTTCTTCGCTGCGTTCTCGTTGTAGCGGGCCATGGTCGCCTGCAGCTTGCCCTCGGGGATGCCGAGGTCCCGCTCCATCTCCTCGATGGTCTCCCAGCCGTCGATCAACGGGACCAGGTAGTTCTGCTTCTCGTTCATGTGCGACTCGTTGACGATGAGGTAAGCCACCGAATCAGGTTGCTCGAGGACGAATCCCGATGTCCGCGCATGGTAGGAGTCCTCGGTGACGAACCGCTCGCCGAATTTGTTCACGATGACGCCCATGACCATGCTTGCGGGCGGGTAGATCGGCGCGGTGATGAACGCCTTGTCCATGTATTTCAGTGCGGCGCCGACCGATCGGCCCATGCGCAGGCCGAGGCCGTCGTCGTAGGTGTTGCCGAGCACGAACGGCTTTTCGGCGAGATGCGGGGTGTGTTCGGCGACCATGTCGGGGTTCATCACGAAACCGCCGGCGGCGATGATCACCGAGTCCGCGCGGATGACGCCCTCGGCGTCGGGCGTCTTCCACGTCACGCCGACGACCGCACCCTGCTCGTCGACGACCAACTGGCGGGCGCCGGTCTCATACCGGACCTCGGCACCCAGCTCGTTGAGACGGGTGACGAGCAGATCGATGACCAGCTTCGCGCCCCCGGTCTCCCCGGGTACCGGGACCTTGTGCCCGCGTGGCGCGGGGACGGCCTGGTTCTTGAACGGCCAGACCTTCTCGTTGCCGGTGAACATCAGTCCCTCGGTACCGGGCTGGATCACGGCCTTCTCCGGATAGAAGCTGCGCTCGAAGGTGAAGCCGAGTCCTTCGAGCCAGTTGAAGTGGTCGACGCTGTCGACGCAGTAGGCGTGGATCTTGTCGGCCTCGGGTTCGATCGACACGGCGGTGAGGTACTTCTCCATCTCCTCGACGGAGTCGTCCTGGCCCGTGGCCTGCTGTACTGCGGTCCCGCCGCCGAGGTAGAAGAATCCACCGGAGAGCGAGGTGGTGCCGCCGGGCGCGGCGGCGCGCTCGAGCAACAGCACACGCGCGCCGTTGGCAGCGGCCTCGGCGGCGGCGCATCCGCCGGCGATGCCGAATCCGATCACGACGACGTCGACCTCGTCGGAGAACTCACTCACCGAATCAAGTGCGACGGTCTCGGGGATCTCGGTGCTGGTAGCCATACCGCTCAGATTAGCGGACAAACTAGAACCTGTTCTAGTCTTGATAACGATTCGTCGACGGGGTGCCGTCGGTGGTCACCGCACGGTCTCGGACCATCCGGCGCACGGCATATTCACAGGGTTCTCCGGTACCAAGGGATATGGCCTCGATCACCACGCGTCACGCATCCTCGCCGGCTCCCGCGCTGGCCGGCGTGGTCGCCGTCGGCGCGGCCCTCGCCGCGGGCGAACTGGCCGCCGTCCCGATCTCGCCCGACGCCTCCCCGTACTTCGCAGTCGGCTCGTCGGTCGTCGACCATTCGCCCGAGGCCGTACGCAAGTGGGCCATCGAGACGTTCGGCGTTGCCGACAAGCTCGCCTTGTTCATCGGGATGGGCATCATCATCGCGGTGCTCGCGGCGGCGTGCGGATACCTCGAACGACGACGACCTCCGCTCGGCTCGGTGATCATCGGAGCCTTCGGGTTGGTCGGGATGCTGGCCGCACTCAACCGTCCCGATGCCGGTTGGACGCACGCACTGCCGTCGATCATCGCCGGCGTCGTCGGGATCGTTGTGCTGCGCGTCCTCATCGCGCAGCTACGTCCCAAGGGGGCGGAGTCCCCCGAGGCGGATCCCGACGCCGCGGGCGACGAGCCCACATCGGCTGTGCGGTCGGGTTTCTCGCGCCGCTTCGTGCTCACCGCCGGCGGTATCGCGGCCGCCGCGGTCGTCGTCGGTGTCGTGGCCCGGCGAGTGCTCGCCGACACTGCGGGCGTCGTCGCCGACCGCGCCCGAGTGCTGTTGCCGCGTGCGGCGAGCCAGGCGCCGCCGATCCCGGCCGGTGCGCAGCTCGAGCTCTCGGGTGCAACCCCTTTCATGACCAGCAACGCCGACTTCTACCGCATCGACACCGCGTTGCAGGTTCCGACGCTCACGACCGACGAGTGGCGACTGCGGATTCACGGGGACGTCGACCGCGAGGTGACCCTGTCCTGGGACGACCTGCTCGCCATGCCGATGACCGAGCGGATCGTGACGCTCGCCTGCGTGTCGAACGAGGTCGGTGGCGACCTCGTCGGCAACGCCAAGTGGCTGGGGGTGCCGATGCGCGAGGTCCTCGATCTTGCCGGGGTCAGGCCCGGGTCGGACATGTTGCTGTCCACGAGTGTGGACGGATGGACCTGCGGCACACCGATTTCGGCGGTGACCGATGAGCGCGACGCGCTTCTCGCCGTCGGGATGAACGGCTCGCCGCTTCCCCTCGAGCACGGATACCCGGTCCGGCAGGTGGTGCCGGGGCTGTACGGGTACGTCTCGGCGACCAAATGGGTCATCGACTGGGAGATCACGCGGTTCTCCGAGGCCAAGGCCTACTGGACGACACGCGGGTGGTCGGCGCTCGGCCCGATCAAGATGGCGTCGCGCTTCGACCGTCCGGCCGATGGCACCGAGCATCCGGCCGGGGAGGTCGTCGTGGCCGGCACCGCATGGGCCCAGCACACGGGCGTCGACCGCGTCGAGGTGCGCGTCGACCAGGGGCCATGGCAACCCGCGGAGCTGACGACGGAGTACAGCATCGACACGTGGCGGCAGTGGCGGTTCGCCTGGCAGGCGACCAAGGGCAACCACACCCTCGAGTGCCGGGCGATCGACAAGCAGGGCAAGCCGCAGATCGAGCGCTATCAGGCACCGGCACCCGACGGCGCGAGCGGACTCGACGACCGCACCTACACCATCGTCTAGGGCGACGCGGAGCCCAAGCCCGGAAAGACTCGGCAGGCCAGCGGGACGACATCTGTACAGACACCTGTCCAGAAATAGCGAAAACCGCAGCGTCAAGGGTTGAGTGAGGTATCTGACTCACCTGAACTCTCGCTGAGAGCGCATGTTATGTTCATCGCACCGTTATGTGAGCCGGGTGACAGTCATCCTGTCCCATCCGAGCACCTCGTGACCTGCGTCAGGTCGTCCGCTGCGCCCCCACATGGCGGAGCTGCACGATCTGGAAGCGGGTCACCTCGTTGACAAGACGCGCCGAGTCCTGGCGCCGAACCGCGGCGCTGCTCGATGGCGCCGGACCAGACAGGTGAGATAGATGACAGTGGGTGTCGTGCGCGAGACGGCCGAGGGAGAGCGCCGGGTGGCGCTGGTCCCGAAGGTCGTCGCCGCGCTGGTGGGCAAGGGTGTGCCCGTCGTGGTGGAGTCGGGGGCCGGTCTCGGCGCCCTGATCCCCGACGAGGCGTACACCGAGGCCGGTGCGACGATCGGCGATCCATATGGGTCCGATGTGGTCCTGAGGGTGTCGCCGCCGTCGGATGCGGAGATCGCGAAGCTGCGGAGCGGGCAGAAGCTGATCGGCTTTCTCGCGCCGCGCAACGCCGACAATCAGATCGCCACGTTGCGGGAAGCAGGCGTGGAGGCGTACGCGGTGGAAGCCATTCCGCGTATCTCGCGCGCCCAGGTGATGGACGCGCTGAGTTCGCAGGCGAATGTCGCAGGTTACAAGTCGGTCGTGGTGGCCGCGGATGTGTCGACGCGGTTCTTCCCGATGCTGACCACGGCGGCCGGCACGGTGAAGCCGGCGACGGTGCTGGTCCTGGGTGTCGGTGTGGCCGGGCTGCAGGCCTTGGCCACGGCCAAGCGTCTGGGTGCGCGGACCACCGGTTACGACGTGCGTCCCGAGGTCGCCGAGCAGGTCCGTTCGGTCGGCGCGCAGTGGCTCGATCTGGGCATCGACGCCGCCGGTGAGGGCGGGTACGCCCGTGAGCTCACCGACGACGAGCGCGCGCAGCAGCAGCAGGCTCTCGAAGACGCGATCAAGGGTTTCGACGTGGTGATCACCACTGCGCTGGTGCCGGGTCGTCCGGCTCCGCGTCTGGTGACCGCGGCCGCGGTCGAGGGTATGAAGCCGGGCAGTGTCGTCGTCGACCTCGCCGGTGAGACCGGCGGTAATTGCGAGCTGACCGAGCCGGGTCAGACCGTCGTGAAACACGACGTCACCATCGCCGCTCCGCTGAACCTGCCGGCCACGATGCCGGAGCACGCCAGCGAGCTGTACTCGAAGAACCTGCTGGCGCTGATCGAGCTGATGCTCGACGACAACGGCTCCATCACACCGGATTTCGACGACGAGGTCGTCGCGGCTGCGTGTGTCACCCGTACCGAGCAGGAGGTGTCTGCCTGATGTATGCCGGTCTTCTCGCGAATCTCGCGATCCTGGTGCTCGCCGGGTTCGTCGGTTTCGCCGTCATCTCCAAGGTCCCCAACACCCTGCACACTCCGTTGATGTCGGGCACCAACGCCATTCACGGCATCGTCGTGCTCGGTGCACTGGTCGTGCTGGGCAAGTTGCCCGCCGACGCCGGGTGGGGTGTGCGCATCATCGCGTTCGTCGCGCTGGTGTTCGGCACGCTCAACGTCATCGGTGGCTTCGCGGTCACCGACCGGATGCTGGGCATGTTCAAGGGTAAGAAAGAGGTGGCCAAGTGAACGGCTCCCCAGAGACTTCTGTGTCACAGCTGGTACTCGCGGCGGGTGCGCATACCCCGAGTGAGGGCGTCGGCTACCTGGTGACCGCGCTCTACATCGTCTCGTTCTCCCTGTTCATCTACGGTCTGATGGGTCTGACCGGACCGAAGACCGCGGTGCGTGGCAACTGGATCGCCGCGGTCGGTATGGGTCTGGCCGTCGCCGCAACGTTGCTTTACGTGTGGAACGAAGGAGCTGTCGGCTCCGACGGGCACTCGACCGAGGGCGTACCGACGATCAACTGGGTGCTCATCGCCGTCGGTCTGATTCTCGGTGTGGCGCTGGGAATTCCGCCCGCACTCAAGACCAAGATGACGGCCATGCCGCAGCTGGTGGCGCTGTTCAACGGCGTCGGCGGCGGCACCGTCGCGCTCATCGCGTGGGCCGAGTTCATCGAGACCTCCGGGTTCTCGTCGTTCCACAACGTCGAACCGGCGTCGCCGCTGGTGATCGGTTCGCTGATCGCCGCAATCATCGGGTCGGTCTCGTTCTGGGGTTCGCTGGTGGCGTTCGCGAAGCTGCAGGAGATCATGCCCAAGGGGCTGGAGAAGACCTTCGTCTCCAACGCGAAGCTGTTCCAGGCCGCCAACATCGTGCTGCTGATCGTGGCGCTGGGGCTGGCGATCTATCTCGGTGTCAACGCCTCCAACGGTGGTGGCGCGAGCGTCTGGTGGATGGTCGGAGTCCTGGTCGCCGCGGGCGTGATGGGTCTGTTCGTGGTGTTCCCCATCGGTGGTGCGGACATGCCGGTCGTCATCTCGCTGCTCAATGCGATGACCGGTCTGTCGGCTGCGGCCGCGGGTATCGCGCTGGACAACACGGCGCTGATCGTGGCCGGGATGATCGTCGGCGCGTCGGGTTCGATCCTGACCAACCTCATGGCCAAGGCGATGAACCGGTCGATCCCCGCGATCGTGTTCGGTTCGTTCGGTGGTGGCGATGCTGCTGCCGCGGGCGGTCCGGGTGCGGCCGGCGGCACCGTCAAGGCGACCTCGGCTGCCGACGCCGCGATCCAGATGGCATATGCCAACCAGGTCATCGTCGTCCCCGGTTACGGTCTGGCCGTGGCGCAGGCCCAGCATGCGGTCAAGGAGATGGCGAAGCTGTTGGAGGCCAAGGGTGTCGAGGTCAAGTACGCGATCCACCCGGTCGCCGGTCGCATGCCCGGGCACATGAACGTGCTGCTGGCCGAGGCCGACGTCGAGTACGACTCGATGAAGGAGATGGACGACATCAACGGCGAGTTCAGCCGGACCGACGTCGCCATCGTCATCGGCGCCAACGACGTCACCAACCCCGCGGCGCGCAATGATCCGAGTAGCCCGATCCACGGCATGCCGATCCTCAACGTCGACGAGGCGCGATCGACCATCGTGCTCAAGCGGTCGATGAGTTCGGGTTACGCCGGTATCGAGAACCCGCTGTTCTTCGCCGACGGCACCAGCATGCTCTTCGGCGACGCCAAGAAGAGCGTCGACAGCGTCATCGAGGAACTCAAGGCGCTCTAGCGTTTTCGTGACCAACCGAGGCCCCGGCAACCGTTCTGGTTGCCGGGGCCTCGGCTGTTTCTCGGCGGGGAAACACCTCGATACGTTGAATCGAGCACCGTCACCTGTCAAGATGGTTATGTGTCGGGTTTTGTGTTCGTCAGCGGGCGGTCGAGCCTCGATTTCGCGGGTACGATGCTGTGGCGTCGAACCATACGTACCGAACTCCTCGGCGACTCCGGTGACCTGTCCCGGTGGTTCTCCGAAGCGGGACTCTTCGACCTGGTGGACGATCCGGACACCGTGGACATCGAGTACGCCCGACGGGTTCGTGAGGCGATCTACGACGTGGTGGTCGGTTGCCTCGGCTCCGGCGACGACACGTCCGTCGGCAGGAGGAACTTCGATCCCGAGTCCGCTGCCGTGCTCAATTCTGCTGCCGCCACGCCTCTGCCCACTGTCACGCTGGACATCGACGGAATGGCGAAAGTGACAGGGACGACTCGTAATGGATTGAGTCTGCTCGCGCGGGACGCCATCGAGTTGCTCGCGTCCGCCGACCTCGCCAAGATGCGCGAGTGCTCGAACCCTGACTGCACCCGGTTGTTCGTGGACGTGTCGCGCGGCGGCTCACGGCGGTGGTGTGGCATGGCTGAATGCGGCAATCGCAAGAAGGCGGCGGATTATCGACGCCGCCACAAGGAACTCTCCACCTGAATCCTCTCCGCGAGGAAGTTCTCCCGTTACTCGGTCGATCATCGCCGGTGCCGGGTCCGCACGATCCTGCGCCCGGACGGTCGTCGGGCGCGGGTGGCCGCGCAGCCGTGTTACGGCGTCATGACGGCTCTGAAACGACGGAAATACCTGGTAGTGCCGCGTATCCGAATTTGAGTAACCCCCTTGACAGGTGACGAATCGAAGGTACGCACTCGGTGCAATCCGTAACCGGTTAAGCCGGTGACGGAGTCCCGGGAAGTCATCTACGGTGCGCCGCTGCGCCGTCTCCTTCTGTCGAGAGAGATCGAACTCCATTGACGAAACCACCACTCGCGGCCTCGACGACCGCGCCCACGACCCTCACCCCAGCCGAAGTCGCCGGTCGCCTGGAGCGACTGCCCTGGTCGCCCGTGCAGCGAAACCTGTTCCTGGTCATCGCAACTGCGTGGTTCTTTGATTCCATCGACCTGGGGGCGATGACCTTCTTGCTCTCACCCATCAGCGACCACTTCGATCTCAGCCCGGCGCAGACCGGCGTACTGGGGAGTGCGAGTTTCGCCGGGATGTTCTTCGGTGCCATCGGTGCAGGAGCGCTGGCCGACCGGTTCGGTCGCCTGCGTGTCTTCAAGTACAGCATCGTGATCTGGGGGCTCGCCAGCGTCGGCCTCTCGTTCGCTTGGTCGTACGAATCGATGCTGGCCTTCCGGTTCGTGCTGGGAATCGGTATGGGGGCTGAATTCCCGGTCGCTGCAGCAATTCTCGCCGAATTCATGCCGTCGTCGAAACGTGGCCGGTATGCGGCCCTGCTGGAGGGAGCGTGGCCGCTCGGATTCATCTCTGCCGGCGCGCTCTCCTATCTCCTGGTCGCCTCGCAATTCGGCTGGCGGGGCTTCTTTCTCATGCAGGCCGGGCTCGCCGTGATCGCGTTGATCGTCCGCAGGAACTTGCCTGAGTCACCGCGGTGGCAGATCGCCAGGGGCCATGAGGCGGACGCCGAACGAACGCTCAGCGCCTTCGAGCAGCGGGTGCGGGAGGCCACCGCCGAACCACTTCCCGACTACACGCCGATTCCGGACGTCGGCCCCGGCACGGCGGGTGGCGAGCGCTTCTCGACGTCCGCAACAGAGCACGCACTTTGACCGTGTGGGCGGTGTGGTTCTGCCTGATGACCGGTTACTACGGGTTGACCACCTGGATCGGTAAGCTCCTCACCGACAGCGGTCTGGATGTCGCGAAGAGCATCGGATTCGTTCTGGCCATGGGGCTCTGGGGGATTCCCGGGTTCTTGTCGGCCGCCTATCTCATCGAGCGTCTCGGGCGTCGATACTGCCTGGCGGGATACACCGTAGGTTCCGGAATCGCCGCCTTCTTCTACGGCCAGAGCTCGGGCACCGTCGAGCTCATCGTTGCCGGCTCCTTCCTGCAGTTCTTCTTCTTCGGCATGTTCTCCTCCATTTTCGCCTACACGCCGGAGCTGTTCGCCACCAACAGCCGAGGCACCGGCGTCGGATCAGCCACGGCGATGGGTCGCCTCGGCTCCGTGTTCGGTCCGCTCGCCGTCCCGGCACTGCTCGGCTTCGGCGGAACCGGACTCGTATTCACGACCAGTGCGGTGCTTTTCGCTATCGGCGCGGGCGTCGTCCTGACCATGCTCCCCGAGACCAAGAATGCCGTACTCGAGCAGATCGACTAGTCAGAACCACAACGCAGAGGACGTGACCACATCACATGAACATCGACGAGTATCTGTACTTCGTGCGCCGTGCCTTCGACGGAATGCTCGATGCACTCGAGCTACTCGGTGACGAGCACGCCAACGAGGCGCCGCCCCTTGCCGGGGCCAACCCGCCGTGGGCGATCGCATATCACTGCACCGAGGTGGTCGACTATTGGATCGGGCATCTCATCGCCGACCGGCCGAGTCGGCGTAACCGCGCGGCGGAGTTCACGGCCAGGGGGTCGGTCGCCGACCTACGTGGCCGGGTGACCGCACTGCAGTCCCGACTGGTCGACGACCTCGCGGGCTTCGATCCGACCGCGCCGCTGCTGAACAGCCCGCCGAGCGCCTATGAGGGACCCGCCCGAGAGCTGTCGCCGTGTGGGGTCCTTCTGCACGTACTGGAAGAACTCGCCCAGCACCACGGGCAGATCGAGCTGTCCCGGGACGCGCTTCTCGCGCTGGCCGGTGATCGGCGATGAGCATCGTGTCCCCGGATAATCGAACATGGGCGGGGCGAACGGGTTTCGACGATCTGGAGCTCACCCGACTCTCGCAGCGATCTGGTGCCAAATGGGCGCGGGTGCGCACCGACGGGGTGATACCGGCGTGGGTGGCCGATATGGACTTCCCGCTCGCGCCGGAGATCAACGACGAGCTGGTCGAGTTCGTCGCACGGGGGGACCTGGGGTATCCCGATTGGTTGAGCGGCACACCCCTCCGCAGTGCTTTCGCGCGGCGCATGCTCGACAAGTACGGATGGAACGTGAACCCCGCACACGTCCGGGAACAGACCGATCTCATCCAAGCGCTGCAACTGCTCTTGCGGTTGAGCACCGCGCCCGGCGACGCGGTGGCGATCCAGACACCGAACTACCCGCCGTTCCTCGCGACCCTCGAGACGATGCGACTGCGGAGTGTCGAGGTGCCCTTCCGGCGGACATCGTCGGGATGGTGCCTCGACTTCGACGAGTTCGAGCAGTTGCTCCGGCTCCATCGGCCGAAGGTTCTGGTTCTCGTCAATCCTCACAACCCCACCGGTCGGGTGCACACCCGTGCAGAACTCAATCGGATCGCCGAACTGGCCGACCAGTTCGACCTCCTGGTGATCAGTGACGAGATCCACGCCGAATTGGTCTACCGCCCGCACCGCCACATTCCGTTCGGCTCGATCAATGAGTCCGCGGCGGCACGAACCGTGACGATCACGTCTGCGGGGAAGGCCTTCAATCTGGCCGGATTGCGTTGCGCAGTGGTTCACTACGGCTCCCGGGACCTCCTACGACGACGGGACGCCGAGCCGCCGGACCTCTACGGCACGGTTTCGGTGCTCGGCGTGATCGGTCATGTTGCGGCATGGCAGAAGGCATCGGATTGGCACGGCGAGCTGATCCGGGTGCTGGATCGTAACCGCAGGCGGGTGCACGACTTCCTCGGGGCGACGCTGCCCGAAGTTGTCCATCACCTTCCCGAGGCCACGTACCTGAGCTGGGTGGACGTCTCGGCATTCGGGCTCGACGACCCCGTCGATGCGATCCGGCGCCGAGGCCGTGTCCTCGTGGACGGTGGTCGGGGATTCGGGGGATCGAGTGCGGACCACATTCGCATCAACTTCGCCACCTCGGCGTCGATCCTGGAGCAGATCCTGGAAGGAGTAGCTGCCGGACTCATCCGGTGACTCTCGTCGAGATGAGGACCGGTCAGGAATCGAGAAGCCGTTGGTCCCGTCGACGCCGTACTGTCGGCACATCGCCCGACCGCAACGGAGGAAGTCATGTCCCTGTCACTTCGGTCACTGTCGCTCTGGTACCAGCGAAGGACCAACGAGCGCACCGTCGCTCGCATCCGCAAGAAGTCCGGATCGATGTGGGGGATGGAGATGCTCATCCTGCGCACGACCGGTCGACGCTCGGGTCTCGTGCGCGAGACACCGCTGAGCTGGTTCCCCGACGGTGACGACTGGCTGGTCGTCGCCTCGGGTGGCGGCAAGCGCAATCCGGACTGGTTCGCCAACTTGACCGCCCATCCCGATGGCGTGTCGGTCGAGCGGCATGGGGAGGCTCCGGTGCCGGTGACGCCGGTGGTCCTCGACGCTGCTGAGCGGCAGATCGCGTGGAACACGGTGGTCGAGGCGCAGCCGCGATACGCGAAGTATCAAAAGAAGTCGTCGCGTGAGTACCCGCTCGTCCGACTTGTCGCCGGTCGGTGACATTCGTGGTCCGAGACGGGGGCCGGGTGGGAGCTGGGGTGCGACAGCCGCGGCGGGGTTGATGGAGTAACCCCGGAGTGCTCCGCGGAACACTCTCGACCTCGGGTTGAGCCCCGAAAGACTGTCGGTGCCGGGCGATATCTTGTTCTTGTTCTTATCGCTCGATTCTGGGGGTTGCGGTGGGGTCGGTGCTTTTCGTTGCGGTGGAGATGTGTCGTCGATGTTCGACGGTGCGGATCCGGCGTCGTTGTCTGATGAGGTGCTCGAGGGTCGGGTGCTGGGTTACGCCGCTCAGATCACGGCGCTGACAGCGGACTTCCTTGAACTGGTGGCAGAACTGGATGAGCGGGAGTCGTGGCGGGGGCCGGGGATTCATTCGCTGGCGCACTGGTTGTCGTGGAAGGCCGGCATCGCACCGCGAACGGCGCATGAGCAGTTGAGGGTCGCCAAGGCGATCCGAGAATTGCCGGTGATCCGCACGGCGTTTCGCGAAGGTCGGCTGACGTATTCCAAGGTCCGCGCCCTGACACGGGTGGCCACGCCGGAGCGTGAGGCGGAGTTGGTGAATCTGGCGTTGTCATCGACGGCGAGTCAGTTGGATCGGGCGGTACGGGCGATGGGCCAGATCGACCGCAACCGTGGCGTCGAAGACGAAAGCCGGCCGCCGGTGGAGTCGACGGGCCGGTGGAAGTGGAACGATGACGGGTCGTTGTCGGTGTCGCTGACGTTGAGTCCGTTGGATGGTGCGCGGTTCCTGGCGGGGTCGGTGCGGGCGGAGTATGAACGCACCCGGACCTGCGATGATCCGGATCTGCCTACCGCTGGGAGTGTTCCGCGGAACACTGAATCGGCTTCAGAAGCAGAGGATTCGGAGGTGGTTCCGTCGCGGCGTCGCGATCTGTGGCGGCAGGTGCCGTCGAATGTGGCGCCGGCGGTGGTGGCGATGGCCGACATGGTGCATGACGGGATGGCGATGCCCGATCTTGCTCCGGGTGCGGAGATCCTGATCCATGCCGGTGACGGGGTGGAGCATGCTCATCTCGATGACGGTCCGGCGTTGTCGGAGGCTGAGGTGGACGAAGCCCGGTGCGGGGCGTCGACTCGGGAGGTGGTGAGCCGCCGGGTTCCCGGTCAGCCGGGGAAGCTGGCGTTGTTGGGGGTGGGGCGTCGGAAGCGTGCGCCGAACAAGGCGTTGGTGCGGTCGTTGTTCGTGCGGGATCGGTGTTGTCAGGTGCCGGGGTGTGGGCGGACGCGTCATCTGCATGCCCATCATGTGGTGTTCTGGTCGGCGGGTGGGCGGACCGATCCGGACAATCTGATCTTGTTGTGTGGGTCGTGTCATCGGTCGTTGCATCGGGGCGAGTTCGCGATCACCGCGCACGGGTTGCAGCGGTTCAGCTTTCATCGGCCAGACGGGACGGAGATCGAGGTGGCGCCACCGACGTCGACACCGACTGGGTGGCAACCAAACCCTGCCATAGGTATCGACGCGACGGTGCCGATCGGTGGGGGTCGGATGGACCTGGGGTACACCACCGAGGTGCTCTACGCCGTCTGGGAGTGGAAGGAAAGCCAGTCTTCTGCCGCCGACCGGGGGTGTCAGATGGTCTGTGTAAGTCCGGTGCTCATCAGTGAGAGGACAATCTATGAGCATGGCGTTAGACGACAAGCAGCACGACGACGGTCAGCAGCTGCCTGAGCTGGCTGAGCCGCGTTCGACCGCGGAGGTGGCCGAGGCGCTGGAGGCCTCGGGCATGGTCGATGAGTTGTTGGCCCAGATCGATACCGGCCAGGTCCAGATCACCGGCGACGGCGGCCTGATCCCGGGTCTGATCAAACTCGCTCTCGAACGCGGCCTGAAGGCCGAGCTGACCGATCACCTCGGTTATGCCAAGGGCGATCCGGCCGGTCGGCAACTGCCCAACGCCCGCAACGGGTCGAGCCCGAAAACGGTGGACTCCGCGGCCGGGCCGGTCGAGTTGAACGTTCCTCGTGACCGTGAGGGCACGTTCACCCCACGCCTGGTACCCAAGGGTTCCCGCCGGCTCGGCGGCCTCGACGACATGATCATCTCGCTATATGCCGGCGGCATGACGTTGCGCGACATTCAGCATCATCTGGCCTCGACGATCGGCACCGATCTGTCGCATGAGACGATCTCGAAGATCTGCGACGAGGTCCTCGACGCGGTCGATGAATGGCAGAACCGGCCGCTGGAGGCCTTGTATCCCGTCATCTACCTCGACGCCCTGGTGGTGAAGGTCAAAGACGGCGGTCATGTCCGAAACAGGCACGCCCACATCGCTATTGGTGTCGACATGGCCGGCGTCAAGCATGTGCTGGGCATCTGGATACAAGCCGAGGAAGGCGCGAAGTTCTGGGCCGGGGTGTGTGCGAATCTGGCCAACCGCGGCGTCAAGGACGTGCTCATCGTGTGCTGCGACGGGTTGACCGGGTTCCCCGAAGCGATCGAGGCGACCTGGCCATTGGCCACGGCGCAAACGTGTGTGGTGCATCTGATTCGCAACTCGATGCGGTTCGTGAACTACAAGGACCGCAAAGACGTCGCGCGGGCGATCACACCGATCTACACCGCCCCCGACGCCGAGACCGCCCGCCGCGAATGGGAAGCCTTCCGAGACTCGGAACTGGGGACCAAATATCCGAGTGCCGCAGCAGCTTTCGATCGAGCGTGGGACCGGTTCATTCCGTTCTTGGCGTTCCCGCCCGAGCTCCGCAAAGTCATCTACACCACCAACTCGATCGAGTCGCTGAACTACCAGCTCCGCAAGGTCATCAAGAATCGGGGACACTTCCCCAACGATCTCGCGGCGCGCAAACTGCTGTGGCTGGCGATCTGCGACATCGAGGACAAACGGGCCCGGCAACGCGAGAAGGAACGCGGCAAGCCCGCCGCCACGCGCAGAGCCCCCGGCAGGCTCGTCGAGGGCCAAGTCGTGACGAACTGGAAACAGGCCCTCGGGCAACTAGCCCTGGCCTACCCCGACCGCATCGAACCCCACCTCAACTAGACCCAACCAGCAACCACAGGAAACCCAGGAGTCACGTTCTTACACAGACATCTTGACAAGCTCCGCCGACCCAGCCAGGTCGGCGGCATAGTCGTCGATCGTCGTCGCGCTACTTCTGAAGCCAGATGCGCGGCCCCGCGATGAGTTCTGACGAGCAGGCATGTCTATCCCTGCACAACACACTCGCACCACTCGCCAGGAGAACATGATGAGCCGCAACACCGTCACCGCAGGCACCGCCGACCCGGCGGGCGCAACTGACACCACCGCCTCCGATGAGGCGCAACCGACCCGCAGGAACTGGCGTCGCACAACGGGAATCGTCATCAGTGTGCTGATCGGCGCCTTCTTGGTCTTCGACATCGTGATCAAGCTGACGCGTCCGCAGGAGGTGGTCGATTCCATGGCGAAACTCGGTTTCCCGATCGACCAGGCGCTTGTCATGGGTATCGTCCTGCTGGTCTGTCTCGTCGTGTTCGCAATCCCGCGCACCGCAGTCCTCGGCGCCCTGGGGATCACGGCTTACCTCGGAGGCGCGGTCACCGCCAACATGCGAATCGAGGCACCGCTGTTCGACACGGTCTTGTTCGCGGTCTACACCGGCGTGCTGATGTGGATCGGGCTGGTCCTGCGCCGCCCTGAGTTGCTGAAGGTGGCCGGCCTGAAGCGCTGAGCGTCGCCGCTGCCCGGCCCCGCACCCGTTACTGATCTGGGATCGGACGGGTGCGGGGTCGTTGTGCATCTCTCGTACCGTTACGCGAGTGACTGGTGTGACCAGAGTGAAGCGCAGGAAACTGGCGGCGGCAGCGACGATCGCGGTCGCCGCCCTCGGCGGGGTGGCGGTCGGGACGTTGCCCGGACCGGACGCCTCGGTTGTGACGACGGCCTCCGCGATCGACCCGGCCGGCCTGTACAACAGCGCGCAGTCGAAGTTCGCCGGAGGTGACGTCGCGGGCGGACTCGAACTCCTCCAGCAAGTCCTTGCGGTGGCGCCGGCCGATACCGACGCGCTTGCACTCCAGGCGATCTGGTCGGACCAGGTCGACGACGTCGTCGCAGGACGCTCGGCCCTGAACCGGTTGTCGATGATGAATCCGTCCCTGGCGACAACGGCCCGCAACATCATCTCGGGCGTCGCGACCGCCGCGCAGATCGTCCCCGACACCACTCCCAAGGCGGTGTCGGGACGCCCGGCGATCGTCGTGCTCGGGTACGGCCTGAACGCGAACGGAAAGATGGCGCCGGAGCTCGTCAATCGCGTCTCCGCGGCGAAGGCACAGGCGGAACTGACCACCAACACACCGATCGTCGTCACCGGAGGGGTGCCGAAGAAGGGCATCACCGAAGCAGCCGCGATGCGGACCTGGCTCGTGGACAACGGTGTCAGTGCGGACCGGATCCTCGTCGAGGACAAGTCCGGGTCGACGGTCGCCAATGCACAGAACACCGCCGAGATCCTGCGCGCACAGGGAATCCGGGACATCGTTCTCGTCACGTCGCCCAACCACATCCGGCGCGGGGCGGCAGACTTCGGTGCCATGGGTCTGCGCGTCGTCGGGACACTCACCACCGCGACGGACCTGGAGAAGTACCGGACACCGCTGGCCAAGGCGCAGCAGACCGGCATACGTGTGGAGGCCACCCGGACCGCGCGTATCCCGGCTACCCATGAGCCCGGGCTCCTGCCGCAGAACCTACCCGAGACCGGCCCCGGATTGATCCCGGAAATCGGCGGCCGGATCCTCCAAGAGCTCCTGAAGGCGGGATCGTCGGCCTGACGGGCCGATCTCCTCGCACCGGGCGGCCGAGTCCGGTGAAGTGAATCACAGTGTTGCGCTGCTGCCCTGCGGTTTCACAGCTTCCCGATGGCAGAGTTCATCTGGAGTCAACAAACCGTCGGTAAGTTCGGACATATGCGAACAAAGGGGAGTCGGGGCCCCCGAATTCGCGAGGTGGTGCGGTACGACCTACCGGCATCTCTCGTCGTTTTCCTTGTGGCCCTGCCATTGTCATTGGGCATCGCGATCGCATCGGATGCCCCCGTGCTCGCCGGTCTCATCGCCGCGGTCGTCGGCGGGATCGTCGCCGGTCTGATAGGCGGTAGCGCACTCCAGGTTTCAGGACCGGCCGCGGGCCTGACCGTGGTGGTCGCCGACATGGTCGCCAATTTCGGTTGGCGCGTTACATGTTTCATCACCGTCGGTGCGGGTGCGTTGCAGATCCTGTTCGGCCTGAGCCGGGTCGCAGGTGCCGCGCTGGCCATCGCTCCCGTGGTCGTCCACGCGATGCTCGCCGGGATCGGCATCACGATCGCGTTGCAGCAGATTCACGTGCTCCTCGGCGGCAGCTCGGCCAGCAGTGCATGGGAGAACGTGACGTCGCTGCCGGCCGGGATCGCCGACATCGAGACGTCGGACGCGCTCGTGGGAGGCACCGTGATCGCGCTTCTCCTCATCTGGCCACTGATGCCCTCGGCGGTGCGCAAGGTGCCGGGACCGCTCGTCGGTATCGTCGGGGCGACGGCACTGACCATCGTCTTCGGCCTGGACGTCGAACGGATCAGTATCGACGGCAACTTCTTCGAAGCGATTACGCTTCCGGAACTACCGGACAGCAGTTGGGGCGCAGTGCTTCTCGGAGTGTTGACGGTCGCCCTGATCGCGAGTGTCGAGTCCCTGCTGTCAGCGGTCGCGGTGGACAAGATGCACACCGGCCCACGCAGCGATCTCAACCGGGAGCTGCTCGGTCAGGGCAGTGCGAACATCACCTCCGGGATGCTCGGCGGGTTGCCCGTCACCGGAGTGATCGTGCGCAGCACCACCAACGTCAACTCCGGGGCGCGAACGTCGGCCTCGGCGGTGATGCACGGCGTGTGGGTGCTCGTCTTCGCGGCACTGCTCACTGGTCTCGTCGAGCAGATCCCCATGGCCGCGCTGGCCGGCCTGCTAGTGGTCATCGGTATCCAGCTGGTCAAGCTGGCGCACATGAAGATCGCGCTGCGGACGGGCGACCTGTGGGTGTACGTCATCACGGTGCTCGCGGTCGTCTTCCTCAACCTGCTCGAAGGCGTCGCGATCGGTCTGGCAGTGGCGATCGGACTCGTCGTATGGCGGGTGGTTCGCGCCGAGATCACCTCGCAGGCAGGCAGTACCGACGACAAGCGTCAGTGGACCGTACGTGTTCGCGGCTCACTGAGCTTCCTGTCGCTGCCGAAACTGAACAAGGCGTTGTCGCAGGTGCCGGACGAGGCGCACCTGACACTGGAACTCGACACCGACTTCCTCGATCACGCGGCGATGGAGATGCTCGAGGACTTCCGTTGGGCGCACGAGGCCGGCGGCGGCACGGTCCTCCTGGTGGAGAAGGGTCGCGCTCGGCTCGTCGACGCCCCTCGACGGCCACCGCGGCGCCACACGTCCGGATTCGCCGGTCTGACGCCGTGGCGTAACCGAACCGGGTCGCAGGCGTCCGCGTCCCCGGACCGCCCGGCCGCACTCAGATCGGTTCTCGGCGGCGTCGACGAGTACGAGAACGAGCACGCCGACGCCCTCCGCGCCATGCTCGCCGATGTCACCGAGTCTCAGGATCCCGACTCGTTCTTCGTGACGTGTGCCGATTCGCGATTGATGCCGAACATCATCACGGCGAGCGGCCCGGGGGACCTCTTCACGGTGCGCAACGTGGGCAATCTGATACCGACCGACAGCGACGACGACGTATCCGTGGAGGCCGCACTCGAATTCGCCATCGGCGAGTTGGGTGTGTCGTCGATCGTGGTCTGCGGCCACTCGTCGTGCGGGGCCATGCATGCGCTGCTCGACAGCGAACAGGTCGATGTATCCGACCTCCCGGCCGGATCCGAGAGCACGCCGATCCAGCGATGGCTCAAGCACGCGATCCCCAGCCGGGTGGCCTTTCGGCACGGACACCCCGCCGGGCGCGCCGCGGCCGAGCTGGGACTGGCCGAGGTCGACCAGCTGGCCGTCGTGAACGTGGCCAAGCAGATCGAGACCCTGGCGCGGCACCCGCTCGTCGGGCGCGCCGCAGCAGAAGCGCGGCTACGCATCGTCGGTCTGTACTTCGACATCGCCACCGCGCGGGTCTACGAGGTCACCCAGCAGAGCATCGCACCGGTCGTCGAGGCGGCAGCCGCGCGACCGTGAACGCCGGTCGGAAAGGCGCCGTCCGTGGACGAGTGTGGGCTGAGGCGCCGGTGTCGACGGTCTGTTGCTACGAGCCGACGGCCGCCTGCACGGCCGCCTGCACGCCGTGGCCGGCAACGACGATCGGTTCGATGGAGCGCAGGGTGCGGCACAACACGAACGCACCTTCCAGCGCGGTCAGCGTGATCAACGCCAGCCGACGACGCTCCGGCTCGGTGATCTCGAGTTGTCCGAACCACGTTGCGAGGCCGGTCAACCAGCTCTCGAAAACCTCGGCCGATTCCAGCCTGAGACGCTCGTTGGTACTCGCGACCTCCAGTGCGATGGTCTCGATGGAGCAGGCCTCGCTGTAGTCCTGCGACTCCAACAGTTTTCCGGCGTTCTCGAACAGCGTCGGGATGCCGGTCAGGGGGTCGGTCGTCTCCAGCTGGGCGCCGACGAACGCGCCGTAGCGCAACCCTTCGCGTCGGATGACCTCGACGCTGATCGCTTCCTTGCCGCCGGGGAAGTGATGGTAGATCGAACCGTAGGGCGCTTCGGCCGCCGCCGAGATCTGTTTGATGCCGGTGGCCGGCATGCCCTGCCGCCGGTACAGCTCTGCGGCTGCCTCCAGGATCCGGTCGCGAGTAGCGGAATCTGCCATGACGTCTCCATCCCTTGCGCATCGTGCCGATGCCAGCCTATCTTGCTTCTAAGTAGAACGATCTATCTAGGAGGCGACGTGCCCACAGTCGACGTGCCGGCCGGCTCCATCTCCTACGAAGACACCGGCGGTCCCGGGCCGATCCTGGTACTCGGCCACGGGTTGCTGATGGACGGGCGGCAGTGGCGCAAGGTGATCCCGCTGCTTCCCGAATTTCGTTGCATCACACCGACGCTCCCGATGGGGGCGCACACGGAGCCGATGCACGCCGACGCGGACCTCACTGAGACGGGTGTGGCATCGATCCTTGCCGACTTCCTCGATGCCCTCGACCTCGATGACGTGACGCTCGTCCTGAACGACTGGGGCGGTGGTCAGTTCGTGATCTCCCAAGGCCGGGACAAACGCGTTGGGAGATTGGTGTTGGCATCGTGCACGGCTTTCGACAACTATCCTCCCGAGCCGGCGCGTCCCGCGGCGCTGTTGTGCCGAGTGCCCGGCGGCGGGTGGATTCTCACCCGGATGCTGGGCACTCGATTCTTCCGGCACAGCACGCGGGCGTATGGCGCGCTGACGAAGTCGGGGATCCCGGACTCGCTGTTCGACGAGTGGTTCCGCCCCGCTGTCGAAAACGCATCGATCAGAAGGGATCTGGTCAAATTCGCCACAGGCGCGCCCTCCCGCCGGAGGCTGCTCGAACTGTCGGACATGATGCGGCGGTTCGATCGCCCGGTGCTCGTGGTCTGGGCAATCGAAGACCGGATGATGCCCCTGGAGCATGCGGACCGCCTCGTCGAGCTCTTCCCGGACGCATCCAAGGTCGTCGTCGACGATTCGTGGACTCTCATCCCGGAAGACCAGCCGGAGGCGATGGCCGACCTGCTGCGCGGGTTCGTCAGATGACGCGTCGTCGTCGCCCCGCCGGGGGCGGTACCGAGTGTGCCGTGTCGCCGACGATGTAGCTCGCCTGCCTTTCGATGCCGAGCGCCGAAGCGCAACGGCCGATTGCCGGCACCGTCCTGAATGTCAGAACATCACCGATCGGAAGTGGGTGACGAACCGCTCGTCGTCGTAGAGATGGAACGCGATCCCCGGCGGCTGACCGCGGTTGACGACCTCCCGGCCTTCGAACGGCAGGTTCAGTGTCGACGACACACCCGGTGCGATGCACAGCGGGCGGTCGGCGAACGTGGTCACCGCCGGGGTGTGGGCGTGTCCACACAGGAACGCGACGATGTTCGGGTGCTGATCCACCAGGGCGGCGAGGCGGCCCTCGTCGCGCTGGCGGATCGAGTCCATGAACGGCATCAGCAGGTCGACCGGCGGATGGTGAAAGGCGATGAACACCGGTGTCGCCACGGACGTCGCGGTGAGCCGGTCCGACAGCCAGGAGATGGTCGCGTCGTCGAGACGACCGTCGTTGCGTCCGGGCATCGAGCTGTCGCACATCAGGAAGAGGACGTCGGAGCCGTCGCGCCCGCGCACCGTCCGCGCGTGATTGATCGGACCAGAGGTCTCGGTGCCGATCAGGGCCGCGCTGAACGGTTCCCGGACATCGTGGTTGCCGGCGGTGATGAGCATCGGCAGCGGACTCTCGAGCACCCCGTACGCCTCGCGGTACTCGCTCGCGGCACCTTCATCGGCGATGTCACCGGTGACCAGCAGGACGTCGATCCCGGCGGCGCGGGCGTTGATATAGCTCAACGTCGACTGGATACGGGCCCGATTGAACCGCGTCCCGTTGAAATGCAGGTCGCTGATGTGGGCGACAACGAACACGAAGAGCTCCTGTCACGGTTCCTGGCTCCCACGAGGCTAACCGCAGGCAGGGTCCGACGACGCATCGCCTCAGGGCCGCGAGGCGCAACGCACTCCCATGACGTCGGTGTGGTTCAGCCCGCTCGGGTGCCGGCTCCCCTGTAACGCACAGCGGCCGGCGAGCGACATCGACGATGAGTCGCCGACCTGCCAACCCCCGACCTGGCAGGTCGGCGACCGTCTTTTGTCTCCGTCGATGCAAGACTTCGGCGCTGTTTGCATTCTCCCGAGTTCGCGCGCACACTGGCGAGCGGTGTTAGTTGCGCTCTGCAACTAATTGCAAAGAGCAAGTAAAACTTCTCGGGTAGGCGGTGAGGACAGTGCTCGATCAACACGCGATCGACGACCTCTTCGAGACCCTTCTGCGCTTCGTCCGCATCCGCGAACGGGCGGTCCACACGACGTTCCGTACGCGTGAGGGCGAGTTCGAGGCCGCGGCGTTCAAGGCGCTCTTCCCGCTCGCGCGACGGTCGATGCGATCGCGCGACCTCGCCGAGACGATGAATGCCGACCCGTCGACGGTGAGTCGGCACGTGGCTCAGCTCGTGGAGCACGGCCTGATCCGCCGCGAGGCGGACCCGGACGACGGGCGCGCCACCATGCTCGTCATCACCGCCGCCGGACGGGATCGCGTCGTGGCCATGCGCGAGATGCGTCGCGCCGCCATGGCCGATGTCATGGCCGACTGGACCGACGACGAACTCCACACCCTCGTGACACTTCTCGGGCGGTTCGTCGATGCCGCCGACGCAGCCCTGCACCCGGCGTGCCCGGACCGCAGCCCGGACACAGATGCGAATGACCCGAAAGGACGACAGTGACAGACTCTTCGGCCGCCGACACGGTGAACCACGACGAGGAGGTCGCCGGCGCCGGACTGACCCATCGCCAGATCCTGACCATCCTGGCCGGACTCATGCTGGGCATGTTCCTCGCCGCCCTCGACCAGACCATCGTGTCGACGGCGATCCGGACCATCGCCGACGATCTGCAGGGGTATGACCTGCAGGCCTGGGTGACCACGGCCTACCTCGTCACCGCGACGATCGTGACCCCCTTGTACGGCAAGCTGTCCGATCTCCACGGCCGGAAACCGTTCTTCCTGCTGGCGATCTCGATCTTCATCGTCGGTTCGCTGCTGTGCACGATCGCGTCGTCGATGTATCAACTCGCCGCGTTCCGCGCCTTCCAGGGGCTCGGCGCGGGCGGCTTGATGACGCTCGCACTGACGACCATCGGCGACATCGTCCCGCCGCGGGAACGCGCCAAATACCAGGGCTACTTCCTCGCCGTATTCGGCACCTCCAGCGTCCTCGGCCCGGTCCTCGGCGGTCTGTTCGCCGGCCAGGAGACGATCCTCTGGGTGTCCGGTTGGCGTTGGGTGTTCCTGGTCAACGTGCCGATCGGACTCGTCGCGCTGTTCGTGGTCTACAAGGTGCTCAACTACGACCAGCAGAAGGGCGTCGGCGGGCGCACCGACTACTGGGGGGCGACGGCACTCGCCGTCGCCGTGGCTCCGCTGCTCATCGTCGCCGAACAGGGGCGCCAGTGGGGATGGACCTCCGGACTGTCGTTCCTCTGCTACGGGATCGGCGTCGTCGGCATCGCCGCGTTCATCTGGATCGAGCACCGCATGGGCGACGACGCCCTCATCCCGTTGCGCGTGTTCACCAACCGGGTATTCAGCCAGGGCATCATCATCTCGGTCATCATCGGCGCCGTCATGTTCGGTGGAATCTCGATGCTGCCGCAGTACTTCCAGGTCCTCCGCGGATCGAGCCCCATGATCGCCGGCCTCCAGATGCTGCCGATGGTGCTCGGCCTGATGGCCGGTTCGATCCTGTCGGGCCAGCTGATCTCGCGCACCGGACGCTACAAGATCTTCACGGTCGTCGGCGCCGTGCTGATCACCGCGGGCACTTTCCTGCTGCACCTGGTGGGCACCGAGACGCCGCTCTACCTGGTCATGCTGATGGCCGCGCTGCTCGGCTTCGGGCTCGGCAATCTGATGCAGCCGATCACCCTGGCGATGCAGAACATCCTGCCGCCCAAGGACATGGGACTCTCCACCGGCACCGCCACCTTCTTCCGTCAGATCGGTGGAACGCTCGGTGTCGCGGTCTTCTTCTCGCTGTTGTTCTCCTTCATGGGGCCGAACATCAAGGACGAGATGGTCGCGGCGGCAGCCCAACCCGAATACCGGGCCGCGGTCGTAGAGGCCTCGCAGAGCAGCGACCCGCAGGTCAGCGCATTCGGGCACTCGCTCATCGCGGCCGCTCAGAATCCCGGCGTTGCAACCGGATCGTCGGACAGTGTCATGAGTGACACCTCGGTCATCGAGAAGCTGCCGGCCGAACTGGCCCAACCCATCAAGGAGGGGTTCGCCGACTCGATGGACCGGGTGTTCCTGGCGGTGTCGATCGTCGCGCTGCTCGCGATCATCGGAACGGTCACCTGGAAGGAACTCCCGCTGCGTCAGGGACGGCCGATCGGCGCACCGGAGTCGTCACCCGCGTCGTGAGGAGATCGCTCACGGGCATCCTGATCGCCGTTGCGGGCCTGTGCTATTCGTCGTGGGTCCTGGAGTTCGCGTGGGCGGACTCGCTGGACCCGATGCGCACGTTCCTCAGCGAGCTGGACGCCGCGAACCGTCCCCACCGCGACATCTACGTGGTCGGGGACGTGACCACCGGGGCCTGCGCACTCGTCGCGGCACTGCTGTTGCTCGTCCCGCGACCGCCTTTCCCCCGCTGGTTGAGCCGGCACCGAGCGGAGCGAGGCGCCGAGTCGAAGCCACCTGGTGACCTCGACAGGCTCGGCCAGCGGGAGGGGGACGCGACGTCGGTGTTCCGGGGTTGGACAGCGACCACCGCCGTTCTCGCACTGGCGGTGTTCGGCGCGGCGACCATCGCCGACGCCCTGCTCCCGATCGAGTGCATTCCGGGAGTCGACCCCGGGTGCCCGCGCGAACCGAGCGGACTGCTCCCGCAGCTGCATCACATCCACGCGCTCACCAGTACGGTCGCGGTGTTCGCCATCTTCACCGTCATGGTCGCCGCCGGCGTCTCGGCGGTACGCACCACACCGGACGGTCCCGTATGGCCGGTCCTCCGGTGGGTCGGGAACGCGGTGAGCGTCATCGTCGCGCTCGCCACGGTCTGGATGCTGTTGGCGGACAACCTGGTCGGCGACTACCGGCTCGGACTCGCCCAGCGCATCCAGGTCGGCGGCATGAGTGTGTGGATGGTGCTCTGGGGGTGGGCCGTGGTCGGTTCGCGGGGCGGGGATCGGACCCGGGAGCCGGAACACGTCGACGTTGCGCCGGGTGGGTTCACCGGCACGGAGTGGGGCGCCGTGAACGGCACGCGAGACCAGCAGCAGCGATAGTCTGACGTCGACGACGAGAGGATCGGGTGGGTATGGGGGTTCGGGATGGGCGTCCGGCCGGTGGTGCCGGTTCGACGCTCCGGATCTCGGTGCTGGGTCCCATCTCCTGCGAACTCGATTCCGAGGTGGTCGACCTGGGCCCGCGCCGGCAACGGGCGGTCTTGGCCCGCTTGGTGGCCGGCCGCGGTCGGGTGGTGTCCACGGATCGGTTGATCGACGATCTGTGGAACGGGGAACCACCGCCGAAGGCACTGGCAGGCCTCCAGGTGCAGGTGTCCAATCTGCGACGCGTCATCGAACCGTCTCGCCCACCCCGCGCTCCGGCGACCGTGCTCGTCAGTGAGCAACCGGGTTATGCGTTACGGCTACCCCGTCCGAGCGTCGACGTCTGGGAATTCGAGGCCGTCGTCACCGTCGGCGGCGACGCGGACGATCCCGCCTCGAGGCTCCGCGAGCTGGATGGCGCGCTGCGGATGTGGCGCGGCGATCCCTACGGCGCCTGTTCGGGTGAGAGCTGGGCACAGCCCGAAGTCGCCCGACTCCACGATGTACGCCGGTCGGCGATCGAGCAGTGGGCCTCACTGGCGGTCGACCACGGACGCGCGGCGGAGGTGGCGCAGGTGCTGGCTGCGGAGTGCGACGACCAACCGGCCCGCGAAGAGTACTTCCGGTTGCTCGCGCTGGCGCAGTACCGACTGGGGCGGCAGGCAGACGCCCTGGCGACGCTGCGCCGGCTGCGGACGTACCTCGCCGACCAACTCGGAGTGGATCCAGGACCGCCGATCCAACTGCTCGAACGCGACATCCTGCAGCAGGCGCCCACCCTGGCGGCGCCGGTCGCACCGCCGGTGTCGGAGACGCCGAAACCGCCGAGCGTGCCGCCCGTCACCGCGTCGGCGGGTCGTCGCGAACCCGCCGGACGGGAGAACGAACTCGCGGCACTGCTCGGTCACGCCGAGGCCGCGAGCGCGACCGGTCTGCGCGTCGTATGGGTGAGCGCGGAGGCCGGCGGCGGCAAAAGCACGTTCGCGGATTCACTCGTCGACCGTCTGGGCGCCGCCGGCTGGGCCGGGGCGATTGGACACTGCCCCGAGGTCGACGGCGCCCCGACAGCCTGGGCGTGGCGAGAGATACTGCAGCAGGCGAAGTTTCGTGGCGATCTGACGTCGGACGAGGGATTGGACAATTCGTTCGACATCGCCCGGCGGGTGATGGAAGCCTGCGGTTCGCACTCCGACGCACCGGGGACGGTCCTCGTGCTCGACGACGCACACCGCGCCGATGGCGCCACGCTGCAGGTCCTTCGGCAACTGGTGACCTGGATGGCCCGGTCTCCGGTGCTCGTGGTGGTCACCTACCGGGCATCGGAAGCCGGTGTGGACCTGCTCGCGACCACGGCATCTCTCGCTGCGGTGACCGCCGAACACATCGAGCTGAAGGGTCTGTCGGAGAACGGTATCCGCGAACTCGCGGCGTCGGTGGGACTGGAATCCGTGGACACCCCGCTGCTCGAGCTGTTGCGCACGAGGACCGACGGCAATCCGCTCTTCGTGCGTGAGCTGGCCAAGCTCGTCGCCTCCCGCGGATTCTCGGCGGCTGCCGCCGCGATCCCCCGTGGCGTCACCAGCGTGCTGATGCAGCGGATCGAACGGCTACCTGCCGAAGTCGCGACCGTCTTACGCCTGGCCGCGCTTTTCGGGCGCCGTGCGCCGATCGATGGCGTACTCACCCTGTGGAACAGGAATCCCGACGCCACCGCCGAGGAACTCGTGCTCGACGCGATCGACACGGCCGTCGCCGCCGGATTGCTGACCGCAGACATCGAAGCGGTGCACTTCAACCACGTTCTCGTGCGCGACGCCCTATACGACAGCATCCCCGCGCTGCGGAAGCGGCGATCGCACTGGCAGATCGTGCTGTATCTCGAGCAGACCCCAGGCGTCGATCCGGACGAGCTGGCACACCACGCGGCTCTCGGCGCCGTCCCCGACACGGTCGAACGCGCCCTCGAGCTGGTGACGGTCGCTGCCGTCGCGAGGTTCGGCACCGAATTCAAGGCGGACTCGGCAGACCTGTGGGGGTCCGCCGTGCGTCTGCATGAGATGGCCGGACATGCCGCGGCGACCGCCGACGCGGCCGATCGGTCCGCGTTCGTCGTGGCGTTGACCCACCTGGTGACGGCACTGGCGTTCCGCGGCGACGACACCGGTGAGGCCCGCGCGCGCCGTGGTCAGGCGATCGCGACAGCCCGAGAACTGGGTGACGACGATCTGGTCATGGCCGCGCTGACGTGTTGGCGGGCGCCGGTCATCTGGACGACACGCCGTCAGCGGATCGCCGACACGGAGTTGATCGCCGCGATGACGAGCGCGCTGGGTCGCGCCACCGGTGAGGACCGGGTCTACCTGTTGGTATCTCTGGTCTTCGAACTCGAGGGCATCGACGACCTCCGCGCCATCGAACTGGCCGCCCAGGCCGTGGAGGCCGCGAACGGGCACGAGGACCCCGAAGTCCGTTGCGCGGCGTGGAATGCGCGTGTGTACACCGCCCTCGGGCCGGATCTCAGCGCAGAACTGCCGGCGTTCACCGACGAATTCGACCGAGTGGCAGACGAGTCCGGAGTGCTGGCCTATCAGGCGGCCGCACACTTCTTCTCGTTCCTGGCGCGGGCCGCGCGGGTCGACCTGCCCGGCGCCGTCGCGCGAGCCCAACAAGGTCTACGGTCGGCCTCCAGCGGGCGCGCGGGCGAACTCGTCGTCGTCTTGTCGGCGTTCTCGGCGGTTCTAGAGGTGCTCGGTGACGACATCGACCAGGCAGAGCGCGAGTACCGCGACCTCACCGCGCGACTGCATGCGGCGGGCGCGATCAACGCGGCGGAGATCGGTCTGGTCGGCGAGATGGTGGTCGGGTGGTTCCGCGGTTCGCTCGCACATCTCACCGAACCCCTCGCCGCGATCAACAATGTTGCCCCGCAGATGATCTCCTGGGTGTACGTGGTCGCGCTGCTGGACGCCGGTCATGTCGAGCAGGCGCGCCACGTCGTCCGCACTGCGCCTCCGATCAGCCGCGACTTCTACTGGACCGCGATGTCGGTCTTCCACGCCCGCGCCCTCGTCCGGCTCGAGATGACCGAGGCCGCGGCCGTACTCTACGACGAACTGCGGCGTTGGTCGGGCACGATTGCCGGCCTGAACTCGGGATCTGTCGCATTCGGTCCGATGGACGCGGTGCTCGCCGAGCTCGCCGACCTCCTCGGTGACACGGCCGCCGCGACCGCCCACCGTCGAATGGCCGTGGAGGTGCAGAACACGGTGCGAGCCGGCCTCACCGAACTGGGCCGGCGATGATGGCCTCGCGCTTGTCGAAGCTGCGAACGAGCAGTGTGAGCACGGCCCGGATGACCGGTCCCGCCTCGCGCTTCATCTTCGCCAGCTCGCGCTCATCTGCGTGCCGCATCATTCTCGGTGCCTCGAACCGCATGCTCGCGCCGCTTCGGGCAGCCTTCTCCACTCGGTCCCAATCCGCCACACTCACGTAGCGGTCGACGATCGGGAACACGACCCTTTCTTCGTCGGCGATGTGCTCACCGAGTAGCTGGTGAACGTCGCCGAGGGTCGCGGCGAGCTCGTTCGCTGCGACGCGGTGGTCGGCTTGCGCGGATGTGAAGGCTGCTGTGCGAGCCTGCAGTGCTGCGAGCAGCGCATCGAGCTGGGTGTGATCATCTTTCAGATCGTGGACGTCGACGGCCGCGCCGGCGGATGCGGTGAGGATCGGCCACACCACCTCGTCCTCGATGGTGTGGTGATGATGGATGGACGCGCACAACTGGTCGAGATAGTCGCCGATGGCTTTGCGGCGGCGCCCATCGCACAGTTCACCACCTCCGATGCGGCCGAGGATGTCGGCGAAGCGACGTGTGTCGTCGAGCATGCCGCGGTGGGCGAGTTTCATACCGGTGAGATCGGGGGTGGTCGGCGCGGTGGCATCGGTGCGGGCGGAAGGACGGCTGGTCACGGGGTGTCTCCTGAAGGCTCGTGGTGGCTGATTGCGGCCACTGTGCGCCTCTCGACTTATAAGCGACTTGTAGTCGCCTTGCTGGGCCCGCGGTACCTGTCCGACGATCGGACTCACCGGGGGTCGGAGCGGACCCACCTCACCCCGACAACATCCGCCGGAAGAGAGCCATGAGCTCATCGAAGTGATGTTCGCAGGCCTCGTGGTGATACGCCGCCAGATCGGACATCGTATACCCGTGCGGCGCACCGGGATAGACGGTCGCCGAGTGCGCCACGCCCCCACCGGTCAGGGCGTGCTCGAACTGCGCGACCGCCATCGCGGGCAGTGATGAGTCCTTGTCGGCGTGGATGGCGAGGACGAACGCGTCGATGCCGACGAGATGCAGGTGCGGACTGTCGTGGTCGTCGGTGACGAGGCCGCCGGTGTGGAACATGCCGACCGCGGCGACGTCGTCGGGCCGGGCGGCGGCGATGTTCAGCGCAAGCCGGCCACCCATGCAGTAGCCCGTGACACCGACACGTCCGGGTGCGACGCCCGGCAGCGACTGCAGCGCATCCAGGTAGGCGACGAGGTCGGGCCGTACCGCGTCGGGCGTGAGGGTCCGTGCCCGCGGCATCGCGGATCGGAAGAATGCGGTCCGCGCCTCGGGCAGCAGCAGATCCTCGGTGGGCGCCCACTCGGCCGCGGACCCGTACCGGTGGAACAGGTGTGGCACGAGCACGACGTAACCCCAGGACGCAATGCGGTCGGCCATGGCCTCGATGCGAGGTCGTAGGCCGATCACGTCGGTGAAGAACAGGACTCCCGGTGACGTCCCGGATGAATCGGGCCGCGCCACATAGGCTTCGGTCTCTCCGTCGGCCGCCGAGATGGTGATCGTCTCACCCGTCATGTCCACGCTCCTCTGCTCGGTTCACGCCCCGGGTCACAGATCACCGGGCAGTTTGTCCCTCCGGATCCCCCGCCAGCTGGGATGCCGCAGATGCCCGGCCGTCGTCCAGTCCATGAACCGGACCTCGCCGACGATCTTCGGCAGGACCCACACCGCGCTGGACTCGACGGGCCGTTCGAGTTTGTCCAGGAAGGGTGACCGCGAGATCTCCAACGGTCCGAGTTCCTCTGCAAGCGAACGCAACTGTGCGTCGGTGAAGCCGGTTCCCACGCGACCGACGTAGCGGAGTCCGGTCTCCTCGGGCAGACCGATCAGCAGGGAACCGATGGTGTGGGCGCGGTTGCCGCGGCCCGGCCGATATCCGCCGACCACGACCTCGATGTCGCTCCAGTTCTTGTGTTTCAGCCAGGTGGTCGACCGACGTCCCTGCTGATACACCGAGTTGCGGCGTTTGGCGACAACACCTTCCAGGTTGTGGTCACGGCTGTATTCGACGGCGGCCGATCCCGGTCCGGGGAGCAGCGGCGGCACTTCGACGAAGGCGGAGTTGCGGAACGCGGGCGCCAGCTCCTCGAGGAGTTCGCGTCGAACCGACCACGGCTTGCGCAGTAACGACGAGCCGTTCAGGAACAGGATGTCGAACAGGTGTAACCGCAACGAATACGGCTCGTCGGTGTGCCGACGCGAGGTCAGCAGCGTGAAATTGGTGCGGCCCGACGAGTCGATCGCGACGACCTCACCGTCGAGCACCACGTCCATCAGACCGAGATCATCTGCGAGGCCGGCGAGTTCGGGGAAGTCGGCGGTCATGTCGATACCCGATCGGGAGGTGAGCCGGAACTCGCCGCCGACCGAACGGATGAGGAGCCGATATCCGTCCCATTTGCCCTCGAATGCCCAGTCTCGACCGTTGAGTCCGTCGATCGACTCGTCGGTCGCGAGCATCGGGCGCGGGTCGGTGAGGCTGTCGGGGACGATCGGACGCGGTTCGTCGCTCATCAGGTGGGCGAGCCAGTTCTTCTCGCCGGTCCGGATCAAGGCGTACCGTCCCTGCACGCGCTCGCCATGGAGGCGGACGATGACCTCTTTGTCCCGCCACTTCTCGAGCTCGAATGTGCCCCTGTCCCAGATGGACACGTGACCGCCGCCGTATTCGCCCGCCGGGATGTCGCCCTCGAAGTCGGCGTAGTCCATCGGGTGGTCCTCGGTCTGCACTGCGAGCCGGTTCTGGTCGGGGTCGGTGGGCAGGTTCTTCGGTACGGCCCACGACACCAGGACCCCGTCGTGTTCCAGTCGGAAGTCGTAGTGCAACCGACGGGCGTGGTGCTCCTGGATCACGAAGATCGGTGCCCTCTCGGTCTGCGTATCCGAGGAATCAGGTTCTGCAGCAGAGCTCTCGGCTTCGATGCGCTGTCGATGCGCTTCGTCGCCGAAGGGTTCGGGTGTCTTCGACTGGTCGCGCTTGCGCCGGTACTCCTTCAGGTTGATGACCTGTCCCGCCGCGGGCTCGACGACGACCTCCGGCTCGTCGTCGTAGGGGGCGTCCAGGCCGTCGAGGAGATCGCCGAACTCCTCGACGCGGTCCAGCACCTCGGTGTAGAGCAGTTGGGAGAGTCCGGGGTCCTCCATCTCCTCCCAGGTGCGCGGCGCGGCCACCCACGGCTGCTCGCGGCCCCGCATCGAGTACGGCGCGAGAGTGGTCTTGGCGGCGGTGTTCTGGCTCCAGTCGATGAAGACCTTGTCGTCGCGCAGCGATTTGGACATCTTGGCGGTGATGAAATCACTGTGCTGACGGGCGAACTCGTTGGCGACCTCCTGCGCCACCTTGCGCGCCGCATCCGACGTCACGGGCTTCGGGAGCCGCGCGTAGAGGTGGATGCCCTTGCCGCCGCTGGTCACCGGGTACGTCGTCGCACCGCCGAGCCAGTTGCGGATCTCGCACGCCACCTCCGCGGTCCGGTGCAGCGGCACCCGCGGGCCGGGATCGAGGTCGAACACGATGCGGTTGGCCATCGGTGCGCCGTCGGGCCCCATGGGAAGCCGCCACTGCGGCGTGTGGATCTCGAGCACGGCCATCTGCGCGAGCCAGACCAGCGTGGCCCGATCGTCGGCCATCGCATAGTTGATGACCCGCTCGCTGTGCTGGATGCCGTGGCGTCGGATCCAGTCGGGTGCGCTCTCGGGAACGTTCTTCTCGAAGAACGGGGTCGACTCGACACCGTTGGGCCACCTCTTACGGGTGATGAGGCGGTTGCGTACGTGGGGGAGGAGGACATCGGCGATCCGCGAGTAGTAGTCGATGACCTCGAACTTCCGCGTCCCCGTCGCCGGATAGAGCACCTTCGAGAGATTGGTGATCGAGATCCGCCGACCGTCGACCTCCAGTGTCTCGCCGCCTGCCATGCGTCCCATTGTCCACAACGCCGGTCAGAACGTCGCGCAGCTTGCCGCCATCCGGCCCGGATCCCTGGCAGAATGGCCCTCATGCGCTCGATCTGGAAGGGCGACCTCAGCTTTGGCCTGGTCAACGTGCCGGTCAAGGTCTATTCCGCGACCGAGAGTCACGACCGGAAGTCGTATCAGGTCGACTCGTCGGACGGAACCCGCATCCGTTATCGCCGCGTGCGCGAGGGCACCGACACCGAAGTCGACTACGGCGACATCGCCAACGCCTACGAATCCGAGTCCGGCGAGACCGTGATCCTCACCAAAGAAGACCTCGCCTCGCTGCCGGTGCAGAAGAGTCCCGAGATCTCGATCCTGGAGTTCGTACCCGCCGAGCAGGTCGATCCGATCTACTTCGACAAGCCCTACTACCTCGAACCGTCGTCGAAGTCGCCGAAGGCCTACGTCCTGCTGGCCAAGGCGCTGGAGGAGACGGACCGGCTCGCGATCGCCTCCTTCACCCTGCGCAACCGGACACGCGTGGCCGCGCTGCGCGTCGTCGACGGGGTGATGACGCTGCAGACGCTGCTGTGGCCCGACGAGGTCCGCAAACCCGACTTCGGCTTCCTCGACGACGACACCGAGATCCGCGATCAGGAACTGCAGATGGCGGCCTCGCTGATCGAGTCGATGGCATCGGACTACGACCCCTCCGAGTTCGAGGACACCTATCAGAACGAGCTGACAAAGCTCATCGAGGCGAAGTCCGAGGGCGGCGAGGCGTTCCCCGAATCCGACGACGAAGACAAGGACACCGAAGACTCCGACGTTGCCGATCTCCTCGCCGCGCTGCGCGCATCGGTGAAGGACCGCGGGGGTTCCGATTCGAAGGATTCGGATTCGGACTCGAAGGACACCGCGGCGAAGAAGGCACCGGCCAAGAAGGCTGCGGCGAAGACGGCCGCGAAGAAGGCGCCGGCCAAGAAGACCGCTTCCAGGTCGACGGCGAAGAAGGCCTCCTCGGGCAGCTCGGGGTCCGGCGAGTCCGGGAGCAAGTCCACGGCCAAGAAGGCGCCCGCCAAGAAGTCCTCGCGCAAGGCGAGCTGACCCGCACCGCCGGACAACGGCGGTCCGAAAAGGGTTGGCACCACGCCCGCGGGTTCGGGCAAGCTCGAAGGGTGACTTCCGCCGCCGACTCCCGTCTGCCCCGCGCGCTGCTGCCGTTCGCGCGTCGGCAGTACCGGCTGCTCGCGTCCGGACTGATCCTCGCCATGTTCGCCGATGGCGTGTGGACGATCGCGGTGATCTGGCAGATCATCGCGCTCGGCGGCGGGCCGGGTCAGGTGTCGCTGGCAACTGGCGTGGCCGCGGTGGGAATGCTGTTCTCCACGTTGGCCGGTGGTGTGCTCGCTGACCGTATTTCGCAGCGCCACATCATGATCGGCCTCGAGGTCGCGAAGATGGTCGCGTTCGGCGCGATTGGTCTGGCGTCGATCGCCGGCGTGCTGCAGCTCTGGCACGTGGTGGTGGCGTCCCTGCTGGGCGGCATCACCACCGGGATGTACTACCCCGCCTACTCGGCGCTGCTCCCCGGTGTCGTCGCGCCGACGGAGCTACAGGCGGCCAACGGTATCGAGGGCTTCTTCCGCCCCGTGGTGTTCCAGGCGGTCGGGCCGATGGTCGCCGGCGCGGTCATCGGTGCCTGGGCCCCGGGACCCGCGGTGTTGATGGCGGCGGTCGCCGCGATCCTGTCGAGTGTCTGCTATCTCGGGATGGCACCGGTCACCGCGCGCCGGTTCGGCGAGACGGCCGAGAAGGAGTCGGCGGTCGTCGAGGGTGCGGGTGCCCGCCGGATCGTCGGCGACCTGGCCGAGGGGTTCGTCTACATGGCCCGGACCCCGTGGCTGTGGGGGACGCTGCTCTTCGCGTGTGTCCTGGTACTGGCGACGCTCGGTCCGATCGAGGTGCTCGTCCCGTTCGCATTACGTGAGCGCATCGACGGCGGCGCGACCCAGCACGCCTGGGTGCTCGCTGGATTCGGACTCGGCGCGGCCGCGGCGTCACTGGTCTTCGCCTCGATCCCGATGCCGCGTCGGTACCTGACCGTCATGTTCTCGCTGTGGGCCTTCTCCAGCCTGCCGCTGGTACTGATGGGTCTCGCCGATTCGACGTGGATGTTCGTCGCCGCCGGTGTGACCATGGGCGTCCTGTTCGACGGCCCGATGGTGCTGTGGGGAACGCTCTTACAGCGTCGGGTGCCGCCGGCACTGTTGGGTCGCATCGCCAGTCTCGACTTCTTCGTATCGGTTGCGCTGATGCCGGTGTCGATGGCGATCGCCGCCCCGGTCTCGTCGGCGATCGGCCTGACCGCCACGTTCGTGCTGGCCGGGTTGCTCCCGGTGCCGATCGCGTGGGCGTTCTACTTCGCGGCCGGCATGTGGCGCGACGAGATCGAGAACCCCCTTGTCGACGAGTCGAATCCGAAGTTGGTCGACTCCGCCGCGGTCCGTTGACGTGACCTGGAGCACATACTACGGTGACACATCATTCACAGAGCATGACGTGACGTAGCGGAGTGGGCTCGGCGCCGGAGCGCAGCCATTGCAGGAGGCGGAGACGATGGCGGTCTGCACGCCGGGTGACGTCCCGTCGATCATCACCGGCTACCTGGGGTTCGAGTGCGAGGGCGCGAATCCGATTGTCACGATCCGGAATCCGGCCGACCCCGAGCACTGGACGCAACCGGTCCTCGAGGTCACGATCATCCTCGGTGCCGTCCTCGCGCTGATCCACGCGATCCGCCGACTGCGTCGCGACGGCGACCCCACCAACCTGACGGTGTGGATCGGATCGTTGGTCTACCTGTTCGTGATCGAGCCGCCGCTGTACTTCCCGAACTGGTTCCACGCCGAAGAAGCGATAGGATTCATGTTCTCCCACAACGTGTTCACGGTCATGTTCATGTACGACCGGCTGCCGTTGTACATTGTCGCGTTCTATCCGGCCGTGAGCCAGGTCGCCTACGAGCTCGTGCGGGCGTGGGGCTTCTTCGACGGGTCGAAGCGCTCGGCGCTGCGCGGCTCGCTCGTTCTGGCCCTGGTGTTCCAGACCTTCTACGAGATCTTCGACCAGCTCGGCCCGCAGCTCAAGTGGTGGGCGTGGAACGTCGACGCGCCGTACTATCGCGACACCCTCGCCCAGCTCCGAGCCCAGGGCGTCGCCCCCGACGAGTTCGGCAATCCCGCCGCGGAGCCCACACTGGCCGCGGTGCCGTGGGGGAGCGTCTGGCTTTTCGCGACCGTCTCGTTCGCCGTGCTCGTCTACGTCGCGGTGCGCTTGGTGCAGATCCCGACCTCCCACGGACGCGCCCCGCGCGGATGGTCGTTGACATGGCGCGTCGTCGTGTCCGGAGTTCTGGCCGTCGTCAGCATGCCCCTGCTGTCCATTCCGACGGCGCTGTTCGGCCGTGACGAGAACGCGAATCACGACGCGCAGACCGTCGTGTACTGGGTGGAGATGGCCCTGGTGTGGGGGATCGGACTGACCCTTCTGTACATGCAATGGCGACGCATGCGCAGCGACCCGACGCTGGGCGTCGACGACGCTCGCAGCGCTCGGCCCTTCCTCGTCGTGTTCCCGGTCCTGTTCCTCGGGGTGCACCTCGTACTGTGGTGCACCGCGTTGCCCGCCTACCTCGACGCCGAGGACGGAATCACCGCCGACAACACACCGATCGGGAGTCTCCCCTACGTGATCGCCTGCCTCGTGGTCGCTGTGGGCGTTCTCGGCGTCGCGGTCGTTCGGGGCCGGCGCACGGTCGACGACAGCCCGGCGGTCGCGGGAACACCGTCGACCTCAGGCGTATGACAACGTCCGATTCGTCCACAGCTGGGTCTGCCCGTCGTGGACGGCGACGAGTCGAGCGCGATCAGTGCTGGAGAACCCGCGCGGCGCCGTCGACGACGCTCGTCGTGAGTGTCTGCAGCAGAGGCGAACTCAGCTTCCAGTGCTGCCAGTACAGCGGGACGTCGATGTGGTGGTCGGCGATGAGGCGGACGCGACCGGTGTCGAGGGCGTCCGCGATCTGGACGACCGGGACGGCGCCCCAGCCGATGCCGAGCGCGACGGCGCGGTGGTATTCGGTCGACGCCGGGATGTAGACCGCGGGCGGGTCGACGGGCCGGCCGGCGAGGGCGGCCGAGATGTTCCGCTGGATGTGATCGTTGCGGTCGAACTGCACCATCGGGGCCCGGGCCAGTGCATCGGCATCGGGCCCGTCGGGTAGCCATGTGTCGATGAATTCCGGTGTGGCGACCGGCAGATAGCGCATCGTGCCGAGCGACTGCAGTGCGCACCCGCGGATCGCCAGTGGTTCCGAGGTCACCGCGGCGAGCACGTCGCCGGTGCGGAGCAGGGTGCTGCTGCGGGTTTCGTCGTCTCGGAAGACCTCGACCGCCACTGCGTGCTCCCGGTGGAATCGCGCGAGCACGGGCAGTAACCAGGTCGCGAGCGAGTCGGCATTCGTCGCGACCGGGAGATGGACACGGGGACGTTCGACCAGCGGCAGATCGTCGTCGTCGGGCGCGCCCACGAACTCGGCGCGGGTCTCGGCGAGCAGTAGTTCCCACTGCTTGGCCAACCGCACCAGCACCTCGCCATCGGGTGTGGCCGTCGCCGGCTTGGTCCGCCGGAGGAGTACCCGCCCGGCAGCGGACTCCAGCGCCTTGATCCGCTGGCTCACCGCCGACGGGGTGATGTGCAGGGCGGTGGCCGCGGCGTCGAAGGTGCCCTCGCGCAGGACCGCGGCCAGCGTGCGCAGGCCTTCCTGACTGATGTCCACGAGCCGAGGTTAGTGGTGTGTCCCGCCGGACAGTCGAGACACACCACCGCCGGCCGGATCAGGCGGGGACGGTGTCGCCCGCGGAGTCGGCCCGCCGTCCGCGCACCATGCCGAGTGCGAGGAGCGCGGCGCCGACGGCAATCCACCCGAGGAGAACGGCGACCTGTCCGGTGATGCTCGCCGCCGGGAAATACGCGACCGAACGGAGCAGCGTGCCGCCGGCGCCGGGCGGCAACCACTGGCCGATCGTTCCCCACGGCGCGGGCAACAGGTACGGCGACGATGCCAGCCCCGACAGCGGGTTGGAGATCAGCACCATCACCAGCGCGGACACCCCGACCCCGGCGGGTCCGAGCAGGCTGCCCGCACCAACCGTGAACCAGGTGATCGCTCCGATCATCAGGGCTGCGGCGAGTCCGACGGGGCCGATACCGCCGTCGATGACGCCCAACCATGACCACGTCGCCGCGAAACCGAACCCGGCCACGAGCGGCCCCAGGACCGCCAGTGTCGCCTGCATGGCGACTGGGCCGCGCAGCCCGATCGCGGCGGCTCCGCCGAGTGCCATGCCGGCGATCAGCAACGGCAACAGTCCGGCGGCGAAACCCGTTCCGCGTGTATCAGTCTCGGGAGTGGGGACCACGGATTCGACGGCGACCGGTACACGCTGGGCGGTGGCGATGCCGTTCCCGACCCCGGCGACGACCTGCGCCAGCACCGGCGAACCCGCCTCCGCGGTCAGCACCGTGACCCCGCCGGGCCCGACCGCGATCGCGCCGACCAGGTCGCGCCGTTCGATGGCGGCACGCGCGTCCTCGGTGTCGGCGAATCGTTCGACGGCGAAGGCGTCTTCACCGGCCCGGTCGGCGAGCGCCGTCTCGATCGCCTGTGCCGCGGGCGGCGGTGCGACGAGACCCAGTGGGGCTTGATGCGGCTCGGGATCGACGGCCAGTGACACGAACGTCGCGGCGATCGCGATCACGAACGTCGGGATCAGCAGCGCCATCACCGCCACGAGGCGCCAACTGGGTGCCCGCCCGGTCGGGGGCGCACCGTCGGCCTCCGCGGTCGCAACGGGCGCCCGATCGCGCGAATCTGTCGAGTGCAGTTCAGTGCTCATGACCACTCCTAAAAAGAACGAATCTTCGTTTTTCTGAGTATGCGCGGAGGGCCGCGAGGAATCAAGAACGAATATTCGTTTTAGACTGTCGGCATGCCCAAGATCAGCGACGAACGCAAGCTCGAAAGAAGCCGGCAGATCCTCGCCGCCGCTCGCCGATGCTTCGTCGACAAGGGGTTCCACCGTGCGTCGATGTCTGACGTGATCCGGGAATCCGGGCTCAGTGCGGGTGCCGTCTACTCGTACTACTCGTCGAAAGAAGAACTGATCGCCGCCGTTGCGCGGTCGATCTTCGCCGCCTACGAGTCGGGGATCAGCAGCTTCGACGACCCGGTAGAGCAACCCCCGTCGCCTGAGGCGGTTGTACGCGCGCTGGCCGAACGGGTCCTGCTGGAGATCGCGCCGATGACCGACGGCTTCCGGATGGTCCTGACGGTATGGGGTGAGGCCGCCAACAACCCGGAGCTGCGCGAGACCGTGCGCGACATCATCCGTGGGCTGCGGGGCGTCTTCGAACGCGTGCTGACGGCCTGGCGGGCCGCGGGCCACGAATTGCCCGCGGAGCCTGCGGTGCTCGCGCAGGTGATGGTCTCGGCGATGCAGGGGGTGGTCGTTCAGCAGGGCCTGGTCGGCGACGTGGACGTCACCGACTACATCGAGGCCTTGTGCGCGGTTCTACGCGGCATCGGACTGGGCGACGATGCGTCCACAATCTGAAGTTCAACTGTTTATTCGTGAAAAAGTTTCGCTGTACTGACCGGGGCGTGTCGCCCTAGCGTCGTCCCGGTGACCGCCTACCTCGTACCGACACTTGCCGGGCTTCTCACCGGCGCCGGTCTGATCATCGCCATCGGACCCCAGAACGTTTTCGTGCTGCGTCAGGGCGTCGCCCGCAGGCACACCGGTCAGATCGTGGCGGTCTGCGCCCTCTCCGACGTCGTACTCATCGTGGCAGGGGTGGCCGGCCTCGGCGCGCTCGTCGCCGCGCACCCGGAGGTGGTGACGTTCGCGAAAGCGGCCGGCGGACTGTATGTCGGGGCGTTGGGCGTCATGGCCGCCAGACGCTGTGTGCGCAGTGACGAGGCCATCGCAGCCGCTGACGAGATCGGGGCCGAGTCCACCGGCCGCTGGGTGGCGGTGGGTACGGCCCTGGCTCTGACCTGGCTCAACCCGCACGTCTACCTCGACACGGTCATCACCATGGGTGCCATCGCCAACGGCCACGGAAACGGCAAGTGGGCGTTCGCCTTCGGTGCCTGCATCGCGAGTGTCCTCTGGTTCACCGCGCTCGGCGGCGGAGCTCGGAGACTGTCCGGATTCTTCGCGAGTCCGCGGGCGTGGAAGATGCTCGACGCGGTGGTCGCGGTCATCATGCTGGGGATGGCGATCGCGCTGTTCGCGTCGATCTGACACGCATTCCGAGCATGTGCGGGGCGCTCGTCGGTGACCGGTGTCGTCACCCGGGTTCCCCCGGCAGCCGGACGGGTGCAGGACAGCGGTGGAGGCGACAGTGTGATCACGCTGGAGTCACCGAGGACTCAGATCGGACACTGCTGCGGCGCGAGTGGGGTGTTTCGGGTATCCCGGAGGGGTGACACCGCGCCGATCGGCCCCGACGGTGACTCGCGACACCACGATCCGCGAGCAGACGACGACGTTCGACGTGCGTGCGTTGGTGACCGATGTGCGCCATGTACTGGGCCGCGGCGACCTCGCCGCGGCTGCTGCCACCCTCACCTACTTCGCGGCGATCGCCGTCGTGCCGTGGGCGCTGCTGGGGATCTGGTCGACGACCTGGCTCCGCGGCCCGTCCGCCGAGGAGTCCCTGGCGGAGCTGCGCGTCCTCATCCCACCGGCCATGGGCGGCCGTGGCGTGTTCGACGAGGCCGTCGCGGTCGGTACCGGACTGACGCTGATGGGCGCACTGGTGTTGCTGTTCCCGGCGTCGTTCTACGGCGAGGGTCTTCGCCGCGCGTGTATGACGTTGTATCCGCGCGAGGACCGGTTCACGGGATGGCGGTCTCGGATCTGGGTGCTGGGATTGGTGGTCGTCGTGCCGCCACTGGCGTATGTGGTCGTCGGCGTCGCGGGCACACTCACGACGTTTGCGCCCGAGGGAGGCGGAACGGGTGGTTTCGGCGACCTCGTGGTCCGGATTGTGGTCGAGTTCATCGTCGTGTGGATGCTGGTCACGGTGGCCCTGACCTGGGTGTACTGGAAGGTGACGCCCGGTGAGCCATCACTCGGGGTGGCGGCGGCCAGCGCTCTCGGCACCGCGTCGTTCATCGCCGGATTCACCCAGGGCTTCCTGCTGTTCCTGTCCCTGCCGATCGATGTCGGGATCCCGTACGGGGGTCTCCGGGTGATCGGCGGGGTGGTCGCCGTCGGTTTGTGGCTGTACGTCGCGCACGTCATCGTCATCATCGGATGGGCGTTCGGGCAGGCGATCGAGAAGCAGAGGAGGGGACGTGTCCGCGGAGCCTGAGCGAGCGGGCCGGAGCCTCACGGCGGCGTCGGGTGCGGAGCGGACGACGAGCGCCCGGGACGAGGCACTCGACTCGTGGTCGAAGCTCCACGGAGGGCTCGATCCGCGCGCGAGTTTCTGGGTCCGGAACTGGGTGCTCGTCAGCCACGCCTGCGCGCGACCGTTGGCCCGACTGGGCCTCACGCCGAACACCGTGACAGCTCTCGGAGTCATCGCCACCGCGATCGCGCTGTGCCTGACCATTCTCGGCGACTGGTGGCCGCTGCTCGCCGCACTCGTCATCGTCCTGGCGGCGCTCCTCGACGGGATCGATGGTGCCATCGCGGCCCAGACCGGAACGGCCTCGCGGTGGGGGCGTATCAACGACTCGGTGGCGGACCGGTTCTCGGACGTGATGCTCGTCGGCATCGTGGTGGTCGTGGGTGCACCGCCATGGCTCGGCGCGACGATCGCGGTGCTCACCCTCATCCTCGAGATCACCCGCGCCACGGCCCAGGCGGTGGGCATGAAGGGGCCAGGGACGGTCACCGTGTGGGAGCGGCCGTCGCGGGTGATACTGGCGGTCGTCGCCACTGTGAGTGCGGGTTCGTGGTGGTGCTCGGGACTGAGCTCAGCCGTCGCGTCCGGCCTGGCTCTATTCATCGCGGCAATCGGCGCGGCACTGGCGTTGATCGGGACGGTCCAGTTGGGGATCGCGGTGCGGAGGCAGACCCGACGGCTCGGATGAGTTCTCGTCGCGGGCGGCTCCCATCCGGTTCGCGCTCCGGTGACGAACAATGGTGCGAAGAGCAGCTCGCCCGATCTCGATGCGATGAGGAAATGTCGATGACGAACGACTCGGTGGTTCTCGCCGACGCCGACGGCCGCCCGTGCGGCACCGCCGACCGCGAGGGGGTGCACGGACCGGACACCCCGCTGCACTTCGCCTTTTCGTGCCATCTCGTCGTCGACGGCCGCATCCTCATGACACGCCGGGCGTTGTCCAAGCGCAGCTGGCCCGGGGTGTGGACCAACTCGTTCTGCGGTCATCCGCGCCCCGGCGAGGACGTCGTCGACGCCGTGCACCGGTATGCCCGGCGCGAGCTCGGTATCGAGGTGGCCGATGTCCGCTGCATCCTGCCGGACTTCCGGTACCGGGCGGTCGACGCGAGCGGCATCGTGGAGAACGAGATCTGCCCGGTGTTCGTCGCACGTCCGCTGGGAACACTTCGACCGGATCCCGATGAGGTCGCCGAGCACGCCTGGGCCGACGTCGCCGACGTGTGGTCGCTCGTCGCGAACACCCCGTGGGCGGTCAGTCCGTGGTTCGTCGAGCAGGTGCGGCAGCTGCCGACCGACGACCCCGGTTCGGTCTACGACACCCATCCGGTGATGTCCCGGGCGTCGAATTCATGACGTCAGGCAATTGGCGTTCAGTCACCAGGTCGAGGAGCGGTCGGATGATGCACATTCCCGGTCACACTCAGGTGATCCCACCGCACCGGCGATACGACGAGGTCGCGGAAGCCTGTGCGGCGATGGTGATCAGGTCGTACTCGAGTTCGTTCGGACTCGCTTCGCGTCTGCTCACGCCGCGGATTCGGCGCGACGTCCAGAACATCTACGCGCTCGTGCGGGTGGCCGACGAGATCGTCGACGCCCCGCGCCCGGAGCAGGGGCTCGTTGACCGCAGCAATGAACTCGACCAGCTCGAGGAGCAGACCAGCGTCGCGCTCGTCACCGGGTCGAGCAGCAACCTCGTCGTCCACGCCTTCGCGCAGACCGCCCGCCGGGTCGGCATCGATCTTGATCTGGTCGGCCCGTTCTTCGACTCGATGCGCAGCGATCTGACCCAGGTCCAGCACGACTTCGAGTCGCTGGCCACCTACATCTACGGCTCGGCCGAGGTGGTCGGTCTGATGTGCCTGCGGGCGTTCCTCGCCGACGAGCCGAAATCCGCCGCCCAGTACGACCACCTCGCACCCGGCGCCCAACGGCTGGGCGCGGCCTTCCAGAAGATCAACTTCCTCCGCGACTTCGGCGAGGACAGCGACGGGCTGGGGCGGCGCTACCTGGTCGGCCTCGATCCCGACGATCCGGCGGACTCCGCCTGGTCGCTCTGGCTGGACGACATCGACCTCGACCTGACCGCCGCTGCGGCCGCCATCCCGCACCTGCCGGCGAGCAGCCGCGTCGCGGTGTGCACCGCGCACGACCTGTTCGCCGAGCTGACGGCCCGCCTTCGCGAGTCGTCGGCCACCGAGGCCCGCCGTACCCGCGTCCGCGTCCCGAACGCCGGGAAGGCGAAGATCGCGGCGGCCGCCGTCGCCCGCCGCGGTATGCCGCGACCCGCACGTGCCGACGCCGCCGGTCTGAACAGAAGGAAGAGCAACGTATGAGCGAGTCCCGACGCGTCGTCGTCATCGGTGGCGGAGTCGCCGGCCTGGCCACCGCCGCCCTCCTCGCCCACGACGGGCACGACGTCGAACTCGTGGAGAAGAACGACGACCTCGGTGGTCGGGCCGGTACCTGGGATCGCGACGGGTTCCGCTTCGACACCGGTCCGTCGTGGTGGTTGATGCCGGAGGTGTTCGACCATTTCTTCGAGATGCTCGGGACGTCGACCGCCGAGCAGCTCGATCTCGTCCGCCTCGACCCCGGTTACCGAGTGTTCTTCGACGACAACGGGTCCGACGAGAAGCCGATCGACGTGTTCGGTGACCAGGACCGGAACCGTGCGCTCTTCGACGAGATCGAGCCCGGCGCGGGAGCCGCACTCGACGACTATCTGCGCACCGGCAGGCAAGCGTATGACCTTGCCGTGGAACGGTTCCTGTACACCAGCTTCGACTCGCCACGTGCCTTCCTCGGCCTGCCGGTGTTGCGGCACGCGAAAACGCTTGTCACGCTGCTGACGACCTCGCTGCAGTCCTACATCGCGGCCCGCTTCACCGACCGCCGGCTCCGCCAGGTCCTCGGGTATCCGGCGGTGTTCCTCGGTTCCTCGCCCGAGCGCACCCCTGCGATGTATCACCTGATGAGCTGGCTCGACCTCGCCGACGGTGTGCGGTACCCCAACGGCGGCTTCACCACCCTGGTCGACGCGCTGGAGCGGGTTGCGCGGGAACGGGGCGTACGCATCTCCACCGGCACGGCCGCGACCGCCATCCTCACGCGGGAACGCGCTGGGAAGCGGTCCACGCCGTCGCGTCGTCGCGCCGAGGTGGCCGGCGTCCGCGTCGAAGGAGCCGACGGCACACCGCGAGAACTGGTCGCGGACATCGTGATCGGTGCCACCGATCTGCACCATCTCGAGACTCGGTTGCTGCCCCGGGAACTCCAGACCTTCCCCGAACGGTACTGGGACCGCGCCACCTCCGGCCCGGGGGCGGTGCTCGCACTCCTCGGCGTACGCGGTGAGATTCCCGAGTTGGCGCATCACTCCCTGTTCTTCACCGAGGACTGGAAGACCAACTTCGACGCCATCTTCGAGAGTCCCACGCGCGTACCGGACCCGGCGTCGCTCTATGTGTGCAAGCCGTCGGCCACCGACCCGTCGGTCGCGCCGTCGGACTCGGAGAACCTCTTCATCCTGGTGCCCGTCCCGCCCGACCCGGGTCTCGGCCGCGGCGGCGTGGACGGCGGCGGCGACCCCGACATCGAGAAGGTGACCGACCGGGCCATTGCGATGATCGGACAGTGGGCAGGTGTTCCCGACCTCGCCGATCGTGTCGTCGTCCGCCGCACCATCGGCCCCGCGGACTTCGTCGACTCGGTCAACTCGTGGTGCGGCGGAGCCCTCGGCCCGGCGCACACGCTGCGGCAGAGCGCGTTTCTGCGCTCGACGAACCGGTCACGCAAGGTCGACGGCCTCTTCTACGCCGGGTCGAGCACGCGTCCCGGCATCGGCCTGCCGATGTGCCTGATCAGCGCCGAACTCATCCGGAAGAAGCTCCGCGGCGACCGGTCGGTGGGGCCGATGCCGGTCGCGACACGCTGACCTGCGCCGGAAGGTTTGGAACGCAGATCATCCGGGTACGGTCGCGTGACAGGGCTCACAGCGAGCGGCGCGAAAGGTACCGGTGACATGGAGAAGGCACGGACGAATGCGTGGTGGCGCGGCCCGCGATGGACGTGGTCTCGTCAGCACCTGACCCCCGAAGAGCGCCGGAACCTCCAGGCCTCCCGTGTTCCGGTGGCGGTCGTGACGGCGTCGCTGGGTGGACATGCGTACAGCTATCGCGACCGGGTCTGATCTGACGCTTCGAGGTCCCACGACTCGCTGATCGCATCGTGGCGATGGTTGAGGCAGGTGCTCGATCACCGTACGGGCGAGCGCTACCTGCTCGAGGGATTTCCCGGGGCGGACTGGGCACGCAACGTCCGTGCGGCCGAGGGACGTGCCCAGCTGTCGGTGGGAGGGGAGATGAGCGATGTCCGCCTCGTCGAACTCTCGGCCGATCAGGCCGTTCCGGTGCTACGCGCCTGGCCGGAGCTGGCGGGCACCGACGGCCCGAAGATGATGAAGGACGCGGGAGTCGTCGACGACGTGACCCCGGAAGCCTTTGCTGCCGCGGCGGGCCGATGCGCCGTGTTCCGTATCGATCCGCGCTAAAGGCTCCGATGAGCAAGGCCCATCGGTCAGTGACTCACGGCCGGACCGATCAGCTCCGCCACGATCTTCGCCGACATGACCACGAGCGGCAGACCGCCGCCGGGATGCGACGATCCGCCGACGAGGTAGAGGCCCGGCACCGGGGAGGTGTTCGACGGCCGGAGGAACGCCGAGCGGGGTCCATTCGACGACGACCCGTAGATGGAGCCGCCCGGTGTCCTGGTCCGACGTTCGAGGTCGGCGGGCGAGACGATCAGACGGTGGCGCACGTGGCCGGTCACGTCGAGTCCACGATCGGCCATCACCTCGAGAATCTGGTCGGCGTAAGAGTCCGCCAAGCCCTTGGCGTCCCAGTCGACGCCGTGCTCGGGGTCGTGGCGGGGTGCGTTCACCAGCACGAACCACGCGCCGGTTCTCGGGGCGGGCACGATCTCGGGATCGGCGGGAGCCGAGATGTACACGGTCGGTCGAGCGACCGGACGCGGTGAGCCGCGGAATCCGAAGACCGCGTCGAACTCCTCGTCGTAGTCCTCGGCGAACAGCACCTGGTGGTGCGGCGCAGCGGGCGGATGGTCGAGGGCGAGGAGGAGGACGAACCCGGACAGCGACGGCGTCGTCCGTCGCAGCAGCGCCGCGGGCCGACGCGCGGCGCGACGCGGTACGAGACGGTCGTAGACCTGCTGGGCGTCGGCGTTCGCGACGACCAGATCGGCTGGGCGCCGGCTTCCGTCGGACAGCACCACGCCATCGGCCCGACCGGTGTGGTCCACGGAGATCCGGTCGACCTCGACACCGAGCTCGACCCGCCCGCCGAGTTCGATGAGACGGTCGTGCATCGCGGTGGCGATGCGGCCCAATCCGCCTCGTACATACCATGATCCGAATGCCTGCTCGGACCACGGCACGGACGCGAGCGCCGCCGGCGCGCGGCGCGGGTCGGAACCGGTGTAGGTCGCGTAGCGGTCCAGCAGCATCCGCAGGCGCGGGTCGTCGAGGTAATCCTCGCCGAGTCCACGCAGCGTTCTCCATGGCGCGACGGTCCGCACATCCGTCGGCGTGGCGATCCCGCCGATCATCGTGCGGATGCTCATCGGCGATTCCAGGAAGGGTTCGTGCGTGACGTCCCAGACACGTTGTGCGCGTTCCAGAAACGATGACCACTGAGCGCCTCGCCCACGCCCCAGTGCGGCGTCGAGGGCAGCGGGGATGTCGTCGAGCGTTCCGGGCATGTCCAGTTCGGTGCCGTCCGGGAAGCGGTAGCGCGCGGCGACGGGGAGCCGTTCGAGGGTCAGGTGGTCGTGGATCGACGCGCCCGTGGCGTCGAAGAGTTCTTCGAAGACGTGCGGCATCGTGACGAGCGACGGCCCGGTGTCGAAGATGAACCCGTCGTGCTCGATGACCCCGAGTTTGCCGCCGACATCGTCGAATTGCTCGAGAACGGTGACATCGTGACCGGTCGCGGCGAGGCGCATCGCGACGGAGAGTCCGCCGACGCCCGCGCCGATCACCACGACCCGCGTCATCGACGGACCTCGATGGGGCGTCCCTTCCAGTGCAGGTCGCCGCGCTGTCGGGCCAGCGTCGAATCGACTGCGAGACCGGTGAAGACGAGGATGGAGAGCGGATGGGCGAAGGCGTCCGGCCATCCGCGTCCGCCGGTGCAGCGTGCGGACACCACCCGTGAGGCCACCCCGGCCAGGTATCCGACGAGACCCGTCCGGGAGCCGAACAGTGCTGCTGCCGCGGGGAGTACGTACATCAGGCACAGCAGACCGGTGACGCCCAGCGTCCCGCCCGGAGACCCGAAGGCCGACCACAGCGACTTGCGGTAACCCGCGCGGACCTCGTCCCAGCCGCGGTACATACGGCAGGTGGCGACGTCGCTTCCCTCGGCCACGACGCCGCGACCGCCGGCCGCCTTGACGGCGCGCAACAGGGCGATGTCCTCGAGGACCACGTCGTGCACCGCCTCGTGACCGCCGGCACGACGGTACATCGCGGCATCGACGACCAGGAACTGACCGTTTGCGGCGGTGAGAGATTCGCGCGGTGAGCGCTCGGCGAGACCGAGGGGCAGGGTGCTCAGCCAGGACCACTGCAGCAGCGGTTGCACCAGTCGCTCGCCCGCGCCGACCGCGACCTGCCGGGGGTACGGGCTCACCAGATCGAGTCCGGCGTTGCGGAGCAAGGCGAACGATGAGGTGAACGCGTGGGGCTCGACCACGACGTCGGCGTCGAGGAAGACGTGGACCCCGCCGGGGAACGCCTTCTCCGCGAGTTGGGCGCAGGCCCAGGTCTTTCCGAGCCACCCGGGAGGAGGCGCCGAGCCGGGGTGGACACGAACCCGGTCGTCCATCGAGGCCAGGCGGGCGAGCACGGCGTCGGTTCCATCCGCCGAGCCGTCGTCGAGCACGTGGATCCGGGCCGGTCCTGGCCAGCGATCCGCCGCCTCGAGGACGGCCAGTAGGCAGCGTTCGGCGTTGTGCGCCTCGTCGCGCATCGGGATGAGAACCGACAGTGGTTCCGGCGCCGGGATGTCGGCGAGACCGGGCCGACGGACCCGGCGGGCGTTGTCGAGGGTCAGGGCCAGCGACGCCAGCGACATAGCGGTTCCCGTCGCGACCAGCGGCCGCAGCAGGTCAGACACCCGCACGGCGACCCCTGATCTCGACGACGAGCAGCGGGATGGCGATGACACCCATGAGGAGACCCCCTGTGAGGGCGACGGACGGACGGCCGAAGAACACCGCGTGCGCCATCACCGAGGAGAAGTAGGTCCACAGGTACGCGGTGACGGGCACGGCGTCCATCCCGGAAGACCCGGTCGCGTCGGGATCGTCGCGGCGGATGAGGAGGTCGAGCATGCCGACGATGAGAAACGAGACCAGCAGCCAGCCCGCGAAATTCGTCAGCGGGATGTCGGCGACCCCGGGCAGCGACGGCGTCGGGTACCGCCACACCCAGTTGCCCTGGTCGACCATCTGCGGATCGAGGAACACATCCCACGCCGTGAGTGCATAAGCACCCACGACGGCGGTGGCGGGCCCAACCCACCGTCCGGCGATGCCCATCGCACGGACGAGTCGTCGGGTCACGACCAGCGCGGGCCACGACATCATGATCCAGGCCAGCGGGACCAGGACCGGGACGCCGAGGACCTTCAGTCCCAGCCCGTCGGTGTACTCGTATGTGCCGAACGGGAACCCGGTGCTCACACCGACGGATTCGGCGATCAGCCCGCCACCACCGGCCACCACCGCGAGGGCGACCGCGGCGGCGGCGCCGCGGGTTGCGGCAACGTGGACGAGCGAGGCCGACGCCAGGAGCAGCACGCTCGCGACGGTCAGCGGCAGGGTGCCGCCACCGGTCAGCGGAAACGCGATCTGGACGCCGATCGTCGCCGCCAGCAGGATCCACGCCAGGGTGACCAGGCCGCGGTTCCAGGGCGCGGTGCCGTCGGTACGCCGCGATCGCGACGATTGGTCCGATCGGTGCGAAGTGGAGCCGTCCAGGAGACTCACGCCGGTCTCCCCTCATATGTGCCGACGACCTCGGTGACGGCGAAACGGGCGAACAATTCCTCGGCATACCAGCGCGACGGTGCGGTCCGCCGAACCGCCGACAGATGTGCGGGGGAGCGGTAGGCGAAGCCGGTGAGGTCCTGCGCCGAATTCCAGATCGAGAACGTGCCCTGCACCCCGAGCGGGAGTTCGCCGACGCCGAGGGCCAATCGATTGCCCTGTGCCCCGGCGAGTTCGGTCGCCACCGGCGGGACGGCACGCCAGAACGATGCCATCTTCGTGGGCCGGAGGCGTGCCCGGGTCAACGCGGCGACCGGGCCCGCCCAATCCGGTCCGGACGCGTCGTGGTCGGTCGACGATCGCACCGTCTCGAACGGGTCGACGCGCGACCAACGGCCCTTCGACCGGAGTGGTCGCATGGTGATCCGGAGTTCCTCCGTGCTGGACTCTCGCCATCGGCGGAACACGACGGAATCGCTTGCGGCCGAAGCAGCGTCGGCGTCGTGCCATACCGTCAACGCGGCCCAGTGTCTCAGGTCGGCGCTCTCGAGGGTGAACGTGCGTGCGGTGCCGGTGCCCAGCAGTTTGGCGAAACGCAGACCGGGAGTACGGCGCAGCACCCGTCGACCCGACGACATCCGGCCGAGCGCCGGTAGCACGCGGTCGACACCCCAGACGCGGAGTTCGACCGTCGGCCCGGCGGGAGCGGTCATGCGCGCCGCCACACGCAACGTTCGATGAGGGCGGTCAGTGCGTGCCGGCTCGCCGGGTCCATCGGAGCGGCGTCGACGATGCCGAGCGCTTCCGCGTGCAGGTCGGCGATACGCTGTTCCACTCGTTCGACGGCGCCGGTGGAGTACAGGACCTCACGCATCCGCGCGGCACCGTCGGCGTCGAGGTCCGGATTGCCAAGACCGTCGGCGAGCACGCGGCGCTCCATCCGTCCCGCCGATTCCTCGGCCGCCGCGATGAGCATCGTGCGCTTGCCTTCCCGTAGGTCGTCGATGGCGGGTTTGCCGGTGACCTTCTCGTCGCCGAAGACGCCCAGGATGTCGTCGCGGAGCTGGAAGGCCTCGCCGGCGGTGATGCCGATCCGATCGTATGCCTCGAGAAGCGCCGACGGGGCACCCGCGAGCGTGCCGCCCAGACGCAGCGGCTGACCGATCGTGTACCGCGCACTCTTGTAGCGCAGGACCCGTGCCGTGCGATCGGCGTCGGTGGTGTCCTCGGTCTGACTCAGCATGTCCAGGTACTGGCCCGCGTAGGCCTCGTCGCGCATCACCGACCAGGTGTCGCGGACCGCGCGTCGGATGTCCGCGGACACGTCGTCCACCGCGGCAGCGGCGAGGTCGTCGGACCAGGACAGGCACATGTCGCCGACGAGGATCGCGACGGCGGTGCCATGGCGCTCGGCGTCCCCACGGCGTCGCGCGCGCAGATGATCGTCGGCGAAATGCCGATGCACGGTGGGCAGGCCGCGCCGGACATCGCTGTCGTCCATCACGTCGTCGTGCACGAGGGCGGCGAGATGGAACAGTTCGATGGCGGCCGCCATCTCGACGATGCCCGCGACGCTCCGGCCCCCGGCGGCGCCTCGGGCGCCCCAGAGGCAGAACGACGCGCGCAGGCGTTTACCTCCGCCAATCCGCGCCGAGAGGACGTCGATCGCCGGCGTCAATTCCCCGCCGACCTGCTGCAAGGTGGTGGCGTGGCGGCGAAAGTGCCCTGCCAGCACCTCTTCGACGAGTTCGAGATCCGTCGTCGAGGCGCTGATCGGGTGCAGATCGGGAGCCGGGGATGCCGACTGTGCAGGCGGCGAGTCGGTCATCTCGGCGGTCGGTGTCATGACGGAGCCCTTCGAAAGTCCGGGGGAGCGGTCGGTTACCCCGTCTTCGGAGCCGCGATCGCGAGCGGATGGGTGACGGCCGCGGTGCCGGTAGCGTGAGACCCATGGCTGTGGATGCAACGGTGCCCGTGGTGGCAGTCGGTCTCGTCGGTGGTTTCGCGGTCGCGCGGTACAGCGGCCGGCGCGAACTCGGTGGTGTGGTGCTCGGCGCAGCCGGCGCCTGGTGCACTCGCCGGTGGGCGTCGACGAAGGGCCCCGCGGTCGCGGGCGGTCTGCTGGCCGGTTACCTGGCGGCGTTCGGCGGCTCGCACCCCCTGGCGAAGAAGATCGGCGCGTGGCCGTCGGTGGCGGCCGTGACCGTCGCCGCGGCGGGCGCCACCGCCGTCGCCACACGCTGAGCGGCGCGCCCCGGCAATACCGGCCGGACGCCCCGATGGCGGCACTACCATCTCCACCCATGACCGCAGGTTACGGGCGCGCACGGCAGAACGAGATCTACACGGCCGGGGTGCACCGGCGAAAGCCGCGTGTGCCAACGGATTTCGCCGAGCTCGAGCGACGTGCGCGACGTGCGATGTCGGCGCGTGCGTGGGCGTACATCGGCGGTGGCGCCGGTGAGGGACGCACCATGGCCGCCAACCGCGCGGCACTCGACCGCTGGGCGATCGTGCCGCGCATCCTGCGGGATGTCTCGCAGCGCAACCTCGAGGTCGAACTGTTCGGTCGCCGCATCCCGGCGCCGGTGCTGTTCGCGCCGGTCGGCGCCGGTTCGCTCGCCGCGCCCGACGCCGACGCGCTCATCGGGCGTGCGGCCGCGGAACTCGGTGTCCCCTACATCTTGTCGAATCAGGCGAGCGTCTCGATGGAAGACGTCGCGGCCGCGATGGACGACACGAGCGCCGGGGCGCCGCGCTGGTTCCAGCTGTACTGGTCCACCGACGACGACCTCGTCGACAGCCTCCTGGAGCGCGCGGCGGCCATCCGCGCCGAAGCCGTCGTCGTCACCCTGGACACGACGATGCTCGGGTGGCGGCCGCAGGACCTGAACCTGGGTTCGCTGCCGTTCGCGCAGGGTGAGGGCATCGCCCAGTACACGTCCGACCGCAGGTTCGTCGACATCGTCGCCGAACGGCTACGTGGCGCTGCTGACGAACGTCCGGAGATCTCCCTCGGCGCGATCGCCACCCTCCTCTCCATCACCCGCAACGCCCCGGGCCGGTTTCTGCAGAACCTGCGGTCGCCGCAACCGCGTGCCGCCGTGCAGACCTTCCTCGACATCTACTCGCGACCGTCGCTGAACTGGGACGATCTTGCCGGCCTGCGCGGCCGCACCGCTCTTCCGATCGTGCTGAAGGGCGTGCTGCACCCCGACGATGCGCGTCGTGCCGTGGACGCCGGGGTGGACGGCATCATCGTCTCCAACCACGGCGGTCGGCAGGTCGACGGCGCGATCAGCACGATCGACGCCCTCGACGCCATCGCGCCGGTCGTCGACGGTCGCATCAAGGTCCTCATCGACTCCGGGATCTACACCGGTTCCGACGTGTTCAAGGCGCTCGCCCTCGGGGCCGACGCCGCCTGCATCGGACGACCGCACATGTACGGCCTGGCGCTCGCGGGAGCCGACGGTGCCCGCGACGCGGTCGCCGACATCATCGCCGAACTGGACCTCACCCTCGGACTGTCCGGGCACACCGACGTCGCCGACCTCGACCGCGAGGCGCTGCGCCGGCTGACCTCTTGATGCTCCCTGAGGCGTAGGCGAAGCATGCCCACTGCTCCCTGAGGAGCGCCCGGAGCTTGCGGAGGGTGCGTCGCGAAGGGTCAGACCAGCGGCCGCCCGGTGCGCATGCGCCACCGGACGTCGGCGAGCAGGACGTTGAACGGAAAGCCGCGCACCCACCGCGGGGCCCGCGTGATGATCGCGCGCAGGACCGCGTTGTGCTTGTCGAAGTACAGCTCCTGCCACGGCGAGAGCTGGACGCGCATCTTGCGGCGGAAGTTCTCCGGCAGGAAGCCGATGGCCATGATCTCGAAATGCCAGCCGAAGAGCCGCGAGATCACCGGGCCGAGGAACTCGGCGCGCGCGATCGACATCAGGTACTCGCGGATGGTGTCGTCGATCTCGAGCGTCTCGACCGTGTCGTTCCAGTAGGTCTCGAAGTCCTCGCGGGTGGCGGGCCACATCTCGCGGGGGACCTGCAGCGTCGTGCCCAGAACGGCGCCGGCCTGATAGCGCTCGTCGGTCACCTCGGTGACCCCGCCGAAGATGCGATGGACGTCCTCGGTGCCTCGGTACAGACACGCGGCGACCCACAACTGCAGCTTCGGATCAAAGGCGTTGTACTTCACCGGGCTGTTGGCGGTCGAACGGACCTGCGCATGGGCCTTGCCGATGGCCTTGCGGTAGGCCTTCCGGTCTTTGGCGCTACCGAGTCCGGCGACGGCGAGGTAGCTCAACGTGGTGCGGCCGCGCTTCATCGGATGCTTGAACAGGTTTCCCGAGTCGACGCGGCTCTCGTACACGCCGTAACCGACCGCGGGGAGGCTGAGCTGCATGATCACGTTCGCCGCGCCCGCGATCACACCGATGCCGAGCGGGTCGAGGTCGCTGGTGGGGAGTGCATCGAGCTCTGCGCGGGACATACGGGCGGAGGAGGGGAGGAACTCGGTGTCGGGGCGCTCCGCGGTGAGAAACTCCTGCACTTCGGCGGTCACATCCGTCACCGGTTGTGCTGACAGTGCCGAACTTCCACTGGTGATAGGCTCCGTTGCCATCGAACACCCCTCCTGCTCGAATTCTGGAAACGTCTGTTTCCCGTTTTATGACACACCTAACTTACCGGGGTGTCAAGATAGGAATCATGGGACGAGCACCATCGACCCCGGACAGCCGTTCCGGTGCGGACTCCGACGCGGCCGGCACGCTTCGGGCCTATGGCGGCGAGGGCGGCGACACCCGGGTCGCGCGGCGTCGATCCGCCCTCATCGATGCAGGACTGGATCTGCTCGGCGCCGATGACGTGGGCGCGGTGACCGTGCGCGGCGTGTGCCGGCAGGCCGGACTCACCGCCCGTTACTTCTACGAGAGCTTCGAATCCGTCGATCAGCTGGTCGGCGTCATGTACGACGAGGTCATCGAAGAGATCGCGCAAGCCAGTCTGGCAGCCTTCTCCGAGGGGGCCAGCATGCGTGCGAAGGTCGCCGGTGCGGTGTCGGCGATCGTCGACGTCATCGACGCGGACCGCCGCAAAGGCAGGCTGCTCTTCTCGCAGGCGCTTCTGAGTCCGGTCATCGCGGCCAAGCGCATGGAGTCGACGACGTTGTTCGCCGGCCTCACCCTGCAGAGCACGTCGGCCATTCTCGACGTCCACGTCGGGCCGGCGGCAGCGGTCGGCGTTGCGCACTATCAGGTCGGCGGTCTGAGCCGGTTGCTCGCGGCGTGGCTCGAGGGCGAGGTCGAACTCGGCAAGGCCGACGTGGTGGATCTGAGCATCGCGCTGCTCGTCTCACCCGCCGAGATGCTCGAGAAGAGTCTCTCGCGTCGCACCGGCGATGCGGAGTAGGTCCGCATGTCGGGATATGTTTGATGGCATGAGTGGCGGAACCGGCGAAGCAGACATCCGTCCGGCGACGCGGCCACTGGGCGGCTGGCGGGATTACGGCGAGCCCGAACTGCCGGTCCCGTTGGCGGCGGCGCTGGCGGCGTTCGCCGAACAGGGCTACCACGGGACCTCGGTCCGGGAGATCGCCGCGCGGGCCAATTTGTCGGTGCCAGGGCTCTATCACCACTACCCGTCGAAGCAGTCGTTGCTGCAGGGGCTCCTCGAACGCACGATGACCGACCTCCTGGCACGCTCGGAGGCCGCGATCGTCGAGGCGGGTCCCGAGCCGATCCGGCAGTTCGACGCCGTCGTCGAGTCGCTTCTGCGGTTCCACATGTATCGCCGCGAGCAGGCGTTCGTCGGTTCCACCGAGATCCGCAGCCTCGACGACAACTACCGGCCCACCTACATCGGACACCGGGACCGCCAGCAGCGGATGGTCGACGTGATCGTCTTCGCCGGCGTCGAAACGGGTGAGTTCACCACCGAGTATCCGAAAGATGCGGCGCGTGCCGTGGCCACCATGTGCGTCGGGGTGTCCACCTGGTTCAAGCTCGACGGTCTGCTGGGTCCGGACGAACTCATCGCGCGCAATCTCCAGATGGCCCGCGCGCTGGTCGGGTATCGCACACCCTGACGGCCGTCGCGCAGGGCGCCGTCTGCTGGGCCGCTTGACCCGGCGGGTATCGCCTGGCAAGGTATGCAACGCCGAGCGATCGATCGGTCGGTGTTCGGGGATCCCCACCCTGCTCATGCGTTAAGGAGTCACCATGCCCATAGACCTGCGGCACGACGACGACGTGCTCGACGTCGTCGCGAAGACCGAGGCCTTCGTCCGCGACTACGTCCTGCCCATCGAGGACGAGGCGGCCGGTGACATCACGGCGGCCGGTGGTGACGACATCCGTCGCGAGATGAACGCCAAGGCCAAGGAGGCAGGGGTCTTCGGCCCGCATGCCCCGGTCGAGTACGGCGGACTCGGTCTCAACATGTGTGACCGCGCGCCGGTGTTCGAGGCGGCCGGGTATTCGACGTTCGGTCCGATCGCGCTGCACATCGGTGCGCCGGACGAGGGCAACGTGCACATGCTCGCGCACATCGCGAGCGAGGATCAGCGGCAGAAGTACCTCGCCCCGCTGGCCGCTGGAGATGTCCGTTCGGCGTTCGCGATGACCGAACCGGCTCCGGGCGCCGGTTCGGATCCCAACGCGCTGCGCACGGAGGCCGTCCGTGTGGACGGCGGCTGGAAGATCAACGGCGACAAGCACTTCATCACCGGCGCCGACGGTGCGGGCTTCTTCATCATCATGGCGCGGACCTCGGGCGCGCCCGGTGACCGCGGCGGCGCAACCATGTTCCTCGCGCCCGCCGATGCGCCCGGGTTGACCGTCGGGCGCCACATCAACACTATCGACAAGGCGATGATCGGCGGTCACTGCGAGGTGACCTTCACCGACCTCTTCGTTCCCGACGAGGACATCCTCGGCGAGGTGAACGAGGGTTATCGCTACGCCCAGGTCCGGCTCGGGCCGGCTCGGATGACCCACGTGATGCGCTGGCTCGGCTCGGCGAAGCGCTGCCAGGACGTCGCCGTCGACTATGTCTCACGCCGTGAGGGATTCGGTGGCCGCCTCGGAGATCTGGGCATGATCCAACAACTCGTCGCCGACAACGAGATCGACCTCGCCGCGACTCGCGCGTTGCTGCTGAAGGCCTGCCACGAGCTCGATCTGGGCAACCACGCGTCGGACGAGACATCGATCGCGAAGACCTTTGCTGCCGAGGCGTATTCGCGGATCGCCGATCGCAGCATCCAGATGTGTGGCGGGCTCGGTGTGTCCGCCGACCTCCCGCTGGCCCGCCTGTCGCAGGAACTCCGGCCGTTCCGCATCTACGACGGCCCGTCCGAGGTCCACCGGTGGGCGATCGCCCGTCGCGCCGTCGGGCGTGCGAAGAAGGCCCAGCAGGCGCTCGAGGCGAAGGCATCGGCGGGTGCCCGATGACCGCCACGGACGCAGCACTCGACCAGGATCGCCTGCGCCGGTTGCTGATCGACAACGGAGTCGAGCCCGCAGGTGAGCTGACCATCGACCTCATCAGCGGCGGCAAGTCCAATCTCACCTACACGGTCACCGACGGCGTGACCACGTGGGTGGCGCGCCGACCGCCGACCGGCGGACTGACGCCGTCGGCTCACGACATGGGCCGTGAATGGGCGGTCACCAGTGCGCTGCAGTCGACGTCGGTCCCGGTTGCGCGGACCGTCGCTTTCGACGCCGACGGCTCGGTCATTGGTGCGCCGTGCACCGTGGTGGAGTTCGTGGACGGCCGCGTCGTCCGGACCGCGGAAGACCTCGACGCCTACTCAGACGACGAGGTCGCCCGCAATCTCGACGCCTTGGTGCAGACGTTGGCCGACCTGCACGCGGTGGACTATCGCGAGGTCGGGCTTGGCGAGTTCGGTCGGCCCGCGGGTTTCGCCGCCCGCCAGGTGAAACTGTGGGCGCGGCAGTGGGGGCACGTGAAGACGCGTGAACTCCCCGACGTCGAGCGTCTCGTCGACGCGCTCGCCGCGCGAGTTCCGAAGCAGGCGCGAGAGTCGGTGGTGCACGGTGACTTCCGGGTCGACAACACGATCATCGACGCCGACGACCCGGCCCGGATCGCGGCGGTCGTCGACTGGGAGATGTCGACCCTCGGAGATCCGCTCACCGATGTCGCGCTGATGTGCGTCTACCGCACCGGCGCCTTCGACCAGGTTCTCGGCTTCTCCGCGGCCTGGACCAGTGACCGTTATGCGTCGGTCGACGAGATCGCTCAGAAGTATTCGACCGCAACGGGTGTCGACCTGGGTGACTGGGACTTCTACCTGGGGTTGGCGAACCTGAAGCTCGGCGTGATCGCCGAGGGGATCACCTACCGCGCACTCTCGGGGGCGTCGTCGGGCGACGGCGCCGAAAAGGCTGCCGAGGCGACGGCGGCGTTCATCGCCGACGGCCTAGGCCACATCAGCTGATCGAGCAACGGCGTCAACAGAACACAGTCGCGCGGTGCGCGCACCGAAGGGGGTAGGCAATGAGTGAATCGGACAACAATCGTTCTGCGCTGGTGACCGGGGCGTCGAGGGGGATCGGTGCGGCCATCGCCGACCGGTTCGCCGCCGACGGCTGGGACCTGACCATCAGTGCCCGTGGTCGAGAAGCGTTGGAGAAGAAGGCGGCCGAGCTTCTCGAGCGTGGCGCCGGGCGGGTGGAGGTCGTCCCCGCCGACATGACCGACGCCGACGCCATCAGCGCGCTCGGTACGGCTCATGCGGAGGCATTCGGGCGGTTCGACGCGCTGATCGTCAACGCCGGGATGGGCTCGAAGGGGGCGATCGCCGACCTCCCGGTGAAGCGATTCGACCGGCTGTATGAAGTGAATGTCCGCGCTCCCTACATCCTCCTTCAGTCCGCGCTGCCCGCCCTGCGCGCCACCGCAGAGGCCCATGGGGCCGCGAAAGTCATTGCCGTGGCGTCGATCACCGGCGTCTATCCGGAGCCGGAGCTGTCCGCCTACGGTGCCACCAAGGCGGCGCTCATCTCGTTGTGCGAGACGTTCAATCTCGAGGAGTCACGCAGCGGGGTCAGCGCGACGACGATCGCACCGGGCTACGTCAACACCGACATGACCGACTGGCTCAAAGACCGCATTCCTGCCGACGAGATGATCACGGCCGACGACATCGCGGTGATCGCCCACTCGATCACCCAGCTGTCGCGGTACGCGGTGCTTCCGAACGTTGTCATCACCCGACCCGGCGAGAACCTGCACCGGGCGTAGGTTTTGAGCCGCACTGCTCCCTGAGGTGTGAGCGGAGCGAGCCTCGAAGGGTCACCGGAAGGTCGCGATCCCGCCGTCGCGGTCCGACAGGTGACCGTGCTCGTTGAACGACACCACCGAGACGCCGCTGCGTCCGACGATCAGTTTGCTGATCGACGCGTTGACCATCGTGCGGGCCATCGCCGGCCAGGTCTCGTCGGGGATGCCCCACAACTGGGCGATCCACTGGGTGATGGTGCCGGCCGAGGACACCACGAGCACCGTCTGACCCGACCCGGCGAGCTCGGTGGCGCGGGCGGCCGCGTCGGAGACGCGCGCCTTGAACTGGGGGTAGCTCTCGGCGGGGCCGCCGTCGAGGCCAGGAGCTGCGTCGTGCTCGCCGGCCGCTATCCAGGCCGCGAGCCCCTTGTCGAGCTGTTCCTGGTAGCTGCGGCCGTCGCGATACATCTCCGGCGTGGCCTCGCCGACCAGTGCGGGCAGTGAGTACTCGTTCCACCCCGGGTCGACGTGCGGCTGAGGTCGACCGGTGTCGAAAGCCCCCAGCACGCCGCTCAGCGTCTGCTGCTGGCGCGGGAGGTCGCCACTGGCGGCTGCGGTGAAGGTGCCGATCTGCCCGGCGAGGAATCCACCGGACAGCGCGGCCTGTGTGGCCCCGGCCGTGGTGAGACCGCCGGGTCCGTTGCTCAGATCGTCGGTGGCGTCGGCGATGCCATACGCCAATGCGTTCGCCTGACCATGACGAACCAGATAGATCACACCCATTCCTGCACCCTATGTCGGCTTCGATGAGTTCGAGGCGTCGGGCCGGTCAGTATCAGCGACCCCGAGATGTCTGGAGTGCGCCCGTGACGCCGATGCTGTTCGTCAACCTGCCCGTCGTAGACGTCGCGCGGTCTCGTCGGTTCTTCGGATCGCTCGGCTTCCACTTCGACGAGATCTTCTGCGATGCCGGGAGCGCGTGCATGATGATCAACGACTCGGCGATGGTCGTGCTCATGCAGCGACGACGATTCGCCGGCTACGCGGCCACCGCAGTCGCCGACCCACTGCAGGGCCGCGAGTCGTTGCTGGCCATTTCCGCTGACAGCCGCGCACACGCCGACCGGCTCGCCGAAGCGGCACTCGGTTGCGGCGGCCGGGAACTCCGCGCAGCCGAGGACCTGGGCTTCATGTACTGCCGCAGTTTCTGTGACCCGGACGGTCATGCCTGGGAGATCGTGTGGATGGACCCCTCGCAGATCCCGAAGACCGCTGACGACTGATCGGCGCCGCGCGAACCGGACGGTCTCAGTGCCAGGGGCTCGGCGACGTGCGTGCCGGTGCGTCGTACGGGGTCGCCGGCAGACCGAAGCGTGCGAAATCGCTCTCCATGTCGTCGCTGAAGAAGGCGACGACATGGCTGACCTTGGCTGTCTGCGGGTCGATCTCGAGCACCTGGAGCTGGAACGGTCGGTGGACGCCGTCCGGTTCGCGCATGTACAGCCCGTAGGCCGGCTGCCCGTTGGCTGTCGTGGGCAGCATGATCTGATCGCCCGCCTTCTCGGCCGGACAGTTGCAACGGATGAGGGTTCCGATGCTCTCTGCGCCCTGGTACCAGCCGGTGAAGGGCGGCATCTCCCAGATCGCCTTGTCGGTGAAGAGCTCCACCATCGCGTCGACGTCGTAGCGTTCGAAGGCCGACACGTAGCGGGCCAGCAGCTCGCGCTTGGCGGCGTCGTCGAGTGTCGTCGCGGCGTCGACTCCGACCGAATCCTGCTGCGGGTGTGCGGTCTTGACCTGCTCGCGGGCCCGCTGCAGCAAACTGTTCACGGTGGCGGTGGTGACACCGATGGTGTCGGCGACCTCGGCGGCGCGCCACTGCAGCACGTCGCGGAGGACGAGGACTGCGCGCTGCCGTTCGGGTAGATGCTGCAGTGCCGCGATGAACGCCAGCCGTACCGACTCGCGGGCGCCGACCACGTACGCGGGGTCCGCGTCGTCGCCGGGCGCGATCTCGTCGGCCGTGCCGGCATACGGCTCGAGCCAGGGCACCTCGTGGTTCTGCAGCAGGTCGTCGGTCGGGTCGAAGGCGTCGCCACCGAGGCCGGAGGGGAGGGGGCGTCGTTGTGAACTCTGCAGAGCGGTCAGACACGTGTTGGTAGCGATCTTGTGCAACCACGTGCGCACGGACGCCCGATGGTCGAACTTCCCGTAGCCCTTCCATGCGCGGAGGAAGGTCTCCTGGGCTAGATCCTCGGCGTCGTGGTGGGACCCCGTCATCCGGTAGCAGTGCGCGATGATCTCGCGGCGGAACGGCTCGCTGACCTCGAGAAACTCGGTGTCGGTCGCGACGCTGGACTCAGCCGCGGGGCTGGTTGTGGTCATGCTCACAATTTACCGGGGTGCACCGACAGGCTCGACCCGAGTGGCCAAGCCGACCACGGTCCGCTTCTCCATCGGTTCGCAGGTCGAGTGACCGGACGCCGGACGAGTTCGGATCAGGCTGAGTGCAACCCCTGTCCGCGTCGCGCCACGGGCCTATTCTCGCCGGTGGACGCGTGTGCGACCGGTCGTCGGTGCCCGTGACCAGGGGTGGGACGGGCTTGCCGGTACGGGGCCGCGTTGCTAGCTTGATCCGCATGACAAGTGCCGACCACAGGCTCACGGAGGTCACCTACGTGACCACCGCGCTGGGCTGTCGTCTGCCGCTTGCACGCGTTCTCTGTTGTAGTCGTCGAATGCGCTGACCGACCCCCGCCGAGTCAATCTCCTCCCCGGGGCGTCGCTTCTCGAGTCTCTTCTCAGAGCACCAGCTTCCGGCTTCCGCCCCGCGATGCGCGGGGTCTTTCGACGAGGACGATCATGACCGCCACACTGCCCGAACTCTCCACCCGTACTTTGCGCAACGCCCCCGCCTCTCCTGTCCGGCGTCAGCCGGTCACCCGCGCGGTGCGTCGTGCTCCTCAGGGCACGCGCCAGCCCGTACCGTTGACTTCCGTACCGCCGACTCGGACCCCGGGTCCGGTCGCCGACCGACGCGGACCAGTGAAGGGGGACCAGCGGGTGCACGTCGCAACGCCGCGCCTGGAGTTGTCGACCAAACCCGCGGCGCTCGTCCTCCGGGCCGCCCGGTTGTCCGGCCCGCTGTTCCGCGACGATGCGGCCGAGCGCACCGGGCTCAGCATCTCCACGGTCAATCGCCAGGTCAGTGCGCTGTTGAAGGCGGGATTGATCCGCGAACGGGCCGACCTTGCGCCCTCGGGCGCCATCGGGCGGCCGCGGTTGCCCTTCGAGGTCAACATCTCCGAGTTCCTCACCCTCGGTATCCACATCGGATACAAGGTCACCGCGATCACCACCCATGACCTGCTGCATCGCGTCGTCGGGGCCATCCAGATCCCTACCCCGCATGCCGATTCACCGGAAGAAGCACTCACCGCCATCGGTGTCAGCGCACGGCGTTTCGCCGAGCGCTGGACGGGCCGGCGGGTGCTGTGGGTCGGTGTCGCGCTCGGTGGGCGCGTGGCCGACGGCGGGATCGTCGACCATCCCCGGCTCGGCTGGGAGGGCGCACAGGTCGGCCGGACGATCGCCGAGGCCGTCGGACTGCCGGTGTCGGTTGCGTCCCACGTCGAGGCCATGGCAGCCGCCGAACTCGTGCTCAACCCCGACGACCAGCAGTCGAGCTTCCTGTACTTCTACGCGCGCGAGATGCTCGGCATCGCGTTCAGCGTCGGCGGGACCGTGCACACGCCGACCGCGGGACCGCCGGTGATCGGTCACTTCCCGACCGGATCGACCACGTTGCTCGACCCGAACCGGACGGGGCGCCTGGAGCCCGCGGTGAGCGACACCGGTGTCGTGGAAGCTGCACGCGCACTCGGCCTCTCGGTAGCCGATGTGGAAGATGTCCACGCCCTGGCCCGCAGCGGTGACCTCACGGCACGTCGTCTGCTCGAAGAGCGGGCGGAGGTGCTCGGACGTACGGTCGGGCTGATCGCCGACATCTTCAATCCCGATCACATCATCCTCGGCGGACAGGCGTTCACCGATTACGCGGCCGGCCTGCCGACGGTCGCGAAGGCCGTGCGCAAGACCTCGATCGTGAGCAAACGGGATGTGCGCGTGTCACATTCGGGAGCGACCGTGCAGCAGCAGGCCGCCGGCGCGGTGTCTCTCGACGCGATATACAGCGACCCGCTGCAAGCAATCACGTTGACTGCCTGAGCGGGTCGCGTCGACGAACCTCGGTCGGGTGGTGGTCTAATCCGAGGTTCGCTTGTTGTAGGCGCGCAGCGCGAACGGCGCGAAGATGAGCGTCAGCGCGACCGTCCAGATCAGGGTGGCGAGGACCGGATATTGCAGCGGGAGAGCCGCATCCGGACCGAATGCCGGGCCGTTACCCCACAGCACACGCAATGCCTGGACCAGTGACGACATCGGGTTCCATTCGGCGATCGTCCGGAGCCAGGTGGGCATCGGCTCGGTCGGGACGAACGCGTTCGACAGGAACGTGATCGGGAACAGGACCGAGAACATGAAGCCGTTGACGGCCTCGACCGTCCGCAGCCACGAACCGATGAGGATGCCGAACCAGATCATCGCGAAGCCGAAGAGCAGGAGCAGCGCGAATGCGAGGACCGCCTCACCGAACGAGCCCCGGATCCGCCAGCCGATGGCCAGGCCGGTCACGGCCATGACGACGATGCCGATCGAACTGTGGAGCAGGCTGGCGATACTGCGTCCGATCAACACCGACGACCGTTGGATGGGCAGTGACCGGAACCGGTCGATGATGCCCTTCTCAAGGTCGGCGGTGATGCCCGTGGACACGATGAACGCGGTGAACACGATCGTCTGACCCATGATGCCCGGGAGCAGGAACTCCTTGTACGACGCCGAGTCGGTCTGGATCGACGCGCCGAACACGTACGCGAACAGCAGCACGAACATGATCGGCTGAATGGTCACGTCGGAGAGCATCTCCGGCATCCGTTTGGTGTGGATCATGTTGCGCTTCACCATGATCCACGCCTGTTGCCAGATCGTGGTGGGGTGGATCCGCGGCTTGTCCGCGACCACAGCGTGGGTCTGTGCCGTGGTGGTCATCAGGAACGCTCCTCGTCGGTGGTGTTGTCGGTGTCGTCGGTGTTGCTCGACTCCTCGGCGCGGTGGCCGGTGAGGGAGAGGAAGACGTCGTCGAGGCTCGGCCGGGAGAGTCCGAAGTCGTCGACGGAGATGCCACTCTCGTCGAACCAGGCGGCGACGCGGGGCAGGTCGCCCAGGCCGGCTGCGGCTGTCGTGAGCCGGCGGGCCGCCACGTCGACGAACACCTCCGCCCCGTTCTTGCGCAACAGCGACTCGGCGGTCGTCAGGTCGTCGGCGTGCGAGACGGTCAGCACCAGGCTGGCCGAACCGGCCTGCTCCTTGAGCTGCAGTGACGTGCCGTGCGCGATGATGGTGCCCTTGTCGATGACGACGATGTCGTCGGCGAGTTGGTCGGCCTCCTCCAGATACTGCGTGGTGAGCAGCAACGTGGTTCCGTCGGCGACCAGATCGCGCAGGACGTCCCAGAGTTCGGAACGGCTGCGCGGGTCGAGGCCGGTGGTCGGCTCGTCGAGGAAGAGCACCGGTGGCGTGGCCAGCAGGCTGACCGCGAGGTCGAGTCGGCGGCGCATTCCGCCGGAATAGGACTTGACCTGTTTGTCACCGGCCTCTGAGAGGGAGAACTGCTCGAGGAGTTCCTCCGATCGACGCGCGAGGGTCTTGCGTCCGATGCCGTACAGACCGCCGATCATGCGGAGGTTCTCGCGGCCGGTCAGGATCTCGTCGACCGTGGCCGCCTGGCCGGTGAGGCCCATGTTCTGGCGGACCATCCCGGGCTGTTCCCGGACGTCGTAGCCGGCGATGCGGGCTGTCCCGCTCGTGGGCGGCGACAGGGTGGTCATCATTCGGACAGTGGTGGTCTTGCCGGCGCCGTTGGGGCCCAGCAGGCCGAGCACGGAACCCCGCGGCACGGTGAAACTGACGCCGTCGACCGCCGTGAAATCGCCGAAGCGTTTTACGAGGTCGATGGCCTCGATGGCGACATCGGCCGTCGCGACTTCTCCCGGCGCGGTGGTGGGAACTGTGACTGAGCTCATGTTTCTCCACGGTATAGAGGGGGTGTGACAGCCGCGACCGAATTACGTGGCGCGCGGGTGACGTCAGGGAACAATTCAGGGCATGTTCGGGGTGTGGCGATCTCGTACTCGAAGTCAGACCGTCTGCCCGCACCGAATTCATCGGTTGCGGGGCTGCGAATCCGACGGTCGGACCGAAACCGAGCGTAAGACTTCAAGTTGAGTTGAAGTCAACCTTTTTGAGATCCGTGCCTGCGGATGCCGGAGACCGATATCTCCGCATATGCGGATAAGATGTCGTCGTGACCGCTATTCGGATCAAAGACGCAGCCACTCTGCTCGGCGTCAGTGACGACACGGTTCGACGGTGGGTGGCCACCGGCGTCTTGGAACAGTCCGATGGCGGACCGGTCGCCACCGTTGATGGCGCACGGCTCGCCGCGCTGGCCCGCGAGCGCGCGGTGGCACCGGACGACGGGGCATCGGTCGGACGCTCGGCGCGTAATCGGTTCACCGGTCTCGTCACCGATGTCCGCACGGACGCGGTGATGGCTCAGGTGACCCTGCAATGCGGTCCGTTCGAGGTGACGTCGTTGATGAGTGCGGACGCAGTTCACGAACTCGATCTACGGCCCGGCGTCGTGGCCACGGCCGTCGTCAAGGCGACGACGGTGATCGTCGAGACCAACAGGGAGGCCAGATGAGGAGGTCCATCGTCGCGGTCGCCGCGGCCGGACTGCTGATCGTGGCAGGGTCCTCGTCCGGTGGCTCAGATGCCGGCGGGTCTGCGGCCTCGACCCTCGACATCTCGGCGGCGGCGTCGCTGAAGACGACGTTCACGGCGATCGCCGATGAGTTCGAGGCACAGCACGACGGCGTCACGGTACGACTCTCGTTCGACGGATCGTCGACGCTGGCCAACCAGATCCAGCAGGGGGCGCCGGCCGATGTGTTCGCGAGCGCCGACGAGAAGAACATGCGCAAGCTGGGTGATCTCGCCGTCGACCCGGCGGTCTTCGCCACCAACACACTCGTGATCGTCACGGCGCCGGGCAATCCCCGCGGGATCCGGTCATTCTCCGATCTGAACAAGCCTGACGTCACGACGGTCATCTGCCAGTCGGCTCAACCGTGCGGCGCCGCGACCGAGACCGTCGAGCGCAACACCGGTGTCACCATCGACGCCGCCTCGGAGGAACAGTCGGTGAGCGCGGTGCTGACCAAGGTGACGACCGGCCAAGCGGATGCGGGCGTGGTGTATGTGACCGACGCGCGCGGAGCCGGCGACAGGGTGGCCACCGTGACCGATCCGGCATTCGCCGCCGTGGTCAACTCCTATCCGATCGCGGCGCTCGCCGGCGCCGGGGATGGCGAACTCGCCACGCAGTTCGTCGACCTCGTCCTGGGCGCGGACGGTCAGCGCTTCCTGCGCGACGCCGGGTTCGGGGCGCCTTGAGCACGGTCCTTCGTTCCCGACGGGACCCGGCGGGGTTGCCCGGTTGGACGTACGGCTTGGCACTGATCGGCGTCGTGTTGATCGTGCTACCTCCGCTGGCGCTGCTCTTCCGTTCGCCGTGGGGCACCTTCGTCGACCAGATCTCGTCGCCCTCGTCGCTCGACGCGCTGCGGTTGTCACTGATCACCGCCGCGTGCAGCACCGCCATCTGCCTGATGGTCGGGGTGCCGATGGCACTGGTGTTCGCGCGATACGACGGTCCGGTGATCCGGGTGCTCCGCGCACTCGTGTTGTTGCCCTTGGTCTTACCGCCCGTGGTCGGTGGTCTTGCCCTGCTGTACACCTTCGGCCGGCTCGGGGTCGTCGGTGAACATCTGCATGCGGCCGGCATCGACATCGCTTTCACGACAACGGCGGTGGTACTGGCGCAGAGTTTCGTCGCACTGCCCTTCCTCGTGATCAGCGTCGAGGGCGCGGTGCGCGTCGTCGGGACGCGATACGAGGAGGTCGCCGCGACCCTGGGTGCGGGGCCGACTCGGACGCTCTGGCGGGTCACGCTCCCGTTGGTCCTGCCGTCTCTGTTCGCGGGTCTCGTGCTCGCGTTCGCGCGGGCGCTGGGCGAGTTCGGTGCGACGATCACGTTCGCCGGCAACGCGCCCGGGGTGACCCAGACCGCGCCACTTGCGATCTATGTGTCGGCCATCGACGACCCACAGGCCGCGATCCCGTTGTCGCTCATCCTGGTTGTCGTATCCCTGATCGTGGTCGTCGGAGTGCACAGCCGCCGTTCGCGCGTCGGGGGTGGTTTGTGACCGGCGCGGATCTGGAGGTGATCATCGACCTCGAGGTGCCCGCGTTGCGGGTCGAGCACCGGTTCGCCGCGGGCGCGACCACCGCGGTCGTCGGGCCCAACGGCGCCGGCAAGTCGACGATGCTGCGCGCGATCGCCGGACTGGTGCGCGGCGACGATCGGTCCCGGATAGTGCTCGGCGACAGGGTGTTCTGTGACGCGACGACCTTCGTGCCGCCCAGCCGGCGCGGAATCGCATTACTGTCACAGGACGCGCGGCTGTTCCCACATCTGACGGTCGCCGACAACGTGGCGTTCGCGCCCTCGGCGCAGCGTCTCTCGAGGTCGGAGATCAGGGCACGAGTGGAACGCTGGCTGACGGCAACGGAGGTCACCGACCTCGCCGACCGTAAACCGCACCAGCTCTCCGGCGGCCAGTCGCAGCGGGTTGCTATCGCCCGAGCGCTGGCGGCGCAGCCCCGAATCCTGCTGCTGGATGAACCGTTTCGGGCCCTGGACGTCGACGTCGCGAGCCGATTGCGGGCGCTGTTGCGCACACTTCTCGCCGATCGGGACCGCACGACGATCATGGTCACCCACGACTCGGTGGACGCTCTCGGGTTGGCCGACGACATCCTGGTCCTCGAGGACGGTCGCGTCGTCGAATCCGGTCCGACGCGTGCGGTTCTGGCACGACCCACCAGTCGTTTCGCGGCGTCGCTGTCCGGGCTCAACCTGTTCGTGGGACGCATGGACGCGGGCGACGCCGTCGTCGACGCCTCCGGCAATCGGGTCGTCGGCGGTGTCGAGGTCGATGGACCCTCACCGGGGGCCGGGGCAGCGGCCACGTTCTCGCCGCGCGCCGTCGCCGTCTATCTCGAAGCGCCGCATGGCAGTCCGCGTACGACGCTGGCCGCGACCGTCCGTGACGTCGCGCCCCGGGGTGACCACGCCGTGATGACCGCCGAGGTGGGCGAGCAGATCGTCGCCGCTGAGGTGACCTGGGCGGCGGTCGCCGACCTCGGACTCGTCACCGGACTAGCGGTCTACCTGGTGGTCAAGGCGAGCGAGGTGCGGATCAGCGGCGTAGGGCCCGGTTCGCTGTGACCGGTAGACCTGAACTCGACCGGCAGACTGCGATCGAGGTCTGGGGGTCGAGTTGCGGTCTGGGGGTGGGGTTCGGGAACGCGACGCTACGACAATCCACCGCCGACAACGAGACCGAGCGCGAAAGTGGCGGCGGACGGTATACAGGCGAGCTCGAACTTGAGCGTGTCGATGATCGAATCCGAGAGGTACGTCCGATATCGACGGCCAGGCGGGGAGTGCACCGCGCTCCACGAAGTGGAGGTCGACGATGCTCGGTGGCGAGGCCGGTATCTACGCCGGTGGCTCCGGGACGAGACCTGCAGCCGACACCAGTTCGTCATCTCGACATCAGGTAGCCGACGAGCAATCCGACCAGGAACAGCGCGATCGGGTACGTGATGAACATCGAGAATCGACCACTGAAGTAGGTCTTCATATCCCGCCACTTGTTCGGCTCGTGGTTTTCTGCAGCCAACGTGTTTCCATTTCTGTGATCTCCGATTGGGTGCTATCCCAGGCCGACTCGGAGGTGGTTGCGGTGAAGATCGCCAGCGTCGAATTGCCCTGTGCGGTGGGATAGGCGAGCTGAGCTCGACGAACTCGGAGATCGAACCCTCCCGTCCGGTATGTGCCGTCGTCGACACACAGGTATCCATCGAGATCGACAGTGTGATCGAGGACGACTGACTGCTCCAGTGCGGAGATGTCGAGGGTGGTGTCGATTTCGGAGAGTCGTACGACTTCGCACTGGCCGAGATCGAAGTACTGGATGACCACGTTCGACGCGAAGGCAGGTATCGGACTCTCCGAGCGTAGGAGGACACGGCTCGCCATCGACTTGTGTGCCTCGTCGCTGTCCAGGTCGTACCAGGCAGCGGGCGGAAGAAAATCCAGCGCCGGCGTGGACGCTCGGAGGGTCGCCGTACTGCCGAGATTCACGATCGCGTATTCGATGGCAGAGATCATCGACGGCCTCAGGAGAATATGTTGATACTCGTGAACACACCCACGCCGAATGCCGAGGCAGATGGCAACACCACCAAAAAGTTCCTGGTGTAGGTCTCCAGGCCGCCGAGCCAGTAGCCGAACCCGCGTGGGAATGACTCTGCTCGGTGCCGAGGTGCGTGTCGGCGGCTAGGGGAGTTTTGAGCCTGCATTTAGTCGAACCTACCTTTCACCCATTTGCCGAAACTTGCGCCATAGTGACTTCCGAGTGCAGCGCCGATACCCGCTCCGACGGCAGTTCCTACGGGGCCCGCGAATGATCCGATGGCCGCACCCGCCAAGGCGCCGCCAACATACCCGCCACCTACTGCGCCGACGACGGCCGCTGTGGCGTCGCCGCCGTCCTGTTCGTCACGGGCGTACTTGAGTCCTTCGTCCACGACGGTGTACCCGATCCCGGCCCAGAATGCGCCCCGAGCCAGGTTTCTACCGACTGAGTTCAACCGCGCGACATCGTCCGCACTCATCCCGGCTTGCCCCACGGACCGCCGTTGTCTCGCGTACGCATTCTCGATGTCTGACCCGCGACGTTCCAAAGCACCGAGGGCGCCAGTTACAGCGGCGCTCCTGGGGTCCATGCCCGCAAGTCCCAAGGCGTTGAGGACGTACTGGAGGCGTGATGGCTCCAGGTCCGAGGGTTGCCCGGTTTTCAACTTTTCCAATTGCTCCGGGGTCAGGTTCATCGCGCGAAGGAATCGCCCACGCTGTTCAGGAGTCGCCGTGCCGGCGCGCACGGCGGCGGCGTCACTCGCTGCGAGACTCGAGTCGACGAGCCCGCGGTTGACGGCGTTGGCGGCGGGTGTCATTCCGCCGAGTTCGCCGAGTGCTGAGTTGATCCCGTCGCGGGTGGCGGTGACGGCGTTGTCGGCCGCGGTGCCGAGACCGAGCAGAGCCGAGTGGTGCTCGAAAGCCTTTCCGGCGTCGAACTCCGCATCGTCGGGGGCTCGAGACTTGTCGAAGTTGACCGTGTATTCGCGGCTTCCACGATCGAGGATGTAACCGTCGGAGTCGGCAAGGCTGGTTCGGGTCTCGAGAGCCTTCATCGCGTCGCGGATGTTGCTCTGTCCGTTCGTGAGTACGGAAGCCAGATCACCGAACTCGTCGGCCACACCGCGAATCCACCGGGTGAGGCCCTCGGCGCGATGATCGGCAGGACCTCGAGCCATCCCGGTCCACTGAGCACGCGTCAGGTTGAGAACGGGTTCTCCGGCCTTTGGTGCCTCGACTTCCAGGTGTGCCTGCAGTCGAGTGATCCCGTTCGCGATCGACGTCATGACCTCGGGGTTCCAGGACATGACGTCGTTGTAGCTGGGTGGCACGGTCTACTGGACCGAAAGCAGGACGCTCAGCGGGACCACGTGATCTGTCTGCTGACCCCCGCGGGCGGGGTACGCCACGGCGTCCTTGATCGTGCTCGCACTCGCCTGATCGGTCTCGACGGTGGTGTCTTTGGCACCGAGCACCAGTTCGGAGAACGAGGAAACCGTGCCGGACACATTGGCCAGCGCGGATGCGATCCGTTCGTCGGCACCCGCCGCCACCGCGGACATGTCGCTCGAAGCCCCGCGGAACTGTCCGGCGAGCTGGCTGAAGGTCGCTGTCGTACCGTCCAGTCCGGCATGGGAGGTGAGCTCCAACGCCATCAGACGGGATGCGCATCTCGAGATCTCCGTCGCTGACGCCCCGACAGCCGCTGGATCGACGATCATGTCCGACAAAATTCCCCCTTTGACTTCGCGAACCACCATAAATGTTCGACGATGACGATAGCCGGGCAGGGCGCAAACAGCTCGCCACCGTCCACAGCCACGAGTCGCTGTGACCGGCGAACCTCAACTCGACCGATGGACTTCGATCGAAGTCCAGGGGTCGAAATGAGGTTCGCCAGTGGGTCAGTCGCTCAGCGGACCGTTGCGGTGTGCTTCGAGGACACGGGCCTTGAGGTGTTTGTATCCCCGAACGCGCAGTGTCGGTATCGATTTGAGGTAGAAGCGGTCATCACCGCCGAGCTGATCGGCGATCGCGTCGTCGATGAGTGTGGTTCCGGGACGGGCGGATCCGGCGAGGCGGGAAGCGATGTTCACCGGCTCGCCGAAGACGTCTCCGAGCCGGGCGAGGACGGAGCCGCGCGCCATGCCGACCCGCAACGGCGGAAGACTGTCGTCCGTGGAGAGCTGATGGATCTCGAGCGCGGCACTCGCGGCGGCGGGGGCGTCGTCGAAGGTGAACATCACCGCGTCGCCGAGGGTCTTGATAACGCGGCCACCATGATTTACGACCACGTCGAACGTGTCGTCTTCGAACGAACCGAGCAGGGACTCCAGGTCATTCAGATCGATGCGCCGGGAAAGGCTTGTATAGCCGACGATGTCGGCGAAGCCGACGATCAGGTCGATCTCTTCGTCGTCGGAGTGATCGGTGTGACGCTCGATCGCCTGCGCCATGTGCCGACGCCAGATGAGTTGCTGGATCTGGCCGAGCGCGAGGCTCATCTGGTCGAAGTCCCACGGCACCGCGGGGTCGTCGACGATGTCACGCAGCAGGTCGGCCTCCCACTCCGCGAGTCGGGACATCGTCTGTCCGATGGCCCGGGCCATCGCGATCTGGCTGGTATCCGGCATCGCCGCCGAGGAGGATGCGAACATCCGGAGCGCGGCGAGGTCGCGATCGGAGAAAACCTTGTCCGAGGACGGTTGACGCACGAAACCGAATGCATTCCAAGCTTTCTCGGCGAAATCAGCGGACAGTCCGAGTTCGGCGACCAGTTCGTCGCGAGTGTAGCGGGGGCGGTCCCGCGCTTCCGAGGCGTCGTTCATCCGATCCGAGTCCCATCTTCGGCGTCGGCTCAGCATAGCGGGCGGGCCGGTGCGGCAGGGTCGGTCTGACGCGCGGAGAGCATCCGCATCGTCGCGTCCGATACCGTGCCGATCACGTCGTCGAGAGACAACGGGCCACCCGGGCGGTACCAGCGCCACACACTCCCCAGGACGCCCAGTACGAGACGCGCCTGGAGCATGGCGTCTCCGTCGACGAAATCGCGGGCGTCCATTCCACGCTTGATCAGGTCTGCCCAGTTGCTCTCGATCTCGGCGACCAGTTCGCGCGACCGGACACGTTCGGCCTCTTCTCCGTTCGACCGGCGAGGAGTACCCAGGATGACCATCTGGTTCTGCACTATTCGCCGCTGCAGGACGTCTACGGGTTCGCCGCGCAGCGATGTTGCGACCGCTGAGCGGAGGGCTTCAACCGGGTCAGGAATACCGGCGGTCCCTGCTCGGAATCGCTCAATCGAATCGCCGAGTTGGTTGCGCATGATGGTCAGAAGACAGTGTGCCTTCGACTCGAAATAGTGGTAGAGCGCTGTCTGTCCGATGCCGACCTCGTCGGCGATGGATGCCCACTTCGTGTGTTCGTAACCGACTGTGCCGAAGTGCTCTGTCGCGACGGTCAGGATCTGCGCGCGCTTGGATCTGGGACCGTCATCCACAGTTACCGACATCGTGACCCTCCCTTGTGCCGGACGTTACAACGTGGACAGCGTCGGGTTCATCTGAGCCGCGACCCGATTCAGCGCACTCCCTCGCGCGGATCAGAGCGCGAGCACGCCCTTCATGAGGTACGCCATCCGCGCGGCGAACTGCGGACTCTCCGAGCCGCGTCGCATGCGCACGGCGTCGTTGACGATCGAGAGCGCCGCGTGCACGGCGACCGCGCCTTGATCGCGCTTGATCTCCGGATCGACTTGCATGAGCAGATCCACCCAGCGCGCCACATAACGTCGCTGCACGTCGACGAGATCGGTGGCGCTCGCTTGTCCGGCGAGCGCGGGGGAGTTGTTGAAGCTCACCGACAGATCCGGGGTGCTGGTGATCACGTCGACATACGAATCGACGAGCGAGGCAAGCAATTTCGCGGGGTCCGAGGTGGCGCCGTAGGCCGCCATCACCCCCGCCTCCAGGCGCGCGCCGCTGCGCTGTCCGATGGCGACGAGGATGGCCAGCTTCGACGAGAAATGTTTGTAGACACTGGGACCCGCGATGCCGACGGCGCCGCCGATCTCGTCGACGCCGACGTCGGTGTAACCGCGGTCGGCGAACAACTCGGCGGCGGCGTCGAGGATCTCGTCACGCCGCGAACCGGGCACAGAGGTGACCGTCGGCGACGTCGCGAACGGCGGTGCCGCGGTGGGGCTCAGGGCGAGAATCCGACGGATGAGCTTCTCGATCTCGCCTCGTGCACGCGCCCCGGACATGCGGGTGTGGTGCACGGTGAGGCTGCCGCTGACGCTCAGCACCGCCCACGCCAGCTGCACGGCCTCACGGTCGGTCAGATCCGTGCGCCGGGCGGCGAGCGCCGACGCCCAGTGGCCGATCACCTCGCGGGTGCGGACTGCCACCAGTTTGTTCTGTTCGGTGGTGAGGTAGTTGCTGGTCCACCGCCACAGCGATGCCGCTTGGGGACGCTGGACGGCCAGGTCGCAGACCGTCGAGATCAGCGAGTTCGCGTCGACGCCGTCGGCGAGCGCCCGGTCGGTGCAGGACTCGAGATCGTCGACGCCGGCCAGGACCGCCGCGGCCAGCAGCGACTGCTTGTCGTCGAAATGCCGGTACACCGATGGCGCGGTGACGCCCGCCGAGCGCGCGATGTCGGCCAGCGAGACCTGCGCATACCCACGCTGGAGGAAGAGCGCGGCCGCGGAGTCGACGAGCTGTCGTTTGCGGTCGGCGCCCCTGGTGCGGGTGGCGGGTTTGGGGTCAGGCATGGTGAACAGACCATAGCGCACATTCGACAGAACGCCAGACCTCTTGACCACCGGGTATAGCCAAACTAGTTATTCCGCGTTAGCCTCGGTGGGTAACCAACCAGTGGTTCGTGTGAAAGGAACACTTTCGTGCCTGATCAAGCATTCATCTACGAGGCGATCCGTACGCCTCGTGGCAAGCAGCGCGGCGGTTCGCTGCACAGCGTGAAGCCGGTCGACCTGGTCTCCGGTCTCATCAACGAGGTCCTGTCGCGTCACGGCGGCCTCGATCCGGCCGACGTCAACGACGTCATCCTCGGTGTCGTCTCCCCGGTCGGCGAGCAGGGCGCGGTCATCTCGCGCACCGCCGCCCTCAACAGCGGTCTCCCCGAGACCGTCCCGGGAACCCAGATCAACCGCTTCTGCGCCTCGGGTCTGGAGGCCGTCAACCTGGCCTCGGCCAAGGTCGCCTCCGGCTTCGACGACCTGGTTCTCGCCGGTGGCGTCGAGTCGATGTCGCGCGTCCCGATGGGCAGCGACGGCGGTGCGCTGTTCACCGACCCGGCCACTGCATACGACCACTACATCGTCCCGCAGGGTATCGGTGCCGACCTGATCGCCACCATCGAGGGCTTCTCGCGCGAGGATGTCGACGCCTACGCGGCCGAGTCGCAGGCTCGTGCCGAAAAGGCATGGAACAGCGGCTACTTCACCAAGTCCGTGGTTCCGGTCAAGGACATCAACGGCGTCACCGTCCTCGATCACGACGAGCACCGTCGTCCCGGCTCGACCGTCGAGAGCCTCGGCAAGCTGAAGGCCGCCTTCGCAGCTCTCGCCGACATGGCCGGCTTCGACGACGTCGCGCTGCAGAAGTACCCGAGCGTCGAGAAGATCAACCACGTCCACACCGGTGGCAACAGCTCCGGCATCGTCGACGGTTCGGGCCTCGTGCTCGTCGGCAGCGAGGAGGCGGGCAAGCGCAACGGCCTGACCCCGCGCGCCCGCGTCGTGTCCTTCGCCGAGATCGGCAGCGAGCCCACCATCATGCTCACCGGCCCGACTCCGGCCACCGAGCTGGCGCTGAAGAAGGCCGGCCTGACCGTCGACGACATCGACGTGTTCGAGCTGAACGAGGCCTTCGCCTCGGTCGTCATGAAGTGGATGAAGGATCTGAAGATCCCGCACGAGAAGGTCAACGTGAACGGTGGCGCGATCGCCATGGGTCACCCGCTCGGTGCAACCGGCGCGATGATCTACGGCACCTGCCTCGACGAGCTCGAGCGCACCGGCGGCCGCTACGGCCTGATCACCCTCTGCATCGGTGGCGGCATGGGCGTCGCGACCGTCATCGAGCGTCTCTGACTCTCCCGGCGACCACCACTTCACGAGAAAGAACTCTGCGAATCACCATGAGTGACAACATGATCAACTGGGAGAAGGACGCCGACGGCGTCGTCATCCTGACCATGGACGACCCCAACCAGGGCGCCAACACGATGAACGCGCTCTACCAGGAGTCGATGGCCGCGACCGTCGATCGCCTGGAGGCCGAGAAGGACGACATCACCGGTGTCGTCCTCACCTCCGCGAAGAAGACCTTCTTCGCCGGCGGCGACCTCAAGGACATGACGAGCGATCGCAGCGGTGTCTCCAAGGAGGAGATCGCCACGCAGATCACCGAGACCACCAACGCCATGAAGAAGGTGCTGCGTCGTCTCGAGACCCTGGGCAAGCCGGTCGTCGCGGCCATCAACGGTGCCGCGCTCGGCGGCGGCCTGGAGATCGCGCTGCACACCCACTACCGCATCGCCGCGGACGTCAAGGGTGTTCAGATCGGCCTGCCCGAGGCGACCCTCGGCCTGCTGCCCGGCGGCGGTGGCGTCGTGCGTACCGTCCGTCTGCTCGGTATCCAGAACGCCCTCATGGGTGTCCTGCTCCAGGGCCAGCGCTTCAACCCGACCAAGGCCAAGGAGACCGGCCTGGTCAACGAGGTCGTCGGCTCCATCGAGGAACTGATCCCCGCCGCGAAGGCATGGATCAAGGAGAACCCCGAGGCTCAGCAGCCGTTCGACGTCAAGGGTTACAAGATCCCGGGCGGTGCCCCCACCAACCCGGCGTTCGCCGCGAACCTCCCGGCTCTGCCGGCATTGCTGCGCAAGCAGATCAAGGGCGCCAACATGCCGGCTCCGCGCGCCATCCTGGCCGCCGCGGTCGAGGGCGCCTACGTCGACGTCGACACCGCCGACATCATCGAGACCCGCTACTTCGTCTCGCTGGTCACCGGCCAGGTCGCGCAGAACATGATCAAGGCGTTCTTCTTCGACCTGCAGCACATCAACGGCGGCGGCTCGCGCCCCGAGGGTTACGACAAGTTCACCGCCAAGAAGGTCGGCGTCATCGGCGCCGGAATGATGGGCGCGGCAATCGCTTACGTGTCGGCGAAGGCCGGCATCGAGGTCGTCCTCAAGGACATCGACCTCGACGCCGCCAAGCGTGGCAAGGGCTACTCGGAGAAGCTCGAGGAGAAGGCTCTCGCCAAGGGCAAGACCACCCAGGAGAAGAGCGACGCGCTGCTCGCCCGTATCCACCCGACCGTCGACGCCGCCGACTTCAAGGGCGTCGACCTCGTCATCGAGGCCGCCTTCGAGTCGGTCGAGGTCAAGCACAAGGTGTTCCAGGAGATCGAGGACATCGTCGAGCCCGACGCCGTCCTGGGTTCCAACACCTCGACGCTGCCGATCACCATCCTCGCCGAGGGTGTGAAGCGTTCCGAGGACTTCATCGGAATCCACTTCTTCTCGCCGGTCGACAAGATGCCGCTGGTCGAGATCATCAAGGGTGAGAAGACCTCGGATGCCGTGCTGGCCAAGGTCATCGACTACACGCTGGCGATCCGCAAGACCCCGATCGTCGTCAACGACAGCCGTGGCTTCTTCACCAGCCGCGTCATCGGCACCTTCGTCAACGAGGCCATCGCGGCCGTCGGCGAGGGCGTCGAGCCGGCGTTCATCGAGCATGCGGGCACCCAGGCCGGCTACCCGGCCGCGCCGCTGCAGCTCATGGACGAGCTGACCCTGACCCTGCCGCAGAAGATCCGCAAGGAGACCGAGGCAGCGGCCAAGGCCGAGGGCAAGGAACTTCCGCAGCACGGCTCGAACGCGGTCGTCGACTGGATGGTCGAGAACGGCCGCACCGCCAAGAAGGACGGCAAGGGCTTCTACGACTACGACGAGAACGGCAAGCGCACCCAGCTCTGGCCGGGTCTGCGTGAGCACTTCAAGTCGGGCACCACGGAGATCCCGCTCGAGGACATGAAGGAGCGCATGCTCTTCGCCGAGTCCCTCGAGACCGTCAAGTGTTTCGACGAAGGTGTGCTCACCTCGGTCGAGGACGCCAACATCGGTTCTATCTTCGGCATCGGCTTCCCCGCCTGGACCGGTGGTGTCATCCAGTACATCAACGGTTACGAGGGTGGCGTGCCCGGCTTCGTCGCGCGTGCCAAGGAACTCGCGGGCAAGTACGGCAAGCACTTCGAGCCGCCGGCCTCGCTGGTCGAGAAGGCCGAGCAGGGTGTCACCAAGCTGACCAACGAAAACCTCGCTGCGAAGTAGGGATTTCGCTGGGTGACCAGCAGACAACAAGGGCCCCGGCCGGATTCGTTCCGGCCGGGGCTTTGTTGTGCCAAAACCGTTCCCGCGTGGCCATTTCCATCCCGCTGATCTGATCCGATCAGCGGGACGGAGACGGGACCGCGGGAAGGCTCAGTCCTCGGTCGCCACCTCGGCACCGCCGACGCTGAGGACGACGCGGGCGCCATACGGCACCGACTCGACGAGGCGCAGCTGGGCCAGTGCCGGGTGGGCATCGAGCAACCGGCCCGCGTTGGCCAGCGCGCGCAGCGCGGCGGTCTCCGCGCGTGCCGCCTCGAGCTTGGCCTGACCGCGGGTCTTCGCCGTGATCACCTCGAGGGCCGCGGTGCGGACCTCGGCCGGGACGATGACGTCGTGACAGACGACCTCGAGAACCTCCAGACCTACGGTGCCGGCTACCTCGGCAGCCGCGGCGCGGATCGGCGTGACGTCGACGGTGTCGCCGCGACGGATGAGGTCGTCCGAACCCACGCCGGCGCAGACCTCGCGCAGCGCGACCTGCGCGGCCAGGTAGACCGCGCCGATCGGGTCGGCAGACCGCTCGACGAAGGCTACCGCGTCGATCACGCAGGCGCGCAACGTCATCGAGACACGGACCGACATGGAGTCGGCGGTGAGTATCTCCTGCGGCGCGACGGGGATCAGTCGCTCGCGCAGGTCGACGTCGAACGTGGCGTCAGGCTTGCGCACACGGTGGCGGCCGGCGGGCAGTGCCTGGACGGCAGTACCCCGGTAGGCCAGCACGGTGTGACCTGGCGAGACAGTGATTCGGTTGTGGAACAGCATGGCGATCCTCCTTCCGTTGCGTCGCAATGCTTGTCGGGTCGGGTGTGGGTTCGGATGGCGACACCGCTCGCGGGTGGACCAGCCGGTGGGGTTCGCCGCGGAGTCGCGGACGACTCGGACGACGACCACAAGACCGGCCCGGCCCGTGCTCCCGGGAGCGGTGCCGTGTCAGGACTCGAACCTGCTCGGGATGTATCCCTTGCCATCTGAAGGCGGACGAGGATTCCGACGCGCAGAAACACTTTGCGGTACCCCGCTCCGGTCTGCTGGTCCTCGTGCCGAACGGGAACTATGCCAGCGTCGTGCGCTGGGGCGCAACGGAATAACGGCGAGTGCGGGGGTGACCCTTCGTGATGCGCCCTCCGCAAGCTCCGGGCGCTCCTCAGGGAGCGGAGGGACCGCGCCGCACCTGCTCCGTCCGTGACCGACAGACCTCAACTCGACGTCCAGACTCGATTGAAGTCTGTCGGTCGAGTTGAAGTCTGCCGGTCGCGGGCCCGACCGCTTACTCGGGGCGCATCCTCGGCGTCGGCCCCTGGGTAGGTCGTCACGCGCCCGGATGCAACGGAATGTCGGCCGTCACGAATCCCGATGGAACCGATGGGCGCCGAGGCACGTCCAACTGTTCGTGATCCCGATACCCACCGATCGTTCCGGCCTCATCCTGCGCGAGCACGCCGTGCGTGCCGGTTTCTCCGAAGCCGACCTCGACGAGGCAGTGACCCGCGATCACCTGGTGTGTCTGGGTCCTGGCGTGTTCGCCATTGCGGTCGGGTACCTGTTGTGGTCGCGGGGGTGACGACGCCCGGCGGCGCGACTCGACCACAAGCGGTCATCGGGCGAGGAAGGCTCCCACCGTCGCCTCGAAGGCGGCCTTCGCCTCGATCATCACCCAGTGTCCGCATCTCGGGAAGACGTGCAGTTCGGCGTCGGGGATCAGGCGCATCGGGACCATCGCCATGTCGGGTGGGCTGACACGGTCGTCGCGGCCCCAGGTCAGCAGCGTCGGGCAGGCGACCTTGTGCATCGACGCCCAGTACGGCGGGTTGTCGGACGCGGCCATGAACTGCTGCTGCATCTCGAATGCGGCCGAGCCGTACATCATCTGCGCCGTCTTCTGCGCGTCGGGATTGATGGCGGCCTCCCAGCGCTCGGCGATCAGTTCCTCGGTGACCAGGGCGCGGTCGAAGACCATCGAGGTGAGCCAGCGGACGAGCTTGTCCTTGTCCGGGGCGTCGGTGAACTCCTGCAGGAGTCGGAGGCCCTCACTGGGGCTGGGGCTGAACACATTCGGGCCGACGCCGCCGATGGTCACGAGCTTCTCGACGCGCTCGGGCTTCTTGATCGCCAGGTTGACGCCGACGACGCCGCCCATCGAGTTGCCGATCATCGCGGCCTTGTCGATGCCGAGCGCGTCCATGAACCGGATGACCGAACCGCCGGCGGTCAGCACCGGGTGGCCTTCGACGGCGTCGCTGACGCCGAAGCCGGGGAACTCGAGAACGAAACAATGGTGCGTCTGTGCGAAGTGTCCGAGGTTCCCGCGGTAGTTGCGCCAGCCGGTCACGCCGGGGCCGGACCCGTGCAACAGGATCAACGGCGGCGCGTCGGCGTCACCGGCCTCGTGATAGCGCAGCGTGCCCTGGTCGGTCGTCAGTTCCCGTTTGGTCGCATCGAAGGTGACATCCACGTCGACCAGACTAGAACGTGTTCTAATCCGTTGTCACCGGGTGGGCGTGATCCGGCCGATCCGCTGAGGTCAGATGCCCGACCCCGATGATGTCGTGCAGGATGCGGTGCACGATCGCGTCGCCGACGACCTCGTAGTGGACCGCCCGTCCGGATTTCTCCGAGCGGACCCACCCCTGGTCGCGCAGCTTGCGGATCGACTGCGACGCGGCGTTCTCGGTGACGCCGATGCGGGAGGCCAGTTCGGCGACCGTGGAACCCGGGCGCGCGTGCATCTCGGCGACGAGACGGAGCCGGTTCGGGTCGCTGAGCAGCATGAACCGCGCGGCCCAGGAATCCGCGTCGAAATCGGTCATCGGGCCTCCTGATGGTTCCGGCGACATAGCAATAGTTGTACGCCGATCGTTCACCGCCCTGTCGGGTGGCGGCAAACGTGTGTCTGAGAGAACATATGTCTGTGCGCACAGGTGTTGGGAGAACGACGTCGACGATCCGCGGGATCGCCATCGCAGGCGCGGCCGCGCTGATCGCGACCGCCGCGCTCGCCGGCTGTTCCTCGTCGGATGGGACAACGGCGACAGATCAGATCGTCCTCGGCGAAGGTCAGGACCTCGGCGACTTCAACCCCATGCTCGGGTATGGACAACTCGGCGTCTCGCCGATCTACGACGGTTTGCTGAGCCCGGCGGCCGACGGTGACGACCGGGTGCCCGATCTTGTGGCATCGCTCGCCGAGTCGGAGCCCGAACGAGTCGGGCCGCGCACCTGGCGGGTACCGCTGCGATCGGGTGTGACGTTCTCCGATGGCACCGCGTTCGACTCCGCCGACGTCGTGGCGACGTACGGCGCGGTCGTCGATCCGCAGGTCGCGTCCGACATCTCGACCGATTTCGCCCCGATCGTCGCGATCGAAGCAGATGGGCCGCAGGCCGTCACGGTGCGGATGAACACCGAGGCCGACCCGTCGCCGTATCTGCTCCTCGGGATCGTGCCCTCGGAGAAGGTGGAAGCGAAGCCTGCCGCCGAGTGGGCGCTGAACACGGCACCGGTCGGTACGGGCGCCTACGTACTGGACTCGCTCGAACCCGATCAGGCCGTCCTTGTGGCGCGTGAGGGCTACTGGGGTGAGCAGCCGTCGGTGACACGCCTGGTGTATTCCCATGTGCCCGATGACAACACACGGGCACAGCGCATCACCACCGGCGAGATCGACGGCGCCAATCTGCCACCCCGAGCGGCCGAGAGCCTGGCCGGCCGCGATGGTATCGACGTCGTCGCGGTGAAATCCGCTGACTGGCGCGGTGTCTCGTTGCCCAGCGCCAACGCGTTCACCGCCGACCCCGCCGCACGACGGGCGATGAACCTGGGTGTGGACCGGCGCGCCGTCGTCGACGACGTCCTGATCGGCAAAGGAGAAGCGGCCAGCACGCCGATCGCGTCGGTCTACGGTGAGGAGGTCTACGACCAGGGCGCGCAGTTCCCGTTCGACACCGACGCGGCTGCGGCGGCCCTCGATGCCGCGGGATGGCGCATCGGCGACGACGGCGTCCGCGCTCGAGGCGCCGATCGTGCGTCGTTCCCGCTGCTCTACAACGCCGAGGACACGCTGCGGCGCGACCTCGCGGTGGCGTTCGCGGCGCAGATGAAGGCCATCGGGGTCGAAGTCCTGACCCGGGGAACGTCGTGGGACGAGATCGAGACGAAGATGACCTCCGCCGGTGTGTTGCTCGGTGGCGGGGCGACGCCGTACAGCATCGACTCCCAGGTGTACGACACCCTGCACACCCGCGTGCCCGATTCCTCGCCGTACTCCAACCCGGGCAACTTCACCGCGCCTGGACTCGACGCGCTGCTCGACGAGGCACGCGAGAGTGCGCCCGGCCCCGAGAACGATGCCCGGTACAAGCGGATCCAGCAGATCTACGAGCAGCAGCCGTCGTATGTCTTCCTGGCCTTCCTGCACCACACGTACGCATCGCGAAGCGCGGGCTGGCAGCATGACGCCCCGATTCTCGAACCGCACTCGCACGGCGTCTCGTGGGGGCCGTGGTGGAACATGCCGTCGTGGCGTCAGCAGGGGTGACCCCGTCGGGTGGGCCCCGCCCGAGCGGAACCTCATGACACGGTCAGGCACACGGGATGCGGCGCTGCTGGGGACGGGTGTAACCGCAGCGGCCGGAGCCCGACGCCCGGATGTGGCGAAGACACCCGGGAAACCGCTGGGCGAGAGGCCATCGCGTCGCCGCTCGCGGGTGCGGGCTGTCGGCCGGCTGCTGGCGCGTCGTGTCGCGCTGATGGTTCCCACCGCAATTCTGGTGTCGCTGGGCATCTTCGCCATCGCCGCGGCGTCGCCCTTCGACCCCCTGACCGCCCATCTCGGTGACAACTACCAGTCCGCTACCCAGTCTCAGCGCGACGCGGTCACGGCCGCCTACGACCTCGACCAGCACTGGCTGCAGGCGTGGTGGAACTGGTGGGGCGCACTGCTGCACGGCGATCTGGGCTGGTCGTCGACACGAGGTCAACCTGTCGCCGACGTCATCGCCGAGCGCTGGCCGTTCACGCTCGGGATGTCACTCGCGGCGCTCGTGTCGGCGGCGGTGATCGCTGTCCTGGGCGGGGCTGTCATCGGGATGCGCCGGGGCGGAATCCTCGATCGCGCGTGCACGGCAACGGCCGCACTCCTCGCCGCGACCCCGCCCTTCGTGGTGTCGCTCGTCCTGGTCAGCGTGTTCGCGGTCGGTCTGGGGTGGTTGCCCACCTCGGGTGCCCGTCGTCCCGGCGACGACTATTCGCTCGACGGCCTGCTGACCCACGCGGTCCTGCCGTACGTCGCGCTGACGTTGTCGATGATCCCGTGGTTGCTGCTCACCATGAGATCCGCGGTCGTCGACGCGGCGGCATCCGACGCCGTGCACGGTGCTCGCGCGCGCGGTGTCAGTGGCTGGGCACTGTTGCGAGGCCACGTTGTCCCGGTGTCGGTGCTGCCGACGCTGGCACTCCTCGGCACTCGCCTGCCGGAATTGATCGCCGGGGCGGCCATCGTCGAAACGGTGTTCGGCTGGCCGGGTCTGGCGCAGTCACTCGTGGATTCCGCTGTCGCGCTCGATTTCTCGTTACTCGCCGCGTTGGCGGTGGGATCAGCTCTGCTCGTACTGCTCGGCTCCGCACTCTCCGATGCGGCCGCGGTGTGGGTGGACCCGCGGATCGGCATGGTCGCATGACGGCACTGGCGGCGCATCAGCCTTCCGCATCGAGCCGCCGCGCCGAGTTCGCGTTCCGACTACGGTTCCTCGCCCCCTGGATCGTGATCGCGGTGATGGTCCTCGTCGCAGTCGGCTGGCCGCTGATCGCCGGTGAACAGACCGCCGATTTCGCGAGGTCCCTCCAGGCTCCCGGTGGCGAGTCGCTGCTCGGCACCGACCACTCGGGGTACGACCTCGGGGTCAGAACAGCGGAGGGGCTGCGCATCTCGTTGCTGATCGCAGCTGCCTGCGCGGTTCTCGCGACTGCGCTCGGACTGATGATCGGCATTGGTTCGGTCACCGCGGGCGGTTGGGTCGACGCGATCGTGATGCGGGTCGTCGACGGCGTCAACGCACTTCCGCACCTCGTGGTGGGCGTGGTCATCGCGGCGATGTGGCGGGGTGAGCCGGTCGCGATCATCGCCTCCATCGCGTTGACGCATTGGCCTGCGGTGGCTCGCGTCGTGCGGGCCGAACTGCTTGAGGTCACCTCTGCCGGATGGGTGGAGGCGTCGCGGCTTGCCGGGGCGTCGCGGACATTCGTGGCCACCCGGCACCTCCTCCCGGCCGTCAGCGGTCAGGTGCTGGTGGCGATGACCGTGCTGCTGCCGCACGCGGTGTGGCATGAGACGACCCTGTCGTTCCTGGGCGTCGGCCTCTCCCCCGATGCCGCGAGTCTGGGCACCCTTCTCGGACAGGCACGCGGCGACGTCCTGACCGGTGCGTGGTGGACGCTGGTGGTGCCAGGAGTCGCACTGATGGTCACCGCGCTGGCGTGTGCGGCCGCGGCGTCGACTCTGCGCCGGGCCACCCTGCCGCCCGCGAGTGGGGTGTGGCGATGAGTATCGGCCTCAGGGGTATCGCGGTCGAGAACGTCACCGTCGACATCGCCACTTGTGACCGCTGGCGCCGGTCGTCGGTGCGGGTCCTCGACGCGGTGACCCTCGAAGTACCCGCCGGATCGATGACCGCGCTCGTGGGCGAGTCCGGTTGCGGAAAATCGATGATCGCCTCCGTGCTGACCGGACTCCTGCCTCCCGGGTCGACCGCGAGCGGAAGTCTGCGGATCGACGACGAGCAGTTCCGCGACGATGCGCTGGTCGACGATCCGCGCTGGCGGAGACTGCGCGGACATCGCATCGGGTTCGTCTCGCAGTCCGCGGCCACGTCCTTCACCCCGGTGCGCACGATCGGCGCCCAGCTCGACGAGGTCATCGCACACTTGAGCGGCACATCCGATGCTGTCGAGTTGTGTCGGCGCGTGCACCTCGACCCCGATGCGCTCCGGGCGTATCCCCACGAACTGTCCGGCGGGATGGCGCAGCGCGCCGCGATCGCCGCGGCCCTGGCCGGGAACCCGGACATGATCGTCGCCGACGAGCCGACCTCGGCGCTCGACTCGCAGCTCGCCGCCTCCGTCTGGGAACTCCTCGCCTCCGCCGCTCGGGAAGGCGCTGCGGTCCTGGTCATCACACACGACGTCGAGACGATGCGGCTCGGGTGCGATTCGGTGGCCGTCATGCGCGCGGGGCGGATCGTCGACCAGCGCAGGCTCGATCAGATCGCGGACTCCGACGACGCCTATGTCGCCGGGTTCTTCGAGGCTGCGCCGTGATCGCCGGCGAGCTCCTAGTCGGCACGGGGTTGAGCGCTCGCTTCGGAGACACGGTCGTGTTCGACGGCCTCGACGTCGCCGTCGTACCCGGGGCGGTGACCGGGGTCGTCGGACGATCGGGGAGCGGCAAGACGACGCTGCTGCGCATCCTCGCCGGGCTCACCGCACCAGCCGAGGGATCGGTCGAGTGGTGCGGGGACCGGCGGCGGCCCGGGGATGTCGGCCTGCTCGCCCAACATCCGCGGCTGGTGACCAACCCGCGGTGGACGCTGCGCCGGATCGTCGCCGAGCCCGCGACGATTGCCGGACGTACCTGCGACATCGAGTCGGTGGCGACCCGGGTCGGGCTCGACAGTTCGCTGCTCGACCGTTACCCCGCGCAGGTGAGCGACGGCCAGTTGCAGCGGGCATGCATCGGGCGGCTCGTGGTGCAGGGGCCGCGGATCGTGCTGTGCGACGAACCGACCGCGATGCTGGACCCCATGGCGACGCGCTCGGTGACGGCGCTGCTCGACGACCTCGTCGCCGACGGGGCAGGGCTGCTGCTGGTGAGCCACGACCGACGGCTCGTGGAATCCCGCAGCCGGGACGTCATCGACCTCGATCTGCGCTGACGGTCCGGCCGGCGTGCGGGTCGCCTTGTGGCTTCGACTCGGCGCCTCGACCTCGACGCGCTCCTTCGTCGCTTGCAAGGCCCGGCGGCTGCGCTCGGTGCCGGCTCAACCAGCGGTGGGGGGCTCGACCAGCGGTGGGCGGAGGGACTGTCACATCTGCAGGCGGATGGCGTCGTCCTCGCCGAACTGGTCTTCGAGGACCTCGGGGGAGTAGTCGAGGTCGATCTCGGCGACCGGGCGGCCCCGGGCGGACTCGATGGCCGACAGCCGGCGCTGGGCGCGGTCGGCGGCATAGGCCAGGAACTCGTCGTTGTCGAGGCCGAAGGGTTGGACCTCGAACTGCTGGTTGACCCACTCGATCATGCCCAGGGCGAGCGGCAGCAGCTCGTTCATGCGTTCGCCGACGGCGTCCCAGAGCGAGTCATCGGCGGCCACGTGCCGGCGGCACGTGAAGGTTCCCCACGCCATGTGCCGGCGCTCGTCGTCGCCGATGAACCGGATCAGCTTCTGCATCCCGGGGAAGATCCCGTGCTGGGTGCAGACCTTCTGCCACGCGTGGTAGCCGGTGAGTGCCAGGCTGCCCTCGATCACGTGGTTGTAGGTGACGCTGGCGCGGATCTGGTTCCGCGGCGACGGGTCGTGGTCGAGGATGTGCAGGGACGCCGGCAGCTCCTCGTAGAACAGCTGGTGGTAGTACGGATTCGCGCTGACGAAGTGCTGGAGGTCGCCGGTGAGGCCGACGGCGTCCATCCATCGCCGGAACACCTGGGTGTGCTTGGCCTCCTCGAAGCAGAACTGCGACAGGTACATCTCGTCGCCGAAGCGGCCCTCGGTCGCCATCGCCTTCATGAACGGCTGGATGTCCTGGGTGACCGCCTCCTCGCCGGCGATGAACTGACTCACCAGATAGGTGGCGCTCCGGCGCTGCTCGTCGGTGAGCTCGGCCCAGTCCTGAGCGTCCTGCGCGAAGTCGATGGCGACCGGGTCCCAGAACCGGGCATTGCCTTTCACGAAGAGCCGCAACGGAAACGAGTCCCAGTTGAGACCGCCTTGTCGCAATGACGAGAAGTCCTGCCGGCCCTCCGCTTTGTGTTCGATGAGAGTCATGAGATCACCAGCCAGACACTTCGGAAGTGGGATACCCCGACGCTAACCCGTTCCTCGATCCGCAGACATGAGATCGGCCAACTCTGTTGTCGCCGAGGTACTTTGCGGTGTGATGCCGACCGGCCGGCGCCGTCGTCGCTTCGGACCCGTCGTCGTCGACGGTGCGCCTCGTTCGTCGACTGTGCGCCTTTGCCGTCGACTGTGCAGCGGTTTCTGGCCGCCGGGACAGCGGTCGCGCCCGCCACGAAATCCTCGGCTGGAACGTCACCCCCAATCCTGTGCCATGGATTGCGTGAAACGCCTGCGAAGGTGTCATCGGTGGATCACCATGTGATCTACGTCGCATAAGCAGACGGCGATATCTGACGCCCCGATTCGGGGTAGCACGAGCGAGGAGCACGAATGAAGACCAAAGGTGCAGTTCTGCGCAATCCGGGCGAAGAGTGGAAGATCGAGGAGTTCGAACTCGGCGATCCGGTCGCGGGCGAAGTCCAGGTCAAACTCGTCAGCTCGGGTCTGTGCCACTCGGATCACCACCTGCGGACCGGCGACAGCCCGGCACCCATGCCGGTGCTCGGCGGACACGAGGGCGCCGGCATCGTCACCAAGGTGGGCCCGGGTGTCACCCGCCTCAAGGAGGGTGACCACGTCGTCACCGCCTTCATCCCCGCGTGCGGCACGTGCGAGCCGTGCTCACGCGGTCAGCAGAACATCTGCGACGAGGGCGCGCGGCTCCTGACCGGCCTGTCCATCGCAGACGACACGAACCGCGCGTACACCCACGACGGGGTGCCACTGGTGCAGATGTGCATGCTCGGCACCTTCGCCCCGTACATCACGGTCAATCAGGCGTCGCTGGTCAAGATCGAGGACGACATCCCCCTCCAGACGGCTGCGCTGCTCGGTTGCGGTGTGGCGACCGGCTGGGGTTCGGCCGTCGAGATCGGCGGCACGCATGCCGGTGACACCGTGGTGGTCGTGGGCATCGGTGGTGTCGGTATCAACTCGGTGCAGGGTGCCGCGGCGGCCGGTGCGCGCAACGTCATCGCCGTCGATCCGGTGCCGTTCAAGTTGCAGATGGCCGAAAAGCTGGGTGCGACACACACGTTCCCGTCGATGGAGGCGGCGCTCGAGGCGATCGGTGACATCACCTGGGGCAAGATGGCCAACACGACCATCCTCACGGTGGGTGAGATCGACGGGTCGATGATCGCCCCGGCTCTGGCTCTCACCGGCAAGGCGGGACAGGTCGTCGTCGTGGGCATGGGCAACTTCGCGTCCATGGACGCCCAGATGAACCTCTTCGATCTCACCCTCATGCAGAAGCGCGTGCAGGGCGCCATCTTCGGCGGTGCGAGCCCCCGCACCCAGGTTCCGGCGCTCCTGAACGAGTATCGGGCCGGCAAGCTCAACCTCGACGGCCTGGTGACCAACACCTACCGACTCGACCAGATCAACGAGGCCTACGACGACATGCTGGCGGGCAACAACATCCGCGGCATGATCGTCTACGGGGACGACGACTACTGAGACTGAGCCAGTAGCGACGCCAGGTCACCGTCCGGTGGCCTGGCGTCGCTGGTTCACCAGCAGGTTGAGGAAGCGCACGCCCAGACCGAGGAGCAGCAGGGTGCTCGCCATCTGGATCGACACCGCGACGCGCGCACCCTGCGAATCCGGCGCGATGTCGCCGAAACCCGTCGTGGTGAACACGGTGAGGCAGAAGTACAGCGCGTCGACCCGGGTGAGCGACTCGTTGAAACTGCCGGGATCGTATTCGGAGAACAGGAAATACGTCGTCGCGAATGCGACGATGTAGAACCCGGCCAGCGCCACCAGCATCTCCATCGCGGTCGCGACGGGCCGGTCGGAACCGGCGAACTTGCGGACCTCCCAGACACAGAACGCGATCAGCAACGCGGCCCCGACGACGAGCCCGAGATAGTTCAGATCGCTCTCTTTGTCGATGGGCAGCAGGAAGTATCCGGCGAGCAGGACGACGGCGGCTCCGATCGGTCGCAGCAGAGCGACCGTGAGTTCGCGTCCCCGCACCAGACCCAGTGATGCGGCCGTACCCGGCGGACCCTCGTCGCGCGGATCGGGTCCGCCGGGCACGTCGTTCACCAGATCCGCACGCGTTCGGCGGGGTCCAGGTACAGCGAGTCCCCGGGCTTGACGTCGAAGGCCTCGTAGAACGCGTCCATGTTGCGGACGACGCCGTTGCACCGGAACTCCGGCGGCGAATGCGGGTCGATCGAGAGGCGTCGGATGGCTTCGGCATCTCGGGTCTTGGTCCGCCAGATCTGCGCCCAGCTGTAGAACACGCGCTGTGTTCCGGTCAGGCCGTCGATGATCGGCGGTTGGGCCCCGCTCGCCTCGTTCGCGATCTGGTACGCGACGAGTCCGATCGACAACCCGCCGAGGTCACCGATGTTCTCACCGATGGTGAAGTCGCCGTTGACCTTGTGCTCGGGATCGAGTCCGGTCGGGGTGAACTCACCGTACTGGTCGATGAGTTTGCGTGTCCGCGAGGAGAACTCGGTCCGGTCGGTGTCGGTCCACCAGTCGACGAGGTTGCCGTCGCCGTCGTACTTCGCGCCCTGATCGTCGAATCCGTGCCCGATCTCGTGACCGATGACCGCGCCGATGCCGCCGTAGTTGACCGCGTCGTCGGCGTCGGGGTCGAAGAACGGTGGCTGCAGGATCGCGGCGGGGAACACGATCTCGTTCATGCCGGGGTTGTAGTAGGCGTTGACCGTCTGCGGCGTCATGAACCATTCGTCGTGGTCGACCGGTGAGCCGATCTTGGCGAACTCGCGGTCCTGCTCGAACGACGCGGACCGGGCGACGTTCCCGATGAGGTCGCCGCGATCGACGCTTAACGAACTGTAGTCGCGCCACTTGGCCGGATAGCCGATCTTGGGGGTGAACTTGCCGAGCTTGACCAGCGCCTTCTCCCGGGTCTCCGGGGTCATCCACGGCAGGTCGGAGATGTTGCGGCGGTAGGCCTCGACCAGGTTGGCGATCAGCTCGTCCATCCGTGCCTTGGCCTCGGGCGGGAAGTGCTTGGCCACATAGAGTTTGCCGACCGCGAATCCCATCGCGGCCTCGACGAACCCGACGCCCCGCTTCCACCGGTCGCGGTTGGCCTCCGCGCCGGTCAGGATGCGGCCGTAGAAGTCGAAGTTCTCGTCGACGAACGGTGCGGACAGGTACGACGCGGCCGAATGCACGAGCCGCCAGGTCAGCCAGGTCTTCCACTCGTCCAGGGGGCGATCCGTGAGGAGGCCGGCGACGCCCGACAGGAACGACGGCTGCGCGACGACGACCTCGGCGAAGGTCGCGTCACCGCTCGTGCCCAGGCCGCCGAACCACTCCGAAAACGGGAAACCGTCTGCGGTGGTGCTCAACTCGTCGAGGGACATGAGGTTGTAGGTGAGCTCGGCATCGCGGCGTCGGACCACATCCCAGTGCTGAGCGGCGATAGCCGTCTCGAGGTCGAGGACCGTCGCGGCCCGGGCGGCGGCGTCGTCGAAGCCGGCGAGCGCGAACATGCGCTCGACGTGCGCGACATACGCCGTCCTGGTCTCGGCGTGCTTGTCCTCCCGGTAGTAGGACTCGTCGGGAAGTCCGAGACCGGACTGCGTCAGGTGCACGAGGTATCGGTCGGACTGCTTCGCATCCGTGTCGACGTAGTAACCGAACAGGCCACCGGTGCCGTGGCGCTGCAACCGTCCGATCCGCCGGGCGAGCGCCTCGAGCGAGTCGATGGCCGCGATCTTCTCCAGTTCGCCGGTGATCGGGCCGATCCCGAGGGCCTCGATGTGGTCGGTGTCCATGAACGACGCGTACAGGTCGCCGATCTTCTGCTCGTCGGAACCGCTTTCCGGGTTCGACGAAGCGCAGTCGGTGATGATGTCGCGCACGTTCTCCTCGGAGTTGTCGCGCAGCACGTGGAAGGCGCCGTCGACGGAACGGTCGTCGGGGATGACGTGCGACTCGAGCCACTTGCCGTTGACGTGAGCGAACAGGTCGTCCTGAACGCGGACGGAATCGTCGACCCACTCGAGGTCGAGTCCGGAGCTGAGGTCGGTATTCGATGCAGTCACGCGCTCCATCCTGTCACCGGATCGTCCATTCGTCAGCCGCCTCCGCCGTGGGCGAAATCGGAGAACCGCTGGTCGATGCTGCTGGAGACCCTTCGTGACGGCCCTCCGCAAGCTCCGGGCCTCCTCAGGGAGCGGGAGGTGCTGTCCTCCGCAAGCTCCGGGCCTCCTCAGGGAGCGGGAGGTGCTGTCCTCCGCAAGCTTCGGGCCTCCTCGGGGAGCGGGGGGGTACGACGAGTCCGGGGGCATTGTGAGCCGCTGAGCGGATCAGACTGCCCCGGACTCGATGCGGCGCCCGCTGCAATCTGAAATCCGCTGCGAGAGAGTGGATCATGTCCCTCGAGCCGGTGGGAGCCTCGAGGCAATCTGTGCACTCGCCTACCCGGTTTCGAATCCGACCTACGCTGAACCCATGGATGCAACCTTCGACGTCGTCGTAATCGGTGGCGGTCCGGTGGGCGAGAATGTCGCCGACTATGCGATACGGGGCAGCGATCGAACTGCTGTCGTCATCGAGCACGAGCTCATGGGGGGTGAGTGCTCGTACTGGGCATGCATGCCGAGCAAGGCGTTGTTGGGTCCGGGGTCCGCGCTCGAGGAAGCCCGTGCCCTGGCGGGTGCGCGTGAACGGGTGAGCGGCGATCGTCCGGACGCCGACGCCCTCCTGGCGTGGCGCGACACAGTGAACGACCGACGGGACGGGCCCGGGGCGACCCACGACGACTCCGGGCAGGTGAAATGGGCCGAAGGCGCCGGGATGACGGTGATCCGCGGGCATGGGCGGTTGTCGGGTGAGCGGCAGGTGACTGTCGGCGACACGGTGGTGACGGCGCGTGAGGCGGTCGTGGTGGCGACGGGGAGCACTGCGTCGATCCCGCCGACACCGGGTCTGGCCGAGGCGCACCCGTGGACCTCCCGCGACGCGACGAATCTCGTGGAGGTGCCGGATCGGATTCTCGTCGTCGGCGGTGGCGTCGTGGCGTGCGAAGCGGTGACCTGGTTGCTCGACCTCGGTGCGGAGGTCGTCATGGCCATCCGCGGTGACCGGTTGCTGCCCAAGATGGAGTCGTTCGTCTCAGAGCGGATCGCTGACTCGCTGACTGCCCGCGGCGCGGACATCCGGTTCGGGACGACGATCGAGTCGGTCGACCGGCCCGGCGCCGCCGACACCGGCTACGGACGCATCCACGGCGGCCCCGTCACCGTCCGGCTCGACGGTGACGGCGCAGGCGAGCTCGTCGTCGACGAGATCCTGGTGGCGGCGGGACGCTCGCCCGCGACGCGGGATCTCGGTCTGGAGTCGGTGGGACTCGAGGCGGGCGGCCCGCTGCGCGCCGATGACCATCTGACGGTGGCCGACCACCCGTGGCTGTACGCGGTGGGAGATGTCAACGGCCGTAATGCGTTGACACACATGGGCAAGTATCAGGCGCGGGTGGCCGGGGACGTGATCGCGGCACGCGTGGAGGGTCGGGACCTCGACGGTCCGCGGTACGTCGCGAGCTCCGACCACGGTGCCGTGCCGCAGGTGGTGTTCACCCGGCCGGAGATCGCATCTGTCGGGCTGACCGCGAAGCAGGCGAAGGACGCCGGCATCGATGTACGGATCGCCGACGGGGACATCTCCGTGGCGGGGTCCTACCTGACCGATCCCGAGTACTCGGGTCACGCCTGTCTCGTCGTCGATGCGAGCCGCGACATCCTCGTCGGGGCGACCTTCGCGGGGCCGCAGACCGCGGAACTCGTCCATTCGGCGACGGTCGCCATCGTCGGCGAGGTCCCGCTCTCGCGGCTATGGCATGCGGTTCCGTCGTACCCGACCATCAGCGAGGTCTGGTTGCGGTTGCTCGATCAGCTGCGATGAGCCGCGGCCCGGCGGTCGCCGAGTCGAAGGCCCCGCTCAGAAGCTCAGTCGCCGGATCTTGTCCGGCCGGATGACGATCCGCACCCAGTCGTCGGCGAGGATCTCCGCGAGATCCTGTGCGCGGGTGGGATCGTCGAGGTCCCAGTAGCGGTCGGCCAGTCGTGCTGCGAGTTCGCGCGCGGCCGCACCGTCGGTCTCGATGCGCGTGGCGCCGGAAACGGAGATCCAGCGCTCGCGTTCCTCGACCGGGGTCGCGACCACGATCGAGGCGCGTGGATCTGCCTTGAGGCGACGCACCTTCAGCGAATCGGGACCGGTGAAGAGCTGGATCTCGCCGTCCGCGGTCGCCTCGAACCACACCGGCCGAGGCTGCGGCGGCGTCGGGCCGGTCGCCGTCGAGAAGAAGCCGAGGAGTGGGCGGCTGAGAAAGTCCAGATCGTCGGCGGTCAAGGTGTTGGACGAAGGCGCGGCGATGTCACTCATGGTGGGTACAACCCGAGCGCCCACCGAACATTCCTCGGTGGACGATTGGTCTTACCACTTGACCACCAGTCCTCCTGGTTCTACGGTCGGTGCATGCCGTTCGAGCCCGTGTCCCAGCAGAGCGCCCCCGAGATCGTGTTCGACCAGATCGTCGAGGGCGTGCTGTCGGGTGACCTACCGGCCGGCGAGGCCCTTCCAAGCGAACGGGAATTGGCCCGCATCCTCGGCGTCTCGCGGCCCACCGTGCGGGAAGCGTTGAAGCGGGTGGCCGCGGCCGGTCTGGTCTCCATTCGGCAGGGCGACGGCGCACGGGTCCAGGACATCGCGCGGACGGGTGGCCTCGATCTGTTGCCGCGACTCCTGATCCGGGGCGGCGCGCTCGTGCCGAGTGTCGCTCGCTCGATCGTCGAGGCACGTGCCGCGGTCGGCCCGGATGTCGCCGGGCTGGCGGCGAGGCGGGTGACCGACGACCAGATCGCCAGGCTGACAGCGCTGCTCGCCGATCTCGCCGCCGAACCGGACCCGGTCGGACAGCAGGTCGCGGCACTCGAGTTCTGGAGCGCGATCGTCGACGCGGCCGACTCGATCGCATTCCGTCTCATGTACAACTCGCTCCGCGCCGCGTACGAACCGGCGCTTCCCGCGCTCGCGTCGATGCTGGAGCCGGAGGTCGGCAACATCGACGGCTATCGCGCGCTCGTCGACGCGATCACGTCTCGCGAACCCGGCCGCGCCGAGGCCGCTGCCCGTGAACTGCTCGCGCCCGCGACTGCGGCATTGCTCGAACTCTGTCAGGCACTCGAGGGTGCGGAGTCTGACATCGGAGAGGGGAACTGAATGTCTGCCGAGAGCATCGACGCCGACCACATCGACCACAGAGCGCGCCGGCAGGTGGCGGCGGAGGAACGGCGAATGCGATCACGGCGGTCGACGACCCTGCGTGCCGCATTCGCCGAGTTCCTCCGGCACCCGTCGCCCTGGATGATCGCCGCGTTCCTGGTGACCTCGTCGGCGGCGCGAATTTGGCTGGGCGGGTGGGGAATCGCCGATCTGGTCGTCCCGGTCGTGATGATCGCGAGCTTCCCGCTGGCCGAATGGCTGATCCACGTCGTCGTGTTGCACTGGCGGCCGAAGCGCCTGGGACCGGTCACCATCGATCCGCTGGTGGCGCGTAAGCACCGCGAGCACCACTCGGACCCGCGGAACATCCCCCTGGTGTTCATCCCGTGGCAGGTGCTGGTCACGGTCGTCCTCGCGGCCGTCGCGGTGGGGCTCCTCGTCTTCGCCAGTGCCGAGCGCGGTCTCACGTTCATGGCGACGCTCGCGGCGATCGGACTGGTCTATGAATGGACGCACTATCTGATCCACTCCGATTACCGGCCGCGCCACGCCTACTATCGCCGGTTGTGGCGCAACCATCGATTCCACCACTACCGCAACGAGCACTATTGGTTCGCGGTCACCACCGCGGGCACCGCGGACCGGTTGCTGCACACCTATCCTGATCCCGACACGATCGAGAAGTCGCCCACCGCAAAGAATCTGCACGCTCTATCGCAGACGGGGGACTGACGGCGAACCACATGTCGGTGCGGTTTGTCCCGGTAACCGGGACAAACCGCAACGCGATCCGGGATACTCGCCCGCATGCGGGTATTCGTCACCGGCGGTACTGGGGCCATCGGGGGATACGCGGTGCCCGCATTGGTCGCCGCGGGACACGACGTGCGTGCGCTGGCGCGCTCGGATGCCGCCGCTTCCGCGCTGCGTGCCCACGGCGCCGCCCCGATTCGGGTGTCGCTGTTCGATCGACACGGACTCGCCCAGTACTTCGACGGCTGCGGCGCGGTCGTCAATCTCGCGTCCTCCCTTCCGGGGACCGCCTCATTCGTCCGGAAGTCGGCCTGGGCGGACTGTCATCGCATCCGGCGGGAGGGCTCGGCCGCGGTGGTCGACGCCGCACTCGCCGCCGGCGTGCCGCGGGTGGTGCAGGAATCGGTTGCCATGGTGTACACCGACGCCGGTGACCGGTGGATCGACGAGGAGTCGCCGGTCGACCACTATCCGATCGCGGTGGGCAACCACGCCGCCGAGGCCTCGGCCCGCCGGTTCACCGATTCGGGTGGGGTCGGCGTGGTGCTCCGGTTCGGGTTGTTCTACGGCGTCGGCGCCGCCCACAGCGAGCAGCTCATGGCGCTCGCCCGACGACGGATCGGTTTCCGGGCCGGCCGACCTGGTGCCTACGTCTCCTCGATCCACCTCGCCGATGCCGCCGACGCCGTGGTGTCCGCACTCGAAATCGCTTCCGGCATTAACAACATCGTCGACGATCTGCCGGTCACCAAGAAGCATCACACGGCGGCCCTGGCGGGTGCGGTCGGCAAGCACCCCTACGTGACCTTGCCCGGTCGGGCCGCCCTCCTGCTCGGCGAACGAACCACGTCGCTGACACGTTCGCTTCGGGTGTCCAACAGACGGTTTCGGTCGGCGGCAGGTTGGCGACCGCGGTACGCCTCGGTGTGGGAGGGGTACGCGCAGATGGCACGGGACCTCGACACCGGGTCGGGGTGATCAACCGGTGATCTCGACAGCGAGCCCGCCCGGTTTGACGGAACTCGTGCCCGGTGACACCTCCCGCCCGAGGTACCGCAACCAGCCGCCGTACTCCGTGATGTCGACCGCGGAGTCGAGAGCCGAGGTGGCGCAACCGAAACCGGTCATGCTCCCACCGTCGGACAACTCGACCTGCCCCAACGTCATCGGCGACGGGAGTGCCCGGACGAACGATGCGAGTCCGGCGGCCGGCACCCGCCAGACCCCGCCGGCGATCTCGGCGCCGCCGGTGTGCGTGTGCACGAGACCGGGTTTGGGCGGGGCGGTGTCCAGGGCGTACAACCGGTACGACGGCGACGTGGAGGCCCCGCCCAGGTAGCGGGCCCCGCGCCCGGTGAGTTCGGCTTCGAGTGGCTGTGGCTCGGGGAGCCGATCACCCGGCGAGAGCCTGCCGTCGAGCACGTCGTCGCGGATGGCCGTGGCGATCGCGTCCCTCGTCGCCGGTCGCACCGTCGCACCGTCGACCGGTGTGGCCTGGTCGATCGTCAGGACCGGGGTCGGGTCGGTCGTGTCTGCTTCCGGCGTCACGCGACTCAGGATAGGCCGGGAGGGCGGAGTCCACCCGCCGGCGCAGCGCGGCGTGACCGGGCTCGACGCGGTTGTGACCTGCACGCGTTGATCTGTTGGTTCCCTCGGTTCACGCCCCACCCAGCCCGGCGGCCATCGACCACACCAGCACCTCGGCGTCGGAGTCGTCGCCGGCGCGGATCGGGAACGACGCGGAGTCGACGCCTCGGAGGGCGTCACCCGGGCCCAGAACGCCGATCTCCCGGACGCCGACCCCGTCGACCTCGATCTGTCCGTGCACGACTAACAGGTGGGTGAACCGGGAAGCGGGTACCTCGACGGTCTCGCCGGGGCGGAGTCGCGCCGCGAACAGGGTGGCGCCCGAGTTGGCGACGGAGACCGCGGCGTCGACATCGGCGACGCCCGACGCGATCGGTACGAGTCCGCCCGCGGCGAGTCGGTCGCGGACATCGGCCTGCGCGTACGACGGCGCGAGGCCGTGGCGGTCGGGCATCAGCCACATCTGGACGTAGCGGACGGGCTCGGTGCCGGCGTCGGGCAGGTCGGGCCATGAGTCGTTGCGCTCGGAGTGTTCGACGCCGGTGCCCGCGCTCATCCGCTGTACCAGGCCGGGGTACAGGACACCGGAGCGCCCGGCCGAGTCGCGGTGGACCAGCGTCCCCGTGACCACCCATGTCACGATCTCGCTCTCCTGATGGGTGTGGAGATCGAAGCCCGCGCCGGGTGCGACGACCTCGTCGTTGACGGCGAGCAGCGCGCCGAAGTGCGTGTTCGACGGGTCGTAGTGGTCGCCGAAGGAGAAGCAGTGTCGTGAGGTCAGCCAGCCGGTGGCGGTGACCGGACGATCGTCGCCACGGAAGACGGTGAAAACCATGCGGCCATTGTCGCAGTGCGGCAAGGTGAGGGCGGTCGGGGACGGCCGGGTCCGGGATCTGTCGACGTCGGTCTCGGACGGCGATCGCGCACGCCGCGGAGTGTCAAAAGTCCCGTGGGCGAGATGAGTTCGTGACCGGCTTGATCCCCGAATGGAAGCTGGCGACGTCGATTTCGAGTGTTACACGAGTGAAAATTGTCGTCATGAAGATCTGGGTCAAGCGCGCGACGACAGCCGCTTGTGCCGCGGTCACGTGCGCGGTCATGGTGAGTTCCTGTGGGTTCGCCGGTTCGACCGACACGGGCGCCGCTGCCGCCATCGACGCATTCGCCGACGCCCTCAGCCGCCAGGACGCCGGCGGGGCCGCCACGTTCACCACCGCACCGGGACAAGCCGGTGACAGTCTCACCACCACTCTGAGACAGATGGATGCCCAACGCGTCGACGTCGACGTCGAGAATCCGGTCGAATACAGCGACGGGACCGCGACCTTCTCCGTCACGACCACGTGGAACTGGGACAAGGGCCGCGTGTTCGAATCGACCAGCGGTGGTACCGCGCGGAAGCTGTCGTCGGGGTGGAAGGTCACCTGGGACCCCGCCATCCTGCACGCCGGCCTCGCCGCCGGTGGCACGCTGCGCGAGATCCGCACCGACGCGAAGCCGGCGCCGACCGTGCGCAGCCGGACCGGCCGGATCTTCATGTATGCCCAGCCGGTCAACGAGATCGTGCTCGACCCAGCCCGCACCTCCGACCTGAACGCCTCGGTCCGGGCCCTCGCCAGGGTGATCGCGCCGATCGCACCCCTGATCACCGGCCAGGTGATCCGCGAGAAGCTCGACGCGGCGCCGGGCAGGGCCATCACCGCGGTGGGTCTGCGCGACTCCGACATGGAGGTGCTGGCCGGCGACCCGCGTCGAGTCCCCGGTGTCGTGGTCAACCGGTCCGACCAGCTGGTGATGGCGGACCGGCGCCTGTCCTCCCCCCTCGAGGACGGGCTGACCAACTACTGGCAGGCCATCCGCGACGCCACCGCCGGGTGGCAGGTCGAGATGCTCGGTCCGGGTGCCGCGCCCCGCAAGTTGGCCGGCGAGCAGGGTCCTCCCGGACCCGACGTCCCGACCACCATGGACCAGGGCGTCCAGCTGTCCCTGGGCGACGCGGCCGTCGAGGTCGGTCAACCCGCGACGATCATGACCCTCGACGCGCAGACCGGTGCGATCACCGGGATGGCGCAGAACTCGTATGCGATCGACAGCGGCGTCGACCTCGACCAGCCCTATCCGGTCGGCACCACCCTCAATCCCGTCTTCGGTGCGATCGGGCGAGCCGTCGGGTCGGACCAGCAGCGTGGCGACGAACTGCTCGACCGGCTCGGGCTCGGCGTCCAGTTCACGGTGCCCGGCGCGAGCGTTCCGACCGCTGACCGTCCCGGGATCGCGACCATCGACTACCGTCCCGGCTCGAGCATGATGTCGATGACCAACATGGCCGCCTTCGGTGTCGCCATGGCGCGTAGCGCCTCCGGGCAATCCTCGTCGGTGCCGCCGTTCGTGCTGAAAAACGTGCCGACGAAGATCGCGGGCGGCGAGCTCGGCGGGCTCGATCCGGCCGTCGTCCGGCCGGTGCTGCAGGCGATGACCGCCACTGCCGCCACCGGCGACGCCAGTGACCTCACCCGCGCGCCGGGACTGCGTGCCCTCGTCGGCACCAACGGCCCCGAGGGGCCCGGCTGGTTCGTGGGGCTCCAGGGCGGTCAGGTCGTCGTCATCTACACCGAGGGACCCAAGTCGGGGACCGCCGCACTCCAGGTCGCGCAGAAGTACTTCACGATCAAGTAGGTCCGCGAACGCTCGCGGCCCTCGTCGTCAGGCGGCGGCGCGACGACCGAGGTAGGCGAAGACGGCTCGCCAGCCGAGCAGGAAGAGCGCGAGCACCACGGCCGCGACGATGACGAAGCTGACCGCCACGCCCTGGCTGAGGATGAAGCGCAGGATCATCGCGACGGTCACCGTGCAGAACCAGATGACGAGACCGACCGGGACGACCCGGTCCGGCCGGAAGTCGTGACCGAAGAAGTCGCTCGACCGCACATGCGCGTAGACGTAGGTGATCGACCAGCCGGCCGCACAGCCGGCGAGGAACGGCCACAGCGTGTGCAGCACCGAGGTCAGCGCATAGCCCTCTTCGTGACTGGCCCGGCCGATGAGGACGAAGACCGTGATCGCCACGGCGTCGAACAGGGCGGCGACGGGACCCGTCGCCGTTCCGCGCGCCGGCGAGGACCCCGTCTCCGCCGTCGCGTCGGAGCCCCGGTCCGTCTTCGAGCTCAGCATGGTGGATTACCGTACCGGGTCCGACGGCGGATCGGTGTCGGACGTTCGTGCGGAGTCCCCTCGTTGCGGGTTGTCGGGTCCGTCCGTGGGCGGTGCCCCCGGGCGCGGCGGTTCGACACCATCCGGCGGCGGGATGGGAAGCGCCGTACCGTCGGGCGTCGTGGGCGACGGGTCGTCGGCCGAGCGTTCGAGGGCGTCGGCGTCCCGCTCGACCTCGTCGATGAACGTGTCGTCGCGCTTGATGCGGTTACGGAACATGAGACCGATGACCACCCAGCCGATGCCCGACACGATCACATAGCTGATCAGCCGGTAGATGAGGACCGCCGTGATGGCGTCGGCGGCGGGCATCCCGGCGCTGGTCAGCGCGGGGACGAGCACCGCGTCGACGACGCCGATGCCGCCCGGCAGCAGGGGGATCGCCGAGCCGACCGCCTTGCCCGCCGCGTAGGCGACCATCAGTCCGGAGATGCTCGGGTGGGCGTCGACCGCCCAGCAGGCGAACATCAGACACCCGACGTCGGCGACCCAGTTGAACAGGCTCCAGCCGAATGCGACCGAGGTGTCGCGCTTGGTGAGTTGCACCGCCCGGAGCTGTTCGAGGGTCTCGAACAACTTCTCGGTGCCGTGGTCCTCCGGCTTGTTCCGGAGTTGATTCACCCAACCCAGGACTCGAATCCCGGTGCTCTTCAACGATTCCGGATGACTGGCCAGGTACTGCAGGACCACCGCGACCGCGAGGAACCCGGCAACGGAGAAGACGACCGAGAACGGGCTGGTCTTCGCTCCGGCCAGGAGGGCGCCGCCGAACCCGAGCACCGCGAGACCGATGCCGGCGAGCAGGCCCGACATGACGACCTGCCACGACGCGATGACCGGTGTCGCACCCCACTTGCGGGTTTCCCGATAGGTGAACGCGGGGGCGAGGACCTGGCCGCCCGGCATCGTCTGGCTCAGCGAGTTGGCCGCGAGGATGACCGACAGGGACTTCCACTGCGTGACCCGCAGGCCCGCCGAGCGCAACAGTGCGCGCTGGACCTGGGCGAAACTGTCCATCGACAGCATCGCGGCGACGAGACACGCCGCGACCCAGTGCCACTCGATCTCACCGATACGCAGCCAGGCGCCCCGCAGTTCGGGCCAGATGAGAACGACTTCGACGGCGAGGATGACCAGGACGACGGTGAGCAGGACCCATCGGACCCACCAGAACCGAGGACGGGTCACCGGGGCTGCCGCGCCCCCCGGCGAGCCAACATCCTCCGACGACATACGTGCCACCCTAGGGTAGGGGGGCCGGTGTCGGTGACGACCCCCGTCGGCGACCTGCGCAATCGGGGGTGTGTACGGCGTCCTGTCCCCGCGGTGCAGCACTAGTGTGACTCTCGTGACCGAAGCCGAACGAGCCGACCGGCCGCGCGACGTCCGGGACCTCGCGTCCATCGACCGGGCGAAGGTTCATCCGCAGGTACGCGCGGCGGCGGAGTGGGCGTGGCGGCTACTGCTCCTGGTCGCGGCCGCTTACGTCGCGACCAGGCTGTTCCGGGAGTTCGAGGAAGTCCTCGTGCCGGTCGCCCTCGCCATCCTGATCTCGGCGATGCTGGTTCCCGGGGTCGACGCACTCGACCGGCGCGGTCTGCCGCGTTCGCTGGCGGTGATCGTCAACCTCGTCGTCGCGATCGGGTTGCTCGCCGCCGTCATGACCTTCGTGGTCCGCGAGTTCATCGACGGTGTTCCCGAACTCGCCGAGCAGGTCACCGTGACCGTCGAGAAGACCAGGGAATGGCTCATCAACGGGCCCCTCGGGCTCGATCGCGACCAGGTGCGCAACTTCGGCACCGACACCCTCGACTTCATCCAGCACAACCAGGACCGTGTCACCAGCGGTGCGCTGGCCACCGCCACCACGGCCAGCGAGATCATCACCGGCGCCCTGCTGACGTTGTTCCTGTTGATCTTCTTCCTCTACGGCGGTGGTCAGATCTGGCAGTTCTCGGTCAAGCTCATCCCACAGACCAATCGGAATCGGGTGTGGGAGGCGGGTATCGCCGGTTTCGGCACACTCGTCGGGTACGTCCGGGCGACCGTCGCGGTGGCCTTCGTCGACGCCTGCGGTATCGGGATCGGACTCGCCATCCTGCAAGTGCCCCTGGCGCTTCCGCTGGCCTCGCTGGTCTTCCTGGGCGCCTTCATCCCGATCGTCGGTGCCCTGGTCACCGGCACGCTGGCGGTGCTCGTCGCCCTGGTGACCCAGGGCTGGATCGCCGCGGTCGTCGCCCTCGCCATCGTCGTCGGTGTCATGCAGCTCGAAAGCCATGTGCTGCAACCGTTCCTGCTTGGGCGGTCGGTGCGCCTGCATCCGGTTGCGGTGGTGCTCGGGATCGCGGCCGGCCTGGTGTCGGCCGGCATCATCGGTGGTCTGCTCGCGGTGCCCCTGATCGCGTTCTTCAACACCGCGATCCGACGCCTGAAGGGGGACTCGACCGAGCCCGTGGACGGGCGCCCGGGGGTCGTCGCCGAGCCGGATTCACCGGCGTGGGACACCGACGATCCCGACGCCGCGGCCGAGACGCTCGCGCACGAGGCCCCTGGCACCCCCTCGAAGGCCGGGAACCCAGGATCCGAACGCCCGGCGAATGGTCGCCGGGACGAGGTCGAGACCGACCGCGAGGGCAGGGACCGGGACGGGGACGGCCGGGGCGCGGGAACGTGACGCGCCGGTGGCCGGGGCTCGCGGTCGGCCCGCCGGACCGGGACACCGATCCGGATCGTCTGGCACGTGTCGTCGACGACGACCCGGTCGGTCCGCTGTGGCGGGGCGCCCAGATCTTCCGGCTGCTGTCCTATCTGTACGCACTCGGCTTCCACATCGCCGTCAACCCCGACCTCGACCGCGGCGGCGTCGCCTGGGTGCTCTTCGGTCTGCTCTCCGCGTGGACGCTGGTCAGCGGGATCGGCTACTTCGTCGGGTTCGCGCGCAACCGGGTGTGGGTCGGTGCCGAGGTGCTTGTCGTCTGCGCGCTGATGTTGTCGACGTCGTATGTCGCCGGCGCGGAGTGGGCGTGGAACAACCAGACCTGGCCGACGACGCTGTGGGCCACCAACGCGGTCATCTCGGTTGCGATCCTCACCGGCCCGGTCGGGGGGATCGTGTCGGGGCTCGTCATCGGCGGCACCAGCACCTTCGTGAAAGGCGAACTGAACCTCGACTTCGGTCGGAACGCCACCATCATCGTCATCGTGGCGACCGGTATGGCGGTCGGGCTCGCGGCTGCGAACGCGCGTCGGGTCCAGGACCAGCTGTCCCGGGCGGCGCGGATCGCTGCGGCTGCCGAGGAACGCGAACGGCTCTCCCGTGAGGTGCACGACGGGGTACTCCAGGTGCTCGCGCTGATCGCGCGTCGCGGACGCGAGATCGGCGGTCCGACAGGTGAACTCGCCACCCTCGCGGCGGAGCAGGAGCGTACGCTGCGTCGGCTGATCTCCGACACGGACGAACCCGTCGCCGCCGATACCGATGCGCAATGCAGCGTTGATCTCGCCGCCGCCCTGCGCGTCTTCGCCGACGCGCGGGTGTCGGTGAGTGCTCCCGCGGACCCGGTCATGGTGTCAGCGCAGAGGGGCGCGGAGATCCGCGCGGCGGTGGTCAACGCGCTCGACAACGTCGTGAACCACGCCGGTCCCGGTGCGCGTGCGTACATCCTGGTGGAGGATCTGGGGCGGGACATCGTGGTGAGTGTGCGGGACGACGGGATCGGCATCCCGGACGGCCGGCTCGCCGAGGCGGTTGCGCAGGGACGCGTCGGGGTGTCGAAGTCGATCGTCGGACGGATCGAATCCCTCGGCGGCGCCGCGCGCCTCGACACCGAACCGGGTGCGGGTACGGAATGGGAGTTCACCGTCCCGCGGTACGAGAGCTGAAAGGCGAAGGGGAGCATCGAGTATGAGTGCAGGCCGGAGTGACGAGGGGCGGGCGCCGCTGCGGATCATGGTCGTCGACGACCACCCGATCTGGCGAGAGGCGGTGGCCCGCGATCTCGCCGACGAGGGATTCGACGTCGTCGCCACCGCGGACGGCGTGGGCAGTGCCGGTCGACGTGCGGCCGCCGTCACCCCCGATGTGGTCCTGATGGACATGCAGCTGACCGACGGGACCGGTACGGAGGCGACGACGGCGGTCCTGGAGGTCTCGCCGAAGACCCGCATCCTCGTGCTGTCCGCATCGGGTGAGCGCGACGACGTTCTCGAGGCCGTGAAGGCCGGGGCCAGCGGCTATCTGGTGAAGTCGTCGTCACGCGAAGAACTGGTGGACGCGGTCCGGGCGACGGCCGACGGCCAGGCGGTCTTCACCCCGGGTCTCGCGGGGCTGGTGCTGGGCGAGTACCGGCGCATGTCCCAGCAGCCCGACGCCGCACCCGCCGCGCCCGCGCTCACCGAGCGTGAGACCGAGGTGCTGCGTTTGGTCGCAAAAGGACTGAGCGCCAAGCAGATCGCGCGGCGCCTCGACCTGAGTCACCGGACCGTCGAGAACCACGTCCAGGCGACGCTGCGCAAACTCCAGCTCGGCAACCGCGTGGAACTGACCCGCTACGTGATCGAACACGGCCTGGACGAGGACTGAGTCCTCGGCCAGGCCGTGTTCGACGGTGGCGGGTGCCGCCGGGTCACTCGCTGACGGCGAGCCCCGAGGTCGTCAGCGAACCGCTCGCGGGCGCGTCTGCCGGCTTGGGTGACTTGACCAGCATGACTCGCGATCAATCCGCTTACGAGACCCGTGGCCGCGAACGGGGGTCCGAGCGGTCACTTCTGTGAGCGACTCCGCTTCAGCAGTTCCTGGACGCTGATCTGGCCGTCGTCACCGGTCTCGTCGGACCGGGCGTGCCGGTCGGTACGCGGGCGACGGCGGCGGTTCGACTCGTCGGCCGGGCGATCCTGCTCACCCGAGGCGGGACCGGCGTCGGACCGCGCGGCGGCCGGGGTCGCATCGGCGCTGAGTCCGCGCTCCATCGGCGACGGACCGTTGCTGCGACGACTCCGAGACGACGGGGTCGAGGTCTCGGGGCTGACCGAGGCGGCCAGGGGGCGACGACCGGTCTCGTCGAGGGTGGGCCGGCGTCCGAGCGGTGAGCGCTGGCCGGTCGGCTCCGGCGTCGGCCGGGCGGTTCCGGGATTCGGCCGCCCGGTCTCCGGCACCCGTGGCGGGGCGGACGGGGGAGTGACCGCCGGACGGTCCCCGTTCTCCGAGCGAGGTGCGGGGTCACCGAGTCGGATGCCACCCTCGCCGAGGCTCCAGCCGCCGGTGTCGGGACGATCACCCTTCGACACGGTGGAGCGGCGGTAGGGCGTCGCGGGACGGCGTCCGGCCGGTTCGGGGGCCCGGGCACCGGGCACGGGCGTCGGTCCGACGCGCGCCGGCGGAGTGCGCGGCGGGGTCGGCGCAGTACCCGGGCGGCCGGTGGTGGTCGGCGGCGGACCCGAGGGGGACGGCGGAGTCGGGGTGGGACCGGGACCTGTGCGCTGGTCGGGGGCCTGACCCGTCGGGCGACCGTTGGTGAGCGGTCGGTCCGGGGCGGGCCGTGCCGGTGCGGCGGGGCGACCGACGGCGCCCGGGACACGACCTCGGGCGGGGACCGCGCCGGCGGCGACCGGTTGCCTGCGTGCCGCGGCCATCACCGAGGTCGGCGCCTCGGCCACCACGGTGCCCGCACTCATCGGGCGGGCGCCGGCACCGGCGTCGCGCTGTTCGTCGGGTTCGTCGTCGAGGACGGTCTCGCCGAGGCCGATCTTGCGCTGGACCACGCGCATCCACCGCGGTGCCCACCAGCAGTCGTCCCCGAGCAGCTTCATCACCGACGGGACGAGCAACATGCGGATCACCGTGGCGTCCAGGATCAGCGCGGCGATCATGCCGAACGCGATGTACTTCATCATCACGATCTCGGACAGGCTGAACGCGCCGGTGACCACGACCAGGATCGCGGCGGCCGCGGTGATGATGCCGCCGGTGTGCGCGGTGCCGCTGCGGATCGCCTCGGTGGTGCTCGCGCCCTTCTGTCTGGCCTCGACCATGCGGGAGAGCAGGAACACCTCGTAGTCGGTCGAGAGGCCGAACACGATGGCGATGATCAGCACGAGCACCGCTGCGAACAGCGGGCCGGGGGTGAAGTTGGCCAGCTCGGCGCCGTGACCGTCGACGAAGATCCACGTCAGGATGCCGAGCGTGGCACCGAGACCCAGGGCCGTCATGAGCGCGGCCTTGATCGGCAGGACGATCGAACCGAACTGCAGGAACATCAGCAGGCCGGTGATGAGGACGAGCATGACCGCCATCAGCGGGAGCCGTTGCATCAGCGCGTCGATCGAGTCCTGGGTGAGGGCCGGGGTACCCGAGACGTACATCGTGAGGCCCTCGGTGTCGATCGCGCGTAATTGCTCGATCGCCTGGGCGGCGGTGTTCCGGTCCACCAGACCAGCCGACACCTGGTAGACGCCCACGTTCGGGTACCGCTCGGCGTCGAACGACCCGAAGTCGGACTTGTCGGCGTCGCTGAACTTGTTGGTGAAGCCGGGCACCGCGTCGGCGCGTTGCGCGATGGCGTCGAGCTTGTTCTGGTCGGCCTGGCTCGACTCGTCGTAGATGATGACGAGCTTGATGGCCTCGGTTCGCTCGCTCGGGAAGTATTCGTCGAACTTCTCCTGCGCGACCCGGTTGGGGTTGTCCGGCGGCAGGAACTTCTCGCTGATCCCGCCGAACTGGATGCTGCCGAACGGGATGATCAGCGCGAGCAACAGGAGCACGGTGGGAACCGCGGTCTTGACCGGGTGCTTCATCACCCACGTCGCGAGTCGGCCCCAGAAGCCGTTCTCGACTTCCTGGCTGGTCTTCATGCGACCGCTGAAGCGGTTCTGGATGGCCGCTGCGCGTTCCTCGCCGGAGAAGCGCCGGGCCAGCGGAACCGCGGTGTACTTCATGACCGTGCTGATCGACAGCATGTTCACGCGGGGTCCGAGGATGCCCAGGATCGCCGGGAGGACGGTGATCGACAGGATCGCGGCCAGCGAGACCGACGCGATCGCGCCGTAGGCGACGGATTTGAGGAACCCCTGCGGCATGATCAGCAGACACGCCAGGGCGGCGACGATGATCGTCGCGGAGAAGACCACCGTCTGACCGGCGGTCATCACGGTTCTTCGGACCGCGGCCTTGGTCGAATAGCCTTCACCGAGTTCTTCGCGGAAACGCGACACGATGAACAGGCCGTAGTCGATCGCGATGCCGAGACCGATCAGCGTGACCACCGACTGCGCGAAGATGTTGAGCTCGGTGGTGAGCGCGAGGATCTTCATGATGCCCAGCGAACCGGCGATGGTCAGACCACCGATGAGGACGGGCAGGCAGGCGGCGACGACGCCGCCGAACACGAAGAACAACATGATCGCCACCAGCGGCAGCGCGAGGACCTCGGCGCGGTGGATGTCCTTGTCCATGCCCTCGGCCATCGATCCGGCGACCGGTTGCAGGCCGGCGAGTTCGAAGGTCGTACCGGGTAGATCGAAGCGTTCGGGGATGTCCTCGAAGAACGGTTCGATGGTCTTGTAGTTGTTGAGGACCGTCGTGTCGTCGTTGCCGGCGACGCCGATGCTGATGAAGGCGTGTCTGCCGTCCTCGGTGAACAGCCGCTCCTGCAGCGTGCTCTGCGCGGGCTGGACGAGGAACGGGTCGTACAGACCGGGATCGGCGCGTCCGACGATGTCGGGGTGCGTCGCGATGAGGTCCTCGACGAACGTCTCGACCTTCGCGCCGAACGCCTTGTCGTCGACGCGGGTGCCCTCCGGCGGGGTGACCAGCAGGATGATGTCGGACGTGTGGTCGCGCCCCAGCGCCTGGTCGGCGTAGCGCGCACCGGTATCGGACTCCGACGTCGGATCGAACCAGCCGCTCTGACTGAGGTGCTTGCCGAGATCGAGACCGTACAGCCCGAGTCCGGCCATCATCGCGATGAGCACCGCGATGACGAGGAAGCGCATTCGGTAGACGAATGTGCCGATGAACCGGAACACGCGATGTCCTTTCGTGTACGACTGGTCGGGCCTGTTCGGCGCCGTCGTTTCGGGGCGCCGGTGGCGATTCTGTCAGTTTCCCGGAAGATCCTGACAGTGCTGCCTGAGTGATCCCTGAGGCGTGGGCCTCGGGGGCACGTGCGGGCACACCCGTGTCGGCGTCGGATGCCGGGTCGCGGACCGCCGCCCGACGACCCCGGCAGGGCCGCGACGCCGCAGTCAGCGCAATAGTGCGCTGAGCGGGCGGAAGGGTGTGAGCCAGGCGCCCTCGTCCGGCAGGGAGTCCAGGCCGATGCGTGGCAGCGGCTCGCGGAACACGCCGGGGATGTCCTCGAGATCGATGAACTCCAGTTCTTCGGTGCTCAGTGCCCAGCTGGCGTGCTCGCGGAACCCGATGACGGTGACGGGCACCCCGTCGCCGACCACCTCGAGCAGCGGTTCGCGGAATGCCTGACCGTCGGCGGACGCCACTATCACGCCGGCTAGTCCAACAGTGTGCCTGCGAAGTTCGATGTGGTCGAGCATGTCGGAGTCGACGTCGCTGTCGTCGGACAGTTTCGGCTTGGCGAACACGGCGAAACCGACATTACGGAGAGCGTCCACCCACGGCCGGACGACGTCGGCGCTACCAGGGGCGATGTTGGTGAACACGGTGGCCTCGGGCTCGACCGCGCCGCCTCCGTCGGTGAGAGCGGACACATCTGCGGTCCGCTGCAGCAGCCACCGGCCCAGGGCGTCGAACCGGGGACGGTGCGCGGCGGTGGGGCGTCCACCGAGCAGGGCGCCGAGGCCCATGTCCATGTTGGGTGCGTCCCACACCAGCAGCATGCGGCGCGTCCCCGTTTGGCCGGAGATGGTGTCGGCGAAGCCGGTCGGGCTGTGGTCACTCATGGCGGGCTCCCGTCGGGGTGTCGCCGGTCGAGGTGGCCGGCGGGATGGGCCGCGTGTAGACGAACTCGCTGACGTAGCGGCCCTCGCGTTCCGCGCGTCCCTCGAACTTCGTCGTCGGCCGCTGCAGCGAGATCGGCGACTCCCGCGTCAACTGCACGACGTGGGGGCGGTCGGCGTCCTGGGTGGCGAGCGCCTCCGCGATCCACTCCGCATAACCGGCGTGATCGGTCGCGATGTGCAGCACCCCGCCCGGGACGAGCCGGTCCGCGATCAGTTCCAGTGTGCCGGTCTGGACGAAGCGTCGCTTGTGGTGACGCGATTTGGGCCACGGGTCGGGGAAGAACAGCCGCACACCGGTGAGGCTCGACGACGGGATGAGCTCGGTGAGGACGATGGCCGCGTCGCCGCGGATCAGGCGGACGTTGGTCAGGCCGTTGCGGTCGACGAGGCCGAGGAGCTGGGCCAGGCCCGGCTTGTAGACCTCGACGGCCACGACGTCGACATCCGGTTCGGCCTCGGCCATCGCGGCGGTCGAGATGCCGGTACCGCTGCCGATCTCGAGGACCTTGGGGGCCTCGCGCCCGAACAGTTCGGTGAGGTCGAGTTGCGGCTCGGGGACCCGCTCCGGCCCGATCTCGAGGTCGCGGCCCAGCACCGGCCACAGGGTCTCCCAGTTGCGCTGCTGACCGGTCGTCAGCGTGCCGCGGCGGAAGCGGAAGCTCGTCACGCGGGGGTACAACCGGGACCTGTCGGGGCTGTTGTTCACGCGTCCATCGTTGCGCATCGTGTCGTTGCGGCGAAGTCGCGGGGGAACGGCGGCCCGGACGGCAGCGGTGCGGACGCGGACCCGTCCGGCCCCGCGAGGGGATGTGGAGCCGTCTCCGCCGTTCGCCCGGATCCCGATTATTCTCGGCCCTGTCGCGGTTCACGTGCGCCGATGCCCGGGGTGGCGGTGCGGTGGACGCGGGTCGTGGGAGGCGCAGGGGTCGGATGGCGAGGAGGCTGGGGTGGGGGCACCGGTGAACGGTGGCCGGCGTGGCGTGCCCGCCGGGAGCGAGTTGTGGACGGCCGCCGAGCAGGGACGACTCGTCGACCTCGTCGACCCGGTGTCGCCGCTCGTGCCCGTCCTGGCCGGTGCGGGCCGGCGTTTCCTCCGTCCGTTGCACGTCCAGGTCGTCGGCCGGCCCGGGACCGGTCGGGACACGATGGCCCGTGCGCTGCGAGAACGGCTGTCGCTCACCGTGATCGGGCCCGGTGAGGACGAGCAGGGGGCCGCCGACACCGATCTGTGGATTCTGGTCCTGGCGGGGCCGCCGCGGCGCGCCGACCGCGAACTCTTCGCGTCCCTCCCGGCCCACCGGCTGCTCGTGGTGCTCGGGAAGGCCGACACGCACGGCGACTGGGATGCGGCGGTCGCGGTGGCGGCGTCGTGTGCAGGGCGTCTGGACACGCCGGTGTACCCGGTCTCGCAGTTGCTGGCCTGCGCCGACCTCGACGATGCCGAGTTCGCCGCGCTGGCGACGATGGCGGCCGCGGGCGTCGGCATGCCGTCGATGGCCGGCCGATTCCTCGTGGGACGTCCGGGTTCCGACGAACGGCTGATGCGGCAGGGGTTGCTGCGCCGGCTCGACGCCTTCGGCATCGACACCGCGCTCGCGCTCATCGAGTCCCGTTCCGCCGTGGCCGCGAACGCCGAGGCCCTGAGCCGGGCGCTCCGCGACGCCAGCGGCGTTCCTGATCTCGCGGGACCGATCGGGGAGCGGGTCGACCGGATTCGACAGTGGCGTGAGGTCGAGTTGCGTGCCCGGTTGGAGGAGGCGGCCGCGGCGGGCGTCGACCGCGCCGGTGCCGAGCGACTTCTGGCCGGGGCAGGAGCGGGCGCATGACCGACACGGCACTCGCCGCCGCGCGGGAGCTGACCGGCTTCGACGCCGTCGGGGTCGACGCGGGCACCGACGTGCTGGTCGTCGGGACCGACGGCGTGGGCGTCCGCACGCTGGTCGAGGCCTGCCGGGCGCTCGCCCCGGACCTCGACATCGTCGCCCGCGGCGGGCGCTCGCGTGCGTCGGCCGGTGCGGCGGTCGTGGTCGTCGACCCGTCGTCGTCGGTCGGTGAGGAGGAACGTCTCCTCGTCGAGCAGTTGCGCGCGCAGGTCGGGATCGTGGCGATCGTGTGCACGAAGATCGACGCGTTCTGGGAGTGGCCGCGGACCGTGCGCGCCCACCGGGCCGTCCTCGACCCGTTCGCGACGCTGCCGTTGTTCGGGGTGTCGTCGGTCGCGGCCCTCGAGGGTGCGGTGGACGAGTCGGGGATCGACGCCCTCGTGGAGTGGCTGCGTGAGACGACTGACGCGCCGGGCGTGCTCCGCGCCGAGCGGGCAAGGCTCGCGGCGGGCCTCGGGGCGGTCGAGCATCTCCTCGGCGCGCCGACGGGCGGCGTCGACGAAGCGGCGTCCGCACAGGCTGCCGTCGACGATCTCCTGGCCACGCGTCGCGAACTGGTCGCCGCACGGGACCGCGGACGCCCGGACCGGTTGGCGGCGGTACGCGCCGGACTCGCGCGCGTCCGTTCGCAGACGTCGGCGGAACTGCACGCCGGGGTGCGCGATCTGGCGGCGTCCGCCGCCGGCCACGCTCCCGCCGCGGATTCTGCGTACGGCGCATGGGCCCGTACCGGCTGGGCCGCCCTCGCCGACGGCGTCCGTCGTCGCGCCGACGAGCGCGTCGACGCGGTCCGGTCGACCGCCCTGGTGGGCCTGGACGCGGAGCCGTCGGCCGACGAGAACTGGCCCGCGGTACCCCTCCACACCGAGCGGTCGCGCGGCCGGGCGCGGCGCGCAGGCGCCGAAGACGCGTTGGTGGTCGTCCTCGGGGCCTCGACCGGTCTGGGTGTGGGACGCCTCGTCGTCGCACCGATGGAGTCGGTCCAGACGTTGCAGTGGGTCAGCATGCCGCTCGCCCTGATCCTCGGAGTCGCGGTGGCGGCGTGGGTGATCCGTGTCCGGCGCAGTGCTGCGGAGCGTTCCGATCGCGAGGCGCGCACCGCCGAGCTCCTCGCCGAGGCGCGGGCGACGCTCGATCACCAGCTCGCCCTGCGCGTCACCGCGGCCGAGACCCGGATCGCCGGCCAGATCGCCCGGGCGCACGAACGCCGGAACCGAGAGGTGGCGGCCGAGGTCGCGCGCCTCGACGAGGAGATCCGCCGACTGCGCAGCGGGGTCGGGGTCCGCGACGCTCGAACCCGTCGCGAGCGCGCGGCGGAGATCCGCCGTGAGTTGGTGGCGCGGTCGGAATCGCTCTGGGCGGACGCCTCCCGCACCGACGACCCGGGTGAGGAATCCGATGATCCGGCGGGACGTCGGGGTGACCGAGGGCATGACGACGGAACGGCCGGGGTCGCCCGGGCCGGCCACGACGACGGGAAGCAGTGATCTCGATGGACCCGATGTTCCCCGACGACCTTCCGGACCCGGCCCGCCCGGAGGAGGACTCGCTGTTCGGCGCGGCCGAGGGCGCCGACCCGCACTCGGTCGACTCGGTGGCCGCACTGCACGAGACACCGGCGTCCGACGATCTCGACGATCACCTGTGGATGCACGACGACGGCCGGATCTGGGATCTCGGACCCGCCGAGGTGGACACCGACAACGACGGCATCAACGATTCGCTCACCCGCAACGGGCCCGACGGCTTTACGGTGTACACGGACAGCGATCGGGACGGGCAGGTCGACAAGATCACCGAGATCGGTGCGGACGGCGAGTTCCGTTCCGCGGTTCTCGACCCGGACACCGGCCAGTGGATCTCCGGCGGATCGGGACGAATCGGCTGACACGTGACCGGCGCCCGACCCGGACTGCTCCGCGCCGAGACCGAGCGCGCGCGATCACCAGGGACTTTCGTCACCTGTCCGTCGGGTGTGGGATAGACCGCACCTGGCGAACCCCGTGACCTAACGCCCGCTCGGTGGACGTATCCTTGACCGCGAGACGACCTGACAGGTGGCCATTCAAGCGGCCACCACCTCGGAGGAGGCCCCAACGATGACCGCAGCCACCATTCCCGGACTGGACCCGAGTAGCGCTCCGACGAAGCACGCGGGACTGCTGGCCTGGGTGGCCGAGGTCGCCGAGCTGACCCAGCCCGACCGGGTGGTGTGGTCCGACGGCAGTGACGAGGAGTGGGAGCGCCTGACCGCCGACCTCGTGAAGGCCGGCACCCTGGTGAAGCTGAACGAGGAGAAGAAGCCGAACTCCTTCCTCGCCAACTCCGACCCCGCCGACGTGGCCCGCGTGGAGTCGCGGACCTACATCTGCTCGGAGAAGGAAGAGGACGCCGGCCCGACCAACAACTGGGTCGATCCCGCCGAGATGCGTTCGACGATGACCGAGCTCTACCGGGGCAGCATGCGCGGTCGCACGATGTTCGTCATCCCGTTCTGCATGGGCCCGCTGGACTCCGACGATCCCAAGCTCGGTGTCGAGATCACCGACTCCGAGTACGTCGTGCTGTCGATGAAGATCATGACCCGCGTCGGCCCCCGCGTCCTGGAGATCCTGGGCGAGGACGGCTTCTTCGTGAAGGCGCTGCACTCCGTCGGTGCGCCGCTCGAGGACGGCCAGGCCGACGTGCCGTGGCCCTGCAACACCGAGAAGTACATCACCCACTTCCCCGAGACCCGCGAGATCTGGTCGTTCGGATCGGGTTACGGCGGCAACGCGCTGCTCGGCAAGAAGTGCTACGCCCTGCGCATCGCCTCGGTCATCGCCCGCGACGAGGGGTGGATGGCCGAGCACATGCTGATCCTCAAGCTGACCAGCCCGGCGAACAAGGTGTACTACATCGCCGCGGCGTTCCCGAGTGCCTGTGGCAAGACCAACCTCGCGATGCTCCAGCCGACGATCCCCGGCTGGAAGGCCGAGACCGTGGGCGACGACATCGCCTGGATGCGCTTCGGCGAGGACGGGCGTCTCTACGCGATCAACCCCGAATTCGGTTTCTTCGGTGTCGCTCCCGGCACCAGCTACGACTCGAACCCGAACGCGATGAAGACCATCGAGGCCGGAAACACCCTCTACACCAACGTCGCTCGCACCGACGATGGCGACATCTGGTGGGAGGACATCGACGGCCCGGCGCCCGCGCACCTCACCGACTGGCTCGGCAACGACTGGACGCCGGAGTCCGATCACAAGGCTGCGCACCCGAATTCGCGCTACTGCACCCCGATCTCGCAGTGCCCGTCGCTGGCCGACGAGTGGGATGACCCGAAGGGCGTGCCGATCTCGGCGATCCTGTTCGGCGGCCGCCGCAAGACCACGGTGCCGCTGGTGACCGAGGCCCGCGACTGGCAGACCGGTGTCTTCATGGGCGCCACCGTCGGCTCCGAGCAGACCGCCGCGGCCGAGGGCAAGGTCGGCACCGTGCGCCGCGACCCGATGGCGATGCTGCCGTTCATGGGCTACCACGTCGGGGACTACCTGCAGCACTGGGTGAACATCGGCAAGAACGCCGACGAGTCGAAGCTGCCGAAGGTGTTCTACGTCAACTGGTTCCGTCGGGGCGACGACAAGCGCTTCCTGTGGCCCGGATTCGGCGAGAACAGCCGCGTGCTGAAGTGGATCATCGAGCGCATCGAGGGTGAGGCCGAGGGTGTCGAGACCCCCATCGGCATTGTCGCGAAGCCGGAGTCGATCGACGTCAGTGGTCTGGACGTGCCTGCGGAGGACGTCGCGGAGGCGCTCGCCTTCAATCCCGACGAGTGGCGCGAGGAGATCCCGTCCATCGAGGAGCTGTTCGACTTCGTCGGCGAGAAGCTGCCGAGCTCGTTGCGCGACGAGCTCGACGGTCTGAAGCAGCGCCTGGCCTGACGCGGCCTTGCTGCGCGGTTCCGGGGCTGAACGTACGGATGGGTCTGAAGTGACGGTTGAGGTATCGTGCCCCTCATGAAACTACGTCTGTGGGGCGCCTCGGTCGCCGCTGCCTGCGTGCTGGGACTGGCGTCGTCGGTCGCGGTCCAACCGGCTTCGGCGACACCGTCTTCCGGGGCCGGGGTCACGGCGTTCTTCACGGATTCGACGACGATCGGGAGCGGGCTTCCCACCGTCAACCGGATCTCCGGTATCGATCGGACCGGTTACGGCAACTACGTGATGATCGCCGAGGACGTGCTCCCGGCTCGCTTCTTCACGGCGTCGATCGGGTACACCTCGGTGACCGCGTCCTTCACCGGGCAGCCGCGGATCAACGGCGGCGGCACGGTCCTCGGCCCGTGGTTCCTCCCGTTGCTGCCCGGACAGGCCCAGTTCGAGGGCATCCGCCAGTCCGCGGGCGGTTACACCGTCGTCAGCGGCGGCAACAACCAGTTCGTCCGGCAGATCGGGCCCATTGGACAGGTCCTCCGCGACCTTCCGCTCCCGTCGGTGTGGCGCCCGTCGTCGAAGTCGGGTCTGGCAGGCCAGCGCGGACTCACCGGCGTGGCCGTCGGACCCCAGGGTCAGGTCAGCGTCCTGACCGCCGGCGGACTCCGGCAGGACGCCGCACGATCGGCCCGTCTGCTGACCTTCGGCAAGACCAATCGCGAGTTCGTCTATCGCACCGACGCCAACAAGGTGGCCGCCGATGTGCTGGCCATCAACTCGACGGACTTCCTCGTGCTCGAACGTGGCCCGGGCAAGCTGTCGAACATCTTCTGGACGACGACCCGGGGCGCCACCTCGGTGACGAACAAGAAGAAGCTGAGCGGACGCGAGAAGGCGATGACCAAGCGCCGCATCTTCTCGACCACCGCGACGCCCCACTTGCTCACCGGCAACATGTCGGGACTCGCCTGGGGCAACTGGCACCCCGACAACCCGTTCGCGAAGACCCGCACCCGCACCCTTCTCGTGGTGTCGGACAACGTCGGATCGCCCAATCGCCTCCACTCCTTCGAGGTCCAGATCCCGAAGTAACCCCGCTCCCTGAGGAGTGTCCGGAGCTTGCGGAGGACACGTCTCGAAGGGTCAGCAGTGCCCCACGTCACTGCCGTCAGGGTGGGGTCAGGGTGTTACCTGATGGCCAACCGGCGCAGGATTTGGCACCGTTGAGGGCATGACGACGACTGATGTGGCCGCTCGAGACGACGGTGGCGATGATTTTGGGACGCCGAAGCACGCGGTTGCTGCCGGGGCAGACAACCTTTCCAAGCGGTACGGCGTCGGCGACACCGCCGTCGAGGCCCTGAAGAGCGTCTCCATCTCGTTCCGGGAGGGCGAGTTCACCGCCATCATGGGGCCGTCGGGGTCGGGTAAATCCACCCTGATGCACTGCCTCGCCGGTCTCGACGTCGCGAGCGACGGCAAGGTGTTCATCGGCGACACCGATCTGACGGCGTTGTCGGACAAGGCGATGACGATGCTGCGTCGCGACCGCATCGGTTTCGTGTTCCAGGCGTTCAACCTCGTGCCGACGCTGACGGCCAAGGAGAACATCACACTGCCGGTCGACATCGCCGGCCGCACCGTCGACACCGAGTGGTTCGACGCCGTGGTGGCCCGGCTCGGGATCACCGACCGGCTCGGACATCTGCCGAGTGAACTGTCCGGTGGTCAGCAGCAGCGCGTGGCCTGTGCTCGTGCGCTGATCGGCAAGCCGTCGATCATCTTCGGTGACGAGCCGACGGGCAACCTGGACTCCCGCTCCTCGGGCGAGGTGCTGTCGATCCTGCGGGCGGCGACCGACGAGTTCAAGCAGACCGTCGTCATCGTGACGCACGATCCGCGCGCGGCGTCGTACGCCGATCGAGTGGTGTTCCTGGCCGACGGCCAGATCGTGCAGGAGCTGTCCCGGCCGTCGGCCGACGATGTCTTCGAGGTCATGAAGAACCTCGACAACGTGCCTGCGCCCGACACCGCCGAAGCGCTCTGAGCCGTGGCGTCCTCCACGGTGATGCGCCGGGTCTCGCTACGGAACCTGCGCGCCCACAAGCTCCGGCTGTTCCTCACCCTCTTCTCGATCGTCCTCGGCACCTCGTTCGTGGCCGGGTCCATCGTGTTCACCGGGTCCATCTCGAAGGCTTTCAACGACATCTTCGACAGTGCGGCGCAGGGTGTCGCGGTCGAGGTGACCCCGGCCGACCGGCAGTCGCCGGGTGTGCCGAACACGATCGTGGACCAGCTCCGCGACCAGCGTGCCCAGTTCGGCATCGACAAACTCGTCGTCAACAACAATGGCCTGGTCACGGTCGCCGACTCCGACGGCAAGGCCATCCAGACCGGTGGCGCCCCGAGCGTGGGCAGCACCTACATCCCGCCGGCGGAGGCGCTCGACCCGGACGAGTCGCGGATCCTGCCGGGTGGACGCGGGCCCGAGAACGCCGGCGAGATCGTCTTGAACACCTCGGCGGCCGAGGCCGCGGGGCTGAAGGTCGGGTCGAAGACGAAGATCGTCGTCGGGCAGGGCAACTCGGAGCCGCTCGAGGTCACCGTCGTCGGCCTCGTCGACGCGCCCAGCTCGACGGGTGGTTACGTGAACGCCCAGTTCGACGCCGCGACGTCGGCCCGCCTGTTCACCGACGGTGAGCACGTCGGCGTCGTCGACATGTCGGCCGTTGCCGGGGTCACCCCGGAACAGTTGCAGGAACGGATCATCTCCGCGCTCGGCGCCGACGCCGATCTCTACGACGTCCGCACCGGCGACCAGGTCCGCGAGGACCAGAAGGCGCAGGTCAACGAGTTTCTGCAGATCTTCCAGTACATCCTGCTGGCGTTCGCCGCGATCGGTTTGGTCGTCGGCACGTTCATCATCTACAACACCTTCTCGATGATCGTTGCGCAACGGAATCGGGAGTTCGCGCTGCTCCGGGCGGTCGGCGCGAGCCAGCGCCAGGTCTCGCGCTCGGTGCTGTTCGAGGCCTTCGTCGTCGGTGTCCTCGGCGGCGCGCTCGGTCTCGCCATCGGCATCGGGCTGGCGGCCGCCTTGAAGGCCATCACCAGTGCGACGTCGGGCCTGCCGGACGGTGAGTTGGCGATCGGTCCGGATGCCATCCTCGCCGGCATCCTGGTCGGCGTCGTGGTGACGATGGTCAGTGCCTGGGTGCCGGCGGCGCGAGCCGCCCGGGTGCCGCCCGTGGAGGCGATGCGCGCATCGGCCGCCGAGGGGTCGGCCTCGTTGCGCAACCGCACGATCATCGGCGCGGTCATCGGTGTCGCGTCGATCGTCGCGATCGTGGTCGGCGCGATGGGTGACGGTGCCGGCCCGGCGATCACGGTGGGTGCCGGCGCCGCGGGCGCGGTCCTGTCGGCCGTCCTCATCGGCCCGGCGATCGCGCGTCCGTTCGTCAGCGTGCTCGGCCGGGTCATCGGTGCGCCCTTCGGCATGATCGGGCGCCTCGCCCGGACCAACGCGGTCCGCAACCCGCGGCGTTCGGCCGCGACGGCGTTCGCGCTCACCCTCGGGCTGATGCTGGTCGCGATCATCGGCACCCTCGGACAGTCGTTCAAGGGCACGGTCGACGACGCCGTCGACGCCGGCATCACGGCCGACTACATCGTGGCCGGAACCAACCAGTCGCCGCTGCCGCCCGCGGTGACCGGCGCGATCGACGGTGTGCCCGGCGTCGCCGAGGTGGTGTCGTTCGGCATCGTCCAGGCCAAGGTCGAGGACAAGTCGGAGACCGGGTTCTCGGCGCTCGGCGGTCCGCTGAACAGCGTGACCGTGATGGACATGCAGGACGGCGCGTCGTCGGATCTGCCCGCTGACGGGATGCTGATCAGCGAGCGGACCGGCAAGGCGAACGGCTGGCAGCGTGGCGATGTGGTCACGTTCACGTCCGCGACGGGCGAGCAGGTCCAGGTCCCGATCGCCGGCGTCTACGCGGACAACGAGGCGCTGCAGCCGTGGGTCGTGGGTCCGGACGTCTACGAGAAGCTGGTCCCGCCCTTCGCGCGGGTCAATGTCACGCTCTTCGTGAACGCCGCGCCGGGCACCGACCTCGAGACCCTGCGCACCGATCTGGAGAATGCGACGTCGGACTACCTGACGGTGCAGATCCAGGACCGGGATCAGTTCAAGGGCCAGATCTCGTCGCAGATCGATCAGATGCTCGGCACGCTGTACGCGATGCTCGGGCTGGCACTGCTGATCGCCGTCCTCGGCATCATCAACACGCTTGCGCTGTCGGTGGTCGAACGCAAACGCGAGATCGGGATGTTGCGGGCGATCGGCATGATCCGAGCCCAGGTGCGCCGCTCGATCTACCTCGAGTCGGTGCTGATCTCGATCTTCGGCGCAGTGCTGGGTGTGCTCCTCGGGACCGTCATCGGCGTCGCGTTGGTCCGCACGCTCGCCGAGTGGGGCCTGGGCGCGCCGGTGATCCCGTGGTCGCTCATCGCGATCACGCTGATCGCGTCGGCGGTGGTAGGGGTGCTGGCCGCGTTGTGGCCGGCCGTCCGCGCGGCGCGCACCGGACCGCTCGAGGCGATCGCCGACATCTGACGCAGGTTCGTGGTGGTCGGGTCGGGGATCGGTCCGGGATGACAGAATCGTCCGCATGACCCGACCACCAGAGGGCGATCCCAACGATCCGCGGAACGATCCGCCGGAGACCCGTCAGTTCGATCCGGACTTCGACCCGTCGGCGCCGCCGTCGCAGGCATACACCGAGCAGCAGCCCGGGCAGCCGTATCCGGGTCCGTACACGGAACCGCACCAGGCCGGTCAGCCCTATCCGGGGCCGTACACCGAACCGCATCAGGCGGGACAGCCATATCCGGGTCCCTACACCGAACCCCAGTACGCCGACCCTCAGTACACCGGCGGGTCGCCCTACGGTGCCTCGCCCTACGACGCGCCGGCCGGTGGTGAACCGCCCCGCGGTTCCGGGTCGAAGGGCCGGACCATCGGGCTGGCGCTGGTCGCCCTGATCGCACTCGTGGTCCTGGGTCTCGTCGTCGTGCTGGTCACCCGCTCCGGCGACGGCGACTCCACCAGCGCGGCGTCATCGTCAACCACCGAATCGAGTGATCCGGCGACGACCAGCGAGACGACGTCGTCGAGCACCACGACCACCGAGGAGACGACGTCGACCACGACGACGACTCAGCGCTCCGGAACCATCACCTACCAGCTGACCGGCAACGGGGACGTCGTCGCGCTGACGTTCACCCGAGGCCAGGGATCGCCGACGGTGATCCCGGCGATCGGCTCGCCGTGGTCCCAGCGGGTGCAGCTCGAGGGAACCCGCGCGAGTATGTCGGCCATCGTGATCCGCGGACCGGTGTCGTGCGCCATCCTCGCCGACGGTGAACAGTTGGCCGCCGCGACCAGTCAGGGCGGCACCCTCAACTGCACCGCGGACCTCGCCGCCGAGTAGTTCAGCCGCTGGGTGCGGAGGTGGCTTCGACTCGGGGCTTCGCTTCGCTCAGTCCCGGCTCAACCAGCAGTGGGCTCAGCCAGACGCAACCGGACTCTGAGCACGTCAGCGTCGACGCAGGACGAGCACGAGGTTGGTGCCGAGGACGTCCCGGAGCACCGGCACGCGCATGACCCACCACATCCAGCGCGGGATGTAGCGGGGGAATGCCGCGACGAGGTCGGCGCGCCCGGCACCGGTCGCCGATCGGGCCCAGCGCAGCCCGTCGGCGGCGGAGACCGCGAACAGCGATGTGCCGTAAAGGTTCTTGGGCGGATGACCGTGGCGTCGGGTGTACAGCCGAGCCGCCCGATGGCCGCCGAGATAGTGCGTCAGCCCCATCTCGTGACCACCGAACGGTCCCCACCACAGTGTGTAGCTGATGATGACGACGCCGCCGGGACGCGTCACCCGCAGCATCTCGTCGGCCATCTCCCACGGCGTCGGTGTGTGCTCGACGACGTTCGACGACAGGCAGACATCGACGCATCCGTCGGCGAAAGGCAGGGCCTGGCCGGAGCCGCGGACCGATCCGCGATGCTCGAGCCCACCGGCGTGCATCTCGGCGGGATCGGGTTCGACGGAGACGTAGTGCGCGCCGCGGGCCCGGAAGGCGTCGGCGAAGTATCCGGGACCGCCGCCCACGTCGAGGACCACCGATCCGCCCATGTCGGGGACGAACGCCTCGACCATGTCCGCGGTGTCGCCGGCGAGCGCGCCGTAGAAGCGCGCGGGATCGGATTGTTCGTAGCGGAAGTCGTTCAGCAGTCCCGCGGCGCGTCGCAGGGTGGCGAGCCGGGCCATCCGCGCGCCGCCGGGAAGTGAAGTCGTCATCGTCGGGTCACTCTAGTGGGGTGTCTCGGCGACAGGTTCCTCACCGGGCGGTCGCGCGGCGGATTCCGGCGCTCATGGCCTGGTCGGTAGGCTGACGGACAACATGCGCACACCGTCGAACATCCTGCTCCTGTGCTGGCGGGACACCCGCCACCCTCAGGGCGGCGGCAGCGAGACCTACCTGGAACGGGTGGGCGCCGAACTGGCTCGACGCGGCGCGAACGTCACCTTCCTCACGTCCGCGTACCCGGGGTCGCTGCGCCACGAGCACCGGGACGGCATGCGGTTCTTCCGCGCCGGCGGACGGATCAGCGTGTATCCGCTCATGCTCGCAACCATCGTCGCGGGCCGGCTCGGGTTCGGCCCGCTGTCGGGGTGCCGCCCCGACGTCGTCGTGGACACCCAGAACGGTGTCCCGTTCTTCTCGTCGCTCGTCTCACCGGCTCCGACGGTCGTCCTCGTCCATCACTGTCATCGCGAGCAGTGGCCGGTCGCCGGCCGTCTGCTCGGCCACATCGGGTGGTTCCTCGAGTCGCGGGTCTCGCCGCGCGTCCATCGGCGCAACCGATACGTCACGGTCTCGACGCCGTCGAAGTCCGAACTCGTCGCGCTGGGGGTCGATGCCGGGCGGATCGCGGTCGTGCGCAACGGGATCGATCCGGTACCTCACGGTATCGAGGCGCCCGCGCGCACCGGGGCGTCGACTCCCGGTGTGCCGGTACGACTCTGCGTACTGTCGCGGCTGGTGCCCCACAAGCAGGTCGAGGACGCGTTGACCGTACTCGCCCGGCTGCGTCGCGACGGTGTCGACGCCCGTCTCGATGTCATCGGCGGTGGCTGGTGGTCGGACGAATTGCACCGTGCAGCAGCCGAACTCGCGGTGACCGACGCGGTCACCTTCCACGGCCACGTCGACGAGCGCCGCAAGCACGAACTGCTCGCCCTAGCCCGGGTCCACCTCATGCCGTCGCGCAAGGAGGGATGGGGCCTCGCGGTCGTCGAAGCCGCCCAGCACGGTGTCCCGACGATCGGTTACCGCAGTGCCGCCGGACTCGCCGACTCCATCGACGACGGGCGTACCGGGCTCCTCGTCGACGGTGTCGACGAACTGGCCAGCGCAACAAGGAAACTCATCGACAACCCGGACGAGGCGCTTCGACTCGGCCGCAACGCGCAGACCACGGCCAGCCGCTACTCGTGGTCGGCGACCTGCGACGGGTTCATGGCGACGTTCGACGCCGTGCTGTCCGACGCGCGCCGCTGACCACACCGACGCCGAGGCCGACGAGGCCGGCGATGAGCAGCGCGGCCCACACGAGGTGCGCACCGATGGCGATCGCACGGTCGGTGGCGTCCGCGGACCGATCCGCCGCATCGCCCACCTGATACAGCCTCAGATCCGACCCGTCGAACACGAGTCGTCCGGCATCCGCGAGTTGGCCAGGCGGAGAACCGTTCTCGACCAGCACCCACCCGACGCCGAGCTCGGCGAGCGCTACCGGTGACCCGCCGGACTCCAGCACCCGCGTCACCGCTGCGGCATGTTCCCCGGCCGGGTCGATCACCTCGCCGTCCACTCGGAGTTCGCCGGATTCGACGACCGGCGCCCGCAGCATCCGTGCGGCGGGATCGAGCGACGGATCGCGCGCGAAGGGGTACTCGCGCACCGTGCCGGGAGGCCACAGGGCGACCGAACCCCGGTCCGGCGGCACGATCTCAACAACCTGCCGCCACTCGTCGGGATAGTCGATCGCGCGCACCGCACCGCCGACCCCCCACGCCAGGTCGGGGAGCGGCGCGACCGCGAGCAGTGCGACCGCGGCGAACGCGAAACCCGACGGGACCCGCCGCCTCGCCGCTGCCACGGCCGCGGCCACACACACCGCGACCGCCGGGACGAGAAGTGCGGCGAACTTCTGCGTATCGCGCAGGAGCCCGCCGCCACCGACGTGCTCGACGACGAACCCCAGGCCAATGCGGACCGGTCCGAAAGTGCTCAGCATCAACGCGATCGCGGTCACCGCCGCGAGCATGGCGATGGCGCGCACCAGCGGGTCCGACTCCGTACGACGACGCCACAGGTGACCGGCGCCGACCGCGACGACGAGGAGCAGGCCGAGGGTGGCCACCGCGGCCCACCCGATGGTCCGACTCGCCGGCACCGCGTCGGCGTTCCAGATTCCGCCCAGCGACAGGGCCGTACCCACGGGGCCGAGCCACGGCTCGGACCGCAGACCGAATGCCTCCACCCCGGCGGCCGCGGACGTGGTCGGGGCGTCGGAGATGGAAGCCGTCAGCAACCACGGCAGTGTGCTGAGGAGCCAGAGCGCAACGACGGCCATCGTGGGTCGCAGACCGATCGGACGGGCCACGAGCGCCGTCGCCAGAGTGATTGCGGCGAGGACAGAACCAGTGGGGGTCAAGCCTGCGACCGCGAACAGTCCGCCCAGTTGAAGAAGTTGGACGGTGCTTGCTCGGGGGTCCGGTCGCCGGGTGGCTTCGACTCGGCTCCTCGCTTCGCTCGGTGCCGGCTCAACCAGCGGGGGGACTCGGCTCCTCGCTTCGCTCGGTGCCGGCTCAACCAGCGGGGGGACTCGGCTCCTCGATCTCGATGCGCTCCTTCGTCGCTTACTCGACCCGGCGGCTTCGCTCGGTGCCGGCTCAACCAGCGGGGGGCGCCCACGCAGATCCATGACCGCGACGAGAATCCACCCCAGCGCCCCATAACCCGCCAGCAGGCTCCAGTGACCCTGGAGAAGACGTTCGGCGACAAACGGATTCCACACCGAGACGAGCGTGGCCGCCGCGGCACCGGTGCGCCCGGCGCCCGGGACCAGGCGAGCTGCCAGACGTCCGTACCCGACGCCTGCGCACACCAGCGAGGCGGCGAGGACCGCCAGCACGACGATCCCGCCGTCGACGACGGTGCTCACCATCGCGAGGAACCAGTCCTGCGGTACGGCGCGGGGCGGCAGGTCACCGATCCCGAGCGTGGTGTCCGTGACATGGGTGCGCGGCGTGGACACCGCATCGCGGTACAGCAGGTACCGGTCGCCGGCCCCGATCAGGCCGGGCAGCAGCGGCGCCAGGATCACCGCGGCCGCAGCGACACCGGTGCCGTACAGAACCGGCAACAGTCGTCGGGGGGTCACCGCGGCGAGCCGATCAGAAGTGGTGGGTGTCCGATGGTGCGGGGGCGTGCACCGGGTCGTCGTCGTAGTCGGACTCGGTGATGCCGTACGACCGCGCCAGGTCGAGGATCTTGGTCGCCCGCGCGATCCGCGGCAGGTCGGAGCCGTTGCGGATCTCGCCGCCGTCGCGCTCGAACTCGGCGAAGAACTCGCGCGCCCAGGTGATCTCGTCCTGAGAGGGGGACAGTCCTTCGTTGACCTGCGCGCACTGGCCCGGGGTGAGGCAGATCTTGCCGGTCATGCCGAACTCGGCACTGACCGCGGTCGCCTCACTGAGCTTGAGCGCGCTGGAACCGACCGTCGGGCCGTCGATGGCGCTGGGCAGGTGGGCGGCCTTCGCGGCGATCGTGAAACGCGAACGGGCATAGGCCAGGGTCTGCGGGTTCTCGCCGAAGCCGGTGTCGCGGCGGAAATCCCCGATACCGAACGCGAGACGGAACGTGCCCTTGGTGGCTGCGATCTCACTGATGCGTTCCAGTCCGCGCGCGGTCTCCACGAGCGCGACGATCGGCAGGCCGGGCAGTCGCTTGGCGGTCTCGGTGACGTGGTCGACGGACTCGACCATCGCCAGCATCACCCCGCCGACGGCGGTCTGCGACAGCGCCTCGAGATCATCGGCCCACCACGGTGTGCCGAATCCGTTCACGCGAACCCAGTCTCCGGCGCCGGGACCGGCGGTGCCGTCCTTGGGCCCGAGCCAGCGGACGACGTTGTCGCGCGCGGAGACCTTGTCCTTGGGAGCCACCGCGTCCTCGATGTCCAGCACGACGATGTCGGCGCGCGAACGCGAGGCCGGCTCGAACTTGGCGTAGTGGGAGCCGTTGACCAGCAGCCAGCTCCGGGCCAGCACCGGGTCGATGCGCGAACCGATGTCGGTCGACTCGGCGTCGTAGGTGGGGTTGTCGTCGTACATCACGGTCTCTCGGTCCGGTGGACACGCGCGATCGGGGGGACCCGCGCTCGGCAACAGCCTTCCCATCGTTGCCTATGCCCGACTGCCCGTGCAAAACCCGGTACGCGTACCTCGTGCCCGCCCCGCGCGAGACCGCCGCGGTGCGATCGGCACACTTGGTCCATGCAGCAGACGCGTCGGACGACGGGCACGGTCGGCGCCGTCGGGTCGGTGGCGATCGGGTCGATGGTGGCCAACGTCTGCATGTACGTCGTGCACCTCGTCGCGAGTGCGCATTTCCTCGACGTCAGCGAATACGGCGAGTTCGCGGTCCTGCTGTCGGCGATGCTCGTGCTGGGTGTGCCGGCGATGGCGCTGCAGAACGTCATCGCCCGGGAGGTCGTGCTCGGCGGTGACGAGGGACGGCTCCGCGCGCTGGGTGTGGTGACGACGTGCTGGGTCGTCGTACTCACCGTCGTCGCCACCCCGCTGGTCGCGCTGCTGCTGCGCACCGACGTCGCGACGACGGCCGCGGCACTCGCCTCGGCGCCGCTGCTGGCGCTCATCGCCGCAGGTCAGGGGATTCTGCAGGGGCGCGGCGAGTTCCGGGCGCTGTCCTGGGTGCTGGCCGCCGTCGGAGTCGCACGATCGATGCCGATCATCGGGGCGTTCGCCGCCGGCGCCGGACCGGCCGGTGGGCTGCTGGCCGGGACGCTGGGTGCCGCCGCGTCGGCGGTCGTCGTCTGGCTCGTGGTCTGGTCGATGCCACGGTCCGGACGGCCGGGGCGGCCGCCGTCGGGAGCCGCCGGGGTGCTCAGCGTGGTCCGCGCGTCGCAGGTCCAGTTGGTGTTGATCGTCGCATCGTCGATCGACCTGCTGCTCTCGCCCCGGGTCCTCGACGCCGAGGAGGTCGGGGTGTACGCCCTCGGCGCGATCGCGACGAAGGTGGCCTTCTGGCTCCCGCAGGCGATCGGCGTCGTCTTCTATCCGCGCCTCGCCGACCCCGCACGGTCGTCGGCTTCGTTGCGTCAGGCGGTGACGGTGGTCGCCGGGATCGGGGTCGTCCTGACCGTTCTCGCGGGCGCGGCCGGCCCGGTCGTCCCGTTCGTCTTCGGGGACGGCTACGACGCCTTGGTGCCGATCCTGTGGCTCTTCGCCTACATCGGCGCCGCGCTCGCCGTCCTGCAGGTCGTCTTGCTGTCGGCGATCGCGCGCGACCGGACGCGCGTGGCACTCGGCACCTGGTTGGTCGTGGGCGCCGAGGTGCTGGTCATCGTCACCCTCACCGGCTCGGTGGTCGGGGTCGCGGGCACCGCGGCCGTGGCCGCCACGATCGCCGCGCTGGGGACGTGGGCGGTCGCGCGCTGAGTTGAGGTCGGACGTTGCCGAGTGCCCGAAGTTTCGGCAGTGTTGTGTCATGAGCGACAACGAGAGCACACAGGTCACTGTTCAACGCACGATCGAGGCGCCCGTCGACGCGGTGTTCGACGTCCTCTCCAATCCCGAACGGCATCAGGCGCTCGACGGTTCGGGTTTCATCCGCGGCGTGGACCACGCCGATCGCATCCAGCAGGTCGGTGACGTGTTCACGATGAACATGTCGGGCGACCACATGGGCGGCGACTACAAGACCGACAACCATGTCACCGGTTACGCCAAGGACAAGCTGCTGGCATGGCAGACCGCCCCCGCCGGCACCGAGCCGCCCGGGTGGGAATGGCTGTGGGAGTTGGAGTCCCAGGGTCCGAACGAGACGCTGGTGCGCCACACCTACGACTGGTCGAAGGTCACCGACAAGAAGCTGCTCGAGAAGGTCAAGTTCCCGCTCGTCACCGAGCACCAGCTGAACGACACCCTCGGCAGGCTCGCCGCCGAGTCGACCTCCTGACGCCGGTCTCCGTCACTCCGGTTGCCCGCCAACGGTTTCCGCGCCACTCCGGCGCCGGAACCGGGCGGGTAGCCAGGCCGGGTTGATCAGTATCAATCCGGCCACCAGTGCCACCAGGCCCAGGACCGCGGTGCCGATCGGTACGAGCCGGCCCCAGATCAGGATCGGGGACGCGAGATCGTCGGCCAGGTCCGTCATCCGGGCCTGCGTGTCGTCGTCGTAGCCGAAAGTCGCACGCAGATGCGGCAATTCGAAGCCGGCCGGGACGCCGGGGATGCCGTCGGGGAAGCGGTACGCCTCGTCGACGGTGATCGTGGCGTCGACAATGGTGCCGGTCCGGGTGTCGACGGCGAGATCCCACGAACTCCGGTGATGGAGGCTCGCGGTCAACGGCCGGCTCGAGTCGCCGAACCCGAACCACGACGCCGGACGCGTGACCGAGACATTCGTGCCGACCGGTCGACCCAGCGCTTCGCGGGCGAGGTCGGTGTCAGGGACCTCGGCGCGGAACCGTGCGACGTCGCGACCTTGCACCTCGGTGTCACCGTCGTAGACCAACGGCACGGTGGTGCGGGTGATCGGGTCGAAGAACTCGCGGTCGGCGGTCGCCGTGTCGAAGGGCAGCAGGTAGGTGACGCCGCGACGGTCCGGGACGAGCACCGCGGCCTGACCGCTGTCGTACTGGATCTCCGACGCCCCACGGGCGGCAAGTCGGGGCAGCGCGTTCTTCCGGTCGAGTGTGACCCGATCTTTGATGGCATTCACGGTCGCCTCGTTGCACGGTTGTGCCGGGTCATCGGCATCGACACCGGGGCGCGGATCGCCGGGGTCGACCTCGCGATCGTCGATGCGCAGCTTCTCGGCCTGGATCGACGTGCCGGCCTGCAGCGTCACCCGGTGTTCGTCGGACGGTTGCACCGCCACGACGCGCTGCTGCCGGACGAGATCGGCGCCGACGGTACGGGCGCTCCGGGTCTCCAGTGAGCACCGGTCGAAGATCGTCGCGTCGTCGGCCGTGGCGACGGTGGTGAAGTCGGTGCTCAGCGGGATCGTGCGGAACCCGCCGACGAGCAGGGTGGGCAGCGCGATCGTCACCGCGAGCAGGAACGCGCCGACAAAGATCAGCGTCGGTCCCGCGAGGTCCGCCGTCGACCAGCGATGGGGCTCCGGGTGCGACGACGAGGACGGCGAGGACATGGTGGCGAGGGTACGCAACGCCTCCCGGCTACCCTGTCAGCAGCATGACCAGCACCGACCCCGGCCCCACCAGCCCCGCCACCGCCGAACCCGCAACGGGTTCCGCCCGGCGGTTCTATCCGCAGCTCGAGGGCATGCGGGCCATCGCCGCGATCGGGGTCCTGGTCACGCACGTGGCCTTCCAGACCCGCGCGGTCGAGATCCCCGTACTGGGACCGGTCCTCGGTCGCCTCGACCTCGCGGTCGCCTTGTTCTTCGCGCTCTCCGGCTTTCTGCTCTGGCGACCGTGGGTCGACGCCGCGCATCGCGTGACCGGGCACCCGTCGGTGCCGCGGTACCTCCGCCATCGCGTCGTCCGGATCTGGCCGGCCTACGTGGTTGTGGTGACGCTGGTGATCCTGCTGCTCCCCGAGGCGCAGGGAGCGGATGCGCAGGTCTGGCTGGCGAACCTCACGCTCACGCAGGTCTTCGTGCCGCTGACGCTGACCGCCGGTCTGACCCAGATGTGGAGCCTCTCGGTCGAGATCGCCTTCTACGCACTGCTGCCGCTCATCGGCTTCGCTCTCCTGCGGCTGCGCGGGAGCCGTCTGCGGGCGCGGGTGCCGGCGCTCGTCCTCCTCGGTGCGCTGAGCCTCGGCTGGGCCTGGGTCGGCACCTCGCTGCCCGTGGCCGACGGCGTGGAGACCAAGAACTGGGTGTTCGGCCACCTCCCGTGGTTCGTCGCGGGTCTGGTCCTGGCCGAGATCGCCGGAGTCCTCGAACGTGAACCGGAATCGGGTTCTGCATCCGGGACGTCGGGGACGGGCCGCTGGATGGCGGGAACGATCCGCCTCAGCGCGAACCGCCCGCTCATGCTGGGCGTCCTCGTCGTCGCCTACGCGCTGGCATGCACCAGGATCGCCGGTCCGACCGGTCTCGGCGACGTCACCGAGATCGAGTTCGCCACCAAGATGGTGCTCGGCGCGCTCTGCGGTTATGCGCTGCTTGCTCCGCTGGTGTGCAACGACGGACCGTTCCGCATCCTCACCTCACGGGTGATGCTGGCTCTCGGCAGATGGTCGTACGGGATCTTCATCTGGCACGTCGCGATCCTCGCGGTGGTCTTCCCGCTGTTCGGCATCGTGCCGTTCAGCGGCGACACCCTCCTGGTGCTCGTGATCACCCTCGGGCTGTCGATCGGCGTCGCTGCGGCCAGCTATGCCTTCATCGAAGAGCCGGCCCGGAACTGGTTGCGCAACCGTGAGAATCGTCGTCGCCACCGTTCGCGCCACGACGCGGCCGACGCCTTGTCGTCGTCAGGCCCGTCGTCGTCAGGCCCGTCGTCGACGGCCGACCAGAACACCAGCCACGCCGTCATCGACACCGCCACCAGCGCCGGTAGCTGAACCCACCATTGCGACCCGTGGTACCCGCCCGAGGCGTGCCAGGGGCCGGCCGCCAGCCCGATGGTCGCGGTCATCATCGCCACGAATGTGATTGTGACGCCGGCCTTCTGCGGTACCGCTGCGGCGAGGGTGCCGACCACGACGGCGGCCGCGAGTCCCCACCAGCCGGACACCAGCCACGCCGCGGCGAACACCGCACCCCCCGCGGCGAGCACGCTGCCGCGCCCGGACGGAACCACGATGGGGTCACCGGCCCGGGTGCGACGCGCCGACGGCCACCACGCGGCGACGAGCAGCAGCGCCATCAGCGCGAGCCCGATCACCAGCGCCCACCGGTACAGCGAGTCGAATCGGAAGGTGAGTTCGATGGTTCCGCCTGCACCGGCGGGGACGACCCACCCCTGTTGCCACCCGTCGACGACGACCGGCCGTAGCTGCGCGCCGTCGAGGTGCGCCTGCCACCCCGGGTTGGTGCTCTCGGGCACGACGAGCAGTCGTTGCGCACCGGCGTCGACCGTCACCGCTCGCCGCGCCGGCGACCACTCGGTCACCTCGGGGGACGTCGACGCGGGCGCCGAGACCGGATCACCGTCCACCAGCGACAGGGCGTCGACGGTGAAGGCGTCGCCGGGATTGACCGACACCTCCTGCTGGCCCGCGGGGAGTGCGAGCCGGCCGCCGTCGCAGGGGCGGCCGATCACCGGCTGCCCGCTGCGGAGGTCGGACACACTGGCGCGCACCGACATTCGGACGACCTGTCCGGCAGCGGTCAGGCCGATGCCGTCGTCGCAACCGATCTCGACGACCCGGTCGGCACCGGCATCGACACCGACACCGTCTGCCGGCGTGGGCGACACCCGGACCTCGGCGATCCCCGGTGGTGCGGGACTGGCGAACCCGAGGCTGTTGACGTCGATGAGGTCGGACTGTGCATGAATGGTGATCTCGATGCGGTCGGTGACCGCGGGATCGAGCCGCACGAGACCGCTCTCGTCGACCTCGCGGATCTGCTCTCCCGTCCCGAGGTCGACCGCGACCTCGGTGGGCGCGGCGGGATAGCCCCGCGGGGCGTCGATGGTCAGCGAATCGACCCGCTGTGCGCGCGGGAGGTCGAGGACCAGGGTGGGACTGTTCTCGTCCGCTGCGCCATCGTCGGTCTCCCTGTCGCGCGCGGGCGACTCTTCCTCGTCGGGGATCTCCGGTGCGGTCCACGATGTTCCGGGATCGCCGTCGACGGCAGCCGCGGGCCCGCCCCGGGGATCGGTCACCGGGCGGGGCCCGCGCGCCGTGACCCGGTCGTCCTCGGCGAGAAGCCGATCCAGAGCATCACCGGGTCGGGGTCGCAGGATCGCGGTGGGGGAGACGGTGACATCCGACGGCACCGAGAGTGCGCGCCCGAACACCGCCGAAGTCTCCGGCGAGAGTGCGAGACCCGGTGCGCACCTGGTCATCTGCCGCTCGGGGTCGGAGACGCACGACGCCCGCCCGGACAGCTCCTGGTACAGCAGCCACTGGGCCACGTCGGTGCCGGCCTCGAGTTCGGGCAACACCACGCGGTGGCGGATCCGCAACGGCGTCGCGGTTCGCAGATCGGAGACCGTCACCTCACCGAGCGCGAATTGGTTTCCCGCCGTGCCGTCGTCGGTGCGGAGCGCGCGGATCTGGAGCCAACCGGTGGGGCCGCTGGGGGCGGTCACGGTGACCGGTTCGCCGGGAGCGAGACCGGAGACCACCGTGCTGCCCGCCTCGGTGGTGATCAGCGCACTCGTGACGTCGGGTCCGAGCGCCTTCGCGGTCGTCAGGGTCACCGCGAGATCGGTGCGCGGCGTCGTGAAACCGATGCGCATCCATCGTCCGACCGCGGTCTCCAATCCGCCGCTCACCCAGGCGCTCTGCGGGTTGCCGTCGAAGGCCGCGGCCGCCGAGTTGGCCGGCGAGGTCTGCCCGGGCTGGACCGCGTCCGCCGCCGATCCCGACGTCGACACCTCGACTTCGCCGCTCTTGTTGTCCAACAACCATTCCCCGTGGACCAGTGGTTGGCCGTCGACGGGGTAGTCGGCGACGGCGTTCTGTGTCCGACGCGGGTCCGACGGCGACCTGATCGCCGAACTGTGGTCGTCGACGCGGCCGAAGTCGGTCTCCCGGTCAGCGGGTGTGTCGGTCACGATCAACGGGCCGTCGACGATCCCGGCGCGGCGGGCGTCGGCGTCGAGCACGACGGGTCCGAGCGGGGGAAGTCCCTGGCGTGCGCGGACGTCGGCCAGTTCGGCGATCGCCTCGGGCCCGCCGGCAATGCGGGGGAGCCCGGTGGTGTCGACGAGTCGCGGACCGGTGCCGGTCGTCGGCGCGCCCGGTTCGCCGACGGCGTAGATCTGCACCGCGGGCATCGGCGGCCGTAGTCCGTTGTCGCGCACCACTCCTCGGACGCTGGGTGGCCCGATCGGCGGACCGAACTCGGCGACGCGACGGAGCCCGGGCGACTCGTCGAGTGCCTGTTGCGCGAGCAGCGGGCGGGCCGACCGCGAGGTGTCGGGGTCGAGATCGGCTCGGAGGACGACGAATCCGATGCCCTGCCCGGCGAGGGTGGCGGCGAGACCGGGGGAGCCACGACCCGCGGCGATCTCCCGTTGTACGGAGTCGAGGGCGCGGATCGCGCCCGGCGGGGTGAGCGGGATCGCGTCGCGGACCGCCCAGGGGGTGTCGGACAGGGGTTGCAGCGGTTCGTCGCGGGTGAGCCCCCAGAGCTGGTCGGCGAACGGGGCGCCGGGGACGACCAGCGCGCGGGCGGGCGGGGCGCCGTCGTCGCGTTCGCTGTGCTCGGCCAGCCAGTCGGCGGTCTGCTGCCAGTGGCGTGGAATCGCCTGGTACGTACCGTCCGGCGCGAGCTGACCGGTCCACATCAACGACCCGGCGCCGATCACGGCGACGAGCAGGACGATGGTCGCGGCGACCGGTCGCGACCGCTGGGGCTGGGCGAAGGCGGAGAGCGTCTCCCGGCGACTCGCACTCCCCGGCAGCGGAACCCGCGCCAGGAGATGTGCGACACCGAGGACCAGCGGGATGCGGAGCAGCGGCTCGAACTTGTGGATGTTGCGCAGCGGGGCGCCGGAGCCGTCGAGGAAGACGCGTACCTGCTCGGCGACCGGCGACCCGAGTTCACCCGCGTAGCCGACGCACATCAGGACGAGGCCCACGCCCAGGATCGCGACGAGACGGCCGCGGAACGGCATGTGCCGCATGCACAATCCGGCGAGCCCCGCGGCCGCGATGGTCCCGGTCGCCAGCACCGCGGCGGGCTGGGTGACGAGCACCGCCCCGGCGACGCGCTCCGGCGACACGAACGGCGTCCACGAACTCGCCCCGCGCAGCACCTCGGTGAGCGAGGTCCACTGCGTGGTGACCCGGGACGACTCGATGTAGTCCAGGAACGGCGGACTCACGCGCGACAGGATCAGCAGCGGGACGAGCCACCACGCGCACGCCAGGGTCAGGCCGGCCGCGGTCCAGGCGCCGAACCGCCACCAGCGTCGGTCGCGCGGACTGTGCAGCAGCCACCACAGGGCGGCGACGCCGAGCGCTGCCAGTGTGGCGACGGCGTTGACCGCGCCCATCAGCGCGACCGCCGCCGACGCACGCGCGGCCTCCCGCCACAGCGGGGCAGCGTTCTCCGCCCGGGTGTCGAGCGCCCGCACCACCGGGATCAGCACCCACGGGGCGAGCATCATCGGCAGGGTCTCCGACGAGATCGAGCCGAGGGTGGTCAGGACCCGCGGGCTGAGCACGAAGACGGTGGCGGCGATGATCCGCGATGCGGGCGAGCCCAGCCGCAGCATCTCGGCGAGGCGGACGATGCCGACGAAGCCGACGGTGAGCAGCACCGCCCACCAGAGGCGTTGCACGATCCACGGCGGAACGGCGAGAAGGTCACCCAGGGCGAAGAACGCCCCGTGGGGGAAGAAGTACCCGTAGGCCTGGTTCTGCACCTGCCCCATCGGTGCGTTCGGCGTCCACAGATGTGCGGCGCGCGCGAGGAACCCGAGCGGATTCGCGGTGAGGTCGAGTTTGGTGTCGGCGGCGATGCGGCCCGGTGACTGCAGCAGGCAGATCAGCAGCGAGATCGCGCCGACGACGGCGATACCGCGTCGGCTGAGTACGGACTGATCCGGTGGCGGAGGCGGAGTACTCAGTTGCGGCTGCTGTCGATCAGGAGACGCCGGGACCGGCGGCGTCGTGGATGGGTCAGTTGGTCTCGCCGGCTCCGCCGCGCGAACCGTAGTCCACCGAACCCTGGACGAATCCGTTGTTCGGGCTGATGTTGTTCAGATCGGTGGACGGGCTGTTCTCGGAGGCCAGGAACCCGCCGAGGAACACCGCGCCGAGTCCCACCAGGATGCCGGCGACCCCGGCGACGGCTCCGGCGACAAGGCGGTTGTTGGTCATGGCGATGAAACTACCATCGCCGAAGTCCGATTCCGGGTGACACCCGCTGACACCTGCGGATCGATGCGGCCGCGGTCAACGCCGAGACCGCACTTTCGTCAGGGTGCGATCCCACAGCAGCCGCGCACTCGTCTTCAGCAGTTCGGGCTTGTCGACGTCGTGGCTGAGCAGCATCGTCGACGTCGCGATCGTGCCGGCCGACGCCTTGGACCGGTGCCCGGAATCGAGATGCGGTTGCGGGTCGTATTCGATGACCAGCTGGATCGCCTCGGCTCGTGCGCGCCCGGCGATCTGCTCGGCCAGCCACAGCGCGAGGTCGATACCGGCGGACACGCCCGCGGCGGTGACCAGGTCGTCGTCGGGCAGCGCGCGCACGATGCGCTCGTCGGACACCGCATTCGCCCCGTGCAGGGTCAACGCGGCCATCGACGACCAGTGCGTCGTGGCCGGCCTGCCGTCGAGCAGACCGGCCGCGGCCAGGACGACCGAACCGGTGCAGACCGACGTCGTCCACTGCGCGCCCGGTCGTACCGCGCGCAGCCAGTCGAGGACCTTCTCGTCCTGTGACGCGGCGAAACAACCGGGGCCACCCGGCACCAGGACGACGTCGGGCGACGGTGTCTCGTCGAATGAATGCGTGGCGCCGACGACGAGCACGCCCGAGTCGGCGACGACCGGTCCCGGCTCGTGCCAGACGAATCTGACCTCGGCGTCGGGCAGCGCGCGCAGTACCTCGTAGGGACCGATGAAGTCGAGAGCGGTGAACCGCGGGTAGAGGACGATCGCGATCTGGGTCATGGATGCCTTTCGGGTCGTGGGTTCTCGGGTGTGCGGCTAGCGGAAGGTGCGGCGGTACTGATCGGGCGGCACGCCGAGCCGGCGGACGAAGGTGCGCCGCATCGTCTCGGCGGACCCGAATCCGCACCGGGTGGCGATCGCCGGCATCGTGTCGTCGCTCTGGGTGAGTGCACGACGGGCGGCGTCGGTCCGGACCCGTTCGACATAGGCGCCCGGCGCCTCACCGGTCTCGTCGGTGAAGACGCGGGAGAAATGGCGTGGGCTCATCGACGCGTCGCGGGCGAGGTCGTCGACGCGGTGCACCCGGCCCGGCTCGGCCTCGATACGTTCCTGGATCTCGCGGATCGCCGTGCGCCGGGCCCGGGGCATCCACACCGGCGGGGCGAACTGGCTCTGACCACCCGGGCGCCGCATGTAGAGGACGAGCCACCGCGCGACGAGCTGTGCGAGCTCGGTGCCGTGGTCCTCCTCGATGAGGGCCAGCGAGAGGTCGATACCGGCGGTGACGCCCGCGGAACTCCACACGCGGTCGCTGCCGCGCACGAACAGGGCCTCGGCGTCGACCTGGATCGACGGGTATCGCTCGGCGAGCAACCCGGTCACGGCCCAGTGCGTCGTCGCGCGTTTGCCGTCGAGGAGGCCGGCCTCGGCGGCGAGGAACGCGCCGTTGCACACGCTGACGACGCGTCGTGCCCGTTGCGCCGCCCGTCGGATCCAGTCGACGAGGTCGGGGTCGCGGGAGGCGTCGTGGACGCCGGTGCCGCCGGGGAGGATCAGGATGTCGAGCGGCTCGGCCGGGTCGGGCAGCGGCTGCGCGACGAACTCCAGCCCGACGCCGGTGCCCACCGGCAGACCGGTCGTCGACACCAGCCGCAGGTCGTAGCGGACCTGCGCGCCCTGGTCGGCGAGGGCGTACGACGCGGTGGTGAACACGTCGGCCGGTCCGGTCACGTCCAGGGCTTGTACCCCGGGGAACCCGAGAATCAGCACCGATCGCGTCATGCAGACATCGTTTCCGACGCCGCCCGTGGCGTCCAGGCCACGCATCCCACACATCAGGACACGTCACTGTTGTTCGAGCTGGTCCCCACCGCCGGTTGAGCGGGCCCCGCCCCCTGGTCGAGCCGGCTCGCCCCCCGTTGGTTGAGCCGGCCCCGAGCGGAGCGAGGCGCCGTGTCGAAGCCACTTGGTGACCTCGACAAGCTCGGCCGTCAGGTGGGGACGCTCGGCCCGGCGGGTGTGCCGCCCCCGCTGGTTGAGCCGGCTCCGAGCGGAGCGAGGCGCCGTGTCGAAGCCACCCCCCGCTGGTTGAGCCGGCCCCGAGCGAAGCGAGGCGCCGTGTCGAAGCCACTTGGTGACCTCGGCAGAGATCCCTGCCCGGCAGAGATCCCCTACAACGTGACCTGCGGTTCTTTCTCGCACTTCGCGGGCACGATGAACACCGGCCGATGACAGTGTTTGAGGACCCGTTCGGCGACGCTGGACCGCAGCAGTGCCTTGAGTCCCGACGCCCCGCGCGTTCCGGTGACCAGGAGATCGACGTCGAGCGCTTCGGCGGCGGCGACGAGCGCACCCCACACCGTCGACTCCACCTCCACGAGCGATCCGCGTGCGGTCAGTCCGCACTCGGCGGCGAGTGTCACGCCGCGCTCGTTGATCGAGGCGGCCTCGTCTTCGAGCGCCTGGTCGACGCCGGCGTCGAGTTGGGTGTCGATGAACGGCTGCATCCCGCCGGCGAGGGTGGACATACGTGCCGGCGTCATGCCGCCGGGCTGCCAGGCGGTGACGACCACTGCAGATTGCGCGCGGAGAAATTGTCCGGCGTAGCGAATGGCGCGGTCGGCGTTCGGTGACCCGTCATAGGCGATCATCAGTGTTTGTGCGGCACTGTTGCCGCCGCTACCGCGCCCGGCGGTGGCGGACCCGGACGAATCGGACCCCACGTCCATTGGCTCAGACTACATGCCAGACTCGTGCCATGGGCCCAACTCGCAGACCCCGACGGATTCGTCGCGAAGGGATCCGTGACAACTGGATCCGGAATGCGATGACGACAGGGACGGTCGCCGTACTGTGCGCGGCGCTGGCGGCGTGCGCGTCGTCGACGCCGGACTCACCGCCACCGACTCCCTCGTACTCGGCGTCGTCGCTCGCTTCGACGTCTTCGTCGGCGTCGCCGACGACCGTTCCGGTCGCAAACAGTTGTGGTGCAAGCGAACTCGCGAAACTGTCCGTACGCCAGAAGCTGGCGCAGCTGATCGTCGTCGGCGTCACCGGGGCGGCCGACGCGCAGCAGATCGTCGAGAACGAGGAGATCGGCGGGATCTTCGTCGGGAGCTGGACCGACAAGGCGATTCTGACGAGCGGTGCGGCAGCACGTATTTCGCAGAACTCGCCGATCCCGCTGATGGTCACCGTCGATCAGGAGGGCGGGCGGGTGTCGCGCCTGTCCGCGCTCGGCATCGACCACGCCTCGGCCCGTGAACTCGCCCAGACCAAGACGCCCGAGCAGGTGCGCGCGATCGCGGCGGATGTGGGCCGCAAGCTCAAGCGCCTCGGTGTCACCGTCGATTTCGCGCCGGTCGCCGACGTGAGCGACGAGTCCGACAACGAGGTGATCGGCGACCGGTCCTTCAGCAACGACCCGGCGGTCGTGACCGAGTACGCGGGCGCCTATGCGGCAGGACTGGCCGACGCGGGAATCACGCCGGTGTACAAGCACTTTCCGGGACACGGGCACGGCTCGGGTGACTCGCACCTCGGTGTCGTGACGGTCCCGTCGCTCGCCGAGCTGCAGGACAGCGATCTCGTGCCGTTCCGGACTCTCCTGCGCGACCCCGGGACCGCCGGCGCGATGGTCGGCCACCTGATCGTCCCCGGCCTGACGCGCGGACTGCCCGCCAGCATCAGCCGGCCCGCGATCCAGATGTTGCGCACCGGCGTCGGCTACGACGGTCCGCGCTTCGACGGCGTGATCTTCTCCGACGATCTGTCGGGCATGGCCGCGATCAGCGCGCAGTACCCCATCGAGCAGGCGGTGGAGAAGTTCATCCTCGCCGGTGGCGACGTTGCGCTGTGGCTGTCCACCGACCGTGTCGGTTCGGTGCTCGACAACCTGGAGCGTGCGGTGTCGTCCGGTCGCCTCGCGCCGGCCCGCCTCGACGACAAGGTCGTGCGCATCCTGCGGTCCAAGGGTGTGGTGAACTGTTGACCTGCTGAGACCCCGCGTCGACGGGGGTTTCACCTTACCGATTGGTAAGTTGTTGATATCGTCGGTCGGAACGGTTGTCGTGAACGGAGGTGGCGGTCATGTCGGGCGGAACCAAGCGCCTGCCCCGCGCGGTGCGCGAGCAACAGATGCTCGATGCTGCCGTCAAGGTGTTCGCGCAGAACGGTTTTCGCGAGACCTCGATGGACGCCATTGCATCCGAGGCGCAGATCTCCAAGCCGATGCTGTACTTGTACTACGGCTCGAAGGACGAACTGTTCAGTGCGTGCATCGCCCGCGAGTCCGGTCTGTTCATCGACGCGATGAGCGTCGGTTTCGACCCGTCGCTGTCGCAGCGTGAGCAGGCCGTCACGGTCATCCGCGAGTTCCTCCGCTTCGTCCATGAGCACCGGCAGTCCTGGCGGGTGCTGTACCGCGTCGCCATCGGCACGGCCGGTTTCGCCGGCATCGTCTCCGAGAGCCGCCAGCGGGTCACCGAGATGGTCGCCCAGCTGATCAAGGCGGGCACGACCGTCGAGGTCGACAGCGACATCGACTTCGAACTCACCGCCGTCGCGATCGTCGGTGCCGCCGAGGCCGTCGCCGACCGCATCACCGAGGGCGACGTCGACCTCGAGCGAGCCACCAGCCTCCTCGTCGGCATCACCTGGCGCGGCCTGAAGGGCGTCGGTACCGACGCCTGAAGTGTCGACACCTGAGGTGCAACGCAAACGCTCCCGCGGCCCCGCTTCCCATCCGCTGATTGGATCCAATAAGCGAGACGGAAACGAGACCGCGGGAGCGAAAGGCGAGGGCCCTCAGCCCTCCCGCGTCGTCGCGGTGAGGTGCGGGAATCCCTTGCGGCGGTCGCGGATCGCGATGTCGAAGCTCCCCTTCCCGTCGATGCGGCGGGTGTAGAGGTTCACCTTGGCGGGCAACAGGATCGGCTTGCCGAACTTGACGTCGTAGGTGACCGCGTCCGGCAGTTGCGCCTCCACGTTCGCGACAGCTGCTGCGGCACTCCACATCCCGTGGGCGATGGCCTTGGGGAAGCCGAAGGCCTTCGCCGGCAGGTTGCCCATGTGGATCGGGTTGCGGTCGCCCGAGGCTGCGGCGTACTCGCGGATCCGCTTGAGGTCGACGGCCAGGATGGCGTCCGGCGGCGGCGGGGTCTTCGACTTCGGTTCAGGACCCCGCGGCTCGTCGGACAGGCTGGTGCGCTGCTGCTTCAGGAACGTCGCCGTCTGGGTGGTGACGAGTTCCGATCCGACGCGGATCTCGCTGACGACGTCGATCAGGATGCCCTTGCGGTGCTCGCGCAGGTTCTGTGCATGCGTGACGATGTCGAGCGGCTCACCGACCTCGATGGGCCGCGAACGTTCGATGGTGTTCGTCATGTGTACCGAACCGACGGCACCGAACGGGAACTCGTCGGACGTCATGAGCTTCATGACGACCGGGAACTGCAGCACGAACGGGTACGTCAGCGGCAGGGTACCGCCGAACCGCTGCCCGGTCGCGTGGCAATACGCCTGCAGCGCAGTCGAATCCACCCGCACGCCGTCGAGTCGGTAACGCGTCTCGGGTGCGGTGGCGTCGGCCGGCACCCGTGGCGGCTTGCCGATGCCGGGCAGCAGCGCGGTGACCGCCTTGCCGTACAGCTCGGCGGTGCCGGGTGCGGACGGGAGGGTGATCGTCTTGCCCATCAGGCCCCCAGGAATCCCTGGCCGCAGACGCGGACCACATTGCCGGTGATGGCATTGCTCGCCGGGTTGGCGAAGTAGGCCACGGTCTCGGCGACGTCGACGGTCTGACCGCCCTGCTGCAGCGAGCTCATCAGGCGGCCGGCCTCACGGGTGGCTAGCGGGATGGCCGCGGTCATCTTGGTCTCGATGAAGCCGGGCGCCACCGCATTGATGGTGATGCCCTTCTCGGCGAGGATCGGCGCGTAGGCGTCGACGAGGCCGATGACACCGGCCTTCGAGGCGCCGTAGTTGGTCTGGCCGCGGTTGCCCGCGATGCCGGCGATCGACGAGACGTCGACGACGGCGCCGCCCTCGCGCAGAGCACCCTTCTCGAGCAGCGTCTCGACGAGGGTCTGCGGTGCGATGAGGTTGACCGCAATGACCGCGTCCCAGCGGGAGTCGTCCATGTTGGCAAGCAGCTTGTCGCGGGTGATGCCGGCGTTGTTGACGATGATGTCGATGCCGCCGTGACGCTCGAGAGCGTGCTCGGCGAGCTTCGCGCCGGCGTCGGCCGCGGTGACATCGAGCGGGAAGGCGGTGCCGCCGACCTTGTTCGCCGTCTCCGACAGCGCGTCCCCGGCCTGCGGGACATCGGCGGCGATCACGTGCGCGCCGTCGCGGGAGAGGACCTCGGCGATCGTCGCACCGATGCCGCGGGCGGCACCGGTGACGACGGCGACCTTGCCCTCGAGTGGGCGGTCCCAGTTCTTCGGCGCGGTGGCGTCGGCGCCGCCGACCCGGATGACCTGGGCGTCGACGAAGGCCGACTTCGCCGACAGCACGAAGCGCACGGTCGACTCGAGGCCCGTCAGACCGGTCTTGGCGTCGGGGGAGACGTAGACGAGCTGGACGGTGGACCCCTTCAGGAGTTCCTTGCCCAGCGAGCGGGTGAAGCCCTCGAGTGCGCGCTGCGCGACGCGCTCGGAGGGGTCGGTGACCAGCTCCGGCGTGGTGCCGATGACCAGGAAGCGCGCGCAGGCCGCGGTCGAACGCATCGCGGGCTGGAAGAACTCGAAGAGCTGACGCAGCTCGGCGGGAGTGGTGATGCCGGTCGCGTCGAAGACCAGGCCGCCGTACTTGTCGGCGCTGCGCCCGGTCGTGGCGTTCTGGATGAGGTCATAGTCCTCGGTCGAGAGCATCTCGCGAAGCGGTTCGACGAGCCGGCCGGACCCGCCGAGCAGCACGGGGCCGGGCAGCGGCGGCTCGGAGGCCTTGTAGCGCCGCAGCGGCGGCGGGACGGGCAACCCGGCCTGCTTGGCGATGAATGCGCCGGGCGCGGAATGGACGAAGCTCGAGTACAGGCCAGTGTTTCCGTTGGCGGCCACGTTGATCTCCTCTGACTGTCGTTCGACAACGAACTTACTGATGAGTAAGAATACGCTATAGATACCGCACCCGACCCTTGGGAGATCGACGTGGCCGAACAGTCCAACCCCACCAGCAAGCCGAAGACCCGCAGCGATCGTCCCGTCGCGATCCTGGGCGGCAACCGCATCCCGTTCGCACGCCAGGACAAGGCGTACGCGAGGGTCGGGAACCAGGAGATGTTCACCGCCGCGCTCGACGGCCTGGTGAGCCGCTTCAACCTGCAGGGCGAGCAGCTCGGTATGGTCGCCGGCGGCGCCGTGCTCAAGCACGCCCGTGATTTCAATCTCATCCGCGAGTCGGTGCTCGGTTCGGCGTTGTCGCCGTACACCCCTGCCTTCGACATCCAGCAGGCCTGCGGCACCGGACTGCAGGCCATCACGACGGTCGCCGACGGCATCGCCCGCGGCCGCTACGACGCCGCGATCGGCGGTGGCGTCGACACGACGTCCGACGCACCGATCGCCGTGGGCGAGGGCCTGCGTCGTCAGCTGCTCGAGGTCAATCGCGCGCGGAGCACCAAGGACCAGATCCTCGGCGCCGCGAAGCTGCTGACGAAGCTCGGCATCGAGATCCCGCGCAACGGCGAGCCCCGCACGGGCATGTCGATGGGCGAGCACGCCGCCGTCACCGCCAAGGAGTTCGGCATCAAGCGCGCCGACCAGGACGAGTTGGCCGCCCGCAGCCACCAGAACATGGCGGCCGCCTACGACACCGGCTTCTTCGACGACCTCATCACCCCGTTCCTGGGCCTGACCCGCGACCAGAACCTGCGCGGCGACTCCACCGCGGAGAAGCTCGCCAAGCTCAAGCCGGTCTTCGGTGTCTCGCTCGGCGACGCGACGATGACCGCGGGCAACTCGACGCCCCTCACCGACGGTGCGTCGACCGTGCTGCTCGCCAGCGATGAGTGGGCCGCCGACCGCGGACTGCCGGTGCTCGCCTACTTCGTGGACAGCGAGACCGCGGCGGTCGACTACGTCAACGGTCCGGACGGGCTGCTCATGGCCCCGACCTACGCGGTGCCGCGTCTGCTCGCCCGCAACGGGCTCACACTGCAGGACTTCGACTTCTACGAGATCCACGAGGCCTTCGCGTCGGTGGTCCTCGCGACCCTGCAGGCCTGGGAGTCCGAGGAGTACTGCAAGGAGCGCCTCGGCCTCGACTCGGCACTGGGTTCGATCGACCGCAGCAAGCTCAACGTCCACGGTTCGTCGCTCGCGGCGGGTCACCCCTTCGCGGCGACCGGCGGCCGGATCGTCGCGCAGGCGGCCAAGCAGATCAAGGAGAACGGCGGCGGTCGCGCGCTGATCTCGATCTGTGCCGCGGGCGGCCAGGGCGTCACCGCGATCATCGAGGGCTGACGACCCGAAGCGGACATCATCGAGAGCTGGAATCCCGGTAAGTGAGACGGATCGGCGACTGATCGGCCGATCCGTCTCACTTTCGTGGGACGAATCGGGGTACTTCGTCACATATTCGACAGAATCGGCCGTCCGGGGATGCCTCCGGCCGAAAAGTAGCGTAAATATGTCTATAGCTCCGGCTGCGCTGTCAGACCCCCGACCCGACAGCTCGGCCGGAGCGCCTGCTTTCCCGACCGTAGTTCTGCGGCCACCCCCTGATTGGTAAGTCGTCAGCCCGCCGAGCTGCCAGCCCCGATGGATGGAGTTGTGACCCCAGGCTCTCGCCGAGCACGATTCGCGCTACGCGCCGTGCTCGCCGTCGTCGCCGTGATCACGCTCGTCCTCGCCGCGGAGTTCGTGGCCACCCGCTCCGATTCCCCACGCAACGCCGTCGTCGGCGGTATCGATGCGGGCGGTCGGAACTCCGCCGAACTCACCTCCGTACTCGACGAGCTGACGGCGCGCTCGCGACAACCGGTCGTCTTGCGGACGCCGGAGGGCTCGGCCGAGGTCGCGCCCGCCGAGCTGGGACTCACATACGACGCCGATGCGACGCGGGCTCGTCTCCTCGAGCAACCGCGCAATCCGCTCGTCCGTCTGGCCGCGCTGTTCGGCCGCGACTTCGACGTCGAGCCGGTCGTCACGCTGGATCGGACGGCGATGAACGCGGCGCTCGACGCCCAGCGCGCGTCACTCGAGAAGGCCGCGGTCGAGGGTGGTGTGCACTACGACGGCACCGAGCCCGTCGGGTATCAGCCCGCCAAGGGTGAACGCATCGCGCGAGACGCTGCCGCCGCGACCCTCGTCGACCGTTGGCTGGACGGCGCCCCCGTCGACCTGCCCATGGAACCCTTCTCGCCGACGGTGAGCGCCGAGGTCGTGGCCGCGACCGTCGCCGGACCGGCCGAACGGGTGGTCGCGGCTCCCGTGAGTCTCGTGGACCGCCGCAAACGGACGGTCGAGGTGCCCGCGGGAGACCTGGCGTCGATGGTGACCTTCGGGCCCGACGGCCGCGGCGGGCTCACCCCCCGAGCCGACGAGAAGGTGGGGCGCGAGATCCTCGCCCCCGACCTCGACGCCTCGCAACGGGCCCCCGTCAGCGCGACGTTCAGTCTGGCGTCCGGCCGTCCGCAGGTGGTGCCGGGCGTCGACGGCGCCGCGATCAACTGGCCGAAGACCCTGGCCGCCGTCGCCACGAGTGCGGCGGCCGACGGTGGCGATCGCAGGGTCGAGGTCGTCTACGACGACGTCGAGCCGAAGCTCACGACCGATGCCGCGCGCAAGCTCGGGGTCACCGAACTGATCAGCGAGTACACCACCGGTGGCTTCTCGAGCGCTTCCGGGGAGAACATCCGGCTCGTCGCCGCCGAGGTCGACGGGGCCCTCGTCCTGCCCGGAAAGGTGTTCTCGCTCAACGGGCACACCGGGCCGCGCGGAGCGGAGCAGGGGTACGTGGAGTCGACGATCATCGACCACGGTCGGGCGTCGAACGCGGTCGGCGGCGGGATCTCCCAGTTCGCGACGACCCTGTACAACGCGACCTATTTCGCCGGGCTCGAAGACGTCGACCACACCGAGCACGCGTACTACATCTCGCGGTACCCGGAGGCGCGGGAGGCGACCGTGTTCGAAGGCGCCATCGACCTAAAGTTCCGCAACAACACGCGGCACGGCGTGCTGATCGAGACCGCCTGGTCGCCGTCGTCGGTGACGGTTCGGCTCTGGGGAACGAAGGCGTTCGAGGTCGAGTCGGTCACGGGTGAGCGGGTTGCCCCCACCGATCCGCCGCGAGTCCGCGTTCCGCGCGGGGACGACTGCATCCCGAGCAGCGGGAGCAAGGGTTTCACGGCATCGGACACCCGGATCATCAAGGACGCGCGTACCGGACGGGAGATCGATCGGTCCACCCGCACCGTCCGCTACGCGCCCGAACCCATCGTGAAGTGCGTCTGACCCCGGGGTGGTTCGGCGCGGGGTGATCTGATGTGGAGGATTTCGATGCGGGGTGTTTCCCCGAAGGGCTTTACCGAGCGATAGAACGCTCGATAGGCTCCGGGGCGTGGATATCAATGGAGCTAGTGCAATCGTCACGGGTGGCGCGTCCGGCATCGGCGCGGCTGCGGCTCGCCAGCTGGCGGCCAAGGGTGCAAAGGTCATCGTCGCCGACCTGAACGCGGACAAGGGCGAGGAACTCGCCAAGGAGATCGGCGGACAGTTCGTCGCCGTTGACGTGACCTCGACCGAACAGATCGAAGCCGCCGTCAACGCGGCCACCGAACTGGGCCCGCTGCGTGCGCTGGTCAACTCGGCCGGCATCGGCTGGGCGCAGCGCACCATCGGTCGCGACGGTGAGTTCGGGTCGGCCCACAACCTCGACGCCTACAAGAAGGTCATCGCGATCAACCTGATCGGCACCTTCGACTGCATCCGTCTCGCGGCCACCGCCATGAGCCGCAACGAGCCGCTCGACGGCCACGGCGAGCGCGGCGCGATCGTCAACATGGCCAGCGTCGCAGCCTTCGACGGCCAGATCGGCCAGGCGTCGTACTCGTCGTCGAAGGGCGGCGTCGTCGGCATGACCCTCCCGGTCGCGCGCGACCTGGCCGCGGTCGGCATCCGCGTCAACACCATCGCCCCCGGTCTGATCGACACCCCGATCTACGGTGAAGGCGAAGCGGCTGAGGCGTTCAAGGCCAAGCTCGGCGAGTCGGTCCTGTTCCCGCATCGCCTGGGTGCGCCGGACGAGCTCGCCTCGATGGTCGTCGAGCTGGTCACCAACAGCTACATGAACGCGGAGGTCATCCGCGTCGACGGCGGCATCCGGATGCCACCGAAGTAGATCCGACACACCACTGGGGTAACCGCGCAGACCCACCGCCGGCCCGATCCGGTGGTGGGTTTGCCGTCTGTTCACCGGTTCTTTCCGTGAAAGAACTTTCATTCGCGCCTCATGAAGGTGTCACGCCGGCACCGCAGAGTGGTCGCCATGAACGTTCCGCACACGATCGACCGAGGCCCGGGACACCCGGGGCCGGTGACGATGTACGCGACGCGTCCACCGGTGCGAAAGGTGGTGCCGCCACCGCCCCGACGCTCCCTGCGGGACACCCTCGGCGGCCTGCTGTCACTCTGGGCGACAGCAGGACTCGTCGTCGTGGTCGTCGCCGGCGCGTTCGTCGGTCACGCCGGATGGTCGGGCGAGCTGTCCTTCGACGCCGTCGTCACCCTGCTCGTGTTCTTGATCGCGGTGTGGGCGTGGATCTTCTCGCCGCTGGATGACACCTATGTCGCGCTGGGTGGCGGTATCGCTCTGGTGGTCTTCGGCATCATCGACGCCAACACGTTCGCGGGCACGCTCGGCTCCGGCGTGATCTGGTTGCTGATCGGTGCTTTCGTGATCGCGGCCGCGATCACGGCGTCAGGTCTGTCGGCTCGTGTGTCGGCGCGTGTCGTCCGCCGGGCCCGGACGCCTCGTCAGTTGGTCCATCTCATCACCGCGGCCCTGTTGCTGACCACGTTCGCGATCCCGGCGACGTCCGGGCGTGCGGCCCTTGCTCTTCCGATCTTCCTCGCGCTTGCCGCGGTCCTGCGTGACCGGCCCCGCCTGGTGCTCTGCCTCGCTCTGGTCTTCCCGATGGTGATCCTCTTCTCGGCGGTGGGATCGCTCCTGGGTGCCGGCGCGCACCTCATCACCGTCGAGATCGTCTCGGCAGCAACCGGTAGCGGTATCGGATTCCTGCACTGGGCGGTTCTCGGCATCCCCCTGGCCCTCGTGTGGTCGCATCTCGCGGCCGAGGCGGCACTGTGGTTGATGACCGATCACGCCGAACGAGCACGTCCGCTGTGTGTACCGCCGACCGCTCTCGCAGCGACCGGGACGGCGACCTCCGGACCGCTCACGTCTGCTCAACGACGAGTGTCCGTCATTCTCGGACTCGTTGTGGTGCTGTGGTGTTCAGAACCCCTGCACGGCGTCGACCCGGCCATCGTCGCGGTGCTCGGCGCGCTGGCCGCGTCGGCGCCGGCGGTCGGCGCGACGACCCTGGGCGCGGCGCTGAAGACCGTCCCGTGGACGCTCCTGCTGTTCATGGCCGCCACCCTCGCGCTGGGGATGGCGCTCAATTCCAGTGGTGCCGCGGAGTGGTTGGCGGATCAGGCCTTCGGGTCCATCGCCGAGACCGGGCCGGCGGCGGCGATGGTGTTCGTCGTCGTCGCAGCGATCGTCTCGCTGCTCGCGCATCTGGTGATCCAATCCCGTTCAGCCCGTTCGGCGGTGCTGATCCCGATCATCGTGGTGACCGCCCCGGCCATTGGGGTCGACCCCGTCGCCGCGGCCTTCCTGTCCACCGCGGCCGCCGGGTTCTGCATCACCCTCACCAGCTCGGCCAAACCGGTCGCCATGTTCGCGGCGAGCGACGACGTCCCCGGTTACGAACCCCGACACCTGCTCACGATGTCGGCGCTGCTCGCGCCGGTGTCGCTGGTGCTGCTCATCATCTTCGGGTTCTGGGTCTGGCCCTACCTGGGTCTGCCCCTCCTCTCGTCCTGACCGTCGCATCGCCGCGACTGTCCCGAATGTGCCTCCGGGCGCCAGTTCCCCTCCCGTCAACAAAACCTTGTCCGATCGATCAACAGGAGTGCCGATGTCTGTCCGAGTTCCGCAACGAATCCTGGTCGCCCCGAGTGGTTTCAAGGAGAGCCTCGACGCCGTGTCGGTGGCGACCGCCATCGCCGCGGGGGTGCGGCGCACGCTCCCCGGGGTGCGCGTCGACATCGCACCGATCGCGGACGGCGGGGAGGGAACGGCGCGCATCCTGGCGGCCGCGGGCAACGGGCGCCTCCACGAGCTGACCGTCTGCGGCCCCACCGGTGAGCCGGTGCAGTCGCACTGGGCCGAGGTCGGCGTCGGTCGGAACCGCATCGGCGTCGTCGAGATGGCCGCCGCAGCTGGATTGGCACTCGTTCCGGCGGGGCAGCGAGATCCCGCCGCCACCACCACTTACGGAGTGGGACAACTGATTGCCGCGGCCCTCGACGCGGGGGTGTCGGCGATTCTCGTCGGCTGCGGCGACTCGGGCACATGCGACGGCGGCGCGGGTGCGCTCCAGGCGCTCGGTGCGCGCGTCCTGGACCATGACGGTGACGAGATCGATTGCGGCGGAAACGAACTGGCGCGCGCGGCGTCGCTGGATCTCACCGGCCTGCATCCGCGGTTGCGTGAGACCGAGGTGGTGGTCGCGGGCAACCCGCACAACGTCCTCTGCGGACCGAGCGGCGTCGCCCGCGTCTTCGGGCCGCAGAAGGGGGCGACGCCCGCACAGGTCGACTCGCTGTCGGCGGCGCTCGACGTCTGGGCGGACATACTGCAGCGGGATGGGCTGGCCGACATCGACTATCGGCAGGGGGCCGGGTCCGGCGCGTCGGGTGGACTAGGTGCGGGCCTGGCGGCAGCCGGCGGGAAACTGCGCTCGCGGTTCGACGCACTACTCGATTCCGGGCTGTCCGGCATCGACCTCGATCATCGGATCGGCAAGGCGGATCTGGTGATCACCGCAGAGGGTTCGATCGACTTCCAGACCCCTCGCGGCAAGGTGCCCGCGGAGGTGGCCCGCCGCGCCCAGTTGCGGGGTGTGCCCGTTGTCGCGCTGGCGGGTTCGCTCGGACACGGTGCGCCCGCCGTCCACGACGTGGGGATCGGGGCGATCGCATCGATCATCACGGTACCGATGCCCTTGTCGGAGGCAGTCGCCAACGGAGAGAAGCTCCTCGCCGACGCCGCCGAGCGCACCATGCGGATGATCCTCCTCGGCGCCGCGGTCTCCGCCCGGGCCAGGCAGCGGAAGCGGAAGAAGGCGGTCTGATCTCCTCGCCCGCGGATGTGCGGGGACCGATCCTCCAATCAATCGAATGGGCCTCGAATTCGACCCACTTGTCCGATTTGCCACACGCCGACCAGGGTGTTGCCAATAGGTTGGCGAGGTGGAGCTTCGTGAGCTGTCCAAGGGTGGAAACGTATCCGTCGACGAAGTCGCCGGCGAAAACTCACCGCGGCTGGTGGTCGTCATCCAGACCGAAGCGGCTGCGGGCAAGGAGATCGGGCTCGACGCCGGCATCCTCATCCTCGGTGACGACGGTCAAGTGCGGTCCAATGACGACCTGATCTTCTACAACCAGCCCACGGGGGTGGGAGGCGCTGTACGGCTGGTCTCGCACGAGGTGCATCAGCAGGACCCGGACGGCAGTTCGTTCAGTCAGAAAGATGCCGTGGAGGTCGATCTCGCGCGCATACCCGATTCGGTCGCGCGAATAATGGTCACGGCCAGCACAGACCCTCGGACAGATGCGAGCTTCGGAGACGCCGAGCTCGTCAACATGTACGTCGCCCATGCAGACGAGCCAGATGCTCCGTTCGTCGTGCACGCAATGGAAGGTCTGTCGTCGGAACGCGCGCTGATCTTCGGCGAGATATACCGACGCAACGATGCCTGGAAGATCCGAGCCGTCGGTCAGGGTTACGACGGAGGGCTCGAGGCCCTGGTTTCCGACCATGGGATCGAAGTCGACGACACAGAGTCTGTCGACGGCAGCCTGGATTCGACTGGTGAGGACGAGGAACCGGACACGGAACAGAACGTTGCCGGGTCGGTCCCTGACGCAAGTTCGGCCGAGGCGGCTCTTGCCGCCGACACCGGAATGCCGGGTGCCGATGACGCCGTGCAAGAAACCGCACCTTCACTGAGTGAGCCCGGTACGAAGGTCTCGATCGGCCGAAAACGACGCCCGGCGCCGTTGCCGAAAGACTGGGCGTCGAGAACTCTGGCATATCTACCTCGACAGGTTGAGTCGGAGTGGAAGCGGGCGCGCCTCTTTCCATCTGCAGGCATCAAGTCGGCCGCCGAACAAGAGATGCGCACGACGTCCATTCTGTTGGCCACGATGGAAACGGTCCCCGAGTTCGGCCGCGCGGTACTCAGCCAGACCGGAGCGCCGCGAGGACGTATCGAAGCATTCACCGAAGTTCGATTCTCGATGTCGGGTGAGGATGTGCGCCCCGATGGACTGATCAAGGTGAGTCGCGGTAGCAAGGTGTGGCGAGCACTTGTCGAAGTGAAAACCGGCCGGGCGGAGCTGACCGGGGATCAGGTCGGAACCTACCTCAAACTGGCCAAGGCGAAGTCGTTCGACGCAGTGATCACGATCAGCGGCGACCTGATGGCCTCCCCGGATCTCCACCCTTTCGCCGTCGAGAGTCGACCTTCGAAGAACATTGTCCTGAAACATCTTTCGTGGGAGGAGATCCTCGCCGAGGCAATGATCGTGCACGAGCATGTCGGCGTCGGCGACAGGGTGCGAGCTCGCCTGCTCGAGGAACTCCTCTGGTACGCCGCCGACAGCCAGTCCGGTATGCGGACCTTCGACGACATGGGTAAGCAGTGGGTCAAGATCCGGGAAGCGGTCAAGAACAAGACGGTCGGCGCGTCGGACGACTCGACGTCGGACGTGTGCGACAGATTCGATCGTCTGGCCCGCCACGTCGCGCTCCGGCTCAGCGCACTGACCGGGCAGCGCGTGACTGCACAAGCCCCGGCGAGTCGAGTCGATTCGGTCAGCCGCGCTCGGCAACTGGCCGATTCAGGGGAGCTCTTCGCGTTGTTGCGAGTATCCGGAGCGGCTGGACCGGTGGCAATGCACGCAGACCTTGGCCGCGGGCGTATCGGTTGCTCGTTGAAAACCGCAGCCCCGCGGGCAGGGCGACCGCAGACCAAGATCAACTGGCTGGTCCGTCAACTCTCGGGCGCACCCGAGGACCTACGGATCACGGCGCATCACGCGGGAAGTCGGGTCGAGTCGACCGCGGCGTTGCTGAAGGACATTCGCGTAGACGCGACCTCTGTCATGCCCACCGACGGCCGCGACATCCGCGAGTTCACGGTGACCATAGAGTCGTCCATGGGGTCGAAACGGTCTGGCAGCGAGGGTGGATTCGTGACGGCCATGGTTCTCCTGAACACCACCTTCTATGCGGAAGTGGTCGAGCGGGTGCGGTCGGGAAGGGATGCCTGAGCCGCAGACGAATTCACGACGCCTGGGCTGCCATCCGGTCACCGCGCCCCACTGACGAACCTCAGCTCGACTGATGGACCTCGATCGAAGTCCATCAGTCGAGCTGAGGTTCGTCGGTGACTCGATACGCCGATGCCCCATCGGTCACGGATCGACAGGTGGATACGAAAGTCCGTGATCGGGGGGTTCGGGATAGTGTTCGCGCGTGACCAATTCGCCATATCAGTCGGGGGACCCGCGAGTCGGACCACAACCCCCACCCGGGCACTATCCTCCGCACCCGGGCTTCTATCCGTCGAACCGGCCGTACGCGGCGCCGCGTCCCTACGGCAGTCCGATGCCGGGAGGCATGTACCCACCAGGCCCGCCGTTCCCGCCGCCGCAGCGGAAGAAGAAGCGCACCTGGTTGTGGGTTTCGCTCGGTGTTGTCGGTATTGTGGTTTTCGCGGTGGCGGGCCTTGGCGTCCATCGACTGGGAGAATCGATCCCGCCCAGCAGAGTGCTGACCAGTAGTAGCCACATCTCCATAGGTGAATGCGTCCAGATGGAGGTCAGGCAGGGCTCGCTCATCCCGAAGCGGGCCTCGTGCTCAGGTTCTGAATTCCGCTACGTCGTGGTCTCGATGTCGACCGGCAGGGAGAGCTGTGGTCCGGAGTATGCGAAGTTCTGGTTCTCGACCAAGTATCCGTCTGCGGCCGGCGGGTTGTGTCTCGCGGAGGTTCTGAACCTCGGCAGCTGCTACTTCCTCTCCGCTGCCACCGAAGGCGTCGCGATCGCCGAGACTCGCGAGATCGATTGCGCCGAGCCGATTGTGGTTCCCGGCGCAACCAACATTCGTGTCGATTCGAAAGCCGAGGGCAAGCCGACGTGCCCCGAAGGCCAGTCGAAGTACTTCATCCCGAAGCCGACCCCCACTGGTTACTGCCTCACCTTCCTGGAGTGACCAGCCTGCGTCCATGAGTTCCGAGGGGTGACAAAGGTACGGTTCCCGCCGCCGGACCGGCGAACCTCACCTCGACTGATGGACTTCAATCGAAGTCCATCAGTCGAGTCGAGGTTCATCGGTGCCCTGGACGTGGCGGCAGGTGGCGGTAGTCTTCGCGGCGTGACCAACTCGCCATACCAGCCGGGGGACCCGCGATTCGGGCCACAACCGCAACCCGGGCAGTACCCGCCGAACGGCGGGTATCCGCCACCGAATCAGCCCTACGGTGCTCCGCCACCGAATCAGGGGCCTTACGGCGCGCCGCAGCCGTACCCGGGTCCGATGCCGGGCGGGATGTACCCGCCCGGACCGCCGTTCCCGCCGCCACCGAAGAAGAAGCGCACCGGTCTGTGGGTCGCGCTGGGAATCGTCGGGGTGCTGCTCTTGATCGTGATCGCCGGTGGCGTGGCGCGGGTGCTGGTGTCGTCGGCGCAGGGAGGTGGGGTCACCGACACCAGTGACGTCGACGCCGGCGAGTGCATCGTCGTGACGGCGGAGCCGGAGACCCTCAAGGCCGACGAGGTGTCCTGCGGCGACACCGACTTCCACTACGTCGTCGCGGAGAAGTCCATCACGCAAGGGCTCTGCGGTCCCAACTACTCGCGCTACTGGGTCGCGGGCGAGGAGGGCGCGCTCTGTCTGGCGCCGGTGTACCAGGAGGGTCGTTGTTACTACATCCCGTCCGCGACCGGTGGTACCGCGCTCGCCGACATTCGTGAGATCGACTGTGGGTCGCCGGTTTTCCGGCGGAACGAACATCCGCGTGGACAGCAAGGCCACGGGGGAGCCCGAATGTCCCGACTCGGACGGGACCTACTTCGCGGAGAAACCGCGCCCCGTCGGCTATTGCTTCAGCGTGATCGAGTGACGATGCCGCACCGCGGGGTCGGAGCCGCGATGTGCGCGGGCTCGACGCAAAGAAGAACTCCCACCGGCGGATTCGCCGGTGGGAGTTCTCGGTTTGGTCGGGCTCAGAAGGCCGCTTCGTCGAGCTCCATGATGTCCCTCGGCGGGCGGCCTTCCGTCTGACTCTGATTTGTCTCAGAAGGCCGCTTCGTCGAGCTCCATAATGTCATTGTCGATGTTCTCGACGGTGACGCGGACGGAGGTGAGTAGCGGGAGCATGTTCTTCGCGAAGAAGCTCGCCACGGCGACCTTGCCCTCGTAGAAGGACTTGTCGGCGTCGGAGGCCCCGTTGTCGAGAGCGGCGAGGGCGACCTCGGCCTGGCGGAGGAGCAGCCAGCCGATGAGCAGGTCGCCGACGGCCATCAGGAAGCGGACCGATCCGAGTCCGACCTTGTACAGCTCGGCCGAGTTCTCCTGTGCCGCCATCAGATCGTTGGTCAGCGAGGCAGCCATCGCCTGCACGTCGTCGAGCGCCGTCTTCAGCAGTGCCCGCTCGGTCTTCAGCCGGCCGTTGCCCGCCTCGGAGTCGATGAAGCTCTGGATCTGTCCGGCGACGTGCGCGAGAGCCTGGCCCTTGTCGCGGATGATCTTGCGGAAGAAGAAGTCCTGGGCCTGGATGGCGGTGGTGCCCTCGTACAGCGAGTCGATCTTCGAGTCACGGATGTACTGCTCGATCGGGTAGTCCTGGAGGAATCCCGAACCGCCGAGCGTCTGCAGCGACTCGTGGCCGAGGGTGCCGTAGGCACGCTCGGAGCCGACGCCCTTGACGATCGGGAGCAGCAGATCGTTGACGCGGTGGGCCATGTCGGGATCGGCGCCGGACACGATCTTCGCGGCGGCGGTGTCCTGGTGCGACGCGGTGTAGAGGTAGATCGCGCGCAGACCTTCGGCGTAGGCCTTCTGGGTCATCAGCGAACGACGCACATCGGGGTGGTGGGTGATCGACACGCGCGGTGCGGACTTGTCGGTCATCTGGGTCATGTCCGCACCCTGGATGCGCTCCTTGGCGTACTCGAGCGCGTTCAGGTAACCGGTCGACAGGGTCGAGATGGCCTTGGTGCCCACCATCATTCGCGCGTGCTCGATGACCTCGAACATCTGCGCGATGCCCTTGTGGACGTCGCCGACGAGCCAGCCCTTGGCGGGGGTGCCGTGCTGTCCGAAGGTGACCTCACAGGTGGCCGACGCCTTGATGCCCATCTTGTGCTCGACGTTGGTGACGAAGACGCCGTTGCGCTCGCCGAGTTCGCCGGTCTCGAAGTCGAAGTGGTACTTGGGCACGAAGAACAGCGACAGACCCTTGGTGCCCGGGCCGGCGCCCTCGGGGCGGGCGAGCACCAGGTGGAAGATGTTCTCGGTCATGTCCTGATCGGCCGAGGTGATGAATCGCTTCACACCGTCGATGTGCCAGGAACCGTCTTCCTGCTGCACGGCCTTGGTGCGTCCGGCGCCCACGTCGGAACCGGCGTCGGGCTCGGTCAGCACCATGGTGGCGCCCCAGCCGCGCTCGGAGCAGATGGCAGCCCACTTCTTCTGCTCGTCGGTGCCGTTGTTGTAGAAGATGTTCGCGAAGCCCGCGCCGGCGGCGTACATGAACACGGGCGGGTTGGCGCCGAGGATCATCTCGCCGATGGCCCAGTACAGCGACCGCGGGGCGGGGAGGCCACCGAGCTCCTCGGCGATGCCGATCTTGTCCCAGCCGCCTTCGACCAGGGCGTTGTAGGACTTCTTGAAGGACTCGGGGATCGTGACGGTGTGCTCGTCGGGGTCGAAGACCGGGGGATTGCGGTCGGCGTCGACGAAGGACTCGGCGATCGGGCCCTCGGCCAGCGCACGGACCTCGCGCAGCATGTCGACGGCGGTCTCGTGGTCGAGGTCCCCGAAGTCGCCGGACTCCAGTACCTTGTCGAGCTCGAACAGTTCGAAGAGATTGAACTGCAGGTCGCGCATGTTGCTCTTGTAATGGCCCATGGTTGTTCCTTGTCTGGTGTGGCCGTCTGCGATGGCGTCCTCGACCCGGTCCGATCGCTCACGGTTGTGCGCGTACCGGCCGGATGAGGGGCTGTTCGGTCCGAGCTATGTTACTCGTCGGTAACCCAAGGGTAGCCCCATATCCCCGCCGGATCAATCGGAAGATGTGTGATCTGCGCCCGTTGGTGCACCCGGAGCGCCGAGAAATCCGCAACGCCGGCGCAGGAACCGCGAGTACGTTCCAATGAACGAATGCGCAGACTGGTGATCGGACCCGCACGTCTCGGCGCGACAGGTTTCGTGAGCGTCGTGATCTCGATCGTCGCCCTGGCCGCCGGACTTCTGGTGGCTGTCGCCCCGGCAGACGCCGCGGCGACGCCCTCGTGGGACGGCGTGTATTCGTTGAAGCGGTTCGCCGCCTCGAAGACCGGAACGAGCCTCGCGGCCCGGCAGGCGGAGCCGGACTTCTCCGACGACTACACCTTCAGGACATCGTGCGACGGCGGTACGTGCGTGGCGACGGTGATCGACGGGCCGAAACCCGCGAATCCGACGCTGCCGCAGCCGCCGCGCTACACCTGGGAGGCAGGATCCTGGGTGCATCGTTATGACTGGGAATGGGACTGCTGGCAGGGCGCGGGTGTGCCGAAGGTGTGGCGCCCGGCGACGTCGATCGCGACCTACACCCCGCAGGGCGACGGCACGCTGAAGGGCGTGTGGCGGACCACGATCGACGGCGGGCCCTGCGACGGGACGGTCGTCATGAACGTCGCCGCATACCCGGTGACTCCGCCGGCGCCCGCCTGGAATCTGTCGTGATCGACGTCTTATAGCGCCGAGCGCAGGTACTCGAGATCGTCGGGGATGCCGTCGCCGGGTGTCTCCAGGATGACCGGTGCGCCCGCCGCCTCGGCGACGGCGACGAGCACCTCGGGGTCGATGTGGCCCGACGCGAGGTTGGCGTGTCGGTCGCGGCCCGAGTCGAACTCGTCGCGAGAGTTATTGAGGTGCACGAGATCGATCCGGCCGGTGATCTGACGGACGCGCTCGACGAGTCCGACGAGATCCTCGCCGCCGGCCCAGGCGTGGCAGGTGTCGAGGCAGAAGCCGGCCTGGTCGAAGTCGCCGACCGCCTCCCACAGACGGTCGATGGACTCGAGCGTGCGTGCCATCGCGTGGTCGCCGCCCGCGGTGTTCTCGATGAGGATCGGGACGCCGAAGCCGCCCTTGTCGGCCTGGCGGTCGAACAGCTTGCGCCAGTTGGCGAATCCCTCGGCGCTGTCCTCCCCGTCGCGCAGATGCCCGCCGTGGACGACGAGCCCGAAGGCGCCGAGTTCGGCGGCGGCCGCGGCCTGCTGCTCGACGGCCTTGCGCGACGGCATCCGCAGCCGGTTGTTCAGACTGGCGACGTTGATCTGGTAGCTCGAGTGCACGACGACGTCGATGTCGGACTCACGGAACTCCGCCGCGCGCGGGTTCGGCTGCGGCTTCTTCCAGCTCTGAGGGTCCGTGACGAACATCTGGAAGACATCGATCCCGAGCTCGGCGGCAGTGGCCAAGGGGTCGGCGTCCTCGCGAAGATGGGCTCCGATGCGCATGCGACAACGATAGTGGCCCGCCCTGACACGCGGACGCGCCCGTCGTCATGGATCACGGGGACACGCCGGGGCGGTCACCTGCTTCGTCCAACCGGCTCTCCGCGGCGACGGGAGATCAGTCGCCCAGGCAGGGCTCGGTCTCGATGGTGATCGGGACTCCGGGTGCGATGAGGAGTCGACACGGTGCCGCGCTGTCGTGATAGAGGTTCAGCCACTCGTGACCGCGGGTTCCGTCGGCGTACACCGCGTCGAGGGTGCGGTTGAGACGGGCCTCCGCCTCCTTGTTGATGATGTAGCGCTGGTCGCCGTAGCGCAGGTAGCGATTGGGCACCGAGACCTCCTTCAGGGGATCGACGCCCTCCAGTGTGATCCACAACACCCTGATCGGCGAGGTGTCCGGCGAAAACCGCTGGCGGAGACCCCTCGCCCTGGGTCGCGGCGCCGGAAATGCTCAAATCCGACATGCCTGGCCGTCGGCTTGGCTCGCGAACAACAGATGGCCATTACACTGACGGCAGTTTAAGTGGGTGGTTGCCCTGCGGGGTGTGACGGGCGGGGTTGTGTCGGGTGAGTGTCGACGAGACGGTGGGCGTCCCGCAGCCGGGCAGACCCTCCAAGCGCGACGAGCGCGAGAGCGCCGAGACGACCACCTCCGACACCAAGGACTCCGTGGTGGCCACCGGTCGTGAGGACACCGACCGCGACGACACCGGGCGCGCGGGTGTGGAACCGATCCTCGACGACCTTGCCGCCGCCGCCGAGATGGAAGCCGATCCCGAGAGCCGTCGCGATCTGACGATGGTCCGGCGCATCGCGATCGGCGCCTGGATCGTGCTGATGGCGGTGCACGTCGCCCTCTACGGTCTGGCCTTCGACCGCACGCGCCTGATCATCCTGATGTGTCTGGGACTCGCGGCCGCCTGTATCGGCCGGCGCAAGTTCATCACGATCCTCATCGACTGGGCGCCGTTCGCGCTGATCCTGATCCTCTACGACTGGACCCGGGACGTCGCGCGCATCGTCGACATGCCCACCCACTGGCATCTGGCGATCGATTTCGACGCTTGGCTGACCGGCGGGGTCAATCCCACGGCCTGGCTGCAGGAGCACCTCAAGCAGGCGAGTCCGCCCTGGTGGGAGGTCATCGTCAGCATCGTCTACATGTCGTACTTCATCATCCCGTACGCGGTCGCGGCCGTGTTGTGGCTGAAGGACCGCGCCGCCTGGCGACGCTACGCGGCGTGTTTCGTGGCGACGACCTTCCTCGCCCTGGTCGGGTACACCCTCGTCCCGGGCGCCCCGCCGTGGGCCGCCGCGCGATGCACCGCGGCCGAGGTCCAGGACTTCCCGCGCGACCCGATCTGCATGTACTCGCCTGAGGCCAAGGAACCCGGCGGTCTGCTCGGGCCGCTGGACAACGAGTACCCGGACGCCAACCCCTACGTCGAACGGATCTCGGCTCGCGGTTGGGGTTACCTCAACATCCACGCGGCGTCGAACCTCGTCGAGGTCGGGCAGGGCAAGTCCAACCTGGTCGCCGCGATCCCGTCGCTGCACGCGGGTCTGACGATGCTCCTCGCGCTCTTCATGTGGCCGCGGGTGAAGGCGCTCGGCAAGACAGTGTTCATGGGCTACGCCCTCGCTATGGCGTTCGCCCTGGTGTACACCGCCGAGCATTACATCTTCGACATCGTGCTCGGGTGGCTGCTGGCCGCCGCGGTGATCGCGACCTACCAGATCATCGACCGCAAGATCTTGCTCCCGCGACAACGACGCCGAGCCGCCGAGGAAGCAGCGGCGGATTCGGGAGACGATCGGCGTCCCGACGACGCCAGGGCGTCGACGACGGCATCCTGATCTCGTAACCTGGCACCGTGAGCAGCCGCCGCAGAACCGGTCGTGGCGCCGTCGTCTGGCGCCGCGCACTCGTTCTCGTACTCGCTCTCGCCGTGATGCTCATGCACACGGTGGTGTCGGGTCATGGCGGGCCTTCCGGTGGCGAGAGCGGGATGTCGCACCATGCCGAGCATTCGACGCTCTCCGCATCGTCGACGCTGACGTCCGCCCCGGAGATGACCGGAACCGACGACTGCGGTGAGCACTCGCACGACTGCGTCTTCATCCGTGCGGCGGGCGTCGATCTCCCGGCCGTGGTTCTCGTTCTCCTGCTCTGGTCGCTTGCGGCGCTTCCGCGGATCGTCGACACCGCTCGCCGCCGTACGACGATCCTGGGTCGTCCGCCGCCGTGGGCCATGTACTCCCATCTGCAACTACAGGTGATCCGCTGCTGAGTTGACCTCCGCGGACCGCTCGGTCCGTCGTGTCGTCATCTCTCCTCCCTCTCGGCCGGCGTCGCGCCCGCCGGGAACTCCGACAGCAGCAAGGAATGCACTCATGTACGTACACAACACATCTCGGCGCCGTATTCGGACGGCGTCAGGGGTCGGCCTGGCCGCGGCGGCACTCATCGCGGTCGCCGGTTGCTCACCCGACGAAACGGCGAGCGACGCCACCTCCGCCAACACCTCGGCATCGGTGGCGACGCAAGCTCCGGCGTCGGCCACTCACAACGAGGCCGACGTCGAATTCACCTCGACGATGATCGGACACCATGACCAGGCCGTGGAGATGGCCGAACTCGTCGAGGGCCGGACGGACAATGCGGAGCTGATCGCCCTCGCGTCGACGATCGAGAAGGCCCAGGACGCCGAGATCGAGCAGATGGAGAACCGTCTGGAGAGTTGGGGAGTCAGTACCGACGGCCTCGACGACGGCCACGAGAACATGGGCCACGGTGGTCACTCCGCGATGCCGGGCATGCTCAGCCCAGACCAGATGACCGCCTTGCGGGACGCACGCGGTCCCGAGTTCGACCGGCTCTGGCTCGAGGGCATGATCCGGCACCACGAGGGCGCCATCGCGATGGCCGATGCGGTACTCGCCGACGGCGTCGACCCCGCGACGAAAACCCTTGCCCTAGAGGTCAAGCGGACCCAGCAGGCCGAGATCGACCAGATGAAGGGCATGCTCGGCCAGAGCTGAGCACCAACAGACGCGCCGGGGCGGTTGGGTCCGGAAACGGACGTCAACCGCCCCGACGTGTCGGAGGGTCACCTACGACAGGTGCAGGACGAGTTTTCGTAGCGATTTTGAGTTAGGACCGTAACTGTCCTAACTCGACGACACACTCGGTTCATGAGTGAAACCGAATCGACAGCAGGACAACCCGATCAGACCAATATCACCGACTACGACGATCCGAATGCGCCGTGGAACCAGGCGTGGGATCAAGAGGATGGCATCGCCAACTGGAACGATGATGTGATCAAGGAGTTTCGGGAGAACGCGGGCAAGGTGGGCGGCGCTTACGCGGGCGCGGACCTCATCCTGCTCACCACCACCGGGGCCAAGAGCGGAAAGCCGCACACGGTTCCACTGGGGCCCTGTTACCGCGACGACACCATGTACGTGAGCTCGTTCATCGAGGACAAGTACCCGGCATGGTGGTACAACATCAGGGCGAATCCACAGGTCATGATCGAGTTCCGAAACAATACGCATCAGGGGACCGGCAAGGTGCTCGAAGGCGAGGACTACGACGAGTTCGCAGCCTGGGTGCTGGCCAACAACCCACTGCTGGCGGACTTCCAGTCCAAGGTCGACCGCCCCATCCCGCTGGTCGTGCTCACCATCGCCGCCAGTTGATCATCGGCAGCCTCGGGGCAATCGCCCCGAGGCAGTGGTCGAGATCAGCCGCGCCGCAGCGGCAGACGCATGAGGTACACCTGATAGCCGATGGAGACCGAGTAGGTGAAGTAGAGGGTGCTGCCCTTCGACCACGGGTGGATGTACGGCGCGTAACCCGTGTACGGGTCCACCGAAGGTGCGACGATCTCACCAGAAGTCCATGGGCCCCAGGGGTTGTCGGCGGTGCGCAGCGTCACGCCGACGTCCTGGCTCGCCAACGAGATGTACTTGCCCAGATAGTCGTTCCACTGGACCGACATCTCGCCCGTCGGGGCGCCCATCACCGGGGTGGCGGCGTCGGGGTTGTTCGGAACCCAACGGCCGTACGAGAAGTACTGCCACTTGCCGAGATTCTCGATGTCCTTCTCGTCGACGCGCGCGAGGTAGACACCGCCCCAGCGGCCGTCGGGTGTGCCGTAGTAGTAGACGGTCTTGCCGACCTTCAGGAAGGCGCCCATCTGGAACTTCTTGTTGCCGCCGCCATTGGGGCGGAACGCACCGACCGAGCGCCAGTTCTCGCCGTTGTCGGTGGAGGAGACGAGGCCCGCCCAGTTGGTGGTCCAGATGCCGGGCGAATCCCACCGTTTGACCGACATCACGGTCATGTACTGCTTGCCGTTGGCGGCCACGCCGGCGGTCGGGATGATCGTGATCTCGCGGCGGACGTTCGGCTTGAGCAGGCGCTTGGCATGACCCGGCCGGCCGGCGTGCGAGGTGAACGTCATGCCGTCGGCCAGGTGGCGGTCCGTGCTGCGCAGCAGGACGTTGGACCGCCAGTAGTAGAGCTCGCCGTACAGGAGGGACCACCCGTTGAACGACTGGGTGTCACCGAACGCCGTGAGGATCTCACCTCGGCCGTTGTCCCACATGACACCGAGATCGGTACCGACAATGTTGAACCGTCCGATGGTGTCGTTCATCGCGAACGGCCCCGTCAATCGGTTGACGATGGTCGCCGGACCGTTGGCGTAGCGGGCGGCGTGGGCGGGGGAGGCGGCCAGGGTCGTCGTCAGGGCCAGAGCGAGCAAGGTGACGACAAGACCCAGGAAAAGCCGTGCGAGGCGCCGTGTCATGGCCGTGACCTTATCAAGACCTGAGAGATATGTGTGAGGTCCGCTACGGTGCCCGACCACCGCGAACAGTCGTGTCGAACTCAGGCTTCGCGATAGCGCTCCGAGGTGTCCACGGTGGTGAAGTCGATCTGCGCGGCGGCATTGTTCACCGCGGTCACGAGCGCGGTCCCGAACATGCCGTCGGCGTCGTAGAGTCCCGCGTTGCTGACCGAGACGCCGTCGTCCTCGATGTGGACGTCGGCCTCGACCCCGACCCGCTCACCCGACGGCAGACGGCTCAGGGCGACGGTCAGATCGCAGTTGATGAAACCGATGCCGGTGCTGCCCCAGTTCGACACCAGGCTCGCGGACTCGGCGCTGACGACCGCCCGCTGGAACGGGGTGAGCTTCTCGCCCGCCACGATGGGTGCGGCCCGCGACCACATCCGTTTGCGGTGCCCGTTCTGGTGATTGCCCATGTCGCGCTCCCATTCGCCGACGGCGTCGTCCGCGGCATCGGAGGCGAACCGGGGGGACAGGTCGTCGTCGGAGGCGATCTCGGGTGGGTGGAAGGTGACCGCGTCCGCGGGGCGATGCCACCGCTGCCCGGGCGGGTTGGTCGAGGTGCGCAGGAACACCGTCGTGCCGCGCGCGACGACCACCTCATCCGCACCTTCGGGGTGTTGGAGCACGTCGACGTCGACGACCCGGATTCGTCCGCCCGATCGGACGATTCGGACCCGGGTCGAGGTGACGATGTCGCGCGCGGCCTTGAAGAGGTCGATGGTGCACCGGGCGGGTACGAACTCATCGTCACCGAACTCGGTCTCGACCGCCCGCGCGGCGAGGCCGCACACCGCCGGACCGTTCAGGGTGCCGGGCGCCCACAGGCTGGCGGCGAAGGGTGTCGGCCGGTATCGGAGACCGGCGCCGGGCCGGCCGGTGTCGGAGATCGGCTCGAAGAACGCGATGTTGGTCATCGTTACTTGTTACCCCGCTGTTCATCCGCGTCGGCGATGCGGTCGGGTTTGTGCCGCTCCTGAGCGAATAGCGCGCCGGATCCTGCTGTGCCGGATAACCTCCCACCATGACTTTCGCCACGGTGTACACCAAGCACTTCCCCGACGAACTGGTCGGTGCCGTCCGCACGGCACTCATCATCACGTCGATCGTCGGCATCGTGATCGGGGTCATCGCGATCCTGTGGCCGGGGCCGACCATCGTCGTCCTCGCCATCCTGTTCGCGATCTCGCTGATCATCGCCGGCATCTTCCGCATCTATCAGGCCTTCGCGGCGTCGTTCCTGAGCACCGGGGTCCGGGTGATGCTCGGCATCGTCGGCGCGATCGTGCTGCTGGCCGGCGTGATCGCGCTGTTCAGTCCCGGCGACGCCGTGTGGCTGCTGGCCGTGTTCATCGGCATCGGCTGGATCTTCCAGGGAGTCGCCGACCTGTACGCCGCGATCACCAAGTCCGGGCACGCACCCACCTGGTTCCTGATCCTCTCCGGCATCATCGCGATCATCGCGGGCATCGTGATGATGGTGTTGCCCGCGTTCTCGCTCGAGGTGCTGGCCTGGGTCGGCGGCATCATGCTCGTCGCGCTGTCGATCGCCACGCTGCTCACGCTGCCCAAGAAGGTCGAGCAGCCGGCCACCGGGGAGCCCGCGGTCTGACAGGTGGCCTCGACCCCTTCTGCCGGTTGAGCTTGTCGAAACCCCTCGCTGCGCTCGGTCGACGCTGCTCGACCAGCTGGAGATCAGCGCGGCCAGGGAGCGATGGGGTTCCCCTGCCAGCGGGTGTGGGCCGGGACCACGTCGCCGCGCATGACCAGCGATGCCGGCCCGACGGTCGCCGAGTCGCCGAGTCCGGACGCCGGTAGGGCGACGCAGTGCGGGCCGAGGGTCGCCCCCGCCCCGAGCGTGACACGGTCGATGGCCATGACCCGATCGTGGAACAGGTGGGTCTGCACGACGCAGCCGCGCTGCACGGTCGCGCCGTCGCCGAGGGTGACGAGGTCGGCCTCGGGCAGCCAGTAGGTCTCGCACCAGACGCCGCGGCCGATCTTGGCGCCGAGCATCCGCAGCCACAGGTTGAGGATCGGCGTGCCGGTCGCGGCGTTGGCGAACCACGGAGCCGCGACTGTCTCGACGAAGGCGTCGGACAGCTCGTTCCGCCACACGAACGAACTCCACAGCGGATGTTCGCTCACCGTGATGCGGCCGACGACCAGCCATTTCGCCGCCGCTGCGGTGACGCAGGCGATCGCGCCGACGACGAGCAGGAGCAGACCGCTCACCGCTGCCGCGACCCCGTAGTGCTCATGGACAGCCACATACTGCAGCGCGAGCAGCAGTCCGACGCCGAGCCCGAACGACACCATGACCGGCACCAGGCGCAATGTCTCGATCAGCGAGCGGGCGACCTTGAGCGTCGCCGGCGGGTCGAAGGTGCGTGAGGTGTCGATCTCGGCGGCGGTGCGGCGCAGGCGGACCGGTGGGCTGCCCAGCCAACTCGAGCCCGACTTGGCCCGGTCGGGCGTCGCCGACAGCACGGCCACCAGACCGTTCTTGGGGACCTTGCGCCCGGGGCCGGTCATGCCGGAGTTGCCGAGGAAGGAGCGCTTGCCGATCTTCGCCTCGTCGATGTGCAGCCAGCCGCCACCGAGTTCGTACGACGCGACCATCGTGTCGTCGGCGAGGAAGGCGCCGTCGCCGATCGTGGTGAACTTGGGGAGCACGAGCGCGGTCGAGATCTCGGTTCCCTCACCGACCTTCGCGCCGAGGATGCGGAACCACGTCGGGGTCAGCAGGCTGGCATACAGCGGGAACAGATAGGTGCGGGCCGCGTCGAGAAGGCGTTCGGTGATCCAGACCTGCCAGCCGACGCGGGACCGGACCGGGTGATACCCGGTGTGGAGCCCGATCGAGGCGAGCCGGACCAGGACCGCGGTGATCGCCGCGAACACGAACAGGCTCGTGACGGTGGCCACGGGTAACAGGATCAGCGCCCGGATCCCGACGTCGCGCAACCGGTCCGCGGTCAGCGCCCAGGCGCCGATGACGGCCAGGCCGGAGGCGAGCGAGAGCAGGGGGATGGCGGCGAGCCCCAACGACGACAGTCCGTAGATCGGTACCCACCACGTCGCCCGCGGGGGCCGGTGGTCGGGCCAGGGATGCTCGGCCTTGCCGATCTTCACCGCGGGCGACCCGGCCCAGTGCTGCCGGGCCTTGACCCGGCCGAACACCGCCGAACCCGGGGCGACGACCGCGTCACGTCCGACGACCGCACCAGGGGTGAGCGTCGACCGGGCACCGATCGACGCGCCGCGTTTGATGGCGATCTCGCCGATGTGGACGTCGTCGCCGTCGATCCACCATCCGGAGATGTCGACCTCGGGTTCGACGGACGCGCCGTCCCCGACCGTGAGCAGTCCGGTCACCGGCGGGATGGTGTGCAGGTCGACGCCGCGCCCGATCGACGCACCGAGAGCCCGCGCGAGGTAGATCATCCACGGCGCACCGGACAGGTTGGCGGCACCGCTGGCGTCGAGGAGTCGCTCGGCCACCCAAAGCCGGACGTGGACGCTCCCGCCCCGCGGATGAACGCCCGGAGCGACCCCGGCGAGGAGCACCCGCGCACCGAGCGCCGCGATGCACATGCGACCGGGCGGGGTGATGAAGATCAGGAACGCCGCGAGCAGGACCCACCAGTTGATCTCGACCAGCCACTCGACCGTGCGATCCATCCGGTCGGCGACGAGCAGCGCCACGTTGTTCGCCACACCGAGCCATGTGGCCCACTGCAATCCGGTGAGCGAAGTCAGCGGGATGGTCAGCAGGAGCTGCGCCAGCCCGGCCGAGCGTGGGGTCGGTTCGACGAGGCGTTCATCGATGCTCGTCGTCGGGCGGCGGGCGTCGAGCATCTCGGCCATGGACCCGAGGCGCGGACGGTCGTAGAGATCGGCCACCGAGATGTCGGGGTAGCGTTCCCGCACCGCGGTGACGAGCTGGGCCGCGGCCAGTGATCCACCGCCCTCGGCAAAGAAGTCGACGTCCGGGCTGGAGACGGTCATGCCGAGGACGTCGGTCCACAGCTGCGCCAGCCACAGTTCGGTCTCGCTGAGTTCAACGTCGTCATCCACTGGTCTGTCGCTGCCCGGCAGGGGCCAGGGCAGCGCATCACGATCGACCTTTCCCGAAGTGCGCGTAGGCAATTCGTCGACGAGGGCGAGGGTGGGGACCATCGCGGCGGGCAGCTGTCGCCGCAGCTCGGCGTGCGCCTCGGCGACGTCGAAGCCGGGATCGGCCGACACGAGATAGCCGACGAGCAGACTGTTGCCAGCCGCGGACTTGCGGACCGCGGCTGCGGCTCCGCTCACGCCGGGCAGGTTCTGCAGAGCGTTGTCGATCTCGCCGAGTTCGATGCGCCGTCCGCCGACCTTCACCTGGTCGTCGGCGCGGCCCATGAACAACAGGCCGGCGGTGTCCAGGCGCACGAGATCGCCACTGCGATAGGCGCGTTCCCAGCCGAGCGTGGGCATCGGTGCGTACTTCTCCGCGTCCTTCGCGGGATCGAGGTAGCGCGCCAGGCCGACGCCGCCGATAACCAGTTCGCCGACCTCGCCTTCGGCCACCGGTTGGCCCTGGGCATCGACGACCGCGAGATCCCAACCGCGCAGCGGCAATCCGATACGGACCGGGCCGTCGCCGCCCAGCGGGGCGGCGCACGCCACGACCGTCGCCTCGGTGGGGCCGTAGGTGTTCCACACCTCGCGACCTGTGACGGCGAGCCGGTCGGCGAGCTCGGGCGGGCAGGCCTCGCCGCCGAAGATCAACAGCCGCACGGCTTCCAGCGCCTCCGGCGGCCACAGGGATGCCAGCGTGGGAACCGTCGACACGATCGTGATGTCGCGCGCCACCAACCACGGACCGAGGTCCATGCCGCTGCGGACCAGCGAGCGCGGTGCGGGCACCAGGCACGCGCCGTTGCGCCACGCCAGCCACATCTCCTCGCACGAGGCGTCGAACGCGACCGACAGTCCGGCCAGGACACGGTCGTGCGGGCCGATCGGGGCGTCCGGCAGGAACATGGCCGCCTCGGCGTCGACGAACGCCGCCGCGTTGCGGTGGGTGACCGCGACGCCCTTCGGCTTGCCGGTGGAACCGGAGGTGAAGATGATCCACGCGTCGTCGTCGGGTGTGGGGCGGGCAGGAGATTGCGCGGGCGTCGACGCCGGTTTCGTCGAACGGGGTCCGTCGGCGTCGACGATGGCGTCGACCTCGGCCTCGCCGAAGACGAGCTCGGCGCGTTCGTCCGGGTCGTCGGCGTCGACCGGCACGTACGCGGCGCCGGCATAGAGGGTCGCCAGGATCGCGACGTACAGGTCCCGCGACCCCGACGGCATCCGGATGCCGACCCGGCTTCCCCGCCCGACGCCGACCTCGCCGAGACGTGCGACCGTGCGGCGGACCACGGCCAGCAACTGGCCGTAGGTGAGGGTCATCTCGCCGTCGTCGATGGCCGCGGCATCCGGGTGTGCACGCGCGGTGGCGGTGAGCACGTCGCAGAGGGTGCGCGGCGGGTCTGCCTGTGCAGACAGGAGGAATTGAGGTGGAATGGGCACCTAAGCGGCACCTGCCGGGCGCATCCGCGATCTGGTCACGAGTCCGAGAATATAGCCGACGAAGGTGACCGAACGACCTCGACACCGTGAACGGCGACCCCGACGAACGGACTGAAACGGACGCTCCCGGGGTGTACGTTCGGGCACAGGAGGAATCTGATGCCCATCGTTCATCACCGTCGGCCGAGCCTGCGGTCGTTCCCCATCTGGTTCGGTGCGCGTGCGCTCCTGAAACCGACCCTGGCGCTGTGGCCGATCAACAAGCAGGGGCTGGCGGGGCTGTTCCTCATCGACCGCATCTTTGCCGTTGGACCCAAACCCCGCGGCGTGGTCCGTGAGCAGCTGGTCCTCGCCGGGCGGCCCGCCGAGCTGATCATGCCGGTCGGACCGTCCCGCCGGGACGGCGACACCGCGATGCTCTACCTGCACGGCGGCGCCTTCGTGGTCTGCGGGCTCGGCACCCACCGATCGATCGCCGCGCGGATGGCGCGGGCGTGTGAGGTGCCGGTGTTCTCACTCGAGTACCGGCAGCTGCCGAAGGCCGGTGTCGGGACGTCCGTCGTGGACGCGGTCGACGCCTACGCCGAGCTGATCAACGAGCGTGGCTTCCGGCGGGTGATCGTCGCCGGTGACTCGGCCGGCGGTTTCTTGGCCGCGAAGGTGGTCGAGGCGGCCACGGCGCGCGGCCTGCCCACACCCACGGCGCTGATCGGGTTCTCGCCACTCCTCGACATGGACCTGGGGGTCCACCCGGACCGTTCGAGTCGATCCGACGCCTATCTGCCCAAGTCGAAGATGGCCCGGTTGGCGCCCCAGTTCGATCAGGGGCCCGTCCAGCTGACCGGCGTGCGCCGCATCGCCGACGCCGATCTCACCTCGTTCCCGCCGACCGTGCTGGTCGCGGCCGAAGGTGAGATGCTCGAGCCCGACGTCATCGACCTCGTCGAGTCGCTCGACGCTGCGGGCGTCACGGCCGTGGCGCACCTCTACGCATGGCAGGTGCACGCCTTCCCGGTGTTGAGCGCCCGCCACCCGGAGACCCTGGACGCGGTCGAGGTGACCGCGGCCTTCGCCGCCGAAGCGATCCGAGAGGGCAAGAGCACTGACGAGCGAACGGGCAAACGGGCCGGCTGACGGGGTGAGTACCCCGAACCCGGCGACTCCGGATGCGGTGAACCCGGGGCAGTCGTACGCCGACGAGCTGGAGACCAGACCGCCCGGCGCAGTGGACGCCCGGTTCACCCTCGCCGCCGAACGAACGCTGCTCGCCTGGGTGCGGACCGCACTCGGCTTCATGGCGGCCGGTATCGCGGTGGTCTACCTCGCTCCCGACGAGACGACGCCGATGGTCGACGTCGCGCTCGGCGTCGTGATGGTCGGACTCGGTGCCTCGCTGGCGGTCCTCGGCGCCTGGCGGTGGCGACGGACCACGCGAGCGCTGACCACCGGCGGCGAGATGCCGGGGCCGGCGCAGGTCATGCTCGTGGTCGCTGCGATAGTGGTGGTGGCCGTCCTCGTCGCGGTTGCCATGGTGATCCAGTCCTGACCTGCGCTCCACAACGGCACTCTGCCCATGTCGGCGGCCGCGACCATCAGCTGTCCACCACTGCAGGAGATCATCGTGACCACCGGCCCCGACTTCTCGCGGAGCGCGCAGACGTTCTCGATGACGCTGACAATCGTCGGCGCGACCATCCTCATCTTCTGCATCGGCTGGCTGACGGTCGGCTGGTGGCAGGACGGCCGGTGGTTCTGGGTGGCCGTCGGGATCGCCGTGGTGATCGTGAACGTCGTGCTGATCGCCATGCAGCTCCGCCGCCGCCTCGGTGAGCGGGTCAAGGACACCGACGATCGCCCCCGGCGCCGCGGCCTGATCGACAACTTCGACGACCTCGACGACTGAGCTCACCCCTGCTCCCTGATCCGAGAGAACGACATATCCATTGCTCCCTGAGGTGCGAGGAGCGCTAGCGACGAGCCACGAAGGGCCTGGTGAGACACCTTGCGAGACCCTTCGTGGCTCGCTTCGCTCGCACCTCAGGGAGCGGTGGTTGGGCTCGCTTCGTTCGCACCTCAGGGAGCAGGAAACCGGGGCGCGTCACGAAGGGTCACGCCGTCAGCGAATCCGAGTCCTCGGGGTCGTCCTCGGCGAACTGCGTCCGGTAGAGCTCGGCATAGCGTCCGTTGCGCGCCAGGAGCGTCGGATGATCACCGCGTTCGACGACACGCCCGGCTTCGAGCACGACGATCTCGTCGGCGGCTCGGATCGTCGACAGCCGGTGCGCGATGACGATCGAGGTCCGTCCCTCGAGGGCCTCGCCGAGCGCCGCCTGGACCGCCGCCTCCGACGTCGAATCGAGATGCGCGGTCGCCTCGTCGAGGATGACCACCGACGGTTGTGCGAGCAGCAGACGGGCGATCGTCATGCGTTGGCGCTCACCGCCGGACAGCCGGTACCCGCGTTCGCCGACGACGGTGTCCAGTCCGTCGGGCAGTGAGCCGACCAGCTCGTCGAGCCGAGCCCGTCGCAGTGCGTCCCAGATCTCGTCATCGGACGTGTTCGGCTGGGCGAGCACGAGATTCGCCCGGATGGTGTCGTGGAAGAGGTGGCCGTCCTGGGTGACGAGACCGACGGTCCGGTGGACCGATGCGGTCTGCAGTTTCCGGATGTCGACTCCGGCCAGCTGAATCGAGCCCTCGTCGACGTCGTAGAGGCGGGTCGCGAGACTCGCGATGGTCGACTTGCCGGCACCGGAACTGCCCACGAGAGCCACCATGCTGCCGGCCGGGACGTCTAGGTCGACATGGTGCAGGACCGTCGTGCCGGCCCGATTATCCAGTTGGGCAACCTCTTCCAGTGATGCCAGCGACACCTTGTCCGCCGCCGGATAGGCGAAGGACACGTCCTCGAATCGGACGGACACCGGGACGGGCCGCCCGCTCTCGGTGCCGGGCACCGGGATCGCGTCGGGTGCGTCAGCGATGAGGGGTTGTAGGTCCAGGACCTCGAAGACGCGCTCGAAACTGACCAGGGCGCTCATGATCTCGACGCGGGCGTTCGCCAGAGCTGTCAGCGGCGCATACATCCGGGTGAGCAGCAGCGCCAGAGAGACGACCGCGCCCGCGGACAGATGATCCTGTACCGCAAGCCATCCGCCGAGCCCGTAGACCAGGGCGAGGGCCAACGCGGACACCAGCATCAGCGTCGTCATGAAGTACGCCTGCAACATCGACCGGCGTACGCCGATGTCGCGGACCCGGTCGGCGCGGTCGGCGAACTCGCGCGACTCGAGATCGGGGCGCCCGAACAGTTTCACCAGCGTGGCGCCGGGGGCGGAGAAGCGCTCGGTCATCTGCGTCGACATCCGGGCGTTGTGCTCGGCGGCCTCGCGGGAGAGTGCGGCCATGCGCCGGCCCATCCGCCGCGCCGGTATCACGAAGACCGGCAGCAGGATCAGCGCAAGCAATGTGATCTGCCAACTGATCGCGATCATGACGCCCAGCGTCAGGGTGAGTGTGACGATGTTGGACACGACGCCGGACAAGGTGTCGCTGAATGCCCGCTGGGCGCCGATGACGTCGTTGTTGAGCCGGCTCACCAGGGCCCCGGTGCGGGTGCGGGTGAAGAACGCGATCGGCATCCGCTGCACGTGGTCGAAGACAGCTCGCCGTAGGTCGAGAATGAGACCCTCCCCGATGTTCGCCGACAGCCACCGGACCCCGATTCCCGCGGCGGCCTCGGCGACGGCGATCAGCGCGATGGCGACCGCGAGTCCGACGATCATCATCTCCGAGCCGCTCTCGGTGATGACGTTGACGACGCGACCCGCCAACAGCGGGGTCACGACGGTCAGCACCGCGGTGAAGACCGACAGCAGGAGGAACCATCCGATCCGGCGTCGGTGCGGTCGGGCGAACCCACCGATACGGCGAAGTGTCACCCGGCGGTCGCCCCGTAATCGCTTGCTGCTGGGCTGGGTGGAGGACTTGTACATCATGTCCCAGGCCACGGACTGCATACTCATGCCGTCCACGGTAGAACTTAAACCCAACTTGAGGTCCAGCTTGTTCGCTGCCAGAGGAATCCCGAGTGCGAACATGCTGGGTCGCCCCGGCCGGCTGAGGTCCCGTCCGGCTCCCGACGTCGGCGTCTGTCCGCATGCTCTACGTTGGTATGCGAGGTCACACGACGATTGGGCCGACTCCGCAGACCGGCCCGCGCCGGCGGGTGAGGGCCGGTGGCGAAGGAGCGATGGACATGGCAGAACTCAAGCTCGGTTTCAAGGCGTCGGCGGAGCAGTTCGATCCGCGCGAGCTGGTGGAGATCGCGGTCGCGGCTGAAGAGCACGGCATGGATTCGGTTGCGGTGAGCGATCACTTCCAGCCCTGGCGGCACAACGGCGGCCACGCCCCGTTCTCGCTGGCCTGGATGGCGGCGGTCGGCGAGCGCACCAAGCGCGTGCAGATCGGCACCTCGGTCATGACCCCGACCTTCCGCTACAACCCCGCGGTCATCGCGCAGGCCTTCGCCACGATGGGCTGCCTCTACCCCGGACGCATCATGCTCGGTGTCGGCACGGGCGAAGCGCTCAACGAGTACGCGACCGGGTTCCAGGGAGAGTGGCCGGAGTTCAAGGAACGCTTCGCGCGCCTGCGCGAGTCGATCAAACTCATGCGCGAACTGTGGACCGGCGAAGAGGTCAACTTCGACGGCGAGTACTACCACACGCAGGGCGCCTACATGTATGACATTCCCGAGCAACCGATCCCGGTCTACGTCGCCGCCGGCGGGCCGGTGGTCGCACGCTACGCGGGCCGTGCCGGCGACGGTTTCATCTGTACCTCGGGCAAGGGGCCCGAGCTCTACACCGAGAAGCTGCTGCCCGCGGTCGCCGAAGGAGCGGCAAAGGCCGAGCGCGATGTCGACACCATCGACAAGATGATCGAGATCAAGATCTCCTACGATCCCGATCCTGAACTGGCGCTGGAGAACACCCGCTTCTGGGCCCCGCTGTCGCTGACCCCGGAGCAGAAGCACAGCGTCAACAGCTCGACCGAGATGGAGCGGCTGGCCGACGAGCTCCCGATCGAACAGGTCGCCAAGCGGTGGATCGTCTCCTCCGACCCCGACGAGGCCGTCGAGAAGGTCAAGTTCTACACCGACGCCGGGCTCAACCACCTCGTCTTCCACGCCCCCGGGCACGACCAGCAGCGGTTCCTGGAGAACTTCGAACGCGACCTCGCCCCGCGCCTGCGCAAGCTCGGCTGATCACGAAAACCCCTGCGCGACGGCGGCGTCGAGCATCTCGAGCACTCGTCGGACGGGCGGCAGGTCGAGTCCGCTCTGCCGTACCCGGACCCGCACCTCGCGTGCGGGCGTTGGGTCGACGATGGGAACTGCCGTGACGCCGGGCGGCAGGTCGACGAGCGCGAGCCGGGGGACGACGGTGAGTCCGACCCCGGCCGCGACGAACCGTATCGCGGTCGGATAGTCCTGGGTCTCGACGCTGAAGTCGGGTACGAAACCGACCGACGTACATGCGTCGAGCACTGCCTGCCGGCAGGGTCCCCGCGCCACGTCGTTGTCGACCCACGGGACCTGGGACAGTTCGCGCAGGGTCACCGACTCCAGCGCCGCCCATGCTGAATCCACGGGTACGACAGCGGAATACGGGTCGGTGGTCAGCCGGCGTCCGACGAACCCGGCCACGTCCGCGGACGGGCGTTGACTGTCCTCGACATAGATCTCGATGTCGGGTGCCGCCGACGACGGGCCCATCAGCTCGATGAGGCGGAGATCCAATCGCAATCCGGGGAATTCGCGCGAGATGGTGGCGACGATCGGCGGGATCCAGGTGGCGCCCGCCGAGGCGAAGTAGTTGATGCGCAGCTGACCGAGCCGGCCGTCGCGCAGCTCCGAGATCAGACCGTCGATACGGGCGATCTGCTCGAAGACGGTGTCGGACTCGCGGGCCAGGATGGTGCCGGCCTCGGTGGGTACGATGCCGCGACCGTCTCGCTCCACCAGCGACAACCCGGTCTCGCGCTGCAGGGTGGCGATGTGCTGGCTGACCGCTGACGGCGTGTATCCGAGCGAGGCCGCGGCTCCGCCGATGGACTGCTCGCCGATGACCGAGCGCAGAACCCGAAGGCGGTGGATGTCGACCATGGGGCGACGATACCGCGGCAACTGTGCAGCGGCGCTGAAATGTTCGGAACAAGTATTCACTTGTCCTGAAGTGCCGGATGAGTGAATCTGGAACACATGTCCTCGCGCCCGACACCGGCATCGGCTGGGTCCGCCACCGCTTCCCTGCCGGCTCTGGCCGCCGTCGTCACCGTCGTGCTGTGGGCGTCGGCGTTCATCGGCATCCGCGCGCTCGGTGACACGTTCTCACCGGGTTCCATGGCGTTCCTGCGGTTGCTGGCTGCGGTGATCCCGCTGACGCTCATCGTGATGGTGGTACGTCTGCGCGCACGGACAACCGGGGCGTCGGCCCGTCCGCTGCTACCGCGCGGCCGTGCGCTCGCCCTGGTGACGGCGTACGGGGTCGCTTGGTTCGCGGGCTACACCGTCCTGCTGAACTGGGCCGAACGCCACCTCGACGCCGGGACCGCGGCGCTGCTGGTGAACCTGGCACCGATCCTCGTGGCCGTCGCCGCGGGACTCTTTCTCGGAGAAGGGTTCCCGCGTCACCTCGTGATCGGTATGACGATCGCCTTCGCCGGTGTGGTGCTGATCGCCGCCGGCGGGTCCGCCACCGCGGACGCGCACGCCGACTGGCTCGGCATCGTGCTCGGGGTCGCCGCGGCGGTTCTCTACGCGACCGGTGTGCTGATCCAAAAATCGGCCCTACGCAGCGTCGACGCGCTGACCGCGACCTGGCTCGGTGCGGTCGCCGGTCTCGTGGCCACCGCGCCCTTCGCCCCCGTCGCCGTAACCGAGCTGTCCGGCGCCGAGTCGGGGGCGATCTGGGCGGTGATCTACCTCGGGGTCGGGCCGACCGCGATCGCGTTCTCCACGTGGGCCTATGCGCTGGCCCGCACCGACGCGAGTGCGATGGCGGCCACCACTCTCGTGGTCCCCGCAATCGTCATCGTCCTGTCGTGGGCGCTGCTCGACGAGTTGCCCACCGGCGTCGGCATTGTCGGGGGACTCCTCTGTCTCGGTGGGGTCGCCATCGCCCGCCGATTGCTGCCGATGAGACCGCGTACGGGCCGGTCGGCGCGTAGCCTGGACGTGTCGTCGCCGACGATGACGCCCTCCGATACACGACGCGTTCCCGGCACGACCGCAACCGAGGAGACATCGCCATGCGCAAGTTCGTCGCCGGCCTCGCCATCGGCGGATCGCTGACTTTCGCCACGGCGACAACGCTTCTGGCTGTCGACTCGGAGTCGCCCGCGGCGTCGCCCAGTGTGAACTGCGGACCGCTCACCGGTTCCGGACCGATCCCCGGGTGTTCGTACCGCGTCGACGGGACCCGGTTGCAGATCGGTCTCTACAACAATGCGACGCGCAATCCGGCGGTGGAATGCACCCTCACACCGAGCGGCGCGGTCCACCCCACCGCCGCCACCACGATGGGGCCGGGGTCGCGTGGGGCCCTCACGGCGTCGGTGTATCCGAATTTGCCGAGGACCTTCGTCGTCCATTGCCTCGGCGGCGGTGCGGGCGCCGACCGCGTGGACCGGCAGACCACGATCACCGCGCGCGCCGAGACGCCGGAGCCGGCGCGGACGACGCCTTCGGTCCGCCGTACGTCACCGGCGCCTGTCCCGTCGGCGCCCTCGACGTCATCCGAGCCGGAGGGCCCCGCCGAGATCACCACGACGCCTCCGACCACCGAGGACGCCGCACCGGGCAACGCCGTGACCACCACGACGACCACCACGACGGTTCCCGCCTCATCCTGATTCGCTACGGTTTTCGCATGGATCGTGACCGCATGGTGGATGTCGGAGTCGGGCTGGTGTCCCGGTTCGGGGCCAAGACGCTGAGTCTGACGTCGGTGGCCCGGCACGCCGGGGTGGCGCGGGCGACCGCCTACCGGATGTTCGGCGGCCGCGAAGCGCTGGTCACGGCCATCGTGGAACGCGAGGTGTCGCTGCTCCGGGGCAAGTTGATCGAGTGGTCGGCGACCGCGCCCGACGCGGCGGGCAAGATCCACGCGCAGGTGGTGAACGTGCTGCCCTACATCCGCAACCACGACGCGTTGCAGTACGTGCTGCGCAAGGAGCCGGAGGAAGTGGTCCGCGCGCTCGTCGCCACCAACGATTCGGCCGGGCCCACCCTCATCCATCAGATCGTGTCGGAGGCCCTGCCCGATCTGGAACCCGAGATCGGGGACCAGCTGTTCCCCACCCCGCGGGGTGCCGCGGAGTTCCTCGTGCGCACCATCTACTCCCTCATGCTCATCCCCGACAGCTTCTTGAGTGACGAGCAGATCGCCGAACTGGTCGTGCGGGCGATCGTCCGAGACGACACCGAGAGCGGTGGCGCGCCGACGGGCGGCAACCGGCCGGGCCCGGTCCGATGACCGGCGAGCACGTGTCCGACGAAACCGCGATCCCCGTCGTGGGGATGCTTCGGCCGCGCTGGGGAGACCCGGCGCGCACGGCCGAACTGCCCGGCGCCGCGGCTGCGCTGGCCGGGGACCGGAAAACCGACGCCGGCGTCGACCCGGGGACGATCTCGCCGGCTCGGTCGACGGTCGATGCTGCTGTCCGCGAAGAGGTCTCGGCTGTCGTCGGCGCCGACCACGTCTCCGACGCGGACGCGGCACGGGTGCAGCACACGCGCGGGTACTCCACCCCGGACATCCTGCGGTTGCGCGCGGGTGACGCCGACGACGCGCCCGACCTCGTCGTGTACCCGGGCGACCACGAGGAAGTTGTCGCGATCCTGCGGTTGTGTTCGGAGCGACGGATCGCGGTGGTGCCGTTCACCGGCGGGACGTCCGTGGTGGGTGGGTTGACGCCGGACCGCGCCGGATTCGCCGGCGTGATCAGTCTCGACCTGCGCCGCCTCGACCGCGTGGTGGAGATCGATGAGATCTCCCGGACGGCGACCCTGCAGGCCGGTCTGCGCGGACCCGCGGCCGAGGCGATCCTGCGCGAGAAGGGTTGGACCATCGGTCATTTCCCGCAGTCCTATGAGGGCGCCGGGATCGGTGGATATGCCGCGACTCGCTCGGCCGGCCAGTCCTCGGCTGGGTACGGGCGCTTCGACGAGATGGTCGAGGGTCTCGTGTTGGCGACTCCGCGGGGAACCATCGAACTCGGTACCGCGCCGCGGTCGGCGGCCGGACCCGACCTGCGTCAGCTCGTCCTCGGGTCGGAGGGCGTGTTCGGTGTCATCACGAGCGTGCAGATCCGTATCCGCCCGGCCCCGACCACCCGCGTCTTCGACGCCTGGCGGTTCGCCTCGTTCGCCGAGGGCGCGACCGCTCTCCGTCGGCTGGCCCAGGACGGTCCCCTGCCGACGGTGCTCCGCCTGTCCGACGAGGTGGAGACGGCGTTGAAACTCGCTGATCCCGCCGGCGCCGGGAGCGAAGCGAGCGGGTCGCCGGATGACGCCGGCGCCGGAAGCGAGCACGGCGATGACGGGGCCGGGTGTCTGGTCGTCGCCGGGTACGAGGGTGCGGCCGACGAGGTGGCGCGGCGACGCGATGCGGCGTCGTCGGTGTTGATCGAAGCCGGTGGCGGGGCGCTGGGGGAGGGTCCCGGAGAGGCCTGGCGGACAGGACGTTTCGCGGGGCCGTACCTTCGCGATCCGTTGCTCGATGCCGGGGTGTTGGTCGAGACGCTCGAGACGGTCGCGTTCTGGTCGAGGCTGCACGATGCGCGCGCCGCGGTGACGGCCGCCCTGACGGACTCGCTCACTGCGTCGGGTACGCCGCCGCTGATCATGTGCCACGTGAGTCACGTCTACGCGTCGGGTGCCTCGCTGTACTTCACGGTCGTCGCACCGTTCGCCGACGACCCGCTCGCGCAGTGGGGGGCGGCGAAAGTCGCGGCCAATTCCGCGATCCGGGCGTCCGGTGCCAGCATCACCCATCATCACGCGGTCGGGCGGGATCATCGTGACGCGTACCACGACGAGATCGGGCCCCTGGCCCTGGACGCGTTGCGGGCGGTCAAGGAGTCGCTCGATCCCGACGGTGTGTGCAATCCGGGTATTCTGCTCTGACGCCCGACTCCGGGACCGGGGTTGCCCGGCCCGTCCGCCACTATGCTGGGGCGCATGGCCACGGATAGAGTCCAGACCGCCGACGCCGACGGACCCGCGAGCGCGGATCAGATCGTCTCCGACCCCACGACCAGCATCTACATCGCCTCGGCTGAAGGCGAGACCGGTAAGTCCATCGTCGCGCTGGGGTTGCTGGCCCTGCTGTCGGCGACCGGCGGGCGGGTCGGGGTGTTCCGTCCGATCTCGCGGACGGCCGCGGAGGATCGTGATCCGATCCTCGATCTCCTCCTCGACTACGAATCGGCCGACCTCCCGTACGAGGACTGTCTCGGTGTCACCTACGAGGAGGTGCACAACGATCCCGAGGGCGCGGTTGCCGAGATCGTCGCGCGCTTCCACGCGATCCAGTCCCGCTGCGACCGCGTGGTCATCGTGGGTTCGGATTACACCGACGTCGGCACCCCGTCGGAGCTGAGCTACAACGCCCGGATCGCCGCGAATCTGTCGGCGCCGATGGTGTTGGCGATCAAGGCGATCGACCGGTCGCCGGAAGAGATGCACGGTCTGGCCGAGGGGCTGATCGCCGAGGTGACCGCTGCCCATGCCACCCCCGTCGCGCTCGTCGCCAACCGGTGTGACCCCGATCGCCTCGACGAGATCCGGGACCAGTTGCGCAGCACCGGGATTCCGGCGCTGTGCCTACCCGAGGAGCCGGTGCTCTTCGCCCCCACGATGGGGGAGCTCAAGGAGGCGCTCGGCGCGACGATGTACAGCGGTGACGAGGAATTGCTCGACCGCGAGGCGCTCCGGGTGATGGTCGGTGGCATGACCGTCGAGCACATCCTGGAGCGGCTCACCGACGGCACCGTGGTCATCACGCCCGCCGACCGGTCGGATGTTCTCCTCGCACTCGTGAACGCCAACACCGCACAGGGTTTCCCGCGTCTCGCCGGCATCATCCTCAACGGCGGACTCAAGCCGCACCCGATGATCGAGGCGCTGGTGAGCGGGTTGAAGCCGACCCTGCCGATCATCAGCTGCCCGCAGGGCACCTACGACACCGCGCGTACCGCCGCTCACACGCGCGGCAAGGTGGGGGTGGGCTCGGTACACAAGATCGAGGCCGCACTGGCGATGATGGAGACCCATGTCGACCCCGAGAAGGTCATGCGCAACCTCAACGTGTCGACGCCGACCGTGGTGACGCCGCAGATGTTCGAGTACCGGCTGATCTCCCGCGCGCGCGCCGACCGGAAGCACATCGTGTTACCGGAGGGCGACGACGACCGAATCCTACGGGCCGCCAACAGGCTTGCGCGGCGCAGCGTTGCCGACCTCACTCTGCTCGGTGATCCCGAAGCGGTGCGCGAGCGTTCCATCGAACTCGGCCTCGACCTCTCCGACGTCACGGTCATCGACCCGGCCGAGTCGGAGTATCTCGACGAGTTCGCCCGCATCTACACCGAGCTGCGCAAGCACAAGGGCATGGATCTGGAACGGGCACAGGAGAAGATGCGGGACGTGTCCTACTTCGGCACGATGATGGTGCACACCGGGCGCGCCGACGGGATGGTGTCGGGGGCGTCGCACACCACGGCCCACACGATCCGGCCGGCCTTCGAGATCATCAAGACCAAGCCGGGGGTGTCCACCGTGTCGAGCGTGTTCTTCATGTGCCTGGCCGACAAGGTGCTCGCGTACGGAGACTGCGCCATCGTCCCGGATCCGTCCGACGAACAGCTCGCCGACATCGCCATCTCCTCGGCGCAGACCTCGGCGGCCTTCGGTATCGATCCCCGGGTCGCGATGCTGTCGTACTCGACCGGGACGTCCGGATCGGGTGCCGACGTCGAGAAGGTCAAGACCGCAACCGAACTCGTGCGCGAGCGGCAACCCGATCTGCTGGTCGAGGGGCCGATCCAGTACGACGCCGCGGTGGAACCCTCGGTGGCGAAGACCAAGATGCCCGACTCGCCGGTGGCCGGCCGTGCGACCGTGCTGATCTTTCCCGACCTCAACACGGGCAACAACACGTACAAGGCGGTGCAACGCAGCGCGGGCGCGGTCGCGATCGGCCCGGTGCTGCAGGGCTTGAACAAGCCGATCAACGACCTGAGTCGCGGCGCCCTCGTCTCGGACATCGTGAACACGGTCGCCATCACCGCGATCCAGGCCCAGCAGGAAGGTGTTGACCCACTCGCCGAGAACGTCGCCTCCGCCGAGGCCGAGGGCCCCCGATGAGCGGGGCGTCGGGTGCGGTGCTGGTGCTCAACGCCGGCTCGTCGTCGCTGAAATACCAACTGGTGCAGCCGGCGGACGGCACGGTGATCGCGGAGGGCATCGCGGAGCGGATCGGCGACTCCGGTTCGTCGATGACACACGAACAGAATGGCGAGACCGTCACCGAGACACTGGAACTCGACGATCACCTCGCCGCGGTCCGACGGGCGGAACGTTACTTCGCCGACAACGGAACCGATCTGGCCGACGCGGGACTGAGCGCGGTCGGACATCGGGTGGTGCACGGTGGCCGGTCGTTCTACGAGCCGACGGTGGTGACCCCCGAGGTGATCTCGGAGATCGAGCGGATCTCCCCGCTGGCGCCGCTGCACAATCCGGCCAACCTGGTCGGCATCCTGGCGGCCCGGGAGTTGCTCCCCGACGTCCCCTCGGTGGCCGTGTTCGACACCGCGTTCTTCCACGGGCTCCCTGACGCGTCGGCGACGTACGCGATCGACCGTGCGGTCGCCGACGAACATGCCATCCGCCGCTACGGTTTTCACGGCACCAGCCACGAATACGTCTCCGGCCGGGTGGCCGAGTTCTTCGACCGTGACCCGGCGTCGATGAACCAGATCGTGCTGCACCTCGGCAACGGCGCGTCGGCGTCGGCCATCGCGGGCGGGCAGCCGATCGACACGTCGATGGGTATGACCCCGCTCGAGGGGCTGGTGATGGGGACCCGCAGCGGTGACCTCGACCCCGGACTGGTCCTGCATCTGAACCGGGTGGCGAACCTGTCCGTCGACGAGATCGACACGCTGCTCAACAAGCGTTCGGGACTTCGAGGTCTGTGCGGCGAGAACGACTTCCGCGCCATCACCGAGCTGATGGACAACGGTGACGACGCCGCCCGACGCGCCTTCGACGTCTACATCCACCGCCTGCGCCGCTACCTCGGCGCCTACGCCTTCGCCCTCGGCCACGTCGATGCCATCACGTTCACGGCCGGCGTGGGGGAGAACTCCGCCGTGGTCCGCGCCCGTGCGCTGGCGGGGTTGGAAGGGTTCGGGATCGTCGTCGATGACGAGCGAAACGCTGTGCGTGGCAAAGAGGCTCGACGCATCTCGGCGGATGACAGTGCGGTGGACGTGCTTGTTGTGCCTACCAATGAGGAGCTGGCCATCGCGCGGCAGTCGGCGGCGGTGGTGGCGGGCTGACCCCCCAGGCCGCAGGTGCGAGAATCGGCTGCCCCTACCACGCACCACCGACAGAATGCGCTATACGACTGGACAACGAAAAGCGTTGCACACCAGCGCTATAGCGGCTACACTCGAACAACATGCATTCGCGCAATCGTCTCCGGGGGGTGACAATGTCTGACGAATCAAGCAGGCCGCAACCGCGCGCCGTCGAGTTGGTGGCCGAGCTGCACGCGACCCTCGACAAACTGCAGACCGTCAACTTGTCCCAGTGCACCGACGAAGAACTGATGGAAGTCGCCGCCGCTACCGAACGCGCGATCGCTCGAACCACTTACGCCGGCGACCGGCAAGTCGCCGAAATCGAGGCTCGTGATCTGCCCCGCAAGACCGGCTGCCGCACTCTGATGCAGTTCATGACCCATCGGCTGCGGATCTCCAACCCGATGCGTCGACGCAAGCAGCTGAACGCCACTGCCGCGCTGACTTGCCTCAACGGCGACCGTCTCGAACCCGAACACCCGACGCTGGCAGAAGCTTTCGCCAAAGGTGCCGTGGGAACCGGGCATGTCCAGGCCGCCATCGATGTCCTCGACCAGATCCCGCATGCTGTCGAACACGACATCAAGGTCGCCGCCGAGCGACAGATGGCCGAGATCGCCGAAGCCCACACGCCTGCCGAGATCACCCAGCTCGGCTCGCGGCTGCTCGCCCACCTCGATCCCGACGGCACACTGTCCGACGACACCGACCAGAAACGACGCCGCGGCCTGTGGATCGGCCGGCAACGCGCCGACGGCACCGCCAAGATCTCCGGCACCCTCACCCCCGCACTCGCCGCCCGGCTCACCATGATGTTCGCGGTGTGGGCCAAACCCGGACTCAACAACCCCGACGACCCACAGTCGCCCCAAGGCCCGGCCGGCACCGCCGACCCCGACGCCCTGACCGCCGCAGCCGACCGCGACCAACGCACCCTCGCCCAGACCAATCACGACGCCCTCGACGCCGCACTCGCCGCAGGCTTCGCCGACGGAACACTCGGCACCTCGCACCGCGGCCTGCCCGTGCAACTGATCATCAAAGCCGACCTCGGGGACCTGATCCGCGAAGCCGGACTCGCGACCACCGCCACCGGCACCCTGCTCCCCGTCAAAGACGTCATCCGGCTGGCAGCCGATGCGCAACCCTGGCTGGCGATCTTCAAAGACGCCACCACCGTCCCGCTGTACTTCGGGCGCGGCAAACGCCTCGCCACCCGCGAACAACGACTCGTTTCGTTTGCTCGCCCTGACGGTGAAGTGTGCTCGGCTCCCGGCTGCGATCAGCCCGCCACCCACGTCGACATGCATCACGCCCAGAAGGATTGGGCCAAGGGCGGTCTCACCGACATCGACGATCTCGCGCCGGCTTGCCCGCGACACAACCGGATGGTCGGCGACAATCCCGGCCAGTACACCATGCACATCGAGCGCTCGGGACCTGATGAAGGCCGCTGCGTCTGGCGATTGAACGCTGAACCCGGCGCCCCACCCAATCCCGGTCGCCTGAACCGCCGACCCGACATACAGCGGCGGTTCGCAGAACACCTGAATACCGTGCGCGACGAGATCCACGGACCGACCACACAAGGGTTTCGCGGGCTCGGTCGCCGGACCCTTCGTGACGCGCCCTCCGCAAGCTCCGGGTGCTCCTCAGGGAGCTGGGGTGACGCGCCCTCCGCAAGCTCCGGGCGCTCCTCAGGGAGCAGGGGGCCCGGCGATCAAGCGCGCCGCTCATGGCTGAAAACCAGCCACGTCATCGACGTCCGACCGCCACTGCGCGTGCGTCGCAGCACCCGTCCGTCACCGGTCGAGGCCCACCTCGCGGAGCTCTTGGGCGAAGACCCTCTCGTGCGCAACGCAGCAGGGACGTTCTTCGGATAGCCCTAGAACAACGTATTCGGCCGGACGTAGTTGGCGAGGTCGACGAGCATGAACCGGTGGTCCCGGTTGGTGCGGGTCAGGCGGGCCAGTTGGCGCAGCGAACGTTCGGTGCCGGTGCGAATGCCGTACTCGGTGAACGGGAAGCCGAGCAGCGTCGAGGGTTCGTTGTCCTGCTTGGCGTCGTCGGGATTGTCGTGGATCCAGCCCAGCGCGGTGCCCAGCACGATGAGCAGCATCCGGGCCTTGCGCGGTTCGGTGTCCGGGATCTGCTCGAGACGCATTGCGGCCTCGATGATCTGCTCGCGGGTCACCTGCGAGGTGGGGCGCCCGTGCACGAGCGCGATGATCGCCGTCGCGCGCGCGGTGTTGAAGTGGCGGCTGGTGGCCGGGACCTCATCGAGCGGCTGGATCGCGGCGTCGATGTCACCGGCCGCCACGGCGAGCCGGGCCAGACCGAACGCGGCGGTCACGATGCTGTGATCGGTCAGCCACAGATCGTGATAATGGTGCTGCGCAACGTCATACAGCTTGGCGATCTTCTCGGCAGACTTCGCCGGGCCCTTCTCGTCGGCCAGCCAACGGCCGATGAGTTCGGCGGTGCCGGCGACGGCGAGCTTGGGCGCGACCTCGCCCGGCATCGCACCGAGGACCTCGTCGAAGCGCTCGTAGGCCAGTTCGGGTTCGTCGTTCATCAACGCGCAGATGCCCATGTACCACTCGACCCGCCACGAATCACCGTGGTGGGCGCGGACTTCCTGCAGAAGGGCGAGCGCGGTGTCGACGTCGTCGAGCTGCAGATGCGCGCGGGCCTCGGCGAGATCGATCTCCCGCGACGGGTGGGCGTTCTTGACCGGCCGGCCGCCGAAGAGCGAGGCGAAACCCTCTGCCCGGGCGGTGTTGATGGAATCCAGGGTCTGTCGCGGGTCCGACAGCGCCGCCGAGGTGAGCAGACTCGCCGCCGGGTCGAGTGGGTTGACCAGCGGAACGGGCAGGGCGTTGGCGATATCCACCGGATCGTAGAACGCCGCCTGATCGGGGTCGAAGAAGCCGTCGACCGGCGCGAGCATCAGGTCGGTGCCGAACGTCGAGCGCTGCGGCGTGAAGACCGTGGACAGCGCGGGCCGCGGGACCCCCGTGTGCACGGCGACCGTCTCGCGTAACACGTTCAGCACCTGGGTGCTCATCTCCTCCGCGGAGACGAACCGATCGGCGGGGTCGGGGGCGGTGGCGCGTTGCAGGAGGCGGTAGTACGACGGATTGTTCCGGAAGACAGGCGTCTTCGACGCGGCGGGCAGGCCGTCGACGTAGCGTCCGTTCCGCATCTCCATCGGCACGGTCAAGACCGCTAGAGTGCGCCCGATGCTGTAGATGTCGGTCGCGATCTGCGGTCCGGTCTTGACGATCTCCGGTGCCTGGAACCCGGGCGTGCCGTACAGGTGCCCGTAGCCGTTGATAGGCGAGACGGCGCCGAGGTCGATCAGCTTCACCTCGTCACTGCCGACCATGATGTTCTCGGGTTTGACGTCGTTGTAGACCAGGCCGACCGAGTGCAGATAGCCCACGGCGAGAAGCACTTCCAGGATGTAGGCCAGGCCCTGCTCCACCGACAGCAGGGAGTTGTCCGGATCGCCCGCGGTGATCTGTTTGAGCGTCTGGCCGCCGATGTACTCCATCACGATGTAGCCGAAGCGGTCATCGTCGTCGACGTGCTCGACGAAGTTGTAGATCTTGACGATCCCGGGATGGTTGACCGAGGCCAGGAACTGCCGTTCCGCGACCGCGACGCGCTGCGCCTCCGAATCCGAGGAATTCAGCAGGCCTTTGAGGACGACGGGCCGGTCGCTCACGTTGCGGTCGATGGCCAGGTAGATCCAACCGAGGCCGCCGTGGGCGATGGCGCCGGCGATCTCGTACTGGTCGGCGACCAATGTTCCGGGAGCCAGTCCCGGGACGAAGGAGTACCGGGCGCCGCAGTTGCCGCAGTCGCCGGTCGGGGGACCGGCGCCCTCGCCCTCGGCTCGACCGACGGGTTTGCCGCAGCGCCAGCAGAACCGCTTGCTGTCGGCGATCACCGGGTCGTCGATGACGGCGTCCTCGGGTTCGATGTCGGTGATCTTCGGCATCTCGACCAGGCCGCTGCCGAGCCGTCGCTCGTGCACCGGCGGCCGACGCCGCGGAACCAGACGCCGGCCGAGCGGACCGGAGTCGGGTTCCGGGTGGGGCACGGCGGGACGCTGCCGTTCGACGCGGTCGGTCCGGTCGTCGGGGTCGACCCCGACGGTGAACACCGGTGCGACGGCCTGGGTTCCGACATCCGGGTCGGTGCGTCGGCCGGGCCGGGGGTCGGTGGTGTCGGCCATGTCGTCGGGGCCCTCGGTCAGCGCCGCCAGGTCGGCCCGCTGGGTGCCGACGTCGACCACCTTCGCGGTCGTCTCGGCGTCCTCACCACCGGGACGGCCACCGCCCGGGCCGGGACCGTCGAGGTCGGCGTCGTCGTCGCCGAGCAGGGCGTCGAGCGAGACCCGCTGGGTGCCGAGGTCGTCGCCCCGGTCGCCGTGGGTGACGTCGTCTGTGTCGTGCCCGTTCCGGGCCGCGTCGTCCATGGGCATCAGTCCCGGTAATACGGCTGGGGAGCGCCGTACCCACTGTCGAGGATGGACAGCCACCGGTCCCGGATCTCCTGCCATCGGCCGGTCACCCGGATGCGCTCGAGCACGCCGTTGACGAACCGGATCATATCGTCCTGGCCCTTGGGAATCCCGACGCCGTAGAACTCCTCGCCGAGGCTGGGACCGACGACCCGCAACCACGGATCCTGTGCGGCGAGACCGGCGAGGATCGCGTCGTCGGTGGTCGCCGCGTCGATCTGACCCTGCTGCATCAGGACCAGGCAATCGGCCCAGGTCGTCGTGCTGACGATCTTGGCTCGGGGCTGGATGGCCTGGATACGACCGATCGAGGTGGTCCCGCGCGCGGCGCAGACCCGCTTGTCGGCGAGCTGCGCCGGACCGGTCACGTTGGAGTTCCGGAACGACAGGATGCGCTGGGACGCGACGTAATAGGGGGCCGAGAAACTGATGTCGCGCAACCGGTCGCAGGTGATGCTCATCGTCTTGATCACCAGATCGACCGTCATGTCCCGCAGGGCGTCGATCCGCTGGGCGGAACTCAGCACCTGGAACTCGACGCGGCGGTCGTCTCCGAAGATGGCGCCGGCGATCTCGTGCGCGATGTCCACGTCGAAGCCCTGGATGTCGCCGGTGATCGGGTCGCGGAAGCTGAACAGGTTGGACCCGATGTCGAGCCCGACGATCAGCCGACCCCGCTCGAGGATGCCGGCCATCGTCGAATTGATCGGCATCTGAGCAGGGGGCGGCATCTGGGCGGGCGGCCGCAGGGTCAGGGTCGCGTTGCAGGCCTCGGAACTCGGCGGCGGTTCGACGGGCACGTCGACCTGGACGCCGGGCAGCATCGGTTGCCCGGCGGTCGCCGTCGGTGGGGGTGATTCGGGTGCGGGGAAACGCACGCACCCGGTGGCGACGAGGCCGGTGAGCGCGAGCAGGACCACGACGGTCAGCAGGCGGCGAGGCGAGGGAACGGTCGTCATCGGTACTCCCGGATGCGCGGGATGAGACCGCCCACGACCGCGACGCCGGCGAAGACGGTGAGCAGCAGGATGCCGGTGCCGGTGAACCCGAGGACCCGTTGCGCGGTGTTGATGTCGTCCCGGAAGGAGTTCCGCGCAGTCGTGATCGCATCGACCAGCGCGGTGTCGACCGCGGTGTAGGCGCGCGCCGAACTGTCCGGTCCGTCGCCGACGGTGTGCAGGCGCGCGAGACCGAAGTTGCCGGTCTGGATGTAGCGGCGGACCGCGGCGTCGGTGCGGCGCCACTCGGTCAGCGCCGCCGTGACCGTGTCCAGTTGTTCGCCGGTGACCGCGCTGTCGCCGTCTTCGGTGCCCTCGCGGACGTCGTCGACGATGTTGCCGATCTCGCTGGTCGCCGCGGAGAAGCTGCGCTCGAGACCGCCCTGATCACCGCGGCGGATGAGCGAGAGCGTCTCGGCCGACCGCGCCTGCTGGGTGAGGATCCGGGCGGCGGTCAGGTCGCGGAGCGGGTCGGCGCCCTCGGTGCGGGCGTCGCTGGTGGCGGCCACCGACATCAGACCGGAGGCGAGCAACCACAGGGTCCCGACGCTGAGGGCGAAGATGGCCGCCACGATGCCGATGTTGAACCGCCGCCGGGTCCGCCGCGCCAGGTAGCGCGACGTCAGGACAAGCGCGGCGAGCAGGAATAGCAGCGGCGCGTACACGGTCCAGGGTGGACGGGTGAGGGTTTGCTGGGGGTCGGCGATGGCCATCGATCGCCGTTCGTAGAGGCGCTGGGCGGCCGGAAGGATCTGGTCCTGCATCATCGACGACGCCTGGCCGAGATACGCCGACCCCACCGGGTTGCCGAGCCGGTTGTTCGTCCGCGCCGTCTCGATGAGTCCGCTGTAGACCGGGATCGAGGTGGACAGGGTCTCGAGATCGGCGCTGACCGCCTGCTCGGCCCGGTCCGACACCATGCCGGAACCGGGTTCGCTGGAGGTGCCGGTGGCCAGGATCAGCGACGACGACGCCGTCGCCAGCGCGTCGGAGTAGCGCTGCCGCAGATCGGGGGTCTCCAGTCCGCCGGAGATGAACGCCGCGTTCGCCGACGCATCGGCGATCGACAGCGAGCTGTAGAGAACCTGCGCGGCCTCGGCGAGCGGTTCGGTCCGATCGATGAGGCGCTGCAGGGTCTGGGTGCGGTCTTCCAGGACCGTCGAGGCGTACAGGCCGGTGCTCAGACAGCCGAGCGCCAGGATTCCGCAGATGATGATCAGCTTGCCGGGGGTCGTGACCGCGAAGTGGCGCAGGGTCTGGAACGGGGACTGGGCGCGTTCCCGGGCGGTGGCGACGAGTTCGCGTCGGTCGGCGAGCACCTGGCGAATCGGGGGTGAGGCCTGTGCCGGACGGATCGTGCGACCGCCACGCGTCAGCGCCGTCCGCACGGAGGACGCGTCGCCGGTCACCTACCTGATCCCTTCTCGAACGCTGGATCGTCTCCGGTGCGGTCCTACGGTCACCGGTTCCCCGTTCCGGATTCGCGTGACCGGGCGATCAACGTCAGGGGTTGTGTCATCTGGGTCATCGTTCACCGGGTCGTGCGTGTTTCACCCTATGTCATCGTGCCGGGTTCCTCCCGAGTCGACCGGCGCCGCGCCGCCGACCTCGGCGGTTCGCGCGTGCCGGGTGCTCGCCGACGGCACCTCGTGGTTCCGAGCCGCGATGAGAGGGCTTCGCGGTCTCCCTGGCAGGTGTTGCGCATCTCACTTACGGTGGAGGCACCCGGTCGGGGCGACCGGGTTGCGAGGAGGCGTGGTGCGCGGCGACGGCGACGGCTGGGTGATCGATCCCGATGGTTCTCGATATTGGGGTATCCACGGTGCGGCAGGTCTGCTGCTGCGGGCACCGCTGCCGGACGGATCGACCGGGGTGCTTCTCCAACACCGCGCCGCGTGGTCGCATCAGGGCGGCACGTGGGCGCTGCCCGGCGGGGCCCGCGACTCGCACGAGGGTGCCATCGACACCGCGATCCGCGAGGCCGAGGAAGAAGCCGGGATCACCGCCGACGATCTGCGCGTCGTCGCAGCGGTCGTCACCCTCGAGGCGCCCGGCGGATGGACCTACACGACGGTCATCGCCGAGACGGACTCGCCGGTCCGCACGGTCGCCAACTTCGAATCCACGGAACTGCGATGGGTCGACGAGAAGCGCGTCGATCAACTCCCGCTGCATCCCGCGTTCGGACTCGCGTGGCCCGTTCTCCGCGAGCGGATCGCGATGTTGGATCCCCAGAGCTGAGCCCTCACACCCCGGCGCGGTCGGACTCCAGCAGTCGGTTCGCCCCGGCGACCAGCGCGTGGACGTTCGCCTCGTCGCTGCTCGCGCCCTCACCGACGGCCCAGGCCTGCCGGCCGTCGTGCTCGCACAGCAGGAACGTCGTGACCATGCCGTCGACGACCCGCTGGTGCAGCCGGACGATCTGAACCGGGGCGCCGACGTCGTAGAGGATCGAGGTCATCGCACCGACGGGGCCGGCGGCGACGGCGCTGCGAGACATGATGCGGTCGGCGATCGCGAGCGTCGCGCGGCACTCGACCAGGTCGCCCGAGCACGGGACGGCGGAGAAGGAGCCCAGCCGGATCGTGCCGCCACGGGAGTACTCGTCGGTGAATTCCTGCCAGGTCATCCCGGCGGCCTCCTCGTGCATCCCGGGGGGAAGCGGGCGGCCGAAACGTGCGGCGAAGTGGTCGCCGTCGTGCCGGTCGTCGCGCTCGGTGCACGAACAGGATCGACGAGGTAGATGAAGAGGGTGCATCTCGAAAACCGATTTCGGTCGAAGAACGGATGACCGACTGGAGAGCGCAACCGACCCGCAGCGGGGGGTCGGTCAGATTCAGACCCCGCTGCGGCGGGTTACGAGAACGCTCGTGATGCACAACATGATCGGTCCACCATAGACCCGCGACACCGACCGGGCAAACGTGTTTCCGCCAGGGGAACCGCTAGAGCATGCCGGCGAGGTCGGTGGCTGCGGCGGCCGGGTCGGCGGCCGCGGTGATGGCCCGCACGACGACGATGCGCCGCGCCCCGAGCGCGGTGACCTCCCCGACGCGGCCGGCGTCGATTCCGCCGATGGCGAACCACGGCTTGGCTGATTGTGTTGCGGCCGTTGAGGACACGAGGTCGAGGCCGGCGGCGGCGCGGCCCGGTTTGGTGGGGGTGGTCCAGCACGGACCGACGCAGAAGTAGTCGACGTCGTCGTCGGCGATCGCGGCGGCAGCCTGCTCGGGGTCGTGGGTCGAGGCGCCGATGACGACGTCCGGTCCGACGATCCGGCGGGCCGCCGACGGCGACAGGTCGCCCTGTCCGACGTGCAGGACATCGGCCCCGGAAAGCGCCGCGATGTCGGCGCGGTCGTTGACCGCCAGCAGGGCACCGTGCGCGTCGGCGACCGTCCGCATGCCCGCGAGGATCTCGAGTTCCTCGCCCGCCTCCAGGGTCCCGAATTCGCGCTCGCCCGGCGAGTTCTTGTCGCGCAGCTGCACGATGTCGACGCCGCCCGCGAGCGCCGCGTCGACGAAGTCGAGCAGGTCACCGCGTTCGCGCCGGGCGTCGGTGCACAGGTACAGGCGGGCCGTGGAGAGCCGCCGGCGACGGTCCGTCGCGGAGCCGGGGTCCGTCGACGCGGAGCTGGTGCGGTTCGGGGTCGTCACGCCGACCAGGCTAACCGGACCCCCGACGCCCCGGCGTAGGGTGGATCGCACGAACACACGGGAGTCCGGATCGGCCGGGCTGAGAGTGCGGACAGATTCCGCTGACCGTCGAACCTGATCCGGGTCATTCCGGCGAAGGAAGGTGATTCCCAGCGTGGATTCCCCACCGCAGCGCCCTGCCCACCGCGCCCTGACGATCGTCGGGGGCGGTGTCATCGGGCTGACCTGTGCGCTCACCGCGGCCGACGCCGGATGGCGGGTTCGCGTCCTCGACGCCGGCACCGACGAGCGCGCGTCCTGGGTCGCCGGCGGCATGCTCGGTTCACTCGGCGAGGGTCATCCCGGCGAGGACGCGTCCCTGGCCCTCTCGGTCGAATCGGTCCGGCTGTGGCCGGCGCTCGTGAAGCGGCTCGACGACCCGGGCGTCGTCACCGCCACCGACTCGCTGTTCGTCGCGGCCTCGGCGACCGACATCGAGTACCTGCGGCATCTCGCCGATTTCGTCTGGGCCGGGCAGCCCGCCACCGATGCCGCGCTGCAGTCGGTGACCGGCCGCGACATCCGGACCCTGGAACCGTCGCTGAGTTCTCGACTGGTCGGTGGCTACCGCGCGGTCGGCGAGTGGTCTGTCGACAACCGGCGGTTGCTCGAGGCGTTGCGCGCCGCCGCGACGTCGGCGGGTGCCGAGTTGGTGTCCGCGCGCGTCGAATCCCTGGGCGACCTCGACGACCTCGGTTCCGACACCCAGATCCTGCTCGCCGCCGGACTCGGCACCGCGGCCCTCTGGCCGGGTGTGGACCTGCATGCGGCGAAGGGGGAGATCCTCCGCCTTCGCCGTACGCGCTGGTCGGTGCCGCCGCCCGGCCACGTCGTCCGGGCACGCCTCCACGGGCGGGCCGTGTACCTGGTGCCGCGCGAGGACGGAGTCGTCGTCGGCGCCACCCAGTACGAGGCCGAGGGGATTGCCGACCGCGCGCCGCAGGCCGGCGGGGTCGCGGATCTGCTCGCCGACGCGATCGAGGTCTTCCCCGGGCTGCGGACCTACGAACTGACCGAAGCAGGGGCGGGTCTGCGGCCGTGCACCGCGGACGGATTGCCGATCGTCACCCGTGTGGACACACGAACGGTCGTGGCGACCGGGCACGGGCGCAACGGGATCGTCCTCGCCCCGGGCACCGCCGCCCGCGTGTTGTCGATTCTGGAAGGAGCAGAGGAATGAGTATCACCGCCAGCATCACCGTCAACGGCAAGAGCGTCGACGTCGGCGCCGACACGTCGGTGCGCGACGTCGTCACCGGTCTGGGGTTGCCGGACCGGGGGATCGCGGTCGCGGTGGACGGTGCGGTCGTCCCGCGCGGCCGCTGGGACCGGCACACGATGACCGAAGGCGCCGTCGTCGAGATCGTCACGGCGGTGCAGGGTGGCTGACCTCGCCGATCTGAAGCCCGACGCCTCGCGGACCGAGCAGAGGTCCGGCGACGAGATGATCCCGGATGCGGACCATCTGCGCATCGCCGGTCGCGACTTCTCGTCGCGACTCATCACCGGTACCGGCGGCGCGTCGAGTCTCGCGACCCTGGAACGCGCGCTGGTCGCGTCGGGGACCGAGCTGACCACCGTCGCGGTTCGGCGCGTCGACGCGGCCTCGGGCACCGGCGTCTTCGATCTGCTGCGCCGGCTCGACATCGCCGTCCTGCCCAACACCGCGGGCTGTCACACCACCGCCGAGGCGGTCCTGACCGCCCAACTGGCGCGCGAGGCGTTCGAGACCGACTGGGTCAAGCTCGAGGTGGTCGCCGACGAACGCACCCTGATGCCCGACGCCATCGAGCTCGTCGACGCCGCGGCCGCACTGGTGGCCGACGGTTTCGTCGTGCTGGCCTACACGAACGACGATCCGGTCCTGGCCGCGCGACTCGCCGATCTCGGGGTGGCGGCGGTGATGCCCCTCGGATCGCCCATCGGGACCGGACTCGGAATCCTCAACCCGCACAACATCGAGATGATCGTCGACGACTGCCACACCCGCTTCGACGACCCGTTGCCGGTGATTCTCGACGCGGGCATCGGGACGGCGAGCGACGCGGCCCTGGCGATGGAACTCGGTTGCGACGGCGTGCTTCTGGCCACGGCGGTGACCCGGGCGGAGAACCCCGAACTGATGGCGACGGCGATGCGGCACGCGGTGGCCGGGGGCCGACTGGCCGCGCGCGCCGGCCGGATCCCCAAGCGCTTCTGGGCGCACGCGTCCTCGCCCGGGCGCGACCGGGACTGACGCGCGGACCCGCGACAGGCCATCCGAACGACAGACCGGGCCGCTCCGGATTCGGCGGCTATGGTCGAGGCGTGTTGCAGGTAGCGAATCTGACGAAGGACTTCGGCGGTCAACGCGCGGTCGACGACCTCAGCTTCGAGGTGGGGCCGGGACGGGTCACCGGTTTCCTGGGGCCCAACGGTGCGGGCAAGTCGACGACCATGCGGATGATGCTCGGACTCGACCGCCCGACATCGGGCACGGCGACGATCAACGGGCAGCGCTACCGGGACCTCGAGCATCCGCTGCGGCAGGTCGGTGCGCTGCTCGACGCCCGGTGGGTGCACCCCAATCGCAGTGCGCGGTCCCACCTGCGGTGGCTCGCGGCGAGCAACCGGATCCCGGCCGCGCGAGTCGACGAGGTGCTCGAGACGGTCGGGCTCACCTCGGTGGCCAAGAAGCGCGCCGGCGGCTTCTCGCTCGGTATGTCGCAGCGGCTCGGGCTGGCGGGTGCCCTGATCGGCGACCCGCACACACTGCTGTTCGACGAGCCGGTCAACGGCCTCGACCCGGAGGGCATCGTGTGGATCCGCGGGTTCATGCGCAAGCTCGCCGCGGAGGGGCGGACGGTGTTGGTGTCGAGCCATCTGCTCACCGAGATGTCGCTCACCGCAGACCATCTCGTCGTCATCGGGCGGGGCCGGCTGATCGCCGACTGTTCGGTGGCGGAGTTCACCGGGCGGGCCCGGCAGTCGGTGCGGGTGCGCGGCCCGCAGCTCGAACAGTTGCACGCCGCGCTCGCGGCGGCGGGGCTGAATCCCGCGCCGGGTGACCCGGATGCCCACGGGCGCCCGGTGATACGCGTGCCGGACACCACGACCGATCGGGTCGGCGACCTCGCCGCCGCCGCGGGCATCACCCTGCACGAACTCGCCGCCGAGTCGGCGTCACTGGAAGAGGTCTTCATGTCGATGACGGCGCACGCCGTCGACTACACCGCTGTCGACAACCGCGCCGTCCACGACCCCGACGTCCACAACCGGGCCGTCGGGAACCACGGGGGAGTGAACCGGTGATCGCCGCGATCAACGCCGAACGGATCAAACTCGCCAGCACCCGGTCGCCGTACTGGTGCCTCGGCGTCGTCGTGGTGCTGGGCCTGGGCTTCGCGGTGCTGCTCGGCGCCATCGCCGGCGGTTCCTACGGCAGTCCCGGTGAGACCGACACCCTGACCGACGACTTCCTGCTCGGCGTCAACCAGTTCGGGGTCGCGGTGCTCGCGATCATGTCGATCCTGGGCGTGACCACCGAGTACCGCTTCGGCACGATCCGACCGACGTTCGCGGCGATTCCGCGTCGGCCACAGGTACTCCTCGCGAAAGCGGTCGTGTTCGGCGGACTCTCGTTCGCGGTGGTGGCCATCGTGTCCGTCGTCGCGGTCGTGGCGGCGCAGGTGCTCGCCGGCGTCGGAGTCTCGCTGACCGGACCCGAGACCGTCCGGCATCTCTGGGGGACGCCGGTTTTCGCGATGCTGTGCGCGCTGATCGGCCTCGCGGTGGGTGCGTTGGTGCGGCATTCGGCCGGTGCGGTGGCGATCGTGCTCGTCTGGATGCTGGCCCTCGAGCGCATCGTGTCGGTGCTCCCGCGGGTGGGCGAGCACATCGTGTCGTTCCTGCCGTTCCTGAACGGGTGGAACTTCCTCGCCGGCGGGAGCGACACGTTCCACTGGAACGCCTACGGTTCGTTGGCCTACTTCGCGGGCTTCACGATCGTGTTGCTGGCGGCGGCAGTGGCCGTGACCAATGCCCGGGATGTGTAGTTCGCGGATTTTCTTCCGCCGATGTCAAATCCGGGATTAGCCGCGTGTCGACAGGGCCATCCGGTCGGACCACATTGGTGCTTCCGGGCGGCCCATTGTAGGGCCCAGCAGACTAAAATTCGCGGTTATGTCCACGAATTGGCCGCTCGTCGAGCGCGATCGGGAGTTCCGCACGATCCAGGCGGCCCTCAGGGGTGAGACGACCGGCTGTGGGGTGGTCCTGACCGGTGACTCCGGCGTGGGCAAGACGACCCTCGCCCGGCACGTCACCGCCGAGTTGCCGACCGGGGTGCGCTGGGTGGCGGGCACCGAGTCCGCGCGCTCGATCCCGCTCGGTGTGTTCGCGCATCTCGTCGGTCCGGCGACGTCGAGCGATCCGGTCACCTACCTTGCGGCGGCCCGTGAATCGCTCCTCGCCGACGGCGATGTCGTGACCGGGGTCGACGACGCCCACCTGCTCGACGAACTGTCGGCGACGCTGCTGCATCAGCTCGCGATCGACCGTGCGGTGCACATCGTCGCGACGGTCCGCAGCGGCGAGACCGTCCCGGATGCGGTGACCTCGCTGTGGAAGGACAATCACCTCACGCGGATCACGTTGTCGCTGTTCACCAAAGAGCAGAGCGTCGACCTCATCGAGTCGGTGCTCGGCGGGCAGCTCGAGGAGCATTCGGCCGATCTCATGTGGGAGGCCTCCGGTGGGAACGCCCTGTTCCTACGGCATCTCGTCGACGGTGCGCGGCAGGCCGACACGCTGCGGCAGGTCAACGGCGTGTGGCAGCTACGCGGCCGCGCCGCCATCACCTCGGAGCTGGCATCGCTGCTCGAGGGGCGGATAGAGCAACTCGACGCGCCGGTTCTCGGGGCCCTCAAATACCTCAGTCTGTGCGAACCCCTCGACATCGACGTCCTCGCCGAGCTCGCCGGCGAAGAAGCCGTCGAAGAGGCGGAGATCGCCGGGCTGGTGCGCATCACCCGCGACGGGCGGCGTCTCGACGTCGCCTTCCACCATCCGCTGTTCGGTGAGGTGATCCGGCGCCGCCTGGGTCTCGTGTCGTCGCGGCGGCTGCGCGGCCGGCTCGTCGAGGCGTTGCAGTCACGGCCCACGAACACCCCGGCCGAGCGGATTCGGCTCGCCGATCTCGCGATCGAGAGCGACGTGGAGATCGACCTCGCGCTGGTACGGACCGCCGCACGCGATGCCCTGAACCTCGCGCAGACGCCGCTCGGCGAACGATTCGCGCGGGCGGCGCTCGACGAGGGCGGTGGACTCGAGGAGGCCGAACTGCTCGCGCGGGCGGTCATGTGGCAGGGGCATCCGGACGAGGCGTGGGACATCCTGTCCCGCTTCTCGCCCGACGATCTCGACGAGGGTCGACTCGTGCTGTGGGGCAATTCGATCATCGGCAACACGTTCTGGGCTCTGGGCGACGCTGATCGGGCCGACGAGATCCTGCGGTTGCTGACCGAGCGGGTCACCCACCCGGCACTCACGCCGATCGTCACCGGAATCGCCTCGGCGTGCGCCCTCTTCGAGAACCGGATCGACGAGGCGATCACGCTGTCCGACACCGTCCTCGCCGAATCCAGGGCGCTGCCGTGGGCGGTGGAGTGGGCGGTCTTCGGTGGCAGCCTCGCCCGTGCGGTCGCCGGTCGGGGAGCGGAGGTCGGGGCGCTGGCCGAACACTCGCGCGAGGTCGAGGTGGACGGATTGCTCCGGTTCCCCACCGGTTTCGGCGAGACCCTCGCGCTGACCCTCACCGGCCGACTCGACGACGCGGACGGTGCCGCGGGGCGTTTCGTGTCCGCCGCGCAGACCGCGCAGTACCTGGGCTGGGCGATGTCCGGAATACTCGTCGCCGCAGTCGAACTCGCCCGCGGATCGTGCGCCTCGGTGACCCGGCGGATGGAGCAGACCCTCGCCATCCTCGACAGTGGCCGGTTCTCCGAGTCGTGGAACTTCCCGGCCCACATCTTCCTGGTGCAGGCCCTGAGTGCGCTGGGACAGGCCGATCGTGCCGCGGCCGCGCTGGCCAAGGCGCGGAAACGTTCCGGCAAGCATGTGGCCGTCTTCGGGCCCATGCTCGCCATCGCGGCGGCCTGGCAGTCGGCGGCCGCCGGAACCGTCACGCCCGCCGTCGAACTCGCGCACTCCGCGGCCGCATCCGCCCGTGCCGCCGGTCAGTTCGCGGTGGAGGCCGAGGCCCTGCACACCGCCGCCCGGTTCGGGGACGGCGGCGTCGCCGACCGGCTCACCGAACTGGCCGAGCGCGTCGACGGTCCGCTCTCGGATCTGTACGCGCGCCACGCCGCGGCGCTCCGCGACGGCGATGCGGTCGAACTCGATCTGTGCTCGACGGCGTTCGAGGACTCCGGGGTGTGCCTGTCCGCCGCGGACGCGGCCGCGCAGGCCAGTGTCCTGCACGACGCGGCGGGCAGACGGTCCGCGACCGTGGCGTCGGCCGCGGTGGCGAACCGACTCGCGTCGCAGTGCGGTGGCCTGCGGACGCCGGCGCTGATCTCGGCCGCGCAACCGTTGCCGTTGACCTCGCGCGAGCGGGAGATCGCCAACCTCGCTGTGGCGGGCCTGTCCAACAAGGACATCGCGCAGCGACTCACCGTCTCGGTCCGCACCGTCGAAGGTCATCTGTTCCGCGCCTACACCAAGCTGGATGTGGGTGACCGTGCCGAGCTTGCTGAGCTACTCCTCAAAGACCAGCGAAAGCCCGGCTGAAAACCACCCGCAGGAAACGGACAGTCGACGACAGCTCGCCGGTGCCGCTCGGACGGGTGGTTCTCAGTGGGTCTTCGACGGATCAGTCACCCGGCCGGCTGAGGGCCGCGATCACCTCGTCGTCGTCCACCTGGGTGAAGTCCTCGTAGGACAGGCCGACGGCCCGGAACGGCGTCGGCGTCACGAGGACGACCACGTCGTCGGCGCCCCGATCCCGCAGTCGCTGAAGCGAATCCGACGGTGCCGTGGGTACCGCCACCACCACCCGGGCGGCGCCGGCGGCCCGGACGGAGTCGACCGCGACGGCCATGCTCGACCCGGTGGCGAGACCGTCGTCGACCAGGATGACCGTCCGGCCGCCGAGCTCGGTGCCGGGACGTCCGCCGCGGTAACGTCGTTCGCGGTCGTCGAGGATGCGCCGCTGTCGATCGGCGGCCTCGTCGAACTCGCTGCGGGACACCCCGAGTCGACGCGGTATGTCGTCGTTGACCACCAGGTGGTGCGCGGTGAGCGCGCCCATGGCGAACTCCTCGTGGCCGGGCGCCCCGATCTTGCGCACCACCAGCACGTCCATCGCGCACCTGCCTGTCGTCGCCGCGATGGCGTCGGCGACCTCGCGGCCGACCGGAACCCCGCCGCGCGCGAGTCCCAGGACAACAGGTTCTGTTGTACCGGCCTCCGGAATGCCGGCGCCGTACCGGACTTCGACGACCCGCGCACCCAGCAACCGACCCGCCTCGCGGCGGTCGGCGAAGATGTGGGCGCGCATGGGCAGGCTCAGACCTGGACTGCGGGACCGACCTTCAGTGCAAAGCTCGGCACGTCGGCGAGCCCGACTGTGGCCTCGTACGTGCGGTCATAACCGGTGCTGCTGATCAGCCAGCCGTCTGCGGTGCGGCGGTAGGTGTCGTCGTAGAACGCCGCCCCGATGAGCATGAAGGAGAACTCGGCGACGATGACCCGGTCCTGCAGGTACCAGCGTCCGCGTGCGGTGTCCCCGTCGATCTCGATCTCCGGGTGTGCGACACGATGTTCGGTGATGACTGCGGGACCGACGTTCTCGCGCATGTATCCGACCAGCTCGTTCCGATTCGAGAAGGCCAGGCTCTCACCGTAGTTACCGGTGACGTCCTCGGTGAGCGTCGACTCGAACGTCGCCCAGTCCTTGGTGTCGAGGGATCGCAGGTAGCGATACTTGAGGCTCTCGATCGCCCGCAGGTCCTCGAAGCCGCCGGCGGGCGCGCTCACTTCGTCCTCGTCCCCGGCAGGATTCCGGCATCGATGACGGCTTTCACGACCGGTCTCGTCCGGGTGAGGAGGTCGTCGGTGCCGGCCCAGATGGCTTCTCCGACAGCATCGGTGGTGGCCTCGATGTCGTCGTACGTCGCCGCACCGGCGGGCGTGAGCCGGTGCCCGTCCTCAACGCGCTCGGCCAGTCCGGCATCGACGAGACGGCCTACGCTTTCCTCCCACTCCTGTTCGGACCAGCCGCGGGTCATCAGCACGATGCGCTTGCCCAGGGTACGACGACGAACCGTGGGGTCGGGAAGCTGCGACTCGTGGAAGACGGCCGCGTCGAAGCCGTTCAGGCCGTTGAGCGCGAGCGCCGCGATGTGGTTGTCGCCGCGCCACTCTCGGAGAATCGCGATGGCGTGCCACAGACGTAGGCGCGCGGTGTCCGGTCGCGGGGCCGTCGACCACGCGGCAGCGAGCGGGCGGCCGCCGAGGGGTAGTCGGGCGGCCAGATCGTAATAGGCGGAGGCGAGTTCGTCGAGGCCGGTGTCGTCGATGGACTCGCCCAGGATCTCTCGCAGCGAGTCGTCGAGCATCTGATTGCGTCGTTCGTGGACCCGGTCGAGCCCGGCGTCGACGGCGGCCGCCCAGCCCTTCGCGATGAGTTCGTGGTTGAAGTTGTAGAAGGCGGAGGCGACGACCGAGGCCGCGCACGGACCGAACGGCGCGCCCCGCGCACCGACGTAGAAGGCGTAGGGATCGAGCCCGGTGTCTGCCTGCGCGCCTTTCAGTCCCGGGTTGAAGTAGGCCAGGATGTGGAAGGGTTCGAGGGTTTCGTAGGCGAGCCGGGCAGCGGAGCCCGTGCTGGTCGATGTCATCAACCCACCCTCTCCATCCGCGGGGCGGGTGTCAACCACCTGCGACGACGAGAGCGGGAGCGTCAGGTGCGCCGGGAGTCCCGGGTGTCGAGGGCGGGGTCGTCGGTCGTCCACAGATCGGTATCCGCGAGGTCGGGATCGGCGTCTGCCGCGGGCGCTTCGTGCTCCTCGTCGGACGCGGGTTCCTCGCGGCCACGGCGCCACCCGCCCTTCATCGGCGGCGCCTCGCCGAGGTGATCCGGGTCGACCGAGCCGTACCAGGCGACCAGCACGGCACCGACGACCGCGCCGACGAAACCGAGGATGGCCAGCCAGCCGAGTCCGGGTTTGGCCGTGTCATCGAGGAAGACGACCCCGACCAGGCTCGGACCGGCCGTCTCGCCGACCACGAGCACCGCGGTCACCCCGTTCACCGCGCCGAGCTGCAGGGCGACGGTCTGGACGTAGAAGCCCACCGCACCCGCGGCGGCGATGGTCCAGGCGGCCGGATCGGTCAGCAGCGCCACGGGATCGAACGGCTGGATTCCGTCGAGGATGCGCACGGCGATGGCGATGATGCCGAACAGCAGACCCGCCGATGCGCCGCCGACGATGGCGCCCGCCGGACCGAGGTTGTAGACGCCCACCAGAGCGAGGGCGCAGAGGGCGAGCGTCGCGACGAACAGGCCCCAGTGGAATCCGACCTCTTCTCCGCCGCCGGTGTGATGGGACGACGCCACGCCGAGCAGGCAGAGCGACATCACGACCAGCCAGGTGGCGACCCATTCTCGCGTGTGCAGGGCGATGTTGAGGATGATCGTGCCGAGCAGGGCGGTGATGACCAGGTTGGCCGACACGATGGTCTGCGAGAGGAACAGCGGTAGGAACCGAGCAGCGAGGGCGCCACCCGCGAAGCCGAGGACGACCAGCGTCGTGCCGAGGATGAAGGCCGGATCGACCAGTGTCGACATCGTCGACGAGAGGGTCGGTGCGCCGTTCTCGGTGGTGATGCCCTCACCCTCGTCGGCAGCGGCTTCGGCCACGCGGCGGGCGCCGAGCGCGCGCAGGACCGTGGACATCCCATAGGCGACTGCGGCGAGGCACGCGGCGATGACGCCGATGACGAACAGCTGCATGCCTCCTCCAACTCGGCCCGGATGAGCCTCGACAGGCTCGGACCGACGACCACCCCGACTGCGTACGCACGCGATCGGCCCGGGCCGCACCAGCGCTGCTCCGCAACTGCTGTTCCGCAACCGGAAGCGAAGCACCCGGACCGGCCGATCGTGCAAAAAACTAACAGGGTGAACCGACAGGACGGTACTGAATATTCCCGACCTGACCGGATTTTTCGCAGGCCGTCCGGCTTCCGTGCTCAGGGCCCGTCGGCACTACACTCGCCCGGGTGAACAGCGCCGGACAAACCCATGTACTGATCACATTCGGTAGATCGTTCCTCACCCTGGAACTCGCGCGGCTGATGGCCGCGGCGGGTCACCGGGTGAGCATCGTCGACTCCATCCCGGTCGGGATCGGCCGATTCTCCAACGCGGTGAGCGACTTTCACCGCGTGCCCCCGCCGAAGTTCGAGCCGCTCGCATATTGCCTCGCCCTCGCCCGGATCGTGGCCGACAACGACGTCGACATGGTGATCCCGGTGCATGAGGAGACCGACATCATCGCGATGCTCGCCGAGGTGTTCCCGCCTGAATGTCGGCTGTTCCTCTCCGATTTCACCACCGAGAACCGCCTGCACAACAAGTACGACTTCCAGGAACTGCTCGTCGAACTCGGAATCCCGACGCGCAAGTTCGCGCGGGTGTCCGGACCCGAGGACGTCGGATCGCTCGATTTCACCAAGCCGTTCGCGCTCAAACACTGCTATTCGCGGGGCTCGCAGAAGGTTCACAAGGTGACTCCCGGCGATCCGCTCACCTGGCTCGAGCACGATGAGCAGAACCCGTGGATCGCACAGGAGTGGGCGTCGGGGAACAACTTCTGCACGTATTCGGTCTGCCACGAGGGGCGCGTCTACGCCCACGCCACCTATCCGGTCGACTACGCCATCGACGGCAGTTCGTGCCTCAACTTCCGGTCCGTGGACCATCCGCGGATCGCCGGGTGGGTCAGCGATTTCGTTCGCCGGGTGAACTTCACGGGCCAGATCGGGTTCGACTTCATCGAGGACCGGAACGGTGGCGGCGACCTGTTCTGCATCGAGTGCAACCCGCGCGCCACGAGCGGGATCATGATGTTCACGCCCGAGGACGGCGTCGATCGCGCGTTCCTCGGGACCTGGGATCCCGACGACGGACCGATCACGCCCGGGTCGGGCGTGGACAAGATGATCGGGCTGGGCATGCTGCTCTACGGGTGGCGTCCGTCGTCGCGCAAGGACCGGACCCTGCGCGACTTCGTCCGCGACTTCCGCGGCGCGTCCGATGTCGTCAGCAGTCCGGGCGACCAGATGCCCGCGCTGATGCTCCCGTTCGCCTATGCCGGGATCCTGCGCAGCTGCCTCAAGTACCGGGTCGGGCTCGCGAAGGGTTTCATGCACGATCACGAGTGGGACGGTCTCCGCATCAGCCTGTGACACCCCGTCGCGGATTCGACCCTTCGGGATGGGGACGACGCCGACGCCGGGGCGTAGAATCCTCAGTCACCATCACCTGCGTGTTGACCCCATCCGCAGGGTTGTCCGGGGGGACTCGAGCTCGAGGGGAGCTGCTCATGAACATGTCCGGGATCATGCGTCGCACGTCTGTCGGGGTGGCCGCTGTCGGTGCCGCCTGCGCGATCGGTCTGGCCACCGCGCCGGCCGCTTCCGCCGCGCCGGCGCCGGTGCAGCCGGTGCAACCGGTACAGGCCGTCGGTTCGGTGGCGATCTGCTTCGGCATCCCCATCGGGCCGGTGACCATCAGCGTCTGCCTCTGATCTGATCCGAGCTGTATGACGCTGTGCCCGGAAACCGGGCACGACGTCATACGGATTCCTCGTACCCCACCAGAAGTCGACGCCGGCGTGACCATTTCGTGCCGGAGCGTCCCGATCCCCGGCCCGATGGCGCTCGCGCACGTACGATTCCCCGATGACGTCGACAACGGCCGAGGTCGAGGCGGGGACGGCTCCGAAGCGGGCGAAGGCGATCCTGGTCGCGCTGATCCTGGTCGCCGGGGTGGCCAACATCAATCTCGCGGTGGCGAATGTCGCGCTACCCGACATCGGCAAGGCGCTCGACGCGAGTTCGACGCAGTTGAACCTGGTCGCGGTCGGTTACTCGCTGGGCCTGGCGGCGTCGGTGCTCTACTTCGGCGCGCTGGGAGATCGGCACGGCCGCAAGCGGATGCTGGTCATCGGCATGTGCCTGTCGATCCCCGCGTCGCTCGTCGCCGGATTCGCGCCCAACGTCGAGGTCCTGTTCGGTGCTCGTCTGGTGGGCGGCATCGCCGCGGGCCTGGCCTTCCCGACCACCCTCGCGGTGATCACAGCCCTGTGGTCGGGGCCGAAACGGGTCCGGGCGATCGCCGCGTGGTCGGCGTTCGGCGGTGCGATCTCGGCGCTGGGACCGGTCCTGTCCGGGGCGCTCCTCGAGATCCTGGCCTGGCACTCGGTGTTCCTGGTGACCCTGCCGCTCGCCGTTGTCGCGTTGGTCGCGGCGTGGCGGTTGGTGCCCGACGACAACGGCGACCAGGCGGCAGTCGTCGACAACCTGGGTGGCGTCGTGTCCATCGTGATGGTGGGCTCGCTGGTGCTGGCGATCAACTTCGCCCCGAACTCCGATCATCGACTGCAGGTCTACATCCTGGCCGCGATCGCGCTGCTGGCAGGGGCGGGTTTCGTCTGGCGGCAGCTGCGTGTGCGGGTGCCGCTCTTCGACCTGCGGATCGCGGCCCGACGCACCTTCTGGGTCGCGGCGGTGGGCGGGCTGATCGTGTTCGGCACGCTCATGGGCGCGATGTTCATCGGCCAGCAGTACATGCAGAACGTTCTCGGCTACTCGACGCTGGCGGCCGGCGCCACGATCCTCCCGGCCGCGGCCGCCATGATCGTCGTGGCCCCGCGCTCGGCCAAACTCGTGCAGAGCATGGGTTCGCGGTTCACGCTGCTGTCCGGTTACGCCTTCATCGTCGTCGGCCTGGTGCTCGCGATGCTCACCTGGGATGAGGACGCCCACTTCTGGCATGTCGGCCTCGTCTACGTCCTCGTCGGGGTGGGCGTCGGTCTCGCCGGTACCCCGGCGTCGCAGTCGCTGACCGGTTCGGTGCCGGTGCAGCGCGCGGGCATGGCGTCGAGCATGTCCGATCTGCAACGCGACCTCGGTGGCGCGATCCTGCAGTCCACCCTCGGCGCGATCCTCACCGCGGGTTACGCGAAGCAGTTGCAGGACACCATCTCCGGTTCGCCGCAGGCCGATCAGGTCACCGAACAGACCGAAGCCGCGCTGACGAAGTCGTTCTCGAGTGCCGAGGTCCTGGCCGAACGCTATCCGCAGTACGCCGATCAGATCATCGCCGCGGCCCGCGACGCGTTCGTACAGGGCGACAGGAACGCCTACGGCGCGGCGGCCGCCATCGTGGTGGTGGGTGCGGCGGTGGTGTTCTTCTTCTACCCCAGACACGAGGCGGAGCGAACGGCGATGGCGGAGTACGCGGAACAGCGCAGCCTCTGAGTCGCCGACTCAGCCGGCACTTACTCGACCAGCACTGCCCGACGGCGGTGAGTCGAACGCCGCCAACAACATTCGTGCCGCCATCGCGATGAGCGATGTCCGGTCGGCGTCGCGGGGTCGTTGCAGGGCGACGCGCAGGCACAGACTCGCGGTCGCACCCATGGTGAGGAACACCAGTTCGTCGATCGCCCGATCGTCGAGGTCGGGCCTCATCCGCGACGGCAGGATCCGCGCCAGCGGGAGGAGCGGTCCCTCGACCTCGGCCCAGGCGTCGCCGAAGCCGTGTTCCCCGATCTCGAGCGAGGCACGCAGGACCGGCGCATGTGACTCGAATGACGACACGAGGGTCTCGACCACCGTGACCATCGCGGTGTCCGGTTGCTGATCCATCGCCCGGCCGATCCCGCTCGCGAGGGTGGCGGTGATGTCGTGAACGGCGGCGAGGCGCAGTTCTTCGACGATCGCGTCCATGTCGGCGAAGTAGCGGTACACCGTCCCGATGCTGACGTGCGCGTGGTCGGCGAGTTCGGCGGTGGTGGGCCGTCGGCCGGGACGACGCTCCAGGAGTGTGAGCGCCGACGTGAGGAGGCGTTGCCTCATCTCACGACTGCGCTGCTGCTTGGGTGCCTTGCGCCGTTGCGATGCGGTGGATTTGGGAGTCGTCGACGATGCCATCAAAAGTGAATAGTAAGTGAGGATTGCTCGTGTTCTCATGGATCCATGGAACGGAGCGCACCCGCCGACCTCGTGAACACCGACCTGGCCGTGCAACGGTTCGGGACGGCCGGCCGTGACTGGCTCGATCAGATGTGGATCGCCGACCCGCTCGCCGACGCCGTGGCCGCCGACCGGCAACCCGGTGGCCCGACCACGACAGTGCTGCGGGCGGCGCTGAAGAACGGCATCGACTCGGTCGACGACGCGACCGACTCGTTGCGCGCGCTCTTCGAGTTCCTCGATGACGAGCCCGACTGGGTCGATCATGATCGGATCAGTCGCGCGGCCGACGCGCTGGTCGTCAACACCGCACCGCTGGGCATCGTGCTCGGCGCGGCATCGCTGGTCCGCGGGGCGGGAAACACGATCGCGGGCAAGCCACTCGCGGTCACCGGGCGTTACTTGTCCCAGCCGGCGGTGCGGTCGGTGGAGGTCGGTGAATGGCTGGGGCAGGTGCTGACGCCCGGCGGGATGCGCCGCGGCGGTGACGGTTTCGCGTACACGGTGCGGGTCCGGACGATCCACGCGCATGTCCGTTCCATGCTGCTCGCGCGCGGAGACTGGGATGAGACCGCGTGGGGCGTGCCGATCCCGCAGCCGTACATGGCCTTCACCATCGCCGAGTTCGGGCACATCGCGATCGACGCCATGCACAAGCTGGGGGTGCGGTTCACCGACCGCGAACTCGACGACATCTACCACCTGTGGCGGTACGTGGGGCATGTGGTCGGGATGAGCCCTGAGCTCAACCCGGTCTGCGAGGCCGACCACGTCCGGATCGAAGAGCTCTATCGGCTGACCTCGCCGGGGCCGGGTCCCGACGACCGGGATTTCGTGGTCGCGTTGACCGACGACTATCTGGTGCCCGAACTGGCCGCGGTGTTCCCGGGGCCGCAGGCCCTGCGACGCCGGCTGGCCACGAAGACCATGCACGGACTGCAGCGGGTGTTCATCGGTGACGCCGACGCCGACGCGCTCGGAATCCCCGACGGCCGCTTCAAACATCTGCTGAGACGGGTCGGACCGGTTCTCGCGGTGGCGGATTCGGCGCAGCGGGTCGGTGGCGCCCGGCGGGCACGAGCACGCGTCGAGAAATCCTACCGCGCACGGGATGTCGCCATGGCGCGGATGCGGGAGGACTACCGCGTCACCCACGACCTCGTCGACGCGGCGCCGGGCCCGCAGGCCGCCGCTCAGCCGTCGAAGCGGCTCGCGGCCGCGACGTCCTCGGTCAAGCAGTAACTGACCGACAGAGGCTGTGTGAAGGCCCATTTCGTCTCGTCCTCGGTGCAGGTGAGGGAATCTGCGCCGCGGCTGACGGTCTTGGCGAGGATGGTGCTGTCCGCGGGGGAGGCGTTGCACTCGACCTCGCGGTAGTCGGCGAGTTTGCCGCCGCCGATCGGGATCTGGTAGCAGGTGTCGACGGCGAAGTTGGGTGTGAGGCAGAGCTTCTGGTCGCCTTCGCCGAAGGTGAGCGCGGAGGTGTTGGGGGTGCCGCACTCCGCCGACGTGTTGACCTTGTCGGCCGCGTAGAAGGTGAGCCCCTCGGTCCCTTCGCATTCGGCCTTGGTCGCCTCGACCTTGCCTTCGCCGGCTTCGGAGCCGATCTGCAGGCACTCGCCCACGTCGATGTCGGAGGCCTCTTCGATCGACTGCGTGCCGACTCTGACGCTGCAGGCCGCGAGGGCGGCGAAGCCCACGCAGGCCGCGATGACCGTGGCACGCCGGCCCAGCTGCCGGAGAGGCCTGTCCACGGACGGCACGTCGCCGCCGGACTCGGCAATCCGATCGTCGGAGGGGTGCGAATAGCTGGCGGTGCTGCGCGACATCGTGGTTCCTATCGTCTGGAGTGGGCGGGTGCCCGGTCTCGGCTGCTCATCGTGGTGATCGGGTGATGGACAACAGGATGTCGCCAGGCGCTTGGTGCGAACTTGGGGTCGACTTGTCCGGTCCTTGAGGGGCGCGTCCAAGTCGGGAGTGGAGGGTGCGTCGGAGTGGTTTCGACGAGCTCAACCAGCGGGGGGCGCTCAACCAGCGGGGGGCGCTCAACCAGCGGAGGCAGAGAGGAGAGCCGATGTCCGTTCCGTCCGGCGGTGTGGTCCGGGTGGTGCTCCCGCATCAGTTGTTCGAAACACACCTCGACGCGGAGCCCGGCACCCGCTTCGTTCTCGTCGAACACGATCTCATGTTCCGGCAGTACCGGTTCCACGTGCAGAAGCTCGTCCTGCACCGGGCGAGTATGCGCAGGTTCGCCGATCGGTTGCGGGACCGGGGCTTCGACGTCGACATCCTGGAGACCGACGCCCAGCAGTCCAGTCACGACAAACTCGTCGCCCACCTGTCGCGTCGGAAGCCGTCGTCCATCCACCTCTATGACGTCGTCGACGACTGGCTGTCCGGGGATCTGCTGGCGGCCTTCGACCATGCCGGGTGCCCGCTCGCGGCCGACGACATCGCCGAGAGCCCGAACTTCCTGACCACCCGTCGCCAGCTCCGGGAGTTCTTCGGCGGCAGCCGGCCGCGGATGCAGCAGTTCTACACCTGGCAGCGCCGGCGGCTCGGCATCCTCGTCGACGACGACGGCAAGCCGGAGGGCGGCCGGTGGAGCTACGACTCCGAGAACCGGAAGAAGCTGCCGAGGGGCCACGAGGTTCCGCAACCGACACCGCCTGCGCGACATCCGGAGGTCGACGCCGCGATCGCCTGGGTGTCGGATGCGTTCCCCGACAACCCGGGCGACGCGGACGCCTTCGGGTGGCCGACGGCTCACGACGAGGCGCGGGCGATGCTCGAACAGTTCCTCGCCGACCGGTTCGCGGAGTTCGGTCCGTACGAGGATGCGATCAGCGCCGAGCACCCCTTCGTCTTCCATTCGCTGCTGACGCCCGGCCTCAACATCGGGCTGTTGAGTCCGCGCACGGTGCTGACCAGGGCGCTGGAGGTCGGCGCTCGCAACCGCGTCCCGCTGGCCGGCCTCGAGGGTTTCGTGCGGCAGCTGATCGGCTGGCGGGAGTACATGCGGGCCTCGTATGAGATCCGCGGACGTGGCCTCCGCAGCCGGAACCACCTCGGTCACGATCGCCGGCTGCCGGACGGGTGGTGGACCGCGGAGACCGGCCTCGAACCGGTGGATCTCGTGATCCGGCGGGTCCTCGAACACGGGTATGCCCATCACATCGAGAGATTGATGGTCCTCGGCAATGCGATGTGCCTGCTCCGTATCGATCCCGAGGAGATCTACGAGTGGTTCATGGAGATGTTCGTCGACGCCTACGACTGGGTGATGGTCCCGAACGTGTACGCGATGAGTCAGTTCGCGGCGGGCGAGGCGATCACCACCAAGCCCTACGTCTCGGGTAGCAACTACCTGAAGAAGATGTCGGACATCCCGGCCGGGGACTGGACCGAGGACTGGGACGGGCTCTACTGGACGTTCGTGCGCGACCACCGGGACGTCTTCGAGGCCAACGCGCGCTCCAACTTCCTCGCGCGGGCCTACGATCGGCTGCCGTCGGGCACGAAGGCGGCGCACAGCCGCCGGGCGGGACGCTGGCTGGGGTGATCGACCCGGTCGTCAGCGCCCGCCGAGTGACTCGTCGAGCGCCCGCAGCTGTTCCGGGCGCACGTCGCGGAGGACGGCGAGGGTCGCGGTGATCGCGAGGTCGCAGGCCTCGTCGACGCCGGGCGTGCGGCGATCCGGGGTTCGAGCGCGGCATAGAGCCGACGGTCGCTGCCACAGTGACCCCGCGTCGGGCGTTGCGTTCGATCCGGCGGTCGATCGGATCGCCCAGGGCGGTGACCGTGCCCGACATCAGGAATGAGTTCATCGACCCAGCGCTGTATCTGGGTCCGCGATTCCGGCACCGTCCGCCCTGGTCACGGCGGTGAGTCCACGTCGGATGTGATGTGGGCCACTCGAAAAGTAGCCATACCCTTACGCCGGTGTCAAGCTGTTCGGCGAAACTGGACACACAGTGGACCACATGGCACGACACTGCCCGTCACGAACGAGTTCGCAACGGGCAGTGGGACAAACGATTCAGTTACCAGCAGGTCAGGGCGGTCCTCAGTGGACGGTCACCCGACCGTCGCGGCCGACCATGACGTCGGCGGTGTAAGCACGGACGAGGTCCAGGCGCTGCCAGGAGGCGCGGCCGGGCCGCTGGTCGTCGAGCGGATATCCCGCGGGCGACGCGGTCTGTTCCAGGACCTGACGCCGCTGCTCGTCGGTCAGTCGCGGGTACGCCCCGGCGATCAGTTCGACGGCCTGTCGGGGCACCACCATCGGATGTGTCGGCGACGAGACGCGTCCGAATCCGTAGGTCATGCCCTGGGCGTAGATCGTCTGGGCCGCGGCATCGGTGGCGTAGGGCGTGTCACGCGCGATGCACACCGAGAGGGCTGCGCCGCAACGCCATTCGAGTTCCTTGCGGATCTCGGTGGCAGACGCGGCGAGGAGCCGGCGGAACTGCGGGTCGTTCCAGCGATCGGCGGCGGCGGCCTGCCCGACGATCGCTCCACCGATCACGTCGAGCGGGTAGTGCACGCCCAGCACGATGCGGTGATATCCACCCTCCGAGGCACGGGCGAGGAACTGCGGCGCGAGTTCCGGGAGCATCGACGCGAACAGGGTGCCCCGCCAGAAGAACAGGCTGGTGTGGCCGGACGGGAACGACGGGTTGCTGCCCAGCGCGTCGTACTCGCTGGCTCCGGCGCGCATGTACTTGCGGATCCGCTCGGGTGCGACGATGAACGGCCGCTCGTACCCGAACACGTACTTCTCGACGAGCGTCGCGTTCGCGAGCCCACCGGCGCGGGCGAGGTAGTCGCTGAAGAGGGCCGTGGTCTTCGGGAGGCGATTGGCGGCGAGGGCGTTCCGGAAATCCCGTCCGAGCCGGTCGCCGAAGGCATCGGACATCGTCCAGAGCGGATCGTCGTGTGCGTCGGCGAGCGCTCGGCGCTGCAGTCCCGGGTTGCCGGCCGCCGACTGGTTGATCGCGACGGCCGTCTCGAGATTGCGGGCCATCACCTCGGGGTGATCGCGGCGCAGGGCGGTGAACGTCTCCACCGGTTGCAGGTACACGCCGCCCGGATACGACGAGACGTCCGAGGCGTAGAGCCGCGCGATGTCGGTCACCGGGAACGGTGCCGGGGTCGGCTTGGCCGGCGCGGCCTGGGCCGATGCCGCGAGCGAGACGGTGGCCGCGATGGCCGCGACCACCGCAATGGCAATCACTGACCAGCGGCCAGTGCCCCCTGCTGCCTGAGCCGGCGACGAGCGCAGCGAGGAGCCGTGTCGAAGGCCCGGCATCGGTCGCGGTCGGGCAGCGTTGTCCGAGATCACGCTCTGAATCCTAGAGGGAATGTTCGCGGGGCGAATGGCCGGACAACTACTGTTCATCCGACCGGCAACCCCTGCTCGAGCAGATCGATCGCGCGCAGGGTCGTCTCGAGCTGGGGCATCTCCCGGTTGTCGTCGAACTCGGTGGCCAGATGGAAGGTCACCCCGGCCACCGCGTCGAGGAACACCTTGAGCCGGAAGTCGTCGGGCGCGATCCGTAGGTAGTCGGCGATGAGCTGGGTCATGTCCGAGATCATGCGCTCGGACTCGACCTGAAAGGGCTTCTGCAGCAACGGCTCGGTGCGGATCAGTTGCATGCGGAGCGGATTGCCGACCCAGGGGTCGTCGACCGTCAGGCGGTGCAGCTCGGTCATCAGGCGCCGGATGAGATCGAAGTGGCTGAGGCCGGGCGGCATGGACTCGACGATCGCGTGCGCCTCGGCATGCAGGTGCTCGTCTCCGACGACCACCTGTTCCTTCGACGGGAAGCAGCGGAAGAACGTCGTGTGTGAGACGCCGGCGGCCTCGGCGATCTGCTCGACGGTGGTCTTGGCGTACCCCTGCTCGGCGATCAGGGTGATCGCCGCCTGCCGGATGGCGTTGCGGGTGCGCAGTTTGTTCTGTTCACGCAGGCCCATCCGACGCCCCGGTGCGGGTTCCGGGGCGTCGGAGCCGGCGTGCACAGTCAGGCAGTTGCCCATACGTGCTCACTTCTTGTCAGAAGGATTGTGCGGCTTATCAACTCGCCGGGACCGGGGACCTGGTGTCGTCCGGTTCCTCGAGCCCACGATGGCGGACTGCTTCGCCCTCGATGTCGAAGTTGATCACGAAGCGGTCGAGCCAGCGCGGGAGGCCCCAGGCCCGGTCGCCGAGCAACGCGATCGCCGCGGGTACGACCAGCATGCGGATCACGAAGGCGTCGAAGAACACTGCCGCGGCCAGCGCGAAACCCATCATCTTGGCGGTCGTCTCCGGGGAGAGCATGAACGCCGCGAAGACGCTGATCATGATGATCGCCGCCGACGTGACCACCCGGGCTCCGTGCCGGTAACCGGCGACGATCGCCTCCTTGGCCGACAAGCCGTGCATGAACTCCTCGCGCATTCGGGTCACCAGGAACACCTGGTAGTCCATCGCGAGCCCGAACACCACGCCGATGAGGAAGATCGGCAGGAAGGAGATGATCGGCTGCGTGTGGGTGATCAATCCCAGCCAGCCCTCCTGGAAGATCGCCACGGTGACGCCGAAGGTCGCCAGGACCGAGAAGACGAATCCGAGGGTGCCGATGAGCGGGACCCAGAGCGACCGGAAGACGCCGATCATGATCAGGAATGCGAGACCGACGACCACGACCAGGTAGGGGATGAGTGCATCGTCGAGTTTCTGGGAGAGATCGGACATGATGGCTGTCTGACCGCCGACGTGGAGTTCCGCGCCACGGTTCTCGACCGTTGGTGCAAAGGCGCGGATCTGCTCCATGAGGTCGTGTGTGGCGGCTGACGACGGCGCGCTCTCCGGGGTGACCATGATGAGCGCGGTGTCGCCTGCTCGGTTGCCCGTCCAGGTGAGCCCCTCGGGGTTGGCGACATCACTCAGGGTTGCGATGTGCCGCACGGTCTCCTCGGCCGGGGCGTTGATCGCGCCGTCCTCGTCGTGTACGACGACGAGCAATGGGCCGTTGATGCCCTCACCGAAACCGCGGCTCAGCAGTTCCTGCGCGGGTGCTTCGGCTTCGCTGGACAGCGACAGACCGAGTTCCAGCTTGGTTGCCGGGATGGCCGCGGCCGCGAGCGCCAGCAGGCCGATCACGATGAACGGGATGGGCCACTTGACGACGGTGCGCCCGACCTTGACGCCCATAGTGTCGTCCTCGGATTCCACGGCGTGCTTGATCCAGGGGATTCGAGGTAGGAAGGCGAATCGCCCGAACGCGCCGAGAATGGCGGGGATGAGGGTCAGAGCAGCCAGCACCGCGATGAACACGGCGACGCCGGCACCCGCGCCCATCTGAGTGATGATCGGGATGCCGATCACCATGAGGGCCACCACCGCCACGATCACGGTGAGGCCGGCGAAAACCACCGCCGACCCGGCTGTGCCGACGGCTCGGCCGATGGCGTCTGATGGCGCGCCGCCGCGGAGTAGTTCCGCGCGGTACCGGGACACGATGAACAGCGCGTAGTCGATGGAGACGGCGATGCCGAGCATCGTGACGATGGCGGTGGCGGACTCGTTGATCGACAGAGCCTCGGCCGACAGCGTGAGCAGCAGGATGGTGATGCCGACACTGACGATCGCGGTGACGAGAGGAATGAAGGCAGCGATGAGAGCTCCGAACGCCACGATCATCACGACGAAGGCGACTGCGAAACCGAGCAGTTCGGCCGTGCCGCCGGCTTCCATCACCTGCATCAGCGACCCGGTTGCCTCCACCTGCAGGCCGTCGACGGAGAATTCGTCCAGGATCGAGACGAGTTCTTCCTTGTTCTCGACGGTGAGGTCGAGGATCGGGATGTCCTGGCGAACCTGGATGAGGCCGACCCGACCGTTGTCGCCGACGACCTGCGCAGCGAGTGCTGGTTCAGCGGCCGCAACCGTCAGCGGGTTCACGACGGTCTGCGGCTCGATCACGTCGGGGAGTCCGCGGAGGGCCGCGGCGAGTTCGTTCAGCTGCGCGGTGTGGTTCTGCAGCCCGTCCTCGGCAGCGACGAGGATGCTCGTGGACGCCTGTTCCTGCTGGGCCATCACCTGTGGGAAGTATTGCTCGACCTGTTCGGTGGCAACCCCCGAGTCGGTGCCGGGAAGGCTGAAGTCCTGCGCGAACTTGGGCTGGAGTGCGCCGACCAGTCCGGCGACTGCGATGAGCGCGGCCAGCCAGGCCGCGATCACCGACCATTTGTGGCGAAAGCAGAAGCTTCCGAGCTTGAACAGAAACGACGCCATGCGTGGACCCCTCTGGTGCTGCGGAAGACCGGCCCCCGAAGGTCCCGGCGCAGTTGACGAGAGAAATGGTACCCACTAACACTCGGGACTGAGTACCACTTTCCACAGGTTGCTCCGTCACACCGCGGCACCGATGTGGCCTGCGTCGCCTTGCGAGAGGGTCGCGTCAGCGGGCGTTCGGCGGCGTCTGGTGTCCGCGGGGATCGGCGTCCGGGCGGTGACGTGGATCGATCGGGTCGTTCCGCCCGTCCGCACCACGTCCGTCGGCGCCCCGTCCCTCGGTGTCCCGTCCATCCGCGTTCCGTCGGATATCGGGGTCGAGACGGTCCGCACGGGCGAACTCGCTTTCGACCTCGTGCCGGGACTCCGCCGCGTGACCTTGGTGGTGGCGGGCCTGCTCCTGCAGCCGCTTGGCCTCCGCGGCCTTGGCATCGGCTTCGGCCTGCGCCTTTCGTGCCCGGGCGTCGGCCTCCTCGGCGACGGCCTCGCGATGGCGGACGGTGGAGACCTGTTTCGCTGCGTTCTGCCTGATCTCCTCCGCTTGAACCCGTCGGCGTGCCTGTCGCTGACGCATCAGCAACAACACGAGCGCAAGGATGACGATCACGACGACGACGGCGATGATGATCCAGATGGCTGTGTCCACGACTCACTCCTCGATCGGATGATGGTGCGCGTCGGGTACCCCGCGGTGCGGACGCCTAACCCACGCCGGATGGTGCTCTGAGCTGCAGCCGAACGGCAATCACCGCGGCGCGTCCACCTGTCGGGGCGACGCCGGCCGGTCGGCGGAAGCGGTGATGCGGTCGTAGCTTCGGTGCCACAGCCATTCGAGAGGGCCCCGGTCGAATCGGCTGAGCCAGAAGCGGGAGAACAGCATAAGCACCACGGCGATGCCGAGGTACAGGGCCACCGTGGCGGGGACCAGCGTCGAGCCGTCGAGATGTTGCGCGAGCCCCAGTCCCCAGCCGTAACAGACGGCACCCGCGATCGCGTTCTGTAACACATAGCAGGACAACGCCATTCGACCGACCGGTGTCAGCGCGCGGCCGCACCGCCCGGGTGTGCGGCCGTCGGCGTAGTACCCGGCGACCCACGCGAGCAACCCCAGTGCGACGAGCGGCGCGAACCCGTACCGCCCCACGACGAGTCCGGCATCGCCACCGGCCAGTCCGACGGCAAAGTCGAGAGGTAGGGCGACTCCCAGCCCGACGGCCATCAGGCGTCGCCGAAGCCGGGCGCCGCGCGGTTCCAGGACGCCGGCGCGCAGCAGGGCCGCGCCGATGAGGAAGAGCGCGACCGACATCGGCAGGATGAAGAGGACCTCGGCGCGGAACATCAGGAAGTTCTCGGCGCGGAAAGCGACGAGGTCCACGAAACTGCCGTCTGCGTAGGGGTTCGGGGACAGTGCGGCGCCCGGACTCGATACGGCGGGCGCGGCGAGAAGGGCCCAGCTCACCAGGCCCAGCAGCGCCAGATGCGTCGACGCAGCGATCGCGATCGCGACGTACTGGCGACGAAGTCGCATCGACAGCAGATACGCGACGATGAGGCCGGTGACCGCGTATCCCATGAGGACGTCGAACTCGGTGAAGAGGAAGTAGTTGATCACGCCGTCGACGAACAGCAGCGCGGCTCGCCAGTAATACCTACCGGGCCAGGGCCGGCCCCGTCGAACAGCCGACCGCTGCTGGATGGCCAGCCCGATTCCGAACATGATCGTGAGCAGACCGAGGAACTTGCCCTGGGCGAGCTGCTGCAGGAGGTCCTCGGCCACCGCCCACGAGCCGGTGGCCCGATAGGCGCCCTGGATGTAGCCGATCAACCCCTCCGGGTTGGTGAAGATCCAGATGTTGGTGGCGAGGGTGCCCAGAATCGCGATGCCGCGCAGGACGTCCAGCGCCGCGTGTCGGGTCGGCATCGTGTCTCCGTTCTGTGCCACTTCTTTTGCTGACACAATCGTGCTATCAAAACTCGAAGTCAAGATAGCACGGGTGTACTAGCATGGGTCAATGCCCAAGTTGATCGACCGGGACGGGCGACGCGCCGAGATCGCCGAGGCCCTGTGGCGGATCGTGTTGCGCGAAGGCGCATCCGGAGTATCGGTCCGCGAGGTGGCGGCCGAGGCGAACATCTCGGTGGGCTCGCTTCGACACGTGTTCGCGGACAAGGAAGAGCTGCTCGAGTTCTCGATGCGCCTGATCTATGAACGGGTGGCGCTCCGCATCCGCGAGCACGACCGGATTCGCGATCCGCTCCGCTGGGCCGAAGCCGTGTTGTCCGAGGTCCTACCGCTGGACGACGAGCGGCGCGTCGAGATGCACGTCAACCTCGCGATGGTGACCGAGTCGGTGGCACATCCCGGTCTCGCGGATGCTGCGCGCGAGGCCCACGACGGTTTGCGCTTACTCTGTCGGACGGTGCTGGGCGTCCTCGACGAGCACGGGCTGATCGGCGCCGGCCGCGATCTCGACTCTCATGCGGTCGCGGTACACGCCCTCGTCGACGGTCTGGCGATGCACCTGCTCCTCGCCGACACGGATTCGCCGGCCCGCGCGCAGCGCGTGCTCCGGGAGCATTTGACAGGGCTGGCGGTCGAGATCCGAGAGACGTTGCAGTGAAGCGATAGTCGCTGTCGGGTGGATACTGTTGTGCGGCTGCGGACCGGTCGGAGGACTAACTCTCCGGGTCCGTGTCACCCTCTTCGCGGGCGCGTCGTCGGTCGGCGTGCAGCGACCTGACGCGCCGCTCCTCGCGACGGACCTCGATCTGGGTGGCGCGTTCGGCGGCCAGCCAATCCGGCATCTCGGCGAGGAGGTCGTCGATCTGCGCCGTCGTGAGTGCCTCGGTGATGCCGCCGCGAACCAGGCCCGAGTTCGAGATGCCGAGTTTTGCCGCGACCAGATTCTTCGGGTGCGGGCCGTCGGCGCGAAGCGTGCGGAGCCATTCCGGCGGGTCGGTCTGGAGGGCGGCGAGTTCGGCCCGGGTGATCGGGCCCTGCTGGAACTCCGCAGGAGTGGCCGGCAGGTACACGTCCAGCTTTTTGGCGGCGGTGGCCGGCTTCATCGACTGCGAGCTCATTCGACGAGGGTATCGGGCGGTAGCCTTTGGGCGTGACCACACCCGACGTTCACGCAGCGGGCGAGGCCCCTGTCTTCCGGCTGGCATACGTTCCGGGGGTCACGCCGAGCAAGTGGGTCAGGATCTGGGCCGAGCGGCGTCCCGACGTCTCGCTGGAACTCATCGCCCTCGACGTCGCGGTCTGTGCCGAGGCGGTCGGGGAGCGGCGCGTCGACATGGCGATCACCAGATTGCCCGATGCCCTGCGGTCCGGCGATGCGCGGGAACATCACACGATCGACCTGTACGAGGAGACGACGGTCGTCGTCGTGCCGAAGGACCACGCCCTGACCGCCGGCGACGAGATGACCCTGGCCGATCTGACCGACGAGCAGTTGCTGTGGCCGCTGGACGAACCGTTGACAGTATCCGAACGCCCGGGTGCGGCGGTGGATCATCGGCCCGAGACCACCGGTGACGCAGTCGAACTCGTCGCGGCCGGCGTCGGCGTACTGCTCGTGCCGCAGTCGCTGGCGCGCCTGCATCACCGCAAGGATCTGGTGTATCGACCGGTCACCGACGCCCCGACCGGGTCCGTCGGACTCCTGTGGCCTGCTCCCACAACTCAATTGGCCGATGAGTTCATCGGCATCGTGCGCGGCCGCAAGGCGACATCGTCGCGGGGGCGGACCGACGAGGCGCCCAAACGGTCGGCCAAGGAGAAGGCGGCGGCGAAGAGGGCGGCACGCGAGGCGGCCGGGAAGATCCCCGGCAAGAGCGCGCGACGCGGGCCCGGACGTTCGAAGCGCCGGTAGTTCCCGCGGTGGCGTGCCGCCCCTCCGGTGAGTGCGTCAGGCGCGCCACTCAGCAGTGCGTTCCGACGACGCATCGGCAAGCGCCTTGAGGGTGTCGTCGACGCCGAAATCCTTGCCGTACACCGGCGTTCCCGGCTGTTGCCGCCACGACTCGGCGAGCGGTCCGGCGTCGACCGGGTCGAACCCGAGTTCGTCGACCACGCGGAACACGATCTCCTTGCCCGCCGTATCGTCGCCGGCGATCGGCAGCGCGATACGGCCCTCTGTGCCCGCGGGTACGCCCTTGTTCAGCAGGTGCTTCCAGTAGATCCCGTTGAACACCTTGTACACCGGGACGCCGAGCAGGTCCGACACCCAGACGCTCTCGGGGGTACCGTTTTCGATCGCCTCGATCTTGCCGTCGCGCTGCTGGGGGTAGTAGTTGTTCGTCTCGATCACCGGGGCGTCGGGCTTGCGGGCGTCGAGGATGCCCGGCGCGAGGTCGGGGGTGTTCTTCTGCGGGATGCTGACGATCACCAGGTCGGCGTCCTTCGCGGCGTCGGCGGCCCATACCGCGGTGGCGCCGGTCTCGGAGGCCAGTTCGGCCAGCGTCTCCGGGTCGCGCGAGTTCGCCACCCGCACCTCGTGTCCCAACGATGTCAGACGACGCGTGAGCGTCCCGCCGATGAATCCCGCTCCGATGATCCCGATCTTCACAACTGCACCTCTTGCCTCTGGTCGGACGTTGATGACCATTCGCGCAACGAGGGCATGTGCCGCGTCATTCCCGCGCCGAAGGATGCGTGACGAGCGCCTCGATGACGGTCGGCAGGCGCGGCGGGGTCAGTACGCGATACCGAGAGACCACGCGAACACGGTGTAGGCGGCGAGGGTGATGAGCACGATCCCGATGAGGTTGAGCCAGAGCCCGCCGCGGATCATCTGACCGATGGTGACGTACCCGCTGGCGTAGGCCACCGCGTTCGGTGGCGTCGCCACCGGGAGCATGAATGCGCAGGTTGCGGCGAGGGCGACGGGGATCGTGAGCACCAGAGGGTCGAGACCCATTCCCATGGCCACGCCTCCGGCGACCGGGAGAAAGGTTGCCGCTGTCGCGGTGTTGCTCGTGATCTCGGTGAGGAAGATGATCGCGGTCGCCGCGATGACCACCAGCACGATGACCGGGATCGTGTCGAGCCCGGCGGCCACGTCGCCGATCCAGGCGGTCAGTCCGCTGGACTCGAACTGCTGGGACAAGGCAAGGCCGCCGCCGAACAGCAGCAGCACGCCCCATGGCAGTTTGATCGCGGTCTCCCAGTCGAGCAGGCGCACACCGGGTTTGGAGCCGCTGGGCAACAGGAACAGGAGAACGGCGGCGGTCATCGCGATGCCGGTGTCGGAGATCGGCGGGTTCTCGTCCCAGATCAGCGGGACCGCGATCCACGCCAATGCGGTGAGGCCGAAGATCACGGCGACCCGGATCTCGCCCTGCGACATCGAGCCGAGGGCGTCGAGCTGATCGCGGATGATGCGCCGGCCGCCGGGGATGTCGTCGATCTCCGGCTTGAACAGGACGTGAGTGAGCAGGAACCACGCGATGGCGAGGAAGATCACGGCGAGCGGGACGCCGGCGATCATCCACTCCAGGAACCCGATGTCGATGCCTTCACCCTCGAGGTATCCGACCAGGAGGGTGTTGGGCGGGGTGCCGATGATCGTGCCCAACGATCCGATGGATGCGGCGTAGGCGATGCCGAGCATCAGTGCTGTGCCGAAGTTGCTCTTGATGACGGCCTGGGTGAGGGTCTCACCGTCCACCGGTACGTCGGTGTCGGTGGCCTTCGGCCCGGGCGCGTCGGTGCCCGAATCCTTACCGAGGTCGAGAACCAGCGCCAGCACCGACACGCCGATCGGAATCATCATCACGGCGGTTGCGGTGTTGGACACCCACATCGAGAGGAATCCGGTGGCGATCATGAAACCCGCGATCACCATCGGCGGCTTGGTGCCCATCGCTGCGACGGTCACCAGGGCTATGCGGCGGTGCAGATTCCACCGCTGCATCGCGAGGGCGATGATGAAGCCGCCCATGAACAGGAAGATGACGTTGTTTCCATAGGCCGCGCCGACGTCGTTCACCGAGATCGACTCGCCCGCTTCGTCTGAACCGAAGACGGGGAAGATCACCAGCGGCAGCAACGCGGTTGCGGGGATGGGTATCGCCTCGGTCATCCACCAGAGGCCCATGAGAACTGCGGTCGCCGCCGTGAGCCGGGCTCCCTGCCCGACTTCGGCGGGCAGGATCACGTAGACCAGGGCCGCGAGTGCCACGCCGGCAAGGAGTCCGATCCACTGCCGACGTCGCATCTTCGGTTCCACCTCGTCGGCGCGCTCACCCGCCGACTGGTGGTCGATCTCGTCGAAGTCCCGCTGTGGGTCAGGCGATCCGGAGCCTCGGCCGGCCGAGCCCGGTGATCCGGACCGGTTGTCGCGTGGCCGTTCGCCGCTGCGCTGCACCATCGGGAACCTCCTCGGTATGCCTGCGTGGCAGCCAGCTCATCGAGGAACGTGCCAAAATTGCCCGAAACCGCCGCCCGCCGACGTGCCTATGAGGTGGCCGACCAGCTGTGCCACGTCAGAGACTCGACGACGATCACCGGTCCATCGGGCCGTCGGAGTCGATACTGCGGATACTTCGCGGCCAGCGTGTCGATGCCGTGACTGCCGACGGATTCACCGGCGTCGACGACATGTGCCCGGCCGTCGACTCGCACCCACCACAGTTCATCCCAGTTGTCGGAATACATGTCAGCCAGGAGCGACACCGCGGGGTTGTCCGCGATGTTGGCGAGACGACGGAGTGCGGTGGTTCGTTTCGGCTTGTGATCCACGCACGTGTAGATGACGTCGTCGTCGAGTGCGCACACGACGGGGACCAGGTGCGGCTTGGTGGAGGGTGACACGGTGGCGAGTGTGACCGACCGCGCGGCGGCGAAACGTTCCCGACTCAGGCGCAGGTCCATCTCACGAGGATGACATGCACTCGTGGGAAACAAGGTCACCGATGAGTACGGGCGCCGGTTCGGGTCCACCTCTGTGTCCGATCCCCGATCCGGGGGACCCGACCCGAAAGGGCCAGCACCATGACGCACGAGAACGTTGCCGTCAGCCGCACGATCTCCGCCACGCCCGACGAGGTGTTCGCGGCGCTCGCCGACCCCCGCACACACCAGGCCATCGACGGCACCGGCTGGGTTCGGGACGCAGTCGACACGACACCGCTGCGGGAGGTGGGCCAGGTCTTCCGGATGAACATGTACCACTCGAACCATCCGGACGGTGACTACCTGATGGAGAACCGGGTCGAGGTGATCGAACCGCGGTCGGCGATAGCGTGGCAACCAGGGCAGCGCAACGACTCCGGGGACCTCGAATTCGGCGGCTGGACATGGCGGTACGACCTGGTGCCGGTGGGGGAGTCGTCCACCGAGCTCACCCTGACCTACGACTGGTCGGCCGTGCCCGCCCACATCCGCGAGTACATCGAGTTCCCGCCGTTCGCCGACGACCATCTGCGTAACTCGTTGAACCACATCGCCGAACTTGTCGGCTGATCGTCAGCCGACGAGGTCCGGATCCGGATCCGGATCGCGATGCGCCGACGCAGCTGATGTGGGTGACAGATCGGCGGTGAGCAGGTCGACGGTCGGGCTGCGCGTGATCACCTTGTGGCCCCACCACAGAGCGAGGAACACGAACAGTGCGCCGTAGGCGGTGAGCCAGAGTTCGAGATTCCCCGCGGATCCGTCGCGGATCGCCGGGAGATTCTGCCCCGCGATGACGGCAACACACATGAGCAACGCGATGATCGGGCCGGCCGGGTAGAGCCAGGCCTTGTAGGGGAGTCTGTCGAGGTCCAGACCCTGCGCCTGCCACGCCCGACGAAAACGATAGTGGGCCCACGCGATACCCATCCACGTGATGAAGCCCGCCACCGACGAGGCGGTGACCAGCCAGACATACGCGCGACCGTCGCCCACCCGACTCGCCAGGAAGCAGAGGGCGCCGATGGCCGTCGTCGCGGCCACGGCGAGGAGTGGCACTCCTGATCGCGTGACCCAGGCGAACACACGTGGGGCGTTGCCCTGCACCGACAGGCCGTACAACGCGCGGGTTGCCGCGAACAGGCTCGCATTGCCCGCCGACAGGATCGCGATCAGGATCACGGCGTTCATCATCGATGCCGCCACCGCGATCCCCGCGTCGGAGAACACGAGGGTGAACGGGGCGATTGCGATGTTCTCCTCGGACGCATTCAGCAGATTGGGGTCGGTGTACGGGATCAGGAACGCGATGACGGTGAGGGTGCCGATGTAGAACAACAGGATGCGCACGAAGACGGTGCGCACGGCGCGCGGAATCGCCGTCTTCGGTTCGACCGCCTCGCCGGCGGCGACCGCGATCATCTCGGTGCCCTGGAATGCGAAACCGGCGATGAGGAAGACCGACAGCATGCCGAGCGGGAAGTCCACGAACGGGGCGTCGTCGATCGTCCAGTTGCTGAAGCCCGGCGACGGACGGTCGCCGACGACACCGAGAATCAGCAGCACGCCGACGATGAGGAAGCACGACCACCGCGATGACCTTGATCGCCGCGAACCAGAACTCGGCCTCGCCGAACGCCTTGACCGCGAACAGGTTCAGCGCCAGCAGACCCGCCAGGAACACGACCGACCAGATCCACGACGGCACGTCGGGTGCCCAGTACTTCATGATCAGCCCGGCGGCCACCAACTCGGCGGCCAGGGTGACCGACCAGTTGAGCCAGTAGTTCCACCCGGCTGCGAAGCCGAAGGACTTGGACACGAAGCGTTTGCCGTACTCCTCGAACGGGTTGCTGCACGGGATGTATGCCGACATCTCGCCGAGGCTCTGCATCAGGAAGAAGACCATGCAGCCCATCAGCAGATACGCCAGGATGGCGCCACCCGGGCCCGCGTCGGAGATGGTGGCGCCCGAGGCGACGAACAAGCCGGTGCCGATGGCACCGCCGAGCGCGAGCATGCTGATATGACGACTCTGAAGTCCCTTGCGCAGCGACTCGTCGGAGGTGATCCCCAGGGGACTGGACATCGGCAGAGTCTAACGGCCGGTCGGCCCGTCGGCCGGGTATTGCACTGCTGCCCGAGTGCTGACCCTCAATCGAGGCTGGTCAGTTCGGAGACCAGTTCGTGCACCGGGTCACCGGGACCGATGTCGTAGGTGCACTGGTCGTGCCTCGGGTCCGGCACGAATGCCCAGAACAGTGCGGTTGCCGTCCCGGCCGCCCGCTGACCGGCGACCTTGGTCCGGAAGTCGTCGGCGCGCTCGGACGTCGAACCGCATGAGCCGGCATGCTGGCCGATCTCGTTCACCGCGAGGGGCTTTCCGACTGCGCGCGCCTGGCGTAGACGTTCGGCCAGTCCGTTCCACTGATCCCCGGGGAGCGCGACGCCGTCCGCACCGTAGTCGTGATAGTCCAGGACGTCCAGGTACGGGGAGCCGGCGACGTACTGGTAGTCGGGCCCGGCGGTGCCGCACTGGCCACCGCCGGTGAAGCCGGACCAGATCACCGCCCCGCCGTGCAGTCGGGTGACCATCGCACCTGCGCTGCCGAAAAACGACCGCAGTACGCGCGAGGCGTCGACCGGGCACGACCGCTGCTGCCATCCACACGATTGATCGCCACAGATTGACGGTTCGGGTTCACCCACCAATTCCCATCCCGCCAGGGCCGACCTGCTCTTCCAGCGTCCCACTGCAGTCCTGACCCACTGCTCGAACGTGAGTCCACCCGCGCCGGCGAGGGTTCGCCAGCCGGATCGGTACCAGTCTCGTTCCTTGAAAACTCCGCTCTCGCACGCGCCATCGGCGGCCGCGAGGACAGGCAAGACCATCTGACCGTGCCGCGCGGCGGCGTCGAAGACGGCATCCATCGGCCCGAAATCCAATTGCTGGGTGTACTTGTTCACGGCCAGTTGAGCGAACAGATTGAAGCGAGTGAGCGAATGCGGAGGTAAGGCGGCGAAATAGTCGTCGAGATCAACCATCGCTCCGCAACCGGCATTCACCGACCAATCGGTGGCCAATTGGTAGGCGTCGAATCCGGATGGCCACCACTGGCGTCCATCAAGGGTCAACCCAGCCGGAGTGGCATCGACCCGGTTGGGCGCCGCATGCGCGGGCGGCGGCGGCAGCAGCCAGCTCAGGAGCAGGCCGATGCTCAGCACCAGAATCGGAGTTCTCATCGCGGGCAGATGCATTGTGTGCGTCCTGGGATGACGAGGACCGACTGTGGCGTCGGTCCAACTCGTTCGATGATTGCACGCCGGCCGCGCGGTTTCGGTCGCGTCTGGGAATGGGTAGAGAGAACCGTGTCGTGTGCGCCGAGATCGAGTTAGAGCCACGGGGTTCGTTCTTCATTTCCCGACCTGCGCGACACCTGTGGCACCATCGGGCTCGTGATGGGCGTACTGATAGTTGCTGCAGTGCTGCTCATCGCGAGCGCGGTGCTTGCAATGCAGGACCACGTCGTCTGAGCCCCGGCATTCTGCTGACCGCGGCCTTGTCGGGCGTGATGTTCGCCGCGGTGATCGCGGCCGTGGACAGGGGCATCGACGACGACGGCTCGGTTCTCGCGCCGGCGGTGGCCATCGTGGCCCTCGGACTCGTTGCGCTGCTTGCCATCCTCATCCTCGGTGTGTCGTTGATCGCCAACGGCGTGACGCTTCTGCGCCGAGAGGGACGCCGCCCCGCGAACCTGCTGTCGGCGCTCCTGGGTGCACTCCTGTCCGGTTACGCGCTCGCTGTCCTGCTCGGGATCATCGTCGGATGGTTCGACGTGTCGACGAGCAACGCTCTGCTCAACTTCCTCCTGGCGGTGGGGATCCCGGCCGGCTACTTGGGATTCGTCTTCGCCTCGCTGCTGCTCTGGTCGTGGCTGTACGGCAGGTGGAGCAGATGGCGGGCGCGACGGGTGAAGGTCGGCGCGATCATCGTCCTTGGTGCCGGTCTGCTCGACGGGTCCCGCGTCGGTCCACTGCTGGCGTCACGACTCGACCGCGGTCGCGAGATCTATGATCTGGCCCGGGCTTCCGGCCTGGACCCGCTGATCATCTGCTCCGGAGGCAGAGGTGGCGACGAGCGGCTGTCGGAGGCCGCGGCGATGGCCGAGTACCTCGTCTCGAAGGGCGTCGATCGTGATGCCATCGCACTCGAGGACCGATCCACCGACACCGCGGAGAACCTCCGGTACTCGAGGCATGTGCTCGACGAGCGTGGAGTGACCGAACCGGTCGCGGTGGTGACGAGCGGCTATCACGCCTTCCGCGGAGCGATGCTCATGCGGTCTGCCGGGATCGACGGATTCTCGACCGGCGCCCACACCGCGCGATACTTCGTCCCCAACGCCCAGGTCCGTGAGTTCTTGGCGGTTCTGCGTGACCACCGATGGATCAACGGAGTCGTCCTGGTCCTGCTCAGCGTTCCGTTGATCTCCGGCACCGCGGTGGCCCTCTTCGGGTAGTCGACAGTGGACCAGGGGAGGGCCTGCGGACCGCGGTGATGGTGGAGCCGATGACGGGAATCGAACCCGCGTATTCAGCTTGGGAAGCTGATGTTCTGCCATTGAACTACATCGGCGTGCGAGTGCCGGACTCGCGAACGACAGCCTAGCAAACCCGTGGCCGGTCCGGTCGCCGGCACGCGCAGATGTCGCAGAACGTGGCGTCAGGCGCAACGAACTGCGACATCTGGGCGAGACCGGGTCGCGGCGGGGCGACGCGATTCGGTTGCGACGCAGAACAACTCGCCGGAAGGGGTTGCACGCCGGGCGATCGGCCGGTAGTCTCGAACGTAGTTTCGAGTAAAGCCATGATGACGGGGGATGAAATCATGGCTTCTACAGGGCCATCTGCAGCACCACCACTTCTTCTCGACCAGTACAAGCGCCTGCATGCACTTATGGACGAGATCGCCGAGACGCAGTCCACGGATTGCTCCGACACTGACCTCTTACAGGTCGCGATCGAGCACGAGCGTGCCGAACGACGGATGCTGTCGCTGTTCACCGATCACATCGTCGACATCGACGAGCGGTCGGCGTACCGGAAGATGGGGTGCCAGACCGTCTCCAACTCCTCTGCCATGGTCTGAACCGGCGCGGCGAGGCGACCCGCCTGATGAATCGCGTCTGGGCCTTGGGCAGGTTCCCGGACATGCAGGGGGTGCCGCTCGAACCGCGCTTCCCCGAGACCGCCAAAGGTGTTGCCGACGGCGAGATCTCGGGACGCCATGTCGACGTCGTCATCGAGGTGATGCGCAAGATTCCCGCCGACGTGGACCCCGCCGTCCGGGAAGCTGCCGAGGCGACGCTCGCGCACTACGCACGCGAGTACGACCCGTCGTCACTCCGTGACCTCGGCGCCCGCATCCTGGCCCACCTCGACCCCGACGGAACCATCACCGACGACCGCGACCGCGCCCGCAACCGCGGCCTCAAACTCGGGCCGCAAGACGCCCAACTGATGTCCCGGCTGACCGCAACGCTCGACCCCGTGACGCGCTCGATGTTCGACGTCGTCTTGTCGGTGTGGGCCGCTCCTGGGATGAACAATCCCGCCGATCCCGAGTCGCCCACCGGGAACCCCGCCGCCGCGGACCCCGACGCGCTGGCCGCCGCTGCCGGACGCGACGAGCGCTCCGCGGAGAAGCGGAACCACGACGCGTTGCGCGCCATGCTGCGCTTCGTGCTCGACGCCGGCGCGCTCGGGGGTTCGCACCACGGGCTGCCGCCACACCTCGTCGTCTCCATCACCGAATCGGCGCTGCGCGACGCGGCCGGCGACCCGGCACGGACCGCGACGGGAACCCTCCTACCCATCAAGGACGCCATCGACCTCGCCGCCGCCGCGCAGCATCATCTCGCGGTGTTCCGGGACCACTCCAGTGAGGTGCTCTACCTCGGGCGGTCCCGGCGATTGGCCTCGCGCGCACAACGAATCGCCGCGGTCGCCCGCGACGGCGGCTGCACCTTCCCGGGATGCACGCGGCCGTCGTTCGACTGCGAGATCCACCACGTCGTCGAGTGGGACGCCCACCACGGATCCACCGACCTCGACACCCTCGCGACCGCCTGCCCACCACACAACCGAGTGGTCGGCACCGGGGTGGATCAGTGGGCCACCACCATCGCCACCGAAGGGGTCGACGCCGGCCGCGCCGTCTGGCACCCGCCCCGCGCGCACCCGTCGCCGACGCCGCGGATCAACCATGCCCATCGCACCGACGCGATCCTCGACCGAATGCGCGCTGATGTCCGGCGGCGGCGCAGAACAGCGGTGCCGGAGAGCGGAGGGTCGGCGCCGACCGACACCGGCGCAGATCCTCCCTGACCATTCGATAACCTCGACACCGTGCTGCTCTCCGACCGCGACATCCGCGCCGAGATCGCTGACGGGCGCCTCGCCATCGATCCGTTCGATCCCGCCCTCGTCCAGCCCTCCAGCGTCGACGTCCGGCTCGACGGCCTGTTCCGGGTGTTCAACAACACCCGCTACACCCACATCGACCCCGCACAACGCCAAGACGAACTCACCTCGCTGGTCGAACCCGCCGACGGCGAGCCCTTCGTGCTGCACCCGGGCGAATTCGTGCTGGGGTCCACCCTCGAGGTGTGCTCGCTGCCCGACGACCTCGCCGGCCGGCTCGAAGGCAAGTCGTCACTCGGCCGGCTCGGCCTCCTCACGCATTCGACGGCGGGCTTCATCGACCCCGGCTTCTCCGGCCACATCACCCTCGAGCTGTCGAACGTCGCGAATCTGCCGATCACCCTCTGGCCCGGCATGAAGATCGGGCAGCTGTGCCTCATCCGCCTCAGCAGCCCGGCCGAGGAGCCGTACGGCAGCGCGTCGGTCGGATCGAAGTATCAGGGACAACGTGGCCCCACCCCGTCGAAGGCGTACCTGAACTTCCAGAAGCACGACTGAGGGGTTCGACTCGGCTCAACCGGCGGGTGGACGGACCGGGTGGGCGCGGCTCCGGAAGTTCACCCAGCCGATGACAACCCGCCACGACGAGGATGGTTACCGGTGGTTCCGCCTGGGTAACCGTTGCCCTCATGAAGCTCACGGTGATCGGATGCGGCTACCTCGGTGCCACTCACGCGGCCTGCATGGCCGAACTCGGGCACGACGTCGTCGGCATCGACGTCGATCCGTACAAGATCGAACGCCTGCAGGCCGGCGAGGTCCCGTTCTTCGAGCCGGGGCTCGCCGACATCCTGCGCCGCAACATCGACGCCGGACGACTCCGCTTCACGACCGACCATCTCGCGGCCGCCGACCACGCCTCGGTGCACTTCCTCGGCGTCGGGACCCCGCAGGAACCCCGCGGGCACCGGGCCGACCTCTCGCACGTGTACTCGGCAATCGACGCGCTCGTGCCGACGCTGCGGGGCGCCCACCTCATCATCGGCAAGTCGACCGTACCGGTCGGCACCTGCGCCGAACTCGCACAACGGATCTCGGTACTGTCGCACGCCGGGGCGGATGTCGAACTGTCGTGGAGTCCGGAGTTCCTGCGCGAGGGATTCGCCGTCGAGGACACGCTCCGGCCGGATCGGCTCGTCCTCGGTACCGGTTCGCTCGACCCGAGCGGCCTCAACACGGCCGCCGACGACCCCGACGCCGGGTCGTCGGCCGGGGAGGTCACCCGCGAGATCTACCGCGAGATCCTCGAGACCGGCGTGCCGTTGATCGAGACCGACTGGGCCACCGCGGAACTCGTGAAGGTCTCGGCGAACGCCTTTCTGGCCACCAAGATATCGTTCATCAACGCGATCAGTGAACTGTGCGAGATCGCCGGCGCCGACATCAACACCCTCGCCGACGCGATCGGGCACGACCCGCGGATCGGACGCCGATTCCTCAACGCCGGTCTCGGTTTCGGCGGCGGTTGCCTGCCCAAGGACATCCGCGCCCTGACCGCGCGCGCCGACGACATGGGCGCCCCGCGGGCCGTCGGCTTCCTGCGGGAGGTCGACGCCATCAACATGCGTCGCCGGGGTGCGGCGGTGGAACTGGTCTTCGAGGCCCTCGGCGGCGAGGTCCTCGGGCGCAACGTCGCCGTCCTGGGCGCCGCCTTCAAACCGGAGAGCGACGACGTCCGTGACTCACCCGCGCTGACGGTGGCCAGCAGGCTGGCGCTCGAAGGGGCGTCCGTGACCGTCTTCGACCCGAAGGCCATGGACAACTCACGACGCGTCCACCCGAGCCTCGGCTACGCCACCTCGGCGCGCGACGCGTGCGACCGGGCCGACGTCGTCGTCATCGCCACCGAGTGGGCCGAGTTCGTGCACATGGCGCCCGAAGAACTCGAGGGCGTCGTCCGCGCCAAACGCATCGTCGACGGCCGGCGCTGCCTCGACCCGCAGATGTGGCGCGACGCGGGTTGGGACTACCGCGCCCTGGGCGGCCCCGCTCCCACCCGCCCTGCGCCGCGAAACCACCCGTCCGAGCAGGTGAACGGATATGCGCCGGGGGCCACCGTCCGCTGAGTCGTGCTAGGTTGAGCTCGCGACTGTCCAGGGGGCACCTACTCGCCGGTGGGGGACATGAGGCGAGGTGCACGTGAGGTGCAGGAATCAACCAGATGACCGACACGGTGGCCGATCCGGCCGTGACACCGACGTCTGCGCAGGCAGAGGTCACGGTCAGTGCTGCCGTCGTCGACGCCGTGCGCGCCGAACTCGCTGAGCGGGGGATCGCGCAGAATGCCGAGGTCGTGCTGTTCGATCTCGATCCGCGGGCGGGCGTCTCGGTGGGACGCCTGGACCCGGCTCGAGGGACCGTCGCGGACTCCTACTCCGATTCCGGTCTCACCCTCGCCGTCCTGGATGAGGTGATCGCCGACCATCTCGTTCGGGTCGGGCGGGTGGCGGCACCGACCTCGCGCGAATGGCACGAGGAGGTCCTCGACCTCGTCACCCGCGGCCGCGAGCGGCTCCGCGAGTCCGACGGCACCTTCCTGATGGGCCGCGACCACATCCGGCTGTTCCGCATGGCGCGCCGCGACGTCGCCGAAGCCGGAGCCCCGCTGACCGCACGCGCCGAGGACCTCGCTCGCGCGGCGGTGTCCGGAGCCTCCGCCCCCGCGGTCGTGGTCACCGATCGCGTGAGCGCATGGCCCGGCCTCCGGGACGCGATCGCGCGAGCGGTACCCGTGCCGGTCGTCGACGTCGCTCCGTCGGGAAGCATCACTCGGCCCCCGGTGCACGGCGGACACGCGGCGGAACCGGAGGTACCGCACCCGATCGCGGGGTCCGGCGATGTGATCGAACCAGACGTGGAAGTGGCGACCCCGCCCGCCGAACAGGATGCGGTCCCGACCCGGTCGGATGACGGTTTCCCGGCCGCCACCGAGATGGCCGAGATGGCTCCGAGTGGCGACGACCATACGCACGACACGCACGACACCCCCATCTTCGAGTCCGTCACTCAGTCGCCACCGGTGGTGGCCACGGCGTTCGGGGCGCTCGCTCCGTATGTTGCTGCCCCGGATGTCCCTCGCGCCCAGCCGCTTCGGGACGACCAGCAGTTCTCCGAGCTCTCTCCGGTCGGTCACGATCTGCGCACGCCGAGGAATCCGGTTGCCGGGCCGCCGCCGTCGGGTGAGTCTGCGCCTCGGTGGACGCCGGCGCACACGCCCACGCCGCCGGTCCGGTCCGGCGATGGGGAGGTGAACGTCGATCCGATGGCCGGGTATTCGGCGGACACAGGGTCGGCCATCGGGGCTCCACCGCACTCCGACGTGTCAGTAGCAGGGCCGCATTCGGCCGGCGCGAGCCGACGGCGGCGCGGAGGCAAGCGCGTTCTCGCCGCGGTGGCGCTGCTGTGCGCGGTGGCCGTCGTCGCGGTGGCCACGGCGTTGGCCGTCGGACACGATGAGGCGTCGCCGACCGTCGCCGCGCCGCTTCCCCAACGCACCACCGCCACTCCGGAACCCGAGTTCGCCGATCCCGCAATCTATGCCGAGGCCCGGCAACCGGCGCGCCGGTACACGACTCCTCCTCCGCCGGAGACGACGACGCCCTCCGCGGAGGAGCCTGCGCCCCGGCCTCGTCCCCGGTCGCGGACTCCGCGTCCGCCAGGCGGCGTGACGATCCCGCTTCCCGGTCTGCCGCCGATCGTCCTGCCCTGACGCACGAACCCGATGACCGTCCCCGAGCCGGGTCTCAGTCGTCGGGCCGGGGCGCCAGTGCGCGCGCCACGAAGTCGAGGACGTTCTCATAGTTCGCCGATGCATCGACGTCGGGGTGATAGGCATGGGCGAGTTCGAGACTCACGGCGCCGTGAACGGCGGACCAGGTCTGCATGGCTTGTTCGACGGGGTCGGCGGACAAGATGACCCCGGCCACCTGGCCGTACCGGATGGTGTCGACGAGGACCTCGAATGCGTTTGCGGCCACGTCGATCTCGGGCGTGCACTGCGCTGAGAACATCAGCCCGTAGAGCACCGGATTGGCGAGTGCGAACTTCCGGTACGCCACACCGGCGTTGCGCAGACGAGTCGCCGGATCGTCATCCCTCGTCGCAATCGCCCGTCCGAATTCGGCGTAACCGTCGGTGACCAGGGCGTCCAGCAGGCCGTCCCGGCCGTCGAAGTGGTTGTAGACGCCCATCGGGGCGACCTTCGCCTCACCGGCCACGGCCCGAACCGTCAGACCGGCCGTGCCATCGCGCTCGAGGATCGTGCGACCTGCCCGGAGCAGCGCGGATCGGACGTCGGCGCCTGCTGTACGCGTGCGCGGCTTCGCGGGAGACATGTTGACAACCTACTGGAACGGTGTTCTTCTTGAATAGAACACTGTTCTACAATACTGGAACGTTGTTCTAACGGATCGACGAAACCGCTTGCGCCACCCGACCAGGAGAAGATCGATGCCAACCGAACGCACGCATGCTCGCTGGTGGGCGCTGGGCGCCCTCAGCTTCGCCGAACTACTCGTGATGATCGACAACACGATCGTCAACGTGGCCCTCCCGACGCTCGCCCGCGACCTCGGCGCCGGGATCTCGGGCCTGCAATGGATCGTCGACGCCTACACGCTCGTCTTCGCCGGCCTGCTGTTGACCGGCGGCTACCTCGGTGACCGGTTCGGGCACCGTCGGGTGCTCCTCACCGGCATCGGAGGTTTCATGCTGGTGTCGGTGCTGGCGGCGTCATCCCAGAACCTCGGGCAGCTCGTCGCCGGCCGTGCGGGGCTCGGGGTCTTCGCGGCGCTGGTCTTTCCCGCCACGCTCGCGATCATCACGACCATCTTCGTCGATGCCCGGGAACGCGCGATGGCTGTCGGGATCTGGGCGGCGGTCTCCGGAGTGGCAGTGGCCATCGGACCGGTTCTCGGCGGCTGGCTCCTCGAACACTTCTCGTGGACATCGGTGTTCTGGGTCAACGTCCCGTTCGGTGTGGTGGCCCTCGCGATGATCCTGGCGGTCGTACCCGGCACGCGACCGGTGTCGGTGCCCCGGTTCGACGCGCTCGGGGTCGTGCTCTCGATCGCCGGCCTGGGCCTGCTGACCTTCACCCTGATCGAGGCGCCCCACGTCGGTTGGGCCACGGCGCGCACGGTAGTGGGTGTCGTTGTCGCAGTGACCATCCTGGCGGTGTTCGTGGCCACACAGCTGCGGATCGCGCACCCCATCCTCGACGTCCGGCTCTTCGCCAACCGGCGCTTCGCCACCGCCGCCGGGATGATCAGCGTGGCGTTCTTCGCGCTCTTCGGCTTCATCTTCCTGATCACGCAGTTCTTCCAGGCGGTGAAGGGATACGGTCCGCTGGCGGCCGGTGTCCGTACCCTCCCGTTCGCGATCGTGATGGCAGCGCTGTCGCCGGTTGCGATGGCACTGTCGCACCGTTTCGGGCCCCGGGTGGTCTCGGTGACCGGGGCCTTCCTGATGTCCGGCGGGTTCGCGCTCGTCGAGCTCTCCGCGCGGGACTCCGGGTACTGGGAACTCGTCATCTGGGCGATGTCGCTGATGGCGGCGGGTCTCGCCTTCATCTCCGGTCCGTGCACCCAGCTCATCATGGACGCGCTGCGTCCGGAACAGGCCGGTGCGGGCAGTGCGGTCAACGACACGACACGCGAGATCGGCGGGACGCTCGGTGTCGCGGTCCTCGGGTCGATCCTGACATCGGCGTATGTCGCCGGGGTCGGAGACCGGCTGTCGGGCAGCGGGTTGCCGGCCGAGGCGGTCGACGCGGCGAAGCAATCGGTGATGGCCGGGGTCGGGGTGGCCGACCAGGCGCCGGGCGCGATCGGTGATGCGGTCCGGATCGCGGTGCAGGACGCCTTCATGGTCGGGTTGCACGACGCGGTCTGGGCCGCGGTCGCCGTCACGGCGGTCGCGGGCGTCGCGGCGGCATTCTTGTTGCGGGGGAGCGGGAACCCTTCGTGGCTCGTCGCTAACGCTCCTCGCACCTCAGGGAGCGGACGGGTTGTCGCCAGCGCTCCTCACACCTCAGCTCAGGGGGCGGAAGCCTCAGAGGTCGAGGGTGAGATTCCCGCCGGGACTGCGTGATACGCAGGTCAGCATGGTCCCGGCCGCGCGCTCGGGCTCGGTCAGGATGTTGTCGCGGTGGTCGACCTCGCCGGACAGCGTCCTGACCTTGCAGGTGCCGCAGAATCCCTGCCGGCACGAGTACGGTACCGACGGCTCCACCCGGCGGATCGCGGCGAGCGCGGATTCGTCGGCGGCGACCGGGATCTCCTGACCGGTCGAGGCCAGCGTCACCGTGAACTCGGAGCCGTTCTCCACCGGTGGCGGGCTGAACCGCTCGTAGTGCAGCTCGATGTCGGCGCGTGTCGCGAGATGGCGGCGAAGCCCCTCCAGCATGGGAACCGGGCCGCAACAGTAGACGGCGAGGTCGGCGGGGGCGTCGACGGGACCGACCAGTTCGGCCATGCTCGGCAGTCCGTGGACGTCGTCGGTCCGGATGGTGACGCGGTCGCCGAACGCGGCCACCTCGTCGACAAACGGGATCGACTCGGCGGTGCGGCCGGTGTAGATCATCGACCAGTCCAGCCCGAAGCGCTCCGCCGTGGCGAGCATCGGCAGGATCGGGGTGATGCCGATGCCGGCCGCGACGAAGCGGATTCGGCGCGCAGGTGATCCGTGGCCGGGGACCGCGAACGGAAAGGCGTTGCGGGGACCCTTGATCGAGAAGACATCGCCGACACGCAACGAGTCGTGGACCTCGACCGAACCGCCACCGCCGTCGGGAATCCGGCGCACCGCGATCCGGTAGTGCTCCCGATCCGCGGTGTCGCCGCACAGCGAGTACTCCCGCATGCGTCCCGACGGCAACAGCAGATCGATGTGCGCCCCGGCGTGCCAGTTCGGTAGCGCGCCATCGTCCGCGGCGGCGAGGGTGAGCGCGATGACGTTCTCGTCGCGCGCGACCACCTCGCGTCCGACGATTCGGACCCGGGTGGTCCCGTCGCGCACCGCACCTCGGCGCAGCGGTGACAGCGGCCGCCAGACCGGCCACCACGCCCGGAACACCATGGTGCCGAACGTGAGCAGCGGGTCATGCCGCCATCGGCCGTGCAGGTGGGGCGGTGGTTGCGTGAGCGTTGTCGAATGCGGATGCGCGCGTTGGTTCATGACCCTGCTCTCCCGTCCGCACTCACGCCGCGTTGCGCGCGGCCGGCGAGCTCGCGAGATAGGCGACCGCCTGTGCGGTGCTGCCGATGTCCTCCGGCCGGAACCCGGGCCGGAAGTAGCTGAAGGTGGCGAAGACGATCGTCCGCATCTTCGGGAGCACGCCGGCCCGCACCCCGCGGTGGTAATGCCAGGTCTTCTGGAAGTAGTTGTACGACAACGACCTGTCCTGGCCCATGATGAATCGGTAACCCCGCTGGATGAGGATCAACAGGATCGGCAGCACCACGAACATCGCCCGGCCGCGACGCAGATATCCGTCGCCGAAGTACGCGGCGACATCGTGTGCCACCGCGCGGTGCTCCACCTCCTCGGCGCCATGCCACATGAACAGGTCGGTCATCGTGGGGTGCGCCCCGACCCGGGTCCAGGTGTTGTTCAACGCGAAGTCGCCGAGGATGGCGGTGTAGTGCTCCAAAGCCGCGATGAGCCAGAGGCGTTCGACGAGGTGTTTGTCGCGGGCCGCCTGGGTGCCACCCTCCAGCGGGCCGAGCACCTTGCGGAAGATCCACTCCATCTGCAGCTGGTAGGGCCGCGGGTCGATGCCGTGGTGATCGAGGAACTCCCACAGGACGTGATCGTGGGCCTCGGCGTGCATCGCCTCCTGGCCGATGAATCCTCGCATGCGAGAGGCGAGTTCCTCGTCGTCGACCAGCGGCAGGGCCTCGTTGTAGGTCTGCACGAACCATCGTTCGCCCTCGGGCAGGAGGAGATTGAGCACACTGATGAAGTTCGACGCGACCGGATGGCCGGGAATCCAATGCAGCGGGACGTCATCCCAGTCGAATGCCACGTTCCGGGCGTGCAGTTCGACGGGGCCGGGATCGGCCGAAGCGTCGTCGTGTGCGTGATCCTCGGTGTGCGTCATGTGGTTCACCCCGTGACGTTCTGACGGGCGCCGATGCGCGACAGCCACGGCGCGAAGCGGTAGATCCGGTATCCCACCTTCGCCTCCACGGTCACCGGCACCACCGCCTTGTTGTGCTCGATGGCAGCGACGATCTCACCGGCGACCCGGTCCGGGGTGAATCCCCGGCGCTGGTAGAACCGGTCGAGCCGATCGCGGCGGGCCTGTTCGGCCTCGGCGTCGAGGCCGGCGATCGGCGTCGAGGAGACGATGTTGGTGTCGACGAGTCCGGGACAGATCGCGCTGACGCCGATGCGGTGTTCGGCGAGCTCGGCGCGGAGCGACTCGGAGAAGAGGAGTACGCCCGCCTTCGACGCCGAGTACAGACCGAGGCTGCGTGACGGCGTGAACGCCGCGGCCGACGCGATGTTGACGATGTGCCCGCCGACCCCGCGCTCGACCATCTGCCGGCCGAACTCCCGGCTGCCGGTGACGACGCCGCGCAGGTTGACGTCGAGGAGCCGGTCGACCTGCTCGTCGGTGGCCGCCAACACCCCGCCGGCCAAACCGATTCCGGCGTTGTTGACCACGATGTCGGGGATGCCGTGGGCCTCTCGGACGCGAGCGGCGAAGGTGGCGAACTCGGCGGTGTCCGAGACATCGAGGAGGTAGGCGTGCGCGGCCGACCCCGCGGCCTTGCAGGCGCGGGCGGTCTCGTCGGCGGACGCGAGGTCGAGGTCGGCCAGGACGAGCTCGCACCCGCGTTCGGCCAGTGCCAGGGCCGTCTCGCGTCCGATGCCGCTGCCCGCACCGGTGATCACGACGAGTTTGCCCGCCAGAGGTTTCGGTTCGGTGAAAAGCCGGGCCCGCTCGATGACCGGGGCCGGGGCCCCACTGTTGGTCTGCACCGCAAGGAAATCCAGGACGAGATCGGTCAGATAGTCGGGGTTGGTGTAGGGCAGCCAATGTCCGGTCGGGGTGTCGCGGCGCCAGAGTTTCGCGACGTACGTCGGCGTGATGTCGTAGATGGCCGGCCGCAGCGCGATGTCGCGTTCGTTGACCACCTGGAGCACCGGCACCGTGGTGGTCCGCGGATCGGGGCGCAGGAGTTTGGCGCGGATGTTCGCGCGGTACAGGGCGAGGCCGCTCACCATGTCGCGGCGCAACGAGTCGGCGACGTCGACGTTCTCCGGTGGCGTGCCCTCGACCGCGCGCAGGAACTGTTTCCACACCGCCGGATTGCCCATCGCGCGCAACAACACGTTGGGGAGCACCGGAAGCTGGAACAGCCCTGTGTAAGCCGACGACATCGACTGCGCGAGCACATTGCGCAGGTGTCGAGGGGTGGGGCTGGCGACCTGATCGCGGACGAACTGACCGAGGTGGTCGAGGTTGGGGCCGGACACCGAGACGAATGAGGCGATGCGGGCGTTGGCGCGCGGGCGGCTGACGGCCTCCCATGTCTGCACCGATCCCCAGTCGTGTGCCACCACGTGTACGGCGTCGTCGGGACTCACCGACTCCGCGACCGCGTACAGGTCGTCGGCGAGCTCGTCGAGGCGGTAGGCGGCGACCTGCCGGGGGCGGTCGCTCTCGCCGAAGCCGCGGCAGTCATAGGCGACCACGTGATACTGCTCCGCCAGCCGCGGCGCGATGTGGGTCCACAGGTGGTGGGTGTCCGGCCAGCCGTGCACCAGCAGCACCGTCGGTTTCGACGGATCGCCCAGCTCGTAGGTGGCCAGCCGGATCCCGTTGTTGCTGACGGTCCCCGGACGCCACTCGGGTCGTCGAATCGCCTGTTGAGCCATCTGTCACCTCGTTGTGTGTGCCCCGCCGATGGAGGTACACGTTACCAACGGTTACACAAATGTCCAGACCCCGGAAAAGCAGTGAGGGCCCGGTCGGATGACCGGGCCCTCACCAGGGACTTCTCGCGGAACTCCGCGGGATCACTGTCGATACGACGACAGGAAGTTTCCGATACGCTCGACAGCCTCTTTCAGATCGCGCGACCACGGCAGCGTGACGATGCGGAAGTGGTTGTGGTCGTCGAGGTTGAACCCGGTGCCCTGCACCACCAGGATCTTCTCCTGCAGCAGCAGGTCCTGGACGAACAGTTCGTCGTTGTGGATCTCGTAGATCTCGGGATCGAGGCGGGGGAAGGCGTACAGCGCGCCCTTGGGCTTGACGCAGCTGACCCCGGGGATCTCGTTCAGCTTCTCCCAGGTCACGTTCCGCTGTTCGTACAACCGGCCACCGGGGGAGACGAGGGCCTCGATGGACTGGTAACCGCCGAGGGCCACCTGGATCGCGTGCTGGCCCGGCACGTTGGCGCACAGGCGCGTCGACGCCAGGATGCCCATGCCCTCGATGAACCCGCGCGCGTGGTCCTTCGGCCCGGTCATCACGACCCATCCGGCTCGGTAGCCGCAGACGCGGTACGCCTTCGACAGACCGTTGAAGGTGAGGCACAACAGATCCGGCGCCAGCGATGCCACGTTCACGTGCTCGGCGTCGTCGTAGATGATCTTGTCGTAGATCTCGTCGGCGAGGATCAGCAGCGAATGCTCACGGGCGAGTTCGACGAGCTGCTCGAGGACCTCCCGTGAGTAGACCGCGCCGGTCGGATTGTTCGGGTTGATGATGACGATCGCCTTGGTGCGGTCGGTGATCTTCGCGGCGATGTCGGCAACGTCGGGGTTCCACCCGTTCTCCTCGTCGCAGCGGTAGTGCACGGGCTGCCCGCCGGACAGCGAGGTCATCGCGGTCCACAGCGGGTAGTCGGGCGCCGGGATCAGGACCTCGTCGCCGTCGTTCAGGAGGGCCTGCATCGTCATCGTGATGAGCTCGGAGACGCCGTTGCCCAGGATGACGTCGTCGACGTCGAAGTACGGGAAGTCGGGGATGAGCTCGTAGCGGGTCACCACGGCACGACGCGCGGACAGGACACCGGCCGACTCGGAGTAGCCCTGCGCGTAGGGGAGGGCGTGGATCATGTCGCGCATGATCACGTCGGGGGCCTCGAAACCGAACAGCGCCGGGTTGCCGATGTTCAGCTTGAGGATTCGATGGCCCTCCGCCTCGAGCCGCTGCGCGTGCGCGTGGACGGGACCGCGGATCTCGTAGCACACGTTCTGCAGCTTGAGCGACTGCTCGAGCGGCTTGAGGTTCTGGTTGAGGTGCGAAACATGGGGCCTACTCACGGGTACATTGTCGCAGCCGGTGGCAAATGCGTTTCTGGCGCGTGCCGAAGCTGAGGTCACCCGAAACGAGAGATGTCGTCTTTCGTGGCGATGGGCGCCACGAAAGACGACATCTGTCTGCCTTGCTGAGAGTTCTACTTGTGGCCGGGCCGCTTCTTGCCGGCCGCGATGCCGAAGCCCTTGGCCTTCGACGCCCCGGTCTCGGCGACCGTGCGAGCAGCGGACGAACCGTTGCTCGACGCCGCAGGCGCCGCCTCTGTGTCGGCGTCGTCTGCGTCGCCCGGGCTCTCGACCTCGGCCGTCTCCGCGTCGTCGGCCTCTGTTACCGGAGCCTCGGCGGCCGGGGCCTCGTTCACAGCCGCTTCGGTCGCTGCGGCCTCGGCTGGTGCCTCCTCGGCCTGCGGGGCCTCGGGTTCTGGCTCAGCCGATTCCGGAGTCGGAGCAGCTGCCGGTGCGGCCTTGCTCGCGCCGCCCGGTCGCTTCTTGCCCGCGGCCATGCCGAAGCCCTTGGCCTTGGCCGGCTTCTCCTCGGTCAGCACGGCGGCCGAGCCGCCCTGCGGCGCCTCGGCGGCTGGAGTCTCAGCAGCCGGAGCCTCGGCAGCGGGTGCCTCGGCGGTCTCGGCAGGTGCGACGTCCGTCTCGGGAGCGGGGGCGGGGGCGTCCGCAGCCTCGGCAGGTGCCGCGGCCGGCTTGGCCGCGGCCTTGCCGATACCGCCGGGCCGCTTCTTGCCCGCGGACATCCCGAAGCCCTTGGCCTTGCCGGGCTTCTCTTCCGTTGCCGCAGCAACGGGTGATTCCGTCGCCGATCCCGCGGTAGCCGACTCCGCTGTCGTCGTTCCCGCTGTCGCCGAGGCCGATTCCGTGTCCACGGTCGGGGCGGCGTCCGGGGCCGATTCGCTCTCGTCGACCTTGCTCTCGGCGGGCGCGGTCACCCCGGCGGCGGGGGCCGCCGCGTTGGTGGTCTTCTGACCCGGGCGCTTGGCCTTGCCCATGCCGAAGCCCTTGGATGCGGGCTTCTTCTCGGCCTGCGGCGTCTCGGTGGTGGCCTCGGCGACCTCCTCCTTGACCGCCTCGGAGGACTCGGTCTCGGCCGGCACCGGCTCGGCGGTACCACCGGCGGGCTTGCTCGCGGCACCGGGACGCTTGGCGCCGCCCTTCATGCCGAAGCCCTTGGCTGCCGGCTTCTTCTCGGCGGGTGCCTCGGCTGCGGTCTCGGCGGCTGCCGGGTCCGGGGCGGCCGACGCCGCTGCGGCACCGGGCTTCTTGCCGCCCTTCATGCCGAAGCCCTTCGATGCCGGCTTCTTCTCGGCGGGTGCCTTCTCGGCGGGTGCTTCCGGTGCCGCGGTCTTGGCCGCCGCGCCCGGCTTCTTGCCGCCCTTCATGCCCAGGCCGACCTTCGGCTTCGGCGCGGCCTCGGTGGTCGCGGCCGACGCAGTCGCCGCCGCGGGCACCTTCTCGGGCTCGGGTTCCGGCTCCGGCTCGGCGAGGGTGGGACGCGGTCCGAGGAACCGGCCGCCGAGCTTGACCTCGGTCCGGTCGCGCTTCACCGACTCGAGCAACAACTGCGCGACGTCGACGACCTCGACCTTGCCCTCGGACTCGGTACCGCTCGTCCGGGCGGTCACACCGTCGGTGAGCATGACGCGGCAGAACGGACAGCCGGTCGCGACCTTCTTGACCTGATCGCCGGTGGTGTCGCCGAGGGTGTCCAGCGCCTCGTCGACCCGGTCGATGTTGATCCGCTTGCCGATCTGCTCTTCCATCCACATGCGGGCACCGCCGGCACCACAGCACATGGACCGTTCGCCGTGGCGCGGCATCTCGGTGAGCGTCGAACCGGCCGCACCCATCAACTCACGCGGGGCGTCGTAGACCTTGTTGTGGCGGCCCAGGTAGCACGGGTCGTGGTAGGTGACACCCTCGCCGAGCGGTGCGACCGGAACGAGTCGCTTCTCGCGCACGAGACGATTCAGCAGCTGCGTGTGGTGGACGACCTCGTACTTCGCGCCCAGCTGCGGGTACTCGTTGCCCAGTGCGTTGAAGCAGTGCGCACAGGTGACGACGACCTTCTTGCGCTGCTCGGGCGCGGTCGCGAAGACCTCGCCGAGCATCTCGATGTTCTGCTGCGCGAGCATCTGGAAGAGGAACTCGTTGCCGGCACGTCGTGCGGAGTCACCGGTACAGGTCTCGCCCTCGCCGAGGACCATGAAGTTCACCGCGGCCATGTCGAGGAGCTCGGCGACGGCTTTGGTGGTCTTCTTCGCGCGGTCCTCGTAGGCACCGGCACAGCCGACCCAGAACAGATACTCGAAGCCCTCGAACGACTCGACGTCCTTGCCGAAGACCGGGATCTCGATGTCCATCTCGTCGATCCAGGCGGTGCGCGCGGAGGCGTTCTGGCCCCACGGGTTGCCCTTGTTCTCGAGGTTCTTGAACATGCCGGCCAGCTCGGTCGGGAAGTCCGACTCGATCAGGACCTGGTAGCGGCGCATGTCGAGGATGTGGTCGACGTGCTCGATGTCGACCGGGCACTGCTCGACGCAGGCACCGCAGGTGGTGCAGCTCCACAGGGTCTCGGTGTCGATGACGGCACCGAGCGCCTCGGGATCGAACTCACCCTCCACGGCTTCGACGACCTGACCGCCGCCGAGATCGCCCTTGGACTCGCCGACGAGCTTGCGGGCCGCCTCGGCACGCGCCGATTCCGGGATCGCGTTGAGCTTGCCCTCGAGGACGTTGCCGTCGGCGTCGACGAGGCCTACCTCGTCGCCGCCCATGTCCTTGCGGCCACCGGCGAGCAGGTACGGGGCCTTGGCGTTGCCGTGGTCGCGCAGCGACATGATGAGCAGCTTCGGGCTCAGCGGCTTGCCGGTGTTCCACGCGGGACACTGCGACTGGCAGCGACCACACTCGGTACACGTGGTGAAGTCGAGCCAGCCCTTCCAGGAGAAGTCCTCGATCTTGCCGGCGCCGAACGCATCGACATCGGGATCGGCGGTCTCCATGTCGAGGACCTTGCCCTGGCTCATCATCGGCTTCGCGGCACCGAGGGCGACGCCGCCGTCCTGCTCGCGCTTGAAGTAGATGTTGAAGAAGGCCGAGAAACGGTGCCAGGCAACGCCCCAGCTGATGTTCATGCCGACCATCGCCAGCCAGACCATGCCGCTCATCAGCTTGATCACGGCGAAGATCGACACCAGCGTCGGCGAGGCCGGGAGGATCTTCGCGACCTGCATGGTGAAGAAGTCGGAGTAGGCGTTGGCGTGGCCGTAGGTTGCGATCTTCGACGCCTTGACCAGGATCATGCCCAGGCCCTCGAGCAACACGATGACCTCGACGAAGTAGGCCGGTCCGAAGCGCGAACCGCCGAAGCGCGACAACCGCTCGGGGACGCGCGGGTGGTTGAGCTGGCGGATCACGATCAGCACGATGATGCCGACGACGGTGGCGATGCCGAGGAGCTCGTCCCAGAGGTGCCACGCGAAGGTGTCACCGAAGACGGGCCAGTGGAACTCCGGGTTGATGGACTGTCCGTAGGCCTCGAACCACAGCAGGAACCCGCCGAGGAAGCCGACCATCACGAGCCAGTGCGCCCAGCCGACGGTGCGGAACTTCACCATGCGCGTGTGGACGATGAATTCCTTCATCATCGTCAGGAAGCGCGGGAGGATGGGCCAGAAGCGGGAGCTGTCGACCTTGTGCCCGAGCTTGATGGTGCGGAAGATCCGCACCACGCCACCGAGGAACAGGTACCAGCAGAGGAGGCTGATCACCGCGGCTGTCGTGCCGATGGCAATCGTCGTGGTAGTCACGGGCGCGTACCGGCCTTTCGTCTAGGTCGTCCGCCCCCGGTCGCGGAACGCGAGGCTGGGTACCACGGGGCGGTGTACTACAGGTAACCGTAATTCGTTGCGCCACCGGCGCGCTGCCAAGGCTGGCCTAATTACGCTGGTCTACCTCATATCAGATGATACTCGCGAGTAACTTACTGTCGAGTCAGGGTGTCCGAGGCCACGTCCGGGCCACGGGTGCCGGAGACGTCACCGGGTTCGTGCGACCTTCTCGAGTTCTTCCAGCGCCGTGTCGAGGTGCGTGAGCAGGCGTTGCAGGCTCGGGAGCTGGGCCCGGGCGCCGATCAGCCCGAAGTTGATGTGCTCGGCAGTGCTGGTCACGGTGATGTTGAGCGCGAGGCCCTGCGTCGGGATGGAGACCGGGTACACGCCGTCGAGGCGGGCGCCGTTCCAGTACAGGTGCTTCGACGGCCCGGGGACGTTGCTGATGATGATGTTGAACTGAGGGGGGACGTACTGGACGAAGCCGGGCACGGTCGCGAAGGCGAGCGGCGCGAAATTCGCCGCGCCCAGCGCGAGGGCCTGCAGCGGACGAAGGCCCCGGACCACCGACTTGCTATGGCGCGCCGACTCGACGAGTTTGTCCAGGCGGCGTTCGGGATCCGGCTCATCGGTCGCGAGACTCACCAGGATGGCGGTCACCGCGTTGCCGTCGTCATCGCCGTCGGTGTGCATCGACACCGGCACCGCCGCGATGAGCGGGGCGTCGGGCAGGGCGTCCTGGTCGATGAGGTACGACCGCAGGGCTCCTGAACACATCGCGACGATCACGTCGTTGAGGGTGATGTTCCGGGCATCGGCCACTGCCCGAAGACGGTCGATCTCCCACTGCTGCGAGGCGAATCGGCGGGCGCTCCCGATCGCGACGTCGAGAATCGTGCGCGGGGCCCGTCCCAGTGGGGCGACGAACTCCGGGTCGCGGAGGCCGGCCACCGCGACCTTCGCGGCCGCGGGCCCGAGGCCTGCGACCTGGCCGGCCACGTTCGCCAGGCTGGACACCCGGCTGCGCAGACTCGGCGAGGGGCGCGGGGGTCGACGCTCGACCAGCGCCGGGTCCCACGGTGCGGTACCCGACCGGTCGTCGGGGTCGTCGGACAAGGTCCGCTGGAGCAGGCGCAACGCGGAGACGCCGTCGACGACGGAGTGGTGGATCTTGCTGTAGAGCGCCACCCGGCCGTCGTCGAGACCCTCGATGACGTGGATCTCCCACATCGGTCGGAACCGGTCCATCAGGGCCCCGTGGTTGAGGGAGACGTATCGCAGCAGCTCGCGGACGCGGCCGGGGCGGGGGAGCACGGTCCGCCGGACGTGGTAGTCGAAGTCGATCTCGTCGTCGAAGGACCACGCCACGTTGCCCAGCAGGGTCACCGGTACTGCCGGCCGTTTGCGGAAGGTCGGATGGACTTCGGTGCAGCCGCAGAACGCTTCGATGATCTCTTCGGCGAGTTCGCTCGACGACTGGCCCTCGCGCGGTACGAACAGTTGGAGTCCGCCCACGTGCATGGGCTGCTCCCGCGTCTCGGCGAGGAGGAACATCGACGAGGTGACCGGCATGTACGGCATCGCACCATCACTTTCACACCACGAAATGGATGCGCGCACAGGCTGAGCGCGACCGAGGTCCTCTCAGTATCACGGGGCGACCGCCGGGTCCGGGCTCGAACGGGCATGTTGGTGGTCGGTCCCCTACGTTGTAGGGGTGAGGTCAGGTGCTCGTCTCGTCGTACCGGTGCTGCTGGTGCTGGTCGAACTGTGGATCACCCTGGCCGCCACGTGGATGTACTTCTCGTCGGTGGGCAGGATCGACGACGCGACGGCACCCGCTCGCCCGTCCACGCTGCTGGTGCTGGGTTCCCTCGTCCACGACGACGGGTCGCCCGGCGACTACGTGCGAGGGCGGCTCGACACGGCGCGGGAGCTGTACCGGACCGGGGGAGTCGCCCGGATCATCAACTCGGGCAACGGTTCCGACGAGGCTGGGAACGAACCAGCGGTGATGCGACGCTATCTCGAGGAACGCGGTGTCAACCCGCGGGTGATCGCCGACGACCCGGCCGGCCTCGACACCGCGGCGAGCTGCCGGCGCGCCCGGGAGGTGTTCGGCGTCGACGAGGTGGTCATCGTGACGCAGGGTTTCCACCTGCGCCGGGCCATCGCGTTGTGCCGGGACCAGGGCGTCGACGCGCGCGGTGTCGCTGCTCGATGTGACTGCCCCGCTTGGACTCTCGTCCGCAACCACATTCGCGAGACGGTCTTCGCCGGGCCGCGTGCTCTGCTGACCGCGGTGGGCTGAGGGCAAGCCGGCCGCCCAGGCGGTCACCGGACTACGACCGTTTTGTCCGACCTTGCGCCAGTATCGGTTAGGCTTACCTGGCTTGGTCGGGGGTGAAGGTTCATTGGTGTCCCGAGAACAGAGGAGTATCGGCAAGTGCACACAAGACGATGGGTTCGACGAGTGGTCGCCACCGCTGGGGCGGCGATCATGGCCGCCGGGTTGCTCGCGGCCTGCACAGGAAGCGATTCGTCGAACGACGACGAGGCGCTCGTGCTCTACTCGGGACGTTCGGAGTCTCTGGTGGGTCCGCTGGTGGAACGAATCCACGCGACGGTTCCGGTGACGGCGGCGTACGACAAGAAGGCCGCGCAGATCCTGGAGGAGGGCGACGGTAGCCCGGCCGACCTCTTCTTCGCGCAAGATGCCGGCGAGCTCGGCGCTCTTGCCGAGGCCGGACTCCTCGAACCCCTCCCCGCAGACATCGCCGAGAACGTCCCCGAGGCCTACCGGTCTGAGACCGGCACCTGGGTGTCCACGTCGGCGCGCTCTCGTGTGTTGATCTTCGATCCGGCGCAGGTGGATCCGGCCACCCTCCCGGCGGGCATCGACGGACTTCTCGCGCCCGAGATGCGTGGCAAGGTCGGTTACGCCCCCACGAATGCCTCGTTCAAGTCCTTCGTGACTGCGCTCCGACTCACTCGCGGCGACGATGGCGCTCGCGCTTGGCTCACCGCCTTCCTTGCCAACGACCCCAAGTCGTTCGAGGGCAACGGGCCCATCGTGGAGGGCGTGAACACCGGACAACTCGCAGCGGGACTCACCAACCACTACTACTGGGTCCAGGAGGTGCAGGAGAAGGGAATCGAGAACGTTCCCGGGCGACTGCACTTCTTCTCCGACGGCGATCCGGGCGCGCTCGTGAACGTGGGTGCGATCGGTGTCCTCAAGACCGCGTCCGACAAGGAGCAGGCCTTCGAATTCGTCCGACAGTTGCTGACGCCGGAGACCCAGACCTACTTCGCCACCGAGGTGGGCGAGTACCCGGTGGTCGGGAACGAGCCGCTCCCGGTCGAGGGACTGCCGACGCTGGAGCAGCTGTCACCGCCGCAGATCGCCCTCGACGAACTGGCCGATGTCGTCGGCACAGATGAGTTGCTGCGCGAGGTCGGCGCTGTCTGACCTGTTGGTCAACACCAGGATTCGTCCCGGCCGTCATCTCCGGCCGGGGCGAATGCTGTTGTGCACGATCAGCGTCTGCATCGCCCTGTTGTTGATCACGCCCGCGGTCTATCTCGTCGTTCGGGTCGCCGACATCGGGATCGATCAGGCGACCGCGCTTCTGTTCCGCCCGCGCACCGGTCAACTTCTCTGGCGCACGGTTCAGCTCGCAGCGATCGTCACGTGCGCGTCGATCATCATCGGGGTCGTGCTGGCGTGGTGTGTGTCCCGCGGGGTGGGGCGCGGGCGCGCATTCGTCATCGCGTTACTCGCGGCGCCGCTCGCGATCCCCTCGTACGTATCGGGCTTTGTGTGGACCCGTCTGTTCCCGGGATTCGAGGGCCTGGGGGCGGCTGCACTCGTCTTGACCCTGGCCTGTTATCCCCTGGTCATGCTGCCGACGGTGGCGCTGCTTTCCGGTACCGGCCGCACTGATGAGGATGCCGCCCGCACTCTGGGCTGTGGTCCGCTCGAAGCCTTTGTGCGCGTGACTCTCCCGCGTGTTCGCACGGGGGTCGTTGCGGGTGGACTGCTGGTTGCGCTGTACGCGATCAGCGATTTCGGTGGACCCGCGATCGTCCGCTTCGAGCCGTTCACCGTGGGGATCTACAACGCCTACAACGGAACCCTGGACCGTTCGGTCGCCGCACTCTACGGTGTGGTTCTCGCACTCGTCGCGGTGGCGCTCGCCGTCGTCGAACGGCGAGCACGACGCCACGTCGATCCAAGTGCCACCCCGTCGCGGTCGAGGGTCTCGAAGAACCGGCCGGTGGCCTGGGGTCTCGTCACAGCCACCGTCGCGGTGGGCGTCTGCCTTCCGATCGTCGGGCTGTTACGCGAGATCAGCGAGTCCCGCCGGCTCGGATTCGACAGCGTCGGCGAACTGCTGGCCTGGGTGGGTCCGTACGCCCGGACCACGACGTTGCTCTCGGTACAGGCGGCCATCGTCATCGCCCTTCTCGCATTGCCGTTGGCATTCTTCATATCTCGTCCGCGTAGCAGGACCGGGGACACTGTCGAGGCCGTGTCCTACCTCGGTTATACGTTGCCGGGTGTGACCGTTGCGCTCTCGATGGTCTTCTTGGGCACCCGCGTCGTCCCGGACCTCTACCTCACCGCCACGATGCTCATCGCCACCTATGCGGTCCTGTTCCTGCCGGTCTGTCTGGGTCCGATCCGATCCGGTGTCGACTCCATCCCGTGTGCGGTGTCCGAGGTCTCGCGCACTCTCGGTGCGGGACCGCTGACGACCGCGGTGCGTGTGCAACTCCCGTTGGTGATGCCGGCGATCATGGCCGGCTCCGCTCTCGCGTTCTTGTCGGTTGCCAAGGAACTACCCGCCACCTTGATGCTTGCCCCGATCGGAACACGAACTCTCGCAACGGATATGTGGAGTCTGAACAACGACTTGAGTTACGGTCGCGCAGCCGTCCTCGGGTTGGTTCTGATCGTCGTCTCGTCGCTACCCACCGCGGCGCTGTCCGCACTGTTCGGAAGGGCACGCCACGCATGAGGAACGCGGTTCGTGTAGACGACGTCTCGGTCGTGTACGGCAGCACGACCGTTCTCGACGGCGTGTCCTTTCACGTTCCCGCCGGGTCGATCACGGCGGTCATCGGTCCATCGGGCTGCGGTAAGACGACCCTGTTGCGCGCGATCGCGGGTCTCGAGCCGATCCGAGCGGGTCGCATCGAGATCGACGGTGTCGAGGTCGCCTCGGCCGGCTCTGCCCGAACCCGCCCGGTGGGGGTTCGACCCGAACGTCGGAGGTTCGGGTTGGTGCCACAAGAGGGGGCGCTGTTCGACAATCTGACCGTCGCGGGCAACGTCGGGTTCGGACTCGGTCCCTGGTGGAGACGTATGCCCGGCCGGGCGGCCCGGATTGCTGAGTTGCTCGACGTGGTCGGGCTGGAGGAGTTCGGCGATCGACGGCCCGATTCGCTGTCCGGCGGTCAGCGCCAACGGGTGGCACTGGCCCGCGCGCTCGCACCCCGACCAGCTGTCATCGGGCTGGACGAACCGTTTTCGGCACTTGATGCCCAGCTGAGGACGCAGCTGCGCGAGCATGTCCGGGCCACGATCCTGGCGGAGGGTTCGAGTGGGCTGTTGGTCACTCACGACCGTGAGGAGGCGATGGCGATGGCCGACCACGTCGTGGTGTTGATGGCGGGTTGCGTGCGCCAGGTCGGGACACCCGAGGAGATCTACCTCGAGCCCGTCGACGCGGAGGTCGCGCGCATGTTCGGGGAGATGACGGATCTGCCGGGCGAAGCCGACGACGGCGAGGTCTCGTGCGCGGCAGGACGGTTACGCATTCGCCGGCCGGGCCACGGGGCAGGAGTGGTGATGCTGCGGCCCGGGGACCTGGAGATCGTATCCGGCGTCGCGAATGTCGGTTGCGCAGAGGTGCTCGCGGTACGACCTCGCGGTGACCACGTGGACGTCCGAGTATCGGTGCCTCCGGTCGAATCCGGCTGCCCCGCGGTCGAGTTGACCGTTCGGGCCGAGCCGGGATGGCATCGTCCGGCCGGCACCGTCGTCGAGTACCGGCAACGACGGCCGGTGCACTTTCGCGAGCGGCACTGAGGTGGCGTGCCGTCCGCTCACCACCAACCCAGCGACCGCTGTAGATCGGCTTCGACGGCAGGGATGAGGCTGCGGACGAAGGTCGCCGACAAGTGGTGGAAGTCGTGCCACACCAGGATGTTCCCGACGACCGCGGGGCAGTACTCGTCGTCGCACATGGCGTCGGTGTAGTCGAGGAAGCTCATGTTGGGGAACTCGCCGGCGAGCGCGGCGGCGGGGTCGGCCGGCGCCATCGCCTGTGCTCGGGGCACGCCGCACACCTCGGGTTTGCGTCCGCTGGCGAGACACTCCGGCGGCTTGAGTTGTCCGGTCGCCCAGGGGTTGTCGCGGACCGCGACGACCCGCTGCCCGCGGTCGCGGAACTCGGCGAAGATCTCTTCGTAGTCCTTGGGGACGTAGTCGCCGTCGCCCGACTCGACGGGCCGGGTGCTGTTGGTGAACACGACATCCGGCTTGTCGACGGCGAGCCGCTCCATGACGCGACGCGACCAGTCGTTGCACTGGTAGTACTTCTGGCCGAACCACGTGAACACGTGCTCGGTCGTGAGGGCGCACCCGACCTTGAGGTAGGTGGTCACGCGGAAGTCGTGGCGCTTGCCGATGGCGTCGAGCGCGGTGATCCACTGTTCCGCATGCGAACCGCCGACCAGCGCGATGGTTCGGGTGGCGTTCACGTTGCCGTAGTACCCGACCTTGATGGACGGGTCCTTCCAGCCGCTGATGATCGAGTCGTAGGAGGTGATCGGCCAGTCCATGTCGACGACTTGGGGACTCGGTTGTGCGGTCACGTTCGGTACCGGAGCGCCGTCGAGGAATGCCCGCGCACCCGGGTACAGCCGTGGGTCGAGGTTCTGGGTGTCGAGGGTGGCGTTGGCGGCGTCGCGCTGCCAGGTCACCGCGGCGGCGCCGGCTGCGACGCTGATGACGACCAGTACCGCGACGAGGGCGCGCCGGTAGCCTCTGGTCTTCTCGAACGGCGGCCGCGCGACCACGCCATCGGCATCGGGCGGCACCGGGGACTGCTTCCGCTTCGCCGACCCGGCACGCAGCGGCGCCTCGACGTACTTCGTGGTCAGCCAGGCGAGCAGCACGGACACGGCCAGGATGGCGGTGCCCTCGAACCACGAGACATCGTCCTGATAGCGCCACGCCAGGTAGAAGATGAGCAGCGGCCAGTGCCACAGATACAGCGCGTAGGCGATCGAGCCCAGCCACACCAGCCGGGGATGGGCGAGACCGCGGCTCACCCCGGATCGGATCGAGGTCTGGCCGGACGCCGTCTTCTGATCGACGGGGGCCTGATCGATGGGGGCGGTCTGGGACGAGCCGACCCAGATGAGGATCAGCGTCGCTCCCACGGGGACGAGCGCCCACGCCGCGGGGTATTCCTGGACGCCGGCGATCCACCAGCCACACGTCACGATAAGGCCCAGGGCCACGAGTCCCAGTAGGTCACGCACCCGCTGCGACAGCGCGATCCGCGGCATCCACACCGCGAGGAGTCCGCCCACGAGCGGTTCCCACAGACGGGCCACGGTGTCGTAGTAGGTGAAGGGCTGGTTGATCCCGTGGCGGTAGTTGGCCCACGCGAAGGAGCCCAGTGCGACGACGCCGAGCGCGATCCCGACGACTCCACGGACCACCTTGGGGTCGGCGAAGAATGCGGATCGCCGGCCGAGGGCACGCAGCACCGCGCCCAGTGCCAGCGCGCAGACGAGGGTGAGGACGAAGAACTGGCCCTGCATCGACATGGACCAGAGATGCTGCATCGGGCTGTTCGCGGAGTCGGCGGCCGCGTAGTCCTGCGACTCGAACGCGAGGTGCCAGTTCTGGTAGTACAGGGCACTGGCCTGCAGTTCGGCCCCGAGCGGTCCCCAACGCGTCGTCGGCATGATCAGCGCGATCAGTCCGGCGGTGACCGCGAGGACCAGCAGCAGAGCGGGCAGCAACCGGCGCAGGAGCCGGGAGAATCGCGGCCACGGATTGATCGCCGCGCCCCAGGAACTCGTCGTGGGCTGGGTCGCCAGGACGTGCTTGAGCAGAGACGCGACGAAGAAGTAACCGGACAGGGTCAGGAAGACGTCGACGCCGCCGGACACCCGGCCGAACCAGACATGGAAGATCGCGACCAGCGCGATCGCGATGCCGCGCAGCCCGTCGAGGTCCAGCCGGTACCCGGACGTGTTGCCGGTCGCGGCGTCCTCGTTCGGGGTTGCGACGGGTGTCGCATCGGTCAGGGGCGTACGCACAGAGGGCGATGGTACTTGCCCGCACCTGAGGGAAGCCTGGCACGAGCGGGGTGTCGTCGGACCTCACAGCAGACTCGTGGATTCACCTGCTGCGTCGGAGTCCGCGACTGTGTCGGCGAGGCGTCGTAACATCCCCGCATGCTGCTCTTGTCGATGGGCGTCTCGGTGGACGGCTTCATCTCCGACCGCGACGGCAACTTCAACTGGTCGGTCCCCTCTGACGATCTGTTCGCCTTCCACACCGAACGGGTCGGCGAACTCGGTGCCTTCGTGTGCGGGCGACGGCTCTACGAGACGATGCTGGTCTGGGAGACCGACCCGCGGATGCGTGAGAACGACGCGGATGCCGCGTTCGCCGACATCTGGTCGGCGCTGCCCAAGGTGGTCTTCAGCCGCACCCTCACGTCGGTCGAGGGCAACGCGCGGTTGGCGCAGGGATCGCTGGCCGACGAGCTCACCGCGGTGCTGGACTCGACCGACGGTGACGTGGAGATCGGCGGCGCCGACTTGGCCCGGCAGGCAATCGAACTCGGATTCGTCGACGAGTTCCGCATCTTCCGCTACCCGGTCATCGTCGGTGGCGGTACCCCGTTGCTGCCGCCGGTCGCCGACACGATCCGGCTGTCGCTCGCCGAGACCCGGACCTACGGCGGACAGGTGATCTACGAGCGGTACCGCCGGGTTCGCGACGACGCGTAGCGTCCCCACCCGAGCCGGCGCCGACGCGCCGATTCGTTCTCGGTGCGTCTAACCCTTCAGCCACACCGATCGCCCCGGCACGCTGTCGAGCAGTCATTCCACGCCGACAACCAGGGGAGATCCATTCATGACAGCACGACGATCGGTCGCGATCATCGGGGCCGGGCTGGCCGGGACCAGCGCCGCCCTCGGCTTCCTCGACGCCGGGTTCGACGTCACGCTATACAGCGACCGGGACCGCGAGTCGTTGCGCGACAAGGTGCCGCCGACCGGTGTCGGTGTCCTGTTCGGCAAGTCCCGCGAGTGGGATGCCGAGATCATCGAGGACCTGTACGAGGTCAGCAACACCACCGGCATCAGCGCCCGGTTGTACTCCGGCAGCGGCGACGAGCGCGCCGCGGTTCTCGAGTTCAACCCGGACTACGGCTACGTCGCACAGGCTGTCGACCTGCGCCTGCGTGCCGACGACCGCCTGGCCCGGTTCCTGGACCGCGGTGGACGATTCGAGGTGGGGCAGATCGGCCTCGACCGTCTCGACGCGATCGCCGCCGACGCCGACATCACCCTCGTCGCCACCGGCAAGGGCGGACTGTCGACGCTGTTCCCGGTCGACGAGTCACGCACGCATTACCGGGAACCGCAGCGTCGTCTGCTGCAGGTCACCCTGACCGGCGTCGACCACGGCCCGGAGTCCTTCGCCTACCGCAGCAGCGCGGGCGGCGAGCACTCGCTGTTCAACCTCGATGCCCAGAACGGGGAGATCTTCGTCGGACCGTTCCTGCACAAAGATGCCGGGCCGACGTGGTCGTTCATCGTCTTCGCCAAGCCCGACGGAGCGTGGGCGGCCCGGCTCGACGACGTCCACGACGCGGTGTCCGCCCGGCAGACGATCTCCGGCATCTTCGCGGAGTACTTCCCGGAGGACGCACCGGTCATCGACCAGCTCGAGGTCATCGAGTCCGATCCGGTCTCGTGGCTCAAGGGCGCGGTCACCCCGACTGTCCGGCAGGCTGTCGCGACCACCGCGGGTGGACATCCGGTCGCGGCGATCGGTGACACCGCGATCGCCGTCGACCCGGTCGCGGGCCAGGGGGCAGCCAACACGCTGTTCCAGGTCGCCGAACTCGTCAAGGCCGCACGGGACCACGAGGGTGAGTTCACCGCCGAGTGGCTGTCGGCGGAGTTCGAGAAGCACTGGGAGCGACGCGGACGGGCCGCGGTCGAGGTCACCCGGCTCTACCTGGGCGACCCCGACTACGCGACCCACCTGGAGTTGTCGTTTCCGGCTGCCGCCGTCAGTCCCGCCATCGCGTCGGCCCTGTTCGGTCTCCTCTCCGAACCGAATCCGCTGCTCGGTCTGCGGACCCGCGAGGACGTGGAGGGCTTCATCGCCGCGGTGGCCGGAGAGCCGCACGACGAGGTCCTCGCCCGCTTCGCGCCGGCCGGACAATTCAGCAGCGCCGCCCCGGAGGCCGTGAGCGCCTGACTCTCGCTCCCTCCGGCGCCATGTGATACGAACAACATCGTCGTTCGAGCCGGTGCCGGAGGGGGCAGATGTGAAGTCGGGGTGGACGTTGGCCGACGCGCCTCCGCAAACCGGACGGGTCGCGGTGGTGACCGGGGCGAACTCGGGGATCGGGCGCGAGATCGCGCTCGGGCTGGCGACTCTGGGCGCGCGCGTGGTGCTGGCGTGCCGTAACCCGCAGACGTCGGCCGAGGCTCGCGACGACATCGTGGGCAAGGTCCCCGGGGCAGAGTTGGAGCTCGTCGATCTCGACCTTGCGAGTCTCAATTCCGTCCATGACGCCGCCGCCGAGATCCGGCGGCGTCATCCTCGGCTCGATCTGCTGGTCAACAACGCCGGGGTCATGCGGGCGCGGCGCGAACTGACCCCCGATGGTTTCGAGATGGACTTCGGCACGAATTATCTCGGTCACTACGCACTCACCGGGCTCCTGACCGATCGCCTGCTCGCCGCGGACTCGGCACGCGTGGTCACCGTGGGCAGCCATGTCCACCGGGCGGGCTCGATCGACTTCGCCGATCTGCCGATGGACCGCAGTTTCAGTACCGCCGCAGCGTATTCGCGTGCGAAGCTCGCCCAGATGCTGTTCGCAATGGAACTCGACCGCCGGATGAGAAGTGCTGAGGTGTCTGCGATCTCGCTGGCGGCCCACCCCGGAGGCACCCGGACCGGGGTGATGCGTGAGCAGAGCCGGTTCCTCCAGTGGGCCTACCACGCGCCATCGCTGCGCTGGCTCACCGACCGGTTCATCATGGACCCGCCCGACGGTGCCCTGCCGGTTCTTCGTGCCGCCACCGATCCGAAGGCTCAGGGCGGCGACTACTACGGTCCGGTCGGCAGTCTCGGGCTCGTTGGTCCGCCCGTACTGGTCGAGCCGTCGGTGAAGGCCAAGGACCGCGACGTCGCCGCACGGCTGTGGGACATCGGTGCCGAGCTCACCGGGGTGACCATCGACCTCGGTTGACTTCTTGTCAGAGCTTGAACCGACCCCCATTGCTCCCTGAGGTGCGAGGAGCGAAGCGACCATTATTCCTTGCTCCCTGAGGTGCGAGGAGCGCTAGACGGTATGAGGGCCTTGGGGCCGAAGGCCTCAAGCTGCAAACACATCGTGGGTTGCTGCTGCTGAGTTCACACTCGGCGGTAGCACCACATTGCAGATCAGGAGGCCTCCGGTGATTGTTCAGGGTACAAGTGTCGGATTGGATGTTCACGCACGCTCGGTGGTCGCTCACGCCATCGATGAAGACACCGGGCAGGTGATTCGGGAGACCTTGGTCCCTGATGCGGCGACCATCGTCAGCTGGCTACAAGGCCTGGCCCCGCCGGTGCGGGTGGCCTATGAGGCCGGTCCGACCGGCTTTGGATTGGCGCGGGCGATCACGGCGGCCGGGATGGAGTGTGTGGTTGCCGCGCCCTCGAAGCTGCAGCGGCCAGCCGGGGACCGCGTCAAGACCGATGCCCGAGACGCTGCACACTTGGCGAAGTTGCTGCGCCTGGGCGAAGTGGTGGCGGTCAGTGTTCCTGAGGTGGGCACCGAAGCCGCACGGGATCTGGTCCGCGCCCGCGAGGACGCCCGCAGCGACTTGATGCGCGCTCGGCATCGATTGTCCAAACTGCTTCTGCGACAGGGGATCGTCTACTCCGGCGGGAAACCCTGGACCGGTGTTCATCAGCGGTGGCTGCAGCGTCAACGTTTCGAGCTGCCGCTGCTGCAAGCCGCCTTCGACAACGACCTGGACGCGGTGTTGAGCGTGACCGCCCGCCGTGACCGCCTCGATGAGCTGATCGAGCAGACCGCGGCCACCGATCCGTGGCGGGCGGTGGTCACCCGGCTGTCGTGTCTGCGGGGCGTGTCGACGCTGACCGCGTTCGCTTTGGCGGTCGAGATCGGCGACTGGTCACGGTTTAGTGGCGCCACGATCGGCTCCTACGCCGGGTTGGTGCCCTCGGAATACTCGACCGGCGGGACCCGCAGTCAGGGATCGATCACCAAGGCCGGTAACGCCCACGTGCGGCGGCTATTGGTCGAGGCGGCCTGGCAACACCGACGCCCCTACGCCACACCCGGACAGACCATGCGCCGCCGGTGGGAGGCTGCTACACCGGCTGCCCGCGCCCGTGGCCATGCCGGCAATCGTCGGCTACACAAGCGCTGGCAACAATTCGACCGCCGCAGCAAACATCCCTGCGTGGCCAACACCGCGATCGCTCGTGAGCTCGCCGGCTGGTGCTGGTCGCTGGCGGTGCTCGACGACTAACCAGCACTGACACACAATCTTGGCCACCCGTCGCGGGACTCCCGCTGTGGTGAACAGGGAACGAATCCACGGCGTCGCTATGTGCGCCAGCACTTTTGGGTGCACGGTACGCACGTTTACATAGACCCGTCGGCCAGCGTTTTCATCTCCTGTCGAACACCGTTGAGCGGTAACCAACCCGCGTATATCAGTCCGACAACACCGTCGCGAGTAACGACCACCACACACCGCGGCGGGTGGCCAACCCCACAACAGCCCCTGAGAAGGAGGCAATTTCGCCATGGGACTTGACAGAGCAGCACTACATATCAGCGACGAGCCACGAAGACATCCCAGGGGTGCAAGGTGTCAAGCGGCGAGGTTGGCGCGGTGGTTCCAGGCGGTGTGTTCGTTGTAGAGGGTGCGGTGTTTGAGGCAGCCGTGGAGGATGCCGATGAGCCGGTTGGCGAGCGCACGCAAGGCTTGGGGGTGGGACTTCTTCTGATCTCGCAGGCTGTCGTAGTAGACGCGGGCGCCGGGACTGCCGGTCAGCGCGCTTTGCGCCATCGCCATGGCGGCGGCGTTGAGGCGGGTGTTGCGGATATGGCGGGCCAGCACGACGTGCCCTTTGCCTGAGGCGATGGTCCGTGGTGAGGTGCCGGCATAGTTTCTGCGAGACTTGGCGGTGGCATAGCGTTCGGGGTCGTCCCCGAACTCGCCAAGCATCCGGGCGCCGGTGATGTCACCGACTCCGGGCATGGACAGGTAGATCTCGGCGTCCGGATGCGCTCTAAAAGACTGGGCCATACTGGTTTCCAGTTGATCAATTTGGGTGTTGAGCGTCGTCAGCATGTTAACCGTCACGGTCACGGTCGCCGCATACGCTGCGGTAAGTGCCTCCGGTGCGCTCAGATGACCGCCCCCACGCAGGGCCTGCTGGATCTCGCGGGCACGGGTATCGGTATTGCGTTGGCGGCCAACCTTTTTCAGAGCTGATCGGATCGCCGCGACCGTCAGTGCCGCTCCCTGTCGTGGGGTGGGAGCGCGACGCAACACCGCCAGGCAGTCTTTGTGGGCGAGGTCGCCGCCGAAGGCATCGACCGCGGCCGGATAGTAGGCGCCCAGTTGAGCGCGCAACACGTTCTGTTGTGCTGAGCGCGCCCACACCAGATTCTGATGCGTACGGGCCATCACCGTGATCGCCTTGACCTCGACGGTGTCGGCGGCGACCAATCGATGATTGTGCCGGTCGGTCCGCACCAGATCAGCCAGCGTTTTCGCGTCAGCCTTATCGGATTTGGTGCCCCCGACATGGTGGCGGTCGCGGTACCGCGACACCGACAACGGGTTGATCGCATACACCTGATAGCCCGCGGCGACCAGGGCGGCGACCCACATGCCGTGATCGGTTTCGATCCCCACCACCACCTCAGAGGGGTCGTGGGCGAACCGGGCGAGCAGGTCATGCATCGCCGTCACGCCGGCCGCGTTCTCGGGTAGTCGGCGGGTGGCCAGGGTGGTGCCGTGTTCATCCATCACGTTCACGTCGTGATGATCCGACGCCCAGTCGTTGCCCACACAGATCATGTCGGTCGTTCACCTCGTCTTCGGTCGTCTCGATCGATCGTCGGTGTGAACCTTGGGGTGATCACCCTTGACGCGGCCTAATGGATCAGTGCTCACCCCACATGGTTCAGGGGGCACGACATCCCAGAAGCGTTCTAGCGGGTGATCCTTACCCGGCCGGGCCACGGTCTTCGTGTAGAAATCCGACACCGTTTCAGGGTCTCGGAGTGGTCACCGGCCGGGAAGGCTCACACAAACCAGCATCCCCTGCAGGACGCCGATCCACCCCCATTAGGGTCACAACCCCGTTCCGTCAGATCGCGAACCGCCCGGCGAATGATCGCAGCGGGAGGTCGGCACTCGTCACGATGCCCGGAGGTGCCGCCACGACGGACCGGATCGAGTTGAGGGCCGGGAGTCCGGTGACGGTCATGCCGATGGATGCGAAGTTCTCCGGCTTGCTGAGGTCGAAGCCCTTGCGCGGGAAGATCATGTGCTTGGAGTAGATGTTCGGGTCGCCGGTGACCTGGGTGATGTAGCAGGCCTGGATGTTCCACGACGGATCGGTGTGCGGTGTCATCTGCCATTCGAGGTGGGATTCGACGCGCGCGACGCCGTCGACCATGCCCTGGTACTTGATGTAGCTGCCGCCCAGCGAACCCTCCGGGAGCTGATACCAGCCGAGGTCGACGTCCTTGGTGCAGGCGCCCAGCTCGTAGGAGAACGCCACCTCGTCGAGTTCGAGGTCGAAGGCGTCGGCCATCAGGTAGACGGAGTCCGCGAACACCGCGGTGTACTTGTACAGCGAGTCGGGGATGCTCGGATCGTCCACGGGCAGGCCGTAACCCACCGCCTTCCAGGTGTCCACGGAGTGGTGGCAGGAGACGTCGACGGACTCGATGACCGTCACGTTCTCGATGTCGGCCACATCGGCGGTGTGCACGATGCCGAGGATCTGCGCGAGACCGGGGTTCATGCCGGTGCCGTAGAAGGTCGCGCCGCCGCGCTCGCAGGCCTCGGCGATCACCTCGCTGACCTTGCGTCCGGAGTGGTGCGGGTGATTGATGTCGCGATGGAATCCGGTGATCCAGTCCGCCGTGGTCACGACGTTGATCCCGGCCTCGAGAACCTGGACGTAGAGGTCCTCGTCGGGGAAGACGCCGTGGAAGGTGAGGACATCCGGACGGGCGGCGATGATCTCCTCGACCGTGCCGGTGGCCGTCACCCCGACCGGGTCGAGGCCGACGATCTCACCGGCGTCGCGACCGATCTTGTCGGGCGTATAACAATGCAGCCCAACCAGTTCGAGGTCGGGATGCGACTGGATGCGCCCGATCATCTCGGTGCCCAGATTGCCGGTGGCGACCTGGAAGACCCGGATTCGTTCGGTGGTGGTCATGACAGATCCTCTCGGGCTGAACGTATGTCAGGACTGCGTGGCGGCGCGTAGCGCCTCGAGCTCGGAACGGCGGATGCGGACGAAGTCATCGCCTTGTGGCAGCACCGCTCCACTCGACGACGACGGATCGGCATCGTCGGGTCCGCCGTCGGGGTAGAACTGCCGCGCCCACTTGCGAAGTGCGGTGAAGCCCTCGAACTCTCTGCGGGACAGTGCGGGTGGATCGGAGTAGCGCTGGTGTGCCCAGATGTCGATGTCGGCGGCGAACTGCTCGATGACGAGGTCGGCCATCACGGTCCCGTAGCGGGTGATCTCGCCGGTTTCCTCGCCCGGCTTGCGGCCGATCCACACGGTGAACCGGACGTCGGAGGTGTGCTCGTCGACCGGGGTGACCGCCGGCATCGTGCGGTTGTCGACCATGCCCCAGCTCTTGGTGACCGAACAACCCAGCCCGGCGTTGATGGATTCGACTCCGCTGGTGGCGTTCTCGAGCGTCGCGCCCTCGTCGAAGGCGATCGTGAAGTCGACGTGGGACACCGGGCCGTCGAAGTCGTGCCGGGTGAACTCCGGCATGAACGGGGTCTTGTGGACGAACTTGAAGTGGGCGAAGTCGACGCCGTTCTCCATGATGTACTGCGGATGGATCTCGAGTCCCGGCCGGAACAGGGTGGCCGCGGGGACCGGCGGATAGTAGTCGGCCGCGGTGCTGTCGTCGCCGAAGTCACCGAAGATGTCGGGAACATCGAAATATGGAGGGCGACCGTCGGTGTCGTGCCAGATCCAGACGGCCTCGTTGCGTTCGAGGACGGGGTAGCTGCGGATGCGGCGTCCCCGGTTCGGGTGTTTCTCGTACGGGATGCACACGTTGCGGCCCTCGCGGTTCCACTCCCAGCCGTGGAACGGACACACCAGGTTCTCGCCCTCGACGTGGCCGCCGTGACCGAGATGGGCGCCGAGGTGCTCGCAGTAGGCGTCGAATACGGACACCTGGCCCGACCGCGACCGCCAGGCGACCATCTCGCGCCCGAAGTACTTCATCGTGTGGACCGCCCCGACCGGGATCTCCGAGCACCAGGCGACCTGGAACCAACCGGTGGGTGTCATCGACAGCGGCGTTCTCGCCATGCGGCAACCGTAGGTCCCGCGCGACGAGAATGCAAGAGGGCTCTATGAAAAAGGGCGTGCCTGGTCAGCTGGCGGTTTCGGCGAGCTCCGGACTCGGTGACGCGGAATGCATGACCCGATGGATCTCGGCCGTGAAGTCCTCGGCGGCCTCGATGTTCGACGCGTGACCGGTGTCGAGGACGACCAGGCGATCGAGGTAGCCGCGAACCGACAGGGCATGCGCGATGCGCTGGGTCATCGCGTGCGGGAGAAGGAGGTCGTGCCGCCCGCCGATGACCGTGGTCGGCACGGTGATGGCGTCGGCGCCGGCGGGTCCCATCGCCAACTGGAGAAGGGCCACGGCGGACTTCGCGCGGGAGCTGGGCGAGCACGAGCGGGTCATCGCGAGGACGAACGCGGCGTGATCGACGGTCGCCGATCGGCCGTTCAGGATGCGATGCCGGATGACGCTCCGCGTGAACCGATCTCCCGGGAACGGAACCGGTATGGACAGCGCCATCTGCAGCAGCCACAGCGGCGCCTTGATCGGGCCGTTGACGAGCGGCAGGACCCGGCTCTCGGTGGCGACCCCGCCCCAGGTGGTGTTGGCGAGAACCATTGCGGTGGCTCGTGACTCGGCCTGACCGTGATGCCGGTGAGCCCAGGCCTGCAGGGTGATGCCGCCCATGCTGTGCCCGACGAACACGGCTGTGGCTGCTTCCGGGAGCGTCTGGGAGACCACGGTGGACAGGTCATCGGCCAAGACGTCGGTGTCGAACGCGCGACGGCCCCAGGTGCTCTCGCCGTGGCCGCGCTGGTCGTAGGCGATGACGTGGTAGCGCTCGGCCATCGCATTGATCTGCGGATTCCAGTACTCGACACAACACGACCAACCATGCACGAGAACGAGTACGGGAGCGTCCGCGGGTCCGTGATGGACGACGCGCAGCCGCGCGCCGTCGTCGGTCACCGCCCATGAGGTCCGTTCGGGTTCGCGGCTGTTGAACAGCGTGTCCTTGTAGACGCGGTTGCGGAGTCGGCGACGCGCCTCGGCCGGCAGCAGGCCGGACAGGGCGTGGCGGGCGGCTCCGATGCCGGTCGCTGCATTCATGTCGTCCCCCTCGGACCACCGGTGACTTGTGTCACATCGGCTGCACAATGATACAAACTCTTGCTGTCTGTATCTACCGCTTCGGGTAACGGTTTGTGCCAAATGTCGGGTTGTGTCCGAACGGGCCGGCTGCCTCGTCGGACGATGGTCGTCCGCACTTCGTCGCGATCGACCCGACGGACGGGTAGCCGAGCGAACGATCGCCAAACATCGCGCCGGTCAGCGCATTGCCGCTACGCCATGACCGCGGTCGCCAGCGGCTACGATCGGCAGCCATGGTTCCCGGCGAATCCCGCACCTCCGACGTCCGCGTGGACGACGGATCCCCCGACGGCGGTACGGGCAGCGTCACCCGGCGGGTGAACAGGCGCGGCCAGGCGACGCGCGAGGCGATGCTCGACGCCGCGCTCGCCTCGTTGGCCACCGGCGACCCCGCCTCCGTGTCGGGCAATCGGATCGCCAAAGACATAGGCGCGACGTGGGGCGCGGTCAAGTATCAATTCGACGACATCGACGGTCTGTGGGCGGCGGTGCTGCATCGGACCGCGGAGCACCGCGGCGACCTCCCGATGAGTGTGAAACCCGATGCGCCGCTGGCGGAGCGGGTCGCGGCCATCGTCGACCTCATGTACGACGGACTGACCGCGCCCGAATCCCGTGCGATCGAGACCCTGCGGGCGGCCCTGCCGCGCGATCCGGACGAGTTGCGTCGGATGTTTCCCAAGACCGCCGCCGAGTTCGCGTCGTGGGGGCCGTCGTGGATCGATTCGTGCCAGCGCGCTTTCGCCGACCTCGACGTCGATCCGGAGCGGGTACGTGAGGTCGCGGCGTTCCTGCCCGGGGCCATGCGGGGCCTGGTGTCGGAGAAGCAGCTCGGCACCTTCCAGGATCAGCAGTTGGCCCGACGTGGCCTGGCGAGGGCCATCGTCGCGCTGCTCGCGGGCTGAGGAACCGCCCCGACGGGCCAAATCCGCGCTCGGGGGCATCGCCGACCAGTGGATTGCGCATGACCGGTGCCGGTTTCGCTCGCTGTCCCGCGGGCTATTCCACGAGGCGGCCTGTGGCGGACGCGGACCGCCTCGACGCCAGGACGCGACAGAAGGGGACGGTGATGCTGCTGCCGACCGGGCTGACGGCCGGATCGACCACGCTGCGCGCGGTTCTCGCGTGCGGACTGTGTCTGCTCCTCCTCGTCGGGTGCGCCCGGCAACCCGGCGGCGTGACGGCCGAACTGTCGCATTCGTCCGGCGACGTGGTGAGCTCGGTCGCCTCCGGCGAGGAGGGGCTGCGCCTGTGGACCGAGGACCGCGCACCGCGACAGTATGTGCGCGTCCTCTTCGACGACCTCATCGAGCAGTCACTGTCCGCCTACGGGGCGGTCGTCAACCTCGACATCGACAACGTGGCCGATGAACCGATGCGGGCGGGCGTCGAGGACGCCATGGGCGAGGCCACCCGGGTTCTCGTCTCCGCCCGCTCGGTGACGCTGCTCGACCGCGAGGACCCGCGGGTCGCCGAGTCGCTCGACGCGTTGACCAAGGTCGGCGAGCGGCTGCAGCGGATCGTCGACGACCCCCGTTCCGCAGCCGGCGGGAGGGGATGAACCGGTGAAGACGATCTTCGGCGTCGCGCTCGGCATCCTGACCGCCATCGGCGGCTTCCTCGACATCGGCGACATCGTCACCAACGCGGTGGTCGGCTCGCGATTCGGCTTCAGCCTGGTGTGGGTCGTCGTGGTCGGCGTCATCGGCATCTGTCTTTTCGCCGAGATGTCCGGGCGGGTCGCCGCGGTGAGCGGACGCAGTACCTTCGAGATCATCCGGGAACGACTCGGCCCGCGGATGGGTGCGGCCAACCTCGTCGCCTCGCTGTTCGTCACCGGACTCACCCTCACCGCCGAGATCGGCGGAATCGCACTGGCGCTGCAACTGGCCAGCGGGGTCGCGCCGCTGCTGTGGGTGCCGGTCGCCGCGTTCGGTGTGTGGATAATCCTGTGGCGGGCCAACTTCAAGATCATGGAGAACGTGACCGGCCTGCTCGGCCTGTGCCTGGCCGTGTTCGGCGTGGTCTTCTTCCTGTTGCAACCGCCCTGGGGCGAGGTGTGGAGTCAGATGACGGCGCCCTCGATCCCGTCACAGGAGTCGGTACCCACCTACTGGTACTACGCCATCGCGCTGTTCGGTGCGGCGATGACACCGTACGAGGTCTTCTTCTTCTCCTCGGGCGGTATCGAGGAGGGTTGGCGGCGTAAGGATCTCGCCCGAGAGCGATGGAATGTGCTGGTCGGATTCCCCCTCGGCGGCCTTGGTTCGATCGCGATAGCCGGCGCCGCAGCGCTCTACCTGATGCCCGCCGACATCTCGGTGGACTCGCTGTCGCAGGTCGTCTTACCCGTGGCGCAGGCCGGCGGACAGCTTGCGCTCGCCTTCGCGATCATCGGGCTGGTCGCGGCGACGACCGGCGCGGCCCTCGAGACGGCGCTGTCGACCGGCTACTCCATCGCCCAGTACGCCGGATGGCCCTGGGGCGCAGCCAAGAAGCCGTTCCAAGCGGCACGGTTCCACCTCGTGATCATCGTGTTCCTCCTCGGGGGAGTGCTGATCCTGCTGACCGGCGTCGATCCGATCATGGTCACCGAGTATTCGGTCGTGTTCTCCGCGGTCGCCCTGCCGTTGACCTATCTACCGATCCTCGTGGTGGCGAATGATCGAGAATACATGGGAGACAGAGTGAACGGGCGAGTGATGAACTTCTTCGGAACCATCTACCTGGGCATCATCGTGGTCGCCTCGGTGGCTGCGATACCACTGCTGATCGTGACGGGGGCGGGGCGGTGAGTGCGCGGGACGACGACCGCGGGTTGTCGCGCCGGGCCACGATCGATCTCCGACTCCATCTGCTGGACAGGCAGATCCATGATCGGGATGGGGTGCCGCTCGGCGTCGTCGACGACGTCGAGATCGAGATGCCGGAGGATGGTCCGCCGCGGGTCTCCGCCCTGCTCACCGGCCGCGCGCTCTTCTACCGACTCATCGGCGGCGGGCCGCACATCAGCGAACTCGACCGCATCCCCTTCGACCGCGTGCGCGACATCGATGTGCGCGTCGCGATCGACGACGCGCAGGAGGAACTCGAACTCGCGTGGCCGGAACGATGGTGCCGGGATCACATCGTCGCGCGCATCCCCGGGAGCGGGAAGCGATGATTGCCAGCGACCTGTTGAGCTGCACCGTCCGAGGATCGGACGGCGATCACGTCGGCCACGTGATCGACCTGCGCTTCGAGGTGGAGGACGACGCACTGAGGCTGGTCGGGTTGCTCGTCAACCGCCGGAATCGCGTGTCCTTCCTCGGGTACGAACGCCAGGGGGTCGTGCGGCCATGGGCGCTGAACCGGTTCTTCGCGTGGTTGCACCGCGGCACCGTGCTCATCCCATGGGACGACGTGGAGACCGTCGAGGACGGGACGGTCTACCTCCGGGACGGCTTCCATCGCCTCGACGCCTCGCTCGACACCGCCGGCGACCGCGGCTCGTCCTGAGAGTCCGGGACGCACAGACGACGGTTTGGTCAGCACGGTCGACGGGTAGACCGGGGGCAGCCGACGCCGCGGTCCGCCCGGCGTGAATCCGCTGTGGTGAGGAGAGCCGTCGTAGATGTCACGGGGACCCGATGATGACGTGCAGGAAAGCGCAGGCCAGGCGACCACGACGCCGCGGCTGGCGCGAGCAGGACTCCTCGACACCGGCCGCATCCTGGCCGGTGTGCTCGCCCCGGTGATCGCCGAAGGTGTTGTGGCGCGGCGCAAGTCGATGGTCCGTCTCGGTGGGCGATGGGACACCCACGGTCGGGCGGCGCGGGTGCTGAACGGTCTGCGGTCCAGATACGACGACGCCGACGCGCTGGCACTCACCTTCCCGCGTTCGATGGTGCTCGCGTTGCGACCTCCGGCGGTGACCGCGACCCTCGACGGCACGCCCGACCCGTTCACCCCGGCGTCCAAGGAGAAGGTCGCGGCGCTGTCGCGCTTCCAGCCGACGGGCGTGTTGATCTCGGACAACCGGCATCGCCGGGCCCGTCGTGAACTGAACGAACTGGCGCTGCAGACCTCCTCCGACGTGCACTCCCTGCACCGACGATGCGGACAGATCGTTGAATCCGAGATCGCGGAGCTGCTCCCCACCCTCACCGACGGCCGTCTGACCTGGGATGCATACGCCGTCGCGCACTGGCGCATGGTGCGCCGTTTCGTCTTCGGTGACGCGGCCCGCGACGACGAGAAGGTGACCGACCTGCTGACTGCGCTGCGTCGGGATGCCAACTGGGGCCCGGTCTTCCCGTACCGGTCCACCACCTACAACAACTTCCGGCGGCGTCTCGACCACCTGGTGGCCTCCGCGCCCGACGACTCGCTCGCCGGGGTCACGAGGGACGCACTGGACAGTCCGGGCTCGCTGGACCCGACCGGCCAGATCCCGCACTGGCTGTTCGCATTCGACGCGGTCGCGGTGGCCGTCCACCGATCGCTCGCGCTGTTGGCCGCCCACCCCGCGACCGCTGCGGCGGCGCGGAGCGAGATCGCCGACGGGGATCCCGGCGAGGCGCGCCTGCTGCCGACACTCCGTGCGACCGTTTTGGAATCGCTTCGCTTGTGGCCGACGACCCTCGCCATCCTGCGCCAGGCGAGCAGGGATGTCCCGTGGGACGGCGGCGCGGTCTCCGAGGGTGCGACCACGATCGTGATCGCGGAGTTCTTCCAGCGCGACGACGACGCGATGGACTTCGCCCAGCGTTTCACCCCCGAGGCCTGGACCGACGGTCGAGCGCAGAGACTCGCCGGTGTCGTCCCCTTCAGCGATGGCCCGGGCGAATGCCCGGGACGCAACGTGGTCCTGATGTTCAGCACGGCGGTGCTGGCGGCGATCTGCCGGGATCACGAACTCGACGACAACGTGCTCGCGCCACGTGTGCGCGGCGGCGACGTCGAGATGCCACGCGCCTTCGACCATTTCGATCTCACCGTCTCGCTCCGAGCCGCGCCCTGACATCCCGGGTCATGCAGGGTTGACGAGAGCCTGTCCTGGGTATGAACAGCGCACCGATCAGCGGTTGACGTCGGACGCCCGGACGCCGAGACAAGGACAGGGCGGTCCACGGACCGCGATGCCCAATGGTGGGTTTCGGTGCGGCACGATAGGAGACGACCGATGGGGTCTCACTGCAGGACGACGCGCGATCACGACGAGATCCGAGAGTGGGCGACCACCCACCGGGGTGTGCCCGCCCGCGTTCGCGACATCCGGAGCGTCGGCGGAACAGGAATGCTCCGCATCGACTTCGACGGTGCGGTCGACGGCGACCTCGAGCACATCACCTGGGACGAGTGGTTCCAGAACTTCGAGCGCGCCGAACTGGCTCTCGTCTACGAAGCGGAGAAGTCCGACGCCAGCCGGACCTTCGCGAAAGTCGTGCCTGCGCCGGACTTCTGAACCGAGCTCAGACCCGCCGGGCCGCGTACCGGGCGCCCTCGAGCGTCATGCCGTTGACCGAGTAGAGCACGTGCAGGGCATTCGGCCCGCCGACCGGCGCGCCGTCGCAGATGGTGTCGCCGGGGATGCAGTAGCGAACGGTGCGGCTGCGGTACGGTGCGGCCACCTTGACCGGGGGAGCGCCGATGTCGTCGATGAAGCGATCCGACGGTGCGCCGTAGAGCACGATCGCGGCGACGTTGCGCGCCATGTTCGCCGGCAGCGGCGGCGGCACGAACCGGTCGTAGGCGGCGTACCGGGCGGGCAGGTCCAGCCCGGCGTGGACGGCGTAGCCGGCGACGACGGCGCCCTGGGAGTAGCCGCCGAGGACGACCTTGGTGTCCGGGCACTTCGCGGCCAGGTACTTGATGCGGTTCTGGGTGGTGCGGACGCCGTCGGCCACCGTGCGCGCGAACTTCAGCCGGTTGTTGAACTGGTCGCTGGCCGGGTACTTGACGCCGTAGGCGCTGACGGACTTGCCCGGCAGCTGCGAGCGAACGGCCTCGACGAAGGAGATCCCGGTGAGGCCCAGCGGCGGAGAGGTCTCCACGGTTCCGCGTGCGAACACGACCTCGACGTCGGAGCACGATGGTGCGGCCTGCGCCGTGGGCGTGCCGACGGCCACCGCCCCCGTGATCGCCGCGATGACACAGAGGACGGAGACACTGAACCGTTTGATCACCAGGCCAATGGTAGAGATCATCTCGCGCGGGGATAAGGGCCTGATCGTCCCAAAGATTGAGCCGATCCAGGGCCATCCGAGAGTCGGTTCGGCACGAACAACCGGGTTGAACGTATGAGAGGTTTGTAGAATCACGGGGTTCGCCGGGCTGATCCGGCGCATCGAATCGAGGTTGAGTGCCGGTGGCAACAGACGTCCATTTCAAGATCGCCGAGCTGGCGCGGCAGATGCATGCCGTTCCCGAGTCCACGGAGGACACGTCGGCCGAGGTGCTGCCCTCGGTCACCGCCGGTGCCGTCGAGTACGTCCCCGGTGCGCAGTACGCCGGCGTTCTCGTGGTCGATCAGAAGAACAACTTCGACACGCTGGCGCCCACCGACCCGCTGATGAACCTGGCCGACCGAATCCAGAAGGAAACGGGTGAGGGTCCGTGCCTGCAAGCGGCCTGGGATCACCACACCGTGCTCGTGAACGACATCGCCCGCGACGAGCGATTCCCCGCCTTCTCCGCTCGCATCCTCGACGAGAGTCCGCTGCGGTCCAGCCTGTCGTTCAAGCTGTTCACCGACAAGGGGACCATCGGCGCGCTCAACATGTTCGCCGATACGCCCGACGCCTTCGGCGACGAGTCCCTGGAAGTCGGCCTGTTGTTCGCGACCCACGCCGCCCTGGCATTGCGTGCCGCGCGGCAGCAACAACACTTCCGCAGTGCGTTGGCCAGCCGGGACATCATCGGTCAGGCCAAGGGCATGATCATGTACCGCTTCCGCATCGATGCGGTCGCCGCCTTCGCTCTGCTCCGACGCCTGTCCCAGGACACCAACACGCCGCTGGCCAAGGTCGCCGAACAGCTCATCGAGAGGGAACTGGCCGAGCCCACCGAGGGGGACGCAGGGTCGCTCTCCTGACCGGGCAGATCGGCGTCGGGATCGGTAGGCGGCAGCATGCTGTCACGACTACGTTGGCCACATGCGCAGCCGGCACGTGAGTGTGGTCATCAACGCCGAACCCGCGAGGGTCTACGACTTCGCGGCCGAACCCGACAACCTGCCGCGGTGGGCCGCAGGGCTGGCGAAGTCGGAGGTGGTCCGGCGGGGTGACGAGTTGCTCGTGGAGTCGCCGATGGGCACCGTGACCGTCCGGTTCGTCCCGCGGAACGGACTCGGCGTCGTCGACCACGAGGTGGTGCTTCCCGCCGGGGACACCGTGCTCAATCCGCTTCGGGTGCTGGCACATCCAGAAGGTGCCGAAGTCGTCTTCACGATCCGGCAGCTGGCCATGTCCGACGACGAGTTCGACCGCGACACCCAGATGGTGGAAAAGGATCTCGCACAACTGAAATCGCTGCTGGAGACGGCCGGCCCGGCCTAGTGTCGAACCGGGTCGAACCGGCCGGCGTCACTTCCGGTGCACCGTGAAGTCGACGGAGTCCGACTGCCGCAGAGCTTCCCACGCGGCCGAACTGACGCCGAGCGCGTCGAGTAGAAAGGCCGCGACTGCGTCGGCCACCAGCGCGACCCGGGCCGGGTTCTCATCGGTGGTCTCCCGGACCGCCTCACCGGCGATACCGCCGAGAGTGTGTTCGCCGTCCGGAATCCACAGCAAGTCCGTCGCGCCGGGGGAGAGGTGGAAGGCGTCGGTCAGCCATTCCGGGCCACGCGTCGACAGGGCCGAGTCGTCCTTGCCGCCGGCGACGACGAGCGCCGGGGTGGACATCGTCGAGAAGTCCGGCCGCATGAACGGCAGGTGTTCGCGCGCGTACTCGCTCAGGCTGTCGCCGGTCCCGGCCGTCGCGATCAGTGCGCCCGCTCGCACGGCGGGGTGTGCGAGATCCGGGCCGACGACACCGTCCGGCCCGATCACACGCGCGCCGAGGAGGGTGCCGACGGTCTGACCTCCCCATGAGTGGCCGGCCGCGGCGAGCAGCTCGAGGTCGACGCGTGGGCGCAGGTCCCCGCCGGCCGCGATCAGGATCTCGTCGAGATGGTCGATCACCGCGTGCGCGTCCTGCACCCGCGTGCGCCAGATGGACGAGAATCGCGGGTCGTCGAATCCGATCCCGTGGCGCCGGGAATCGAGATGCGTCGGCTGTATGACGGCGAAACCTGATGCAGCCCAACGATCGACGAGTGGTGCGTAACCGTCCATCGACCAGGCGTTGCCGTGGGAGAACACGAGGACCGGGAGCCGATCCCCGGTGGCCGGTGCGGTGACCCTCACCATCAACGGGAACGGACGGTCCGAGGTGGGGACGACGATGGGCTTGACGGAGACGATCTGACGAGCGAGCACTTCCGTGGACATGGGAGTTCCCTTCGGGACGGGGCCGGTGCGCGATAACCTGGACGGAACGATGTTCCGCCAAACTAGCGGAACAGTGTTCCGCGAGCAAGGGGTGGAGGGTGTCCGCAGGAAAAACAGCACGTCAGATGCAGGCCGAACGGAGCCGTACGGCACTTCTCGAGGCGGCGGCCGCGGCCTTCGTCGATGCGGGCGTGCAGGCCCCGGTGCGGGACATCGCCACGCGTGCCGGTGTCGGCGTCGGCACGGTGTACCGGCATTTCCCGACCCGGGCGGAACTGGTCACCGCGGTGTACCGGCACCAGGTCGACGAATGTGCGGCACTGGCGGAACAGCTTCTGGCCGAACAGGTCCCGCCGCGTGCCGCGCTGTGCCGGTGGACGTCGGCGTTCACCGACTTCCTCGTCACCAAACACGGCTTGAGTGACGCGCTCAGCTCGGACGACCCGAGCCTCGTCGATCTGCACGCGCTCATCTTCGACACCCTCGTGCCGGCGTTCGCCTCGCTACTCGAACCGGCGCAGGCCACGGGAGAGGTCAGCCGGGACATCTGCGCGCTGACCTTCCTACGGGCGATCGGCAACCTGTGCATCATCGGACCCGGGTACACCGACGCCGACGCCAGGGCGATGGTCGGTCTGCTGCTGATCGGCTCCGGTGCATCGTCGGTAGGGAGTGAGTACGCATGACGCAGCGTCGGCTGTTCTTCATCCACGGCGCGGGCGGATATGCCGACGACGGCCCGCTCGCCGAGGCGCTGGCCGCGGCACTCGACGCGACGCTGGACATGCCGCGGTTCTCCGACGACGACATGTCGATCGAGGCGTGGGCCCGTCCGATCCGGGAGCGTCTCGAGGGGCTGGACGCCGACGATCACGTCGTCGCGCACTCGTTCGGGGCGACGGTGCTGATGCATGTCTTCGCCGAGGCCCGCCTCGCCCCGAGAAGTGCTGTGCTGCTTGCGATGCCGAACTGGGGACCGGATGGTTGGGATATTCCGCAGTATGTGTTCCCCGGTACCGGCTCTCTGCTCCCCTCGGTCCACCACTGCGTCGACGACGACGTGGTGCCCGTCGAGCATCTGGACCTGAACGCGGCGTTCCTTCCGTCGGCGCCGGTGCATCGTCATCCGGTGGGCGGTCACCAGTTCGACGGGCTCGCCGACGTCCTCGCCGCCGAGCTCAACACCGCCGAGAACCGATGAGCGAGAACAGCGCGGTCGACGCCGACGCCCGAGGAGTGCCGGCCGCGTCGGCGGCGGGGCGGTGGCTGATCGTCGCCGCGGTCCTCGGTTCGGGTGTCGCCTTCATCGACGGCACCGTCGTCAACGTCGCACTGCCGGCCATCGCGCGCGACCTCGATACCGGTCTACGCGGTCAGCAGTGGGTACTCGACGGGTATCTGCTCACGCTGAGCGCGTTGTTGTTGCTCGGTGGTGTCGCCGGCGACCGGTATGGGCGTCGGCTTGTCTTCGCCGGAGGTCTCGCTGTGTTCGCGGTGGCGACGGTCGCGTGCGGGCTGGCGCCGACCGTCGAACTCCTCGTCGCCGCACGGATCGTGCAGGGGATCGCCGCGGCCGCGGTGGTGCCGGGCAGTCTGGCGTTGATCAACGCCGAGATCCGTCCGTCGGACCGCGGTGCGGCGGTCGGTCTGTGGGCCGGGATGTCCGGCGCGACCACGGCTCTGGGCCCGTTCCTCGGTGGCTGGCTCGTCGACGCGGCGTCGTGGCGGTGGACATTCCTGCTCAGTGTGCCGCTCGCGCTGGGCGCTTTGTGGATCGCGATCCGGCATGTCCCCGAATCGCGAGGCGCGCCGTCGAACGCCCGTCTGGACGTGGCGGGTGCGCTGGCGATGACCGTCGGGCTCGCGGGCGTGATCTACGCACTCATCGAGGGGCCGTCGAACGGGTGGAGCGGCGAGACGGTCGCCGCCGGGATCGTCGGTGTGGTGTCGCTCGCGGGTTTCGTGGTGATCGAGTCGCGGGTGTCGGCGCCGCTGCTGCCGCTGGGGTTGTTCCGGTCGTCGCAGTTCACCGGCGCCAATCTGACGACGCTGCTGGTCTATGCGGCGCTGGGCGGTGCGCTGTTCCTGCTGGCCCTGCAGTTGCAGCAGAGCCTCGGTTACTCGGCGTTCGAGGCCGGCGCGGCGATGTTCCCGAGCACGTTCATCATGCTGTTCGGGTCGCCCTTGGTCGGCAAGCTGGCGCAGCGGACCGGGCCACGGCTGCCGATGACGGTCGGCCCGCTCATCGCGGCCGGTGGTTTCGCGCTGATGTCCCGGGTCGAGCCGGGCTCGGGCTACGTCGACTCCGTGCTGCCCGGGGTGCTGCTGTTCGGCCTCGGCATGACGGTGACGGTCGCGCCGCTCACCTCAGCGGCGCTCGCCGCCGTCGACGACGCGCTCGCCGGTACCGCGTCGGGCGTGAACAACGCGGTGGCGCGGCTCGCGGGGTTGCTCGCGGTGGCGGTGCTGCCCGCCGTGGCGGGGATCGATGCGGGCCCCGGCGATCCGCTCGGCGCCGGCTTCCGGACGGCCATGTACATCTGCGCGGCGTGCTGCGCGGTCGGCGGGCTGGTGGCGGCGTGCACGATCCGCTCGAGCACGGATGTGCGGCCGCAGGTCCGTGCGGGTGTGGACACCGCCTGCCAGGATGCGGCTACCCGGGCAGGTTAGGCCCGGCGTTCGCCCGTGCCGGCCGCGATGGCCCAGAGCACCAGGACGGGCTGGAAGAACAGTCGCGTCAGGCGCTTCTCGTCGGTGTCGAGTCCGAAGGCGTCGATGTGCTCGACGTACTGGTTGATGTTGCCGGGGAAGATGACCACGAAGAACGCGGCCACGATCCACGACACCACCTTGCGGTGGCGGGGCAGCGCGATCAACGCGGCGCCCAGGGCGATCTCGACGCCGCCGGAGGCCAGCACCACGAAGTCCTTGCTGAACGGCACCCAGTCGGGGACCTGTGCCTGGAACTCCTCGCGCTGGGCGGTGAGGTGGCCGACGCCGGCGATCACCAGCACCGCTCCCAGGGCGATCCGGGCGATGGCCCGGCCCAGCGGCTGACGAGTGGTGGTCGGCGTGACGATCGACATGTGGGCTCCTCGGGTGGGTGTCGGTTCGGTTCTACCGCACTTCGTGGCGGGCGGGGTTTCGGACGGTCAGCGCCGGAGGGTTCGGGTCGGGATGAGTCTTGATGACTATTTGTGGCACAGAAGTACTTACTTGTGATTGAGTGTTGTGACTGCGACCACAACGGTGTGGTCGCTCGTTGTATGCAGAGGACCGCCCATGACCCCCGATGTCGCACCCGCACACCGACTCTCCGTGTCCTGGCTGCAGGCTGTGCCGAGTGCGCTGCGCGGGGCTGCCGGTGTCGTCGTGACCACCGCGGCGTTCTTCGTCGCGGTCGCGGTTCTGGTGATCGCCCAGATCGTCGTCCTCGCCACCCGCGCGGCTGTCGACCTCACCTGAGGTTCGCAACCGGTCAGGAATCGAGAAGCGGCCGGCCGGGTCGGCGTCTTAGCGTCGAAGCATGACGAACATCAACGCACTCACACTCGACGTTCCTGACATGGCTACAGCACAAGCGTTCTACGACAAGGCCTTCGGACTCGGCGACCGACTGCGGTTCCGCGCGGGAGACTCGCCGACCTCGGGTTTCCGCGGTTTCGTGGTCTCGCTCGTGGTCGCCGATCCGACGGTTGCCGATTCCTTCCTGCAACCGGCGATCGAGGCCGGCGCCACCGTGCTCAAACCCGCCAAGAAGTCCTTCTGGGGGTACGGCGGCGTGGTCCAGGCGCCCGACGGCGCGATCTGGAAGGTCGCCAGTTCGTCGAAGAAGCCGACCGGCGCGCCGGAGCGGGAGGTCGACGATCTGGTCCTGCTGCTCGGCGTCGACGACGTCGCGGCGACCAAGGGGTTCTATGTGAGCCGCGGATTCACCGTGGCCAAGAGCTTCGGCCGCAAGTATGTCGAGTTCGAGAGTGACCCGGACTCGATCAAGCTGGCACTCTACGGCCGCAAGGCCGCGGCCAAGGATGCGGGTGTCCACCCGGACGGTTCGGGTTCCCACCGGCTGATGATCGGCGGCGACGCCGGCGAGCTGACCGATCCGGACGGCTTCACCTGGGAGGCCGCACCCCGTTCGCTCCTGGCATAAACCGCTCGGGAACAAGATTCCTGCCACCTGGGTTGAGTCGGTCAGACTTAACTCTGGAGGTTTCATGTCGCAGACATATTCACTGCCGGTTCTCTTCGTTCCCGACGTCGTCGTCCTGCCCGGCATGGTCGTGCCCATCCCGCTCGACGATGCCGCACAGGCCACGGTCGACGCCGCCCGGGCGAGCGAGACCGGGAAACTGCTGGTCGCCCCACGTCTGGACGACCGGTATCCCACCTACGGTGTCATCGCGTCGATCGTGCAGGTCGGCCGCATCCCGGGCGGCGGGATGGCAGCCGTCGTCAAGGGTGAGCGGCGCGCGCAGATCGGGACCGGGACACCCGGTCACGGTGCGGCGCTGTGGGTCGAGGTGACCGAGGTCGACGCCGTTGACGCCACCGACGAAGAACGTGAACTCGCCGGCGAGTACAAGAAGCTCGTGCTGGCGATGCTGCAGCGCCGCGAGGCATGGCAGCTCATCGACGCCGTCAACAAGATGTCCGATCCGGCGGATCTCGCCGACACCTCGGGCTATGCGTCGTGGCTGTCCGACGAACAGAAGCGTGAGCTGCTCGAGACGCCGGTGACCGCGGCGCGGTTGCGGCTGCTCATCGAGTGGACCGGCGATCATCTGGCCGAGTCCGAGGTGACCGAGAAGATCGCCGAGGACGTCCGCGCGGGCATGGACAAGCAGCAGAAGGAATTCCTGCTTCGCCAGCAGCTCGCCGCCATCCGCAAGGAGCTCGGCGAGGACGAACCCGAGGGCGCCGACGACTACCGCGGCCGCGTCGAGGAAGCCGACCTGCCCGAGAAGGTGCGCGAGGCCGCGCTCCGCGAGGTGGGCAAGCTCGAGCGTGCCAGCGACCAGTCGCCGGAGACCGGATGGATCCGCACCTGGCTCGACACCGTCCTCGACCTGCCGTGGAACACCCGGACCGAGGACTCGACCGACGTCAAGGGCGCGCGCGAAATCCTCGACGCCGACCACCACGGCCTCGACGACGTGAAGGACCGCATCGTCGAGTACCTCGCGGTGCGTGCCCGTCGCGCCGAACGCGGCCTGCAGGTCGTCGGCGGACGCGGGTCGGGCGCCGTGATGGTGCTCGCCGGTCCTCCCGGGGTCGGCAAGACATCGCTCGGTGAGAGCGTCGCCCGGGCGCTGGGCCGCAAGTTCGTGCGCGTCGCCCTCGGCGGTGTGCGCGACGAGTCGGAGATCCGCGGCCACCGGCGTACCTACGTCGGCGCGCTGCCCGGCCGGATCGTACGGGCGATCGGTGAGGCGGGATCGATGAATCCCGTTGTGCTGCTGGACGAGATCGACAAGGTGGGCTCGGACTACCGGGGCGACCCGGCCGCCGCGCTGCTCGAGGTCCTCGACCCCGCGCAGAACCACACCTTCCGCGATCACTACCTCGATCTCGATCTCGACCTGTCCGATGTGCTGTTCCTCGCGACCGCCAACGTCATCGAGAACATCCCGTCGGCCCTGCTCGACCGTATGGAGCTGGTCACGCTCGACGGGTACACCGAGGACGACAAGGTCGCCATCGCCCGCGATTACCTGCTGCCCCGGCAGGCGGAGCGGGCGGCGCTGACACCCGACGAGGTGACCGTCACCGATGCGGCGCTGCGGGAGATCGCGGCCAACTACACCCGCGAACCCGGTGTGCGGCAGTTCGAACGGCTGCTGGCGAAGGCGCTTCGCAAGGCCGCGACCAACCTCGCGGTCGAATCGGGAGACGGGGGAACCGCGACGGCGCCCGTCATCATCGACGAGCCCGATCTGCGCGACTACCTGGGGCGTCCGCGCTTCACGCCGGAATCGGCGGAGCGGACGGCGGTCCCCGGTGTCGCAACCGGTCTCGCGGTCACGGGCATGGGCGGCGACGTCCTGTTCATCGAGGTGAACGCCACCGAGGGTGAGCCGGGTCTGAAATTGACCGGCCAGCTCGGCGACGTGATGAAGGAGTCGGCGCAGATCGCACTGTCGTACGTGCGGGCGCACGCCGAGCAGCTCGGCGTCGATCCGAAAGCGCTCGACAAGACCATCCACGTGCACGTTCCGGCCGGGGCCGTGCCGAAGGACGGTCCGAGCGCCGGCGTCACCATGGTCACCGCGCTGGTGTCGATGGCGACGGGACGTCAGGTGCGCAGCGATGTCGGGATGACCGGCGAGGTCACGCTCAACGGGCGGGTCCTGCCGATCGGTGGGGTCAAGCAGAAACTGCTTGCCGCACAACGCAACGGGCTGAAGACCATCTTCATCCCGCAGCGCAACGAGCCCGACCTCGACGACGTGCCGGCCGAGGTGCTCGACGCCCTCGACGTGCGGCCGATGACCGATGTCGCCGAGATCGTCGCGCAGGCGCTGGAAGTCGCCGTCGACGCGCAGGTGACCGCGGCCTGATCCCGCGCGCTGTAGCCCAGGCCCAGCCCAACACCCCGGTGGTACGTGGACGATCACGTTCCGCCGGGGTGCTGGCGTCTGTCAGAAGGGTGGCGGGTCGTCGGGCGTGTCGGGTTGATGGCTGGCTGCCTCGGCTCGGGCAAGTCGATCTGCTTCGCGTTGTGCCTTGTTGCGGGCACGTTCTTCTCGCCGCTTCGCGTGTTTCGCGGCGGTGCGTTCGGTGATCGTGCGCGGTGGTCGGCCTTGTTGTTGTCTGCCTTGCCGTTCGGGCACGATGATCCGCGGTGTCGGTGGGGCTTTCGCGGCTTGTTCGAACCGGATGCGCCGCAGGTTGGGGAAGAGGTCTTCGAGGGTTTCGGCCTCGCCGGGGATCACAAAGCCCTCGGGCGTGACGTATTCGGTGACCAGGCGGCCCTCGTCGTCGCGGTACTGCACATCGGTCCAGTCGCCGTGGGTCTTGTGCAGATGACCGGGACGGCATTTGGCGTTGAGGTTCTCACTCGAGGTCGCACCCCCGCGGGCCGGTCGGGCGTGGTCGTATTCGGCGACGTGATCGACATCGGCGGTGAATGCCGAACGCGTGCAACCCGGCTCGGTGCAGTAGCCGTCGCGCACCCGCACGAACTCCGCGCACGCACTTGTCGGACGATACGGGTCACCAGGCAGGGCAGCCGGGTAGACCACCACGACCTCCGACGACGGCGGCTCCGTCGACGGTGTGGCCGAAGTCGGGGGTGCCGACGCGTCACCCGCGCCGCCGGCGTCGGTGTTGGTGTTGGTGTCGGCGTCATCTGTAGCCTGCTGTGGCGCGGCGATGTTCGCCGTCCGCGTGCGCTCGTCGTCGTATCCGCCCTCGCCGGCGACGACCTGCGTGGGTGGTGTGCGGATGGGGGTGACCGGTCTGATGGTCGCGTCGGGCCGGGCGGCGAGGTCACGCACATGGTCATCGCAGATCACCCCATGCCCGTCGACCCAGCCGGGTCCGGACCCGCCGGCCAGGGTGCCGGCATCGGTCACCACGTGAATCACGATCTCGGTACCCGCGGTGGCGCCGGCAGAATCGGGCGGTGTTGCGGTGCAGTCGGACTGACCGCACGCACACGTGAACGCTGTTCGGGTGAGCAACGCGCACATGGCATCGGACTTGCGTTCCCCGAGGGTGCGGCCATCCCGGTCGCACACGGAAGCGGCCAACTCACGTACCGAGGCGTCGCAGGCCCGGATGTTCTCGGCGGCCATGACCGCGGTGATCTCACCGGTCCCGTCACCGTGGTTCTCGGTCCACACCCCGCGTTTGTCGAGCGCTTCGCGGCGCCGTTCGCGGACGGCGTCGGCGTCGTGGCCGAAGACCAGGCGGTCGATCATGTCGCGCAAACCTGACGTCGACCACGACCCGGACCGGGAGCGCAGCAGGTCGGCGATCGATTCGTCGAGCACCTCGATGATCCGGCGGCTGGCGGGGTCGTCGGGGTCGAGAAGGTGATCATCGGACACCAAGTGCGTGCGTCCGATGATCTCGCGGATCTGGTGCGGCCCGATGATGCCGTCGCGCAACGTCTCCAACACCCGCGGCAATCGGTCACGAAGACACAGCGCCTCGTCGACCAGCATCCCCGCCCGGTAGCGGGTGATCCCGGCCTCGCGCGAGACCCGGGCGACGATGTCACCGAAACCGTCGGAGACGTAACTGTTGCCGACAGTGGTCAACAGCCGATCGCACAACACCAGGATCGTCTGGTAGCGGCACCACGCCAGATACGACTCGCCCGCGCGGATCGACCCCAGGCGCTGCATATGGGTGGCGGTGTCGGCATCGGCCGGACAAGCAGGATCGACCCCGGCGAGGAACTCGCCCGGCAGATCCGTCCATGCCCCCACAGTGACTCCCCCGAAGTCGTTGCCACCCGGCCTGGTTGACCGGATCAACTGATACGTCCAAGGTAGACCCGACCACCGACAAGAATGCTCGGCTCCGAGCCACTACGTGAGCCCGACGGTGCGAGCGATCCTCTCCGACAACAGATACAGCGCATAGGCGAAATAGGCCACGATCGCGGCGGGCAGGACCCACAAGGCGGCCACGGCCGCAACGAGACTCGCCGCCCACTGGCGCCCCCACAGCGGCGCGGCGACGAAGATCATCAGCAGTGAGAGCAGGAGCGAGACCGCCGGCGATGATGTCGGCCACGACCAATCGAACAGCAGCGCCCCGCTCGAACCGACCGCCGCGCAGATGCCGACGATGCTCAGCACCAGCCACCCGACCACACTGAGACGTCGCCATCCGCCGGCGACCCATCGCGTGCGAAGTGCCACGGCCGACCACATGATCCACCGCTTGAGCCAGGGGACGCCGGACGCCCGCATCATCTCGCGGAAGAACCGGTCGGACAGGGTGTCACTCCCGAGCGCGCCGGAGTTGACGGTGCCCGTGATGAGCTCGTCGTGGATGAGCGCCGCGAGTGAGTGTCTGCCGTAGGGGTTCTCGAACCAGCGCAGGAACCGGGGGATCGAGGCGAGGTCGGTGGGGTTGTCGTCGCCGGGCACAAACGTGCGGGCCGCGTCGACGGCGCCCCGCGCATCGGCTTCCGTCTGTCCTCGCTCGACCAGTTGTGTTACGAGGTACTCCTCGACCGCGGGATCGGAGAAACGAAAGGCGTTGCGCACGAAAAACTGTCGTTCGTCGATCTGCGCGATCTCGACCTCGCCACGCCCGGTCGGGTCGTCGACCTCGAAGCCCGACGCCGGCGCGACCCGCCACGGCACCCATCGCGGATCGCTCGGTGTGGTCTCGTTCATCGCCACCTCCGCGTCGAGGGGATGAACTGACGGTAGCCGGGTGCGACCGGGACGAGTGGGTAACCAACAGCGCGGCGTGTTGCGAGGTGGCTTCGACACGGCTCCTCGACCTCGACGCGCTCCTTCGTCGCTTGCTCGGCCCGGCGGCTGCGCTCGTCGCCTGCTCAACCAGCGGGGCTGGCGCTACTCAACCAGCGGGTGACGGTCGAGGAGTGCCTCGACCAACAATCGGCCCGTCTCGATGGGGGCGGTCGAGCGAGCCATCTTCGACCCCGAGAGCGCACCGTCGTAGACCACCTGGATCTGTCGCGCGGTCACATCGGGCTCCGGGGCGCCGAGGGTGCGCAGGTTGTCGCCGAGGGTGTCGAGGAGCCACGCGCGGTGCGCAGTGATGGGAGGCAGGTCGGTGTCGGGGAACTCGGTCGCGGCGTTGGCGTACTGGCAGCCGCGGAAGTTGCGGGTCGGGGCCCCGGCGATGGCGAGGTCGAAGAAGGCCAGGATCCGCTCGCGCGGATCGGAGACGGCCTTCGTCGCCTCGAACCACCGGTTTTGATCAGCCTGATCCAAACGCTCGAGGTAGGCCACGACCAACCCGTCCTTCGAGCCGTAGGCGTTGTACAGACTCGCCTTGGCGACCCCGGACTCCCGCAGGATCAGGTCGATGCCGACCGACCGTATGCCCTGTGCGGCAAACAGTTCGGTGGCGGTGGCGAGCAGTCGATCGGCCGGGCTGCCGGGCCCGGCAGCAGATGTCGCGCGGCTGGTGCTCGCCTGTGCGGGGTTGCTCACAGCGCCAAGGGTAGACCACGAGACGCCATAGACAGACCGGTCTGTCTATGCCAGGGTCGGTGCGGTCACCAGCGGGCACACCGACGCAGAAAGGCTCACCCATGGCGCTCTTCCTCTACGAACTCGAACCTGCCGACAGTGACGCGGGCAGAATCGAAGAACTCATCAAAGGACTCGACGCACATCTGCGGACCGCCGGCGGCGAATTGATCGAGACGCAGGTGACCGAAGGCGCCGCGCGACTGTTCGTGATCGCCGAGTTTGAGGGGTGCCGGGCAGCCGGATTGGACGAGGTCGAGGACTTCCGGGGGCTCGTCGCGGCCGGCCCGGACGAGGTCCGGCTCGTCGGTGCAGATCTGGACGAGCTGAAGAAGGCGCGCCCGACCGCCGGCTACCTCGTCGAATGGGACATCCCCGACGCCATCGACATGGAGACCTACCTGGCCCGCAAGAAGGCGAACTCGCCGAAGTACGCCGACGTCCCCGAGGTCAGCTTCCTGCGGACCTACGTCCGCGAGGACACCGACAAGTGCCTGTGCTTCTACGACGCCCCGGACGAGGCGGCCGTCCGTCACGCTCGTGAGGTCGTCTCGACCCCGGTGGACCGCCTCCACCGGCTACAGGGCTGACCGGTATGGCGCCGACGCTGACCGATGAACTCGGCGTAGTCGTCGCATCCGTGGCCGACCGCGCCCGCGAACTCGACGCCGGGCACACCGACACCCGGGTCGACATCGCCGCGGCCGGTGCGGCCGGCCTCCTGGGCCGGGGAGTGGTCGACGGTTCGCTGACGTCGATGATCGACGTCCTCGAACGTGTGTCGGCAGTGAGTCTGTCGGCCGGATTCTCGCTGTGGGCGCAGCGGATGACGATCGAGTACGTCGCCCGATCGCCGGAAGCGTTGCGGGAGAGACATCTCGCGCCGCTCCTCGGTGGTGGGCGGATCGGTGTCACGGCCATGGCGGCGGGCCTGAAACAGGTGGCCGGGCTCGGCGACGTACCCATCACGGGGCGTCGCAGCCGGGCGGGGGTCGTGGCGACCGGACCGATCCGCTGGGCGTCGAACGTCTACGCCGAGTCGCTGATCGTCCTCCCGGTGCGCACCGGCGACACGACCCTCGTCGCGGTCGTCGACGCGGACGCGCCCGGCGTCGAGATCCGTTCCGCGCCTGACCTCATCGGTTTGGGATCCACCGCCTCGACGTCCCTCGCGCTCACCGACGTGGTGATCGAGGACGAGAACGTGATCTCCGACGACCTCACCGGGTTCGTCCGGGGTATACGTCCGGTGTTCCTGCTGCTGCAGTCCGCGTTCTGCAGCGGTGCCATCGGTGCCGCACTCGACGGTGCCGTCGAGTCCTTGGCGGGGGTCAACGAGGTGTTCCGTCCCGAGTTCGACGACCGGACGGCCGAATTCGAGTCGATCCGTGCGCGGCTCGCGACGTTCGCCGCCGACCCGACGACTCCGTCGCCGGCCGAATTGATCCGGCTGCGCCTCGACGCCGCGCGAACCGCGGTCGCGGCCTCCCGGCTCGAGGCGACCGTCCGCGGCGGTGCGGGTTATGCGACCGCCAGCGCCACCAACCGGCGGTTCCGGGAAACAGCCTTCATCCCCATCCAATCACCCTCGGAAGGACAACTGCGGTGGGAACTCGCGCAGTTCGAATAACTGGTGGCCGCAAAGCCTTTCGCGGCAACACTGTACTGTCGGGAATCGACCTCGCCGTCGACGACGGGGAGTTCGTGGCCGTCCTCGGGCGTAGCGGAAGCGGAAAGACCATGCTGTTGCGTGTGCTCGCCGGCCTCGAGACCCTCGACGCCGGCAGCCTGGAGTGGCGGGAGTCCGGCGGTGAGCGACCGCACACGGGGGTTGTCTTCCAGCGCGCGCTGCTGATGCCGTGGCTGACCGTGGAAGAGAACATCCGGTTCGGACGGCGATTCGCCGCGCACCGTGCGTCGTTCGAGAACGACTACGCACTCGGCCTGTTGCGCCGCTTCGGGCTCGACGGTCTCGCCGACCGCTACCCCGATCAGCTGTCGGGCGGTCAGGCGCAACGCGTGGCGATCATCCGTGCGGCGGCGATCCGGCCGAGGTTGCTCTTGCTCGACGAACCGTTCAGCGCGCTCGATCCGGCGGTGCGCGGCGAATTGCGCGGCTGGCTGGCCGAATTGGCCGCCGAACTCCGGATCACCGTCGTCCTCGTCACGCACGACGTCGACGAGGCGCTCGAACTCGCCGACCGGATCGTCCTCTTGTCCGAGACCGGTCGCATCGGTGGGGATTGGCGGCTCGAATCCGGTCTCGGCCGAGACGATCCCGACCGGCGCGCGGAGATCCTGACGCACTTCGGTCACCAGGTGGGGCAGCAGGTGTGAGCGCGCCCATCTCACGCCGACTCCTCCTGGCCGGGGTCGGTGGCCTCACCGTCGCGGGCGGCATCGGCGGCGTCGTCGGTCTGGGCCGGGCGGCCACGGCAGCGCCACCGGGTGCGTCCGATGCACTGCGGGTCGGCTACCTCCCCATCACGGATGCGGCGCCGCTTCTCGTCGCACACGCCGCCGGACTCTACGACCCCGCGGCCGTGAGTTCGACGAAACCCGTGCTGTTCCGGATCTGGTCCTCGCTCGCGGAGGCCTTCGTGACGCGCAAGGTCGACGTCGTCCATCTGCTGATGCCGATGGCGGTGGCATTGCGGTACGCGATGCACAGCCCCGTGCAGGTGTTGGGCTGGAATCACACCAACGGATCGGCGCTGACCGTGGCGCCCGACATCGTCGACCTCGAGCAACTCGCCGGCTCTCAGGTGGCCATCCCGGCATGGTGGTCGATCCACAACATCATCCTGCAGCGGATGTTGCGGACCCACGGACTGCGACCGGTCATCCGTACCGGGGCGTCCCGGGGTGACAAGACCGTCGAGCTGATCGTGATGAGCCCCTCGGACATGGTGCCGGCGCTGGCGAACGGGTCGATCGGCGGTTACGTCGTCGCCGATCCGTTCAACGCGATGGCCCAGGTGCGCAAGATCGGCCGCATCCACACCTTTCTCGGCGACGTGTGGCGACAGCACGCCTGCTGCGCGCTCCTCGTCCATCAGTCGGCCATCGACGAACGACCCGCCGCGGTCCAATCCCTCGCCGACTCCGTGGTCGCGGCTCAGCACCACATCGATCTCGATCGTCCCCGAGCCGCCGCGGAACTCGCCGGCGGTTATCTCCCGCAACCGAAACCGGCCATCGCCAAGGCGCTCACCTACGACCCGGCCGACTTCGCCGTGAGCAACGTCGACTGGCAGCCGCAACGACTCGGAGACCAACCCTTCCCGTTCGCGAGTTTCACCGAGCGGCTCGTCACCGAGATGGACAACACCCTCGTCGACGGTGATCGCCGCTTCCTCGGCCGTCTGGACCCGGCGACCGTCCATGCCGACCTCGTCGACGACCGATTCATCCGTACTGCCATCGGAATGCGCGGCGGTGCAGCCGCTCTCGGACTACCCGCCGATCTCACGAGAACCGAACAGGTGACGCCATGACGCTGCTGACCCAGGACGAGACCACGACGGACCCGCGCCGGCGATCCGGTTCCGCCATCGTCCCGCCGCTGATCGCGATCGCGGTGCTCGTCGCGATCTGGTGGGCGACGACCACCGTCGTCCCCGCGGCGGACTCCCTCGCCCGCCAGTTCGCTCCGCAGCAGGTGTTCCCGGCGATGCTGGAACTCCTCGATCGCGGCGTGCTGCTGCCCGACATCGGACTGAGTCTGTGGCGGTTGCTGATCGGTCTTCTGATCGCCGTCGTGCTCGGGTTCCCGCTGGGCCTGCTGATCGGCCTGAGTCTCACCGCGGAACGCGCGGCGAATCCCATCGTCGCCTTCCTGCGGATGATCTCCCCGTTGTCGTGGGCTCCGGTCGCGGTGATGGTGTTCGGCATCGGCGACGAACCGGTCATCTTCCTGATCGCGATCGCGGCGATCTGGCCGATCGTCATCAACACGGCCGCCGGCGTGAAGTCGATCGACCCCGGCTTCGTCGAGGTCGCGCGATCGTTCCACGCCACCCGGACCGAAGTCCTCGTGTCTGTGGTGATCCCGGCGATCCGCGGGAACGTGCAGACCGGTATCCGTGTCGCGCTCGGCATCGCCTGGGTGGTCCTGGTGCCTGCCGAGATGCTCGGCGTGCGCTCCGGTCTCGGCTACCAGATTCTCAACGCCCGCGATCAGCTGGCGTACGACCAGGTGGCCGCCCTGATCGTGGTGATCGGCATCCTCGGCTTCCTCCTCGATGCGGGTGCTCGGCTGGTGCTCACCCGACGACGCTGAGCCCCGCCGACGGCCTCGCGATTCGTATGACGTTGTGCCCGGAAACCGGGCGCAACGTCATACGCGTTTTCGGCCCGGCGGACATTGAGCGACATCCGCTCAACTTTCTTCGACGATCCGGGAACAATCCGTCGGCCACCCCCGTTACACACTTCGAGAAACCTGAGCGACGAAGACTCAAGTCGGTTTGACTCGGATCTACTTTTTCAGTAGGACATGAGTCGGACGCACTGAAGTCCGGTCCCGCAGAGTTTCGCCACGACATCCCCGCGGTCGCGAGACCCCGGGACAAGGACTCGGGTGCACACCCGCAAACTAGGAGGAAGCCAAACATGTCTCGTGCTGTTGGAATCGACCTCGGTACCACCAACTCGGTGGTGGCCGTGCTCGAAGGCGGCGAAGCCGCCGTCATCGCCAACGCCGAAGGCGCACGGACCACCCCGTCGGTGGTCGCGTTCGCGCGTAACGGCGAGGTGCTGGTCGGTCAGCCCGCCAAGAACCAGGCGGTCACCAACGTCGACCGCACCATCCGCTCCGTCAAGCGCCACATGGGCGAAGGCGACTGGACCGTCGAGATCGACGACAAGAAGTACACCCCGCAGGAGATCAGCGCGCGCACGCTCATGAAGCTCAAGCGCGACGCCGAGTCGTACCTGGGTGAGGACGTGACCGACGCGGTCATCACCGTCCCGGCCTACTTCAACGACGCGCAGCGTCAGGCCACCAAGGAAGCCGGCCAGATCGCCGGCCTCAACGTGCTCCGCATCGTCAACGAGCCGACCGCGGCCGCCCTGGCCTACGGACTCGACAAGGGTGAGAAGGAACAGACCATCCTGGTCTTCGACCTCGGTGGCGGCACCTTCGACGTCTCGCTGCTCGAGATCGGCGACGGCGTGGTCGAGGTCCGTGCGACCTCCGGCGACAACCACCTCGGTGGTGACGACTGGGATCAGCGCGTCGTCGACTGGCTCGTCGAGAAGTTCAAGAGCCAGAACGGCATCGACCTGACCAAGGACAAGATGGCCCTGCAGCGTCTCCGCGAGGCTGCCGAGAAGGCCAAGATCGAACTCTCGAGCTCCCAGAGCACCTCGATCAACCTGCCCTACATCACCGTCGACGCCGACAAGAACCCGCTGTTCCTCGACGAGCAGCTCTCACGCAGCGAGTTCCAGAAGATCACCTCTGATCTCCTGGAGCGCACCCGCGCACCGTTCCAGGCCGTCATCAAGGATGCGGGCATCTCTGTCGGCGACATCGACCACGTCGTGCTCGTCGGTGGTTCGACCCGTATGCCGGCCGTCACCGACCTGGTGAAGGAACTGACCGGTGGCCGCGAGCCCAACAAGGGCGTCAACCCGGACGAGGTCGTCGCCGTCGGCGCCGCACTGCAGGCCGGTGTGCTCCGCGGTGAGGTCAAGGACGTGCTGCTGCTCGACGTCACCCCGCTCTCCCTCGGTATCGAGACCAAGGGCGGTGTGATGCACAAGCTGATCGAGCGCAACACCACCATCCCGACCAAGCGGTCGGAGACCTACACGACCGCCGAGGACAACCAGCCGTCGGTGCAGATCCAGGTCTATCAGGGTGAGCGCGAGATCGCCTCGCACAACAAGCTGCTCGGCAGCTTCGAGCTCGGCGGCATCGCCCCGGCGCCGCAGGGTGTCCCGCAGATCGAGGTGACCTTCGACATCGACGCCAACGGCATCGTGCACGTCACCGCGAAGGACAAGGGCACCGGCAAGGAGAACTCGATCCGCATCCAGGACGGTTCCGGCCTGAGCAAGGACGAGATCGACCGCATGATCAAGGACGCCGAGGCGCACGCCGACGAGGACCGCAAGCGTCGCGAGGAGGCCGAGACCCGCAACCAGGCGGAGTCGCTGGTCCACCAGACCGAGAAGTTCCTCAAGGAGAACGAGGACAAGGTCCCGGCGGAGCTGAAGGAGAAGGTCGAGGCGGCTGTCGCCGGGGCGCAGGAAGCGCTCAAGGGCAACGACACCGCGGCGATCAAGTCCGCGATCGAGAAGCTGTCGGAGGAGTCGCAGGCCCTCGGCCAGGCGATCTACGCCAACGCCGCTGCCGAGGCCCCCAACGGTGAGTCCGCCGCGGCCGACAGCGATCCCGACGTCGTCGACGCCGAGGTCGTCGACGATGCCGACTCGAAGGAGAACAAGTGACCGCAGGAGCCCATTCGTCGAATGGGTCCGGCGAGGAGCCGGTGACGGTGACCGACCGTCGTCGTATCGACCCGGAGACGGGTGAGGTGCGCGACGAGCCGGCCGCCGGCCCCGGCCCGGCCGACGCCGGACCGGTTGTCGACGAGTCCCAGACGGACGAGTCGCAGGCCGACACCGCAGCCGACGAGCCGGATGCCCGCGTCGCCGAGCTGACGGCCGACCTGCAGCGCGAACGCGCCCAGTTCGCCAACTTCCGGCGGCGTGCCGCCGAGGAGAAGCAGGGGTCGGTCGCCTACGGCAAGCAGATCCTGATCGACAAGCTGCTGCCGATCATCGACGACCTCGACCGTGCACGCGAGCACGGCGACCTCGACAGCGGTCCGCTGCGTGCGGTCGCCGACAAGCTGACCGGTGTGCTGGCCGCCGAAGGTCTCGTGGCCTTCGGTGCGGCGGGTGACGAGTTCGATCCCGAACTCCACGAAGCCGTGCAGCACGACGGTACCGGGGCACATCCGGTGATCGGATCGGTGTACCGATGCGGCTACCGCCTGGGCGAGAAGGTGATCCGCACCGCGATGGTGACGGTCACCGATCCCGCTCCCGCGGGCGACGCGCCCGGTGCACAATAGAACGACCGTCGCTCGATCCTGGGTGGGCGAACTCACCACTGATCCCTGAGGTGCGAGGAGCGCAAGCGACGAGCCACGAAGGGCGACGAACCCTTCGTGGCTCGCTTCGCTCGCACCTCAGGGAGCAGGTGGTCTGCTCGCACCTCAGGGAGCAGGTGGCCCCAACTGAAACTTCAATCCAGACAACAGAACTCAAGGAGGTGACGTCTGGTGGCACCACAACGTGAGTGGTTAGAACACGACTTCTACAAGGACCTGGGCGTTGCTTCTGACGCTTCGGCTGAAGAGATCAAGAAGGCCTACCGCAAGCTCGCGCGCGAGCTGCATCCTGATGCGAATCCGGGTGACAGCGCGGCCGAAGAGCGCTTCAAGCGGGTGTCCGAAGCCCACAGCGTCCTCGGCGATGCCGAAAAGCGCAAGGAATACGACGAGACACGCGCCATGTTCGCCGGCGGACGATTCCGCGGCGGCGGCAACGGCTTCCCGGGTGGCTTCCCCGGCGGCGGAACCACCTACACCACCGGCGGCGGTGGCGACTTCGACCTCGGCGATCTGTTCGGCGGGGCGCAGACCGGGGGCGGCGGTGGCGGTTTCGGCGACATCTTCGACGGCCTGTTCAACCGCGGCGGCGGAACGCAACGTACTTCGACGGCGAGCCGGCCGCGTCGTGGCAAGGACCTCGAGACCGAGACGACGCTCTCGTTCTCTGACGCCGCGCTCGGCACGACCGTCCCCCTGCGGGTGACGAGTCCGTCACCCTGCACCACCTGCCACGGCTCGGGCGCCAAGCCCGGGACCAGTCCGCGGGTGTGCGCGAACTGCAACGGTTCCGGGTTCGTGAGCCGCAACCAGGGCGCGTTCGGATTCAGCGAGCCCTGCCAGGACTGCCAGGGCACCGGGTCGCGGATCGACGACCCGTGCACCGATTGCGACGGCAGCGGCGTGAAGGTCCGCGCGCGCACCATCAACGTCCGGATCCCCGCCGGCGTCGAGGACGGTCAACGCATCCGGCTCGCCGGGCAGGGCGAGGCCGGTCGTCGTGGCGCCCCGTCGGGTGACCTCTACGTCGTCGTGCACGTGACCCCGCACAAGCAGTTCACCCGCAGCGGCAACGACCTTCGGGTGCAGCTGCCGGTGCGGATCTCCGAACTCGTTCTCGGAGCGACGGTCTCGGTTCCGACCCTGGAGGGTTCGGTCGGGGTGAAGATCCCGCCGAACACCACCGACGGCCGCACGCTGCGCGTGCGCGGTCGTGGAGTGCCCAAGCGCTCCGGCGGGGCGGGCGACCTGCTCGTCACCGTGAAGGTCGCGGTTCCGAACAAGCTCGACGAGGCCGCGGTCGAGGCGATGCGCGCCTACGACCAGGCCGAGCGGGCAAGCGGTTTCGACCCGCGGGCGGACTGGGGGCGATGAGTCATGGCCGGTGCGAGCAACTTCGACGGCGACGGCGCGACCTTCCTGATCTCGGTGGCCGCCGAACTCGCCGGCATGCACGCCCAGACCCTGCGGACGTATGACCGCCTGGGCCTGGTCACCCCGCAACGGACGAGTGGCGGTGGTCGCCGCTACTCGTCCCGCGACGTCGAACTCCTGCGCGAGATCCAGCGTCTCTCGCAGGAGGAAGGCGTCAACCTCGCGGGCATCAAACGCATCATCGACCTGAGCAATCAGGTCGAGGCACTCCAGCACCGCGTGCGCGAGCTGACCGACGAGGTGCAAGCGTCGCGGACCCGCCGCGGCGGCGAACTCGTCCCGGTGCCGCGCACCAACGCCCTGGTCGTCTGGCAGCCGCGACGCAAACGCACCACCGACTGACCTGGTTTCGACGCGAGCCCACGGACGTGCGTAACGTTGAGCGTATGGCTTCTGAACCCGTCACCACCGTCGACTCCGGCCCGCACAAGGTCTCGCGCCGGGTCGTCGTGAACGCCCCGGCCGCCGATGTGTTCGCGCTCGTGTCGAATCCGCATCGGCATCCGGAGCTCGACGGTTCCGGCACGGTCCGCGACACCCCTGTGGACGGGCCCGAGACGCTGACCCGTGGGGCGCGTTTCAGCGTCGGGATGAAGCAGTACGGCGTGCCGTACAAGATCACCTCGACCGTCACCGACTTCGAACCCGGTCGGGTCGTCGAATGGCAGCACCCGATGGGGCACCGCTGGCGGTGGGAACTCGAGTCGACGTCACCGACCACGACCGCGGTCACCGAGACCTTCGACTACTCGACGCTCCGGGTACCGAAGATCATGGAACTCATCGGCTACGACAAGAAGAACGGCAAGGGGATCGAGGGCACCCTGCGGGCCCTCGCGGCCCGGTTCGCCTGAGCCGGACCGTTACCCTTGATGGACTCCTCTTCCCCCGAGTCGTTCCCCGAGCCCGGCACCTCGGATGAACCCGTCGTCGTCCTCGGCATCGTCGCCGCGCCGGGCCAGGCGATCGACCTCGCCCGCAAGCTCATCGAAGCCGACCTCACCGACCACATCCAGACGACCTTCCCTGGCGCGCGCTGGCAGCTGGATCTCCTCGAGGCCGGCGTCGTACAGCCGCCGGCCGGCGACGCCGAGATCGTCGACGCCACAAGAGATCTTCTGCTCGAACACGAGTGGGATCTGGTGCTCTGCCTGACCGACCTGCCGCTACACGTCGGCAAACGTCCGGTCGTCGCGCATGCCAACGCAGTGCACGGCGTCGCGGTCCTCTCGGTGCCGGCGCTCGGCGCCACCGGAGTGCGGCAGCGGGCCCGCGGCATCATCACCGGACTCGTCGGTCAACTCCTCGGTGCCGACGCCGACGACCTCCGCGGTCACCAGAAGTCGCCGGCGCGGTCGGCGCTGCGCCATCGCGTGCGCCAACTCGGGACCGACGTCGACGAGGCGGGCACCGCGTTCACCGCGCGTGTCCTGACCGGGAACCTGCGTCTGCTCACCGGCATGGTGCGCGCCAACCGCCCGTGGCGGCTGGCACTCGGCCTCACCCGCGCCCTCACCGGGGCGATCGCGGCCGGGGTCTTCGCACTCGTCACCGCCGACATCTGGCTTCTCGCAGACACTTTCGGTGGGATTCGCCTGACCGGGGTGGCGCTCGGCTCGATCATCGCGATCACCGCGACGCTGATCATCGGCGCCGACCTGTGGGAACGTGGCACCTCCCGTCAGACGCGCGAACAGGTGGCGCTGTTCAACATCGTCACCGTGATCACGGTGGTCCTCGGCGTCGGCGCCTTCTACGCGGCGCTGTTCGTATTGTCCGCCCTCGGCGCACTGTGCCTGGTGGTGCCGCAGGTCTTCGGTGCGACGCTCGGCCACCCGGCCGGTTTCACCGACTATCTGGAGGTCGCCTGGCTGACGTGCTCCCTCGCGACCGTCGGCGGTGCCCTGGGCGCCGGCCTGGAAACCGACGAGGCGGTGCGCGACGCCGCCTACACGCAGCATCCCGCGGAGCCCATCTGAGTCGGTGTACCTGCACAGCCGGGTGTACGAGGACCGCAGGCGAGCCGCTAGGCTTGCGGGTCAGAACGCCACAGCAAGGTCGGCGACGGGAGGTGAACCATGTCCGAGGTACCGGCAAACGGTCCGATGCCAGGGTTCGTGGTCCTGGGTATCTCCGTCGTCGACGACCAGATCAGCTCGGTGGTCCGCGACGCCGACGGCCACGTCCTGGCGAGCAATCTCGTCGACCTTCCGGACGCGTCGGCGGCCGGTGCCGAGGCCGCGATCCTCGAACTCGTCGATTCCGTCCCCGTGGAGGTCGACCGCATCGGGATCTCGGCGTCCCGCGCAGACGTCCGCGACCACCTGGCTCGGGCCTTCGCGCCGGGCGCCGGCACCGGGCCGTCGTGGACGGAGAAGGTCGTCGTCACCGGCTATGCCGCCGCACTCGCCGAGATCGCGTGCACGCATGCGACGCGCGGTGGGGTGGTGGCCGTCGTCGACCTGGATCGCGATGCCGCGCCGGCCGCCGGCACGACCCTCGCCACCGTCGACACGTCCTCCGGCGCCGTCCTCGGCACGACCGACTTCGCGCCGGGCGACATCGCCTCGGTCACCGACCCCGACGCGGCGACCCGGCTCGCGACGGCGGTCACCCGCCTGCCGCGCGGGCGTGACATCACGTCGGTCATCGTGGTCGGCCCCGGCGCGCAACTCCCCGGCATCGCGCCGGCCTTCGAGTACGCGGCGCAACGCCCGGTCACCGTCGCGGACAACCCGGCGCTGGCCTCGGCCCTCGGTGCGGCCGATGCCGCGGTGGTCGCCGCGGCAGCACCCCCCGTCGCCCCGCGGACGTCCACGGGACGTCGCTGGTGGTTCGTCGGCGCCGCCATCGGCGCGGCCGTGTTCCTGGCCGCCGTCGGGATGACGCTGATCCTCACCGCCGAGTCGACGGTCGCCGAACCCGCGCCCGTCACCGTGACCGAGACACCGGCAGCGGTCACCTCGACCCAGGAGGCGACGGTCACCGAGACCGAGACGGAGACCTCCGTCCGCACGACGACGGTCACCAGCACCCCGCGTCCCGTCACTCGAACGGAGACGGTGACCGAGTCGGCTCCCGAGACGTACACCGTGACCGAGACCGAAACGGTCACGGCTCCGGCCGGCGGCGAGCCGAGCCTCGAAGTCCCCTGAGGCGCAACCGGTTCGGGGGAGCCAACTCCGGTACCGGGTCAGAACACCGGGTCGTGCTGGATGCGGCTGGCCCGGACGCCCGCGATGATCAGCGTGCGTCGGGTGTTCTCGATCATCTGCGGTGAGCCGGCGATGAGCACCTGGCGGTCCTGCCAGTCACCGGACCGGGCCACGACGTCGGCGAGGGTGCCGATCTCGTGGTCGATGCCGAGCTCGGCGGGTGTCGCCACCGCGTTGATCCACCACGGATCGCTCTCCTCCTGGGACACGGCGGTGACCCGCAGCCAGGGATTGGTCGACGCGATGCGGCGCAGGACGGTCAGGTCGTACAGCTCGCCCGGGTAGCGCATGCCGTAGAAGATGTGCGTCTCCGGCGAATCCGCGCGCATGGACATCTCGATCAACAACGCCCGCAGCGGTGCGAGCCCGGTCCCGCCCGCCACCATGAGGACCTTGCTGTCGCGGTCGACGTGCAGCGTCCCGTGCCCCTGGGCGAGGGTCCACACATCGCCGATGCTGGTCTCGCTCACGATCGCGGTGCTGACCGTTCCACGGGGGATCGCACGCACGTGGAACTCCAGTTCACCGGCCGGGTTGGGCGGGATGGCGGGGGAGAGATTGCGCCACTGCTTGGGCCATTGCGGGGTGTGCACCTCGAGGTATTGGCCCGTGTTGAACGTCAGCGGCGAGTGGGCGAGAAGCCGGACGACCGCGAGGTCCCGGGTGATCCGGTACTTCTCGACGACCTCGGCGGTCCAGCGCGCAGGATGGGTCGCGCTCTCGGCCGCGCCCCGCATGACCCCGGTGACCAGCATCATCGCCTGCGAGACGGTCTGTTCGGTCTCGGCGTCCCAGTAACCGGCCATGAGGCTGCCGAACTCGCCCATCAGGGCGGCGTACATCACGTGGTAATGCTCGGGCTCGACTCCGAACTTGCGATGGTCGCGTCCGAGCTGCGCGAGGAACTCCACGAGTTCGGCGTGACCCGACTCGGCCGGGATCGCTTCCAGCACATGGTCGATGACCCGATGGAAGGCCACTCGCTGGGCCGCCATCGACACCCCGAACAGGTCACGCAGGTCGGGATCGATCGCAAACATCCGGGTGTAGACGTTGGTGACGAACCGGTCGGGCTGTCGATTGACAGCCGTCCGCAGCTGATGCAGCGCGTGGCGCGTATGTGTCGCCATCTCGAAAAGATCACACCTCCGTCGCGGCTCGTCTCCCCACCCGGTTCAAGAGACCCACACTAGTCCTTCAACACGTCACAATTCAGGATCCGGCATCCCATGTCGGACAGTGATGAGGTATGGCAAGGTACGGGGATGACGTCCCTCGAAGGGGTCCTCACGGGCATCGTTGATGCCCATGTGCAGCACTGGAACCCGCGGCGTACCCCGTGGGCGGCCACGCGGGCGTCGCGGCTGTACGGGTTCGTCCCCACCTTGGGCGACCGGGTGTTTCCGCTCGTGGTCTCGCGCGCCGACCGCGAGTACATCCTGACCCCGCGCACCGTGGCCCGGGCCTACGAGCCGCGTCAGTACGCCACCGATGCGGCGCTGGTGCCGACCGTGGTGGGGGTACCGATCGACACGGTGGTGCACGTCGAGTCGCATTGGCGCCGCGAGGTCGCCGACGCCGCGGAGCCACCGGTGGACAGCACCGCCGTCGAGGAGACCCGATATCTCGAGAGCCTGCCGTTCGGCCAGGCCGGTACCCCCCGCCTCGGCGCCGTCATCTCGCACGGCGATCCGCGGACCCGCACGTTCGCGACCATGCTCGACGAACAGTTCGCGGCCTCGCCGCGGTTCCGCGGCATCCGCATCGTCGCGTCCCGACATCCCGATCCGCGCGTCCGCGATGGCGGGGACACCGACAACCTGCTGTCCTCGACGGCGTTCCTCGAGGGGTTCGCCGAACTCGCGAGCCGCGATCTGGTCTTCGAGGCGTCGGTGTACTCCCATCAGCTCTACGACGTGATCCTGCTGGCCCGGGAGTACCCCGACACGACGATCGTCCTCGACCACTTCGGCATCCCGGCAGGGGTCTTCGGTCCCGTCGGTGTCCGCACCGGCGCGACAGCCGCAGCGCGCGCGGACATCTGGCGATTGTGGCGAGAACGGATGACGACCCTGGCGAACCACCGCAACGTCGTCGTCAAACTGTCGGGTCTGGCGATGCCGATACTGGGTTACGGTCACGAACGGTGGGGCAACATCGGCGGTCAGGCCACGCTCGCCGAGATGATCGGTCCCTTCGTCGAGCACATCGTCACCCATTTCGGGTCGGACCGCATCATGTTCGGGTCCAACTATCCGATCGATCGGCCCAACGCCGCGGTCGACGTGCTGGTCGGCGCGCTCGTCGACTGTGTGTCCCAGTGGGGTTCGGAGGCTCTGCGGAAGATCTTCCGCGACACCGCTGTTCGTGTCTATGCGATCGATGACGCGGCGGGTTGACCGCTCACCGGCCGCGGGGCCACCACGTCGAACGTTGCGGCGACTCCGGCACGGGCACGTCCCGCATGAGCCTGGTCAGGATCTCGACGAGGGCGGTGCACGAGGGATACCGGTCCTCCGGTGACTTCGCCAGCGCCTTGGCGAAGATCGAGTTCATCGCCGATGGCAGCCAGGGGCGGCGTCGGGTGAGTTTCGGCGGGTCGTCGTTGAGGTGGGCATAGGTGATCGCGAAAGCGGTGTTCCGCGGATACGGTGGTGTGCCCGTGATGAGTTCGACGAGCGTGCACGCGAATGCGTAGAAATCGGTTGCGGGGGTGAGCTTCTGGGCCTGCAGTAGTTCGGGCGAGGCGTAGCCGATGGAACCCTGCACACGACCGTTGCGCGCGAGTGGACGGGTGTCGTCGAGGAACTGGGCGATCCCGAAGTCCGAGAGGTAGGCGTCGAGGGGTGTACCCACAGATCGCGGGGTGCGGGAGAGGAGGATGTTCGCGGGTTTGACGTCGCGATGCAGGATGTCCTGCGAATGCGCATGATCCAGCGCATCGGCGATCTGCATCGCCACCCGCAGGATGGTGTCCATGTCCGGCTCGTCGCCGCGCTCGGGGACGAGTGCGGTCGCCGCGGGGCCGCCGATGTACTGCATGGTCAGCCACATCGACGGCAGGTGCCGCGGCCCGAGCGACCCGCGCGGTGAGGCGATCTCGCCGTGCTCGATCATGCGCACGATGTGCGGATGATCGAGCAGCGACGCGATCCCGAATTCCCGCTCGAAGCGCTCCCGGACCCGCGCGTGGTCGGACGCGTTCGGGTGCAGGACCTTCAGGGCCAGCGGCTCATCGCACGACGGGCCCCCGTCATCGCCGGCGCGATGGACCCGGAACACATCTGCGCTCGCCCCGCCACCGAGGAAGTCGTCGATGGTGAAGCCGGCCACGCTCTCGCCAACCTCGAACACCCTGCCAGGGTAGTGGCGTTCGAGGGCCGACGGCGGTAACCGCCGGGTCAGCGAGCCGGTGTCAGCCGGAAGATCGGGAACCGCCGGCCCTGCGCGGTCTCGGTGTACTTCAGGAACTGCTCGGATGCCGAGATGAACTTCTGCCACGCGGGTTCCCAGTCGTCACCCTCGACTTCGGTCACCGCGGTGTCGAGCCGTTCGACGCCGTTCTCCGCCGGCGCCTCCACGGCGACCGATTCGGGATGGGCCCGTAGGTTGTGCACCCACGCCGGGGCCTTCGGCGAACCGGCGTACGAGCCGATGACCAGCCAGCTGTCGGCGTCGGGCAGGGCGAACAGGGGACTGATCCGCGGCTCGCCGGACTTGGCGCCCAGCGTGTGCAGGAGCACGAGGTTCTTGCCGAAGCCGGCGGTGTCCACATGCCCGTTGTTGGAGCGGAACTCGTTGATGACGGTCGCGTTGAAATCGTTCACGTCGCTCATTGTCGCGGTGCCCGGCGTTTCCGGCCATGTATCAATCTGAAACCGTGGTCGTTCGGTCTGCGAATACTCTGAACAGATGAGTGTCGACCCGAGTTCGCTGGCCGCTTCCCTCCCCGACGGCATGGTGGTCACCGACGCCGACATCCTGGCCGGCTACCGGCAGGACCGTGCCGCCGATCCGACGGCCGGCACCCCGCTCGCACTGGTTCGGCCGACCACCACCGCCGAAGTGCAGGACACCGTTCGCTGGTGTGCCGCCAACGGTGTCCCGGTCATCACGCGGGGTGCAGGTACCAGTCTGTCGGGCGGGTCGACGGCGGTCGACGGCGCGATCATGCTGTCCACCGAGAAGATGCGGGACATCGACGTCGACCCGGCGACGCGCACCGCCGTCGTCCAACCCGGACTGTTCAACTCGGAGGTGAAGGCCGCGGCCGCCGCGTCGGGGCTGTGGTATCCGCCGGACCCGTCGTCGTTCGAGATCTGCTCGATCGGCGGGAATGTCGCCACCAACGCGGGTGGACTGTGCTGCGTCAAGTACGGCGTCACCACGGACTACGTCCTGGGCCTCGAGGTCGTGCTCGCCGACGGCCGGGCGGTACGCGTCGGCGGCAAACAGCTCAAGGACTCCGCGGGCCTGCCGCTGACCAAGCTGTTCGTGGGCAGCGAGGGGCTGCTCGGGATCATCACCGAGGTCACCCTGCGGCTGTTGCCACCCCAGGGCCCCGCGAGCACCGTCGTCGGTGTGTTCGGTTCGGTGCACGACGCCAGCCGGGCGGTGCTGGCGGTCACCGGGGACATGCGTCCCGCGATGCTCGAGTTCATGGACTCGGTCGCGATCAACGCCGTCGAGGACCTGTTGCGGATGGGCCTCGACCGGGAGGCCGGGGCGCTCCTCGTCGCCCAGTCCGACGCCCCGGGTGCGGCCGGCGCGGCCGAGGTCGAGTTCATCCGGAAGGCGTTCGAGACGAACGGCGCCGGCGAGGTCTTCGCGACCGACGACCCCGTCGAGGGCGAGGCGTTCACCGCGGCCCGCCGCGCGGCGATCCCGGCGGTGGAGAAGCTCGGATCGTTGCTGCTCGAGGACGTCGGCGTACCGCTGCCCTCGTTGCCCGACCTCATCGACGGTGTCGCCGAGATCGCGGCCGGGAACCGGGTGATGATCTCGGTGATCGCCCACGCCGGCGACGGCAACACGCACCCGCTGATCGTCTTCGACCCCGCCGACGTGGACGAGGCGAAACGCGCCCAGGTCGCCTTCGGTCAGATCATGGACCTCGCGATCGAGTTGGGCGGCACCATCACCGGCGAGCACGGGGTGGGACGGCTGAAGAAGGGCTGGCTGCCCGACCAGGTGGGGCCCGACGTCATGGAACTGACGGCTCGGATCAAGCAGGCTCTCGACCCCGACGGTCTGCTGAACCCGGGCGTGCTGTTGTAGCCGGGCGTCCTCCGGTGGGCCGGGGGGCGGCGATGCGCCCCGCCACCACGTAGGTGTTGCGGCCTGCGGCCTTGGCGGCGAAAAGCGCGTCGTCGGCGACGTCGAACTCGTGCCGGACGAAGGCGTCGGCGTCGTCGGCGGACATGTGGCCGCCCGGTGTGACACCCACGGCGATGCCCAGGCTCATCGTCGCGGTCGCACCACCGGGGATCGTGATGGGCCGCGCGCGGATGCGTTCGGCGAGCGCGCGCACCGAGGTCTCGTCGGCGAGCGTCGCGATCGCGAACTCGTCACCGCCGAGTCGCGCGGCGATGGCCTTCTCGTCCGTGGCCCCTTGCAGAATCGCCGCGACCCGCTCCAGGACGTCATCACCCATCGCGTGACCGTGTTCGTCGTTGATGGCCTTGAACCGGTCGACATCCGCGGTGACCAAGGCGAACGGGTGGGCGGGGCTGCGACGGAGCATTGTCGTCGTCGCGTAGATGAAGCCGCGACGATTCAGCAATCCGGTGAGCGAATCGGTATTCGCCATGATGAGCTGATGTTTCAGCGATCGCTGGAAATCAGATGTGTAACTGCGATGAAGGGCCGTGGTGCCATTGGTGACGACCAACAATGCGAGTGTGGTGAACAGGACGTTCAACACCGGAGTGCCATCTGCCCATGACACGAGGCCCATCGCGCAGACCGCGATGCTCGAGTAGATCATGTGGGCGTACGCGACCGGGGACCGGACGAAATGCGCCACATATGACCCGATGACGGCGAAGATCACGGCGCAGAACTGGGCCAGGATGATGTCGGAGATCGCCAGGATCGCGACGGTCAGCACAGCGTCGGCCCACAGGACGAACAGGGTGTTGAACCCCCTGATCGACGACTGTTTGGTCCACCAGATCACGCCGAGGTGGACCCGGCTGACCACGAGAGCCATCGGGATCGTGGTGGCGACGACGATGCCGAGGGCGATCGAGCGCGGGACGGATCCCTGTGTGCCACTCGGCGTGAAGAGGGCGATCGTGCCGAGCGCCCCGCACACCGCGACCAGTACGGCGATGGTGACGCGGACATGCCATTCGCGCATCCGGACCTGTTTGAGGACGTGATCGGCGTTGTCGTAGAAAAGGTGATGATGGCCGGATATCTCACCGGTGGCCGGTCCGTGGCGAAGAGCCCGGAAACGAGCGGCGGGCCGTTCATCCTGGTCTCCGCGTTGTCGGTGCTCGATGGCCGCATCCTCTTTCACTCGTGATGCGCGTGACGCGCATGCATGTCGCGACGACGAATCGTCGAACACACGTTACGGAGTTTAGAGGACGATTAAAGATCGTTTCTTCTCGAAATCCGCGATATGACCCAACGGAGCGAAAGATGGAAGAATCGGCAGAATTGCCGTCGATCTGATGCGCGCTGAGACGGTCGTGCCGATCGGGCCCGATCAGCCGCCTCCTGCTGGGGTCCTCCCGTCCCCTCCGCGGGAGGGACCCCAGCAGGTAGTCCGAATGCGATGTGGCCGGCGCGAACCTGGCCTCGCGGAATTCAGCATATTGGCTCGATGGTCAACCTACAATCACATCAATCGGGATAACTGACAGGAGATGGTTGATGAATGGTCCCGGGGAGCCCGGACTACGTGATATCGACCTCCGACGACTGCGGATGTTCGTCGTCGTGATGGAGGCGCCCAGCCTTCGTGTCGCCGCGGATGACCTGTTCATCAGCCAGCAAGCGCTCTCCTCGGCGATCCGCGAACTCGAGCGACACCTGGGGGTGGAGCTCTTCTCGCGGTCGCGCCGAAGCCTCACGCCGACGCCCGCCGGTGAGGCGCTCTACCGTGGTGCGGTGCCGTTGCTGGCCGGCGGCGAGCAGCTCGCGACGCAGGTACGACGGGTGGACGCCGGCTCGCCTGCGCCGTTCGTGATCGGTCACGCCCCGGACCTCGCCTCCTCCGAGGTCTTCCGGATCATCGAGCCGGTGGTGCTCGCCGATTCGTCGGTGCCGATCACGGTACGGCCGGTCTTCGCCGAACTCATTCGCGACGAGTTGCTGTCGGGAGCCATCGACATGGCTCTCGGACGAGGCGTGGCGGCCCCGCCGGACATGGCCACCACGATCGCGACACAACACGAACTGCGTCTGGCGGTGCGTGCCGATCACCCGCTGGCCGCGCACGACCGGGTCGACATGGCCGACCTCGCCGGCTACGAGATCGTCGTCTGGGGTCCCGAGCACGAGTACGAGTACACCGACATCCTCGTCGGCATGTGTCGGCGTGCCGGGTTCGAACCGAAGATCATCCTGTCGACGCTGCTGGGGACGCCCCCGCACACGGCGGTGATCGCACACCCCGACGCGTGCGCATTCGTCACCAATGAACCCGGCTGGATCTACGTCAACCGCATCCGGATCGTCGAGTTCACCGATCCGCCGTTCGCACCCGTCCGCGCGATGTGGTTGCCCAACACCTCGTCGACCCTTCGGCGACAGATACTCGCCGCGGCCGAGAACTCGCTCTGAGGTTCCGGCCGCAGGCCTCAGGCGCCGTCTCGTCTGCTGACCTGCACCGCGGCCACGTCGAAGATCCGCGGGTACCCGATCGTCGAGTCGGGGACGGCGCGGTCCGGGAAGTCGAAGACGCTCAGCATCAACTGCACCGGGTAGTCGATCGACTGGTCGACCGTCTTGACCGGGTGCCCGTCGACGCTGAACACGAGCCGTCCCGGTTCCCAGTCGACGGCGTACTCGTGCAGGTCGGCGAGATCGTGCGGGATCTCGATGACCGAGAAATCGTCGACAATCCGAGGGTCACGGTGCGGATGGACGCCCACCCCGACCGTCCAGGGCTCGCCGGGCCGCGGGCCGAAGATCTCGGCGACGCAGATCTCGCCGGACTCGTCGGGTCGCTCCTCGGTGCCGAGAAGCCAGAACGCCACCATCGACGCCGGATCGCGGATCGCGCGCATGGTCACCTCGAACCGGCCGTGGGCTTGGGCGAAGCGGATCTCCGAGGCGCGATCGGTGGTGACGGTCAATCCGTCGCGGTGGGCGTGCTGACCGACCGGGCTGCCGATCGGACCGGCGCGATGCCCGGTCTGCAGGCTCGAGACCCGCATCCCCGACTCGGACGGCCGCCAGGCGGGCTGGTCGTCGTCGATGCACAGCCGTGAGCGTCCCTCCGATGTGCTCCACCGGGCGGCGGAGTTCTCGGGTGTCGACCAGTGCGGCAGATACGCGGCGATCCACGTCCGGGGGTCGAAACCGTCGCCGGTGAAGTCGTCGTGCAGGGTCGTCGTCAGGCCCATCAGATCCGCGGCGTGTCGGTCCATGGGATTACGGTACAACGACTTTCGAGGGCCACACGCGTAGTGTGTGCTGGTCAGTACGGGCGTGATCAGAGGTGGGATGACTTGGAGACGACAACTGCGGCCGACACTCTCCGGCGATGGGCGCTCGACGAAGAGCTGAAGTCCCGGGTCATGGCCGACCCCGCGCTCGCCGACTGTGCGCGGCGAGTCGCCGACCGCTACACCGCGGGAGAAGATGTCGAGTCCGCGATCCGCGCCGGCGCGCGCGCCGTGGAACGCGGGCACCGGGTGAGCATCGAGTACACGGGCGAGAGCGTTCGCGATGCCGCCGAAGCGGCCGCGGCCACGGACGTGTTCGTGTCCGTCGCCGAACACATCGGCCGGACCGGGCTGCCGTCGACGGTCTCCGGCGATCTGTCGCACATCGGCCTCCTCGTCTCGGAGGAACTGGTGCGCGACAACGCTTCCCGCCTGGCGCAAGCGTGTGCCGCGGTGGACTCGGTTTTCATGATCTCGGCCGAGGGATCGGACCGGGCCGACCAGGTTCTCGAGGTCTACGACTGGCTGTCACAGCGATTCGACAATGTGGGCATCACACTTCAAGCACGGCTCCATCGCTCGGAGGGCGACGTCGAACGCCTCCTCGCGATCGGTGGCCGCATCCGGCTCGTCAAAGGCGCGTTCTACGAATCGGATTCGACCGCGCTGTCGCGAGAGGACCCGGAATTGGCGGAGCGCTACGGACGGCTTGCGCGGCGCATCGTCGACGGCGGCGGCTCCCTCACACTCGCGACCCACGACGAGGTGCTGCTGACGCGCGTCCTCGACTCGGTCGGCGCCGCCGACGCCCTCGAGGTCGAGATGCTGATGGGTCTCGGAACCGACCTCCTCGATCGGTTGGCGGCGAACGGGGTGGCCACGCGCGAATACTGCATCTTCGGCTCGGAATGGTGGTTGTACGTGCTCAACCGCATCGCCGAAGACCCGACCCGGGTGTTCCAGGCCATCGTCGACCTGGGGCGGGGGACGGTCAGCCCGCCGGCCACCGCTCGGTGATCAGCTCGACCATCTCCTCGACCCAGGCATCGTCGAGCGCGGCGTCGCTGCGGATGAGGATGCGGAAGATCGCGGTGCCCGCGACGACCTCCGCGAGCATCGGCAGCCGGTCGTCGTCACGGCGTTCCTGGCCGAAGCGGGATTCGAAGGCGGTGAGGTCGCCGGCGAGCCGAGCGATCATCTGACTGTGCACCTCGGGTGATGCGACGGTGTCGGCGATCAGGCCGGGGAGTGCGACGCGTACCTCGGGGCGGTTGAACATGGTGCGCACGATCTCCACGAGTGCCCGGATGTCCTGTCGGGCGTCACCTGAACCCGTTGGCGGTTCCAGGGTTTCGGCTGCCAGCACCGCTTCGTGGACGAGTTGGGCCTTGCCGGACCAGCGCCGGTAGATGGCCGCGGTGGTGGTGCCCGCGCGGGCCGCGATCGCCGAGAGGGACAGCGCCGGGTAGCCCGTCTCGAGGATGAGTTCGCGGGTGGCCGCGATGATCGCGGAATCGATCCGCCCGTCGCGGGGCCGTCCGGGCGACGCAGGGTTCGACCTCTTGTGTTCCCTTCGGCCATCTGCTGTCATGAGTCCCAGCATAGTTGCAATACGGTGTGCATCGTATTTATGGGAGGGTCCGTGGAACTCAGTCCACTCGACGAATATCCGATCCATCAGGCCCCGGCGCCGATCACCCGGCCGGCGACCTCCGACCGGAACTTCTACGACCGTTCGTACTTCAACGTCCTCGACCGCGAGGGCCGGTTCATGGCGCTGACCGGCATCGGCTACTACCCGCGGCTCGGGGTCAAGGACGCCTACTTCGTCGTCCGGCGCGGCGACACCCAGACCGCGGTGCACCTGAGCGACGCCATCGACGACGACCGCCTGCGGCAGAACGTCAACGGCTACCGCCTGGATGTGCTGGAGCCGTTGCAGGAACTACATCTGACGCTGGCCGAGACCGAGGGGATCTCCGCCGATCTGACCTGGCGCGGTCTCTTCCCCGCGGCGCTGGAGAAGCCGCACGACATGCTCACCGAACGGCGGGTCACCCTGCAGGCGTGCCGGTTTGCGCAAGTGGGCAGCTGGCAGGGATGGATCGATGTCGACGGGGAGCGGTTGACGGTCGAGCACGACACCAGCGTGGCGAGTCGTGACCGGTCGTGGGGCATCCGCCCCGTCGGTGAGTCCGAACCCGCGGGCCGGCCCGACACCGCCTTCCGCGGTATGTGGTGGCTGTAGCTGCCGTTGGCCTTCGACGACTTCCAGTTGTTCCTGATCCTGCAAGAGGATCCCGACGGTCATCGCAGTCTCTACGACTGCACGCGGCGCTGGCGGGACGGCCGCGTCGAGCAACTCGACGGTGTGCGCGTCGCCATCGACTACACGCCGGGCACACGGATCCCCCGGGGCGCGCACGTCGAGTTCCTGACCCGTGCCGGTGACCGGGTGGTCCTCGATGTTGAGTCGAAACTGTTCGCTCCCATTGCGTTCGGATCGGGGTACGGCGGCGACTCGTCGTGGGGACACGGCACATGGAAAGACGGACCGTTCGCCGAACGCGTCAGCTTCGACCTCACCGACCCGGAGGTGATGGCGCGGGCGCCCTTCAGTCTGATCGACCACGTCGGGTCGGCCGTCTGTACCGAACCGGACGGCACCGTCCGGCATGGTGCCGGTCTGTTCGAGCACGGCGTCATCGGTCCTCATCGCCCGTCGGGATTCTCCGACTGGACAGATGTGATCGGCTAGGACATCGACATGAAGATCATGACGGCGTTGTTCGATCCGGTCGGAGCGGTCGATCGCGCGCGGGCGTTGCAGGAGGCCGGCGCGTCGGGGGTGTTCACCTTCGAAGGTCCGCACGACGTGTTCACGCCGCTCGCGCTCGCGACCGCAGTCGACGGGCTCGACATCATGTCGAATGTGGCGATCGCGCTCCCGCGCAACCCGATTCAACTGGCTCATCAGGCGAACGACCTGCAGCTGCTCAGCGAGGGACGGTTCATTCTCGGACTGGGTACCCAGGTGCGCGCCCAGATCGAGAAGCGGTACGGCGCCGAGTTCGACCGTCCCGTCGATCGGATGAAGGAGATGGTCGGCGCCCTGCGGGCCATCTTCGCGACGTGGAACGACGGTGAACATCTGGACTTCCGGGGCGAGTATCACCGGCACACCCTGATGACGCCGACCTTCGTACCCGGCCCGAATCCGTACGGGCCGCCGCCGATCTACCTGGGCGCGTTGGGCCCTCGGCTCACCCGTGCCACCGCCGAGGTCGCCGACGGTCTGCTGGTGATGCCGTTCGGGTCGAAGCGGTTCCTGCACGGCACGACCCTGCCCGCGGTCCGCGACGGTCTCGCGGCGGCCGGTCGGAGCGAGGACGACTTCGAGGTGGTGCCCGAGATCATCGTCTCGGTCGCCGGAAGCGGCGCGAGCGGGCCGAATGTGACGGTCGCGAAAGACCGCGACGCCGACCACGCCTCGACGCGAATGCTGTTGGCGTTCTACGGTTCCACTCCCGCATACCGGCCCGTGCTCGATGCGCACGGATGGGGCGACCTGCAGCCGGAACTCAACACGATGTCCAAACAGGGACGGTGGCAGGAGATGGCCGGACTCATCGACGACGAGATCCTCCACACCATCGCCGCCTGCGGCACTCCGGCCGAGATCGCCGCACACATCCGCGACCGCGTCGACGGTGTGTCGGACCGCATCTGCCTCTATCAACCGGGACCCATCGGTGTGGAACCGCTGGCCGAGATCGTCGATTCCCTGACCGGTGACGCGAGATGAGCACGGAAACAGTCGAATTCGAGGAGATCACTGACGGCCGTTACGGCGGCAAGGCGGCCGGGCTCGCACGTCTGCGGCGCCTGGGTCTCCCGGTGCCGCCCGGGTATGTCATCGCCGGCGTGTCGGGGGTTTCCGACGCTGCGACAGCACGATTCGACGAGATGGCCGCCGCCGGACTGACGCCGGTCGCGGTCCGGTCTTCGGCCGTGGGGGAGGACGGGGACGACCAGTCCTTCGCCGGTCAGTACGACACCGTACTGGGGGTCGACACCGTCGACCGCTTCGTCGCCGCGGTCCGGGCCTGCGCCGACTCGGTGCACTCGCGCCGCGCGTCGTCGTACAGCGGGAATACCTCGGCCACCATGAATGTGGTGGTCCAGCGGATGGTCGATGCGCGCGCCGCGGGAGTGGTGTTCACCGCGGACCCGGTCTCAGGTCGACGGGACCTGACGGTGATCGACGTTGTTTCCGGACTCGGCGAATCGCTCGTCGACGGCACGGCTGCTCCCGATCACGTCGTGCTCGATGCCGACGGAACCGCGGTGGTCAACGAAACTGTTGCGGCGCCGGTTCTGTCGCCGGTCGAGATCGCGGCGATCCAGTCCGGCGCCCGCCGGGCCGAGCAGGAGTGGGGCCGGCCGATGGATCTCGAATGGGCGATCGACAGGTCTGGCGAGCTCTGGTGGTTGCAGGCTCGGCCGATCACCACGCTGCCCGGTGACCTGAACGAGATGGACTCGCCGGTGGCCGGCGCCGACCATGTGTACACACGATGCAACATCGGCGAGATGATGCCGGGCGCGTTCTGCCCGCTGACCGCATCGGTCTCCGGGTTCGCGATCGACTACGCGATGCAGATGGTGCAGGTGGTCGCCCGGGCACAGGAGAGATACGAGAAACCCTGGCTGCAGGTGGGTTACTTCTACGGGCACATGTTCCTGAACCTGACCGAGGGCACGGCACTGAGTTCCGGCATCCTCGGGAACTCGCTGGAACAGTTCTCGACCTCGATCTGCGGGCGGGTCATCGACGAGCTCGAACCCAAGCCGCCACAACCGTTCCGGCGCAAGCTCGGGAACACCGTCCGGCTGACCTCGCATGCGCTGTCGGTCGGTCCCGCCATCCGTCGACTGCCCGGTGAGAACGCCGGGTTCGCGGTGCCGACGAGCCGCGACCCCCGGATCGTATGGCAGGAGCTGGAAGCCGGGGTCGCCCAGTACTGCGACGTCACCCTCATCCATGTGCGGTCGTCCTCACGCGCTGCCGTCGCGGCGAATGTGCTCGAGAGCGTGCTGGTCCGGCGCGCGGAGAAGGACGGCCGCACCGAGGACGACGGCAAGGCCGAGGCCGCCCGGCTCATGGCCGGCGCCTCGGAGGTGGAGAGCGCACTGATGCTCGCCGAACTCGACGCCGTCGTACGGACGATCGCCGCCGACCCCGCGGTCGCCGACGCGTTCCTCGATGCACCGCCCGACGATGCGGTCACGACGTTGCAGTCGTCCGACGGAAGTGCCGGCTCGGCCCTGCGGAGATTCCTCGAGCGGCACGGTCACCGCGGGTACCGCGAACTGTGTATGCGCGACCCGTCCTGGGCCGACGACCCCGGTGGTCTGGGGGCGATGATGCAGGTGATGCTGCGGTCGGTCGGGACCCGGACCGTCGCGCGACCCGACCCTGCGCCCGCCGACCTGCACCCCGCTCGGTCGATCCGAGTCCTGGCCCGACTGGCGCAGGGGGGTGCGCGAGGACGCGAGGAGACGAAGTCGCGGATGGCGCTGATGGCCCATCGGCTCAAGCGAGGGTACCGGCACCTCGGCGAGGTGCTGGCCGAGACCGGACGGCTTCCCGACGCCGATCTCGTCTTCTTCTTCGACCGTGCGGAGCTGCACCGGGTCGTCGGCGCCGGCGACATCACCGACCTCGTCGAGAGCGCGACGAAGCGTCGAGAAGCGTTGTCGTATCAGGATCGGCTCGAGTTCGACGATGTGTCGGTCGGACGCCCGTCCCCGCGCGTCGTGGCTCCCGAGCGGAATGTCGGTGATGGCCGGATCGTGGGTCGACCGGCGGGCCGGGGAACCGTGGAAGGCGTGGTGCGCGTGGCGAAGTCGATCGTGGAGGCGCGTGATGTCCAGCGCGGCGAGATCCTCGTGGCACCCGTCACCGACGTCGGCTGGACGCCGTACTTCACCGTCATCGGTGCGCTGGTCACCGACATCGGCAGTTCGGTCTCGCACGGCGCGGTGGTCGCCCGCGAGTACGGACTGCCGTGCGTCGTGAACACCCTGGTGGGCACCCAGGTGTTGCGGACGGGAGACCGCGTGCGGGTCGATGGAGATCGCGGGATCGTCGAACGACTCGAGGCGAGCTGAACCGGTTGAGAACCAGCGGGTTCAGCCCTCACCCGAGGCGATGTCGGCGTAGTGGTCACGGAGGTCGCGCTTGAGGATCTTGCCGCTGGGGTTCTTGGGCAGGGACTCGCTCGCGATCACGATCTTCGGGATCTTGTACGGCGCGAGCCGGTCTCGGCAATGCTGTGTGATCGACCCCGTGTCGATCGTGTACCCGGGGGCCGGTACCACCACCGCCGCAACGGCTTCCACCCAGTAGGGATGCGGAACGCCGATGACCGCCGCTTCCTGCACGGCAGGGTGTTCGAACAACACTTCCTCGACCTCGCGGCTCGACACGTTCTCGCCGCCGGTCTTGATCATGTCCTTCTGCCGATCGACCACCCACAGGTATCCGTCGCCGTCGAAGTAGCCGAGATCGCCGCTGTGGAACCAGCCCCCGCGGAACGACTCGGCCGTCTTCTCGGGCAGGTTGAGGTAGCCGACGGTCACCTGCGGGCTGCGATGCACGATCTCGCCGACGGTGCCCGCAGGGACGGTCCGGCCGTCGGAGTCGACGATCCGGGTCTCGACGTTCAGTGCGGGGCGGCCGGCGGACCCGCCGCGCGTGGCCTGATCGTCGGGCGCCAGAACCGTGGCGAGCGAGCCCATCTCGGTCTGGCCGTAGAAGTTCCGGAGACGAAGGCCGGGGAGGGCTGCGGTCAGTTCGCCCAGCACCTCGACGGGGAGCGCGGAGGCCCCGTAGTAGCCCTTCCGCAGCGACGACAGCGCATCCGGGTCGAAGTCGGGGGAACTCAGCAACGAGATCCACACCGTCGGCGGGCAGAAGAGTTTGGTCGCACCCTCCTGCGCCACAGTGCGGAGAAGCGTCGCGGTGTCCGGGCGATCGAGGATGATGCTGGTCGCGCCCAGCATGATGTCGGTGATGAGGAAGTTGTCCAGTTGCGCGCAGTGGTAGAGCGGAAGCGAGTGCACCTCGATGTCGTCGTCGCTCATCCCGCCCGCGACAACGCAACTCATGTACTGCCACATGAGCGTCCGGCTCGTGTGCATCGCGCCCTTCGGTCGGGATTCGGTGCCGGAGGTGTACATGATGCGGATGACGTCGTCGTCGGCGACGCGGACAGCGGGCAGCGGCCCGGCCGGTTCGCGTACCCAGTCGTCGACGGACGGCCATCGGGAACCGAAACTGTCGGGACCGAGCGGGATCGACCGACGCACGGTCACCGGTGCGGTCGATGCGGCAATCGCCTCGTCGGCGGTGGGCACGAGCGCGTCTTCGACGACCAGGCCGGACGCGCCGCAATCGTCGAGGATGTACGCGATCTCCGCCGCGGTGAGCATGAAGTTGATCGGGACCGAGATGACCCCGATTCGCGCGGCGGCGAAGATGACCACGGGAAATTGCCAGCAGTTGTGCGACAGGATGCCGAGGGTCTGCCCCTGCCGCAGGCCGGCGGCGTGCAACGCGGCGGCGACCCGGTCGACCGCGTCGTCGAACTCCCGGAAGGTCAGGCGGGTGTCACGGTGGATGACGGCCGGCTTGTCGGGCGTCCGAGCGGCCGACCTGCGCGGGATGTCGCCGAGCGAGTGCGACCGCGCCGGGCCGATCAGGTCGTTGCCGAGGGGAGGAGTCGTCGTCATGGGCGGGTGCCTCTCGATCCGGTGGGATTGGGCGACCCGGACCGCTGGTCACGGGTCGATGGGTACTGTTCGTAGCTATGCGCGGTAGTTCTGAGCCGGGCGCCCGACGCAGGCCCGGCGCCGATCCGGTGTCGCCTCGCGGGGGATGGCAGGACCTGCTGTCGCGTCGGCAGATGCTCGGGGTCCTGGCGGTGCTCGAGCAGTGCGAACACGCGGCCGGCGGTCAGGACTTCAAAGAGGGCCTGGTCGAGGCCATCTCCACGTACTTCGGGGTTCGTGACGTGACGTTCTTCCACGGCCGCACCTACAGCGAGATCTTCGACGACCCGGCACCGCTGCTGACCGGCGCCGCGGCCCCGCTGTTGCGGGACTACCGCGAACGATGGCGCGACAAGGACATCTTCGCGCTGCCGCGCGCTCGGCGGGTCCTCACGGCCGAGGGATTCGCGACCCTCGAAGAACTGTCGCGCCTGCCGGTCCCGCAGCGCTCCTATGTCGTGGACTATCTGCACCCCAATGACATGGAGACCGCGTCGGCCCTGCACCTGCCGCTCTCCGACGGTGAGGCCCTCGTCGGCATGTTCGACCGCGTCCGGAAGTGGGACGAATCGGACCTGCTCGCGATGCGCATCCTCGCGCGGCAGCTGCGGGCTCGATCCACGACGGTGTCCGCGGCGCACGAGCCCGTCGATCCGCTGGCAGCACTCACGCCGCGACAGCTCGAGGTCGCCGAACTCGTCAGCGACGGCCTGAGCAACGCCGAGATCGCCCAGCGCCTGTCGCTGTCGGAGCTGTCTGTGAAGAAGTACGTGAGCCGCATCTTCGACGCCGCTGGGTTGCGCAACCGGGCCGAGCTCGCGACCGCGGTGCTGCGTTCGCGCCGGCGGGCTCGCTGAGCGGCCCGGCGCTGCGGTGAGGCCCGGAGCGGTCACGACGCAGGCGTCGGGGTGTACGCGATGACGGTCAGCCCGTTCGGTGAACGCAGGGGCACGCGCGTCTCGTGACCTCCCACCGACTTCTCGCCGACATGCCAGCCCAGCGACCGCGCGACGTCGATCGTGGCTGCCAGATCGGCGGTCCGCGCGAGGAGTGACCAGACCGGCCCGTCCGTCTCGTCGGAGACGCTCAGCGCATCCCAGGCCGCCCAGGCGGACCCGTCGGAGAACCTGGGTGCTCCCAGCACGGCTTCGACGTCACCGGCGACGCCGGCCCACCGGTCGGTCGCGTGCATCACCGTCACCCGCTCGAACAGTGAGCCGAATCCGGCTCTCTCCGTGCTCTTGTCGTCGGACATTCAGACCACCGCCGTCGATGTCGCTGCCACGGACGGCGTCAACCGGTGGCCGAGCCGATCACGCTTGGAGGCGAGGTATCCGGCGTTGTCCGCGGTGGCCTCGATCTCGAGTCCGACGGTCTCGACGACCTCGATGCCGTGGGAGGCCAGCCCGTCGACCTTGGCCGGGTTATTGGTCAGCAACCGGACTCGTCGGATGCCGAGATCTGCCAGCACCACCGCCGCGTCCCGGTAGTCCCGGTTGTCGACGGGTTGACCGAGACGCAGGTTCGCGTCGACGGTGTCGACGCCGTCGAGGTCCTGGAGTCGGTAGGCGGCGATCTTGGCCGCCAGACCGATCCCGCGTCCCTCGTGTCCGCCGACGTACACCACGACCCCGGCTCCAGCGTCCGCGACGTGCTGGAGTGCGGCTCGCAGCTGCGCGCCACAGTCGCATCGGCGCGAGCCGAGCGTGTCTCCGGTGAGGCATTCGCTGTGGACCCGGACGAGCGGTTCGCCCTGCGCGGGATCGCCGTACACGAGTGCGAGATGTTCCGCGCCACTCGATGATCGGTACACGGTGGCCTCGAAGACGCCGTGATCGGTCGGCAGCGCGCAGGTCGCGCCCCGTTCCACCGAGCGGCCTGCGCGGCGGTGGGCCACCAGATCGGCGATGGAGACCACCTCGAGTCCGTGACGCGCGGCGAAATCCCGGACGTCTGCCCCGCCGAGCATCGCGCGCCGGTCGGGGCTGACGAGTTCGCAGATGAGACCGGCAGGTTCGAGACCGGCTGCGGCGCAGAGGTCCACGGCTGCCTCGGTGTGTCCGCGACGCTCCAGGACCCCGCCCGGCCTGGCACGCAGTGGCATCACGTGGCCCGGCCGGGTGAGGTCTGCCGGACCGACCTCGCGGTCGGCAAGGGCGCGGATGGTCCGGGCCCGGTCGGCCGCGCTGATCCCGGTCGTGACACCGACCGCGGCATCGACGCTGACGGTGAACGCGGTGCCGAGGGGGTCGGTCGGGTCGTCGACCATCGGGGGCAGTTCCAATGCGGCAACACGATCCGCGGTCATCGCGACGCACAGGAAGCTTGAGGTGCACTCGAGGAAGAAGGCGATGTCGTCGACGTCGGCGAATTGTGCCGGCATCACGAGATCGGCCTCGTTCTCGCGGTCGGCGTCGTCGACGACGATGACCGGACGCCCGAGGCGGAGCTGGTCGAGACACCGTTCGACGGCGGCGGTGCTGTCCGTGGGCACCCGGTCCTCGTGGCTCATCGGTGTGCCCGCAACCCGTGGAACAGCGAGCGATGGAAGATCAACGGTTCGCTGGCGGCGGGAACGCCGAGGGCGTCGACCCGTCCCACGACGAGCTCGTGATCGCCGATCGGGCGGTGCTCGTCGATGGTGCACTCGATCCACGCATGCGCACCCGCCAGCCGGGGGGAGCCGTTGCCGGACGGGGTCCATTCCACGCCCGCGAACTTGTCGGCGCCGCTCCGGGCGAAGGTGCGCGCCAGGACATGCTGATCCTCGGACAGCACGTTGGCGCAGAAGGAGCCGTTCGCCACGACCGACGGCAGCGTCGTCGAGGTGATGCCGGCGAAGAAGCCGACCAGCGGCGGCTCCATCGAGATCGAGGTGAAGGAGCCGACGGTCATGCCCACGGGCGAACCGTCCGGGCCGGCCGACGTGATGACCACGACGCCGGAACCGAAGTGCGCGAGCACTTCACGAAATCGGTCGCGGACCGACGCGTGGTCATCGGCGTGCACGGACGCGACGTCGTCGGCGATGTGACTGGTGTTCATGGAAGTCCTTCCGATGCGGCCGCGGCGGGTGCGGGGTCAAGGACGCACGCACCCGCCGGGCAACCGGGATCAGGCCGGGACGGCCTTGGTGGCCAACTCGTCGAGGGCGGCCGCGTAGATACCTTCGATCGCGGTGGCGAGTTCGGTTTCCACCGTTGCGGATTCGGCGCCGAACTTCGCTGACCAGTGAACCGAGCAGGTGTCGTCGCCGACTGCCGTGACCGAGATGGTCGAGCGGTAGTGCTCGAGCGGGAGCGGGCCGTCGATGTACTCGTAGGAGTACGTGCGCGCCTCCTCGTCGAAGGCGACGATGCGCTCGCGCGCCGGTGCGCCGTCGGTGAAGACCACGTGACGGACGTCGCCGTCCATCCGTGATGCGTCGATGGCCGGAATCCACGCCGCCACACCGCCGGTGTCACCGATCCACGACCACACGTCCCCGGCGGACAGCGGGAAGTCCTTGGTCACTTCGATGCTCGCCATGTCACACCCGTCCCAGTTCGGCTTCGTACTTCTTGGTCATGTGCTCGACGGCCTTGACGTGTTCGGCCGCTTGTCCTTCGCGGACCGCCTGGGCGCGCGCCGCGGCGTCGATCATCGGTTGCGCCTGCCCCTGGAAATACGGCATGACGTCCTGGGCGAACAATTCGTAGGAACGTCGGGTGGCCTGCGGGTTCGCCCAGTCGTGACCCTGGATCAGCAGCGTGCCGAAACCGCCGGACTGGTCGATCAGGCGCTGGACCTGTGCACGTGCCTCGTCGGCGGTGCCGATGACGCCGATGCCGGAGGTGTTGATGAAGTCGATCATCTCGTGCTTGTTGGTGCCGCGGACGTCCATCTGCGGGAAGGCCGCCACGTGCTGGAGGTAGTTGAACCAGTACTCGATGCCGTGCTCGACGTCCTGGTAGGCCTGCTCCTTGGTCTCCGCGATGTGGAAGGGCCCGACCAGACGCCAGGTCGATCGGTCCACCTCGTCGCTGCGTCCTGACTGGGCGGCGAACTCCTCGAGCAGGCCCCAATGATGTTGCAGTGCACTGAAACCGTCGGCGGTCAGCGTGGCCGCGATCGACAGCAGGCCGATGCCGTACTTGCCGGCGAGTCGCGCACCGGTCGGCGACGCGATCGCGGCGACCACGACGTCGAACAGCGGATCCGAATAGGGGGCCATCTGGATCTTCGCGTCGAACAGTTCGTGGGTGCGGGTCTTGGCCGTCACCGTCTCGCCGCGGAGGAGGCGCATGATGATGTCGGTGTTCTCCGCGAGCAACTCCCGGGTGTCGATCTGGGAGAGGCCGAGCATCGCGGCGTCGGTCGGGAGCGATCCGGGCCCGAGGCCGAACAGGGCGCGGCCGCGGGTCAGGTGATCGAGCATGATCATGCGCTCGGCCGCCCAAAGCGGGTTGTGGTACGAGACCGAGGTGACGCCCGTGCCGAGTTTGATGCGGCTGGTGCGTTCTCCTGCGGCCGCGATCATGATCTCGGGCGACGCGTAGATCTCGGCGCCCGCGGAATGATGCTCGCCGAACCACGCCTCGTCGTATCCCAATTGCTCGAGGTACTGGACGAATTCGAGATCCCGCTGCAGCAGCAGCGTCGGGTTCTGTCCCGGTTCGTGGATCGGGGCGAGGAACGTGCCGAACTTCAGTCTGGTCATCGGAACTCCTGTGTGACGTGGGAGGTACACATCAGAAGCTATGACTCAGGACACAGCGAGATAAGTCCGCAAAAGTAGACATTCGGTGGCGGCGACCGGCCGCCCCGGTTCAGTCGGCGACGGCCGGATACGCGTCGAGCATCAGGCCGGCGACCGCACCGAGAGCGTCGGTCCAGGCGGCGGTCATCTCGTCGGTCCACTCCGCGCCGCCGCGCTCGGCCATCGTCGCGATGAGCGCACCGGCCACCCAGTCGTACATCTCGGGCGTCACGCCGAGGTCGTTGTGCCGGCGTCCCAGCGCGCCGAGTGTGCGGCCGAGCCACTCGGCGTCGTCGAGGTGGTCGAGGACCGCGGCTATGGCCTGCTGCAGCATCGTGGCCTGTGGTCGGAGGTCGGCGCCGAACATCAGCCGGACCTCCGGATGTTCGGCGAACAATCGGTCGTAGAAGTCGCGCATCAACTTCTGTTCGTCGTCAATGACCAGGGAAAGGCTGTCCTGCAATACCTCTGGGTTCAACACGGGGGGCTGCACCTCGTCGGAATCGTGCGATGTAGCAATGAAACATTTCTTGTATCTCTGTCACATCTAGCACGACGTAGGCCCTCGCACAGCGGAATGGCCGGACCGGCACAGATCAGGCTGACGTGACTCAGAGGCCGGCGACCTCGCTGGCCGCGTAGGAAGCGAGCAATCGAAGGCGTTCCGCGCTGGGGGAGCCGGGCTCGGCGGCGTAGATCATCAGGATCGTCCCGGGATCGGCGGTGACGGCGAGTTCCTCGTAGGCCAGGGTCAGTTCGCCGACCACCGGGTGGTGGAAGCGTTTCGTCCCGGTGCCGTGTGTCCGGACGTTGTGCGCGGCCCAGAGGGTGCGGAAAGTGTCGCTGCGCGTGGACAATTCACCCACAAGATCCTGGAGCGCCTTGTCGTGCGGATCGCGTCCCGCCTCGGCCCGCATGATGGCGACGCACATCTCGGCGAACAGGTCCCAGTCCGGGTAGAAGTCACGACTGGCCGGGTCGAGGAACTGGAAACGGGCCAGATTCGGCGTGCGCCCGCCGTCGCCGATGACCGGCGAGTAGAAGGCGCGACCGAGGGCGTTGGTGGCCAGCAGGTCCTGATGTGAGTCGCGCACGAAGGCGACGGCGTCGGTGATGGCGTCGAGTGCCCAGGTCAGGCTGTGGCGCGAGGCCGTGGCCTTCCCCGAACGACGCCTCGTGCGTCCGGAGGCGGGTATCCCGTCGGCGGCCCGGGCGAGGTCGAGAAGGTGGGCGCGCTCGGTGTCGTCGAGTTGCAATGCCCTGGCGAGCGATTCGAGGACCGACGACGACGCGCCGGCGATCGTGCCCCGTTCCAGGCGGGAGTAATACTCGACGCTCACCCCGGCGAGGGTCGCGACCTCGCTGCGTCGGAGACCGGGCACGCGGCGATTACCGCCGGCCGGGAGCCCTGCGGTCTCGGGCGTGATCTTCGCGCGGCGCGACATGAGGAACTCGCGAACCTCGGCACGGTTGTCCATACGCCCAGCGTAGGACGGGCGGCGGCCTCCAGGGGTGCCCTGTCAGTACACCTCCCGGTAGGAACTGTCGCGTATGCGATATATGCGGTTGCCTTGATGGGTGACCGCATCTGCCGTCGTGCTCGCCTCGTGAGGCGAGCAGGTGGCGGAACCGACTGACGAGGAGAACACATGCGCGGAGTGATCATGGATGCCCCCGGCACCATCCGGGTGGACGATCGCGAGAACCCGACCATCCAGGAACCGACCGACGCGATCATCAAGGTCGCCGCGACCTGCGTCTGCGGGTCGGATCTGTGGCCGTACCGCGGCATCGAAGACGTCGATCACGCGCCGATGGGCCACGAGTACGTCGGCACCGTCACCGAGGTCGGCGACCAGGTGTCGTCGATCAGGGTGGGCGACTTCGTGGTGGGTTCGTTCTTCGCCTCGGACAACACGTGCGAGATCTGCCGTGCCGGCTACCAGTCCCGGTGTGTGCACGCCGAGCCGATGGGCGCCCTCGGTACGCAGGCCGAATACGCCCGGATTCCGCACGCCGACGGCACGCTCGTCGCGACTCCCGGCCAGCCGGATGCCGACCTCATCCCGTCGCTGCTGGCCGCGTCCGACGTCCTGGGAACCGGTTGGTTCGGTGCCGTGGCGGCTGAGGTGGGTCCGGGTAAGACCGTGGCCGTCGTCGGCGACGGCGCGGTCGGACTGCTCGGTGTGCTGGCCGCGAAACACCTGGGCGCCGAACGCATCATCGCGATGAGCAGGCACGCGGACCGGCAGGCGCTTGCGCGCGAGTTCGGGGCGACCGACATCGTGTCCGAACGGGGCGACGACGGCGTGGCACGGATCAAGGAGCTCACCGACGGACTCGGCGCGCATTCGGTCATCGAAGCTGTTGGGACGCAGGAGTCGATGATGCAGGCCATCCGGTCGACGCGACCCGGCGGCCATGTGGGTTACGTCGGCGTCTCGCACGACGTCGAGCTGCCCGGTCTCGAGCTGTTCTTCTCCGGCGTCCACCTGCACGGCGGACCGGCCCCGGTGCGACGCTTCCTGCCCGACCTGATCGACCTGATCTGGAAGCGGGAGATCGACCCCGGCAAGGTCTTCGACCTCACCCTCCCGCTCGACGACGCCGCCGAGGGATACCGCGCCATGGACGAGCGCCGCGCGACCAAGGTGCTGCTCACCGTCTGACCTCGGTCGGTACCCTCACGGCAAACGAAAGGCGTTCAGCATGAAGATCACTCGCAGTTCCATCGACACCGTCAAAGGTCCCGGCGACTGGTTCACCGGCGACGTCTACATCGACGCCGCGGCCGCCTCGCCACCGCCGTCCCGGGTGTCGGCAAGCCTCGTCCATTTCATGCCGGGGGCGCGGACGCACTGGCACCGGCACCCGCTCAGCCAGACGGTCTTCGTCACCGAGGGGATCGGCCTGTGCCAGCGGCGCGGTGGCCCCATCGAGGTCATCCGCCCCGGCGATCGCGTCCTCTTCGAAGCCGACGAGGAGCACTGGCACGGAGCCGCCCCCACGCGCCTGATGGTCCATCTCGCGATCAACGAGGGCGACGACGACCACGATGTCGTGCAGTGGCTGCAACCGGTCACCGACGAGGAGTACGGGCAGGCGCCGGATCTCGGGATCTGATCAGTCGAACCCGACGGTGGCCGGGGTCTTCGGGGTTGCCTGACACGTCAGCAGCCTGGATCGTTCTGTCATGATCGAGCTCGGCCATGCCGCAATGCCGTCGTCACCGACTCGAACATCGTCGACTTGATGGCCCCGAGGGTCGCCCGGTCCTTGCCGACAATCGGAGACAGCGTCTCCAGGGCTGCCCCGACGATCTCCCCCTCGGCCGCAGTGCCGTCGATCAAGCCGGCGTCCAGAGCTTCGGCGGCGCCGTACCGGTGGCCGGTGCTCATCGCGGTGAGCGCAGATCGGGGGGAGAGCTTGGCCTGGATGAGCGCGGCCATCCCAGGTGTGAAGGGGATGTTGATGTCCACCTCCGGGAAGCAGTAGTAACCGCGGTCGGCGCGCATGATCCGGAAGTCGTGCGCGATGGCGAGCATTGCTCCGGCGCCGAAGGCGTGGCCGTTGACCGCTGCGACTGTGGGAAGCGGAAACGTCAGCGTCCGGGCGAACAGGGCCTGCACTTGCTCGACGTACCAGTCGGTTCGATCGCCGTTGGCTATGAGCCAGTCCAGGTCCAGACCGTTGGAGTAGAACTTGCCGTCGCCCACGGTGATCAGACCTCTGGCGTTCGCCTCGGCGTCGTCGAGGAGCGAACCGACGGCGTCGAGCCAATCGGGGGAGAATCGGTTCTCGTCGTCGCCGATGGTCAGGACGGCGATGTCGTCGTGGTAGTCCAGTGAAGCTGTCATGACGGGTCCTTTCGCGAAGCAGTGGCCTGATGCGATGGTTTGGTCGGGGTGAGGGACAGTACGGCGCGGACCGCCGTCGCGATGCGTTCGCGGGTTGCGGCATCGGGGGTTCTCCTGCCGCGCAGGAGCAATGCAGTCGGAAGTTCGACCACGCAGTCTCTGATGACGGACACGGCGTCACGGTCTGCGCGCTGCCAGACCGCCTGGGACAACTCGATGAACAATGACGTCAACGACCCGTCGAGACCGCGGAGATTTCTCGCGAGGTCGTCGGGAAGGTCATCGGACCCAAGCAGTTCTCGGCGATCGACAGTGAGTAGGAAGCCACCCCGCACAGGCCTTTCGAGCAAGAACCGTGCGGGCGCATCCGCGGCGACGACGACGGCTTCGACTGCGGAGTCATAACTGCCGTCGCCGCCGGTGAGGACTGCGTCGACCGCGTCGCGCTGTGCGGCGAGAAACTGCTCGGCCGCGCGCAACCACACCCTGCCGACCAGCCCGGCACGCGACCCGAACGCGTGATAGATCGCGCCGTTGGACATCGAGGTGAGTTCCGACAGCGCACGAACCGTCACCGCCGCAGGGCCGGCCCGGACCGCCAAGCCCTCGGCCGCATCCATCAACTGCTCGAGGTCGTGCGTGCGAGGACGAGGCATGACGAAACTCTAACAGAGCACGCGCTCTGTAATGCCACCGCAGCCCGGGTCGACCCCGACTCGGTTCGATGCCGTTCTCCCGGCGACTGTCGCCGAGGTGCCCGTGCTCCGAGGAGCCCGACGGCTGCGTGAAAGGGCCGCCTGAAGTCCGGATCGCGTGGTTTCACCCACCTCGCGACGCGCCGTACTCGCGCGTAGCGATTTGACTCGTAAGAATCACAGCGTCGAACCACCCCGCAGGTCCCGGATCGCCACTGAGCTGGGCCGCTGCGCTGTACCGTACCTGCGGACCTTCAACCGCACGACGACGACGTGAATGGAGCCGGTGTTGTTTTCTCGTATCGCCATCGTGAACCGAGGTGAGGCCGCGATGCGGCTCATCCACGCCGTTCGGGGCCTCTCGGAGGAGACCGGGCAACCCATCGAGGTCATCGCGCTGCACACCGACGTGGATCGCAATGCCACGTTCGTACGCGAGGCGGACGTCGCCTACGACCTCGGGCCCGCAGCGTCGCGTCCGTACCTGAACATGAAGGTGCTCGAGCACGCCCTGCTGGAGACCGGTGCCGACGCGGCATGGGTCGGCTGGGGCTTTGTGGCCGAGGACCCGCTGTTCGCCGAACTCTGCGACCGGATCGGCGTCACCTTCGTCGGGCCGTCGGCCGAGGCGATGCGCAAGCTGGGCGACAAGATCGGCGCCAAACTGATCGCCGAGGAAGTGGGCGTGCCGGTGGCGGCGTGGAGCCGCGGCGGTGTGGACACTCTCGACGAGGCCGTGGCCGCGGCCGCCCAGATCGGCTACCCGCTGATGCTGAAGGCCACCGCCGGCGGTGGCGGCCGCGGCATCCGCAAGGTCACCAGCGATGCCGATCTCCGTGACGCCTACACCCGCACCCGCGAGGAGGCCGAGCGCGCCTTCGGCAGTGGCGTGGTGTTCCTGGAACGGCTCGTCACCGGTGCGCGCCACGTCGAGGTCCAGGTCATCGCCGACGGCCAGGGCACCGCGTGGGCGCTGGGCGTCCGCGACTGCTCGGTTCAGCGACGCAACCAGAAGATCATCGAGGAATCCGCGTCGCCGGTACTTCCCGCCGACCGGGTCGCCGAGCTCAAGGCGTCGGCCGAGCGGCTCGCCGTGGCCGTGGGATACCGCGGCGCGGCCACCGTCGAGTTCCTCTACCACCCGGGCGAGAACCTGCTCGCGTTCCTCGAGGTCAACACCCGCCTGCAGGTGGAACACCCCATCACCGAGGCGACGACCGGCTTCGACCTGGTCCGTGCGCAGCTGCACGTGGCGTCGGGCGGCCGCCTCGAGGGTGAGCCCCCGGTCGAACGCGGGCACGCCATCGAAGCCCGCCTCAACGCCGAGGATCCCGACCGCGACTTCGCTCCCGCGCCCGGCCGTATCGACCTGCTCGAGCTGCCCGCCGGCCCCGGCATCCGCGTCGACACCGGCGTCAGCGAGGGTGACACCATCCCCGCCGATTTCGACTCGATGATCGCCAAGATCATCGCCTACGGACGGAACCGCGACGAGGCCCTCGGCCGCCTCCGCCGGGCCATGCGCGAGACCCGCGTGATCATCGCCGGCGGCGCGACCAACAAGAGCTTCGTGCTGGAGCTGCTCGCGCAGCCGCAGGTCATCGACGGCAGCGCGGACACCGGCTGGATCGACCGCGTGCGTGCCGAGGGCGGCCTCGTCGCCAACCGGCACTCGGCGATCGCGCTGATCGCCGCCGCCATCGACGCGTACGAGGAAGAGGAACTCGTCGAGCGGCAGCGGCTGATGTCGACGGCTTCCGGCGGTCGTCCGCAGGTGCAGCACGACAGCGGACGTCCGCTCGACCTGAAGCTGCGCGGCGTCGCGTATCGCGTCCGGGTCGGGGCCATCGGCGCGCATCGCTTCCGCGTGACCATCGAGGCGCCGGGCGAGATCCGGACCGCCGATGTCGACCTCGAACGCTTCGACGAGCACGCCGCGCAGCTCGTGGTCAACCGGGTGCGCTACCGCCTGCTCACCGACACCCACGGACCGATCCACCTCGTCGACGTGGACGGCGTCACCCACCGCGTCAGCCGCGACGAGGGCGGTGTGGTGCGCTCGCCCGCGCCGGCGCTCGTCGTCGCGACGCCGCTGCAGGCCGGTGACGAGGTCGACGCGGGCGCCCCCATCCTCGTGCTGGAGAGCATGAAGATGGAGACCGTCCTGCGCGCGCCGGTGCGCTCACGTGTCAAGGAGTGCGCGGTGTCGGTCGGCACCCAGGTGGAGACGGGCGCGACCCTGATGCGCCTCGAACCGCTCGCCGACGACGAGGACGACGCCGTCGAGGAGGTGGCCGCTGACGCCGTCGACCTGGAGCTGCCTGCCGAGCTCGAGGTCGATCCCACCGAACGCACCACCCGGAGTCAGGAAGACCTCCGCAGCCAGCTGCTCGGCTTCGACGTCGACCCGAACCACCGGATGCGCCTGCTCGACGAGTACCTCGCCGTACGGCGCGCCGCGTTCGACAGCGGCCGTCGTCCGCTGGCCGACGAACTCGAATTGGTGACGGTGTTCGCCGACCTGGCCGAGCTGAGCCAGAACCGGCCGTCGAGTCACGAGGTCGGTGTCGAGCACGTGCACAGCGCACGCGAGAACTTCCACACTTACCTGCAGAGTCTCGACGTCGAACGCGACGGGCTGCCCGCGGCGTTCCACGACCAGCTGAGCCGCGCGCTCAGCCACTACGGCGTGACCGACCTCGAGCGCACCCCGGAGCTCGAGGCCGCGGTGTTCCGGATCTTCCTCGCGCTGCAGAACCCGAACGACTCGGCCGCGGTGATCAGCTCGCTGCTCCTGGAATGGCTCGACGAGCCGACCCCGCGCGACGAACTGCGTGACGCGGTGGGCACCGCCCTCGACCGCCTCGTCGCCGCCACCCAGGTCCGCTTCCCGGCCGTCGCCGACCTCGCCCGCGGCGTCATCTACGCCTGGTACGGCCAGCCGCTGCTGCTGCGCGACCGCGCCCGTGTCTACAGCAATGTGCGCAAGCAGCTCAAGTACCTCGACGAGAACCCCGACGCCGCCGACCGCACGAGCCGCATCGACGACATGGTGCGCAGCACCGAACCGCTCGTCCGGCTTCTCGGTCAGCGCATCGAGCGGCACGCCGACAACACGGTGATGCTCGAGGTGCTGACCCGGCGTTACTACGGCAACCGCGGCCTCGCCGACATCCGGATCCGGGAGGCCGGCGGGGCGACGTTCGTGGTCGCCCAGCGAGATGCCGGTGACATCGCTTCGGCCGCAGTCGGTTTCGACGCCCTGCCGGCGACGATCGGCGGACTCGCCGAACTCGCCCGCGACACCGCCGCGGTCGATGCCGACATCTACCTGGCGTGGGAGCAGCAACCCGACGACTTCGACGTGCTCGCCGGGACACTGCACGACATCGTCGCCACCAGTTCGCTTCCGCCGCAGGTGCACCGCGTCACCATCACGGTCGCCGGCAGTGCCGATGCGCGGATGCATCACCACGTGACCTTCCGGCCGTCGGCGACCGGTATGGCCGAGGAACGCCTGATCCGCGGACTGCACCCCTACATCGCGCAGCGCATGCAGATGGAACGGCTCCGCAAGTTCGACCTCACCCGACTGCCGTCGTCGGACGACGAAGAGGTCTACCTCTTCCGTTGTGTCGCACGGGAGAACGCGTCGGATCGCCGTCTCGTCGCCTTCGCGCAGGTCCGCGACCTGACCGCACTGCGCGACCAGGACGGCCGCCTGCTGACGCTGCCGACCGCCGAGGCGGCGCTCGCGTCGTGCGTCGACTCGATCCGGCGCGCGCAGCGCGGTTCCACCAACCTGTCCAGCGCCAACCGGATCATCATGTACGTGTGGCCGCCGATCGACGTCGACGCCGACGTCCTCGACGCGATCGCCGACCACATCCGCGGCACGACACAGGGAGTGGGGCTCGAAGAGGTCCAGCTCATCGCGCGTCGCCGCGACCGCGACACCGGCGAGCTGAGCAAGGTCTCGGTCCATTTCTCGGTCAACCCGACCGGCGGGTTCGACGTCCGGGTCGTCGACCCGACCGACGAGCCGATCGAACCGGTCGACGAGTACCGCCAGAAGGTGCTGCGGGCAGCGAAGCGCAACACCGTCTATCCGTACGAATTGGCCGCCATCCTGGGCGATTTCACCGAGTACGACCTCGACGCCGAGCAGCGTCTGGTGCCGGTCGACCGGGCCAAGGGTCGCAACTCCGCGGCGATCGTCGCCGGTGTGGTCACCACCCCGACCGAGAAGTACCCGCGCGGTGTCACCCGCGTGGTCCTGCTCGGCGACCCGACGAAATCGCTGGGCGCACTGGCGGAACCGGAGTGCAGCCGGCTGGTCGCGGCGCTCGACCTCGCCGAGCAGATGCAGGTCCCGCTCGAGTGGTACGCACTCTCCTCAGGCGCGCGGATCTCCATGGATTCAGGCACGGAGAACATGGACTGGATCGCCCGGGCGCTGAAGCGCATCGTCGAGTTCACGCAGGCCGGCGGTGAGATCAACATCGTCGTGGCCGGGATCAACGTGGGCGGGCAGCCGTACTGGAACGCCGAGGCGACGATGCTCATGCACACCAAGGGCATCCTCGTGATGACACCGGAGTCGGCCATGGTGCTCACCGGCAAGCAGTCGCTGGACTTCTCCGGCGGTGTGTCGGCGGAGGACAACTTCGGCATCGGCGGTTACGACCGCGTCATGGGCCCCAACGGCCAGGCGCAGTACTGGGCGCCGAATCTCGGTGCGGCACGCGATCTTCTGATGGCTCACTACGAACACACCTACGTGGCGCCGGGCGAGCAGACCCCGCGTCGCGCGATCACGAGCGACCCGGTGGACCGCGACATCTCCGACTACCCGCACGTCCTGGCGGGCAGCGACTTCACCACGGTCGGACAGATCTTCTCGGCGGCCACCAACCCGGACCGCAAGAAGCCCTTCGACATCCGCACGGTGATCCGCGCCGTCGCCGACCAGGACCACCCGGTGCTGGAGCGCTGGGCGGGGATGGCCGACGCGGAGACCGCGGTGGTGTGCGATCTGCACATGGGCGGAATCCCGGTGTGCCTGTTGGGTATCGAGTCGAGGGAGGTGCCGCGCCGGGGATACACCCCCACGGACGGTCCCGACACCTACACGGCCGGCACGCTGTTCCCGCAGTCGTCGAAGAAGGCGGCGCGCGCGATCAACGTGGCCAGCGGAAACCGACCGCTCGTGGTGCTGGCCAACCTGTCCGGGTTCGACGGATCGCCGGAGTCGTTGCGCAAGCTCCAGCTGGAGTACGGCGCGGAGATCGGGCGGGCCATCGTGAACTTCGAGGGCCCCATCGTGTTCTGCGTGATCTCGCGCTACCACGGTGGTGCATTCGTGGTGTTCTCGAAGGCGTTGAACCCCAACATGACCGTGCTCGCGATCGACGGGTCGTTCGCGTCGGTGCTCGGCGGTGCCCCCGCGGCGGCGGTGGTCTTCGCCGGCGACGTGGCCAAGCGGGTCAGTGCCGACGCACGGGTGCGCGAACTCGAGGCGGAGACCGCACAGGCCACCGGCCCCGACCGCTCACGGCTCAACGCCGAGCTGGCCGATCTGCGTCAGTCGGTGCGAGCGGAGAAGATCAGCGAGATCGCCGCGGAGTTCGACGCGGTGCACAGCATCCGACGCGCCGTCGAGGTCGGTTCGGTCGACGCGGTCATCCAGGCCGACGAGCTCCGGCCCCAGATCATCGGCGCGATCGAGAAGTCGCCGGCGTGGGGTCGGCAGGACTCGCAGGTGGCCAGCTCGTAGAGCCTGCGCTCCTTGATCTGAAAGAGCCTGTTTGTGCTAGGAGCGAGCCCAACTACTGCTCCCTGAGGTGCGAGGAGCGCAAGCGACGAGCCTCGAAGGGCCTGGTGAGACGCCTTGCGGGACCCTTCGTGACGCTCGCAAGCTCGCTCCTCAGGGAGCGGGGCCAGGTCGTTCTTCCGGATCAGGGAGCAGAGACGCGTTCGACGATCTCCTTGATCGCCGCGAGGGTGACCGGGATCCCCGACAACGCGGCGTCGCGGCGCTGCTCGAGTTGGGCGTCGGCGTCGTCCCCGAACCGCTGCGCGAACAGCTCGAACCCGGCCGGCTGCACGGCCCACGATTCGGTCAGCGTCGTCCCGTCGTCGTCGGGTTCGATCGTGTACGACCACCGCACGGCGTCGCCGTTGACCATCCAGGCGAACTCGACGGGCTCCTGTGCGGCGACCACCCGCGACTGGGTCTCCCACACCCGCTCGGGTGTCTCGTTGCGGCCGAAGAACCACGCGCCCACCTCCGGTCCGGTCGCGGGCTCCGTCCACCAGCACGCCTTGCAGATCGGGCTCCACTCGCCGGTGCGAGCGATGTCGGTCACCACGTCCCAGACCTGCTGCGGCGTGGCGTCGACGGCGATGGACTCGGAGTGGGTGAATCGGGCACTGCGGTCGATGTCGCTGGTCGTCATGGGCCCTTCCTGCGGTCGCGTACCGACCATCCTAGGGAGGGCGCCGCTCAGGGCGCGATGGTCCGGTACCGGGACGGGCTGACCCCGAAGGTCCGGCTGAACGCACGACTGAAGTGCGACGGGTCGCGGAACCCGACCTGTGCGCAGATGTCGGCGACGCCCAGATCGCTCTGGACGAGCAGGTTACGGGCCCGGTCGAGCCGCCGGGCGTAGAGCCACGCCCGAGGTGTGGTGCCGGTCGTGCTGAACAGCTTGTGGACGTAGCGCACCGACATCCCGAGCTCTGCGGCCACCAGTGCGATGGTGTGGTCGGGATCGTGGAGGTGATCGGCCATCGCGTTCTGGACCGCGCGGAGGTCGGCGGCGTGTATCCGGTCGGTCGCGGTGCGAGGTGAGACCTGCTCGGTCATCGCGCCGGCGACCATGTCGAGGACCGCGCTCGCCACCGTGCTCGACGACGGCACGGAGATGCCCTGGACCTGGGCCGCGACATCGACCAGGAAGTTCGACACCAGCCGTCCGATGCCCGAGTCGACCGCGATGGCCCGGCCCGTCGCGTCGTCGACGACGTCGTGGGTTGCCCGCGCGATGAGCTGTTCCCGCGGGGCGCGCACGACGATCTGCTCGAACTCGGTTGCGCCACTGACGACGAAAGGTGCAGTGGCGTCGATGATCCCGAAGGCGCCGTGTTCCAGCAATCCGGTGCGCTCACCCTGTGAGATCGTCGCGGCCCCCTGGGTGATGAGGCACAGCAGATAGTCGTCGGCCGGATCGGATTCGATCATCGCCGGCGTGCGCACGACGGTGTGCGGATCGGCGCGGACCACGCTGACCGACAGGGCGCCGACGGGTCGGGCGACGATCTGTGCGGTGAACGGGCGTCGGTCCTGGGGCCAGTCGATGTCCATCTCGCAGAAGGTGGCGTCGAGGGCCTCGGCCCACCGCACCCGGCCCTCGGCACTCGCAAGCTCGCGGGTGCTCAGTTCCACGGATCCGGCGGTGCGCGCGGAGTCATCCATCGGTGCGTTCGCAGTCATTCTCTCCCACCACCTCCACCCATAGTGTTCCAGATCACAAGACATCGCCGACGTGGCCGGCGGCATGACCGAACGAGCCGGCCCCAGACAACAGATATCCGGAACGACAACGGAGAGTCACATGACCGCAGTACAGCCCTCCCACGAGGTCACCCCGAAGTTCGTCGAAGAGATCACGATGGCCGAGCTGGAGGCCGATCCGTACCCCTTCTACGAGCGGCTCCGAAAGGAGGCGCCGGTGGCGTTCGTGCCGTCACTCGGGATGTACATCGTCTCGACCCGCGAACTCTGCATGCAGATCGCGAAGGACTCGGACACCTGGCCTGCGGTGATCTCCCCGGCCGGCGGACGCACGTTCGGCCACGGTGCGCTGCTCAACTCGAACGGCCCCGAGCATCGCGACCTGCGCGACATGGTCGAGCCGCATCTGCAACCGTCGGCTGTCGACGACTACATCGACGATCTGGTGCGTCCGTTCGCACGCGAACTGCTGGAGCGGATCGAGGACAACGGTTCGGCCGACATCGTCGCCGAGTACTGCGAACCGGTCAGTGTCCGTGCCCTCGGCGACCTGCTGGGCCTCGGGGATGTGAGCACGGACAAACTGCGGGAGTGGTTCCACAAGCTCAGCGGCTCGTTCACCAACTCCGCGATGACGCCCGACGGCGAGTTCGCCAATCCCGACGGCTTCGTCCCGGGGGACGAGGCGAAGGCCGAGATCATCGCGCACGTCGACCCCAAGATCGACGAGTGGATCGTCAACCCGGATCACAGCGCGATCTCGCACTGGCTCCACGACGGGATGCCGGAAGGCCAGACGCGCAGCCGCGACGTCATCTACCCCAACCTGTATGTGTTCCTTCTCGGGGCGATGCAGGAACCGGGACATGCGATGGCGACCACACTCGCCGGTCTGTTCAGCCGGCCGGAACAGCTGGAGCGGGTCGTCGACGATCCCGGCCTCATCCCCAGGGCGGTCGGTGAGGGTATGCGGTGGGTCGCGCCGATCTGGTCGGCGGCCGCGAAGATCGCCACCGACGAGGTCGTCGTCGGCGGTGTGACGATCCCGCAGAACTCCGTGGTGATGCTGTCCTACGGGTCGGCGAATCAGGACGAGAACGCCTACGACGCCCCGACCGCCTACGACCTCGACCGGGCCGTGATCCCGAACATGACCTTCGGTGGCGGCGTCCATGCCTGTGCCGGAACCTATTTCGCGAACAACGTGATCCGGATCGCGCTCGAGGAACTGCTGGAGACGATCCCGAACATCGAGCGAGACACCGACCACGAGGTCAACTTCTGGGGCTGGGGCTTCCGCGGTCCCAAGGAGCTCCACGTGAAGTGGGAGGTCTGAGCCGTGACCAGCACACATCGGGTCCGTATCCAGGGCTCGGACACCCCGTTCGAGGTCGCCGACGACCAGTCGGTTCTCGACGCGGTCCTGCGTGCCGGGGAGTGGCTCCCGCACTCCTGCACGCAGGGAACCTGCGGGACCTGCAAGGTGCGGGTACTCGACGGCCAGGTGGCGCACAATGATTCGCCCGAGTACACGCTGACGCCGGCCGAACGGTGTGCCGGCCTGGCGCTGGGCTGTCTGGCCACGCCGTGCTCCGACCTGGTCGTCGAACCACTGGGCACCGCGTCGGACGATGGCGCACCACGGCATCCACTGCGCGATTTCGACGGCACCGTCGTCGCCCTGGACGACATCGCCACCGACACGCGGCGACTCGTCGTCGAACTGGACGAACCGATGTCGTTCAACGCCGGTCAGTACGCGGAACTGCAGATCCCCGGTACCGGTCTCGGACGTCAGTATTCGATGGCCAACCCGCCGTCGGAACCGAAGCGCCTGGAGTTCCACGTCAAGCGCACCGTCGGTGGAAGGGCAACGGACGGTTGGATCTTCAGCGCGCTGTCGGTGGGGGAGCGGGTGGAACTCCGTGGACCGCTGGGCCAGTTCCACCTCGTCCGCGAACAGAGCGAACCGGCCATCCTCATCGGTGGGGGCACCGGACTCGCCCCGCTCAAGTCGATCGCCCGTCATGTGCTCGATCACGGTCTGGTCCCCGAGCTGTACCTCTACCACGGTGGCCGACGCCGCGACGACCTCTACGACGTCGACTTCTTCCGCGACCTCGAGGCCGAGCGCGGTAACTTCCACTACCGGCCCGTCCTGAGCGAGGAGCAATGGGACGGGTCGACCGGGATGGTCACCGACGCGGTCGTCGAGGACTTCCGGAGCTGTAAAGGGCTGAGCGCGTACCTGTGTGGCCCACCGGCCATGATCGAGGCCGGAGTCCGGGCGCTCAAACGTCGCCGGATGGCGCCCCGTCTCATCTTCCGCGAGGAATTCACCGTGGCGGCACCCGTGGCGACCACTGCAGCGTCGTGACATCCCGCTCGAACCCGAAAGGCAAGCCATGTACCGACTCACCGTGATCTACGGACATCCGCTCGACCCGGCGGCCTTCGACCGGCACTACGAGAACGAGCATGCCGAGCTGGTTCGCCGCATCCCCGGACTGCGGCGGTTCGCCGCAGGCAAATGCGAGTCCCTCGACGGCACCGAACCCGCCTCGTACAGTGTGGCCGAGCTGTACTTCGATTCGAAAGAGTCTCTTGGGCAGGCACTCGGCTCGCCCGAGGGGCAAACCGCGGCCGGCGATGTCGCGAACTTCGCCACCGGCGGTGCCACCATGTTGTTCAGTGACGAGTCGACGGTGGGGCCCTGAGATGGCCGCGTTGCAGACCGTCCAGAAGATCGGCCCGGTCCTGGATCTGTTCACCGTCGAACGTCCGGAGTGGGGTGTGTCGGAGGTCGCGGGTGAGCTCGGCGTCCCCCGGTCGAGCGCACACGCGCTGCTGGCCTCACTGGTCGACATCGGCCTGCTCCAGTGCCGCGCCCGCGGCCGCTACCGCATCGGCTGGCGGGTCGTCGAGCTGAACCAGGCGTTGCAGGGCACGGTCGACGTCAAATCCTGTGCCGCACCGGCTTTGCAGGCGCTGTCGGAGAAGTTCGGCGAGACAACCCATCTCGCGGTCATGGAACGCTACCGGGTGATCTACGTCGACAAGGTGCTCGGCAATCACGTCATCAACGTGTCCGGCGCCCGGATCGGCGCCCAGCTCGACGCGCACTGCAGCGCGGTCGGCAAAGTGCTCCTCGCGCACTGCGACCCGGCTCAGCTGGCCCGCAACGTGACCGACAAGCAGCTCCGGCGGTACACGTCGTCGACCGTCACGGACCCGGACGAACTGGCGGCCGAACTGAAGGGTGTGCTGCGTCGGGGGTGCGCCTTCGACCTGGCCGAAGCCGTTCCCGACGTGCATTGCGTCGCGGCTCCGATCCGCGACGAGATGGGGGTGGTCGTGGCGGCGATGTCGATCACCGCGCCCGCGACGAGATTCATCCCGGCCCAACACGAACTCCGGCGTGCGGTGATCGCGGCCGCCGCCGACGCGTCACGCGCGCTGAACACCTCGTCCGGCGACGTGTCCACGCCCATCCGGCTGCCCGAGCGCGAGGTCTCCGTCCTGCACGCGGTGGCGGGATGACCCCGCGGTCGCTGTCCCTCATCCCAGAAAGACCATGCCGCTCATGACCGACCATGCCGACGACGCCGACCTCGTCCGCACCGCCGCCGAGGCACTCCTCGACGCCTACCGCCACCACACCACGATCGAACCCCTGGCCTCGCGGTTCGCAGGCCACCCACTGTCGACCGCGTACGAGATCGCGCTCGCGCAGGTTCAGGACTGGGAGAAGAACGGCGATGCGGTGAAGGGCCACAAGGTCGGACTGGCCTCCCGCGCCATCCAACGGCAGATGGGCGTCGACCAGCCGGACTTCGGGCACCTCACCGCGAGCATGTTCCATCTCGAGCACGCCCCGATCCCGGCGGGCACCTTCATCCAGCCGCGCATCGAGCCAGAGGTCGCCTTCGTCCTCGCCAAACCGCTTCGCGGGCCGGGGGTCACGGTCGCAGAGGCCGCCGCGGCCGTCGACTTCGTGCTCCCCGCACTGGAGATCGTGGACTCGCGCATCCGCGACTGGCAGATCGGCATCTTCGACACCATCGCCGACAATGCGTCGTCGGGCGGGGTGATCCTGGGCGGACGGCCGGTGCCTCTCGTCGACGTCGACCTGCGGATGGCCGGTTGCAACCTGCATATGAACGGCGAACTCGTCGACACCGGCGCCGGTGGTGCGGTGCTGGGATCCCCGATCAACGCGCTGGTGTGGCTGGCGAACACGGTCGGGCCGCTGGGTGTCACCCTCGAACCAGGCCACGTGGTCCTGCCCGGTTCGATGACCGCGGCCGTGCCGGTCGCACCGGGGGACACCGTGGTCGCCACCATCGCCGGACTTGGCAGCGTCACCGCGGTGCTGGCCGGCGCGTGAGTGCTCGTGTCCTCGGACCATCAGGAGAAGACGTGACAGACAACGCAATCGGCGATTGGAGTGCGGCCCGCGTCGCCGGCACGCTGCTCGCCGCCGAACGCTCGCGGACGGCGCGGACCTCGATCCACCACGAGTGGCCGGGCCTGACCCTCGACGTAGCCTATGCGGCTCAGGACATCGCGCTCGCCGATCGGCGCTCGCGCGGAGAGACCGTGACCGGGATCAAGCTGGGCCTGACATCGCGGGCCAAGCAGAAACAGATGGGCGTCGACGAACCGTCGGTCGCCTGGCTCACCGACGCGATGATGCTGCCCGCCGGTCTGCCGGTTCCGCGTGAGCGACTCATCCATCCGCGCGCCGAGCCGGAGATCGCCTTTGTGCTCGGGCGGCCCCTCACCGGTCCCGGTGTCACCGCGGCCACAGCACTCGCCGCGGTCGACTATGCGATGGCCGCCATCGAGATCATCGACAGCCGGTACTCCGGATTCAAGTTCACCCTCGAGGATGCGGTCGCCGACAACAACTCTTCCGGCGTCTACGTGACCGGCCCGGTCATCCGCGACATCGCGGACGTCGACTTCGGGCTCGAGGCGTGCCTGTTGGAAGTCGACGGTGACATCGTCGCCACCGCGACGGGTTCAGCGGTGCTCGGTCATCCTGCCGAGGCATTGGCGTTCGCCGCCAACACCTTCGGCGCGCGGGGCGTCACCCTGGAAGCGGGCTGGGTCGTCCTCACCGGGGGGATGACCGATGCCGTCGCGGTGGAACCGGGCAGCCGGGTCGCAGCGCACTTCACCACGCTGGGCTCCATCACGATCGCCGGAGGTTGAGATGCCGTTCATCGATGTGACCATCGCCCAGGGGCGTTCACCCGACGAGGTGCGCGCGCTGATGCGCGAACTGACGGCGGCCGCCCACCGTGCGATCGGTGCGCCGATCGCGAACATCCGAGTGTGCGTCCGCGAGGTCCCGACCACCCACTGGTCGGCGGGTGACATCACCGTCGCCGAACGCCAGGCGGCGATCACGGAATCGTGAGGCGCGGGAGACCATCTTGCGCCCACACCCCCGCTCCCTGATCCGAAAAGACCGCTACACCTGCGGTCCGGCCGGCGACCGGCAGACTTCAACTCGACCGATGGACTTCGATCGAAGTCTAGGAGTCGAGTTGAAGTCTGTTGGTGACGCGGCGCGTAGCCGCGAGGGCAGGGGCGCGTCCCGCTCCGCTCCCTGAGGAGCGGCCGGAGCTTGCGGAGGGCGCGTCAGCCCTGCTCCCTGAGGAGCGCCCGGAGCTTGCGGAGGGCGCGTCACGAAGGGTCTGGCGACCTGGATGCGTTGCAGCGACTGGCCAGGTTGGCGGAAGTGCTTCGTTCCAGCTCCACGACGTTCATTGGTGATTGTAGACGCTGACCCGTGTGGCTGGTGGGGTTCTTGTTCACCACAGTCCACCACGGTTCACCGCTGGGGTGTGAGTGACATCCATTGCCCGACAAGTATCTTCATCGAAGATTGCTTGTGGATGAACCTCGTCGTCGAACGTGTCGGCGAGTACCTTGGTGTCATGCCCTCGATCACCGAGCTCCGCGACACTCTCATCGCCTTGCAGTCACCGCCCGACGACGGCAGTGGCCGCGCGGTGTTCGACCGACTCGACGAACTGCGTGTGCTGCGCAACGTCCTGGAACATCAGATCGCCGTCCATATCGCACTGTTCGACGCGTCGGGCGCGGCTGCGCGGGCGGGTTCGACGACGCGAGCCACGCTGGTCGAGATGGGGATGCCGCCTTCGGTCGCGTACGGGTGTGCGGGTCGCCGGCGGCCTGGCGTCGTTGCCGAAGCTCGCCGACTGCGCGGCCGAGGGGTACCTGTCTGCCGAGTGTGTCGATGGGGTGGTGCGCGGAATCTGTGTGGCCGAGAAAGGTTCTGCCGCTGCGCTGTCGAATGAGGATCGGCAGGTGTTCGAGACCGAACTGCTCACCCAGGCATTTTCCGGGGCCACCCCGGCCGAGATCGACTCTCACGCCCGCGATCTCGCTGCCCGCCTCGCGGATGCCGACTCCGACACGGTTGCGGCGGCTGATGACGCGTCGTTGAACACCGTGCACACGCGGGTGACCGAGCAGGGCAGAGTCGCGTTCGCCGCGGATGTGACCGCGGTGATCGGGGAGAAGTTCCTGTCGATGATCGACGAACGGTCGTGCCCGCGGCCGGAATCCGACGGTGCCCAGGATCGGCGTGACGCCGGGCAACGCCGTGCTGATGGCCTGGAGTTGCTGCTGGATCAGGCGGCGGTCGGTGCGGCGATGACCACCGCTGGCGCGCCCCGCACCCAGGTGCTGGTGACCATCCCGGCCGACAACACCGATCCGGCGCGGTTGCCGTGGGTCGGTGCGGTCACGGCGTCGACGGCACGACGACTGTCCTGCGACGGTGGGGTGGCCGAGATCGTGCTCGACACGAGGGCGTGCCGTTGCGGATGGGCACCACGAATCGGCTGTTCCCACACCACTCACGTCGAGCGATCATCGTTCGCGATATGTGCTGTGTGAAATGCGTTGCCCCCGCCGCGCATAAGCAGGCCCACCATCTCGTCCATTGGGCTGATGGTGGTCCGACTGATCTGGACAACGGGTGCTTGCTGTGTCAGCGCTGCCATACCCAGGTCCATCACCATGGCTGGGAGGTGGTGATGGGTCCTGATCGGCATCCGTGGCTGATCCCGCCGGCCGACATCGACCCCCGACGGTTACCCCGGCCTGCCTACAACCGCCGCACCATGCGACTCGACGACGCCCTCGTGTAGTCGCCAACCCTAGAACCACCGCGCCCAGACTCTCCGGCGTCGACTCCGGCGCCACACGACCTTTGACAACTCCACAGTGTAGATGTGTCGGGCTCAGCGAGCCGCGCGGAGTGCGATCTCCGACGCCCGGACATCACTCGCCGGCACGCCGGCGATGCCCCAATTCTCCGGCGCCACCTCGACAATCTGTCCACGGACGCCCGAGCGTTCAACGTCCAGGTGCTCGACGACGAGGTCGGTGAACGCGGCCAGAAGTTCCGAACGTTGCTGCGGCGGACGGCCTGCGAGCACGATGGCGGTGAAATAGGGGGCTGTCGACCCGCCGTCGGCGACGAGCTGTCCGCCGACGGCGAGGTCGGTCGGGTCGTACTGCACGACGAAGGCGCGTACCCGCTCGATCGGTGAGTCGAGGATGCGGGAGTAGGCCGCACTCGCGGCGGTCAGCAGAGCGGCGCGCTGCTCGGTGGACGCGCTGCCGACGGGGATGTGGAAGTGTGCAACCGGCATGTTGGCTCCGTTCGGGAAGTGCCTGCGTCCGTTTCGGACCGGGCTACTGGATGCCGTGGCGAGTTCCGCCGTCGGCGTTGAGGACGCTGCCGTGCAGCACGGCGGCCTGGGGCTCGAGCAACATCTCGACGAGCCAGGCGATCTCGTCCAGTGTGGGCAGGCGACCCAGCGTGGTCTTGGCCGTGTACCTGTCCCAGATCTCCTGCGGCGCGGCACCGGTCTCACGCGATTCGGTGTCGACGAAGGCGCGGAGCCGAGGGGTGTCGATGGGCCCGGGCGCGATGGTGTGCACGGTGACACCCCGGGGTCCATAGAGTGCCGAGATCTGTCGCATCAGATTGAACAACGCGGCATTGGCGGTACCCGGTCCCGCGTCGAGGGGCCCCGGTTCGAGTCCGAGTGAACCCGCGACCGCGACGAACCGCGAGCCGTCGGCGAGATGGTCGCGGACTGCTCGCAGCAACCGGACGGTGCCGGCCACCTTGATGTTGGCCGCGGTGGCCAGCAGCGATGGCTCGATCGCGTCCGCGGAGCCGCGCACCGGGAGACCGGCCGCGAACACCGCGAGTCGTACGGGCCCGTCGAGGCAGGATCGGATCGCGTCCACGGACCAGTCCTCGGCGATGTCGGCCGCGCACGGGATGATCAGCTCGTCTGTTGCCGCGAGCTGTTCGAGTTCCTCGGCACGGCGCCCCACCGCGAGAACCCGCATCCCGCGTGCCACCAGGCGTCGTGTGAACACGGTCCCCATCGCGCCGGTCGCGCCGACGACCACACATGTCTCGGTTGTGGACACGGGTCCTACTTCCGGATGCGCAGGGTCACCGCACGGGGTTCGGTGAAGAACTCGCGTGAGTACTGGCCACCCTCACGGCCCAGGCCGCTGATGCCCTCACCGCCGAAGGGCAGCCGGAGATCGCGTTCGAAGAAGGTGTTGATCCAGACCGTGCCGGCCTTCCAGCGCGCGGCCATCCGATGCGCCCGGTCGAGATTCTGCGTGAAGAGGATACCCGCCAAGCCGTAAGGGGAGTCGTTGGTGATGCGCAGGGCCTCCTCTTCGGTGTCGAAACCCAGAACCGTCTCGACAGGACCGAAGATCTCCTCTCGCGCCGTGCGGGAGTCGTTGGTCAGACCGGTGATGACGGTCGGCGGATAGTAGAAGCCGCCTGCCCGATCCGGATCGGTGAGGCGTTCGCCGCCGGTGATGATCTTGCCGCCTTCGTCCTGCGCGAGTTCGACGTAGCTGTGCACCTTGTCGAGGTGTCGCTGCTCGATGAGCGGGCCCATGAACGTCGTCGGGTCCTTGGGGTCGCCGACCACGAGCTTCTGTGCTTCCTCGGCGAAGCGGTCGACGAATTCCTCCCGGATCGAGTTCTGCACCAGCAGTCGCGAACCCGACAGGCAGACCTGTCCGTTGCCGCCGAAGATGGCCCGCAGCGACATGGGTACGGCGACGTCGAGATCGGCGTCGGCGAACACGATGTTGGCCGACTTGCCACCCATCTCGGCCGAGACAGGCGTGTGGTTCGCGGCGGCCGCCTGCAGGATCTTCACGCCCGTGGCACTCGATCCGGTGAAGGTGATGCGGTCGACGCGCGGATCGGAGGTCAGCGGTCCGGCGACGGCCTCACCACCGAAGCCGTGGACGACGTTGAGCACCCCGGGCGGCAGACCCGCCGCGAGCGCGATCTGCGCGAAACGGTTGGCGGTCAACGGTGTCTGCGGTGCCGGTTTGAGGACCACGGTGTTGCCGAAGGCAAGTGCGGGCGCGATCTTCCATGTCGCCAGCATCAGCGGCGCGTTCCACGGACTGATCGCGGACACGACCCCGGCGGGCGGGTAGAGGACGTAGGAGAGCAGATCGCCGTCCGGGTAGGCCTCGTTCGCGGCCATCGAGACGTAATCGGCGAAGAAGCGCAGGTTGTGGGCCACCCGCGGGATCTCGGCGTGCAGCGACTGCGTGATCGTCTTGCCGCCGTCACGGGTTTCGAGCTGTGCCAGCTCCTCTCGGTGCTCGTCGACGGCGTCGGCGACCGCATGCAGGATCGCCGCGCGTTCCTTGGGTGACATCTGCGGCCACGGCCCGTCGTCGAAAGCGGTGCGGGCAGAGTCGATCGCCGCGACGCCGTCGTCGACGGTGCCGCGCGCCACCCGGGCGAGCAGCGCGCCGTCGTGCGGGTCGCGCGACTCGAACGTCGCGCCGTCCGAGGCCGTCCGCCACTCGTTCCCGATGAGGTGGCGAACCTCGGCAGTACCGCTCTGATCGGTGTTTTTCAGATGGCTGGAAAGAGTCATTTCCTCACACCTCCGCCGCGACCGGCGTCTCGTGGGTGCGGCCCGCCAATTCGGAGGCCACATCGATGATCATGTCTTCCTGGCCGCCGATGACGCCGCGACGGCCGAGTTCGAGCAGGATGTCCCGGGCGGGGACGCCGAACTTCTTCGCGGCGCGCTTGGTGGGGTGGAAGAACGTGGAATACACACCCGCGTAGCCGAGCACGAGCGCGGTCTCGTCGACGATCTGCGGCTCGGTCATCAGTGGGGCCACGACGTTCTCGGCGGTGTCGATGAGCGGGAACAGCTCGACGCCGGTGTCCCAGCCCGCGCGTTCGAATGCGGCGGCGAGGACTTCGGTCTGGGCATTGCCGGCACTGGCGCCGAGCCCCCGTAGCGAGCCGTCGATGTAGGTGGCACCGTTCTCGGCGGCGGTGAGCGCGTTGGCGATCCCGACACCGAGGTTGTTGTGGGCATGGAAACCGATGTCCGCGGAGATCGCCTCGCGCAGTGCCGCGACCCGCTCGCCGGCCTGCCGCGGGACGAGCGCACCTGCGGAGTCGACGACGTACACGACGTCGGCGCCGTAGGAGTCGAGCTTGGCCGCCTGCTCGGCGAGTGCGTCGGGTTCGAGTTTGTGGCTCATCATGAGAAAGGTCATCACGGTGAGACCGTTCTCCTTCGCCCATTCGACAGGCTGCTGCCCGCAATCGGCTTCGGTGCAGTGGACGGCGACGCGGACGGTCGAGATGCCGGCGTCCACCGCCGCCTGCAGTTCGTTCAGCGTCGCGATGCCCGGTACGTAGAGGGCCGCGATGTCGGCGTTGTCGACCGCGTCGACGGCGGCGCGCACGTACTCGGGGTCGGTGGCCGCGGCGAAGCCGTACTGGACCGACGACGCACCGAGACCGATGCCGTGTGCCACTTCGATTGTCGGGACGCCGGCCCGGTCGAGGCCGGCCGCGATGGCGGCGACGTCGCGTGTGGTGAACCGGTGCGAGACACTCGACATCCCGTCACGCAGCGTCGTGTCGACGAGGGTGACCGATCGTGGCCCGCGGGCCGGGGACTGGCTGGTCATCGCAGTGCTCCTGTCTGAAGTGTCGCTGTCGCGGCCCTCTCCTGCGCCATCACCTCGGCGACCTGCACGGCGGCCGCGGTGATGATGTCGAGATTGCCTGCGTACGTGGGTAAGAAGTCGCCGGCGCCGACGACCTCGAGCATCACGGTCACCAGATCGCCATCGGTGTCGACGAGCTTGAGGGTGTAACCGGGGACGTAGCGCTGGACCTCGGCGACCATGTCGACCACGGCGCGTTCGATGGCCACGGGATCAGGGTTGCGCACTTTCGCATACACCGTGTCGCGCATGTTCATCGGCGGTTCGGCCGGGTTGATCACCGAGATCGCCTTGGCCCGGTCCGCTCCCGCGACCTGCGCCAGGGCGCGCCCCGTCTTCTCGCTGAACTCGCTCAGATTCTGCCGCGTTCCCGGACCCGCACTCGCCGACGCGATGGCCGCGACGATCTCTCCGTAGGCGGCGTCGGCGGCCTGGTTGATCGCGTGGAGGATCGGGATGGTGGCTTGCCCGGCGCAGCTCACCATGTTCACGTTGGGCGCGTTCACGTGTTCGCGGAGGTTGACCGCGGGGACGACGTAAGGGCCGACCGAGGCGGGCGTCAGATCGATCGCGGTGATCCCCGCGTCGGCGTAGCGGGGCGCGACGGCGGCGTGGACCTTGGCGGAGGTGGCCTCGAAGACGAGGTCGGGGGGCGAGGACTGCCGTAGCAACCAGTCCACGCCCTCGGCCGACGCCTCGAGTCCTTCCTCGCGCGCCCGGCGCAAACCCTCACTGGCGGAATCGATCCCGACCATGTGGACCGGTTCTACGTACTCGGACCGCAGCAGTTTGTACATCAGGTCCGTCCCGATGTTGCCCGATCCCACAATGGCGGCGGTCAACCGGCTCATCGCATGTCTCCTCTGCTCGTGCGCACGTTCGGTCTCGGTCGCCGTCGGCGTGCTCGACACCGAACCTAAGGAGCGGTTGCCGTCTCCGGGGCCAAGGCACGGGCAGTCCGAACGCGGAGCGCATCGGCGGCACCGTTGTTCGGATATCCCGAATGGCGGTGACGGCAGTCACAACTCGTCGCCATGCTGAGGCCCATCAGCCAGCAGCCACCGAGATCCGGTGTCGCACGATCCACAGGAGAACCGATGACCGAGAACGCCGCACGCTTCGATGTCGCGCACCTCGCGCGAGCCGAACTGTTGAGCCCCAAGCCCCAGGAGACCCTCGACTTCTTCACCAGGTTCCTGGGCATGTATGTCACCCAGCGCGAAGGCCAGTCCGTCTACCTCCGGGCCTACGAGGACCCCTACCCGTGGAGTCTGAAGATCACCGAGTCCGCCGAACCCGGGATGGGCCATGCCGGCATGCGGACCAGCTCCCCCGAGGCGCTCGAACGCCGTGCCGCCTCGCTGCAGGGCGCGAACATCGAGACCTCGTGGCACGAGGACGAGTTCGGCTACGGCAAGACGCTCGCGTACAAGACCGCCGACGGTCACGACTTCGCGCTGGTGTGGGAAGCCGAGACCTACGTCGCGCCACCGGAACTGCAGAGCAAGATCCTCACCCGGCCGTCGAAGAAGCCGTTGCAGGGGATTCCGGTCAAGCGCATCGACCACCTCAACCTGATGGCCTCGGACGTCACCGCGCTCAAGACCGAGTTCGAACGCCACCTCGGGTTCCGAACCACCGAGCGCGTCGTCGACGGTGACGTCGAGATCGGCGCCTGGATGAGCTCGAACATCCTCGGCCACGAGGTCGCCTGCATGCGCGACATGACCGGCGGGCGCGGCAAACTGCATCACCTCGCCTTCTACTACGGCACGGGTCAGCACAACATCGACGCCGTGGAGATGTTCCGCGAGTACGACATCCGCATCGAAGCCGGTCCGGACCGGCACGGGATCACCCAGGGGCAGTTCCTCTACGTGTTCGAACCGGGTGGCAACCGCATCGAGTTGTTCGGCGAGTCCGGATATCTGCATCTCGATCCGTCGGCCGAGACGAAGACCTGGCAGATGTCCGACATCGACACCGGTCTGGCCGTCGGCGGCGCGAAGCTGCCGTGGGAGACCTACTTCACCTACGGCACCCCCAATCCGCTTCCGCTCGACGAGCACATCACGGCGTTCGCCGACTTCGGGCCGGGTGCACCCGCGCCGGAGGTCGAGGCGGTCGTCGAACTGGTGCCCGACGAGATCGAGAGGTCGCGTGCCGTGGCCGACGCACCGGTCTGATCGGGAGATTCCCTGACTGTCATCGACATCGCCGCGGTGTCGTCGTCCGACGAACGTGCCCGACCAGCCACCGCGGATCGCCGACGCCCTGTACCACGACCTCGTGTCGCCCGGCGAGGTCGCGGTGGTCCGCCGCCGGGTTCGGGAAGTCGCGCTCCGCGACGTCGCCCCGGTGGCCGATCGGATCGCGCGGGGCGACGAACGGCTCGACGGCTTCCCGCGCGACGTGTTCGATCGGCTGGCCGCGGCGGGGATCTACCGCATCCCTTTCGCGGCCGACGTCGGCGGCGACGGACTGGCCCACCCGGCGACCGCGACGGCCACCGCCGTCGAAGAACTGGCGTACTTCTCCAACAGCGTCGCCGCGATCTTCGACGTCCATTGCATCCTCGCGGGCAACGCCGTCAACCGGGGCACGCCGGAGCAGCGCCGCCGGTGGCTGGCACCGGTCGTCGCCGGCGAGATCGTGGGCGCGTTCGCCACCAGCGAGCCGGCCGCGTCGAGTGATCTCTCACCCGAGGCGGTCCGGCCCGTGGCGCACCGCCGCGGCGACGGCTGGGTGCTGAACGGACGCAAGCGCTGGATCACCAACTCCGTTGTCGCCGCGTTCGTCGTGGTGCTCGCGCGCACCGGTGACCGGCTCTCGACGTTCATCGTCCCGACCGACACCCCGGGCGTCCGGGTGGGCACGCCCGACCGCAAACTCGGGAACAAGTGGCAGATCACCGCGGACGTGCACCTCGACGACGTGGAGCTGGGACCGGAGGCCCTGCTCGGGACCGAGGGCGGCGGGCTGAAGGTCGCCCTGCAGACGCTGACATACGGGCGCATCGGGATCGCGGCTGCGGGCGTCGGGATGGCGCAGGCCGCCTTCGACCGCACGGCGGCACACCTGAGCACACGGGTGGCGTTCGGCGCACCGCTCGCGGTCCGGCAGCACTGGCAGTTCCTCATGGCCGACCGCGCGACCGAGATCGCGGTCCAGATGGCGCGCGACGCGGTACAGGCGTTCGGCGGATTCGGATTCACCCAGGAACTCGGCGACGACTCGTCGGGTCCGGTCGAGGCGTTGTACCGGGACAGCAAGATCGGGGAGATCTACGAGGGCGCCAGCGAGGTGCAGCGTTGGGTACTCGCACGGCAGATTTTCGGTCGCGACATCGTGGGCTGATCTGCGCGCTGACGACCCTTCGGGCCGTCGCCCACCCCCGGTGGGCGGCGGCCCTTGGCGTGTCGGGACCAAATCGGGGCATCGTGGTGTTGTGCACGGTGACGCCTTCCGAGCGCCGTCGATCGACGGAGCGGGGGAGCGTCAGCAGGAGGAAACGTGACCAACACCTACCGCAAGACCCCCGAGGCGTTGAACCGCCTCACCGACATCCAGTACCGCGTCACCCAGGGTGACGGAACCGAGCGTGCCTTCGACAACGAGTACTGGGACAACCACGAACCCGGTCTCTACGTCGACGTCGTGTCCGGGCAGCCGTTGTTCTCGTCGACCGACAAGTACGACAGCGGCACCGGCTGGCCGAGCTTCACCCGGCCCGTCGAGCCCGACGCGGTGGCCACCAAGTCCGACCGGACGCTGTGGATGCGACGCACCGAGGTGCGGTCGTCCGGCGCCGACAGTCACCTCGGGCACCTCTTCGACGACGGTCCGCGCGACGCGGGCGGGCAGCGCTACTGCATGAACTCGGCGTCGCTGCGGTTCATCCCGGCAGGCGAGCTCGAGGCGGAGGGGTACGGCGAGTACGCACACCTGTTCAGCGGCACCGATGCCGCCGATTCCGACACCCAGGAGGAGAACGCATGACGACCGACCCCGGCCAGATCACCGTCCGTCCCGGCACCGAGACCGCGGTCCTCGCGGGCGGATGCTTCTGGGGGATGGAAGACCTGATCCGCAAGCAGCCCGGTGTCCTGGACACCCGGGTCGGCTACACCGGCGGACAGAACGACCACGCCACCTATCGCAACCACCCCGGTCACGCGGAGGCCGTCGAGATCGTGTTCGACCCGACCCAGACGTCGTATCGCGACATCCTGGCGTTCTTCTTCCAGATCCACGACCCGACCACGCGCAACCGGCAGGGGAACGACGTCGGCACGAGCTACCGCTCGGCGATCTTCCCGGTGACACCGGAACAGGAGAAGGTCGCCCGCGACACCATCGCCGACGTCGATGCGTCGGGGCTGTGGCCCGGCAAGGCGGTCACGACGATCGAGGAGCTGGGTCCGTTCTGGCAGGCCGAGCCCGAACATCAGGACTACCTGCTCAATTTCCCGAACGGGTACACCTGCCACTTCCCGCGCCCGGGATGGGTGCTGCCGAAGCGGGACGCGGCGTCCACGCGGTGACGCGCGAGGCCGGCAGACAGTGCCGACGCCCGTCGACGGTCATGCGACAACGACCGTCGACGGGTTCGTCGGCGTATGCTGGGGCGATGTAGCACTCTGCTACACACGCGCGGGAGGTGTGCGATGAGCACCGGTACGGACAAGGTGACCCGGCTGTCTGCCGCATTGGTGACCGATGCGGCCCGGGAGGGCGCGCGAGAGCAGCGGTCGGCGCGGCAGCAACTCGAACACTGGGCGCGTCTCGGGCGCAGCGTCTCGCAGCGCACCACCGCGTCGCGTCAGCGGGTCGAGGCCGCGCTGGCGGGCGATCTGTCGGGAGAGGTGCTGACCGCAGAGGAAGCCGTCGTCTACGACGCCGAGGTCGACGCCCATCTCGAAGCGCGGCTCGCGACCGACGACCACGTGGTTCGTCGTGCCTCGGCAGGGTTGTCCTCGGTGGTCGTCGATGACGCCGGACGGCTCGTCGAACACCGCCCCGACGGGACGAGCGTCATCCTCGAGCAGTGACTCCGCGGCTCGATCTGGTCGTCGGATGCAACGGCGCGGGTAAGTCGACGCTGGTCGAGCGTCATCTGCAGCCCCTGCTGCATGTGCCCTTCGTCAACGCCGACCTGATCGCCCGGCAGCGGTGGCCCGACTCCGCGGAAGCCCATTCCTACGACGCCGCCCGGTTGGCGGCGGCGACCCGCGACACTCTCATCGAGCGCGGCACCTCGTTCATCGCCGAGACGGTCTTCTCGCACCCCTCGAAACTGGAGCTCATCGAACGTGCGCATACCGCCGGATACCGAGTCGCGCTGCACGTCGTGATGATCCCCGAGGCTCTCGCGGTCCATCGCGTCCGATTGCGCGTGGACAGTGGCGGGCACGCGGTCCCCGAGGTCAAGATCCGCGAGCGGTTCCGACGCCTGTGGCCGCTCGTCCGGACGGCCATCGCGCGGAGTGACCTGGCAACCGTGTACGCCAACGAGCAACCGACCACGCGCATCGTCGCGCGGTACGTCGACGGTCTGGTCGCCGGCGTACCCGACTGGCCGGACTGGACGCCGGGTGCGCTGACGGATACGAAGGCACGATGACTTCCCTCGATCGAGCCGGCCGGCTTCTCGTCGTCGGCGCTGTCAACGTCGATCTCGTGGTGGCGACCGACCGTCTGCCGGGGCCCGGTGAGACGGTCGTCGGTCCGTCCGTGACACGTCACGGCGGCGGCAAGGGTGCGAACGCCGCCGTCGCCGCGGCGCGTGCGGGTGCCGGGGTGCGATATTGCGGCGCTGTGGGTTCCGACGACATGGGCGCGAGCGCACTCGCCGAACTGCGGGACTCCGGTGTCGACGTGACGGACGTGGACGTGCTCGACGGCGTCGCCACCGGGATGGCGCTGATCGTCGTCGATCCGCACGGGGAGAACCAGATCGCCGTCGGGGCAGGCGCGAATGCCGTCCTCGGCACCGACGAGGTCCGTGCCGCGGTCGACCGTGCGGCGGGCTGGGCCGGCTGTGTCCTCGTCAGCACCGAGATCCCGGCCGACGCCGTCGCCGCGGCGGTCACGACGGCCGCCGCCCGGGGTATCCGCTGCGTCGTCAACCCCGCCCCGGTGTTGCCGTCGACCGTCGACCTGATGGCGTCGGCGCCGGTACTGACGCCCAACTCCTCTGAACTGCGGGACCTGTACGGACTCGTCTCCGAGGGTGTGGCCGCGCCGGAGATATCGGCGGCCGAACAGGCGACGGCGGTCGCATCCCGAACGGGCGCACCGGTTCTCGTGACCCTCGGTGCCGATGGCGTACTGATCGCCGACCCCGCGTCCGAGGTGATCTCGCTCCCCGCCGGACGGGTCGCGCGGGTCGTCGACACGACCGGTGCGGGTGACACCTTCAACGGCGTGTTCGCGGCCGCGCTCGCCGCCGGGTCGACGGTAGTCGAGGCGGCGAGACGTGGTGTCGCGGCGGCGTCGCTGTCCGTCGCCGCGGTCGGCGCCCGGACCGGGATGCCGAGCGACGACGAGATCCGCCGCGCGATGTGAGCGGAACCGGCCGGGAGGGAGCCGCTAGCGGGTGGCCGGTTTCGGCCGTTTCATGAACCGGTGGTGGTCGTCGCTGGGCAGGAAGTAGTCGCCCTGCCCGCCCGCACGCAGCAGTGGTCGGGCGCCGGCCGTGTCGTAGGTCTGGTCGTCGCGCAACAGATGGGTGGCGATGTGGATCTTGACCACCTCGCCCAGCACCATCCAGGTGTCGACGAGGTCGCCTGCGGCCGTACGTAATTGGAACGACTGGGTGGTTCGGCACTCGAAACTCACCGGACTCTCGCCGACCCGTGGCGGGGCCACGAGATCAGAGGCGAGGCGCGTCAGGCCGGCGACGTCGAACTCGTCCTCGCCGGCGGGCACCGCAGCCGAGGTGGCGTTCATCTGCTCGCCGAGATCGTCGGTGGCGAGGTTCCACACGAATTCGCCGGATTCGATCGCGTTCGCCGCGGTGTCCTTGTATCCGACGCTGGCGAAACCGACGATCGGCGGCGTGTAGTTGAAGAGGTTGAAGAAGCTGTAGGGAGCCAGGTTGCCGACGCCGTCGTCGGACACCGTCGAGATCCAGCCGATCGGCCGCGGCGCGACGATGGCATTCACCGGGTCGTGAGAGAGCCGGTTGCCCTGCGACGGCTCGTAGGAGTGGTAGGTCGTCACCATCGCCACGGTACGTCAGCCGTCACCCGTTCCATCGCCTGCGTAAGGTGAGGTGCGACCGACCACCGCGCACATTGACGATCGGGACCGCCGTGACCCTCTCCTCCGCCTCTGACCTGCGGACCTTCGCCAACATCCGGGACCTGGGCGGTATGCGGGTCGCCGGCGGCGGCGTCACCGCCGCCAACGTGCTGATCCGCAGCGATGCCCCGTATCCCGACGACGAGGACCCCGTCGGCCTGCCCTGGCCGCCGGCGACCGTCGTCGATCTGCGCGACCCCACCGAGCTGGGCCGGATGGCCGTCACCTGGCCGCCGAACGTTCGCGTCGTGCACCGTCCGGTGTCCTCGGGTGCCCGCGTCGACCGCCTCGCCGACACCGCGCTCGTCGAGATCTACACCGCGATGATGCGCACGGGCGGGCATCGACTCACCGCCGCGCTGAACGAGTTCGACTCCGAGGGCGCGACGCTCGTGCACTGCGCTGCCGGCAAGGACCGGACCGGGGTGATCATCGCGATCGCCCTGCTGTTGGCGGGCGTCGACGAGGAAGCGGTCGTCACCGACTATCACCGGACCGAGGACGGCATCGCCGGGGTGTTCGCGCGTCTGCGGTCCCGCAAGCGGATCCCGGCGGGCACCACGCTGGACGCCCCGATCCTGCGCACCCCGCGCGAGGCCATCGAACTCGTCGTCGGGGACGTGACCGGTGCGCGCGGCGGTGCGTGGGGATGGTTCGAGGAGCACGGCGGCGACGTCGACCACTTCCGGGGTTGGGTCTCGGGGTTCGTGCGTCCCGAGGCCGAGGAGGCCGGGCGTGACTGACGAGAACACTTCGGAATCAGCCCAATTCAGCCCGGATGTCGTGGCAGCCGTGCTCGCGCACATGAACGACGATCATGCCGACGACTCGCTGCTGATCTGCCGTGCGCTGGGCGGGCGGCCCGATGCGGTCGCGACGCGGATGACCGGATTCGACCACGAGGCAGCGACGTTCGACGCCACGGTTCCCGAGGGGGTCGTCGGGGTGCGGCTCGCCTGGGATCGCCCGGTCCGCGATCGTGGCGACGTCCGCACCGCGGTCGTCGCGATGTTCCGTGCGGCGCAAAAACGTTCGGGTACCGCTGCGCCCTGAGCGTCATGTGCTCCCGCGAACCATCAGTTCGACCGGGAGGCGACGGGATTCGACGCCCCGCCCGGCGGCGAGGTCGAGGAGGCCGCGCACCGCGGTCTCGCCGATCTCCCGAGCGGGGGAGCGGACCGTCGTGAGCGGCACGGGGAGTTGGGCGGCCACCGGGATGTCGTTGTAGCCGATCAGGGCGAGGTCATCGGGGATGCGGAGTCCGAGGTCGCGGGCGACACCGAGGACTCCGATCGCGATGGTGTCCGACACCGCGAAGATCGCCCGGGGACGGTCCGGACGATCGAGCAGTGCACGCCCGGCCGCCGTCCCGCCGTGAACCTCGAAGTCGGAAGCGACGATGCGGTCGTCGGACAGCGTGATCCCGGCATCAGCCAGCTCGGCGCGGAACCCGCGGAGCCGGTCGGTGGCCGTCGTGGCGTGGCCGGGCCCGCCGATGACGGCGAGGTCGGTGTGACCGCGCTCCAGGAGATGCCGGGCGGCGATGCGTCCGCCGCGCACGTCGTCGCCGCCGACGAAGGGGAGTCCGGCCTCGGCGTGCCGGGTGAGGGTGAGCATCGGGAGGTCGCCGACCCGCAGGGACTCCACGAAGTCCCGGCCCGGCAGGTGTAATCCGCTCAGCAGCAGACCGTCGACCTGCCGGCCGACGAGGAGTTCGATGGCCCGTCGCTGAGCGGCCTCCTCGTCGGGCGGGGATGACAGCAGGACCGAGTACCCGGCCCGGGTGGCGGCCTGTTCGATGCCCTGGTAGGTCGTGGCCACGACGCCGTCGGTGAGGCGGGTCATCACGACCCCGATCGTGGTGGTTCGGCGGGTCCGCAGGCTGGCCGCCCACACATTGCGCTGGTAACCGAGTTGGTCGGCCACCTCCCGCACCCGCAGAGCCGACGCCGACCACCCGTCGGCGGGCTCGGACTGTCGCAGCACCCGGGAGGCGGTGGACACGTGTACGCCGGCACGCCGGGCGATCTCCTTCAGCGTGGGGGCGCGCTGACCACTGACCACGCTGATCCTCTCTCTTCCTGATTGACCCGATGGGCATCGAACACCTACCTTAGGCGATGCAAACGTTCGTGCAAACGTTCTCGTCGACGGCCCTCGGTCCGCGCGAGTCCCATTCTCGACGGAGGTCCGCCATGTCCCGCACCAGCACGTTGCCCCAGCTCTTCGCCCTGGACTCGTTGCTCGACGCCGACGAGATCGCGATCCGTGACAGCGTGCGGGACTTCGCGGCCTCGAAGTTGCGTCCGCACATCGCCGACTGGTTCGACGAAGCCCGGCTGCCGGCCCGCGACATCGCCCGCGAGCTGGGCGGACTCGGAGCGCTCGGCATGCACCTCGAGGGCTACGGCTGCCCCGGGATGAGCGCGATGTCCTACGGATTGACGTGCCTGGAACTCGAGGCCGTCGACTCCGGCATCCGCAGCCTGGTCTCGGTGCAGGGCTCGCTGGCGATGTTCTCCATCCACCACTGGGGTTCGGAGGAGCAGAAGAACGAGTGGCTGCCGCGGATGGCGGCGGGCGAGGCGATCGGCTGTTTCGGTCTGACCGAGCCCGACTTCGGGTCCAACCCGTCGGGGATGCGCACCCACGCCAAGCGGGACGGCGACGACTGGGTGCTCAACGGGACGAAGATGTGGATCACCAACGGTTCGATCGCCGACGTCGCGGTGGTGTGGGCGCAGACCGACCTCGCCGACAGTCCCGGCGGCATCCGCGGGTTCGTCGTCCCGACCGACACACCGGGGTTCTCGGCGCCGGAAATCACCAAGAAGATGTCGCTGCGCGCCTCGGTCACCTCCGAGCTCGTGTTCGACGACGTGCGCCTTCCCGCCTCGGCGATGCTGCCGAAGGCGGAGGGGCTGCGCGGACCGCTGACCGCTCTCGGCGAGGCCCGCTTCGGGATCATCTTCGGAGCGATGGGTGCCGCCCGCGACTGCCTCGAGGCGGCCATCGAGTACGCGCAGTCCCGCCAGGTGTTCGACAAGCCGCTGGCCGGCTACCAGATCACCCAGACCAAGATCGCCGACATGGCGCTCGAGGTGGGCAAGGGTCACCTGCTGGCCTACCACCTCGGCCGTCTGAAGGACCGCGGCGAACTCACGCCCGAGCAGGTCAGCACCGGCAAGCTGAACAGCACCCGCGAGGCGATCGCGATCGCCCGCGAATGCCGAACCATCCTGGGCGCGAACGGCATCACTCTGGAGTATCCGGTGATCCGGCACGCCAACAACCTGGAGTCGGTGCTCACCTACGAGGGGACCTCGGAGGTCCACCAGCTCACGATCGGGCGCGCACTCACCGGGTCGGCGGCGTTTCGCTGAGGCAGTCGGGCGCCTGGCGGTAACCACCGGCGCCCACGGAACGTGGCGCAGTGGGTTACGTTGGACGAGCACGCCGAACAATGCGCGTCCGTGGTCGTTCGCTCACGTCGGGCGTCGAAAGGGGTTCGACCATGACCGATCCGGCTGACGATGACGTTCACCGCAAGATCGCGGATCTGGCGCGTGAACTCCACGGCGACGACTCCGACGAGCAGGTTGCGAAGACGATCGTCGAGAACGCGCTGGTCGACATCCCCGGAGTCGCGTACGCCGGCCTCACCGTCGCAATCGACCGAAAATCGATCGCGTCGTTCGGGTCCACGCACGACGTTGCCGACGTACACGACCGTATTCAAGCGGAACTCGGTGAGGGACCGTGCATCTCGGCAGCGCTCGCCGATCGCATCGTCCGAGTCGACGACCTCGAGAACGAGCAGCGCTGGCCCGAATACCGCCGCCGCGCGCTCGTCGAGACGCCGATTCGTTCCGTCCTGTCGTTCCAGCTCTTCGCCGACACCACGGCGATCGGGGCGTTGAACCTCTACGCCGACGAGCCGTTCGCCTTCGACCTTCACGCCGAGGACATCGGGGTGGTCTTCGCGACGCATGCCGCCCTCGCGTGGAACAAGGTGAAGAAGGACAAGCAGTTCCACAGCGCCCTGGCCAACCGGGACGTCATCGGTCAGGCCAAGGGCATGCTGATGGAACGGTTCGACATCGACGCGGTGGCCGCCTTCGACCTGCTGAAGCGCCTGTCGCAGGACTCGAACACCAAGCTGGTCGACATCGCGCGGCAGATCACGACAGCACGGTGATCAGAGCTCACTCGGTGACAGTGAACTCCACCGTGCTCGGCCCGACCTGATCCTGGGTCAGAGCGCGTCCCGCGTCCTCGATGGACTCGAAAGTCTTGACATACGGCGCCATTCCGCAGAGTTCGAGGGGGCGGGTCACCGCGCGGCCACCCACGACCACCACTGGGACGAATCGGCGACCGGCGTCGTCGATGAACGAACGCAGTAGCACCAACCCGACGGTTCCGAAGAAGTTCAGGCCCGAGAAGTCGAGGACGATGCCGTCGACGGGGCCGCTGATCACGCGGTCGAGAGCGGCGGCGAAGTCGGCCGCCGAGTCGCGGTCGACGCTGCCGGAGAAGCCTTGCACGCAATACGATTTCGGGGAGACCAACTGGTGGGAATGGGCCTTCGGCGCGGACTCCGCAGTGGGATCGAACGCCGAACGAAAGATGGTTGAAGAGGTGAGAGCCATGATGTTCTCAATTCAGTCAAGTGCGTCTGGCCACGACCGTCACTTCTGGATCGGAAGCCTTGGTGCTGCACCGAATCGGCGTCAGTACCCCAAGTTCACGATCACCCGGTCAGAGGGATTGAGCGTGATGGTGGAAAGCGAGAAGGCCCTGGGCGCCCAACGCTCTAGAACGCAGCTTCTACCTGAACCGCATCTCTTACCCTACGTTGCACAAGAGCGACCTACAAGGTTGTGTCCACTTCGGCGGTTTCTATGCGGTGTGTTCCTGCCAAGCGACGCCCTGACCAGCCGAGGGCCGCCGTGGCTGGACGCCGCCGGGCGACCGTGGTTGGGTGGACTCGGATATGCGTCGAACCCGTGCGCACATCGGTCCTGCTTCTTGTTCTGGATGCGGCACGAGGTCTGCGCATCGATCCTCGAGCTGTCTTCGAAGTCTGGTGGTGAGAATGGCGTCGGGTGACCGGGGCGATCACGACGATTACAGTGACGTCCTTCCTTCTCTTCGGGAGATGCACGAGGAGAAGGACGACGATCGTCGTGCCAGGCTGCGGGAGGACGTCATCGCGAGGTGCCTGCCCCTGGCAGACCATGTCGCCAGGCGTTTCTCGGAGCGCGGTGAACCCATCGACGACCTGCGTCAAGTGGCGCGGATCGGTCTCATGCATGCCGTCGACCGTTTCGACGTCGAACGCGGCAACAACTTCCTCGCCTTCGCAGTTCCGACCGTGATGGGCGAGGTGAAGCGCTACTTCCGTGACAGCACCTGGTCCATCCGCGTGCCACGCCGAGCCCAGGAGGCCTCGCTCAGCATCGCGAAGGCCAGCGAGGAGTTGCTGCAGACCCTCGGACGGTCGCCGCGCCCGAGTGAGATCGCGCAGCACCTCGGTCTACCGGTCAGTGAGGTGATCGAGGGCATGGTCGCGCGCTCGGCCTACACCGCGAGCTCGATCGATGCCGAAGCCGGTTCCTCGACCGACGGTTGGACGCTGGCCGACACTCTCGGTGACGAGGATTCGCGACTGGAACTCGTCGAAGAGTTCGTCACGCTGCAGCCGGCACTCGAGCGGCTGACCGAGCGTGAACGCACGATCCTCACCCTGCGGTTCTTCAAATCGATGTCGCAGAGTGAGATCGCGCGTCAGGTCGGGATCTCCCAGATGCATGTGTCGCGCCTGCTCACACGGATCCTCGAGACGCTGCGGTCCGAGGTCGTCGTCGACGAGGACGACTCCGGGGACGAGAACGGCGGCGCTGGATCGCAGGCCGACGGCGAGCGTGCCGCGACGAAGGGCCGCGGCACTCCACGCGGGTTCACGGCTTGAGAATCACCTTGACCATTCCGTCGTCCTTCTTCTGGAATGTCTCGTAGGCCTTCGGTGCCTCGCTGAGCGGTAGTTCGTGGGTGGCGAAGGTGTCGACGCCCAAGGGGTCGTCGTCGGTCAGCAGCGGCATGATGTCGTCGACCCAGCGCTTCACGTTCGCCTGACCCATGTGCAGCCGGATCTGCTTGTCGAACATGGTCAGCATCGGCAGCGGGTCGGCCGCGCCGCCGTAGACCCCGGAGAGCGAGATCGTGCCGCCGCGTTTGACGATGTCGATCGCTGAGTAGAGCGCGCCCAGCCGATCGGTACCCACCTCCGACATCGCCTTGCGGGCGACGGCGTCCGGCAGCAGGCCGACGACGCTCTGCAGCGCCTTGTTGACCGGCGACCCGTGGGCCTCCATCCCGACAGCGTCGATGACCGAATCGGTACCCAGTCCCCCGGTCAGGTCGCGGATGGCGTCGCCGACGTTGTCGACCGCGTCGAAGTTCACGGTCTCGATGCCGCGGGCCTCCGCCCGGGCGAGTCGCTCGGGCACGCGGTCGACACCGATGACCCGCGCTCCCTGGTGCGCGGCGATGCGGGCAGCCATGTCGCCGATGGGGCCGAGGCCCAGCACCGTGACGGTTCCGCCCTGGGGGATCTCGGCGTAGGCGACGGCCTGCCAGGCCGTCGGCAACACGTCCGAGAGATAGACGTACCGCGAGTCGGGCTTCTCCAGCGGCACCTTGATGTGGGTGAACTGGGCCTGCGGCACCCGGAGGTACTCGGCCTGCCCACCGGGCACGGAGCCGTAGAGCTGGGAATACCCGAACAGCGCGGCGCCCATCCCTTGCTCGGTGACGCGGGTCGTCTCACACTGCGTCATGAGGCCCTCGTTGCAGAAAAGGCAAGAGCCGCAGGAGATCTGGAAGGGGATGACCACACGGTCGCCGACCCGCAGGTCGCCGGTGTCGCTGCCCACCTCCTCGACAATCCCCATCGGCTCGTGCCCGAGGATGTCGCCCGCCTGCATGAACGGACCGAGAACCTCGTAGAGGTGGAGGTCCGACCCGCAGATGTTGGTCGAGGTGACCTTGATGATGGCGTCGGTCGGTTCGATGATCTTCGGGTCGGGCACCGTCTCGACCGAGACGTTTCGCTTGCCCTGCCAGGTCACTGCACGCATTCTCTAGGCCTTTCCGTTGTCGGCTCGACGTTCTTCGCGAATCTCCGCGAGGCGGTCGTCTCGTCCTCGTTCACTCTTTCCGGCGTGTTCCACCGGGAAGTCGTGGAACCGCTCCTCGTAGCGTTCGGCTTCCTCGGCGGTGGTCTCGGGCTGGATCGGATCCTGATGGGCACGATCACCGTCGCGGGCCGCGCGACGTCGCAACAGGACGCGGCTGCCGATCAGCAGTCCGATCGCGAGCAGACCCATGACAACGGCGCCCACCGCCAGCCATACCGTGCCGTCGCGGTCACTCGCACCGGCGGCGATGGCGAGTCCGGCGAGCACCAACATGAGTCCGAGGCAGACGAAGCCGAGCAGGCCGACGGCCTTCAGTCCTCGCGACTTTCGTGCCGGGCGCCGCGCGATGGCCTCACGCGACGCGACTTCTCGTTCGGGTGTCAGATCTGGCATGGTTCACTCCCTGCGCTGTCTGGTAGTGGCTCGGTGGCCGGTGTGCTCGACACCGGCCTCGGTGCGGAGGGTTTACCGCGAGCGGCCGGCGATGAAACGTCGCCTCGCCGCGCCCGCGTCGGTCATGGGACGGATGGAGACGTGAATCTCATCGAGTCATGATCTGGGTAAACGCTCTGCTAACGTGTCGACACGTGCTCGGGGGGGTACGTTCAGCGCGGCAAGGTCCTCCGGCCGCGGTTTGGAACACGGAATCACGGGGCACTCATGACCAGACCAGCCGAGATCGGCACCACCAATCAACGGGCGAAGAAGACTCATTTGATGACCGATTCCGACGCGACGTCCCAGCTATCGATCGACGGCGGTACGCCGACGGTCCTGCGGGTTCCGGCCGCCACCGATCGTCTCGCGCTGGTGCGCGCTCTGGTCGAGACCGCGCTGTACATCGACGACTGGGCGCTCGACGACGTCATCGACGCCAAGGTCGCCGTGGACGAGATCTGCTCGCAGATCATCTCCGCCGCCGCGGACGACTCGTCGATCGAACTCACCCTGCACATGTCGTCGCAGGGCGTGATCGGCGAGATCCGGGGCGAACTCGTACCGGACGTGACCCTGAAGCAGTCGACCTTTGGATGGCGAATCGTGCAGACCGTCACCGACACCCACACGATCTCCTACGACGAACCGCGCCCGGGTGCCGCCTCCCGCGGCGTCGTCATCGGGTTCTCGAAGTTCCGTCGCTGACCCGGAGCCACTCGTCGCCTGCGGTGTCGTAGGCGACCAGGCCGCGGTCGGCGAACGCGCGCAGCCACCCCTCCATGGGCCAGGTGCCCCATCGCCGGTGGAACACTCGTGCGTTGCGGAGGATGTCCGCGAGGTGTTCGACCGGCGGGTTCGAGACCGGATGGTGCTGGTGGTAGGCGTGCGCGCCGCCGACCCAGGCGATGCGAAACCCGTTGTCGCGCGCGGACATCGCGAAGTCCGTGTCCTCGCCGCCGTAACCGCGGTAGCCGGGGTGGAAGCCGCCGAGGGCGAGCCAGTCGGTGGCCCGGACGGCGAACGACAGCGACCAGAAGAGCATCAGCGCCGATGAGAGTTGTGTCTGCCCGGTTCCCGGTGACGGACGCGCAGGGTGTGGATCGGTGAACCGGGCGAGCTCGCGCGCATCGAAGGTCGGCTGGTCGCAGGGGAGGTAGGTGACCGGGCCGCAGTAGAGGACTTTGAGGTCCGGTGTGGCCGTGCAGGAGCGGAGGTAGCGCTCGAGCATGTCCGGGCCGGGGATGCAGTCGACGTCGAGGAACACCAAGAGCGAGGCCCCCGCGGTCATGGCGGCCGTGGCGCCGGCGTTCCGGGCATCGGCGAGTTGCAGCGTGTCCGGGTCGTCGTTGGCGAACCGGATGACCTCCACCGGGTGACCGTCGGTGACAGATGTGATGTCGGGGTCGTCCATGGCCACCACGAAATGCAGGTCGGGCCGCCGGGTCGAATGGGCGAACGCCTCGAGTTGTCGTCGAAGGTGGCGGTGCCGCCCCGACACGATCGTGATGACGGCGACCACCTCGGGGACGCCGGTCATCGGTGCGCGACCGCCTCGATCGCCCGCGCCGCACGTTCGGCGGCGCCGGCGGTGTGCCACCGCGACCACTCCGGCGACGAACTCCCGGCGGTGTCGAGGATCGAGCGCCAGCGTTCGGTGGACGGCCATGACGACGTGACGAGGGCGAGTTCGGAGCGTGCGAGGGTGTTGCCGGTTGCCCGTTGTTCGGCGAAGGGTCGGTCCTCGGGGATGACCACCGCCGGGCGCCCGGCCGCGGCGGCGTCGGCCACGCTTCCCTGACCCGCGCCGATGACGGTCACCCGCGCACTGCACAGGAAGGGCCACGGGTCGTCGACCCAGGTGCCGAAGGCGGGTCCGAGTCCGACGACGGTGTGCTCCGGGAGCTCCTCGCCGAGTGTGGTCGCCGGATGCGGGGCACCCGGTACCCCGCCCGCGCCGGTGACGACGAGGATGTCGGCGGCGAAGGTGGGGTGGGACACGGGGAGTCGTCCGTCGAACCGCGAGATACCGCCGGTGAAGACTGTTTTCGGCAGATGCTCCCGGAGCCAGTCCGGTTGATACAGCTCGGCGGGCCAGGGCGCGATGATCGCATCGGCCGCCCGGTAGGCGAGCTGATGCGGCAGATCGTCGCGAACGCCGGGCTGCGCCGTCACGATCACCGGCACGCCCATCAGCCGGAGAAAGAGGGTGACTTCCACCGATACGTCGACGACGACGGCGGCCGGTCGGCGCGTCTCGACGAACTCGGCCAGCTGCGCCATGCGTGTGCGTAGTCCGCCGTCGTGCCGTGGTGCCCAGTGCAGCAGGCCGCCGGCGTCGACGTCCCGCGGCTGCGGGTCGGAGTCGTCGCGCTCGAGCGTGATCACCTCGCCGAACACCGGGGCGGTCAGCGATGCGCTGGTCAGCGCGACGACGTCGGTGCCGATGTGGCCGGCGACGGCGGTGGCCCGGGAACAGTGTCCGCGGCCCTGATGGTGGACGTAGTAACCGATCACACCCCGACCTCCGGGCGGAGCGAGGAGTCGGCCAACGGCCGCCCGGCGACCAGATCGGCGTAGAGGTCGAGGTACCGATCGATCATCGCGATGTCCGAGCAGTGGTCCTCCGCGCGCCGACGCACGAGGCCCCGGTCGAGGGTGAGCGCATCGTCCACCGCGAGTGCCAGCGCGTCGATGTCGCCCGGCGGCACGAGGACTCCGGCGTGCTCGCCGACGATCTCGGGGATGCCGCCACGGGCGAAGCACGCCACCGGGGTGCCGCAGGCGAGTGATTCGGCGACGACGAGACCATAGGGCTCGTCCCACACCGGGGTCACCAGGGTGGCACCGCAGGAGCCGACCAGCCGCGCCAGGTCGTGCTGGTGGAGGTGTCCCTCGTAGTGGACGAGCCCGCCCAGCGACGGGGCGATCTGTTGCTCGAAATACCTTGTGTCGCTGATGGGTCCGGCCAACCGGAGTCGACGGCCCGCGCGCTGGGCGGCCTCGATCGCGAGGTGGGCGCCCTTCTCCGGTACGAACCGGCCGAACCACACCAGGTCGTCTCCGCCGGGGCCGGCGGGCCAGCGGTCCAACTGAACCCCGTTGTGCACCACCGGGATCTCGCCGAGCACATGCGACCAGGACTGTGCCGTGTGTCGACTGACGGCGACACAACGCGTATCGGGCGCAAGGGTCAGGGCCGACTCGAGCCACGGCGTCGGCGGGGTGTGCAGCGTGGTGACCATCGGGGTCTCGACGGCCGGACCCATGGCGACCGGGAGGTAGTGCAGGCTGTGATTGTGGATCACGTCGTAGTCGCCGGGGTTGTTCGTGAACGACAGCATGAGCGACAGGTACGCGTGATGATCCTGCAGTGCTTCGAGTTGGGGCATCGACACATCCGAGCGTGCGGCCGCGGAGGGCTCGAACAATTCGCCGCGCAGGCGATCCGAGTCGACCGGTAGATCGCTGCCCGCGCCCGCGAACAGCGTGACCTCGTGACCGGCGAGGGTGAGGGCGCGAGTGAGATGCCAGACGTGGGCCTCGAGTCCGCCCGCGAACGGCTGCGCGATCGGGTAGCGGCTCGACGCGACGATGGCGATCCTCAACGTGTCACGCATCCAGAGCCCTGGTGTAGAGGGCGGCGTGCTGCTCGGCGAGCGACTCGCGCTGCGCGCGCCGGTCGGGCCACGAGGCCGCCGCGGGACGAGCCGAATATGCCTGTGCCAGAGCAGAAACGAGTGAGTCCGGATCGAAGGTGTCCTCGGTGAACTCGAAGGACAGGCAGTCCTGCTGCTCGCGGTAGAAGCCGCAGCTCGGCGCGATCACGGTGGTTCCGAGATCGTGGCAGGCCTCGAGCCACCCGGAGTGGGTACCGAATCGGTACGGCAGTACCGACACGTCCACGCTCCGCAAGTAATCCCACAGCTGATCGTCGGAGAAGTACTCGTGCACGAGTACGCGCGCATACGGATGCCGGGAGAGTGCCAGCGCCGTGGTGCCGAAGTCCGGGTTGTACGCGTGCTTCCCGGGGACGAACACCTCGTCGTGGAGGTTGATCTGAACCGTCATGTCCGGGTAGTCCGCGGCCGCCTCGAGCAGGGTCATGATCACCGGCAGCGGATCCATGTTGGCGCGAATGCTCTTGGCGTGCACCCCCACCACGAAGTCGTCGGCGTGCGGCGCGCGCGGACCGAATCGGCCGGGCGGCACGACATGCGGGTGAGGCAGCACGGTCGCCTTGCGCTGCCAGCGGCGCGCGATCTCCCGGGAGACGCCGGGGGTCAGGGTGATGACCTCATCCGCCGCCGGTACGAGGATGTCCAGGACCTCCTCGTGGCGTCCCGGTTCGGGGTGATGCGGATTGCGCAGATCGTGCAGCGTGTACACGAGTGGTTTGCCGTGGGTGCGCAGCTCATCGATCACCTTCGACATCACGGCCGGCTCGACGGCGTCGAACCCGAAGTGGAGATGGAAGACGTCGAACTCGTTGTGGTTGCGGGCGATCCACGCGGGATCGAGCATCAGCGGGGGCCACCAGCCGCCCGGCACCTTGGCGCCGTCGGCCGGCACCGGGTCGGGCAGGCGTACGACCGAGACCGGGCCGGTGTCGAGCCCGCTGACCGTACCGTTCAGCGGCGACAGGTGGCGGACGTACACGTGGGAGTGCGGCACCGACGCGACGCGCACGCGGGTCGCACCGCCCCTCCGCGAACCGAGGCCCGCCGACATCGTCGACAGACCTCGTGTCGTGTTCGACCCCGTTGTCTCGAGGGTTGCTGTTCCGCCTGGCTGCGCACTGCTCACTGCCACATCCGTTCACTAGGGTCGCAACGGCTGTGTTCTCAACCGGGCCTGCACGATCGCGGCTTCGGCGAGCCGCAGATGACTGCCGGTTTCCGGCACCTATCTCGTGCCGGTGCGGATACCCCGGAACGTCGGCGGTGAAACCGCCCGTGGAGGCGATGAACGGTGGTGCGTCGGTGCTACTTCGAGGACGAGGCGTTCTCGTTGTCGGAGCGGTGTGCGTTGAGCAGCAGATGGTCGAACGACTGCCGGACCGGGTCCGGTAGCACCACGTACCGGTGGACGCCGGTGACGATCGACCGCGCGAGCTCGTTCACCTTGACGTTGGCCGTCTGCGAACGCCAGCGCATGACCTCGAACGCGCGATCGGCGCTCACGCCGTAGGCCAGCGAGATCATGCCCTTGGCCTGCTCGATGACGCCCTGGTGCTCGCGGAATCGCGCGACGTGCTCGTCGACGCGGTCCTTGACGGCCTTCTCCTCGATTGCCGTCAGATCGAGATAGAACCCCTCGGCGCCGATCACGGCGCCGGATTCGTCGGTGAGTTGCTGCGACACCACCGCGACGTGGCGGACCTCACCTCTGGTGTCGACGATGCGATGGCGGCTCGAGAACGGGATCCGGCGGTCGAGCATCGTCGCGAGCAGCTCTTCGAACGACTGCCGGTCGTCCGGGTGCTTGTGCCCCGCGATCAGCTCGGTCGTCGGAGTGACCTCACCGGGCCGGTAACCATGCATCTCGGCGACCTCGTCGGACCACTCCCATTCCTGGGTGTCGAAGAGGAACCGGAAGCTGCCGACGTGACTGATACGGGACTCGCCGGCGGTGTGATCGTTGGCGTCTGTCACCCTCACCCCTACAAACCACAAATCAACAGGAATGCCAGCGGTCTCGGGCGAAAGATGAGCTTACCTGGCTGGCGCATCCGACGGGAATCGACCCGGTGCGTGTCCCCGGAGTCGGACTCGCGGAGATCGTTTCGGTGGCGTGTCGGCCGGGTATGTGCGGTACCCCGGGCCGGCGGTGAGACCCCGACCCCGACCGACACCGATCTCGGCTACGGCCAGGAGGACGAGAATGAGTACCGACAACGTGGGCGACAGTGCGACAGCGGCATCTGAGGGCATCAACCCCGATCTGACGTCGACAGCCGGTTTCGAGGATCTCGACGAGGACCGACTCGGTCAGGACCCGCTCGAGGAGGGGATGGACCCGCCCGAGGACTGGTCGGCCAGTGATCGGACCGGCACGACCGCCCGGGAACAGCGGGAAGGGGAGTCCCTCGACGAGAAACTCGACCAGGAGATCCCCGACCAGAACCCCTGACGACGTCCGCTCCTCGGTCCGCGCCGATGTTTCCGCACGCTTCTCAGCGGGCACCATCTCGATCATGAGCGACCAGAACCCCGAGCACGAACCGAAGACGATCTCCTACCCCGGTGAGACCGACGAGATGGGCGAACGTCCCCGGGACGAGATGCGTGACTATCGCGGCCGCGATCTGCTGGCCGGCAAGACCGCCCTCATCACGGGCGGCGACTCGGGTATCGGCCGTGCGGTCGCGGTCGCCTTCGCCAAGGAGGGCGCCGATGTCGCCATCGCCTACCTGGAGGAAGACAACGACGCCCGCCACACGGTCGAGCTCATCGAGGCCGAAGGACGGCAGGCCCGCGCGTACCGCGGCGACCTCGCCGACCCGGCGCACTGCGCCGACATCGTGAAGCGGACCGTCGACGAACTCGGCGCATTGGACATTCTGGTGAACAACGTCGCCTACCAGGAGATCGTGGACGACTTTCTGGAGCTGACGCCGGAGCAGTGGCGGCGCACCTTCGACGTCAACATCGACAGCTTCTTCCACACCACGCGAGCGGCGGTGCCGCACCTGACCGGCGGCGGCGTCATCATCAACACGTCGTCGATCAACGGTCTGCGCGGCAACGACAGCCTCATCGATTATTCGGCGACCAAGGGCGCGGTGCTGGCCCTGACCTACTCCTTGGCGCAGGCGCTGATGGAGCGGAAGATCCGCGTGAACTGCGTGGCGCCGGGACCGGTCTGGACGCCGCTGATCCCGGCGACGATGCCGGCCGAGGCGGTCAAGGACTTCGGCACCCAGGCGCCGATGGGACGGGCGGCCCAGCCCGACGAGATCGCGCCGTCGTACGTGTTCTTCGCGGCCGAGCAGCTCTCGTCCTACTACACCGGCGAGGTGCTGGCCCCGATCGGTGGCGAGACGCTGCCGGGGTAGGCCGTCGGGTCAGGGCACCGGAAGCGGTGCCAGGCTGTTCCCGCGCGGGAGCGAACCGCAGTTGCTCTGAGTCGGGGCACCCGCGAACCGCTCGGTGAGGTACTGCAGTGCCAGCGGTTCGAACGGGAGGAACGCCTCCTGATGGGTCAGGCCGTTGAGCTGCCGGTAGGTGATGTCCACCCCGCGTGAGCAGTACTCGTTCGCCAGGCCGATCACGTCACCGGTGATCATCAGGGTGTCCCCGATCGCGTTGTAGTGGCCCACCGCGAGAAGCATCTTCGTCGACGGGGTGCCCGACCGTCCCATGATGTTGTCGTTGATCGCCCGCACGACCTGCGGCACGTCGAGCAGTCCGGTGTACGGCGGCTTGACCATGTCCGCGCTGGTGAGTCCCGGATACTTCGACGCGAACTCCGAGATGCACTCGTCGCTGACGTCCTGGGCGACCTGCCGGCCGCGGGCCGAGAGGAACGTCGAGGTGTCGAGCCGGTAGGTCCGCTGGTAGGCGACCACGAGCGCCGGGATGACACCCGCCCACTTCGCACTGCCGTTGATGTAGGGCAGGTTGTGCGCGAGATCCACCGGCAGCCCGCCCGCGGCGGCGCCGACGATGTTCAGTTCGGGCGCGTAGCGCGGCGCGACCTCGGCGCCGAACTGCGTGGGGATCGACCCGCCGGAATATCCGACGAGGCCGACCGGGGTCGACCGCGGCAGCTCCAGGAACGACTGTGCGGCGCGGACGCCGTCGAGTGCGGCATAGCCCGACTGCCGGCCGATGGTCCACTGCAGCTTCTCGCCCTCGTAGTCCGGCACCACGACGGTGTACCCGGCGGCGAGATAGCCTGCGATGACGCCCTGTTCGGCGGTTGCGGTGCCGTTGGTGTAACCCCCGCTGAGCGTGTACGACGGATCGCACTGAGACCCGAGCGCGTCGTAGGCCATGTGGTACGAGACCAGGCGCGTCGGGCCCGGGATCAGCGGTCGCAGCACGGTCGCGACCGTCACCACGCTCTCGCCGAACTGGTCGGTGGTGCGATAGAGCACCTGCGAGCCAGTGATCGGGGTGGACATCGTGGGTGTCTGGAACCGCATGGGACGGCTGCGGAGCACCGCTCCGGGAGCCACGCCCGACAGTGAGGCGTTGTAACGGTAGAACGGGTCGGCCGACGGCAGTGGCGAGCCCGGCCCGGGTGCGGCCTGGGCGGGGGGCGTGCCCGCGAACACGCCGAGCAGCACGCCGACGACCACACCGATGACACCCACGCGCAGCCAACTCGTGCGCACCCCGAACGACATGGCTCATCTAAGCATCGAACGGGCCGTCCCGTCCGGGAAAGGCATGCTGCCGGTCGGGTCGCTCAAACATGGGATGTTAGGTTGTTTGGCGTGTCCGGACCCATCAACCCGCCCCAGCGAACGAGCGAACTCGTGGTGCAGCGCATGCAGGAGTTGATCGCAGCCGGTACCTGGCCCCTGGGCGAGCGGATTCCTGCTGAGCCCGAGCTCGTGGCGCAGTTCGGCGTCGGGCGCAACACGATCCGGGAGGCCGCGCGCGCACTGGAACACGCGGGCATGCTCGAGCCCCGGCGGGGCGACGGCACGTATGTGCGCGGCCGGAGCCCACTCGCCGGTGCGATCGCGCGGACCTCCGCGCCGTCGGAGCTCCGCGATCTGCTCGAAGTGCGACGTGCACTGGAGAGCGAGGCCTCGGCCGGTGCGGCCGCCCGGGGCGACGCCGCCGACGTCGAACGCCTCCGGCTGTTGCTGGCGCGCACCGAGGACGCGATGGCCGACGGTGATCTGGATCGATACACCGAGGCGGACATCGCATTCCACGCCGAGCTCGTCGTCGCGTCCCGCAACGCGCTGCTCATCGCGATGTACGACGGAATCGCCGAAGCGATCGCCCGTACTCATCCGTCGGTCTTGCGACGTCCGCTGGCCGAGCAGTCGCACCCGCGCGGTCATCGAGATGTCGTCGACGCGATCGAGCGCGGCGACGCCGACGCGGCGCGCGCGGCGGTGTATGCCTACGTCGACTTCACCGAGGTGTCGGGATGAGTGCGCAGGCTCTGTCCACGCGCGACAAGTCCGCCGTCGGGGTCATCGTCACCGCGGTCGGAGTGATGTTGGTCGCCGCGAACCTGCGACCGGCCGTGGTGGCCGTCGGACCGCTCATCGGGGTGATCTCCGACGACGCCGGCTTCAGCAGCGCCGTCGCCGGTCTGCTGACCGCGCTGCCGGTGCTGTTCTTCGGGATCTCGGCGCCGGTGGCTCCCCGTCTGGCCAACCGGTTCGGCATCGAACGGGTCATCTTCGGGGCCCTGCTCGTCTTGATCGTCGGCATCCTCGTCCGGCTCATCCCGTCGCCGGCCGCCCTGTTCGGGGGTTCGGCGGTCATCGGCGCCGCCATCGGCACCTGCAACGTCGTGCTCCCGGCGCTGATCAAACGCGACTTCGCGCACCGCTCCGGGCTCATGACCGGCCTCTATTCGATGACTCTCTCCGGCGGGGCGGCGGTCGCGTCCGGGGTGAGCGTGCCGATCAACGACGCACTCGGCGGGGACTGGCGGCTGGCGTTGGCCGCGTGGTCGCTGCTCGCGCTGGTCGCCGTGGTCGTCTGGATTCCGCAGCTGCCGCTGGTTCACCGGGTGACCTCGGCGGCGCCGACATCGTCGTTGCTGACGAACCCGATCGCGTGGGCGATCACGGTCTTCATGGGCACGCAGTCGCTGATCTTCTACACGTTCGTGGCCTGGCTGCCGCAGTACCTCGTCGACGCCGGCATGTCGCCGTTGCGGGCGGGTGCGGTCCTGGCGTCGGCGCAGGTGGTCGCCCTGATCATGTCGCTGGTCGCGCCGATCGTCGCCGGCCGCTTCGCCGGTCAGCGGGTGGTGACCCTGTCGGTGATCGCGGTCTGCGCCGTCGGCTTCGTGGGTCTGCTGAGCACTGATGTCTGGCCGGGATTCTGGGCGGCCTGTGTGATGGTCGGGCCCGGTTCGTCGATCAGTCTGGCCCTTCTCTTCATGGTGCTGCGCAGCTCGGGATCCGAACAGACGGGCCAGGTGTCCGGGATGGCGCAGTGCGTCGGCTACCTGGCGGCGGCGGCCGGCCCGATCATCATCGGCGCCATCCATGACGTCACCGGCTCGTGGACTCTGGCCATGGCGGTGCTCGGTCTCGTGCTGGTGCCCCAGGCGCTCTCCGTCCTCGGCGCCGCCAAGGACGTCAAGATGACCGGTTGACGAGGTCTGCGCCGGGACCCGGACAATTCGTCGCACAGTCGGTATCGGTCAGCCCTGACCGCTAATCTGTCGCCATGCATTGTGTGGTCGTGGGTGGGGGACTGGCCGGACTGGCGTCGGCGGTCTGGCTGTCGGAGGCGGGGCAACGCGTCACCCTGCTCGAACGGCGGGGTTCACTCGGCGGACGCACCATCTCGATGCCGCTGCACGCCGTCGACGACGTGCCCGACAACGGGCAGCACGTCTTCGCCAGCGGGTACGAGCACCTTATGCGCTATCTGGACAGCGTCGGTACGCGGGAGCACGTGGCCTTCCCGGGTCACATGACGGTGCGAATGCCCGGTGGGGCGACGCGCCGATCGGCGTTCACCGGCCTGCCCGGACTGCGGGCCGCGCTCGGCGACCTGCCCGGGGTGACCGGCCTCGACCGGTTGCGCACGGCGCGTGCGCAGATGAGGTTGATACGGCAGGCATTTCGGCAACCCGACTGGCTCGACGAGGTCACCGCCGACGAGTGGTTCCGTCGCATCGGACTGCCGCAGTCGGCCCGGGATGCGTTGTGGGACGGCATCGTCATCGGCCTCACCGGCGACAAGCCCGACATCTCCTCGGCCAAGGTCCCGGCCGATCTGCTCGTCACGGGAGCCCGCCGGGCGCGCGAGACGCGTACGCCGATCTCGATCGGGTATCCCACCGTCGATCTCGACACGTTGTTCATCGACGGCGCCGAGAAGCGCTTCGCCGACGCCGGTGTGGAGGTCCGACACCGGGCGGTGGTCTCGTCGATCGACGTCACCGACGGGACGGTGAGCGGGGTGACGCTGGCCGACGGCGAGAAGATCGCAGCCGATGCCGTCATCTGCGCGGTACCGGTGTGGAGCGTGAAGGGTCTGCTCGACCAGGTGCCCGGGCACGAGCGGATCTATCGCGCCGTCGAGAACCTGACCCCGGTGCCCATCGTCAGTGTGAACCTCTATCTCGACCGCTCGATCGGGATGACCGACTGGGGCGAGATCCTCTACGGCGGTGAGGGAGTGCTCGAACAGGTCTGGGACCGCCAGCGCATGCACGGGCGCGAACCACGCGACAACTACTTCTACTCGACGACGGTGTCGGCGTCCTACGATCTGATCTCGAAGACGAACGCCGAGATCACCGAGATCCAGATGGACATGCTGCGCCGCTACTTCCCGCAGGCGGCGAACGCGCAGGTGGTCCACAGCCACGTGGTCCGGATGCCGAAATCGACCTTCGCGCAACGACCCGGGACCGCCGGCCTCCGCCCAGACCAGCGCACCGAGGTCGACGGCCTCGCCCTCGCCGGTGACTGGACCCGCACCGACTGGACCACGACGATGGAGGGCGCGTGTCAGAGCGCGGCGCGGGCCGTCGACATCATCCTGGAGTTCGCCCGGCTCGGTTGAGTCGAGGACTTTCTCCGCGGCGCATACCAGCATGGTTGCGGGGGTTTGTCGTCCCTGGCAGGGTGCACATATACGGCCGTTTCCCGAAGGGCGTGCAGAACTCCGCGCCGCGGACGCCGTACCTCGCGACGCGTCGTCGTGCGACGGTCGCGCACAACACAATCACCTTGCCTGCCGCCGGGGCAGAACTGCTCCGCGAGCGGCCCGCCGGATGAGGGAAAGGATCGTTGCGATCGTGGTAACTCACACAGCAGCCAGAACTCCAGAAGCCGCCGATGTCTCGCCCGGCGCGCAGTCGACGAGCACACCCGTCGACGTCTACCGCACCCGGCTCGCGCAGCGCAGCCAGATCGAACCGCGCCCACACAACACCGTGTGGGGGAGCATGGGAAACCCGGGCCCGCTGTCCGCGCCCGAACTCCGGCACTATGCCGATCGCGGATACCACACGGAGACAAACATTCTCTCGGACGCCGACATCGCCGACTGCCTACGCGAGGTGGAGTCCATCACCGAGCGGCTCGGCGACGACGATCGGGTGATCCGCGAATCATCGAGCGGGCAGGTGCGATCGCTGTTCGCGGTGCATCAGCTCAGTGACGTCATCGCCGAGATATGTTCGCGTGAAACGATTGCCGGGGTGGCCCGGCAGATCCTCGACGACGACGTCACGATCCACCAGAGCCGCATCAACCTGAAACCCGGGTTCGCGGGCGGTCCGTTCTACTGGCACTCGGACTTCGAGACGTGGCACGCCGAGGACGGCATGCCCGCCCCACGTGCGCTGAGCGTCTCGCTGGCCTTGACGCCGAACCACACCACCAACGGTCCGCTGATGATCATCCCGGGATCACACCGCCGGTTCGTCAGCTGCGTGGGCGAGACACCTGATGACTACCACCGGGAATCGCTGACGTCGTATCGGCCGCCATTCGGGACACCGGAGGAGGAGGATGTCGCGAGCCTCGCCGACGAACTGGGCATCGACACGATCACCGGCCCCGCCGGGTCCGCACTGTATTTCGACTCGAACTGCATGCACGCGTCCGGCAGGAACATCACGCCCTTCCCGCGCAGCAATCTGTTCGTCGTCTTCAACGCGAAATCGAACGCCCTCCAGGCGCCGTTCGGCGGGACCGAGCCACGCCCGGATCATCTGGCGCACAGGTGAGTTCGTCGTCCCCTGCTCCCTGAGGTGCGAGCGGCACGGCCCTGCTCCTTAACCCGAGAGAACGACCTGCCCCCTGCTCCCTGAGGAGCGCCCGGAGCTTGCGGAGGGCGCGTCACGAAGGGTCCCGTAACGTGTCTCGCCAGACCCTTCGTGACGCTCGCAAGCTCGCTCCTCAGCTCAGGGAGCGGAGGGGTCACAGGTGAACGACCTTCAGAACCCCGTCGACGAGCCCAGGTCCGGGGCCGGCCCGGCGAAGTAGTGCTCACCGTCGAAAATGGCCGGCAGGCCGGCGGCCAGGTAGGTGCCGATGCCGGGCTGCTCCAGCTCGGTGAAGAGCGGATTGCGCTGCAGAACACCTGATTCGACGACCTCGTCAAAAGTCCGGTAACGCTCCCAGAGCACGGAGGTCTGCGCCAGCGCGGCCTCGACCTCGACAGACGTGTGTCGCGCGAACCACGCCGCGAACAGCGGTGTGAGGACACCGCGGTGAATGTACCGGTCGTCCTCCCTGACGAAGTCCGCTCCCAGCGCCCGTTCGACGGCCGCGACCGCCTCGCCGGTCCCGGTCATCTCGACCAGCCCGCGGAAATGCCGCGGGGTCAGGGCGACGAGCATGAAGCGAGAGTCATCCGCGGTGACGAAATCGGTTCCGTAGGTGCCGTATACGTCGTTCCCGGTGGCCGGTCGGGTGTCGCCACTCAGCTGCGGTTCGGTGAGATAGCCGAGCGTCCCGGCGATGGCGAGAGCGGTGTCCTCCAGGGGCAGGGTGATCTGCGCCCCCATCCCGTTCTGGTCGCGGCGCCGGACGGCGGCCGTGATCGCCAGTGCGGCATAGAGGCCGCACGCGACATCCCACGCCGGCAGTACGTGATTGACGACGCCGGCGTAGTCGGTGGGGCCGGTGATCGACGGGAATCCGAGTGCCGCGTTGACTGTGTAGTCGACTCCGGGAGTGCCGTCGGTCCGGCCGAGCAGTTCCAGGGTGATGACGTCGGAGCGCCGCGCCGACAGCGTCTCGTGACTCATCCACGACCGTCCGCCCGCGTTGGTGACCAGGATTCCGCCGCCCGGCCCGCTGTCGATGACAAGATCCTGGATCATTCGCTGTCCCTGGGGGTCACGGAAGTCGACGGTGACGGACTTCTTGCCGCGGTTGAGCCCGGTCCAGTAGATCGAGTTGCCGTCATCGGTGACCGGCCAGCGGTTGATGTCGGCGGCCCCGCCGATTGGGTCGACCCGGATCACCTCGGCGCCGAGCTGCGACAGGGTCAGGCCGCACAGGGGTGAGGCGACGAAGCTCGACACCTCCACGACGCGGAGGCCTTCGAGCGGACGGGGATGCGAGCTCATGCGCGGAAACTCCTGGAGTGGAATGGGGGATTCGGCAGACGATCAGGCCATCAGGACGCGGAAACGCCAGTCGAGGACCTCGCGATCGGAGTCGTCGCCGTGTGCGACGACGGTGGAGCGCAGGCGCAGGACGCCGCCGGCGGCGAGCGGCGTCGCCTCCTCGACGAGGATCGTCGAACTGAGGGTGTCGCCCTCGTGCACCGGTCCGGTGTGGTCGCACGAATCCCAGCCGGTCACCGTCACCAGGTTCGGCAGCGCCCGGTTCGCCTGCGCGAGGGCCAGTCCGATGGTGTGCCCGCCGTAGACCAGCCGACCGCCGGCGGCCGCACCGGCCACCCGCTCGTCGTGGTGGGTGGCTGCGATGTTCAGCGAGAGCCGGGCGAGTTCGGGTGCGCTGGACACCACGTCGGCGCTGGAGGAGAAGGCGCGTCCGGCAAACTCGGATGAGAAATGTTGTCCGCGTGCGGATTCGCGATAGGTGTCGAGGTCCCATTCGGGGATGAACGGTTGCGCATCGTCTCCCGGTCCGATGGTGCTCAGGTCGTCAGCGTGCACGGTCCGCCCGGGATCGGCGTCGGGTGACAACGGCAGCATCGCGCACCGGTAGAAGTCGAGGACGGTGACGCCGGTCTGATCGGTGGTGACCATGTGGAGCGCGGCGAGCCCGGTCGGCGCACGTCCTGGCTTCGGTGTGTTCTCGCGCAGCCCGACCACTTCGGTGACGGTCGTCAACGTGTCGCCGATCCGGGGGTGGCTCAGGAACCGCAGGCCGCGGTAGAAGAGGTTCGCCTTCACGTGGTGGGTGGCCAGCGTGGATTGACCGATCGCGACGTCGGTGACCAGGCCGGGATGGGCGAGGACGCCACCCACCACGCGATCCGAGAGATGGGCGTCGAGCGAGAGTCGAAGGCGGTCACCGAGAATCGCTTGGTGCGTCGCGGCGAGACCGGATGTCAACGTGAGCGACGGCGCGTCGTCGAACAACTGTCCATGGGACAGTTCGTCGAAGAACGGGCCGCCCACGGCGACCGGCTCGGACGCGCTCATTCGGACGCAGCCTTGGCGAGGACGCGCCGCGCGGAGACGGCGAGCGCCTCGTCGAGCATTCGGCCGTCGAGCTCGGCCGCACCGGCACCCGCGGCGGCTGCCTGCTCGAGTGCGTCGAGCACCCGTCGTGCGTCCTCCACGGCGGCGGCGTCCGGGGTGAAGATGTCGATGGCGGACTGCAGTTGAGCCGGATGGATCACCCAGGTGCCGTCGAAGCCGAGGTCGCGGACCCAGCGCTTGGCGTCGCGGAAGGTGTCGTCGTCGGCGATCGTCAGATGCGGTCCGTCGATGACGTCCACGCCGGCCGCGCGCGCGGCGAGCAACACCGAGTCCTGGACGACGTGCCACGTCCGCATCGGCAGGTCGGGGCTGCGTCCCAATGATGCGGCGAGATCGGCGTAACCGATGAGGACGGCATCGAGCCGGTTTGTGGCCGCGCAGATGGCGCCGGCGTCACGGATGCCGCGCGGTGATTCGAGCAACGCCTGCAGGCGGACCGACGCTCGGCCGAGCTGCTCGTCGGCCGACCGGAGGTCGGCGGGCGAGTCGGCCTTCGGCAGCACCACCGACGTCAGGTTCGGCATCTGGGCGCAGGCGGCGAGATCGGCGCCGGCCCAAGGCGTGTCGATCGCGTTGATGCGCAACGAGATCGCGCGGTCGGCGCCGAACTCGGCGACCAGGTCGGCGGCCGCTGCGCGTGCGGAGTCCTTGTTCGCCGGGGTCACCGCGTCCTCGAGGTCGAGCACGACCTCATCGGCGATCGAAGCCAGCGCCTTGCGGGCCTTGCGGTCGTCGGAGGCGGGCGCGACCAGGACGGCTCGTCTTCTCTGCACGGTTGCTCCAGGGGTCGAGATCAAATGTGCGGCCATATGTGATGCGGTTCCGGTTGTATCAGACCGCGCCGAGCTTTGGGAAGTGTTGACAGGTCCGACGGGGATCGACAAAATGGCCGTACAAATCCGCCGTAGATCGTAGGGGCACCGTCATGAGCTCACTTTCCGCCGAAGAGGCATTCCTGGTCGACACTGTGCGGTCCTTCGTCGACCGCGAGGTGAAGCCGTCGGTCCAGGAGGTCGAGCATGCCAACGAATATCCCGAGAAGTGGATCGAGCAGATGAAGCAGATCGGCATCTACGGGCTGGCGGTGCCCGAGGAGTTCGGCGGTTCGCCGGTGTCGATGCCGTGCTATGCGCAGGTCACCCAGGAACTCGCGCGCGGCTGGATGAGTCTGGCCGGCGCGATGGGTGGGCACACGGTTGTCGCGAAGTTGTTGACGCTGTTCGGCACCGACGAGCAGAAGCTCGAGTACCTGCCGCGGATGGCGACCGGTGAACTGCGCGCCACCATGGCGCTCACCGAACCGGGCGGCGGGTCGGATCTGCAGGCGATGTCGACCGTGGCGAAGACCGATGGCGACGAGCTGGTCATCAACGGTGCGAAGACCTGGATCAGCAACGCCCGGCGTTCCGGGCTGATCGCGCTGATGTGCAAGACCGATCCCGGCGCGCAGCCGCGCCACAAGGGCATCTCGATCGTGCTCGTCGAACACGGACCCGGGCTGACCGTGTCACGCGACCTGCCCAAGCTCGGCTACAAGGGTGTCGAGAGCTGCGAGCTGTCCTTCGACGGTTACCGCATCCCGCAGACGGCGATCCTGGGCGAGGTGCCCGGCAAGGGATTCGGTCAGATGATGAAGGGCTTGGAGACCGGTCGAATCCAGGTCGCCTGCCGAGCGCTGGGCGTCGCGACCGCGGCACTCGAGGACTCGCTCGCCTACGCGCAGCAGCGGGAATCCTTCGGACAGCCGATCTGGAAGCATCAGTCGATCGGCAACTATCTCGCCGACATGGCGACCAAGCTCACCGCAGCGCGCCAGCTGACCTGGCACGCGGCCGAACAGTACGACCGGGGTGAGCGCTGCGACATGGAGGCGGGGATGGCCAAGCTCTACGCCTCCGAGGTGGCGATGGAAATCGCCCTGAACGCCGTCCGCATCCACGGTGGTTACGGGTACTCCACCGAGTTCGACGTCGAGCGATACTTCCGGGACGCGCCCCTGATGATCGTCGGCGAGGGCACCAACGAGATCCAACGCAATGTCATTGCGGCGCAACTCGTGTCGCGCGGCGGGATCTGAGCGGCACGCCGTCGCCCGGCGGGAGAGTGGGTTCCATGCGCGAGTCCGAGCAGTCCGCACCTGCGTACAAGACGCTGGCCGCGGAACTGCGCGCGCGGATCGTCGCGGGCAGATACGCCGGCGGTGCGCGGCTGCCGACCGAATCCGAGCTCTCCCAGGAGTACGGGCTCAGCCGGCAGACCGTCCGCCGCGCGTTCCTCGAACTCGTGACCGAGGGCTCGGTGTACCGCGTGCCCGGCCGGGGAACATTCGCGACCGAGACCGCGGGTCAGTACCTGCGCCAGCTGGGTTCGATCGAGGACCTCATGAACCTGTCGACGGACACCGAGATGCAGGTGATCGAATCACCCTCGCGCCGCGTGGATCTCGAGGCGGCCGGTCGCCTGAGACTGGACACCGACGTGGTGTACCGCATCGTCTTCCAGCGATTCCACGACGGTGTCCCGTTCGCGGTGACCACCGTGTGGTGGCCGGAGTCGGTCGCACGCCTCGTGATCGACGCCCCGGAAGTCGAGACCGGAGCGCGGAGTGATCACACGATGATCGGCCTGCTGGAACCTCATCTCCTGCACCCGATCGAGGAGTGTGCGCAGTCGATCACCGCCACCATCGCCGATGCCGAGACCGCCGCACGGCTCGGATGCCCGGTGGGGCACACGGTGCTCCGGGTGGACCGGTTGTACACCGATTCACGCGGCCGGGCAGTCGAACTCGCGGTCAGCCACTTCCTTCCCGAGCACTACACGTATCGGGTGACGCTCCGTCGCACCGCCGACCCGCGGCCGGAGTGAGCCGGCGCCCTCTGCTCCCTGGCGAGCGCGACCCCCTGCTCCCTATCCGAAAGAACGACATAGCCATTGCTCCCTGAGGTGCGAGGAGCGCAAGCGACGAGCCACGAAGGGCTTGGCGATGGATCTCACCAGGACCCTTCGTGACGGCCTGCGCAAGCTCCGGCCTCCTCAGGGAGCAGTTGGTGGCTCGCTTCGCTCGCACCTCAGGGAGCAGTTGGTGGCTCGCTTCGCTCGCACTTCGAGGAGCAGTGGGCACGCGCCCTCTAACGAAGCGGTACCCCTGTCAGCCCCGAGCCGGAAGCGGTTGCTCCTCCGGCACATTCGACGATCCGCGACGCGAGGGGATGGTCAGTGTGATCGCCATGCCGACGAAGGCGGCAGCCGCGGCGACGAGGAAGCACCAGGTGAACGTCGACTCGTCGGGCACCTCGGTGCCGCCGAGCGAGATCGTGGCACTGGCCAGGATCAGTGCCATCACGGCGGAGGCGACGGTGGTGCCCAGCGAACGCATGAGTCCGTTGAGCCCCACGGCGGCACCGGCTTCGGTGGCCGGCACCGATCCCATGATCAGGGTCGGCATCGCCGCGTAGCCGACACCCACACCGATGGCACACACGATCGAGGCCAGCATCAGCTTCCAGGCCGCGTCCATGAGGAAGAAGGCGAGCAGGTAACCGCATCCCAGGATGGCCGCGCCGATGGCCAGGGTGATCTTGGCGCCGATCCGGTTGATGAGGATGCCCGAGATGGGCGCGAAGATCATCATCATCAGCCCGCCGGGCGCCATCCACAGCCCCGCGGCCAGAAGCGACTGTCCTAGACCATAACCGGTGGCCTCCGGGAGGCGCAGCAGCATCGGCAGCACGATGGACTGGGCCATCATGCCGAAGCCGATCGCCGCGGCGGCGATGTTGGTCAGCAGGACGGCGGGCCGTGCGGTGGTGCGCAGGTCGACGAGCGGCTCACGCTGTCGCAGTTCGAAGAATCCCCATCCGATCAACACCAGGATTCCGCCGATACCGAGTCCGAGTGTGGCGCCGGACGTCCAACCCCAGTCGTTCGCCTTCGAGACGGCGATGAGGAAGGCGGACAGTCCCACGGCCAACCCGATCGCGCCGGGGACGTCGATGCGGCCGCCCGCGGCGTCGTTCACGCGCGGGACCAGGACGAGGACCGCGACCGTGACGAGGACGCCGAGACCGGCTGCCACGTAGAACAGGGCGTGCCAATCCCAGGTCTGCACGATCCAGGCCGCCAGCGGTAGGCCGATCGCACCGCCGACGCCGAGCGTGGCACTCATTGCAGCGACGGCCATCGAGGTGATCCGGGGCGGAGTGATCTCTCGGATGAGGCTCATACCGACGGGGATGAATCCCATGGCCAGGCCCTGCACGCCGCGTCCGATGATCAGCGGGATGAGCGAATCGCCCAGCGCGCAGATCAGCGAACCGACGGTGAGCAGCACCGCGCTCACCAAGAGGACACGCTGCTTGCCGAACATGTCGCCGAGGCGTCCGGCGATCGGCATGGCCACGGCGGCGGCGAGCAGGGTCGCGGTGATGATCCACGATGCGTTGCCGATCGATGTCCCGAGAAGACGGGGCAGGTCGGGCTGGATCGGGATGATCAGCGTCTGCATCAGCGAGGCGACCAAGCCGCCGAAACACAGCACCACGACGCTGCCGATCGCGCCGGCGGGTGCCTTCTCGACGGCGTCGGACGCGTGGTCGGTCAGCTCGGGCGCGGAACCTCGTACTTGGCTCATGGGGGAGACCTCCTTCGAGGTATGCAGCATACATATGTAATGTACACATGCAAATCGGACAGTAGATTGTCCACGTCGACAGATGGAGGAGAGATGTCGGAGGATCATGCGCCCTGGCAGTCGCCGGTGCATCGTGACCTGGCGCAGGAGTTGCTGCGGATGTCACGGCGTCGCAGCCTGGTGCACCCCGCGGTCGGCCTGGAACGCTCGGCCTTCGCGATCCTCTGGATTCTCTCCGACGGTCGGCCGCGGACGTTGCGGGAGCTGACCGCCGACCTCCAGCTCGAGCAGTCGACGGTCAACCGGCAGGTCAACGCCGCCATCAAACACGGCTACGTCGAGCGGTTCGAGGTCGAGGACTCGTTGTCGAAGTTGATCCGCCCGACCGAGGCCGGGCGAGAGGCGTTCCGGCGCGACGGCCTGCTGCGTGCCGAACGGCTCGAGCAGGTCTTCGCCGATCTGGCCCCGGGCTCGCCGCAGGCCCTGCTCCACGAGCTGCGTGCCTTCAACGACGCCTACGAGCGGACCCAGCACCGGCACGGTGCGGCCGATGAATCCGAGCGCGGGAAAAGGGGATTGGCGTGACCTCGGCCGGCACATACGTGGTGACGGGCTCGGCGTCGGGGATGGGTGCGTCGGTGGCCGCCGCCTTGCGCGCGGACGGTCACACCGTGATCGGGGTCGATCAGCGCGATGCCGACGTCGTCGCCGATCTGTCGACACCCGATGGCCGACGCCGCGCGGCCGACGAGGTCCTCGCCCGATCCGGCGGGCAACTCGACGGGGCCGTGCTGGCCGCGGGCATGGGCCCCGCGGCCGGGCGGGAGCGGATGATCGTCGAGGTCAACGTGTTCGGGGTGACCGAGCTGCTGACCGCTTGGCGGCCCGCCCTGGCCGCCGCGGAGAAGGCGAAAGTGGTTGTGTTCGGGTCGAATTCGACGACGGTCACGCCGCTGGTCCCGAAATCCGCCATCCGACGCCTGCTGGGTGGCGACCCCGAGGGGGCCGTCCGGGTGATCCGACGCCGGCGCGGCGTCACGGGCCCGGTGGCTTATGCGTCGTCGAAGATCGCGGTCACGCAGTGGTGCCGCCTGCACGGGACGGAGACCGAGTGGGCCGGTGAGGGCATCCGGGTCAACGTCCTCGCTCCCGGGCCGGTCATGACGCCGCTGTTGCAGTCGCAACTCGACGGTCCGCAGGCCGGGCACGTGAAGTCGTTTCCGGTTCCGGTGCGCGAGTACGGAACTCCTGACCAGCTCGCCGCCTGGGTCATGCTGATGCTGTCGCCGGCGGCGGACTTCATGGCCGGCGCGGTCGTCACCGTCGACGGTGGAACCGACGCCTTGATGCGCGGACGGGACTGGCCGTCGCCGCTGCCAAAGCGGGTCATACCCCGGTTCCTGTGGACGATGTTTCGTGCCCCCGACAAGGGTATGGTCGCCGAGTACTAGAGGCCGGCCCGTTCGAGCGCCTCGTCGAACTCTTCCGACGCCTGCTTCTCGCTCTTGCCGTCGTCGAGCGCCTGGCGGTAGACGGCGAACAGTTCCGCGCCCCGCTCCACATAGGCCTGCGTCCATCGCTCGGCGTCGACGCGCCAGTAGCCGATGACGTCGTAGGACCGGCGGTCCCAGCGAAGATTGCCGCGCAGGTGCTTGCGGATCGCACGCGACTCCGCCGCCTCGCCGGCGAACCAGCAGTACGCGCCCGAGGTCGGCAGGGTGAGTCCGCAGACCGTGTCCGCGAGACGGCTCGGCGTGCGGGAGTTGCCGCCGACGAGCGTGATCAGCTCGACGTCGCGCTCGGGCAGATAGGCCAGTTCGGTCGGAGCGGGCACCTCGACCACGGCGGTGACACCGTCGGTCGACGGCAGTTCGTCGAGGATTCGGGCCAGGGCGGGGAGTCCGGCCAGATCGGCGGCGAGGATCAGGCGTTCGACGCCGGCGGGTGGTGCGTACCAGCACCGCGCGTGTGTCATCACCACGTCGTGCCCGGCTTCTGCGCGCTGGGCCCACAGTGTCGCGGGGCCGGCGGCATGGATGACGAAGTCGACGACCATGGTGCCGGCGGAGTGGTCGACCGACCGGATCGAGTAGTTCCGGCCGTCGGGCGCCGGGTCGGTGTCGTAATAGGCCCACGTGCCGTCGCGACATTCCATGTCCGGTGTGACACGCTCGGGGTCGTGTGGGAAGTAGATGCCCACGGCTTCGTCGGCTCCGCCGGGCAAGCCGAGTCCTGGCAGATCGTTCACGTCGAAGACGATGCGACGCAGATTGGGCGTCAGGTCGGCGACGTCGGCAACGCGTGCTCTGGAATAGCCCATGAGGTAACCCTAACCTGAGTCGGGCTGGACCCCGGTTACTAGGATATGCAACCATCGGAGAACTGTCGGTGTGGAGAGGAGTTCGCCCGTGTCGGAACCATCGGTCTTGACGGAGGAGAACGGGTCGGCGCGGTCGCTGATCCTGAACCGTCCGAAGTCCATCAACGCGATCGATCACGAGATGGTCGGCTTGATGGCCGAGCACCTCGCGGCCTGGGCCGCCGATGACGCGGTCGAGGCCGTCGTTCTCTCCGGCGCCGGTGAGCGGGGCCTCTGCGCCGGTGGCGACATCGTCGCCATCCATCGCGACGCGTCCGCGTTGAGCGGTGATCCCGAGTCGACCGATCGTGACGTCGAGCAGTCGCCGTCGGCGAAGTTCTGGTTCGACGAATACCGTCTGAACGCGCTGATCTCGGGCTATCCCAAGCCCTACGTCGCGATCATGGACGGCATCGTGATGGGCGGCGGGGTGGGGGTCTCCGCGCACGGCGACATCCGCATCGTCACCGACCGTACGAAACTCGCGATGCCCGAGGTGGGTATCGGCTTCGTGCCCGATGTCGGTGGTACGCATCTTCTTTCGCGCGTTCCGGACGGGCTCGGAACCTACGCCGGCCTCACCGCCGGTCACCTGCGCGGGGCCGACGCCATCGCGATGGGTCTGGCCGATCACTTCGTCCCGTCGGAGTCGCTGCCGGCGTTCCTCGCCGCCATCGGCGAGTCGGGAATCGAGGCGGCACTGTCCGCGCACGCCATCGACGCGCCGGCCTCCGAACTCGCCGAACATCGCGGATGGATCGCGGAAGCGTTTGCGGCCGATACGGTCTCGGAGATCATCGAACGATGCCGCGCGGTGGGCTCGCCCTTCGCGGACAAGACCGCCGACGCGATCGAGGCGAAGAGCCCGACTGCACTGGCCGTCACCCTGCGTTCGCTGCGCGAGGCAGCCGGCGACGCGACCCTGGAGGACACCCTGGTGCGCGAGTATCGCGTGTCGGTGCGTTGCCTGCTGCATCCCGACATGGCCGAGGGTATCCGCGCCCAGGTCATCGACAAGGACCGCGATCCGAAGTGGGCCACGTTCTCCGAGGACGCCGTCGACGCCTTCTTCGCGCCGCTGCCCGACGACCTCACGTTTCCGACCGCCTGACCGAGACCTTCCCCGGGTGGGGGTCAGCCCGTAACATCCCGCCCGTCATCGAACCGAAAGAGGACTCACCGTGACCGAACACCAGACCATCATCGTCGAGACCAGCGGCCGGGTGGGCATCATCACCCTCAACCGCCCCAAGGCGCTGAACGCCCTCAACACCGAGCTGATGAACGAAGTGGTCGGTGCCGTCCGGGAGTTCGACGTCGACCAGGGTATCGGCGCCATCGTGATCACCGGCTCCGAGAAGGCTTTCGCCGCGGGTGCCGACATCAAAGAGATGTCGTCGAAGTCCTACGCGGACGTGGTCAACGAGCAGTTCTTCGGTGCCTGGGATGAGCTGTCGCGGGCGCGTACGCCGATCATCGCGGCGGTCACCGGTTACGCCCTCGGCGGCGGCTGCGAGCTCGCGATGCTGTGCGACACCATCATCGCCGGTGACAACGCCGTCTTCGGTCAGCCCGAGATCAACCTCGGCGTCATCCCCGGGATCGGCGGCTCGCAGCGTCTCACCCGCGCCGTGGGCAAGGCCAAGGCGATGGACATGGTGCTGACCGGCCGCCAGATGAAGGTCGACGAGGCCGAACGCCTCGGCCTCGTCTCGCGCGTCGTTCCCAAGGAGGACTGCCGCGCCGCCGCCATCGAGGTCGCCGAGGTCATCGCCTCCAAGTCGCTGATCGCCTCCGCCGCCGCCAAGGACGCGGTCAATCGCGCCTTCGAGTCGAGCCTCGTCGAGGGTGTCCGCGCCGAGCGAGCGCTGTTCTACTCCACGTTCGCGACCGACGACCAGACCGAGGGCATGGCCGCCTTCGTCGAGAAGCGGGACCCGAACTTCACCCACCGCTGATCCGAGACATTCGCAAACCCACCGTTTTTCGGCATTTCCACCCCCTGTGTGGTGGGTGGATATACCGAAAAGGGGTGGGTTTGCGGCGTTCAGGAGAGGGTGCGCAACACCGCCAGGACCCGGTCGACGAGCGGGGACTGGCGCCCGTCGGGGAACGCGACGGCCAGTTCGACCTCGTCGTCGGTGTCGAGCGGGCGGTAAATGACGCCGGGTATTCCGAGCGCCGAGGTGGGTTCGGGGACCAGGGCGACTCCCACCCCCGCGGCGACGAGTGTCACCAGCGTCGACGTCTCCTCGACCTCGTGCCTTATGCGCGGGACGAATCCCGCGCGTCCGGCGGCCGCCGACAGGACCCCGTGCATGACCGACTTCCCGCTGCCCGCGTGCACGATGAAGTCGTCACCGCCCAACAGCGCGAGGTCGACGGGCGTATCCGATGCGCCGTGGGCGAGCGGATGATCGTGGGGCAGTGCCACGATGAGGCGGTCGCTGCGGATCGACTCGACCCGCAGTCCGGTGGTGTTGATGGGCATGCGCAGTAGGGCAAGGTCGATGTCCCCGGACTCGAGCGCGGCGATCTGGGCCGGTGCCAGCATCTCGCCGCGAACGTGGACGTCCACATCGGGCAGTTCGTCGCTCAGTGCGCGCACGAGCGCGGGCAACAGCGAGTAGGTGGCCGAACCCACGCACCCGATCGCGAGGTTGCCCTGCCGCCCGTCGGCGATCCGTTGCGCCTGCCGGGCGGCGGCGTCGACCGAGTCCAGGATCGCGACGGCTCGCTGCAGGTAATCCGCACCTGCCGGGGTCAGCTCGACACGACGCGTCGACCGGACCAGCAGTGCGACACCGAGCTCGTCCTCCAGCTGGCGGATCTGCTGAGACAGCGGTGGCTGGGCCATGTGGAGCCGCTCGGCGGCCCGGCCGAAGTGCAGCTCCTCGGCGACGGCGCGAAAGTAGCGCAGGTGTCGCAGTTCCATGGAGTCAGTCTAGAGCGTTGATATCTGCTCCATATCAAATGCCGAGATACGGATACTTCTGCATATCGCTGCGGGTTCCTAGGGTGGACTCATGGCTTCTCTCATCACGGACGCGGGTACCGACATCGTCGTCTGTTCGCCCCTGCGTACCCCGGTCGGGCGCATGGGCGGGGCGCTGTCGACCGTGCCCGTCACCCGCCTGGCCACCGACCTCCTTCGCGACCTCGTCCGACGCACCGGACTCGGGGAGGGTGATGTCGACGACGTGATCCTCGGGCAGGGCTATACCAACGGTGAGTCGCCGGCGCTCGGTCGCATCGCGGCTCTGGACGCCGGTCTCGGAGTCGGCGTACCCGGAATGCAGATCGACCGTCGCTGCGGTTCCGGGTTACAGGCGATCCTGACCGGGGCGTCGATGGTCGCGACCGGCGGTGCGCGCCTCGTCGTCGCCGGTGGCGCCGAGTCGATGTCGACCGTCGAGCACTACGCGCTGGGTCTTCGGTCGGGAATCAAGCAGGGTGGCGTGGAACTCCGCGATCGCCTCGACCGCGGGCGTCTGACCGCGGGCGGCGAGTCACACCCGGTTCCGGGCGGGATGATCGAGACCGCCGAGAATCTTCGTGCGCGGTACGGCATCTCGCGGACCGAGCAGGACGAGTTCGCGGCCCGATCCCACGAACGGGCGATCGCGGCGCACGACAGCGGCCGCTTCACCAGCGAGTTGGTGCCCGTCACCATCCCGGGCCGACGCGGCCGTACGGACACCGTCGTCGACCGCGATGAGCACCCGCGAGCGGACGCGACTGCGGAATCGCTTGCAGCGCTGCGTCCCATCAGGCTCAAGATCGACGCCGAGTCGACGGTCACGGCCGGAAACGCCTCGGGCCAGAACGACGGTGCGGCCATGGCCGTGGTCACCACGCGCGCCGAGGCGGAGCGGCGCGGACTCGAACCCCTTCTCGCCCTGCGTTCGTGGGCCGTCACCGGTTGCGAGCCCGAGGTGATGGGAATCGGCCCCGTCGGTGCCACCGCCGCCGCACTGGACCGCGCAGGGCTCACTCTGGACGAGATCGACCTCATCGAACTCAACGAGGCCTTCGCCGCTCAGGTGCTCGCCTGCCTGGCGGAGTGGAAGGTCGACCCGACCGATGAACGACTGAACCCCAACGGGTCCGGGATCTCGCTGGGTCATCCCATCGGAGCCACCGGCGCCCGCATCCTCGCCACCGCGGCCTACGAGGCGCGCCGGCGCGACGCGCGATTCGTCCTGGAGACGATGTGCATCGGCGGCGGACAGGGACTCGCCGCGATCTTCGAGGCGACCCGATGAGCGCGCAGGTCCACGCCGTCGTCACCGGACGTCCCGACGGACCGGCGGTCGTACTGTCCAACTCGCTGGGTTCGACGCATCGGATGTGGGATTCGCAGGTCGCCGCGCTCGAAGAGCGATTCCGCGTGGTGCGCTATGACACCCGGGGGCACGGCGATTCGCCGGTGCCGCCGGGGCCGTACTCGATCGATGAGCTGGCCGACGACGTCATCGCGCTGCTGGACCGCTTCGACATCGAACGAGCACACCTCGTCGGGCTGTCGCTCGGCGGGATGACCATGATGCGCGTCGCCGCACGCAATCCCGAACGAGTGGATCGGCTGGCCCTGCTGTGCACGGCGGCGTATCTGCCACCGGCGCAGGGCTGGACAGACCGTGCCGCACTCGTGCGCGCCGACGGCACCTCGGCGGTCGCCGCGGCCGTGGTCCAGCGGTGGTTCACTCCTGGCTACCTCGCCGCGAACACCGAAGCCCGACAACAGTTCGAGGCCATGGTCGCCGCCACTCCTGCGGAGGGATACGCGGCCTGCTGCGAGGCGATCGCCGCCATGGATCAGCGATCCGACCTGTCGTCGATCATCGCGCCCACACTGGCGATCGCCGGTGCCGACGACCCGGCCACCCCGTCGGATCTGTTGCGCGACATCGTCGATGCCGTGCCGAACGGCCGCCTGCTGGTGGTCCCGGACTCGGCCCACCTGGCCAACGCGCAACAAGCCGACACCATCACTCCCGCACTCATCGAACATCTGGAGCAGCAATGAGCACTCGCGACAGTGCCGCCACGGAGACGGTCGTCGACCGGCCCGGCGGCCCGATCAAACTCTCGGCGTCGGCCGCCGATGCGGTTGCCGACATCCCCGACGGTGCGAGCATCGCGGTCGGCGGCTTCGGGCTGGCCGGGATCCCGGGCTTCCTGATCGACGCGCTCCTCGAGCAGGGCGCGGCGAACCTGACCATCGTCTCCAACAACTGCGGGGCCGACGGCGCCGGCCTGGGGCTGCTGCTGGAGGCCCGCCGTATCGACCGGGTGGTCGCGTCCTACATCGGCGAGAACAAGGAGTTCGGCCGCCAGTTCCTGTCCGGCGAGGTCACCGTCGAACTCACGCCTCAGGGCACCCTCGCCGAACGCATGCGCGCCGGCGGAAGCGGGATCGGGGCGTTCTTCACCCCCACCGGCGTCGGTACGCTCGTCGCCGAGGGCGGGCTGCCCTGGCGCTACCATTCCGACGGCACCATCGCGGAGGCGTCGCCGCCCAAGGAGGTGCGGACCTTCCACGGTCGGGAGATGGTCCTCGAGGAGTCGATCGTCACCGACTACGCACTCATCCGGGCAGCGGTCGTCGACACTGACGGCAACTGCCGATTCCACGCTGCCGCACGTAATTTCAATCCGCCGGCGGCGATGGCCGGGCGCATCACCATCGTCGAGGCGGAGAAGGTGGTCGAGGTCGGCGAGCTCGGACCCGACGAGATCCACCTGCCCGGCATCTTCGTGCAGCGGATCGTCGAACTCGCCCCGGAGCAGGTCGCGCGCAAGGGGATCGAGAAGCGCACCGTCCGTGAACGTCCCACCGCATCGCCGTCAGCCTAGGAGTGTCGACATGACCTGGACCCGTACCGAGATGGCCGCCCGCGCCGCCCGCGAACTCGCCCCCGGTGACTACGTCAACCTGGGAATCGGTCTGCCCACCATGATTCCCGACCTCATGCCGGACAACTCCGGCGTCCACCTGCACGCCGAGAACGGCATCCTCGGCGTCGGACCGTTTCCCTACGACGACGAGGTCGACCCCGACCTCATCAACGCCGGCAAACAGACCGTGTCGGTGCTGCCCGGGGCGTCGTACTTCGATTCGGCCACGAGCTTTGCGATGATCCGCGGCGGCCACGTCGACGTCGCGGTCCTCGGTGGCATGCAAGTCGCGATGAACGGCGACCTGGCCAACTGGATGGTCCCGGGTGCCCTCGTCAAGGGCATCGGTGGCGCCATGGACCTCGTCAACGGCGCCGGCCGGGTCATCGTGCTGATGGACCACGTCACCAAGAAGGGTGACCCGAAGCTGCTCGAGGGCTGCGCGCTGCCGCTGACCGGCCGCGGCGTGGTGAGTCGCGTGATCACCGACCTCGGTGTGTTCGACGTCGCCGGAACGGGATTCGACGTCGTCGAGTTCGCCCCGGGCGTGGACCTGGGGATGGTCGAGGACCGGACCGGTGCGCCGGTCACCGACCGCACCGCCGCCTACGCGACGGCCGGAGCATAGATCGCCTGCAGGTACACACGCACGGTCGACGGAGTCTGACGCACGGTCGACGTCACCGGCGGGTGGCTGCGAGTTCGGCGCGGGACCGCACACCGAGCTTTGCGTAGATCCGGGTCAGGTGGTACTGCACCGTCTTCGGTGAGATGTAGAGCTCGGCCGCCACCTCCCGGTTCGACAGGCCGCGCGCGACAAGGGCGGTCACTGCCTCCTCCTGCGGAGTGAGTTCGGCGGTACCCTTTGTGGCGGTGTGGTTCTCACCACGCGACGTCGCGAGACCGCCCGCCTTCAGTTCGCGTTCACAGCGTTCGACGTAGGTGGTCGCGCCGAGTGACAGATACAGGTCGCGGGCAGTCCCGATGACGGCGTCGGCGACCCGGCGCTTGCCCGCACGTCGCAACGTCTGGCCGTAGGCGAAGTTCACCCGCGCCTGGTCGTAGCGCAGGCCGAGACCGTCGAGGAGTTCGATGCCCTCCTCGAAGGTGCGTCGTGCTCCGTGGATGTCACCGGTCGCACCGAGGTGGCGGCCGCGTGCGTACTTCATCCGGGCTGCCGACGACCGGTGGCCCCGTTCGGCGGACCGGATCTCGTAGCGTCGCAGCAGATCGTCGGCGGCCTCATGCCGTCCCTCGAGGACCAGTGCGTTGGCGAGGACGTCGACCCACGGCCACAGGCCCGGCTCGGACAGGGCCGGGACGGACTCGGCCATCGCGACGAGCGGCGTCAGTATTCGCCGGACCTTGCCGTAGTCGGCTGCGGCCTCCGCCAGCTGGGCCCGGGCCAGCAGGTCGGGTATCCGCATGATCTCGTAGTCGCCGATGGAGGTGCTGCTCTGCGCGATACTTCCATGCGCGTCCTCCCAGTTCCCGCGCAGCGAATAGATCTGGCTCGCAGTCCAGTTGAGCAGGGGCGTGGTGAGCGCGATGCCGCTGTTGCGGGCGAGCGCGCGACCGGTCTCGACGCCACGCAGGGCTTCGTCCCAGTCGCCGGTGAGGAACTGGACCCGGGCGAGCCAGGCCAGCGCCCACAACGTGATCCGGGTGGAGCCACCGAGCTGCGCCATCGACACGGCGGTCTCGAGATCGGTACGCGCAGCGTCGATCTCGTCGAGGCCGAGCTCGAGCCAACCTCGGCCCATGATTGCGCGTTGCGCCTGCGCGCCGTATCGAACCCGTTCCGACACCGTCTCGTACTCGGCGCGTGCGGCATCCGGGTGTCCCGACCACGCCAGTCCCAGCCCGCGTATGACGGCGGCCTCCACCCGGGCAGCCGACCCGGCGTCGGCCATCGCGTTCGCGCGATCGGCCCAGTCGACCAGTTCGGTGCCCTGGCATCGGACCAGATTGTGCAGGACGAAACGCTGCGCGATCAGGGCGGCGACATCGGGCTCGCGCTCGACGTTGACGATCGCCCACGCCCGGTCGAGACGCAGCTGTGCCTCCGCCGACCGGCCCCGCAGGATGGCGAGGTACGCCAGGGTCGCATTGCGCAGCGGTGTCTCGCGCAGGCTTTCCACGGTCGGTACGAGGGCGCCGGCACCGGTGCAGTCGCCCGCGGCGAGAAGCGAATCGACCGCGAGCGTCACCCGTGTGTCGCGCTGCAACGGATCGGGGGTGAGGCGGCCCGCCTGCCGGTACAGCCCGGCGGCCTCGGCCCACGCACCGTCGGCGCCGCGGGCGCGTGCCAGATCGTTGAGGGCGTCGGCGAGGGCGGCGTCGACGGTCGAGGTGGCCGCGACGCGGTGATGGAGCTGTCGGGCAGGGTCGTCGACGAGGTCCGCGGCCCGACGGTGGGCGTCGCCCACGGTCTTCATGCCGAGGACCTCGAGGACGGCGGCCCGCACCAGGGGTCCGGCGAGACGCGGTTGCGCCTCCGCGGGTGTCAACGCCCTGTCGTCCGTCACCAGACCGGTTGCCTGCGCGTCGTCGATCGCGGCCAGGGGGTCGGTGATCCCGGCGAGTGCGACTGCAGTGGCGAGAGGCTCGGCGGGGTCGAGGATCGCGAGCGCTTCGATGAGCGCGCGAGCCGAGGTGCCGTTGTCCGGCAATCGTTTCCGCACCATCGCGACGACGTGGGCCGGCGCAGGCAGTCCCACGCCGGTGCGGGACCAGGTGCCTGGCGGGACCTCGTCGAGCAGGGCCACGATGTCGCGGGGATTCCCGCCGGTGTGCCGGGCCAGTTCCTCCCGCATCGCCGGGTGCAGCACGATGCCGCGCTGCGCGGCGAGGTCGGCAGTACCCGTTGGGTCCAGGCCGTCGAGTCGTAGCTCGTCGAGTCGTAGCTCGTCGAGTGCGTTGCCGACGAGCCGGGCGCCCGGCCGAGACATGGTGACGACGACCAGGATTCGGCGATCCCGGTGCTCGCGGGTGAGAGTGACCAACGCCTGCAGTGACTCCTCGTCGGCGAGGTCGGCGTCGTCGACGGCGATGAGTCCGGCGGTGTCGCCGGGCACCTCGGTCGATGACTCTGCAGGAGTGGTGACCGCTGCGAGTAGTGCGTCGAGCAGGTCGTCCGGGGTCGGGTCGGCAGCGGTCGCGGGTGTGGCGTCGGGCCGGTCCTGTACCAGCTGCCGGATGAGTGCGCCGGGCGTGTGCGCTCGCCACGGTGAGACCGCGGCCCACAACGTGGAACCGGTTGTCGGAGCGGACAGTCGCCGCCGGACCAGGTGCCTCAGCAGCGTCGACTTGCCGATTCCGGGATCTCCCGTGACGGCCAGAAAACCCGACTCCGACACGGCGTCGAGCCGCGAGAAGAGCAATTCGATCTCGCGGTCGCGGCCGACGCACCCGCCGGTGACCATCATCGGTCCATACTAGTCAGCAGCTCAACCCTGATCGCCGCCGGCGACGGGCAGCACGGTCCCGGTGATGTACGACGCCTCGTCGGAAGCGAGGAAGCAGATGGCGGCCGCCTGCTCGTCGAGGGTGCCGTACCGGTGCAGCGACGACGACGCGATCGTCTGGTCGATGTGGGCCTGATACCACTGTGACTCGATCTCGTTGCGCGGCTCCGGTGTACCGCGTGAGATCCGACGCGGCGGTGCCTCGGTGCCTCCCGGCGCCGTGGCGACCACTCGGATGCCGTCGTCGGCGTACTCCATCGCCAGTGACGCGGTCAACGCGTTCACCGCACCCTTCGCCGCCGAGTACGGGATCCGGTGAATGCCTCGCGTCGCCGCCGAGGAGACATTGACGATCACCCCGCCCCCGGCGCGTGTCATCGACGGCAGAACCGCCCGGCACGCGTACAGCGTCGTCATCAGCGACCGGTCGATCTCGGCCCGGATCTGCTCCTCGGTGAACTCGACGAACGGTTTGAAGTTGATGGCGCCGCCCACGTTGTTGATCAGCACATCCACCCGACCGTACGTGGACAACGCCTGCCGGATCACCGACTCGGCGCCGCCGAAACCCTCCAGATCGGCGATGGCGGCTGCCGCGCCGGGACCGTTCGCTTCGAGATCGCGGGCCACCTCGGCGACCAGTTCCGATCGGTCGGCGAGGACGACCTTGCCGCCCTCGGCGCTGATTCGCCGGGCGGTCTGCTCGCCGATCCCCTGCGCGGCACCGGTGATGACGACGACCTTGCCGGCGAACCGGCCCGGGGTGACGAAACGCGGTCGACGCGAGACCAATTCGTCGGCCATCGCTCTGCGCATGGTCTGCTTCGACCGGTCGGCATGTGCGGTGATCAGTGCTCGTGCCGCGTCGTGGTCCCCGGCCTCGAACGCCGAGACGATATCGATGTGGTCCTGCGCGCACAACGGGTGACACCAGGTCGCGTTCCGTAGCACCTCACTCATGCGGCCCTTGACGCCGAGCGCCTTGTAGGCCTCGAGCAGGTGATCGTTACCGGTCTGGGCGAAGAGGTAGTCGTGGAACGCGGCGTTGGTCTCGGTGTACTCCGCGGCATCGACGAAGCGATCACCGTCCACGTACGGCACCGTGGCGTCGGCGAGCAGACGGTAACCGGCCAGCTGTTGCGTGGACAAGCGCCCGAACGTCAGCTCGAGGGCGCCCAGTTCCAGGGCGGCCCGGGCCTCGAACAGGGCGTCCGACTCGTGGATCGCCGGATGCTCCTCGCCGATCTGGTAGCCCTGCGAACCGACGACTGCCGGTCCCGCCACGGTGTCCCCGACGGTGGGCGTTTCGGTCGCCACCGCGGGAACCGCTTCGTGCAGCGGTTCCAGGCTCGACGGCGCGAACACCTCCTGCCCGGCGATCGACCGTGCCGGACCCGCCGGATGCGACGCCGTCGGTCGCAGCAACCCCGCATCGGAGTCCAGTCCGCGGTCATCGGACTCGCTGTGCCACATCGGCTGTCCCGCGATGCGGGTCAGCGAGTCGTCGGCGGCTACGACCGGCCGGGTGCCCGACCACGATGCGAGATCGGCGGCCGGGAGGGTCTGCTGACCGGCGATCGACCGGGCGTCGGACGCCACGATGATCGGGTCGTCGGCGTCCGGCGCGGGCGCCGGTCTCGCCTCCGGCGTCGCCACCGGGGCGGCTTCGTCGCTGAGCGCCTCGGTCTTCTGGACCGTGCCGGTCTCGGCACCGGCCTCCGGACGCGCCGCGAGCGCGAACTTCTCGTAGTAGAAGCCCGTCGGCGCGATGCCGGCCTGGGCGACGTGCTTGCGGACCGACTCCACCATCGGCGGCGGACCGCACAGGTAGATCGCGACATCCCCGTCGTAGAGGTGGGCCGGCTCGATCAGGCTCATCACGTAGCCCTTGTTGACCGCGGAACTGGCCGGGTCCGAGACACAGTGGTCCCACGTCAGACCGGGCAGCTGCTCGGCGAAGAACTCGATCTCGTCGAGGGCGACCAGATCAATGTCGGTGGACACCCCGTAGATGAGGTGGACCTTGCGACGGCTGTTGTCGGCGTGCAGCTTCCGCAACATCGACAAGATCGGCGCGAGGCCGGTGCCGCCGGCGAGCAGCAGCACGGGGCGGGTGGCCTCGCGCAGGAAGAACGATCCGTGCGGACCGGTGAACGCGATCTCCTCGCCGCGCGCGGCGCGGTCGGTCAGGTAGGTCGACATCGCGCCGCCGGGACTCAGCTTGATGAGGAAGATGAGACGGTCCTCGTGCGGGCCGTTGGCAAACGAGTACGACCGGGTCACCGGGGTGCCCTCGCCGTCGTCGCTGCCGGGGATCTCGATGTTGACGTACTGTCCGGGCAGGAACGCCAGCTCCCCGCGGTTCTCGATCCGAACCTCGAGACGCATGGTCGAGTCCGAGAGCCGATCGAGTTCGACGATTGTGCCGGTGAATCGGGACGCCTGGGTCTTGGCGACATCGGAGGTCGCCGGGATCTGCAGCACGAGATCGGACTTGGGCTTCATGCAACAGGGGAGCGCATAGCCCGCGGCGGACTCGTCGTCGGAGAGCGCGTCCTCGATGTATTCCCCTCCGTCGAAATCGCCGGACTCGCAGAACGACTTACACGTTCCACAGGCCCCGTCGCGGCAGTCCAGCGGGATGTTGATCCGCTGACGGTAGGAGGCGTCGGCGACGGTCTGATCCTCGCGGCACGAGATGAACCGTGTGACACCGTCTTCGAAGGACAGCGCCACCTGATGGATGGTGGCCTCGCCGTCGGGGGCTCGCAGATCGGCGCCGACGCCGTTGTCGGTGGTGACAGTCATGGACGGGTCCTAGAAGTGGTAGATGTCCACCACGTGGTGGATGTAGTCGTTCTTCAGCACGATCGTCTTGCGCCGGATCAGCGGCTGCTCGCCGGAGAAGTCGATCGTGCAGAAGGAGGTCCTGTAGTACGGGTCGACCGTGTTGTACCGGAAATACATGGTGTGCCAGTTGAACCGGACGTCGACGAGATCACCGCGCCGTTCGATGACCTCGACGTTGCCGATGTTGTGGCTCGTCCGGGGTTCGGGCAGTGAGGTCGCCGACGACCGCTCGGTGCGGATGCGGAAGACCCGGTCCTCGAGGCCGCCCTTGTTGCCGTAGTAGATGAGCGAGATCTCGCGGTGCGGGTTCTCGGTGAGACGATCACGGTCGTCCCAGGCCGGCATCCAATACACGACGTCGTCGGCGTAGCAGTCGAGCCACTTCTCGAACTCGCGGTCGTCGAGGTAGCGGGCCTCGCGGTACAGGAACTGCTCGATCATGTTCTGGGTGATGAGCTTTCCGCCGGTGGATATGCCCGACCCGGCGGGATCGGCAGCGGCGGAATTGGTCTCAGCGGTAGTCATGGTGCTCTCCTTCAGGGCGGTGGGCTGGGCGGCGGTCTATTGGGGTTGGGCCGCTGCTTGTCTGGCAGCCGCCGCTTCCTTCGCGGCAGCTGCGCGCATCCGCTCGAGCCAGTAACCGTGCTGGACCGGGTAGAGCCCCTCGTCCTCGTTCTTGACGCCGGCCGAGATGACCCCGGTCATGCCCAGCGATTCGGCGACGGGATCGGGACCGGTGAGCCAGTGCTCGGCACCGCGGCTCATGTCGTTCCACGGCGCGGCTTGCGCCCGGAACGTGAGCTGGCACGACCGGAACTCCTCGAGGTCGTCGGGAGTCGCCATTCCGGACGCATTGAAGAAGTCCTCGTACTGGCGGATGCGGTGAGCCCGCGCGGAGTCGCTCTCACCCTTGGGCGCGATGCAGTAGATCGTCACCTCGGTCTTGTCCGGCGCGATCGGACGGAAGTGGCGGATCTGCGTCGAGAACTGGTCCATCAGATAGACATTCGGGTACAAACACAGGTTGCGCGACCCCTTCACCATGAACTCGCCCTTGGCGTCGCCGTGGATCTCCTTGAGCTCGTCCATCTTGTCCCACAGCGGCCGGTCCTGAGGGTTGGCGGCCCAGGTCCACAGGCACAGGTGGCCGTTCGGGTACGACCAGTAGCCGCCCCCGGACTTGCCCCACCCGCCGGCGTCGAGCGCCTTGGTGTCGTTCGTCGACTCGCCGGTGCCGCGTCGCGATGTGGTGGCCGCGTAATTCCAGTGGGTGGCGGTGACGTGGTAACCGTCGGCGCCGTTCTCCGCCTGCACCTTCCAGTTGCCGTCGTAGGTGTAGGTCGACGCGCCGCGGAGCACCTCGAGGCCGTCCGGCGACTGGTCGACCAGCATGTCGATGATCAGTCGGGTGTCGCCGAGATGCTCCCCTAGCGAGGCGACGTCCTCGTTGAGGCTGCCGAACAGGAAGCCGCGGTAACTGTCGAAGCGGGCGACCTTGGTCAGGTTGTGCGAGCCGTCGACGTCGAAGGTGTCGGGGTAACCGGCCCCATCGGGATCCTTGACCTTCAGAAGGGTCCCGTCGTTGCGGAACGTCCAACCGTGGAACGGGCAGGTCAGGGTCATCCGGTTGTCGGTCTTGCGCCGGCAGATCATCGCGCCGCGGTGCGCACAGGCGTTGATCAGGCAGTGCAACTCGCCGTTCTTGTCGCGGGTGATGACGACGGGCTGCCGGCCGATGTAGGTGGTGAAGTAGTCGCCAGGTTCGGGGACCTGGCTCTCGTGTGCGAGATAGATCCAGTTGCCCTCGAAGATGTGCTTCATCTCCAACTCGAAGATGTCCTCATCGGTGAAGATCCGCCGGTTGGCGCGGTAGACACCGGCGTCTCGGTCGTCGACGACCGCGTCGTCGAGGACCGAGTTCACATGATTCAAGTGTTCCGATACGGACGCGGTCATGGTCGTAAACCTCCAGGAAGTGGGCTGCTCTCTGCACTGTGGCAGCACGTGGTGGCGATCACACCCGGGTAATTGCCAGTCCTGGCCAAGCAGTCTATTGATCAATGGCGTCAATCAATTGCCGCAATTTGTGTCTTTGTCATGTATGGATCGACGCTCTACCGTGAGACGTGTCCGCGGTCACAACCGCGGTGTCGATCAGTACGAGACGAGGCGGGTCATGGAGCTACGGCACTTGCGGTACTTCGCCGCCGTGGCCGACACCTGTCATTTCGGGCAGGCAGCGGAGTCGTTGCACGTGGCACAGCCCGCGCTGTCGTACGCAATCCGCCAGCTCGAGGCCGAGCTCGACGTCACCCTGTTCACGCGGACCACCCGTCAGGTGTCGCTCACCCCGGCCGGGCAGTACCTCAGGGCCCAGGCCGAGCGAATTCTCGCCGGCGTGGACGAAGCCGTGGACGGCGTGCGTCGGATCGCCGCCGGCCGCAGCGGCCTCGTCCGGGTCGGTATCACCGGTATTGCCGCGTTCTCCCATCTGCCGCGCATCGCGCGGGTCGTCAAGCGGGAGTTGCCCGATGTGGATCTTCGTATCCAGTCCGACATGCTCACGCCGGGCCAGTGCGACGCCCTGCGCGCCGGCACCCTCGACCTCGGGATCCTGCGCCCGCCGGCGATCGGGGAGCACATCGACACGACGGTCATCGATGTCGAGCCGATGGTTCTCGCGGTGTCGGTCGATCACCGACTGGCCGCCGAGCCCGTGGTCTCCGTCGCCGACCTCCGCCACGAGCCGTTCGTGCTGTACGACAGCCGGGACTCGGCCGTCAACGACGCCGCGATACGGACATGTCGCGCAGCGGGTTTCGTTCCCCACCGGGCGCACCAGGCGCCGGGTACCGCGGTGCTGCTGGCCCTGGTCGCCGCCGGGCTGGGGGTCGCCCTGCTCCCGGCCTCGGTGCGGTCACTTCCGCTCGACGGTTTGGTGGTGCGCGACCTCGTCGATGCCGACACCGTCGAGGTGGCACTCGCCTGGCGATCGGGTTCCGACGACCCGGTCGTCACCGCGGTCGCCGACGTCATCGCCGATTCCGCCGCCGCACAGTCGCGCGACACCCAGCTTGCCGACCACCGTTCCGTGAGGACCCGACTGGGTGCTCGATCTGGAGAGAAACCGTGAAAATCACCGCTGTGGAGGCGATTCCGTTCGCCATCCCGTACGTGAAGCCGCTGAGGTTCGCCTCCGGCGAGGTGCACGCCGCGACCCACGTGCTGGTCCGGGTGCACACCGACGCCGGCGTGGTCGGCGTCGCCGAGGCGCCGCCCCGCCCGTTCACCTACGGCGAGACCCAGGACGGCATCATCGCCGTGATCGAGGGCATCTTCGCGCCCGCGGTCGTCGGCCTGACCTTGCTCGAGCGTGAGGTGGTCGCCGCCCGGATGGCTCGCACGGTCGGCAACCCGGCCGCGAAATCCGCTGTGGACATGGCGATCTGGGATGCGTTGGGCAAGGTGCTGGGACTCCCGGTCGGCGACATGCTCGGCGGCTACACCGACCGGATGCGCGTCAGTCACATGCTCGGGTTCGCCGAGCCGGCCGCGATGGTCGCCGAAGCCGAGAAGATGGTCGACACCTACGGGATCCGCACCTTCAAGGTGAAGGTCGGACGTCACCCGGCATCCCTCGACACCGCGGTCGTCCGCGCGCTCCGCGAGCGGTTCGGCGGCGACGTCGAACTCTACGTCGACGGCAATCGGGGTTGGACCGCAGCCGAGTCGGCGCGAGCCATGCGGGAGATGGCCGACCTCGATCTGCTGTTCGCCGAAGAGCTCTGCGACGCAGCCGATGTGCTCGGTCGCCGGTGGCTGGTCGAACAGCTGCCGGTGCCGTTCATCGCCGACGAATCGGTGCCCACGCCGGCCGACGTCACCCGCGAGATCCTCGGCCGGTCGGCGACCGCCGTCAGCATCAAGACCGCGCGGTCGGGTTTCACCACCTCACGCCGCACGCATCACCTCGCCGAGGGGTTGGGCGTCCCGGTCGTCATGGGCAACCAGATCGACGGACAGATCGGGACGGCGTGCACGCTCGCCTTCGGCAGCGCCTTCGAGCTGACCTCGCGCTACGCGGGTGAGCTGTCGAACTTCCTGGACATGAGCGACGACCTGCTGACCGAGCCGTTGCAAATCCGCGATGGCCACCTGCACCGTTCGACCGCGCCGGGCATCGGTTTCGAGATCGATCCGGTCAAGCTCGACCGCTATCGCACCGACAACTAGACCCGCACGCCCACAACACGTCTCGTGGCAGCCCCGCGAACCCAGTAGCAAGGAGAAGAACATGACCACCACCGAGCATCCCCAGGAAGTCGCCACCGCCGCGGCGTCCGGCGCCTCCGCCACCGAGCGGTTCCACGCGGACAAGTCTCCGTTGGAGGCAGTGAAGGACACTGCGCCGGAACGTGTCTCGACCCTCATCAACGAGGTCCTCGCGGGCGTGCACGAGGTGATCCGGAAGCACAAGGTGACCTACGACGAGTACAACGCGCTCAAGGCGTGGCTCATCAACGTCGGTGAGGACGGCGAGTGGCCGCTGTTCCTCGACGTCTGGGTGGAGCACGTCGTCGAGGACGTCGCGACCTCGCATCGTCAGGGCAACAAGGGCAGCATCGAAGGCCCGTACTACGTCCCGGACGCTCCGGAACTCGGCGCCAAGGGCACTCTGCCCATGCGGGACAACGAGCCCGGCGATCCGTTGGTGTGGACCGGTCAGGTCCGGTCGTGCGACGGCACCGCCCTCGCCGGCGCCACTGTCGAACTCTGGCACGCCGACGACGACGGCTTCTACTCGCAGTTCGCGCCGGGAATCCCGGAGTGGAATCTGCGCGGCACCTTCACCGCCGATGACGAGGGCCGTTTCGAGATCACCACCATCCGGCCCGCGCCGTACATGATCCCGACCGATGGCTCGTGCGGGAAGATGATCTCCGCGGCGGGCTGGCATCCGTGGCGTCCCGCGCACCTGCACCTCAAGGTCTCGGCGCCGGGCCACGAGCAGCTCACCGCACAGCTGTACTTCCCGGGCGACCCGCACAACGACGACGACGTCGCCAGCGCCGTCAAACCCGAACTGGTGCTCGACCCGCAGGACGACGGCAAGGGCGGCTTCACCGTCTCCTACGACTTCGTGCTGGACCCGGCGAAGTAATGCTGTTCCACGTGCGGATGGACGTCTCCATTCCCGACGACCTCGACCCCGACCTGCGGGCCGACACGGTCGCACGGGAGAAGGCGTACTCGCAGGATCTACAACGCGCCGGCAAGTGGCCGCACATCTGGCGGATCGTCGGGGAGTACTCCAACTACTCGATCTTCGACGTCGAGTCGAACGACGAACTGCACACCCTGCTGTCAGGTCTGCCGCTGTTCCCGTACATGCGGATCAAGGTCACCCCACTGGCGACCCATCCTTCCGATATCAACGGCTGAGCCGCTGCTCCTCGAGAGCGAGCCCCATCCTGCTCCCTGAGGTGCGAGCGAAGCGAGCCTCGAAGGGCCGGCGAGTCAACTCACCAGCCCTTCGAGGCTCGTCGCTTTCGCTCCTCGCACCTCAGGGGGCAGGGGGTGTTGCTTTCGCTCCTCGCACCTCAGTATCTGCGGCCTGGCGGCCGTCGTGGGGGTCGAAGAGTTCGTGCTGGTCACCGGCGCGTGGGGGGTTGATAGTGGAGGGGTGGGATGCGGTGACCTTGAATTCCTCCCTTGTGCCGAAGAGCCAGTACCTCAGTGTGAGGCGCGGGGCCTGCCACGGGAATCGTGGATTGTTGCTACGAGCACGCGGATTAGACTCCTGCATTTGTTTGCCCCGTCCGCAGCCCACTTCCGAGGACTCGAAAGGAAACCGAGATGGAAGTGCTGCATCCCCGATGCGCCGGGATGGATGTCTCCAAAAAGGATGTGAAAGTCTGTGTCCGCCTGGCTAGTCCGGGCCGAAAGACCGTGCAAGATACCACGACCTGGTCGTCGATGAGCGGCGACATTCTGCGGCTGCGGGACTATCTGATCGCCGAGCAGGTGACGTGTGTGGTCATGGAAGCCACCGGCGACTACTGGAAACCGTTCTACTACCTCCTCGAAGACGCCCCGTTCGAGGTGATGCTGGTCAACGCCCACGACGCCAAGAACCTCCCGGGCCGCAAAACCGATGTGTCGGATGCGGCGTGGCTGGCGCAGCTGGCCGCCCACGGGCTGTTGCGGGCCTCGTTCGTGCCGCCCGAACCGATCCGACGGTTACGCGATCTGACCCGCACCCGCACCGCGATCACCCGCGAACGCGGCCGCGAGATTCAACGGTTGGAGAAAGTCCTCGAAGACGCCGGCATCAAACTGTCGGTGGTGGTCTCCGATATCAACGGGGTCTCGTCACGATTCATGTTGCAGGCGCTGGTCAAGGGTGAACGCGATCCCGCCGTGTTGGCGGAGTTGTCGGTGAAACAACTCCGCCGCAAAATCCCCGCGTTGACCCAGGCGTTGCAGGGCCGCTTCACCGACCACCACGCGTTCCTGGTCGAGTTGCATCTGGATTTCATCACCGAACACACCACCCGGATCGACGCGTTGACCGAGCGCATCGAGAAGGTGATGGCGCCGTTTCAAGCCAAACGCGACCTGATCTGCACGATCCCGGGTATCTCCACCACCACCGCCGATGTGATCATCGCCGAGACCGGCGGCCAGATGGCCCAGTTCCCCACACCAGGCCATTTGGCCTCGTGGGCGGGAGTCTGCCCCGGCCAGCACCAATCCGCCGGACGGGTCAAAAACGTCAAAACCCGCCCCGGTAACCGTCACCTCAAAGGTGCTCTCGGGGCTACAGCGTTATCGATCGCCAGCCACAAAGGCACGTTCCTCAACGCCAAGTACCGGCGCCTGGTCCGCTCTCGCGGCAAACCCAAAGCGATCGTCGCCCTCGAGCACACCCTGCTCACCGTGGTCTGGATCATGCTCACCGACAACGTCGTCTACGACGAACCCGGCCCCGACTACCACCAGCAACGCCACCCCGAACGCACCAAGAACCGCGCCATTTACGACCTACACAAACTCGGATACGACGTCACCATCACACCCCACGGAGCGGCCTGAGCAGCCACCTCACCTAACTCTTCGGATTAGGGGGCAGGGGGTGTTCCTTTCGCTCCTCGCGCCTCAGGAGGCGGGCGGCGCCGATCGCAGGGTGAGCATCGTGATCTCCGGCGGCGTCAGGACACGGACCGGTGGGCCCCAGGCGCCGGCGCCGCGAGTGGTGTAGATCGTGGTGTTCCCGATCTGGTCCAGCCCGGTGATCGTCGGCTGCTGGGCACGGACGAGGTAGCGGATAGGCCAGAGCTGGCCGCCGTGCGTGTGCCCGGACAGCTGGAGGTCGACACCCAGATCGGATGCCTCGACGGCCTGCTTGGGCTGGTGGGCGAGGAGCAGGGTGAAGTCGTCGGGAGACGTTCCCGCCAACGCCGCCGGGAGGTCGGGCTCGTACGGTTCGGGGGCGGTGGCGTCGTGGACGCCGGCGAGTGTGATGGTCGCGCCGTCGACCTCGATGGGCGCTCGTGCGTTGCGCAGCGTGCGCACGCCGAATTCCTCCCAGACGTCGAGCCACCGGCCACCGTCGTCGGCGTAGTACTCGTGGTTGCCGCTCACACCGAAGACCCCGAGAGGCGCATCCAGATCCGCGAGGGGTTCGAGGGTGTCGCGGACGTTCGGGATGGTGCCGTCGGTGAGGTCGCCGACGAGGACGACGAGATCCGGCTCCTGCTCGTTGACGTCGTCGACGACGCGCTGGGTGAACGACGCGTCACGGGCCGGGCCGACGTGCAGGTCGGAGATCACCGCGATGCGCGTTCCGTCGAACTGCGGCGGCAGGCTCGCGAACGTGGCGTCGACGTCGACGACCTGGGGGCGAGATGCTTCCCACACCCCGTAGCCGGTGACCCCGAGCGCGACCACCACGACCGCGGCCGTGGCGACCCGGAGCTTGCTGAGCCGACGGGCCGCGAGCGAGGGGTTGTCCTGCACTCCGGATCGACGTCGCCGGATCCAGCGGACGATGTGTGCGGCGAACGACACGAGGCCCACCACCGCGAGGCCGAGGAACAGGTAGAAGACGGCGGCGAGCCAGATCAGCCCGATCGTGCCGATGGGCCGCGCCCACGACGGGTCGAGCACCCGTCCGGTGGCGAAGCCGATGAGGGCGAGCGCCCACAGGACGACCAGCGCCACGTCGGCGATGATCGACCAGGGGCGCGGCATCGCGGTCGCGCGGACGATGCGCCGATGCAGCCAGAACGTGATGAGTCCGAAGACGACGGCAGGAAACAACGCCACGGGATGGACTCCTGAGGGTGGTGACGGCAGGGCGACGGAGGGCCAGGTGCCCGGTCATGGGCGGATTGCCCCATTCTGCCATCGGTTCGCGTTGGTACCCTCGCCGCCATGGCCGAGGTCCTCATCACCCCGCTCGAGCTGGCCGAGATGCTGCTGGCGACTCCGCCGATCCTGCTGGACGTGCGCTGGCAGCTGGGCGACTTCGATGGTCGGCACGCCTATCGCGAGGGTCACATCCCCGGTGCGGTCTACGTCGACCTCGACTCCGAACTGGCGGCCCCGCCCTCCGGGCCGGTCGGCGGCAGGCATCCGCTGCCCGACGTCGCCGACCTCCAGGAGGCGGCCCGGCGATGGGGGATCGACGACGCCGTCCCGGTGGTGGTCTACGACGACTCCGGCAACCTCGCGGCCGCGCGCGCCTGGTGGCTGCTGCGGTGGGCGGGTGTCGCCGACGTGCGACTTCTCGACGGCGGCCTCGCGGCGTGGCGTGCCGAAGGCCTGCGCACGACGACGGGCGACGGCGGTCGGCCGCGAGCGGGCAACGTGACCCTGAGCCCCGGACACCTGCCGGTCGCGACCATGGACAGCGTCGCGGCCGGGCCGGCACACCTGCTCGACGCCCGGGCCGCCGAACGCTATCGCGGCGACGTCGAACCGGTCGATCCGCGCGCCGGCCACATCCCCGGGGCGATCAGTGTCCCGACGGCGGACAACGTCGACACCTCCGGCCGCTTCCGTCCGGCGGAGGAGCTACGACGCCGGTTCGCAGATGTCGGTATCGACGGCGGGGCCGGCTCCGATGTCGTCGTCTACTGCGGTTCCGGGATCAATGCCGCGCACCAGATCGCGGCGCTCGCCGTCACGGGGATCGACGCCACGCTGTTCCCCGGTTCGTTCTCGCAGTGGTCGTCGGACCCGGAACGGCCGGTCGCCGAGGGCGACCGGCCCTGAGAAGTCACGCCGCGAACACCGACAGCCGCGCGGGTTCTTCGACGACCGAGTAGTGCGTCGCGTCGCCCTGGAGAACCTGGCTCGCCTGGCCGTGGACGTCGACGGGCACATCGCCGGCGAGGGTGATGCGGTGCAGTTCACGCTGCTGGTTGCCGAAGTCGGCGATGCCGTAGTGCTGCGTGGCGCGATTGTCCCAGATCGCCACGTCGCCCAGTTTCCAGTTCCACCGGAAGGTGTTCTCCAGCTTCGTGATACGCGCCTGGAGGAGCTGGTAGAGGTCGGCGAACTCGGAACTCAGGAGGCCGCGGAACTCCTTGGCGAAGTGTCCGAGCAGCAGGCTGCGTTCGCCGGTCTCGGGATGGACGCGGACGACGGGGTGCAGCGTCTGGTACTCGGAGCTGGTGAACTCCTTGTAGTGCTCGGCCTTGCGACTGACGTCGACACCGCCGGACGGCTCCTTCTGGCCGACGTAGTCGTACAGATTGGTGTGGGTGGCCCACAGCTCTTCGGTCAACGCGCGCAGCGGTTTCGGCAGCTGCTCGTAGGCGGCCACCGTCGACGCCTAGGTCGTCGCGCCGCCGTAGCTCGGCAGCGTCACCGCCCGGAGGATGGACGCCTTCGGGATGCGATCGACGAACGTAACATCGGAGTGCCAGCTGTTCGCGGCGCCTTCGATGGTCAGCAGCTGTTCGCCGCGTGAGGTCACCGTCGGATGAGGTGCGGTGGGATCGCCCAGGAGTTCGGCGAACGCGTACTGGCTGTCGTCGTCGAGCTGGTCCTGGCCCTCGAAGACGATCGTCTTGTTGATCGCCAGCGCCAGGCGGATCGCCTCCACCTGCTCCGGGGCGAGGTCGCCGCCGAGCCGCACCTGGCCGATGCGTGCCCCGATGTGCTCGCCGAGCTTGTCGACGGTGATCCCCGCGTCGCGGTAGATCTACTGAGCTGCCTGCTCGCGCTCGGTCCGGTCCTCGATGTGCGCCAGGGTCATCTCTCGTCCTCTTCTGAATATCGTTTGATGGCAATCGAATTCATCAGACCACCGCGACGGTGGTGCGATCGAGGGAAACGCTCACGGTGATCGGAACGCTTCAGTCCGCCGAGGCCTCCGCCGCGTCGTCGATCTCGCGACGGACATCGGCCGGAACGCGCACCGTCCTCACCGCCCGAGGACCGGTACACCAGGGACCTCGTCGATGCCGTGCCGTTCCCGGACCCGGTCGTGCACCGGGCGCGTCGGGAACGGATTCGATGAGTTTGTCTCAAGCGTCCACCCCGGGCCGGGTGTAGATGGTGTGATCGGGTGACCGACGATCCCGGGAGTCGCCATGAGTATTGCCCTGACCGATGACCACGTCGAACTCGCCTCGGTGGTGCGCGAATTCGCCGTCGACCGAAAGGTGCGGGCGCAGGCGCGCGACCGACTCGACGCGCCCGAGGAGGCCAGACCCACGTTCTGGGCGGAGATCGCCGAACTCGGTTGGCTGGGTCTGCACGTCGCCGAGGAGTACGGCGGTTCCGGTTTCGGGATCGCCGAGTTGGTCGTCGTGACAGAGGAATTGGGCCGCGCGGTGGCGCCGGGTCCGTTCCTGCCCACCGTGATCGCCTCGGCGATCCTGACTCATGCCGACGACGAGACGCCTGCCCGCTGGCTGCGGCCGCTCGTCGACGGCACGGTCACCGCGGGTGTCGCGGTGGTGCCGGGACTGACCGAGGCCGGTGGGGCGGTCTCCGGTCAGGTCGACGCGGTACTCGGCGCACCGCTCGCGGATCTGCTGGTACTCATCGGCGACGACGATGTGCTGGTGGTGGAGTCGTCGGACTCCGGTGTTGAGGTGGGCGCGCACGCCGATCTGGACCCGACCCGATTGTCGGCGAGGGTGTCGCTGTCGAGTGCTGCCGCCGTCCGTCTGCCGAGACTGGCGGCCACCGCGCTGGCGCTCACCCGGACGCTGGTCGCGGCCGAAGCCGTCGGCGGGGCGCGGGACGCGCTGGACGCCGCGGTGGCCTACGCGAAGGTCCGCGAACAGTTCGGCCGGACCATCGGTGCGTTCCAGGCCGTCAAGCACCACTGCGCGAACATGCTCGTCGGCGCGGAGGCCGCCACCGCGGTGGTGTGGGACGCGGCGCGAGCGGCCGACGAGAACGCCGACGCGCTCGGGCTGGTCGCGGCATCGGCGGCCGCGCTGGCACTGCCCACGTACACGACGAACGCCGAGCTGAACATCCAGGTGCACGGTGGGATCGGCTTCACCTGGGAACACGACGCGCACCTGCATCTGCGCCGCGCCACCGTGCTGCAGGCGCTGTTCGGCGGACAACAGCCGGCTCGTGACGTGTACGAGTTCTCCGCAGGCGGCGTCACCCGTGCCAACAGCCTCGACCTCCCACCCGAGGCCGAGGAACTGCGCGCGCGCGTTCGAGCCGACATCGCCGAGATCGCCGGCGTCGACGAGTCCGCGCTGCGCGAGAAGCTCATCGACACCGGTTACGTCATGCCGCATTGGCCCAGGCCGTGGGGACGCGCCGCGGATTCCGTCGAACAACTCGTCATCGAGGAGGAGATGGCGACCGCGGGTGTGAAGCGGCCCGAGTACAGCATCACCGGGTGGGTCATCCTCACCCTCATCCAGCAGGGCACGCAGGACCAGATCGACCGGTTCGTCCGGCCGGCGCTGCTCGGGGACGAGGTGTGGTGTCAGCTGTTCTCCGAGCCCGGCGCCGGGTCGGACGCGGCGGCGGTCAGCACGAGGGCCACGCGCGTCGACGGCGGCTGGCGCATCAACGGCCAGAAGGTCTGGACCAGCGGCGCCCACCTGTGCCGGCGAGGGCTGGCAACGGTGCGGACCGACCCGGAAGCCCCCAAACACAAGGGCATCACCGCCGTGTTGATCGACATGTCGGCGCCCGGTGTCGAGGTACGTCCGCTGCGGCAGATCACCGGCGGGTCCGAGTTCAACGAGGTGTTCTTCACCGACGTCTTCGTTCCTGACGAAGACGTGGTGGGCACACCGAACGACGGCTGGGCCGTGGCCCGCGCGACCCTCGGCAACGAGCGGGTCAGCATCGGCGGCGGTGCGCCGGGTAGCGAGGGTGCGGTCCAGCAGATGGTGGCACTCGTCCAGGGCTACGGGGACCGGGTCGAGGGGGCGGCGACGAAGGTCGGTGAGTTCCTCGCCGTCGAAGATGCGCTGCGACTCCTCAATCTGCGTCGCGCCGCCCGATCGGTCGTCGGCGCCGCTCCCGGACCCGAGGGAAATGTGACGAAACTGCTTCTCGCCGAGCATCTCAGCGACCGCGCGCATCTGGCCGCGGAATTGCTCGGACCCGACGTCGCGTTCTCGTCCGGTCCCGGCAAGCTGGCCGGCCTGCTGATCCTCGGGGCCCGCGGGATGTCGATCGCCGGCGGGACGTCGGAGATCACCCGCAACCAGATCGCCGAACGCATCCTCGGCTTGCCGCGCGACCCGCTCATCCGCTGAGCGCCCAGAGCTTGCGGAGGCCACCCCTCTGCTCCCTGCGCAGGGCCCACCTTCTGCTCCCGGCGGAGGGTCACCCCTCTGCTCCCTGAGGAGCGCCCGGAGCTTGCGGAGGGCGCGTCACGAAGGGTCTCGCAACCCGCCTCACCAGGACCCTTCGTGACGCTCGCAAGCTCGCTCCTCAGGGAGCAGGGGGTGACGCTCGCAAGCTCGCTCCTCAGGGAGCAGGGGGTGACGCTCGCAAGCTCGCTCCTCAGGGAGCAGGGGGTGACGCTCGCAAGCTCGCTCCTCGGGGGCGGTCACCGTCGCCCGGGCGGCCGGTCACCGGCCGGGCGCAACGCCCACGACGGCACCCAGTGCGTGACCTTCTCCTGTCGGTCCTTCGAGGTGATCGTGTAGGTGACCTTGCCGTACCAGGCACCCCATTCGTCGCGCCCCCACTCGGTGAGGACGCCGAGGTGCACCGACCGGATCTGCAAACCGTCGGGGTGGTACTCGCCGCTGAAATGCGGCGCATTGGGGTACAGCGCGCCAAGGTCGATGAGCACCGCCTTGTGGCCGACCCGCACGAAGGCGGGCCGGTGTGGTTGGCCGTTGTCCCCGCCAATCCACTTCATGCCCACCCAGTCAGTTTCGCACGTGTGTTCGAGCGGTGTCACCCTCGGTCGGGTCGGCCGGGCCGCCCGGCGGGAACTAGGAGACTGCTGAAATAGTCGGTGTCGTTTCGGTGTGGGGTGAGCGGGTTTGCCTGGTGGGCTGGGATCCTGGTGGGTATGCAGGGTGAGCCGGATCGTCAGGGTGAGTTTCTGGATGTGAACTCGGTCGTCGGGCATTTGCTGGCCGAGGGCAGTGTGTTCGCGTTTTTGGCTGCTCATCGCGAGCAGTTGTTTCCTGCGGAGATGTTCGCGGACCTGTTTCCCAGCGGCCGGGGCCGTCCGTCGATCCCGCCGGCCACGATGGCGTCGGTGATCGTGCTGCAAACGCTGCAGGGTTTGTCCGATCGCGAAGCCGCTGATGCGGTCACTTTCGATCTGCGGTGGAAAGCGGCGTGTGGATTCGTGTTGGGTAACAAAGGTTTTCATCCGTCGACTCTGACGTACTGGCGTCGGCGACTGGCAGCCAGCGATCGGCCGCACCGCATTTTCGAGGTGGTACGCGAGGTCATCACCACCACCGGGGTGCTCGCGGGTAAGAGTCGTCGAGCGCTGGATTCGACGATCTTCGATGACGCGGTGGCCCGCCAGGACGCCATCACCCAGGTGATCGCGGCGATCCGGCGGGTCGCCCGAGAGGTCGACGGTGGTGCGGTGGTGGTCGAGCAGCACGCGACTCGTCTGGCCGCGTTGACCGGCGGCGGCTATGACCGGCCCGGCAAGCCGCGGATCGCCTGGGATGATGAGTGTGCTCAACAGGACCTGATCAGCGCCCTTGTCGAAGATGGGTTGGCCGTGCTCGACGGTCTGGACCTCGAGGCCATCGACAAGGAACCGAGTAACCAGGCCCAGGCGCAGGCGGTGGCATTGCTGGCATTGGTGACCGGCCAGGATGTGGAACCGGCACCAGGTTCTGATGGCACCGACGGACGCTGGCGCATCGCGCCCCGGACCGCCCCGGACCGGGTGATCTCCACCGTCGATACCGACACCCGGCACGCCCACAAAACCCGGGCACGCCAGCAGGACGGGTTCAAGGGCCACATCGTCAATGAACCGGAGACCGGGTTGGTCACCGCGATCGAGATGACCAAAGCCGCTGGTCCGGACACTTCCGACGGAGCAGTCGGGGCACGGTTGTTGCTGAGCGATCCGACCGTCGCCGACGACGCCGACGATCGTGAGGTGCTGGGTGATTCAGCGTATGCCTCCGGTGACATGCTGGCCACGCTGGCGCGGACACGATGGAACGCGGTGATCAAACCCAAGCCACACATGCCGGCGGTTGCTGGTGGTTTCGTCGTCGACGATTTCACCTTCGACGCCGACTCGAACACATTGACCTGCCCCAACAACCTGACCCGACCGGTCAGCGCGAAAGGCCACGTCACCTACGGTGCGGCCTGCCAAGACTGCCCACTTCGGGCACGGTGCACCACCGCGGTTCGTGGACGCAAAATCAGTTTCGGCGAACACCACCAACTCCAGCGCGAACACCGACAACACTTCTCTGACAACACTATTGCCGACACCTACCGCCAGCATCGACCCATGGTCGAACGGACGATTGCCTGGCTCACCCGCGGTAACCGGCGGGTGCCCTACCGTGGAATCGAACGCAACAACAACTGGCTGCACCACCGCGCCGCCGCGATCAACCTACGCCGCCTGATCACCCTCGGACTGACTACCACCAACGGCACCTGGACACTGGCCACCGCCTGAACCGCGGCACCGCCGCCCCACCTAGATCGATCACCACGACCACACCCCGGAACCGACACATCCCCGCAGCAGGAACCTCAACCCAGGCTGGACCCTAATTCAGCAGGCTCCTAGGGTGTCACGATCGCGAAATCGGGATCGGGGTCGTCCAGGTAGCCGGCGAGTTCGCCGAATGCACTCGGATCACCGTCGACGCCGACGTCGCCCGCTTCGACGGCCGTACCGAGATCCACGAGCCCGAGGAGCAGCGTCAGCAGGGTCTGTTTCGTCAGGGTGAACGTGGCTGCGACGGGGTCGCCAGCGCTTGCCTGATCCACGTCGAAATGAACCAGGAGGCCGTTGCGCAGCTCCGATCGGTGGCGTCGGTCGACATCGGTGATGTGCCAGTCGAGGACGATGTGGGCGTCCCAGGCCGCCGGCCCGTCGACTCGCAGGGCGACGGCGTCGAAGAGCTGATCGACCGACAGGGCGGCGACGATGTCCGTGGCCGCCGTCGTGGTCGGCGTCCCGACGGGTCCGTGGCGCAACTCGTACGCCCCCATGAGGTAGAAGTTGCGCCACGTGCCGTTCTCCGAGCCATAGCCGAGCTGTTCGAGCGTGTCCGCTTGGAGACTCCGCGCCTCCTCGTGCGCCGGGTCGGCGAAGACGACGTAGTTCAGGACCTGTGCGACCCAGCGGAAGTCGCCCGCCTCGAACGACCGGCGGGCCTTCCGTACCACCTCGTCCGCGCCGCCCATGAACTCGACGTGCCGCGTCGCGGATTCCACCGGCGGGTGTTCCCAGAGGTGCGCCGGATTCCCGTCGAACCATCCCATGTAACGCTGGTAGATGGCCTTGACGTTGTGGCTCACCGAGCCGTAGTAGCCATGTGTGTGCCAGGCGTTCTCGAGTGCCGGGGGCAATCGGATGTCCTCGGCGATCTCGAGACCGGTCCGGCCCTTGTTGAGCTGCCGAAGGGTCTGATCGTGGAGGTATCCGTAGAGGTCGCGCTGGAGGGACAGGAACTCCGTGAGCTCCGCGGTGCCCCATGTCGGCCAGTGATGCGACGCGAAGAGCACGTCGGAGCGCGCCGCGAAATCGTTGATCGCCTCGGTCAGGTAGCGCGACCACACGTGCGGATCACGGACCAGGGCACCCCGCAACGTGAGCAGATTGTGCAGGGTGTGGGTGGCGTTCTCGGCCATACAGAGCGCGCGCATCTGCGGAAAGTAGAAGTTCATCTCGGCCGGTGCCTCGGTGCCGGGCGTCAGCTGGAATTCGATGGTGACCCCGTCGATGGTCTCGACCTGTCCGGTGGTGGTGATGTCGAGGGTCGGGGCGATCAGGGTCGCCGTGCCGGTGGACGTGGACTGGCCGAGGCCCGCGCCGATCGCACCGCGCGGGCCCCTCGGCAGCGCGGCCCCGTACATGTACGCCGCGCGCCTGCCCATCGCCGTTCCCGCGTAGACGTTCTCGGCGACCGCGTGCTCGACCATGCCTGCGGGCGCGATGATCTGGCACTCGCCGGCGTCGACGGCCTCCTGGGTGGTGACTCCTTTGACGCCGCCGAAATGATCGATGTGCGAGTGCGTGTAGATGACGGCGGTGACCGGACGATCGCCACGATGCTCCCGATAGAGGCGGAGGCCGGCGGCCGCGGTTTCCTGTGAGATCAGTGGGTCGATGACGATGACGCCGGTGTCGCCCTCGACGACGGTCATGTTCGACAGGTCCAGGCCGCGGATCTGGTAGATCCGATCGGTCACCTCGAAGAGGCCTTGTCGGGCAACGAGACCCGACTGCCGCCACAAGCTGGGATGGGCGGTGGCAGGCGCCTCCTTGGCGAGGAAGGAGAATTCATCGCAATCCCACACCGGCTTCCCGTCCTGGCCGGCGATGGCGGGGGGATCGAGTTCGGCGACGAGTCCGCGCGTGGCGGCGTCCAGGTCGCGGGTGTCCTGGAACGGGAGGTGATCGTGGGCGGACGAATTCGCCTGTGCCACAGCAGGGGATGCGTCTCGAGAGAGCCATGTGCTTGACCTCGTCGATTCTCGGTTGAGTGCGTACGGTGACGTTCTCGGTGAGCGATGCGTACGTACCACTCTGTCAGAAGCGCGGATGCCTCGCCGGGGTTCGGCACGCTCAGTTGACACCCGACCGCTCGCCGACCGTGTGGACGACGACGACCTCGGGGTCCCAGGGGACCAACTCGTCGACCGTCGTCTGGAGCTCGTCGATCGGCGGCAGGTCCTGCGGGGCCAGCACACCGACGGTGACCGTGCTGCCGGTCCAGCTGACGCCGGTCACCTCGGACGAGTCGTTCCCGCCCGATCCGAGCCACGACTCCGCCGCGGTCGCGATCTGCCGGGACCACAGTGACGAGAGCGAGTTCGCGACCATCGGGACGGTGACGACGACGAGAGCTACGGCCAGTGCCGCGTAGGCCCGGCGTCGAGGGGCCCTCGGATGTTCCGCACCGGCGAGATCGGCGGCCTCTCGGCCATAGCCTGCGATCGTCAACACGACGAGGCTCGTGATGATCATCGCGACCACGTTCGACGCGAACAGCACGAAGGCGCCCAGTGCGAGCGACGGGGCTCCCGACCCGAGGCAGACGCCGACGACCCCGAGTGGCGGCACCAGGGAGATGGCGATGGCCACGCCGGGCAGCACATCACCGACGTCGCGACGGGTGATGGCGATCGCGCCGACGAGGCCGGTGGCGAGGGCGGCCAGGAGGTCGACGAGCGTCGGTGACGTCCGGCCCAGCACCTGTGAGTTGGAGAGCACGTTCGTCGGGTTGGGTAGCAACTGGGCGAACACGACGCCCAGGATCGTCACCAGGATGACCCCGGCGAGCACGTAACCGACACTCGCGAGCACGAGTCGACCACGGCCGGTGGCGATCCCGAGTCCGATGCCGAGGATCGGTGTCGACAGCGGCGCGACGATCATCGCCCCGATGACGGTCGCCGTGCTGTCGGCGACGACTCCCGAGACCGCGATGATGCCGGACAGCGTGAGCATCAACCAGAAGGCGCTGCGTTTGGCGGTGCGGTCGCCGACGGAGAAGTCGAGGCGCTCGACGATCTCGTCCAGGCTGCGACGCTGTGAACCGGGGATGAGGGAGAGCACGATCGGAGCCCCTTCGTCTCGAGGTCCTCTGAAAGTACCCGTTCGCGGTCCGCTGTCCAGCAGAGTCGGCGCAACCGTGTGACCATGGATGAACGCCGGGGAAAGCACAGGGGGCGAACATGGATCGGTTCACCGGATGTCTGCTCGCCGGTGCTGCCGGCGACGCGCTGGGCGGGGCAGTCGAGTTCTCGACTCGGGACGCGATCCTGGAGAGGTTCGGACCCGCGGGCATCACCTCCTACTCCGAGGCGTACGGCGGCCTCGGCACCATCACCGACGACACCCAGATGACGCTGTTCACTGCGGAGGGTCTGCTGCGCGCCTGGGCCCGCGACTGCGCGGGAGGCATCTCCTGCTACGCGGCCACGACGGCCCGCGCATACCTGCGGTGGTTCATCACGCAGGGCGGCCATCCGCGGCACGGCGTGCTGGCGACGACCGAACGGTCCAGCTGGCTGGCAGGGCACCAGCAGTTGCACAGCCGACGGGCACCCGGCACCACCTGTCTCGAGGCGCTCCGGGTGACCACTCGTCCGGGCGTCCCGGCCGACAACGACAGCAAGGGCTGCGGAGGTGTCATGCGGGTGGCGCCGGTCGGTTTGTTCGCGGCCCGCGCGGACTGGTCTGCCGCAGGCACTTTCGACCTCGCGACCACACTCGCGGCGCTCACCCACGGCCATCCCTCCGGTTCGCTTCCCGCCGGCGTTCTCGCGGTCGCGGTTCGCGAGCTGATCGTCGGGGCCGGCCTGCCGGAGGCGCTGGCGACGGCGAAAGGCATCCTCCGGAATCGTTCCGGTCACGAGGAGACCCTCACCGCCCTCGATGCCGCGGAAAGCCTTGCCGGTTCGGGCCTGTCCCACGAGGCGGCGATCACGCGCCTCGGCGAGGGCTGGGTCGGAGAGGAGGCGCTCGCGATCGCCGTCTACTCCGCGCTGGTGGCCGACGACCTCGAGGACGCGGTGATCATCGCGGTCAATCACGACGGCGACTCGGACTCCACCGGCGCGATCGTAGGCAACCTGCTGGGTGCGCGCGACGGGGTCGAGGCCATCCCACCGCGCTGGCTGGAGCCCCTCGAACTGCGCGACGTCATCGTCGAGATGGCGGGCGATCTACACGAGTTCGTGGACTGGGACATCACCGAGACCGATGAGCCGGCCGGGTCGGGCAGTTGGGTCGAGAGGTACTGGGGACCCCGCCCGGGGGCGACTCCGGACCTTCGCCCGGTGGGCTGAGTCTCCGGCGCGACCGGCGCCATCGTCGTCACCCGCCAGAACGTGGCAGGTCAGCGCCTCGGCGTCGTGGCGACGAGGTGCGCAATACGACGGCCACGACGGGGTTGCCCGATGGTCACAGACGTCGGTTTGAGTTCTCCCCATGGCAGTCGCTCTGAGATCCGACCGTGGAATCCGTGTGCTCACAGGCGCTTCCGGGGTGGGGTTCATTCTCGCCATCTGCGGCTCGAATGCGATGACGCCACTGCTTCCGGGATACATGGACACCCATGAGTTCGGGCCCGCCGCGGCGTCGGTGCTGTTCGCCACCTACTTCATCGCCCTGATCATCATCCTGTTGATCTCGGCTCGCGGCCCGCTCATCCGGCACAGCCGCACGGTGTTACCGCTCGCTCTCCTCGCGGCGATCGTCGGCGACCTCCTGCAGATCGTCGGCGCATCGGTCGACGTGCTGCTGTTCCCGGGACGGTTCCTCACCGGGGCGTCGGTGGGCCTGAGCACGGGCGCCGCCGCGGCGATCATGGTGGCCGCCCGCGGCGAACGGGGTCGTGCGTTCATCGCCTCCGGTTCGCTCATCGGCGCCGGAAGCGGGCTGGTTGCGGCCATCGCGATAGCCGTGTTCCTGCCCTGGCAGCTGGTCACGGTGTACGCGATCCACGCCGCGGCGACCGCCGTATGCCTGATTGTCTTGCTCGTCGGTCTGCGTCTGGCTCCCGGTTTGCTTGCGTATGGCAATGATTCGTCGATGGACGACGGCTTCGCGCCGCAGTCGACACACGCTCATACCGGCGACCTCGACGTCCACGAAGGCGACCTCGACGTTGCGGGCACCCGTCGTCGAGATCCCGGTGCCTATCTGATCGGCGCGCTGGCGTGGGCGATCGGTGCGCTCGCGGTGGGCGCGATGCCCGCCGCGATCCTCACCACCGGAGCGAGCGACTCGCTCCTCGTGGCCCAATGTGTCGGTGGCGCATGTCTGTTGGTCTCGATGGTCGCGAGTCTCGCCGGCGTGGGGGTGCGGCTCGTGACGACGTTACCGGCGGTCGGGGTGCTCCTGGTCGTCGGATGGTCTACGGCGGTGGTGGGTCTCGTCCTCGGCCGGCTCGACGTGATCGTCCTGGGTACGGTCGTCGGCGGGATCGGTCAGGCCGGGGGGTACCGAGTGGCGCTCGCCGCTGTCACCCGCGGTCTCGGCGCCGTCGAGCAGGGCCGTGTGGCATCGCGGTTCTCCGCCTTCGCCTACAGCGGTGCGGGTGTGATGGTGGTGCTCGACGGTGTCGCCGGCCAGGCAGTCGGGACCCTCGGTGGCGCCATCGTCACCGGCGTCGTCTACGCCGCGGCCGTCGCCATCGGTCTGGTCGTTCGACGAGCTTCTCCGCGCCCCGATCCGAAAGTCCGCAGTACCGCAGGTGTGATGGCGGCTTCTCAGGGAGCAGGCATTGACGCTCGCAAGCTCGCTCCTCGGGAAACGGGTCATGAGTGACTCGGGCGCACCGGCTCTGACCAAACGTGTGGGACTGATGGGGCTTCTGTTCACCACAGTCCACCACGGTTCACCGCTGGGGCACGAGTGACAGCGACTGCTGTGCAACAGGATTCGATGACAATGAGGGCTGTGGAGAAACTTCGTCGTCGAACGTGATTGCGAGTAGCTTCGTGTCATGCCCTCGATCATCGAACTCCGCGACACCCTCATCTCACTGCCGTCACCACCCGACGACGGCAGTGGCCGTGCTCTGCACGAACGACTCGACGAACTACGGATGCTGCGCAACGTGCTCGATCACCAGATCGCCGTGCATACAGCACTTTTCGATGCCACGGGTGCCGCGGTACGGGCGGGGTCGACGACGCGAAACGTGTTGATCGAGATGGGCATGCCACCCGCGGCCGCGCACCGTCATGTGCGTATCGCCGGCGGGTTGGGGTTGGTGCCGAAGGTTGCCGACTGCGCTGCCGAGGGCTATCTGTCTGCTGAGTGTGTCGACGCGGTGATCCGTGGGATCACTCTGGTGGACAAGCGTTCGGCGTCAGCGTTGTCCGACGACGACCGGTCAACGTTCGAGAGCGAGTTGCTCGCGCAGGCGTTCTCCGGTGCCACCCCTGCCCAGATCGACGACCACGCCCGCGGGATCGCCATTCGGGTCGCCGACACCGACCCCGCCGCCTTGCCGGCGGCCGATGATGCGTCGCTGAACACCGTGCACACCCACATCACCGAGGAGGGTCGGGTCGCGATCACCGCAGATGTGACCGCGGTGATCGGGGAGAAGTTCGTGTCGATGATCGACGAACGGTCCTGTCCGCGTCCCGAACCCGACGGCGCTGCCGACCGTCGAGGCGTGGCCGAGCGCCGTGCAGATGCACTGGAACTGTTGTTGGATCAAGCTGCGATCGGCGCGGCGATGACCACCGCCGGAGCACCACGCACCCAACTGCTGGTGACCATTCCTGCCGATGGGGTTGGTCCGGCTCGGCTGCCGTGGATGGGTGCGGTGTCAGAGTCGACGGCGCGGCGGCTGTCGTGTGATGGTGGGGTGGCCGAGATCGTCCTTGACAACGAAGGGGTGCCGTTGCGGATGGGCACTACGAAACGTCTGTTCCCGCACCATCTGCGGCAGGCGATCGTCGTGCGCGATCAGTGTTGCGTGAAATGCGGTGCCCCCGCAGCACATACCCAAGTGCACCACCTCGTCCACTGGGCCGATGGCGGTCCGACCGATCTGGACAACGGGTGCCTGTTGTGCCAGCGCTGTCACACCCAGGTCCATCACCATGGCTGGCAGGTGGTGATGGGTCCCGACCGGCACCCCTGGCTGATTCCGCCCGCCGACATCGACCCGAAACGCCTACCTCGACCCGCCTACAACCGGCGCACCATGCGACTCGACGAAGCCCTCGTCTAGACAGTCCACGCGAACACTCCACAGACCCTCCGGCGTCGACCCCGGCGCCACACGATCCTTGACAACTCCACAGTGTGAAACCTCCTTCTGCTCAACGGGATGCTGTAACGAGCAATGGCGTATACCCGACGCTCCATGGGAGCAGTGGGCCCGGGCCTCCGCAAGCTCAGGGCGCTCCTCAGGAGCGGGGAGACGTCCCGCCGCAAGCTTCGGGCGCTAGGCGGCGGGGGTGTCTCGCTCGCAACCTCAATAGAGTTCGCGACGCAAACCGGACACTGGTGCCTACCTTGGATCACATGACACCCACACGCGTCTCCGGTCCGATCACCTGGCTTGCCGTGTTCCTGGCGGTCGCGCAGGTGGTCGCGCCCGTGGTCCCGTTCTCCGGCTTCGGCGCCTCGCCCAACGAATCGACCACAGATCTGTTGATCACCCCGGCGGGCTACACGTTCTCGATCTGGAGTCTCATCTACCTGCTGTCGATCGTCTTCGCCATTGCCGTGGTGTGGAAAGGTGCCACCGGGACCGACGACCCGCGGCGTCTGCTCATCGACCTCGAAGTCGCGTTCGCCGGCGCTGCGCTGTGGATTCTGGTGTCGGCCGCGGAGTGGACGTGGGTGACACCGATCGTGCTGACGGTCATGACGGTGGTCCTGCTCGACGCCGCCCGCATCGCCGCGAGACCGGCCGACGACGCGGCGCCCCGGTGGCTCATCGTCCTGACCCGCATCCTCGTCGGTGTCTATGCGGCCTGGGCCACCGCGGCGGTCTTCCAGAACTGGGCTGCGGCGATCGGTGCCGACCTCGCCGACCCTCGGTCCCTGGGATGGCAGCTGACCATCCTGCTCGCATGCGCCCTGCTCGGCCTCGCCGTGACCGCCGCCGTCGGGTCGGTGCTCGTCGCATACCCACTGACCCTGATCTGGGCGTTCGTCGGGATCACCGTCGCCGCCCTCGGCGAGACGGCGGCGGTCGTCGGCGTCGCGGTCGCGACGATCGTGGCGCTGGTGGTCACGACGGCGGTGATGATGGTGTCGCGGCGGCGGGTGGGCGCACCGCATGGATCCCCGACCGTGCCGCTGACGCGATCATCCGCTCGGTGAGTTCGGAATCAGCCTGTGCGCGCAGCGGATCGGCGACGTCGCGGTCCCATACCGTGCGGCCACCCACCACGACCTCGCGTAGGTTGCGCAGTCCGCAACCGAGCACGTAGGTGGCGACGGGGTCCCAGATCGGGCCGAGGTGGGGGGAACGGGGATCGACGACGAGCAGGTCCGCGAACTTCCCGACCTCCAGCGAACCGACCTTGTCGGCCACGCCCATCGCCGATGCCGACCCGAGCGTGTGCAGGGTGAGCATGTCGACGGGGGTGAGAACCGCGGCGTCGCTGTGCTTTCCGCGCTGCAGGAACATACCGGTGCGCATGTTCTCGAACGGGTCCGACACGTCGGTGCACGACTGGTCGTCCACACCGACGCCGACGGTCACCGAATCCCGGAGCAGACGGGGGATGTCGGCGATGCCGGAACCGAGCCGACCGTTCGACATCGGCTGCCACACCACCGCCGACCCCGTGTCGCGCACACGCGCGACCATGTTCTCGGTCGGGTGCACGAAGTGTCCGAAGGCGAAGCCGGGGCCCAGAACGCCTGCGGCGTCGTACCAGTCGAATTTCGACTGCTGGATCTCGATCTGCTCGGCAGTCTCGACGAAGTGCGCCTGATTGGTGATCCCGTACCGGTCCATCAGTGCCCGTTCGCGTTCGGCGGTCGCCTGCGACGACGACCACTGCACCGAGCCGTAGACCGAACCACCCAGATCGAGGTCGCGGTCGACGGTCGTCAGGTGGGTCATCACCTCGTCGAAACCGGCGAACGCGGCGTCCTCGCCGAGTTGCTCGTCGTCGAGTCGCACACTGGTGACGAATCGGATCCCGGTGGCCGCCAAGCCGTCCACCTGGGCGGTGACGAACTCCGGAGAATGCACCCGAGCCGCCTTGAGGACGGACTCCTCGTAGTCGAAGAGTGCCAGGACGCGGGACTGGGTGAAGTTGTACACGGAGGTGATTCCCGAGGACAGGTGATCGAGCCCGCCGGCCAGCGTCATCCAGTACAGGTCCTGCGCATCGGCGCCGAGCAGCATCGTGCTGTTCAGCGTGACCCATTCATAGAGTGGGCTGTTGGGCGCCACCCCGCGCATCCCGCCGGTGTAGATGTGACTGTGTGCCGAGACGAAACCGGGTGCGAGGAAGGCGCCGTCGAGATCGTGGCGGGGGAGCGGTGCGTCGGCCGGCGGTGAGCCCTCGCCCATCCCGGAGATCCGGCCGTCCTCGCCCACCGACAGCCATCCCCAGAACCAGGGCCTATCGCCGCTGACCGGCAGTACGAGGGCGTTGTGGTAAGTGCCGGTCATCCCGGTAGGACCTCCGAATTCCAATGATTTCCGTTGTCGGTGAACCGTACTCGCTGCGACGGCCCGTCCGGGTCGCCGCGCCAGAAGGTAATCTCCCGCAAGTCGACGGCGTACCCGGTCCAGGTGGGCGGTGCGGTCAGTCGCGGGTGGGCCGAGTCGTAGTCGGACCATCGCCGACGCCGCTCCTCGGGTGGCATTGCGGCGAGGTCGTCGTCGTTCAACCATGCCAGGAGTTGCAGGTACCGGGAACGGCGCGAGTAGGCCTCGGACAGTTCGTCGTCCGACGCTCGCCGGACGTCACCGTGCGCGACGACCTGCCGGCCGACGGCGGGCCAGGCGATCGCGATCGAGGCCCGGGGGTTGTCGGCGAGTTCGGCCACCTTGGCCGACCGGCTGTCGGTGTGGAAGTAGACCGCGGTGTCGTCGGCCTCGGTGATCAGCACGTGTCGGACCCGGGGATAACCGTCGGGGCCGCACGTCGCCAGTGCCATCAACGGCCGTGGCTCGTCCGACGGGGGAAGCCAGTTCCGCAGCAGCGTCATCGGGTGGACCGAGAGCTGATCCGCGCTCGCGCAATCGGTTCCGAATCCGGTACCGCTGGTGATCAACGCCCCACCCGGCCCGGGTCGAAGGTGGCGATCTCCGGCAGCGCGGCGACGAGGTCCTCGACGCGCTCGTCGAAAAGCTTCGCGCCGATCGAGGCGTCGGCTCCAGTGGGGTCGCCGATCACCCCAGACTCGGCGAAATCGGTGGACAGCCAACCGAATCGGACGGTGCCGGCGAAACCGACGTGCCCGGCGTCGGCGACCGCGTCCGCCACCGTCGCGACCGCCTTGTCCATGTGCACGAGATCCGGCCGGAGGTGCAGCATCATCGAGGTCTCCGCCCAGCCCGCGTGGATACCGAGTCCGCGCTCGGTGGGACCGGGGTGACCCGGGCCGGAGGAGAAGAAGGTCTGCAGGTCGAACCGTCGTCGGAGTTCGCGCGCGGCGACCTCGATCAGTGCGGAGTTGCCGCCGTGCGCGTTGAGGAACAGCACACGACGCGCCGGGGTCTGTGCGAGCGACGCCCCGATGTCGACGATCGTCTCGAACAGGGTGCTCGCCCGCAGCCAGATCGTGCCCGGGAGCCGCGAGTGCTCGTCGGATTTGGTGTAACCCAGCGCCGGCAGGAGCCAGACATCGTGCCCCGCGGCGGCACCGCGGTCCACGACGGCCTCGGCGACCGACTCCGCGACGATGAGATCGGTGGCCAACGGCAGGTGCGGGCCGTGCGGTTCGATTGCGCCCGTGGGTAGTACGAGAATCGAGTCCCGCGACAGGGTGGTGCCGATCTGTTCGGTGGTCAGCTCGGCATAACGCCGGTGCGCGGCCGGGCGCGTCGTCCTGGTGGTCACCGTGTTCACATCCACCTTCCGGGATTGAGCAGACCCTTCGGGTCGGTCTGGTGCGCCAGCGCGCGGACGCGCTCGGCATCGAGATCGACGTACCACTGGTGCGGGGAGTGGACGCCGACCCCGAGATCCTCGAGTGCGGCGACGCCGTCGATGACCTGCTGCGGACTGCGGTAGATCCCGTTGAGCATCCCGAACATCATCTCGTGGCCGACCTCGAGATGCAGCATGCCGCCCTCGTACACCTTCTCCACCTCCTCGAGCCGGGTGACGAGTGCGTCCCCGCGTACCTCCATGTGGAACCACCTGTCCGGCTGCGACTTCTGTAACCACCACGTCGGGTGGTTGTAGGACAGCGTCGACAGCTTGACCGTCTCGGCGATGCCCTCGCGGACCGCTTCGACGCGGCCGCCGGCGGCGACGACCAGGTCGGTGGTCTCCGCCAATGCCCGGGCGTCGATGATCCCGCGCACGCTGGCGCGACCGCGGACGAGCGCGGGGTCGTCGGGCAGCGCCCCCGTGATGACGGGGCCGTCCGCGGACAGCAGACGCGGCTTCGGTTCGACCGCCGCCAGTCGGAGCGCCGCGTCGAACGCCTCGCGTGTGGAGCCGAAACTCGCGTACACGCAGCGCCATTCCTGCAGCGGTTCCACCCGGACGGTGGCGCCGACGATGATGCCGGCGACCCCGTAGGTGTGCACGAACGGGGTTGCGTCGTCGCCCTCGAGATTGACCACCTCGGCCTCGTCGGTCGCATGGACGACATCCAGTGCGTCGACGAACCCCTGATGGTTGCGGCCGTGCACGATCGTGCCGGTACCAGCCGAACCTCCCGCCAGGAACCCGCCGAGCGTCGACTGGACGGTCGACGGGTACATCCACAGCTGGCTGCCGTGCGACCATGCGGTCTGTTCCAGGTTGATCATCCGCGCGCCCGCCTGGGCGGTGACCGAACGGTCGGTGACGTCCCCGATCGCGGTCAGCGACGTCATGTCGAGGACGAGTCCGCCGAAGCGCGGGATGACCTGGCCGTAGTTCCCGGTTCCCTTGCCGCGCGTGGTGATCGGTACGCCGCGGGCGACCGCCGCGCGGACGATGTGGGGCACCGCGTCGGCCGTGCGCGGGTAGCACACGAGATCGGGTCGGCCGAGATCCTGCGCCGACAGGATCGGACTCATCCCCGAGCCGTCGCGGGCCGCGCGTTCGAGCGCGCGGGGAAGTGAGCTGATGCCACGCGGGCCGACGATCGCGAGCAGGTCGTCGGCCAGCGCATCGACGTCCTCGGGGCCGAAGTCGGGGCGTCCCTCGTCGGTACCGACCGCGACCACCGGAGCGGTCATGACGGCAGGCCCACCGAGGTGTCGATGAAGCGGTTGGTCGCGATCGCCTCGGGCGTCAGGCCGTCGGCTGCGGGCGTGCCCTGCTCGGTGAAGATCGGCCCGGTCACCTCCATCACCCGGGCGACGCGCGCGGTGTCGAAGTTGCCGATCGTCGTGTCGGTGCCGTTGCTCACCAGGTTGAGGTCGGCCATCGTCTCCCGCGCGTAGTCGGCGTTCCGCTGGGAGTACACCCACCCCGTGTCGTACTGCTCGACGGCGTCGAGGATGACCGCGTCGGCCGCCTGTGGCGACGCCAGATAATCGACCGAACCGCGCTGCAACACCGGCACCAGCTGCTCGAGGCAGGCGGCGTTGTCCTCCAGTGCGTCCGAGCGAACCGCCACCGACGACTTGTAGGACGGGAAGCCGACGTCGTGGATCAGCTGGTACTTCACCGGCTTCTGCCAGCCCTCGACCTCTTCCTGGTAGACCTGCGGCTCGGAGCTGGCGAACCCCTGCTGGGCGGTCTTGCCGCCGTCGGAGACGAAGTTGGCCGGCGACCCGTCGTAGCTGCCGTCGACCTGCGCGGGGGAGAGGACGCCCGACCCGGTCAGGTAGTCCATGTAGGTGGCCCCCTCGAAGTACAGGACGCGTGCGTTCGCCGCCTTGAGGTCGGCGATCCCCTGGACCTGCGGGTAGGTGGCGGGATCCCACATGATCATCTGCGGACTGATGTCGAGCGGTGCCATGACCGCCGTCGTCGGGTTGTCCTTCGAGTTCTGGATGGCCTGATCGGTGTCGACGTAGCCGAGGAGGATCTCCGGGTCGGAGTACATCTGCGAGGTCACCGACTGGAAGCCGATGGCGGGTCCGCCGGCCCGGATCTCGATGTCGACGCCGGTGTATTCGCCGCGGTCGAAGAGCGGACCGACGACGCGCTTGTTGCCGGCATTGATCGTGGGGTCGGGGCCGAGGAGTTGGTAGAGGTGGCCGTGTTCGGCCTCAGGGTTCCAGTCGGTCTGGATGACGACCTTGTCGGGACAGTTGGCGCTCAGGTCGACAGGGCCGACCGCCCCCGTGTAACCGGAGGATTCGGTGCTCTCCCCGGAACTGCACGCGGCGGTGAAGGCGAGGGCGGCGGCGACGACGGCGACACCGGTGGTCTTGGACAGGCGACGCCAGACGGGTGTGTTCATGAGATGAGTTCCTTTTCGGGCTGAGAGATTCCGGAAGTTGAATGGAGGATCAAGGGGTGTCGACGACAGGAGACCCACTCGCTGGTTGAGCCGGCACCGAGCGCAGCGAGGAGCCGATACCCCCGCTGGTTGAGCCGGCACCGAGCGAAGCGAGGAGCCGATACCCCCGCTGGTTGAGCCGGCACCGAGCGAAGCGAGGAGCCGAGTCGAAACCACCCGGCGAGAGAAGATCAGGTCAGCGCTGGTACCAGCGTCCGACGATGCGGTTGCCCAGCCAGCCGAAGAACCAGAAGACGGCCACGCCGAGAAGTGAGGCGAGCACGATCGAGGCGAACAGTTCCTCGGCTTGCAGTCGCGACCGGTAGTTGTCGATCAGGATGCCGATGCCGGGATTGCCCTGCTTGAAGAAGAAGTCGCCCACGATGGCGCCGACCACCGACAGGCCCGCCGAGATGCGGAGACCGGCGAAGATGGCCGGCATGGCGGCGGGGAACTCCAGCTTGCGCAGGATGGTGACGCGGCTCGGACGGTGCAGGGCGAAGAGATCCCGCATCTGCCGGTCGACCGATCGAAGGCCGAACAGGGTGTTGGAGACGATCGGGAACAGTGAGATCAGTACACAGACGAAAACCCGTGCACTGAAGCCGAATCCGAACCAGAATCCGACCAGGGGGACGAGCGCCAGGATCGGGACGCACTGCAGCACCACGGCATACGGGAAGAGGGCGTTCTCCATCAGCCGTGACTGCGACATGATCACCGCCCACGTGATGCCGATGATCGCGGCGATCGTCAGGCCGGTCAACGCGACGGTGGCCGTGCGGCTCAGAGCCTCCCACATCGCCTGGGCGGAGTCGCCCAGCAGTCCGTCGGTGACGACCTGGTGCGGGGGCGGCATCAGGAATCGACGGCCGGGATCGAGCACCGCGTAGCTGACGAGGTACCACGCGCCGATGACCAGGCCCAGGACGACGAGCGGCGCGGCGATCCCGACCATCTTCGATCGGGAGCGGCCGCGTCGGCCCGTGCGTGCGGCCACGGCGAGTTCGGTGGTGGAGCCGGGGTCGGGTGTACCGGCCTTGCCGGTTTTCGGGGTTCGCACGCCCGGGGCGGTCTCGGTGCCGGTGTCGGGGGCGCTCATGAATGTGCCTCTCGGAGTGCGCGGGAGATCCGGCCGGCGATCGCGCCGAACTCCGGCTCGAAACGCAGGTCGGGCGACCGGGGATAGTCGAAGGGGACCTCGATCTCGTCGACGATGGATCCCGGCCGTCCCGACATCACCAGGACACGCGTGGACAGGAACGCCGCCTCGGCGACCGAGTGGGTGATGAACAGGCCGGCAAAGCGTTTGACGGCGAACAGCTCGGTCAGGTCGGTACCGAGCCGTTCGCGGGTCAATTCGTCGAGTGCGGCGAACGGTTCGTCGAACAGGAACAGATCGGGATCGAGCGTCAGCGAGCGGGCCAGCGACACCCGCATCCGCATGCCGCCGGACAGCATGTGCGGCAGGTGCTTGTCGAACCCGGTCAGCCCGACCGTCTCCAGCGCGGCGCGGACGCGTTCGCGCCGTTCGGCTTTCGGTGCACCGTCGAGTTCACCGAGCAGTGCGACGTTGTCGGCCACGGTCCGCCACGGGAGCAGGGTGGCGTCCTGGAACACGTAACCGATCCGTTCGGCACCGCTCTGCAGGTAACCGTCGGTGATCGTCTCCAGGCCCGACGACAACCGCAGGAGGGTCGACTTGCCGCAACCCGATGGGCCCACGACGCTCACGAACTCGCCCTCGCGCACGGTGAGGTTCACGTCGCGGAGGGCGTGGGTGCCGTCCGGATAGGTGAGCTCCACGTGTTCGAAGCCGACGAGCGGGTGACCGAGTGCCGGTCTGTGGGTCGTTGCTGGTGAACTCATCATCTCTCCATGCCGACGGGGGACAGGCCCAGCGGTGATGCTGCGGCTGAGGACATTCCGGCCGGTGATGCTCCTGCCGGGGACGGAACCGGGAACGACGGGAACGCCGTCCAGGTGGTGGACTCGGTGCGTGCGACCGCCGTTCCGTTCACGATCACGACCCGGTCGGCCGGCGCGGTGGCGATGACCTCGGTGAGATCGGCGCCGCGGATGGCGACGAGGTCGGCGCGGGCTCCGACGACGGGGCCCGCGGGCTCCAGTCCGAGCACGGCACGCGCCTCGGAGGTGACCAGTTCCGTTGCGGTGTGGGGGTTCTGATGTGCGGCGGTGATCAGCAGGGCGGCGGTCTCGAGCGGGTCGGCCCGGCCCACGGGGTTGAACGGGTCGCGGATGTTGTCCGCACCACCGGCGACGCGGACGCCGTGATCGCGCAGCACGTCGATCGGCGTGATGCCTCGTCGCCCCGCGGACGGTCCGGATCGGCCCTGGAGGTACAGGTTCGTCACCGGCAAGGCGACGACCGAGACACGGGCCCGTGCGAGCGCCCGTGCGACCCGTTGCAGGTCGGCGGCGGCCAGGGTGTCGAGGCGGCAACAGTGGCCGGCCGTGCGGATCCGGTCGTCGGGCCACTCGGCGACGCGGTCGGCGAAGGCCTCGATGGTCAGGTGGTCACCGTCGAGGAATTCATCGACGTGCAGGTCGGCGCCGATACCGCGCGCTTCGGCGAGGTCGAGCAGTCTCGTGAGCTCGGCGAGCGGGTCGTCGGCGATGTGCGGGGCCCCGCCGACGAGGTCGACGCCGGCGTCGAGCGCGGCCTCGATGTGCGCGGTGGGCGTGAGTGGGCTCGCCAGGACCGCGACCTGGATGTCCATCAGTCCGCGCAGGTGCTCTCGGACCTCGGTGAGCACGCGGACGGCTCGCAGTGGGTCGTCGTGCGAGAGCACGTCGGCGTGGGTGCGCACCGCGGTGATGCCGTTGCGCAGCATGGACGAGGTCGCCCGGAGAGCGCGCGTCCGGAAGGACTGCTCATCGAGGGAGACACTGCCGGCCCGCCAGGAGGCGATCGCGGCGTTGAGGTCGCCGCTCGGCGGTGACAACTCCGGCCACGACAGGGCCTTGTCCAGGTGGGCATGGGGTTCGGCGGCGGGTGGGAGCAGCAGGTGGTCGCGGAGATCCAACCATTCGGCGGGATGCGGGGCATCGGGAGAGAACGGTGAGACGGCGCGGACGCGGTGGATACCGTCGGCGTCGGCGGACAGCTCGACATCGACCACTGACCCGTCGGCCAGTGAACCGGTGATGCCCGGCACGGGCGCTGTCTGCTGAGTCGGCATTGATGACACTTCCTCGAGAACATCGAAATGGCTTGCGACGGTGCACGACTGGGTCGGTGGTCCCGCTGTGGCTGGGGTCGGCGGGGTTGGGGCGGTTCGTGATACTTGTTGATCACGTCAACACGTCCGAATATAGGAATGCGCTGTTGCCACGACGTTAACCAGCGCTGCGGGCGTGTAACCATCGGTTCTGCAGGAAGGGTGTGAGCCACATGGCGCTCGACGAGCCGGACGTCGCGCAGGTGTCGCTGGGTGCCGAGATCCGCCGACGACGTAAGCAGCATGGCCTCACGTTGACGAATCTGGCTGCGCAGGCCGGTATCTCGCATCCGTTCTTGTCGCAGCTCGAGCGCGGATACGCGCGTCCGAGCATGACGACCCTGGAACGGATCGCCAGGGCGCTGGACACCACCCAGGTCAGTCTGATGCTGGCCGCGGACCCTGCGCACGTGGCGGGGGCGCCGTCTCCGGCACCCGTCGGGACGCAACTGGTGCGTGCCGGCGAGGGCGCGATCCTTCCGCAGGCCGGCGACAACGCCGGATACGCCCGGTTGCTCGTTCGAGGAGACGCCGCGTTCTTCCCCCAGGAGCAGTTGTTGAACCGGCGGGACTACGGCGAGTACTTCCAGCACGAGCAGGACGAGTGGTTGCATGTCGTCGACGGCGAGGTCGAGGTCGACCTCGGCGACGGAAGTCTCCTCGAATTGCGAAGAGGCGACAGCCTTTACTACGCTGGCGGCATTCCCCACCGGTGGCGGCTCACCGGTTCCGAGGCCGCTCGGCTCGTCGTTGTCCAGGCGTCAACGCAGGTGTCGGAGATCCGCGACGGTGGGGGTGGTTCCCGTGGCTGGGAATCCCGGCGGAGATCGTAATACCTAGGAGATCTCCGATGTCTGTGTCAGCGAACGACCTTCGAGATGGACTGCGTGTCCGCGTGGTGTCACGGCGCCGGCTCGCCCGTCGGGTGGACGAATTCGTCCTCGCGCCGGTCGGTGTCGCCGCGCTGCCGTCGTGGACCGCTGGATCGCACGTCGATCTGCACACACCGGCCGGCCCGGTCAGGCAGTACTCGTTGTGTTCCTCCCCTGACGACACGAGTACGTACCGGATCGCCGTCGAGCGGCGGATCGACAGCCGGGGCGGTTCGGACTCCGTGCACGACGACATCCAGGTGGGCGGCGAGGTGTGGATCAGCCCGCCGCGCAATCACTTCGCGCTGACACGTGCACTCGGTTATGTGTTCGTGGCCGGTGGTATCGGCATCACCCCCGTCCTCGCCCTCGTCGACGAGGTCCGCCGTACCGGGCGGCCGTGGCGGCTCGTCTACGTCGGACGGTCCCGGGCGGAGATGGCCTTCGTCGACGAGATCGAATCCAGGTACCCCGGACTGGTCACGATTCACGAGTCGGCCCACTCGGGCCGCCTGGATCTCGGTGGCGTCCTGGCCGGGCTCGCCCGCGGCACCGCCGTGTACACCTGCGGACCGCCGTCGATGCTGGAAGCCGTTGCGCAAGTGTGTGAGCCGCAACCGGCCGTGGATTCGTTCGCCGAGAAGTTCACGGCCACGACGACGCAGTCCGCGGCTGACGCGGAGTTCGAACTCTCCCTTGCCTTCTCGGGCGTGACGGTGACGGTGCCGCAGGATCGCACCATCCTCGACGTCCTGGACGGACGTGGGGTGGTGGCGCCGTCGTCGTGCCGCGAAGGTGTCTGCGGAACCTGTGAGACGGGGGTGGTCAGCGGCGAGGTGGACCACCGCGACTCGATCCTGTCGCCGGAGGAGCGGTCCGAGAACGAATCGATGATGATCTGCGTGTCGCGGTGTACGAGCGGTCGTCTGGTGCTCGAGCTGTGACCGTCACGGTGCTCACCGGCGCGGTGGCGGTCCTACGTGACGCGTCGATGGTCACGCGCGATCCGGTCGTGGTCGACGACGGGCGGATCGGGGCCGCGGTCGGCGGCCGGGCCGCCGCGGACGAGGTCGTCGACGTCTCGGGGTGCGTCGTCACGCCCGGTCTCGTGAACGCGCACCACCATCTGCTGCAGACCGCGTTCCGGTCGCGTCCGGAGAGCCGGTCGGTACCGATGCCGCAGTGGCTCGGCCTGATGGCGCAACGTTATTCATCGGTCGGTGTCGACCCCGAGCTCGTCGCCGCGGCAGCGGCTGCCGGGCTCGCGGAGTCCCTGCTGTGCGGTGTCACTACGGTCGCTGACCATCATCTGACCTGGCCCGGTGGTCAGGACCCGGTCGCGTTGGCCGGCGGGACCATCGATGCCGCCGCACGGGTCGGTGCGCGATTGGTCTTCGTCCGGGGCACTGCTCGCGACGACCCGCAAGCCGCAGCCGCATCGGTCGAGGACATCCACCGAACGCATCTGGGTGCGGGGGCAACCGGCACGAGCGCGGACGGGATGCTGCAGCTGGCCGTCGGCCCGTCCGGCGTGCACAGCGACGGGCCGGAGACCTTCGCGACGCTCGGCGAGGTCGCATCTCGACTCGGCCTGCGTCGTCGTACGCAGGCGAACGAGCAGGTCGATGTGCAGGTCGCCGCGGAACGATATGGGCGGCGCCCCCTCGAGTTGCTCGACGAGTGGGGTTGGCTCGCCGACGACGTCACGCTGGCGCATCTGTGCGAGATCACCGACGACGAAGTGGCTCTGGTCGCGCGATCGGGAGCGTCTGCGACCCACGCGCCCGGGTGCGACGTGCCGATGGGATGGGGCGTCGCGCGGGTTGCGGCGCTCGTGTCCGCGGGTGTGCGGGTGGGACTCGGCACCAGCGGCGGCGGGAGCAACGACGCCGGGCACCTGCTCGCCGATGCCCGCCTGGCCGTTCAGGTCTCGGGATTGATCGGCGAACCCGTCACGGCCCGAGAGGTTCTCGCGATGGCGTCCGAGGGTTCGGCGGCAGGTCTCGGCCGCAGCGAGCTGGGGCACCTCCGGCCCGGTGCCGCCGCCGACCTCTGCGTGTGGGACTGCTCGGACGTCTTCGACGCCGGGGTCACCGACCCGGTCGACGGCCTGCTGTGGGCCGGCCCGGGCCGGCGACCCCGCGACGTCATGGTCGCAGGCCGGTGGGTGGTACGCGACGGAGAACTCGTGACCGCTGATTCACGTTCGCTCGCAGCCGACCTCGGGACACTGCTCGACTGGCGGCAGCGTTCTGCTCCCTGATCCGAGTGAACCACAGAACCGCTGGTCCGTTGGGTGCAGCGACGGCCTCCCTCTGCTCCCTGAGGTGCGAGCGAAGCGAGCCACGAAGGGCTTCGCAACGTGTCTCACCAGGCCCTTCGTGGCTCGTCGCTATCGCTCCTCACTCCTCAGGGAGCAATGGGGTCGCTTCTTTCGGATCAGCAAGCAGGGGCGGGCTCGCCCGCCGTCAGGAAGTGGCCGTCGCACACGGCGGTGCGGGTGCGTCCTGGGACAGCGGCTTGTTCAGCGGCATCAGGTACAGGACGATCAGCACGACCGGGCTGGTCCCGAGATTGGTTCCCTCGTGGGTGTTCGCCTTGCCCCCGGGTTCGGCGATGATCTCGCCGGTCCGGTACACCACCGGCTTGCAGTCGGAGCCGGGGTGGGTGAGGGTGCCCTGCCGGACCAGTCCGTAGAGCGGGCCGTCGTGATAGTGCCACCCGGTGGTGCCGCCGGGGGCGATGGTGATCTCCCGAACCTCCACGTGTACGCCGTCGGGCACGAATGGTAGGAGGTCGGCCGGGATATCCGCCTTGGCCAGGCTGACCGCCGAGACTCCGGACGAAGGCGTGGAATTCGCCGTCCCCGACGACATCGCGAGCGGCGTCAGGAGAGCGGCCGCGGCGGCGAGCGTCGCGACGGCGGTGCGCAGGAGTGGTGTCATCGTCCGACCGTACGTCGGGCCGACGCACCTCATACCCGATTCGTCCGATTCTGTTGTGCGACAGTCCTGGACGATTGACCCGAACGGTCCTGAGTACAGAGCGGTGTGCATACGATGACGGGACCGGGTCGGTGATGATTCGGCACGAACTCGAGGAGCCGCCGATGTCTCGCTTGCCGAATGTCCTGGTCGTCGGCGTCGGCGTCGGCGTTGCCGTCCTGTCCATGGTGATGGGCGTGGCGGGTGTGCTCGTGCCCTCCGCGGGATCTGCGTCGGCGGACACCCTCACCGGTGTCCGATACGCCAAGGCGACGGCCGGCGCGCCATACCGGGAGACCTGGGTGTCGCCCCGCAATCTCGTGGTGTCGGTGTGGTCACGGTCGATGCAGACCCAGGTCCCGTCGCTGGTCCAGACGCCCGCGAACCGGAATCAGGCCGCACCGGTGATGTACCTGCTCAGTGGATCGTCCGGCGGCGAGGACAACGACGACTGGACGCACGCCACCGACGCCAACGCGTTCTATGCCAACAAGAACGTGTGGACCGTGACCCCGATCGGCGGTGCCGCGAGCTACTACGCCGACTGGCGCCGCGTCGACCCGGCCGCGAACTTCCGGTTCGGCGTGAAGACGTCGCGGCCCCTGCGGTGGGAGACCTTTCTGACCTCGGAGCTGCCCGCCGCCTTCGAGAACGCGCACGGGGGACGATCCGGCCCGGGACGCTCGCGCGGTGTCGCGGGGATCTCGATGGCGGGTACGGCGGTGCTGCGGATCGCCGAGAACCACCCGGGGTTCTACCGGGCGGTGGGCTCCTACTCGGGATGCGCCGACACCGCGTCGCCCACCGGGCAGTTGCTGTTGCGCAACGTGGTGTTCGTCCCCGGACTCGCCGACGCCAGCAACATGTACGGTCCGCCCGGGGACCCGCAGTGGGCAGCCCAGGATCCGGTGATCAACGCCTACAAGTTCGGGCGTCGCACCCCCGCCCTGTGGATCAGTGCGGCGACCGGATTGCCCGGTGCGCACGACAATCTGTCCGACCGGCGGATCGCCGGCAACGTGGGGGAGCTCGCCGAACAGGTCGCGGCCGGCGGATTCGCCGAAGCGACCGCACGCTCGTGCACGGTGACGATGACAAACCGCCTCGCCGCGCTGCGCATCCCGGCCGTCGTCCGGCTCCCGGCGACCGGTACGCATTCCTGGGGGTACTGGGAGGACCAGATGCATGAGTCCTGGCCGATGTTCGCCCGCGCGCTCGGGGCGTGACGCCGCGGGAGATGCACCGCGGACGGCGGTCGTCGTCGACCGCCGGACCTCGCATTTCAGCGTCCGTTCAACTCGACGCACCTACGGTCGGGGCGTGATCTCCGGGCACGGCTCCACCCGACGAGGCCCAGGGGGCGATCCGCGATGACCGTGACCCGGCGCGGCCTGTGGCTCTCGCAACTGCTGCATCCCGAGGTCTCGCATGTCGTCGCGTTCGGCCTGACCCTGAGCGGCCGGCTCGACGCCGAACGACTGCATCGCACGGCCGGTGCCGTGCTCGACCACGTCGGCTGGTACGACGTGCGTCTGAGCCCGAATCGGTCGCCGGCCGACGGTCATCCGCACCCCCTGCAACCAGCCGGTTCCGGACTGGACCCGGTGGAGTGCGTGGACCTGTCCGCGTGTGCCGACCCGGCTGCCGAGAGCGAGGCGCTGCGCAGCGTTTCCTCGACGACCCCGCAGGCGCCGATCTCGGACTGCCGTTGTTCCGCAGCGAACTGCACGTCCTCGCTCCCGACTCCCACCGGTGGATCGTGCGGGTGCATCACGTGCTCACCGACGGCGCCGGCGTCCTGCGGGTCATGGCGCACATCGCCGCTGTCTACGCGGGTACTGCGCGACCGGACGAGATGCCCCTCGCCGACGACCCCGAACTCGAGGCCGAAGAGGAGAGGTACCGCGGCTCGCGACGCCGAGGGGCCGACGAACAACACTGGGCCCGACGACTCGACGGCCTCGCGCCGTCCCTGCTGGCCGGTTCCATCCCGCATTTCACGTCGTCGATCACGCGCGTCACCGAAACCCTGAGAAGTCCGCGCACCGCATCGTCGGCCGAGTTCGTCACCGCGTTCGCGGGCCTGTGCGCCCGGCTCCTCGACGCCCCGGACGTGGGATTGAGTCTCCCGGTCGCGGCACGTACCTCGGCGGCACGTCTCCGGGCGGTGCAGCCTGTCTCGAACGTCGTGCCCCTGCGCCTCGACGGAATCGGCGACCGCGACGCCGGGCAGGCCCTCTCCGCGGTGTCGTCGGCCCTGATCGAGGCACTGCGCCATCAGCGCTACCCTCGCGAGGACATGCTGCGGAACCAGCACGGGCTCAACGGCTTCGGTGCGGTGGTCAACCTCTTGCCGGGTTTCGGGCCGCCCGCTGTCGACGGCTTGCACTGGGGACTCGAGGTGATGCGGACCGGACCGATCTCCGACGTCGCGGTGACCCTGCACCCCGCCGATCAGAACGGTCGCCGGGCGGTGACCTGGGAAGCCCCGGACGCCGTCGTCGACACCGATGCGCTGGCCACCCTCGCCCGACGTTTCGACCGATACCTCACCGCCACGCTGCGCGAACTGGACGGTGGCCCAACGGTTCCCGACGATTCGGTGTTCGTCGACGGGGAGTGGGAGCGGTTTCGGTGCCGGAGCGGACCACCGGCACCGCCTTTCACGCCGACCGTGAGCCACCTGGAGGACCACCGTTCGGCGGACCCGGCGGCCATCGCGATCATCGACGGTGAGGTGTCGGTGTCCCGACGCGAGTTCGCGCGCCGGGTCGTTCGCGGGACCCGGTTGCTCCTGGAGGCCGGGGTCGGTGCGGGCGACCGCGTGGCGGTGTCCATCGAGCGGTCGGCGGCCTCCGTTGTCGCGTTCTGGTCGGTGCTGTGTGCGGGCGGCGTATGGGTGCCGGTCGGCGATCCGTTCGCACCGGACGCGAGAACGAGGGATCTGCTCGATCGCTCCGGCGCCAAGGTCGGATTGTGCGTGCCGGGCGCCCCACACCCGGGCTCGATCCGGTGGCTCGACCTCGAGCACGACGACCCCGGCTCCCCGATCCCCGATCGGTGGCCGGGTTTGGAACGCGGGCCCGACGATGCCGCCTACCTGCTGTTCACGTCGGGTTCCACCGGAACGCCCAAAGGCGTGATCATGCCCCACCGCGGCCTGCCCGCCCTGATCGCGGAGATCCGACAGACGTACGCTCTAGCACCCGGGTCACGCATCCTGCACGCGTCGTCCCCGACCTTCGACACCGGGATCGTCGAGATGCTGTGCGGGGTGGTCGGCGGGGCGACAGTTGTCGTCGCGCCGAGGTCGGCACCCGGCGGTGATGCTCTGGCACAGCTGATCCGACGGCATCGCGTCAGTCACCTCATCGTCACGCCGTCGGTCCTCGACACCCTGCCCCTGGATCTGGCCGAGGATCTGGTGCAGGTGATCATCGGTGGCGAACCGCCGTCGCCGCGGGTGGTCGACCGCTGGTCGGGTCGCGTCCGGCTGCGGAATGCGTACGGACCCACCGAAGCCCGGTGCAGCATCAACATCTCCGCTCCGCTGCTGCCGGGCGAGGCGATCACCGTGGGCCCGCCGATGGTCGGAGTCGACGAGGCGGTCCTGGACCGCCTCGGCCGGCCACAACCTCCCGGGGCGATCGGCACGCTCCACTGTGCGGGACCGCAATTGGCCGACGGCTATCTCGACGATTCAGCGTCCACTGCGGAGGCCTTCGTGCAGAGCACGTTCTCGGCCGAGGAGGTGATGTACCGGACCGGCGACCTGGCCCAGTGGACCGAGGCCGGTGAGATCCGACTGCTCGGACGCCGCGACGGACAGATCACCCTGCGGGGCTTGCGAATCGAACTCGCTGAGATCGACGCTGCGCTCGGACGATGCACCGACGTGCGGAGTTCCGCGACGATTCTGCGCGAGTTGCCGTCGGGCCGTACCGCTCTGGTGTCATTCGTCGTGCCGCAGCGAACCGGAACGGATGTCGACGCACCCGGGCTGCGTCGCGCGGTCGCCGGTGTCCTGCCGTCGTACATGGTGCCCGCGCTCATCATCGGCATCGACGCGCTACCCCGCACCGGCAACGGCAAGCTCGACGTCGGAAAGCTGGTGGACCACCCGCTCCCCGGTCGCCGGTCGGTGCGCGGACCCGTCGGCTCGCACGAGACCCTGCTGGTTCGGGTCGTGGGCGAGGCGCTGGGCACTGATGAGGTCGATCTGTTCGCCGGCTTCCTCGAGCAGGGCGGCGACTCCCTGGCGGTCATGCGGGTCGTCGGATCGCTGATCGCGGCAGGACATTCCGAGATCGGGCCCGACGACGTGCTCACCGCGCCCGACCTGGAGACGCTGGCCGAGCGGATGGTCGAGCCGGTCCGCCCGGACGACACCGTACGGCGACCGGCCGCACCGGACGACGATCGTCCGCTCACGTCCGCAGAACGGACGGTCGAACGCGCACCGGGACACCCGCACGGGCAGCTGGTCCGCGTCGGATGGGTTCCACCCGAGACCGGGCGGCCCACCGCTCCCGAATTGCGAGAATTGCTCCGCGCGTTGGCCGATCGGCACCCCGCCCTGCGGTCGAGCTATCCGGACACCCCCGCCGGGCCGGTCCAGCGGGCGCTGGCCGGCGGCGCTGACGCAGCGGTCGATGTTGCCGTGCAGGTGGTTTCGGACCCAGACCCGAACCCGGGACGCGAGAGCCTACGCGCACACGCCGAACAGATGTCGGAGTCGCTCGATGTCCGGACCGCGCCGCCGTTCTGCGTGCGGATCCTGGCGGATGCCGACGGCGGTGTGATGGCCGCGGTCGCGGTGTTCCATCACATCGCGGTCGACGGGCACTCGCTCGGAACGCTGGCCCGGGAGGCGGACCTGCTCGCCCGCGGAGTGGATGTCCCTGCGGTGCAACCCATCTCGCCGCACGCACCACGCACTGACGACGACATGGACGGCCGGTCGTGGCACCAACTGCTCGGTGAGTCGCCCGCGGGGTCCTTCACCCTGGACGGGTTGGACCCCGTCTCCTGCGCGCAGTCCACGGCGGTTCGTCGCCGGGCTCTCGTCGACGCCGACGTCTACGCACGGTTCCGTGCCGGTGCGTCCGAGCAGGGCATGACCCCGTTCGAGGCATTCGGGAGATCGGTGTCGGAGGCGCTCGCGCGACTGACCGGACAAGACCGGGTGATGGCGGCCACCGCGGCGTCGACGCGACCGGCGGGTGCCGAGGACACCGTGGGCGACTTCGTCGTCGCTGCGGTCACACCGCTCGACGCCCGCGAGGACGTCCGCGGCTCGGTCGAGCGCACCCGTCGGTGCATCGCCGCGGCGACCGGACCGATGGAGGACGTGCTGGACGTACTGGGCCGACCGGCCGTCGACGGGCGCCTCTTCCCGGTGCCGGTGCTGCTCGGCTGGACCCCGACGATCACCCGGCCGAGCGTGGGCGGTCACCTGTACGTGTTCCCACCGCGGACCACGCGATGGATGCTGCAGATCGAGGGCTCGCCGACCGCACAGGGGGAGCTGCAGGTCCTGGTGACCGGCGCGGCCTCCGCGCTCACGGGCCCCCGGGTCGAGCAGGTGCTCGCCGAGGTCGTCGCGTGCCTGCGGGAACGGTGATTCGAGAACCTCACCGGCAGAGCAGAACACCCCGCGGGCGAGGTGCCCACGGGGTGTTCTCGATCGTGAGATGACGGATCAGGCCAGATCGAACCGATCGTTGTTCGAGACCTTCACCCACGCCTTGACGAAGTCGTTGACGAAGCGCTCCGCCGAGTCGTCCTGCGCGTAGACCTCGGAGAGTGCGCGCAGCTGCGAGTGCGAGCCGAACACGAGGTCGGCAGCCGTTGCCGTCCACTTCTTCTCGCCGGTGGCGCGGTCGGTTCCCTCGTAGACGTTCTCGTCGGAACCGCTCTTCCACTCGGTGTTCATGTCGATGATGTTGCGGAAGAAGTCCGTCGACAGGACGCCGGGCCGGTCGGTGAACACGCCGTGCTTGCTGCCACCGTAATTGGTGTCGAGCACGCGGAGACCACCGACGAGGACGGTCAGCTCCGGCGCGGTGAGGTCCAGCATGTAGGCACGGTCGAGGAGCAGCGACTCCAGCGGAGTCTTCTCGCCGTCCTTGCTGAAGTTGCGGAACCCGTCGGCGCGCGGTTCGAGGACCTCGAACGAGTCGACGTCGGTGCTCTCCTGCGAGGCGTCCGTACGGCCGGGTGTGAACGGCACGGTGACCGGGAAACCGGCTGCCTCGGCGGCCTTCTCGATCGCCGCCGCACCGCCGAGGATGATGATGTCGGCGAGCGAGACCTTCTTGCCGCCCGATGCCGAGTCGTTGAAGTCCTTCTGGACCTGCTCGAGTACCGGCAGCACCTTGGCGAGCTCGCCGGGCTCGTTGATCTCCCAGTTCTTCTGCGGCTCGAGACGGATGCGGGCGCCGTTGGCACCGCCCCGCTTGTCGGTGCTGCGGAAGCTGGCCGCCGACGCCCAGGCCGTCTTGATGAGCTGCGTCGGGGACAGCGCGTCGAGCAACGTGCCCTTGAGAGAGGTGATGTCGTCGGCGTCGATCAGTTCGTGATCGACCGCGGGAACCGGGTCCTGCCAGATCTGCGGCTCGGGAACCCACGGGCCGAGGTAACGGCTGACCGGACCCATGTCGCGGTGCAGCAGCTTGTACCACGCCTTGGCGAAGGCCTCGGCGAGCTCCTCGGGATGGTCGAGCCACCGACGGGTGATGTCGGCGTAGATGGGGGACTCGCGCAGGGCGACGTCGGTCACCAGCATGGTGGGCGCGCGACCGGGACCGCCGAACGGATCGGGGATCGTGCCTGCTCCCGCACCGTCTTTCGCGACGTACTGCCAGGCCCCCGCGGGGCTCTTGGTGAGCTCCCATTCGTAACCGTAGAGGTTCTGGAGAAATCCGTTGCCCCACTGGGTCGGGGTGGAGGTCCAGACGACCTCGAGACCACTGGTGATCGTGTCCTCGGCCTTGCCCTTGCCGTAGCCCGACTTCCAGCCCAGGCCCTGCTGTTCGATCGGGGCGCCCTCGGGCTCGGGTCCGATCAGGTCGGCGTCGCCGGCGCCGTGGGTCTTGCCGAAGCTGTGGCCGCCGATGATGAGTGCCGCGGTCTCCTCATCGTTCATCGCCATGCGACCGAAGGTCTCGCGGATGTCCTCGGCGGCGGCGATCGGGTCCGGCTTGCCTTCGGGGCCTTCGGGATTGACGTAGATGAGACCCATCGTGGTGGCGCCGAGGGGCTGGGCGAGCTCACGTTCGCCGGAGTAGCGCTTGTCGGTGCCGAGCCAGGCGTCCTCCGGGCCCCAGAACACCTCCTCGGGCTCCCAGATGTCCTCGCGGCCGAAGCCGAAGCCGAAGGTCTTGAAGCCCATGGACTCCAGTGCGACGTTGCCGGCGAACACCAGCAGGTCGGCCCAGGACAGCTTGGTGCCGTACTTCTGCTTGATGGGCCAGAGCAGACGACGGGCCTTGTCCAGGTTGGCGTTGTCCGGCCAGCTGTTCAGCGGGGCGAACCGCTGTGCACCCTGACCGCCGCCGCCGCGGCCGTCGAAGATGCGGTAGGTACCGGCGGCGTGCCAGCTCATGCGAATGAACAGGCCACCGTAGTGGCCGTAGTCGGCGGGCCACCAGTCCTGGGACGTGGTCATCAGCGAGACCAGGTCGGCCTTCAGGGCCTCGACGTCGAGCTTCTCGAATTCCGTTGCGTAGTCGAAGTCCTCGCCGAGCGGGTTGGACAGCGAGGAATGGGCGTGCAGGATCGAGAGGTCGATCTGCTCGGGCCACCAGTCCTTGTTGGTCAGCGGCGCATGCGCTTTCGGCTTCGGCGAGGGGATCGCCGGGTTCTCGCTCTCGCTGGCACTTGCGGTGTCGGCGTCGGAGTTGGGCGGGCGGCTGTCGGAGGTCACGACATTCCTTTCGAGGGGACTGACAGGCTGCGATCACGGGAGGTGATCAGGTCGGGGCCTTGCTGAGGCAATCGGGGCACAGGCCCCAGAAGATGACCTCGGCCTCGTCGATTGCGAAACCGTGGTCTTCCGAGGGGGTCAGGCATGGGGCTTCCCCGATTGCACAATCCACGTCGGCGATGACACCGCAGGCGCGGCAGACGACGTGGTGGTGATTGTCTCCGGTGCGAAACTCGTAGCGCGACACCGAACCCGAGGGTTGGATGCGGCGGATGAGCCCGCGCTCGGTCAGGGCGTGCAGCACATCGTAGACGGCCTGACGTGAGACGGTGGGCAGGGTTTCGCGTACCGCGTGATAGATGGTGTCCGTGTCGGCATGCGGGTGCTTGTCGACGGCGGCCATCACCGTCACCCGAGGCTGGGTGACACGAAGATCTGCGGCCCGGAGTTGCTGGGCATGGTCCGATGTCGATGCCACGTCCCCCACCATAGGGGCGTGACCGCCACTTCGCACGGTTTTTCTGGATCTGATCCAAATTCGTGCAGAGGTGGGTGGGGCCGACGCCAGTTGTCGTGTGTCGTTGCGTCTGGCGCCACGTTTCGCGACATCTGCAGATGCTTCCGACAGGCCGACGGCCGCCATCAGGTCGATGGCGGCCGTCGGGGTCGGTCGGTTCGGCAGATCAGCTGTCGATGCCGACCAGGTCCTTGGCGATCTCGGCGAAGCGGATCTCGACCGCGGAGACCACGCGCTGGCGGTTCTTGTGTGCCTCCTCGTAGGCGAGGGTGACCCGCAGGTCGGCCGGCTTGGTCAACTCCTTGACCGCGGCCACCGCGTCGGTGACGTTGAGATCGACGTAGCCCTCGATCGGGAGGTCTTCCGCCTCAACGGTTCCGGTGATCTCGCGGAGCTGGTGGAGCGCGTCGGCGGCACCCTCGGCACCGCTGTCGCGAGCACTGTCCTCGACTGCCTCGAGGGCGGCGTCACGGCCGGCGGCCACGGTCTTCGAGACCGCGGCACCGGCGTTGCTGACGGCGTCACCGGCTCGCGAGGCGGTCTCGGTCGCGTCGTCGACTGCTCGTCCGAACCGGCTGCGCAGGGTCTCCACGGGGTCGGGGAGCTGGCGGGCGAACTCGGCGGTGCGGTCGATCGCCCACGATGCGCCGAGCGCCGGGGCGGTCAAGGCGCGCGCGGCGAGGCCGCTCGCCCACTGCGACGGGCCGCGACGCAGGGCGGCCGGGCCGCCGAGAGCCTCTTCGGCGAGAACCGTCGTGAGCCAGTGGACGGTCGCCGTGTGGGCGTCGATGAGCTTGTCGGCCAAGCCGACGAGTGATTGGTCATCCTGACCGGTGGCCAGTGCCTTCAGGTACGTGGCGCGTGCCACGAGCCGCTGCTCCAGTGCGAGGTCGTCGAGCAGGGCCTCGTCGAGCGGTTGGGTCTGCTCGGCCAACGTCTTGGCGACGGCACCGACACGGCCGAGGACCGGCCGGACGACGTCGACGAGTCCGCCGCGGTCACGCAGGGCGGTCTCGATGGTGAGTGCGCGCTCGCGGGCGTTCTCGGCGTTCTGGGCCAGTTCCTTGCGGATCGCATCGGTACGGGCCTGGGCCTGCCGGGTCTCGGCGATCTGGATCTCGGTGTGCGTCAACGCGAGGATCGCGCGAAGTTGCTGGTGAACGGTGGTGGTGGAAACGGTCATCGGTTCTTGCTCCCCTCTTGAACGGGTTGGATCGGCTACACCCCGAGTGTTGCCACGACGAGGGCAGATGTAACACCCCGGTGCGAATCAACCAGTCGCGCCGACTCGAACACGTTGAGCCACAGCGGGTTCTACAGATTGTGAGACGCGTCACAGCGGCCGATGCGGGCGTGCGCTATGACCGTTTGCCGAGATTTGTGTGGTATCGGGCCTGCGTCGGGCCGGCCGGACCGTACGTCGAGGTTTGGATTCGCCCTCGTCACGGGTACCTCGCGGCGATGGACCCGGAGCGGAGTGTTCGCCAGGCGGACCCCGACCTGGGATCCGGAGTGACGGTCGCGCAGATCGCCGACCACCTCGACACCGCCATCCTCGGCGACCTCACAGCCGGGTCGACGCTGGTCCGCGACATCGACGACGATTCCCGCACGATCCGTCCCGGGGACGCGTACCTGGCCATCCCGGGCCGCCGCTGGCACGGACTCGACTTCGAGCGGGACGTGGCCGCGGCCGGTGCCGTCCTGGTGATCAGCGACCGCCCGTCGTCGGTCCTGCCTTCTCTGGTCGTCGACGAACCTCGCCGCATCATGGGGCCGCTGACCTCGTGGTTTCACGGTGAACCGTCACGTGATCTGCGGATCTTCGGTGTCACCGGCACGAACGGCAAGACCAGCACGACCCACTTCGTCGATGCCGCCCTCGCGGCGACCGGGGAGGCGGGCGGGCTCATCTCCGGTGCGCGGATCCGGGGCCCCGGGTACGACGTCGTGCCCGCCCGCACGACGCCGGAGGCGCCCATGCTGCAGCGGACCCTGGCGACATTCCGACGCCACGGCGTCACCTGCTGCGCGATGGAGGTCTCCTCGCATGCGATCGATCAGGGGAGGGTCGACGGCACCGCGTTCCGCGTGATGGCGTTCACCAACTTGTCCGACGACCACCTCGACTACCACGAGTCGATGGAGGGCTACTTCGCGACCAAGGCCGCGATGTTCACACCGGAGCGGACGCAGATCGCGGTGGTCGACATCGACGACCACTGGGGTGCGCGTCTGGCGGCCGGGGCCACGACGGAGACCTGGACGTGCTCGACTCGGCGCACAAACGCCGACGTCGTCGCCACCGATATCCGGGCCGGGCGTCTCGGCGCCGAGTTCACCGTCCACACGCCACACGGGCGATCCCGGGTCGGGCTGCAGCTGCTGGGGCCTCACCAGGTCGGCAACGCTCTACTGGCGCTCACCGCCGTGGTGGCAGACGGCGTCGACCTCGCCGCTGCGGCCGAGGGCGTCTCCTCGGTGACCGGCATCGCCGGACGGTGCGAACCCGTGCATGCCGGACAGCCGTATCGCGCGATCGTGGACTACATGCACAACACGGCGGGACAACACGCGATGTTCCCCTACCTGAGGTCGTTGACGGAGGACGGTCGGCTCATCGTCGTGGTCGGGGCAACCGGTGGACGCGATCCAGGGAAACGAGAACCACTGGGACAGGTCGCGGCGCGTTACGCGGACGTCGTGATCGTCACCGACGAGAGCCCCGAGGACGAGGACCCCGGCGAGATCAGGGCCAGTGTGCTGCGCGGCGCGCACCGGGAGGCGTCGGCGGTCGTCATCGAGGAACCCGACCGGCGGCGCGCATTCTCGACGGCCACGTCCATAGCCGGTGACCGCGACGTGGTCGTGGTCACCGGCCGGGGCAGCGACACCTTCCGCAGGTACGGGCCCGAGACGTCGTTCTTCGACGATCACACCCAGTTACGGCGCGCGATCCTCGACACGTCGAGCTGAACGGGCGATCACTTCTTTCCGGACAGAACGGCGTCGCGGGCCGCGGCGGCCGCGTGGAGCTCGCGCTGATACAGGATGCCGTAGGTGAAACCGTTCTCTCCCTTGCGGATTCCCGCGGCGGCGCCCAGTTCCCGCAGGGCGCGGGCGGCAACGGCGGCATCCTGGTGTTCCCCCAGGACGGTCTGGATCTTCTTGTAGCGCTTGGCCTGCGCACGACCGATCGACCCGACGACGGGCGTGGCCAGCTCACCGGCGTAACGGGCGCGCTTGGCCGCCTTGCGCGCCCGATGCAGATCCTCCTCGTGCCCGGAGGCGAGGGCTTGCTTCAACCGCTTGTCCGCCTTGCGCGCCGCGCGGGTGGCGATCTGACGGACCTGCTTCTTCGAGATCTGGTCATCGACGAGCGGGACTGCCTCGTTCCAGGTCGTGAGGGTCGACAGCAGCCGGCGATACCGGTCCGATGTCATCTCGGCGGCGACGTTCTCGCGATGGTGGTGCTGCTGAGCGGAGAGTTCCTCCTCGATCCGCGCCGCAACCGGTCCGAGCACGAGCTCGTCGGGCAGTTCGGCGAGGGCGGTGGCGAATCGTGCGCGCAGGACCTCCCGGTCGCGCACCTCGCCGAGAACCCCTGCGAACCACCGCAGTTCGTCGTCGAGTCTCACGAGGCCGCTCGGCTCGAACAGCGGTGCCGCGGTCCGCAGCGTGCTCCGGAGACGGCGGATGGCGACGCGAACGCCGTGCACCGGGTTCTCACCGCGACGCAGCGCGACATCGCCGGCGAAGATGGTCGCGATCTGCTCGTGGACGTAGTCCAGTGCGGCGGCAGCGGCCGGCGACGCCGATCCGGCTCGGTGCGGTGCTTCGTGACCGATGGCGCGCTCGTACGTCGACGACGCCGACGCCGGACGCGCGCCGGCCCCGACCATCCGTTTGCGTACCCCTTTGGGCACCGCATCCGACGACGCGGAGCGCACCGCGACCTCGCGCCAGGACGTGGCGGTGGCGACCGGGCCGGTGGCGGTGGCGGAGACGGTGTCGTCGATCACCTGGTAGTCGGTCTCACCGTTCGCGTCGAGATGGCGGTGGCGGGTTCGGTGCGTGTGCACGATCGCCGCGACGCGAAGCGGTTTGCCGCCGCTCAGCCCCCATAGGGCATCGGCAATCGTCGGCGGGACGGCCGTCGAGGGGGCATCGATTCGTTCGGTGATGGCCTCAGCGGGGAAGGGGGTGACGACCCGCCAGCCGGCCGGACGCTCGTCCCCGTCGACGTAGACGACCGTGGTGCCGTGCGCGAGGAGGTCCCGGTCCTCGGTGTCGTAGTACGTGTCGCTGAAATCCGTCGACGAGATCTCGACGTCGCCGGGGTCTCCGAGGTCGGGGATGGCGCTGCCCAGACCGAAATCCCAGGTGTCTGCGCGGGTGGTGTCGGTGTGCACTACTCGCTCCTCACTCTCGCTGTGTCGCTGACACACCGAGGGTGTCCGAACCGGACATCCGGTAAACGTCAGGAGGGGTCACGATCGGCCTACGAGCGGTGGTAGACGCCGTCCTCCGAACGCGTGACCTGGCCGTGGCGTAGGAGCCGTTCGAGGTGGAGTTCGGCTGTCCGTTTCTCCACCGCGTCGACGAAGGGCAGCTGGACATGCGGGCGATACACCAGCCGCTCGGTGGCGATCCCCTCGACCGTGAGTGGGCGGCGCAGCAACTCCAGCAGGCGTTCCTCGCGTCGATGGATGACGGCCTCGTAGTCGGCGAGACGTGATCGGAATTCGTCGGCGCCGGTGACCACGCCCTTCTGATGGAAGGTGCCGTACCAGCGGGCATCGATGTCGCGTACTCGCGCAATCGACGCGAGATAGTCGTCTACGCTGCTCCCCAGGTCGCCGTACATCGGTCCGAACGAGGTGAGGTCGATGTCGGCGAGATAGAGAAAGCCCGTGGGTTCGACGAGGATGCCGGAATGCCCGGCGGTGTGCCCGGGCAGGTGGACGACCGTCGCGGTGACCCCGCCGAGGTCGAAGGTGTGTCCGTCCTCGACCCCGGCGGCCTCGGGGAAGCCGGACGTCAACCGGAAGGTGTCGCCGATCTGGGCGTCGACGCCGGCCCTCTCCTCGTCGGTCAATCCGTAGTTGTCGAGAAGGACCTGCAGGGATCGCACGCCGTCGACGTCGGCGTGATGGGCGAACTTGTCCGCGGAGAAGTACCGGAGGCCGGCGATGTGGTCCTCGTGTGCGTGACTGATCATCACCGCGTCGGGCTGCACCGGGTCGTGGTCGACCTCGAGGGAGGGGTCGATCACCAGGGTCCCGGCGGAGCCGCGGACCACGACCGTGTTGCCGTAGGGAAACGCACCGCCATGTGACGACGCGAGCACGGTCACCTCGTCATAGCGGTTCTCGATGAAACTCGGTGCGCGGGTCACGTCGCCTGCGTACCCCGGCGGCGGAACGCTGTCAACGGCGGGGGTCGTCGACGGAGTCCCCCGGCGAGCCCGCCACCGCGCGGAGCCACAGCGGGAGTATCAGCCACGCGAGGGAGAACACCACGAGCGTGACGACTCCGGCGATTGCCGACGGGACCGGCCCGGCGGTCGCGCCGAAGACAACCGTGACCGCGCCGGACAGGGCGAGTCCCAGCAGGCCGAGACCGGCGAACGAGAGGTAGTGCGCACAGGTGACGATGAGCGCGAGCTGATGCTGACGGAACAGGGCGCGGTGCAGGGCGACGGGCGCCGCCAGGAGGATCGCCGCCCCGACCGCGCACGACACGGTGATCAGGTAGATGACTCGCAACGTGCCGCCGAGTTCCTCGAATCCGTCGTGGAACGGCAGGGTGAGCAGAAACCCGGTCAGGATCTGCACTCCCGTCTGAACGACCCGGAGCTCCTGCAGAAGCGAATTCCAATTACGGTCCAGGCGTTGGGTTTCCGTTTCGTCGCGTTGGGCGCGATTCCACGCGGCGTCGTCGGCGCCGGGTCCGGTGCGGTCGGTGTCCGGCGGACTGGTCACCAGTTCATCGTCGCACCGGTTGGTCTCGCCGAGTGCTGCGGTGAAGTCTCGAAGCGGTCACTGCGCGGGGCGGGTTCCCGGCGTCGTCACCAGATGTCCGCCCACGACGGACGGTCGGGCACGTCGATCGCGGCCGACGTCCCGTGGACCAGCAGCGGAACCGTTCCGCCTGCGGGCAGACGCGACTGCAGCGCCTCGAGCTGTGCTTTCCGTGGCGCAATGACCACGAACTCCTTACGCACCCGTCGGGCTTCGCCGGTGACCGGGTGGTCGAGGTCGACAGTCAGCGTGAGTCGGAACCGGTCGACGAATCGTCGGTGTTCCCTGCGCATCTCGTTCCGCACGACCGTTCCCGACGCCCGCCGGCCGACGTTCCGCAGGTGGGCCCATCGCACGCGCCACACGACCCACAGCACCTGCGGCCACAGCACCAGTGTCGCGATCATCCCGACGATGAAGCCGTAGATCAGACCGGCTTCGGGCAGAATTCGATCGCCGAGCCACATGCACGCGCGGAGCATTCCGGAGAAGAAGAGCGCGGACCCCACCGCGACTGCTGCCATCCACGCGATCTGCTTCGGACCCGTGATCGTGCGCCGTTTGTCCCCGCCCATGACGTCGGACCGTACCGGGGGAGCGTCGGCTCCGAACGTCTCGTCCAGCTGACGATGGCCGAAGGGCATATATTGCCCTTCCACGGAGCTGAGATGGACGAATTTCCGCTACCCGCCGAACGATGGACCGGGCACCACCGGCGAACTGCGAGCAGCCCGATGGCCTGCGACCTCGTGGCCGGCGAACGGACGCTGGCCGGCGCCGCGTTCCGTCCGGACGATTCCGATCTCGCGGGCCACGTCCTGCTGGACTGGGCGGCCTTCGACGAGTGGCGCGAAGAGGAGCAGACGGCGATCGGTCATCCGCACGATCCGTTTCAGCGCATCGACTGCCTCGACACCGGAAGACATGTGGTGGTGACGGTGGGTGGTTCGGTCCTGGCGGACAGCCGACGCCCGACTCTGCTGCTCGAAACCCACCTGCCGCCCCGACACTATCTGCCGCGCGAGGACATCGGATGGATCTGCTCGTGCCGTCGGACACGGTCACGGTGTGCGCGTACAAGGGCGAGGCGACCTACTGGTCGGCCGTCGTCGGCGATGAGGTCGTTCCCGATGTCGCATGGACCTACACCGATCCGCTGACCGACGCCGAGCCCGTCCGGGACCTCATCTGCTTCTACGACGAGCGGGTCGATCTGACCGTCGAATCCTGAAAAGCTGTCCGCGCGGGAACTTGTCGAGAGGGACCGATCACAGATCCCCGCGATAGCGGTCCAGCCCGGAACCGCTCGCCTTCTTGCTGCGCCCGGTCGGCGCCTCCTTGGCGCTGCGCACCCACTTCCCGGTGCGGTCGAGAGTGGGCATCCGCTCGGAGAAGAATTTGCTGTAGCGCGTTGTCCCGTCGACCTTCAGCACACCGTCCTGGACGTCGATGTGTGCGACCGTTGCCCAGAACGAGTTCTTGCCGTTGCCGACATGGATGAGGATCTCGTCGCTGTCCGGCCCCGGTAGACCGTCTCTGCCCGGCCGTCCGTACCGAATCGCCACCCTCGGCCTGCCGAACTTGTCGATCGCGCCGGCACCATTGTCGACGGATTGGTACACGTTGACCAAGAGGTCGCCGTTCTCCTTTGGTAGAACCGTGACCTGCTCGACGGCGGGCTTCTTTCCTCGTCCCGGACCGCGACTGTCCCCGTGGTGCTCGATGAAAGGCCAACTGCGCAGGTCGCCGCGATGACCCTTCTCGCCGCTGATGACCACGTACCGATGAGCGACCTCGTCGCGGCAGAAGAAGTACACGTCGAGGTCGCCTGTGCCGTACTGCTTCACCCGACCGTCGGCCTCGTACTCCGCGCCCCGCCCATCCCACTCGAGGCCCACGGTGAGAACCCAGTCCGACGACCCTTTGCGCAGGTCGATCGACGCGGTCTTGTCGCGGGAGTCCTTCGTGATGGAGACCTTGACCTTCGACAGATTGGCCGGCGGTGCTGCCGAAATCTGCTGCGGGACAGAGCTGGCAGGGGCGGTGGCCGCCGACGCGGCCGGGCCGGGATGTTGCTCCGGCTCGTCGTCGACCGTGATCCCGAAGTCGGTGGCGAACGCCGCCAGCCCCTGGCTGTAGCCCTGCCCGATGGCGTCGAGCTTCCACTGTCCGTTGCGACGGTAGAACCCCACCAGCTGCAGGACGGTCTCGGTTCCGGGATCCGGTGGCGTGAACGTCCACGTGCCCGAACCCGAGATGGTCACCGTCAGCGAGCCGATCTGCTCGAATGTCTTGTGCTGCGCCTCGGTACTCGCCGCGACGACGACCCGCTCGACGTCGGCGGGTACCGACGTCAGGTCGACTGCACACGAACTCGACCCTCGGAGCCGAACTCTGGAGGAAGCCGGGTTGTTGAAGAAGATCAGGTCGTCGTCGGTGCGGACCTTGTCGCCGGCCGTCAGGAGCACGGCGATGAGGTCGACGTCACCGGGCGACCTGGTCGTGATCTCGACGAGGTGCGCGGTCGTGCTCAGGGTGGTCTTGGAGCCCTTGGTGAGCTCGTGCACAACTACTCCTCGGGATGGTGGCCGGACAGTCCCGATGGTAAGCGAGGTGTCGCCACTGGGCGCGCCGTCGACCGACCGGGACCCGGCCTGTCGGCTGTCGGAATGACGCACCGGCACAACGCTTGTCCGGTGCGCGAATCCGAGGACAGCTCAGCGCAGTGAATACCGGATCGGCAGGTGCTTGAGACCGCCGACGAACACGGTCGCGGCCAGCTCCGGCGTCCCGGCGAGTTCGATGGAGTCGAGCCGCGGGATCAGTTCCGCGAAGAAGCTCCGCATCTCCATCCGGGCCAGGGCGGCGCCGAGGCAGAAGTGGACGCCGTGGCCGAACGACAGATGCTTGTTGGGGAACCGGCCGATGTCGAAGGTGAACGGGTCGTCGAAGACCTCCTCGTCCCGATTGCCCGAAGTGTAGGCGAGATAGACGGATTCGCCCTTGGCGATGGGCACACCTCGCACCGAGGTGTCCTCGGCAGCGGTGCGCATGAACTCCTTGACCGGTGTGGTCCACCGGATCATCTCCTCGACCGCGGTCCCCACGAGTTCGGGCTCGCGTCGAAGTCGTTCGAGTTCACCGGGGTTCTCGATGAGCGCCCGGAGGCCGCCGGAGATGGCGTCCTTGGTGGTGTCGTGCCCGGCGCTGGCCACGATCACGTAGTACGACGCGGTGTCGACATCGGACAGGGGCTCGCCGTCGATGAGGCCGTTGGCGATGGCCGAGGCCAGGTCCTCGGTCGGGTGAGCGCGTCGGGACGCGGTCAGCTCGTTGAAGTAGGCGAAGAAGTCCAGCAGTGTCGCCATCCGCTCCTCGAGCGTTGCTCCGCGCCGGTATTCGACGTCGTCGGCGCCGAACAACTCCTGCGTGAGCTGATGCATCCGCGGGAAGTCCTCCTCGGGGAGGCCCAACAGCGACAGGATCACATAAAGCGGGAAGCCGACCGCGATCTCCTCGACGAAGTCGCACTCGGGTCCGATGTCGCGCATCTTGTCGACGTAGCGCTTCGCGAGCTCATCGACGCGGGTCTGTAGGTCGCGCAGGGCTTTCGGACGAAACCAGTCGGCGCCGATGGCGCGGACCTTGCGGTGGTGCGGGTCGTCCATGTGGATCAGGGTGCGCAGTCCGGCACCGGACTCCAGCTGAGCACGTGCCACATCGTCGGCGGCGGCGGTGGTCAACACCGGACGCGGTTCGCTCAGCCACAGGTTGTTGTCGCGCTCGATGTCCATGATGTCGGCGTGCTTGGTGATCGCGAAGAACGGCCGGTAGGGGCCGTGGTCGACACGCGGTACCGGATTGTGGGCCCGCAGGTGGGCCATCGCGGCGTGCAGTCGCGGCTCGTCGGTGTAGGCCTTGGCGTCGGCGAAGACGTTGGCGGCGTCGTCGGTCATGCTCGTGTCCACGCTGCTTGTCGGCACCGTTGTCCTTCCGTCGAGGGTCGATCGCTGTCGAGTGTCCGGTATCGGCGGGTTTCCGACCGGCGTATTGGCGAACCCGGTCGCCCATCCGAGATGAGGCAGGCACCGAATGGCCGGCATGAGCATCCCTACCGAATCAGGCGAGGACACGGCCGCGACGGCTCGATGCGACGGCGCGACGACAGCCGACGCCACCGGTGACTATCTGCCGATCGCCGACCACGGTGTCATCGGGGACCTGCGTACCGCGGCCGTCGTGGGAGTCGACGGGCGGATCGACTGGTTCTGTTGTCCGCGGTTCGACTCGCCGAGTGTGTTCGGTTCGTTGCTCGACGCCCGCCGCGGCGGTGCCTGGACCGTGGAACCCATCGACGGAGAGGTCACCACGCGGCAGTTCTACCTCCCCGACTCCAACGTGCTCGTCACCCGCTTCCTGAGCGAGGACGGTGTCGCCGAGGTCCAGGACCTCATGCCGATCGCGCGCCCGCACGATCCCGACCATCGCACGCGGATCATCCGTCGGGTCTCCTGCGTGCGCGGCTCCGTGGAGTTCCGCGTGACGGTTGCGCCGCGGTTCGATTACGGGCGCCAGGCGCACACCGTCGTCGTCGAGGACGAACGCCGACTCCGTTTCGAGACAGACGATCTGGTGTTGCATCTCGCGTCGACGGTCGATGTCGACACCGTCGACGACCGGGATGCGCAGGCCCACTTCACCGTCGAGACCGGTCAGTGCGTGACGTTCGTCCTCGCCCCCGACCCCATCGGGTCGGAAGTGCTCGACCATGACAGTTCTCCCGCGGTCGTCGCCGCGACGGTCGCATTCTGGCAGGACTGGGTCTCGCGCTCCTCCTACACGGGCCGATGGCGGGAGATGGTGCACCGGTCGGCGCTCACGCTCAAACTGCTGACGCACGAACCGTCGGGGGCGGTGGTGTCCGCGGTGACCGCCGCGCTTCCCGAAGAGATCGGCGGCGAACGGAATTGGGATTACCGCTACGTGTGGATCCGCGATGCCGCCTTCACGCTCTACGCGCTATTGCGGCTGGGTTTCACCGACGAGGCGGGCGCGTTCATGGACTGGCTGACCTGCCGGTTCGACGATGGTGCCGATGAAGCGGGGGATCTGGGGCCGCTGCGGTTGATGTACACCGTCGACGGGGATCCGCCGCCGAAGGAGACCGAACTCGACCACTGGGAGGGTTACCGGCAGACCTCGCCGGTGTTGGTCGGAAACGCCGCCGCCGACCAGCTCCAGCTGGACATCTACGGCGAGCTCATCGACTCGGTGTACCTGTACAACAAGTACGGACCGGTGATCTCCTATGGGTCCTGGACGCATCTGTGCACGGTGGCGGGATGGCTCGTCGACAACTGGGATCGTCCGGACCAGAGCATCTGGGAGGTGCGGAGCAAGCCGCAGGACTACGTCTACTCGCGAGTGATGTCGTGGGTGGCCCTCGAGCGGATGATCCGGATGAGTCGTCAGCGCGGTCTACCGGGCGACGTCGCCGGTTGGATGAAGGCCCGCGACGACATCTTCTTGCAGATCATGGAGCGGGGCTGGAACGATGACGTGGGGGCCTTCGTCCAGACGCTCGACTCCGATCGGCTCGACGCCGCGCTGTTGCTCATCCCCGCCGTGAAGTTGTTGTCGCCCACCGATGATCGGTTCCTCCGCACGCTCGAGCGGATCGAGGAAGAACTGGTGAGCGACTCCCTGGTGTTCCGGTACGACACCGACGGCGGGCACGACGGGCTCGACGGTGCCGAGGGGACGTTCTCCCTGTGCTCGTTCTGGTATGTCGATGCACTCACCCGGGTCGGCCGCCTGGCCGACGCCCGGCTGGCGCTGGAGAAGATGTTCACCCACGCCAATCACCTCGGCCTCTATGCCGAGCAGGTCGGACTCACCGGCGAACAACTCGGCAACATGCCGCAGGCGTTCACCCACCTCGCACTCATCAGCGCGGCCATCAATCTCGATAGACGGCTTGGTGATTGAACTGAGCGCCAAGGGATCCGGTTGCGCTTTGTGCCGGTAACCGGGACAAACCACAACCGGATCTCATGTCCGCGTTCAGATCCAGCCGGACCCGCCGCACAGGTCGTCGGCGGCCGCGGGGCCGGTCGATCCAGCCGCATACGGTTGCGGCGCCGGCGGATTCGCCAGCACCGGTGCGGCCACCTCCCACACATGCGCGAGGCCGTCGGGTCGGGTGAACAGCGACCGATCGCCGCGCAGCACGTCGACGATGAGTCGGGCATAGGGCGACAGGCCGTCGGCCACCTCGTCGAGCTGTTCGGTCATGTGGGCGACGGAGAGGTCGGTGCCCGAACCGGGTTCCTTGACGGTGACCGCCAGATCGATGGCACCATCGCCGGCCAGATCGAAGGTCAGCACGGTGCCGTCCTCAGGGGTATCGGTCAGCGGACCGTCGGCGGGGGAGCGGAACACGAGGCTGAGTCGCTGGGAGCTGTGGTCGAGCATCTTGCCGGTCCGCAGCAGGAACGGGACGCCGTGCCAGCGGTTGGTGTCGACCCACAGGCGGACTGCCGCGAACGTCTCGGTGGTGGAGTCCGCGGGGATGCCGTCGGTGTCGCGGTACCCCTCGTACTGGCCGAAGACCACCTCGGTGGGGTCCAGCGGCCGGAACGCCGCGATGACCGACTCCCGCGCGTCGAGCAGGTCGTCGGCGCCGAGCGACACCGGGGGTTCCATCGCGACTTCGGCCGCCACCTGGAACAGGTGGGTGACGATCATGTCCAGGAATGCGCCGGTGGCGTCGTAGAAGGCGGCGCGGTCGGCGATGTCGAGGGTTTCCGGGACGTCGATCTGGACTTCCGCCACGTGTTCGCGGTTCCACACTCCCGAGAACAACCCGTTGGCAAACCGGAGGACGTGCAGGTTCTGGGTGCTCTCCTTTCCCAGGAAGTGGTCGATCCGGTAGATCTGCTTCTCGTCCAGGGATTCGTGGACCGCCTTGTCCAGAGTCCGGAAGCCGTCGGGGGACGTACCGAACGGCTTCTCGTAGACCACTCGGGAGCCATTCGCAAGATCGTGCGCGGCAATGGCTTTCGTGTAGTCGACGAACGTGGTCGGTGGGAGGGCCAGATAGTGGACCAGTTGAGCACCGTCACCGACGGCGTCACGGGCCGCGTCGATCACCTCCGGCAGACGGCCGGGGTCGTCGACGGTGAACCCGCCGCCGGCGAAGCGGATGGTCTCGGCGAACGCTTCCCATTCGTCCGATGACACCGACCCGCCCGGACCGAACTCCTCGATGGCGTCCTTCACGTGCTGCCGGAACTCGTCGTCGGTCCGGTCGCCGCGTCCGTTGCCGATCAGCTGCCAGCCGTCGGGGAGCAGGTCTCGCCGGTGGAGCTCGTACAGCGACGGCAGGACCATCCGCTTGGCGAGGTCACCCGTCGACCCGAAGAGGATGAAGATCACCGGCCCGGTGGAGTTGTCTGTGGTCACTCAATCCATATTGCGCGAACAGATGTGCAGAGTGCGGGATGTGTGCTGGATTCCGTTACCGATCCCGCACTGTGGATGTCAGCGGATCCCTGCGCCGCCGGCCACTTCTAGTCCTGCGGAGGTCCTGGCAGGGGGAGCGCAGACACCACGGCAGGGCGTAACGCGACGGGAACGACGTACCTGTCGCCCTCGAGCGTCAGCCAGCCTTCGTCGATGTACAACTCGAGCCGACGATGGATTGCCTCGACGAGAAACTCGCTGAGTCCGAGTTTGGGGACCCAGGCGTTGATCTCGGCGATACTCAGCGGTGAATCGCCGAGTCCGCTAATGACCACGCCGATCAAAGACGACGAGAAGTCGATGTCGGGGTTGTATTCCCGAGGAAAGCCGGACCGAATCCAGGCGGTGAGACCCACCCGCAGCACGTCGATCCGGGGCTCCTCCCGCCACAGATGGGCGGCGCGCCCGGGACGTGCGCTCGAGGTGTTGGCTTCGACGATATCGAGGGCCTGGGCAAAGCCCCACAGGTGATGTAACGACGCGACGTCGCTCATGCTCTTGACGTGAGCGGGGAAGTCGATGTCGAGTCGGCGGGCGAGGTCGCGGGCATCGGCCGGTTTGAGCCACCGACTCTGCGTGGTGGGGCGGTGCGGACCCAGCCAGTCCAGCAGTTCGGTGACCCGCCGGACGGGCTGTGTGTCCAGGAGGGCAGCGCGTTCGGTGGCTTCGTCGACTTCCTCGATTGTCGTGGTCCGTAACTCGAGCCCGGAGGCAAGGGCAAACTGCTCGGCGGCATAGGCCGATACGGCTTCGGTGCTGAGCCACATGCCGGTCTCGACCAGGTAGCGGCGCATCGTCTCGATCGCGATGGCGAGCGGTTTGGCGTCCTGCTCCTGGTTCGACTCGATGTGGTTGAGCATCGACACCATGGTGTCGACGTCGCCGGTAGTCCAGGAGAGCGGATCGAAACCGGGGTTCGTCTGCCCGACGGCGTCGAGCACGATGAACGCGTACGCCCCGATGTGGGTGACAGCTTCCTCATCGCCGGGGAAGACTTCATCGCGGAGCCACGACTTGAATGATTCGGGAGCAACGTGTCGCCTTGCGGTGCCGAAAAGCGGTACCACGTTGGAGTGGTTGCCACTGCCGGAGTCGTGTTTGCGCTTTCGTTGGGCGCGCCGCTTCTTCTTGTCGCGTGAGAGCTGTGACATCAGGCTCGAGAATAGGCGCCCGACTTGTTCGTCGGCCGATTTCGCGGATCGGTTTGTCGCGTTCCGGCGGGGCTGTGGCGTCGGGTCCCGAGCCTGGACGGCTGTGAGGGCGGTAGATCGCCGACCTCCGACATCCTGATGCAAGTGGTCTATGTCACATAATCATCAGACATGAGCGGAATGCACTCAACTCTGTTGGCGTTATAGACCCTGTATGGCTCATACTTGAGCCTGTTGGACTAAAGAGAAAGGTGCACGCGAGTGGACAGCTTCACCCCCACCACCAAGACGCAGCAAGCATTGAGCTCTGCTGTGCAGGCGGCGGCCAGTGCTGGCAACCCAGACGTGCGACCGGCCCACATCCTCGTGGCACTGCTCGATCAGTCCGACGGCATCGCGTCGCCGCTGCTCAAAGCAGTGGGCGTGGACCCGTCGAGCGTTCGTGCGCAGGCCCAGGCGTTGGTCGATCGCATGCCCACGGTGTCCGGCGCAAGCTCGACGCCTCAACTATCCCGCGAATCGATCGCGGCCATCACCGCCGCCCAGCAGCTGGCCGGTGAACTCGACGACGAGTACGTCTCGACCGAGCACGTCGTCGTCGGCCTGGCGACCGGTGATTCCGACATCGCCAAACTGCTGCACAACCTCGGTGCGACTCCGCAGGCTCTGCGCGAGGCGTTCGTCGCCGTGCGCGGCAGCGCACGGGTCACCTCCGAGGATCCCGAATCGACCTACCAGGCTCTCGAGAAGTACTCGACCGACCTGACCGCGGCCGCCCGCGAGGGCAAGCTCGACCCGGTCATCGGCCGCGACACCGAGATCCGGCGCGTCGTGCAGGTGCTCAGCCGGCGGACCAAGAACAACCCGGTCCTCATCGGTGAGCCCGGCGTCGGCAAGACCGCCATCGTCGAAGGTCTCGCGCAGCGCATCGTCGCCGGCGACGTGCCGGAGTCGTTGCGCAACAAGACCGTCATCTCCCTCGACATGGGTTCGATGGTCGCCGGTGCGAAGTACCGCGGCGAGTTCGAGGAGCGACTCAAGGCCGTGCTCGACGAGATCAAGGGTTCGGCCGGACAGGTCATCACCTTCATCGACGAGCTGCACACGATCGTCGGAGCCGGTGCGACAGGCGATTCCGCGATGGACGCCGGCAACATGATCAAGCCGATGCTCGCCCGTGGCGAGCTGCGGCTGGTCGGTGCCACCACCCTCGAGGAGTACCGCAAGTACATCGAGAAGGACGCCGCACTCGAGCGTCGCTTCCAGCAGGTGTACGTCGGCGAGCCGTCGGTCGAAGACGCCATCGGCATCCTCCGTGGCCTGAAAGACCGATACGAGGTGCACCACGGCGTGCGCATCACCGACTCCGCATTGGTCGCTGCCGCATCGCTTTCCGATCGCTACATCACCTCGCGGTTCCTGCCCGACAAGGCCATCGACCTCGTCGACGAGGCCGCGTCGCGGTTGCGGATGGAGATCGACTCGCGCCCCGTCGAGATCGACGAGGTCGAGCGGATCGTCCGCCGTCTCGAGGTCGAGGAGGTCGCCTTGCAGAAGGAGACCGACGCGGCGTCGAAGGAGCGGCTCGAGAAGCTCCGCGCCGAGCTGGCCGACCAGAAGGAGAAGCTCAACGAGCTCTCCGCCCGGTGGCAGTCGGAGAAGACCGCGATCGACGCGGTCCGAGACCTCAAGGAGGAGCTGGAAAGGCTTCGCGGCGAGGCTGATCGCGCGGAGCGCGACGGTGATCTCGGACGCGCCGCCGAGCTGCGGTACGGTCGCGTCCCCGGACTGGAGAAGGAGCTCGAGGCCGCGATCGAGAAGACCGGCACGGATCCTTCTCAGGACGTGATGCTGCAGGAGGAGGTCGGACCCGACGACGTGGCCCAGGTCGTGTCGGCGTGGACCGGAATCCCGGCCGGACGCATGCTCGAAGGCGAGACCGCCAAGCTGCTGCGCATGGAAGAGGAACTGGGACACCGGGTCATCGGTCAGAAGGATGCGGTGCAGGCGGTGTCCGACGCGGTGCGTCGTGCCCGCGCCGGTGTCGCGGACCCGAACCGGCCGCTCGGCTCGTTCATGTTCCTCGGCCCCACCGGTGTCGGTAAGACCGAGCTGGCCAAGGCGCTCGCCGAGTTCCTGTTCGACGACGAGCGGGCGATGGTCCGCATCGACATGAGCGAGTACGGCGAGAAGCACAGCGTGGCAAGGCTCGTCGGTGCTCCGCCCGGTTACGTCGGGTACGAGGCCGGCGGCCAGCTGACCGAGGCGGTGAGGCGTCGTCCGTACACGGTGGTCCTGTTCGACGAGATCGAGAAGGCTCACCCGGACGTGTTCGACGTGCTGCTGCAGGTACTGGACGAAGGTCGACTGACCGACGGTCAGGGCCGGACGGTGGACTTCCGCAACACCATCCTGATCCTCACCTCGAACCTCGGTGCGGGGGGCGACAAGGATCACGTCATGATGGCGGTGCGGTCGGCGTTCAAGCCGGAGTTCATCAACCGTCTCGACGACGTGGTGATCTTCGACGCCCTGAGCCCGGAGGAACTGGTGTCGATCGTCGACATCCAGCTCGACCAGCTCAAGAAGCGCCTCGCGCAGCGTCGCCTCGACCTCGAGGTGTCGCTCAAGGCCAAGGAATGGCTGGGCGCTCGCGGATTCGACCCGCTGTACGGTGCCCGCCCGCTGCGCCGCCTGGTGCAGCAGGCCATCGGTGACCAGCTCGCCAAGCAGCTGCTCGCCGGGGACATCCGGGACGGTGACGTGGTGCCGGTCAACGTCAGTGCCGACGGAGAATCGTTGGTACTCGGCTGAGTTCGTCGCCAGACAGAGTTCATTGCACGACAGAGGGACCCATCCTTCGGGATGGGTCCCTTTGTCTGCGTCGGCTATTGATGTGGGAAACGGTCGAGGTTGTCCTCTACCCACAGGCGCAATGCGTCCAGCGGCCCGGCGGCGTCCACCCCGAGTTCCGTCAGTTCGTATTCGACGTGCAGCGGGACCGCCGGATAGACGGTGCGGGTGAGCATCCCGGCTGTCTCCAACCGACGCAGAGTCGCCGTGAGGACTTTGGGGCTGATCCCGTCCAGCCGCACGCGGAGCTCTCCGAACCGCATCGGTCGATCGCGTAGGGCGCCGATGACGAGGGCGCTCCACTTGTCGGCGAGAAGGTCGAGCATCCCTCGGCAGGGACACGACGCCGAGTAGGCGTCTCCGCGATGGGACGGCACTGACATGACGTTGGCCTCGATGCTTTCCATTAGATACTAGGAGCCCTTGCGGGTAACTGGGGTCGTCGGGATACCTTAGCGCCATGACACGAGAGATGACAGCCCTGGTCGCGGTCGCCGCGGACTGCGTCGAGGACCCGAGCGCCTTCGCCGAGGCGACAATGCCGGTGCCGGCCCCCCGTCCGCACGATCTCCTCGTCGAGGTCCGCGCGGTCTCGGTCAACCCGGTGGACACCAAAGTGCGTGCAGGCCTGCGTGACTCCGATCCGCCGCGTGTTCTGGGATTCGGCGCGGCGGGAATTGTCGTCGGGATCGGCGACGAGGTGTCGAGGTTTGCCGTCGGGGACGAGGTCTACTACGCCGGTTCGATCGATCGGCCGGGAACGAATGCCGAGTTCCATCTTGTCGATGAGCGGATCGTCGGGCGCAAACCGTCGTCCCTCGACTTCGGCGCGGCTGCCGCACTGCCGTTGACCACGATCACTGCCTGGGAGTCGTTGTTCGAGAAGCTGCGGGTCGATTCCGCGGACTCGGGAACGATCGTCGTGGTGGCGGGTGCCGGGGGCGTCGGCTCGATGGTCATTCAGTTGGCCCGGACCCTGACTGATCTCACCGTGATCGCAACCGCGTCACGGCCTGAGTCGCAGGAATGGGCGCGAGGGCTCGGGGCCCACCACGTCGTCGACCCGAGACGCCTGCGCGAGGACGTGCGGTCGTGCGCCCCGGGCGGCGTGGATTACATCTTCTCGCCCCACTCGGACGGGAATGTCGAGTCCTATGCCGACATCATGGGTGTACACGGTCAGGTCGTCGCCATCGACGAGCCGGAAGGTCTCGATACCCTCCCGCTGAAGCAGAAAAGCCAGAGTTGGCATTGGGAGTTGATGTTCTCCAAGCCGTTGTTCGCACCGGAAGACGACTCGCAACACCAGATCCTCGGCCGGGTCGCCCAACTCGTCGACGCCGGCAAGATTCGCAGCACTGTCAACCGTGAACTGGCTGGTTTCACGATCGAGAATCTTCGTACAGCGCACCAGGTCTCCGAATCCGGAGGGGCGATCGGCAAGGTGGTCCTCACGCGCTGACCACCGCGGATGAGCCGGCGAACTTCACGAGGTGGCGAGTAACTCCATGAGGTGTGCTTCGACGAGGGAGGGCCGGGGCGTGCGTGGTCCGGGTCGGGGTGGTCGGACGTCGATGACGTGGCTGGTTTTCAGCCATGAGCGGCGCGCGTCATGTGGGCGTGGCTCGTCGCCGGACGTGGTGCGTCCGTGGATCTCTCGCCGCACCTGTGCCAGGTGGGCCTGCAACCGCTTGGGTATGTCGGGTCGGCGGTTGATGTATTCGGGGTTGGGCGGTGCGCCGGGTTCGGCGTTCAATCGCCAGGCGCAGCGGCCTTCGTCTGGCCCGGACCGGACGATCCGGGTGGTGTACTGGCCGGGTTGGTCGCCGACCATGCGGTTATGGCGGGGACAGGCCGGGGCGAGGTCGTCGATGTCGGTGAGACCGCCCTTGGCCCAATCCCTGTGGGCGTGATGCATGTCGACCTGGGTGGCGGGCTGATCACACCCGGGAGCCGAGCACACTTCCCCATCGGGGCGGGCGAAGGAGACGAGGCGTTGTTCGCGGGTGGCCAGGCGTTTGCCCCGCCCGAAGTGCAGGGGGACGGCGGTGGCGTCTTTGAAGATCGCCAACCACGGCTGGACGTCACCGGCCATCGCGATCAGGTCCCGGATGGGTAGCAGGGTGCCGGTGGCGGTGGTGGCGAGTCCGGCTTCGCGGATGAGGTCGGAGAGGTCGGCTTTGACGATCAGTTGCACGGGCAGCCCGCGATGCGACGTGCCGAGAGTCCCCTCGGCGAAACCCGCGGCCAGTGCGGCGTCGAGCGCGTCGTGATTGGTCTGGGCGAGAGTGCGACCGTCGCGGTCGACTGCCGCGGCCAGGGCGTCAGGGTCGGCGGTGGCGGCCGGGCCTTGGGGTGAGGCGGGGTCGTCGGGGTTGTTGAGTCCGGGTTTGCCCCAGACGGCGAACATCATGGTGAGTCGGGCGGCGAGTGCGGGTGTCAGGGTGCCCGAGATTTTGGCGGTGCCGTCGGCGCGTTGCCGTCCTATCCACAGGCCGCGGCGTCGTTTCTGGTCGGTGTCGTCGGACAGGGTGCCGTCGGGGTCGAGGTGGGCAAGCAGCCGCGAGCCGAGTTGGGTGATGTCGGCGGGGGTGTGGTCGGTGGCGATCTCGGCCATCTGCCGTTCAGCGGCGACCTTGAGGTCGTGGTCGATGGTGCCTGGGATGCGGTCGAGGACGTCGAGTGTGGCTTGTACGTGGGCGGTGCCGACCGCGCCTTGTGCGAAAGCTTCGGCGAGGCAGGGGTATTCGGGTGGGAGGACGTCGCCGCCGAGGCTGGTGCGGTGGGCGGTGGCGTCCATCTGCTTACGGCGGCGCATCGGGTTCGAGACTCGTAGCCGGTGCGTCATGAACTGCATGAGGGTGCGGCAGCCGGCCTTGCGGGGCAGATCACGAGCCTCGACCTGATCGATCTGCCGGTCACCGGCGACGGTGAGTCGCGCGATGGCGCGTTCGGTCTCCGCGGCCACCTCAGCGAGTTCCGCATCGGTACACGGCGACAGATCCACGGTCTGCAACTTGTCCAGGGTGCGATGCAGATCAGCCACCAACTCGACTACACGAGCCGAAGGCGCGTCGGTGCCGCCGACCTGCTGGGAATCGAACATGACGGTCACCTCCCCCGAGAACCGGTGCTGCGAATGCAATGTACGTTCGAGTGTACACCAATCCAGACGTGCGGCAAGGCCAAACATGCTGCTGTGCAATGCTATTCGTTGATATCGACTTGTCGGTGTCGTGTGGTAGGGGCCTCGGACGGAAGCTCTTCCTGCGATTCACGCGGCGACCTGTCCGACAGGACCACCGTCCGTCGATCAGCGCACGACCTCGCGATGCCCGGCGTCGAGCCGACGGGTCCAACCGCGGGCGTCCAGGTGCTCCAGTAGCGGAATCACCACGCGCCGAGTGGTTTCGAGCGCCTGGCGGGCGGCGCTGGTGGTGAACGGCTGATCGAGCGAGGCGAGGGTGCGCATCGCCAGGGCGGGGGCAGTCGGCAACAGCACGACACCGTCGCGCAATCGGAGAATCCGGCCCGTGCGCTCGGCGGCGGCGAGTTCTCGGGCGCCCAGGCCGAGTGCGGTGAGGTCATCGGCCTCGGGTGCACGGAACGGGTGGTCGGCGAGCCGGCGCTCCAGTGCGCTGACCGCGTCGTCGGCATCACCCAGGGAGGGCTTGTGACCCGGGACCGCCAGGTGCCCGTCGGACGACGACAGCTCGGCTTCCGAGATGACGGTCGCCAGCAGCGTCGTGTCCGGAAGCCCGAGCAGGGCAGGTGCGCCGGACGCGGACAGCCCTGCCGACAACGGATCTCGGTCGTGTAGATCGACAACGGCGGCGCGGAGTCGCTCGGCCCAGGCGGTGAGGGAGGTTTCGTCGACCCACCACTCGCCGATCACTCGTACGCCGTGGGGTGTGGGCTCGGCGTCGTCGACCAGGCCGAGTCGCGTCAGATCGGTGACGCGCATCGCGCCACGCCGATGCACTTCTTCGGCGGCCCCGGCGTCGTCGGACATGGCCGCCAGCGAGGCCGCGCGTCGCGTCGCGTCGCCCCGTCGGGTCAGCGCCGGGGGATCGGGGTGCAGCACGACGCCGCCGCCGACGATACGTTGGCCGGGATCGCGCAGGACCAGCCGATCGCCCCGCGACATCGGCACGGCGCGCGCGAGGGTCACACGCGCGTGGTCGCCGTCGAAGGGGCGCAACCGGACCGGTAGCGCCGCTGTGCCGATGTGCGCGACGAGGTGTTCCGGTGCCTCCTCGAAGGACATTCCGCTCACGCGCCGGACATCAGCGACAGCAGAGGTGTGCCAGGCTCCGGGCGTCACGAGTGCGTCGCCACGCGAGACGTCGTCGACGCCGACGCCGCGCAGATTGATCGCGACTCGGCTGACGGGGGCCGCGGTGGTGAGAGTTGCACCCTCGCTCTGCAATCCACGGACATCGAGTCGTCGGCGGCCGTCAACCGTGAGCAGGTCCAGGGTGTCGCCGACCGCGATCGTCCCGGCGGCCAGGGTGCCGGTGACGACCGTGCCGGCGCCGGTGCGGGTGAAGACCCGGTCGATCCAGAACCGGACACGCCCCGAGGTCGACGGCGATGACATCCCGGCCAAGACGGCGTCGAGCCGTGTGCGCAGTTCGTCGATTCCGACGCGATCGGGCGCCGACACCACGACCGCCGGCGCATCGGAAAGGCCGGTGCGGCTGAGGCGATCACGCGACAGATCGATCACTTCACGAACGCGGTCGGGCGAGGCCCGGTCGGCTCGGGTGATGACCAGCAGCCCGTACTCGATGCCGAGGGCGGCGACGGCATCACGGTGGTCGTCGGACTGGGCGCTCCATCCCTCGTCCGCGGCGACGACGAACAGGACGACGGGCGCCGGGCCCAGGCCGACCAGCATGTTCGGGATGAACCGCTCGTGGCCGGGGACGTCGACGAAGGCCACGTCGGCACCGGAAGGCAGTGTGGTCCAGGCGAAACCGAGGTCGATCGTCAGCCCGCGGCGTCGTTCCTCCTCCCATCGGTCCGGCTCGATCCCGGTCAGAGCACGCACCAGTGTGGACTTCCCGTGGTCCACGTGTCCGGCGGTGGCCACCACGTACTTCACGAGCGCGACTTCACGACGCGCCCAGAGCCTGTCGGATCGCGGCGAGTACCCGCACGTCGTCGGCTTCGGGAACGCAGCGCAGGTCCACCAGACACGCGTCGTCGTGAACGCGGGGTAGGACGGCCGGATCGCCGACGCGTAGGCGGGCGGCCGTTGCGACCGGAAGCCGCACCGCCCACCCCGGCAGCGGCACGCCGGGTGCGCCACCGCCACCCACCCGTCCGTCATGGGCGACGATCGGGAATCCGACTGCCGTGCCCAGGGATTCGGTACGCACGCGAAGTCTGTCGGGATCGGCGTGGAGGTACTCCCAGACGGGGGGTCGTGGGCCGCCGACGGTCGCCTCCATCGCGGCCAGTGCCAGCTTGTCCGCGCGAACGGCCCGTGCGAGTGGGTGTTTCGCGAGACGCTGAACGAGCGCTCCATCGCCGAGGAGGAGTCCGGCCTGTGGTCCGCCCAGGAGTTTGTCGCCGCTGGCGATGACGAGGTCGGCGCCGGATTCGAGTGTCGTGGTGGCGTCGGGTTCGTCGGGCAGCAGCGGGTCGGGTTGCAGGAGTCCGCTGCCGATGTCGGCGACGACGGGCACGCCGTGCGCCCGGGCGAGGCCGCGCAGCTCGGAGAGCGATGTCTCGCTGGTGAAGCCCTCGACCCGGAAGTTGCTCGGATGCACCTTGAGAATTGCTCCGACGTCGTCGTCGGTGAGGGCGTCGGCGTAGTCGCGTGCGTGGGTGCGGTTGGTGGTGCCGACCTCGTGTAACCGGGCGCCTGTCGACGCGATCAGTTCGGTGAGCCGGAAACCTGCGCCGATCTCGATCATCTCGCCACGACTGATGACGACTGCACGCCCGGCCGCCAGCGCGGTCGTCGCCAGTACCAATGCGGCCGCACCGTTGTTGACCATCAGCGCGTCTTCCGCTGCGGGACAGGCTCGTAGGAGAGCGCTGCGGGTGGCCGCCCCGCGCTTCGACCGGGTGCCGGACTCGAGATCGAGTTCCACGTCGACGTAACCCGACGCCGCGCCGACGGCGTCGAGCGCCGCGGGTGACAGCGGTGCCCGCCCGAGGTTCGTGTGCACGACGACCCCGGTGGCGTTGAGCACGGGGCGGATCGACGAGGCATACGACGCGCTGACCGATTCCACGACGATCCGCTCGACGTCATCCGGTGGCGTCTCGCCGCGGCGGGCCGCGTCCTGGGCCTGGCGAATGATGTCGCGAATCGCTGTGTCGCCCAGTCGTGCACGCGCCGCGGACACCGCGGGCAGGGCCAACAGTGCGTCGGTTCGCGGAATTCGACGGCGCGGATCGGTGACGGGGGGCTTCGACACGGCTCCTCGCTTCGCTCGTCACCGGCTCAGCCGGCGGGGGTGGCTCTCGCTTCGCTCGTCACCGGCTCAGCCGGCGGGGGTGGCTCTCGCTTCGCTCGTCACCGGCTCAGCCGGCGGGGGTCACGGTCGACCCCTGGCGGAGGCGGACGGGAATCGAACCCGCCAGGCCGAGATACTCGACCTCCTCGGTTTTGAAGACCGGGGAGCCCACCAGGACCCATACGCCTCCATGCGGTCCCAACCTATCCGACGTGCGGCCGGTCAGTCCTGCCGGTGTGGCCAGTTGCCCTCGGTGATGAGTTCCTCGAAGTGGCGGATCAGCTTCGGGTTGAGATCATCGTCGACGGCGCGCTCAAAGTCGCCGTCCCAGTTCGCGAACCACTCCTCGTCGCGCTTCATCAGGAAGATCGGCCAGCCGTGGGTGATGTCGAGTTCGTCGGCGTAGAGGTCGGTCGACCCGTCCTCTCGCATGTACCAGTAGTCGTGACCGGATTCCCAGAACGCCTGCAGCTCGCCGGCCGTGACGTAGTACTCGCCGTCTGCTTGCCTCATGCGCCCGATGGTAGCGATCGCCGGAGGACCGTATCGGCGATTGCCGGAGGGCTACCCTCGACACGGTGACCGTGCGAAGCGAGACACCCATCCGACTGACCGGCTACGCCCACGGTGGTGGATGCGCGTGCAAGATCCCGCCGGGCGAGCTCGAGCAGGCGGTCGCCGGGCTCACCGGCCAGGTCGGAGAGAACATCATCGTCGGGCTAGACGACGGGGACGACGCCGCGGCAGTGCGTATCCGCGACGACCTCGCGGTGCTGTCCACCGCCGACTTCTTCACCCCGGTCGTCGACGATCCGTACGACTGGGGCCGCATCGCCGCGGCCAACGCGCTGTCTGACATCTACGCCATGGGCGGCACCCCCGTCGTCGCGATCAACCTGGTCGGGTGGCCCCGGCAGGTGCTGCCGATGGAGCTGATGACCGAGGTGCTGCGCGGCGGTCTCGACGTCGGGGCGCAGGCCGCCTGTCCGGTGATCGGCGGGCACACCATCGACGATCCGGAACCCAAGTACGGCATGGCGGTGACCGGAGTGGCCGAACCCGGCCGCTTGTTGCGCAACGACGCGGCCGAGCCGGGGTTGCCCATCACCCTGACCAAACCGATCGGCGTCGGACTGTTGAACAACCGGCACAAGCAGACGGGCGAGGTGTTCGAGGAGGCGATCGCCCTGATGACGACGCTCAATCGCGATGCGTCGATCGCTGCGGTCGCGGCCGGCGTCCGTGCGGCGACCGACGTGACCGGCTTCGGTCTACTCGGGCATCTGCACAAACTGTGCCGCGCGTCGGGCGTCGGCGCGGTAGTCGACCGCGCTTCGGTGCCGGCCGCGAGCGGCGCGGACGAGGCCCTGCGTGACGGGTTCGTGTCGGGGGGTACCCGCCGCAACCTCGACTGGGTGCGGCCGCACCTCACGGTCGATTCCGGTGTCTCCGACGACGACCTGCTGTTCCTCGCGGACGCACAGACCTCGGGCGGGCTGCTCGTGGTCGGCGAGGTCCCGGGCTACCCGGTGATCGGCGAGACGGTGGCGGGCTTCGGGATCACGGTGCGCTGACCCTTCGTGGCTCGTCGCTTGCGCTCCTCGCACCTCAGGGAGCAGGGGTTATGCGCCTCTTTCGGATTAGGGAGCGGTGGGGTCGCCGAGACGGTTGCGGGGATGGGTATCCGGGTTCGCTGACTCGGTCGCCAAGACCCTTCGTGACGCGCCCTCCGCAAGCTCCGGGCGCTCCTCAGGGAGCGGGGGCCTGGCGGCCGTTGTGGACCACGAAAGAACACTCGTGAACGTCCGAAGAACATGCTCCCTGAGGTGCGAGCGAAGCGAGCCACGAAGGGTCACGCAACGTGTCTCACCAGGCCCTTCGTGGCTCGTCGGTTGCGCTCCTCGCACCTCAGGGAGCAGGGGTTATGCGCCCTCTTTCGGATTAGGGAGCAGCGGGTGGCGGCGCTCCTCAGTGGGCACCGCTCAGGGCGCGGGCGGCCCGGTGGTGATCGAGTCGTCGGTGATTCCGGCGGCGCGACGGGCCGCGAGGCGGCGCTTCTGCGGTTCGATCGTGTAGCGGGGGTTCTTGGCCGACTCGATGCCGGCGTCGAAGACGCCGAATCGCGTGCAGGCCGACGCGGCGAGCAGTGCGACTCCCGAAGCGACCGCCAGGGGGCGGGAGCGACCGCTGAGCAACGCGCCCACTCCGCCGGCGACGGCGAGTCGCTCGCTCCAGCGCAGCAGGGTGCCGGCCTTGCCGTGGTGAAGCGGTTCGGCGGCGACCTGGTCCATCCGTCGCTCCGTGAGCCGCATCGCCGCGAGGTCGCCGACCACGCCCAGCGCCGCGAGCGTCCGTGCCGGCCCGGCCTGACCGACCGGCGTCGTGACCAGCGCCAGCCCGCTCGACGCCAGGCTCGCGGAACTGACGAACACGAACGGCAGGTCCCGGTGCATGGCGTTCCAGGTCGGCACGGCGGTGTCGGAGAGCAGGACCGCGGTGTACACCGCGAGCGGCGGACCCGCCAGGCCGGCGGTCAGCCCGGCGGGGGCCTCGACGGCGCGCAACACCGCACGAAGCGGCCCGAGCGGCAGCCGCGCACCGGTCATCCGGTCGACTTCGGCGACCGCCGCGACACCGAGTGCCCCGCTGAACGCCGACAGGATCCAGGAACCGACGCTCATCGGCGACGTCACCTTGAACGTGCGCAACATGTTGTAGAACCGGTCCGGCCGTCCGAGGTCGGCGACGAGCGCGATCCCTCCCAGACCCACGGCACCCAGACCACTGAGGCGGGCGTTGCGGCGCAACGCGTCCCGCCCGGTGAGCTGGGCCCCGGCGGCCAGGACGCCGGAGCCGCCGGCGACACCGCCGAGAAACAGGTAGGCGGCCACCTTCTCGTCCCAGGGTGGCGGCTTGACGACGGGATGCCCGTAATACGAGGTGAATTCGGCATCGGGCACCATCGACATCTCGCGGTTGCCGTCGCCCTGACCGAAACCTCTACCCGGCCTTCGTTTTCCGCCACGGCCGAAACCCCGGCCGCGCCGCCGGGGCGGCTCCGGCGGGCGGAAGGAGTCGAACTCCGACGAGGTCATCGGCCGCCCCGCAGGAACGAGAGTGCGGCGGCGGCCAGCATTCCGGCCGCCGCGATCCCGGCTCGCTTGTACATGGCCGGCAGGTCGGCGGTGCACACCCTCGGATCCGGCGGCAGTCCGTAGACCTCCGGCTCGTCGAGCAGCAGGAACACCGATCCGGTGCCGCCGACACCGTCGTTCGGGTTGGCGCCGTAGAGCCGCGCCTCGGTCATGCCCTGCTCGTGCAGCGCCCGGACGCGGGCGTGCGCGTCGTCGACGAGGTCGTCGTGGTCGCCGAACTTGATCGACGTGGTCGGGCAGGTCTTCGCGCAAGCCGGTGTCTCGTCGTCGAGCAACCGGTCGTAGCAGAGCGTGCACTTCTGCGCGACACCGCGTTTGGGCACCTCGGGCTGGTCGCCCTTGCGTTCGCCGGAGCGGGTCGTCGGCGCGGCGGTGCCGTCGGCCCGGCGCTCGACGACGCCGAACGGGCATCCGGCCACGCACGTCCCGCAGCCGTTGCAGACGTCGTCCTGGATCACAACGGTGCCGAACTCGGTGCGGAACAGCGCGCCCGTCGGACAGACGTCGAGGCACCCGGCGTGCGTGCAGTGCTTGCAGACGTCGGACGACATCAGCCAGCGGAACTCAGGGGTGTCAGGCGGGGCCGGGGAGGAGGGCTCAGCCGGTTGGGAGGCGGTGTCAGCAGGCGAGGAGCCGGGCATCGCGGGCATGCCCAGTCCGACGAGCGCACGCCCGGACTCGCGGGCCTCGGCGATGCGGTCGGAATTCTGCTCGATGAAGGCGACGTGGCGCCAGGTGCTCGCGCCGAGGGCGACGGTGTTGTCGTACGACATCCCGGTGAGGGCGAGGTCGCCGTCGCGCGGGTTGCCGTTCCATTCCTTGCACGCCACCTCGCAGGCCTTGCAGCCGATGCAGATCGAGGTGTCGGTGAAGAACCCCTTGCGCTCCTCGTGGGTGTTCCAGTGCGCGTCGGTGCTGGGATCGGATGGCCCGGACAGCTGTCCCATCTACTCCTCCGCCTTCCCGGTGATGTGCTGGTTGTCGGTCTCGACGGTGACCCCGGCCCGCTCCTGGTAGGCGCGCACCAGGTCGAGCAGTGCCCGGCCTTGCGGCCGGCGCCCGGCGATGACGTCGCACGAGCCCACCTTGGATTCCTGGATCTGCACGTTCGGATCCAGTGTGACCCCGATCAGATCGTTGGCGGCGTCGCCGCTGACGACGGCGTCGGAACCCACGCCCCAGTGATAGGGAAGACCCACCTGATGCACCTGCCGGCCGTTGATGGTCAGCGGCATCATGCGGTCGGTCACCAGCACCCGCGCCTCGATCGCAGCGCGCGGCGACACGATCGTCGCCCAGCCCTCGTTGGTGAGGCCCCGCTCTTCGGCGAGTTCGGGTGAGATCTCGCAGAACATCTCCGGCTGCAGTTCCGACAGATACGGCGTCCATCGGCTCATGCCACCCGCGGTGTGGTGCTCGGTGAGGCGGTACGTCGTGAACACGAACGGGTACACCTCGGAACCGGGGCTCTCGCCGCTGGGTGCGTCGAGATTGTCCGTGCGGGGGAACAGGACTCGCGATGGCGACTGCTGTTGGGGGTACAGCGCGTTGACCACCGGGGATTCCTGCGGTTCGTAGTGCGTCGGCAACGGGCCGTCGACCAGTCCGCGCGGGGCGTAGAGCCAGCCCTTCCCGTCGGCCTGCATGACGAACGGGTCGTCGCCGCAGAGGGCTTCGACGCCGCCGACCGACGGGTCGGGACGGGCGTCGGGGGCCAGGTCGACCGGGAAGTCGGGCACGTCGGGACCGACCCACCGCCCGGCGTCGGCGTCCCATTCCATGTACCGCTTGCGCTCGCTCCATGGCCGGCCGTCGGGGTCGGCCGACGCACGGTTGTAGAGGATTCGACGATCCGCCGGCCACACCCAGCCCCACTCGTGCTGGGTGACGCCACCACCGCCCTGCGGGACCCGGCGGGCAGCGGAGTTCGACGGCCCGTCGGTGTCCGCGCCGGTGTAGACCCCGGTGTAGATCCAGCAGCCGCCCGCGGTCGAGCCGTCGCGCTTCATCTGGGTGTAGGACGTGAGGTTCGTGCCGGCGTCGGCGCCGGTCACGTGGTAGCCGTTGATCTCCGACAGCACCGCTTCGGGGTCGGGGTTGCCGTGTTCGTCGAGGGGATAGTCCCAGGTGATGTCGAGCAGTGGGCGGTCACGTTCGTCGGTCGACCCGGCGAGGCGTTCGCGGATGCGCTGCCCGAGCTCATAGAAGAAGTCCATCTCGCTCTGGCACTGACCCGGCGGCTCGACCGCCTGGTGGCGCCACTGCACCATGCGTTGGGTCTGCGTGAACGAGCCGGCCTTCTCCACATGCGTGGCCGCGGGGAGGAAGAACACCTCGGTGGCGATGTCCTCGGTGCGCAGCTCGCCGGACTCGATCTCCTGGCCCTCCTTCCACCAGGTGGCCGTCTCGATCATGTTGAGGTCGCGAACGACGAGCCATTTGAGGTGCGACATCGCCATCCGCGCCTGGCGCCCGTTGGCCGATCCGACCGCCGGGTTTTGGCCGAGGACGAAGTAGCCGTCGACCTTGTCGGCGAGCATGTCGACCGTCGTCTGGAAGGTCCCGGCGGGCCCGGTGAGCCGGGGCAGGTAGTCGTAACACCAGTCGTTCTCGGCGGTCGCGGCGTCGCCGAACCACGCCTTGAGGAGACTCACCATGTAGTCCTCGGCGTTGGCCCAGAAACCCTTCTCGGCCTTCGACGTGATCGCGTCGATGTAGTCGGCGAAACTGTCATGCTTGCCCGCCGAGGGCATCGGCAGATACCCGGGCAGCAGGTTGAACAGCGTCGGGATGTCGGTGGACCCCTGGATGCTCGCGTGTCCGCGGAGGGCCATGATGCCGCCGCCGGGGCGCCCGACGTTGCCGAGCAGGAGTTGCAGAACCGACGCGGCGCGGATGAACTGCGCGCCGAAGGTGTGCTGGGTCCAGCCGGTCGCGTACCCGAAGCACGTGGTGCGCTCGCGGCCGGAGTTGTCGGTGACGGCCCGGGCCAGATACTCGAAGTCGCGCACCGAGATCCCGCACATGTCGCGCACCATCTCGGGTGTGTAGCGCGAGTAGTGACGCTTGACGATCTGGAACACGCTGCGCGGGTGTTCCAGGGTGTCATCGCGCACTGTCGCCCCGTGTTCCAGCGGCGGCCCGCCGGAGCCATGCTCGTGCCCCACCGCGCGGTCCTTCACCCGCGGCCCGTCGTCCGGGTGGCCGGGCGACTCGACCTTGCCGTCCTCGCTGTCGCGGCCACCGTCGTCGGAGTGGGCGGACGGTTCCTCGTAAGCCCAACTGGTGGCGTCGTATTCGCCGGTCTCCGGGTCGAAGCCGGAGAACAGGCCGTCGAGATCCTCGGTGTCGCGGAAGTCCGCGGCGATCAGGGTGGCGGCGTTGGTGTAGGCGACGACGTACTCGCGGAAGTACTTCTCGTGCGTGATGGCGTAGTTGATGAGCGCACCGAGCAGGACGACGTCAGAGCCGGCCCGGATGGAGATGTGCCGGTCGGCCACCGCAGAGGTACGGGTGAAGCGCGGATCGACGTGAATGATCGTCGCGCCCTTGGCCTTCGCCTCCGACACCCACTGGAAACCCACCGGGTGCGCCTCGGCCATGTTGCCGCCCATGAGAACGATGCAATCGGCGTTGGCCATGTCCTGCAGTGATTGCGTTGCGCCGCCGCGTCCGAACGAGGCCCCCAGACCGGGAACCGTCGCGGAGTGTCATATGCGGGCCTGGTTCTCGATCTGGATCGCGCCCGCCGCGGTGAAGAGCTTCTTGATCAGATAGTTCTCTTCGTTGTCGAGGGTGGCACCGCCGAGCGAGGCGACACCGGTGGTCCGTCGGAGCAGCCGGCCCTCGTCGTCGCGGTCCTGCCAGCCACGGCGTCGGGCCTCGAGGAAACGGTCGGCGATCATGTCGATCGCGGTATCGCGATCCAGGTCTTGCCATTCGGTCGCGTACGGGGCCCGATAGCGGATGGAGGTCTGCCGCATCGGGTTGTTGACCAACTGCTCGCTCGACGCGCCCTTGGGACAGAGGCGCCCGCGGGAGATCGGGGAGTCCGGGTCGCCCTCGATCTGGACCACCCGCTCGTCCTTGACGTACACCTTCTGCCCGCAACCCACCGCGCAGAACGGGCACACGCTCTGGACCACACGGTCCGCGGTGGCGGTGCGCGGTTCGATGCCGCGTGTCCTCGCCGAGGTGACCGCCGGTCCGCGCCCGAAGACGTCGCCCGACCGCAACTGGCGGAACACCGGCCATTCGAGGGGGCTGAAGGCTGGCACCCGTCCGAGTCTAGGAGCCTGCTGAATTAGGGTCCAGCCTGGGTTGAGGTTCCTGCTGCGGGGATGTGTCGGTTCCGGGGTGTGGTCGTGGTGATCGATCTAGGTGGGGCGGCGGTGCCGCGGTTCAGGCGGTGGCCAGTGTCCAGGTGCCGTTGGTGGTAGTCAGTCCGAGGGTGATCAGGCGGCGTAGGTTGATCGCGGCGGCGCGGTGGTGCAGCCAGTTGTTGTTGCGTTCGATTCCACGGTAGGGCACCCGCCGGTTACCGCGGGTGAGCCAGGCAATCGTCCGTTCGACCATGGGTCGATGCTGGCGGTAGGTGTCGGCAATAGTGTTGTCAGAGAAGTGTTGTCGGTGTTCGCGCTGGAGTTGGTGGTGTTCGCCGAAACTGATTTTGCGTCCACGAACCGCGGTGGTGCACCGTGCCCGAAGTGGGCAGTCTTGGCAGGCCGCACCGTAGGTGACGTGGCCTTTCGCGCTGACCGGTCGGGTCAGGTTGTTGGGGCAGGTCAATGTGTTCGCGTCGGCGTCGAAGGTGAAATCGTCGACGACGAAACCACCAGCAACCGCCGGCATGTGTGGCTTGGGTTTGATCACCGCGTTCCATCGTGTCCGCGCCAGCGTGGCCAGCATGTCACCGGAGGCATACGCTGAATCACCCAGCACCTCACGATCGTCGGCGTCGTCGGCGACGGTCGGATCGCTCAGCAACAACCGTGCCCCGACTGCTCCGTCGGAAGTGTCCGGACCAGCGGCTTTGGTCATCTCGATCGCGGTGACTAACCCGGTCTCCGGTTCATTGACGATGTGGCCCTTGAACCCGTCCTGCTGGCGTGCCCGGGTTTTGTGGGCGTGCCGGGTGTCGGTATCGACGGTGGAGATCACCCGGTCCGGGGCGGTCCGGGGCGCGATGCGCCAGCGTCCGTCGGTGCCATCAGAACCTGGTGCCGGTTCCACATCCTGGCCGGTCACCAATGCCAGCAATGCCACCGCCTGCGCCTGGGCCTGGTTACTCGGTTCCTTGTCGATGGCCTCGAGGTCCAGACCGTCGAGCACGGCCAACCCATCTTCGACAAGGGCGCTGATCAGGTCCTGTTGAGCACACTCATCATCCCAGGCGATCCGCGGCTTGCCGGGCCGGTCATAGCCGCCGCCGGTCAACGCGGCCAGACGAGTCGCGTGCTGCTCGACCACCACCGCACCACCGTCGACCTCTCGGGCGACCCGCCGGATCGCCGCGATCACCTGGGTGATGGCGTCCTGGCGGGCCACCGCGTCATCGAAGATCGTCGAATCCAGCGCTCGACGGCTCTTACCCGCGAGCACCCCGGTGGTGGTGATGACCTCGCGTACCACCTCGAAAATGCGGTGCGGCCGGTCGCTGGCTGCCAGTCGCCGACGCCAGTACGTCAGAGTCGACGGATGAAAACCTTTGTTACCCAACACGAATCCACACGCCGCTTTCCACCGCAGATCAAAAGTGACCGCATCAGCGGCTTCGCGATCGGACAAACCCTGCAGCGTTTGCAGCACGATCACCGACGCCATCGTGGCCGGCGGGATCGACGGACGGCCCCGGCCGCTGGGAAACAGGTCCGCGAACATCTCCGCAGGGAACAACTGCTCGCGATGAGCAGCCAAAAACGCGAACACACTGCCCTCGGCCAGCAAATGCCCGACGACCGAGTTCACATCCAGAAACTCACCCTGACGATCCGGCTCACCCTGCATACCCACCAGGATCCCAGCCCACCAGGCAAACCCGCTCACCCCACACCGAAACGACACCGACTATTTCAGCAGTCTCCTAGACCTCTTCGCTCACTGCGCCAGGGCGACGCTGATGTCCCGGGCGGTCGACCGGCCCAGGTCGACGAGGAACGGGATGCGTTCGGGACTCATGAGTTCGGTGGCACCCCGGATGCCGAGGGCGAAGCGCACGTCGGCGCCACCGTCGGCGGGGAAGATCGGGAGTCCGATGGTGCGGTGGCCGGCGGCCAGCTCCTCGTCGTTGAAGCCGTAGCCACGTTCCCGGGTGAGGGCCAGTTCTTTCGCGAGCTCGTCGGCGTTTCGGACGGCGCGGTCGGTGCCGTCTCCGTAAGGGAGGCGTTCGAGCTCGTCCTGGCCGGTGTGCGAGAACGCCAGCAGCGCCTTGCCGAGTGCGGAGGCGTGCAGCGGCAGCAACACGCCCTGGAGTGCGTGCCCCTCGGCTTCGCGCCAGCGGCTCGTGCCGAGGAGGACGACTTCGTTGCCGTACCGCATCGCGACCGATGCCGACGCGCCCGTGGTCGCGGCAAGGCGTTCCAGATGTGGTTCGGTGAGGTAGATCCGATGCTGGCGATAGGCGATCTGGCCGTACTGTGCCAACGCCCCGCCGAGGCGGTATCGGCTTGCCTCGGCGGTCTTCTCGAGGAACCCGGCGTCCACCAGAGCGGTGAGCAGACGGTGAGTCGTGCTCAGAGCGAGGCCCTGCGCGCGGGCGACGTCGGTGACCCCGAGTTCGTCCCCACCGCGGAAGCAGCCGAGGACGGCCAGCGCCCTCGACACGGTCTGCACACCAGAACCGGCCATCTCTCCATGCCTCCCGACTAGAAATCGGCCTGATTCAGGGCCTGGCCACTTTCCACTATTCGGAAGATACTCCTCGCGAAGGGGGCCGTCGATATCAGGATCAGCGCGGTTCGAGCGGTGCAGTTCGGAAATCAGAGAGTCCCGAGATCGGGCGAGGAGACGTGTGACCGACGAGAATGGGCCGGGCTGGCTGCGACGGCTCTGGCAGTGGGTACGCCCGTACCACGGCCGGGTGTCGGTGGCGCTCGTGCTGGCGGTGGTGGGCCAGGGGTTGCTGGCACTGGTGCCGCTGGTCCAGCAGATCATCGTCGACGACGTCCTGCTCGATCCGACGCAGTCCCTCGCGTTCTGGATCGCCGTCCTGTGTTCCATCGGTGTGCTGAGCTTCGCCTCCCACGCACTGCGCCGGTACATCGGCAGCCGCTGCGCGGTCGACGTTCAGCACGATCTGCGCGTCGCGGTCCATCGGCACCTGCATGCGCTCGACGCACGGCGTCGGGCGGAACTCGCGGCGGGCGATGTCATCTCGCGTGGGACGTCGGATCTGAACCTGATCCAGATGTTCATCTCGCAGGTGCCGTTGTTCGTCGCCAACCTGACACTGCTCGCGGTCGGCCTGGTCGTGATGTTCGTCCTGTCGCCGCCGCTGTTCGTGGTCGTGGCGGCGAGCGTTCCGGTCCTGTTCTGGGTCACGCGCCGGCTCCGCCGCGAACTCTACCCCGCCTCGTTCGGCGACCAGGTGCTGCTGGGCCAGGTCGCCGCCGCGGTCGACGAGGAGATTTCCGGGGTCGAACTGATCCGCGCGTTCGGCCAGGAAGATATGCGACGCAACCGTTTCCGCGACCGCGCGACCCGCCTGTTCGCCTCGCGGTTGCGCAGTGCGCGGATCTCGGCACGCTTGAGCGCGGCGATGGTCGCGATCCCGGTCTTCACCCAGCTCGGCGTGCTGGTCGTCGGCGGGTGGCTGGCCATGAACGAACACGTCTCGGTGGGTGTCTTCCTCGCCTTCGCCTCGTACGTGCTGCAATTCGCGCCTCCGGCAAGGCTGCTCGCGGCCATGGTGACGACGATGCAGCTCGCGCGATCGGGGGCGCGTCGGGTGTTCGCGCTGCTGGACACGGTGCCGGCGATGGACCCCACCGGTCCGGATCTCCCGTCCCCGCGCGGCACGATCGAGGTGACCGGCGTCGACCTCGCGCTCGGTGGCCACCCCGTCCTCCGTGGGGTGACGACGTCGATCGCTCCCGGTAGCCGGGTGGCGATCATCGGTCCGTCCGGTTCGGGCAAGACGACGCTCGGGTCGCTCATCGCCCGCCAGTTCGACCCCGACCGGGGATCGGTGCGGATCGGTGGCACCGACCTGCGTGCCGTGTCGCCGCGCTCGGTGAGGTCGGCGGTGATGATGGTGTTCGACGAGAGCCTGATGTTCTCGGGCACCCTCCGCGAGAACATTGCGATGGGGTCCCCGGCCGACGACGCGGAAATCGCTGCTGCTGCCCGCGCCGCCGCGGCCGATGAGTTCATCGAGCGGCTGCCCGCGGGCTACGACACCGTGGTCGGACCGGGCGGGATCTCGTTGTCGGGCGGACAACGTCAGCGGATTGCGCTCGCCCGCGCCTTCTTCGCCGACCCGGCGGTCCTGATCCTCGACGACACGACGTCGGCGCTCGACCCGACGACCGAGCGGACGGTGTTGGCGAGCCTGGCCGGGCTGATGGTCGGCCGGACCACGATCCTGATCGCGCGCCGGCCGGCGACGACCGAACTCGCCGACCAGGTCATCGTCCTCGAGGCGGGCCGCATCACGCACGACGGTCCGCCGTCGGAGGTGCTCGCCGACCCGCGCGTCGCGGCTCTCCTGGCCGGTGGCGTGCCGAAGGCGCACGAAACCGAGCGTTCGACGGTGCCGGACAGCTCGATTCCGACTCCCGAAAGCTGGCCGGAAGTCGACGAGGCGGGCGCCGATCCGGTGGTCCGGGCCCGGCTGGGGCTCGACGCCGACGAGAGCGGCAAACAGGTCCAGCAGGTGGACTCGCACCTACGCGAGGCACTGCTGGCGCTCCCCCCGCTGACCGATGTGCCCGCGCCGGGCGACGACCGTCCTCCCCCGAAGTCGGCCCGTACCAGGGTTTTCGGTCTGACCGGGTCCCTGCGGCCGTTCTGGTGGCCCGTCGCGCTGTGCGTGGCCCTGGTCGTCGTCGACGCGGCGACGACGCTGGCCACCCCCGCCCTTTTCCGGCATGGCATCGACAACGGTCTCGGGGCGGGTGCGGCGACCGTGTTCTGGGGAACGTGCGCGATCGTCCTGGTGATCGCGCTGGTGTCCTGGCTCAACTCGTGGGTGCTGGCGCTGCGGGCGGCGCGGGTCTTCGAGCGCGTGCTCTTCGCGCTGCGGCTCCGGCTGTTCGGGCACCTCCAGCAACTGCGCATCGACTACTTCGACGCACGGCAGTCGGGCCGCATCGTCACCCGGCTCACCAGCGACGTGGACGCGGTCGGGCAACTGATGACGCAGGGCATGGTCAACGCGATCGTCAACGTGTGCACCTGTGCCGGAATCCTGGTGGTACTGGCCCTGCTCGACATCCGGCTGGCGGCCGCGATGCTCGCCACCATCCCGTTTCTCGCGGTGGGATCGTGGATCTTCGTCCGGGGTTCGAATCGGGCCTACCTGCAGGCGCGTTCGCGTATCGCGACCGTCACCGCGCTCCTCTCCGAACATCTGGGGCGGGTGCGGATCATCCAGGCGCACAACGCCGAGGAGTGGACGACGGGTGCTTTCGACGGGCACTCGCGACGCTACCGAGATGCGCGCCGTCGTTCGATGTTGTACATCTCGGTGTTCTTTCCCTTCCTGAATCTGCTTGCGGTGGCGGCCAAGGCGCTCATCCTGATCGTCGGCGCACAGCTCATGGACGCGGGCTCCCTCACCACCGGCGTGCTGATCGCCGCGCTCCTCTACGTCGATCTGTTCTTCACCCCGCTCCAGCAGTTGTCGATCGTGCTCGACCTCTGGATCCAGGCTCGGGTCGGCACCCAGCGGATGCGCGGCTTCCTCGACACCCCGATCGACGAGGATTCGCGGCAGAAGATCGCCGACACGGCCGAACCAGCTGGTGCCACAGTCGAATTCGACGAGGTGGTCTTCGGGTATCCGACGGCGACGCGGACGCGTGGTCGGCCCGCGCTCGACGGGCTCGACCTGGTCATCCCCGACGGTGAGACCGCGGCCGTCGTCGGCACGACCGGCGCGGGCAAGAGCACCGTGATGAAGTTGCTGTTGCGGTTCCACTCGCCCGACCGCGGCGTCGTGCGGGTCGGCGGCGTCGACCTGCGCCACATCGGCCCGAGTGGCCGCCGCCCTCGAATCGCCTACGTGCCACAGGATCCCTATCTGTTCGCCGGAACAGTGGCGTCCAACATCGCGTTCGGGCGTCCCGACGCCGGGCAGGCCGAGATCGAACGGGCGGCGAGGTCGGTCGGCGCTCACGGCAGCATCGCGTCGCTGCCGCTGGGCTACCAGACGCCGGTGGGGCCGGGCCGGGCGACGCTGTCCGCGGGCCAGCAGCAATTGATCTGCCTGGCCCGTGCCGAACTCGTCGAACCGGATCTGCTGATCCTCGACGAGGCGACCTCGGACATCGACCCGGGTACCGAAGCGGAGGTCTTGGCCGCGTTGCAGGCCGTAGCGCGCAGGCGCACAACGGTTCTCGTGGCACACCGCCTCACCACCGCGGCTTGGGCGGACCGGGTCGTCGTGATGGCCGACGGTCGGGCCGTCCAGTCCGGACGGCACGCGGATCTGGTGTCGGCGCCCGGGCCCTACCGCGACCTCTGGCAGAGCTACGCGCCGACCGACCCAGCTCTGAGTGGAGTTGTCAAGCTTTCCAACTGATGGAAACGCAGAGGTGTGCGGACTGTCTCCGTCCACCTAACGTCTGCGGTATCCGAATCCTCGTGTTCGTCCGAACACGGCCTCCACCTGTCGAACAGGAGCCCGTCATGCCCGCAACCCCACGATTCCGCCTCGCCGCCGCCGCGGTCGCGGCGGCAGCGCTGTTCACCGTCGCCACCGGGTGCGCGTCGGGTGACTCGGACGGTGGCAGTGCCGGCGGCGAACAGTATGTGCTCAAGGTGACCGACCCGGGCAACGCCGGACCGCTGGCGGTCGGCAAGCGCGACGGGACCTTCGACGAGGCGCTGGCCCCGCAGGGCGCGAAGATCGAATGGGTCAATTCGACACCGGGGTTCTCGTCGAACCTCAAGCTGTTCAACACCGGCCAGCTCGATGTGTCCGGTGGCGCCTACAGCCCGGTCGTCGGCGCACTGTCGAAGAACGTCGGCGTCAAGATCATCGCGGTGGCCGACCCGGCCGGCAAGGACCAGAACGGAATCCTCGTCACCAAGGACTCCGGCGTCACCGATGTCGCCGGCCTCGTCGGCAAGCGGGTCGCGGTCAACCCGGCGGGCAAGGGTGAGTACATCACGCTGAAGGCGTTGAAGCAGGCAGGGATTCCGTTCGACAAGGTCGAGCGGGTGCCCCTCCAGCAGGCGGAGGCCGGTTCGGCGTTCTCCACCGGTCAGGTCGATGGCTGGGCATCGTTCAACCAGCCGTACCAGGAGGCGAAGGCCGCCGGGGGTGTCGAGATCGCCACCGAGGAGAGCATCGGCTCGGTCGACAACACCATCGTCGCCTTCCGGACCGAGGTGCTCGAGGAGCGGCCCGACGTCGCCGACGCCTACCTGAAGGCGTTGCAGCAGTTGACCGACAAGCAGCGCGAGAATCCGGCCGACTACGAGAACGTCTTCGAGAAGGCGGGTCCCCGTGCGCTCAGCGGAGACCGGCTCACCCGCGCCCTCGCACTCGGCGCCGACGCGTCGACCCCGCGTTACCCCACGGCGGAAGACGGTGAGGACCTCGAATCGGTGTCGGCGCTGTTCGTCGAAGCCGGCGTGATCCAGAAGCCGGTCACCGCCGAGGACATCTTCTTCGATCTGCCCGCACAGTTGCAGAAGTACGAGAGCGGACAGAAATGACCTCGTCGACGATCGCCCAGACCGCATCCGGAGAGACTGCGTCGCAACCGGTCTCACCGATCGGCCTGGAGACCCCACGTACGCGCAGACAGCGCGCCCGGCCGGTGTGGCTCTCGCTGCCGCTGCGGTTCCTGGTTCCGGGCGTCATCGTGGCGGTCTGGTGGATCGGCACCGCCACCGGCGCGATCTCGCCGGCGGTCCTCGCCTCGCCCGGGGCCGTGTTCGACGCGTTCGTCGAGCTCTACCGCACCGGGCAACTCGTCGACTTCGCGCTGGCGTCTCTGGAGCGTGCCGCACTCGGTGTCGGTCTCGGCGTCGGCGTCGGGCTGATCCTCGGCGTGCTCGCGGGCCTGTACACGCTCGGCGAGGAACTCATCGACTCGACGATGCAGATCAACCGGGCCATCCCGTTCCTCGCGCTGGTGCCCCTGTTCATCGCCTGGTTCGGCATCGACAACACCTTCAAGGTGCTGCTGATCGCCATCGCGACCGTGTCGCCCATGTACGCCTACAGCTACCTCGGGGTCCGCAACGTCGATCGCAAGATGATCGAGGCGGCACAGGGTTTCGGGCTCACCGGGGGCCGCCTCATCCTCGGCGTGATCATCCCGGCGGCGCTGCCCGGAATCCTGATGGCACTGCGCATCTGTCCATCTCGATCACCGGGCTGATCGCCGCCGAGCAGGTCGGCACCCGTGAGGGCATCGGCTACCTGGTGAGTCTGGCGCAGGAGTACAACCGCACCGACTACATGATCCTGTGTGTCGTGCTGTACGCCGTCCTGGGCCTGATCTTCGACCTCATCGTCCGCATCCTGGAGAAGTACTCGATGCCGTGGCGGGCGGGGGTGACCGTCCGATGAGCCCCGAAGCCCCGCTGCCCCCACTCCTCGAGCGGCAGCCGACGCAGGTCACCGCACGCGAACGCCGTGCGGGCCGGCCGGTCGCGGTCTCGCTGACCGGGGTGACCAAGACCTTCGGTCCGAAGACGGTCCTGCAGTCGGTCGACCTGACCATCCGGCGAGGCGAGTTCGTGGTGCTGCTCGGCCCATCGGGTACCGGGAAGACGACGCTGCTGCGCCTGCTGACCGGCCTCGAAGAGCCCGACTCCGGTGAGATCCTCGTCCCCGCTGCACGCACGACCGTGTATCAGGAGCCGCGACTGGTGCCCTCCAAGCGGGCGCTGGCCAACGTGACGATCGGCCAGCGCGGCGGCAAGACCACAAAGGACCGCGGACGGGCGGCGCTGGCGGAGGTCAACCTCGCGGACAAGGCAGACGCCTGGCCGGCCACCCTGTCCGGCGGTGAGGCGCAACGGGTCGCACTGGCCCGAGCCCTCGTCCGCGAACCGGAACTGCTGTTGCTCGACGAGCCGTTCGCCGCGCTGGACGCCCTGACGCGACTCCAGATGCAGGATCTGGTCGGCGATCTCGTGGCCCGGCACCAACCCGCGGTGCTGCTCGTGACCCACGACGTCGACGAGGCGGTCCGGCTGGCCGACCGCGTGATCATCCTGTCGGACGGCACCTTCGGCGTCGACGAGGACATCGACCTGCCCCGTCCGCGTGACCGCTCCGACCCCGAATCGCTCCGCTACCGAGCCGAGTTCCTCCGTGAACTCGGCGTCGGCCGCATACATCCCGACACCGACAGTTGAGGACGAATCCCCGATGACCATCGACACCGCGACCACCATCCACACCGCGACCACGGCGTCTGCCGATGCCGACACCGTCTGGTACACCCGGTGCCCGGTCCCGACCGCGAGCGGTCTGGCCAACAGTCTGGGCTGGCTCGGTGAGCCGGCATCCGCAGCGGGACTGGGCTTCTCGATCCTCCAGGACGCCGGCCCCGAACTCGCTCCGCGCCACTTCGACCACCAGTTGTCGAGATTGATCCGCGAAGGCGGCAACGTGCCGGCGATCGTCGCCCGCGCGTCGGGTTCACCGACCCGCTTGATCGGACTCACCTGGATCGACGAATCGCAAGCCGTTCTGGTCGGACCCGACTCCGACATCGACGACGCTGCCGGGCTCCGCGGCAAGCGGATCGGGATTCCGGCGTGGGCGGTCGACCAGGCCCGCAGCTTTCCCCGCGCGATGTCGTTGCACGGCTTCGCCTCCGCGCTGGCACTCGGCGGACTCTCGTTCGGCGACGTGAACGTGGTCGAGACGGCCGCCAACTGGGAACCACGCGTCCGCACCGAGGAGGCGGACCGGTTGCGATCGGTGCCGTCCGGGTTCCCCGAACTGCTCGACGGCGACGTCGACGCCATCTATGTGAAGGGCGCCAGGGCCGCCGAGGCCGCCGCCGAACACGGTCTGCGCGTCCTCGTCGATCTCGATGCGACCGAGTCGAAGCGGTCCCGGGTGAACAACGGCACGCCGCGGCCGATCACCGTGCACGAGTCCCTGCTGCAGGAGCATCCCGAGGTCGTGGTCGGGTTCCTCGCCGCGAGTCTGCGTGCGGCGGACTGGGCGGCGGGGAATCTGGGTACGGTCCGCGAAGTGCTCGCGCGGGAGACGTTCTCGGGACCGGAAGGTGTCGTGGCGGCATACGGGGACGGCTTCCACACGTCCTTGCACCCGTCGCTGTCCGACGAACGGCTGGATCTACTGGGGGTTCAGAAGCGGTTCCTCTACACCTACGGGTTCCTGCCTGCGGACTTCGATCTCGAGAGCTGGGTCGATCCCGAGCCCCTGCGCCGTGCGCGCGCCGAGATCGGTGCGGCCAAACCCATTGCCGACATCACCGGGGAAGCGTGATGGTTGCTTTCGAATGGGAGGTGCCGAGCCGCGGCGACAGCCGGCATGTCGGGTCGGCCGCGCGTCACCGCGGCGGCTGGGCACGATCACCGGGGTCGGCGGTGGCCACCGACCTCCGCGCGGCCGGCCGGTGGGATCCGTTCGATCCGACCGAACAGGTCATCACCGCGATCGACACCGCCGGTTACGACACGGTGATCGCGCCGTACGACCCGGCGGGTGAGGAATCGTGGATTCTCGCCGGCATCGCGTTGCGGCGCACGCGACATGCGCACGTCGCCGTCGAGTTCCACCCCGGTTTCGGAACGCCGGTCTATGCCGCCAAGGTGTCGGCGACGCTGCAGCGGAACTCCGCGGACCGGTTGCAGTGGCAGTTGCGCGTGGAGACCGACGCCGCGGACAACCGAGCGCGCGGCGACCGGCTGACCGATGCCGAGCGCTACCGACGGGCCGACGAATTCCTGACCGTGGCGAAAGGCGTGTGGGACGGGGCCGGGTCCCGTCAGGGCGGTTTCGACGGCGGCGAATTCAACCACGTGGGCGAGTTCTACGAGGTCACCGACGGTGGGCTCGATCGGTCGGTGCACGGTCATCGATTCCCGGCCGTCCGCCTGACCGGGGAGAGTGACGAGGCGCTCGCGCTGTCGGCCCGGCACGGCGACATCCACCTGTTCGAGTTGTCCTCGACCGGTGCGGCGCCGGCGATCGCACCGCTCGTCGACCGTGCGTCGGCGCTCGGGCGGACGGTGGCGGCCGGCCTGTACCTGCCGGTGATCGCCCGGTCGACGAAAGACGAAGCGGTGCAACGCCTGCGTCGTCAATGGCGGGACGCCTACGGCGCCGACGCCGACACCCGGACGGACGATCTCTGGGTCGACGACCTCACCTTCGCCGGGTTCGACCGGATCGGCCACCGGCACCCCATCGGTCTGGTCGGCTCCTATGACGATGTCGCGCAGCGGATCATCGATCTGACCGAGCAGGGTTTCGCGCGTTTCGTCCTGTCGGGCATACCGAACATCGAGGAACTCAACCGCAACACCGAGCACCTGCTCTTCCGGGCCGACGAACGCAACCGCGTCCTCGCCTGACCGACGATCCCAGACAGACGAGCGGAGACCCATGACCATCGACTTCTACTGGCGGATAGGGATGGGTGGCGACCACGCCACCCTGCGCACGCCCCGACGGCTCAACCGGGGAGACTGGCGCGGCGTCCAGCCGGGCAACCTGACGCCGGCCATCCGTGCGGGAGAACGTGACTCGTACACCTACATCGACCACATGGCGGCCGTGGCCAAGGCGTCGGAGAGCGCCGGCTTCGTCGGCGGTCTGCTCCCGTCGTTCCCCGGGACCGACGATCCGTGGGCGGCCGCTGCGGCGCTCGCCCGGGAGACCAGCACCTACCGGTTCATGGTGGCCTTCCAGCCGGGATTCCTGCATCCGTTACAGGCCGCCCGGATGTCGGCCAGCCTGCAGCGGGCGACCGGGGGACGCCTGGTCTACAACATCATCAGCGGGGGCGGAGGCCCCGCCCAGCTGTGGTGGGGCGACAAGGTCGCGCACGACGACCGTTATCGCCGGACCAGCGAGTTCCTCGATGTCCTCAAGGGGGTGTGGGGGACTGAGCCATTCGACTACGACGGCGACATCTTCTCCACCGAGGGTGCGGTCCTGCCACCGCAACTCGCCGAGACGCCGTTCCCGGAGATCTACTTCTCCGGGTCGTCCGGTGCCGCGGTCAACGCCGCGGGCAATCACGCCGACTACTACCTGTCCTGGCTCGAACCCTTCGCCGACCTGCGCGCCAAGTTCGACGGGGTGCGGGAGCACGCCGCGCGGCTGGGACGGCGTCCGCGCTTCGCGGTCCGCATCGACATCCTCGCCCGGCACACCGCCGAGGCGGCGTGGGCCGAGATCGCCGAGGGCTGGCAGCACGTCGACCGCGCCGCAGCGAACCGCCAGGCGCAGGGCGACTCCGTCGGAGCCGGCCGGATCAAGGGCTGGGTGCCCGAGAACATCACCGACTACACCGATCTCGAGGTCCAGCCCAATGTGTGGTGCGGCTTCAGCCTCATGCGCGGTGGCCCGGCCTTCGGACTGGTCGGCAGCTACGAGCAGGTCGCCGAACGGCTCGACGAACTGATCGATCTCGGCGTCGACGCCTTCATCCTGGCGGGCAACCCTCATCTCGAGGAGGCCTATCGCGTGGGCGAGGAGGTCCTCCCGCTCCTGGGACGGTCGCGGCTCGGCCGCGCCGAGACCACCACCGGTTCCGCCCTGGGTGTGGCCTGAGGAACCCACGCCGCCATCACACCCATCGTCGAAGACAGACAACCCATTTCATCGTAAGGAGAGACATGACCACCGTAGAAACCGGACTCGATCGCGAGGTCGCCGACTTCGTCGCCGAGGTGACCGAGCACGCGCAGAAGGCATTCGATGTCTTCCGGACCACCGGAACGGTGTCGGCGAACGGGACCGCCAACTTCGTCGAGCGTGTACCCGGTCGCGAGATCGCCGTCGCGCTGAACGACCCCGGCCCCTGGGCCGACGACCTGACCGTCCACCCCGTGGTGGCGACCTTCGACGGTGAGATCCTGTCCGGTTCGGGCGCAGCGGGTTTCGTCACCTCGTACGCCGCGGTGTTCCGGGCCCACGAGGACATCACGACCGTCGTGCACATCCACACGCCGTGGCTCGGGGCTTGGGCGCAGACCCACCGGACCCTACCGATCCGGTACGCCGCCTCGCAGCGGCTCACGCTGTCCCGCGAGATCCCGCCGCACATCAACCGCCACCAGCCGGCGTCGGAGTTCATCCTCGAACGGCTGCAGGAGGATCCGCATCTCGCCGCCATCTTCGAGGCCAACGGCGGGTCCAACGTGATCGGACGACGGGGTCTGCTGGACACCGCGAAGTTCATCGTGCTGCTGGAGGAGGGCGCGCAGTTCCAGGCGATCGCCGAAGGGCTGGGCGGATCGGTGGAGTTCCACCCCACCAACCTCGAGGTGCAGTGGAAGCGCAGCGGCCTGCTCGCCGAGGCGCGCGAACGCGGTCTCATCGCCGAACTCTGATCACCCACTTCCACAAGGAGAACGCATGACCATCCGCGTTGGTTACTTCCCGCACAACAACTCCCTGTTCGTGCTCCGGCACCGGGGCATCCTCGAACAGCGCATCGACGTCGAATGGGTCGACCTGCGAAAGCTGCCCGCGAGTCCGGAGCCGGACCCGACCACGGGTCTGCCCACCCTGCACTCGGACTGGCTGTTCACCGAGGGCGGGTACGACTTCATCGGCACGGGTTTCACGCCGCCGATCACCGGCCTGGCGCAGGGCCGTGACCTCGTGTACGTCGGGGTGTCCGGGCCGCGCACCGAGAACGGGCGCCTCGTCGTGAAGGCCGACTCCGACATCGACTCGGTGGCCGCACTGAAGGGCAAACGGGTGGGCATCGCCCACGGTTCGTGGCAGACGACCCTGCTGCTGTTCGCACTCGACTCGGTCGGACTGACCTGGCGCGACATCGTGCCCGTCAACACGTCGGTCACCGACGGCGCCGACTCGTTCCGCAGCGGTGAGATCGACGCCTGGGTGGGCGCCTACCCGGGCCTCACCGCCGTCGAACGCGACCTCGAACTCCGGACCCTCATCGACACCGAGGGACTGTTCAGCCACCCGTCGCTGTGGTTCACACGACGCGACTTCGCCGAACAGCACCCTGCGGAACTGGCCGCCATCGTCGACGCGCTGCACGAGTCGGATCAGTGCATCGTCGACCATCCCCGCGAGGCCGCCGAGTACTTCGTCCGTGACGTCGTCGACCGCGGCGGGGACGCCAGCCTCGACGCCTGGGAAGCCGCCATCCGCAACCGGCCCTACGGAATCGGGCCCGTCACAGACGATTTCCTCAACGAGCAGCAGCGCGCCGCCGACCTCCTGCACGCCAACGGTCTGCTGCCGCGACCGGTCCAGGTGCGGGACGCAGTCCTCCCGTCCGTCGAGGCGGTGGTCACCGCCCCGTGACAGGCGTCAGTGCTGCGCGGCCGTCACATCAGTGCCGCGCGGCACGAGCGCGAAGACGGCCACGGCGACGGCGACGAGCGTGACCCCGCCGACCAGGCTCGTCTGCTGCATGGCGTCGGTGAACGCGGCCGCCGCCCGCTCCGCGAGGCCCGGTGCCCCGGCGGCTTCGGCGAGACCCATGGCGGCGCCGAGGGATTCGGCGGCCGCGTCGGTCACCTCGGCGGGCACGCCGGGGACGGACTCGGCCGTCAGCGTGGTCCGATAGAGGATCGACGCCACGCTGCCGAGGATCGCGACACCGAGCACATTGCCCAGGTCGTAGGCGGTCTCTTCCAGCGCGGCGGCGTTGCCCGCCTTGGCATCCGGGGTGCCGGCCATGATCATCGCCGACGCGATGGCCAGTGATCCGATGCCGAATCCGACAAGCACCTGAGCGGTCGCGACGGTGCCGTAGTCGAGTCCGTCGGAACCGAGGAACATCAGCGCCATCCCGACGCCGGCGATGCCGATGCCGCCGGCCACGACGGCTCGGGCTCCGATCATCCGGGAGAGCGGGGCGGCGATCATCGAGGACACGATCGCCGCTCCCGCCACCGGCAACAGCCGCACACCGGCCGCGATCGGGGAGTGGCCCTCGACCAACTGGAGCCACTGTGCCAGCAGCAACAGCGCCGCCGCGAGTCCGAACATCGAGCCGAGCGCGGCGAGAACACCCGCACTGAACGGCCGGCTGCGGAACAACGAGACGTCGAGCAGCGGCTCGGTGCGTCGCATGCAGCGTCGGACGAACAGGGCCAGGATGAGGACCGCGCCGATCAGGGCCACCCAGGCGGCCGGTGCGAGGAGGCTCTCCTCCTTGGCGAACCGCTTGATGGCCCAGACCAGGGCGACCATGCCGGCGATCGACATCAGCGCACCGACGGCGTCCCACCGGCCCGGCTGCGGGTGCTTCGACTCCGGCAGGATCAGCACGGCGGCCACGATGGCGACCGCCATCAGCGGGACGTTGACGAGGAACGCGGCGCGCCACGAGAAGTACTCGAGCAGAACCCCGCCGACGATCGGGCCGACGGCCGCGCCGAGGCCCGACACCGCGGCCCAGAGCCCGAGGGCGGTCGCACGCTCGGCCGGGTCGGTGAAGATGCTGCGCAGCAGGGACAACGTGGTCGGCATGATCATCGCGCCGCCGACGCCCAGCAGCACCCGCACCGCGATCACTGCCTCGGGTGACTCGGCCAGCAGGACCAGTGCCGAGGCCCCGCCGAACACCGCGAAGCCGATGACCAGCATCCGTTTTCGGCCCCACCGGTCGGCCAGTGAACTCATGGAGAGCAGCAGGCCGGCCAGGACGAGCGAGTAGGCGTCGATGATCCACAGCTGCTGATCGGCGGTCGGGCGCAGGTCGCCGGCCAGGTCGGGGAGTGCGACGTTGAGGATCGTGAGGTCGACGGTGATGACCAGCAGGCTGGCCGACAACACGGCGGCCGACGCCCATCGGCGCCGGAAGGACAAGCCGTCTGCGCTGGTGGTCTCGGTGGCGGATCGCTGGGTCATCGTCGGCTCCGGTCGTGCTCGGGGGAGGGCAGCCCGGTCAGGGCCGTCAGGGTGGCGGTCAGGTCGTCGAGGGACAGCGGCGTCCCGTAGAGGAGTGCGTGCATGGCCACGCCGTCGGTGTACGCGGCGATCGCGCGAGCGGCCGTCTGCCCGACGTGCGGGATGAGGATCTCGACCACCCCGTCGGGCCAGCGAACCGCGAGCGGGCGGAGCGCGGGATCGAGGACGGCGGCCGACACGAGCGCGAGGTCGGCGCGGATCAACCGCTCGTCGGACAGATAGTCGTGGAGCGTCTCGGCGAAGACCGCCGCGGCCGGGCCGTGTTCGGCGAGGGTCTCGGCCACCTCGGCCAGGCCGGAGTCGATGTCGTCGGCCAGGCGGGCGAGCGCTGCCTCGCGCAGATCGTCGAGCGTGGCGAAGTACTGCGTTGTCGAACCGAGCGGCACACCGGCACGTTTAGCGACGAGCCGGTGGGTGAGCCCCTCGGAGCCCACCTCGGTGATGAGCGTGGCGGCGGCCTCGACAATGGTGCGTCGCCGTTCCTCGGGATCTCGTCGGCGGCGGGGCGCTGCCTCCGTCATGACTGTCCTCTCAAGCTAATGTACGGATGTACATGTACAAACGTACACTAGCGCTTCGCGGGTTTGCCTGTCGAGTGCTGGCATCATGCGACCATGGCGGTGAACAGGATCGATGCGGTCGAGCTGCCCCGGACGGCGCTCGGCGACTTCTTGGCGTCGTCGGCGTTCGCGGAGATGCTCGACCCGGACGACGAGCGCACGTCCTCCCGCGGTGCTGCGGCCCGACGCGCCGAGGTCGCCGATGTGGTGCGCGCCGTCGACCGTTTCGCCGGCCGGCGATTCGTCGACCGGGAGCGCGCCGGCGAGGTCGTCTTCGGCGGGATCACCGCCGGGGGGCTCGGGGTCCGCCCTTCGGTGGTCGACGAGGTCCTCGCCCTGCTGCGGCCGGTCGGTGTCCCCGCGCCCGGTGCCCCGAAACCTGTTCCCCACGAAGCGCAAACGGTGCTCGGTAGCTACGTCTATGCACTGGTCGATCCGCGTGACGCCACGGTGTTCCACGTCGACGCCGGCCGCGGGAACCGCGTGTACCGCCACACCGCCGCCGCGCTGGCGGGCGACGCACCCGACCCCGCCGACATCGTCGGCGACGACGATCCGGCCGAGGTCGCGGCTGCCATCTCCGAGCGCATCCGCGACATCGACGCCGACGGGTTCGGCGTCGAACACTGGATTCTGCGGTACGACGTCGGTTCCGTCGATTCGGCTGCAGCGCACGCGCTTTCGCTACGACGCACGGTAGTCGACGTCGTCGCTCTGGCCAAATCGGAACTTCCGGAGACGCCGGATGCACAGGGGCCGTGGCGCATCGAGGAGCTGATCCTGCGACATGCGGCGCCGGTGTCGCCGCCGTTGCCCGACGTGTGCGTGCTGGTGAAGGTCGACGAGTCCGCCCGCAGCGACGCCACTGCCGAGGTGGTCTACGAATCCGCTCGCAGCGCTTGGCGTGCGGGGCCGCACCGGACCGTCCCCGATCTACCGGTGCTGGTGTTCGCCGACGATCTCGTCCGGGCCGTCCACCGTGTCGACTACTGGGAGTCCTACCGCGACGCCGAGGGAAACCTGGATCCGAAGCGGTGGGTGTACACCGGGAAACCCGACGCCGAACTCGAGGCCCGATATGTGGGTACCAGCTTGCGCGAGGTCCGGCAAGAACGCGGCGGAAAGTGGAATCCGTCCGGCTGGCACCCGTACGGACACGTTCCCTGAGCCTGTTCGTTGAAACAAAATCGCCTGTCGTGATCCGACGAGGGACGCGCGGTCTGGTACTACTCGCGGCATCGTCCATCGACAGAAAGCCGGCGCATGTCCTCGGATCGACGCAGTTCATTCGACCACCGCACCGCCCTGATCACCGGCGCCTCCGCCGGGATCGGCAAGACGTTCGCGGAACAACTCGCCGCGGAAGGGTACGACCTACTGCTGGTCGCCCGTCGGGCCGAACGGCTCGACGAGTTGTCCGAGCGACTACATCGCGAGCACGGCGTTCGCTGTGAGGTGTTCGCCGGGGATCTGTCCGAACCCGGCACGCCGGCCGCGATCATCGAGCGCGCCGATGAACTCGGGCTGGACATCGACGTGCTGATCAACAACGCCGGTATGTCGCTGAGCACCAAGTTCGCCGAGACGCCGTGGGAGGAGGTCGGAGGGCAGCTGCAGTTGATGCTGACCTCGTTGACCGAGCTGTCCCACCGCGTGCTCCCGGGGATGAAGAAGCGCCGGTGGGGGCGGATCGTGAACGTCTCGTCCATCACGGCTCTGCTGCCTCCCGCGGAGGGCCTGCTCTACTCCGCGATCAAGTCGTATGTGCTGTTGATGTCCCAGTCCCTGGACATGGAACTGAAACCGCACGGCATCCACGTGACGGCGCTCTGTCCCGGTTTCACCAGGAGTGAATTCCACGATGCGATGGGGGCGGAGACCCGCGAGACCGCCGATCGCCTGCCCGGTGTGTTGTGGCAGGAGCCCGAGGACGTCGTGCGCGAGGGGTGGAACGCGGTGATGAAGGGCGACGCGGTGTGCGTGACCGGCATGGTGAACAAGCTGGTCACGACGGCCGTGCGTCCCATTCCGCCGGGTATCCAGTACTTCCTCGGCCGGACGCTCAATCCGTTCAAGTAGACGCCGGGCGGCTCACTTCTTGGTGCGCCGACTCCCGCCGTGCCAGTCCTCCTCGACACCCGCCTCGCCGTCGGTCACTCCGAAGGCCCGCAGTTGTGGCTTCTCCCGCAGGCTCCGCTTGAGCTCGGCGAAACCGGGGAAACTCGCCAGGCCGATCACGTGGTCCCACAGGACGACCGCGTCGTCGTCACCGGGTAGACGGCTGATGACGGGCCCGAAGAATGCAACTCCCTCGGGCGGCTGGAAGTGGATGATCGGCGTGCCGACGTCGCGACCGGTCAGCGACAGGGCCTCGTCGGTCTCGGTTTGGATCTCCGCGTCGAACTCGGCATCGTCGAGGGCGTCCAGGTGGTGCGCGGGTAGCCCGAGCTCATCCAGCACGGGCCCGAGGAACTCCGCGGTACCGCGGAAGTCGGTGGCGTCGACGGTGTAGGAACCGGTGTGCGCGTCGAAGATTTGTGTACCCAGCGCCTCGTAGAGCGGGCCGATGGCGGCCGGTCCGTGTTCGCGGCGGATGCTCGCCGCCGCGCGCAGGAGGCGGAGTCCGGCGGTGTGCCCGGCCTCGTACTCCGGCGGGAACTGCGCGTCGTAATCGACGTGTGCGTTCAGCAGACGTAGCGAGATGAACCGCCATTCCACCGTGTAGTCCCGCTGGGCCTGTACCTTTCGCACCCATCTGCTCGTCATCCACGCGAAGGGGCACACGGGATCGAAGTAGAAGTTGACGTCGGCCATGATCTCGACGGTAGACGGCGGGACAGTCCTAGGTGTCGGCAGAAGCCGCGAACAACCGGTCGCCTAACCGGTACCGCTCGACTGAGTGTCTGGTGAGCCTGTGACGGGCTCGTTGGCGGGGAGGAGGTGCTGCACAGTAGCGAGCGACGGCCGCTCGAGTGGACCGGTGTAGAGCTCGAGTGCCCAAGTCATACACGCCCCGTAATCAGCCGGGGTGGGCGAAGCCGAAGCTGAAGAAGAATGGTTCAGGCGGACCACTGCGAGACCAATCTCATTCGTTCACCTCCGGCAGGACCGGAGCCGGCGCGGATATCGAGGTCAATCGGAGTACGGGTCAGGTGGAACGATTGCGGAGTAGTAGCGGTCTGCGAGAGAAGGAGTGACGGTGGAAGGGTTCTTCGTGCTGCTCACGCCACCGGTCGCCCTCGCGCTCATGTTCTGGGCGTGGACCATCTGGCTATCCTTCAGAGCCGCTGGCCGAAACATCCAACGATCTTCGGCCGCAGTTTCTGCGGTGCTGGCGATCTGCGGGGCAATTGCTTTCCTCGCGTTGACCAGTCTCGACGATTACAACGACTACCCCGGTCACACGTGTTCGGTGCGTGATGGGTTTGTACCCGTCGGCTTTCCCCCTGAGCAGCTACCACCGCCGCCTCCAGACGTGGTGAGCACATTCCATCCCAGCCTCGACTGGTCTCACCGATTCGAGCTCCTTCCCCTCGGCGTGCGCTGCACCTACTGGATTCGAGACGACCCCCGCATCACAATGAGCACCCACAGCCCCTGGCCGTACTCGGTGTGCAGCTACGGAGCGCTCGTCGTTGCCTTCGTCCAGGCCATCCGAGTCGTCAATCCCGACCTGCTCAGACGCGGTGCGCCGCCGCGGCCAGCGCGTGCAGGTGATGGCGGGCAGATGTAGGCGTGCCACAGTTGATGAGTGCGTACCAAGGTGTTGTTTTTCTGGGTGCTCGGTGGAATCATCACCGCCTTCGCCGCCGCGATCGTGCTCATCGGTGCCGCTGGTTGGCTCACTCTTCGCTCGTCGTGGTTCGAGGACAGCCTGTCCAAGGTGTCGGTCACAGAAGACGCCGACGGGGCTGAACGGATCGCCGAAGCCATGGGTGTTCACCTGAACGACAGCGCCATCAACTACGGGGAAGTGACATCGCAGTTGCAAGGCAAACCGAGTGCTTACCTCGTCGTGAAAGCGGACGGTGCGATGTTGCGCGACAGGATCATTCGGCAGTCACGGCTGCACTGTGCGACCACCGATCCGCCGAATATGGCGTCGATGCGCTCACCGTCGAGGCACGGCCCGCCGCCCTCACCGACTCTGATGGCATGTGGCCGGCCGGCTGGCGACTACAACGACCCGGCGTCAGCGGGGGAGTGGGGCGGTCATCTCACCGTCTGGTTCGACCCCCAGGCGGGTGACCGCAGCACTTGGCTCTACATTTTTGCCGCCCCATTCTGATCGCACGGGTGCAGCACGCCTGTCGTCAACAACGTCTCGTCGCCTGGACATCCAGTAACTGGCCGGGCAGGCACTCCGGCTTACACCTTCATCCCCGAGTAGCTGCGCCTCGCTGAGCGCGACCGGTACCTCTTGGTCGCCGACGACATGCGCCCAGGCGAGAAACGCGGCTAGAGCCCGGAGTTCGACACAGTCGAGGCCGACGACGAGACCACGTCGTGGCGAAGCCTCCGCGTGCTTCTACATCAACTCGCTACCGCCATCGAGGGTTGACGCCCTTTCAACCACTGACGACCCGACCTCGGCACCGGCACCGGCACCTTGCACTGGACACTCGACCCACCAAAGACCCCACGCCATGGTGTGATTGACCCGTGGTGCTGAAACCGTGCGAGACCTCTCGAGCTGCTGCCTGGATCGCGAACTCGGAAGAGCCCTGGCAGGATCTCGTCGGGTTCGGCACTCCAGGGTTCGAGGCGTACGCACGATTGCGGTTCATGCCTGACCCCGACGGGCAAGACAACCCTGGTGACCCGGACGAGCCCACTGACCAGGCCAAAGCCGGCAGTCTGTGCGAACTCTTGCACTCTGCAACTGGCACGCCGGACGACTGCTATTTTGCGATCTGGGAGGGCTGGCCAGATACTTCCGCGGTTATGCGCCAGAGCGCTCGATTGCGCATCCCGAACCGGACCTACTACCTCCTGCACGGCCCGCTGTCGGACTTCGGACGCTGGGGTGTGCGAGAGACGGGGCACAATCCGGCAGCATTTGTGTGGCCAGCTGATCACGCGTGGTGCATCGCCTCCGACGTTGACGACCACTGGGCGGGTATCGGCGCGAACACAAAGACGATCGCCGGCCTACTGGCCGAATCAGACCTCGACATCGTCACCGCCGACCCCGACTGTGGTGCCCCCGCCCAATACGCCGCGCCCAGGCGGTACTTCAAGGACCGTAGGTTGTGAAACCGTGTGGGACCCGCTGACCTACTGATCGCAATCGCCCTCAACTGTCACCACCACTCGGCGAGTGCGCCGAGACGGGACGTCTCGCAGTTGCACTGAACTGCAACTCACTCCGCCCGCTGAGCGCCGATCTTGGGCGCGCCAACGCGCATTCACACCTCACGGACCGCGACGCCAACCAGAACCAACATGAGGGAGACTGCGTTGTCCGGGACCACCCACTCGATCCCACCCGGAGTGGCCAGCACAAACAGGGCCAGCGCCACGAAAGGCGCTACCACGGTGACGATGCCGGGGATCAGACGTCGGACTGCACACGCATCGACCACCGCAGCAAAGGCGACGAACGCTACGAGCGCGTAGACCGCCGGGTCCAGCCACCACGGCGGAGCAGGTGGCCCAACGATGTCGACAAAGCCTGCACCGGTGGTGGGTGTAGATCGTCCGTCCGTCAAGTCCTCTGCCGACGAAAGAAGCATCGAGCGCCTTGAACTCCATCCACCAGGTGATTCCGCCCGCGAACAACACGGCGACCACAGACACCCATCACATGAGGTCGCGCATCGGTTCACGACCCCAGAGTCGCAATGGGTCCTTCCGGCAGAGCAATTCGTCATGTGGCGGATGGCTATGTCACTACGCACCCCAACATGCCTGTGCAGCTCCGAAACTCATCTACTGACAACTTGTGCATGTCGAACTGGTTATGCAAAACCGACTTTCAAGGTATTGAAGCGCGAATGGTGTTCATCCGGGATGTCACCGGTCGGGGCGTGATGCGGCGGTCCCACGTAACGTACGTCGAACCATCCGGGGTGCAGTGTCGGTGCGAGGTGGCGACGCTGGGTGAGGTGACCGGCTCGGTCTAGAAGGCGCAGGTGTCCGCTGGGACTGGTGCGGTAGTCGAGCCAGAGGTATCGGTCCCACATCAGGCAGCCGTGTAGCAGCGTGCGGCCGGGGGTGTGGTCGCCACGCAGAAGGGTGGTGAATCCACCGCCCAGTTCGGCGACCCATTCAATCTGGTCGCCGGACCCATCGCTGCGACGAACAGTGGCTGGGACGTATGAGCACACCGAGACGGGTACCGGATGGTGCTCGATGATGCCGGCGGCTGCGTCGACCCAGTATGTGGTGGGTGCGAAGACGTCGCCAGGCTCGGGGCTGTCGGGGAACGGCTCAAGGTCTTCGAGAAGCCACAGTTGGGTCATGACGACTCGTCGAGGACCAGGACGATGAACATGTCGTTGGTGATGGCCGACGTGGAGGCACCGGCTGGTGCCCGCCGGAAGGCGATGATTCCGGCCGGGCCGATCCGTCGGTCGAAGACCGCTTCCTTGACCTGGCGCGTGACCCCGGTGACGAGTCCGCCTGATCCGGGCGGCCGGTTGGCGATCTGTGCGGTGGGGTCGTCGAGGTCGACGGTGATCCGTTCCCCGCAGTCGGGAACTGTGGGTCCGAAGAACTCCGGGGGTGCGGTGATGTTGACTGTGCGCCGGGCGATTGCCTGTTCTGCTCGGTAGTCGGCGATCTGTTGCGGGGTGGGTTCGACCAGGACGAGGTCGGTCAGAGTCACCACGGCCCCGCCGGGTTCGAATGCGCCCGCCGGGGTGACCAGGGCTTCGGGAAACCTCTCGACCCGCTCGACCGGTTGGAGGGTTTCACCGGCCGTGGGATCGGCGGCTGAGCCGAGGTAGATCTGGCTGACACTCGTGACGGTCCCGGTGGCCTCGACACCGGGTGCCCCGACGGGGTGCCAGGACAGCCACAACCCGACCGGCTGGTCGAGCGGGCCGGCGTCGGTCGAAGTCCACTGCGCGACACCGCCAACGAACGCTATGAGGCCGCGGTCGCGGTCCCACCTGGTCACATTCACCGGCGACCGGTCGGCCAGGGTGGGGTAGGCAGCGAGCGTTCCGTTGATTGTCTCTCCGACCGCGGGAGGTGTACGACAGCATCCGTACTCGAACGCGTCGATCCGAACAGTCACCGGCGGGGGTGTAATCACCATAGTCACCGGGAGTTAGGCGATCCGCAGCACGACGGCGGCGGGTCCCAGTGCACCTGAGCACTAACTGTACGTCCCCACACCCGGCGTCGTCCATTCCACGACACCCACCAGCGCATCACCAGCGCGGCGACAAGTGGTGCGGCACTGAGCAAGACACCGAGAGTCACAGGGGGCCACACGCCGTAGGCCGACCACACCGGGTCATCGCAGGTCGCGCCTGGGCGAACGCCAGGCTCGTCCAATTCGCCGATCTTGCCGCACGACATCGACGACCACCCAGCAGGCTCGAAAGCGTTCCACAGCGCGAACGCCAGGGCAAGCACCCCCAAGGCCACCCATGCCGCCCGCACCAACTTCATGGGCCGCACGCTACCTGCTCAGAACGCACTACGGATGGTACAAAGGCCGTTACATCAGCGTTTGCGGAACGGTGTCACCGAGGCCGCGGCGGTGTCGGTCTCGCGATGAGCGGGGCCACTAGACTCGAGGCGTGACCGGAGCCGACGATTCGACACGTGACCGCGACCGCGACGGTCTCCCGGATCCCGGTCCGACCGACGACGATGCGACATCCGACGCGGACGGCCCGGACGAACCCTCCGCAGCGAACGATAGGACCGGTGGGTCGACCCGTCGTCGGGGCGACCGGCTTCCCGTCCGACGCGACGATCCCGACCGTCCCGGACCCGGGCGCCGGATGGCCGACCTGCTGGCCCGCACCGACTCCAGAGCCGGGGTCGTCAAGGCGGCTCGCGCCGCACGAGATCTGATCCCGCACGACGAGAACCCGATCACCGGGCCGCGTGCATCCGACCGCGTGGCACGCCTCATCAGCGAGTCCCGGCCCGAGAAACCCAGTGCCATACGAGAGCTCGGCCTCGCATCGATCCAGGTGTGGCAGGCGTTGGTGACCACACGACGTCATCGATCCGAACGCACCCCAGTCCCCGCCACCATCTTGTTCACCGATCTCGTCGGATTCTCGACGTGGGCCCTGCATGCCGGAGACGACCAGGTCCTCCAACTCCTGCGCGACGTCAACGGCGTCACCGAGAACATCGTGCGCAGCCGCGGCGGACGCATCGTCAAACATCTCGGCGACGGGACGATGGCCGTGTTCATCGACGGTGTCAAAGCGATCGAGGCCGGTCACGAGGTGATCGTCGCCGTGAGTGCCCTGACGGTCGGGGACTACCGGCCACAGCTGCGAGCCGGTCTCCACACCGGCGAACCGCGGGCGGTCGGTGACGATTTCCTCGGTGTCGATGTGAACGTCGCCGCTCGGGTCGCGGCAGCGGCGGGAGCCGGTGAGCTGTTGGCCAGCGGAGCGACCGTCGAGGCCGCCGGCGCCGATCGGTACGCCACTCGTCGTCGGCGATTCCGCGCCAAGGGGGTACCGCGCGACATCGAGGTGTTCTCCGTCGTGCCCCGCTACTCCGACTGATCGATCCCCGACCTGTTTGCTAGCAGCGTGTGTACGCCGAAGAGATCGAGAGGACTACGTGCGGCCGCGCCGAGCTTTACGGGCCGATGACGCGTTGCCTGTGCCCGCCGACACGCACGATGGGCGCACGACGGGCCGTGACCACCGCACGACTGGTCAACCCCGGCTGCGGCTCCCGCCCCTCGAGGGTCTTGTCGATCGCACGCACTACTCCACGGTCCGAATGTTGTTGACGCGACGGGCATCTGCGGCCAGCGTCTGATCCAGTTCGAATGGGTCTGATGAGTCGGCGTGGGCCTCACTCGAGACCCACGCCGACTTCCAAATCAGCGCTGCGCGTTCGCGAGTGCCTCGTTGAACGTCGTGCTCGGACGCATGACGGCGGCGGTCTTGTCCCAGTCGGGGTAGTAGTAGCCGCCGATGTCGACCTGCTCGCCCTGCACCGCGTTGAGCTCCTCGACGATCTTGTCCTCGTTGGCCGCGAGGGTTTCGGCCAGCGACGAGAAGTGCTTCGCGAGCTCGTCGTCCTCGGTCTGCGCGGCGAGTTCCTGAGCCCAGTAGAGCGCCAGGTAGAACTGGCTGCCGCGGTTGTCGAGTTCGCCGGTCTTACGCGACGGTCCCTTGTCGTTCTCGAGCAACTTGCCGGTGGCGGTGTCGAGGGCCTTCGCCAGGATGACGGCGCGCTTGTCGTCGAACTTCTTGCCCACGTCCTCGAGGCTCACCGCGAGCGCGAGGAACTCGCCGAGCGAATCCCACCGGAGGTGGTTCTCCTCGATGAGCTGCTTGACGTGCTTCGGTGCCGAGCCGCCCGCGCCGGTCTCGTAGAGTCCGCCGCCGGCCATCAGCGGGACGATCGACAGCATCTTGGCGCTGGTGCCGAGTTCCAGGATCGGGAACAGGTCGGTCAGGTAGTCGCGCAGGATGTTGCCCGTGGCCGAGATGGTGTCCAGGCCGCGGACGACGCGCTCGAGGGTGTACCGCATGGCGCGGACCTGCGACATGATCTGGATGTCGAGGCCCTCGGTGTCGTGATCGGGAAGATACTTGTGGACCTTCTTGATCAGCTCGTTCTCATGCGGGCGGTACGGGTCGAGCCAGAAGAGCACCGGCATCCCGGAATCGCGGCACCGGTTCACGGCCAGCTTGATCCAGTCCTGGACGGGCGCGTCCTTGACGATGCACAGACGCCAGATGTCGCCCTCTTCGACGGTCTGGGTGAGCAGCACCTCGCCGGTCTCCAGATCGGTGATGTTGGCGGTGCCGCCCGCGGGGACCTCGAAGGTCTTGTCGTGCGAGCCGTACTCCTCGGCCTTCTGCGCCATCAGACCGACGTTGGGCACCGTGCCCATCGTCGTGGGATCGAACTGTCCGTTGGTCTTACAGAAGTTGATCATCTCCTGGTAGATGCGGGAGAAGGTCGACTCCGGGTTGACGGCCTTGGTGTCCTTGAGCCGGCCATCGGCGCCGTACATCTTGCCGCCCGCGCGGATCATGGCCGGCATCGAGGCGTCGACGATGACGTCGCTGGGGGAGTGGAAGTTGGTGATGCCGCGGGCCGAGTCGACCATCGCCAGCTCGGGGCGATGCTCGTGGCACTTGTGCAGGTCGTCGATGATCTCCTCGCGCTGCGCGCTGGGCAGCGACTCGATCTTGCTGTAGAGATCCGACAGCCCGTTGTTGACGTTGACGCCGAGCTCGTCGAAGAGTTCGCCGTGCTTCTCGAAGGCCTCGCGGTAGAAGACCTTGACCGCGTGCCCGAAGACGATCGGGTGCGAGACCCGCATCATGGTGGCCTTGACGTGCAGCGAGAACATCACGCCGGTCTTGTAGGCGTCGTCGATCTGTTCCTCGTAGAACTTGATCAGGGCCTTCTTGCTCATGAACATGCTGTCGATGACGTCACCGTCGGTCAGCGTGACCTCGGGCTTGAGCACGAGGGTCTCGCCGGAGTCGGTGATCAGCTCCATCTTGACCTTGCGGTCGCCGGAGACGGTCATCGACTTCTCGCCGTGGTAGAAGTCGCCTTCGCGCATGTGGGCGACGTGGGTGCGCGAAGCCATCGACCACTCACCCATGCTGTGCGGGTGCTTCTTCGCGTACTCCTTGACCGCCTTCGGTGCTCGACGGTCCGAGTTACCTTCGCGCAGAACGGGGTTCACGGCGCTACCGAGGCACTTGGTGTACCGGTCGCGAATCGCGCGCTCCTCGTCGGTCTTCGGGTTGCCCGGGAAGTCGGGCAGGTCGTAACCCTTGCCCTGGAGCTCCTTGATGGCGGCGAGCAGCTGGGGGACCGACGCGGAGATGTTGGGGAGCTTGATGATGTTGGTGTCGGACTTCTGGGTCAGCTTGCCGAGCTCGCCCAGGTTGTCGGTGACCTTCTGGTCATCGGGCAGGAGGTCGGAGAACTCGGCGAGGATGCGAGCCGCGACGGAGATGTCGCTGGTCTCGACGGCGATCCCGGCCGCCCCGGCGAACGTGCGCACGACCGGCAGAAACGCGTGAGTGGCGAGCATGGGTGCCTCGTCGGTCAGCGTATAGATGATGGTCGGCTGTTCGGCACTCATGCGATGTGTTCTCGATTCTGTCTTGGTCGACGCGTTTGTGTGTGCGGCCTTGTGGGTCCGGTTTTACCGATATCACGACGGGGATGGACTCGCGTGACATCCACCCATGATTTTGCCTGCCCGGGCCGGGCAGCGGGAGACGTGGTCGGTGGATTCGCGTCGAACGCCAGGTGGTAACGGCTGTGACCTGGCCTGCGTCCCAAAATTTGTGTGGTCGACGCCACAGTCGGTTCGCTCGGGGTGCCGACATGAGTCGACCCCACTCGGTTGGCGGGTGATCGCCGTCGAGCGGGGCCGGTCGGGACGGTGGAGCTTGGTGCGGGTGAAGTCAGGCGACGCGAACCGGCACGGTCTGCCGGAGCCTGATCAGGCCGTCCCGGATGCGGGACTTGACGGTCGGCAGGGCGACGTCGAGATGTTCGGCGACCTCGCGGTAGGTGAGCCCATGGAAGTAGGCGAGCTCGATCGCCTGGCGCTGCAGCGGGGTGAGGGTTTCCAGGCCGGTGTGGATCAGGCGGGCGATCTCGCGTCGCTCCACCGATTCGCTGACCTCGTCGACCTCGCGACCGGTGTCGGCGATGCCGTAGGCGACGGTCCGGCGGGTCGCCGCCGACTCGGAGCGCACGCGATCGACCGCGCGACGATGCGCGAGAGTGAGAATCCACGACAGTGCGGAGCCGGACGCGGGATCGTAGGCGTCGGCATTGCGCCAGACCGCCAGGAACGTCTCCTGGGTGGCCTCCTCGCTGTAGCCCGGATCGCGGAGGACCCGCAGCGTCATGCCGTAGACCCGGTCACACGTCGCGTCGTAGAACTGCGCGAACGCGTCCACGTCGCCGGTGGCCACCCGGGCGAGGAGAGTGCTCAGTTCGGTGTCTTTCATCACGAAGCTCCTTGCCGCAGATGGATTGTCCCGCTCTCGGGGCTCACGTCGGGCGGCACTGCGCCGGGTGGCCGAGTTGCGATGTGTCCAACGCTAGGCCCCGCGCTGCGCAAAGTGATCATCGCGACACACAACGGGACGCTTTCGCAATACTTGGTAACGGGGAGATAACGGCGGCGCAGGCGCCCTCCGAACCGCCGGTGAGCTGGGATGTCGGTGTCGCGGAGTAGCCTCCTCGCGACGAGAGGGGCGTGCATGCCTGACGACACCATAACGATCGCCGACGGTCGAGCGCGTTGCCTGTGGGCGGCGCGTGAGCCGGAGACCACCTACCACGACACGGAGTGGGGATTCCCGATCGCCGGCGACACGGCGCTGTTCGAGCGTGTCTGCCTCGAGGGTTTCCAGTCCGGGCTGAGCTGGCGGACGATTCTGATCAAGCGGGAGAACTTCCGGGCCGCGTTCGCGGGGTTCGACATCGAGCGAGTGGCACGCTTTACCGACGCCGACGTCGCCAGGCTGCTCGCCGACGCCGGCATCATCCGACACCGCGGCAAGATCGAGGCATCGATCAACAATGCTCGCCGGGCCGTCGAACTGATCGACGAGCAGGGGTCGCTGGAGTCCTATTTCTGGAAATACGCCCCCGCCGGGGACCACGTGCCGGGTTCGATGACGACCTCGCCCGAGTCGCTCGCTCTGTCCAAGGACCTGAAGAAGCGCGGCTGGCGGTTCGTCGGTCCGACCACGATGTTCGCCCTCATGCAGGCGACGGGCATGGTCAACGACCACGCCTACGGCTGCGTGGTCCGCGAGGACGTGGATGCGGCGCTGCGCAAGGCGAGCCCGCACAAATTGTAGACAATCCGACAATGTGCCATCATCCGTGCATGACGGCCCAGATCGGTATCGGGATGGTGTGCCCGTTCGACATGGCTCTCGATCGTGAGCTGTGGCGGTGGATGCCGGACTCCGTGTCGCTGTACTTCACCCGCACCGGCTTCATCGACGCGCCGGTCGACGTCGAACTGTGTTGGGACCTGAACAATCACGCCGAGATCGCCGCCGCGGTGCGCGCCGTCTCCTCGGTCGGACCGCGTGCGTTCGGCTACGCCTGCGCGTCGGGCAGCTTCGTCTACGGGATGGCGGGCGCCCTCGAGATCTCGAACTGCATGGTCGCGGCCGGTGCCGACCGGGCGGTGACGACGTCGGAGGCACTGATCCGTGCGCTCGATGTACTGGGCATCGGTACGCTTTCGGTCGCGACGCCCTACACGGCGAACCTCACCGCTCTGCTGTGCGACTTCCTCGCCGAATCAGGCCGGAGCGTCGTGGCGCAGGCCGGGCTCGGCCGCGACCACGAGATCTGGACGATTCCCTACCACGTGACCGCCGACCTGATCCGCGCCGCGGACCATCCCGATGCCGACGCGATTTTCGTGTCCTGCACCAACCTGTGGACCTACGACATCCTCGCCGGCCTCGAAGCCGAGCTCGGCAAACCGGTCCTCTCGGCGAATCAGGTCACCGCCTGGGCGACCCTGTGCGACGCCGGGGTTCTCGGTGAGATCAACGGGCCCGCCGGCTCGTCGGACGGCCATGCGCAGACACTGTTTGCCCGTAGCATTGCCGCATGACCTCGAGCGCGGCGACATTCGGCGAAGCAGGCACCGCCAAGTACGTGAATCTGACGACCTACCGCAAGGACGGCACCGCGGTGACCTCGCCGCTGTGGGCGGCGCTCGACGGCGACCAACTCGTCATGTGGACCGTCGCGGATTCGTGGAAGGTCAAGCGCCTGCGACGCGATCCGCGCGTCGTCGTGCAGGCCTGTGACGTCCGGGGCCACAAGACTTTCGGTGCACCCGTCAGCGGCACCGCCGAGGTGCTCGACGCCGCGGACAGCGGCCGCGTCAAGAAGGCCATCGCCGACAAGTACGGACTCCTCGGCAAGATCACCATGCTCGGCAGCAAGCTCCGCCGGGGCGATCACGGCAGCGTGGGGATCGTCATCACGCCTACGGCGTAGCAACCCGCGCCGCTCCGCGCGGATGTCAACGCCGCATCAATAACGGCGTGGCCCGCGTATGGAAAGTGTTAAGAGCTCTTTCGCGGCCCGTCGGGCTGCGTGATCCTTCGACGTGGCCACCGAGTGGTGGACGTCGATGTGATCGGAGAGTGACTGCGTGGCGGACCTCGTGTACGTGCTGCCGGCCCTCGCAGGGTTCGCCCTGTGCGTGCTGGCGGTGCGAGCCCTCGATGTGCGGACCAAGTCGTGACCGCCGACGGGGTGACCAACGTCGTGCTGCTGGCCCTCGCCGCCGCGACCGTGGTGTTCCTGCTCGTCGCGCTGGTGTTCCCGGAGAGGTTCTGACGCCGTGAACACAACTGTTGCGGGACTGCTGCAGGTGGCCGCGCTGGTCGTCATCCTTGCCGTTGCCTACGTCCCCCTGGGCGATTACATGGCACGCGTCTACACCGGTGAGAAGGACCTTCTCGTCGAGCGCGTCCTCTACCGGATGGCGCGGGTGGACCCCCGCCGCCAGCAGACCTGGGTGGGTTACGCCCTTGCAGTGCTGGCCTTTTCGCTGATCTCGTTCCTCGTCGTCTACCTGCTGCAGCGTCTGCAGGGGGTGTTGCCGTGGTCCGACGGTAAATCCGGTGTGGCCCCGTCGATGGCGTTCAATACCGCGATCTCCTTCGTCAGCAACACCAACTGGCAGTCCTTCTCGCCCGAAGTGGTGATGAGCAACCTGACACAGATGCTCGGCCTCGCCGTCCAGAACTTCGTCTCGGCAGCGGTGGGACTGGCGGTCGCGATCGCGGTCATCCGCGGGATCGTGAGCCGCCGCGGAACCGGCGAGATCGGGAACTTCTGGGTGGACCTGGTGCGCGGATCGGTCCGAATCCTGTTGCCGCTCAGTCTCGTCCTCGCGACACTGCTGATCACCCAGGGGCTGGTGCAGTCCTGGCACACCGGGTTCGGGTGGACCACCCTCGACGGTGCCGACGCGCGGAGCATGCTCGGCCCGTTCGCCTCGCAGGAGGCCATCAAGGAACTCGGCACCAACGGCGGCGGGACACTGGCGGCGAACTCGGCACACCCGTTCTCCAACCCGACGCCTTTGTCGAACCTGCTGGAGATCGCCGCACTCCTGTTGATCCCGGTCTGCCTGACGCGCACCTACGGAAGGATGGTCGGCGACCGCCAGCAGGGACTGACGCTGCTCGGCGTGATGGCCGCGATCTGGTCGCTGATGCTCACGCTCGTGTGGATCTTCGAGAGCCGCACCCCCGGAAGCGCTTCCGCGGCCGCCGGGGGGATGATGGAAGGCAAGGAGGTCCGGTTCGGCATCCCCGGATCGGCGCTGTTCGCGGTGTCGACCACCGGCACGTCGACCGGCGCGGTGAACTCCGCGCACGACAGTTTCTCGGCGGTCGGCGGCGGCGCCGTCCTGTGGAACATGCTGCTCGGTGAGGTCGCACCCGGCGGTGTGGGATCGGGTCTGTACGGCATCCTCGTGATGGCGATGATCACCGTCTTCATCGGTGGTCTGCTCGTCGGGCGCTCGCCCACCTTTCTCGGTAAACGCATCGGACAGCACGAGATCACGATGGCCGCGCTGTACGTGCTGGTGATGCCGGCGCTCGTGTTGATCGGCACCGGGATCTCCATGATCCTGGGATCGACGACGCAGGCGCAGGGCAACAGCGGAGAGCCGGGCACTCCGGGCTCGATCCACGGGTTCAGCGAAGTCCTGTACGCGTACGCGTCGGCGGCGAACAACAACGGCAGTGCGTTCGGCGGGCTCACGGTGACCGGTGACTGGTTCCAGGCCTCGCTCGGCATGGCCATGCTCGTGGGCCGTTTCCTGCCCATCGTGCTGGTGCTCGCGCTGGCCGGGCTGCTCGCCCGGCAGACGCCGCGCGGTGGTGACGCCCGGTCCGGGGACCCCGCGCGACCGTCGGCCGCCACCGGGGACCGAGTCGGCGGCGCGTCGACCGCGGTTCTCACCGTCCCTGCCGAGACCGCCACCGATGACGTTGCGGCGGAGACGCGTTCGACCCTGCCCACCTCCGGACTCCTGTTCGGATTCCTTCTGACCGCGACCATCGTGCTCGTCGCCGGTCTCACCTTCTTCCCGGCCATGGCGCTGGGACCGATTGCCGAGGCACTGCTGTGACCACACAACTCGTCACCTCCGACGATCCTGACAAGACGAGCGTCGTGGATCCCATCGACGCCGAGCCGACGCTGGTGTCGCGCGGCGCCTTCGACGTGCGTTCGCTGGTGACGTCGATGCCGCTGGCACTGCGGAAGCTCAGCCCGCGCGATCAGGCCCGGAACCCGGTGATGTTCGTCGTGTTCCTCGGAGCCGTCGTCACCACCCTGCTCGCGATGCTGCGGCCATCCTGGTTCAGCTGGACCGTCGCCGCCTGGCTGTGGTTCACCGTCCTGTTCGCCAACCTCGCCGAAGCCGTCGCCGAGGGACGTGGCCGGGCGCAGGCCGACAGTCTGCGAAAGGTGAAGCGGGACACGGTCGCTCGTCGGCTCCGCGCCGACGACGACGTCACCGGGGTCGGGGCGACCGAGGAGGTCGCCGGCAGCGACCTGCGGATCGGCGACCTTGTCGTGGTCGAGGCGGGGGAGGTCATCGCCGGTGACGGCGACGTCGTCGACGGGATCGCCACCGTGGACGAGTCGGCGATCACCGGCGAGTCGGCGCCGGTCGTCCGCGAATCCGGTGGCGATCGCTCGGCGGTCACCGGCGGAACCGTGGTGCTCTCCGACCGCATCGTCGTCCGGATCACCACGGCGCCGGGGGAGACCTTCGTCGACCGGATGATCGCGCTCGTCGAGGGCGCCGCGCGGACGAAGACCCCCAACGAGATCGCGCTTGACATCCTGCTGACGAGCCTGACGGTGATCTTCCTCCTCGCGGTCGTCGCTGTCTCGCCGATGCAGGAGTACGCCGGGCAGTCCCCCGACCCGGTGAAACTGATCGCGCTGCTGGTGTGCCTCATACCGACGACCATCGGCGCCCTGCTCAGCTCGATCGGCATCGCCGGCATGGATCGGCTGGTGCAGCGCAACGTCCTGGCCATGTCGGGGCGCGCGGTCGAGGCGGCCGGCGACATCGACACACTCCTGATGGACAAAACCGGGACCATCACCTACGGCAACCGGCGCGCCACCGATCTGTACGCGGCCCCCGGGGTGTCCGTCGACGAACTGGCACGAATCGCCCACCGCTGCAGTCTCGCCGACGACACCCCCGAGGGACGCAGCATCGTCGAACTCTGCCGGACCGCATACGGGGTGGCCGCCGACGCGGAGACGGGCGCAGACCGTCCGGTCAGCGACACGATCATCCCGTTCACCGCGCAGACCCGGATGAGTGGTGTGGACTCCCGGGCCGATGGTGTGACAAACGGCGGGGCCACGGTCGAATACCGCAAGGGCGCCGCCGATGCGGTCACCCGGTGGGTCACGGCCGGAGAGGGCGTTGTCGACGACACGGTCGCCGCCGACGTGGAACGGATCTCGTCGGCGGGTGGCACACCCCTGGTGGTCGGCGTCCGTGCCCACGGGCAACCGGCCCGGGTCATGGGCGTGATCGCCTTGTCCGACGTGGTGAAGCCCGGCATGACAGCGCGGTTCGCGCAGCTCCGCGCGATGGGCATCCGCACCGTGATGGTCACCGGCGACAACCCGCTCACCGCCCGGGCCATCGCGACCGAGGCCGGTGTCGACGACTTCGTCGCCGAGGCCACACCCGAGCAGAAGCTGGATCTCATCCGCTCGGAGCAGGCCGCCGGGCGTCTGGTCGCGATGACCGGCGACGGTACCAACGATGCACCGGCGCTGGCGCAGGCCGACGTGGGGCTGGCGATGAACACCGGGACCTCGGCGGCCAAGGAAGCCGGCAACATGGTGGATCTCGACTCCGACCCGACGAAACTCATCGAGGTCGTCGGCATCGGCAAGCAGTTGCTGATCACCCGAGGTGCCCTGACGACGTTCTCGCTCGCCAACGACCTCGCGAAGTACTTCGCGATCCTGCCCGCGATGTTCACCGCCGTCTATCCACAACTCGACGCCCTGAACATCATGGGCCTGCATTCGGCGCAGTCGGCGATCGTGTCCGCGGTGATCTTCAACGCACTGATCATCGTGGCGCTCATCCCGCTGTCGTTGCGCGGCGTGCGCTACCGGCCGGACTCGGCGTCGAAGTTGTTGGGCCGCAACCTACTCGTCTACGGAATCGGTGGGGTGGTCACGCCGTTCGTCGGCATCTGGCTGATCGATCTCCTCGTTCGTCTTCTTCCGGGAATGGGATGACGTCATGAACACAGTCTGGTCCGGCTTCGTCCGGCAATGCGTCGCCGCCGCGGGCATGATCCTCGGTCTCACGCTGATCCTGGGCCTCGCCTATCCGGCTGCCGTGTGGGCGATCTCGCGGGTGAACACCGACGGGGCGGAGGGCTCGCGGGTGTTCGATACCGCGGGATGTGCGGTCGGCTCGACGCTGATCGGTGTCGACCCGCAGGTCGAAGCGGGTGCGCCCGATCCGTATCTGCATGCTCGGGTCGTGGGCGCCCCGGGTGAGCCGATGGCGACCGGGGACCCGGCAGCGTCCGCGGCGACCAATCAGGGGCCCAACAGCGAGGCCCTGCTGACCAACGTCACCGCGCGTCGCGCGCTGATCGCCGCACGGGAGGGAGTGACACCCGCGCAGGTGCCCGCCGACGCGGTGACCGGGTCGGGGTCGGGACTCGACCCGCACATCAGTCCCGCCTATGCCGGGCTACAGGTCGCCCGGCTCGCGCGCGAGAACCGTCGGTCACCCGCGGAGATCGAGGCGGTCATCGACGCGCACACCGAGGGTAGACAGTTCGGATTCCTCGGTGAGCCCCGCGTGAACGTCCTCGAGGTGAACCTCGCGCTGGGGCACGCGCCGCCCGGCTGTCGCGCCCCGTGAGCGCGGTTAGACTCGGCCGATGACGTCAGCGGCGACCGGGCACCACGATGGTCGCGGCAAACTGCGGGTGTTCCTCGGTTGTGCGCCCGGCGTCGGCAAGACCTACGAGATGCTCGCGCAGGCCAGAACCCTTGTCGACGAGGGCACGGACGTCGTGATCGGGGTCGTCGAATCCCACGGTCGGGTCGCGACTGCCGCTCTCGCGGAAGGTGTGGAGGTCGTCCCGCGCACCAGACGGCCCTACCGCGGGACACCGCTGGAGGACATGGATCTCGAGGCGGTGCTGGCTCGCCGGCCGCAGGTGGTGCTGGTCGACGAGCTCGCACACACGAATGTCCCCGGGCTCCGAAACCGCAAGCGGTGGGAGGACATCGAGGAGTTGCTCGCCGCCGGGATCGACGTCTACTCGACGATCAACATCCAGCACCTGGAGAGTCTGAACGACGTCGTCGCCCAGATCACCGGAGTGGTGCAACGGGAGACCGTGCCCGACGACATCGTGCGTGGTGCCGACGAGATCGAACTCGTCGACATCGATCCGCAAGCGTTGCGCCAGCGCCTGTCCGCGGGCAAGGTCTACCCGAACGGGCGGGTCGACGGTGCCCTGGCCAACTACTTCCGACAGGGCAATCTCACCGCGCTGCGCGAGCTCGCGCTGTTGTGGCTCGCCGACCAGGTCGACGACAAGCTCGCGGATTATCGTGCGGCGCACTCCATCACCGAGACCTGGGAAGCGCGTGAACGGGTCGTGGTGGCCGTCACCGGTGGCGCCGAATCGCCTACCCTGCTCCGACGCGCGAGCCGGATCGCATCGCGGTCGAGCGCCGAACTGCTGGCCGTCCATGTGGTCCGGGGCGACGGGCTGACCGGTGCGGGCGTGGACCTCGCCGCACTCAAGGAGCTCGCGACGGGATTCGGGGCGCGAATCCACACCGTCGTCGGCGACGACATCCCGGACACGCTGCTGGACTTCGCACGTGGCGTCAACGCCACCCAGCTCGTACTCGGCACCTCACGGCGACCCAGGTGGCAGCGGATCTTCGACGAGGGTGTCGGGGCTGCCGTGGTCAGTGCGAGCGGCCGCATCGACGTGCACATGGTGACGCACGACGAGACGTCGCGACGGTCCCGTCTCGACATCCGGGACACCCGCTTCCATCGGCCGTTGAGTTGGGTGTTCGCCGGGGTCGTCCCGGTCGCGTTGACCGGTCTGCTGCAGCTGCTCGATCCATGGCTCGGCTTCGCCAGCCAGTCGGCGCTGTATTTCGTTGCGGTGCTCGCGGTGTCGATGCTCGGCGGCATCCTGCCGGCCGCCCTGTCAGCGGTGATCTCGGGGTTGCTGCTGAATTTCTTCTTCACCGACCCCAGGTTCACGTTCACGATCAGCCAGCCCGACAACCTGATCACCATCCTGGTCATGTTGTTGATCGCGATTGCGGTTGCCGCGCTGGTGGATTCGGCGACGGTGCGGCGCGCGCAGGCGCAGGACGCGGCGCGTGAGGCCGAACTCCTGGCGCTGTTCTCCAGCGTCGTACTCGGTGGCGCCGACGTACCGGTCCTGCTGGAACGGTTCCGGGAGACCTACGACCAGTCGGCTGTGTCGGTCGTGCGGCGGACCTCACGGGTCGGCCGGACGGTCGAGGCCGCGGTGGGCGACTCACCGCCGACGACCCCGGAGGACGCCGACACCGTCTGCGTCGTGCCGGGTGACGAGTTCGAACTGCTCCTGCGCGGGCCGAAGCTCGGGGCGCGGGATCGTCGCGTCCTGTCGGCCGTGGCCGGGCAGGCGGCGGGCGCCGTGCAGCGTCACGCCCTCGAAGCCGAGGCGGCGACGGCCGACGCGCTCGCGCGCACCGACGAGCTACGGCGGGCCCTACTGTCGGCGGTCGGACACGACCTGCGGACGCCGTTGGCCGCGGCGAAGGCGGCGGTGTCGAGCCTGCGCAGTGACGACGTCACCTTCAGCGACGAGGACACCGCGGAACTGCTGGCGACCGTCGACGAGTCGGTCGACCACCTCACCTCGCTGGTGGGGAACCTGCTGGACTCCTCGCGGCTCGCGGCAGGGGCGGTCCGGCCGCAGCGGCAGCGGACCTTCCTCCCCGAGGTCGTGCATCGCGCCGCGGTGACGGCGGGGCGACCCGACCGGCAACCGGGCCCGGTCTTCGATCTCGAACATGCTTGGGCGTATACCGATCCCGGACTGCTGGAGCGTGCGCTGGCGAACCTCATCGACAACGCGCGCCGACACGGCGGCGGGCAGGTCGAGATCACCGCCCGGTTGACCCCCGCCGACCCGCCGCGATGCGTGATCCGGGTCGTCGACCACGGAACCGGTCTCCCGATGGTGGATCGAGACCAGATCTTCGTACCCTTCCATCAGGGTGGTGACACCAGCGGCGCGTCGTCGGGAGTGGGTCTGGGGCTGTCGGTGGCGCGGGGATTCGTCACGGCAATCGGGGGCGTGCTGAGCGTCGAGGACACGCCGGGTGGTGGCGCCACCATGGTCGTCGACCTGCCCGCGACCGACGAGGATACGCACGCCGAGACCGAAGGGCCGACTCGATGAGCGCCGAGAAGACGCGGGTCCTGGTCGTCGACGACGAACCGCAGTTGTTGCGAGCCTTACGGATCAACCTCAACGCGCGTGGCTTCGCGGTGACGACCGCGGCGACCGGGGCCGCCGCGCTGACAGCGGCCGCGCGGGAGAACCCGCACGTCGTGGTGCTCGATCTCGGCCTGCCCGACATCGACGGTCTGACGGTTCTCGAGGGACTGCGCGGATGGACGACGGTGCCCGTCATCGTCCTGTCGGCCCGCACCGACGCTGCCGACAAGGTCGTCGCGCTGGACTCGGGGGCCGACGACTACGTCACCAAACCCTTTGGCATGGAGGAGTTCCTGGCCCGGCTGCGAGCCGCGCTACGGCGCGGAGCCGTGTCGAACGCGACGTCGAAAGCACCGGTCGTGGACGCGGGTGCCTTCGTCGTGGATCTGGCCGCCAAACAGGTGACGCGCGGGGAGGTTCCGGTCCACCTGACGCCGACCGAGTGGGGCATCCTGGAGATGCTCGTGCGTCACGAGGGAAAACTGGTGTCGCAGAGTGACATCCTGACCACGGTGTGGGGCCCGGGGTACCTGGGACAGAGTAATTACCTGCGCGTCTACCTGGCGAGTCTTCGACGCAAACTCGAGGAGGACCCGGCGCACCCGCGGCACCTCCTGACCGAGGCCGGGATGGGCTACCGGTTCGTCCGTGGCGCACCGTGATCACGGCGTCGGAGATCCCGGTCGGTCTGTCGGAGCAGGCCGCGCTCGGTCCGCTGTGGCTGGACTGGCTGTCGCGTCTACCGGGCGCGGTCTCGGCCCTCCTGGACGAGTGGGGATTGCGTCGTGACGGCGACGAGCTGTGGCACGGGTTCGAGTCACTCGTCGTTCCCGTGCTCGATCGGCAGGGTGCGCGGGCGGTCCTCAAGGTGGCGTTCGACGGTGACGACGAAGGCGCGCAAGAGGCACTGGGACTGCAACATTGGCACGGTCGCGGAGCGGTACGCATGCTGCGCGCCGATCCGCGTCGTCGCGCGATCCTCCTCGAACGACTGACGCGACGGGATCTGACCACCGTCGACGATGACGAAGCATGCCTGGTGGTCGCCGGTCTCTACGGCCGGTTGCACGTCCCCGCGCCGGGGCGTCTGGCGCTCCTCACCACACATCTCGAGCGCTGGCTGGACAACCTGGCCCGCATCCCGCGGGACGCTCCGGTACCGCGACGGTTTGTCGAGCAGGCGCTGTCGGTCGGCCGGGACTTCGTGGCCGACACGGCCACCGTGGGTCTCATCGTGCACGGCGACCTGCACCACGAGAACGTCCTCGCCGATGCCGACGGCCGCTGGGTCGCCATCGACCCGAGCCCGATGTCGGGGGATGCGCACTACGAACTCGCCCCCATGCTGTGGAATCGCCTCGGCCCGCGCGTATCCGACGTCCGGTACGACATCCGCCGCCGCTTCTACACCATCACCGATGCGGCGGACCTCGATCCGGACCGGGCCCGCGACTGGGTCATCGTCCGGATGATCCTCAACGCGCACTGGGCGATCGAGGACGCCGACCGCGCGTCGCGCCCGCTCCGACCGGCCGACCGAGAGTGGATCACCACCTGCATCACCGTCGCGAAAGCGGTCATCGACTGACCCGTCGACCGTGCGCCGAATCTCGTTGACTGTGCGTCGGTCGCGAGCCCCCGCTGGTTGAGCCGGCACCCCCCCGCTGGTTGAGCCGGCACCCCCCTCCGCTGGTTGAGCCGGCACCCCCCCGCTGGTTGAGCCGGCACCCCCCTCCGCTGGTTGAGCCGGCACCCCCCTCCGCTGGTTGAGCCGGCACCTCCCTCCGCTGGTTGAGGCGGCACCCCCCCTCCGCTGGTTGAGCCGGCACCTCCCTCCGCTGGTTGAGGCGGCACCCCCCTCCGCTGGTTGAGGCGGCACCCCCCCTCCGCTGGTTGAGGCGGCACCCCCCTCCGCTGGTTGAGCCGGCAACGAGCCGCTAGGCGAGTCGCCGTGTCGAAACCACCTGGCGACCCGAGAAACTCAACTACCGACAATCAGGCCGGCGCCATTCCGGACTGTCTCTGGATTTCGGCCTGCCGGCGTGACACGCCAGCTTGCCTGGCTACGCCTCCGCGACGACATCGACTCGACGTACGCATTTGCGGCGCTTTCGGGTTGGTCGGTTGAGGGCTGAGGTCGTTACGGGTTTGTCTGGTTACCAGGTGGTTTCGACTCGGCGCCTCGCTCCGCTCGGGGCCGGCTCAACCAGCGAGTGGGGACACCCCTCAATTAGCGGGTGGGGGCACCCCTCAACCAGCGGGTAGGGACACCCCTCAACCAGCGGGTCGGCCGGGCGGAGAGGTGAACAAGCTCCCGAGCCGGGGAACGTCGACCGTGAGCCCGGTGAGTCGGAGCCCCTCCCACGCGGTGACCTGATTCGCGGTCAGCACGGGTTTGCCGAACTTGGCCTCGAGGTCGACGACCCACATCGCGGTGTGCAATGCGGTGTCGGGGACCAGGATTGCTTGTGCCGAGCCGGAATCGGCGGCCGACAGCATCTCGAACAATCCGTCGCCGTCGAACATCCCTGCCTCGGTTGCCGTCCCGGTGTCGTTGGCGCGCAGGGCCACCACCTCGACACCCGCGTCGGCGAGGAACCCGGTGAAGCGACTAGCCAGTGGTTCCGGATAGGTGGCGGCGACCGCGACCCGTGACAGCCCGAGATGCCGGCAGGCCGCGACGAAGGCCAGTGACGTCGACGACGCCGGACGGCCGGACTTTCCGGCCACATCGGCGGCCTGGCGTCGGGCACCGTCGAAACCGTAGACGAAGCTGCCCGAGGTGCACGCCCACATCAGCGCCGATGGGTGGTGGGCCTGCGCTCGCCGCACGCCGTCGAAGAGGCGGTCCTGCTCGCCGACCGCAGCCATGGCCTCGACGGTGTGGTCGTCGGAGTCCACCTCGGTGATCACGACCGGCAATCGGACCTCGGAGTGGGGCTCGGCAGCGCCGATCGCGGCCTCGATCAGTTCGAAATCGTCCTCGGCTGCGTGGCCGGGGTAGAGCATTGCGACGGTGGTTGTCACGCCCACACCTCCAAGGTAGATTGTCAACAATCTACCAATCTTCCGAGGGGGCGCATGACGGACGCCACGCGGTGGCTCAGCGCCACGGAACTGGCCGAGGCCTACCGTACCGGCGAGCTGACGCCGGATTCGGTGGCGGCGGAACTGCTCGACGCCATTGACGAAGTCGACCCGTCCATCAATGCGTTCTGCCTCATCGACCGCGAACGCACGTGCGCCGAGGCCCGGGAGTCCACTGAGCGATTCGCCGCCGGGACACCCCGTGGCCCGCTCGACGGCGTTCCGGTCTCGATCAAGGACCTGTTGCTGACCGCCGGATGGCCGACGTTGCGCGGCTCGCTGATGATCGAGCCCGATCAGATGGTGTGGGACATCGACGCTCCCGCGGTGGCACGTCTGCGTGAGGCTGGTGCGGTCCTGCTCGGAAAGGTCACCACACCGGAATTCGGATGGAAAGGCGTCACCGACAGTCCGCGCACGGGCGTCACCCGCAATCCGTGGGACACCTCGCGTACGTCGGGCGGGTCGAGCGGAGGCAGTGCCGCGGCGCTCGCGGCCGGCTTGGGTCCGCTGTCGGTCGGCACCGATGGTGGCGGTTCCATCCGGATACCGGCCGCCTACTGCGGCGTCGTCGGGTTCAAGCCGACACTCGGCCGGGTGCCCATGTATCCGCCGAGCCCGTTCGCGCCGGTGGCCCACGTCGGTCCGATGACGCGGACGGTGTCGGATTGCGCTGCGCTGCTGGATGTCCTGAGCGGGTTCGATCCCCGTGACTGGTCCGCACTGCCGTCGCCGACAACCAGTGCGGTCACCGCGGTCGCCGACGTTCGCGACCTCGCCGATCTGCGTGTCGGCTACAGCGCCGATCTCGGCTTCGGCACCAACGACCCAGGCGTACAGGCCAACACCGACCGGGTGGCGTCGGTACTGGAACAGCTCGGGGCGACCGTGGAGAAGGTCGATCTCGGATGGGAGGACCCGGCCTGGGCCTACCACGTCATCTGGTTCGCGGGTGCCGACGTCGTCGTCCGCGGGCTCGGACCGCACGCGGCCGAACACGTGGACCCGCTGCTGATCGACGCGGTGGAACGGCATTCCGGTTTCACTGCAACCGATTTCGTCAGCGCAACCGCGCTACGGATGGAGATGGGTACCCAGATGAGCCTGCTCCATGAGGAATTCGACGTCCTGTTGACGCCGTCGATGCCGACGGTGGCGTTCGAGGCCGGTCGCATCGTCCCGGACGGGGCGGCGTCGCCGGACTGGACATCCTGGACTCCCTACAGCTACCCGTTCAATCTCACCGGCCAGCCGGCGATCACCGTACCGAGTGGATTCGCCGATGGTCTGCCGACCGGCGCGCAGTTCGTCGGTGCCCGGCATCACGACGCAACGGTGTTGCGTGTCGCGGCAGCGTACGAGGCGGCCGCCGGCTTCACGATGTTGGGGGACCGCGCGTGACCGACGAACAGCGGACCGGCCCCGCGGCCCGACATGACCGGTTCATCACCGTGACATTGGAGAAGCGCGGGGTCACCGCGGTCGCCCGGATGCTCGATGCCGAGGCGCCTCGCACCGCAGCTGCGGTCTGGAACGCATTGCCGCTGGGCGGCCAGGTGTTTCACGGAAAGTTCGCCCGCAACGAGATCTACACCCTACTGCCGGCCTTCTCCGCGACCGAACCGGGCATGGAGAACACCACCATCACGCCCATCCCGGGCGACCTGTGTTACTTCACCTTCGACGGGGTGCTCGAGAACCCGGCGTATGGCTACGAGCTCGGTTCGGCCCCCGCCGAGCACCGGCTCCTCATCGACCTCGCAGTGTTCTACGGCCGCAACAATCTGCTGGTCAACGGTGACGTCGGATGGGTGCCGGGCAATGTGTTCGCCACGATCATCGAGGGTCTGGACGACTTCGCCGCGGCCTGCAATGACGTCTGGATGGGCGGCGCGCGCGGGGAAACACTGACTTACGCGCGCCATTCACGGTAAGAAAGAGGGAATGACGGTGACCATGAAGGTGGGGGCGAAGACGCCGGGTCCACAGGATCCGGGGACGAATCGAACCGTCGTCGACCAGGCGAAACAGGACAAATCGCCACGTCGGCGGGTGCTGTCGCCGCTGGTTCAGGAATCGACACCGGCGATCATCGCGCGTAAGTTGCACGATGCGATCGCAAACGGGGACTTCGCACCCGGCTCGCAGTTGACGGAGTCGGGGCTGGCGGCCGATCTGGGCGTCAGTCGTGGTCCGCTGCGCGAGGCCATGCAGCGCCTGACCGCGGAAGGACTGCTGGTCAGCCACCGTAACCGCGGCTTGTTCGTCGTCTCGATGGAAGAGGACGACATCCGGGACATGTACGTCGCGCGCACTGCGGTGGAACGCGCTGCTGTGCAACAGGTGATCGCGCACCGCGAGCAGGAGGCGGTGGAGGCACTGGGCGGCGCGGTCGACGCGATGCGCGTGTTCGTCGACGAGCCGAACGGCGCGGGGATGGCCGAGGCCGACATGGCCTTTCACCAGACCTTGGTGGAATATGCCGGAAGTCAACGACTTTCGCGGTTGCACGAGACGATCCTCGTGGAAACGCGAATGTGTCTGCGAGCCATGCGAGGGACGTACTCCTCGGGAAAGGACCGGATCGACGAACACCAGGCGTTGGTGGACGCCATTGCCGCGGGAGACGCCGCGGCGGCCGATGCTCTGATGATCGAGCACATGGCCGACGGGTTGCGTCGCCTGCTCGGGGACGGCGAGGACGCCGCGAACCTGCAGGTGGCGATGGGCTGATCGCCCGCGGCCCCGGGTCCACCGATCGCAGCAACGAGATCGACCCTCAGCGGCCCCACGACTCAGGAAGCGCAGATGAGCGACACGACGACAGCAGACAGTTACGAGCAGCTCGCACCAGACCCGAATTCACGAGAGGGCAAGAGACTTCTCCGCAAGGCCATCGGCGCCTCGGCGATCGGCAACGCGACCGAGTGGTATGACTACGGCGTCTACGCCGCGGCCTCGGTCTACCTGACGCAGGCGTTCTTCCCGGGGGAGTTCGGAACCGTCGGCACCATGCTGGGTTTCGCGATCTCCTTCGTCCTGAGGCCCCTCGGCGGTATGGTCTGGGGACCGATCGGCGACCGCATCGGCCGCAAATCGGTTCTGGCGATGACGATCCTGCTCATCTCCGGCGCGACCGCACTGATCGGCCTGCTGCCCACGCATGCGTCGATCGGGTTCTGGGCACCCGTCCTGCTCATCCTGCTCCGTGTCATCCAGGGGTTCTCGACCGGCGGCGAATACGGCGGTGCCGCAACGTTCATGGCCGAGTACGCGCCCGACAACAAGCGCGGAAAGTACGGCTCGTTCCTCGAATTCGGCACCCTGGCCGGTTTCTGCGGCGGGACACTCTTCGTCCTCCTGCTGCAACTGGCGTTGTCCGACAGCCAGATGGATCAGTGGGGTTGGCGCATCCCGTTCCTGCTCGCGCTGCCGATGGGCCTGATCGGGCTGTACCTGCGGTCGCAGATGGAAGACACACCGGTCTTCCAGGAACTCGAGCAGGACAACGAGATCAAGGGGTCCGCCTGGACCCGCTTCAAGGATCTGCTGATCAACTACCGGCGCCCGATCATCACCATGTTCGGTCTGGTGATCGCGCTCAACGTGGCCAACTACACCCTGCTGGCCTACCAACCGACCTACCTGCAGAACACCATCGATCTGTCCGAGACCTCGGCCAGCGTCGTCAACCTCATCGGCCAACTCGTGATGATGCTGCTGATCCCGTTCTTTGGGTGGTGGTCGGACTCGACCGGCCGCAAACCCATGTGGTGGGGTTCGCTGATCGGCCTGTTCGTCCTCGCGCTGCCGCTCTACTGGCTGATGGGGCAGGGATTCGCCTGGGCCATCGTGGCATTCGTCATCCTGGGTGTGCTGTACATCCCTCAGCTGGCGACCATCTCGGCCACCTTCCCGGCGATGTTTCCGACCCAGGTCCGATACGCCGGGTTCGCGATCTCCTACAACGTCGCGACCGCGGCATTCGGCGGAACCGCGCCGCTCGTCAACGATGCGGTTGTCGAGAAGACCGAGTGGAGTCTCTTCCCCGCGGTCTACATGATGGGCGCCTGCGCCATCGGCATGGTCGCCCTTTGCTTCCTGAAGGAGACCGCCGGTGCCTCGCTGCGCGGTACCGAGATCCCCAGTCTCGAGAACGATTTCACGGCGCTGCAGAAGCAGAAGGTGAACTAGGGGCCCAGCAGCCGCATCGCGGCGAGGGCGTAGGCTCTCGCCGCGATGACCAGGTCGGCGATGGCCACCGACTCGTCCGGTTGGTGGGCGTCGGTGTTGATGTTGCCCGGACCGAGAACGATCGACGGGACACCGAGGTCGCGGCTGACGAAGCCACCGTCGCAGGCGGCAGTCCAGCCGCCGACCGAGGTGTCCGCCCCGGCATCGGTGACCGCACCGACCGCTGTGGTGACGAGCGGGTGCGTGGCTTCCGTCGCGAAACCGGGCATCTCCATGGTCACCCGGACGTCGACGCTGATGCCGTCGGTGTCGATTCTTCTGTCGCTGATCGCTCTTCGCAGATCGTCGGCGATCCGATGCGGGTCCTCATCGGGCATCAGGCGCCGGTCGATGCCGAGCGAACAACCCGGTGCCACCACCGAGATGCCCTGTCCGCCTGAGATGGTGCCGACATTCCAGGTGCCGTGACCGAGCAGTTCGTCGGCCGTCTCGGCCAACCGTCCACCGTCGGCGCGGATGATGTCGACGACGGCGGCCGCGGCGTCGATGGCGCTGCGACCATCGGTGGGACGTCCGGAATGAGCCGCGCGACCGGTCACCTCGATCTCGATGTACGACGCACCGCGGCAACCCCGGACCACCTGCATGTCGGTGGGTTCGGCGACCACGCAGCCGCGGAACTCGAGGTCGGCGGGGCGGCCCACGAAGTCCCGCACCCCGATCCCGTGTTCCTCCTCGTCGACGGTGCACACCAGGCGGACCGGTCCGGAGAGTTCGACCCCGACCTCGGCGGCCCGGCGCAGCGCGGTCATCGCCGCGACGACGGCGGCGAGTCCGCCTTTCATGTCGGTGGCACCGCGGCCGTAGATGCGGCCGTCGCGGATGCGGACCGTGTACGGGTCCGCTGACCAGCCGGGACCGGCCGGTACCACGTCCGAATGTCCGAGGAACATCAGTCCCGCTCCGGTGCCGGCAGGCACGGTGGCGACGAGATTGGGCCGCCCCGGTGCCACTTCGTGGGTCACGACGTCGAAACCGAGCGCGCGGCAGGCACTCTCGAGCACTTCGACCGCGGCTTCTTCGGTACCGCCCGGGTTCTCGCTGGACGCCTCGACCAGTGCCGAGGTGAGCGAGATGATCGCGGCCTCGTCGATGAAGCCGAGCACCGCTGTCTCGGCGGCGGTCAGGTCTGGTTCACGACTCACCCGGCCATCTTCTCAAGACTGGCCGTGAGACGTCGGACACCCTCGTCGATCCGTTCCGGGGTGCTCGATGCGAAGCAGAGACGCATCGAGTTGCGGAAGCGTTTACCGGGCGACAGCGCGGGGCCGGGAATGAACGCCACCCCGTCCGCGAGCGCGACCTCGAAGAGTTCTCGCGTGTCGATCTCGGCGAACTCGTCGCGCAACGTGACCCACAGGAAGAAGCCGCCCTCGGGGTCCGTGGTCACCACCCGATCGCCGAGACGACGTCTGATGGCGTCGAGCATGGCCTCTTTGCGCTCGCGGTACAGCAGGCGAATCCCGGCGAGATGGTCCTCGAGTCCGCCGCGGGCGATGTACTCGGCGACGATGTGCTGGTTGGGCACGTTGGTGCAGGTGTCCATCGCCTGCTTGCCGTTGATCAGCAGCTGGCGTAGGGAGGGATCGGCGTCGACCCAGCCGACACGCCAGCCCGGCGCGAGGATCTTGGAGAACGTACGGACCGAGAAGATCAGCGGGTCGCCGGGGCTGAGCGTCTGGAAGGTCGGGATGTCGGTGCCGGCGAACCGCAACAGCCCGTACGGGTCGTCGTCGATGATGACCGACCCCCAGGTGTGCGCCAGCCGCAGCAGTTCGCGGCGGCGCTCCTCGGACATGGTGACGCCGGACGGATTCTGGAATGTCGGGATCGTGTAGATCGCCTTCGGCGTCTGACGGGTGCGTGCGACGAGTGCCTCGAGCTGATCGACCTGCATGCCGTCGTCGTCGACGGGAACCTCGAGCAACTGCGCGCCGTAGGACAGCGCGGTCGCACTGCCGTTGGTGTACGTGGGGGATTCGACGATGACCAGATCCCCGGGATCGACGAACAGCTTGCAGGCGAGGTCGAGTCCCTGCATCCCGCCGGTGGTGATGACCAACCGGTCGAGGGACGACGGGTCGGGGGTCGTGGCGAGATAGTCGACGAGCAGTTGCAGCAGCCGGGGCTCGCCTTCCGTGGCACCGTAGGTGAACGAGGTGTGATCGAGGATCTCACCGGCGATCTGACGGAACTCGTCGGCCGGTACGGCCTCGTCCGCGGGGGAGCCCATCGCGAACCGCACGATGTCGTGGGACTGCGCGGCGAGCAGCGAGGTCGACGAGTCGATCATCGAACCGACGAGGTCCTTGGCGCGGCCCGCCAACGGCAGTGTCGGTGCCGAATGTCGGTTCTGATAGGCGGTTTCGGTTGTGGTCACTTTCTTCACCTCGTCTCGGCAGCCCTTCGTGGCTCGTCGCCTGCGCTCCTCGCACCTCAGGGATCAGATTGTGTGGTCGTCGTGCTGGTTTCGCACCTCAGGGATCAGGTGGTGTGGTCGTCGTGCTGGTTTCGCACCTCAGGGATCAGGTGGTGTGGTCGTCGTGTTGGTTTCGGACCTCAGGGATCAGGTGGTGTGGTCGTCGTGTTGGTTTCGGACCTCAGGGATCAGGTGGTGTGGTCGTCGTGTTGGTTTCGCACCTCAGGGATCAGGTGGTGTGGTCGTCGTGTTGGTTTCGGACCTCAGGGATCAGGTGGTGTGGTCGTCGTGTTGGTTTCGGACCTCAGGGATCAGATTGTGTGGTCGTCGTGCTGGTGTCGATCAGGTTGTGTGGCTACTTCTGGATCAGTTCCCGCGGAAACGACGTGAAGCACTCGACGCCGGTCGGGCTGACCCGGACCGACTCGGACAGCTCGAAACCGTAGTTGTCCATCCACATTCCGCAGACGATGTGGAAGGTCATGTTGGTCTCCAGTACCGACTCGTCCTCGCTGCGGATGCTGATCGTGCGCTCGCCCCAGTCGGGCGGGTAGCCGATGCCGATCGAATAGCCCAGGCGCGAGGGCTTCTCGAGGCCGTACTTCGCGAGCGTCCAGTTCCACGTCGAGGCGAGTTCGCGCGTGGCCACACCCGGTTTGATGGCCTCCAGCACGTTGTTCAGGCCCTCGGCGGTTGCCTTGGCGACGTAGTCGAGGTCCTTGCTCGGGGTGCCGAGGGACACCGTCCGGGCAAGGGGACAGTGATATCGGTTGTGCGCACCGGTCAATTCGATGACGACCGCCTCGTCCTCGACGAAAGTGCCCTGGTGCCAAGTGAGATGCGGGGTATCGGCCGCCGCGCCGGTGGGCATCATCGGGACGATCGCCGGGTAGTCGCCGCCGTACTCCGGGGTGCCCGTGATCTGCGCCTGCGAGATGGCCGCGGCCGCATCGCATTGCCGCACCCCGATGTCGATGGTGTCGATCGCGGCGCGCATGGCCTTCGAGCACACCATGCCGGCCTGGCGCATCAGTTGCACCTCGGCGTCGGACTTGACCGAGCGCACCCAGTTGACGAGCTCGAAGCTGTCGACGAGCTTCCACTCCGGAATCGCGTTGAACAGCGCGCGATACGCCTTCGGCGAGAAGAAGTGTGAGTCCATCTCCAGGCCCACGGACCCGGTGTTCGACGCCGGGGCGATGAGGTGCCGCTGACGCAGCGACCACGCGACCCAGTCGAACGGATGGAGGTGCGGGCGGTGCACATAACTCTCCGGGTAACCGACGATCTGATCGGCGGGCAACCACGTCGTGCGATGTGCGCCATGCGCATCCATCTCGCGAGCGTAGAAGACCATCTCTCCGTCGATCGGCACGAACAGCATCTGCGGGGTGTAGAACGACCAGGCGTTGTAACCGATCAGATAGAAGATGTTGGCCGGATCGGTGACGATGATCGCCGACAGACCCTGACGGTCCATGAGCTCACGGACACGTCTCAGGCGCTGCTCGTACTCGCTGTCACTGAACAGCTGAGCACCCAGGTACATGGTCTCCTCGCTCCTGTCTGAACGCTGATGTGTTCCGGAAAACCGCTGTCAGCGACGATGAATCGGCGTCGCCGTGTACTTCATGTCGAGGAACTCCTCGATGCCCACGCGTCCACCCTCGCGGCCGAGCCCGGATTCCTTGACACCCCCGAAGGGAGCCGCCGGATTGGACACGGCGCCGGTGTTGACCCCGACCATACCGGTTTCCAGCGCGGCCGACAGCCTGGCGCAGCGGTCGACATCCTGACTGAAGAGGTAACCGACCAGGCCCCAGGGAGTGTCGTTGGCCAGCGCGAGCACTTCGTCGTCGGCGGCAGGATCGTCTGGCCTGTCAGCATTCCCGAACGGGATGATCGCGGCGACGGGCCCGAATATCTCGGTGCGCATGAGGTCTGCGTCGAGCCCGACGCCGGACAACACAGTCGGCGGGTAGAAGAATCCTGGGCCGCTGGTCTTCTCGCCGCCGCAGATCACCGTCGCGCCTTTGGCCACGGCGTCGGAGACGAGCGCCGAGACCTTCTCGACGGCCTTGCGTTCGACGAGGGGCCCGACCTGGACGCCCTCGGCCGCACCGTCACCGACGCGCAAACTGGACATTCTCGCGGCGAAGGCGTCGGTGAACTCGTCGATCACGCTGCGGTGCACGAAGACTCGATTAGCGGCCGTGCAGGCCTGACCGATGTTGCGCATCTTGGCGAACATCAGGCCGTCGACGGCCCGCGGGATGTCCGCGTCGGCGCAGACGATGAACGGCGCGTTGCCGCCCAGCTCCATCGACGTCCGCATGACCGCGCCCGCCGCCTGACGCAGGAGTAGTTTCCCGACCTCGGTCGACCCGGTGAAGCTGACCTTGCGGGCGAGTCCGCTCTCCATCCACTCGGTGACGACGGTCGACGGGTCGCTGGTCGTGACGATGTTCAGCACCCCCGCGGGCAGACCGGCCTCGACGAGGATGTCGGCCAGCAGCAGGGAGGTGAGCGGGGTGAGTTCGGCGGGCTTGAAGACCATGGTGCAACCGGCCGCGACGGCCGGCCCGATCTTGCGGGTCGCCATGGCCAGCGGGAAGTTCCACGGCGTGATGAGGATGCACGGGCCGACGGGCTGCCTGGTCACCACGACCCGGTGCGATCCGTCGCCGGTGGTGGTGGAGTCGCCACCGATGCGCACGGCTTCCTCGGCGAACCAGCGGAAGAACTCGGCGCCGTAGGCGACCTCGCCCTTGGCCTCAGCGAGGGGCTTGCCCATCTCCGCGGTCATCACCGCGGCGATCTCGTCCGCGCGCGTCATGATGAGTTGATGTGCGTGATAGAGGATCTCACTGCGGAACCGCGGTGAGGTCGTGGCCCACTCGGCCTGGTGCGCGGCCGCGGTCTCGAGCGCGCGCCGAGCGTCGACGGCGTCGGCGTCGGCCACCTGGGCGAGTACCTCTTCCGTGGCCGGGTTCACGACGTCGAAGCGCTTGCCCGACGCGGCCGGAGCCCACTCGCCGTCGACGAACAGGTCGGTGTGGACGCGGGACACTGCTTCGGGAGCGGTCTGGGGCGCGATGGTCGTCATGGTTGTACTCCTGGAGTATCGGTATCGGGTGATGCCCTGAGCAGTTCGGCGAGATGGATTCCGCGTACGCGCGCGGGGGCGAGGGCGTCGTCGACGGCGGCGAGGTGTTCGACGGCCATCGCGCAGCTGAACCCGTCGGTGACGACGGCCCGCTGCGGCGCGTTCCGCAGCGCCGGTGCGAGTCCGTTCTCGGCGACGGCCATGCTCACCTCGTAGTGACCCTTCTCGAAACCGAAGTTGCCTGCCACGCCGCAACAACCGTCCGCGGTGTGCACGGTGACCCCCAGGGCGTCCAGGGCGGTGATGCCGACCCGGGCGCCGAACACCGCGTACTCGTGGCAATGGGTCTGCAACGTCACCTCGTCGGGCAGTGGTGGTGGTCGCCAGCCGGCATCGAGCAGAGTGGGCACATGGGCGGCGAAACTTCGCACGCGTGCAGCCACGCGACGGGCGGCGTCGGTCGGCACGAGTTCGGGCAGGTCCTTCGCGAGCGCCGCGGCGCAACTGGGTTCGACAACGACGATCGGCCGGTCCGTACCGTCGTCGAGGTCGGCGACGGTACGGCGCAGCACCTTTCGGGCGCGGTCAAGCTGTCCCGTCGAGATCCACGTGAGACCGCAGCAGTTGTCGGCCGCACAGCCGACGGAAGCTGATGCACGGTCGACGGGATCCGACGCACGGTCGACGGGGTCGGCGGCTCGGAGGATCTCGGCGACCGCGGTGGCCACCTGCGGCCGGAAGGCGCGGGTGAAGGAGTCGACGAACAGCACGACCGTGGACGACGCGTCGACCGGGGAGAGTGGCCGGAGATGGGTGCGTCGCGCACGTCGTGTCGCAAAGGCGGGCATCGTGCGCCGGGGGTCGAGTCCGCCGGCGCGCGCGGCGAGACCGCTCAGCCTGGATCGCAGTGCTCGGTTGAGCACCGGTGCCGCGAGCCCCGCCGCCGACAGCCACGCGGGCATCCAGCCGAGGGAGTAGTGCGACAGCGGGCGGAGCCGGCGTCGATAGTGGTGGTCGAGGAACTCCGACTTGTAGGTGGCCATGTCGACGCCGGTCGGGCAATCGGTGGAACACGCCTTGCACGACAGGCACAGTTCGAGCGCCTCGGCGACATCGGTGGACCGCCATCCCTCGTCGACGCTCGGCGCGGTGCGGACCATGTCTTGCAGCACACGGGCGCGCCCGCGGGTGGAGTCCTTCTCGTCGCGGGTGGCCTTGTAGCTCGGACACATCACCCCGCCCGAGTCCGCCCGGCACCGTCCGACGCCGATGCATCCCTGTACCGCGTGGACGAACGGGTCGACGAGCGGGAGTTCGTGCCCCAGATCGAAGGCGGTGGGCCAGTGGCGACGCGGCACGTCGGCGAGGGCGAGGTCGGCGGTGATCGGGGGCGGATCGACGATGCTGCCCGGGTTGAGGGTTCCGTGCGGGTCCCAGATCGCCTTGAAGCGGGTGAAGGCCGACATCATCGCCGGGCTGTACATGAGCGGCAGCAGCGCCGACCGGGCTCGCCCGTCGCCGTGCTCACCGGACAGTGAACCGCCGTGTCGCACCACGAGTTCGGCGGCCTCGGTGCAGAAGCGTGCCATCACCTCGCGGCCCTCGGGAGAGCGCAGGTCGAACGTGATGCGGACGTGCATGCACCCGGCGCCGAAGTGCCCGTACATGACCCCGGTGAGGCCGTGCCGGTCGAGCAGGTCGGCGAAGTCGTCGAGGTAGTCGGCGAGGCGCTCGGGTGCGACGGCCGCGTCCTCCCATCCGGGCCACGACTCGTAGCCCGCGCCGATGCTCTCGTCGTCGGGGTCGGCCAGTCGGGACGACAGACCCGCACCGTCCTCGCGGACCCGCCACAGCGCCCGGCGGCGGACGGGGTCGTCGACCACCGTGGCGTCGGTCATCCGTCCCTGCGCGCGCAGGTGGTCGAGCAACCGCTTGGCGGTCGCCGGCACATCCGACTCGGATTGCGCGGCAGCGCTGTCCTCGTCGACGTCGATGAACAACCACGCGGATCCGTCGGGCAGGCCGGCGACGGCGTCGTGGCCACGCCGCGCCGCCATCGTGGCGACGATCTTGCGGTCGATGCCCTCGATGGCCGACGGTGCGAACGGAAGGATCGCCGGTACGTCCCGGGCGGCGTCGGCGGGGGAGTGGTAGCCGACGCACAGCAGGAGCTGAGACGTCGGGACCGGTACCAGCGTGACGCGTGCTGACACGACGATCGCGCAGGTCCCCTCGCTGCCGACGAGTGCGCGAGCCACGTCGAAACCGTTCTCCGGCAGCAGCTTCGCGAGATGGTAACCGGAGACCTGCCGCGGGATGGTCTCGAGCTGGGTGCGCAGGATAGCCAGGTTCGCGGTGGTCAGCTCCCGCAGCGACGCGGTGATCTCGGCCGCCCGCTCCGTTGCCGCGGCATCGGCGGCCTCGGTGGCGCGGAGCCCGTCACGAGTTGCGGTGAGCATCAGGCCGTCGGCGGTGACGAGGTGCAGTTCGACGATGTGGTCGCTGGTACGGCCGTACCGAACCGAGTGATTGCCGCAGGCGTCGTTGCCGATCGCGCCGCCGAGGGTCGCGCGCGAGGCCGAGGACGGGTCCGGCGCAAAGGTGAGCCTGCCGCCGGTGGCGGCTCGTGCGTCGGCGGCCAGTGTGGTCAGGACGATCCCGGCGCCCGCGACCGCGGTCGCGGAATCGGAGTCGACGGATAGGACGTGGTCGAGATGCCGGGACAGGTCGAGCACGACGCCGGGCCCGATCGCGTTGCCGCCCATGGCGGTCCCGCCGCCGCGGGGAACCACCGGGACGCGGTGGTCATGACACCACCCGACCACCGTCGCGACGTCGCGGGCGGTACGCGGGAAGGTGACCGCCAGGGGCGGGACACGGTAATTCGAGGCGTCGTAGGAGTATTCGGCCAGGCGACGTGTCGAGGCGTCCGCATCGACACCGAGAGCGGTGAGTTCGGCTGCGATGTCCACCCGTGGCATATGAGGCCGGGTTGTCAGGTCTAGCCCAGGGCCGCGGCGAGCGCGGCACCGAAGCGGGTGACGCCGAGGTCGATCTCCTCGGCGGTGACGACCAGGGCGGGGATGAGGCGCACGACGTTGGCCGACGGCCCGCACGTGAGCGAGAGCAACCCCTGGGTGGTGGTGGCCTGCTGAACGGCGAGCGCGGCCGCCGCGTCGGGCGTCGTGTTCCCGGCGGCATCGGTCGTGATGAACTCGATGCCGGCCATCAGCCCCAGCCCGCGGACGTCGCCGACGCCCGGGAACGGTGCACATACCTGCCGCAGACCGGCGAGCAGCTGCTCACCGCGGACGCGCGCGTTCTCGACGAGGCCCTCTGACTCGATCACATCGAGGGTCGCGATCGCGGCGGCGGCCGCGACGGCGTTGCCGCCGTACGTGCCGCCCTGCGACCCCGGCCACGCCTTGCTCATCAGTTCCGTCGGCGCCGCGATCGCCGAGATCGGGAATCCCGACGCCAGGCCCTTGGCGGTGATCAGGATGTCGGGGGTCAGGCCCGCCGCGTGCTGGTGACCCCAGAACCTGCCGGTGCGACCGAACCCCGCCTGTACCTCGTCGAGGACGAGGAGGATGCCGTGGCGGTCGGCGCGCTCGCGCAGGCCCTGCAGGAAGCGCGGCGGGGTGGGCAGATAGCCGCCGTCGCCCAGCACCGGCTCGATGAGGAAGGCCGCTGTGTCGTTGGGTGCGACGCGCGACTGCAGCAGGTAGTCGAGTTCACGGAGTACGAAGTCGACCGCGGTGTCGGTGTCCCAGCCATAGCGGTAGGCGTAGGGGAACGGAGCCATGTGCACGCCACTCATCAGGGGCGAGAAGCCGGCGGAGAAGCGGGTGCCGGCCGTCGTCAGGCTGGCCGCGGCGACGGTCCGGCCGTGGAAGCCGCCCTGGAACACGATGATGTTGGGCTTCGCGGTGGCCATCCGGGCGAGACGGACGGCGGCCTCCACGGCTTCGGAACCGGAGTTCGCGTAGAAGACGGAGTCGAGGCCCATGGGCAGTACCGCCCCGAGTCGGGTGGTGAGCTCGAGGAGCGGGGTGTGCATCACGGTGGTGTACTGCGCGTGGATGATCTTGGCGCACTGCGCCTGCGCGGCCGCGACGACGTGCGGGTGGCAGTGGCCGGTACTGGTCACGCCGATACCGGTGGTGAAGTCGAGGTAGTCGCGACCGTCGGTGCCCCGGATCCACGAACCGGCCGCAGTGTCGACGACGACGGGAGTCGCCTGTTTCAGGGCGGGGCTCAACGACGCGGTCTGGTCGGTGCGGACCTGGGAACTGTGGATCTGGGACTCGACGCCGGCAGTCATGGCTACACGGTGACGCTCGATCGTACGATTGTCAACAATTAGACATCAGCGCTGGTCGTCGAGTTCGTCAAGGGCGGCGCTGAGATCGCGGAGTGCGGTCAAGGCGTGCTCCCACCGGGCCGGGTCGAGCGCGGTCGCCAATCGGATGGCCGCCGCGCGATGTCCCGGGTTGATCGCGCGGACGGCCGCGAGGCCGTCCGCTGTGGGGGCGACGAGCTTGGCGCGACGGTGGGCCGGATTGTCGCGGTACTCGGCCAGTCCGTCGGCGACGAGGAGGTCGGCGGTGCGTTGCACGCTCTGCCGCGTGATCCCCATCGCCCGTGCGATGCCCGCGACCGGCAGCGGTTCGTCGAGCACCGCGCCGAGCACCTGCCACCGCGTGGCGGTCAGCCCGGCGGGTTCGGCGAGACGCTCGGCGAGGCCGAGGAACTGGCCGTTCAGCCGGAACGCTGTCAGCGCGGAGGCCGACAGCAGGTCCTGCGGGTCTCTCACTGCTCGCCGGCCAGCGCGTAGAAGCCGCTGGGGTCCTGGTGGCCGTAGAGCTGGTACCAGGCGTCGAGCACCGGCGGCGTGTAGACGCCGAGCAGCGCGAAGACCTCCCGTGCGAAGTCGACCGGGGCGATCGCCGCCGCGGTGATGACGCCGCGGTCGGTGACGGCGGGGGCGTCGACGTAGTGGGCGGCCCCGGCATAACCGGTGGGCGACAACTGCTCCGGCGCGTTGCTGGTGTGGCGTCGGTCGTCGAGCAGTCCGGCGCGCGCGAGACCCATTGTCGCGCCGCAGATCCCGGCTACCGGGGTGCCGGCTTCGGACCAGCGCCGCGCGGCGTCGACGAAGGCGTCGTTGGTCTCCCAGATCTGGGCGCCGGGCAGGACGAGCATCGCGCTGTCCTCGGGCGTGATCGCGTCGAGCGTCGTGTCGGGCACCATCGTGACCCCGCCGATGGTGCGGACCGGCTCGGTCGTCGCGCCGACGGCCACGATCCGGAACGTTCCCGGCTCGGCCTGGTACTCGGGATTGTTGATGCCGGACGCGACGTACCCGAACTCCCAATCGGCGAGCGTCGGGTACAGGGCGAGATGGACGGTCTTCATGGTGCCTCCTTCGGACGACTATGACAGCATCCTGTCATTAATGACAGGATGCTGTCAATAGTTGGCCCGCGAGGTCAGCTGCGCAGACGTTGTCGCAACGTGGGTCGCCCGGCGAGCGCGGGAGCCGTCTCGCGGATGACCATCAGGCAGCAGAGGCTGATCGCCATCAGGGCCGCCGCATAGAAGCCGACGGGGATCACGCTGCCGGTGGCGCTGACGATCCGGTTCGCGATCATCGGCGCCAGGCCGCCGCCCAGCACCGCGCCGACCTGGAAACCGATCCCGATGCCGCTGTAGCGCTGCGTGATCGGGAACAGCTCGGCGAAGGTGGTGAGCATCGGACCATAGACGAACCCGGTCAGTGCGAAGCCGATGGAGATGACCGTGATGCAGGCGGCCAACGACCCGGATGCGGTGACGGAGAACAGGATCGGAGCGAACAGCAGCGACGTGATCATCCCGAAGCCGATCACCGTCTTGCGGCCCAGCCGGTCGGACAGGTAGCTGCCCAGCACGACCGTCGCGGCGTGGCAGGCGAGCGCCAGCGTGCTGCCGAAGACCACCGGGGACCGGTCGAAGCCGCGTCCCGGATCGGTCTCGGTCAGGAAGGAGAGCATGAACGTGAACAGCAGGAAGGCGTAACAGTTCTGTCCGACGTTGATACCGGCGGCCAGCGCGACGCGACGCCAGTTCTGGCGGAGCACGGCGAAGGCCGGCGGCGACTTCTCCTCGGCCTGCTTGGACTCGACGAAGTCCGGTGTCTCACTGACGCGGGACCGGGTCCACACCCCGATCGCCAGCACGACACCGCCGATGAGGAACGGGATCCGCCAGCCCCAGGCCAGGACCTGTTCCATCGGCATCAGCAGGACGAGGGCGAACGACAGGTTGGCCAGGATGCCGCCGACCGGCGAACCGAGGGTGACGAAGCAGCCGTACAGACCGCGCCGGTGCGTCGGCGCGTGTTCGGCGGCGAGCAGGGCGGCGCCGCCGATCTCACCGCCGCGCGAGATGCCGTGCACCATGCGCAGGAAGACCAGGATGATCGGTGCCACGATCCCGATGGCCTGGTAGTCGGGGAGGACGCCCATGGCCAGGGTCGATCCGCCCATGAGCAGGAAGGCGGCGGTCAGCGCCTTGCGTCGGCCGAATTTGTCCCCGAAGTGTCCGAAGATCAGGGCGCCGATCGGCGCCATCACGAAACCGACCGCGAAGGTCGCGAAGCCCAGGAAGGTGCCGAACCAGGGATCGTCGACGTTAAAGAAGATCTTGTTGAAGACCAGTGCCGTCGCGGTGCCGTAGATCGCGAAGTCGTAGAACTCCATGATCGTGCCGACACCGGACGCGACGGCGACGCGGGTGGTCCGTTCCCGGCGCGGCCGGCCGGTGCCGGTGGCCGAGGGGTCGGGTGGTGCAGAATTGTCGAGAGTTACCACGGATCACTCCTCATCGGTGGGCGAACGGACCCTCGAGGCCGTCGTTCGTTGGCTGTACTCGTGGATGGATCGATTGTGTCGAACCCGCGAGGCGGGGGGAATCGGGAAAAGCTTTACCGCGCCGAGCTATTGGCCGCGTTCGGGCACGCTTCACCGCGCCACCGGAACCGGGTCCGGTGGCGGGTGAGGTCGTCGCCCGATCCGTCAGTCGGCCGTGCTGAACTCCTCGTGGCGGGCGAGACGCCCGACCGCGTCGAGTACGCGGGCGAAGTCGGCGATCCGCTGGGCGCGGTAGTCGGCCACGGTGGCCGGGTCGAACTCGTAAAAGCCTGCGCCGTCGGATATCCCACGACGCCCGGAGGTCATGTTGGACTCGACCAGCGGGGCGGGCGCGAACCGCTCGCCGAGTTCACCACGCAGGTAATTCGACGCGTGGTACAAGGTGTCGCAACCACCCCAGTCGATGAACTCGAGCAGGCCGAGAACCGCGAAGCGCGAGCCGAATCCGATGCGCACCGCGGTGTCGATGTCCTCGGCGCTGGCCACCCCCTCGTCGACCATCCGGGCCGCCTCGTTCATCACGAGCGCCTGCAGCCGGGGCACGATGTACCCGGGCGACGGGGCGCACACCACGGGTACCTTGCCAACCGCGACGAGCAGGTCGCGGGTGGCGTCGACGACCCCGCGGCCGGTGGCGGTGCCCGGCGCGACCTCGACGAGCGGCATGAGGTCAGCCGGATTCAGCCAGTGCGCGTTGAGGAATCGCTCCGGGGCCGACAACGCCCCGGCGAGCTCGTCGACGAGGAAGCTCGAGGTGGTCGACGCGATGGGGACGGTGTCGCCGACCATCGCCTCGATCCACGTGAGCGCGTCGCGCTTGATCTCGGCGACCTCGGGTACCGCCTCGAACACCAGATCGGCGCCGGCCATCGGACCCAGGGCGTCGACCTCGCCGACGACGGTGACCAGCGCCGCGACGTCGTCGAGGTCCTCGACCGCCAGCAGGCCGAGCGTGACCTTGTGCGCCAGTGCCTGACGGACCGCGGTGCGAACCCCGTCGAGGTAGGCCGCGGCGTCGGCACCGCGGTCGCGGAGGTCGACGACCGTGACCGACACGTTCCCGAAGGCCAGCGCGGCGGCGATGCCCTGACCCATCCGGCCGGCGCCGACGACGGCGACGTGGCGACCCGTCACTGCGCCGGTCCGTCGTGGAGCAGTGCCTGCATGCCGGACCGGTCGAGGTCGGCCAGTCCCAGGTTCTCCAGGGTCCGGCCGCCGGTTGCGGCCGGACGTCCGGTGACCGCGCCGGCGAGGGCGAGCAAGCCGTCGGCCACCGGCGTCGGTACCGACGCCCACCGCCCCACCGAGCTCAGCAGCGCCAGCCCGATCTCGACGTCCTCGGTCATGTAGCGGTGGGTGTGCAGGTCGATGTTCTCGCGCCAGTCGCCGCTGTCGGTGAGCTTCTCGTGGGCGGCGTTGCCGTACATCCACTCGTCGCCGTCGGCGGTGTAGTGGTCGGCGAGCGGGAAGTGCGGTGCGCCGTAGCCGAGCGCCTCCCGGACCGCGATGCGCTCGGCGTCGAGCGCGGAGGTGACCCGCCGGATGGCGTCCTGGGTGCCCTCGTTGTGGATATCCCACGACGGGAAGTGTTCCAGCGGACCGGCATTCATCAAGATCAGTGGCGGGTGGATGATCGGGCCGGCGTTCATGAGCGCGCCGCTGAGGGCGTCCTCGCTGCGTTCGACGGCGGGATAGACCTCACCGAGGACCGCCAGCGCCCGATCGGTGTGCCGGGCCGGGAACACTCCGGTGGGCAGACGGGTGGCGTACCCGCTGACGACGACCCGGGTGTCGCCGTGCTTGCGTGCGAGGTAGGGCAGGGTCCCGGTCTCGGCGAACGCGACGTCCGCGGGATTGCCGGCCGCTCGCACCGCCCGCGCGAGGACGAACGACCCGAAGCTGCCCGGCGGCAGGTAGACGACCTGGCCATCCCGCAGGTGCGGCGCGAGTTGCCGCGCGAGCGACTCGTGGGCGAAGGCCGGAACCGGCGCGACGATGACCTCGGCGTTGGACACCGCCTCGGCGAGGTCGGCGACGATCGAGATCCCGCCGCCCGCTCCGCCGTCGACGCCGATCTGCCGCCGGCCGCGGTGGTCGTCGATCTCGAGCGTGCCGCGCTCGACCAGCGACGAGAACGCTGCGCCGTCCCGTCGCCACCAGGTGACATGGTGGTCCTTCTCGCTGAGCTCGGCCGCGGCCGCATAAGAGCCGTGACCTCCGCCGATGACGCAGACCTTCACGAATCGTCCTCCTCGATCTCGGGCCGCTCGAGCGGCCACTGGGGTGTTGGGAGGAAACGTAGGAGCGCTGCCGCGGACTGTCCCGGCGTCTGCCGAAACCGAAAAAAGTTCACCTCGTGATGCAGGATTGTTGCGTGCCGGACGACCTCGATTATCAGATCGTTCACGCTCTGCAGGTCGCGCCGAGGGCGCCGTGGGGCGTCGTCGGCGACGTCGTGGGCGTGAGCGCGGCGACCGCGGCCCGACGCTGGGAGCGGCTCGTCGACGGCGGTCTCGCCTGGATCGTGACCTATCCCGGGGCCGCGTACCTGAACACCCGCTGCAGCGCGTTCGTCGAGGTCCAGACCTCGTCACGGCGTGCGGCGCTCGTCGAGCGGTTGTCGGCGGACCGGCACGTGGCCACCATCCAGCGCACCGCGGGCGACGGCGACCTGCTGCTGACCGTGATGGTCCCGGATCTCGGCTTCCTCGGCGACTGGGTGCAGCGACTCGCCGACCTCGAGGGGGTCGCCCGGACCCGGACGAGGGTGGTGATGCGTGTCTTCGGCGAAAGCGAACGCTGGCGGGTGCACACACTGTCCGACGCCGAGGAGTCGGTGCTCGCCGAGCACCGACCCGAGCACCGCCCGCTGGCGCACGAACCCGATGAGATGGATCTGCGACTCATCGCCGCCCTGGCGCAGGACGGCCGGCGTTCGGCGGTCGACCTGGCCGCCGCGAGTGGTCTGAGCGCGCCGACCGTCCGGCGTCGGCTGACCGCACTCGTCGCCGAACGCGTCCTGTCGATCCGATGCGAGGTGTCGCACGTGATCAGCGGATGGCCCGTCACGGCGAACGTCTGGGCGCGGGCGTCGTCGAGGTCGATCTCGGCGCTCGTCGACGCGCTCGACGAACTACCCCAGGTACGGGTCTGCTGTGAGGTCACCGGTACCGCGAACATCCTGATGGCTGTCTGGCTGCACACCGTCGGCGAACTGTCCGAGTTCGAGCAGCAGCTCGAGAGCCGGGTGCCGGGACTCGTCGTCGCCGACCGCTCGGTCACGCTGGAGACCCCGAAGCGACTGGGTTCGCTGCTCGACCGGTCGGGGTGCCGGACCGGTTCGATCCCGGTGGTCCTGTGACCACGTCGACGTCGCTGCGCTTCGCCCTGCTGATCACCGCGGCGTGCGGTTTCCTCGACAGCTACACGTATCTGTCCCGGGGCGGGGTGTTCGCCAACGCCCAGACCGGGAACGTCATCCTGCTCGCGTTGAATCTGGCGGAGCAGCACTGGTATCAGGCCTCCGGTCATCTCTGGCCGATCCTCGCGTTCCTCGTCGGCGTCGTGCTGGCGGTGCACGTGAAGGCCGGCCGCTTCGACCATCTCCTCGTCTACCCGATCCGCGTGACGATGGCGCTGCAGGTGACCATCCTCGTCGTGATCGGCTTCGTCCCCACCTCCGTCCCGCACTCGTTCGTCACCATCCCCATCTCGTTCATCACCGCCATGCAGATCGAGTTGTTCCGCAACATCGGCGATCTCAACTACATCGCGGTGGCCACGACCGGGAATCTGATGCGCCTCGTGGAGGCCGGGTACGGCGTCACCGTCGACCGGGCCCCGGACGCGCGCAAGGCCCTGACGGTCTACGGCCGCGTGGTCGGGGTGTTCGCCGGCGGCGCACTCGTCGGGGCGGTCTGCACCCAGGTGATGGGTGGCCGCGCCGCCTGGGTGCCGGCGGGTTTCCTTGCGGTGACGCTGCTGCTCTTCGTCATCGACGAACGCACCGACCCGTCACCTACGGTGGGGTCATGACCCCACACGCGCCCGTGGTCGCCCTGCTGATCTCGCCCGACGATCCCCCGCCGGGCAACCTCGCCGAGCTCGAGAAGCTCGCGACGGTACGGCTCTGCACGGCCGACGATCTCGGCGCGGCCCTGCCGGGTGCGGACGTTCTCGTGTTGTGGGACTTCTTCTCCCGTGGCCTCGCCGACCACTGGGGCGCGGCCACGGCATCGTTGCGCTGGGTTCATGTGTGTGCGGCGGGCGTCGACTCGTTGCTCTTCGACGGGCTACGGGCCTCCGACGTCGTGGTGACCAACGCCCACGGCGTCTTCGACCGGCCGATCGCGGAGTTCGTCCTCGCCGCAGTCCTCGCGCGGCACAAGGGTTTACACGAATCGATGGCGCTGCAGCGCGATCATGAATGGCGACACCGCGAGACCGTGGCGACCCACCGCACCTCCGCTCTGGTGATCGGGACCGGCGGGATCGGCCGCGCGATCGCGAAACTGCTTCGCGCGGTGGGTGTCCGGGTGGTCGGGGCCGGCCGGACCGCTCGCGACTCGGATCCGGACTTCGGGCATGTCGTGGCCACCGACGATCTCGCCGCACAGGTCGGCGGATTCGACACCGTAGTCGCAATCGCGCCGCTGACCGAGCAGACCGCCGGGATGATCGACGCGACGGTGCTGGCGGCGATGAAACCCGGCGCCCACCTCGTCAACGTCGGCCGCGGCGAACTCGTCGACGAGGCGGCCCTCGTCGAGTCGCTCCGCTCGGGCCACCTCGGCGCGGCCACGCTCGACGTCTTCGTGACCGAGCCGCTGCCCGCCGACAGCCCGCTGTGGGATCTGCCCGGGGTCGCGATCTCGGCTCACATGAGCGGAGATGCCGTCGGATGGCGCGAGGCGCTGGCCGAGCAGGTCCTCGACAACCTGCGGCGCTATGTCGCGGCGGGTACCGCGGACCCGGCCGAGATGCTGGTCAACGTCGTCGACAAGGAACGCGGGTACATCCGGGTAGGCGGATGACCTCACCGCGGGACCGCCGATAGTAGGCTGTAGCGCGATGACCACCGTCTATTTCCTGATCGCCGCCGTGGCCCTACTGGGTGCGGGTGTCCTGTTGTGGCTCGACCGCCAGCGGTCGAGCATCGCACGGCACCAGCGTGCGGTCTGGGGCGATGAGCACGAGTTCAAGTTCCGCGAGTCGGACACCAAGCTGCGCAAGGTCTTTCGGCGCGCCACGATGAACGTCGGCGACCACATCCCGGTCCAGGACGTCGCCTACGGCCACTACGCCGGGGTGGAGGCCGTGGTCTTCGACCTGGCCGAGACCGCGACCGTGATCGCCGTCCGACGCTCCTCACCCTCGCACGTCGTCGTCGACCTCCGGCACGAGGACGTCCTCGCGCCCGCCGAGGAAGACGTGGAACTGCTGGGCGCGATGGGCCCGCGCGTCATGTTCTCCAACAACCTCGACGTCGCCCGCCGGGTCTGCGACCGCCGCATGGTGGCCCTCGCCAACAAGGCGCCCGCGTTCGTCGAGGTCCTGTGGAACGAGGGCAACTGGGCGCTCGGCTCGATGCCGGTGACCAACGACCCGGCCAAGCTGAACACCGGCCTGGAGGTCGTCCGCCGGTTCGCCGATCTGCTCCGGGTGCTGCCGCCGATGCGAGAGCCGGAGGATTCACCCGATCCGCGCGACCCGCACGGACCCACGCGGGCCGAGCTCGCCGACGAGAAGACCGAGTCCCTCCGCGACAAGCGCCGTCGGCAGGCCGCCGGCACCTCGACGGCACCGGCGTCCCAGACCGGCGCGTCCGCAGATCCCGAGAGCCCGGCTGCGGCCCGCAAGCCCCCGGCCCCTTCAACCGGGGGCCGCCGGATGTCGCCGATGCCCGTCCGCGGGTCCGCCGGGACCTCCGACGACGCACCCCGCCGCGACACCGGCGAGCGGCCCAACCGGCACCGCAACTGATCGCCTGACGCTCCATGTTCGACCGAGAGGGAAGCCGCATGTCCTCGTCCGCCCCGGTTCCCGCCGAGACCCCGCAGGTCGATCCGACCGCGAAGGCGCGGCTCGCCGAGCTCGTCCGCGACCTCGCCGTGGTCCACGGCAAGGTGACGCTGTCGTCGGGCAAGGAGGCCGACTACTACGTCGACCTGCGCCGCGCGACGCTGCACCACGAGGCGTCCCGCCTCATCGGCCGGCTGATGCGGGAACTGACCGCGGACTGGGACTACGTCGCCGTGGGCGGTCTCACCCTCGGGGCGGACCCGGTGGCGACGTCGATCATGCACGCCGACGGGCGGCCGATCGACGCTTTCGTCGTCCGCAAGGCCGCCAAGGCACACGGCATGCAACGCCAGATCGAGGGCCCCGACGTCGTCGGTCGCGACGTGCTCGTCGTCGAGGACACCAGCACGACCGGCGCCTCACCGTCCACGGCTGTCGAAGCCGTGCGCGGTATCGGCGGCAACGTCGTCGGGGTGGCCACTGTCGTCGACCGCGCAACCGGCGCGGACGCGGTCATCACCGGTCTCGGCGTGCCGTACCGCTCGCTCCTCGGTCTCGGCGACCTCGGGCTTGCCTGAGGCCGGCCCGGCGGGTTCCGCCGACGAGTCCGGCGCGGTACCCGGTCCCACCGAATGGCAGACCGGGCCGGCCGTGGGAGTCGGGCCCTGGGCCGTCGAACATCCCGGTGAACCCGCACCCGCCGACCCGCGCCTCGACGCCGAGTTGCTCGCCCACGGCGACACCCGCAACGTCGCCGACGCCTATCGGTATTGGTCGCGCGAGGCGATCGTCGCCGACATCGATGCCCGACGACATCCGCTGCACGTCGCCATCGAGAACTTCGCCCACGACGCCAACATCGGCACCGTGGTGCGCACCGCCAACGCCTTCGCGGTGGCCGCCGTCCACATCGTCGGACGACGTCGTTGGAATCGTCGCGGCGCGATGGTGACCGACCGCTATCAACACCTGATGCACCACGAGACGGTGGCAGATCTCATCGACTGGGCTCGTGACGCGGGACTGACCGTCGTGGCGGTCGACAACACGCCGGGAGCCCTGCCGCTCGAGACGGCGGATCTACCGCGCGACTGCGTGCTGGTCTTCGGGCAGGAGGGTCCGGGGGTCAGTGACGATGCGCAGCGCGAGGCCGACCTCACCGTGTCGATTGCGCAATTCGGTTCGACGCGCAGTATCAACGCGGGCGTCGCGGCCGGGATCGCCATGCACGCGTGGGTCCGTCAGCACGCGGACCTCGACGCCGCGTGGTGACGGAGCTCAACCAGCGGGAGGGGCGGAGTTGTTGGCCTCGTCGGAGGCGGGCAGGGGCTCCTCCTCGACGACCTTCTTCCGCGAGCGCAGGATGCGCTTGACGATCTCGGAGATGATCGGCAGCACCGAGATGAAGACGATGAACAGGAAGATGTAGTCGATGTTGTCGCGGATGAACTCGATCTGGCCCAGGAAGTAGCCGAGCAGGGTGACACCCGCACCCCAGGCGATCGCACCGACGATGTTGTACGTGAGGAAGATCGGGTACCGCATCTTCGCGGCGCCGGCGACGAGCGGCGCATAGGTGCGCACGATCGGGACGAAACGCGCGAGGATGATCGTCACCGGGCCGTGCTTCTCGAAGAACTCGTGCGCTTCCTCGATGTAGACCTGCTTCAGGATCTTCGCGTCCGGCCGGAACAGCGAGTACCCCGCCTTCTTGCCGATCCAGTAGCCGACCTGGTCGCCCAGGAACGCCGCGATGGGGATCAGGACGAGCAGCACCCACAGCGGGGCGAAGGGCTCGATCTCCGCCGACTTCGCCGCGACGATGAGGCCCGCGGTGAAGAGCAGCGAGTCGCCGGGGAGCAGCGGGAACAGCAGACCCGACTCGATGAACACGACCAGCAGCAGACCGGCCAGCATCCACGTGCCGAACGAATTCAGCAGGTTCACCGGATCCAGGAATCCCGGTAGCAGCGCCAGGTTGGTGGTCGTGGTGGCAAGTGCGGAGTCGATCACGGGGAGCCAGAGTACCTGCGCGTCCGTCGAGGACAGAATCTCACGGGTCCGCCACCGCCGTTTTCCAGCAGGTCCGGGCACGAATGGTGCCCGCGCCGGGCGATGTGGCACCTGCCATACTGGGAGAAGTCCGGCCGCGGGAAGTCCGGCTGCTCGCCACCGAAACATCAGTCGACGGCGAGAGAACCCGAACACCAGAGCACATCAACACCCTGGAGGATTCGTCGATGCCCATTGCAACCCCGGAGCAGTACGCCGAGATGTTCGACAAGGCGAAGAAGGGCGGTTACGCATTCCCCGCGATCAACTGCACCTCGTCGTCGACGATCAACGCCGCGATCAAGGGTTTCGCCGATGCCGGCAGTGACGGGATCATCCAGTTCTCGACCGGTGGCGCCGAGTTCGGGTCCGGCCAGGGTGTCAAAGACATGGTGACCGGAGCGGTCGCCCTCGCCGAGTTCGCGCACGTCGTCGCGGCCAAGTACGACGTCCTGATCGGTCTGCACACCGATCACTGCCCCAAGGACAAGCTCGACACCTACGTCCGGCCGCTGCTGCAGATCTCGCAGGAGCGCGTCGACGCCGGTCGCAACCCGCTTTTCCAGTCGCACATGTGGGACGGCAGCGCCGTACCGCTCGACGAGAACCTGGAGATCGCCAAGGAACTGCTGGCCAAGGCGGGCGCGGCCAACATCATCCTGGAGATCGAGATCGGCGTGGTCGGCGGTGAGGAAGACGGCGTCGAGAACGAGATCAACGACAAGTTGTTCACCACCCCCGAGGACTTCGAGAAGACCATCGAGGCGCTCGGTGCCAGCGACTCCGGCAACCGTTACCTGCTCGCGGCGACCTTCGGCAACGTGCACGGCGTCTACAAGCCGGGCAACGTCAAGCTGCGTCCCGACGTCCTCAACACCGGCCAGGAGGTCGCGGCCAAGAAGCTCGGCCTCGGCGATGCCGCCAAGCCCTTCGACTTCGTGTTCCACGGCGGTTCGGGCTCGCTGAAGAGCGAGATCGACGAGGCCCTGAGCTACGGCGTCGTGAAGATGAACGTCGACACCGACACGCAGTACGCCTACAGCCGCCCGGTCGCCGGCCACATGTTCAGCAACTACGACGGTGTGCTGAAGGTCGACGGCGACGTCGGCAACAAGAAGGTCTACGACCCGCGCAGCTGGTCCAAGAAGGCCGAGACCAACATGAGCGAGCGCGTCGTCGAGGCGTGCAACGACCTCAAGTCCAACGGCAAGTCCCTGACTGCCTGACAGACGCACAGCACTCTGCCCGCGCCCTGAAAGGGGTGCGGGCAGAACTGTTTTCAGGCTTGGAAGGCCCGGTCCCCGCGGCGGCCGGGTTCAGGTGATGGCGAGTCCGACGACGACCGCAGCCGCGAGTGCGACCATCACGAGCGCCGCGATCACGACGGCCGGGTCGACACGCGACCGCGATCGCCGCGGCGGTTCGACCGGATAGGGCCGGATCCGGGTGCTCGGTACCCGGTTCTCCTCGAGACGGTTGTCCGCGGCGGGACGCGGCCGCGGCGCCGATGCGGCGGGTGCCACCGGACGGGACGGCGGGGTGTAGAAACCCGGCGTGGAGCGGCCACCCGGTCCGGGCGGCGGGCCCGGCCGGTGTCCGCTCGTCACGTGGGGTTGCACACCTTCCAGTCGTCGCCGTCGCGCTGCAGGTTCAGCGTGACGGTTTCGGGCTGGTCCGGGGCGTTGGTGTGCACCGCGACGACTTCGACGACGGCCTGATCTCCGCCCTCGACGACCCGGACCGCGTTGATTCCCTGCGTCTGTACGAGCTCGTTGCGAGACCGCTGGGCCTCGTAGGTCCGCTCGTACGCGGCGTCGTCGAAGTCGGTGTAGAACGCATTGAGTTCACCGCAGGTGACCGATCGCAGGGTCTCGAGGTCGCCCTCGTAGAGCGCGGTGGTGTAGTCCATGGCCACGGTCGCGGCTTCGTCCGCGGGCGCCGGTGCCTGCAGGCTGCTGTAGGCGAAGATACCGCCGACGACGGCCACGATGGCCACCACGATCGCTGCCGCGGCGATCAGCAGACCCTTGCCGCGCTTCTTGCGCGGTGCCTTGGGGTCACTGCCCGGGATGACCTGGGGCTCGCGGTCGGTGGTCGTCCATCCGGCGGTCGACGCGGCCACGGCCGGCTCCGGGGTCGTCCGCGCGTCGTCGTCGGCCGGCGCGTCGGGCTCGGTCCGGGCTTTGGCGGCGGCGGATGCCGCTACTGCCGCCGGGATGACGGCCGTCGCCGCGTCCGAACCGGAGTCGTCCTCGTCCTCGGTGTCGGTGTCGGCGTTGTCCGGCTCGGTGGCGTCGGTGTTCTCGCCGGTCGGGACGGCGATCGCCTCGGTGGGGGAGTCGGCGTCGGAGTCAACGTCGGCGGCAGCGTCGGTCTCGGTCGGCGAGTCGACCTCCGTCACGGCCGAGTCGTCTGCTGTCGAGGCGTCTGCTGTCGCCGCGTCCGCGGGGGTCTCATCCTGGACAGGCTGTTCCGCGACCGGCTCCCCCGGTGCTGGTTCGGTCTCGACGCCCTCGGCCTCTGCGCCCTCTGCCTCGACGCCCTCGGCTTCGGCCGGCTCGTTCTCGGCGTCCGAGTCGGCTACGGGGTCCTGGTGCGCCTCTGCCTCGTCTGCTGCCGCCTCGTCCGTCGCTGCCTCGTCTGGCGCCACGTCGGTATCCACGGACTCGGACTCGGCCTCGTCGTCGGAGTCACGAGTCGTTCCGGCTGCCACGGCCGCAGCGCCCGCCGCGGCCACACCGGCGCTGACCGCGGTGCCCGTCGACGGGTCCGTGTCGTCGTCGGCGAGCACCGGTTCGGCGTCCGCACCGGTGTCCTGGTCCGACTCGGGTTCGGGTGCGGAGCCGGACTCGGTGGACGCGGTCTCGGCGTCGGAGCCCTCGGTCGTGGAGTCGGCGCTCTCTTCTCCGGCGGACGCTGCCTCGGGCTCCGGGGCCGTCGGGTCGATGTCGTCGAGGTCCTCGAGCTCGGCGGCGTCCGGGAGATCAGAGCGACGGATGACGGTGGTCGCGGAGTCGCTCGGGCCGAGCCGGGCCGGTGCCGGCGGGGCGGCCTCGGCGTCGCCGGGCTCGGTTCCGTCGGTCTCCGCGGCGTCGGGCGCCTCGCTGAGCGGGTCGATGTCGTCCAGGTCTTCGAGGTCCTCGGCGGACGGGAGGTTGTCGCGGTTGATGATCTGGGTGGCGCCGTCGATCCCACGCCCACCTCTCGGGGTGGGTGCCGCGGGTTGCTTCGCATCCTTGTCCGGCGCGTCCTTGTCCGTCGCGTCCTTGTCGGTCGCTGCCTTGCGCGTGGTGGTCTCCTCGGACGTGGACGCGTCTGTCGTGGACTCCGCTGGGGTCGCCTCGGTCGGGGCGGCCGTGTCGTCGGCGGTCTCGTTCTCGGTGGGATCGTCCACGGGTGGCTCGTGACCCTCTCTGCTGGTGCTGGGTGGAGCGGCGTCGGTGCCGGTCGGAACAGTATCGGGGGTCGGCCGCGTGTCCGTCTGACGAGCCCGGCGCTCGTCCCGCACCTGCTTGAGCGTCGACAGAGCCTTGGTGACAGCGGCTCTCGGCCTGTCGGATCGCGCCATCGACTGAATCACCCCGCATCTCGCCTGTGCACGACTACGGCCCGGCCGCCCGGCGTCGCCGTTCAGCGGCGGGCAGCAGGACCGATTGCGCCATTCACCCTAGCGAACGGCCCGGCGGTCCAGCACTAGGGCATTTGATCGAATGGGCGCCGGCCGCCGCGAGCGAACGGCGTCGGAGTCCGCAGGCGGTGCTTGAATAGAGGACATGACGTCTTTCGGAGATCTACTCGGCCCGCAACCCGTTCTGCTCACCGGGGACGACGACGCCGAATCGGACCTGCTCAACGGCGCCGCGCCGGCCGCGGTCGCAGCCGCACACCCGACCGCCTCGATCGCCTGGGCCTACCTGGCCGAGGCGGCTCTCGAGTCGTCGAAGACGGCCTCCGCCGGCGACGACATCGACACCGCCGCGGTCATCGCGGCCTATGCCTACGCCCGGACCGGTTACCACCGCGGCCTCGACCAGCTCCGACGCCACGGTTGGAAGGGTTTCGGGCCGGTGCCGTGGAGTCACGAACCCAACCGCGGCTTCCTCCGCTGCGTCGGGGCACTGGCCCGGGCCGCCGAATTGATCGGCGAGGAGGACGAGCACCTGCGCTGCCTCGACCTGCTCAACGACAGCGACCCGCGCGCGGCCGCCGAACTCGGCCTCGTGTGATCGCACCGAGTCGATCGGTCACCTGCGGATGACGTCCGCCTGATGGCTCCGAGTGCCGCGAACCCGTCGTACCCGCGCCGGGTGTTCAACGCGATGCCCGCGCCTCTGAAGAGCCGCCTGCGCCGGCTGCGCGTGTCGCTGGTCCCGATCGTCCAGTGCGCGCTGGCGGCGGGGGCGTCGTGGTGGATCGCGGTGGAGATCTTCGATCATCCCGATCCGTTCTTCGCGCCGATCGCCGCGGTGATCTCGCTCGGCCTCTCTCTGGGACAGCGCTGGCGCCGGGCCGCCGAACTCGTGGGCGGCGTCGCGATCGGCATCCTCGTCGGCGACCTCTTCATCAGTCTCGTCGGCGAAGGCGCCTGGCAGATCATGGTCGTCGTCGCACTGGCGATGACGGTGGCGGTCTTCCTCGACGACGGACCGCTCGTCCCCATGCAGGCCGCCTCGTCGGCCGCGCTGGTCGCGACGCTCCTCCCGCCCGGTGGGGTGGCGGGTTTCCATCGCGCGATCGACGCCCTCATCGGCGGGCTGGTGGGCATTCTCGTGGGTGCGTTGCTGCCGGTGAACCCGGCCAGCCGGGCGCGACGCGACGCGGCGGGCGTCCTGGCGACCGTTCGTGACGCGGCACGCCAGCTGGCCACCGGACTCCGCGAACGCGACGAGGAGCTCATCGCGGCCGCCCTGGAATCCGGTCGCGGGACGCAGGCCGAGATCAACAAGATGCGATCGGACATGACCGGCGGCCGCGAGGTCACCCGCATCTCGCCCCTGTACTGGGGATCGAGGATGCGGCTGGACCGGATCTCGGCAACGGCCGACCCCATCGACAACGCGGTCCGCAACTTCCGGATCATCGCCCGGCGTTCCCTCGGCCTCACCCAGCGGGGTGTCGCGGTGCAGCCGGAGCTGATCGAGATCATCGACGATCTCGCCGGGGCGTTCGAGGTGTTACGCGCGATGATGATGGCCGACCCCGGCGACGAACCCGATCAGGCCGATGCCGCGCGGGTGATCCGCAGCATCGTGCGCAAGGCGCGTGCCGATCTGGTGACCAACAGCGAACTGTCGGAGGCCGCGCTGCTCGCCGAGATCCGTTCGCTGCTCGTCGACCTGCTGATGACCGCGGGTCTGCGCCGGTCCTCCGCGTTGGCGACGCTGCGGAGCTGACCAGCCTGTTGCCACATATGCGAACTTCTGCATATATTGACCGGCATCATGGGGCACTCACATTCGCACTCGCACGCGCCCGCCGCCGGGACCGCGGGGCAGCGTCGGCTCTGGCCGATGGTGCTGGCGGTCGGGCTGATCGGCAGCTACTTCGTCGTCGAGCTCGTCACCGGCATCCTGGTGAACTCGCTCGCGCTGATCGCCGACGCCGGGCACATGCTGACCGATGTCGTCGCACTCGTCATGGGTCTGATCGCGCTGTTGCTCGGCCGGCACGGGCGGATCACCGACACCCGAAGTTTCGGATGGCATCGCGCCGAGGTGTTCACCGCCGTCGCCAACGCCGTCCTGCTGATGGGCGTCGCGGTCTTCGTGTTGTACGAGGCGGTCGAGCGTATCGGTAGCGACCCGCAGGTCCCGGGCCTCACTTTGATCGTGGTGGCCTTGATCGGCCTGCTGGTGAATCTCGGGGTCATGCTGCTGTTGCGGGCGGACGCCAAGGAGTCGATCGCGGTTCGCGGCGCCTACCTGGAGGTGTTGGCCGACGCCGTGGGCAGCGTCGGCGTGCTGATCGCCGGCGTCGTCGCCATGACGACCGGTTGGGGGTACGCCGACATCGTCGTCGCGGTGCTGATCGCGCTGTGGGTGGTCCCGCGGGCAGTGCGGCTCGCGCTCGACGCGCTGCGGATCCTCAACCAGCAGGCGCCGGCCCACGTCGACGTCGAGGCGCTGCGGGCCGACCTGGCCGACATCCCCGTCGTCGACGACGTGCACGACCTCCATGTCTGGACGCTCACGACCGGGATGGACGTGGCCACCGTCCACCTCGGCAGCAGTCGGCCCAACGGTGAGGTGTTGCCCGCCGCGCAGGCCGTCCTGGCCCGTCACGGCCTCGAGCATGCGACGGTGCAGATCGATCCCGACGACCACCAGCGGCGATGTCGTGACGAGATGACCTGGTGACCGTGCGTCGTGGCGCCGTGAATGTCGGTTATGCCCTACATTGCGGCGAATGGAACGACGCGATTTTCTCGCGGCGCTCGCCGCCGGCACCGTGGGGGCTCTGACCTCGAGCGCCCTTGTGGGCTGCGCGACGCCGGTCCCGGCGGCCGAGATCGACCCGGCCGAGCCGTCCACCCCGCGGCCGACCGGTACGACGCCCGTCCCGTCGTCGGGACTGTTGCCGCCGGCGGTCGGAACCCGCCGACCGCTGCCCGACGGGGCCATCACCGCACTGCCCGGTCCCGGCCGGTGTCTCGCGCTCACGGTCGACGACGGCGCGAGCTCGGAGGTGATCGGCGCCTATGTGAAGTTCGCCCGGGACACCGGTGCCCGGTTCACCTTCTTCGTCACCGGCTCATTCGACGGCTGGACCGACCACCGCAGCACCCTGCGGCCGCTCGTCGAGTCCGGCCAGATCCAGCTGGGCAACCACACGTGGAGTCATCCTGCGCTCACCGAGCTGTCCTCGCGCGGGGTGGCCGACGAACTGCGGCGGACCAAACGGTTCCTCCGCAACCAGTTCGGTGTCGACGGGACGCCGTACTATCGCCCGCCGTTCGGGTACCACGACGCTGGCGTCGACGCGGTGGCCGCCGACCTCGGTTACACGGTGCCGACCCTCTGGTACGGCTCGTTGTCCGACTCCGGCCTGATCACCGAGAAGTACCTCATCCGTTGCGCGCGCAAGTACTTCCGTCCGCAGAGCATCGTCATCGGCCACGCCAATCACGAACCGGTGACCAAGGTGTATCCGGAACTCGTCGAGATCATCCGAAATCGCAAGCTGCGCATGGTGACACTCGACGACTACTTCGCCGCGGGCCGCTGAGGTCCGACCGCCCCTCCCGTGGCGACGGCGAGGTGCGGACGCCGACCGCAACTTTTCGTTCACGCTGATCGCCGCAAGCCTTCTCGGCACCACGGTCGAGTGGTACGACTTCTTCCTCTACGCGACCGCGGCGAGCCTCGTGTTCAACCAGTTGTTCTTCCCCGACCAGAGTTCGTTCGTCGGCACCCTGCTGTCCTTCGCGACGTTCGCGGTGGGCTTCGTCGTGCGCCCGATCGGCGGAGTCGTCTTCGGGCACATCGGTGATCGCATCGGCCGCAAGCGCACGCTCGCGATCACCATGGTGATGATGGGCGTCGCGACCGCCCTGATGGGTGTGCTGCCCACCGCCGAGACGGTCGGTGTGCTCGCCCCGATCCTCCTGCTTCTCCTGCGCATCGCGCAGGGTTTCGCGCTGGGCGGGGAGTGGGCAGGTGCGGTGCTGCTGTCGGTCGAGCACAGCCCGGACGGCAAGCGCGGTCTGTTCGGGAGCATCCCGCAGATCGGCCTTGCCCTCGGACTCGCCTTGGGCACCGGAGTGTTCGCGCTGCTGCAGGTGGCCCTCGACGAGCAGGCGTTCCTGACCTACGGCTGGCGCATCGCGTTCCTGGTGAGCATCGTCCTGGTGGTCATCGGGTTCGTCGTGCGGTTGAAGGTCGACGAGACGCCGGCGTTCGCCGAAGTGGCCGAGCTCGCCAAGAAGTCCACGGCACCACTGCGCGACGTCGTGGTCCCGCCGAACACGCGCAACACCGTCCTCGGCCTCCTCGCCCGGTGGGGTGAGGGGTCGGCCTTCAACACCTGGGGCGTCTTCGCGATCGCCTACGCGACCACCGAACTGGACATGGAGAAGGTCCCGGTGCTGGTCGCCGTGACCATCGCCTCGCTCGTGATGGCGGCCCTGCTCCCGTTCTCCGGACTGCTCACCGACAGGTACGGCGCCAAGACGATCTACCTGATCGGGATCACCGCCTACGGCGTGGCCGTCTATCCGGTCTTCGCGCTGTTCGGGACCTCGAACCTGCTGTGGTTCGCCGTGGGACTGGTGATCGTCTTCGGGGTGATCCACGCACTCTTCTACGGCGCGCAGGGCACCTTGTTCGCGAGCCTGTACCCGACCCCGGTGCGCTACACCGGCCTGTCGGTCGTCTACCAGTTCTCCGGCATCTACGCCTCGGGTCTGACGCCGCTGATCCTCACCGCGCTGATCGGGGCGGCCGGTGGGTCACCGTGGCTCGCCGCCGGCTACCTCGTGCTGACCGCGGTCATCAGTGTCGTGGCCACGACGCTCATCCGGCGCGACGATCTCCACCTCACGACGGGCCCGCAGGCGTGGCCGGTCGGCTGAGTCGCGGATCAGGGGCGCACCAGCAGGAGATCGGTGACGTGGCGGTAGAACGTCGACCGCTTGAGCACGCGCGGGTTCACGACGCCCTCGCGCTCGACGACGACGTTGGTGCCTCCCGTCTGGCACGCGCGCCCGGTGAACCACCTGCCCGGCAACAACATCCGCTCCACCTGCGCGCGGAGGCCGGGTGCGGTCACGGTCGGTTCGATGAGGATCGAACGCACCTCGCCGTCGAAAAGTCGCTCGTTGTCGACGTAGGTCTCACCGTGCAGCTTCGCGCCCTCGGCGCCCAGGTGACGCGCGCTGCCGACCATGACGGTCGCGGCGTCGTCGCGGATGAGCGGCACCGCGACCGCGGTGCCGTGTTCGGCGAGCTCGCGCGCCGCCGGCCCGTGCGGCAACCGGTAGCGACGCGTCGCGGGCGTGGCCTCGGCGGAGACGTATGCGATCTCGACGTCGAGTCGTTCGGTGACCATCAATGCGGCCAGCACCTGGGACAGGAAGATGTCGTTCTCGTGCGCCACGGTCGGTGCGAAGCGCTCCGCGACGCGCGGCTCGACGACGAGTCGGGTGACGTCGGGATCGGCGAGGGCGTCGGCGACCGCGGCGCGGACGGCCTTCTTGTCGTCGGCGCGGCTGGTCTGGCTCAGAAGGGCAAACGGCACGCGGATAGCGTATCGAGCGCGTCGACCCAGTAGTGTTGGTCAGGTTTGGTCCCAAGCGCGCCACACAAAGGAGTAGCGGACATGGCCGCGATCGTGCTTATCGGAGCCCAGTGGGGTGACGAGGGCAAAGGCAAAGCGACCGACCTCCTCGGAGGGCGGATCAACTGGGTTGTCCGCTACCAGGGTGGCAACAACGCCGGGCACACCGTCGTACTGCCCACCGGGGAATCCTTCGCGCTGCACCTCATCCCGTCCGGCATCCTGACGCCGGGCGTGCAGAACGTGATCGGCAACGGCGTGGTCGTCGACCCCGGCGTGCTGCTCACCGAGCTCGGTGGCCTCGAGGACCGCGACGTCGACACCTCCGGCCTGCTGATCTCCGCCGACGCGCATCTGCTCATGCCGTACCACGTCGCGATCGACAAGGTCACCGAGCGTTTCCTGGGCAACAAGAAGATCGGGACCACGGGCCGCGGCATCGGCCCTTGCTATCAGGACAAGATCGCCCGCGTCGGCGTGCGCGTCGCCGACGTCCTCGACGAGAAGATCCTCACCCAGAAGGTCGAGGCGGCGCTCGAGCTGAAGAACCAGATCCTGGTCAAGATCTACAACCGCAAGGCCCTCGACCCGGCGCAGGTCGTCGACGAGGTCCTCGGGCAGGCCGAAGGATTCAAGCACCGCATCGCCGACACCCGGCTGCTGCTCAACCAGGCCCTGGAGAACGGCGAGACGGTGCTGCTCGAGGGCTCCCAGGGCACCCTGCTCGATGTCGACCACGGCACCTATCCGTATGTGACGTCGTCGAATCCGACCGCCGGCGGCGCCGCGGTCGGCGCCGGCATCGGACCCAACAAGATCACCACCGTCCTGGGCATCCTGAAGGCCTACACCACCCGCGTGGGCTCGGGACCGTTCCCCACCGAACTCTTCGACGAGTGGGGCGCCTACCTCGCCAAGACCGGCGGCGAGGTGGGTGTCACCACCGGTCGCGCCCGCCGCTGCGGCTGGTTCGACGCCGTGATCGCCCGCTACGCGACCCGCGTCAACGGCATCACCGACTACTTCCTCACCAAGCTCGACGTCCTCTCCAGCCTCGACACCGTGCCGATCTGCGTGGCCTACGAGGTCGACGGTGAGCGCGTCGAGGAGATGCCGATGACCCAGACCGGCTTCCACCACGCGAAGCCGATCTACGAGGAGATGCCCGGCTGGTGGGAGGACATCTCCCAGTGCAAGACCTTCGACGAACTGCCCCAGAACGCGCAGAACTACATCCTGCGGCTCGAGGAGCTCTCGGGTGCGCACATCTCGTGCGTGGGCGTGGGTCCGGGACGGGACCAGACGATCGTGCGGCGCGAGATCGTCTGACCCTTCGCTCCTGGGGTTTCGGCGGCTTGGCGGCCGTCGAGGTCTACGAAAGAACACCCGTGAGCGTCTGATTTCATGCTCCCTGAGGTGCGAGCGAAGCGAGCCACGAAGGGCTCGCAACGTGTCTCACCAGGCCCTTCGTGGCTCGTCGCTGATATGTAGTGCTGCTCTGTCAAGTCCCATGGCGAAATTGCCTCCTTCTCAGGGGCTGTTGTGGGGTTGGCCACCCGCCGCGGTGTGTGGTGGTCGTTACTCGCGACGGTGTTGTCGGACTGATATACGCGGGTTGGTTACCGCTCAACGGTGTTCGACAGGAGATGAAAACGCTGGCCGACGGGTCTATGTAAACGTGCGTACCGTGCACCCAAAAGTGCTGGCGCACATAGCGACGCCGTGGATTCGTTCCCTGTTCACCACAGCGGGAGTCCCGCGACGGGTGGCCAAGATTGTGTGTCAGTGCTGGTTAGTCGTCGAGCACCGCCAGCGACCAGCACCAGCCGGCGAGCTCACGAGCGATCGCGGTGTTGGCCACGCAGGGATGTTTGCTGCGGCGGTCGAATTGTTGCCAGCGCTTGTGTAGCCGACGATTGCCGGCATGGCCACGGGCGCGGGCAGCCGGTGTAGCAGCCTCCCACCGGCGGCGCATGGTCTGTCCGGGTGTGGCGTAGGGGCGTCGGTGTTGCCAGGCCGCCTCGACCAATAGCCGCCGCACGTGGGCGTTACCGGCCTTGGTGATCGATCCCTGACTGCGGGTCCCGCCGGTCGAGTATTCCGAGGGCACCAACCCGGCGTAGGAGCCGATCGTGGCGCCACTAAACCGTGACCAGTCGCCGATCTCGACCGCCAAAGCGAACGCGGTCAGCGTCGACACGCCCCGCAGACACGACAGCCGGGTGACCACCGCCCGCCACGGATCGGTGGCCGCGGTCTGCTCGATCAGCTCATCGAGGCGGTCACGGCGGGCGGTCACGCTCAACACCGCGTCCAGGTCGTTGTCGAAGGCGGCTTGCAGCAGCGGCAGCTCGAAACGTTGACGCTGCAGCCACCGCTGATGAACACCGGTCCAGGGTTTCCCGCCGGAGTAGACGATCCCCTGTCGCAGAAGCAGTTTGGACAATCGATGCCGAGCGCGCATCAAGTCGCTGCGGGCGTCCTCGCGGGCGCGGACCAGATCCCGTGCGGCTTCGGTGCCCACCTCAGGAACACTGACCGCCACCACTTCGCCCAGGCGCAGCAACTTCGCCAAGTGTGCAGCGTCTCGGGCATCGGTCTTGACGCGGTCCCCGGCTGGCCGCTGCAGCTTCGAGGGCGCGGCAACCACACACTCCATCCCGGCCGCCGTGATCGCCCGCGCCAATCCAAAGCCGGTCGGACCGGCCTCATAGGCCACCCGCACCGGCGGGGCCAGGCCTTGTAGCCAGCTGACGATGGTCGCCGCATCAGGGACCAAGGTCTCCCGAATCACCTGCCCGGTGTCTTCATCGATGGCGTGAGCGACCACCGAGCGTGCGTGAACATCCAATCCGACACTTGTACCCTGAACAATCACCGGAGGCCTCCTGATCTGCAATGTGGTGCTACCGCCGAGTGTGAACTCAGCAGCAGCAACCCACGATGTGTTTGCAGCTTGAGGCCTTCGGCCCCAAGGCCCTCATACCGTCTATCGCTCCTCACACCTCAGGGAGCAATGGGGTCGCTTTTTCGGATTAGGGAGCAGGGTTGGGGCGGGGTGATGCTCCGCTCGGCGAGCTCGTCGCGGAATCGCGGTCGGCTCGTGATTAGCTAGTGCCCATGCGTGCCAAGCGGGGGAGTCGCGACTACGGGTCCATCCTGCTCGGCTCCGTCGGCGAGAGCTCGGTCAAACAGCGGGTCCGCATCCAGACGCTGCTGACCGCGTCGATCGTGGTGGCCAACCTGTTCGGGGCGATCGTCGCGGTCGCGCTCACCGCGGTCGGCATCCCGCAGCCGACCATCTTCACCGCCGAACTGTGGTGGGTCAACTTCATCGTGGTGCCCGTCTACATCACCGCAGCCTTCGTCGTGGGAATCGGATGGGGCACCTACGTCGGCGTCCGTGATCTGCGCTGGGCGATCCGCGACGTCGCGCCGACCAAGCGCGATGCCCGTCGGACGATGCGGCTGCCGTGGCGGTTGTCACTGGTGCAGGGATTCCTGTGGGGCATCGCCACCGTGATGCTCACCATCATGTACGGGATCGTCGATCCGCAGCTGATCCCGAAGACGCTGTTCGTGGTGAGCCTCAGTGGCGTCGTGGTGGTGGCGATCTCGTATCTGTTCATCGACTTCACGCTGCGTCCCGTTGCGGCGGAACTGATCTCGGCCGGACACCGTCGACGCAAACGCACCGGTGTGAAGGCGCGCTCGGTCGTCTCGTGGATGGTGGGTTCGGCGATCCCGATCATCGGCATCCTGCTGGTGCTGGCCTTCGGGCTCGCGCGGGACGAGACCTCCAAGCTCGACCTGTTCGTCGGTGCCACGGTCCTCGGGGTCACCGCACTCTTCACCGGCCTGCTGCTGACGCTGCTGTCGAGCATGAGCGTCACCGGCCCCATCCGCAGCGTGCGCGCCGGGATGAACCGAGTCAGCGACGGTGACCTCGACAACGCCGACCTCGTCGTCTACGACGGCACCGAACTCGGCGACCTCCAGGTGGGTTTCAACTCGATGGTCGCGGGACTCCTTGAGCGAGAACGCATCAGAGATCTCTTCGGACGCCACGTGGGCCACGAAGTCGCCGAGGCGGCCATGTCGTCGAACCCGGAACTCGGTGGGACCGAACGCCTCGCCGCCACGCTGTTCGTCGACGTCATCGGTTCGACGACGCTTGCCGCGCAACGACGCCCGACCGAGGTGGTCGAGATCCTCAACAAGTTCTTCGCGGTCATCGTGCGGGCGGTCGAGGAACACGACGGCCTGGTGAACAAATTCGAGGGCGACGCGGTGCTCGCCATCTTCGGCGCACCCATCGATCTCGACGACGCCGCGGGCAGCGCGCTCGCCGCCGCGCGCGACATCGCCCGCGGCCTGGCCGAGGAGGTGCCCGACCTGTCGGCCGGTATCGGGGTCAGCCACGGGGCCGTGGTCGCCGGGAACGTCGGTGCCATCGAGAGATTCGAGTACACCGTCATCGGCGACCCGGTCAACGAGAGTGCCCGCCTGTCGGAACTGGCCAAACGGGATCCGCGGCGGCCGTTGGCCTCCGGACGCGCGGTCAAGGCCGCGCAGCGGGACGAGGCCGAGCGGTGGGAGGAGCAGGAGACCACCTCGCTGCGCGGCCGGACCGAGGAGACGACCGTGTTCGCCGCATTCGTCGACGACGAGTGAGGGCCTCGCTCAGCCGATCGCGTCTTCGGAGCTGATCAACCGCCCGTCCGGGCCGACGATGCTCAGGCCCAGTCCGTCGAAGACCGAGTACTTGTACCCGTTGTTGTAGGCGACGTAGTAGTGACGGCCGCTGCCGTTCTCCTGCACGTGCACCTCGGACACCGGGATGCACAGGGTGTTCCCACTCGAACGCGCGACACCCCGGTATTCGAGGGTGCCGTCGGCGCGCCACTGACAGATCGACGCCGCCGACCGGTCGGTGACGACGGAGGTGACGGTCCGTTGTCCGGCATCGCAGGACGGTGCCGAGGGCGCGGCGACCGCGGTCGAGGTGCCGACGGTGAGCGCGCCGGCGGTGAGGACGAGGGAAGCGCCGGCAGTGGCCAGGCGGGTGATGGTCGTGTTCATGAGAGCGAAGGTAGGACAGGGCTTGTCGAGTGGGAATGGGCAGAACTCCCCGGGTTCGTTCGGATGGGGGACCCTTCGAGACGCCCTCCGCAAGCTCCGGGCTCCTCAGGGAGCGAGGGGGGTCGCCCGCAAGCTCCGGGCTCCTCAGGGAGCGAGGGGGGTGTCGCCCGCAAGCTCCGGGCTCCTCAGGGAGCTAGGGATCCCGGTCGCCCTGTCCCTCGGCGAAGTCGAGCCGGCGCAACGCGATTCGCAGCACCTCGTCGTCGATGCGTCCGGCGTCGCGTTCGGCGATGAAGACCGCGCGCTGGATCTGCAGGATCTCCGTCCGGAGTCGTGCCCCGGCGGACGTCGGACTCTCGCCGAGGTCCTCGGGACCGCGGCCGAGTTCTTCCCAGGCCACGTTGCGCTACGTGGTGATCCACTTGCGCAGCATCGCCACCTGGAGCCGGCGCGGATCGTCGTCGGACAGTTCGGTGGCGTAATCGTCGAGGCGTCGTTCGGATTCCCGGGACGCACGGTCCTGCGCGGCCGCATACGCCAGCCGGTCCTGGGCGCGCTCGTCGCCGCTCACCCCGAGGAAGCGGATGACCCAGGGCAGGGTGGTGCCCTGGATCAGCAGTGTGCCCACCACGACCACGAAGGTCAGGAACAGGATCTCGGCGCGGGCGGGGAACGGTTCGTTCGTCTCGGTGTAGACGGGGATGGCGAACGCGGCGGCCAGTGACACCACGCCGCGCATCCCGGCCCAGGAGACGACGAACACCGACGCCGGACTCGGCGGCGGCTCGCGGTCGCGGATCCGTCGCGAGAGCAGCCGGGGCAGATAGGTCGCCGGGTAGACCCAGACGATGCGCACGAGGATCGTCGCTGCCAGGACCGCCGCGGCGTCGATGGCGATCTGCGTCCACGACTCGTTCTCGACACCCTCGATGAGCATGGGCAGCTGGAGCCCGATGAGCAAGAAGACGAACGACTCGAGGATGGTGTCGATCGACTTGCGCACCGCCTCGTCCTGCAGGCGCGTCGCATAGCCCAGCCGTACCGATCGGTGGCCGAGGTAGAGACCGGCGGTGACCACCGCGATGACACCCGAACCGTGCAGTTCCTCGGCCGCGTAGTACGTGGCGAACGGGACGATGATGCCGATGGCGGTCTCCATCGGCGGGTCGGTGAGCCAGACACGCACCCAGGACACGACCACCCCGACGAGGAGGCCCACGATCAGGCCGCCGAGGGCGGCCACCGCGAACGTCAGGACCCCTTCGCCGACCGTCGCGGTGGCCCCCACCGCCGCGGCGAGCGCGATCCGGAACGCGGTGAGGGCCGTCGCGTCGTTGAGCAGGCTCTCGCCGCCGAGCAGCGTCATCATCCGGCGCGGCAGACCGAGCCGGCGGCCGATCGCCTGCGCCGACACCGCGTCCGGCGGCGCGACGACCGCGCCGAGGACCAGTGCCGCGGCGAGCGGGAGATTGGGGACGACGAGGTATGCGACGTATCCGACCACCAGGGTCGTCACCAGCGGCAGGCCGACCGCCAGGAATCCGATCGCACGCCAGTTGGCGCGGAACGCCTGATATGAACTCTCCTGCGCGGCCGAGTACAGCAGCGGCGGCAGGATGAGGAAGAGCACGAGCTCGGGTTCCAGGGCCACCGAGGGCAACTCGGGAATCCATGCGATCCCGAGACCGACGGTGACCAGCACCAGCGGCGAGGACCAGCCATAGCGACGAGACAACGCGGCGACCGCCACGGCGATGACCGCGACCAGCAGTAGCGATGCGCCCATTCGAGCGACTCTAATCGCGCCGGCCCGATGGATAATGTCGGGCATGAAGATCTTTCGGCGGAAGTCATCGTCCGCGGCCGCGTCCGGGCCGGCGGGGTCTGGTTCCGACGCCTCGACCACGGCGCGCTGCGTCGAACTGGAGTCGTTCGACGCCGCGCCGGCCGCCGACCCGGCGCCCGCATCGGGCGACGACCGCAGTTGCCAGGACTGTGTCGCGATCGGCGAGACCCACTGGGCACATCTTCGGAAGTGCCTGACGTGCGGGCACATCGGTTGTTGCGATTCGAGCCCGCGACGGCACGCGACCGGTCACTTCCACGAGACCGGACACCCGGTCATGCGTTCGGCCGAACCGGACGAGGTGTGGCGCTGGTGCTACGTGCACGAGGTGACGGGATGACCACGCGACGGTTCCCGGTGCGTTCGACGAGGTGGAGGAGTGCGCCGAGATCTGTGCTGGCGGCAAGTAGGATTTGAGGATGACGTCGAACAGCGAGAGTGCGCCCAGCGCAGCCCAGCCGGCGCCGACGACCGGGCCGCCGGACGTCATAGGCACGCCGCTGAGTCCGACCGCGACCAAGGTGATGGTCCTCGGGGCAGGTGAACTCGGCAAAGAGGTCGTGATCGCGTTCCAGCGACTGGGCGTCGAGGTCGTCGCCGTCGATCGCTACGCCGACGCGCCCGGCCACCAGGTCGCCCACCATGCCGAGGTCATCGACATGACCGATCCCGCCGCCCTGCACGCGGTCATCGACAAGCATCGTCCCGCGTACGTGGTGCCCGAGATCGAGGCGATCGCCACCGAGGCCCTCGTCGACGTCGCCGAACGCGGTATAGCCGAGGTCATCCCCACCGCGAGCGCGGTCGTCGCCACCATGAACCGCGAAGGAATCCGACGTCTCGCCGATGAGGAACTCGGGCTGCCGACGTCGCCGTATCTCTTCGCCGACACTCTAGAGGAGGTCACCGTCGCGGCCCGCCAGGTCGGGTTCCCGTGTGTGATCAAGCCCGTCATGTCGTCGTCGGGCAAGGGACAGTCGGTCGTGCGGGGCCCCGAGGAGCTGGCCTCGGCCTGGGAGACCGCGAACACCGGCGGTCGGGTGCAGGGCAGTCGCGTCATCGTCGAGGGCTTCGTCGAATTCGATTATGAGATCACCCTTCTCACGGTTCGTGCGATCGATCCGGCCACCGGCCGGCTCACGTCCCACTTCTGTGCGCCCATCGGCCACCGGCAGATCAACGGCGACTACGTGGAGAGCTGGCAGCCCCATGAGATGAGCACCGACGCGCACGCCTCGGCGACCTCGATCGCGGCGCGCATCGCCACCGCCCTCGGTGACGGAAAGCTGGCCGGGCGCGGCGTTTTCGGCGTCGAACTGTTCGTCAAGGGCGACGACGTCTACTTCTCCGAGGTCAGTCCGCGGCCCCATGACACCGGCCTCGTCACGATGGCGACCCAGCGACTGTCCGAGTTCGAGATGCATGCCCGCGCGATCCTCGGTCTCCCGGTCGACGTCACGCTCGCGTCCCCGGGTGCCTCGGCCGTCATCTACGGGCAACTCGACGAGCCGGCGATCGGTTTCGAGAACGTCGCCGCCGCACTTGCCGTACCCGAGACCGACATCCGGCTGTTCGGCAAGCCCGAGAGCTTCCACCGCCGGCGCATGGGCGTGGTCACCGCGACAGCCGACGACGTGCCGGTCGCGCGTGAGCGTGCCGTCCGCGCCGCGTCGCTCGTCACACCCGTGCCGGGCCGTCCAGCCGTTCGCAAGGCCGCCACCCTTCCGCCGACCCCGTCCCCGGCGCCTCCGCGACGCCCCGGGCCACCGCCCGGCCCGGTCGGCCCGCCGCGCGGACCCGTGGGTCCGCCTCCCGGTGTCTCGAAACCGCCGGGTGCGCCGCTGGGACCGCCGCCCGGTCGTCCGGGACCGCCGCCCGGGCCCCGGCCACCCGCACCGCGGCCGGCCGGGGGGCCGCGCCCCGTACCGCCCGCACCGATTCCCCCGTCGGGGATCCCGCCGCGTCCGGCGGGCCCGCCGCCACGGCCGGCCCCGCAGGAACAGGCCCCGCACGATCAGGCCCCGGCGATGACCTCGATGGTCAAGACCGACGACCGGCCCGCCGACGCGCGCCCCGGTGCGTCGTCGAAGCCCGGCGAGTGATCGGACGAGGTCCGGGTGCCGTTCTGGGGTGAGCTGCTGGTCGCAGCGGTGATCTTGGTGGGCCTGGTGGGCATCGTCGTGCCGATCCTGCCCGGCACCTTGCTCATCGTCGGCGCACTGTTCGTCTGGGCCCTCGTCGTGGGTGGTTGGGCCTGGTCGGTGTTCGCTCTGGCCATCGTCGTCATCGGCATCGGCGAGGTGCTCAAGTATCTGATCGCGGGCCGGTCGCTGCGCGCGGACGCGATCCCGAACCGCACGATCGTGGTCGGCGGCCTGGTCGGCATCGTCGGCTTCTTCGTCGTCCCCGTCATCGGCCTGCTGCTCGGCTTCATCGTGGGTGCGCTGGCATCGGAACTCGTCCGCACGCGCAGCTTCGACGGCGCGTGGCGGGGCGCGTTCTCGGCGCTGAAGGCGGCGGTGAAGACGATTGGCATCGAACTCCTCTTCGCGCTGATCGCGACGGGCATCTGGACCGGCGGCGCCTTCACCTGGTGACCGAACGGGTCGCGGCACCGGTCGTGACCTGCCAGTATCAAATCTTGTGATCGCGGTCACCGTTTGATGTGTACAGTCGTGCACCGAAGGGTAATACCGGTCAGTAACTCCAGCCGTGGGGATTTCTAGGGGAGGAGTCTGAGTGAACCTGTTGAAGTGGAGCAAGCGGCCGGCGGCCGGGGTCGAGGCCCGGAAACCGGAGGTCAACATCATCCGGGGTCTGGTGGCCCGAGCGACCACCCCGCTGCTGCCCGACGACTATCTGCACCTGATCAATCCGCTCTGGAGCGCGCGCGAGCTCCGCGGCAAAGTGCTCGACGTGTCCAAGGAGACCGACGACACCGCGACCGTCACCATCCGGACGGGCTGGGGGTTCCCCGAGTCGTACAAACCGGGCCAGTACGTCGGTATCGGGCTGCAGGTCGAGGGCAAGTGGCACTGGCGGTCGTACTCGCTGACGTCCATCGGCGCCAACGAGAACAAGACCATCGCGATCACGGTCAAGGCGAACCCCGACGGATTCCTGTCGTCGCACCTGGTCGACGGCGTCAGCCCGGGGACGATCATCCGGCTGCAGTCGCCCAAGGGCGACTTCCATCTGCCCGAGCCGGTTCCGGGCAAGATCCTGTTCGTGACCGCCGGAAGCGGGATCACTCCCGTCATGGCGATGCTGCGACAGCTGAGTTCGCACGGTCAGACACCGGACATCGTGCACATCCACTCCGCGCCCACCCGCGACGACGTGATCTTTCTCGACGAGATGGAGAAGCTGGCCGACGAGGCCGACGACTACGACCTCAATCTCCAGCTGACCAAGGAGATGGGCAAGTTCGACGTCTCTCGCATGGACGAGTGGGCGCCGGACTGGCGCGAACGCGAGTGTTGGGCCTGTGGTCCGGTGGCGCTGCTCGACGCGATGGAGTCCCACTACGAGGACGGTGGCCTGCGCGGGCGGTTGCACGTGGAGCGGTTCGCCATCGCCCGCACCGACCACGGTGGTGAGGGCGGCACCGTGAAGTTCGCGATCTCGGACAAGGAGGCCGAGATCGACGGCGCCACAACGCTACTCGAGGCGGGCGAGAACCTGGGTATCCAGATGGCCTTCGGTTGCCGGATGGGTATCTGTCAGACCTGCGTCGTCCCCCTCGCCGGAGGTTACGTGCGCGACCTGCGCACCGGCGAGGAACGTCGCGAAGGAGAACGAATCCAGACATGCATCAGCGCCGTGTCTGGTGAATGCACTCTCGATATCTAGGAGGGCTTCATGGCCATCACCGACATCGATCAGTACGCACATCTCACCGAGGCCGACGTCGAGGCCCTGGGCGCCGAACTCGACGCCATCCGCCGGGACATCGAGGAGTCGCGCGGCGAGGCCGACGCCAAGTACATCCGGCGGGCCATCACCCTGCAGCGCAGTCTGGCTGCCGGTGGCCGGCTCGCCCTGATGTTCAGCGACAAGAAGGTCGCCTGGGCGGCCGGAACCGCGATGCTCTCGCTGGCCAAGATCATCGAGAACATGGAACTGGGCCACAACGTGATGCACGGTCAGTGGGACTGGATGAACGATCCGGAGGTGCACTCGGCATCGTGGGAGTGGGACACCACCTGCCCGAGCGTGCAGTGGAAGCACTCGCACAACTTCGTCCATCACAAGTACACGAACGTCGTCGGGATGGACGACGACGTGGGCTACGGAATCCTGCGCGTCACCCGGGACCAGCCCTGGGAGTGGTGGAACGTCGGTAACCCGATCTACAACCTGACGCTCGGCACGTTCTTCGAATACGGTGTGGCGCTTCATCATCTGGAGACGGAGAAGCTGCGCAACAAGGAGAAGACCTACCGTCAGGCGGCCAAGGATCTCCGGGTGATCGGCACCAAGGTCGGCAAACAGGCGGCCAAGGACTATCTGATCTTCCCCGCTCTGGCGGGTCCGAACTGGAAGACGACGCTCACCGCGAACTTCACGTCGAACATCATCCGGAACTACTGGGCGTACATGGTGATCTTCTGTGGTCACTTCCCCGACGGAGCCGAGAAGTTCACGGTCGACGAGTTCGAGAACGAGGACCAGCCGCGCTGGTATCTGCGTCAGATGCTGGGATCGGCCAACTTCAAGGCCGGACCGCTGATGCGGTTCATGAGCGGGAACCTCAGTCATCAGATCGAACACCACCTGTTCCCCGACCTGCCGAGCAACAGGTACGAGGAAATCGGTGTGCGTGTCCGCGAGTTGTGTGACAAATACGACCTGCCGTACACGACGGGGACCCTCCTGGGTCAGTATGCCCAGTCGTTCCGGACCATCGCGAAGCTGGCACTGCCGAACTCGTTGTTGAAGGCGACGTCGGATGATGCGCCCGAGACCGCGTCGGAGTTGCGCTTCGCGATCCGGGAGGGGATGAGCGACCACTTCGGCGTCGACCCGGAGACCGGGAAGCGACGGGGTCTGCGGACGGCGTTGCGTGAACTGAAGAACTCGCCGGTGCGGTCGGCGCACGTGGGGCGGGCCGCGTCCGGGAGTCCGGGGCGGAACCAGCACTGACACAACAGATGTCGCGCATCGTTGCGTATCCCGCGACGATGCGCGACATCTGCGAATCGCGCCCGGGCGTGGTGTGTCCGTGTCAGAATGACGCACGTGCGCATCGGGATGACCATGCCTGTGATGGAGCCGGATCTCGACGCCGAGATGCTCCACTCGTGGGCCACCACCATCGACGACGGTCCGTTCAGCTCGCTGTGCTGGGGTGAACGCATCGCGTTCGACAATCCGGAATGCTTGACGTTCCTCGGCGCGCTGGCGGCGTGGACGCGACGGGTGCCGCTCGTGATGACGGTCGTCGTGCCGCAGTTGCACGACCCGGTGATGCTCGCCAAGTCGCTGGCGACCGGCGACATGCTGTCGGGAGGACGCCTCACCGTGGCACTCGGGGTCGGCGGGCGACACGAGGACTACCGGGCCGTCGGCGCGGACCCGTCGACGCAGACCATGCGCCAACTGGCCGAACGCGCCGCGACGATGAAACGGGTGTGGGCCGGGGAGAAACTCACCGAGTCGGTCCTGCCGGTCGGTCCGCCGCCGCATCGTAAGGGCGGTCCGGTACTGCACGTCGGGACCACCGGGCCGAAGACCATCCGCAGTGCGGTCGAGTGGGCGGACGGAATCGCCGGGGTCACCCTCGATCTCGATGCCGGCAAGCAGAACGAACTCTTCGACGTCGCGCGGTCGGCGTGGGCGGATGCCGGTCGGGCGGCGCCGCATCTCGCGACGTCGTTCTGGTTCGCGATCGGTGAGGGCGACGGTCCCCGAGCGCAGGTGACCCGGCACCTGCATCACTACATGAACTGGATCCCGTCGGAGTTCGTCGACGCGATCGCGCCCACCACCGGGTGGGCGGGCACCGAGACCGAGCTCGCCGAGGTGCTGCGGCGGTTCGCCGACATCGGTACCGACGAGGTGCAACTCATCCCGACGAGTACCGACCCCGATCAGCTCCGGCGCGCCGCGGACGTGGCGGCGGCGTTCTCCTGACGACGCGGCGTCCCGAGATCTAGGGTGTGGCGGTGGCCTCCCTGCGCCGGATGCTCGGCATCGGCAAGCTCCCAGACGACCTCCGTGCGCAGGTCGTCTCCGACGGCGCGTACCTCATCGTCGAATTCGTGCCCGTGACACTGAGATTCAGCGGGCAAGTGCCCGGTCGATCGGCGCAGGGCAACGTCCGGCCCTTCACCGGTGCTGTAGTCCTGACGCCCCGACGCGTCCTCGCGACGATGTCGAGCGTGCCCGGTCGGGCGGGTCGTGCCATCGACCACGAGTGGACGACCCCGCGCGGTTCGATGGTCCGCGCGGTCATCGACGACGGCGGGCTCGTCATCGAGATCCCGGCGCTCGAGCGCGTGAACCCCGACTTCAGCGGAACATTGAGTCTGACCTACTTGACCGAGCTGCCCGGCTCGGTGCTCCAGCAGGCCCCGGTGCGCGAGGTGTGGTTCGACGTCCCGGCGCGCTACGTCACCTCACTCGTCGGGGGCCGCCGGAGCTGACGGACCGACCGGCGGTCAGCCCGCCGGCTGCTCCTCGACGGCCCGCCCGGGGCGCAGCATCACGAGTGCGAGGATCGCAGCGGCCGCGGTGAGCACGCCGGAGAACGTGAGGCACAGACGCATTCCGTCGAGGAAGGCGTCGCCGACGGCGTTCATCACGGCCGGGGCGTCGGCGCCGAGGTTCAGGCCGCTCGCGGCGGCCAGGCCCTCGGTGTCGACCGCGCCGATCACCCGGTCACGTACCGGCTCGGCGACACCGGCATCGATCAGCTTCTGCGGCAACGAGTTCACCGCACCGGCGGTCAAGAGGGCGCCGAGCACGGCCGGGCCGAGCGCGCCGCCGACCTGACGGAAGGCGTTGTTCCCGGCTGCGGCCATCCCCGACAGGTGGTAGGGCACCGCCGACACCGCGGTCGCGGTCATCGGCGCCATCACCAGTCCCATTCCGAGCCCGAGCACGACCAGACGCCACGAGATGGCGGCGAAGGAGGTGTGGGCGTCGAGGGTCAGCAGCGCGAACTGGGCGCCGGCGACCATCAGGAGTCCGCCGCCGATCAGGAACCGGGCGTGAATCCGATGCATCATCTTGCCGGCGAGCCCGCCGACCAGCATCGAGGCGCCGTTCATGAGGGCCAGCCGCCAACCGGCCTCGACGGTGCCGAGTTGCTGCACCAGCGCGAAATACATGCTCAGCACGAAGATGAACCCGATCAGAGCCAGGAAGGCGATCATCGCGACCAGGGTGGTGGCGGTGAAGGCGCGGCTCCGGAAGAGGTCGAGGTCGAGCATCGGACTCGCCGAACGCTTTTCGATGACGACGAACCCGACTGCGGCGACCGCGGCGGCCAGCAGCGCGACGACGACGCGGGGGTCGCCGAAGCCGTAGACGCCGGCCTCGATGACGCCGAAGACGAGTGCCGTGACGGCGATCGCGGCCGAGATCTGGCCGGACCAGTCGAGGCGACGGGCATGGGGTGCGCGGGATTCCGGGAGCATCGTCGCGGCCACCGCCAGCGCGATGAGGGCGATCGGGATCGGCAGCAGGTAGATCCATCGCCAGCCGGCGGACTCGGCGACCGGACCCGCGACCAGCGGCCCGACGGTCAGCGAGAGCATGAGCGCCGACGCCCAGATGCCGATGAACTTGCCCCGTTCCCGGAAGTCGGGGACCGCGTGACTGATCAGTGCCAGGGTCGTGGGCAGGAGGGCGGCCGCGCCCGTTCCGGCGAGCGCCTGTCCGATCCACACCATGCTGATCGATTGCGCACACAGCGCCACCAACGCGCCCGACGCCGTGAGGCAGAGGCCCACCAGATAGACCTTGCGACGGCCGTGCACGTCGCCGAACACTCCGGCGGTGAGGATGAATGCGGCCATCGGCAGGACGAACGCGTCTTGTACCCAGGACAACTGGGCGGTCGAGGCGCCAAAAGCGGTGCCGATCGCCGGCAGGGTGACGGCGACGCTCGTGATGGGCAGGTAGGCGACGAAGACGCCGAGGCAGGCCATCACGACGGTGGCCGTCCGACGTGCCGGGGGAGTCGGTACGCCGGTGGGAACGGGGGAGATGGTCGCGGTCAACGCGCTCGCTTTCGCAGGTCGATGAAGGGTCGCCGAACGGCGCAGGAGTTCATTGTCTGGTCCGCGTCTACGAAACCACGCACAGATCCCGAGTGCCGGTATCGATACTGCACTGTGGGTCGCGCGGCGATACACTTCCTCCACCATGGACGACATCGACGGCACGATCCTCCGTGCGCTGCAGGTGTCGCCGCGTGCGACGTTCCGCCAGCTGGGTGAGGTGGCCGGGATCTCGGAGCAGACCGCGGCGCGCCGCTACCAGGCGATGCGGCGGGCCGGCGTGATGAAGGTCGTCGGGATCATCAAGCCGTCCGTCCGCGGCCAGTCGGAGTGGGTGGCGCGGGTGCGGTGCCGTCCGGACCGGCTGGAACCGCTCGCGTCCTCGCTCGCCCGCCGACGTGATGTCGCCTTCGCGTATGTCGCGTCCGGTGGTGCGGAGATTATCTGTCTCATCCGGGCGCCGCTCGGCATGGCCGGTGAGGAGGCCATCGCCAAGACGTTCCCCGCCCGAGCCTCGGTGACCGACGTCCGCATCGATCTCGTCCTGCACGCCTTCGATCCCGGTCACCCCGCGTCGAGGTGGACCGGATTCGGTGGCCACCTCTCTGATCGGGACCGCGACCTCCTCGCTTCCGCTGCGGCTGCCGTGGTCGACGACATGCCGGAGGACTCCGAGCAGGACGATCCGTCGTCGGATGCCCCGGCGGGTGGCGCGCGGTTGACGGCCGACGATGCCGTGCTGATCGACGCGCTGACCCAGGACGGTCGGCGAGCGCACCGCGAACTGGCTCGGATCTGCGGATGGACGGTCGGACGAGTGCGCCGCCGGCTGCGCACGCTCGAGCGCGGGGGTGCGCTCTTCTACGACGTCGAGATCCTCCCCGACCGGCTCGGCTTCGACCTGAGCGCCACGCTGTGGTTGACGGTGACCCCCTCGGCTCTCGATCAGGTGGGCACCGAACTTGCGGCTCACGACGAGGTGGCGTTCGCGGCGGCGATCAGCGGCGAGTGGAACCTCATGGTGTCGGTGATCTGCCGGGACACCGCGCATTTCCACGACTATCTGCGCACCCGGGTCGCCGCGATCGGCGGCGTCACCGGGTACTCGGTCAGCATCCGGATGCGCCGGCTGAAGCAGAACGCCTCGCTTGTGGTGCAGGGGCGTTTGATTCAGCCGGTGTGATGCCCGACGCGGGGTAGCGTCCACGTGTGACCTCGCCTCAGCCTGCCGATCGGGGCCTGGTGCGATTGTGCGTGCTGGCCGTCGTGGCGGGGCTCGTGACCGGTGTGCTGGGCGGCGCCTTCCGCTGGTGCCTGAACCACCTGGACCGCTGGCGGGTCGAGATGCTCGACTGGTCGGCGGGACTCGGTGTCCCCGGGTGGCTCATCCCGATCGCGGTCACCGCGACCGGTGCGGCGCTCGGCGCGCTCGCAGTCCGGTTGGTGCCGACCGCGGCGGGAAGCGGTATCCAACACGTGGAGGCCGTCGAGCGCGGGGAGGCGTCACCGGCGCCCCTGCGCCTCATCCCGGCCAAGTTCGTCGGCGCGCTCGCCGCGATCGGTTCCGGACTCGTGCTGGGCCGGGAAGGCCCGACGGTGCACATCGGTTCGGTCGTCGGTGCGGAAACCGGCCGGCGCGGCGGTCTCGACGACGCCGACGTCCGGGTGATGCAGACGTCGCTCAGCGGGGCCGGACTGGCAGTGGCGTTCACGGCTCCGATCGGCGGCGCGCTCTTCGCACTCGAGGAGGTCGGCCGCTCGGTCCGGCTGCGCCTCGTGGTGCCGACGGTGTTCGCCGTGGTGGCCGCCGTCGCCGCCGGACGGGTCATCCTGGGAGACCGCCCGGAGTTCGACGTGCCCTCGCTCGACGTGCCGTCGGTGACGGTGCTGCCCGTCTTCGTGGTCTTCGGGCTCGTGTCCGGCGTCATCGGGATCGCCTACAGCCGAATGGTTCTCGGCGCCCTCGGCTGGGTCGGCCGGTTCTCGCGGGTGCCGCCGATCGGTCGCGCTGCCCTGATCGGCGCGGTGATCGGTGCGCTTCTCGCCCTCGACGCTCGCACCGCGGGCGGCGGGGACGGCCTCACCCAGGCGGTCGTCGACGGCGGTGTCGTACTCCCCGCACTCGTCGCGCTCTTCCTCGTCCGGTTCGTCGCGGGTCCGCTCTCCTATGCCGCGGGCACACCGGGTGGCCTGTTCGCACCGCTGCTCGCGCTCGGCGCCCTGTGGGGTGCCGCCTTCGCCGAGGTCGCCGACATCATTGTGCAACAACCGGATTCAGGAGCATCGGGATTTCGGGGCGCGATGATCCTCGCCGGGATGGCGGCGCTGTTCGGCGCGGTCGTCCGGGCCCCGCTCACCGGGATGGTCGTCGTGATGGAGATGACCGCGACGACGACGGTCGCCCTCCCCATGCTGGCCGCGACGGCCGCCGCGGTGCTCGTCGCCCATCTGTCCGGGTCGCCGCCGGTCTACGACTCTCTTCGCGAGCGGATGCTCGCGAAACCGGCTGGACGAGAAGAGCCTCCCCCCGCTCCCTGATCGGATCAGGGCGCGGTGGGGGTAGCGCGGGTCCGGGAGTCCAGCGGCACGATGAGCGGGCCACCGGTGATCGGATCGGTCATGACGTGCGCCCGGAGGCCGAACGCCGCGTCGAGGGTCTCGGCGTCGATGACCTCGGTGGGCGAGCCGGTGGTGACGATGGCTCCGTTGCGCATGACGAACAGCGAATCGCTGTAGCGCGCGGCCAGATTGAGGTCGTGCAGCACCATTACGACGGTCTTGCCGTGCTCGTCGCGGAGCCGGCGGACCAGGTCGAGGACGTCGATGGAGTGCGCGAGGTCGAGGTAGGTGGTGGGCTCGTCGAGCAGGATGAGATCGGTGTCCTGCGCGAGCGTCAGCGCGATCCAGACCCGTTGCCGCTGACCGCCGGACAGGGCGTCGAGGGTGCGGTCGGCGAGGTCGAGGGTGTCGGTCATCTCCATCGCCAGCGCTACCGCCGCCTCGTCGGCCGCGCTGGCCTGCGCGAACCAGCGCTGGTGCGGATGACGTCCCCGCCCCACCAGATCGGCGACGGTGAGCCCTTCGGGCGCGATGGGATTCTGCGGCAGGATCGCCAGGGTGCGGGCGACCTGTTTGGGCCGGACCGAGGAGATGTCGTCGCCGTCGAGGTAGACCGCACCGGCCCGGGGTGGCAACAGCCGTGCGAGACAACGCAACAGTGTCGACTTGCCACATCCGTTGGAACCGATGATCGTCGTGACCTGACCATCGGGGATGTCGATGTCGAGGCCGTCGATGACGATCCGTTCGTCGTAACCGACGGTCAGTCCGACGCCCCGCAATCGGGCGGTGGTGGCAGGGGATTCGAGGGATGACGCGGTCATACGCTCGCCTTTCGGGACATGACGATCATCAGGTAGATCAGGAACGGGCCGCCGATCGCCGCGGTGACGATGCCGACCGGGAGGCCGCCCGGCAGAACCGTACGCACCAGCAGGTCGCCGCCCAGTACCAACGACGCACCGATGACACCGGACACGAGCGGCGTGGGCACGGCGGTACCGGCCAGCCGCAGCGCGATCTGCGGGGCCAGCAGCGCGACGAAAGCGATCGGCCCGGCCGCGGACACGCTCAGCGCGCTCACCAGAACCGCGGTCAGGAGCAGCGTCGTCGACACCGCGCCGGTCCGGACTCCGAGTCCGCGGGCGAGATCGGGTCCGAGGCTGAGCATTCCGATCTGGCGGGCCAGGACGACCACCACGATGATGCTCGCGACGACACCGGCGGCGACCGGCCACACGTTGGACCAGCCGACGTTGGACACCGACCCGACGATCCACACCTGCGCACGAGCCACATCCCGGATGTCGGCGCGCGAGAGGAGGAACTGGGTGAGCGCCTGCAGCAACCACGTCATCCCGACGCCGATCAGCACGAGCCGGAACGGGTTGATGCCGCTGTTGGCCTTGCGACCCGGCCAGGCGAGGACGTACATCGCGACCGCGGTGAGCAACCCGCCGATCATCGCCGCCGCCGGGACGCCGAGATCGCCCAGCCAGGCACCCCAGCTGGTGGTCGAGAACGCGATGGCGGTCACCGCCGCCACGCTCGCGCCGGCGGTGATGCCGAGCATGTCCGGTGTGGCCAGGGGATTCTGGGCGATCAGCTGGGTCATCGAACCCGCAAGGCCCAGACCGAATCCCACGAGCAGGGCGACCAGCGCACGGGGCAGCGCGACGTCGAAGACCACCACGTTCTCGACGCGGGTGCCGCCGCCGAGCAGGATGCGGGCGACGTCGACGGGGGTCAGCGGGAAGTCGCTGACACCGACGCTCGTGAGGAACAGGACGACCGTGACGGCCGTGGACACGACCGCGACGGTGAGCATCCGTGGTCGCACCACCATCGACAGCGGTTCGACGGCGATCCGATAACCGCCGGGGTGCGGTGCGATCCGGCCCTTCGTCGTGGTTCTGGACGTGATGTCGGTCTTGATGGAGGTCGGCGGATTCACACGGTCCCCAATCTCTGTCGGCGGACCATGACGATGAGGAAGGGTGCGCCCACCAGTGCCAGCATGACGCCGACCTGCACTTCGCCGGGACGGGCGACGATCCGGCCGAGGATGTCGCATCCGACGAGCAGGATGGCGCCCAGCAGAGCGGAATACGGGATGATCCACCGATAGTCGGCGCCCACGAAGGCGCGGGCGATATGCGGTACGACCAGGCCCAGGAACACGATCGGCCCGCACGCCGCGGTCGCCGCGCCGATGAGCAGCGTGATGGTCAGGACGCCGAGGGCGCGGATGAGCACGACACGGGAACCGAGGGCCTTGGTCATGTCGTCGCCCAGGCTCAGGACGTTCAGGAAGAAGCCGCTCGCCAGCGCGAGGACGAGGCCCACCGTGATGAACGGCAGGCTCGCCCAGAACACGTCGATGCCCCGACCCGCGGTGGAGCCGACGCTCCAGAAGCGCCACTGGTCCAGCGAATTGGTGTCGACGAGCACGATCGCGGACGTGATGGCGGTCAGCATCGCGGTCAGGCCGGTGCCGGCGAGGACCAGGGTCAGTGGGCTCGAGCCGCTCAGCGACGACAGTCCGAACACCACGGTGGCGGCGATGATCGCCCCGACGAGACCAAAGAACATGAACGCGATCGGACTGGTGATGCCCAGCAGGTAGATGCCGCCGACGACCGCGCAGGCGGCACCCGCGTTGACGCCGAGCATGCCGGGATCGGCGATCGGGTTGCGGGTGTGGCCCTGGGTGATGGCACCGGCCGCGCCGATCGCGAGTCCGGCGGCGAGGCCGAGCAGAGTGCGCGGCACGCGCAGATCCCACACGATGCCGTCGACATCGGAATCCTTGGGCACCTGCGGCATCCGTAGGTTGATCAGCGCGTTCCAGATCTCTTCGACACCAGCGGTGAAGCTGGGCCAGATCTCGTCGACCGGGACCGGTCGGGTGCCGAAGAGAACCGACGCGACGACCAGCGCTGCGAGGACCGCCAGGAGCAGCGGGATTCCGAGAAGTCGGAGGGATCGGCGCACGAAGGTAAACCTTACCAACCTTCTTCGACGCGGCGTCGCGCGCAGCGTCGAGCGCCTCGGCGGGTGTCGTTCGTATAACGAATTGCCGACGAAACCTGAGGGATCGCTGTGCGCGCGGTAACACTTCGCTCAGGCTGGGTCGATAGTCCCGGTGTCGGTGGGCATCTCGGGCCGACCGCAGCAAGACCGGTCGTCGGTGGGGTGGCGTGAACCGCTCCCACGACGGCGACGTCGGGAAACACAGTGTCGCCTACGAACGAGGAGGATCGATGAAATCGCTGAAACGGGCTCTCACAGGGGTTCTGGTCGCTGCAGGAATCGCCGGTGGATCGCTGGTGGGTGCCGCGCCGGCACAGGCCGCCGTTCCCAACCTCCAGATGACGGGCGGGGTCTACTGCCAGTTCGCAGCCCCTGGAACGCCGTGGAATCAGGCGTGGAGCATGACCCGGTTCATGCGCGTCACCGCGCGTGACGGCGATTTCCGCAACGTCACGCTGCAGGAGATCAACGGCGCGACGAAGTTCAAGTCGCTGCTGAAGAAGAACGAGTCGCTCACCATCAAGACCACCTGGTTCGGCTGCTTCCCGTCCTCCATCGCGGGGTACGCGATCTCCGATTACGCCGAGAACCTGACCGACAACGCCGGTTTCTGGTGGAACGTCCGGCGCATCGACAACCCGTTGGACCGATTCGGTACGGGCTCCTCCGCTTCAGCGGCCGCCCTGACCGGCGGTGGCACCGACGTCGCCGGCGTGCCGGCGATTCCGGGTCGCTGACCTCATCCGACGACAGTTGAGAATGCACCACAACTGAGCCATTCGCGCCGGGCGGCGTGCGGGGAGGACGCCCCCGCACCCGCCGGGCGCATGCGAAAGAGCGGCGACCGAGAGAACTCGGCCGCCGCTCTTATGGCTTCGACAGGCTCAGCCGGCGGGGGTGGACTCAGCCGGCGGGGGTGGACTCAGCCGGCGGGGGTGGACTCAGCCGGCGGGAAGCGGGGTCATGCGGACGGGCGGGACACCTTGTCCGGCTCCGATGCGGCGAGCATGTCCTCGCGTTCGACGACTTTGACGCGTTCGCGGCCTTCGGCGGCGCCGAGGGCGCGTTCGTGTTCGTCGAGGCGGTACCAGCCGTCCCAGGTGGTGAACGGGATGTTCTTGGACTCGAGGAGTTCGACGATGGCGTCCTCACCGGGGTGGGCCGGTTCGAGCAGCGTGCCGGCTTCCATGTCTTTGAGGATGCAGTCGACGGTCTCGTTGGCGTCGCCCTTGGTGTGGCCGATGAGGCCGACCGGGCCGCGTTTGACCCAACCGGTGGTGTAGATACCGGTCAGCTGCTGCCCTTCGTCGAAGACGCGTCCGGCCTCGTTCGGGATGACCCCGGCCTGGGAGTCGAACGGGATCTGCGGCAGGTTGTCCGAGAGATACCCGACCGCACGGTAGACCGCGCCGACCTCCCAGTCGGTGGTCTTGCCGGTGGGCTTGACGTTGCCGGTGCCGTCGAGCTGGGTACGTTCGGTGCGCAGACCGACGACCTTGCCGTCGGTGCCGAGGATCTCGGTGGGGCTTTCGAAGAAGTGCAGGAACAACTTGTGGATCGCGCCCTGCTTGGGTTCGCGGATCGCGTAGTTCTCGATGATCGTGGCGACCTGGTCGGTGATCTTCGACCCGCGGCGCGCGACGGCCGAACCCTCGTCGTAGTCGATGTCCTCGGGGTTGACGATGACCTCGATGTTGGGGGAGTGGTCGAGTTCCTTCAGTTCCAGCGGGGTGAACTTCGCCTGGGCGGGACCGCGGCGGCCGAACACGTGGACCTCGACGGCCTTGTTGGCCTTGAGTCCCTCGTAGACGTTGGCCGGGATCTCGGTGGGCAGCAGTTCGTCGCCGGTCTTGGCGAGCACGCGGGCGACGTCGAGGGCGACGTTGCCGACGCCGATGACCGCGACCTTCTCGGCCTCGAGGGGCCAGGTGCGGGGGAAGTCGGGGTGGCCGTCGTACCAGGCGACGAACTGGGCGGCGCCGTAGCTGCCGTCGAGGTCGATGCCGGGGATGTCGAGGGCGCGGTCATCGGTGGCGCCGGTGGAGAAGATCACCGCGTCGTAGTGGGCGCGTAGTTCGTCGATGGTGATGTCGGTGCCGTAGTCGACGTTGCCGAGCAGGCGGACCTGGGGCTTGTCGAGGACCTTGTGCAGGGCGGTGATGATGCCCTTGATGCGCGGGTGGTCGGGTGCGACGCCGTACCGGATCAGACCGAACGGAGCGGGCATGCGCTCATACAGATCGATGCTGACCCCGCGGTCCTTGGCGGTGTCGGACTTCATCAACGCGTCGGCGGCGTAGATCCCGGCGGGACCGGCACCGACGATCGCAACCCGCAGCGGGCGGCTGTTGTCGCTCATGGAGTAGGTGTCTTCCGTTGCTCAGCACGCGAGGACAAGCAAATCTCGGTGACCCCCATGTCCGCGCGTATGGATAAGGCCTATCCCTTCTACGGTAGGCGCTCGCTGTCCCCGACCAAAATCCGTCTGTGAGGTAACCCTCACCTGAACGGGTGATCGACCGCCGCGGTCCCGGGCCGGTTCACGACTTCGCCGCGGCGGCCGCGATCGGTCCGACGGCCTGCTCGGCGACCCACGGGATCGTCAGGACCGTCGGCACCGACATCGCGCTGCCGACCTCCTGGGGCAGATAGACGACCCGGCCCGACTGCGCGACCGCCAGCCGGTTGAACGCCGCGTTGGACTTGAGCTGGTCGTTGGACCCCTGCCAGTCGACGGCGACGACGACGTCGGCCGAGTCCAGCAGGTTCAGGCTCTCGGCCGGCAGGTCACCATAGAAACCGCTGGTCACCGAGGGTTGCAGCGCGGGCGGGAAGGTGAGTCCGTAACCGGTGAGGGTCTGTCCGCGCCCGTCGCCGGGGCCGTAGATCGACACGCCGCCGGTGGGGCTGGCGGTGACCACGACCGCCGTCTTCCCGGCCAGCTGCGGGTTCTGCTCCCGCACGTTCGCGAGGAACTGCTCGGTCTCGGTCACCTTGCGATCGGCGAGTTCGGGCAGGCCGACGGCGGTACCGATCTGGCGGGTCTGCGCGTCCCACGGCACCTGCCACGGCTGGAACTGGGCGGGCCGCAGGATCGTCGGGGCGGTCTTGCTCAGCAGATCGAACTGGTCGCGGGTGGGATCGGCGCCGACGGCGGTGATGAGGTCGGGCTCGGTGGCCAGCGCCTTGGGGATCTCATCGCCGAACGCGCCGGACGCGTTCGGCAGCACCACCGGGTCGGAGTCCGCAAGGAGTTCGGCGTTCCACGGCGCCGACGCCTGGTCGGGGTCGGCGAACGGGGCGATCGTGGTGGGGGTGACGCCGAGTGCGAGAAGGGTGTCGCCGTCACCCACGCCCATCGCGGCGACGCGCTTGGGTGCCTGGTCGACGGTCGCGGGGGCGTAGGCCTGCTGCACGGTGACCGGGATCGCGCCGGCCTCGGGCGCGGGGACCTGGGCCGTGCCGGAGTCGACCGTCTCGTCCGGCGGCGAACACGAGGTCACCACCAGGGCTGCCGCGAGCAGCCCGACGAGAAGGGTGAGTGAACGGTGGGTGGAAGCGCGCATCCGGGTCCTCGCTGGTCGTTGCGGTCGGCGACGTCGTTCGCCGCGGAACTTAGGGCCACCTTACGCAGGACGTGTTCGATGTCGACGTCGTTCGGCGCTCCGCCCGGTGCGTCCGGGCTCCGACGACGCCGGTCTCAACCGCCGCCGGGACGCTCGATAGACTGCCCGCCATGGCCGAAGCTGCAGGTGAGGGCGACCAGAAGCCCCCGTCGTGGAAGAACGCCTGGCCGTTCTTCGTCGCGGCCGGCGTCGTGGGAATCGTGGTGCTCGGCGTCGTGCTGTCGAATGTGACCCGTCCGGCCGAGGACCGGGCCGGCGACTCGGCTCAGGTCCAGTACGCGATCAACGACATCTACACCGCGCGCAACGGTCCGAACTTCGGCGAATACCGGGCGAACACCTGCGCGGCCGACGTCGAGGCGGCCGACTTCGTCTCCGAGGAACAGTTCCTCGCCGACAACCGGGAGTCGCTGCTCGCCAACGGTCACATCGAGATCCCGGAGATCACCGAGCTGGTGGTCGACGGTGACCGCGCGACTGCGAAGGTTCATTGGCACTATGACAAGACCCCCGATGACGTGAACGTCGTGGACACGATCGTGGTGCGCGAGAACGGCGAGTGGAAGGTGTGTTCCTCATGAGCTATGCCGGTGACCTGACCCCGCGCGAGGCGTGGGAGAAGCTCGAGAACAACCCGGATGCGGTGCTGGTCGACTGTCGCACGCAGGCGGAGTGGTCGTTCGTCGGCGTGCCCGACCTCGAGGTCCTGGGCAAGCGCGCGATCTTCGCCGAGTGGACCACCTTCCCCGAGGGGCGTCGCAACGACGACTTCGTGGCACAGCTGCGTGATTCCGGTGTCTCCGACGACCAGGAGGTCATCTTCATCTGCCGTTCGGGGCACCGGTCGATCGGCGCTGCGGAAGCCGCGACCGCCGACGGTATCGCGAAGGCATACAACGTGATCGACGGGTTCGAAGGCGCCCTCGACGAGAACGACCACCGCGGGACGTCGGGCTGGCGTGCCGAGAACCTGCCGTGGAGGCAATCGTGAGTTCTGATCTGCCCGTCAGTCGTGAACTGCCTGAAGGGCTCTCGGCTGACACGATCGCGGTTCGCGGCGGGCTGGCGCGTTCGGGTTTCCACGAGACGGCCGAGGCGCTCTATCTCACGAGCGGTTACGTCTACGACTCCGCCGAGGCCGCCGAGCGAGCCTTCACCGGCGAGGACGAACGATTTGTCTACTCGCGCTACGGAAATCCGACCGTCGAGATGTTCCAGGAGCGGTTGCGCCGGCTCGAGGGCGCGGAGGCGTGTTTCGCCACCGCGAGCGGCATGGCCGCGGTGTTCGTCGCGCTCGGTGCACTGTTGAAGGCCGGCGACCGTCTCGTCGCCGCCCGCAGCCTGTTCGGTTCCTGCTTCGTGGTCTGCAACGAGATCCTCCCGCGCTGGGGGATCGAGACCGAGTTCGTCGACGGTGAAGACCTCGAGCAGTGGGAGCGGGCCCTGTCCAAGCCCACCGACGCGGTGTTCTTCGAGACACCGTCGAACCCGATGCAGAGTCTCGTCGACGTCGTGAAGGTCTCGGAACTGGCGCACGCCGCGGGCGCACAGGTGGTGCTGGACAACGTCTTCGCCACCCCGCTGCTGCAGCGGGGTCTCGAACTCGGCGCCGACGTCATCGTGTACTCGGGCACCAAGCACATCGACGGCCAGGGGCGCGTCATGGGTGGCGCGGTACTCGGAACCAAGGAGTACGTCGACGGTCCGGTGCAGCAACTCATGCGACACACCGGTCCGGCACTCAGTCCGTTCAACGCCTGGACCCTCGTGAAGGGGCTGGAGACGATGCGTCTGCGCGTCGACGCCTCGGTGTCGTCGGCGCTGCGGATCGCCGAGTTCCTCGAGAGCGATCCGCGCGTGCGCTGGGTCAAATACCCCTTCCTGCAGTCACACCCGCAGTACGACTTGGCGAAGTCGCAGATGTCCGGCGGCGGCACGGTGGTGACCTTCGAGCTCAACGACCACGATGGCATCGACGGCAAGAAACGCGCCTTCGAGGTCCTCAACGGCCTGCGGATCGTCGACATCTCCAACAATCTCGGAGATTCGAAGTCGCTGATCACGCATCCGGCGACCACCACTCATCGTGCGATGGGTCCCGAGGGACGCGCGGCGATCGGTCTGAGTGACTCGGTGGTGCGGCTGTCGGTCGGCCTCGAAGGGGTCGACGACCTGTTGGGCGACCTGGACCACGCGCTGGGCTGAGGGTACGCGCTGACGTATTCCGTTGCGGCACAGCGCGAATCCGCCTCGGTGAGCGGGGCCGAGTCCCCGGAGGGTGGTGCCATTCAGTCGTTCCGGCGATCCCAGGCCGCTCGCACCGTACTCGGGATCCGTCCCTTGGAGGGCACCTCGATCCCTTGGGCGCGAGCCCACGCCCTGATCTCCGACGGTGTCGCCGGTGGACCGTGCAGGCCCTGCACGATGGGCTCGCTGCCGACGGTGAGCCGCCATTCGTGTAGCGCGGCACCGAGCCAGCGGTAGGTCCATTCCTCGGCGAGTTTGCGGTTGTCGCAAAAGACGATCGGCACGGTCGGAAACCGGACCTGCGCCTCGGCGACCGCCTCGGCCAGCGCGGCGCCGCTGACGTATTCGCGCGTGAACACCTTGCTGTATGAGGCTTCGACGACCACCGCGGCGCGTCGGAGTCCCGCGAGACCTGCCAACTGGTAGGTGAGAGTTCCCTTCATGAGACCGTTGCCGAGGTCGTCGATCGACTTGCGTTCGACGGCGGCGACCACCTGGTCGTCCTCGACGATCGCGTAATCGCCGGCATCGAGGCGGTGTCGAGTGGTGGTCGCCTGTTGATGACCGAAGGAGTAGGCGTACTTCTCGCCTGTGTCGACGACGATCTCGAGCGCCTGGCCGTGTGCCCGAGCCTTGGGAAGCGTGACGTTTGGACGCGCCTGCTTGGTGGTTTTGCGCGTCTGCCAGAAGATCATCTCGCGTCCGCGAGCCCGCGTGACGACGAACTGTGACCGATTCTCGCGAGCGCGGTCGAGCACCAGATCGATCGCCGCCCCGCGCCGCGTCACCGACCGAACCGGAAGACGTTCGACGATCTGCGGTGTGGTCGGCCATTCGTCGGCGCGATGACAATAGACCTTGCTGGTTCGCGGCCAGGTCTCCCTCACCTTCAAGACGATCCCGTCACTGCCGAGCGGAATCCGGACCAGAAAGGGCAGTGAGGAGCCCTGTTCCGGATTTCGGGCGATGATCAGGTCGTCGGGCATCATCGACGAGCGTAACGGGCGAAGATCGCGCGCGTCCGCAATTGATCCGCTCAGTCGAGTGCGGCGATGCCCAACGCGTTCAGGACCGTCCGCAGCTTGAACGCCGTCTCCTCGAGTTCGCCCTGCGGGTCGGAGTGTTCGACGATACCGCCGCCGGCCCACGTCCGGAGGCTGCGACGATCGGCCTCGAGTTCGAGGCACCGGATGGTGACCATCCACTCCCCGTCGCCGGCGGCGTCGCACCAGCCGACCGCCCCCGCATAGAAGCCGCGCTCACCCTCGACCTCGCGGATGATCTGCGCAGCAACATCACTCGGCGTGCCGCAGACCGCCGGGGTGGGGCCGAGCAGGAGTGCGAGATCGAGCGCAGTGGTCGCCGGGTCCCGAAGCCGCGCGCGGATCGGGGTGGCCAGATGCCAGACCTCCCCGGTCGACTGCAATTGCGGGGTCGACGGCGCGTCGACGTCGTCGCAGAGGTGTCCCAGCCGGTCTCGCAGGTGGTCGACGACGAAGGCGTGCTCGGCGAGATCCTTCGCCGAGGAGAACAATCCGTCGGCAGCGGCGCGGTCGACGACCGGGTCGGGTGACCGCGGCGCCGATCCCGCGTACGGGTGGCAGGTGACGACGGAACCCGACTTGCGCAGCAGCACTTCGGGACTCGCGCCCAACAGCCACGAACCCGAGCCGGTGGCCGCGCCGAGATCGACAATGAATGCGTTGTGTCCGGCATTGCCGCCCGCCAATGCGTCGAGAAGTCGCAGAGGCTCGACCTCGGCGTCGAGCACGATGTCGACGCTGCGGGCGAGGACAACCTTGCCGACGTCGCCGGCGACGATCCGCTTCACCGCGTGCGCGACCCGTTCGCGGTGCTCGTCGGCCGTGGGGTACAGGGTCGTCGACACCGGCGTGCGCGTCAGTGGCGGCCCGCCCGCCAGCGGCGCCGCGTCGACGTGCAGGACTTCGGGCACCACCAGCGCGGCGGGGTCGGCGAGGTCGAAGGGGATCGCGCCGGTCAGACCGTCGACGGTCCCGGCGCGCAGGGCGGCCGAGGCGGCGTCGACGTCGGTGAACGCACGGACCGCGCCCATGCCCCGCACGGTGCCGTGCGGGCGGGACAACACGAACACATCAGTCGCTGACACCCCTGACACGCTACAGGTAAGTGTGCCCTAACTTCCGATCACGTTGAGTGAAAATTGACACGTCCGCGCGAGATCGACGACCCTTGGTCGTAGGTCATGAGTGCCAGTGACAAGCCCCGGCTCGCTGGTCGGCAACCCTCCTTCGCGGTGGGGTGCTCCGGGTGACGACCCGGCCGCGTACCGACCGGACGCGGCAAGCGCGAATTGTCTGAGGAGTTTCCTGCCGTGACCGCTGTCCTGTCCGCACCCGCCGGTCGCCTGTCGCCCGCAGTCGACGTCCGCTTCGACGCCGCCCGGGAATCGGTGCGGCAGTTCGTCCGTGCGCGGGTCGACGACACCGTCGTCTTCACCCGCGATGCCGCCGTTGCCCTCGACCTCGCGGCGCGCATCACTCCCGGCGACGTCGTCGTCCTCGACGTCGGGCAGGGCGCCGACCTGCTGCGGTGGTGCTCACCACGGCAGGGGCGCGACCGGGCGCGGTTCGTCCCGGCCTGCGAGACCATCGAGGACACCTTGGTCGCGCTGGAGACCGAGCTCGCCTCGGCGCCGGCATCGCTCCTGGTCGTGGCCGCAGTATCGGACATCACCGGCGAGGTGCTGCCGATCGGCCGGCTCGCCTCGCTCGCGCACCGGTCCGGGGCCCGCATCCTGGTCGACGCCGCGCAACTCGTCGGGCACCGGCCCGTCTCCGTCGTCAGCCACGGCATCGACTACCTGGCGTTCGGTGCACCGGGTCGGAAGACGGACGGCGCCGGCGTCCTCATCGGCCGTCGTGACTGGTTCGACGCCGCCGACGTCGACGTCTCGCCCGACGCCGACGGCGTTTCCGGGGCGATCGCGGTCGCCGAGGCGTGTCGGGTGCTCGCCGATCTCGGACCCGAGACGATCGGGCTGCACGAACGCCGCCTCGCCGAACGTCTCGACGCCGGCCTGGCCGCGATCGGCGGCTTCACGCCGCTGCGGATCTTCACCGATTCCACGGACCGCGCGGGGATCGCGGGCTACACCGTCGACGGCCTCGCACCGCCGGCCGACAAGGTGCGCGCGAGTTTCGGAGCGGGCACCACCGTCGACGACATCGACCGGATTCTCGATGCCTTCCGGGCGCGAACCGAACAGACCGACCGAACTCGACCAGGGGTGAATAGATGACCATCGAACTCGACGCACGTGCTGACCGCGGCACCGTGATCGCCGCACCGACTGCCACCCCGACGGCCCCGATCAGCATCGGACGTCCGGGATTCCAGATCGCGCTCGCGGGAGACGATCTCGCACAGACGTTTCCGATCGTCGTGCGGCGTGAGACCCTCCGCGAGGCGCAGCGCGCCCGCTCCCTGCTGCGGGCCGGCAGCCACGATCAGGCCAAGTTCGTGGTCGCACTCGAGGTGGAGGTGGCCGTCGCCCCGGACGCCGCGTCGGCGCGCACGGCCGCTGCTGCGGCGGTGGACGCGTCGTCGGAGACGGGCTCGGGGACCATCCGCTACATCGGGACGACACACGGACTGATCACGCTGGTCCGCGACATCTACGCAGCCGAGGTCGCCGACGCCGTGATCCTCATCCCGATCGACGGCGCGGCCACCGAACGCCGCATCCGCGAACAGATCCTGCCGGTGCTCGCCGAGCAGCGGTACCGCGTGGCCTGACCCACTGCTGGTTGAGCCGGCACCGAGCGTAGCCGCCGGGCCGAGCAAGCGACGAAGGAGCGCGTGGAGGTCGAGGCGCCGAGTCGAAGCCACCTGGTGACCAGACAAGACCGCCGACACCATCTCGGATGATGGTGCCGGCGGTCTCGTGTGTGGGAGAGATCAGCCGCGCGAGGGCTCGTTGGCCGCGTCGGGGTGCGCAGCGAGGCGATCGATGGCCTCCTGTGCGATCTTCTCGGCCTGGTCGCGGCCGACCCACCCGCCCGGGTCGACCTCCTTGCCCGGCTCGAGGTCCTTGTAGTGCTCGAAGAAGTGGGCGATGGGTCCCAGCTCGTATTCGGACACGTCGGAGATGTCCTTGATGTGGTCCCAGCGCACGTCCTTGGCGGGGACGCAGAGCAGCTTGTCGTCGCCACCGGCCTCGTCGGTCATGGTGTACATGCCGACGACCCGTGCGCGCACGATGATGCCGGGGAACACCGACTCGGGGAGCAGGACCATCGCGTCGAGCGGGTCGCCGTCCTCACCGAGGGTGCCGTCGATGTAGCCGTAGTCGGCCGGGTAGCCCATCGAGGTGTACAGGTAGCGGTCGAGGTAGACCTTGCCCGTCTCGTGGTCGACCTCGTACTTGTTGCGGCCACCTTTGGGGATCTCGATGGTCACATCGAATTCCACAGTTCCTCCTGGCAGTCTTGATCGGGGATGCCGCGTCGGGCCGAAACGCCCGCACGCTGCCCCAACGATACTGTTGGTCCGGCGACCTCGATGTTCGTACCCCTCGTTGTGCGTATGTCCGGGCCGTTCCATCGACCGTCAACCGCGAGAGACCCGGAGGCTTTGTGGGCGCATCCACCCGAAACGGCGGTCGTTCCGGTCGGAGACTTCTGTGGTGGACGATCACCGCGGTGGTGATCCTGGCCCTCGTCGCGACGGCCTCGGTGGTCATCGCGCTCCGGCTCGACCGGGAACCCGAACTGCCGCCGGGGGTTCCCCCGCAGCCCGCCGCGATCGCCGTCGACCCCCGGATCGACCCGGTGGTCGCCTCCGCGCCGGAGCCCACGCCGAGCGGTGTGTCGCGGGCCATCGCGCCGGCACTGCGGGATCCGGCGCTCGGCGAACTCACCGGCATGATCAGCGACTCGCTGACCGGCACCGTCCTGTGGACCAGCAACCCCGAGCGTCCGCGGATCCCCGCGTCGAACGCCAAGGTCCTCTCGGCCGCGGCCGTCCTCGAAGCCGTGCCGCACGATCAGCGACTGACCACGACGGTGGTGGCCGGCAGCAACGGGCAGATCATCCTCCGAGGTGCGGGTGACCCGACCCTGTCCGCACAGCCCGCCGGCACCGACACCTTCTACACCGACCCCGGTCGCATCGCCGACCTCGCGCGGCAGATCGAGGACACCGAGATCCCGGTGACGTCGGTGGCAGTCGACCTGAGCGCGTTCTCGGGTCCGACGATGGACACCACCTGGGACCGCCGGGACATCCAGGGTGGCGACATCGCGCCGATCGAATCGCTGATGGTCGACGGCGCCCGGCTCGAACCGCTCGACGAGTACTCGCCGCGCACCGCGGAACCGGGCATCATGGCCGGCGAGGCGCTGGCCGCGGCTCTCGGCGTGGAGGGTCCCGTCACGGAGGTGACCGGTTCCGGCGCAGCCGCATCGGGGAACGACCGCGTCATCGCGAAGGTCCAGTCGGCGCCGCTGGTCACCCGGGTCAACGACATGCTGCGCTACAGCGACAACGTGCTCGCCGAGACCCTGGCCATCGAACTGTCGGTGCACCGGGGCGGGCCGCCCACGCACGCCGGCGGCGTGGAGGCGATCGAACAAGTCCTGTCGTCGATGTTCCCGGACCAGTGGGCGGGCACCACCCTGCACGATGCGTCGGGGATCTCCTACGCCAACCGCACCACGCCGGAACTGCTCGACGCCGTGATGACGGCCGCCAGCGGGCCCAGCCGGCCGGCGCTGCGCCCGATGCTCGACGGGCTGCCGATCGCCGGTGGCACCGGTACGCTCGCGGACCGGTTCGACGCCCCGGGCAACCCGGGCGCGGGCTGGGCACGCGCCAAGACCGGAACACTCACCGGGGTCAGTTCGTTGACCGGCATAGTGCAGACAGTCGACGGCCGCGTGCTGTCGTTCGCCCTGATGTCCGGCGGCACCTCGCCGGCGGACGCGCGACCCGCCCTCGACGCCGTGGTGGGTCAACTGAGAGAGTGCGGGTGCCGATGACCACTTCAGGAATCGCCGGATCGGACGTCACCGACGCCGGGATCACCGGAACCGGGACCACCGAGGTCGCCGAGACCGCCGACCGTCAACCGGGCATCGGGTCGCAGATCGACTGGTCGCTCGCGGCGTCGACCGCGAAACGTCTCACCCGTCCCGGTCCCAAGACCACGGCCTACACCTACGAGGCGGCCCGTACGGAACTGGCCGACGCCGCGACCCGGGCCGAAGCCCCGGTCCGTGAGGTCACCGGGCTCGCCGACGGCCTTCGCGTACCGACCACCCGGGTCCTCGACCGGGCCGGGTGGATCGACGCCGCATCCCGGTCGATGCGCTCGATGCTCGGCTCCGACGAGTCGATCGATGCGGGATCGCCCGGACTCGGGGCCCGATTCGGCGGCCTCCAGGCCGGCGGGTTGCTCGCCTTCCTCTCCACCGCGATCCTCGGCCAGTACGACCCGTTCACCCCCGACCCGGAGACCGGCGAACCGGGTGTGCTGATGGTGGTGACGCCGAACATCATCAACGTCGAACGTCAGCTCAAGGTGATCCCGTCGGACTTCCGCCTGTGGGTGTGCCTACACGAGGTCACCCACCGGGTGCAGTTCTCGGCCAACCCGTGGCTGCGCGACTACATGCAGGACAACGTGGCCGTGCTGACCTCCGACGCCGGCGAGTCCACCACCGAGATCGTCACGCGGATGACCAAGGCGCTCAAGGGCTCCGACGGTCCGCGCGAAAAGGGTGTGATCGGGGCGATGCAACTGCTGCAGAGCCCGGAGCAGCACGCCGCCTTCCAACGCATGATGGTCCTGGGCACGCTGCTCGAGGGTCACGCCGACCATGTCATGGACGCCGTGGGACCGGCGCATGTGCCGTCGGTGGCGAGCATCCGAGCCGCCTTCGACAAACGACGCACCGCACCCCAGAACCCGGTCCAGCGGCTCATCCGGGCGCTCATCGGGATGGACGCCAAGCTCGCGCAGTACATCCGCGGCAAGGCCTTCGTCGACGCGGTGGTCGAGGCCGTCGGGATGGAGCGGTTCAACGTCGTGTGGACCTCGCCGGACACGATGCCGCTGCCGAGCGAGATCGACGACCCGCAGGCATGGATTCAGCGGGTGTTGTGAGGCGGGCGGTCGCGGACTTCGCGGCCGCTCATCTCGCCGGGCCGGACGTCTGCGTGGGACTCTCCGGTGGAGCTGACTCGCTCGCGCTGACCGCCGGCGCGGTCGGTGCCGGACTCGACGTCACCGCGCTGATCGTCGATCACGGCCTCCAACCGGGTTCGACGCAGGTGGCCGCGGCGGCGGCGCGCACGGCGGAGTCCCTCGGTGCCCGCGTGCGAATTCTCCCGGTGCGGGTCGGGTGGCGGGGCGGTCTCGAGGCCGCCGCACGTGACGCGCGATATGCGGCGCTCGAGCAGGCCCGCGACGGCCGGCCGGTCCTGCTCGGCCACACCGCGGACGACCAGGCAGAGACCGTGCTGTTGGGACTGGCACGCGGATCCGGGTCCCGGTCGATCGCGGGTATGCGCCCGTGGAATCGACCCTGGGGCAGACCGTTCCTCGGGGTCCGGCGACATCAGACCCTGGCGGCCTGTACGGAGATGGGCCTCGAGCCCCACCACGACCCGCACAACCGCGATCCGCGTTTCACCCGGGTTCGTCTGCGGGCCGAGGTGCTACCGCTGCTCGACGACGTGCTCCAGGGGGGTGTCGTCGACGCGCTGGGTCGCACCGCCGACGGTTTGCGAGCAGACAACGACGCGCTCGACGAGTGGGCGGCCCGGGTCCTGGCCGAGGCCGGCCGCGGTGACGTACTGGAGATCGCCCCGCTGCGCGACGCGCCGCCCGCGGTCCGGACCCGTGCCCTGCGCGCCTGGCTGCTCGACGTCGGTGCGACCGAGCCGACCCATCGGGTCATCTCCGCGGTGGCGGCTCTGCTGGACCGGACCGGCGCCGCGGGCGACCGGACCCAGGTCGCCGTCGGCGGCGACCCCGCGGTCCGCCGCGTCGTCGTCCGCCGCGGCGAGACACTGACGGTCCGCCTCACCGAGAGGTGAGACGGACCGTCGAGGACAGACTCCGCGATCAGCGTCGCGGCGGAACGAACGGCGAGTTGATCGTCTGGAAGTAGTGGATCCCGGCCCCGATCAGGGTGCCCCCGCCGCCGAGGGCGAGGCCGACGATGCCGCCGATCGCAGCGGCCGGCGCGACGCCCACCAGGCAGCCCACCACCGCAGCGGCGAGTCCGATGACGCACCCGATGATTCCGCCGACGATTCCACCGACGATGGTCCCGACCAATGTCCCGATCGACGTTCCCGCGGCGAGCTGCGAACGGAAACGTTCGAGCGCCTGGTCGTCGCGCTCCTGGCGCGTTTGCGGCGCCGCGACATTGTGTCGGGCCGCCCCGCGTAATTGATCGACCGCGGTCGGATTGAGTGTCGTCGAACGTGCGACCTCACGGGACGGAATGAGGGTCACCTTGTTTCCCGTGGTCCGCGTGTCGATCGGGAACTGCCGATACTCGCTGCGATACATGAGCGGCATGCGAAAGAGTTCCGCGCCGGCGGTGTCCCGGATCGTCAGATTTCCGTTCGCCGTGCTGACCGACGCGTTGTGCACCGTGAGAGTGAGCGCCGAGGCATTCCACGACGCATCGTAGGTCGCGGCGGAGGCCCGCTGAGGTGCAGCTTCGGCGGTCGCGGCGAAGACGGTGACGACCGCGGTGACCAGGCAGAGAATTGCGCTGAAACGTATTTTGCGCAGGGGAGAACGCGAAGTGGGGAACACGAGCGCTCCTTCTTGTCCACACGGGGACAGGGCGTGAGAAGGGAGGGGAATTTCGAGGCCTGGTTACTCAGATCTCTGTTCTCGAGAATGTCAGACGCTTGATCCACTCCGAAACGCAACCACTCGGATTGGTGCCGGTGTGGCGACTTGTTATGCGACCGTTATCTGCACGGCAATTCGGCGAAATATCGATATGAAAGGGCGACAATGATTTGAGCAGGAATTTCTCGGAAAACCCCCAGGTGGACGGTCGGTCATTTCTTCGGCCTATGGCGACGACCCCGGTGCGGCCCCCGTTCATCGCGGTGCGGCCGAAACATGCGAAGCTGGGACCGTGCAGTTTGCCGATCCGTATGCCGCCGACATCGACGCTGTCCTGATCACCGAGGACGAGATCAAGGAGCGCACCGCCGAACTCGCCCAGTCCGTGGCGTCGCGCTACGCCGACATCGAAGAGGATCTGGTTCTCATCGGTGTCCTCAAGGGCGCGATCATGTTCATGACCGACTTCGCCCGGTCGCTTCCGATCCCGTCGCAGATGGAGTTCATGGCGGTCTCCAGTTACGGGTCGTCGACCTCGTCCTCGGGTGTGGTCCGCATCCTCAAGGACCTCGACCGCGACATCGAGGGACGCGACGTCCTGATCGTCGAGGACATCATCGACTCCGGTCTGACGCTGTCCTGGCTCATGAAGAATCTCGCCACACGGTCGCCACGCAGCCTGGAGGTGTGCGCCCTGCTGCGCAAGCCCGAGGCCGTGCGGTCCCCGGTCCGCGTCGCCGATGTCGGATTCGACATCCCCAACGAGTTCGTCGTCGGATACGGCCTCGACTACGCGGAGCGATACCGCGACCTTCCCTACATCGGACGACTGAAGCCGTCGGTGTACACGCACTGATCCATCGCCGGCGCATGACGCGGCGCCCGCGTGTCCGACCTGCGAGGGAACGGTTTCACCAGCGCGATCGTTGACCGGTAGCCTCAATGTGTACGTCGACGGGAAGGACATGGGAACGGCGTCGGCACCGGGACTCGATCCCGTGAGCCCGCACGACCCCCACCAACTGGCATGAACCGTAAGACAGTCTTCCGCAACCTCGCCATCCTGGCGCTCATCCTGCTCGCCCTGTGGGGCTGGAGCGTGATGAGCGACTCCGGTCGGGAGTACCGCGGCGTCGACACCTCTGTCGCACTGCAGCAACTCAACGACAAGAACACCAAGTTCATCAGCATCGACGACCGCGAGCAGCAGCTGCGCATCGAGCTGAACACCCCGATCAAGGTCAACGACGCCGACGCCGACAAGATCAGCGCCAAGTACCCGGCGCAGGCGGGGGACCAGGTCTTCGAGGCCGTCCAGGGCACCGGCGCCCCGTACACGACCAACGTCAACGAGCAGTCCGTCCTGTGGCAGATCCTCATCTTCGTGCTGCCGATGATCCTGCTGTTCGGTCTGTTCTTTTTCGTGATGAGCCGTATGCAGGGCGGTGGCCGCGGCGGCGTGATGGGCTTCGGCAAGTCGAAGGCCAAGCAGCTCACCAAGGACATGCCGAAGACGACCTTCGCCGACGTCGCGGGCGCCGACGAGGCCGTCGAAGAGCTCTACGAGATCAAGGACTTCCTACAGAACCCGACGCGGTACCAGGCGCTGGGCGCCAAGATCCCGCGCGGTGTGCTGCTCTTCGGCCCTCCCGGAACCGGCAAGACGCTACTGGCCCGCGCGGTGGCCGGCGAGGCGGGCGTCCCGTTCTTCACGATCTCCGGTTCGGACTTCGTCGAGATGTTCGTCGGCGTCGGCGCGTCGCGCGTGCGTGACCTGTTCGAGCAGGCCAAGAACAACAGTCCGTGCATCATCTTCGTCGACGAGATCGACGCCGTCGGCCGGCAGCGCGGCGCGGGTCTCGGCGGTGGCCACGACGAGCGTGAGCAGACGCTCAACCAGCTCCTCGTCGAGATGGACGGTTTCGGCGACCGCTCGGGCATCATCCTGATCGCGGCCACCAACCGCCCCGACATCCTCGACCCGGCTCTGCTGCGCCCCGGCCGATTCGACCGGCAGATCCCGGTCGGCAACCCCGACATGGCCGGTCGCCGGGCCATCCTCAAGGTCCACGCCAAGGGCAAGCCGATCGACTCCGACGCCGATCTCGACGGTCTGGCCAAGCGCACGCCCGGCATGTCCGGAGCGGATCTGGCCAACGTCGTCAACGAGGCGGCGCTGCTCACCGCACGGGAGAACAAGCAGACGATCACCGCCGAGGCCCTCGAAGAGGCGGTCGACCGGGTCATCGGCGGTCCGCGCCGCAAGTCCCGGATCATCAGCGAACACGAGCGCAAGGTCGTCGCCTATCACGAGGGCGGCCATACTCTTGCTGCCTGGGCGATGCCCGATCTCGACCCGATCTACAAGGTCACGATCCTGGCGCGCGGGCGCACCGGCGGCCACGCGCTCGCCGTCCCCGAGCAGGACAAGGACCTGATGACCCGCTCGGAGATGATCGCGCGGCTGGTGATGGCGATGGGCGGCCGTGCCGCCGAGGAACTGGTCTTCCACGAGCCGACGACCGGCGCGTCGTCGGACATCGACCAGGCGACGAAGATCGCGCGTGCGATGGTCACCGAGTACGGCATGAGTTCGAAGTTGGGTGCAGTGCGCTACGGCCAGGACCAGGGCGATCCGTTCCTCGGCCGGTCCATGGGCTCGCACACCGACTACTCCGCGGAAATCGCGAGCGAGATCGACGACGAGGTGCGCCGGCTCATCGAGGCCGCGCACACCGAGGCTTGGGCCATCCTGACCGAGTACCGGGACACCCTGGACGTGCTCGCGACGCAGCTCCTCGAGAAGGAGACGCTGACCCGCAAGGACCTCGAGAAGATCTTCGCCGACGTCGACAAGCGTCCGCGGATCACCGCGTTCAACGACTTCGGCGAACGCACTCCGAGTGACAAACCGCCGGTGAAGACGCCGGGAGAGCTGGCGATCGAACGCGGTGAGCCGTGGCCGCCGCCGGAGCAGGCCAAGATCCCCGAGCCGGTGGGTGCCGGTTATCCCGGTGGGCCGCAGGTCCCCGGCCAAGTGCCGAACTACCCGCCGATGTATCCCGAGCCGGGTGGTCCGACACCCCCGACGCAGGGCAATCCGGAACCGCGGTTCCCCGACCACGGATATCCGCCGGCCGATCCCGGCCCCCACTATCCGAATCCCCAATATCCGAACCCCCAGTATCCGAACCCGAACTACCCCAACCCGCAGTATCCGGACCCGGGCAACGGCCGGACGGCGGCACCCGGGTCGGGTGGGCCGTACGGGGGCGGCACGCGTCCGGATTACGGCGCGCCGCGCGATTGGTCCGCACCCGGTTGGCCACCCGAGCCCGACCCGCGGTCGGGTCGCAACGGCGACACGAACGGCTGGGGTCATCGCGCCGGTGACGACGACTCGCGTCCGAGTTCGTAAAGTGGCCGGATGAGTATCAGCGAGCGGCGGGACGCCGTACTCGAGGGACCCCGGTCCGACTTCGACCAGGCACGCGCCGAAGCTGCGGTCCGCGAGTTGCTGCTCGCCGTCGGCGAGGACCCGGATCGGGAAGGTCTGATCCGGACGCCCACGCGGGTGGCGAACGCCTACCGGGAGATGTTCGCCGGCTTGTACACCGAGCCCGATGAGGTCCTCGCCACGACGTTCGACGAGGACCACGACGAGCTGGTGCTGGTGAAGGACATCCCGATGTACTCCACCTGCGAGCATCACCTGGTGTCGTTCCACGGTGTCGCCCACGTCGGCTACATCCCCGGCACCTCGGGCCGGGTGACCGGGCTGTCCAAGTTGGCGCGCCTGGTCGACCTGTACGCGAAGCGTCCGCAGGTCCAGGAGCGGCTCACCAGCCAGATCGCCGACGCGATGATGCGCAGACTCGAGCCCCGCGGGGTGATCGTGGTGATCGAGGCCGAGCACCTGTGCATGGCCATGCGCGGTATCCGCAAACCCGGCGCGACGACCACCACGTCGGCGGTGCGCGGCATCTTCAAGACCAGTGCGGTGTCCCGCGGCGAAGCCCTCGACCTGATCACCCGGTGACGCAGGCGCACGCAGTCCCCGCCGGCGGCGGTGTGCACCGGACTCTCGTGATGGGCGTCCTCAACGTCACCGCCGACTCCTTCTCCGACGGCGGTCGCTACCTCGACGCCGATGCGGCCATCGCGCATGGGCTCGAACTCATCGAGCAGGGTGCCGACCTCATCGACGTGGGTGGCGAATCGACCCGGCCCGGCGCGGTCCGGGTCGACCCCGGTCTCGAGGCGGAGCGCGTGGTCCCGGTGATCGGCGAACTCGCCGCGCGCGGGGTGACCGTGTCGGTCGACACGATGCGCGCCCCGGTCGCGGCCGCCGCGATCCGGGCCGGCGCCGCGATCGTCAATGACGTGTCCGGCGGGCGTGCCGACGCCGACATGGCGCGGGTCGTCGCGGACGCGGGATTGCCGTGGATCCTGATGCACTGGCGCCCGGCCGGGGACAGCACGGACCGGCGGTTCACGCACCGCAGTGGAGACGTCGACGGGTACCGGGACGTGGTCGCCGAGGTGAGTGGGGAACTGCTGGCCCAGGTCGACGCGGCGGTGTCGGCCGGCGTCGACGCCGACCGCCTCATCCTGGATCCGGGGCTGGGCTTCGCCAAGACCGCCGAGCACAACTGGGCCCTGCTCAACGCATTGCCCACCATCACCGGGCTCGGCTTCCCGGTGCTGGTCGGAGCCTCCCGCAAACGCTTCCTCGGGTCGCTGCTGCGTCGCGACGGTGCGGATCGGCCGCCCGCCGGACGTGATGTCGCCACCGCGTCGGTCTCGGCGCTGTCCGCCGCCGCGGGCGCGTGGGGGGTGCGCGTCCACGACGTCGCGAGCAGTCGCGACGCGGTCGCGGTCGCGGCGGCCTGGCGCACCGGCGGTTCCCGAACCTCGTCCTCGGTAGGAGACTCGAATGGCTGACCGGATCGAACTGCGCGGCCTCAAGGTGCGCGGCAATCACGGTGTGTTCGACCATGAACGGGCCGACGGCCAGGACTTCTACATCGACGTCGTGCTCTGGCTGGACCTACGGGCCGCCGGCGAGTCCGACGACCTCGCCGACACCGTCGACTACGGCACGCTCGCGCAGCAGGTCGCCGGCATCGTCGGGGGCGAACCGCGCAACCTCATCGAGAAGGTGGGGGCCGAGGTCGCGGAGTCGATCATGACCGACGAGCGCATCGATGCCTGCGAGGTGACCGTGCACAAGCCGTCGGCGCCGATCCCACTGACCTTCGACGACGTCGCGGTGGTGACCAGACGTTCCCGCAAGGGGACGCGATGAGCCGCGCGGTGCTCTCGGCCGGTTCCAACATCGGTGACCCGACCGCGCACCTGCGTTCGGTCGTCGAGGCTTTCGCCGACGACCTGGTCGCGGTGTCCGCGGTCTATTCGACGCCGCCGTGGGGCGGGGTCGAGCAGGAGGACTTCCGCAACATCACGCTCGTCGTCGACGGCCCGCATGATGCGCGCGGGTGGCTCGAGCGCGGATTCGAACTCGAGCGGGCCGCCGAACGGACGCGCGAGATCCGCTGGGGGCCGCGAACTCTCGACGTCGACGTCGTCACCGTGTCCGAGTCCGGCCAGGTCGTCGTGTCCGGGGACCCGGACCTGACACTGCCCCATCCCCGTGCCGCGCAACGGGCTTTCGTCCTCGTCCCGTGGCTCGAGATCGAACCCGATGCCATCCTCTGGACCCCGGACGGTACGCGCGCGGTGTCCGATCTCGTGGCCGGGCTCGACGACGCAGAGCGGGACGCGGTGCTTCCGGTCGGCCGCCTGACCGGGGTCGAGTCGTGACCGCGCCGGATCCGCGCCGGCCGGATCAGGACGACGAGGAGACCGGTCTCGGTCCCACCCGGGTCCGCGATCTCGCCGTCATCGCGGCGGTCACGGCGATCGTCGCGTGGATCCTGGTGCGGTACAACTACTCCGATTTCCCGCCGCTGCCGTTGCTCGCCGGTGTGGTGCTGTATGTGCTTGCCGCACTCGAGATCGTCATCGCCTTCGTCGTCCGTTCCCGGGTCGATTCGCGGGATGTCGGTCGCGCGCGGGGGCAGCTCCATCCACTCACGGCCGCGCGGGTGCTGGCCCTGGCCAAGGCTTCTGCGATCCTCGGCGCGATCGCCTTCGGGGTGTGGCTGGGTCTGCTGGCCTTCCTGCTCGGCCAACACGATCTGGCCGCTGCCGACCACGACCGGCCAGGCGCGATCGTCGGACTGATCGGCGGGGTGGTCCTCGTCGGTGCCGCGCTGTGGCTCGAGTACTGCTGCCGAGCACCCGACGATCCGTCCGCCGTCGGCGGTCCGTGAGGGTCGGGGCAAGTCTCGGACGCCCCGCGCACTCGTCGCCTAACATGTCGACTATCGGAGAAACTCCGCACCCGCCTGCGGTCCGAATGCACTCACAGCGGGTAAATTCACGATCATGACGACCTCGAACGGCCGTGCCGCCGACTCGCGCCGCTCGAGTCGGTCGACGGCTCAGTGGTTGCTCGGCCTCTTGATCGTGCTCGCATTGATCGCCAGCATCCTGATGGTCTTCACCGACAGGCTGTCGATCACCGGCTCGCTGGCAGTCATCGCGGCGTTGTGGGCGGCCGTCATCGGCGCGATCCTGGTGACGAAGTTCCGTCGACAGGCCGAGAGCGCCGAGGCGAAGAGCCGTGACCTCCGGTTGGTCTACGAACTGCAGCTGGAACGCGAGATCGCCGCGCGTCGGCAGTACGAACTCGATGTCGAGACGACCATCCGCAAAGAGGTCACCGCCGAGTCGAACGAAGAACTCTCCGAGCTCAAGGCCCAGGTGCTGGCGTTGCGTTCCAGCCTGGAGATGCTCCTCGGTGAACCGCTGCCGGATCAGCGGGTCGCCCTGTCGAGTGAGAAGATGCGCGAACTGGCCTCGGGCCTGAACGACGAATCACGCGCGGGTCGTCGATCCGGTGCACCCTACGGCGGTGGCTTCTCCGGTGATCTCGGTGGCGTGTCGTCCTACGGCGCCACCTACGCCGACGACGGGGTGCTCGCCGCGCGCGACTTCGCGGCGACGGCTCCGACCGCGGACGACGGCAGGCATACGGGACCGGTCGATCCCAACGAGATGACCGAGGTGATCCCGGTCGTCACCGACGATCCGATCTCGGGCCGGATCGCCACCGAGGTATCGCCCGATGAGCCCGCGGCGACGAGCGCGCCGGCCGAACCCGCTGCCGCGACGGGGACGTCCGGGAGGACGTCCGACTCAGACGTCTCCGACGCCGAGATCGTCGACACCGATCACCCCGGCGGCACGGAAGCCACCGCCGGCGGCGAGACCTCGGGTGCGGACAGTGGTGCGTCAACCGGCGCCGGAGAGTCCGCGTCCGTGCCGTTCTCCGGGGGCTTCTACCTCGGAAGCGATGCCGACGCGTCGGATACCCGAGGCCCGGGATCGCAGTCGCCGGTCGCGGACGCGAATCAACCGCTCTACACCGACGACACCCCGACCGACGAATGGTCGACCCGGGCGGCGTCGGGCGAAGCACCCGAGAGCGATGAGACCCCGGGCGTCGCGGATGCTTCCGACGACGTGGAGCCCCCGCCCTTCCTCGGGTCCGCTGGACGACACGAGAATCAGCCGGGCGGTCGGCCCGCGGAGTCCTTCGGCGGTGGTCGTCGACGCCGTGCGGTCGCCGACGACGCGGAATCGGCACACTCGGCGGGGTTGCCCGTCTCCGAACTCCTGAGCCAGCTGCGGTCACAGACCGAGTCCACCGGCGGCGGACGGCGCCGACGGAACGGCTGATCCGCCCGGGCGGGCCCGGCCGCTTGCGACCCCGGGCGGGCCCGGCTGCTTGCGACACTGCCGGGTCGCGGTCCGATGCCCCTGTCATCCGTCCGGGTGCATCTGCGGCGTTGCCGCGGATTCGCCGATACGAGTTGGACGATCGCCCTAGTATTCCCGTATGAGCGAGACGCTCGCGGGTGGGGAGTTCGGTCTCGGGCCGGGGTCCGATCCGTCGATGGCCGCGATCCGCCACACCGAGCGCGGGAACGCGGTCAAGCAGTCGCTGGTGAGCACCGCGGTGTTCCTGCCGGTCATCGTGTGGTGGCCGACGGTGTTGTGGCTCTTCACCTTCGACCCGCTCGACGGCACCCCGTTCCCCGAGTACCACGCGAACCTCCAGGCCAACGGTCCCGAGGCGAGCCTGTTGCTCATCTGGTCGCTGACGGCTCTGATGCCGCTGTACATGGTTCTCGTGCTGGGGATCTGGGCTCGTAATCCGATGCGGTCGGGGATCGCGGTGGTGATCGGCGCGGTCGGGGCACTCGGATTCTGGGGTGGTCAGGTCCCGGTCCTGGTGCGATCGGGAGACTACCCCGTGCTCACGTTCTGTTCGGAGCACATGCCCGCCTTCGTCGTGATGCTGATCGTGGCGTGGTCGGTCGCGCGTCGACGTGGATTCTGGTGGGTGCTGGCGATTCCGGTGATCATGCTGCTGGCGATCAACGCCTATGAGGGCTGGGCGTCGAACCCGGTCGACGCGATCGTCGACGGCACCGGGAGACTCCTCGACGTCCCGGCCTCGCAGGTACTGGACCCGTTCTCGCCGAGATTCCGTTCGCCGTTCGACGACGTGGTCGACATCGTGGCGGGGATCCTGACCCTGTGGGTGGTCGACGCCGTGTTCGGCGCGTTGTCCAGGCAGGCGCGTGAGCCGCAGAAGTCCCGGCCGGGGAGCTGGCGCTGACGAAATCCGTTGCCACGACGTCGAAGTCAGAACTGCATCGCCACGGCGCGTCCGACGGTGAACGCGATGAACCCCAGGCTCAGCACGACGCCCAGGACGCACAGCACACGGGCGAACCGCCCGGCCGAACCCGGCTGACCACGGCCGGCGAGATACCAGCCGGCCACGCCTACCGGCAGGCCCAGTCCACCGACGACGCTCAACGGGATCGCCGCCACACCGCATGCGAGCGACGCGGTGGTCCGCCGGGTCGCACCCGGGCCGGGCCGAGGTGGGTCCAGCACCGGTAGATCGCGCGAGGCGCGGACCGTCGACGACCCGGGATCATGCTGGGGGACAGCGTGTCCGGGGAGTCCGGAGTACGCCGTCGCGCCCCGTGCGATGGTGGGCCGAGACTCGTCGTCCCCCGGCCGGGTGGCACCGGTGACCGGGATCGCAACAGTGGGTGCGAAGGCGGTCGGGGGCAGCGCCGGCGGTGCGGGTCGGGACATCGGTGGACCGGACATCGGTGCCGCCGCGGCGTGGCCGCGCACGGTGCGCTCCGGCCGCGGTGGCGCCGGGGCGAACACCGTCGAGTCGATCGCCGAACGGAGTTCGGCGGCAAAGGCCCCCGCCGACGACGGACGGTCCGTCCGGTTCTTTGCGAGACCGGAGCGCACCACGTCGGACACCGCCGGCGGCACGTCGGGCCGGAGGTCGGACAGCTCCGGGGGCGGGGTGCTGAGGTGGTGGTGGATCATCATGGCGGGCGTCCGTGCGGCGAACGGCACTGTGCCCGCGATCAATTCGAAGACGCTGCAGGCCAGTGAGTAGACGTCGCTGCGGGCATCGAGGGTCTCGGCCGAGAGCTGTTCGGGTGACGAATAGGGGAATGAGCCGATGACGAGATCCGTCGAGGTGAGCGAGGTGGCACCACCGTCGGTCGGACGCGCTATCCCGAAGTCCGCCAGCCGGATACGCCGGCGCGTGACGTGCTGGGGGAGTCGCGGATCGGACTCCTCGGGGCTGATCAGGATGTTCGCCGGTTTGACGTCGCGGTGGAGCAGTCCGGAGCGGTGCGCGTGATCGAGCGCCGCGCCGATCGCGTCGCCCACGGCCGCGACGTCGGCGAGCGGGAGCCCGCCGGGGCTGGTGGCGAGCAATGCCGCGGCGTCCGTGCCGGGCACGTACTGCATCGAGATCCAGAGTCGTCCGTCCACTTCGCCCCGGTCGTAGACACTGACGATGCACGGGTGGTCCAGCTGGGCGGCGAGGTCGGCCTCGCGGGTGAACCGGGCTCGGAAGATCGGATCGTTCGACACCTGCTCGGCGAGGACCTTGATCACGTCATGGCGCGGGAGCCGGGGATGGCGGACGAGGTACACCTCACCCATCCCGCCCGCACCGATCCTGCGCACGACCCGGTAACCGGCGAACTCTGTGCCCGGTTCCAAGCTCATGGGCGGGACCTTCGTGTGCGCGGGTGTGTCGATGTCGTCCGGGCCGGCAAACCTTGGCGGACTGCGGCTGTCTCAGACTACGCCGCGTCGGCGCAGGTCACCGGTGGTTCGGTGGATCGGTCGGCACGACCGGCGGATCGACCGGACAACCTCGAGGTGACACCTGTCACAGACGTTGGCACCGGCCGCGGTGTCGGACCTACTCTTGCTCTGCAACGTCTGGTACCCGTGCCGACGCCGCCGCGATGAGTCCGCTCATCCGACGGACGTCTCGGCAGATGCGGGACTGGAACGACACTCTGGAGGACAGCGGTGACCTCACCGAGCGGTGATGCCGGTATGCCATCGGCACGGCGAACCGGTGGCGATGACGCCTTCGTCGATGGCTCGCACCTCCGTTCCGGTCTCACCGACCAGTTTCCCGGCATGACGAATCTGCCGACGCCCGCTCGCCTCACCGTCGGCCTCGTGTCCGCCGGCCGCGTCGGGACCGCTCTGGGCGAGGCGCTCGAGAAGGCCGGGCATGTGGTCGGAGCCGTGGTGGCGCGGTCGCCCGAGTCCCGGGCCCGCGCGGTGAGTCGACTCCCCGATTCCGAGGTCCTCGACCTCGACGCGGTCGTCGCGCGATCCGAGTTGCTGCTGGTCAGCGTGCCCGACTCCGAGCTCGCCGCCGTGGTCGACGAGATCGCGGCGTCCGACTCGCTCCGTCCGGGGACGATCGTCGCGCACACCGCGGGCGCGCACGGGGTGGCCGTGCTGCAACCGCTGACCGACCGCGGTGCACTGGGGATCGCACTGCATCCGGCGATGACGTTCGTGGGTTCGGAGGACGACACCGCGCGCCTCACCAACGCCTGTTTCGCCATCACCGCCGCCGATGCGGTCGGCGAGGCCATCGCGTCGTCGCTGGTGCTGGAAATGGGCGGTGACCCGGTGCGGATCGCCGAAGCCGAGCGCACGCTCTACCACGCCGCACTGGCCCACGGCGCCAACCACCTGATCGCCTTGATCTCCGACGCGGTCCTCGCACTCAACGCCGCCATCGACCACTCCGGCCGTGACACCGCGACCGTCGACGGACACGGTAACCGCCTCGCCGAACGCATCCTCGGGCCGTTGGCCGCGGCGTCGCTGCGAAACGTGCTGGAACTCGGCCCATCGGCGCTGACCGGGCCCGTCGCCCGCGGTGACGCGCCCGCGGTCGCCCGACACCTGGCGGCGCTGCGCACCGTCCCCGCCGGCCCGGGACCGCACGGCATCGCCGAGGCATATCGCACACTCGCCCGGCGCGCCGCGGACCACAGCCACGCACCGCAGGCGTTGATCGACGCATTGGAGGACCGATGACATCAAGCGGAGGAGACGGCGTGAGCGGCCCGTCCGACGCACAGCCCACCTACTCGGCCGGCACGATGACCGTGCATCGAGAGCCGGCGTCCCTGAGCCGCGTCACCCGCGCGCTGCGGGCCGCGGGCAAACGTGTCGTGCTCGTCCCGACCATGGGTGCCCTGCACGCCGGCCATCTGCAGCTCGTCCGGGCCGCCAAGGCCAAGGGCAACACCGTGGTGGTGGTGTCCATCTTCGTCAACCCGTTGCAGTTCGGCGCCGGCGAGGACCTCGACGCCTACCCGCGCACCCTCGACGCCGACCTCGCGCTCCTCGAGCCGCTGGGCGTCGAGCTGGTGTTCGCGCCGTCCGCGTCGTCGATGTACCCGAACGGTCCGCAGACGACGGTGCACCCGGGCGAGGTGGGCCGAATCCTCGACGGGATCTCGCGGCCGACACACTTCGCCGGGATGCTGACGGTGGTCCTCAAGCTGCTCAACATCGTCGGACCCAATGCGGCGTTCTTCGGTGAGAAGGACTATCAGCAGCTGGTGCTCATCAAGCAGATGGTGACCGACCTGAACCTCGACGTCGACATCGTCGGCGTCCCGACCGTCCGCGAGTCCGACGGGCTGGCGATGTCGTCACGCAACCGCTACCTCACCCCGGAGCAGCGGGAGCTGGCGACGACGCTCTCGGCGTCGCTCGTCGCGGGGGCCCACGCGGCCGAAGGCGGACGCGAAGCCATCCTCGCCGCCGCACGGTCGGTGCTCGCCACGGTCCCGGAGATCGAGGTCGACTACCTGGACCTGCGCGGGCGTCAGCTCGAGGAACCACCGGAGAAGGGCGCGGGACGGCTGCTCGTCGCCGCCCGGCTCGGCGGCGCACGCCTGATCGACAACGTCGGCGTGACGGTCGGCGGGATCGCCGCGCTCGAAGAAGAAATCGCCTGGACCAATGCCACCACAACCACGACAGAGGGACGATGACCATGTTGCGCACCATGATGACCTCGAAGATCCACCGCGCCACCGTGACCCAGGCCGACCTGCACTACGTCGGCTCGGTGACCATCGACTCCGACCTGCTCGACGCCGCGGGCCTGCTCGAGGGTGAGCAGGTCACGATCGTCGACATCGACAACGGTGCCCGGCTGGTGACCTACGCGATCGCCGGTGAGCGCGGCAGTGGTGTCATCGGGATCAACGGTGCGGCAGCGCATCTCGTTCACCCCGGCGACCTGGTCATCATCATCGCCTACAGCATGCTCGATGCGGCCGAGCTGCGTGAGTACTCGCCGAACGTGGTGTTCGTCGACGCGCAGAACCGCATCGTGACCACGGGCGACGATCCGGCCGACGTGCCCGCGGGGTCGGGCCTGCTCGACCCGCGTCACCTCGACGGTCCGATCTTCGCCGACGCCTCGCTCTGACGCGGCGACGACCTTCGATGCTGCTCACCGTCGACGTCGGCAACACCAACATCCATCTCGGCGTGTACGCCGGGGTCGGGGATCACGCGCGCCTGGTGCGTGATTGGCGAATCCACACCGACCCGCATTACACCGCCGACGAACTGGCGTGGGCGTTCCGCGGCATGCTCGGCGACGACATCGAGCAGGTGACCGGGGTGAGTGCGCTGTCGACGGTTCCGTCGCTCCTGCGCGAACTGCGCGTGATGGTGCCGCGCTACTTCGGCAACGGGCCACACGTGCTGCTCGAACCCGGGGTGCGGACCGGGGTTCCCCTCCTGGTCGACAACCCGAAAGAGGTCGGCACCGACCGGGTCGCCAATTGCCTTGCCGCGCACACGGAATTCGGCGGACCCTGCATCGTGGTCGCGTTCGGTACCGCAACGGTCGTCGACGCTGTCTCCGCGACGGGCGAATTCCTCGGCGGGGCCATCGCACCGGGCGTCAACCTCGCGGTCGAGGCGCTGTCGGAGCACACCGTGACCATGCGGAAGGTCGAGCTGATGCCGCCTCGCAGCGTGCTCGGCAAGAACACCGTCGAAGCGTTGCAGTCCGGCATCCTGTACGGCTTCGCCGGCCAGGTGGACGGGTTGGTCGACCGCGTCTGCGACACCGTCCCGGGATTCGACGGCGACGACGTGACGGTGGTCGCGACGGGATTTCTCGCGCCGCTGATGTTCGACGAATGTCGTTCCCTCACCGATCATCACCCGCACCTGACCCTGGATGGCCTGCGTCTGGTTCACGAGCGGGCCAAGGCGAATCCCCGTCGCGGGAAGTAGATCTAGTGTCCCGCGCCGGAAATTCGTTGATGATTGCGACGCCCAGGCGGCGCCTCGCTTCGTTGGCGTCGTCGCAGGTACATCCAGTAGCTGCGTCCTCCGCCGCCTCGCGATGCATCCACCTGGACCGCCGAACTCATGAAACGAATTTCCGACCCGGGACACTAGGCGAACCGAACGGCGGCACGGGGATTCGGCGTGTCATCGGTGCGCGCGGAGTGCTGCCTCGGTGTAGGCCGTGATGCGGTCGGTCAGTTCGCCGGCGGTCACGTCGGTACCGGCCAGCTGGTGGATCTGGGCGTCGACGGCCGCGAAGGCGAGCCGTAGGTCGGCGGCCGCGGACTGCGCCGTCCAGCCGTCGGCGAGGAGATGAGCGCTCAACCGGTCGATCAGCGAATCGATCAGGGTGGTGTACTCCGTGGCCAGGCGTGTCGGGTCGGCCAGTTCGCGCAGACGCCCGTGGGCGCGGCCGTGCGTCGAGTTCTCGCGGACCGCGACCGCGATCACCGCATGCAGCACCTCCGGCCACGGGCACGAACCGGGCGGGTGGTCGTCGAGGACGGCCGTCATCGCCCCGGCGGCCGCGTCGAGATGGCGGAGCGCCAGTTCGTCGAAGATCGCCTGCTTGTCGCCGAAGTACTGATAGATCGAGCCCACCGACACCCCGGCCTTCTCGGCGATGCGGTTGGTCGTCATCTCCGCGCCCTCGGTGTCGAGAAGCTGAGTGGCCGCCTCGAGAATCGTGTCGACGGTGAACGAAGAGCGTTGCTGCCGTGGCCTTTTGCGCATCTGATCGATCCTCGGGGAATACGAGTTGTGGAGTCCCGCCGCCGGTTCGACGATGGATAGATGATCCGCCGATCCGGAACCCCCGAATCCTACCTTCGGTTCCTGCCCGAGCCGTGGCGGTCCGTCGCCGCCGGGGTCGCGGCCGAATCCACCTGGTGGACCTGGCCGTCGAGCTCCGGCCGGGCCTGCGGGGAGGTCGACGTCCACATCCTGCGGGCGCGCCCGAGCGCGGCACCGCTGCGCGTGTTGCTGCTGCACGGCGGTGGCGGACACAGTGCCCTGGTCTGGCCGCTGGGCGCGATCCTCGCGAACGAGGGGTTCGAGGTCCTCGCCCCCGATCTGCCGCAGTACGGACGCACGCGGGTGGCCGATCCGGGGAGGGTCCGCTACCAGGACTGGGTCGATCTGATCTGCGATCTCGTGACGACCGAGACCGAGGACGATCCGCGTCCGCTCATCGTGCTGGGGGCGAGTCTCGGCGGGATGCTCGCCTACGACGTCGCGAGCCGGACCGGACGGGTGGCCGCGGTCGTCGCGACCTGCCTGCTCGATCTGGCCGGGGATCCCGATGCGCGTCGAGCGGTCGCGCGCACGCCGGCGCTCGGTCGCCTCACCCCGCTGATGCCGGTGCTCGCCCGCGTCGGGGTGCTCGCCCGGATGCGGTTCCCGATCCGCTGGGTGGCGCCGATGTCGGCGATGAGTCTCGACCCGGACCTGTCCCGGGCCTGTGTCGGCGACCGTCTCGGGGCCGGGTCGTCGGTATCGCTGGGATTCCTGGCGGACCTGATGACGCACGAGGTGCCGCCCCCTGAGGAGTACCGGGGTCCACGGGTGCTGCTGGTCCATCCGGCGGCCGACTCCTGGACGCCGCCGGAGGTCAGCGTGCGCTTCGCGGGACGGATCGCGGCGCGCGCCGACATCCATCTGCTGACCGGCTGCGGGCACTTCCCGGTCGAACAGCCCGGTGTCGACGAGCTCGCGGCACACCTCCGTGCGCTGGCCGCCGATCTCATCGGGACGACGTGACCCCGGATCGTCAGCGGAACGCGCGCAGCAGGGTAGTGGGATCGTGGTCGGAGTCGGTGCCGTCGGAGTTCCGCAGGAGGGCGTCGAGAACGAGGCCGTCGAGCGCGGCGACCAGTTGCCGGGCCTCGGTACGGGTCAACCCGCCGTAGACGAGTCCGTCGACGTAGCGCTCCCGATGCCCGACAATCACGTGTCGCAGGTCCTCGTCGCGCGTCGCCAGGAGCATGAGCTCGTACCGCGCCCTGGTGCGGACGCGGTCGGTGCCCAACCAGCGGACGATCACCTCCTGGGTCGACTCGCCCTCCGCAGCGCGGTCGGCGCTGAACACATGCTCGACGAGAGCCGCGAGAAAACCGCTCTGACCGCCGAAATGATGCCGAACGCTCCCGTGTGGCACCCCGGACGCGTCTTCGACCGCGCGTGCCGACGCCTGCCGGCTCCCGACGGTGCCGATGAGGGTGATGCCGGTGTCGAGCAGCAGATCACGCGTCGACCCGTTGGCTGATTTCTCCACGTGGAGAAGTTTATTTGCTAGCTTCTTCTCCATGTGGAGAAGAAGCTGATGAAGGTCGTCGTGGTGGGAGCCGGGATCGCCGGCCTGTGTACCGCGGTCGGACTGGCGTCGACGGGCGCCCGGGTGACGGTCGTCGAGCGGGCGCCGGAGGTACGCGGCGGGGGTGCCGGCCTGAGCATCTTCGGCAACGGGGTCCGCGCACTCGAGGCGCTGGGTATGCGGTCGGTCCTCGGCGGCGCCGCGGCGCCGACCCCGCCGACCAGCGGAACCCGGACACCGGACGGGCGATGGCTCAGCCGGTTCGATCCGGCGTCGCTGACCGACATGCGCGTCGTGCGCCGCACCGATCTCCACGCGGCCCTCCTCGCCGCCGCGGCCGACGTCGTGGACATCAGGACGGGTTCCGGCGTCGATGACGCCGTGCCCGACCGCGGTCTCGTGCGACTGTCCGACGGCACCGAGATCGGTGACTGCGACCTGATCGTCGGCGCCGACGGTCTGCGCAGCCGGGTGCGTGCCGCGGTCGTCGAGGACCCGGGCGTCCGGCGATGTGGCTACTCCGCGTGGCGGGCCATCACGACGACCCCGGTGTCGGTCGACGCGGCCGGGGAGACGACCGGACGTGGGGCGCGTTTCGGGATCGCGCCCCTGCCCGACGGGCATGTCTACTGGTTCGCCTCGGTGTCGGACGACGGGGGCGACTCGGCGGGCGGGCTCGATGCAGTGCGGCAACGGTTTTCGGGGTGGCATCGACCGATCGGGGAGTTGCTCGACGCCACCGATCCGGCGACCGTCGGATACCTGCCGATCGAGGAGCTCGCCAAGCCGCTGCCCACGTTCGTCAGAGCGGGCCGGGGGTGCGCGAGTGTTCTCATCGGCGACGCCGCGCACGCGATGACCCCGAACCTGGGTCAAGGTGCCAACCAGGCGATGGAGGACGCGGCCACCCTGACGGCGCTGGTACGCCGGCACGGCCGCGGTGACCTCGACGAGGCGTTGCGCACCTACGACCGGCTCCGACGCCCGCGGACCCAGCGGATCGTGCGGCAGGCGTCGATGATCGGCAGGGTCGGGCAACTGCGTGCCGGCCCCGCGGTCTGGGCGCGCGACCTCGCACTGCGCATGACGCCCGACGCCGTCCTGAACGCGCAGATGCGACGCGTGCAGCGGTGGCAGCCGCCGGAAGTGTGACGTCGGTGTGACGACCTCGGTCGGGTCGGGGCCTGGCCGGTGCGGGTGTGCTGTGGCATACTCGTCGCCGTGATCACGAGCTGTCGGGAGTGTTGTCAGGGCTAGTACCGCGTCTGCGGCTGCCCTCCTTCGCGCTCCCCGCTCGATCTCGATCACCTGAGGACCCCCTCTCATGACCGCTTCGGTTGCTTCTTCCGTTCGTCCTTCTTCCACCGGTTCGGTGTTTGCCCCTGCTTCGGTGTTTGCCGCTGTACCGCCGACCGTCGCCCCGGCCCCGTCTGCGCCGCTGTCGTTGCGGGTCGAGGACTACGCGTTCGCCGTCGCCGCCGGTGCCACCCCCGTCGACGTCCGCTCCCACCGGCGCCGTCAGCTCGACGGCGCACTGTTCGGGGCCCTGGCCATCGACGCCGTCGAGGTTCTCGACCGGCTCACGCCGGACACCCCGGACTCACTGCGCGTCGCCCGGCCGGAATCACGATGGATCCTCGTCAGCGAGGACGGGCACGAGGCCGAATGGCTCGCCTGGCACCTGCAGGCGCGCGGGGTGCACGGCGCGGTGTTCGTCGTCGGCGGGCACCGTCGGATGCGGTCGGCACGGGTCAACGGTCGGATTCGGCCCGACGACCTCGCTGTCATCTCCGCCCACGAGAGCTGAACCCGCCCAGCGCGACCCGGTTGTGTCCGCGGTCACCGCGAGGCAGTGAGTTGGAGTCGATGACCGGCCCCGATAGGGTGCGTGGGGTGAGTGACAGCCCGACCAGCACCGCCACCCCCGAAGCGACCGACGAGCAGACGCCCGAGCAGTTGCGCATCCGCCGCGAGAAGCGTGAGCGGATCCTGGCCGAGGGTCGCGAGGCCTACCCGGTCGCCATCCCGCGCACCCACAGCCTCGGTGAGATCCGCGCCGCCTACCCCGACCTCGAGGCCGGTACCGAGACCGGACAGCACGTCGGCGTGAGCGGACGCGTGATCTTCCTGCGCAACAAAGGCAAGCTGTGCTTCGCCACGCTGCAGGAGGGCGACGGCACGCAGCTGCAGGCGATGGTCAGCTTCAACGGCGTCGGCGAGGAAGCGCTGGCGCGGTGGAAGTCCGAGGTGGATCTCGGGGACATCGTGTTCATCTCGGGCGAGGTCATCAGCTCGCGCACCGGCGAACTCTCGGTGATGGCCGACGGCTGGCAGATGGCGTCGAAGTCGTTGCGGCCGTTGCCCGTCGCGCACAAGGACATGAACGAGGAGACTCGCGTCCGGCAGCGCTACGTCGACCTCATCATGCGCCCGGAGGCCCGCAGCATCGCCCGCACCCGGATCTCGGTGATCGCCGAACTCCGTGCGGCGCTGGGCCGTCGGGGTTTCCTCGAGGTCGAGACCCCGATGCTGCAGACCCTGCACGGTGGGGCGGCCGCGCGACCGTTCGTCACGCACTCCAACGCCTTCGACATCGATCTGTTCCTGCGCATCGCACCGGAGCTGTTCCTCAAGCGCTGTGTGGTCGGCGGCATCGAGCGCGTCTTCGAGATCAACCGCAACTTCCGCAACGAGGGTGCCGACTCCACGCACTCGCCGGAGTTCGCGATGCTCGAGACCTATCAGGCCTACGGCACCTACGACGACTCCGCTGTCATGATCCGCGAACTGGTGCAAGAGGTTTCGCAGGCGGCGCTCGGCACCCAGACCCCGACCATGCCGGACGGTTCCACCTACGACCTCTCGGGCGAGTGGACCGCACTCGAGATGTACCCGTCGCTGTCGGAGGCGCTGGGCGAGCAGATCGTCCCGGCCGGCGCCGACGGGGAGACCACCGTCGAGCAGCTGCTGGCCATCGCGGCGCGCGTCGGCCTCGAGATCCCGAAGGACAAGGGATACGGGCACGGCAAGCTCGTCGAGGAACTCTGGGAGCACATGGTCGGCGAGAAGCTGGACCGCCCGGTCTTCGTACGCGACTTCCCGGTCGAGACCTCGCCGCTCGTCCGCGCACATCGGTCGCGGATTGGCGTCGTGGAGAAGTGGGACCTCTACGTACGCGGCTTCGAGCTGGCGACCGGATACTCCGAACTCGTCGACCCCGTCATCCAGCGTGAGCGCTTCGCCGACCAGGCCCGCCTCGCCGCCGCCGGCGACGACGAGGCGATGGTCCTCGACGAGGAGTTCCTCGCCGCGATGGAGTACGGCATGCCCCCGACCACCGGCACCGGCATGGGCATCGACCGCCTGCTGATGGCCCTCACCGGCCTCGGCATCCGCGACACCATCCTGTTCCCGCTGGTGAAGCCCCGCTCCTGACCGGGATTTCGTAGCGCGGATACGCGCTAAATCCGCATCTACGCTACGGATTTCCGTCGTAGGGCTGTACGGATCTGACGAGGTCGTTCTGTCGGGTGCGGTCTCGCTGGAATGCGACGGCGTCACTATGGAAAGCCATCCCATCGATCTCGATGGCGATCTTCGACGCCTCGAACGCGAAGTCGAGGACGTAGCCACACGCCGGCGTGTTGGCCGACCACCCCGTGAACCCGCTGCCCTCGAGTAGCTTCGCGGTGATCCGCTCCGCCTCCGACCTCGCGCCCGACGACATCGCCTCCAGCATCGCCCGCGCGCGTGGCGAACCCCGACGACCCGCGTTGCGGCGCTGGACCGTGTCGAGGGCCGCGACGGTCACCTTCTTGTTCGGCAGCGCGGAGTCCATCACCTTCACCCCCAGCGCCACCGAGGCGTCGAGCACCGTCAACTCGAGGCCGGTCACCGTCAGCCCGTCGACCTCGGTCAGATCGCGAGGCGCGACGGTACGGTGCCACACGGTCGCATCCTCGACGCGGGTCCCGTGCCGGCCGTGCGGTGCCACCACGACCGGGACATCCGGAACCCGGCTGACGAGGCCGTGCCACCACGCGGCTGCGGCGCCGGCCAGGGCTGCGCCCGGTCCGGTCTGGAGTACGGCGAGCCGCATCCGCATCCGATCGTCGACCGTCCGGTCGGTTCCCAGCCCCGAATTTCGTAGCGTCAGTAGGTGAATAGCGCGCATTGGCGCTACGAAATCCTGGGGTCAGGTGAGGTTGCGCTTGAGGATCTTGCCCGACGCGTTGCGGGGGAACTCGTCGACGAAGACCACCGACCGGGGGATCTTGAAGTTGGCGAGTTGCTCCTTGGCGAACGCGATGACCTGCGCCTCGTCGAGGTCGGCGTCCGCCCGGACCGTCAGGTAGGCGCGGCCGACCTCGCCGAGCCGGTCGTCGGGCACGCCGACGACCGCGGACTCGGTGACACCGTCGAGCCGCGCGAGGGTCTGCTCGATCTCCGCGGGGTAGACGTTGAACCCGCCGCAGATGTACATGTCTTTGAGCCGGTCGGTGATCTTGAGGTTGCCGCGCTCGTCGAGGGTCCCGATGTCGCCGGTGTGCAGCCACCCGTCGGCGTCGATCGTCGCGGCGGTGGCCTCCGGGTCGTCGAGGTAGCCGACCATCACCATGTCTCCGCGCGCCAGCACCTCACCGTCGTCGGAGAGCGTGATCTCCATACCCGGGAACGCACGTCCGCAGGTGTTGGCAACCGTCGCATCGTCGTCGTCGGGGGTGCACGTCGAGACGAAGCCGCTCGCCTCGGTCAGGCCGTAGGCGGTGATGACGGTGTCGACGCCCAGGTCGTGTTGCAGGCGTTCGACGAGGACGACGGGCACGATCGCGGCACCGGTGATGACGATCCGCAGGCTGGAGAGGTCGTGGTCGGCCCGCTTCGGGTCGTCGAGGATGGTCTGGAAGATGGTGGGCGCGCCCGGGAAGACCGTCGCGCGTTCGTCGGACACGAGTTTCATCGCCTGGTCCGGTGAATAGACGGCGAGCGGCAGCATGGTCACGCCGAACAGCACGCTCGGCAGGATGCCCGCCTTGTAGCCGAAGGTGTGGAAGTAGGGATTGACCATCAGGTAGCGGTCGTCCGGGCCCAGGCCGGCGTTCGCGCCCCAGCCGTACGAGCCGGTCAGGGTCTGCCGGTGGGTGGCCAGCACACCCTTCGACTTTCCGGTCGTGCCGGAGGTGAAGAGGATGTCGGAGAGATCGTCGGGTGAGACGGCATCGGCGCGTCGGTCGGCTTCGGCGAGTGCGTCGGGGGTTGCCGCCCGACTGAGGAACTCATCCCAGTCGACGGCACCGTCGAGCGGGGCGGCGTCGTCCGTGAGCGACACCCGGATCACGACGTCGGGCATCGTGGCGCGGTGATCGCGCAACAACTCGGCCGCATGATCGGCACCGAGGAACTCGCCGGACACGACGACGGCCCGGGCCCCGGACCGTTCGATGATCTCGATCGCCTCGCCCGCGGTGTAGCGCGTGTTCAAGGGGACGAGCGTCGCACCGGCGTAGTGGATCCCGAGCGCCGCAATCGGCCAGTGGAAGCTGTTCGGCGACCAGATGGCGACCCGGTCGCCGGCCTCGATACCCGAGGCCACCAACGCTGCCGCGAAATCCCGGACGGACTCGTGGAGACGGGTCCAGGTCGACTCGATCCGCGGATGCGTCGAAGACTGCCACTGACCGTCGACGAGAGCGATACGGTCGGGCCAGGTCTGCGCCGCCCGGCGCAGTGCGGCCGGGGTCGTGGGCGTGGGGAGGACCTCGTGCAGTGGGGTCTGCGCCATGCGCCCAACCTAGCACTTGCTTGGTGCGTTATGCTAGCGCCCATGACCACGACGAATCTCGCCGATCGTGCCGTCGACCTGGGTGAATGGGCGAAATCGACACCGAACGCCACCACCGAGTTCGCGGCCGCGGTGCGTGCGTGGCTCGACGAGAACCTCGCCGGCGACTTCGCCGATCTGAAGGGTCGTGGGGGGCCGGGCAGCGAACACGAGTTCTTCGCCGAGCGCCTCGAATGGGATCGTCACCTCGCGCGCGCCGGGTGGACCTGCATCGGCTGGCCGGTCGAGTACGGCGGTCGTGGTGCGACGCTCGAACAGCGCATCATCTTCCATCGCGAGTACGCACGTGCAAACGCACCTGCGCGCGTGAATCATCTGGGCGAGGAACTGTTGGGCCCCACGCTCATCGCCTACGGGACCGACGAGCAGAAGCGGCGTTTCCTGCCCGGCATCGTCGATGTCACCGAGTTGTGGTCGCAGGGTTATTCCGAGCCGGGCGCCGGATCGGACCTCGCGGGCGTGTCCACGTCGGCGCGGCTCGAAGACGGCAAGTGGATCATCAACGGCCAGAAGATCTGGACCTCGCTCGCCCACGTGGCGCAGTGGGTGTTCGTGATCGCGCGTACCGAGAAGGGATCGTCGCGCCATGCCGGACTGAGTTTCCTGCTGGTGCCGCTCGACCAACCGGGCGTCACCGTCCGCCCGATCCAACAGCTCACCGGCACTTCAGAATTCAACGAGGTGTTCTTCGACGACGCGGAAACCGATGCCGATCTCATCGTCGGTGACCCGGGCGACGGCTGGAAGGTGGCGATGGGGCTGCTGCAGTTCGAGCGCGGGGTGTCGACGCTGGGTCAGCAGGTCGGATTCGCGCGCGAGCTGGGCAATCTCACCGATCTCGCGCGAGCCAACGGGGCGCTGGACGACCCGGAGATCGCGTCGCGGCTGGCTCGGGCGGATATCGGGTTGATGGTCATGCGCGCCCACGCCCAGCGGACGCTGGACGGGGACGTGACCTCGCAAGCGGGTGCGGCCTCGGTCTCGAAGTTGTTGTGGGCCAACTGGCATCGCGACCTCGGTGAGCTCGCGATGGACGTCGTGGGCGCACCGTCGCTGATCGGGCCGGCCGCGACCGCCGAAGGCAAGGCCAACGACATCGCCGACCCGGAGAACGTCGAACTCGACGAATGGCAACGGCTCTACCTGTTCACCCGCGCCGACACCATCTACGGCGGCTCGAACGAGGTGCAGCGCAACATCATCGCCGAGCGCGTGCTCGGCCTACCCCGAGAGGCACGCTGAGATGACCGGAGTCGACGTCAACGGGGCCCGGGCGGCCGGCCGAGCGGTCTCGCCGCTGGCCACACCGCCTGCCGAGATCGCCGGGCACGGCCTGCTGCTGGGCAAGAAGGTCGTGGTGACCGCCGCCGCCGGAACGGGAATCGGCTTCGCGTCGGCCCGGCGTGCGTTGCTCGAAGGCGCGGATGTGCTCATCAGCGACTGGCATGAACGACGCCTCGGTGAGGCCGCCGAGAAGCTGTCGGCGGAATTCCCGGAGCGCACGGTCACCCAGCGCACCTGCAATGTGCAGGTCACCGCGGAGGTCGACGCGCTGATCGCCGATGCCGCAACCGAACTCGGACGTATCGACGTACTGGTCAACAATGCCGGGCTCGGCGGCGAGACCCCGGTCGCCGAGATGACCGACGAGGAATGGGATCGTGTCCTCGACATCACGCTCACCGGTACATTCCGCGCCACCCGCGCAGCCCTGCGGTATTTCGGCTCGGTCGAGCACAACGGCGTGATCGTCAACAACGCCTCTGTCCTCGGCTGGCGGGCCCAGCGCGGACAGGCGCACTACGCCGCGGCGAAGGCCGGGGTGATGGCCCTGACCCGCTGTTCGGCACTTGAAGCCGCCGACGTCGGGGTGCGCATCAACGCGATCGCACCGTCGATCGCGAAACACCCGTTCCTGGCCAAGGTCACGAGCGACGACCTCCTCGACGAACTCGCCTCCCGAGAGGCCTACGGGCGCGCGGCCGAGGTCTGGGAGGTCGCCGCGACCGTTGCGATGCTGGCCAGCGACTACACCACCTACCTCACCGGCGAGGTCGTCTCGATCTCCAGCCAGCGTGCTTGACCGCCAACGACTTCTACCGATTCAAGGAGCACCGACCATGACCACACCCCAGGCCTACATCGTCGACGCCGTCCGCACCCCGGTCGGCAAGCGCAACGGCTCGCTCGCCAAGACCCACCCCGCCGATCTCGGCGCCCACATCATCTCCGCACTCGTCGAGCGCACCGGCATCGACCCCGCGGCCGTCGACGACGTGGTGTTCGGCTGCCTCGACGCCATCGGTGGCCAGGCGGGCAACGTCGCCCGGACCGCCTGGCTCGCAGCCGGTCTCCCGCTCGAGGTGCCCGGCACCACCGTCGACCGGCAGTGCGGGTCCAGCCAGCAGGCCATCCACTTCGCAGCGCAGGGCATCATGAGCGGAACCCAGGACATCGTCGTCGCCGGCGGCCTGCAGAACATGAGCGCCATCCCGATCTCGCAGGCGATGATCTCGGGCAAGGAGTTCGGATTCACCACGCCCACCGCTGAATCCGCCGGCTGGCAGGAACGTTTCGGCGACGCGCAGATCTCGCAGTTCCTCGGCGCCGACATGATGGCGAAGAAGTGGGACATCAGTCGCGAGGACATGGAGCGCTGGGCGCTGCAGTCGCACGAGCGGGCCCGGGCCGCGATCGCCGACGGCAAGTTCGACAACGAGAACGTCGCCCTCGGTGACTGCGTCGTCGACGAATGCCCGCGCGAGACCTCGATGGAGAAGATGGCCGGCCTGCAGGTCCTCGCCGATGGTTCCCGGCTCACCGCGGCCGTCGCCTCGCAGATCGCCGACGGGTCGTCGGCGACCCTCGTCGTCTCCGAACGCGCGCTGAAGGAACACAATCTGACACCGCGAGCCCGCATCCACCACCTGTCCGTGCGCGGCGACGACCCCGTGATGATGCTCTCCGCGCCGATCCCGGCCACCAAGTACGCCCTCGACAAGACCGGCATGTCCATCGACGACATCGACGTCGTCGAGATCAACGAGGCGTTCGCGCCGGTCGTGCTCGCGTGGCTCAAGGAGACCGGCGCGGACCCGGCGAAGGTCAACCCCAACGGTGGCGCCATCGCACTCGGTCACCCCCTCGGCGCCACCGGCGCCAAGCTGTTCGCGACCCTCCTCAACGAACTCGAGCGCACCGGCGGCCGCTACGGACTCCAGACGATGTGCGAGGGCGGCGGGACCGCCAACGTCACGATCATCGAGCGGCTCGGCTGAGAGTCACCACCTCTGCTGCCTGAGGGCCACAGTTCGCCCCTCGACGTTCCCCTCTCGAGGCCGTACCATTCTGACAACAGGCGTGCCCACATACGGGTGTGATCTGGCGCATACTATTGTGTGGCACACGCGGACCATTTCGTTCCAACCGCCGCACGTCAGGTGCAGCACGACCTAGCTGAGGGGATCTCGATGACCAAGCCTGCTGAGCACACCAGCACCGGCGCCACCGGCGCGACGCGTGGCGTCTCGTCGGAAGCGCATAGTTTGACCGAACTGGTCGAGATCCAGCGCGCGGCGTTCCTGCGCGACGGGATCCCCGACGCCGACACGCGCATCGACCGCATCACGCGGCTTGCAGCCCTGCTCCTCGACAACGCCGACGAGATCGCCGCCGCGCTGGCCGAGGACTTCGGTGCCCGCCCGCGCGAGCTCTCGCTCGCCGCCGATGTGGCCGGCTGCATGATCGACCTCGCCCACCAGCGTCGCGGGGTCAAGGAGTGGATGGCCGAGTCGAAGGTCGCGAAGGTGCAGGGCCTGCTCGGGTACAAGCAGAGCATCCGCCACGACCCGCTGGGCGTCGTCGGCATCATGGGGCCGTGGAACTTCCCGCTGCAGCTGACGGTCGTGCCCGCGGGTTCGGCGTTCGCCGCCGGTAACCGGGTCATCATGCGACCGTCGTCGGTGACCGCGAAGACCACCGACGTGATCGCGAAGCACGCACCGAACTACTTTTCGATCGAGGAGCTGGCGATCGCCACCTCCAAGCACGGCTCGGGATCGGACTTCGCCAAGCTCAAGGTCGACCACATGTTCTTCACCGGCTCGCCCGGCGTGGGTGCTTCGGTGGCCCAGGAGGCCGCGAAGAACCTGATCCCGGTCACCCTCGAACTCGGCGGCAAGAACCCGGCCGTCGTCGACGTCGACGCCGACATCGACAAAGCCGCGACGATGCTCGCCGACGCCCGCATGGTCAACGGCGGCCAGGTGTGCCTATGCCCGGACTACGTCTTCGTCCCCGAGGCCAAGCTCGGCGAGTTCACCGACAAGGTCGTCGCGCGGTGGACCGAGAACTTCCCGACGATCATCGACAACGAGCAGTTCACGTCGACGATCAACCAGAAGAACTACGAGCGGATCCTCGGGCTCATCGACGACGCCGAGCAGCTCGGCGCCACCAAGCGTCAGGTGATCCCCGGCGGCGAACCGCTGCCGGACGCCGAACGCCGCAAGATTCCGCCGACGCTGCTCACCGGCGTCAAGGCGGGCATGAAGATCGAGGAGGACGAGGTCTTCGGTCCGGTGCTGACCGTGTACCCCTACCGCGACCTGTCCGAGGTCATCAGCCAGATCGGCTCGCACCCGCATCCGCTGACCATGTACTGGTGCGGCGATCAGAACGAGCGGTTCCAGAAGCTGGCCGACAACACCCGCAGTGGTTCGATCAACGGCAACGACTTCGCCATCCACCTGTTCAGTGGCGAACTGCCGTTCGCCGGCGTCGGTAACAGCGGAATGGGCGGGTATCACGGCCGCACCGGTTTCGAGACCTTCAGCCATGCTCGGGCCGTCGCGTTCTCGACGCTGCCGGTCAGCGTTGCCGAGATGATGTCGCCACCGTTCCTGCCCAAGGACGCCAGGCTGACCAACAACCAGCTGAAGCTGTGGAAGTTCTTCAACAACCGCGCCATGAAGAAGGTGCGGAAGCGCCTCGGCGCATAACATCGGTCGTCTTGGCCGGGATCGTCGTCCGACGGTCCCGGCCAAGCGCTTGCTAGGGTGAGCGCACACTCTTCCAGGAGGATGCGCTTGTCACCACGAGGTCAGACCAGGATCGACGCGAACGGCCGGACCGCTGCGAGTACCGCCGACGCGCCGACTCGTTCGTCGCGCCGGGACGAGTTGTTGGCGACCGCCGGGCGCATGTTCGCCGAGCAAGGGCTGCGCTCGACGACGGTCCGGGACATCGCCGACGCGGCCGGAATCCTCTCTGGGAGTCTGTATCACCATTTCGACTCGAAGGAGTCGATGGTCGACGAGATCCTGCGGGGTTTCCTCGACGACCTGTTCGCTCGCTACCGGCAGATCGCGGCGTCGAGCAAGTCGGCGACCGAGACCCTGCGGGGCCTCGTCATCGCGTCGTTCGAGTCCATCGATGCCGAACGCAACGCGGTGGCGATCTACCAGGACGAGGCAAAGCGTCTTTCCGGCCAGGAACGTTTCGCCTACATCTCCGAACTGAACGTCGAATTCAGGCAGCTGTGGCAGTCGGTGCTGCAGCGCGGCGTAGAAAACGGGGAATTCCGGGCCGATCTCGACGTCGAACTCGTCTACCGCTTCATGCGCGACACCGTGTGGGTCGCAGTGCGGTGGTATCGGCCCGGGGGCTCGATGACGGTCGACTCGATCGCTGATCAGTACCTGTCGGTGGTGCTCGACGGCATCCTGCCGCGCTAACCACGCGCGTCGAAGTTAGGGTAGCTTTCCTTTCCCAACGTCTGGCCGTTATTGTGCGCGTATGACAATTGGCGGAACCGATGTGGCCGCGCCGGCACCAGTCTCCGACGTCGACGTCGAACCCGACGATCCGAAAGCCGCGCGCGCTCAGGCCAGATCCGAGTCCAAGGCGAAAGCCGCTGCCCTCGCCGACGTCCTGGCCCCGGTGAAGAAGCGCACGCTGCTGGCCCAGTTCGTCCAGATCTTCGCCTCCGCCGCCACGGTGGTGCCGTTCATCGGGATCGTCGAACTCGGGCGCATCCTGCTCGAACCGGGACCGGTCGACTCCGGGCGCGTCTGGCTGGTCGTGTGGCTGGTGGTCGGTGGGCTCGGCGCTCGCGCCGCCTTCAGCTTCCTCGCACTGGCGATCACCCACTTCGCCGATCTCGATCTCCAGGCGCAACTTCGAATCCGCATCGCGGACAAGCTGGGTCGGCTGCCGCTGGGGTGGTTCAGCCGGACCAGCTCGGGTGCGGTCCGCAAGTCGGTGCAGAACGATGTCGCCGACCTGCACTATCTCGTCGCGCACGCGACCGTCGAGGCCACAGCCGCGATGCTGTCGCCGATCTTCGCGCTGATCTACTGCTTCTACCTGGACTGGCGCCTGGGGCTGCTCGCGATCGCGACGGTGCCGCTGTACGCGCTGACCTACTCCTACATGGCTCGGGACCTCACGACCGAGATGGAGAAGATGGACAAGGGCGTCGCGCGGATCAGCGCCACGATCGTCGAGTTCATCTCGGGCGTCGCCGTCGTGAAGACCTTCGGGCAGACCGGCAAGGCACACCGGCGGTTCGTCGATGCCGCCGACGAGTTCAACGACGACTTCGCCGGCTACATGGGGCCGATGCTCCGCGTACAGGCGGTCACCACCGTCCTGATCAGCGCGCCGCTGATCCTGCTGGTCAACCTCGGCGTCGGGTACTGGCTCGTCGACAACGGGTGGGTCCAGCCGATCGAGCTCGTCGGGTCGACGCTGATCGCGATGGTGTTGCCGACCGCGCTGCTCACGGTCTCGACCGCGGTCCACACCCGTCAGCAGGCCTCGGCCGCCGCCCTGCGTATCGCCTCGCTGCTCGCCGAACCGGAGCTGACGGTTCCGGAGAACCCCCAGGTGCCCGCCGGGCACGATGTGCGGGTCGAGAACGTGCACTTCACCTACCCGCCGCGCCTCGGTGTCCCGTCCGGGGTGAAGGCCCTCGACGGGGTCAGTGTCGAACTGGCCGAGGGAACCGTGACCGCTCTCGTCGGGCCGTCGGGAAGCGGCAAGTCGACGCTTGCGACGCTGCTGCCCCGCTTTGGCGATCCCGACTCCGGTGCGGTGCGCATCGGTGGGGTCGATGTCCGCGACATCGCGCCCACCGAGCTCTATCGCCACGTCGGGTTCGTGCTCCAGGACGTGCAATTACTGACGATGTCGGTGCGCGACAACATCCGCCTGGGCCGTCCGGACGCGAGTGACGAGCAGGTCTACGACGCCGCCCGCGCCGCCCAGATCCACGACCGCATCCTCGAGCTGCCCGACGGCTACGACACCGTGGTCGGCGACGGGGCACACTTCTCCGGCGGTGAGGCGCAACGTGTCTCGATCGCGCGGGCCCTGCTCGCCGACACCCCGATCCTCGTCCTCGACGAGGCCACCGCCTTCGCCGACCCGGAGTCGGAGGCGCAGATCCAGCAGGCCATCGGCGCGTTGATGGTCGGGCGCACGGTGCTCGTCATCGCGCACCGTCTGGGCTCGATCACGCACGCGGACAACATCGTCGTCCTGGATCGGGGTCGGGTCGTCGAACAGGGTCGGCAGGACGAACTGGTCGCCCGCGGCGGGTTGTACGCGTCGATGTGGGCCTCCTACGAGGCCGGGACCACCAGGCAGGACGAGGAGATCGCGCGGGGCGCGGTCACGAGCAGCGAGGCGGCACGATGATCCGCGGTTTCTACACGATCCTGGGTTCCGAACGGTCCCGGATGGTCGTCTTCCTGACCTGGGTGGTCGTCTACGGCGTCGCGCAGGGGCTGGCGATGCTGACCCTGGTCCCGATCGTCGAACACCTGCTGACCGGTGACCTCTCCGCCGCCGCGATGTGGTTGTGGCCGTTGGCCGTTCTGGTCGTCATCTGTGCGGTCAGTGCCTACGTGCAGTCGCTCAAGGGCATGACGATGGCGCTCTACGCGATGCGCATGCTGCACCACCGTCTCGGCGATCACATGGTCACGCTGCCGCTCGGCTGGTTCACCCGCGACCGCGTCGGTGACGTCTCCCAGATCGCGGTCAAGGGAACGATGTTCGTGGGCAGTACCGGCGCGCACTACATCACCCCGGTCGTCGTCAACATGGTGAGCTCCGTCGTGGTCGTCATCGGTATCTGCTTCTTCGACTGGCGCATCGGTCTTCTGATGGTCGCCGGGACGCTGCTGCTGATGTACGTCGGCAAGCTGTCGAGTTCGTTCCTCGCGAAGTCCGAGGGCCGTAAGCGTGCCGAGGCCGTCAAGGTCAACAACCGGGTCCTGGAGTTCGCCCGCTGCCAGGCGGTGCTGCGGGCCTTCGGCGACTCGGACTCCGCGCACAAGCCGCTCGCCGACGCACTCGGACAACAAGCACGCGTGGGCAAGTCGATGCTCTGGCGCTCGATCCTCGGCATCCTGCTGAACGGGTTGTCGGTGCAGGTCGTCTTCAGTGCCGTGCTCGCGCTCGGCGCGGGGCTGGCCGTGGCGGGCCACATCGAGCCGGCCCTGCTGATCGCCGTCTTCGGCCTCGCGGCCCGCTTCTTCGGCCCGATCGGCGAACTCGCCGAACTCGGTTCGACGCTGCGCATGTCCACCGACGAGATCAACCGCATCACCGGGGTGCTCGACACCGACCGGATGCCCACCCCCGATCAACCCACGCCGATCACCGAACCGGGTGCTGTCGAACTCGACGGTGTCGCTTTCGGGTACGAGACCGGCGCGCAGGTCCTGCGCGATGTGTCCCTGCGAGCCCGCCCCGGCACGATGACTGCACTCGTCGGCCCGTCGGGGTCGGGTAAGTCGACGATCTTCCGTCTCATCGCACGGTTCTACGACGTCGACGGCGGCGTCGTGAGGGTCGGCGGCGTCGACGTGCGGGAGCAGGAGACCGGTGCACTCATGGGCCAGTTGTCCCAGGTGTTCCAGGACGTCTATCTCTTCGACGACACCCTGTGGGAGAACATCAAACTCGGACGGCCCGATGCGACCGACGACGAGATCCGGGCCGCCGCCGAGACCGCGGGGGTCACCTCGATCGTCGACCGGCTGCCCGATGGCTGGCAGACCGTCGTCGGTGAGGGCGGGTCGGCCCTGTCCGGCGGTGAGCGCCAACGAGTCTCGATCGCACGCGCCCTGCTGAAGGACGCGCCGATCGTGCTGTTCGACGAGGCGACAAGCGCTCTCGACCCCGAGAACGAGTCCCACGTCGCGGAATCCATCCGCCGCCTCGCCGACCGCAGCACGGTGCTGGTCATCGCGCACAAGCTGTCCACCGTGATCGCCGCCGACCAGATCGTCGTACTCGACGATCAGGGCGGCGTCGACGACATCGGCACCCACGACGAACTGCTCACCCGCGGTGGGCGATACACCGAGTTCTGGAACCAGCGGACCGCAGCTGCCGGCTGGACGCTGACGCCGTCGGCTTAGGCGCGCCCTTCCGAGGCGGTGAGAGCGGGCTGGACCTGTCGACCTCGTTCCGAGACCGATCGCCCCCCGCCCACCGGGATCTCGGAGCGAAATTGCGCAACGCGCAAGAGATTTTTGCCACCAGACCCCGGCGGCCAGGGCTTGTTGAACACTGTGGAGTTGTCAAAGGTCGTGTGGCGTCGGTCGGTGACGACGCCGGAGGGTCTGGTGGGGGCGGGGTGAGGTCAGACGAGGGCGTCGTCCAGGCGCATGGTGCGCCGGTTGTAAGCCGGCCGAGGTAGACGCCGCGGGTCGATATCGGCCGGTGGGATCAACCACGGATGACGATCAGGGCCCATCACCACCTCCCACCCATGATGATGCACCTGGGTATGACAGCGCTGACACAGTAGACACCCGTTGTCCAGATCAGTCGGTCCGCCGTCAGCCCATGGCACCAGATGATGCACCTGCGTATGCGCCGCTGGTGCACCGCATTTCACGCAACACACATCCCGCACGACGATCGCCTGACGCAGATGATGCGGGAACAACCGCTTCGTCGTCCCCATCCGCAGCGGCACCCCCTCGTCGTCGAGGACGATCTCGGCGACCCCGCCGTCACACGACAACCGACGTGCCGTCGATGCCGTGACCGCGCCCACCCACGGCAGAATCGCCGGGCCCACACCATCAGCGGGGATGGTCACCACTACCTGAGTGCGGGGTGCACCTGCGGTGGTCATCGCCGCACCGATCGCGGCCTGATCGAGCAGTAGCTCCAACCCGTCCGCACGACGCTGCCCGACATCACGGCGGTCGTCGGCCCCGTCGGGTTCGGGACGCGGACAGGAGCGTTCGTCGATCATCGCCAGGAACTTCTCGCCGATCACCGCCGTCACATCGCCGGTGATCGCGACCCGGCCTTCGTCGGTCACTCTGGTGTGCAAGGTGTTCAGCGACGCATCATCGGCCGGCGCGACCGCGTGCGGATCGTCATCGGCGACCCGCGTGGCGATGCTCCGGGCGTGAGTGTTGATCTCGGCGGGGGTGGCCCCGGAGAACGCCTGCGCCAGTAGTTCGCTCTCGAACACCGACCGGTCATCGTCGGACAACGCAGTCGCTGCCTGTTTGTCGATGGACGCGATACCGCGGACCACTGCATCAACACACTCGGCAGACAGATACCCGTCGGCGGCGCAGTCAGCGACTTTCGGCAACGATCCCAGTCCGGCGGCGATCCGTGCACCGCGGTGCGCGGCCGTCGGGGGTAGGCCGATCTCGATCAGCCAGGATCGGGTCGTCGACCCTGCTCGCGCCGGTGCCCCCGAATCCTCCAACAGGGCGATGTGGACGGCGATCTGGTGATCGAGGACGTTGCGCAGCACGCGTAGTTCGTCGAGTCGCTCGACTACCAGGCGACCACTCCCGTCGTCGGGCGGGGGTTGTAGACCAATGAGGGTGTCGCGGAGCTCGGTGATCGAGGACATGAGACCAATGTACTCGCCAAAACGTTCGACGACGAGGTTTGTCCACAACCTATCTGCCGTCGAATCAAGCTGTGCGGCAGTCTATGTCACACGAACATCAGTGGTGAACCGCAGTGAACCGTGGTGAACAGAAACCCCACCAGTCACACGGTGGCTAGCCGAGCATAGGGCCCGGGTTCACCACCGACCTCGGAGCGCACGAAATCTGCAGTGCCATCTCGTCGCCGGCGGCCTTCGCGCTGGGGACCTGAGGAGCCTGTCCGCTCTGCCAACTGCTCGGGGATTGGCGGGGCCCGTACTCGCGGTGCTCGAGTTCAGGGAGCAGTGGTCGCGACCCCCCGCGCCGACCACCGCCCTTCCTGGTGGGCGATCTCGATCGGGTAATCGAAGCACTCGGTCACCAGGGCCGTGGTGAGAATGTCGTGAACCGGCCCCGCGGCGAGGATCCGGCCGCCGGTCACCAGCACGGCATGCGTGGTCGTCTCGGGAAGTTCCTCGAGGTGATGGGTGACGAGCACCGTCGCGAGATCGGGATGTGTCCGGTGCAGCCGGTCGACGGTCTGCAGAAGACGCTCGCGGGCAGCCACATCGAGGCCGGTCGACGGTTCGTCGAGCAGCAGGAGTCGAGGATCGGAGAGCAGCGCGCGGGCGATCAGGGTCCGGCCGCGTTCGCCCTGCGACAGGTTCGTCCACGGCGCCGACGCGAGCGCGCTCAAGCCGAGCATCTCGATCAGTTCGTCGGCGCGGGCCAGTGTCTCCGATGCGGGTTCCCGGTGGTCCATCAGCTCGGTCGTGCCGGTCGCACCGGTCAGCACCACCTCGCGGATCGACAGCGGCGACCGCAGCGGATGCCGCGGATTGACGTGGCCGATGGACTCGCGCAGCTTCCGGGTCTCGACGCGCCCCAGTTGGTGTCCGAGGACATGGACGGTCCCCCGCGTCGGATGCTGTTCCGCGCCACATAGGCTCAGGATCGTCGACTTGCCGGCGCCGTTCGGGCCGATGAGCGCCCACCGCTCGCCGGCGTGGACGGTGAGGTCGATGTCCGCGAGGATCGCGCGGGACTGCCGCACGAAGTCGACCGAATTCAGGCGCAGGACTTCCGGAGTCGTCACGGTCCGAAGGTACCGGACCCTTCGTGACGGCCCTCCGCAAGCTCCGGGCCTCCTCAGGGGGCGGGGGGGTGACGGGCCGCCCTGCGCTGCCTGAGGTGTGAGGAGCGCCAGCGACGAGCCTCGAAGGCCCGGCGGCCGCGGCCCCTAGCCCAACGACCCGAGAGCCTTCAGCCGTTCGTGCGCCTGGGTCATGATCGACTGGATCAACTCGTCACAGCTGGGCAGGTCGTCGATCATGCCGACGACCTGGCCGGAGGCGAGCACGCCGGCGCGGGTGTCACCTTCGACGAGGCCGGCCTTGAGCAGCATGGGGGTGTTGCCCGCCATGATGACCTGCTGCCACGTGCGTTCGCCCGACTTCTTCATCGTGCGCCCGTCTTTGAGCATCGTCGTCCAGCGCATGCCGGTCATCTGCTTGAACTCGTTGGCATTGCGGGCCGCGGCGACGAGGGCCCGGGCCGGGCTCCCGCTCTCGAGCGCCTCCACCAGCGGGGTACGCAACACGCGGTGCGGCATGCCGTCGACCTTGACCGAGACAACGGTGTCGCCGAGACCGCGGGCGAGGTACTCCTGCTTGACGGAGTCGGGCACGGCACTGTCCGACGTCAGCAGGAACCGGGTGCCCATGGCCACGCCCTGAGCCCCGTAGGCGAGTGCGGCGGCGAGCCCACGGCCGTCGAAGAACCCGCCCGCGGCGACCACCGGCATGTCGATACCTTTGGCGGACAGCGCATCCAGCACCGACGGCAGCAGCAGGGTGGTGGCGACCGGTCCGGTGTGACCACCGCCCTCGCCGCCCTGGACGATCACTGCGTCGGCACCCCACGAGGCGACCTTGACGGCATGTTTGGCCGCACCGATCGACGGGATCACGACGATGCCGTTGTCCTTGAGCTTCGCGATCAGTTCGGGTTTCGGGGCCAGCGCGAAGGAGGCGACCTTGACGCCCTCTCGGATCAACAGGTCGATGCGTTCGGGGGCATCGGTCGCGTCGGCACGCATGTTCACACCGAATGGCTTGTCCGTCAACGATTTCGTCTTCGCGATGGCCGCCTCGAGTTCCGCGAACGTCATCGTGGCCGACGCCAGGATGCCCAGCCCGCCGGCGTTCGAGGTTGCCGAGGTCAGCGACGGTCCGGACACCCATCCCATGCCGGTCTGGACGATCGGGTACTCGATGCCGACGAGCTCGGTGAACGACGTCGACAGTCCGGCGGCGCGCGCGGGACTCGGTTGTGCGCTGGTGGGACTGCTCATCGGACTTCCTTGTTGCGGATGCCCTTCGGGTCGAGGACGTCCCGGATCAGACCGAGCTCCTCTGCCGTCGGCCGGCGCGTTTCGGGTGCGTCGGCAACGCCTTCGACCTCGAAGCCGGTGTTCTCGGCGACCTCGTCGGCGCCGACCCCGGGATGCAGGGACAGGGCCCGCATGGTGTGGCCTGGTCCGCCGAAGTCGAAGACGCCGAGGTTGGTGACCACGCGATGGATGTTCAGGTCGTCGAAGGCCGGGTTCTCCGGATCGACCTTGTCGAAACCGACGCCCGACACGATGTCGACGGACTCGCCGAAGACGCGCGCGGTGTGGCGGGCCACCCAGTAGCTGGTGGGGTGGTTGATGGTGTTGCCGGGCGCGCCACGCACACCGAACATCTGACGAGTGGGGTGCTGCAACGGACCGAACGCCGACAGGTTCTGGTTGCCGTGCCGGTCGATCTGGTTGGCGCCCATGACAACATGGCGCCGACCCGATGCCACGACGTCGAACACCTTGCGGAACGGCATCCACCCCTCGATCGGCCCGGTCTTCCCGATCGGCGGGGTGTCGGCGAGGATCAGCGCCTCGCCGTCGGTGATCAGCAGGTCGGGTTCGGTGGTGAGACGCGCGAGCCGGGCGCCGAGCAGGGGAGTGGGCGCCATCGGCGAGGCCATGATCTCGCCGGCGCCGGCGAAGATGTCGGCGCAGGAGATCACGCAGTACTCGGCGCGGGTGGGTTCATCCGTACCGGACGATTCACCGGGCTTGGTCGCGGTTTCGGCGGTGCTCACTGTCCGGTCTCCTTCTGCTCGTCCTGCCAGGCGGTCACTTCTCGCTGGTAGGTCTGTTCGTCGACCTGGAGGAATCGGCGCGAGAACGCGTCCCAGGTCTCGGGCTCCTTCGCCGACGCCACATAGAACTGCTGGAACTTCTCGTCCCGGCCGTACTCCCCGGCAAACGTGAAGTGAGCGCCGTTGGGCGCGTGGACGACGCGGTCGACGGCCATTCGGTTCAGCAGAAGACGTTGGTGTGGGACGGTTTTGACGAGCACCTCGGTGGAGACGATCTGATCGGCCTCGAGATAGCGACGTTCGGCGGCCGCGCAGTAGAGGTCGTCGAAGTACGGGTCGACCCCGGTGTAGGCGGCATTGCCGTGGGCATCGGCCAGATCCAGGTGCACGAAGGCGGCGTCGAGCTTCAGTGCCGGCATGGCCACCAGCGTCTGCGTCCGGCCGTCGGCGTCGGGATAGGGCGAGGTGACGGTCTTCAGCTCACCCTCCCAGAAGTTGAGGACGTCGGAGCCGAGGCCGGCACGAATGGGCAGGAACGGCACGCGTGCGGCGGCTGCTTCGAGGCCGCATTTCACCATGCCCTCGTCCATCTCGCGTACCTCGATCTCGCCGTTGGTGCGCGCCTTGGCGAACCACGGATCGTAGAACGGAGCCGAGTCGAGCGAGACGAAGCCGTAGTACGCGCGGCGCACCTTCCCTGCCGCGCAGAGCAATCCGAGGTCGGGGCCACCGTAGGTCACCACGGTGAGGTCCTTGACTTCGGAGCGGGCGAGCGCACGGACCAACGCCATCGGCTTGCGGCGCGAACCCCATCCGCCGATGCCGATGGTCATGCCGTCGCGTAGCTCGGCGATGACGTCGTCGAAAGTGCTTGTCTTGTCGGTGGGCATGTCAGGCACGTCCTCCATCCGAGGCGGAATTCGCGGCAAGTGGTTTGCCGGTCGACACGAACGCGTCGCGGTGCTCATCGGCGACGCCGGCCAGGTTCAACTCGAAGGTGTACCCCTGCTCGAGGCGGTAACTCGCCTTGACGTCGACGGGGTCGATGTTGTTGATCGCCTCCTTGGCTGCGCGGATCACGCGAGTGTCCTTGGCGGCGATGGCCTCTGCGACCTCGAGTGCCGCGTCGAGCAGTTCCTCGCGGGGCACGACCCGGTAGACCGAACCGAAGTGCTCGAGTTGCTGGGCGGTGACGTTCTTGGCGGTGAAGTAGAGGGTGCGCATCATGTGTTGTGGCACGAGCCGCGCGAGATGGGTTGCGGCGCCGAGTGCTCCGCGGTCCACCTCGGGTAGTCCGAAGACGGCGTCGTCGGAGGCCACGATGACGTCGGCATTGCCGACGAGGCCGATGCCGCCGCCCACGCAGAACCCGTTGACGGCGACGACGACGGGGACGGCGCAGTCGTAGACGGCACTGAAGGCGGCGGCGCATCCGCGGTTGGCGCCGATCAGGGCGTCGAAGCCGTCGGTCGCCTGCATCTCCTTGATGTCGACGCCCGCGTTGAAGCCCCGACCTTCTGCGCGGAGCACCACCACGTGGGTGGAGGGGTCCCGGCCGGCGGCGGTGATGGCGTCGCCGAGTTCGAACCATGCGGCCGATGGCAGCGCGTTGACCGGCGGATAGTCGACGGTGACGGTCACGATCCCGGTATCGGAACGTGTCGTGGTGATCGGCACGCGGGCTCCTCTCATGGGGCGGTCCGGACAGTCCGAGGGGACTGCGGAAGCGCACCAAGCAAGTGCTTGGTTGTTTGGTAGGGTAGCACCCATGCAGACGCAGTCACAGGTCGAGCTGGGCCTGGTCGGGAAGGTCATCCTGGTCACGGGCGGGGCGCGCGGGGTGGGTGCCGGGATCACCCGCGTCCTGGGTTCGCTCGGCGCCCGTCCGGTGATCTGTGGTCGCAACGCCGACAATCTCGCCGACGACCTCCGCGATCTCGATTTCGTGTCCTGCGATGTCCGCGACGCGGATGCGGTCGTGGCGATGATGGACGACATCATCGGGCGGGCCGGACGCATCGACGGTGTCGTGAACAATGCCGGCGGCTCCCCGTTCGCGCTGGCCGCCGACGCGTCGGTCCGGTTCGCGAGCAAGATCGTCGACCTCAATCTGCTCGCCCCGCTCGCCGTGGCCCGCGCGGCCAACGCGGTGATGCAGACGCAGCCGGATGGCGGTGGCATCGTGAACATCTCGAGCGTGAGCGGCCACCGGCCGTCACCCGGCACCTCGGCCTACGGTGCGGCGAAGGCCGGACTCGACAACCTGATGAGCTCGCTCGCCGTCGAGTGGGCGCCGCGGGTGCGGGTGAACTCGGTCGTGGCCGGCCCGGTCGTCACCGAACAGTCCCACCTGCACTACGGCGACGACGCCGGTGTGGCAGCCGTCGGCGAGACCATCCCGATGGGGCGGATGGCCACGCCCGCCGATGTCGGCAACGCGGTCGCCTTTCTCTTGTCACCGCTTGCCGGCTACATCACCGGGTCGACGCTGACCGTCCACGGCGGTGGCGAGAAGCCGGCATTCCTCGACGCCGCCACGGCCGGTAACGCAGTCTGAGACCCGGTGTGCGGTTCGGGGCCGCAGACACTTCGGAAAGGAAGAACATCAGTGACCAGCAAGTTGAATGAGGGTCGTGTCGTCATCGTGACCGGTGCCGGCCAGGGCATCGGACGCGCCCACGCCCTCGCGTTCGCCGCCGACGGCGCGAAGGTCGTCGTCAACGACTACGCCGAGGACCCCGCGAGTGAGGTCGTCGACGAAATCGTCGCCGCCGGCGGGCAGGCAGTCGCGTCGGTGGGCGACGTCGCGGACTGGGATTCGGGTGCGGCCATGGTCGAGACCGCACTCTCCGCGTTCGGACGCCTCGACGTACTGGTCAACAACGCGGGTTTCGTGCGTGACCGGATGCTGGTCTCGCTGTCGGAGGACGAGTGGGATGCGGTCGTCCGCGTACATCTCAAAGGGCACTTCGTCGGTCTGCGGCACGCAGCCGCGTACTGGCGTGCCCAGGCGAAGGCCGGCGACGTTCCGCAGGCGCGCATCATCAACACGAGTTCCGGTGCGGGACTGTACGGTTCGGTGGGGCAGGGCAACTACGTAGCGGCGAAGGCCGGCATCGCGGCTCTGACGATCCAGGCGGCCGCGGAACTGGGGTCGTATGGTGTGACCGTGAACGCGATCGCTCCGGCCGCCCGTACCCAGATGACCATGGGTGCCGGTGAGGCGATGGCCGCTCAGATGGCGGCGCCCGCCGACGGTTCCTTCGACACGATGAATCCGGCGAACGTCTCGCCCCTCGTGGTCTGGCTGGGTTCGCCCGCGGCGGGCTCGGTGACCGGCCGGGTGTTCGAAGTCGAGGGCGGCAAGATCTCGATCACCGATGGATGGCAGCGAAGCATCGAGCGGGACAAGGGCTCTCGGTGGGAGGCCGGCGAGCTCGGCCCGGTGATCGAGGAGATCCTGGCCAAGGCGCCGGTACCGATGCCGGTGTACGGCGCGCGATGACCTCGCCCCGAGATCCCTCGGCCGAGCGGATCGCCGCGGCGCGCGCTTATGTGGACGCCTTGGTGAGTCACGATCCGTCCGCGGTCGTCCTGCACCCGGACTGCACCCGCGTGGAGTTCGGTGTGCGGACCGGGCGCGACGGCGACCACATCGCCCGCAGCCTCGCGCGTGGCCCGCAATTCCGCCTCATCCACCGGATCTCGGACTTCACCGCCACGGTGGACGGGCACAGCGTCACCACGCGCTACATCGTCCACGTCCGACCCAAGACCCTTCGCCTGGGTGCCACCGTGTCCGAGACCTTCGTGGTCGACGAGGACAACCGGATCCGCGCGATCGTCGCCCACTTCGGCCTCCCGCGGCCCCAACGGGCCTGACTGTCCGGCACGCCACCAACAGACGAACCCACCACCCCGAACGGGCGGTGGGTTCGTCGACTGTAGGTGGACCGTCAGGCGCTGGGCGCGCGGACGACCATCGGCACGCCGGGGAAGTACGCCGCCATCTCCGAACGGGACTTGCGTAGCGCTGCGGTGCCGTACCCCGACTTGCGGAACTGCGGGTGGATCCAGATGCGCAGGTCGATCTCGCCGTCCTTCAGTTCGCCGAACACGAAGCCGACCTTCGACTCGCCTTCGACGGCGACCAGCCAGACGGCTTCCTCGGCGTCGACCCGGGCGGTGGCGGCATCGATCTCGGCCGCGACATCGCCGGCGGGAGCGCCCGAACCGTCGCCGGCGGTGCCGATCTCGTTGGTGCGCGCCGAGAACAGTTCGGCGTCGGCGGACGGGTCGAACGGACGGAGATCAAGGGTGTCCCCACTGCTGGCCGGACGTTCGGCGAGCGTGAAGGTGAGGGCGCTGTTGAGGTCGTCGAGTTCGGCCTGGTTCTTGCGGCGGTCGTCCTTGGTGAGCTGGTCGAGCTTCATGTCGAGGATGGCCTCGGCGCCGAGCTTGGATTTGCCGAGCAGGTCGACGATCGCGGTGACGGCCTCGTCATGATTCTCGGCGTCGACGATGGCATCGAGGACCTCGTGGCGGTGCTCGAGGGCGGTCAGCAGGGCGTCGGCGATGTCACGCCGGGTGGTGGCGAGGTCGAGATCAGTCATGGTTCGATCCTAGGTCACCACCCCTCGCCGGTGGCGGACTTCAGATTCGCGGAAGGCGCATCCGCAAGGGAATGTTAGAACACGTTCTCGTGTCTCATAGTGCGGTTTTGGTGGAGATTCTTCCCTAGAGCTGTAACACGTCCTAGTCTGGTGGTCATGACGAACGAGGGTACGACGACAGCACCGGCCGACTTCGATCACCTGCGCGGGGGCACGCACATGGGCGACCTGATGGTCGCGGCGCTGCGGCGGCACGCCGACCGCACCGTACTGTCGCTCGGCGACACGGAGATGACCGGCGGTGAGATGGCCGCGTCGATCAGTCGGTACATCCAGGCGTTCGAGGGGTTGGGGGCTGGTACGGGAACCGCGGTCGGCCTGCTCGCGCTGAATCGGCCCGAGGTGCTGTTCGTGATCGGCGCCGGCCAGACGCAGGGATGGCGCCGCACCGCACTGCATCCCCTGGGCTCACTCGACGACCACGCGTACGTGCTCTCCGACGCCGGCGTGTCGACTCTCATCATCGACCCGGTGCCCATGTTCGTCGAGCGGGCCGCGGCACTGCTCGAACGGGTTCCCGGTCTCAAGCAGGTGCTGACGCTCGGACCGGTGCCGGAGCAACTCGCCGCCCACGCGCGGGACGTGATCGCCGAAGCCGACAATTTCGAGCCGAAGCCCCTTGTCGCCGCGCATCTCTCACCCGACCACGTCGTCTCCATCACCTACACCGGCGGCACCACCGGCAAGCCGAAGGGCGTCATCGGGACAGCCCGCGCGATGTCGACGATGACGCAGATCCAGCTCGCCGAATGGGAATGGCCCGAACACCCGCGGTTCCTGCTCTGCACGCCCCTCTCGCACGCCGGCGCCGCCTTCTTCGTCCCCACCCTCATGAAGGGCGGGTCGATGGTGGTCCTGTCCAAATTCGACCCGGCCGAGGTGCTCCGCACGATCGAGGAGCAGAAGATCACCGCGACCATGCTGGTGCCCTCGATGCTGTACGCACTGATGGATCATCCGGACTCCAAGACGCGCGATCTGTCCTCGCTGGAGACCGTGTATTACGGTGCGTCGCCGATCAATCCGGTCCGGCTGGCCGAGGCCATCGAACGCTTCGGTCCGATCTTCGCGCAGTACTACGGTCAGTCCGAGGCGCCGATGGTCATCAGTTACCTGGCGAAGGGTGACCATCCGGGTCCCGGTGAGGACCAGCGTCGGCTGAGCAGCTGCGGACGGCCGTCGGCCTTCCTGCGTACCGCCCTGCTCGGGCCCGACGACAAGCCCGTCCCGCAGGGCGAACCCGGCGAGATCTGCGTCGCGGGAACACTTCTCGCCGGCGGGTACCTGGGCCTCCCCGAACAGACCGCGGACACCTTCCGCGACGGCTGGCTGCGCACCGGCGACGTGGCCCGCGAGGACGAGGACGGATTCTGGTTCATCGTCGACCGCACCAAGGACATGATCGTCACCGGTGGCTTCAATGTGTTCCCGCGCGAGGTCGAGGACGTCGTCGCCGAACACCCGGCAGTGGGTCAGGTCGGCGTGATCGGTGTCCCGGACGACAAGTGGGGCGAGGCGGTCACCGCGATCGTGGTGCTGCGCAACGATGCCGACGCCGACGACGCGGCGAAGGACCGGATCACCGCCGAGATCCAGCAGTCCGTGAAAGACCGCAAGGGTGCGGTGCAGTCACCCAAGCGGGTGATCTTCGCCGATGCCCTGCCACTGACCGCGCTCGGCAAGCCGGACAAGAAGGCGCTGCGGTCCCAGTACTGGGCCGACTCCGACCGCGGCGTCGGCTAGATTCCCCTCTGCTCCCTGATCCGAAAGAACGACATAACCATTGCCCCCTGAGGTGCGAGGAGCGTTGACGCTTCGCTCGCACCTCAGCTCAGGGAGCACAGGGGGAGCGCATTGCTCGCGCCTCAACCGACCCGCCCGCCCGGGCGGGTCACAGGTCGCAGCAGTCGCAACAATCGCAGCAGTCGCAGTCGTCGCAGACCGCGTCCTTGTACTTGTCGGTGAAGTGATTCCAGTGGTCGACGCAGCAGGCCTTGCCGAAGCACGAGACACCGATGAACGGCAGAATCCGTTCGTGGAACGATCGATTCGGTTTGAAGGGTGGCGGGTACGGCCACTCGGTCGGATAGCCGAACGGCCGGTGCGGCGGCCACTGGGTGCGCGAGTCGGCGACCACCGAAGGGGCCTCCGCGTGCGGGTGCATGCGCTTGTGGATCGCGTGGCGCAGTCCGTCGAGCAACACCACCCGTAGGAGTCGGTCGTCGACGAGTTCGAGGTCGGCGTAGCGGGCCCGGATCGCGGAGGCGAGTCGCCGGCACTGCTCGAGCGCGGTCTCCGGCGACGTTCCGGTGGACCGGAGTGGGTTGTACCGTCCCTGCTCGGCGTCGGAGTCATAGTCGTCGACCGCGTCCAAGAGGTGCGCTATCCGGCCGAAATCGGCACCGATGTCGGAGAGCGCGGCCTCGTTGCGGGGTGCGTCGGCGAGTATCGCCGACGCGGAGAAGACCTGTGCCGCAGCCACTGCCGACGCCTGGGTGAGGTCGTCGAGGACGACGCTCGTCGACTCGATCTCGGCTTGACGCGAGAGCGTCGTCATCATGCCGTCCACATCGAGACGTCGGGCGACCTCGGTGTCGGCCGCGGCATTCCGGCGCAGGTGGCTCCCGGCATAGTCGGCGAGCTTCGCGCGTACCGGCCGACGGGGCGCCAGCGCGTGTCGCTGCTCGTTGCCGACGTCGGCCGCCTTCGCTGCGGCGAGGGTGAGGGAGGCGGTCGCGGCGAGGCGGACACCCGGTTCGTCGGCGGACACGACTGTCGCCGTGCGCATTCCGCGTAGGGGACACCGACCGGCCTCGGTGGAGGCGCACTCCGCCGCCGACTGGGCCGCGGTGAGGATCGAGACCATCACCGCATCGGTGTTGACCGTCAACCTGCTCGACTGGCCGTGGTTGTCGCGTAGCGACAGACAGACCCCGCACAGGTGGGAGCGCCACTGGTCCATCAGGTCGTCGTCGAGTGCGTGCCGACATGGAGTGAGAACCCCGAACATTCGAGAATCAGACCACAGGCGGGGGGACCTCGCCAGGGGATTCATTCGTTCGGTGCAGGCGGCCCGATGTGCTCGCCTAGTCGCCGCCGACAACGCGGGCGCGGGCTACGAGCGTGGTTCGGAGCCATTCCGGCTCGCAGACCACGAAGTCGTGGTCGAACATCGACGCCCATAACGCGCGCGTGGCGTGGCGACGGTCGGCGAACCGGAGTCCGAGCCGGCATCGTCCTTCTGGTGGCCGGTCGAGATATGTTGCGGCGGCGATCGACTCGATCTGCTCGGCATCGTCGACCGAGCAGTCGATCACCACGTCGACGGGTTCGAAGGAGCGTCGGAACGCGTCACGATGCCGCTCCCAGATCTCGCCGAGGTCGACGTCCTCGGACCGGTGCGCCGGTTCGTCGAGGACGTCCACGTCGCTCATCCGGGAGACGCGGTACATGCGTTCCGCCGAGCCGGCGCCGTCGTGCGACGTGCTGCCGCGCGACGAGGTGGCGACGAGGTACCAGGTCTCGCCCGCCACGATGAGTCCGATCGGGTCGAGGACGTGCTCGCGCGGGGTGTGCGCACCCCGGCTGCGGTAACTCACACGGATCCGTCGGCCCTCGAACACGGCGAGTTGTACGGCCTGGAGGCCGTCGAGGATCTCCGGGGTTCTGACGAAACCCTCCGGACGGACCAGAATCCGCTGCGCGGCGCGCACGGCATGACTCCGATGCGCCTCGGGCAGGGCGGCGGTCACCTTGCGCATGGCGCTGGTGAACGCGGGGGAGTCGACCCGTCCGGTACCGGCGAGCAACGACGTGGCCTCGTCGACGGTCAGTCCGGTGAGATCGGTGCGATACCCCGGTAACAACGCGAAGCCGCCGTGTCGGCCGCGCTCGGCGTAGACCGGCACGCCGGACAGCGACAGCGCGTCGATGTCGCGGAGCACGGTTCGTTCGGAGACCCCGAGCTCGGCGGCCAATACGGCGGCGGTCACCCGCTCGTGCTTCTTCAGCACCATCAGCAGGGCGATGAGACGTTCGGCGCGCACGATCATGATTCTCTCCCGAATACATGACAGAAGATGTCGTGTATCGCGGATTCACTGGTGGCAGACCGACCAACCACCAGGAGAGGACGTCATCATGACCGCAACCACACCAGAGGCCGTTCCCGCCCCAGCCGCACCCGTCGACCCCCGTCCCGCATTCCGAGTGGCAACTGGTTGGGTCACCGCACTGCTGACCGGGATCGCCGACGATCAGCTGGATGCGCCCACTCCCTGCGAGGACTTCGACGTCCGGACACTCTCGGCGCACGTCGTGGCGACCGCCGAGCGTGCCCGGGCACTCGCCGACGGACTCGACGTCCGAACGATGCGGACGATCGCCGAGCAGCACGACGCTGCCACCTACTCCGCACTGGTCGAGGCCGCCCTGGAGGGATGGTCCGATGATGCGTCGCTGACCCGCATGGTCCAGGTGCCGTGGGGTGAGGTACCCGGCGCGGGCGCGCTCTGGGGCTATGTCAGCGAGACCCTCGTGCACGGCTGGGACCTCGCCGTTGCCACCGGGCAACCCGCGGAAGCAGATCCCGCGACGGCCGAGGCGACGCTCGCGGTCGCGCAGCAGTTCATCCCGGCCGAGATCCGCGCCGACCCCAACGTGCCGTTCGGCGTCGTCGTCGAACCCCGGCCCGGCGCCGGACCCACTGAGCGACTGGCCAACTGGACCGGCCGGGACCCCGCGGGCTGGTCCCCGGCTTCGTGATCCGAAAGAAGCGAACCCCATGGTTCCCTGAGCCCCCTTCTCCCTGAGGAGCGTCCGGAGCTTGCGGAGGGCGCGTCTTCCTGCTCCCTGAGGAGCGTCCGGAGCTTGCGGAGGGCGCGTCACGAAGGGTCTGCGACCGAGGGTGCGAGCGTGACGGCCCCCTGCTCCCTGAGGTGCGAGCGAAGCGAGCCACGAAGGGTCTGGTGAGATGCCCTGCCGCCCTTCGTGGCTCGTCGCTATCGCTCCTCACACCTCAGGGAGCGGAGGATCTTGCGCTCCTCGCACCTCAGGGAGCGGAGGATCTTGCGCTCCTCGCACCTCAGGGAGCGGAGGATGTTGCACCTCGGGAGAGCAGAAGGTGTTGAGCGATCAGCGGGCCGGCTCGCAGATGACCACCGGGATCGTTCGTTCCGTCCAGGCGGCGTAGGTGTCGTAGTCGGCGTAGGTGTCGACGAGATCGGGCCAGAGCTCGGCGCGCTCGGCATCGGTGGCGGTGCGCGCCACGAGGTCGTGCTTCTCCTTGCCGATCTGGATGGTGACCTGCGGGTTGTCCCGGAGATTGAGGTACCAGGCGGGGTTCTTCGCCGAGCCGCCCTGGGAGGCGACCACGACGAAGGAGTCCCCGCGCCGCAGGTAGATAAGCGGCGCGGTGCGCGGCTGTCCCGACTTGCGCCCGATGGTGGTCAGCAAGCACACCGGCGCGGGCTTGCGCAGACCCGCACCGACCCGCCAGGTGCCCCCGACACGACCACCGGTGGCCTTGTACAGCGCGGTGTTCGCCTTCGACCCCAGTTTGATGATCTTGCTGACGATCGGCGAATCCAGTTGCGCGGGCTTGTTGTTCGGGTCGAGTGCGGGCATCAGATGCGCTCGATGATGGTGCCGGTGGCCATGGCGCCGCCGGCGCACATCGTGACCAGCGCGGTCTGACCGTCCCGACGCTCCAGTTCGTGCAGCGCGGTGGTGATCAGGCGAGAGCCGGTGCTGCCCACGGGGTGTCCCAGGGCGATGGCACCGCCGTTCACGTTGACCTTGTCCAGGTCGGCGCCGTGGACCTGGGCCCAGCTGAGTACCACGGACGCGAACGCCTCGTTGATCTCGACGATGTCGATGTCGGACAACGACATTCCCGACTTGGCCAGGACGCGCTCGGTCGCCTGGACCGGACCGTCGAGGTGGAAGGACGGCTCCGCGCCGACGAGCGCCTGCGCCTTGATGCGTGCGCGCGGTGTCAGGCCCAGCTCGCGTGCCCGGGACTCGTCCATGATGAGCACGGCGGCCGCGCCGTCGGAGATCTGTGACGACGTTCCAGCGGTGTGGATACCGCCCTCGAGAACGGGTTTGAGCGCGGACAGGGATTCGAGCGTGGTGTCGCGCAGACCCTGGTCACGGCTGACGTCGAGGATGTTCCCGGTCAGTTCGCCTTCTTTGGTGCGCTCGGGCGCCTTGAGGCTCAGGACCTCGCGGTCGAATCGACCCTCGTCCCATGCCTTACGGGCGTTGCGTTGACTGCGCTCGCCGAGCGCGTCGATGTCGGCGCGCGTGATACCGCGGCGTTTGGCGATCCGTTCGGCGGCCTCGAACTGGTTCGGCATGTCGACGTCCCACGAATCCGCGTGATACGGACCGGCATTGGTGCCGACGTTCGCGCCGAGCGGAACGACCGACATCGTCTCCACTCCGCAGGCGACGCCGATGTCGATCGCGTCGGAGGCGATGAGCCCGGCGATCAGATGGTTGGCCTGCTGCGCCGAACCGCACTGCGCGTCGATGGTGGTGGCTCCGGTCGCCTCCGGCAGACCCGCGGACAGCCAGGCCTTGCGCGTGATGTTGCCGGCCTGGGCGCCTGCCTGGGTCACGCAGCCGCCGATCGCCTGCTCGACGAGGGCGGGGTCGAGGCCCGCTTTCTCGAGGAGGCCGCGTTGGGTGATGCCGAGCAACTCCTCGGCGTGCAGGCCCGAGAGCCAACCGTTGCGCTTGCCGATCGGCGTGCGCGCCGCTTCTACGATGACGGGAACGCCCATCGCCACTCCTTCGTTCGTACCGGTGAACCCGGATGTCCACGGATGAGGCCCGACGGTCCGTCGAGGCCGCTGTGATCACGCTAGAACACGTTCTATGTTTGCATCTACGCTGGGGTGGATGATGCGGGCAGGGCAGCCCACTCGACGGGTGTTCGACGCCATGCGTCGACGCTGCACGGCGACGAACGCGAATGAATCTGTGAGGGAAGATCGCAGGTCGGGATACCGGGTCGGGAACAAAACTAGAACAAGTTCTCGTCTGAGAGTGTCGTATGCGTCACAGTGTGCTTCAATGTGATTGAAACAGGTTCTAAATCTCACAGCGAGGTGGTGTGACGTGACCCAGGCCCAGAGCGCCCCGATCGGCAGCGAGCCGACCCCGGCGGATTCTGCGCGCACGAGCCCTTCCGACGTAGTCGCGAAGTGCCCGTTCATGGAGCAGGAGGGGTGGGACTTCACCAACCCCGATCTGCTCGAGCAGGGAATCCCCGTGAAGGAGTTCGCGCAACTGCGCAAGACCGCGCCGGTCTGGTGGAATGCCCAGGCGCCCGGCAAGGGCGGTGGTTTCCACGACGGCGGGTACTGGGTGATCTCCAAGCACGCCCATGTCCGCGAGATCTCCAAGAACAACGAGGACTGGGAAACCAACGCCAACGGCGTCATCATGCGTTTCGAAGACGACATGACCGCCGATCAGATCGAGATCACCAAGGCGTTGCTGATCAACCACGATCCGCCGGAGCACACCCGCCTGCGCAAGCTGGTCTCCAAGTTGTTCACGCCGCGCGCCGTGCATTCACTCGAGGAGAAGCTCGACGACGCCGCCCGCGACATCGTCGCCAAGGCCGCGGAGAAGGGCAGCGGTGACTTCGTCAAAGACGTGGCCGTCGACCTGCCGCTGCTGGCCATCGCCGACCTCCTCGGCGTGCCGGAGGTGGATCGGGAGAAGCTGTTCGACTGGTCGAACTCGATGATGAACGCCGACGACCCGGATTACACGACGGATCCGCAGCAGGCCAACGCCGAGATCCTCGGCTACGGCTACACGATGGCCGAGGAGAAGCGTAAGAATCCCGGCGAGGACATCGTCACCACGCTGGTGAACGCCGACATCGACGGGCAGTCGCTCGACGAGACCGAGTTCGGGTTCTTCTTCATCCTGCTGACCGTCGCCGGCAACGAGACCACCCGCAACGCCATCAGCCACGGGATGAATGCCTTCCTGGACAACCCCGATCAGTGGGAACTGTTCAAGAAGGAGCGCCCGGCGACCGCGGTCGACGAGATCGTGCGGTGGGCGACCCCGGTCAACTGCTTCCAGCGGACGGCCAAGCGCGACACGCAGATCGGCGGCGTCGACATCGCCAAGGGTGAGCGCGTCGGCATGTTCTACGGTTCGGCGAACTACGACGAGGACGTTTTCGACGATCCGTTCTCGTTCAACATCATGCGCGATCCCAACCCGCACGTCGGGTTCGGCGGCAACGGTGCGCACTTCTGCGTCGGTGCGAACCTCGCGCGGATGGAGATCAACCTGATGTTCAACGCGCTCGCCGACATGGTGCCCGACATCACCAAACTCGACGCACCGCGCCGTCTGCGCCACGGCTGGATCAACGGCGTCAAGGAACTCCGCGTCGACTACGGCACCAAGTGACCGCAGCAGAGCAGACACCGGCCTACCTCGGCATCGACCGGGAGAACCATCCCGCAGTCGTGGCGGGGCGTCGTTCGCGTGAGTTCGTGGAATCCAGGGACAAACAGGCCTGGATCGACAACTTCGCGGCAGACGCCACGGTCGAGGACCCGGTCGGCCCGTCGATGTTCGACCCGGACGGCGTCGGATTCCGCGGGCACGAGCAGATCTCGGAGTTCTGGGACAAATCGATCGGGACGACCGAGAGCATCGAGTTCCGCTTCGACGAGGAGATCATCTGCGGGAACGAGGTAGCCTACATCGGCAGCATCGTCACCCACATCGCCGGCCATGTCTCCGAGGCGCGCGGGGTGTTCACCTATCGCGCCGACGCCGACGGCAAGCTGTCGGCACTGCGCGCCTTCTGGGAAGTCGAGAAGACGATCAACTCGGTGCGCAAGGCCGGATAGTCGCAACACGAGCCGCCACGGGCGGGACAGGGTGCTCACCCTGTCCCGCCCGCGGTCGTTTGTGGGCCGGGTTCTCCCATCCGTCGTTACAGCGCGTCGGCCGGGCCCGAAGATGGGGTGACAGGTTCACCGACGCCCCCACGGCGTCGTCGACGGAGGGGGAGCGACTCGGAGTCCGGCGCGGTTGATCAGTTCGACGCGGTGTACCGCGAACACGTTGCGGGGGTCTGGCGCTACGTGCGGACCCGTGTGCCCGGGGCCGCCGACGCCGACGACGTGACCGCGGAGGTCTTCGTGAAGGCGATGCGCTCGTGGGACCGGTTCGACGACCGGCGCGACAGCGTCGGCGCCTGGCTGATCGGGATCGCGCGGCATGTCGTCGCGGACTGGTGGGCCCGGCGATCCCGCGAGGTGCCGGTCGCCGAGGTCGACCTCGGCGACGCCGGGGTGTCCGTTTACGACGGCGATCCCGAGACCGCGATGCTGCGGGCCGCCGCGGCCGACGACGTGCGCAGCCGGTTGTGGGTTCTGACGGCGCGCGAGCGGGAAGCCGTGACCCTGCGATTCGCCACCGAACTCACCTCCGACGAGATCGGCGCGGCGATGGGGATCTCGGCGACGGCCGCACGGATGCTCGTCTATCGCGGGGTGGCGAAGTTGAGGGAGGTGATGCCGAGGTGACGCCTCACGATCCGAGTGAACAGTTCGACCCCGTGGACATCGCTGCGGCCGAACGACTCGATGACGCGATATCGGCAGTTCTCGACGGGCGCGACGTCCCGAATGCTCCGGACCCGGAACTCGAGTTGCTCGCCGGTGGCTTGCGGCCCGACCCGCCCGCGTCGACCTACGTTTCGGTCGACCGGATACTGCATCCTGCGCCTGCCGGTCGTCGGAGAAGACGGTGGTCGGCGGCGCAGGTGGCCGCGGCCGCGCTCGGCGCGATCCTGATCATCCATGGCGTCGGGAACATGATTGCCGGCGAGTGGATCTCGGCGTCGCTCGGCGAGCCGTTCAAACAACACGCGATGGTCGACGGCGGATTGGCGTTCATCGCCGTCGGCGCGGCGATCGCGGTCGCCTCGACGCGTCGCCAGTGGCTACCCGTCGCCGTCATCGCGGGCGTGCCGCTCGGACTGGTGATGGGCGGACGCGGTCTCCACGAGATCGGCGTCTTCGCCTGGGGTGCGGTCGCCCACGGTGCGGTCGGTGTGGCTGCCCTGGTGCTGCTGGTCACATATGCGCTGGGGCGGCGTTACAGTTTTCGGCCGGATCGGGAAGGACGGGTATGAGAGCACTGCATCGAATCCGGAATTATGTACGCGCGATGCGGCGGGCCCGGCGTCATCGCACCGAACTCGTCGGCCACCTCGTTCGTCGGCCGCTGGTGGCGGGCGGGATCGCCGGGATGGAGAGCGCGATGCTGCTGTCCAACCGGATGGATCCGAAACTCAAAGAACTGGCCGAACTCAAGGCCGCCGGCATGGTCAGTTGCGAGTTCTGCCTCGACATCGGCTCCGCGCTGGCGTCGGGCGCCGGAATCACCGAGCAGCAACTCCGCGATCTGCCGCGCTACCAGGAGTCGACGGCCTACACCGATCTGGAGAAACTCGTCATCGGCTACGCCGAGGCGATGACCCGTACGCCGGCTGTCGGCGACGATCTCGCGGACCTGCGCCGCCGGTTGGCCGAACACCTGTCGGAGACCCAGATCGTCGAACTCGCGATGACCGTGGCCTGGGAGAATCAGCGGGCGCGTCTCAACCAGTCGCTGGGTGTGCGACCCACGGGAATGGCCGACGGCCTCGCCTGCGCTGTCCCCGAACGCACTTCGTAGCATTCATGCGCACATATGGCGCATGAATGCCACGAAGTTCCGCTCAGTGCAGGGGCTTGTCGGCGCCGACGAGCCACATCGAGAAGTACTGCGAGCCACCGCCATAGGCGTGGCCCAGTGCCTTCCGGGCGTCCGGGACCTGGTGGTCTCCGGCTTTGCCCATGACCTGGATGGCGGCCTCGGCGAACCGGATCATGCCCGACGCCCCGATCGGGTTCGACGACAACACACCGCCGGACGCGTTGAGCGGGATGCGCCCGCCGATCTCGGTGTCGCCGGATTCGGTGAGCTTCCACCCCTCGCCCTCGGCCACGAATCCCAGGTTCTCCAGCCACATCGGCTCGAACCAGGAGAAGGGCACGTAGATCTCGGCGGCGTCGATCTCCTCCAGCGGGTTGCTGATGCCGCCGGCCTTCCACAACGCGGCCGCGGCGTCGCGACCGGCCTGCGGGCTGACGACGTTGCGGTGCGCGTAGGACAGCGGCTCGGTGCGCATCGCGGTGGCATGGATCCACGCCACCGGATCGCCTGCGGCGATCGCGGCATCGGCGACGTCCTCGCTGCCGATGACGACCGCGCAGGCCCCGTCCGACGACGGGCAGGTCTCGTCGTAACGGATCGGGTCCCAGAGCATCTGCGAGCTCATGACCTTCTCGACCGTCTGATCCGGTTGGTGCAGGTGCGCAAGCGGATTCAGCGCGCCGTTACGGCGATCCTTGGCGGCGACCATCGCCCCGATGTGCTCGGGCGCGCCGGACTGCCGGATGTAGGCGCGGACGTGCGGGGCGAAGAAGCCACCCGCGCCGGCGCCCACCGGCTTGGTGAACGGCACCGGGATCGACAGGGCCCACATCGCGTTGGACTCGGACTGCTTCTCCCAGGCGACGGCCAGGACCCGCTTGTGCACGCCCGCGAAGACCAGCGACGCGGCCACATTGGCCGTCGAACCGCCGACCGAACCCGCGGTGTGTACGCGGATGAGGCGTTTGCCGACCGCGCCGATGGCCTCGGCCATCGCGAGCTCCGGCATCATCGACCCCTCGAAGAGGTCCGGGGCCTTGCCGATGACGATCGCGTCGATGTCGTCGAGCGAGACCTTGGAGTCGATCAGCGCGGCGTCGATGGCCTCGCGGACCATGCCCGCCATCGTGACGTCGGACCGCTTCGCGACGTACCGTGTCTGCCCGGTGCCCAGCACCGCGGCACGATTGTTGTGTCCCATCAGTTCTCAGGCCCCCTCGTTGTTCTGGGCACTCAGGGTGACCACCATGTTCTGTTGCAGCAGCGGGCCGCTCGAGGCGTGGGCGACCGCGGTGCCGGCGTTGCCGCCGAGGATCTCGTTGGCCGCGTACCCGATCCGCTGGAGACCCGCGGAGAACAGCGAGTTGCCGGCCAGCGAACCGCCGGACGGATTGATCCGCACCGAGTCGGGGAGTCCGAGCGCGTTGCGGACGATGATCTCCTGGTGCGTGTACGACGCGTTGATCTCGGCGACGTCGACCGCGCGGCTGCGGTCGCCGAAGGCGGTGTCGCCGGCCAGCTTCGTCGACGGTGAGACGGTGAGATCGCGCGCCCCGAAGTTGGGTGTGTCGATGCGGTGATCCCACCCGGTGACGAACGCGGGGTTGGCCACCAGCTCGCGGGCCTTGCGCTCGCTGGCGATGACGACCGCTGCGGCGGCATCGGTGTACGGCGCGATGTCGTGCTGTCGCAGCGGGTTCGCGACGTACTCACGACCGAGCAGCTCGTCGACGGAACCGCCGAAGGTCCGCGCACCGACCGCGGCCATGTCGGCCTCGGTCCACACACCCGCGTCGAGGCCGGCGCGAGCCTGCAGGGCGCCGAGCGACCGGGCATCCGGATGCAGCGGGGCGACGGTGTACGGATCGGTCTGCAGGGTGAGCGTCTGGTCGGCGTTGCCCGCGGTGGCCTTGCCGAATCCGTAGGCGAGGGCGAGATCGACCTCGCCCGTCGCGATCTTCACCCACGCCTCGTACAGCGCCCAGGCGCCGTCCATCTCGACGTGGGACTCGTTGATCGGCGGCATCGCACCGATCGAGTCGATCGCGGAGATGAACGAGAATGCCCGTCCGGCAAGGTAATCGGAGGAACCGCTGCACCAGAACTCGATGTCGGTGCGGGCGATGCCGAGTTCGGCGTAGAGCTTGTCGAAGCAGGGGATCAGCATCTCGACGCCGTTGGTGGTGCCGTGGGAGCCGGCGATGTTCGGGCTGTGCGCGAAGCCGATGATCGCGATCGGTGGCAGTGTCATCAGAGGTGGTCCTTATAGGTCTCGTACTCGGCGTCGGGCTCTCCGGTGGGCGCGAAGTGGCTGATGTTGCCGATCGAGTACTCCCATTCGTCCTCGGGGAGCCAGACGGCCTTGACGCGCATGCCCATCCGGACCTCAGAGGCCTCGCAGTCCAGGATCAGGTGCAGGAACGGGATGTTCGCCCCGTCGAGGAGCACGTAGGCCGCCACGTAGGGCGGCTTGATCCGCTGTCCCTGGAAGGGCACGTTGACGATGCAGAACGTGGTGACGATGCCGGTGTGGGCCAGCTCGACGCGCTCGGATGCGGGTGAACCGTCGGCGGGGCTGACGCCGCGGGGCGGGAAGTACACGCGCCCGGCATCGACTCCCGAACCGATGCGGGTGCCGATCAGCTTGCCCGCCTTCAGTCCTTCGAGGTACACGGACTCTTCCTCGTTGGCCGAGTGCGTGATCGCGGTGCTGACCGGGGTGGGGATGACGAGCAGCCCCGCCTCCGCGCCCTGGGGGGCGTCGGCGGTGTTGGCCGGAGCGGTGGCGGGTTTCTCGCCGGGGGCGAAGTACGCGATGTCGTCGATCCGGCCGATGCGCGCGGCGCCGAAGACGGCGTGGACCCGCAGGCCGGTCGACAGGTCGTCGGGCGAGTCGGTCGAAACCGCGTGCAGCAGTGTGGTGTCCGCGCCGTCGAGACGGATCAGCGCCCACGCGAACGGCGTGTCCAACGGTTGGCCCGGCACTGGCTCGGGGTTCCACGTCCACGTGGTCACCGTGCCGACGGTCGACACCTCGACGAACTCGGCGGACTGGGTGCCGGTGACGGGGTCGAACTCGACCGGGGGAACCGACACCTTGCCGTCGCTGCCCTTGGACCCGATGATCCGGCCATCGCGCAACGCGAGCGCGAACTGGCTCAGGACCGGGCCCAGCGACCGTGTGTAGTCGAAGGAGTTGGTCAGGGGAGCGGTCAGGATGGGGGACTTCGGCTCGGGCACCTCGGCGACGGGATTCGGGGCGGCCGGAGACGTTACGCTCATGCTCACATCTCGAGTAGAACACGTTCTAGTATTGGGCACAAGATGCATGTCAGGCCGTGGGAGGCGCGGCCCGGCGAGAAGGGGAGTGGTTGTGAAGTTCGGTCTGCAACTGGGGTACTGGGGTGCCGATCCGATTCGCGAAGCGCCGGAGTTGATCGCCACCGCGGAGGAATGCGGGTTCGACGCGGTCTTCACCGCCGAGTCGTGGGGCTCCGACGCGTACACGCCGCTCGCCTGGTGGGGCGCGGCGACCTCGCGCATCCGTCTGGGCACGGCGGTGGCCCAGCTGTCGGCGCGGCCGCCGACCTCCCTCGCCATGCACGCGCTGACCCTCGACCATCTCTCCGGCGGCCGGCACATCGTCGGACTCGGGGTGTCGGGTCCGCAGGTGGTGGAGGGCTGGTACGGCGAACCGTTCGCAAAACCGTTGGCACGCACCCGCGAATACGTGCGCGTCGTGCGGGACGTGCTGGCCCGAGAGGACAAGGTGACCAGCGCGGGTCCGCACTATCCGCTGCCGTACCCGGGCGACGCACCCGGGGCGACCGGACTCGGAAAACCACTCAAGCCGATCACTCATCCGCTTCGCGCCGACGTCCCGATCTGGCTGGGTGCCGAGGGCCCGAAGAACGTCGCGCAGACCGCAGAGATCGCCGACGGCTGGCTGGCCATCTTCTTCAGTCTCGGTCTCGCCGACCAGTACAACGCGTGGCTCGACGAGGGTTTCGCGCGGCCGGGTGCGCGTCGTTCCCGGGACGACTTCGAGGTGGCCGCGACGGTTCAGGTCGTCATCACCGACGATGTGTCCGCGGCCATCGATCGCTACCGGCCGTCGACGGCGCTCTACGTCGGCGGAATGGGCGCCAAGGAGAAGAACTTCCATGCCGAGCTGTACAAGCGGATGGGTTACGCCGACGCCGTCGACGAGATCGTGAGCCTGTTCCTCAGCGGCAAGAAGGCCGAGGCGATCGCCGCGGTGCCCGACGAGATGGTCCGCGAGACGATGCTCGTCGGCACGGCCGACGAGGTGCGCTCTCAGATCAAGGAGTGGGAGGCGGCCGGCGTCACCATGCTCATGGTCACCGCCCGCGACACCGAGACGATCCGGGAACTCGCGACGTTGGTGTGACGACGCACCCGGTGTCGGTGTGTGCCGGAGGGGACACGGTATCGGTCATCCGCCGCGTGCGACCGTCTCCGGCGACAGCCGTAACCGGCGAACTCCGGCCGTGACCCGACATCGAACCATAGAATTTCTCGCGTGCAGCCAAGTCAGCACGGTCCTCGTTGCGGGGACGCCGACCACGAACGGGGCGGCCTGCCGACGGGGCGAGAGAACAAAGTGCCCGACCGAATGCCGGCGGGCATGCAACGTATCGGCGACTTCCGCTTCTTCTACGAGGGCGAGAAGTGGGAATGGTCCGATGAGGTCGCCGCCCTGCACGGTTATGCGCCAGAGGAGGTCGAACCGACCACCGAACTCATGCGCCGCCACAAGCACCCCGACGATCGAGCCCACTTCGACGCCGTGCTGGCCGAGATGCTCACCAATCACGCGCCGTTCTCGAGTCGGCACCGCATCGTCGACACGTCCGGGCGGGTCCGCCCGGTTGCGGTCATCGCGCATTCCATCACCGACGCCGCGGGGCGCGCCATCGGCACCGAGGGCTTCTACCTCGACCTGACCGACGCCGAGATGGCCGTGGTGCAACGGCGGGTCGACGACCAGGTACGAGCCTTCCGCGACAGCAGCGGCGTGATCGAGCAGGCTAAGGGCATGCTCATGCTGGTCTACGGAGTCAACGCCGACCGGGCGTTCGATGTGCTCCGGTGGCGCTCACAGCAGGAGAACGTGAAGATCCGCGACGTCGCTGCAGCCCTCGTCGACGAGATCCAGGCGGGCATGACCATCGAAGAGCATCATCGTCGGCGTCTCGACGAGATCGTGCTGCGCCCACGCAGGTCGTCGGGGGATACGTCGGACGCCGTCCGCTGACCGGGGGCGTCGCGGAAGTCGCTGCGCGGCTGAACTGTCGGGTGCTGCTACTCCCCGGTGAATTCCGGCGTGCGCTTCTCGGCGAACGCGCGGGGTCCGACCTTCGCATCCTTCGACTTGAAGACCGAGATGCCGATCTTCGCATCGATCTCGAAGGCGTCGAGTTCGTGTAGGCCCTCGGTGTCGCGGATGGTCTTGAGGATGCCCTGCACCGCGAGCGGACCGTTGGCCGCGATTTTCCCGGCGAGTTCGAGTGCCTTGTCGAGAGCGGTCCCGTCGTCGACGACATGGCCGATCAGTCCGTATTCGAGCGCCTCGCGCGCGGTGACGTGGCGGCCGGTCAGCAGGATGTCGCACGCCACGGTGTACGGGATCTGCCGGACGAGGCGAACCGCGCTGCCACCCATCGGGTACAGGCCCCAACGGGCCTCGGAGACACCGAACTTCGCGCTCTCGCCGGCGACCCGGATGTCGGTGCCCTGCAGGATCTCGGTACCGCCGGCGATGGCGGGTCCCTCGACTGCGGCGATGAGCGGCTTGGTGAGACGGCGTCCCTTCAGCAGGGCCGGCAACGAGGCCGGATTCCACGCACCGGAGTCGACGGTGTCGCCGGGAGCGTTCTTGTTCATGCTCTTCAGGTCGGCACCCGCGCAGAAGTACCCGCCGGCGCCGGTGAGGATGGCCACCCGGACGTCGGGATCGGCATCGACCTGGTCCCACGCCTCGGTCATGATCCGCATCATCTCCGTCGACAACGCGTTGCGCGCCTCCGGGCGGTTCATCGTCACAATAAGGATGTGCCCGCGCTTCTCGACGAGGCACTCGGGTGCCTTCTCGGTGACGGACTCGGCGGGGGTTGCTGTGGTCATCGCTGCACTCCGGTGTCGCTGTGCTCGGGTGGTGATCAGGTGATGGCGGCGGGCGCGTTTTGCCGCTTGCCCAGAACGATAACACGTTCTAATTTTGAACCCATGGCCTACACGATCGCCGACCTCATCGAGCATGCCGTCGACCTGGTTCCCGAGCGCGTCGCGCTCGAGTCGGGCGACCGCTTGCGCTCCTACGCCGACCTGGAGGCGCGTGCCAACGCCCTCGCCCACAAACTCCGGGAACTGGGCGTACAACCGGGCGATCGAGTGGGTCTGTACAGCAGGAACACCATCGAGTCGGTCGAGGCGATGGTCGCCATCTTCAAGGCGCGCGCGGTGATGGTCAACGTCAACTACCGCTACGTCGAAGCCGAGTTGGAACACATCTTCACCGACTCCGGGATGAAGGTGCTGATCCACGAGCGGAGCTTCGCCGGTCGCGTGTGCAACACGTTGCCGAAAGCGCCCGATCTCGAGTACCGCGTCGTCATCGAGGACGGGTCGGACGAGGACCTGTGCTGCGCGGGCCACAGCGATGCGATCCGTTTCGAGGAGGCGATCGCGGCGTCGTCGACCGAACGCGACTTCGAGGAACGCAGCGACGACGACCTGTACATGCTCTACACCGGCGGCACCACCGGGAAGCCGAAGGGCGTGGTGTGGCGGCAGGAAGACGTGTGGCGCGTCCTCGGTGGTGGAATCGACTGGTACACCAGCGAACCCGTACCCGACGAGTGGCATCTCGCCAAGACCGGTGCCGAGGGCGGGCAGCTCGTCCGGTACCCGATTCCGCCGTTCATCCACGGCGGCTCGCAGTGGGCGATCTTCCAGTCCCTCTTCGCCGGCGGAAAAGCGGTGGTGTACCCCGAGTTCAGCGGATCGTCGGCGTGGGACATCGTCGAACGACACAAGGTCAACGTCGTGTTCATCACCGGAGATGCGATGGGGCGCCCCATGATCGAGGCGCTGGAGAGCGGTGGGGACCGTGACCTGTCGAGCGTGCTGTCGATCGCGTCGTCGGCCTGCCTGTTCTCACCGAGCGTCAAGGAACAGTTCCTCGACCGGTTCCCGAATTCGGTCATCATCGACGCGATCGGATCGTCGGAGACCGGCTTCGGCGGGATGGGCGTCGTCGCGAAGGACACACCGCACACCGGCGGTCCGCGGGTGAAGGCGGACAAGGAGACCCACGTCCTGCGGGAGGACGGTACGCCGGTCGAGCCGGGCAGCGGCGAGGTCGGTGTGCTGGCGCGATCAGGCCACATACCGCTGCGCTACCACAACGACCCGGAGAAGTCGGCGAAGACGTTCAAGGTCTTCGACGGCGTGCGCTACTCGCTGCCCGGCGACAACGCCGTCCTCGAGGCCGACGGCACGATCACCATGCTCGGCCGTGGGTCGGTGTCGATCAACACCGGCGGCGAGAAGGTCTTCCCCGAGGAGGTGGAGGGGGCGCTCAAGGCCCACCCGGACGTGTTCGACACCGTCGTGGTGGGTGTGGCCGACGACCGGTGGGGTCAGCGCGTCGCAGCGGTCATCGCCACTCGGGACGGTGCGCGTCCGTCGCTCACGAGTCTCAACGACGTTGTCCGAAAAGAGTTGGCGGGCTACAAGTGTCCGCGCAGCGTGTGGTTCGTCGACGAGATCAAGCGTTCTCCCGCAGGCAAACCCGACTACCGCTGGGGAGCGTCGGTCACGGCCGAGCGTCCCGCCGACGAGGCGCTGTAAGCGCCGGAAGCGAGCTGACATCATGCGTACTGAACTGGCCGAGAAGTTCGGCATCGAGTACCCGATTTTCGGATTCACCCCCAGCCAGGACGTGGCGGCGGCGATCAGCCGCGCCGGTGGCCTCGGTGTGCTGGGCTGTGTCCGCTTCAACGAGGCCGAGGAGCTCGACGAGGTCCTGGAGTGGATGCACGAGAACACCGACGGCAAGCCGTTCGGCGTCGACGTCGTGATGCCCGCCAAGATCCCCACGGAGGGTTCCAAGGTCGACCTCGACTCGATGATCCCGCCGGAGCACCGGGCGTTCGTCGAACGCACGCTCGACGATCTGGGTGTGCCCCCGCTGCCGGGCGGCGACCGGGTGAACGCAGGTGTTCTCGGCTGGCTGCACTCGGTCGCACGCTCGCACGTCGACGTCGCGATGGAGCATCGTCGAAAGTACGGGCAGATCAAGCTGATCGCCAACGCGCTCGGCTCGCCGCCGGCCGACGTCATCCAGACCGCGCACGACAACGGCGTGCAGGTCGCCGCCCTCGCGGGCGCGAAAGAGCATGCGCTGCACCACGTCGAGGCGGGCGTCGACATCGTCATCGCCCAGGGGTACGAGGGCGGCGGGCACACCGGTGAGGTCACCTCGATGATCCTGTGGCCGGATCTCGTCGACGCCGTCGGCGACACCGCGCCGGTCCTCGCGGCCGGTGGCGTGGGCAGTGGCCGCCAGATCGCCGCGGCGATCGCGCTCGGTGCGCAGGGCGTCTGGATGGGCACGTACTGGCTGACGGCGGCGGAGTACAAGCTCGGCGTGCCGGAGGGTTCCGACAAGCCGTCGACCGTCCAGCAGGCGCTGCTGAAGGCGACGTCGCGGGACACCGTGCGCCGCCGCATCTACTCGGGAAAGCCTGCGCGACTGCTGAAGACGGCCTGGACCGATGCCTGGGACGCCGAGTCCGCGCCCGAACCGTTGCCGATGCCCCTGCAGAACCTCCTCGTCGCCGAGGCGCACGCACGGATCTCACAGGCCGACAACCCCGACGTCGTAGCCATGCCGGCCGGTCAGATCGTCGGACGCTGCAACGCGATCACGCCCGTCGCCGACCTCATCGCCGATCTCGTCAGCGAGTACGACGAGGCCGTAGGGAGGATGAACAAGACGCTGGGCGGCTGACCGGCCCGCCCGGGACGCTCCCGAGGCGACGCGACCGGCCGGCGACGCGACCGGCCAGTCTGGTCAGCGGACGTCGGCACGCAAGAACTTGGGATGATCCAGACGCCAGGTGATCGCCGCCGCGACCACCGCGACCACGGCCAGGGTCAGCAGCGAGTTCCGTTCGTCGAAAGCGTTGAACAGCAGGCCGCCGAATCCTGCACCGGCGAGGAATCCCGCGTAGGTGCTCAGGTGAGCGACCCACCCCCATCGCTTGGCGCCGGATACGTGCAACCCGGCACCCTGGCCGATTTTCACCAGGGTGCCGGTCACATAGGACAGGGGCATGACGACCTCGCCCTTGCGGCTGATCGAGGTGTTGAGTGCACCGAGACCGAAGGCCAGGCAAAGGACCGGGCCGGCGCCGAATTCTCGGTTGCCGTTGTCGAGGTTGATGTCGATCAGCCACGCGGCGATCGTCGAGCCCGCGGTCAGCATCGTCGCCCCGTGCCGGGCCTTGCGCCAGACGTACATCCTGGCCAGGGTGGCCACGAACACGCCGAGAACGAACACCACCACGGTGAGCAGAGCGGTGAAGCCGAGCTGATGGGCCCCCTTGACGTGTTCGAGCACCAGTCGCTCGCTGTTGCCCGTCATGAAGGTCACGTACCACCCGGAGGAGTACAGCCACGCCGCCGCGCCGGTGGCCCCGGCCAACGCGGCGAGGACGGCGGCGAGAATCATTTCCCGCCCGTCGTGGAAGGGGCCCAGCAGCTCCGTTCGGGTTGACTGTCTGCGGGAGTCGGATTCGGGTGCGGTGCGTTCGGCTACGGTCATCGGTCGGCTCCAGTCCTGTCGATAGGGCTGTGGTCGTGATCGGCTTTCGAACGGGGGAGTGCGTCCCGGCGGCATCGGCGGTCTGTCCCGTCGGGGAAGCCCGAATTGAGCGGTTCCCTATCTCCCAGAGCACCGGAAGTCGGCCGTCGGCGCCACGTGAGTCCGACCACATGCGGGACCAGCCGGGCAATCGGTCACCAATCGACCCGTCTTCGGAACCAACGCGGTGGCACGACCGTTGCGTCGTGGCCGCCAGTCGTCTTGATCCCGCGCCAGCGGCCACCCCGCGCTGGTTGAGCCGGCAGGCAGGTGCCCGCGCGGTCGGCCACCCCGCGCTGGTTGAGCCGGCAGGCTGGTGCCCGCGCGGTCGGCCACCCCGCGCTGGTTGAGCCGGCACCGAGCGGAGCGAGGAGCCGAGTCGAAGCCACTGGGCGACAGGGTAAGGGATCTCGAAACGGCCTCGCCGCTTCGCTCAGGCTAGGAGACTGCTGAAATAGTCGGTGTCGTTTCGGTGTGGGGTGAGCGGGTTTGCCTGGTGGGCTGGGATCCTGGTGGGTATGCAGGGTGAGCCGGATCGTCAGGGTGAGTTTCTGGATGTGAACTCGGTCGTCGGGCATTTGCTGGCCGAGGGCAGTGTGTTCGCGTTTTTGGCTGCTCATCGCGAGCAGTTGTTCCCTGCGGAGATGTTCGCGGACCTGTTTCCCAGCGGCCGGGGCCGTCCGTCGATCCCGCCGGCCACGATGGCGTCGGTGATCGTGCTGCAAACGCTGCAGGGTTTGTCCGATCGCGAAGCCGCTGATGCGGTCACTTTTGATCTGCGGTGGAAAGCGGCGTGTGGATTCGTGTTGGGTAACAAAGGTTTTCATCCGTCGACTCTGACGTACTGGCGTCGGCGACTGGCAGCCAGCGACCGGCCGCACCGCATTTTCGAGGTGGTACGCGAGGTCATCACCACCACCGGGGTGCTCGCGGGTAAGAGCCGTCGAGCGCTGGATTCGACGATCTTCGATGACGCGGTGGCCCGCCAGGACGCCATCACCCAGGTGATCGCGGCGATCCGGCGGGTCGCCCGAGAGGTCGACGGTGGTGCGGTGGTGGTCGAGCAGCACGCGACTCGTCTGGCCGCGTTGACCGGCGGCGGCTATGACCGGCCCGGCAAGCCGCGGATCGCCTGGGATGATGAGTGTGCTCAACAGGACCTGATCAGCGCCCTTGTCGAAGATGGGTTGGCCGTGCTCGACGGTCTGGACCTCGAGGCCATCGACAAGGAACCGAGTAACCAGGCCCAGGCGCAGGCGGTGGCATTGCTGGCATTGGTGACCGGCCAGGATGTGGAACCGGCACCAGGTTCTGATGGCACCGACGGACGCTGGCGCATCGCGCCCCGGACCGCCCCGGACCGGGTGATCTCCACCGTCGATACCGACACCCGGCACGCCCACAAAACCCGGGCACGCCAGCAGGACGGGTTCAAGGGCCACATCGTCAATGAACCGGAGACCGGGTTAGTCACCGCGATCGAGATGACCAAAGCCGCTGGTCCGGACACTTCCGACGGAGCAGTCGGGGCACGGTTGTTGCTGAGCGATCCGACCGTCGCCGACGACGCCGACGATCGTGAGGTGCTGGGTGATTCAGCGTATGCCTCCGGTGACATGCTGGCCACGCTGGCGCGGACACGATGGAACGCGGTGATCAAACCCAAGCCACACATGCCGGCGGTTGCTGGTGGTTTCGTCGTCGACGATTTCACCTTCGACGCCGACGCGAACACATTGACCTGCCCCAACAACCTGACCCGACCGGTCAGCGCGAAAGGCCACGTCACCTACGGTGCGGCCTGCCAAGACTGCCCACTTCGGGCACGGTGCACCACCGCGGTTCGTGGACGCAAAATCAGTTTCGGCGAACACCACCAACTCCAGCGCGAACACCGACAACACTTCTCTGACAACACTATTGCCGACACCTACCGCCAGCATCGACCCATGGTCGAACGGACGATTGCCTGGCTCACCCGCGGTAACCGGCGGGTGCCCTACCGTGGAATCGAACGCAACAACAACTGGCTGCACCACCGCGCCGCCGCGATCAACCTACGCCGCCTGATCACCCTCGGACTGACTACCACCAACGGCACCTGGACACTGGCCACCGCCTGAACCGCGGCACCGCCGCCCCACCTAGATCGATCACCACGACCACACCCCGGAACCGACACATCCCCGCAGCAGGAACCTCAACCCAGGCTGGACCCTAATTCAGCAGGCTCCTAAGGCGAGGTGTACTCGCCCCACAGGTCGTCGACGATGTCGGCGACGTCGGGCGGGAGGCAACTCGCGTCGGGGCACGGCCCTGGCGGCATGGGGGTCGGTGCGATCAGGGTGCCGACTTCGGCGGGAAGTGTCAGCCGCGTGGTTCGTGCGGTCGACGGCTTTCCGGTCGGGCCCAGCGTGCCCCACTGTTCGACGCCGTCGAACCCCGGCACCGTCGTGCATCCCCAGTACAGGTCGTAGGCGCCGTCGGGCAGGACGGTAGACCCGCTCGGGTCCTCGTCGGTGAACACCTCGAGCGCCACGGTGCGCGTGCCGCCCGGCGCGATCAGTGCGCGCGGGTCGACCGGGTTGACGTATCCGAAGGGTGGTCGCGAGTCGCTGTCGGCCACAGACCCGGCCGGGAGCCCGAACATCTTGCACCCGATCACCGCAGTGGACCGGTTCGTGACGGTCACGGTGACTAGGTTGCCCGACACAGAAGGTGTGATCGTCACGTCGTTCGGTGCGGCGTTCGCGATCGTGGGGGAGAGGATTGCCGCGGTTGCGCATCCGAGTGCGATGCCCAGGGTGCGGAGCAGGTACCTACCGGTCATCGTTTCGAGCCTCTCGTCAAGTGGGTGGTGTCAGTGTCCCCGAACCTCTGTGAACCCACCACTGATGGACACATTCGCCATCGCTTGATCGGGTTCGTGTGGTTGATGTGCGCCCACGGAGATGTGTACTCGCCCTCAAATCGTTGACGATGTCGGGTGGCGGGCCCCTGCGGCACGGGGTCGGAGCGATCATTGACAGCTCGGCTGGAAGCACCACAATCCAAGCGTCGACTCAATTCGACTCGGGACGAGATGTGGTGACGGTGTCGGCCGATGAAGAAGCCCGACGATCGTCTACGACCCGCGAGATTGACGTGCCATCAGAGGATGATTCTGCGGACAGGTCTTTTGTCTTGAGGTAGTCCACGAAGATGAAAAGTGCGAAACCGACCACGAACACCAGATAACCGATGGTCATTCCGGTCCCGACCTGGCGTACCTTGTCGCGATTGGCCGTGAGGGCGATACCGACAAAAAGAAGCACGACGTTCAGCACAATACCCAGGGCCCATAGGTAAGCGCAGGCGGTCAGTGCGAGAAACAGTGAGGCGATTGTGGCGTACGGGGTGACGGGCCCAAAAAGGGGTGTGACCTGCGGACGGCTACGCGAGGTGGTCAACTCAGTGCCGCGACTGAATAGATTGCGAGGGCGGCAGCGACCACGACGCCTCCCCATGATCGAGTGCGCGGGAAAATAGCAAGTAGGCATCCGGAAACTAGTGTCGCGGTAGCCGCTATGAGTATGACTACACGTCGGTTCTCATCGAACAGGAGTAGGCAGACGTAAGTGGAAACAGCGACCGCGACTGCAGCGACCGACTGGGCGGCGTACGTTATCTGACTGGTGCCCTGGGCTGCGACGCCGTCGGTCTGGTCGTCCATCATGAGTCATTTCCGCGTGCATTCACGGTCGCTCCTCGGAAGGAGCCGGCGAGTCCACTGAACGTCTGGGTCGCGTAGGTGGTCCCCAGTCCTGCACTGAGGTGCAACCCCCCGATGTTCGAGGCGCACTGTTGAATCTCCATAGCGGCTGTGACCAGCGCCGCCGGATCTAAGGTCAGATCTGCCATCGTCTCCCCCCGAGAGTGTGCGTCGAAGCTGGCATGGTCGGCGCATACCAGAACTGTGCAGTGTCAACGTAGTGCGTGACGATCGCGAACGCGGAACGCCGTCCACAGGGGGCAGCAGATCCGTATGACGTTGTGCCCGGAAACCGGGCACAACGTCATACGGATCCAAACGGGGCCCTTCGTGGCTCGTCGCTTGCGCTCCTCGCACCTCAGGGACCAAGTGTTTTGCGGTTACTTCGGTTTAGGAGCCTGCTGAATTAGGGTCCAGCCTGGGTTGAGGTTCCTGCTGCGGGGATGTGTCGGTTCCGGGGTGTGGTCGTGGTGATCGATCTAGGTGGGGCGGCGGTGCCGCGGTTCAGGCGGTGGCCAGTGTCCAGGTGCCGTTGGTGGTAGTCAGTCCGAGGGTGATCAGGCGGCGTAGGTTGATCGCGGCGGCGCGGTGGTGCAGCCAGTTGTTGTTGCGTTCGATTCCACGGTAGGGCACCCGCCGGTTACCGCGGGTGAGCCAGGCAATCGTCCGTTCGACCATGGGTCGATGCTGGCGGTAGGTGTCGGCAATAGTGTTGTCAGAGAAGTGTTGTCGGTGTTCGCGCTGGAGTTGGTGGTGTTCGCCGAAACTGATTTTGCGTCCACGAACCGCGGTGGTGCACCGTGCCCGAAGTGGGCAGTCTTGGCAGGCCGCACCGTAGGTGACGTGGCCTTTCGCGCTGACCGGTCGGGTCAGGTTGTTGGGGCAGGTCAATGTGTTCGCGTCGGCGTCGAAGGTGAAATCGTCGACGACGAAACCACCAGCAACCGCCGGCATGTGTGGCTTGGGTTTGATCACCGCGTTCCATCGTGTCCGCGCCAGCGTGGCCAGCATGTCACCGGAGGCATACGCTGAATCACCCAGCACCTCACGATCGTCGGCGTCGTCGGCGACGGTCGGATCGCTCAGCAACAACCGTGCCCCGACTGCTCCGTCGGAAGTGTCCGGACCAGCGGCTTTGGTCATCTCGATCGCGGTGACTAACCCGGTCTCCGGTTCATTGACGATGTGGCCCTTGAACCCGTCCTGCTGGCGTGCCCGGGTTTTGTGGGCGTGCCGGGTGTCGGTATCGACGGTGGAGATCACCCGGTCCGGGGCGGTCCGGGGCGCGATGCGCCAGCGTCCGTCGGTGCCATCAGAACCTGGTGCCGGTTCCACATCCTGGCCGGTCACCAATGCCAGCAATGCCACCGCCTGCGCCTGGGCCTGGTTACTCGGTTCCTTGTCGATGGCCTCGAGGTCCAGACCGTCGAGCACGGCCAACCCATCTTCGACAAGGGCGCTGATCAGGTCCTGTTGAGCACACTCATCATCCCAGGCGATCCGCGGCTTGCCGGGCCGGTCATAGCCGCCGCCGGTCAACGCGGCCAGACGAGTCGCGTGCTGCTCGACCACCACCGCACCACCGTCGACCTCTCGGGCGACCCGCCGGATCGCCGCGATCACCTGGGTGATGGCGTCCTGGCGGGCCACCGCGTCATCGAAGATCGTCGAATCCAGCGCTCGACGGCTCTTACCCGCGAGCACCCCGGTGGTGGTGATGACCTCGCGTACCACCTCGAAAATGCGGTGCGGCCGGTCGCTGGCTGCCAGTCGCCGACGCCAGTACGTCAGAGTCGACGGATGAAAACCTTTGTTACCCAACACGAATCCACACGCCGCTTTCCACCGCAGATCAAAAGTGACCGCATCAGCGGCTTCGCGATCGGACAAACCCTGCAGCGTTTGCAGCACGATCACCGACGCCATCGTGGCCGGCGGGATCGACGGACGGCCCCGGCCGCTGGGAAACAGGTCCGCGAACATCTCCGCAGGGAACAACTGCTCGCGATGAGCAGCCAAAAACGCGAACACACTGCCCTCGGCCAGCAAATGCCCGACGACCGAGTTCACATCCAGAAACTCACCCTGACGATCCGGCTCACCCTGCATACCCACCAGGATCCCAGCCCACCAGGCAAACCCGCTCACCCCACACCGAAACGACACCGACTATTTCAGCAGTCTCTTAGGGAGCGGAGGGGGTCCTACGTCGACGCACGGTAGGCCCGACCGTCCCGAACCCACGTCGGTGGGGTGGCATCGGAGGCCAGGAGCCGCTTGACGGTCTTGAAGGTCGCGGTCTCGGGGAGTTCGTCGACGAGCCGCACCCGGTGCGGCCACTGTTTCGGGCCGAGATCTTCTTGCGCGGAGAGGAACTGGCTCAAGTCGTCGGCCGTGAGCACGTCGGCGACGAGGACCGCCTCGATCTCGTCACCGATCTCGACCGGCACGCCGTGCACGGCGACCTGCCGTATCGCCGGGTGGCGCAGCAGGATTCGCTCGATGGGTCCGGTGCCGATGTTCTCGCCGTCGACGCGCAACCAGTCGCCGAGACGTCCGGCGAAGTGCAGGTAACCGGCGTCGTCGACCCAGGCGAGGTCGCCGGTGTGGTAGATCCCGCCGCGCATGCGGTCCGCGGTGGCGTCGGGATCGTTGTGGTAGCCGGCGAAAAGGCCGGGCCCCGAGAGGTTCACGATCTCACCGACCACGCCGGCCGGAACGGGCTCGGCGGTGTCGACGTCGACGACCGCGGTCGGTTCGCGCAGTGGGCCCAGGGCATCATCGGGTGTGTCAGGGGTGCGCGTGATGGCCACGCCGCCCTCGGTGGATCCGAATCCGTCGACGACGCGGCAGCCGAAGCGTTCGGAGAACCGGAGGCGGTCGCGGCCGGATGCCTCGTTGCCGTACATGATCCGCAGCGGACTCGCGGCGTCGTCGGGGCGCGGATCGGTCGCGAGGATGTAGTGCATCGGTTTGCCTACGTAGTTGGCATATGTCACGCCGTACCGGTGGACGTCCTCGACGAACCCACGCGCGGAGAAGCTGCGCCGCAACGCGATCGACGCCCCGCCCGCCACCGCGACGCACCACCCGGCGATCATCGCGTTCGAATGGAACATCGGCATCGAGAGATACGCGACATCGTCCGGCCCGATATCGAAGCGCTCGGCCAGCATCGGACCGCTGGTCGCGAAGGTCCGGTGCGTACATCGCACGGCCTTCGGGTCGCCGGTCGTCCCCGACGTGAAGATCAGCATCAGCAGGTCGTCCGGCGCCGCGTCGGCAAGGGGTGCCGGCTTACCCGCGATCACCGCGGCCGCCCATTCGGGCGAATCGACATCGACAACGCGGGTTCCGCCCAGGTCGAGGCCGTCCAGCAGATGCCGGGTGTCGTCGCCGCACAGCACGATCTGGCATTCGGCACGGGCGATGTCGGCGGCGAGCGCGTCGCCACGCCGGGTGGTGTTCAGGCCCACCAGCACGAATCCGTGACGTGCCGCCGCGGCGAAGAGCGCGCTGAACACCGGCGTATTCGCCAGCAGCACGCCCACGTGACGCGGGCGGTCATCCGACAACCGGCCGCGCAACACCCCGGCCAGCAGCGCCCCATCGACGAGATGATCGGTCCAGGTGCGAAATTCGCCTTCGAACCAGACCCCGCGGTCGTCGATCTCGATCAGCGGATCGAGCAGATCGGCGACCGTCGAGGCGTGCGTCGCCGCGACCGGCCGGTTCACGCCGGCGTGGCGGCCAGTTCGGCTCCGATGGCCCGCACCGAGGCGGTCGCGGAACCGAATGCGAACTCGTTGTGCTTGGCGCGCAGGAAGTAACGATGGACCGGGTGACTGGTGTCGAGGCCGACACCACCGTGCACATGCACCGCTGTGTGCGCCACCCGGTGCCCGGCCTCGGCGGCCCAGAACTTGGCGGTGGCGACCGCATTCTGCAGTTCCGGGGTGTGGCCGGTCGAATGGTCGAGCAACCAGGCCGCCTGCGTCGTCGTGAGTGCCAGCCCCTGGGCATCGATGTACCCGTCGGCAAGACGCTGGGCGACCGCCTGGAACGATCCGATGGCGCGGCCGAATTGTTCGCGCTCGCGCGCGTACTCGGCGGTGAGCTCGAGGCCGCGTTCGACGATGCCGGTCTGTTCGGCGCAGCACGCCAGGGTCGCACGCGCGATGAGCGTCGCGGCCGTGTCGGCGCCGCCGTCGAGAACGGCGTCGTCGGACACCGGCGTGCCGTCGAATTCGACCTGCGCCGACGGGATCAGCCCGGTGGCGGGGGTCGGGGTGACGACGACGCCCGGGGCATCGGCGGCCACGACCACCGCGACGACACCGTCGGGTCCGGACGCGGTGACCACGAACATGTCCGCGGCCTCGGCGTAGGGGACGTCGACCTTCACGCCGGTCAGGCCGCCGTCGGACGAGAAGGTGGTTGCGGGCGAGCTGAAGTCGGTGGCCAGGTCCTCCTCGACGGCGACCGTGAGCACCGAGTCGCCGGTGGCCCCGGACCCCAGGATCCGTTCCCGGAGTGCCGACGAGCCGTGCGTGGCGATCACCGGAAGGGCGGCGATCGCGTGCGGACCGAACGGTACGCGGGCCAGCACGCGGCCGAGTTCGGTTGCGACGAGCGCATTCTCGACGACCCCGAGGTCGCCGCCGGCATCCCCGGCGGTCTCGGAGGACAACTCGAGGCCCAGGAGTCCGGCGCCGCCGAGTTCGCGCCACAGGTTCGAGTCGAGCGCGGCACGAGCCGTCTCCAACTCGGCGACCCGCTCGGGGGTGCTGATCGACGACGCGATGTCGCGGGCCAGCCCGCGGACGTCGGCGCCGGATTCGGAAAGCGAGAAGTCCATGGTGGGTCTCCAGGTTCGGGGTGCGGTTGGTGGTTTCGATACGCCGCGTGCTCGCTGCGCTCGCTCGGGGCTACTCAACCAGCGGGTGGGGCGGGTGCTCGCTGCGCTCGCTCGGGGCTACTCAACCAGCGGGTGGGGCGGGTGCTCGCTGCGCTCGCTCGGGGCTACTCAACCAGCGGGTGGGGCGGGTGCTCGCTGCGCTCGCTCGGGGCTACTCACCCAGCGGTCGGGGTTATCTGCGCTGGTGCGGCAGGCCGAGGGCGAGCATCGCAATGATGTCGCGCTGGATCTCGTTGGTGCCGCCGCCGAACGTGAGGATCAGCGACGTGCGCTGGAACCGCTCCAGGCGACCGTTCAGGTGCGCGCCGGTGCTTCCGGTTCGCAGCGTCGCGGCCGGTCCGACGACCTCCATGAGTAGTCGGTAGGCCTCGGTGGCGAACTCGGTGCCGTAGACCTTCGTCGCGGAGGCGTCGGCCGGGCTCGGCGATCCGCCGGAACTCGCGACCGAGGCGATCTTCCAGTTGATCAGCTTGAGGAACTCGACCTTGGCGTGGACACGGGCCAGGTTCTGCTGCACCCATGGGGCGTCGATCACCCGATGACCGTCACCGGTCTTGGTCTGCTGAGCCCACGCGATCGTCTCGCGCAGGGCGGTCTGGATCGGCGCCGCGCTGCAGAGCGCGACCCGCTCGTGGTTGAGCTGGTTGGTGACCAGCGGCCACCCGCCGCCCTCCTCGCCGACGATCGACGACGTGGGGACCCGGACGTCCTGGTAGTAGGTCGCGCTGGTGTCCACCCCCGACATGGTGTGCACCGGCGTGTAACTGAAGCCCTCGGCGGTGGTGGGCACGATGAGCATCGAGATGCCCTTGTGCTTCTTGCCGCCCGGTTCCAGCGTCGACGGATCGGTGCGGCAGGCCAACCAGATGTAGTCGGCGTAGGCGACCAGACTGGTCCACATCTTCTGGCCGTTGATGACGTAGTCGTCGCCGTCGCGGACCGCGGTGGTCCGCAGTGCGGCGAGGTCGGTGCCGGCGCCCGGCTCGGAGTACCCGATGGAGAAGTGCAGTTTGCCCGCCGCGATCCGGGGGAGGAAGTACGCCTTCTGCTCGTCCGACCCGTAGTTCATGATCGTCGGCGCCACGGAGTTGATGGTGAGGAACGGGACGGGTGCACCCGCGATCGCCGCCTCGTCGGTGAAGATCAGCTGGTCCATCATCGACCTGTTCTGGCCACCGAACTCGGTGGGCCAGCCCAGGGCGAGCCAGCCGTCGGCGCCCATCTGCGCGACGACGTCACGGTACGCGTCGCCCTCGCCGAGTTCACCGTCGCCGCCGGACAGAGCGGCACGACGTTCCTCGGTCATGAGGCCGGAGAAGTAGTCGCGGAGTTCCCTTCGGAGCTCGGCTTGTTGGTCGGTATAGGCGATGCGCATCGACACTCCAAGGGGTGGATCGGCTAGCGTCCGGTCCCCACTTATGGTCAAGTTGACAGACGAAGTGCTCGTGCACTTCTGAAACACGTTCTAACCTGTTCTCACAGCCCAGTCAACAGGTGACTTATCGACGAGGAGACGGTTCCGATGCGTATCAAGGCAGATTTCGACCTCTGCGAGTCCAACGCCATCTGCGTGGGGATGGCTCCGGACTTCTTCGATCTGGATGACAACGACTACCTGGTGATTCTCCAAGAAGACATCCCCGCGGACCGTGTCGAGGAACTGCGTCAGGTCGCCGCCAACTGTCCGAAGTCGGCGCTGACCGTCGTCGAGGACTGACCCGAGCGAAAACGCCGATATGTTCCATCCATCCGTGAATCATGCTAGAACAGGTTCTAATTTTAGCTCAGGAGGAAATCGGGTGGGTTACACGTTGGACGGTCGCGTCGCGGTCGTCACCGGTGCAGGTGCTGGTCTCGGTCGCGCGGAAGCCATCGGATTGGCCGCCGAGGGGGCCACGGTCGTCGTGAACGACCTCCCCGCGGCGCTCGATCAGAGCGACGTGATCGACACGATCACCGCCGCCGGCGGCCGCGCGGTCGCGGTGCCCGGCGACATCGGCGACTCGGCCACTGCCGCCGCCATCATGACGACGGCGACCGACCAGCTCGGCTCGCTCGACATCGTCCTGAACAACGCCGGCGTGGTGCGCGACAAGATGCTGTTCAACATGACCGACGACGAGTGGGACCTGGTGATCCGCGTACACCTGCGCGGACACTTCCTGCTCACCCGCAATGCGGCGGCCCACTGGCGCGCGGCCTCCAAGGAGGCGGGCGGCCCGGTGTACGGCCGGATCATCAACACCGCCTCGGAGGCCGGGCTGCTGGGTCCCGAAGGGCAGGCCAACTACGGCGCCGCGAAGGCGGGTATCACCGCACTCACGCTGTCGGCCTCGCGTGCCCTCAAGCGATACGGCGTGCGCGCCAACGCGATCTGCCCGCGGGCGCGGACCGCGATGACCGCCGCCGTCTTCGGCGACGCACCCACCGACGGAGTGGACCCTCTCGATCCCGAGCATGTCGTGCGGCTGGTCACCTACCTCGCCGGCCCCGACTCCGACGCCGTCACCGGCCAGGTGTTCGTCGTCTACGGTCCCAAGGTCACCCTGATGGCCGCGCCGACCGTCGACGAGGTCTTCGTCGCCGAGGGTGATGCGTGGTCCGCCGAGGACCTCGCGAAGACCCTGACGGGACACTTCGCCGACCGCGATCCGGGACGCACATTCTCGGCAAGCGCTCTGGTCAACTGACCAATTCTGCTCGATTGTGCGTGATAGGTTTCGCGATGGTGCGAGGGTGAAGGGGGTTGGGCGATGCTGAGCAAACTGGCCACACCCCTCAGTGGAATCGGTGATTTCGTGGCGCTCGGCGTCGAGTCGGCGCGCGAGCTGTTCCACCGTCCGTTCCAGTGGCGGGAGACCGTCGAACAGTCCTGGGCGATCGCCCGCGTGTCGATGGTGCCCACCCTCCTGGTCGCCATCCCGTTCACGGTTCTCGTCAGCTTCACCCTGAACATCCTGTTGCGCGAGATCGGCGCGCAGGACCTGTCCGGCGCTGGCGCCGCTCTCGGCACCGTCACCCAGATCGGCCCGATCGTCACCGTGCTGATCGTCGCCGGTGCCGGCGCCACCGCGATCTGCGCCGACCTCGGCGCCCGGACCATCCGCGAAGAGATCGACGCGATGAAGGTGCTCGGCATCAACCCGATCCATCGTCTGGTGGTGCCGCGGATCGTGGCCTCCACCGGGGTGGCGCTGCTGCTGAACAGCCTCGTCTGCACGATCGGCATCGGCGGCGGGTTCATCTTCTCCGTCTATCTCCAGGACGTGAATCCCGGTGCGTTCGTGGCCAACCTGACCCTCCTCACCGGATTCGGCGAGTTGATGATCTCGATGGTCAAGGCAGCACTGTTCGGCCTCTTCGCCGGAATGGTGGGCTGTTATCAGGGCCTCAACGTCAAGGGTGGCGCGAAGGGCGTCGGCGATGCCGTCAACGAGACCGTCGTGTACTCGTTCATGGCGCTGTTCGTCGTCAACGTCGTGGTCACCGCGGTCGGTCTCAAGGCAACGGCGGGCTGAGTGATGGTACTTCCGTTCACCACCCGGTTCCGGACCGCGCGGGTCGCGGTCAAGCGCGCCGGCGAGGATTGGGATCAGATCGGCGATCAGGCGCTGTTCTACTGGGACAGCGTCGTGTCGATCCCGCGCGCGATCAAGCACTACAAGAAGGAGACCCTGCGGCTCATCGCCGAGATCTCCATGGGCACCGGCGCATTGGCGATGATCGGTGGCACCGTCGTGGTCGTCGGGTTCCTGACCCTGTTCACCGGCGGGACGATCGCGGTCCAGGGGTACAGCTCGCTGGCCAACATCGGCGTCGAGGCGCTCACCGGCTTCTTCTCGGCGTTCATCAACGTGCGCATAGCCGTGCCGGTGATCTCCGGGATCGCGCTCGCCGCGACCATCGGTGCGGGCGCGACCGCGCAACTCGGTGCGATGCGGGTGTCGGAGGAGATCGACGCGCTCGAGACGATGGCGATCTCGTCCATCCCGTATCTGGTGTCCACGCGCATCATCGCCGGCCTGATCGCCATCATCCCGCTGTACGCGCTGGCGTCGCTCGCGTCGTTCCTCGCCAGCCGATCGGCGACGGTCTTCCTGTACGGGCAGTCACCCGGTGTGTACGACCACTACTTCGACACGTTCCTCATCCCGTCGGACATCTTGTGGTCGTTCGTGCAGGCGATCTGCATGGCGGTGGCCGTCATGCTCATCCACACCTACTACGGCTACAACGCCTCGGGCGGGCCGGTCGGCGTCGGCGTCGCCGTCGGGAACGCGGTCCGCGCGTCCCTCGTTGTTGTGGTCGTGATCACACTGCTGACCTCCCTCGCCATCTATGGCGCCGACGGCAAGTTCAACCTGGCGGGCTGACAGATGAGCAGGAGACAAGAACGTTCACGGGCCACCCGCCGGACGGCGGCGGTGGTCATGGTCGCGGTGCTGCTGGCCCTGATCATCGGGGCGAGCGCGTCGTTCCTCGGTGCCTTCAAGGGCACCCAGCAGGTGACCCTCGTGGCCCCCCGCGCGGGACTGGTGATGAACCCCGACGCCAAGGTCAAACTGCGCGGTGTCGAGGTGGGCCGCGTCGCCGAGATCACCGAGCGCGGCGGCGATGCGATCCTGACCCTCGACATCGCCGACGCCGACATGGCGAAGATTCCCGCCAACGTGGCCGCCGACATCAAGTCGAACACCATCTTCGGTGCGAAGGCGGTGAACTTCGTGGTGCCGGGCGAGCCGGAGGGCACGCTGACCGCGGGTGCGGAGATCCCCGCCGACCGGGTGGTCGTCGAGCTGAACACCGTGTACCAGCAACTCGTCTCGGTGCTCGCCCAGCTGCAGCCGGAGAAGCTCAACGCGACGCTCGGTGCGATCAACACCGCACTGCAGGGGCAGGGCGAGGAGATCGGTGTCGCGCTCGAACAGCTGACGGCGCTGCTCGGCAAGACCAATCCGCATCTGCCGGCGCTGAACCGGCTGTTCCGCAAGGGCGCGACGGTCACCAACGTCTACGCCGACTCGATGCCCGACCTGATGCGCACCGTCGACAACTTCACCACCGTCGGGAACACGTTGGTGGACAACACCTCCAACCTCGACGCGCTGCTGATCAACGCCACCGGGATGGCCAACACCATCGACGGCGTCATCGCACCGACGAAGAAGACCCTCATCGGTGCGCTGTCGGATCTGAATCCCATTGCGGCGCTGCTCGGTTACAACTCGCCGGGCATCAAGTGCTTCCTCACCGCGGGCGCCATCGCCTCCGAGGTCGCCGCGCCGTTCATGGGCGGCCGCAACGGTATGCTGATGCTCGACGCCGGTCTGCTGCCCGGTAGGGACCCCTACGCCTACCCGTACGACCTCCCCCGGGTCGGCGTCGAAGGCCCCCCGACGTGCGACGGTGGGCTCAGCGATCCCGCCACGACGGTGCCCGCCCCGTTCTACGTCGGCGACAACGCGCCGCAGCCCTACCAGCCCAGAACCAAGGCGAAGGCGAACTCGCAGAAGCTGTTCCAGATATTGTTCGGAGAACCGCCCCGTGGATAACCGCGCTCGCGCGTTCCGCGCGACCCTGATCAAGCTGGGCGCCTTCACCGTGGTGATGGTCCTGGTGTTCGTCGCGCTGGTCGTCGTCTTCAGCCGCTATCGTTCCGGCTCGTCGAACGAGTACAGCGCCGTCTTCACCAGCGCGTCGGCGATGAAGTCCGGCAGCAAGGTCAAGATCGCCGGCGTCGAGGTCGGATCCGTCGGCGGCGTCGAACTGAACCGCGCCAACGAGGCCGTGATCACCTTCAGCGTCGACCAGCAGTACCCGCTCCCCGAATCGGTCCGCGCACTCATCCGGTACGAGAACCTCACCGGCGACCGGTATCTCGAGCTGCAGCAGGGGACCGGCAACACGTCGACCTTCCTCGCCGACGGCGCGCAGATCCCGGTCGGACAGACCGAGCCCGCACTCGATCTCGACAAGCTCGTCGGCGGCTTCAAGCCGCTGTTCCGAACTCTGGACGCCGACGACGCCAACGCGCTCACCAGTTCGCTGATCGCCGTGTTCCAGGGCCAGGGCGGGGCGTTGAACACCCTGCTGGGCAACACCGCGTCGTTCACCGACTCCCTCGCCGACCGCGACCAGTTGATCGGTGACGTCATCGACAACCTCAACACGACCCTCGCCACGCTCGACGGCGATCGCGAAGGCCTCGACACCAGCGTCGACCTGCTGCAGCAGTTGGTCACCGGACTGGCGGAACAGAAGAGCACCGTCGGCAACGCACTGACGCAGACCTCGCGGGTGACCAACGGCCTCGCGGACCTCCTGGGGACCACACGGCCCACCCTGCAGTCGATGGTGACCAACACCGGCCGGGTCTCGGAGGAGTTGCTGGCCGCGGAACCCTTCATCCGCAACCTGATCTCCCGACTCCCCGAGGACTACAAGACGCTGTCGAACCTGGGTTCCTACGGTGCCTGGCTGCAGATCTACTTCTGCCGCATCCGGTTGATGCTCCCGGCGCCCGGTGGCCAGACCATCCTGTACACATCGAACAACGTGATGGGCAACTCCACGACGGCCGGCGGAAGGTGTGACGGCTCATGAGTCTTCCCTTCGGCGGCATGTTCTCGAGCCGCAGATCCGAGTCCGACGAGGCCGACGTCGCCCGTGAGGAGAAGCGCGGGCAACGCAGCCGTGCCCAGGTCGGCGTCATCGGCATCGTGGTCATCGGCCTGGTGGTCATCACCGCCATGCAGATGGACAAGTTGCCCTACATCTCGCCGATCAGCACCTACAGCGCCTACTTCGACGACGCGGGCGGGCTGACCACGGGCGACATCGTGTCCGTCTCCGGCGTCCAGGTGGGCACCGTCGAGTCGATCGAACTGGCCGGCACCGACGACGGGACCAAGGTCAAGGTCGGATTCCGCATGGACGACACCGTCGAGATGGGTGCGGACTCCCAGGCCGCGATCCGGACCGAGACCGTGCTGGGCCGGCGCAACCTCACCGTCATCCCGCACGGTGGCGACCGGATCAAGCCCGGTGGCTCGATCCCGGTCGGCAACACGATCTCGCCGTACTCGCTGCAGGATGCGCTCGAAGGTGCGACCGACACCGTGGCCGAGACCGACACCGACCAACTCAACGAGGCACTGAACACCCTGACCATCACCTTCTCCGAGACCCCCGATCAGGTCCAGGGCGCGGTCGACGGGGTGGCCCGGCTGTCGAAAGCGGTCGCCGACCGCGACAAGGAACTGCGGGCGCTGCTCGCCAAGGCCAACCAGGTGAGCAAGATCGTCGGCGACCGCAACGAACAGATCAACCGGTTGCTCATCGACGCCAACGCGCTCGTCGGGGAGATCGAGATGCGGCGCTACGCGCTCAACCAGCTGATCAAGGGGATCGGTGACGTCACCGCTCAGCTGCGGGGCTTCATCGCCGAGAACAACGCGCAGCTGACGCCCGTGCTGCAGAAGTTCGACCGCGTCGCGACGATCCTCACCGACAACGAGAAAGAGCTGAAGGAGACGATCGACCGTCTCGGACCGTTCGCGAACACCCTCGGCGAAGCAGTGGCGTCGGGCCCGAACTTCGATTCCCTCGTCGGCGTGAACACCTTCGGCGACTACACCGCGGTGTTCCTCAACGCCCTGCGCGGTCGGTACCCGCAGCTGTGGCAGTCGCTGATGTACACGGGCAACCCGCTGCTTCCACAGGGCTGGAGCCTGGGACCTCCAGCGGGTAGCGATACGCCGCGCGGACCACTGCCCAGCCCGACCTATCCCACGCCCGCGCCGACCACGAGGGGGAGGTGACATGACCGTCGGAAGTATGTCCATCGGACGCAAGGTGCTCTTCGGGGTACTCGCCGTGATTCTCGCGGTCGCCCTGGTCCTCGTGGGCTGGAAGGTGTTCACCAAGTCGACGACGAATACGTTCACCGCCTACTTCGCCGGGGTCGCCAGTCTGTACAAGGGGGACCCGGTCCGGGTGCTCGGTGTGAACGTGGGTAGCGTCTCCGCGATCACCCCGCGCGAGAACGACGTGAAAGTCGAACTGCGCGTGGACAAGAGCGTCGACATCCCGCAGGACGCGAAGGCCGTCATCGTCGCGCAGAGCCTGGTCTCCGGTCGGTTCGTACAGCTGACGCCGGTCTACTCCGGTGGGCCGGAGATGTCCGACGGCGCCGACATCCCGATGGACCGCACCGCGGCGCCGATGGAGTGGGACGACATCAAGGCCCAGCTCACCCGACTCACCGAGGCCATCGGTCCGCAAGGGGCCGATCCGGGCTCGGCGGCCAAGGCGGTGAACGTCTTCGACGAGAATCTCGAGGGCAACGGCGAGGCGATCAACGCGTCGATCCGGGAGGTGTCCGACGTGATCGGCACCCTGGCGGCCGGCAGCGGCGACCTGTTCGCCACCATCCAGAGTCTTCAGAAACTCACCGATGCATTGTCGGGAAGCCACGAGCAACTCGTGCAGTTCAACGGCCGGATCGCCTCGGTCAGTTCCGTGCTCGCGGACAACACGACCGAGCTCGATGAGGCGCTCAAAGGTCTCGACGCGGCGATGACCGATGTGCAGACCTTCATCGACACCAATCAGACGGCGCTGTCGTCATCGGTGGAGCGTCTGGCCGCGAGTACGAAGATCGTGGCGGACAAGGACGAACAGGTGCGTGGCGTGTTGCATTCGGCGCCCAACCAGCTCGCGAACTTCTACAACATCTACAACCCGCTTTCGGGATCCCTGTCGGGTGTCTTCGGTTTGGGGATGGGAACAAATCTCATCACTCTGTTGTGCGGAACCATGGAATCCACCAAGCGGCCGGGATCGACGATGGCGGATGTCGACAAGTGTGTGGAGATCCTGGCTCCGGTCCTGTCGTCGATCTCGATGAACTACCCACCGTTCCTGACCAATCCGGTGCAGGGTCGCAACGCCACGCCGAGCCAGCTCGAGTACCAGAACGCGAGCGTCCGGGCTCGTGCGAATGCCGGGGTCACCCGGCTCGACAACGAGACCCGTCGTGACAACCGGGGCAGCCCGCTCGAGGATCTGCTGGTGCCGTTCGGGGGTGAGCGATGAGGTCGGTACGACCCCGTGGTTCGCTCATCGTGGGCGCGGCGAGCCTCGCGCTCGTCCTCGCCGGATGTTCCTTCGACGGCCCCAACTCGCTCCCGGTCCCTGGAGCCGAAGGTACCGGCGGTGAATCCTACGAGATCACCGCGGTCATCCCGTCGGCGGCCGGACTGGTCAACAACGCGCCGGTGCTCATCGACGACGCGACGGTCGGCAGCATCGGCGACATCGAGGTCCAGGACTGGAACGCGCTCGTCACGATGCGGCTCAACGACGGGGTGATCGTCCCGCGCGGTTCGCATGTCATGGTCGGGCTGACCAGTGTGCTGGGTTCGACGCACCTCGAGATCGTGCAACCGGCCGAGCCCGAGGGCGGCCGGCTCGAACCCGGCGACCAGATCCCCCTGACCAAGTGTCCCGAGCAGTCCAACATCGTGACCGACCCGTCGGTGCCCGCGGTGCCCGACATTAATGCGGCACAACAGGTGTCGGCGTGTACCTACCCCAGTACCGAGCAGGTGCTGAGTTCGCTGTCGGTGGTCCTCAACGGCGGTGGGTTGTCGCAGATCGGCGACATCGTGCACGAGATGAGCGACGTCTTCGGCGGACGCGAGGAGCAGATCAAGGAGCTCATCCCGCGGTTGAACACCCTCGTCGCCGATCTGGATGCGCAGAAGGGCAACATCATCCGCGCGACCGAGGGACTCGACCGGTTGTCGCGCACCATGAACGAGCAGAAGGGCACCATCGAGCGGGCGCTCGCCGACGCCCCGCAGATCCTGCAGTTGCTCGTCGACCAGCGTCAGCAGTTCCTCGACACTCTCGGTTCGGTCGCGACGCTGTCGAAGACCGCCAACGACATCCTCGACGCCAACTCCGAGGACATCGTGACGATCGTGGAGGGGATCGAACCGGCCCTCGATCAGCTCCAGGCCGCGGGTCCCGCGATGACTCAATCGCTGAACATCCTGCTGACCTTCCCGTTCTACGAGCCGACGATCCGACAGATCGTCAAGGGTGACTACGTGAACTCCGATCTGGTGCTCGACCTCACCGTCGAACGACTGAGCAAGAGCATGTTCGCCAGCCTCGGCGTCACCGGCCCCGAGGGCGTCTTCGGACGGCCCGCAGGCGCCGCCGCGCGCGGACTGAACCCGTTCATCGCGCCCCTGCAACCGGGCGGCGAACGCGTGCCCGACTCGGCCGAACCGATTCCGGCGAACATGGTCCCGCGGGTCTCGCCGACCACGCCGGCGGCAGTCCCGGCCGCGGGAGGTGGCCGCTGATGAAGATCACGAGATTCGTCCGGATGCAGCTGATGATCTTCGCCATCGTGACCGTGGTCGCGATGGTGGTGATGGCGCTGTTCTACATCCGCATCCCGTCGATGTTCGGGGTCGGCAGTTACCAGGTGCAGCTGCTGCTGCCCACCAGCGGTGGGCTGTACCAGAACGCGAACGTCAGCTACCGCGGCGTGTACGTCGGCAAGGTCGACTCCGTGCAGCTGACCGACACCGGCGTCGAAGCGGTGCTGACGATCGAGAACAGCGCGGAGATCCCGGCTTCGTCGACCGCGTCGGTGCGCAGCGTCTCCGCGATCGGTGAGCAGTTCGTCGAGTTCACGCCGGATCCCGAGGCGGGCGAGTCCGGCGAATACCTGCAGGACGGCGCGACGGTGTCGACCGACGAGGTCCCGGTGGAGATCTCGGCGATGCTCGACCAGGCCGACCGCCTGCTGGCCGAGATCGGTGACACCCGTTTGCGGTCGCTGATGGACGAGGCGTTCATCGCGTTCAACGGCACCGGGGAGGCGTTGCAGCGCCTGCTGGACTCGATGGTGCTGTTCGTCGACGAGGCGAACAAGAACACCGACACGACAATCCAACTCGTCGAACAGGGCGCACCACTGCTGGCAACCCAGTCACGTACGGCCGACGACATCCGTTCCTGGACAAGAAACGTCACCGCGTTCACCGATCAGTTGCGGGCGAACCGGCCCGAGATCGGCGACATCCTGCGCAAGGGGCCGTCGACCGCGTCGAAGAGTCAGGAACTCTTCGAATCCCTCGGTGCGTCGTACCCGTTGCTCGTGTCGAACCTCGGTACGATCGCCAAGACCCAGGTGGTGTACCTGCCGAACTGGAAGCAGGTGCTCGTTCTCTATCCGCGACTGGTCAGTTCGTTGATCACGGCCGTGAACACCGGCACCAACCGGTTCGGTCCGAACGTGAACTTCTCGCTCGGTTTCCAGGACCGGCCGCCGTGCAACATCGGTTTCCTCCCCAAGGAGGACTGGCGTTGGCCGTCGGTGCAGACCGCCCGGGAGCTCCCGCCGGGAATGCTGTGCCGGGTGCCGCAGAACTCCAACATCGCCGTCCGCGGTGCGCGTAACTATCCGTGCGCGGAGTTTCCGGGCCGTCGCGCACCCACCCCCGCAGAGTGTGCCACAGGCTACGTACCGAAACCGGGCTCGGTCGACCCGTTCCAGAGTGGGCTGCCGTTCGGCCTGAAATGGCAGCCGGCGTCCTCCGGTACCGTGACACCCGGCACACCGAAGGACTTCGACGCGGAGCCCGCGGTGTATGCGACGACCTACGACCCGGACTCGGGTGACTTCATCGGGCCCGACGGGAAGACCTACAACGCCGGGGCCGGCAGTGATGAGCAGGAACAGAGCAGTACATGGCAGACGATGATCAGCGGGACGGTCACCCCGTGACGCCGGACGGTCCTCGCACGACGTCCCCGGAACGGTCCGGCTCGGAGCGTGCAGGTGATCGCCGCAACGTGAAGCGGCCGGTGCGGTCGGCGCCGATCCGGCGTGGGCGTCCGACGGGGAAGAAGCCGTCGACGCCGGCCGCCCCGGTCCCCGCGCCCGTGGAACCCGAGTCCTCGGATGTGGCCGCCGCGCAGCCGATGACCACCGCCGAGCACGAGGAGAAAGTCACTGCGGAGCAGTCGATCTCGCCCGACCCGTCCGAGGTCGAGAAGACCGTCGGTTACCGGGAGCGTCGACGCGCCCGGACGGCCGCGGCGTCGTCGGCGGCGGTGACGCGGAAAGGCAAGCGTCGCGTCCGTTATCGCGGGTCCGATCGTCGTCGGTCGGCGAAGGCGATCGTGGGCGTCGTGGTGGCGCTCGTGGTCATCGTCGTGTGCGCCATCGCATCGGTGGTGTTCGCGCTCGGCATCGCGCGTCAGGACCGGACCGACGACCTGCGGGCCGAGTATTCCGCGTTCGCTTCGCAGGTTCTCGTGAACCTGACCAGCATGAATCCCGACACCGTCGACCAGACGCTGACGTCGGTCCAGGAGGACACGAGCGGCAAGGTCAAGCAAGAGGTCGAGAACAACATCCAGCAGGTGGCGGCCCTTGTCCGGGACGGCAAGCTCGAGACCCGCTCGCTCATCCTCTCGTCCGCGGTGACCAAGGCCGAACCCGACGAAGGCTCGGTCATCATGGTGTTCGGCTGGCATCAGCGATCGCTCGACGGCGAGGTGCCGTCACAGGAGAAGGTGTTCCGCTGGCGGGTGGACATGACGCGGATCAACGGCGACCTCAAGATGACCGACTTCGAGTGGGTGGCGTGATGTCGGCCCGCTCCGAGTCCGCGCCCCGATCCGAGCCCGCGCCGAAGTCGACCGGATCTCGATTCGCCCTGCGCAAGGGGCGCCTGGGTCTGATCGCACTCGGCGTGGTGCTGGTCGCCGCGATCGCCGTGACCGCATTTCTCGGTTTTCGCTTCACCCAGGGCCGCGGGGTCGAGGACGCCCGCGCATCGTCGCTGGCGGCGGCCCGGGACTATGCGACGACGATGTTCGGGTACAACGCCGAGAACGTCACCGAGCACATCGACCAGTCGATGAGTGTGCTCACCGGGCCGGCGAAGCCGGAGTACACGAAGCTGATCACCGACAACAATCTCGCCGCCGAGGTGCGCAAGCAGTCGGTGGTGTCCGAGGTGACGATCCAGGACGCGGGTGTGGTGACCAACACCGCGGACACCTCGCAGGTCCTGATCTTCATGAATCAGTCGGTGACCCGCGGCAACAAGGAACTCGTGAGCATCAACCCGTCGCGGCTGACCTTCGACATGAAACGCGAGGGCGACCGCTGGATGATCAACTCGATCGAGGTGATCACCGACGACACGTTCCGATCGAAGATCGAGGTCGTCGAGTCATTGCCGCCCGACGCGAAGCCGCTGCCCGGCCCGAGTTCGGCACCCTCCGGTGCGCCGTCCCCGGCTCCCGGCCCGTCCGTGGCGCCGGTGCCGACTCCCTGACCGCCTTAATCCGTTGCGGCCCGCCCGAATCGGGCGTACGTTCGCGGGTACACAAGGAAGGAGGTGGTCTGATAGTGATTTCTCATCGGACATGTGAGGTGACCATCCGTTAGCAGTTGACCGTGTGGCATTCGTGTCGCACCGAGGCGGGATTCCCGCCGGTCGGCGCAAGCGAATACCAGGTGGTCACCCGGCCCCCGCATCCCGACCCGGTCCGGTCGGCGCAGGCCCTTCGTGGGCGGTGCGGGGGCCGTTCCATGTCTGCTGACGGTTTTGTTCGGTGAATACCCCTACAGGGTAGAAGTACCCCTGGCGTATATACCCTAGGGGGGTATACCCTCGACCTCATGAACACGCACCACGACCATCCACCGACAACGCCGGCACCGGCCGACCACGCGCACCGCCCCCAGTTCGATCCCGGGCCCGACGGCCACGAGGGGCACGCCGATCACACCGGCCACGGCGGACATGCCGGCCATGCGGGCCACGGCGACCACGTGGCGCAATTCCGGCGACTGTTCTGGATCATGCTCGTGCTGGCGGTCCCGACCGTGGCCTTCAACGACATGTTCGCCGACATACTCGGCTACGGTCTGCCCGACGCGGAGTGGGTCCGGTGGGTGTCACCGCTGCTCGGCACAGTTCTCTTCGTGTGGGGCGGGCGCCCGTTCCTCGTCGGCGCGGCCGCCGAGCTCCGAGCTCGTCGCCCGGGGATGATGCTTCTGATCTCGCTCGCGCTCACCGTCGCCTTCGTCGCCTCCTGGGGTTCGACGCTGCACCTGTTCGACCACCACCTGAATTTCTGGTGGGAGCTGGCACTGCTCGTCGTGATCATGCTGCTCGGCCACTGGATCGAGATGCGCTCGCTGGCCCGGACGACATCGGCTCTCGACTCACTCGCCGCGCTCCTTCCGGACGAGGCCGAGAAGGTCGTGGGCAGCGACATCATCTCGGTATCTCCCGAGGAACTGGTCGTCGGCGACGTGGTCGTCGTCCGGCCCGGCGGGTCCGTGCCCGCCGACGGCGCCATCGTCGACGGTTCGGCGAGCATGGACGAGTCGATGGTCACCGGGGAGTCGGCACCCGTTCGGCGGGAGGTCGGTGACGTCGTGGTCGCCGGCACCGTCGCGACCGATTCCGGACTGCGGGTCCGCGTGACCGCGACCGGCGACGACACCGCGCTGGCCGGGATCGGACGCCTCGTCGCCGATGCGCAGGCATCGTCGTCACGGGCCCAACGACTCGCCGATACCGCGGCCGGGTGGCTGTTCTGGTTCGCACTCGGCGCCGCGGTCCTCACCGCGATCGCCTGGACCGCGGTCGGATCGCCCGACGAGGCGGTCGTTCGCGTGATCACGGTGCTGGTCATCGCATGCCCCCACGCGTTGGGACTCGCGATCCCGCTCGTCGTCTCCATCGCCACAGAGCGGGCCGCGCGCGCCGGGGTCCTGATCAAGGACAGGCTCGCCCTCGAGTCGATGCGCAACGTCGACGCCGTGCTCTTCGACAAGACCGGCACCCTGACGAAGGGAGAACCGACCGTCCTCGAGCTCGAACCGGCTCCCGGGCAGGACCGGCGTCGAGTGCTGACCCTCGCGGCCGCCGCGGAGGCGGGCAGTGAGCATCCGCTGGCCTCGGCGATCGTGCGGGCCGCTCGAGATGAGGGAATCGATCTGCCCGTCGCACAGGACTTCTCCTCGTCGCCTGCGGTGGGGGTGTCTGCATCCGTCGACGGCCACGGGGTCCGGGTGGGTGGACCCAACCTGCTCGCCGAGCGCGGCCTCGACGAACTGCCCGTCGCGTCGTCGTGGCGGGAGCAGGGGGCGATCATCCTGCACGTGCTCGTCGACGATCGTGTCGTGGGGGCGTTCCGGCTCGCCGACGAGGTGCGTCCGGAGTCGCGTGTGGCCGTGGACGAACTCCACGCTCTCGACGTGCAGGTCGTGATGATCACCGGCGACGCGCAGGCGGTGGCCGACGATGTCGCCGGCCGGTTGGGCATCGACCGGGTGTACGCCGGGGTCCGACCCGAGGACAAGGCCGCCATCGTCGCGGACCTGCAGCACGAAGGTCGTCGCGTCGCGATGGTCGGCGACGGCGTCAACGACGCCCCCGCACTCGCGCAGGCCGACGTCGGGATCGCGATCGGTGCCGGCACCGACGTGGCCATCGGCTCGGCCGGCGTCATCCTCGCCTCCTCTGATCCGCGATCGGTCCTGTCGGTCATCGAGCTGTCGCGTGCCGGCTATCGGAAGATGGCGCAGAACCTCTGGTGGGCAGCAGGTTACAACCTCATCTCGGTGCCGTTGGCGGCCGGGATCCTGGCGCCGATCGGGTTCGTCCTGCCCATGAGTGTCGGCGCGATCCTGATGTCCGCCTCGACGGTGGTCGTGGCGTTGAACGCACAGCTGCTGCGTCGACTCGATCTGCGTCCCGGTTCCATCCGAAACCGATCCGGGCGCAGGTAGGGCAGCGCTACAAGATTCGCGTAGCGCAGTACTCGCGAAACCGCGGCGTGAAACCGCTGGACTGGGAGCACAGCACAGTCCACGGCGCCCGCCGGGGCGCCGAGAGGGAGAAGAAGAGATGGTGACCATGCATGTCGCCGCGGCGGTCGGGACGCAGGATCGCGATCGCATCGAACCCGTGGTGGGCGAGAACTACTGGACCCCGGGCGACCCGGACTTCGGGACGGCGTCGGCACCCCGATTCGCGTTCGCCGACCCGCACGCCGCCGGCCTGTTCCACGCCGAGGACCTGTCGCGGGAGGCCGGTGACCGCATCGCCGTCCACAACCGTGGTGTGCACGACGTGGCTGCCGTGGTCCTGCTCGAGGATGGCCGGTCGTATGTCGAACTCTTGCCTCCCGGTTCGGAAATCGCTCTGCCGGAGGCGGATTCGCTCACCTACCTCCAGGCCCCCCGCACCGCTGACGGCCGGCCGGTTCTGTACGGCGCGGTGTGGGTGCGCGACGGGCGGGTGATGCCGGTGACGGTTCCGATCCCCACCCGCCGCGAGTTCCTCGACCAGCGATATCTCACCCCGTGGAGCGCGGAGTGGAACGGCGGTGTCTCCGGTCGGCACATGCTCGATGCCGCGGCGGCCGGTGTCTCGTACCAGTACCGGACGGGCGGTTCGACGTTCGTCGTACGCAACGCGGGCAGCGACTGGATCGGGGTGGTCCATCGGTCCGGCACGGAGTTCACCTTCGTCGAATGCCCACCGGGTGGGCGTGCCGTCTTCGAACTCTCCCCGCAGTCCGCCCGCGCTGAGGTGTTCTCGGTCGTCGGTCGCCGGGGCGGCGGCACGGCCGGGCACGCCCCGTACATGTCGAGGTCGGGAACCGTGCATCCCGGTTGGGCGGGTCGGCCGGGGGAAGTCACCGCCTACGGTTCGGTCGTCGTCATGCTCGGCGCGCCGGTGTACAGCGCGCTGCCGAAACGCAATCTGTACCTTGCGTTCTCGGATCGGCGGCCCTTCGAGGCTCGCTTCGCTCGCACCTCAGGGAGCAGGGGGCCGAGCCGCCGGGAGCGAAGCGAGCGGGGCGAATGTGCGAGCCGCCGGGAGCAGGGCGCGCGTCCCTGCCGCGGGTTCCGTCGATGAGGTGGATCAGCCGACGTGGCGGCGCAGCTTGGCGGAGAGCCGCGGGGTGAGGTCCCCGTCGGCGTCGACGCGCTCCTCGACGTAGGCGAGGTCGCCGTCGGCGACGAGTCCGTACAGCCGTTTGGCGCCGCCGGTGCGTTGACCTGATTCTGCCTTGATGACGACGTCGGTGGCGAGTTCCCAGGTGGTCTGATTCAGGGGAGTGCCGTAGAAGAGTTCGATCGAGCCCTCGGCGTGGGCGAGGAGCAATTCGATGGTGTCGTCCTCACCGATCCGCCAGAACCCGGACTCGCGGAGGTCGGGCCGCTGGTAGGCAGCATCGTCGTCGATCACCCACGAGCGGGACTCCCAGGTGAGGAAGTTCTGGCCGTCGTGGGACACGACGATCTGCTGAGCGAAGTGATAGTCGGTGTCCGTCTGGGGATCGTGGCCTTCGCCCTCGCCACGCCACACGCCGACGAGCGGCAGGAGTGCGAGGAGGCCGGGATGCAGGTCCGCGCCGAGGCGGAGGTTCGCGGTGTCGGCCGGGAGCGGCAGATCATCCCATGTGGGGACGTTGCGTTCACGGCTGCCGGACTCCACCGCCCGGGCCTCGGCCTGACTGATCGCCTCGTCACCGGACCGACGCGGTTGCGAGAGTGCGTCGGCAGAACCGTCCTCGGACGGGTCCGGGTCGGCAGGGCCGTCGGCCGTCGTGCCGCCGGGTGGGGGCGTCACGACTCGTCGGTCACCAGGCGGTACAGGGTGTAGACACCGAACCAGGTGATCAGCACGGCGGCCAGGATCAGCAGGATTTCGAAGAAGAGGACCACGAGGGGAATTCTAACCCCGCCGTGGTCAGGGCGCCGTCGAGGGGTGGGCCCTTCGTGGCTCGTCGCTTACGCTCCTCGCACCTCAGGGACCAGTGGGATTAGAGGGCGGAGAGAACGAGACAGCCCGGTCACCGCGGGTGCGGTGACCGGGCTGCCGGGTCGAGCGTGGCGTCACTTCGAGACGGTGATGTCCTTCTCGTGGATGCCGGGGCCCTCGGGGCTGATCGTCACGTCGCCGTTGCCCACCGCGGACAGGGCGCGCAGCGTCCAGGTGCCGGGGGCGGCGAAGAAACGGAAGTCGCCGGTGGGCGATGCCACGACCTCGGCGGTGAACTCACCGGTCGAGTCGAGCAGACGCACGAAGGCGCCGGCGACGGGCGAACCCGAGCCGTCGGTGACCTGTCCGGTCAGGACGGTCTCCTTCTCCACGTCGACGCCAGCGGGCAGCTTCTGTCCCTGCTTGGGTGCAGCACACATATCTCTTACTTTCCTTCTCCGAGTTCGATCGGGACGCCGATCAGCGAGCCGTACTCGGTCCAGCTGCCGTCGTAGTTCTTGACGTTCTGCTGGCCGAGCAGTTCCTTCAGCACGAACCAGGTGTGGCTCGACCGCTCGCCGATGCGGCAGTACGCGATGGTGTCCTTCGAGCCGTCGAGTCCCGCCTCGCCGTAGAGCTCCTTGAGCTCCTCGTCGGACTTGAAGGTGCCGTCCTCGTTGGCGGCCTTGCTCCACGGCACGTTGATCGCGCTCGGGATGTGACCGGGACGCTGGCTCTGCTCCTGCGGGAGGTGGGCCGGCGCGAGGATCTTGCCGGAGAACTCGTCCGGGCTGCGCACGTCGACGAGGTTCTTGGTGCCGATGGCGTCGACGACCTCATCGCGGAACGCGCGGATACTGACATCCGGCTCGCCGGCCTTGTAGGTCGTGGCGGGACGGCTGACGGCGTCGCTGGACAGCGGGCGACCGTCGAGCTCCCACTTCTTGCGGCCGCCGTCGAGGAGCTTGACGTCGTTGTGGCCGTACAGCTTGAAGTACCAGTAGGCGTATGCAGCGAACCAGTTGTTGTTGCCGCCGTAGAGGATCACGGTGTCGTCGTTCGCGATCCCGCGCTCGGAGAGCAACTTGCCGAACTGTTCGGCATCGACGAAGTCGCGGCGGACCGGATCCTGCAGGTCGGTCTTCCAGTCGAGCTTGACGGCGCCGGCGATGTGCCCGCCGTCGTAGGCCGAGGTGTCCTCGTCGACCTCGACGAAGACGGTCTTGTCGGCCTTGAGGTTCTGCTCAGCCCATTCGGTGCTGACCAGGACGTCGGAACGTGCCATGGCGGTGTCCTTTCGGAGTGGATCGGTGATGGTCATCGAACAGATGGAGATGGTGGAGACGGTGAGGCGCGAGAAGGATGCCCGCGTCTCGGGGAGATGAGCACGGGTGACGGCGCATGGGAACGAGGTCGCAGACCTCGGTGGAGACGCCCCCGTTCTCATCGACGGTGTGGGCGGACCGGCTGCTCAACGCAGCACGGGTTGGTCACACCGTCAACGGCGAGTGCGACAACAGCAGTCGGCGACACGACAGAAGTCGATCGCCCGGCGTCGTGTGAGCAAGTACTCACGGCGCTGCTGCATGCCCACGAGGGTACAACAGAGCCGATCGAGCCCCCAACGGCCGGGGTGCTTTGCCGCCGAGACCGGGAGAACACGGTCTGAACTGCTCAGAAGCGGTCGAGGCGCACCGATGCCGGACCGGAGTCGCCGACCAGTTGGACGTCCCCGCCGAAACTCTCCGCGCGATCGGGTTCGACATCCCAGGCCATCGGCAGGCGCGGGAGCGTCAGGCTGAACCGATCGAGCACGGCGGCGCGGAATTCCGCCGGGACCTCGGCGTCGACGTGGCGTTCGGGGCCGGTGTAGAAGCCGGTCGCCCGGATGTCCAGTGCGCCGTCGACGACGGAGAGGTCGACGGACACACTCACCCGCACCTTGGGGCGGTCGTAGGACGACGCCGACGGCGGGTCGGCGGGATCGAGCCCGTCGCCCGGCGGCAGTGCGACCGTGCCGGTGAGCACGACGCCGGTCTCGCGACTGACGATGCCGTCCTGGGGCCCGCCTGCGCCCGCCGTGTCGTCCGGTCCCGGGGTGCTGACGGTCAGGTCGATGATGCGCAGATACCGGGCCAGGGTGACGGCATCGAGGCGGGTGTACGCCGAGATCGAGCCGGTGTGGAGAACATCACTCGCCGAGAATCCGCTGCCGTCGGCCACGTCGAACGGGCCGAGAGAAGCACCCAGCTCACCGCGGCAGACTCCGCGGGCGGGCGGACACCCGGGTAGTTCGACGCCGCGGGCGGCGATCGTGGCCCCGTCGAAGTGACCGGCGGACGACTGCGGGGTGAACGGGAAACCCGCGATGGTGACCTCGGGATCGAAAGTCACGCGGGGGGATTGGGCGAGGGCGCGGGAGAACTGATGCTCCCCGCGAACGGCGGCCCCGACGTCGACGCCGAGCGCGACCCCCGCGGCGGCCAGGGCGGCGACCACACCGATGACGAGCACTTTCCGGATGCGCGGCATGCTCGGCCGATCACCCTCCCCGTCGTGGTCATCCGGCGGTCGTGGTCGCCTTGTTAACAGGTGAGCGCGCCGGTGGCGCTATTCTGTCACCTATCTCGCACACGTTGGTAAGGCGGCGTAAACAATCGCCGAGCCACGCGCGGGTGGCGTTCACGTCGTGGTGAGCGATCTGGATGGTCCGGGACGGGGACGAACGAGATCGGAGTGCTGGGTGGATCTCTTGTTGTTGACGGCCGACCCGAATCCGGAGTCGGTCTTGCCGTCGTTGTCGCTGCTCGCGCACACGGTGCGGACCGCTCCGACCGAGGTGTCGTCACTCATGGAGGCGGGGAACGCCGATGTGGCGCTGGTCGATGCCCGCGCCGACCTGGCGGCGGCCCGCGGGCTGTGCCGCCTGTTGGGCAGCACCGGCTCCTCGGTGCCGGTCGCGGCGGTGCTGACCGAGGGCGGGCTGGTCGCGGTCAACGCGGACTGGGGCATCGACGAATTCCTGCTGCCGGGTACCGGTCCGGCCGAACTCGATGCCCGGTTGCGCCTGCTCGTGGTTCGAACCCGGGGGGTTGCTGCGGAGGAGTCCTCGGGCAAGGTCACGCTGGGGGAACTCGTCATCGACGAGGGGACCTACACCGCACGCCTGCGCGGACGTCCGCTCGACCTGACCTACAAGGAGTTCGAGCTCCTGAAGTACTTGGCGCAGAATGCGGGTCGCGTGTTCACGCGCGCCCAGCTGCTCCAGGAGGTGTGGGGGTACGACTTCTTCGGCGGCACCCGCACCGTCGACGTCCATGTCCGTCGACTCCGCGCCAAACTCGGCAGCGAGCACGAGTCGCTGATCGGGACCGTCCGCAACGTCGGATACAAGGCAGTCCGTCCGACGCGTGGCCGGGCGCCCGCGGCCGACGCCGACCTGTCCGAGGACGCCTCTGGCCCCGATGCGGTCGGCACCGATGACTTCGACGACGCGCTCGACGGTCCCGATCCGTTCGACGAGGAGTTCAGTGCCAGTGCCGGGAACTGAGGACCCGCAGGTGCGTCGAGGCGCACTGCCCGACGACGTCGCTGAATTCGCTCACCGTTTGGTGCGCGAGGCGAACGACGCCGATGGTGTCGCCCCGCTCTCGGAGGGGGCGGTCGCCGCGATCGACGCCCCCGAGGGCTCGCCGATCGTGCACGTCAGGTCGAAGGCGGGGTACGCCGTCATCGTCCCCGGTCGCGACGGCGAGCCGGCGATGATCGAGGCGGTTGTCGACCCGGCGCACCGACGGGAGGGACATGGCCGGGCGCTGCTCGACGCGGCGTTCGGGGCCGCGCCCGAATCGGGGTCGGGGGTCCGGGTGTGGGCTCATGGAAATCTGCCTGGTGCGGTGGCGCTCGCCGCGGCGATGGGGCTGACGAAACGTCGCGAACTGCTGCAGCTGCGCCGCCCGGTCGGACCCGGCCACGAACTCCCCGAACTCGTCGTCGACCCGACGGTCGACCTGCGGACCTATGCCGGACCGGCCGATGACGCCGAGATCCTGCGGGTGAACAACGCGGCCTTCGACTGGCATCCCGAGCAGGGTGGCTGGTCGCCGGAGCAGATCCGTGAACGGGTTGCCGCCGACTGGTTCGATCCGGCGGGTTTGTTCCTCGCCTTCGACCGTGCCGGCGACGGATCGGGCGGGGGAGATGGCAAGCTCCTCGGGTTCCACTGGACGAAGCGGCACGACGCGGACCTCGGCGAGGTGTACATCGTCGGCGTCGATCCTGCGGCGCAGGGTCGCGGACTGGGTCGGTTGTTGACGCTCGCCGGCCTGCATCACCTTGCGCGCGAGGGCGTCTCGGAGATCAACCTCTACGTGGAGGGTGACAACGTCGCCGCGCTGCACACCTACGAGCGCCTCGGGTTCACCCGATACGCCGTCGACGTCGCCTACGGCTGAGGCTGCCCGAGTGCGGCGCCGATGGCGTCGACGACGTCGCCGATGTGGGGCTCGCGAACCACGGACAGGTGATTGCACTCGAGACGGAGGACGTCGACGTCCCCGGTCACGATGTGCCGCCGCCACACCGAAGGGTCGTCACGATTCTCGCTGCCCTGCACCACGAGCGCGCGACCGGTGTACGGGCGGGGGCGGTGCAGCCGCGCCACCCGGACACCGAGTTCCTCGAGCGCCTGCGCGTCGGCGGTCGGCGAGGTTCTCACCACACCGGCGAGCGGAACCCGAATTCGTCGGCGCCACGATTCTTTCCGGGGAGCGGTTCATATGTGGTGGCCGTCGTGAGGGACGGGTCGGCGCGCTTGGCGCGATGCAGCACCCGCGGTGGGACGAACGTGTCCACCACGACGACCAGATCGACATGGTGCCCGTCGGCCTCGAGGCGTCGCGCGGTCTCCAGGGCGATGAACCCGCCCAGAGAGTGGCCCACGAGGATGTAAGGCCCCTCCGGCTGGATGCGACGTAGGTCGCGGAGGTGACGCCGGACGGCGGCGTCGACCGTCCAGTCGGGGATGCCGCGGGTGTCCAGGCCATGTGGCGCGAACGCGAAAACCGAACCGATGGCGTCGAGTTCGCCGATGCGATCGGCGAATGGCACGAAGGTGAGCGCGGATGCGCCCGCGCCGGTGAAACAGAACACCGGTCGCCCGGCGCCCTCGCGCAGTTCGTCGGCGGGACCCAGTTGCGCGCGGACCTCGGCGATCGCGGCGTCGAGCAGCCGACGTCGACGCTCCGTGTAGCAGCAGACGATCACCGAGAGGGTCGGCTCTGTCCGGACTGCATCGTCGGGGACCGGATCAGCGTGCACGGCCGCGACGGGGACTGGGGTCACCGGGTCGGCCAGTGGCTCGACAGGATGGGAGGACAGCACGTTTTTCGGCCTTCGATAGCTCGGGGTCGGATGGGGTTCGCTGATGAGGCGGGGGACCGGAGGGCGTCAGGGCACCCCGACGATCCGGGCGGCGTGCCCCGCGACGGCATCCATGGCCGCGCGGATACGGGCCGGGTCGAAGACGTCGTCGCGGAATGCGGCGGTCATGGAGATCCCGCCGTCCACGAATCCGGTCGTGACCGTGATACCGGCCGCCGACGGTGGCGTGGCCACGGCGATGACGGTGGCACGCGCCGGGTCGGACCACTGCCAGCCGCGTCGGCGGCCGGGCAGGTGACCGACACTCGAATGGAGCAGCTCTGCATGGACCGGGCCCTCGGCGGGGACGCACGGGGCCGGCGAAGCCGATCCGCCCGTGCGGGCACGGCGCAGGGTCTTGACGGTGGCGAGCGCCAGGTTGGCAGCCGGCCGGCCCATCCGGGCCGACGCGGTCATCTCCCGTTGCAGGGCGGCCGCCGACGTGGTGTCGGACACCGGAAAGCTCAGTCCTGCAGAGAAATTGGCGTAGGTCCGCATCGACGTCGGCAGGTGATGGCGCGCGTCGAAGGGCAGCGTGACCATCGGGTCGAGCGGCACGCCGGCCTCGGTCAGTGCGGCGACCAGGGCGACCGTGTAGACGGCGAACAGGCCGGTTCCCGGCATCGACGCCGCCCGGCCGGACCGGATCGCCTCGACATCGTCGGCCGGGATGTGGACATTCGCGGCCGCCGGTCGTCGGGGAGGCACCGGCCGCCGCGCTCGCACCGGCTGGACGGTTTCGCGGTGTCGCCGGAAACGTAAAAGCGCCAGGGTTCGTCGTGGATCTGCCACGGTGGCCGCGGCCGCGACGAGCAGTGGGGGGACGGCGGGGCCCCGGGGCGGCAATCCCGACGGGTCGACCGCGCCGACGATCACGTCGACGATCAGATTCAGCAGCGTGAGGTCGCCGAGTCCGTGGTCGTAGTCCAGCGCGAGGTGATCACCGGCCAGCACGATCCGAAGCGGCCGGTGTGGCAGCGAGTACAGGGCCTCGAACAGGCGGGCCGGATCGGCACCCGCCGCCGGGGGTGGTGCGGCGATGACCGCGTCGGCCGCCGCGTCCGGATCGAAGACCCAGTGTCGCCGGTGCGGCGAGGGCAGGAGCCCGACCCGGGTGTGTGGACCGATTCGCGCGAGCCGGACGATCCGTTCGGCGGCGACCGCTCGGGACGGTAGAGCCAGGGGGCCGATGACGAGCGCCGCCCGGTTGTGTCCGTGCAACCGGTCGATCGCCGCGCTTCGGATACGCCGGAGCCCGCCGGGTCGGGGTGCCGGGGGGTCGACGTGCCGGGGGGTCGAATCCGGGGTTGGTGAAGGCGTTGCCATGAGTGCGATCCGCAGAACTATAGCAAGGCTTGCCTAAGTCTCGAATGTCGGGTTACGCAGATCACGTACGATCACGCCTGGGCAGGTCGCACCCCGTCTGCCTTGGCCAGTTCACCTGTCGTTCATCTTTTGGAGGGGATCAGTCCACCACGCCCCCATAGCTTTCCACTCGGACACTCCGGAGCCGACGCCAGTCGGTGCGGGGAACGCGAACGGAAAGGCAACACCAGCGGTGAAAATCAATCGGAACGGCGCCCTGGCGTCGGTGTCGGCGATCGCGGCACTGACACTCGTCACGGCGTGCGGCGGTGGGGGAAGCGAACAGGCTGTCAGCGGCGAGGGCTCGACCGCGCAGCAGAAGGCCATGGAGCACTTCAGCCAGGTCCTCACCGACAACAGCGACATCGTGCTCGACTACACCGGCAGCGGCTCGGGCGACGGCATCAAGAAATTCATCGCGGGCGACGTCGACTTCGCCGGCTCGGACTCGGCCCTCAAGGACGACGAGGTCACCGACGCCACCGCGCGTTGCAACGGCAACGCCCCCTGGCACCTCCCGCTGGTCGTCGGGCCCGTCGCGGTCGCCTACAACCTCGACGGTGTCGAGGACCTCAAGCTCAACTCCAGCGTCATCGCGCAGATCTTCAACGGCAAGATCACCACCTGGAACGATCCCAAGATCGCCGCGCTGAACCCCGGTGTGTCGCTGCCCACCACCGACATCGTCCCGGTCTACCGCTCGGACAGCTCGGGTACCACCGACAACTTCCAGCGCTTCCTGGAGAACGCGGCTCCGGCTGACTGGCCGTACGAGCACAGCAAGGAATTCGCGCCCAAGGGTGTCGGTTCCGGTGCCTCGAAGTCGACCGGCGTCGGCGACACCGTCAGCAAGACCCCCGGCTCGATCACCTATGTCGAGTGGGGCTTCGCCACCGAGAACGACCTCGGTGTCGCTCAGATCGACTTCGGCGCCGGCCCGGTCACGCTGAACGCGGAGAGCGCGGGCAACGCCCTCGAGTCGCTGGCCTTCGCCGACCCGGCCAGCAAGGACCTCGTCGTCGATACCGACGCCCTGTTCGCTTCGAAAGCTCCGGGCGCCTACCCGCTGCTGCTCACCCCGTACTCGATCGTCTGCTCGGCGGGCTACGAGGACGAGGCCACCAGCCAGACGCTGAAGGACGCGTTCACCGCGGTCCTGAACGACGGCCAGGCCGGCCTCGAGGAGATCGGCTACGTGCCGGTGCCCGACGCCTTCAAGACCAAGCTGCAGGGGACCATCGACTCGCTGTCCGGTGGGTCCGGAAACGCCTGATCAATCCCCTCTGATCACGTGCGCGGGGCCGCCTCGGTTGCGGCCCCGCGCGTGTGGTTGACACACTGACACGACATTTCGCGTGTCCACGAGACGGCGGGAAGTGGCCCCAATGACCAGAGCCGAATCACAAGAAGGACGCATGACCTCGCTGAGCAAAGAGGGTGGCGCGATCCCGCCGGACACCGGCGAATTCCAGGCCCCCGGGTCATCGCCCGACCAACCCGGATCCTCGCTCCACGCGGCCGCGCATCACCGCGTCGCCGACCGGGTGTTCCGCACCCTGGCCGTCGGCTCGGGATTCGTGGTCTCGATCGTCATCGCGCTGATCGCACTCTTCCTTCTCGCACAGGCGATTCCGTCGCTGGCGCAGAACGAGGAGAACTTCTTCACCTACACCGGGCAGTGGATCACCAGCGGAGATCAGCTCGCCTTCGGTATCCCCCAGCTGTTCTATGCAACGGTCGTGGTGTCGGTCATCGCGTTGCTGATCGCCATGCCGGTGGCGCTGGGTATCTCGATCTTCCTCACCGAGTACGCGCCGAAGCGGTTCGTCGGCCCGATCACCTACACCGTCGACCTCCTCGCCGCGGTGCCGTCCATCGTCTACGGCCTCTGGGGCATCCTCGTGCTCGGCCCGGCGCTGGTGCCGGTGAACGAGTGGCTGGTCGGCAATCTCGGCTTCCTGCCGTTCTTCCAGGAGCCCACGCAGATCGCGAACATGAGCACCGGCGGCACGCTGCTGACCGCAGGCATCGTTCTTGCGGTCATGATCCTGCCGATCATCACCGCGGTCACGCGCGAGGTCTTCATGCAGACCCCCAAGGGTCATCGTGAGGCCGCGCTCGCCCTGGGCGCCACCAAGTTCGAGGTCGTGAAGGTCGCCGTGCTGCCCTTCGGGTTCTCCGGCTACATCTCCGGTTCGATGCTCGGCCTGGGTCGCGCGCTCGGCGAGACGATGGCGCTGCTGCTCATCATCTCGACCGCCGGTCCCATGAACTTCAACCTCATGGAGAGCGGCGAGACCTTCGCGACGAAGATCGCCAACAACGCGGCCGAATTCGACTCGCCCGCCAAGACCGGCGCCTACATCTCGGCCGGCCTGACCCTGTTCGTCCTGACCTTCATCGTCAACGCCGCCGCCCGCGCGGTCGTCGCCGGAAAGAAGTGACCATGTCTGTGACCACGACTACTTCCGCGGCCGATCCGGTCAAGAAGCCCTCCGGCTTCACCCCGATGTCCGGGCGTCGACGTTTCACCGACGGGACCGTCCGTGTCGCCGTCATGGCCGCCCTGCTGCTGGCGCTGGTTCCCCTGCTCTGGTTGGTCTTCACGCTGGTGTCGCGGGGTATCGAGACGATCATCGACATCGACTGGTGGACCCAGGCCGAGCGACGCGGCGGCGCCGCCAACGCGATCGTCGGCACGCTGATGCAGACCGCCCTCGCGGCGGTCATCTCCATCCCGCTCGGCATCTTCGTCGCCATCTATCTGGTGGAGTACGCGACCAAGAAATCGCTGCTCGCGCGTGTCACCACCTTCATGGTCGACATCCTGTCGGGTGTGCCCTCGATCGTCGCCGCGCTGTTCGTCTACGCGGTGTGGCGCACCACCCTCGGATTGCCCCGCTCGGGATTCGTGGTCGCGATCGCGCTGGTGCTGCTGATGGTCCCGCTCGTGGTGCGCGCCACCGAAGAGATGCTGAAGATCGTCCCGCAGGATTTGCGCGAGGCGTCGTACGCCCTGGGTATCCCGAAGTGGAAGACGATCGTGAAGATCGTCCTGCCGACGGCTCTGTCGGGCATCGTCACCGGCGTCATGCTGGCCATCGCCCGAGTGATGGGCGAGTCGGCACCAGTGCTGATCCTCGTCGGTGCGACGCGCGCGATGAACTGGAATCCCTTCGACGGCAACCAGCAGTCGTTGCCGCTGATGATGGTGCAGCAGTACAACAACGGACCGGGCGCCTTCGACCAGGTGTGGGGAGCGGCGCTGACGCTGGTCATCCTCGTGGCCATCGTCTACTTCGGCGCCAAGGCGGTGTCGAAGATCTTCGCCCCCAAGACCTCCTGACCTCCCACCCTTCTCGGGTCATCTTTTCCAGAACGGACCAATGCCATGGCCAAGCGCCTCGACATCAAAGACCTGAACATCTATTACGGCGACTTCCACGCGGTCAAGGACGTCACCCTCGAGGTGCCGCCGCGCTGCATCACCGCCTTCATCGGCCCGTCGGGCTGCGGTAAGTCGACCGTGCTCCGAACCCTCAACCGCATGCACGAGGTCACCCCGGGTGCCTACGCCAAGGGCAGCGTGCTGCTCGACGGCGAGGACATCTACGGCAAGACCGTGGACCCGGTGAGCGTGCGCGCGACCATCGGCATGGTGTTCCAGCGGCCGAACCCGTTCCCGACGATGTCGATCCGCGACAACGTCGTCGCCGGCCTGCGTCTGCAGGGTGTGCGGAACCGCTCACAGCTCGACGACGTCGCCGAGAAGAGCCTGCGCGGCGCCAACCTCTGGGAAGAGGTCAAGGATCGCCTGGACAAGCCGGGCGGCGGACTGTCGGGTGGTCAGCAGCAGCGTCTGTGCATCGCCCGCGCCATCGCGGTCTCTCCCGACGTCCTGCTCATGGACGAGCCGTGTTCGGCGCTCGACCCGATCTCGACGCTGGCCATCGAGGACCTGATGGGTGAACTCAAGAAGGAGTACACCATCGTCATCGTGACCCACAACATGCAGCAGGCCGCCCGCGTCAGCGATCAGACCGCGTTCTTCAACCTCGAGGCGGTCGGCCAGCCGGGACAGCTCGTCGAGATCAACGACACCGAGACGATGTTCTCGAACCCGACGAAGAAGGAGACCGAGGACTACATCTCGGGCCGCTTCGGCTGAGGTTCCGCAGGACACGAATAGGCCCGCTCACCCGTCCGGGGGAGCGGGCCTCGTCGTGCCGGGGGTCGTCGTGTCGGGTGTCACATGTTGAGCAGCAGGATCACCAGCAGAGCGACCAGCGAAGCGGTCACACCCAGGTACGCCAGGATCTTGCGGCGGTGGGCGGCAGCCTCTGCGTCCTCGTCGGTCACCGCATTGAAATCGGGCTCGGTCGGATAGTGCTGGGCCATGTCGCCACCCTAACGACGACCTCGGCGCGTGTGAAATCTCCCCGACGTCGTTGGGGCTCAGATATTCACCGACATGAAAAAAGGCCGAGATTCAGTGTTGGAAACTGAATTCTCGGCCTCTTTCGGTGTGGCCCTCGCTCGACGATCAGCACCGAGCGAGAGAAATCACCCCACGCTCTGGAACTGCTCCGGGGTCTTGCCCGTCGCGGTGAACACCACGCGGCGCCCGATGAGTACGGCGTGGTCGGCGAACCGCTCGTAGTAGCGGCCGAGCAGGGTCACGTCCACCGCGGCGGCGACGCCGTGCTTCCATTCGCGGTCCATCAGGACGGTGAACAGGTGGCGGTGGAGGTCGTCCATGGCGTCGTCGTCTTCCTGGAGACGAAGGGCGGCCTGCGGGTCACTGGTCACGAGGACCTCATGTGCGTTCTTGGCCAGGGTGACGGCCAGGCGGCCCATCTCGGCGAAGTAGCCGTTGACCTCCTCCGGCAGTGCCTTGGCGGGATGCCGGCGGCGGGCGACCTTGGCGACGTGCAGCGCCAGTGCACCCATCCGATCGGCGTCGGCGACGATCTGGAACCCACTCACGACTCCACGCAGGTCACCGGCGACCGGGGCCTGCAGGGCGAGGAGCGCGAAGGACTGTTCCTCCGCGCGAGCCGTCAGCCGGCTCATCCGGTCGGTGTCCCCGATGACCTCTTCGGCGATGGCGAGATCGGCCTGCAGCAGTGCCTGCGTGGCGCGCGCCATCGCGGTGCCGGCGAGCTCGCACATCTCACCCAATACCGAGGTCAGCGCCTCGAGTTGCTCTTGATAGGCGGTACGCATGGTCCCAGGATACGTGCGTGATCACTCCAGGCCGACTCCGACCGATGAACGTCCAGTGAACGTCGGGTGCAGATCCGTCCACCTGCGAGTGCACCGACACCCTGAGATCACGTGCAGGTGGTGTCGCCCGCGTTCGTGATGGCCAGGTCGTTGGGCAGATTGCCGGTGTTCTCCGCGGGTGCGAGCTGGTTCGCCGTCAGGGTCGCCCCGGAGGCCGGTACCGACTCCAGGGAGCCGGTGAAATCCGCACCGACGATGAGCTCGACACCTGACTTGACCGTGCGGTCGAGCTGGATGCTCGCGTTCGGGAACATCTCGGCCAGCGTCGCGGCGGCGTCGCGCTGTCCCGGCCCGTAGCGCACGACGGTGTCGTCGCGGTTCTCCGAGGCATCGGCGACACCCCGAACGTCGAAACCGTACGGCGTGAGCTGCTCGGACACCTCGGTGGCGAGGCCCGTCTGGCCCGTGCCGTTGAGAACCCGGACGCCGACATTGCCGGGGTTCTGGGCGGTCGCGGTCACGGGTCCGGGAGCACTGGCGTTCGAGTCGGTGCTCGGTGCGCCGGGACTCGTCGGCGCCTTCGACGACGACGGCGGCTTCTTGCGCGCCTGCTCGCCGGGGAGTGGCAGGTCGTCGATGATGGCGTCGAAGATCGCGTCGATGTCGCTGGTGCGCGGGATCTCGTTGTTGGCGCCGTCGGTGGAGGTACCCGACGTCGGGATCGTCAGGAACGAGACGCGGCCGGCCTCGATGCCCTGCATCGACTCGGCCAGGTTGATGAGCGACTGGGTGTCGACGCCGTCGACGTAGCTGTATTCGATGAACGTGTTGACGATCCCGTTGAGTTTGTTGGGGTTCGACAGCACATTGCCCGACAGGCTCGACCGCAACAGCGACGACATGAAGAGCTGCTGGCGTTTGATCCGGCCGTAGTCGCCGTTGCCCTCCGTGCTGATGTTGCGGGCACGAACGTAATTCAGTGCGCGCCGGCCGGTCAGCTTCTGCTTGCCCGGCTTACGCAGGATCTGGCCGATCTCGTAGTCGTAGAGCGGGACCGTCGAGCAGACCTCGACGCCGCCGATCGCGCGGACGACCTTCTCGAAGCCGTAGAAGTCCATCCCGATGAAGTGGTTGATGTTGAGCCCGCTCATCGCGGTGATCACGCGAACGAGACACTGCGGACCGCCGTAGAAGTAGACGCTGTTGAGCTTGACGCCGGACTGGGCCGGCATCTCGGCGCCGTACTCACCGGTCTCGTTGTCCCACGCGTTGCACGCCGGCTGATCCACCTGCAGGTCGCGCGGGAACGACACCGCGACGACGCGACTGCGGTTGGCCGGGATGTTCACCAGGATGACGGTGTCCGAACGGGCGCCCTCGGCGTCGGCGGTGGTGCCGGCGCCAACCCTGGAGTTCTGGCCACCGCGGGTGTCGGTACCGACGATGAGGTAGGTCTCGTCGCCGTACTGGGCGTCCTTGTTCCGGATGTTCTGGTCGTCGGGGTCGACGGCGGTGACGTTGCGCCAGTTGCCGTTCCACGACTGCAGGTAACCCCAGACGAAGCCGGTGCCGACGAGTGCGAGCACGCACGCGATGGCGACCAGTATCCGTCCGGTCGCGGCGGTCTTGCGCAGCATCGCGCCCTGCCGGTCCTCGTCACGCCCGGGGTGGCGACGAGGCGCCGAACGCAGGGCGAGGGGCTCGGTGAGGTCGGGTGTGCGTTCCAGCGGAGGCTGCGGGGCCGACGGTCCGGCCGGGCCGCCGGCGACCGGCTCCTGGGCGCGGGATTCCTCGATCACCCGCTTCTCGGTCGCGCGATCGGACAGGTCGGGCGCGGCGTCGCCGACGGTGGGGATCTTCTGGGTGACGTCGTTGTCGAAACGATGGACGGTGGTCGGGCGGTCGTCGGGCGCCGGCTGCGGAGCGGCGGGGACCCGCCCGCCCGGGGCCGACGGTGGCGCGGCATTCCCACCGAACGGTGGCCCGGGGCGTCGGGACCGCCCGCGGGTCGACGACGGGGGCTCGCCCGTCCGCGACTCCGGGCGCGGCGGCGTCGCGCGGCGGGCGCCGGACCGGCCGGAGCCGGCGGGCGGCTCCGACGGCGACGACTCCTCCGCGTTCATCTGCTCCATGAGCTGGCGGACCGTCAGGCGAGTGCGTCCCCGCACGAACCGATCTGCCGAGCGTGGCTCGCGGAGGCTGGGGTGCGCCGGGGGAGGGGAGCCCTGGTCGGTGGAACCGGGCGCGTCCGGACCGGGGACGGGCTCGAAGTCGTCGCGGGAGCGTCCGGCGCGGCGACCACGACGCGAGCGATCGGCGTCGCCCACCTCGGGGTCGTCCGGGCCCGGTGTCCTACGACTCAATGCACGTTCCTCATGCCCCGTGGTCGTGTCGCGGAGTCACCGCAGATCGGGGCTCGACCAGCGCGGTGCGCACAGAATTCAGGCCCCGGCGGCCGGGACCTGAAGCGCAATTGTACTGATCCCACCTGAGAAAGCGTCTCAGCCAGGCGCCGGTTGTGACGGTTTTCGCAATCCGGTTCAACCGCCGGAGTGCATGATCTCGGCGCCTGCGGGGATCACGTCCTCGTCGGGGTCGTCGAGCCAGCCGTCCGGAAGCGCGACCTTCGCCGGCGAACCCTGCCGGCCGCGCGGGCCGTGACCGTCGGAGGGGAACGGCGCGTCGGCCGGCAGCTCGGCGAGCAGTTCACGCAGTTCGTCGACGCTGCCGACCAGCGCCATCCGCCGCCGGATCTCCGAGCCGGCCGGGAAGCCGCGAAGGTACCAGGCGACGTGCTTGCGGATCTCGCGGCAACCCTTCATCTCGCCGTGGTGATCGACGAGGAGCTGGCAGTGCCGCACCATGATGTCGGCGACCACGCCCAGGTTCGGCGGCGCCGGAGCGTCGAATCCGCCGAGTTCGGCGGCGAGTTCGGCGAACAGCCAGGGCCGGCCGAGGCAACCGCGGCCGACGACGACGCCGTCGCAGCCGGTCCGGCGCATCATCGCGACCGCATCGGCGGGTTCGAAGATGTCGCCGTTGCCGAGCACCGGCACGGTGGTGACGTGCTCCTTGAGGCGGGCGATCTCGTCCCAGTCGGCCTCACCGGAGTACCGCTGCGATGCGGTGCGTGCGTGGAGGGCGACGGCGGCGGCACCTTCTTCGGCGGCGATCCGGCCGGCGTCGAGATGGGTGCGGTGATCGTCGTCGATACCGATCCGGAACTTGACCGTCACCGGGATGTCGGTGCCGTCGGTGGCACGGACGGCCGCCGCGACGATCTTGCGGAACAGGGTGCGCTTGTAGGGGATCGCCGACCCCCCGCCCTTGCGGGTCACCTTGGGGACCGGACAGCCGAAGTTCATGTCGATGTGATCGGCGAGGTTCTCGTCGACGATCATCTTCGCGGCCTGGTAGGTGTACTCCGGGTCGACGGTGTAGAGCTGCATCGACCGCGGGTTCTCGTCGGGTCCGAAGGTCGTCATGTGCATCGTGACCGGGTGCCGTTCCACGAGCGCGCGGGCCGTGACCATCTCACAGACGTACAGCCCGGAGACGGTACCGGTACGGGCGAGCTCGAGTTCGCGGCACAGCGTCCGGAACGCGACGTTGGTGACACCGGCCATCGGGGCCAGCACGACCGGGCTGGCCAGTTCGATGGACCCGATACGTAGTCCCTTCGAGACGCTCGCAAGCTCGCTCCTCAGGGAGCTGGGAAGCGAGCCTTCGGTGGTCGAGGGCGCCGGGTGGCTGTCGATGAGGGTGCTCAGGATGCCTGCTGCTCCCGCTTCTTGGCCTCGCGGGCGAGCGAACGGTCGCGCATCTCCTCGAAGCGGATGGTGTCCTTCTCGAGCTGCTCGAGGAAGGCGGCGAGCTCCTCGCGGGTCTTCTCGCCCTCGCTGGTGAAGTCGTCGCGTTCGAAGACGTTCCACTTACGCAGGACCGGCATGACGACCTCTTCGAGGTGCTGGCGCAGGTCGTAGATGCCGTGCTTGGCCATGAGCACGCCGTGGCGACGGAAGTTGGGCATACCGGCGCCGGGCATCTGGAAGTTGGTCACGATGTCGGTGACGGCGCGCAGCGTCTGGTCGGGGGAGATGTCGAAGCCCGCACCGCAGATGTTGCGGTAGAAGATCATGTGCAGGTTCTCGTCGGCCGCGATGCGCTGCAGCATTTTGTCGGCGATCGGGTCGTTGCACGCCTTGCCGGTGTTGCGGTGGCTGACGCGGGTCGCGAGTTCCTGGAAGGTCACGTACGCCACTGAATGCAGCAGACCGAGCTCGTCGGCGTGCTCCTCGAGCTCGTCCACGCGTCCGGCGGCGGCCAGCATCGGGTCGTAACCATTGGTCATGTGGATCATCCGCGCCTCTTCGAGGGCGACGGGATCGACGCCGCGGGTGACCACGAGGTAGTCGCGCATGACGATGCCGTGGCGGTTCTCCTCGGCGGTCCAGCGACCGACCCAGTGGCCCCAGGCGGAGTCCATCGAGAAGTTGTCGGCGATGACACGGTGGTACGACGGCAGGTTGTCCTCGGTGAGGAGGTTCGTGATCATCGCGGCCTTGGCGACCTCGTCGAGCTGCGACTGCTCGGGGTCGTAGTCGACGCCACCCAGGGCGGCGAAGTTACGGCCCTCGTCCCACGGCACGTAGTCGTGCGGGTTCCAGTCCTTGGCGATCTTGAGGTGGCGGTTGACGTTGTCCTCGGCAACCGGGGCCAGCTCCTTGAGTAGCTCGAGTTGCGTCAGGTCGCGTGCCATATAGATGTCCTCCGAACGGTGTCCGCGTGTGTAGTCATTGCGTGTCGTCGTCGTGCGTCGTGTCGATCGATCCGCGTGCGTGGCCGGCGGCCACGACCGTGGTTCGCGACGTCGTCGTGGGGAGGCGCGCACCCCGCCCACCGAACCGTGGGGTGTCGGGCCGGGTCCCCCGCGCCGCCCCGTCGCCACTGGTCAAAGTTCTAGCGTACGGCACGCACACCGGTGTCCCAAGTCCGTCGCCTGGGTGTCGTTCACGCCCGCGCGCCGCGTTACGCGTCCGGCCGGTGGTGTCGGTCACGTCGGTGCGGGCGACGCCGGAACCGGTGTTCGCGCAGGTCGGCAGGCCCTCAACCGGAACGTGGACGCGAGGCGAACATCGCGCCCGTCGTCTCCATCCACGCCGTGGCCGGCTCGTCGATGGTGCCCAGTTCGCGTGCCTTCTCACACCAGCGCATCGCCGCGCGCCCGAACTCCATCGGGTTGTAGACGTCCTCCTCGCGACTCCACCGGCCGTCGCCGGCGTAGGTGAGGATGGTGATGTTGGTGGCGGTGATGTGTGTCGAGTCGCCCGGATCGCGCATCGGGTTGTCGACTTCGCAGATGACCCGGCCGGTCGGCGCGTCGACCACATGCCACAGCGAGGGGAACCCGGTCATGTGACTGCCGGGGAACGACGTCATCGTCCGCCAGATCCAGGTCCGGATCTCCTCGCGGCCGCGCATGGTGCCCAAGGCGTGCTCGATGTAGTCGGCGTCTTCGGTGAACAGTTCGGCATAGCGATCCCAGTCCCGGCTCACGGCGATCTCGGCGACCGTGCGCTGGAACTGTGCGAAGGCCTCGTCGAGCTCTGCCGGGGTGAAGTCGGCGGTCGTCGGGGTCGGGTTCTCGGTGGTTTCCATCGCCGCCGATCGTAGAGTCCGCACCGGTGTGGTCCACCGCGTTTCGCGACAATCGGTACCATTCGTCCCCAGCACAGCCACCGCACACGGATCGGTGAGGACGTCATGTACCAGGTAGGGGACCTGATCGCGGGGTACCGCGTCCTCGACGTGCTCGGACGCGGCGGCATGGGCGAGGTCTACCAAGCCGCGCACCCCCGGCTGCCGCGCGCCGACGCCCTGAAGGTGCTCCGCTCGGTCCATGCCGCGGACCCGGTCTTCCGCGCGCGGTTCGAACGCGAAGCCGACATCGTCGCGCCGCTGCACCATCCCAACATCGTGGCCGTCTACGACCGTGGTGTGTTCGACGAGTTGCTGTGGATCGCGATGGAGTACGTGCCGGGTACCGACGCGGCCCGGATGCTCGCCCGGGAGTCGCCCCTCGACCCCGGTCTCGCGTGCACGATCATCGCCGGAGCGGCGGCGGGTCTGGACGCGGCGCACCGGCGCGGCGTCATGCACCGGGACATCAAGCCGGCCAACATCCTCATCACGCCGGGCGCGGACGGCGCCACCGACAGCGCCCCGGAGGCCGTCAAACTCACCGACTTCGGCATCGCCCAGGTCCTCGACGAGGTGACCCACCTGACCGGTACCGGGATCACCATCGGGACCATGCGCTACGCCTCGCCGGAGCAGATCGAGGGGTTGCGCGTCGACGGCCGGAGCGACATCTATTCTCTCGCTGCCACCGCGTACGAACTCCTCACCGGTGCACCGCCGTTCGATTCGCCGTCGCTGCACGGACTGATGACCGCGCACATGCATCACGAACCCCCGTCGGCGAGCGCTCGCAACCGGGCGTTGCCCGCCGGGGTCGACGCCGTGCTCGCGCGGGCGATCGCCAAGGAGCCGGGTCGTCGTCACCCGACGGCGGGGGAGTTCGCCGCCGCGCTCGCCGATGTCTTCGATTCCCGCGCAACGCTCATCGGCCCGGCGATCAGGCCCGAGCCCCCGGCCGGGACCCCCACCGGGCCCGCACCGGCCGGTCCAAAACCGAGCCCGGGGTTCGGGCGCGTCGGCGCCGGCGTCGCGGGGAGCGCGGGGTACACGCCACCGCCCGTGCAATCGGGACCGTTGCAGACCTGGCCACCCGATGACGATGCGACGCAACCCACTTCGGTCCGTCGGCCTCGCCACCTCGCCGCGATCGGCATCGTGGCGGTGCTCGTCGCCGGGATCCTCGGCACCGGAATCGGTTTCGCACGCATGTCGGCCACCTCCCTGGACACCCCCGACCCCCCGGACGTGAAGGTCACGACCACCGCTGTCGAACTGACCTGGAACGGCGTGGCCGGGGCCACCGACTACGTGGTCACCCAGAACGAGGACGTGATCTATTCCGGGCCCGCCACCGAGTTCACGGCGCCCCGGCCGGTGCCCGGCATGTACACGTATCAGGTCGCCGCGCATGACGGCGGCCGGGTGTCGGACTTCTCCCGGAACTCCGAACAGGTCGATGTCTTCATGACATGGGGCGAGTTGCAGCCCATCGCCGACCTGTACCACGACCTGATCCCGGCCACGCCGTTGAGCACCAACGGCTTCGACGCGATGCGCTGCTGGGGCGAGGACGGCGATCTCGCGTTCTCGTCGAGCAAACGCACCGTGTCGTGTACCCGCGACGCCGACGCCGCGACCGGCGACGACAGCGGGCGGCCGTCGGACCCGGGTGTGGCGGCGTATCAGGTGATCGTCGACACCTACGAGACCCCGGAGGAAGCGGTCGCGGCGGCGAAGGTGACCGCCCACGACCTGCGCGGCGTCGACTACACCACCGCGCAGGGGCATACCGGCACCCTGTACCTGTCGGACAAGCAGCGGGATCAGGGGCAGGCGATTCTCACCTTCGACGACGGCGACCATGCCCGCTCGGTGGTGTGGGTGGTCGTCCCGGGTGAGCCCGCCGCCGCAGCCGGCGACGTGCTGAGAAGGCTGCCGATCTGATGACCTCGCCGACACCCTCGACATCCCCCATCACGACACGCCGTTTCGAGTCGGGGCCGTGGCTGATCGGGCTGATCGTGCTCGTCGCCGCAGTGGTCGCTGTCGGCGGCTTCGTCGTGGTCCGGTCGGTGACCGCGCCCGACGCGCCGGACACCCCCGGCGGCCTGACCCTGCAGGCGCGACCGGGACGGGTGGTCGCGTCGTGGGACCCGGTCGCCGGGGCGTCGGCCTATCAGCTGCTTCGCGGCGACGGCTACGTCGTCCACCAGGGACCCGAGACCTCCGCCGAGGACGTGAGTGTGCCTGCCGGAGAACATGATTACCGGGTCATCGCGATCCGCGCGGGTGTGTACTCCGAGCCCGGGCCCGTGCAGCGGGTCCGGACGGGCGCGAGCTGGGGGGAGTTCGCGCCGCTGGTGGCGCAGTTCCCCGAGTTGCTCCCGCAGGCCCCCGACACCGCGGCGCAGTGGATGAACACCGAGTGCATCCGCCGATACTCGGGCGGACGGGACGAGGTCGGGCCGTCGGAGACCGGAGCGGGTCAGGTGCGCACCGTGTTCGTCGTCCGATGTGCCGCGGGCTCGGTCGATCGCCCCTTCGGGGTGTTCTGGTTCGCGTCCCGAGATGCGCTGAACGCGGAGTACTCACGTTCCTCGGAGACGTCGCGGCCGGTGCGGTGGCGGCACGGAACTGGATTGATCGACGAGAACGGACGCGGGGTCTTCAAGATCACCGACGACCCGTCGCGCGAGCTGGCCATGATCGTCGTTCTCGAAACGGATGGACAGGACATTCTGGACATGGTCGACTCGCTGCCGCTCTGAGCCGGGATCATCTGGCATCTCGACGCCGTCACGGCTGTGCCGGAACCGACCCCGCCGGGGTCGTCGCGTGCGGCATGATGGCGTGGGGCGCCCACGGGGTCGGGTGCCCGACGTCGAGGGAAGGCGAATCCCATGCAGCGCTTGAGCGGACTGGACGCATCGTTTCTCTACCTCGAGACACGCTCGCAACTGATGCATGTCATCGGTCTGTTCGAGATCGATCCGAGCACCATGCCGGGCGGCTACCGCTTCGACAAGCTCCGCGCCGAGATGGAGCGACGCATCGCTGCCATACCCGCGTTCCGGCGGAAACTCGACAACTCGTTGTTCAACATCGACCACCCGGTGTGGATCGAGGATGACGACTTCGACATCGAGCGGCACGTGCACCGGGTCGGCGTGCCGGCCCCCGGCGGCGCCGGTGAGGTCGCCGAACTGTGCGGTCACCTGGCCGGACAGACGCTCGACCGCGGCAAGCCGCTGTGGGAGCTGTGGATCATCGAGGGGCTCGCCGACGGCCGGGTCTGCGCGATGCTGCGCATGCACCACGCCGGGACCGACGGTGTGACCGGCGCCGAGATGCTCGCCCAGATGTGCACGCTCACGCCCGAACCGCCGGATCTCGACGCCGAGAAGGTGGGGGAGTCGGCCGGCCCGTCGTCGCGCGTCGCGATGGCCGCGGGCGGCGCGGTCAACTACTTCGTGCAGCGGCCCCTCGCCATGGCCAAACTGCTCCCCCGCACGTTGAGCGTGCCCGTCGGCTGGTTCCGTCGGGCACAACAGGATTCGGCGATGCCCGCACCCTTCCGTGCCCCACGGACCCGGTTCAACGCGCCCATCACACCGCACCGCAGCATCGCCGTCACCCAGCTCTCGCTCGACGATGTGAAGCGAGTGAAAGACCACTTCGAGGTAAAGCTCAACGACGTCGTGCTCGCGATGGTCGGCGGGGCACTGCGCACCTACCTGCTCGGCCACGACGAGCTCCCCGATCGTCCGCTGGTGGGGATGGTCCCCGTCTCGGTGCACGGCGCCGACGAGAAGGACCTCGTCGTCGAGGGCACCAACAAGGTGACCGGCATGTTCACCCTGCTGTCCTCCGACGAGCCCGACCCGGTCGCGCGGCTGCGCAAGCAGGCCGAGCTGAGCCGGACCTCGAAGGAGCACCACGCCGAGATCGACGCGAACATCCTGCGGTCCTGGGCGCAGTTCGCTCCCGGTACGACTCTGTCCACCGCGATGAAGATCTACGGCGACCGCAACTGGGCGTCGGCGCATCCGCCGGTGTTCAACGTCCTGGTGTCCAACGTCGCCGGCCCGGATTTCCCGCTGTACTTCCTCGGCGCGCGCGTGACCGGCGTGTACCCGCTGGGCCCGATCATGCACGGCCTGGGACTGAACATCACGGTCTTTTCCGCCGACGGCAACCTCAACATCGGCATCGTCGGCTGCACCGATCAGACCCCGGACCCGTGGGCCATCGCGAACGCCTTCGACGACGAGATCAAGCAGCTGCTGGCCGCCTGCGACTGAGGCGAGAGAACCGCATGACCCCTGGTCACGTGTGTTCTCCGAGGAGCGGCCGGAGCTTGCGGAGGGCGCGACCACCCTGCTCGCTAACCCGAAAGAACGACATAACCATTGCTCCCTGAGGTGCGAGGAGCGCCAGCGACGAGCCACGAAGGGCCTGGTGAGACAGGTTGCGGAGCCCTTCGTGGCTCGCTTCGCTCGCACCTCAGGGAGCAGAGATGTGGACGCTCAAGAGTGTTCTGTCGTAGTCCACGACGGCCGCCTGGCCGCAGGTACTGAGGAGCGGCCGGAGCTTGCGCAGGGCGCGACCACCCGCCGCACTAGCCCCCGGCGAGCTGGTCCAGCCAGACCCGCGCCGACGCATCCGAGGGTGAACGCCAGTCGCCGCGCGGGGACAGCGACCCGCCCGATCCGATCTTGGGGCCGTTGGGCATCGCCGAGCGCTTGAACTGGTTGCCCATGAACCGCTTCAGGAACACCGCGAGCCAGTGCTCGATGGTCGCGGTGTCGTACTCGTTGCGCTTGTCCTCGGTCAGCAGATCCGACCACGGGCCACGGCTGCGGTCGCCCCACGCCTGGCGCGCGAGATAGGCGATCTTGCTCGGGCGGTAGCCGAAGCGCGTCAGGTGATAGAGGAAGAAATCGTGCAGCTCGTAGGGGCCGACGGTGTCCTCGGTGCTCTGGATCCGGCCGTCGTCGCCGGCGGGCACGAGTTCGGGGGAGATGACGTCGTCGAGGATCTCGACCAGCGTCTCGGTGGTCTCGGCGGTGTGGTGCCCGCTGGTGATCATCCACCGGATCAGGTGCTGGATCAGGGTTTTCGGCACCGACCCGTTGACGTTGTAGTGCGACATCTGGTCGCCGACGCCGTAGGTGCACCATCCGAGCGCGAGTTCGGAGAGGTCGCCGGTCCCGAGCACGATGGCGCCGTTGGCGTTCGCGAGCCGGAACAGGTGTGAGGTCCGCTCACCGGCCTGCACGTTCTCGAAGGTGACGTCGTAGACCTTCTCGCCGCGCGCGTACGGATGGTCGAGGTCGGCGAGCATCTGCTCGCAGGACGGCCGGATGTCGATCTCCGCGCCGCTCACCCCGAGCGAGTTCATGAGTGCGTGGGCGCGCCGCAGCGTCGGGCCGCCGGTCGCGAAGCCGGGCATCGTGTAACCGAGGATGTTGGTGCGCGGCAACCCGAGCCGGTCGAAGGTGTCGACTGCGACCAGGAGCGCGAGTGTCGAGTCCAGGCCGCCGGACACCCCGATGACGATCTTCTCCAGACCCGTCGAGCGTAGTCGCTGGGCCAAGCCCTGCACCTGGATGGAGCGGACCTCCGCGCAGCGTTCGTCGCGGTCGGCGGAATCCGCTGGGACATAGGGGAATCGGGGGACCACCCGCCGGACGACATCGTCGTCGGGCAGGTCTCCGAAGTCGAAACCTATGCGACGCAACGACTTCAACCGGTCGGAGTGATCGCCGACCTGGTCCCGGAGGCTGATCATCCGCATGCGTTCCTGCCGCAGGCGGTCGAGATCGATGTCGGCGGTGATGATCTGGTCGGTCGTCGCGAACTGTTCACTGCGGGCGAGGAGCGAACCGTTTTCGGTGATGAGGGCATCGCCGTCCCAGGCGAGGTCGGTGGTCGACTCTCCGTACCCGGCAGCGACGTACACGTGGGCCGAGATGGTCCGCGCGGAATGCCCGGTGCACAGGTTGGTGCGGTAGCTCTCCTTGCCGATGGTGACCGGGCTGCCCGACAGGTTGGCCAGCACGGTCGCGCCGCCGAGAGCCGCCCACGTACTCGGTGGGATCGCCACCCAGCCGTCTTCGCAGATCTCGACGAACAGTGCGAAACCCGGCAGATCGCGGGCCTCGAAGACGAGATCGGCACCGAACGGGACCTCGTCGTCGCCGATCCGCACGGTCGTGGGGACCGCGTCGCGCGCCGCGGCGAAGAAGCGCTGCTCGTAGAACTCGCGGTAGTTCGGCAGGTACGACTTCGGGACCACCCCCAGGACCGCGCCGTCGTGGATCACGGCGGCGCAGTTGTACAGGCCGTCACCCACGCGCATCGGCAGTCCGACGCAGAGAACCGGCTTGAGTCCGGCACTGGCGGCCACGATGTCGTCGAGTGCGGCGCGGCAACCGTCGAGGAGGGCGTCCTGGTGGAAGAGGTCGTCGACGCTGTACCCGCACAGCCCGAGTTCGGGGAAGACGACCAGGCAGACGCCGTCGTCAGCGGCCTGCGTCGCGAGTTCGACGGTGCGCGCGGCGTTGACCGCGGGTTCGGCGAGCGTCAGGACGGGTACGGCTCCGGCGACGCGGGCGAATCCGTTTGCGTAGACAGACACTCCGACACCCTAATCGCGGACAGGCCGTCGTGCGGGGTCCGCCGAACGCGCCGGCCGGGTGCAGCGCTAGGACCGCCACCACGTGTCGTCGACCTCGACGGGGGTGGTGCGCTTGTGCCGGTTGCGGTGCCAGGCGGCCTCGATCTTCTCCGCCGCGTCCTCGGGGATCTCGCGCCCCTCGAGGTAGTCGTCGATGTCGTCGTAGCGCAGGCCGAGTTCGTCCTCGTCGGTCTGTCCGGCCTTCTCGTCCAGCAGGTCGGCGGTCGGGACCTTTTCCCACAGCTGCTGCGGTGCATCCAGGTGGCGCAGGAGGGCACGCCCCTGCCGCTTGTTCAGGCCGGAGAGCGGCAGCACGTCGGCCGCACCGTCGCCGTGTTTGGTGAAGAAGCCGGTGACGTTCTCGGACGCATGGTCGGAGCCGATCACCAGCAACCCGCGGTCACCGGCGAGGGCGTACTGCGCGACCATGCGGTGCCGCGCCTTGGCGTTGCCCTTGGTGAAGTCGGTGAGCCGGGTGCCGGTGGCCTGTTCGATCTCGTCGTCGAGGGCATCCACGCCGGGTGCCACGTTGATTGTCACGACCTCGTCGGCGCCGATGAACTCGAGGGCCGCGGCCGCGTCGTCCTCGTCGTGCTGTACGCGGTAGGGCAGCCGCACGCCCATGAAGGTCGCGTCACCGCCGTCGGACCGGATGCGTTCGGCGGCGAGCTGGGCGAGCTTCCCGGCCAGGCTGGAGTCGACGCCGCCGGAGATGCCGAGTACGTAACCCTTGGCACCCGTGGCGCGGAGGTAGTCGACGAGGAATCCGACCCGCCGCTCCGCCTCCTCGCCGGGATCGATCGAGGGCTTCACGGCGAGGGCGTCGATGATGGTTCGCTGGATCTCACGCATGGTCCCAGTGTGCGCCATCGGTCACCCCTCGCGTGGGATCCGCACGCCGACGAGGTGGGCTTCGGGGTCCGGGGCCATCCCGATCCGGTCCCACTCGTGGGAGATGCCGACGACCGCATAAGCCGAGGTGGGAAAGCGTTCGATGTACCCGTGCGGATCGAGCGCCAGTGCGGTCGACGGCATCCCGGGCTCGTGGCCGACGACGAGGATCGTCCGCGCGTCGGCGGGCGCGTGGATGCGGATGGCCTCCAGGATCTCCTCGGGCGCGCCGCCGTAGATGTCCTCGACGAAGGTCACGGGTGCATCGATGCCGGTTCGGGCGAGCGTCTGACGCGTTCGCGTCGAAGTCGAGCACAGCACCGCGGCGATCCGCAGGCCCTCATCGGCCATCCAGCGCCCGGCGAGGGCGGCCTGCCGATCGCCGCGCTCGGCCAGCGGACGGTCGTGGTCGGGCGTCGCGGGCGGATAACCCGACTTGCCGTGCCGCATCAGGACCAGCGTGCGGGTCCGGCTCATGCGGCGCCGTGCCGGCCGCGGCCCCGGGCGTGAGATTCGGACCCCGACTCGGACTCGATCATCCGCAGGACGCGCACGGTCGCGCGCCAGGCTGCGGCCTCCTGGCGGAGGTAGGCCGCGTGCTCGTCGTGACCGCGGGCCTCGGCCTCGTCGGCGGCGACATCGAACTCCAGGTACTCGTCCACGGCACAGTCGATGAGCTCACCCACCGAGGTGCAGTCGGTGCAGGCCACCTCGATCGCGGCGGCGTCGAGGGTGGCCAGTCGTTCCAGATCTGACCGATAACGCATGGGTTCGAATCTACGTTGTCCGGGCAGGCAGTAGGTGTTACGACACCGTCGATGTCGCCCGGGACGACCCCGGCCGGGACCGCGACCGCGGCTCACCGCCGTTACCCTGGGGATCGTGCACACCTGGGTACCCGCGCTCCTCGCGGTGCTGGCCGCGTTGATGATCGCCGCCGGTACCGTGTTGCGTCAGCGCGCCTCCCGGGTCAACGGTGCGATCACCCCGGGATGGTGGGCCGGAGCGGCGATCGCGCTGTGCGGCTTCGGTTTGCAGGCCTCGGCACTCGGACTCGGCTCGATCCTCCTCGTGCAACCCCTCGTCGTCCTCGCCGTGCTGTTCGCCCTTCCGCTCGAGGCGTGGGCCGATCACCGACATCCGGCCCGCATCGAGTGGGCCTGGGGCGGGGTTCTCGTCGCGTGCGTGGTGACGTTCCTGATCGTGGCGCGTCCCGAACCGTCGATGCGACGCCCCGATGCTCTCCTGCTGTGGGGCACCGTGGGAGCGGTCATCGGCGTCGTGGTCGCGCTGGTGATCCTCGCCCACCGCTCGAGTCCGCACTACAAGGCACTGTTCTACGGGCTCGTCGCCGGCATCCTGTTCGGCGTGTCGGCGTTGCTGGTGAAGACCGTGATCTACCAGATCACGCACCACTTCTGGCGTACCTTCGTCCACCCCGAGATCTATCTCTTCGTGCTGGTGGTGGTCTGCGCCATCCTCGCCCAGCAGATGGGGTTCGGGGCCGGTGATCTGCAGACGTCGTTCCCATCGATGACCGTCGCCGAGCCCGCCGTCGCGATGGTGCTCGGTGTGCTGCTGCTCGGTGAGAACCTGAAGGTGTCGGTACCGACCGCGCTGTTCCTGGGGATCGTGCTCGCGATCATGGTGCGCGCCGTATGCGAACTCGCGAAGCTGTCGGCCGTGCGCGGATACGAGCAGGCCGTGGCGGCGGAGGAGTCCGCCGCAGCCGACGCGGGCCCGGCGGCGGGCGCGACGTCGCGACCAGCGGGTTGACCGGCCGCGTCGACGTCAGGCGTGCTCAGATCTCCTGGGAGATTCCCTCGGCCCACTCGGCGGCCTGTTTCGCCGGCTTGATGGGCGAGGAGTTGTCGTGGCGGGCGTGCTCGCCGACCTGGACCGCGCCGCGCTTGGTGAGCATCTCGGCGACGATCTCGCCGCCGCGGTTGAACGTGTCGTAGATCGAGTCCCCGAGACCGAAGACCGCGAAGCGGAGACCGGTGAGGTCCGGGTTCACGCTCTCGAGTTCGTCGGCGAAGGGCTCGGCACCGGTCGGCAGCTCGCCTTCGCCGTAGGTCGAGCACACGATGACGAGGAAGTCCTCGGGGTCGAGGTCCTCGACCGCGTACTCGCTCATGTCGTAGATCGACGGATCGTGGTCGGCGGCCAGCGTGTCGGCGATGGCGTCGGCGACGAGCTCACCGTTCCCGGTTTCGGTTCCGTAGAGGATGACGACCGACATGTGAACTCCTCTCGACGTCGGCGTTTTCGCTAAGCGAGGGTAGCCTAACCGGCTCGTCGGCGCGAAATCGCTGGTGGCGAGGGGTTGGAAGAAATACTTGGATGTCCTACTATATGGTGATACCGGCCATACCCCCAACGAAGTCGAAGGTGATCTCCGTGTCCGCTCCTGCTGTCTCCTCGATCCCGCACTACCTGAACGGCAAGCGCGTCACCGCCGAGGGCGGTCGCTTCGCCGACGTCTTCAATCCGAGCACCGGCGCCGTGCAGTCCCAGGTTCCGCTGGCGTCCACCGACGAGGTCGCCGCCGCAATCGCGACCGCATCGGCCGCGCAGAAGGAGTGGGCCGCCTGGAACCCGCAGCGCCGCGCCCGTGTCCTCATGCGGTTCGTCGACCTGGTGAACAAGAACGCCGACGAGCTCGCGACCACGCTGTCGCTCGAGCACGGCAAGACCCACGCCGACGCGCTCGGCGACATCCAGCGCGGCGTCGAGGTGATCGAGTTCGCGATCGGCATCCCGCACCTCATCAAGGGTGAGTTCACCGCGGGTGCCGGCGGCGGCATCGACGTGCACTCCATCCGTCAGCCGCTCGGGGTCGTCGCGGGCATCACCCCGTTCAACTTCCCGGCGATGATCCCGCTCTGGAAGGCCGGGCCCGCGCTCGCGTGCGGCAACGCCTTCATCCTCAAGCCCAGCGAGCGCGATCCGTCCGTGCCGGTGCGTCTCGCCGAGCTGTTCACCGAAGCCGGCCTGCCCGACGGCGTGTTCCAGGTCGTCCACGGCGACAAGGAAGCGGTCGACGCGCTGCTGACCCACCCGGACGTCAAGGCGCTCGGCTTCGTCGGCAGCTCCGACATCGCGCAGTACATCTACTCGACTGCGGCCGCCCACGGGAAGCGCTCACAGTGCTTCGGTGGCGCCAAGAACCACGCGATCATCATGCCCGACGCCAACCTCGACCAGGTCGTCGACGCGCTGATCGGTGCGGGCTACGGCAGCGCCGGTGAGCGCTGCATGGCGATCAGCGTCGCGGTCCCGGTCGGCGAGCAGACCGCAGACCGGTTGCGCGCCAAGCTGATCGACCGGGTCAACGCACTGCGCGTCGGTCACAGCCTGGACCCCAAGGCCGACTACGGCCCCCTGGTCACCGCCGCCGCCCTCGAGCGGGTCCGCGGGTTCATCGACAAGGGTGCCGAGGAGGGTGCCGAGGTCGTCATCGACGGACGTGAGCGCGCCAACAACGAGCAGACCTTCGGCGACGAGGACATCTCGAAGGGCTTCTTCATCGGCCCGACCCTGTTCGACCACGTCACCAAGGACATGACCATCTACACCGAGGAGATCTTCGGACCGGTCCTGTCGATCGTGCGTGCCGGCGACTACGAGGAGGCCCTCGCGCTGGCGTCGGACCACCAGTACGGCAACGGTGTCGCGATCTTCACCCAGGACGGCGACGCCGCCCGCGACTTCACGGCCCGCGTCGACGTCGGCATGGTCGGCGTGAACGTGCCGATCCCGGTTCCGGTGGCGTACTACACCTTCGGCGGATGGAAGCGCTCGGGCTTCGGCGACCTCAACCAGCACGGCCCGGCGTCGATCCAGTTCTACACCAAGACCAAGACGGTCACGACGCGGTGGCCGTCGGGCATCAAGGACGGCGCCGAGTTCGTCATCCCGACGATGGACTGATCGGCGTTGACGACTTTCGCCGACGCCGCACTCGCCCGGCTCGACGGTGACGAACGTGTCATCGTCGAGACCGCGGCGGGTTTCGCGGCCAAGAAACTGGCGCCGTTCGCGCTCGAATGGGATGCCACGAACCACTTCCCGGTCGACGAGTTGCGTGAGGCGTCGGAACTCGGGATGGGTGCCATCTACTGTTCGGAGGACGCCGGCGGCAGTGGCCTGCGGCGCCTCGACGGGGTGCGCATCTTCGAGCAACTGGCGTACGCCGATCCGGCCGTCGCGTCGTTCCTGTCCATCCACAACATGTGCACGTGGATGGTCGACGAGTACGGCACCGACGAACAACGTTCGACGTGGGTGCCGCGCCTGGCGACGATGGAGACGGTCGCGAGTTACTGCCTGACCGAGCCGGGTGCCGGCTCCGACGCGGCGGCGCTCGCCACGCGTGCCGAGCGGTCCGGCGACGAGTACGTGCTCACCGGGGTCAAACAGTTCATCTCCGGGGCCGGGTCGTCGGACCTCTACGTCATCATGGCGCGCACCGGTGACGCCGGACCCAAGGGCATCTCCACGTTCTTGGTCGAGAAGGATTCGCCCGGACTGAGTTTCGGTGCGCAGGAGCACAAGATGGGCTGGCATGCGCAGCCCACCGCCCAGGTCATCCTCGACGAGGTGCGGGTGCCCGCGGGCAACCTCCTCGGCGGCACCGAGGGCATCGGGTTCGGCATCGCGATGAACGGCCTGAACGGCGGCCGCATCAACATCGCGGCGTCGTCGCTCGGTGGGGCGCAAGCCGCCTTCGACAAGGCGGCGGCCTATGTCGCGAGTCGCCGCGCGTTCGGCAACGCGCTCATCGACGAGCCGACCATCCGGTTCACCCTCGCCGACATGGCCACCTCGCTGCAGGCGTCCCGGCTCATGTTGTGGCAGGCGGCGACGGCGCTCGACGATGGCGCGTCCGACAAGGTCGAACAGTGCGCGATGGCGAAGCGTTTCGTCACCGACACCTGCTACGAGGTCGCCGACCAGGCGCTACAGCTGCACGGCGGATACGGGTATCTCACCGAGTACGGAATCGAGAAAATCGTCCGCGACCTCCGTGTGCACCGCATCCTGGAGGGGACCAACGAGATCATGCGGGTCGTGCTCGGCCGCTCGATCGCGACCCGCTACCGGGACAGCTGACACTTCGCTTTAGACAACCACTTTCGTAGGAAGCAGAGACAATGACGACGATCGCCTTCCTCGGCCTCGGCAACATGGGTGGCCCGATGGCCGCCAATCTAGTGAAAGCCGGTCACACCGTCCGCGGTTTCGATCCGGTACCCGAGGCGGTGAAGACCGCGCAGGACAACGGCATCGCGACCTTCCCGGCCGCCATCGAGGCCGTGTCCGCCGCCGAGGTCGTGGTGACGATGCTGCCCAACGGCGGCATCGTGAAGAAGCTGTATGACGAGATCCTGCCGGCAACACCAACCGGAGCCCTGTTCATCGACTCGTCGACGATCTCGGTCGACGACGCGCGGGACATCCACCAGCGCGCCACCGAGCACGGCTTCGCACAGGTCGACGCCCCGGTCTCGGGCGGGGTGAAGGGTGCCGTCGCCGGCACCCTGGCGTTCATGGTCGGCGGCGAGGACGAGGCCTTCGCCGCAGCGCGCACGACCCTGGATCCGATGGCGGGCAAGATCATCCACTGCGGTGCCGCGGGTGCCGGCCAGGCCGCCAAGGTGTGCAACAACATGGTGCTCGCCGTCCAGCAGATCGCGGTGGGGGAGGCCTTCGTGCTCGCCCAGAAGCTGGGCCTCGACGACCAGGCGCTCTACGACGTGATCACCGGCGCCACCGGCAACTGCTGGGCTGTCGAGACCAACTGCCCCGTTCCCGGGCCGGTCCCGACCTCGCCGGCGAACAACGACTTCAAGCCGGGCTTCGCGACCGCCCTGATGAACAAGGACCTCGGTCTTGCGATGGACGCCGTCGCCAGCACCGGCGCCCGTGCGCCGTTGGGCACCCACGCCGCACAGCTCTACCGCGGCTTCGCCGAACAGCACGCGGACCTCGACTTCAGCGCGATCATCACGTCGCTGCACTAGTCGTTCGCCGACCTCACGAGATCCCGTTGCGTTGGTTCCCGGTTTCCGGGACGGAACGCAACGGGATTTCTGCTAGCAGCGAGCAGTACGGCAGGGTGCAACCGTAGCGGGCGCCCGTGCGTCCAAGTCGGGTGAACGAACTCGATGTGTTGATCAGTACCCATGACGGCGTCGTCTCCACGCACGAGGCGACCGCGAAGGGTGTGAGCCGGTCGGCGATCGGCCGCAGGCTGGATTCTGGTGCGTGGGTCGCGGTGGCTCGCGGCGTGTACCTGGTTGCGGGACACCACCGATCGGCGCGGGCACAGGCACGGATTGCGGTGCTTTCGGTGGGTCGTGAGGCTGTTCTCGGTGGAGTGGCCGCGGCGTGGTGGCTGGGTCTTCATCCGAAGGAACCGCGAAAGCACCTGGTGTTCACGGCGTCGCGCGGGCGTCATGCCCGGTCGTCGGCGACGGCGGTGGTGCGCCATCGCGATCTGGCAGAGGTAGATGTGACGACACACGACGGTTTGCGTGTCACGACTGCCGGGCTGACCGTCCTCGATGCGTCCGCCGACCTGGGCGTCACCGTGATCGATGCGGCGCTGTTGTCGGGCGCGGTGAAGCGGGCCGACCTCGGCGACGCGCATGCGCGGTATCCGAAGCGACACGGCGCGCCCGCGGTGGCGCACTACCTCGAGCTCGTCGACGATGGTGCGCGGTCGGAAGCTGAGCGGGTCGTGGTGGGGCTGTTCCGCGAGGCGGGTGTCGACGGCTGGACGGCCAACCTCGCGATGTGTGGCTACGTCATCGATTTCGCCTTCACGGCAGCGAGGCTCGCGGTCGAGATCGACGGGTTCGGATTCCATCGGGACGTCGAGACGTTTCAGCGAGACCGCACGAAACGCAACGCGCTCGTCGCTGCCGGCTGGACCGTTCTGAACTTCACCTGGGCGGACCTCATCGAGCGTCCTGAACAGTTCGTCAGCGCGGTCACTGATGCCCTGTCGCGACTCGCGAGCTGATCGGATTGCGTTGTGTCCCGCTTTCCGGGATCAACCGCAACCCGATCGGGGATGAAACGTCAGAAGTCCCCGTTGTGCTTGCGAAGCGACTGGATGGCGCCGACGAGGCCGGTCATCTCGTCGTCGGACATGCCGACGTTGCCGAACACCTCGCGGTTGAGGGTCTCCGTGGCGTCGCCCACCGTCTTGCGGCCGAGGTCGGTGATCTCGACGAGCGTGGTACGTCCATCGGTGGGGTGCGGGACGCGGCGGACGAGCCCGCCCTCCTCGAGGCGACGGATCGCGTGGGTCACGCTGGTCACGTGGACCTGGAGCCGATCACTGGCCTTGGTGATCGGCAGGGACCCCTGACGCGAGAACGCCAGCAGGCGGAGCAGTTCGAAGCGGGAGAAGCTGAGATCGAACGGACGCAGGGCGGCCTCGACACGGGCGAGCAGGATCTGATGGGCGCGCATCACCGACGTCACCGCGACCATGCCGTCGGCCACCTCGCCCCACCCCGCCTGGGTCCAGTTCTCCCGTGCTTCGGCGATGGGGTCGAAATCCATGCTGCGCCCTGCCATACCGACACCCTAGTGGGGTGTCTCCGAAGGAGGCGAGACGTACCGACGGTGCGCGTGCCCTCGTCCGGCCGGTCAGGCACCAGGAGTTCGCCATCCGTCGATGATGGCCGTCGCCGCGGCCATCGGGTCGGCGCCGGCCGGGTAGTTGCCGGACAGGAGCAGCGTCGCGGTCCCGTGCACCTGTGCCCACAACGATGCGACGACGGTGTCGATGTCCGCGGTGCGGAGTGCGCCCGAGGAGATGGCTCGCTCGACTCCCTCGCGCAACGGCGTGATCGCACGGGTCGCGGCCGAGCGGGTCTCCTCGGTGCGCTCGACCCCGGCGAGCACGTCCCCGAACATCAGCTCGTAGAGGCGCGGATTCTCGAGCGCCCACCCGACGTAGGCGACCCCCAGGCCGGCGAGCGTCGCCGGGTCGGTTGCGGCGACGCTCGCGGAGCGCTGGGCCCGCGCGAACGAATCGAAGGCCCGCACCAGGATCGCGCGGGACAGGCCCTCCTTGTTGCCGAACAGCGAGTAGACGGCGGTGGTGGAAGTGTCGGCGGCGCGAGCGACCTCCCGCACCGACAGCGCACCGATGCCGTCGGCGGCCACCATGCGAACCGCCTCGTCGAGGAGCCGGACACGGACGTCTTCGGTGTGGGATCGGGGTCTTGCCATGTCCGCAATCGTTTCATAACATCGTTTCGTAACAACGTTACAAAATGTCCTGGAGGTCTCATGTCCGCTCGCCGAGCCGCCCGCATGACCAACGACGCCCCGCCGCCGGGCACGACGGTGTTCTTGATCGGGATGCGGGTGACGCGACCCTGGCGGGTACGCGCCTGGTTACCGGTGCTTACGTCGATGTCCCGGATGCTGATCCACCTCCGGCGCCGACCGGATGCGGGCATGCTCGACGCGCGCCTCTATCTGGGCGGTTCGCCGATGGTGTTGTCGTACTGGCGCAGCGCCGAGGATCTCCGACGGTTCGCGTCCGACCCCGACGCCCCGCATCTGTCCATGTGGCGGTGGTTCAATCGCGAGCTCGCCGACACCGACTCGGTCGGGATCTGGCACGAGACCTACGTCATCGGCGAACACGAGACCATCTCGAGCGGGATGCCCCCGCAGGGCCTGGCCCGGGCGGTCGGGTGGCACCCCGTGGGGCCGGGAACCGCAACCGCCTCGGCTCGGTTGACGCGCAACCGGCCGGCCCCGCAACGTGGCTGACCCAGGGCAGTTGCGTTCGCTCTTTCTCATTCATCAGTCGTGTCGTCTCAGCGAATGACGTCGACGATCATCTGGTCCCGAGTCGTCGACATCGGCGTCGATTTTCCGATGAGTCCAGTTCGGCGCCAAACGCTGAACATGGATAAACGATTCGTTAGCAATGACACCTAAAGATGATCCGTCCATTCTGGGCGATTTGCGTGAGAAGGGCGTGATGGACCGATTGATCGGTCGCCCCAAAGAACAACTGCTGCTTGTGGTTTGACAGCCTCCGTGTGAGTAATGAATCCACATTCGCTTTCCGAATGAGTTGATCTGAAAATCAGAGACACGGGCGAAAATCCACGCCTTTCGGAAAACTCATCCGAATGAACCATCGAATTCTCCGTGACCATTCTGAGACGTTTTTTCGCTGGTCTTTACTTCGCCTTTACTGACGTTTTACCTTTGCCGAAAAGGGATGTCGGCGAATGTTAATCGGGAGTATGGTCCGATTTGTCGACGGGGCGACAGCTCTCCAGGGGGGCTTATCTGGCTTGATCTCGCGCGGGTTGTGAATTGTCCATCCCGTGGTCTGCGGGGGGCGCCCGGGTGGTCCTGATACCCGGACGAGTGCGATCGATACGAACGCATGGAGGCCACGTGACCATCTCAGACAAGGATCTCGTCACCCCGTCCGCGCACTCCTCGTCGACCCGGATGCCGGCCGATGACCATCCCACGGAGACGACCGGAGCCGCCACGTCGGCGAGACCGGATCCCGGTGTGGACTCACTTCCGTTGTCCGCCGCGCAGCGCGGCATCTGGTTCGCCCAGCATGTGGCCGGTGACCTGCCGATCTCGGTGGCACAGTACGTCGACATCGACGGCGAACTGGACACCGAGTTGCTGACGGAGGTCTGCCTGATCACCGGGCGGGAGTTCGGCTCGGGGCACCTGCGCCTGGTCGTCGTCGATGGCGAACCGCGGCAATACGTCGCCTCCCAGAGCGCTCCGGTGAGCACCGTGGATCTGCGCGGCGAGGCCGATCCGACCGCGACAGCGCACCGGCTGATGCTGCTCGACTACACGAGACCGCTCGACCTGCTCACCGACGACCTGATGACGAGCATCGTCTACCGCGTCGGGGACGCGCACTACATGTGGTACCTGCGGGCGCACCACATCGCGCTCGACGGATTCGCCGCGGTGACGATGGTCCGGCGGATCACCGAGCTGTACAACGCGGCCGTTCGCGGCGATCCCGCGCCGCCGTCGAAGGCGAGCGACATCGCCGACATCATCGCCCAGGACGCGTCCTACCCCGGGTCGACTCGTCACGACAACGACCGCAGGTACTGGAGCGACCATCTCGACGGCGCCCCGCCGGTCGTCACCCTGGCCGGCCGGCACGGCAAGCCGACGCTGCACCCGATCCTCGTGAGCGCGCCGATTCCCGCGGAGACGGCCGCGCTCCTCGATGCGGCCGCGCAGGAGGGAGGTGGCGTGACCCCGGTGATCGTCGCGGCGTTCGCCGCGTACCTCGCGCGGATGACCGGCAGTGCCGAAGTCCTTCTCAGCCTTCCGGTCTCGGGTCGCCACTCCGCCGTGCTGCGCCGGTCGGGCGGGATGGTGGCCAACGTCGTGCCGCTGCGTGTGCCGGTCGCCGGCCGCACGCTCGGCGACGTGGTGACCTCCGTGCAGGGGGAGTTGCTGAGTGCTCTGCGGCGGCAGCGGTACCGGCAGGAGGACATCTTCGCCGACATGGGGATGGCCCGAGACGAGTCGGCGTCCTTCGGGCCGGCGGTGAACCTCATGATGGTCGACAGCGAGGTCGTGCTGGGTGAGGTCACCGGGCGGCTGCACGTATTGACCTCGGGTCCGACGTCCGATCTGTTCGTCAACATCTACCCGGGCGCGGGAAAGAGCAGCACGCACATCGACTTCCAGGGCAACCCGAACATCTACACCCCGGACGAGCTCACCGGGCACCACCGTCGCTTCCTGATGTTCCTGCACGCCTTCCTCGGCGGGGCGTCCGACGATCGCGTGGGACAGATCTCGTTGCTCGACGAGCATGAGCGGGCGACATTGCTCCCCGTGCGGGGCGCGCGTTGCGCCCCGCCGCGGGTACTCGCCGACATTCTCGCCGAAACCGTTGCACGGCACGGAGAGTCGACGGCAGTGTGCGCGTCCGGGCGTTCGATGACGTATCGCGAACTCGACGCCGCCTCGTCGCGACTCGCGCGGCGCCTGCTCGCCGCGGGCTGCGCGCCGGAGGAGTCGGTCGCCATCCTGCTGCGACGGTCCCTGGGCACCGTCGTGGCCGTCTGGGCGGTGGCGAAGACCGGTGCCGCGATCGTGCAGGTGGATCCGGAATACCCGCGAAAGCGCATCGAGCACATCTTCGCCGACAGCGGTGCCCGTGCGGCGATCACCGTCGACGAGTTCGCCGAGCGGGTGCCCCCGTCGGCGGTCCGGATCGGCCTCGACGACCTCTCGTCCGACGGGAACACCGACGACGCCTCGGGCGGCGGCTTCGACGACTCGCCGGCTCCGTCGCGGGCCCGGCTCGAGAACGTCGCGTACATGACCTACACGTCCGGTTCGACCGGCGTGCCGAAGGGCGTGCAGGTCACCCACTCCGGGTTGGCGAGTCTCATCGCCGATCGCACCCGCGCCTATGGCCTCGCGCCGGCGTCCCGGGTCTCCTACGCGCTCTCCCCGAGCTTCGATGCGTCGATGGAACAGCTGCTGACCTGCTTCGCAACCGGATCCGCCCTGGTGATTGTGCCTCCGGAGGTGATCGGCGGCGAGCGGCTCACCCAGTTGCTCGCCGAGGAGGAGGTCACCCACCTGACCCTCACGCCCGCGATGCTGGCGACCATCGAGCCGGAATCGCTGACCCGGATGCAGACCGTCGTCGTCGGCGGCGACCGATGCGCCCCGCACGTGGTCGAACGGTGGACCCGGTCGGCGACGATGATCAACGAGTACGGGCCGACCGAGTCGACGATCACGGCGGCGAGTGCGGTGGTCGAGCCCGATGCAGACGTCACCGTGGGCGGCCCCATCCGCGGGACGTCGGTGATGGTCCTCGACCACGCACTGCAACCGGTGCCGATGGGAACCGCAGGCGAGCTGTACCTCGCCGGCCCGGGGCTGGCTCGCGGCTACGCGCGCCTGCCCGGTCAGACCGCGGCACGTTTCGTGGCTCACCCGCACGGCGCGCCGGGCGAACGGATGTACCGGACCGGCGATCTCGCCCGCTGGGTCGGGGCGGGGACCGCGCCGTCGCTGGAGCTGTTGGGCCGCACCGACTTCCAGCTGAAGATCCGTGGGTACCGGATCGAGCCCGGTGAGATCGACGCCGCTCTCACCGGGCACGCCCAGGTGGACCAGTCCGTCACCGTGCCCGCGCTCAACCTCGCCGGCGCGACCGTCCTGGCGTCGTACGTGGTGCCGGCGACGGGACAGCGGGTCGAACCGGCGGAGCTGGAGCGATTCGCACGCGAGTGCCTGCCGCCGCACCTGGTGCCGTCCGTCATCACGATCCTCGACGCCCTGCCGCTGAATGCGTTCGGCAAGGTCGACCGACGAGCACTGCCCGCGCCGGTGTTCGCATCCGCGCGATCGGGGCGGCCGCCGTCGACTCCCCGGGAATACCGACTGGCGCAACTCTTCTCCGAGGTACTCGGGGTCGTCGAGGTGGGTGCCGACGACAGCTTTTTCGTCCTCGGCGGCGACAGCATCCTGTCCATCCAGCTCGTGGCGCGGGCGAAGGCGAGTGGGCTCGCGTTCACGACCCAGGATGTGTTCGAGCACAAGACCGTCGCCGCGCTGGCCGCGATGGCTTCCGACGTCTCCGACGACGGCGGACTGCGCGAGTTGCCCGGCGGCGCCGTCGGCTCCATCCCGTTGTCACCGATCATGCACGCCATGCTCGAACGCGGTCCCGTCGACCGGTTCGGACAGGCCGCGCTGGTCGAACTCCCGGATGCCGCCGGGCGCGACGAACTGGTGCGCACACTGCGCGCGGTGCTCGACCGGCACGACATCCTCCGGGCCACGCTGGTCGACGATCTCGCCGACCAACCCCACGTGGTGGTCCGCCCACCCGGTGCGGTCGACGCCGACGAGGCGCTCGAGCACGTGTGGCTCGACCGTCGGGACGGCGACGAGATCGACCGCCACCTCCAGGCCGCGGCCGATCGCCTCGACCCACGCGCCGGCGTACTCGTGCGGTTCGTGTGGATGCAGCACCCCGACCGCACCGCGCCCGACCTGATGTGGCTGGTCATCCACCATCTGGCCGTCGACGGGGTCTCCTGGCGCATCCTCCTCGCCGACCTCGTCACCGCCTGGCACCAGATCCGCGGGGGCGCGGTGCCGGACCTCGGCCTGCCGACGACGTCGGTCCGGCGCTGGGTCCACGGCCTCGTCGAGGAGGCACCCGTGCGCGCCGCGGCCGAACTCGACCGATGGACGGAGATCCTCGAGCCCGGCGACCGGTTGCTCGGGCGCCGCGCGCTCGACCCGGATAGGGACATCGTCGCCACCGCCGGACGCATCCGGATGCGGATTCCGGCGGATGTGACCGAGGCGGCGCTCACCACCATCCCCGCGCGCTTCCACGGCGGTGCCAACGATTCCTTGCTGGCCGCGCTGGCCCTGGCGCTCGCGCACTGGCGACGTCGGCGCGGGCAGGCCGACGGCAGCGAGTTGATCGCCCTGGAAGGCCACGGTCGCGAGGAGGCCGCGGTACCCGGCGCGGACCTCACCTCGACGGTGGGGTGGTTCACCTCTCGCTTCCCGGTCCGGCTCGAGTTGCACGGCGTCGACGTCGAGGACGCCCTCACCGGTGGCCCGTCGGCCGGACTGGCGATCAAACAGATCAAGGAACAGCTGCGGGCGGCTCCCGACCACGGGATCGGCTACGGCATGATCCGATATCTCGACCCGACCGGCCGCGACGAACTGGGCGACCGACCCGAACCCCAGATCAGCCTCAACTACCTGGGCCGGATGGGGACCGGCGATCACACCGGTCCATGGATGCCGGCGCGCGATTTCGACGCGTTGGTCGGGACCGGGCACCCGTGGATGGCATTGCCCGCCATCATCGACATCAATGCGATCGCCGAACCGGGTTCGGCCGGCGTCGAACTCGACGTCGGCTGGGAGTACGCCGCGCTGGTACTCGACCGGGTCGACGTCGAGGAGCTGGCCGGCCTGTGGGTGCAGGCCCTGAAGGGTCTCGCCCAGCACGTCCGGTCCGGGACGGCCGGCGGCCACACGCCGTCGGACTTCCCGCTGGTCTCGACCACCCAGGCCGACATCGATCACTGGACCGCCGCCCATCCGTCGATGGTCGACGTGTGGCCGCTGACCGCGCTGCAGTCCGGACTGCTGTTCCACGCGACCTACGACGACGCCGCCGTCGACGGTTACACGGTGCAGGCCGAACTGCGACTCGGCGGACGGCTCGAACCGGACCGGATGCGTCGGGCGGCGCAGGCGCTGATCGCCCGGCACGACAGTCTCCGCGTCGCATTCGTCGAGACCGGCGCGGGGCCGCGGCAGATCCTGCTCGACGATGTGACCGTCGACTGGTCGGACTCCGACCTCACCGGAATCGCCGACGCCGACGACCGGGACCGTGCACTGCGTCATCTCATCGCCGGGTCGGCGGCCCCCTTCGACCTGGCTCGGCCGCCGCTGCTCCGTTTCCACCTCATCCGGTTGACGCGCGACACCGAGAACCCGGGTGGTGACGAGTTCCTCCTGTCGATCACCAACCACCACATCGTCCTCGACGGGTGGTCGATGCCCGTCGTCATCTCCGAACTGCTGCAGCTGTACCTGGCCGACGGTGACGAGAACGGGGACGCCGGACTTCCCGCACCCCGGTCGTTCCGGGACTATCTGCAGTGGCTGCACACCCGCGATCACGACGCGACGACACGTGCGTGGCAGGAGACCCTCGCCGGCATCGAGAGTCCGACGCGACTCACCGGCGCCGCGGAGCGCGACGCCACGGCCGAGGTCGACGAGACGGCGCTCGATCTCGACATCGCGACGACGGAGGCGATCGCGGGTCTCGGGCGCGCCCACGGGGTGACCGCGAACACGTCGATCCAGGTGGCGTGGGCGTTGCTGCTCTCGATCATGACGGGCCGGTCCGACGTGGTCTTCGGCAACACGGTGTCCGACCGTCCCGCCTCCATCCCGGGCATCGAGCGGATGATCGGTCTGTTCATCAACACCCTTCCGGTGCGCATCCGGCTCGACCCGGACGAGCGGGTGATCGACCTGCTCGCCAGGGCGCAATCCGAGCAGGCGGCGATGCTCGGCCACCGCGACATCGGCCTCGCCGAACTTCAGCGGGTGACCGGGGTGGCCGACATGTTCGACACCGCCACGGTGCTGGAGTCGTACCCGGTCGACCCGGACGAGATCAACCGCATGCTCGGCGACGCGGGACTGCGATGGAACGGCCTGGCCGCCCACGACGCGACCCCGTACCCGGTCAGCCTCCAGGTCACGCCACCCCGGCCCGGACGGGCCGACCAACCGGCCGCCGATCGGCCCGGCACCTACGAACTGGTGGTGAAGTACGCCGTCGACCGCCTCGACCGGGAGTCCGCCGAGGTCCTGCTCGAGCGGTTCGTGCTGCTGCTGCGCCAGATCGCCGCCGAACCGGGCCGCAAGGTCGCCACGCTCGCATCCTGTTGGGACACCGAACGATCCGCCCTCTGTCCGATCGAGGGGCCGCCCGCCGTGTCGCCCCGCCTACTCCGGGACATCCTCGCCGACACCGCGCGACGACACCCCGAGGCACCGGCGGTGCGCGCCGACGGCGTCACGATGACATATAGCGAACTCGTGCGCCGCAGCAACCGGCTCGCCGACGAGCTCGCCGCCCGCGGCGCCGGACCGGAGACCTCGGTGGCCCTGGCGATCCCGCGGTCGGCCGCGCTCATCGTGGCGATCTGGGCGGTCGCCCGGACCGGAGCGGCCTTTGTCGCTGTCGACCCGGGCAATCCGGCCTACCGCATCGCCGAACTGCTCGCCGACGCGCGGTCCACGATCGGGGTGACCGTCGACGCCGTCGTCCCGAACCTCCCGGACACGGTCGAGTGGCTGACCCTCACCGGACCCGGCTCGCTCCCGCTCGGTACCGACGACTCGCTCCCGCTCGGTACCGGGGACCCGCTCCGGCCGGACAACGCGGCCTATCTGATCTTCACGTCCGGCTCCACCGGCCGGCCGAAGGCCGTCCACGTCACCCATCGCGGCCTCGCCGACCTGGTGGTCGAGTACGCAGAATCCTTTGCGGTGAAACCGGATTCGACGGTCCTGCAGGTCGCGTCCCCCGGCTTCGACGCCTGCGTGTCGGAAGTGTTGGTCGCGCACAGCGCCGGCGCCTGCCTGGCCGTCGCGCCGCCGGAGATCTACGGCGGTTCCGACCTCGAGGACCTGCTGCGGACCGAGCGGGTGTCCCACGCCATCATCACGCCGACGGTGCTCAACACGATGGACCCGTCGCGTCTGCCGGAGCTGCGGATCGTCGCGGTGGTCGGCGAGGCGACGGGCGCGGACATCGTCACTCGCTGGTCGCCGGGTCGTCGGCTGATGAATCACTACGGACCCACCGAGACCACGATCTGGGCGACCGGCGCCGACGATCTCCGGCCCGGGGAGCCGGTGACGATCGGCGAGCCGATCCGGGGCGTGTCGGCGTTCGTGCTCGACACCTGGTTGCGGCCGGTGCCGGTCGGAGTCGTCGGCGAACTCTACCTCGGTGGACCCGGCCTGGCGCGTGGCTATTTCGACCGCCCAGGCGTCACCGCGACGAGGTTCGTGGCCGATCCCGTACGCTCCGCCGGCGAACGCCTCTACCGCACCGGCGATGCCGTGCGCTGGGTGCGCACAGACGGCGCCTTGCGGCTGGATTACCTGGGGCGCAACGACCAGCAGGTGAAGGTCCACGGACTGCGCATCGAGACCGGGGACATCGACGCCCATCTCGCGCGCATCGCCGGCGTCGCGCAGGCGGCGACCGTGCTCCAGCGCGGACCGGCGGGTCGTCCGGTCATCGTGTCCTACGTCGTGGGGACGCCGGACGAGCCGATGGACGTGCATGCGTTGCACGACGACCTCGCGAACACCCTGCCGCATTACATGGTTCCCGCAGCGATCGTCGAGCTGGAGTCGATGCCGGTCACCCGGTCGGGGAAGGTCGACACGAAGGCGCTGCGGCAGTGCGAGTTCCGTGCCGAGAGCGGGGGCGGCCGCCCGCCGGAGACACCGGCCGAGCGCATCATCGCCGCGCTGTTCGCCGAGGTGCTGGAACTCGACGACGTCACCGCCGACGACAACTTCTTCACCCTCGGGGGTGACAGCATCGTCTCGATGCAACTGGTCGCGGCGGCGAAGGCCGCCGGACTGTCCCTCACTCCGCGGGCGATCTTCGAGGCGAAGACCGTCGCCGCGCTCGCCGCCATCGCCACCACCGCATCCGCGACCGGCGACCCTGCCACCGGTTCGGCCGTCGAACAGGCTGTCACCGAGCAGGATTCGCCACTCGTCGATCTTCCCGATGCCGATCTCGACCGGCTGCGCAACGACTACCCCAGGCTGTCGGACGTCTGGCCGTTGTCGCCGACGCAGTCGGGTATCCACTTCCACTCGACCCTCGATCCCGATGCGGTGGACACCTACACCGTGCAGTCGACGATCGCCCTCTCCGGTCCGGTCGACGCCGGCCTGCTGCGCCGCGCCGCGCAGGCGCTCGTGGACCGCCACGACGTCTTGCGGACGGCCTTCGTCGAGACGTCGCGTGGCCCGCGACAGGTCGTCGTCGACGGCGTCGAGGTGCGCTTCCGGACAGTCGATCTCACCGTTGCCGCGGACCGCGGGGCCGCCCGGCGGGTCGCCGCCGACGACGCCGCCGCCGGTTTCGATCTGACCGAACCCTCGCTGATCCGCTTCACCCTCGTGCGGCTCGACAGCGACCACTTCGCCCTGCACGTCACCAACCATCACGTGATCCTCGACGGCTGGTCGATGCCCCTGCTGCTCGGCGAACTGCTCCACTATTACGGCGACCCGGGGCAGATCGGCGCATGCCGGCCGGCAGCCTCATACCGGGACTACCTCGCGTGGCTCGGCGAACAGGATCAGGACGCCTCGACGGCCGCGTGGGCGCAGGCCTACGCCGACGTCGACGGACCCACCCGCGTGACCCGACTCGGCGCCGCGACCACCGTGTTCGACGCCGGTGAGGTCATCGCCGAGCTGCCCGGGCAGGAGTATGCGCGTCTGCGGTCGGCCGCCGCGGAGTCCGCGGTGACGGTCGGGACCGCGTTGTCCGCGGCGTGGGCCCTCGTCCTGCGAACCCTCACCGGCGACACCGATGTGGTCCTGGGCTCCGCGGTCGCCGGACGGCCACCGGAGCTGCCCGGCGTCGACCGGGCGCTGGGGATGTTCCTCAGCACGGTACCGATCCGGGTCCGTCTCGAACCGTCGATGTCATTGCGCGAGTTGCTGGTTCATGTGCAGGACGCGAACGCGCTGGTCCTGGACCACCACTACGTCGGACTCCCGGCCATCCACCGCGCGGTGGGCCGGTCGGATCTGTTCGACACCGCACTGGCCTTCCAGTCGTTCCCGCTGCGCGAGGACGCACTGCAACAACTGGTCACCGCGGCGGGCTTGCACGTCGACAGCGTCACCGGGCTCGACGCCACGCCCTACCCGTTGAGCGTCGTCGTGGCGCCGAAGATCGACGGCGGCGAGGGGGAACCGGGACTCGGCATCACCGTGCGGTTCCATCGGGACGAGTTCGACGAGAGCCGCGCACGAGAGATCGTCGACCACTTCGTGGAATGTCTCGCCCGCATCGCCGATGAGCCGGGTTCGCGCCTCGGCGCACTCCGTCACATCGGGCACGAGGCAGGCGCCGGTCGGATCGACGCGAAGACGGAACCGGCCACCCTGCTCGACATCCTCACCGCCGCAGCCGGTCAGGCGCCCGATGCGATCGCGGTGACCTGCGGCGAGCGGTCGCTGTCGTACCGGCAGCTGGACGCCGAGTCCGATCGCCTGGCGCGACAGATCTCGCGGCAGGCGCGGTCCGGCGTCGTGGCATGCGCACTGCCGCGGTCCGTCGAGGCGGCGATCGCGATCTGGGCGGCGGCCAAGGCGGGAGTGCCGTTCCTGCCGCTGGATCCGAACCTGCCCGCCGAACGCATCGAGTTCGTGCTGGCCGACGCCGGCGCCGGGTTGGGGATCACCGTCGGCGCGCGCCGGGCCGCACTGCCCGACAGCATCGATTGGCTCCTCGTCGACGAACTGCGGACGGACGGCCCCCAGTCGAACGAAGGCGGCGGCTCCCCCCGCTCCCTGAGGAGCGAGCTTGCGAGCGTCTCGAAGGGTCGCTCCAGCAATCCGGTCAGCGACGTCGAACAAGGCGGCCCGATCCGGCTCGGGGACACCGCCTACGTGATCTACACGTCCGGTTCCACCGGCACGCCCAAGGGCGTCGTCGTCTCCCACCGCGGCCTCGCGCCGGTGGTCGCGGCGCAGCGCGCGGTCCTCGGCGTCGACCAGTCGTCGACTGTGTTGCAGGTGGCCTCACCGAGCTTCGACGCCTTCGTGTTCGAACTCCTGATGGCCCACGGGACCGGAGGACGTCTGGTGGTGGCGCCACCCGATGTCTACGGCGGCCCCGCGCTCGCGAAACTGATTCGGCGCGAGCAGGTCTCGCATGCCGTCCTGACGCCGTCGGCACTGGCCACCGTGCCGGCCGACGGTCTCGACACGCTGCGCGTACTGGCGACCGCGGGTGAACCGGTCGGGCCCGAGTTGGTCTCACGGTGGGCCGACGGCCGGAACATGATCAACCTGTACGGGCCGACCGAATCGACCATCTGGGCCACCGCCGGCACGCCGCTGCGGGCGGGTGATCCGATCACGATCGGGACGGCGGTGGGACCGGTGGGCACGATGGTGCTCGACACGTGGATGCGTCCGGTTCCGCAGGGCGTCGTCGGCGAGTTGTACCTCGTCGGCCCCGGCCTGGCCGACGGTTATGTCGGCCGGCCCGCGACGACGGCGGCGCGGTTCGTGGCCTGCCCCGCCGATGCGCCCGGAACCCGGATGTACCGGACGGGCGACCTCGTCCGGGTCTCCCGGTCAGGTGCACTGGAGTACGTGGGACGCAACGACTTCCAGGTGAAGGTGCGCGGCACCCGGGTAGAGGTGGGCGAGATCGACGCGCGCCTCGGATCGCGCGCCGACGTCGCCTACGCCGTGACCGTCCCGCGTGGCGGGAACGGAACGCCGCACTGTCTGGTCTCCTACGTGACCGCCACCGCGGGGGCGTCGCTCTCCGGTGACGAACTACGTGCGTCGCTGGAGCGATCGCTGCCCGCGTACATGGTCCCGGCCGCGGTGGTCGTGCTGGACGAGATACCCCTCACGCCGACCGGCAAGCTGGATCGGAGTCGCCTGCCCGAACCGGTGATCGCCCCGCGTGGGTTCCGTGCACCGTCCGGCCCGGCCGAGTCCGCCGTGGCGCACGTCTTCCAGGACGTCCTCGGCGTGCCGCGCGTGGGCGCCGACGATGACTTCTTCGCCCTGGGTGGCGACTCGCTGACCGCCTCGGTGGTGACGGCGCGGCTGGGTGCGGAACTGGGAGTACGGGTTCCGCTGCGGTCGGTGTTCGACGCGCCCGGCGTCGCGGCACTGGCGGAGCTGGTTGGGTCGCTGGGCGACGACCGGCGCACCGCGTTGACGGCAGCCGTTCGCCCGGAGCGCATCCCGTTGTCGCTGGCGCAGCAGCGGATGTGGTTCCTCAATCGGATGGAGCCGGAGTCGCCGGCCTACAACATCCCGGTGGTCCTCGAACTCACGGGGCACCTGGACCTCGCGGCGCTCGGGCAGGCCCTCGACGACGTGGTCGGGCGGCACGAGGTGCTGCGGACGATCTACCCCGACACCGACGGCGAGCCGTGGCAACTCGTCCTCGACCACGCCCCGGTGCTCCTCGAGTCGATGCGGGCATCGGCCACCGAGGTCGAGGACGTCGTCGCCGTATTCGTACGCCGCGGCTTCGACGTGACCGCGTCGGTACCGATGCGTGTGGCCGTGGTCGCGATGGACCCGGACGGCGTGGACGATCCCGATGGCCCGGACAACCGCGACGCACACGACGACCGGGAGGGGACCGACGGGCGTTTCCTGCTCGTCCTCGTGGTCCATCACATCGCCGGTGACGGCCAGTCCATGGCGCCGCTCGCCCGCGATGTGATGACGTCGTACGCCGCCCGCATCGCCGGCGCGGAACCGACCTGGGAACCGCTCGCGGTCCACTACGCCGATTACGCGCTGTGGCAGCGAAACATGCTGGGGAGCGAAGGCGATCCGACCTCGTTGATGCACGCCCAACTGGATTTCTGGCGGTCGACCATGTCGGGTGCCCCGGACGTCCTCGATCTGCCCACCGACCGCCCGCGTCCGCCGGTGGCGACCCTGGCGGGCGGGCAGGTGCCGGTGGCGATCGACGCCCGCCTGCACGGGCAACTCCTGGCCCTCGCGCGCGCACACGGAGCGTCGTTGTTCATGGTCGTGCACGCCGCGCTCGCCGCGGTGCTCGGCCGGTTGAGCGGCGCCGACGACGTCGTGATCGGCACCCCGGTCGCCGGGCGCGGCGAACCGGGCCTGGAACCGCTCGTCGGCATGTTCGTCAACACCCTCGCGCTCCGGACCGACCTCGACGCCGCGGAGTCGTTCGCCGGATTGCTCGGCCGCGTGCGCGAGGTCGACCTGGACGCCTTCGGGCACTCCGACGTCCCGTTCGAGCGGATCGTCTCCGAACTCAACCCGGATCGGTCCACCGCGCATCATCCGCTGTTCCAGGTCGCGCTGGCTTTTCAGAATCTGTCCGACGTCCATCTCGACCTGCCGGACCTGCGCGTCTCCCGCGCGCAGGCCGACACCGGCATCTGCCAGTTCGACCTCCAGGTGGTCTTCGCCGAGTCCTACACCGAAGAGGGCACGCCGCAGGGTCTTTCGGGAACCATGATGTTCGCCCGCGACCTGTTCGATCCGGAGACGGTGGCCGGCATCGCCAGTCGGTTGCACCGTGTGCTCGATGCGATCGTCGACGACGCGACAACCCCCGTCGGTGACATCGACTGGCTCGGCGGAGCCGAGCGCGCCGAACTGGTGTCGGTGGTGGGACCGGGTGCGGTCGCGGAGCCCGTGCTGCTGCCGGAGATCTTCGCGGCGGCCGTCGTGGCCGACCCGGACGGTGCGGCGGTGATCAGCGGCGACGTCGAGCTGTCCTACGGCGAGCTCGATCGCCGAGCGAATCGGCTGGCGCGGTATCTCATCGACAACGGGGCGGCACCGGAGCGGCCGGTGGCGGTGGCCGTGGAGCGGTCGGCGCAATCGCTGGTCGCGTGGTGGGCCGTCGTGAAATCGGGTGCCCCCTATGTCCCGGTGGACCCGCACTACCCGGCCGCGCGCATCGACCAGATGGTGTCCGATTCGGCTGCGCCACTCGGGATCACGACTATTGGCTCGCGGCCGGCACTGTCCGGGGCGCTTGAGTGGATCGTGCTCGACGACCCCGCCACCGTCGCCGAGGTCGCCGAACTGTCGCCGTCGCCGATCCGACAGACCGATCGGGTGTGCCCGGTCCGGCCCGCGAACACCGCCTGGGTGGTCTTCACCTCTGGCTCCACCGGCGTGCCGAAGGGCGTCGCCGTCACGCATGCCGGCGTCGCCGATTACCTCGCCACGCTGCACGTCGACCGTGAGCCCGGAACCAGTCCGCGGGTACTGCATTTCGCCTCTCCCTCGTTCGACGCGTCGCTGCTGGAGATCCTGCTCGCCGTGAGCGCCGCGGCCACCCTCGTCGTGGCGCCCACCGGGATGCGGGGTGGTCGCGAGCTGGCCGACTTCCTCCGCGATCACCGCGTCTCCCATGCGTTCGTCACCCCGGCCGCGCTGGCCTCGGTGGACCCGGACGGGCTCGACGACCTGCGGGTCGTCATGTCGGGCGGTGACGAGGTACCGACCGACCTGGTGAGCCGGTGGGTGGGTGCCGATCCGGCTACTGGCCGGGAATTCCGGGTGCTGTACGGCCCCACCGAGACCACCATCGTCGCCACCGCCACTACTCCGCTGCGGGTGGGAGAACGGTCGACAATCGGCACGGCGCTCGCCGGGATGCAGACGCTCGTGCTCGACACCCGTCTGCAGCCCGTGCCGGACGGGGTCGCGGGGGAGCTGTATCTGTCCGGACCCGCGCTCGCGCGCGGCTACCTGAACAGGTCCGGGGTGTCCGCCGCCCGATTCGTCGCCCACCCCTTCGGCGATGCCGGAGAACGCGCGTACCGCACGGGGGACATCGTGCGCCGCAACCACTCGGGCGACCTGGAGTTCATCGGACGCAACGACTTCCAGGTGAAGGTCCACGGCTTCCGGGTCGAGCTCGGGGAGATCGACGCCGCGCTGGCAGAACTCGCTCGGGTGGCCTACGCCGTCACCGTCCCGCGGCACGACTCCGGCATCGGTGTGCGCCTGGTGTCCTACGTAGTACCCGCGCCGGGCGTCGCCCTCGTCGGTGAGAAACTTCGTGCCGAACTCGGCGAGGTGTTGCCGACGTACATGGTCCCGGCGGCGGTCGTGGTCCTCGACGAGATCCCCCTGACACCCAGTGGGAAGCTCGACCGGCGTGCCCTTCCCGCGCCGGTCGTCACCACCCGGAGTTTCCGAGCCCCGGCCACGCCGGTCGAGGAGATCGTCGCGGGGGTGTTCGCCGACATCCTGTCCGTCGATGCCGCGGTCGGCGCCGACGACGACTTCTTCGACCTCGGCGGCAACAGTCTCGCCGCAACGCGGGTGGTGGCGAGAATCGGTGCGGCGCTTGACACCACGATCCCGGTGTCGGTGATCTTCGAGGCGTCCACGGTGACGCGGCTGGCCGCTCGCGCCGAGTCGCACACGGACACCGGGCGCGTCGACCTGGTGGCACACGAACGCCCGGAGCGGATCCCGCTGTCCTACGCGCAGCAACGCATGTGGTTCCTCAACCGGATCGAACCCGAGTCGCCGGCGTACAGCATCCCGGTCGTGGTGCGGCTGTCCGGAAGTCTCGATGTCGACGTCCTCCACCGGGCGATCGGTGACGTCGTCGCCCGCCACGAGATCCTGCGTACCGTCTACCCCTTCGTCGAAGGCGAACCGGCCCAGGTGATCCTGCCCGCTGACACCGTCCCGATGGAGGTCGTCCAGGTTGCGGAATCCGATGTCGATCAGGCGATCGCGGAGTTGATCGCGGCACCGTTCGACCTCACCGCCGGGGCGTCGACCCGGATCGTGCTCTTCGAGCTCGGCGGCGACGAGTGGGTGCTCGCCGTGATCCTGCATCACATCGGCGGTGACGGCTCCTCGTTGGGGCCCCTCGCGCGGGACATCATGACGGCCTACGTCGCGCGTCTGCAGGGCGAGGCCCCCGGATGGGTGCCGTTGCCGGTGCAGTACGCCGACTACGCGATCTGGCAGCGGGCGGTCCTGGGCTCCGAATCGGACCCGAACTCGTTGCTGCGCGCGCAGATCGACTACTGGGCCGAGCAACTGGCCGGCACACCGCCGCTGCTCGAACTGCCCACCGATCGGCCGCGCCCGGCCACCCAGTCCTACGCCGGGGAGTCCGTCGGCCTGACCGTCGACGCCGATCTGCACGCCGGGTTGCAACGGGTCGCCCGCGCCCACAACACGACACTGTTCATGGTCTTCCATGCCGCGCTGGCCGCCCTGCTCGCGCGACTCGCCGCGACCGACGACGTCGCCGTCGGGACCCCGTACGCCGGACGCGGGGAACGTGCTCTCGACGATCTGGTCGGGATGTTCGTCAACACGCTCGTCCTGCGCACCCGGGTGCGGAGCGGGATGTCGTTCGCCGAGTTGATCGACGACGTGCGCGCCACCGACCTCGCGGCGTTCGGTCACGCCGACGTCCCGTTCGAACGGCTCGTCTCCGAACTCAACCCGGTCCGCTCCGACGCCCACAACCCGCTGTTCCAGGTGATGCTGGCGTTCCAGAACATCTCGAGCACCGACATCAAACTGCCCGATCTGTCGGTGCGGGCCGTCGAACCGGACACCGGACTCGCCCTGTTCGACCTGCAGGTGACGGTCGCCGATTCCTACGACGCGCACGGGGCGCCGGCCGGCATCACCGGTGGTGTCACCTTCGCGTCCGACCTCTTCGACGCGTCGACCGTGGAGCGGTTCGTCGAACGGTTGGTGGCGATGCTCGAGGCGATGACGATCGACGCCGACCGCGCTGTCCACGACGTGGACCTGCTCGATGACGCCGAACGGTCTGCCGCCCTCCAGGGTCCGAACGCGACGATGCATGAGGTGGACTCCGCCGTTACCCTCGTCTCGATGTTCGCCGCGGCCGCGGTCGCGTACGCCGAGGACACCGCGGTGATCTGCGGGACGGTCTCGCAGACCTACGCCGAGTTCTCCGGTCGGGTGAACCGGCTGGCCCGCTGGATGGTCGCACAGGGGGTGGGGCCGGACTCGCTGGTCGCGCTCCGTATGCGACGCTCGCTCGACCAGCTCACGGCGATGTACGCGGTGCACGCCGCCGGCGGTGGTTACGTGCCGATCGACCCGGACCATCCGGCCGAGCGGATCGACTACATGGTCGAGTGCGCCGAGCCGGTGCTGGTGCTGTCCGCGCTCGACTCTGTCGACCTCTCGGGGTTCGACGACTCGCCGCTGACCGACGATGACCGGATCACGCCGCTGACCCCGGACGCCCTCGCGTACGTGCTGTTCACCTCCGGCTCCACGGGTCGACCCAAAGGCGTTGCCGTGTCGCATCGTTCGGTGGTCAACCAGCTTCGCTGGATCAGCGCCGAGTATGGGCTGAACCGATCGGACGTGGTGCTGCAGAAGACTCCCGCGACCTTCGACGTGTCGGTGTGGGAACTGTTCGCGACCCTCTCCGTCGGTGCCCGACTGGTGATCGCGCGACCGGACGGCCACACCGATCCGCGCTACCTGGCCGAGGCCATGTCCACCCATCGGGTGACCATCACCTCGTTCGTGCCGTCGATGCTGGCGGTGTTCGCCGATGCCCTGCCCACCGGCGCGGCGCTGTCGTTGCGGGCCCTGCTCGTCGCGGGTGAGGCCTTCGGGCCCGACGTGGTGGACGCCGCCCGCCGTGCGCTGCCGGAAGTGGAGTTGTACAACCTGTACGGGCCGACCGAGTTCACGGTGCACGCGACCTCCTCCGCGGTGGGGACGGCCGACGACGGCGCGGTGCCGATGGGTGCGCCGGTGTGGAATGCCTGTGCGTACGTGCTGGACTCGCGGCTGCGTCCGGTGCCGGCGGGGGTGACCGGCGATCTCTACCTGTCCGGGACGCAGGTGGCGCGGGGTTATCACGGACGACCGGCTCTGACCGCCGACCGCTTCGTGGCCGATCCCTTCACCGCCGGCGCCCGGATGTACCGCACCGGTGATCTGGTGCGGCGTCGCCGAAGCGGTGTGCTCGAGTATCTGGGACGCAGCGACTTCCAGGTCAAGCTCCGCGGGTTGCGCATCGAACTCGGTGAGATCGAGGCGGTCTTCGCCGCGCACCCGGACATCGCCCGCGCGGCGGCCGCGGTCACCTCCACCGACACGGTCGACTATCTCACCGTCTACCTGGTGCCGGCGGGGGCCGACCGCGGCGTCGGCGTGAGGGACGTCGGGGAGAGGTCGGTGAACACCGCCGAGGTCACCGCGTTCGCGTCGGCGGCGCTCCCGGGATACATGATGCCGACGGCGGTGATGGTGATCGACTCGCTGCCGATCACCGCGTCGGGCAAGCTCGACCGGGCGAGGCTGCCGCAGCCGACACGTGACGCCTCGGCGTTCCGCGCACCGTCGTCGTGGCTGGAGACCGAGATCGCCCGGACCTTCGAGCACGTGCTCGGTGTCCCGCGGGTCGGTGCCGACGACGACTTCTACGCGCTCGGCGGCAATTCGCTGCGGTCGGTCCAGGTCGTCAACGACCTCGAGACCGAGTTGCACGTCGAGATCCCGGTCCGGTGGATGCTGTCCGATTCGAGCCCGGCCGACCTGGCCCGGCGGATCGAGGACGGGATGCGTAACGGGTTCGACGTTGCGAGCGGGCCGGGGGACGAGTCGCCGGGCGGGGTGGGCTTCGACGTCTTGCTCCCCATCCGGCCGGAAGGCGAACTGCCGCCGCTGTTCTGCGTCCACCCCGCCTCCGGACTGGCCTGGTGCTACCAGACGCTGAGCCGGCAGGTCCCGCCCGGCCGGCCGGTGTACGGCCTGCAGGCGCCACAGATCGGTGGCGAGGCACCCGGCCCCACCACGATCTCCGAAATCGCACGCCGGTACGCCGACGAGATCCGGACGGTACAGCCCGAGGGGCCGTATCACCTGCTGGGATGGTCGCTGGGCGGGGTGATCGCGCACGCGGTCGCCGCCGAGATGCGGGCGGCCGGTTCCGAGGTCGCGCTGCTCGCCATGCTCGACACCGAGGCCGACGGTGTCGATTCGTCGGCGATCACCACCGTCACCGCCGGCGAGCTGATCAGCAACCTCGGCCCGGTCCTCGGCATCGACTACGTCAGTGCGGACGCGACCGCCGAACAAGCCGCCGAGCAGATCGCCGAGCGCCTCGGCGCCGGGTTCGGCATCGACGCCGCGACGATCGAGCGGCTGACCGACGCCTACAACCTGTTGATCCGGGCCACCGGTGACTGGCACCCGCCGGTCGTCGACACCGACGTGCTCTACTTCACCGCAGTGCGCGATCGGCGACCGGATGCGTTGGGCGCCAACGGATGGGGTCGGTACGTCCGGGGGAGCATAACGAATGTCGACATCGACACCCACCACCTCGGGATGACCGAGGACGAGGCGATCAGACAGATCGCGACCGTCCTCGACGATCATCTGACGCGCGAAAGTGCCTCGCGGAAAGCCGCTTCGGGGTTAGCGTTTTCTCACGATGATCGGTTCACCAACAAGAGATGAGGTCGTCCATGGACAAGAACGGCAAATCCGGCGCACACCGTTGCCCACGTCCGCGCGGTCGCCGCCCGGCGGGCGCCTTGCTTGGCTGCGCAATGGCCGCGTCGCTCACGGTGACGGCCCCGGCCGTGGCCCAGGCGGTCTCACCCGGGGTGGCCCTGCCCGTCCCGGTGGTACCCTCCTCATCGACGTCGGGAGCACAAACACTGCCCGGCAACGCTTTCCGCATCGCGCAGATCGACGCCGCGCTGGTCTCGGATGCGGCGCCGGTGGTGGTCGGGTCGTGGCCGGACGTGACGTCGGTCGTCCCGACGCCGGGGCCGCGGCACCTACGGCCACTCGGTTCGGTGGCGGTGCCGGTCGCCGATGTCGGGGACCGGGTTCGGGTCGGCAACCTGGACCTGACCCGTCCGCGAGCGGTGTCCCCGCAACTGGCCGCGCAGATCTCGGCGGGAGCCGGCGAGATCGTCCAAGGAATCTCGGATGTGTTGCAGAGCAACGGGGTACCGGTCTCGCGGGCCGACCGGGTGGCCGAGCAGATGGTCGGTGACGCCGCGGTCGGTGGCGTCATCGGAGCCGGGGTGGCAGCACCCCTCGCCCTCGCGGTCGGCGGTGTGGTGGGCGGCGGACTGGGTCTGCTGTTCGGAATCCCGTTCTTGCCCACCGGACTCGTCGTCGGACCCGTGGTGGGGACGGCTCTGGTCGCCACCCTCGTTGCGCTGCCCGCGGTCGCGGCCGGTGTCGCGATCGGTGCGGCGCACGGCTACGACAAGGGCTGGAAGGTGCCGGTCGACAAGCCGCGACACCTGCGCGCGGACGCCACCGAGGTGTCGGCCGAGCGGGTCGTCGTCCCGCATCAGCCGCGGCATGCCGCCCCGGAGCCGGTCGTACCGCAGGTCACCGGGCCGGTCGGCCGGCAGCTCGCCCCGACCCCCGCGGTGAAGCAGGTCGAACCCATGCGGAGTGTCGGGAGTGGTCCGGCGGACTGCTCCATCGTGCGCAAGATGGAGGTGGCGCTGCAGGGTGGCGTGATCGGAACCTGCTAGCCGTCACGCTCGCGGGAACTCCGTAGCGACGTCGGCCATGTGCGCTCTGTTGCTACAGGATTCGCGAGATCGCGTCGACGACGGTGGCGGCGAGACCGGCGGCCGTGTGTTCGCCGAGCTCGCCGCGCTGTTCGTCGGCGCGCATCATGATGACCGACTCCACCAGCCGGAAAGGGAGCAGCGTCCGCTTGTCGGTGGAGTCGCCGAGTGCCGCGGCCGCCAGGGCGGCATAGGAGTCGGCCAATTCCTGCCGTGCCGAACGGAATTCGACGAACCGCTGGTCGGCGACCTCGGGTAGCAGGTACAGGGCGCCGAGGTTCCAGCGCGACTGTGCCAGCTGATCGACGTCGAAGCGCGCGAGCTCCAGCAGCCGCGTGAGCGCGGGTCCATCCCCGTCGAGGAGTACCCGCGCGCGGTCGAGTGAGGCGACGACTGTCGTCTCCAGCAGGGTCGCGAGAATGTCGTCTTTGGTGCCGAAGTAGTGGTACATCGACGCCTGTCGGATGCCGACCGCCTCGGCGATCATGCGTGTCGACGTCCCGGTGTACCCGTGGCGGGTGAACAATTCGGCAGCGGCGTCGAGGATTTCCTCGCGCGCGGTCTGCCCGCGGCGTCGGGCCTGTACCAGGCGCGGGCGGCCGCGGCCGGTCGGCGTCGGGGCCGTACTCGAGCCGGACGGCATGTCGTCTCCTCAATTGCGTCAACAGATCTCGCAACCCGGGCATCTTGTGACCCGGATTTCTCGACCCTAGCCGACAGGCCGCGTGCTTCGGCCGTTCGCGGACCCGCCGACCGGGGAAATCCCAGGCGCGTTACGCGGACGTAACGGGAGTTTTCACGACCGGAACAATTCTGTCAATCGATAGAAATCAGCGAGGGCTTACCTATCAGGTGACAGGAAACAGTGCCTGCCTCAACCGTGCTCAACGTGGAGCTTTCTCTCGGAAAGGAAGACCGCGCATGACCTCCACCCCCGAAGTGGCTCCCGCGGCATCGCCCTCCTCGGCCGCTGGATCATCGTCCGGCCCGGGCGCCGGAAATGCCGACGCACACGACCTCTCGGCACTCGGCTACGACCAGCAACTCCATCGTTCGCTCGGCAAGTTCGCGTCCTTCGCCGCGGGGTTCTCGTTCGTCTCGATCCTGACCACCATCTTCCAGTTGTTCGGTCTGGGTTTCGGTTTCGGCGGCCCGGCCTTCTTCTGGACCTGGCCGATCGTCTACGCCGGCCAGTTCCTGGTGGCGCTGTGCTTCGCCGAAATCGCGGCGCGATACCCGATCTCGGGCGCGATCTACCAGTGGTCCCGCCGAATGGGCGGCGAGGTCGTCGGTTGGTTCGGCGGCTGGTTCATGATGATCGCGCAGGTCGTCACCGCTGCCGCGGCCGCGATCGCCCTGCAGGTCGTTCTGCCGTCGATCTGGATCGGCTTTCAGATCATCGGCGACGACCCAACCCTCACCACCACGAGCGGTGCGGCCAACGCCGTCCTCCTCGGCTCGGTCCTGCTGGTCATCGTGACCGCGATCAACTGCATCGGTGTCCGGTGGATGAGCCGGGTCAACAGCATCGGCGTCGTCTGCGAGCTCGTCGGTGTCGTCGCGGTGATCCTGGCACTGTTCACCCACGCCCAGCGCGGTCCCGACGTCGTCTTCGACACCGGCGTTCCCGGTCAGCAGCCCGGTTACATCTGGGCGTTCATCGTCTCCGGTCTGATGGCCGCGTACGTCATGGTCGGTTTCGGGTCGGCGGGCGAGCTGGCCGAAGAGACGAGGGACCCGCGCCGCGTCGCACCGCGCACCATCCGGATGGCGCTGACCGTCTCGGCCATCGGCGGCGGACTGATGCTGCTCGGCACCTTGATGGCGGCACCCACCCTCGATGAGCAACTCGCGACCGGCGGTCTGCCGTACGTCCTCGATTCCGTGCTCGGCAGCTTCTGGGGCAAGGTCCTGCTCGCCGACGTGGCGGTGGCCATCTTCATCTGCACCCTCGCCATCCAGACCGCCTGCTCGCGTCTGATGTTCTCCATGGCTCGCGACGGCCGGCTCCCGTTCTCGGCGCAACTGGCACACGTCAACAGCCGCACCGGCACGCCGATCCTGCCGTCGATCCTGATCGGTGTGCTCTGCATCGGCATCCTGCTCGTGAACGTCGGCAACTCGGCGATCTTCGCGACCCTCGCCAGCGTGTGCATCATCCTGATCTACCTCGCCTACCTCGCCGTCACCGGCCCGATGCTCTACCGGCGGTTCCAGGGCTGGCCGCACGGCAGCGGCCGGGACACACCGGCCGTCGACGCCGGCGGACGAAAGCTGTTCAGCCTCGGCCGTTTCGGGATCGTGGTGAACGCCCTCGCGGTGCTCTACGGCGTCCTGATGGTGATCAATCTGGCGTGGCCGCGGGCCGAGGTCTTCGACCCGTCCGGTGAGATGCCGATCCTCCGCTGGGCCGGCCCCATCTGCATCGTGGCGACCGTCCTCGTCGGCATCGCCTGCTACCCCCGCGGAAAAGAACACCCGCGACCGGTGACGACCTCCCCGTCCGCCTGATGCCCCCTTGCTCCCTAATCCGAAAGAACCGCACAACCACTGCTCCCTGAGGAGCGCCCGGAGCTTGCGGAGGGCGCGTCACGAAGGGTCTGGCGAGACGAGTTGCGAAGACCCTTCGTGACGCTCGCAAGCTCGCTCCTCAGGGAGCAGGGGGAGACGCTCGAAAGCTCGCTCCTCAGGGAGCAGGGGAGACCCTCGCAAGCTCGCTCCTCAGGGAGCAGGGGGAGACGCTCGGAAGCTCGCTCCTCAGGGAGCAGGGGAGACGTTCGCTAGCTCGCTTTTCGGGGAGCAGGGTGGCACCCGAACACCCTCTACAACAAGGAGTTCCGAATGAGTACGATCACCGCGCCGGGTACCGGCACCACCACCGGCGCCCGCGAACACGCCCGCGCGCAGGCCGGTGCCATCACCGACAGCATGCCGGTGGTGCCGGCATCGGCCTGGCCCAACCCGCCCGCCGACGTCCCGCCCACCTCGCTGACCTGGGCGGAGGCGGTGCCCGGTGGCCGCTACACCAGCAAGGTCCTGGCACGGGGGACCCGGTTGCGGCTCACCGATGTGGCCGGCGCGGCCTGCGCACATCTGCTGCTCTGGCGCGCCGACGCGCCGTGGGAGCGTCTCAACGTCGCCGACACCGTGAAGGTCCCGTGGCAGGCGTACCTGGGTGCGGGTCATCCGCTCCTCAGCGATCAGGGCCGCGTGCTGGCAACCGTGGTCGCCGACGATTCCGGTCACCACGACGCCCTGTGCGGTACCTCGACCCTCGCGGGCAACACCGCGAGATATGGAGCCGGGGAGGTGCATTCGGGTAGTCCGGCCGGACGTGAGCTGTTCACGCTCGCGGCCGCGAAGCACGGTCTGACACCCACGGATGTGGCGCCGTCGCTGTCGTTCTTCCACGGCGTCACCGTCGACGCCGACGGGACACTGCGCTCGACCGGCAGCGCGGGCCCCGGGCGTTCGGTCGATCTGATCCTGCATCTGCCGTGCACGTTCGCGATCGCCAACACCGCGCATCCGCTCGACCCGTCGCCGCATTTCGACACCACCTCGCTGGAAGTGCTGGCGTGGCAGGCGAAGAGCGACCTCGACACGCTGCTGGCCGAGGTCGCCGGCACCGACCCCGAGTACCAGCGCGCGGTCGCCAACTCCGAAGACGTCTGGGCCGCGGCTCATCACTGAGCCGACCCACAGAGAGGACCACCCATCGTGAACGAGACAAACACCGCACTCATCACCGATTTCGCCTCGGCGCCCGCCGCCGAACTCGCTCTCGTCCCCGGCGCCGTCGTCGACGACGCGCATGTGGGCGACCGGGCTCCGTGGTCGGGCGTCGTCCCCGCCGGCGACGTGCTGACCATCGTCGACCTGCACGGCAACCAGGCCGTCGACACGCTGTTCTACGCCGCCGCCGACACTGCCCAGCGGTATTCGGCCCAGGCGACGATCGCCGCGCAGGGCAACATCTTCCTCACCACCGGCAGCGTGATCCGTGACCACGACTCCACTCCGCTGATGACGATCGTCGCCGACGAGGTCGGCAACCACGACACCCTCGGCGGCGCCTGCTCGCAGGAATCCAACACGCTGCGCTACGGCCACCACACCAAGCACCAGCACGCATGCGTCGAGAACTTCCTCATCGAGGGCAGCCGGCACGGCCTCGGCAAGGCCGACCTCGTCGGCAACGTCAACTTCTTCATGAACGTCCCCGTCGATCCCGACGGCTCGCTGGGGATCGTCGACGGGTTGTCCGCCCCCGGCAAGCGACTGGCGCTGCGCGCCGAGGTCGACATCCTGGTACTCATCTCGAATTGCCCGCAGATCAACAACCCCTGCAACGGATTCGATCCGACGGCGGTGCGCGTCATCGTCACCCGGCCGTCCTGACCTCCGTTCACCCCCACGCCCCCGGGCGTCGCCTGACTCCGACGAGGATCCCACCATCATGTCTGCCACCACCACGGGCGCGGTGACCGTACTGCGGTCCGGTTCGCTCACCACCATCCAGGACTGGCCCGGCCGGGTCGGGTACTGGAAGGTCGGCGTACCCCCCTCCGGTCCGATGGACGACCTGTCCTTCCGGCTCGCCAACATCGCTGTCGGCAATCCGGGGACGGCAGCCGGTCTCGAGATCACGCTGATGGGGCCGGCCCTGCGGTTCGACCGGTCCGCGGTCGTGGCCGTCACCGGGGCGCCGGTCCCGGTGACGATCAACGGAACAGTTGCACCGCAATGGGTTCCGCTGACTCTCGAACCAGGTGACGTGCTCGACATCGGATCGATCGGCACCCTCGGCATGCGGGCGTATCTGGCGGTGGGGGGCGGGTTCGACGCCGCCGATCACCTCGGGAGCCGGTCCACCTTCACCATGGGGAAGTTCGGCGGGCTCGACGGGCGGGCGCTGGTGGCCGGCGACGATCTCGCGTTGCTGGGTGCGCCGGTCGGCGCGCCTCGGCGCATCCTGTCCGACGAGCAGCCGGCGTTCACCAACAGCTGGCAATTGGCGGTGACCGTCGGACCCCACGGCGCCCCGGAGTTCTTCACCGAGGACGACATCGCCGATCTGTTCGCGACCGACTACGAGGTGCACTTCAACTCCGACCGGACCGGTATCCGGTTGATCGGCCCCAAACCCCGGTGGGCGCGCGACGACGGTGGCGAGGCCGGTCTGCACCCGTCGAACATCCATGACACCGCCTATTCTGTCGGTGCCCTCGACTTCACCGGGGACACACCGATTCTGCTCGGCCCGGACGGCCCGAGTCTCGGTGGATTCGTGTGCCCGGTGACGGTCACGACCGCGCAGCGCTGGAAGCTCGGGCAGCTGAAGCCGGGTGACACGATCCGGTTCGTCGCGGTGCGCGGTGACCGTGCGGCCTCGCCCGCAGAGGTGGGGCTGGGCCGGCGAGCGTGCTTCGTCGACGTCCTGTCGTCGGGCGGCGACGCCGACAACGGAATCCTGGGCACCACGACGACCGCCGACGGATCGACCACCGTCACCTACCGCCGGTCCGGCGACGACAACGTGCTCGTCGAGTACGGCGAGATGCACCTCGACCTGGCCCTGCGGGCCCGGGTACATGCGCTGGCCGAGCGGATCGCCGCCGAGAAGCCGCGCGGGCTCATCGATCTCACGCCAGGAATCCGCTCCCTGCAGGTGAAGGCGGACCCGGACGTGTGGTCGCAGGCGCAGATGCTGGAGTGGCTGACCGAATGCGAGAGCCAACTGCCGGCCGCCGAAGACCTCGTGGTGCCGAGCCGTACGGTGCACCTGCCGCTCTCATGGGACGACCCGGCCACTCGCGAAGCAATCGAACGGTACATGCTCGGCGTGCGGTCCGACGCCCCGTGGTGTCCGTGGAACATCGAGTTCATCCGCCGGATGAACGGCCTGGACTCCGTCGACGACGTGTACCGCACGGTCTTCGACGCCAGTTACCTCGTCCTCGGTCTCGGCGACGTCTATCTCGGTGCGCCGGTGGCTGTTCCGCTGGATCCCCGCCACCGCCTGGTCACGACCAAGTACAACCCGGCCCGCACCTGGACCCCGGAGAACGCGGTGGGTATCGGCGGCGCCTACCTGTGCATCTACGGCATGGAAGGCCCGGGCGGTTATCAGTTCGTCGGACGGACAACCCAGGTGTGGAACCACCGGCATCCGTTGCCGGCCCCGGGTTTCGATCCCGAACATCCGTGGCTGCTGCGGTTCTTCGACCGTATTCACTGGTATCCGGTCAGCTCGGAGGAGCTGCTCGACATGCGGGCCGACGTCGCCGCCGGGCGCGGCGACAGCACGAAGATCGTCGACGGCGAGTTCTCGCTGGCCGCGCATCAGCGCTTCCTCGACGAGCACGCCGGCGACATCGCCGCTCGCCGGGAGACGATGGAGATCGCCCGTGCGGAGGAGCGCGAGAGATGGTCGTTACAAGGTGAATTCGCTGCGCGAGCGGCCGGTGTGAGCGTGGCCGACGGCGGAGCGTCGGAGAACGCGGACGACGAGGAGCGGGTGGCATGAGCAGGATCGACGAGGTGTACGCGCGGATCGCCGAGGCGAATCGTCCGGAGGTGTTCATCACGCTCCGGCCCGAGGCCGAGGTGCGTGCCGAATACGAGCGGTCCGTCGCGACCGGCGGACCGCTGGCGGGCGTTCTTCTCGCGGTCAAGGACAACGTCGACGTCGGCGGTCTGCCGACCACCGCCGGGTGTCCCGGTTTCGCTTTCACCCCCGAGGCCGATGCGCCCGCGGTCGCCGCCCTGCGTGCGGCCGGCGCGGTGGTGCTGGGCAAGACCAACCTCGACCAGTTCGCGACCGGACTGGTGGGAACGCGCAGCCCCTATGGCGCGGTGCGGGATTCCCGACGCCTCGACCGCATCTCGGGTGGATCGAGCTCGGGATCGGCGGTGGCGGTCGCCCTCGGATTCGCCGACATCGCCATCGGGACCGACACCGCCGGGTCGGGTCGGGTGCCGGCGGGCCTGCAGGGCATCGTCGGTGTCAAGCCGACCCTCGGTGTCGTCTCCACCGACGGAGTCGTACCCGCCTGTCGGAGCTACGATGTCCTCACCATCTTCGCCGCCGACCTCGCGCTGGCCGACCGATCGGTTGCGGTGATGGCGAAAGCCGCTGGGACACGCCCCTTCCCGAAGTCTATGCCCTACGCCGCGCCCGAACGCCCGGTCGTCGCCGTGCCCACCGAGCTGCCCGGTCTGGACGACAGATGGCGCGCCGCGTTCGACGACGCGGTGCATCGTGCCGAGGCGGCGGGGCTCATGATCAAGACCATCGACCTGTCGCCGTTCCTCGAGGCCGCCCGGCTCCTCTACGACGACGCGCTCGTCGCCGAGCGATACGAGGCGGTGGGGGAGTACCTCGATTCCGTTGCCGATCCCGGCGCCGCCGGCCTCGATCCGACGGTGTCGGCCATCATCGGTGCGGCGGACCGTTTCTCGGCGGTCGACCTGTTGCGCGCCCGTCGTCGGCTGGCGGACCTTCGTGCGGCGGCGATGGACCAGTGGGGCGATGCGACGGTCCTGATGGTCCCGACCGCGCCGGCGCACCCGACGCTCGCCGAGGTGGCCGCCGATCCGGTGGGCGTGAACTCGCGGATGGGCACGTACACCAACTTCTGCAACCTCTTCGACCTCTGCGGACTCGCGGTGCCGGCCGGGACGGTCGTCGAAGACGACGGCAGCACAGCACAGTTCGGCGTCACGTTCCTGGGCGTCGCGCATGCCGACGCCGTGCTCGTCGACGTGGCACGTCGCTTCGTCGGTGACGACTCGGTGGCGTCCTCCTGGGCGGAGCCCGACGATGCGATCGAACTCGCGGTCTTCGGGGCGCACATGCGGGGTGGGCCTCTGACGCACGAGCTCAGCGAACGGGGTGCCCGGTGGGCCGGCGAGGTCACCACGACCCAGTCGTACCGTCTGGTCGCACTTGATACGACCCCGCCCAAACCGGGACTGATCCGCGATCCCGAGGCCGGCCGTGCGATTCGCGGCGAGGTGTGGACGCTCGCCCCGTCGGCGCTGGGGGAGTTCCTGGCCGCCCTGCCCGAGCCGATGATGCTGGGCAAGGTCGAGATCGCCGCGGGAGAGAGCGGTCCTGCCCGCTGGCTCGTGGGATTCGGGTGCGCCGCCGACGCCGGTGCCACCGGTCAGGGTCTCGATCGCGACCGCTGGTAGGGGTGGGACGTCTGACCAGAACCGCCGATTCGTGCCATTTCCTCCGATCGACCATCTGTTCACCGAGCGTGATGATTCACTTACTCAGCTCGGGCGGTCGGGGAGAAGAGGGTGGGACGGATGACCAGGTTGGGGCGCAGCGGAATTCAGCGATCGGAGAAGGTCGCTCGACGCGAGAACCGGAAGCAGCGGCGGCAGCATCGTGCGATCGCGGGGGCGGCCGCGTTGGCGACCGTAGCCGCGATCGGAGCGGGGCAGGTCGCGGAGCCGACGGTGGCCGAGGCCGCGGTGATACCACCGGCGATCGGCGAACTCGACGACTGGCTGAACGGTTTCAACAGCGGAAACCCGCTCGGCAGTCTGATCTCCGAGATCGGGAACGGCGCGCTCGCCGACATCGCGGAGCAGTGGCGCATCCAGAGCTGCCTGTCCGGCGGCGTCCGGGACGGGGCCGACTGCTCTCAGTCGAGCACCGAGCTCGGCGGCATCGGACTCGCCGTCGTCCTGCCCGACCGCATCGAGGTGGTGCCGGTCGCGATCTACGATCCGGTCAAGCAGGTGTTCGACACCGTGTCCGGTTCGGTCCTCGGCGACATCCTCCGCTTTCTCGGCATCGACCTGCCGCCGACGATGACCGACGGCCCCGCCACCGAGGGTTCGGCGACGGTCGCCGGGAACGGCTTCCAGTTCGCGCTCGCATACCGTGGCGGCGACGCAACTGCGACATCGTATCTGCCGCTGAGCATCGCGACCGCGGGGGCGAGTGACGGACGGACGGCGAGGTCGTTCGCACTGATCGGGATGGCACACGCGTGGAACACCGGGCCGCTCGACGTCACGGTCCTCGGCGAGACGATCACGACGATCCCCGGCGTCCAGGGCGTGGGTTGCTATGGCGGCCTCACCGGTGCCTATGCCGACGGCGTCGGAGCCTGCGCGAACGTGCTGGGCACCTTCGACTTCCGGTGGCAGCAACCGAACGGCGAACTCCAGTTCGCGCTCACTGACCCGACAGCGCTGATCGCCGATCCGGGAGGGGTTCTCGGCGGACTCGGCGCCGACGTTCTCGAGGGTCTGCTCGCCGGCGCCCTGAGTGGTTCCGGAATCGACTTCGACGGCGACTGGATGTCGCTTTCCAAGGACTTCGCCCGCCTGAGCATCGGGGGCGACTACGACCTGTTCAGCGGGAACTTCCTCCGGCTGACGAGCGATTACGGATTCACGGCTCCGATCACCGTCGACTGGCTGGGTTCGACCGTCACCTTCCGACCGCTGGTCGAGGTCAACGGCGAGCTCCGGCCGAATCGACTGGGCCTGCCGGTCATCGAATTCGGGCAACTCGACACCGGCGAACTCGTCCCCGTGATCCGCATCCCGAGTTACGAGTTCCCGTTCGGCCTGCCCGCCACCGATCCAATAGACACCGGCGCGTCGAACACTTTGGCGCGCGCGAGCATGTCGGTCGTCGACACATCGGCGGATTCGGCCGCCACCGACGATGAGACCGACGAGGCCGATAGCTACGTCGGCAAGCACCGCTCGGCGGAGAACTCCTACGTCGGCAAGCACCGGACGCCAGAGCCCACCGACTACAGCGGCGTCGAGGGCTCGGATGCCGGCGACGCCGATGCAGCCGAGTCGGGCGGCTCGGACTCCGACAGCGAGGATTCCGGGAACCCGGATTCGGACAGCGTCGATCCCGACGTCTCGGCTCCCGACAGCTCGGATTCCGACGGAGCCGATGCCGACACCTCGGATTCCGACGACACCGACCCCGGGAGCGGGTCGGACTCTAGCGTCGATTCAGATTCCGGCACTGACTCCGGAGATGCCGCGGCCTGATCCGGCAGAGCCGCAAGTTCCGTGCTTCCTGAGCTGAGGGGTGGGTGTTGGCCGACCATGGCTGACCTACCCGCGTGGCCAACGGTTGCTGTCGAGGGCGAGATCGGTGGATTTCATTGCAAGGTCGCCCCCGACCCAACCGGGATGTGTACCGAAAGTGATTGCAAGTGATTGCCTTTCGCTGCAGCATCCCGGTGGGTGGGGTTCGGTTTCACACTGTGGAGTTGTCAAAGATCGTGTGGCATCGGGGTCGATGCCCGAGGGTCTGGTGCGGCGGGGACGGTTAGACGAGTGCGTCGTCGAGTCGCATGGTGCGCCGATTGTAGGCGGGTCGGGGGAGGCGTTTCGGGTCGATGTCGGCGGGTGGGATCAACCAGGGATGCCGGTCCGGGCCCATCACCACCTCCCAGCCGTGGTGATGGACCTGGGTGTGGCAGCGCTGGCAGAGTAGGCAGCCGTTGTCCAGATCCGTCGGTCCGCCGTCGGCCCAGTGGACCAGATGATGCACTTGGGTATGTGCTGCTGGGGCACCGCATTTCACACAACACGCATCCCGCACGACGATCGCCTGACGTAAGTGATGCGGAAACAGTCGTTTCGTCGTTCCCATCCGTAGCGGCACGCCTTCGGCGTCGAGGACGATCTCGGCGACCGCGCCGTCACACGACAACCGGCGCGCCGTCGACGCCGACACCACGCCCACCCACGGCAGACGCGCCGGATCGGCAGCGTCAGCAGGGATGGTGACCAGTAGTTGGGTGCGTGGTGCTCCTGCGGTGGTCATGGCCGCGCCGATCGCGGCCTGATCGAGCAGGAGTTCCAGACCGTCGGCGCGGCGTTGGCCGGCATCGCGGCGGTCGTCGGCGCCGTCGGGTTCGGGGCGTGGGCAGGAGCGTTCGTCGATCATCGTCAAGAATTTTTCCCCGATCACTGCGGTGACGTCTGCGCTGATCGCGACCCGGCCTTCGTCGGTCACCCTGGTGTGCAAGGTGTTCAGCGACGCATCATCGGCCGGCGCGACCGCGTGCGGATCGTCATCGGCGACCCGCATGGCGATGCTCCGGGCGTGAGTGTTGATCTCGGCGGGGGTGGCACCGGAGAAGGCCTGCGCCAGTAGTTCGCTTTCGAACGCCGACAGGTCGTCGTCGGTCAGCGCGGGCGCTGCCTGTTTGTCGATGGACGCGATGCCGCGGACCACGGCATCGACACACTCGGCCGCGAGATACCCGTCGGCGGCGCAGTCGGCGACTTTCGGCAACGATCCCAGTCCGGCGGCGATCCGTGCACCGCGGTGCGCGGCCGTCGGGGGTAGGCCCATCTCGATCAGCCAGGATCGGGTCGTCGACCCAGCTCGCGCCGGTGCCCCCGAATCCTCCAACAGGGCGATGTGGACGGCGATCTGGTGATCGAGGACGTTGCGCAGCACGCGTAGTCCGTCGAGTCGCTCGACTACCAGGCGACCACTCCCGTCGTCGGGCGGGGGTTGCAGACCAATGAGGGTGTCGCGGAGCTCGGTGATCGAGGACATGAGACCAATGTACTCGCCAAGACGTTCGACGACGAGGTTTGTCCACAACCTATCTGCCGTCGAATCAAGCTGTGCGGCAATCTATGTCACACTAACATCAGTGGTGAACCGCAGTGAACCGTGGTGAACAGAAACCCCAGCAGTCACAGGCTGTTGATCGAACAGGGTTGTCATCGCCACTACGCAGCCGACAACAGGAGCGGGTGCGACGCCGAGGATGTGCAACGAAACAGCCGACTGCCCGCGCATTTTCCCTGAGCCCAGCCGAGTCGCACCGCATCGGCAGACGAAAGCGGGTCGCGACCCGGAAGACCGCCGGCTCCGTCATCTGTGCAATCGGATCGGCAACCTGATCAACGCCAACCTGCCATACACCTACGGTCAGTAATCGGAATCCGCGACGTTTCATCCGTCCTCGGTTCCGTGGGTCAGTCGTAGAACGGCTGGCGACCGTAGCGGTCTGCGGTCACGACATCGATGTCGTTTCGCAATGTGAGGTCGCGGATGGTGGCTGTGTTCGCCCCGATCCCGGCCCAGTGAGGATCGGTGTCGCTTGCCAGGCACCAGGCATGGTCAGCGGGCCATACAAAGGCCGGCGGGTCGTGAAACATCGCAGGCGTTTCGTGCGTCAAGGGCTCCTCCCACGCCTTGAGGTCGGACAGTGTGCCGACGTAGAGGTGGTAGCCGCGGTTGGGGATGTACATCCGAGGGCCACCCGGTACAGGAGACACGACACCTGAATAGCCGGCCCAGATCGCGAAGTAGCACTCGTCCGAGCTGCGCGTCGCCGCAGCCAGGGCTCTACACGTCCTGGCGACGATGGCGTGCTCGTAGCCCTCATAGGCGGGCTCTGTGAAGTCCTTGTTCGGAACGCTCTGGTGAGGACGGTCTGGATCCGGTATGAAACGGACCCGTGCGTAGGCCTCGAACTCAGGAGGGCCGAACAGCGCTAGAGCTTTCCAAGCCTGGCCCGACGCGACGTTGTCGGTCGCGTCACGACTTCGTGTGATCCAGTCCGCGGCTGAGACGTCAGCACAGAAACGCAGCATGCCACGACTATGCGCCGGACGGGGTTGCCGCGGCCATCCTTTGTGAGAACGCCGGGGCGTCTCATCTGATGCAATATGCAGTCGATTACTTACCAGGTGAACCAGGTCAGACCAGACTTCGGAGCGAAGCAAGAAGTAGAAACCGCGGCCCTCCACATTCCACCAGAATGGAAGCCGCTGAACGGCATAGACATGTCAGTCGGAGTAGACATGATCGGGTGGACCCGACATCGGTGCCGGCTCCGCCGCGGTCACCGACATCCTCGCCGACCCGCACATGTTCGCGTTGGACGTCCCGGCCGACTCCTCGGGCAGATACATCTGCCGACATCGGACCGTGTGGCTGACGATATGGCTATTCGCTTCGCGGGCAGTTCGATGAGCTGAGAGCAGGGGTCAGACCGCAGAGTCCCTGACCGGAACGGGGGCGATTTTCCGGGCCTGTCGCGACACGCGGCTACCCTGGGCACACGACCCCGGGCCGTTCACGGGCCGATCCGGGTGCAACCGACCAGGGAGGGCATCATGGCCATCGATCGGGACAAGAGCAGAGCGGTGTCGGAGGTCGTGCGTCAGCACCCGGCGATGAGCCTGGTCGCGGTGTCACCGGGCATCGCGGTGTTCGTGACGTTGCTGCTGCTCGACCAGACCTTCTTGGCGATCTTGTTCCTCGTCCTGGCCGTCGGCGGGGGCGCATACCTGCTGACGCGCAAGCGCTGACGGTGTCGCCTGTTCAGCACCCGCGGCGAGCTGGGCGACCCCGCTACAGTGGTGCCCAACGAGCACCCGGCAGGGTTGAAAGCGCGGTGAAGGGAGTCGGCGTCGTGGGCACTGAACCGGGTCGGGGCGCCTGCGCCGGACGGACTCCCGGGTTGCGGACGAGTCGGCTGGGCGGCTGACCATGTCCACCCGCGTCGATGCCTACATCTGGGCCATCCGTCTGACCAAGACCCGATCGGCGGCGGGCGCCGCGTGTCGGGGCGGGCACGTCCGCGTGAACGGGGTGACCGCCAAACCGGCCCAGCCGGTGGTGCCGGGTGACGAGGTCCGCGTACGGCTCGCCGGACGGGAGCGCATCGTCGAGGTCACCAGGACGATCAGTAAGCGGGTGTCGGCGCCGATGGCCGCCGAGTGCTTCATCGACCGGTCTCCGCCGCCGCCGCCGAAGGAGATCCTCGCGAGTCAGCCGCGTCGCGACCGCGGTGCCGGTCGGCCGACGAAACGTGAACGGCGTCAACTGGATCGGCTGCGCGACGGCACCTTCCTCATCGCGGTTCTGGCAGCGATCACGCTTCTCGTCGGCGCCTGCTCGGACGACGAGCCGACGTCAGATCCAAACTCTCCGAACACGCCCGAGGCGCCCGCCCAGGCCGGTTCCGGACCGTTCTTCGGCGAATGCGGCGGCGTGTCCCTCGACGAGGTGGTCCGCATCACCGGGTTCGGTGGACTCACCGAGACCGTGAACAACACTTCGGTGTGCGAATGGGACACGACCGGTTCGCGGACGGGTGCCGTCGCCTCGTTCAATTGGTATCGCGGATCGCCGATCGGTCGTGAGGAGGCGAACGTGAAATTGTCGCGCGACGTCACCAACAGACTCGAGATCGACGGCCACGAGGGATTCATCGGTTACACGCAATCAGGGCAGATCTGTGAGGTCGGCGTCGGTTTCGGCGCGGACTTCTTCGAATGGTCGATCCGCGGCGACGCGGCGACACCACGGCCGATCGAAGAGATCTGTGACGCCGCACGCGAGCTGGCGACGCTGTCGATAGAGCGTGCGTCGTGAAGCGCGCCCTCATCGTGATCGCCGCGCTGCTGCTGGGACTGACCGCCCTGGCTGGGTGTGCGCGCACCGTCGACGGTGAGGCGGTGCCGTTGGGGGCCGCGGACCAGTCCGGCAGCAGCGACATCGACACCGACCAGTTCGACCGGCTCTTGCTGGAATGCGATGTGCTACCCGACGCGATGATCGCCGATGTCGTCGCCGGCGGCGGGTTCGCCGAACGGTCGTTCAGCGGGGCCATCTGCCGATGGTTGGTCTCCGGCACCACCGACGTGGTGAGTGTGACGTTCAACTGGTTCGAGTGGGGCAACGTCAACGTGGAGAAGGAGACGGCCAAGAAGCTCGGGTTCCAGACCGAGAACATCAAGGTCGCCAGCCAGTCGGCGTTCACCCAGCGCAGTCCCGACCGGCCGGGCGTCTGCGGTGTGACCGCCCGCGCGCCGAGCCGCGGCATCTTCACCTGGTTCGTCGAACCTCGCAGCGCGCCCCAGGGCGATCCGTGCGCGGCGCCGATCAAGCTGATGGAGTTGCTGCTCCAGGGCGGTCAGTAGAAGTTGCTCACCCCGGGAGCGGCCCGACGACGACGCTGGCCGCGACCACGAGTTCGTCGCCGGTGCCCGGCATCAGCAACCACACGGTGAGCCGGTCGCCCTCGCGCACCCGGCGCAGGACCAGCCGCGTGCCCGGCACGATGGGCCGGAGATACTCGATGACCACCCGGTGCGGAGCGTCGACCAGGTCGGGATGCTCGACCAGTTCGTCCTCGATCGCCTCGAGGTAGGCGGCATTGTTGAGGTGCTTGAACGGGTCGAAGTCGGTGATCCGGAGAACGTGTTCACGGTCGGGGAAGTCGATGTCGGCGGCGTCGGGGGCCTTCTCGGGGTTCATCGACCGCCAGCGAAGGCGGTGCTCGTCGGTCATCGCCGACAGCATCGCGAAGGCGTCGTCGGACAGGCGTGACGGCACGCCCTGCTCGTTGACGTTGATCCAGAACGCCTCGGTCTCGATCAGGCCCGCGGGACGCGGTCGGGGGTTGAACCGGTTTGTCTCGTGCTCGGCGGTGAGGCGCACGCGCATGTTGGTCCAGCGCGTCGACAGGGCACCGCACCAGCGCTGCGCGGTCACCGTACCCGGCCAGGTGATGGGCTCGATGACATCGATGATGGTCCGCCGAACGATCCAGAACGGGTCGGTCGCGCTGAACTCGGTTGCCTCGAGGTTGTCGTTGGCGACGTCCTGCAGGTAGCGGGCCACCGCATCGAGGCGCACACGCATGTCCTGATCGACGTCGCCGGTGCGGACGCGATAGCCCACCTCGTAGAACTGGGCACCAGGCTTGCGATCCGGGAGTGATGCAACCGACACTGCTGGCGTAACCTGGCTCACTCGAGTCCCTCCGATAGGTCGCCGGTATCTTTGCGGCTAAGATACATTCAATCGGAAAAATAGAACACGTTCTACGTGTCGGATCACGAGGAAACAGCAGATGGCGCATGTGATTACCCGCCCATGTTGCAACGATGCCAGTTGCGTCAGCGTGTGTCCGGTGAACTGCATTCACCCCACGCCCGACGAGCCGGAGTTCCTCACGGCGGAGGCCCTCTACATCGATCCGGAGACCTGCATCGATTGCGGCGCCTGCATCGACGAGTGCCCGGTGGAGGCGATCATCCCCGACGATCAGCTGGACGAGCGTGACGAGCCGTACCTCCAGATCAACGCGGACTACTACAAGGACCACGACGTCGAGGGCGGCCTCGTGCCACCGCGCAAGGCACCCAAGCTGCCCGAGAAGGAACTGCACGTGGCCATCGTGGGTGCCGGGCCGGCGGCCTTCTATGCCGCGGAGGAGCTCGTCCGCAAACCGGCCATCAAGGTCGACATGTTTGACCGGCTGCCGACGCCCTACGGACTCGTGCGCGCCGGGGTCGCACCGGACCACAGCGCCACCAAGGGCGTGGAGAAGACCTTCGCCTCGGTCGCGGCGAAGAAGAACTTCAGCTACTACCTCAATGTCGAGGTCGGCAAGCACATCAGCCACGACGAGCTGGTCGCCCGCTACCACGCGGTGATCTACGCGGTCGGCGCCGCGACCGACAAGCGGCTGGGAATCGAAGGCGAGGATCTGCGCAATTCGGTCGCCGCGACCCAGTTCGTCGCCTGGTACAACGGTCACCCGGACTTCGCCGACCTCGACGTCGATCTGTCGGGCGAGCGGGCCGTCGTGGTCGGCAACGGCAACGTGGCACTCGACGTCGCGCGCATCCTCGTCACCGACCCGGACGAGCTCGCCAAGACCGACATCGCCGACCACGCCCTCGCGAAGCTGCGTGAATCCAACATCTCCGAGGTGGTGCTCCTGGGCCGCCGCGGCGTGGCGCAGGCGGCATACACCAACAGCGAGTTCCTGGCACTCGGTGACGTCGACGGTGTCGACGTCGTCATCGACCCCGACGAGCTGGTCCTCGACCCGGCCTCGGAGGCGGCGCAGTCCGACGACACGCTCGACTCGACGATCGCCACCAAGGTGCGTCTCGCCCGAGAATTCGCCGAGCGTCCGCAGACGCCGGGCAACAAGCGCATCGTGTTCCGGTTCCTCACGTCTCCCGTCGAAATTGCCGGTGACGGGGAAGTGGCTACGCTTACGTGCGTGCGCAACGCCTACGCCGACGCGACCGGGACAGTCGCGGTGACACCCACCGAGGATCGGTTCGACCTCGAGACCGGACTGGTCCTGCGGGCCATCGGTTACCGGGGCGTGCCGGTCACCGACCTACCGTTCGACGAGGGGCACGGCGTCGTCCCCAACACCGAGGGGCGGGTCCAGACCGCGGCCGACGGCGATGTGATGCCCGGCCTGTACGTCACGGGTTGGATCAAGCGAGGAGCGACAGGGGGTATCGGCATGAACCGCATCTGCGGTCAGGAGACCGCGCAGGCGGTCATCGCGGACTTCGTCGCCGCCGCGTTCGACGACCCCTCGACCTCGCGGGACGACGTCGCCGCACTCGTGGCCGACCGCGGCGCCAACCGCATCGACCTCACGGGCTGGAAGGCGATCGACGCCGCCGAGAAGTCCGCGGGCAGGGCCACCGGCCGGGTCCGCACGAAGTTCGTCAGAATCTCCGAGTTCGAGGCGGCTGCCACCGCCGGGGCGCAGTGACCGTGCGCATCGCACTGCTCTCGTACCGAAGCAAGCCGCACTGCGGTGGCCAGGGCGTCTACGTCCGCCACCTCTCCCGCGAACTGGCACTGCTGGGGCACAGCGTCGAGATCTTCTCGGGGCAGCCCTACCCCGAACTGGACCAGGTGGCCATCGACGCCGGGGTCACCGTCACCAAAGTGCCGAGCCTCGGTCTCTACGACGAGCCGGACCCGTTCCGGACGCCTCGTCCGGGCGAGTACCGCGATTGGATCGACGTGCTCGAGGTCGGCTCGATGTGGACGGCGAGCTTCGGCGAACCGCTCACGTTCAGCCTCCGGGTGGCGCGCCTTCTCAAAGAGCGCCGCGACGACTTCGACATCGTGCACGACAACCAGTGCCTCGGTTACGGACTGCTCGACATCCAGAAGGCCGGGTTCCCGCTGATCGCGACGATCCACCACCCCATCACCCGCGACCGCACACTGGCGGTGAAGGCGGCCAAGGGGTGGCGCAAGATCAGTGCCTGGCGGTGGCATTCGTTCCTGCGCATGCAGGGGCGCGTCTCACGCCGTATCCCCGAGCTGCTCACCGTTTCCCGCAGCAGCGAGGTCGACATCCGCAAGGCCTTCGACATCCCGTCGGGTCGGATCACCACCATCCCGCTGGGGGTGGACACCGAGATCTTCACGCCGGCCGCCACGCGCGTTCCCGGACGTATCGTGTGTGTCGCCAGTGCCGACGCGCCGCTGAAGGGTGTCTCGTACCTGCTCGAGGCGGTCGCGAAGCTGTCCTCCGAGCGGGATGTCGAATTGGTACTGGTGTCTAAGTTGGACCCGAACGGTCCGTCCGCCAAGATGATCGAGGATCTGGCGATCGGCGATCGCGTCTCGGTGGTGTCCGGCCTCGAGGACTCCGAGATCGCCGGCCTGCTCGCCTCCGCCGAGGTGGCGTGTGTGCCCTCGTTGTACGAGGGGTTCTCGCTGCCGGCGGTCGAGGCCATGAGTTGCGGAACGCCGCTGGTGGCAACCCGGGCCGGTGCGATCCCCGAGGTCGTCGGCACCGCTGAGGAGGCGGCGTTGCTGGTGCCGCCGCGGGATTCCGGATGCCTGGCGCAGGCGATCGGCCGGCTGCTGGACGATGCCGATCTGCGGACGCGTCTCGGCGACGGTGGTCGTCGACGCGCCGAGGAGCACTACAGCTGGGCAGCAGTGGCCGCGAAGACTGCGGCTCACTACGAAACCGTGCTCGCCGGACATCGGCGGGCAACAGAAGGGACATCGAGTGCTCACAGTTGATTTCGACCGGCTTGGCGTTGGACCGGGCACCAAGGCGATCGACATCGGGGCGGGGCAGGGTAGGCACTCGTTCGAGATGTTCCGTCGTGGCGCGGAGGTCATCGCCTTCGACATGTCCGAGAGCGACATGTCCGACGTCGGTGAGATGTTCGACGCCATGATGGCGGAGGGTCACGTGCCCGCGTCGGCCAAGGCGCGCGCCGAGGTCGGGGATGCGCTTCGACTCCCGTACGCGGACAACAGCTTCGACGTCGTCCTGATGAGCGAGATCCTCGAGCACATCCCGACCGACGAGGGCGCGATCAATGAGATGGTGCGCGTGCTGAAGCCGGGTGGCGTCGCCGCGGTCACCGTGCCCCGGTACTGGCCGGAGAAGGTGTGCTGGGCCCTGTCGGACGAGTACCACGAGGTCGAGGGCGGACACGTCCGCATCTACAAGGCCTCCGAGCTCGCGGGCAAGTTGCAGCGAGCCGGACTCGAGGTCACCGGCACCGACCACGCCCATGCCCTGCACGCCCCCTACTGGTGGCTGAAATGCGCTGTGGGAGTCGAGAACAACGACAATGTCCTGGTGAAGGGCTACCACCAGCTGTTGGTCTGGGACATGATGAGCAAGCCGTGGCTGACCCGGGTCGGCGAGCAGGTGCTCAACCCGCTCATCGGCAAGTCGGTGGCCCTCTACCTGCGCAAGCCCGAGACCGCCACCGCGTCTTCATGACGGGGGCCTCCAGGACGGGAGCCCCATGACGGCCGTCCCGGCGATCCCCAGTGTGGTCACGGCCGAGCAGATGCGGGCCACCGGTGCCGCGATCGTCGGCATGCAGGAGGCCGACGGTGCGTTGCCGTGGTTCCCGGGCGGGCAGACCGACCCATGGGACCACATCGAATCGGCGATGGCGTTGTCCGTGACCGGGTTTCACTCCGAGGCAGAGGCGGCTTACGAGTGGTCGCGGCGTAAACAGCGCGACGACGGGTCGTGGCCGATCCGCACCGTCGTAGGAAAGGTGGAGGACGCCGGCACCGACAGCAACTTCTGCGCCTACATCGCGGTCGGGGTCTGGCATCACTATCTGATCACCGGTGACGACGCCTTCTTGCAGAAGATGTGGCCGGTGGTCTGGTCGGCGATCGACTGCGTGCTGCGCTTCCAGCGTGAGGACGGTGCGTTCCGCTGGGGCGGCGACCACCGGACCGGAGCGATGTTCGGTGAAGCGCTGATCACCGGGAACGCCAGCATCTTCCAAGCGCTGGACTGCGCGATCCGGATCGCCGGTGAGATGGATCAGCCCGACGCCGACTGGATCGCGGCGCACAGTGTGCTCGGCGACGCGATCCGTGCCGACGTCACGCGTGACGAGTGGCAGACCTTCACCCCGCCGTCCGAACACTCCATGGACTGGTACTACCCGATCCTCGGCGGCGCCGTCCGCGGACGCGACGGGCAGGAACTCATCGCGCGGCGGTGGGAACAGTTCGTGGTGCCCGGCAAGGGTGTTCGCTGCGTCGACCATCGTCCCTGGGTCACCGGCGCCGAGACCTGTGAGCTGGCACTGGCACTCGATGCCCTCGGTGACACCGCCGATGCCATCGAGCTCATCGCGTCGATTCAGCATCTGCGCGATCCGGACGGATCGTATTGGACCGGACTGGTTTTCGCCGATGGCAAACGCTGGCCCGTGGAGAAGAGCTGCTGGACCTCGGCGGCTGTGATCCTGGCGGCCGATGCGGTGAGCCGCACCAGCGTGGCCAACGGGATCTTCCGGGACGTCCGCCAGCGGCTCGTCGCACCGACTCCCTGAGCCGGCTGCGGAGGGCGCGGCCATCCGCGCTCCCTGAGGAGCGCGTCGAGGTCGACGAGAGCCACGAAGGGGTGGCGACGTCATCTCACCAGGACCCTTCGTGACGTGCCCTCCGCAAGCTCCGGGCGCTCCTCAGGGAGCAGGGGGTGACGCGCCCTCCGCAAGCTCCGGGCGCTCCTCAGGGAGCAGGGGTTGACGCGCCCTCCGCAAGCTCCGGCTCCTCAGGGAGCAGGGGTTGACGCGCCCTCCGCAAGCTCCGGCTCCTCAGGGAGCAGGGGTTGACGCGCCCTCCGCAAGCTCCGGCCTCCTCAGGGAACAAGAGCCAGGTGGTTCTTTCGACTCAGGGAGCGGGGGTGGGTCGCTTCGCTCGCACCTCCCACAACGGCCTACACGACCGCCGGGGTGATGCCGAGCTTGCCGGCCAGCTTGGCGAGGTAGCCGCTCGCGCGCTCGACCGAGTCGTCGGGGAGGCCGTACAGCACTGTCGTGACCCCGATCTCGCGCCACTTCTCGAGCTTCTCGGGTACCGGCCGGAAGTCGAGGACGACGATCTCGGGGTCGCCCGCACGACCGGCGTCGGACCAGATCTGCTTGAGCAACGACACCGACCCCTCGATGTCCTCCTCGCCGGGTGTGGTGATCCAGCCGTCGGCGCTGCGCGCGATCCACTTGAAGTTCTTCTCGTTGCCTGCCGCGCCCACCTGGACCGGGATGTGCGACTGCGTCGATTTGGGCCACGCCCAGCTGGGGCCGAAATTCACGAACTCGCCCGCGAACTCGGCCTCTTCCTTAGTCCAGAGCGCGGTCATCGCCTCGAGGTACTCGCGCAGCATCGTCCGCCTGCGCTTCGGCGGGACGTTGTGGTCGGCGAGTTCGTCCAGATTCCAACCGAATCCGACGCCGAGGGTGACCCTTCCGTTCGAGATGTGGTCGAGCGTCGCAATGGTCTTGGCGAGCGTGATGGGGTCGGACTGCACCGGCAGTGCGACCGCGGTGGCGAGCCGGATGCGTTCGGTGACGGCCGCGGCGGCGGCGAGTGACGTCCAGGGATCGAGGGTGCGCATGTAGCGCTCGTCGGGCAGGGTCTCGTCACCGGTGCGGGGATGCGCGGCGTCGCGTCGAGTCGGGATGTGGCCGTGCTCGGGAACGTAGTACGACGCGAAACCTGCGTCCTCGATGAGCGGGGCCAGGACGTGGGGCTTGAGCCCGCGGTCGCTGGTGAACTGCACGATCCCGAAATCCATGGGGCCCTCCGACGGCGTCGTTCGGTCGTCCGCGTTTTCCGGACGGTTGACTGGACACTAGTCTAGGTGATCGGCGTCACCCAGGCCAGAGGGCATCGGGGGCCTCACCGACTCATCCCTGCGGGTCGGTGGCCAGACCCGGCATGACGAACCGCTCGAGATGGCGTCGGACCTGCCGCGCGTCGTCGATGTCGAGGGCCTCACCCGGGGAGGTGCCGAGGCTGATCAGGACGCGCGCAACCCATTCGGACACCTCGTACGGATCGTGCGCGGGGTGTATCTCCCCGCGGGCGGCGGCCTGTTCGACGAACGGAAACCAGAACGCTGCCAGGTCGGGAACCAGCTTGACGACACCGACACCGGCGCATTCGGCGAACTCCGTGGGTTCCTCCGTGCGGAGTCGGAGCAGCAGCGTGCCCGGGTCGTCGTAGGCACCCCGGCCGATCCGGACGCCGGCGGTGAGTTGCCCGACCAGGTCGGGGATGGCGTCGAGTTCGGCCCGGGCGTCGCGCCAGAACGACTCGGTGAGACGGACGATGGTCGCGCCGATCATGGACGGTTTGTCCGGATAGTGCCGATACAGCCACGCGCGGGACACGCCTGCCGACTCCGCGACCTGCTGCATGGTGGTCGCCCGGATTCCCTTGTCGGCGAGCAGCTTCTGCGTGGCGTCGAGCAGTCGTTCGTGGACCGTCGTGGTCGAGGCCTCGGTCACTGACTCCTCCTGTGGTCGTGGTCGGTGCGCGCCGCGTCCCCACATCCACATGTCTGCTCAGGAGGGCGCTGCGTAGACAGTTCGCGGATTCTGTGTACACGATACGTCTCATCGTGTAGACACAAATCAGATTGTGTCTACATCCAACGGGTCCACCGAGGGGGCAGTGTGCCTTTACCAACCACCGCGATCATCGGCGCCGGTATCAGCGGGCTGACCGCCGGCAAGATGCTCACCGACTACGGCGTGCCGTACACCTGCTTCGAGAGTTCGGACCGGGTCGGGGGCAACTGGGCCTTCGGCAACCCGAACGGTCACAGCAGTGCCTACCGGTCGCTGCACATCGACACCTCGAAACACCAGTTGTCGTTCCGCGACTTCCCGATGCCCGACGAGTATCCCGACTTCCCGCACCACACCCAGGTCAAGGCCTACCTGGACTCCTACGCCGAGGCCTTCGACCTCTACTCCTCGATCGAGTTCACCAACGGAATCGAGCATGCGACCCGACTGGACGGGGGCGGCTGGGAACTGGAGACCCAGGGCGGTGAGCGCAGGCGGTTCGACCTGCTGGTGGTGGCGAACGGCCATCACTGGGATCCGCGCTGGCCCGATTTCCCGGGCGAGTTCGACGGAATCGAGATGCACGCCCACCACTACATCGATCCGCGTACCCCGCACGATTTCACGGGTAAGCGCATCCTCGTCGTCGGCCTGGGTAACAGTGCCGCCGACATCGCCGTCGAACTGTCGTCGAAGGCGCTGGACAACAAGCTGACCCTCTCCACGCGGTCGGGAGCGTGGATCGTGCCGAAATACTTCGGGGGCAAGCCCGCCGACAAGTACTACCGGTCGACGCCGTATCTGCCGACGTCGTGGCAGCGCAAGTTCGTCCAGGTCATGCAACCCGTGACCGCCGGCCGGCCGGAGGATTACGGTCTGCCGACACCGAATCACAAGTTCTTTGAGGCACATCCGACGCAGTCGGTGGAACTGCCACTGCGACTGGGCTCGGGCGACGTGACCCCCAAGCCCAACATCAGCCGGTTCGACGGGTCCACGGTCCACTTCGACGACGGGACCGCCGACGACTTCGACATCATCATCTACGCAACGGGTTACAACATCACGTTCCCGTTCTTCGACCCGAACTTCATCAGTGCGCCCGACAATCGGATCGACCTCTACAAGCGCATGTTCTACCCGGGAATCGACGACCTCGTCTTCGCCGGTTTCGCGCAGGCGGTTCCGACGCTGTTTCCCTTCGTGGAATGCCAGGCGCGGCTGATCGGGGCCTACGCCACGGGTCACTACCGGCTCCCGTCGGTACCGGAGATGCGGCAGACGATCGAGGCGGACATGCAGTACTACACCGGACACATGCTCGACCGCCCGCGGCACACGCAGCAACTCGATCACTATCTCTACGAACACAACATGCGGACCAAGGAGATTCCGGCGGGGATCCGGCGGGCCCACCAGCAGGGGCCGCCGACGTGGGCCGGGGTGGCCGACGATCTGGTCTCGAAGGGAGCATCCGCATGACCATTTCAAATGGTGCGACCACCGTACGCTTCCGATCGTCCGACGCCGACTGCGACGCCTGGTTCTTTCCGGGCGCGGAGTCTTCGCCGTTCGAGATCGACGGCAAGCGCCCCGTCGTCGTGATGGCGCACGGTTTCGCGGGGACCAAGGACTCGGGTCTGGCGCCCTATGCGCAACGGTTCGCCGACGCGGGGTTGGCCGTGTTCGCGTTCGACTACCGCGGCTTCGGGCTGTCCGGTGGCGAACCGCGACAGTCGATTTCGCTGGAACGGCAGGCCGACGACTACCGCGCCGCGATCGGCGCCGCCAAGAAACAGCCGGGAGTGGACCCGGAACGGATCATCCTCTGGGGAGTGTCGCAATCCGGCGGGCATGCGCTGACCGTGGCGGCCGACCGGACCGACGTGGCCGCGGTGATCGCGGTGGTGCCACTGGTCAATGGGCTCGCCGCCGGTCGCGTCGCCTACGCCCAGGTCGGCGGGGCGGCGATCGCCCGCTCGACCGCCACGGCAGTGGCCAGTTCGGTGGGTCGACGGCTGGGCCGGGGTCCGAAGATGTTGCGGGTCGTCGGCGAACCCGGCGACGTGGGCGCCGCGCTGACCGCACCAGGGTTTCTGGAGAGCTACCGCGCGATCGCGGGGCCGTCGTGGCGCAACGAGGTCGACGCCTCGGTCGGTCTCGAGATCGGCTCGTTCCGAGTCGACAAGCACGCCGCGCGCGTCGATGCCCCGGTGCTGTTCCAGATCGCCGACTTCGATTCCGCCGCACCGCCGTACGCGGCGTCGAAGACCGCGTTCAAAGCTCACGCCGAAGTGCGCCACTACCCGTGCGACCATTTCGACATCTTCGCGGGCAACGACTTCTTCGAGCCCTGCGTCACGCACGAGATCGGTTTCCTGCGCCGTCATCTGGCATCGAACGCCGACGTTGTGGAAGCGGCTACGCGATGAACCGGGCGGTCGTGATCGGGGGTGCCTCGGGGATCGGACTGGCCACCGTCGACGCGTTCGTCGGCGAGGGGATGCAGGTGGTGGTGGCCGACCGCGACGTCAAACGTGCCGAGCAGGTGGCGGCGACGCGCGACGGGGCGCGGGCGGTGCACATGGACGTGACCGACGAGGACTCGGTCGCAGCGACTTTCGCCGGCATCGGCGACTTCGACACGGTGGTGAACTGTGCCGGACTGTCGAATCCGGGTGCGCTGACCGAACTCGAACTCGACGCCTGGCGCAACACCGTCGACATCTGTCTGACCGGAACGTTCCTCGTGATCAAACACGCCGGCGCCCGGATCGCCGAGGGCGGATCGATCACCTGCATCGCCTCACTCAACGGCCGCCAACCGGGCGCCGGGATGGGGGCGTACTGCGCGTCGAAAGCCGGCGTGCTGATGCTCGTCGAGGTGGCCGCACTCGAACTCGCCGACCGTCGGGTGCGGGTCAACGCGGTGTCGCCGGGGCTTGTGATGACCCCGCTGACCGAGGGCATCGGCTTCGTACCGGGCCTCACCGAGGACTACCTCGACAACACCCCACTGGGCCGGAGCGGAGAACCCGCCGAGATCGCCGACACCGTAGCCTTTCTCGCCTCCGACAAGGCGCGCTGGATCACCGGTGCCGCCTTCGACGTCAACGGCGGTGCGCACCTGAAGCGCTATCCCGACGTGCTCGGCAAGGTGCGGGCGCTGGCCGGCGAGGCCTGACGCTGACGGCCTCCGACGTGGTCAGGACTTCCGCGGTAGCGGCGCGCCCACCTCGCCCGAGTCGCGGCGGAGGACACGCAGCGATCCCTCCGCCCGCACCTCGGTGAACTGTCCGGTTTCCAGTGCCTGGCAATAGATCTCGTACGGCGGGCGGCCGCCGTCGGCGGGGTCGGGGAAGACGTCGTGGATGAGCAGGGCCCCGCCGATGCGCACCCACGGCGCCCAGCCGTCGAGGTCGGTCTGCGCCGCCTCCATGCTGTGGCCGCCGTCGATGAAGACGAAATCCGCCGGTCGGCCCCAGACCTTAGCGGCGACGGCCGACGGGGCGAGCAACCCGACGACGGTGTTGTCGAGCCTGGCGTCGAACATGGTGCGGCGGAAGCGTGCCGAGGTGTCGAGCGTCCCGGTGTGTGCGTCGACGAGGGATTCGTCGTGGTACTCCCAACCGGGCTGGTGTTCCTCGGAACCGCGGTGATGGTCGACGGTCACGATGACGGCGTCGTTCGCTTCGCCGGCCGATCCCAGGAAGACGGTGGATTTCCCGCAGTAGGTACCGATCTCCACGCCGACCTTCGTCGAATCAGGTTGGGACAGATATTCTCCGGCGATCTTGAAGAGCGTCTGGGCCTCGTCGAGCGGCATGAATCCGGGTGCCTCGTCCGCGACGCGGAGGCGGTCGGGGGAGGGTGCGTTCGGCGACTGTGCCGCAGGTTGTGACATGGCATCAGATCCTATCGGGTGTGTGACGGTCGCCGCGTAGGGTGAGCCGTATGAAAGCTCAGGTACTCACCGCAGAGACAGGCCCGTCCGGACTCGAGTTGCAGGACGTTCCCGATCCCACCCCGGCCGACGGCCAGGTCGTCGTCGACGTGAAGTCGTGCGGCGTGTGCTTCCCCGACGTGCTGATGAGTCAGGGCAAGTACCAGCTGCGCGTGCCGACGCCGTTCACGCCGGGCACCGAGGTCGCCGGCGTGGTGCGCTCGGCTCCCGACGGGGCGTCGGTGAAGGTCGGGGACAAGGTGCTCGTGGCGTCGATCGTCGGCGGATTCGCCGAACAGGTCGCGGCCGCGCCCGAACAGCTCCTGCCGCTTCCCGAGGGACTGACCTTCGAGCAGGGGTCGGCGATGGGCATCAACTATCAGACCGCTCTGTTCGCGCTGAAGACCCGCGCGCACACCCAGCCCGGTGAGGTGGTCGGCGTGCTCGGCGCCGCCGGTGGCGTCGGAACCGCGTCGATCATGGTTGCCAAGGCGATGGGCGCGAAGGTCGTCGCCATCGTCCACCGGAAGGGTGCCGAGGACCTGCTGCGCAGCGCCGGGGCCGACGAGATCGTCCAGCTCGAGGAGGGCTGGGGTACCAAGCTCAAGGAGATCGTCCCCAAGGGCGTCGACGTGATGATCGACCCGTCGGGCGGCGAGGTGTTCGACGAGGCGCTCCGCCAGGTCGCCCCCGACGGCCGCTACGTCGTGGTGGGCTTCGCGGCCGGCGGCATCCCGACCGTCAAACTCAATCGAGTCCTGTTCCGCAACATCGCCGTCGTCGGGGCCGCGTGGGGCGAGTACGTGCGCACCCATCCGGAACTGAATCTGCCCGCGAAGCTGCATGAAGAGCTGACGCAGATGATCGCCGACGGGATGGAACCTCAGGTCAACGTCACCTACACGCTCGATCAGCTGCCGGAAGCGTTGACCGATCTCGCCGAAGGGCGGATTCTGGGGAAAGCGGTCGTCAAGATCGGCGAGTAGGCCCTCGGCGGGTCGGCCCGGTTTGCGACGTCGCATCGCCTTCCGCCCAGCGCATCCGTCATCGAAGGGATCTGCCATGTGCCGCAACATCACCGAACTCCGCGGGCTCGAACCGCCGGCCACCGAGGACGAGATCGAGGCGGCCGCACGGCAGTACGTGCGCAAGGTGAGCGGCGTGCGGCATCCGTCGCCGGCGAATGCGGAGGCCTTCGAGGCCGCGGTGGTCGCCGTCACCGCGGCTACCCGCACGCTGCTCGACGTCTTGCCCGAGCGTCGTCAGCCGCCGAAGACGGTGCCCCCGCTCCGGCGCCCCGAGGTGCAGGCGCGGATTGCCGCTCGGGGCTGAGGAGTCCCACACAGGTTCAGCAGTAGGTACCGCGAGGCGATACCTACTGCTGAACTCGTCCTGAGGTGGTGGAGCCTACGAGCCGGCGGCTTCGTCACTGCCGGTGAAGATCGTTTCCGCGAAGTCCCACAACAGATTGTCGAAAGCCTCGATTGCGTAGAAGATTGCAGACAGCATGATATTTCCCGCTTTCACTTCGAATTCGACAGTGGACGCAGGCCGCAACAAAGGCGCACGTCGGCGGCCTGTGGGATAGCGGGATGGGTGCCAGATGATCAAGAGGGGGTTGATTTCTGGCGCGGTGAAGAAATGATGTTACAAATCCCGAATCCCTGTATCATTGGTAGCACGCGAATCGTTTTCCGACAAGCAATTGGCAAATTCCGATAGAGAAGTATCGGCGTCGACCCCACGCAAGTGTCCCCGATGATCGGCGTGAGATGGCCAGGCCGACGGTGGCCTCCGCAGCGCGCCTCGCAGGCGCCCCGTGACGACGACGATCCCCAGCTCAACCGGGTTAAACCCACCGGCGAGCAAAAATTTGGGACACCTCCTGCGCGTGGGGATAGTGTCGACATGGTGTCCAACCACCGATCCCATCGCGCCCGACGGGCCGCGCCGCGCGCCGTGCGCGTCGTCGCGCTGGCACTGACGGTCGCCATCGTCGGCCTGCTGACCATCCTCGGCGGACCTGCGCCACGAGCCCAGGCGGCTCCCGCCGAGAGCTGTGCGCCCGCTGGACTCGCGTCGGCCTCGGCCGCGCCGGTCAACCTCGCCGCAGCCGATCAGGGCGGTGAGGACCGCTACACCACCGAGTCCACCACGCCGCTCGACCAGATCGACGTGAGTCGTCTCGAGTTGCTGTCGCCCGGCAAGATCTCCGTCGGCACGCTGTCGGACGCCGGACCGAGCATCTGCGTCAACGGCGCGGGCGACTTCACCGGCTTCGACAACGAACTCCTCAAGGCCGTCGCCGCGAAGCTGGGTCTGCAGATCGAGTTCAACGGCACCGAGTTCGCCGGCCTGCTGTCCCAGGTGGCCAACAACCGCTTCGACGTCGGGTCGTCGTCGATCACCACCACCGACGACCGGCGCAAGACCGTCGACTTCACCAACGGCTACGACTTCGGCTACTTCTCACTCGTGGCGCCGACCGACGGGGCGATCAAGGGCTTCGGCGACCTCTCCGACTCGACGCGCATCGCCGTGGTCCAGGGCACCGTCCAGGACGACTACGTCGTCAACACCCTGGGCCTCGACCCGGTGAAGTTTCCGGACTACGCCACCGCCTACGCCAACCTCCGGAGCGGTCAGGTCGACGCCTGGGTCGCACCGTCGCAGCAGGCGGAGGGTGCGGTCCGAGAGGGCGACGGCACCGCGATCGTCGAGAACACCTTCAGCGTCAACAACTTCGTCGCGTGGGCCGTCGGCAAGAACAAGCCGCGGCTCACCGAGGCCCTGAACTCCGGACTCGACGCCATCATCGCCGACGGCACGTATGCCGACCTCTACGTCGACTGGGTGCCGCGCGAGCTACCCGAGGGGTGGAAGCCGGGCAGCAAGGCCGCGCCCGCGCCCGAACTCCCCGACATCGCCGCCATCGCCGCCGAGAACGCGGAGAAGGCGGGCCCGGCCGAGGAGACCGCGCCCAAGAGCACCCTGGAACAGCTCGGCGACACCTTCTTCAACTGGGATCTCTACAAGGAGTCGTTCCCGGAGCTGATCAAGACCGGGCTCGTGAACACCTTGATCCTGTCCGTGGTGTCCGGGGTGCTCGGCACCATCCTGGGCATGATCCTGGCGCTCTGCGGCATCTCCCGGTCGCGGTGGCTGCGCTGGCCGGCGCGCGTCTACACCGATATCTTCCGCGGACTGCCCGCCGTCGTCGTCATCCTGATCGTCGGACTCGGTGTGGGCCCGGTGGTCAAGGGCATCACCGGCAACAACCCGTACTGGCTCGGGGCGGTCGCCCTGGCCCTGCTCGCCGCGGCCTACATCGGCGAGATCTTCCGGTCCGGAATCCAGAGCGTCGACGACGGGCAACTCGAGGCCTCGCGGGCCATCGGGTTCAGCTATCGGCAGTCGATGCGTCTGGTGGTGGTGCCGCAGGGCGTGCGGCGGGTGCTCCCGGCGCTGATGAACCAGTTCATCAGCCTGATCAAGGACAGCTCGCTGGTGTACTTCCTCGGGTTGCTGGCCAGCCAGCGGGAGCTGTTCGCGGTCGGCCGCGACCTGAACGCGCAGACGGGCAACCTCTCGCCCCTCGTCGCCGCGGGAATCATGTACCTGATCCTCACGATCCCGCTGACGCACCTGGTCAACTACATCGACCGGCGCCTGCGCACCGGACGTCCCACCGACGTCCAGGACGACCCGCTGCCCCCGACCGTCGTCGAGAAGGGATAGGTCCATGCCTGATCTCAACAAGTCCGAGACCGACACCGAGGGCTCCCAGACGCCGGGCTCCCGGACGCCGAGTGCGACCGCCACCCGGACGGCCGTCTCGCTCACCGGCACCGACCTGCACCTGTCCTTCGGCAAGCACCACGTGTTGCGGGGCGTCGACATCCAGGTCGACGCCGGCACCACGACGACGGTCATCGGACCGTCGGGCTCGGGCAAGTCCACTCTCCTGCGAGTGCTGAACCGGCTGCACGAACCCGACCAGGGCGACATCCTGCTCGACGGCCGGTCGGTTCTGAAGGACAACCCGGACGAACTCCGACGCCGGATCGGCATGGTGTTCCAGCACTTCAACCTGTTCCCGCACAAGAGCGTCGTCGACAACGTCGCGCTCGGACCGCGCAAGTTGAAGGGGCTGAGCAAGGACGAGGCCCGCGAGGTCGCGCTCCGTCAGCTCGAGATCGTCGGGCTGACCAACAAGGCCGATGTGCGCCCGGCACGCCTGTCCGGCGGCCAGCAGCAGCGGGTGGCCATCGCCCGTGCGCTCGCCATGACCCCCGAGGTCATGTTCTTCGACGAGGCGACCTCCGCGCTCGACCCGGAACTGGTCAAGGGGATCCTCGCGCTCATGGCCGACCTCGCCAGCGAGGGGATGACCATGGTGGTCGTCACCCACGAGATGGGCTTCGCGCGCAACGTCTCCGACAACGTGCTGTTCATGGATCACGGTGCGGTCGTGGAGACCGGGCGTCCGGAACAGGTCTTCGACGACGCGACGTCGGATCGGCTGCGGGCCTTCCTGTCCCAGGTGCTGTAGGCGCTCGCCCCGGTCAGCCGATCCCGAAGAGTCTGGAGCCGTTGCGGTAGAACACGTCTCGGAGCCACTCGGCCCCGAGGTCGAGGCGGATGATCGCCTCGAGGGCGTGGGTGTAGCCGTAGGGGATGTTCGGGAAGTCGCTGCCGAACAGGATCTTGTCGCCGGCGTCGGCCAGTCGCGGCAGGTAGTCCGACGGGAACGGGGCGTCCTCTTCGGCGAAGTCGGTGAACGCCATCGTGGTGTCCAGGCGCACGTTGGGGTACTCCAACGCGAGGTCGAGGAACGCGGTGTACTCGGGCATCCCCATGTGCGCGACGATCAGCGGCAACGACGGAAACCGGTGCAGCAGTTCGCGGATGGGGTCGGGTCCGGTGTACGTCCCCGGGGCGGGCCCGGAACCGCAGTGGATGATGACCGGGACCTGGGAGTCGGCGATCTGCGACCACACCCCGTCGAGCAGCGAATCCGTCGGGGCGAAGTCGCCGACCTGGATGTGGCATTTGAAGACCTGCGTGCCGGCTTGGATGGCGCGGGAGACGTAGGTGTGGGCGGACTCCTCGGGATAGAACGTCGCCGTGTGCAGACAGTCGTCGTGGTTGGCGGCGAAGTCGTGCGCCCAGCCGTTCAGCCACTCGGCCATGTTCGGTTTGTGTGGATAGACCAGGGACGAGTAGGCCCGCACCCCGAAGTCGCGCAGGGTGGCGACGCGGACGTCCTCGTCGGCGCGGTAGGTGATCGGCCACTCCCGTCCGACCAACGGCCCGACGGAATCGAAATAAGCCCACACCTTGTCCATCACCGGTCGCGGCATGAAGTGGGTGTGGACGTCGACGATGCCCGGCAGGCCCAGCTCGGCAGAGATCGCGCGCACCTGCCGCGCCTCGTCGGTGCTGAACGGCTCGGGGGCTTCGGGGACGGCACTGTTCACCCGAGTGACCGTACGCCGGTTGCGCGGGCGTCCGCGAGTGCCGTTCAGCCGACCGTGGACACCCCGGGCGCGATCAGCACCTTGCGGTGGTCATTGGGCGCCGAGAGCTCGCGGACGACGCGATCGGTCTCGTCGAGCCCCACGATCCCGCTGACCAGCGTCGACGACCCGATCACGCCCTTGTTCAACTCCGCTGCGGCGGTGTCGAACTCGCGCTTGGTGTAGTAGGAGACGAAGTGCATGGTGATCTCCTTGACGACTCCGGCCACCGGCATGAACGTGTCCGGGCTCAAGCAGACGCCCGCGATGACCACTGTGCCGTGGGTCGCGACCGCGTCGAGGGCGGACGCGATCATCCCCGGCTTGCCCACGCACTCGACGACCACGTCGAAGCCCGATTCGACCTGGGCGGGGAGTTCGTCCGGAGCGCACGCCGCGGACGCGCCGAGATCGAGTGCGGCCGCGCGCCTGCCCGGCGACGGGTCCGAACACACGAGTTCGGTGGCCACGCCGCGGGAGAGCCAGTGCAACGCCGCGAGGCCGACGGGACCGGCGCCGAGGACCAGCACCCGGTCGCCGGGCCGGACGGACGCGCGGGTGACAGCGTGCAGACCCACCGCCAGCGGCTCGACCAGCGCGCCGTCGACCGGGTCGATGTCGTCGAGCAGGACACTCTCGGCGGCGCCGACCACTGCGAACTCGGCGAGTCCGCCGGGCAGGACGCCGAGTCCCAGGGTGCGCGCCGACGGGCAGCGGGCGACGTCACCGGTGAGACAGGCGCGGCACCGGTGGCATCCGATGACCGGCATGGCGGCCACGGCATCGCCGACCCGGAAGGCGTGGGGGACGTCCGGGTCCGCGGGCCCGATGCCGACGACCTCGCCGGCGAACTCGTGGCCCATGATCGTGCCGGCCGGGAGCAGCGGCGCGGTCGACAGGTCGGAACCGCAGATCCCGTTCGCCGCGACCCGCAGAACGAGTTCGCCGGGCCCCGGTGTCGGATCCGGACGGTGCTCGACGACGAATCCGCCTGGGCCGAACTCTCCTGGGCCGGACTCTCCGGGGCCAAGCTCTCCGGGGGCGGTCACCGCGGCTCGCATCAGCCCGCCGACCAGCGCACCGACGGGACATCGACCGCGGAGCGGGGCACGATGAACACCCCTTCGGCGTCGCAGGTGACCCCGTCGGCGTCGGAGATCGTGCCCCGGACGATGCGTTTGCGTCCGCTGTGCTCGGTCACCGACGCCTGCGCGACCAGTGCGCCCAGGGGCGTCGGTCGCCCGTACCGGACGGTGAGGGTGCCGGTGTAGCACGGCCCCTCGACACTGGCCGCGTTGCCGAGGACGTGATCGAGGACCATCGCGCACACCCCGCCGTGCACCTGACCGGGCGGCCCCTCGTAGGCCGCTCCCAGCGTGAACTCACTGCGGACCCCGTCGGCGTCATGCACGACGTCGAGCGGTGGCGCGAGCGCGTTGCGCACGCCGATGACCGCATTTCCCCAGGCCATTCCGGTGTTCTCGCGCGTGTGTCGCACCCCGAAGGCCCCGTCCATCTGGCTTCTCCGCAAGTCGGCCACCACCTCGGCAATCCGTCGGCGTGCTTCTTCGAGGTCGTCCTCGGCGACCTCGGTGCGGATCACCGCGTCGACGAGGTCCCGGACGGTGTCGGTGAGAGGGGTGTAGACCGCGCGGCGACGCGCGACCTCCGCTTCGGAGATGTCCTCCAGGATGAAGTCCATAAGGCTACCGATCAGTCAGTTGTGGCATGGGTAACGAAGTGTGGCGACGCAAAGTAGAACGTGTTCTAATTTAACCACTAGAACGTGTTCTCATTTTGCGGTTCCGAGGACATCGACCCCGGTCGGACATCTGGCTCCGACCGATCCAGCGGTGATCCGCGCGAACCGCGAAATCGATCCCACAGGAGATGGACCGATGAGTGCCGAGACCTTCGACCTCACCGCACGCGACGAGACCTGGGTGAAGCGGGTGCTGCCCGTGCTCAAGCTCGTGGCCAAGACCTACTTCCGCTCCGAGGTCCGGGGCATGGACAAGGTGCCCGACGGCGGTGCCCTCCTCGTGTCCAACCACTCGGGCGGTCTGATGGCCTTCGACGTCCCGGTGATCAGCGTGGCCTTTGCCGACGAGTTCGGGGCGGACCGGCCGTTGTACACCCTGGCCCACGACCTCATCTTCACCGGATCGGGCAAACAGATCTTCGGAAAGGTCGGGTTCCTGCCGGCTCACCCGAAGAACGCGGTCGCCGCCCTGCGGTCCGGCGCGGCCACCATCGTGTTCCCCGGCGGGGAGTGGGAGGCGCTGCGGCCGAGCAGCCAGAGCGCGACGATCGACTTCCACGGTCGGACCGGGTACATCCGCACCGCACTCGAGGCGGGCGTCCCGATCGTCCCGATCGTCACCATCGGGGGCCAGGAGACGCAGCTGTTCCTCAACCGCGGTGACACGCTGGCCCGGATACTGCGGCTCGACAAGCTGATCCGCACCGACACCGCTCCGTTCGCGCTCGGCTTCCCGTTCGGTCTGACCGCGCACCTCCCGCCGAACATCCCGTTGCCGTCGAAGCTGGTCACCGAGGTTCTCGACCCGATCGACATCACCGCCGAGTTCGGCAACAACCCCGAACACGACGAGGTGGACCAGATGGTCCGCAAACGCATGCAGCACGCACTGGACGACCTCGCCCGCAAGCGCCGATTCCCGGTCATCGGCTGATCACCAGGAGACGACGATGATCTCGCAACTCCGCGATCGCGTCACCACACAGATGTGGCTCGTTCGCACCCTCGTCCGCAGCGGCTTTCTCGGTTCGCTTCGGGTCGATCGCTATGTCCGCATGGGGCTCAACCTCCGTCGGCACGGCGGTGCCTCGCCGGTGAGCGGGATCGGCCTCGCCGCGGCGCGCGATCCCGACGGACTCGCCCTCATCGACGAGGCGGGACAACTCACCTGGCGCGAGCTCGATGCCCGCTGTGACGCGCTCGCCGTCGGTCTGCGCGATCTACCCGGCACGACCGTCGGCACCGTCGCCATCCTTTGCCGCAACCACCGCGGTCTCATCGAGGCGCTCGCCGCGACGTCCCGGCTCGGTGCCGACGCGGTACTCCTCAACACCGGGTTCGCCGGACCCCAGCTCGCCGACGTCCTCGAACGTGAACAGGCAGACGTGCTCATCGCCGACGACGAGTTCGACACCGTCGTCGAGGCCGCGGCGCAACGACTTCCGGAACTGCGGCGCATCCGTGCATGGACGGAGTACGAGTCGTCGCAAGGTGTCACCGTCAACGGACTGATCGGCGCGAATCGCGGCGCGCGACCCGCGCGGCCCGATCGTGCCGGCCGGATCGTGTTGCTGACCTCGGGAACCACCGGAACGCCCAAGGGTGCGCGCCGAGGCGGAAGCACCGACGTGGCGTCCCTCGCCGCGATGCTCGACCGGATTCCCTGGCGCGCAGGCGAGTCCATCGTCATCGCGGCCCCGGTCTTCCACGCATGGGGTTTCGGGCAGGTGGCCATCGCGGCGACGATGACGTGCACTATGATCATGCGCCGTCGCTTCGATCCCGTGGCGACGCTCGACATGGTCCGCGACCACGGGGCCACCGGCCTCGCCGTGGTTCCGGTGATGCTCGAACGCATCACGGACCTCCCCGACGACGTCCTCGACGACCACCCGATGCCGACACTGCGCTTCGCCACCGCGAGCGGATCGCGGATGCGCTCCGACGCTCTCGTCGCATTCCTGGACCGGTACGGCGACGTGGTCTACAACAGCTACAACGCCACCGAGGCGGGTCTCATCACCACCGCCACCCCAACCGATCTGCGCACCGCGCCGGAGACCGCCGGGCGGCCGCTCGCGGGTACGAGTGTTCGCATCCTGGACGACGACGACCGCGAGGTCCCCGTCGGCGAGGTCGGGCGCATCGTGGTCGCGAACAACTCCGGGTTCGACGGTTACACCAGCTCGGACACCAAGGCATTCAGCGACGGACACATGGTGTCGGGCGATGTCGGCCGCTTCGACGAGAACGGGCTGCTGTTCGTCGTCGGCCGCGACGACGAGATGATCGTCTCCGGTGGGGAGAACGTGTATCCCCTCGAGGTCGAGTTGGTCATCGGGGCTCTCGACGAGGTGGTCGAGGTCGCGGTGACCGGGGTCGACGACGACAGGTTCGGCCAGCGTCTCGTCGCCCATGTGGTGCGAGCACCGGAGGCCGAGATCGGCGCCGAGGACATCCAGCGGCACGTGCGAGAACAGCTCGCCGGGTTCAAGGTCCCCCGCGACGTCCACTTCCTCGACGAACTGCCGCGCAATGCCACCGGCAAGATCCTCAAACGCGAACTCCCGTCCGCCCCGTCGACCGAACGAAAGGTGAGCTGAATCATGCACGCTGTCAAGCAGATCGACCGCTCCACCGGTGTTCTGGACGCCGAACGGATGTCCGGTCCCGACGCGCTGATGCTGAACATGGAATCGGCGTCGACCCCGATGCACACACTGAAGGTCGCGGTGCTCGACACCTCCCGTCGTGGCCGGCCCCTCGATCTCACCGAGATCGCCGACGTCCTGCCCGACTACCTCGGCATGTTCCCGCGCGCGACCCAGCGGCTCGCGTGGGCTCGCGGACACGGCGCCCGTCCCTTCTGGGTGCACGACAACGACTTCGACGTGCGCCGGCACCTGGACGAGCGTTCCGCCGCCGCACCGGGGGGACGTGCCGAGCTGGACGCGATCCTGTCCGAGCTCGCCGTCCGGCAACTCGATCGGAGTCGGCCGCTCTGGGGACTGACCCTCGTGCACGGTCTCGCCGGTGGGCGGCAGGCGGTCGTCGTCCGCGTCCATCACGCCGTCGCCGACGGTCTCGCCGCACTCAACACGTTCATGGCCGCGACCGCCGGTCCGGATGAGCGGGTCGAGCAGGCGCCGATCTCCGCGACCCGCATCGAGCACGACGACGACGAGCTCACGCGCGCAGCGCGTTCGGAATCCTGGCGTATGGTTCGTCGCCTGCCGTCGGCAGCGTCGGCACTGGCGCGTGCGGTTGTCGCGAAACGCCGGGCCGGCGATGCCGAACTCATCCCGAAACCCCTGACGGTCCGTCGGACGAGTTTCAACGCCCGCAGCGGCGCCGAACGCGTGTGTGCGTCCGGCGACATCCCGCTCGCCGCCGTCCAGCGACTCGCGCTGGCCACCGGAAACACCGTGAACGGGGCTCTGCACGGTGTCATCGCCGGTGCGATCCGGGCGGAACTCATCGCTCGCGGCGAGGAGCCGGGAGTGTCGGTCTCGATCTTCGGGGTATGCAAGGACCTGGCCTCCACCCGTGTGCACGGCAACGAGATCGCCACCGCGATGGCCTATCTCAGGTCGGATCTGGCCGACCCGATCGAGCGGATCGCGGCCACCGGTGAGAGCTGCGCGGCGACTGTTCGATGCCGGCGCGAGGTCGGCTTCGATCTCACCGACGCGCTGGCCACCTACACCGGACGGCTCGGCCCGACCTTCCGCGGTCTGGCCGCGAATCGCGCGCCGCTGGTGATGAACAACATCACCACCGCCAACATGCCGGGTCCGCGCACCACGCGGTGGGTCGGGGACATCGAGGTCGTCGACTGGATCTCGTTCGCGCTGGCCATCGCACCCGCCGACGTCAACCTCACCACCTACAGCTATGCCGGCAGGCTCAGCATGGGCCTCATCGCGACACCGGAGTCGATGCCCGACCCGGCCGGCTTCTTGCGGCGGGTGGCCGACGCGGTCGCCGAGGCCGCCGATGCGCTCGGACGGACGACCGCCGACGAGGACGAGAACAGTACCGCGATGGCGCAGGAGGCGAGTTGATCGACTGGGAGTCGGGAGCAGCACGACTGGGGTTGTTCGCGAAAGTGCTGCCCCGTGCGATCGGCAGTTCGCGTGCGGCCGGCCGCGGGGATCCCGCGACGGGCGTCCCGCCGGCGGACTGCGGTCCGCGGATGGTCGGGGAGACCGCCGTCGACGAGCTGTTCATCGCGGTCAACTCGGTGATCCGGGACATCCCGCCGATCGACTTCGTGGAAGACTGCGTCGACCGATGTGTCGGTGTCGCAGATGAACTGGCTGCCCTCGGTCCGTCGCGAGTCCACCTCGACCCCGGCCCACCCGGCATCGTCTCCCGCAACCGGAAGACCTTCGGGACCACCTCGTTCGATCACATCGACTACTCGGTGGCGGTGCCGCTCCCGGAATCGATCGCCGCGGCCGACCCCTACGCCGACGGGATCGCCTCGGTGCGGGTGCTGTCACGACGACGCGCCGGTCGCCGTTGGTTGATCTGGGTCCACGGGGCGGCTCAGGGTCGGGCCGACGATCTCTACGCGTTCCGCGCGGCCAACCTGTACAACAAGCTCGGTTACGACGTGGTCTTCCCCGTTCTTCCGGCCCACGGCTCGCGGCGAGTCGAGAAGGTGGCCTATCCGGGGTTCGATCCACTGGTCAACACCGTCATCACCATCCGGGCGATCGCCGAGATCCGTTCGCTCATCACGTGGATCGAGAGTCAGGAACCCGCCGACATCGCGATCGCGGGCACGTCGCTCGGCGGACCGATCGCCGCGATGGTCGCCTCGATGGACCCCCGTATCAGCTCGGTGCTCGCCGTCGTGCCGATGCTGCAGATGCATGCCACCCTGGCTCATCACATGGAGCGCGGCGGGTCCAAGGGGCGCCATCTCGCGTCGTTGATGCGGAGCGATCCGGTTCGTGCGGTCTCGTCGGTCATCAACCCGCTGGCGGTGGAACCCTTTCCGACGCCTGAGCGGCGAATGGTGGTCGCGGCGCTCAACGACCGGGTGACCTCCGTGACCGCCGCCCAGCAGCTACACAATCACTGGGGTGGGAAAGTCCATTGGTACTCCGGTAGCCATGTCGGACACGCCATCTCGGGCAGTATCCGACAGGCCACCGACGAATTCCTCCGCGCCGCCCCGCCCCCGCGGTTCGACAGCGAACCGGGCCTGCGGTCGCTGATGTGAGGCAGCGCTGACCTCTTCTGCTCCCTAATCCGAAAGAACGCCCTGTCCCTGCTCCCTGAGCAGCGCCCGGAGCTTGCGGAGGGCGCGTCACGAAGGGTCTTCGCAACCCGACTCACCAGGACCCTTCGTGACGGCCTCCGCAAGCTCCGGCCTCCTCAGGGAGCAGTAGTTGGGCTCGCACCTCAGGGGGGTGGGTTCGTTTCGCTCGCATCTCACGGGGTGCTGTGATACCCCAGTTCCTCCGCGCGTCGAACCAGTGCGAGATTGCGTTCCCAGGATGCGTCGACCGGGTCGTCGGGATGGTGTGCCGACGCCCAGGTGCCGTACACATTGGTCCACACCCCGAACCGGGGCCCGGTCACGAGTTCGCTCCCGTCGCGGGACGCTGCAGCCAGGAGTCGAGTTCGAAGTCTTCTTCGATGCTGCCCTGCTCGACCAGGAAAGCCTTGGTGCCGGTGAGCAATTCGACGGCGCGGGCCGGGAACGGCTCCTCGGAGTAGCCCTCGGGGTTGGCGGCGGCACGGACGGCGGCTTCGGGTGCCTTGGAGTTGCCGAGCTCGAACTGGAGGTACTCCTCCCAGTTCGCCTTCGCGTAGCGGACCGACGACGCGTGCAATTGCTGCCACGTCGCGGCGAAGTCCGGGTTCTTCTCCAGGAACTGGTCACTGCTGACCGTCACGCTGGTGCCGGCCAGATCGGGATGGTCCCGGTAGACCGAGTCGACCAGGTGAAATCCCTTGCCTTCGAAGGTCTGCAGCGCCACCGACGGGATGACGCCGGGCAGCGCCGCTCCGTCGATCTCACCGGAGTTCAACGGTGCCTCCTGATCGGCCGGATACAGGTGGATCAGGTTGGCGGTGATGCCCTGTTCGGCCAGTGCGCCTTGCAGATAGCGGTCGATGTAGGACCCCTTCGGCACACCGATGTTCTTGCCCGCCAGGTCGGCCAGCGAGCGGATCGACGGGTCTTTGGCCACCACGCCGGCATCGTTGTCGAACTGGTTGATCGACAGCAGGCGGGTTTGTAGTCCCGAGCCGCGGGCGACCAGCGCCGGGGTGTCACCGTAGCTCGCCACGTCGAGGCGTCCGCCGATGAGCGCTTGATTGAGATCGGGCCCGTTCGGGAAGTTGAAGACCTCGACGTTGTTGACACCGAGCGGGGCGAAGGCCTCGAGGAGTTCCCCGCGACTGTGGGCGAAGCCGACCGGACCGGCGATCACGTTGCTCGAGCCGATGACGCCGATCCGGAGTGTGTCGATGACCTCGCGCTGCGCCGACGACGCGTCGTCGGAACCGCACGCGGCCACCGCTGCGATTGCCACGCCCGCCGACAAGAGGGCGAGGGCGCGTCTGATCCGGCGCAGCGGTGATCCGAAAGATGATGTGGTGGGCATGATTTCTCTGTTCTGGCGATCTGAAGGGATGAACGGGGTGAGCCGGTCAGTCGGCGTGTTGCTCGACGAGCCGGGGTGGCGGGTCTCCATGCGGGATCGGGGGCCCGACCGCGGTGAGGCTTCCTGGTGCGCGCCCCTTGCCCCAGCCGAGCCGCTCCCGGTAGCTGCCGATCAGCTCGAGCGGCAACGATTCTCGGGTGCCGAGTGGGGACGACTCCGGGCTGACGTAGAGAGCGTCGGTGGGGCAGTACGCCTCGCACATGAAGCAGGTCTGGCAGTCGGACTGCCGTGCGATGACCGGTACGCCGTCGGGTCCGGTGTCGAAGACGTTGGTGGGACAGGCATTCACGCATTTGTCGCAGGCGATACACGCCGACGCGACGACGAGCTCGATCACGCGGGAATCCTGACGGCGAGCCGAGGGGCCGGGTCTGGCCGGCGGACAGCCGATCCGGGTGCGGCGACCCAGACATCGCCGAGTCCGCCGGTGCGGACGTGATCGCCCAGCGCCGGGTCGAGCTCGGGGTGGTCGGCGCGCTTGCTCATCCCGCGGGATTCGGTGCGGGCGAGTGCGGATCGGTAGATCCACCGTCCGACCGCGGTGATCGCAGCCGCCTCCCGCGCGCGGACGCGCCCCGCCGGTGTGCGGGCGCCGTAGGCCGGGCCGGAGACCTCATCCCACAGCGAGTCCAGGGCGTTCAGCGCCGGACCCATACGGTCGCCGTGACGCAGGTAGTTCTTCTCGAAGGGGATCAGTTCGCCCTGTGCGGCGGTCACCACCTCGTCGGGTGTGATCCCGCTCCGGGCGGAGTCCAATCCGACGGTGCCGGCGCCCGAGAGCCGATCGAGTGGGGATGCCCCGCCCGCGTCGCGGGCCGCTCGTGCCGCTGCAGTGCCTGCGAAACCGCCCGACGACATCGCCCAGGCGGAGTTGTGGCTGCCGCCGCCGGTGAAGCCACCGCAGATCCGCTCGCGGGTGGCGGCGTCGCCGGCCGCGTAGAGACCCGGGACGCCGGTCCAGCAGTCCGCGTCGACGATGTCGATGCCACCGGTTCCGCGAACGGTGCCCTCGGCGAGGAGATCGACCTCGAACCGGTCGGTGAACGGGTTGATGCCCCGGCGGTCGAACTGGAGGAAGAAGTTGGGTTGACCCTGGCGCATCTGTGCCGCCACTCGCTCATCGGCCCGGTCCAGCTGTGCGTAGACCTTCTCCTGCAGCAGAGTCCGTGCGATCACCGACCGCCCCTTCGTCGATCCCGCACCCTCGACGATGCGTCCGTCGGCGTGGAAGAAGGTGGCGTAGCCGTAGTACGCGGTCTTGGTCACCGTGGAGCCCTTCGGCACGATCGCGTACGCGTTGGCGAACTCCATCCCGGAGAACGAGGCACCCACCTCCGCCGCCATCAGTGCGCCGTCGCCGGTGTCGACGTTGCTGCCCAGTGCCTTGGACAGGAACGCACATCCGCCCGTCGCCACGACGACGGCGCCGGCCGAGATCCGGAAGTCCCGGCCTGTCTGCCGCTGGTGTCCGGCGGCGCCCCGCACGGCGCCCTGGCTGTCGGTGAGGAGTTGCAGGACAGGGGAGTGATCGAGGATCTGTACACCGCGGCGCCGGACCCACGCGCGCATGCGACGCATGTACTCCGGGCCCTGGACACCGGTGCGGATGGGCTCCCCGGTGTGCTCGTCGATCGGGAACGGGTAGCGACCCTCGGTGCCCAGCCGGTGCATGTTCGCGTAGGTCCTGTCGAGAACCCGGTCCATCCAGGCGTGGTCCGCGAGATACCCACCGAGCGCTTCGCGACTCGCCTTCGCCGCCGAGCGCTTGTCCGGGTCCGGGACGACGTACCAGACCCCGGTCCCGGCCGGGGCCGTCGTACCCGACGCACCGCAGTAACCCTTGTCCACGACGATCACCTCGGCTCCGGCGTCGCGAGCGTGGATGGCGGCCCAGGTCGCGGCGGGACCACCGCCGATCACCAGCACGTCCGTGGACAGGGTCAGTACGTCAGACATGGGTGAACTCCCGGGTTGTCGTTGTCGGTGTCGTTGTGGGGCCGGTGGATTCGGCGTCGGTTCCGCCGACGCCGAGCCCGGCGAGCAGTTGTGAACGGAGGGCGACGAATTCGGGATCGGTGACCTGGCGTGGGCGAGGTAGATCCACGACGATCTCCTGTGCGATCCGGCCGGCCCGCAGGATCAGCGCGCGATCCGCGAGCAGAAGGGCTTCCTCGACGTCGTGCGTCACCAGCAGTGTTGCCGGACGGTGCGCTTCCCACAACCGGGCCACCAGGCGTTGGGCATTGATCCGGGTCAGGGCGTCGAGCGCGCCGAACGGTTCGTCGAGCAACAGCAGGTCGGGCTCCCGGACGAGTGCGCGTGCCAGCGCGGTGCGCTGGGCCTCGCCACCCGAGAGCGTGGACGGCCAGGCGCCGGACTTGGCCGCCAGCCCCACCTCGTCGAGTGCGCGGAGCGCGCGGGCCTCGGTGTCACCGCCGCGCAACCCGAGCGCGACGTTGCGCCACACCGACATCCAGGGCATGAGTCGGTGCTCCTGGAACACGATGGCCTTGGCCGAGGGTGCCTCGATCGTGCCGGTGAAACCGCGGTCGAGCCCGCCGATCCCCCGGAGCAGGGTGCTCTTCCCGGAACCACTCGCTCCGAGCAGCGCGACGAACTCGCCCCGGGCGATGGTCAGATCCACGCGGTCGAGAACCCGCCGGCCGTCGAACTCGCGCCCGGCGCCGAGGACGCGGACACCGTCGATTCGATCTGCGGACATTCCACTCACCTACCTTCGAATCCGTTGCGCCACGACAGGAACCGACGCTCGAGTAATCGCACGCCGATGTCGGTGAGCAGTCCGAGTACCGCGTAGATCACCAGGACCAGGAAGATCTGATCGGTGCGTAGGTACTCCTTGGCGTCGTTCATCAGGAAGCCCAGACCGACCGGGGTGGTCTGCATCTCCGCGACGACCAGGACGAGCCAACCGATGCCCAGCGCCTGTCGTAGCCCGACGAAGATCTGCGGTAGTGCGCCCGGCAGGACCACGTATCGTACGAGTTCGAAACGCGTCAGCTCCAGCGATTCGGCGGCTTCGATGAGCTTCTGGTCCACGCCCCGGATGCCGGCGAGGAAGTTGAGATAGATGGGGAAGATCGGGGCGACGATGATCAGGGCGATCTTGAACGAGTCGCCGATCCCGAACCAGATGATGAAGACCGGGACGAGGGCCACGGCGGGCATCATCCGCAGCACCTGGACCGGTGCGTTGACCAGGTCTTCGGCGACCTTGAAGAGGCCGGCGGCCGCGCCGAGCACCGCGCCGATGGCGATCCCGATCGCCAGTCCGATCGCGACGCGCCGCCCCGACGCGGCCAGATGGGTCCAGAGTTCACCGGTGCTGATCAGTTCCCAGCCCGCCTCGACCACCTCGGTGGGTGCGGGGGTGGTCGCGCCGAGCCATCCCCGCGCGCCGACCTGCCAGATGACGACGACCAGGATCAGGCCGATGGACTGACGGAGCGTGCGTGTGGCGGCGTGACGGGAGAGCCGTCGCCGACGTACTCGGGCCGCCGGGCCGTCGGACGGCACGTCGACGGGCCCGGCCGCGGACGGGGCGGGGGCGACACCAACCGGTGTCGTGAGTTCTAGAGTCATCGAAATCCGCCTGGGAGAGGGCTGGCAGGACTTCTGGGACGCTACTGAGAACTCGACTCCACCGGCACCGTTGGAGTCATGGTGATTTTCAAACCGCCGCGCGCCGAGACGAATCGGCGGACGGTCAGTTCGGGATCAGGTCCGGATTGGCGTCGGCGAGCAGCTCGTCACGGTCCTCGGCGAGGACGAATCCGCCCGCGATGGCGGCGTCGGCGGCGTTCCGGTAGTGCTTCTCGTATTCGTCGCGCGTTCCGTACCGGGCCGCCAACGCGTCGGCGGGGACAGGGAATGTCGTGCCGAACAGCAGGCAGATGCGGGAGACGGGGTCGGCGACGATCCCGCTGAGGACCTGGGTCGGTGCGTCGACGCACGGCGTCCGGACCCCGCCCCGGACGTTGCCGATGCCGTCCAGCTCGAACACGGGGTCGGCGCCGTCGATGTCCCGGAGGGCCAGCGGGTCGGCTGCCGGCGGCGGATCGCCACCGTCGGCCCAGGATCGCAGGTGCCGCAACGCAGCCCGCAGGACGAAACGCTGCTGACCCCGGTTGACGGGGTCGGGGCAGCCGAGGAACTCCTCGAAGTCGCCGACCTGGTGCAGGTCGGCGTGGGACGTGCCCGCCATTTCCCACACGCGTAACCGGTCGGAATCCGGTTGCCGCGCAGTGTGATAACGGAAGTTGGTCAGGACGTCGGTCTCGGTCTGCACCACGAACACCGGTGCGTCGAGGTCGGTGCGGATCGTGGTGGGCTCGCGCCCGAAGACGGTCGCCACGTCGATGCCCGAACCGACCTCGCCTGCGGGCAACCCGGCGGCCGCGCGGCTGTGGATGAGGTATCCGTCGAACGGCGCCGCATCCGGGCCGATGGCGTTCACGTAGGTCGTCAGGGCCATCGCCGACTGTGATTCGCCGATCGCGAGCACGGTGGCGACCGTCAGGCCCGCGAGGGGATGGTCGGCCCCAGCGGTGTCCCGGGCGGCCCGTCCGATCGAGCTGAAGATGTCGTAACAGTACGCATCACCAGGATGGTGGAGTCCGGCATACCGTTCCGGGTCCTTGGCGGCGAGACTCTGCGGCGCACCGGTCGCGACGCCGACCGAGCCCGTGCCGCCCTCCACTCCGACGAACTGGGCCGAGACCCCGATCCAGGCGTGCCCGGAACGGACCAGTTCAGCAGCCACATAGGAGTATTCGGGGGCGGCGTCGGCGCCACTGCTGACGTTCAGCCACTCGACGACAACGCAGCCGCTGAACGTCGCGGGCTCCGCTGGGCGTCGGACGACGACCCGGGTCGTGAACTCGGCGGCGGGCGCGGGCGGGTCCCCGACGATCTTCTCGGCCACCCCCGACGCCGCGTACTCGATGTCGGTGTATCCGGCCGCGGCGAGGTCGGGGAGGGGAGAGGCGCTGAGCAACGAACACCCGTCGCCGCCCTGTAGGACTCGAAACCGCATGGGTCGACTCACTTCTTCTTCCGGTGCTGCTTGATCACCTCACCGAACATGAAGTGCATCTTGGTGCCCTGCGGCCAGCCTACGTAGTAGCAGAGGAAGAGGCTGATCTCCTCGAGCTGCTCTGGGGTGAGCTCTCCGTTCCCGAGTGCGGCACCGGCCTGGATCTCGGCGACGTCGATGTTGTTGCTCGCGGCGAGCGCGCCGAGCAGGAGCAGCCGACGATCACGGTTGGACAGACCGTCTCGCGCCCACACATTGCCGAACACCTGGTCGGCGGTGTGTGCGAAGTAGTCGCCCGGGCCGTCGCTCACCTCCCAGCCGTAGACCTCTGACATCTTGGCGAGGCCGCGCTTGCGTGCCTCGTCGGGTGTGTCGTCGGAGATGTTGGAACGGGTCATGCTGGTTCTCCTTCGAGGTGGGGGACACCGAGCCCGGTGGCCAGGTTCCGCAACGCGAGCTGCCCGAGGGGCAGGTCGACGCCGAGTTCCTCACCGAGTGCGAGTGCGAGCGTCAGGTCCTTCTCGCCCAGGGTACGGACGCCGGCGAGGATTCCGTACCAGGGATCGTCGCGCTCGACGGGAGCGGTGGTGTCGCGCAACATGATCGCCCCGGCCCCACCGGTCACGGCGTCGGAGTGCCGGACCACCTTGCCGAGCTTGGTGATGTCGATGCCGGCGGCCTCGGCCAGTCGCGCGGCCTCGGTGGTCGCGGTGAACGAGATGAAGTGGAGGAGGTTGCGCGCCAGCTTCATCCGGGTACCCGCGCCGACCTCGGGCCCCGCGTGGACCAGCATGTCGGCGGTCAGCGCGAACGGTTCCTTCAGCTTCTCGTACGCGTCCCGCGGTCCACCGACCATGATCGCGAGGCGGCCCGACGCCGCGCCCATCGCACCACCGGAGATCGGTGCGTCGAGCAGTGTCACCTCGCGCGCCGCGCACAGATCCGCCAGTTCGACGGCGGTCTCCGGCGCGATGGTCGAGTGGACGGTGATGACGGTGCCCGGGCGAGCTGCCGACAGCAGGCCGTCCGGACCCGCGACCACGGTTCGGACCTGCGCGTCGTCGAGCACGCAGATGCCGATGATGTCGGCCGACGCGGCGAGATCGGCGAGCGATTCCGCAGCGGTGGCGCCCTTCTCCACGACCTTCGCGACGGCGTCGGACGACAGGTCGAACACCGTCAGCCCACCCGCCCAGGCGGCGAGGCTCCCGGCCATCGGCCCACCGATGTTGCCGAGTCCGACATACCCCAGACGGATGGGGGACGACTCGCTCATGAGCGGATGACCTGGCCGCCGTCGACGTTGAAGATCTGCCCGGTGATCCACCCGGCTTCGTCGGACAGCAGGAACAGGCACATTCCGACGAGATCCTCGGGAGTGCCGAAACGCTTCAGCGGCAGCCGGTCCACGATGTCGGCGACCATCTCCTTGGGCGTCGTGCTCCGGGTCGCCTCGGTGTCGATGGGTCCCGGGGCGATCGCGTTGACACGGATGTTCTGCCCGCCGAGCTCGGTGGCGAGCTGCTGGGTCAGCCCGTTGACGCCGACCTTGGCCAGCCCGTAGAAGCCGCTGTACAGCCATGCGGCGGTCGAGGACTGGTTGACGATGGCGCCGCCGCCGTTGGTCATGTGCGGGTAGACCGCCCGGGTCACGTTGAGTGCACCATCGAGGTTCACGCTCATGAACTTCTTGTAATAGTCCCAGGGCACCGTGATGAGGAAGTCGAGTTTCATCCCGCCGTAGATCGCGGCGTTGTTCACCAGACCGTCGATCGAACCGTAGGCGTCGACGGTGGCGGCGGCGAGCGCCTTCGCCGAATCCTCTTCCGCGACATCGGTGCTGACGTACAGTCCGCCGATGTCGGCCGCGACCTGCTTGCCCTTCTCGTCGGCGAGGTCGGCGACCACGACGTTCGCGCCCTCCGCGGCGAGGGCACGCGCATAGGCCTCGCCGATCCCGCCGGCGGCGCCGGTGACGATGATGGTCTTGTTCTCGAAACGCTTGGAACTCATTGTCCTGCTTTCTGTGTGGTGTCGTGTGGGCTTCGGGTGGTCTTCGTTCGGGTGGACCCTTCGTGACGGCCCTCCGCAAGCTCCGGGCCTCCTCAGGGGGCGGGGTGGGTGACGGCCCTCCGCAAGCTCCGGGCCTCCTCAGGGGGCGGGGTGGGTGACGGCCCTCCGCAAGCTCCGGGCCTCCGCAGGGGGCGGGGTGGGTGACGGCCCTCCGCAAGCTCCGGGCCTCCTCAGGGGGCGTTCTCTGCTCCCTGAGGTGCGAGGAGCGATAGCCGCCGGGCCGAGCAAGCGACGAAGGAGCGCGTCGAGGTCGACGAGCCTCGAAGGGTCACGCCGGGCGGGCGACGGCCTTGGTCTCCAGGTACTCCTCGAAACCGGCGACACCCATCTCGCGGCCGATGCCCGACTGTTTGAAACCGCCGAACGGGACGTCGGCGGAATACCAGATGCCGCCGTTGACGCCCATCGTCCCGGTGCGAACTCCGTTGACGACCTTGTCGATCCGGTCCTCGTCGGTCCCGTAGACCATGCCCGACAACCCGTACGGCGAGTCGTTGGCGATGCGGATCGCGTCGTCGTCGCCGTCGTGGGGGATGATCACGAGCACCGGGCCGAAGATCTCCTCCTGCGCCACCCGCGCCGAGTTGTCCAGACCCGAGATCAGGGTCGGTTCGACGAAGAAGCCGGCGGGCTTGTCGGCGGGACGGCCGCCGCCGATCTCGATCGTGCCGCCCTCGTTGGTGGCGAGTTCGATGTAGGACTCGATGCGCTGGCGCTGCCGGGCCGAGATGACCGGTCCGCAGATGGTGCCGCCGTCGGTCGGGTCCCCGGCGGGCAGGCCCGCCATCGCGTCGCGGGTGGCGGTGATCGCCTCATCGAGGCTGCCGCGCGGAACCACGAGACGCGTCGTGATCGCGCACCCCTGGCCGGCATGGGTGACGACGTTGAACGCGGCCATGGCGCAGGCGGATCCGATGTCGGCGTCGTCGAGGACGATGAAGGCCGACTTGCCGCCCAGCTCCAGGAACACCTTCTTCAGCGACTCGGAGGCGGCCGCCATCACCTTCTTGCCCGTCGCGGTGGAGCCGGTGAACGAGACCAGGTCGACGCGAGGGTCGGTGCTGAGCTGGGCGCCGAGCTGATGGTCGGTCGAGGTGACGATGTTGAGGACGCCCGGCGGGAAGTCCGTCTCCTCGGCGACCACCTTGCCGACGAGCGCCGCACACCACGGGGTGTCGGGCGCGGGCTTGAGCACCACCGTGCACCCGGCGGCGAGGGCGGGTCCGATCTTGGCGAAATTGATCTGGTGCGGGAAGTTCCACGGGGTGATCGCGCCGACGACGCCGACCGCCTCCGAGCGCAGCTCACGTTGGTTCTTCAGTCCCATGGGTTTCGCGGTGCCGAGGTCGCGAGTCCACTCATAGCTCTCGGCGAGGTCGGCGAAGTAGCCGAGATCGGTGACGGGTCCCTCGAACTGCGGGCCGTGGGTGAGGAACGACGGGCACCCGACCTCGGCGATGGTGAGCTCTCGGAACTCGTCGCCGTGGGCGAGCAGTGCGTCGCGCAGTTGACGCAGGCAGCGAGCGCGGAAGGCGTGATCGCGCGACCAGTCGGTGGTGTCGAAGGCGGTGCGAGCGGCGGCGATGGCGGCATCCATGTCGGCCGCGGTGGCGTCGGCCGCCTGCCCGATGACCTCCTCGGTCGCGGGATTGACGACGTCGAAGACGCCACCGCTCCCGGGGGTGAGCTTGCCGTCGATCAACAGATCCGACGCGGATTCGGGGCGAAGAGGCATGAGCTGGAACTCCATCTGGACAGGTGTCTGGACTCGCGTTCAAACCTAGTGTAGCGTGGCTCACATGTCCAGCCCCGTGTCTCAGGAATCCACTCGTCGCAGGCTGACCCAGCAGCAGGCGGAGACGGTCACACGTCTCACCGATGCCGCGGTCGACGTGCTGAACGCCGAGGGTTTCGACGGTCTGACCGTGCGGTCGGTGGCCAAGATCGCCGGGGTCGCGCCGGCTACCGCCTACACCTACTTCTCGTCGAAGAGTCACCTCGTCGCCGAGGTGTTCTGGCGTCGCCTCTCGGCCGGGGTGCTCGAACCGGATCCCGGTGCACCGCGGAGTGAGCGCGTCGCGCAGGTGCTCCGCGAGGTCGCGCTGGTCGTGGCCGGCGAGGGGCAGCTGGGTGGTGCGGTCACGGTGGCCCTGCTGGGCAGTGACCCCGACGTCGAACACCTGCGCGTGCGGATCGGCGCATTCATCCGGCGTCGTCTCGCCGCCGCCCTCGAAGAGGACCCGGAAAACCCGGGCCCGCTGCTCGACGCCCTGGAGATGATCTACTCCGGCGGCCTGGTCTATGCCGGTATGGGGCACATGACCTACGAGCAGACCTCCGAACGTCTTGTCGCAGCCGCACATCTACTGATGGAGAAGTGATGACCGAAACGACGGCGGTGTCGGGGATGGAGCACGAGCTCCCCTTCGACCCGTATGCCTATGATTTCCACGAGGATCCCTACCCGACCTATTCCCGTCTCCGCGCGGAGGCGCCGGTCTACTACCACGGCGGGATGAACTTCTGGGCGCTCGCCGGACACGCCGACGTCCGTGCCGCATTCCGTGACACACAACGACTCTCGAACAGCTGGGGCGTGTCGATGGACCCGTCGGCGTACGGTCCCGACGCGCACAAGTCGATGTCGTTCCTCGCCATGGACGACCCCAAGCACATGCGTATCCGCAAACTGGTCTCCAAGGGCTTCACGCCTCGCCGCGTCAACGAACTCACCGGCAGGATCACCGCCCTCACCCATCAGCATTGGAGCAGATGTCTCGACAAGGGCGAGTTCGACTTCGTGCACGACTTCGCCGCCTTGCTCCCGATGGACGTCGTGTCCGAACTGCTGGGAGTGCCCGAAGCCGATCGCACCCGGCTGCGCCACCAGTCCGACCTGCTGTTGCATCGCGAGGACGGCGACCTCGACCTTCCCGAGGCGGCGGTGTACGCGTACATCGAACTGCACAAGTACTATTCGGAGCTCATCGCCGACCGTCGCAAGAACCCCGGCGAGGATCTGGTCTCGGCCCTCATCGCGGCCGAGATCGACGACGACGAGACCGGTGAGAAGACGAAGCTCACCGAGGACGAGATCGTCGGGTTCATGGTTCTGATGGTGGTGGCGGGCAACGAGACCACCACCAAACTGCTTGCCAACGCCCTGTATTGGGGCTGGCGCAATCCGGACGAGCTCGCCAAGGTCTTCGCCGACCCGGAAGTCGTCGTCCCGGACTGGACCGAGGAGACGCTGCGCTACGACAACTCGACGCAGATCGTCGTGCGGCGGGTGATCGAGGATGCCCCTTATGGCGACTTCGTGATCCCGGCGGGCGAGCGCGTACTCCTGCTCGTCGGTTCGGCGAACCGCGACGTCGAGGTGTTCGGCGCCGACGCCGACCGGTACGAGATCGGCCGCGACTGCGCCCAGTCCCTGATGAGTTTCGGCCTGGGCGCCCACTTCTGCCTCGGGGCGCACCTCGCGCGCCTCGAGGCCAACATCGGCCTGACCGAGGTGATCAAGTCGATCCGGGCAGTGGAGGTCGATGCCGACAAGGCGGTACGGGTCCACTCGGTGAACGTGCGCGGCTTCGCCGAGCTCCCGGTGAAGGTGACGGTGCGCTGATGGCTTTCCGTCCTCATCCCGAGCGCCGACCGGTCCTCGTCGCGGGCGCGTCGTCGGGCATCGGCGCCGCCACCGCCGAATTTCTCTCCGCTGCCGGCCATCCCGTCGCGCTCGCCGCCCGCCGGGTGGAGAAGTTGCAGGAACTCGCCGACAAGATCACCGCTGCCGGTGGCGAGGCCGTCGCAGTTCCGCTTGACGTCACCGACGAGCAATCCGTGCTCGACTGCGTGGCGAAGGCCGAAGCTGCTCTCGGGCCGTTGGAGATCGTCGTCGCCGGTGCGGGCGATCTCGCAGTCGGACTATCCTATGAGACCGGTACCGACCATTTCGCGGATCAGATCAACATCCATCTCACCGGCGCCTACCGCATCTACCGCGCCGTGATCGCCGGCATGATCGACCGCGCCCGAGGAGATTTCGTGTTCATCGGCTCCGATGTGGCGATACATCCGCGGCCCTGGTCGTCGGCGTACGTCGCAGCCAAGTCCGGCATCGATGGGCTGGTGGCGACCATTCAGCTCGAGCTCGAGGGAACCGGTGTCCGTGCGGGAGTCGTGCGGCCCGGGCAGACACTCACCGGCATGGGGATGAACCTCGACCCGAAGACGACCGAGAACATGCTGAACGACTGGATCACACACGGTCTGGCCCGTCATGGCAACTTCCTCTCGCCCGAACACATCGCGCAGGCCGTCGCCGCCATGGTGACCATGCCGCGCGGTGCGCACATGCGGTCGGTCGAGTTGGAGGCCGAAGGCGCAGTCAGCGACAAGAAACGACAGGCAGCACAGGAGAAGGGGACGGATGGATGACCGCCATCACCGAATCAGGCCTGAAACAACCGAATCGCGTCTCGGGTGGCGAGGGCGAACACGGACATCTCGACGAACTCGCCACCGATCCGCTCGCACTGTTCTGGCGCGTGCGGGAGGAATGCGGGGACGTCGGCATGTTCCAACTCGCCGACCGTGAGGTTGTTCTCGTCTCCGGATCGGCCGCGAACGAGGAATTCTTCCGCGCCCCCGAGGAGGACCTCGACCAGGCCGCCGCCTACCCTTTCATGACACCGGTCTTCGGCGAGGGCGTCGTGTTCGACACCAGTCCCGAGGAACGATCCAAGGCGATCCACAACTCGGCGCTCAAGGGCGCACACATGAAGCAGCACGCGGTGACCATTCCCAACGAGGTCGAACGGATCATCGCCGAGTGGGGCGACGAGGGCGAGATCGATCTGCTGGACTTCTTCGCCGAGCTGACCCTCTACACGTCGTCGTCGTGCCTCATCGGGCGGAAGTTCCGGGAGCGGCTCAACGGGCACATCGCCCACCTGTTCCACGATCTCGAGAAGGGCACGGACCCGATCGCCTACGTTGACTACAACGCCGACATCGAGAGCTTCCGCAAGCGCGACGAGGCCCGGGCCGAACTGGTCGAGTTCATCCAGGGCGTGATGGACGAACGGATCGCGAATCCGACCGAGGACAAGGAAGATCGCGACCTGATGGACGTCCTCGTCCAGGTCGGCTTCGACGCCAACACCATCACCGGCATGTTCATCTCGATGATGTTCGCGGGCCACCACACGACGTCGGGCACCGCCGCGTGGACCCTCATCGAACTGCTGCGCAACCCCGACTACATGCAACGCGTGTACGAGGAGCTCGACGAGATCTACGGCGAGACCCCGCCCGGCGAGCGCCCGGAATACACCTTTGCGCACACCCGTCAGATGCCACAGCTCGAGAACGCGCTCAAAGAAGCGCTGCGGCTGCACCCGCCGCTCATCATCCTCATGCGCGTGGTGCAGAACGACTTTCACGTCGAGGACTTCGAGGTGAAGGCCGGGCAGTCGATCGCCGTCTCGCCGGCGATCTCCAACCGGCTGCCCGAGGACTTCCCCGAGGCGGACACCTTCGACCCCGACCGTTACGACAAACCGCGGCAGGAGGATCTGGTCAATCGCTGGACCTGGATCCCCTTCGGCGCCGGTCGTCACCGTTGCGTCGGTGCGCAATTCGCGATCATGCAACTGAAGGCCATCTTCTCGGTGCTCTTCCAGAACTACGAGTTCGAGATGTTGCAGCCGCCGGAGAGCTACCGCAACGACCACTCGAAGATGGTGGTCCAGCTGCAGCAACCCTGCCGCGTCGCTTACCGCAAGCGTCAGGACGCGTGATGCGCGTCGAGGTGGACCTGGACCTCTGCCAGGGACATGGGATGTGTGAGCTCGAGGCGCCCGAGGTCTTCGCCGCGCACACCGATCATGTGGAGATCCTCGACGCGACCCCCGACGAATCCCAGCGCGCCGAGGTCGAGGCCGGCGTGCACTACTGCCCGACTCAGGCCCTTCGGATCATCGAGGACTGAGCTCCGACCACGTCGCCCACGCAATACCCGAACGATCGAATAAAGGTGAAACACATGTCTTTTGACCGTGCCGAACTCGACGAGATGAAGGAGCGGTGGCTCGCCGCCAACATCGAGGCCGAAAAGGCGGGGGACTGGAAGCCCCTGGCCGACTTCTACACCGAGGATGCCACCTACGGGTGGAACTACGGCCCCAACAAGGATTTCATGGCCGTCGGCCGCGAGGAGATCCGCGAGCTCGCCCTCGGACAGGAGATGGAGGGTCTGCAGGGGTGGGAGTACCCGTACCAGGCGTGGGTCATCGATGACCAGACCGGCGACATGATCGGACTGTGGAAGCAGATCTACGAGGGCACACGCGACGACGGCAGCCACTACGCCCTCGAGGGCATCCAGGGTAGCTGGTTCAAGTACGGAGGAAACTTCCAGTTCCGTTGGCAGCGTGACTTCTTCGACTACGGCAACGTCTCGGCTCTCTTCATCGAAATGATGAAGAACAACGCGATGAGTGAGCCGATGCTCAAGCGTGTGGAGAAGTCGGCGCCGGGTGATCTGCCGGGTTGGTACGACTTCGGCAAGGCCCCGGTCGCGTTCTGGTGAACTGACATGACTTCCACAGCCCCGACCTACCAAGGTCTGAGTCAGGATCAGCTCGCCGTGCTCGTACCGGAACTGCTGCTGTCGGGTCAGATGATCGACCGCAGCGGCATGGCGCATCTCATCAGCGCCTTCGGCAGGGACGTGATGGGCAAGGTCGCCATCGAGGAGTGGATGGCCGCGAGTCCGGTCTACACGCATCGCATGCGTACGGCCCTGGGTATCGACGGCGACGGTGTCGAGGACATGTTCAAGTGTCTGCAACTCGACATCGGTGCGCCACCCCAGTTCATGGACTTCCGATACCGCATCGACGACGAGTACCACGGGTCGTTCGTGCTCGATCACTGCGGCGCGCTGCTCGACGTCGAACCCCTCGGCGACGACTACGTGACAACCATGTGCCACGACATCGAGGACCCCACCTTCGATGCGACGGCGATCGCGACCAACCGGCGCGCACGAATCCGTCCGGTTCATCGCCCCCCGCGTCGACCGGTCGATCGCACGCCGCACTGTGAGTGGACGGTCACGATCGAACCGGATCGAGACGAGCTGCCGCTCCCACCGGATTCGGTCGACATGTTCGAGACGAGGGCCGGTCAACTCGTCCTGTCGGCCATCGACACCACGGAGACCGACGGCTGGGTCGACTACCGCGGCCCGCTCGTCGAGGATCTGCAGTTCGCGGAGTGGTCGACGTCGGCTCTGGTGCGGGTCGCCGAAGAGGTTGCGCTGCAACACCAGTTGCTGTCGCTGGGCTTCCTCGTCAGCCTGCGCAGGTATGCCGAGAGCGAGGCGCAGACCACCGAGATCTTCCGCAAGCAGCTGATCGGCATCGCCGGACTCGCTGCCGACCGGATTCGCGTCGCGCTCGATCTGTCCGCCGACGCCGCAGGTCTCGCCCAGGTACTGGCACTGCATCCGTGTTTCGGTCCGACCCAGTACACGGGACTCACCGCAGAGGCCGACGGGGACACGGTCACCGTCCGAATCCCCCGGGAGTCCTATGCGATGACCGACGGCGGTTGGACGTCGATACTCGATGTCGACCACGTCGAACCGTTGCAGGCGGCGGCGACCGCCGTCGATCCGTATCTCGTCGTCGCGGACGCGACCGAGGCCGACGGCGATCTCGTCGTCCGGATCACCAAGGCGGACACGCCGCAGAAGGAGTACGGTGAGGTGGCCGTCGCACGCTTCAGCGGGGGCGCGAGTTTCGAATTCGTCGACCGCGGGCGGTCGATCCCGATCACGCCGGTGGGCAGCTCGGCGTGACGTCGGGCGGCGGTTGGTCACCTGGCGGCGCGGGACTGGGGGGCCGGGTCGCCGTTGTCGCAGGCGCGACCCGCGGTATCGGACTGGCCGTCTCGTATGCGCTGGCCGGACAGGGAGTCTCGGTCGTCGTCAACGGTCGCGACGGACAGGCCGTCGACGACACCGTCGCCGAGATCCGCGGCGGCGGCGGATATGCCGTGGGCGTTCGCGGGTCCGCGGGTGACGACGGAGTGGCGCAGGCGATGGTCGAGGCGGCGCTGGCGGAGTTCGGTGCCCTCGACATCGCCATCAACTGCGCCGGCATCGCCGAACCTCCCGGTTCGACGGTGCTGACGATCGCTTCCGACGAGTTCCGCGAGCAGATCGACGCCCACCTGATGAGCGCCTTCCATCTCCTACAGGCCGCGGGGAGGGTGTTCGTCGAACAAGGATCGGGGTCGGTCGTGCTCACGGGTTCGGCGGCCTCGCTCGGAATGTTCGGTGGCAGCGGCTATCCCGCGGCGAAGGGCGGCGTCAACGCACTCGCCCTCGCCGCGGCCGCGGACCTCCGGGATCATCACGTACGCGTCAACGTGGTGATGCCGGGAGCGAAGTCGAGGTTGTCCTCCGGCGACGACTACGTCGCCCACATCGAAGGACTCCATCGTCGCGGAATCCTCGACGACCCCACGCGCGACGCGGCGCTCGATCCCGCCCCGCCCGAGTACGTCGCCCCGCTGTACGTGTTCCTGGCCAGTGACGCGGCCGAGCACATCACCGGCGAGATCTTCAGCGCTGCCGGTGGATTCATCGGCCGGTTCGAGTCGCAGCAGGCGAGTTTCGTCGCTTACCGCGACCACAAGGGCACCTCGCCCTACAGCCTTGACGAACTCGCCGGCATCCTGGCCGGGCCGGCGGCTCCCTGAACCGAGAGGACCCGCCCACGAGCGTGAGTGGTCAAATTCTTGCTCCCTGAGCTGAGGTGCGAGCGAAGCGGCCAAATCACTGCTCCCTGAGGTGCGAGCGAAGCGAGCCACGAAGGGCTCGCAAGGTGCCCCACCAGGCCCTTCGTGGCTCGTCGACCTCGACGCGCTCCTACGTCGCTTGCTCGGCCCGGCGGCTTGCGCTCGTCGCACCTCAGGGACCAGTGCTTTTGCGGTTCTTGGGGATTGGGGAGCAGGGCGGGTTGACTCGCCCGCTGACCGAGCTCGTCGAGGTCATCAAGTGGCTTCGACTCGGCGCCTCGACCTCGACGCGCTCCTTCGTCGCTTGCTCGGCCCGGCGGCTTCGCTCGGTGCCGGCTCAACCAGCGAGGTGGTTGTGTCGGCTCAACCAGCGCGGCGGACGGCGCGTCGTTCGAGCCAGAAGCGGGCACCGTCGGCGATGGCCTCGGTCACCGGGCGTGGATGCCATCCGAGGTCGCGTTCGGCCTTGCCGTGGTCCATCTCGGACATGAAGTGCATCAACCGGACCGAGGGGATCGTCAACTGCACCGGCTTGCGCGTCAGCGTCGCTCGGGCGGAACCCACCGCCCCGAAGGTGTACAGCGCAGCGCGGTTGAGAACGACGCGCGGGGGCTGACGACCGGCGGTCGCGGCGGCGATGGCCACGATCTCACCGGTGTCGATGGACCGCTCGGAGACGATGTAGCGTTCGCCGACCTCGCCGCGGTCCGCCGCGAGGAGCAGCGCCTGCGCGGCGTCGTCGATGCCGACCGACTCGGCGCGACAGCCGCGGACGGTGAACGGTAACTTGCCCAGCGCCGCACCGGCAACGAATGCGCCGTGGGGAGTTGGTTGCCAGTCGCCGGGTCCGTAGGTGTTGGCGACGCACATCGCGAGGGCGGGTACCGCGTCGTCCTGCGCTCGACGCAGCACCAGGTCCTCGGCGGCCACGCGACTGCGCACATAGGCGGGAGCCCGCGCGGCCCAGTTGAACACATCGTCCTCCGTCGCCCGACGGCCGTTCACCCGCCCGATGGTCGCCGCGGTGCTGGTGAACACGAACTTCCGCAGTGGCATCCGGGCTGCGACGTCGAGCACCGAACGCAGGGCCTCGACGTTCGTCCGGTACAGCGGTGCCGGATCGCGCAACCACGCGCGCGTGTCGACCGCGCAGTGGAACACCACGTCGCAACCGGTCATCGCCCGCGCGACGGCGTCGGCGTCGAAGAGATCGCCCGTCACGTGATCGACGCCGAGACCGGCCAGGGTCCGGAGGTCACTCGTGGGCCGGGTGAACACCCGCACCTCCGCGCCCGCGTCCACGAGCTGCCGAACGAGATGAGAACCGAGAAACCCGTTGCCCCCGATGACCAGTGACGGCACGGTTCACAGCCCTCCGGGTGCGAGATCGTCGATCGCGGCTGCGCTGCGGGACAGCATCGCATCGAACATCGCATTGCCGCGCTCGGTGGGTTGTGCAGCAGCGGAGCCGAACACGATGATCAGCGGTGCCTGGATCAGGTTGCCGACGTAGTCGTCCCAGCAGTCGTCGAGCGTGTAGTCGCCGACGCCCGCGGTGACCAGCGCCCGATGGTACGAGGCGACGATGCCGCGCTCGTGCCGGCGCCGGTCGGCGGTGGTCAGACTGGTACTCAGCAGGAAGGCGATGTCGCGCAGCGGGTTACCGGTGGTGATGGTCTGCCAGTCGATCACCGTGACCTCACCGGACGGGCCGAACAGGACGTTGTCGACCCGGAGGTCGCCGTGGATCAGGGTGGCATTGTCCAGCGGGGCGACCAGCCACTGGCCGGCCTCACGGACGAGCCAATCGACCGCTGCCGATGACGGACCGATAGGGGAGAAGCGCTCGCGATAGACCTCGGCCATCGGAGCGAGGATCGACTCCATCACTTCCCGGTCGGCGTCGGTGGGCAACGGCATCTCGGCCAGCAGGGTCGTATCGTTCCACCGGGGAGCGTGCAGACCGGCAGTCGCCACGGCTACCGCCTCGGCCTGCGCGGGTGTGCAGCCGGCGATCTGATCGCCCTGCACGGCCGCGCCCATGTCCTCCAGCAGGAGTACGAACTCGGTGCCGCGGTCGGAGATGGTCGCGGCGAAGCAGTCTGGCATCGGCACCGTGAACGACCCGGCGAGGTCGCGGTAGAAGCGCACCTCGTTGCGGAACACCCCCGATCCGAACTCGCGCTGGTCCGGTGAGCCGGTCGCGAGCTTCGCGATCATGGTGTCGGGCAACGTCGCTGGGCTGTCGTGCCCGAGGTGGAGGCGATAGGAACCCGCCATCTGCCCGGTTCCCACCGGTTCGGCACTGACCGACTCTACGCTGACGTCGTGACCGTGAGAGCGGAGGAATGAGGTCAACCACGTCGGGGTGAGTTCGTCTATGCAAGTCGGGATTCCGACGGTGTCCGGCACGGGCACGCCCTTTCGATCGAGCTGCGCGGGCCGGGCCGATGTGACCGGGCTCACCCAGGCCGCTGATCGGACACTACCGAGGAATTGGACTGGTGTCCAGGGAACCGGCGCGGCGGTGTGCAGCTGTGCAGGCCGGCCACGCCGGGCGACCTTGCGAACAGCAAATCCATTCCGCCACACGAAGGATGGCCGTCGGCTAGGCTGCGCGGAGACGCGGCGTCCGGACTCGTGGCCGCCGGGACGAGGAGAGCGCGAGTGAGTACCAGACTCGACGGGAAGGTCGCACTCGTGACGGGCGCGGCACGGGGTCAGGGGCGCAGCCACGCCGTGCGGATGGCCGAGCAGGGCGCCGACATCATCGCCATCGACATCTGCGATCAGATCACGACGGTCAATTACGCCATGAGCACGCCGGACGACCTGCAGCAGACCGCGAAGATGGTCGACGCGACGGACAGTTGGGTGATCGCGAAGATCGCCGACGTCCGCAGCCGGGACGCCCTGCAGGCCGCGATCGACGACGCGGTGGCGCAGTTCGGCAGACTCGACATCGTCGTGGCCAACGCCGGTATCAGCCCGCTCGGGCCCGAGAGTCCCTCGGTCACCTGGCTGAACACGGTGTCGGTGAATCTCGGTGGGGTGATCAACACCCTCGAGTTGTCTCTGCCGCACCTCGAAGCGGGTGCATCGATCGTCTGCATCGGTTCGATGGCCGCGTTCATGCCGTCGTTCGAGTCCGCGCAGGCCGGGCCGGGTGCAGGCGGTTACGGCCACTCGAAACGAGCGGTGGCGCGACTCGTCAACGACCTCGCCCGGCACCTGGCGCCGAAAGGTATTCGCGTCAACGCGATTCATCCCGGCAACGTCGACACCGCGATGGTGCATCACGACGAGATCTACCGGCTGTTCCGACCCGATCTCGAGAAGCCGGTCTACGACGACGTCAAGGACGTCTTCGCGTCGTTGCACGCGATGCCGGTGGACCTGCTCGCGCCGGAGGATGTCACCGAGGCGGTCCTCTACCTGGTGTCCGATGCTGCCCGGTACGTGACCGGTCAACAGCTCCGGGTCGAGGCGGGCGCGTTGCTGAACTCGGTGCCACCCGGCGTGCCCGACTGACGGTCACTGAACCGGTGGTCCCGCAACCGAACCCGGGTTCACTGGCAGAGCCGGCAAGGCGGGTCGTATCGACCGGTACGCCGTCAGCACCGACAACAGTTCCGACGGCGCGGCGCCGTGCATGATGACCGAGTCGACTCCCAGGTCGAACTGGCGCGCCACGGCGGCCGCGCACTGTTCGGCACTGCCGACCGCGCTGTCGGCGACCCACGACGCCGGGATGACCTCGGCGAGCCGGGCCAGTTCGTCGGCCGTGGCGGTGGCGTCGATGGGTCCGCGGGCGCCGGCGAAAGCCGGACTGTCTCTGATTCGTTCGAGATCATCCCCACGCCATCCGTTGGCACGCATCAGGACGTCCGGATACCCCTGGAGATAGGTCGCGAGCCGGCCGTACAGACGTCGCAACCGGTCGTCATCATCGAGATGGTCGGGCACGGTGGCCAGTACCGACCAGATGCGCACCGAAGCGGGGTCCCGACCGGCCTCGGCGGCCGCCGCCCGGACGGTCTCGACCGCGGCGATGGTGGCCTCGTCGGAGAAGAACGTGTGCAGGACGACACCGTCGGCGATGCGCCCGGCAAGACGTAAGGTGTTGGGCGACATCGTCACGAGCAGGATGGGGACCGGTGGAACCGCGACACCGAGGTTGAGGTAGTCGTAGGTGCCGAGCGGGCCGTCGTGGCCCAGGATCATCTCGCCGCGCCAAAGGGTGCGCAACACCGAGGCGGCGTCGGTGAGCTGGGCGCTCGTGACATCGGGAACCCCGAGAACCTGCCACTGTGCGGCGAATCCACGACCTAGGCCGAGCGCGAAGCGACCACCCGTCATGGTCGACAACGTGGCGGCCATGGACGCGGTGATGATGGGGTGACGGGTGTTGTGGTTGGTCGCGGCCGTGGCGACGCCCATCCGGCGACTCGCCGCCGCGAGACCGCCCGCGAGTACGGCCGCGTCCTTCACGTTGAACCGCTCGGAGACGAAGGCGGCACCGAAGCCCGCGCGGTCGGCGAGCCCCGCTTCGTCGGCGAGTTCGGCGGGATCGACCGGATGGCGCGAGAGTGCGTAGTAGCCGATCTCCGGAAGCGTTTGCTGAGGGACGGATTCCGGTGTCGGTATGGTGGCCGCGGTCGAGGTCATGCCTGTGCGGCGACGGCTTGTCGATACACGCGGGACCGCGGCTCGCGCACCCAGAGTGTGCCCGTGCCGGGGACGGCTCCCTCGGATTTCAGGGTGCGCTTGAGGATCTTGTTCGTTGCGGTCGTGGGCAGGTCGTCCTCGATCCGGACATACGTCGGCCACGCTTTCGGCGACAGGTCGGCCTGTGCGGCAAGCTGTTCGGCGAAGGACTCCGGGGTCAGCTCGACGCCGTCCTGCAGGACAACGGCGGCCATCACCGCATCGCCGACGTGGTCGTCCGGAACGGCATACACGGCAACGCGATTGATCTCGGGAACGCGCAACAGCACCCGTTCGATCGGTCCGGCGGCGAGGTTCTCGCCGTCGACGCGCATCCAGTCGCCGGTCCGGCCGGCGAGGTAGATCCAGTCGTCGGCGTCCTTGTACGCGAGGTCGCCCGACCAGTACATCCCGTGGCGGAGACGCTCGCTGGTGGCGTCGGAATCGTTGTAGTAGCCCATGAACATCCCGCCGCCCTCGATGTTCACCAGCTCGCCGATCGCGTCGTCGGCATTGATAAGCGCTCCGCTGGAGTCGAATTCGGCACGCGGGCATTCGGTCAGTGTCGACGAGTTGTACACGGCGACGTTCGGGAAACCCTTGCCGATCGAACCGTGCGGCGTGCCGGGCTCACGGGTGATGATGATCGCCAGCTCGGTGGAACCGAAGCCGTCCCAGACGGTGCAACCGAACCGGCGCGAGAAATCGTCGATGTCGCGGTCGGTGGCCTCGTTGCCGAACGCCACCCGGAGCGGATTGTCGGCGTCGTCGGGCCTCTCCTCGGTGGCCAGGATGTAGGCGAGCGGTTTGCCCACGTAGTTCATGTACGTCGCGTTGTAGCGGCGGATGTCGGCCAGGAAGGTCGAGGCGGAGAACTTGGCGGGCGCGATCGCGGCACCGCCGCACAGTGCGACGCAGTAACCCCCCATGAGCGCGGCACTGTGGAACAGGGGCATCGACAGGTAGCAGACGTCGCCGGGGCCGATGTCGTATTTGTCGGCGAGCACCGGACCCGCGAACGGCATCATCATGTGCGCGAACTGGACCGGCTTGGGGTTTCCACTGGTCCCCGAGGTGAAGATCAGCATGAACGTGTCCATCGCCCCGGGTACCGAATGCGGGGTCAACTCCGCGGCGCCGGAGAGCATCTCGGCCCACTGCGGAGTAGAGGTGTCCAGCACCGTCACGCTGGGTAGCTCCAAGCCATCGAGGAGAGGGCGGTGCTCGGCGTCGGTGAGCAGGATCTGACAGTCCGCGCGCACGATGTCGGCCGCCAGACCCTCACCGCGGCGAGTGTTGTTGATCCCCGCCGTCACGTAACCGCCCAGCGCGCCGGCGGCCAGGGCGATCAGCATGTCCGGCGTGTTCCCGAGCAGCACGCCCACATGTAGCGGACGCTCGGTGTCGGCGATGCCGAGAATCGCCGACGCGGCGCGTTCGGCGTCGCGAATGTACTCGCGCCACGTCCATTGCCGACCCTCGTAGGTGATCGCGAGGTTGTCGTCGTCGGCGCGTGCCTGCAGGAGCTGGGTGACTGTCTCGGCCATGCGGCAAATCTAGAACGTGTTCACCGCACGTGTATACAGATTTGCGAGATTGTCTACTGCGTGTGCCGGAGGGCGTGGGCTGGGCAACAGGCAGACGTCAACTCGACCGGCAGACTTCGATCGAGGTCTGGGGGTCGAGTTGACGTCTGTCGGTCCGTCGTGGACGTCCCGCACCTCAGCGAAGAGTAGGTTGTGGTCGGCTCGGCGTCAGCGCGTGAACGATCCGCTGCCCGGGACGACCGTGAAGGTCTGGTCGCCCTGGCCGAGGATCGTCGTGGTGAACTCGACCGATCCCGCTCCGGTCGCAACGGCGACCCCGTCGGACGGACGTCCGTCCGCACATGCGGCGAAGACCTCGTCGCCGGACGCCCCGGTCGAGGTGTTCTTCCAGGTGATCCCGACGCGCGCATCCTTCAGGTTGGTGGCGCAGGACTCGGTGGGCGTCGTGTTGAGCGTGATCTGCGTGACCCCGGGTTCGGTGGCCGAGGCGAGGATGCTCGCCACGAAACCGCCCGTGATGCCGTTGGCGCCGACGGTGACTCCGGCGTTGGGGACCTGCTCCACGCTGAGGGGTCGTTCCGCGGGTGCGGCGGAGGCGGTGCCTGCTCCTACGCCGAACGCTCCCACTGCCGCAATCGCCCCGATCGTCGCCACAGTTGTGCGTCGCATTTGTATCTCCCGTCACTTTGGACACGTACGCAGCCAGACTACGGGAGTGAGATTGGACTCTCCAATGCGAGATCGGCGGTACATCGCTGATAGAAGGGATTTCATGAGCCAGCCGCACGATCCCCTGTCCGCGTTCCACCTCGGCGACATCTCGGTGTCGGAGTCGGGGGTGCGGGCCTCGCAGCGGCTGTGCCCGCGGTTTGCCGACCATCGCGGCGTGATCGAGTTGCCGGCGTTCGCCGTGCTGTTCGATCACTGCGGTGGTATCCCGTTCCATCGCATCCACGACGACCCCGCCGCGGCGACCCTCCAGGCACGCCTGACGATGTCCACGCACGGCCGCGCAGAAGTGGGCGACCTGGTTACCGCACGGGCCGAGGTGGTCATGCACGACGACGCCTGGGGCTCGACGTCGGTCGAGATCCGCACCGGTACCGGGGACCTGTGCTGCGTCGGGACCGCGCGCAACGTCCGTGTCGGCCGTGCCCCGACCGGCGCCACCCCGTCCGCCGAGATCGGTCTCGCGACACCGCGATGCAGCGACGATGACGGGTCCGTCCTGCCCGAGCCCATACCCGCCGCGTTGTCCGGGCGGGCCGTGGTCGAGGAGATCGCGTCGAAGATGCGGGAACCCGGCCCGCTCACCGACATGCTCAACGGCCGCGTCGAGGTGATCGACGGCACCACCGACCGCGAGTCCGGCATCCGCTTTCGCAGCGCCACCGAACCGTGGATGGGCAACATGTTCGGCACCATGCACGGCGGCGTCATCGCCACCATCGCCGGCCAGGCGGCATCGTTCGCCGGGCATCTGCATGTCGGTGCCGGGCAGGGGTACTCGATCGGGGACATGGCGATCGGCTTCTACCGCTCACCTGCTGTCGACGGCAGTGAAGTGGTGGTCGAGGTGACGCCGATCAAGCTCGGCCGCCGCATCTCGTCCTTCGAGGCGACGATGACCTCCTACGACGACATCCTGCTGAGCCGAGCCACGGTCGACATCCACTACCGCTGACCGCAGTTGGGTCGTCAGCCGGCCGAGCAGCGTCTATCGGGCGTGGCGAGGTTGCCGCGTCCGTCGAGGTCACCTCTTGTGCTCGGGTCGCCGAGTGGCTTCGACTCGGCGCCTCGCTCCGCTCGGTGCCGGCTCAACCAGCGGTGGGGCTCGGGTCGCCGAGTGGCTTCGACTCGGCGCCTCGCTCCGCTCGGTGCCGGCTCAACCAGCGGTGGGGCTCGGGTCGCCGAGTGGCTTCGACTCGGCGCCTCGCTCCGCTCGGTGCCGGCTCAACCAGCGGTGGGGGCTCGGGTCGCCGAGTGGCTTCGACTCGGCGCCTCGACCTCGACGCGCTCCTTCGTCGCTTGCTCGGCCCGGCGGCTCCGCTCGGTGCCGGCTCAACCACCGGCGGTGGGGGCAGGTCGCCGAGTGGCTTCGACTCGGCGCCTCGCTCCGCCCGGTGCCGGCTCAACCACCGGCGGTGAAGGCGCCGGGTCGTCCCTGCGGGAAAAACAATCAAGCGCGCTTGATTCTTCTGAGGCCGTGTGTGAGGGTGATCGCATGCCTGAGGGACAAGCAGCCGTGATCGGCGTCGTCGCCGACCTCGAAGCCGAATCCGCGCAGCTCGACACGCTCGTCGCGGGTCTCGACGATGCGGGCTGGGCCACCCCCACGCCGGCGCCGGGGTGGACGATCGCGCACCAGATCGCGCATCTGGCGTGGACCGACGAGGTGGCGGCGGTCGCGGCCACCGACCCGGACCGGTTCGGCGCACTGCTCTCGGAGGCGGCGAGCAGCGTGGCGACCTACGTCGACGACGCCGCCGAAGCGGGGGCCGCCGCGCCGGCCGACGAGATCCTGGCCGGGTGGCGGGCGGCGCGCGACCGTCTCGCCGACGCGCTGCGCGAGGTACCGGCCGGCGTCAAGATCCCGTGGTTCGGACCACCGATGTCCGCGGCGTCGATGGCGACCGCGCGCCTGATGGAGACATGGGCGCACGGCCTCGATGTCGCCGACGCCCTCGGTGTTCCCGTCGTGCCGACCGATCGGATCCGCAGCGTCGCCCACATCGGCGTCCGCACACGCGACTTCGCCTACATCGTCAACGGCCGCACGCCCCCGGCCGAGCCGTTCCACTACGCGCTCACCGCGCCGTCGGGCGAGATCTGGACCTGGGGCCCGGACGACGCGTCGAACAGCGTGCGCGGGCCAGCACTCGACTTCTGCTTCCTGGTGACCCAGCGACGCGCACTCGCCGACCTCGCACTCGAGCTCACCGGACCCGACGCGGTCGAATGGTCGGGTATCGCACAGTGTTTCGCAGGTCCGCCCGGGCCGGGTCGCGAACCGCGGGCGAGCTGAGACGCCCGTCGTCGTCGCCGTCCGCCGCTGAGGTCCACCGCCCCCTTACGCCGCCGAATCGTCCGATCGCAGCAGCACGCAGTCGCACGCAGTCCGACAGGAGAACACGATGCCCATCGCCAGTCCGATCTGGGAGACGCCCGAACGCCTCGAATTGCGTTCCACCGTGCGCCGATTCGTCGACAAACACATCCTCCCGTTCCAGGACGACTGGGAGCGCGAGGGTGCCATCCCCCGTGAACTGCACATCGAGGCGGCCAAACTGGGTCTGTTCGGGCTCGGGGTCCCCGAGGAGGTGGGTGGTTCCGGCGGTGATCTGATCGACAGCACGATCCTCGGCGAGGAACTCCACTACGCCGGCGCGGCCGGTGGCGTCTTCGCGTCGCTGTTCACCCATGGCATCGCCCTGCCGCACCTGATCGCGGCCGGCGACCACGACCAGATCGACCGGTGGGTGCGGCCCACGCTCGCGGGCGAGAAGATCGGGAGCCTCGCGATCACCGAACCCGGCGGCGGAAGCGACGTCGGCCACCTGACGACGAAGGCCGAGCGCGACGGGGACCACTACGTCGTCAACGGTTCCAAGACCTACATCACCTCCGCGGTCCGCGCCGACTTCGTCGTCGTCGCCGTCCGCACCGGAGGACCGGGAGCCGCGGGCGTCTCACTGCTCGTCGTCGAGAAGGGCACACCCGGCTTCGAGGTCACGCGGAAGCTGGACAAGATGGGGTGGCGCAGTTCCGACACCGCGGAACTGTCCTTCGTCGATGCGCGGGTGCCGGTCACCAACCTGGTCGGACCGGAGAACTCCGGATTCTCGCAGATAGCAACCGCTTTCGTCACCGAACGGTCCGGTCTGGCGGTGCAGGCGTACGCCAGTGCGCAACGCTGCCTCGACCTCACCCTACAGTGGGCGCGCGACCGTGAGACCTTCGGCAAACCCATCATCGCCCGGCAGTCGGTGCAGGACACCCTGATCGAGATGGCACGCCGCATCGACATCGCCCGCACCTACACGCGGGCCCTCGTCGAACGGAAGGTCAGCTCCACCGACGACCTCATCGCCGAGGTGTGCTTCGCCAAGAACACCGCGGTCGAGGCGGGGGAGTGGGTGGCCAACAAAGCCGTTCAGCTGCACGGCGGCCTCGGTTACATGACCGGCACCGAGGTCGAACGGCAATACCGCGACATGCGCATCATCGGGATCGGTGGCGGCACCACCGAGATCCTCAACGGACTGGCCGCCAAATGGCTCGGTTACCAGGCCTGACCGGCCGCCGAAACCGTCCGCCGCCGAACCACATCGAAGACCGAGACAGGGAGCATCGACATGACCGTGGACACCAATCCGTTCGTGGAGACCACCGAACGCGCCGAGCTGCGCGCGGCGGTCGCCGGACTCGCCGCGAAGTACGGACAGGAGTACTTCCGCGAGTGCGCGCGCACCGGCCGCAAGACCGACGAGTTGTGGGCCGAGGCGGGCAAGCTCGGCTTCATCGGGGTCAATCTCCCCGAGGAGTACGGCGGCGGCGGTGCCGGGATGTACGAGCTCGCCATCGTGATGGAGGAGATCGCCGCGTCGGGCACCGGACTGCTGATGCTCGTCGTCTCACCGGCCATCTGCGGCAACGTCATCGCCCGTTTCGGCACCGACGAGCAGAAGCAGCGGTGGCTGCCGGGTCTCGCCGACGGGTCGATCACGATGGCGTTCGGTATCACCGAACCCGATGCCGGCTCCAATTCCCACCAGATCACCACCACGGCCCGTCGGGACGGCTCGGACTGGTTGCTCACCGGCCAGAAGGTCTACATCTCCGGCGTCGACCAGGCGCAGGCCGTGTTGATCGTCGCCCGCACCGAAGACGCGAAGACCGGCAACCTCAAGCCCGCGCTCTTCATCGTCCCCACCGACTCCGAGAACTTCTCGTACACGATGATCGACATGGAACTGCAGAACCCAGAGAAGCAGTTTCAGCTCTACCTCGACGATGTGCGATTGCCCGCCGACGCGCTCGTCGGCTCCGAGGACGCTGCCCTGAGTCAACTGTTCGCCGGGCTCAATCCGGAACGCATCATGGCCGCGGCGTCGGCCGTCGGGATGGGCCGGTTCGCGCTCGACAAGGCGGTGTCGTACGTGAAGGAGCGCACGGTGTGGAAGACGCCGATCGGTGCGCACCAGGCGATCGCGCACCCGCTCGCCCAGGGCAAGGTCGAGCTCGAGATGGCCAAGCTGATGATGCAGAAGGCCGCGACCCTCTACGACGCCGGCGACGACTGGGGCGCCGCCGAGCCGGCCAACATGGCGAAGTACGCGGCCGCCGAGGCCTGTGTGAAGGTCGTGGACCAGGCCGTGCACTCCCTGGGCGGCAACGGTCTGACCACCGAGTACGGACTGGCGCCGATGCTGAGCCTCGCCCGGATCGCCCGCATCGCCCCGGTGAGCCGGGAGATGATCCTCAACTTCGTCGCGCAGACCAGCCTCGGGCTGCCGAAGTCCTACTGAGGCTCGCGGTGACCACGTCGTCGGCGAACACCCGCTCCCCGCAACAGGAACGCTCGCGGTTGACCCGCGAGCGCCTGTTGCGGTCCACGGTCGACGCGCTGGCCGCGGACGGCTGGGCCGCCGCGACCGTGGCCGCGGTCGCCGAACGTGCCGGCGTGTCCCGCGGTGCGGCGCAACATCACTTCCCGACGCGCGAAGCCCTCATCACCGCGGCACTCGAGCAGGTCTTCGAGGACATGACCCGCGCTGCCGTCGGGGATCCGCACGCATCGCCGGAGGCGGCCGACGAAGTGCCCCCGGACCGGGTCATCCGCGCCGTCCAGCGGGCCGTCGACGTCTACACCGGCACCGAATTCAAGGCAGCACTCCAGGTCTGGGCCGCCGCCGCGTCCGACCCGGCGCTGCGGCGGCTCATCCTGCCACTCGAAGCGAAGTTCGCCCGCGCGGCCCATCAGCGGACGATGGCCGCGATGGGGGTGGCCCCGGACGACGAGACCGGTTACCGGCTGGTGCAGGCGACTCTGGACATGGCGCGCGGACTCGGCCTGGCGGACACGCTGTCCGATGACTCCGCCCGGCGTGCGCTGGTCGTCGACACCTGGTCGGCGCAGCTCGTCGCGGCGTTCGGGAGCGCGCCCGCGGACCGGCCGGGCGCGGACTAACCGCGTTCGGCGGCGGGCTGTCCGGGCTCCGGCGCATCGGGTCGCCGACCGCGGGTGCCGACCCGGTAGACGCCGAACGACATGAAGGCCATGCCGACGAACACGACGACGAGCGAGATCGTCATCGACAGATAACCCTGCCCGCGCGGATCGATGAACGGGTAGGGATACCAGTCCGCGATCGGCCCGCGGATCAACGTGTAGACGCCGTACACGAGCGGGATCGTGAGCCAGGACAGCCACGCCCGTTCGGGTAGTCGCCGGGCGCGCACCACGATCCAGTCCAGGAGCATGACGAGCGGGATGACGCGATGCAGCACGTCGTTCACCCAGGCGTAGGTGACATCGACGTCGATGCCCTGCAGCAGAAGCGCATAGACGATCCCGGTGATGACCATGCAGGTGGTCGCCGCCCCGCGGCACCACTCCCAGGCCGGGCTTGCCGGGGCCAGCAGTCCGCCGACGAGCAGGATGAGCGCGGCGAAGATATTGCTCAGCACCGTGAAGTAGCTGAAGAAGTTCGCGAGCGTGAAGCCGGCGTCGCCGGAGCGCAGCACCGCCTGATACACGAGCGCGGTGACGCCCAGGGCGGCAAAGGCGATGCGGAGCAGACGTATCCACCAGGTCACGGTCACATGTGTGATTCAAGCACCTCGTGCGGGCGCGGACCGGAAAGTCCGCCCGGCGACGTGGGTGGCCGGTTCGCCCGAGGGAGACGGCACCTCGGGCGAACCGACCGGGTATTCACTCCGCGTGGATGATGACCCCGCGGATGTTTTTGCCGTCCCGCAGATCCTGGTAGCCCTCGTTGACCTGGTCGAGGGTGTAGGTCTGCGTGACCAGTTCGTCGAGCTTGAGCTGCCCCGCGTCGTACAGGCGCAGCAGTTTGACGATGTCGTACTGCGGATTGGCCGAGCCGAACAGACTGCCCTTGATGGTTTTCTGGTTCAGGGTCAGATCGGTTCCGGAGACCTGCACGGTCAGCTTCGTCGGATCGGCGAGACCGGTGATGACGACCGTCCCGCCCTTGCCCACGACGGCGGTCGCGTTGGCCACGACCTCCGCGTCGACCGTGCCGACGAGGATGAGGGCCTGGTCGGCACCCTGCCCCCAGGTCAGTTCGTTGACCTTCTCCGCGGCCTCGGCGGCATCGGCGAAGGCATGTGTTGCACCGAATTTGAGCGCCGTGTCGCGCTTGAGCGCGACCGGGTCGACCACCACGACGTATTTGGCCCCGGCCGACACCGCGCCCTGCACCGCGTTGATGCCCAGGCCGCCGATGCCGTAGATCACCACCGTGTCGCCGGCACGCACGCCGCCCGCGTACACCGAGGTGCCCCAGCCCGAGGGCACGCCGCAACCTACGAGCACTGCCTTGTCGAGCGGCAACCACTCGTCGACCTTGACGACCGAGTGCTGCGAGATCGTCGCGCGTTCGGCGAAGGTGCCGAGCATGCACATGGCTCCGAAATCGTCACCGCCACCGTGGAATCGGAATGTGCCATCGGGCATCGATCCCTCGAGGATGGTGGCGCCCATGTCGCAGAGGTTCTGCCGGCCGGTGGAGCAGTAGCGGCAGGTGCCGCAGTTCGGGATGAAGCTGCAGACCACGTGGTCGCCGGGCTTGACCTTGGTGACGCCCGGGCCGACCGCCTCGATGATCCCCGAACCCTCGTGGCCGCCCACGATCGGATAGCGGGGCGGAAGGTCGCCGTCGGTCAGGTGAAGGTCGGAGTGGCACAGGCCGGCCGCGGTGTACTTGATCAGCACCTCGCCTTCGCGGGGCTCGTCGAGGTCGAGTTCGACGATCTCGAACGGCTTTCCGGGTCCGGTGAGGACGGCTGCCTTGGTGGTGAGAGACATGAAATCGTGCTCCTTGGGTGTACTCGAGGGCGGATGGGGGTCAGAGCGAGATGTTGACGGCCTTGGTCTGGGTGTAGAGCTCGATGGCCGACGAGCCGAGTTCGCGCCCCCATCCCGACTGCTTGTAACCACCGAACGGCATGGCGGTGTCGAAGCCGTTGTACTGGTTCACCCAGACCGAGCCGGCCTTGATCTGTCGAGCTGTCCGGTGCGCCTTGGACAGATCCGTGGTCCAGATGCCTGCTGCGAGACCGTAGATGGAGTCGTTGGCCGCGGCCGCGACCCCGGTGTCGGCATCGAAGGGCATGGCGGCGACGACGGGACCGAAGATCTCCTCCTGCACGATCGAGAAACTCGGGTCGACGTCGACGAAGACGGTCGGTTCGATGAAGAATCCCTCGTCGCCCCAACGCTTTCCACCCGTCAGCGCCCGTGCGCCGTCGGCGAGGCCCGCCGCCAGGTATCCCGAGACGCGATCGAACTGCTCTTGGCTGACCAGCGGTCCGAGTTCGGTCGACGGGTCGAGGCCGGGTCCGATCTTGGCCTGCGAGGCCGCCTCGGCGACGGCCGCGGTGAAGTCGTCGAAGATCGGCCGCTCGACGAAGAGACGTGTTCCGGCGACACAGCACTGTCCGTGGTTGAACATCCAGGCCGCGACCGACCCGGCGACCGCCTTCTCGAAGTCGGCGTCGGCGAAAACGATGTTGGGGCTCTTGCCGCCGAGTTCCAGCGACACCTTCTTGAGGTTGCCCTTCGCGGCGTCGACGATCTTCTTGCCGACCTCCGTCGAGCCGGTGAACGCGATCTTGTCGACGTCGTCGTGCGCGGCGAGCGCCGCGCCGGCCTCGCCGTAACCGGTGACGATGTTGACCACGCCCGGTGGGAAGCCGGCCTCTTGGAACACCTCGCCGAGGAGCAGGGCCGTCAGCGGGGTCTGTTCGGCCGGCTTGAGGATGACGGTGTTGCCGGCCGCCAATGCGGGGGCCAGCTTGAACGCGGCCATCAGGAGCGGGAAGTTCCACGGCACGATCAGGCCGCAGACTCCGACCGGCTCGCGCAGGGTGTACGCGTGGAACTCGCCGCCGGGCACGAACGGCATCGAGACGTCGACCGTCGACCCGGTGATCTTGGTGGCGAGGCCCGCGTTGTAGCGGAAGATGTCGGCCGACCAGTTGGTGTCGACCGCGGCGGCGATGGTGGCCGCCTTGCCGTTGTCGAGCGCCTCCAGCTGGCCGAACTCCTCGGCGCGTTCGGTGAGGATGTCGCCGACCCGCCAGAGCAGGCGTTCGCGTTCATTCGGCTTCATCCGGGTCCACGGGCCGTCGTCGAAGGCCTGGCGCGCGGCGCGGACCGCGCGGTCGATGTCGGCCGCGTCGCCGTGGGCGACCGAGGTGAGCGGACGCGCCGTCGCGGGATCGATGGTCTCGAAGGTGCGGCCCGAGGCCGACCACACCCACTCGCCGCCGATCAGCATCGGACGGTCGGCGGAGATGAAATCGCGAACGCGCTCATGCAGGGCGGTGTCGGGAACGACGGCGGTCATGTGGCCTCCTGGTCGGCGTGGTGCCGGCGGTGATGTGGTCGGTGGAGTGATCTCGGTCATATTCGACCTGACTTATTTCTCTCACCGTTCCGACGTGTCGCCGTGTCCAGAAACTGAACACCTGGGCTGTACAGGGGTCGCGGCGACCGGCCGTCACCGCGTGGCTACCGTGAGACGCCGGACAAGTCAGAGACCTTCGGAGGAGCAGAGTGAACGTGCGCCCAGCGGGCAGGGTCGGCGCCGCCCTGCGTGGCCTCGGCCCGGTGACCGGGGGTATCTCGATCCGTGAGGCCCTCCGGGCGGGAGCAGGGGCCGGGGTGGCGCTCGGACTCGTCGGTCTGGTGCTCGCCGCGTCGGGGGTCGACCTGCGGCTCGGACTCTTCCTGATCGCGCCGTTCGGGGCGACCGCCGTGCTCGTCTTCGCCGCGCCGAACAGTCCGTTGGCGCAGCCGTGGCCCGCGACCGTCGGCAACGCGGTGTCGGCGGTCGTGGGGGTGGCGACCACCCTCACCATCGGCCAGCCCGCGCTTCGGGCGGCGCTCGCGGTCGGTCTGTCCGTGGCCTTGATGATCGGGTGCCACGCGGTCCATCCGCCTGCCGGCGCGGTGGCGATGACAGCCGCGCTCAGTCCGGAGACGATCCAGTCGCTGGGGTTCCGGTTCGTCCTCGCACCCGTCCTAGTGGGCACGCTCCTGCTGGTGGTCCTCGCCGCCGGGTACGCCCGGTTGACCGGACGACGTTATCCGTATCGCCGGTTCGACGCGGCGCCCCCGCCCGCTGCGCGGCTCGGTCTGGACGAGGACGAACTGACCGGCATCCTCGACCGGTACGAGCAGTCGCTCAACCTCGGTGTCGCCGACCTCGCGCGACTGATCGGGGCCGCCGAACTGCAGGCTGCCGGTCACCGCGCGGGCCCGCTCGCCGCGACGGACGTGATGTCCCGAGACCTGGTGACCGTGAACCCCGAGACGCCGCTGCGAGACGTCGCCGTCCTCTTCGACGAGTACGGCTTCACCTCGCTGCCGGTGACGTCGGACGACGGCATGTTCGTCGGTGTGGTGTTCCAGATCCATCTCGTGCGGCGGTTGATGCGCTCGAACGACGTCGAGTTGCGCGCCGCGGACGTGATGTCGGCGGAACCGGCCGTCGCGACCCCGGGCACGCCGGTCGGGGCGCTTTTGCCGCTGCTCGCCGAGAGCGGATGCGACGCGGTCCCGGTGTTGGAGGGGCACACCCTGGTCGGCATCGTGACCCGGACCGACCTCATCGCGACGCTCGCACGGCAGATGCTGCGGGACCCGGTGCCCCGCACCGCGGTGCCGGAGTAGCCGCGCGCTCAGATGTCCAGTGCGCGCATCCGCGAGTACAGCGTCGTCCGGCTGATGCCGAGATCCCTTGCGGCATGCACCTTGTTGCCGCGGGCGCGGTCCAGCGCCTCGACGATCGCGGTGCGCTCGGCCTGTTCCCGGCCGGACAGGTGCGCGGCCCGGCTGGTCGTCCGATAGGCGGGTGGCAGGTCGGCGGGTTCGACGACCCGCGCGGCGCGCGCTCGGCACGTCAGAGCGGCCTGCCGGAGCACCGAGTTGAGCTCGGTGAGGTTCCCGGGCCAGTCGTCGCACAGCAAGGCGTCCGTCGCCAGTCCGGACAGCGTGAGCTCCGGGTCGATGTCTGTCAGTGCGCTGCTCGCGATCGACGCCAGCTCCGAGGTCCGATGACGTAGAGGAGCGAGATCGACCCGTGTGGCGCACCGGGCGAGGAGTGCGGCGACTCCCGGACTCGCCTGGTCGCGCGGCCCGCCGACGACGATCAGCGGCGACTCCGGCGAGCTCGACACCGCCACGCGCCCGAGTAGGGCGACCGACTGCGCGTCGAGGAGATCGACGCCGTCGATCACCAGGGTCGTGCTCATCGACCGGGCGCGTCCGACGAACGCGGGGATGTCGGGGCGACGACCGCTGATGATCTCGTCGGCGACATCGACGATCACCGGTGGCGAGTCGGTCTCGGCGGCGAGCGCAGCGGCGTGGGTGCTGCGTCCGGTCCCCGGTTCGCCGGTGATCGCGACGCTGGTGCGGGACGGGGCGGTCGGTGGCGCGGACCGCCTCGGCGGCGGCTCGCTGACCGGCCGGAAGCGGAACAGGGCCGCGCCGCAGGCGCCCGGCACGGGTTCGACGGCGACCTCGACCTCGGCGCCCGACACCAGGGTCAGCGGCAGTACTGTCGCGCGCAGTGCGGGATCGGTCGCGACGATCCGCATCGCGCCGATGTCGGTGGGGGAGAGCAGTTCGGCAGCAAGGGCATTCGTGAGCTGGAGGTCGTCGCCGATGGCCGCGACGGCGAGGTCGCGACGCGGTGCGGCGCGCTGGAACGCGTCGAGGACGCGTCGCTGGTGCGCTCGCGACCGGTCCAGCAGGCGGTCGGCGATGTCGGCGACGATCCCGTTGACGACCGGGATCGCCAAGGGGTTGATGCGATCGGCGATCTCGGACATGCAGATGATCCCGGCCAGCCTGCGGGTCGCGGGATGGATGATCGGCTGTCCGAAGCAACTGATCGACTTGAACTGGTCCAGGTAGTGCTCGGAGCTGTTCACGACGATCCCGCCCCGGGTCTCCGCCGGGGTACCGAGGGCCGTCGTCCCGACGACGTCCTCGCCGAACGGCACGCCCGGCGAGGCGCCGATCGCGTCGAGACGGCGCTCCACGGTCGTGCCGAACGCCACCCGCGTCACCATCCGGCACTCGTGGTCGACGAGCAGCAGCGAGACATCGGTGTCGGCGAGTCGGGCGGCGGCGTCATCGAGGACCGGGCGGGCGGCGTCGAGCAGCGGGTCGGCGGCAGCGATGTCCTGGACCTGCGTCGGCGTCCGGTCCTCGGGGCGGACCCCGGACAGCTCCGAACGACGCCACGACGACTCGATGACGGGCCGTCGGGGCGACGAATCGGAGGTGCGGTGCAACGTGTCGATACCCACCAACGTGACACATGTCACCGTGCAACGAAAGGCCGGGTCCGCGATCGGCGGTGGCCGGGCCCTGATGGCGGGGTACTACCGTGGTCGCATGCGCGTGGCGACCTGGAACGTGAACTCCGTGAAGCAGCGCATCCCGCGCCTGTTGCCCTGGCTCGACGAGCGCCGACCCGACGTGGTGTGCCTGCAGGAGACCAAACTCTCCGACGCCGCGTTCGACGAGTCACTCGGCACCGATCTCACCGACCGCGGATACGAGGTCGCGCACGCCGGACAGGGTCAGTGGAACGGGGTGGCGCTGTTGTCGCGGGTCGGACTCGACGACGTCCGGATCGGGTTCGACGGCATGCCCGGATACCCCGACCCGTCGACCCTGGAGGCACGGGCGGTGTCGGCGGTGTGCGGCGGACTCCGCATCCACTCGCTGTACGTGCCCAACGGCCGGACCCCGGACTCGGACCACTACACCTACAAACTCGAGTGGCTCGCGGCGCTGGCCCGTGCCGTGGAGGACCCGACCACGACACTCCTGTGCGGCGACATGAACATCGCGCCGGCCGACGCCGACCTGTTCGACCCCGCCGCGTATGTGGGACACACCCACGTCACTCCGGCGGAACGGGCCGCGCTGGCCACCTTCGAATCGATGGGCCTGCGCGACGTCGTCCGGGACCGGTGGCCGGGCGAGCGTGTGTTCAGCTACTGGGACTACCGCGCCGGCATGTTCCACAAAGACCTCGGGATGCGCATCGACCTGATCCTCGCCGGAGCGTCCGCTGCCGATCGCGTCGCGGCCGCCTGGATCGACCGGAAAGCACGCAAGGGCAGCAAGCCGAGTGACCACGCGCCGGTCATCGTCGACCTCGACGAGGCTCCCGATGGCGACATCGGACCGGTGGTCCCGCCGCCGTCGAATCCGGCGAAACCCGGTGCGACGAAGGTGAAACTGCCGCAGACGCCGGAATGATGCCCCGCCCGGCGTCCGCGACGCGCCTGCGCCGTTCGGTCATCGCGGCCGCCCGGGCCTATGGGCGCCTGCTCGGCACGGTGCTCTCCGTCGCCCGCCGGCTCGAGGCGGGACGACTCGGCGACGCCCCGGCGGCCACGGCGGGTGTGCTCCTTGCGGTGCACCTGGTGCCGGTGACGATCTGGCTCGGCCCGCTCGGGTTCGTCGTCGTGCTGGGCGCGGGCCTCGTCACGTCGAGCGTCATCCGCCGTCGCGTGCGTCATCGCGGGTTGACCCCGGCCGAGCGAAGCGTGGCCGTGGCGGTCTTCGGGGACGTGGGGTGGCTCGATGACGTCGTCCTCACCGATCTCGCCGGTCGGGGCGGGCGCGCCTTCACGGTGCCCGCGGTCGACGGACGCATCCTCTGCAATCTCGGGTCGCACCTCGACGCGACCCTGGGGCCGGGGAGCAGGGCATATCCGGTGCCGGGTCAGCTGCTCATCCACGAACTGGTCCACGCCTGGCAGATCGCCGCTGCCCGTTCCCCTGCCGGGTTCCTCGCCGATGCGCTGGCCGACCAGGCCCGGTACGAACTGGGTGAGGACGTGTACGGCGTGCGCGATGCCGGTGAGAACCACCACATGCCGCGCCGGGGCGAGGTGGAACGGCAGGCGACGATCGTCGACCGGTGGTTCGGCGGTCAGTCCTCGCCGACGCGTCGACCGTGCGACCCCGAGAGCCCGTCCGCACCCGTGATCGAGCAGCTCAGGCGACCCGTGCAGCGCGGATGACGGAATGGTCGCACCGGCGACTCGCGCCCTCGACGCATGCGGTTTGACGGTGTAGAAGTGGGAGGGTCACGCCGAGCACGAGCGTGGCCCGGAGCCGATCGCGCACGACCCGTTCACCTGCCGGTTGCGTGCAGGATCCGTTTTTTGACCTGTGTAAACCCGATCGGTAGAGTGGATCGTCGGTGCCCGGCCCATGCTGGGCCAGTCCGCATGCCTGCCCTACGGCTCTCGAGCCGCCGAGCATCTCGGGGTACGGCCGGCAGAGGGGCTGACAGGCGAATCCGCTGTCGAGTGTATGACACGCCCGACCTCGGGGTAGCGAAAATGTACTGACCAGCACATACGTGCTGGTGGGGCGAGTTGTGGAAGCCGCGAAAACAGGCCTGCGAGCCACTTCGTGCTTGCCCGGAGCACCAACCACAACCGATGACAAAGAGGAACGAACACCTAGTGCCAACCATCAATCAGCTGGTCCGCAAGGGCCGTCACGACAAGGCTGCCAAGACCAAGACCGCGGCCCTCAAGGGAAGCCCGCAGCGTCGTGGCGTGTGCACCCGCGTCTACACCACCACCCCCAAGAAGCCGAACTCGGCACTGCGCAAGGTCGCCCGTGTGCGCCTGACCAGCTCGGTCGAGGTCACCGCCTACATCCCCGGCGAAGGCCACAACCTGCAGGAGCACTCGATGGTGCTCGTCCGCGGCGGTCGTGTGAAGGACCTCCCGGGTGTGCGCTACAAGATCATCCGCGGCTCGCTCGACACCCAGGGTGTCAAGGACCGCAAGCAGGCTCGCAGCCGCTACGGCGCCAAGAAGGGGAACTGATAAGTCATGCCACGTAAAGGACCCGCTCCCAAGCGCCCCCTCATCAACGATCCCGTCTACGGTTCGCCGCTGGTCACCCAGCTGGTCAACAAGATCCTGCTGGACGGCAAGAAGTCGACCGCCGAGCGCATCGTCTACGGCGCCCTCGAGCAGGCTCGCGACAAGACCGGCACCGATCCGGTCGTCACCCTCAAGCGCGCTCTCGACAACGTGAAGCCCACCCTCGAGGTGAAGAGCCGCCGCGTCGGTGGTGCCACCTACCAGGTGCCGATCGAGGTCAAGCCGAACCGCGCCAACACCCTCGCGCTCCGCTGGCTCGTCAGCTTCAGCCGTCAGCGTCGTGAGAAGACCATGGTCGAGCGTCTCGCCAACGAGTTGCTGGACGCGTCCAACGGTCTCGGTGCTTCGGTGAAGCGCCGCGAGGACACCCACAAGATGGCCGAGGCCAACCGGGCGTTCGCGCACTACCGCTGGTAATCGACCCCAAACCGGGTACTGGGCGCTCGGCGCGAAGCGACGACCGCCCAGTCCACCCGAACTCGTTCGGGTGGGGGCGAGCGCAGCGAGCCCGGGGCTGATAAGTGAAGACAGCCTTTAGTCCGAAATCTTCCCGAAGGGAACTTGATGGCACAGGAAGTGCTCAGCGACCTGAACAAGGTTCGCAACATCGGCATCATGGCCCACATCGATGCCGGCAAGACCACCGCCACCGAGCGAATCCTCTTCTACACCGGTGTGAACTACAAGATCGGTGAAACCCACGACGGTGCCTCGACCACCGACTGGATGGAGCAGGAGAAGGAGCGGGGGATCACCATCACCTCCGCGGCGGTGACGTGTTTCTGGAACAAGAACCAGATCAACATCATCGACACCCCCGGCCACGTCGACTTCACCGTCGAGGTGGAGCGCAGCCTCCGCGTGCTCGACGGCGCGGTCGCCGTGTTCGACGGCAAGGAAGGCGTCGAGCCGCAGTCCGAGCAGGTCTGGCGTCAGGCGGAGAAGTACGACGTCCCGCGTATCTGCTTCGTCAACAAGATGGACAAGCTCGGTGCGGACTTCTTCTTCACCGTGCGCACCATCGAGGAGCGCCTCGGCGCCAAGCCGCTGGTCCTGCAGCTGCCGATCGGCGCCGAGGACAACTTCGACGGCGTCGTCGACCTCATCGAGCAGAAGGCGATCACCTGGCGCGGAACCGTCGAGATCGGCGCTGCGCCGACCATCGAGGAGATCCCCGCCGATCTGGTCGACCAGGCTGCGGAGTACCGCGAGAAGCTCCTCGAGACGGTCGCCGAGACCGACGAGGCACTGCTCGAGAAGTACTTCGGCGGCGAAGAACTGACCACCGAGGAGATCAAGGGCGCGATCCGCAAGCTCACGATCGCCCGTGAGTTCTACCCGGTGATCTGTGGCTCTGCGTTCAAGAACAAGGGCGTGCAGCCCATGCTCGACGCGATCATCGACTACCTGCCGTCCCCGCTGGACGTGCCGTCGGTCGAGGGTCACGCCGTGGGCGACGAGGAGGAGATCCTCTCGCGCAAGCCGTCCGCGGACGAGCCGTTCTCGGCTCTCGCGTTCAAGATCGCGGCTCACCCGTTCTTCGGCAAGCTCACCTTCGTGCGCGTGTACTCCGGCAAGATCAACGCCGGAACCCAGGTGCTCAACGCCACCAAGGGCAAGAAGGAGCGCGTCGGCAAGCTCTTCCAGATGCATGCCAACAAGGAGAACCCGGTCGAGGACGCCACCGCGGGCCACATCTACGCGATGATCGGTCTCAAGGACACCACCACCGGTGACACCCTGTGCGATTCGGCGTCGCCGATCGTGCTCGAGTCCATGAGCTTCCCGGACCCGGTCATCAACGTCTCGATCGAGCCGAAGACCAAGTCCGACCAGGAGAAGCTGGGCACCGCGATCCAGAAGCTCGCCGAAGAGGACCCGACCTTCTCGGTCCAGCTCGACGAGGAGACCGGCCAGACCGTCATCGGCGGTATGGGCGAGCTCCACCTCGACATCCTCGTCGACCGCATGAAGCGCGAGTTCAAGGTCGAGGCCAACGTCGGCAAGCCGCAGGTGGCCTACCGCGAGACCATCCGCAAGACGGTCGAGAAGCACGAGTTCACCCACAAGAAGCAGACCGGTGGATCGGGCCAGTTCGCGAAGGTCATCATCAAGCTCGAGCCCCTGGTGGACGCCGAGGACGGTGCGACCTACGAGTTCGCCAACGCCGTCACCGGTGGTCGCGTCCCGCGCGAGTACATCCCGTCGGTGGACGCCGGTGCCCAGGACGCCATGCAGTACGGTGTCCTCGCCGGATACCCGCTGGTGAACCTGAAGGTCACCCTGCTCGACGGTCAGTACCACGACGTCGACTCCTCGGAGATGGCGTTCAAGATCGCCGGCTCGCAGGCCCTGAAGGAAGCTGCGCGGATGGCCGGTCCGGTCATCCTCGAGCCCCTGATGGCCGTCGAGGTCACGACTCCCGAGGACTACATGGGTGACGTGATCGGCGACCTGAACTCCCGCCGTGGCCAGATCCAGGCCATGGAGGAGCGCAGTGGTGCGCGTGTCGTGAAGGCACAGGTGCCGCTGTCGGAGATGTTCGGCTACATCGGAGACCTCCGGTCGAAGACCCAGGGCCGGGCAAACTACTCCATGGTGTTCGATTCGTACGCGGAGGTTCCCGCGAACGTGTCGAAGGAAATCATCGCGAAGGCCACCGGCGAGTAAACCCGGTCCTAGCGACATGCGCCGACCAGTTCTGCGCACCAACGTAAGAAGAAAACCCCTGCTGGGATCCGCCCAGTAGAGCAACAAGTCCAGGAGGACAATCAAGTGGCGAAGGCGAAGTTCGAGCGGACCAAGCCGCACGTGAACATCGGCACCATCGGTCACGTCGACCACGGCAAGACCACGCTGACCGCGGCCATCACCAAGGTGCTGCACGACAAGTACCCGGAACTCAACAAGAGCTTCGCGTTCGATCAGATCGACAAGGCTCCCGAGGAAAAAGCTCGCGGTATCACGATCAACATCTCGCACGTCGAGTACGAGACCGATAAGCGTCACTACGCCCACGTCGACGCCCCCGGTCACGCCGACTACATCAAGAACATGATCACCGGTGCTGCCCAGATGGACGGCGCGATCCTCGTGGTCGCCGCCACCGACGGCCCGATGCCGCAGACCCGCGAGCACGTGCTGCTGGCCCGCCAGGTCGGTGTGCCCTACATCCTGGTCGCCCTGAACAAGGCCGACATGGTCGACGACGACGAGATCATCGAGCTCGTCGAGATGGAGGTCCGCGAACTGCTGGCCGCCCAGGAGTTCGACGAGGAAGCCCCGGTCGTCAAGGTCTCGGCGCTCAAGGCCCTCGAGGGTGACCCCGAGTGGACCAAGTCGGTCGAAGAGCTCATGGCTGCCGTCGACGAGTCGATCCCGGACCCGGTCCGCGAGACCGAGAAGCCGTTCCTCATGCCCGTCGAGGACGTTTTCACCATCACCGGCCGCGGCACCGTGGTCACCGGTCGTGTGGAGCGCGGCGAGGTCAACGTGAACGAGGAAGTCGAGATCGTCGGCATCCGCGAGAAGAGCACCAAGACCACCGTCACCGGTATCGAGATGTTCCACAAGCTCCTCGATTCCGCACAGGCAGGCGACAACGCCGGTCTGCTGCTCCGCGGCCTCAAGCGTGAGGACGTCGAGCGCGGTCAGGTCATCGTGAAGCCGGGCACCACGACCCCGCACACCGAGTTCGAGGGCCAGGCGTACATCCTGTCCAAGGACGAGGGCGGCCGTCACACCCCGTTCTTCAACAACTACCGTCCGCAGTTCTACTTCCGTACCACGGACGTGACCGGCGTCGTGACCCTCCCCGAGGGCACCGAGATGGTCATGCCGGGCGACAACACCGAGATGAGCGTCAAGCTCATCCAGCCGGTCGCCATGGACGAGGGCCTGCGTTTCGCCATCCGCGAGGGTGGCCGCACCGTCGGTGCGGGTCGAGTCACCAAGATCACCAAGTGATCTCGTTCTGACTCACTGACTCACTGACTCACTGACTCACTGAGTCGAAGGCGCCCGGTCACGAAAGTGGCCGGGCGCCTTTGTCGTTGATCCTGCCGAGGGTCAGACGCCCCAGCCGTAGATCATGTCCATCAGACCCGTCCCGGCACCACCCAGTTTCGGATTGCTGGTGAGGACGAAGTAGGTGTTGGGCTGGCCGGCATCGACCACGCCGATCGATTGGTCCGCCATGTCCTCGGTGGCGGGCAGCTGACGTTTCAGGACACGAAACAGATCGGGCAGACCGCCGGTGTACTTGACGACGCGGAAGTGCCGGGGGATCTTCGATTTGGTCTTGTTGAGCCTCAAGACGACGTCGGTCTTCGTCCAGTTGTCCAGATGCGTCTCCGGGTTGGGGATCGCCCTCAGGTCGGCCAGCGTGGTGGGATTCACCTGCGCCAGATGAATGTGCAGCTGGTTTTGCGAGCGCGCCGTGGCGGAGTTCACCCCTATCGCAATCGGTCGAGTGGGATTCTTGGCGACCAATTTGCCCGCCTGCAGCCACGCCGCGCTCCACAGGTTCAACTCGGAACCGTTGTACAGATAGGGGCATTCGATGCCCCTGATCCGGTTGGTGGGTAGGAGCAGGAAGTCATCGTTGTGACCTTTGTGGTCACCACCTCGACGGATTGCTTAGTACTTCACGTACTTCGGGTTCGGCTGGTACTGGGGACCCGGCTGAATGACGTCGATGTTGTCGCCGATCTGACCGGGCTTGGTGCCCTTCACCTTTCCCCAGAGAAGCAGGGACTTATCGGTGGCGGGATCGTCGGTGCTCTGGCCGCAGAGTTTTTGGGTCGGCGTCGGTGGTGCGGCCGAGGCGACCCCGCCTCCACTCAGGGCGGAGCTCGCGACGATGGCGGCGGTGACGGCCATCGTCGAGAGGAGCCGGGTGAACCGATGCGAGCGGGTGTCGTCCATGGGGAACCTCTCGGTGGTGAGCCTCGGCGTGCTCATCTGAGCGCAGAGTGTGCCACCGAGACTCTCCGGGTCGTGCCGAAACCGCAGATCAGGCAACTTTGACCCGGGAAAGTGCGGCGAACTACTCGTATCCGGCGCCGACTGCGAACGGTGGCGCTTCCATGTCGTTCCAAGGTGGGACGCCTCGGCCTTCGAACTTCCGTCGCCGCAGGTCCGCGCATAGAGTTCGCGCATGACCATGTTCGGAGAGTCGGGGACCGGGCCACGTGTTCCTGCCCATGTGTGGAGTGCCGTGGGCACTTTCGCGTTTGTCATGCTGTGCGGGATCGTCGGTCCGATCTTCCTCGTCGCCTACTTCGTGATCGATGCACCCGACACGGAGTGGATGCTGTGGACCGGGATCGGCATCACCGTGCTGGATATCGTTCTCGGCGTTGCCATCGCGTGGTTCAACTATCGGGGTGGCGCCAAGCTGGAACGCCTGCGCGCCGCCGGAGTGTTCGGCATCGCCGAGATCACCTCGATCGGTCAGACGAATGTCGAGATCAACGACCAGCCGCTGATGAAGCTGGGGCTCCGGATCCACGCCGAGGGACTCGCTCCGTTCGAGGTGTCGACGAGGAAGGTCGTGCCGCATTACCAGCAGCCGCTGCTTCACGCCCGTCGGTTGGCCGTGATGGTCGATCCCGAGTCCCAGGACTTCGAGATCGACTGGCAGGCAACCGCTTTGCTCGCCGGTTCGGTGCCGGCCAGGTTCACCTCCGAAGAGGACGGCCGGACCTACGATCTCACCGGTCAGGCGGAACCGTTGGGGGAGATCCTGCAGATCCTGGGGCGTCACGGGGTGGCGGGCAGTGGCGTGATCGATCTGCGGTCCAATCCCGCGGCCCGAGCGGAGGTCATGGAGGTCGTGCGCGGCTGGGCGGGAGTCCGGGCGGATTCGGCGAGCTCGTCTCGGATGGACCCCCCGTCGTTCACCAAGGCCGGTGGCGGGTCGGGCCGGGGTGGTGACCCGGGCCGTTCGCCGGCCGAACGGCTCGCGTCGCTGGACGAACTGCGCCGCACCGGCGCGGTCACCGAGGAGGAGTACGCGCGGGCGCGTCAGCGCATCGTCGACGATCTCTGACGCTGCGTGGATCGTCTGTAACAAAATGAATCCTCTGCCACATACGCCACTTGATTCACTCTAGTCACTCTGGTCACCACTCGATATCGATGTCGATGCCCTAGGGTCACAGCCGTGGCATTGCTGATGGTCGTCGAATTACAGTTCGTCGGTGCAGCTTTCACTACGGCCGCGTCGGCTTGCCCGCCGACGTCGAGCCCTCGCGTTCGCCCTCGCGCTCCTCGCGGTGGTCGGCGTGGTCACCATCGGGTCGGGTAACGCATCCGCGTCGGCCGCGTTCGGCAGGTTCCATGTGTCCGGCTGCGGCATGCCGAGCACCCCGGTCGACACCTGGACTCGGTGGGGCAACAGCAAAACCGTCATCGCTCTCGACGGTCTTCGCGCGACCGGTGACATCAGTGGCTGGCGTCGCGACACGCGTGTCCACCGCATCGCCGACTCCGGCGTCAACGTGATCCAACCGGTCGGAGGTCTCGCGAGCTTCTACACCGATTGGGAAGCGGCGAGCCCGGCCAACAAGGTCGGATACCGCTATCGGTGGACGTGCCGACTCGACACCATCGTGCGCGAACTCGACGCGCGCGGACTCGCCGTCGGCCCGCTGGGCAAATACGCGATCATGGGCATCTCCATGGGCGGTAACGCTGCGATGGTCTACGGGGCGTACCACCGCAAGCGCATCTCGCACGTCTTCTCGATGTCCGGCTACCTGAACCTGTCCGCGCCCACGATGCGAGAGGCTGTTCGGCTCGCGTTGATCGACGCCGGTGTCGGGGCGGGGGTCGGTCCGTTCAGCGCGGACGCCATGTGGGGACCGCCCTGGAGTGACCGGTGGACGCGCAACGATGCACTCGTCCAGCTGCCGCGGATGCGGGGGATGAAGATCCGCATCGGGTCCGGTTCGGCGACGTGGGGTCCGCACAACGCCGACGCCGTGGCCTCGGTCAAGGGCACACCGCTGGAGGTGGTGTCGCTCGCGCAGACCCGGTCGTTCGAAGTCGCGGCCGCTTTGCAGGGCATCCCGGTCACGACGGACTTTCCGTCCGTCGGGACACACGCCTGGGGGTACTGGGAGGACATGGTGTGGCGCGCCAAGAACAGCGGCTGGTTCCGCGACCGGTGACGACGACCGGTGAGGTGCGGTCTGCGCGGACGGCCGGGTGGAGTGTGACGGCGCCCGCACGGCCGACGTTCGTAAGCTGACGGTCATGCGTGTTCTGCGTCGAAGCGGCGACCCCGACCTCGCGGTCCGGATCGCGGGGGAGGCCGACCGGGGCGTACCGGTCGTCCTCGTGCACGGGATGGCATCGGACCATTCGACCTGGCGCCGGCTCGCGACGGCACTCCGCGCCCGCGGGCGTGCGGTGATCAGCGTGGACCTCCGTGGACACGGTCGCAGCGGCCGGGCCCGTGAGGTCTACCGGCTCGACGACTTCCGCGACGACCTGGCCTATGTCCTCGACACCCTCGGGATCGCGGTCGCCGACGTGGTCGGCCATTCGCTCGGTGCCCACACCGCGCTGCGAGTGGCCATGCGTGAGCCGACGAGGATCCGACGCCTGGTGCTCGAAGAGGTGCCGCCGATGCCCCGCGACGAGGCCGATCTGTCCGAGGGCATCGCCATGCGCGCCACCCTGGGCGAGCAGATTCGTGGGCTGATCGCGCTCGCGCGCAACCCCTTTCCGGTCATCCGCTACGACGGCCGGATGGGCGACCAGATCGTCGCCGAATTCGACGTCTGCGCGCCGCACTGGTGGTCGGAGCTGCCGGATGTGCAGGCCACCGCCATGGTCATCTCCGGTGGCGAGAAGAGCTTCCTGCCGCCGCGCCACCTGCGGACCCTCAGCGACGCCCTGCCGAACTCGCGGTTCGTCACCATCGAGGCGGGGCACAGCGTTCACCGCGACCGCGCCGAGGAGTTCGTCACCCACGTCGACGGGTTCCTCGGGCACTGACGCCTGCCGGCGTCATCTCCGGCTCGCTGGTTCCTGATCGAGAGAACCGCGAAACCACTGGCCCACCACTGCTCCCTGAGGAGCGCCCGGAGCTTGCGGAGGGCGCGTCACGAAGGGTCTGCCACGAATGTCACCAAGACCCTTCGTGACGCTCGCAAGCTCGCTCCTCAGGGAGCGGGGGATGGCGCTCGTCCGGGGCGGGATGGCGCTCCTCCGGGGGCGGGATGGCGCTCGTCCGGGGGCGGGATGGCGCTCCTCCGGGGGCGGGATGGCGCTCGTCCGGGGCGGGATGGTGCTCCTCAGCTCAGAGAGCGGAGCGGGTCAGGCGGGCTTGTTGTGCAGCGGTCGCGGGTCGATCCCGACCTTGCGCCACGCCTCGTAGGCCCACGGGACGTAGAGGTACTTGAGCGGCAGGCGGTTGATCAACGGGTTGGCAGCCCGCATGAGGGCGGCGAAACGCTGGAAGTTCCTCTCGCGCCTGTCGTTCCACTCGAGGTCGCACACGTCCCGCATCTGCTGGGGCAGCGTTCCGACGACAACGGTGCGGATGAAGGCGTTCAACGGAAGCGACACGATCTTCCACACGGGTGCGGGGATCTTCTTGGGGCGGGGGAGCCCCTGCCGGATGTAGCCGGTGGCGTAGACGATCGTCTTGTGCGGCACGAACCGGTCGAGCATGTCGTCCCAGTACTGGACGAACTCCTCGTAGGTCTGCGGCTGCCCGCGATCGCTCACCCCGTAGAGCTGATACCAGACCTTGCTCTCCTCGAAGATCTGGACCTTCTCGGCGTAACTCAGGCGTCGGATGAAGGTGTCGGTGATGTAGAGGACCTGGTCGACGAACGTCGCGTGCGCCCAGTAGAACAACTCCGGATTGAGTGCGTGGTACCGCGATCCGTCGCTGATGGTGCCCTTGATGTCGCGGTGGAAGTCGCGCACCGTGCGCCCCCACTTCTCCGGCTCGGTGCTGTACACGGTCCGCATGACCGGGGGGCCGGTCCGCTTGGCCCGGCCGAGGAAGTCGCTGAAGATGATCGAGTGATCGAGCACGGCCTGGCCGAGTTGTTCGATGCAGTTCTCGGTGCCGGCCAGACGCTGGAAGCCCAGCAGTCCGCGGTTGTCGCCGTAGAACTTCCACACGAGCGAGTCGGCGCCGAGACGTGGCGAGGCGACCTCGCCCGCGGTGTCCGGAGTGTCGTCGACGATCATCGGCTCTGCCTCGCGGATACCGGCGTCGAATCCCTGGTTGACTGACATGGCGGCGAGAATATCGCACTTGGAACAAACTTGGAAGGTTGTTCCAACGACGCGGGGTGATCTGTGTGCGGAGAGGGAGGACGGATGATGCGGGGCAGGCAACCGGACTGGGCGCTTCCCGACGTCGAGGAGGTCCTCGCTTCCGCTGTCGCGGTGCGCCTGCCGATGCGTACGAGATTCCGCGGCCTGACCACGCGCGAGACGATGGTCTTCGCGGGGCCGGCGGGTTGGGGGGAGTTCGGTCCGTTCGTCGAGTACGACGACCCGGAGGCGGCCTCGTGGCTACGGGCCGGCATCGAGGCCGCCTGGGTCGGTCCTCCCACCGCGGTCCGCGACACCGTCCCGGTCAACGCGACCGTGCCCGCCATCCCCGCCGACGAGGTCGGCGCATTGCTGCAGCGATACCCCGGCGCGGGAACCGCGAAGGTCAAGGTCGCCGAGCCGGGGCAGACCCTCGACGACGACGTCGCCCGGGTCGCGGCGACGCGGGCGCTCATCGGCAGGGTGCGCATCGATGCGAACGGCGGCTGGACCGTCGACGAGGCCATCGCCGCCCTGCGCGCCATCGGTGAGGTCGAGTATGCCGAACAGCCCTGTCGCACAGTCGAAGAACTGGCGGCCGTGCGTCGGGCGGTCGAGGTGCCGATCGCGGCCGACGAATCCATCAGGAAGGCCGAGGACCCGTACCGTGTCGTCGCGGCCGACGCCGCTGACGTGGCGGTGGTCAAGGTCGCGCCGCTCGGCGGCATGCGCGCAACCCTCCAGCTCGCCGAGAACCTGGGACTCGACATCGTGGTCTCGAGTGCCCTCGACAGCGCGATCGGGATGGCCGCCGGCGTGGCTGCCGCGGCCGCGCTACCGCGCCTGGAACTCGCGTGCGGGCTGGGCACCGGGTCGTTGCTCGCCACGGATGTCGCCGCGTCGTTCCAGATGGTCGACGGCGCGGTGGGAACGCGATGGTTCGGCCCCGACGCCGCGGTCGACGTGCGGGAACCCGCGGTCGAAGAAGAGCGTCAGTACTGGTGGCGCGAGCGTCTGCGGCGGTGTCACCGCCTGCTGACGATGGACGGGTCGCCCACGGGTCGCGGGCGAGGATAGGAACGCATTTTCCGATCTGTCTCAACGTGGTCTATCATGCGATGTGGGTCACATGCCGACCGTCCGTACCCGGGGCGGCCGTTGCGGGAGGGAGACAATCATGGCCTCGGTTCTGGCGACAGTGCCGGCAGCAGCCGATTCGGTCGGCGTCCCGTCTCCCGGCCGCAACGGAACCCCGTTGCACGTCGGCCGGGGTCGCGGTGTCCGCGGACGCCGGACCGCCGGGCTGTATTTTGACCAGATGGAGATCACGGAGATCAGACATCGCCGGCTGCACGAAAACCACTGGTCGGCACCCGAGGACTCGCAGCCCGCCACCCGTCGGCGGCGATGACCGTGGCAGGCACCGGAACCAAGGCCGACAGCAGGAATCGGACCTCGACGCGTAAGGTCCGCAACACCGCCAGCCCGGCCGACCAGGAAGCCGCGATCCTCGCGGCCGCCGGGGCGGAGTTCGCCGAGGTCGGTGTCCGCCGCGCGAACATCGACGAGGTCGCCGCGCGGGCTGGAGTGAGCCGCAGCACCTTGTACCGGCGCTTCCCGAACAAGGATGCGCTGCTCTACGCGGTGGCCAACGACGCCTACGAGACGGGCATGCAGAAGCTCGAGGCCTCGGTGAAGGGGCTCGGACCCAAGGCCGCACTGGTGGAGGCGTTCGCTGTCGGCGCCGAGTGGGTCAACTCCGATCCGCTGCTGAGCCGGATCGTCCTCACCGACTCCGAGATCAAGAGCGTCACGTCGACGATGACGTCGTTGTTCATCGACATGGTCACCGACCGGGTCGCGGCCACACTCCGCGACGAGGGTGCGCAGATGCCCGTCGAGGATCTGCTGGAAGCCGTCGAGATCCATGTGCGACTGGTGATCTCACTGCTGGAGACGCCGCCGTCGGACCCTGCTCGCAACGAACCCCAGCGCGTTCGGGATTTCGCCGCCAAGTTCCTCGCACCGATGATCTGGTGAAACCCCACCGGAGATGACGGGCCACGCCGGCCCCGTTCCTCTCGTCTGAAGTCCGCATCCACCGAAGGAGATCCAATGAGTCTGCGTGACAAGCTGTCCCGCACACCCGACCACGACGCGATCCGCGCCGCGCTACGGGACAAGGTCGTGGTCATCACCGGCGGCGCGCGTGGCATCGGATTCGAGACCGCGACCCAGCTGTCCGAGGCGGGGGCCAGGGTCGCGATCGGTGATGTGGATTCCGAGGCGGTGGGCAAGGCCGCCGCCGACCTCGGTTGCGAGGGCATCGAGGTGGACGTGACCAAACGCGAGTCCTTCGATGCGTTCCTGACCGAGGTCGAAAACCGGCTCGGACCGATCGACGTGCTCGTGAACAACGCCGGGATCATGCCGGTCGGACCGTTCCTCTCCTACGACGACACGATCATCCGCCGGACCTACGAGATCGACGTCCTGGGCGTGATCATCGGATGCCAGGAGGCGGCCCGTCGGATGGCGCCCCGCCGGACCGGCCACATCGTGAACATCGCATCGACGGCCGGGCGCATACCCACCCCCGGCCTCACCATCTACAACGGCGCCAAGGCAGCCGTCATCGAGTTCTCCGAGGCGCTGGGCGCCGAGCTGGAGCCGCAGGGCGTCGCCGTCAGCGCGGTACTCCCCACGTTCACGCGAACCGCCCTGATCTCCGGCCTGCAGACCAACAAGTTCATCCAGACCGTCGAGCCCGGCGAGGTGGCGTCGATCGTCGTGCAGACGATCGCGCGGCCGGTGGTCCGCGTCTACGCGCCCCGGTCGATGCGGTGGGCGGAGTCGGGCGCGCTGTTCCCACAGGCGATGAAGCGGTGGTCGCGCCGGTTGACCAAGCTGGACTCGATCTTCCTGAGCCCCGACCAGCAGGCGCGCGCGGCATACTCCAGCCGGATCCGCGGTGAGAAGGTCGAGACCCGGGCGCCGGGCGACAGTCTGACGCAGCCCCAGGAGAGCACGCCCCTGTCGTCGTGAAGAGGGACGGCATGGGTGCTCGGTCGGGGGCGCAGGAGGTGTCCGCCGACCGGGCCGCGAGGCGCGAGCTGCGCGAGGCACTGGACGATCTGCACACCCTCGAGTTCGAGGCCGGACTCCGTCGGCGCCTGTCGCGGCTCCGGTGGGTCGTCGCGGTCGTGGTCCTCGTCGTCGCGCTCGTGCTCGCGGGGGTGGCGGTGACCGCGTGGCAGCGAGACCGTGAGCGGTACTCCGATGCCGAACTCCAGTCCGCGGCGGCCGACCGGGTTGCGGTGCTCATCGCCCCGGACAGCCGAGACGATCGGCGCGCCCAGCGCATCCTGGCCGGCGCCACCGGCACCTTCTACGACGAGTTCGCCCAATCCGCCGACAGCTACACCGAATTCATCCGGGCCAACGGCACCGTCGCGCAGTCCTCCGTCGACGGCACGGGGATCTCCGTCCGGACCGGCGACACCGCCACGGTCCTCGTCGCGGCCACCGTCGTCTTCACCGGTGGGGCGGCGGCGGCCGAGACCGGCGACCAGGCGCGCAGATTCCGGTTGCGGGTGCTCATCACACCGGCCGACGACACGCTGAAACTGAGTGCGGTGCAGTACCTTCCATGACGCCACCGACTCACACCCCGGGCGTCGAGCCGGTCCCGGGACGCGGAACTACCCGGCCGATCGGGGTGCGAGGTGCCACCATCCGCCTCGCGATCGCGGCGGTTGTCCTGGTCGCGACGCTCGTCGTGGTGCTCACCCTGTGGAATTCGCACCGCACGGGCTCCGACGTCACGGAGAGCCGAGACCAGTTGCGAGCACAGGCGGGAACGATCGTCGCGGACGTCTTCTCGGTCGATGCGGACCGCTGGCAGCAGGACCGGACGCGGGCGCGGGAGCGGGTCGCCGACGAGTTCACCGACAGCTACGGGGCCCAGCTCGATCGGCCCCCGCCCGAGGGGACGTCGTCGGTGACCTGGCGCCCCGAGGTCGTCAGCATCGTCGCGGTCGACGCCGCGGAGGGGGAGGCGCTGCTGCGTGTCGTGGTGACAGTACGTCCGGCCGCGGGGCCGGCGACGACCGTTCAACGCACGGTCCTGGCCCGCTACGCGCGGTCGGACGACACATGGCTCCTCGCGGCGGCGGATGTGATCGGATGACCGTCCATCGGAATCTGCGGGTGCGACGATGACCGAGACCATCACCACGCGAATCGAACTCGCCCGCGCCCGGGTCGACGCGGCGACCCGACGGGCGCGCACCGCCCGGATCGTCGCCGCGCCGGCGCTCCGGGCGCGTGCGGCACGCCGGACACAGACGGTGCGCCGGACTCTCGTCGGAGCAGCGATCGCGGTGGTCGTCCTCGTTGGCGTCGCCGGCTTTCTTGCCTGGCAGATCCGCGGCCAGCAGGCGGCGACCGAGTTGCAGGACGACGTGCTCGCATCCGCCCGCGGCGCCGTCACCGTCATGCTGACCGCCGACCCGGCCGACCCCGAAGGCTACGTGACACGCGTGGCGGAGGTGAGCACCGGACCGCAGCTGAAACGGATCGACGCCGCCCGGGAGGCACTGATGACAGAGGTGGGCGGGAAACGGGGTTCGAGTGTCGGGCAAGTGATCTCGGCCGGGCTCGTCACCGATCCGTCGTCCGACGACATCGGTGGAAGCGTGGACGTGCTCGTCGTCGCCGACGCGACGAACCCGGCGCTCCTGGGCGGGTCGGGGGACGGTTCGGAGATCGACACCACCGGGGAGCGGATCACGGCGCTGATCACCATGACGCGCACCGACGGCGGCTGGAAGATCGCCGAGGCGAGGCGTCCATGACCACCGCTCACGACCGGGTCCTGCTACCGGCACGGCCGACCCGAACCCAACGCATCCGCATGCGGCTTCTCATCGCCGCATCGGCGGTATCCCTGGTGGTCGCGGCGATCGCGGGCGCCGCGACCCTGCGCCCCGATCCCGACCCGACCGAGGCGCAACGCAGCGAGATCCTCAGCGCGGCTGCGGCTGCCGTGAGTGCGCTTCTGACCTACTCGCCCGACGACCCCGCCGACCGGCGGCAGGCGACCGACGCGTTGCTGACCGACCCGCTACGCCTGGAGTACCGGAACCGCGGTACCGACGTCGTGGTTCCCGGCGTCCGTGCATCAGCGTTGTCGGTGACCGGCGAGGTCGTCGGTGCCGGACTGCAGGAGGGCGACTCGGAACGCGCCCGGGTGCTCGTCTTCGCCGACCAGCGGGTGACAGCCGGGTCCGGTTCACCGGCACCGGGTGCCGCGAGTCGTCCACCGGCCGAGACGACCTCTATCGCCCGGTGGGCACTTATGCGTAAGGTCGACGGGAATTGGCTGCTGTCCGACCTGCAACCGGTCGGCGACGTGACCCGTTGAGACACGAGATGCCCGGCCCCGGGCGGTCCGCGTGACCGCCGGCGCAGACGGGTGCTCGCGGGGTGGGATGACGAAAAGGGGACCAGAGATGAGTGCATCGAGCGCGGGTGTGGTGATCGTCGGAGCCGGACTCGGCGGAATCCGGGTCGCGGAGAACCTGCGGAACAACGGCTTCACCGATCCGATCACCCTCGTCGGAGCCGAAGCGCATCCACCGTACGACCGTCCGCCGCTGTCGAAGTCGGTGCTGCTGGGCAAGGACGACCGCGTCGATCTCAAACCCGCGGAGTTCTACGAGGACTCCGACATCACGCTGCGACTCGGTGAAGCGGTGACCGCGGTGTCACCGACGGACCGGACGATCACACTGGCCTCCGGCGCCACCGTCGCCTACGACACTCTCGTACTGGCGACCGGGCTCGATCCGCGGCCGTTTCCCGGTCTCGCAGAGAACGTCCGTGGCGCGCACGTGCTCCGCACCTACGACGACGCGGTGGCGCTGCGTCGCGAGATCGATTCCGCGAGCACCGCAGTCGTCATCGGCGCCGGCTTCATCGGATGCGAGGTGGCGGCCGGCCTCGCGGCCCGCGGACTGGCGGTCAGCCTCGTCGAACCGGCTCCGACGCCGCTCGCCGTGGCGCTGGGGGAGCGGATCGGCGCCCTGGTGTCGCGGTTGCACGTGGCCAACGGCATCGATCTGCGGACCGGGGTCGGGGTCGCGAAGATCGACGTGTCCGACGGGCGGGTCAGCGCGGTCGAACTCACCGACGGCACCACCCTGCCCGCCGACATCGTCGTCGTCGGTATCGGTTCGACCCCGGTGACCGGGTACCTGGACGGGTCGGGTATCGAGTTCGCCGCACGCGAGGTGGGGGGCGGAATCGCCTGTGATGCAACCGGACACACCAGCGCTGAGAGCGTCTACGCCCTCGGTGACGTGGCGAACTGGCTCGACGAGGACGGGCGGCCGAAACGCGTCGAGCACTGGAACCACACGGTCGAGCAGGCCTCGGTCGTCGCGCACCAGATCACCGGTGGCGACGCGGTCACCGCGTCGGTCGCCTATTTCTGGAGCGACCAGTTCGACGTCAAGATCCAGGTACTCGGCTCCCCGCGCGCCGATGACGAGGTCCACGTCGTCGACGACGACGGGAAGAAGTTCGTTGCCTACTACAGCCGGGACGGCGTGCTCACCGGGGTGGTGGGCGCCGGCAAGGTGGGTGCCGTGATGAAGACCCGGCCGAAGCTGCAGACCCCCACTCCCGTGGCGGATCTGCTGTAGTGACGCAGTGACGGATACGCCCACCGCTACGCGGGTGCGCGACGCCGCGGCCGAGGTGGCCGACCCGCAGCTCGCGCTCGGCCAGGCTGCGTTCTTCCAGGCCCGACCGGGGGGATACGGGGAGGGTGACGAATTCCTCGGAATCCGTGTACCGGTACAACGGAAGCTCGCGAAGGGGTTCCGCGGCATCGCGTCGGATCAGGTCGTCGACTTGCTCGACTCACCGATCCACGAGCATCGCCTGATCGCATTGTTCCTCCTGCGTGAGGAGTTCGAACGCGAGCTACGCCGCGGCGGCGACGGCAAGGGTTGGGTCGACCTCTACCTCGACGCCGTGCGCCGCGGCCGGGTGAACAACTGGGATCTCGTCGACTCGTCCGCCGATCCCGTCCTCGGCGAATACTGCTGGCGCAGCGGCGAACTCGATCTCGTCCTGCAACACGCGCGGGACGACGATCTGTGGCGGCGCCGGGTGGGGGTGATCGCGACCTTCGCCTTCATCAAGCACGGCGACCCGGCGGCACTGCTCGCGGTGGCGCCGCTCGTCCGCGACGACCGACGGGGTCTCATCCAGAAGGCATTCGGCTGGATGCTGCGGGAGGTCGGCAAACGAGTCGACGAGAGCGTCCTGCTCGGCTACCTGGACGACAACGCTGCCCGGATGGGCCGCACCGCACTGTCATACGCGCTCGAACACCGGACCCCGGAGGAGCGTGCCCACTACCGCGCCCTCCGGGATCTGTGACGACAGGGTCAGCCCTCGCGTGCGACCTTCGCAGCGGCCCAGATCATCGGGAACTGGAACGGCAACCGGGCCAGCGCGACGATCTTGTAGGGCAGCGGCCGGTCCCACCACAGCCGGACCATGTTGATGTTGGCGGGGTAGACGGCGAGGAACAGCAGCACCGACGCCGCGCCGGCGGCGCGTCGGGTCTTCGGAGCGAGAAGTGCCGCGCCCAAACCGATCTCGGCAACACCGGAAGCGTAGGTCAGCGTGCGGGGGTCGCCGGGGATCTCCTCCGGGATGATCTCGTCGAACGGTTTGGGTGCCACGAAGTGGAGCACTCCGATGCTGATGAGCATCGCGGCGAGGCCACGGGCGAGCTGGACGGGGTCGAGCCGGGAACCGCGGATGGTGCTCACGTCGTCGTTCTCCTTCGATGGACCGGTGACTGCACGAACTCGAACCACTCTCTCAGAATTCGACCTTCAGCGTGTCCGATGTCGGATGCGCCTGACAGCCGAGGATGTACCCGTCCTCGATGTCCTCGGGGTCGAGCGCGCCGGCGTTGTCCATGTCGACGCTGCCCTCGGTGAGAGTGCAGGCGCACGAACCGCACTCACCCTCCTGGCAGGAATACGGGGCATCGAGTCCGGCGGCGAGCATGATGTCGACGAGAGTTCGTGAGCGAGGCCAGGTCAGGGTGTGGGTCTCACCGTCGAGCTCCACCTCGACGGTGGCGGCACCCGCCTGCTCCTCCTCACTCACCTCGCCGAGTTCGACGTCGGCGAACGGGTCGCCGGACAGCGAGTTGTAGACCTCGGTGTGGACGTTGTGGTGCGGGAAGTTCGCGTCCGACAGACCCTTGTGGACGGCATCCATGAACGGGCCCGGTCCGCACATGTAGGCGACGTGCGACGTCGCGTAGGGCGCGAAAGCCGTTGCCAGAGCGGCCGCACTCGGCAGACCCTGGAGTGATTCGAGCCAGTGGACGAGGGTGAGCCGATTTGGGTGGGCGGCCAGGAGTTCTCGGAGTTCGGCGGCGAAGATCACGTCGGCGACGTCCCGGTTGGCATAGAAGAAGACGATCGGTGCGTCGCCCTTCTCGAGGGCCGCCTTGAGGATCGACATCACCGGCGTGACACCGCTGCCGGCCGCGATGAGCAGCAATGGGGTGTCATAGGACTTCGGGGTGAACACGCCCGATGGCGGCAGCACCTCGACCTGGGTGCCGGGGGAGAGGTTGTCGCACACCCAGTTGGATCCGTAGCCGTCGGCGGTGCGCTTCACGGTCACCTTGGGCTGCGGGTCGGTGAACGGCGACGACGCGAGGGAGTAGCAGCGCGCGACCGAACCAGTCTGCTCGCTCGGAATCCGTAGCGTGAGGAACTGCCCCGGTTTGTAATCGGTGAACGGCTTCGGCGAGGCCTCGGGTAGTTCGAAGGCGATGGACTTGGCCTCGGCCGTCTCGTCGATCACCTCGGACACCGTGAGGATCACGCTGCGTGAACCGTGAGGGGTCAGGTCAGACATGTGCGCAGTCTCCGCCGTCGAGGACCGGCACCCCGGCCCAAATTAGAACACGTTCTACTTCAGCCTAGCGCAACGACCGGTGTTCCCACGAGGGGCTTGCGGTCGATCACTTGCGGCCGTTGCCAGCGTAGTCACGCCAGGGCGGCCACGCCGTCGGCCACGGTGCGCGCGCCGGACTCGATGAGCGTCTCCAGGTCGGCATCGGGGTCGTCGAGCCATTTCTCGTACGCGGCGAGGGCGGCACCGAGGCACAGCCAGCCGATGGTCTGCGGCAGGTGATCGCGGACATCGACGCCCAGCCGGGTCGCGCAGAACTCGGCGATGACCTGACGCCAGTCGGCATAGACGATCATCGAATGTGCCTGCAGCGCAGGCACCCCGAGGAGGAGGGACATACGTCGGCGATGGTTGTCGAGTTCCTCGGCGGGCACCCGGTTGAACGAGACGAGGGCGTCGACGAGGGCCTGCGCCATCGGCGTCTCGGGCGGGATGCCGGCGAGGAGAGTGCGTAGTTCGAGGAGATGGTCGTCGAACTCGCCCCAGGGGATCTCGTTCTTCGACGAGTAATACCGGAACAGTGTGCGCCGGGCTATCCCGGCCGCCTCGGCGATGTCGTCGACGCTGGTGTCCTCGAAGCCCTGGGTGGTGAAGAGGCGGATCGCGAGTGCGCTGATCTGCGCACGCGACGTGATGGGGCGCCGGCCCGGCGGGGTACGTGCGGGCTCGTCACCGCGCATCTTCGTGGTCATCGGGACCTCAGCCTATGGGACCGGTGTCGTCCGGATCGACAGAACCGTCCACCTGGCCATTCGGGCAGTTCGCTCGCGAACGCTGGATTTCTGCACCGAGTGCCACTAGAGTCTGTCGTGATCCACATCACTAACCCACCAACCAGGAGGTATGGATCATGGCAGATCAGTCCGCTGCGACCAGTCACAGCTCGAACGACACCGAACTCCTCGCCGAGTCACTCGTCGAAGAGGTCTCGATCGACGGGATGTGCGGGGTCTACTGATGTCAGCCCCGACATCGAATCCGATCTCCGGCGACCGTTCCGCGGTCGCCGGGGTCCGGTTCGACACCCCAGCCGAGGCGCCCGGTTTCGACACGCTCGAGCCGTGGCGGCTCAATCCGAAGGTCGCTCTGCGGCCGGAACCGTTCGGCGCGCTGCTGTACCACTTCGGTACGCGCAAGCTGTCGTTCCTCAAGAACCTCACCGTCGTCGGCATCGTGCAATCACTCGCCGACCACGACTCGGCGGAGGCCGCCCTCCTCGCCGCCGGGATCTCGCCCGCCCAACGTCCCCTGTACCTGCAGGCGCTCACCGCCCTCGCCGACAGCGGCATGATCGTGCCCCGCTCCTGAGCGATCAGGCCCGACGTCCCGGCCCGGACGTCCCAGTCCCGAACCGACAGCCCCGAATGCAAGGACCTCAACGATGACGACCATCGAGATGCCGCCCACAGCAACCGAATTCGCGAGTGCACTCCGGGCGCCCGCACCGACCGCCGGCGAGGTGCCGAAGGTCGGCCGGCTCGTCGACCAGTTCGAGAAGGGTCTCGACGCGCCCATCTGCCTCACCTGGGAACTGACCTATGCGTGCAACCTCGCGTGCGTGCACTGCCTGTCGTCGTCGGGCAAACGCGATCCCCGCGAGCTGTCCACCGAACAGTGCAAGGCGATCATCGACGAGTTGCAGCGGATGCAGGTCTTCTACGTCAACATCGGCGGCGGCGAACCGACCGTTCGCCCGGACTTCTGGGAGCTCGTCGACTACGCCACCAGCCATCAGGTGGGGGTGAAGTTCTCCACCAACGGCCTGCGCATCGACAAGAAGGTGGCCGCGAGACTCGCGGCGTCGGATTATGTCGACGTCCAGATCTCGCTGGACGGGGCGACCGCGGAGGTCAACGACGCGGTCCGCGGTCCGGGTTCGTTCGACATGGCCGTCCGTGCGCTGGAGAACCTGGCAGAGGCGGGTTTCGCCGACGCCAAGATCAGCGTCGTCATGACGCGACAGAACGTCGCGCAACTCGACGAGTTCAAGGCGCTCGCCGACCGCTACAACGCCACGCTGCGCATCACCCGGTTGCGTCCCTCCGGCCGGGGCGCCGACGTGTGGGATGACCTGCATCCGTTGCCGCACCAGCAGCGCGAACTCTACGACTGGCTTGTCGCACACGGTGATCGAGTGCTGACGGGTGACTCGTTCTTCCATCTGTCGGCGTTCGGTTCCGATTCCGGCGGCGGCCTCCCCGGCCTCAATCTGTGTGGTGCGGGACGCGTGGTCTGCCTCATCGACCCGGTCGGTGACGTGTACGCGTGCCCGTTCGCGATCCACGAGAACTTCCTCGCCGGGAACATCCTGTCCGACGGCGGTTTCCAGGAGATCTGGCAGCGGTCGGACCTGTTCACCGAATTGCGCGAACCGCAGAACGCCGGCGCCTGCACGAAGTGTGCGCATTTCGACGCCTGCCGCGGCGGGTGCATGGCCGCGAAGTTCTTCACCGGCCTCCCGCTCGCCGGCCCGGACCCGGAGTGCGTGCAGGGTTACGGTGAGGAACTCCTCGCCGGCGACCGCACGAAACCGACCGCCAACAAGGACCATTCACGCGGCACGCCGCTGACCCTGATGACCCGGCGGCCCGACGGCGACCTGACCCCGGTGGCCTCGCGTCCCACCAAGTCCTGTGACGAGAACCCGCTCGCCGGGTTCACCCCCGCCGCGCGGTAGATCGCCCGCGGTACACCACGGGGCGCGCCGTCGTCGGAACCGGCGCCCCGTCTCCATGAGAGCCAACCGGTCTCCATGGATGGATCAATGAGTAGGAAGAACATGTCTGCCAACCCCTGGGCCCGAAATCCCTGGTTCGAGACCGTCACCGAGGCGCAGCGCCGGGCCAAGAAGCGGCTGCCCAAATCGGTGTACTCGTCGCTGGTCGCCGGTACGCAGGCCGGTGTCACCGTCGACGACAACGTCCGCGCGTTCTCCGAACTGGGCTGGGCGCCGCACGTCGTCGGTGTGCAGTCCGACCGCGAGATGACGACAACGGTGATGGGGCAAGAGATCTCGTTCCCGGTGATGATCTCGCCGACCGGCGTGCAGGCCGTCGACCCGGAGGGTGAAGTCGCCGTCGCCCGCGCCGCCGCGGCCCGCGGAACGGCGATGGGGCTGTCGAGCTTCGCCTCGCACGCGGTCGAGGAGGTCACCGCGGTCAATGACAAGGTGTTCTTCCAGATCTACTGGCTGGGCAGCCGCGAGGAGATCCTCGCGCGAGCCGAGCGCGCGAAGGCGGCCGGCGCGAAGGGGCTGATCGTCACGACCGACTGGGTCTTCAACGTCGGACGCGACTGGGGCAGCCCCGAGATCCCCGAGAAGGTCGACCTCAAGGCGCTTCTCCGTCTGGGGCCGGAGATCGCGGTCAAGCCGAGGTACGCACTCGATTGGGTCAAGGGCGGGAAGATCAACATCCCCGACCTGACCGCGCCGAACCTCACACCGCAGGGGGTGCCCGGGCCGACGTTCTTCGGGGCCTACGGGTCCTGGATGAACACGCCGCCGCCCACCTGGGAGGACCTGAAGTGGTTGCGCGAGCAGTGGGATGGCCCCTTCATGGTCAAGGGCATCACCCGTCTCGACGACGCGAAGCGGGCAGTGGACATCGGCGCGACGGCACTGTCGGTGTCCAACCACGGGGGCAACAATCTCGACGGCACGCCGGCGACGATCCGCCTCCTTCCCGACATCGCGGCCGCGGTGGGCAACGACATCGAGGTCCTGCTCGACGGTGGTATCCGACGCGGCAGCGATGTGGCCAAAGCGCTGGCGCTCGGGGCCCGCGCGGTCATGATCGGCCGTGCCTACCTCTGGGGTCTAGCCGCCAACGGCCAGGCCGGTGTCGAGAACGTGCTGGACCTCATGCGCATGGGACTCGACGGCGTGCTGATGGGTCTCGGCCACAAGAGCGTGCACGAGCTCTCGGCCGCCGACCTCGTCGTACCCGACGGCTTCACCCGCGCGTTCGGGCACGCCTGAACCGTTCGTCGGGCCCCGGCGAACACTGGGGAGCAGAACTAGAACGTGTTACAGTTCTGCCATGGGACAGTTCGACGGCAAGGTCGTCTACATCACCGGCATCGCCCGAGGTCAAGGTCGCAATCATGCGATCCGGTTCGCCCGTGAGGGGGCCGCGATCGTCGGCCTCGACATCGCGGGTCCGATCATCGACCACGCGACCTACCCCGCGGCCACGGCCGACGACCTCGCCGAGACGATTCGTCTCGTCGAGGGCGTCGGCGGCAAGATCCTTGCACGGCAGGGAGATACGCGCGATCTTGCTTTCCAGCAGCAGCTCGTGGCCGACGCCGTCGAGCAGTTCGGTCGGCTCGACCACGTCGTCGCCAACGCCGGGGTGCTGACCTGGGGCAAGGTCTGGGAGCTCAGCGAAGAGCAGTTCACCGACGTCGTCGACATCAACCTCGTCGGCGCGTGGAAGACGCTGAAGGCCACCATTCCGGCGATGCTCGAGGCGGGCAACGGGGGCTCGATCACCGTCATCAGTTCCGTCGCGGGGCTGAAGGCGATGCCGCTGCAGGCGTCGTACTCGGCGTCGAAGTACGGACTCGTCGGACTGACCCAGACGACCGCGAAAGAGCTCGGTCACCATCGCATCCGGGTGAACAGCGTGCACCCGTACGCGGTCGACACCCCGATGGGTGTGGCTGACACCGAGGCCCACCGGATCTTCGGAATCCCCTGGGTCAACCCGCATTTCACGTCGATCCTCGACTACCATCCGGTCGCCGCGCTCGACGAGATCTCCGACGCCGTCCTCTACCTCGCGTCCGACAGTGCCAAGGGGATCACCGCGGCCGAGTTCCAGATCGACATGGGGCATTCGAAGGTCTGACGCCGCGCGGCCGCGGAAGAACCCTTGCGTTCGAGGGCGAGTGGCCGATTCATCTGCTCCCTGAGGTGCGAGCGAAGCGAGCCACGAAGGGCGACGTGAGTTGTCGCCCTTCGTGGCTCGTCGACCTCGACGCGCTCCTTCGTCGCTTGCTCGGCCCGGCGGCTTTCGCTCCTGGAACCTCGGGGAGCAATGGGCGGGTCGCCACCGCTTCTCCCGCACGGAGAAGCGGTGGCGGGACCCTCAGTCGGCCCAGAGCGTCGACGGATCGGTCGCCTCGGTGGTCGGGCCCGTGGGGGTCTCCGGCTTGGTGCGCGAGAAGCGCGGTGCCACCTGGGCCTGGGTCACGCCGTCGATGTCGACGAGGTTGGCGCGGGCGGCCATGTGGGCGTCGGCAGGTGCCTCGGCGAAGGTGAGGACCGGCGAGGTGCAGGCGTCGGTGCCCTCGAAGACCGCGGCCCATTCGTCGCGGGTGCGCGACTTGAAGGTCTCGGTGAAGATCTCCTTCAGCTTCCCCCACTGGGCGATGTCGTTCTGGTCCGGCAGGTCGGCGTCGGTGAGTTCGAGGCCCTTGAGCAGCTCGGCGTAGAACTGCGGTTCGATCGCGCCGACCGCCATGTACTTGCCGTCCGAGGTCTCGTAGACCTCGTAGTACGGAGCGCCGGTGTCGAGCATGTTCACACCCCGGGTGTCGCTCCACAGTCCGGTGCCGCGGAACGCCCACATCATCTGTCCGAGAACGGAAGCGCCGTCGACCATGGCCGCGTCGACGACCTGCCCCCGGCCGGACACCCCGCGCTCGAGCAGTGCCGCGAGCACACCGACGACGAGGAACATCGAACCGCCGCCGAAGTCACCGGCCAGGTTGAGCGGGGGCACGGGACGATCGTCCTTGCGTCCGATGGCGTGCAGCATGCCCGTGAGCGAGATGTAGTTGATGTCGTGGCCGGCGAGGTTGGCACGGGGTCCGTCCTGTCCCCAGCCGGTCATGCGCCCGTAGACGAGGCCGGGATTGACCTTCTCGAGGTCGTCGGGTCCGAGTCCGAGCCGTTCCATCACGCCGGGACGGAAACCCTCGAGGATCACATCGGCCTTGGCGACGAGGCCGAGAATGGTCTCCCGGTCGTTGTCGTCCTTGAGGTTGGCCTCGACGACGCGTCGGCCGCGGAGCAGAGCATCGGCATTGCGGCCGGGCTTGGGCAGCGACCCCGGGCGCTGAACGCGCACGACGTCGGCGCCGAGATCGGCCAGCAGCATGGCGGCATGCGGACCGGGGCCGATACCGGCGAACTCGATGACCCGGATCGAACTCAGAGGGCCGGGCTTGCCGCTGTCGTGTGGTGTGGCACTGCTCATGGGTGTCGTCCTCCCGATCGTTGTTCGCGCACTGTGTCAGGTGTCACTGGATGCTCTCAGCATTCCACAACCGATCGAACGCTCGTCAGAGTGGTGGTTCGCGACATCTGGACGCGTTTTTCGCTCCGTTTTTCGGGCGAGACCGACACACTCGCAGGCACCATCGCTAGCATTGGTCGAATGACGGTGCCATCGGCGTTGGGGCAGTGCAACTGGCCAGACCTCGATGGGCAGGTGATCACCCTGCTGGTGCCCCTCGGTTCGGTCGAGCAGCACGGGCCCCACCTCCCGCTCGACACCGACACGCGTATCGCGTCGGCGATCGCCGAGCGCGTCTGCGGGCGATCGAAGGCCTCCGGACTCCTGTGCGCACCGGATCTGAACTACGGCGCCAGCGGCGAACACGAGGGCTTCGCCGGGACCATCTCGATCGGACACGAGGCGTTGCGCGGCCTCCTCGTCGAGTACGGCCGCAGTGCGTGCCGATGGGCGGCGCGCGTGGTGTTCGTCAACGGACATGGCGGGAACACCCGGACGCTGATCGAGGCGGTGACCCGACTCCGCTACGAGGGCCGGGACGTCGCCTGGTTCCCGTGCGCTTTCGAAGGCGCCGACGCCCACGCGGGATTCACCGAAACATCTGTGCTGCTGCATGTTTCGCCGTCCGTCGTGGATCCCGACCGTGCCGTGGCGGGCAACCGGGAGCCGGTGGGGGCGCTGATGGGGGCGATGCGGTCGGGCGGTGTCGCCGCCGTGAGTCCCAACGGTGTCCTCGGCGACCCGGAGGGCGCGAGCGCCGAGACGGGGGCGGGTCTGGTCGACGGGGTGACCGACCGCCTGTGGGCCGCCCTGGAGTCGTGGCAGATCGACGATCTGGGGCGCCTGGGATGACGGCCCTCGACGACTCGGCCCCACGACGCTGGGCCGGGAACCAGGACGCGGACGACGCCTCCGCCCGGGACGACTCGGAGTCCGTCGAACCCGGAGCGCACTCGGACGCCGACGCGCCTCCGGGGCCGCGCACCGATCTGCCCGACGGCTTCCAGGTGCAGATCGACCTGCGCTGTGCCAAGGCGGGCGACTTCCGGTATCTGGTCGGCGGTTCGCCGACGCGGCTGCTGCGCATGTCCGACACCGCACTCGGGATGACCTCCGAGGACGGTCGGATCGAGGTGTGCGACAACGTGACCCGACGACTGGCGCGCGCACTGCTGGACGCGGGGATCGCCAATCCCCGGCCCATGTTCGGGCCGCAGCCGCAGGACGTGACCGTGGTCGTCCCGGTCCGGGACAACCAGGTTGGCATCGATCGCCTGCTCGATGCCCTCGACGGGCTGACGGTCATCGTCGTGGACGACGGCTCCGCGACCCCGATCGTGGCGGACCGGCCCACGGCGCGGGTCCTGCGCTTCGACGACAACCGTGGTCCGTCCGCGGCGCGCAACGCGGGGGCGGAGGCCGCGACGACCGACTTCGTCGCATTCCTCGACTCCGACGTCGTGCCCGACCCGGATTGGCTCACCATCCTGCTGACGCACTTCTCCGACCCCACGGTCGGGCTCGTCGCGCCGCGCATCGTCGGATTGCAGTCCGACGCGGCGGTGGCCTCATCGCTGGCCGAGCGGTACGAGAACGGGTGGTCCTCCCTGGACATGGGACCCGAGGAGTCCGCGGTGGCGCCCTCGACCCGGACCCCGTATGTGCCCAGCGCCGCGATGGTGGTGCGGCGCAGCGCTTTCTGCGGTTTCGACGAGTCGCTGCGGGTGGCCGAGGACGTCGACGCGTGCTGGCGGATGCACGCGGAGGGGTGGCGGATCCGTTACGACCCGGTGGCTCGTGTGGCCCATGAGCACCGCGCCGACCTGCGCTCGGTGCTCTCGCGTCGCTGTTTCTACGGCACCGGCGCCGCGCACCTGGCCTCCCGGCACGGTGACCGGGCGGCGCCGATGAAGATGTCGGTTCCGATGGCCGCCGCGGTGGTCGCGTTGCTGTCGCGGACGCGGTTCGGTGCCGCCCTGGCGATGATCATCCTCACCCATCTGGCGGTTCGGATGCGGCGCCGACTGGGCGACCTGCCGTCGGCCCCGCTGGTGTCGGCGCAGATGACCGGACGAGCGGCCGCGTTCGGACTGCTACAGGCGGCGGACGCCATCTGCCGTCACTACTGGCCGGTGGCGGTGTTGCTCGCCCTCGTATCCAAGCGTTTCCGCACCCTCGCCGTGCAGGTGGCGATCGTCGAGGGGGTGGTGTCCTGGGTCCGGGATCTGCTCGCCGATCCGACCAGTCCGCCCACGCTCGGTCCGCTGCGCTACATCCTCATGCACCGGCTCGACGACCTGGCCTACGGTGCGGGCCTGTGGCAGGGGGTCATCACCCATCGAGACCCGGAAGCGTTGCGCCCGGTCATCTCTCGATGACGACGACCTACCGGTCGCTCACCGCCGACGTCGTCATCGTCGGCGGCGGCAGCGCCGGATGCGTGCTCGCCGAGCGGCTCTCGCGGAACCCCGACCGTGCGGTCGTGCTGCTCGAACGCGGGCCGGAAGGCCTGCCGACCCCGGCGGACCTCCAGCTGTCTCGGCTGCCGATCGACGACGCCGCGCCGCACGCGGTCCGCCACGACACGAACCTCGGGGTCTCGGCGGCCCGCGGGTCGGCTCTCGGCGGTTCGTCGGCGGTGAACGGCGGGTACTTCCTCAGGTGGCATCGCGACGACTTCGGAACGTGGCCGGCCGGGTGGGGGCTCGACGCCATCGCCGATGCGTACGACGAACTGGACGCGCCCGGCGGCACCATGGGTGTCGAACCCGTCGCCGACGACGAACTCGGAGACGCCGGAACCGCTTTCGAGCGCTACTGGACGGCGCGGGTGCCGGTCCGTCCGCTCGCGCTGCGGTGGCCGGTGGTCGGGCTCAACCGGGTGCCGATCAATCGGAGCGGGCTCGCGCGCCGCTCGGCGGCCGACGCGTACCTCGTCCCGGCGCTGTCGCGACCCAACCTCCGGGTCGTGACCGGTTGCACGGTGGACCGTGTGGCGTCGGCCGGGGGTACGACGGTGACGGGCGTGCACGCGGGCTCGCTCACGGTCGGCGCGGGCGAGGTGATCCTCGCCGCGGGCACCCTCGGCACCGCGGGGATCCTGTTGCGTTCGGAGTTGCCCGCACTCGACATCGGGGGTCGTGCGGATGCCCGTTCGCTGGGTGCCGGGGAGCATCGAGGCCTGGCGGTGTCGTACGCCAGGCGGGCACCGGCGGGGCCGGGCATGGTGTTGCCGACGGTGGTGCACACCGACAGCGGTCTCGAAATACGCTGTTATCGAGATGATTTCGCCTCGTACATACGCGGCCTGCGCGCCTGGGGTCCGATCGTCGAGGTGACCGCGATGAGGCATTCGGCGGTACGGATCGTCGCCGACGGCGCCGCTGTACGGCTGGCGTTCGACGAGCCCGACCCGGCCACCGCCGTCGCGCTGCGGACGGCGGCCGCGGAGGTCGTGGTGATGCTGCGCGCGCCCGAGTTCGCCGACGTCGTCGTTCCGGGGAGCGTGCGGATCGCCGATCGGGCGGGGTTCTCCCAGCACGCGTGGGGGACGATGCCGATGGGCGTCCGGACCGATTGGCTCGGCGGGGTGCACGGGGTTCGCGGACTCCGGATCGTCGACGGGTCCATTCTGCCCACCAGCGGGCGCAGTGGCCCGCACGCGACGATCATGATGATGGCGTGCCGGATCGGTGATGTACTCGCGCAACGGTGAGGCGGTCGAGTCCGAACACCTCGCGGTTGTGGCCGGGTCTCTCTAGGGTGAGAGGCATGTCTGAGCCCACGCTGTCCGATCCGGCCATCCGCGACTTCCTCACCAGCGGCACGAAGACCGGGCACCTCGGATACACCGCCGCCGACGGTCGACCGCTCGTCGTCCCGGTGTGGTTCGTCCTCGACGGCGACCGGATCGCGTTCAACACCGGGGCCACGACTGCCAAAGGCCGTGCGCTGTTGCGTGATCCACGTGTCGTGATGGCGGTCGACCTGCCCGCACCGCCGTTCGGTTTCGTGCAGGTGCAAGGCATCGCGCGGGTCACCGACGACCTCGACGAGGTGCGTCGCATCGCGACGATGTGCGGGGCGCGCTACATGGGTGCCGAGCGGGCCGAAGAGTTCGGAGCCCGAAACGGGGTCCCCGGCGAGCTGGGGATCTGGATCGAGCCGAGCAAGGTCATCGCGAGCCTTGATGTCACCGCATGACCGCACACATGCATTCCTGACGCCGACGCTGCCCAAGCAGTGCTGGGGGTTCATGATCGGGTCGGCGCTGTTCGCGCTGGGGTCGGCCCCCGGGCTGGCCCACTTGATGGGCGCCGGGTTCGCCAACAGCTGCTACTTTGTCGGCGCCTGGTTCTTCACCGCAGCCGGATTCATCCAGCTGATCCGCAGCGGTACCGTGGCCGAACTGCGGTCGTCGGCGCCCGGTTCGGTCATCCGTGCCGAATGGCTCACAGCAGCCACGCAATCGGTGGGTACGATCCTGTTCAACGTGTCGACCACGGGAGCTCTGGTCGCGCATACGATCTGGGGCGACCGGCACCTGGTCTGGACCCCGGACGCGGGCGGGTCCATCGCCTTCCTCATCAGTGGCGCGGTCGCCTTCGCCGGCTACACCCGCGCCACCGGACGCCGGTGGGATCTCCGCGATCGGGACTGGTGGTCGGTGCTGATCAACTGGATCGGGTGTGTCGCATTCGGGGTGTCGGCCGTCGGAGCATTCGTGACCAGGGGTGGCGTCACCGCCGACGCGGTGGCCGCGACGGTCGGTACGTTCGTGGGAGCGATCTGCTTCTTCCTCGCCTCATTGGTCGTTCTGCCGAAGCGGCACAACGGGTCCGGCTGAGGGCTCGACGGATTCCCGGCCGGGCTGCGGCGCGTCGGCGTCCGCGCGCTCGTCGACGGCGCTCTGGTGGGCCGAGAGTTCCCGGTCCAGCGCCGTGTCGAGGGCGCGGTCGAGTGCGGCGTGGGCGTTCTCGGTTCCGACGCGGCGCATCATCCCCAGGAGGTTCACCGCCCAGGCGACGTCGTCGTCGTTCTCCGGCAGCCAGCCCGGGCCCTTGCGTCGGTCCACCTCGTCATGCGCGGCAGCGAGCAGGATCTCGGCGGCCTCGTTGATCTTTGCGGTGAACCGTTCGTGGACATCTGCCAGCGCGGTGATCTGCACGCCCCGTCGCACGAGTTTCGCCAGGTTTCCGATGATGCGCGGGTCGATGGCCTCGTACACCCCATCGCGCGGGGTCTCCGAGATCACACCGGCTCGCACGAGAGCCGCGACCTGGGCATCGTCCAGCGGACCGAATCGCTCGTCGAGCTCGTCGCGGGTGATCTCCGGGCGTGACGTGCTCGACCAATGCTCGTCGAGGATCTCGTTGAGCTCCAACGCATCCCCGATGCGAGCGCCGGGATTCGTCATGAAGGTGGCGATGTGCTTGAGGGTGAACCCGCTCCCGAGCAGTTTGTTGATGGCCCGGAGGTTACGCAGGTGCTTCTCGGTGTAGATCGCGACGCGTCCGCGCCGCAGCGGCTGGGGGAGCAGCCCGCGTTCCTGATAGCCGCGGATGTTCCGGGTCGTGGTTCCGGACACGCGCGCCAGGTCGTCGATCCGGTACTCGGTCATCCCCTCACTGTAACGCTGCGGTGGCCGGAGTCCGAGCGTCCCGGTGAACGAGGATCCGGTAGTCGCGCAGTTCGACGCGGCGCAGCTGATTGACGTACTGGGTCGCGAAGCCGGGGTACATCGTCGCGTTGAACCCGTCGTCGGTCAGGTACCAGCTCTGGCATCCGGAGTTCCAGGTGGTCGAGGTCAGTCGACACTGGATGTCCTGGTTGTATCGCTCCTGCGCCTCGGCGCGCACGTCGAGAGCCTTCCAGTCGTTCTCGAGCAGCTGGGTGACCGCTTCGGTGATGTAGTCGATCTGGGCCTCCATGTAGACCAGCGCGGAGCTGTGGCCCGGGCCGGAGTTGGGTCCGAACGTGAAGAACAGATTGGGATAGCCGGACACGGCGACGCTGCGGTACGCGAACGCGCCCCGGCCCCACTCGGACGCGAGGTCGCGGCCGTCGAGGCCGGTGATCGGGATCGGCGTCCCGGTCTTGGACACGTCGAACCCGGTCGCGAACACGATGCAATCGAACTGGTGCTCAACACCTTCGACGGTGCGGATGCCGCGTTCGGCGATGCGGGCGATCGGCCAGGTCACCAGTGTGCAGTTCGGTCGCTGGAGCGCGGGGTAGTAGTCACTGGTCATGAGCAGTCGTTTGCATCCCGCGGCGAAGTCGGGGGTGAGCTGCCGGCGCAGCCACGGGTCGTCGACCTGTGACCGCAGGTGCATTTTGCTGACCGCCTCGACGACGCGGGTCAGGGGAGTGTTCCAGACGACGCCCAGCGCCACCGTCTCGTGACCCCAGAACCAGAGTGAACGCGCCAGTCGCTGGGTGCCGGGCACCGCCCGATAGAGCCGCTTGGTCGTCGCACGGGTCCGCACGTTCGCGCGGGGCAGGACCCAGCCGGGCGTGCGCTGGAAGACCTTCACCGACGCGGCGGTCTCGACCAGCTCCGGCACGATCTGGACCGCGCTCGCCCCGGTGCCCACGACAGCGACCTTCTTGCCGGTGAAGTCGTAGTCGTGATCCCAACGTGCGCTGTGGATCTTGTGCCCCTCGTAGTCCTCGATGCCGGGGATGTCGGGGAAGGAGGCGTTCGCGAGCGGACCCGAGGCCAGGACGACGGCGCGCGCCCGTACCGGTTCGTGCCCTTCGTCGAAGGTGATGGTCCACAGACCGTCGTCGGCGTTGTACTCCATCCCGGTCACCGTGTGGCCGAACCGGATGTGCGGTCCGATCCCGGAGTCGTCGACCATCGACCGGATGTAGTCGAGGATCTCGGCACTGCGCGAGTAGGTGTGCGACCAGTCCGGGTTGGGCGCGAAGCTGTAGGAGTACAGGCGCGACGGGATGTCGCACGCGGCACCCGGATAGGTGTTGTCGCGCCACGTGCCGCCGACCCGGTCGTCGCGTTCGAAGATCGCGAGGTCGTCGATTCCGTGCTCCCGGAGACGGATCGCCGCGCCGATACCGGCGAATCCGGCTCCGATGATGGCCACCGAGGTGTGCATCACCGCCGCCTCAGGCCGTCGGCTCGTAGGTGAGTTCCTGCGACCACGTGGGTGTTCGGTGGACCAGCCCGAACGGGATGCGATCGGTGAGCTTCACCATCGAGTCGGCGAACAGGTGGTAGGGCACGTTGCCTCGATTGATCACCGCCGCACCGTGGTACGCGACCACCTGGAACATGGGCAGGCGCCGCACGTACTCACTTCGATCTCCCACCGCCCGGTAGCGCTTCATCGCGCTGTACAGCCGTTCCTCGTCGACCCCCATCGCGACGATGTTGTCGCGCATCTTGTTCAGGAGCGGTACATAACTGAGAGCTCCGATCAGGAAGGTCGGCTTGACCCACCCGCCGACGAAATCGATCGTCCGTTTGCGCAACCCCGCGTGTCCGAGGATCTCCATCACCTCGAAGTCGACTGCGAGGTGCCGCGATTCATCGGAGTTGATCCGTCTGAACACCTCCTGGGCCACCGGGTCCTTGACCTCGTCGGTGATGAACTTGATCAGCGCGCCGTCGAGCGCGACCTCGAGCATCGGGATCACGGTTCCCAGAAAGGACAGGGACATGTCGTCGGAGTGTCGGTCGAGCCAGTTGATCACCAGCTGCACGTTGACATTCGGTGACGGGATCTCGTCGCCGTCGAGCATGCCCCACCTGCGCATCAGTGCCAGTTCGGCATTGGCATGCTTCTGTTCCTCGGCGTGGAAGTGTTCGTAGATGCTCTTCAGCGTCGGGGTCGGCGCCTTCTTGGCCATGGCCGCGAAGCCCCGTGCGCCGACGTTCTCGATCCACATCAGGTCACTCATGAAGGGTTTGAGCTTGGCGTGGAGGTCGGGGTCGATGAGCTCGGCGCCCGGTGCGTCCCAATCGATGTCGATCAGGGCCCATTGACGGTCCTTGATCTTCTGCAGCATGTTGTCGAGGTCGATGGCCATGAGAGTGGTCCTTTCGTGTGGTCGGTGCGCTGAGGTCGCCGGGTCAGGACGACGGCAGGAGGCGGTTGAGGAGTCCGAGTCCGCGGACGTAGGACGCCGGGAAGTGTCGTTTGAGATGCCAGATCACGCGGGCGTCCAGTTGCGGCAGGACGTAGAGACGTCCCAGATCGTGGGCGTCGAGTGTCGATGCGGCCACGCCGGCCGGGGACACCCCGGTCCAGCGCATCAGCGTCCCGGCGAGATCCTGTGCGTCCGAGGTGATCCGACCGTCGCGGGCCACGTTGGTCTTGACGAACGTGGGGCACAGAACCGTGACACCGACGCCGGCGGAGGCCAGCTCGGCGGCGAGTGTCTCGCTCAGCGAGACCACGCCGGCCTTCGACACGTTGTAGGGCGCCATCACCGGCGCCGCGGCGAAACCTGCGGCCGACGCGACGTTGATGATCCCCCCGCGGCCCGCTTCGCGCAGCATCGGCGCGAAGAGTTCGCACCCGTGCACCACACCCCAGAGGTTGATCCCGAGCGTCCAGTCCCAGTCGTCGAACCCGATGTCGCCGACCGGGCGGCCCCCGATGCCGACCCCGGCGTTGTTGACGACGAGGGTCGGTGGACCGTCGAAGGTGTCGCGGGTGAACGCCGCGAGCGAGGTCATCGCGGCACGGTCGGCGACATCGCAGGTGAACGCATGGGCCACCCGCCCGGTCCGGGAGGTGACCAGCGACGCGGTCTCGTCGGCGCGTGTCTCGTCGATGTCCGCGCAGATCACCTCGCCGCCGCGTCGGCCGAGTTCGAGCGCGAATGCGCGACCGATCCCGCTGCCGGCACCGGTGACGAGGGCGCGGGCATTCTGCGACAACGGATTCCGGAGGAACCGGCGCCGGATTCCGTCGACCGCGGTGATCATGACGCGTCCGCCTCGGTGGGCGAAGCCGGGGCCGTCGCCGGAGACGGCCGGTTCGCCGCCTGGTCGCCCAGGAACTGCGCCACCCGCCGCAGTGCGGCGTCGGCCTCGGGGCCGAGTCGAGGGAGGGCCTGGAAGACGTGCATCAGGCCCGGCCAGATCTCCAGCCGGCTGTCACCGCCGTGCGCGCGGAGTTGCTCGTGCAGGTGGCGGGCGTCGGCGCTGAGCATCTCGGCGCCGCCCGCCTGGATGAGGAACGGTGGAAGGTGCCGTGCCGCCGCGAAATCCAGCGCGAGACGCGGGTCGTCGGCGGCAACGTCGCGGGTGTAGAGCGCCACCAGGCGGGCGGCAGCCGCAGCCGTGATCGCCGGGTCGCGCCGGATGCGTTCCTGGGTGCGCGCCAGCTTGAAGGTGAGGTCGATGAGCGGGGAGAACAGGACGACCGCGGCGGGTTGGGCAGCGCCGCCGTCCGCGCGTCGGAGGGTCAGATCGCAGGCCAGATGACCGCCGGCGGAGTCGCCGGCGACCACGATGTTGGCAGGGAGGAAGCCCTGGCGGAGCAGCCAGTCGAAGCCGTCGGCGACGTCCTCGGCGGCGGTGGGGAATCGGTGCTCGGGAGCCAGACGGTAGTCGACGACGAACACCGGTATCCCGGTCGCGAAAGAGAGCCGCGCGGCCAGCGACCGATGTGTGCGAGCCGAGCAGATGCTGTACGCGCTGCCGTGGACGTAGTAGATCGCGCGGCGCCCCCGTCGGACATCCGGTCCGAGAACCCACTCGCCGCGAATGCCGTTCTCGCGGACCGGATACACGGTTGTTCCGGATGGCGTACGTCCGAGCGTGCGCATGATCGCGGCGATGAGACCGCGCGAGAGTCGGATGCCCAGCGGATTCAGTGGAATCGCGCCGGTGAACGTGCCGAGCCCCCACCTCGTCGCATGGGCGGTCGCGGTGGCCCGTGCCGACGCGCGGGTCGGCAGCGGGGTCGGAGTCGTCCTGGTGTGCATCAACTCACACCATCAGCAACCGTGCCATTTTCCAATGGCACAATGGATGCGTCAGGGGTGGGCGGTGGGTTCGGAAGCCGCACACACAGCAGACCGGGCCGCGCGAGATGCTCGCGCGGCCCGGTGGTTCACCGCCCGTCAGTTCCGGGTGCTGCCCCCGGGCACGGTGGATGCGGCTTCTGTGGTCGGCGTTCCCGCGGTCTCGGGCTCCGCCGACATCACTTCGATGTCATCGGTCATCCGTGCGAGCGCCGCGGGTCCGTAGATCAGGCGGGTCGGCACGAACTTCATCCCGAGCCAGTAGAGGAGCATGCCCATGCCCGCGCCGATGAACCATGTGAAGCTGGCCTGATACACGGTGCCGAAGATGACGACACCGATCGGGAGGATCGACGCGATGGCGGTGGCGCCGACGGCAACCGGGTTCCAGCCGTTGCGGTACCAGTAGGCGCCCTCGGGCCTCATGGTGAAGAGCTCGTCCACCTCGATCTTCTGCTTCTTGACGAGGTAGAAATCGGCGATGAGGATGCCGAACAGCGGACCGATGACCGCGCTGAGGGTGTCCATTGTGTAGTGGATCGCGGTCGGATTGTTGAAGAGGTTCCACGGCGTGATGAGCACCGAGCCGACCGCCGCGATCATGCCGCCGGTTCGCCAGCTGATCTTGGTGGGCGCGACATTCGAGAAGTCGAACGCCGGCGAGACGAAGTTCGCGACGATGTTGATCCCGATCGTGGCGATGGCGAAGGTGAGCACGCCCAGCACCGCGGCGGTCGTGTTGTCGATGCGATCGACGATGTGCACCGGATCGGTGATGATGTTGCCGTCCTCGTCGGTGCCGATGACCGTGACCGCCGCGGAGACCGTGCACACCACGAGGAGTGAGAAGAAGAGGAAGTTGACCGGCAGGCCCCAGAAGTTGCCCTTCTTGACCTCGCCGAAAGTGCGCCCGTACCGCGAGAAGTCACCGAAGTTGAGCATCGGACCGGAGAAATAGGAGATCACGAGTGCGATCGCGCTGATCATCATCGTGAACGACGACCAACCGGAGAGCCCGTCGCCGACCGACAGGTCGAGACTCACGTTGTCCCAACCGGCCTCGACGACCAGGTAGGCCGCCAGCGCGATCATGACGACATACACTGCGGGACCGCAGAAGTCGATGAACTTCCGGATGGTTTCCATGCCGTTCCAGAACACGAACGCCTGCAGGATCCACATCAGGATGAAACCCGCCCAGCCGAGCGCGGACAGGCCGAGGAAACCATGCTGTTCGACATCGCCCCAGGGTTCGAGTCCGGGCCAGAACTTCAGCGCCAGGAGGCCGAAAGCGACTGAGGCGAGGTAGGTCTGGATGCCGTACCAGACGACCGCGATCACGCCGCGGATGATCGCCGGGATGTTGGCGCCCTTGACGCCGAAGGAGACCCGGGTCGTCACCGGGTAGGGGACGCCCGCCATCTGGGAGGGCTTCGCGACCAGATTGCACAGGATGTTGACGGCCACGATGCCCACCACGAGCGCCACCAGCACCTGCCAGGCCGCGATGCCCAGCGCGAAGAGGCTGCCCGCGAACACGTAGCCGCCGACGCTGTGCACGTCGGACATCCAGAAGGCGAAGATGTTGTACCACGTCCACTTCTGTTCCTTCAGTGGCGCGAGATCGGTGTTGGTGAGCCGATCGTCGTAGGTGGACTTGATGACGCTCTCACCGGCGGCGCCGGTGTGGGACGTGGCCGCGGGTACCTGCGGTCCGGGCGTCCCGGAGGGTGGTGTGGACATTGGCGTTCTCCTGGTCCTGGTCAGCGGCCGGGGTCGGAAGTCGTACGGGGCGCACGCTGATGGGAGAAATGTAAGAACGGATTGTTACCCCGCGATGAACGGGCAGATATATTTCGCCGGGGCTCAGTCGTGGCGGACGTCGAGGAGTGCGGTGGTCTCGATGACGGCGCTCTCGAGGCGCTGGTGGTGACGGTGTGCGACGTCGAGGACCGATGCGGTGTCTCGGTCGCCGAACGCCGCGAGCAGGTCGGCGTGGTCGGTGTTGAGTGCCTGCTGGGTCTCGGCGGTCACCGATCTCATCACCTGGAACGGCTCGGTGAGATTCCAGGTCGCCTCGAACATGTTGAGCAGCCGCGGCATCGCGCACGGCTCGGTGAGAGCGCGATGGAACTCGCGGGAGATGTCGTGAAAAGCCTTGCCGTCGTTGTACTTCACCGCCGTGAGTAGCTCGATGTGGTGTGCGCGTGCGGTCTCCAGGGAGGACTCGTCGATCAGGCCGACCGACCGGGCGAGTGCTGCTTGTTCGAGAGTGCCTCGGACGAAGTAGATCTCGCGTAGCTCCTCGGTGGACAGCTGACTCACCCGGTACCCCGCTCCGGGGCGGTGCACCACCAGGCCTTCGCCGACCAGTGTCTTCAGGGCTTCGCGGACCGGGATCGGACTCACGTCGAATGCGTCGGCGATCTCGCCCGGCGGGAGTTGGGTCCCCGGGGGCGCGCCACCGGACAGGATCAGTCGACGTAGTTCCTCGAGCACATTCGCACGTGTGTTGGGCGAACGCGTCTCGGTGAGCTGGGCGAGCAGGCGGTCGGTCATCCGCCTGTTCATCGAGATGACCGGTTCCGGGACGGGTGACGCGCGATCCAGCCGGCGACCGCCTCGGTGAGCCGATGTTGGTTGTGCCGCTTGACGATCTCGTGACCCTCGTCGTCGAACATCAGCATCTCGGCCACGGCGCCGCGTGCCTGGAGTTCGGCGACGATCTGTTGCGACTCGCTCACCGGCACGTTGGTGTCGTGCGCTCCGTGGACGACGAGCAGCGGCGCGCGCACCGCGTCGATCCGGTGGATCGGCGACAGGTCGGCGAGGAGTTCACGGTCGAACTCCGGATGTCCGTACTTGGTGTAGGCCGCCACCGCGATCCACGGTTCGGTGTTGCGGAAGAACGACTCCAGGTCGCTCATGCCGCAGATGGCGATCCCGGCGGCGAACAGGTCGGGATGGAAGGTCAGGCATGCCAGGGTCAGATATCCGCCGTACGAACGGCCGGAGCAGTAGACCGCGTCGGGGTCGGCGATGCCCTGTCGACACAGGAACTCGGCACAGTCCGCGGCGTCGTCGATCCCGGCATACCGTCCGTAACGGTCGTCGGCGTGCGCGAACAACCGGCCGTATCCCGACGACCCGCGGACGTTCGCGGCGAAGACCGTGATCCCGGCGTCGACGAGGGGACCGAACAGGAACTGGTAGTCCGGGCGCGACTGTCCCTCCGGTCCGCCGTGGAAGTAGAGCAGGGTGGGGCCGGGCACGGCCGTGCCGGCGGCTCGCTTGGCGCGGAATAGGAAGCCGGACAACGGCATACCGTCGCGCGCCGAGAACTCCATCAGTTCGGGCCGGAGCAGACACGAGGGCCCCTCGCCGGCGACGACGTCGTCGCGGACCGGGAACACCTGCCGGTTGGCGACATCCACGAGATGGACGAGGGGGGAGTGCTGCGGGCTCGACACCGTCACTGTCACCACCGACCCGGCGGCACTGATCGAGAGATCGGAGGCCACCTCGCCGGGCAGGTCGATGGGCGGGTGCAGGGTCTGATCGGGCAGAGTCAGGATCTGCAACTCGCTGCAGCCCCGTACATTCCACAGCAGGGCGACGGTCGACTGGTCGTGGCTGACCGCGAACTCGTCGAGCCCGATGTCGACGCGCTGGGCCATCACCCGGAAGCGCACGCCGAACTTGCTGACCTCGACTCCCAGGAGCCGCGGGAACTTGGCGTCGAAATCGCTGCGCACCAGCGCCTGGACACTGTCGAGGTCGCGGGCCGGTTCGTTCGGGGCGGGGACGAACACCAGGGATGAGTGATCGAAACCCTGGTCGAGGAGATAACCCTGGTCGGTGATCGCGCCCGGATCCTGCGGCAGCAGCGGGGTCATCGTGATCTCGTCGTCACCCGACTCCGGGCGGCGGCGCAACAGCAGCATGTCGTGATAGCCCCGCGGGCCCACTCGGACGAGGGTGGCGCCCTTCCACGAGTCGATCAGCACGCTGCCGACGCGCTGATCGAGGGTGAGTGTCGTCCCGGTCCCCGGATGCACGCGGAGCGCGTGGGAGGTGCCGTCCTGATCGATGGCGGTGATCAGGACCCAGTCGGTGTCCCAGCCGACCAGGCCCACCGTGCCGAACGATCGCCCGTCGGGGCGGGTCGCGGCGATGCGATGGGCGGTGTCGTCGTCGGGATCGGTGGTGACGACCCACACCTGGTGATGCTCACCGCCGCTCGGCGCGATCTCGGCCGCCAGCCAGCGACCGTCGGTGGAGTGCACCACCTTTCGGACGGGCCCGGTGGATCGTAGCTGCACCCAGCGCAACTCGCCGACGCCGTCCCGCGAGAGCGACCGCTGCGCGGCCCGCGGATAACCGGTGCCCTCGTCGACGATGTAGGCGAAGGCGCTCCCGTCGGGAGAGAGCGAGGCGCCGTAGGTCTTCCAGCCGCGGTCGTCGAAACGCAGAGCGGTCACCGTCGGGCGTTCGCTTCCATCGTCTGCAACCACATCTCCAGCACGGCGACCTGCCACAGTTCGTTGCCGTCGAGTCTCGTGCGAATCCCGTTCGGATCGGCGAACAGTCGGTCGAGGGCCTCGGGACGGTACAGGCCGCGATCTCGGGCCGCCTTCGACCGTAGGGTGTCCGACACGAGATCGAGGACGCCGCCGGTCAGATGGCGGATATGCGGCACCGGAAAGTACCCCTTCGTGCGATCGATGACTGCCGACGGCAGCAACGCCCGGCTCGCCTCCTTGAGGACGCCCTTGCCGCCATGTGCGAGTTTGAGATCGGGGGGACACGTGGCGGCCAGTTCGACGAACTCGTGGTCGAGGAACGGGACGCGGGCCTCCAGGCCCCAGGCCATCGTCATGGTGTCGACGCGTTTGACCGGGTCGTCGACGAGCATGACGGTCGTGTCCAGGCGGAGGGCGGCGTCGACGGCGGTGGCCGCGCCCGGTGCGGACTGGTGGGCCCAGGCGAACTCGAAGCTCGGGTCGTACCCGGCCTCGGTGAGGTAGTCGTCTGCGAGGATGCCGCGGATGTCGACATCGTCGCGGTCGAAGAACACGTCGGCGTACGCGCGCGTCGTCTTCTCCCGGGTCACGTCCAGCAGCGGGGGATACCAGCTGTACCCGCCGAGGATCTCGTCGGCGCCCTGACCGGACTGGACCACCTTGATCGACTTGCTGACCTCCTGCGACAGGAGATAGAACGCGACGCAGTCGTGGCTGACCATCGGTTCGCCCATCGCCGCGACCGTATCCGGGATCGCGGGCAGCAACCGGTCGGTCCCGATGTGGATCTTGTGATGGTCGGTGCCGAAGGTGTCGGCGATGAGGTCGGAGTAGGCGTACTCGTCCCCCGATTCCCCGGCCGCGGAATCGAATCCGATGCTGAAGGTCGCGAGGTCGGTCTGACCCTGCTCGGCGAGCAGCGCGACGACCAGGGAGGAGTCGACGCCCCCGGACAGCAGCACGCCGACCGGGACGTCGGCGACCATGCGCCGGCGCACGGACGTCCGCAGCGAGTCGAGCAGCTCGTGCTGCCATCGCTTCTCGTCCCAGTCCCGGCGGTCGGGATGCGGTTCGAAAGCCGGTTCCCAGTAACGGCGTTCGGTGCGGCGTCCGTCGGGCTGGATGGTCATGACGGTGGCCGGCGGCAGCTTCCGGATGCCGTTGTAGATGGTGTGGGGTGCCGGGACGACGGCATGGAAGCTGAAGTAGTGGTGCAACGCCACCCGATCGATCGAGGTGTCGACGTCGCCGGCGCGCAGGAGCGCCTGCACCGACGAGGCGAACCGGAGTCGACCGGGGGTGTCGGCGAGATAGAGCGGCTTGATGCCGAGCCGGTCCCGTCCGAGGGTGACCACGCCGGTGTCGGTGTCGACGACGGCGAACGCGAACATGCCCATGAAGTGGTCGACGCAGTCGGGGCCCCAGGCATGGAACGCCTTGAGGATGACCTCGCTGTCGGCGTGGGAGAAGAACGTGTAGCCCTTGCCCTCGAGTTCGGCGCGCAGTTCGTGGTGGTTGTAGATGCAGCCGTTGAAGACCAACGCCAGGCCGAGTGCCGGGTCGATCATCGGCTGACTGCCCTTCTCGGTCAGGTCGATTATCTTCAGGCGCCGATGACCCAGCGCCACAGCGCCTTTCGAGAAGACGCCCGAGCCGTCAGGGCCGCGACGTGTCATCTCGCAGGTCATGGCGTCGACCGCCGAGACATCCGGAGCCGTCCCGTCGAACCGGATCTCGCCGCAGATTCCGCACATGGGTCGGGGGTCCTCCTCGTTAGCTGTCGTACTCCGGTGCCGCTGGTGCCCTGGTGCCCCGGGCGGAGGCATCCTCCCACCCTAGGAGCAGCCGGTCGGGACGGCACCCCGGGCGGGGCGACTACTTCGGCGTCACCCAGGTGGTGATGTCGCAGTGCACGACCTCGACGCCCTCGGTGTCGACGATGCTCACCGACACGGTGACGTCGGTGCCGGTGGTGATCGCGTCGAAGTCGACGGGGTCGGCCAGTCGCGCCTCGGCGGTCAGGCGCGTCGTGGCCTTCGTCAGATAGCTGGACTGCATCGCCTTGGGAATCCAACGGTGGGTGGTGGGCGTGGTGGCCTCCATCAGCATCCCCATCGCGGCCTCGGCGAGGTTGCACGCCGCGATCGCGTGGAAGGTGCCGATGTGGTTGTGGACGCCGAACCAGTTGGGCGCGGTGACCTTGCAGTAGCCGGGCTCCATCTCCTGCACGAGAGGCAGGACGGTGCCGAAGTACGGGACCTTCGCGACCATGCCGAGGGAGAAGAGGACGTTGCCCAGCGGATTGGCGGGCAGCTTCTTGCGCAGGGCGAAGGTGGGGTTCGTGGAACTCATGGCGGTATCTTACTCATCGGTCAGGTAAGGTTCGGCCGACGGTCGCCGGCACTGATTTGATCGTGCTCCCGACCTGATGCATACTGTTCGGGTTGCCTTGACCGGCGGACGCAGGTTGTGCCATGTGCCAGACCCGCGGTCGCGATCAGGTGAATGACTCCCAGGCCCGGTCTACGGGGACTGGGCGTGTAACGCGTGCCCCGATTTCGGTTCACGGTCCCGACACGCCCGACCGCGGGTGCCGGAGCAAACCGGCTCGTACCAGGTGCGAGCCAACGTACAACGACAGATGAACAGCGTCGATTGCCGTATCTCACACGGTGGTCATGTGCTCAGCCGGCGAGAGGTCGGTCCAGATCACGCGGTGTTTGTCTGTCGAGAACAACTGACGGAAGAGGACACAGCGTGGCGGGACAAAAGATCCGCATCAGGCTCAAGGCCTACGACCACGAGGCGATCGACGCTTCGGCGCGCAAGATCGTGGAGACCGTGACCCGTACCGGGGCACGCGTCGTCGGCCCGGTGCCATTGCCCACCGAGAAGAACGTGTACTGCGTCATCCGTTCGCCGCACAAGTACAAGGACAGCCGCGAACACTTCGAGATGCGTACCCACAAGCGACTCATCGACATCCTCGACCCGACACCGAAGACGGTCGACGCGCTCATGCGCATCGACCTGCCGGCCAGCGTCGACGTCAACATCCAGTAGGACGGGGGCGAGATAACACATGAGCAATCAGAGTTCGACCAAGGGCATCCTGGGCACCAAGCTCGGCATGACCCAGGTCTTCGACGAGAACAACCGCGTCGTCCCGGTGACTGTCATTAAGGCCGGCCCGAACGTGATCACCCAGCTCCGCACCGCGGACCGTGACGGCTACACGGCCGTCCAGCTCGCCTACGGCGCCGTCGATCCCCGCAAGGTGACCAAGCCGGTCGCCGGTCAGTTCGGCAAGGCCGGGGTCACCCCGCGCCGCCACCTGGCCGAGATCCGCGTCAACGACGTCGCCGAGTTCGAGGTCGGTCAGGAACTGACCGCCGAGATCTTCGCCGACGGCGCGCTGGTCGACGTCACCGGCACCTCCAAGGGCAAGGGCTTCGCCGGCGTCATGAAGCGTCACGGCTTCGCCGGTCTGGGCGCCAGCCACGGTGCCCACCGCGTACACCGCGCTCCGGGTTCGATCGGTGGCTGCGCCACGCCGGGTCGCGTGTTCAAGGGCATGCGCATGGCAGGCCGCATGGGTAACGACAAGGTGACCACGCAGAACCTCACCGTCCACAAGGTGGACGCCGAGGCCGGTCTCCTGCTGATCAAGGGAGCGATCCCGGGTCGCAAGGGCGGCATCGTGATGGTTCGCGACGCAGTGAAGGGTGGTGCCAAATGAGCACCGAGACGGCTACCAAGCTGACGCTGGACGTCAAGACCGCCGACGGCAAGACCAACGGAACCGTTGACCTGCCCGCCGCGCTCTTCGACGCCCCGGCCAACATCGCGCTGATGCATCAGGTCGTCGTGGCCCAGCAGGCAGCGGCACGCCAGGGCACGCACTCCACCAAGACCCGCGGCGAGGTCCGCGGCGGTGGCGCCAAGCCGTACCGCCAGAAGGGCACCGGCCGTGCGCGTCAGGGTTCGACCCGCGCCCCGCAGTTCGCCGGCGGTGGCACCGTCCACGGCCCGCAGCCGCGCGACTACAGCCAGCGCACCCCCAAGAAGATGAAGGCGGCCGCACTGCGCGGTGCGCTGAGCGATCGCGCTCGTAACGAGCGCATCCACGTGATCACCGAACTGGTCTCCGGGCAGAAGCCCTCGACCAAGTCGGCGCGTCAGTTCCTGGAGAGCCTCTCCGATCGCCGCAAGTTCCTGGTCGTCCTCGGCCGCGAGGACCTGACGGCGTGGCTGAGTGTCGCGAACCTGCAGAACGTGCTGCCGATCGCGCCGGATCAGCTCAACACCTACGACGTCCTGGATTCGGACGAGGTGGTGTTCAGCGTCGAGACGCTCAATGCCTTCATCGAGCAGAACACGGCGGATGCCAAGGCTGCCGTCGAGAAGACAGCAGAGGAGGCCTGACATGGCGACCGTTGCCGACCCGCGCGACATCATCCTGGCGCCCGTGATCTCGGAGAAGTCCTACGGGCTCATGGAGGACAACGTGTACACCTTCCTGGTGCACCCGGAGTCCAACAAGACCGAGATCAAGATCGCGATCGAGAAGATCTTCGGTGTCAGCGTTGCCAGCGTCAACACCGCGAACCGACAGGGCAAGCGCAAGCGGACCCGCACCGGCTACGGCCAGCGCAAGTCCACCAAGCGCGCCATCGTGTCGCTGACCGCAGACAGCAAGCCCATCGAGATCTTCGGGGGCTCGGTCAGCTGACCGGGGCGCCCAGAGAAGGACTAGAGACTCATGGCTATTCGTAAGTACAAGCCGACGACCCCGGGTCGTCGTGGGGCCAGCGGCTCCGACTTCGCCGAGGTCACCCGTGACCACCCGGAGAAGTCGCTGGTGCGTCCGCTGCACGGGCGTGGTGGCCGAAACGCTCACGGCCGTATCACCACTCGTCACAAGGGTGGCGGCCACAAGCGCGCCTACCGTCTGATCGACTTCCGTCGCAACGACAAGGACGGCATCAACGCCAAGGTCGCTCACATCGAGTACGACCCGAACCGCACCGCGCGGATCGCGTTGCTGCACTACGTCGACGGCGAGAAGCGCTACATCATCGCGCCCAAGGGCCTGAAGCAGGGCGACGTCGTCGAGAGCGGTTCGACCGCCGACATCAAGCCCGGCAACAACCTGCCGCTGCGCAACATCCCGACCGGTACCCAGGTCCACGCCGTGGAGCTGCGTCCGGGTGGCGGCGCGAAGATGGCCCGCAGCGCGGGATCGTCGATCCAGCTGCTGGGCAAGGAAGGCACCTACGCCACCCTGCGTATGCCCTCCGGCGAGATCCGTCGCGTCGACGTGCGCTGCCGCGCCACCGTCGGCGAGGTGGGCAACGCCGAGCAGAGCAACATCAACTGGGGCAAGGCCGGCCGTATGCGCTGGAAGGGCAAGCGCCCGACCGTCCGTGGTGTCGTCATGAACCCGGTCGACCACCCGCACGGTGGTGGTGAGGGCAAGACCTCCGGTGGTCGCCACCCGGTCAGCCCGTGGGGCAAGCCCGAGGGCCGTACCCGCAAGAACAAGGCCAGCGACAAGCTGATCGTCCGCCGCCGTCGTACCGGCAAGAACAAGCGATAACAGGAGGAGGTAAGAGAATGCCACGCAGCCTCAAGAAGGGCCCGTTCGTCGACGACCACCTCCTGAAGAAGGTGGATGTCCAGAACGAGAAGGGCACCAAGCAGGTCATCAAGACCTGGTCCCGTCGTTCGACCATCATTCCCGACTTCATCGGTCACACCTTTGCCGTCCACGACGGCCGCAAGCACGTGCCGGTGTTCATCTCGGATTCGATGGTCGGGCACAAGCTGGGCGAGTTCGCCCCCACCCGTACCTTCAAGGGTCACATCAAGGATGACCGGAAAGCGAAGCGCCGGTAATGACTACGCAGACCGATAATCCGACAGCAAAGGCGACCGCCAAGTTCGTGCGCGTCACGCCGATGAAGGCGCGTCGTGTCCTGGACCTGGTCCGCGGCAAGAACGTGGACGAGGCGCTCGACATCCTGCGGTTCGCACCGCAGTCGGCGTCCGAGCCCGTGTACAAGGTCCTGGCGAGTGCCGTGGCCAACGCGGAGAACAACCTGGATCTGGATCGCCGGACCCTGGTCGTCGCCACCGCGTTCGCCGACGAGGGCCCGACCCTCAAGCGCTTCCAGCCGCGCGCGCAGGGTCGTGCGTTCCGTATCCGCAAGCGCACCAGCCACATCACCGTGGTCGTGGAGAGCCTGCCGGAGAAGGCAGCCGGCGGCCGTGGCCGTTCGCGTCAGCCGAAGAAGAAGGGAGCCTAGTAGTGGGCCAGAAAATCAACCCGCACGGCTTCCGTCTGGGCATCACCACCGACTGGAAGTCGCGGTGGTACGCCGACAAGCAGTACGCGGACTACGTCAAAGAGGATGTCGCCATCCGCAAGCTCCTCTCCACGGGGCTCGAGCGGGCCGGCATCGCCAAGGTGGAGATCGAGCGCACCCGTGACCGGGTTCGCGTCGACATCCACACCGCGCGTCCGGGCATCGTCATCGGTCGCCGCGGCGCCGAGGCCGATCGCATCCGCGGCGACCTGGAGAAGCTGACCGGTAAGCAGGTCCAGCTGAACATCCTCGAGGTCAAGAACGCCGAGTCCGAGGCCCAGCTGGTGGCCCAGGGCGTCGCCGAGCAGCTGAGCAACCGTGTGGCGTTCCGCCGCGCGATGCGCAAGGCGATCCAGTCGGCGATGCGTCAGCCGAACGTGAAGGGCATCCGGGTCCAGTGCTCGGGTCGTCTGGGCGGCGCTGAGATGAGCCGCAGCGAGTTCTACCGCGAGGGTCGCGTGCCGCTGCACACGCTGCGCGCCGACATCGACTACGGACTCTACGAAGCCAAGACCACCTTCGGCCGGATCGGCGTGAAGGTGTGGATCTACAAGGGCGACATCGTCGGTGGACGTCGTGAGCTGGCCGCGGCCGCTCCGGCAGCCGAGGATCGCCGTCCGCGCCGGCCCAGCCGGCCCCGGCGTAGCGGTGCCTCGGGCACCACTGCGACGAGCACCGACGCCGCTCGCGCGGCCGAAGCCGCTCCCGCCGAGGCCACCGCTGGTGCGGCTGAGAAGCAGGAGGGCTAGGCCATGTTGATCCCACGTCGGGTCAAGCACCGCAAGCAGCACCACCCCAGCCTCAAGGGGCAGGCCAAGGGCGGCACCAAGGTGACGTTCGGCGATTACGGCATCCAGGCTCTGGAAGGCGCGTACATCACCAACCGTCAGATCGAGTCCGCTCGTATCGCGATCAACCGGCACATCAAGCGTGGCGGCAAGGTCTGGATCAACATCTTCCCGGACCGCCCGCTGACCAAGAAGCCGGCCGAGACCCGCATGGGTTCGGGTAAGGGTTCGCCCGAGTGGTGGGTTGCCCCGGTCAAGCCGGGTCGCGTGCTGTTCGAGATGACCTACCCGAATGAGGAGATCGCTCGCGAGGCCCTGCGTCGCGCGCAGCACAAGCTCCCCATCAAGACCAGGATCGTGACCAGAGAGGAGCAGTTCTGATGGCACTCGGAGTTGCTGCGAACGAGCTTCGTGAGCTCAACGACGCTGATCTGGTCGATCGCCTGAAAGAGTCGAAGGAAGAACTGTTCAACCTTCGGTTCCAGATGGCCACCGGCCAGCTCGACAACAACCGTCGCCTGCGGACCGTGCGTCGCGAGATCGCGCGTATCTACACCGTGATGCGCGAACGGGAGCTGGGCCTGGCGTCCGGACCGGATGGTGATGACGCGTGAGTGAGGACCAGAAGGTGACCGAAACCCAGACCGAGGTGCGCGCACGCCGCAAGGAGCGCATCGGCTACGTGGTCAGCGACAAGATGCAGAAGACCATCGTGGTCGAGCTGGAAGATCGTAAGAGCCACCCGCTCTACGGCAAGATCATCCGGACCACGAGCAAGGTCAAGGCCCACGACGAGAACGGCGATGCCGGCGTCGGTGACCGCGTGCGGATCATGGAGACCCGCCCGCTGTCGGCGACCAAGCACTGGCGTCTCGTCGAGGTGCTGGAGAAGGCCAAGTAAGCCCTCTCCCAACGAGTTCTACCGTCACCGGCCCGTTCCCCACAGGGAGCGGGCCGGTTTCGTCGTATTTGGTCTCAACAGGGGATTGACCGGTCGAGCCGGACGGTGTGAGGCTGAGACGCGATGCCCACCACCGATCTCGCGAGCGGCGACACCCCCGCACGACCCGCGTGGGTGCGGCGCGCATTCGAATCGGATTCGGCGGAGCCGGATCTGGACCGCGTCCGCCGGGTGGGCGCCCGCTTCCTGGGCCTGGGTTTCATCGGTTACCCCGTGGTCTCCGCGGCGTCGATCCTCGCCTCGGCGCCGCTGACCGACGCCTGGTGGCCACCGCTGAGCATCCTGCTGTCGGTCGGACCAGGAATCCTGGTGATCGCGGCGACCTTTCGACCGGGCACGGCGTGGCTCACCCCGCTCGCCCTGACGACCTGGGCCGGGTACATCCTCGGCCTGGGTCTGTGGTTCGTGGCCTGGAACGGGACGACCCTGACGAATCCCGACGACTCGGCGCAGTGGATGGTCGCCTTCTGCGGTATGCCGAGCATGGTGCTGATGCTCGTGCGGCCGCGTCTCGCAGTGGCGGGTCTGCTCGTGTCGTCGACCCTCGCGCACATCTCCCAGCAGCTCGGCCGATTCGGTGAGGTGACTTCCGATGCGCCCGTGGAGATCCTGTGGTCGCTGGTGTTCACCGGTGTCTTCCTCGCGGTCGTGCTGGTCGCGACCCGCACCGGCCGAGAGCTCGACGAGACGCGTGAGGAGACCTACCGCACCGCGGCCAACGTGGCCGCGGCGTCGGCCCGCGAGGTGGAGAAAGAGCGGTTCGACGCCATCGTGCACGACCGGGTCATCGCCTCACTCCTGGCCGTCCGGCCGGGGCGTCCCGACGAGCGGCTCGCCGCCCAGGCCGCGTCGGCCCTCGACGAACTCGCCCGGGTGCCGGGACCCGGGGATGCGGACACCGTGACGGATGTCGAGGTGGTCCGGCGCATCAGGCTGGCCGCCGCCGACATCTCCGAACGATTCGACGTGGAGGTCGTGGGTGGCCAGAACGCCGATGACCAGGACCCCGGTGACCAGGACGCCGTGGAGGTTCGGCGTGCCGAGCCGGCCTCGTATCCCGTCGAGGTCCTCGATGCGGTCGTCGAGGCGATGTCGGAGTCGTTGCGGAACGTGCTGCGCCACGCCGGGGACGATGCCGAATGCGCCGTCATCGTGCAGTTGGCATCCGACGCCCTGAGCATGGCGGTCGTCGACGACGGCGTCGGGTTCGATCCGGAGTCGGTGGCGGTCGGCCGGCTGGGAATCGCGGTGAGCATCCGCGGTCGTCTCGCGAGGCTGCCCGGTGGCCACGCGCGGGTGCACAGTCGCGCCGGGCGGGGGACCACGGTTCAGATCCGATGGGAGCGGCCGTGAGACGAGAGTGTTCTCGCGGCGTCGACGACGCCGAACGCGGCGAGGTCGTCAATGCGTTCGGCATCGGGTCGCGGCCCCTGTGGCTGATGATGGGCGCGTTCGCATGCGGCTACTTCGCCGTGACGCTCTATGCCGACTCGTCCATCACCGGGTGGTGGCAGTGGACCGGGGTGTTCGCCGGTTTCGTGTTGTTCGTCGTGGCCGGGATGACGATCCTCGATTCGCCCGGTGATCCGCTGCCCGGATCGACGACCTCCGTCATCGCCGCGATGACCGTCTCGGCCGTGGCCGTGACGCTGTTCTCGTTGCCGTCGCCGCCGTCGCACGTGATGCAGACCGGGCCGCCGATGGGGGCCTCGGTGATCATCCTGGCCTTCGTCGCGGTGCGCGGTCGTCCCCTGGCGGCGTGGCTCGCGAGCGGTTGCATCAGCGTCATCGCGGGCGTGTGGGGCGCCGTCTCGACCGCGGGAGCGGTCTGGGGACTGTCGATCACCCTGCCGGGATACGCGATCATGATCATGGGGTCGCTGTTCTCCGTCATGCTGCGCCCGATGGCCCGCAACATCTACGAACTACGCGAGGCCAACGAACGCCAGGCGGCGCTCGACGCCGCCGCCGCTGCGGCCACCGAGGTGCGGGACCGACGTCTCGCCGCTCTCGACGAACGCGCACGCCCCGTCCTCACACGCATGGCGCGCCGCGAGACCCTCACCGCCGACGAGGTGGCCACGGCCCGGCTGCTCGAGGCGCAATTACGCGACGGCATCCGTGCCTCCGGGCTCGACCTCCCGATGGTCCGGGACGCGGCGTGGCGGGCGCGTCAGCGGGGTGTGCGCGTCGTTCTGCTCGACGACGGCGGGCTGGCCGCGCTCGACGACGCGCACGCGGCCGTGGCGCGCGAACGGCTGGCGAACGCGGTCGCCGAGCTGCTGGACGAGGTCGAGGACGGCCGCGTGACGGTACGCATCCAACCACCGGGTCGCGACGCGCTCGCGTCGGTCGGAGTGGACGCGAGACTTCGAATCGGTCTGATCAGACTCGACTTCGATGGCGGAACGGGGGGTGTCGACGCTTCCGGCGCGATGACCGCTGGGGACATCCGGTGACGGGATTATTCTCGAGTGCCAAGGGTCGTGCCGGGGCTGGGACACCATCGGTCAGGAAGACCGACTGGAGAAGGCGCGCACGGTTCCTCCGCGACCTGTTCAGTGGCGAGCGCGAGGACGACTCCGACCTTGCCCGCCTGCAGCGGATCGGGTGCCGCTTCATCGGGTGCGGACTTCTCCTGTTCTGCGCGTTGATGGCCCCGGTCGCTCTTGCGCGGGCCGATCTCGCCGCAGTGTGGTGGACCCCGGTGAGCGTGGCATTGGTCGCCGGGCCGGCTGTTGCGATGGTGATGTCCACACTCCTCGACAAGCCGAAACATCTCGAGATGCTCGCCACCGGCTGCGCAACCGGGTTCATGTTGGCGACGATGCTCTGGTTCGCGGCGTGGAGGGGCGAGCCCGACGACGATGCGCGATGGGCCGTGTGGATGCTGCAGTTTCCATCGGTGCCGAGCTTCGCGCTCGTCATCATGTCGCAGACTCGCCTGGCGCTTGCCGCTCTGGTGACCAACACCTTTCTCGTGCATTCCGCGAACCAGGTCGCTCGACATGGCGAGATCAGGCCGGTCGAACTGCTCAGTGCACCGCTTTCGATCGCCCTCGCCGGGGTGTTCCTCACGATCGCGATCGCGACTGTTCAGAATGTGAAGTGGCTCGACGATCGGCATCCGGTGGTCTTGGAACAGACAGCGGCGTCTGCCGCGAACGCAGCTCAGGAAGCCGAGCGCGCACGATTTGCGGCTCTCATCCACGATCGGGTGATCGCCACCCTCCTCGCTGTGCGCGCGGGACCGGCGGATTCGCGACTCGCGACGCAGGCGCGATCTGCGCTACACGAACTCGACCGCAGTATCGCCGAGCCCGCAACACTGGACGCAGAGGGGTTTGTCGCGCGAATCAGGAGCTCCGCGACCGCGACGAGCGAGGAGGTCTGCTTCATCGACGAGGTCTCGGGCGGAGGGGACTATTCCACGGATCTGGCCGATGTCCTGTCCGACTGTGTCGGAGAGGCGACCCGCAACTGGTATCGACATGCGGGCGCGGGTTCCCGATGCGACGTGCGCATGGTCATCGATGAACTGTCCGTCTGCATTGACGTGATCGACGACGGCGCGGGTTTCGATCCCGAGTCCGTCGACGCACGGCGATTCGGTATCGCGGGTGGGATCCGGGGCCGGATGGACAGACTGCCCGGTGGCGTCGCCCACGTCCACTCCGCACCCGGGCAGGGGACCGTCGTGAGTCTCGAGTGGCGGCGACCATGACAAGTGATCACCCGTCATCTGTCACGGGGGCCTCGGCTGACCTGGACGACACGGCGGTGAACCTGTTCGGTCTCGGTTCCCCTCTCCTGCAGCGCGCGCTCGGCCTGTACGCCGGTGTCCATGTCGCGGTGACGGTCGCGGCGTGCTGGACGGTCAGGATGTCGACGACATGGTTCGCGCTCGCCGCCGGGTTCGCCATGATGGTGAGCGCCGCGATACTGCTCATGCGCTACCGAAGATCGAAACTGCCGATCGCGCAGGCAGCACTCGTCACTGTGCTGGGTGTCGGCGGCCTCGGCATCTCGCTCGTGAGTCTGCCGCGCGACACCTACATGACCATCCAGACGACGCCGGTGACATCGGCTCTCGCCATCATCCTCGTGCTCGTCGCGTTGCACGGGCGTCCTGTCGTGGCGTGGCTGGGAGCAGCCTGTGGGACGGCGCTTGCCGCGCTCGGCGGGGCGGTCACGGGGATCAGCCCCGGGGTGGGCGCTTCGAGCACGGTCTACTGGTACCCGGTCCTCATGATCGCGACCCTGTTCGCCCTCATGGCGACCCCGATGCCCGAGCGTATCCGCAACATCCGGGAGCAGGCGTTCGCCCGAGCAGCGGAAAAGGCTGCGGCGGATGCGGCCGCGGTTGAGCACGACCGGCAGATGCGAGGACTCGACGCCCGGGCCAGACCGATACTCGAACGGATCGCCGACGGAGACGACTTCGCGCCCGCGGACGTCGTGGATGCGCGGCTGACCGAGGCCCAGTTGCGCGACGCCATCCGCGCCCCGGCTTGGGACTGCGACGAAGTGCGAGAAGTGGTGTGGACCGCACGCCGGCACGGCGTGTCGGTGCGACTGCTCGATGACGGTGTCCTGGACGAGAGCGACCGCGCGATCGGGCACGTGCGCGCAGTTCTCGTGGAGTTGCTGAACAGCATCGAGCCCGGGCCGGCCACGGTGACCGCGCGAATTCTCCCGCCTGGACGAACATTCCTCGGCTCGGTCGTGATCAACGCGGGATCTTGGTCGCGGCGAGTGGACATCGGCCACGACGGCGTCGTGGCAGCGACAGACCACTCGGATCAGGCGACCGAGCCTGTCGAGATGCGTCTGCAGTCGTGAACGCCGTATCGCGTGGACGGGGCCGTCAGGTGCTGCGTAGCCAGTCGAGGACGGCGGGTGTCACCGGAGCGGTCGCATCGTCGTATTCCGGGTGCTTTCTGAGAAACGAGGCCACCAGCGGGCACACTCCCACGATCGTGAGACCGCGGGCCCGGGCATCGTCGAGGGCTTCGGTCACCAGGATCGTGGCGAGACCGCGTCCGCCGAATGCCGGATCGACCTCGGTGTGGAAGAAGACCCGCGCGGTCCCAGCGTCCTGAGTGCCGGAGACGCGGTCGCGGTACTCGGCGAAGCCGGCCAACGTCTCACTGCCGGGAGTCTCGACAACGATGTCGTAGCGACGTTCGGCGGGATTGTCGCGCACCGTGCTCTCGGCGCCGGTCTTGTCCGCGGTCATCGCTGGGCCGCCGCGATCGGTCCCTGCACGGACCAGGGGAAGTCGATCCACTTGTCGGTGGTCCGCCAGGTGTAGTCGGGGATCGTGATGGTGTGCGGCTTCTTGTAGAGCACGGCGTTGCGGACCTCGGCGACCCGGCCCTGCTCCTGGCAGAAGTCGTTGACGAGCTTGAGGGTCTTGCCGGTGTCGGCCACGTCGTCGACGACGAGAACCCGCTGGTCGGTGAGGCCGCTCGACTCGAGGAGCGACGGCAGCATCACCGGTTCGGACAGCGTCTCGCCGACGCCGGTGTAGAACTCGACGTTCAGCGAGATCATCAGCTTGCAGTCCAGGGCGTAGGCAAGCGCGCCGGCCGGGATCAGGCCGCCGCGGGCGATGCCGAGGATGATGTCCGGGACGAACGCGTCGTCGGCGACCTGCTGGGCGAGCTCGCGGCAGGCCACTCCGTGGAGCTGCCAGGTGAGGGCCTCGCGCTCCGGGGATGTGGTGGTCATGGGAACACTCTTCCAGAGCAAGGGCTGTGGATGGTGGGTGGCCGTGATCAGCGATCGCTCTGGGGTCGCGGTGCCCGCCCGGTGGCCCCGTGGGTGGTAGGGGTAGGTCCCCGGAGCGCATTCTGAACGGTCGAGTGAGCTCCGTAACTTTTTGCGAATCCGACGCGACAGAGCATGCGAATGACGGCTCTGGTGCCAATTCGTGCGTAAGTTTGTTGTCATGGATGCTCGGCGCTAGATCGCGCGGTGACCGCCACTCGTGGCTGAATGCAGAATGGCCACCACTCATCCCGTAGTACTCCTGTTCCCGACGAGTAGAGGAAGTCATGTCCGAGGCCAATGGTCAGCGACCCTCTGTCGCGTCCTACGCGCCGCGCCACCAACGGGAGGACCCGCCGCTTCCGCCGTTGCCCGAAGACCCGTTCGCGCTTCCGGACCCCGTCGAGGAACAGTTGCGACGCTGGCGCACCGAGCGCCGGAACCCCTCCGCCGCCACGGTCGAGGACGCCGCGACGGGTGAGTTCTCGCCCAACGGCCATGTGTCGGCTCCGCCCGCCGACATCCCGGCCGCTGACCCGACGCCCACCGATTCGGGGCTCACCGGTTCTGGGCCGATCGAGGATGAGCCCGCGGCTCTGGTGACCACGGGCCCCATCGACGCGGCGCAGGTTCCGCCACTCACCAAGCACGAGTACTCGGTCCCGTCCGCGCCTGCGCCTGTCGAACGTAACGGACACGTTGTCCCACCGGCACCGAACGGCTCCGCTGCCCGCGTGGTACCCGAGTGGCAGACGGCACCGGTGGACGGGTTGGAGTCGCAGACCGTCGCGATCCCGGTTCCCGAACCCGTACGACAACAGGCGCCCGGCGGCTCCGCGGCCGTCGCCATCGAAGCCAGGAACCTGCACAAGAAGTTCAAGGACATGGTCGCCGTGGAGGACGTGAGTTTCACCGTCCCGGCGGGCAGCATCGTCGCGTTGCTCGGGCCCAATGGGGCGGGCAAGACCACCACGGTGAACATGCTCTGCACCTTGCTCAGACCCGACGGCGGCACCGCCACCGTCAACGGTCATGACGTCTCACACGACGCGGCCTCGGTCCGGAAGTCGATCATGCTGACCGGGCAGTTCGCCGCGCTGGACGAGGCGTTGTCCGGCCGCGAAAACCTGGTTCTGTTCGGCAGGCTGCTCGGCCTCGACAAGTCGGCCGCACGTGCGCGTGCCGATGAATTGCTCGACGCGTTCTCGTTGACAGATGTCGGTAGCAAGCGTGTCCGCGAGTACTCGGGCGGTATGCGACGTCGGATCGACATCGCCTGCGGGCTGGTCACCGCGCCGAAGATCGTGTTCCTCGACGAACCAACCACTGGACTGGACCCGCGCAGCAGGCAAGAGGTGTGGGGCCTCGTGGAGAAGCTCCGGGATTCCGGTGTCACGATCCTGCTGACCACCCAGTACCTCGAAGAGGCCGATGTGTTGTCAGACAACATCGTCGTCATCGACAAGGGACGAGTGATCGCCGAGGGCACTTCTGACGAGCTGAAGGCGTCGACGGGACCGGCGTACTGCGAGGTCACCCCGGCCGACCCCGCCGACCTCGCCCGGTTGCGCAACACGTTGGCCGACCTCATCGGCGGACACGTGCAGAACGACGACGACCATTTCGTCGCCGTACCGGCGCCCGGTGGTCCTGACACCCTGGTGGAGGTCATCCGGCGAACAGCGTCCGCCGACATACAACTGTCCGACGTCGCGATTCGGCGGCCATCGCTGGACGAGGTGTTCCTGGCGTTGACCGACCCGCGGCGGGACCGGAGCTCCACCTGACATGACGACTTCTGACGTACTGCGATCGGGGGCGGCGTCGTCTGGATCGGCCACGCTGCTCGAGCCGCGGGTGCGACCGGTCCAACAGTGGTGGGCGCTGTCCGGCCGGGGGATCTCGAAGGTGTTCAGGGGCGGCGAGGTCATCTTTGCCTTCGTCTCCCCGGCCTTCCTCGCGATCTGCTTCTATCTGCCGTTGCGGAGCATCGTCGAGGTTGCGCCCGGGATCAACTACGGACAGTTCCTGATGCCCATCATCGTGCTGCAGTCGGTGAACTTCGCCGCCTCGTCGGCGGCGATGCGCGCGGCCTTCGACGGAGTGCAGGGGATCAACACCCGTTTTCGGGTGATGCCGATGTCGCCGGTGATTCCCATGTTGGCGAGGACGGCCACCAACGCCGTCCTTCTGGTGATCTCGCTGACCTGTGCAGCCGTCGCCTGCTTGATCATCGAGTGGCGTCCCGGCGGAGGGTTGTGGGGAACCGTCGGGCTGTTCGGGCTGGCGTTCCTGATCGGCGCCCTGTTCTCGTGGGCGGCCGACGGGCTTGGGCTCGTCGCAGGCAGCCCGGAGGCCACCAGCCAGGCACTCGCTCTGCCGACACTGATTCTCGGGATGATGTCCACCGGCTTCGTGCCGCTGGAGCAGTTCCCGGAGTGGATCCAGCCGTTCGTGCGCAACCAGCCCATCTCGCAGTTCGCCGACTCGATGCGGGCGCTCGACGCCGGGACGGCGACCTGGCATCAGCTGCAACCGTCGTTGTGGTGGTGTGCTGGCCTGGCCGCGGTCGCGCTGGTCTTTTTGGCGATCAGCACGCGGAGGACGCGCGGATGACGGGCGTCGATGTCAATGGCTCCGTCTCCACCTCGGCAGCACGCCGGCACTTCCTGACAACCGCGCCGACCGAGGTTCCGCCCGAGTCGTCGTTCCGGGCGTGGTGGCGGCAGAGTCTCCCGCTCGCGGGCCGGCAGATCCTGGTGTTCGCCCGCGACTTCCCGACGCTGCTGCAGGCGTTGCTGTTCCCGGCGCTCAGCATGCTCATGTTCAAGGTGGTGCTCGGCGACGCGATCGGGTCGGCGACCGGGCAGAACAGCGCCTACGGCACGGTGCCGCTGGTCATCCTGGTCGGCGCCATGTTCGGTTCCATCGCCTCGGCGACTCGCTTGAACCGGGAACGGGCCACCGGGTTGCTCGCCCGGCTGTATGTCCTGCCGATCCACCGAGCAGCGGATCTGACGTCACGGGTGATGTCCGAACTGGTGCGCATCCTCGTGACGACGCTCATCCTCCTCGCCGCCGGCCACCTCATAGGCTTCCGATTTACGCAGGGATTGGGTCCGGCTATCGGACTGGTGCTGGTCGCGCTCGCCTATGGTGCGGCGTTCGCGACCTTCACTCTTGCGCTGGCCGTCAGCGCGCGCCCCGGTGCCCCGATCGTTCCGTATCTCGGACTCGCGTCGAGTCTGCTGATGTTCTTCAACTCCGGTTTCTCACCCGTCAGCGCCTATCCCACCTGGCTGCAACCCATCGTGGCGAATCAACCGATGACTCCGGCCATCGAACTCATGCGGGCACTCGCGGCAGGTGGCCCCATCGCCGAGAATTTGATCAAGGTCACGGTGTGGACTGTGGTGATCCTGGGCATTTCCATCTATCCGGCTCTTCGCGGTTATAGGAAAGCCGCGAGGGACCGATGACCAGGAATCGATCCCATACCGTCGGGGTAACGAATGACACCAGGAATGGCTCCGGCAGAAAGGTCGCCCGACCTGGTACCTTTCGCCGACAACAGATCGCCGCTGGTCAGCGGGCCGTGAGTAGCATGCGACGCGGTCGGGACACCATAATCTCGACGCGCGCGGCGAGGCCGAGGGGCGTAACAAGGAAGGTGGGTACGGCGATGGCATTCTCAGAGGCTGACCCTGCGTCCCGATTTCATGAGGCCCCCTCGCGTGAAATAGGATGGATATTCTGTGTCGACGTCCGGTGTGGAGGGTCTGAACGATTACCAACGGCAGTGTCGTGAGGTCTGATCGACTGCAGGACTAGCGAGGGAGTGTTCAGAGGACGTGGCAATCGCCGACTACCGTGCTGATACGCCGGGTGACGTAGACGGGACCGATCAGGTGCTTCCGCTCACCGCGGCGCAGCGCGGCATGTGGTTTGCCGAGTCGCTGTCACCGGACTACTCGGTCAACATCGCTCAGTACGTCGACATCCGGCACGAGCCGGGTGGGCTGGATGTCGACCTGCTGGCGCGCTGCTGCGTCGAGGTGGGCAAGTTGGTCGAATCGCCTTACGTTCGACTCACCGAAGTCGACGGCATCCCCATGCAGTATGTCGACATCGACTTCGATCAGCACGTCGACATCATCGATCTCCGGGACCGACCAGACCCGGTGGGCGCCGCGCTCGAGTGGATGCAACAGGAGTATCGCCGCCCCGTCGATCTCCTGAGCGACCAGTTCATCGTCATAGCAATCGTCAAGGTCGCGGACGACCGCACGTTCTGGTACAACCGCGCCCATCACATCATCATCGACGGCTACGCCGCGCTGACGATCATGCGCCGCACCGTCGACCGTTACAACGCCCTGCGTCGCGGCGACGAGCCTCGTGACAAGGCGCCGGCCACGATGGCAGAGATCGTGGCCTATGAGGAGTCCTACCGTTCGAGCTCGCGCCGGGAGACCGACCGCCAGCACTGGATGGAACGTGTCGGTGACCTACCCGAGCGGGTCACGCTGTCCACGGCGATCCCGTCGGCGCCTCTGTCATTCGACAATGTCGTCGCCGGCGGTGAACTCGCCCCCGGCCTACAGCTACGCCTCGAGCAACTCGCGGCCGAACTGAACAGCTCGATGGCCGTGGTGTTGACCGCGTCATTCGGCGCTTTCCTTTCAAGGATGGCCGGAACCGACGACATCGTAATGAGCCTGCCGGTGACCGGCCGCTCCACGGCGAAGATCAAGGCCGCCGGCGGGATGCTGTCCAACGTGCTGCCGATCCGGCTGCGCGATGTCTCGACGCACTCCGGCCGCGATCTGATCCGCGCCGCACAGCTCGAACTCACCGGCGCCCTGCGCCATCAGCGCTACCGCTCGGACGACATCAGGCGCGACGCGGGACTCGACGCCGGTTCGGTGTCCTTCGGTCCGACCATCAACATGGTCTTTTTCGACGACGAGGTCGCCATCGACGGCACCACAATGGAGTATCGGATCCTGACGTCCGGGATCCTCGAAGACCTGCTGATCAACCTGTACCAGTCCAGTCCCGGTGCGCCTCTCGTGGTTGACCTGCACGGCAATCCGCATCTGTACACCCCGTCGCAGATGGAAGCGCACCATGCGCGGTTCGTCGAGTTCCTCGGACGTTTCGTCGAAGACGTCGATGTGGATGTCGCCGACATCGAGTTACTTCAACCCGAGGAGAATTCCTCCTTGATCCAGCTTGGTGCCGGAGTGCGGCGCCGCTGGCGTCTTCGCGGCCGACGGCTGCTCGACGATTTCACTTCGCAGGTTCGCCAGACGCCGGATTCGGTTGCGCTGGTAGCGGACGGGAAGACGTGGACATACCAACAATTCGACGCACTGCGGCACCAACTGGCACAGCAGCTCGTCGACGACGGCGTCCGGACCGGTGATCGGGTCGTCGTCGCCCTAGATCGTGGTGTTCCTCAGGTAGTTTCGATCTACGCGGTGCTCACGGCAGGTGCCGCGTACGTCCCCGTGGACCCGTTGCAACCCGCCGAACGGCGCACGCACATCCTTGACACCGCCGCTCCGCGTCTTGTGATCGACGAGGGGTACCTGTCGGATGTCGGTTTCGATCAGCGCTCCGGGATACCCGGACGATCGGGCGCCGAAGTGCTGATAGACAGCGAGGCCGACCTCCCCGTATACGTGATCTTCACCTCCGGGTCCACCGGCACTCCCAAGGGCGTAGAGGTCGGCGCGGCCGCGGTCATCAACCGGTTGGAGTGGATGCAGCGAGACTTTCCTGCCACTCCGGACGACGCTGTTCTCTACAAGACTCCTTTCACATTCGACGTGTCCGTGTGGGAACTGTTCTGGCCGTTGCAGACCGGCGCGTCGATGGTGATCGCCCGGGGCGGAGGTCATCGCGACCCCGAGTATCTGTCACGTTTGATTGAGGATGAGCGCATCAGCGTGCTGCACTTCGTCCCCTCTATGCTGCATACGTTCGTCGAAGTGGTGACCGCATCGGGCCGAACCCAGATTTTTGGTGAGTCCGTGCGTCGGGTGTTCACCTCGGGTGAGGCGTTGGGGAGGCAGCTCGCCGATCGTGTGTACGAGCACTCCGACGCGGAACTGGTGAATTTGTACGGTCCCACGGAAGCTGCGGTGGAGATCATCGGACACGTGGTCGACCGCAGGCGGGGACCGGTTCCGATCGGTCGTCCGGTGGCCAATTCCGATGTGTACGTGCTGGACACTGCACTGCGACTCGTGCCCACGGGTGTCGCCGGCGAGCTCTATCTGGCCGGGGCCCAGATCGCCACTGGATACGTCCGACGTCCTGGCCTGACCGCAGGTACGTTCATCGCCGACCCATACGCCGACTCACCGCGACGTATGTACCGGACTGGAGATCTGGTGCGCTGGAACGACACCGGTGAGCTCGAGTATCTCGGCCGGTCCGATTTCCAGGTGAAGATCCGCGGCCAGCGCGTAGAACTCGGCGAGATCGAATCCGTTCTGGGTGACATCCCCGCTGTCGAAGGTGCCGTGGTTGTGGCGCGGACCGACCTGTCTGCGTCACCGATGCTCGTGGCGTACTTGGTGGCCGCGGACGATCGGTTCGACCAGCGGGAAGCGCTCGACTGGTGCCGCCGACGGCTGCCTTCACACATGGTGCCGACCGCGATCATGGTTCTCGAAGAGTTTCCCGTCAACAGCTCGGGCAAGCTCGACCGGAAAGCGCTCCCGGCGCCGGTGGTGGGTCGCGACGAGGAGACCCCGTATGTGGCGCCGTCGACACCGCTCGAGATCAGGATCGTCGCACTGATCGAGGAACTGCTCGGGGTCGAACGGCTCGGCTTGCGCGACAACATCTTCGCGCTCGGTGCCGACTCCCTCGTGGCGGCCGGCCTGGCGTCGCGCCTGCGCACGGCAGGCGGCATCGAGGTCGGGTTGACCGACATCTTCGAGAGCCGGGACATCGGCGAACTCATCTCGTCGGCCCGGGTGCCGGAAGGTGATCAGGCTATCCGGCCGCGGCTGTCCGAGGTCGTCCGTCCGGATCGAATCCCGCTGTCTCATCCGCAGACACGCGTGTGGATTCTCAACCGGTTGGACTCGGCCAGCGGCGCGTACAACATCCCCGGGGCGGTGCGCCTGGGCGCTGAGGTCGACATCGATGCTCTGGCGACCGCCATCGCCGATGTGGTCACCCGGCACGAACCGTTGCGCACCACCTTCCCTGATCACGACGGCGAAGCGTTCCAGCTGATCCACCCCCCGGGGGAGGCCGCCGAAGCCACCGGCGTGTCTGTTGTCGACGTCACGCCTGCCGACGTCGACCATGCGGTCGCGGAATTCGCCTCCGCAGGTTTCGATCTCGCCGCTGAATACCCTATCCGTGCACGATTGCTGCGAGTTGCGGGGGCCGCCGCGGGCGCGGAGCACGTGCTGGTCCTGGTGATGCACCACATCATCGGTGACGGCGCTTCCCTCGGTCCGCTGATCAGGGATGTCCTCACCGCCTACTTCGCGCGGCTCCACGGTGCGGTGCCCTCATGGTCGGCGCTGCCGGTCCAGTATGCGGATTTCGCGCTGTGGCAGCGGGAGTTGCTTGGGGACGAGCGGGACGCCTCGACTCTCGCGGGACGTCAGATCTCGTTCTGGCGCAACGAACTCGACGGTATGCCGGAGGTGCTGAACCTCCCGACCGACCGGCCGCGGCCGGTCGCGCCCAGCGGCGCGGGCGGGCATCTCGACACCTGGCTCGACGCCCCGACGGTGAGGAAGCTGCGTGCTATTGCGGCGGAGTCGGGTGTCACCATCTTCGCGGTCTTCCAGTCGGCGCTGGCTGTGATGTTGTCACGGCTCGCCGATTCCGACGACATCGCGATCGGCACCGCGGTCGCCGGACGGGACGAGCCGGAACTGGCCGACCTGATCGGCATGTTCGTCAACACGGTCGTACTTCGCACCCGCGTGCATCCGAGAGATACGATCGCGTCGCTGCTGCACTCCGTCCACCACACCCGCGCGCAGGCCCTGAGCAACGCCGATGTCCCGTTCGAGCTCGTCGTCGACTCAGTGGGGGCTCGCAGGTCCCGGGCGCACTCGCCGCTGTTCCAGGTCGAACTCGTGCTCCAGCACGATCAGGTGGTCCACCTCCTGGACGCCGAATCGGGGCTCGATCTTCTCGACGCGCGCACGTCGTTCGCCAAATACGATCTCTCGCTGAGCGTCATCGAGTACGACGAGTCGGGGCCCTACGCGGGACAGGTGTCGATCGCGTTCAATTTCGCCCGAGATCTCTTCGATCGCACCACCGTCGAGCGACTGGCCGGTTACTACCTCGAGATTCTCCGGGTCATCGGTGACGCGCACGGCGCGACCGGTGTCACCCGCGTCGACGATGTGTTCCGCTTCCCCGCGGCTGAGCTCGAGACCGTGCGCGGATGGTCGTCTGGGATGGTCGTTGACGTCGAACCCCGCCTGATACCGGATGCGGTCGCAGCTCAAGCGGTTCAGACACCTCACGCGCCCGCCCTGGTGTTCGGCGATCGAGTGGTCGCCTATGACGAGTTCTCGGCGCGGGTCAGCACCTTTGCGCGATCGCTCATCGCTTCTGGCGTCGGCCCGGATACAGCTGTGGCCGTGTGTATTCCGCGGTCGATCGAACTGCTGGTCGCCATTCATGCCGTTGTCACCGCCGGTGGCCAGTACGTGCCGCTCGATGTGGAGGCGCCCGCTGAGCGAGCCGAGTACATGATCGCCACGGCCGGCGTCGGCATGGTGCTCGTGGGACCGGGCGAGACCCCCGCGGCGATCAGCCTGCTCGATGAGTCCGTCGCCGTGGAGACCGTCGACTGCAGCGGCGACGTCGACGTGACGACTCCGCCGGTGACGGCGGAGGAGCGGCACGGTCTGATCGGTCGCGATCATGCCGCTTACACACTCTTCACCTCGGGATCGACGGGGCGGCCCAAGGGCGTGACCGTCTCCCACGCAGCCATCGTGAACAGGCTCGCCTGGATGCAGGCCGACCATCGACTCGACGCGTCCGACGTCGTGCTGCAGAAGACCCCGGTGACCTTCGATGTCTCGGTGTGGGAGCTGTTCTGGCCGCTGATGGTCGGCGCGCGTTTGGTCATCGCCGAGGCCGGGAGGCACGGCGAACCCCTCTACCTCGCCGATCTGATCGACAATCACCGGATCTCGACGGTTCACTTCGTGCCGTCCATGCTGTCGGCGTTCGTCGATGTCCTGGGTACCAGGGGGATTCGCGAGCTGACCTCGATGCGTTTGATGTTCACGTCAGGTGAGGCGTTGTCGGCGGCTGTCGCGGACGTCGTCGTGACGAACATGCCCGGTACCGAACTCCACAACCTCTACGGACCGACCGAGGCGGCGGTGGACATCACCACGCACCGGGTGCGAGCGGGTGAGGTGACGGTGCCCATTGGGCGTCCGGTACCGAACAGCACCACCCACGTCCTCGACGGCCGCCTGCGCCCGCTACCGGTGGGCGTTCCCGGCGAGCTGTACCTCGGTGGCATCCAGCTCGCGCGCGGATACGCCTCGCAGGGACGCCTCACCGCCGAGCGGTTCGTGGCCGACCCGTTCGGGCCGCCGGGTGCGCGTCTGTACCGGACGGGCGACCTTGCCAGATGGACCGCGGCGGGTGAGATCGAGTACCTCGGTCGTAACGACTTCCAGGTCAAGCTGCGCGGACAGCGGCTCGAGCTGGGCGAGATCGAGGCGGCCCTGATGTCGGTCCCCGACATCGTGCATGCGGCGGTGACGGTCGCCGATCTGTCGGCCGGGCAGAGTCTGGTGGCGTACTACTCTCCCGACACCGTCGCCCCGGCAGACGCCCAGACGCATCTGGCCGGCACCGTTCCCGAGTACATGGTCCCGTCGATCTGGATGCCGCTTCCCTCCATGCCGCTCAACCCGGCCGGGAAGGTCGATCGAAAGGCATTGCCCGCGCCGGTGATCGAGACCGCGGACTTCGTTCCCGCCGCAGGCGACACCGAAGCCGCGATCGCGGTCGTGTTCGCCGACGTGCTCGGCATGGACGAGGTCAGTGTGGTCGAGTCCTTCTTCGATCTCGGCGGGAACTCGCTGGGCGCGACGAAGGTCGCGGCACGCCTGTCTGCCGAACTCGGCATCGACATCCCGGTGGCCACGGTCTTCGCCGCCCCGTCGGTGCGCGAGCTGGCTGCGTTCACACACGACCACGCGCATGACGCCCCGTCGCGGCGACCGCGCCTGGTCGCCGGGCAGCGGGGGACGACTGCACCGCTCTCTGCGGTACAGCGCGGTATGTGGCTGATCAACCGGGCCGATCCGGCGTCGCCGGCCTACAACGTCGCGATGGCGCTGCGCCTGTCGGGACAGTTGGACACCGACGCGATCGGAGGCGCCATCGAGGACCTCATCGACCGCCACGAGTCGATGCGGACGCGCTATCCGCTGATCGACGGCGAGCCGATCCAACTCGTGCTCGACCGAGACGCGGCACTCGAATTGCTCGAGCGCAGCGTCGTCGACGTCGATGGCGACCCCGTGCCGGTGATCGCGGAGTTCACCGGCCGTGGCTTCGACGTCACGATCGCCCCGCCGCTGCGGATGATGTTGCTGCGACTCACCGAGACCGAGCACATCCTGGTCTTCGTCGTCCACCACATCACCGCGGACGGCGCCTCGATGCTGCCACTGGCCACCGATGTCATGACCGCCTATTCGGCTAGGGTGGCCGGCCGCCGGCCGGAGTGGCAGCCGCTCGCGGTCCAGTACCTGGACTACACGCTGTGGCAGCAGGAGGCACTCGCCGTCCCCGGGCCCGACGGGACGACCGAGGCGGACCGACAGCTCGCCTATTGGGCCGACCGGCTCCACAACGCGCCGGCCCGGCTGGAGTTGCCGACCGACCGTCCCCGCCCGCGGACGCCGTCCTTCGTCGGCGAGGAGGTGCGCTTCGACATCGACGGCGGCCTGGTGCACAAGCTCGAGGCGGTCGCGCGCCAGCACAACGCGACACTGTTCATGGTGATGCAGACCGCACTGGTGGTGCTCCTGAGCCGGCTGACCACCCAGCGCGACATCGTGATCGGCACCCCGTTCGCCGGGCGGGGTCAGCCAGAACTCGACGGCATGGTCGGCATGTTCGTCAACACCCTGGCCCTGCGGTCGCGGCTCCAGGACGAAGAGAAGTTCGCCGAGCTCCTCCAGCGGGTCCGCGACGAGGACCTGGCGGACATGGCGAACGCCGAGATCCCGTTCGATACGATCGTGTCATCTGTTCTCTCCTCGCCGCCCACCAGTTACAACCCCATCTATCAGGTGATGTTCGCCTACCAGAACTTCACCATCCCCTCGCTCGACATGGACTCGATGACGATCGCACCGGTATCCGAGCAGTTGACCCCAGCCAAGGTGGATCTCCAGCTCACGTTGTTCCCGAACGACTTCGGTGCACCGGCAGCAAAGGACGCTGATTCAATGACGGGCCAGTTGATCTATGCCACCGACATCTTCACCAAGAACACGGTCGAGAGCTATGCGCAGCGGTACCTGCGAGTACTCGAGGAGGTGTCGGAGAACCCGCAGGTGCTGGTGGGCGACATCGACATCGTCACCGCGGCCGAACAGGCGGCGGCCGGTGACATCGCCGACGCCGAACGCGCCGTCTCGCTCCCCGATCTGGTGGCCCGTGCCACCGCCGCAGAGCCGGATGCGGTGGCGGCCGCACATCAGGATGCGCAGGTAACGTTCGCGGTGCTGTCGTCGATCAGTGATGCGATGGCTGCCGCACTCCCTGACCCGGACTCTGCCCTCACCACCGCGCTGATGAGCTTGTTGCCCGGCCTCGCGGTGTCGGGGCCCGACGCCCTCGGCGACGTGCTGGGAGAGCTCCGCACCAACGCCCTCCGGGTTCTGGATGGCGCGCCGTGACCGGAGGCAGGTCCCGCGGGAACGAAGCAGTGCAGTCGACCAAAGGAATGACTCAGACGTGACCGATGTCGATTCAACGGCCTCCAACATCTCTCTCACCTGGGGCTCGCGGCCTTCGACACTGCACCTGATCGCCTTCTCGGCCGGCGTCGCACCCTCCGAGACCGCCTACGAGGCGGCGTCCGGTCCGGTCACCTTCGGTGAGCTGTACGCACGGGTCTCGGCAACGGCCCAGATCTTCATCGCGCAGGGGCTCGACACCGAGGCAGCCGTCGGCGCCGGGGTCACCCAGACCGAGGCCGCCGCCGGTCGCGCGCCCGCGGAGATCGCCGACGCCACCCGGCGCGCGATCGGGCTGATCCGAGAGCGGGCCCTGGAGCTGATCGGCAGCACCGACCTCGGCTCACTGCCCGGTCTCGTCCGTTCCGCGGTGGCCCGCCACGCCGACCGGCCCGCGGTCAGCGACGCGACCGGAACCGTACTGTCGTATCGCGAGCTCGACGAGCGGTCCGAGGTGCTGGCCGGCGCGCTCCGCGCCATCGGCGCAGGTCCGGGTCGCCTCGTAGGTGTCGCGCTCGCGCGCCGTGCCGAGCTGATCGTGGCCCTGCTCGCCGTCCTCAAGACCGGGGCGGCGTACCTGCCTCTCGACCGCTCCCAGCCGGTTGCGCGCGCGCAGTCGATCATCGACGACGCCGCGCCGCTGCTGGTGCTCGCCGACGCGGAACTCGCCGCGGCGTGGGACGTCATCGACGTGCGGTTCGCGGCGCCCGAGGAGTTGGCAGCCGGGGAGTTCCCGGCAGCGGGGGCGGACCCTTCGAGACGCCCCTCCGCAAGCTCCGGGGCTCCTCAGGGAGCAGAGGAGGCACGCCCCTCCGCAAGCTCCGGGGCTCCTCAGGGAGCGGGGGAGGCCCTCGACGAGCGGCTGCCGGCCTACCTGATCTACACCTCGGGTTCGACGGGCCGGCCGAAGGGCGTCGTCGTCTCGCATCACGAGGTCGTCGCGCTGATGAAGGCCGCGGCGGAGGAGTTCTCGTTCGGTCCGGACGACGTGTGGACGCTGTTCCACTCCTACGCGTTCGACTTCTCGGTCTGGGAGATCTGGGGACCGCTGGTCACCGGCGGGCGCGTCGTCGTGGTCGACCAGGACACCACGCGCGATCCGGACGCCTTCGTCGAGCTGCTCGAGTCCGAGCGGGTCACGGTGCTGAGCCAGACGCCGTCGGCCTTCTACCAGCTCATCACCGCCCAGCGGCAGAAGCAGGCCTCGTTTGCGCTGCGCTACATCGTGTTCGGCGGTGAGGCGCTGAGTTTCGAACAGGTCCGGCGGTGGTTCGACGACAACCCGGCCGACGGTGCGCAGCTGGTCAACATGTACGGCATCACCGAGACCACGGTGCACGTCAGCTATCGCGCGCTGGACCGCGACGCGGTGTCGGCGGGTGACGCGTCGTTCATCGGACGGCCGCTGTCGTCGCTGGACATCCACATCCTCGACTCGCGGCTGCGGCCAGTGCCCGAGGGCGTCATCGGTGAGATGTACGTCACCGGAACGCAACTCGCGCAAGGTTATCTCCGCCGGGCCGGCCTCAGTGCCACGCGTTTCGTCGCGAACCCGTTCGCGCTGAACGGTTCCGGTGACCGGATGTACCGGACCGGCGATCTGGCGCGCCGCGTCGGCGACGACATCGAGTATCTCGGGCGCTCGGACGCCCAGGTCCAGCTCCGCGGATTCCGTATCGAGTACGGCGAGATCGAGGCCGCACTCGTCGGTGTCGACGGGATCGCGGCGGGTGCGGCGAACGTCGTGGACCTGCCCGACCGTGGCGAGATTCTCGCCGCCTACGTGGTTCCCGAGGAGGGCGTCGAGGTCGACGAACAACTCGTCCGCCGGCGTGTTGCGACCGCTGTGCCGGAGTACATGGTCCCCGACGTCGTCATGACGGTCGAGCGGCTGCCGCTGACCCAGAACGGCAAACTCGATCGCGGTGCACTGCCGCGGCCGGTGCTGGCATCGACGACCGAATTCGTCTCGCCCGAGAACGACACCGAGACGGCCCTGCGGGACATCTTCGCGGAGGTACTGGGTCTCGAGGACATCAGCGTCGTCGAGTCGGTGTTCGACGTCGGTGGCAACTCGCTGCTGGCCGCCCGCATCGTCGGCCGCGCCGCGGAGACGCTCGGTGTGGACCTCACCGTCCGTGATCTCTTCGACGCCCCGACGGTTCGCGACCTCGCACTGGCCGCGGCGTCGAAGCGCCCGGGGTTGCCCCCGATCGAGCCCGTCGCCGACCGTCCGGACCGCATCCCGCTGTCGCTTGCACAGCAGCGCATGTGGTTCATCAACCGGTTCGACCCGGCCTCGCCCGCCTACAACATCCCGATGGTCCTGCGGCTGTCGGGCGACGTGGACGCCGACGCGCTGCGTGCGGCGTTGCTCGACGTCATGACGCGCCACGAGGTCCTGCGGACCACCTATCCCGAAGCCGACGGCGACGCCTATCAGCTCGTCCACGAGCCGTCGGCAGCGGCTGCGATGCTCGACTGGCGCGAGGTGCCGCAAGCGGCGCTGCCGCAGGTGATGCTCGGCGGGTTCGACCTGGTCGCGGAACTGCCGGTGCGCGTCGGCTTCTCCCGGATCTCAAGCACCGAGGCGGTCCTCGGGATGGTGGTGCACCACATCTCGTGCGACGGCGAATCCCTGGCGCCGCTGGTGACCGACCTGATCACCGCGTACACCGCACGGGTCGCCGGGCGTGCGCCCGCGTTCGAGCCGCTGCCGGTCCAGATGGCCGACGTCGCGCTGTGGCAGCGTCGGGTGTTCGGCGCCGCCACCGACGACTCCTCGCTCATCGGGGCACAGCTCCAGTACTGGGCGCGGCAACTCGACGGCGCGCCCGACGTGCTCGAGCTGCCCACCGACCGCCCACGTCCGGCCGTGGCCTCACAGCGCGGTGCACGCGTCGAATTCAGTGTGCCGCAGGAGGTCTCGGAGCGTGTTGCGCGCCTGGCCCGCGATCGCGGGCTGACCCCGTTCATGGTCGCGCATGCGGCGCTCGCGGTCCTGCTGTCGCGTCTGTCCGCGACCGAGGACATCGCCGTCGGGACGCCGATCGCCGGTCGTGGCCAGTCGATCCTCGACCCGATGGTCGGGATGTTCGTCAACACGTTGGTCCTTCGGACCGGCGTCGACTCCTCGGCCGGCTTCGACCAACTGCTCGACGACGTCCGCCGCACCGATCTCGAGGCCTTCGCGAACGCGGACATCCCCTTCGAGGCGGTCGTCGAACGGGTGAACCCGCTGCGCACCGAGGCCTACGCGCCCCTCGCGCAGGTGTGGCTCGCCTTCGACCAGTCGGCCATCGCCGACCTGGCCTCGCAGACGTTGACGATCGGCGGGGGGACGATCGGCGAGGCCGGCGGCCTGGCCGTGACCCCGGCCGAACCGGACGAACTCTCCGCGCGCGTCGACCTGACCGTCGGCATCGCCGACAACGGCGACAACTGGCAGGGCTCGGTGCTCTATGCGACCGACCTGTACGACGCCGAATCGGTGCGCCTCTTCGCCGATCGGTTCGTGCGCCTCCTCGACGCTTTGACCGCGGACCCGGGTGCGCCTGTCGGCGACGCCGAGCTGATGACCTCGGCCGAGCACGAGGCGATCGAACGATGGGTCGGTGCGGCTGACACCGACGCCGGTCCCGGGCAGGTCGTGACGGTCGCGGATGCGCTGGCGGACTCGTTCGCCCGCAACGCGTCCCGCCCCGCCGTTCGCGCGGGCGGGCGCACCTACGACCATGCCGAGTACGGTGCGCTGGTCCACGCGTTCGCACGACGACTACTCGAGCAGGGTGTCGGGCCGGATGTGGCGGTCGCGGTTGCCGTTCCGCGGTCGGTCGAGATGCTCGTCGCGATCCACGGGATCGTGCTCGCCGGCGGAACCTACGTGCCGATCGACCCGGAGGCGCCGGCCGAGGTCGTCCGCCGGCAGCTGGCGCTGTCCGGTGCGTCGACGGTGGTCGTCGCCGGGGCACGTCCGAGCTGGGCCGAGGCCGCGTCCACCGTTCCGGAAACCTTCGTCACCGTCGATCTCGACGCGCTCGCGACCGCTGCGTCGGCTCCCCTCACCCCCGCGGATCGTCCGGTGGCGCTGCGCGCCGGGCACCCGGTCTACACGCTGTTCACCTCGGGCTCGACCGGACAGCCCAAGGGTGTGACCGTCACCCACCGGGGCCTGCACGACATGCTGTCCTGGTTCGGGGCCTACACCGGTGACCCGGCGGACGAACGGGTGCTGGTGAAGACCCCCTACACCTTCGACGCCTCGGTCTGGGAGCTGTTCTGGCCGTTCGTCGCGGGCGCCACCGCCGTGGTCGCAACACCCGACGGCCACCGTGATCCGGCGCATCTCGCCCGCGTCATCGCCGACGAGCGGGTCACCTCCGTCCAGTTCGTGCCATCGCTGCTCGCGGTGTTCCTCGACGAGAGCTTCGATCCCGCCACCGGTCTGTCCTCGGTGCGTCAGATCTTCACCGGCGGTGAGTCACTCACCCCCGCGGTGACGCAGCAGACGCTTGCGGCCGCCCCGCACGCGGTGGTCGTCAACCAGTACGGGCCGACCGAGATGACGGTGGACGCGACGATCCGGCCCCTGGTCGAACCGGCCGAGGTCGTCACCATCGGCCGCCCGGCACCGGGCGTGACGGCCCGGGTCCTCGACAACCGCCTCCGCCCGGTGCCGCCCGGCGTTCCCGGCGAGCTGTACCTGGGTGGCGCGCAGATGGCCCGCGGGTATGCCGGCGCGCCGGCGCTGACCGCCCAGGCGTTCGTCGCCGACCTGGCCGGCCCAGCGGGCTCGCGGCTGTACCGGACCGGCGACCTCGCACGCTGGCGCGCCGACGGTGAACTCGAGTATCTCGGCCGCGCCGACTTCCAGGTCAAGATCCACGGACAGCGCATCGAACTCGGCGAGACCGAGGCAGTCCTGTCCGCCGCGCCGGGCGTGGTCGCCGCTGCTGCCGCGGTGACCACCACCTCCGCGGGTGATGCGCTCGTCGCCTACCTGACGGGCCATCCGGGCGACACCGTGGACGTCGACACGGTCCGCGCCTTCGCCGCGGAACGGTTGCTCACCCACCTGCGCCCGACACTGTGGGTCGTCCTCGACGAGATGCCCCGTAACGCCTCCGGCAAGGTCGACCGGCGCGCGCTGCCGGCGCCCACCGTGTCCGAGTCCGAGATCGTCGAGCCGACGACGCCGGCCGAGCAGGCCCTGGCCGCTGTCGTCGCCGAGGTCCTCGGGGTCGAGCGGGTCTCGGTCGTCGACTCCTTCTTCGATCTCGGCGGCAACTCCCTGGCCGCGATGCGGGTCGCGGCCCGCGCCGGTGCGGCGCTCGGCGTCGAGGTCAGCGTCCGCGACCTCTTCGACGCACCGAGCGTGCGTGAGCTCGCGCAGCGCGTCGCCGACCGCGTACCCGGCCTCCCGCCGGTCACCGCGGTGCGCCCGCGCCCGGATGAGATCCCGCTGTCCTATGCGCAGCAACGCATCTGGTTCATCAACCAGTTCGACACCAGCTCGGCGGCCTACAACATCCCGATTGCCCTGCGCCTGCGTGGCAAGCTCGACCTCGCCGCGCTGCGTGCCGCGATGGTCGACGTCGTCGAGCGTCAGGAAGTGCTCCGCACGGTGTTCCCGTCGATCGACGGCGCACCGCGACAGGTCATCGGGGACGCGACCGGTGTGGACGCCGAACTCGACTGGGCTGTCGTCGACGAGGAATCCGACCTGTTCGCCGCCGCCGGTGCGGGTTTCGACGTCGCCGTGCAGCGACCGATCCGCATCCGCGTGCATCGCGTCGACGACCTCGAGCACATCGTCCTCATCGTGATCCACCACATCGCCGGCGACGGCGAATCGATGCGCCCGCTCGTCACCGACGTGGTGACCGCGTATGTCGCGCGCTCCCAAGGTCGTTCGCCCGACTTCGCCGAGCTGGAGGTGCAGTTCGCCGACGTCGCGCTCTGGCAACGTCGTGAGCTCGGCTCGATCGACGACCCGGATTCGCGGGTCTCGGCGCAGGTCGACTACTGGCGCACCGCGCTGGCCGGGCTTCCCGAGGTGCTCGAACTCCCCGCCGACCGTCCGCGTCCGAAGGTCGCGTCGATGGCCGGCGCCGAAGTCGGTTTCGAGATCGACTCGGCGACAGCAGATCTCGTCCGAAATCTCGCCACCGAGCGTGGTGTCACCGAGTTCATGGTCATCCATGCGGCACTGGCGGTGCTGCTGTCGCGACTCTCGGCCACCGACGACATCGCCATCGGCACCCCGATCGCCGGACGCGGCGACGCCGCGCTGGATCCGCTGGTCGGCATGTTCGTGAACACGCTCGTGCTGCGGACCGTGGTCGACCCGGCGCAGCGGTTCACCGACCTTCTCGACGCCGTGCGGGTCACCGATCTCGACGCCTTCGCCCACGCCGATGCCCCCTTCGAGGCGGTCGTGGACGCACTCGCGCCGTCACGTTCGGAGGCCTTCGCGCCGCTGACGCAGATCCTGCTGACCGTCGACCCCACTCCCGCGGATCCGTCCACTCTCGTCGCCGACATCGACGAGCTCGCGGTGGAAGTGGTGGAGACCGAGGAGAACTCGGCCAAGGTGGACCTGACGGTCGGACTCCGCGGGGGTCGCGCCGGGTCCTGGATCGGCCGCGTCAACTACGCCACGGACCTGTTCGACGAGGCGACGGTCGCGCGGATGATGGATCGATTCGCGCGGTTGCTGCACGAGCTGGTCACCGACGCGACCGTGCCGGTGGGTGACGCCGACCTGTTCGACACCGACGAGCGCGAGCTGCTGACCCCCGTGGGCCGTCAGCCCGCGACGCCGGCCGTGCCGCTGGCCGAGCTGTTCGCCGCCGCGGTCCGGCGCGGCGGAGCGGACCGGACCGCGGTCGTCGACCCCGAGCGGTCATTGACGTACGCCGAGCTCGATGCCGCGTCGAACCGGCTGGCTCGTCACCTGCTGGATCGGGGCATCGGCCGCGGCACCCTGGTCGCGCTGCTCATCCCGCGGTCGGCGGAACTGATGGTCGCGATCTGGGCGGTGGCCAAGACCGGGGCCGGGTACGTACCGATCGACCCGGATTACCCGGCGGATCGCGTGTCGCACATGATCACCGATTCCGGTGCGCGGCTCGGGCTCACGCTCGGCGACGTGGCCGGGCCCGGGATTCCCGGCAGCGAGTGGCTGGAACTGGACGCGCCGGAGCTCATCGAAGCCGTTGCGGCGGCCAGTGATTCGCCTGTGACCGACGCCGACCGGCCGAGCGCGGTCGGGGCCGACGACACGGCCTACGTGATCTACACGTCCGGATCGACCGGTACGCCCAAGGGCGTCGAGGTCACCGCGGGCGGCCTGCGCAACTTCGGCGTCGAGGCCGCGGAGAAATCCGGAATCACCCCGGACTCACGCGTCCTGGGTTTCGCCTCACCCAGTTTCGACGCCTTCGTACTCGAGTATCTGCTCGCCTTCACCGTGGGTGCCTCCGTCGTGTACCGGCACCGCGACGCGGTGGCCGGTGCACCGCTCGCGGACTTCATGCGCGAGCACCGCGTGACCCATACATTCCTCACCCCGACAGTGCTCGCCTCCCTCGATCCGGCCGACCTCCCGGATCTGCACACCGTCTACGCGGGCGGTGAGGCGGTCCCGGACACCTTGCGTGACCGCTGGGCACCACTGGTGCGCTTCCAGAACCTCTACGGACCCACCGAGACCACGATCGGTGTCGCGATCGGCCCGCCCATGCGGGTCGAGGAACCGGTCCTCGTCGGACCGCCGATCGGCGGCGTCGACCTGCTGGTGCTCGACTCCCGGCTCCGCCCAGTTCCGGTCGGGGTGGCGGGCGAACTGTACGTGAGCGGCCCGGCCCTGGCGCGCGGCTACCTCGCGCGCCGCGGTCTGACCGCGGAGCGCTTCGTCGCCAACCCCTTCGGCGCGCCGGGCGACCGGATCTATCGCACCGGGGACATCGTCCGCTGGGCCCGTGACCGCGACGGGTCGCTCTCGGTGGACTATGTCGGTCGTAGCGACGACCAGATCAAGCTTCGCGGTCTGCGTATCGAACTCGGCGAGATCGAGAGTGCGCTCGGCGATCACCCCGCGGTGGCCTCCGCGGTCGTCGTCGGCGTCGACTCCGACGGCGGGCTCGCCGCGAGTGGACAGTCGGTCGTCGCGGCGCTCGCCGCCTACGTGGTGTTGCGCGACGCAGTCGACATCGCCACGCTGCGTGAACATCTCGCCGACCGGTTGCCGTTGTTCATGGTGCCGGCCGGGATCGTCGTGCTCGACGCACTGCCGCTGACCCCGGTGGGCAAGCTCGATCGTCGGGCTCTCCCCGCGCCGACCATCGAGGTCGACTCCGATCACGTCGACGCCGAGACGCCGGTCGAGCAGCAGCTCGCCACGATCATCGCCGGACTCCTGGGTCTCGAACGCGTCAGCGTCACCGACTCCTTCTTCGCCCTCGGCGGCGATTCCATCATGTCCATTCAGGTCGCTTCGGCCGCGCGGGCCGTCGGGATCGATGTGTCGCCTCGAGACATCTTCGAGCACAAGACCGTTCGGGCGATTGCCCGCGCCGTCGGCGCCCGTGGCGAGCGGGTGCCGGCCCTCGAGGAACCGGCCGGCGGCGGGATCGGCCCGATGGCCGTGCCGCCGGTGGTCTCGTGGATCCTCGATCAGACCGACGTGGTCACCGACTTCGCCGATTTCTCCCAGTCCATGGTGCTGACCGCGCCGGCCGGACTCACCGTCGAGATCGCGCAGGAACTCCTCGCGCAGGTCGTGTCCGTGCATCCGATGCTCAGCGCGGCGGTCGAACCCGGGCAGGCCGATGGCGAATGGCTCATGCGCACCGGCGTCGCGCCACTGCATCCCGGCGCCGTCACCGCCCTCGCGAGTCCGGTACGGACCGCCGACCTCGGCTTCTCGGACACCGTCGTCGCGGCCTTCGAGGACGCCTCGCGGCGTCTCGACCCGACCACCGGGCAGCTCGTCGCGGCCGTTCTGGTCACCGACCCCGACGCCGCCGCACGGCTCGTCGTCGTCATCCACCACCTGGGCGTCGACGCCGTCTCGTGGCGGGTCATCATCGAGGACCTGCTGACCGCGTGGGCGCAACATCAAGGCGGTCAGGCGTATTCGTTGCGACCGGAGGTCACCTCGGCGCGCGCCTTCACCGCCGCGCTCGACGCCCAGCGGGCCGGGCGATCCGACGAGCTGCGCTACTGGCTCGAACGGTCGCCGGAACGGGTCACCGACCTCGGGGCGGAGGTCGACCGCACGCGTGACCGCATGTCGACCACCGAGACCGTGGTGCACACGGTCGGCTCGTCGGTGACCGAGGCGCTGCTGACGTCGGTGCCGACCGCCTTCCGCGGCAACGTCAACGACGCTCTCGTGGCTGCTCTGGCGCGCGCTGTCCGGTCGTGGCAGCAGGCCCGGGGCATCTCCGACGACCGGCCGGTGACCATCCTGCTCGAGGGTCACGGCCGATACGAGGAAACCCTGCTACGCGGAACCGATCCGCGGACCGTGGATCTGTCCCGGACCGTCGGGTGGTTCACGACCATCGCGCCGATGGCCGTCGACGTCCGCGGTGACGCCGTCCACACGGTCAAGCTCGCCAAGGAGGAGCGGGTCGGCCAGCCCGACAACGGGATCGGTTACGGACTCCTCCGCTACGGCGACACCGAGCTGTCCCGGCGACCGTTGCCGAGCATCGGCTTCAACTACCTCGGCAACGTCGCGGGAACCGGGGCCGGCGGCGAGAACGCCTCGGCCGTGGGCGAGGCGGGCATGCCGTTCCTGCCCGACCCCGCCGCACCGCGCCTGCCCGGCACGGTCACCGGCGCCATGGTCGTGCCGAACCTGCTGAGCATCAACGCGGGAATCGCGATCGGCGACAGCGGTCGCGAGTTCGTCGCGGGATTCACGTTCCCGCGCGGCGCGATCGACACCGAGGCGGTCGACGACCTCGCGCGGCGCTGGGACGCCGAGCTCGCGACCATCGTCGACGAGGTCGCCCGCGTCGGCGATCCGGGACTCTCCCCGTCGGATGTCCTCGGTGCGCGCGTCACCCAGGACGATCTCGATCACCTGGCCCGGCGGTATCCGGGCGCCGACGTGTGGCCGCTGTCGCCGCTGCAGCGCGGCCTGCAGTTCCAGGCCGAACTCGCCGCGGCGGGCCGCGAAGCCGGGGCCGTCGACGTCTACACCGCGCAGGCGGTTCTCACGCTCAAGGGCGAGGTCGACGCCACCCGTCTCGCCGAGGCCGTGCGCGAGGTCTTCGCCCGCCATCGGGTACTCCGCTCCAGTTTCGTCCGGGTACCCAGCGGCGAGGTCGTCGCGGTGGTTCCGGAGACGGTCGAGATCCCCTGGCGGACAGTGGACGCCGATAACGGCGACGACGCGATAGACGCGGTCGCGCAGGTCGAACGCGCGACGCCGTTCGACCTCGAGTCCGGCCCGCTCATGCGGTTCGTCCTCGTCCGCAGTGGCACACGCTCGACGTTGGTCGTCACCAGCCACCACATCCTGATCGACGGCTGGTCGAGCCCGCTGATCATGGCCGACCTGTTCGCGCTGTACGCCACCGGTCAGACCTACACCGGCACCGTCGCCGCCGAATCCGGGGCTCGGGGAGACTACTTCGACTACCTGCGGTACATCGCCGCCTCCGACACCGAAGCGGGACTGGCGGCCTGGCGGTCGGTGCTGTCCGCCGTCGACGAGCCGACCCTCGTCGGCTCCGGCCGCGAGGCGACCTCCGATCAGCTTCCGCGCGATCACAGCGTGCTGCTCCCGGCCGAGATCACCTCCGCCGTCGACGACCTCACGCGCGCACGGGGAGTCACCGTCTCGACGGTGATGCAGTTCGCCTGGGCGGTGCTGCTCTCGCGCATCACCGGCCAGCGCACGGTCGTCTTCGGCGAGACCGTCTCCGGACGTCCGGCCGATCTGGACGGCGTCGAGACGATGGTCGGCCTCTTCATCAACACCTTGCCCGCGGTCGCGGACGTCGACCCGGGCGCCCGCGCCACCGACGTCCTCGACGCGCTGCAGGCCTCGAAGGTCGCGGTGCTCGACCACCAGCACCTCGGACTGCCCGAGCTGACCGCACTCGTCGGTCGCGGACAGCTGTTCGACACCCTCGCGGTGCACGAGTCCTATCCGGTCGACGCCCAGTCGCTGAAGCGAGGGGCCGACGCCGGCGGCATCGGGATCGAGGACCTCGACGCCACCGACTCGACCCACTACCCGCTGAATCTGGTGACCGGCGTGGTCGGCGACCAGATCGAGCTGAAACTGAAGTATCTGCCCGCCGCCTTCGACGAGCGACAGGTGGAGGTGTACTCGGATGCGTTGATCCGCATCCTCACGACCCTCGTCGCCGACCCGGCCACCGAGGTCAGGGCCATCTCCCTGCTCGACGACGCCGAGTACCGCAGCGAGCTCACGCCGCCGGTCACCCGGACCCGCAACACCGACGTCTCGCTCGCCGAGTTGTTCGCGCGGGCAGCGCGCACCCACGCCGATCGTCCGGCCGTCACCGACACCACGTCCACACTCGACTACCGCGAGATCGACGAACGTTCCGCCGCGGTCGCCGCGGCCCTGAGTGCGCGAGGAGTCTCCACCGGCGATCTCGTCGCCGTGGCGACCTCCCGCGGCGTCGATCTCGTCTCCTCGATCCTGGGTGTGTTGCGTTCCGGCGCCGGCTATCTGCCGCTGGACACCACCAATCCGGTCGACCGCCTGCGTTTCATCGTCTCCGATGCCGCGCCGAGCGCGGTGATCATCGACGACACGACCGCGGACTTCGAACTGTGGTCCCAATTGGGCACCACGCCGGTGGTGCCGGTCGCGCAGCTGATCGCTGAAGGTGCCGCTGCGACTTCGGAACCGATTACGGTTCATCCCGATTCGCGTGCCTACGTGATCTACACGTCGGGTTCCACGGGCCGGCCCAAGGGTGTCGAGGTCACCCACCGCGACGTGGTGACCCTGATGGACACCGCCGCAGATGATTTCGACATCGACGAGACGGACGTGTGGACGATGTTCCACTCGTACGCGTTCGACTTCTCGGTCTGGGAGCTGTGGGGACCGCTGCTGACCGGTGGCCGCTTGGTCCTGGTCGACCGGGATCTCGCGCGGGCGCCGGAGGAGTTCCTCGATCTGCTCGCCCGCGAACGGGTCACCGTGCTGAGCCAGACGCCGTCGGCGTTCTACCAGCTCGCCGAGACCCGACGACGCCGCGACACCCCGCTGTCATTGCGCTATATCGTGTTCGGCGGCGAGGCGCTCAGCTTCGAGCAGGTGCGGCGCTGGTTCGACGACCATCCGGACGAGACCACGACGCTGGTCAACATGTACGGCATCACCGAGACGACCGTGCACGTCAGTTTCCGGCCGCTCGACCCGCACTCGGTGGCGGCCGACGACGCGAGCTTCATCGGCCGGCCGCTGTCGTCGCTGGCCATCCACGTGCTCGACGACCGGCTGCGGCCGGTCCCCGAGGGTGTCGTGGGCGAGATGTACGTCACCGGTGGGCAACTGGCGCAGGGTTACCTGAAGCGCGCCGGGCTGTCGTCGACGCGTTTCGTCGCGTCACCCTACGGCGAGCCCGGGACCCGCATGTACCGCACCGGCGACCTCGCCCGCCGCGTGGGCGACGACATCGAGTACCTCGGCCGCGGCGACGCACAGGTGCAGTTGCGCGGCTACCGGATCGAGTTCGGTGAGATCGAGGCGGCACTCCTGGCGGTGCCGGGTGTGAGCGCGGCCGCGGCGCGTGTCGTCGACATCCCCGGTCGCGGTGAGCAACTCATCGGTTATCTCGTCCGCGACGCCGACGATGCGGTCGACGCGACCGAGGTCCGGCGCATCGCCGGCCGTGCGGTGCCGTCGTACATGGTCCCGGACCAGATCATCGACGTCGAGACGCTGCCGCTCACCGCGAACGGCAAACTCGACCGCGACGCCCTTCCGGTACCCGACTCGGCCACCGTCGTCGAGGAGATCGTCGCGCCCACCGGCCCGCAGGAGACCGCGGTCGCGCAGGTCTTCGCCGAGGTGCTCGGTGTCGACGAGATCGGGGTCACGACGAGCTTCTTCGACCTCGGCGGCAACTCGCTGTCCGCGACCCGCCTCGCCTCGCGCGTCGCCGACGCACTCGGTACCGAGGTGTCGGTGCGAGACGTCTTCGAGGCACCGTCCGTCCGGGATCTGGTGGACGCCGTGTCCGGCCGCGGAAGCACTCTGCCACCCGTGGTGGCGGTGTCGCCCCGCCCGGAGCGCATCCCGCTGTCGTTCGCTCAGCAGCGCCTGTGGTTCATCAACCGGTTCGAGCCCGCGTCGTCGACCTACAACATCCCGATCGGTCTGCGCTTGCGCGGCGACCTCGACACCGACGCGCTGCGCGCTGCGGTGACCGACCTCGTCGCACGACAAGCGGTGTTGCGCACCACCTTCCCCGAGGTCGACGGCGTTCCCCACCAGCGCATCGACGGCCCGGACCAGGTCGACCGACTGGACTGGGCGGTCGTCGGCTCCCAGGCCGAGATCGAGTCCGCGGTCACCGACGGCTTCGACGTGACCGCCGAGTGGCCCATCCGCGCACGCCTGTGGCCGGTGAGCGCGGGAGAGTTCGTCTTCGTGGTGGTCGTCCACCACATCGCCGCCGACGGCGAGTCGATGAGACCGATGCTCGCCGACCTCATCACCGCCTACGGCGCACGAGCCGCCGGCCGGGACCCGGTCTTCGCGCCGCTCGAGGTCGAGTTCGCCGACTACGCGATCTGGCAGCACGACGTCTTCGGCTCCGCCGGCGACCCGGACTCGCGCATCGCCGCGCAACTGGACCACTGGGTCCAGCGCCTCGCGGGAGCGCCGGACGTGCTCGAACTGCCCACCGACCGGCCGCGTCCGGCGGTGGCGTCGCAGCGCGGCGCCCGGTTCGACTTCGACATCCCGGCCGAGATCGGGACCGCGATCGAACGCGTGGCCGCCGAGCGGGGCGTCACCCCGTTCATGGTCGTCCACGCAGCACTCGCCGTGCTGCTGGCGCGGCTCTCGGCCGGTGATGACATCGTGGTCGGTACCCCGATCGCCGGCCGTGGGCGGGCCGCTCTCGACCCGCTCGTCGGCATGTTCGTCAACACGCTGGTGCTCCGGGTCCCGGTCGACGCGGGCGAGTCCTTCGAGACCCTGCTGGACCGGGTCCGGACCACCGACCTGGATGCCTTCGCGAACGCGGACGTCCCGTTCGAGACGCTGGTGGAGAAACTCAACCCGGTCCGCACGGAGGCGTTCGCCCCGCTCGCCCAGGTGAATCTCACGTTCGACCAGTCGGCCTCCGCCGACTTCGCGATCGACGCCGAACAGAGTGGTTCCATCGGCGATCTGGGTTTCGAGCCCCTTCCGCCGGCCGCGCCGGGTGCGAAGGTCGACCTGAACTTCGCGATCGACCGGGGAGACGACGGGCGCCGGTGGTCCGGATCGGTCATCTACGCCACCGACCTGTTCGACGAGTCCTCGATCGACACCCTGACCCGTCGACTCGTCGCCGTGCTGACCGGAGTCCTGAGCGCGCCGTCGCGTCCTGTCGGTGACGCCGGGCTCGTGCTGCCGGACGAGTCATCGCGTCTCGACGACTTCGCGACCGGCGCCCGGGTCGAGGTGGGATCACCGCACATCGTGGCCGACCTCGTGGCGTTGAACGCCGCCTCGGCTCCCGATGCGCCTGCGGTCATCTTCGACGACCGCGTGGTCGATCAGGCCGAGTTCGCCGCCCGCGTGTCACTCCTGGCGCGCGAACTCATCGACGCGGGTGTGGGTCCGGATGTCGCGGTCGGCGTCTGTCTCGACCGGTCGGTCGAGATCATGGTCGCGGTACACGGAATCGTCGCCGCCGGTGGGCATTACGTTCCCGTCGACCCGGAGAGCCCGGCCGAACGCGGGCAGTACATCCTCGACACCGCGCAGGTGGCGACCGTCGTCGTCGGTCCCGGAGCGATCCCGTCCGTCCTCGACGAGTTCGGTGGCCGGATCGTGCGTGTCGACGCCTCGACTCCGCTCCCGGACGCGCACGTACCTCCGGTGACCGAGGCCGACCGTCTCGGGGTCGTCCATCCGGACAACGCCGTCTACACGATCTTCACCTCCGGATCGACGGGACGCCCGAAGGGTGTCACCGTCACCCACGGTGCGCTGCGCAACACCCTCGCGTGGTTCAGCGAATCGAACGGCGAAGGGCCGCATTGCTTCCTGCTGAAGACGCCGTACACCTTCGACGCCTCGGTCTGGGAGTTCTTCGGGCCGGTGTTCAATGCCTCGCCGGTCGTCGTCGCCGAACCGGGCGGCCACCGCGATCCGCGTCATCTCGCCGGGCTCATCGAGCGCCACGGCGTGACCACGGTGAAGTTCGTCCCCTCGATGCTCGCCGCCTTCCTCGACGGGGCCACCGGTGTCGGCATCGAGCGGCTCGCCAGCCTGCGCCGGATCTTCTCCGGCGGCGAGGCGCTGCTGCCCGGCCTCGCGTCGGGACTGGCGGCCGCACTTCCGAATGCGCTGTTGGTCAACCAGTACGGTCCCACCGAGGCCGTCGTCGACATCACCTACGGTGCCGTTACCGGGCCGCCGCCGCAGAATATCCCGATCGGAACCCCGGTCTGGAACTCGTCGGTGCGCGTGCTCGACGCGCGGCTGCGTCCGGTGCCCGTCGGCGTGGCCGGTGAGCTGTACCTCGGCGGAGCCCAGCTGGCACGCGGGTACGCCTCCAGGCCCGGCCTGACCGCCCAGACCTTCGTCGCCGACCCGTTCGGGCCGGCCGGTGCGCGGTTGTACCGCACCGGTGACCGCGGACGCTGGAATGCCGCCGGTGAACTCGAATACCTGGGTCGCAACGACTTCCAGGTGAAGCTGCGCGGCCAGCGCATCGAACTCGGCGAGATCGAGTCGGTGCTCGGATCGGCCCCCGGTGTCGTGCACACCGCCGTGGTGGTCGCCGCCCCCGCCGGGGGAGGCGAGCGGCTGGTGGCCTACCTGGCCGCCGGGCCGGGCGTCGATCTCGACGCCGACACGGTGAAAGACGTTGCGCGGCGCGGGCTCCCGGAGTTCATGGTCCCGACCACGTGGATGGTCCTGGACCAGATGCCGCTGACCACCTCGGGCAAGGTCGATCGTCGCGCGCTCCCCGCGCCGCAGTTCACCGCGGGTGAGTACGTGGCGCCGGCCTACGGCCAGGAGACCGAGGTCGCCGAGATCTTCGCCGGGTTGCTCGACGTCGATCGTGTCGGTGCGACCGACGACTTCTTCGCCATCGGCGGCACCTCGCTGTCGGCGATGCGCCTCGCCGCGCGGATCTCCGACGCGCTCGGGGTCGAGGTCTCGGTTCGGGACATCTTCGACGCCCCGACCGTGCGTGAGCTGGTGGCGCGTACCCGCGAGCGCGGCCACGCGCTGCCGCCGGTCGTCGCGGCGTCGCCGCGGCCGGGCCGGATCCCGTTGTCCTTTGCGCAGCAACGGATGTGGTTCATCAACCAGTTCGATCCGACGCTGCCGACCTACAACATCCCGACCGTCGTGCGGATGGTCGGCGACCTCGACGTACCGGCACTGCGCGCGGCGATCGCCGACGTGGTGGTCCGCCACGAGGTGTTGCGAACGACGTTCGCGCAGGACGAGAACGGCCCGTTCCAGCGGATCTCGGCCGCGGACGAGGTCGAGTCGCGACTGGACTTCTCCCTCGCCACCACGGCCGAGGACTTCGAGCGCACGGTCACCCGCGGGTTCGACGTGTCGCGGGAGTGGCCGGTACGGGCCTGCCTGTGGCAGGTCGACGCCGAGACCCACGTGCTGGGCGTCGTGGCCCACCACATCGCCTCCGACGGCGAGTCCCGCAAACCTCTGGTCGCCGACATGGTGGCCGCCTACGTCGCCCGGACAGCGGGGGAGACACCGGCTTTCGCTCCGCTGGAGATCCAGTTCGCGGACTACGCGATCTGGCAGCACGAGGTGCTCGGCTCCGCCGACGACCCCGAGTCGGTCCTCGGCCGCCAGCTCGCGCACTGGACCGGGCGCCTGGCCGGACTGCCCGACGTCCTGGAACTGCCGACGGATCACGACCGTCCGGCGGTCGCCTCGACCCGGGGCGCACGGATCGCCTTCGAGATCCCCGCCGAGGTCGCCGATGCGGTCACCACCACCGCACGCGCCCACGGCGTCACGCCCTTCATGGTCGTGCACGCCGCGCTGGCCGTGCTGCTGGCGCGGTTGTCGGCCACCGACGACATCGCGATCGCCACTCCCGTGGCGGGCCGCGGATCGCGCGTGCTCGACCCGGTCGTGGGCATGTTCGTCAACACCCTGGTGCTGCGTTCGGCCATCGTGCCGGACATGACGGTCGACGAGGTGCTCGCACAGGTGCGCGCGACCGATCTCGACGCGTTCACCAACGCCGACCTGCCGTTCGAGACCCTGGTCGAACACCTCGACCCGACCCGTTCGGAGGCCTTCGCGCCGCTCGCGCAGGTCCTCTTCACACTCGATCAGTCCCGCCCCGCCGGGGGCGGTGCGCCCGGTGAGGGCACCGGTGCGCAGTCCGCGGTGTTGCCCGGACTCACGATCTCGCCGGTCGAGCCGCCCGAGGTGTCGGCGCAGCTGGACCTGGCCGTCGCGGTAGCCGCCGACGGGCCGGGCCGGCCGTGGACGGGAACGGTGATCTACGCGCTCGACCTCTTTGAGGCGGACACGGTGACCGAGCTGGCGAACCGCCTGGTCTCGGTGCTGCGGGACATGACCGATTCTTCGCGGGCGTCGCGGGCCGTCGGCGATCTCGCACTCGTCTCGGGTGCCGACCGCGCCCGGGTCGACGACTGGTCGGTCGGTGTGTCCCGGGAGTTCGGCGAACCCGTCATCCCCGCGGCCGTCGCCGCCCGGATCGCCGCCGATCCCACCACCGTCGCGATCGAATTCGAGGGCCGTCGGCTCACCTACGGCGAATTCGGTTCGCGCGTGGCCGATCTCGCGCGCACACTCATCGGGTTCGGTGTCGGGCCCGAGGTGGCCGTCGGCATCTGTATCGACCGGTCGGTCGAGATGGTCGTCGCGGTGCACGCCGTACACGCCGCCGGCGGACAGTATGTGCCGATCGACACCGCCGCCCCCGCCGACCGCGTGCAGTACATGGCCGACACCGCGCACGTGCGGCTCGTGCTCTCCGCGGCGGGTGCCCGCCCGCCGGCCCTCGAGGGTCTCGACGATCAGGTCACCGTCCTGGACGTCGACGCCTCGAAGGCGGTCGGCGACGTCGAGCCGGTCACCGATGCCGAGCGGATCGCCCCGCTGCGCGGAGACCACGCCGCCTACACGCTGTTCACCTCCGGTTCCACCGGTCGTCCGAAGGGTGTGACCGTCTCGCACGCCGCGGTGATGAACCGCCTCTGGTGGGGGCTCGGTGAGTTCCCGTGGACCGTGGGTGACCGGGTCGTGCAGAAGACGCCGTACACCTTCGACGTCTCGGTGCCGGAACTCTTCGGTCCGCTGCTGACCGGGGCGTCGATGGTCGTCGCCCGTCCGGGTGGTCACACCGACCCGGACTATCTCGCCGACCTGATCGTGTCCACCCGCGCCACCTCGGTGCACTTCGTTCCGTCGATGATGTCGATCTTCCTCGACCTCGTCCCGGCCGTGCGCTTCGCCGAGATGACCTCGCTGCGATGGGTTTTCGCGTCCGGCGAGGCCCTGCCGCCGGCAGTGGTCGCAAAGGTCGCCGCCCGGCTTCCCGGCGTCGCCATCGTCAACCTCTTCGGCCCCACCGAGGCGGCGGTCGAGGTGGCCGTGGCCGACGTGTCATCGGCGCCCGCGCTCATCCCGATCGGGACACCCGTGGCGAACACGTCCACCTGGGTTCTCGATGCCCGTCTGCGGCCGGTTCCCGCCGGTGTGCCGGGTGAGCTCTATCTGGGTGGCGTCCAGCTGGCGCGCGGCTACGCCGCACGCCCCGACCTGTCCGCCGAGCGGTTCGTCGCGGATCCCTACGGTGAGCCCGGCTCACGTCTGTACCGCACCGGCGACCTCGTGCGCTGGCGTGCCGACGGCACTCTGGAGTACCTGGGCCGCACCGACTTCCAGGTCAAGCTGCGCGGTCAGCGCATCGAGCTCGGCGAGATCGAGTCGGTGATCGCCACCGTGCCCGGCGTCGTGCACACCGCGGTGACGGTGGCCAAGGCGCCCACCGGCGCCGACCACCTCGTCGGCTACGTCGCACCGGAGGACGTCGACCTCGACGGGATCAAGTCGACGGTGGCCGCCGAACTGCCCGAGTACATGCGGCCCACCATCTGGGTGCGACTGCCGCGTCTCGAGCTGAACACGGCGGGCAAGATCGACCGGAAGGCGCTGCCCGAGCCCGACTTCGGCGTCCACACCGACGTCCACGTGGCCCCCGCCACCGCGACCGAGGAAGTCCTGGCCTCCATCGTCGCCCACCTGATCGGGCTCGACCGGGTGTCGGTCACCGAGTCGTTCTTCGCACTCGGCGGCGACTCGATCATGTCGATCCAGCTCGCGTCCGCGGCCCGCGCCGCCGGACTCGACCTGTCCCCGCGAGAGATCTTCGAACACCGCACGATCCGCGCCATGGCGGCCGCTGCCGACGACGACGCCGCCCGGCTGCCGATGCTCGAGGAGTCCACGCCGGCGGGCGTCGGTCCGCTCGCGGTGTCGCCGGTCGTGCACTGGATGATCGAACACGCGCAGGACCCGTCCGACTTCGCCGACTTCGTCCAGGCCGCGGTTCTGCGGGCGCCGGACGGACTCGACGTCGCCTCGCTGGCCGGTCTGCTCTCGGCCGTCGTGGAGCGCCACCCGATGCTCGGCGCCACCCTGGAACTCGTCGACGGTGAGTGGCGATCGTCGGCCGGCGGCCGGTTCGACGCCGCGGAAGCGGTCATCGAGGTCACGAGCACCGCCGCAACCGGCACCGACGCGTTCGACACCGACGTCCGCACCGCGTTCCAGACCGTCTCGGCCACTCTGGATCCGGCGTCCGGGCGACTCGTACGTGCCGCGCTGATCCACGATCGCGACGGAGTCGGTCGCGTCCTGCTGGTCATCCACCACCTCGGTGTCGACGCCGTGTCGTGGCCGATCCTCATCGAGGACCTGATCACCGGATGGGCGCAGCGCTCCGACGGCCGCGAGATCGAGCTGCGCGCCGAACAGACCAGCGCGCAGGCGTGGACGAACACGCTCGCCGCGAAGTCCGCGTCCTGGGCCGACCAGGTGGATCACTGGCTGGACCGGTTGCCGTCGCGACCCACCCCGCTGGGCGTCGAGCTCGACCCCGCGCAGGACCGGATGTCCACCGAGCGCCACATCTCGCACGAGATCTCGCCGACGGTCACCCGGTCGGTGCTGACCACGGTGCCGGAAGCCTTCGGCGGCAACGTCAACGACGTGCTGCTCGGCGCCTTCGCCCGCGCGGTCCGATCATGGCAGTCGCGCCGCGAGATCACCGACACCGCGCCGATCACCGTCCTCACCGAGGGACATGGCCGATACGAAGAGGTGCTGGCCACCGGCGAGTCGGCGCGACGGGCGGACCTGTCCCGGACGGTCGGCTGGTTCACCGCCCTCGTCCCGGTGCGCCTCGATCCCGGCGTCGACGTCGTGCACGCGGTGAAGGCGGCGAAGGAGGAGCGACTCGCGCAGCCGGACAACGGCATCGGCTTCGGCTGGCTCCGGTACGGGCAGTCTGCCGAACTGGCCGCACGTCCGCTCCCGAGCATCTCCTTCAACTACTTCGGGGCCGGCGGCGGCGCTGCCGCTCCGGAATCCGAGCCCCTTCCGTTCACGCACGCGCCCGACGCCCCGATCCTCGGATCCTCGGCGTCCGGACGGATGGTCGCGCTGAGCGCTCTGGGGGTCAGCGTGACCACCGCGCACGACGAGAACGGCGATCGCCGGCTCGTCGCCGGCGCGAGCTTCCCGCAGGCGCTGTTCGCGGCCGACGAGGTCGCCGACCTGCTGGACCTGTGGGCAGCGGAACTGTCGGCTCTCACCGATCTGGTGAACTCGGGCTCCCCGGTCGGCCTGTCCCCGGCTGACGTCCGCGGCGCCCATGTGACGCAACGCGACCTCGACGACCTGGCCCGGTTGTATCCGGGCTCGTCGGTGTGGCCGCTGACGCCGTTGCAGCAGGGCCTGTACTTCCAGGCTCAGCTGGCGGCGGCCGGCCAGGACTCCGGAGCGGTCGACGTCTACGTGACCCAGGTCGTCCTGACGCTGGGCGGCCGGGTCGACGGCGAACGCCTGCGCGAATCGGCCGAGCAGCTGTTCGCCCGGCACCGCGTGATGCGGTCGGCCTATCTCCGCACGGGCAGCGGCGCCGTCGTCGCTGTCATTCCGGAACGGGTCGAGATCCCTTGGCGGGTGGTCGATCTCGCCGCCGACGAGCTCGACGGGACGGGGGATTCGGCGGCGGCCGCGATCCAGCGGATCGTCGACGCCGAACGCCTCACCCGCTTCGACCTCGGACGTCCGCCGCTGGTGCGCTTCGTGCTGGTGTGGCACGGCGAGCAGGCACACCTCGTGGTGACCAACCACCACATCCTGATGGACGGCTGGTCGGGCCCGCTGGTCCTGGCCGACCTCCTCGCGCTCTACGCCACCGGCGAGACCTACACCGGTCAGACCGGTGCGTCCGGACTCGACTTCGCCGCTCACGTCCAGCGGCTCGGGGCCTCGGACCGCGAGGCCGGTCTCGCCGCCTGGCGGGAGGTGCTCGCACCCATCGAGGGGCCCACCCTGGTGGCGCCCGGCCTCGAGGCGACCGACGACGAACTCCCGCGCCAGTACCGGGTCATGCTCGACGAGGAGACGACCGCGGGGCTGGAGGAACTGACCCGGACCGAGGGCGTCACCGTCGCCACGGTGATGCAGTTCGCGTGGGCGGTGCTCCTCTCGCGGATCACCGGCAATCGCGTCGTCGTGTTCGGCGAGACCGTCTCCGGACGTCCGGCGGATCTGCCCGGCGTCGAGACGATGGTCGGTCTGTTCATCAACACGCTGCCCGGCGTCGTCGACGTCGACCCGGCGTCGACGATCGTCGAAGTGCTCCGCCGGCTGCAGGCGTCGAAGGTGGCGGTCATGGACCACCAGCATCTGGGTCTGTCGGAGCTCACCGCCCTCACCGGGACGGCCCAGCTGTTCGACACGTTGACCGTCCACGAGTCGTTCCCCATCGACACCGACGCGCTGTCGTCGCAGGAGACCACCGCCGATGGCCTGGTCGTCGCGGATGTCGACTCGCGCAGCACGACCCACTATCCGATCAACCTGATCACCGCGGCTCCGGGCGGGCGCGTCTCGTTGCAGCTGAAGTACCTGCCCGCGGCGTTCTCCGACGACCAGATCCGGGTCTTCGGCGAGGTGCTGGTGCACATCCTGGAGACGGTGTCGCGCCGGCCGCGCGAGCTCACCGCCGACATCGCGCTGGTGTCCGAGGCCGAGGGTCTCGACGTGGCGGCGTGGTCTCGCGGGACCGATGTCGAGATCGCCGGCGACCACACCGTGGTCGACCTGGTCGCAGATGCCCGGGCGCGTGCGGACGACCGCCCCGCGATCCTGTTCGGCGATCGCGTCGTCGACTACACCGAGTTCTCGGCACGCGTGAGCACCCTTGCGCGCGAGCTGATCTCGCTCGGCGTGGGTCCGGATGTCGCGGTCGGCGTCTGCATCGAGCGTTCGGTCGAGGTGATGGTCGCCGTCCACGCGATCGTCGCCGCCGGCGGACAGTACGTACCCATCGACACCGAGTCGCCGGTCGAGCGGACCCGGTACATGCTCGACACGGCCGGGGTCGCCCTGGTCCTGATCGGCCGGGAGCGACCGGAAGCGCTCGCGGACATCGAGCTGCCGGCGGTCGTCGTCGACGCCTCGGAGCCCGTCGACACCGCGGTCACGCCGGTCGGGGACGACGACCGGGGGCAGCGGGTGCTGCCGGGTCACGCCGTCTACACGATCTTCACGTCCGGTTCGACGGGACGTCCGAAGGGCGTCACCGTCACCCACGGTGCCCTCCGCAACACCCTGGAGTGGTTCAGCGAGTCGAACGGGCCGGGCGAGCACGTCTTCCTGCTGAAGACGCCGTACACCTTCGACGCGTCGGTGTGGGACTACTTCGGCGGCATCCACGCCGCATCGCCGGTGGTCGTCGCCGAACCCGGTGGCCACCGGGACCCCGTCTACATGGCGCGTCTCATCGAACGCCACCGGGTGACGACCGCCAAGTTCGTCCCCTCGATGCTGGCCGCGTTCCTCGACGGCGCGACCGGCGCGGGCGACGCGGACCTCGGCTCGATGCGCCGGATCTTCTCCGGCGGCGAGGCACTGAGTCCCGCCCTGGCCGGCGGCCTGCTCCGGCTGCTCCCGGAGCTGGGGTTGTACAACCAGTACGGTCCCACCGAGGCGACCGTGGACATCACGTACGGACGCGTGGACGCGCCGACGCCGAACATCCCCATCGGTTTGCCGGTGTGGAACTCGACCGTCCATGTCCTCGACGACCGCCTGCGGCCGGTTCCGGCCGGCGTGCCCGGTGAGATGTATCTGGGCGGACCGCAATTGGCGCGGGGTTATGCCTCCCGCCCGGGACTCACCGCCGAGACCTTCGTCGCCGATCCCTTCGATCCGAACGGCGGCCGGCTCTACCGCACCGGCGACCGGGCACGGTGGAACACCGATGGTGTCCTGGAGTACCTGGGACGCGCGGACTTCCAGGTGAAACTCCGCGGACAGCGGATCGAGCTCGGCGAGATCGAGTCGGTGCTGGCCTCCGCTCCCGGCGTCGTACACGTGGCCGTGGTCGTCGCGACCGCGCCCGGTGGGGGTGAGCAACTCGTCGCCTATGTCGCGGGTCGCCCCGGTGACGACGTCGACCTCGACGCCGTCCGGAACGCGGCGGTGCGCGGACTGCCGGAGTTCATGCGTCCGACGGTGTGGATGGCGCTGCCCGAGATGCCCCGCACCACCTCGGGCAAGGTGGACCGGCGGGCGCTGCCGCAGCCCGAGTTCGCCGCGGGGGAGTACGTGGCCCCCGAGTCGCCCGAGGAGACCGCGGTCGCCGACGTCTTCGCGGAGCTGCTGCAGGTCGACCGCGTCGGTGTCACCGACAGCTTCTTCGAGCTGGGCGGCAACTCCCTGTCGGCGATGCGGGTGAGCGCCCGTGTCGGCGACGCGCTGGGGGTCGAGGTCTCGGTCCGGGACGTCTTCGAGGCGCCGTCGGTCCGTGAGCTGGTGGCGGCCCTGACGGGCCGCGGTTCCCGGATCGAGCCCGTGGTGGCGGTGTCCCCACGGCCGGAACGGATCCCGCTGTCCTTCGCACAGCAGCGCATGTGGTTCCTCAACCGCCTGCACCCGAGTGCTCCCACGCACAACATGACCATCGTGCTGCGGCTGTCCGGCGACCTCGACGTCGAGGCGCTGCGCACCGCGCTCGCCGACGTCGTGCGCCGGCACGAGGTGCTCCGTACGACGTTCCCAGACGTCGAGGGCGTGCCCTACCAGCTCGTGCATCCGGAGGACTCGGTCGTCGACCGGCTCGACTGGCAGGTCGTCGACTCCGAGAGCGACGTGTTCGCCGCGGTGACACGGGGATTCGACGTCACCGAGGAATGGCCGTTCCGCACGCGCCTGTGGCCGGTCGAACCGGGCGAGTTCGTCCTCGCCGTGGTGTTCCACCACATCGGCGCCGACGGCGAGTCCATGGCGCCGCTCGTCGCCGACCTCGTCACCGCCTACAGTGCCCGGGTCGCCGGACACGAACCCGAATTCGCGCCGTTCGCGGTGCAATTCGCGGACTACGCGATCTGGCAGCACACCGTCCTCGGCTCGGTCGACGATCCGGAATCGGTTGTCGGACGCCAGCTGACATATTGGGCCGAGCAGCTCGCCGGCGTTCCCGACGTACTCGAGTTGCCGTCGGACCGTCCGCGTCCGCCGGTCGCCTCCGGCCGCGGAGCCCGCGCGCGAGTCGACATCCCGGCCGAGATCGGCGAGCGCATCACCGAGGTGGCGCGCGGAGCCGACGTCACGCCGTTCATGGTGCTCCACGCCGCGGTCGCGGTCCTGCTCGCACGCCTGTCGGCCACCGACGACATCGCGGTCAGCACCCCGATCGCGGGTCGCGGTCAGGCCGAGCTCGACCCGCTGGTCGGCATGTTCGTCAACACCCTCGTGCTGCGCACGCTGATCGATCCCGCCGAGCCGTTCGAACAGCTCCTGTCGGCCGTTCGCGACGTCGACCTCAACGCATTCGCCCACGCCGATGTCCCGTTCGAGACGGTGGTCGACCGGCTCAGTCCGGTGCGCTCGGAGGCCTTCGCCCCGCTCGCCCAGGTCATGTTCTCGTTCAGTCCGTCGGCCACCGCCGCCGAAGCCCTCGGCGACGCCGCCGGGATCACGGTGGAGCCGTACGCGGACGTGATGGTCTCCTCGCAGATCGATCTCTGGATCACGGTGTCGTCCCGGCCGGCCGGGCAGGAGTGGCCGGTCAACCTCGACTACGCGACCGATCTGTTCGACGAGTCGTCGGTGCTCGAATTCGGCGAACGCTTCATCCGCCTGCTCGACGTGCTGACCTCGGCTCCCGACCGGGCCGTGGGTGACGCGCCGTTCGTGGCCGCCGAGACGACGGCCGCGATCGAGACCGCCGAGTGGGGCGAGCGGGTCGACCTGCCGCCGGTGCAGACCGTCAGTGACGCCGTCGCCGCGCAGGCACAGCGCACGCCGGATGCGACCGCGCTCGTCTTCGGCGACCGCGAGGTGACCTACGCCGAGTTCGCCGCGCGGGTCAACACGCTCGCCCGCGACCTGATCGCCGCCGGGGTCGGCCCCGATGTCGCTGTCGCCCTGTGCGTCCCGCGGTCGGTGGAGATGATGGTGGCCATCCATGCCGTCGTCGCCGCCGGTGGCCAGTACGTACCCGTCGACGTGGCCGCGCCCGCAGACCGCGTGCGGTACATGTACGAGACCGCGGGTGCCCGGGTTCTGCTGGTCGCCGACGCGGACGGGGTCCCCGACGCGGTGGACGCCGCGAACGAGGCCGGCGTGCAGGTCATGACCCTGGACGCCTCGGCGCTCCTGGACGTCGACTCGGCGGCCGCGGCACCGGTGTCCGACGACGAGCGGCGCGCGCCGTTGCGCCCGGACGACGCCGCGTACACGTTGTTCACCTCCGGGTCCACCGGACGTCCGAAGGGTGTGACCCTGTCGCATGCGGCGGTGCTGAACCGCCTGTGGTGGGGCCTCGACGCGCTGCCGATCGGGCCCGACGACGTCGTCATGCAGAAGACGCCGTACACCTTCGACTGTTCGGTGCCGGAACTGTTCGCGCCGTTGGCGATCGGTGCGCGCGTGGTGGTCCTCGCCGACGGCGGTCACCTCAACCCGCGACAGGTCGCCGACGAGATCGCCCGCACGGGTACGACGATGGTGCACTTCGTGCCGTCGATGCTCTCGGTGTTCCTCGAGGTCGTCGACCGCGAGCAGCTCGCCGCCCTCGACACCATCCGCATCGTGTCCACCACCGGTGAGGCCCTGCCGCCCGCGGTCGCGGCACCGGTGCGCGAGCTGTGGCCCGACGCGTGGTTCTTCAACCTGTACGGCCCGACCGAGGCCGCGGTGGAGATCACCTTCGAACGCATCCACTCGGTCGCCGCCGACGACCCCACCGTGCCGATCGGCATCCCGGTGTGGAATTCCTCTGCGGTGGTGCTGGACTCGCGGTTGCGCCGGGTACCGCCCGGTGTGCCCGGCGAGCTCTACCTCGGCGGTGTGCAGCTGGCCCGCGGTTACGCCGCCCGCCCGGATCTGACGGCCGAGAGGTTCGTCGCCGATCCCCACGGTGAGCCCGGTTCGCGTCTGTACCGCACCGGTGACCTGGTGCGCCGTCGCCCCGACGGCGTGCTGGAATACCTGGGCCGCACCGACTTCCAGGTGAAGCTGCGCGGCCAGCGCATCGAGCTCGGCGAGATCGAGGCGGTCATCGCCTCCGCCCCGGGTGTGGTGCACGCCGCCGCGACCGTGGCGACAGTGCCCGGCGGCGGCGAACACCTCGTCGGCTACCTCGCCGGCGCCCCGGGTGAGCGCATCGACCTCGATGAGGTGAAGGCCGTTGTCGCCGAGTCGCTTCCGGGTTACATGCGTCCGACGGTGTGGATGCCCGTAGAGGGCATCGCACTCAACACGGCGGGCAAGATCGACCGTCGCGCGCTGCCCGAACCCGTGTTCACCGCGGGCGAGTACGTCGCGCCCGCCGACGAGGCGGAGACCGCGGTCGCGGAGGTGTTCGCCGACATCCTCGGTGTCGACCGGGTCAGCGTCACCGACTCGTTCTTCGACCTCGGCGGCAACTCGCTGGCGGCGATGCGACTCGTGGCACGCGTCGGCGAGGTCACCGGCGCCGAGATCTCGGTGCGCGACCTGTTCAACGCCCCGAGCGTGCGCGAACTCCTCCGTGCGAGCACCGATCTCGGCGCCGCACGAGCGCCGATCGTCCCGGTCTCGCCGCGGCCGGACCGGGTTCCGCTCGCATTCGCCCAGCAGCGGATGTGGTTCGTCAACCAGGCCGACACCAGCTCGTCGGCGTACAACCTCCCGGTCGTGCTGCGGCTGTCGGGCTCCCTCGACACCGAGGCGCTGCATGCCGCGCTGATCGACGTGGTCTCCCGTCACGAATCGCTGCGGACGACGTTCCCGTCGGCCGACGGCACGCCGTACCAGAAGATCAACCGGGCATCGTCGGTCGCCGCACGTCTCGACTGGCGAGAGGTGTCCTCGCAGGCGGAGATCGAGGCCGCGGTGTCCGCGGGCTTCGACGTCTCCTCCGAGTGGCCCATCCGCGCGCGGATCTGGGAGGTGGCCCCCGACGAGCACGTCTTCGCGGTCATCACCCACCACATCGCCTCGGACGGTCAGTCGATGATGCCGCTGGTCCGCGACGTGGTCACCGCCTACCTCGCCGAATCGGCCGACACCGATCCCGAATTCGCCGATCTGGAGGTCCAGTTCGCCGACTTCGCGATCTGGCAGCACGAGGTGCTCGGCTCGCCGGACGATCCCGAGTCCGTCGTCGGCCGCCAGCTCGCCTATTGGACCGACCGTCTCGCCGGCCTGCCCGACGTGATCGAGCTGCCGACCGACCGGCCGCGCCCCGCCCGGGCCAGCCAGCGCGGTGGCCGGGTCGCCTTCAGCGTGCCCGCCGAGGTCGGTGACCGGATAGCAGGCGTCGCCCAGGAGACCGGAACGACGCCGTTCATGGTCGTGCACGCGGCGCTGGCCGCACTGCTGGCGCGGTTGTCGGCGACCGAGGACATCGCGATCGGCACCCCGATCGCGGGACGCGGTCAGCGCGTGCTGGATCCGCTGATCGGCATGTTCGTCAACACCCTCGTGCTGCGGACCCACGTCGACCGCGACCGCGGCTTCGCCGACCTGCTCGAGGCGGCGAAGGACGCCGACCTCGAGGCCTTCGCCCACGCCGACGTCCCCTTCGAGGTGGTCGCCGACGCCGCCGGCGCGCAGCGATCCGCCGCCTTCGCCCCGTTCACCCAGGTGTGGCTGACCTTCGACCGGTCCACCCTGCCCGAACTCGCCGGGTCCGATCTGTCGGTGGGCGAGATCGCCGGCCTGCAGGTGAGCCCGGTGACCACCGAGCGCATCCCGGCGCGGGTCGACCTGCTCGTCGGGATCTCCCAGCCCGAAGGGGCAGGCCCAGGAAGGTCGGGCACGGACTGGTCGGGCACCATCACCTACGCTGCCGATCTGTTCGACGAGTCGTCGGTGTCGCGGATGGCCGACCAGCTCACCGCCCTGCTGGACGCGGCGCTGGCCGACCTGGAGACCCCGCTGGCCCGGATCTCGCTCGGCGACACCGTGTCGCTGGCCGATCTGGCCCGCGCCGCAGCACAACCCGAGCCGCAACGGCAGACGGTGTCGATCGCCGACTCCGACGCGGTCGTGACCGGGGGACCGGGAACCGAGCCGGTCATCCTGGGCGACCTGTTCGCCCGGGCCGCCGCGAAGTGGGGACCGCGTCAGGCCGTCGTCGACGCCGACAACGCGTGGCTGTCCTATGCGGACCTCGACGCGCGGTCGAACCGCCTGGCGCGCTGGCTGATCGGGCAGGGCATCGGCCCGGAGAAGCTCGTCGCGCTGGCGATCGGCCGGTCGGCGCAGCTGCTCACCGCGATCTGGGCGGTCGCCAAGACCGGCGGTGGGTACGTGCCCATCGACCCGGACTACCCCGCCGAGCGGGTGGCGAACATGGTCGAGGACTCGGGAGCGATCCTGGGACTGGCCGTGGACGCCTCGGGATCGCTTCCCGGCGAACGCTTCTCGTGGCTCCGCCTCGACGACACCGCGCTGTCCGCCGAGATCGAGGCGTTGTCCGACGCGCCGATCACCGAGGCTGATCGTCGTGCGCCGGTACGGGTCGGCAACGTCGCCTACGTCATCTACACCTCCGGGTCGACCGGACGGCCGAAGGGCGTCGCCGTGACCCACTCGGGTCTGGCGAACTTCGCCGCCGAGGAGATCCGCCGGTCGGGTGCCGACGAGTACTCGCGGGTGCTCGGATTCGCCTCGCCCAGCTTCGACGCGTCGGTGCTCGAGTACCTGCTCGCGACCGTGTCGGGTGGCGTGCTGATCTACCGGCCCGCCGATGCCGTCGGCGGCCCGCCGCTGCAGGACCTGATGATGCGGCAGGCGATCACCCACACGTTCCTGACGCCGACGGTGCTCGCCACCATCGAACCGCAGGCCATCCCGGCCCTCCGGGTCGTCTACGCGGGCGGCGAAGCCGTGCCGCAGGCACTGAAGGACAGCTGGGCCCCGTTCCGACGGATCCAGAACCTGTACGGCCCCACCGAGACCACCATCGGCGTCACCATCAGTGCCCCGATGGCCGTGGGCGAGCCGGTCTCGCTGGGCGGCCCGCTCGCCGGCGTGGGCCTGATGGTGCTCGACGCGCAGTTGCGTCCGGTTCCCGTCGGGGTCGCGGGTGAGCTGTACGTCACCGGTGGCGCGCTGTCCCGCGGTTACCTCGACCGTCCGGGCCTGACCGCCGAGAAGTTCGTGTCGAATCCGCACGGCCATCCCGGTGACCGGATGTATCGCACCGGCGACATCGTGCGCTGGAAGCAGGACGCCGGCGGCGCGCCGGTCATCGAGTACTCCGGGCGCAGTGACGACCAGGTGAAGCTGCGTGGTCTGCGCATCGAACTCGGTGAGATCGAGGCCGTTCTGGCCGAGCACCCGGCCGTGCGTTCGGCCGTGGTCGTCGGCGTGGGTGGTTCGGTCGCCACCGCCCTGGCCGCCTATGTGGTCGGCGGCGGAGTCGAGATCGACACGGCGGAGCTGAGATCGTTTGTCGGCGAACGACTCCCGTCGCACATGGTGCCGGCGTCGGTCGCGGTCCTGGACGAGCTCCCGCTCACCCCGGTCGGCAAGCTCGACAAGGCCGCACTACCCGAGCCGGTGATCGAGGTCGGCGAGATCGTCGAGCCGGAGACCGAACAGGAGGCCGCGGTCGCCGCGGTGTTCGCCGACGTCCTCGGGATCGACCGGGTCAGTGTGACCGAGTCGTTCTTCGACCTCGGCGGGAACTCGCTGTCGGCGACACGTGTCGCCGCCCGGGTGGGCGAGGTGCTCGGTGTCGAGACCTCGGTGCGCGACCTGTTCGAGGCGCCGACGGTGCGTGCGCTGGTTGCCGAGGTGTCCGGACATGCCGAGGCGTTGCCGCCGGTCGAGGCGTATGCGGACCGACCGGACCTGGTACCGCTGTCGTTCGCGCAGCAGCGGATGTGGTTCATCAACCAGTTCGATCCGTCGTTGCCGACCTACAACATCCCGTTCGTGCTGCAGGTGCGCGGGGAACTCGACACCGAGGCGCTGCGCCTGGCGATCGGCGACGTCGTCGAACGTCATGAGGTCCTGCGGACCACCTTCCCGTCCGTCGAGGGGGTGGCGCATCAACTGATCCATCCGCGCGAGCAGATCGCCGGCCGCCTGGACTGGGACGTCGTCGCCGACCAGCGCGGACTCGAGAATGCCGTGGTGTCCGGATTCGACGTGGCCGTCGACTGGCCGATCCGCGTGCGGGTCTGGCACGTCGAGCCCGGACATGCGGTGGTCGCGGTGATCGTCCACCACATCGCCGCCGACGGCGAGTCGATGAACCCGTTGCTCGCCGACGTACTCGCTGCCTACGACGCCCGGGTGTCGGGGACCGAACCCGACTTCGAGCCCCTCGAGGTCCAGTTCGCCGATTTCGCGCTCTGGCAACACGAGGTCCTGGGCGACGGATCCGATCCGACCTCGGTCATCGGCTCCCAGTTGTCCTACTGGACAGCGAAACTCGCCGACCTGCCCGAGGTGCTGAACCTCCCGTTCGACCGGCCCCGGCCGCTCGTGGCGTCGCAGCGCGGCGGCCGCGTCGGCGCAGCCATCCCCGCCGAGATCGGGAACCGCGTCCGCGAACTCGCACGCGAGGTCGACGCGACCCCGTTCATCGTCGTGCACGCGGCGCTCGCCGTACTGCTCGCGCGGTTGTCCGCCGGCGAGGACGTGGCGATCGCCACCCCGGTCGCCGGACGCGGTCAGCGCGTACTGGACCCACTCGTGGGCATGTTCGTCAACACCCTCGTCCTGCGGGCGCAGGTGGATCCGGCGATGTCGTTCGCCGAGTTGCTGGAGCAGACACGCGACACCGATCTCGAAGCGTTCGCCAACGCCGACGTCGCCTTCGAGATGCTCGTCGAGAAGCTCAACCCGGTCCGTTCGGAGGCGTTCGCCCCACTGGCCCAGGTGATGCTGACGTTCGGCCAGACAGCGCTGCCCGAGATGGGTGCGGACACCGCGCCGGCCTCGGTCGCGGGTCTCGAGATCGAACCGATGCCGCCGGCCGATCCGCCGGCGAAACTGGATCTGACCGTCGGTGTGTCCGTTCCGGACGGCGACGAGGACTGGCCGCTGTCGCTGGTGTTCGCGCGGGACCTCTTCGACGAGGACACCGTCGTCCAGCTGGCCCGCAGGTTCGTCGGGCTACTCGATCAGCTGACCAGGCAGACCGACGACCCGGTGGCCGACGCCGCGCTCCTCGAACCCGCCGAGGTCGAGGAGATACTCCGGCGATCCCGGGGCACGGAGATCGCCGTCCCGGCGGGATCGGTGGCCGATGCGCTCTCGTTTCGCGGGGCGCGGTCGCTCGACTCGATCGCGCTGACTTTCGCCGACCGTGAACTGACCTACCGCGAATTCGGCGCTCGCGTCGCCGATCTCGCCCGCGAACTCCTCGGTCTGGGCGTCGGGCCCGACGTCGCGGTCGCGGTGTGCATCGATCGTGGCGTCGAGATGGTCGTGGCCGTCCACGCCGTGGCCGCAGCAGGTGGCCGTTACGTGCCCATCGACACCGCGGCCCCGGGGGATCGGGTGCGCTACATGGTGGACACGGCCGGCGCCCGGGTTCTGCTCGTCGGACCGCGGTCTGTCGCGGCCGACCTGTCCGGCCTCGACGACGGGATCCGTCGTGTCACCGTCGACTCCACCCGTGAGGTGGACCCGGCGACCCCGCCGGTCACCGACGCCGAACGCGTCCGGCCGATCCGCGGTGACGACGCGCTGTACACGCTGTTCACCTCCGGTTCGACCGGGCGGCCGAAGGGCGTGACCGTCTCCCACGCCGCGGTGGCCAACCGGTTGTGGTGGGGACTCGACGAGTACCCGTGGACCGCGGGGGACCGGATCATCCAGAAGACGCCGTACACCTTCGACGTCTCGGTGCCGGAACTGTTCGCGCCGTTGCTGACCGGGGCGACGATGGTGATCGCCGAACCCGGCGGCCACGCCGACCCGCTCTACATCGCCGACCTGATCGCGCGCAGCGGAGCCACCTCGGTGCACTTCGTGCCGTCGATGCTGTCGGTGTTCCTCGATGTCGTGCCGCCCGAGACGATCTCGCGCCTGGGGACCCTCCGGTGGCTCTTCGCCTCCGGGGAGGCACTACCGCCCGCGGTGGTGGCCCGTGCTCACGAACTGTTGCCGCACGTCCGGATCGTGAACCTGTTCGGACCGACCGAGGCGGCGGTCGAGGTGGCCTACGCCGACGTGACCAGGGCACCGTCGATCGTGCCGATCGGCGTGCCGGTGTGGAACACGACCACGCATGTGCTCGACGCGCGACTGAACCCCGTCCCGACGGGTGTCCCGGGCGAGCTGTATCTCGGTGGCGACCAGGTGGCCCGCGGGTACGCCGCGCAACCGGGACTGTCCGCCGAGCGCTTCGTGGCCGACCCGTTCGGCCGGCCCGGCTCGCGGCTCTACCGAACCGGCGACCTCGTGCGATGGAACACCGACGGGGAGATCGAATACCTCGGTCGCACCGACTTCCAGGTGAAGCTACGCGGCCAGCGCATCGAACTCGGCGAGATCGAGTCCGTCGTGGCCGCGGCACCCGGCGTCGTGCACGCCGCGGTGACCGTTGCCGACGCGCCTGGCGGCGGGCAGCATCTCGTCGCCTATGTCGCGCCGTCGACCGTGGACCTCGGCGTCCTGCGAGACGCGGTGGCACAGGCGCTTCCGGAGTACATGCGTCCGACCCTGTGGATGCCGATCGATGACGTGGTGCTCAACAGCGCGGGCAAGCTCGACCGCCGTGCGCTGCCGGCCCACGACTTCGCCGGGCTCGACGCCGACTACGTCGCGCCGGCCAACGCGACGGAGGAGACCCTGGCGACCATCGTGTCCGGACTCCTCGGCCTGGAGCGGGTGTCGGTCACCGAGTCGTTCTTCGCACTCGGCGGCGACTCGATCATGTCGATCCAGCTGGCATCGGCCGTCCGGGCCGCCGGATTCACGCTGACGCCGCGAGACATCTTCGAGCAGCGCACCGTCCGGGCCATGGCCCGCGTCGTCGCCGGGGAGGCGCACCGCCTGCCCGCACTCGACGAACCCGCCGGCGGCGCGAGCGGCGAGTTGCCGTTGTTGCCGGTGATGTCGTGGATGATCGAACATTCCACGGCGCCATCCGATTTCGCGGACTTCTCGCAGTACCGGGTGCTCCATGCGCCTGCGGGTGTCACCGTGGATGCGTTGTCGGAGTTGTTGTCCGAGCTCGTCGCGGCGCACCCGATGCTGTCCGCGCGGCTCACCCGGAACGGTGATCGGTGGCAGCTGATCGCCGGATCGGCCGAGGGCGATGAGGTTCCGTCTCCGGCGCCGTACGTGTTCGCACGACCGTCGGCCGCGCCGGTCGGCAGTCCCGATCACGACGCCGATCTGCGTGGCGCGCACGCCGAGGCGCTGGCCCACCTCGATCCGTCGACCGGGGTGCTGGTGGCGGCCGGGATCGTCACCGACGTCGCCGGCGTCGGGCGGATCGTCCTGGCGATCCACCACCTCGGTGTCGACGCGGTGTCCTGGCCGATCCTCGTCGAGGACCTGGTGACCGGGTGGGCGCAGCGCGCGGCGGGACAGCCGATCGCCCTGCGTGCCGAGGCGACGTCCGAGCGGGCGTGGGCACATGCGGTCGGCGCACAGGCGGACCGCCGACGTGCCGAGCTGCCGTACTGGCTCGAGCGGCTGCCGTCCCGACCCACCGATCTCGGGGTCGCCTTCGACCCGTCGCGGGACCGGTTCGCCACCGAGGTGTCGGTGATCCACGCCTTCGACGCCGAGGTGACCGAAGCGGCGCTGACCTCCGTGCCGGAAGCGTTCCGCGGCAACGCGAACGACGTCCTGCTGGGCACGTTCGCCCGGGCGGTCCGGTCGTGGCAGGCCGCGCGCGGCATCGCCGACGTCGCACCGGTGACGGTCCTGGTCGAGGGCCACGGTCGCAAGGACGAGATCGCCACGGCCGACGGCGAGCGCGCCGTCGACCTGTCCCGCACCGTCGGCTGGTTCACCACGATCGCGCCGGTGTCGGTCGACCCGTCGACCGACGTCACCCACGCGGTGAAGTCGGCCAAGGAGGAACGCCTCGGGCAGCCCGACGGCGGACTCGGCTTCGGGGTGCTGCGCTACGGCGAGGACACCGAATTGTCGCGGCGTCCGTTGCCGACCATCGGGTTCAATTTCTTCGGCGCCGGACGCGCTGGACGCCCCGCGGCCGAACCCGCACACGACGTCATCCCGTTCACCGGCGCGCCGGGCGCACCGGGTATGTCACCGTCGGTGACGGGCGCGATGGTTGCGCTGAACCCGTTGAGCGTCAACGTCGGAACGCGCAGCGACGGTGAGAACCGGCGCCTGCAGGCCAACTTCACGTTCCCGTCGGCACTGTTCGGCGCCGACGACATCACCGCACTCGCCGAACTGTGGGCGGCCGAACTCGCCGCTGTCGCAGAGCACGTCGCCACGGTCGGCGACCCGGGCCGGTCGCCGGCGGATGTGCCGGGCACGTCGATCACGCAGGATGAACTCGACACCCTCGCGGTGCGGTACCCGGGTGCGGACGTGTGGCCGCTGACCCCGCTGCAGGCCGGTCTGTACTTCCAGTCGCAGATGGCCGACCTGGCCGGCTCGGCGGGGGCCGGCGGTGTGGACGTCTATGTCACCCAGGCGGTCCTGCATCTCGGCGGGGACGTCGACCGGGCGCGACTGCGTTCGGCGGCCGAGGAACTCGTGGCCCACCACCGCGTTCTGCGCAGCGGCTACGTGCGCACCGCCGGGGGCGCCCTGGTGGCCGTGGTGCCGCCGCGGGTCGACCTGCCGTGGGCCGAGGTGTCCCTGGAACCGGGTCTCGACCCGGACGATGCCGCGCAGCGGGTCCGCGAGATCGCCGATGCCGAGCGGATCGCGCCATTCGACCTCGAGGTGCCGCCGCTCGTGCGGTTCGTGAGCGTCGAGCACGGCACCGGGTCCGACACGACGCTGAGCCTGGTCGTGACCAATCACCACATCCTGCTCGACGGCTGGTCCGGGCCGCTGGTCCTCGCCGACCTGCTCGCCCTCTACGCAGGGGTGGGTCCGTACACGGCCACGATCGCCGCGGACACCGACTTCGGTGACCACGTCCGGCGTCTGGCGTCCGCCGATCCGGCGGCGGGTCTCGCCGCCTGGCGGAAGGTCCTCGAGCCACTCGAGGAACCGACGCTGGTGTCCGGCGCCGACGAGGCCACGACCGCGTCGCTCCCGCGCAACCACGAGGAGTGGATCGACGCGGCGACGACGGCGGCGATCAGCCGGCTCGCCCGCGAACGGGGCGTCACCGTCAGCACGATCCTCCAGTTCGCCTGGGCCGTGCTGCTGTCCCGCATGACCGGGAACCGGATCGTCGCGTTCGGCGAGACCGTGTCGGGACGCCCGTCGGACCTCGACGGCGCTGAGGGCATGGTCGGACTGTTCATCAACACGCTGCCCAGCGTCGTCGACGTCGACCCGGGCGCCCCGATCGCGGACGTGCTCGCCGCGATGCAGGCCGACAAGGTCGCGGTCCTCGACCATCAGCACGTCGGCCTGGCCGACCTCACCGCGCTGGCCGGGATGGGCGCCCTCTTCGACACCCTGACGGTGTTCGAGTCGTTCCCGGTGGACTCCGAATCGCTGTCGACGGCGGACACGTCGCTGGCCGGCGGGCTGCAGATCGTCGGTGTGGACGCCGACGACTCGACGCACTATCCGCTCAACCTCGCGTCCTCGCCATCCGGCGATCGGTTGCTGCTGAAGCTCAAGTACCTCCCGTCGGCCTTCGCCGACGACCAGGTGCGGGTCTTCGGGGCGGCGCTGCGCGAGATCCTGCGGGCGGCCGTCGCCGATGCGGACCAGCCGACCTCGTCGATCGCACTGCTCGACGCGGATGCGGCTGCCGAGCTCGCCCCGGTCCACGGTCCGGCGGCGCCGGAACCGCGGCTGCTGGGCGAGTTGTTCGCCGCGGTCGCGGCCGAGCACGCGGGAATCGTCGCGGTCACCGACGGCAGCGGGACGTCCCTCACCTACGCCGGGCTCGACGAGCGGTCGAACCGCCTCGCACGGTGGATGACCGGCCGCGGGATCGGTGTGGACACCGTCGTGGGGCTGGCCGTCGGCCGCACCGCCGACCGTCTGGTGGCGCAGTGGGCGCTGGCGAAGCTGGGTGCGGCGTATCTGTCCGTCGACCCGACGCTGCCCGCGGACCGCATCGCGCACATGGTCACCGATTCCGGTGTCCGACTGGTGATCACGTCGGACGAGGGCTCGGGGCAGGCGGCCGCCGTCCCGGGTGACGTCGAGACGATCGACGTGCTCGGCCTGACCGAGGCCGTGCGCGGACTCGACGGCAGTCCGCTCACCCCGGGTGAGATGGTGGGCACCCCGCGGCTCGACGCGCTGGCCTACGTCATCTACACGTCCGGGTCGACCGGTGTGCCCAAGGGTGTCGCGGTGACCCATCGTGGTGCGCACGCCTTCGCGGTCGCCGAGTCGCAGCGGTTCGGCATCCATCCGGGTGCGCGTGTACTCGGTTACGCCTCACCGAGTTTCGATGCCTCGGTGCTCGAATGGCTGCTCGCCTCGACGTCCGGGTCGACCCTGGTCTACCGGCCGGACGAGGTCGTCGGCGGCGAGGTGCTGACCGGCTTCCTCCGCGAGCACGAGCTGACGCACGTGTTCCTGACACCGAGCGTGCTGGCGACCGTCGAACCCGACGACCTGCCCGCACTGCAGATGCTCGCCTCCGGCGGCGAAGCGGTCTCGGCCGCCCTCGTCCGCGGGTGGGCGCACCGCGTCCGGTTCCACAACGCGTACGGCCCGACCGAGACCTCGGTGGCTCTCACCATCAGCGCTCCGCTCGATCCCGACGAGCCGGTGACGATCGGCGCCCCGGTCGCGGGTACCGGCCTGCTGGTCCTCGACGAGCGGCTGGCCCCGGTACCGGTCGGCATGGCCGGTGAGCTGTACGCCACCGGTGTCTCGCTGGCCCGCGGCTACCTGCGGCGCCCGCAGCTGACCGCCGAACGCTTCGTCGCGTCTGGGTTCGGGGCGCCCGGTGATCGCATGTATCGCACGGGCGACCGGGTCCGGTGGGTGCGCACGGCACACGGTGAGCTCGTGCTCGAGTACCTCGGACGTGCCGACGACCAGGTGAAGCTGCGCGGGCTGCGCATCGAACTCGGCGAGATCGAGAACGCGCTGACCTCGCATCCCGCGGTGAAGGCCGCGGTGGTGCTCGGGGTCGGCGGGTCGGTCGCGACCGCGCTCGCCGCCTACGTCGTACCGGCCGGCGATCCGGCCGCCGGGGACACCGTGGACACCGCTGGCCTCCGCGACCATCTCGCGGACCGGTTGCCGTCGTACATGGTCCCGTCGACGATCACGGTGCTCGACGCTCTGCCGCTCACCCCGACCGGGAAGCTGGACAAGCGTGCCCTGCCGACGCCGGTCACCGGGTCCGACGACCTCGTGGCGCCGGAGACCGCGGCGGAGGCGCGCGTGGTGGCCGTCTTCGCCGAGCTGCTGGACGTCGACGTGGTGTCGGTGACCGGGGACTTCTTCGCTCTCGGTGGCAACTCGCTGTCGGCGACCCGCCTCGCGGCGCGCGTCGGCGACGCCCTCGACGCCGACATCGGTGTGCGGGACGTGTTCGAGTCGCCCACCCCGCGGGCGCTGGCCGCCCTCGGTGAACACCGCGGCGGGTTGCGCGCACCGGTCACCCGGGTCGAGCCGAGGCCGGACCTGATCCCGCTGTCGTTCGCGCAGCAGCGCATCTGGTTCATCAACCGCCTGGACCCCGCGTCGGGGGCGTACAACCTCCCGATCGGTGTCGAACTCACCGGGGACCTCGACGTCGAGGCTCTCGGCGCGGCGATCGGCGACGTCGTCGCGCGGCACGAGATCCTGCGGACGACCTTCCCGGCCGTCGACGGCCGGCCCACCCAGGTCGTCCACGACGCCGACGGGCCCGCGGCACTGCCCCGACTCGTCGAATGTGCCGAAGAGGCAGAGCTACTCGACGCCCTGTCCACCGGTTTCGACGTGGCGACCGAGGTGCCGGTGCGAATCCGGCTGTGGCGGCGCGGCGAGCAGTCGTGGATGCTGGTCGCGGTGTTGCATCACATCGTCGGTGACGGTGAGTCGATGCGACCGCTGATGACCGACGTCGTGACCGCCTACCGTGACCGGGCCGCGGGCCGGACACCGGACCTGCCGCCGCTGCCGGTCCAGTTCGCCGACTACGCGCTGTGGCAGCAACGCGAGCTCGGGGCGGTCGACGATCCCACCTCGGTGGTCGGCCGGCAGCTGTCGTACTGGCTGCGACAGCTCGCCGGGGTGCCCGACGTGCTGGAGCTACCCGCCGACCGGCCTCGCCCGACCGTGGCCTCGATGCGGGGCGCGCGGGTGGACTTCGAGATCCCGCACGAGGTCGCGACGCGGATCTCGGTCCTGGCGCGTGAGCGCGGGATGACGCCGTTCATGGTGGTGCACGCGGGCCTGGCAGTACTGCTGGCACGTGTCACCGCGACCGACGACATCGCGGTGGCGACGCCGATCGCGGGCCGGGGACGAGCCGAGATCGACCAGCTGATCGGCATGTTCGTCAACACCCTCGTCCTGCGTGCCGAGGTCGACCCGTCGATGAGTTTCGCGGAACTGCTCGAGGAGACCCGGGTCGTCGACCTCGATGCGTTCACGAACGCCGACGTGCCGTTCGAGACGCTCGTCGAACGTCTGAACCCGACGCGGTCGAGGGCGTTCTCGCCGCTCGCACAGGTCATGCTCACGCTGACCAACGCGGGCAGCGGGTCGCCGGTGCTCGAGGCCGAGGGGCTGCGGGTCGCGGCACTCGAGTCGCCGGTCACGTCGTCGCAGCTCGACCTGACGGTCGCGGTCCTCGCGCGGCCGGACCGGTCCTGGTCGGCGTCGATGGTGTACGCGACGGATCTGTTCGACGAGGGGACCGTCGAGTTGCTCGCGCAGCGCCTCGTTACGCTCCTCGACGGGCTCACCGCCCGGCCGGACGCCGCCGTCGGGGAATGCCCGCTGGTGACACCGGCCGAACGGGACCGCGTCCTGGCGTGGTCGTCGGGTGCCGCGACGCGGCCGGCCGGCGGCACACTGCCCGGCATCATCGGCTCCCGGCAGCTCGGCACGGGGGAGCCGGCAGCCGGCGACGGTGTCGTCGGGAACGGTGTCGTCGACACCGGGGTCGGGTACAACGGACACGACGGACACGACGGACACGACGGCCGCTACGGTGACGATGGCCGCTACGGTGACGATGGCCGCTACGGTGACGATGGCCGCTACGGTGACGATGGTTCCGGTGACGCCGGTTCCGGGAACGATGTCTTGGGTGGCAACGGTCTCGGTGGGGATGACTGAGCGCAGAGAACACTCGGGGGGAATGGGGAACGTAGGACGAGACGGTAGGCGACGAGGCGAGATGGAGGCCCAACGGTGACCGATGTGGTGCATGTGGCGACGAGGTCCGACGTACCGGCCATCGTGTTCGGTTCGCGTCGCGTCAGCTACGCCGAGTTCGGGGCGCGCGTCGACTCACTCGCTCGTCACCTGATCTCGATCGGGGTCGGGCCCGACGTCGCCGTGGCGGTCGCCATCCCGCGCTCGGTCGAGTTGCTCGTCGCCATACACGGGATCGTCGCCGCCGGCGGCCACTACGTGCCGCTGGACATCGACGCACCGCAGGACCGCACCCGGTACATGCTCGAGACGGCGGAGGCGCGGCTGGTCCTCGTCGGCCCCGATGAGTCCGTCGAGCTGCCCGCGGACGTCACGGTCGTCGTCCTCGACACCAGCGTGGAGATCGACCTCGCCACCGCACCAGTCACCGATGCCGAACGCCGGGCGCCGTTGCGTCCCGACGACGCGGCGTACACGCTGTTCACCTCGGGGTCCACGGGGCGGCCGAAGGGCGTGACGGTGTCGCATTCGGCGATCGTGAACCGCCTGGAGTGGATGCGGGACTGGTACTCGATCAAGGACTCGGACGTCTTCGTGCAGAAGACACCGGTCACCTTCGACGTGTCCGTCTGGGAGTTGTTCCTGCCGTTCGCCGTGGGGGCGACGCTCGTGGTCGCCGAGCCCGATCGGCACGGGGATCCGCGCTATCTGGCGGAGTTGATCACGGCCGAGAAGGTGTCGGTCATCCACTTCGTGCCGTCGATGCTGTCGGTGTTCCTGGATGTGCTCGGCGATCGCGTGGGCGACCTGTCGTCGCTGCGGCTGACCTTCACCTCGGGTGAGGCGCTGACCGCGCCGGTGGCGCAGGCGCTGGTCGCGGCCCTGCCGCACACCGAGGTCCACAACCTCTACGGCCCGACCGAGGCGGCGGTGGACGTGACCGCCCACCAGGTGCGGGCCGGGGAGACATCGGTGCCGATCGGGGTCCCGGTCCCGAGCACCACGACCTTCGTCCTCGACTCGCGCCTGCAGCTCGTGCCGTCGGGCGTGCCCGGGGAACTGTATCTGGGCGGCGTGCAGCTCGCCCGCGGTTACGCCTCGCAACCCGCCCTGACCGCCGAACGGTTCGTCGCCAGCCCCTTCGCCGCTCCGGCGCGCGACGAGGTCGCGGGCGGTGCCGAGGGCTTCGCCGATCCCGGTGAGCGGTTGTACCGCACCGGTGACCTCGTGCGCTGGAACGCGCGCGGCCAGCTGGAATACCTGGGCCGCACCGACTTCCAGGTGAAGCTGCGCGGACAGCGGCTCGAGCTCGGGGAGGTCGAGTCCGTTCTGATGTCGGCGCCGGGTGTCCTCCACGCGGCCGCCACCGTGTCGAAGGTCTCCGGACAATCCCATCTCGTCGCCTACGTCTCGCCCGCATCCGTCGACGTCGACGCGGTGAAATCGGCGGTCGCGCAGGCGCTGCCCGCCTACATGCGGCCCACGGTGTGGATGACCCTCGAACGGTTGCCGCTGAACAGTGCGGGCAAGGTCGCCCGCCGGAAGCTGCCGGTCCCCGAACTCACGGTCGAGGAATTCGCGGCGCCCGAGTCCGACGCCGAGACCTCGATCGCGGCCATCGTCGCCGACGTGCTGGGCACCGACCGCGTCAGCATCACGCAGTCGTTCTTCGACCTCGGCGGCAACTCGCTGTCCGCGGCCCGGGTGGCGGCGCGCGTCGCCGACCTGCTCGACGTCGACGTGTCCGTCGGCGACCTGTTCGACGCGCCGTCGGTGCGCGACCTGGCCGCCCTGGTGTCCGGACGGGGGAGGAGTGTCCCGCGCGTCACCGCCATGCCGCGACCCGACCGGCTGCCGCTGTCGACGGCACAGAGTCGGATGTGGTTCATCAACCAGTTCGACACCACCTCGGCGGCCTACAACATCCCGATGGCGCTGCGCCTGACCGGAACCCTCGATCTCGACGCTCTCGAGGCCGCGGTCGGTGACGTGGTGGCCAACCACGAGATCCTGCGCACCACCTATCCCAGCGACGAGCACGGTCCGGTCCAGGTCGTCACCGACCCCGAGACGGCCCGCGCCCGCCTCGACTGGCGGCTCGTCGACGCCGAGGAAGAACTGTTCGTCTCGGCGACGAGCGGCTTCGACGTCTCCGCCGAATATCCGCTCCGGGTCCGGGTCCTCCGCCGGGACGAGAACGCGGTGGACGTGGTGGTCACCGTGCACCACATCGCTTTCGACGGCGAGTCGACCCCGGTGTTCGTGCGCGACCTGCTCGGCTCCTACCTGAGCCGGACGGACGGCGCGCCGCCGGTCGCCGCGCCCGCGGTCCAGTATGCGGACTTCGCCCTCTGGCAGCGCGAATACCTCGGTGCCGCCGACGATCCGGGCACGCCGATGGGTCGCCAGCTCACACACTGGCGCTCCGTCCTCGCCGATCTCCCGGCGGTCACCGACCTGCCCATGGACCGCCCGCGGCCGGCCGTCCTCGACACCGCGGCCGCGGTCGAGTCGGTCACCGTGGACGACGCACTCGCCACTGCACTCGAAGATCTCGCGCGTAGCCGCGACGTCACGCCGTTCATGGTCCTGCACGCCGCCCTCGCCGTCACGGTCGCCCGGCTGGCCGCCACTCGGGACGTCGTCATCGGCACGCCGGTCGCGGGCCGGCCGGACGCCGCGCTCCACGACCTCGTCGGCATGTTCGTCAACACGCTGGTACTGCGGACCGCGGTCGACCCGGCGTCGTCGATGGACGATCTGATCGCCACGATCCGCGCCGTGGACCTGGACGCCTTCGCCCACGCCGATGTGCAGTTCGACGATCTGATCGAGGAGCTGGCGCCGGAACGGTCGACGTCCTACCCGCCGCTCGTACAGATCGCCTACACCCTCGTCGCCGCGGGCGGCCGGCCGGAGGAGATCGACCGGGTGGAGCTGTCGGGCCTGAGCGCCGAGCCGCTCGGGGTCGCCGCACCGATCGCCAAGTTCGACCTCACCGTCTCGGTGTCCGAACGTACCGGCTCGTCGCCGATGAGGGCCGACTTCCTCTATGCGACATCGCTGTTCGACGCCGCGACCATCCGCCGCTTCGCCGAGGTCTGGCTGCAGGTGATCGCCGCGATGGCCACCGATCCCGCGCTGCCCGTCGGCGACATCGACATTGTCGGCATCGACGCCGCCACGCTCAGCGCGCCGAGTCGGAACTCGGTCGGCGAGACCTCGCCCGCCGCCGACGGCGGGGTGACCGAACCGGTGACCCTCACCGAGCTCCTCGCGCGACGAGAGCTCGACCCGCGTCGCCCTGCACTGGTCTACGACGGCGCGGACATCTCCTACGCGGAGTTCGAGGAACGAACCAATCGTCTTGCGCGTCAACTGATCTCACGCGGGGTCGGTCCCGGCGACGTGGTGGCCGTCGGCCTCGAGCGGTCCATCGGATCGGTGGTCGCGGTGTTCGGCGTCATCAAGGCGGGGGCCGCCTACGTACCGATCGACCCGGCCTACCCGAGCGACCGCATCGCGTTCATGGTGGCCGATTCCGGCGTACGACTCGGCATCACCGACGCGTCGACGCGCACTCGACTGGGCGAATCGTCCTGTGAATGGCTCGAGCTCGACGAGCTCGACGAGCTCGACGATCCGGCGGTCGCGGCCGGACCCGTCACCGACGCCGAACGACGCGGCCCCGTGCGCCTCGACGACCTGGCCTACCTCGTCTACACCTCCGGTTCCACCGGTCGCCCGAAGGCCGTCGGGGTGTCCCACCGCGGCATCGCGAACTTTGTCGACGCGCTGACCGAGGTCACCGGAACACCCGTGCAGGCCCCCGACACCCGCGTCCTGCACGTCGCCTCCCCGAGCTTCGACGCCTCGGTGCTGGAGATGATGTGGTCGATCGGGGTCGGGCACACGCTCGTCGTGGCGCCCGCCTCGGAGTACGCCGGCGATGCACTCGGGCGCATCCTCGAACGTGACCGGGTCACCGACACCCTCATCACCCCGACGGTGCTGGCGACCGTCGACCCGCGGCGGGGCCGCTTCGTCCGCAATCTCGTGACCGGTGGTGAGGCCTGCCCTCCCGATCTGATCGCCCGTTGGGCCACACCGGATTCGACGCGCCGGATGTTCAACTTCTACGGCCCGTCGGAGGCCACCGTCTGGGCGACCACCGGCCGGTCGGAACCCGGCGCGCCGGTCACCATCGGGCGCCCGGTCCGCGGCTTCGCCGCCTACGTCCTGGACGGACGCCTTCATCCGGTCCCGCAGGGTGTGGTGGGTGAGCTCTACCTGTCGACCGCCGAGTCGCTGGCGCGCGGTTACCTCGGCCGGCCCGGGCTCACCGCGTCGTCCTTCGTGGCCGACCCGTTCGCCCGCGAACCGGGCCGGCGGATGTACGCCACCGGCGACCTGGTGCGGATCACCGCCGACGGCGAGATCGAGTTCGCCGGGCGCGCCGACCATCAGGTCAAGATCAACGGGCAGCGCGTCGAGCTCGGCGAGATCGAATCCGTTCTCGGTGATCAGCCGGGGGTCGGATCGGTCGTCGTCACCGGCGTCGACGACGAGCACGGACGCACGCGCCTCGTCGCGTACCTGGTGGCCGACGACACTGTCGGTGACCAGCGGCTCGATGCCGACGCGGTTCTCGCCGGAGCGGCGGATCGCCTTGCCGGACACATGATCCCGCACTCGGCGATGGTGCTCGACGAACTGCCCGTGACGCCGGGCGGCAAGCTCGACCGTCGTGCACTCCCGGTGCCCGAGTTCACCAGACCCGCCGACGGGTACGTCGCACCCGCGACGACCGCCGAGGAGACCCTCGCCGCGATCGTCGCCGGACTGCTGGGTCTCGACACCGTCTCGGTGACCGAGTCGTTCTTCGCGCTCGGCGGCGACTCGATCATGTCCATCCAGCTCGCCTCCGCCGCGAAGGCGGCCGGGCTCCCGCTGTCGCCGCGAGAGATCTTCGAGCAGAAGACCATCCGCGCGATGGCGCGGGTCGCGTCGGCGGGCGGAGGCTGCGTCCCGATGCTCACCGAACCCGCCGGTGGCCCCGCCGGCGAGGTCGACCTCCCGCCGATCGTCTCCTGGCTCGTCGACGCCGCGCGAACCCCGGCCGACCTCGCCGACTTCAACCAGTCGATGGTGCTCACCGCGCCCGCCGGACTGACCGCCGAGCACCTCGGCGCGGTCCTCCGCGCGGTCGTCGACGGGCATCCGACGCTCGGTGCCCGCCTGGAGTTCGTCGGTGCCACCCAGACCGGGGACTCCCAGACCGGGGACACCCGGGCCGGGGGCGAGTGGACCCTCACCGCCGGAACACCATTCGATCCCGACGCCTCGATCCTCGCGGTCGAGACCGATGCGGTCGCGGGAGAGACCGCGTTCGCCGACGTGCTCGTCGAGGCGCATGCCGAGGCCGCGCGCCGCCTCGACCCGGCCGCGGGCCGACTGGTGGCCGCGACGATCGTTCACGGCGCCGTACCCGAGGCCGCCGACGTGGCACCGTCCCAGGAAGATGCGAGCCGGTCCGCACGAATCGTGCTGGTGATCCATCACCTCGGCGTCGACGCGGTGTCGTGGCCGATCCTGATCGAGGATCTGCTCACCGTGCATGCCCAACTGACCGCCGGGCACCCGGTGGCGGTCCGTGCCGAGGAGACCTCACAACGTGCGTGGCAGCGTGCGCTCACCCGTCAGCTCGACTCCCGTCGCGCCGAAGCCGGGTACTGGCTCGAGCGATCACCGGCCGCCCCGACCGACTTCGGTGCGCCGCTCGACCCCGAACGCGACCGGTACGGCACGCTGACCTCGATCGTCCACCGCGTCGATCCCGCCATCGTCGATCCGCTGACGACGACTGTGCCGGAGGCGTTCTCGTCGTCGGTCGTCGACGTCCTGCTCGGCACCCTGGCGCGGGCGGTCCGGTCCTGGCAGCGAGATCGGGGCATCGCCGACGACGCCGCTGTCACCGTGCTCACCGAGGGTCACGGCCGCTACGAGGACGTCCTGCTCGCGGGCGAGGACCCGCGACGAGCGGACCTGTCGCGCACGGTCGGCTGGTTCACCTCGATCGCCCCGCTCGCCATCGACCCGGCCGACGACGTCGTCCACGCGGTCAAGGCGGCCAAGGAAGAACGACTCGGCATGCCCGACTCCGGGATCGGATTCGGTCTGCTGCGTTACGCCGGACAGTCCGGCGACGCCGCGGGTGATGCTGCGGCAGAACTTCGTTCGCGTCCGCTTCCCACCATCGCGTTCAACTACCTCGGTACCCGCGGCGCGACCGGGCGCAACGAGGACGCGCCGTCGGTGTCCGGTCGAGACGAGGCCGCGGCACCCGCTGCAGCGGCGTTCCTGCCGGCACCCGGAGCGCCGTTCCTGCCCGCCGCCGTGTCCGACGGGGTGGCCGCCATGAGTGTGCTGACGGTCAACGCGAGCACCGGCGCCTCACCCGAGGGTCGCGTGCTCTCGGCAGATCTGCAGTTCCCCGAGGCGATGCTGTCGCCGGAGGACGTCCGCGACATCGCGGGACGCTGGACGGCCGAACTCGCCGACGTGGTCCGCCTCGTCGCCGAGGGCGCCGACATCGGCCGGTCACCGGCAGACGTCCCGGGCGCCGGGGTGACACAGCACGACCTCGACACGGTGGCGCAACGATTCCCCGGCGCGGACGTCTGGGCGCTGTCACCGCTGCAGCGCGGACTCTATTTCCAGTCCCAGCTCGCCGGCACGGACCAGCTCGATGTGTATGTGACACAGGCGGTTCTGCATCTCGACGGCGAGGTCGACCTGGACCGGCTGCGGACCGCCGTCGTCGCACTGCTCGACCACCACCGCACCCTCAAATCGGGATTCGTCCGGGTGCCCAGCGGGCACGTGGTGACCGTGGTGCCGGCGACGGTGCCGCTGCGCTGGCGTGTGATCGACGTCCCGGCCGTCGGCGAGGACGATCTGCGGGCCGCGGTCGGCGAGGTGTCGGCGGCCGAGCGCACCGAACCGTTCGACCTGGCCGACCCGCCGCTGCTGCGTGCGGTGGTCGTGCGCCACGCCCGGGGGACGAGCGTCGTCATCACCAACCACCACATCCTCTTCGACGGCTGGTCGGGGCCACTCGTGCTGGCCGACCTGCTCGCGCTGTACGCCACCGGCACCCCGTTCACCGGACAGGGAACCGGCGAGCGCACCGACTTCGCGGACTACCTCGCACGCATCGCCGACGCCGACCTCGACGCCGGTCTCGCTGCCTGGCGGCGCGTCCTCGAGCCGGTCGACGAGCCCACCCTGGTCGCCCCCGGTCTCACCGGCGCCTCCGTCGAGGACCACGGAAGCGACACCGCGGCAGCCCATCTGCCCCGCGAACACCGCTGGGTCCTGGATCCCGACCTGGTCGCCGGGCTCGAGCGCACGGCCCGGCAGTCGGGGTCGACGATGGCGACCGCACTCCAGCTCGCCTGGGCGGTACTGCTGTCCCGGCTCACCGACAACCGGGTGGTCACCTTCGGCGAGACGGTGTCCGGCCGTCCGGCCGGACTCGACGGCGTCGAGTCGATGGTCGGGCTGTTCATCAACACCCTGCCCGCCGTCGTCGACGTGGATCCAGACGCCACGATCGCGGAGGTCCTCGGTCGGTTGCAGGCGGACAAGACCGCCGTCCTCGATCATCAGCACATCGGCCTGCCCGAGATCCTCACCGCCGTCGGGCGGCCACAGCTGTTCGACACCCTGACCGTGCATGAGTCCTATCCCGTCGACAACGACTCCCTGGCCGGCGGCGCCGCCAGTGCCGCAGTGGGACTGTCGATCCGGGACGTCGAGGTCTCCGACGCCACGCATTATCCGCTCAACCTGGCGACTTCGCCGACCGCGTCGGGCATCGCGGTCCGGTTGACCTATCTCCCCGACGCCTTCGCCGACGACGAGGTCGCCGTCTTCGCACGGTCCCTCGACCGCATCCTGTGGGCCATCGCGGGCGACGCTCGGACTCGGATCGGCGACATCCCGCCGATGTCGGAGGTCGACCAGACCCGCCTCGACACGTGGTCGGCCGGCCCGGAGCTGATCCCGACCGGCACCCACGTCGCCGACCTCCTCCTCGAACGCGCCGCCGCATCACCCGCCACGATCGCGGTGGTGAGTCCGGAAGGGGAGTCGACCTACGCGGAACTGGCGAGCAGGGTGAGCGTGCTCGCCCGGCGGCTGGTGGGTCTGGGTGTCGGGCCGGAAGTCGCGGTCGGCGTGTGCATCCCGCGGTCGACGGAGATGATCGTCGCCGTCCACGCGATACTCGCCGCCGGCGGGCAGTTCGTGCCGATGGACCCCGCCGCACCGGCCGACCGCATCGACTACCTGGCGCGAACCGTCGACGTCGCCGCGGTGATGGTCGGTCCGGGACAGGTCCCGGCGGGCATCGACGCGATCGACCCCGGTGTGCCCGTGGTGACCGTCGGTGGCGCCGACGACGCCGGTGAGCCGACGCCGCTCTTCGCGCCCGCGGAGCGCTCGTCGGCAGTCGTCGGCGCCAATCCGGCCTATACCATCTTCACGTCGGGTTCGACCGGTCGTCCCAAGGGCGTCACGGTCAGTCACGAAACCCTGCGCGCCCACCTCGACTACGACCGCGACGCCTACGACTTCGGCCCCGACGACGTCTTCCTGCAGGTGCTCGAGCTGACCTTCGATCCGTCCGTCGGCGAGATCCTCCGCCCGCCTCTGTCGGGTGGCCGCCTGGTCGTCATGGAGCCGGGTGCGCATCGTGACCCCGTCGCCGTCCTGCGCCATCTCGCCGACTTCGGCGTGACGTCGGCGACGCTGGTGCCCTCGATGCTCGCGGTGCTCACCGAGGTCGCCGATCCCCAACAGCTGCGCGGACTCTCACGGCTACGCTTCCTGCACACCGGCGGCGAGGCGCTCCCGCAGAGCGTCGCCGAGACCGTGCGTGAGCTGATCCCGCACGCGCCGATCCACAACCAGTACGGACCGACCGAGGCGACGATCTACGCGACCGTCGCACAGGTCGCGGGCGACTCGGTCTCCATCGGGCGTCCCGTCGCGAACACCAGCGCGTTGGTGCTCGACCACCGGTTGCGACAGGTGGCACCGGGATTCACAGGCGAGCTGTACCTCGGCGGTGTTCAGTTGGCCCGCGGATACACCTCGCGACCCGCGCTGACGGCCGAACGCTTCGTGCCGAACCCGTACGGCGCGCCGGGGTCTCGCCTGTACCGGACCGGTGACCTGGTCCGCTGGCGAGCCGACGGTGAGCTGGAATATCAGGGGCGCACCGATTTCCAGGTGAAGCTCCGGGGACAGCGGATCGAGCTCGGCGAGATCGAATCGGCGCTCACGTCGGCGCCGGGCGTCGTGTATGCGGCGGCAGCTGTCGTCGAGACCCCTGCGGGCCAGCAACTCGTGGCCTACCTGACGCCGGCCTCGGTGGACCTCGATGCGGTCAAGCACTCGGTGGCGCAAGCGCTCCCGGAGTTCATGCGTCCCGGGATGTGGACGCTGCTCGACGAGATGCCGCTGAGCAGCGCGGGCAAGATCGTGCGACAGCAGTTGCCCGCGCCGACCGTCGACACCGCCGCGATCACGCCGGTCGCCGGCCCGCGGGAAGCGGCGGCCGCGACGGTCTTCGCCGAACTGCTGTCGATGTCGCCGGAGAATGTCGGTGCCACCACGAACTTCTTCGACATCGGCGGCAACTCGTTGTCGGCGATGCGGGCGGCGGCCCGGCTCGGAGACGCTCTCGGTGTCGACGTGACGGTCCGTGACGTCTTCGAGGCGCCGACCCCGCGTCTGCTGGCCGAACGCCTCGGCGACCGTACCGGCGGACTCCCGCCCATTGTCGCGGTGTCGCCGCGGCCGGAGCGGATTCCGTTGTCCTTCGCTCAACAGCGGATGTGGTTTATCAACCAGCTCGATCCGCGTGTACCCGCCTACAACATCCCAGCGGTTCTGCGATTGTATGGACGACTCGACGTCGACGCGCTGCGGCAGGCGCTTGTGGACGTGGTGGTGCGTCACGAGGTCCTGCGCACGACCTTCCCGTCGGTCGACGGCACCCCGTATCAGTCCGTCGACCCCGCCGATACCGTTGCCGAGGGGCTCGATTGGAAGATCGTGAACTCGCAAGACGAGCTCGAGGCGGCCGTCACGACCGGCTTTGACGTCTCACGGCAGTGGCCGCTGCGGGCCAGGTTGTGGACCGTCGCGGACGACGAGTACGTGTTCACACTGGTGGCCCACCATATCGGCGCCGACGGTGAATCTCTGCGTCCGCTCGTCACCGATCTCGTGACGGCCTACGACGCTCGGTCCTCCGGTGCCACACCGCAATTCGACCCGCTGGCCGTACAGTTCGCCGACTATGCGATTTGGCAGCACGTCGTCCTGGGGTCGGTGGAGAATCCGTCGTCGGTGGTCGCCGGCGAAGTGGAACACTGGATCGACCGGCTGGCCGGACTGCCCGACGTGCTTGAACTCCCCGCCGATCGTCCGCGCCCCCAGGTGGCGACACATCGCGGCGCCCAGGTTCAGTTCGAGCTCCCCGCCGAGATCGTGGGTCGGATGGACCGGCTCGCCCGCGAATATCGCGTGACACCGTTCATGGTGATGCACGCAGCGCTGTCGACACTGCTCGCCCGGTTGTCGGCGACCGACGACATCGCGGTGGCGACACCGATCGCCGGGCGGGGCCAGAGCGTGCTCGACCCCCTTGTCGGGATGTTCGTCAACACCCTCGTATTGCGCACGCAATACGATCCGGGCGCGTCGTTCGCCGAACTACTCGACCAGGTCCGCACGGCGGTCCTCGATGCGTTCGGCCATGCGGACGTTCCGTTTGAGACGCTCGTCGAAAGGCTCAATCCGACCCGCTCCGAGGCATTTTCGCCGCTGGCGCAGGTGATGTTGACCTTCGACCAGGCGGCGGCGGGGATCCTGTCGGGAAGCACGGTCCACGAGATCGGCGAGGCATTGTCGATCGAGCCGGTCACGCCGCCGGAAGTCCCGGCCCAGCTCGATCTGACCATCACCGTGCACACCGGATCGAACCGAGCACCGTGGAGTGGTTCGGTCATCTACGCCACCGATCTCTTCGACGAGGCCACGATCGCCTCCTTCGCAGACAAACTCGTTCGTCTGCTCGACGCACTGGTCGCCGACCCGGTTGTACCGACGGGTGATGTGGCGATGATGGACTCGTCTGAGATCGGTCGCGTCATCGCTGTCGAGCACGGTGCCGCGATCGAGCTGCCGGCGGTCGAATCGGTGGCGGCTGCGGTGGCCGCTCAGGTGGCGGCCACACCCGATGCGCCGGCCCTGTTGTTGGGGGACCGGACGGTCAGCTATAGGGAGTTCGGTGCCCGGGTGAACACTCTCGCGCGTGACCTTTTCTCGCTCGGTGTCGGCCCCGATGTGGCCGTCGGACTGTGTATGCACCGGTCGATCGAGATGGTCGTCGCCATCCATGCGATCGTCGCCGCGGGAGGGCAGTACGTCCCCTTCGACACTGCGGCGCCAGCGGAGCGGGTCTCGTACATGGTGACCACCGCAGACGTTCGCATTGTGCTTGTCGCGGGCGGGCCGGTGCCAGCCGCGGTCGAGGAACTCGGCGACGCGGTGACGGTGGTGCCTGTGGATGCCTCCGAGGAGATCGCCGCGGACGCTAGGTTCGCCGGGCCGATCATCGACGCCGAACGGGACCGGCCCATCCGTCCCGACGACGCCGTCTACACCTTGTTCACCTCTGGTTCCACCGGCCGGCCGAAGGGGGTTACTCTGTCGCATGCCGCGGTGCTGAACCGTCTCTGGTGGGGTCTCGACGCCCTGCCGATCGACCAGACCGATCGCGTGGTGTTGAAGACTCCGTACACATTCGACGTCTCGGTGCCAGAGTTGTTCGCGCCTTTGATGATCGGCGCAACGATGGTCGTGTTCAGAGCTGACGGCCACCTGGACCCGGTGTACGTGGCGGCGGAGATCGCCCGCACCAGGGCAACGATGGTGCACTTCGTGCCATCGATGCTGTCGGTCTTTCTCGAGGTGGCCGGAGAGCACCGGGTTCGTGCGCTCGACTCCGTGCGCATCGTGTCGACCACGGGCGAGGCCTTGCCGCCGGCAGCCGCGGAGACGGTGCGGGCCTGGTGGCCTGACGTCTTGTTCTTCAATTTGTACGGACCGACCGAGGCGGCGGTCGAGATCACCTATGAGAAGATCGCCCACGTCTCGAAGCGCGACGCAACGGTGCCGATCGGCATTCCGGTGTGGAATTCGTCTGCGGTGGTGCTGGACTCGCGGCTGCAGCGGGTGCCGGTCGGTGTCGCCGGCGAGTTGTACCTCGGTGGGGTGCAATTGGCGCGTGGGTATGCGGCGCGTCCCGATCTGACGGCCGAACGATTCGTCGCCGACCCGTTCGGGACGGGCGGGGGCCGGTTGTACCGGACCGGCGACCTCGTCCGACGGCGTGGCGACGGTGTGCTGGAGTATCTTGGCCGCACGGACTTTCAGGTGAAGTTGCGTGGGCAGCGAATCGAACTCGGTGAGATCGAGTCGGTCATCGCTGCTGTGCCCGGGGTGGTTCACGCAGCCGCTGCAGTGGTGGCCGCGCCAGGCGGTGGCGAACACCTGATCGGGTACGTGTCCGGCGCGCCGGGGGAGTCGGTCGATCTCGACGCGGTCAGAAGCGTTGTCGCCGAATCGCTCCCGGAGTACATGCGTCCAGGGGTATGGATGCTGGTCGACGACATCGCGCTCAACAGCGCGGGCAAGATCGACCGGAAGTCGCTCCCGGAACCGGAGTTCATTGCTGGCGAGTACAGTGCGCCGGAAGGGCCGGTCGAGCAGGCAATCGCCGACGTGTTCGCGGCGGTGCTCGGTGTCGAGCGAGTGGGCGCGACCGAGGCCTTCTTCGATCTCGGTGGCAATTCGTTGTCCGCGACTCGGGTCGTCGCCCGCCTCCGGGAGCGTCATGGCTTCAGTGTCGAACTCGCGTGGTTGTTCAGCGATCCGACGGTGCGTGGTCTGGCCCGGCGACTGGTCGAGGACAACGCGGTGAGCAACGACGTGGTCATCAGCCTTCGCGGCGAGGGTTCGCGGCCGCCGCTGTTCTGCGTGCACCCGGCCGGCGGCCTGGCGTGGTTCTACGGCGGGCTGGCGCCGCACCTGTCGGACCGGCCCATCTACGGCCTGCAGGACCCGCATGTCGTGACCGGAGAGCCGAGCGTGACCGACGCGCGGGTGCTGGCCCGGCGCTATGTCGAAGAGATCCGGCGGGTCCAGCCGTATGGCCCCTACCATCTGCTCGGCTGGTCGGTCGGCGGCGTGATCGCCCACGCGATGGCCGTCCACCTCGGGGAACTCGGGGAGCAGGTCGCCTACCTGGGGATCATGGACTCCCGACCGGAGGACGAACCGGTGATCGTCCACGACGGCCCGCAGCACGGGGAGCCGATCGACGCGGCCGCGGCGGAGCCCGGGCCGGCGATCGAGCCGGACGCGTCCACTGTGGTCGACGTCCTCGGCGGTTGGCGGGATCTGTTCGATCTCGGCGACGACGTGCAGGCGTCCACCTCCGAGGAGGTCACCGCGATCATCCGGGAGCAGATCTCCGGCATGGGCCTGCTCGCGGCGGATCAGGTGGAACGCATCATGGACAGCTTCGAGTCCTCGACCCAGGTTGTCCTCGACTACCGGCCCGATGTCTTCGCCGGCGACATGCACGTGTTCACGGCGACCGAGGACAAGGACGACCCGTCGGCCCTCGCCGCGGCCTGGCGGCCGTTCGTCACCGGCGCCGTCGACAACGTCGACGTGGCCACCCACCACCTGGGGATGGCGAACGCCGACGCCCTCGCGGTCGTCGGCCCGGCGCTCGATGCTCAGCTGTCGCAGGTCGACGGCGCCGGCGAGCGGACACCGGAATGAGGGGATTTGCGTGACATCATCGACCTGACCTCGCGTGAATCCGGGTGGCGAGCCACTACGTTCGACAACAACAAAGCAGGCCGGTGACGACAGTCGCCGTGCCGATGGAGAAAGGACACCCATGACGAACCCATTCGACGACGAGGACGGCCGCTTCTACGTGCTCGTGAACGACGAGAACCAGCACTCGCTGTGGCCGACGTTCGCCGACATCCCCGCCGGGTGGACCAAGGTCTTCGGCGAGGACAGCCGCGCCGCGTGCCTGGAGTACGTGGAGCAGAACTGGACCGACCTCCGGCCCAAGAGCCTCATCGAGGCGATGGAGGCGGACAAGAGCGGCGACGCCTGAGTCGGTGACGGGCCCCGACACTCGCGATCGCGAAAGTCGGTCGTGCTCGAATCTCGGGACAGTTGCACGTGGATAACAGGTAAAGAATCAACCCAGTGGTGACCTGTCGCAACTGCAGTCACAGCCGTAACATCGGATTGCAGCACAGTTACCGAAATTGTTGTGGAATATCCCACACATGTTGAGTCAGTGTTCTACTAGTTGAATGAGGTAGGGCACACTTGGTTGAAGGATCGCATGAGTACCAACGTCAGGGGAGGCGGGGACACAGCGATTGACGCTCCACGGGCGGGAAGGCAGTAATCATGGACCAGCTACTACTGGATGACATCCAGACACGAGGGGCGATCACGCCCCACCTGACCGCTGTTCGGCTGGGCGATGACGCTCTCACCTACGGTGAACTCGCCGATCGCGTCGAGGACTACGGCAGCGTGCTGGCCGAGTACGGGATGTCGCCGACCTCGGCGTTCTACGCCGCCCTGATGCACTGCATGCCGTCTCTCGTGGACATCGACCCGGTTGATTCCCGGTTGCAGGTCATCGGCGAGATCCAGGCCTGGCTCGGCCGCGAGCGCGGCGAGGTCGCCTCGGTCCGGCCCCGACTCCGCGCGGTCAGCTAGAGGCCCGCACCGACATACCCGACGAGACCCGCCGACAGGCGGGTCTCGTTGTTTCTGCGGTCGTGCGACTGTGGCGGCGACAAGCGTGGCGGCGACAGGCCTCGAAGAGTGCGCCTGCGGCTACAGTCCGGCGAGGAGCAGAACGAGGAAGAGGATCGGGCCGCCGACGATCACACTGCCGGCGCCGGTCACGATGCCCGTGATCGCGCGCCCGGTGCCCTTGCGCTCCGCGGGGGCGCGTCGAACCTGTCTGACTCCGACCGCGCCGGCGACGACGGCGATCAGTCCGAGGATCGCGCCCAGTCCCAGCAGGAGGGTCAGGGGTATGGAGATCAGCCCGGTGGTGAGCGCCAGCGAGGCCGCCGGTGCGACGGAACGGCCGCCGACGGGCCGGGTCAGGTACGGCGCCGGGCGCGCCGGAAAGGTCCGCGCGGGCAGCGGCATCGCGGCCAGGGGCGCCCGGCCGGCGTTCTCCAGGTCCCAGAAGTCGCCCACCGGTGGTAATGCGGCATGTTCCCGTGCCGGCAGCCGGCCGGCGGCGCGCGTCACCATCCGCGGTGACGATTCCGCCGCGGGCTCGACCCTGGTCGGCAGCTTCGGCGACGCGGGTACCGCAACGTGCACGTCGACCCGCGTGCCGGTCGGTTCGGCCGCAGCTGGCAACTCGGTGTCGTCGAGATCGTTGACAAGCGGCCAGCGGTCATGGCGCTCGGTCGCCGGCGCAGCGAACGGATGGGTGGGTTGATCGGTACGCATGTACACCTCCTCGCCGCCCGGCTCCGGGTCGGAACCGCACCTGTCCGAGTGTAGGCGAGGAGGCGACGTACGCCGTGGGTCTAGTTGCCCTCTTGCTGGCCGCTGCCCATGCTGATCAGCTGCTGAATGGCGTCACCACTGAGCTTCCAGTCGCCGTCGACCTTGACGAAGCCGAGCTGGATGTCGACCGGCGTCGAAGAATGCGGGCTCTTCACCGCGACGGTCGCGGTGGCCTTGTCGCCGTCCTCGGTGACCTCTTTCACCGAGAACGCGTCCGGGGTGTATCCCGCGGCGGAGGCGCCCTTGGCGAAAGCCATCGCGGCCGGTTTGGTGGCCGGGTTGGTGACGTCGATGACCTGGTCGAGCTCCTCGGAGGAAGTGTTCGGGTCGATGGCCTGGCGCAGGGTTTCCTGTGCGTCGTCATTGCTGAGCCCGGTGACCTCGTCGACCGCGTCGCTGGCGGCGGTCTCGACCTGGCTCGCCGCGGACTCGACGGCGGTGGACACCGCGCTCGTCGCCTCGTCGACGGTGTCGGTGGACTCCGAACAACCGGTGGCGACGAACAAAGCGGCCCCGGCGAGGGCGACGGCAGCGACGGACTTCCGGATCTTCATGCGACTCTCCTCGATGCAGTTGTCTATCCGCGGCGCTTCTCCGCAGTGAGCCAACACTAACTCACCGGCCACCGGAATTAATCGGACCGCGGTCCGGTTATGCTCGGTGTAACCATCACAAGGAGGCGCGACATGCAGTTCGGACTCTTCAGCGTCAGTGACATCACCACCGACCCGACCACGGGCACGACGCCCACAGAACACGAGCGGATCAAGGCGATCGTGCAGATCGCCAAGAAGGCCGAGGACATCGGGCTCGACGTGTTCGCGCTCGGTGAGCACCACAACGAGCCCTTCTTCTCGTCGTCGCCCACCACGACCCTGGCCTACATCGCGGCGCAGACCGAGCGCCTGCAACTGAGTACCGCGACCACGCTGATCACGACCAACGACCCGGTCAAGATCGCCGAGGACTTCGCGATGCTGCAGCATCTGGCGGACGGGCGTGTCGACCTGATGCTCGGGCGCGGCAACACCGGTCCGGTCTATCCGTGGTTCGGCCAGGACATCCGCCAGGGGATCCCGCTGGCGATCGAGAACTACCACCTCCTGCATAGGTTGTGGACCGAGCATGTGGTGGATTGGGAAGGACAGTTCCGGACCCCGCTGACGTCCTTCACCTCGACGCCGCGCCCGCTCGACGGCGTGGCACCGTTCGTCTGGCACGGTTCGATCCGCAGTCCCGAGATCGCCGAGCAGGCGGCCTACTACGGGGACGGGTTCTTCGCGAACAACATCTTCTGGCCCAACGAGCACTTCCAGCGGCTGATCAACTTCTACCGCGAACGGTACGAGCACTACGGCCACGGCAAGGCCCACCAGGCCGTTGTCGGGCTCGGCGGACAGTTCTTCATCCGGCCGAAGTCGCAGGACGCGGTGCGCGAGTTCCGCCCGTACTTCGACAACGCGCCGGTGTACGGACACGGTCCGTCGCTCGAGGACTTCACCTCGCAGACGCCGCTGACCGTCGGCAGCCCGGCCGAGTTCGTCGACAAGACGCTGACCTTCCGGGAGACCTTCGGCGACCACCAGCGTCAGCTGTTCCTCGTCGATCATGCGGGCCTGCCGCTCAAGACCGTGCTGGAGCAGCTCGACCTGCTGGGCGAGGTGCTGCCGGACCTGCGCGCCGGGTTCGCGGAGGGACGTCCCGACGACGTTCCCGACGCGCCGACGCACGCCTCGCTCGTCGCCGCCCGCCAGGAAGCCGATCAGGATGTGGAGGTGTCCTCGTGACCGCCCTGCGGATCGTCGCGGTGAATGCCGGTCTCTCCGAACCGTCGTCGACGCGACTGCTCGTCGACCGGATGGTCGCCGCCGTCACCGAAGGACTCGGGGCGGGCCGCGCGGACGTCGAGATCGTCGACCTGCGTGACCTCGTCGCCGACCTGGGGCAGGCGATGACGGTCGGCTTCGCCTCGGGCCGGGCGCGCGCGGCACTCGACGCGGTCGAGGGGGCCGATGCCTTGATCGTGGCGACCCCGGTCTTCAACGCGTCGTACAGCGGACTGTTCAAGATGTTCTTCGATCTCGTCGACATTGACGCCATGTCGGGCAAACCGGTGCTGATCGGGGCTACCGGCGGCAGCCCGCGCCACTCGATGGTGCTCGACCACGCGCTGCGACCGTTGTTCGCCTACCTACGTGCCGTCGTCCTGCCGACCGGCGTCTACGCCGCGTCGGCGGACTGGGCGGGCGCCGGTGGGGACACCGCGTCGTTGAACGACCGGATCGGCCGTGCCGCAGCCGAACTCGTCTCGCTCCTCGGACCGAGGGGTGGCACGGGCCCGGGGAATGCCGGCGGCAACGGGGAACCGCCGCGCGCGCCCGTGGCCGACGGCAGGCAGCAGGCGGTCGAGGCCGCGGGGATCGCGAACTTCGCGAGGTTGCTCGGAACGGCGTGATGCGCTCTCACTCGGGGGCGGCGCGCCCCGGGGTGTTGGCCCGGGCGCGCAGCCGTGAGTGCGGCAGCGGCGGCGCGGGCAGGTGCTGCGTCGCACCGACGTAACCCTGCACCTGCCCGAAGCGTTCGCTGCGCGCCTCCCACTGGTCCCGGAAGCCGACGATGTCGTCGTGTGTGCGCCCGATGAAGTTCCACCACATGACGATGTCCTCCGCCAGCGGTGCGCCGCCGAGGAATATCACCCGGGCGTCGGTCTCGGCGACGTTGGTGAGCGTGATCCGCCTAGCGCCCAACCCGATGTAGCCCAGCTCGGTGCGGGCCAGCGGTGCGGCGTCGGCGCCGGCGACCTCGACGCTTCCGGTGTCGACGAGAATGCCGTGCTCGTGTTCCGGGTCGACGTCGATGTCGACGGCCACGCCGGGTGCGAAGTCGAGCTGGGCGCCGGTCAACGGCGTGAACGTGTGCACCGGCGAGCGGGTGCCGAACAGTTCGCCGAGAAAGACCCTGGCGGTGACCCCGCCGAGGTCGAGAGCATCGGGCCGGTGGTGTGCGAAGTCGCGTGCGGTGTCGGCATTCTCGGCCGGCAACGCGACCCACAGCTGCACCCCGTGCAGGGTGGTGGTGTCGGGTGTCGAGACCTCGGTGTGCGCGATGCCGTGCCCGGCGGTCATGAGGTTGATCTCGCCGGGGCGGACCATCGCGTGGTTGCCCATCGTGTCGCGGTGCTCGACCTCGCCGGTGAACAGCCAGCTGACCGTCTGGAGTCCGGTGTGCGGGTGTGGAGGCACGTCCATCCCGCCGCTGCTCGCGACGTCATCGGGGCCGTAGTGGTCGATGAAGCACCAGGCTCCGATCAGCGAACGTGACCGCTGCGGGAGGGTCCGGTGCACCGTCATCGCGCGTGGGCCGCCGAGCGGTACGTCGCGCGCGGTCAGGCCGTCCATGTGGAGGAGGCCCGAACCCGCGGCGACGCCGGCATCGGCATGGCACTCGACCTCGACCGGGTCGGTCTCGAGATTGCTCATGGAACCATTGTCCGCGACGACGGCACGGACGTCCGCGAACCGGCGGAGATCGCGGTCAGACCAGCGTGGGGTTCTCGAAACGCATCGAGATCCGATCGGCCGAGCTCGACATCAGGGCATGCCGCCCCAGCTGCAGGGATCGGAGTTCGTCGGCGATGGGGTGGTCGCCGAGGGTCAGGCGCGCGCCGCCGATCCGGGTGCGGGTCCCGGTGGTCGAGGTGAGCCGCCACGGTGTCATCCGCGTGATCCCGTCCAGCTGCGAATAGGCGTGCAACACGGTGTCGGCGGTGGAGTCCGGGACCTTGAGCCCCGGCTTCACACTCAGGTCGGCGACGAGTGCGCCGTCGGACACGAGGCGGCCGCGTCTGGTGGCGGAGGAGTGATCGACCTCGAACTCGGCGAGTGTCTTCGGAAATCCCCAGATTCCGCGCCCGGCGGCCAGGGTGAAGTCGCCGTCGACGGGGAGCCGGTGCACCAGCGCACGCGCGTCCCCCTTCAGCAGTGAGCGCAATGCGCGGATCGGTGAGGCGGGTGGGGTGGTCGGATCCTCGAGGAGGAAGCACACGCCGAACTCGTTGTACGGTCCGAGGTCGCCGTCGACGTAGTCGACGAACACGAGCATGCACATGGTGCGACCCGGTCGGATGCGCAACGGGCGAAGCGTCCCGGGCTGTGCCGATTCGGCGTCGATGGCCCGTGCCACGGCCCGGGTGTCGGCGGTGAAACCGGCGACGAAGCACCGTGCGTGCCGGACCTCGACCGGCATGGTCACCGGGGTACCGAGTACATCGTGCGTCGAAGGTGCGCTCACCTGTTCTGCTCCTGCGGGTCGGATCGGGTCGGATCGGGTCGGGTCTGGTCGGGGGCTGGTCGGTTTGTCGCCGGCCGACGCCGGCACGATCACCCTTTTTAGAACATGTTCTAGTCTTGCATGCCTTCGCTCCCGGCGGGACCCATCCGGGTGGTGTCCCCAAGAATGTGGACACGCCAGCTGTCAGATCGGGACCAGTTGGTGCAGTTTCGCGCTCCGACGGGTGATATGTCCGACTCGACACGTAGCTTTGATCGAGGTTTCAGTAACGTGAAGCTGAGTAAAGGCTGAGAGTCTCGCATGTGCCTCGTGGGGGTGTTGGTGAACGACGAGCAGACGACCTCGATCGACGAGGATTCGTCGGAGGGTCATGCGGCGATCCGGGTTGGGATGGTCGACGACCATCGGTCCCCGATCTGGGGAATCGAACGAGTGTTGGACACAGTTTCGGACATCTCGTTGGTCTGCTCGGCGACGACGGTTGCCGGCGTGCTCAGTGTCATGCAGCTCGACGTGGTCCTGCTGGACCTCCGTCTCGACGACGGCACCACGCCTCGCGAGAACGTCAACGCATTGTCGGCGGCCGGAGTGGCCACCGTCGTGTACACCTCTGGAGAGCATCCGGCGCTGTTGAGATCGGCGGCGCGCGCCGGAGCGCTCGGCGTGGTGCTCAAGTCGGCGGACGAGTCGGTCATCATCGATGCCATCCGGGCGGCCGCCGACGGCCGGGCGGTCCTCACCACAGAATGGGCTGCCGCCATAGACGGCGACCCCGAACTGGCGACTGTCGACCTGTCGCCTCAGTTGCAGAAAGTGTTGGCGCTGTACGCGTCCGGCGAGACGTCGGCCCGGGTCGGGGCTGCTCTCGGGGTCTCCGCGGAGACGGTCAACGAGTACCTCAAGCGGATTCGCCAGAAGTATGCGGACGCCGGGCGGCCGACGCGCACCAAGGTGGATCTCTTCAAGCGTGCCGTCGAAGACGGATGGCTCCCGGTGCCGCAGCGGTACCGGCACGAGGGACGGGCAACACCTGACGGGGCCTGGGGGCGAACGAAACATGGCTGACGGCATGGCAGCGGGAGTCGAGTCCCCATTTCTGGGTCTACCGACAGTTACTACGCCGTCTTAACGTTGGAACAGATTGATTTGGGGCGTCGGGGACACACGAGATAGCGCCGGTCTGAACAGGGGATGGGAACAATGACGGTCACTTCAGATATCTTCCGAGCCAGGACGGCGGCCGCACCGCGGCACGGAGTCGTGCCACGGCAACGTTCCAAGCCGGTTGATTACCTGGTTCCCGTCGAACGCTCAACGGCAGTGACACGTCCGAGTCTGTCGGACCGGGAGGTCGAGGTTCTGCTCGCCTGGCTAGCCGCCGAGTCCAAAGAAGATGCCGCCGCACGACTCTTCATCTCGGCGTCCACGGTGAGCACGCACCTTGCGCGCATCCGGGCGAAGTACACCGCTGTCGGGCGAAGTGCGCCGACGAAAACCCACCTTTTCGCGCGAGCACTCCAGGACGGTTACACGGGTCTCGACCAGTGGTGAGGCGTGATCCTCGAAATAGTGAGCGCTCAGCGCAGGTCGCGTTCGATACGCGGCCAGGTCTGGTACAGGTCGTCCTGCCAGTAACCCCATGAGTGGGTACCGGTCGGGCGGAAGTTCACCTGAACCGGGACGTCGAGCGCACGCATACGCCCGACCATCTGCCGCGTGCAGATGTCGATGGCGACCTCGATCCCGCCGCCCACGATCGCCTGGTTCGCCAGCGTGAAACCGTCGCCCGCGATACTCGGGTCGGTCAGCTGCTCGTGGACACCCGGTGCTCCCGTCCCGGTCGTCATGTAGACCTTGCTGCCGCGCAGCTTCGCCGCGTTCAGGTAGGGATCGTTGGCTCGCCAGCCGGGACCGTCGAGCGGGCCCCACATGTTGGTCATGTTCGCTTGACCGCGGTCCTCGACGACCAGCCGGATGTACTGCTGGCCGGCCGGGTCGCTGGTCCGAGCGCACCCGCTGAAGGCGGCGACGGATCGGTACAACCCGGGGGCGGCGATGGCGAGATTGAGCACCGAGGTCCCCGCCATCGAGATCCCCGCGATCGCGTTGACGCCGGTGGTGTCGAACTCGTCGTCGATCAGGGGCGGCAGTTCCTTTGTGAGGAAGGTCTGCCATTTGTTGCGGCCGAGAGCGGGATCGTCGCGCTGCCAGTCGGTGTAGTACGAGTAGGCGCCACCGATCGGGGTGACGACATAAGCGTGCCGGTCGGCGAAGTACCGCTTGTAGGTGGTCCGTGCGTCCCAGGTCGCGGAGTCCTCCCCGCCACCGGCGCCGTTGAGCAGGTACAGGGTGGGCGCCGGCCGGGTCCGATCCCGCGGCGTGAGCACCGTGACCGGGACCGTGCGGTTCATCGAGGCGGAGTGGACGAGCAGCGTCACCTGCTGCGGGTCATCGGTGTAGGAGTCGACGATGCGGGAACCGTCGGGGGACGACGGCGCGGCGATCGCCGGGGCCCCGGGAGCGGTCGCGAGGCCCGCGATGACCGCAGCCACCGACAGCAACCCGGCGAGGACTCTCCACCCGCCGGGATGTCGCTGCCGCTGTTCCCGACGACCGATTCCGTTCACATCACACCCACTCGTTCTCGAGATCCCGTCGGATCGGACGCGCCGACATGACGGCCCCACAGTCTATGGATCGCCCGCACACAGAAGAACGATACGAGCGGAGATCGCCAGGGCTGTCACCCGAAGGATCGAATTCTCGCCGGCCTAGAGGGCGACCTGGGCGAGGATCGGCGTCGTCGGCTGCGGCGAACCGCCGGCCGGTTCGATGGTGACCGCGAGCACGCTCGACCCGCGCACGTCGTCCACCACCACCGGGGCGGTGTCGTCTCCGGGGATCAGTCCGGCCGGCACCGGCTGCGGTGCGCCGCCCACCAGCCACAACTGATAGGTGCTGTCGGCCGGGATGGGCGTGCGCAGGTCCCGCAGGAGCGCGACCGCCTGGTCGGCCGATTCGGACGTCACCACCGCGATGGTGCCCCGGTCGTCGGCCAATGGCTCGACGCTCACGGACGCGTCCGCGGCGGTGAGTACCCCGAGCACCTCACGCTGGGAGTCGCTGAGCGCCGTCGACGAGGTGGACGACTCGGGGGCGGTGGTGCGACCGATGAGCACGCCTGCCCCGAGCGCCACGGCCACGGTCACCGCCGCGGCCGCCAGGATCGCCGTTGCGCGTGCCGGGCGCCGCGCGGTCCCACCCGATCGATGCTGTCCGTGGCGGGAGTCGCGGGGCCGCAATTCGACCGGCGGCGGTGGCGGCGCGAGGTCGCTCTCGCCGGATCGGCCCGTTCCCGCGGGTGCGACCGGCGGGACGGGATCGACCGCGGCGGCCGGGTTCTGCGGACCCGGCTCGATGCCTGAGGGTACGTAGGCCTCCGGGGTCAGCGCCGCACCCTCGAAGACGTGCTGCAGCACCCGGTCCCGGAGTTCGGGCGGTGCGTCGAGCGCATAGGTCGTCGCGAAACCCGCCATGGCCGCCTGGATGTCGGCGATCTGGGCGTCGTGTTCGGCCCGCTCGTGCGGTGGAAGTGCGGCGAGTTCTGACTCGACGCGTCTGGTCTCGTCGGGGGTCAGCGCGCCGACGGCGAACAATTCGACGTGGTCGTCGAGCCAGGTGGCCCCGCGGTCCCCGGTCGTATCGGATGTGGTCATTGTGGGATCAGGCGTCCTCGTGCGTCCTCAGGCAGGTTCTCAACCGACGCAGGCCATCTCGAATCCGAGATTTGATGGTGGGCAAGGGGGTATCGGTGTGCCGGGCGACCTCGGGATAGGTCAGGCCCCCGAAATACGACATCTCGATGCAGCTCCGTTGCAGTTCCGTGAGCGTGCCGAGACATGTTCGTAGCGTACGCGCCTCGTCGGTCTGCACAACGACCTCGAGCGGTATGTTCCGCGGTGTCTCCACCGAGACCGCGCCGTACTGCGACATGCGCTGTTGCTGGAGCTCCTCGGATCGGACGCGGTCGACGGCCCGCCGGTGGGCGATGGTCATCATCCATGTGATGACCGAACCGCGCCCGGGCTGGTACTCGCCGGCCTTCTGCCAGTACTGCAGGTACGCCTCCTGGACGATCTCCTCCGCGTACTGACGGTCCCGCACGACGCGGAACGCGAGTCCGTAGATCCGTGAACTCGTGCGGTCGTACAGCGTGGAGAACGCGGTCCGGTCGCCTGTCGCGGCTGCGGCCAGCAACTCCCGCAGCATCTGTGCTTCGCCCCCGCGTCCGTGGTGCGCGTCGGTGGCCGCGCTGCCATCGTCCGGTGTCACGGTTCCACGGTAACGAAGACGTAGGGATTTCTCGGGTGATCGTCGATCCCGGGGCTACCGATCGCGAATCCATGGATCACTGACCTGCAGATCACCGGTTGGCGGCGCGGCGGTACAGGATGAGCGAGGCGGGTATGCACACCGCCAGTATGACCAGCGCCGATCCCACCGAGTATCCGACCGCGTGGTCGGCGACCCATCCGGTGGCCTCGGGGAAGGTCGGCGGTGCCTCGTTGCCGAAGAGCTGCCGGGACGCGGTCGCCACTGCCGTCACCGGATTCCACTCGGCGATCGCGCGCAGCGGACCCGGCAGGCTCTGGGCGGAGATGAACGCGCTCGACAGGAACGTGACCGGGAACATCCACAAGAACCCGATGCTCTGTGCGGCTTCGACATTCGGCGCGGCGAGACCGGTCACCGCACCCACCCACGCCATGGCGAGCGCGAACAGTCCGATGATGCCGAAGGCGAGGGCGGCGTCGCCGGCACTGCCCTGGACCCGCCAGCCGATGGCGAGCCCGCACGCGACCATCACCGCGAGGCCGACGACGCCCAGGAGCATGTCCGAGGTGACACGGCCGCTGATGACGCCCAACCGGGACATCGGTAGCGACCGCAGCCGGTCGACGATGCCGTCGGAGGTGTCGTTGGCCAGGCCGACCGTGGTGAAGGCCGCGTTGAAGACGACGGTCTGCGTGAAGATGCCGGCCATCAGGAATTCCCGGTAGGAACCCCCGCCGAAGGTCGCGCCGAAGACGTAGGCGAACAGGAACACGAACATCAGTGGCTGGATGGTGGCACTGATCAGCAGGGTGGGAATTCGCTTGACGGTGAGCAGGTTTCGCTCGACCAGCACTGCGGTGTCAGTGAGCATGGAGTCGATCCGTTCGGGTCGTCGGGGCGTGGGAGAGATCGGGATCGGCGTCGGCCACCGTCGGGATGACGGTGGTCTCGGCATCGGCCGTGGCCGATGTCTCGCCGCCGTGGTCACTGCCGCCATCGTTGTCCGGCGTGTCCCGCTCCGTGAGGGCCAGGAACACATCGTCGAGGGTCGGCGTCGCGACGGTGGCGTCGACGACGACGATCCCGGCGGCGTCGAGCGCCCGGACGGCGGCGACCGCGCTGCGGCTCCCGTCGCTGACCGGCAGGGACCACCGTGAGTTGTCGGTGTGTGCCGGGTCGGGGCGATCCGACTCGTCGAGTCGTTCGGGCATGCCGAGTCCGACCTCGGCGAGGGTCGTGGCGACCAGCTCGTCGTGAGCGGTCCCGTCCGAACGCACCTCGATGGTGAGGATCGACGCACCGGTGGAGGCCTTGAGGTCGGCGGCACTGCCCTGGGCCCGGATCGTCCCGTGGTCGATGACGGTGATCTCGTCGGCCAGGGCGTCGGCCTCTTCCAGGTACTGCGTCGTGAGCAGGACCGTCGCGCCGTTCGCGACCTGTTCGGTGATGACCTCCCACATCTGGCGGCGCCCACGGGGATCCAGCCCGGTCGTCGGTTCGTCGAGGATGACCAGGGACGGTCGGTTGATCAGGGCGCCGGCGAGATCGAGCCGCCGGCGCATGCCGCCGGAGTAGGTACGCATCGGGCGGTCGGCGGCGTCCTGCAGGGCGAGGTCGGCGATCAGTTCGCGCGCCCGTGCCGAGGCCTCGCCCCGGGAGAGTCCGTACAGCTGACCGACCATCCGCAGGTTCTCGAAACCGGTCAGGTTCCCGTCGACGGCGGCGTACTGCCCGGACACGCCGATGATCTTGCGGGCTGCGCCGGGATCGGCGAGTGCGTCGACACCGTCGACCACGACGCTGCCCTCGTCGGGTTTCATCAGCGTCGCCACCGCGCGGACGGTGGTGGTCTTGCCGGCTCCGTTGGGGCCGAGCAGCGCGTGCACGGTGCCGGCGGGCACGGTCAGGTCCAGGCCGTTGAGGGCATGGACGCGGCGACCCCGGCCGAACAGACCGGTGCGGAACGTCTTTCGCAGGCCGCGCAGCTCGAGGGCGTTGCGGGCGGGGGAGACGCCATCGGTGGATGTCGCGCCGGGAGTCGTGACCGGACCGGATGGCGACGCCGTGGTCCCCGGAGTGGTTTCGGCCGACGTGGTGTCAGCCATACTGTGCCGCCCCATGTGTGACCTCCCTTTCACTGTTCTGCGAACGTTCCATCGCGCGGATCAGGCTGGCGGGCCGCATGTCTCGCCAGTTCTCCTCGACGTACTCGAGGCACTCGTCGTGACCCGACGGGCCGAACACGACGGTCCAACCGTCGGGGACGGGGGCGAAGTCCGGCCACAAGGAATGCTGGTTCTCGTGATTGACGAGGACGCGGAAGGTCCCCTCGGTGTCGTCGAACGGGTTCGTCATGATTCCTCCTCCTGTGCTGCGATTCCCGGTGTGCCCGGGTCTGATTCGATCGGGCCTGATTCGATTGCGGTCAGCCACTCGGAGACGTTCTCCGGCAGCAACATGCGTGCGTGGGTGCTGGTCGCCTGGACCTCGACGACGCGACCGGTGACCTTGGAGCGCCAGTCGGCGATCGCCGGCGGACCGTCGTGCGCGTCCACGGTCGCGGTGACGAAGGTGAGGTCGCCGTCGAAGACCCGGGGTCGCCAGTTCCGGGCGAGTGGGGACGCGTGGCGGAACACCTCGTGGACGGTCGTGAGCGTCTCCTCGGACAAGCCGCCGAGCGCGCCGCCCGCCGCGGAGATGACACGGAACGCGTCCGCGACCGAGGGCTCGGTGCCCTCTTCGCCACCCTCGGGGACGTCGAGTCCGAACTCGCGCATGAGTTCTGCGATCGACGCCTCGGTGTCGAGGTCGGGCCGTTCGGCGACGACGTAACTGTCGAGCACGACGAGTTGCTCGACGGTCTCGCCGGCCTCCTGGAGTTGCACGGCCATCTCGTGGGCGATCAACCCGCCCAGCGACCACCCGAGCAGGTGGTACGGCCCCTCCGGTGACACCGTGCGCAGCTTCGCCACGTACACCTGGGCGAGGTCGGCGATCGTCTGCGGGCATGGATCACCGGCGAACGCCGGGTGCTGTAGGCCGTAGACCGCGCGGTCGGCAGGCAGGTGGGGCAGCAGGGAGGTGAAGCTCCAGGACAGTCCGATCGCCGGGTGGACCACGAAGAGCGGTGCGGGAGCATCGCTTCCGGCGTCGCTGCTGGTGCGGCGCAACGGCAGGAGGGTGTCGAGACCGGAGGCCGACGGTCCGGTGTCCCCGTCGGAGTGCGCCCCTCCGTCGAGCAGCTCGGCGAGTTCGGCAGGACTCGGGGCCCCGAACAGCGATTGCGCCGCCAGGTTCTGTCCGGTGAGCTCGCTCAGCTTGCCGGTCACGGCGGTGGCCATCAGGGAGTTGCCACCCAGGTCGAAGAATCCGTCGTCGGCACCGATGGCATCGAGGTCGACCTCGAGTACCTCCGCGAAGACGCGGGCGATGGTCGTCTCGGTCCCGGGCGCCGGCGCTCGGCCCGAGGCGGAGACGGCCGGGGTCGGCAGCGCCGCGCGGTCGAGTTTGCCGGTGGGGGTCAGCGGAATGTTCTCGAGCACGGAGACGGACACCGGCACCATGTGCCGCGGCAGCCGTCGTCCCACCCGGCGCCGCAGGTCGGCGGGATCGGGTTCGTGCCCGCGCGTCGCGGTCACGTAGCTGCGCAGGATCGCCTGGGCCCCGGTGCCGTCCACGAGTGTCACGGCGAAGTCGACGTCGGGTTCGGCGGCGAGCGCGTCGTCGATCTCACCCAGTTCGATGCGGAATCCGCGGACCTGCACCTGGGAATCGCTGCGGCCGACGTAGACGAGCTGCCCGTCGCCGGTCCAGCGGACCAGGTCGCCGGTGCGGTACATCCGTTGGCCGGCGAACCTGGGCCCGGTGACCATCGGAGCCGGGACGAACCGGACCGCGGTGAGGCCGGGCCGACGGTGATAACCGCGCGTGAGCTGCACGCCCGTCAGGTACAGGTCGCCGGTGACGCCGGGCGGTACCGGGTGCAGCCGATCGTCGAGGACGAGCGCGCCGACGCCGTTGTTCGGCGTGCCGATCGTCAGCGGCGTGTTCGGGGTCAGCGACCGGCTGCCGGTCGTGATGATCGTCGTCTCGGTGGGTCCGTAGACGTTGATCATCGTGCGACCGGGCGACCAGCGCCGCACGAGGTCGGTTCCGTAGGCCTCGCCACCGACCGCGAGTGCGCGCAGTGACGGCACGGCGGCGGGGTCCATGCTGGCAACCGCGGCGGGGGTGATGAACGCATGCGTCGCCTGACGCGTCCTGATCACATCGCTGAGCGCGGTGCCGCCGTAGACGTGGGGTTCGACGATGGTCAGTGCCGACGAACCGGCCAGCGCGAGCAGCATCTCCAGCACCGAGGCGTCGAAACTCGGTGAGGCGAAGTGCAACACGCGGGACGTGGGTCCGGGGTTCATCCGTTCCGCGAGTTCGTCGTGCACTGCGCGCAACCCGCTGTGCGGGACCAGGACGCCCTTGGGCTTACCGGTCGATCCCGACGTGTAGATGATGTACGCCAACTGATCCGGGCGGATCGTCGACGCCCGCTCGGCGTCGGTGATCGGCGCCGGCGAGGAGTGCTTCATGCGGGTCCGGGTCGACGCGGCGTCCAGGACGAGGGTCGGTACCTCGCTCCCGGCCGAGCTCTCCGCGATGCGTTCCCACGACGACGAGGTCGTCACGACCAGATGCGCGCCGCTGTCGCCGAGCATGTGCGCGATGCGGTCGGCGGGATACTCGGGGTCGATGGGAACGTATGCGGCGCCGGCCTTCACGATCGCCCAGATCGCCACCAGGGAGTCGATGGAACGGCTGATCGCCATCGCGACCACCGGTTCGCGGGACGACCGGACGTCGGGACCCTCTGTCCCCGGCTCGTCGGCCGAGCGCGAGTAGGCCCCCACCCCGCGGCCCAGGAGGACCCGGGCCAGCCGGTTCGAGCGTGCGTCGAGTTCGGCGTAGGTGAGCGTCTCGGGGCCCTCGCCGTCCGCGGTGGGCTGCCCGATCGCGGCGAGCCCGTCGGGGTGCCGCCGCACCGCATCGGCGATCAGCTCGTCCAGCGTCGTCGGTGCGTTGCCGCGCGGTCCGATAGCGGGGGTGCGCTCGGCCACCTCGAGGGGGTCGGTGATGCGTATGTCGCCGATCGCGCGTCCGGGGTCGCCGAGCATGCCGCGCAACACGCGCATGAGCCGCGTTCCCAGCATCTGGGCGTCGTCATGTCCGTATCGCGCCGCGTCGTAGGTGATCTGGACGGCGGCGTCGGTGTCGGAGTCGGTCGCGCCCAGGCCGGTGACGGTGAATTGCAGGTCGAACTTGGCGGCGAGGGACTCGAATTCGGCCACCTCGGCCATCAGGTCGTCGTCCATCGGAACGGCGGTCCCGGCGAGGGAATCCGCACCGCCCACCGGGGTCGGCGCGCCACCGGCGAAGTCGTGCACCGACAACGCCACCTGGAAGAGCGGGTGTCGACCGTGCGCGCGTTCGGGATTGAGCGCGGTCACGATGTCGTCGAAGGGCACTCCGCGGTGATCGAGGGCGTCGATGTCGGTGTCGCGGGTCCGGCGGACGAGTGCGGCGACGGTCTCCGCGCTGCGCAGGTGGCTGCGCAGCGGCACCATGTTGACGAACATGCCGACCACGCCGCTGTAGTCGCGGTCGACGCCGGTCATACCGGTGCGGTTGTCGACCGGACTGCCGATGACCAGGTCATCGCCGACGCCCAGACGGTGCAGCAGGATCGCCAGTGCGGTGTGCAGGACGGAGAACGGCGTCGTCGACTGTTCGCGGGCGAAGGCGGTCAGTCCCGCCCGGGTGTGTGCCGGGAGCGGCAGACTCACCGACCGGGCACCGGAACCGCGTCTGCCGCCGCCGACCGGTTCGACCGTGCTCTCGGCGGGCGCACCCGCGAGGTGTTCGGTCCAGAATCCCAGCTCGTCGGTCGCCGCGGGCGCTGTCGCACTTTCGACGGCGTGGTCGCGGTAGTCGAGAGCGGCCGCATCCCAGGTGTCGGCGCGGCCGGCGCGTCGTTCTCGGTAGGCCTGCGCCAGGTCGCCGACGAGGGTCGGCAAGGAAGCGCCGTCGGCGGCGATGTGATGCACGACGAGCAGGAGGATGTGCGTCGCGGTCTCGCCACGCGCACCGGGGTCCGCGACGACCGTGGCACGCAGCGGCGCCTCGGTGGTCGGGTCGATGGGCGTCGACGCGAGGCGCGCGATCTCGCTCATCAGTGCGTCGGGGTCCGCGGGGACGACGGGGGTCAGCGAGCCGACGACGGCCGCGGGATCGTCGAGCACCCGGCCCGTCGGTGTCCCGTCGACCGCCTCGAAGACCGTCCGCAGGCTGGTGTGCCGGGCGACGACATCGGTGAGTGCGCCGCGGAGGGCCTCGAGATCGATGTCCCCGGTCAGTCGCAGGACGAAGGGCATCAGGTACTCGGTCGACGCGGGGTCGGCCGCCGCCAGCGACCACAGGCGGCGCTGGACCGGCGCGAGCGGGAATGTCTCCCGTCGGACCGGGCGACCCGACGACTCGTCGGACTCCGCGGTCGGCGCCCAGTCGGCCGGCAGGCTGATCAGGTCCGCGAGGGCTTCGGCGGTCGGGTGGTCGAAGACGTCCCGGACGCGGAGGCGGCCGTCGGCCGACACGCGGTTGATCCGACTGACCAGGGTGGTCGCCTGCAGCGAGGTGCCACCCAGCAGGAAGAAGTCGTCGGTGGCACCGATCTCCTCGCGGGCGAGGCCGAGCACGTCGGCGATGATGCCGACCAGCGCGGTCTCGGCATCACCGCGCGGTGCGCGACCGACGGACGACATGCTGCTCGACGACGGCTCCGGCAGTGCCCGATGGTCGAGCTTGCCGTTGCCGGTCAGCGGGATCTCGTCCAGCACGACGATCGCGGACGGGACCATGTGGCGCGGCAGGCGGCTGCGGACCGATTCCAACACCTGTGCGCTGTCCAGTGTTTCCGGGGCGTCTGCAGTGCCGGCCGCCCCGCCCGACCGCGTCACGTAACCGACCAGGGTGGCCGATGCGCTCTCGCCGCGGACGACGGTGGTGGCGAAGTCGATGCCGTCCACGGCCGCCAGTGCCGCACTCACCTCGTCGAGTTCGATGCGGAAACCGCGGACCTTCACCTGGTTGTCACTGCGACCGTGGTAGGTCAGCGCGCCGTCGGCGTCGCGGTGCACGATGTCACCGGTGCGGTACATGACGGCGCCGTTTCCGTCGGGGGAGGCCACGAACCGGCCGGCGGTCAGACTGCGGCGCCCCAGGTAGCCCCGTGCCACTCCCGGCCCGCTGAGGTAGAGCTCGCCGGGAACGTGGTCGGGCAGCGGGCGCAACCGATGGTCGAGGACGAGAGCGGTGCATTCGTGGACCGGCGTGCCGATGGTGATCGGCTCACCCGGGCGCAGCGGCGCCGACATCGTCGCGACGATGGTCGTCTCGGTCGGTCCGTAGGAGTTGATGTAGCGACGGCCGGTTCCCCAGCGCGCCACGAGTTCCGGGGTGCTGGCCTCGCCGCCCACGCCGAGGGTCTTCAGGTGGGGGAGCGGATGGGGTGCCGCGGCGGCGAGGGCCGACGGCGTGATGAACGCGTGGGTGACCTCGCGCTCGTCGAGGAACTCGACGAGTTCGTCGCCGCCGTAGATCGTCGTCGGTGCCACCACCATCGTCGCGCCGGACTCGACCGCGAGGAGGAACTCCAGCATCGATGCGTCGAACGAGGGGGAGGCGAACAGCAGGGTGCGATCGCCGGGGCCGACCTCGTACCGCTCCCGCTGGGTCTGGGCGAATGCGGCCAGGCCGCGGTGGGACACGCTGACGCCCTTCGGTTTTCCGGTGGAGCCGGAGGTGTAGACGATGTAGGCGATCGAATCCGGGTGCCGGGCCGGGGGCCGGAAGCCAGCGCGCTCGCCGGTGCGCAGATCCTCCGGGGTCAGCCACCAGATGTCGTGCGGCACATCGCGACGGTGGTCGGCGCTGCTGATGCCGAGGATGGCGCCCGAATCGGCGATCATGTGGGCGATCCGCTCGGCCGGGTAACGCATGTCGACCGGCAGTGCGGCCGCGCCCGCCTTCGTCACGGCCCATGTGGCGACCACCGATTCCAGGCTGCGATCGACGGCGATCGCGACCACGTCCTCGGTGCCGACCCCGAGCTCGCGCAGCGTGAGTGCCCAGCGCGCGGAGATCCGATCGATCTCGGCGTAGGTCAGCGTGCGGTCTCCGTCCTCGACCGCCACGCGATCGGAGTGGTCGATGACGGTGTCGGCGAGGATGTCGGCAAGATGCCTCGGCTCGATCGAGCCGTGGTCGCGGACCTTGGGTTCGGCGGCGGCCGCGAGATCGGCCGCCCCGGTGAGGTCGTCGAGAGGTGTCGACGGATCCGCGGCGACCTCGCGTGTGAGATCGACGAACATCCGGGCCAGTTCGCTGACGCGGTCATGCGTGTGGACATCGGTCGCATAGGTGAACCGCGCGCGCCCGTCGCGGATTCGCAGTTCGAGGTCGAACCGGGCGGCCCCGGTCTCGATCTCCTCGGCGACGACCTGCAGGCCGGGCAGATCCACCCTGGTGTGGTCCGGTTCGAGGGTGTCGGAGACCCCGGCGTCGAACGCCAGCGCGATCTGGAATATCGGATGCCGGTCCGTGCGAGGCGGATTGAGCATCGAGACGATCTGCTCGAACGGCATGTCGGCGCCCGCCAGCGCGTCCAGATCGCGGCTGCGGACGGAGTCGAGCAGGGCCGCGAACCCCTGGCTCCCGTCGACCGGGGTCCGGAGGACGACCGAGTTCACGAACATGCCGACGATGTCGGCGAGCCGGGGATCGGCGCGTCCGGCGACGGGTGTGCCGATCACGATGTCCGACGCCGAACCGGCGACATGAACCTGCGGGTCGGCGTTCAGCCGATGCAGCAGCGCGGCGAACACCGCATGCACGCACATGAATTCGGTCGCCCGGCCGCCGCCCAGTGCGGACAGGCGGCTGCGTAGTTCGGCGTCGAAGTCGACCTCGACCACGCCCGCGGTGCGGGCGGACCCGCTCGGCGCGTCGGGCACGAGGATCGGACCGACATCGATCCCGTCCAGGTCCAGTCGCCACCGGTCGGCCAGATCGGTTCGGGTCTCGAGGTGATCGGCCTGCCAGCGCAGGTAGTCGCGATAGTCCAGGGCCGGCGGAGCGGCGGTGACCGCGGCTTCGGTACCGTTCTCGGCCGCCGTCCGCAGTTCGGCGTAGGCGGTGGTGATGTCGCGGTGCAGCGGCACCATGGACCAACCGTCGGCAGCGATGTGGTGGATGACAAGGGTCAGCTTGTGATGCGCGGTGTCACTGTCGATCCGGTGCAGTGCGACGCGCAGCGGTACGTCGACGGTCAGGTCGAACGGGCGACGCGCCAGCGCCTGCGCCTGGGCCGGCCACTCCGCCGAAGTCGTCTCGACGACGGTGAGTTCGGTCTGCACCTCGTCGGTGGAACGTACGTCCAGGTCGGGGCGCCCGTCGTGCTCGGGGTAGACGGTGCGCAGCATCTCGTGTCGGTCGACGGCGTATCGGAGCGCGCCGGAGAGGGCGTCCACGTCGAGATCGCCACGGAGATCCAGCGCGAAGGCGATGGCGTAATCGGCTGTCGACGAACCGTTGTCGTTGTCGGCTCGACCCGGATCGGCGTCAGCACCGCCCGCGAGCTGGTTGAGGAACCAGAGCTGCTGCTGCGCGGGTCCCGGTTGCGCGGGGCTGTCCGGATCGTGCCGGAGGTCGGCGAGCGTCCGCGCCTCGACGAGGGCGGTGTCACCCTCGTCGGCGCCGCCGAGCCGGGCGATGCCGGCGACGGTCGAGTGGTCGAAGACCTCGCGGACGGGGACTCGTCGCCCGGTGAGATTCTCGAGTGCGCCGACGATCTGGGTCGCCAGCAACGAGTTGCCGCCGAGGTCGAAGAAGTCGTGATCGCGGCCGATGGTGCCGCGTTCCAGCTCGAGACGCTCGGCGATCAGATCGGCGACCGCCTGCTCCAGGGGGTTGCGCGGCGCGACGAACGCCACGTCGCCGTCCACCGATCCCGGCTCCGGCGCGGGCAGTGCCCGGAGGTCGACCTTGCCGATCGGGGTCGTGGGGATCTCGTCGAGCTCGATGATCGTCGACGGGATCATGTGCCGGGGCAGGCGCTGCGCCAATCGGTCTCGCACCGCGGCGGCCTGCCCGTGGGCGCCCGCGGTCACGGTCACGTAGGACACGAGATGGGCGCGGTCGCCCTCGCCATGCGTGGTGGTGACCGCCGCCCGCACCGACTCGTCAGCGACCAGGGCGGCGTCGATCTCACCGAGTTCGATGCGGTGCCCACGGATCTTGGTCTGATGGTCGGCCCGCCCGCGGAACTCGAGTTCGTGATCGGAGGTCCACCGGACCAGGTCGCCGGTTCGGTACATGCGCTCGCCGGGATCGCCGTAGGGGTTGGCGATGAAGCGCTTGGATGTCAGCGGTCGGACGCCGTGGTACCCGCGGGCGAGATGCTCACCGGCGATGTACAACTCGCCGATCGCGCCGGGGGCGACCGGACGCAGGCGCTCGTCCAGGACCAGCGCGGAGATGCCGCGGATGGGCCGGCCGATGGTCAGCGTCGTGTAGTCGGGACTGATCGGCGGCGACACCGCGGCCACCACGGTGGTCTCGGTGGGACCGTAGGCGTTGAACAGCTTCGGGCCGGTCGACCAGGTGCGGACCACCTCGGAGTTCGGGTGCTCGCCGCCGATGACGAGAACCTCGAGATCGGGGACGTCGTCCGGCGTCATGGTGGTCAGTACCGACGGGGTGAGGAAGGCATGCGTGATCCGCGCATCGCGCATCAGCTCGGCGAGCTCGGTGCCGCCGACGATGCCCGGCGGCACGATGTGCATGGTCGACCCGGCGGAGATCGCCATCAGGATCTCGAGTACCGACGCATCGAAACTCGGCGACGCCATGTGCATCGTCCGACTGGTGGGCGTGATCCCGTACTGCGTGACCTGTTGCGCGCCGAAGTCGGCGAGTCCGCGGTGGCTGACGACGACGCCCTTGGGCGTGCCGGTGGTCCCCGATGTGTAGATCAGGTAGGCGGGCTGGTCGACGTCGAGGACGCCTCGGCGCTCCGAGTCCGCGATGGGCTCCGTTGATTCTGCTTCGATCCAGTCGCGGATCGCGGGGTCGTCGAGGACGACTGTGCTCAGAGCGGGCCCGGCGCCGGGATCGGACGACCGATCGGTGACGAGCAGTCGTGCGCCCGAGTCGGTCAGCATGTGTTCGATGCGGCCGGACGGATACGCGGGATCGACCGGGAGCCAGGCGGCTCCGGTGCGGGCGATCGCCCACATCGCGACAATCCACTCGACACTGCGCGGAAGTGCCACGGCCACATGGTTTTCAGGTCCGGCGCCACCGTCGATGAGCGCCCGCGCCAGCTGGTTCGACGCCGCGTCGAGTTCGCGGTAGGTCAGCGACCGGGTGCCGTCGGTGACCGCCACGCGGTGCGGCGAGGACTCCGCGGCCGCCGACAGCAGCCGGGTGAGGTGTTCGACCGGACGGCGGCCTTCGCCGACTGCCGGGACGAGATCGAGACGCTCGTGCAGGTCGAGCACCGGCAGGTCGCCGATCGGGGCGCTCGGGTCCGCGGTCGCCGCCTCCAGCATGCGGACCAGGCGCGAACCCAGTCCGGCCACCGTGTCCCGGTCGAAGAGAGCGGTGGCGTAACCGATCTCGAGGGTGAGGCCGGCGGGCTCGCCGGTCGCCCCGCGCACCTCGGTGAACGTGAACTGCAGATCGAAGGTGGTGCGACCGGTGTCCACGCGGGATGCGGTCGCCGAGAGCCCGGCGAAGTCGAGCCGGATGGCGGAACGGTCCTCCAGGGCCATCGACACCTGGAAGTACGGGTGGACATTGCCCGAACGGGCCGGGTTCAGTTCGGTCACCAGTCGGTCGAACGGCATGTCGGCGTTGTCGAACGCGTTCAGATCGGTGTCCCGGACATGTGCCACCAGGTCGGCGAACGGCAGGTCCTTGTCGACGACGGTGCGCAACGCCAGCGTGTTGACGAACATGCCCACGAGGTCGTCGAGGTCGGCGTCGCCGCGTCCGGACACCGGTGTGCCGATGATGACGTCCGAGGACTGCGCGAGGGAACGGAGCAGGAGCGACACCGAGGCGTGGAGCACCATGAAGACCGTGGCGTCGGCCTCGGTCGCGATGGTCCGGATCGCGCCGTAGGTGTCCGGGTCGATGGTCGAGGTCACCGACGATCCGGACCGACCGGTCACCTCCGAATCCCGGCCTCGGGGACGGTCCAGGGGCAGCTCGGTCTCGCCCGGCGCCCCGTCGAGGGTGTCCCGCCAGAACTCGAGTTCGGCCGCGGCATGCGGACTCTCGTCGAGCCATGCGTGACGTGCGGCGCTGGTCTGCGAGTAGGAGACCGGCAGCTGCGACCATTCGGGCTCGGCGCCGTCGCGGCGGGCGCGGTAGGCCGTGGCCAGGTCGCCGGCGAGGGGGGCCAGCGACCAGCCGTCGGCCGCGATGTGATGGACGACCATCGTGAGTCGATGATCGTCGTCGGCGGTTCGGACGAGGCGCGCACGGACGGGGATCTCGGCGGCCAGATCGAAGGGGAGCGAGGCGAAGTCGCGGTCTGGGCACTGGGCGACGTCACCGGTCGCGAGGACCGGCAGGTCGACGTCGACCGCGTCCGGGTCGATCGCGGAGATGCATGCCACACCGTCGATCTCGGCGACGACGCTGCGCAGCGGCTCGTGTCGGCGGACGACGTCGATCAGGGCCGTCCGGAGTGCGTCGGTGTCGAGTGCGCCGACGAAGCGGACGGTGAACGGCATGTTGTAGGTCGCCGAGGACGCGGAGTCCAACCGTGTCGCGAGCCACAGCCGATGCTGGGCCGGGGACAGCGGCACGGCTCCGGAGACGGTCCGCCCGGCGGTGTCGTCGGAGGGGACCGAGGCGGAGCCGACGGCCGGCTCATCAGTGTCGACGCCCAGGTCGGAGAGGGCCGCTACTAGGCCGGCGAGGTCGTCGGCGTCGAACACCGTACGGATCCCGATCCGATGGCCGGTGGCGCGAGACAGCCGCGAGGCCATCCGTGTCGCCGACAGTGACGTCCCGCCGATCTCGAAGAAGTTGTCGCTCAGCGACACCGACGCCGGAGCCGTGGCGGGAGCCTCGTTCGCCACCTCGTCGGACATGCCGTCGCGCAGGTCGAGCACATCGGCGACGGTCGCCACGACGAAGCGCTCGAGCGCGGTACGCGCGGGGACGAACTCGCGGTGGGTCCGCAGGTCGGGCCGCGGCAGCGCACGGCGGTCGAGCTTGCCGTTGGCAGTGGTGGGCAGTGCGTCGAGGACCATGATCGCGGTGGGGATCATGTGATCCGGTAGCGCGGTTCGGAGTTCGGCGCGCAGGTCCTTGTCGGTGAGTCCGGTGCCGGTGACGTAACCGACGATCGTGGGCTCACCGGCGACCAGATCGTCCCGGATGACCACGCCCGCGGCGGTCACGCCGTGCAGCCGGCTGAGGGTCGACTCGATCTCGCCGAGTTCGACCCGCTGGCCGCGGATCTTGACCTGTGAGTCGGTGCGACCGAGGTACTCCAGCTCGCCGGAGGCGTTCAGACGGACGAGATCGCCGGTGCGGTAGAGCCGTTCGCCCGGCACGGCCGGCGAGGCGACGAACCGTGATGCGGTCAGGTCCGCGCGGGAGCGATAGCCGCGGGCCAGCTGGATGCCGCCGAGATAGAGTTCGCCGATCGCGCCGGGCGGTTGCGGCCGCAGGCGGTGGTCGAGCACGTGGACACCGGTGTTCCACACCGGGGAGCCGATCGGGATCACCGGGACGTCGGCGCGGCAGTGGTCGTGGTGGGTGACGTCGATCGCGGCCTCGGTGGGGCCGTAGAGGTTGTGGATCGGAGCGGACGTCAGCATCGCGGCGGCACCGACCGTCGCGGGAGTCAGAGCCTCACCGCTGGTGAAGATGCGGCGCAGGCTCGTCAGCTCCGATGCATCGTCGGCGTCGAGTGCCGCGGTGAAGGCGGCGAGCATCGAGGGCACGAAATGCAGTGTCGTGACGCGGTGTTCGGCGATCACGTCACGCAGATACCAGGGGTCGCGATGACCGTCGGCAGTCGGTACGACCAGTGCCGCGCCGGTGGTGAACGGCCAGAAGAACTCCCAGACCGACACGTCGAAGGTGGACGGGGTCTTCTGCAGCACCCGGTCGTCCGGTGCGAGCTCGTAGCGGGCCTGCATCCACGCGAGGCGGTTGACGATGGCGCGGTGGGTGATGACCACGCCCTTCGGCTTGCCGGTGGAACCGGAGGTGAACAGCACGTACGCGGCCGTGTCGGGGCCCGGGGGCGTTGTCGCCGCGGCGACCCCTTCGTCGGCACGCAGTTCGGCCAGCACCGTGTCGGTGATGACGAGGTCGGGGGCGGCCACCTCGAGGATGTGCCCGAGCCGGTCCGCCGGCTCGGCCGGGTCGATCGGCAGGAATGCGCCGCCGGCACGGATCACCGAGTGCAGCGCCAGGATCTGGTCCGTGCTGCGGGGCAGCTGAACGCCGACGACGCTCTCCGGACCGATCCCGCGCCGGGTGAGTGCCGCCGCGAGCTGTGTTGCCGCGTCGGTGAATTCGCGATGGGTGAGTGATCGCCCGTCCTGCGCGTCGGTGAGCGCGGTGTCGTCGGGGTGGGCCCGGGTCGCGTCGTCGAGCAGGTCGACGAGGGTGGTGGTGCCGTGGTCGACCCGTTCCCCGGTCATGCGCTCGGGTAGCGCTTCGCGTTCGGCGTCGGTCAGGAGGTGCAGGTCCGACATCCTCGTGTCGCCGGGCGCACCGACGAAGGCGGTCACGAAGTCGACGAGACGACGGTGGTGGGTGGTGATGTCGTCGTCCGGGTAGATGTTCGGATTCGCCTCGAGGTCCAGGGTCATCCCGCCGTCGAGGCTGTCGTACACGTTGACCGACAGGTCCTCGATCGGTCCGGTGGACAGGACGTGCAATTCGCCCTTGAGCGGGCCGAAGTCGATGTGCTGGAAGAACAGCATGACGTTGACGAGCGGGCCGAAGAAGCCACGCCGCGCCCCCGCTGCCCCGAGGATCTGGGAGGTGATGTCCTCGTGCCGGAACTTCTGGTGCCGGACGGCGGCCTTGATCTCCGAGTTGACCGACTTCAGCAGATCGGTCACGGTGGCGGAATCGTCGTGGAGCGCGATACGCAACGGGACGACGTTCGAGGTCAGGCCCGCCGAGGTGCGCAGCACGTCGCGGTCCCGGGCCGCGACCGGCAGGCTCAGCATGGCCTCGTCGCGGTCGGTGTAGCGCGCGACGTAGGCGGCCACCGCAGCGGTGATGACCGACGCCGGCCGGACCCGGTGGCTGTGTCCGAGCTCGCGGATCCGGGCGACGAGGGTGTCGTCGAGGACCGCCGATCGGACGACCGACAACGGCGCGGCCGGAGCGGAAAGGCTGGTGAGAGTGGTCATCTCGGGCATATCGGCCAGATGGGACGCCCAGTGCTCGCGGTCCTCGGCGAACTTGGCGGAGGCACGGTACTCGCGGTCGAACTCGGCGATGTCGACCATCGACGCGGTGTCCGCGATCGGCGGCGGCGTTCCGTTCACGATCGCCGTGTAATGTGAGGCGACACGCAGCATCATGTACATCGCGGCATAGCCGTCGAAGCCGATGTGGTGACCGTGGCAATACCAGATCGAGTGTCCGGGACCCACTTTGAGCAGGTGTGTCTCGAGGATGTTGTCGGCGAAGACGTCTGAGCTGGCACTGCGCCGGCGGTCGATCCAGGCCAGTGCGGCCGCGCGCGGGTCCTCGGCGTCAGAGAAGTCCTTTCGACCCAGCACCACGTGCTGCGACCGGTCGAGAACCATCATCGGTTCGCCGTCGTCGGTCGGGATCAGCCGCAGCAGCGGGGCCTCGGTCTCACTCTCGGTGAGGGTGACAGCACGCTGCATGATGTCCGGATCGACGTCGACGAGTGGGTCGTCGCTCTCGCCCTGCGGACCCGATGTGTCGCCGCGGAATTCGACGAACGCGTCGATGGTCATCGGCACGTCCGGCTCGAGCTGCTGGGCGTAGAAGATGCCGCGCTGAGCGGCGGTCATCGGGATCGTCAGGTCGGTGTCGATGTCGGTAGCAACGGTGTTCCGGACCGCGTCGTCTGTGGTCACGCGTGCCTCCCCTGTGAGTGCGTGCCCGCACGGCAGCGTCGAACCCGGCTCGGACTGGGGGATTCGAACTCCGGTCATCGCTCACGGGGCTGGTGGCCCCGAGTCGAGGACTTGCCGTCAGGCCGCAGTTGTCGGACTGAACTGCGGAGCCCGGGGAGCATGGTGACCGTTCGGCTCACGATCGGCAGCCGAGAATTACCCCCGGCGCTGACACGCCCCCCGTGTTGAGCTCCCTTCCGGCTCGCACTGATCGCTCGCCGGACGGGCTTGTGTCTGGTCGATCTCGTGTCATGGGTGCTTCGCGTGGCGGTGCACCCCAGATGGGTCAGTGCGCGGAAAACTTTGCCGGCCCGGCGTCATCCGAAACCCCCGCGCGGTCGCCGGGACCATCGATTTGGCCGGGACCTGGGCATTCCCCTACACTTGTGGGGTTGCCTGCGGCACCGCTGTGTCGCGAATCGGCTCACGAACCCACTGGGGCGGACGGCCCGGGTGTCACAACCTGGTCAAAACCCCAGGCAGGCGTGTGTTCGATGGCAACAGACCGTGTGCGTCGGGTCGGAAATCCGCCGTACATAAGAAGCCAGGTCAAGGAGACTAACGAGTGATTCAGCAGGAATCCCGCCTGCGAGTCGCCGACAACACCGGTGCCAAGGAGATCTTGTGCATCCGCGTGCTCGGCGGTTCCTCGCGGCGCTACGCCGGCATTGGCGACGTCATCGTCGCCACTGTCAAGGACGCCATCCCGGGCGGCAACGTCAAGAAGGGTGAGGTCGTCAAGGCCGTCATCGTGCGCACCACCAAGGAGCGCCGTCGTGCGGACGGAAGCTACATCCGCTTCGACGAGAACGCCGCCGTCATCCTCAAGGGTGAGAGCGACCCCCGCGGAACCCGCATCTTCGGCCCGGTCGGCCGCGAGCTGCGTGAGAAGAAGTTCATGAAGATCGTGTCGCTGGCACCGGAGGTGATCTGACATGAAGATCCACAAGGGCGACACCGTGATCGTCATCTCGGGCAAGGACAAGGGCGCCAAGGGCAAGGTCATCCAGGCCTTCCCGAAGACCCAGCGTGTCCTCGTCGAGGGCGTCAACCGAATCAAGAAGCACACCGCCGCGTCGGCCAACGAGCGCGGTGCCTCCTCCGGCGGCATCGTGACCCAGGAAGCCTCGATCCACGTCTCGAACGTGATGGTCGTGGACTCCGACGGCAACCCGACTCGCGTCGGCTACCGCGTCGACGAGGAAACGGGCAAGAAGGTCCGGATCTCGCGCAAGAGCGGGAAGGACATCTGACATGACCTCTACTGAACCCAAGATCCAGCCGCGCCTGAAGACTCGCTACCGCGAGGAGATCAAGGACACGCTGAACAAAGAGTTCGAATACCCCAACGTGATGCTGATCCCGGGCGTCGTGAAGGTCGTCGTGAACATGGGCGTCGGCGACGCCGCCCGTGACGCGAAGCTGATCAACGGCGCCGTCGAGGATCTGGCCAAGATCACCGGCCAGAAGCCGGAGATCCGTCGCGCTCGCAAGTCCATCGCACAGTTCAAGCTGCGCGAGGGCATGCCGATCGGTGCGCGCGTCACCCTCCGTGGCGACCGCATGTGGGAGTTCCTGGACCGTCTCGTGTCCATCGCTCTCCCGCGTATCCGCGACTTCCGCGGCCTGTCGGACCGTCAGTTCGACGGCAACGGCAACTACACGTTCGGCCTGAACGAGCAGTCGATGTTCCACGAGATCAACATCGACAACATCGACCGGCCCCGCGGTATGGACATCACCGTCGTGACGTCGGCCACCACGGACGACGAAGGCCGGGCGCTGCTGCGTGCCCTGGGCTTCCCGTTCAAGGACAACAACGTTAAGGACAACTGACATGGCAAAGAAGGCTCTGGTCAACAAGGCCAACAAGAAGCCCAAGTTCGCCGTGCGGGCCTACACCCGGTGCAACAAGTGCGGCCGCCCGCACTCGGTGTTCCGCAAGTTCGGCCTGTGCCGAATCTGCCTGCGCGACATGGCGCACGCCGGCGAGCTGCCGGGCGTGCAGAAGTCCAGCTGGTGACTCTCACCTCACGGATTTCGTAGCACGAATGCGCTCATGGAGCGCATTCGTGCTACCGATTCCCCAGCGGCCCCATCTCGCTTCGGCGAGGTGGGGCCGTTGTCGTGTCACTGCTGGGTGAGCCACTCGTCGATGAGGTCGGGGATGCTCTCGATCGACGCGGTGAGCGAACGCTGATAGATGCGGTTGACGATGGGGTCGGCCATCTTGCCGAACACCCCGCCGAAACCGGTCGAGGACGTGATCCGACACGTCACCCGGACGCCGTCGGAGGTCTCCTCCAAAGAGATGTGCGTGGTGAACGGGAACGGCGCTTCGACGGTCTGGAACTCCGTCTCCTTACAGGTGTCGACGCGGGTGAACTCTCCCCGCCAGTCCACCGTCCGACCGAGGACGGCCGTCTTACCCTTCCACTGTGAGCCGACGGCGAGTGGCCCATCGGACAGCGGAGTGACCTCGACGGTTCCCGGTAGGTAGGCGGTGGTGTGTTCGGGAGCGGACATGTACTCCCAGACGATGTCGAGTGGTTGCTGGACTGTGACGGATGCGCTGGATTCGGGCATGACGGAACCCTTTGTGTGCGAACGATTGTGGGTCGGCAGGCCGGAGCCACGCCGCACACCGTCTCGGGGCGGGTGGTGCACGGTCCGAACGAGATGCATCCGCCGGTCAGAGTACTCCCCGTCGGCCGCGAAAGGCTACGTCCGAATTGTCCCCGATTCGTATGTCTAACAAAGACTTTCATGACCGTCGTCCTCATGGATTTCTCCGTCGGAGATCGATCGCTCGTGGCTGATGCCGACATCGCACTCCTCGGACCGCGTCGTCGTCAGCGGGTGGCGGCCCATTCGTCGACCAGGCGCGGCAGCTTCTTCGCGTTCGCGGCGAGCGACCGCTGATACGCGCGGATCGCCAGCGCGTCGGCGAGCTTCCCGACCGCCCCGCCGACGCCGGCGTTGCGGATGCGATAGGTGAGTTCGACGCCGCGACCAACCTCCGCGAACGTGGCCGAGATGGCGAACTCGAGCGGTGACTCCGTGGAGGAGAACTCGGTGGCGGTGTGCGCATCCACCCGCGTGAACTCGCCGGTCCAGTCGACGGCGCGGCCGAGCCCCTTCATCTGGCCGCGCCAGACGGTCCCGACCGAGACCGGCCCGTCGGTGACGGTCTCGACGCCGATCACGCCGGGCGTCAGTGCCGCGACGTGCTCCGGGGTGAGGCAGTACTCCCACACCGTGGTGAGGGGTTGTCGGACGAGGACGGTCGCACTGGCTTCGGGCATGGCCTCGACGTTACCCGCCCGCCGGATTCGGTAGCCAAGTATGTTCTATGACATCGCTTTTCGCTACGAGACCCGGTGGGCCACAGCGCCCGAGGATCCCGCCCAGCACACCACCGGTGCCGAGCCCGGCCGCTGTGAGGCCCCACCTCCCACCAAGGAGGTGGGGCCTCACGCTTTTCGCCCGCACCACAGGCCGGGCGTGAACACTATGGAGTTCTCAAAGGGCATGCGCGGTCCGACGGATCGGTGCGCGAAGGTGCCGAGCAGGGCGTCGCCCTCGTCGGGATTCGGCTTCAGCAGTGTTGACGCCCGGGTCTTCTCGGGCCGCTCGCGTATGCGAGCCGGTCATCGATCACCGAGGTGGATCGATCAGGCTGCGGCCCGGTCATCGAGAGTCATGGTGCGGCGGTTGTACGCCGGGAGTGGCGTTCGCAGCCGGTCGATCGATGCGGGTGGGATCAACCAGGGGTGGCGGTCGGTGCCCATGACGATGTCCCATTCGCCGGCATGGATGTGGGCATGGCAGGACGCGCAGAGCAGGCACCCGTTGTCGAGGTCTGTGGGTCCGCCCCTGCTCCAGAACTCGATGTGGTGGACCTGGGTACGCCCGGCCGGCGCCCCGCATTTGATGCAGCCTTGATCGCGGATGATGATCGCTCGCCGCAGGTGCGCCGGAAACAGTCGCTTGCTGGTGCCCATCTGCAAGGGGACGTTGTCGCCGTCGATCACGACATCGGTGATCGTGGAGTCGCACGCCAGCAACCTCGCGGTGGTGAGACTGATAGAGCCCATCCACAACAGGCTCGCCTTGTCCGGAGCGGTCGCCGGCAGCAGCACGCTGACGTGGGTCTTCGGTGGTGTGGCGAGGCTGGTGTCGGCCACGGCCGCGGCATCGAGGATGAGTTCCAGGGCGTCCGAGTTTCGGGCGCCGGGCGTCCGAGAATCGTCGGATCCGTCGGGCTCCGGTCGCGGACTGTTCAGGGATTCGATTGCAGCGGTCAGCTTTTCGGCGATGACCGTGTCGAGGTCGCCACGTACGCGGAGCCTGCCGTCGCCGGTCGGTGTGAATGTGAACTCGTTGATGGTGCGGTCTTCGCCAGGCGGTAGCCCGCCGGTGATGGCCGCATACTCGTTGCCCAGTTCGCGGGCTCTCTTCGCGATCTGCGCAGGGGTGGCTCCGGACATCGCCTGGGCGATCAATGCCTGCTCGACTTCTGCTCGTTCCTCGATGCAGACACCCTCGGGTGCTCGACGCTCGACGTGCGCGATACCGGTGACGATGGCGTCGGCATGTTCGCCGGGGATGGCGCCGTCGGCGGTGTAGCCGGGTAGCTGCGTAAGCCGGGGGTGGCAATTGCCAATCCGTAACCAGCGGTGTGCGATTGTGGGGGCCGCGCCCATGGCGATCAAGAGGATGGATGTCTTGCCGGTCGATTCTCGGGCGACTCCGAGGCGGTCGAGAGTGGCGGCGCCGACGGCGGCATGGTGGTCCACGATGGCGCGGAGTTCGATCAGCAGGGTCATCGCGGTGTGCGCTTGACGAGCGGTTGGCTCTGCGCCACCAGGTGCGAGATCCCACAGCGACTCGCGAATCGCGGTCAGCACAGCAAGATAACCGTCACCGTCGAGGTGTTCGACACGTCCGGTTTCTGGGCTCGGCATGCTGGAGAGTGTTGTCATGACGGACCTTCCACATCACAGGACAGAACTGGAGGTAGGGCTTCTCGTCATCGTAGGTTCGACACCGGCGTAACCGTTTACCGATATGCGTCTTTCATCTGTGGCCTGTAGAAATCACTGTATCCGGGGGCACCGACAAGGAGAGAACGGTCGATGGCCCCCGCAACTCAGGCTGATCACCTGGCCGCTCGCCTGCTCAGCGTCGGCGTCGGCGTCGGGCCGCCTTGCGCCGCTGGGCCCGGTTCATTCCGGGGTGCGGGTAGATGACGCGCGGACTGTCGCCACCGGTCGCTCGCTGGTCGTGCACGCCCATCACGAATTGGTGTTCCGGTGCAAGGGTGTAACCCTCTTCCCACGGATAGCTGCCCAGATCGTCAGGCCACACCGCCTGCAAGACCGGAGCGTCGGGGTAGAGGACGTTGGTGACGATAAGATCGGATTTGTCCACCAGTTCGATGACGGTGACCGGAACCTCAAGCGAATCCAGTTGTATGAGAACCGAATTCGACACGATCGAGTGCCAGTCATAGGTGTGAAACACGCTGCCCAGCTCGTTGAGAACCGATGCACTCGTTCGTGCATCCAGTCCGTACACCGCCAACTCGGGGAGGTCGTGTAAGCGCAGGCCGGTGGTGTACGCGAAAGAGCAGTCAGGTGCTTCGCATTCGGGAGAGTGACACGTGCACTCGTCACTGACGGCCGTCACCGCCCAACCGTAGCGCCGGATGCGGTCGAGCGTCTCGCGTACCAGCGGGTCGGGGTGCCAGCGGGGCAGACCCCGCAGATCGGAGAAGTGGTGGGTCATGCTCGCTCCTGGTGTTCGAAGGTGGAGCGTAGTAGAGCAGTCGGCACCGACAACTTCGGGCGACGTCCGAGTTCCGCCTCGTCAGCGCCCGAGGATGCCACCCAACACGCCGCCGGCCCCTGACCCGGCCGACCCGCCGCCACCGGTCCCGCCGACGAACCCGCCGGGCGGGAGTTCGGACGGCTGCACGACGACGAACCCGCGGCCGGAGAACTCGAGGGTGAACCGCTCGCCGGTGCTGCGTCCCATCAGGGTGCCGAGGTTGAACGAGTCGTTGGACTTCACCGAGGTGCGCAGGCTCGACGACCACGCGACCGCGGCCTGGGGGTCGGCATAGGTCGCGGCGTCGACGTTGAGGACGACCGGGGTGCCGTCGGTGGTGATGGCGATCCGGCCGCGCCCGGTGAAGACGCAGTTGAACAGTCCGGCGTTGCTCATCGCGCCGGCACCCTGCACACGGGCGATGTCGTAGGACAGCGAGGAGTCGAAGGCAAGGACGTTGGCGCCGTTGATGGTGAGGCCGTCGGAACCGTCGAGGTCGATGAGGTGCACGTCCGATGCCGCATCGGCGAGGAACAGGTCGCCCTGTCCGGTGACCTTCATCAGCGGGACGCCCTCGCCGGTCATCGCCTGACGCATCATCCGTCCGAGACCTCCGGAGCCGAGCGCCTCGAACTTCAGGTTGCCCTGGTAGGCCACCATCGAGCCGGTGCGGGCCATGACCTCACCGGCGAGCCCGACCCGGCACATCTTGCTGCCCTGCTTCTGGATGCCCTGCCCGGTGACCTCGGCGTGGGACGGCGCGAACAGATCGCTGTGCATGGGAACTCCCTGTGGTTGGGCGGTGACCGGGGGCCGGGGCGGAGGCGGCGGTGCGGACGGTGTATTCCATTGCGGGGCCGGTGGTTCGGGTGTCGACGGCGGCGCGGTTGGCGTCGACGCGGCCGGCGGCCAGGGCTGCGGATCGGTGACTCGCGGAGGCCGACCAGGAGGCGGCGTCGCGGGCTCGTCGTCGACCTCGATGCCGAAGGCGGTGGCGAGGCCCGCGAGACCGGCGTCGTATCCCTGGCCGACGGCACGAACCTTCCAGACGTCGTTGCGCCGGTAGATCTCGAGGCACACGACGGCCGCCTCGCTGGTGAGACCGGAGGGGCTGAAGACGAGTTCCGTACCGCCGCCGGTCAGCGTCGCGGTGAGGGCGCCGGCGGTCGCGAAACTCGCGGGTCCGGTCCCGTCGAGGCTCGCCGCGACGACGACCGTCGCGATCTCCCGAGGCAGCGCGGCGGTGTCGACCGAGATGATGTCGGCCGAGCCGGCAGAACGGTATCCGACGCCGGGGCCGCTGGGCTGGTTGTAGAAGACGAGGTCCCCGTCGGAGCGGACGCGACCGGCATCGGTGAGCAGGATCGCCGAGGTGTTGACCGGCGATGCCGAGCGCACCGAGACGGTCACGGCCGTCGACGGCAGCGGACGGTTCTCCCCGGCGGTCAGCGTGAGCACGGTGTCCATTGTGCCAACCATCGTCTTCGGTCGTCGGCGAAGTCGGGCCCGGCCGTCACCGTGGACGCGGTGTCGTGGAGCGCGCCAGCTCGACGACCTCGTCCTCGGTCGGCGGACTCGCCGGGTGGTAGGTGAGACAGAGCGGCGTCTCGGCCTTGGTGAACCGCCCGCCCTCGCTCGCGATGTAGAACGTCCCCGCCGGGAGCTTGCCGATGTCGGGAATCCTGCTGCCCTTGTTGGCGGCGAGTTCCTTGGCGCGTTCGATCTGCGTCGGATGATTGAGCAGTCCGAAGATCTGGGTCGAGGAGTTGGCCGAGATCTTGTTGTCGATGCCGGTGGGCGACTGGGTCGCGAAGATGAGCCCGAGGCCGTACTTGCGAGCCTGCGACGCCAATGCGCTCGTGCTCTTCGACGCCGCGGTCATCCGGACGGACGGGGCGAAGTTCTGCGCCTCGTCCATGACGAGCAGTCCTCCGAGTGGCCGGTCGGCGGCCGGATTCTTCTTGATCCAGGCGAACAGGGCCATCTGGAGCTGATTGACGAAACCGGCCCGCCGGTCGTCGGTGCCGAGGCCGGCGAGGTTCACGACCGACACCCGGGCCCGGAAACCCGGTGAGGGAGTGAGCAGGTACCCGGGGTCGGCCGGGGCGGCGTCACCCCCGAAGACGGGATCGATCGCCATCGAGGCCTTGAGGTTCTCCGCGAGTTCGGCGGCGAGCTTCGGGGCGTCGGCGAGGGTGCTCGCGTCGTCGGGCAGTTCGGTCAGCAGTCCGACGTAAGCCTGCAGGGCGCCGCCGCCGCGTCGTCCGAAGGCCTCCATGGACTGCTGCAGGACTGCTTGCTGCCGATAGGCTTTCGCGCTGGTCCCGATGGCCCGGGCATGCGGGATCAGGGCGCCGACGGCGGAGTCGACCGCGGCACGGAACTCGTCGGGGTTGCCGACCACCGTGCTGAAGTCGGGTAGCGGCTGGAAACTCAATGGCCGCCCCGATGCCCGACCCGGGGTGAAGACCGCGACCTCGGTGTCGTGCAGGTAGCGCTTGGCGTGCTCGCGGTCGTCGGGCGTCCACGGACGCGGGTCGGCGTCCGGCCACGGTGTCCCCAGGCGTGCGAGGTCGTTGTTCACGTCGAGGATGATCGACGAAACTCCTTGCAAGGCAGCCTCTTCGACGATGCGCCGAATCAACACCGTCTTCCCCGAACCGGATCCGGCGAACAGCGCCACATGCTTGCGCAGGGCGAACAGCGAGACGGTCACCGCCTCGCCGGTGGCGACACTTCGCCCGAGGGTGATCGACTGTTCGCTGGCGGGGGTGGTTCGCGACGACGATTCGGCGGTGTCGGACCCCGACGTCCCCGACCGAGGGTCGGTCGACCGGAACTCGTCCGTCGTCGGCTCGCGGGGTGGCGTCGTGGTCGAGCGTTCGTCCGCGGTGCCGGGCTCGTGGCGTTTGGCAGGCGTGTCCGAAGTGGTTCCCGCGGAATCCGTTGACTGCACGCCTGGCGCCGGCGCCTCGAGTGCGGGGCCCAGGATGTCGGTGAGGAAGGCGATCTCGGCAGCCGGGTTGCGGTCGGAGATCCACTCCCGGAGATGCGAGGGCCGTTCGGCCCGCAGCTGTGCCAGCGCGCTCAGCCGCTTGATGTCCTGTTCGGTCCAGGCGACGACCCGTCCGCCCCGATCGTGCAGCTCCTCGACCATCTGCCGGGTCTTGGGTCCCGTGGGCCAGGGATCCCGCCGCAGGATCACCAGGGTGCGTTCGATGTCGCCGAGGGTGAAACCGGAGGTCGTCGTCGCGCTCGACAGGCGCGTCTGGACGGCACGCGCGTTCGATGCCGCGATGGCACGGAAGCTCCAGGACTGCTCGATGTCCCGGTTCGGGTCGACGAGTTGTCGGATCCGCCCGTGCAGCGGACTCTTCGGTCCCGGCCGGGCATCGAGCTGCCAGCGGTCGGCGTCGCGGGACAGTGCCTGGATCCACGTCGCCAATCCGGCATGGAGCAGCGAGGGGACGATCCGGTCCTCGGTGTCGGGTACCAATGCGGGTAGCGGGTCGGCACGCCGGATCAACTCCGTGTACCGCTGGTCGAGCTTCGCGAACGCGGGATCGTCCGAGGTGGTCGTCGACGACGAGTCGGTTGACGACGATCCCGCAGACGACGATTCAGCAGACGACGAGCGCCCCCGAGCGGTCGCTCCCGTGTCAGGAACGTCTGTCGTGGTGCGGGATTGGGTGATCAGGGGGAGTGTGCCCTGGCCGGCGGAGGTCTTGGACGTGGCGCCGGAGAGGTCGGTGATCTCGGCGAACGTGTCGCTGCGGAGCATCGCGGCGATCTGGCGGTCCACGGTCACCATCAGCTCGCGCGGGGTGTAATCCGTGGCCGCCGTCAGTGCGGTGTCGGTGACCGGCCAGGTGGGATGGGGCGGCGTGAATCCGACGCCGGCGAAACCCGGTGCGAAACGCCGGGCGAGCAGGAGCCGGCCGAAGTCCGCACTCGTGGGCCGTTGCAGGGTGGGTGGCAACCGGAACCGATCAACCGCTGATCGCATGACGTGTCCGGCGAGGTACTCCCACGCGGCGGTGATCGAGGAGACCACACATGTGGTCCGACTCATGGTGTCGCGCACCGACATCAGGCCGTGCGCCAGTTTCTCCACCTGTGATTCCTCGCCCGGCTCGGCGGTCTTGCCGGCCTCGATCAGGGTGTCGATCTGGTCGATCGCGAGCACCGCCGCATCGTCGAAGGCGATGATCCGCGAGATGTTCTCGACGATCTCCTGATAACCGAGGCGCGCATTGCGGATGCCCCAGGCGGCCAGTTCCTCCGCGTCGTCGATGTCCAGGTGCAGAAACGCCTCGCCGAGGTCTTTGGCCGCGAAGTCGTCGGACTCCAGCAGTACGAGCGCACGCAGGATGTGCTGCGACCGGCGCCGGTGCCGCGAGTGGCGGGTGTAGACGCCGTGGACGAAGTCATCGAGGGCGGCGGGTGTCAGCGGCGCGCCGCCGGTCACGGCGTCACGTGTCCCGTCCGCGACCCCGGCGTCGATCGCGAGGCGGTGGAGGAGCTGATTCAACTGCGAGCGGTGGCGGGGCGTCGGTCGGCCGAGGTCCTCGATGATCGCCACGAGCACCGAACGCCAGAAGTCGGTGGCGTCGAGCAGTTTGACGAGGAAGAAGTACCCGCCCTCCTCTTGGACACGATGCCGGACCCGGCCCAGGAGATGGGTCTTGCCGGATCCGGCCGGGCCGCGCACCGTGACCCCGATCGGACTCCCCGACGGCGAACGACGGGCGTCGTCGAAGGAACGGATGATGTCGACGATGGTGTCCTCGTGCAGGCCCCCGACGTGGAAGGGGTCGGCGGTGCCCCACACGTCGTCGGGGGTGTCGGCCCAGTTGAGGCGGATCGATTCCAGTGCGTGACGGGCGTCGGCGTCCATCGGATCAGCTCTCCTCGATCGCAAACAGATGGCACGGTTGCGTGCCCACCGTCACCGCGGCCGCCCGGTCGGCCGGGGTCAGCAACGCCTGGTCTTCCTGCGGGATGAGGCTGACCCCGGGTGCGCGCTGGAACTCCACCATCGTGGCGTCGAAGACCTCGTCGCTCATCCCGGGCAGGTCGGCGCGCAGATCGGTGACGAGGACGAAGTCGCCCGCCGTGACGGCTCGGGTGCGGTAGGCGGCCGCGATCTGGTCCCGGGGATCGACGGTGGACGACGCCGGGTCGGACGCAGCCGTTGCGATCGGGGTCCCGGGCTCCTCGTGGGTGGGGCGTCGGGGACGGCCGAACACCTCGTGGAGACGGAGGTCCTCGTCGTCGAGGTACCGGGCGAGGCCGGCGAGGACCGCGTACATGGCCTTCGTCGGTGCAGTCGATCTCTTCGGTGGCTCGGATGTCAGTTCGGCCGCGCACCAGGCCCACCCGCGGTCGGTCAGGGTGTGGAAGTACGCGCGGCGTGCGCCGAGTCGCGAGTCGACGAGGCCGAGGGCGTTGAGATGGTTGCGGGCCGGCTTGTCCAGTGCGGCACCGAACTCCTTCAGTTCCGGGTTGGAGAGCTCTCGGGACTCGGCCAGCAGGACGAACAGCGCCGCACTCTGGATCGGCGTCAGCTGGGCGTGGTCCACGGATGCTCCTCGCGGGTCGAAGGGGGTCGGGCGGGCGTCGGTCGGGACGATGCCGGTGGTCGGGAGCGCTCGGCGATCACGGCGGCCAGCTCTGCGACGACAAGGGACGTGTCGTCGAGAACGTGGTCGTTCGTGTAACGCAGAACGAGGTACCCGGCACGCTGAAGCATGTTGTCGCGACGTCGATCTCGCGCGTACTTTACCGGGCCGCGATGATCCGCGCCGTCGACCTCCACGACCACGCGTTCACTCGGCCACAGCAGGTCGACGATGACCGCGGGGTGGAGCGGATCGAGGTCGCGCGGACTCCGGTTCCACTGTCGGTCGCGAGCCCACGGTGCACGCGCGAGGGCGCGTTCGAGGGTTTGCTCGGCATCGCTGTGCGGTGCCGGTCTCCCCGACGGACGGGAGGCGACGAGGACGGGCCTCGCCGAGGCCGACGACGGATCGTGCAGCGCCTCCACCGGACCGGGCGGCGGGAATCGCCGCCCCGCGGGTACTCCGATCCGGATGGCCGGCACCCTCGTGACCGCGGGCAGGGCGTCGGCGGTGAGCCACACGGTGAGGTCGGCGTGGTCGGCCAGCCATTCGTACGCGGCGGCGGCCGCGTGCTGGGCCCGCTCGCCCAATGCGGTGTCGGCGCGCACGGCCAGGACCACGGAACCACGTCCGTATCCCCGTCGTAAGAGAAACGTCAGCGCGGCCGCCCGGGCGTCGTCGGCGGGGCCGGGGCCGGGACGTCGCGCGCCGGCGGCCGCACGGGCCAGATGGATGACGGCGGGCGAGGGGAAGCCGGCGTCCCGGCACAGCAGGCGCGCCGTGGCCTCGGCGTCGTCGGCGTCGACCGGCAGGCCCGGCTCATGGCCCGGGAGCCAGACCGGGAAGAGGGCGACGACGATGTCCTCGAGCGCGTCGAGGACCTCCCGGACGACCTCCCGGGCGGTGCGATCGCCGGGTCCGCGATGGTCCAGGAACACCGGTAGGTCAGCCGAGACCGAGTCGACGAGGTCGGCCAGGGCGAGGCCGTCGACGTCATCGACACGTAGCACATGCCCGGGACGCACGGCCGCGTCGAGAGCTGACGGGCGGATGTTCATCGACGCCGACGATATCGCCCGAACCCGACAGCCGCCCGGTGGTCACGGGTGATCTGCGGACCGCCACCACCGCTCGACGGCAGTCCACCGACCGCGGATTGGACCTTGTGGTGCCCGCGGGCACTGCGTTTGACTGGACGTCGACGGCCGCAGGGCGTCGTTGGACCCTGGCGACCGGTGAGGAGGATTCTGTGGGTGCACCGCGAGCCATCGGCCGGCCGGTGGCTCGCTCGAACCTCGGGGTGAAGCAACTCGTCACGCTGCTCGGTGAGTGGGAGAGCGGCGACGCGGCCTACGCGGCCCTCGCCGCCCGCATCCGACTCCTCATCGACGACGGCCGGATCGCGACATACACGCGGTTGCCCGCCGAGCGAATCCTCGCCGATGCGCTCGGGCGGAGTCGGACCACGGTGGTGTCGGCGTACGGAGCGCTGCGCGAGGCCGGCTATCTGGTCAGCGTCCGGGGATCCGGCTCCGTCGCGATGCTCCCGCGGAGGGGTCCGGGCGCGGTTGCCGAGATCGACTTCGCGCACGCCGTTCCCGAACCGGTGCCCGGTCTCGAGGCGATCATCGAGCGGGTCACGGGCAATGTGCCCGACCTGCTGCGCCGGCCCGGACTCGACCTGGTGGGCGATCCGCTGCTACGCCGACGAATCGCCGATCGATACACCGACCGCGGACTGCCCACGACCCCGGCGCAGATCGTGGTGACCCTCGGTGGGCAACACGCCATCGCACTCGTCGCGCGGACCCTGCTCCGACGAGCCGACCGGGTGGTCGTCGAGACCCCGACCTATCCGCACGCCTACGAGGCGATCGCCGAGGCCGGCGGACGGCTCGTGTCGACGCCGGTCACCGCGGCCGGCTGGGACATGGACCACTTCGTCGAGGTCCTCAGCCGGTTGCGACCCGAGATGGCCTATTGCATACCGGATTTCCAGAACCCGACGGGTGCCTCGATGCCGTCCGCCCACCGAGAGCGGCTCGCCGACGCGGCGCGCCGGGCCGGGACCGCGCTGCTCGTCGACGAGACGACTGCCGAGCTCGACATCGATCGTCGGACGGACCATTTCCCGTTCGCCGCGCATGCGCCGGTGAGGTCCTCGGTGCCGGTGGTGACGATCGGATCGCTGGGCAAGACGGTGTGGAGTGGATTGCGGGTGGGATGGATTCGTGCCGACGAGGACATCGTCGACCGGATCGTCCGACGGCGACCCGCCGGTGACCTCGGTTCTCCGATCATCGACCAGCAGATCGCCGCCGAGGTCTTGGCCGGTTACGACGACCTGCTCGCGGTTCGTTCCGCGCAGCTTCGTATCGGCCGGGACACGCTCACCGGACTTCTACGAAATCATCTGCCGGAGTGGGAGATTCCCGACGTCAACGGTGGGTTGGCGATGTGGGTCGGGCTCGGGGCGCCGCTGAGTTCCGCGCTCGCGGCCGCCGCCCTGAACCGAGGTGTGCGGATCAGCGCCGGACCGAAGTTCGGCGTCGACGGGGCGCACGAACGCTACATCCGCGTTCCGTTCACCGAGGATGCCGACGACCTCGCCGCCGGCGTCGACGTGTTGCGGGACGTATGGACATCACTTGATCGCCCGGGGGCGCCGGACGCGTTGACGCGCCCGGCGTGAGAGGTACCGACCGTCGAGGACTGCGTGTCGTTGCCGCACCGGACTTCTCGGCGGTGTGCCGGATGATGCTGTCCGTCGGCGATGCCGTCGCCGGACCCCGGCACCGGCCGGCCGGAGAAAATCAGTGGCGCCGACCGGCGGAGTCGCGTCACCATGGGCGGGCAATTGAGTCCACGGATGCGCGGTTGGCATCTACCACCAGGTCGTGATCGGCGATTGAATACCGGCACACCATGTTCCGGCGTCAGGAGGTCGTCATGACCGCACTGCTCCTCGCGATCGTCAGCGGCATCATCCTGCTCGTCGTCGTCGCCCGCACGTTGATCGTCACCATCCGCGACGAACGGGGACGGGTGCCGTATCGCCCCGCGTACGACACCCGACGTCCGACGATGTGACGACGCGGGTGGGTGGCCGCGGCTACTCCGCCCGTTTGAGCACCGCGAGCACGGTCAGGAGCAGGATCTTGACGTCGAGCCAGAGTGACCAGTTCTCGATGTAGTAGTTGTCCCACTCGGCGCGGTCGGCGATGGAGGTCTGACCGCGCAGGCCGTGCACCTGCGCCCAGCCGGTGACCCCGGCCTTCACCCGGTGGCGTTCGCCGTATCGCCGGATCTGCACCTCGAACAGCGAGACGTACTCGGGACGCTCCGGGCGTGGACCCACGAGACTCATGTCCCCGCGGATCACGTTGAGCAGCTGGGGTAGTTCGTCCATCGACGTCGAGCGCATGATCTTGCCGATCCTGGTGCGGCGGTCGACGCCCTCGACGCCGCCGGGTGCGCTGCCCTCGGTCGGCCGGAACTTCTCCGCGGCGGGGTCCTCGGGCCGCATCGAGCGGAACTTCAGGCAGTTGAACACCCGCGCGTCGCGACCCACTCGCGGCTGGGCGAAGAAGATCGGCCCGGGCGAACTCAACCGCACCAGCAGCATGAGCGTGAGGAACAGCGGTGAGATCGCCGCCAGGATCAGGGCCCCGGCCACCCGGTCCCCGATGTGCTTGGTCCGGAACTGCCACCCCCGCGGGTTGGTGTGCGGGACCGACATCAGGGGCAGCCCGCCGATGTGGTCGACCCGGCTGCGGCGTCCGACGACGTCGAACATGCGCGGCACGATCCACACCTTCACCCCATGCCGGTGGGCGATACGGACGGCGGCGGTGAGCCTTTCGACATTGGTGACCGCGAAGGCCACGACCAGGACCTCGGCCTTCGTCGCCCGGATCGCGTCGTCGAGTTCGTCCACCCCGCCGAGCTGCGCGATCTCGTTGGTGGGTCCCTCGTCCCGATCGGCGCGGGGTGGCGCGCCGGCGGCCAGGATGCCGACCGGCCGGAGGCCGTGCTCCGGCGCGGCCACCATGCGGCCGACCACCTGTGCGGTGATCGGCCCGTCGCCGATGATCAGCGTGGGGGACAGCAGATGACCGTTCTTGCGCAGGCTCCGCTGGATGATGTCGCGGATGAGACGACCGAACGGAACCCAGAACAGCGCCGACACCCACACCTTGGTGACCGCGGCGCCGGGTCTGTCGTCGGAGTAGGAGAGGAGCAGGGAGCACAGCAGGATCATCGCGGTGATCGTGCATCCGGTCATGACCCGGCCGACCTCGTCGAGGAACCGGCGATTGAGCCCCCGACGGTAGACCCCGCGCAAGGAGAAGACGATCACGAGGATCGGCACGAAGGTGGCGAGTGTCCACAACGGCGGGTTCGCGCCGCTGCCACTCCTCACCCACCAGATCCCGGCGGCCACCGCGATCGTCGCGGACAACACGTCGATCGACACGGTCACGATCGTGCTCAGGGGATCGTCGCGGATCAGCTCGTGAAAGGTGCGCCGACCGTTGGGCGACGAGTACACCGGGGTGCGCCTCGTGGTCTGCGGGAACTCGGCCTGCGATACACGGGTCGACAAGTCCACTCCATCCGAAAGAACAGCCCCCCGTCCCGACGATTGTAGGTGTACGCGGCGGTCCCGCGTGCGCCTACCGGCCACGTGTTGGGTACCGAATGCTCACCGCCAGGTCACGAGGGCACGCGCCCGTGTCAACGCCCGAAGATGAGCTCCTGGACCAGGATCGAGAGATCGGACATGAGCTGGACCTCCGCGGTGGACCAGTGATGCGCCTCCGAGTCCCAGGCGCAGAACGTGCCGATGACATGTCCGTCGTCGTCGGCGAGCGGGAGGCCGAGGTAGGCGGTCACCTCCCCGCTGACGGCGGTCGGGTGGTCGGCGAGGAGCGCGTGGTCGGCGATGTCGTCGATGATGAGGGGTGAACCGCTGACCACCGGGAGGACGCAGAGGGAGTTGACCAGCGACCGGGTGCTGGGACCGTCGGGACTCCCGGACCGGAAGGCGATTGCGGCGGTCGCCTGCTCGTCCGGTGTGATGAGGTTGACGGCGACGTGCGGGACGCCCACGGCATCGATCGTGAGCCGGATCGTCTCGTCGAGGCTGTGGGTCGGCGGGTCGTCGAGCAGGCCGCTGTCCTTCAGCGCGCGCATCCGCTCCGGATCGGACAGGATCGCGCGGAGCGACCGGGCCATGTCGGGGTTGCGCCCGCGCACCGCTTCGAGGACGGCGTGTACGCCGGCCTCGGGTGACGTGTCGAAGAGTGCGGCGAGCTGGGCGGGGTCCGTGGTCGCCTCGCCATCCGGAGTGGGGTCGTCGACGGGGTTCGCGGTGTTCGCACCGTCCTCGGTGTTCGAACTCATCGTCACTCCTCTCGCTGCCGGGTCGACCCGGTCGGCACACAGCTCACGCGCAGGTGTTCGGCGGACGCTGTCCTGACCGCACGGCCCGGACCCAGTCGGTCGCCGCGGAGCCGATGTCGAGTATGCCGTGCGGCTGACCGCGGACCTCGATCGCGGTGATCGCATCACCCAGCCGGCATCCCCGATCGATGGCTCCCGCGGTCCACGGGGCCGGGATGACGTCGTCGGCGTCGCTGTAGGCGACGAGCATCGGGGCCGAAGCCCGCCCCTGGGGCAGACTCACCTCGCGCAGCCACGTCCGGAGGCGGTCGGTGGCCGCGTCGTCGACCGGGCGATAGTCCTCCGGTCGCACCTCCTCGACGATGGCCTGCTTCTGGACCATCGCGGCGTCGTTGCACTCCAGGAGCACGCCGAACGCCTCGCGCAGCGGTCCGTGCACGTAGTCGTCGATGACGAGTTCGGGATGGATCGCCTTCAATCCCGTCAGGACCAGCGGAAGAAACGCGATCTGCTCCGGGGTGAGGGTGCCGGCATCCATCGCATCAGCCAGCGGCGCGACGTCGAGCGCGGGACTCATGCTCACCGTCCCGCGCAGTCGCAGATCGCGACCGTAGGTCGCCGCGATCTCGTTGGCGTGGAACACCGCGTGTCCGCCCTGTGACACCCCGAAGCCCCACCACTGATCGCTGGTGCCGTCGACGATCATCCGCGTCGCACGCACCGAGTCGATGATGTCGTTCGCGGCGGGCGCGGGGTCGAGATACCGGTGGGGTCCTGGTGTGCCGAGTCCTCGATAGTCGGTCTGTACGACGACGAACCCCTGCTCGAGCAGCGACGCGATGAGCCCGACGGTGCCCAGCAGGTTGCCGTACAGCGACGGGGCACAGTTGCCCGCGATGCCGGTCGTCGGGTGACCGACCGCCAGGATCTGCCATCCGCCCGCCGGAGCCCGGCCGCGCGGCACGAACACCGCGGCCGAGACGGGAACCAGCTCACCGCTGACCGGGTCGGTGGACAGGTAGCGGAGCCGTACGGCGCGGTCGACGATGCGCCGCAGGGAGATGTAGGCGTCGGTCGGTATGGGTGATCCCACCAGATCGCCGGCCGCCGCCCCTGGCGGTGCCGAAAAGCTCTGCGATGCATCGTCAGACGCCGGGCCGGCGGAGGCCGAACATGCGGCGGTCAGCAGTGCTGTGACGAGCAGGACGGCCACGAGCACGGTCGCAGGCGGGCGCCCGACGCGCCGCGACACCGTCCTCATGAGCGCGTGAGCAGCCGATCCAGCAGGGACACCGGATCTTCGCAGAGGTGGTCGAGGGCCGCCTCGATGACCGGGCGACCGACGAAATCGCTGCAGAATGTCGCGGTGAAACTGCGCGAACCGTCGATCTCGCTGACGAGCATGCTCGCCGCATCCGGGCCATCGGGCTCGACATAGGCGAACAGGTGATGCGAGGCCGCCGCCAGATCCCACGGCAGATCACCGAAGATCCCGATCCGCCCGAGGTCGCTGACCGACAGTCGTAACCGGTCGGGCACCTCGACCCGGCGCGGGACGGGCGGCTCCTCGGGTGACGATCGACGCAGGCGCGCCCGGAGTTCTCCCGCGGCCAGAACGGCCGCGGGCCAACCGGATTCGGCGACCGCACGGATGCGGTCCCCGATCTCCATCGGCGTCGCGTCGCGTGGAAAGCGCAGTGGTATGCCCACGGCGAAGTTGCCATGGTCCTCGGCGTGCCCGGCGTCGAGATAGCGGCGGCAGTCGAAGAGGATCTGCGTGCGCTCGTCGAGGGGAACGCCCTGCGCGGACAGGGCGGCGCGCCACAGCGCGACGGTCACCGCCGCCGAGGACATCCGGACACCGGTGTCGGCGATCGCACGCTTGAGTTCGTCGGTCTGCCCCGGGCGCATCGCGGCGGTGAGGGCGCAGCGGGTGGCATGCCAGTCCTCGATGACGCGCGTTGGTCCGTGGGTCGGCGGCGAGACGTTCGCAGCGCGCAGGCGCATGATGTCGCGCAAACGTCTGGGGTGTCGCAGGACGTGACGACGCAACGCCTGCCAGGCGGCGTCCGGCGGCAGCGAGCGTTCGAACCGCTCGGTCATCGGGAACTCGTGGTGGCTGGCCAGACCGGCGATCTGCTCGACGCCGAGGCGGCCGTCGCCCATGCCGTGGGTGTGGTCGATGACCAGCCACTGACCACACACGAGCACCTCGAGTCGGGGCAGCGGCTCGGGACGGTTCCGCAGGCGCGTCATGATGTCGCCGATCGGCAGGTCGGCGAGGTCGGGCCGCTCGACGACCCGCGGCAGGGTCGCCACGTCGTGGGCCCAGCTCGCCGACGCCGGATCGGGGACGAGACTCAGTCTCGACGTCGGTGTCCACGCCCGGGTCAGGCGAGCCCGGATGAGGTCGAGATCCGGGGCCGTCATCGGGCCGGTCACCGAGATCGTGCGGGACGTGGCCAGTGCACGGTCGAGGACGGAGGCACGCTGCGCCCCGGCGGTTGCGGCGTTGTCAGAGCGCGGCATCGACGACCTCGCGCATCTCGTCGCGGAACCGTTCGCGCCGGAAGCGCTCGGCCCAGGCGCGGATCTCGGATCGGTCGTAGTCGTCGACGGCGAAGTCGCGCAACGACGCGGCCAGCCGCTCGACGATCTCGTCGTCGGTCCCCGGTTCGATCAGCAGACCGGTCGACCCGGGTACGACGGTGTCGAGGGCGCCCCCTTCACCGAGCGCGATGACGGGCGTGCCGGTGGCCATCGCCTCGACGGGCACGATGCCGAAGTCCTCGATTCCGGGCATCAGGACCGCGCGGGCGCTGCGATGCAGGTTCAGCAGGGTGTCGTGGGGGACGCGGCCGAGGAACGTCGTCTTCTGCCCGGCGAGCTCGCGACACTGCGGCATGGCCCGTCCGTCTCCGGCGACCACGAGCCGGACGTCGGCGCGGGCGGCCGCCGCGATCGCGAGGTCGGGTCGCTTGTACGGGACGAGTCGTCCGGCGAGGAGGTAGAAGTCCTCACGGGGCACCGCGGGATCCGGTGTGAAGCCGTCGAGGTCCACCGGCGGGTGCACGACGACCGACTCACGTCCCCAGTGCTCGCGGATGCGCTCGGCGACGGCCGAGGAGTTCGCGACGACGGTGTGCAGACGGGGCGCGGCGCCGACTTCGCAGCGCCGGGCGACCACCGACAGCGCCGACAGGATCGCGGCGCCGGCTGCCCCGCCGCCCTCGCCCGCGCGCAGCGACGGATCCCATGCCCAGCGGGCCGGACTGTGTACGTAGGCGATGACCGGCGCGTCGGTCGCGTGCACCGCCTGGGTGGCGAAGGCGTGATGGCTGGTGACGACCGCGTCGGCATCCCGCAGCGGCATCCGCCGGAACGCCAGCGGCATCAGCGGGAGCAACGGGGCATAGCTGCGTTCGCCGAGCAGGCGGTAGGCGCGATTGAGCGGCGAGGTGATCGGCGGCTCGGCCAACCCGGCCGGGACACCCGCGGGCCGCGCGATCGGCGCGTGCACCTCAACGCGTGGCCACGTCGCGGCGAGTTGTTCGACGACGTGCTCGGACCCGGCGATCTCCGTGAGTCGTTCGTGGACGACGGCGACGCGGTCACCGGGCATTGCTGCCCACATCTCCCGGCGCGGTGCGGAACCGGTCGGAATCGAGGGTCGTGCCGCGCGGATCGTCAGACGGCGGTTGCGGTGTCATGGGTGTGGTGGCCTCGGCTCTCGATGCGGCTGTGTCCCCGGCACTCTCGACCTCGGTGCGGTCGCCGGAGACCGGATCGGCGCTGGTGGTGGACAGAACTTGCGCGGGAGGCTGCTTTCCCGTGCGCTGCACGATCAGATGACGGGTCGACCCGATGGTCGCGAGCTGGGACAGCGCCCGGTCGGCCGGCTTGCGATCACGTCCCGAAGACGAGACGACCACAGCCGCGAGCGCGACGTCCCCGGGATCGACGCTCTGCCACCAGGGCTCGGTGAGAGGGAACCGGACGATGCGCAGACGGTGCCCGGTCGTCGCGTCGTCCTCCGGGTGACGGATGTCGTCGATCACGCGAGCGGCGTCGATGTGGTCGCCGGTGAGGATCAGCGCGACCTGGGCGCGGCGGTGGCGTTGCGCGAACGCGGGCAGCAGAGTCGCCGGCAGCGCCGGCTCGCCCCGCTGTCCGTAGGTGAGCTCCGCGCCGTACCGGTGCGCCGCGCGGCGGGCCCAGATCGGGTTCGGTTTCCGGCCGACCCGCCCACGGAACAGTGCGAGCAGCTCCGCCGCGATGATCGTCGCGGCGATGCCGGCGACCGCGCCCTCCTGGGCCGGTTTGGGGCTGACAGGCACCTCGCTCGCCGACGGTGCCGCGAGGATGGTGAGCGTGTCCGACGACGAGTTCTGCAACCGGGTGAGCTGGGAGTCGAGATCGGCAAGGGTCGCATCGGATTCGACCTTCGCCTCGCTGCGGTCGGGCAGTGCGCGGTTGCGGACGCGCTCGGCGGTCACCTGCGCACGCAGTTGATCGATCTGCCGGGTGATGGCGCGGGCATGGTTGGACAGCGACGCGGCGGAGATGGCGGTGACCATCGCGCGGGCGACGTCTTCGGCCTGGGTACTCGTCGGCGCCGCGGCGGTGAAGTCCATCAGTGTGGGAGCCGTTCCCGGAGTCGTGGTGACGTGCGAGCTCAACTCGCTTGTCGTCCATCCGGTGTCGACCTGGGTGAGCACCTGTTGCAGGACGTTCTCGTCGGTGGACAGCGCCACGAACGGGGCACGCAACTGTTCGACGAAGGCGTCGCCCGGAATGATCGTGCCGGCCGGCGTGATCTCGGTGACGACCGTGGCCGAGTACTCCTTCGGGACCAACGCGGTCCGCAGCGCGAACACCGAGGCGCCGACGAGGATGCCGATCAGGATCGCGGGGACGGCGACACGGACGAGATCACGGAAGTGCCCGAACAGGTCGACCGAGGGCGGCGCATCACGTCGCCCGGCGGCATCGAAGCTGGAGGTCACGCCTAACTCCTGTGGTGTCGGATGCCCCCCGACCATCCCCGGACATTGCAGTGTCGATCAGCTGTCAGTTCACCATAACGAAGGAAGCGGGCAATCGTGGTCGGCACCGGCGGGCGTGGCGTGTGCGAGAAACGATTTCGGAGGTCACCGCGCGGCGAGCATCGAGTACCCCTGCTTCGGTGACCAGTCGCGGCGCACCAGGCCGAAGTTGTGCTCGAGATTGTTCGGGTCGGTGCCGGCGTCTCGCAGCGAGTACACGAACAGCGGTCCGAGCCAGGGCGCGTCGCTCTGGGCGCCGATGGCTATCGCGATGCTCTGTGCCTGGACCTCCTCGGTGACGGCGTTCGTGCCGGTTCCGGTCGGTGCGCCGAACTCGGTCATCCAGATCTTCTTGTCGCCGTCGCCCGCGGCGACCATCACGTCGCGCATGTCCCACATCCGTGCCGCGGTGCTCCACGATGCCGCGGCGGGGTCGTTGGGCAGAGCCGGATAGGTGTAGGGATGCACGCCGAGTGCGTCCAGCGAGCGGTTGAATCCGCCCTGATACAGAGTGCGCACGAAGGTCAGCGGTGCGATGTCGCGGCCGTTGTCGGTGCCGGGTGCGAGCCCTCCGGAGATCACCGCGGCGCCGGGGACCGCGCGTTTGACGGCCGCGTAGGACGCAGCGAGCAGGCGGCCGTACTCGGCCGAGTTCGCCCTCGGCAGCCAGTAGTTCGCCAGATTGGGCTCGTTCCAGATCTCCCAGACCGCGATCGATTCGGCGTACCGTTGCGCCGCGGCCGCGGCAAAGGATGCGAAGACGTTGGGGTCGGCGGGCCGGTAGTGGCTGTTGCGCGGGAAGTCGGACGCGCGTGCCGCCCACAGCGGTGTGTAGGTCACCAGCCCCAGCGGACACATCCCGTGGGCGACCACGGCGTTGACCACCCGGTCGATGGGCGCCCAGTTCCGTTGTCCGCGCCGGGGTTCGACGACCGACCAGTCCACGTCGAGTCGCACTGCCCACATACCGAGGTCCTGGGCGACCGACAACTCCCGATTGAGGTCCTCATCGGACGCCCCGAGCAGCGAGGCACCCGGCGACGCTGCGACCTTGTGGTCACCGGCGGCGAGCGAGCATGCGGCCGGCGCCGAATGGGCGTCGCTGCGTACCCACACGATGGCGGCGAGGGTTGCGACGAGGATGCACACGTATGCGAGTGCCGACCGGGTGGCCCGACCGTGCAGGGACCGTGTCATGGATGGTGCCTATCTGACGAGACGCGCATCGCGCGCGGCAGGTGCCGGCGGTGGACTTCTCCTCAGCCGGACAACAACTCGTCGAGCATACGCGGTAGGGTCTCCGACTTGTCGTGTCCGTCCGCGATCCGACGACGCGCCTCCGCGGTCAGCGAACGGCGCAGGTCGGCGTCGTCGAGGACGCGGCTGATCGCCGCGGTCAGCGCGGCGGGATCCGACGGCGGGACGAGGACTCCGGCGCCGTCCCGTAGGAACTCGGTGGTGCCGCCGTGATCCGTGCCGATGACCGGTGTGCCGTAGGCCATCGCCTCGAGGACCGAGAGCGGTCCGGCCTCGGGCGTCACACTCGCCGAGAGCACGACATCCCACCGCTCCAGGGCGGCGCGGAGATCGGTGTGCCCGAGGAACCGGACGCGTCCGGCGAGATCCGGTCTGGCGGCCCGGGCATGCAGTGCGGCAACGTGATCGGCGTCCCCGGGAAACGAGCCCCCGGCGAACTCCAGTTCGACGTCCGGCAACCCGGCGACCGCGTCGAGCGCGACGGTGTGCCCCTTCCAGGGGGTGAGCAGAGCCAGCATCCCGACGACCGGTGGGTCGTGGAGTTCGGTGGGCAGGGCGCGGACCGGCCAGGTGACTCCGTTGTGGGCCACGACGACCGGCAGACCGAGGTCCGCGAGGGGGACCGACGTCGCCTCCGACACCGCCACGGCGCGCCGGATCACGGGTGCGCTGACGCGGATGACGGCGCGCTGCCGCCCCGACGTCAGGGTGTCGTGCACGAGCCAGGAGACGCGGCCCGTCGGTTGCGCGACGCGTGCGGCGGGGAGTGCGAACAGGGAGTTGACGATCGTCGAGGTGTCGGACCGACGTGTCACCCGGCGCAGGGTGCGACCGGCGCGTACCCAGTCGAGCAGGAGGCGTCCGGCACCCGCGAGGCGCGCCACACCGCGCTCGCCGCTCAGGCCGAGCGGCGGGATGGACACATGGTCGACCGGGACCGGGAGTCGTCCCACCAGGGGGCCGTCGGGACTGACGACCCGCACCGGGTGGCCGCGCTCGAGCGCGACGTCGATCAGATCGAGCATCACCTTCTCCGCCCCGGAGACCTGGCCGGTGTGCGCGACGAAGACGATCGTGCACGGGTGCTCGGAATCGGTCATCGGACCACCTTCGTGTGTCGTCCGGGCGGCGTGGTCACCGCCCGGGTGAGCAGTACCGCGGGTCCGGCGACGATCAGTGCGGTACCGGCCGAGATGACCGGCCAGGGAACCGAATCCGCGAGCCAGACCCCGATGGCGCACGCCGCCACCGTCAACAGGGTCAACGTGGTGAGTGCGCCGAGTGGGAGCAGACCCGTGATGGGCAGCGTCCGACCGATGACGACCCACAGTGCCACCACCGCGAGGGCGAAGGTGATGACGGTGGAGAAGGCGGCCCCGTCATAGGAGTACCGCGGGATCAGGATCAGGTTGAGTACCACGTTGAGTGCCAGGCCGCCGACCGCGATCCACGGGTAGCGATTCGCCCGACCGGTCGCCGCGAGCAGGAAGATGCCGAGCACGATGAAGGCGGTGAGCGCCGCGCCCAGAACGAGCAGCCGGGCGGCGTCGGCCCCGACGACGAACCGGTCGCCGTACAGGAGTCCGATGATCGGGCCGGCGCTCGGCCAGAAGGCGGCCACGGCCACGGCACCGCCCGCGGCGAACACCACCGCCGCACTCCGGCACCGCTGGCGCAGGACCGCCGACTGGCCGGGCCAGGCGGCGACCAGCAGGGTGCTGACGGGTCCGATCGCGGCCAGGATGAAGGTGTCCATGATGTCGGAGAACTTGTACCCGATGCTGTAGATGCCGACCGCGTCGAGCGAATCGAGCAGACTCAGCAGCAGGACGTCGACCTTCTGCAGCGCGATGGTCAGGGCGAGGCCCAGTGCGAGCGGAAGGGCATCGGAGAGCATCGGTTTCCAGCGCGACCATTCGACGACCCGCGACGGCCGCAGTCCCGACGACCGGCGCGCGATCCCGACGACCTTGATGATCAGCGACAGGATCTCGTTCGCGACCGGGGCGAGCACGAACACCAGCAGTGCCGGCGCTACGAGCACGGCGGCGATGGTCAGCGCCAGCTGCAGAACCTGGCCCAGGCTCTCGGCGATCGCGGTGAGCAGGAGGCGGTGCCGGCTCTGGAAGATGACCGTGAGTGCCTGTGCGGGCGTGGCGAACACGACGACGAGTCCGGCGATCGCGGTCGCGCGGATCACGTCGCCGGGATACTGCAGCACGATCACGTAGGCGACGGCGATCAGGTAGCCGAGAAGGCCGAGCACCACCCTCAGGGCGATGAACGCCGAGGACGTCTTCGCGACATCGTCGGGGTCGTCGGAGATGAGCCGGGCCATCACCGCCCGGCCGACCCCGAGGTCGGTGAAGATCGCGGTCAGACCGAGCAGCGCGAACACGAAGGAGTAGGTGCCCCAGTCCTCCGGGGACAGGGTGCGCGCGATGAGGACGCTCCCGGCCCAGCCGAGGGCGGCGATGACCACGCGACTGGTCAGCATCGCGATGGTGGCACGGGTGGCGGCCCGCGCATCCGAGGCGGGGTGCGCGCTGGGCTCGGCGGCCGGCGCAGTCGTCGGCCCGCTCGCTGCGCTCCCGGCGCCGGTGGTGTTCGGCCCGCTCGCTACGCTCCCGGCGCCGGTCGCGCGGGCCAGCAGCTCGGCTTCGGCCTGCTGGTCGACCAGCGCATCGGACGGCAGCGGGCCGGTGACGTCAGGGCTCATGGCGCCCCGCACCGGGTATGTCGATGCCGCCGGCCCGGTAGGCCTCGACCGTCCGGCGGGCCGTGGTGTCCCAGCTGAGGGCTGACGCCACCGAGGTGCCGGCGGCGACGAGTTCGGTGCGCGCCGAGTCGTCGCGCACGAGGGGTTCCAGGGCACGGACCCAGTCGTCCTCGTCGTGGCCCTGCATCAGTGTCGCGCCGTCACCCACGACCTGGGGAAGCGCGCCCACCGCACTGGCGACGACGGCACCGCCACAGGCCATCGCCTCGACGGGCGGAAGGCCGTAACCCTCGTAGAACGAGGCGTAGGCGGTCACGGTCGCCGCGGCGTAGAGCGCCGGCAGGTCCCCGACATCGACGTAACCGAGCCCGACCGCCGACGACGGGGCATCCGGGCCGGTCGAACCCGCGCCGCCGAGCACGCACGGAATGTCGAGGCGCCGGGCGACCGCCGCGACGAGTTCGACGTTCTTGCGGGGTTCGACGGTGCCGATCTGCATCACGAAGCGTTCCGGCAGATCGTATTTCGCCCGAACCCGTTCGACATCGGCCGGCGCGGGTGGGCGGGCCCAGTCGGCGGGCGCGAGTTCGGTGACGTGGGCATCCCGTCCGCAGGTCTCGCGGATTCGTTCGGCGGTGAACTCGGAGACGGCGATCAGCACGTCGGCCCGACGGAGGGTCGTGCGGACGAGTACGGATTCGCCCGCGGCGCGAAACCGGCTCGACGCGGACGGCATGTCGAGCACCGACAGGTCGTGCACGGTCGCGACTGTGGTGGCGGGGCCGGCGACTGGTAAATCGACGTCGAGACCGTGGAACACGCCGCCCGAGCGGGTGGGGAGTACGCCGAATACCGCCCGTCGGACACCGTCGGCGACGGGACGCTCCAACGGGGTGATCGCCGGGGGCAGTTCGCCGACCGCGTCGGTCTGCACGACTGCGGACAGGGCGGTGCCGTCGACGTGGCCGGGCAGTGCCCTCAGGAGTTCGCGGATGTAGGTCTGGACGCCGCTTCCTCCGGGACGAAGTGCAAGCGCACCGTACGTGATTCGTGTTGTGCCGTCGCGCATCCAGCAGCTCCCAACAGTAACCAGAAGTAGAAGTCGAGCGGGAAGATCTCGAAGTAGGTGGCGACCAGGCAGGCCACCATCGCCGCGACCATCGACGCACTGACACCCAGGACGAGGGCTCCATCCGGGTCGGGCATCCGGCGCGAGTACTGCACGCACCAGATGATCGCGGTCACGATCAGGGCCAGGAACAACCACAACCCGATCGGCCCGAGTTCGATGAGCAGCTTCACGTAGTAGTTGTCCGGCTGGTAGTTCTTCGACAACTGCTGCACGGTACCGCCGGCGCCGGCGGTGATCGTCCGCGTCGTGTCGCCCTGGGCTGCCGACATCGCGTCGGCCGCCGATCCGCTCGACGCCAGGCCGGTCCCGAGCGGGTGCACCCAGATGCTCGCGAAGATCTCACCCCACCCGGAGCCGCGCTGACTCAGGCTGCTCGACGAGAAGAACACCTTGGTGATGTTCGACGGCAGGAACGGCAGCGAGATGACGGCGACGACCCCGACTGCGAGCAGCGGGGCGATGAGGCGGCGGAAGCGAAGGGCCGCAAGCCAGATCACACCGACGATGAGGCCGAGGATCGCCGCCCGCACCACCGACGTGGCCATCGTGATCGCCATGACCGGCCAGCAGACGAGGAACAACCGGTTGCGCCGGCGGGCGGTGTCCGACAGCGCCACTGCTCCGCCGACGAGCAGGGCCAGCATGACGAAGAGTCCGAAACCGAAGGGCTGATTGAACGTGCTGAACGTCCGGAACAGCGGACCGCTCGTCCGCACCTGCTCGCCGAAGGTGTAGCCGAGTTCGACCAGCCGCGCCGGACCCAGGAGCTGCTGGCCGATGCCCACGAGGGTGGTGAGCACCCCGAGCGCCATGATGATCGAGACCAGTCGGTCGCGGTCGAGCGCGTCGAACGGCGTCAGCCAGAGCGCGAGGACCACGAAGAGGTAGAAGAAGGTGACCTTGACGCCGTACAGCCCGATGGGGCCGTAGACGTAGAGCGCCGACACGACCCCGAACGCGACCAGCACGGCCGCGGCCGGCCACCACGGCAGCTGCACCGGCGGGTCCGTCCGGTCGGCGGGCCGGACCCGGCGATTGGCCGCGCAGATCAGCGTCAGCGCGAGGACGCCCTCCTTCCACGCCGAGGCGACGCCGGGCAACGGGGCGATGTCGAGGAGACCGTCGAGGGGGGTGAGCGCGGCCAAGACCAGGAGACCGCGTTGCGGACGCCGATAGATGACGGCGACGAAGGCGACCGCGAGGACGAGGGCGACGAGTGCAGCGACCACGACCGGGAGGTGCGCCACGCCGACCTGCCTTTCCACGTGCCCCCGTGGTCTGTTCGAGCCCCCAGGCCAACCATGGTGGCATCTCCGGGCTCCGTTTGTCCGGGGCAACACGGACACATGTCGCCCCGGACACGCCGGGAGGCCGCCGGCCGCAGGTCAGTGACCCGAGATGCGACGTGCCCGTCGCGGGCGGGTTCGGTCGGGCCCGGATTCGGTTGTGAGAAGGCGTGGTTGCGGGCGCGGGGGATCCAGGAGTTGCGGCATCCCCTTCACCGGCTGGTGCATCGGGAGCAGGGTGTAGCCGTCTTCCCACGGGAGGTGGCCGTGGTCGTCGGGCCAGACCACCTGCAGTTTCGGGTGGTCGGGGAACAACAGGTTCGCCAGGAGCAGCTCGTCGTGGTCGAGTTGCTCGATGAGTCGGACGGTCACGGCGACCGTCTGCAACGGGATGTCGGACTGCGCGGCGACGAGATCACGCCAGTCCTCCTGGTGGAGCAGGGCGCCCAGTTCGTTCAGCACGTGCGTCGCGGTCAGGGGATCGACGCCGTAGATCGAGAGCTCCGGGATCGAGTGCAGCGAGAGTCCGGAGGTGTAGGAGAACCCGCACTCGGTTCGAGCACCCGCAGGCGGTGCGTCGAACTCGGCGTCCGCCTCGCCGACCGAGGTCACCTGCCAGCCGCAGCGCCGGATGGTCTCGATGGTGGAACGGATGAGCGGATTGGGATGCCACCGGGGCAGACCTCGGATCGCGGCAGCGTGGTCTGACATGGATCGCTCCTTTGTTCGACGGGTGCGAACATCAGAACACGAGGCCCCGACAATTCTCCCGACGCCGCAGCCGGGGAGGCGGGCGTCAGGTGTTCGCCGTGCGTCGGATGCCGAACACGGTGAACAGGGCCGCGCACGTGGCGAAGACGACCAGCAGCGCGAGCCCGATCGTGTAGCTGTGGGTGGTCGCGTCGTAGGTGGCCCCCATGACCATGGGCGGGAAGAAGCCGCCGAGCCCGCCGAGGGCACCCACGATCCCGGTGACCGAACCGACCCGCTCGGCGGGCGCGGCCTGCGCGACCCAGCTGAAGACCGACCCCGAACCGAGTCCCATGCAGACCGCCATCAGGACGAAGTCGAGACCGGCGGGTATCTCGAGGGGCGGCTTGGTGATCATCCACACGGCGAGCACGGCGGCACCGCCACAGGAGATCACGGTGATGATGCGCGGTCCTAAGCGATCGGACAGGACACCGCCGACGGGCCGGGCGATGACGGCCGCGATCGCGAAACCGGCGGTGCGTGTGCCGGCCGCCTGGAGGTCGAAGTCGTAGACGTCCTTGAGGTAGGTCGGCAGGTAGGTGCTGAAGGCGACGAAGCCGCCGAACGCCGCAGCGTAGAGAAAACCGAGCTGCCAGGTGATCGGCAGTTTGGCCGCACCGATCAGTTTGGGGACCACCGAGTCGTGGGACGCGGCCCACCTGGGTGAGTCGCGCATGAACAACCAACAGACCACGGCGACCATCGCGAGCGCGACGGCGATGATGATGTGCGTCGCGATGTATCCGAACCACGACACGAACCGCGGGGTGAAGAAGGCCGACAACGCCGTCCCGCCCATCCCGGCTCCGAAGACGCCGGTCGCGAACCCGCGCCGGGACTTGTCGTACCAGGCGTTCACGAAGGGGATGCCCACGGCGAACGTCGTCCCGCCGACGCCGAGGAAGAAGCCGGCGACGAGCAGCAACGCGTAGCTGTCGAAATGTCCGGCGGCGGCGACCAGCAGGACGAACGGAATGGTGGCGACCAGCAGAACGGTGAACATGAGGCGGCCGCCGAAGCGGTCGGTCAGTGCGCCGGTCAGGATTCGCCCGAGCGAGCCGACCAGGATCGGGATGGCGACGAGGATCGACTTCTGGGTGGCGCTCAGGTCGAGTTGGTCGGTGTAGACGACCCCGAGCGGACCGATGAGGTTCCAGGCCCAGAAGCTGATCGTGAACGCGAGTGTCGCGAGAGCGAGGTTCGTGGTCTGCGCACGCGAGCTGATGGCGGGCGTCGTGGTGTCGGTGCTCATCGATCACGATCCTTCACTCCGACGGGCGCCCACCCCGGCCGATGGGGCTGGTTACCCGGCGCGACACGTCGGTCGCGGCTTCGGTACACGATGTAGGGACGGAAAAGGTAGTGCACCGGCGCGGTGAAGATGTGCACCAGCCGGGTGAAGGGGACCATCGCGAAGAGGAGCATCCCGATCAGGATGTGCACGTGGAAACGCAAGGGCGCCGCCGCCATCGCCGTGACGTCTGGTTGCAACACGAACAGTGAACGGAACCAGGGCGAGACGGTCTCGCGGTAGTTCACGCCGGGCGCGTGCGGGTCGAGCGTGCCGATCAGCGTGATGTAGGTGCCTGCCACCAGCGCCGTGACCAGCACCAGGTACATCGCCTTGTCGTTACGCGTGGTGGCCATGAACACCGGGCCGACGGTCCGCCTGCGGTACACCAGCATCGCGACCCCGACGAGGGTGGCGACGGCCGCCAGGATCCCGAAACCCCCGGCACCCCAGTGGTACAGCGTCTCCGAGACGCCGATGGCCTCCGTCCACGACTCCGGGATCAGCAATCCGATCGCGTGGCCGATGATCACCACGAGCACGCCGTAGTGGAAGAGCGGCGACGCTATCCGCAGGAGGCGGGACTCGTAGAGCTCCGATGACCGCGTCGTCCACCCGAACTTGTCGTAGCGATAGCGCCAGATGGTTCCACCGATGAGCAGTCCTAGCGTCGCGTAGGGCACCACGCCCCACAGGAAGATGTCCACGGGTCACCTCACGCTCGGGTCGGGTTGATCGGCAGCAGGCGGGGGTCGAAGGGTTCCAGGCCCACGGTCTCCGTCGGTGCGGGTGCGCACATCGCGAGCGCCGTGGCCCGGTCGGGTGGGGAGGGACTGGGCAGGGTGGCGCACACCGCCGCCACCGCCCCGGCGTACGGCGACTCCGCGCCGAGCAGGGCGAACCGGATCAATTCCAGTGCTGCACGGTGCTTCTCGAGCAGCTCGACGCCGCGGCCCGGATCGGCCCGCGCGCTGAACTCGAGCACGATCGGCAGATGGTCGGGCAGTTCACCGCGCAGGTCCACGAGAAATCCACTGTCGCGGTAGGCCCGCTTGAACTCGCCCAGCGACGCGCCCCGACGCCGGGTGTCGCCATCGGACCAGTACGACAGGTAGAGCGTGTGCCGTTTCGAGAGATCGAAGAGCTCGATGTACTCGCGGCGCAGCGCTGCCGGATCGCCGTTGGCGAGGTGATCGGTGATCTGCCGCAGCAGGTGTGGGGTCTGTGGGTCATCCATCTCGGCGAGGGCGGCCCGCATCAGATCGACGCGGCCGAGGACCTCGTCGTCGGGATAGCTCAGACACCAGGACGCGATCAACCGTATGACGGTGCCCTCGTCGGTCGCCCGCGAGCGACGCGCGAACAACCGTGGTCCCCTCATCGTGCTTCCTCGTCGGGAGTCGACGGCCCGGGTACGCGTTCGGGGAACAGGCCCGGCGGGGCCCCGTTGCCGTCCCAGTTGAGCAGGTTGGTCCGGCCCGCCATCGTGTGCTCGCCGGCCGCCGTGTCAGTGGTCTGACGCTGACGCAGCGCATGGAACGTCTCCACCGACACCGGCGCGGGACGACCGCTGGCCTCGCCGAACGGCGACGAGTCGAACATGCCGGGCCCGTCGTCGTAGTCGAGCGAACACCCCATCTCGTCCAGTTTCTCGGCCTGTTCGAGATGAGCCGTGGGGATCACGTATCGCTCTTCATATTTCGCGATCGCCATCAGGCGGTACATCTCGTACACCTCTTCCTCGGTCATCCCCACCGCGGCCGGTATTCCGGCGTCGGGTTCACGGCCCAGGGTCACGTCGCGCATGTACGAGCGCATGGCGGCCAAGCGGCGCAACACCGTGTCGATGACGACCGTGTCACCGGCGGTGAACAATTCGGCCAGGTACTCCACCGGAATCCGAAGGGCCTCGATCGCGCCGAACAGCGTTTCCGCGCCCTCGGCGTCGTGACCCTGCTCGGCGAGCAGGTCGACGATCGGCGACAGCGGTGGGACGTACCAGACCATCGGCATCGTGCGGTATTCCGGGTGCAGCGGGAGCGCGACACGGTACTTCTTCGCCAGCGCGTAGACCGGCGATCGGCGCGCGGCCTCGAGCCAGTCGTCCGGGATGCCGTCGCGTCGAGCGGCGGCGATCACCGCCGGATCCTCGGGGTCGAGCATCAGATCGAGTTGCGCCTCATACAGATCGCGATCATCGGGGACCGAGGCGGCCGCAGTCACGGCGTCGGCGTCGTAGAGGAAGATGCCCAGGTAGCGAAGCCGGCCGACGCACGTCTCGGAACACACCGTCGGCTGCCCGACCTCGATGCGCGGGTAACACAGCGTGCATTTCTCGGCCTTGCCGGATTTGTGGTTGAAGTAGATCTTCTTGTACGGGCAGCCCGTGATGCACTGCCGCCAGCCGCGGCAGCGGTCCTGGTCGACGAGCACGATGCCGTCCTCGCTGCGTTTGTAGATCGCACCGGAGGGGCACGACGCCATGCATGACGGATTGAGGCAGTGTTCGCAGATCCGCGGCAGATAGAACATGAAGGTCTGCTCGAAGCCGAACTTCACCGCGTCCTCGGACTCGCGCCGGAGCTTCTCGACGATGGGGTCGCGCTCGGCGAGTTCCGGTGCACCGCCGAGGTTGTCGTCCCAGTTCGCCGACCAGGTGACCTTGGTGTCCTTGCCGGTGAGCAGGGACTTGGGACGGGCGACCGGGAAATCGTCGCCGAGCGGGGCGTCGATGAGGGTCTGGTAGTCGTAGGTCCAGGGTTCGTAATAGTCCTCGATGGTCGGCTGGACCGGACTCGCGAACAGGGTCAACAGCTTCCGCACGCGGCCGCCGGCGCGCAGGCGCAGCCTGCCGTTGCGGTTGAGGACCCAGCCGCCCTGCCAGGTCTCCTGGTCGTCGTACCGTCGCGGATACCCCTGTCCGGGACGGGTTTCGACGTTGTTGAACCACACGTACTCGGTGCCGGACCGATTGGTCCACGCCTGCTTGCAGGTCACCGAGCAGGTGTGGCACCCGATGCACTTGTCGAGGTTCATCACCATCCCGACCTGGGCCATGACCCGCATCAGTACGTCACCTCCTGGCTGCGTTTGCGGATGGTCGAGACCATGTCGCGTTGATTGCCGGTCGGTCCGAGATAGTTGAAGGCGTAGGACAACTGGGCGTAACCGCCGATGAGGTGGGTCGGTTTCACCAGCAGCCGCGTCGGCGAGTTGTGGATGCCGCCCCGGCGGCCCGTCGCCTCCGACTTCGGGACGTCGATCGTGCGTTCCTGGGCGTGGTGGACGTAGCAGACCCCGGCCGGCATGCGATGGCTGACGATTGCACGGCACACGAAAACGCCGTTGGCGTTGGTGCATTCGATCCAGTCGTTGTCGGCGACGTCGATCGAGGCGGCGTCCTGGGGACTCAGCCAGGCGATCGGCCCGCCGCGGGAGAGCGACAACATGAATAGGTTGTCCTGATACTCGGAATGGATCGACCACTTGGAATGCGGCGTCAGGTACCGCACCGTGATCTCCCGCGACCCGTCGGCGCCGAGCTTCGGTTCGCCGAACAGGCGGTGCATGTCCAGCGGCGGCCGGTAGATCGGGAGCGACTCGCCCATGTCGATCATCCAGTCGTGGTCCTGATAGAAGTGCATCCGTCCGGTGAGCGTGTGAAACGGCTTGAGCCGCTCGATGTTCACCGTGAACGGTGCGTACCGGCGGCCGCCGGTCTCCGATCCGGACCACTCCGGCGACGTGATCACCGGCACGGGTGCCTTCTGGGTGTCGGCGAAGCGGATGCGCTTCTCCTCCGAACCGCGCGCGAGGTCGTCGAGGCGGAAACCGACGCGTTGCTGGAGTTGTTCGAAGCCGGCAACTGCGAGTTCGCCGTTCGTGGTCCCCGACAACGTCAGGATCGCCTCGGCGAGTTTCTCGTCGGTGTCGATGGCCGGTCGTCCGTCGCCGGCGCCGCCGAGCATCACGCCGTTGGATTCGGCGAGTTTACGCGTCTGCTCCGCCAGCGGGTAGGTCACATTCTTGACGGTGAAGCCGAGGGTGTCCGCGAGCGGTCCGATGGACGCCAGCTTGTCCGCGATCGCGGTGTAATCCCGTTCCACCACCGTGAAGTTGGGCATGTTCCGGCCTGGCTGTCCGACAACGCCGTCGTGTCGCCAGTCCAGAACCCGGCCGTGCGGTTGTGCAACCTCGCCCGGGGTGTCGTGCTGCAGGGGGACGCTGACGAGATCGCGCCGTGTACCGAGGTGGGTGCGTGCCAGGTCCGACAGCTTGCGCGCGAGCCGGTGGAACAGGTCGAAGTCGGACTTCGCCTCCCACGGCGGGTCGATCGCCGGCGTGAACGCGTGGACGAACGGGTGCATGTCCGTGGAGGACAGGTCGTGCTTCTCGTACCAGGTCGCAGCAGGCAGGACGATGTCCGACAGCAGCGTGGTCGAGGTCATCCGGAAATCCGCCGACAGCAGCAGGTCGAGCTTCCCCTCCGGAATGTCGTCGTGCCAACGGATCTCGGCAGGCCTCGGGGTCTCGGGTTTCTCGGCGCCGAGCACGTTGTGGTGGGTGCCGAGCAGGGTCCGGAGGAAGTACTCGTTGCCCTTCGCCGAGGAACCGAGCAGGTTGGACCGCCACAGCACGAGGGTCCGGGGCCAGTTCTCGGGTGCGTCGACGTCGGTGATGGCGGATGTCAGTTGGCCGTTCTGCAGACGCTCGGCGACGTAGGACGCCGGATCGGCGGCGTCACCGCGATCCACGGCGGCGGTCGCCTCGTCGGCGACGTCGAGAGGGTTGGTGGAGAACTGGGGATAGAAGGGCATCCAGCCGAGCCGCGCCGACTGGGCGATGGCGTCGGCGGTGTGCTCGTGGTCCATCGTGCCGCGCGACAGCGGGGAGGCGAGTGAGGATGTCGAGTACCCGTCGTTGCGCCATTGCCCGGTGTGCATGTACCAGTACGAGGTCCCGGTCATGGTCCGCGGCGGGCGCGTCCAGTCCAGCGCGTTCGCCAGCGAGATCCAGCCCGTGATCGGACGACACTTCTCCTGCCCGACGTAGTGCGCCCAACCGCCGCCGTTGCGGCCCATGCATCCGGTGAGGATGAGCAGGGACAGGATCGCCCGATAGGTCGCGTCGCCGTGGAACCACTGGCAGATCCCGGCGCCCATGATGATCATCGAGCGGCCGCCGGATTCCTCGGCGTTGGCGGCGAATTCGCGCGCGACGCGAATCGCCGCCGCGGCCGGCACGCCGGTGATCTCGGCCTGCCACGCCGGTGTGTACGGCGCCGATGCGTCGTCGTAGCCGGTGGGCCACTCGCCGGGGAGCCCGTCCCGGGTGACGCCGTACTGCGCGAGCATCAGATCGAAGACGGTCGTGACGAGCCGTCCCCCGATCCGCCGCGCGGGGACACCTCGGCGGACCACGGCGCCGCTGCCGTCGGGGGCGTCGAAGACCGGGAACGCGACTTCGACGAATTCGGCCGCATCGCTCATGAGTGTCAGCGCGGGTTGCGCGCCGTCGAGATCGAGATTCCATCGCCCCGCTCCGGAGTCGGCGTACCGGAACCCCATCGAGCCGTTGGGCACCACCGGCTCATCGCGTGCCTCGTCCCAGCACACCGTCTTCCAGACATCCTCGGAGGCAACATGTTCCGCGCCGGGCAACTCGTCGGCGGTCACGAACTTCCCGGGGACGAATTTTCCGGGGACGCAGGTGCCGGTCGAGTCACCGTCCGGCCCGCCCGGTTCCTCGTCCAAGTGGATCAGGAACGGCAGGTCGGTGTAGCGGCGCACGTAGTCGTCGAAGAAACGGGTCGAGCGCCGGACGAAGAACTCGGTGAGGATGACGTGTCCCATCGCCATCGCGAGCGCCCCGTCGGTGCCGGCCTGCGCGGGCAGCCATTCGTCGGCGAACTTGGTGTTGTCGGCGTAGTCGGGGCTGACCGAGACCACCTTGGTGCCGCGGTAGCGCACCTCGGCCATCCAGTGCGCGTCCGGGGTCCGCGTCACCGGGACGTTGGAACCCCACATCATCAGGTACGTCGCGTCCCACCAGTCCCCGGACTCCGGGACGTCGGTCTGGTCGCCGAACACCTGGGGACTGGCCACCGGAAGATCGGCGTACCAGTCGTAGAACGAGGTCATCACCCCGCCGATCAACTGGATGAACCGGGTGCCGACGCAGTGGCTGACCATCGACATGGCCGGGATCGGGGAGAAACCCGCGCACCGGTCCGGACCGTGGGTCTTGATCGTGTGAACGTGCGCTGCCGCGGCCATCTCGACGGCCTCGTCCCAGGAGACGCGAACGAGCCCGCCCTTGCCCCGTGCGCGCTGGTAGGAGCGTCGGCGCAGCGGGTCTCCGACGACGTCGGCCCACGCCAGCACGGGATCGCCGAGCCGGCGCTTCGCCTCGCGGAACATCTCCACCAGCACACCCCGGGCGTACGGGTGTCGGACCCGGGTGGGGGAGTAGGTGTACCAGGAGAAGGCCGCGCCCCGCGGGCACCCGCGGGGTTCGTACTCGGGCCGGTCCGGGCCCACCGAGGGGTAGTCGGTCTCCTGGGTCTCCCAGGTGATGATCCCGTCTTTGACGTAGACCTTCCACGAGCAGGAGCCCGTGCAGTTCACGCCGTGTGTCGAGCGCACGATCTTGTCGTGGCTCCATCGATCCCGGTAGAAGACGTCACCCGCCCGACCGCCGTCCCGGAAGACGACACGACGATCGTCGGTCTCGTCCCATCGGGTGAAGAACCTGCCGATGTCCAACAGTGCGGTGGCTGCAGAACCCTGTACATCTTCTGACCGGGCCATGAGCGACACCATACGGAGGGTCGGCAATTGTTTCTTCCCGAATCGCAAAGTCGATCAGATATGCCGAAAACGTTTGTGGGGAATACACCCGTCGGTCATTCGGGAAACAATTTGGTCGCTTAGGTCAACGCGTGGCAACCGTCAACAGGATCGCCGAGTCCTCTTGTGCGGTCAGGCCGTGACGCGTCGACGGAATGGTCACCAGATCGCCGGTGGCGCCCTCCCACCGGCCGGCCGGGTCGCCGTCCGCCGAGGTCAGGACGACACGCCCGCGCAGGACCTGCAGCGTGGCCTCGGTGGGACTGTCGTGATCCGACAGTGCCGCGCCCGCGACCAGTGCGATCACCGTTTGTCGAAGATGGCGAGAAGATTTGCCGTGCAACGTATGAGAGGCCCGTCGGCTCGACGCTTCGCGGGCCGAGGACAGGAGCTCGTCGACGAGCTCGGGCAGATGAGTCGAATCCACGTGTTCCACCATGACATCGCGGCGCGGCGACGAGGTGATGTTCGGCGGATCGAGGCCAGTTCGTTGTTACGCTGTCGACCGACGCGGTGATCCTGCCGCCTGGAATAGGCCACACAATCGTTGCGAAAACACCCGGTGATGACGGGCTCGCACCCATGAGAGTCCGGCGATGAGACGATTTCGGAAAATGGTTCCGCGAAATGATTCGAGAATCGAACTGTCGATTCCGTACAGAACCGATCGGCGCCCGTCGGATGGCTTCGGGTCCGCGCGCCGAACTGGGGTCAGCCGAGCCGCATCCGGAGCAGACGATCGTCGCCGTCGGCCGGCCGGCCGCGTCCGTCGGTGTTGCTCGTGCCGAACCACAGTGAGCCGTCGGGCGCGGCGGCCACGACGCGCAGCCGGCCGAACTCGTCGGCGTACCTGCTCACCGGCTCGCCGGCGGCCGACCCCGTGAGCGGTATCTCCCACAGCCGCCGGCCGCGGAGCGCGGCCATGTAGGCGCGGTCGCCGATGATCGCCAGCCCGGCCGGGGACGCCTCCTGCGTGGTCCAGGTGGCGGCCGGCGCGACGAACCGCGGATCATCGGAATCGCCTTCGACCTCCGGCCACCCGTAGTTGCCACCCGGTCGGATCAGATTGAGCTCGTCACGACGGTTCTGTCCGAACTCACTGGCCCACAGCCGGCCTGCGCCGTCGAAGGCCAGGCCCTCGACGTTGCGGTGCCCGTACGAGTGGACCTCGTTGCCGAACGGGTTGCCCGGCCACGGGCGGCCATCCCGGTCCACCCGCAGGATCTTGCCGTTCAACGCGGTGACGTCCTGGGCGACCTCGGGTACCGCGGCATCGCCGACCGAGACGAACAGGCTTCCGTCCGGGCCGAAGGCGAGGGCGCCGCCGTGATGGTTGTAGGCCGCGTCGAGTCCGGCGATCAGCGGTCGGGGACGGGTGAGCCGGTCGCCGTCGAAGTCCAGGCGCACCAGCCGGTTGTCGGTGGCGGTCGTGTAGTAGACGAACACCGCGCTCTCGTCGCCCGGCGCCACCGCGATGCCCTGCAACCCGCCTTCGCCGCGCGGAGCGGCGTCAGCGAACTCGCCGACGGTCCGGACCTCGCCCCCAGGGGACACCCGCACGACCGTGGCGTCGTCACGCTGGGTGACGAGGGCATCGCCGTCACCGAGGAAGGCCAGCGCCCACGGCACGTCCAGCCCGGATGCGACGGTCTCGACCGACGCGGCGTCCGCGGACGTGCCCGTCGGACCCGAGCCGGATCGATCCCGCGTCGGCGGATCGTCGGTGGCGCACCCGGTCACCAGCGACGTACCGGTGATGCCGAGCAGCCCGGCCCCGAGCAGGCCCGTTTTGAGGAGTTTGCGTCGATCCATACCCTCGATGGTGCCTGATGGTCGCCACTGCCGACCGGTACCGATTTGGGTCTACGCTGCGGATTCCCTACACTAGACCGGTTGCCTGTGCACCTCAGGTGTCCGGGACACAACTGAATAGTCTCCGGTGCCGGCGAAAAGCCAAGGGCATCGGCGGCGAGAACCTTCTCCAAACAACTATCCACTTCGTGGAAGGCCCACCGCAGGTCACCGGGATTTTTCCGGCCACCGGCGCTGTATGGGAACCGCTACGAGAAAGGTTGACGGTCACCCATGACCATGACTGACCCGATCGCAGACTTCTTGACGCGTCTGCGTAACGCCAACTCGGCGTACCACGACGAGGTGACACTGCCCTCGTCGAAGATCAAGGTGAACATCGCCGAGATCCTCAAGCGCGAGGGCTACATCACCGACTACCGCACCGAAGACGCGGAGGTCGGGAAGAACCTCGTCGTCTCCCTGAAGTACGGCCCGAGTCGCGAGCGCTCCATCGCCGGTCTGCGCCGCGTCTCCAAGCCCGGCCTCCGGGTCTATGCAAAGTCCACCAACCTGCCCAAGGTTCTGGGCGGCCTCGGCGTGGCCATCATCTCCACGTCGTCGGGCCTGCTCACCGATCGCCAGGCAGCCAACCAGGGCGTGGGCGGCGAAGTCCTCGCCTACGTCTGGTAGGGGAGGTAACAACACATGTCGCGTATCGGAAAGAACCCCATCGAGATCCCCGCGGGCGTGGACGTCACCATCGACGGCCAGAACGTCACCGTGAAGGGCCCCAAGGGTGAGCTCTCGCTCACCGTCTCCGAGCCCATCTCGGTCGCCAAGGAGGACAACTCCATCGTCGTGACCCGCCCCAACGACGAGCGTCGCAGCCGCGCGCTGCACGGCCTGAGCCGTTCGCTCGTGAACAACCTCGTCGTGGGCGTCACGCAGGGCTACACCAAGAAGATGGAGATCTTCGGTGTCGGTTACCGCGTGCAGGCCAAGGGCAGCGACCTCGAGTTCGCGCTCGGTTACAGCCATCCCGTGCCGATCGAGGCCCCGGCGGGCATCACGTTCGCCGTGGAGTCCCCGACGAAGTTCTCGGTCTCGGGTATCGACAAGCAGCAAGTCGGCGAGATCTCGGCGGTCATCCGCCGCCTGCGTCGTCCGGACCCCTACAAGGGCAAGGGCATTCGCTACGAGGGTGAGCAGATCCGTCGCAAGGTCGGAAAGACGGGTAAGTAAGCCATGAGTGATTCAGCTACCAAGACAGTGCGCAAGCCGATCGGCAAGGACGTCTCGACGCGTCGTCGCAAGGCGACCGGCAACCGTCACTTCCGCCTCCGCAAGAAGGTCAGCGGAACCCCGGCCCGTCCGCGTCTCGCGGTCAAGCGCAGTTCGCGCCACATCCACGTCCAGTTGATCGACGACTCGGCCGGCAAGACGCTGGCCGCGGCATCGACGATCGAGGCCGATGTGCGTGCGGCCGGCGGCGACAAGTCCGCGCAGGCCCGCAAAGTCGGCGAGCTCATCGCCGCCCGCGCCAAGGCTGCCGGCGTCGGCGCCGTCGTGTTCGACCGTGGTGGCAAGGACTACCACGGCCGGATCGCCGCGCTCGCCGACGCCGCCCGCGAGGGAGGCCTGAGCTTCTGATGACCATCTCGAACAGCTACACCCACATGACCGGAGGGAACCTCTGATGCCCGGACGTCAGCGTGACGGCGGAAACGGACCCGCCGGTAACGACAACAACCAGAACAACCAGGGCGGCGGCAACGACCGTCGCGGCGGTGGCCGCGGCGACCGCCGCGATCGTGGCGGCCGCGACCAGGACCGCAACCAGCTCGAGCGCGTGGTGACCATCAACCGCGTCTCGAAGGTGGTCAAGGGTGGACGTCGTTTCTCGTTCACCGCTCTCGTGGTCGTCGGCGACGGCCAGGGCATGGTCGGCGTCGGCTACGGCAAGGCCAAGGAAGTCCCGGCCGCGATCCAGAAGGGTGTCGAGGAAGCTCGCAAGAACTTCTTCCGCGTGCCCCTGATCGCCGGCACCGTGACCCACCCGGTCCAGGGTGAGGCCGCCGCCGGTGTCGTCATGCTCCGCCCGGCCAGCCCCGGTACCGGTGTGATCGCCGGTGGCGCGGTGCGTGCCGTGCTCGAGTGCGCGGGCGTCCACGACGTCCTCGCCAAGAGCCTCGGCTCGGACAACGCCATCAACGTCGTGCACGCCACCGTCGCGGCACTCAAGATGCTGCAGCGTCCCGAAGAGGTCGCGGCCCGCCGCGGTCTGCCGATCGAGGATGTCGCTCCGGCCGGTATGCTCCGCGCTCGCGCAGGACAGGGGGTCTGATCATGGCTCAGCTGAAGATCACTCAGGTCAAGGGCACCATCGGTACCAAGAGCAACCAGCGTGACAGCCTGCGGACCCTCGGACTCAAGGGCATCCGCCAGACCGTCACCCGCGAGGACACGCCGATCAACCGCGGCCTCATCAACGCGGTTCGTCACCTCGTGACAGTCGAAGAGGTTCAAGCATGACCATCAAACTCCATCACCTTCGCCCCGCTCCGGGGTCGAAGACCGACAAGACCCGCGTAGGTCGCGGTGAGGGGTCCAAGGGTAAGACCGCCGGTCGCGGCACCAAGGGCACCAAGGCACGCAAGAACGTGCCCGCCGGCTTCGAGGGTGGCCAGATGCCGATCCACATGCGGCTGCCGAAGCTCAAGGGCTTCACCAACCGCAACCGGATCGAGTACCAGGTCGTCAACGTCGGCGACATCGCCCGCCTGTTCCCGCAGGGCGGCACCATCGGCGTCGACGAGCTCGTCGCGGCCGGGGCCGTTCGCAAGAACAAGCTGGTGAAGGTTCTCGGCGACGGTGACCTGTCGGTCAAGGTCGACATCACCGCCGACAAGTTCACCGCCTCCGCCAAGGAGAAGATCGCCGCTGCCGGTGGCAGCGTCACCGAACTCTGACGGACACACACCGCGGTCGGGCGGCAGCATCGCTGCCGCCCGACCGGGGCGTTTCGGTGTGACTGTTAGAGTCTCAGAGGTTGTCCTGCCGGACACGCCCAAGACTGCCGCATCCCGAAAGATCATCGTCGATTGCCGAGCACACGGGGGTCGGGTCGCACCGACCCGGAACGTAGACCTCGCGTGGTCGTTACTAGGAGGAGTTAGTGCTTTCCCCCCTCTTCGCGGCCATTCGGACGCCGGATCTGAGGAAGAAGATCCTCTTCGTTCTCGGCATCATCATCCTGTATCGGCTGGGAGCGACCGTCCCGTCGCCGGGTGTCGACTACCAGGCCGTGCAGGCGTGTCTCGACGAGGTCTCGTCCGGTGAGTCGAGCTCGGTCTACTCCCTGATCAACCTGTTCTCCGGCGGCGCGCTGCTGCAGCTGTCGGTGTTCGCGATCGGCATCATGCCGTACATCACGGCGGCCATCATCGTGCAGCTGCTGACCGTGGTCATCCCGCGCTTCGAGCAACTCCGCAAGGAGGGCCAGGCCGGCCAGGCCAAGATGACGCAGTACACGCGCTACCTGGCCGTGGCCCTCGCACTCCTGCAGTCGACGGGCATCGTGGCCCTCGCCGATCGTGGCCAGCTCCTTCCGCAGTCCTGTGCGCAGAGCGGCGAAGTCCTCAACGACCAGAGCATCTTCGGTCTGTCGATCATCGTGCTCGTCATGACCGCCGGCGCCTGTGTCGTCATGTGGTTCGGTGAGCTCATCACCGAGCGCGGCATCGGCAACGGCATGTCGCTGCTGATCTTCGCCGGTATCGCCGCGCGTATCCCCGCCGAAGGTCGCACCATTCTCAACAGCCGCGGCGGACTCGTCTTCGCCCTGGTCTGTGTCGCCGCGCTGATCATCGTCGCCGGCGTAGTGTTCATCGAGCAGGGTCAGCGCCGCATCCCGGTGCAGTACGCCAAGCGCATGGTGGGCCGCAAGATGTACGGCGGGTCGTCGACCTACCTGCCGCTGAAGGTCAACCAGGCCGGCGTCATCCCGGTGATCTTCGCCTCGTCGCTGCTGTATCTGCCGCAGCTGATCGTCGAACTCACGCGCAATCCCGATGGGACGCAGTCGACCTGGCAGGAATACGTCACCAGGTACCTGACCGATCCGAGCAACGGCGTCTACATCGCCGTCTACTTCCTGATGATCATCTTCTTCACGTACTTCTACGTGGCGGTGACGTTCAATCCGGAGGAGCGCGCCGACGAGATGAAGAAGTACGGTGGATTCATCCCGGGCATCCGTCCGGGAGCGCCCACGGCCGAATACCTCGGGTATGTGCTCAGTCGCATCACTCTGCCGGGCTCGATCTACCTCGGTATCATCGCGGTACTCCCGAACCTGTTCCTCGAGATCGGTAACAGCGGCAACGTCCAGAACCTGCCGTTCGGTGGTACGGCCGTTCTGATCATGGTCGGCGTGGGTCTGGACACGATGAAGCAGATCAACAGTCAGTTGATGCAACGCAAGTACGAAGGATTCTTGAAGTGAGACTTGTCATTCTCGGCCCGCCCGGAGCAGGTAAAGGCACCCAGGCGGAGCTTTTGAGCGAAGCACTCGGGATCCCCCACATCTCGACCGGTGACCTCTTCCGCGCCAACATCTCCCAGGGCACCGCCGTGGGTGTGGAGGCCAAGAAGTACCTCGACGCCGGCAACCTCGTCCCGTCCGAGATCACGGTGGACATGGTCCGCGCCCGCGTCGGCGAGCCGGATGCGTCGAAGGGTTTCATCCTCGACGGTTTCCCGCGCTCGACCGAGCAGGCCGACGCGCTGAACGACATCCTGGCGAATCTCGACGCCTCGCTCGACGCCGTGCTCTCGTTCGTCGTCGACACCGACGTCGTCGTGGAGCGCATGCTGGCGCGTGGCCGCGCCGACGACACCGAAGAGGTCATCCGCAACCGGATGGACGTCTACACCCGGGAGACCGCGCCGCTGCTCGCGTACTACGGCGACCAGGTCAAGACGATCGACGCGGTCGGTGACATCCAGGGCGTCCATCAGCGCGTCCTGAGCGCGCTCGGCGCCGGCGTCTCCTGACCCCGCTGCGTTCTGACCGCACAGTCTCCGACAACCGAGGAATCGCTGTAGGGCATGGGTTTTCGTAAGCGCAAGCGCGTCGTCCCCTTCCGCAGTGCGGGCGAGCTCGATGCCATGGCCGCGGCGGGCGCGGTTGTCGGGGCCGCGCTCGTCGCGGTGCGCGATGCGGCGAAGCCGGGGGTCAGCACCCTCGATCTCGACGAGGTCGCCGAATCCGTGATCCGGGGGGCCGGGGCGGTGCCCTCGTTCAAGGGCTACCACGGCTTTCCCGGATCCATCTGCAGCTCGGTGAACGACGTCGTCGTCCACGGCATCCCGTCCGCGGACGTCGTTCTCGCCGACGGCGATCTGGTGTCGATCGATTGCGGCGCCATCCTCGACGGCTGGCACGGGGACTCGGCCTGGACCTTCGGGGTCGGGGAACTGTCCACCGCCGACGAGGAACTCTCCGAGGCGACGCGGTTGTCGATGGAGGCGGGGATCGCGGCCATGGTCGACGGCGCTCGCCTCACCGACATCTCCCACGCCATCGAACTCGGTACGCGCGCCGCGGAGAAGAAGTTCGGCCGGCCCTTCGGCATCGTCGACGGTTACGGCGGACACGGCATCGGCCGCGAGATGCACATGGAACCGTTCCTGGCGAACGAGGGTGAACCCGGCAAGGGGCCGACGCTCGTGATCGGCTCCACCCTGGCCATCGAGCCGATGCTGACGCTGGGCACAACGGACACCACCGTCCTCGACGACGATTGGACAGTCGTCACCGACGACGGGTCGCGTTCCGCCCATTGGGAACATACCGTCGCGGTGACCGCCGACGGACCCCGCATCCTCACCCCGCGCCCAGTCTGACTCCACGCCAGTGCGGGATTCGTACCGGGAACCGATACGAATCGCGCACTGTAGGGCTTGAAGTTGTTGGGTGCTGTCCTGTTGTTGCGCGGTCAGTTTCGTACCAGGAGTTCGGCGAGACACGCCTCGACCGGCGTATAAGTCTGGCCCGGGCGCAGTGGCGGGAGGGCCGCTGGCCAGTAGTCGACGATCGGCCATACGGGTTGTTGCTGGGGGCGTGTCTGATCGCCGGACGTGTTTCGTCCGTGGATCTCTCGCCGCACTTGTTCGAGGTGTGCCTGCAACCGCTTGGGTATGTCGGGTCGGCGGTTGATGTGTTCGGGGTTGGGCGGTGCGCCGGGTTCGGCGTTGAGTCGCCAGAGGCAGCGGCCTTCGTCGGGTCCGGATCGGACGATCCGGGTGGTGTATTGGCCGGGTGCGTCGCCGACCATCCGGTTATGACGGGGACAGGCGGGTGCGAGGTCGTCGATGTCGGTGAGGCCGCCTTTGGCCCAGTCCTTGTGGGCGTGATGCATGTCGACGTGGGTGGCGGGTTGGTCGCAGCCTGGTGCCGAGCACACTTCCCCGTCGGGGCGGGCGAAGGAGACGAGGCGTTGTTCGCGGGTGGCGAGGCGTTTGCCCCGTCCGAAGTGCAGCGGAACGGTGGTGGCGTCTTTGAAGATCGCGAGCCACGGTTGCATGTCGGCGGCTATCGCGATCAAGTCCCGGATGGGCAGCAGGGTGCCGGTGGCGGTGGTCGCGAGTCCGGCTTCTCGGATCAGGTCCCCGAGGTCGGCTTTGACGATCAGTTGCACGGGCAGGCCTCGGTGCGAGGTGCCGAGAGTCCCGTCGGCGAAGCCTGCGGCCAGGGCGGCGTCGAGGGCGTCGTGATTCGTCTGGGCGAGGGTGCGGCCGTCGCGGTCGGCTGCGGCTGTGAGGGCTTCGGGGTCGGCGGCTCCGGCCGGTCCGCTGGGTGAGGCGGGGTCGTCGGGGTTGTTGAGTCCGGGTTTGCCCCAGACGGCGAACATCATGGTGAGTCGGGCGGCGAGTGCGGGTGTCAGGGTGCCGGAGATCTTGGCGGTGCCGTCAGCTCGTTGCCGTCCTATCCACAGGCCGCGGCGTCGTTTCTGGTCGGTGTCGTCTGACAGGGTGCCGTCGGGGTCGAGGTGGGCAAGCAGCCGCGCGCCGAGTTGGGTGATCTCGGCGGGGGTGTGGTCGGTGGCGATCTCGGCCATCTGTCGTTCGGCGGCGACCTTGATGTCGTGGTCGATGGTGCCCGGGATGCGGTCGAGGACGTCGAGGGTGGCTTGTACGTGGGCGGTGCCGACCGCGCCTTGTGCGAAAGCTTCGGCGAGGTAGGGGTATTCGGGTGGGAGTACCTCGCCGCCGAGGCTGGTGCGGTGGGCGGTGGCGTCCATCTGCTTACGGCGTCGCATCGGGTTGGAGACGCGTAGCCGGTGGGTCATGTACTGCATGAGGGTGCGGCACCCTGCTTTGCGGGGCAGGTCGCGGGCCTCGACCTGATCGATCTGCCGGTCACCGGCGACGGTCAACCGTGCGATGGCGCGTTCGGTTTCCGCGGTCACGTCGGCGAGTTCGGCATCGGTACACGGCGACAGATCCACGGTCTGCAACTTGTCGAGGGTGCGGTGGAGATCGGCAACCAATTCGACCGCACGAGGGGTCGGCGCGTCGGTGCCGACGTCTCGTCGGGAATCGAACACGACCTCACCCCCCCTGTGGTGAATCGAATGTGGGTCCAACTCTACCGGCTATTCGGTTGGTGTGCAACGAGTTTCGTCTTCTCGTGGGTGACGGACGGTTGTCGGTGGGGGATGGTAAGGCGGTTCGCGCCACAGCGCGGAGTGCATCATCTCAGCGGTTTGGTAGGCCGCGAGCAGTGATCCCATGGCGTGCGGCATCCGTCACCGATACCGTCGGCGAGATGGCCCGCACCCAAGAGATCCTCGCTACGCCACGCGGACGATTCCTCTGCGCGAACATGGCATTCCGTTACGCCACAGGTGAACGGGTCGATCAGTATCGGCGACCTCGGACATCTCCAGACGTTCAGGCCGCGATTCGGAGCGTCGACGTTGAAGGACTCGTGGCGGCGGATGAATGGGAGCTCCTGGGTGCACTCGGGTACGCGGTGGACTTCGCTCGGTACTGGCAGCCTCCCGACGAGGAGGACATCCGCTATGCCGCACCAGAAGTCGTTGCGCTCCTCGAGCCGATAGCGGGGGTGCTGCTCCGCCATCCGGTCTGTGCGTGGTGGGACGACCCGGTCGATCTCGCGCTCCAGCGTGTGATCGCCTACCCGTTCGGAAACGAGGCACTCCCGGAGTCCGCCCTGCCGTACCGGAGCGAGCGCGTGCGGTGGGATGAGTGGCGGGCCCACGTCGAAGCCGGCGAGGCGCGCTCGGGACGGGAGTACGAGCGCAATCCTCACCGCACGTTCAGTGACGAGTGGTGGTCGACGCCGTATGCCGCGGGGACGGTGCAGACGACGCGTGCCCGCCCGGGCCTCGGCGCATTGCAGCTCATCGCCGAGGAAGACACTTCGATCGGCGATGAGGCCCGAGTCTGCACGGTGTCCGTCAGCGAATTCGCGCGGGTGTACGAAATCGCGGCACCCGCGGACTGTGCTCGGCTGGTCGACCGTTACCCACTCGAGGTGACCGCGTCGAGGAGATGGGACTGGTACAACACCATCGGGCGGCATCGCCGCTGGTTCATGCCCGACTGGCGAGCCGTCGCCGCCGACCTCGATGCCGTCCATGTGAGCGTCAACGGTTATCTGACGAGCGCGGGGATCGAGATCCCACTCCAGGAGCGGGACGGGGCCACGGTGCTGGCCGGATGGGCCCGGACGTGACGTGGTGGCTCGACCCAGGTTCCATCTGCATCGGCGATGTGCCCGTCCTGTGGCGTCGTGACGACGAACGGTGGGTTCCAGCGTCCGGCGCGTGACCGATCAACCAGATGACCGTGTGCGGCGGGTCGTGTCGTCGTACCGTTGACCATGCATTCCGACGTCTCCTGGCTCACCGTCGTGCGGCGGCTTCCGTTCACTGTCGCCCTCGCGGCGGCCCTGCTGATCGTCGGCGCGACGACCGGATCGCTGTGGGGTAGGGCGAACGACAAGTCGTGGTATCACGAGGTGGCGTTCGGGCTTCCGGCGCTCCGAGAGGGCAAGTGGTGGACGCCGGTCAGCTCCGCGTTCGTCGAACCCGGGCCCTGGCTGTACCTGCTGGCGCTGGTGGCGGTCGTCGTCGGAATGGGTTGGGCCGAGTGGCAATTGGGCACCGTGAAGGCTGTTCTGGTCGGTGTGGGCGGCCACCTGATCGCATCCCTGCTGACGGTGTTGCTGCTGTGGTTGCTGTCCTCCGAGGTGACGTCGTGGCGGTGGGCGGAACAACTCGCCGAGTCGCGCGCCACCGGGGTGGGGGCGTTGGTGGTCTCGGCGGTCGCGGTGGCCTCGGCGACCGTGCGTTCGCCCTGGCGGCTACGTGTCCGGGTCCTGTTGGGGGCGGTCGTCTCGGTGGCCTTCTTGTTCGAGGGGACCCTCGCCTCGGTCGAGTACGTTCTCGCCGCGATCATCATGCTGATCGTGGGGGAGAAGTTCTTCGCCACCAACGAACATGGCTGGGTGCCGCGTACCCGGCGTGAGGTCCGCATGCTGGGTTGCGCTGCCCTGCTGGTCATCGCGGGTGCGAACCTCCTGGTGTTCCTGTTCCCGGGCAGCGGGCCGCTCGGGCCGACCGACGCCGGGGACGACTCGGTGTTCACGATGCTCATCGGCCTCGTCGTCAACGTGCTCATCGCCGATCAACTGCGGCGGGGTAAGCGGTGGGCGTGGTGGGTGGCCGTCGTCCTCGGTGCACTCAACGTCATCGCGACCCTCCTGGCGGTGATCCTGGTGGTCTTCACCGACGTGTCGTCCGAGGGCGCCGTGACGCTCGGAACCACGTTGCTCTGGGTGCTGGTCCTGGCCATCCTGATCCCCGGCCGGTTCGCGTTCGCGGTGCCGTGGCGCGTGCGTCAGGTCGGTGCGTCCGGTTCGGACGACGATCCGGTCGGCCGCGTCAAGGAACTGCTGCGGGTGCACGGCGGCGGCACGATGTCGTGGATGACGACCTGGCCGGGCAACAGCTACCAGTTCACCGGCGCTGCGGGCGATCTCGACGACCAGTCCGTCGTGACCTACCGAAAGCACGTCGGGACCATGGTGGCCCTGGCCGACCCGGTGTGCGCACCCGAGCGGTTGGCCGACGCCGTCGACGCCTTCGTCGACCTCGCGGAGAGCGCCGGCGCGACTCCGTGCTGGTTCTCGATCGGCTCGGCGACCTCGGAGATCGTCACCGGACGCGGATGGCTCAGTGTGCAGATCGCCGAGGACACGATCGTCGACCTGCCGGGTCTGGAGTTCAAGGGCAAGCCTTGGCAGCACGTGCGATCGGCGATGAACAAGGCCACCAAGCAGGACATCTCGATGCGGATGGTCTCGCTGGCCGACGAGTCGTTCGCCGTCAAGACCCAGGTGCGCGCGATCTCGGAGGAGTGGGTGGGGGACAAGGGCCTTCCCGAGATGGGGTTCACCCTGGGCAGTGTCGAGGAGGCGATGGACCCCGCGGTCCGGGTGGCACTCGCGGTGGATCCGACGGGCAACGTGCACGGCGTGCTCTCGTGGCTACCGGTGTACGCGCCGGGTGGCGACGTCGCGGGATGGACGCTCGACATCATGCGACGCCGTACGGACGGGTTCGGGCCGGTCGTCGAGTATCTCATCGCCTCGTCGGCAGTCGCCTTCAAAGACGAGGGTGCGCAGTTCATCTCGCTGTCCGGAGCGCCGCTGGCGCGAACGGGCGACTTCGACGCCGAGCCGCTCGACAAACTGCTCGACACGCTGGGCGCCGCGCTCGAGCCCTATTACGGATTCCGCTCGCTGCACACCTTCAAGAAGAAGTTCAATCCCCGCTACGAGCCCGTCTACCTGGCGTTCCGCGACGAATCCGACCTTCCGCGTATCGGTGTGGCCATCTCCAGGGCGTACCTGCCGGATGCCACTACCGGTCAGCTGGTCCGGCTGGCGGCGTCACGAGGGGACTGACCCGCCCGCCCCGGCTGTGAAGGCATCGTTCACGGGAATCGCCGCCTGAGTTCACCATCCGGTCGTCTCCTACGGCGAGACTTCGCCAGTGTCATCGGTCGACGAACATGTGCTGCCCGCAACGGGGCGGCGTCCCTGGCGAAGCCATGGGCTGTTCCTCCTGCTCGTCGTGCCGAACCTCGTCCTCCTCGGCGTGTTCACGTATCGACCGCTCGTCGAGAACATCCGGATGTCGTTCTACGACTGGAACATCGCCGAGGCGGGAGCGACGTTCGTCGGGATCGACAACTACCTCGAATGGTTCACCCGTGCCGATACCCGGGTGATCGTCGCCAACACCGTCATCTTCACGGTCGCCGCTGTCGTCGGCAGCATGGTCATCGGCCTGGCGCTCGCACTGTTGCTCGACCGTAAACTGCGCGGCCGAAATCTGGTGCGATCGGCAGCTTTTGCTCCGTTCGTGCTGTCCGGGGCGGCGGTCGGCATCGCTTTTCAGTTCGTCTTCGACCCCAGTTTCGGCCTCGTCAACGACGTGATGGTGCGCCTCGGACTGGGCTCTGCACCTGACTTCTACCAGCAGCCGTCATGGGCACTGTTCATGATCACGGTGACCTACATCTGGAAGAACCTCGGCTACGCCTTCGTCATCTATCTGGCTGCGCTGCAGGGTAAACGGACCGACCTGGACGAAGCGGCCGCGATCGACGGAGCCGGCTGGTGGACCTACTTTCGCAAGGTGCTGTTGCCGCAACTGCGGCCCACGACCTTCTTCCTGTCGATCACCGTGCTGCTCAACTCGTTACAGGTGTTCGACATCATCAACGTGATGACCCGGGGCGGCCCGTTGGGCAATGGCACCACCACGATGGTCTACCAGGTCTACGAAGAGAGTTTCGTCAACTTCCGTGCCGGCTACGGCGCCACCGTCGCGACCGTCATGTTCGTCGTCCTGCTGGCCATCACGGTGATCCAGGTGCGCATGATGGACAGGGGAGCGCGATGAGGCCCGTCACCACGAGTCCGGCGTCCAGACGGGTTGCCGAGCCGGGCCACACAGAGGAGTCCGGACGTCCGCCGGCGGGTCCCGGGCAGAAGCGACGGCGCCCCGGCGGTGAGGCGATGACGCCGGCCACCCGCCGACGACTGGCGGATGCGTGCGGGTACGCGGCGATGACGGTCGTGCTGGTGATCATTGCGCTGCCCCTGGTGTGGATCCTGTTGGCGTCGTTCAAGGATCGCACCGAGATCTACGTGCAACCGGCCGTGTGGTGGCCGTCGACGTGGCGTCCCGAGAACTACGTCGAGGCCACGACGTCGGTACCGTTCTGGGACTACCTGCGCAACTCGGTCATCGTGACCTCGATCCTCGGCGTGGCGAAATTCCTGCTGGGCGTGCTGAGCGCGTACGGGCTGGTGTTCCTGCGCTTCCCGGGCAAGAACATCGTGTTCGTCGTCATCATCGCCGCGCTCATGGTGCCCAACCAGATCACCGTCGTCACCAACTACGCCCTGGTGGCCCAACTGGGACTGCGGAACACCTTCATCGGCATCATCCTGCCGCTCGCCGGTGTCGCATTCGGGACCTTCCTGATGCGCAATCACTTCCTGTCCATCCCACCCGAGATCATCGAGGCGGCGCGGATGGACGGGGCGGGTCACTTCCGCCTGCTCACCAGAGTGGTGCTGCCGCTGTCGATCCCGACGATGGTCGCCTTCGCGACGATCACCCTCGTCAACGAGTGGAACGAGTACCTGTGGCCGTTCCTGATGGCCGACGACGCCTCGGTCGCCACGCTACCCGTGGGATTGACCCTCCTGCAGAACAGCGACGGTCTCACCAACTGGGGCCCGGTCATGGCGGCAACCGTGCTCGCGATGCTGCCGATGCTCGTCCTCTTCCTGGCCCTGCAACGGCACATGATCAAGGGTCTGACCTCCGGGGCCGTCAAGGGCTGACCGGCCGGCACCCCACAAGCCAGAACACCAGGCACGAGAACGCCCAGCACGAGAACCACCATGCACGAGAACGACTCACACACAGACGATCGAAGGAGACGACAGATGATGAACATGTCCCGGCGCGGGTTCCTCGCCGCGTCCGCGACGGCCGCGGCCGGTGCTCTGGTGGCCGCATGCGCCGGAACCTCGGGTGACGGCGGTTCGTCGTCGGGCGACGCCTCGAAGCTGAGCTTCTGGTCGAACCACCCCGGCAAGTCGGTCGAGGTCGAACGAGAACTCATCTCGCGCTTCGAGGCGGCCAACCCGGGTATCACCGTCCAGTTGGTCGACGCCGGCAAGAACTACGAGGAGGCGGCCCAGAAGTTCAACGCCGCGCTGTCCGGCGGCGCCGTGCCCGACATCATGATCCTGTCCGACGTCTGGTGGTTCAACTTCGCGCTCATCGGCGCGATCAGCCCCCTCGACGACCTCTTCGGCCGTGCGAACGTGAACACCGCCGACTACGTCGATTCGCTTGTCGGCGACTACAAGTGGAACAACCAGACGTGGGCGTTGCCGTACGCGCGGTCGACTCCGCTGTTCTACTACAACAAAGACGTGTGGCGCCGGGCCGGCCTGCCCGACCGCGGCCCGCAGACCTGGGACGAGTTCGACGACTGGGGCCCGCGGATCCAGACCGTGGTCGGCGGCGACAAGCGCGCGCACGGCTGGGGCAACGCGACCGACTACCTCGGATGGACCTTCCAGGGGCCGACCTGGACATTCGGCGGCGCCTACTCGAACGACTGGGAGCTGAAGTTCACCGACCCGAAGACCGTTGCGGCCGCGCAATATCTGAGCGACTCGATCAACACGAAGCGGTACGCGAAGATCTCGAACGACATCGCGGGCGACTTCAGCGCCGGCATCATCGCCTCGACCATCGCCTCGACCGGCGACCTGTCGGGCATCACGGAGAACGCCGCCTTCGACTTCGGTACGGCCTTCCTGCCCGCGCCGCAGGGGGTTTCGGGTTGCCCGACGGGTGGTGCCGGTCTCGCGGTCCCGGCCAAACTGTCCGACGACCGCAAGGTCAACGCGCTGAAGTTCATCGAGTTCATCACCAACACCGAGAACACCGCCTACTTCGCGCAGAATGTCGGCTACATGCCGGTGCGGAAATCCGCGCAGGACGACCCGTCGATGGTCGCGTTCCTGGAGAAGAACCCGAACTTCGCCACCGCCATCGAGCAGCTTCCCCGGACACAACCGCAGAACAACGCGCGGGTCTTCGTCCCCGGCGGCGACAAGATCATCGGCACCGGTTACGAGCGCATCGGCCTGCAGAACGCCGATGTCGCCGCGACCCTCGCCGACACCCAGCGCCAGATCGCGCAGATCTACGAGGCGCAGATCGCGCCGAAGCTCCCGTCATGACGGGCGACGTGGCGGGGCCGGTCGTGGGCCGGCGACGAGGGGGCCGGTCGTGGCGTCAGTGACCTTCGACGGCGCGACCCGGTGCTTCGCCGACGGCCAGAAGCCCGCCGTCGACTCGCTCGACCTGGCCGTCGACGACGGCGAGTTCATGGTCCTCGTCGGGCCGTCGGGATGCGGGAAGTCGACGAGTCTGCGGATGGTCGCGGGTCTGGAGTCCGTCGAGTCGGGGGCGATCCTGATCGACGACGTCGACGTCGTCGGAAGGGCGCCGAAGGCCAGGGACGTGGCGATGGTCTTCCAGAACTACGCGCTCTACCCGAACATGACGGTCGCCGACAACATGGGATTCGCGCTCCGCAATGCCGGGATGAGCAAGGCGGACACCGCGTCCCGGGTCGGTGAGGTCGCCGAGATGCTGGAACTCACACCGCTTCTCGACCGCAAGCCGGCGAAGCTGTCCGGTGGGCAACGGCAGCGGGTGGCGATGGGGCGGGCGATCGTGCGACGGCCCAAGGTGTTCTGCATGGACGAGCCGTTGTCGAACCTCGACGCCAAGTTGCGGGTGAGCACGCGTGCCCAGATCGCGGCCATGCAGCGGGAACTCGGCATCACGACGCTCTATGTGACCCACGACCAGGTCGAGGCGATGACCATGGGGCACCGGGTCGCCGTGCTCGATCACGGTGTGCTGCAACAGGTCGGGAGTCCGCGCGAGATCTACTCGCGGCCCGCGAACCTGTTCGTGGCGTCGTTCATGGGCTCACCGCAGATGTGTCTGATCGACGCCCGGGTGGACGCGGGCATCGTACGCCTCGGTGGCGCCGAGGTCCGGGTTCCGCCGTCGGTGCTGTCGTCGGCGTCCGCGAGCGACGTCGTCGTCGGTCTGCGTGCCGAGTCGTGGCAGGTGTCGGCTGCACCGCAGTGCGGGAACCTCACCGCAACGGTCGATCTCGTCGAGGAACTGGGGGCCGAACAGTTCGTCTACTGCAGCGCGGACGTCCGGCTGCGCGGGAGTCGCATCGTCATCCGTGTCGATCATCGCCGGACGATCGAGGTCGGTGACGTGATCGGGCTGACCCCGGAGGTCGACGAGACGTACTGGTTCGATCCGATCAGCGGGGTCGCCCTCGACGACCCGCGTCGTCACGACCTCAGCGCGGGACCGAAACCTCTTCGGTGATCGCGGCTTCGGACAGGGAGATCCGATCGGGACGGCTGTAGATCACCATCGACTCGCCGCGAGAGAAGCCGACGAGCGTGATGCCGAGGTCGTCGGCGGCGTCGGCCGCCAGTGACGACGGCGCGGAGACCGCGCACAGCATCGAGATTCCCGCCATCGCGGCTTTCTGGACGAGTTCGAAGCTCGCGCGGCCGGAGACCTGGAGGACGGTGCCCGACAGGGGTAGTCGGTCGGCGAGAACCGCCCACCCGATCACCTTGTCCACGGCGTTGTGCCGACCGACGTCCTCCCGGACGGCGAGCATGCGACCATCCGCGTCGAACAGCGCGGCGGCGTGCAGGCCACCGGTCTTGTCGAAGACGCTCTGTTCGGCGCGCAACCGGTCGGGGAGGTCCAGGACCGTCCCGGCGGCCACGGTCATGGTGTCGGCGGCGGGATCATGGACCGACGCGGTGTGGACCGCGGCGATGCTGTCCTTGCCGCAGATGCCGCATGCACTCGTGACGGGGTTGGCGCGGACCATCTCGGAACCGGGTGGCGGCACATGCGGGGCGAGCGTCGCGTCGATGACGTTGTAGGTGTTGGCGCCCTGCGCGTCGGTGCCTGCGCAGTAACGGGCCGTCGAGTAATCCGCGCCGGTGGTCACCACACCTTCGGAGACCAGGTAGCCGGCGACCAGTTCGAAGTCGTGGCCGGGAGTGCGCATGGTGACCGCGAGTGTGCGCCCGCCGACCCGGATCTCGAGCGGCTCCTCGACGGCCAGGGTGTCCGCGCGCTGCGTCGGTTCCGCATCGCGTCGGATACGGGTGACGCGGCGGCGTGCGGTGATTCGTCCCACCGGCACCACGGTAGTCCTGCGACTGTTCGTGGCTGCGGTCTCAGACGTCGAGCACCAGGGTGACCGGGCCGTCGTTGACGAGACCGACTTCCATGTGCGCCCCGAAACGGCCGGTGGCCACGGTGGCGCCGGCGGCCCGGAGCGCGTCGACCACCGCGTCGACCAGCGGTTCGGCGACGGGCCCGGGCGCGGCGGCATTCCACGACGGGCGCCGGCCCTTCGCGGTGTTGGCATAGAGCGTGAACTGGCTGATCACCAGGATCGGGGCGTCGAGGTCGGCGGCCGCGCGTTCGGGACCGTCCCCGCCGTCGAAGATCCGCAGGCGCCAGATCTTGTCGGCGAGCCGGACCGCGTGGTCGGTGGTGTCGTCGTGCGTGACACCGACGAGCGCGACGAGACCCGCGCCGCCGGGCGGGATGTCGAGCTCGCCGACGACCTCGCCGTCGACGCTCACACTCGCTCGGCTGACGCGCTGGAGCACGGCGCGCATCGGTCCTCCGATCTCCGGGTGCGGTGCACGGACGGGGTGTTCAGTCGAGCGCGAACGTGACCGTGACGGTGAAGGTGAGTTCCTGCTGGCCGGGCTCGACCGGTACGGGCGCGGCCGCCACGTCGCGTTCGAAGGTACCGGGCGAGACCGGCTGTTCCTGGCCGCTGGTGCTCTCCTTGATGGTCAGCACGTCGCCGAGTGAGTCGCCGGCGAGACCGGCGTACTGCTGCGCGCGGCCCCGGGCGTCGGTGAACGCGGCTTCGCGCGCCTTCTCGAGGAGTTCCGAGTCGTCGTCGATGGCGAAGGCGACGTTGTTGATGCGCGTGTTGTCCCCACCGGCGGTCGCGGCGGCGCTCAGCACGGTCGACGCCGTCGAGATGTCGCGGATGGTCACGCGGATGGTGTTGGTCGCGGTGTATCCGCTGATCCGGCTCGAACCGCCGGGTGCCGGACTCGAATACTGCGGGTTCACCGACACCTGCTGCGTGGCGACGTCCTTGCGCTCCACTCCGGCCGCGACGACCGCGTCGGTGACCGCGGTGACCTTGGCGCTCGTCTCGTTCAGCGCGGTCGTCACATCGGACGCGGTCGCCTCCACGCCGATGTCGGCGCGCAGGGTGTCCGGGGTGCCGCTGACCTGGCCCGACCCGACGACGGTCACCGACCGTGGCTCCCCGCCGGTGTCGCTGCCGCACCCGGCCACCACCAGGACCACGGCGGCGAGCGCCGCGAGGACCGACGTCGTCCGGAGTGCGGGGCGCCGTGTGTCGGCGCCGCGTGTTCTCGTCATCGGTCGACCGGGTCCCGCATCAGCAGCGCGAGCAGCCAGCCGACGACCGACACGACGATCGCGCCGAAGATCGCCGACCAGAAGAAATCGTCGACCTCGAGCCCCCAGTGCGTCGTGTTACGGGTGATCCATGCGGTGAGCTCCAGCATCAACGCGTTGATGACGATGTGGATCAGACCGAGCGTGAGGATGTAGAAGGGGATCGCGATGATCTGCACGATCGGCTTGATGATCGCGTTCAGAACACCGAAGATCACGGCGACCACCAGGGCGATACCGACTTTCTCGGCGGTCGTCGAACCGCCCACGAAGTCGATGCCCGGCACGATCAGCGTCGCGACCCACAACGCCACCGCGGTCAGTACGGTGCGGACAAGGAAGGCAAGCATGGCGACAGTGTGCCAGCACCCCTCGCCTCAACCATCGATCTGATCGCGACGGAACGTCATCATGGCGCGGATCGCGTCGTCCGACGGAGGGGCGTCGGGCTGGAAACGTACGGTGCCCTTCTGGACGTCGAAACCCGCGAGGAACGGCCGCCCGGCGTCGACCGCGTCGGGGCTGAACGGGTACAGCCCGATGTGCTTCTTGGTGCGCATCACCGACAGGAGCGGGCTACCGCGATACGTCAGGGCCTCCCATCCCGTAGCCCTTGCCCTGCGCGGTGCCGGGGACCGTGTGGCGGGAGACGTCATAGATCCGGGAGATGACCGCGCGGTCGTCCGGGTCGAGCCCGTCGAGATAGTCGTCGACCGTCCCCATCCGCTTGGACCTCCTTGCGACGCCGCGCACGCATTTGGCCTGGCCTGCCTGTTCGCGTAGCATGGACCGTCGGTGCGCATCGCGCGCCGGGCCTCGGCGTGTCAGCACGTGGGTCCGGTCGGCGCACACCGGGTGCAGGTCCTCGCGGACCGGTGCCCACACCCTAACGGACAAACACTGATTCAACCCGGCCAATGGGCCGCGACGTCGCCCGGATGTCGTGGTCACGGCCAGGATCGCGGAGGACATGGCGAAGAAAGACGGGGCCATCGAGGTCGAGGGTCGAGTGATCGAACCCCTGCCCAATGCGATGTTTCGTATTGAGCTGGAGAACGGACACAAGGTTCTCGCCCACATCAGCGGCAAGATGCGGCAGCACTACATCCGCATCCTGCCCGAGGACCGGGTCGTCGTGGAACTCTCGCCCTACGACCTGGCTCGTGGGCGAATCGTGTACCGCTACAAGTAGGACTTTCCCGGCGTCGCCGGGGACAGACTTCCCGGACATCCGTTCGGGAGGAGACCGACACCCACGTGTACGGCCGTTTCGGCGTGCGCGCGGGCGAGCCGAGCAGGAGAGATTGACGTGAAGGTTCAGCCGAGCGTCAAGCCGATCTGCGAGAAGTGCAAGGTGATCCGTCGTAACGGTCGGGTCATGGTGATCTGCGAGAACCTGCGTCACAAGCAGCGTCAGGGCTGATCACGCGCACCCTCCGGGTCGCTTGAGTCAGAACAACTGAAGATCGACAACTGAATACAACAGGACCTCCCAACACCAGCGGCGACAGACGCGTCACCGCCTACCTCCGGATCAGAGGCCGGAGCCCACGAGGCCGGACACACGGTTCGGCACCAGCTCGCGGGACGGACTGGGAGCAGACCTCTGAGAATCGAAAAGGAAATCCGCCACATGGCACGTGTTGCTGGTGTGGATCTCCCCCGCGAGAAGCGGCTGGAGATCGCACTGACCTACATCTACGGAGTTGGGCGTACCACCTCCAAGGAGATCCTCGAGGGAACGGGCCTGAGCCCCGACCTCCGAGCGAAGGATCTCACCGACGCAGACGTCTCGAAGCTGCGTGAGTACATCGAAGCCTCGGTGAAGGTCGAGGGTGACCTCCGTCGCGAGGTGCAGGCCGACATCCGTCGCAAGATCGAGATCGGCTGCTACCAGGGTCTGCGCCACCGTCGTGGCCTGCCCGTTCGTGGACAGCGCACCAAGACCAATGCCCGCACTCGCAAGGGCCCGAAGAAGACCATCGCCGGGAAGAAGAAGTAATGCCTCCGAAGTCACGTAGCGCAGGCCCCAAGAAGGGCACCCGCCGTCGCGATAAGAAGAACGTCCCGCACGGCCACGCACACATCAAGTCGACGTTCAACAACACCATCGTGTCGATCAGCGATCCCAGCGGCAACATCATCAGCTGGGCGTCGTCGGGCCACGTCGGTTTCAAGGGCTCGCGCAAGAGCACCCCGTTCGCGGCTCAGCTCGCGGCCGAGAACGCTGCGCGCAAGGCCCAGGAGCACGGCGTCAAGAAGGTCGACGTGTTCGTCAAGGGACCGGGTTCGGGTCGCGAGACCGCCATCCGCTCCCTGCAGGCAGCCGGCCTCGAGGTCGGCACCATTTCCGATGTCACCCCGCAGCCGCACAACGGTTGCCGTCCGCCCAAGCGGCGTCGGGTCTAGCGGGAAAGGGAGGAACAGAGAAACATGGCTCGTTATACCGGCCCCGCAACCAAGAAGTCTCGTCGTCTTCGCGTCGACCTGATCGGTGGAGACGCTGCATTCGAGCGTCGCCCCTACCCGCCCGGCCAGCACGGCCGCTCGCGGATCAAGGAGAGCGAGTACCTGCTCCAGCTACAGGAGAAGCAGAAGGCGCGCTTCACCTACGGCGTCCTGGAGAAGCAGTTCCGTCGCTACTACGAAGAGGCGAACCGTCGCACCGGCAAGACCGGTGACGAACTGCTGAAGATCCTCGAGACCCGTCTCGACAACGTGATCTACCGCTCCGGCATCGCGCGTACCCGTCGTCAGGCCCGCCAGCTGGTCAGCCACGGCCACTTCACCGTCAACGGTGTGAAGGTCGACGTGCCCAGCTACCGCGTCAGCCAGTACGACATCATCGATGTCCGCCCGAAGTCGCTGCAGACCGTCCCGTTCCAGATCGCCAAGGAGCTCGTCGGCGATCGTCCGGTTCCGGGTTGGCTCCAGGTCGTGCCGTCGACCCTGCGTGTTCTCGTGCACAGCGTGCCCGAGCGTGCCCAGATCGATGTCCCGCTGACCGAGCAGCTCATCGTCGAGTTCTACTCCAAGTAGTCCTTCGAGCAACACCCGCCCGACAGCAACAGCTGTTCGGTACACCCTCGAGGCCGTCATATAGCGGGCGGCCAAAGGAGAGATCCACAGAATGCTCATCTCACAGCGACCCACCCTCACCGAGGAAGTCCTCGCCGAGAACCGCTCGAAGTTCGTCATCGAGCCGCTCGAGCCGGGCTTCGGCTACACCCTCGGCAACTCGCTGCGTCGTACCCTGCTCAGCTCGATCCCGGGTGCAGCCATCACCAGCATCCGCATCGACGGTGTCCTCCACGAGTTCACCACCGTGGCCGGGGTCAAGGAGGATGTCACCGACATCATCCTGAACCTCAAGGGCCTCGTGGTCAGCTCGGACGAGGACGAGCCGGTCACCATGTACGTGCGCAAGCAGGGTCCGGGCACCGTCACCGGTGCCGACATCGTGCCGCCGGCCGGTGTCACCGTGCACAACCCCGATCTGCACATCGCCACCCTGAACGACAAGGGCAAGCTCGAGATCGAGCTCGTCGTCGAGCGGGGCCGCGGCTACGTCCCGGCCGTGCAGAACAAGGCGTCGGGTGCCGAGATCGGCCGCATCCCGGTCGACTCGATCTACTCGCCGGTGCTCAAGGTGACCTACAAGGTCGAGGCCACGCGTGTCGAACAGCGCACCGACTTCGATCGACTGGTGCTCGATGTGGAGACCAAGAACTCGATCAGTGCGCGTGACGCGCTGGCATCGGCGGGCAAGACCCTGGTGGAGCTGTTCGGGCTCGCCCGGGAGCTGAACGTCGAGGCCGAGGGCATCGAGATCGGGCCGTCGCCGGCCGAGGCCGACCACATCGCCTCGTTCAGCCTGCCGATCGAGGATCTCGAGCTGACCGTTCGTTCCTACAACTGCCTCAAGCGCGAGGGTGTGCACACCGTCGGCGAGCTGGTTGCACGGACCGAGTCGGATCTGCTCGACATCCGCAACTTCGGTCAGAAGTCGATCGACGAGGTCAAGGTCAAGCTGCACGCGCTCGGTCTGTCTCTTAAGGACAGCCCGGCCAGCTTCGATCCGTCGCAGGTCGCGGGTTACGACCCGGCCACCGGCACGTGGTCGGAAGACGCGTCCTTCGACGCCGATTCCGGTGAGGATTTCGCGGAGACCGAGCAGCTGTAGTCGCTACGACGCGGCGGTAGCTGTCACTGCCCAAACCCTGACTTCCGCATCGAGTGATGTGGAGTCCTCCTAGGAGAAGACAATGCCCAAGCCCACCAAGGGTGCCCGCCTCGGCGGGTCGGCCAGCCACCAGAAGGCGATGCTGGCGAATCTCGCCACCTCGCTCTTCGAGCACGGCCGCATCACCACCACGGAAGCCAAGGCCAAGCGCCTGCGTCCGTACGCGGAGAAGATCATCACCCACGCCAAGGCCGGCAAGCTGGCCAACCGTCGTGAGGTGCTGAAGGACATCCGTGACAAGGACGTCGTGCACACGCTGTTCGACGAGATCGGCCCGTTCTTCGCCGATCGTCCGGGTGGCTACACCCGCATCATCAAGACGCTGCCGCGCAAGGGTGACAACGCCCCGATGGCCGTGATCGAGCTGGTGCGCGAGTCCACCGCGTCGAGCGAGGCCAGCCGCGCGACCCGCGTCGCCGCCTCCAAGAAGGCCGCCGAGGACAAGCTCGACGCCACCGAAGAGGTTGTCGCTGATACCGATTCGGCTGACGCGAACGTGGTGGAGGCCGTCGAGGCCGACGCCACCGATGCCGAGGTCGCCAACGCCGAGGCTGTCGCCGAGGCCGTCGACGACGAGTCCACCGCCGCGACCGCTCCCGATGCCGAGGCAGCCGGAGCCGACGTCGACGGTGAGAAGAAGTAGTCGACTGAGTCGAGAACCGCAGACCGAACCCGTCGGCGCCGATTCCGGTGCCGGCGGGTTCTGTCGTCTCCGCTTCGACATCTCGTACGACGGCACCGACTTCGCCGGATGGGCACGGCAGGTCGGCCAGCGGAGCGTGTGCGAGGAACTCGAGACGAGGTTGTCGACGGTCCTACGGGTGCCGGTGCGGCTGACCGTGGCGGGGCGCACCGACGCCGGTGTGCATGCGACCGGGCAGGTCGCACACGCCGCGGTTCCGCGGTCGGTGCTGGAGACCCGATCGATCGCCGGCGACCCCGCGACGCTCGTCGGGCGTCTCGCGAAGATGTGTCCCGATGACGTCCGGGTGACGGCCGTGCGCGTCGTCCCGGAGGAGTTCGACGCTCGGTTCTCGGCGCTGCGCCGGCATTACCGCTACCGGTTGACCGATGCACGGTGGGGTGCCGAACCGGTGGTCGCGCGGACGACCGCGACATGGCGTCGGCCGCTCGACGTCGACGCGTTGAACGCGGCATCGTCGGAGTTGCTCGGCCTGAACGACTTCGCGGCGTTCTGCCGTCGGCGGGAGGGTGCGACCACGATCCGGGAATTGCAGCGGTTCTCTTGGACTCGGGACGCCGAAGGAGTCCTCGTCGGCGAGGTGAGCGCGGACGCGTTCTGCTGGTCGATGGTGCGGTCGCTGGTCGGCGCGGTCGCGAGTGTGGGCGACGGCAGGCGCGACATCGACTGGTGCCGTGGGCTTCTCGAGGAGCGGGAACGCAGTAGCCAGGTACCCGTCGCCGAGGCCCGGGGTCTGTGCCTGGTCGGCGTCGACTATCCCGCCGACGACGAACTCGCCGCACGCAACACGGTGACCCGCGACGTGCGCGGGTCGACCGGTTGCTGCGGTGGGTGACCACCCGCCGTCTCGACGGCGACCCCGGAGTTGTTGTGACACAAGGAGGCCCCGGGGACCGATCCCCGGGGCCTCCTCGAGCGCAGCGGTCAGTTGCCCAGCTTGAGGCCGTTCTTGTCCCGAACACTGCCGGTCAGCATCATGATGCCGTCGACCAGCGCCCAGATGGCGACACCGAAGATGATGACGAACCCGATCAGGAAGATCGCGGTGATGTAGCCGAGGATCGTCAGGCCGAGTTGAATCGCGCCGGTGGTGTTGTCGCCGATGTAGAAGCGGCCGACGCCCAGGCTGCCCAGGAAGATCTGCAGCAGGCCGGCAACCAGCTTCGACTTGTCGGACAGCGGTTCGCCGGTGGCCGGGTCGCGGCCGTAGGGAGCAGTGGGGTCGGGAGCGCCGCCGTAGCCGTAACCGGGCGCCGCGGGATACCCGCCCTGCGGGGCTCCGTACTGCTGGGGTGCGCCGTACTGCTGCGGTGCCCCGAACTGCTGGTCCCCGTACTGCTGGTCGCCGTACTGCTGGGGTGCCCCGTACTGCTGGCTCCCGTATTGCTGGTCGCCGTACCGCTGGCTCCCGTACTGCTGGTCGCCGTACTGGGGATTGCCGACGCCGGGCTGCGAGGTCCCCGCGGTGCCGAACTCCGAACCCCCCGGCTGCTGGCCGGGGTCGGTGCCGTACGACGGCGAGGCGTCGGCCGGTGGCTGCTTGACGAACGGGTCGTGGGGCTTGTCGCCCGGGTTGTCTGGTGTGGTCATCGGGTGGTCCTCCTCGTGACTGGATGGAGCGGCGTGCTCATCTCGAACGTGCGGGCGGCTCAGGCGACGGTGGCCAGTTCGCGTGCGTAGTACACGCGACCGGACACATCGCTCATCGTCCAGGGCGACGTGGCGGGGATGTTGGTGACGTGCATCGCGCCGCCCGCGCCCCGGACCCGTACCTGGATGAAGCCCGTTGTGCGCCGTTCTTTCATCAGCAAGAACAGCAGACTCAGAAAGCAGATCAGAAAGAACCCGACCAGCGCCAGCACCAGGCCCGTCTGCGACATCTGTTCGGAGGACACGGACATGTCGGTGACCTCCCACTGCGAACCCGCGAGCGGGAACGTGCCCGACGGCGTGATCACGTGGTGCTGTGTGCACGTGATGTCACCGATGACCACGAGCGGCGGCTCGGGTAATGCTGCGGCACCCGCGTCGAAGAACGGCCCGGGCGGCGCGTAACCCATGCCGGGGCCCGGGAATTGGGCGGGAGTGGGCACGAAGCCGGGACTGGAGTCGTAGGCGTTCGGCTGATGCGGCAACGGACGGGTGCCGTCATTGCCATTCCCCGGGTACGTCATCCCGCAATGGTGGCATACGCGAGTGTGTTTCGGGTCAGGTGGCGTTGCGCTCGTCTCCGAAGGCCTCGAGCACCTCGTCGACGGTCTCGTCGTCGCCGACGAACTGCTCCGGATGGGCGCCCTCGGACATCAGATGCCGCCAGTTGAGCGGATCGAATTCCACCGGCGCGTGGCGCGCGATGAAGTCGATGACGATCCGGCAGAACCGTTCGGGGTCGTCGTGGAACGGGAAATGTCCTGAGCCGGAGAAGGTCTCGAACTCCGAGTGTGGGATCGCCGAGTGCGCCAGTTCGCCGTGGTGATGGGGGATCACGATGTCCCGGTCGCCCCACACGAGCAGGACCGGCAGGCGTTCGGTGAGGTAGCAGCGGTCGAGCATCGTGACGGACTGGCCGCGCCAGTCGACGACGGCGCGCAGGGTGCGGAGGAAGGCGGCCGACGCGGTGGGGTCGGCGAGCCCACCGAGGACCCGCATGAGGTCCTCGTGGTCGGCCAGTAGATGTTCGGGCGTGGCCGAGGACGGGAACAGGGGCGGCACCGGCGCGGCGACGATCGCTTTCGCGAGCGTCGTGAGACCAGGGATCACGCCGGGGACGCGGAGTACCGACAGCACCTGCGGGACGACGGGCAGCGAGAACAACCGCAGGGCGGGGTTGACGTCGCGGGTGACCCCGCCGGCCGCGACCAGCACCAGGCGCTCGACGAAGCGCGGGAACTGATAGCAGAACTGCATCGCGACGCCGCCGCCCAGGGAGTGGCCGACGACCGTCACCTTGCTGATCCCCAGGACGACGAGGAGGTCGCGCATGCCGTTGGCGAAGGCCGGCACCGAGTAGTCGGCGCGTGGCTTGTCCGATTCCCCGTGGCCGAGCAGGTCGGGTGCGATGACGGTGTAGTGCTGCGCGAGGATCGGGATGACCTCGTCCCACGTCGACGAGTTGTCACCGATGCCGTGGATGAGCAGCAGCGCCGGACCGCTGCCGGCGATCCGGTAGGCGCGCCGGTAGCCGTGGATGGTGTGGTACTCGATGCGGACGTCGGTGTCGGAGACCGGACGCAGCGTCGGACCGGACGTCGTGGTCGGGGACGGATCCCGGTGCTTGGTGGGCACTGTCTCTCCCCTCGGTGTCGCTCGGGCGGTGTCGGTCGCGTCCTCGCGACGGAGCGGTGGATGGCAACGGGCGTTGTCCCGCTAGTCGTCGAGTAAACCGCATCACCGGTCGTCGTGCGCGTCGGGTGCCGGGGTGCCGGCCGGACCTGGGTTGCCGGGATCTGAATGGTTGCCGACGCTTTGCCACGTCGCGACGGTCACCGGGCCCCGGCGGGTCGCTGCGCCACTAGTGTTGGATTCGATGAACCCCTTCGACATCGAGTCCTTCGTGGCCACCGGTGGCCTCATCGGACTCTGCGTGCTGATCTTCGTGGAGACCGGCATCCTGGTCGGGTTCATCTTTCCCGGCGACTCGGTGCTCTTCACCGCCGGCGTGTTCGCTGCGCAACCCGATCCCTTCGCACCGCTGTGGCTGTTGTGCCTGGCTGTGCCGCTGGCGGCGATCATCGGCGACCAGTGCGGCTACTTCATCGGCCGCCGTGTGGGGCGCGGGGTGGTCGAGGGCAAACTGATGCGCACCATCGGACCCGAGTATCTCGCCAAGACGAACCACTACTTCGACCGCTTCGGGCCGCTCACCGTGTTCTTCGGCCGGTTCATCGGGATCGTCCGCACCCTGACCCCGCTGGTCGCCGGCTTCAGCGGCATGCCACATCGGACTTTCACCCTGTTCAGTGTGCTCGGCAGTTTCACCTGGGCGGCCGGGATCATCCTGCTCGGCTACTTCCTCGGCAACATCCCGGTCATCCGCGACAACATCGAGATCTTCATCATCGCCTCCGTGTGCACGATCGTCATACCGACGTTCATCCACTTCGGTCGGCGCTGGCGGATCGCGCGCCGGGATCGGCGCGCCGAGACGCCTTGAGGCGAATCACCGGTCCCTGAGGAGCGCACGGAGCTTGCGGAGGGCGTGACCAGCCCCCGGTCCCTGAGGAGCGCCCGGAGCTTGCGGAGGGCGCGACCAACCCACGCTCCCTGAGGAGCGCCCGGAGCCTGCGGAAAGGCGCGACCAACCACCGGTCCCTGAGGAGCGCCCGGAGCCTGCGGAGGGCGCGTCACGAAGGGTCGGCCCCGCGTCTCACCAGGTCCCGTCGGCCGCGCGGGATCAGGGGTCGGTCAGCGGAGGAACGGCTCCTCCCGTTGTCCGGGGGCACCCGAGAAATCGTCGGCGATGGTCGCGGCGAGTTCGATGAACGATCGCTTCGTCGGCTTCGACATCAGTTCGAGGTCGACGTCCGCGCCTTCGGCGAGATGGTCGTCGAACGGGATCTTGTGCACGGCGCGGCACCGCGTGAGGAAGTGCTGACCCAGCTGGTCGGTGTCGATGGTCGACGACCCGGGTCGCGACGAACTCAGGACGACCACGGCGCGCGAGACGAGGTGTCCGAAACCGTGCGCCTCCAGCCAGTCCAGGGTCGCGCCGGCGCTGCGGGCGCCGTCGAGAGCCGGGGAACTGACGAGGATGATCGTGTTCGCGAGGTCGAGGACCCCGTTCATCGCCGAGTGGCTCAGACCGGTGCCGCAGTCGGTGATGATGATGTTGTAGAAGCGCTGCAGCACGGTGATGACGCCGCGGTATTCCTCCTCGTTGAACGCCTCGGCCATCGCCGGATCTCGTTCGGAGGCAAGGACTGAGGCGACTCGGCGCCTGCGACGTGTGGGCCCGGACGTCTGAGTAGCGGTAGACGTTCTCATCGGCGAGCAGGTCGCGGACGGTCGACCGGGTCTGCTGCGGAATGCGCTGTGCGAGCGTACCGAGGTCGGGATTGGCATCGACGGCGATGACGCGGTCGCCCCGCAGGGAGGCGAACGTCGAGCCGAGGCCGACGGTGGTCGTCGTCTTGCCGACTCCGCCCTTCAGCGACAGCACGGCGATCCGATAGTCGCCCCGGACCGGCCGGTTCACCCGTTCGAGCAGCTGCTGATATTCGATGTCGCCCTGCGACTCACCGGGATTGATCGCGCCGGCCGACAGCGTGTGCACCGCACGACGCCAGCCGCGACTCGGTGCGCGACGGGCCTTTCGGATGAGGGCCACCTCGTCGAGCGAGGGGCCTCCCGACGGTGGCCCGTACCCGTGCTGCATCGGCTGCCCGGGAAAGGCGGGGGCGGGACCGGGGCCCATCGGAGCGGGGCCCGCGTACGGCGGAGGTTGATGGCCGGCGACCGGAGTCGGTGGCATCCCCGGCTGGGCGGACCACGCGGGAGCGGACTGGGGAGCCGGCGGGGCGGGCGGCACGATCTGCGGCGAGGCGGGGTGCGGCGGCATTCCGGATGCCGGTGCCGGGCCGGTGACGTGCCCGGGTCCGAGGTTGTCGGGTCCGAAGTGGTCCGGCCCCGGGACGGGAGGAGCCTGCGGCGGCCACGGGGGAGCGACCGGGTTCTCGGTCGATGAGATCTCGGGACGCGGCTCCGGCGGAACGGGCCCGCCGTGAGGACGGGGATCGGCGGGCGCGGGCCCCGGGCGGTCGGCGGCGCCGGGATGGTCGGCGGACGGACGAACGGCGGCGGGATGGTCGGGCGGTGGCGCCGACCGGCTTTCGAAGTCCGGCCGCGGGGGCATCGTCTCGCGGGCCGGTGATGCGCTGTCCGGACGTGCGGACGGTCCCCGGGGTGCGGGCGGCGCGGGCGCTGCAGCCGGCGGCTGTTGTGGAGCGGCGGTCGGCGGGGCGAACTGCAGCCAGGGCGGCGGCGCCGGGGCGTCGGCATCAGGAGCGCCGGGCCCGGTTCCGTCCGGTCTCGTCGGGTTCTCGTACGTCATCGGGGAATCCTCTGGTCAAGCGGCCGGGCGCCGATCGCGTTGCGGCGAGTTCGGCGAGGCGTGCAGCGATCCACCCCGTTTTGTCGATCGACCCCGGCTGCGTCCTGCGGCAGTCTACCCAAGGTCCTCGACCTGGTCCGGACGACGTCCACAGGGCCGCCTCGAAGACACGCGTTCGGCATAGTGCATCTCTGGTGTGGTGGGGCCGAACCGAGTATGGCACTATGCAGGCACTCAACACATGTGCGCAGCGGGGTGCGCGGTTCTTCACGGATCCGTATGTGGGAGGTCTGGTTCCGTCGAACGAAAATTCGATGGAACCGGAAGGGACCCCGGCTGCGTCATATTCGGCGTGAAGGGGGTGCAGCTTTCCATGACCTACTCCGACGATCCTCGGGATCTCGTCGACGGTGATCCCGACGACCCGTGGGCGGTGTTGCACGAGTTCGTGACCGCGCGGTCACGGTCGGGCGGGCTCGGCGTCCGGACCACCGCGCAAGGTCTTCCGGTGGCGGTTCGTATCGAGGCGTCCGAACTCGACAAGGATCCGGCTCTGCTCGCCAGCGACATCCTCCGACTCTGTCAGCAGGCGGCGATGTCCGCCGGTATCCGGCTCCGCGAGAACCTGCTCGCCGCCGGCATCGACCGAGACCTCGTGCAGGAGATGCAGTTGCCCCGCCCGGACGATCTCGCACGAGCCGAATGGCGCGACGACGAGGAAGCCGACGCGCCCGCGTCGTGGTTGCAGCGATGACCTGGGGGATGGACGAACTCGAGGCGCGCGCGCAACGGCAGCTCGACGGCCTGCACGGGTTTCAGGAGAAGCTACGCGCGATCTCGGTCCGGGAGACGTCGTCCGACGGGCTGGTCACCGCCGAGGTGGACGGCAAGGGCGCGCTCATCGACCTCGAATTCGCGTACGGCGCCAACGAACTCGGCGCGAGCCGGCTGGCCGAACAGGTCGTGACGACCGCCGCGCTGGCCGCACAGAAGGTCTACGCCCGGATCGCCGCGGTGACCGAGGAGTTCAACGAGTCGTTCGGCGACATGCTGGCCGCTCGTCCGGCCGAATGACGGACCCGGCCGACATGACACCGATCCATCAGACTGACACCCACGAGGGGGTTCGAGAATGACGAACGTCAAGGTGACGCCGGAGGTGCTCGAGGGCTTCGCCGCCACGAACGCCGCGATGGCGACCGCCGTCGGCACCGCCGGGTCGATCGACGCCGCGGCCAACACCGCGGCGATGGTCCCCGTCTTCGGGCTCATCGGGCAGGAATTCCTCGCCGCCTTCATCGCTGCGCAGGCCAGTCACCTCATGTCCGTGGGGCAACTCGCGGCCGTGCATGCCGCCACCGCGGCGTCGACTGCGGCGGGTCTCGCCGAGTTCGAGGGCACCGACGCTGCCAGCGCCGCAGCCATCCGTTCGGTGCTGTGACGGTTCCACCGCTACCGGGCATCCCGGATGTGCCTGCCCTGAACCACATGACGGTGCAGGAGATGATCGAGTCGACCCCGCTCGGCCCTATCCTCGACCGCACGGTCGCCGACGTCCTGGGCGGACTGGGTCTGCCTCCGCTGCCGGTGCTGCCCCCGTTGCCGCCGATGCCGGGACTGCCACCGCTGCAGCCACCGAACCTGGACATGTTCATCAAACCGATGACCGACCTGCTGGGCGGTTTCGGCACCGGTGACCTCTCGGGTGGCGGCTTCGACCCGACCGTCATCTTCGAGAGCCTCACCAAGGTGCTCGAGACGTCGATGACGATGGGGCAGAGCGCACTCAAACTCGCCGACCAGCTGTGGGCAGGGCAGGGCGCGGTGAGCGCCGGCGCCAAGACCGCCGAGGCGGGGGCGAACAGTTCGGCTCTGGCCACGCAGGGGTCGGGGATCTCGTTGGATACCAAGACGGCGGCCGCGATCGTGGCAAAGGGACTCGCAGTCGTGCAGGGGATCATCGCGGCGACGGTCGCGAAGATCACCGGCTTCGCGGTACCGATGATGATGGGACCGGCGGTCGGCGCAGGCTTCGCAGCTGCGGCCGGGTTCGCCTCCGTCGGACTGTCGCAGGCGACCGCCGCGGTCGCGGTGACCCGGGCCGAACTACTCGGCCCGACGACGGCGATGGCCGTGAACGGTGCCCCGGTCGCCGTCACCGGTGCACCCACCGCGGGCGCGGGACAATCGCCGTTCACGCTGGCCAGTTCGATCCTCGACGTCGTGTCGCCGGCGATGTCGACGGCCACCGAACTGCCCACCTCGCTGATGCAACCGATCAGCAAGATGCTGAACGTCGAACACGGTTCTCCCGCCGTCGTCCCGGCTGCGCTGTCGCCGAAGTCGAAGGGCGCGGGCGGCGGTGGTGGTGGCGGGGGAGGAGGCGGTGGCGGTGGTATCGGAGGCGTGGGCGGAATAGCGACGCCGCTGGGCGCTTCCCGGCCGACCGTCCCGACGAACTTCAACCTCGGCGAACCCGCGCTCGGTGCATCGACGACCGCCAGGCCTGTGACGGCGCCTGCCGCGATGCCGATGGGTGGCGCACCGATGGGCGGTGCCCCGATGGGTGCCGCAGGCGCGCGGGGCGCGGGCGCCGCGGACGACCAGCACTCGGTACCCGACTATCTCGTCACCGAGGACAACGGCCGTCGCGTGGTCGGTGAGTCGCCCGAGGTCGCGCCAGCGGTCATCGGCCATGAGGAAGCCGCAGAACCCGATCCCAGCCCGGACATCGAACTGCGACTGGGCGTGCCCGGTCCGAAACGAAACGAGGAAGTATGAGCAACTCGCAACTCCGCGTCGAACCCGCCGAACTGGTCTCGGCGGCAAGCGACCTCGACCGGATCGCCGATCGCCTGGAGCACGCGCTCACCGCCGCCGGTCGGGCGTTGCCCGTGGCCGCGCAGGGTCGCGATGAGGTCTCGACCGCAGCTGCCGAGAGTTTCACGACGGTGGCCGAGAAGTTCGAAACCGACGCGGCGACGGGAGTTCTGGAGATGCGGAAGATCGCCGCCGTACTCCGCGCGCAGGCCGCCGGCTTCATCGAGGGCGATGCCGAGGCGTCGGACGCCTTCCGGGTGGCGCTGTAGCAGAGCGCGAACCGCCTGCGTAGCAACATCATTCCGCTCACACATCCACAATCCGCCGGCATCGAAGGGAGGCGCTCGTGATCGGCTTCACCGGAGTCAACTGGGACACCCGCCCGACCGAACAGCTCGCCGCCGACCTCGGCGCCGGTCCCGGGCCCGCGCCGCTGGCGGAAGCTGGCCTGGCCTGGGCCGCTCTCGCCGCGGAGGTCGGGGAAGCCGGTGTCGAGTACGCCGCCGTGCTGGCACGCCTGGGGGCACATTGGCAGTCCGCCCACACCAGTGCGGCTTTCGAGAAGCTGACCCGGCTGGCCCCGTGGTTCGCCGAAGTCGCGACCGAGGCGGCCGAGAATGCCACACGCGCCGAAGCCCAGGCCGCGGCGATCACGGTCGCGCGGTTGAACATGCCCGACCTCGCCGAGGTCGACGTCGTCGAGAAACTGCACGAGATCGCAACCACCGCCACCGCGGTCGCACCGATCATCGCCGGTGCGGCCGCCCATGCCGAGCGTGCGGTCGCGCACCAGCGAATGCGGGCTGCCCGTGTGATGCAGACGTACGAGAATGCCACCGAACCTGTTGCCGCGCCGTGGGAATCGGCGAAACCCGCACCGGGGCTCGTGTCCGGTGACGCGCTCGCCGCCGAGCGGGCGGCGGCGGCCCGCGCGGCCGCCGCGCCACCTCCGACCCCGGCGCCGGCCGCGCCTCTGGGTGCGGCGATGCCCGCGGGCATCGGGGGAGTGTTCCTGCCGCCGCCCGAGAAGCTGAAGTACGCACCGACGATCGTCGCGAGCGGACCATCGCAGGTCCCCGCCACGACGTCCGGCGGCGCTCCGGGGGCGTCGGCCCCCGGCACCGGCCCCGGCGTACCGCCGCCGGTGGCCCCGGGTGTCGCCACGGCGGACCGCGGTTCGGTCGTCCGCACCGTCGGCGCCGACGCCGCCGAACTGGACTCGTCCGACCCTCCGCCCTCGGTGGCGACCGAATCCACGGAACAGACGACCTGGGCCGAGCTGGCCACGTCGGATCGTCCTGCTGCGCATTATGTCTCGGCGCCAGACGGGCACGGAATGCCCGACGTCGATCCGCGCTACCTGTCGGAGACGCTGATGCTCGGCAACCCGGGTGAACGCCGATGATGCCGATCGTGCACGACGCCGGGATGACGTTCGATGCCGCAGTCCTGTGCCGGCTCGGCGAACGTTTCGGAGTCCAGACCTGGCCGGTCGTCCTCGACCTCGGGAACGTTGCCGCGGAGTCCGACACCGGGAATGACTCCGCCAACGTCACCCAAGCCGACCCCGACGCGGTGATCGCGGCGCTCGAACTCGTCGAGCACGGTGAGCCCACACCGTGGGCGTCGACGGTGCTACGGGTGCTGGCGCAACCGCAGCGTGAGATCGAGATCCGCTCCTACACTGACGACGTGGCTCGCCGAATCTGTGTGGCGCGCAACGGCCACGACCACGTACTCGTGACGCGGACGGGCCGTCGCGTCGACGTCACGGTCGTCGATGTCGCCGACGTCGAGGCCCTCGCCGCGGTCGTGCGGGCGCAGTTCGACGCTCTCGAATCCGCCGCGGAGCCGGCGGAATTCACGGCCTTCGCGGCTCCGTCCGACGAGGTCGTCGACCGGCTCGGCCGTTGTCGGGCCGGCACCGAGACGACCGACGCCCTGCACGCGCTCGGCGCCGCACCGGCCGATGCCGTCGTCGTCTCGGCAGGGTTCGCGTCGTGCCGGACCCGCACCGAGGTCGTCGCCTCGATGAACGAGGACGGACGATTCGCTCAATCTTCTGGAGCTGTCGCGATTTTCGACACCGAACGGGGTCGAATCGTGTCCAGTCCCAGCAAGTCCCCGGACGGTCGGGTGTGGACCACCTTCTCGCCGGGAACGGGTCATCGAATCGCACAGGCCGTCAGCCTGTTGATAGAGACCCTGCCCGACGGGAAATGGATGCCATGATCCGCATCGGGGGATTCCGCGGAACAGACCGCCGCGGGAATCAACTGTCAGGGGTATCTGTGTCACGGATACCAACGGGGGCATCGCCAAACGGTGCCGTTACACAGGAGGAGCACTCATGCTGAACTTGCCCGGAGCAGGCGGCGGCGCCGGCGTCACCGTGAACGTCGCGGACGGACAGGCCACCGCAGCCAAGGTCGGCAGTCTCGTCGAGGACATGAAGACTGTCATCAACCAGATCGCCCAGCACGCCGGAAACGCCACACCCACGTGGCAGGGCTCGGCCGGTGTCGCGTTCGACGGCACGCACACCGACTGGAACAAGGCCGCGCTGACCATGAACCAGCTGCTGGAGCAGATCAAGACCCAGCTCACCAACGGCTTCGCCGGCTACGAGGACCAGGACGCGGCTGCCGCGCGCGGACTCAACACCAGCGTCTGACACCGGTCCGCATCCCGAACCTCACGTTCTGCGAAAGGAACCCACCATGAACGGCTCGATCAATTACGACTTCGCCGCTCTCGGCGATCTCAGCGGCGGCCTCCGGGCTGCCTTCACCCGGCTCGAGGACCTGAACTCGCAGCTCAAGGCGCAGGTCGCCGCCCTCGACGGGAACTGGAACTCCCAGCAGGCCAAGGCCGCCTACGTCGACGCGCAGGGTGCCTTCGATCGGATCTTCACCCAGTCCCGTGACTCGCTGACCGCGCTGGAGCAGGGTGTCAGCAACGCCAGCCGCGTCATGCAGGACACCGACGCAGCGATCGGAACGGGTTTCCGCGGTCTCGTCTGACCGCCGACCGATACGTAGCCCGACGTCAGGACGGGGACCCCACGGCCGTGCGCCGGGGTCCCCGTTCGCGTTCGGGCGCGCCGTCTGCCAACGCCCGCGGGAGTCCCGCTTCGTGCGATAGCGTCGACGTCTACAGACCTCGCGGCACCCGTGCCCCGAGGGCGCAGATCTCGACGAGGAGGTAAGCGGTGGCATCTGCCAAGACCGTCGGAGGTGGTCGGGAGCAGTTCACCCGGAACTCCGGCTTCATCTTCGCCGCAATCGGTTCCGCAGTGGGCCTCGGCAACATCTGGCGCTTCCCGGGCGTCGCGTACGAGAGCGGCGGTGGTGCGTTCCTCATCCCGTATCTGGTCGCCCTGCTGACCGCGGGCATTCCCGTGCTGTTCCTCGACTACGCGGTCGGGCACCGCTTCCGCGGCACCGCACCACTGTCGTTCCGACGCATCAAGAAGCCGGTCGAGGCGCTGGGCTGGTTCCAGACCGGTCTGCTGTTCGTCATCGGCGTCTACTACGCGGCGGTCATCGCCTGGGCCGCCAGCTACTTCGTCTTCTCGTTCAACCAGAGCTGGGGCGACGACCCGGCTACCTTCTTCACCCAGGACTACCTCCAGGTCGGTGATCCGGGTGTGTCGACGACCATCGTCGGCGGCGTCGCACTGCCCCTGGTCATCGTGTGGCTCGCGGTGCTGGCCGTCCTGGCCCTCGGTGTCGCCAACGGCATCGAGAAGGTCAACATCGTCTTCATCCCGCTCCTGTTCGTCGGGTTCGCAGGTCTGGTCATCCGGGCGATCACCCTGCCCGGTGCTGCTGACGGACTCAACGCCCTCTTCACCCCGCAATGGGCCGCTCTGAAGGACCTCGATGTCTGGATCGCGGCCTACAGCCAGATCTTCTTCTCGCTGTCGATCGCGTTCGGCATCATGATCGCGTATGCCTCGTTCCAGCGACGCCGGGCCAACATGACCAGCTCGGGTCTGGTCGTCGCGTTCGCCAACTCCTCGTTCGAGATCCTCGCCGGCATCGGCGTGTTCTCGGCGCTCGGATTCCTGGCCTACCAGCAACAGGTGGCCGTCTCGGATCTAGAGGGTCTGACCGGTCCGATCCTGTCGTTCGTCACCTTCCCGGCCGTCATCTCGGAGATGCCGGGCGCCGCGTTCTTCGGAGCGCTGTTCTTCGGCTCGCTCGTGATCGCGGGCTTCACCTCGCTCATCTCGCTGATGATCGGTGTGTCCGGTGCGCTCCAGGACAAGTGGGGCATCAGCCGCACCAAGGCGGCGGTCGGCGTCTCCGGTATCTGTGGCCTGATCTCGATCGCCCTGTTCTCCACGACCTCCGGCCTGATCGCCCTCGACACGGTGGACATGTTCGCCAACAACGTCGGCGTCGTCGCGTCGGCGATCATGATGACGGTCATCCTCATCTGGGTGCTCCGCCGCGGAGACATGCTGCGCCAGCACCTGAACGCCGTCTCGACGTTCAAGGTCGGCAAGATCTGGCTGGCGCTCGTCGGGGTCGTGGCGCCGATCTTCCTCACGATCATGCTGGTGCAGAAGGTGTGGTCGGTCATCGACGAGGGATACGAGGGATACCCGACGTGGTACCTCGGCGTCTTCGGCTGGGGCACGATCGCGCTGGTCGTCGTGGCTGCGGTGCTGCTCACCCTGTCGTCCTGGAAGGGCCGGGATCAACCGGACTTCCTACCGTGGCCACCGCTGGCCGACACCGGCCGCACCTCCGGCCCGTCCACGAAGGAGACCGTCCGATGAGCGGTATCGCCATCGTCATGCTCATCGTGTCGATCACCATCGTGTGGGGTGGGCTCGTCGCGAGCATCGTGTTCCTCCGCCGTCGGCCCGAGGTGGAGGACTTGGCAGAGGATCCGGACCTGGTCCGGGAGGACGCCGACCGCGCGGCCCGGCCCCACCCTTCGCGCGACACCTGAGGCTCGGAGCACCTGCCCCTCGGAACCGCCCGGTCGTTCGGTTAGCCTGGATCGAACGCATTCGCGCCTGCATCGACGGGCGCCCGACGCGAACGACAAGGGGATCAAGTGACGACTGCTCAGGACGAGCTGAAGGCCGACAGCCGCAACGGAATCGACTACAAGGTGGCCGACCTGTCCCTCGCGGACTTCGGCCGCAAGGAGATCGAGCTCGCCGAGCACGAGATGCCCGGACTCATGGCGCTTCGACGCGAATACGCGGACGTGTTGCCGCTCAAGGGAGCTCGTATCTCCGGCTCGCTGCACATGACCGTGCAGACCGCGGTCCTCATCGAGACCCTCACCGCGCTCGGCGCCGAGGTGCGATGGGCGTCGTGCAACATCTTCTCCACCCAGGATCACGCGGCCGCGGCGATCGTCGTCGGGCCCAACGGCACGCCGGACGAGCCGAAGGGTGTGCCGGTCTTCGCCTGGAAGGGCGAGACCCTGGAGGAGTACTGGTGGGCGGCCGAGGAGATGCTCACCTGGCCCGGTGAACCGGCCAACATGATCCTTGACGACGGTGGCGACGCCACGATGCTGGTGCTCCGCGGCGCCGAGTTCGAGAAGGCCGGCGTGGTCCCGCCCGCGGAGGACGATCACCCCGCCGAGTACAAGGTGTTCCTCGAACTGCTGCGCAACCGGTTCGAGACGGACAAGGGCAAGTGGACCGCGATCGCCGAGTCGGTCCAGGGCGTCACCGAGGAGACCACCACCGGTGTGCTGCGGCTGTACCAGTTCGCCGCCGCCGGCGACCTCGCGTTCCCGGCGATCAACGTCAACGACTCGGTCACCAAGTCGAAGTTCGACAACAAGTACGGGACCCGCCACTCCCTGATCGACGGCATCAACCGCGGCACCGATGTCCTCATCGGCGGCAAGAAGGTGCTGATCTGCGGGTACGGCGACGTGGGCAAGGGGTGCGCCGAATCGCTGGCCGGGCAGGGCGCCCGCGTCCAGGTCACCGAGATCGACCCGATCAACGCGCTGCAGGCGCTGATGGACGGCTTCGACGTCGTCACCGTCGAGGACGCGATCGGCAACGCCGACATCGTCATCACGTCGACCGGCAACCTCGGCATCATCACCCTCGAGCACATGCGGGCGATGAAGCACCAGGCGATCCTGGGCAACATCGGCCACTTCGACAACGAGATCGACATGGCCGGCCTCGAGCGGTCGGGTGCCAAGCGCATCACCGTCAAGCCGCAGGTCGACCAGTGGATCTTCGAGAACGGCAAGTCGATCATCGTGCTCTCCGAGGGGCGTCTGCTCAACCTCGGGAACGCGACAGGTCACCCCTCGTTCGTCATGAGCAACAGCTTCTCGAACCAGGTCATCGCGCAGATCGAACTGTGGACGAAGAACGACGAGTACGACAACGAGGTCTACCGCCTGCCCAAGCACCTCGACGAGAAGGTGGCCCGCATCCACGTGGAGGCGCTCGGCGGCAAGCTCACCAAGCTCACCAAGGAGCAGGCCGAGTACATCAACGTCGATGTCGAGGGGCCGTACAAGCCCGAGCACTACCGCTACTGATCGGTCGGCATAGACAAGGAGCCCCACCTCGGTGGGGCTCCTTGTCTATGACCGGGGGTTCGAAAGCCGGGTCCCCGAGGTCAGGTCCCGATGTCGGGTTCGGCGTCGGGGCAGTAGATCCACGAACCCTCCTCCTTGAGGAAGCGCTCGTTCGACTTCTCCGATGCCGTTCTCTCCGTGCCCTTCTCGAGGTGGGACACGACCTCGGACTGGGCGACGTTCCCGTCGAAGACCGTGTCGAGAAAGCCGTCGAGAACGATGTCTCCGCCGTCGGCAGGGGGTACGCCGGTGATCCGGTCGCGGGACTGGGTGCAGACCGCGGCGCGCATGCGCGCGACGTCGCGCCCATTGCGGGCGGTGATGTAGGCGAGCAACGCCGCCCGGATCTCGGAGAGGGCGGTGTAGTCGGTCGATCCCGGCTCCGACCCGCTCTCGCTCGGCGACGGGTCGTCGGAGGCGGAGGTCGGGCCCGACGTCGCGCTGGACGAACCGGCGACCACGGTGTCGTCCGACGACGATCTGGTCACCACCACCGTGAGCACCAGGGCGATCACCGCGACGACCGCGACGCCGCCGAGCACCCAGGCGACGATCACCCCGGTGTTGCCGCGCGGCGGCGGGCCGGGCGGGCCCCCGAATCCGGGAGCCCCGGCCCCGGGGGGACCATACTGTCCCGGGGCGAACGGGGGGCGGCCGTACGGGGCGGGCGGCGGCACCGGCCCCCGGTCGGGCGGAGGGCCGTATCCCCCCGGGCGATGCGGACCGGGCACTGGTTGCCGACCCGGGCCGTACTGCTGACCGGGACCCTGTTGACCGGGGCCCTGCCTGCCGGGACCCGGCGGGCCCGAACCCTGTGGACCCGAGCCCGGCCGGCCGGGGCCCGGCGGACCGTACGGCGGCGGTCCACCACCTGGTGGCGGTGGCTGATAGGTCATGAAACGCCCTTCAGAATCGGTGGTCCCAGGCTATCGAAAGGGTGCCGCGAGGTCATCGGACGCGTCATTCGGTCGGTGCTGTTCGGTCGGTACGGAGGTCGTCGGCCAGGCCCGCGACATCCTCGCCGTCGAACAGGTACCAGGGCGACATCCAGCCGCCCCCCGCGAGTTCGCGGTAGACGGCGTCGACCCGGCGCTGCAGGGCGTCGTCGCGTTCGTAGGCGTCCCGGGCTCGCGCCGCGTCCTGGTCGGCGCGCGACGCCGCACGCTGCATCGCGACCTCCGGTGACACCCCGAGCAGGACATGGCGGTCGGGGACCGGCATGTCGAATCGGCCGAACTCCAGGTCGACGACCCACCGCACCATCTCACCGCCGGCGCCCTGCTCCAGACGTGCGGCGTTGTAGGCGGCGTTGGACGCGACATAGCGGTCCAGGATCACGATGTCGTGGGCTTTGGTGGCGGCGTGGATGTCCTCCGCCGCTCCGGCCCGGTCGAGCGCGAACAGCAGTGCCATCGCGTACACGCTGTCGCGTAGGTCACCGTGCGAACCGTGCAGCGCTTCGGCCGCGATGTCAGCCGTTGCCGACCGGCCGTAGCGGGGGAAGGTGAACGTCGCGACCCGGAGTCCGGCCGCTGACCATCGGTCGATCAGACCGGTGACCAAGGTGTTCTTGCCGGCGCCGTCGAGTCCTTCCACGGCTATCAATTGACCCACGCCGGGGAGTCTAGGTGGTGGGACCAAACGGGTCAGAACGTCCGTCCCGGCGCGTCGATCACCACGGTTTCATCACGGTGATGTCACCATTGACAACATGAAGCCCCGCATCCTCGTCGTCGACGACGACGCCGCACTCGCCGAGATGCTGACGATCGTGTTGCGCGGCGAGGGTTTCGAGCCCTTCGTGGTGGGCGACGGCACACAGGCTCTGACCGCGGTCCGGGAGATCCGTCCCGATCTGGTGCTTCTCGACCTCATGCTGCCCGGCATGAACGGCATCGACGTCTGCCGTGTGCTGCGTGCCGATTCGGGTGTGCCCATCGTGATGCTGACGGCGAAGTCCGACACCGTCGATGTGGTGCTGGGCCTGGAATCCGGCGCCGATGACTACATGGTCAAACCGTTCAAGCCGAAGGAGCTGGTCGCCCGGGTGCGTGCGCGCCTGCGCCGGACCGACGAGGAACCGGCCGAGCTGCTGTCGATCGGCCCGGTGGAGATTGACGTGCCCGCCCACAAGGTCACCCGCGATGGCGTGCCGATCTCGCTGACCCCGCTCGAGTTCGACCTGCTCGTCGCGCTCGCGCGCAAGCCCCGTCAGGTGTTCACCCGCGATGTCCTCCTCGAACAGGTGTGGGGATACCGGCACCCGGCGGACACTAGACTCGTCAACGTGCATGTCCAGCGGTTACGCGCCAAGGTCGAAACCGACCCGGAGAATCCCGAGGTCGTCCTGACGGTGAGGGGGGTCGGCTACAAGGCCGGCCCGCCGTGATCGGTCGATCTCGACGACGGGTCAACAGCACTCTCGGACGCTTCACCCGCACCGCCGGCGCTGTCGGACGTGCCTTCGGGCACATCTGGCGGCGCTCGCTGCAGTTGCGGGTCGTGGTGTCCACGTTGGTGCTGTCGGTCGTCGTTCTCCTCATTCTCGGCTTCGTCCTCGTCACCCAGATCACCGACCGGTTGCTCGATGTCAAGCTGGCGGCGGCGACCGAGGAGATCGATCGCGCCCGCATCTCGGTGGAGCGCGATCTGTCGAGCGGCGCGGGCAACATGTCCGTCCAGAACCGTTTGCGTCAGACGCGGTCCCTGCTCACCGACCGGGACGCCGACACCGGGCAGGCGTCGGGTGCCGTCGGTGCCTTCGACACCGTCCTGCTGGTACCGGGCGGCTCCGACAACGGGGTCGCGAGCGGCGTCGGGCCGACGGCCGAGGTGCCGTCGAACCTGCGGGACATGGTCCGCGGCGGTCAGGTGGCCTACCAGTACACCCAGGTCCCCGACGGGACGGGGGGTCGGGCGCCGGCGCTGATCGTCGGCAGTCCCACGAACGCCTCGGTGCCCGGCCTCGAGCTGTATCTCGTGTTCCCGTTGACCGCGGAACAGAACACGCTCGACCTCGTCCGCGGCACGCTGCTGACGGGCAGCATCGTGCTGCTCGGCCTGCTGGCCGCGATCGCGTGGCTCGTGTCGCGTCAGGTCGTCATCCCGGTGCGGTCGGCGTCGCGGATCGCGGTGCGGTTCGCCGACGGCCGACTGAAGGAGCGAATGCCGGTCCGCGGTGAGGACGACATGGCCCGGCTCGCGATGTCCTTCAACGACATGGCCGAGAGCCTGTCCAAGCAGATCACCCATCTCGAGGAGTTCGGCGGACTGCAGCGGCAGTTCACCTCCGACGTCAGCCACGAACTGCGCACGCCGCTGACCACCGTGCGGATGGCCTCCGACGTGCTCTACGAGGGCCGCGAGGATCTCGACCCGGTCCGCAAGCGGTCGGTGGAGTTGCTGGACAAGGAACTCGACCGCTTCGAGACGTTGCTCAACGAGCTCCTGGAGATCTCGCGTCACGACGCCGGCATGGCCGAGCTGGCCGCCGAGCGGATGGACATGGCCATCCCGATCGACGGTGCCCTGGCCACCGTCGGTCACCTCGCGGAGGAGACCGGCACCGAGCTCGTCCTCGATCTCCCGGCCGAACCCGTCCTGGCCGAGATCGATCCGCGTCGCGTCGAACGCATCCTGCGGAACCTGCTCGCCAACGCCATCGATCACGGCGAACGGAAACCGGTGACGCTCACCATGCGTTCGGATGGTGACGCGGTGGCCATCACCGTGCGCGATCAGGGCATCGGACTGCGGCCGGGGGAGGAGAAGCTGGTGTTCAACCGGTTCTGGCGATCCGACCCGTCGCGATTCCGGCGTTCGGGCGGTACCGGCCTCGGCCTCGCCATCAGCATCGAGGACGCCCGCCTGCACCAGGGGCGCCTCGAGGCGTGGGGTGAACCGGGCAAGGGCGCGTGCTTCCGGTTGACGTTGCCGCTCGTGCGCGGGCACAAGGTCCTCGGTTCGCCGCTGCCCCTGAAATCGGTGGGTACCCTGCAGCGCACCTCCGCGCCCAGGACGGGTGGGCGCGCCGCGGGCCCGGGAGCGGGTGCCGAATGACGCGGTCATCCCGGTCCGGCCGCGCCGTCCTGGCGCTGGCGCTCGGCATCGCGGCGCTGCTGCTGGTCACCGCGTGCGGGGCGATCCCCAACGACTCGTCGCCCCAGCCGATCAAATCGTTCGAACGGGAGGGCGCGACCAACGCCGTCCCGGTGCCCCAGGCCGACATGGATCCCGAGGCCCTGGTGCGGGCCTTCCTCAAGTCCACCGTCGATCCCGACTCGGCGCATCGCTCGGCGCGCGCATTCCTGACCTCGGTCGCCTCGCAGCAGTGGGACGACCGCGGCGACGCGCTGATCGTCGACGAGATCAACACCTTCGTCGATCAGCGCAACGAGGACTCGGTGCGGATGCGGCTCATCGGCGACAACGTCGGGACCCTCAAGTCCGACGGTCAGCTGCTGCCGGCCTCGGGACGGGTCGAGACCAGCATCAGCCTCACCCGCTCGGGAGACCAGTGGCGCATCGACGGGCCCCTGCCGAACGGCACGATGATCGACCGGGACCAGTTCGACAGCACCTACCGGCCGGTCTCGCTGTACTACAGCGACCGCACCGGGCGCCGGCTCGTCCCCGACCCGCGCTGGCTCTACGCGGGACAGGCGACCGACCCGACCGTGCTGGTGAACCGGTTGATCGCGGGACCCGCGTCGGACCTCGCGGCCGCAGTGGACAGCGGCTTCCCCAACGGAGCCGCACTGCGGGGTCCGGTCGTCGGCCTCGCCGGCGGCGGCGTACGTGTGGATCTCGACGGCATCGGGAGCGCCCCCGCGCGGGATCGCAACCTGCTGGCGGCGCAGATTATCTGGACGCTCGACGGCGCCGACATATCCGGGCCCTACGTCATCGACGCCGACGGCGCGCCGCTGGCCGCCGAACGCGCCTCCGGATGGCAGACCACCGACGTGCGGGCCTTCGATCCGAACTCTGTGCCCACCACCGATGTCGGGCTCAACATCGTCACGGGCGGCGCGTTGCGAGCGGTGACCGACACCGCGACCGTGCCGGTGCAGGGGCCGCTCGGGTCGGCGCGCGATCTGCGGTCGGCGACCATCTCCGACAACGGGGCGCGGGTGGCCGCGGTCCGGAGTCTGTCCGGACCCGAGCGCAGGCTCGAACTGGTGATCGGCGACTACGGCGGCGACGTCGGACCGATCGTCGGCGGGTCGTCGATCACCCGGCCGTCGTTCGGCTCCGACGAGAACACCGTGTGGGTCGTCGTCGACGGCAAACCGATCCAATGGCAACGCGACGACGACGGCACCGCCACCGTGCCCGTCGAGGCTTCGGCGATCCCTACGGTCGCGCGAGGCGCGATCACCGAGATGCAGGTGGCCCCGGACGGTGTGCGCACCGCACTGGTGGTCGGCGGACAGATCGTCTTTGCGGTGCTGTCGACCAACACCGAGGGCCAGGTGTCGCTGACCAGCCCGCGGATCGCGGCCTACAACATCGGCAACCGCGCGGTCTCGGTGGACTGGGCGTCGCCGACGACGCTGATGATCGCGCGCGAGGCACCCGAGTCGCCGGTCGTGCAACTGTCGATCGACGGCACCCCGGCGGTTGGCCTGCTGAGCGGCAACGTGTCACCGCCGGTGCGGGCGGTGGTCGCCAACGCCTCGACGATCTACGTGGGCGATCAGCGCGGTGTGCTGCGACTCGGCAGCAGCAACGGCCAACCCGACCAGTACTGGACCGAGGTCGAGCCGGCGATGATCGAGGGCGCGATCCCGGTCCTGCCCTGAAATCCGAGCCGCTACCGTCAGGCAGCTGCGAGCACGACGACCGCCGCGACGTCGACGCCGTTCTCGGCGAGCACGCGCACCGATTCGGTCACGGTTGCGCCGGTCGTCAGCACGTCGTCGACCAGGATCGCGCTCGCCCCGGGGGCCGGGACGGCGCCGGAGCGCAGCCGGACGGCGCCGCGTAGATTCCGGGCGCGGGCCCGGGCGTCGAGTCCGGCGGAGTCCCGTGCCGTCGCCGACGTCACCAGCAGCGGTGCGACCCGTACCCGTCGGCCCAGTGCGGGCGCCGCGTTCGCCGCCACCGCCGTGACGGGGTCCCCGCCGCGCCGCCGCGCCGTCATCCGGCGGGTCGGTGCCGGGATCAGGAGCAGCCGTTCGGCGTCGGGGAGCTCACCCCACCGGGCCAGCACGCGGACACCGAGCGCGAGGGCGGTGCCGAGGGGCCGGGCGAGATCGCGACGGTCGTGTTCCTTGAGCGCGATGATCGCCTGCCGATGCGGACCGCGGTACCGGCCCAGCGCCCAGACCGGGACGCCGGGCGCGACCCGAGGGTGGGCCGCGATGGGGGCGTCGGACAACGCGCGCTCGCATCGTCGGCACCACCGGGTACCTGGGCGACCGCACCCGCCGCAGACCATCGGGAACATCAGATCGGCTCCCGCCTCGAAGACCTCCCGGCGCCACGTCACGCGCCGACGGTAGTGCACCTCGCACAGGTGTGCGGGGCGGTGGGCGAGGGTGTGCACAACCGGGGCACGGGTGCTCGCGGGAGGATCTCGTGCCCGTTCGTCCCGACATGCCGACGCCGCGCCGCAAAACGTGGCCGATACCGGAACTTGCGGCTACGGTCGGGGGTACAGCAGGTTGCCGGAGGCCGTCGAGGTGTGCCGGCCACGACCGCTTTTGCCGGGAGGTGATGCCCCTGTCTTTGAGTGTCAGCTGTCAGCTGACATGGACACATCCTCGGTGCCGTTCGAATCGCCAGTGCGACAACAGATCACGGCGATTCAACCGGCTTCGGGACAATTCAGGAGGTAGTTGAATGTCCACAGTCATCCACCGCAAAGGCCAGCGCGAACCGAAGACCGCCGACCCACGGCCGACCGTGGAGGAGGGTCCCGCGCCCGACCGCCGATCAACCGAGAGCGATTCCTACGATCCGGAATTCGCCTTCGTCCGCCCACCGGGAACGGTGGACGCCGACGAGCCGGCCGAACCCACCGCGAAGGTCGTGTTCAGCGGCCGCAACGTCGAGATCCCCGACCACTACCGCATCTACGTCGGCGACAAACTCGCTCGTCTCGAGCGATTCGATCCGACCATCTACCGATTCGACGTCGAGCTGAACCACGAGCGCAACCGGAGACAGTCCAAGGTCTGTCAACAGGTGGAGATCACCGCGACGGGCAAGGGGCCGATCGTCCGGGCGCAGGCCTGCGGCGAGAACTTCTACGCCGCCCTCGAACACGCGCTCGACAAGGTCGAGTCCCGGCTGCGCCGCGTCAAGGACCGCCGCCGTGTCCATCACGGCAACCGTCGGCCGCTCTCGGTCGCCGAAGCCACCGAGATCGGTGCGCCGCCCCTCCGCGACAACCAGCTCTCCGTGGACGGTTTCGTCGGTGATCCGAACTCGACGGCGGCCGACTCCGCCGAACAGTGGGACGACGGCGTGGAGGAATACACACCCGGTCAGATCGTCCGCGTGAAGGAGCACACGGCCGTGCCGATGACCGTCGACGACGCGCTCTACGAGATGGAACTGGTCGGCCACGACTTCTTCCTGTTCCACGACAAGGAGACCGACAAGGCGTCCGTCGTCTATCGCCGGCACGCCTTCGACTACGGGCTCATCAGGTTGACCTGACGCCCGAGCGGGCCCCGCAGGCGGTCATCCGGTCGATGTCCGACGATCCGATCAGGGTCTGCTCAGCTCACCTCGGTACCATGGGATCCGGTCTGTGCGTTCGCGCGGGCCGGATTCCGTGTGTTTTCTACAGGTGAGGGACTCGATCCACGGTGCTGAACAAGCTGTTGCGTGTCGGCGAAGGCCGCATGGTCAAGCGACTCGATGCGATCGCATCGCACGTCGAGACGCTGTCCGATGACGTCGAGGCGTTGACCGACGCCGAGTTGCGTGCCAAGACAGACGAGTTCAAAGAGCGCATCGCCGACGGGGCGTCGCTCGACGAGCTGCTGCCCGAGGCCTTCGCGGTCGCCCGCGAGGCGGCGTGGCGAGTGCTCGACCAGAAGCACTTCCACGTGCAGATCATGGGCGGGGCGGCGCTGCACTACGGGAACATCGCCGAGATGAAGACCGGTGAGGGCAAGACGCTCACCTGTGTGCTCCCGGCCTACCTCAACGCGCTCTCCGGCGACGGCGTGCACGTGGTCACCGTCAACGACTACCTGGCCAAGCGCGACTCCGAGTGGATGGGCCGCGTGCACCGGTTCCTCGGTCTCGACACCGCCGTCATCCTCACCGGCATGAGCTCGGCCGCGCGGCGCGAGGCCTACGCCGCCGACATCACCTACGGCACGAACAACGAATTCGGCTTCGACTACCTGCGCGACAACATGGCGCACTCGCTCGAGGACCTCGTCCAGCGCGGCCACTCGTACGCGATCGTCGACGAGGTCGACTCGATCCTCGTCGACGAGGCCCGTACCCCGTTGATCATCTCCGGCCCCGCCGAGGGGTCGAGCAAGTGGTACACCGAGTTCGCGCGGATCGCCCCGCTGCTCGAGCGCGACGTGCACTACGAGGTCGACATCAAGAAGAAGACCGTCGGTGTCCACGAGGCCGGCGTCGAGTTCGTCGAGGACCGCCTCGGCATCGACAACCTCTACGAGGCCGCCAACTCGCCCCTGGTCAGCTACCTGAACAACGCGATCAAGGTCAAGGAGCTGTTCCAGCGCGACAAGGACTACATCGTCCGCAACGGCAACGTCATGATCGTCGACGAGTTCACCGGCCGCGTGCTCGACGGGCGTCGCTTCAACGAGGGCCTGCACCAGGCCATCGAGGCGAAAGAGGGCGTCGAGATCAAGGCCGAGAACCAAACGCTCGCCACGATCACGCTGCAGAACTACTTCCGCCTCTACGAGAAGCTGTCCGGGATGACCGGTACCGCCGAGACCGAGGCCGCCGAGTTCGACCAGATCTACAAGCTCGGGGTGCTGCCGATCCCGACCAATAAGCCGATGATCCGCAAGGACCAGGGTGACCTGATCTACAAGACCGAGGAGGCGAAGTTCGCCGCGGTCGTCGACGACGTCACCGAGCGCCATGCGACGGGTCAGCCTGTCCTGATCGGTACGACCAGCGTCGAGCGTTCGGAATACCTCTCCCGCCAGCTCAAGAAGCGCGAGATCCCGCACAGCGTCCTGAACGCGAAGTTCCACGAGCAGGAAGCGCAGATCATCGCCGAGGCGGGTCGGCTCGGCGCGGTCACCGTGGCCACCAACATGGCCGGTCGCGGTACCGACGTCGTGCTCGGCGGCAACCCCGACATCATCGCCGACACCCGGCTTCGCAAGGCCGGTCTCGACCCGGTGCAGACCCCCGACGAGTACGAGGCCGCGTGGGACGAGGCCATCGAGGTCGCCCGCACCGACGCCGCGAAGGAGGCCGAGGAGGTCCGCGCGGCCGGCGGTCTGTACGTGCTGGGCACCGAACGCCACGAGTCACGCCGTATCGACAACCAGCTGCGCGGCCGTTCCGGCCGCCAGGGCGACCCGGGTGAGTCGCGGTTCTACCTGTCGGTCGCCGACGAGCTCATGCGTCGATTCAACGGCGGTGCGCTCGAGGCGATCATGAACCGGCTGCCCGACGACGTCCCCATCGAGGCGAAGATGGTGACCAAGGCGATCCGCAGCGCGCAGACGCAGGTCGAGCAGCAGAACTTCGAGATGCGCAAGAACGTGCTCAAGTACGACGAGGTGATGAACGAGCAGCGCAAGGTCATCTACGCCGAGCGCCGCACCATCCTCGAGGGCGAGGATCACCACGAGCAGGTCAAGCAGATGGTCGACGACGTCGTCGGGGCCTACGTCGACGGTGCGACCGCCGAGGGTTACGCCGAGGACTGGGATCTCGACGAGCTGTGGACCGCACTGCGTGCGCTGTACCCGATCGAGCTCGATCCGAAGGATGTCGTCGGTGAGTCCGAATACGGTGAGCGCGATGACATCTCGGCCGACGAGCTGCGCGAGAAGCTCGTCGCCGACGCGCGCGCCGCGTACGACACCCGTGAGAAGCAGATCGACGCGATCGCCGGCGAGGGCGCGATGCGACAGCTCGAACGGAGCGTGTTGCTGAGCGTGCTCGACCGCAAGTGGCGCGACCACCTGTACGAGATGGACTACCTGCGCGAGGGCATCCACCTGCGTTCGATGGCCCAGCGTGACCCGGTCGTCGAGTACCAGCGCGAGGGCTTCGACATGTTCCACGGCATGCTCGAGGGCTTGAAGGAAGAGACGCTGAGCATCCTGTTCAACGCGCAGGTGCAGACACAGCAGCCGGCGGCCGAGCAACCGCTCCCGAGTGCTGCCGACCTGCGCGCGGCCGTGGGCGCGGGTGCCCCGGCACCGGTGCCCGCTCCCGCTCCGGCCGCCGACTCCGGTGCTCAGGCCCCGGCCGCCCTGCGGGCCCCGACTCAGTCGGCGGACGCGGCGGTCACGTACTCGGGCCCGGGCGAGGGCGGCGGTACGGTCGTGCACTCCGAGGAGGAGGAGCTCTCGGGCGCCGCGGAATCCGCCAGCCGTCGCGAGCGCCGCGCCGCGGCCCGCGCCACCACCAAGGGGTCCCGGCCGAAGCCGCCGAAGTCCAAGAAGCAGCGCCGCTGACCGGCGCCCCAAGCGGGTGCCGCCACCAGCAGTGACCGCCGACGGTCGGTCCCGGAGATGTCCGGGACCGACCGTCGACGTTTTTCTCGGATTCGATGGAACCGGGACGCCGCCCCGTGCGTCCAAATCCCATGCGTCCACTCCTGGCGGGTCCTGAACTCGCACCCACGAGCACGTCGCGGCCGCACGGATCGCGGCCGTCGCAGCAGACACCGCGGGTCCGGGTTCGTCCGGCGCCGCCGTACGAGCCCGCCGGTCCGGTGGTGGCAGCACCGCACGGCCTCGCGACTCCGACGGCCATCCGGCCGTTCCCGGGGTCGGCTCCGGGTGCCGGTTCGGCGCGCAAGACCGCGGTCGCCGCGGCCGAGGCCCGCCGCTTCACCGTTGCGGTGTCCCGGCTGCTGTTCGAGGTGGTCGATCGGCGTCGCTCGGTCGCGCACCTCGGCGACGTCGTGTCGCCGGCGATCGCCGACCAGGTCGCAGCCCTCGTCCGGCACGACGCCTTTCGGATTCCGGAGTCGACCGGAACCGGGACGCCGGGGACCGTATCGACGCCGGTGGCGCAGATGTCGACCGGGAATGTGCTGCGGCGCGTGCACGTCCAGGTGTGCGATCCCAGCGCCGCAGAAGTGTTCGGCTCGTACGAGGGGGGTGGGCGGACCCGGGCGTTCGCGGGCCGCATCGAGCGCAAGCCGATCCGGGTCCGTGGCGCCGCGGACCCAGGCCGGCGATCGTTGGGTCGAGTGGAATACCGGTGGCAGCTGGTGGCCCTCGAGTTCGGCTGACGGGTAGCTCCTGCGCAGACCACGGAAATCCGCGTCGACGGCTACGATCGGCGTCGTGGTCACCCGTCTGTCGCCCCGCGACGCGATGTACTACTTCCTCGACGATTCGCGGTCCACGACCCACCTCGGGGCGTTGCTGATCGTCGATCCCGCGGCCGCGCAGGCGACCTCGGAGAACGCCGAATCGGGCGACACCGGATCCGAAGCGTCCGACGCGGCCAGGCGAGCGTCCCGGCAGTCGACGCTCGACTACGCGGGTCTGGTCTCGCTGGTCGAGAACCGCCTTCAACTCATCCCGCGGTATCGCCAGGTCGTCCGCGAGGTGACGCTCGGGCTCGCGCGCCCGGTCTGGGTCGACGACCCCGACTTCGACATCAACTTCCACATCCGTCGCGCGGGTCTGCCGCGGCCCGGTGGAGCCGTCGACGTCGACGAACTCGTCGCCCGGGTGATGTCGCGGCCGCTCGACCGCACGCGACCGCTCTGGGAGATGTATCTCATCGAGGGTCTCGCCGACGGCCGACTCGCGATCCTGACCAAGTCGCACCGATGCCTCATCGATGATGCGGGCAGCCGGGAGATCAGTGAGGTCATCTGCGACGACACCGAGACAGCGGAACCGCTGCCGGAGGAGTTGTGGATGCCGGGCAGGCCGCCGGGCGGCACCCATCTCGTCGCCGGTGCCCTCGCCGAGGCGCTCGCGCGTCCGGGCGACCTCGTGGACACGGTGCTCCACGGCAACGGAATCGTGTCCGAGATGCGGTCCGCCGTCGGCACGACCGTGCGGCGCGTGGGGGACGTGGTGTCGCAACTGACCGATTCGGCGCCACGCAGTCCGTTGAACAACGCGGGCACCACCACCCGGTCCTTCACCACCGTCGCGCTGCCGCGACGGGGCTGCGCAAAGGTCGCCGAGCATCACGGTTGCACCATCAACGACGTCGAGCTGGCCATCATCTCCGGCGTCATGCGCAAGTGGATGCTCTCGTTCGATCCGGCCGAGGTCCCCGCCGACACCGTGCGGGTGGTCGTGCCGCTGTCGGCACGCGACCCTGGTGTCGAGCGCACGGCCGAGCCGGAACCCGGGTGGATCGGGGTCGGTAAACCGAGTTTCGTCACCGATCTGCCGGTGGGTGAGAGCAATCCGGCCGTTCGGCTGGCGCAGGTGGCCGGCCTGGCCGACCGATATGCGCAGTCGTCGCGCCGGATGACTCTCGGTCCCAGTCCGTTCTTCCCCGAACTGGGTGTGGTGCCGTTCCCGGAGATCAGCTCTCGGGCGTTCCGGTCGCTGAACAGCCGTGCGTACAACGTGCCGGTGGCGATGAGCACGTCGCCGGTGCCGGACCGTTTCGTCCTCGGCGCACCGGTGCGCCAGGTCTTCTCGATTCCCACCCTCGTGTCGCAGCGTGCGCTGGCGATCAGCGTCGTCGAGTACCGTGACCATCTGCACTTCGCCTTCGTCGCCGACCGCGGGGTCATCGCCGATCTGCCCGCGATGGCCGACTACGTCTTCGAGTCCCACGAAGAGCTGACCCAGAAGAGCTGACCCAGCCCTACCGCTGGCCGAACGGGAGTAGTTGACGAATGAGGGTGTACCTGCCGGCGACATTGGCGATGCTGTTGCGGCTCGATGCCGACGGCGAGTTCCGTCCTCTGGGTGGCACGGGCTTCGCCCTGACGCCCGCGCTGCGTGAGGCCTTCGTCTCCGGGGATGACGAGGAGCTGTCCGAGGTCGCGCTGCGCGAGGCCGCGCGTGCGTCGCTGCGCCTGCTAGCCGGGGAGGCCCCGGAGGCCGGCGACCGCGAGTCCGAGTCCGAACTGGTCGCCGACGAGGCGGTCACCGACCCCGCGGACACCCCGCGTCTGCCGCCCCGGCGCGTGGTCGTCGCGGCCGACGTGGCGGACGTGACAATGCGTCCCGACCTGGACGACGCGGTGGTCAAGATCTCCGGGCCCGTCCCGGTGTCGGCGATCGCGTCCGTGCATGTCGACGTCGCCGAGGCGGAGCCAAAGGTGCGTGCGGCCGTGGTGGTCATCGACGCCGCCGACATGGGTGATCTCGATGCCGAACTCGCGGTCGGCGACGTCGAGGACTTCGATCTGGCGTGGTACGCGACTCAGGAACTTCCGTTGCTCCTCGAGCTCCTCTGAACCGGACCACTAACCTACGGTTGCGTAGGTTATGGTTGCTCAGACACGTTCCGACGTCGAAGGCGGTAAGTGAGATGGGTTTGCTCGAGAGGTTCGAGGAACCGGTTTCCGGCATCGCGGCCCGCAGCCGCGGCTCGCAGTGGGCCCGCGCCGCGCTCACCCGGATCACGACGCCGCTCCTGCCCGACGACTATCTGCATCTGGCGAATCCGTTGTGGTCGGCCCGCGAGCTGCGGGGCAAGGTCGTCTCGGTGACCAAGGAGACCGAGGACACCGCGACGATCCGCATCCGGCCCGGTTGGGGCTTCTCGTTCGACTACGCCCCGGGTCAGTACATCGGCATCGGTGTCCTGATGGAGGGCCGCTGGGCGTGGCGTTCCTATTCGCTGACCTCGACCCCCGACTCGTCGGCCAACGACAAGACGATCTCGATCACGGTCAAGGCGATGCCCGAGGGCTTCTTGTCCAGTCATCTGGTGAACGGTCTCCAGCCCGGCACTGTCGTCCGTCTCGCCGCACCGCGCGGGGAGTTCGTGCTGCCGGACCCGTTGCCGGCGAAGGTTCTCTTCGTGACCGCCGGAAGCGGACTCACGCCCATCATCTCGATGCTGCGCACCGCACGACACCGCGACCAGCGCACCGACATCACACTCGTGCACTCGACGCCCACGCCGGCCGATCTGCTCTTCGCCGACGAACTCCGGGACCTGGCGGACAGCGGCGTCGTCGACCTGCATGTCCAGTACACGCGAACCGACGGGCAGATCACTCCCGACGTGCTGCCGTCCCTCTGCGCCGACTGGCGCGAACGTCAGACCTGGGCGTGCGGACCCGCCGGGTTCCTCGACGGCCTGCAGCGCCTCTACGCGGAGGCGCACCTGACCGAGCAGTTGCACATCGAGCGGTTCGCCCTCGAACGCGGCGTCGTCGGGGCCCAGGGCGGCACCGTCACGTTCTCGCGGTCCGGGAAGTCGGCGGTCGTCGACGGTGCGACCACGTTGCTCGAGGCGGGGGAGACCGCGGGCGCGATGATGCCGTTCGGATGCCGGATGGGGATCTGCCAGAGCTGCGTGGTGATGCTCGACAAGGGATGCGTTCGCGACCTGCGTTCGGGCGTCGAACACGTCGAGGGCGAGCGCATCCAGACCTGTGTTTCCGCCGCGGCGGGGGACTGCACCCTCGCCGTCTGAGCAGCGTCTTCGTCTCGTGTGGCTCGCGCGCATCGGTGAGCCGGTAGGGTGAACGACGTGCGTGGCGAGAGGAATCTGTTCTGTGGAAACGCCGGCGAAGGCACCAGTGACCGCTGAGGCCCCGGTCCCCAGCGAGATCCCCGTCCTGAGTGACGGAGGCGTCACCCTACGGCCGCATGAGCCCCACGACCTCGACCGGATGGTCGAACTCGCGGCGGATCCGGCCATGATGCGATGGACCCCGATCCCGGCACCGTACAGTCGTGCGGCAGCCGAGCGCTTCGCCCTCGACTACGCGCCGCGCAGCTGGGCGAAGGGCACCCGGATGTTGTGGGCCGTCGAATTCGACGGCCGGTTCGTCGGCACCGTCGACATCGAGGGCGAGGGACCGCTCACCCGACTCAGCTACGACCTGCACCCCGACGCCCGCGGGTGGGGCGTGATGAAGCGCGCCGTCCTGCTGGCCGTCAACTACGCATTCTCCGAAGCGGACAAAGAGGTCGTCCGATGGACGACCGTCGCCGGCAACATCGACGCGCTGCGGGTGGCCCACTCCTGCGGTTTCCGTCTTGACGCCGCGGTTCCCAACGGCATCGAGGTCCGCGGTCACATCCGCGACGCCTGGGTCGGATCGCTGCACGCAGGCGATCCTCAGCATCCCAAGACCGATTGGCGGACAGACGTTTTCGAGACCGAGCGGTTCCGCCTGCGGCCGCTCGCGGAGACCGACGACCCGCGCATCCGGGAGACGCTCGACGACCCGGTGTCGCGCAAGTACCTGTTCGCGCGCCCCGATCCGCTGGAACTCGAACACGCTGCGGCCGAACGCCTCCGCAAGTGGTGGACGGCCGCGCAGGGCACGACATGCACCTGGGCGGTGGCGGATCGCGAGACCGACGACTACCTGGGCGACATCACCCTGCTGCACATCGACGAGGTCACCGGCGCCGAGGCGGGTTTCTACACGCACCCCGAGGCCCGCGGCAAAGGCGTTCTGGGCGAAGCATTTCCGGCTGCGGTCCGGTACGCCTTCGACAAGCTGGGGTTCCGCCGCCTCACCCTCTTCGCCGCCGACAGCAACGAGGGCAGCAAGAAGCTCGCCCGCATCGCCGGCTTCCGCGAGTTCGGCACACAGAAACTCGCCGCCCGGTCCGACGGCGTCTTCGAGGACCTCGTGGGATTCGAGCTGTTCCGCGACGACTACGAGGCCGACCGCAAGGACTGACTGGTCCCGCCCCGTCGACCATCCTGTGTCTCGCGTCGATTGTGCAGCTTCCTCGCCGGCACGGAACCCGTTCCGTTGATCGGTTGAGTCCCGGTTCGTCACACTCACTGGACACGACGCCGTCGCCAACCTACGCTTGCGTAAGTTACGGAAACGTAGGCGTAGGCAGCGGTCGACACGCGCACCTCGAAGTCGCGCCATCGACCGACCACCGGCGAAGGGAACCACACGTATGGCGATCTCTGACATCCCCGAATACGCGCACCTGACCGAGTCCGACCTGGCCGCATTGGGAGCCGAACTCGACGCGATCCGCGCCGACATCGAAGCCGACCGTGGTGAGCGGGATGCGCGGTACCTGCGCAACACGATCCGGTTCCAGCGCGGGCTGGAGGTCACCGGCCGCGCCCTGCTGTTCGGTTCGACTCGGAAGTCGGCCTGGTGGGCGGGTGCGTGCGCCCTCGGCGTCGCGAAGATCGTCGAGAACATGGAGCTCGGGCACAACGTGATGCACGGGCAGTGGGACTGGATGAACGACCCGGAGGTGCACAGCACCACCTGGGAGTGGGACAACACCGACCCGTCGGCGCACTGGAAGCACACCCACAACTACATCCATCACAAGTACACGAACGTGCTGGGCATGGACGACGATGTGGGCTACGGACTGCTGCGCGTCACGCGCGATCAGCGGTGGCGTCCGTTCAACTACGGAAATCTCGTCTACAACACGATTCTCGCGCTCGCCTTCCAATACGGGGTCGCCGTGCAGCATCTCGAGCTGGGCAAGAAGCGCAAGACCCCGGAGGCCCAGGAAGAGTTCCGGCGCAATCGCAACGAGGTCCTGTCGAAGATCGGCAAGCAGGTCGCCAAGGACTACCTCGCGTACCCGGCGCTGGTCAGTGCCGCCACCGGGCACAAGGTCGGGTACGGCCGCGCGTACGCCAAGGCTGCGACCGCGACCGCGCTCGGCAACGTCATCCGCAACGTGTGGAGCAACGCAGTCATCTTCTGCGGTCACTTCCCGGACGGCGCGGAGAAGTTCACCAAGCAGGACATCGACAACGAGACGCAGGCGGAGTGGTACCTGCGCCAGATGCTCGGCAGCGCCAACTTCGACGCCGGATTCCCGCTGGCCTTCATGAGCGGGAACCTGTCGTACCAGATCGAGCACCATATCTTCCCCGATCTCCCCAGCAACCGGTACGCCGAGATCGCGGTACGTGTGCGCGCGCTGTGCGACAAGTACGACCTCCCGTACACCTCGGGTCCGTTCCCGGTGCAGTACGCGAAGGCGTGGCGGACCATCGCCAAGCTCTCGCTGCCGGACAAGTACCTGTCGGCGACCGCGGACGACGCACCCGAGACCGCCTCCGAACGCCGCTTCAAACAGGGCCTGCCCGAGGGTGCGCGTCTGCGGGCGACGATCGACGAGACGACCGGCACGCGTCGTGGGTTGCGTTCGGCCATTGCATCGCTCCGCTCCCGGCGGCGAGACCAGGGTTCGCTCCGCTCGCTTCGTTCCCGAATCGGTGTCGATGCGTCGGCCGCCCGCTCCGACGAGCAGGCCGCCTGATCGGCGCAGGTCAGACGGCCGGCACACATCGAGACCAAGGCAGTGGCCCCGACAGGGGCATAATGAGGCGCAATGGCAATCACTGATATCAACGAGTACGCGCACCTGACCGACGCCGACGTGGAAGCACTCGGTGCCGAGCTCGACGCGCTCCGCCGTGAGATCGAGGCGGACCGCGGCATGCGCGACGTCCGGTATCTGCGGCGCACCATCTTGGCGCACCGTGCTCTCGAGGTCGCGGGCCGCGCGGCTCTCATGGGCAGCCGTTCCCGGCCGCTCTGGCTGCTGGGCACCGGAGCGCTCGCGCTGTCGAAGATCATCGAGAACATGGAGCTCGGGCACAATGTGATGCACGGGCAGTGGGACTGGATGAACGACCCGGAGGTCCACTCGACCACCTGGGAGTGGGACATGGTGTGCGCGGCGCCGCACTGGAAGCACTCCCACAACTACATCCATCACAAGTACACCAACGTCCTCGACATGGACCACGACGTCGGTTACAAGACGTTGCGGGTCACGCGGGACGAACCGTGGAAGCCCAAGCAGCTCCTCCAGCCGGTCACCAACATCCTGCTCGCGGCGCTGTTCGAGTGGGGCATCGGTTTGCACGACCTCGACATCAAGGACGCGATCTCGGGGAAGAAGCCCAAAGAGGTCGCGATCCCGCAGCTGAAGGTGTTCGCGCGCAAGGTCGGCAAGCAGTTGGCCAAGGACTATGTCCTGTTCCCCGCGCTGTCGGGACCGAATTTCAAGCACACGCTGACCGCGAACCTCAGTGCCAATCTGATCCGCAACGTGTGGGCCTACGTCGTCATCTTCTGTGGTCATTTCCCGGACGGCGCGGAGAAGTTCACCGCAGAGTCACTCGAGAACGAGACGCAGGGCCAGTGGTATCTGCGCCAGATGTTGGGGACGGCGAACTTCGACGCCGGACCCGCGATGGCCTTCTTCAGCGGGAATCTCTGCTACCAGATCGAACACCATCTGTACCCGGACCTGCCGAGCAACCGGTACGCGGAGATCGCGGTGCGGGTGCGCGCGCTGTGCGACAAGTACGATCTGCCCTACACCACGGGATCGATTGTGGTGCAGTATCTTCAGACGCTGCGCACGATCAACAAGCTGGCCCTACCCGACTCGTTTCTGCGCGACACCGCCGATGATGCCCCGGAAACCGCGTCGGAGCGGCGTTTCGCCGGGATGACCCCCCGCGCCGCCGGCCTCAAGACCGCGATCCGCGAGCTGCGCGCCCGGCGTCGCCGGCGGTAGCACGCCACTCGGTCACTCCGCCGTCCGTAGCTCCTCGGCCGCGTCGCCCTCGCCGCCGCTGACCGCCACCAGGAGGTGGCGCACGGCCATCGCGCGACGATACGAGTGACCGGTCAGCTCGTCGAGCTTGCACTCGGGATCCGCCGGTGGGCCCAGATGTGTACAGCCGCGGGGACATTCCTCGATCGCGGCGTGCAGATCGTCGAAGGCGGCGACGATGTCGTCGGGTCCGACGTGCGCGAGTCCGAACGACCGGATGCCGGGGGTGTCGATGACCCAGCCACGCGGGCCGGCGTCATCGGGCAGGGCCAACGCCACCGACTGGGTGGACGTGTGCCGGCCCTTGCCCACTCCCGACACCACGCCGGTCGCCCGATATGCGTCCGGGACGAGACGATTGACCAGAGTGGACTTGCCCACCCCGGAGTGGCCGATGAACGCGGTGATCCGACCGCGCAACGTCGACAGGATCTCGTCGAGCGGGTCGTCGCGGCCCGCGCACACCACCGGCAGGTCGAGATCGGCAAAGGCCGCGGTGAATTCGGCGGGATCGGCGAGATCCGATTTCGTCAGGCACAGAATGGGGGACAGGCCGCCCACATAGGCCGCGGCCAGTGCGCGTTCGACGAATCCGGTGCGCGGCGGCGGATCCGCCATGGCGGTCACGATGAGGAGCGCATCGGCATTCGCCACGACGATCCGCTCGTAGGGATCGGAGTCATCGGCGGTGCGGCGCAACACCGTTCGACGATCGGCCACCCGGACGATGCGCGCCAGCGTGTCGGGCCGGCCGGACAGGTCGCCGACCACCGACACGTCGTCGCCGACGACGATCGGGGTGCGACCCAGTTCGCGGGCGCGCATCGCGACGACGCGCCGATCCGGGTCGCCGTCGAGCACCACGCCCCAGCGACCGCGATCGACCGAGACCACCATGCCCTGCTCGGCGTCGTCGTGGGACGGTCGCGTCTTGGTGCGCGGTCGGGTGCCCTTCCCGGGACGGACCCGGACGTCGGATTCGTCGTAGCTCGCCGCGCGGCGACTCAACGGCGCGCCTGTCCTCGAGAGCTCATGCGCGCCCCAGCATCTGCTGCCACATCCCCGGGAAGTCAGGCAGCGTCTTGCTCGTCGTCTCGATGTCGGCGACCACCACACCGGGTGTCACCAGGCCGACAATGGCTCCGGCGGTGGCCATCCGGTGGTCGGCGTAGGACTCCCAGGTACCCCCGCGTAACGGGGAGCCGGCGGTGCCGGTGATGCGCAGTCCGTCGCCGGTTTCGGCGCATGTCCCACCAAGGCGGGTGATCTCGGTGGTGAGCGCGGCGAGCCGGTCGGTCTCGTGGCCGCGGAGATGGGCGATCCCGGACAGTACCGACTCGCCGTCGGCGAGCGCGCACAGCGCGGCGATGGTGGGGGTGAGCTCGCCGATGTCCCGGAGGTCGAGGTCGACGGCCTTGAGCACCTCGGGGCCGCGCACCGACAGCGTGCCGTCGAGGTGCTCGACGGCGCAACCCATCGCGGCGAGGACGTCCGCGATCCGTGCACCGGGCTGGGTGGTCACGGCGGGCCAGTACGGCACCCGCACGGTACCGCCGGTGACGGCTGCCGCGGCGAGGAACGCGGCGGCGTTCGACAGGTCGGGCTCGACCGTCCAGTCGACGGCCGCGATCGGTCCGGGTGCAACGCGCCAGACATTCGGTTCGGAGGTGTCGACGACGACGCCGGCCGTCGCCAGCATCTCCACGGTCATGTCGATGTGCGGGGTCGACGGGACGGCCGCGCCGACGTGCCGGACGACGACGCCGGCCTCGAACCGGGCCGCCGACAACAGGAGCCCCGACACGAACTGCGATGACCCGGATGCGTCGATGGTGACCTCGCCGCCGGGCACGGTGCCGGTGGCGTCGATGGTGAACGGCAATCGATCGCCGTCGACGGCGACACCCAGCCCGCGCAACGCGTCGAGGATGGTGGTCTGCGGCCGTTCGCGCGCGTGGGGATCGCCGTCGAAGACCACGCGCCCGGTGGCCAGGGCCGCGGCCGGCGGCAGGAACCGCATCACGGTCCCGGCGAGGCCGCAGTCGATCGCGGCACCCCGCAGGGGTCCGGGCACGATCGAGACCGTGGTCTCGCTCGCGGGGTCGATGCGGATCTCGGCGCCCAGGGCCTCGAGCGCGGCGAGCATCAGGTTCGTGTCGCGGCTCCGGAGGGTTCCACGGACTGTCGACGGCCCCTCGGCGAGGGCGGCGAGGACGAGAGCGCGGTTGGTGATCGACTTGGAACCCGGCAACTCCACGGTTGCATCCAGGCCGCCTCCGGCGGTTGCATCCAAGCCGCCCTTGGTGATCGTCGGCGCGTTCCAGGAACTCATGGCGTCCAGTCTGTCATGGGGTGCCCACGTTCCCCGGCGCCGACGGGCCGTCCACGGCGATGGGATCCCGATCTATCGCGTGTCCTTGCGCAGCGGGTGATCGGCGGGGATCTGGACGACGATCAGGGTCCGGCCGTCGGGATCGGTCGCGTGCATCTCGATGAGACCCCACGGCTCGGTGCGCGGCTCGCGGGTCACGGGAACGCCGCGGTCGCGGAACTCGTCGGCGACGGCCTCGGCATCCCGGACCTGAAGCCAGAGAACCGAATCGCTGGACGGGGCCGGCTCGTCGGTCTTCATGTGCGACGAGATCTCGATGAGCCCGTTGCCGGCGAAGAACACGACACCACCCGGATACTCGCGGTGGACCGGCAGACCGAGCCGCTCGCGGTAGAACGACTGCAGGCGTTCGGGATCGGCCGAGAGCAGGAGCACCCGGCTGGCCAGGACCTCCATCTACTGCCCCTCGGTGGTGCCGGCGGAGCCGCCCAGGGCGTGTCCGCGGTTGAGGTCGCTCCCGTGGCTCGCGGCCTCGTACGCGGCCCGTTCGCGGGCCAGCCGTTCCGTCTCGCCGATGGGCGTCGAATCGCCGAACGCGAACGCGAACGCGGAGCCGTGCGGCCACTCGTGCGGGAGGTCGGGGTCGACGATGCGCCCGTCGTCGTCGATCGGCTCGGGATCAGAACTGGGGGACATGGGTTCCACGATAGGCCGAACCGGGCGCGGTGCGCGGGATTCGGGAGCGGCCCGACCGTTGCGCGATCGTGCGGTCGTCGCAGTACAAACGCAAGGTCGGCGGCCTACCGTTGTCGTCGGGGTCGGGCGTTTCGTACGCGATCACCGGGAGGGATCATGACCAGCATCGAGCACCGGACCGAGCACCGAGACTTCGCCGAACCCGACGAGGTACGCACCTTCGGGCACGGGCAGGTGGAGCTACTCACCGTTGGGACGTCGGACATCGGCCGGCTGACCCTGGAACCGGGCTGGCGATGGTCGGTCGACGTCAAACCGATCGCCGGTACCGAACTGTGCGAGGCACCGCACTTCCAGTACCACGTGTCCGGGGTCATCCACGTCGTGATGGCCGACGGCACCGAGTTCGACGCCGGTCCCGGAGAGATCACGTCCCTGCCCTCCGGGCACGACGCCTGGGTGGTCGGCGACGAACCCGTGGTCCTCGTGGACTTCTACGGTGCCAGCAACTACGCCAAACAGCAGGCCGGGTGACGACCGACCACGGTCCGAACCGAACCCGTCACGAACCGCGCCGCGAGAACCCGCCCGAGGTGTAACCGTCCCAGGTGTCGAAGAGCCGCAACACCTTCGGGTCGCCGAGGCTCTTGATGTGGTCGGCCAGGTCCTTGGGCGCAGCCGGATTGGTGACGATGAACGGGTGCAGCGACGAGTCGTGGTCGGCCAGATAGCGGAGCGTGTCGGCCGGGGTGTCGGGGTCGGCGGCCGCCAACGCGTCGCGCGGGTCGAAGGCGGCGGCGCGGACGCCGTCGGCGCCGGAGAGGTCGGTTGAACCGTCGGGTGCACCGACCACTGCGATGTCGCCGGTGTTGTGGTAGTCGACCGGATCGGCGGAAACGCTGCGCGTGTTCAGCAGGAGGTTCAACACGATCGCGGTGAGCGCACCCGCGGAGATCCCCGAATGGAAGATGGTCTGGAACCAGTCGGGGAACTGGGCGTAGAGATCCAGGACCACGTTGACCGGCGCTTCGCCGAGTTCGCGGTCGGTGTAGTAGATCTTGGCTTCGGTCAGCATGGCGACACCGACGGAGATCGCGACGACCAGGATGTTGGTGTTGTTCAGCTTCGCCTTCGCGAGCGTCCGGATGCCGCTGGCCGCGACCATCCCGAACAGAGCGACTCCGGCCCCGCCGAGCACTGGCAGCGGTATGCCCTCGACGATGGCGGCCATCTTGGGCAGCAGGCCGAGGACCACCAGGATCACGCCGGCGCAGGTCGCGACGTGGCGGGTCTTGACCCCGGTGATCGCGACGAGGCCGACGTTCTGCGCGAAGGCCGTGTAGGGGAACGTGTTGAACACACCGCCAAGGGCGGTGCCCAGGCCGTCGGCGCGCATCCCGTCGGCCAGCTTGCGCGGGGTGATCTTCTTGTCGACGATCTCGCCGACGGCGACGATGTCGCCGGTGGTTTCGGTCATGATCACGACGCCGACGATGATCATCGCGATGATGGCGCTGACCTCGAAGGTGGGTGCGCCGAACTGGAACGGCTGCGGGATGCCGACCCACGGGTACTCGCCGACCTGATCCCAGTGCGTCATGCCGAACGGGATCGCGATCAGGGTGCCGACCGCCAGGCCGAGCAGGATCGACACCCGGCGGATCGCCGCGGGGGCGAATCGTTCGATGCCGATGATGACGGCCAGGGTGAGGAATCCGAAGGCGATGTTCTTCGGGTCGCCGAAGTCGGGGCCCGCGGCGGTGCCGCCGCCGAACCAGCCGGCCGCCACCCGCATCAGGGACACCCCGATGATGAGGATGATCGTCCCGGTGACCAGCGGCGGGAAGAAGCGGATCAGTCTCCCGACGATCGGTGCGACGGCGATCATGAACAACCCGCACGCGATGACCGACCCGTAGATGGCGGTGATGCCGTACGAGGTCCCGATGGTGATCATCGGGCCGACCGCGGCGAAGGTGACGCCCTGCATCAGCGGGAGTCGGACCCCGAACCGCCAGAACCCCACGGCCTGCAAGATCGTCGCGATGCCCGCCACGAACAGGTCCGCCATGATCAGGTGGACGATGTCACCCTGCTCGAGTTGGCCGGCGCCGACCATCGCGCCGCCGACGATGAGGGGTACCGCGACGGCCCCGGCGTACATGGCCAGGACGTGCTGGAGGCCGAGCGGGAACAGCTTGATGAACGGCGGGATCTCGTCCACCGGATGTGCGGCGGACCTTCCGTTCTTGACGACATCGAGAACCGACATGGTCGTCAGTTCTACGGTTCGCACGTTTCCGTGAAGGCGCGAGCGTGTATCCGCGACGTTTCCGCCAAGATATATCCGTGATGGCCACCGCCTCCCGCCGCAGCGCGGGAATCCTGCTCTATCGCCGGACGACGTCGGCCGACGGTGCCGCTGCCGTCGAAGTTCTCCTCGTGTTCCCCGGGGGTCCGATCTGGGCGCGTAAACCGGACGCGGGGTCGTGGTCGGTGCCCAAGGGGCTCGTCGAACCGGGCGAGGACGAGTGGGCCGCCGCGCGACGCGAGTACGCCGAGGAGATCGGGAGCCCGGTGCCCGACGCCCCGCCGATCGAACTCGGCGAGGTCAGGTTGAAGAGCGGCAAGAGGGTGATCGGATTCGCCGTGGAAGGCGACCTCGACGTCGTGTCGGTCGTCAGCAACACGTTCGAGCTGATGTGGCCACCGCGGTCGGGACGGATACAGGCGTTCCCCGAGATCGACCGCGCCGAATGGTGTTCCGTCGATCTCGCGCGGACCCGGCTCAACCCCGCTCAGGTTCCGTTCGTCGACCGTCTGCTCGAGGCGCTGGGGTCCGCGGACCCGGCGTCACCGAGGAGGTAGGTGCGCGTCAGGTCTCGCCACAGCGGGAGATGCGGGTCGGTCAGCGGGTCGCGCCGGTCGATGAGGTAGGTGGTCGCCGCGCCGCGCATGCTCGTCAGGAGCAGCGGGTAGAGGGCGGCGTAGCGCGGCGACGCGGTCAACTCGGGACCGAGGAACCCGGCGACCGCGCGCCGGACGGTCTGGCCGATCTCGCGTTCGGTGGGGAGCAATGCCGTCCGCAGATTGGCATTCGTCCGCGCCGCGACCCACAACTCCATCGACGCGACGAAGTACGGCTGGTGGAACGTCGACCACCCGACGTCGGTGGCCAGCGCGATGCGCTGGACCGGATCGGCCGGCCATTCGACGTGGCTGGGCAGTTCGGCGATGCGGGTGCGGGCGAGGTGTCCGACGGCCGCCATCAGCAGGACGTCCCGCGACGGGTAGTGGTGCAACAACCGGCCCCGGCTCACGCCCGCCTCGTTCTGGATGGCGACCGTGCTCGCGGCGGCGTATCCGCGATCGACGAGGACTCGGATCGCGGCATCGAGGATGCGGGTCTGCGTGACCCCGCTGCGTTGCTGCCGCGCGCGCGGGGCGCCGGGAGAGGTGGTCACACGAGGATCGTAGTTCGGCACGGCGCGGATGACCCGCGGCCTCACACGTCGAGGATGTGCGGGAGGCCCGCGCGGTAACGATCGCGGTCGATCTGTTTCAGCGGCTCGAGCATCGGCAGTTCCCAGAGCGGGAAGACGGTCGCCGCGCGGGCGGGGCTGTCGGCCGCGGCGATGATCGCGTTGGTCACCCGGCGGCCGGATTCGTTGGCGCCCTCCATCGTCGCGAGATCGATGTTGCTCCGGACGTGGTCGCCGCCGATGAACAGATTCGGAATCGACGTGTAGGCGTTCGGCCGGTTCTTGTACGAGCCGGCGGTGTTGACCATGAGCGGTGTGGCGTTGGCGATGGACGGCGACCAGGTGATCCCGGGGTCGAGGGACCAGGTGACGATCTCCTCCGAACGCAGGAGCTTCCGGGCCCCCGAGTTCATCGCTCGGCTCATCTGGGCCCACACTTCCCGCGCGATCTCTTGCCGGGTGCACTGTTTGGCGGGTTTGCCGTAGAGGATGCCTGGCTTCTCCCACTCCGAGATGTCAATGGACAGACAATCTTTCACTCGCCCGTCACCGTAGGTGCGCGCGAAGTCGACGTTCCAGGGGCGGGCCTGGAACAGGCCGGTCAGAGCCCAGGGGGTACCCAGCGCGGCGATGTGGCTCGGCGGCATGTCGGCGCGCCGGGACAGGAAGTACTGGATGCCGACCATCCAGTCGTCCTTGAGAGCGTGGATACCGGCCAGCGACGGGTCGGCCGTGACCAACTCGGGCGACAACAACGGACGGAGGCGATCGATGGGCATCGCGGCGACATACCAATCGGCATCGACCGGGGCGCCGGAGGTGAGTTGCGCTCCACTGATCCGGCCGCGCGTCAGATTCAGTCGCGCCAGGCCGGTCCCCATCTCGAAGCGGACGCCGCGACCGCGGAGGTGGGCCACCCACGGGTCGATCCACGCATGATTGGTGGGGCGGTTGAGGATCCGGTCGACGCCGCCGTGTACGAGCCCGGCGTCGTATCCGCTGATCAATCCGGTCGCCGAGGTGGCCAGTGCCAGTCCGATCTGGCCGATCGTCCGTGCCGACGCGGTGTCGGGTTTGGCGGCCACAAGCGCTCGCGTGAGGGCGCCCACGAGATATCGCTGATACGCCCGTGACTTGCCCTTGGACTTCACGAACTGCATCCAGGACTGGTTCTCCCACTGGCCGATTCGACGTTCGGTGCAACTGGTCGCGATGATCAGCTCGCGGGTGACGAAGAACGCGAGTTCGGGAGGCGGCACATCGACGACGAACTTGAGTCCGCTCATGAACGCGTTGCGCAGGTTGTCCAGCGTCACGATCTCGTTCGCGTGTTTGACGAAACCCATGATCGATGCCGGGGCGGTGGTCGGGGCATACCCGGCGTCGTCGAAGGCGATGACCGCCGACTCGACGTCGATGAGGTGACGGTCACGAACGTTGCTGTTGCCGACGGGGATTCGCTCCATGGTGTCCGGCACGTGCTGGTAGCAACCCGGGAAGAACCGGAAACCGTGCTCGCCGGGGAGAGCGAGGCGACCACCCCGTGCGGTGCCGGGGACGTCGTGGCTGTAGGCCTTGCCGCCGAGGCGCGACGGCTCGTAGACCGTGACCCCGAAGCCGCGCTCGACGAGTTCATGCGCCGCGGACAAGCCGGCCATCCCGCCGCCGAAGATCGCGACGTCGCGGCCGCGACCGGCACCGGAGCGGGGCACCGCCCGCGCCGAGGGGACCGTGACGCCCGGTAGGGCCACTGCGGTACCCGCCAGGACTGCGGCGGCAGCCGATCCGCGCAGCATGGACCGACGCGGAAAGCTGTTCGGCGAGTTGCTTTTCGAAGTGAAAGTGGCGTCCGACATCCCCATGACCCCTTTGTCGACGACTGTCCGCGACGGTAGAGAACAGTCAGCGTTGACTTATCTGCTGTGATGTCTACCACAGCGTCGAAGTGGGTCGGACGGTTTTGGCGAATCGTCTCACGGGGTGCTCCCACGCGCCCTGCGGCTGACTACGACGGTTCGCGGCCGGTGAGGGTGCGTTGGCGAAAGTACTCGTGCAAACCGTCGAAAACGGCATCCGAGACCGACAGCGTGTGTTCGTCGTCGCCGATGAGGGAGAGGCCGCGCAACACGACATCGAGGCCCGGCGCTTCCGGAGCGTCGTAGCGGTCGTCTTCGATGTCGGCTTCGTGGATGATCTCTGCGATCGCCCACAGGACCGGGTCGGTGAGTTCGTACCGTTTCAGGATAGTTTCGAACGTGCAGTCGCCGTCATGATGGCCCAGTTCGACCCCGCGCATGTCGAACGGCGTTGCGTCCGAGGGGATTTCGTCTGCGCTGGTGACGAAGACGAACTCGGCGGCGGGATCGACGTACCGGCGGATCAGCCACGCGCACGCCGCCCGGTCGATGTGCACGCCGGCCCGGGTCGCCCACCTCACGACGGCCTCGCCGGTTCGGTCTCGAGGAGTCGGTCGGCCAGGGTGCGAAGTGCTTGTCGGGCGGTCTCGCGCGACTCGGTCGGAAAATGATCCCGTCGGGTGATCTCACGGAACCTGCGACGCAGGACGCCGAGCTGTTTCGCGGGGTCGGCATGGTCTTCCGCCTGCTGCGCCTCGACGACTATCTCCGCATACTCGGCTCCGCGGGCCGACTGGAGTTCGGCGCGGATGCGTTCGAATTCGCGCGGGTTGGTGGGCGCGGCCGACCAGACCTCGCCGGATCCGCCTGCGCTGACCGCATCCTCGGCCACCCACTCGAGCTGTTCGCGGGTCCGGGCGCTCGCGGGAAGCAGTACCACCCCATCGGTCAGCTGATAGGCGCCGTACTTCCGGAGTTTGCGCCAGATCGCGATCCGCGGCGTCGACGGCTCTCGGGGAACCCGATACACGAGCATCACCCAGTCTTCGGACACTCCAGCACCTCCTCGGCATGCCATCCGATCATGCACCAGCGGTCGATGTCGTGACCCGCCGCTCACCGCGCGTTCAACCCTGGACAATCTGATTGTAACCGTGGTTGCATCTGCTGGGAGCCGCACGATCGCGGCGACGCGGGCACGTTGGTGCGTGGTGGAAGGGGTGCGAGTGGCGATGTCGGAGAGATCCGGTCGACCCGGGAGTTCGGATGCGTCGAGACGTGCGGACAGTCCGCCGGAGGCCGAAGGGTCGGCGGCCGTCGAGTCGGGTGACCACGTCGACCCGACCGCGGGGGTCTCGCTGCGGACCGCGACCCGCGCGTGGTTCCTGATCTCGCTGCAGACCTTCGGGGGTCCCGCGGGTCAGATAGCGGTGATGCAGCGAGCACTGGTCGACGACCGGCGCTGGATCGGCCAGCGCCGGTTTCTCCACGCCCTCAACTACTGCATGCTGCTGCCCGGGCCCGAAGCCCAGCAATTGGCCATCTACGTGGGTTGGCTGCTCAACGGAACCGCCGGTGGGCTGATTGCGGGCATCCTGTTCGTCCTGCCCGGGGTGATCGCGATACTCGGGCTGTCGGCGATCTACGTCGCCTTCGGCGCGACGACCATCGTGGCGGCCCTGTTCGCCGGCATCGGCCCCGCGGTGCTCGCCATCGTCGCCCAGGCGGTCACGCGGGTGAGCACACGGGCGCTCACCGGGCCGGTGCAGATCGCGATCGCGGTCGCTGCGTTCATCGCCCTGGCGGTCTTCGCTGTCCCATTCCCGATAGTCATCGCTGTGGCCGGCGTCCTGGGCTGGCTGACCGGCCGCCGTGTCGTCGCTGCCCAGAAGGAGGTCGCCGACGACGGGCCCGCGCCGATCATCGCCGACGACGCGATCCACACGGCATCCCCGAGCTGGCGTCGCGCCGGGTTGGTGCTCGGTGTCGGTGCGCTGGCCTGGATCATCCCGATGGGCATCGTCGTGGCGACCACGGGGACGGGCAGTGTGTTCACCCAGCAGGGCACGTTCTTCACGTGGACCGCCCTCATCACCTTCGGCGGCGCCTACGCCGTCCTGGCCTACATCGCCCAGCAGGCGGTCGAGGTCTACGGCTGGGTCACGCCGGGTGAGATGGTGCGCGGACTCGGACTCGCCGAGACGACCCCCGGCCCTCTCATCATGGTCGTCCAGTTCGTCGCGTTCCTCGGCGCCTATCGCGATCCGGGCGGTCTCGACCCCTGGGTCGCGGCGACCATCGGCGCACTCCTGACCACCTGGGTCACGTTCGTGCCGAGTTTCGTGTTCATCTTCCTCGGCGCGCCGTTCATCGAGAAGCTCCGCAGCAACCGGCATCTGACGTCCGCGCTGAACGGCGTCACCGCCGCGGTGGTCGGCGTGATCGCCAATCTCGCACTGTATTTCGCACTGCACACGCTGTTCCGGGACACCACGGTCGTCACCGCCGGGCCGTTGCACCTCGCGGTCCCGCATCTCGACACCCTGCGTCCGTTGGCCGTGGTGATCACCGTGATCGCCTTCGTCCTGATCTATCCGCTCAAGCAGTCGGTGCTCCGGACCCTCGGCATCTGCGCGGTGCTCGGCCTGCTCGCCGCCGCCGTCGGCCTGCCCCTGACCTGAACGACCCTGACCTGAACGGGTGTCGTCAGGGCACGAGGAACGGGCGGATCCAGTCGGGCGAGACATCACGGGCGACGCCGGCCGCGGTCTCCTCGTCGACGTCGACGAGAGGGTAGTGCTCGGCGCCCGCCGCGGTGGCGAGGATGAGTGTGGTGACGCCCGCCCGGCGCTGGAAGAGCGACGTACGGCTGGCCCAGCCGATCACACCGTCCCGGTCGACGACGATGCGTTGCCGCGCGACGCTCGGCGGTGCGATGACCACCGAACGAGAGGTCAGCCGATGCCCGAGGTGCCGGGCGCGGACGACACCGAGCGCCGTCGAGCCGAGAACGGCGACGACCCCCACCGCCAGCCATGGCGCCGGCAGGGCGCGCGTGAGTACCGCGACGCCGATGACGATGAACACCACTGCGCCGGACAGGAATCCGCGGTTGATCCGACGCCGCCCGGCGGTGACGCCGTGTCCGACGAGCGGCGTGGTGAGCTCGGTGCGTTCGTCGGTGACCAGACCGGCGACGCGCATCGCCTCGTCGATCGGTGCCGGTGGGAGCAGTAGCGGGTGCTTGGTGCTGCCGGTGGCGATCGCCTGCAGGCGAGCGCCTTTGAGTGGGCGCATGAGGACCGGCTCGGTGAGGTGACTGCCGCGGATGCGCCGTTCGTCGAAGCTGATCGCGTTGGTGGTCAGCAGTCCGCGTTCGGTGCGCAGGGTCCCGTCGGGGGAGCGGAGGAGCCGGAAGTTCCAGTAGTTCAGGACGTACCCCAGGACGGACAGGATTCCGCCGACGACGATCACGAGCAGACAGGCACCCAGCACGACGAGTCCGATTGCGGTCTCGCGGATGGAGTCGACGGCATCGCGCGCGAATCCGATCCCCTCCGCGAATACCCCGGCGTCGTTGGCGATCTGCGCGGCGAGGCCGGCGGCGCCCGCGGCCAGTGCGAGCCCGGCGACGGAGAAGGGGGAGTAGCGCAGCCACGAGGTCTGGAACCGCGCCAGGACCGTGGGGTCCTCGGCCGCCACCGGGGCGGTCGGGTCGTCGGGGTCGGTGCCGGCGGGCGCCGACGGTCCCCGCAGGGTGCGCGTGGCCATCAGATTGTCGTGCAGCGCCCGCGCCTCGTCGACGGTGAGTGCGGTGAGGACGACCGCCGACGACTCGTCGTCCCCTCCGGTGCCGATCTTGACCTTCTGCAGTTTCAGCACGCGGTGAACAGGGGACGCGGTGAGGTCGACGCTGCGGATGCGGTCCCGGCGCGCGGTCGCGACCTTACGTGTGACGAGCCCGCTGCGCACCCGGACGTGCTCATCGGTGACCTGGTAGCGCGTGGTCAGCCAGGGCACCACCGTCACGAAGGGCACGATGACCGCGGTGGCGATCAGGGTGAACAACGGCGCGCCCGAGCCGGCGAAGACCAGCGCGATCACGACCGGGATCAGTGAGGGCAGGAGCTCGACGGGTTTGACGGCCATCATCCACGGCGACAACCGGTGCCAGTCCTCCGGCCCGTCGACGGCGAACGGCTCAGGTCGCGTCATCGGTGAAAGCCTGTGTGCGAATGGTCAGATCGGCGGCGGTAGTCCGTGCGACCTCCGCGTCGAGACCGGCGATGTGGATCGTCCCGGCCGACGACGCCGTGGTCACGGTGAGGGTCGCCAGCCCGAGGAACTGTTCGATCGGCCCGGCCTCGGTGTCGACCACCTGGATCCGGGCGATCGGGATGATCACGCGGTGCCGGACGAACCAGCCCGATTGCGAGTACACCGCGTCGTCGCTGACCTCCCAGCGGTGAAAGCGGTAGCGCCACTGCGGGACAATCGCGACCCAGGCGACGGTCACGACGACCACCGCGACAGCGGCGAGCACCGCGATCCATCGCGTCTGGTCGACGACGACGGCCACCAGGACGGCGGCGACCACGCCCAGGACCCCGAGAACGAGCGGGCCGATGCGCCACAGGGTCTTGGCGCGTGGATCGACACTGTTGACCGGGTCACGCAGGGTCGGGTGCACCGGCACGGTCGGATCAGATGAGGGCTCCATTGCCGTCAGTCTAGGGGTGGGTTCCCCGCCCTAGGTGACGGTGATGCCGCCGTCGACGGGCAGCGTCTGGCCGGTGACGTATCCGGCTGCGGCCGAGGACAACCAGATCGCGGTGGCGGCGAGTTCCTCGCCGTGTCCGGTCCGGCCGAGGAGTACCCGGGGCATCTGGGAGTCGAGATATCCCGGTTGGTAGGTGTCGGTCATCTCGCTCTCGAAGAACCCGGGGGCGATGGCGTTGACGCGAATGCCCTTGCGCGCGCCCCACTGCTGGGCCAGGTCGCGGGTGAGGCCGATGACGCCGGCCTTGCTCGCGGCGTACGCCGCCTGCGGCAACCCGGCGGTGGTGATGCCGAGGATCGACGAGATGTTGATGATCGAGCTACCCGGTTGCATCACCCGCCCGCAGGCCTGGGCCATCCAGTAGGAGCCGTTCAGGTTCACATCGATGACGCCGCGGAACTGCTCGGGGGTCTCGCGGGTTGCCGGGTACGCGGTCCCGACGCCGGCGTTGTTGATGAGCACGTCGACCTTGCCGAAGGTCTCCATCGCGGCGTCGACGACCCGCTGACACTGCTCGGGGTCGGCGACATCGGCGAGGACCACCAGCGCCTTGCGGCCCAGTTCCTCGACGGCGGCAGCGGTGTCGGCGAGCTTCTCCGCCCGGCGCGCGGCGAGTACGACGTCCGCGCCCGCCTCGGCGAAACCGCGGGCGAACGAGACCCCCAGCCCGGACGAGGCGCCGGTCACGATGACCACCTTGCCGGTGGTGTCGAACAGATCCATCACGGACATCGTTGTCTCCCTTGAGTACTCAGCACGGTGACCGACGCGGGGCGCCGGTCGAGTCGGAATCGGTGTCAGAACCAGGACGGTTCGACGTCGAGGGTGGTGCGGTCGAGTGCGGTCAGTAAGTCGAGCTGTGGGCCGGTTTTGGGTAGTTCATACCGGAAGAAGTACTGTGCCGCAGCGCGTTTGCCGTCGTAGAAGTCACCGGTCCGGCCGTCGGCGGCGAGGAGTTGTTCGAGCCAGATCCAGGCGATCACGATGTGTCCGGCCGTCTCCAGGTAGACGGTCGCGTTGGCCAGCGACAGCTTCGGGTCGCCCGCCGACCAGATGTGCGCGGTCACCTTCACCAGCCGGTCCACCACCGCGTGCAGCGTGTCGGCAAGGGTGTCGAGTCCGTCGACAGTCCGTGCGCGGGCGACGGTGGCCTCGATCGTCTCGGCCAGCGCGGCGAGACCGGCCCCGCCCTCCATGATCACCTTGCGCCCGAGCAGGTCCAGGCCGTGGATGCCGTGGGCGCCTTCGTGGATCGGGTTGAGCCGGTTGTCCCGGTAGTACTGCTCGACGTCGAATTCGCGGGTGTAACCGTATCCGCCGTGGACCTGGATCGCGAGGCTGTTCGCCTCGAGACACCACTGGGAGGGCCAGCTCTTCGCGATCGGGGTGAGCACCTCGAGCAACAGGTTCAACCGGTCGCGTTCGGCGGGGTCGGTCGTGGTGGCCGCCTCGTCGACGAGGGTGCTGCAGTACAACCCGAACGCGAGAGAGCCTTCGACGTAGGACTTCTGGGCGAGCAGCATGCGACGCACGTCGGCGTGTTCGATGATCGGGACCGGTTTGGTCGACGGGTCCTTGTGGTCGACGGGTCGGCCCTGCGTACGCACCTTCGCGTAGTCGAGGGAGGCCCGGTACCCGGCGTAACCCAGTGCGGTGGCGAGGAATCCGACGCCGATGCGCGCTTCGTTCATCATGTGGAACATGTAGGACAGGCCGCGGTGTTCGTCGCCGACGAGGTAGCCGACAGCGCCGGGAGCGGAGCGAGCGGGCTGATCGTCCACAGCGCCGGGAGCCGTCTGGGTGGAGTCGACGGGGAAGGTGCCGTCGCCGAAGTTGAGCAGGGTGTTGGTGGTGGCGCGGTTGCCCATCTTGTGGTTGAGGCCGACGAGCGCGACGTCGTTGCGTGTTCCGTCGGCGAGGTATTTGGGCACGATGAACAGCGAGATGCCCTTGACGCCGGGGCCGCCGCCGGGGATCTTCGCCAGGACGAGATGGACGATGTTCTCGGTGAGCTCGTGGTCTCCGCCCGAGATCCACATCTTGGTGCCGGTGATGCGGTAGGTGCCGTCGCCGGCGGGTTCGGCCTTGGTGGTGATGTCGGCCAGCGACGAGCCGGCCTGTGGCTCGGACAGGCACATCGTGCCGGAGAAGCGGCCTTCGACGAGGGGACGGACCCAGGTGTCGCGCTGCTCGGGGGTGGCGTACTCGGCCAGCAGGTTCGCGTTGCCGACGGTGAGGAAGTTGTACGACGACATCGCGGCGTTGGCGGCCTGGAACCACACGGCGGAGGCCTGGCGGATGACGGTGGGCAGTTGCATGCCGCCGAGTTCGTCGTCGAAGGAGGCCGAGATGAGACCGGCCTTGCGGTACTCGGTGAGGCCGGCGACGATCTCGTCGGGCAGGACGACCTTGCCGTCGTCGCCGATGTAGGGCTCGTTGGCGTCGCCGATCTTGTTGGCGGGTGCGAAGCACTTCATCGCGATGTCGGCGCTGAGTTCGAGCACGGCGTCGAAGGTCTCCCGCGAGTGTGCCGAGAAGCGCTCCCGCGAGGTCAGCGCCTCGACATCGAGCCATTCGTAGAGCAGGAACTCGAGGTCCCGCCGGGACATGGGTGTGGTCATCGCACTTCCTCGTCGTTCAGGTGGGCGGACGCTGGTACGCGGATGTCCGTCGCCCGTCCATCATGCCCCGGCACGCCGCGGCCGCGTGCGAGACCCCGGCCCGTTCGTCACACGGTGTGGCAGGGCGTACGTCTCACAGTGAGACGACGACGAACCCGCCCGGTGCGATACGCGCACTGGGCGGGTACGGGGGAGGGGCTGCTACAGCTCGCCGTCGGCGGCGGCGAACGATCCGGACGGCAACAGCGGATCGTTCAGACGTTGTGCGTACTGGTCGAAGTAGATCCGCGCGATCAGCTCGCGGCGGCTGCGGACGCCGGCCTTGTCGAAGATCGATTTCAGGTGGTCCTGCACGGTGTAGGCGGAAACGTGCAGGGCGGTGGCGATGTCCTTGGTGGCCACGCTTTGCAGCACCATCTGGGTGACGTCGCGCTCACGGGCGGTGAGCCCGAACGCCTCGACGACCAGCGGGATGATCTCCGGCGGGCGGGCCTCCTCGATGGTCACAACGACCTCGCCGACCCGGCCGTCGGCCGACGACAGCGGCGACGCGTGGATGACGAGCCACATGCCCGACGCCCCGCGCACCCGCAGGCGCGGCGGGACGGAGGACTCACCCGAGCCGTAACGACGCGCGGCTCCGATCAGGCCGTAGATCGGGTTCATCACCGCCGCGCCGTTCGGACCCGACGCGAGGTCGGCGATGCGCTCCTGGCTGCCGGCGCTCATCTGCACGATCTCGTTGCTGCGGTCGATGATCAGCACCGCCGGGCCGTGGCCGGTCGGCGGTGGCGGACTCGGCGCGTCGACGGTGGCAGGGGCGGCGGCACTCGCCCCGCCGGCGACCACACTGCTCAGCAACCCCACGCGCACGCCGTAGGCGAGAGTGCGCGACAGCGAACCCAGGAAGTCGATCTCGTCGGCGTCGAAGGGCCGGCATCCGGCCCCGCTGCGGAACATCGCGATCCCGGCCCACGCCCGGTCCCCGTCACGCAGCACCAAGCGGGCCTCGTCGTGGAAGCAGTATTCGGGAATCATCAACTGCGACATCCGATTGGACCGTTCGGTGGCGCCCCGGTTGAGGAGGTTGAGTCCGACCGCATCGCGTTTGGCGGCGACCATCTCGCGGTATGCCGTCGGCTCGACCTGCCCGTATTCGAGGAGACCCCAGTCCGGGTCCCGGTGATCCTCGCCGAGCAGTGACCCGTACTTGCGGGCGCTGGTCAGCAGGACGGTGTTGGGATCGAAGGTGCCGATGCACACCGCGTCCACCGGTATCGCGCGACCCAGCGAGGCAACGGTCTCGGCGAAGAAATCGTCGAGACCGAGGCCGGCGTGGGCCACGACCTCGATGTCGCGGCGCACACGCTCGGCGGTCAGACTCGATGTCATTCGACAATTGTGGGCGTGAGCTGCGCGGATGTCTATCCCACAATAGTGGGGTCCCCCGGACGGAGGACACCGGTCGGATCGTGGCGTCGTCGGATGGTCTCCAGGCGTGTCCGCTGGTCGGTCGACCACAGCGCGTCGCGTTGGGTTGCCGTCCGCCCGGAGAAGTTGAGCAGCGCTCCACAGGAGTGGGCGGCCACCGCGTCGGTGACGGCCGCGAGATGCTCACCGACCTGTTCGCCCAGCGGGCCGGCGGGTACGCCGATGGCGAGGACGGAGAACGCGCCGTCGCGTCCCACGACAGCGTTGGGTACGCGCTGCGGCGACCGCAACCGGCCACCCAGGAGACGGACCTCGACGATGGCCAGCGGGCTCGCGACCTGCGGCCCGGCTACCGCGAGCAGCGCGTCCACAGCAGACGCCGGGAAGTCGGCGAGTACGCAGCCGCGTTCGGCACTCGGCATCGGCCCGGGCGGGTCCATGTGTACCGCGTCGAGCGCAGCGGTCGGGAGGACGTCGATGTTCTCCAGGAGGATCGGACCCGCCGACCGCATCGGTGCGAGCAACGCGGCGGCGGTGGCCGGGTCCCCGGTGTGGGTGTAGCGGACGTGCACGGCGAGCTGACCCTGCAGGGGCGGGGGCAGGTTGGGGTCCGGCGGGAGGCGGAGGATCGCCACCGAGGTCCCGGCCTCCTCGGGCAGGGAGGGCGCCCATTCGCGCCAGGCGTGCAGGACGTCGGCGGCCGCCGAGCCGGCGAAGAAGATCCCGCCGCCGTAGACCGTGGGCAGATCGAAGAGCTCGAACTCGAGTGCGGTGACGATGCCGAAGCCGTCCCGTCCGCCGAGCAGTGCCCAGAACAGGTCCGAACCCGCGGATGCGTCGACCGTGCGGACGAAACCGTCGGCGGTGACGAGCTCGATCGACCGGACATGATCCGCGGCATAACCGAACTGACGACCCAACGGACTCAGTCCGCCGCCGAGTGTGTACCCGACGACACCCACCGACGACGACGAGCCGACGAGCCCGGTGAGGCCGTGCGGCGCGGTCGCGGCGACCACATCGCGCCACCGCGCACCGGCTTCGACGCGCGCGGTCCTGGTCACCGGATCGACACTCACCCCCGCCATCCGAGACGTGGTGACGACGACCGTGCCGCGCCCCTCGATCGGCGATCCGTGCCCGGTCGCCCGCGCACCGACCCGCATCCCGTTCGAGCGCGCATATCGCACGGCGGCGGCGACGTCGGCAGCGTTCGTCGCCCCGACGACCACGTCAGCGGCGGGTATCGCCGCGAGGTTGAAGCCGGTCAGTTCGGCGGTGTAGCCCTCGTCGGCCGGGGTCAGGACGGGACCGCTGACCGCGGAGAGCAGGGCGTCGAAGTCGGTGAAGTCGATGGGTTCGGAGGTGATGGACACGATGCTTCCTTCGTAATGATCTGCGGATGAACGGGTTCGAGCGTCGGTGCTGCTGTGGTGGGCCGCCGGACTCGGCAGCTCCATGGGACTCAGAGTGGCCGACGCCCTTTTGTTCCCGCCATCCCTCGAACGCGGGAAATGCTCGCGCCAGAGTTCTGGGTTCGTGTGCGTCCCAGAAGTCTGGGGGCGGTCAGTCGACCGACCCTCGCTCGCTGGTTGAGCCGGCACCGAGCGGAGCCGCCGTGCCGAGCAAGCGACGAAGGAGCGCGTCGAGGTCGAGGCGCCGAGTCGAAGCCACTTGGCGACCTGACCCCGCTCGTTGAGCCGGCACCGAGCGAAGCGACCCCCTGGTTGAGCCGGCGTTGAACCTCCGCTGGTTGAGCCGGCACCGAGCGGAGCGAGGCGCCGAGTCGAAGCCACTTGGTGACCCGACGCCGCTGTACAACCCCCTGCAGACCCAGCGCCCCACGCACGGCAGGTTGCGGATTCGGACCGGGGAAGCGAGTTCGCGCGGGATCTTCGGTCCACTTCAGACTCGCAACTTTCCACCCAGAATACGTAACGGATGTGACTGAAGTTCACCACTGTCAACGATTCACGCACAGTCGACGGGAGTCGACGCACAGTCGACGAAAAACGCTGCACAGTCTACAGTTTCGCGATCTCTGAGCCTGTGGAAACTCCTCGTAGTCGAACGAATGTTCCGGTACCTTGGAGTCATGCCAGAGCTAGCCACTCTCCTCGATCAGCTCATCGAGACCACCCCGCCCGCCGACGATCCCACGGGCAGAGCGACATTCGACGCCCTCGACACGTGGCGCCTGATCCGCAACCTTGCCGATCATCAGATCGTCTCGCACGCAGCACAACTCGATGCTCTCGGGGTCGCACAGAAAGCCGGCAACACCACCAAGAAACTGCTGATCGAGTCCGGCCACGCACCGGCCGCCGCGCACCGCACCATGCGAAGCGTCGACGCCCTACCCGCGCTGCCCGCACTTGCCCGTCATGCCGCTGACGGGCGGCTGTCCGGCGAGGTCGTCGATGCCATCGTCCGCGGCATGAACGAGATCGAAAAACGGTGTGGTGACGCTCTTTCCGAGGGAGAACGCTCCCGGTATGAGATCGAACTCATCGCCCAAGCACTCTCCGGTGCAACACCGACTGAAGTGCTCAAGCATGCTCACGCCATCGGCAACGCTCTCGCCGATGCTTCTGCTGCCGGAACCGCAGCGTCGGACGATGCAAGCTTGAACTCAGTGAACGCCCACACCACCGACGCCGGCCGCGTCGAGGTGCGCGCCGACCTCACCCAGGTGGTGGGTGAGAAGTTCCTGGCGATGATCGACGAACGGTCCTGTCCGCGGCCCGAACCCGACGGCGCCGAGGACCGTCGCACCGCCGAGCAACGCCGCGCCGACGCTTTCGAGTTGATCCTCGACCAAGCCGCGATCGGCGCGAGCATCGACACCGTCGGAAGCCCACGCACCCAGTTGATGCTGACGATCCCCGCGACCGGAGACCTGGCAACGCTGCCGTGGACCGGATCGGTCAGCCAAGCGACGGCGAAACAGGTGTCGTGCGACGGAGCTCTGACAGAGATCATTCTCAACGGTGAGGGCGTACCGCTGCAGATGGGTCACACCCACCGGTTGTATCCGGCACACCTCCGCAAGGCGATCATCGTCCGCGACGCCTGCTGCATCAAATGCGGTGCACCACCGTCACATACCCAGGTCCATCACATCAAGTCGTGGGCCGACGGCGGACCCACCGACCTCGACAACGGTTGCCTGCTCTGCCAGCGCTGCCACACCCAGGTCCACCACCACGGCTGGGACATCATGATGGGTTTCGACCGACACCCCTGGCTCGTCCCACCCGCGACCATCGACCCACAGCGCCGGCCTCTACCCGCCTACAACCGCCGCACCATGCGACTCGACGACGCCGCCTGACCGCTGCCGTCACAGACCACCAGACTTTCGCGTAGCACCTTCCGCACCCGGAATCCGTCCGGGATCGCAACCGTACCTTGACAACTCCACAGTGATGTCCCTCCATGCCCTGTTCCCGCTGCGATCACCTTCGGGAACGGGGGTTACGGACAACGCAAGAACGGCCCCGCTCACCGGCAATCGACCCGCGAGACACGCTCCGTAGCGGTTCACTGCTCGACCGCGACCACCTGGCCGCCCCGCCGATCACCCAACCGGGTTCGGGTTCATGGCAAACGTCGAGTCGGCGCGCTGCGATTCGTGGCTCGCCTGACAGCAGCCTGGGTCGGCCGCATCCACAGCCGGCTGCGTTCGTCGGTGACGATCTCGGAGTGCGCCGGGCAGGAGTGGTCGTCGGCGGCGTGGTGCGGGTAGAGACAGCCGCGCGATGTTGGTACCGATCCAACGTCTTCGCAATCTCGCCTGGGTCGGGCAACCGGGTGTCGCTCAGCGACATCTCGTGCTGAACGCGCCGTAGGTCAGTCCACCAACGCTCGGTACGTCGCCGCCTCGAAGTCGCGGTACCCGTCGATCGATGCGGGGTCGACGAAGGGGAAGATCTGGGTGGCCCAGAAGCCGCCGATCCGGGTGTGGGGATCGATCCAGTAGTAGAGGTTGGCCAGCCCGGCCCACGACTGCGAACCCGCCTTGCGGCCGGTGGGGGTGTCGCAGTCGTTCACCATGAACGGATACGACCAGGATTTCGGTGTCCCCGGATCGAATTCGACATCGTGGCTCAGCGGCGGGATCACACCGGGCAGCCGCCGCACTGCGAGATCGCCGATCTGGTTGCGCAACGCCGTCGCGACCGTGTCCGGGTGCAGGATCTGCTCACCGCGGTCGGAGCGGCCTTCGCGCAACCACATTCGCAGGAAGGTCAGATAGTCGGGGACGGTGGACCAGAGGCCCTGCCCGCCCATGTCGATCTCGGGATCGGCAGGCTGTTCCCAACGGTGGTTGGGGACTAGCTCGCCCCGCTTGCGCATGTGCAGTACCGCTCGCCGACGCCGGGCGTCGTCGGACAGCGCGAAACCGGTGTCGGACATGCCGAGTGGGTCGAGGACCCGCTCGGCCATCACCTCGCGGAGACGGCGTCCGGTGACGGCCTCGATGACCTGGCCGGCCCAGTCCACCCCGGAGCCGTACTCCCACTCAGTGCCGGGATCGAACAGCAGCGGGGTTCGCAACGACGCCCTCGTCGCCGTGGCGACGGCGGGCACACCGTGGTCCGCGGTCAGTCGACGGTAGTTCTCGTTGAAGAAGTCGTAACCGAAACCGGCGGTGTGCGTGAGCAATTGGTGAGTCGTGACATCGGAGGCGGGTGGCCGCAGACGCGGCCGCCCGTCGTCGTCGAAGCCTTCGATCACCTGCAGTTCGCCGAGCGCCGGGACGTAAGTGCGGGCCGGTGCGTGCAGGTCCAAGGCGCCCTCCTCGACGAGCTGCAGCGCGACCGTCGCGGTCACCGCCTTCGTCGCCGAGAACAGAGCGAAGACGGAGTCGACGGTCATCGGCTGCTCGTCGTCGAGCGCACGCACCCCGGCGGCACCGAGGAAGACCGTCTCCTCGTCGGTCGTGACGCCCGCGACCACACCCGGCACCCGAGGTGCGCCCTCGGTCCGGGCGGTCAGGATCGGGGTCACCTCCTCGGCGAGGCGTTCGGATCGGACTGGTCCCGCAGAGCTCATGGAATGGTCTCTCCTGATCGAAGTGGAACGTGACCGGCCCCGACGAACGTCCGGAGTCGTTCGATGGCGAGGGTGAGGTCGTCGGTGGATGCGGCGTAGGACAGACGGACGTACCGGTCCGCGCCCGCGACCCCGAAGTCGTGGCCCGGGGTCAAGGCGACATGGGCTTCGGCGAGCGCCCGGTCGCAGAACTCGGCCGACGTCAGGCCCGTGGAGCCGACGTCGAGGTAGACGTAGAACGCGCCGTCGGGGACGACCGGCACGTCGAGTCCGATGTCCGCGAGCCCGTCCACGACGAGTTGCCGGCGTCGCGCGAACTCACGACGGTTCTGTTCGGCCACCGCCAGGGAATCCGGCGTGAAGCAGGCCAGCGCCGCGTACTGCGACGGCGTGGGCGGGCACACGTAGAAGTTCTGCGCCAGCCGCTCCAGCACCCCCACGAGTTCCGCGGGCACGATGCACCATCCCAGCCGCCAACCCGTCATCCCGAAGTACTTGGAGAAGCTGTTGATCACCACCGTCTCCGCGACGCCCGGCGAATCGGCGGCCAGGATGCTGCGCGGCGGCCGACCGTCCGGTCCGGGGTCGGACAGGCCGAGGTAGATCTCGTCGACGATCGACCAGCCGTCCCGGGTCGCCGCGAGCTCGCACATGGCGACGAGTTCCTCACCCGGCATCGAGGTGCCGGTCGGGTTCGACGGGGTCGCCACGATGACGCCGCGGGTCGCGTCCGTCCACGCGTCGTCGATTTCGGCGGCGGTGAGCTGGAATCGGTTGGCGGGGCTGGTCGGCAGGAGCCGGACCTGTGCGCCGAAGGCGTGCGCGAACTGGCGGTTGCACGGATAGGACGGGTCTCCGATGAGGACTTCGTCGCCCGGGTCGATCAGTGCCGCGCAGGCCATCAGGAGTGCCGCCGACGCGCCGGCGGTGACCGCCACCCGCGCCGGATCCACCGACGCCCCGAAATGGTGGCCGTAGAAGTCCGCGATCGCCTCGCGCAACTCCGGGAGGCCGAGGGCGCCGGTGTAGGCGAGGGGACGTCCGGTCGCCTCGCGGGCCGCGGCGAGGACCGCCGGCGGTGCCCCGAAATCGGGTTCGCCGATGTTCAGCTTGACGACGGAATGACCAGCCGCCTCGAGTTCGGCGGCGCGCTTCGCGAACTCCATCGCCTGGAACGGGGCGATCCCTTCGGCCCGTCGGGAGATCCTCATGGGTGACATTGTGCGCGTCGGGATATCTGGCACCCGACCCCACCTCTCCGGCGGCGACGCGCACCGGCAGGCAGGATGTGGGGGTGCCCATTCCCGAATTCATCCGCGATCTGCGTGCCCAGGTCGGGACCCGCGAACTCTGGTTGTCCGGCGTCAGCGTCGTCGTCTGCGACGACGCCGGGCGGGTGCTGCTCACGCGCCGCGTCGACAACGGACAGTGGGCCGTCGTGTCCGGCGTCCTCGAACCGGGAGAGGAGCCGGCGCGGGCGGCCCTGCGCGAGGTCCGCGAAGAAACCGATGTCAGCGCCGAGATCGTCAGACTGACCAGCATCGACGTCACCCCGCTGATCACCTACCCGAACGGCGACCGGACCCGCTATCTCGACGTCTGCTTCCTCGCGCGCCACGTCGACGGCGATCCCCGGGCCGCCGACGACGAGAACTCCGACGTCGCGTGGTTCGCGCCCGACGCATTGCCGTCCGACCTGACCGACACGTCGGCACTGCGGATCGAGAAGGCGCTGGCCGGCAACGCCGAGGCGTGGTTCCGACGGTAGGGGTTCCAGCGGTAGGGGGTCCCTCAGGGAAGTCCCTGAAGTTCGCCCCAGAAGTGCCGTCGAGCATCGCTTTCCGGCTTCGGCGGGCGCAGACTGGGCTCATGAGCACATCGACGAACAACACCACCGGCATGACCTTCTGGAAGGTCCTGGGCGTCATCGCGGTCGCGCTGATCGCACTGGCCGTCCTCGGCCCGCTACTCGAGGGACTCTTCTGGATCGCCCTCGTCGCACTCGCCCTCTACGGCGGCTACATGCTGTTCCGTTCGAACAAGAAGAACACGCCCCCGACCACCTACTGACCGGGCATCACCCGCCGAACAGCAGCCAGAGCCCGAGGAACGTGTAGAAGACCATCAGCACCATCATGGTGAGCTGCCCGGTCAGCTGGTGCCGGCGGGGCAGGAGACGCAACGATGCGTCGTGCGCCGCGGCCACTCCCAACATGTGGCCGCCGAGTACGAACGCCACCTTCAGGGTCACCGTGACCGTCGGGTGGTCACTCATCACGTACACCGGATGAGCATCGCTGAGCCACAACACATTCCAGCCGCGTCCCAGCGGATCGCCGAGCGCGAGCACGGCCTCTTGTCCCTGTTCGACGAGTGACTGCAGGTAGTGGGCGAGGATGTAACCGATCACGATCGGGACCAGCGAGTGCGCCATCAGGCCGGGGAGGCGTCGCCGGAGGTTGGGTTGCACACCGCCGACCGCGCGGGCCGCCGTCCAGAACGTCACCGCGACGACGCCGATGAAAACCAGCAGTCCGGCGGTCGAGTACACGGTGGCGGCCGCCCGGCTGTCACCGTCACCGTCGGCGACGAGGTCCTGCCAGAACCCGATCGCCGAGAAGCTGTCGAACGCGGTGGAGCCGAGCAGGATCGCGAGAATTGTGACGGTACCCGGGAGCACCGGGAGCGTGGGCAGCGAGTTCATCGGGCTGCGAAGGATCACCCGGCCGGCGCTGTTGCGCGCGAACGGGGACAGGCGCGAGGCCACGGTGCTGTACACCGCGAACGGGTCGGCGTCCGCGGTCCACCGCAATCCGTAGACCACGCCGCCGACGAGGGTGACGACCAGGTAGCAGAGCAGCCAGATCCGCACCGACGACACCGAACTCGGGTCGGGAGACGCCAATTCGAGCCAGACGAACGCGAACAGACCCAACGCCGCGGGCCACCAGCCCAGCCGACGGGGATACTCCCGCAGGCCGACGACCCGCGGACCCCCGACACCTCGGGCGGCCCGCAGCAGGGTGCGGACCGGCGACAGCAGTCGCCACACCGGTCCGAGGAGCACCGACAGCACGGTCATGCCGACCCAGAGCAGCACATAGAACGCGCCCGGTAGAGGGTTCTCTTCGTTGTCGGGGCCGACGGCGGCCACGATCAGCCATGCGGTGAGAACCACTGCGGCGCCGCTGATCACGCCGCGCAACCAACGGTTGTCGACGGTCGCCGTCACCCATCTCGGGAGCTCTCGGCCGGCGTCCGGCCGACCGAATCGTGGTGTACGCCAAGCGAACGCGATGACCGCGAACGAGATGGTCAGCGCCCAGGCGCCGCCGATCAACACCGCGGTCAGCGGGACGGGCAGGTACTCCGAACCACCCAGTCCGTGGGCGAGCAGAACGTCAGTCGGCCTCGCGGGCGGGGTCATCGGCCTCGTCTCTGGTCGGGGGAGCGGTGGAATCGGGGTCGCCGCCTGCCGGCTCGGCGGCAGTGCGGCCGGCCTCGCCTTGGCGGCCCGCCACGTCGTCGGCGTCGCCTTCGTCGTCCTCGTCGTCCCCGCGTCGACGGTCGATGATCGCGATCGCGACGATGACGCCCACCACCAGGAACGCGGGGATCACGGCCGGCAGCGCCAGCACCAGCGGGTGCGTCGCCAGGTGGTGGACGCCGGGGTCGGCAGCGAGAGCGATCACGGCTGCGGCTGGAGTTCAGGCTCCCGCGCGCCCGATGTCGCCTCCCGGGCGTTCACCCGGCCGGCTCCCCACGACAGCGCCGCGATGAGCAGCAGCGAACACACGAGCACCACCAGGGAGGCGGCGCCGAACAGCCACGACGGGTAGTCGAAGGTGCGCTCGCGCTGCAGGATCGATATCTCCGCGACGAACGGTTTCGTCGACGTCAGCTGAGCCGGCTCGCCCTCCGCGCCGATCGCCGGGTCGGCCGGCAGATACACCGGCACGCCCGCCATCGTGGTGCCGTCCTGTACGCGCAGGATGGTCTTCCATGATCCCGACACCGGCATCGGTTCGGTGGACCGGAAGTGGTTGGGGCCGACGCGCTCCAGCCGGTCGATGACGATGCCTCGGTCATTGTCGATCCCGCCCTGCCACGACATCAGCGTGACCCACTCGGGGTCGTCGCTGAGCGCGTCGGCCGGGTCGAGGAAGACCTCGGCCGTCACGTTCTCGTCGGCAGCCTCGTTCGGCCCGGCCGGGGTGAGGACGACGCGCGCCGTGACATCCGCGGGGACCGAGACCCGCAGGCCGTTGGCGACGGCCCCGCCGATCACCAGGACGGAGAGCACGACCGCGGTGATGCTGACCCAACGGGTCGGGAGCCGCTCGCCGACGCTGACGAGACCCAGCAGCCCGCCGCACACACCGGCCGCGATGCCCACGGGGATCGCCATCGCCAACGCCTCACCCCACATGCCGGTGACCCACGGGAACGGGTAGGCCGCGGCGATCCACCAGGACTCGATCCAGAGACCGAGGGTCGCGACTCCGAGCCCGGCCACCGCGCCGAAGAGCACGCGGCGCTTGAGCAGCGGGGTCAGCGCGAGCAGTTCGATGACCACGGCCGCGCCCAGGTAGAGCGGGAAGACGTTGATCGGCGCGCCCAGCGCCGGCCCGACGACGACCGCGACGACACCACGCAGCAGGATCGCGAAGACGGCCGCGACGAGCGCGGCGCCCGGCCCGAGACAGATCCGCGCGGCGACGAGGGCGAACGCCCCGGCCCCGGCGATCATCATCGGCTGCAGCACGAGCCGGAACTGCTCGACGCCGAAGTCGTACTCGATCTGGAACACCGACACGCCGATCACGAGCCCGCCGAAGGCCAGGCAGCGCACGAGCCACTGGCTTCGGCCGTCGTCCGGGGCGTCGGGACCCATCGCGGCCCGGCCCTCACGATCGAGGATCACGACGGCGATGAGCGACAGGCCCGCGCCGCCGATGAGCATCAGGTGGGTCGGGCCCCAGAGGGTGACGTCCTGGCCGAAGATCCGATGCCAGACGTCGTCGAGCGGGAACCCCAGCAGTGCGTAGAAACCGCAGCCTGCCAACAGGATTCCGCCCACCGGTGCGTACCAGTGACGCGTGATCCGGATCGCCGAGCGGCCGGGCTTGTCGAAGGGGAGGAACACCGACAGCATGCCGGAGATGAACAGCAGGAACAGGCCTACCAGGATGAAGTAGTGCGCCGGGTTCGCCAGCGGCCCCTCGTCGCGACCGTCGCCGATGTGCAGGCTCACGTCCCAGAGGAAGCCGAACAGCGCGCAGATGATCGTGCTGGTGAACAGGAAGATCGGCAGCGCCGCCCACGGTGGGCGGTTCACCCGGCGCGCGGCCCATTCGGACAGCGTGGTCAGCCACGTGATCTTGCGCGTGCGATGCAGATAACCGATCCAGAGCAGTCCGACCGACACGACGGCCGCCACCGCCGACATCAGGAAGACCTGGTCGAGTGCCGCTCCACCACCCTCGGCGGCGAGATGGACGCGCGTGACATCGCTTGTTGACATGGTCGAAGTATGCACAACCGCACCCGGGTCCCGGGAGTGCATTGGGCAAAACGGCGATCACGCGCGGTGAACGGCCCGCTCAGCTCATCCGACGGGGACGCACGACGACGTCGTGCAGATCTCCTCCGGCAGCTCGATCCCCGGGAGTCCGGGGATGTCGGGCAGGCCCGGGATGCTCGGCAATCCGGGCGCCGCCGGGGTCTCCGATTCCGGGGCCGGTGCCGTTGCCGCTCCGCCCGGCACGGTTACCCGCAGCGGTGCGGCGACCGTCGGGGTCGTCCCTGTCACCGGTGGGTTGGTGCCCCAGAACTCCTCGGCTGCCCCGGTGCCCGGTGGCAGCGTGATCGTGGTGCATCCCCAGTAGATGTCGTACGTGCCGTCCGGGATCGTCGTCGTCCCACTGGGTGTCGGCGGCGTGCCCTGAGAGATCCGCAGCGGCAACGACTTCGACGAGCCGGGGGAGATGAGCGCACCGAGCTCCTCCGGTGTCTGGTATCCGAAGACGACATTGGTCGGGGCTCCGCCGGCCGGGACGCCGACGATCTCGCAGCCGATGCGCTTCGCGGCGTTGTTCGTCACCGTCAGGGTGACGGTGTTGCCGGACACCGAGGGTGTCGCGGTCACATCGCTCGGCGCTGCGGTGGCGACGGGCGCGAGGGCGGCTCCGAATGCCGCCGCGGCGCACACCGCCAGGCCGACGGTGGCTGTCCGGACTCGGTTGCTCATACGGGTGTCCTTCCACATGGGTTTTCAGTACCGACCAGGAAAAAGCAAGTCGCACGGTCGTCGAAAATATGCGGGATTTCGCATCCCGTTCGATTCTCGTCAACGATTGTCAAGTCGTTCTCACCTGACTCTGAATCACACGACCGAATCGACAGAAATATCCGGTCAATGCTCGACCCGGTCATTCTTACAGATATGGGTAATGCCCGCAGAATGAGGGTGGAACAGACATTCGGCGTCGGATTCGCAGGTTCGAGAGGCCGGGCGGCCGTCGCGGCGCCACCGAACACCCGGTGGCCTACGCGTCGGCTCGGTAATCTACTCGCGACGCAGGACGCCCGAACAGCAGGGCGACCGAACAGACCGGGGACGCCATGCCGACGGTGATCGCGACCATCAGTCTCAAGGGCGGGGTCGGGAAAACCACGCTCACGGGAGGCCTCGCCGACTTCCTCGCCGGCGTCTTCGGCAAGAAGGTGCTGCTCGTCGACCTGGACGCCCAGACCAACCTGACGACGATGATGATCGGGCAGGAACACTGGCTGACGTGCAACGCCCGGCGGCACACCGTCGCGACACTCTTCACCGACCTGCTCGACGGCACGGAATCGTTCGACCTCGAGGGCAGCGTGCAGCGCGATGTCTCGACCGTGGCCGGGCTCACCGGGATCGACCTGCTGCCGTCGTCCCTGGACCTCATCGAACTGGCCGAGGAGCTCAGTGCTCACCGGGTTGCTGCGGACGACCATCTGGCGGCCGTGGAGGTACTGACGAACGCGTTGGCCCCGATCGCCGGGCAATACGACTACATCCTCGTCGACTGCCCGCCCAACGTCGGACCGTTCAGCCTCAACGGGCTGGCGATGGCCGCCGCATATCTGATCCCGACCATCCCGGATGTCCTGTCCACATATGCGATTCCGCACATCCAGCGTCAGGTCGCCGATTTCGGCACCGAATTGGGGCGGGAAATCGTCGAATTGGGGGTCGTGATCACCAAGTACCGGGCGGCGTCGACCCTCCATCAGGACACGGTGCGGCGACTGAGACGGGACACCTCGATCCAGAACGTCCTGCCGACCTACCTGCACGAGGGCAACGCGATCGGTGCCGCCGCCGACTTCGCAACCTGGCCGAGCCTACATGCGAAGTACGGCTACCACGGCCACTACGAACAGTTCCGCGATCTGACCCGCGCCGTGATGGTCGAGGCCGACGCCAAACTCGCTCGGGCCGAACTCTCGGGGGCGGTTCCGAGTTCCCGCGGCCCATTCGATCGACCGACGCCGAACCGCAGCTCAGGCGTCTAAGTTCATCTCAGCCGCCGACCGGTGGCGCCTCGTTCGACTCCTCAGGAGCTCCCATCATGCGCAAAGTGCACATCACCTCGGTTCTCGGCGCCGCAGCACTGGCCGTCGCCCTCACGGCGTGCGGTTCCGATGACTCGGCGTCGGGTGGCACCGACGCGGAGGCCACCGTGACCGTCGACGGTCAGGAACTGGAACTGGCGGACAAGACGGTCGGGTGCACCGACGCCGCGGGCAAGGTGACCATCGGGATCGGATCGGGTGGGGGCTCGGGTATCGGCGTCGTCCTGACGTCGGGTGACTCGCCCGAGGTGGAGTCCGTGGGGCTGGGCTCGCTCGACGGTGTGGTGCTGGCCTATCAGAAGGGTGCCGGCGGCGGCAGCGGCGAGGTCACCAAGGACGGGGACACCTACACGGTCACCGGTGACGCATCCGGGATCGATCCCGCCAATCCGACCGAGCCCGTGACCAAGTCCTACGAGATCAAGGTGACCTGCCCCTGATCCCGTTTCCCCGCTTGGTCTCGGTCCGGTGACCGGTCCGGTCTCGATGTGTACACATTTTCCGCGGACACTGTTTGACGCTCTGTCGGTCTGGGTACGTTCCGATTCGTAGCGATTCGAGAGGTCTTCGCGATCTCTAACGATTTGCACAACGGATCACGACGACCATAGGAGGCAGACATGCTGGGAATTGGCATCATCGCGTGGATCATCATCGGCGGCCTGGCCGGCTGGATCGCCAGCAAGATCATGAAGACAGATGCGCAGCAGGGCATCATCCTCAACATCGTCGTCGGTGTCATCGGCGGCCTTCTCGGCGGCTGGCTGCTGACGTTGTTCGGCGTCGACGTCGAGGGCGGGGGCTGGATCTTCAGCTTCATCACCTGCCTGGCGGGCGCATGCATCCTGCTGTTCCTCGTGAAGCTGGTGACCGGCCGCGGTCGTACCCGCGTCTGAGGTCCACCGGATTCGTCCGACTCAACTCCGCCCCGGCTCGACGTTCGCATCGAACGTCGGGCCGGGGCGGAGTCGTGTCTCGGCCGTGTCCGGTGCGCGCATGTGCGTACGTTGGATTGGGTACGAGAGTGGCGACCGCACAAGTGAGCAACCGAAAGTGAGCATCCAGTGACTCGAGTGGCGATCATCGGCGGACACGGCAAGATAGCGCTGCGGCTGGCGCGGATTCTGTCGGAACGCGGCGACGAGGTGACCTCGATCATCCGCAATCCCGAACACGCCGAAGACGTCGCGGACACCGGGGCCGTTCCCGTGGTCGCCGACGTCGAGACCCTCGACACCACCGGCATCGCCACCGCGATCTCCGGCCACGACGCGGTGGTGTGGACCGCGGGGGCCGGCGGCGGCGATCCGAAGCGGACGTACGCCGTGGACCGCGATGCCGCGATCCGGTCCATGGACGCCGCCGTGCGGGCCGGAGTCCGCAGGTACGTGATGGTGTCCTACTTCGGCGCCGGACCCGATCACGGTGTGCCCGAGGACAACTCTTTCCACGCCTACGCCGAGGCCAAGGCGGCTGCGGACACGTACCTGAAGTCCACGGAACTCGACTGGACGATCCTCGGACCCAGCAAGCTGACCGACGAGAACGGCACCGGCAGCATCACGCTCGGCGGCGACCGGGTCGAGGGTGACCAGGTCAGCCGGGACAACGTCGCCCAGGTCGCGGCGGCCGTTCTCGACCATCCGGCGGCGGTGCACGAGGTGATCGAGTTCAACGACGGCGACACCCCGATCCTCGATGCCTTCCCACGGTCCTGAGGAGCCGGATTCCCCTCTTGCCGCCGTTATCGCGGCTTGTCGCGCGATCGTCGGCGACGCGCATGTCCTCACCGACCCGGACGCCACGGCAGGGTTCCTGACCGACTGGACCGGGCGGCATCGCGGAGCGGCGGAGGCGGTGGTCCGGCCCCGCACCACCGACGAGGTCTCGCGCGTGCTCACCGAATGCGACCGGTCGGGCATCCGGGTCTGCGCGCAGGGCGGCAACACCGGACTCGTCGGCGGCTCGGTGCCACCGGCCGCCGCCGTCGGCGAGCGCTGGATCGTGCTGTCGACGGTGCGGATGACCGACATCGACGAGGTGGACACCGTCGGTCGTTGTGTCGGCGCCCAGGCCGGCGCGACCGTCGAATCCATCGACCTCCGCGCCGCGGCGCACGGCCTGTCGTTCGGTATCGACCTCGCCTCCCGCCAGAGCGCGACCGCGGGCGGGGTCGTGTCGACCAATGCCGGTGGGACGCGGATGATCCGGCGGGGCAACGCGAGGTCGCAGATCGCGGGGATCGAGGCCGTCCTGGCCGACGGCCGGGTCCTCCGCCGGTGGACATCCCTCGTCAAAGACAATGTGGGATACGACCTTCCAGCTCTCCTGGCCGGCAGCGATGGAACCCTCGCGGTGATCACCCGGGTCCTGTTCCGACTCGTCGCGCCGCCCTCGGCCGCGACCGTCGCGGTCGCCTCGATCGAGCGCGTCGAGAACGCCATCGGGCTGATCGGCGCCGCGTCGGCGGCGGGACTGACCGTCGAGGCCGCCGAACTGATGACCGAGGCCGGGGTTGCGCTCGTCGCCGAGTACGGGCACCGGCGCCCGACGACGACGCCGAGACCGTTCTATGTCCTTCTCGAGGCGTCGGGGACCGGGGACATCGAGACCGCCACCACCGAACTCCTCGGTGATGCGACCGGGATCATCGACGCCGTGCTCGCGCCGGCGCCGGCTCGCGCCCTGTGGTCCGGTCGCGAGGGCCACACCGAGGCCATCGCCCGGTCGAGCGCGACACCGGTCGTCAAGCTCGACATCTCGGTTCCGATCCGGGCACTGCCCGAGGCATTCGCCGAACTGTCCCGTGTGGGTGTCGAAAACGAATTTTCCTGTCGGCCGATTCTTTTCGGACACGTCGGTGACGGCAACATCCACGTCAACCTGCTCGACGTCCCGCCGGCGCAGGCCGGCGCGGTCACCGACCACGTGTTCGGGATCGTGGCCGCCAACGGCGGGAGCATCAGTGCCGAGCACGGTATCGGCCGCGCGAAGTCGGCCTGGACGCACCTCGGCCGCGACGCCACCGACCTTGCGACCATGCGCGCGATCAAGGACGCGCTGGACCCGCGGGGAACCCTGAACCCGGGGGTGATCTTTCCGTGAGGACCGAACCGGTGGACCGAACCCGGCGGCGCGGGCGGCGGGCGCACGGAAATCCTGCGATCATGCACGGGTGGCTGATGTGAACCTCGATGGGTTGAGCGCACTGGCGGATCGCTACGGCGTCGCTTCCAGCTATGTCGGCTGGGGTGACGAGCGGCACGAGGTGGACCAGGACACATTGGTCGCGGTGCTCCGGGCGCTAGACGTCCCCGCGGGTTCGCCCGAGGAGATCGAGAACTCGATTCGCGAGATCGACGAACAACCGTGGCGTGAGTTCGTCCCCGCCGTGACCGTCGTGACCGAGGGCTCGGGGGCCACGTTCGCCGTGCATGTTCCGCACGGGCACCTGGTGAAGGTGTGGGTGGTCAGCGAAACCGGTGACGACGTCGCGGCCCCCCAACTCGATGTCTGGGTCGAGCCGCGCGAGGTCGACGGCGTGCTGATCGGCCGTGCGACGTTCGCCGTGCCCGACGACCTCCCCACCGGATATCACCAGATCAAGGCGATCGATCTCGACGATTCATCGGCCTCGAGCGCGCCCCTGATCGTGACGCCGCGCCGACTGCACACCGCGGACCGGCTGATCGGCCGGAAGCGATGGGGACTCGCCGCGCAGCTGTACTCGATCCGATCGGCTGACTCGTGGGGCGTGGGCGACTTCGCCGATCTCGCCGGGATCTGCGAGGTGGCCGCCAGCGCGTACGGCGCCGACTTCGTCCAGGTCAATCCACTTCACGCCGCCCAGCCGAAGGCGCCGATCGAGGCGTCGCCGTACCTGCCGGTGACGAGACGATTCGTCAATCCGCTCTACATCCGGATCACCGACATCCCCGAGCTGGACGGGCTGTCGAAGTCGCAGCGCAAGTGGGTCAAGGCGTTGAAGCGCAGCTTCCTCGACGAGAACACCGCGACCGACAAGATCCGGCGCAACAAGGCATTCCGAGCCAAGCTGGAAGCGCTCGAACTCATCTACGGCGTCCCGCTCGCCCCGGCTCGTGCGCACGCCTACCGCGCATTCCGGCGCCGGGAGGGCAAGGGCCTCAAGCGTTTCGCGACGTGGTGCGCGCTGGCCGAGCGGTACGACGCCGACGACCCGCGCTGGCAGGGCAAGTTCGCAGACCCCGCGTACATGAAGAAGAAGCGTCGGAAGATGGCCCGACGCATCGACTTCCACATGTGGCTGCAGTGGATCTGCGACGAACAACTGGCCACCGCCGCGCACGCGGCGCAATCGGCCGGCATGGAGATCGGTGTGATGGCCGACCTCGCGGTCGGGGTCGCACGGCACAGCGCCGATGCGTGGGCCCTCGGTGACGTGCTCGCCTCCGGTGCGAGGGTGGGGGCGCCGCCCGACGGTTTCAACCAGCAGGGCCAGGACTGGGACCAACCGCCGTGGCATCCACGACGCCTCGCCGAGGCCGGTTACGAGCCCTACCGCGACATGATCCGCACCGTCCTCCGACACGCGGGCGGTGTGCGCGTCGACCACATCCTGGGATTGTTCCGGCTCTGGTGGATACCCGACGGCAGCAGCCCGGCCCAGGGCACCTACGTGCACTACGACAGCGAGGCGCTGATCGGCATCCTGGCGCTCGAGGCGCAGCGCGCCGACGCGGTGGTCGTCGGCGAGGATCTCGGGGTGTTCGAACCGTCGGTGCAGGACTCACTCCGCGAACGCGGAATCCTCGGCACGTCGATCCTGTGGTTCGAACAGGGGCCCGACGCCGCGACCCCGCCCGAGGACTACCGCGAGCTGTGTCTGACCTCGGTGACGACCCACGATCTGCCCCCGACCGTGGGATATCTGGCGGGCGACCACATCACGCTGCGATCGCGGCTGGGCCTGCTCGCCTCCGGGGAGGACGCGGAGCGGGCGCGCGATGCGCGTGAACGCGACGCCGTCCTCGAACTCGCCTACGAACGCGGCCTGCTGTCCCGGGATACCCCGCTGACCGACCCGAAGGTCGTCGATGCGTTGTATGCGGTGATCGCCCGCAGCCCGTCGGTACTGCTGAGCGTGGCCCTCGTGGATGCGGTGGGGGAGCGGCGAATCCAGAACCAGCCGGGTACCGACAGCAGTCAGTACCCGAACTGGTGTGTCCCGCTGGCCAATTCGGAGGGCGACGTCGTGCTCGTCGAGGACCTCGTCAGCAGCGTGCGCTTCCGCCGCCTCATCTCGGTGCTCAACGAGTCGGGCGTGCCAGGTTCCTGACCGAGACGATGGTCAGTACGAGTGCGATGAGGGCCAGCACGGCGACCCCGATGTTGAAGGCGATCCCGGCGGGCCGGAGACCCCAGTGCTGCGCGGTGATTCCCTGGCCGACGATCGGGATCGAGATCGCGACGTAGGCGACGACGAAGTAGGTCGAGGTGACCTCGGCCTTGCGTCCCGCCGGGGTCGCCGCCACCACCGACGCCAGTCCCTTGCTGAACGACATGCCCTGCCCCACACCGCAGATCACCGCTCCGCCGAGCAACGCCGGGGTCGATGCGGCGACCAGTCCCAGGATCGACAGGCCGGTCCCGAGGATGAGGATGGCGCAGCCGGCGATCAGGGCCGGTTCGGTCGGTATCCGGCGCACGACGATCTGGGTGACCGCCGAGGACGCGAACAGTACGAACACCAGGAAACCGGTGAATGCGTGGTCGTTGATGCCGAGGATGTTCGTGACGAAAGACGGCATCACGCCGGTGAAGGTGCCCATCACCGCGAACCCCGCGAAGGCCGCGATCGACGCCCGGACGAACACGCCGCGGATGTCGGCGGGGACCGACAGTCGCTGGATGCTCAACCGGGCGCCGGGGACGACCTCCACCGTCTCGGGCAGACGCCAGATGCCGATGAAGACCAGCACCAGTAGCGCCAGATCGAGTACGAACGGGGTGTGCAGCGGGGACGGGGCGTACTCCGCGAGAAGCCCGGCGATCAGCGGTCCGAGCCCCAGGCCGCCGATGTTGGCCGCGGTCGCCACGGCCGGAGCGCGTCCCCGCCACGACGCGGGGGCCAGTTCGATGACCGCGGTGGTGGCGGCGCCGGCGTAGATACCCGCGGACAGACCCGACAGCACCCGGCCCAGCAGCAACTGCCAGACCGGGCCCGCCGTGAGGAAGACGACGGCGCTGACCGCCGACAGGATCGCGCCGGCGATGAGCATCTTGCGCCGGCCGATGACGTCGGACCAGCGTCCGAAGCCGATCAGCGCGGCGATGACGCCGGCCGCGTACACGGCGAAGATCACGGTCGTGGTGGTCACGCCGAAATCGAGTTCCTCGCCGTAGATCGCGTAGAGCGGTGTGGGCAGCGTGGTGCCCAGCATGATCACGGCGAAGGCGTAGACCGCCGCGGCGAAGGGTGCGCCGGTCGGCGCAGGGGAGGCGGGGGTATGCGAACGGTCAGACATGGCAGCTGACACGGTACCGCCGCGTCCGGGAGGGTCCGGCCCTGGTCTCCCGGCTGTGTGCTGGGTTACGGTAACTGTCGGTAACGGTAATTCAGGGTGAGCGAAGAGGGGGGTGTCGGATGCAACCAGAACTCGACGTCGTGATCGTGGGTGCCGGCTTCGGCGGGATGGGCGCCGCGATCGAACTGAAGCGACAGGGCTTGGACAACATCGCGATCCTCGAGCGGGAGGACGACCTGGGCGGGACGTGGCACGTGAACCACTACCCGGGACTCGCCGTCGACATCGCGTCGGTCACCTACTCCTATTCCTTCGAGCCCAACCCGTACTGGTCCCGGCTGTTCGCCCCCGGAGCAGAGCTGAAGCGTTACGCCCACCACGTCGCCGACAGGTACGACCTCAAGCGGCACATGGAATTCGGAACGGTCGTCGAGTCCGCGACCTGGGACCCCGACGAGCAGCTGTGGCGCGTCCGCACCGCGTCCGGCACCGAACGCACGGCGCGTTATCTGGTGACCGCGACCGGGTTTCTGTCCCAGCCGCACGTCCCGGAGTTCCCGGGCATCAAGAACTTCGCGGGCACGATCCTGCACACCGCGGACTGGCAGGACGGGTTCGACTTCACCGGTAAGAAGGTCGCCGTGATCGGTACCGGCGCGACCGCGGTGCAGCTCATCCCCGAGATCGCCGCCCGCGCCGAGGCCCTGACCGTCTTCCAGCGCACCGCGATCTGGGTGGTGCCCAAGATCGACTTCGCGATCCCGTCGCTCGTCCAGCAACTGTTCGGCCGGTTCCCGCTCACCCAGCGTGCTGCGCGACTGGTGAACTCGTCGCTTCTCGAACTGCTGATGGTGTTCGGCGTCCTGCACTACAAGCAGGTGAAGCCCGGCAACAAACTCGCCGCCCGACTGGCCCAGGCGCACCTGCGGCGCCAGATCGCCGACCCGGAACTACGGCGGAAGCTCACCCCGGACTACGACTTCGGCTGCAAACGCCCCACCTTCTCCAACACCTACTTCGCCAGCTTCGCCCAGCCGAACGTGAGCCTGCAGACCAGTGGCATCGCCCGCCTCGAAGCCGATGCGATCCTCGCCGCGGACGGCACCCGGACCGAGATCGACACCCTCGTTCTCGCCACCGGGTTCAATCTCTGGGACACCAACTTCCCGGCCTTCGACATCGTCGGCCGGGACGGGCGCAACCTCGGCGAGTTCTGGCGCGAGAACCGCTTCCAGGCCTACGAGGGCGTCACCGTCCCGAAGTTCCCGAACCTGTTGTCCCTCAACAGTCCTTACTCCTACAGCGGCCTGTCGTACTTCACGACCATCGAAGGGCAGATGAAGCACATCGCCCGCCTCTTCGGAGAACTGCGCCGCCGCGGGCATCGGACGTTCGAGGTGACCGAGGAGGCCAACGACGCCTTCCTCGACGAGGTGACCGATCGTCTGCAGTCCTCGGTGTTCTACAACGGGGACTGCGCGACGTCACGCAGTTACTACTTCAACCAGCACGGCGAGGCGACGCTGCTCCGCCCGGCCTCGACGCTGCGGACTCTCCGCGAGATGGACTCGTTCCCGTTGCGCGACTACGAGTTCAGCTGAGCGCTCCTCTCCGACAGCTCCCTGAGGAGCGCCCGGAGTTTGCGGCGGGCCCGCCCTCACCCCTTGCTCCCTGAGGAGCGCCCGGAGCTTGCGGAGGGCGCGTCACGAAGGGTTCAGCAACTCCGGCCCGTTGTTGGCGACGCGGTTGACCAGCGGGGCGACCTCGCGGATCGCGATCGCGTCGACCAGCGATTCGGCCGGCGGGGCGAACAGCTCGTCGGGTGCCCGGCCGTCCGGGTCGAGCCAGGCATCCCAGTGCTCGTACGGCATGATCAGCGGCATCCGGTCGTGGACGTCGCGCAGCTCCCCGACCGCGTCGGTGGTGAGAATGGAACAACTGAGCAGCGGCTTAGCGGCGTCATCGGTCTTGGGGTGCCAGACCGACCACAGCCCGGCCATGAAGAGCCGGGTCCCGTCCTGCGGCGACATGAAGAACGGGATCTTGGTGGGTTTGCCCTTGCTGTCGGCCGGACCCTTCTTCCACTCGTACCAGCCGTCCATCGGCACGAGGCAACGCCGCGACTTGACCGACGAACGGAACGAACTCTTCTCCGCGGCGCTCTCGGCGCGCGCGTTGAACAGCAGCGGCCCCTTCCCGACCTCCTTCGCCCACGGCGGCACCAGCCCCCAGCGCATCGCGCGGACGCGGAGCAGCGGATCGTCGTCGGGATCGTCGGGCGAGTGTCGCTTGACGACGGTCATCACGGTCGTGGTCGGCGCGACGTTGTAGTTCACGCCCGGTGACCGGGGCGCCGCATCGAGATCGGTGGAGTCCGCACCCGCCGGCTCGGGTACCTCGTTGACCGCATCGATCTCGGCTGCCAGCTTCGCCGGGTCGGTGGTCACCGCATAGCGTCCGCACATGGTGTCCATGCTGCCCTAATGGTTGCCCGGCCTCGTGATGAGTGTCCGTTCCGACAGCCGACGATCAGGCGACGGCGATGTCGGCGACGACGGCCTCGGTGACGGACACCAGATCGGCCGGGGCCAGCTCGATCTCGAGCCCGCGCTTGCCGGCGCTGCACAGCACCCGGTCGAAGTGCGTGGCCGACGAGTCGACGACGGTCGGCAACCGGGTCCGCTGGCCGACCGGGGACACGCCGCCGAGAACGTAGCCGGTGGTCCGGGTGACCGCCTTGGCGTCGGCCATCTTCGCCTTCGACGCGCCGAGTGCGGCGGCCGCCGATTTGAGCGACAGCTTGGCCGGCACCGGGACCACCGCCACCGCCAGGCCGGGCCGGTCCCCGCCGGAGAGTTCGATGACCAGCGTCTTGAAGATCTGCTCGGCACGGACACCGAGGGTTTCGGCGAGAGCGGCGACCGCCTCCGCGCCGTAGGCCTCCGATCGGGGGTCGTGCGCGTACCGGTGCACCGAGTGGTCGATCCGGGCGCGTTCGAGCGCGGCGATCGCCGGGGTGGACGCCATGGTCGGTTACCTCCTGGTCGTGAGCGGGGTTGCGGCTGCGCGCGTGCGCACGAGGCCGCGGTGATCCGCGCCGAGACGATCGCGGGGGCGGGCCGGGAACAAACCGCGCGGTGCGCTCTGTTGGGACTGATCGGACAACGGACGTATGAAGACGGACACGAAGGAGGTCAGAGGCATATGAGCACAGCGGCCGTGATGGAGCTCCCGCAGCGCGTCGAACCGAGGCCTCTCTCGGTGGGGGACGGGTCGGTAAGCTTGATCGACAACATCTCCGTGATGCCTCCCATCGAAGGGATCGTAGTGTCCGACACAGAAGCATCCGACACAGAGTCACCCGATGCCGGCCGTACCGGGACCGCCAAGGCGCCTCGCCGGGCCGATCCGAACGAGTCGCCGGAACAGCTGACCGAGCGGTTCGAGCGCGACGCACTGCCGCTGCTCGACCAGATGTACGGTGCCGCGCTGCGGATGACCCGCAATCCCGCCGACGCCGAGGACCTGGTCCAGGAGACCTACATCAAGGCGTTCACCGCGTTCGCGTCGTTCCGGGAGGGCACCAACCTCAAGGCCTGGCTCTACCGGATTCTCACCAACACCTACATCAACGGCTACCGCAAGAAGCAGCGTCAGCCCGCGCAGTACCCGACCGACGAGATCACCGACTGGCAGATCGCGGCGACCGCCGAGCACACCTCGCAGGGGCTGCGGTCGGCGGAGATCGAGGCGCTCGACGCCCTCCCCGACGACGAGATCAAGGCCGCGCTGCAGGAATTGCCGGAAGACTTCCGGATGGCCGTCTACTACGCCGATGTGGAAGGCCTGCCGTACAAGGAGATCGCCGAGATCATGGACACCCCGATCGGTACCGTCATGTCCCGACTGCACCGCGGTCGCCGTCAGCTGCGCGAGTTGCTGGCCGACGTCGCGCGTGAGCGCGGGTTCAATCGTTCCGCACGGGCGGCGGCGGATGCGGAGGTGGCGCGATGAGCGACGTCGATCCGGAGCTGACCCAGCTCGACTGCTCGGCCGTCATCGCCGATGTCTGGCTCCTGCTGGACAACGAGTGTGACCAGAACGCCCGGGAACGACTCCAGGGCCATCTCGACTCCTGCCCGTCGTGCCTGGCGCACTACGGCATCGAGCAGCAGCTCAAGGCGCTCGTCAACCGGAAGTGCGGCGGCGACCAGGCACCGCAGAGCCTGCGCGACCGTCTGCGCATCGAGATCCGCAAGACCGTGATCGTGCACGAGGTCTCCGAATCCGATCGCTGATCGCGTCGAGAACACACCAAAAAGCCCGGGCGGCCCGTGAAGGCCGTACCCGGGCTTTTTGGCTTGCTCGCTCGCCGAGACCGCGTGGTGCGGTGATCAGGCGTTGGGGCGCTTGCCGTGGTTGGCAGCGTTCTTCTTACGAGCACGCTTCTTGCGTCCGCGCTTTCCCATGACGCATCTCCTTCATTGCGGGGCGGGCGCCGTGGGACCGGGCCCGCCGTGTACTGGTTCAGCTGTGCTGAGACAACCCTGGCATCGGCCGGGGAGGACATCCCTGGTGTCATCCGGGGAAGACATCCCTGGTGATCGGGACATCACAGTGTCTCAGGGATTCTCCCACGTACCAAAAACACCTCTGCTGACGCCCCCGGCACCGGGACCTCCGGGTACGACGCCGTGGGCTAATTTGGGTGCATGGCAGAAGACGTTGTGGCAGAGATCGTCGCGAGTGTCCTCGAGGTGCGCGTCGCCGCGGGGGAGCAGATCGAGGTCGGCGACACCCTGGTCCTGCTGGAGTCGATGAAGATGGAGATCCCCGTGCTGGCCGAGGAGCCGGGCACGCTCGCCGAGGTCAAGGTCGAGGTCGGGGACGTCATCCAGGCCGGCGATGTGATCGCCGTCTACGAGTAGTAGTGAACCGGCCCCGGCCCGTCGTCGCCCCCGTGTCCTGAGATGTCCACCCTCTCCGACCTGCTCGCCGAACACACCACGCTGTCCGACTCGGCAGCCGCGCATCTGCAGCGACTCGTCGCCGAATGGCAACTGCTCGCCGACCTCTCGTTCGCCGACCTCCTGTTGTCGGTGCGCACGGAGGCGGGCGCGGTCGTCACGGTCGCGCAATGCCGTCCCAACACGGCCTCGACGGTCTTCCCGACGGACGAGGTCGGCCGCGTCATCGACACCGAAGCACATCCACAGGTGTTGCGCGCCTTCACCTCCGCCCGCATCCTGCGCGACGAGGACCCCACCTGGTTCGGCGCGACGGCCATGCGGCAGGAAGCGGTTCCGGTCGGCTTCGACGGCGAGGTGATCGCCGTGGCGACCCGAGCTGTCGACCTCACCCACCCGCGCCTGCCGTCGCCGCTCGAACTCGCCTATCAGGACTCGGCCGACGATCTGTGCCAGATGGTCGCCGACGGCACGTTTCCGCACGAGGAGGGGAATCCGCGCGGGCTGTCGACGCCCCGCGCCGGCGACGGCTTCGTCCGTCTCGACGGACAGGGCCTCGTCACCTACACCAGCCCGAACGCGCTGTCGGCCTTCCACCGGATGGGGTGGACCGCCGAACTCAATCACACGCGCTTGTCCGACGTCGTCAAGCAACTCATCACCGAACCGTTCGAGGCCGACGACGTCGCACTGATGCTCGACATCGCGGCCGGCGTCGCCGAGATCCCGACCGGCCCCTACCGCGACATCGGGATGCGCGTGGAGGCAGACGCCCGCCGCGCGACGGCCCTGATCCGCGCCGTGCCGCTCCGTCCGCGGGGCGAGACGACCGGAACCGTCGTCCTGATCCGGGACGTCACCGAGGTCAAGCGACGCGACCGCGCACTCATCAGCAAAGACGCCACCATCCGCGAGATCCACCACCGGGTGAAGAACAACCTGCAGTCGGTCTCGGCGCTGTTGCGACTACAGGCGCGGCGCACGTCGAACTCCGATGCCCGCGAGGCGCTCAACGAGGCGGTGCGCCGAGTGGCCTCCATCGCGCTCGTCCACGAGTTGTTGTCGGGCAGCGTGGACGAGGAGGTCGACCTCGACGAGGTCGTCGATCGTCTGGTCCCGATCCTGGTCGATGTCGCGTCGGGGGAGGCGAGGGTGGCTGTGCGCCATCGCGATCGGCTCGGCGTGCTGACCGCCGAACTCGCGATGCCGCTGGTGATGGTCCTCACCGAACTCATCCAGAACGCGATCGAACACGGCTTCGACGGCGCGCCGCACGATGACGCCGAGATCGCGGTCGTCGCCGAACGGGATGTGCGCGGCCTTCGAATAGCGGTCCGCGACAACGGTTCCGGTCTTCCGGAGCATTTCGATCTGGCCACGTCCGACCATCTCGGCCTGCAGATCGTCAAGACCTTGGTGTCCATCGAACTGGGCGGTGAACTCGATGTCCGGTCCAATCCGGGTGGCCCGGGAACCGAAGTGGGTGTCTACATTCCGCTACGCTCGTGAGCCGTGGTCGCGGACCGCATTGTCTGACCGCGGTTTCCGCCGGACAGTGGGGACGAGTGCACGAAAAAACCCGGCCGTGGCCGGGTTTCTTCGAGTCCGGGACGACGCCGGCCGTCGAGGCCTAGACGCTGCTCCGGGTACGCGTACGTGCGGTACGGCGCTTGAGTGCGCGTCGCTCGTCCTCGCTCATGCCGCCCCACACTCCGGCATCCTGGCCGGACTCGAGGGCCCACGACAGGCAGTCGGCGGTGACGGGGCACCGCGCGCAGACGAGCTTCGCGTCGGCGACCTGTGCGATGGCCGGGCCGCTGGTCCCCACGGGGAAGAACAGTTCCGGATCCTCGTCGCGACAGATGGCCTTGTGACGCCAGTCCATTCCACTACTCCTTCGGGCGCGTTCGCACCACTCGATCGTCTTGCTGGTGATTGTCGGCTGTAACTCTCAGTTCACGCGGCGCACCAAATGTTTCCGCGTTGTTGCTTGTGAATACTTTCACGAATCGGGCCGAAGTCAATGGGTTTGCTTCACACGTGGGCAACATCACGTCACCCGCCTAGCACTCCGGTCGCGGACTCCCGAAGGGGGGTCCGGGCACTTTGTCTCACGGCCTTGTTGTAGCCTACGCGTCTCGCGGCGGTACTGTCGACGACTTTCTGCAGGTCGCGACCCCGTCGCCGGTGAAAAACGCTCGTGACGTGGCCGGACGCCGAGGGTATTGTTCACCACATGCGTCGACGATGTTGATCCACACCGCCCCGGCGGCCCCACCGCAGGCTGACAGCCGCGGCGGTGGGCTCCGCCCTCCTCGAAGACCTCATCCCGCTCTACCCGCTGTACGCCGTCCTCTTCGCCGACCCCGGGATTCCGGGCGCCGGGCTCGGGCCCGCCGAGATCTCGGCGCTGTTCGTGATCTGGTCGGTGTCGTCGGTGATCGTCGAGGTCCCCACCGGTGTGCTGGCCGACCGCGTGTCCCGACGGAAGCTGCTGGTCGCCGGTCCGCTGATCACCGCGTCGGGTTTCGCGCTGTGGACGGTGGCGCCGTCGTTCGTCGCCTTCGCTGCCGGATTCGTCCTGTGGGCCCTCGGTGGAGCGTTGCGGTCCGGCACGACACAGGCGCTGGTCTACGACGAGCTGAACCGGCTGGGGCGCTCGCATGACTACGCCCGACTGACCGGGCTCATGCGGGCGGCCGGGGCCATCGGAGTGATCGGCGGCACCGCGGCGGCCGCACCGTTGTTCGCGTGGGGCGGTTACGACGCCGCGGGCGCCGCCAGCGTCGTCGCCTGCGTGTTGTGTTCGGTGATGTCGGCGATGCTGCCCGAGGGTCGAGAGGCCGCCGCCGATCCACCGGAACCCGAGGACGCGGACCTCGACCTCGGTTGGCGGGAGATCGTCCGCCACGGCTGGGGCTCGGTGCGGACGCAGCCGGTCGCACGGCGCATGTTGCTGCTGGGTGTGGCGCTGACCTGGGTCGCGGCGCTCGACGAGTATCTCCCGTTGCTGATCGCGTCGTTCGTGGTCGACGCCGCCGCCGAGCCCGATCCGGCGGCGGTCGCGCTGCTCATGATCGTGGTGTCGGCCGGTGACATCGGCGGCGCGCTCGCGGCGGGGCGGTTCCGGTCGGTCGACGCGATCGGGCCGGCGGTGGGGGTGGGCGCGGTCGTGCTCATCGGGTCGGCGCTGTGGGGGCACCCGGTGGGCGCCGCGGGCGTCGCGACGGCGTAGGGGATCCTGGGGTGGGCGCGGGTCGTGGCCGACGCCGAGCTGCAGGACCATCTGAGTTCGGCATCGCGGGCCACCGTCACCTCGCTAGCCGGGATGGGCGAGGAGGTGGTCGCGATCCTGGCCTTCGCCGGCTGGGCGCTGGGGTCGACATGGCTGGGTCCGGCCGGGCTCTTCGCGGCGGCGGCGCTGCCCTACGTCGTGATGTCGGCGGTGCTGATCGGCGGTGCGATGACCGTGAGGGCGTCGCGGCGATGACGAAAACGTATGTCGCGGAACGCCCCGATGTAATCGCCGTCCATCTGTACGTCGATCGGGGCCTCCGCGCGGAAGCACACCTCGTCGACGTCGTCATCCCGAAAGAGGTGGCGTGCCTTGGGATCTGCCTGTGACAGGAGTCGCGTCGCCAGTGGGAGGTTACGGAACACGCCGGTGGAGGTCGCCACGAACACCCCGAGGCCGGTGTGGAAACCGGTGCCGGGGTTGGTGCGGATCTCGCGCGGTCCGAGATAGGTCCACGGGCTGGTGTTGGACACGAAACCGTAACGCGCGCCGACGATCCGGTCCCGGCCGGGGATCTCGACGTCGAACGTGGCCGACGAACCGGACTGCTTCAGGAAGCTGGTGATCGTGGTCCACAGGTATCGGGCCGGCGTCGCGGTCTTGCCCGCGTGCCGCTTGTCCTCCATCGCGTGGATGACGACCGCGTCCATGCCCATGCCCGTGTTGAACAGGAACCAGCGGTCATCGGTGTGGCCGAGTCCGATCCGGCGACTCTGTCCCGCGTCGAGGAGGGTGATGATCTGCTGTGTCGCGAGCAGCGGGTCGGGATCGATCCCCAGCGTGCGCGCGAAGACGTTGGCGCTACCGCCGGGGATCACGGCCAGGGCGGGCCGCCGCCGGTCGGGATCGCTGCTCGACGGCGGGTCGAGCAGTCCGTTGGCGGCCTCGTTCACCGATCCGTCGCCGCCGTGCACGATGACGGTGTCGAAGTCCTCGGCCGCGGCGCGCGCGGCGAGCTCGAACGCATGCCCGCGGTGCGTGGTGAGTTCGACGTCGAGGTGGAAATGCGCGCTCAGGGTGTGCGCCAGCGCGTCGCGGCCGGCCGGACTGGTCGCGGTGGCGAACGGGTTGACGATCAGCATGACACGCACGACACCCGAGGATATGGGGTCGTCGCCGCCCGCGCGTAATCGCGCGGATGTGTACGGCGCCATCGCTCCGGTGCGCACACCCGCGGAGGTCCGCGCGAGAGGACCAAATATCCTGGGACGGTGAGCACCGAGAACGGCCGTCCGGAGTCCGACACCGATCCGTCGGTGACCCCGCGCCAGATCAAGATCGCGGGTGCGGTGACCACGCTGCAGGGGCTGGCCGGTGTTGCGGTCGCGGTGATCCTGGTGGTGCGCGGCCTGGCCGGGCACGAGGAGACCACCATCAGCGGCTACGGCACCGCGGCCTGGTTCGGCATCATCGGCGGGGGAGTACTGGTCGGCGGTCTGGCGCTGCTCTCGGGGCGGCGGTGGGGACGCTCGATCGCCATGGTGGCGCAGATCCTGCTGCTGCCGGTGGCGTATTACCTGTTCACGAGCGGATGGCCGGTGTTCGGCGTGCCGCTGGCGCTCGCGGCGCTCGCGGTCCTGGTGATGCTGTTCAGTCCGGCGTCCATGAGGTGGCTCGCCGACGAACTCGAACCCGAGCGCTGACATCCTCCTCCGGCGGGCTCTCCTCCGTCCGGGTACGCCGCGCAGCCGAGGTGGACTCTCATCCGACGATCGACGCCCGGGCGGTCGTACAGTAGGGCGCATGACGCGCATCCTCGCGATTGCCAATCAGAAGGGTGGGGTCGCCAAGACCACCACGGTGGAGTCCCTCGGTGCCGCCCTCGCCGATCTCGACGTCTCGGTCCTCGTCGTCGATCTCGACCCGCAAGGGTGTCTCACCTTCTCGCTCGGGCACGATCCCGATCAGCTCACCTCCTCGGTCCACGACGTGTTGCTCGGTGACGAGGAGATCGCCGATGTCCTGCTCGACACCGAGGACAAGGTCACCCTGCTGCCGGCGACCATCGACCTGGCCGGCGCCGAGGCGCTGCTGTTGATGCGCCCGGGGCGGGAGTATGCCCTCAAGCGTGCACTTGCGGAGGTGAGCGAGGACTTCGACGTCGTGATCGTCGACTGCCCGCCGTCGCTCGGCGTCCTCACGCTGAACGGTCTCACCGCGGCGGACGAGGTGATCGTGCCGCTGCAATGTGAGACGCTCGCCCATCGTGGGGTCGGGCAGTTGTTGCGCACGGTCCGGGAGGTCCAGCAGATCACCAACCCGAACCTCACGATGTTGGGTGCGGTGGCCACCCTCTTCGACGCCCGGACCACGCACAGCCGCGACGTTCTCGCCGACGTCGCCGATCGGTACGACCTGCCGGTGCTCGAGCCGCCCATCCCGCGCACAGTACGTTTCGCCGAGGCCTCCGCCTCCGGGACGTCGGTCATGCGGGGCCGAAAGAACAAGGGCGCGACGGCATATCGCGCGCTCGCCGAGAATCTGTGGAAGCACTGGGAGGCGGGCGCCGAGGTCGGCACCTTCGAGGTCTGAGTCGGGTCTGAGGTCCGGGGGCCGTGGGGGTCAGCCCGGACCGAAGGCCTCGATCCGGGGTCCGTGCTGTTCGACGACGATGTCGCCGAGGACACGCAGACTCACCACGGGCGCGGCCGGTTCGCTCCGGGCGAGCGGGATGGACCGGATCTCCCGGCCGGTCGCGACATCGCGGACGCTGATCCCGGTGGTACTCGGCAGCAGGAGTTGTCCCGCCATCATCTGGCCGGGTCCCAATGTGCCGGGGACCTGGTAGATCGGATTCAGTGTCTGGGCATTCAGGACGACGGTCGCCTTCCCGGTCCAGTAGGTGACGATCCCGTCGGAGGAGATCGGGGCGCTGCCGGCGGGTGGCGTCGAGTCGCCGGCGACGGTGTTGGTCCCCGCCGCGTTCGCGTCGGTGTCGAACCGGCGGATCGCCGGCCCGCTCTCGGCGTCGAACGTGGGCGGTTCGGCCGGTGCGGCGCCACCGTCGTACACGGCGATCCCCGACGACGACATCGCGATGACCACGGGCGGCGGTCCGCTCACGTCGCCGGTGATGAGGGTCGACCCGTACTGTTCGACCTTCTCGTCGTCGCCGAGTACCGCGCCGAGGACCGTGAGCCGATACCCGGGGTCGTCGGCGCAGCGTTCGACGACGGCCACGCGATCTCCCGACACCACCGACGAGAACAGCTCGCAGTCGACGCGATCGGGCGCGTCCTCCGGTCGGACCGGCGCCTCGACCCGGCCGTATTCGATTCCGCGAACGAGATTGGAACCCCAGGTCTCCATCCGGCGGGGGCCCTGCGCGACGACGTACCCCGAGTCGGTCGCGAGCCGGACCTCCGGGTCGGCGTCGCTGGTGCGGGCGCCCTTCCGGCTGCCGGTGCCCGCATCGAGAGCGGTCACCTCCGAGCAGCCGCGGCTGTTGCGGTACACGGCCAGCGCCAGATCGGCGCTCCCGGTCCAGGCGGTACCGACCGCACACAGGTCGAGATCGCGGCTGTACGACCAGAGTTCGCGTCCGGTGGCCGGGTCGTGCCCGACCACCCGTCCGCCGTTCCCGGTGACGACGGCGGAGGTGCCGATCGCGGGGGCGCGGGTGGCGTCGGAGTCGGCCCGCCAGCGCGCGACGAAACTCGCGGGCACGGACTGTGCCGGCTGCACCGCGGCGGGTTCGGCCGCGGCCGGCACGCTCACGGTGTGGCGAACCGGGCTGAGGGCCCAGGCGGTGACGCACAGGGCCGCGACGACGACCACGATGGCCGCGGTGACCGCGAGATCGATCGGGCGGCGCCGTTCGGGCCTGACTCGTGCCACGCGGGTCAGCCGGTGGTCAGTCGGCGACAGCTGCTGTGGACTCCGACGCGCCGGCGTCGGACGCGGCGGTCTGCTCGCCGGCGGGCTTGCGGTTGGCGCCACCCCGACGGCGACGACGGCGACGCGGCTTCGCGGTGCCGTCACCGGCGGAGGTGTCGCTGCCGGACTCGGTCGTCGTGGTCTCGGTTGTCGTGGTCTCGGCGGCCGATTCGGTGGACGTCCCATTGGCGTCCGTCTGCCCGCCCCGGGTGCGACGGCGAGTGCGGGTCGAGCGCTTGCGCGGCTCGCGGTCCGCGCGCGTCTCCCGCGTCTCGTCGGGGTCGCGCGGCGGCTTGGCGGCGGCGATCCGCCCCGTCTTCGACTCGTCGATCGACAGGTCCGACCGGAGGTGTTCCGACGTCGAGTAGGTCTCCGGCGGATCGGGGATACCGAGACTCAGCGCCTTGTCGATGAGCTCCCAGCGGTGCAGCTCGTCCCAGTCGACGAGGGTCACCGCGATGCCTGTGCGCCCGGCGCGACCGGTACGGCCGATGCGGTGCACGTAGGTCTTGTCGTCTTCGGGGCACTGGTAGTTGATGACATGGGTGACGTCGTCGATGTCGATGCCGCGGGCGGCCACGTCGGTGGCGACCAGCACATCGATGGTGCCGTCGCGGAACCGCTTGAGCGCCTTCTCGCGGGCGACCTGGCCGAGATCGCCGTGGACCGCGCCGACCTTGAAGCCGCGCTCGGCGAGGTCGTCGGCGACCTTCTGCGCGGTGCGCTTGGTGCGGGTGAAGATCATCGTGGCGCCGCGACCCTCGGCCTGCAGGATGCGGGCGACGAGTTCGGCCTTGTCCAGCGCGTGCGCCCGGTAGGCGTACTGCTTGGTGCGGTCGTGGACCGCGGAGTCGTTGGCGTTCTCGGCCCGGATGTGGGTCGGCCGGTTCAGGAACGTGCGGGCCAGGGTGACGATCGGACCGGGCATGGTCGCCGAGAACAGCATCGTCTGACGAGGCGTCGGCAATGCGGACATGATGCGCTCGATGTCGGGCAGGAAGCCGAGGTCGAGCATCTCGTCGGCCTCGTCGAGAACCAGGATCGACACTTTGCCGAGGACGAGGTGGCCCTGCTGGGCGAGGTCGAGGAGCCGGCCCGGGGTGCCCACCACGACGTCGACGCCGGACTGCAGCTCGGCGATCTGCGACTCGTACGGACGGCCACCATAGATCGAAGTGACCTTCAGGGGACGCTTCGTGCCATCGGCCAGGGTGACCTCGAGCGACGGCGCCGCCACCTGGAGATCGCCGGTCACCTGCACGCACAGCTCGCGCGTGGGCACGATGATCAGCGCGCGGGGCGTGGTGTCCAGCGGACGGACCCCGGACTCCTCGGCATGGGCGAGCCGGTGCAGCAGCGGGATGCCGAAACCGAAGGTCTTGCCCATGCCGGTGCGGGCCTGGCCGATGAGGTCGTGGCCTTCGAGCGCCAGCGGCAGGGTCAGTTCCTGGATCGCGAAGGTGTGGGTCTTGCCGTCTGCGGCGAGGGCCGAGACGATACGGTCGTCGACGCCGAGCTCGGCGAAGGTGGGGGCGGTGTGGGTGTCGTCGACGATGGTCGTCTGCACGGCGGAATCGCTCATGTGCGGTTGTGTGCCTTTCTGGGCCGGTCTGCGCGCGATGTGTTTCGGTGCGCGCACGGAGAAGGCTCGAAAGTGCACGCGCATATGTCGTAGTGGCACCGGGGATGTGACCGGGTATCGCGAGGAACTCGCAGTTCGGCGAGCAACGCCGTCGTCACATCCACACGCTCGCGCCGGCGGGCACGCGCTCCACGCGCAGCTCAGCGGGCAAGCGACGGGGGGTCCCGTCGGAGTGCACCGCCGTCGAGTGTACTTGGTGCCCCGCGGCGGCCCGCTACCATCACCTCATGGCGCCTGCATCCGACCCGTCCGAGTCGACCCCGTCACCTGCGACGTCCACCTCGGTGGCGTCGGCCGAGATGCGGGATTCGGCGATCGGGAAGCTGTTCGCCGTGCTGCTCGCCGGCGAGTTCGCCGCGTTCCACCGGCTCATCGAGGAGTCGGCGATGGCGCCGGATGTGCCCAGCCGCATCGCGATCGCCCGGATGGCGGCCTCCGAGGTCGGCCACTTCGACCGGCTCGCCGAGCGGGTGGAGGCGATGACCGGCCTCGGCGCCGCGGAAGCCGTCGAGCGCTACCGTTCGGTGTTCGATCAGTATCACCGCGCGACGACGCCGAAGACCTGGTACGAGGCGCTGGTCAAGGCGTATGTCGGCGACGGACTCGCGGCCGACTTCTACGCCGAGCTCTCCGACATGCTGCCGCCGGACTCGCAGGCCGTGATGGCCGAGGTGATGTCGGAAACCGCCAACTCCCAGTTCGCCCGTGACCAGGTCCGGGCGGCCGTCGAGGCCGACCCGTCGATCAAATCGGCCCTGGTGCTGTGGGGCCGCCGGCTACTCGGCGAGGCCATCACCCATGCGCAGTGGGTTCTCGCCGCCGAGGAAGAGGTCACCGATCTGCTCTTCGCCGGGGCCAGTTCGCTGACCGGCGTCGCCGGGTTCTTCGACGTCGTCGCCGGCAAACACGCCGAGCGGATGGCCGACCTCGGCCTCGCCTGAGTCGGACCTGACCACGGCGGAGTCGGCCGACGGTGTTTCGCTCTGAGCGGAGTGGCTGTCCCGCCGCACCCCGGCTGCACTAGCCTTGTGCGGCAAGCGTTGACAGACACCGAGGAGGGCGGCACATGGCCGTGGAAGTGAAGATCGGCATCACCGACAGCCCGCGGGAGCTGACCATCGCGTCGACCCTGACCAGCGACAAGGCCTTCGCCGAGGTCGAGGCGGCACTGGGTGGCAAGCAGCAGCTGTTGTCCCTCGTGGACGACAAGGGCGCCCGCTACCTCATCCCGGTCACCAAGATCGCCTATGTCGAGGTGGGTGCGTCGGAGAACCGCCGCGTCGGATTCGGTTCCTGACGGGCGGCATAACCAGATCGACGAGAAGGGGCCTGTACGCCGGATGGCGTGCAGGCCCCTTCTCGTGTCGGGCGTGGGTTCAGGCGGTGCCGTTGACAGTCGGCCCGCTCGCTCCGCTCCCGGCGCCGGTGACAGTCGGCCCGCTCGCTCCGCTCCCGGCGCCGGTGACAGTCGGCCCGCTCGCTTCGCTCCCGGCGCCGGTGACAGTCGGCCCGCTCGCTTCGCTCCCGGCGCCGGTGACAGTCGGCCCGCTCGCTTCGCTCCCGGCGCCGGTGACAGTCGGCCCGCTCGGCTCGCTTCCGGCATCGTTGATTTCGGTGTCCGGCTCGACGACCGGCTGCGCGTCGACCGACGCCGTCTGTCGCGGGAAGTGCGACAACCCGCCCCAGAGGAGGGCGACCGTGGTGTCCACGGCGGTCTGCTTGTCGACCGGGCGCTTGGCCTCGAGCCAGTAGCGGGCGTTGACCTGGCTGGCACCGACGAGCCCCGACGCGAGCATCCGCGAACGGTACGGATCGAGACCGGAATCGTGCATGACCAAGCCGTACACGGCGTCGACGCACGCCTCGGTCGCGCCCTCCACCCGGCGGATGACGGCGGGATCGGAGGCGTCGGAGGAGAAGATCAACCGGTAGCCCGAGTTGTCCTGATCGATGAAGTCGAAGAAGGCCTGGACCGCGGCACGGACGCGCTTGCGGTTGTCGGTGGTCGTCCGCAGGGCGGTGTTGACGTCGCTGACCAGCTTCTCGGCGTGGCTGTCCACGACCGCGATGTAGAGGTCGAGCTTCGACGGGAAGTGTTGATACAGAACGGGTTTGCTCACTCCCGCGTGCACCGCGATCTCATCCATGCCGGCCGCGTGGTAGCCGCGTTCGACGAAGATCTCACTGGCCGCGTCGAGCAACTGCATACGTCGTGCGCTGCGCGGCAGGCGAGTGCTGCGGCCGGGCACGGCGGACGCGTTGGTTGCGGTCGACATGCCCAAGAGAGTACTCGGCGGAGCTTCCTGCGCAGTATCGGTGGTCTGCTGTGAGAAAGTTGACCGGTGAGCCGCACAGAGGACGGTGGCCCCGGGTCCGAGCGTGGCCGGGTGCGTGCCAAGGATGTCGGCCCGAGATCGTCGGGACGCCCCAGACCGGACCAGCCGCTACGAGCGCGCTGGGACCCGACCGACGACAGCGGACGTCCCCGCGTCGACCGCGATGCCCAGCCGGAATACAAGAAGCAGTCGGCGCTCGGGCGGTTCGTCTCGACCTATGGGTGGCGTGCCTATGCGATCCCGGTGCTCACGATCCTGACGATCGCGCTGATCGTCGTCACCATCCGGGACGGCCGGACCGATGCGCTCGAGCCGGCGGCGGCCGCCAGCCCCGACTCCGCGGCGCGCAACACCGACATCAGCAAGGAGACCCGCCCGATCGGTGCCCCCACCGGCGACATCCAGGCGGCCGCGCTGCCCGCCGGGACGCTGCCCCAGGGCGGCCCGTTCACCGACCGGGCCCGCAAGACGTTCCGGGTCCTGCGCGGCGGCGGTCCGCCCGTCGGCACCGGCGGGCAGGTGTACACCTACACGGTGGAGGTGGAGAACGGCCTCAACCCGCAGGACTACGGCGGTGACCCGACCTTCGCGAAGATGGTGGACACGACGCTCGCCAACCCGCGCAGCTGGATCGGCGACGGCCGCGTGTCCTTCCGCCGTGTCGACCGCGGCGAACCCGACCTCCGCATCTCGCTCACCTCGGCCGGCACCACCCGCGAGTTGTGCGGCTACCAGATCCGCCTGGAGACCTCGTGCTATTACCCGCCGCAGGCGCGGGTAACGCTGAACGAAGCCCGATGGGTGCGCGGTGCGCTGTCCTATCAGGGTGACGACGTCGCCTACCGGCAGTACCTCATCAACCACGAGGTCGGTCACGGCATCGGCTACGAGGCGCACGAGGCGTGCCGCGAGGACGGCGCGCTCGCGCCGATCATGATGCAGCAGTCCTTCGGCGTCGCGAACTCCGAGATCATGGCTCTGGACCCGCAGATGAAGGCCAACCGGACCTTCGTGTGCCGTCCCAATCCCTGGCCGTTCCCCACCCGCTGACCGGGAATGCCGCCGCGGACTCATCCGTTGTGCCGGGGGTACGTAGTCAGCCCGAACAATGGAGGCGTTCGTGTCATCGCAAGGGTCGCCCACAGGGTCGCTGCCGCCGCTGGTGGAACCGGCCGCGGAACTGAGCAACGAAGAGGTGGCCCGCTACAGCCGTCACCTGATCATCCCGGACGTGGGGATGGACGGTCAGAAGCGTCTGAAGAACGCCAAGGTGCTGGTGATCGGCGCCGGCGGACTGGGTTCGCCGACGCTGCTGTACCTCGCTGCGGCGGGGGTCGGGACGATCGGCATCGTCGAGTTCGACATCGTCGACGAATCCAACCTGCAGCGCCAGGTCATCCACGGCCAGTCCGACATAGGCCGGCCCAAGGCCGAGAGCGCGCGGGACTCCATCCTGGAGATCAACCCCTTCGTCACCGTCAACCTGCATGACCAGCGGCTCGAGCCCGAGGGTGCGATCGAACTGTTCTCGCAGTACGACCTCATCCTCGACGGCACCGACAACTTCGCGACCCGGTACCTGGTCAACGACGCCGCGGTCCTCGCGCACAAGCCCTACGTGTGGGGGTCGATCTACCGTTTCGAGGGTCAGGCCTCGGTCTTCTGGGAGGACGCCCCCGACGGCCGCGGGCTCAACTACCGCGACCTCTACCCGCAGGCACCGCCGCCCGGGATGGTGCCGTCCTGCGCCGAAGGCGGTGTACTCGGCATCCTCTGCGCCTCGATCGGATCGATCATGGGCACCGAGGCCATCAAGCTGATCTGTGGGATCGGCGAGCCCCTCCTCGGTCGTCTCATGGTGTACGACGCCCTCGACATGACCTACCGGACCATCAAGATCCGCAAGGATCCGGAGGGTGAGCGGATCGCCGGCCTCATCGACTACGACGACTTCTGCGGTGTCGTCTCCTCGGAGGCGTCCGACGCCGCCGCGGGGTCGACGCTGACCGCCGTCGAACTCAAGCAGAAGATCGACGCGGGCGAGAAGCTGGCGATCATCGACGTCCGGGAGCCCGTCGAATGGGACATCGTCCGCATCGACGGCGCGACCCTCATCCCGAAGGGCGACATCCTCTCCGGCGAGGGTCTCGCCAAGGTGCCGCAGGACCGGCCCACCGTGCTCTACTGCAAGACCGGCATCCGGTCCGCCGAGGCGCTCGCTGCGCTGAAGCGAGCCGGTTTCGCCGACGCCACGCACCTGCAGGGCGGCGTGACCGCGTGGGCGAACCAGGTCGACAAGACGTTGCCGGTCTACTGAGCCCGGTCATCGATCCGCACGTCGGTGCGGGTGGTTGCCGCGTGCCTTCCCGAAACGGACTACCGCGCTCGGTAATCTGGCCGACGTGAACACCGTCGAGCCGCCCGGACACGTGTTGAACACGTTCGGGCTCACCGCCCACCCGCCCATCGCGATGGGGGAATCGTGGGTCGGCGGGTGGCGTGTCGGCGAAGTCGTGCTCTCACTGGTCCCCGACCACGCGCGCGCCGCGTGGTCGGCGTCGGTGCGCGAATCCCTGTTCGTGGAGGGGATGCGCATCGCGCGTCCGTTCCGCGCCACCGACGGCCGGTACGTGGTGTCGGGCTGGCGCGCCGACACCTACATCGCCGGGACGCCCGAACCACGGCACGACGAGGTCGTCCTGGTCGCCGACCGGCTGCACGAGGCGACCGCCTCGCTCGAACGGCCCCGGTTCCTGCTGCAGCCGCCTGCTCCGCCGCACACCGACGTCGACGTGTTCACCGCGGCCGATCGTGCCGCCTGGGAGGACGTCCCGCTGCGCTCGGCCCGGGCCGCCGGTATGGCCGAGCCGACCGCACCCGACGGTGTGCAGAGCGTCGACATGCTGAAAACCCTTGCGAAGCTTCGTAAGCCGGTGGATCTGCCGTCTCAGGTCGTGCACGGTGACCTCTTCGGCACGGTGCTGTTCGCCGGTGCCGCGGCCCCGGGGATCACCGACATCGTCCCGTATTGGCGGCCCGCCCCGTGGGCGGCGGCGGTCGCGGTGGTCGACGCCCTGGCGTGGGGTGGTGCCGACACCGAACTCATCCAGCGATGGTCGGATCAGCCCGAGTGGCCGCAGATGATGCTGCGGGCGACGATGTTCCGGTTGGCAGTCCACGCGCTGCACCCGCGGTCGACCTCGGGCGCACTGCCCGGGTTGCAGCGAGTCGTCGAACATGTACGTTTACTCGTATAACCGCAGCTCACAGCCCTGACTGACCGCTGACAGGGTTCTCACAACGCCCGCGTGACGGAGTGAGGACAACGTGACGATGCGGTCACCTCGCGGAAAATCCGCGCAACACGCCCCCTCCACACTTGGTCTCGAGTCGCACGACACCGGTGTCGGCGTCTTCCACGACAGCCACCACTGCACGCAGCCCTGTGCACGGCAGTGACACCACGTAGACCAGCAACCATCGGAGGCGGAGCCTTGGCATTCGCAGATCTCAGAGCACAACTGACACGGGACCACACGATCACCGACTGGGACCCGGAGGACCGGGTCGCCTGGGACAACGGCAATGCCGCGATCGCCAAGCGCAATCTGATCTGGTCGGTCATCTGTGAGCATGTCGGATTCTCGATCTGGTCCCTGTTCTCGGTGATGGCCCTGTTCATGGGCCCCGAGTACGGCATCAGCATGGACCAGAAGTTCGTCATCGCCGCCACCGCGACGCTGGTCGGTTCTTGCCTGCGTATCCCGTACACGCAGGCCACCGCCAAGTTCGGCGGCCGCAACTGGGCGATCTTCTCCGCCGTCGTGCTGCTCATCCCGACCGGGCTGACGATGATGCTGATGATGAACCCGGGCGAGTTCGGGTTCGGCTGGTTCCTCGCCGTCGCGGCCATCACCGGTTTCGGTGGCGGCAACTTCGCGTCGTCGATGACCAACATCAACGCGTTCTACCCGCAACGGCTGAAGGGCTGGGCGCTCGGACTCAACGCCGGCGGCGGCAACATCGGCGTGCCGGTCGTGCAGGTCATCGGTCTGCTGGTCATCTGGCTCGCCGCCGACCAACCCGAGATCGTGTGCGCCATCTACCTGGTCGCCCTGGCCGTCGCCGGTATCGGTGCCGCCCTCTACATGGACAACCTGGACCACCAGACGGCCAGCGGCCGGGCGATGCTCGACTGCCTGAAGTACCGCGACACGTGGCTGATCTGCCTGCTCTACATCGGTACGTTCGGTTCCTTCATCGGCTTCGGGTTCGCGTTCGGCCAGGTCCTCAACATCAGTTTCACCGAGGCCGGAGTCGCGAAGCCGGCGCTGGCAGCAGCGCAGATCGTCTGGATCGGTCCGCTGCTGGGGTCGGTCATCCGTCCCTACGGCGGAAAACTGGCCGATCGCGTCGGCGGTGGCAAGGTGACGCTGTACACCTTCATCGCAATGGTCTTCTCCGCGGCGATCCTCGTGGTCGCCGGCACGATCGCCGACAACAACGGCAAGACGATCACCGGCGCCACGTTGACGGCCTTCATCATCGGCTTCATCCTGCTGTTCCTGCTCTCGGGCCTGGCCAACGGGTCGGTCTACAAGATCATCCCGACCATCTGGGAGCACAAGGCGCAGGCGCGGAGCGGACTGAATTCGCTCGGGAAGACGAAGTGGTCGCGGAGCATGTCCGGCGCGCTCATCGGGATCGCCGGTGCCGCAGGCGGTCTCGGCGGTGTGGGCATCAACCTGGTGCTGCGCGCCAGCTACCAGTCCAACAAGTCGGCGACGATGGCCTTCTGGGTGTTCATGCTCTTCTACGTCCTGGCAGCGGTCGTGACCTGGTGGTTCTACGCCCGGCGCCCGATCGTCATCGCGGAGACCACCGATCTCGCGATCACCGGTGCCCATGACGAACCGGCATCGACTGTCGACGGGACCGCATCGACCGGTGCTGCCGCCGAGGGCACCGACAAGCAGGCAACCAAGGAAGCGCTGGCCTGATCCTCACGGGACCGGCGAGGCAAGGGAGCAAAGAGCAGTGAACAGCGAAACCGCAACGCGCACAACCAAGACAGTGGTGGTGGTGGGCCATGGCATGGTCGGTCACCGCTTCGTCCAGGCGCTCCGCGAGCGTGACGCGACCGACCTGTGGCGTATCGAGATCGTCAGCGAGGAGATCGACCCGGCCTACGACCGGGTGGGGCTGTCCTCGTATGTCGGTGCCTGGCTTCGGGATTCTCTCGCACTCGAGGGGAACACGTACGCCGGGGACGATCGGGTCGTCACGCATCTGGGCGAGACCGTCACCGGCATCGATCGAGACGCCCGCCGGGTCGTCACCTCGAGCGGTCGCGAGATTGACTACGACGCAGTCGTTCTGGCCACCGGTTCCTACGCTTTCGTCCCGCCGGTCCCCGGTCACGACAACGACCGGTGCTTCGTCTACCGCACCCTCGACGACCTCGACGACATCCGGGCCGCGGCCGAGGCCGCCGGTCCGGGTGCGACGGGTGTGGTCGTCGGTGGCGGCCTGCTCGGACTCGAGGCCGCCAACGCACTCAAGCTCATGGGGATGACCCCGCACGTGGTGGAGTTCGCCCCGCGTCTGATGCCGATGCAGGTCGACGAGGGCGGCGGCGCGATCCTGAAGAACCTGGTGACCGAGCTCGGACTCGAGGTCCACACCGGGGTCGGGACGTCGGAGATCGCCGACGCCGAGGACGGCGGCCTGCGGGTCACGCTGTCCGACGAGTCGACGATCGACGCCTCGCTCGTGGTGTTCTCCGCCGGCGTCCGACCGCGCGATCAGCTCGCTCGGGACGCGGGACTGGCCGTCGGCGAGCGCGGCGGCGTGCTCGTCGACGCCGGTTGTGGAACCGACGACGAGAACGTCTACGCCATCGGCGAGGTCGCCGCCGTCGAAGGCCGCTGCTACGGCCTCGTCGCCCCCGGTTACTCGACCGCCGAGGTGGTCGCCGACCGTCTGCTCGGCGGGACGTCGGAGTTCCCCGGTGCCGACCTGTCCACGAAGCTGAAGCTCCTCGGCGTCGACGTGGCCAGCTTCGGGGATGCGTTCGGCACCACCGAGAACGCGCTGGAGATCACCTACCACGACGCGGTCGCCGGCCGGTACGCGAAGATCGTCGTCAGCGACGACGCGAAGACGCTGCTCGGCGGAATCCTGGTCGGCGACGCATCGGCCTACGCGATGCTCAAGCCGATGGTCGGCCGGGAGATCCCGGGCGACCCCGCTGCCCTCATCGCGCCCGAGGGCGGCGCCGCGGTGGGTATGGACGCACTGCCCGACGACGCGGAGATCTGCTCGTGCAACGGCGTCTCGAAGGGTGCCATCTGCTCGGCGATCGCCGACGGCGCGTGCGACATCGCCGCGGTCAAGGGCTGCACCTCGGCCGGCACCACCTGCGGTGGCTGCCTGCCCAGCATCAAGCAGCTGCTCGCCGCGTCCGGGGTCGAACTGAGCAAGTCGCTGTGCGACCACTTCACCCAGTCGCGCGCCGAGCTGTTCGAGATCGTCGCTGTGACCGGTATCCGGACGTTCTCCGAACTCGTCGAGCGATACGGCACCGGGCAGGGTTGCGAGATCTGCAAGCCGACGGTCGCGTCGATCCTCGCGTCGACCTCCAGCGACCACATCCTCGAGGGCGAGCAGGCCGCGCTGCAGGACACCAACGACCACTTCCTGGCGAACATGCAGAAGAACGGCTCGTACTCGGTCGTGCCGCGGATGCCCGGTGGCGAGGTCACGCCCGAGCAGCTGATCGTGATCGGTGAGATCGCGCGCGACTTCGGGCTGTACACCAAGGTCACCGGCGGCCAGCGGATCGACCTGTTCGGTGCGCGCGTCGACCAGTTGCCCGAGATCTGGCGGCGCCTCGTCGACGCCGGGATGGAGTCGGGGCAGGCGTACGGCAAGAGCCTGCGGACGGTGAAGAGTTGCGTCGGTTCGACGTGGTGCCGGTACGGCGTGCAGGACTCGGTCGGCATGGCCGTGCTCCTGGAGAAGCGGTACCGCGGACTGCGCTCACCCCACAAGATCAAGTTCGGGGTCTCGGGATGTGCCCGCGAGTGCGCCGAGGCGAGGGGCAAGGACGTCGGTGTCATCGCCACCGAGCACGGCTGGAACCTCTACGTCGGCGGCAACGGCGGCCAGAGCCCGAAGCATGCGGTGCTGCTCGCCAGCGGAGTGGATGACGAGACCCTCGTCGCCTACATTGATCGGTACCTCATGTTCTACATCCGAACAGCCGATCGACTGCAGCGCACGGCGCCGTGGCTGGAGTCGCTCGAAGGTGGTCTCGACCATCTGAAGGACGTGGTGTGTGAGGACAGCCTGGGGCTCGCCGCCGAACTCGAGGAGGCGATGGCCCGCCACGTCGGCGGTTACCAGGACGAGTGGGCCGCGGTGCTCGCGGACGAGGACAAGCTGAAGCGGTTCGTCTCGTTCGTGAATGCGCCCGATGTCGTCGACCCGACGATCCGGTTCTCCGAGTACGAGCGCAAGGCGCCGGTGCTGCTCGACATGCCGGCGGTCCGTCCGGGTGCGACCGCTCCGTCGGGCCCCGATGGAGTGAGCGAGCGACCGGTGAGAGAAGGAGTGCCCACATGACCATCGCGACAGGGGAGGCCGACACCATGTCCGCAGAGACGACACCCACCGGCGCCGCCACGGTGTGTGAGGGGAGCTGGGTGCGCGCTTGTTCGATCGACGACCTGATCGTCGGTCGCGGCGTCGCCGTGCTGGGTCCCGAGGGTGTGCAGGCCGCGCTGTTCCGTCTGCCCGCCGCCGAGTCCGATCGCGAGGCGGCGCCCGGGCGCTCCCGCCTGTACGCGATCGGCAACATCGATCCGTTCGGTCGCGCCGCGGTCCTCTCCCGGGGACTCACCGGCGACCGCGGGGGCGAACCCACCGTCGCCTCGCCGCTGGGTAAACAGGTCTTCGCGCTGCGCACCGGGATCTGCCTGGACGACGAGACGGTGTCGGTCCCCAGCTACGGTGTGCGGGTGGTCAACCGCATCGTCGAGGTGTTCTTCCCGGCGTGAACACCATGACCCCCGCCGGTGCAGACCCTGCCGGCGCAACCTCACCGGACCCCGACCCGTTGCCGCTCGCCGGTTTCACGATCGGGATCACCGCCGCGCGTCGCGCCGAGGAGTTCGCGGTACTGCTGGAACGACGCGGTGCCGAGGTGATGCAGGCGCCGACCATCCGCATCCTGCCGCTGGTCGACGACACCGAACTCGAGCGGGTGACCGAGGAACTCATCGCCCACCCGCCTGAGGTGATGGTCGCCACGACCGGTATCGGCTTCCGCGGGTGGGTCGAGGCCGCCGACGGATGGGGCAACGCCGAGGCCGTCCTACGGGCGCTGTCCGAGAGCCGGCTGATCGCACGCGGCCCGAAGGCCAAGGGCGCGATCCGGGCGGCGGGGCTGCGCGAGGAGTGGTCGCCGGAGAGCGAGTCCTCCTCGGAAGTCCTCGACCGGCTGCTGGAAGAGGGCGTCGACGGCGTTCGGATCGCGGTCCAGTTGCACGGTGCCACCAGCGAGTGGGAACCGCTGCCGGACTTCTGCACGGTGCTGCGCGCCGCCGGTGCCGAGGTGGTGCCGATCCCGGTGTACCGCTGGCACATGCACCCCGACGTGGCGCGCATCGACAAGATGATCGGTGCGGTGCTCCGCGGCGATCTCGACGCGATCACCTTCACCAGCGCCCCGGCGGCGGCGTCGATCCTGACCCGTGCCAAAGAACTCGGCAAGCTGCAGCAGTTCATCCACGCACTGCGGACCGCGGTACCGGTGATGTGCGTGGGTTCGGTGACCGCCAGTCCGCTGGAGGCGCTGCAGATCCCGACGATCTACCCGCGCCGGTTCCGTCTCGGCGCGCTCGCGCGCCTGATCACCGACGAACTGCCGCGGCGGAGCCACCTGCTGCGGGTCGCCGGGCACGACACCGCCATCCGCGGCCAGGCCGTCGTGGTCGACGGTGAGCTCCGCGAGATGTCGGCGACGAGTCTGCTCCTGCTCAAACTGTTGGCCCGCAACCCCGGTCGCGTGGTCTCGCGGCAGGAGTTGCTCGCCGGTCTGCCCGGCGACAGCTCCGACACCCATGCGGTCGAGGTCGCCGTCGCGCGACTCCGTGCCGCACTGGGGGATTCGAAGATGGTACAAACCGTCGTCAAGCGTGGTTACCGGCTCGCGGTCGACCTCGAGTACGACGCCGAAGACGAGTGAGAAGGAAGCGAGAACACATGCACGACAACCATGTACGGCTTCCGCACGGTGACCGGTTGCAGGGGTACAGCCCCGTCCTGGTCGCGCACGGGACCCGCAACCCGCACGGGGTCAACGTGATCGCCCAGATCGCCGAAGCCGTCAGCGACCGCATCGGGCTCACCCGCACCGCATTCGTCGACGTCCTCGGACCGACGCCGAGCGAGGTCATCGCCGACCTGGAACGTCCGGCGGTGCTGGTGCCCGCGTTCCTCGCCTCGGGCTACCACGTCCGCAAGGACCTGCCCGAACACGTCGAGGCCGCGGGACGGGCGGACACCGTCGTCACCCGGGCGCTGGGACCCGATCCGGCCATCGCCTCGGTCGCCCGACTCCGTCTGGCCGAAGCGGGCTGGGAACCGGGCGACGCGGTCGTGCTCGCCGCCGCCGGGTCATCGGACGAGAGTGCCTGCGGGCAGGTTCATCTGGCCGCCCGGCAGCTGGAATCGCTGATCGGCGGACGGGTCGAGGTCGGGTTCATCACGACCGCGACCCCCACTGTGCCCGAGGCCGTCGAGCGGGCCCGGCGCACGGGACGGCGGGTCGTGATCGCCAGCCACCTCCTCGCCCCGGGCCTGTTCCATCAGCGCCTGAGCACCTACGGCGCGGACGCGGTCGCCGCACCCCTGGGGCCGGACCCCAGGATCGTCGACCTGATCGTCACACGGATGCGTGCGGCCATCAGTCCGTACCGACGTGTGCCGGTCCCGCGCCACGTCTGAGCTGCCCTGCAAACCCATCCTTTTTCGGCATATCCAGCACCCTCCAAGGGGTGGGTATGCCGAGAACAGGTGGGTTTGCGGGTCGGTCACGTGGCGGGGTCCCACCGGCACTCGCGCAGTCGGATTCGCCCGTCGGTGATCGGAACACCCTCCGCCCGTAGCCGTTCCAGCTGACGTGTCGCGAGATGAGGCGCCGGCCGGCCGCCGGCGGGCACCACACGGTGCCAGGGCAGGTCGGCCGAATCGGTCCGCATGATCCAGCCGACGATCCGCGGGCTCGACAACCCGGCCGCGGCGGCCAGGTCGCCGTAGGTGCTCACCTGGCCGGCCGGGATCGCCGACACGAGTGCGCGGACCCGTTCGACCTGCTCCTCGGTGATGGCTGCCATCGTCGCCTCGACAGATGTCGTCGCTACAACAGCGATCGGACCAGCGCGGCCGCGAGCCCGGGCTCGAGGAACGGCACCATGTGGCCGCAGTCGGCGTGGTGGACGGTGACCTCGGCGCCGCGCTCGCTCGCGCACGCATCGAGGAAGGCCGGCCGCACGAACGGGGGCTGGACCTGGTCGGCGACCACCACGTGGGTGGGCACACCTGGCGGCGGAAGTACTGCGGGCCTTGCCATCTCGCTCCACGACGCCGCTGCGGCGGGTGCGCTCACCCGCCAGCCGACCCGGCCGCGCGGCCGGGGGACGAGGTGTTCGGCGAGTTCGGCCTCCATGAGCTCGTCGGGAACGGCGGCCCAGCCCTCCGCACGTTTCGCGGCGCGGGCGGTGTCGGCATCCGCGTAGTCCCAGTTGTCGAGACTGTCGGTGGCCACGTCGAGCGCGAATTCGGGGTCGAGGCCCTGCGCGGGGTCGAGCAGCACCAGCCCCTTCACCGCATCCGGGCGGCGGTTGGCCAGGTGCAACGCCAGCGCGCCACCGAACGAGTGACCCACGACGACCACCGGCTGCTCACCGGCGGGGATGTGTTCGTCGATCACCGCGGACAACGCCCGCACCTGGTGCTCGATGCTCCACGGCGGTCGCCACGGGGACCGGCCGTGACCGATCAGATCCGGCGCGACGAGGCGCACGCCGGGGAGGTGATCGGTCAGCGCTGCCCAGCGGCGGCCGTGCCCGGTGAGTCCGTGGATCGCGAGAACCGCAGGACCGCTGCCGAAGACATGCGTGTTGAGAGCTGTCACCCGTCCATCCTGCCGTACGCCGCGCGGCGGACTCCGACACAGGTCGCGGGGACACAGGTTGCGGGCACGGCCGACGTGGTCGTCGGTGGGCCGTGATTCGATGGGTGCATGAGTCGGAAACCGGGTGCCCAGACCCCGCGGAGCGCGCTGCGTGCGCGACTCGTCGCGGCCCCCGACCCGACGGACCGGCCCCGGCACTGGCCACCGTCGGTGGCGCAGGTGATCGACCCGCCCACGAGTCGGCCGGCGGACGAGGAGCAGGCGTGGCGCCCGGTGCGGGTGCACGGCGGCCCAGGGAGCGGGAAGACCGCGCTGATCGTCGACGCCGCGGTCGCCCGCCTGCTCGATCCCGCCACCGACCCGGAGTCGGTCCTCGTCCTGGCGTCGAGCCGGCGCGCCGCCGTCGCGCTCCGGGAGGAGATCACCCGGCGCGTCCTGTCCGCGGGCTCGGGCGGTCGCCGGGTGCTCGGCGGTGCGCTGCGCGAGCCGCTGGTGCGGACCGTGCACTCCTACGCCTTCGCGATCCTCCGCTTACAGGCGCAGGCCCACAACAATCCGCCGCCGCGCCTCATCACGGGGTCCGAACAGGATGTCGTCCTGCGTGAACTGCTCGCCGGTGACATCGAGGACGGCGCCGGGTACTGGCCTGTCCACCTACGGCCCGCGCTGGGCACCGACGGGTTCGCCCAGGCGTTGCGGGACCTGATTATGCGCGCCGCCGAACGCGGAGTGGGTCCGGAACAGCTTGCCGCGCTGGGGCGTACGCACAAACGGCCGGAGTGGTCCGCGGCCGCCCGGGCCTACGCGCAGTACGAGCAGAACATGCTGCTGCGCGGGGCGGTCGGGCTCGAGACCCCGGGGGCCTCGGCGCCCGCGGTCGACGCGGCCGAATTGATCGGGTCGGCCCTGTCGGCCTTCGCCACCGATCCCGACCTGCTGAGCGGCGAGCGCCGTCGTATCCGGCATCTGCTGGTCGATGACGCACAGCATCTCGACCCGCAGGCGGCGCAGCTCATCACGCTGGTCGGCACCGGAACCCTCTCGACGATCATCGCCGCCGACACCGACCAGTCCGTGTTCGGATTCCGGGGTGCGAGTCCGCGATTCGCGAACGGGCTGGCCGAACCGGGCAGCCCGTTCGACATCCTGCTGGAACACGATCACCGCGCCCGTCCCGAGCTGTCCCGCCTCGGGCGCGCGATCGCCGCCCGGCTGCCCGGCGCTCGCCCGCACCCGTATCCCGACCCGGTGACGGATTCGGCCGACGCCGACCCGGGCGCGGCCGATGTTGAAGGCGCGGCCGCGGTGCGCGTGTACGGGTCTGCCGCGAAAGAGGCCACCGCCATCGCCGACCTCCTGCGGCGTGCGCATCTGTTCGACGGGGTCCCGTGGTCGCAGATGGCGGTCGTCGTCCGGTCGGTGTCCCTGGCCCTGCCGCCGCTCCGACGCGCCTTCCGGTCCGCGGGCGTACCCCTGACGACGCCCGCGAGCGACCTGCCCCTGCATCGGCAACGAGCCGTCATCGGACTGATGCTGGTGCTGCGCGCCGTCGCCGCGCGGGCGGCCGCGGAAACAGGTACCGACCTGTCCGACCCCGACCCCACCGACTCTGCCACCACCGACCTTTTCACCACCGAGGACACGCTCACGTTGCTGTCCGGTCCGATCGGGGCGGCCGACCCGGGCTCGATGCGCCGTCTCCGACGCGGTGTGCGGCGTCTCGACGATGCCGACGACCCAGCGGGACAACCGGATTCGCTCACGTCGCTGACCCGCGCCATCCTCGACCCCGAGGTCGGCGCGCGCTATCGCCGACGGCTCACCGAGACCGAGGCGGCGCCGCTGGCCCGCGTGCTGGACGTCGTCGGTGCGGCCCAGCGGGTCCATGACGCGCGCCGCGGGATCGAGGAGACCCTGTGGTCGGCGTGGCAGGCCACGGGACTCGAGCGGCGGTGGGCGGCATCGGCTGTCCGCGGCGGCCCGGCCGGTGAACAGGCCGACCGCGATCTGGACGCGGTCATGGCGATGTTCGAATCCGCCGCGGATTTCACCGACACGCTGCCCGCGGCCGGGCCCGCCGGATTCGTGCACTACCTGTCCCAGTTGCAGATCCCGCGCGACAGCCGAACAGCCACCGCCGCAACCGAGTCGGTGACCGTGCTGTCCGCGCACGCCGCGGTGGGGCGGGAATGGGAGGTCGTCGCCGTCGCCGGGGTCCAGGACGGACTGTGGCCGTCGCTGCGCAGCCGGGGTGGCGTTCTCGCCACCGGGCAACTCGTCGACCTCCTCGACGGCATGGCCGCCGACGCCGTGGACACCGTCGCCCGTGGGGCGACGGCACTCGCCGACGAGCGTCGGCTCTTCCTCGTCGCCTGCACCAGGGCCCGCAACCGGCTGCTCGTGACCGCGGTCGAGGACGGCAGCGGGGACGCCTCGCCGTCGCGGTTCATCACCGAGCTCGCAGATCTGTTGGGGGACACCGACGATCCGGCCGAGTCGGCCCGCGCCGAGGTACGGCTCGATCCAGGCGTCGACCGGGTGCTCTCGTTGCCGTCCCTCGTCGCGACACTGCGGTCGGCGGTGATCGCCGGCGTCGATGAACCCGATGCACCCCGGACGAAGGCCGCGGCGCGTCTGCTGGCCGAGCTCGCCGACTCCGACATCCCGGGTGCGCACCCGCGCGACTGGTTCGGGCTCGCCGCACCCAGCACCGACGATCCGCTGTGGACGCCGGAGTCGGGGGCGCTGACGCTCTCGCCGTCGAATGTCGATGCACTGACCCGCTGTTCGCTGCGGTGGGTGCTCGAACGCAACGGCGGCCGCGACGGCGACGGCACTCCCGCGCTGACCGGCAGTCTCGTGCACACGCTCGTCCAGGCGGTCGCCGGCCAGCTCGATCCGGACGAGGTGACGGCGGCGCTGCGCGGCATCTGGGAACGCGTCGACACCGGGGCGGGCTGGTACTCGGCTCGCGAACTCGAACGGGCTGAGGGCATGCTCGGGCACTTCCGGGAGTGGCTGCGCATCTCGCGTGCCGATCTCGAGGAGGTGGGCGTCGAATTGCCGATCGACGCAACCATTCCCGCGGCGACCGGGCCGGATTCCGATGAGCCCGCGGTCCGTCTGCGCGGACGTGTCGACCGTCTCGAGACCGATGGCGCCGGCCGGCCGGTCGTCGTCGACGTGAAGACCTCGAAGAACCCCATCACCAAGGCCGATTCCGATGAGCACGCGCAGATGGCGGCCTATCAGGTGGCGCTGGCGCACGGCGGGGTGCCCCAGTTCGGCGACGTTGCGCCGGGCGGCGCCCGACTCGTCTACGTGTCGACCGCGAACCGCAATTCCGGTGCGGCCGAACGTGTTCAGTCGCCGCTCACGCCGGAGTTGCTGGACGAGTGGATCGGGGTGGTGCGTCGCGCGGCCCGGGCGAGTATCGGTCCGACGTACAGCGCGACGCCCAACCCGGGCTGTGTGCACTGCAACCTCACCACCAGCTGTCCGGCCCAGATCCCGGGGAAGGCGGTGACCGATGACTGACCTGCAGGATCGGACCGAACGGCCGCTGGTCGGGGCGAAGTCGCTGGCCGCGGCGCTGGGTCTGCCCGATCCCACGCCCGAGCAGGTGGCGGTGATCGAGGCACCCATGGAGCCGATGCTCGTCGTCGCCGGAGCCGGGGCCGGCAAGACCGAGACGATGGCCTCACGCGTGGTGTGGCTGGTGGCCAACCAGCTCGTGGCCCCCGACGAGATCCTCGGACTCACCTTCACGCGCAAGGCCGCGAGCGAACTCGGCGCCCGCATCCGGCGTCGGCTCTCGATGCTCGCCGGGTCGCCGGCGCTGCGGAACTGGGATCCCGACGGCGCGTTGGCCGCCCGCCTGCGCGGCGCCGACCCCGAGGTGAGCACCTATCACGCCTACGCCGGCCGGCTGATCGCCGACTACGGGCTGCTGCTGCCGGTGGAACCGTCGTCGACGCTGCTCACCGAGACCGAGCTCTGGCAGCTCGCGTTCTCCCTCGTCTCCGCGTGGCCGGGCGAGCTGAACACCAAGAAGGTGCCGGCGAGTGTCACCGAGGCGGTGCTCAAGCTGTACGGCGAGATGTCCGAGCACCTCGTCGACATCGCCGACCTCGCGCAAGCGGGTTCGACGCTGTACGAGCTCGTCGACACCCTGCCGAAGGGCCCCAAGCAGCGCGACAAACCGACCCAGGCGCTGCTGAAGGTCCAGGAGGTCATCGACGAACGTCGCGAGCTGATCCCGATGGTCATCGCGCTGGGCGAGACGATGCGCGCCCAGTCCGCGCTCGACTTCGGCAGCCAGATGTCGCTGGCGGCACGGCTGGTGGTGTCCAATTCCGAGGTCGTGACCGCCGAGCGCACCGCCTTCCGCGCGGTTCTCCTCGACGAGTACCAGGACACCGGCCACTCGCAACGGGTGTTGCTGTCGACCCTGTTCGGCGGGCACGGCCGCGCGCCGGTCGCGGTCACCGCGGTCGGCGACCCCATCCAGTCCATCTACGGGTGGCGTGGCGCCTCGGCGGCCAACCTGCCGCGGTTCGCGCGCGACTTCCCACGACCCGACGGGACCCCGGCCCGGCGCCTCGAACTGCTCACCAGCTGGCGCAACTCGGCCCAGGGGTTGCGGTTGGCCAATCAGATCTCCGAGGAGCTCCGACGCCGCGGTATCCCGGTCAGTGTGCTCCGGCCGCGTCCCGATGCCCCGCACGGAACGGCGTCGATCGCCCTGACCGAAACGGTTCTGGACGAACGGAACTGGATCGCCGACGCCATCGAGGAACGCTACCGGGCGGCCGAGGCCGCAGACGTGGCGCCGCCGACGACTGCGATCCTGGTGCGCCGCAACGAGGATTCGGCGCCGCTGGCCGCCGAGCTCGAGAGTCGGGGCATCCCCACCGAGGTGGTCGGCATCGGCGGGCTGCTGCACGTCCCGGAGATCGAGGACATCGTCGCGACCCTGCGCGTGATGGCCGACCCGATGGCCGGGACCGCGGTCATGCGTCTGCTCACCGGGGCCCGCTGGCGGCTCGGCGCCAAGGACCTCGCCGCGCTGTGGCGTCGGGCCACCAACCTGGCGGCGGAGAGTTTCGCCGAGGCGGGCGGGGTGGTCACCAGCAGGGAAGCGCTCGACGCCGCACTCGACGCGGTGCTGCCCACCGAGATCGTCGACCGGGCGGGCATCGCCGACGCCGTCGTCGACCCGGGCGAGGCCACCGACTACAGCCCCGAGGGTTACGCCCGCATCCGGGCGTTCGGTGCGCAGTTGGAGTCACTGCGCCGTCGCATCGGACAACCGCTGCCCGAACTCGTCGCCGACGTGGAGAACACGATCGGGGTCGGCGTCGAGGCGCAGATCCGGGCACGCCGCATGCGGGGTGCGATCACGGGACGCGAACATCTCGACGCCTTCGCCGACTACGTCAGTCATTACGCCGATCGTCCGGGAGCGAATCTGCCTGGGCTGCTCGCCTTCCTGGATGCTGCCGAGACCATCGAGAAGGGGCTCGAACCGGGCCGCATCGAGGTGGCCGAACAGCGGGTGCAGATCCTCACCGTGCACGCGGCCAAGGGCCTGGAATGGGATGTCGTCGCGATCCCGCACCTGGCGAAGGGGATCTTCCCCAGCGCCAAGGCCGACACCACGTGGCTGGGCAGTGCGCGCGAACTCCCGGCCGACCTCCGCGGCGATCTGGCCATCCCGGCCGAGGCGGCCGACGGTGCGCCGGAGGGGTTCCCGATCCTGAAGATCGACACCGTCGCCGACCGCAAGCAGCTCGAGGACGCCCTGACCGACCACAAGGCCGCGATCGGCGAACGGCGACTCGAGGAAGATCGGCGGCTGCTCTATGTGGCGCTCACCCGCGCCCGGCACGACCTGCTGATCTCGGCCCATCACTGGTCGGAGACCGGCGACAAGCCGCGCGGCGGTTCGGATTTCTTCGACGAGTTGATGACCGGCATCGATGAGGCGATCGCCGACCCGAGCGCCGACTCGACCGGTCTGTCGATCGCGGTGCGTACGCCACCGCGCGAGCCGGACAGCCCGAATCCGCTGGCCGAACGCGCGATCGCGGCACCGTGGCCGCGCGATCCGCTCGCCGGCCGCCGCGACTCGGTACAGCGGGCGGCCGATCTGGTCGCCGACGCCATCGCCGGCCGCGCGGCGCCCGCGCTGTTCGACACACCTGCTGCCCAGTCCGGCCCCGCCGACGCCGAGACCCCCGCAACGCCACCGGCCGACCCCGCGGACGAGATCGGGGCGTGGGAGGCCGAGGTGTCGGCCCTGCTCGCCGAGCACCATCAGGCCAACCAGGCGCTCGTCGAGGTGTCGTTGCCGACCCATCTGTCCGTCAGCCAGCTGGTCGAACTCGACGCCGACGAGGCCGAGTTCGCTCGCCGGCTCCGCCGGCCCACCCCGTTCCGGCCCAACCCGATGGCCCGGCGCGGCACCGCGTTCCACGCCTGGGTGGAACGCTGGTTCGGGGCGACACGGCTCCTCGACATCGACGAACTGCCCGGCGCCGCCGACGCGACCGCGAGCCCGGACGCCGATCTCGAGGAACTGCGGGCCGCGTTCCTCTCCTCGCCGTGGGCGAATCGCAGCCCGACCGAGGTGGAGGTGCCCTTCGAGACCGTCATCGGCGGGATCGTCGTGCGCGGACGGATCGACGCGGTCTTCGCCGAGAAGGACGGTTCGTGGACGGTCGTGGACTGGAAGACCGGTGTGATCCCCGAACCCGCCCGCCGGGAATCACTCTTCATCCAGCTCGCCGCGTACCGCCTGGCGTGGGCGCAGCTGGCCGGGGTGGAGCCGACCAAGGTTCGCGCCGCGTTCCACTATGTGCGCGACGGGCACACCCTGGAGGCCGACGACCTGCCCGACGAGGCGACCCTCGCCGCGAAGCTGGCCCGCTGAGCGCGCCGGTGCCCCGGGACAGCTCCCGCCACATGCCTTGTGATGCCCCGAGGTGGGCTACATTGCAGCGTGTGAGCGAACTCGACGTGCGCGTGCGTGCCGGTGGCTAACCGTCTGCGCCGACGCTTCGGCGGTACCGAGCTGGCCAACCGGCCCGACCACGCACTGGTCGGCGTCGTCCGCATCCCCGAACTCCAGCAGAGCCCGAGCCGGGCGATCGGTCGGCGCGTCTTCTGGGCGACCCTGGCCCTGCTGTTCACCTCGGTCGTGGTCTGGCTGGATCGCGCCGGCTATCGCGATGCCCAGGACAACGAGTTGTCGTACCTGGACGCGCTCTACTACTCCGCGGTGACCCTTTCCACGACCGGCTACGGCGACATCACACCGATCACCCCGTTCGCCCGTTTCATCAACCTCGTCATCATCACGCCGTTGCGCGTGCTGTTCCTGATCGTGCTGATCGGTACCACCCTCGAGGTGCTCACCGAACGGTCGCGCCAGGCGCTCAAGATCCAGCGTTGGAGGAATACCGTGCGCAATCACACCGTGGTCATCGGCTACGGCACCAAGGGCCGCACCGCGGTGGACGCCATGCGGGGCGACGGCATCAAGCCCTCCGAGATCGTCGTCGTCGACGCGGACGCCACCGTGCTCGAGGCGGCCGCCTCCGACGGGCTGGTCACCGTGCGCGGCGACGCCACCAAGTCGGATGTGCTCCGCCTCGCCGGTGTCGCGCACGCCGCCAGCATCGTCGTCGCCACCAGCCGCGACGACACCGCGGTCCTCGCCACGCTCACCGCCCGCGAACTCAATCCGCGGGCGAAGATCGTCGCGTCGATCCGGGAGTCGGAGAACACCCACCTGATGCGCCAGTCCGGCGCCAACTCGGTGGTGGTGTCGTCGGAGACCGCCGGCCGCCTCCTCGGGATCGCGACGATGACCCCGTCGGTGGTCGAGGTGATCGAGGACCTCCTCACCCCGGATGCCGGCTACGCCATCGCCGAGCGCGAGGTCGACCCGACCGAGACCGGCGGATCGCCCGCCCACACCCGCGACATCGTCCTGGGTGTCGTGCGGAACGGTGTGCTGCACCGCGTCGACGACAGCGAGGTCGAACAGATCGAAGTCGGTGACCGGCTGCTGTACGTCCGCACCAACCCCAACGACGACTGATCGTTCCGTCATCGAGAAAGGCCGTGTCACCGTGCATTTCGACATGCCCCAGCCGCCGCTGCTGTCGCGGGCGGTGTTCGACCGGGCGGACGCGATCCGCGACGACGCCGAGCGGATGGCCGCCGGCTGGCCGACGGCCAAGGTGCTGTTGATCGACGCGGCCGGCCGCTACCCGGTCACCGATTCCGGTGCGCTGCACTGGGTTGCGGCTCCGACCGTGGCCGAGGCGCCACCGGGGGATGCGGTGATCCTCGGATTCGATGGGTCGGGCGGCGCCGGTGGAGCCGACCTGTGGACGCGCCGGGTGGACCACATCGACGGGCCGACCGATGACGCCCGGCGCGGTGCGACGCGACTGTCCGCCGACGAGGCGGGGCTCCTCGCGACCGCCCTGGGAATCCTGAACTGGCATGCGACCGCGAGTCATTCACCGGTCGACGGTTCCGTCACCCGGCCGGCCCGCGGTGGGTGGGTCCGGCGCAGTGTGGATTCCGGTCGCGACGAGTTCCCGCGGACCGACCCGGCGATCATCACCGTCGTCCACGACGGCGCCGATCGCATCCTGCTCGGCCGCCAGTCGGTGTGGCCGCAGGGTTGGTATTCGACGCTGGCCGGCTTCGTCGAGCCGGGGGAGTCGCTCGAACAGTGCGTCCTGCGCGAGGTGTACGAAGAGGTCGGGATCGTGGTGCGGGAACCGCGCTACCTCGGCAGTCAGCCGTGGCCGTTCCCGAGGTCGCTGATGCTGGGATTCGCCGCACTCGGCGACCCGGCCGACGAGTTGGCGTTCCTCGACGGCGAGATCGGCGATGCGCAGTGGTTCCATCGCGACGAGGTCCGGGCGGCGCTGACCCGGGGCGACGGCTGGTCCCGCGCCGAGGCGCCGGGTTCCGACGACGCCGACCGTCTGCGCCTCCCCGGATCGATCTCGATCGCTCGTTCGATGATCGAGGCCTGGGCGGCCGGATAGACGGGCCGCCGTCGCGCTGGACTCATCGCCGGCCGACCGGACTCAGACGCCCAGCTTCGCCTTCACGTCGGCGATCGACGGGTTGGTGGCGGTGGTGCCGTCGGCGTAGAGGACTGTCGGGACGACATGGTTGCCGCCGTTCACGCTGCCCACGAACTCGGCGGCGTCCGGGTTCAGCTCGATGTCGATCTCCTGCCAGCTGATACCGCTGCTCTTGAGGCCGCGCTTGAGGCGCGCGCAGAAGCCGCACCACGACGTGGTGTACATGGTCAGCTCACCGGAGTCGGAGGTGCGGGCGCCGGCCTCGTCGTCGATCACGTTGCTCATGGGTCCCATAACACCATGTCCGGGCCTGCTGTTCCCGTCCGCGTTGTTCGCCTGCCGGCGGCGTCGGTGGTTGGTGACATAGTGGACGCCGTGCCTCATCCGACTTCTGCCGCGAAACCCGAGTCCCCGCGTCGTGCCGCGGTGTCGGCGAGTGGTGGCGCGGTCGAGGGACTCGACCCCGAGCAGAGCGCCGCAGTCCTGGCGCCGCGCGGACCGGTGTGCGTGCTGGCCGGGGCGGGCACGGGCAAGACCCGGACCATCACCAGGCGCATCGCCCACCTCGTCGACACCGGCCAGGTCAATCCCGGCCAGGTCCTGGCGGTCACCTTCACCGCCCGCGCCGCCGGCGAGATGCGCACCCGCCTGCGCAGTCTCGGTGTCGGCGGTACGGGGGGCAGCGTCGCGGCCCAGACCTTCCACGCGGCCGCCATGCGTCAGCTGCGGTACTTCTGGCCGCGTGCCTTCGGTGACGCCCGGTGGGAGCTCCTGGACAACAAGTTCCCGCTCATCTCGCGGGCGGCTCGCCGCTCCGGCCTCGACACCTCGACCGACACGCTGCGAGACCTGTCGTCGGAGATCGAGTGGGCCAAGGCCTCGCTGATCTCACCGGAGAACTACGTCGAGGCGGTCGGCCGGCTCGGCCGCGAGTCCCCGGCACCGCCGCCGAAGGTCGCGGCCGTGTACGGGCACTACGAGGACGCCAAGGTCTCGCCCGACGGGGACCGGTTGCTCGATTTCGACGACATGCTCATCTACATGACCCAGATCCTCACCGTCGAACCGGGCGCCGCGGACGAATTCCGTTCGCGGTACCGGTGTTTCGTCGTCGACGAGTACCAGGACGTGACGCCGGTGCAGCAGGGTCTGCTGGACGCCTGGCTCGGGGAACGCGACGACCTGACGGTCGTCGGTGACGCCAACCAGACGATCTACACGTTCACCGGTGCCTCGCCGAACCATCTCTTGGATTTCAGTCGCCGGTTCCCGGAGGCCACGGTCGTCCGTCTCGAGCGCGACTACCGGTCCACCCCGCAGGTCGTCGATCTGGCGAACCGCGTCATCGGCGCCGCCCGGGGGCGCATCGCGGGAACCCGCCTGCAGCTCATCGGACAGCGCCCGCCCGGGCCGGCGCCGCAGTTCGCCGAGTACGACGACGAGCCCGCCGCCGCGACGGCGATCGCCATCGAGATCAAACACCTCATCAGATCGGGGGTCGCGCCCGCCGAGATCGCGATCCTGTACCGCGTCAACGCACAGTCCGAGAACTACGAGCAGGCCCTGACCGAGGTGGGCATCCCGTACCAGGTGCGCGGCGGCGAGGCGTTCTTCGCGCGCACCGAGGTCCGGCAGGCCATGCGGCAGCTCGCGACGGTCGCTGGCCGCGAGGTCAGACCCGACGTGGAGCTCCTCGACGTCGTACGCGCGGTGCTGGGCGAGCTGGGTCTCAGCGAGGAGCAGCCGTCCGGTGCGCAGGCGCGTAGCCGGTGGGAATCACTGAAAGCGCTGGTTCAGCTGACCGAGGACATGGTCGCCGAGAACCCGGAACTGACGCTGCCGCAGCTGTCGGCAGAACTCGCCGCCCGCGCCGAGGCGCGCCATCCCCCGACGGTGCAGGGCGTGACGCTGTCGTCGCTGCATGCGGCCAAGGGACTCGAGTGGGATGCGGTGTTCCTCGTCGGACTCACCGACGGGTCGCTGCCCATCAGCCAGGCGATCAAGGGGTCCTGGGAAGAGGTCGAGGAAGAGCGGCGACTGTTCTATGTCGGAGTGACGCGTGCCCGCGAGCACCTGCACCTGTCGTGGGCCCTGGCCCGCAACGAGGGCGGCCGTGCCCGGCGTCGCTCGCGGTTCCTCGCCGACCTCGTGCCCGACGACTCACCCGCGTCGCCGATCGCGAAGGAGCGCGCGCCCCGCCGCGGACCGACCTGCCGGGTCTGCGGTTCCCGGTTGATGGATTCGACCGCGACGCTGCTCGGTCGCTGCGCCGGGTGCCCGTCGGATCTGGACGAAGGACTGCTGGTCTCGCTCAAGGAGTGGCGTCGCGAGCGGGCCCAGGAGAAAAAGGTGCCGGCCTTCGTCGTCTTCTCCGACAAGACGCTCACCGCGATCGCCGAGCAACGACCGACCGATACCGCTGCGCTGGTGGCGATCTCGGGAATCGGGGCGAAGAAGGTCGACGAGTACGGCGCCGACATCATCGAACTCGTCAAAACCGCAGGTCAAAAATAGGTTGTGCGGGTTTCGGCCCAGCGTCTACTCTGAGTCCCGTCAGTACGGGGATGGGTTGTGTGCGTCCGTCACACCGGCCCGCCACAGTCACCGACGACCGACACGAACGCGGAAAGCCACGAGACCAGAAGGGAGTGGATCAGTGAACGGAATCACCGTGAGCCAGGCCGGCATCTGCCAGTCTGCGGCGAACCTGAGAGCAGCCGACACGTATGCGCCGAAATTGCATGCGCTGAAGCCGAATCAGCCCGCCATCGCGCGTACCGGTCGCACCCGCTCCTGGATGCCGGTCGCCCGAGCGTGCACGAGCTTTGCACGCCCGGTCGCCGTTCCGCCGGCGGCTCTGCACCTGACAGCCGAAGCGCGCGTCGCGCGAATCGCACCGCCCGCAGCAGTAGCAGCCGCGCCGCGTCGGTTCCCCGTTCTGTTCCGAAGTTCCCGGAGTTAGATCTCCGAGACATTCCGGGCCACGGGCGAATCGCAGAGGCGACACCCGTGGCCCTCTTTTTCTGTCACCGAATCTCCACCCCGATCCAGGGGTCTCGGACACAGAGCCACATCGAGGACTCGGGTTCAACACCCCAAACGAGCAGATGTGGAGAAACCAATGACTGTCGAATGCGTCCTCGAGTCCTGTATGTCGGCGGACCGCGCAGCGACCGCCCGGCTCGACCTGCCCTGCCAGGTCGCCGACGCAGATCTGTGGTTCGCCGAAGACCCCCGTGACCTCGAGCGTGCCAAGGCCATGTGCGCCGAATGCCCGTTGCGGGCCCAGTGCCTGCAGGCCGCACTCGATCGATCCGAGCCCTGGGGGGTCTGGGGAGGCGAGATCTTCGAGCGCGGAGCCGTCATCGCGCGCAAGCGTCCCCGCGGTCGCCCGCGTAAGAACGTTGCATGACAACAAAACCGACGCCGCGAGCAGAAATGCTCGCGGCGTCGGTGTCGTGTCTGCGGGGTGGGGTCAGTCGCCCAGGCCGGGGACCCACTCCTCCATGATGGCCCGGTACGGGGCATGCGCCTCGAGCTGCGAGGCGATGCCGACGCAGCCCCCGAGCACGCGGAAGACCATCACGAAACGCTTGGGCACGTTCAGGTTTCGTGACGTCTTGTACACCTCGCCGCGAACATCGGTGGCCTTGCCCGCGGCCCGCTGCATCCACTTCCGGGTGAAGTGGAACGACTCGCTGTAGAGCGGATCGACGTAGGGACGCAGGTAGGCCTCGAGGTCGGCACTCGTCACCTTGTTCGCGTGGGACGGGCGGATGAACTCGGCGGAGATCATGAGTTCTTTGAGTTCGTCGTACTTCTTGTCCCGCGCCAGACGGAGAATCGGTCCGGTCTCGGGCGGGAGGCCTTCCGGATAGTGGCCGACCGCACCGAAGTCGAGTACGCCGAACCGCCCGTCGGTGGCCCGGAAGAAGTTGCCCGGATGCGGATCGCCGTGGAGGAGTCCGACCCGGTACGGCGAGCTGACCTCGAATTCGGCCATTTTCGCGGCGGCGTCGTCGCGGGTCTGCTGGTCCCCGGTGGTGATGATCTTCGACAGCGGGACGCCGTCGACCCACTCCGAGACGACGACCTTGGGTGCACTCGCGACGACCTTGGGGATGAGGAAGTCGGGATGGCCGTCGTAGGCCTTGGCGAAGGCGCGCTGATTGTCGGCCTCGCCGAGATAATCGAGTTCGGCCTCGGTCCGGTCGATGAGTTCGTCCATCATCGCCTTGACGTCGGTGCCGGGGGACAGGCGCTGCAGGAGTCCGGACATGCGGGACAGGGTCTTCAGATCGGCCTTCAGTGCGTGGTCGGCCCCGGGGTACTGGACCTTGACCGCGACCTCACGGCCGTCCGACCAAATTCCTTTGTGTACTTGTCCGATCGACGCCGATGCCGCGGGCTCGTCGGAGAATTCCCGGAAACGCTCGCGCCACCGGGTGCCGAGCTGCTGGTCGAGCACCTTGTGGACCTTCGCGGCCGGCATGGGCGGGGCGTCGGCCTGCAACTTGGTGAGCGCTTCGCGGAACGGCTCGCCGAACTCGTCGGGGATCGCGGCTTCCATGATCGAGAGCGCCTGCCCGACCTTCATGGCGCCGCCCTTGAGTTCGCCGAGAACGGCGAACAGTTGTTCGGCGGACTTCTCCAGGAGCTCCTGGTTGACCTCGTCCTTGTCCCTTCCGACCATGCGCTTGCCGAAACCGGCAGCAGCCCGCCCGGCCATACCGATCGGAAGAGAGGCCAGTTTCGCGTTGCGGCGACCCTGTCCTTTGGTGATGTCGGTCATAGCATCCTTTCCGCGTCACACAATAGACGACCTGGCTTGCTGATCCGGTGCGGGACGACAATCGCAGGCCGGGTGCGGCGACCATTGTCTGATGTCCAGCCGCGTCGGGTCATCTCGGAATTCCAACACATGGTCGAGCAGCTGCGGATCGGGTCGTGGCTCCACATGCGGCCGGTCGCGTACGGCCTCCACCAATTGCTCGATCTGCGAGTGGGCCATCGCGGCGGTCATCGCCACCACGGCCGGGCTCGCCTGACCCGACGTCCGGATCAGCTGGACGGCCAGGGCCGGCCAGTCCGGGTCCGCGTCGGACCGGTGACGGTCCGCGCACATGAGGCAACTCGACAGTCCGGGGAGCACCAGCGGGCCGACGATGCCCACCCCGTCGCGGACCCGGACCAGCAGATGGGGGATCCGGGCCCGGGTCAGTGCGAACACCACCCGCGGATCGTGGACGACGAAGTCGGTCAGGATCACCAGGTCGGTGTCGACGGCATCGAGCGTCCCGTCGGGTAGCCGCCGCATCGTCCGTCGAGCTGACAAACCCATGCTGCGCAACGAGTTCGACAGCTGTTCGCTGATCGGCCCCTGGCCATGGATCAGGATGTGGAACTCCGCGGCCGTGGGCGGGCGGTCGACAACCGCTCGGCCGGCCGACACCAGACTGCTCAGGACCAGATCGAGGTCGTCGTCGTGGAGGCCGGCCCGTCGGGCGCGGCGAGCGAAGGTGTCCGCCGTGCACGGATCCTCCAACGATCGAAGCAGCCCGGCGACGGAATACGCCGACACCGAGGCGTCGAAGTCGAGGAGCAGGCTGTCGGCCGGATCGATGCCCACGCGGACCGAGTTGCCCGGCTGGACGATGACGGGCGTCCCCGGGAGCAGCCGCGGGACCGCGGGCGGAACAGCGCAGGGGGACACCGAGATGGCGCTGGAACTCGTCCGGGCTGGCGACATGCGGCAACTCTGCCAGCCGAACGCCGTCGCGGGCGCTCGGCGAGCAGGTTATCCACAGCATGGCGTGTTCCACCGGTGGTGTGGATTCCTACGATCCGCCTCGTGCCGATTCGCCGCCGTCATCGTTACGGGACTCGTCGGTGGCGTCGCGCGCCTTCTCCTCGGCGATGGTCTTCTCGAGCTGGGCGATCGGGTCGTCGAGGTCGTCGCCGCCCAGGAGCCGGTCGATGAAACCCGCAGGGTTGTCGAGGTCGTCGGCATCCGGCAGCAGATCAGGGTGTGCCCACACGCCGTCCCTGGTCGCGACGTCGGTGGCCTCCAGCGCGCGGCGCCACAGCTCCGACGCCTCGCGGACCTTGCGGGGCCGAAGCTCGAGACCGACGAGGGTTGCGAATGTCTGCTCGGCCGGCCCGCCCGACGCGCGCCGACGCCGCATGGTCTCGGTGAGTGCCCCGGTACTCGGGATCCGGTCGCCGAGCGCTCGGGTCACGACCTGCTCCACCCAGCCCTCGATCAGGGCGAGGAGGGTCTCGAGACGGCCGAGGGCCGCTTTCTGCTCAGGTGTCGTGGTCGGCTCGAACGACGTCGATGAACTGATGATCTCCTCGAGTTTCGAAGGGTCGGAGAGCAATTGGGTCGGGTCGATCCCGGCGGTGGCGTCGGTGATGCCGCTGAAATCGATACTGATGCCGCGGGCGTATTCCTCGACGGTGGTCAGCAACCGCTGACGCAGCCAGCCGACGTGGGTGAACAGGCGCACATGGGCGGCCTCGCGCGCGGCGAGGAAGACGATGATCTCCTGCGCCGGCTGCTCCAGACCCTCGGCGAACTTGGCGATCGCCTCGGGGAGCAGGACGGCGATCCCCTCGGGCGCCAGCGGCAGCCCGACGTCGGTCGACGTCAGCACCTCCTTGGCGAGCTGACCGAGCCCCTGTCCGAGCTGGGTGCCGAACGCCATGCCGCTCATCTGGGTCAGCATCCCGATCATCGGGCCGGCGAACTGGGCCGCCTCGGCGGGGAGGTTGTCCTGCCAGGTTCGGGCCAGCTGCTCGGCGACCGGGTCGCACAAACCCTTCCACGTGTCCATCGACTCCTCGAGCCATTGGACCGGTGTCCACGCCACCGTCTGGGTGACGCCGCTGGGGAAATTCGTCGCGTCGTCGAGCCAGACGTCGGCGAGCCGGACCGCGTCGGCCGAGGCCGAGATCTCCTTCTCGAGGATCGGGGTGAACGAACCGATCTGCTGCCGGGCGAGATTGGTCGCGACCGAGTAGTTCACCGGACCGTTTCCGCCGCCCGCCATGCCCGCGCCCATACCGCTGAACATGTTGCCCAGTTGCGAGAACATCTGGCCGATCATGTTGGGATCGAACTTCGAGGGGTCGAAGTCGCCGCCGGGACCGCCGCCGAACCCCTGCCCGCCCCCGAATCCGAACGGGTTGGCCCCGCCGAACGGGTTGCCACCGGGATTGTCGCCCGGCTTGTTCTTGTCACCGCTGTTCTTGTCGCGGTCGTCATCGCCGTCACCGGACGACGAGAAGCCGAAGGGCAGATCACTCATGGGTTCCACCGTACCGCCCGGTGAGGCCCGCAAACGGCGACGACTGTTCGCCCTGCGCGTAGTCGGCTCATGGTCGCCTCGGCGCAGCCGACTGGTTGCCTCCGCGCATCCGACTCGTGGTCGCTGCGGGGCACTATCGTGTGCGGAATGAGTTCGAGCCCCCGATTCCGGAGAATCGCCGCGGCCGCGGTCTCCACCGTGGTCCTGCTGGCGTTGCTGGTGCTCGGCACGCAGGTGCAGGTGCCCTACGCCGCGCTCGGGCCCGGACCCACGCTCAACACCCTCGGTACGACGAAGGTGGAGGACGACGGGGCGGTGGTGGAGCGCAAGGTCGTGCAGATCGACGGTGCGCCGACCGATCCGACGACCGGCCACCTCAACCTCACCACCGTCTCGGTGCGGGACGGGATCTCGCTGTTCGACGCCCTGGGCATGTGGGTGTCGGGCACCTACTCGCTGACGCCGCGCGACCAGGTCTATCCGCCCGACCGCACCACCGAGCAGGTTCAGGAGGAGAACGCGCAGCAGATGGCGGGGTCAGAGGAGAACGCGACGGTCGCCGCGCTCCGTTACCTCGATCGTCCCACCGCGTTGCGCATCGCGAGCGTCGCACCCGACGGGCCCGCGGTCGACGTGCTGCGCGCCGGCGACGAGGTCGTGGCGGCCGGCGGCGTGCCGGTGGAAACGGGTGAGCAGCTGCGGAAGGTCGTCGGCGACAATCCGCCGGGGACCGTCCTGCCCATCGAGATCGTCCGCGCCGGTGCCCGGCAGACCGTGTCGGTGACCCTCGGCACGCATCCGGCCGACTCCGAGGCCGGATACTTGGGCGTCGTTCCGGAGGTGGTCGATGCCGATCCGCGCCTCGAGGTCACCTACAACGTGGGGGACATCGGGGGACCGTCGGCGGGGATGATGCTGGCACTCGCGGTCATCGACCAGCTGAGTCCCGGCGAGCTGACCTCCGGCAAGTTCATCGCGGGCACCGGCACGATCACCGACGAGGGGGTTGTGGGTCCCATCGGTGGGATCACGCACAAGACCCGGGCCGCCCGCGACGCCGGCGCGACGGTCTTCCTGGTCCCGGCCCGCAACTGTGCCGAGGCGGTCTCGGAGCGACCGGACGGATTGGAGCTGGTGAAGGTCGACACCCTCGAGGGCGCTGTCGACGCGCTGAACGCGGTCGGCGCGGGCCGTCCGGCGCCGAGCTGCTGAGGCTTGCCAGGACTGCCGCGTCAGCCCCGGTCGGACGACTCCGGTAGATCGGGAGCGAAGGTGTCGCGCAGCGCGGCCCGCAGTTCGAGTGCCAGTTGCGGGTGGGTCAGCAGTTCGGGTTCCCCGTCGGGTTCGGGTCGAAGGCGCATGAGCGCGAGATCGGCGCCGGTGCGCAGCACCCCGACCACCAGCCGCGCAACCTCCTCGCCCGGATGGTGATCGCCGGTGTCGGTGACCTCGAAGCGGGGCGTCCGGTCGTCGTCGTCTTCGGGATCGGCGATGACGATCTCCATACTCACCGCCGCCCCGGCGACCTCCTCTGGCCAGACCGCCGAGGCGAGGAACTCGTCGAGGTCGTCGACGTCTTCCTCCACCGGGGTGAACACCGAACCGTCGTCGGCGATCACCTCGGGAAGCTGTGCGTGGAGGAGGGCGGTCGGCGCCAGCGCGAACACGGACGGTGACTGACCCCAGCCACGGGAGTCGAGGTGTTCCATGATCTCGTTCAACGCGCTGCCGAGATCGTCGGTGGAGAAGGCGCGTGGGGTCGTCGGGAGGTCGGGCACGTGCTCATCCTGCCCCGGATCGCGGTGCGACCGCGAGTCTGCGACGCCGCCAGGGAACCGCTGAGGTGTGGCGATCGTTGAGCGGGCGCCCCGAGTGAGTTGGTCACCCGGGTGGTGCCAGTACAGTGGGCACCACGCCCAGCAGGCACGTGTGCGCGGGTGGTGTCCGGATTGAGAGCTTTGGAGAGTGGGTCTGGTGGGCGTCCGAGGGCCGGCGGGAATGCCGACACTGTCACGCAGGAGCAAGATCATCATCGGGCTCGGCGTGGCCGTCCTGGTGCTGTTGCTCGTCGGGCCACGCCTGATCGGTCTCGCGACCGACTGGCTCTGGTTCTCCGACGTCGGGTATTCGAGCGTCTTCACCAAGGTGATCTGGACGCGCGTGATCCTCTTCCTGATCACGACGATCGTCGTCGGACTCATCATCTTCGGGGCGGTCTCCCTGGCGTACCGCAGTCGCCCGGTGTTCGTACCGACCGCGGGCCCGAACGATCCGCTCGCCCGGTACCGCACGGCCATCATGGGCAAGGTCCGCTGGTTCGCCATCGTCCCGGCGGTGATCATCGGCGCCCTGGCCGGCCTGGTCGCGCAAGGGTCCTGGGCGACCGTCCAGATGTTCCTGCATGGTCAGTCGTTCGGTCGGACAGACCCTCAGTTCAATCTCGACATCGGGTTCTATGCCTTCGACCTGCCGTTCTTCCGCTTCGTGCTCAACCTGCTGTTCGTCGTGGTCGTGGTGGCGTTCCTGGCGAACCTGGTCACGCACTACCTGTTCGGAGGTATCCGCCTGGGGCAAGGCGGTGGTTCGGTCACGACCGCGGCACGCATTCAGCTCGCGGTGCTGGCGGGCACCTTCCTACTGCTGAAAGCGGCCGCCTACTGGCTCGACCGGTACACCCTGCTGTCCAGTCAGCGGAAGGCCGAGATCTTCCCGGGGGCGAGTTACACGGACATCAACGCGGTGCTGCCGTCGAAGCTCATCCTGATGGCGATCGCGATCATCTGTGCGGTGGCGTTCTTCGCCGGGATCGTGCTCCGCGACCTGCGGGTGCCGGCACTGGCCACCGTCTTGATGTTGTTCTCCGCGTTGCTCATCGGGGTCGGCTGGCCGCTGACGATGGAGCAGTTCTCGGTCAAGCCGAATGCCGCGCAGAAGGAAGCCGAGTACATAGAACGCGCGATCACCTCGACCCGCGAGGCGTACGGGATCGGGCCGGACAAGGTCATCACCCAGCCGGGCTGGACCGCCGGGCCGGCAAACCCGGCGCTGGTGAACAGCGATGAACCGACGCTGTCGAACGTCCGGATCCTGGACCCGAATGTGGTGTCCCCGACGTTCATCCAGCAGCAGCAGCGGCAGAACTTCTACGGATTCCCGACGCAGCTGGCGGTTGACCGCTATCGCATCGACGGCGAGCTCCGTGACTTCGTGGTGTCGGTGCGCGAGCTCGATCCGAGCCGCTATCTCGAAAACCAGCAGAACTGGCTGAACAAGCACCTGGTGTACACCCACGGCGACGGGTTCGTCGCCGCCCCGGCCAACCGGGTGAAGGAGTCGACGGACGTCAACAACGTCGACGGTGGCGGCGATCCGTTCTACTACGTCAGCGACACCTCGAACTACCAGACCGAGGAGTACAAGCGAGACGCCCCGATCAAGGTGTCACAGCCGCGGATCTACTTCGGCGAACTGCTCGCGAAGATCGACCCGGACTACGCGATCGTCGGTTCCGACGACGGGCAGGCTCGGGAACACGACATCGGGGACGACAAGTACACCTACCAGGGGCCGGCGGGAGTCTCGCTCGGCAACTGGTTCTCCCGAGTCCTCTATGCCGGCAAGTACGCCGAGCGGAACTTCCTGCTGTCGGGCGAGATCAACTCGGCATCGAAGATCATCTACAACCGCGATCCCCGGGACCGCGTCGAACAGGTCGCACCGTGGCTGACGGTCGATTCGAAGACGTACCCCGCGGTGATGGAGGACGGCTCGATCAAGTGGATCGTCGACGGTTACACCACCCTCGACGACTACCCGTACTCGCAGCCCACGTCGTTGCAGAGCGCGACCGCCGACGCCCAGGACCTCAACCCGGGGCAGACCGGTCGGACGCAGATCAACAAGACCGTGTCCTACGTGCGCAACTCGGTGAAGGCGACCGTCGATGCCTACACCGGCGAGGTCGAGCTGTATCAGTTCGACACCGATGACCCGGTGCTGAAGACGTGGATGGAGGTCTTTCCCGACACGGTCAAGTCCCGCGCCGACTTCGACGCGCAGACCTCCCTGCGGGATCACGTCCGCTACCCCGAGGACATCTTCAAGATCCAGCGGTCGCTGCTGACCCGCTACCACGTCGATTCGCCCCAGACGTTCTTCCAGGCGAGCGACTTCTGGTCGGTGCCCTCCGATCCGACGGACCCGGACGCCGAGCAGCGCGGACTGGACCAGCCCCCGTACTACTTCGTGGCCTCGGATCCGGAGAGCGGTGAGCCGACGTTCCAGCTGACCTCGGTGCTGACGCGACTCAACCGACCGATCCTGGGCGCCTATGTGACCGTGTCGTCGAATCCCGAGAACTACGGTCAGATGACGGTCAAGCAGTTGCCCAGCAACTCCCAACGGTCCGGTCCGCAGCAGGCGTTCAACCCGATGCGCACCGACCGAACGGTGGCGGAATCACTGAAGTCGCTCGAGAACACGGCGACGGTGACCTTCGGTAATCTCCTCACGCTTCCGGTGGGCGACAACGGCATCCTGTACGTCGTCCCGTTGTACGCACAGGCCCAGGGCGAAGAGGCCTTCCCCCGTCTGTTCCGTGTGATCACGAGGTTCGAATCGGCAGACCGGGTATCCGGGATCGGTTATGCACCCACGACCCGCGAGGCTCTGCGGCAGGTCGGCATCACGCCCGCTGCCGGAGTGGTCCCCGGCGATCAGCAGGCACCGCCCGCGCCGGACCAGGCCGGAACGCCCGCACCGGCCACGCCGGCACCGAATCAACCTCCGCAGCAGGGTGATTCGCCCGAGCGGGACGACGCGGCAAACGCCATCAGTGACGCGATCACGGCGCTACGCCAGGCTCAGCAGAGTGGCGACTTCGCAGCGTACGGCGAGGCGCTCGACCAGCTGAGTCAGGCGGTTGCCCGCTACGAGTCGCTGGCGGCTCCCAACTAGTCGAACGACGACCCAGGCCGGGCGCTATCTGCGAGTCATACCGCTATCCGCGGTATTTCCGCAGGTAGCGCTCGGTTTCGTTGGGGGTGTTGTCGGGGAGCACCGGGCTGTGGTGGTGCCGGTGGCCCAGCGAGAAAAAGATCGACACCGCCGTCGTGAAAGCCGCGACCATCAGCAGGCCGCAGATGATCGCGGGGCCGACATTCCCGACCGCCATGTGGACCAGCCAGAGCGCGGCCATGGCGAATCCGGTCAGTGCCAAGACGAACCCGACGAAACTCATCGGATGGTTCCCGTGGCTCTCGTGGTGGAAGCGGTGGGTGTTCATGGTTCCTCCTCGGCGGGGCGTCTCGTGAGCCGAGTGTACGCCTGATGTGACTGGCATCACATTGCACCGCGGCGACGGGCGGGCGATTCGAGTCGTCACGTCACCTGGGGCTATAGAGGTGCGAGTGACTGCCGTCACTGACGTTTTCCCAGGTCGGATGGGGTTGGAGTACCGATTTGCATCGCTGACAAACCGGTGTGTAACGTTGTGTTCACCAACGCGGGGTGGAGCAGCTCGGTAGCTCGCTGGGCTCATAACCCAGAGGTCGCAGGTTCAAATCCTGTCCCCGCTACCAACACCAAGAACCCCCGCCCGGGACGCCCGGGCGGGGGTTCTTGCTATGTGCGGTCCTGTCGTAGGCGGGACAAGCCCGACGCTTCGGGAACCCAACCGGGCAGGCCCGGATGCGGCCGCATCGGCGGGCGGATCATCCGCTCTGGTCGGTCCCCGTGGCACCGTCGCGGCCGGCTTGCCGACCGAACAGTCTGCGAAATCTGCACTCCCAGGTCGTCGCATCGAGCGTTGTACCCACTCTGACCAGGCGATTTGACGACGGGTACGGCGGTGCGTAACTTATGTCGAGTCAGCGAGCCACGGCGCCGCCCCGGAAGACCTGGAAGGGTCTGATGGTGGGGAGTGGAGACCGGGTTTCTTGGCTGGCCGCCCCTGAATGTTTTGGCTTGAGTCGTTGTGGCTCGGGTAGAGTGTTTGGGGTTGCTGGGTCTTTCAGTGGTTCGGAATTCTTCGGGGTTGCGGGCTGCGGGTGGGGTCTGGTAGGCTGGAAGAGTTGCCCCGGAGACGGGGTGGCTGGCAAGGTTGAATACGAAGTCTGCTGGTGAGAGCCCTGATTTGGGGTGGGTAGCTGGTGGGTGTGTGTTCTTTGAGAACTCGATAGTGTGATGATGAATTGTCTGATGCCAATTTTTGGCATCGTGCATCTTTTGTGGATGTAGATGTTTGTTTTTGTGTGACGTCCGGGCCCCGTCCTGGGTGTCACATTTTGCTAGGTTTATTTTGGTCAGGTTGTGCTTTCCTGATTGTGTTGAAACGCCGGCCCTTGTGGGGTTGGTTTTGTTTCACTGTTTTTTCATGGAGAGTTTGATCCTGGCTCAGGACGAACGCTGGCGGCGTGCTTAACACATGCAAGTCGAACGGAAAGGCCCAGCTTGCTGGGTACTCGAGTGGCGAACGGGTGAGTAACACGTGGGTGATCTGCCCTGCACTCTGGGATAAGCCTGGGAAACTGGGTCTAATACCGGATATGACCAACTGTCGCATGGTGGTTGGTGGAAAGCTTTTGCGGTGTGGGATGGGCCCGCGGCCTATCAGCTTGTTGGTGGGGTAATGGCCTACCAAGGCGACGACGGGTAGCCGACCTGAGAGGGTGATCGGCCACACTGGGACTGAGACACGGCCCAGACTCCTACGGGAGGCAGCAGTGGGGAATATTGCACAATGGGCGCAAGCCTGATGCAGCGACGCCGCGTGAGGGATGACGGCCTTCGGGTTGTAAACCTCTTTCACCAGGGACGAAGCGGAAGTGACGGTACCTGGAGAAGAAGCACCGGCCAACTACGTGCCAGCAGCCGCGGTAATACGTAGGGTGCGAGCGTTGTCCGGAATTACTGGGCGTAAAGAGCTCGTAGGCGGTTTGTCGCGTCGTCTGTGAAATTCTGCAACTCAATTGCAGGCGTGCAGGCGATACGGGCAGACTTGAGTACTACAGGGGAGACTGGAATTCCTGGTGTAGCGGTGAAATGCGCAGATATCAGGAGGAACACCGGTGGCGAAGGCGGGTCTCTGGGTAGTAACTGACGCTGAGGAGCGAAAGCGTGGGTAGCGAACAGGATTAGATACCCTGGTAGTCCACGCCGTAAACGGTGGGTACTAGGTGTGGGTTCCTTTTCACGGGATCCGTGCCGTAGCTAACGCATTAAGTACCCCGCCTGGGGAGTACGGCCGCAAGGCTAAAACTCAAAGGAATTGACGGGGGCCCGCACAAGCGGCGGAGCATGTGGATTAATTCGATGCAACGCGAAGAACCTTACCTGGGTTTGACATACACCAGACGCGGCTAGAGATAGTCGTTCCCTTGTGGTTGGTGTACAGGTGGTGCATGGCTGTCGTCAGCTCGTGTCGTGAGATGTTGGGTTAAGTCCCGCAACGAGCGCAACCCTTGTCCTGTATTGCCAGCGGGTTATGCCGGGGACTTGCAGGAGACTGCCGGGGTCAACTCGGAGGAAGGTGGGGATGACGTCAAGTCATCATGCCCCTTATGTCCAGGGCTTCACACATGCTACAATGGCTGGTACAGAGGGCTGCGATACCGTGAGGTGGAGCGAATCCCTTAAAGCCAGTCTCAGTTCGGATTGGGGTCTGCAACTCGACCCCATGAAGTCGGAGTCGCTAGTAATCGCAGATCAGCAACGCTGCGGTGAATACGTTCCCGGGCCTTGTACACACCGCCCGTCACGTCATGAAAGTCGGTAACACCCGAAGCCGGTGGCCTAACCCCTTGTGGGAGGGAGCTGTCGAAGGTGGGATCGGCGATTGGGACGAAGTCGTAACAAGGTAGCCGTACCGGAAGGTGCGGCTGGATCACCTCCTTTCTAAGGAGCACACAACATCACCCATTTCTGCCGGCGTATGTCTGTGCGGTGGGTGTGTGTTCGAGGGTGAAACATCAGACAGGCTCACTTCTTCTACACCGGTAGAGGGATCGGGGGTCACCGCGGGTCCGTGAGGGCTGGCGGGTTCATTGTCACGCTATCGGGGTTCTGAGAGAACACACGCGTGTTGTCTCTGACCTAGCTCATGACTGGGGTGCGGGTGGTGATCGTGACTGTGATGGTCGCGGGAGCGCGTGCACGGTGGTGGGTGTGTGTTGTTTGAGAAGTGCATAGTGGATGCGAGCATCTTTATTTCAAACCAATGCTTCGACTGTTGTTGGAGTGCTGGTCTGTGATTTAGCAGAAATTGTAGTGTTTTGTGGTGTCTACATTCGATCCTCGTTCATGGCTGGCCTTGTGCTGGTTGTGGGTGGGGGGTTGTTTGTAGGTGTTGTTGTAAGTGTGTAAGGGCGTTCGGTGGATGCCTTGGTACCAGGAGCCGATGAAGGACGTGGTAGGCCGCGATAGTCCTCGGGGAGTTGTCAAACGAGCTGTGATCCGAGGGTGTCCGAATGGGGAAACCCAGCACGAGTGATGTCGTGTTACCACCAGCTGAATGTATAGGCTGTGTGGGGGGAACGTGGGGAAGTGAAACATCTCAGTACCCATAGGAAGAGAAAACAATTGTGATTCCGTGAGTAGTGGCGAGCGAAAGCGGAGGAGGCTAAACCATGCGCATGTGATACCGGGTAGGGGTTGTGTGTGTGGGGTTGTGGGGTTCGTCTTCTTCCATCTGCCTGTGGAAGCGTGAGTCAAAAAGCTGTGTGTTAGGTGAAGTGGCCTGGAATGGTCTGCCGTAGTCGGTGAGAGTCCGGTAGCTGAAAACACATGGTCTTGCGTGACGGTGTCCCCAAGTAGCAGCGGGCTCGTGGAATCTGCTGTGAATCTGCCGGGACCACCCGGTAAGCCTGAATACTTCCTGGTGACCGATAGCGGACTAGTACCGTGAGGGAAAGGTGAAAAGTACCCCGGGAGGGGAGTGAAATAGTACCTGAAACCGGACGCTTACAATCCGTCAAAGCCTGTGCCTTCGGGGCGGGTGATGGCGTGCCTTTTGAAGAATGAGCCTGCGAGTTAGTGCTCGGTGGCGAGGTTAACCCGTGTGGGGTAGCCGTAGCGAAAGCGAGTCTGAATAGGGCGATAGAGTCGCCGGGTCTAGACCCGAAGCGGAGTGATCTACCCATGGCCAGGGTGAAGCGTCGGTAAGACGTCGTGGAGGCCCGAACCCACTTCAGTTGAAAATGGAGGGGATGAGTTGTGGGTAGGGGTGAAAGGCCAATCAAACTCCGTGATAGCTGGTTCTCCCCGAAATGCATTTAGGTGCAGCGTCACATGTTTCTTACTGGAGGTAGAGCTACTGGATGGCCGATGGGCCCCACAGGGTTACTGACGTCAGCCAAACTCCGAATGCCGGTAAGTGAGAGTGTGGCAGTGAGACTGCGGGCGATAAGGTTCGTAGTCGAGAGGGAAACAGCCCAGATCGCCGGCTAAGGCCCCTAAGCGTGTACTAAGTGGAAAAGGATGTGGGGTCGCGAAGACAACCAGGAGGTTGGCTTAGAAGCAGCCACCCTTGAAAGAGTGCGTAATAGCTCACTGGTCAAGTGATCCTGCGCCGACAATGTAGCGGGGCTCAAGTACACCGCCGAAGCCGCGGCACTCACACGTTAGCCCGTCGATCTTCTATGGAGGGTCGACCAGGTGTGTGGGTGGGTAGGGGAGCGTCCTGCATCCGTGGAAGCGCCGGAGTGATCCAGGTGTGGAGGGTGTGGGAGTGAGAATGCAGGCATGAGTAGCGAAAGCAGAGTGAGAAACTCTGCCGCCGAATGACCAAGGGTTCCTGGGCCAGGCTAATCCGCCCAGGGTGAGTCGGGACCTAAGGCGAGGCCGACAGGCGTAGTCGATGGACAACGGGTTGATATTCCCGTACCCGTGTATCCGCGCCCATGCTGAATCAGTTGTACTAACCATCCTGATCCCCCGGGAGCACCTTCGGGTGCCGAGTGGGGTGATGCATGGGACCTTGGCTGGTAGTAGGCAAGCGATGGGGTGACGCAGGAAGGTAGTGGGGCCAGTCAGTGGTTGTACTGGTGTAAGCCTGTAGGGCGAGTGATAGGCAAATCCGTCACTCACATAGCCTGAGAGGTGATGCGTAGCCGTTGTGGCGAATTCCATGATCCTATGCTGCCGAGAAAAGCCTCTAGTGAGTTGGTACACGGCCCGTACCCCAAACCAACACAGGTGGTCAGGTAGAGAATACTAAGGCGATCGAGAGAACTGTGGTTAAGGAACTCGGCAAAATGCCCCCGTAACTTCGGGAGAAGGGGGACCCATCCTGGTGACGATCTTTTCGGTCTGAGCTGGTGTGGGTCGCAGAGACCAGAGAGAAGCGACTGTTTACTAAAAACACAGGTCCGTGCGAAGTCGTAAGACGATGTATACGGACTGACGCCTGCCCGGTGCTGGAAGGTTAAGAGGACCGGTTAATCACTTCGGTGGTGAAGCTGAGAATTTAAGCCCCAGTAAACGGCGGTGGTAACTATAACCATCCTAAGGTAGCGAAATTCCTTGTCGGGTAAGTTCCGACCTGCACGAATGGCGTAACGACTTCTCTGCTGTCTCAACCACAGACTCGGCGAAATTGCAGTACGAGTAAAGATGCTCGTTACGCGCGGCAGGACGAAAAGACCCCGGGACCTTCACTATAGCTTGGTATTGGTGTTCGGTTCGGTTTGTGTAGGATAGGTGGGAGACTGTGAAGTGGGCACGCCAGTGTTCATGGAGTCGTTGTTGAAATACCACTCTGATCGTATTGGACTTCTAACCTCGGACCCTGATCGGGTTCAGGGACAGTGCCTGGTGGGTAGTTTAACTGGGGCGGTTGCCTCCTAAAAGGTAACGGAGGCGCCCAAAGGTTCCCTCAGCCTGGTTGGCAATCAGGTGTTGAGTGTAAGTGCACAAGGGAGCTTGACTGTGAGACGTACATGTCGAGCAGGGACGAAAGTCGGGACTAGTGATCCGGCACCGGCAAGTGGAAGCGGTGTCGCTCAACGGATAAAAGGTACCCCGGGGATAACAGGCTGATCTTCCCCAAGAGTCCATATCGACGGGATGGTTTGGCACCTCGATGTCGGCTCGTCGCATCCTGGGGCTGGAGTAGGTCCCAAGGGTTGGGCTGTTCGCCCATTAAAGCGGCACGCGAGCTGGGTTTAGAACGTCGTGAGACAGTTCGGTCTCTATCCGCCGCGCGCGTAAGAAACTTGAGGAAACCTGTCCCTAGTACGAGAGGACCGGGACGGACGAACCTCTGGTGTGCCAGTTGTCCCGCCAGGGGCACTGCTGGTTAGCTACGTTCGGAAGGGATAACCGCTGAAAGCATCTAAGCGGGAAGCCTGTTCCAAGATGAGGTTTCTCACCCCCTTCGCGGGGTTAAGGCCCCCCACAGACCATGGGGTTGATAGGCCAGAACTGTACGCACAGCAATGTGTTCAGGTGACTGGTACTAATCGGCCGAGGACTTACCAACAACACCCACAACATCACCAAACACGGTTTTGGTGTGTTCGCATCCACTATGTACTTCTGAAACAACACACAACAAACAAATAAACACTGTTGTGTGACAGTTGTTTCACAGAGTTACGGCGGCTATAGCGGAGGGGAAACGCCCGGCCCCATTCCGAACCCGGAAGCTAAGCCCTCCAGCGCCAATGGTACTGCACCCTAATCAGTGTGGGAGAGTAGGACACCGCCGAACACAATTTCAGAAAGGCCCCGCAACCCTCGTGGTTGCGGGGCCTTTCTCATTGGTGATCAGCTCAGGTGGTGGACGTCCGCCAAGCCGTATACGGGCGTGGGGATTCCTTCATATCGCGCCTTCAGCTGTAGGGCGAGATACAGCGAATAGTGGCGCGACTGGTGCAGATTTCCGCCGTGGAACCACAGGCCCGGTTGCTGGGTGGGCTTCCACATGTTCCGCTGTTCGCCCTCCCAGGGGCCCGGGTCCTTGGTCGTCTCGGAACCGAGTCCCCACACCTTTCCGACACGGTCGGCGACCTCCTGTCCCATGAGGTCGGCGGCCCAGCCGTTCATCGATCCGTACCCCGTGGCGTAGACGACCACGTCGGCGTCGATCTCGGTCCCGTCGGCGAGCACCACCGAATTCTCGGTGAGGTGGTCCAGTTGACCGTGGACCAGCTTGATCGTTCCGTCGGCGATGAGTTCGCTCGCGCCCACGTCGATGTAGTAGCCGGACCCGCGGCGTAGGTACTTCATGAAGAGTCCGGAGTCGTCGTCGCCGAAGTCGAGCTCGAAGCCGGCCGCCTCGAGTCGTTCGTAGAATTCCTTGTCCTGTTGGCGGATCTGGTCATACACGGGTATCTGGAACTGGTGCATGATCCGGTAGGGCAACGAAGCGAAGGTGAGATCAGCCTTCTTGGTCGTCATCCCGGAGGCGACCGCCTCCTCGCTGTACAGGGAACCGAGGGCGATGGACCGCAGCGAGTCGGATTTCACGATGTGGGTCGAGGAGCGCTGCACCATCGTGGCGTCGACGCCGTTGTCCACCAGCGCCTTGCAGATGTCGTGCGCGGAGTTGTTGGAGCCGATGACGACGACCTTCTTGCCGAGGTAGCCGTCCGGTCCGGGATGTGCGCTCGAGTGGTGTTGCTCGCCGGCGAACACATCCTGCCCGGGGACCGAAGGGACGGCAGGTTTGCCGGACATCCCGGTCGCGAGGACCAGCTGCGTCGGATGGAGCGTGAGGCGCTCACCGTCCCGGTCGACCTCAACCGTCCACCGTGACTCGGCCTCGTCGTACTCAGCGGACAGACACGTCGTCTTACTCCAGTACGGAACCTCCATGACCTTGGTGTAAAACTCGAGCCAGTCGCCGATCTTGTCCTTGGGTGCGAAGACCGGCCAGTTGTCGGGGAACGGCAGGTACGGGAGATGGTCGTACCAAACCGGGTCGTGCAGGCACAGCGACTTGTAGCGTTTGCGCCACTGGTCCCCGGGACGGTCATGGCGATCGACGACGACCGACGGCACGCCGAGCTGGCGGAGTCGTGCGCCGAGCGCGATACCGCCCTGCCCGCCGCCGATCACGAGCACGTACGGTTGCGCCGACCGTCCGAGCGACAGTTCCTCGTCGGCCTTCTTCTCCGCCCAGGAACGGGTGTCGGGGTCGGAACCGTGCACCGCCCCGAGCGGTCGATTCGGGCCGGCCGACTCCTCGTGTCCCTTGAGTTCCTGCATCGTCGTCAGCAGCGTCCAGGCCTTGTCCTCCCCGGCGTCGCGCCCGCCACCGTCGGTGCCGGCGTCGTCGCGACGGATGCGCAGGTGTCCCTCACACCGTCCGACGGCGGTCTCGAACGCGATGAACGCCGAGACGACGCCGTCCCCGTCGTCGGTGGCCGGTTCAGTGGTGGTGAAGTTCGACGGGCGGGTGTCCGCGAGACGCGCGGTCAGCATGTCGGCGATCTGCTCGTGGCCCTCCACCGTCTTGATGTTCCAGGTGAATGCGGTCAGGTCGCGCCAGTAGCTGTCGGTCAGAAACGCGTTCGTCGCGCGGGCGATGTCGTCTGCGGCGAGTGCGGATTCGAACTCACGCAGCCAGGCGTCCATCCGCTCCTGCGGGGTGCGGTCGAGATGGACCAGCGGTTCCAATGTCTGAGTCATGATGCCTCCTCGAGATGTGCCCCGCGAACGTGATGTGGAACACAGCGGGTTGTGGACAGCAGACGCCCCGGCGCCGGGTGGCGGCAAGGGTTGCAGGGGGTTGCGAGGGGCGGGGTACGTTGTCGTCGTCTGTGACGTGACGCACAATCGAAGAGATGAACGCTTACGAGTCGGCCTCCGAGCTGGAGCCCGCGGTGCACGCCGGCGACGATCCGCGCGAGTTCGCGTCCGTTCTCAGCGCGGTTCACGACGCGGCGATGTCGGGCGGGCGCATGCCGGCGCGTCCGCGCAGCGTCATCGACGACTCGTGGCAGCGACTCCGACGTGCCGGTCTCGACCCGGACGTGGACTGCGCCGGGGAACGGACGCTTCAGCTCGAGGAGCTCGAAGAACGCCGCCGACGCTCCGGCCTGGCGGAGGTCGTGGACGAGTTGGCACGTGGCCTCGACTCGCTGATCGCCGACGGTGACAACATCCTGGTCGTCTCGGATGCCGACGGGCACGTGCTGTGGCGGAGCGGGTCGTCGAAGGTGCTCACGCGCGCGGACACTCTCGGATTCGTCGAGGGTGCCGACTGGGCCGAGGGCTCGGTGGGGACCAACGCGATCGGTACGGCACTGATGTCCGGTCGTTCGGTGCAGGTGTTCTCGGCCGAGCACTTCGTGCGCAGTCATCATTCGTGGACCTGTACCGGTGCACCGATCAAGGACCCGCGGACCGGTGAGATGTTGGGGGTGGTCGATGTGAGTGGTCCGGCCGCCACCATCCATCCGACCACCTTGGCGCTGGTGCATGCGGTCGCCCGGCTGGCCGAATCACAACTACGCGAGAGCCACCACCGACGACTCGATTCGTTGCGGGCGGTGGCCGCGCCGATCCTCGCCCGCATGCCCGGCCCAGCGTTGGCGGTCGACACCGACGGGTGGGTCGCCGCCGTGGACACCGTGTCTCCGCGATCGCGACTGATCCTGCCGCCGCGGCTCGGCCCCGGCCGGATCTTCGTGAATGCGCTGGGGGAGTGCGACGTCGAGGCGTTGCCCGGCGGATGGTTGGTGCGCGTCGCGGAGACCTCGGACGCATCCACCACACGGGTGATCGTGCGGGTACCGCCGGACGCGTCGGGTCTCCGAAATGTCGAGGTCACTGTCGAAGGCGCGAGCGGTGCCTGGACCCATCGCTGTTCGCCCCGGCACGGCGAGATCCTCACCCTCCTGGCGCGACGGCCCGGCGGCGTCACCGCGGCCCAGATGTCGATGCACCTGTTCGGCGTCGACGACCGGACGGTCACAGTGCGGGCCGAGATGTCCCGGCTGCGCAAGCACTTCGGTGGTCTGCTCGTGGCGGGCCCGTACCGGTTCGTCGACGGGGTCGACGTCGAGGTGCTCGCCCCCGAGATCACCACCGTGCACGACTGATCTACACGGGCTCAGTCGTACTCGGCGACCACGAGCCCACGGTCGAAGGCGTACACGATCGCCGCCGCCCGGTCGCGGAGGTCGAGCTTCGTGAAGATGTGATTGATGTGGCTCTTCACGGTCACCTGCGAGATGCCGAGCGCCGCACCGATTTCCGCGTTCGTGCGGCCCCGCGCGATCAGGCGGAGGACATCGGTCTCGCGATCGGTGAGCCCGGGTACGGTGCTCACCTGCTCGCGACCCGACCGTCGGAAGCCGTGGAGAACGCGTTCGGTCACCGCCGGATCGAGGAACGCGCCGTCGCGAACCACCGCGCGGACCGCCCAGATCAGCGCCTCGGCCGGCGAATCCTTGAGGACGAATCCGGCAGCTCCGGCGCGCAGGGCACGGGACAACAGGGCGTCGTCGTCGAAGGTCGTCAGGATCAGCACCGGCGGCGGCACCCGCAGGGTGCGCACCATCGTGGTGGCGGTGATGCCGTCGACGTCGCGCATCCGCAGATCCATCAGGACGATGTCGGGCCGGTGTTCGGCGATCCCCGCGAGGACTCCGGAGCCGTCCGCGCACTCACCCACGATGTCGAAGCCGTCGCGCAGGCGCAGGATGCGACGCAGGCCCGTACGGATGAGCTCCTGGTCGTCGACGAGGAGAACCCGGATCGGGTCGGTCGCGGGATCGGTGGGTGCGGTCGTCGTCATACGGGCGCCCCCGCGGTGATCGGTCGCGACGGCAGCGTCGCGTGTACCGACCAGGAGCCTGCGCGATGTGATGTGTGGAGCGTGCCGCCGAGCAGTGCCGCGCGCTGGGTCATTCCCTCGATACCGGTGCCGTCGCATTCTCGAGGCCGATCCTCGGTCGCCGGGTTCTCGACCGTGAGAGCCACTGCATCGGCCACCGACACCGAGACCGAGGCCTGCTTGGCCACCGAGTGTTTGACGACGTTGGCCAGGGACTCCTGGGTGATCCGATACAGCGCCGCACCGACCGGACGTGGCAGCTCGGTGAGGTCGCCGACGAGGCTGAAGTCGATGTCGACGCCGGCCTTGCGGTAGTCCTCGACGAGCCGGACGAGGTCTCCGGCGCCCGGTGACGGGGCCGTCGTTCCCGTCGGCTCGGTCGTCCCCAGTACGTGGACGATGGTGCGGATCTCGGTCATCGCCTGTCGGCCTTGGCGTTCGGCGTCGGAGAGTGCCTCCAGTGCCTCCTCGATGTCACGATCCTGTTCGAGCACGCGACGGGCGCCGGTGACGTTGAGCATGGTGATCGACAGGGAATGCGCGATGACATCGTGGATCTCGCGGGCGATCCGCTGTCGTTCGTCGCTCGCGGCGCGGTCGGCACGCTCGGCGAGCACCCGGGCCCGGTTGTCGGCCAGACGCTTCTGGATCAGCATCATGTAGCCGATCAGCCAACCGCACGCGACGCCGAGCGCGTAGATGGCCGGTGACTCGAGACCGCCGACGGCGCCGAACCACACGATGACGGCGAGGCAGGCCGCCGTCACGATCAGTCCGCCGGGAAGGGGATACATCGCGGCGGCGATCGCCGCCACCAGGACGAGTTGGAGTGGGGCGGCGTCGGTGGGCGTCGGGACCATGAGGAAGCAGACCGTACTGGTGATCACCGCAGAGCACGGGTACGCGGTCGGCGGCAGGGTCAGGTCGAGCACCAGCGAGAGCACGGCGAGGACCAGAGCCGCGATCACCCACCCGATCTGATCGAACGGGAAACGTTGTGCCGTCGACACCAGTGTGACCACGACGCTCGACGACAGGATCACCGCGGGGTACAGCGGCGGGTAGTCGCCGCCCGCCCGTTCGATCCGCCGGCGCAGCCCCGCGCCCATCTCCGCTGTGAAGACCGTCACCGTTCCAGGATAGTTCCGCAGAACTGCCGAACGTCCGCCTCACGGTGGATTCCGCTGTCCACCCTGGGGTGGAGAACCGGTCAACCCGCGGGATGGCGACTCGGGACGATGGCCTCCATAACGTTGTGAGCAGCGAAATCGCCGACCGAGGAGGACATCATGAGCACGCTGCGGACACGACCCCGGCGCTGGGAGCGCCTCGAGACCCGACCAGGGCCGACAGATCCCGCCCTGGCCCCGCCGATCGACGCGCGCGGCGTACCGGTGCCGGGCCACGCGGGGTTCGGCCGTCCGGTCGTCGTCGGAGTCGACGGGACCGACGCCTCGTTGCGTGCGGTGAAGGTCGCCTTTCGACTGCTCGGCGATTCCGGCGACCTGATCCTGATCTGCGCCACGCGGCGTCGTCGGAAAGAAGCGAGCACCACGCTCCACGACGCCCTCAAGGACGAGTCCTATCTGCTTTCCGGTCAGGCGGGAGTCGACGAGACCCTGCGGACCGCCGCCGAACTCGCGAGGTGGCACGGTGCACGGACGGTGTCGACCATGAGCGAGGTCGGCGACCCGACGTCGGTCCTGCACCGGGCAGCCCGACGTGTGGAGGCCGGCGCCGTCGTCATCGGAACCGGTGGGACACGACCGGGCTGGATCGCCCGACGTCTCGCCGGACGCCTCGACGCCGACGTCACGCTGATCGTCACCGACGGGTCGGTCCATCTGCGCCGACGGGCGGCGCGGGTCGACGATGTCCGCGACACCACCTGGACCTTCCCCTGGCCGGCGCCCGCACCGCGACCCGTGTAGCAACGGCCGCGTGACACGATGTGCAGATGCACATCACCGACGAGTCGAGGCTGCGGGACATCGTCGGCCATCCGATGGAGCTCATCCGCGACAAGGCGCGGAACTCACTCGCCGACGTCGACCGGGAATGGCTCGCGGAGTCGCCGATGGTGTTCCTGGCGACCGCCGACGAACTCGGACGGATCGACGTGTCGCCCAAGGGCGACCCGGCCGGCAAGGTCGTCCACGTCATCGACGACCGGCACATCGCGATACCCGAGCGGCCGGGCAACCGTCGTGTCGACGGCTACGTGAACATACTCCGGAACCCCAACGCGGGCACCATCTTCGTCGTACCCGGTCGCGGGGACACGCTGCGGATCAACGGCCGCGCCCGCATCGTCGACGACGCCGACTACTTCGACGACCTCACGGTCAGCGGTAAGCGGCCGATCCTCGCGGTGGAGATCACCGTCGACGAGGTGTTCTATCACTGTCCCAAGGCGTTTCTCCGATCCGATCTGTGGAAGCCGGACTCATGGCGACCCGACGCGCTGCCCTCGGTCGCGGAGATCACCCGGCGCGTGATGCCCGAAGCGGGCAACGAACGGTTCACCGAGGACAGCTTCCGTCCCTACCTCTACTGAGGGCGGCGAGCTACGCCGAGGTGTCGTCGAAAGCGCCGACGAGTGCATCAGCGATCTCGTCCGCGGGTTCGAGGGGAACAGTGTGATGACTGCCGCTGTGCAGCATCGTCACCCGCGCCGAGGGCAACAATGCCCGTGCACGCCGTGAGACGACCCTCGGATCGTGCGCCCGGCTGTCGGGGGCGACTATCACGGTCACCGACCCGCCGTCTCCCAGTGCCGAGAGTGCTTCATCGGTGGGCCGTTTCGGAACCACGGTCGGCGCGGTGGGGAACCGGGCTCCGGCGCAGTACATGTCACGCCAGTCGGGGTTCAACGCGGCCCCACCGGTCTCCCATCGGAGGAAACGCCGGAGCCGCCCGGGGTTGGGAGACAACAAGACTGGCAGAGCCCGCAGGAGATAGGTCGTGCGCAGGCCGGTGAAGGACGAGGTGGGGTCGACGAGCGCGAGCCGGTCCACCCGGTCCTTGCCGGGACCGACCGCGTAGGCCAGCGCGAGCATGGCACCGTAGGAGTGGCCGGCGAGGTCGACGTGTGCGGCGCCGAGCCCGTCGAGGACGGACGACAGCCAGTCGAGTAGGTCGCCTGCGGTGTCCGGGGGCCGGGTCACGTGGGAACGGCCGACGTCGTTGATGAGGTCGACTGCGTGTACCCGGCGTGTTCGTGCGAGGGAGCCGGCGACGTTCACCCAGGCCATCGAGGTCGCCCCGCCGCCTGGCAGCAAAATCACCGGTCTGGTCCCGGCCGGTCCGAAACTGTTGACTCGCGTGGTGCCGAACCGACTGCCGATGTCGAGTGGTGTGGCGGACGACCTCTGCACGAGGGCGTCGTAGTGGGCGAAGAACGTGGCGCCGTCGGGCGTGGCGGCAAAGGTGTCGATCGTCGGGCGGACCTTGGCGAACATCGGACTCCCTCCGGCAAATTACTCGATCATCGAGATACTAGACTGTCGAGTGGTGACGAGTACAGTAACCGTGTGAACAACGACGACCTCGTGCACCGGTTGCGATCGTTGACCTTAGAGCTCGATGTGTTCGGCTCCGCTTTCGCCGCCCGAAACGAATTGCACGCCACCGATCTCCGAGCCCTCGTCGCGCTGTTGGACCGGCAGCGGTCAGGCGACGTCGCGTCGCCGGGTTGGCTGGCCGGTCATCTCGGCCTCAACAGCGCATCGACGACGGCCCTGATAGATCGCCTGGAGACGAAGGGCCTGGTTTCGCGCTCGCGGGACGGCACCGACCGTCGGAAGGTGGCGCTGCACGTCACCGACGCGGCTCAGCAGATGGGGTGGTCGTTCTTCGGACCGCTCATCGAGCAGGTCATCGCCGTGGCCGACGGATTCTCCGACGATGAACTTGCCGCCATCCGCACCTTCCTCGATCGGGTCACGACTGCGGTGGCCGACGCTCGCAGCCGCTGACCGAGACCGGGCATCTCATTTTCGTGGTGACGGTCACACCGATACCCTCGAAGGGCGATGCGGCACCGACGACACCGGTGCCCTCACCGACGACGGCGAAGGGATGGCCATGGGCCGGTACATCGAAGCGTTCACACGGGCAGCCGACGATCGGGAGGCGTTCTGGCTCGACGCCGCCACCGGCGTCGAATGGATCACCCCACCCACCTCCGCACTCGACGACTCGGCCGCCCCGCTCTACCGCTGGTTCCCGGACGCGACGCTGAACACCTGCGCCAACGCCCTTGATCGCCATGTGTCGGCGGGACACGGCGACCGGACCGCGTTGATCTGGGATTCGGCGATGGTGGGCGAGGTCCGTCGGTACTCCTACGCCGAACTGCTCGACGAGGTCTCGCGATTCGCCGGTGTCCTCTCCGAGCAGGGGATCGGTTACGGCGATCGCGTTGTGATCTACATGCCGATGATCCCCGAGGCGGCCGTCGCGATGCTGGCGTGCGCGCGGATCGGCGCGGTGCACTCGGTGGTGTTCGGTGGGTTCGCCGCCCGTGAGCTCGCGACCCGTATCGACGACGCCGAGCCCGTCGCCGTCCTCACCGCCTCAGGCGGTCTGGAACCGGGCCGGGTCGTCGAGTATCTGCCGATGGTGGCCAAGGCCATCGAGTTGTCGGCGACGCCCCCGCGCGTCGTCATCGTCAAGGACCGTCCCGAGATCGGCGGTGTCGCAGCGGATCACGAGGGTTGGCTCGACTGGGACGACGTGCTCGCCGGTGCCGATCCGGTCGAGCCGGTTCCGGTCGAGGCCACGGACCCGCTGTACATCCTCTACACCTCGGGGACCACCGGGAAGCCCAAGGGCGTCGTCCGCGACAACGGCGGGCATGCGGTGGCCCTGACATGGTCGATGGCGAACATCTACGACATCTCTGCCGGCGACGTGTGGTGGACCGCCTCGGATGTGGGGTGGGTCGTCGGACACTCCTACATCGTGTACGGGCCCCTCCTCGTCGGAGCGACATCGGTGATGTACGAGGGAAAGCCGGTCGGTACCCCGGACGCGGGCGCGTTCTGGCGTGTCATCGGTGAACACGGGGTGAAGGCGTTGTTCACCGCACCCACCGCGATCCGCGCCATCCGCAAGGCGGACCCGGACGCCACCGAACTGAGCAAGTACGACGTGTCCTCGCTCGAGACGTTGTTCGCGGCGGGCGAGCGACTCGACCCGGACACGTTCACGTGGGCCTCGGAGGTGCTCGGTGTCCCGGTCGTGGACCACTGGTGGCAGACCGAGACCGGTTGGGCGATCGCGGCGAATCTCCGTGGGCTGGAGCCGATGCCGATCAAGGCGGGCTCGCCGACGGTCGCCGTTCCCGGCTACCGCGTGGGCGTCGTCGACGCCGAGGGCAATTCGCTGGACCCGGGCGAGGAGGGCAACATCGTCATCGGTCTGCCGCTGCCGCCCGGAACCCTCGCAGGGTTGTGGCGCGACGAGGAGCGGTACCGCAAGTCGTATCTGTCGGCGTTCGACGGCTTCTACCTGACCGGTGACTCCGGCTACGTCGATGCCGACGGTTACGTGTTCGTTCTCGGCCGGTCCGACGACGTGATCAACGTTGCCGGACACCGGCTCTCGACGGGCAGTATCGAGGCGGTGGTGGCGTCGCACCCGGCGGTGGCCGAGTGCGCGGTCATCGGCATCCACGACGAACTGAAGGGCCAGCGTCCCAGCGGGTACGTGGTGCTCAAGTCCGGCGTCGACATCGACGCCGAGACTCTGCGCACCGAACTCGTGGCCATGGTGCGCGACGAGATCGGGGCCGTCGCGACGTTCCGCGACGTGACGGTGGTGCCGGCGCTGCCGAAGACACGGTCGGGCAAGATCCTCCGGAAGACCATGCGACAGATCGCCGACCACGAGGAGTACACCGTGCCCTCCACCATCGAGGACCCCGATGTCCTGACCGCGCTGGCCGCACAACTCGAGGGCTGAGTCGATGCTCGATGGTGTGCTTCGCACCGCGATCCGGCTGGTGCCGTTCGTCGGGCTGGTCGGCGCGATCATCACCACGATCGTCGACGTGTCGACCCCGGGTGGTGACCTGGGCCGGGATCTGCTCGAGAACTCCGTGTTGTGGATGATCGGTGTCCAGGGATGGATGACCGGGTGCGGCCACATGTTCTTCGGCGAGCCGATCGCCGAGTCGATCGGGTGGCCCCCGAAGACGCCGTGGCAATGGGAGGTCGGGCTCGCCAGCCTGGCGACGGGTGTCTTGGGCGTGATCGCATCGGGTTTCGGTGACGAATTCACCCTTGCCACCATCATCGCGTTCTCGGTGTTCTACCTGGGCGCCGCGGTCGGGCACGTACGGGAGATGGTGACCCGGCGTAATTTCAAGGCGGGCAACGCCGGTCCCATCTTCTTCTTCGACGTGCTGGTACCGATCTACCTGATCGTGTTGTACGCGTCGGTCACGTAGCGGAGACTTGGCGCGTGCACCGAGACGAGCACCGCGAACTCCCGGTCGATCCGGACGAACGCCCTGTGCACCTGCGTGTGCAGGCCGTCGCCTGGGTGTTCGCCGGCGGGATTCTCGGCACCGGGCTCCGGCTGTGGGCCGAGAACTCGTTCCCGGCCGTCGAAGGGCAGTGGCCCTGGGCCACTTTCGGGGTGAACGTCGCCGGCGCGTTCGTGCTGGGAGCGTTGCTCGAGTTGCTGATGCGTTCGGGACCCGACGACGGATGGCGCCAGCGCATCCGTCTCTTCGGCGGCACCGGCATCTGCGGGGCGCTGACCACCTACAGCACCTTCGCGCTGGAGATCACCGAACTGACACGGGCTTCGGCGGTCGTGACCGCAACCATGTATGCGGTGCTGAGCGTGGTGCTGGGGGTTCTCGCGGCGGGTTGCGGGATCGCAGTCGCATCGACGATCGCCGGGCGGAGGGAACGGTCGTGATCGCGTTCGCCGTGATGGTGGCGGGAGCGCTCGGTGCCGTCACCCGGTTCGTCGTCGACGGAGCGATTCGACACCGATGGCCGTCGACGACGCCCTGGGGCACCTTCGCGATCAACGTCAGCGGGTCGGCACTGTTGGGTGTGCTCGCCGGTCTCGTCGTCTTCCACGGGGCGCCGCACGACTGGCAGCTGGTCCTCGGGACCGGATTCTGCGGTGGCTACACGACTTTCAGCACGGCTGCGTTCGAGACGGTGCGGCTGGGGCAGCAGGAGGACAGGTGGCGGTCCGCCGCGTACGCCGTCGGAACGCTCGTCGCGTCGGTGTTCGCGTGCGCGGCCGCCGTGTGGGTGGTGTGGCTCGTCTGATCGCCGGCCCACGAACGACTCGGCCCCGCAACGGAAGCTCCGTCGCGGGGCCGAGAGGCGTTGTGTCAGATGATCACTTGAGTTCGGCGCTGCTCTTGTTCAGCACCCGCCGGGCGATGATCAGATTCTGGATCTGCTGGGTCCCCTCGAAGATGTCGAGGATCTTGGAGTCGCGTGCCCATTTCTCCACCAGCAACCGCTCCGAGTAGCCGAGGGTGCCGGTGAGTTCGACGACCTTGTTGGTGACGTCGGTGGCGGTGCGGCCCGCCTTCGCCTTCGACATCGACGCCTCGGTCGAGTTCGGCTGCTTGTTGTCGGCCATCCAGGCGGCCCGCATGGTGTGCAGGTATGCGGCCTCGAAATCAGCCTCCATGCGCAGGAATTCGGCAGCGGCGGCGTGCTGGTCGGCGGCAGGCCGATCATAGTCGACCTCGATGCCGGCCTCGTCGAGAATCGCGCGCAGTTCCTCGAGCGCGGCACGGGTCACGCCGACGGCCATGCCGGCCACCAGCGGGCGGGTGTTGTCGAAGGTCTGCATGACCCCGCCGAAGCCCTTCTTGGTGTCGACCTCGGGTGAGCCGAGCAGGTTCTCCTTCGGGATCCGGCAGTTCTCGAAGCGGATCGCCGCAGTGTCGGAGACCTTGATACCCAGCTTGTGCTCGAGGCGTTCGACGGTGACACCCGGATGGGTACGCGGCACCACGAAGCTCTTGATGGCGGCGCGGCCGGCGCTCTTGTCGACGGTCGCCCAGACGACGATGTGGGTGGCGCGCGATCCCGCTGTCACGTAGATCTTCTCGCCGTTGATGACGTACTCGTCGCCGTCGAGGGTGGCGGTGGTCGACACGGCGGCCGAATCGGAGCCGAAGCCGGGCTCGGTGATGGCCATGGCCGCCCACACCTTGCCGAAGCGCTCGAGCTGCTCATCGGTCGCCACCGCGGCGATCGCCGAGTTCCCCAGTCCCTGATAGGGAATCGAGAGCATGAGGCCGACATCGCCCCAGGAGGTCTCCATCACGTTGACGACGGACTGCATGTTGCCGCCGTTGACCACGGCGCCCTCGGCCTTGGGCTTGTCTTTCTTCTGTTGGCTACGTCCGCCGTCGGCGCCCGCACCGGCCTGCCCGGTCTCGGACAGACCGTCGTACAGGCTGGCGAGGGTGTCGAGCTCGACGGGGTAGTCGTGCTCGCGCAGGTCGTACTTGCGCGAGATGGGCCGGAAGATCTCCGCGGCCGCCTGATGGGCCTGGTCGACGGTGACGCGCAGCTTCTTCGGGAGTTCGAGATTGATGCTCATCAGAGGTTCTTTCGCTACGTTCGCACAACGCGGTCAGAGGACGACGATGCCTTCGCCGATGCCGGCACCGCGGAGATCGCGGTACCAACGCTCGACGGGGTGTTCCTTGGTGAAGCCGTGGCCGCCGAGCAGCTGGACGCCGTCGAGGCCGATCTGCAGCCCCTTGTCGATGGTCAGCTTGCGCGCCAGCGCGGCTTCGCGGGCGAAGGACAGACCCTGCTCGGCACGCGCGGCACCGCGCAGCGTGACGAGGCGGATCGAGTCGACCTCGGTCGCCATCGTGGCGACCATGAAGGCCACCGCCTGACGGTTGGAGATCGGCTCGCCGAACGCCTCGCGCTCGTTCACATACGGGATTACGTAGTCGAGGACGGCGCGCGCGGTGCCCGCGGCCAGCGCCGACCAGCCCAGCCGGGACAGGCGAACGACGTCGCGGTACGCCGACGTCGCGGCGTCGGCCTCGCCGCCGATGATGGCGGTCGCCGGTACGGCGACGTCCTGCAACAGCAGACGACCCATGCCCGCGGCGCGCACGCCCATGCCCGGGTCGGCCTCGACGATCAGACCCTTGCTGTCGGATTCGACGATGAAGAGGGCCGGCTTGCCGTCGAGCTGGGCGCCGACGATGAACAGTTCCGACGAGCCGGCAGCCGGGACGAAGGACTTGACACCATTGAGACGGAACCCGCTCGGCACGCGAGTTGCCTTGGTGCTCAACGAGAAGGCGTCGAACAGCGGACGCGGCTCGGCGATGACGACCGCCGACTGGGGCACGTTCTCCCCGGCGAAGTCGGGCAGGTAGGTGCGCTGCTGCTCGTCGGTACCGAAGTTGGTCAGGGTGGTGGCCACGCCACTCGGCGCGAGGAGCGGAAGTGCCAGGCCCATGTCGCCGTAGGCCATCGCCTCGGCGACGAGCGCGTTGGTGACGACCCCGCGCTCGGAGGCGGCGCCCTCGAACTCCTCGGGGACGTTGATCATGGTGATGCCGAGCTCGGCGGACCGCTTGACCAGGTCTTCGGGGGCCGCCGCGGCGGCGTCGGCGTCGTGTGCGGCCGGACGCAGGAGCTCGGTGGCGAACTCCTTCACCGTCTCGGCGATCATCTGCTGTTCGTCGTCGGGGGTGAGGTTGAAGTAGTCCTTGGGCGTGCTGGTGAGACGCTTGGCCTGGCCGGAGCCGCCGTCCTGAGCGGCCTTGAACGCGCGGTTCGCCGCCCCGAGGGTCTGGAAACCGGTCTTGGTGCCCTGGTAGGCGATGCGGTTGATGGGTTCGCGGATCTTGTACTTCTCGGCGAACTCGGAACCCGTCACCGTGGTCAGGACGCGCATCGCGGTGCCGATGAAGTTGCGCGGGTGCGGGTTGCGGCCGACTGCGGAGGTGTCGCGCGGTTCGGTGTGGGTTGTCATGATCACCAGCCGTTTCTTTCCAGTCGCCCCGGTGGGGGTCTGTGCGTGGATCCACGTGTGGGTGGAGGGTCGATGCGACCTATCTTACTCGGTAGTAAGTCCATACCTTACTTCGGAGTAAGAAGTTTGTCACGCACTTGCCCGCCACCACCGTTCCGCATACCCGCTAGGCTGGCCGCATGACCCTCGATCACCGCCGCGAACAGGGCTTATCAGGCACTCAGGTGGTGGGCGCGACGACCGTCGCGGTGGTCGGTGCCGCCGCGCTCGGCGCCGCGTGTGTGTTCAGTCCGAGTGGTGTGGAGAGCGGACCGCCGCTGTGTCCGTTCGCGGTGATGACCGGCCTTCCGTGTCCCGGCTGCGGACTCACCCGGAGCTGGGTTGCGTTCATGCACGGCGACGTCGGGTCCGCGTTCACGTTCAATGCCTTCGGTCCGGTGTTCCTGCTGCTGACCGCGGTGACCGTCGTCGCGGCGACGGTCACCCTGGTGCGCCGTCGCGGGGCGCCGCTCGCCGGTTGGCGCGACCGCGTGCTCGGACCCGTCGGTGCCGTCCTGCTGGGGGTGTGGCTGACCTACGGTTTCGTGCGAATCCTCGACGCCGCGTTCGGGTGGGGCTTCTTCCCGGTCGTCGTCTGAACGGGCAGAGTGGAGTCATGCAGATCACCCACTTCGGCCATTCCTGTCTGCTCGTCGAGATCGACGGGACGAAGGTGCTCTTCGACCCGGGGAACTTCTCGCACGGGTTCGACGGCATCGACGATCTCGACGCGATCCTGATCACCCACCAGCATCCCGACCACTGCGACGTCGCGAAGCTGCCTGACCTCGTCGCCGCGAACCCCGACGCGATCCTCTACGCCGATCCCCAGACGACCAAGCAGCTCAACGACGACGACGTGGCCGGCGCGTGGACGGCCGCCCGCAGCGGCGACCAGATCGAGATCGGTTCGCTCACCGCGCGTTTCACCGGCGGCCGGCATGCCGTCATCCATCCCGAGATCCCGGTCATCGACAACGTCGCCTATGTCCTCGGGACCGCCGACCGGCCGGGCCAATTCATGCATCCGGGGGACTCGTTCTACATCCCGTTCGAGCATGTCGACGTCCTGGCGCTGCCGTCGGCCGCGCCGTGGATGAAACTCAGCGAGTCGGTCGACTACCTGCGGGCGATGGCGCCGCGCGTCGCCGTCCCCATCCATCAGGCGGTCCTGTCCGACGCCGGCAGCGGTATCCACTACGGGCGACTCGCGGACATGAAGGACGACGCGACCGAGTTCACGGTGCTGGAGAAGGAGAGCGCCACACAAGTGTGAGTGGCCGGGAGGTGGCTTCGACTCGGTTCGTCGCTGCGCTCCTCACCGGCTCAACCAGCGGGGGGGGGGCGTGCGAGCGGGCTCCCTCCGGTCCCTGAGGAGCGAGCTTGCGAGCGTCACGAAGGGTCGACGCGCAGCGTCCCCAGCACCTCGTCGTGCAGCAGTCCGTTGCTGGCGATCGCACTGCCGCCGGTGGGTCCGGGCGTGCCGTCGAGGGCGGTGAAGCGTCCGCCCGCCTCGCGGACCAGGATGTCGAGCGGCGCCAGGTCCCACAGCGAGACCTCGGGTTCGGCGGTCACGTCGACCGCGCCCTCGGCGACGAGGCAGTAGTTGAAGAAGTCGCCGTAGCCGCGTACGCGCCACACCCGGTCGGTGAGGTCGATGAACTCTCCCCGGATGCCGCGATCGGCCCAGCCGGACAGGCTCGAGAATGCGAGGCTCGCCGACCCGAGGTCGGCCACTCCCGACACCGACAGGCGTCGGACGTCCTCGTCGTTGAAACGCACGTGCGCACCGAGACCTGTTGCCGCCCACCAGCGTCGGCGAAGTGCCGGTGCCGAGACAACCCCGACCGTGGGTACGCCGTCGATGAGGAGTGCGATCAGCGTGGCCCATACCGGGACGCCGCGGACGAAGTTCTTGGTCCCGTCGATGGGATCGACGACCCACTGCCGCCCGGAGAGCACGGCGTCGCCGCCGAACTCCTCACCGAGCACGGTGTCGGCAGGGCGACGGGCCGAAAGGCGTTCGCGGATCAGGGTTTCGCACGCCAGGTCGGCATCGGACACCGGTGTGAGATCCGGCTTGTCGTCCACCTTCAGATCCACGGCGCCGAAGCGGTCCATGGTGAGCGCGTCGGCGGAGTCGGCGAGGGAGAGCGCGAGCTCGAGGTCATCGCTGAACGTCGTCGGACCGGGAGGGACGGACATGCCCGGTAGGGTAGCTGTCATGTTGCTGACCGTGACGTTCACCCTGTTGATCGCGGCTCTCGTGGTGGTGCTGGTGGTGCAGTGGCAGCGCGGCCGCAACCCGCAGCCGATGTCGGCGGCCAAGGCCTCCCAGTTCGTGCAGGGCACGTTCACGGTCGTCGGGGTCTCCGACCGCGACGACGAGCCGACCAAGAGCGCGGCCGACAAGGACGGAAACCGGTTCTGCACCATCTCCGGGACGATCGTCGGTCCCGAGACCAGTCCGACCGAGGTGTACGGGACGCTCGTACTGGGCGCGGGCGACCCCTGGCCGCAGGTCGGCGACGATCTGCCGGTCCTCTACAAACCGCAGAAGGCCGCGACGTCGTGGCGGTTCGGGGTGATGCCCGAAGCCGGTCCCGGCCCTCTGTAGATCCGCCGGCCGCTGACGCGCCCGACTGTCGGTACTCTGGATAACCGTGCATCCCGACGTGACCGCAGACCTCGACTCCCTCGACGCCACCTTGACCACCGTGGAGAAGGTGCTCGATCTCGAGGAGCTGCGTCGTCGCATCGACGAACTCGAGATGCAGGCGTCGGACCCGGACCTGTGGAACGACCAGGACCACGCCCAGAAGGTGACCAGCGAGCTCTCGCACGCGCAGTCGGAGTTCCGCAAGGTCTCCGAGTTGCGCCAGCGCCTCGAGGATCTACCCGTGCTCTACGAGCTCGCCGAGGCCGAAGAGGGTGACGACAAGACGGCTGCGCTGGCCGACGCCGATGCCGAACGTGAGAGCCTGCGGACCGACATCGAGGCGATGGAGGTCAAGACGATGCTCGCCGGCGAGTACGACTCGCGCGACGCCGTCGTGAACATCCGCTCCGGCGCGGGCGGCGTCGACGCGGCGGACTGGGCGCAGATGCTGATGCGCATGTACATCCGCTGGGCCGAGCAGAAGGGCTACGGCGTCGAGGTCTACGACACCTCCTACGCCGAAGAAGCGGGCCTCAAGAGCGCGACCTTCGCGGTGAAGGCCCCGTACATGTACGGCACGCTGTCGGTCGAGCAGGGCACCCACCGGCTCGTGCGTATCAGCCCGTTCGACAACCAGAGCCGCCGTCAGACATCGTTCGCCGAGGTCGAGGTGTTGCCAGTGGTGGAGACCACCGACCACATCGACGTCGACGAGAACGACATCAAGGTCGACGTGTACCGCTCGTCGGGCCCCGGCGGGCAGTCGGTCAACACGACCGACTCCGCGGTCCGGCTGACCCACATCCCCACCGGCATCGTCGTGACCTGTCAGAACGAGAAGAGTCAGCTACAGAACAAGGCGTCGGCCATGCGCGTGCTGCAGGCCAAGCTGCTCGACCGCAAGCGCCAGGAGGAGCGCGCCGAACTCGACGCACTGAAGGGTGACGGTGGTTCGAGCTGGGGCAACCAGATGCGCTCCTACGTGCTGCACCCGTATCAGATGGTGAAAGACCTGCGGACCGGCGTCGAGGACAACAATCCGACGTCGGTGCTCGACGGGGAGCTGGACAAGTTCATCGAGGCCGGGATCCGCTGGCGGATGGCGACCGCCGAAGCGTGATCGCCTCACCCGCCGCCCTCGTGCTGGCCGCTGAGCCGAGCCCGACCGAACTGCTCCTCGGTCGGGTCTACGTCTGGCTGGTCACCAGCGGCCTGGAGATCGTGATCTGGATTCTGGGCGCGGTCCTGCTGGCCCGCCTGATCCGCTGGTTCGCCGACAAATACGCCTCGCGCGTGGATTCGCGGTTCTCGACCAGCGATCTCATCGTGCAGACCGAAGACGCCAAGCATCGTCGGGCGCTGGTCGACGTCGTCGCCTGGACGCTGATCGTGGTGATCGCGATCATCGTGATCATCCACACGCTGTCGGTGTTCGGAATCCCGTTGAGCGGGTTGACCGGTCCGACCGCCGTGATCGGTGCCGCCCTCGGCTTCGGCGCGCAGCGCATCGTGCAGGACATCCTCGCCGGGTTCTTCGTGGTCGCCGAGAAGCAGTACGGCTACGGCGACGTGGTCAATCTGACCGTCACGGGCAATGCGCCGGCCGAGGGGACCGTGGAAGACGTGACCCTGCGGGTGACCAAGCTGCGTACCGCGGAAGGTGAGGTCATCACCGTTCCGAACGGTCAGATCGTCAAGGCGACCAACCTGTCCAAGGACTGGGCGCGCGCCGTCGTCGACGTGCCGGTCCCGTCCGAGGCCGACATCGGGCTCGTCAACGACACACTCGACCGGGTCGGCCGAGAGTTCTACGCGCTGCCGCGATGGCATGACCTGCTGCTCGACGCGCCGTCGTCGCTCGGGGTCATCAGCCTCGAGCTCGACGCGATCACCGTGCGCATGGTGACCCGGACACTGCCGGGCAAGCAGTTCGAGGTCGGGCGTGCGCTGCGCGTCCACATCATCCGGGCGTTGGCGCGGGAGGGGATCAACGTGCCCGCCCGCGAGGTCCGTTCCGCGGGCGGACCACCCGCGACGCACGCCGACCAGGGCAATCGGGACGGGGGAGACTGATGGCGGACTCGAACATCCCGGGACACAACACGCCTGGCCGCGACGGGCCCGGCAAACACTCCGGCCGACCCGTCCCCGGCGCGGACGACCCGACACAGATCATCCCGACGCAGGGGATTCCCGCGCAGGGGGCTCCCACGCAGAGCGACCCCATTCAGGGTGATCCCACCCAGAGCATCCCCCCGCAGGACCCGCCACCGCAGGAGTCGCCGGACCGCTCCGACGACAGGCGGCGGCGGTTCGACTGGGGGCACGTGGCGCGGACCCGGATCCGGACCAGCACCGCGATTCTCGTCGCCGTGTTCCTGGCGTGTTGCGTGCTCTACGGGTACACCTCGCAGCGCTACGGCGTCGTCGCACCGGCACCAGCTCGGCCCGCCCCGACGACATCGCAGACGGTGGAGCCGACGTACGAGGCGCCGCCTTCCACGTCGTCGACGACGACCACCACCGAATCGTCGACCACCGACACCACCGGTGGCGTCGACGGAACCGAGGGCTCGTCGACGGACGGGACACAGACGCAGACCCCGAGCACCAGCCGCGACACCATCCCGGGACTGCCGGGCCTCCCGTTCCCGAATTTCGGCGGACAGACGCCGACCACCACGGTCCCGACACGCTGACCCGGCGGGGAACTCCCTGGTCAGGCGGGTGGCTGAGCTGGGGCGTCGCGCCTGAACGCACTCTCAGGAGTCGTCGTTACACTGGCACATCGTGATCAAGCTGGAGAACGTCACGATGCAGTACAAGGCGTCCAGTCGACCCGCTCTGCGAGATCTGAGCTTCGAGGTCGACAAGGGGGAGTTCGCGTTCCTGATCGGTCCGTCGGGATCGGGTAAGTCGACGTTCTTCCGTCTGCTCCTCAAGGAGGACCGCCCGACGAGCGGCGAGGTGTACCTCGGGGAGTTCCACGTCAACCGACTGAAGGCGCGCAGCGTGCCGAAGCTGCGGCAGTCGATCGGGTGTGTGTTCCAGGACTTTCGTCTGCTCCAGAAGAAGACGGTGGCCGAGAATGTCGCGTTCGCGCTCGAGGTGATCGGCCGGCCTCGCTCCACCATCCAGCGGGTGGTGCCGGAGGTGCTCGAGTACGTCGGCCTCGAAGGCAAGCACGATCGCATGCCGAACGAGTTGTCCGGCGGCGAGATGCAGCGCGTGGCCATCGCCCGCGCCATCGTGAACCGTCCGCTGGTGCTCCTGGCCGACGAGCCCACCGGCAACCTCGATCCCGAGACCAGCGAGGAGATCGTCGACGTCCTCGACCGGGTCAACCGCCGCGGCACCACGGTGGTGATGGCCACCCACGACCGCCACATCGTCGACGCAATGCGACGACGGGTTCTCGAGTTCGACAGCGGCCAACTCGTCCGCAACGACCCGCAGGGTGTGTACGGAATCGGCTGACGCGCAGCCCGACCCGACACACTTCCCCGAGACCCAAGGACTGTCTGAGCAGACATGCGAGCGAATTTCATCATCAGCGAGGTTCTCCACGGACTCCGCCGCAACGCGACCATGACCATCGCGATGATCATCACCACCGCGATCACGCTGGGAATGTTCGGCGGTGGGCTCCTGGTGATCCAGATGGCGGACAAGAGTCAGCAGATCTTCCTCGACCGGGTGGAGATGGAGTTCTATCTCAATCCCGAGGTGACCGAACGTGATCCGCAGTGCGAGTCCGACCCGTGCGCCCAACTTCGCCGCGGGCTCGAGAACGAACCCGGCGTCACCTCGGTGACCTACCTCGACAAGGACGAGGCCTTCAAACGCGCGAAGGAGATCTTCGCGAACAACCCCGATCTCGCCGAGAACATCGTCGAGGGCACGTTGCCGGCCTCGCTGCGTGTGCGGGTGTCCGATCCCGGCCAGTTCGACGCGGTGCTCACCAAGTACGCGACGCGGAAAGATCTGGGGGTGGACGCCTTCAAGGACGACCGTAAGCTCGTGCAGCGGATCTTCAGCGTCCTCGACGGCGTCCGCAACGCGACCTTCGCCATCGCTTCGGTCCTGGCGATCGCCGCCATCCTGTTGATCATCAACACGGTTCAGGTCGCGGCGTTCACCAGACGGACCGAGGTGTCGATCATGCGCCTCGTCGGCGCGACCCGCTGGTACACCCAGTTACCGTTCCTACTCGAGGCGGTGGTGTCGGCCTTTGTCGGCTCGATGCTGGCCATCGGCGGTCTGCTGCTGGCCAAGAAGTTCTTCTTCGACAACGCGTTACGCGAGTTGTACGGGGTCAGCTTCTTCGCCCGGATCGAGCTGACCGACGTACTGTTCGTCGCACCGTGGCTGGTGCTCGGCGGAATTGTGTTGGCGGGTGCGACCGCGTATGTCACGCTTCGTGTCTATGTCCGGGAATGATCGGTCCGTCCGGGCGGTTCGGATTGTCGGCGATCAGCAACCGGTCGGTCACCAACAGGGCGATCGACCACACTACGAGGAGGTGAGTGCATGCCGAAGGAAATGGGACGCAATGTGATCGCGTCCAACCGCAAGGCGCGGCACAACTACGCCATCCTCGACGTCTACGAGGCCGGCGTCGTCCTGGTCGGAACCGAGGTGAAAAGCCTGCGGGCGGGCAAGGCCTCGCTGGTCGACGCGTTCGCGACGATCGACGACGGCGAGGTGTGGCTTCATGCCCTGCACATCGCCGAGTACGGCAACGGCTCCTGGACCAACCACTCGGTCCGCCGCAAGCGCAAACTGCTGATGCACCGACGCGAGATCGACAACCTCGTCGGCAAGATCCGCGACGGCAACCTCACGCTGGTGCCGCTGTCGATGTACTTCAACGACGGCAAGGTGAAGGTCGAGCTCGCGCTGGCCCGCGGCAAGCAGGCGCACGACAAGCGCCAGGACATCGCCAAGCGGACCGCCCAGCGTGAGGTCGAACGTGAGGTCGGCCGCCGCGTGAAGGGCATGGGCTGACTCACGCGCCGGTGTCGGCCTGACCCTGTTGCTCAGTCGGCGTTCCCGGCGACGTGTTCGGTCCGTTTTGGTCGTCGGACTCGGAGCCGCTCTCGCCGTCCTGGTTCTGTCGGCCCGGCAGGCCGCCCATCCCGGGCCCACCCATCTGCGGTCCACCCATCTGAGGACCACCGCCCATTCCGGGCCCGTTGCCGCTCTGCTGCCAGACCGCTGCCGGCGACGGCCGCTCGGGCGTCGTGTTGTCCCCGGTGATGTAGCCGGCGCCGAAGCCGAGTGCGCCCGCGACGATGGCCAGCCCGGCTGCACCGGCGATCAGGGCCGACCGGGCCGGTGCGGTCTTCGGGGCCACCGGGCTCGGTTCGCCGACCGGGCCGCGTGAATCGGGTGAGTTGCCCGCGCCGATGGACTCGTGGGAGTTCGCTCCCGGGGTCGGCGCCGGGCCGATGGGCGTGGTCGCGGCGTCGTCGGATGTCGTGGTGCCGGCGGGGCCGGGGAGGTGCGGTCGGGGTCGTGTCCGCCAGGGGTCGGGGGCGTCATGCGGTCTCGCTCTCGTCGGTCGGCCGAGTCCGTCCTCGGCTCACGAGGTCTCCACGATCCCGGCGGTGTCTTGGCCAGGCCTGGCGGTGGGCTGTGAATGAGCTGGCAGCTCGGCGACTCCGCCGTTCGCGCGGGTCGTCGGGGTCACGCGGCGCGGTCTGAACCGGTCAACTCCGTCCGGTGCATGGTCGACACGTCGGCTCTGGGTCGATAGGTGTACTCGTAGCGCTCGATGTCGGTTCGTCGGAGGAGTGGTGTCAGTGGATCGGCGGACACGATGTCGCCGCCGGAGATCCGCGACCGGCGGCTGAGCTTTGATTGATGCCGGAAGCACGCGACAGACGTGATCAGGAAGACGGCCATGGCGGCGCCGAACGGCCATGCGGGCGCGGCGATGCCGCCGGCCACTGCCATCACGAACAACCCGAGGAACAGAAATCCGAGAAGCAGGATCAGATATCCGGTGAAAGCCACAGATGTCGATCGAGTTGTGTTCCGCATAGAAGAGTCCTTTCGCTGGGTGGTCCCGACCCAGATCGCTACAGTGAGTGTATCGCTACGCTACGTGTAGCGTTTCGTGGCGCGGTAGTATTCCTGCCAACGGTCGGAATCGGGATCGGCGAGGGAAACGTGAGGTGACCACGACGTGGCAGGCGGCAGCGGCCCGAAGATCGTCCGTTCGACCCTGGAGCTGCTCCGGACCCGCGGACCGGCCGGGGTCACGATCGAGAGCGTGGCAGCGCATTCCGGGGTGGCGCGTACGACGATCTATCGCCGCTACCGCAACCGGAACGAGATGCTCGGCGCAGCTCTGCTCGACGTCGCCGTCGTCGAGCCGCCTGATGCGGACCTTCCCGCAGAGGCCCGGCTGCGCTGGGTGGTGAGCCATGCGGCGTCGATGGTGCTCGACGGAATCGGTTTCGGTGGCATGGCGGCTTTGCTGACCGATTCCGATCCCGAGTTCGGCGTGCTCTTCCGGCAGGTCCTGGCGCGGCACCGTGCAGAACTCCGGGAGGTCCTCGACGCGGGGAAGCGGCAAGGTCAGTTCGCGGCGTCGATGGAGCCGGACACGCTGGTCGACGGCATCGTCGGGGCGCTTGTCGCCGAGCGCGCCCGCACCGGACTTGTCGCCGACGACTGGGAGGGCCGAACTGTCAGCGCCTTCTCACCCATGGTCTTCGCGGCGGACAGTGACCGCCGTCAGACGGCTTCGGGGAAACGGGAATGAACTCTGCGGAACGAGTTGTTAGACTGAAGTGCTCGCTGACTTCGGTCGGCGGGTCCTACTCGGGGCTGATCGGTTTCGACTTCGTGCGTCGAGATAGGGGAAGCGTGTCGGTGCAGGCTGGAGACCACCGTGAGCGTCGCAGCAACCAATTAAGCGCCGATTCCAATCAGCGCGACTACGCCCTCGCTGCCTAAGTAGCGCCGGCTAGTCTGTCGGCCCGGGTTATGCTCCCAGACCCGGTTGCCGGCATCATCCATGGGAGCTCACCGTCCTCGCCGGTCGCGGGTGAGGTCGGAACATCAAACAGCGACTGGGATCGTCATCTCGGCTTGTTCGCGTGACCGGGAGATCCGAGTAGAGACATAGCGGACTGCACACGGAGAAGCCCTAACAACACGACGGAGGACCCGGGTTCAATTCCCGGCAGCTCCACGAGAAGGCGCCCCACCGGATTCGGTGGGGCGCCTTTCGTTTCGCGCCGGCCGGTTCGCTAACCGGTACTCAGCGCATCGAGCGTCGCGCTCGCGCGATGCTTGCGTCGTCTGGTGACGACGCCGTGGGTCGGGCTGAACAGGTAGACACCGAAGAACGCGATGCCCTGGACGAGGACGACCATCCCGCCGGGGGAGGTGTCCTGGTAGTAGGAGACGTAGAGGCCGATGACCCCGCAGATCGCCGAGATCGCGGGCGCGATGACGAGCATCCGGCCGAAGCGATCGGTGAGCAGTCGGGCCGTCGCGCCGGGGATGATGAGCATCGCGACCACGAGCACGATGCCGACCACCTGCAGCGCGGTCACCGCGGTGAGGGCGAGCAGCGCGAGAAGGGCCGCGCCGAGCAGTTTCGGGCTGAGTCCGATCGCGAAAGCGTGCGTGCGGTCGAAGGCGTAGAGGGTGAAGTCGCGTCTCTTGAGCAGCAGCAAGGTCGCCACGATCGCACCCAGGATCGCGATCTGCACGAGATCCGACGTCGAGACGCCCAAGAGGTTGCCGAAGATGATGTGGTTCAGGTCGGTCTGGCTCGGCGTCACCGAGATCAGCACCAGGCCGAACGCGAACAGGGTCGTGAAGACGATGCCGATGGCGGCGTCCTCCTTGACCCGGCCGCCGTCGCGGACAGCGCCGATCAGTGCCACCGCCAGGAAGCCGAAGATCACCGCGCCGATGGCGAACGGCACGCCGACGATGTAGGCGAGGACCACGCCCGGCAGCACCGCGTGCGAGACCGCGTCACCCATCAGCGACCAGCCGATCAGCACGAGCCAGCACGACAACAGCGCACACACGACCGAGGCGATCAGCGTCGCCCACAGGGCACGCGTCATGAACGCGTAGGCGAACGGGTCGAGAAGGATGTCGACGATGTTCACGAGACCTCCTCGTGGCGGTCGGTGGTGAGGCGTTCGGACCCGACGCGTTCCGACGTCGGCCGGGCCAGTGGATCGAGCCCGAACGCGCGGACGAGGTTGTCGGTGGTGATCACCTCGGCCGGCGCGCCCTGCGCGATCACGCGGCGCATCAGCAGGATCGCCTCGTCGGCCAGCTCGGGCAGGACCTGGAGATCGTGCGTGGACACCAGGATCGTCGTCCCGGCATCGGCGAGTTCGCGTAGCAGTGCGGTGATGGTCCCCTCGGTGCGTTTGTCGACGCCGGCGAACGGTTCGTCGAGCAGCAGGATCTCGGCCTCCTGTGCGATGCCGCGGGCCACGAAGGCCCGCTTGCGCTGCCCGCCGGACAACTGGCCGATCTGGCGGTCGGCGAAGTCGGTGAGCTCGACGCGTGCGAGGGCTTCGTCGACGGCGTCGTGGTCGGCCCGCTTGGGGCGGCGCGTGAACCCGAGATGGCCGTAGCGACCCGTCATCACCACGTCACGGACCGACACCGGGAAGCTCCAGTCGATGTCCTCGGACTGCGGTACGTAACCGAGCGCGCCGGCTCGACGCGCCGCGGTGGGGGTCCGGCCGCCGAGCCGGACCGTACCGGTCGTCGGGGTCACCGACCCCGCGATCGTTTTAAACAGCGTCGACTTACCCGACCCGTTCATGCCGACGAGGCCGCACACCTGGCCGGACGGTACTCGTACCGACGCGTGGTCGAGCGCGAGGATGTCGCCGTATCGCACGGTCACGTCCGTCACCTCGATGGCGGAACCGGTTGTCGCTGAGACGTTCACGTGTTGCTCCCGGTCAGGCCCGACACGATGGTCGCGACGTCGTGGCGGATGAGGTCGAGATAGGTGGGTACGGGGCCGTCGGCCTCGGAGAGCGAGTCGACGTACAGGGTGCCGCCGAACCGGGCGTCGGTCGCGTTCACGACCTGTCGCATCGGGGCGTCGGAGACCGTGGACTCGCAGAACACGCCCGGAACGCGGTTCGCCCGGACGAAGTCGATCGTCTCGGCGACCTGTTGCGGCGTCGCCTGCTGTTCGGCGTTGACCGGCCAGATGTAGCGCTCGACGAGTCCGGCGTCGCGGGCGAGATACGAGAACGCGCCCTCGCAGGTGACGAGGGCCCGCTCGTTGGCGGGTAGTCCGGCCAGCGATGAGGTGAGATCGGTCTGTACCTGCTGGAGCTGCCGCTTGTACGCCGCCGCATTGGACTCGAAGGTGGCGGCGCCGTCGGGATCGAGCTCCGTGAACGCGCGCACCATGTTGTCGACGTAGATCTGCACATTCACCGGACTCATCCACGCATGCGGATTCGGCTTGCCCGCATAGGCATCCGACGCGATGTCGATCGGTTCGACACCCTCGCTGACAACGACGTGCCGGACATCGAGGCCGTCGACGAACTGGGCGAACCAGGCTTCGAGGTTGAGACCGTTGTCGAGGACGAGCGACGCGGTCGCGGCCCGGCGGATGTCGCCGGGAGTCGGCTCGTAGCCGTGGATCTCGGCTCCCGGCTTGGTGATCGACTCCACCTGCAGACGGTCGCCGGCGACCTCCGAGGCGATGTCGGCGAGCACGGTGAACGTGGTGAGCACGACCTTCTCGTCGGGTAGCCGACTCGACAGCGTGCATCCCGCGAGGATCGTGCACACGGCAGCAAGCAGTGCCCCGACGGTGACGAACCGGCGACGCACGAGCTTGGGCATGCCGACACTATAGTTTCGGTTCGCCGAACTTTCTAGTTCGGGGGGTACGTGCCCTGGAACAGCGTCATCGGCGTATCGCGAGGAGATGGAACTCGGCGAAGCGATGGGCGTCATCGGCACGCTTGACGGTGCGCCACTCCTCGTCGAAACCGGCATCGGCCAGGGCCGCCGCCATCCGATCCGGGTGCCAACGCCAGGCGGGCGCCACCCGATGATCGAATTCGACGATCTCGTCCACGTCGGTGGTCTGTCCCGCCACCAGCACGATGCCCCCGGAGCTCATCCGCGCGGCCCAGCCGTCGAGAATGCCGGGAACGGATGCGGGTGGCACATGGATCAGGCTGAAGCGCGCCACGATTGCGGCGACGTCGATGTCCTCGAGCTCCGTCGAGGTCAACCGTGCGTCGTCGAGAACGAAGCGTAGGTCGGCATGCGACGATCTCGCGATCCGCAGCATCTCGGCGCTCGGGTCGACGCCGATGACACCGAGACCGGCGGAGGCCAATTCCGCCGTCACACCGCCCGGTCCGCAACCCACGTCCAGCACGGTCCCGGGGATCCTGCTCCCGGGAACGTGGTCGACGAAGGACTCGATCACGCGGCGCTGCAGCGCGTTCGAGAACGGCGAGGGGAATGTCGCGGCGTACAAGTCGGCGAGGGCGTCGTAACCGGGCTGGTACCCGGCAGAGTCGTCGCCGGCACTCATGCGATCCGGACTCCGCGCGGCAGCTTGCCCGCCGGGATCCGCAGACGACGCGCCGCGGCAACGTACCCGAGGCCGCCGAGCGCCAGATAGATCCCCAGGCCGACGTACCACGAGTGGCCCATCTCGGACGTCTCATGTGCTGCTTCACGGGCGCGATGGCCGATGGGGTCGCTCCCGTCGCTGTAACCGTAGGAGATGTCGGCACATGTCCGCGGGCCGATGTACGGACCCGCCCGGACTGCCGACAGAGTCCGTGCGATCTCCTGGGCTGCCGTGCTGTCGGAGGTCCTCATCGGGTTCTGCGGCGGCGAGGAGACGGCGTCGGCCACGATGAAGAACGGGTTCGGGGCGAGGAGCCACCAGATGCGTTCGTGGTGGTGGAATTCCTCTCCTCGGGTGACCTCGCGACACGTCCAGGTGGGCGTCGGGCTCGATGGATCGGTCACCGCCGTTTCGGTGCGGACCACCGAATGCGTCTGCGCGACTGTCGGATACAGCAGGCCGAACACCACCGGTAGGCCGAGCAGGAGGAAGAAGACGGCGGCTTGCGTCAGCACCGCGGACCCTGCCGGTCGCGCCGTCACCGCGGAGAACCCGAGTCCGATCCCCGCGTAGCACGCGAAGACGAGCGCAAGGACGACCGCGCCGAGCACTCCGCGCCAGATCGACTGGGGCGCTTCGATCAGTCCCCAGATCACGTACGGTGCGGCGACGGCGACCAAGGCCATCCCCGCCACCCAACTGCCGATGAGCTTGCCGAGTGCGAGTTGCCAATTGCTGATCGCGGTGTCCTGCACCACGGCCAGGGTCGCGTCCTTGCGGTCACCGTTGATCGTGGTCGCCGCCAGGGTCGGGGCCACGATGATCCCGAGTAGCAACAGGAATCCGATCAGGAGCCCGTACAGATTCGACGCCCACCCGGCGTAGGTGCCGCCGAATGCTCCGACGGCCAGGTACATCGATCCGAAGACGGCGAGGGAGGTCACGACGAACGCGACGACGAGCGTGGCCTTCCATCTCGTCGTCCGTAGCCGTTGGCGGAGTTCGAGTTCGACGATGACCCCGACCATCCGCCACCACGACGAGAAGCGGGCCCGCGGCGAGACATCTGCTTCGTGCGTCTTGGTGGTCATCGGCGCTCCGGGTCGAGTGCGAGGTAGGCATCTTCGATGCCGGAGGACACGGGAGCGAATTCGCTGACCGCCGCACCGGAGGACACCACCTGCGCGAGGTGCCGCGCGGCAGCGGACTCGTCGTCGAAGCGAACTTCCCGCGCCTGCCCGGGCGGCTGGCCGACGAGCCGGATCCGCCACACCCCGCCGGCCGCGCCCTGCGGTGTGCGGGTCCGGCCCTCGGTCATCAGCACGACGTCGTCGACCATCTCTTCCAGTTCGGAGAGGATGTGCGAGGACACCAGGATGGCGCACCCGTCGTCGGCGAGGCGGCGCAAGTGGCCGCGCAACTCCATCCGTGACCGCGGGTCCATTCCGGATGCCGGCTCGTCGAGCAGCAGAATCCGGGGTCGGTGCACCAGGGCTCGGGCGAAGCCGAGGCGCTGTTTCTGGCCGCGCGACAGCTCGTGCGCCGGCCGTGTCGCGAAGTCGGTCAGATGGACCGACTCGAGCAGTTGAGCGGCGCGTTGCCGGGCCTGGGTGGTGGGCATCCCATAGAGCTTGGCGAACGTCGTCAGGATCTCGTGCGCCGTGAGGCTCTCCCAGGTGCCGAAGATGTCCGGCATCCACCCCGTCAGTCGACGCATGTCCGCCGGCTTCACCGGCGCGTCGTCGACCAGGATCGCGCCGGTATCGGGGGCGAGTAGGCCCGCGAGAAGCAGGAGCAGGGTGGTCTTGCCCGCCCCGTTGGGGCCGACGAGCCCGGTGATCCTGCCGGATTTGAGTTCGAGGCTCGCATCGGCGACGGCTGTGTGCCGGCCGAAGGTGCGCGAGAGCCCGGTCGCGACCAGTGACATGGCTCGACCGTAGCCGAGTGTCAGATGACCCCGGCCTCCCGCAACGCCGCGATCTCGTCTTCGGGCAGCCCGAGCAATCCGCCGTAGACGGCCTCGTTGTCGCAACCGGGGGCGGGGGGACCGGCGTTGCGGATGCCACCGGGGGTGTCGCTGAACTGTGGCACGACGCCGGGACCGAGGACGGTGCGGTGCGCACGTTCGTCGTAGTGTTCGGCGATCATCCCCCGTGCCTGCAGGTGCGGATCGGCGACCATCTCGGCGACCGAGTTCACCGGTCCGACAACGACTCCCGCGGCGCCGAGTACCTCGGTCAGCTTCTCCGGTGTGTACTGCCGCGACCATTCGCCGATCAATTCGTCGAGCTCGTCCTGGTTGCGTCCGCGCGCGGCGTGATCGACGAAGCGGTCGTCGGTCGCGAGCTCGGGTTGTCCCATCGCCGCGCACAGCCGGGCGAACACCGAATCCTGGTTGGCGGCGATGATGACGTGCGTGCCCGCACTGGTCGGGTAGAGGTTCGACGGAGCGATGCCGTCGAGCCGGGTGCCCGACGGGCCGCGGACGACGCCACCTGCGTCGTAGTCCGCGATGGCCGATTCCTGCACGGCGACACACGATTCGATGAGGGATGTGTCGACGACCTGCCCCTTGCCGGTCACCGCACGCCGGTACAGTGCCGCGAGGGCGCCCTGCGCGGCGAACATGCCGGCCAGGGTGTCGCCGAGTGACAGCGCCAGCCGGGGCGGGAGCTGTCCGGGGTAGCCGTTGAGATACCGCAGACCGCTGGCAGCCTCGGCGACGGAGGCGTACCCGGCTCGTGTCGAATCCGGGCCGGTCTGGCCGTAGCCCGAGACGCGCACCACGACGATGCCCGGGTTGCGAGCGGACAGTACATCCGGGCCGATACCGAGCCGCTCGAGCGTCCCGGGACGGAAATTCTCGACGATGATGTCGGCCCGTTCGACGAGATCGAGGAACAGCTCGCGCCCTCGGTCCGCCCGCAGATCGAGGGTCACCGCTTTCTTGTTGCGGCCGTGCACCGTCCAATAGAAGCGGTGACCGTCGACCTCCGCCTGTCCCCAGGTGCGGATCGGATCGGGCTTGCCGGGCGGTTCGATCTTGATGACGTCCGCGCCCATGTCACCCAACAGCCGTGCCGCGTGCGGTCCGGCGATGAGCGTGCCCAGTTCGAGGACGGTGACGCCGTCGAGCGGGCCGGCGGGACGGTCGCTCGTCGATCGCGGCGAGGTGTCGGTCATCCAGACAGTGTGGCCGGTCACCCGGCGTGCGCCAAGGGTCGACCCCTGCGCTCGCCGGATCGCGATGTTCGCTTGAAACAAATAGCCCCCAATGTGTCAATGGGGACGAGCTGTCGCTAGGGTGTGTGTCGTCGAACACACCGAAGGGCTGGGGAACATGGTTGATCACGCGTCGGGCACGGGACTGCTGCCGGACATCCGGCTGGCCGACATGGTGTCGGGAGTCGCGTCGTTGCGTCGTGACGCCGGCACGATTCTGCGGACCCTACCGGCGATGCTGCCCACACCGCCGACCACGAAGATGTCCATCGGCAAGCGGTTCCAGCAGAGTGCGCAGAAGTACCCCGACCGGGACTTCCTCCGGTTCGAGGGTGCGTCGATCACTTACCGCGAGGCCAATGCTCGGGCCAACCGGCTCGCGGATTTCCTCACTCGCGAGGGTGTCGGGCGCGGTGACGTGGTCGCGGTGCTCTCGCGAAACCACCCCGATGTCGTCATCGCGATGTTCGCGATCGTCAAGATCGGGGCGATCTGCGGAATGCTCAACTTCAACCAGCGCGGCGCGGTGCTGGAACACAGTCTCGGACTCATCGAGCCGAAAGTGGTTCTCTATCAGCATGATCTGCTGGAGGCGCTGAAATCGGTGCCGGCCGGATGCCGGCCGGAGAAGGAGTTCACCTTCGCCGAACTCGCCACATTGACCGCGCGCTGCTCACCGCTCGACCGGCCGGTCACCGACTCGATCGAGGTCGGGTCGACCGCGATCTACATCTTCACCTCGGGCACAACGGGTTACCCGAAGGCGAGCAAGATGAGTCATTACCGCTGGCTGGTGGCGATGAACGGCATCGGCGGGCTGGGAATCCGTCTGCGCGGCGACGACGTCATGTACACGGCGTTGCCCTTCTACCACAACAACGCTCTCACGATCTCGGTCTCGTCGGTCCTCGCGTCGGGCGCCTGCCTGGCCATCGGCAAGCAGTTCTCGGCGTCGAAGTTCATCGACGAGATCATCGAGAACAACGCCACCGCGTTCGCCTACATCGGTGAGCTGTGCCGCTATCTCCTCGCGCAGCCGCCGAAGTCGACCGATCGCGCGCACCGCCTCCGGCTGGCCGTCGGCAACGGTCTGCGCCCGGACATCTGGGATGACTTCACCGAGAGGTTCGGTATCCACCGCGTCGTCGAGTTGTATGCGGCGAGCGAGGCGAACATCGGTTTCATCAACGTCTTCGGCTTGTCCAAGACGGCCGGGTTCTCGCCGTTGCCGTACACGATCGTCGAATACGACGAGGAGACCGGCGAGCCACTGCGCGGTCCCGACGGGCGGGTGCGGCCGGTCGGGAAGGGTGGTACCGGATTGCTTCTCGCGCAGATCAATTCACGGGTACCGTTCGACGGTTACACCGACCCGGCCGCGACCGAACGAAAGATCGTCCGCGACGCGAAGCGCAAGGGCGACAGGTGGTTCAACAGCGGCGACGTCGTCCGCGATCAGGGCTTCTCGCACATCGGCTTCGTCGACCGCATCGGTGACACCTTCCGCTGGAAGGGTGAGAACGTGGCCACCACCGAGGTCGAGGCGGTGCTCGACGCGCACCCCGCCGTCGAGGAGGCGGTCGTGTTCGGTGTGCCCGTTCCGGGGGTCGACGGCAAGGCCGGCATGGCGGCGGTGAGCCTGCGAGACGGCGAGACCTTCGACGCCGACGGTCTCGCCCGGCACGTTCGCGACGGTCTGCCCGCGTACGCCGTGCCGTTGTTCGTCCGGATCGTCGAGGCGCTGGAACACACCTCGACGTTCAAGAACATGCGCACCGAACTCCGCAAACAGGCTTACGGGCAGACCGGCGACGATCCGCTCTACGTGCTCGTCGGGGAGAAATACGTCGAGTTCTACCCGGAGTTCGTCGAGGAGTTGGCCGGCCGGCCGACGCGCTGAGGTCAGGCGCCGCGCAGCGCGGACAGGCGCTCGCCGACGAAGTCGAGCGCGCTGCGATGCCAGAGCCCGATGTGATCGAGCATGGCGTGACCGCCGCCGGGGACCGGGATGAACTCGGCGTCGACGCCCAGCGCCGAGAGCTCGTCGATGCCCTTGCGGGTCCGCTTCGCGAGCGTGCGGGTGTCGGCGTCGCCGTGCACCGCGACGACCCGCGCGCCGGGCTGGATGTGTCGCCAGTCGGCGAACTGCCACCACGGCGCCAGGCCGAGGACGCCGATGACCCGGCGGTCGGCGGCGAGATGGGCGGCCACGCGTCCGCCCATCGAGTGTCCGATCGCGACCACCGGCACGCCCGGGTGCCGTCGGCAGATCTCGTCGAGTGCCGCACGGGCGGGGAGCAGAGGCGAGTTGTCGTCGCCGTTCCAGCCGTACACGCGGTAGCCGACCTGGTGGACGCGCACCGACCGGCCGAATCGCAGTCGCAGCGACCAGGTGAACGGGTACATGCGCAGGGCGGACGGCTGCCAGGGACTGAACGGTTTGTGGCTGTTGTCCGTGCCGCCCGGCAGGACGAGCACGAGCAGGCCGGGGGATCGGCGTCCGGGGGACAGCAGTCCCGACAATCCGGCGATCAGCATGTGTGCAGGCCCCTTCGATGCGACGTCGACGATCGTCCCACCGTAGCGATTCGGTATCCGGGTCCGGACGGATCGGTTCGTCGACCGGGCGAACGGCGTGTGGAATGGCACAATCGCGGTCATGGCACATCCTCGCGCTGGTACCTTGGCCCTGCCCGAAGACCTCGTCGACGTGGACGCCCTGGTGCGTGCCTATTACGACAACACACCCGACCCGTCGGACCCGTTGCAGCAGGTCGTGTTCGGGACGTCGGGGCATCGCGGATCGAGCTTCGACAACGCGTTCAACGAGGCCCACATCCTCGCGACGACGCAGGCGATCGTCGACTACCGCCGCTCGGCCGGGATCTCTGGTCCGCTGTTCATCGGGTTCGACACCCACGCTCTCTCGGTCCCCGCCTGGCGCACCGCACTCGAAGTGCTCGCGGCCAACGAGATCACCGTCTACACCGCCGAGAGCGACTCGTTCACACCCACGCCGGCGGTCAGCCGCGCCATCCTCATGTTCAACCAGGACAACCCGGGGGTGCTGTCCGACGGCATCGTCGTGACGCCGTCACACAATCCGCCGCGGGACGGGGGGTTCAAGTACAACCCGCCGACCGGCGGTCCCGCGGACACCTCGATCACCTCGGTCGTCGCGGCGCGGGCGAACGAACTGCTCGAGCAGAAGCTCGACGGTGTCGCGCGCATCCCGTTCGAGCGTGCGCGCGGCAGCGAGTTCGTGCACGACTACTCGTTCCTCCTCAACTACATCGACGGACTCGGCGATGTAGTTGACATGCGGGCGATCCGCGACGCCGGCATCCACATCGGCGCCGACCCGCTCGGCGGCGCGTCCGTCGGCTACTGGGCGCTGCTGGGCCTGCGATACAACCTCGAGCACCTGACGGTCGTGAATCCGACGGTGGACCCGACGTTCTCGTTCATGACGCTCGACACCGACGGCAAGATCCGGATGGACTGTTCGTCGGCCAACGCGATGGCCTCACTCATCTCCGCCCGTGATTCCTACGACATCGCGACCGGCAACGACGCCGACTCGGACCGGCACGGCATCGTCACGCCCGACGCCGGCCTGATGAACCCCAACCACTACCTGGCCGTCGCGATCGACTACCTGTTCACGCACCGGCCGCAGTGGTCGGAGTCGGCGGCGGTCGGCAAGACGCTCGTGTCGTCGTCGCTGATCGACCGGGTGGTCGCAGGGATCGGACGACCGCTGCTCGAGGTTCCCGTCGGCTTCAAGTGGTTCGTCGACGGCCTGCTGAACGGTCGCGTCGCCTTCGGTGGTGAGGAGAGCGCCGGGGCGTCGTTCCTGACCTTCGACGGCAGCCCGTGGTCGACCGACAAGGACGGCATCATCATGGCGCTGCTGGCGTCGGAGATCCTCGCGGTGACGGGCAAGTCGCCGTCGCAGCGCTACGCCGAACTCGCCGAGGAGTACGGGACGACGGCGTACGCGCGGATCGACGCGCCGGCCAGCCGGGAGCAGAAGGCGGTGCTGTCGAAGTTGTCACCGGAGCAGGTGACGGCCACGGAACTGGCGGGCGAACCCATCTCGGCGATCATGACGACCGCACCGGGCAACGGCGCACCGATCGGCGGCCTGAAGGTCACGACGGAGAACGCCTGGTTCGCGGCTCGCCCCTCGGGGACCGAGGACGTGTACAAGATCTACGCCGAATCCTTCAAGGGCGCAGACCATCTCGCGCAGGTACAGAGCGAGGCGCAGCAGGTCGTCGACGCGGCGCTGGGGGCGTGAGCGACTAGCGGGCCGGCGGTGGTGGTCACCGCCCCGTTCCGGCCGGACGTTCCCTCAGACAATTTTCAGCGCGACGCCGTTATTGTCGGAATGTGAGCAAGAAGCGCAAGCCGGGAGCATCGGTGCCCCGCACCACCAACTCGAAGTATCAGCCGAGCGCGCCGTCGAACACGATGACCTACGTGCTCGGCGGCATCGCGGTCCTGGTGATCGCGGGCCTCGTGATCGGCGGGATCTGGTGGAGCGGACGCGATCAGGGTGACACCGATCAAGCCGCGCTGGCGTCGAGTTCGACGATGATCGTCGGTCCCGAGACCGCTCCGCTCATCGACGTCTTCGAAGACCCGATGTGTCCGGTGTGCAAGGTGTTCGAGCAGCAGTCCGGACCGGCCATCACCAAGGCCGTCACCGAGGGCAAACTCCGCGTGCGCTACCACACGCTGCACTTCCTGAACTCGCGGTCGGCGACCGGTGACTACAGCTCGCGGGCTGCCGGTGCGCTGACCTGCGTGGCCGACGAGCAGAACACCGATCTGTTCCTGCGGTTCCACAGCGCGCTGTTCGCCGCCCAGCCGCCCGAGGACGGCACCGGCAACATCACCAGCCCCGAGCTCGCGCGTCTCGCCACCGAGCAGGGCGCGACGCCGGCCACCGCCACGTGCATCACCGACAACGCGAAGGTCGCCCAGGCCGAGGAAAACGCGCAGAAGTCGACCGACGAACTGTCGAAGGCGACCGGCGGCCAGGTCGGCACCCCGACCGTGCTGCACGACGGCGAACCCGTCAACGGCGTCCTCGAGGGCACCGGTTGGCTCGACAGCATCCTGGGTGGCGGCAACTCCTGATCGGGTCGCAGCTGATCGTCGGGACTCCGGCCCGGTGTAACTCCGCCCGGAGTCCTGGCGATTTGGTTGCCGTCACCGAGATGGTGTAACTTCGCCAGTGCCCTCGAACAGGGCGGAACAACAAAATACGGGGCTATGGCGCAGCTGGTAGCGCACCACACTGGCAGTGTGGGGGTCAGGGGTTCGAGTCCCCTTAGCTCCACCGAACGAAGCCCGTTCCGACCGATGTCGGAACGGGCTTTCTCGTTGAATCGGGTCCGGTCAGTCGCGCCCGATGCCCACGGGCATGGGGAGGATCTCGACGCGGGCGAGGCCCGTGGTGACGGCCGGGTCGGCGGCGCTGATGGCCCGGACATCGTCCTCGGAGTCGGCGCGCACCACGCCCAGGCCCCAGTTCCCGGTCGGGTCGACGACGGGACCGAAGATCACGGCGGTGCCGTCGGCGAGGAGCCCCGACCAGTACGAGCCGTGGCGGCCCATGATGGCGGCCTCGTCGTCGGACATGTCGCCGGGACCGAAGGTGGGACGCGGCGGGACGAGTTTGTACACGAAGTGGGTCATGTTCTGACGCTCTCTCTTCAGGGGTGGGTCGATTCGATGACGTCGACGCAGGCCGCCAGGGCGGCGGCCCAGCCGCCGGAATACGCGCCGGAGCTGTAACCGCCTGGCGCGGCGCAGTCTTCGCGAAGCTGTTCCTCGCTCAGATGCTCCCAGCCGCGGTGTTCCACGGACACCCGAGTCAGTGCCGGACCGAGCGAGGTGAAGGCCAGCTCGACCTCGGTCGGCTCGGGGGTGTTCAGCCACGACATGACGAACCGGCTCGGGGGTTCCCACACCGCGAGTCGCCCCCATTCGGCGGTCGTGCCGTCGTCCCAGGTCTCATAGACCCGGCCGCCGGTGAACTCGTCGATGGTCACCGTCCGTGCCCGGTCCCCGCCGATCGACATCGGTTGCAGCGGCCACCAGACCCCGATGGTCCGGACAAAGGTGGTGAAGACATGGTCGAGATCGCTACGGACGGTGGTGGATTGACGAATCGGCGGCCGTCGGAGCGGGAGAACGGCACCGCCATCGCGACTCCCGGCGTCGTCGACCTCGCGTTCACCCGGCACGGTTCACCTCGTCGGCGTCGGTCAGTCCGTGTTCGGCCTCGACCAGTTGCCGCGCGACGTCGAGAGATGACGCCCACATGTTGTCGAGCAGGTCGCGTAGTCGGTCGATGCCCTCGGGTCGGGCGCGGTAGATGCGTCGGGTCCCCTCGCGGCGCTCGGCCAGCAGCCCGGCGTCTTTCAGCACGGTGATGTGCTGGGAGATCGCGGTGCGGCTGACGTCGAACCGGGCGGCGATGTCGCCCGCGGACAGCTCCTCGCCGGAGACGAGTTCGAGGATGGCGCGGCGGCGGGGCTCCGCCATCGCGCGCAGGGCCTCGTCGACGCCCGGGGACTTGTCGGTCACGCCCAGAGTCCGATCGAGTTGCCGTCGGGGTCGGCGAACATGGCGAATTTGCCGTACCCATCCGGGAGGTCCGTGGGCGGTACGAGTGCCTTGCCGCCGAGTGCCTCGGCCCGGTCGAGGGACGCCTGCAGATCGTCGACGCGCATGTAGACACTCACCCCGCCGGTCCCGCCGGGTTCGGACACGGCGCCGATGCCGCCGGAGACGGCGCCGTCACCTGCGCCGGTGTCGACGAGCGAGTACTCCGGGCCGGAACTGTCGTCGATGGTCCAGTCGAACAGATCGCGATAGAACGCGGTGAGTCGAGTGGGGTCGTGCGAGGTGATCTCGAAGAATGCGACTGGTGCTCCCATGAGGACTCCTTGTGCCGGTATGCGTCGGTAACTGCTAACGTTAGCGAGTGCTGACGAAAGACGCAAGGGCGTGGAGAGCCAAGACCGGCCTCCGCCTGTGCCCTAGAGTCCAGCCATGGGTGTCGCACTGTCGTCGGAGGTCGTATGGGGGATTCGGTGAGCCACGACCGGCCGTGGCGGCGCCCGGGTGCTCTCCGCTATGGCCTGCGGCGGGTGCAGAACGCCGTACGTCCGCCGGTGACCATCTATCCGGCACCCGACGACATGATCAAGGACGCCGACGTCCCGGTGGTGATGCGCGACGGGGTCACTCTGCGGGTCAACGTGTATCGACCGGCGGGGGATGGTCCGTTCCCGGTCCTGCTCTCGGCGCACCCCTACGGCAAGGACGCGCTGCCGGTCCGGACGCTGTTCGGGTGGAAGATCAACTTCCAGTACCGGATCATGAATCAACCTGCGCCGTATCGGGTTTCGAGTGAGACCGGCTGGGAGGCGCCCGACCCCGCGGTCTGGACCTCGCGGGGCTACGTCGTCATCAATGCCGACCTGCGCGGCGCGGGGACCTCGGAGGGAACCGGATCGCTGCTCTCCGACGCCGAGGCCCTCGATGTCCACGACCTGATCGAGTGGGCCGGCCGGCAGTCCTGGTCGACCGGCGCGGTCGGCATGCTGGGCGTGTCGTATCTCGCACTCTCGCAGTACAAGGCGGCAGCACTCCACCCGCCCCACCTCGCGGCGATCTGTCCGTGGGAAGGGTTCACCGACCTCTACCGCGACTTCATGAAGCCCGGTGGAGTCGACGAGAGAGGGTTCTCCCGCATCTGGGCTCTCGTCACCCGGAAGGCCGCCCGGTTGTCGGAGGACATCGATGCCGAACGTCGCCGCCACCCCCTGCGAGATGACTGGTGGCAGAGCAAGACACCGGATCTTGCGGCCATCGAGGTGCCGATGCTGGTGTGCGCCAGCTTCTCCGACGGCAATCTGCACAGCGCGGGTTCGATGCGTGCGTTCGAGCGGGCCGGGTCGACCCACAAGTACCTGTACACCCACCGCGGACCGAAATGGGCGACGTTCTACAGCGACGACGCGGTGGCGACCCAGCACGCGTTCTTCGAGCGACACCTGCGCGGAAGCACGACCATGACCCTGCCACGGGTCCGCCTCGAAGTCCGGGGGTCGCGGGCCGAGGTCACCGATGTACGCGAGGAACATGAGTGGCCGCCGGCGGCGACCACGTGGACCGAACTGCGACTGGCCGACGGTGACCGTCTGACCCAGGACACCGGGGAAGGCGTGGCGAGTGGTTCGTCGGTTCTCGACCTGCGCGGGGCCGGGCTGGCCTACGACCTTGCCATCGATTCTCACCTCGAACTCTCCGGACCGATGAGTGCTCGACTATGGGTCAGCCTGCCGCGCGGTGGAGATGCGACGCTGTTCGTCGCAGTGGAGAAATGGGCCGGAACGCAGTGGGTCCCGTTCGAGGGTTCGTACGGATACGGTCGGGACCGCATCGTGACGGGTAGGCAGAAGCTGTCCCTGCGAGCACTGGACCGCGATGCATCGTCGGTGGCCCGGCCGGTGCACAGCTTCGACCGCGTTCAGTTGCTGGAGCCCGGTCAGATCGCGGAGATCGAGGTCGGACTCGGATCGTCGGCAACATCTTTCATGCCCGGCGATCGCCTGCGGCTGGTGCTCGCGGGGCGGAACATCGACCGGGGCAACCCGTTGACCGGACATTTCCCCGCTCGCTATCAGACCGGTCCCCGCGGAACGTGTCGGATTCATCGGGGCGGAGATCATCCCTCGATGCTGACGGTGCCGCTGATCGAGGCGACGAATCCGGCGGCCGGTCTGAATCCATGACGACAGCTGAGGAGAGTACGTGGTGACGACCGAACCCCCGACCTGGCTGCTACTGCCGGGAACCCCGCTGTCGCCGGCGGTGTGGGACGGCGTGCGTGCCGAGCTGGCCGAGTACGGACACGTGATCACGCCTGCGATCAGCCCGCCGCCGGGTCATGCGGATGACGACCTACCCGCGCGGCTCGCCGCCGGGGTCGCGGAATCGGTTGCGTCCGAGGCGCCCTGGCATGTGGTGGGACATTCCTTCGGCGGACAGGTGGCCCTGGAACTCGCGATCCGGCGCCCCGAGCTCGTCTCCCGCCTGACGCTGCTCTGCACCCGAGACACGCCCTTCCCGGCATTCGACGCTGCGGCAGCCGCCGTCGAGGCCGGCACCGTCGATGTCGACGGCACACTCGGACGCTGGTTCAGCGCAGACGAGTTGCGCAACGATGGACCGGTCGTCCGCTACGCTCGCGAAGCCGTGGCCGCCGCGGACCACGCGTCCTGGGCGTCGGCGCTGCGCGCGATCGCCCACTTCGACTGTTCGCAACGCACCGCGTCGATCTCGTGCCCGGTGACCGTGGTCGCGGCCGAACACGACACGGTGTCCGACGTCGCCTCCATGAAAGCCATGCATCTGCGGATACCGGGATCGGACTTCATCGTCCGCGCCGGGGCCTGGCATATGAGCATCTTCGACGACCCGGCCGCGGTGGCGCGAATCCTCCTCTGACGACCGACGAATCTCGACCGTCGGGCTTCAGGTCGCGTCGGCGATGATCTGCCGCTGGGCCGTGAACATCTCGGCCAGATTGTTACTGACCGTGGTGTCCATCGCGGGCGGTGCGTCGTCAACCGTGTTGTGCGTGACCGTGAACGATACGCCGCGCTCCTCGCCGACCACGATGATCCCGGCGAGGTGAACCTCGATCGCACCGACCTCGTACTCGCCGGTCATCCGGACCGCTTTGTAGTCACCGTCGATCGGCAGCTCGACCTTCTCGAGCGCGAGAGTGACCGGGACGTCGCCGTCCTCGAGGGTCAGCGTGAAAGACGAACAGGCGGAGACGATCTCGTCGAACTCGTCGTAACCGTTGTCGGCCGGCTTGGTCACGTCGGCACTGTAGTTGTCGAGACCGAAGAGTATCTCACTGGAGGACGAGGTCTCGGTGAGCTCGCGCTCCGCGCGTTCGTTGCCGGTCTGCTGAGACTGGACCAGCGTGCACACTTCTCGTTGTCCACGGTGCTGCCGTCGTCGTCGGTACTGCCCGTCTCCGTGCTGAATTCGCCCGTGATGTCCGGGAACTGGTCTTCGGGCAGCACCAGTTGGAGGGCCGAGGCGGTCGGGATCGACGGTTCGTCGTCGCCACCACCGCGCAGGGTCAACGCCAGCACCACCGCCACCACGACGATCAGTACGAGGACCAGTCCGCCGCCGCCGATGAACCACCACTTCTTGCTCCCGCTCTTGGCCGGCGGGGGTGGTTGCTGACCGAACGGCTGGCCATACGGTTGTTGGCCGTACGGTTGTTGGCCGTACGGTTGTTGGCCGTACGGCTGCCCGCCATAGGGCTGTTGGCCGTACGGCTGCCCACCGTACGGACCCGGGTTCGGCGGCTGGCCGGGAGCCGGCTGCGGCCCGCCGGGTTGGTGACCGCCAGAAGGCGGCCAGCCGGGTTGCTGCGGCCCCTGCGGACCCATGGCGGTCGGCTGGTTGGGGTCGTAGGGACTGCCCACGGTCGGCTCCTCCTGGTCGGTGACCTCGGGAGATTACCGCGCTTCGATGGGGGCATCGCCGGGTTTCATGCGACCGAATGAGGGACGGCCGGCGGACGGGTCCGGACGTTCACAGGAGAGCGGGCGGTGGGTATTTCGGTTCGTACAGCGTGATCTCCCCGGCGCCGGGGACCTCGACCCGGACAGTCACGCCCCAGCCCTCATCGGTCGGGGTGCCCGCGAACTCGGCGCCCCGGCCGGCGAGTTCGCGCATGGTGGAGTCGAGATCGTCGCACATGAACGACACGTCGAACTTCTGATCGGTGCGCCCGGCGCTTCCCTCGTGCTCCCAGGCATTCGGGTGCGCTCCGAGTTCGCTGGGACCGGTCTGGAAGATCAGCCAACCGCCGCCCGTGTCGACGTGCGGGAAGCGCAACACGTCGCGGAAGAATGCGCGGGCGGCGTCCGGGTCGTCGCAGTAGATCAGTGTGTGCACCGCGGTGATCATGGCGCCCAGGGTAGTCGGGCCGCGGAGCCGAACCAGTGTTGTTCGCAGAAGCCGGAACCGGCCCCCAGCGCAGAATTTCCGTCCCCGTGAGCCGGCGCGAAGGGCAATATGCCCTTCAAACCTGTTGAGGGGGACGCAAATTCGTGGTAAAGAGACGATCCCTCGCCGGTTCCTGACCCTTCGTGGCTCGTCGCTTGCGCTCCTCGCACCTCGGGGAGCAAGGGGAAGGCCAGCTCACCGCCTTCGCGACCAGCGTCGCGATGGTCTTCTCCGCCTCGGTGTCCAGGGTGCTGACCGCGAACGACGTCGGCCAGAATCCACCGTCGTCGAGGCTGGCGTTCTGGGTGAACCCGAAGGTGGAGTATCGCTCCTTGTCGTCGTGCCCGCTGCGGAAGAAGCACACGACCTTGCCCTTCAGCGCGTAGGCCGGTTGTCCGTACCAGAGCTTCGGCGCGAGGTCCGGCGCGGTCGTGGTGACGATCGCGTGGATGCGTTCGGCCAGCGCGCGATCGGCCGGGTCCATGCTCTCGAGCTTCGCGAGCAGATCCAGTTCCTCGGCCGCCTTCTTGTTCCCGCGCCCGCGGGTCTTCTCCTTCTCGAGCTCCGCGGCGCGCTCCTTCATCGCGGCCCGTTCCTGATCGGAGAATCCTCCAGAGCTGCCCATTCGCGTTTCCTTCGTGGTCGACGGCCTCGGGGCCGAGGCAGCATTCACGGTAGTCCGCGGCGGGTCGAGGGGCTTCTCGATTCCGAACCGGTCAGAGGTCTCGACGCGGACTCACACCCGCCCACGCAAGATCGCGTTCCAGTACAGGCGCGGGAGGGCATATCGGTCGAAGGCCCACGCACTCCGGCGCGGTTTGAGCGGGTCGATGACCGACGGCAATGAGGACGTGACGGTCCCGTCGCGGTCGAACTCGGCGGCGATCAGATGATGTGCGTCCGTCGCGATCGGAGCGACGGTGTACCCGTCGTAGGCGGTGAGCTCCTCACCGGCCCGCGCGGCCGCGATGTTGTCTGCGAGCACCGAGATTTGCCGGCGCAGCCCGCCGCCCGATGGGTCGGTCGCGATCGCGGCGCCGTCACCGGCTCCCCAGATGGACGGATGGGTGCGGTGACGCAGCGTGTGGGGATCGATGTCGACGAGCCCCCGGCCGCGGGCGCCGGCCAGGCCCGAGTCGGTCACCAGGTCGGCGCCTCGGAAGGGCGGGACGAGGTGCAGCATGTCGTAGTACACATCTCGGGTGGCCGAGCCGGTGACGACGGTGACCCGGCGATCGACCGGATGTAGTCGTACGGAACTGTCGAGCAGCACGCGGACGCCGAGTTCGTCGAGGCACTCCGAGAGGCGGGCGTCGAGGGCCGCGACTCCGAGCAGATGGGGCCGGTCAACGATCAAGGTGATGTCGAGCGACTCGAGGATGCCTCGACGCCGCCAGTGGGCGGCGGCCAGGAAGAGTGGTTTGAGTGTGGTCCCGGTGCAGCTGACCGGCGGACGCGGGACGGTGAACACCGCCCGTCCACCCCGCGGCATCGAGGTGACGAGATCCCAGGTCTGTTCGGCCCGGTCGAGATAGTTGCTGGACACCGCCGGGTCGGCGATCGCGAGTTCGATCCCCGGCATCGCGTCGTGATCCGGTACGAGTCCGACGGCCAGGACGAGGTCTCGGTAGCCGATGTCGGCGCCCGAGGCGCAGCGGATCGTCCGCTTTCGCGCGTCGACGACGACGGCGGTGTCTCGCAACCACGTCACCCCGTCCGGCGTCACCGATCGCTGCGTGCGCTCGGCGTCCTGCAGTGTCGCCTGACCTCCGCCGACGTAGGAGAGCAGGGGGCGGTAGGTGTGGACGGCCTGCGGTTCGATGACCGCGACATCGGTGACGCCCAGGCGCAGCAGTCGCGCCGCCGCGCTGAGGCCGGCGTTCCCGCCGCCGACGATGACGACGTCGAAGTGTCGGGTCTCGCGAGATGAGGTCATGCGGGTCAATACCCGGCCGGGCGGTCGGGAAAACCGGGGGAGCCGGCTGTGCCGCGTGCCGGGGCCGCTCGGCCGGGTCCTCGTGGTCCGGGTGCTGGGTGCGACCATGGACCGATGACCGCCACGCTCGTCGCCAAGGACGTCGCCGGGGGATATGCCCACCGCGTCCTCTTCGACCACCTCGATCTGACGGTGGCACCCGGCGACGTGATCGGTGTGGTCGGCGCGAACGGCGCCGGGAAGACCACGCTGCTGCGGGTACTCGCCGGTGATCTCGCGCCCCTGGAGGGGACGGTGACCCGTGCACCGTCCGACGCTTTCGTCGGATGGTTGCCGCAGGAGCACGAACGGGTTCCCGGTGAGGTGGTGCGTGCGTACGTCGCCCGCCGGACGGGGTGCGCGGCGGCGACGGCGGCGATGGACGCGGCGGCGGACGCGTTGGCCGACCCCGACGCCGCGGCGCCGGGAGATCCGGCCGAGACGTATGCGGCCGCGCTCGACCACTGGTTGGCCACCGGGGCGGCCGATCTCGACGAGCGGTTGCCCGCGGTCCTCGCCGACCTCGGGCTCGGTGACGGCGTCATCGACCCGGATGCCACCCTGATGGCGGATCTGTCCGGTGGGCAGGCCGCGCGGGTCGGGCTCGCCGCGCTGCTGTGCTCGCGGTTCGACATCGTGCTCCTCGACGAACCGACCAACGACCTCGATCTCGACGGTCTCGCGCGCCTGGAGGAGGTCGTGGCCGGCATGCGGGGCGGCGTCGTCCTGGTCAGTCACGATCGAGAGTTCCTCGCGCGCAGCGTCACCCGGGTGCTCGAACTCGATCTCGCGCAGCACACCAACACCGTGTACGGCGGCGGATACGAGAGCTACCTCGAGGAACGGGCGGTTGCGCGTCGTCACCGTCGCGAGGAGTACGAGGAGTTCGCGGCCAAGAAGGCCGACCTCGTCGCCCGGGCTCGGATCCAGCGTGAATGGTCGAGTCAGGGTGTCCGCAATGCCATCCGGAAAGCGCCGGACAACGACAAGGTCCGACGCCGCGCCGCCACCGAGTCCAGTGAGAAGCAGGCGCAGAAGGTCCGGCAGATGGAGAGCCGGATCGCACGGCTCGACGAGGTCGCCGAACCGCGCAAGGAATGGGTCCTCGAGTTCACCATCGGGTCCGCGCCGCGCTCCAGCTCGGTGGTCGCCACTCTCAACGAAGCGGTTGTGCGACAGGGAGATTTCGTGCTGGGCCCGGTGTCGTTACAGGTGAACGCCGGCGAACGCATCGGCATCACGGGCCACAACGGTGCCGGCAAGACGACGCTGCTGCGGCTACTGCTCGGTCGCGTCGAACCCGACGAGGGGACCGCGCGACTCGGGACCAACGTCGCGATCGGCGAGATCGACCAGGCGCGTGGCCTGTTCACCGGTCCCCGGCCGCTGGCCGAACGGTTCGAAGCGCTGGTCCCCGAATACTCCACCGCGGACGTGCGGACGTTGCTCGCCAAGTTCGGCTTGCGGGCCGATCACGTGGACCGGCCGGTCGGAGAGCTGTCGCCCGGCGAGCGCACGCGGGCCGGGCTCGCCCTGCTGCAGGCGCGGGGCACCAATGTCCTCGTCCTCGACGAGCCGACCAACCACCTCGACCTGCCGGCCATCGAGCAACTCGAGTCCGCCCTCGATTCCTACGACGGCGCAGTGCTTCTCGTGACCCACGATCGGCGCATGCTGCAGAACGTGCGCGTCGACCGGCACTGGGACGTCGACGGCGGCCGGGTCGGCGAGCGCTGAGTTCTCTCAGCCCGCGAGCCGGGTGTCTACCCCACGCACGTCCGCGGGCAGATCCTCCTCGGCGCTCCCGAGCCCGAGGTGCTCGCGCAGGGTCGTGCCCTCGTACTCCGTGCGGAACAGGCCGCGGCGCTGCAACTCCGGCACCACGTAGTCCACGAAATCGTTGAAGGTGCCCGGGGTCTGCGCACTCGACACGATGAACCCGTCGGCCTCACCGCCGGTGAAGGACTCCTCGATCTGATCCGCGACATCGGCGGCCGTGCCGACGAACTGCGGCAGCAGGACTCCCTGGGCGTAGAGCTTGCCGATGTCGCGGAGGGTGAGACTGTCCCGCTCGGAGAGGCGTCGGGCGACGTCGAACAGCCCCTGTGTGCCGCTCACCTGGACGTCTTCGACGGGAGCGTCGAGATCGTAGGCGGAGAAGTCGTGGTCGGTGTGAACCGACAGCGTGATCAGGCCGGAGATCGGATCGGCGAGTTCGTTGTGGAACGCCTGCTTCTCCCGGGCGATCGACTCGGTCTCGCCGATGAACGGGATGAACGACGGGAAGATGTTGACGTGGTCGGGATTTCGGCCGAAGTTCACCGCCCGCGACTTCACGTCGTCGTAGTAGGCCCGGCGTCCCTCCGGGGTCGGGTCGATCTCGAAGATCGCCTCCGCCCACCGCGCGGCGAAGTCCTTGCCGGTGTTCGACGACCCCGCCTGGATGAGTACCGGGCGATGCTGCGGTGAGCGGGGCTGGTTCAGCGGACCCCGCGTGCGGTAGTGCGTGCCCTCGTGGTCGACGGTGTGGATCTTCGACGGATCCGCCCAGACGCCGGACTCCTTGTCGGCGGTGACGGCGTCGGCATCCCAGCTCGACCACAGCTTGATCGCCGTGCTGACGAACTCCTCGGCGCGCACGTACCGCTCGTCGTGTCCGACGTGGTCGTCGAAGCCGAAGTTCTGCGCCTCGGCCTGTGACAGCGACGTCACGATGTTCCACGCGATCCGTCCACGGGTGAGGTGATCGAGGGAACCGAAGACGCGCGCGAGTTCGTAGGGGTGAAAGTAGGTGGTGGACTTGGTGACCGCGATACCGAGCCGGGTGGTGACGGCGGCGATGCTCGCCGCGACCAGGCTCGGATCGATCGTCGCCGCGGCCTGGGTGCCGCGCCGGAAGGGTTCGGACTGGTCGCCGCCGAACCGGACCGGTGCGGCGAGCAGGTCGGCGAAGAAGGCGAAATCGAACTTGCCGCGTTCGAGGATGCGGCCGACCCGGTGGTAGTGGTCTGGCCCGAAGTAGTCGGTCTCCGACCCGGGATGACGCCATGCGGCGTGCGAGTGGGTGACGGGGGAGGCGATCAAGAAACCACCGAGGTGGAGCTGACGGGTCACGAGTGGGGTCCTTCGGGTTCGGCATCGCGGAGTCGGTCCGATGGCGGCGACGCGCGACGGATGCGGCGAGACGGTCGGGACAAGTCAAGGCGCAGGGTCCACCGGCGGCCAGAGTTGAGCCCGCCGTGATCGCAACAGACCCTTGACATACAACCAATTGGTTGTATGTTTGAGACGTGGCCGAGAACGCAGGCGAACCGACAGACGAGGACCGGGCCGACGCCCTGTTCCACGCGCTGTCGGACCGCACCCGTCGTGACATCCTGCGACGCGTGCTCGCCGGCGAACACTCGGTCTCGGTGCTCGCCGCGAAATACGACATGAGCTTCGCGGCGGTACAGAAGCACGTCGCCGTCCTGGAGAAGGCCGGTCTACTCACCAAGCGTCGTTCCGGACGCGAGCAGCTGGCCAGCGGCGATGTCGCGGCAGTGCGTTCGGTGGCCTCGATGCTCACCGAGCTCGAAGCGGTGTGGCGTGGTCGTATCGCCCGCATCGACGATCTGCTCACGCTCGAATCACCCTCACCCACAACCACAGCGGAGGAATGAACAATGCCTGTCATCGATGTGACACCCGACCTGGACGCCCGGACGATCACCATCAACGCCGAGTTCGCGGCCCCGATCGAACGGGTGTGGCAGATCTACGCCGATCCGCGTCAGCTCGAGAAGATCTGGGGCCCGCCCACCTATCCGGCGACCGTCGTCGACCACGACCTGCGCCCGGGTGGCAAGGTCACGTACTACATGACCAGTCCCGAGGGCGAGAAGTTCGGCGGCTACTGGAAAGTCGAATCGGTGGACGAGCCCACCGGCTTCACCTTCCTGGACGGCTTTGCCGACGGGGACCTCAACCCGATCACCGACATGCCCGAATCCCGCAATTCCTACGCATTCACCGAGACGGACGGTAAGACCGTCGCCACCTTCATCAGCACCTACGACTCGGCCGAGGCCTTGCAGAAGGTGCTCGACATGGGAGTCGTCGAAGGTGCGTCGTCGGCGATCAACCAGATCGACGAGTTCCTCGCGGCCTGAGGGTCACAGGTTCGAGTTGAGCGTCGGAAACCCCTCGGGCAGTTCGGCGGCCGGGCCACCGGCGCCGGACCCCGTGGGCTCGACGTCCAGCCCGTGCGTGTAGGCGGCCATCGAGATCGACCCGGCGGCATGGCCGTCCACGAGCAGATCCAGCGGGGCGTCTCCGGCGAGTCCGGCGATGTACAGCATCGGTAGATAGTGGTCCGGGGTCGGCACGGACTTGTCGAAGTCGGGATGTCCGTCCAGACTCAGCACACTCGACGGCTTGTCCAGCAACACCTCTCGGGCCGCGTCGTCGAACCGGTGGGCCCAGTCGAATCCGCTGTCGGGCTTCGCGAAGTCGACCGCGCGTAGGTTGTGCACGATGTTGCCGCTGCCGATGATCAGCACACCCTGGTCGCGGAGCGGGGCGAGCCGGCGGCCCAGTTCGTAGTGGTGCTCGTAGTCCTTGAAAGCGTTGAGAGACAACTGGAGTACGGGTACGGACGCATCCGGGAACGTGTGCACCAGCACCGACCACGTCCCGTGGTCGATACCCCAACTGTCGATGTCGTGACCGCACCACGTGGGTTTGACGACATCGGAGACCATGTCGGCGACATCCGGGTCGCCCGGGGCGGGGTACTCCACGTCGAAGAGGTCCTGCGGGAAACCGTAGAAGTCGTGGATCGTCCGCGGCCGTGGCATCGCCGTCACGGCGGTGGCGTTGGTGTACCAGTGCGCCGAGATCACCAGGATCGCTCGCGGTTTCGGCACCGATGCACCCAGAGCGGCCCAGGCCTCGGTGTACTTGTTGCGCTCCAGGGCGTTCATCGGGTTGCCGTGACCGATGAACGCGACCGGCATCGTCCCCGAGCTCGTCGCGTCTACCGCTGACATCGTCGCCTCCTCCGGCCGATTGCGGACGGAGTCGACGCTACTCCGGAATCGCCGAAGTCGCCGACAGGGGTTCGGCGCCCGTGGAACAATACAATGCATAAGCGCTGGTCAATGCTGATTGCCGCGGTCCTCGCGATCGCTCTGGCGGCGTGCGGCACCGGGGGCGGTTCCGAACCCGCGTCCTCGTCGGCCTCGTCGTCGAGCCCGCAGCAGGCGGCGCAGATCGAGCAGATCGTCGAAGGTCTGATGGAGTCCCAGCACCTCAAGTCGGTGATCGTGCGTGTCACCGAGGACGGCCAGGAGGTGACCACCAAGGCGTTCGGCGAGTCGCAGACCGGTGTACCCGCCACCGCGGACATGCACTTCCGCAACGGGTCGGTCGCCATCGCCTACGTCGCGGCGGTGTTGTTGCAACTCGTCGACGAGAAGGCGGTCGCCCTCGACGACATCATCGCGAAATGGGTGCCCCAGATCCCCAACAGCGACCGGGTCACTCTCCGGCAACTGGCGACGATGACGTCGGGGTATCAGGACTATGTGCTCGGTAACGACGCGTTCGAGATCGAGGAGCTGACGAACCCGTTCAAGGCGTGGACGACCGACGAGATGTTGTCCTACGCGGTGAACAAGCCGCTGCTCTACGCGCCGGGGACGAACTGGAACTACGCGCACACCAACTACGTGATCCTCGGCCTCGCGCTGGAGAAGATCACCGGTGAATCGGTCGCGGACCTACTCCGGCAGCGGATCTCCGAGCCGCTCGACCTCGACAACACGGTGTCGGATCTGACGGCGGTGATCCCGGAGCCCGCCCTGCATGCCTACTCGTCGGAGCGTCGCGGGATTATGAACCTCCCGCCGACGACGCCGTTCTATGAGGAGACGACCGGCTGGAACCCGTCGTGGAGCATCACCCACGGTGCGATTCAGACGTCGAACATCTACGACGTCGAGGCGACGGCCCGGAAACTCTTCGCGGGGGAGACGCTGTCGGCCGAGGGCTACGACACCATGGTCTCCACCCGGCTCCGCGGCGTGGCGCGTCCGCTGGCCGGTTGCTCGACGTGCCGGCCGATGAACGAGGAGTACACCTACGGCATGGGAGTCGTGCTGACCGGCGGCTGGATCGTGCAGAACCCGTTGTTCAACGGCTACGCGGCGGTCGTCGGGTATCTCCCGTCGGAGAAGATCGCCATCGCGGTGGCGGTGACCTACGACTCCGAGGCGTTCGGTCCGGACGGCTCGTACGCCAACGGCGGCAATCCGATCTTCGCGCAGATCGGCGCCCTGATGGCCCCCGACTCCGCGCCACCGATCCCGCGGAACTGACGCCGCCGCGAGGCCCGGCCGTCGTGCTGCGAAAACCCACCCAGCGCGGGTGCCATATGGTGGCAGGTATGGTCGACCGCCTCCCCGACGACGATCTACGGGTCGGAAACCCGGAACGCGAGCGGGCCGTGACTCTCCTCAATGATGCCTTCTCGTCCGGATATCTGGAGATCGCGGAGTTCGAGGAGCGGTCCGGTCTGGTGTACGCCGCCAAGACCCGCGCGGACCTGCGAGCCGTCCTGGAACACCTGCCGAACGCCGGTCGCCTGTTCAACGAGCCGGGCCAGGCCGTAGCCGCGACCCCGGCCGTCGCCGTCCCTTCGACCGGGCCCGTGCACCTCGCGGCCGAGTGGGAGACGGTTCGACGCAAGGGCACGTGGCATGTTCCGCCGTCGACGCTGGTCACCGGCAGCATGGGCACCGTCGACATGGACTTCACCCATGCGACGTTCCCCGGGCCGTCGACGATCCTGCAGCTGCAGGTCTCCATCACCACGGTGAAGCTCCGGATCGGCCCCGATCAGGAGATCAGGTACGGCGACCTGCAACTCTCCGGATGGTCGAAGGTGAAGGACAAGGCCGGCGCACCGACGCGTCCGGGCGGACCGGTGATCGAGCTGACGGGTTCGGCGTCGGGGATGACCGGCATCGTCATCAAACGGAGCTGACGCACCGAACCGTATCGACCGGGGCTGACCGCTCGCCGTTACGCGAACGCTGGGCGGGTGGCCTACTTGTGCTCACGCTGAACTCAACGGTGTCGCGAGTGTTTCCCGATTCGTAACGTTGCCGCACGTGGCCGACCGAACACTCAGTATCAGCGCGCCCGGCGATCCGCGGGCGGTGGACCCGGGGTCGTCCGACTCCCCATCGGCCAAGGCGGGCCGGTCGTCCCGGCTGCACACCATCCTGCGCGCGCTGTCACCCATCGCCGTTCTCGTGCTCTGGCAGGTGGGCAGCGCACTGGGGATCATCCCGCAGGACAAGCTGCCCGCACCGTCGCTGATCGCCGAGGCCGGGTGGGAGGTCCTGAACAACGGACAACTCCTCGACGCCATCGCGGCGTCGGCGCAGCGGGTCGCGATCGGACTGACGATCGGCGTCGCGGTCGGGATCGGTCTGGGCTTGCTGGTCGGCCTGAGCAAGTTCGCCGACTCGGCCATCGACCCGAACATGCAGGCTATACGCGCACTTCCGCTCTTCGGTCTGATCCCGTTGTTCATCCTGTGGTTCGGCATCGGCGAGATGCCCAAGGTGCTGCTCGTGTCCCTCGGCGCGCTGTTCCCCCTCTACCTGAACACCTCCGCCGCGATTCGCCAGATCGACGGCCGCCTGGTGGAAACCGCTCGCGTGCTGGGCTTCTCGCGGCTGACCACCATCCGCGATCTCATCATCCCGGGTGCCATGCCGCAGATCCTGGTCGGTCTGCGCCAGGCCCTGGCGATCGCATGGCTCAGCCTCATCGTCGCCGAGCAGATCGCGGCCACGTCCGGGCTGGGATACCTGATCAACAACGCGCGCGACTTCCTGCGCACCGACATCATCTTCTTCGGCCTGATCGTCTACGCCGCACTGGGTTTGATCACCGACGCCATCGTGCGTGCGCTGGAGCGCTACACGACCCGATACCAGAACCGGTGACGCCCCCAACCCGCACATCCCGAGTCCAGGAGGCCCTACCATGACCGCCATCGCCACCCGCGATCTCGAGGTCCCGTCCGCCGACGACCTGGTCGACCCCGCCGGATACGCCGCGGAAGTCGAGAACGCGAGCCTGAGCTACGGGGACAATCTCGTGTTGCGGGACGTCACCCTACGGGTCGGGGCGCACGAGATCGTCGCGCTCATCGGACGCAGCGGCAGCGGCAAGTCGACGCTGCTTCGCCTGCTGGCGGGCCTGTCGCAGACCGAGTCGGGCAGCGTCCGGACCGCCGGTCACCCGGCGGTGTCCTTCCAGGAACCGCGACTCTTCCCCTGGCGCACCGTCTTACAGAACGTCGCCTTCGGCCTCGTGCGCGAGAAGGTCGGCAAGTCACAGGCCCGCGAACGCGCGCGCCGCACCCTCGACGAGGTCGGCCTGAGCGACAAGACGGCTGCGTGGCCCGCGCAACTCTCGGGTGGTCAGGCGCAACGGGTCTCGCTCGCCCGTGCGCTCGTGGCCCGTCCGCAACTGCTGCTGCTCGACGAGCCGTTCGGTGCACTCGACGCCCTCACTCGGCGCACGATGCACGAACTGCTCATCTCGCTGTGGCGCGACAACGGGTTCGGTGCACTCCTCGTCACCCACGACGTCGACGAGGCGTTGCGGCTGGCCGACCGCGTCGCCGTCCTGGCCGGTGGCGAGATCGTCGAAGATCTCGCCGTGCCCCGTCCACGTCAGACCGGCGACGCCGATGACCCCGACTCCGAGATCCCGCGCCTGCGAGCCGAATTGCTGACCGCACTCGGCGTCGCCGATCCGGCGCGCTGACCCTCCCGTTCCCTGACCGAAAGCCGATCTCGATGACACACCACCATCTTTCCGTGCGCGCATCCCGGCCCCGACGGCGCCGCGTGCTCGCCGCCGTGCTGGCCACCGCCGCCCTGACCCTGGGCCTCGCGGGCTGTGTGCAGCGGGAGGACACCGCCGAATCGATCGCGAACGAGACGGTCGACGTCGCCTCACTGCAGGACCTGACCCTCCGAGTCGGAGACCAGAAGGGCGGCACCGAAGCCCTACTGCACGCCTCGGGCGAACTCGAGAAGCTCCCGTTCACCATCGAATTCTCCACCTTCACCTCCGGCCCGCCGCAGATCGAGGCCGCCACCGCAGGCAAGATCGACTTCGCGGTCACCGGGAACACGCCGCCCATCTTCGGCGCCGCGGCGAACGCGAAGGTCAAGATCGTCACCGGGTACGCGAACAACGCCAGCGGCGACGCGATCCTGATCCCGGGAACGTCGACGCTGGCGTCGGTCGCCGACCTCAAGGGCAAGAAGGTCGCCGTGGCGAAGGGCAGCTCGGCACACGGACATCTGCTGCTGCAACTGAACAAGGTGAATCTGACCCTGGGGCCCGGCAAGGACGTCGAGCCGGTCTTCCTGCAGCCCGCGGATGCGTTGTCCGCGTTCACCTCCGGCAACGTCGACGCATGGGCGATCTGGGACCCGTACACCGCGATCGTCCAGCTCGAGAACAACCCGAAGACGCTCGTCACGGCCGAAGGCGTCTCGAACGGTTACGGTTTCGGGATCGCGGGCGACGAGGCGCTCGCCGACCCGCGTCGCAACACCGCGGTACGGGAACTGGCGCTCGGGATCGCGCGGGCCGCCAACTGGGCCAAGGCCAACCCGGAAGAGTGGGCCGAGCAGTACTCCGCCGAGGTCGGGATCGACCCGCGGGCCGGCGCGATCGCCCAGGGCCGCAGCCTCCGACCCGCGATCGCACTCGACGACAGCGTCGTGGCGTCGGAGCAGGAGCTCGCCGACGCCTTCGCCGACTCCGGGCAACTCCAAGGGCAGGTCGACTTCGCGAAGTTCGTCGACAACCGCTACGACGAGGCCCTGGCACCGCTGTTCGGCACGCCCCAGTCCTAGTGGTGCGTCTCGGGAATAAGTGACTGGTCTCCGGCGCTCGATCGGCGCCTGGCTGCGTTGTCGTCGGTCGAGATAGCTCCGCTATCCCTCCCTCCTCCGCCTTGCCAGACCACCGATCGCTCCACCGGATACCGGCCACCTATTTCCGAGACACACCACTAGTGATGCGAGAAGGGAACATGCCCATGAGCCATTTCCACTGGTTTCTGCCGACCGCCGGTGACAGCCGCGGGATTGTCGGAGCCTCACATGCATCGGCGACGAAACGGCACCCACCGGGTTATCGGGCGCCCGACCTGCCGTACCTGATCGATGTCGCACGCACCGCCGATCGGCTCGGCTACGAGAGTGTCCTGACCCCGACCGGAACCTGGTGTGAGGACGCGTGGCTGACCACGGCCGCCGCGATCACCCACACCGAGCAGTTGACCTTCCTCGTCGCGTTCCGCCCCGGGCTGATCTCGCCGACCCTGGCCGCACAGCAGGCGGCGACGCTCCAGCGATTCTCGGGTGGACGGATCGCGGTCAACATCGTGACCGGCGGTGACGAGGTCGAGCAACGCCGGTTCGGTGACTGAGTCGACCACGACCGCCGTTACGCGCGCACCGACGAGTTCGTGCAGATCGTCGACCGGCTCTGGTCCGGTGAGACCGTCGACTTCGACGGAGAGTTCTACCGGATCGCCGGGGCGTTCCTCGCGGATCCGCCGACCGATCCACCGCGGATCTACTTCGGCGGGTCGTCGGACCCGGCTCTGACCGTTGCGGCCTCGCGTGCCCAGGTCTACCTCACGTGGGGCGAGCCGCCGGCGGTGGCCGGAGAGAAGATCGCGGAGGTGGCGCGACGCGCCGAGACGGTCGGCCGGTCGCTCGAATACGGTGTGCGGCTGCATGTCATAGCCCGCGAGACCTCCGAGGAGGCGTGGCGGGTCGCGGACACGCTGCTGCAAGGGATCTCCGATGAGGAGATCGAGACCGCCTTCGCCCTGCACTCGGTCTCGGACTCGACCGGTCAGCGTCGGATGGCCGAACTCCACGGCGGACGTCGGATGCGCTCGAGATCCATCCCGGCTTGTGGGCGGGGGTCGGGCTCATCCGTGGGGGAGCCGGCACCGCGCTCGTCGGTAGCTACGACGAGGTCGCGGCGCTGATCGGCGAGTACGAGTCCGAGGGCTTCTCCCACTTCATCCTGTCGGGCTATCCGCACATCGAGGAAGCGCACTGGTTCGCCGAAGGCGTGCTGCCGGTGATCCGGGACCGGGTCGAGGCCCTGAGCTGACAGCACGTTCTGGGCCGCTCGGGCCCGGCGGGACAGCTCAGCGGGCGAGCCACTCCGACAACCGGTCCGACGACCATGTCGTGACGATCCGGTCGGGGTCGATGCCGTGGTCGACGGCCCGCCGCGCGCCGAGGATCTTGAAGTCGAGTTGCCCGGGTGCGTGGGCGTCGGAGTCGATCGCGAACAGGCAGCCCGCGTCGTCGGCGATCTCGATCAGTTCGTCGGGCGGGTCGACCCGCTCCGGACGGGAGTTGATCTCCACGATGGTGTCGTGGGCCGCGCAGGCGGCGAACACGGCCTCGGCGTCGAAGGTCGAGGGTGGGCGGTGGCCCCGGCCGCTCAGCACTCGCCGGCCGGTGCAGTGGCCGAGGACGTGCACCCGTGGGTCGGAGACCGCGGCGATGAGCCGGTCGGTCATGGCGTCGTGCGCCATGCGCAGATTGGAGTGCACGGATGCGGTCACGACGTCGAGTCGGGCGATCATCTCGTCGGTCTGATCGAGCGTGCCGTCGTCGAGGATGTCGATCTCGATTCCACGGAAGAGACGAAAGTGGCTGCTGTGACCGGTGTTCCAGTTGTCGATCGCCTCGATCTGGGCGGCGAGCCGTTCCGCGCTCAGTCCGTTCGCGACCGTGAGGCGCGGCGAGTGGTCGGTGATCGCGAGCCAGTCGTGGCCGGAGGCCTCCGCAGCCGCGGCCATCTCCTCGATGGGCGCCCCGCCGTCGCTCCAGTCGGTGTGGGCGTGCAGGTCGCCGACAACGGCCTCGACGAGGCCCTCGGCGCCGTCGGGGGCGATGGGTGGATCTTCGGCCTGCAAACGTGCGAGGTACCCCGGTAGCTCACCGTCGGCGGCCTCGGCGATGACCGCCGCGGTGGTCTTGCCGATTCCCTTGATCGCGGTGAGAGTGCCGGCGACAACCCGCGCGTGTAGCTCGGACGGGTCGAGTCCGGCGGCCGCCTGCCCGGCGCGGCGGAAGGCCTCCACGCGGTACGTGCTCTCCCGACGCCGCTCGAGCAGCCACGAGATGCGCTCGAGTGCGCGAATCGGGTCCACCGGAGCCGACAGCGGGGTCAGGGGCCTCATTCGCGAACAGCCCTTTCAACGCCTGTTGCCCGGCACGCGAAAGGCGGCCGGGCAACAGGTCTCATGTGTGATGACGGTCAGGTCTGACCGATCAGTGTGCGGCTTCGAAGGCCTCGATGATGCTCTGCGGGATGCGACCGCGATCGCTCAGTTCGTAACCTTCGCGGATGGCCCACTCGCGAATCGCCTTGGTGGTCTCCTTGTTGCGTCCGCCCCCGGTCGCAGTCGACGCCGTTGCGGTGCGCTTGGTCACGCGACCGGTCTGGCGGGAGATGTCGAGGTACTTCGACAGCGAATCGCGGAATTGCTGCGCATGCTTCGACGAAGTGTCGAACTCGTAGTTCTTTCCATCGAGCGACCACCGGACGGTTTCGTACTGATCCAGCACCTTACCGTCGAGATCGTCGATGACCTGAACGATTTCCTTTTTCGCCATGAAATGCTTGTCCCCTCGAATTGTGTCATCCGACCAAGACGGACGTGCAAGGCCCGAAAACCTGCGTCCCCCCGTTTTGATCTATTCCAACTGTGCACAGCTTAGACCCAAACCATGAGTACTTGCTGAGAACCCCCGCCTAGACCATAAATCATTGAATAGCGTTAGGGAAGTCGAGACACGGCCGTTTGTTAACCAGTCGGATCCACGCTGGTCTCGACGGCGGGTTACGCGCAGTGGCGGTCCGGTTCGAAGTAGGTGTGCGCTAGCTCGTGGGCACTGCCCCGGTCGTCCGCCGGGACGATTCGTCCGATTCCTCCGGTGACACGCTCACCAACGCTTCGGGTGCCCGATCCGCTGCATAGATGGTTCGGTAACCGTTCGGGGTGATTGCGAATCCTGATTGAGAACGCGATTCGAGACAGAACATACCGACGGTCTCAACGAGACAAGAAAATCGCGATATCGAAATAGTGCGACCGAAGTCGACAATCGAACTGCGATACAGAACGGGATATCGATTGGCGCACGCACCGCGCTGCGGTCCATCCGGTCCCAGGACGGCGTAATCCCGAGCCCAGTCGCAGGCGCCCGACGCGGACGACGGACGTTCCGCCGAGGAATCCTCGTCCGCATCCTCATCGATCCGACAGGCGAGGGCCGACGAACCGTTGGTACCGGTCGAGCAGTTCACCGCCCGATCCGGCGTCGAGAAATGGAAACCGGACGAGTCCTGCAGCGGCGAATCCTCCGTCACCGAGCCCTGGTGGAAACGCGAGTTGTCGACGCGTGGTGCCATTGCGACGACTCGCCCGATTGTCCAGTCGGGCAGATTCCGCGCCGAGTCCTCGCCGGTGGTCGATGTCGTCGACGAGGACTCGATTTCGGTCACCGTCGACAACTCGTCGGTGGGCGGAATGACGATTCGGGACGGGCCGGAGTCCGACGGCAGGGAGCATCCGGCGAGTGCGACCGAAACGGTCAGAGTCCCGATTGCCGCGGTTGCGCAGATCACGCGCAGGAATCGGCGGTCGCGGGACCGTGATGTGGATTCGGGGCGGGGTCGCCGATTTCCGTACCCTTGCACTGTGCCGACCCCCAAGATCGTCCTGTTCTACGTCTTCGTTCCGCTGCCCGATCCCGAGGCCATCCGGTTGTGGCAGCTGGCGGTGTGCGAGTCGCTCGGGGTCCGGGGCAGGATCATCGTGTCACGCCACGGGATCAACAGCACCGTCGGTGGCGACATCGCCGCGGTCAAACGCTACGTCAGGACGACCCGCGCGTACCCCGGGTTCGCGGGGGCGGACATCAAATGGTCCGACGGCACGGGCCGGGACTTCCCGCGGTTGAGCGTGCGCGTCCGGCCCGAGATCGTGACCTTCGGGGTTCCGGACGAGATCGAGGTCGACGAGAACGGGGTCGTCGGCACCGGAACACGGCTGAGTCCGGAGCAGGTGCACGAGCTCGTGGACGCCCGCGGCGACGACGTGGTCTTCTTCGACGGGCGCAACGAGATCGAGGCAGAGGTCGGGCGATTCGCCGGCGCGGTCACGACCAAGGCGCGCACCACCCGGGACTTCGTGCCGTTGATCGAGAGCGGCGCGTTCGATCACCTCAAGGACCGGCCGATCGTCACGTACTGCACGGGCGGCGTGCGCTGCGAGGTCCTCAGCACGGTGATGCGGAACCGCGGGTTCGCCGAGGTCTACCAACTCGACGGCGGCATCGTGCGTTACGGCGAGCGGTACGGCGACGACGGGCTCTGGCAGGGTTCGCTCTACGTCTTCGACGACCGCATGGGCGTGGAGTTCTCCGACCACGCGGAGGTGCTCGGCCGCTGCGTCGAATGCCGTCGTCCGACGAGCAATGTCGCCAATCACCCCGATCGAGACGGCCGCGACCTCGCCGTGATCTGTGCGGACTGTCTGGAACCCGACCGCCGGTGATGAGCGCTGCGAAGACCCCCGATCGCCGCGGTCCGGTTCCGGTCGTCGTGGTGGCCGGGTATCTGGGTTCGGGAAAGACGACACTGCTCAATCATCTGTTGCGGTCTGCCGGGCGCACCGGCACCCGGCTGGGCGTGCTGGTCAACGACTTCGGCAAGGTGAACATCGATGCGCTGCTCGTCTCGGCGCAGGCGGACGGCACGGTGAGCCTCGGGAACGGGTGCATGTGCTGCACCGTCGACGCCGACGGCCTCGCGGACGCGCTCACCTCGCTGGTTCGTCCGAGCGCGGGGATCGACGCCATCGTGATCGAGGCGAGCGGGATCGCCGAACCCAAAGCGCTCATCCGGATGGTGACGTCGGTGGCGGACGCACGACTCCGCTACGGCGGACTGGTCTACGTGGTCGACGCCGCGCATGTCGAGGAGGTGCGCGGTACGCATCCGGAGCTGGACTCGCACGTCGCGATCGCCGACCTCGTGCTCGTCAACAAGGTCGACCTGATCCCGGATGAGTCCCGGCGCGTCGTCGAAGAGCTTGTCGCACAACTCAATGCGACCGCACCGCGGGTGGCGACCCGGAATGCCGCGATCGATCCGGCGCTGCTGTTCGATGTCGTTCAGCGCGACGTCGCGCAGGCTCGGTCCGGCCAGATGGCCTTCGACGAGTTGCTGCTCGACGACGCGGGTCACGCTGACCACGAGCATCTGCACGCTGAATACGAGTCGGTGTCGTTCTCCAGCGACCGGCCGATGGATCCGCGGCGCCTGGCGCGATTTCTCGAACGTCCGCCCAGTGGCTGTTTCCGGATCAAGGGAATCGTCCACTTCGACGTACCGAGGCATCGGCAGCGGTTCGTCGTGCACGGAGTCGGCGGCTTCGTGCGCGTGATGCGCGAATCCTGGGAAGGGCGGCGTCCGGCCACCGAACTCGTCGCGATCGGGCGCGGTCTCGACGAGGCGGCCGTGCGCGCCGAACTGGAGGCCGCCGTCGCCCGACCGGAGGACGCTGCGGACGAGAACGGCATCCTCGGAATCCTGCGGCACCTGGCGGACTGACCCGCGACACGCTCGACACGCCGATCGGAGAGGTCACAGCTCCCTAACGAAATGCCGTTGTCCCAGGACGACCATTTCGGAATCCCGCATTCGTTTGTTTCACTGTTATGTCTGTGACCAGTGTGACCAGTGGTACTCAACGGGAGGGAGTGAGGCAAGTGACCAGCGCCTCGGCGCGTCGCGGCCTCGACAGCGCAATGTTCCGAAAGACGACAGCCCAACGCCTTGCCACGATCGGCTTCGCCATGGTGGCCGCCACGTCGATGGCGGTCGCCTCGAATGTGGTCGCGGCGCCCGCCGAAGCGGCCCCCGCCCGCGGGACGGCACTGGCGGGGAAGACGATCTTCCTCGACCCCGGTCACCAGGCCTCTGCCGCCGGTCACGACCTCAGGGCACAGGTGCCGGACGGGCGCGGTGGCAAGAAGGACTGCCAGACCAGCGGCGCGACCGGTGTGAACGGCGCCAAGGAGCACACGGTCAACTGGCAGATCGGGCAACTCGTGAAGGCCGGCCTCGAGAGCCAGGGGGCTCGTGTGGTCCTGAGCCGGCCGGACGACACCGGCTGGGGCGGTTGTGTGGACGAACGCGCCGCCGCGGCCAGTCGCTCCGGAGCCGCGGTCGCGGTCAGCCTGCACGCCGACTCGACGGCGCGGGGAGCCGACGAGTCCAAGAAGGGCTTCCACATGATCGTGCCGTCGCTGCCGGTCCCGGATGCCACCGTCGACCGCGTGCAGTCCGGCGAGGGACGCAAGGCCTCGACCACTATGCGCGACGCCTTCGTCAAGGCCGGGTTCCCCTCGGCGAACTACGCCGGCGTCCGCGACGGGATCCAGACCCGTCCGGACATCGCCGCGGTGAACCTGACCAAGGTCCCGGCGGTGTTCATCGAGATGGGCAACCTCGCCAACCCCGGTGAGGCCAAGGCGCTCGCCGGCCGTGACGGTCAGGTCAAGTACGCCATGGCGATCACCGACGGAATCCTGAACTACGTCAACGGGAACGCCGCGACCGGAGCGGGCCCGGCGCCGTCGGTGCCGACGGACGACGCCAGCGGACTGTCCTCGGTCATCCCCTTCGTCGAGCAGCTCCTCGCCACCGAGGACCCCGAAGCCGTGGCGCGGCTGCTGATGACCCAGGGCCAGGACGTGTCCGCACAAGTGCTCAAGGCGATGCTGACCATCGTCTACGCGCTCTTCGACGGGAAACTGCCGATCGGCTGACGTCGCCGGCGCGCGGCCCGATCCGGCGTGGGCGATCCGTCGATTGGCTGAGGTCCGCCGCGGCGGACGGCTAACCTCGCGTCATGGGTCTCAAAGAGCTGCTGTTCATGGACACCCCGGTGCCGTCGCTGCGTGGCCGCAAGGTCCTCATCACCGGCGCGGCGAGCGGAATCGGCAGGGCCACCGCCCAGGCCGCCGCCGCCCGGGGCGCCGAACTGGTGCTCACCGACCTGCACGCGGATCAGCTCGACGAGGTCGTCGCGGCCATCACCGCGGCCGACGGAACGGTCCTCTACCACGTGGCCGGGGACGTCTCGGACTTCGACTGGGTGGCCGGGTTCGCCCGCCAGGTGGACGCCGAGGTCGGCGTCATGGACGTGGTGATGAACATCGCCGGGATCTCGGCGTGGGGAACGGTGGAGAATCTCGAACACCGGCACTGGCGGAAGCTGGTCGACGTCAACCTGATGGGGCCGATCCACATCATCGAAAGCTTTGTGCCGCAGATGATCCGACGGGGGCGCGGTGGACACATCGTGAACGTCTCCTCGGCCGCCGGACTGCTGGCGCTGCCCTGGCACGCCGCATACAGCGCCAGCAAGTTCGGGCTGCGGGGCGTGTCGGAGGTTCTTCGATTCGATCTGCGGCGTCACGGGATCGGGGTGTCCCTGGTATGCCCCGGCGGGGTGGACACGCCACTGGTCGACTCCGTGGAGATCGTCGGCATCGACCGCGAGAACCCGCGGGTCAAGGCCGCCATCAACGGATTTCACAAGGTCGCGGTGTCGCCCGACGTGGCGGCGGCGGCGATCCTGACCGGGATTCGCAAGAACCGCTTCATGGTCTACACCTCGTTCGACATCCGGTTCGGGTACTGGTGGGCGCGAAAGTTCGCACTGCCGTATGAGATCGCGATGCGAGTCGCCAACGATCGTTTCGACCGGCTCGCGCGAGTGAGTGCGAAGAGTCTCGAGGCGACGGCGACCGACGAGCATTCCTCCCGGTGAGTCCCGCCTTCACCAAGACGCTGCGCGAGAGCGGCCCGCGGGGCGGTCATCCCGACTTCTTCGCGGCCGAAGCCGCCGGGTTGCGCTGGCTGTCGGCGTCGGGAGCGCCTGTCGTACAAGTGATCTCGGTGAGCGAAGACGCCATCGAACTCGAACGTCTCGAACGCGGTCGGCCATCGCCCGGAGCGGCACGGGAGTTCGGGGTCGCGCTCGCTCGGATGCACGACGGGGGCGCCCCGCAGTTCGGTTCCCCGCCTGCTGACGCGGACGGAACACCGTTCTCCGGTCAGCTGTTCATCGGTCGCCGAGAGTTGAGCTCGGTCGAATACCGGTCGTGGGGTGAGTTCTATGTCCGGGAACGGGTGGAACCGTATCTGGCCCCGGCACGCGCGGCCGGGAACCTCACGACCGAGGACGAGGACGCGGTCCGCGACGCATGTGCCCTGATCGCGGACGGCGTGTTCGACGACGACGAGGGGCCGGCACGCATCCACGGCGACCTCTGGAACGGGAATGTGATGTGGACTCCGCGGGGCGTCGTGATGATCGACCCGGCCGCGCACGGCGGTCATCGGGAGACCGATCTGGCGATGCTCGCACTGTTCGGGTGCCCGCACCTCGATGCGGTCCTCGACGGATATCGAGACGAGCACCCGCTCGTCCCCGGCTGGCAGGACCGCGTCGACGTCCACCAACTGCATCCGCTCGCCGTGCACGCGGCCGGCCACGGACCCGGATACGGCTCGTCGCTGGGCCGCGCGGCGCGGGCGTCCGCCGCGCTCGCCCGCTGACACACGCCATAATCGTCGGCGTGACTCACAACGCGCTGCCCCGACCCGGTGTCCTCGTCGTCTCGGCGACGCGGGCCGAGGCCAGACATGTGCCGCCGGGGATGCGGGTGCTCGTGACGGGCATCGGCAAGGTGCGCGCGACGATGGCGCTGAGCCGGGAACTCGCCGGCGGGGCGCCGGTCTCCGAGGTCATCAACATCGGTACCGCGGGGGCCCTGCGCGACGGTGTGAGCGGCGACGCCGAGTTGGGTCTGTTCCTCCCGTCGGCCGTGCTCGAGCACGACATCAGTAGCGCCGAACTACGGGCGATGGGTTATGAGATGACCGACCGCTGGGAGCTACCCGGCGGCGACGGAACGGTGCTGGCGTCCGGGGACACCTTCGTCGCGGATCCGGTTCGTCGGCGCGAACTCGCCCGGCATGCCCACCTCGTCGACATGGAGGGATGCGCGGTCGCCCACGTGAGTGCCGAGTTCGGCGTGCCCTGCCGCCTGATCAAGGCGGTCACCGACAACGCGGACGAGGGTGCGATGGAGTGGCCCGCGCTCGTCGACGCCGCAGCGCGTCGGCTGGGGCGTTGGCTGGAACGCAACGTCGCGAGCTGAGGCTCAGGACCGCGTGTCGGCGACTCCGGCCGGGGGGATGTCGGTTGCCGACTCGTACGTCGGGATGTCCGGGCGTCGCGGCGCGGGCGTGGCGTCCGACGGCGTGAGGTCGGGGGCCGCGAGGTCGGCGACAGTAGGTCGCGGTGCGCCCGTTGCGGTACGAGAACCCTTCGTCGCCGAGCGGGACGTCGCGGACGGCCGGTCCGAGGCTCCGGTCGAACGCGGTTTCGGTCGCGATCGCGGCGCGGCCTTGGTCGAGGAGGGCGAAGACTGCGCTGCCGATCGGTTCTTCTCGGGAGACGCAGACGGGGCCTCGGTAGCGGCTCCGGACGAGCCGGGCCCCTTGGCGCGACGATGCGTTGCCGCGCGGCCCGAGGGCCGGTCGGCGTCGCCGCTCCCGGCCGCGGACCTGCTCGGGGGCGTCCGGCCCGCCTTGTCGCGACCCGCGGCCCGGCGTTTCGCCGGCTCGGCGGCCTCGCGGGTCAGGAACCACCGGGCGAGCACGATCCCCAGGGTCACGAGGAACGTCGTCAACATCCAGGGGAAGTCCGCCGCGATGGGGAGCAGGACATTGAAGACGAGGCTCTTCAGTCCCGACGACGCCTGCTCGGAATTGAGTCCGTACAGCGTGACGATGCTGACGAAGAAGGCGATGAGCGGGGGCTGCGCGGCGGCGGTGAACAGGGCACGACGACGCACCGCCAGCGCGGCGATCACACATCCGACGAGGTAGCAGAATTTGTAGATCGAGCCCAGCGAATCGTTGCTGCCGGCGTCGATGGCCGCACCGAGGCCCGTGATCCCGGTGGCCAGGAGAACGGCGCCCCACCACGGCACACCGCGGACCGCGGGCAGTACCGACTGCTGGTCCAGTGGTACCGCGGTTTGGAGACGTTGCGGGGAAGGCACATGGTCACGGTACCGGGTCCTCGACAGAAATCGTTTCACCCCCGGACCGGGGCGTCGATGCCGCCTCCGGCGCCGTCCCAGGCCGGGCGGTCGGCCCCGCCGGGCGGCAGGTGTCGTGGATCACCGGTGGTCGTGGGGCGTCCGGGACATCGCCCAGCGCGTCGAGCTCGGCCAACCGGCGTGCGGTGACGCCGAGGCGACTGTCCACCGAACCGATCGTCGAGTTGTAGGCGTCGACCGTGCGCTGCAGCGACGTGCCGAGGGTGCCGAGGTGAGTGAGCACCCCGGCGAGCCGCTGATGGAGCTGCAGACCGAGATCGTGGATGACCGCGGCGTCGCGAGCCATCGCATCGTGACGCCATCCCAGTGCGACGGTCCGTAGCAACGCGATGAGGGTGGTCGGGGTGGCGATGACGACGTTGCGTGCGAAGCCGAACTCGAGGAGGTCGGGGTCGGTGCGGGCGGCGGCTTCCAGGACGACGTCGCCGGGCACGAACAGCACCACCATCTCCGGTGTGTTGTCGAAGGCGGACCAGTAGGACTTCGCGGACAGTCGTGCGATGTGCGCGCGCAGGGCGCGAGCATGTTCGCGGATGAGTTTGTCGCGAACGGACGTGTCGGTGGCCTCGGCCGCCCGCAGGTAGGCGTCGAGGGGCACCTTGGCGTCCACGACGATGTCGCGGCCGCCGGCGAGGTGGACGACGAGGTCCGGCCGCAGCGTCGTGGCACCCCGGCCGTTTCCCGAACCGTTCGGATCGGAGGGGTCGGTGACCGACACCTGGGTGCTGAAGTCGCAATGCTTGGTCATGCCGGCGAGCTCGACCACGCGCTCGAGCTGGACCTCACCCCATCGGCCGCGGGCGTGCGGGCTGTGCAACGCGTTGGCCAGCTGGCGGGTCTGGTCGTTGAGCGCGATCGACGCCGAGTGGATCCCGCGCACCTGCTCGGTCAGTCCGGCGTACGCGCCGATTCGGTTGTTCTCGACCCGGCGGAGTTCGTCGGCGAGCTGGGCGAGGTTGGCGCGCAACGGCTCGACGATGTGCGCAACCGAGCTGCCGATCGCCGACGACTGCCGGCGTGCCGCGTCCTCGGTGGCCCACGACAACGAGGACGCGACGTCGTCGCGGGCGGCGCGCAGCATCTCCACCTCGGCGCGAGCCGCCGCCACGGTCGCGGCACTGCGAGCGGCGTGCGCCCACCAGCCCAGGGCGATCCCCAGGGCGAGGCCGACGACGAGCGAGAGAGCGGCAGCAGTCATGTCGACGATGGTGTCGGACACCCCCGACAAGTTCGGCCGGGCCGCGGGCGACGGCACTATCGGTCGTCGGAACCGCTCCGCTCGTCCGGGCCGCTCCGCGCGCCGGCCTCGAAGTCGAGCAGCCACTGCTTGGTGGGCAGGCCGTAGCGGAAACCGCCGAGGCTTCCGTCGCTGCGCTTCACCCGGTGGCAGGGCACGAACAGGGCAGCCGCGTTGCGCGCGCAGGCGGCTGCCGCGGCCCGGACCGCCGCCGGCTGACCGGCCAGTTCGGCGAAGCGGGTGTAGGTGACGGGGTTCCCGGCCTCGACCAGGCGCAGGGCGTCCCAGGCCGGACCGAGGAAGGTCCCGCCGGAACGTTGGACGACCGGAATCCGCGACGGCGCGGCGAGATCGCCGTCGTAGTACGCCGACACGGCGTCGGTGATGGTGCCGAGCGCGGCGGACGGCTGGATCGATTCCGGTCGTAGCGCGCGGTGGACGAGCGCCGTCAGGTAGGCGGGATCGTCGGTCCACCCCGACGCCAGGACCCGGTGGTCGGGATCGGCGACGACGGTGAACGCCCCGTTGGGAGTGGTGACGGTGGCGTAGCCGCCGACTGTCGTTGTGTGGCCGATGGATTGGGCACTCCCCGGTTCAGGGGTGTCGGGCCCGGAGGTGGCGGGGGTGGTGGTCGGTGCGGACATTGTCGCTCCTTGCGGATCGCTGGGATGTGATCGGAGAAGGGATCGCTACGAGATGCCGGTCATCGGAGTCTGCTCACCGCTCGTCACACGGCCTGTCCGGCGGCGTCGAGTCGGTGTCGCCACAGGTGCATGGTCGCGTACGAGCGCCACGGCGCCCAGTGCCGCGTGTCCCGCAGATCGATCCCGAGGTCGGCGGCTGCCCGGACGACCACGAGGTCGTTCGTGAGCAGGACGTCGGGATCGCCGGTGACTCGCATCGTGACGATGTCGGCGGTCCAGGGGCCGATGCCGGGCAACTCGAGAAGCTGGGCACGAAGATCAGACGCATCGACCCCCACATGCGGTTCCACCCGACCTTCGGCGAGTGCCGCCGCGACGCCGATCACGGCATCGATCCGCCGCCGCGGGCCGCGGAGGACCTCGTGTCCACGGGCGGCGATGACACCCGGCGTCGGGAAGGACTTCGACGCCGGACCGTCGACTGTCGTCGCCGTCTCGGACGGGGTGGCGAAGGCGTCGCCGACCGGTTCGCCGAGGGCCTCGACGAGCCGGTTCACCTGGTTGCGCGCGGCGGCGAGACTCACCTGCTGACCGAGCATGGTCCGGATGATCGTCTCGGCCGGGTCGAGGCTGCCGGGCGCACGGAGGCCCGGCGCCCGGCGCAGCAGTCGCTGCATCGTGGCGTCGGCGGCCAGTGCGTCCTCGGCCGCGGTGATGTCGGCGTCGAGGTCGAGCAGACGCCGGATCCGGTTGACCGCGACCCCCACGTCACGCATGTCCAGTCCGTGAAGGGCGACGACGGCGTGGTCGTCCTGCGGCTCCACCTCCGCCGACGCTGTTCGGTGGGGTAGGGCGAGGACCCGGCGGTAACGCCAGCCGTGCGGACTGTCCGGGGCGTCGACGACGGATTCGACCCCGGCCACGGCGTGCGTTTCCAGGAACCAGCGCATCCATGGCCAGCGATAGGGCGCGCGGAACGGCAGGCGCAGGGTGACGCTTCCCGGGGCGGAATCGGTGCCGATCGCATCCTTCCTGCGGCTGTGCAGGCGTCGAAGCTCGGTGGGGGTGAGCCCGAAAACGGCGCGGACGGTGTCGTTGAACTGGCGCACGCTGGCGAATCCGGCGGCGAACGCGACGTCGGTCATCGGCATCGTCGTGCACTGGATGAGCACGCGGGCGTTGGTGGCGCGATGTGCTCGGGCGAGCGCGAGCGGCCCGGCTCCGAGATGCCGGGTCAGCACGCGGGTGAGGTGCCGGGGTGAATACCTCAGACGCGCCGCGAGTCCGTCGACCCCTTCGCGCTCGACGACGCCGTCGGCGATGAGTCGCATCGCGCGAGCCGACATGTCGGCGTTGATGTTCCACAGCGGGGACCCCGGAACGGCGTCGGGTGCGCAGCGTCGACAAGCACGGAAACCCTGCTGCTGGGCGGCCGCCGCGGTGAGGACGAACGCCACGTTGGCGGGCCGGGGGGTCTGTGCCGGACACGACGGACGGCAGTAGATGCCGGTGGTGCGGACCGTCACGAAGAACTGACCGTCGAAGCGGGCGTCGCGGGCCTGCACTGCGCGATAACACCGGTCGAAGTCCGGCGCGAAACCCCCGGTGTCGGGTTCTGTTGCGGTGCCTGTGCTCACCCGTCCACTGTGTCATCCGTCGACGTCCCGGTCTGGCGGGAATCGGACATCGCGACGGCATCCCACTGAGCGGACGAAAAGTGTGATCTGGGTTACATGTCTGTGGCAGCATGGCGCCATGACCACCCGGTTCGATGGCCGCCGCAGAAGTCGGCACGACGACCAGTCCCTGTCCGGACTCCCCGCGTGGGGGCTGGAGATGATGATGGGCCTCTACGGCCCGGAGACGATCAGGCGTGCCTGCGCCGAGGAAACCGAGCTCGGCATCACGGCGCGGGCAGAGCGGGTCGCCCCGGCCGCCGGATGCGCTCCGTCGTCGGCCGAGCCCCCGCCGCGATCGGACGCCGGGCCAGCCGGGCGCGACGACACCCCGGTCGTCTTCAACCAGGTCGACGCCGAACTCGAGGCCATCAACTCGCTGGTTCGCTACCTCGGACGGAAATTCCGCCGCCGCTGATCATGTCGTCGGACGGACCACATGTTCGTACGACTGTCGCCGCGTCGATGTCGCATTGTCATGCCGATGTGTGAGGATCCTCGGGTGACCGACAGCTCGGACGATCAGCGCGCGGACGACTCGTCCGCCGACGCAAGACCAGACACCACCAAGGTCGGTGCCGACGCCGTCCTCGGCGGCGATGCGGTGCTCGGCGGCGGTGAGAAGACGTATCCGACCCGGCTCCAGGTGATGATGACCGGCCTGCGGTCGTGCGCGACGGTCGGCGCGCAGATCGTGTTGGTGGCCGCCGCGCTGTGGGTGCTGTTCTGGTTGCTCGGCAAGTTCTGGGTGATCCTGTTGCCGGTCCTCCTGGCCATCATCGCGTGCACGATCCTGTGGCCGCCGGTGCGGTGGATGCGCAACAAGGGCGTGCCGGCCGCCGCGGCGTCGTTCCTGATGATGCTCATCGGACTGGGTGTGTTCGCCGGTGTGATCGGGCTGATCGTCCCGTCGGTCGTCGACCAGGCGCCCGAACTGGCGAGCCGTGCGACCGATGGTGTGGAGCGTCTGCAGGACTGGGTGCAGGGTCCGCCGCTGAACGTCGACGACCAGCAGCTCGACAACATGGTCAGCACCATCACCGACCGACTGCAGTCGAGCGCGTCGACCATCGCGGCCGGTGTGTTCAGCGGCGTCGGAACGGCGACGTCGCTGCTGATCACGATGTTCACGTCGCTCGTGCTCGTGTTCTTCTTCCTCAAGGACGGTCCGAAGTTCGTGCCGTGGCTCGACCGCACCGTCGGCAAGCCCTCGGGCAACCACCTCGGTGAGGTGCTGACCCGCATGTGGAACAGCCTCGGCGGCTTCATCCGCACACAGGCGATCGTGAGTTTCGTCGACGCCGCGCTGATCGGTCTCGGTCTGTTCATCCTGGGCGTCCCGTTGGCGTCTGTGCTGGTGGTCATCACCTTCCTCGGCGGATTCATCCCGATCGTGGGTGCCTTTGTCGCCGGCGCGCTCGCGGTGTTGATCGCACTCGTGTCCAACGGTCTGACCACGGCCCTGATCGTGCTGGGCATCATCCTCGCGGTGCAGCAACTCGAGGGGAACGTGCTCCAGCCGTGGTTGCAGTCGAAGTCGATGGATCTGCACGCGGTGATCGTGCTGCTGTCGGTGACCTTGGGCGGCACGTTGTTCGGTATCACCGGCGCGTTCCTCGCGGTTCCCGCCGTGGCCTCGCTCGCCGTGGTGCTCCGCTACCTGAACGAGCAGATCGCCGAGCGGGCCGGCGAGTCGTTGCCACCCGCGAACACACCGGTGACGACCCAGGTCGGTGTTCCGAACGATGACCCGCCGAAGGATCCCCCGAACCCGGTGAAGGGGTTGCTCGACCGGGACTGACTCCTCGGACCGACGCCCCGCCGGGCGTCGCGCTGCCTGCCGATAGACTGGGCGCCCGTGAGTCTCACCCTGGGAATCGTCGGTCTGCCCAACGTCGGTAAGTCGACCCTGTTCAATGCCCTGACCCGTAACGACGTCCTCGCGGCGAACTACCCGTTCGCGACGATCGAGCCGAACGTCGGCGTGGTCGAACTGCCGGACAGCCGTCTCGGCCGCCTCGCGGAGATCTTCGGCAGCGAGCGGATCCTGCCCGCCACGGTGTCCTTCGTCGACATCGCCGGCATCGTGAAGGGTGCGTCGGAAGGTGAGGGCATGGGCAACCAGTTCCTCGCCAACATCCGCGAAGCCGACGCCATCTGCCAGGTGGTCCGGGTCTTCGACGACGGTGACGTCGTCCACGTCGACGGTCGCGTCGATCCTTTCGCCGACATCGAGGTCATCGAGACCGAGCTGATCCTGGCCGACATGCAGACGCTCGAGAAGGCCATCCCGCGTCTGGAGAAGGACGCGCGCAAGAACAAGGACCTGGCCGAGACCCTCGCTGCCGCCAAGAAGGCGCAGGAGATCCTCGACACCGGCAAAACACTGTTCTCGCAGAAGGATTCGTTCGACCTGGCGTCGGTGCGCGAGCTGCACCTGATGACCGCGAAGCCGTTCCTCTACGTCTTCAACTCCGACGAGGGTGTGCTCACCGACGACGCCCGTAAGGCGGAGCTGCGCGCCGCCGTCGCACCCGCCGACGCGGTGTTCCTCGACGCCAAGGTCGAGAGCGAACTCCTCGAACTCGACGAGGAGGACGCCCAGGAGCTGCTCGACTCCATCGGGCAGGACGAGCCGGGTCTGACCTCGTTGGCGCGCGCGGGTTTTCACACCTTGGGCCTGCAGACCTACCTCACGGCCGGCCCCAAGGAATCCCGCGCCTGGACCATCCACCAGGGCGACACCGCGCCCAAGGCGGCCGGTGTCATCCACACCGACTTCGAAAAGGGCTTCATCAAGGCCGAGATCGTCTCGTTCGACGACCTCGACGCCGCCGGCTCGATGGCCGCGGCCAAGTCCGCCGGCAAGGTGCGCATGGAGGGCAAGGACTACGTCATGAAAGACGGTGACGTCGTCGAGTTCCGGTTCAACGTCTAGACAAGCGATGACGTCCGTGCCGCCGAACGAGGAGATCTACCTCGCGGGCGGTTGCCTGTGGGGTGTGCAGGCATTCGTCGCGACGCTGCCGGGGGTGACCTTCACCGAGGCCGGCCGGGCCAACGGCATGAGCCACACCCTCGACGGTGAGTACGACGGCTACGCCGAATGCGTGCGGACTCGGTTCGATCCGGCTGTCGTGAGCGTCGACCAGTTGGTCTCGCACCTCTTCGAGATCATCGATCCATACAGCGTGAACCGACAGGGGCCCGACGTCGGCGAGAAGTACCGCACCGGTGTGTATTCCGACCGGCCGGAGCACCTCGAACATGCGCGAGCCTTCATCGGTGCGCGGGCCGACGCGGATCGCATCGCCGTCGAGGTGCTTCCGCTGACCAACTATGTGCGAAGCGCCGACGAGCACCAGGATCGGCTCGCACGGTATCCGGAGAGCGCGTGCCACCTTCCGCAGGAGCTGCTGACCAAGTACCGCGGCTGACGGTTCAGCAATGGGTATCCCTCAGCGATACCTGCTGCTGAACCCTCCGCGCCGAGTGCCCGACCATCCCCGGCCGGCCGGCCGTGCACGGTCTCGCGACACGCTCATGGCCGTCGCCCATCGTTGCTAGCGTGACCTCCATGTCCATCACACTCGAGAACGTCGCCATCGCCGTGCGTGACCTCGACGCCGCGATCGCCTTCTTCACCGACCTCGGTCTCGACGTCATCGGCCGGGACACGGTCCGCGGGGAGTGGGCCGACACGGCGGTCGGGCTCGACGGCAACCACGTGAAGATGGCGATGCTGCAGACCCCCGACGGTCACGGGCGGCTCGAACTCTTCGAGTACATCCATCCCGAGGCCATCGAGACGCCACCCACGCAGCCCAACGACATCGGGATGCACCGGGTGGCGTTCTCGGTCGACGACATCGACGAGGCCCTCGAGGTGGCGGCACGGCACGGGTGTCATCCCGTGCGCGGCGTCGCCACCTACGAGGACGTGTACAAACTGACCTACGTGCGCGGGCCGAGCGACATCCTCGTCATGCTCGCCCAACGACTCTCGCCGGGCTGATCCGGCGCAGCTCGGGTCAGGGGTTCTGGCCGAAGGGGTTGCCGCCGAACGGCAACGGGGAACCGCCCGATCCGCTGCCGGATTCCGGCACCGTCGTCTCCTGCTCGTCGACGGCACTGCCCAGCTTCACCTGGACCGTCCAGGCACCCGAACCGGAACCGGTGGTCACCGGCACGGTCTCACCCGGCTCGTGGGTGAGGATTTGCGCCATGAGGTCGGCGTAGTCGGAGACGGTGGTGTCCCCGATCTTGGTGATGACGTCGCCCTCTCGGATACCCGCGTCTGCCGCGGGCCCGCCACGCTGCACCGACGAGACGGTCGCGCCCTCGGTCCGGTCGCCCGCCGACAGTGAACCCGACACTCCCATCACGGGTTTGGTGGCCTGACCGTCCTGCAACAGTTGATTGGCGATGCGCTTGGCGGTGTTGATCGGGATCGCGAAACCCAACCCGAAGGACTGCGGTCCACCGGACGCGGCCTGGCCGGTGTCCACCGCCGAATTGACCGCGATCACCTGCCCCTGCAGATTCACCAGTGGCCCACCGGAATTGCCGGGGTTGATGGGGGTGTCGGTCTGCAGACCGTTGTACACGGTGAGCGACGAACCACTGGCGTCGCCGGCGGTCACCGTACGCGACAGCGCGCTGACGATGCCGGACGTCACCGTGTTGGTCAGGCTGTCCGGGCTGCCGACGGCGACCACCTGCTGGCCGACCTTCAGCGCATCCGAATCACCGAGTGTCGCCGGGGTCAATCCCGACGCACCCTCGAGCTTGATGACCGCGAGATCGTATGACGGGGCGTTCCCGGTGACGGTGGCGTTGTGCTGATGCCCGTCGCCGGTGGTGACGACGATCGTGCTGCCGGAGCCGGCCCCGGCGACGACGTGGTGGTTCGTCAGGACGTAACCGTCGGGGGAGAGGACGATGCCGCTGCCCACCGCGGTTCCGTTCGCGGTCTGGACCTTGATGTCGGCCGTCGACTTCGACGCCACGCTCGCGGCATACGTCACCGAACCGGGTTGCGCGTCGGCGGCATTGGCCGCGGCGGCCGGTTGCGAGTTGAGGATCGGTACCGACGCGGCGTCGTGCCCGAGCAGCGAACTGCCTCCCATGCCGACGGCGCCGCCGAGCAGTCCCGCGAGGAGCGCGGTGACGATGATCGGCTTCGTCACGCCGGCCCGCTGCCGCGCGACCGGAGGAGGCGGCGGGGGTGAGACGAACGGCGGCGGGGTGGCCTGCGGGTTCATCGCCCAGGGCCCGGGCGGCGGCACCGGTCCGCGCGGCGGCGCAAAGGGTTCGGTGATCGGGTCGTGGTCGTCGTCGGGCATGGGGGTCTGGGGCGTGTTCACGGCACCACGATGCCTGCGCCTCATGTGAACAGGGCTACGGAAATCCTGCGGATTTGCTGACAAGCTCGACGCGGACTCTCAGGTGTCTCTGACCTGTCCACTGCGGATTTCCCGCGCCACGAGATATCAGTGTCGACCGAATGTGGTTCCGCGGTAATGTGACCCGCCGACCACCCGCATCCGACTCAACCCTCGAGGACAGTGACATTTCCATCGACCACGCGATCATCGCGGATCTCGACGATGCCGCCGGCACTCTCGCCGCCGCTTTCGACGCCTATCCCTGGACTCGATGGTCCATTCCCGAGGACGGCTATCGGGAACGGTTGCACCGACTACAACGGATGTATCTGGGATACGCCTTCGACCACGGTGTCGTGCTGGTCACCACGGACCGGTGCGGCATGATCGCCCTGCTGCCCCCGGATGTGCCGGAGCCGGATGGACAGTTTCAGGCCGAAGCGGTCGCCCTGCACGGCGATCGGCTGGCCGCGGTCGCCCGGGCCGAGACCCCTGCGCACCCGGCAGGCGCATGGAACCTGGCGACACTCGGAGTCCACCCGGACCGCCAGGGCAAGGGGCTGGGAAGCGCGCTGGTCCGCGCCGGACTCGCCGCGGTCGACGACAGGACTCCTCCTCCGGGTGCGTGCGTCGCGCTCGAGACCTCCGACGATCGCAATGTGATGATCTACGAACGTGCCGGGTTCGTCGTCACCGCAACGACTCCGGTCGACACGGGCCTCGTCGTCCATTCGATGCTCCGCGATCCGGATGGCGGCGGGTTGTCGGCGACCGTGTGAGGACACTGCTAGCGTTCGGCCGATGGCGGACTTCGAGTTGACCGACGACGACCTGCGGGTCGTCGTGCGCTGTGCCACCGAGTGGGCCGAGGAAGTGCTGCCGGTCTTCGAGCGAACGCGGCCCGACGACCCGCGTCCCCGCGCGGCCATCGAGGCGGCCCGGGAATTCGCCGCCGGCGCACGCAGATCGACGCGCCAGCGGACGGCCGCCTTTGCGGCGCATCGTGCCGCGAAGGACGCCCCGTCGGAGACTGCCCGACTGGCCGCCCAAGCCGCAGGCGACTCGGCGGCGGCGGCATATCTGCATCCGATCGCGAAAGCGCACCAGGTCGGTCACATCCTGCGGGCCGCGGCGAACCGGGCGTACATCGCCGAACTAGAGAGCGGTGGAGACCCGGCGGTGGGGAACGAGATGGTCGAGGCCGTGTGCCAACGGACACCACCCGAGCTCATCGATGTGCTGTGTCGGTACCCGGAACCGGATGCCGGGGCATCACGGGCGGCCCGCCTGATGGCCGAACTCGACAGCCGGTTGCGGGCGTCGGGCAGACGGACGACTGGGACGCCTGACTGAGACGAGTGGCCGCTCGCGCACATCAAATCCCCTGTGCAGGAACGGTTTTTGTTGATCATTCGCCTGACAAACGACATGTCGCATGACATGGTGTTGCCTGGCCGATGTGCGCAGTCGAGCTCGTCGGCCTTCCAGTTGGCACATGTCGAAAGGTCTCCAGTGTCCTCGTCTGAACTCGGTCTCACCATGCTGTTCGCCTTCATCGGTCCGCTCCTGGCGCTCTACGCCAACGGCAGCTAGGGGTACGACCTTCCGGGTGAAAGTGCACATCGTGCGCCGTTCGTCGTCGATATTGCATCGGTGACTCCTTCCAGACGAACCGTGCTCGCCGCGGCCATCGTGGTCCTGCTCGCGGTGGCCGGGCTTCTCGTCCCGACGCCGGCGAGCAGTGCCGCCGCGCCCTCGGGTTGGCGGTACACGATGGTCGCGTTCAGCAATGCGAGTGCGCGCGACATGGACGTGTACGAGTCCTCAGACGGCCTCGAGTACACCCTGGTGCGCAGGTCCGCGTACCGGCCGCCGACGGGCTACGTCCGGGATGCGAGCATCTTCCGGCACACCGACGGCTGGTATTACGTGACGTACACGACCGCCGACGGGGCGAGTATCGGGTTCGCGCGCAGCCGCGACCGCGTCAACTGGAACTTCCTGTACAACTGGCCGGTGCCGCTGTGCTGTGCGTTCTTGCCGGGGACCGGTGACGGCAACGGATTCGGCTCGAGCGGATCAGGTTCGTCCGGCTCGTCCGGGTCGGGCGGGTTCGAGTGACGGTCCGTCGTTGTCGCCGTTCACGACCAAGGCCTGGGCGCCCGAATGGTTCGTGGAGGGTGGCCGGGTCAACGTGATCCTGTCGATGTCGACCGGTGGTGGTTTCGTCCCGTATGTGATGACGGCGCTCGATCCCGGGCTGCGGATGTGGAGTCCGCCCGTGCCGCTGTTGAGCATCGGCGCCGACCACATCGACACCACGGTCATCAAGGTTGGGCCGACCTATCATGCGTTCACCAAGAACGAGACGCGAAAGTTCATCGAGCACGCGGTCTCGGGCTCGCTGTTCGGGCCCTACCGGTTCGTGCCGCCGGGCAACTGGGGTCGTCTCGTCGAGGGTCCGTCCGTCGTCCAGCTACCGAACGGCGCCTGGCGGATGTACCTCGACGCCTACCGGAACGGCCGATACCTCTACTCCGACAGCACCGATGGGATGCGCACCTGGTCGCCGGTGAAACAGATCCCGGGCATCTCCGGGACGGTCCGCCACGTGGGCGTGATGCGCGAGCGCGCCTGACGGCGACGGGTCCGCACGCACCGCTTTGCAGGCGGGGTCTGGCGCTACGCGCGATTCGCGTCCCGCTCAACAGGATCGAAGGGAATATTGCCCTTCGATCCTGCTCACGGGGATGGAATTTTCCCCCGGCCGGCCGCCGGTTGAGGTGCGAGCGAAGCGAGCAGGGGGTTATGCGTTTCATTCGAATTAGTGGAGGGCCAGGTCTCAGCCGACGGTGATCGCGTCGAGGCGCTGTCGGATGAAGTCCCCGGACACCACCGGTTCGAGTCCGGCGCGGCGGCCCGCGGGTGGGGCGACGGGGGAGACGAGGGCGTCGTGATCGAGTTCGTAGAAGAAGATCAGCGAGACGAGGTCTTCGGCGGGTGCGTCGGGTTGCGGTGGCAGGACGCGGTGCCGGCCCGCGGGCCAGCGCCCGGCCGACCAGTACTCGAGGATATCCCCGATGTTGACGGTCAGGGCGTCGGGGTTCCACGGTGCGTCGGCCCACCCCGATTGCTCGCTGTAGACCTGCAATCCGCCGGCGCCGGGTTCGCGGTCGAGGATGGTGACGGTGCCGAAGTCGGTGTGCGGTCCGATGCGGAACTGGCCGGGTTCGGGGGTTCCGACGTCGTGCAGCGGCGGGTAGTGGTTGATGTTGGACGACCACGTCGGCGTCGACGCGAGGTCGCGGAACGGATTGTCCGGGCCGACGAGGCCGAGTGCGGCGGCCATCAGCGCCAGCAGGTCGTCGGACAGCCGCCGCATCTGAGACGTCCACGCCGTGAACAGTTCTCGGAGTTCGGGCGTCTCTGCCGGCCACACGTCGGGGGCGAACCAGTACCCGTCGATCTCGGGTATGCCCACCGGCGTCTGCGCACCGGAGGTGAACGACTCCTTCAGGTCCGGCGGGGTCTCGGTGCCCTCGGCGAAACCGTTGGCCTCCTTGCCGGGACCGATCCAACCGCGGCCGCCGACACCGGCGGAGTACCGGCTCTTGACGTCGGCCGGGAGAGCGAAGAACCGACGGGCCGCCGCGCGAAGGGAGCTCGGCAACTCGGGATCGAGTCCGTGCCCGGTGACGAGCAGGAACCCGGCCTGCTGCAGGGATTCATCGACAGCGGCGCAGACCCGTTGCGCGGCAGCACCTCCGGCCTGCCACTCCCGAAGGTCGACGGTGAGTACCGGGCTGTCGGTCATTACATCTCCACGTTCTCGTCGGCCGGGGCGACCCCGATGTCCTCGTTCCACACCGCAGGATTGGCCGCGATGTACGACGACATCATCTCCGCGCACCGCTCGTCGTCGAGCACGATGACCTCGACACCGTGCTCACGCAACCAGTCCTCTCCGCCGTAGAACGAGGTGTTTTCGCCGATGACGACCGTGCCGATGCCGAACTGGCGGATGAGGCCGGAGCAGTACCAGCACGGCGACAGGGTCGTCACCATGATCGTCGGCCCGTAATCCCGTTGCCGCCCCGCGGCGCGGAATGCATCGGTCTCGCCGTGCGCCGACGGATCGTCGGCCTGCACGCGCCGATTGTGGCCCGCGCCGAGCAGCGTGCCGTCGGCCGCGAAGAGGGCCGCGCCGATCGGGATGCCGCCCTCGTCGAGGCTCGTCCGTGCCTCCCGGTAGGCGACGTCGAGCATCCCGGACACGTCGAGACCGGCATGGCCGGGCAGCGAGATCGTCATGCTTCGAGAGTGCCGGGTGGCTCCGACGGTGACAACTGACAGATCGTCGTACTGCGGCCGAGGCCGCCGGTGCATATTGTCTTCGTCCATGACGCTCGATCGACCCCCGACGGATACCGCCACCCCGACGCTTCGGGAGATCCTCGACGACCACCTGGCGGTCGCCGAGCCGCGGGTTCTGAGCGGCCACGAACGTCTCGACGCACCCGTGCGGTGGGTGCATTCGAGCGAGATCTACGAGATCGGGCCGCTGCTCACCGGCGGCGAGTTGCTGCTCACGACGGGGCTCGGTCTGCGCGGACTCGATGCCGGCACCCGCAAGCACTATGTGCAGGACCTGTCGCAGCGCGGGGTCGCGGCGGTCGCGATCGAAGTGGGTCGGACGTTCGAGGCGGTACCCGAGGAGATGGTGCGGGCGGGATCGGCGGTCCGGCTGCCGATCATCGAACTCCGGGCGGTGGTCCCCTTCATCGACGTGTGCCGAGCGGTCAACACCGCGATCGCCGCCCGCGAGGTCGACGAGTTACGAGTCCGCTCGACTCTCGTGGAGTCACTCCACGACGACCTGGCGGCCGGTGCCGGGGTCGCGCCCATGCTCGGCCATGTGGCCGAAACCCTGCATGCGCCTGTCGTTCTCGTGTCCACATCCGGGGCGCTGCTGTCCGCGCACGGCGTCGACGACGACTCGGCGGCGTGGCGGGTCGTCGACCGGGCCGTATCGGACGCCACGGTCCACAGCAAGGGACGTCCGATCGCCCGGCTGATCGTGGGCGAGCGCACCGACGACGGCCCGGTCCCGTTCGCGCAGAGTCTGTTGCGTGCGGCCGCCGGTCCGGTGGCGGTCGGCCTGACCCGGACCGGGGTCCGGGGTTCGGCCCTGGCCGCGCGGCTCGTCGAAGACCTGGTCGACGCCAGACCGATGCGACCCGCGGATCTGCGGGCACGCCTGGCCGCCGCGGGGGTGTCCGTGGGGGCGCCCACCGTGGTGGTGCCCCTTGCGGCGGAGGCCCCCGACCCGCGGATGGCCGATGCCGCGGTCGCCGGCGCCGAGCTGGATTCGGTGGCACGCAGCATCGTCGACGCCACGGTCTACGCACTGGCCGCGGTGCCGGCCGGGGGAGGAGAGGGCGCCACCGACCCGGTCGACCGGGTGGCGTCCTCGTTGACACGGCAGGGCAACCGAATCGGACGCACCACGGTCGTCGTCGGAAACCCCTGTGTCATCGACGATGTCGGGCCCGGCGCCGATGTGGCGTCCGCCCTCTCCGCCTCACTGCGTCGATGCGGGCGACAACTTGGGCTCGCGGCGTCCACCGCCGCGGGTCTCGAGGCGGGACGACGGGTGTTCACCTCGCGCGAACTCCTCGTCGACGAGGCGATCGGTGCGCTGGATCCCGCTCTTCGGACGGAGCTGCGGTCCCTGGTGGAACCACTCGTCGCGGCCGATGGACGCTCCTCGTCGGACCTCGTCCGGACCCTGGCGGTGCACCTGGCGCACGGCTGCAGCGCGACGCGGTCGGCTGCGGCGCTCCACATCGGCAGGCAGAGCCTCTATCAGCGGCTCGAACGGATCCGGACTGTGCTCGGTTTCGACCCCACCGACCCGGCCGTCTACGCGTCGACGATGCTGGCCCTGCGTTCGGTGACCCGCGAGGTTCACCAGGTGGCTCACCAGTTGTAGTCGAGGAACTTCCCGTCGAAGGTCACGACCACGCGGTCGCCGTTCGGGTCGGGCCGGCGTCGGATGTCGATGTTGAAGTTGATGGCGCTCATGATGCCGTCGCCGAACTCCTCGTGGATGAGTGCCTTCAGCGCGGGCCCGTAGACGTCGAGCGCCTCGTAGAAGCGGTAGATGGTGGGGTCGCTCGTCGCCGCCTCGTCGGGTGTACGCGTCGGCTGTTGCCGCAGACTCTCGGCGACGCCCTCGCCGAGGCCGAGCAGTTCCACCACGGCGGTGGCCTTCGTGGCCGGGACCGGATGTTTGCCCAGCAGCGCAGCGACGGTCCAGACCAACGGGGCGTCGATCTTCTCGGCAATTGTCGCCCACGTCAGTCCCTGGCGAATCCGCGCGGCGTTGATCAGCTCTGCGGCATCGGTTTTCGGCATGATCGGGGTGGTCATCGTCATCTCCATCGATAGTGTTGGACCACACCCACATTGCCCATCGGCGGGCACGATGCCAAGTCGAGTCAGCGACTTTCGGCAGTGTTCACACGATCGACACGCCCACCGCAGACCGCGGCGACACCAGAACTTCACACCGCGACCTGGACCGAGTGAGGGCGGTGTAACAGGGAGACTCGTCGATGACACCGAACGGACATGTGGCCTCGGTTCCATGGGCGCATCAACTGAGGAGTTCGAGGAGAACCACATGTCCTATGTGAAACCGTCCGAATTCGCGGTGAAGATGGTCGACGCCGGCGAGTCCAAGGCGTTCATGTCCACCCGCGACACCCTGATCAGGGCGTTCATGGCCGGCGCGATCCTGGCTCTGGCCGCGGCCTTCGCGGTGACCGTCACCGTGCAGACCGGCCAGCCGCTGCTGGGGGCGCTGTTGTTCCCGGTCGGCTTCATCCTGCTCTACCTGATGGGATTCGACCTGCTCACCGGTGTGTTCACGCTGGTGCCACTCGCACTGCTCGACAAGCGACGAGGAGTCACGGTCCGGTCGATGCTGCGCAACTGGGGTCTGGTGTTCCTCGGGAACTTCCTCGGCGCCATCCTGGTCGCGGTGATGATGGCGGTCATCCTGACCTATGGATTCAGCGTCGCACCCGACGAGGTGGGACAGCGGCTCGGCGAGATCGGCCACAGCCGTACCGTCGGTTACGCCGAGCACGGGGCGGCCGGCATGCTGACGCTGTTCATCCGCGGCGTGCTGTGCAACTGGATGGTGTCCACCGGTGTCGTCGCCGCGATGATGTCGACATCCCTGCCCGGCAAGGTGATCGGGATGTGGATGCCGATCATGCTGTTCTTCTACATGGGCTTCGAGCACTCGATCGTCAACATGTTCCTCTTCCCCTCGGGTCTCATGCTCGGCGGTGACTTCTCGATCGCCGACTACCTCGTCTGGAACGAGATCCCCACGGTGATCGGCAATCTCGTCGGCGGACTCACCTTCGTCGGTCTGACGCTGTACTTCACCCATGTACGGACCGCTCCGGATCGTCGACCCCCCGCCCACGACGCGACGACCGAGGTCGACGTGGCCGCGCCGGTCCGTACGACGACCGCTTAGTCCCGACGCCGACCCGTATGACGTCGTGCCCGCATTCCGGGCACGACGTCATACTGTTCGGCAGGGTCATACGGCTGTCGCCGAATCCGGCTCGGCCGGGTCGTCCTGGAGGGCGCGGGCGTACCAGGCGCCCAGGCCGAGCAGGATGAGTCCGGTCACGATGAACACGATCACGCGGAAGATCCCGTCGAGGGTGGCCAGGTCGAAGAGGAACAGTTTCGCCATCGCGGCCGCGACGAGGACGAGACCCCCGGTGACCGCGGCGGTACGTGCGGCACCGGTGCGACGCCGGGCATAGGCCAGGGCCGTCCCCGCGAGGACCATCCAGCAGGTGGTCGCCAGCACGTGACCGGCGAGAAAGCCGTCCGACCCGGCGACCAGGACGCCTGCGGTCACACTGATCGCGGTGAGTGCGTAGACGACGACCACTCCGGCGGCGATATGGGCTGCGCGCGAGACCTTCTCGTCGGTGAGGCGGGCCCACCCGGCGGCCAGGACCAGGGCGCCGGCGGCCGCGAATACACTCGCCACGACGATCCCCAGAGACGCGTCCCGTCGCATCAGGTCCGCATCGGCGAGCACATACGGCGGCGCCGCGTCGAGTAGCGCCGCGAAACCGATGGCCCACAGGACCGAGCCACCGGCGAGAAGTACCCGCGAGGTCGTCGACCATGTCCGGGCGACAAGCGCGGTCACCGTTGCCAGGCCGAGCAGGACGGTGATCGCCACCGTGCCGTCGAAGGCCACCAGAACGGCGACGAACAGCAGCAGAAGGGCGGTCGCGGACCAGATCTGCGCAACGACGTCGGGCACGCGCGGGGTGGAGCCGGTACGCGAGTCGGGAAGCCCCGATCCGATCAACACGGTTCCGATCAGCGCGCCGGCGATGCAGGTCTGCAGGATCACCGCGCCCGGCATGTTCATCACCGCTCCGGCGAACAACGCGGGGATGGTCGTCGCACTCGCCAGACCGGCCAGCGTCTCCCGGAACTGCGTGGTGGGCATCGCGATCAGGGCGCCGGCGACCCCCAGCACGACGACCACGACGACCGCGGCCGCGAAGACGGTGTCGGCGGCACCGGCCGACGTCCAGCCGGCCAGCGCGAGGACACCGACCAGGGTCAACGGAATCGTGGGCGCGGCGAGCCGCACGGCATGCAGCCAGATCCAGTCGCGACCGAGCTGGACCCACGCCGATGCCGCGGCGAGGACCACCATGAACGCGATGAGGGTGGTGTCCAGTCCGCCGGTGAGCACCGGTGCCAGAGCGATCAACGGCACGACGACGAGCAGCCCCAGGTGTTCGCTGCGCCACCGATGGGCAAGCGCGAGCCCAGCCGCGGCGACGAGTCCCGCGACTCCGAGGCCCACGACGATGGGCAACCAGTCGTAGATCTTGGTCGCGGCCAGGACGTCGAGGTAACCCGCCGCGATCCCGGTGGCCGTCAGCGCGATGGCACCGATCCGGCCGTCGGGCCGGCCGCGCGACCAGATCCCGCCGGCGACGAGCGCCGCGGCGAGGACCGCGCCACCCGCGACGCGGAATTCCGGGCGGAGCAATCCGGCCTGTGCGGCCAGGACGAGGAGCAGTGCGACACCGATGAGGGTCACGCCCACGCCGGCGGTGGCGAGGATCTTGCCGATCAATCCGCGTTCGGCGGCCGCGCCGATCCGTTCGGACATCGACGGCCCGGCCGGCCGCGGAGGCGACGCGACCGGCGGATACGGTCGCGCACTCGCCGGGCGGGGCATCGGCGGAGGACCTTGCGGGCCCGGCGGAGCGATCGGGGGTCGTTGGTGGCCGACCGGTGGCGGCGCCGTCGGCAACCAGGGCCGGGACGGGGGTGTGGGCCGAGGTCCCGCGGCCTGCGCAGGAGCTGCCGCCACCGTCGGTGGGGTGAGGCCGGCGGCGGGTGGCTGCACGGCGGATTGCGGTGCGGGGGCGACGTCGCGAGCAGGCTCGTCGGGCTCGGCGACGATACGTCGCAGCTCGGCGAATTCGGCTGACACGGTGGACATCTGGCGTGCTATCGCGTCGAACTCGGTCGAGATCCGCGCCAGGGTGGCAGTACTCGGATCGCCGCCGAATGTGCTGCTGGGAGAGTTCATGTGTCGACGATGACCGGTCGCGCCCCGGCATGGATGAGTAGTCCTACCCACCAGGGGTGGGGGATTCGTGTGACGGGGTGCGCGGCGACGTGATTGCCGGACGGCCCGGCAGGGTATCGCTGGACCATGACTGATCCGCACAATGCTGCCGACCGTGGACGCGCCGACGTCGAGAAGCGCTGGCAGGACACCGGAAGCTACCGGTCCGCGGCCCTGTATGTCGTGGCCGTCGTCGCGCTCGGCGCGGTGGCCTGCGCGGTCTTCCTCGCCGTCGACCCCGCCAACATCGCCCTCGCGTCGCTCGTCCCCGGTGTGTTCCTTCTCGGCGGGATCGGTGCACTGGTCAACGCCTACCGCACCTATCGCCGGGGCGGCACCTGGCCGATGTGGCAGGGCGCGGCGTGGTTCCTGTTCGCCCTCATGCTCGTGGCGCTGGCGTTTCCCGCGATGGCGGGCTGATGCCTGTTTCCCACTGTGACGGGCTGATGTCTACTGTGGGGCCATGCCTGCGCAACGGGTGCGAATCGACAAGACCACGCCGCAGGTCTACCGAAAGCTGATCGCGGTATCGGCGGAGGTCGCCGCGGCCGCCGAATCGATCGGGCTGAGTCGGTCCCTCGTGGAATTGGTGAACCTGCGGTGTTCGCAGCTCAACGGTTGCGCCTTCTGCATGGATCTCCATGCGCAACTGGGCCGCACCGCGGGTCTGACGACGCAGCAGATCGACGTCATGGCCGGGTGGCGGGATGCGCCGGACCTCTACGACGACGTCGAGCAGGCGGCCCTGGAGATCGCCGAGCTCGTCACCGAACTGCCGGCGCACGACGCGGCCGACCTCGCCTACGACCGGGCGACGGACATCCTCGACACCGACCAGACCGCGGTGCTGATCTGGGCGGCGGTGACCATCAACGCGTTCAACCGGATGTCCATCGTGAGCGGGTACCGCCCCCGGCCCGGCGCCTCGCCGCAGAAGGCGGCAACTCCGTTCACCGGTGGCGCGAACGGCTAGTCGGCCGTCCTCGCCTCACCGCCCTTTGCGCGCGAACACCCAGCCGGCCGCCGCGAGTGACACCAGCGCGATCGCCGCGCACCAGGCGAGGCCCGTCGCCGCTGTCGACGCCAGATCGTGCACCGGTGACCCGCCGGTGCCCATGCCGACCAGCAGGGCTCGAATGGACTCGATCACCGGTGTGACCGGTTGTGCCTCGGCGAAGCCGCGCAGCCAGGCCGGCATCGTCTCGGGTGGCACGAACGCACTCGAGACATACGGCAGGAAGAGCATGACGAAGCCGAAACCGCCTGCCGCGGCGGGTGTTCGCACCGCCACGCCGATGAACGCGGCGAGGCAGGTGATGGCCAGGATGTAGGCGAGGACCATCCCGGCGGCACCGAGCCATTCGAACAGCGACGCCGACGGCCGGAAACCGATGGCGACCGCGACGATCAGGACGACCGCGGTGGACACGGAGTTCTTCACCAGGCTGGCCGCGACATGGCCGAACACCATGGTCGCGCCCACGATGGGCATCGACCGAAAGCGGTCGATGACGCCGCCGCTCATGTCATTCGCCACCGCCAGTGCGGTATTGGACGCGCCGTAGCCCGCGCACAGCAGGATGACTCCCGGAGTCGCGTAGGTGATGTAGTCGGTACCCACCGACATCGCGCCGCCGAAGACGTAGACGAACATCAGCATGATGGCGATCGGCAGGACGAGCGCGAGGATCAACTCGTCCGGATCGCGGCTCATCATGCGCAGCGATCGCCCGAACATCGTGGTCGCGTCGATCTGCAGGTGCCGGAGTCGCTTCGACGACGAGCCGTCGGCGAGGGCAGTGGTGAGACTCATGCCGCGACCTCGTTCCCGGTGGCCGGTTCGGCGGGTTGTCCGGTCGCCGCGAGAAACACGTCGTCCAGTGTGGGAGAACGCAATTCCCAGGAATCGACGGTGGCGACGGTCCGATCGACGAGATCGAGGACCGCGCGTGTGTGGGCCACCGACCGGTCGGTGGGCACGCGGACGATGGTCGACTGGACCGACGGCCCGAAAGCCGCCAGGTCGGAGGCGAGGGCGGTGGCGTCGGCCGCGGTCGGCACGACGAACTCGAGCGCGGCCTCGCCGACGCGGCGTTTCAGGTCGGCCGGTGTACCGGCGGTCCCGATCCGGCCGCCACTGATGAGGGCCACGCGGTCGGCGAGGCGGTCCGCCTCCTCCAGATACTGCGTGGTCAAAAGGACTGCCGTGCCCTGCGCGACCACGTCGTCGATCACCTGCCAGAGCATCTGACGGCTGCGCGGGTCGAGGCCGGTGGTCGGCTCGTCGAGGAAGAGGACCACCGGCCGGTCGAGGAGTCCCGCGGCGAGATCGAGACGCCGGCGCATACCGCCGGAGTACGTCGCGACCAGTCGGTCGGCGGCGTCGGTGAGATCGAAGGCGAGCAGGAGTTCGTCGACGCGGTGATCGACGGTGCGGCGGGGATGGTGCGCGAGCCGACCCATCATCCTCAGGTTCTCGCGACCGGTGAGTTTGTCGTCGACGGCCGCGTATTGCCCGGTGAGACTGATGATCTCGCGGACCCGGCGGCGATCGGCGACGACGTCGAAGCCGCCGACGCGGGCGGTCCCTCCGTCGGGGCGGGTGAGGGTGGACAGGATGCGCACCGTGGTCGTCTTACCCGCGCCGTTGGGGCCGAGCAGGGCGACGACCTCCCCGGCGCCGACGTCGAGGTCGAGCCCGCGCAGGACGGGCACCCGGGAGTCCCCGCGGCCCAGCGATTTCGTGAGGCCGACGGCCTCGACCGGCATGGGTGACGAACGGTCCGGGACGGTCATGTCGGACTCCAATCTGTTTATGGCTAAAACTGTTTATGGCAGTAACTGCGTACAGTAGACGCAGTTGTGCGCGACGGCAAGGGTCGCCGACCGAGAGGACCGCGAATGGCAGAGGGTGGAGACGGGACGCTGCAACGGCTGTGGACAGGTGGCAGGGCGGGCAGCCGTGGTCCCAAACCGGCCCTCGATCTCGACCGCATCGTCGACGCCGCGATCGCGATCGCCGACACCGACGGCCTCGACGCGGTTTCCATGGCGCGCGTGGGTGAGGCGCTCGGCTGTTCGGCCATGGCCCTGTATCGCCACGTGTCCGGCAAGGCTCAGCTGCTGAGCCTCATGGTGGACGCGGTGGCGGGTCAGCTCCCGTTGCCGCCGCGCCGAGGGGAGTGGCGCGAGGATCTGGCGGCGTGGACGCGGGCGCAGATCGACGGCATGGTCGAACGCCCCTGGTTCCTCGAACTGCCGCTGACGGTCGCGGTCCCGGGTCCGCGTCGAATGCGTTGGATGGAGGCGGGTTTCGAGATCCTGAAGGACTTCGACCTGCCCGGTGACGACAAACTCGAGATCCTCGGCCTGCTCGCCCAGTATGTGCTGTCGGCAACCCGGCTGGAGATCGAGATGCGGCGTGCGACGGGTACCGATGTGGAGTCGGACTTCGAGCAGGTGCTGACCGGTCTCGCCGATCCCGCGCAGTATCCGTACCTGTTCGCGGCGATGCAGAGCGCGGGCGGGGAGTCCGACGACCGTGAATTCGGGCTGCAGCTCATTCTCGACGGCATCGCATCGCGCGCCACCGGCTCGCCCTGACGCGTCACCGGGCACGCTGACCGGCCGCCCACCGCCGCACTCGCATCGGTGCGGCATGATGTCACCCATGTCGACTGTGCGCTCGGGCCGGCTCGCGGTCGGCACGCTGTCGCTGCTCACCGTTCTCTACTTCGCGCAGGGCCTGCCCTACGGATTCTTCAGCCAGGCGGTGCCGGTCATCCTCCGCGAGGAGGGTTACTCACTGACCCAGATCAGCGTGTACGGACTGTTGTTCGCGCCCTGGGGCCTGAAATTCCTGTGGGCGCCCTATGTCGACGCCTACGGCACCCGGCGCAGATGGCTGGTGTCCCTGCAGTTGTCGTCGGCGGTCGTCGCACTCGTCTTGGCGACGCTCGATCTGTCCGGGTCCCTGGTCTGGCTCCTGATCGGCATCGCGGTCATCAACCTGCTGTCGGCGACGCAGGACATCGCGACCGACGGGCTGGCGGTGTCGATGCTCGAGCCGCGTCAGCGCGGTCTGGGCAACGGAATCCAGGTGGGCGCGTACCGAATCGGCATGATCGCCGGCGGCGGCGGGCTCCTCTGGCTGTTCTCGTTTGCCGGCTGGCGCACCTTGTTCGTCGTGATGGCGGTGCTCCTGTTCGCGGTCACCGTCGGCGTGTGGTTTCTCGCCCGTGAGCCGAGCCGACCGACCGGCGATGCGCCACTGACACCGTCGAAGCGGGTGTCGCCCGGGTTGTTGCTGACGGGCTGGTCGTCGCGGCTCCGACGTCCGGGCGTGATCGCGTTCATCCTCGTCGTCGGAGCGTTCAAGTTCGGCAACTCGATGGCGTCGGCGCTCGTCGGCCCGTTCATGTCCGACATCGGACTCACGCTGGGCCAGATCGCGCTCGTCGAAGGTGCGTTGTCGTCGGCCGGGGCGCTCGGCGGAGCCGCGCTCGGCGGGTGGCTCGCCTACACCTACGGTCGGCGGCGCGCACTACTCGTCGGCGGTGTCACCCAGACACTCAGTCTCGGACTGTATCTGGTCGCGTCGATCGGCGTCGGCGGCTTCTCGCTGGTGGTCACGGCCAGCCTCGCCGAGCACATCCTGGGTGGCGCGGCGACCGTCGCGGTGTTCACCCTGATGATGGATGCGTGCCAGAAGGGCTACGAGGGCAGCGACTACACCTTGTTCGCGTGCGCCGTGGTCGGCGTGCAGGGTGCGGCCGGGTTCGCCGCCGGGGTCGTCGGCGACCTGTTCGGCTTCCCGGCTATCTTCGCGACCGGCCTGATCCTGTCCGGCCTCGGCTGCCTGGTCATGATCCGGGCCCTCGATCGCGGTCTCATGAAACGTCTCGGGTAGGCAGGAGGGTCGCCATCGCCTCGTCGACGACGCGGTCGAGGTCGTCACCCAGGCTGCCGGCCAAGAACTGTTGCACCAGTTCGGACATCGCGCCGGTGAAGATCGCGGCCCGCACCCGGCTCGTGAGCCGGTCGGTGTCGCGGGCGTCGGCCTCGGCGAACGCGAGGTCGCGGAGCATGCCCTGGGTGGTGGCCCGCCGTTCGGCGAGAACGGGATTGGTCACCCCGGCGGTGAACAACACGCGGCCGCGCCGCGGATCCGACGACGCGTGGCCGAGGACCGCACGGATACCCGCGCGGGTGCGTGACCGGACCGAGGGGCCCGCCTCGCGCATCGCGGCCTCGACCACCGCACCGAGTTCCGCCGTCGCGGTGTCGTAGACCGCGCCGAGCAGATCGTCGGTGTCGGAGAAGCTCTCGTAGAAGTACCGGGTGTTGTAGCCGCAATACCGGCACACCGAGCGAACCGACAGCTCGGCTTCCGCGCCGACGCCTCCGAAGATGTCGAAGGCGGCCGCGATCAGGGCCGCTCTACGCTCCGCGCGCCGGTCCGCGAGCGGTACGCCCGCCCAGCGGGTCGGTGAGGACATCTGCTCACGTACGCAACCCGGCCCAGGGCGTCGTGGACTGGGCGATCCGTGACACGATGCCCCGCTGGGCCCAGCAGCTCATCATGTATCGTCCGCCCAATCCGGTCGAACGGCGTGCGCGCCGGAGTGTGGTGTGGGGCCTGATCAACTCCGCCCACCTGACGATGGGGGAGGCGCCGGAGTTCGCAGCCGCTCGTCGTCGCGTGGCGCACGGGACGACGGTGCCGCACACGCTTCCGCGCTATGAACTCGGATCCGACCCCGAGCGTACCCGTGCCGAAATCGAGGCCTCGTTCGCCCGTTAGCCGCTGTGGGCGCTCGTGTCAAACCGGGTCGCTCCGAAACATCAATGAAGGCAACGGAATTCGCCGGCATCAGATCGTGACGGCGGGTCCGGAAGCGGAAACATCGATTTCATCTCACGTCACGCCGGTGTAACAAAGTCAATTTACGTTTACCTCCCATACGCCAGATCGCAAGGCTTGCGACGCGTATCTCATCGGGGGTCACGCGGTGACAGGCCGCGTGTTCGTCGTGCCCCCATCTGAGTGGACCTGAGACGTAATGAGAAAGGCTTCGCCGATGCCGTCTGTTCCGTTGCCGCCCGGCCCCCCGCCGGCGGACATCCCGCCGTCCGCCCCGACCCGGTCACGCCGTCGGCGGTACGGCATCCTGGTCCCCGCGGCGCTGTCCGCGGTGGCGCTGGTCCTGAGCGCCTGTGGCAGTTCGGCCAGCGAGGAATCGGCATCGAGCGCCGAATCGTGTGTCGACACCTCCGGGAGCACCATCAAGGTCGGCTCGCTGAACTCGCTGTCGGGCACCATGGCGATCTCCGAGGTCACCGTGCGTGACTCGATCAAGCTCGCCGTCGATCAGATCAACGACAACGGCGGAGTGCTGGGCAAACAGATTCAGCTCATCGGCGAGGACGGGGCCTCCGAGCCGACGATCTTCGCGGAGAAGGCCGAGAAGCTGATCTCGAGTGATTGCGTCGCAGCGGTGTTCGGCGGTTGGACGTCGTCGAGCCGCAAGGCCATGCTGCCGGTCTTCGAGGACAACAACTCGCTGCTGTACTACCCGGTGCAGTACGAGGGCCTGGAGTCGTCGCCGAACATCTTCTACACCGGCGCCACGACGAACCAGCAGATCGTGCCGGCCCTGGAGTACCTGAAAGAGGAGGGCGTGAAGTCGCTCTACCTCGTCGGTAGCGACTATGTCTTCCCGCAGACGGCCAACCGTGTCATCAAGGCGTACGCGGAGGCCAACGGCATCGAGATCAAGGGCGAGGACTACACCCCGCTCGGTTCGACGGACTTCTCGACGATCGTCAACAAGGTCCGTACCGCCGACGCCGACGCCGTGTTCAACACTCTCAACGGCGATTCCAACGTCGCGTTCTTCCGCGAGTACAAGAACGTCGGCCTGACCCCGCAGGCCATGCCGGTCGTCTCGGTGTCCATCGCGGAGGAAGAGGTCGGCGGTATCGGTGTGGACAACATCGAGGGCCAGCTGGTCGCGTGGGACTACTACCAGACCGTCGACAACCCGGTGAACGCCTCGTTCGTCCGTGACTACAAGGCCGCATACGGCGCCAACAAGCCGACCTCCGACCCGATGGAGGCCGCCTACGTCTCGGTCTACCTGTGGAAGAACACCGTCGAGAAGGCCCAGTCGTTCGCCGTCGCCGACGTCCAGAAGGCTGCCGGCGGAGTCACTTTCGACGCTCCGGAGGGCCTCGTCACGATCGACGGCGAGAACAACCACATCACCAAGACCGCGCGCATCGGTGAGATCCGTGGCGACGGACTGATCTACACGGTGTGGGATTCGGGTCAGCCGATCGAGCCGGACCCCTACCTGAAGTCGTACCCGTGGGCCGAGGGCCTGAGCAACTGACACCGTCGACGACCCGTCCCGCGTCCTCCAGCGACGCGGGACGGGTCGCGCACGGTCCCTCCCGGCGAACGCGGCACTCGCCGACGACGAACGGATAGACACGTGGAAACCGTTATCGGACAGCTCTTCACCGGGCTCAGTCTCGGTTCGATCCTGCTTCTCGCAGCTCTCGGCCTGTCCCTGACCTTCGGTCAGATGGGCGTGATCAACATGGCCCACGGGTCGTTCATCATGGCCGGGTCCTACACCGCGTACACGGTGCAGGAATACCTGATCTCCAATGCCGGGGTGTCCCTGCTGGTCTCGCTCGTCATCGGGTTCCTCGTCGGCGGCCTGATGGGCGTTCTCCTCGAGGTCACCCTGATCAAGCGGATGTACGACCGCCCACTGGACACACTCCTGGTGACGTTCGGTGTCGGGTTGATCCTCCAGCAGCTCGCCCGCGACATCTTCGGCGCGCCGGCGGTCGACGTCGTCGCACCGTCGTGGTTGTCCGGCGGCGTCGACATCCTCGGCGCGGTCGTCCCGAAGACGCGCCTGTTCATCATGCTGCTGGCCATTGTCGCGGTCACCGCGATCGCGGTGACCATGAAGTACACGCCGATGGGTCGTCGCATCCGCGCCGTCGTCCAGCACCGGGATCTCGCCGAGACGAGCGGGATCTCCAGCCGCCGAACCGACATCACGACGTTCTTCATCGGTTCGGGACTCGCCGGCATCGCCGGGGTCGCACTGACGTTGATCGGCTCCACCAGCTCGAACACCGGGATGACCTATCTGATCGACGCATTCCTGGTCGTCGTCATCGGCGGGCTGGGCCAGATCAAGGGCGCGGTCATCGCGGCCATCGCGCTCGGCGTCCTGAACTCGTTCATCGAATACAACACGACCGCGTCGGTGGCGAAGGTCGCCGTGTTCGTCATCATCGTGATCTTCCTGCAGATCCGGCCGCAGGGGCTGTTCACGGTCCAGTCGAGGAGTCTTGTGTGAAGGACTATTTCAGCAGTTCCTGGAAGGTCTGGGCGGGCTTCGGCGTCGCCGCCATCCTGTTGTTCGCGGTTGCGCCCGCCGTCCTCTCGGACTTCCGTCTCAACCTGCTCGGCAAGTTCCTCTGCTTCGGCATCGTCGCGGTGGGCATCGGCCTGGCCTGGGGTCGTGGTGGCATGCTCACCCTCGGCCAGGGTGTGTACTTCGGGCTGGGTGCGTACATCATGGCAATGCACCTCAAGATCTCCGACGCGGAACTGCGCGGCGACGACGTGCCCGACTTCATGCAGATCGCCGGGATCAGCGAACTGCCCGGGTACTGGAAGCCCTTCGCCTCACCGGTGGTGACGATCCTGGGCATCCTGCTGGTACCGACGTTGCTGGCGATCCTGCTGGGTCTCGGCGTGTTCAAACGGCGCGTCAAGGGTGCCTACTTCGCCATCCTGTCCCAGGCGCTGGCCGCCGCCTTCGCGATCCTGCTCATCGGTCAGCAGACCACCGGTGGCAGCAACGGACTCAACCGTTTTCGCAGCTTCTTCGGGCTCGCCCTGAACGACCCGGTGAACCGGCAGCTGCTGTTCTTCATCACCGCGGCCATCCTGCTCGCCGTCGTGGCGATCACCCGTCAGCTGATGTACAGCCGGTACGGCGAACTGCTGGTCGCCGTCCGCGACCAGGAGGAGCGGGTCCGGTTCCTCGGCTACGACCCGGCCAACACCAAGGTCGTCGCCTACGCCATCGCGGCGTTGTTCGCGAGCATCGCGGGGGCCATGTTCGTTCCCATCGTCGGCATCATCTCGCCCGCCGACGTCGGGATCGTGCCGTCGATCGCCTTCCTGATCGGCGTCGCCATCGGCGGGCGCACAACGCTTCTCGGGCCGGTCCTCGGCGCCATCGCGGTGGCCTGGGCGCAGACCAGTCTGTCGGAGAGCTTCCCGTCCGGCTGGACATACGCGCAGGGAATCCTGTTCATCGTGGTCGTCGGGTTCTTCCCGGCCGGGCTGGCCGGCCTGGGAGCACTGGTCAAGTGGCGCCGGAAGAGAGCACCGGATTCGTCCCCGACCGGCGACATCGACGAACACACCAGCAGCAAGGTAGGAGCGTCGTCATGACCGAAGCAGAATCGACGGTCGTCGGGCACCCGCCGGTCGCCGGCGGCAACGCCGGGATGGACAGCGACTACCTCCAGGTGCGCGGTCTCAGCGTGGAGTTCGACGGTTTCAACGCCGTCTCCGACGTGGATCTCACACTGCTGCAGGGTGATCTGCGGTTCCTGATCGGTCCCAACGGTGCCGGCAAGACCACCATCATCGACGCCATCACCGGCCTGGTGAAGTCCACCGGTTCGATCCAGAAGTCCGGTGTCGAACTGGTCGGCAAGAAGGTGCACCAGATCGCGCGGCTCGGGGTGGGCCGGACCTTCCAGACCGCGAGCGTCTTCGAGGAACTGAGTGTGCTGCAGAACCTCGACATCGCCGCGGGCGCCGGGCGTTCGGTGTGGACGATGCTGCGGCGTCGACCGGCGCAGATCCCCGACTCGATCGCCGAGGCGCTCGAAACCATCGGCCTGCAGGACCTGGCCGACACACCCGCGGGCGTACTGGCCCATGGTCAGAAGCAATGGCTCGAGATCGGGATGCTGCTGGTGCAGAACGCCTCGGTGCTGCTGCTGGACGAGCCGGTCGCCGGGATGAGCCACGAAGAGCGTGAGGAGACCGGAAACCTGTTGCGCCGCATCGGCGGTGAGCGCACCGTCGTGGTCGTCGAGCACGACATGGACTTCATGAGGTCCTTCGCGACGTCGGTCACCGTGCTCGCGCGAGGGCGGGTGCTCGCCGAGGGCACGGTCGCCGAGGTCCAGGCGAACCCGAAGGTCCAGGAGGTGTACCTCGGGACCGCGGCCGGCGGTGAGGAACTCGAGGAGATCGCCGCCGAGGTCGATCCCGGCACGACCGCGACTTCGGCGAGCGGGGCTGCAACGCAACCGATCACGGAGAAGGGCTGAACCATGCTGAAGATCTCCGGAGTCCATGCGGGCTACGGTCGGACCGAGGTGATCCACGGGGTCGACATCGAGGTACCGGCCGACGGCGTCGTCGCGGTGATGGGACACAACGGGGCCGGCAAGACGACCCTGCTGCGCGCGGCCGTCGGGTTGGTGAAGACCACCAAGGGCACCATCACGTTCGACGGCGTCGACATCACCCGGGCGCGTCCGAGCGTACGGGTCGGGCACGGCATCGCCTACGTGCCCCAGGGGCAGCAGAGTTTCGGCCACCTCACCACCGCCGAGAACCTGCAGGTGGTGGCCGACGGCCGCAAACGCGGCAAGGAGCTGGTCGCCGAGATGCTGGACATGTTCCCGGCACTCAAGGAGCTGCTGGGACGACGCGCCGGCCTGTTGTCCGGCGGCCAGCGTCAGCAGCTGGCGATCGCGCGGGCGCTCATCACCGAGCCGCGGATGCTCATCCTCGACGAACCGACCGAGGGCATCCAGCCGTCGGTCGTCGCCGAGATCGAGCAGACCATCACCACGCTCACCCAGCGCGGGGGGCTGGGCGTACTCCTCGTCGAACAGCACATCGGGTTCGCCCTCGAGGCGGCGCAGCGGTACTACGTGCTGGAGAGCGGCCGCGTGACGTCGTCGGGTGAGGGCGGCACGACCGCCGAAAGTGCTGTGCGCGAGGCGATGACGATCTAGTACGACGCGCGGGCCACCTCAGCCGGGCGCCTGCCGGCTGAGGTGTTCCCACTTGTGGTAGTCCCGGTCACGTGCGCGGTCCATCTCGAGCACGTGGTCGAACGACTGGCTGCCGACGATCAGGCGCCGAGGCGGGTCGGGGAGCGCCACGAGTTCCAGGATGACCGGCGCGGCCGTGGTCGGCGGAGGTCCGGCGTCGTCACCCCACGACGATTCCATCTCGGCTCGCAGGTCCCGATACTCCGGCATCGGTTCGGTGTTCGTCGTACCGGCAGTGAACAACCCGGTGTCGTAACCGCCCATCTGCAGGATGGTGACCTTGACGCCGAATTGCTCGGCCTCCATCGCCAGCGCCTCACTGACCGAGTCGAGCGCGGCCTTGCCCGCTCCGTAGAAGCCGACGGTGGCCATTCCTCCGCCGCTGCCCATCGACGTCACCTGCAGCAGGCGTCCGCCGCCGCCGGCGCGCAGGTGGGGCAGCACGGCTTGCGCGACCCAGACGGCACCGAAGAAGTTCAGGTCGAGGTGCGCCCTGATCTGGGCCTCGGTGGCTTCCTCGACCATCCCGTAGAGCATTCCGCCGGCGTTGTTGACGACGATGTCGAGTCGGCCGAACGCGGTGACCGCTGCATCGACGCCGTCGAACACGGCCTGCCGGTCCGTGACGTCGAGCGACAGGGGATGGAGTTGATCGGGATGTCGCGTGGCCAGCGACGCCAGCGGTTCGATGTTGCGGGCGACGGCCACGACCTCGTCGCCGGCGGCAAGTGCCGCTTCGGTGAACGCGCGTCCGAGTCCGCGGGATGCGCCGGTGATGAACCAGACCCGTGCGTCGATCATCGAATTTCCTCCTAAGTAAACGGAACGGTCCGTCTCAGAATGGCTATGGCCAAGTCCGCCTCGCTTGTCAAACGCAACGTCTCGTTTCATGAACTAGGCTCGACCCATGACGACAGCTGCAGGTCCCGATCACTCACGCCGCAGAGAGCGGTCTCGCCAGGCGATCCTCGAAGCGACCCGAGCCCTGGTCGTGGAGCAGTCGTACGACAAGGTCACGGTGGAGGCGATCGCGGCCCGGGCCGGTGTCGGCAAACAGACGATCTATCGACGGTGGCCGTCGAAGAGCGCGGTCGTCTTCGCAGCGGTGCTCGCACTGAGCGAGGGGGCCGACGGGCAGTCGGTCGAACTGCCGGATACCGGAGATCTCGAGGCGGACCTGAAACAGGTCATGCGGGAGACGGTGGCAGAGTTCGCCGATCCGTCCTTCGATCGCCTGATCCGGGCGGTGAACACGGAGATCGCGAATGACGCCGACCTTGCGGCGGAGTACCGGGAGAAGCTGTCGCGACCGCTGGACGACGCCAAGAAGGCTCGGCTTCGCACGGCCGAGCGGGCGGGCCAGCTGCCCCCCGACACCGACCTCGACCTGTTTCTGGAGATGCTCTACGCCCCGTTGTTCCAGCGGTGGTTGCACCGCAGCGGCCCGCTGACCGACATCTACGCCGACGCACTCGTCGAGGCGACGCTCCGGGCCTTCGGAGGGAGATGACGGTCGGCCCGGTCCGCGCCGTCGTCAGTCCAGCCGGACTCCGATCTCGGGGGTGAGTTCGTGCGGCGCGTGGAGGGGGAGATTGTCGCCGCTCCAGAATCGCCCGGGGTCGAACCAGTTGGAGTCCTTGGACGCGTCGAGGATGCCCATCTCCCGATAGGTGATGGCCACCACCTCGGCGCAGTAGGCGGCTTCTAATCCGACGCCCTCGGTGTTCTGGCTTTTCCGTTGCTGCCGTTCGTCGCGTCGTTGACGGACCTTGCGGTCGAGGTAGGGGATGCCCCGGACGAGGTCGGTCGAGTTGGGCACCCGGCCGCGAAACCACCGGCCGGCCAGGCGCGCGGTGGTCGGGAACGGCGTCCCGTCGAGTTCGGCGATCACCTTGAGGAGAGCGTTCTCCTGATCCGGGGAGACCTCCGGCGTGAGCTGTCGGAACCAGCACGCCTGCTTGTAGCGGATCATCCACTGCTCCGCGGCTTCTCGAGCGTCGTGTAGCTGCACGCCGCGATGATTCGATCCGGTCCACACGTCGGTCAGCCGATCGCCGAGCTCTGCGTGCCACAGCAGCGGTGGCAGATCGTCGATGCAGACCGCCATCGCGACATGGTTCACGGGAGCGTTGGTCAGGGTGCGGATGGCCCGGTCCGGTCCGGAATGGCCGCGGAAGAGCCAGATGTCGCCGGTGCGGGTGGCGTCGAGTGCGTCGGTCAACGAGATGCCGGCGTCGGCGCGGTCTCGGCCGAGGAGAATTCTGCTGGTGGGCACGAGAGCAGGCTAATGCGTCCGGAGCACGCACGACGCCCGCGCGACCTATCCTGCCCGCATGAGGAACCTGTGGAAATGGCTGGGATTGGCGGGCGCGGTCGGGGTGGCCACCGGCGGGGTGATGGTCGCGCGTGACCAGCGGCAGCGGAAGTCCTATTCGGCCGACGATGTCCGGGCACGCCTCCATCAGCGGCTCGACGAGACGGAGACTGCGGGTGGCGGAACCGCTGATTCCTGAGGACCGGAGTGGCGGAGCCACTGATTCCTGAGGACCGGAGTGGCGGAGCCACTGATTCCTGAGGACCGGAGTGGCGGAGCCACTGATTCCTGAGGACACTGGACAGCGTTGACCGGCGGCTCGTCAGGGTGGCCGGAGGAAGGAACATCATGACCGACAACAGCGGCTCCGGCGGACCGTTCAATTTCGGCCCCGAGGACTTCGACCGATTTGCGCGCGAGGCCGGTGACGGACTGCGTGACGTGTTCGGCAAGCTCTTCGAGGGGCAGGCCGGACCGGCAGCCTTCTCGATGTTCTTCGACGAGGCCGCCCGCGGCCGCACTCGCACCAAGCCCCGTGAGGAGACCACCGGTGAGGCCGGCTCGGGTGTCTGGGCGGTGTTCGTCGTCGACGACGACGGCGGTGCCCGCGTCGAGCAGGTCTACGCCACCGAACTCGAGGCCCTACGCGCCAACAAGACCAACACCGATCCGCGACGCAACGTGCGGTTCCTGCCGTACGGCATCGCGGTGAGTGCGTTGGACACGACGATCGGGGACAGCGGCGACGACGCCGCGCCCACGCCGTAGACAGCGGCAGACGCAACAAGGCCGGCGAGTCCTGGAAAGGACTCGCCGGCCTCGTCGTGTCGACGACTGCACGGCCTCACGGCACGTGCTGCGCCGGTGCCTGCGTCAGAGGTTGGCGCCGCACACCGGCCAGGCGCCGGGGCCCTGGGTGGCGAGCACGTTCTCCGCGACGCGGATCTGCTCCTCGCGGGAGGCGTCCGCCGGATTGCCGGTTCCGCCGTTGGCCTGCCAGGTGCTCATCGAGAACTGAAGGCCACCGTAGTAGCCGTTGCCGGTGTTGATGGCCCAGTTGCCGCCGCTCTCGCATTGAGCGACCGCGTCCCAGTTGCCGCCTGCTGCGTGCGCGGTGGACGCCAGCATCCCGAAGGGGGCGGCAGTCAGTGCGCCGACGATGGCGGCGCGGGCGACGAGCTTGGTCATGTGGGTCTTGGTCATTCGCATGGTCTTCGTTCCTCCTCACCACCCCGGGGTTGGCAGGGCGGTTGATCTCGGACCGTGGGCGACCATACGGGTTGGGTAACGGCTTGGTCACGTCGAGTCCGTGACCTGGGCGATTCGGATAACGCCGAGATAACGCTGTTAGCTTTACGGCGAATTCGCAGCGCATACCGCAATTCGGCGGGGGCTCGCCGTCGCCGATGTTCGGCCGCGTTCGATGACGAAGGTCACAGCGTGGATGTGGGGCTCGTCACGTCGGCCCCCGGGCGTCGAGCTGGGGTCAGCGCGGAACGACAGCGATACGACCACCGCGGGACGGGGCATACGCCACCCCGCGCGAGAACCAGCGTTCGGACTTGGCGCTGGTCGGCAGCAGTTCGAAGTCCGCCAGCAGTGTCCGCAGGGTCACGTCCATCTCCATGGTCGCGAATGCCGCCCCGATGCACCGCCGTGTGCCGCCGCCGAACGGCAGCCAGGCCGACGGAGGCTTGGTGCCCAGGAAACGGGTCGGGTCGAAGACCTCGGGCCGGGCGAACTCGCTGGTGTCGTCGTGGAGGAGTGCGATCGAGACGAGGACGTTGTATCCCTTCGGGATCCGCCACTCGCCGAGGTCGAGATGGTCGGCGACGACATGCCGGCCGGCGAAGTCGATGACGGGTCGGCTGCGCTGGACCTCCAGGATGGTGACGTGGCGGTAGTCGGAGCCACCGGCGTCCACCTCGGCCACCAGTTCGCGCACCACCTCGGGGTGCCGGCGCAGCCGCTCGAGCGCCCACGCGAGGGTCGTCGCCGTGGTCTCGTGTCCGGCGGCGAGCATCGTGGCCAGTTCCTCGGCGATCTCGTCGTCGGTCATCGGACTGCCGTCGTCGTAGGTGCTGCGCAGCATGATCGCAAGGATGTCGGTGCGCTCATCCAGGCGAGAATCGTTGCGCGCCTTCGTGATCAGCCCGCCGACGTAATCTCGGTAGTCGGCATTGCGTCGCGCGTACCGGTGATTGGGGTCGATCGGCCGGAGAAGGCGTGGGAGTGGGGGTACCGTCGCGGCGCGCGAACCGACGGTCACCATCGGTGGGATCATGTCGCGGAGTCGGTCCAGCTCGCTGCCCTCGGCGCCGAAAACCGCGCGGAGGATGACGTTCAGGGTGATGCGCATCATCGGTTCGATGGAGGCGAACTCGACCCCGGTGGGCCAGGACGCTGATTCGGCGCGAACCTCGTCGACCACCATCTGTTCGTACGACCGAATCGGCTTGCCGTGCAACGGCGGGGTGAGCAGTTTGCGCCGGGCGCGGTGTCGGGCGCCCTCCAGCGCGAACATCGATCCGGTGCCTAGTATGCGGCCGAGGTTGGGCTGGACGTTCTCGACCTGGTCGCCGGCGGTGAACAGCTCGCGCGCCATCGCGGCATCGGAGATGACGACGGAAGGGCCGAAGACGGGCAGGTTCACGGTGAAGGCCGAGCCGTGCCGGTCGTGGAGATATCGAAAGAAATGTCGCCGCGACACGACCGCGCCGAGCCCCTGGATGGTGGACGGGATCGACGTGGAGGGCGGCAGAACCGCCTCACCGCTCAGGGTCGGGGTGTTCACGAGTGAGGTCCTCTCGCCGCAGCGGTGGTACGTGCACGTACCACCCGACGGTACGCTCACGTACCGGTCGAGACAAGGGCCTATGCTCGAAGGCGTGACTGGATCGGGCCCGCTCGCTTCGCTCCCGGCGCCTGCGACGTCGGGCCCGCTCGCTTCGCTCCCGGCGCCCTGGTTGACCTCGTCGGCGGGGGCATCAAGCCGGGACCGGCTGCTCGCGGCGATGCTCGAGTGCATCGTCGAAGCGGGTTACCGCGACACCACGGTCGCCGACATCGTGCGGGTCGCGCGGACCTCGAGGCGGTCGTTCTACCAAGAGTTCGCCGACAAGCAGTCATGCTTCTTCGCGCTGCTGACGGTGACCAACGAGTTCATGATCGCCGAGATCGCGCGGCGCGTGGATGCGGAAGCCTCCATCGAAGAGCAGGTGCGACAAGCGGTGTCGTCATATGTTGCAGCGAGTGAGCGGTATCCGGGTCTGACGCTGAGCTGGATCCGCGAGTTGCCCGCGCTCGGCAGCGCCGCCCAGGCGGTCAAGGACGAGGCCCTGGAAGCGTGGATCGAACTCTTCGTCGGCCTCACCTCGACCCCGACGATGGCCTCGGCGGGGGTGGTGCCGATGGACCGTCAGCGCGCGATCTTCCTGTGGGGTGGCTTCCGTGAGCTGACCGCCGGTGCCGTCGAGTCCGGCGCCCCGCTCGCATCGATCGTCGAGCCGGCGACCGCGGCGTCCCTCGCGCTGGTGACGCCGCGGCCGGTGTGAGGCAGACCCTTCGTGACGGCCCTCCGCAAGCTCCGGGCCTCCTCAGGGAACGGGGACCGGGCTCAGTGCCACGAACCGCGTTGATACTGCGGCGGATACGGCGCCTCGCGCTTGTCGATGCCCAGCTCGTGTGCGGCGCGCAGCGGCCACGACGGCTCCCGCAGCGCGACGCGTCCGAAGAAGACGGCGGTGATGTCGTCGTCGCCGGCGACCTTCTCGGCCTGATCGGGTTCGGTGATGAGGCCGACGGCAGCGGTGGGCACACCCGACTGGCGGTGGATCGACCGGGCGAGGTCGACCTGGTAGCCGGGTCCGACGGGGATGTCGGCGAGGACGTTGCCACCCGAGGAGACGTCCACGAGGTCGACACCGCGGCCGGCGAGGAGGGCGGCGAGACGGGCGGAGTCGTCCACGTCCCACCCACCCTCGGTCCATTCGGTGCCGGACACCCGGACGAACAGCGGCTTCGACGACGGCCACACCGCGCGGACCGCGTCCACGACCTCGAGGGTCAGCCTCGTACGTCCCTCGAAGTCGCCACCGTAGGCGTCGGTGCGCCGGTTCGAGAACGGGGAGAGGAACTGATGCAGCAGGTAGCCGTGCGCTGCGTGGATCTCGACGACGTCGAACCCGGCGTCGTCGGCGCGACGGGCGGCCTGTGCGAACGCGTCCACGACCTCGGCGATCTGCTCGGTCGTCATGGCGGTGGGGGCGGGCAGTCCCTCGAAGGCGTCGTCGGACGGGCCGAATGTCGTCCAGCCGCCGTCGTCGAGCGGAATGGCGCCGGAGCGGTCGTCGAACGGTGCGTAGGTGGAGGCCTTGCGGCCGGCGTGGGCGAGCTGGGTGCCGATGACCGAGCCCTGCGAGTGGACGAAGTCGACGATGCGTCCCCAGGCCGCGGCCTGGTCGTCGTTCCACAGACCGGCGTCGTGTGCGCTGATCCGACCTTCGGGCACCACGGCCGCCGCCTCGGTGAGGATCAGTCCGAAGCCGCCGGCAGCTCGGGAACCGAGATGCGTCAGGTGCCAGTCGGTGGGCACCCCGTCGCCGGCGAAGCAGCTGTACTGGCACATCGGGGCGAGCCAGATCCGGTTGGGGATCGCGACATCGCGGAGGGTGATCGGTTCGAAGAGCGCGGTACTGGTCACGACGAGACACAACGATCGATCCGACGTCGTATTCCCGCGGCACTGCATAGTGTCGGGGCATGACCGAACAAATCCTGCACGAGGCGGTGTCGACGGAGATCGCCGAACCACTCGGGGTGATCACGCTGGGGGACGCGCGGCGTCGTAACCCGTTGTCCACGAGCACGATGCGCGCCATCACCGCCGCCCTTCGGGACTTCGACGACGATCCGCGCGTGCGGGTCATCGTGATCCGGGCGCTCGGACCCGCGTTCTCCGCCGGGCACGACCTCGGTGAACTCGTCGACCGGACCCTCGACGACGAGCGGGCCGTCTTCGCGACGTGCACGGAACTGATGCGGACGGTCCACGAGGTGCGACAGCCCGTCATCGCCGAAGTCGCCGGCATGGCCTTCGCGGCGGGGTGTCAACTGGTCGCGACGTGTGACTTGGCGGTCGCGGGACGCAGCGCGCGGTTCAGCACGCCGGGTGTGCGGATCGGGCTGTTCTGCTCGACTCCGATGGTCGCGCTGTCCCGCGCGATCGGACGCAAACGCGCCATGCACATGCTGCTCACCGGCGAACCCATCGACGCCGGGACCGCCGCGGACTGGGGGCTGCTCAGCGGCGTCGTCGACGACGACGAGCTCGCGAACTCGGTGCGGGAGCTGGCGCTCCACATCGCCGGCTCGAGTGCGCGGACCGTCGCCATCGGCAAGCAGGCGTTCTACCGGCAGGTCGAGCTCGACGAGTCGGCGGCGTATGACGAGATGGGTGAGACGATGGCGACCAATGCGATGACCTGCGATGCGCAGGAGGGTATGTCGGCGTTCCTGCAGAAGCGGAAGCCGGTCTGGACCGACAGCTGAGTCAGGCCCGGACGCCGAATCGCCACCTCCGGAACCGGAAGGTGGCGATTCGGCGATGCGGTCAGGCGTCGATCTGCGCGGTGGCGGTCGCGAAACGGGCGAGATGGGCGTCCGCGGTGCCGAATTCGTACTCGATGGCGGTGAGACGCTTGAAGTAGTGGCCGATGGCCAGCTCTTCGGTCATCCCCATCCCGCCGTGCAACTGCACCGCGTTCTGTCCGATGAACCGGGCGGCGCGACTGACGGTGGCCTTGGCGGCCGAGACCGCCGCCGCCCGTTCCGCCGGGGAGCCCTCGAGGGACAGGACCGCGAAATACTGTGCGGCGACCGACTGTTCGAGCTCGAGATGCATGTCGACCATCCGGTGCTGCAGCACCTGGAAGCTGCCGATCGGGACCCCGAACTGCTCGCGCTGCTTGGAGTACTCGACGGTGTCGGTGAACACCTTGCGCATCAGGCCGACGGCCTCGGAGACGACCGCGGCGGTTGCGGTGTCCCACGCCTTCTCGAGGATCTCGATGGCGTTCTCGTCGGCGATGAGCGCGTCGCCGGGCAGGCGCACGTCGGTGAACGTGATGTCGGCGGCCTGGCGGTCGTCGATGGTGCGCAGCTTGTGCAGCTCGAGACCCGTCGGCCCGCTGTCGGCGAGATCGATCAGGAACAGCGAGACGCCGGCGGGATCGTGGGGTTCGCCTGCTGTGCGGGCACTGACGATCAGGTAGTCGGCGAGCGGCGCCGTGGTGACGACGGCCTTGGTGCCGTTGAGCACCCACTCGTCGCCGTCCCGGTCGGCGGAGGTCTCGATGCGGGAGAGGACCCCGCCCGAGCCGTCCTCGAGCGCGGCGAGTGCACTGAGCGCCTCGCCCTCGGCGATGCGACCGGCGGCCTCGAGGGCGACCGGGTTGCCGGTCGCGTGCAGCAGGCCCGCACCGAGCACGACCGTGTCGACGAACGGCTCGACCACGAGGGCGTGCCCGAGCGCTTCGGTGACGACCATCAGTTCTTCGGGGCCGCCGCCGAATCCGCCGATGTCCTCCGGCAGACAGGCGCCGACGACCCCGAGGTCCTCGACGAAGGCCTTCCAGATCTTCGGCTGCCAGCCCTCGCCGACCTTCGCGGCGTCGCGGCTGACCTGCAGGTCGTACCGCGCGTCGAGGAACTTGTCGAGACCGTCGGACAGCAGTTGCTGTTCGGGTGTGAGTGTGAAGTCCATTGGTTATCTCCTGTGACCCGTCAGAGACCCAGAGCCGCTTTGGCGAGGATGTTTCGTTGAATTTCGTTGCTGCCGGCGTAGATCGAGCCCGCGCGGTCGTTGAAGTAGTGCAGCGGCGCGACGGCCTGCCACGGTTCGCCGCTGACGTAGCCGTCGGTGGGCGGGGTGTACTGGAAGATGGGTCCGCCCGGCTTCGTGGCGTGGGGCTGGAAGACGCGTCCGTGCGGGCCCGCGGCCTCCAGGCTGAGGGTCGTGATCTCCTGGCTCAGTTCGGTGCCGAGGATCTTCAGCATCGACGCGATGGAACCGGGGTCCTTGCCCGAACTCATCGCGGCGAGCGCGCGGTACTCGAGGACCTCGAGGATCTTCGCGCGCACCTGCAGGTCGGTGAGCTTGGCCGCGAAGGCCGGATCCTCCGACAGCGGGCCGCCGTTCGGCGCCGTCACCGACGCCGCGTCCCGGCCGAGCTGCTCGGCCATGACCTGCAGCGCCGGGGCGGCCGCGCCGCCACCACGCTCGAAGACGAGCAGGTACTTCGCGACGGTCCACCCCTCGTCGATCTTGCCGAGGACGTTCTTCTTGGGCACGCGCACGCCGTCGAAGAAGACCTGCGCCTGCACCTGCTCGCCGGACGCGAACACGAGGTTCTGCACCTCGATGCCCGGCGAGTTCATGTCGATGAGCACGAACGTGATGCCCTGCTGCTTGCGTTCCTGGCGCGAGGTCCGCACGAGGCAGAAGATCCAGTTCGCCTCGGAGGCGTGGGTGGTCCAGATCTTGGAACCGGTGACGACGAGGTCGTCGCCGTCGTCGACCGCGGCCATCGACAGCGACGCGAGGTCCGAGCCGGACTCCGGCTCGGAGTAGCCCTGGCAGAAGAAGACGCTGCCGTCGAGGATGCCCGGCAGGAAGAAGTTCTTCTGCTCGTCGGTGCCGAACGCCATGATCGCGTGCGACACCATGCGGATGCCCATCGGCGACAGCGACGGCGCGCCGGCGAGGATCGACTCACGGCTGAAGATGTAGTGCTGGGATTGCGACCAGTCGCATCCGCCGTACTGCACCGGCCACGCGGGAGCGGCCCAGCCACGCTCGTGCAGGATCGCCTGCCACTCCATCGAGGCCTCGTGGTCGGAGTAGACGCTGGTGCGCAGCGTGCCCGCCGCGCGTAGTTCGGGGGTCAGTTTCTCGTCGAGGAACGCGCGGACCTCGTCGCGAAACGCAGCGTCGTCCGGAGACCAGTTCATGTCCATGAGCGGTGCGCAACCTATCTGTAAACGGTTGTGGTCAGATTGGGGTCGAAAGGGAATCTACCCAATGATCGGCGCGGTGCGTAGCCCGCCTCACGTTTCCGGTTCCAGTGTGACGCCCGGGGCCGATCCGGGTGGCGGATCCTCACCCTTCGTGCCCGTGGTCTTCGCGGGTTCTCTCGTGTCGTCGTCGGAGGTTCCCGCCTCGGCCGGGTCCGGGCTCTTCGGCTGCCCGCCCGACGACAGCAGCACGTCTGCCCAGCGGGTGGCGGGGTCGATGTCGATGAGCAAGGCCTTGGCGAGCAGGGTCAGCGGCACCGCGAGGATCGCGCCAAGCGGCCCGATCGCCCAGGCCCAGAAGAGCAGGGACAGGAAGGTCAGGGTGGTCGACAACCCGACCGCGTCGCCGACGAATTTCGGTTGGATGACCGACTGGATGATGACGTTGATCGCGCTGTAGACGACGATGACGACGATCATCTTCGTGGGCCCCCCGACGAGGAGCCCGAGCAGCGCGGGTGGGACCAGACCGATGATGAAGCCGACGTTCGGGATGTAGTTGGTGATGAACGACAGCAGGCCCCAGAGGATGGGGAGCGGGATGGACAGCAACGCGAGGGCCACGCTGTCGAGCACGGCGACGATCAGGCCGAAGACCGTCGACACCCACAGATAGCTGCGTGTCCCCTGCGAGAACGAACGGAAGGCCGATGCGATGTCGGGGCGCATCCGGTCCAGGATGTTCATCCGGTCGTCGAAGCCGACCGAGTCCGCGGCCATGAACAGCAGCAGGGCGAGGACGAGCACGAGCGCCGAGGCCACGCTGAACGTGCTGCTCAGCACGTCGGTCACGGCACCCACGACCTTGCTGGTGTCGACATGGGAGATCATGTCCTGCACCTTGTCGTGGCTGACGCCGTGGCTGGTGAGGAAGTTCTGGAAGCCGGTGACGAGGTCGTCGAACTTGTCGTCGTACTGCGGCAGGATCGATGCCAGGCGCGCGACGGAGAACACCAGCGCCGCGAACAGCCCGATGAGGATTCCGTAGACGAGGAGCACCGTCGTCACGAAGGCGGCCCACCGCGGGAAGCCCTTCTTGCGCAACCAGTTCGGGACCGGCTGGACGGCGACGGTGAGCATCAGCGCGAGAAAGACCGGCCCGACCAGCGACGCCACCGACTTGATGCCGCCGATGGCGACGACGAGGCCGGCGATCGTGAGGAGCACGATCGTGCCCCGCGGCAGTGTCCAGTCGGGGGGATCGACCCGGTACGACGGTGGTGGGGGTGTGCGTTTGGAGGACTTGGTTCCGCGTGCCTCACTGCTACCGGACATGGTGTGCCGCCTTTCTGGACACGACTGTTACGTCGAAACAGCGGCCACCCACACGCGGGAGCGCGCGGAGTGGCCGCCGTCAAGTGTTCAGCATCCGACGACCGTGCGCGCGTCTTCCGTGCGCTTTCGTCTTCGATGAGTCTCTAGTGGCCTTTCCAGTTCGGCGTCCGCTTCATCACGAACGCCATGATCCCTTCGAGGGTGTCGCCGCTGATCACGAGCGAGTCGAGCACCGAGGTGCTGGCGTGGACGGCGTCGACGGTGTCGGTGATGGCGTCGGACTGCTCCATGGTGGCGATCGACGCCCGTACCGACGTCGGAGAGGCGGCCAGGATCTCCTCGGCCACGCCGCGTGCGGTCTCGAGAACCTTTCCGGCCGGGGCGATCCGGCTCACCAGTCCGGCGGAGGCGGCCTCGGCGGCGGAGATCCGACGCCCGGTCAGGATCATGTCGCGTGCGAGCGCGGGCGGGATCATCCGCGGCAGGCGGACCAGACCACCCGCGGCGGCCGCCAAACCCACCTTCACCTCGGGCAGTCCGAACGACGCGTCCTCGTCGGCCACGACGATGTGACAGGCCATCGCGATCTCGCAGCCGCCGCCGAGCGCGAAGCCGTTGACCGCCGCGATCACCGGTTTGGGCAGGCTGCGCCGCGAGGTGAGTCCGGCGAACCCGTTCTTCGGCACCGACAGGGCGGCGGGGCCCGCGGTCGCCGCGAGATCGTTGCCCGCCGAGAAGGCCTTGTCGCCCTTGCCCGTCAAGATCGCCACCCACAGGTCGGGATCGGCGAAGTAGGCCTCGAAGATCGAATCGAGTTCGGCGTTCGCGGCGGGGTTCAACGCGTTGCGCGCATCGGGCCGGTTGATGGTCACCTCGAGCAGCCGGCCGTCGCGACGGATCTCGACGTGCTCGTAGGAGTCGCGGAACGCCGGCGCGACGACCGGATGCCGGGAGTTCATGGCCGCGGCGGTCAGGGCCACCCGATTGCCCTTGTCGAAGGACCGCACGACGATCGGCGTGCCGACGGGGTCGTCGGAGGTGAGGAGGAGGTCGAAGAGTTCGTCGTCGTCGGAATCGAGATTGGCCACGAAGCGGGCGCCGAGTCCCTCCGGAACGGTCGGGTCGACCAGCCGGCCGATGACCACACCGGTGCGGCGGCCGTTCTTCTGCGGGATGACCGTGTAGGTCTCGATGATCGCGGCGCCGTCGGCGTCGGCGATCGTGGGAACGGTCGGTACCGCGTCGAGCTCGGCCTGGACCGGACTGCTGGTGTCCGGGCGCCACGGTGCCGGCGTCGTCGAATAGACACCCGCGGCATGCTTGCTCAGCACACCACCGTTGGCGACGACGAGACCGTAGTCACCCGGCGATCGCCGGACGCGGGTGACGACTTCGGCGATCGCGTGGAGCGAGTAGTTGTTGCCCGGCCCGCCGAAGAACGGCAGGCCACCCGTCAGGGTCAGTCCGCGCGGATCGTCGGGCGACATGCCGATCCCGTCGAGGACGTTGAACACCGCGATCGGGAAGCAGCTGTAGATGTCGACCACGGAGATGTCGTCGAGCCCGATCCTGGCGACCTGCAGCGCATGCCGCACCGCCGCGGGAGCCGCAGGAGCGGAGGACAATTCGGGGCGAGCCAGGACCGGGCGTTCCACCGTCGACGAATGACCGTGCAGGAAAACCCATTTCGCGGGGTCGATGCCGGCGGCCTGCGCGGCCCGCACCGACATCACGACCACGGCTGCGGCCTGGTTGACCTGATCGCGCGCCACGATGTACCGGGTGAACGGATCGGACACGATCCGGTTCTCGGGGGTGACGGTGACGAGTTCGTCGGCGGTGCGCGCCGTCGGGGCGGCCGAGTGCGGGTTGGCGGCGGCGACCTCGGTGAACGGCGCGAACAACTCACCCATCGTGGCGATGTAGGCGTCGCGGCCCAGGCCGGAGGCGTGCCGGCGGGCGTTCTCCAGCAGGGCGTACTGCGGCAACACCGACGCGAGGCCGTGCCGCATCTCGGCTACCGAGATGATGCCCTTGAGCCCGAAGCCGCGGTCCTCGAGCTGTCCACCGACCTCCTCGGCGAAGCTCGGGCGCTGGTGCTCCGGCTGTGACATGAGGTGGCGGACCGTCGACATCACCTCGGCGCCGAACACCACGGCCCCCTCGGAGTCGCCGGCGGCGATGGCCGCCGCGAGTTCGGTGAGCATCGTCTGCGGGGTCTGGCCGCCGGTCACGGCCTGCACGGCGCGGCGTGGGTCCACCCCGATCCGGTTGCCGACCGCGCGCGGCATGTTGTCCGGTCGGCCCAGCGGTGACGACGACAACGGGCTCGAGATCTCGAACGAGCGGATCGCGGCGATCGTGTCGATCGACCCGGCGACGTCGCCTCCGGAGTCGGCGAATGCGGCGGTCACCGCCCGGGCGGCGAGGTCGGCCTCGCCGAGCGCCTCGTATCCGGGATCGGTCAGGCGTTCCGATGCCTGGCCCACGCCGACGACGACGGGGGTGGTCGGATCGATATCAACGAGCGTTGTTGGCATACCAAACATTGACACATGGCGTGACCGGGGTCTCATCGGAGGTGGCCGACGAGCGTCGGAGCGCCAGTGTGCGGTGCACGCGCCCAGAACGTCAGCGTTGCGGTCAGCGCGGTTGCAACCGTGGTCGGCCGGTGCCGGGCCGACCAGACTGTCGCCGACCAGTCTGCGATCGAAAGGACCCCCGATGACGTCCACTGTGCCGTCCACCGAGCAAACTAACCGGCCCGCCACCGGAACGACGGACGAGCGTCTCGACGAGGTGTTCGCACCGATCTTCGCCCGGATCGCCGAAGGCGCCGTGCAGCGCGAGGACGACCGCAGGCTTGCATACGACGAGGTCTCGTGGCTACGGGAGGCGAAGTTCGGCGCGTTGCGCGTGCCGGTGGAATTCGGCGGTTATGGCGCGTCGATCCGTCAGCTGTTCCGGTTGCTCATCGATCTGGCCGCCGCGGAGTCCAATCTCCCGCAGGCCCTGCGGGTGCACTGGTCGTTCGTCGAGGACCAGCTCGCCGCCCTCCCGGACGAGGCTGCGCAGCAGTGGTTGCGCAAGGTCGGCGAGGGGACGCTGGTCGGCAACGCGATCACCGAGCCCGGCGTCGGCGCCATCGACCGGTATCAGACGCGCCTGACCCCGGATCCGGCGAGCGCCGGCGGCAGCGGGTTCCGGCTCGACGGCACCAAGTACTACAGCACCGGCAGCCTCTACTCCGACCACATCCTCGTCGCCGCCGACCAAGACGGTGAGCGGGTCTCGGTACTCGTCGACGCCGACGCCGACGGCGTCACCCAGCACGACGACTGGGACGGCTTCGGTCAGCGCCTGACCGCCAGCGGCACCACCGAGTTCGCGAATGTCGAGGTGCCGGCCGAGCGTGTCCTCGGCCCGGGGTACGGCGGGGAGGGGCGCACGTACGCGACGTCGTATCTGCAACTCGTGCAGCTCTCGGTGCTCGCGGGTATCGCGGCACGCGCCACCGACGACGTCGTGGAGTGGGTGCGCAACCGCACTCGCACCTTCACGCATTCGACCGCCGACCTGCCGCGCCATGATCCGTTGGTGCAGCAGGTGATCGGCCGGTTGTCGGCGGCGGCCTACACCGCGCGCACGCTGGTCCTCGACATCGCCGACGAGCTCGACGAGCTCGCGCTCGCCGGCTGGGAGGACGCCGCGCTCCTCGACCGCGTCGAATTCGATGTCGCCCGTGCCCAGGCCGCCGTCATCCCCGCCGTGCTCGACGCGACCACGCAGCTCTTCGAGGTCGGCGGCGCGTCGATCACCTCCGAGCGTCTGCGCCTGGATCGCCACTGGCGCAACGCCCGGGTGATCTCGGTGCACAACCCGCTGATCTTCAAGCTGCAGGCGGTCGGCGACCACGTGCTCAACGGCACCGACCTGCCGTACGCCTGGAGCGCCGGACAGAAGTAGCACGCCGTGCCGCTACGCTGGCGGCCATGCACCGGATGGCCGCGGCGGACGCGGTGTCGTACTGGATGTCGCAGCGCATCCCGAACGACGAGTTCCTGGTGTATTGCTTTGCCGCGCCGCGCGGTTCGATCGAGGACTGCGCGGCGCGACTCCGGCTGCGGGCGGCGCACGTCGACGATCTGTGCCTCCGGATACGAGATGTCCCGGGCACCGCCGACCGCCCGTATTGGGAATCCGTCCGGCCCGCCGACGACCAGGTCCGCGTGGACGCGTCGAGCCGCACGTGGTCGTCGTGTCTGACGGAGATCGCCGGGCTCATCGCCCAGCCGCTCGATCCCACGAGGGAGGCGTGGCGGGCGCACCTCTTCGGTCCGGTCGCCGACGTCCCGGCAGCGACGGGTCCGGTGGTCGTCGTCGTGCTCCAGGTCTGTCACGCCCTGGGTGACGGGCGTCGGATGTCGCGGATCGCGCGCGACTGGTTCACGGCTCCCGCCACCCCACGACGACCGCTGTCCGAGGTGCGTTCACCCTTCCGCGAGCTGATGGTCGACGCCGGTACGGCGCTCGGCGGAGTGCTTCGATTCCCCGGCGAGTTCGTCACGACAGCGTGGCGAGGGGTTCGCGCGGCGCGGCTCGCCGCGGCATCCGTGCCGGGCACGGCGGGATATGCGCCGACTCGGTTGAACGTCCCGCCCGGACCGCGGCGGACCCTGCGTGTGCTGGTCGTCGCGCGTGATCAACTCAGCGGCCCCGGAGTACCGGTCACGGTCGCCGTACTCACCGCGATCTCGGTGGCGCTCCCAGAGTATCTGGGGGACGGGAATCGACGATACGGCGCGGAGCTGACGGTCGGGCGCGGCGGAGAACGTCGAGCGCGAAATCACTTTCGCAATGCGGGGATCGATCTGCACATCGACACCGACGATCTGGGCGAGCGCGCACGACTCATCGGCGCCGAGATCGCCGCCGCACGCGCGGCCGAGGCGGAACCGCTGCGGGTCGCGCAGCGTCGGGCGTCGGAGTCGACACCGGCGATCCTGACCCGATGGGGGATCCGATCCTTCGATCTCGACACCCCGCCGGCGACGGTCACCGGCGTCACCGTGGTCTCGTCGGTGAACCGCGGAGCCGCCGATTTCGAACTCGATGGAGGCGAGATCCTCTTCAGCACAGGGTTTCCCGCGCTGTCGCCGGCTCAGGGACTGACTCACGGCGTACACGGGATCGGCGACCGGATCGCGATCTCGGTGACCACGAGCCCGGATGTCGTGAACGATGTGGACCGGTACGTGGAACTGCTCGCGCGAGCGCTGGGTGGCTGACTGCGCGCCGCGGCGGCCCCTCCGCTCTACACCGAAAGAACCCCAGACCCAGTTGCGGAGGGCGCGTCTACGCCTGCTCCCTGAGGAGCGCCCGGAGCTTGCGGAGGGCGCGTCACGAAGGGTCTTCGCAACCCGACTCACCATGACCCTTCGTGACGCTCGCAAGCTCGCTCCTCAGAGAACAGTAGAAGGGCTCGCTCTGCGCACAACGGTTCTTTCGTGATCCACGACGGCGGCCGGGCCGCGTCACGAAGGGTCTGGCGACGAAATGCCATCGGTCTCATCAAATTCGACGTGACTGCGCCGCCGACCATAGCCAGATGTCGAGGACTGCTCGTCGGGCGCGATTTCTTGTCGGTGGTCGGGTCTACCTTGGATGTATCAGTTGGACCGGTCAACCAGGCCGGGTGGCAACGACTTCGGGGGGAGTCACTGTGGGGGCATGGACGGATCTGCCGGGCGAGTTCCTCGCCGGGGTCGATCCTGCCTGTCCGGCCGATGCGGACACCGCCACCCATATGCAGCGCTTGGGGTCGATCCGCGCGGGCGAGTCGTATCTGGCGTGGTGCCGCTACCAGACGATCCTGGTGTTGTGCGATCGGCTGTTGACCACTGTCGGCAACAGTTACGTGTCCGACGGTTTCGGTGACATCGTCGCCCGGGTCTCGCGCGAGGCCGGGATCACCCGCTACCGGGCGGGGATGCTGGTCGACGAGGCGTTGTGTCTTCGTGATCGGTTGCCGCGGGTGTTGGAGACGTTGCGCGACGGTGTCATCGGGCCGCACCAGATCCGGGAGATCATCGGCCGCACGCACTTGGTGTCCGATGATGACCTTCTCACCCCGACGACCCCGACAGCCGCCGGATCATCGAGGTGCTCGACGAATCGATCGCCGACCTGCTGCGCTCTCGGTCCGGGTCGTGGTCGACGTCGGGTTTGCGCGACATGATCGACCGCCTGGTCTTCGGCCACGACGCCGACGCCGTCCGGGAACGGCGCCGCGAAGCGCTCGACAAACGCGGGGTGTGGACCGAGAACCACGGTGACGGCACCGGTGAGATCACCGCGGTCATGGCCGCCGAGAACATCCGGGCTTCCAACGCCTCGGTACGGGAGTTGGCCGCATCAGTGTGCGACCGGGATGGCCGCACCCTCGGGGAACGCAAGTCCGACGCGATGTGCGCGTTGCTCACCCGAACAGCGTTCACGTGTGCGTGCGGTCAGTCCGACTGCACCGCAACATTTGTCGATCCTGCCGGCGCCACCGCGGGTACCGAGATCGTGATTCACGTGGTGACCGACGCCGACACCCTGGCCGGCGGGTCCGGACCCGGCTGGGTCGACGGGCATGGGGTGATCTCCGACGAGCATGTGCGTGACCTCGCCGCCCGGCCCGACGCGACGATCAGACCGGTCATCCCGGTCCGCACACCACCGTCGCAGGTCGTCGCCGGCGGGCCAGCCGTGACCGGCGAGGACGGATACGACGACACCACTACGCAGGCGTCGAACATCGCCGCGCCACAGCAGGCTACAGATGACACCGGCGGCGCGAGTGACGCGTCGACGGAGCCGCCGTCGTCGGAGATGGTGGTGGTCTACCCGGCTGCCCTGCCTGGTGACCCGTATCGTCCGACGAGTGCGTGTGCGGAGTTCGTGCGGGTGCGCGACGGCTACTGCACCGAGCCGGGTTGCACGCGTTCGGCATTCACCGCCGATGTCGATCACGTCGCCGAGTACGACCACGCCCGACCGGCACGCGGGGGTGCGACCTCGAGTGAGAACCTCAACGCCAAATGCCGTCCCGGTCATCTCTACAAGACCCACGGTGACTGGACCGATGTGCAGTACCGCGACGACGAGGGCCGCCTGGTCACCGAATACGTCACGCCCGAGGGCTTTGTGATCCCCGGCGAGGCCGAGACCCTCGAAGACCTCTTCCCCAACCTGCGTCGCATCCGGTTCGAACAAGCCGCGAAAGCCCCACCGACACCGCGGATCATCGTGCCCGAACGGCAAGGCAGACAACAGCAAGGCCGACAACCGCGCACGATCACCGAATGCACCGCCGCGAAACACGCGAAGCGGCGAGAAGAACGTGCCCGCAACAAGGCACAACGCGAAGCGAACCGGCGCGCCCGGAGCGAAGCAACCCACCATCAAGCGACAACCCACGACGACGAGCCCCCGCCATTCTGACCCGGCGCTCGGCGTGGCCTGTGGCGGCTAACCCCGCGGGTACCGGTTCGTGTCCGCCGGAGCGTCTCCGTGTCCATTGCCGCCCGACCCCTTCGGCGGACGGGTGAGGCGTTTGGGAAGCCGCTCGGCGAGACCGCCGAGCGGTGCGACCGTCTGGTTCAGCAGGTCGACGGTCTCGGCGAGCTCGTGGACCGTTTCCTGCATGGCGAGCAGGTTGGGTCCGAGCTGCCCGATGACCTCGGTGAGCTCGGAGATCCGGTCCAGCGGCCCGCCCGGTGCGATCGCACGCTCGACCGCGCCGTTCTCGCCCAGGAGCTGATCGAGCAGGCCGTCGTCCTCGGCGAGCCGGTCCAGGATGCCTCCCGCGGCGGTCACCTTCTCGAGCACACCGTCGGGCGCGGTCAACTTGTCGACGATCCCGCCCTCGGAGGTGAGGCGCTCGAGGATGCCCTCGTTCTCGGTGAACTGGTCGACCACACCACCCGGCCGGGTCAGCCGGTCCAGCGGTCCACCCTTCGCGGTGAGGCGCACCAGGATGCCTCGTTCCTCGGCGACCTGGTCGAGGAGTCCGCCCTCGGCGGTGAGCTTGTCGAGCGGACCGTTCGGAGCGGTGAGCCGGTCGACGACACCCCCGGGATCGAGCAGTCGCTCCAGCGGACCGCCGTTGGCCAGGATCCTGCCGAACGGCCGCTCGGGGCCGAGTAGTTCGGACAGCTGGTTGAGGAGGGCGAGCGGAGTCCGGAGTGATCCGAGCTCGTCCGCGTCGACGCCCACTGCCAGTGCGATCTCGTTCTGCACGCTCCCGGCCGTGATGCGGGCGATGGCGACTGCGGACTCGGCTGCACTGAGCACCACCCCGGTGACCGCGAAACCGAGTCGGAACGGCATCTCGACGAGCGCACGGCCCGCGTCCGCCGTGGCCACCGGTCTACGGTCGGCGCGGCGACGGTCGGGTAGCGGCCGATCCGGAAGGGACTCCATGCTTTCCGACCCTAGGCCAACCGACCGGCGTTCGGGGCGAGGGTTCGGTGATTCCGAAGGGCGGTGTCGCTACCGCGCACCGGTCGCCGGTGCCTCTGCCGCCTTGGCGGCCTTCGCCGCCTTCTTGAAGTCGCGGACCTTCTGCAGCGACTCCGGGCCGGTCACGTCGGCCACCGACCGGAACCCCTTCTTGCTGTAGTCGCCGGCGACCTTGGTCCAGCCCGACGGCTTGACGTCGAGCTGCTTGGCGACGAGCGCGACGAAGATCTTGGCCTTCTGGTCGCCGAACCCGGGCAGGGCGCGCAATCGCTTCATCAGGTCCGCGCCGTCGGCGGCCTCGGTCCAGATGCGCGCGGCGTCGCCGCCGTACTCCTCGGCGACGACTTTCGCGAGCGCCTGGACCCGGCCGGCCATCGACCGACCGTAGCGGTGGATTGCCGGGGGAGTGGCACACAGGTCGGCGAACGCCTCGGGGTCGGCGTCGGCGATCTCGACCGGATCCATCGTGCCGAACCGGTCACGGATCTTGGCCGGCCCGGCGAAGGCCCGTTCCATCGGGAACTGCTGGTCGAGGAGCATTCCCGTGAGGAGGGCGAACGAATCGTTCGACAGGAGTTCGTCGGCCGCGGGTTCCTGCGCGATCTGGATCTTCGGCATGGGGTCGATTCTGGCAGACGGCACCCGCGTGCGGCTCTAGACTGCCCCCATGATGAGCGGGGAGAACACGGTCGGCTTCGAGAACGGCAGACGTCGGCGGGGGCGCGTCGGAGTGGGAACGGTCGCGACGGTGGCCGGCGCCGTGCTGGCGCTGGCCGTGTCGCTGTTCGGTACTGGCGCCGCCGGGGCCGCACCGGCAGACGACGGGGCGAACTACGTCACCACCCTGCGGTGCGACAGCGTCAACCCGTGGCCGGCAGGCACGGTCAAGGTCCGCGTGGACGTGTTCAACCAGATCCGGCACCCCGCGGACGGACTACCCGGACCCGTCATCGCGCTCATCGGCACCGACCGTGCCCGAGCAGTGGCCCTCGAATACACCTACGAGGTGTCGGTGTCGTGGCGGAACCTGCGGACCGGACGTACCGGCGTCACCACTGTTCCGGGCCGCGGGTACACCATCAAATGGCAGGTCGACATCCATCCAGGCAGCGGTCCCGTCGCCTTCACGATCCGCCAGAAGATCGGTGCGCTGGCCTTCTTCCCGATGACCAATCCGAAGTACTCGACCTGCTCGGGCCGCGCGGTCGCCTGACTCACCGGTCGGCGAGTCCGCCGATCAGCAGGTACTGCGCGGTGAAATAGCTTGCGAGCACCCAGGCCTCGCCGGCCACCCGGAGTCGAGGGTCGGTGACCAGGTGTCGTCGATTGATGATCGCGAGGTCGGAGAGCAGGAAGAACCACCCGCCCGCCCGCAAGCGCGGTTGCGGCGTCGGCACGTCCGCCGCCAGCGCCGACATCGTCGCGAGCGTGTTGCCGTACGTCCCCAGAACCGGCAGCAGGGCAGGGCGGTGTCGGCTCAGCACCGTCGCCGACTCGGCGAGAACGCCCACCCGCGGCGCGACGGACCGAACCGTCGGTCGTGCGCCGGCACGCCACATCGCGACCGCGTAGCTCAACTGTGCGCCCGCGAAAGACGTTGCACCCCTGCGGAGAAAACGATCCTTCGTGGCCGGGTCGTCGTGTTCGAATTCCTCCTGCAACATGAACCGGTCGCCGAGCGCGGAGAACCCGACGACGGACGCCAGGGCGACGGTGTCGGCGACCGGGCGGCGTCGTGCTCCGGCGGCCACCCGCGCCGCGAGAAGCGCGATCGGCAGCGGTTTGGTGATCGCGGCGCTGCGTCGATCACCGGCCGACCCGGCGATCGTCGCTGCCGCGGCAGTGGCCGCATAGGCGATCCGGAACGTTCGGTTCACCGCAGGACGCGGGCGACGAACGCGCGGATGTCGGTGTCGGAGAACCGCTTCGACTGGGCACCGTCGAGCGTCAGATAGGTACGCGCCGACACCTTGCTGTCGCCGACCCGGGCGTCGTTGAGGTACTTGAGGGTGAGCGGTACGACGACGGAGGTGTCCTGTAGGGTCTGCGTCATCAGGACCGGACGCTCGAAGCCGCGAGTGGGCAGCTCGGTCGCCTTGGTCAGCAGGGCGGTGAGTTCGGTGTTCCCCGACAGCGGTTTGGTGAACAGCGAGCCGATGGCGAGACCGTCCACCTCACGCGCGAACTCGGTGACACACGACGCGGCGGCCTTGGTCAGCCACTTCTTGCCGGTGTCGGTGAGGTAGGCGTCGAGATCGAGGTCGGACTGCGCGTTGCGGATCGCGCTCAGCGTGTACAGCGCGTCGGCGGCCAGCCCGGACGGCATCGCCGCGGACGACGGCCCGAGATTGGCCACGAGCGAACCGAACTGGGCGGGAATCGAACTCGCCGCGGCACCCTTGAAGTCGAGCTTGCCGCCCTGGATGGTCGGGGCCAGTCGGGCCAGCGTGATCGCGGCCGCGGCTCCCTGGCCCTCGCCGACCACTGCCCACGAGCGCGACAGGTTGTCGGCGATGTCCCGAGAGGCGCGCACCGCGTCGACGATGTTGCGGGCAGTGGCCTCGAGATCGTAGTACTGCGGCGTGCCGGGGGTCCCGACACCCGCGTAATCGGTACTGACGACGGCATATCCACGACCGAGCCATCGCTTGAGCTCATCGGTGTCCTCGGCGGTGGGCCGCGACGACGGTGCGCACCGGTCGGCGATGCCGCGCGAACCGTGGGCCCAGGCGACGATCGGCCAACCGCCGGCCGGCGCCCGCCCGCCCGGCACCATCAACACGCCCGAGGACAGATGGGCCTTGCCGTCGGCGCCGGTGCTCCAGTACGTGAAGTCATTTCCGGACCCGGCGCCCGCGACCGTACGTGCCCGGGGGAGTTCGCGATTGGCGTAGACGGCGCCCGGCGTCTGTCCCGGACCTCGCGTGTCGACGGTGCCCGCATTGTCGTCGGCGGGCGCGCTGTTGTCCGTCGACGACGGTTCCGCCGACGGCTCGGCCACGCCTGGCGTCGATGTTCCCGGAGTCGGTTCGGCCGCGGCCGTCGCCGTCATGCCGACGGCGGCCGGGGCCACGACGATCGTCAGGGCGGCTGCGGCCGCGAGGGCGCGTGCGAGGTGGGCACTCCGTGGTTTCGAAGTGTTGCCGTGGGGGTTCATGTGTCGTCAGTTCGTTCTGTGAGGCGTGACCGGATGCGAAAAGCGTTGTGCGTCAAGCATTGACGATGCCGACGGCAGGTAGGAACCAGCAGTTCTGGGTACCGTTGCTGGCGTTGCCGAAGACTGCCGACAGGATGGTGCCGCTGCCGGTCTTCACCGGTGCCAGCCGGACCCCGGACAGCAGGGGCAGCGCCGTCAGCGCGGTGCGGTCGGTGATCGGGTCGAGATCGGCGAAGCCGCCCTGGAGCGTGCTGGTGTTGAACCAGGCGACCTGCATTGTGCCGCCGCTACCGGCCGTCGGCGAGGCGGGCACGAAAGCGTATGCGGTCTCGCCCTTCTCGACGAGGTTGAGCTTCTCGGGCAGCTTCACGCCGGGGATCATGTCGAGCAGCGGCTTGAGCTGGGTCAGCGGGTCGGTCTTCATCGGCCACGGACCCGCCACGGCGCCTGCACCGGCGGTGACGAGTCCGAGCGGGTTGTCGGCGGTGGGGGCGGTGCAGAACGGCGACACCGACGGGGTGAGCGTCTGGATCCCGAGCGTGCGCAGCAGAGCGATGGGGTCGGTCGGGGCCGCGACCGGAGTGGCGGCCGACGCGGGCGCGCCCTCGGCGGCCGCGGGGAGCGGGAGAGCTCCCGCACGCCCGGCGATGTCCTCGACCGAGAGTTGTCCGGCGCTCCCCATGATCGTCTGGGCGGCCTGCACGGCGATCTGGTCGACACCCGCGGCCTTGAGCAGGCGGACCGCTCCGGCCAGCTCGGCGTCGAACGGGATCGACAGCGCGCCGAGCAGGTTGGCGGGGATGAGGGGCTCGGCCGTCGCCGGCGCCGAGGTGGCGGTGAGGGTGGCCGCCGCGATCGCCACACCCATGAGACCGGCGCCGCAGCGCTGGATCGCGCGGCTGCGAGTGACGCGACGCGGAGCGTCGGAACGCGTGAACCGAGACGTGAGGGACATGGCTCTCCTTGGGGCAACCGGCTGTGACGGCCGAGCACCCGCCACGTGTGGCGGGTGTGACAGATGGGACTCGAGTTACAAGAGACCACGAAGACTCGGAACCCGGCAAGTCGCGACACCGACCTGTGACATGGGCGCGATCCGCGAGAGACCGAACCCGCGACGACCTGCGGGTTCAGTGCCCTTGAGCACGGCCTCGGACCGCCGCACAGAGGCCGACCACCACCGGCACTCTCAGCTCGCGCCGCCGATTCCCTTGCCGATCAACACGACTCCGATGACCAGGATCAGCACCGCCATCACCGTCGCGTTGTTCGCCTGCAGCCACGACTTGAGGCGGTCGAGTGGTTCGCGCAGACGGGCCGCGGCGAGCTGGTAGCCCACGACCGGGACCACGACCGAGGTCGAGGCCAGGAGTGCGAAGACCGCCACCGCGATCACGTCCTGCGGCATCGACAGCGCACCCGAGGCGATCGAGACACCCGCCGCCGCGCAGAGAACGAGATTCTTCGGATTGATCGCCGCCAGCGCGAACGCGATACCCATGGCGGTCACCGGACGCATCTCGTCGATGGCCGACATCCACTTCGGCGTCGCGGACTCCGCGTGCCGGGAACGCCACTGACGCAACCCGACGACGAGCAGGACGACACCGAGCGCGATCTTCACCCAACCGGTGCTCGACGACGATCCGTCGAGGTCGACGGCGCTTCCGAGGGCCACGAAGACGGCCACCGCGACGACGATGCCGACAAGCCAGCCGATCGCGAAACCGATACTCGTCGTGCGCGCATGGCGTCCCAGGAGCATGAGGATCGCCGCGATGATCGGGATCGGCGACACCGCGACACCCCACCGCAAGGGGTAGTAACTCACCGAGCACGGGTCCCATCGAGAACTCCTCACGACATGGTGCCGACAGATGACGTTTGTACGCCATGAGAGTGGCGAATGTCGGACTGTTTGCGTGACGGACGGTCTTGATATGTCTTGCATGCCATTTCGCGTTCTGTTCGGCCGATGTTCACGTGATCTGCCGCGCCTTCCGATAGTGGCGCCCTGAGCGCAGGTCCTCTCACGACGAAGGCACCCCGTCTGCGAGCCGGGGTGCCTTCGTCGTGAGAGGAGAAAGAGATCAGATGATCGCGAGCCCGATCACCGGGACGATGGTGCAGGAGACGACCTTGCCCTTCGTCTTCGTGGTGACGTTGCCGTGGATCGCCGAGATGACGCGGCCCTTGCCGGTTCGCGAGATACCGGTGAAGGTGCCGGGGCCCTCCTTCACATTGATCTTCGGGTTCCGCTTGAGCGTCGTGGTACCCGTGCGACCGGTGTCGACGTTGAACCAGCTGACCGTGAGCGGCGCGGCCTTGTTGTCGATCGCCGGACCCGTGCCGAGCGAGGTGTAGACGTAACCGCTCTCGCCGCGCTTGGGGCCGGGGGCCGGTGCCTCCTGCGGTCCGGCGGTGACCAGGGCCCGACCGAGCGAACCGCCGCCGGGGATGCAGCCGAGGCCGAAGGTCGGGTAGAGGAATTCCTGGATCTTCGGGGCGTTCGGGCCCTGCGGGATCTCGGGATCGCCGGGCTTGGGCTCGGCGGCGAGCTGACGCGCGGCCTGCTTGCGGCCGGGTTCGCCGAGGAAGTCGGCGATCGAGCGCCAGATCTTGCTGACCTCAGCCGGCATACCGGGGGTGTCGGCGAACGACTGGGCCTGGCGGAGCAGGTCGACCGAGACCTTGCCGTCGGGTCCGGGTGTCGCCACGGAGCCGATGATCGCGGGAGCGAACGCGCCGAGCGAGTCCAGCACGCGCTGGTCGACCTTCGGGGCCGGCGCGGCCTGCGCGGCCATCGGCATCGCGAGTGAGGTCGCCGCCGCGAGCGCCGACACGGCGACGAGGAGTCGACGGGTCCGGAGTCGACGCGGGGCATGGCCGTATCTCAACCTCAGTGGCCGGGAGAAACGCACTGGTGTGTCCTAACGGTCGTGGCGCCGACGATCAGTCGATCAGCGCCTCGCGGGTTGTGTCATCCGCCCGGGTGTCGGGTAGCGGACAGCCCATCCTCTCACCCGGGTCGTCGCGGGTCATTTTAAGCCCCCCGCGGGTTCCACTGTCCAGACCGCCGGCCTGTTACGGGTGGGGTTGTTGAGGTAATTGATGCAATTGTTATCGAAGTGACGTCGGAACGGTTGAATCGTACGGACAGGCGGCAACCTGGTTGGATGGTGAGAATCGGGGATCGGGGACGGTCGAACAGGAGTCTGAAGTGACAGAGCTGCGCGCTGACGCGTCGGGTCGCCCACGCGGAAGGTCGCGACTGACGCGACTGGTGGTCGGTGCGGCCGCCGTCATTCTCGCCGCGACGTCGGCGAGTGCGTGTGCCGACGACTCGTCGTCGGGCGGCGAGGTCACGCTGCTCACCCACGATTCCTTCGAACTGCCGGAGTCGGTGATCGACGAGTTCCGCCAGGAGACCGGACTGACCCTGAAGATCGTGAAGTCCGGGGACGCCGGGCAATTGGCGTCGACGGTGTCACTGACCCCGGGTGCGCCCAAGGGAGACGCGGTCTTCGGCATCGACAACACCTTCGCCTCGCGTCCGATCGACGCCGGCGCCCTGGAGTCCTATGAGTCACCCGCCGCGGCCGACGGTGCCGCCGATTTCGCGGTGCCCGGCGCGGAGGGGCAGCTCACGGCCGTCGACCGCGGGGATGTGTGCCTCAACATCGACGACGGCTGGTTCGAATCCAGGTCTCTGACCCCGCCGGCGAGCTTCCGCGACCTGACCCGCCCGGAATTCGCCTCGCTCACCGCGGTGACCGACCCGGCGACCTCCTCGCCGGGCACGGCGTTCCTGCTCACCACCGTCGGTGCGCTCGGAAACGGCTGGCAGGACTACTGGAAGCAGGTCGTCGGCGGCGGCGCGACCATCGTCTCGGGCTGGGAGGTCGCCTACAACCAGCTTTTCACCGCCGGAGAGGGCCGTGGCGACAAACCCATCGTGCTGTCCTACGCCTCGTCGCCGGCGGCGACGCCCGGGACGAGCGCGCTGCTCGACAGCTGCTTCCCGCAGGTGGAGTACATCGGCATCCTGAAGGGCACCCGGAACTCGACCGGCGCCCGCAGGCTCGTCGATTTCATGCTGAGTCCCACTGTGCAGAAAGAACTCCCGAACTCGATGTACGTCTACCCGGTGCAGCGCGACACCCCGCTGCCCGAGGGATGGCCGGCGCGCGCGGAGGTGCCCACCTGGATGTCGTCGTTGCCGCCCGCCACGATCGCGGAGAACCGCGAGATGTGGCTCGACCAGTGGCTTGCCGCGGTCGGCCGGTGACGACTCGGTGACCCCGGCCGGGACAGTGGTGACCCGGGTGGCCCGGGCCGCCGGACCGGTTGCGCTGTGGGTGGTCCCGGCGCTGTTCGTCGTGGTGCTGTTCGCCTGGCCGGTGATCGCGCTCGTCCGGCGCGCCGTCACGATCGCCCGTGACTCCGGGGTGGGCCTGATCGAACTGCTCGACCGTACCGACGCCCTGGGGCTTCTGGGCGTCACCCTGGGCCAGGCGGCCGCCTCGACGGTCCTGGCGCTCGTCGCCGCCGCACCCATCGCGTTGTTGTTCGCCCGGGTCCGCGGGACCACCGCGGTCGTGCTCGCCGTCGTGGTGACCGTGCCATTCGTGCTGCCGACGGTCGTCGTCGGTGTCGCCTTCCGTTCTCTGCTGTCCGGCCCATTGGCGTTCCTGCACATCGAATCCGGGCTGCCGGCCGTGCTCGCGGCGCACATGTTCATCAACATCGCCGTCGTCGTCCGCGTCGTCGGGGCGGCCTGGCGCAACCTCGACCCGCGGCTGCTCGAGGCGGCACGGTCGCTCGGGGCGGGCCGGATTCGGGCGACCATGACCGTGGTCGTGCCGCGCCTGGTGCCCGCCACGGCGTCGGCGGCCGCGCTGATCTTCCTGTTCTGTTCCACCAGTTTCGGCGTCGTGATCATTCTCGGCGCCGGGGAGCTGCGGACCCTGGAGACCGAGATCTACACGCAGGCCATCGGATACTTCCGGATTCCCGAGGCGGTCGCGCTGTCGATGCTGCAGATCGTGGTGGTCATGGCGGCGCTGCTGCTGACGCGGGTGTTCGCCGATCCGGCGAGCCGCGGATCGGGTGGCGGCGCCCGGCGGGCCGAACGGAACCGCAGGGTCGCCGGCGGCCGCTGGACGCGGCCGGTGGTCTGGGTGGTGGGGGCGTGGACAGCAGTCCTCCTCGTCGGACCGGTCCTGGTGCTGATGGTGCGGTCGGTCCGACCGGTCGCCCGCGGCGACTGGACCCTCGCCGGCTACCGCGCACTGGCCGAACCCGTCAACGGGGTGACACCCCTGGAGAGCCTGCGCTATTCGCTGGTGACCGCCACCGCGGCGACCGCCATCGCCCTGGTGGTCGGTACGCTCGCCGCCGTCGCGCTGCATCGCGCGCACGGAGTCGTCGGGGCGATCGGCTCGGCCGTCTCGCTCATCCCGCTCGGGATCAGTGCTGTCACACTCGGATTCGGCTACCTCATCGTGCTGGCGTCGTTGCCGTACGAGATCGCCGCATCGCCCGCGGTCATCCCACTGGTCCAGGCCCTCATCGCGATTCCGGTGGTCATCCGCATCATGATGCCCGCACTCGAGTCGGTGCCGGTCCGGTTGCGGCATGCCGCGGCGACGTTGGGCGCCACGCCGTTTCGCGTGTTCGCGACCGTCGACCTGCCGATCGTCGGAAGGTCGATGGGGGCTGCCGGTGGGTTCGCCTTCGTCATGGCCCTGGGCGAGTTCGGCGCGACGAGCTTCCTCGCCCGCGCGGACGCGACCACCCTTCCGGTACTCATCGGGTCCGCCCTGAACCGCCCAGGCGCCGAGAACTTGGCCACCGCCATGGCCGCCTCGGTGGTCCTCGTCATCGCGACGGTCGTCGCAGTCGTCGTGGTCGAGGCGTTCCGCCCCCGCTCGGAGGTGCCGCTGCTGTGACCACGCAGAGTTCATTGGAGATCTCCGACCTCACGGTCGCGTACGGCGGCGAGACCGTCATCGACGGTCTGTCGTGGCGGCTCGGGGGAGAAGGGTCACTGGTAACCGCGATCCTGGGCCCGTCGGGGTGCGGCAAGTCGACCCTGATCCGGACGATCGCCGGACTCGAGTCGCCGGTCGGTGGAACGGTGCGGTTCGGCGGAGTCGACCTCGCCGGCGTCGAGGTCCATCGGCGGGACTTCGGGGTCGTCTTCCAGGACGGGCAACTTTTCGGCGGGCGCAGTGTCGCGTCGAACGTCGCGTACGGGCTGAAGGTGCGGCGCTGGTCGCGTCGCGCCATCGCCGATCGCGTCGCCGAGATGCTCGACGTCGTCGGACTCACCGGCTACGACAAGCGTCTCGTGGAAACCCTGTCGGGCGGCCAGGCCCAACGGGTCGCGCTCGCGCGTGCCATGGCCCCGCGTCCGCGTCTGCTGTTGCTCGACGAGCCGCTCGCCGCGCTCGACCGGCGGTTGAGAGACGAATTGGCCGTGGAGATCTCGGAGATCGTGCGAGCGGCCGGCGTGCCGACGATGGTGGTGACCCACGACCACGCCGAGGCGGCCACCATGGCCGACGAGATCGCGGTCATGCGGGACGGGGTGATGATCCAGACCGACGTTCCGGCGGCGCTGTGGCGACACCCGGTCGACGAGTGGACCGCGCGTTTCCTCGGCGCCACGACCGTCGTCGATGCGCAGGTCCGGTCGGGTGTTGCCGACACCGTGCTCGGCGAGATGCCACTCGACCTCCCCGACGGCAGTCGCAGGCTCGGTCTGCGGCCCGAGTCGGTCTCGATCGGCCCGGCGTCGCCGGGGGCGGACGAGGACACGGCAGCGACAGCGACCGTCGTGCTCGTCGCCGAACTCCCGGCCGGGCCGCGCGTGCGCATCGACACCCCGGTCGGCGAGATCGATGCGGTCACCGACGCCTTCGTCGCGATCGGCGACCGGATGCGGGTGCGTCTGGTGCCGGAACGGGTCGCGGTGATCGGGTCGTGACGCCGCGTGGGCCGGCGAGGCGGTCGTCGTGCCGGTGACACGACGGGACCTGCTGGTCCCGCCGGGACTGATGGTCGTCGGAGCGACGTCGATGTATCTCGGCGCGGCCGTCGCCGTCGGCCTGTTCGACGTCATCTCCCCGGCCGCCGTCGCGTGGTTGCGGATCGCCGGGGCCGCGCTGGTGTTGCTGCTGTGGGTGCGACCGGCCCGGACGGCCTGGCGTTGGGAGCGATTGCGCCTCGCCGGATGCTTCGGGCTGATCACCGCCGGGATGAACATCGCCTTCTACGAGGCGCTCGCGCATCTGCCCCTGGGCACGACCGTCGCCCTGGAGTTCCTGGGCCCGATCGTGGTGGCCGCCTTGGGTTCTGCGACGCGTCGCGATGTCGCCGCACTCGTCCTGGCGGCTGTCGGCGTGGTCCTGATCGCCGATGTCCGGTGGTCGGGAACGGCGATCGGCGTCGTCCTGGCGCTGACCGCGGCCGCCTGCTGGGCGGGGTACATCGTCCTGGGCAAACGGGTCGCGGCGCGAGGCACGGGCGTCGAGGATCTGGCGACCGGCTTCGCGGTGGCCGCGTTGCTCACCGCGCCGCTCGCGTGGTGGGTGGCCGACGCGGTACGCGCGGGGGCCGCGCTGCCGGTGGTCCTGGCCCAGGGGTTGCTGCTCGGCATCGCGTCGACCGCGGTGCCCTACGCACTCGACCAGATCGTGCTGCGGCGGGTCGGCCAGGCAAGGTTCGCGATCCTGCTCGCGCTGCTGCCGGTGACGGCGTCGGTGATCGGGTTGCTCGCGCTGGCGCAGGTGCCGCGGCCCCTCGAAGCGGTAGGGATCGCGCTCGTCGCGGTGGCGGTGGCCGTGCGATCGGTCGACGACGACAGCCGGTCCGACGATCGCGAGGCGGAGATGCCGCCGGGGTGACCGGGAATCAGGCGGCGCGCGCCTTCTTCAGTGCTTTGTGCAGCTCTTTCTTCGACATGTCGGAGGTGTCGAGCTTGCGCATCCGGTGAATGACCACCGGGCAGCGAACACAGCGCGTCGAACTCTTGCAACACTTCTTCTTGGGCTTCAGAGAGCCCACCTTGGTCGGGTCGACCTTGCCCATACGGCGAGGTTAGCAGACCCTAACTACAACTCTTGTGGGTGCTGTGATCGCGGTCTCACCGCCCGAGCCGATAGTCTGTGACGTTGAATCCCTAGGTGATCTGCTCCCCGCGCCGGTCAGAGCCGTTCGGCTGCGAACGTTCCAGACGTTCGGCAGTGACCCGGACGCCGGCCGCCGCTGCCGGTCCCCAACCACACGAAAGAGAGCCAGTGAGCGCTGTCCCCACCTTCCGCAACGTCGCGATCGTCGCGCACGTCGACCACGGAAAGACCACACTCGTCGACGCCATGCTGCGCCAGTCCGGCGTCTTCGGCGAGCGCGCCGAGGTCGTCGACCGGGTGATGGACTCCGGTGACCTCGAACGTGAAAAGGGCATCACCATCCTCGCCAAGAACACCGCGGTCCACCGGCGCCAGCCGGACGGCACCGAGGTCGTCATCAACGTCATCGACACCCCCGGCCACGCCGACTTCGGCGGTGAGGTCGAGCGCGGCCTGTCGATGGTCGACGGCGTGGTCCTGCTCGTCGACGCCTCCGAGGGCCCGCTGCCGCAGACGCGCTTCGTGCTCCGCAAGGCGCTGGCCGCCGAGCTGCCGGTGATCGTCGTCGTCAACAAGACCGACCGTCCCGACGCCCGCATCCAGGAGGTCGTCGACGAGACGCAGGATCTGCTCCTCGACCTCGCCTCCGACCTGGACGAGGAGGCCGCGAAGGCCGCCGAACTCGTCCTCGAGCTCCCCGTGCTCTACGCCTCGGGCCGCGCCGGTGTCTGCAGCACCGAGCAGCCGGCCGACGGCGAGATCCCGGCGGGGGAGAACCTCGACTCCTTCTTCGACGTCCTGCTCGAACACGTCCCGGCGCCCAAGGGTGACCCGGACGCGCCGCTGCAGGCACACGTCACCAACCTCGACGCGTCGGCCTTCCTCGGCCGTCTCGCGCTCGTCCGCATCCACAACGGAACCCTCCGCAAGGGCCAGCAGGTGTCCTGGTGCCGCGAGGTCGACGGTGAAGCCGTCGTCGAGCGCGCCAAGATCACCGAGCTCCTCGCCACCGTCGGCGTCGACCGGGCGCCCGCCGAGTCCGCATCGGCCGGTGACATCGTGGCCGTCGCCGGTATGCCGGAGATCATGATCGGCGACACCCTCGCCGACCTGGAGAACCCGCAGCCGCTGCCGCGCATCACCGTCGACGAGCCGGCGATCTCGGTCACCATCGGCACCAACTCGTCGCCGCTGGCGGGCCGGGTGTCGGGCCACAAACTGACCGCCCGCATGGTCAAGCAGCGTCTGGACACCGAGCTGATCGGCAACGTGTCGCTGCGCGTGCTCGACATCGGCCGGCCCGACGCCTGGGAGGTGCAGGGACGTGGCGAGCTCGCCCTGGCCATCCTCGTCGAGCAGATGCGTCGTGAGGGCTTCGAGCTGACCGTCGGCAAGCCGCAGGTCGTCACTCGCAAGGTCGACGGCAAGGTCCAGGAGCCGTTCGAGCATCTGACCGTCGACGTGCCCGAGGAGTACCTCGGCGCGGTCACCCAGTTGCTCGCCGCCCGCAAGGGCCGTATGGAGCAGATGAACAACCACGGCACCGGCTGGGTCCGGATGGAGTTCATCGTGCCCTCGCGCGGCCTCATCGGGTTCCGTACCGACTTCCTCACCGAGACCCGCGGCACCGGCATCGCCAACGCGGTGTTCCAGGGTTACGACGCCTGGGCGGGCGAGATCCGGGCCCGCCACACGGGTTCGCTCGTCAGCGACCGGTCGGGAACGGTCACCCCGTTCGCGATGATCCAGCTCGCCGACCGCGGCACGTTCTTCGTCAACCCGGGCGACGACTCGTACGAGGGCCACGTCGTGGGGATCAACCCGCGCCAGGAGGATCTCGACATCAACGTCACCCGCGAGAAGAAGCTGACCAACATGCGTCAGTCCTCGGCCGACGTGATGGAGACCCTCGCCAAGCCGATGCAACTCGACCTCGAGGGCGCCATGGAATTCTGCGCCGCGGACGAGTGTGTCGAGGTCACCCCGGAGGTCGTGCGAGTGCGTAAGGTGCACCTCGACTCGACGACGCGCGCCCGTGAGCGCTCGCGGGCCAAGTCCCGGGATGCCGCCGTCAGCTGAGTGTCGATGGCGCTCCGGCGCCGCATTACGGTGGCGGGCGCGTCCGACGGACCGAGAAGCTTCTTCGTCATGGGGGTATCCGAGGTGAATCGCGCGAGACCACGACCGGGCCGCGAGGCCGCGAACCGGGTCCGTGGGCGGTTGCTCGGCATGCTCTCGTGCAGCGTCGCCCTGCTCGTGGTGCTGACCGCCTGCATGTCGGATCCGCCGCCCCCGGTCCGCGACACCGGGCCACCGCCGACCCCGACCGAGTACCCGGTGGAGAAGACGATCTACATCGCCACCGACTCGGTCGGATCGGGCTTCAACCCGCACATCGCCGCCGACCAGAATCCGGTGACCACGGCGGTCGCGGCGATGACGCTGCCCAGCGCGTTCGCGCCGGTCCAGACCCCGGGCGGGACGGTGTGGGAACTGCAGCGCTCGTTCGTCACCTCCGCGGAGGTGACGTCGCGGGCGCCGTTCACCGTGACCTACCGCATCCACACCGACGCCCAGTGGTCCGACGGCCTGCCGGTGACGGGCGACGACTTCAACTTCCTGTGGCAGCAGATGTCCCGGCAGCCCAACGTCGTGGCACCGGCCGGCTACCGGCTCATCGACTCGGTGCAGTCCCGGGAGGGCGGCAAGGTCGTCGAGGTGCGGTTCGAGTCGCCGTACCCCGCGTGGCGAGAGCTGTTCACCGGATTGCTGCCCAGTCACGTGCTCAAGGGTGCGCCGGCCGGCTTCCAGACCGGGATGGACACCGGCAAGCCGGTTTCGGCCGGGCCCTACGCGATCGTGGGGATCGACAAGACCCGCGACGAGGTCCGCCTCGCCCGCAACGACCGGTATTGGGTCACCCCGCCCCGGTTGGATCAGATCGTCCTCCGCCGCGCCGGCACATCGGCCCAGATGCTCGACTCCGTACGATCCGGCGACTCGGCCATCGTGGCCCTCGGCGCCTCGCCGGCCACCGACGCGGAACTGACCGCGCTGCCCGGTCTCGAGACCGCCCGCAGCCTGACGTCGCGGTCACTCGGTGTCAGCGTGAACGCCCGCACCGACGCGATGAGCTCGGTGGAGGTCCGGCGCGCGATCCTCGGGTTGGTCGATCCGCGACTGACCACCTTCGCCGGTGCCGGCGACTGGGTCGTCGAACCGTTCGCGAACACCGTCTTCGCGCCGTCGGATCCGGGCTATTCACCGGTCGACCGCCCGCGCCTCGGGGCGGCCGAGGTCGACGCCCTGCTCGGCGCTGCCGGTTACCGCCGCGCCGCGCCCGAGCCCGTCGGCTCGGCATCCCCGGTGCCGTCGGCGTCGTCGTCGGAGCCCTCCTCGGTGTCGCCGTCGTCCCCGTCCGGGTCCACGCCCGCGTCCGAGGCGCCGTCCGCCGGCGGGTCGGCGACGCCCGGGGTGAGCGAGACCCCGACCGAGGGTCTGGTCGAGGTACCGGAACTGCCCGAGGGAATCCTGCCGTTCCAGCGCGACGGGCAGGACCTCATCGTCCGTGTCGGTGCGGTCGCCGGCGATCCGCGGACCACGTCGGCCGCGTCGAGCATCGTCGACCAGCTCCGAGGTGCAGGGGTGCGCGCTCAGGTCGTGACGCTGCCCAACAGCGAGCTGTACGGGTCGGCGCTCACCAACCAGCGCGTCGACCTGGTCGTCGGGTGGTCGGGGCTCGGCGTGCCGCCGGCGTCGTCGCTCGCGTCGCAGGTCGACTGCAACCAGCCCAAGCCCGGTACCGAACCGTCGCCCGCGACGCCGCCGACGCCCACCAGCATCGCGCCGAGCGGTGGCGATCCCGGGGACAGCTATGCCAGCAACGTGTCCGGGTTGTGTGACCCGCGGCTCATCGAGCTCGCGCGCACCGCACTCTCCGAGGACGACCCGATCCCGACGCTGAACGAGGCCGAGCCGCTCCTCGCCGCGCAGGCGATCTACCGGCCGCTGTACCAGGACTCGATGGTCGTGGGCACCACGTCCGCGGTGCGCGACGTCCCGCTCACCGGACCCATCCAGGTCTCGATCTTCGGGACCGCGGTCGATTGGGAGCTGACGTGACCGGTGTCCCGGCGGATCGCCGGCTGCTGCTCGTCCACGCTCATCCCGACGACGAGACGATCATGACCGGCGGCACCATCGCCCGATATCTCGCCGAGGGCGTCGACGTGCGGGTGCTGACCTTCACGCTCGGGGAGGAGGGCGAGGTGATCGGCGACGAGTGGGCGCAGCTGGTCGCCGACGGCGGCGCCGACCAGCTCGGCGGGTTCCGGGTCCTCGAACTCACGCGGGCACTGGCCGAGCTCAGTCCCGCCGGCCGACCCGCGTTGCGGCCGCGATTCCTCGGCGGTGCGGGCCGATGGCGGGACTCCGGGATGGCCGGCGCCCCGTCCGCGAACCACCCGCGCGCACTCGTGCGGGCACCGTTCGACGAGCCCGTCGAGGCGTTGGTCGACGTGCTCACCGACTTCGCACCCCAGGTGGTCGTCAGCTACGACGCCTCGGGTACGTACGGCCATCCCGATCACAAACTGGTGCACGAGGTCACGACGGCCGCGGTCGCCCGCGCCCGGGAAGTCGGTCCGGGCCCGGACAAGATCTACGAATCGGTGACCGAACGCAGCGCACTGGACTCCGGGCTCGCCGGTGTCGCCGCGGTACCCGACGGCTGGCGGATGCCCCGCGACGGTGAGCTGCCGAGCTATCCCGACGCCGACATCACCACCGAGATCGACATCAGCGCGTACCTCCCACGAAAGGTGGCCGCCCTGGCCGCCCACGCCACACAGGTGACCGTCGCGGCGTCCGGGACGGAGTACGCACTGTCGAACAACATCGTGCAGCCGATCGCCGGTGCGGAGCATTACATTCTGGTCGAGCCGGAGCGTCACGGGTCCCCGGACGGGAAGCGTGAGTCGGACCTGTTCGCCGGGGTCGACTGAGCCGTGGCCCGCATGGTTCGGCCCGTATCGGGCTCCGTCCTCGACCGACTGCTCCTGGGATTCCTCGTCGTCGACGGGTTCGCGGTCGGGCTCCTGACTGTCGCGTTCACCTATCAGCGCTTCGGCGGCGTCGCGCTGCCCGTCGCGGCACTTGCCGCCGGCGTGGTCAATGCGGCCCTGCTCTGGCTCGCGTCCGGCCTCACCGCGACGCCGTGGCGGTATGGGCCACTCGCCGCGTGGGGGCTCGTCGTCGTGATCGCCGGCGGGTTCCCCGGCCCGGGCGGGGACGTCGTGCTCTCGATCAGCAGTGGTTACCTCGTACAGACCCTGCTGCTCGTGGTCCTCGGCGTCGGGCCGTCCGCCGCGCTGGGCTGGACGGGGCGGCTGCCCGAACCCGACTGACCACCGGCCGCAGGGGCGCTCCGCGTTGTGTCGTGACGGGCGGCGTTAGAGTGAGAGACATGCTTCTGCGCGCGTGGGCCGAAGACATCAAGGCCCCGATCGAGCGCGTCACGGCCGCACTGAGCCGTGTCCGTGACGACCCGACTCTCGGGGCCGACGCCCTCGACGATGACGGCTGGGTCGCCCTGCTGGGTGCCTCGGGTGCGCAGCTCGACGAATTGTGCGACCTCGCCGACTCCGTGCGTCGTCGCGTCACCGATCCGGATGTGCTGACCTTCGTGGTCAACCGCAACTTCGACACCGGGATCGTCAGCCGACTCGGACCCGACGACCCGGGTCTCGACGAACTGGTCGCCGAGGCGGTCGCACTCGGCGCGACCGAGATCTGCATGCAGGGACCCCTGCCCGCCGAACTGCCGGCCGACGACTACGTCCGACTCGTGGAGGACATCACGGGTGCCGCCGACGGGCTCCACCTGCACGCCTATCGGGCCCCGGAGATCGTCGACGGCGCCGAGCGTGCCGGGATCACGATCGTCGAACACCTCGAGCGGCTGCGGTCGGCGGGCCTGGGGTCGGTGCCGGGGACCGCCGCCCAGATCCTCGACGACACCGTTCGCGCGACACTCTCACCCACCGGCACGGCGCCGCCGGTCGGCAGCTGGGTCGACGTCATCGAGACCGCCCACCGCGTGGGTCTCTTCTCCACCGCGACGATGCTCTACGGGCACGTCGAGACGCCCGCACACCAGATCGCCCATCTTCGACTGCTACTCGAGATCCAGCGTCGCACGGGCGGTTTCAGCGAACTCATCCTGATGCCACTGCTTCCCGAGAACGTGCCGCCCCACCTGGCGGACACCGCCTCGCGGACCGCGTCGGAGCGGGAGACCCGCGCGTTGCACGCCGTCGCCCGCCTCATGACCGCAGGCCTCCTCGACCATCTGCAGGTGGCGTGGACCAAACTGCCCGCGGCCACCGTCGATCTGGTGTTGCGCGGCGGGGCAGATGATCTGGGTGGGCTGTTGCTCGACGGCACCCTGATGCCGGGCGCGGGACCGGAATCAGGTCGTGTCCTCGACGCCGCGGCTGTCGTCGACATCGCGGCACGAGCCGGACGCAGGCCGCGCCAGCGCACCACCCGCTACGGGGTGCCGGAGCCCGACAGGCAACTCCCGCTGCCACAGGTGTCCGCGTGAGCCGGAGCATGTCTTCCGGGCGGGCGGCCGGAGCGCAGCAGCGCGCGCTGACGATGGACGACGTGGATGTCGCCATCATCGGCGCGGGCTTCGCCGGGCTCGGGATGGCGACGCAGCTCGCGCGCCGCGGGCGGGAGTCCTTCGTCGTGCTCGAACGCGCCGACGGCGTGGGGGGCACGTGGCGCGACAACACCTATCCCGGCATCGCCTGCGACATCCCCGCCCATCTGTACTCGTTCTCGTTCCGGCCGCCGGCCGACTGGTCGGCGCGATTCGCTCGTGGCGCCGAGATCCGCAGCTATCTCGAACAGATCGTCGTCGACGAACGACTCGCCGACCGCATCGAACTCAATCGCGAACTCCGCGAAGCGGTCTGGGACGAGCAGGGGGCGCACTGGGTGATCACGGCGGCGGCGCCGGACGGCCGGGACGTCACCTTCCGCGCTCGCTCGCTGGTGCTGGCGGTCGGACGGTTGTCGGAGGCGCGCATCCCCGACATCGACGGACTCGACACCTTCCCGGGACAGGTCGTCCACACGGCCGCCTGGCACGACGACGTCAACGTCGCGGGTGCGCGGGTCGGGGTCGTCGGAACCGGTGCGTCGGCGGTGCAGCTCATCCCGCATCTCGCCGACGCCGCGGACGATCTCGTCGTGTTCTGCCGCACGCCACCGTATGTCGTGCCGCGCGCGGACCGGCTCTACACCGACGACGAGCGGGCCGCCATGCTCGACCCCGTCGTCGCGGCGGAGGTGCGCGACCGACTGCTCACCGAAGCCGACGGGGCGTTCCGGCAGCGGCTCGGGTTGCATCCAGACATCGACGAGATCCGTTCCCGTGCGCGGGATCACCTCCACGGGCAGGTGGCCGATGCCGACCTCCGTGAACAGCTGACCCCCGACTACGAGATCGGTTGCAAGAGAATCCTGCTCAGCGACGACTTCTATCCGGCGCTACAACGCTCCAACGTGGTGTTCGAGTCGAGTGCTCTGACGTCGGTCGCCGAGACCAAGGCCACCGCGCACAGTGGTCACACCTACGATCTCGACGTCCTGGTGATGGCAACCGGTTTCGAATCCGCACGCCCGCCCGCCGCATCGCGCATCACCGGTCGTGCCGGTCGGCGGCTGTCCGACCACTGGTCTGCGGGCATGACGTCCTATGCCTCGACCGTGGTCAGCGGATTCCCGAACATGTTCGTCCTCGACGGGCCCAACGCGGCGCTCGGCCACAACTCGGCGATCTACATGATCGAGACGCAACTCGACTACGTCCTGGGCGCGCTGGAGTACATGGCCGGCAGCGGGATCACGACGCTGGCGGTCTCGCCTGCCGCCGAAGACGAATACACGCGGGAGATCGACGCTCGCAGCGAGTCGACGGTGTGGCTGACCGGTTGTGAGAGTTGGTATGTCGACCCCGACAGCGGTCGCCTGACCCTGTTGTGGCCGGGCACTGCGGCGTCGTTTCGCGAACGCAACGGCACCTTCGACCCCGAACCGTACGAACCCCGTCCCGACGACGCCGGCACCGGAACACCTGAGGAGGGTGAGGAATGACCGAGAAGTTGACCGTCCGCGCGGCCCTGGACGCCGCGCGCGACCGGGCGCCGATCGGTCTCGACGAGGCCGTGACGCTCCTGTCCTGCGCAGGAGACGACCTGGTCGAACTGCAATCGATCGCCGGGGCGCTCCGCGACGAGGGGCTGGCCGCGGTCGGCCGGTCCCGGCAGATCACCTACTCCCGCAAGGTGTTCATCCCGCTGACGCGCCTGTGCCGCGACCGGTGCCACTACTGCACCTTCGTCACGGTCCCCGGGAAACTCGCCCGCGCGGGGGAGGGGCTCTATCTGGAACTCGACGAGGTCGTCGACCTCGCGCGCCGCGGTGCCGAACTCGGCTGCAAGGAGGCGCTTTTCACGCTGGGTGACCGCCCCGAGGACAGGTGGCCGCAGGCCGGCGAGTGGCTGGCCGAACGGGGTTACTCCTCGACGCTGGACTACGTTCGTGCCGCCGCGGTCGCCGTGTTGTCGGAGACGGGTCTGCTGCCGCACCTCAACCCCGGGGTGATGAGCCTCGAGGAACTGCTCCGCCTGCGCCCGGTCGCACCGTCGATGGGCATGATGCTGGAGACGACGTCGCGTCGCCTGTTCACCGAGAAAGGCCAGGCACACTACGGAAGTCCCGACAAGGACCCGCTGGTCCGCATGCAGGTGCTGCGCGATGCGGGCACCGCTCGCGTCCCGTTCACCACCGGGATTCTGGTCGGGATCGGCGAATCACTCACCGAGCGGGCCGAATCGCTGCTGGCCATCGCCGATGTGCACGCCCGAGGCGGGCACATCCAGGAGGTGATCGTGCAGAACTTCCGGGCGAAGCCGGACACCGCGATGCGCTCGACCCCCGACGCGGAGATGACCGAGTTCCTCGCCGCCGTCGCGGTCGCCCGGGTTGTCCTCGGCCCACACATGCGGATTCAGGCGCCGCCAAATCTGGTGTCGCCCGCGGAATGTGCCGCGCTGATCGCGTCCGGCGTCGACGACTGGGGTGGGGTGTCGCCGCTGACTCCCGACCACGTCAACCCGGAACGCCCGTGGCCTCACCTCGACGCCCTGGCCGCCCGCACCGCGGAATCGGATTTCGTTCTCACCGAACGCATCACCGCGCAGCCGCCGTATGTGCTGAACGGTGCCGACTGGATCGACCCGGCACTGACCCAGCACGTCGCCGCGCTCGCCGACCCGGTGACCGGCCTCGCCGTCGACACCCGCCCGGCTCCGCGTCCGTGGCCGGCGGTTGCTTGAGGGAAGCACCTGTCGTCGGGTGCGTGGCAGTCAGCCGAGAACCGGTGCGAGCGCTTCGTATCCGCCGACGACGTCGGTGGCGCGATGTAACCCGAGATCCTGCAGCGCCGCGGCGGCGAGGCTCGACGTATAACCCTGGGAGCACAGGATGATCCAGCGGACGTCATGGTCGACGGCCTGGTCGATGCGGGCGTCGCTCGCCGGGTCACACCGCCATTCGAGGACATTCCGTTCGATGACGAGAGCACCCCGGGCCTCGCCCTCCTCCGCGCGCTGCGCCGCGGGACGGATGTCAACGAGCACCGCCCCGTCGGCCAGCTCGGCGGGGACGTCCGCGGCCTCGACCCGCGCGATCCGCGACCGTGCGTCGGCGAGCACGTCGTCGATGGTGCGGGGAGTGCTCATTCGGGCTGGTCGGTGAGAACGGTCCGGTTGCGGCGCAGGTGGCCGCCCTCGGAGATGTCGTAGTACGACATCGCGGTCAGCGGCGGTGAGTAGGCGTGCACGCTGAGCGTCGGGGTCACCAGCGGGCTGGTCTCCGCACCGATCTCCGGGGCGGCGACGACCGGGTTCCGCACGACGTCGTGCACCCACCCGAGAGGGAAGGCGGCCTGGTCGCCGGCGTCGAGGATGCGCACCGCCAGATCGTCTCCCGTCCAGTGGTACTCGCGCAAGCTGCCCGACAACACCGTCAGGGCTCCGAGCGAACCGGCGTGGTCGTGCAGTTCGGTGGCCTCGCCCGGCGTCCAGCTGATCAGCCACACGTCGACGTCGTCGTCGGCGTGCAGGCGCGTCGCCCAGCGATGCCGTTCGTCCCAGACCTCCGGGAGCAGGTCGTCGTGGCGACCGTCGAGGACGTCTGCGACGCCCTGGTCGGTGATGCGGAGGAGGTCGGCGGGCCGGAGCCGCGTCGGCAGGTGACCAAGGGCGCGCGGGGCCGCGGTACCCGGACGCTCGCGCAGCGGCGAAGACGTCCGAGCACGATTCCGGGCGGAGGAAAGAGACGATAAGGCGGACTGAGGCGCTCGTTCGGTGCGGGCGAGGGTGGAGGTCATGGCGAATCCTTGCGAGAGTCGAAGAGGATGTGGTGAGGCCGATCGGTTCAGCAACAGCACATCGACATCGACCGCGCGGTGGGTCGGTGCGGCACCCGGGCACACGCGCCCGCGGGTCGGTGTCCGGTGAGGACGGATTCGTCGACGACGATCATGCGCCCGACTCTGCACGCGGATCGTCGCGGCGTCGAGGTTTGGCGGCACGCTGAACGAAACCCGGAGCGGCGTCTCGCGGTCGGCGATGTGATCCTCGTTACTCAAACCCGGATTCGGGCGCCTCTGGACGGGGGTCGATTTCGTCGCAGCGTCTCCCGGGGCGGATACTGTGGGGTGCGGTTCGACCAGCCCTCGGGCCGCACCGGCGCCGACGCCGGAGTGCCGTTCGACGCCGAACTGCGTTTCTCGTCGCGCCGACCCGGATCTTCCCTAGCGAAGGAGTGAGTGGTGACCTACATCATCGCGGAGCCTTGCGTCGACGTGTTGGACAAGGCTTGCGTGGAGGAGTGCCCCGTCGACTGCATCTACGAGGGTGGACGCATGCTCTACATCCAGCCGGATGAGTGCGTCGACTGTGGTGCGTGTGAGCCGGTGTGCCCGGTCGAGGCGATCTTCTACGAGGATGATGTTCCCGACGAATGGGAGCCCTACGTCAGCGCGAACGCCGACTTCTTCGACGACCTCGGCTCCCCGGGCGGCGCCAGCAAGGTCGGCAAGACCGAGGCCGATCCGGCGTTCATCAAGGGTCTCCCGCCGATGAACGAAGAGGACTGACCGCCTCCGCATGAGCAGTCCTGTCTCCCGTACGGCTGCGCCCCTGCGCGTCTCCTCGACCCGCGTCAGCGGGCGTCTGCCCGACTTCCCGTGGGACACGATCGCCGATGCGAAGGCGACGGCTCAGGCCCACGCCGACGGCATCGTCGACCTGTCGGTCGGGACGCCCGTCGACCCGGTGCCCGCACTCATCCGCGACGCACTCGCCGAGAACTCGGCGTTCCCGGGCTACCCGACGACGATCGGGACCCGCGAGTTGCGGGAGGCGGCCGCGGAGTCGCTGATCCGACGCCACGGGGTCACGTCGCTCGACGAGACGGGAATCCTGCCGGTCATCGGTACCAAGGAGGCGATCGCCGGCCTGGCCTCGACCTTCGGGCTCGGACCCGGCGACGACGTGGTCATCCCCGAGGTCGCCTACCCGACCTATGAGGTGAGCGCCCTGCTCGCCGGTGCGCGGGCGGTGCGGGCGGATTCGACCGTCGCGCTGGGACCGATGAACCCGGCGCTGATGTTCATCAACTCGCCGTCGAATCCGACCGGCAAGGTCCTCGGCCTCGATCATCTCCGCAAAGTCGTGGGATGGGCGCGCGAGCGGGGGACCGTCGTCGTGTCCGACGAGTGTTATCTCGGTCTGAGCTGGGAGGGCGAGCCGCTGTCGATCCTCGACCCGAGGGTCTGCGACGGCGACCACACCGGACTGCTCGCGGTCCACTCACTGTCCAAGATCTCGAACCTGGCGTCGTATCGCGCCGGATTCTTCGCCGGCGACCCCGAACTGATCGCCGAATTGCTCGCAGTCCGCAAGCATGCCGGACTCATCGTGCCGTTCCCCGTCCAGGGAGCGATGACCGCCGCACTGGCCGACGACGCACATGTCGACGAGCAGCGCGAGCGTTATGCCGAGCGTCGTCGGCTGCTCAAAGCAGCCGTGGAGGGTGCGGGCTTCCGGGTCGACCATTCCGAGGCGGGCCTGTATCTCTGGGCCACCCGGGACGAACCGTGCCGGGAGACCGTCGCCTGGCTCGCCGACCGCGGAATTCTCTGTGCTCCAGGCGATTTCTACGGTCCGGCGGGTGAGCGCCACGTTCGGATGGCGCTCACCGCAACCGATGAGCGGATCAATGCGGCCGTCGCTCGTCTGACGGCCTGACACCGGCCCTGCTCAGCCGCGACCGCTCTTCTGTTGTAGGCGGTCGATCTCCTCGGACGCCTCGGCCTTGGTGAGGTCGGCCGAGAGGGTCTCGCCGGCCTCCCGTGCGAGGGTGTCGAGATAGCTTCGCTGCGCGCCGGTCATCGGCTCGTCGCCGGTCACCCAGTCGTCCGGGTCCTTCTCGGTGGAGTTTCCGGCGCCCGCGCCGAGGACGTCGTCGGTATCGTTCGTCGAACGATTGTTCGATGTGCTCATGTGCCCACCATACGTCGGGATGGGAGATCCGGCCAGTGAGCCAGGGCGTCAGTCGTTCTTGTGCAGCGCCTCGTTGAGGGCGATGCCGTCGCCCTTCCACGGCACGACCTCGACCGCTCCGGTCAGGCTGTTGCGACGGAAGAGCAGATTGGACTGGCCGGACAGGTCGCGCGCCTTGATCTGCGTGCCGTCGGGTCCGGTGACCTTGGTGCCGGCGGTGACGTAGAGGCCGGCCTCGATGACGCAGTCGTCACCCAGCGGGATGCCGCAGCCGGAGTTCGCGCCGAGTAGGCAGCGTTTGCCCAGCGCGATGATCTCCTTGCCGCCGCCCGACAAGGTGCCCATCGTCGAGGCGCCGCCGCCGATGTCGGAGCCGTCGCCGACGACGACGCCCGCGGAGATGCGACCCTCCACCATCGACGACCCGAGGGTGCCGGCGTTGAAGTTGACGAAGCCCTCGTGCATCACGGTGGTGCCGGCCGCGAGATGCGCGCCGAGGCGGATGCGGTCGGCGTCGCCGATCCGTACGCCGCCGGGCACCACGTAGTCGACCATGCGCGGGAACTTGTCGATCGAGTAGACGGTGACCGGTCCGCGGGCGCGCAGCTTCGCCCGTACCGACTCGAAGTTCTCGACCGCACACGGGCCGTGATTGGTCCACACCACGTTGGTGAGCATCCCGAAGATGCCCTCGAGGTTGGCGCCGTGCGGGGTGATGAGGCGATGCGACAGCAGGTGGAGTCGGAGGTAGACGTCGTAGGCGTCGATGGGTGCGGCGGAGATGTCGGCGATGCCGGTGCGGACCGCGACGGTCTTGACCCCGCGGGCCTCATCGACGCCCACCAACTCACGGAGGTGGGCCGGTGTCGACTCGTCGTCGAGGATCACGGTCTCCGCGGTCTCGACCCCGTCGAGTTCGGGTTCGGGGAACCAGACGTCGAGGACGACGCCGGGAGTCGAACCCCCGTCGATCACGGTCGCGATGCCAGTTGCGTGTGCGCCAGTAGATGTCACGACAGGTGAGTCTAGGTGATCGACACCGGCGCCCCCGCCCCGCCACCGGTGCCCCGGCGTCATCCATTCGGCCCAAAGACCTGGTCACGTGCTGTGCGCCGCTCGTAGGGTCGCCAGCATGACCGGTCATCCCCAGCCATCTGTACCGCCCCGGCGCCGCCGACGCCGCTGGCCGTGGGTGTTGGGCGGGGTCGGCGTCGTGATCGTGGCGGCGCTGGCGGTCGGGGCCGTCGTCTTCCAGCCGTGGCTGATCTTCGTCGACACCGAGGTCGACGACGCCATCCCGGTCGCGGCCACCCCCACGACGTCGACGCCGGGGCAGCCGCCGCCCGCCGGGCCGGCGGTCATCTCGCGCGGCAGCCTGATCAGCCACGAGCACTCGACATCCGGAACGGTCTCGATCATCGAACAGCCCGACGGCTCACGCGTGCTGGCGATCGAGGACCTGGACACGACCACCGGCCCTGATGTCCACGTGTGGCTGTCGCAAGGGGACGTGGTCGAGGGGTTCGCCGGGTGGCGAACGGCCGCGGACGTCCCGCACGTCGACCTCGGCATGATCAAGGGGAACAAGGGCAACCAGGTCTACGAGATCCCCGCCGACGTCGAGCTGGCCGACTATCCGTCGGTGTTCCTCTGGTGCGTGAAGTTCAGCGTCTCCTTCGGCGCCGCCGAGATGGGCTCACTACGGTGAGGGAGTGAGCACCGACCTCGACCTGACCGCCGACCCCGTCGAACTGACCGCCGCGCTCGTCGACATCGAGAGCGAGTCGCGCAACGAGTCGGCCATCGCCGACGCGGTCGAGGCCGCCCTGCGCGCGCAGACGAGCGGATTCGAGATCCTCCGCCACGGCAACCGGGTCCTCGCACGGACCGACCGGGGGCACGCCCAGCGGGTCATCCTCGCCGGGCACCTCGACACCGTGCCGGTCGCCGGCAACCTCCCGCACCGCCGCGAGACGGATCCGGCGGAGGGCGACGTGCTGCACGGATGCGGCACCGTCGACATGAAGTCCGGTGACGCGGTGTTCCTCCACCTCGCGGCGACGCTGCCGGAGCCGGCCTCGGATCTGACGCTGATCTTCTACGACTGCGAGGAGATCGCCGCGGAGTTCAACGGCCTGAACGACATCGAACGCGAACTCCCCGAGTGGCTCGCCGGTGACGTGGCGATCCTCGGCGAGCCGACCGCGGGGCTCATCGAAGCCGGATGCCAGGGGACGCTGCGGGTTCGGTTGTCGACGACGGGAACCCGAGCGCACTCGGCCCGATCGTGGATGGGCGACAACGCCATTCACAAGCTCGGCGGTGTCCTGACCACGCTGGCGGGGTATGAGGCCCGTCGGGTCGACATCGACGGCTGCGAGTACCGCGAGGGCCTGTCGGCGGTCGCGGTCGGCGGCGGGGTGGCCGGCAACGTGATCCCCGACGCCGCGCACGTCGACGTCAACTTCCGCTTCGCACCGGACCGTTCGATCGACCAGGCGCTCGACCACGTCCGCGAGGTGTTCGGCGCCGACCTGGCCGACGGCAGGATCGGGCTGGAGGTCACCGATTCCGCGGCCGGCGCCCTGCCCGGGCTGGGGCACCCGGCGGCCGCGGCGCTCGTGGCGGCCGCGGGCGGACGCTTCCGCGCGAAGTACGGCTGGACCGATGTGTCGCGGTTCTCGGCGCTGGGGATCCCCGCGGTGAACCTGGGCCCCGGCGATCCCAATCTCGCGCATCGCGTCGACGAACGGGTACCGGTGGAGCAGATCCGCGCGGTGACCGACCTGCTGCGCACCTACCTGTCCTGACCTCGCAGGACCGGCGGAGTCGGACGGCGCTGCTAGCGTGACCGCCATGTCGACCACGCCCGAACCGGAACCCGTCGAAGACGGAACGAACCCCGACACCTGCTACGTCGGCCCGATCCGGATCCGGCGAGACCAGCGCGGCAAGACCACGGACCGCCGCCTGCTGGAATGGGTCGACCCGCGCGACGCCACGCGTCGTTCCGAACGGACCATGCGCGACTCCTGGCGGGTCCTGCGCATCCAGTCCGAGTTCGTCGCCGGGTTCGATGCGATGAGCGAGGTCGCCGAGGCCGTGACCGTCTTCGGCTCGGCGCGACTGCATCCGGAGTCGCCGGAATACGCGCTCGGTGTCCGCGTGGGCCGAGCGCTGGGCGAGGCCGGTTACGCGGTCATCACCGGTGGCGGACCCGGTGCGATGGAGGCTGCGAACCAGGGGGCCCATCAGGCCGGGGCGCAGTCGATCGGACTCAACATCGAGCTGCCCTTCGAGCAGGGTCTCAACCCTTGGGTCGATCTCGGCATGAACTTTCGATACTTCTTCGTGCGCAAGACGATGTTCGTGAAGTACGCGCAGGCGTTCGTCTGTCTCCCTGGCGGGATGGGCACCCTCGACGAACTCTTCGAGGCGCTGACCCTGGTGCAGACCAAGAAGGTGGTCCGGTTCCCGATCGTGCTGGTGGGCAGCGACTTCTGGGGCGGCCTGCTGGACTGGATGCGCGACGTCCTCGCCGCGCGCGGGATGATCTCGCCCGAGGATCTGGACCTGCTCACCGTCGTCGACGACCCCGACGACGTGGTCGCCGCGATCGAGGCCGCGACACCCTGAGGGTCGATATGACCTTCCCGGCCGACGATGGCACGATTGCCCGGTGAGTGCTGTCTGCGTCTATTGCGCCTCCGGTCCCGTCGACCAGCCCTACCTCGATCTCGCCGCCGAAGTGGGTCGGACGCTCGCCGAACAGGGGCATGTGGTCGTCTCCGGCGGTGGGAACATCTCCATGATGGGCGCGCTGGTCACCGCCGCTCGCGAGGCCGGTGGCCACACGGTCGGCATCATCCCGCGCGCACTGATGAAGCACGAGGTCGCCGACCTCGGGTCGGGCGAACTCGTGGTCACCGAGACCATGCGCGAACGCAAACGCCTCATGGACGAGCGCGCCGACGGGTTCATCACCCTCCCCGGCGGGATTGGGACGCTCGAGGAGCTCTTCGAGACCTGGACCGGGGGCTACCTCGGGATGCACGACAAACCGGTCGTCCTGCTCGATCCTGTCGATTTCTACGCGCCGTTGCTCGACTGGCTGCGAGAGTTGTCGACAACCGGGTTCGTCGCCCGACGATCGCTCGACCGGCTGCTCATCACGCGGTCGGTCGCCGACGCGGTGGAGTTGGCGACAGCACGGGAAGGCCTTGCTACCGGCCGGTAAGGTAGCGCCTGAGTGCGCGGGGCACTCGAAACGCCAGCGGGAGAGCGGAGGGCAGATGTCCCAAGGGGTCGAGCAGCAGGACAGTCGGCAGCAGAGTGTGAAGAAGACCGTCGGTATCCCCGACATCCTTCGCGGCGTGGTGAAGATGGCGCCACATGCGACCGGGATGATCAAGCACGCACCCGGGCTCATCCGACGCCCACCGGAGGCCAAGCGGACCATCGGTTCGGTCTTCCAGAAGCACGCGGCCGAACACCCCGACCGGCCGTTCGTCCGGTTCGAGGGCCGCACGACCACCTACGGCGAGGCCAACCGCCGCGTGAACCGTTACGCCGCAGCACTTTCCGCAGACGGCGTCGGCAAGGGCGACGTGGTGGCGCTGCTCTCCAAGAACTGCACGACCGACCTGCTGCTGATGCTCGCCACCGTCAAACTCGGCGCGATCGCCGGGATGCTGAACTACAACCAGCGCGGCGAGGTGCTCGAGCACAGCGTCGGCCTCCTCGAGGCCAAGGTCCTCATCCACGATCCCGAGTGCGCGGAGGCCTTCGAGTCGATCCCGGAATCGGTTCTTCCTGAACACGTCTACGATTTCGCCGCGTTCGACGCCGCGGCCGAGGGACTCTCGGAAGCCGATCCCGAGGTCACCGAGCAGCTGCCCGCGTCGACCAAGGCGTTCTACATCTTCACCTCCGGCACCACGGGGATGCCGAAGGCCAGCGTGATGAGCCACAACCGGTGGCTGGCGAGCCTGTCCGGCATCGGCGGTCTCGCGGTGCGGTTGCGCCACAGCGACACCATGTACGTGCCGCTGCCGCTCTACCACAACAACGCGTTGTCGGTGTCACTGTCCTCGGTCCTCGCCTCGGGTGCGTGCATCGCCATCGGACGCTCGTTCTCGGCGTCGAAGTTCTGGGACGACGTGATCCTCAACCGTGCGACGGCGTTCTGCTACATCGGCGAGCTGTGTCGCTATCTCCTCGCGCAGCCCGAGAAGCCCACGGATCGCCAGCATTCCGTGCACACCGTGGTCGGCAACGGTATGCGCCCGGACATCTGGGACGAGTTCCGCGAGCGTTTCGGGGTCGACCGCGTCGTCGAGTTCTACGGGGCCAGCGAACTGAACCTCGCATTCGTCAACGCGTTCAGCGTCGACAAGACCGCCGGCTTCTGCCCGCTCCCGTACAAGATCGTGGAATACGACGAGGAGGGTAACCCCAAGCGCGGCGACGACGGCCGGCTCGTGAAGGTCGGCCGGGGCGGTACCGGCCTGCTGCTCGCGCAGATCAGTGACCGGGTGCCCGTCGACGGCTACACCGACTCCGAGGAGACCGAGAAGAAGATCATCCGCGACGCCTTCAAGGACGGTGACTCCTACTTCAACTCCGGTGACCTTGTCCGCGATCAGGGGTTCGCGCACATCGCCTTCGTCGACCGGCTCGGTGACACCTTCCGCTGGAAGGGCGAGAACGTCGCCACGACCCAGGTCGAGGGGGCGGTCGACTCCTATCAGGCCGTCGCCCAGTCGGTGGCGTACGGCGTCGAGGTCCCCGGCACCGACGGTCGCGCCGGGATGATCGCGATCAAGCTGCGCGAGGGCGCCGACCTCGACCCGGGCGCGTTCGCCCGCCATCTCTACGACGCGCTGCCGTCGTACGCGGTGCCGCTGTTCGTTCGGATCGTCGACGATTTCGAGCAGACCTCGACCTTCAAGAACCGCAAGGTCGAGCTGCGCAAGGAGGGGTACTCCGACGCCGAGGCCGAACGGCTCTACGTGTTGCTCGGCAAGGAGAAGGGCTACACGGAGTTCTACGACGACTACCCCGACGACGTCGCCGCCGCCAAGGTGCCCAAGGGGTGAGTTCCGACCCGGAGACGTCGGCATCGGACACGCTGTGCGGGCGGCGGGTGCCGACCGACCGCGCGTTGGTGATGGCGATCGTCAACCGCACCCCTGATTCGTTCTACGACCGAGGTGCGAGCTTCGACGACGCCGCCGCCCAGGCGCACGTCGACCGGGTCGTCGCCGAGGGTGCCGACATCATCGACGTCGGTGGGGTCAAGGCCGGACCCGGACGCGAGGTCGACGCCGCGACCGAGGCCGCCCGGGTCGTCGGCATGATCGCCTGGATCCGCGACCGCCATCCGGACGTGCTGATCAGCGTCGACACCTGGCGCAGCGAGGTCGCCGACCAGGCCTGCGCCGCCGGCGCGGATCTCATCAACGACACCTGGGCGGGATTCGACCCCGACGTCGTCGACGTCGCCGCCGAACGCGGGGCCGGGATCGTCTGCTCGCACACGGGTGGCGCGCGGGTGCGGACCCGGCCGCACCGCGTCGCATACGGGGATTCGGTCGACGCGGTGGTGGCCGACGTGATCCGGGAGGTGACCTCCGCGGCCGACCGGGCGCTCGCTGCCGGGGTGCGTCGAGACTCGATCGTTATCGATCCGACGCACGATTTCGGCAAGAACACTCACCACGGGCTGGCTCTGTTACGCGGTGTAAAAGATCTTGTTAACACGGGCTGGCCGGTCCTGATGGCGCTGAGCAACAAGGATTTCGTAGGGGAGACTCTGGGTACAGACCTAACGCACCGATTGGAAGGGACTCTGGCCGCGACAAGTCTGGCCGCCGCCCAAGGCGCCCGGATCTTCCGCGTCCACGAAGTCGCTGCCACTCGTCGCGTGGTCGACATGGTCGCTGCCATCGCGGGAGCGAAACCACCCGCCCGAACAGTCAGGGGACTCGCATGACCAAGCAGCAGAAGCGACGTAAGCCCAGCACCGTCAGCCGGGACAAGGCCGCCATGTGGCCGACGGTCGCCCAGACCCCGGGGACCGAGCAGCGCTGGTCGGCAACCCACACCTGGGAGCAGCCGGACTGGACGATCGACGACCTCGTCGACGCGAAGAACGGCCGGACCATCTCGGTGGTGCTGCCCGCGCTGAACGAGGAAGAGACCGTCGCCGACGTCATCGCCACGATCATGCCGCTGTACGGCACCCTGGTCGACGAGATCATCGTGCTGGACTCCGGGTCCACCGATGCCACCGCCGAGCGCGCGCTCGCCGCCGGCGCGCAGGTGATCTCCCGCGAGGAGGCGGTACCCGAGCTGGACCCGGTCAAGGGCAAGGGTGAGGTGCTGTGGCGTTCGGTCGCCGTGGCGACCGGCGACATCATCGCATTCGTCGATTCCGACCTCATCGACCCGGACCCGATGTTCGTGCCCAAGATGCTCGGTCCGCTCCTGCTGAACCCCGAGATCCAGCTCGTGAAGGGCTACTACCGGCGCCCGCTGCGCACGGGCGGTACGCACGACGCGAACGGTGGCGGACGCGTGACCGAGCTCGTGGCACGCCCCCTCCTGGCATCCCAGAAGCCGGATCTCACCGCGGTCCTCCAGCCACTCGGCGGCGAGTACGCCGGCACCCGCGAGTTGCTCTCGTCGGTGCCGTTCGCGCCGGGCTACGGGGTCGAGATCGGCCTTCTCATCGACACCTATGACCGGTACGGCCTGGCCGGGATCGGTCAGGTCAACCTCGGGGTCCGAACCCATCGCAACCGCCCGCTGGTGGAATTGGGGGTCATGAGCCGCCAGATCGTCGGAACCCTGATGCGCCGCTGCGGCATCGAGGACTCGGGCGTCGGGCTCACCCAGTTCACCGCCGAACCCGACGGCTCCTTCACGCCGCACACCACCGAGGTCTATCTCGAGGATCGTCCGCCGATGAACACCGTGCGCGCCCTGACCCCCAAGGCCGAGGAGATGGCCTCCTAGGCGGCTCCGGACCTGATGGGCCGGACCTGATGAACCCGGCCCCGACCCGGCGACGCCGCCCGCCCTGACGCGGGTGGCCGTCGCCGGGTCGGTGCTGTGCCGGGCCGTCGTCCGGGCGCTTCTGCCAGGATGGAACGCATGCAGACGCTGCTGCTGTACCTGCTGATCATGGGACTCGTCGTCGCGATCGTGTTCGCTGTCGTCTGGTTCGTGTTCGGACGCGGAGAAGATCTGCCGCCGGTCGAGCCCGACACCACGCTCACCCGGTTGCCGTCGGTGGGCATCACCGGTGACGACGTGCGTGCGTTGCGCTTCGCCCAGACCCCGCGTGGTTACAAGCAGGCCGAAGTCGACTGGGCGCTGGCACGTCTCGCGCGTGAGGTCGACGACCTGCGGTCGGTGATCACGCGTCTGCGCGAACGGGAGTCGGTGCCCGGGGCGGAAGCGGGCGCGGCTCCGGACGATCCCGCCGCTGGTATCACCGGGAACGGCGGCGTGGACGCCGGGCGGTCCGGCCCGCCGAGCACCCCCCAGTAGGGGCCGTACGTCGAGACCGCGCGGCGCGCGCGTCGCGCACTGACAATCGTGTGCGACCCGGGCACGTATCATGTTCGGAGCAGGGACCTTGAAGGGAGCTTGAGAATGGCGGCAATGAAGCCACGTACTGGGGACGGCCCCCTCGAAGCGGCCAAAGAAGGGCGTGGAATCGTTGTCCGGATTCCGATCGAAGGTGGAGGTCGACTGGTCGTCGAGCTGACCGCCGACGAAGCAGCCGCGCTGGGCGAGGAACTCCGCGGGGTAACCGGCTGAACATGCCCCACGAGGGCAGTTCCCATGAGGCCCGGGCGGACCCACCGACTCCGCACCGGGCGCATGACCTCACTCCGGTACTCGAGATCCTGCGCTGCCCGGTGTGTACCGGGCGCCTGTCGGCCGACGGCGCGTCGCTGCGCTGTCCGCAGGCGCATTCTTTCGACCTCGCCCGTCAGGGCTATGTCTCACTGCTCGACGGCCGGTCCGGCGCGCTGCGCGCCGACACCGCAGCCATGGTGGCCGCCCGAGCCCGCGTGCACGACTCCGGTTTCCTGCTCCCCGTGGTCGATTTCGTCGCCGGCCGCGCGGCCGAGGTCACGGGTGGACACGACCGGCCGGTGATCCTCGACGCGGGGGCCGGTGGCGGACACTATCTTCGCGCCGCGGTCGAGGCGAGTGGGGTGCCCGGCGGTGACGGACGGTCCTCGGCCGCCGGAATCGGCCTGGACCTCTCGAAGTACTGCGCGCGGGCCATGGCGCGGGGACCCCGGCCCCTCGCTGCCGTCGTCGCCGACGTCTGGCGCGGACTGCCCGTCGTCGATGACGCTGTCGCGGTGGTGCTCTCGGTGTTCGCGCCGCGCAACGCGAGCGAGTTCGCCCGCGTACTGGCCCCTGATGGCGCACTGATCATCGTGAGTCCGGGGCCCGACCACCTCGGCGAACTCATCGAGCCGATGGCGATGCTGCGTGTCGACGAGGCCAAATCCGAGCGCCTCCGTGCCTCGCTCGACGCGGGCTTCGAAGTGGTCGACGAGTCACCTGTCCGGTACTCTGCAGACGTCGACGCGCAGACCGTGGGGGATCTGGTCGCCATGGGCCCGTCGGCATTTCACTCCGACGAGGCCGACATCCGCTCGCGGGCCGCGGCCTTCGCCGGGGACGGTCGGGTGCCGGCCACGGTGTCGGTCGTGGTGACCACGTGTCGGCCCGTCCGCGGACGCTCACCCGCTCAGCGCCGTACGGACTCGTAGACACCCAGCGTCTGTTCGGCGATCGACGCCCAGGAGAACTCGGCCTCGGCGCGTTCGCGGCCGGCCACCCCCATCGCCGACGCCGCCGCATCCGAGGCCACCGCGTTCACCGTGTCGGCGAGATCGTGTTCGAAGGTCGCCGGATCGACGGGGTCGTACCGCACGAGGCGGCCGGTGACGTTGTCGCGCACCACCTCGGGAATGCCGCCGACCGCCGAGGCCACCACCGCGGTACCGCAGGCCATCGCCTCGAGGTTGACGATGCCCAGCGGTTCGTACACCGATGGGCACACGAAGACCGTTGCCGCGGTCAAGATCTCGCGGATCCGGGGGAGTGGGAGCATCTCGCGCACCCAGTGGACGCCGGGACGCGAGGCGGAGAGTTCGCCCACCGCGCTCTCGATCTCGGCGCCGATCTCCGGCGTGTCGGGGGCACCAGCACAGAGGACGAGCTGGATGTCCGGATCGAACCGGTGCGCCGCGGCCACCAGATGTGCGACGCCCTTCTGCCGGGTGATCCGGCCGACGAACGCCACGATCGGGCGGTCCGGGTCGAGCCCGAGTGCGGTCGGCGTCGAGTCGGGTCCGAACGGATCGTCGACCGGGAACCATTGAGATGTGTCGATCCCGTTGCGCACCACATGCACACGCTCAGGGTCCAGACGCGGGTAGGTGTCACAGATCTCGGTGCGCATCCCCGAGCTCACCGCGATCACCGCGTCGGCGTACTCCACCGCGTTGCGTTCCACCCAGCTCGACACCCGGTACCCGCCGCCGAGTTGCTCGGCCTTCCACGGGCGCGACGGTTCGAGCGAGTGGGCGGTCAGCACGTGCGGCACGTCGTAGAGCCGTCCCGCCAGGTGCCCGGCAAGGCCGGTGTACCAGGTGTGGGAGTGCACGACGTCGGCACCGGACGCACCCACCACCATCCGCAGGTCGGCCGACAGCGTCGTGATCGCCGCATTCGCCCCGGCCAACCCCGGGTCGGGGGTGTACACCGAGGCAGTCTCCCGCTCGGCGCCCATGCAGTGCACGTCGACGGTGATGAGATCGCGCAGATACCGGACCAATTCGGTGACGTGGACCCCGGCGCCGCCGTAGACCTCAGGTGGATATTCCCGTGTCATCATCGCCACCCGCATGATCTCGACGCTAGTGCCAACGCGCGCAGATCGCCATCGGTGCTGCCAAACCCCGGTCGCGGCCGACGCCACGCATACTGACCGCCCGGTCATCTGGCCGACGGCTTCGATCGCGGTTAAGTTGGGGGAGTGAGATCTGAGCCGCACGTCCTCGGCATCGTCCTCGCAGGCGGCGAAGGCAAGCGTCTGTACCCGCTGACGATGGACCGCGCCAAACCTGCGGTGCCCTTCGGCGGTGCCTACCGACTCATCGACTTCGTGCTGTCCAACCTGGTCAATGCCGGTTACGAGCGCATTTGCGTGCTGACACAGTACAAGTCGCATTCGCTGGACCGGCACATCTCGCAGACCTGGTGGACGTCGGGATTCCACGGCGAGTACATCACCCCGGTGCCGGCCCAGCAGCGACTCGGACCACGCTGGTACACCGGCAGTGCCGATGCGATCTTCCAGTCGATGAACCTCATCACCGACGAACGACCCGAGTACATCGTCGTCTTCGGAGCCGATCACGTGTACCGGATGGATCCGTCGCAGATGGTGGCCGCGCACATCGAATCCGGCGCCGACGTCACGGTGGCCGGGATCCGCGTGCCCCGAGCAGAGGCGGTGGCCTTCGGCTGCATCGACTCCGACGAGAGCGGGAAGATCACCCGCTTCCTGGAGAAGCCGGCCGATCCGCCCGGCACGCCGGACGATCCCGACGTGACGTTCGCGTCGATGGGCAACTACGTGTTCACCACCGAGGCGCTGGTCGACGCGCTGCGCGCCGACGCCGCCGACTCGGACTCCGACCACGACATGGGCGGTGACATCATCCCGGCCTTCGTGCGCCGGGACACCGCCTTCGTCTACGACTTCAAGGACAATCAGGTACCCGGTGCCACCGAACGCGACACCGGTTACTGGCGCGACGTCGGAACACTGGATGCGTTCTACGAGGCACACATGGACCTGGTGTCGGTCCACCCGATCTTCAACCTCTACAACGGCCGCTGGCCCATCCGCGGCGAGACCCACAACCTGCCGCCCGCCAAGTTTGTCCAGGGCGGGGTCGCGGAGGACTCCGTGGTCGGTTCCGGATGCATCATCTCCGCCGGCACGGTGCGCAACTCCGTGCTGTCGTCGAACGTCATCGTCGAGGACGGCGCGGTGGTCGAGGGCAGCGTGCTGATGCCCGGCGTGCGCGTCGGCAAGGGCGCGGTGGTCCGCAAGGCCATCCTCGACAAGAACGTCGTGGTCGGTGACGGCGAGCAACTCGGTGTCGACCTCGAGGCCGACCGCGAACGGTTCTCGGTGAGCGCCGGCGGTGTGGTCACCGTCGGCAAGAACATCCAGGTCTGACGACCGCCCTTCGTGGCTCGCTTCGCTCGCACCTCAGGGAGCGGGGGTTGGCCCGTCGCGTAGGGCCGCGTCGATGAGCGTCGCGATGTCGTCTCCGGCGTCGTGCGGAAGCGCGTCGACCGGCCACCAGCGGAGGTCCACGGACTCGTCACTGCATACGACGCGGGGGAGTTCACCGTCGGGCGTCGGGGCGGCGACCACCCGGTAGCGGACGTCGAGGTGGCGGGTGGGGACTCCCAAGGAGCAGGTGATCGGGTGGGTGTGGAGGTGGACCATCCCGTCACCGGCGAGCGTGGGGTCGGCGGTGTCGAGCACGAGTTCGGGCATGCCCGACTCTTCTCGCGCCTCGCGTAGCGCCGCGCCGGCGAGGGAATCGTCGGAGGGTTCGCAGTGACCGCCGAGCTGTATCCACTTCCCGACGCGGGGGTGCAGGGTCAGCAGAACGTGTCGGCGCGTCGCGTCGAAGACGATCGCCGAACCCGTCAGATGTCCTGGTGCGCAGGCCCGAAGACACCCGTCCGGGGACGCGGCGAGGAACGCGAGATATGCGTGACGCAGGGAGTCCTGGGCGGGATCGGGTGTCTCCCACCGTGTCAGGGCCTCGACGGCGGAGGCGTGCAGCGACTCGGCGGTCACAGTTCGACGACCCACTCCGCGGTGGGGGCGGGGTCGCGCAACCCGGCCGGTTCGAGCGGATGTCCGATGGCGACGGCCCCCAGCGGTTCCCAACTCGGATCCAGATCGAGGACGCGGCGCACCGTCGGCGCGGCGAAGATGGTCGACCCGACCCAGCAGCTGCCGATGTCGCGGACCGCCAGCGCGGTGAGCAGGGTCGCGACCGCCCCGCCCGCGGCCACGGTGAACATCGTGTGCTCGGCGGCGTTGCGACGATCATCGGGGTAGTCGTGGGCGCCCTCGGGTACGAGGAACGGGATCACCAGTTCCGGGGCGTCGTAGAGGATCTGCCCGCGTCGAAGTCGCTTCTCGATGGATTCGGCTGTCTTGGAGTCCGATTCGAGGTCGATGCGCCAGTCGCGCGTCATGGCGTCGAGCAGTTCGCGGCGTCGCGAGGCGGAACGCAGCCACACGAAGCGGACCGGATGTGTGTGGTGGGGTGCCGGGGCGGTGAGCGCCTCGGCGAGGGCGTCGCGCATCTCCGCGGGGTCGACGGGCCGGTCGGCGAAGGTGCGCACCGAACGCCGGGTGCGGATGGCCTCTCGGCGGCCCTGTGCGATCGCCTCTTCGGTCCCGAGACGGAACAGGTCCTCGTCGTAGGGACGGATGAGGTCGGCGGCGGTGGTGCCGTCGTCGGCCGGAGCGAATCCGCGGACGACGGCGACCGGGACGGCGGCGAGCTTGCCCTTGACGAGGTCCGCCGCAGCGGCGAGTTCGTCGGCCACCGCTATCTCGGTGACGATCAACGGATTCCCGTAGTCGTCGACGCCGCCCTCGTAGGGATGGGTCACGGCGATGCCGGCCGCGCCGATGGCGACGTCGGTCTGTCCGGTCCGCCAGGCCCGACCCATCGTGTCGGTGATGATCACCGCGACGTCGAGGCCGGCGGCGTCGGCTATGGCACGCCGCAGTGACGCCGCACTGCGGTCGGGGTTCTCCGGCAGGAGTGCCAGTTGGTCGCTGCGCACATTCGAGCCGTCGATCCCGGCCGCTGCCTGCACCAGGCCGAGGCGGTTCTCGGTGATCAGGGTTCGGTTCTTGCGGGCCAGGACGCGCACCGATTCGGCGTCGACGAGGCGACGACGCAGTGCGTCCCGCTCCTCGGGGTCGCTGGGCGCGTCGACCATCCGCCCTTCGGCCTTGGAGATGATCTTGCTGGTGACCACCAGGACGTCGCCGGACTCGAGCCAGGGTGCGGCGCCGAGGATCTTACCCGCGACGTCGGAGTCGGCGGTGAACTCGGGCAGGCCGGTCACCGGCCGGATCTCGAGATGTCCCGGTGCGCGGTGGTCGGGGCGAGCGGTCACCGCACGCCCTTGTTGGTCTCGGGCAGCGGTACGTCGACGAGCGCGCAGGCCGCACGCACCATCTGCGCGGTGGCCGCGGGGTCGGTCATGAGCAGCGGTGCGGCGCCGACGGCGATGCCGTCGACAGCGGCGTGGTCACCCTCGGCGATGAGCCAACCGTCGAGAATCCCGTTGCCGCTGCGGGCGCCGTAGTGTCCGGCGATCCCCTGTGCCGAGGACTCGACCTCGATCACGGACAGGCACTCGTCGGCCATGCCGCGCAGGGGACGGTTGTCGATGACCGGTGAGATCCCGACCACCGGGGCCTTGGTCTGGCGCAGCGCGCTGCGCATCCCGGGAACACTGACGATGGCGCCGATGCTCACGACCGGGTTCGACGGCGCGAGGAGGATGACGTCGGCGTCGGCGATCGCGTCGAGGACGCCGGGTGCCGGCGCCGTGTCGTCCGAACCGACCTGCGCGAAGCCGAAGGTGGGGATCTGCGCGCGATGGCGTACCCACCATTCCTGGAAGTGGATCGCGACCCGTTCGCCGTCCTCGCCGTCGGGTTTGGCGACCACGACGTGGGTTTCGTGACGATCGTCGGTGACGGGCAGGAGCCGCACCCCGGGGACCCAGCGCCGGCACAGGGCGGCCGTGACGTCGGACAGCCGGTACCCGGCGTCGAGCATCTGGGTCCGGATGAGGTGGGTCGCGAGATCGCGATCGCCGAGTCCGAACCAATCCGGGTCGGCCCCGTAGGCGGCGAGTTCCTCTTTCGCGCGCCAGGATTCGTCGCGCCGACCCCACCCGCGTTCGGGATCGATCCCGCCCCCGAGGGTGTACATACAGGTGTCGAGGTCGGGGCAGATGCGGACGCCGTGCATCCAGGCGTCGTCGCCCACGTTCACGATGGCGGTGATCTCGTGCTCGGTCGCCGGGGCGCCGGACGCGTCGTCCTGGGGGGCCGGGAACGCCGTCGGGCCGAACAATTCGCGCAGACCGAGGAGGAATCGTGCCCCTCCGACGCCCCCGACGAGTACGGTCACCTTCACAGCAGGTACTCCTTCACACCGCCACTGTAGTGCGCGGTGCGAGTCGGCGGTCAGGCGCTGTCGGTGCGGTGCGGATGGTTTCGACCCGTGCCGGGTTCGGTGTGACATTCACGTCGGGTTGAGGTCAATGTCGTGTCGAGTCACAGGGTTGTCGGATCCTGGTGGTAAACAGAGAATCTTTGACTTCAACTTGACCGGGACCGCCTTGGGCGTGTGTAATCACATCAGTGTCATTCCGAGTTTGAGATCGAGAACCTCCGGATCGAAAACCGCTGGACTTCAACGGATTCGATCGTATGTTCGAACTCGGGAGAGGGTCGGTTCCGGCACTTCGCGGGCCGTCGCTCGGGCGCTGTGTACGTCTGATGTGGGTGTTTCCACATCCGTAGTACAAGTGGTGTGGCAACAGTGGTGGGTGCGGCACACAGGCCGTGTTCGCAGAGGACGCAGAAACTACCAACATCCCGAGCTAGGAGGCGCCGACGATGGCTTTGGAAAACCCGATCGGCAATCCGCTTGAACCACAGAACCGCCCGCAATTCACCGCCGAATTCAACACCCTTGGCCCCGTTGATGATTCGATGATCGGCGGCACTGCCGCCGCGTCGGCCATCGGCATCGGGACCGACTTCGGGTCGCCGCACGGGCCCGTCGCCGACGACGCCGACCCGGGTCGTCGTCATCTTTCGTTGGTGCCCAACGACTTCGACGATCTCTTCGACGCCGTCGAAGAGCAGTGGCAGGACCGTGCCCTGTGTGCGCAGACCGACCCCGAGGCGTTCTTCCCGGAAAAGGGTGGGTCGACACGTGAGGCCAAGCGGATCTGCCAGGGCTGCGAGGTCAAGTCCGAATGCCTCGAGTACGCACTGCACAACGACGAACGCTTCGGTATCTGGGGTGGCCTGTCGGAGCGTGAGCGCCGGCGTCTCAAGCGCGGCATCATCTGACCGGCGTCACCATCTGACCGGACGGCTCGCGACGGAGTCGTCCCCACCGATCATCGACCGCGGATCACTCTGGTCCGCGGTCGATCGTGTCTTCGTCGACGCCCAGATGCGTCGCCACCTGTTGCACGAGTACCTCGTGGATCAGATCCAGCAACTCGGTGCCCTTCTTGGCCCGGGACTCCAGTGGCCGGCGGAACAGGATGATCTGCGCCCGCGTCGGTGCGCCGTTCACATCCATCCCGGCCGGGATCAGCCGTGCGAGCGGCACCGCACCGTCGGCGGTCACCTCGTCGGGCCACTCGACCGTCTCGGGGTCACGGGGCAGGAGCCGGGGGATCTCGTCGACGGCGATGTCGAGTCCGGCGATCTGGTCATGCCACTGCGCGTCGATCTCGGCGAACGCCTCCAGGGCGACCGCGTCGAATTCATCGGACCGGCTGTTGTGGGCGGGCACGCCCTGTGGCAGCAACGGCGAGCGCAGTCCCCGTCCGCGACGATCGCGGTGACGACCCGTCCGCCGACGACCGCGGCGCGCCTCCGGCAGGCCGGAGGAGCCACGTGGAGTCGGCTTCGGGTCGATACGCATGGCGAGAGTGTAGGAGGTCGGACGAGTCCGTGTCTCCTCCGGTCGCTGCGTGTCTGCTCCGGCGGTCCGGGTCTTCGCCGGGCGCCCGCCCGGTGAGCGTGTCGCCGACGCGGTTGCGAGCGACGAGGGCTAATCTCGTCACGTGAAGCTTCCCCGACTGTGCTGCCGACCCGGCTGCGCCCGATCCGCGGTGGCTACCCTGACCTTCGTCTATGCCGAGTCGACCGCGGTGATCGGTCCGCTCGCGACGTCGCAGGAGCCGCACTCGTGGGACCTGTGCGACGATCACGCCCGCCGGATCACCGTCCCGCGCGGTTGGGAGATGCTGCGCAGCGAGCGGGGATTCTCCGCGCCGCCGGCCGAGGATCAAGAGCTGACCGCGCTCGCCGAGGCGGTTCGGGAAGCCGGAGCCGTCGCCGGCGGTGGACGCCCGCGGTACGTCGACCGCAGTCCGATCGACGCCCTCGATGCCTTCGAGGACACCGCGTTCGTCGAGGCCCATCGCGATGCCGTGGACGACCGCCGGACGGGTCGGCACCGCGCCGGCCCGGTCGATGCGCCCGCCCCGACCGCCGGGACGCCGCGTCACCAGACCCGGCCGCGCCCGGGGCGCCGCGGACACCTGCGGGTACTGCCGGACCCGGTCGACTGACCGGTCACCACCGCGCGGGGGGCGTGGACCCCGAAGGCATCGCCGCAACTGTGCCGAGTACGTGCGCGCCGACTTCGCGACCTGGCTACCCTGGTGACATGCGAACCGGTTCCCCCGACCTCGACGACGCCGAGGAGCTGATCTCGGCCGATGTCGACGGTTTGCTGAGAGCGGTCGCGCTCGCCGGCGCACAGGTGCGCGCCGTCGCCGAAGCGGTACGCGAAGGCGTGCTCGCCCCGCTCGCGGACCTGCGTCCCCGTAGCGTCATCGTGGTCCACGGTTCCAGCGGCGTCTCCCATCGGGCGACCGACTTCGCGGTGGCCACGCTCGGGGCCCGGGTGGACGTCCCGGTGGTCAGTGGTCCGGTGTTGCCCGGGTGGATCGGCCCGCTCGACGTCGTGATCGTCGCCGGCGACGATGCCGGGGACATGGCGCTCGCCGACGCCGCCGCGCGGGCGTTACGCCGGCGGGCCGAGGTCGTGGTGGTCGCACCCGTGGCCGGGCCTCTGCGAGATGCGCTGGGCGGCAACGGGATCAACCTCGCGCCGCGGTTCGACATCGAACCCCGCTTCCGCTTCGTGGGGTTCGCCGCCGCGCTGCTCGCGGTGTTCGGCGCGCTGACCCAGGTCCGGTTCACCGGGAGCGTGCCCGCACTCGACGACCTCGCCGACGCACTCGACGACGAGGCCTCGACCGGACACCCGGCCCGCGACGCCTTCCACAATCGCGCCAAATCGCTGGCGCTGCGCGTCCAGGGCCGCCCCACCGTCTGGACGGCGGACAGCCCGGCCGGCGCGGCCATCGCCCGGCATGCGGTCGCCGGGCTCGTCGGACTCTCCGGGATCGTCAGCGCCGCAGCCGAACTCACGGACGTCTCGCGAATGGTGCAGTTGCTCGGGTCGCGCTCGGATGTCGCACCGAGTGCGGACTCGATCTTCTACGATCCCGACTTCGACGGACCGCCGGCAGCTCCCGCGCCGCGTGTCCAGGTCGTCTCGACCGGGCGGCGGGAATGGTTCACGCGTCAGCGGGTCACCGGCCTCGGCGAGGTCGATCTCCTCGTCGGAATCGATCGTGCGCAAGAGACTTCGGCCGCCGGGGGCGCGGACGGCCGCGAGTGGGAGGACCGGCGTCCGGCGCCGGGTGAGGATCCGGTGGCCGACGGCCCGGGGGATGTACTGGATTTCCTGATCGTGGCACTACGGGTCGAGATGGCGGCGGTGTACCTCCGCCTGGTTGGGAACGCGTTGCAATGAGGATCATCGACGGAGTGGTGCGGCCATACGCCTGGGGGTCGCGGACCGCGATCGCGTCCATGCAGGGTAGGTCCGTGCCGTCGGCGCACCCGGAGGCGGAGCTGTGGTTCGGGTCCCATCCCGCGGGGTCGGCTCGGTGCGTCGATGTCGCCGGGATCGAGCAGGATCTCGTCGACGTGATCGACGCGGATCCGATCGGCACGCTCGGCGCGGCGAGCACGGCGGCCTTCGGCGAGCGTCTGCCGTTCCTCCTGAAGGTGCTCGCCGCCGAGGAACCGCTGTCCCTGCAGGCACATCCGTCCGCCGAACAGGCCCGGGCAGGATTCGAACGCGAGAACGCCCGCGGTGTCGCGCTCGAAGCCCGCGACCGCAACTACCGCGATCCATGGCACAAGCCCGAACTGATCGTCGCGACGACACCGTTCGACGCCCTGGCCGGCTTCCGTCGACCGGAGGACACCATCCGGTTGCTCCGCGCACTGCAGGTCAGTGAGCTCGACCCCTATCTGGGGATGCTCGCGGGGCAGCCGGACTCGGAGGGGCTGCGGGCGCTCTTCACGACGTGGCTGACGCTGCCCGAGTCGCTGCTCCGTCAGCTGGTCCCGGCGGTACTCGCCGGCGCGGTCACCGTGCTGAGCACAGGTGAGACGGAGTTCGTCGCCGAACTGCGGACGGTGTGTGAACTCGGGGAGGCCTACCCGAACGATCCCGGTGTGCTGGCATCGTTGCTGCTCAACAACATTCACCTCGAACCCGGGCAGGGTCTCTATCTGTCCGCGGGCAACCTGCACGCCTACCTCCGCGGTACGGGCGTGGAGATCATGGCGAACTCCGACAACGTGCTGCGGGGCGGACTGACGCCCAAACACATCGACGTTCCCGAGTTGTTGCGCGTCCTCGACTTCACCCCGGTCGATGTCTCGGACCTGACCCCGCAGATCCGGACCGTCGGCGCCGAGCGCGTGTACCTCACCCCCGCTCCCGAATTCCGGCTGTCGCGTGTCGAACTCGACGGGACGGGCCTCCACCACGCCTCGTCGATCTGCTTCGACATGCCGGGCCCGCAGATCCTCGCCGTGCTCAGCGGCGCGGTGGAGGTCCGACCGGCGGGTGGGAACCCGCTCACCGTGACGGCCGGACGGGCGGTGTGGATCACCGACGACGACCCGGACGTCATCGTCCGCGCGGCGTCGGCTCGTGCGGTCTTCTACCGCGCGCTGGTGCCGGCCGCGGTCTCGGCGCAACCCGACCTGACCTCACCGGTGGCGTCCGCGTCCGAATGATGTCAGTCCGTCAGCGCCGAACCGGAGTAGCCGCAGCGGTGCCCGCGGGTTCGGGGTAGCCGCCGATCAGGTTCCATTCGTCGGGGGTCGCGACCATGGTGACCAGGATCGGCCGCCCGCCGGTGTCGAGTGCGATGTCCTGTGGCGTGCGCGGATTCTGACGCAGCGCGACGGTGGCGCCGTCGGCGGGTTCGTCGAGGCCCGGTGCGACGACGATCATCCGCGTGGTGTCGGGCTGTGGGGAAGGTGGCGCCACACCGTCGACGATGACCAGGCCCGGGCCGGGGCGCGCCGGGGGGCGGTCGCCCGAGAGCGACAGCGCGCTCGGATCGCCCACGGCGGTGACCACCGGGGTCCACCGGTGCGGGCGGTCGGTGTGCACGCGCACCGCGGCACCGACCGCCACTGCGCGGAGAGCGATCTGGGCCACGACGTGAATGCCCGCGGCGACCGAGACCGTGGAGATACCGGGTCCGACGAGCCGGGTGGCGACCGCGCGGCCGGCGTGATCGGCGCCGATGAGCTGGCCGCAACCGCCTGCCGGGATACGCGCCGAGGCGAGGAACGCCTCCGCCTCCGAACCCGTGAGTGCGGGTACGGCCCGGTCGAGCCGGGTCGGCGTCGAGATGGGGAGACTCGCTGCGAGAGCGTCGAACTGGCGGCCGTCGAGGGGGATCAGACCCGCGGGCCATCCACCGAGTGCGCGCCTCGCGGCGGGGAACTCGTTGACGCGGACGATCCCGGACACCTCGACCGTCGTGCGATCGCCGCGACGCCTGCCCTCGGTGACTCGTGGGCACAACTTCACGGTGACGGTCGTCGAGACCGCGGAGTTGACCCAGATGCCGCGCAGCACGTCGGTCAGGGCGGCCGGTTCGACGGCGGCGCTGCGCATCCGCAGACCGGCGACGCCGACCGAGTCGCGTTCCTCGGCGAGCGAGTCGAGGCTCGCGCCCTCGATGAGCTGCGCCGTGATGGCGGTGATCTGTGCCGCCGACAGGATGGTCGTCGACAAGCCGTGTTCGGCGAGCCTCTTGGCGACGCGGCGGGTGGTCACCGTCGCGGTGCGCAGTGCACCGGTCGCGCCGCCCCCGCGGCGGGCGACGGCGTCGGCGCAGTCGAGGGGATTGAGCCGGAGGACGACCAACACTGACCGTTGGGCCGTCGCCGACAGCGGGCCGAGGGTGCGGTCGTAGGTGTCCGGCGCGATGCCCGAACCCCACACGCGCACACCGTGACTGATGACCTCGATGGAGCTGAGCCGGATGTCGTAGGGACTGATGCACTCGGCCAGGACGCCGAGGGGCACCACCTGGCCCGATTCGTCGCCGAGTTCGCTGTGGCCCGGGGTCAGGTAGGTGACGGCCGGGCTGCCCGGGTCCACCCGGACGACGGTGACCAGGGTGTCGCCGACCCACCTCGCGCCGATGGTCGTCGGAGCCGATGTCCGCCGTGCGGTGGCGTGGGTGCTGGGGGCGGGCAGCGGTATGTCGAACGGGGCCGGGGCGAGATCGCCGTGGTCGCGGCGCATCCGCGACCACGAGAACGACAGATTCGCCACGATTCGGCCGAACACCGACGGCCGGCCGCCGACCCGCACCAGACCTGCGGAGACGACCGCGGCCACGCCGAGTGCGGTTGCACCCCAGACGCTGCCGGACACCACCCAGACGACGAGTCCGAGTGCCAGCACCGCCTCGATCACGACGAGTGTGGGCAGTGCCATCCCACGTCTGTTCCGCTCCACGGTTGCGACCCCCTCGATCACCGCTGCCGACTGCCGCGTGCCGTCCACCGAGAGTGTGCACAAGCGGTGGAGCCCCACACGTCAGGGGCATGTTTGTCGGCTAGGCTACTACCGCGCGGCAGGGGGTATGCCGCAGGAGATCACAACCCGCTCGCCGCCGGAGAAGGTCCGACGCCGCGGCCCGGGTGCGGACAGGGGGAGCCGTGGCACGTCAGCTGACGACCAAAGCCCAGGTCAACGGCTACCGTTTCCTGATCAAGAGGCTCGAGCACGCGCTGGTACGACGCGATGTCCGGATGTTGCACGATCCCATGCGTTCACAGTTGCAGGCGCTCGTGGTCGGGACCGTCCTCGGCTTGTTGGTCCTCGGCGGGTGCGGAATCTGGGGCCTGATCCGGCCGCAGGGGTCCGTCGGCGACGCCACGATCATCGTCAGCAAGAACAGCGGCAGCACCTACGTCCTGATCGAGGACACCCTGCATCCCGTCCTCAACCTGGCCTCGGCACGGCTGGTGACGGGTAGCTCGGAGTCGCCGACCTCGGTCGGGGACAACAAGCTCAAGCCGTACCCGCGCGGACCCCTGTTGGGCATCCCGGGTGCGCCGGCGGCACTGCCGAAGTCGTCACACCCGGACTCCTCCACCTGGACGGTCTGCGATTCGTCGACCGTGTCGGAGGCGCCGGTCGAGTCGATCGAGCAGACCGTCATCGCCGAGACGCCGCGTCTGGGTGACGCGATCGGGACGGCGAACCCCGCCGACGCCGTGCTCGTCGACGGCGGGGACCAGACCTTCCTGGTGTATCAGCTGTTCCGGGACGGTGTCTGGAGTCCGGTCCGTGCCGCTGTCGACACCGAGAGCGCGCCCGTCATGCGGGCTCTCGGTCTCGAGGGGGCCACGCCCCGGCAGATGTCCACCGGCCTGCTCAACACCTTCCCACTGGTCGATCCGCTTGCCGTGCCGGAGATCTCGGGCGCCGGCCGGCCCGGGGCAGTCGACGGCGCGAGCGTCGGCAGTGTCGTCAAGTCGGTCGGTGTCGACGACACGACGTCCTATCACCTGGTCCTGCGCGACGGGGTGCAGGAGATCAGCGCCCCGACCGCCGAACTCATGCGGCTGGCCGACTCCGACGCAGCGCCGGTGACGACCGTCGCCCCGGGGCAGCTCGCCGCGCTGAGAACCGTGGAGTCGGAACCCGTCTCGGACTTTCCCGAAGTCGCGCCGACGCTGCTGGACGTGAGCGGCGATCCGACGCTGTGCCGCACCTGGACCCGCGGGACGGGGGAGCCCCGCGCACAGACGACGTTGCTCGCGGGGCGCGAACTGCCGCTCGCGTCGGACGCGGTGCCGGTCCGGCTGACGTCGTCCGATGGTGCCGGACCGAACCTCGACGCGGTCTACATGCCGCCGGGCTCGGGTGAGTATCTGCAGGTGACCGGCAACGAGGCGGACAGCTCGCGTACCGAATCGCTGTTCTATGTCAACGATTCGGGTGTGCGGTTCGGCGTACCGGACTTCGAGACCGGCGGCATCCTCGGGCTCGGGGATTCACCGTCCCGCGCGCCGTGGTCGGTGGTGTCGCTGCTGGCGCCCGGGCCGACCCTCTCGCGCGAGAACGCCCTCGTCGCGCACGACGGCCTGGAGACCGCACGACTCGACGCCGGCGCGGAGCACACCGAAGGACCCTCGACCGGCGGATGATCGACGGCGCTCCCGCCGCGGCCCTACGTGAGCGGGCCGCCGACGATGTTGCCGACGATCCCGCGGATGACGTTGGTGCCGTCCTCGGATCGCAGTTCCTCGTACCAGGCCGCGGTCGCCTCCGGGTCCTTGCCGTGCGTGACGTCGCAGCGCTTGCGTGCGCGGAGCACGAGGTCGGCGGCCCGTTCGGTGCGTGACGCCTCATAGGTCGTGAGGGCCGCGTGCAGGTCGTCGGGGTGATCACGGAAGGCGAACTGCAGGGCGATCGCATCTTCCATCGCCGAACAACCACCCTGCCCGATGTCGGGGGTGGTGTTGTGTGCGGCGTCGCCGAGTAGTGCTACATGTCCCCGGACCCAGGTGTGGAACGGATCGATGTCGAGGATCTCGACGCGGTTGGTGGTCGCGGGATCCAGTGTCTCGATGAGCTTCTGGACGCCGGGCGCCCATCCGGCGAACTCCTCGGCGAGCACCTCGCGTGCGGTTCCACGTTCGAACGGAACCCCTTCGGGCATGGTCACGTCGAAGAAGAAGTAGAACCGGTTGCCCGCCACCGGCATCACCGATACCCGACGCGAATCGCCCACGTAGGTGGTCCATTCGGTGGCCGGTCCGATGTCCTCGTCGATCGGGACGAGTCCGTTGAAGTTCACGTACCCCGCGTAACGACGCTCGACCGCGTGACCGAGCACATGGTCGCGGGCAAGCGATCTCGCACCGTCGGCGGCGATGACGACATCACCCTGGGCAGTGGTGCCGTCGGCGAATTCGACAGTGGCGCCGTCCGGACCGTCGTGGACGGCGACCATCTTCTTGCCGAACCGGATCTCGTCGTGGCCGAAGGCGTTCATGAGCATGAGCTGGAGTTCGGCGCGTGCGATCGGGTAAGGACGTTGCCCGACCTCGTCGATGAGCGGTGCCATGCTGAAGCGGCACATCGTCTCTCCGGTGAATGCGTCGATGTAGCTCATCGAATCGACGATGCCGCCCAGCGCGGCGGTCTCGGCTTCGAGGCCGAGGTGGTTCAGGCACTTGACCCCGTTGGACCACACCGAGATCGCCGCGCCGACGGGGCGGTTCTCGGTGACCTGCTCGTATATCTCGACCTCGTGCCCGAGCTGTCGCAACGCGATGCCCGCCGAGGTCCCGCCCATACCGGCGCCGATGATCACAGCTTTCACAGGAACCCAGGCTAGGTGTCCGCGAGCCGCGGCGCGCGGCGAGTACGCCGGACACCTCGCCGCCTGACCGCCGCCGCGAGGAAGTCGTGACCGGGATGGACCGACGGGTCAGGACCGGTCGTGTCCGGTGACGAGCGCGGTGACCATGTCCTGCCACTGATGGGTGATCGTCTCGAGGTCGAGCCCGACGTCCACCAACAGGTAGCGGACCGAACTCGCCGAGAGCGGCGCCTGGACAGTGAGGGCCAGGAAATCCAGCGCGCCGTCGAAACCCAACTGGCGCAACAGGATCTGCACATGCTGGGTGGACGTTCGGGCCACCGGGTGACTCATGAAGTCCTCGGCGCCGGCACCGGCCTCCAGCAGGATGTCGAGGTGGTCGGCGGTGAGCTTGAGGCGAGCGCGACCGTAGGCGAGGAGTCGGTCGAGCGGGGGAGCGCCGGGACCCAGCGGCTCCGGACCGGACAGATACGCCTGCTGGATCTCGGACTCGCTGTGGTCGAGGAGAGCGAGCATGAGCCCGGTCCGGCTGCCGAAGCGCCGGAACACTGTGCCCTTGCCCACACCCGCTTCGCGGGCAACCGCCTCCATCGTCACCGCGGCCGCACCGTGGTGATCGATGAGGTTCTTGGCGGCAGCCAGCAACAGACGCCGGTTACGTGCGGCGTCGGCACGTTCGGTCCCCGAAGAATTGAGAGAGATGTGGAGAGGGGAGTGGTCGGGCCCGTTTGGCACGTGATGAGCGTAACCCTTGACCAGATGCGGAATGAATCGGACCCTGGTCCGGTTAGAGCATGTCGTAGACAAGGTCACGTGGACTTTCACGGACCTCTGTGCCATCGAGAGGAATCACATGTCGGAACGAGTCGTCGAACTGGTCGCGCTGGTCGGAAGCCTGCGTACGGCCTCGGTCAACCGCCAGCTCGCCCACCTGGCCGCGGACAATGCGCCGTCGGGAGTCTCCATCACGGTCGTCGACAATCTCGGCTCGCTGCCGTTCTACAGCGAGGACATCGACATCGAGGAGCAGCTCGACCCAGCCGTGGCGAACCTGCGCCAGGTCGTCGGCGCCGCCGACGGCGTGCTGATCGCAACCCCCGAGTACAACGGCACCATCCCCGCCGCACTCAAGAACGCCATCGACTGGTTGTCTCGGCCCTACGGCACCGGCGCGCTCACGGGCAAGCCCGTCGCGGTGCTGAGCGCGGCCCTCGGCCAGTACGGCGGCGCGTGGACCCGTGAGGACACCCGTAAGTCGGTCGGCATCGCCGGCGGTCGCGCGATCGCGGAAGCCGACCTCGGTCTGCAGCTCGCGGCACTGCCCGAGGCCGGCCTGGATTCTCCGGAGGTCGTCGAGAAGGTCGTCGCGTCCGTCACCCGGCTCGTCGACGAGGTCGCTGTCAGCGCCTGACCCCACACCGACGTCCCGACGCCGCGCCCGGCCCTTGCCCGGCGCGGCGTCGTCGTGTCCGGGGGTGCCGGCGTCGGGCCGCGAGTGCGACCGGGGGCGGATGTGGATGGTCGGTGGACATGTTGTGGACCGCCTCGGGACAGCCTGTGAACGACACGCCGGACACGCGGAGGACACGCGGGGGATTTGTGATCGTGCACCGCTCCGACCTGCATGTCTTCCATCAATGTTATTCACAAGCCCTTGTGGTGACCAGAAATGTCAGCCACTAGGTGTAGTGTTTGAGCTACCAGTCAGGCAGACGACGAGAAGCAGTTCGACTCCTCGGAGAAAGCCACCACGATGGTGATCCAGGTCACCATCTTCACGCTGGGAAACCGCACGTCACTGGCGATTCCTACGACCCGAGGAGTACCTCCGAATGTCTATCACCGTCTACACGAAGCCGGCCTGCGTCCAGTGCAATGCCACCTACAAGGCCCTCGACAAGCAGGGTCTGTCCTATGAGATCGTCGACATCAGCGAAGATGCCGAGGCGCGTGACTACGTGATGGCGCTCGGCTACCTGCAGGCACCCGTCGTGGTCGCCGGTGACGCGCACTGGTCGGGCTTCCGTCCCGACCGCATCAAGGCACTCGCCACCGCCGCTGCCTGATCTGCCGTCACCATCACGGTGACATCGCCCGCCCGACCGGCGGTGCAGAGGCGATCCGACGGGGAAGCCGGATCACATCGCATCGCGAGGTCATCGAGGAAATGGTCACGCCGCTCACGGCGTTGACACCGACAGTGCCGGGCCGGACACGGCCGGCGAGATCACGAGAACTACCGGCTGGAGGAGACATGGCGGCAGAATCGCCGTTGATCGTGTATTTCTCCTCCGTCTCGGAGAACACCCACCGGTTCGTCGAGAAACTGGACATGCGCGCCGTGCGCATCCCGGTCCTCGATCGGACCGGTGTTTTCCGTGTCGACGAGCCGTATGTCCTGGTCTGCCCGACCTACGGCGGGGGCAAGGCGACGGGGCAACCCGGCGGCTACGTTCCCAAGCAGGTCATCCGCTTCCTCAACGACGAACACAATCGATCATCGATCAGAGGGGTGATCGCGGCGGGTAACACGAACTTCGGCGAGGAGTTCTGTTATGCCGGCGACGTCATCGCACGCAAATGCGGCGTTCCCTATCTCTACCGATTCGAATTGATGGGCACCTCCGACGATGTCGACCGCGTCCGCGCGGGACTCGCCGAGTTCGCCCAGAGTCCGGCGTTCGCGGCGAGCGTGTCGCTCAGCGCCTCGCCCGCCTGATTTGGCGCTTCGCGCCTTCCAAGGCCTGTCGTACCCCATCGATACTCTGCCTTCACCGGCCCACTACCCGCAGGAGTCATCTGTCGTGTCGCCCACCGCCGCCGTCTCGGACACCACTTCAGCCAGCAAGTCGGGTGTGCACCCCGGGCCCTCGGGACACGACCCGGGCGAGCTCGACTACCACGCTCTCAATGCGATGCTCAACCTGTACGACGCCGAGGGCAAGATCCAGTTCGACAAGGATCGCGAAGCCGCGAACCAGTACTTCCTGCAGCACGTCAACCAGAACACGGTCTTCTTCCACGATCTCGACGAGAAGCTCGACTACCTCGTCGAGGAGAACTACTACGAGCCCGAGGTCCTCGCGAAGTACGACCGCGAGTTCGTCAAGAGCCTCTTCGGGCACGCCTACAGCAAGAAGTTCCGTTTCCCGACCTTCCTCGGGGCGTTCAAGTACTACACGAGCTACACGCTCAAGACGTTCGACGGCAAGCGGTACCTGGAGCGTTTCGAGGATCGCGTGTGCATGGTGGCGCTGACCCTAGCCGACGGCGACACGGCCCTCGCCCGCAACCTCACCGACGAGATCATCGAGGGCCGGTTCCAGCCGGCGACGCCGACCTTCCTCAACTCCGGCAAGAAGCAGCGCGGCGAACCCGTCTCGTGCTTCCTGCTGCGTATCGAGGACAACATGGAGTCGATCGGCCGGTCGATCAACTCGGCCCTGCAGCTCTCCAAGCGCGGCGGCGGAGTTGCCTTGCTGCTCAGTAACATCCGTGAGCACGGTGCGCCGATCAAGAAGATCGAGAACCAGAGTTCGGGTGTCATCCCGATCATGAAGCTGCTCGAGGACTCCTTCTCCTACGCCAACCAGCTCGGTGCCCGGCAGGGCGCGGGCGCGGTGTACCTGCACGCACACCACCCCGACATCTACCGCTTCCTCGACACCAAGCGCGAGAACGCGGACGAGAAGATCCGTATCAAGACCCTGTCGCTCGGTGTGGTCATCCCGGACATCACGTTCGAGCTGGCCAAGGCCAACGACGACATGTACCTGTTCAGTCCGTACGACGTCGAACGTGTCTACGGCGTACCGTTCGCGGACGTCAACGTGACGGACAAGTACCACGAGATGGTCGAGGACCGTCGCATCCGCAAGACCAAGATCAAGGCGCGCGAGTTCTTCCAGACCCTCGCCGAGCTGCAGTTCGAGTCGGGATACCCGTACATCATGTTCGAGGACACGGTGAACCGGGCCAACCCGATCGACGGCAAGATCACCCACTCCAACCTGTGCTCGGAGATCCTGCAGGTGTCGACGCCGTCGACCTTCAACGACGATCTGTCGTATGCCGAAGTGGGCAAGGACATCTCGTGCAACCTGGGTTCGCTGAACATCGCCAAGACGATGGATTCGCCCGACATCGGCCAGACCATCGAGACCGCGATCCGCGGCCTCACCGCGGTGAGCGACCAGACCACGATCACGTCGGTGCCCTCAATCGAGCACGGCAACAACCAGTCTCACGCCATCGGCCTGGGGCAGATGAACCTGCACGGATACCTGGCGCGTGAGCGGGTCTTCTACGGCAGCGAAGAAGGCATCGACTTCACGAACATCTACTTCTACACGGTGCTCTATCACGCGCTGCGCGCGTCGAACCGGATCGCCGCCGAGCGCGGCCGGGCGTTCACCGGCTTCGAGAAGTCGAAGTACGCGAGCGGTGAGTTCTTCGACAAGTACACCGAGAAGGTGTGGGAGCCGGCGACCCAGAAGGTGCGAGACCTGTTCGGGCAGGCCGGGATCGCCATCCCGACCCAGGACGACTGGCGTGAGCTGAAGGCCGCCGTCCAGCGTGACGGCATCTACAACCAGAACCTGCAGGCCGTCCCGCCGACCGGTTCGATCAGCTACATCAATCACTCGACCAGTTCGATCCACCCGGTCGCCGCCAAGATCGAGATCCGCAAGGAAGGCAAGATCGGCCGCGTCTACTACCCGGCGCCGTACATGACGAACGACAACCTGGAGTACTACCAGGACGCGTACGAGATCGGGTACGAGAAGATCATCGACACCTATGCCGCGGCCACGCAGCATGTCGACCAGGGCCTCAGCCTGACGCTCTTCTTCAAGGACACCGCCACCACGCGCGACGTCAACAAGGCGCAGATCTACGCATGGCGCAAGGGCATCAAGACGCTCTACTACATCCGCCTGCGCCAGATCGCGCTCGAGGGGACCGAGGTGGAAAATTGCGTCAGCTGCATGTTGTGACCTGTTGAGTGTGAACCATTGCATACGAACAGGGTTCCGGCCACAGGCGGCGTGATCTACGGGGTTCGGTTGCGGGCCGCGTATGACTATCGCTACATCGGGCTCACCACAAAAACTGGGCAGCAGCGGCTGCGGCAACACTTCAAAGTCGCGGCGGCCGGAAGAAAGACACCGTTCTATGACTGGCTCCGATTGCAAGATCGCGACAACGTTTTGGCGGACGAGTTGCAGTTCGTCGAAGGACTCAACGAGTTGGGGGAGGCCGAGATCGCTTGGATCGCCTACCTCAAGCGCGACGGCCAACCGCTGCTGAACCTGGCAGAGGGCGGATTGGGTCCTACCGGGGTGGTTTGGACCGGGGAGATGCGAGAAGCGGCTCGGGTTCGTTCCACTGGACGGAAGGGGCTGAGCCGGTTTGCGGATGACAATCCGTTCTATGGTCTCAAGCACTCCGACGAACAGCGTGAGAAGTGGTCGGTCCAGCGCAGAGGCTCTATCACCGGAGAAGCAAATCCGAACTTCGGGAAGTTCGGACCTGCTCACCCCAGCTACGGGCGCGTCATGTCGGAGGAAGCTCGCGCTCGACTGTCGGAGCAACGAAAAGGCGAGGGAAATCCGAACTTCGGGCGGCGCGCGAGCGAGGAGACACGCCGCAAGATGTCCGACGCTCAGAGGGGGCGTCCAAAGCCCTCGAGCAAACGGAATGCCCACACCAGGCACCACACGAACAAAGGCGTGTTCAAGAGCACGTGTCAGTACTGCATCGACGATGTAGCCAAACCCGATGAGTGAAGAAAGCGACATCTGCCATGTCTGAGAAGCTTAAGCTGGTCAGCCGGGTCTCGGCGATCAACTGGAACCGCGTGCCCGACGAGAAGGATGCCGAGGTGTGGGATCGCCTCACCGGCAACTTCTGGTTGCCCGAGAAGGTGCCGGTGTCCAACGACATCCCGTCGTGGGGCACGCTCACCGAATACGAGAAGCAGCTCACCATGCGGGTGTTCACCGGTCTCACCCTGCTCGACACCATCCAGGGCACGGTCGGCGCGGTGTCGCTGATCCCGGACGCCACCACTCCGCACGAGGAGGCGGTGCTCACCAACATCGCCTTCATGGAGTCGGTGCACGCCAAGAGCTACAGCTCGATCTTCTCGACACTGTGCTCCACCAAGGAGATCGACGAGGCGTTCCGCTGGTCGGAGGAGAACGAGCAGCTGCAGCGCAAGGCGCAGATCGTCATGGACTACTACCGTGGCGACGACCCGCTGAAGCGCAAGGTCGCCTCGACGCTGCTCGAGTCGTTCCTGTTCTACTCCGGCTTCTACCTGCCGATGTACTGGTCGAGCCGCGCGAAGCTCACCAACACCGCCGACCTGATCCGCCTCATCATCCGCGACGAAGCGGTGCACGGGTACTACATCGGCTACAAGTATCAGCGCGGACTCGAGGTCGAGACCCCGGAGCGTCGTCAGGAGCTCAAGGACTACACCTTCGAGTTGCTGTTCGAGCTCTACGACAACGAGAGTGACTACACCGAGGCTCTGTACGACGAGGTCGGGCTGAGCGAGGACGTCAAGAAGTTCCTGCGCTACAACGCGAACAAGGCCCTGATGAATCTGGGCTACGAGGCGATGTTCCCGCGCGACGAGACCGACGTGAACCCGGCGATCCTGTCGGCGCTGTCGCCCAACGCCGACGAGAACCACGACTTCTTCTCCGGGTCGGGCAGTTCCTACGTCATCGGCAAGGCCGTCAACACCGAGGACGAGGACTGGGACTTCTAGTCTCGCTACGAATCGCCGGCGGTGAGGCGGTCGTAGAGATCGCCGAGCTCGTCGATCGCCTCGGCGATGTCGGCGGGCGCGACACCGGTGGCGCGCAACGCCGCCCGTAGTTCGCCGCCGTCGAGCGCGGTCAGCGGGTTCATCCGCGACGGCGACGGCAGCGGAGGCAACGTCGAGGCGGTGCCGTAGTAGTCGTCGACTTGCAACGACTCCGCGGACTGGGCGTCGTCCGCGGTCCGTGATACCGGTGGGCGAGAATCGATCTCGGCCAGCAGTGCTCGCAGGTCGGTGCCCATCACGGTCAGCAGGGTCAACGGGGTGCGGTCGATCTCGGCTGCCACCTCGTAGCAGGTGACGAGAGCATGGATGCACCGCGGCGCCTCGTCGGGGCACGTGCAGTCGGTCTCGACGTCGGCGGACTCCGTAGGCACCAGCAGCTCACCCAGCGCCGGCGGCTGTTCGCCGCGGGTGAGCAGCATGAGTTCATCGACAGCGTTGCGCTCGCGGAGAAGGTTCGCAAGTGTCGGTGTGTCGACGGTGCGGGTGGTCAGGATGACGTCGAACGGCTCGAGCTGGGTGCCCTCCACCGAGGCGGTCACCCGGCCGGCGCCGATCCGCAGGCCGCGCAGATGCCGATCGCGGAAATACCTGCGCGCCTTGGTGATACGCCGGCTGTCCGCGACCGATTCGCCGTCGGCGCCGCGTCCCTCGACGACATCGACGAAGGCGCGTGACCATGAGGTGAGGCCATAGCCGCGGACCGCGATCGTGCCACGCTCACCGCGTCGCTGCGTGCCCTTCTTGCGCACCGTCATTCGCTGACCGCCTCGTCGCGCAGCCGGATGAGTTCGAAGAGTTCGTCGTCGGCGAGGTCGGACACCCAGTTCTCGCCGGCCGCGACCGTCAGCCGGGACAGCTCACGTTTCTTGGCGATCATGTCGTCGATGCGCTCCTCGATGGTGCCGACACAGACGAACCGATGCACCGACACCTTCTGGTCCTGGCCGATCCGGTAGGCGCGGTCGGTGGCCTGGTCCTCGACGGCCGGGTTCCACCACCGATCGACGTGGATGACGTTGTTGGCCGCGGTCAGGTTGAGCCCGGTGCCGCCGGCTTTCAGCGTCGCCAGCAGGACCGGCGGCCCGTCGTCGGACTGGAAGTCGGCGACCAGGCGGTCGCGCTCGGTGCGACCCAGACCGCCGTGCAGAAGCGGGATCTCGCTGCCGAACTCCGCGGACAACCACGACGACAGCATGTCGCCGAAGGCGGCGAACTGGGTGAAGACCAATGCGCGGTCGCCCTCCTCGGCGACGGTGGAGACGATGTCGGCCAGCAGTTCGACCTTGCCGGAGCGGTGTTCGCCGTCGCGGACGAGGTCGGTGCCGTCGGCCAGATAGTGCGCGGGGTGATTGCACACCTGCTTGAGGCGGGTCAGTGCGGCCAGCACGTTGCGGCGTCGTAGTGTGCGCTGCTGCTTGTCGCGCAGTGCCGCCATCAGTTCGTCGATCACCGCGCGGTACAGCGCCGCCTGCTCGACGGTGAGGTTGGCCCGGACGGCGAAGTCCGCCTTCTCCGGGAGGTCGGCGGCGATCGCCGGATCAGTCTTCTCGCGGCGCAGGATGAACGGCCGGGTGATCGCGGACAACCGTCGGAGGGCGGCCGGGTCACGATCCCGTTCGATCGGTTCGGCGTAGCGTGCACGGAACACCGACGCGGAGCCGAGTAGTCCAGGGTTGACCAGGTCGATGACGGCGCGGAGATCCTCCAGGCGGTTCTCGACCGGGGTGCCGGTGAGAGCGAGGCGATGGTCGGCGGGGACCGTCCGAACCGCCTTGGCCGCAATGGTGTTCACGTTCTTGAGGTGCTGGGCCTCGTCGACCACGATCCGATGCCAGGGTCGCGAGGACAGCAACTCGTGGTCGCGCGCCGCGATCGCGAAGGTGGTGACCACGATGTCGACGGACTCGCGGATGCCCGCGAACGCCGCCCCGGACTCGCGGGACGGCCCGTGGTGGATCGCCACACGGAGCGCGGGCGCGAACCGGGCGAACTCCCGCGCCCAGTTGCCGACCAGGGACATCGGGCAGACGACGAGCGTCGGCTTCCGACGATCATCGGCAGGCGACGCGGACGGATCGCTGCGCTCGTGGCATTCCAGAGCGATGACCTGCAGGGTCTTGCCCAGGCCCATGTCGTCGGCCAGCACGCCGCCCACACCGAGAGTCGACAGATGGGCGAGCCAGTCCAGGCCGCGCTGCTGGTAGGGACGCAGGGTGGCGGTCAACCCCGTCGGTGGCGCGACGGATGCAGGTCGAAGGACGCCGGTGTCGGCGACGTCGTCGAGCCAGGAGAGGCCTTCGACTCGTGACACCGGTACGGGTAGACGGTCCGACTCGCCTGTGACGAGATTGAACAGCTCGCCGAAGTCGCTCGGCGGTTCGGCCGCGGCCAGCGCGCGCTGGGTGGCGACGAACGTGGCTGCCCGGGTCAGCGCGGCGCCCTCGGCGCGCATCCACACCCCGCGCACGCGGACCAGATCGCCTTTCTGGCCGGACAATTCGTCGAGGTCGGCATCGGTGAGCGTGATCGCGTCGGGGGTGTCGCCGAGGGCTAGACGCCACTCGAATTCCCGGATCTCCCGCAGGCCGACCATCGCCGCCGGTGCGCCGCCGCCGGGCGGGGCGAGCGCGCGCAAGGTCAGACTCGGACGGACCTCGGCGATCGTCCTCGGCAACAGAACCGGGATGCCGACGGCGCCGAGCGCCGCCGCGCCCGTGGCGAACAGTTCTTCCGCGATCGCGGTCGGCAGCAGGAAGTCGAGGGAACCCCGATCGGGGTCGGCGCGGCCCAGTTCGGGGAATTCGCGGACTGCCGTGGCCAACTCGGTCGTCAGTTCGTCGAGTTCGTGGGCGTCGAGGCGGTGCGGCGCGACGGGTTCGACCTGTCCGTCGATGCTCCGACGACAGACCTGCAGTCGCCACCGCGAGGTCTCGGCCACCTCGGCGCGGCTCGGCGGGTCGACCGTGTCGTCGTCCCATGCGTCGGCCCACGGAACGTCGGCGAGGTCGTCGTACTCGGGTTCGTGCAGCCGGAAGATGAGCGAGCGATCGTCGCGCGGAGCGCCGGCGTTCCACCGCGACCAGCCACCCGCGGCGGCGGCGAGCCGTTCGGGGGAGCTGGGCGGGCGGGGATCGGCGTCGGGGAGCAGTGCCCGCACGATGGGTGACGCGGGCCGTGGTTCGCCGAGGCGGACGGCGGAACGCGCGATGGCGGAACGGCATTCGTGGTCGACGAGTTCGGCGAGGAAGTCGTCCAGGGCGGGTGCGGACCCGTTGTGCAGCAGCGCATCCGGCGCGCTTCCCACGACGACGGCATGCCAGCTGCGCCACGTCGGCGTCGCGACGACGACCCAGCGCACCATCCACTCGCCGGCCACCTGCTGGACCGACGGCGCCACGGTGCCCGACCGCACGAAGGCCCGCACACCGTCGAGGAGATATCGATACCAGCGGACATCGCCGGTCACCGCGATGGATCGCGACGCGTCGAGGAGCGTGATCGCCGACGTCATGCCCAACGTCGCGGCGCGGACGAAACGTCGGTGGCCGTCGGCGTCGACGACGGGGATCTCGCTGCGGAAGCGACGGCCGTCGAGTAGGTCGCGAAGGGGCGCGGCGAGATCGGACGGGTCCCCGTCGACCCACACCGCCAGGCCGACGCCCGGTCGCCACAGGGCGTGCAGGGGCTCGGCGGGGCTGGGCTTCGGGGCAGAGTCGGTGGCAGGCTGCCCGCTGGACGGCGCATCATGTGGCATGGAGGATCGTCGGCCAGTTTAGCGACGGGCTCCGACACCAGTCGTCGACGGCGGACGGTGCGCGAGACCACCGACAGTGGTTTGCCCGCTCGGGGAGCCGGGTATCGACGATCGTCGCCCGGCAGACCGGCCGGAAGATCGTAGGAGGTACCGATGGGACAGTCCGAGAGCTCCGCGACCTCGGGGGACAGGGATACCGGCAAGGGTCCGGACACCGAAGTCGAGAAGGATCCGCCCGGCCCGCAGGACCACGGACGCGAGGGTGGGATGGCCACCCGCGAGAACGCCCCCGAAGCGGTCCAGCGCTCCGAGGGCGGCGACTCGTAGGAGGGTTGAGTTACCCGGGTCAGGACACCTGGGTCAGGACACCTCGCGCAGGAGTCCGGTCGCGACGTCGAAGACGAACCCGCGCAACGACGTGGTCTTCGTGACGAACGGGCTGTTCTGGATCCGGGTGATCGATTGGCGGACGTCCTCGTCGAGATCGGCGAACGCCTCCGCCGACCACGCGGGCTTCTGCCCGATCTCGTCCTGGATCTGGCGCTTGAAGTCGTCGTCGGTGAACGTCAGCATGCCGCAGTCGGTGTGGTGGATGAGGATGATCTCGGTGGTGCCGAGCAGTCGCTGACTGATGGCCAGGGAGCGGATCTCGTCGTCGGTCACCACCCCGCCGGCGTTGCGGATCACGTGGGCCTCGCCCTCGTTCAATCCGAGGATGCGGTAGACGTCGAGCCGGGCGTCCATACAGGCCACCACCGCGACGTGCTTGGCCGGCGGCAGGGGCAACGGCCCGGTGAAGGTCTTGGCGTATTCGGCGTTGTTCGCGAGGTATTCGTCGGTGACACTCATGCGCCGATCCTGATGTGTCGACGTCGCCCCGGCGAGGGTTTGGACGTCGGTGATCGGAAGTGACCGAAACGGCACCCGGCAGATGTAGTGCATCGTTGCGCCTGGGGCAACGATGTGCGACACCTGCCGATCGGAGACCGTCAGGAGTTGCCGTCGAGTGAGCCCTTGACGTCGTTGAGGACCAGCCAGGCGGCGGCGAGTCCCGAGGACTCGTACCAGACGTCGTCGTCGACGGCGAGCACACGTTTCCACACGGGTGCGCCCAGGCTGAGCCATTCGTCGCTGAGCAGGACCTCTTCCCCGTGGGCGAGGCCCTCCTCGCCCTCGAAGCTCACATAGATGAGGTCGGCGTCGGCGTCGCGGAGGTCGTCGTCGGTGAGGGCGAAGGAGTCGGGCACGCGCTGCGGGCCGGGCCGCTGGACGCCGATGTCCCCGAGCACCTGGCCGGCGAAGGTGTTCATCCCGGCGATGGTCTCGGAGTCGTCGCCGAAGCGCACCAGCGACACCTGGGTGTGCGAGGCGTCCATCCGCCGGCCGGTCTTGGTGGCCTCGGTCGTGTACTCGGCGAGGCGTGTCCGACCCGACCCGCTGCGGTTCACGGCGTCGGCGACGGCTTGGAACTGCTCTTGCCAGGTGCCGTCGGTCGGGACGGTGACGGTGCGGACACCGGGGAACGCGCGGGCGGAGTCCGCGGTGTCGGCGGTGGTGAGGACGAGTCCGGCGTCGGCGTCGGCGACCGCCGCGGCGTCGGGCATCGGTCCGATGGCCGGGACCGAGGTCAGCTGGGGACCGAGATACTCGGGCACGGAACCGGGCTCGGCAGCCACCGCGACGACCTCGGGGCCGAGCCCGAGGGCGCACAGCGCGTCGAGAACAGCGGGGTCGGTCACGACGATGCGTTCGACGTCGGCCTCATCCGGATCCGGCGCGGTGGGTGCGAGGCAGGTCTTCGCGTAATCACGGTCGGCCGAGACGATGTTCACCTCCGCCACCCGTGTCGTCACGGTGGAGATGGGGGAGCCGTCCGGAGTCGTCAGCGGCTCCTCGCCCGAACAGGCGGCCAGCGCGACCACGGTCAACCCGATCGTGGTCGCCAGGCCAATGCGTCGGACGAGTGAGCACCGGGTCTCGCCGGTGGCTGCCTCGACACTTCTGGCGGCCTCGTTCGCGACCGTGACCCTCCGTTGCACCCGCCCAACCTAGCACCGGTCCCGAGACACCCGGCGTAGGCTCGGATGCGCACTCCCGGGCGCCGGACGCCGGTGATCGGAGGGGTGCTCCGAGAGCCTGGCGCGTCGTCGAAGAAACCGCCGATGAGCACTGCCGATCCGGTGGCTCCGACATCGAATACGACAGATCGTAGGACCCGCTCGGCCCGGGCACCGGTGAGGGTTTAGGATCAGTAACCAGCGCTCGGTTTGTTCATGTGCCGACCGACGGCCGAAGGGGTTCGGCGTCGGGTTCGGGCAAGAGGAGGATCTGTGACCGCGGTAGACCAACCCACCACGCAAGTGGCTCCAGTGCGTCCGTTCCCGGAGCGCTATCAGCCCAAGGGTTCGTTCATCTACAAGCTGCTGACGACGACCGATCACAAGTTGATCGGCATGATGTACATCACCGCCTGCTTCGCGTTCTTCCTCATCGGCGGCCTCATGGCCCTGCTGATGCGTGGCGAGCTCGCGATGCCGGGCATGCAGTTCCTGTCCACCGAGCAGTTCAACCAGCTCTTCACGATGCACGGCACCGTGATGCTGCTGATGTACGCGACGCCGATCGTGATCGGCTTCGCCAACTTCGTGTTGCCGCTGCAGATCGGTTCGCCCGACGTCGCCTTCCCGCGACTCAACGCACTCGGCTTCTGGCTGTTCGTCTTCGGTTCGACCATCGCCGTCGCCGGCTTCATCACGCCCGGTGGCGCCGCCGACTTCGGCTGGACCGCGTACACGCCGCTGACCGACGCCGTGCACAGCCCCGGCATCGGCGCCGACCTGTGGATCATGGGTCTGGCCGTCTCGGGTCTCGGCACCATCCTCGGTGGCGTCAACATGGTCACCACCGTGATCTGTCTCCGCGCACCCGGCATGACGATGTTCCGCATGCCGATCTTCACCTGGAACATCCTGGTGACCAGCGTGCTGATCCTCCTCATCTTCCCGCTGCTGACCGCGGCGCTGATGGGTCTCGAGGTCGACCGCCAGTTCGGTGCCCACATCTACGACCCGGCCAACGGCGGCGTCATCCTGTGGCAGCACCTGTTCTGGTTCTTCGGACATCCCGAGGTGTACGTCATCGCCCTGCCGTTCTTCGGCATCGTGTCCGAGGTCTTCCCGGTCTTCTCGCGGAAGCCGATCTTCGGCTACTCCGGTCTGATCTACGCCACGCTCGCCATCGCCGCCCTGTCGGCCGCGGTGTGGGCCCACCACATGTACGTCACCGGCGCCGTGCTGCTCCCGTTCTTCGCCTTCATGACGTTCCTGATCGCGGTGCCCACCGGCGTGAAGTTCTTCAACTGGATCGGAACGATGTGGCGCGGTCACATCACGTTCGAATCCCCGATGCTGTTCTCGGTCGGCTTCATCGTGACGTTCCTCTTCGGTGGTCTGACCGGTGTGCTGCTCGCGAGCCCGCCGCTGGACTTCCACCTGTCCGACAGCTACTTCGTCGTCGCGCACTTCCACTACGTGCTCTTCGGCACCATCGTGTTCGCCACCTACGCCGGCATCTACTTCTGGTTCCCGAAGATGACCGGGCGCATGCTCGACGAGCGACTCGGCAAGATCCACTTCTGGCTGACGTTCATCGGCTTCCACATGACCTTCCTGGTGCAGCACTGGCTGGGCAACGAGGGCATGCCGCGTCGCTACGCCGACTACCTCCCGTCGGACGGCTTCACGACGCTGAACATGATCTCGACCGTGGGCGCGTTCATCCTCGGCCTGTCGACCCTGCCGTTCCTGTGGAACGTCTTCCGCAGCTACCGCTACGGCGAGGTCGTGACCGTCGACGACCCGTGGGGCTTCGGCAACTCGCTCGAGTGGGCCACCTCCTGCCCGCCGCCGCGCCACAACTTCACCGAGCTGCCCCGCATCCGGTCGGAGCGACCGGCGTTCGAGCTGCACTACCCGCACATGATCGACCGCATGCGTGCCGAGGCACACGTCGGCCCGGGTCACGCCGCGGGCAAGGACCGTCAGATGGAAGAGGCTCGTCGCGAGCCGTTCACCGTGGGAACGCACGAGGGATCCCCGGATCCCGACCCGCGCTGACCCGGTGAGCAAGGACTCGACAGCCAGTTCCGGTACGACCGTCCTGGTCACTGTCACCGGTCCCGACCGGCCAGGTGTCACCTCTGTTCTCATGGGTGCCCTGGCCGGTCAGGCCGTTGCACTGCTCGACGTCGAGCAGGTGGTCATCCGCGGACAGCTGACCCTCGGCGTGCTGGTGTCCTCCACCGGCGACCCCGAGGCGCTGCAGGAAGTCGTCGAACAGGCGATGGCGTCCATCGGTTTCGACGTCCGGGTGGAGATCGGGGTCGATCCCGGTAGCCGTTCGCCGTCGTCGCATGCCGTCGTCATCCTCGGCAGCCCGGTCACCGCCACCGCGTTCAGCGCCGTCGCGGCGAAACTGGCGAGCCAGGGCGGCAACATCGACTCGATCCGCGGAATCGCCGACTACCCGCTCACCGGCCTCGAACTCATGGTCAGCGTTGCCGGCCGGGGTGGTGTCGCCGCCGACGCCGCCCTCCGCAAAGGCCTCGCCGAGGTTGCTGCGAAGCATTCGGTCGACATCGCCGTGGAGCGCGGCGGACTCGCTCGGCGCGCCAAGCGCCTGATCGTCTTCGACGTCGACTCGACCCTCATCCAGGGCGAGGTGATCGAGATGCTCGCCGCGCACGCGGGCCGCGAAGCCGAGGTCGCCGCGGTGACCGAGGCGGCGATGCGAGGTGAACTCGATTTCGCGCAGTCCCTTCACGAACGCGTCAAGGCCCTGGCCGGACTCGACGCGAGTGTTCTCGACGATGTCGCCAAGTCACTCGAACTGACCCCCGGTGCTCGGACGACGATCCGTACGCTGCACCGCCTCGGATTCCACTGCGGTCTCGTGTCCGGCGGTTTCCGTCAGGTCATCGACGGACTCGCGCACGAACTCGAACTCGACTTCGTCCGGGCCAACACCCTGGAGATCGTCGACGGGAAACTGACCGGCCGGGTCGTCGGCGAGGTCGTCGACCGGATGGGCAAGGCGCACGCGCTGCGGTCGTTCGCCGATCAGGTCGGGGTGCCGATGGAGCAGACGATCGCGGTGGGCGACGGCGCCAACGACATCGACATGCTCAGCGTCGCCGGGCTGGGAATCGCCTTCAACGCGAAGCCGGCGCTGCGCGAGGTCGCCGACGCCACGCTGAATCACCCGTTTCTCGACGGGGTCCTGTTCATCCTGGGCGTCTCCCGCGACGAGATCGAGGCGGCCGACGCCGCCGACGGCGTCTATCGCCGGGTACCCCTGGGCTGACCTCGCACCGCTCCATGGGATCCGAGCGCACGGTCTCTCCGCAGGTCGATCCGGAAGCGATCGTGGCCGATCATCGGCGGCTGGTCGCCTACGTCGGAGGCGGTGACGACCCGTCTGACCCCGCCGACGTCCTGGCGATGGCGATGGTGCTCCGGATCGAGAAGAACGATCCGCCCGACCGCACCGAACTGCTGACCGCGGCAGCGCGAGCGGTGGCGTTACTGTGCCTCGACGAACGAAGTGCGGGCGACGGTCCGTGGTCGGCGGCGATGGACGCCTGGTGCGACGCACGAATCCGGAAGATCGCCCGGCGCGCGCGTGGCGCGCAATGGGCTGCCGCGCAGGAGGTCTGGGGTGTGACCGCGACCGAGGGCGGGGCGTCGGCACGGGCGTTCGTGCCCGGCCGCGTCGGTGACCTCGACCGGCGTGTGGCGAAGCTGCAGATCGGTGGGACCGAGGTCGAGGGAGAGCTGCCCGAGCAGCCGCCGGTCTCGGGCGTCGTGCTGTGGACCAATCCCGACCTGCCGATGACTGTCGGCAAACTGGCCGCGCAGGTCGGTCACGCGTCGATGCTGGCGGCCAAGCTCCTCTCCGCGGACGACGCGATCGAGTGGCGTCGGGACGACTGCCCGCTCGCGGTCCGTCAGGCCACGCCCGGGCGGTGGCGAGAACTGCTCTCCGCCGATGCCGCCGGGAGGGCGGTGGCCGTTCGAGACGCCGGGTTCACCGAGATCGCGCCCGGTTCGGTGACCGTCATCGCCGAGGTCATCCGGGCCCAGGAGGACACGTGAGCGCTGCGGTACCGCCGGAATGGGTGAAAGCTCTTGATCTGCAACCCCATCCGGAAGGCGGCTGGTTCCGGGAGACGTGGCGGAGCGACGTCGTCGTGCCGTCGGCGTCGCTTGCCGACGGCTATACCGGCGACCGTGCCGCCGGCACGGCGATCTACTTCGTCCTCATGCCGGGCGACGAGTCGGCGTGGCACACGGTACGCGGCGCCGAACTGTGGCTGCACCATCGAGGAGCGCCGGTCGAACTCGATCTCGGCGGGGACGCCGATGTCCCCGGTGACCCGACGACAGTTCTCGTCGGACCCGACATCGAGGCCGGTCACCGACCCCAGGCGCTCGTGCCGCCGGGCGTGTGGCAGCGTGCACGGCCCGCCGGGGACGAGCCGTCACTAGTCAGCTGTATCGTCGTGCCCGGGTTCGACTTCGAGGACTTCCGGCTGGCCTGACGGTCTGCCCTCGGATCTCGGTCAGCCGGCGGCGACCGGTGAGTTCACCGGCGCGAGGTGGCCGAAGGTGCCCAGCCACACGTCACGATCGGGCGCCAGCGACGCGACGATCAGCTCGTCTGCGTCGGCGTGCCCGGCGAACCACGAGAGGTAGTCGCGCACCTCGCCCGGCGTCCCGACACCCGAGTACGTCAGCATCTCGTCGATCTGGCGTCCCTGCGGCATCGAGAGGATGGCGTCGGCTTCCTCGTCGGTGAAGGTCCGGCCGCGGCCGTAGAGCAGCGACACGCGTTGACGTTTCGCGATCTGCAGCTGCGCCTGCGCACGGTCGGCGTCCTCGTCGGCGATCGCTCCGACACCCGCGATGACGTAGGGCTCGGCGAGGACCTCCGACGGCCGGAACTCGCGGCGGTACAACGCCACGGCCTCGGTGAGCGCCTGCGGCGCGAAGTGGGAGGCGAAGGCGTACGGAAGTCCGAGGGCCGCGGCGAGCTGCGCGCCGAACAGCGACGAGCCGAGGATGTAGAGCGGCACGTGGGTGCCCGCGCCCGGGGTCGCGCGAACGCCTTCGATACGCGACTCGTCGCCGAGGAAGGCCTGCAGCTCCAGGACGTCGTGCGGGAACCGCTCCGCGGAGGCGTGGGTGCGGCGCAGGGCCGCGAAGGTCTGCTGATCGCTGCCGGGCGCGCGCCCGAGCCCGAGGTCGATGCGCCCGGGATGGAGTTCGGCGAGGGTGCCGAACTGCTCGGCGATGGTCAGCGGGGAATGGTTCGGCAGCATCACGCCGCCGGCGCCGAGACGGATGGTCGAGGTGTGCGCGGCGATGTGTGCGATGAGCACCGCCGGCGCCGACGACGCGATGGCCGACATGTTGTGGTGCTCGGCGTACCAGATCCGGCGGTAGCCCCACTTCTCCGCGTTCTGTGCGAGATCGACACTGGCGGACAGGCTTTGCGCGGCAGTCTCGTCACGACCGATCTGCGCGAGATCCAGGATCGACAAGGGGAGGTTCGAAGGGGTCACGACGATGTTCAATGCGGCCGACGCCCCGGACTATTCCCGCCGTCCGGTCTGCCGTGAGTCGAACGGGTCGACCATTCCCTCGTGGTGCAGGATGGGGGAGTGACCGAATCCGATCCCGACCTCTTGATCGATTTTCGCGACGTCGCCGTCGTTCGAGGCGGCAAGACTCTCGTCGGCCCGCTGTCGTGGCAGGTGGAACTGGACGAACGCTGGGTGATCATCGGACCCAACGGCGCGGGCAAGACGACACTGATCCGACTGGCCGGGGCGGAGATCCACCCGACGTCGGGCACCGCCTTCGTGCTCAACGAGAAGCTCGGCCGGGTCGAGATCCGCGAGCTGTCGACCCGGATCGGGGTCTCGAGCCCGTCGCTGGTCGATCGAGTGCCGCCGGAGGAGATCGTCAGCGACGTCGTCATCTCGGCGGGATATGCGGTCCTGGGGCGGTGGCGCGAGAGCTACGACGCCATGGACCGTGCGCAGGCCGTCGAATCGCTGGAATCGATGGGCGCCGAGCACCTCGCGGACCGTCGCTTCGGCACGCTGTCCGAGGGCGAGCGCAAGCGTGTCGTGATCTCGCGCGCGCTGATGACCGACCCCGAACTGCTCTTGCTCGACGAACCGGCCGCCGGGCTCGACCTGGGTGGCCGCGAAGAACTCGTCGATCGTCTCGCGCGTCTGGCCGCCGACCCCGACGCCCCGGCCATCGTGCTGATCACCCACCACGTCGAGGAGATCCCCGAAGGTTTCACACATGCGATGATCCTGTCCGAGGGTGGCGTGGTGGCCCAGGGGCTGCTCGAGGAGGTACTCACGAGTGAGAACCTCACCGCCGCCTTCCGCCAGCAGATCGTTCTGGACAAAGTCGACGGCCGGTACTTCGCGCGGCGCCGGCGCCGTGCGGGTGGCCACCGTCGAGCAGCAGGAGGTAACTGAATGACGTCGACACAGCAGCAGGGCCCGGACATCGTGTCCGCACCGTTGCGGGATGCCGCGACCGTCGTGCTCGTCCGCGACGCTGCCGACGGCATCGAGGTCTTCCTGCAACGCCGCGTCAAGCAGATGGCCTTCGCGGGGGGAATGACGGTGTTCCCGGGCGGCGGCGTCGACAAGCGGGACGCCGACGCCGACCTGGCGTGGACGGGTCCCGAGGCCACCTGGTGGGCCGGGCAATTCGGCAGCGACGCCGAGATCGCCCAGGCCCTGGTGTGCGCGGCCGTCCGCGAGACGTTCGAAGAGTGCGGCGTCCTGCTCGCGACCGATGCCGACGGCGCCTTCGCCGACCCGGAGGGACTGGCCGAGGATCGGCAACGCCTCGTCGAGAAGTCGTTGTCGTTCGCGCAGTTCCTCACCGCGCGCGGACTGACGCTGCGTGCCGATCTGCTGCGTCCGCTCGCGCACTGGATCACCCCGGTGAACGAGAAGCGACGCTACGACACCCGGTTCTTCCTGGCCGCGATGCCCGACGGACAGCACGCCGACGCCGAGACCACCGAAGCCGAGGTCGCCCGGTGGGTGAACGCCCGGGTCGCGATCGATTCCTGGGCCGCGGGCCAGCACTTCCTCATGCCGCCCACGTGGTCGCAGCTCAACTACGTCTCGCAGTTCTCGACCATCGACGAACTGCTCGACGCCGAGCGTGTCATCGAACCGATCCTGCCGAACGTGACACCCGGCGCCGGGCTGGCCGGCCTCGGTTTCCCCGGCTCCGACGAGTACTTCCGGACTCTCGGCGATCAGCAGCCGCCCGAGATCACGCTCTGACCGGACGCGCTGTCAGGTTGAGGGCGCCAGTGCCCCGGCGGCGTTCGTCCGTCCGCCGAACAGCATGACGATGTCGCGGATCGGCGCCTCGACGACCGCGCCCGTCCCGGCCGCGAAGTCGCTGTCGGTGGCCACGTAGCGTCGTCCCTCGTTTCGGCGACGTGCGTGGAACGGGAAACCCGTCGACCACAGGTAGTCTGCGCACGCCGTCGCGGCGTCGGTCGGCATCGGCCGGTCGAGTCCGAGCGGGACCGCGATGTCCTGCCCGTGCAGGAGCGAATCCAGCAGCGGCGCCATGGGAGTCGTCCCGATCGGATGCCGACGCGAACCGACCATGGCGCGCAACTTCGAGGCGGCCTGATCCGCCGTGGTGTCGTCGCGCAGCGCGAGTTCGCGGATCATCGTGTTGAACCGGAATCCGTATCGGCACGCGGCGATCATCGCTCGTGCCGGTGAGGTGTGGGAGTGGGTGAGGTGGACCGCGACGTCGCGCACCGTCCACGCGTCGCACAGCGACGGGGTGGCGAGTTGCTCGGGCGTGAGGGTCTCGATCAGTCCGGCGAGTTCGAGTCGTTGCTCGTCGATGCGTTGCCAGATGAGGTCGGTGTCCATCGGTCGCTCCCGCCGCACAGATAGTCAGGTTCCCTGACTGATATTAGTCAGGGTTTCGTACTAAAGTCAACGTCGTGTCCGACCCGCAGATCGCCGTCCTGATGTTCATCGCCCATCGCGCGACCGAGCGCCGGGTGTTGGCACGGATCGCCGAGGAAGGGGCCGACGACATCACTCCGGCGCAGTCCCGGGTGCTACAGCGGCTGGCACCCGAACCCATGCGGCTGACCGATCTCGCCGAGCAGGCGGGTGTCACCAAGCAGACCGCGGGCGGCATCGTCGACCAGCTCGAGGCGGCTGGCTACCTGACCCGGGTGCCGGACCCGTCCGACCGTCGCGCCCGGCTGGTGACGCTGAGTGAGCGGGGCGTTCACCTGTGCGAGGTCGCCGCGCGTGAGGTCGAGGCGCAGCAGCAGGAGTGGCGCGAGCATCTCGGCGACGCTCAGTTCGCCGCCCTGGAAGAGGCATTGCGGTCGTTACGCGACGTCACCGATCCATATCGATGATCTCGGCGTCCTCGTCGGTGCCGATGTCGTCGCGGTCGGCCCAGTCGATGAGGGTGTCGAGTCGGTGCGCGACGTCGTCGATCTCCGCGTGCAGGTCTCCGAGTTCGGCGAACCGGGCCGGCACGGTGGCGATGGTGAAATCGTCGGGTTCGATGTCGTCGATCTCGGCCCAGGTGATCGGCGTCGACACGGTGGCCCGCTCGTTGCCACGCACCGAGTAGGCCGAGGCCATGGTGTGGTCGCGGGTGTTCTGGTTGTAGTCGACGAAGACCGCCGCCGGGTCGCGGTCCTTGCGCCACCAGGTCGTCGTCACGTCGTCGGGCGCCCGACGTTCGACCTCCCGGGCGAACGCGAGAGCCGCACGCCGGACCTGCGGGAAGCCCCACTCCGGCGCGATGCGGACGTAGATGTGCAGCCCGCGACCGCCCGAGGTCTTGGGGAACCCGCGCATACCCAGTTCGTCGAGCACTTCTTCGACGACGTGCGCCACGCGCCGGATCCGGGGGAACGTGCAGTCGGGCATCGGGTCGAGGTCGATACGCCACTCGTCGGGCGACTCGGGGTCGTCGCGTCGTGAGTTCCAGGGGTGGAACTCGACGGTCGACATCTGCACCGCCCAGATCACCGATGCCAGTTCGGTGACGCACAGTTCGTCGGCGGTGCGGCCGTACCGCGGGAAGTAGATCTCGGTGGTCTCCAGCCAGTCCGGCGCACCGGCGGGGATGCGCTTCTGGTGGACCTTGTTGCCGCTGACGCCCTTGGGGAACCGGTGCAGCATGCACGGACGGTCGCGCAGCGCACGGACGATCCCGTCGCCGACGGACAGGTAGTACTCGGCGAGATCGCGCTTGGTCTCACCGCGCTCGGGAAAGTAGACGCGGTCGGGACTCGACAGCCGGACGGTGCGGTCGCCGACCTCGAGCTCGATGGGATCACCTGCGGAACCCGACGTTTTCGCCATGACCGCCACTGTATGGCTCCGATGCCGGTGGGCGGCGGACTCCGGGCCGCGTCGTGCGTGCCGGGTCGTCGGCCTGGGTCGTCGGGCTGGGGCATCGATCGGACTTACCTACCGGTAGCCTTCGACCATGCCTGAGTTCGTGACCCTCGAGTGCTCCGACGCTCATCCGGGGGTCGGCACCATCCTGCTGCACCGGCCGCCGATGAACGCGTTGAGCCGGCAGGTGCAGGCCGAACTGGCCGCCGCGGCCGAGGAGGCCACGGTCCGCGCCGACATCAAGGCCGTCGTCGTCTACGGCGGCCCGAAGATCCTGGCGGCCGGCGCGGACGTCAAGGAGATGCGGGACGTCGGCTACGCCGAGATGAGCCGGGTGGCGGGTCGCCTGCAGAGCGATCTCGGCGCGATCGCCGCCATCCCGAAGCCGACCGTCGCGGCCATCACCGGGTACGCGCTCGGCGGTGGCCTCGAAGTCGCGTTGGGTGCCGACCGACGGATCGCGGGCGACAACGCGAAGCTCGGGCTGCCCGAGGTCCTGCTCGGTCTCATCCCCGGCGGCGGCGGCACGCAGCGGCTGGCACGTCTCATCGGGCCGTCGAAGGCCAAGGATCTGATGTTCACCGGCCGCTTCGTCGACGCCGCGGAGGCACTGGCGATCGGACTCGTCGACGAGGTCGTCGCGCCGGACGAGGTCTACAACGCCGCGCTCGCCTGGGCCGGACAGTTCGACGGCGCCGCCTCGGTGGCGCTCGCCGCGATCAAGAAGGCCGTCGATCAGGGGCTCGGCGTCGACCTCGACACCGGGCTCAAGATCGAAGAGCAGTTGTTCGCCCCGCTATTCGCGACCGAGGACCGCGCCATCGGTCTGACTTCGTTCCTCGAGAACGGCCCCGGGAAGGCGGAATTCGTCGGCCGCTGAGCCGTCGTCGCCGCGTACCCCTCGACCACAGCACCCCATCACCACGCACACAGGAAGCGATCATGACCACCGACGCCACACCGGGCACCGATCCCGCTCCCAATCCGCACGCCACCGAGGAACAGGTCAAGGCGGCCCTCACCGACACCAAACTCGCCCAGGTGCTCTACCACGACTGGGAGGCCGAGACCTACGACGAGAAGTGGTCGATCAGCTTCGACGAACGCTGCATCGACTACGCGCGTGGCCGTTTCGACGCCGTGGCCACCGAGGAGCCCCTGCCGTACGGCCGCGCGATGGAACTCGGTTGTGGCACCGGCTTCTTCCTGCTGAACCTGATGCAGTCGGGTGTCGCGTCGAAGGGGTCGGTCACCGACCTCTCGCCGGGGATGGTCAAGGTCGCCCTTCGCAATGCGGAGAACCTCGGTCTCGATGTCGACGGCCGGGTCGCCGACGCGGAGAAGATCCCGTACGACGACGACACCTTCGACCTCGTCGTCGGACATGCTGTGCTGCACCACATTCCCGATGTCGAGCAGGCGCTGCGCGAGGTGCTGCGGGTCCTCAAGCCCGGCGGGCGGTTCATCTTCGCGGGTGAGCCGTCGACGATCGGTGACTTCTACGCGCGCTGGATGAGTCGGGCGACGTGGTTCGCCACGACGAACGTCACGAAGCTCGGTCCGCTGCAGGGGTGGCGGCGCCCGCAGGAGGAACTCGACGAGTCCTCGCGTGCGGCCGCGCTCGAGGCCGTCGTCGACATCCACACCTTCGATCCCGACGAGCTCGCCGGCATCGCCCGCGCCGCCGGCGCGCAGAAGGTGGCCACCGCCACCGAGGAACTGGCCGCCGCGATGCTCGGCTGGCCGGTCCGCTCCTTCGAGGCCGCTGTGCCGCCGGAGAAGCTCGGCTGGGGCTGGGCCCGCTTTGCCTTCGGTGGCTGGAAGCGGCTGACCTGGCTCGACGAGAACGTGCTGCGCAAGGTCGTACCCCCGAAGTTCTTCTACAACGTCGTGGTGACGGGGACGAAGCCGCAGTAGGCGGTTCCGTCGTCAGGCCATGGGCTACTCCTTCGATCTCGACGATGTCGCGTTCCTGCGGTCGCGGCACGGCGAGAAGGCGCTCGACACGGTGGCCGGCCTCGAGCTCACCCCGTCGACGATGCTGGCCGACATCACCGAGGTACGCAGCCGATACGCGCCCCACGACGCCGCGCTGATCGAGACGGTGCAGTGTCGTAGGCGCGCCCGCTCGAAGCTGCGCGATGCCGAGGGTCTCCTGTTCACCGATGACGCCCTGCAGCAGGCGACCGCGTCGGTGGTCGCCGCGCACCGTGCGGCCGAAATCGCGGCGCGGTTCCCGGAATCGGTGGTGCACGACCTGACCTGTTCGATCGGGGCGGAGTTGCGAGAGCTGGTGCGCGCCAACGGTATCTCGGGTGTCATCGGCAGCGACATCGACCGGGTCCGGCTCGCGATGGCGCGTTCCAACGTGCCGGAGGCGACGCTGCTGGTCGCGGACGCGCTCACCCCGACCTCGACCGCGGACGTGCTCCTCGCCGATCCCGCGCGGCGATCGGACGCGGGCCGCATCTTCCGACTCGATCAGCTGACCCCACCGCTCTTCGAGCTGTTGACCACCTACCCCGGCCGCGCGCTCATCGTGAAATGCGCTCCCGGACTGGATCATCAGATGCTGCGAAACCGCTATGGCTTCGACGGCGAGGTCCAGGTCACCTCACTCGACGGCGGCGTGCGCGAGGCGTGCCTGTGGACGGGCCCGGGTGTGGAGCCCGGCCGTCGGGCCACCGTGCTCCGCACCCGCGCCGACGGAACAGTCGCCGAGGTCGAGGTCACCGACCGCGAAGACGACGAGGTGCCGGCCGGTGAGGCGGGGGAGTGGATCGTCGACCCGGACGGGGCGATCGTGCGCGCCGGGCTGGTCAAGCACTACGCGCACCGGTCCGGGCTCTGGCAACTCGATCCGCAGATCGCCTATCTCACGGGTGATTCCGTCCCCGACGGCGCCCGCGGATTCCGGGTGATCGAGCAGACGGGCGTGACCGAGAAGGCGCTCCGGAAGGCGCTCGCGGCGCTCGACTGCGGCCCCCTCGAGATCCTCGTCCGCGGACTCGACGTCGACCCCGACCGATTGCGGAAGAAGCTCAAGCTCAGAGGCTCCCGGCCGTTGTCGGTGGTGCTGACCCGGATCGGGCGCAAGGGTGTCGCGTTCATCTGTGAGCCGGGTGTCCGGTTCTGAAACGAACCCGACCACGCAGAGTGCGGGATCTGTATCGGTTTCCGGTACGAATCCCGCACTCTACGAACACCTACTCGAGATCGGCCTTGCTGTCGAAGAAGTACACCTCGCCGAGATTGGTCGCGGTCGCGATCTGTCCGGAGTAGGACACCGAGACGCCGGTCGCGAAACCGCGCGAATTCGGCAGCGGCAGAGTCCGTTTCGTCGCGCCGTCGGTCGTGGACACCTCGACCAGGGACAGGGAGTCCTTGCCGGGATCGCGGGCGACCGTCCACGCGGTCTGCTGCTGGGTCAAGGCGGACAGGCTCACCGTCGCCAGATCGGTGCGCTGCCAGACCTGTTCGGCACCATCGCCCCGATCACGCAGCAGGGTCAGCGGGGCGCCGAGCGAACCGGTCGGGATGATCAGGCCGTCCGGGGAGACGGTCATCGTCGCGAATCCGTGGCCGCCGATGTCGTAGGTCCACCGCGTCGATCCGTCCTCGGCGTTCAGGGCGACGATCTTGCCGTCGCGCGAGAACGCATAGAGGGTCGCGCCGTCGGCCGAGAGCGTCGGGGTCCCGATGACGCCGCTGGGGACGTCGGCCTGCCACGCGGTCCGGACTTCGCGGTTCCCGGCAACGGCGCCGTACTTCATCGCGCGGATCTGCGACGTCGCTGCGCCTTGGGGAAAGAAGTTGAGGAAGAAGCGTTCTCGTTCGGTGTCGACGGCAGCGGGGGCGGGGATCGCGCACTGCGGCCCGTTGCTCACGCAGTCGCCGAAGCCGCGGAGCGGCTGCGCGGGATCGGCGTCGTCGCGCAGTCTCACCTCAGGCGCGAGGAGTTCGTTGCGCTGGGTGTCGATCAGCAGGATCTGACCCTGTGTGGTGGCGACCAGCACCTCGTTCGGGGCCGCGAACTTCGCCGACAGCGGTACGCCGATCACGCCGGCCCGCCAGCGGATGGCGCCGCCGGCATTGAAGGCGAGAAAGGTCGTCTCCTCGCCGAGATAGGGCTGGTCGTACTGATCGACGAGCATCGCGTTGATCTCGACACCGGCCCGCATGTCCTTGCAGAAGTTCTTGCGTCCGGAGCGGCTGTCGAGCACGAGCACGTTGCAGCCCTGCGCCGCATTCGACGTCACGCCCACGTTCCCCTTGCCGGAGATCGTCACCGGTGCGGTGACCGGGCCGCCGGTCGGGCGTGTCCAGCTCAGCGTCAGGTCTTCCGGCACATCGGCATACGCGAAGTTGGCGTTGCCCGGGACACCTCCGTAGCTGGGCCAGCCGACGCTCGGCACGGAGCGGACGTCGATGTGGCCGTCCGAGCAGGCGGCGAGCGCCATCGAGCACACGGCCGTCAGCGCGACGAGCAGGCGGGTCAGCGCGGATCGGCGGCGTCGAGACACCTGCGGTCGTGCCAAAGCCATCCTGCTCCTCGTCGTCGTGCCCTGTTCAGCGTCGGGTCCAGGCGCCGGGCATGCCATCGAACGGCACTCCGCGCCAGCAGTGAGCCTATCGTGCGCGAAAATCGCGTCGATTAGGGTTTCTGGTCATGACCACCATGTGGAATGCGTCGTACCGGTCCCGCCGGCGCGCAGGCCGACGCCGCGACCCCGACCAGGCGCGTTTTCTCACGCTGGACTCGCTGCGCTGGATCAGACGCAACCGGGCGTACACACCGTGGTACCTCGTGCGCTACTACCGCCTGGCGCGGTTCCGCCTCGCCAATCCGCACATCGTGCTGCGGGGCATGGTGTTCCTCGGGCGCAACGTCGAGATCCACGCGACGCCGGAACTCGCGCGCATGGAGATCGGTCGCTGGGTCCACATCGGCGACGGCAACTCCATCCGCTGCCACGAGGGCAGCCTCCGCATCGGCGACAAGACCGTCTTCGGCTGCAACAACGTGGTGAACTCCTACCTCGACCTCGAGATCGGCGGTTCCACCCTCATCGCCGACTGGTGCTACATCTGCGACTTCGACCACAAGATGGACGACATCACGCTGCCGATCAAAGACCAGGGCATCGTGAAGGGCCCGGTGCGCATCGGGCCGGACACGTGGGTCGCAGCCAAGGTGTCGGTGCTGCGCAACACGATCGTCGGGCGAGGATGCGTGCTGGGCTCGCACGCGGTGGTCAAGGGCGTCATCCCCGACTACGCCATTGCGGTCGGCGCACCCGCCCGGGTGGTCAAGAACCGGATGGACGACTGGGCGTCGAACGCCGCCGAACGCGCCGAACTCGAACGCGCCCTCGCCGACATCGAACGGAAGAAGGCCGCGGCCGAGCGGGACCCTTCGTGACGCCCTCCGCAGGCTCCGGGCTCCTCAGGGAGCAGGGGGCTATGGCTGGCCCGGGTCCCGTTCGGGCAGCGGACGTTCCGGGATGTCGGGCCGTCCGATCGCGTGCCGGACTCGACGCTTCGCGGCGAGGTGCACGCTCGCGGTGCGCTCGGCGACCTCGGCCCAGGAGAACTCCGCGGTGAGTCGTGCCCGCGCCCGCAGTGCTCGTTGCGCGGCCGCGCCCGGATCGGACAGCGTGGCCCGGACCGCCGCGGCCAGACCGGCGACATCCGCGGGCTCGAACGTCAGCCCGGTGTCCGGCTCGCGAACCGCCTCACCCAGACCCCCGGCCGTGGACACGATCAAGGGCACGCCGGTTGCCGCCGCCTCCAGCGCCACGATCCCGAACGGCTCGTAGCGACTCGGCAGCACGATGGCGTCGCAGCGGTGCATCAGCGTCACCAACTCGGTGTGGTCGACCGGGCCGACGAACCGCACCGCCTTGCCGACCCGATGCTTGCGCGCCTGCTCCATCAGCCAGTCCCGCTGGGTGCCGTCACCGGCGATCGTCAGCGTCGTACCCGGATGGCTGCGCCGGATCCGGGGGAGCGCCGCGAGCAGATCCTGCACGCCCTTCTCGTACTCGAGCCGCCCCGCGAACAGCAGCTCGGCCGGACCGCTCGTCCGAGCGCGTTCGGCGAACGGCCACGTACGGATGTCGATGCCGTTGTGGATCACCGTGATGTCGGTGGCGTCGTAGCCGAACAGTCGGTTCACCTCGTCGCGCATCGACGCCGAACACGTGATGAGAGCGTCGGATTCGGACACCAGCCACCACTCGACCGAATGCACCTGCCGGTTCGTCCGACCGCTCACCCAGCCGCTGTGCCGCCCGGCCTCCGTCGCGTGGATCGTGGATACCAGTGGCACATCGAAGAACTCGGCCAGCGCGATGGCCGGGTGGGCGACCAGCCAATCATGCGCGTGCACGACCTCCGGCACCCATCGCGACCCGATCGCTCCGCTCCCGGCGCCGCCGTGCAGAATCCGAAGTCCCGCCCGCACGAACGAATGCCCCATGGCCAGCGTCCAGGCCATCATGTCCTGCCCGAACTCGAACTCCGGCGGGTCCTCGGCGACGGCCAGAACCCGGACACCTTCGACGACGGTGTCCGTCGTCGGATGAGTCACCGCGTCGGTCCCCGACGGACGCCGGGTCAGCACGACCACGTCGTGCCCGGCGGCGGCCATCTCGGTGGCGAGGTGATGGACATGCCGGCCGAGTCCGCCCACCACCACCGGCGGGTACTCCCACGACACGAACAACACCTTCATCGGATTCCCCCCTCGACACCGACCCGGTCGGCGGTCAGAGCCGTGTGCAGCCGGCGCGCATCGAGTGCGGGAAAGAGATTGTCGGCACGCGCCCAGGCGGCGGCGAGCGTCTCGGCTGCGTCGTCGCGGCCCCGCATCGCCGCGTCGCTGATCTCGCGGGTGGCATGCGCATGCGTGTGAGCTCGCGACACAGCGTACTGCGCCGCGGTGTCCTTCGACACCATGAACGGCCAGTCCGAGGACACGGTCAGCAGCGCCTCGCGCACGATCTGATCGGCGACCCGGCTGCGTGCACTTCCTTGTTGCCGCAGCTTGGCGATCGCGTCGAGCGCCGTCTCGGTGACCTCGGCGTTCAGGTCGACCAGGTGCTGCACGGCGGGGCCGTTCCACACCCGCCAGTCCTTACCCGACCCCCACGACGACCTGGGGAGGTCGATGGGCGCGCCGACGAGCCCGGCCTGCGTTGCGCCCGCGAGTGTCCCGACGGTGACCCCGACCTCGGGCAGACGTCGCAGCACCCGTTCCAGCCAGACCGGGCCCTCATGCCACCAGTGCCCGAACAATTCGGTGTCGAACGCGGCGACCACCAGCGCGGGCCGGCCGATCCGCGCGGACTCGTCGACCAGACGCTGCCGCACATGCGCGACGAAGTCCTCGACGTGCCGGCCCAGAACCGCGTCGACGCGCGCCGGGTCGTAGGGCTTCTTGTCCTTTCCGGACACGGTCCGGCCGGTGACCCGGAATCGCTTGAGCCCGGTCTCGTGGTCATAGGTGTGGAAATCCCGATAGGCGCCATGACCCGGATAGCCCGACTTCGGCGACCAGACGCGATAGCTCACCGTCAGGTCACGTCCGTAGGCGACGACGGCGCTGTCGCCGACGGGGCGTCCCAGCGCGGTGTCGCCGTGCAAGGCGGGCCCGTCGACCATGAAGTGGCGCACGCCCGCGCGGTCGTACTCCATCTCCATCCCCGGCGCGAAGGCGCACTCGGGTGCCCAGATCCCGGTCGGCTCGACACCCCACCGCGCATGGGCGTCCGCGAGCCCCTCGGTCAGCGAGAACCGGCGCAGTCGCGGGTCGAGCAGCGGTGCGAACGGGTGGGCCAGGGGGCCGCCCAGGATCTCGACGACACCGCTCGAGGCCAGTCCGCGGATCAGTGGTGACGCGCCGTGACGCCATCGGGAGGCAAAGGTGTCCAGCGCGCGCTGGGCGTCGAGGTACTCACGGCGGCCCGCCGCGGCTCGGTCGGCGTCGCGGGACATCGCTGCCTGCGTGGCCCGGAGCTGCCAGTCGGCGAGCCACTCGTACATCGACGACGCACAGTGCGGATCGTCGAGTTGCGCGGCCAGCACCGGCGTGATCCCGAGGGAGAGCTGGTCGGTGAAACCGTCGGCGGCCAGCCGCTCGAGCATGTCGAACAGCGGCAGGTACGACGCGGCCCACGACTGATACAGCCATTCCTCGCCGACCGGCCAACGGCCGTGATTGGCCAGCCACGGCAGATGCGAGTGCAGGACCAGCGTGAACTGGCCCGGGACGGGTTCGGTGCGGGTGGTCACCCTCAGCCCCGCAACGCGACGGCGAACAGGTCGAGCGAGTCGTCGATGTCGTACACGCCGGAATCGACGACATCGAAGTCCGCGGCGACCACGCCGGCGACATCCGCGGCCAGCTCGTCCGGCCAGGGCTCGCCGGCGAGCGCACGCTCGGTCTGGGCGTCGATGAGCGAACCGCCCCATTTGGTGTCCAGGGCGCGAAGGCGCGGTCCGTGGACGACTCCCCACATCGCGTCGATCACGAAGCCGCCGTCGAGAAGCAGTTCGGTGAGTTCGGCCGCGTCGAGCTCACGGGTGTGGAACGGGTTGAGCGGTGTGTCGCGACCGGGGGAGAAGGTGATGCGGTTGGGCGTCGACATGAGCAGGACCCCGCCCGGACGCAGCACGCGGTGGCATTCGGCGACGAATCGCGGCTGATCCCAGAGGTGTTCGATGACCTGGAAGTTGACCACGATGTCGACCGAGGCGGAGGCGAGGGGGAGGTCGACGAGGTTGCCCTGGTGGACGACGAGCTGGGGATAGCGGCGTCGGGTGTGTTCGACCGCGGCGGCGTCGTAGTCGACGCAGACCACCGACGACGCCCCGGCGTCGGCGATCATCGCGGCGCCGTACCCCTCGCCGGAGCCGGCTTCGAGGACGTCGTGGCCCGCGCACCGGTCGGCGATGTGGCGGTAGGCGATCTCGTGGCGCCGGAACCAGTAGTTCTCGGCGGGAATCCCCGGGACCGTCCGCTCGCCGGTCAGCGCCAATTGCTGGTCGGTGTCGAGCGCCTCGAGACCAGTGGTTGCCGTCCCGCGCGACGATCCGAGGTCTGCGTCAGTCATCTGACAGAGAGTAGGGCATGCCCCGGGGACCGCCGGGGCCGTCGTACCGAGCGAGCGAACGGTAGCGTGCATTGTGTGAGGTAGTCGATGTTTAGTGGAAGCATAGGAGACGCTAAAGTGGTGGGGACCCATGGCCTTACCCGCCGGTAAGTTGCCGAACCCGATGCAGGAGGTCGACGTAGACCCATGACAAACATTGTCGTACTGATCAAGCAGGTTCCCGACACATGGTCCGAGCGCAAGTTGTCCGACGACGACTACACCCTGGACCGTGAGGCCGCCGACGCCGTCCTGGACGAGATCAACGAGCGCGCCGTCGAGGAAGCGCTGAAGATCAAGGAGGCCGACGGCGGTGAGGTCACCATCCTGACGGCTGGTCCCGAGCGCGCCACCGACGCCATCCGCAAGGCCCTGTCCATGGGCGCCGACAAGGCGATCCACATCAAGGACGACCTCATGCACGGCTCGGACGCGGTCCAGACCGCCTACGTGCTGGCCCGGGCGCTCGGCACGGTCGAGGGTGTCGAGCTGGTCATCGCCGGCAACGAGGCCACCGACGGTCGCGTCGGCGCCATCCCGGCCATGATCGCCGAGTACCTCGAGCTCCCGCACCTGACCCACCTGCGCAAGCTGACCCTGGAGGGCGAGACCCTCAAGGGCGAGCGGGAGACCGACGACGGCATCTTCCACGTCGAGGCCAGCCTGCCGGCCATCGTCAGCGTGAACGAGAAGATCAACGAACCGCGCTTCCCCTCCTTCAAGGGCATCATGGCCGCCAAGAAGAAGGAGGTCACCGTCCTGACCCTCGCCGAGATCGACGTCGAGGCAAGCGATGTGGGCCTGGAGAACGCCGGCTCGGTCGTGACGGCGAACACCCCGAAGCCGCCGAAGACCGCGGGCGAGCGCGTCACCGACGAAGGCGACGGCGGCACCAAGGTCGCCGAGTACCTGGTCGGCCAGAAGATCATCTGACCTTCTCCACGCAGACCACCGGCGAACCCCCAGACATTCAGGAGAAAACCACCATGGCAGAAGTACTCGTTCTCGTGGAACAGGACGCCGAAGGCGCCCTGAAGAAGGTCACCAGCGAGCTCATCACCGCCGCCCGCGCACTCGGCACCCCGTCGGCGGTCGTCGTCGGCAAGCCCGGCTCGGCCGACGGCATCCTCGACGGACTCAAGGAGGCCGGCGCGGAGAAGATCTACGTCGCCGAGTCCGACGATGCGGGTAGCTACCTCATCACCCCGCAGGTCGACGTGCTGGCCGCGATCGCCGAGACCGCCTCGCCGGCCGGCATCCTCGTCGCGGCCACCGCCGACGGCAAGGAGATCGCCGGCCGCTTGGCCGTGCGCCTCGGCTCTGGCGTCCTCGCCGACATCGTCGACGTCAAGGAAGGCGGCGTGGGCATCCACTCCATCTTCGGTGGCGCCTACACCGTCGACGCCCAGGCCAAGGGCGAGGTCCCGGTCTTCTCGATCCGCCCCGGTGGCGTCGAGGCCGCGCCGCAGGCCGGCGCCGGCGAGCGTGTCGACGTCGAGGTCCCGGCTCAGGAAGAGGGCGCGGTCAAGATCACCAAGGTCGAGCCGAACGTCGGCGGCGATCGTCCCGAACTGACCGAGGCGTCGATCGTCGTCTCGGGTGGTCGCGGTGTCGGCAGCGCCGAGAAGTTCTCCGTCGTCGAAGAACTCGCCGACGTGCTCGGTGCCGCCGTGGGCGCTTCGCGCGCGGCCGTCGACTCCGGTTACTACCCCGGTCAGTTCCAGGTCGGTCAGACCGGTAAGACCGTGTCGCCGCAGCTGTACGTCGCCCTGGGCATCTCGGGCGCCATCCAGCACCGCGCCGGCATGCAGACCTCGAAGACGATCGTGGCCGTCAACAAGGACGAAGAGGCCCCGATCTTCGAGATCGCCGACTACGGCGTTGTCGGCGACCTGTTCAACGTTGCGCCGCAGCTGACCGAAGAGGTCAAGAAGCGCAAGTGATCATGAGCTGATCAACTGCAGGACCCGGTGACCCCCGACTCCCCGTCGGGGGTCACCGTGCGTTCGGGGGTCGTTCACCCGCAGGTGGCCGTGGCGAGGCCTGTTCATCCGGTGGCGGCCCGAGTTCATCGAACCCGCACCGACACGACACGCTGCGGTGGTCCTGCCGATGCCCGGTCTCGTTTCCATTCGAGTCATGAACGCCATGCAGTCGCCAGTCCGCACCAGCCATGTCGCGCGCGCTCGGTTCTCGCGGGCCGTGCCGACGACCCTGCTCACCGCGGGGCCCATCCGGGTCCTCGTGTCCGACGATCCCGCCGACATCGTCGCCGCCCAGGAACTGCGGTATCGCGTCTTCGCCGACGAACCCGGCTTCTCCAACCGCATCGGTGACGCGGTCACCGGACGGGACGCCGACCGGTTCGACGCCTTCTGCGAGCACCTCATCGTCCGCCACGCCGACGACGGGGTCGTCGGGTGTGCGCGCCTGCTCTCCCCGGCGCGGGCGATCGCCGCCGGCGGCTGGTACTCGGCCACCGAGTTCGACCTCCGCGAGATGAACGACATCGTCTCCGCCACCGTCGAATTGGGTCGGGCGTGTGTCCACTCCGAGTACCGCGACGGGTCGGTCACCGCGCTGATGTGGGCGGCGCTGCTGCAGTACATGGACGACGCCGACCTGCGATACCTGATGGGCTGTGTGTCGGTGCCCCTGCACACGCCGGGTGAATGGCTGCCGGGGTCGTCGCTGCGCGCCCTGCGCGACCGTCTGCGCGACGACCACCAGGACCCCGAGCGCCGTGCACACCCGCTGGCGCCGGCGCGCATCGGCGGACGCCTGCTCGACGACATCGTGCCGTCCGACACGGTCGCGATGCCGGCTCTGATGCGTGGATACCTCCGCCTCGGCGCCCGCATCTGTGGCGAGCCGGCGGTCGACGACGTCTTCGACGTCGCGGATTTCCTGACCCTGCTCGACCGCGAAGGGGCCAACAAGCGATACCTCGACCGGCTGCGATCGAGTGCCCGACGGCTCGGTTCGGCCCGCGCGGACGCCACGCCGGAGCCCGGGGGCGCGGCACGATGACCGCCCTGCTGGTCGGTCCGGTCGCCCCTCGCTCCGAGCGTCCCCGACGCGGACACGCCGCGTGTCCGCCTGCCCGCCCGGCCGGCGCGCTCGCGCACCCGTGGTTCCCGATCAGCACCTGTGGCGACGGTTGCATCGGTGCACCGCGGGCCGGGCGGTTCGACGCGGTCACCGGCGCGACGATCGTCGCGTGGCGTCTGTGCCGACTCGTCGTGGTCGTGGTGTGGATCGTCTGGGCGGCGCTGACCGCCGGCGCAGTGGCGCGGTTGCGTCGCCGTCCGCCGCGCCCCCTGCGTCGACCCGCGTCGGGTGCACTGCTGGCGGCCCTGGGCATCGCCGTCCGCGTCGAGGACCGGCGCGGTGGCCCGGCCCGCGCCGGACTCGTGGTTGCCAACCACATCTCGTTCCTCGACGTCTTGGCGCTCGCGCTGATCAGCCCTGCTGACGTGGTGGCCAAATCCGATGTCGTCGGGATGCCGGTGGTGTCGTCCCTCGCGCGCCGGTTCGGCGTCATCGCCGTCGACCGCGGCACACTCCGCGGTCTGCCGGGGACGGTCGGCGACGTGGCCGGGCGGCTGCACCGTGACTCGTCGGTCATCGTGTTCCCCGAGGGCACCACGTACTGCGGACGCTCGGCCGGTGCATTCCGACCCGCGTTCTTCCAGGCCGCGATCGATGCGGACGTGCCGGTCGTGCCGGTGAGGTTGCGTTTCGTCGGCAGCGACGGGACCACGGCGACGGCACCGAGTTTCATCGGCGCCGACACCCCGGCCGACACGCTGCGGCGGGTCCTGCGGGCGCGTGGTCTCGTCGTGACGATGGTCATCCACCCGCCCGAGGAACCCGGCGCAGATCGTCGCGAGCTGGCGCGTCGGTGTGAGCGCGTCGTGGCGGGGCGGTTCCCGGCCGCGGAAAGTGACATCACCCGTTCCCTGATATAGGTTTCTCCGGTAGCCGTCCGCAGCTCTGCGGACGATCAACCGCGTACCTCCAGGAGGCCGACGATGACGTCCACTCAGACCCGAGAAGCCGCGCGCGCCAAGTTCTTCGAACTCCGGGACGTCGACGGCCGGGTCGACGACGCCGACCTCGACACCGTGTGGGCGGGACTGTCGCCGCTACGGCCCGAGGAGATGCTCGGCGCATGGAAGGGCGGCGAGTTCACCACCGGGCACGCCATCAACGGTGCGCTCGCCAAGGCCAACTGGTTCGGTAAGACGTTCACCTCACGCAGCGACGTCCAACCGCTGGTGTGCCGCGACGAGAACGGCAACCTCTACTCCAACACCACACTCGGCAAGGGCGAGGCCAGCCTGTGGGCGATCGAGTTCCGCGGCGAGATCACCGCGTCGATGGTCTACGACGGTCAGCCGGTCATCGACCACTTCAAGCGCGTCGACGACACCACGGTGATGGGGATCATGAACGGCAAAGGCGGAGTCATCGACGGCCGTCACTTGTACTTCTACCTCGAGCGGGTCTGAGACGGGCTGTCGTTCCGCGTCCGATCGCGGAATTTGTCGGCGACCTACGCGCGTTTATCCTTGCTAGCGATGCCCGTGCCAAGCCGACCGCCCGTGAAGGCGCCTGTCTACCTCGACCACGCCGCTTCGACGCAGATGCTGCCCGAGGCCGTCGAGGCGATGACGGCCGTCTTCGCGCAGCCGGGTAACGCCTCGTCGCTGCACGGATCCGGTCGCACCGCACGTCGTCGGCTCGAGGAGGCGCGCGAGGCCATCGCCGCGGCGGTCGGTGCCCGGCCCTCCGAGGTCGTCTTCACCGGCGGCGGCACCGAGGCCGACAATCTGGCGGTCAAGGGAATCTACTGGGCACAGCGGAACGCCGACCCCCGCCGTCGCCGGATCATCACCTCGGCGATCGAACATCACGCCGTCCTCGACCCCGCGCAATGGCTGGCCGAGCAGGCCGGCGCCGAGCTCGTCCTGCTCCCGGTCGACGCCGACGGTGTCGTCTCGCCCGCCGACCTGCGCGCGGAGCTCGAGGAGCACGCTGCCGAGACAGCTGTCATCTCGCTGATGTGGGCCAACAACGAGGTCGGCACGATCCAGCCGATCGCCGAGCTCGCCGCGGTCGGGTCCGAATTCGGCGTCCCGGTGCATTCCGACGCGATCCAGGCCGTCGGCCATCTGCCGGTCGATTTCGCCGCGAGCGGCCTCTCGGCGCTCAGCCTGACCGCCCACAAGTTCGGCGGCCCGCAGGGTGTCGGTGCCCTGCTGCTGGGTCGCGACGTCGGGTGCGTGCCGCTGCTGCACGGCGGCGGCCACGAACGCGACGTGCGCTCGGGAACCCAGGACGTCGCCGGTGCGGCCGGCATGGCCGCCGCACTGTCGTGGTGCGTCGAGCACCTCGACGAGAACACCGCGCACGTCCGCGCCCTGCAGACCCGGCTGACCGACATTCTCCTCGGCGTCGACGGAACGGTGCGGAACGGTGCCGACGGCGATCGTCGCCTCCCGGGGAACGTGCACGTGTCGTTCGCCGGTTGTGAGGGTGACTCGCTGCTCATGCTTCTCGACGCCAAGGGCGTCGAGTGTTCCACCGGATCGGCCTGCACCGCCGGGGTCGCCCAGGCCAGCCATGTCCTCCTGGCGATGGGCCTGGACATGGCCGACGCGCGGTCGTCGCTGCGGTTCTCCCTCGGCCACACCACCACCGAGGCCGACATCGACGCGGTCGCCGCGGTCATCGACGAGGTCGTCGACCGGGCGCGGGCGGCCGGACTGGTCTCGGTCCCCGGCGGAAGGATCTCCTGATGCGCGTATTGGCAGCGATGAGCGGCGGCGTCGACTCGGCGGTTGCCGCTGCCCGGGCGGTCGAGGCCGGTCACGAGGTGGTCGGAGTTCATCTGGCGTTGTCGACGGCTCCGGGTGCGCTGCGCACCGGTTCGCGCGGATGCTGCTCGCGCGAGGACGCCTCCGACGCCCGCCGCGCCGCCGATGTCCTCGGAATCCCGTTCTACGTGTGGGATTTCGCCGACCGGTTCAAGGACGATGTGATCGACGAGTTCGTCGAGGCCTACGCGGCCGGACGCACCCCGAACCCGTGTCTGACGTGCAACGAGAAGATCAAGTTCGCGGCCCTCGCCGACAAGGCGATGGCGCTCGGCTTCGACGCGCTGGCCACCGGTCACTACGCGCAACTGACCGACGGCGAGTTACGACGAGCGGTCGACGCCGACAAGGACCAGTCGTATGTGCTGGCCGTGCTGACGCGTGATCAGCTGTCGCGGGCGATGTTCCCGATCGGTGACACCCCGAAGTCCGAGATCCGGGCCGAGGCGGCCCGGCGCGGCCTGGCCGTCGCGGACAAGCCGGACTCCCACGACATCTGCTTCATCCCGAGCGGCGATACCCGCGCGTTCCTCGGCGCCCGCATCGGCGTCCGGCCGGGCGCGATCGTGGACGCGACGTCGGGCGAGCGCCTCGCCGAGCACGACGGGGTCCACGGTTTCACCATCGGGCAGCGCAAGGGCCTGGGGATCGAGGCGCCGGCCGCCGACGGCAAGCCCCGCTACGTCACCGAGATCGACCCGGATTCGGGAACGGTGACTGTCGGGACGGCAGCCGATCTGCAGGTCTGGGGCATCACCGCGACGCGCGCGGTCTGGACCTCCGGGGTCACTCCGGACGAACCCTTCGACGCGATGGTGCAGGTGCGAGCCCACGGCGGGCTCGCGCCGGTGCGCGCGACCGCCACCACGATCGACGGTGAACCCGCCATCGACATCGCGCTGCAGGAGCCGCTCACCGGCGTCGCCCGCGGTCAGGCCGCGGTGCTGTACCTGCCCGATGCCCGACGCGGCGACCAGGTCGTCGGGTGCGGACGCATCGCCACCACCTCATCGCAGCCGACTGTCGTCGCATCTCGGTGACCGGAGCGGCACTGCCCACCGGAGTGGGCACCGGCGTGGGGTCGATGCCCGGCACCGACGCACGTGCGGCCGCCGCGGTGGTGAACGGGGAACTCGATCTCGCCCACCTCGTCGAACTGCCCGCGCGAGGTATCGGTGCGGATCTGATCGGCCGGATGGCGGCGATCCTCGTCGACCTGCCGATGGACACCGCGACATGGGGTTACCGGCTGGCGCAACGCCACTCCCGCCTGGCCCGACGCGCCGCGGACCTGCTTGCCGAGGACCTCGACGTCGTCGAGGAACTCTGGGAGACAGCGGGTTTCATCGGTACCGGCCGCATCTTCAAGGTGCAGGTGGCCGGTCCGTTCACCACCTCGGCATCTGTCGAGCTGACGAACGGGCAACGAGTCCTGAAAGACCACGGAGCCGTCCGCGACATCGTCGAGTCGACGGCGGAGGGTGTGCGCGAGCACGTCGCCGAGGTGGAACGCCGACTTGGTGCGCGCGTGGTGGTCCAGATCGACGAGCCGATGGTCGGCCAGGTCATCGACGGCACGGTGAAGCCACTGACCCGCTTCGACCCCATCCGGGCGATACCGGCGGTCGAGGTGGCTCGCGCACTCACCGATCTCGTCGACCACGTCGGCGTCCCGGTGGTCTTGCACGATTGCGGCACACCGCGGTGGGACCTCCTCGAACATCTTCCCGGGGTTGCGTATTCGATCGACATCACCACACCGTCGGCGACCGATCTCGACGGGGTCGGGATGCTCGTCGACCGCGGCGGCGTCCTGCTCGCAGGTCGTGTGCCGTCGACCGCGCCCGATCGTCCGCTGGCCGCCGAACACGTGGCGACCGAACTCGCCGCGCTGACCGACCGCATCGGGCTGGACCGCAAAGTGTTGTCGGACAACGTGATCGTGACGCCTACCTGTGGTCTGGCCGGGGCGTCGGCGAAGTGGGCCAAGACGGCCTTGGCGATCACCGCAGAGGCCGGTCAGCTGCTCGGCAGCGATCCCTCCGCGCTCTGAAAACCCCTGCGGGCCCGGCGTCGCGGACCTATTCTCGTCGGTATGCCGCACCCGATCATGTTCGACGACGCGGATCCCTATCTGGGCCGCATACGGGAGATCGCGCTCGCGCTGCCCGACGCGACCGAGGTCGTCGCGCACGGTCGCCCGACCTTCCGCTGCGGCAAGATGTTCGGCAACTACGGCGGTGGCGTCAAGGGCAGCAAGGTGCGCCATGACCAGTCGATCCTGTTCGTCGCCGACGAATCCGAACGGCCGGCACTCCTGGCGGACCCGCGGTTCTTCCTGCCGGCCTACCTCGGGCCGGCCGGCTGGGTGGGGCTGATCCTCGACGCCGAGACCGACTGGGACGAGGTCGCCGAACTCCTCGACACGAGTTACCGCCAGATCGCACCCAAACGGTCGGTGGCGAAGCTCGGTCCGTTGTGATCGTCGGCGCGGAAACTCCCGCGGTCCCGTCTCCGTCCCGCTGATCGGATCCGATCAGCGGGAGGGAAGCAGTACCGCGCGAATGAGGCATCGGTTGACGAGCTGGGTCTGTCCCACCACTCCGATACCCTCGGAACGTGGCAGATACAACGGAGTCGGGTCAGCCGGTCACCGAGCAGTCGGGGCCGGAGGCGGACCTGCGTGAGGAGTGGACCGCGCTCGCCGAGGAGATCCGCGAGCACCAGTTCCGCTACTACGTGAAGGACGCGCCGGTCATCACCGACGGCGAGTTCGATCTGCTCCTCCGACGCCTGCAGGCGCTCGAGGACGCGCACCCCGAACTCGCGGCCGCCGACTCACCCACCAAGCTCGTCGGGGGTGGCTTCTCCACGGCGTTCTCCGCAGTGGACCACCTCGAGCGAATGATGTCGCTGGACAACGTCTTCGACCACGACGAGATGCGCGCCTGGGTCGACCGCGTGGTCGCCGACGCCGGCGCCCGGGCCGACTTCCTCTGCGAGCTCAAGATCGACGGCGTGGCCCTGGCGCTGGTCTACCGGAACGGGGTTCTCGAGCGAGGTGTCACCCGTGGCGACGGACGCACCGGTGAGGACGTCTCACTGAACGCGCGCACCATCGACGACATCCCGATGCGCCTGACCGAGTCCCCGGAGTACCCGATTCCCGAGGTCCTCGAGGTGCGTGGCGAGGTCTTCTTCCGGGTGGAGGACTTCGAGGCGCTCAACGCCTCGCTCGTGGCGGAGGGCAAGCCGCCGTTCGCGAACCCGCGCAACTCGGCCGCCGGCTCGCTGCGGCAGAAGAATCCGCAGGTCACGGCCCGTCGCAAGCTGCGGATGATCTGTCACGGGATCGGGCACACCGAGGGTTGGCGACCGGAGTCGTTGCACGACGCCTACCTGGCGCTCGGGGCCTGGGGTCTGCCGGTGTCGACCCACACCACCAAGGTGTCCGGCGCCGACGAGATCATCGACAAGATCGCCTACTGGGGCGAACACCGTCACGACGTCGAGCACGAGATCGACGGCATCGTGGTCAAGGTCGACGACGTCACCGTGCAGCGTCGCCTCGGTTCCACCTCGCGGGCGCCGCGGTGGGCGATCGCCTACAAGTACCCGCCCGAGGAGGCCACCACCAAGCTCTCCGACATCCAGGTCAACGTCGGACGCACGGGCCGGGTCACACCCTTCGCAGTCCTCGAACCCGTGCTGGTCGCCGGGTCCACGGTCTCGCGCGCGACCCTGCACAACGGTTCGGAGGTCAAGCGCAAGGGCGTGCTGATCGGGGACACCGTCACGATCCGCAAGGCCGGCGACGTGATTCCCGAGGTCCTCGGGCCCGTCGTCGATCTCCGCGACGGCACCGAGGTGGAGTTCGAGATGCCCGAACTGTGCCCGGCCTGCGAGACGCCGCTGCGTCCCGAAAAGGAGAGCGACGCCGACCTCCGCTGTCCGAACCAGGAGAGTTGTCCGGCCCAGTTGCGCGAGCGGCTCTTCCACCTGGCCGGTCGGGGTTCCTTCGACATCGAGGCGCTCGGCTACGAGGCCGCGTCGGCCCTGCTGTCGGCGGGGGTGCTCACCAACGAGGGTGACCTCTTCTCGCTGACGGCCGAGGACCTGATCCGCACGGATCTGTTCACCACCAAGGCGGGGGCGCTCTCGGCCAACGGCAAGCGGTTGCTGGCGAACCTCGACAAAGCCAAGGACGTGGCGCTGTGGCGCGTGCTGGTCGGGCTGTCGATCCGCCATGTCGGGCCCACCGCCGCCCGCGCCCTCGCCACCGAATTCGGTTCCCTCGAGGCCATCGAGGCCGCCGACATCGACCAGCTCGCCGGCGTAGAGGGGTTGGGAATGACCCTCGCCCAGTCGATCCACGACTGGTTCACCGTCGACTGGCATCGAGACATCGTCGAGAAGTGGCGCGCCGCAGGCGTTTCCATGGAAGACGAGCGCGACGAGTCGATCCCGCGGACCCTCGAGGGCAAGACGATCGTCGTGACGGGTTCGCTGGTGGACTTCTCCCGTGACGGGGCCAAGGAGGCGATCCTGCAACGCGGCGGCAAGGCGTCGGGTTCGGTGTCGAAGAAGACCGACTACGTGGTGGTGGGGGATTCGCCGGGCACCAAGGCCGACAAGGCCGAACAGCTCGGCGTGCCGGTGCTCGACGAGGACGCGTTCAAGAAGTTGCTGGAGACCGGCAGCCCCGAGTGACCGTCGATCAGCCCAGAGCGGACTCGAACGCGCGGAAGGCACGCTGGTCGAAAAGGACGAAACGGACCTCCTCGATCGAGGTCTCCGGCAGCGTGGCACGCACCGTGTCGACCGCCTTGCGGGCGCCGTCGTCCATCGGCCAGCCGTAGACGCCGGTCGAGATCGCCGGGAAGGCGATGGAGGTGGCGCCGAGTTCGGTTGCGACGCGCAGTGACTCGCGGTAGCAGGAGACGAGCAGAGATGAACGGTCCTCGTCGTAGGAGTGCACCGGTCCGACGGTGTGGATGACCCAGCGTGCGTCGAGGTCTCCCGCGGTGGTGGCCACGGCCTCGCCGACGGGTAGTCCACGTTCGTAGGTGCCCGCCCGCAGCTCCTTGCACTCGGCGAGGATCGCCGGGCCGCCGCGCCGGTGGATCGCGCCGTCGACCCCGCCGCCGCCCAGCAGTGTGGAGTTCGCGGCATTCACGATCGCGTCGACCGACTGTGTCGTGATGTCGCCCTGTGTCAGCGTGATGGACGTCATCAGACCATGATGCCTCCGGACCGGCCGGCTGTGGCTAACTCTCGGCGCGCAGCACGGTACTGACGATGCCGGCGAGATAGCCGAGTCGGGCGACCTCCGACGGCCGGAAGTCCGGTCCGCCGATACGTCCGAGCAGGATCGCCTTCGACTCCGAGCCCAGGGGGGCCGCGGCGAGACGGGTGTCCATGTCCTGCCAGGCACCCGGCACCCAATCGCCGTCGGCGTCGAGCTCGATGGCCCTGGCGAGCGGTAGCCAGTCCGCCCTGGTCAGCGGGGTCTCCGGGGCGCCGGACGAACCGAAGAGCTGCAGCACGCCGCCGCTGGCGGGCGTGACCACCATCGCCCACGAGACGCGCAGGACCCGGGGTGCGTTGTCCACCAGGATCTGCAACCGATCACGTCGGGCGGTGGCCACCTGATCGACCAACTCGAGTTCTCGATGGGTGTCGAGCACGCCCGAGTAAGGGCGGATCGAGTCGACACGCACGCCGTTGACCTTCTCGGCCGCGGTGATCAGGCTGTCGGGCAGCGCCCCGGGCGCCACCTCGACGACGAGGTCGTCCACGGCGTAACCGTTGCCGCGCTCGACGACCTCGAGGGACAGGATGTCTGCGCCGACCGAGCCGAGCTGCACGGCGAGCACGCCGAGGCTGCCCGGCCGGTCTTCGAGATAGACCCGCAACAGGTAGGACACGTGCGACATTCTCGCACCCACGCGCGGGCGGCGCGCAGCGCACGGCTGCCAACCGGTGGCTGGGGGAAGCGGTCGTCGCGGGTTCCCATAGTCTGGAGACGTCGCCCAGACGCCGACACGACATCGGTCGACGACACGGCGGGGACGACGAGACCCGAACGAACAGTGATGGAAGGAAGGACGCTGCGGTGGCTGGCGAACCGAAGTCCATATCGCGCAACGAAGTCGCGCATCTGGCGCGTCTGTCGCGCCTGGCGTTGAGCGAGGACGAACTCGATGTCTACGCCGAGCAGCTGGACTCGATCCTGACCCACGTCGCGTCGGTGTCGGAAGTGGCCGCCGACGACGTGCCCGGCACGGCCCACCCGGCCGAACTGGCGAATGTGCTGCGCCCCGATGTCGTCGTCCCGGGGCTGACGACCGACGCCGCGCTGTCCGGTGCACCGGCCGTCGAGCAGGACCGTTTCGCGGTTCCGCAGATCCTGGGAGAAGAGCAGTGAGTCCCGATTCCAGCGCCGCCGCGCCGCGTCCCGACGGTGATCTGACCGGGTTGTCCGCCGCCGAACTCGCCACCCGGATCGGTGCCCGCGAGGTCAGCTCGGTGGAGGTCACCCAGGCCCACCTCGACCGTATCGCCGAGATCGACGACCAACTCGGCGCGTTCCTCCACGTCAGTGGCGCCGAAGCGCTGGTCGCCGCGAAGGCCGCCGACGACGCGATCGCCGCCGGGGACGCCCCGTCGGCCCTCGCGGGTGTACCGATCGCCCTCAAGGACGTCTTCACCACCACCGACGCACCGACCACGTGCGGGTCCAAGATCCTCGAGGGTTGGGTTCCGCCCTACGACGCCACGGTCACCGCACGCCTGCGCGCCGCGGGTATTCCGATCCTGGGCAAGACCAACATGGACGAGTTCGCGATGGGCAGCTCGACCGAGAACTCCGCCTACCAGCTCACCCGGAACCCCTGGGATCCCAGCAAGATCCCGGGTGGTTCGGGGGGTGGCAGCGCCGCCGCGCTGGCCTCGTACCAGGCCCCGCTGGCGATCGGTACCGACACCGGCGGCTCGATCCGCCAGCCGGCCGCGGTCACCGCGACGGTCGGCGTCAAGCCCACGTACGGCACGGTCTCGCGCTACGGGCTCGTGGCGTGCGCCTCGTCGCTCGACCAGGGCGGCCCGTGTGGCCGTACCGTCCTCGACACCGCGATGCTGCACGAGATCATCGCCGGGCACGACCCGCGGGACTCGACCTCGATCGATGTGCCGGTGCCCGACGTCGTCTCGGCGGCCCGCGAAGGGGCCGAGCGGGATCTCGCCGGCGTCCGGATCGGTGTCGTCACCGAGCTGCAGGGCGAGGGTTACCAGTCCGGCGTGCTCGACTCCTTCCACCAGGCCGTCAAGCTCCTCGAGGAGCGCGGCGCCGAGGTGGTCGAGTTCAGCTGTCCGCACTTCACCTACGCGCTGGGTGCCTACTACCTGATCCTCCCGTCGGAGGTGTCGTCGAACCTCGCGCGGTTCGACGCGATGCGCTACGGACTGCGGGTCGGCGACGACGGCTCGCATTCGGCCGACGAGGTCATGGCATTGTCCCGGGAACAGGGATTCGGTCCAGAGGTCAAGCGCCGCATCATGATCGGGACCTACGCGTTGTCCTCGGGCTACTACGACGCCTACTACGGCCAGGCGCAGAAGGTGCGCACCCTGATCTCTCGCGACTTCGCCACGGCCTTCGAGAAGGTCGACGTGCTCATCTCGCCGACCACGCCGACCACCGCGTTCCCGATCGGGGAAAAGGTCGACGACCCACTCGCGATGTACCTGTTCGACCTGTGCACGCTGCCGGTGAACCTCGCCGGCATCGGATCGATGTCGGTGCCGTCGGGGCTGTCGGTCGACGACGGCATGCCCGTCGGGCTCCAGATCATGGCGCCCGCCCTGGCCGACGAGCGGTTGTACCGCGTGGGAGCGTCGTACGAAGCGGCTCGGGGGCCGATCGTCTGACGACCCGGGCGGCGTGCCGTCTTCGGTGCACGCCGCCGCGGGCCGTCAGTTCCGCATCGGCTGCGGCGGTCCGGACTGTTCCGACCCGTACCGGTGGCCGACCCCGGCCGCACCGTCGAGTGCGCCGAGAAGGTCGATGCTCGTCTGTACGAAACTGACCACGGGTAGCCACGGCGCCGACGGGACCCGCGGACCGCGGATGTGGGTGTCCTCGGTGGCGCGGTGCGGCCTCCACAGTCCGGCGGGTGACCAGCGCACGACGGGGTCGCTGGAATTGGCGAGAACCGTTCGCGAGGTGCGGGAATCCGGAGCGACGGTGCCCGCCGGCGGCGCGACCAGCACGGTCTCGTCGAGCAGAGCGGGGCGCTCGTTCTCCAGCCATACCCGGGCGGCGTCGGCGCCCACGGCACCGAGACTCTGCCCGTAGAGGATCACCCGCCGACGTTCGCGGTCGGGAACACCGTCGAGGACGGTTGTCAGAGCCGACACCACCGCGATCGCCGAGTCCGCCGATCGGGAGCGGTCGGACACGAAGGCCTGCCACGACGGCACGTCGTCGTAGGGGAGTGCGAGGACCCGGACGTCGCCGGCGAACCGGCTCTCGAAACCGTCGACAGCTGCCGGGTCGATCCATCCCGATCCGGTCGGCACCGCGACCACGACCGCCCGCGTCGACAGTCCGCCCGAACGCGTCCACGTCCGCACGAGTTGTGCAGCGGCGCGGTCGAATCCATCGGTGCTCAGCTCCCCGCGGGCCAGGACGTCCGAATGCGTCGCCACCGTCGTCGACGACGCCGGCACCGGCTGTTCGTCGGCGCCGGCGTCGGCGGGTGCCAGCAGTCCCGCCGTGAGGGCGACTGCGCCGGCCGCGAGCAGAGCGCAGCTACGCGGGACGGCGACGATCGCCAGGACGAGGACGGCGGGCGGGATCGTGGCCGCCGCCACCCATCCGGGCCCGACGGGTGCGACATCGACCGCCGCACGGATGAGGTTCTGCCACCAGACCGCCACGCCGACCGCGCATCCGAGGATCACCAGGCAAGAGCAGAACACGACGCGCCGTGCCTGGTCGTCCGGCTGTCGCCGACTGCGCCGGGCGGCGACCATCCCGATGATCGCACCCAGTGCGCTCAATGCCGCGGTCACGATCGCGGTCGTCGTCGCGTCCCGGGGCAGGGTGCCCGGATAGACCGCGATGAGGTAACCGAGGGTCACCGCGACACTGATCGCGGGATGCGGCCACGATCGGAACGGGCCGTCACGCAGCCAACGGGCGTCTCGGTACTTCGTCATCGCCGCACCTCGCGCTCGTCGGGATCGACCAAGGCGCGCTCGACGGTCGTGTGGACCAAGGCCGACAACGACTCGCCCCGGGCCGGGGGACCGCCGTACTGGCGCCACGTGTTCCACGCCAACCCGATTCGAGCGCCGTGCGTGGCGGTCGTGCAGGCAACTGTCCGGCAGGAGGCGTACATCCGGTCAATCAGCATGCGGTCCAGCGCGATCCGGGCCCAGGCGCCGAGCGGTTTGCCGTTTCGCTGCGCCGCCCGCAACAGGTCGTAGCCGAGATCGTGGGTGCGGCACAGCGGGGTGAAGTGCGGTGGCAACGGAACCGGCGACGAGCAGTCCCCATCCGGGTCGATCGGGTATCCGTCGACGATCCGCGGGGAGTACCCCTGCGCCACGACGAAGGACGGCGGAAGGGACGTCAGTGCGGTGGCCGGGTGCGGTCCCACGAGGGCGACGACCACGGCCGCGTAGGGATTGGTCGCATCGGCCGCCGGCGCCGTCACCGCCGGGCTCGATGCTGCGAGGAGCGGGCCCGCGACGGCGTGTGCGGTCGAGATCCACTGGCCGGTGACGAGTACGGCCAGGGTGAGCATCGCCGCCCACCACCGCGACCGTCGTCGGCGAGTGGTTGCGGAGAGATCGCGGTGCTGGTGTAAGACGTTGTCCGACGGAAGCTTTCGGATGTTCTCTGATCCGGTCATGTCATCGACGCTATGAGTCCGGATCCGGCCGGCACATCGCTCCGCGGGACCGGCCGCGGTCGTCCCCAGGCCGGTTCGTCGACGCCGAAACGCTACGACGGTATCGGGTCGTCTCCCTCGGAAGTATGAGGTCTTCGAGCGGTCGGCGAGCCTAGGGTGAGGGCATGTTCGGATACCGCAAGAAGCTCCGCGCGGTGGGGGCGTCCTCACTCGAATGGGCCTCGACCGCCCCGGTGGCCCAGGACCCCGCGGTGCGCCACTACTTCTCGTCGCGCCTCAACTGGTTCTTTCTGTTCGTCGCACTGGTCATGTACTCGGTTGCGTGGCCGACGCTGCCGATCACCCACTCGATGCCGGTGTTCGTGCTACCCGTGGTCGCTGCCTTCGCGGCCCTGCCGATCGCCCTCGCGTGGTCGGCCCCGTTGCTGGGGTGGGCGATCTCGGTGGTCTCCGCCCAACTCATCGGCATCGTCGTCCCGACCCGGGGCGGGTGGGAGCTGACGATCCAGGTCACCCACCTGATCGAACTGCTGGTCCTCACGTTCATGGCCTTCCTCAAGTGCCCGCTGCGATGGATTCCGGTGGTCTGGGTCTCGACGTCGATCGTCATCGCCTTCGCCGTGCAACCGACCGCGCGCGTCGGGTGGGTCTTCGGGATCTCGGTGCTCGCGGTCCTGGTCGCGTTGCTGCGCGGACTGATGGCTTCGCGCCGGCAGTTGGCGGTGCGCACCGAGCAGACCGAGGCCGCCGAAGCCGAGGCGGCCGTACTCCAGGAGCGGGCGCGCATCGCCCGGGACCTGCACGATGTGGTCGCTCACCGGATGTCGATGGTGGTGGTGATGTCACAGACCGCCAGATATCGCCTGCCGGATGTGAGCCCTTCTGCCGCAGCGGAATTCGACGCCATCGCGGAGGCGGCACGTACGTCCCTCGACGAGGTCCGACAGTTGCTCGGGGTCCTGCGCGTCGAGGGTGCGGATGCTTCGGCGGCACCCAATCCCGGTTTGGCCGAACTCGATTCGCTGGTCACCGAGACACGCCGCGCGGGTGCCGAGGTCGTGCTGGACCTGGCCATCGACGCCGACGACGTCGGTGAATCGGCCGCGCTGGTGATCTATCGGATCGTGCAGGAGTCGCTGGCCAATGCCACCCGGCACGCCCCCGGCGGGCGCGTGGACGTCGAGGTGACGCACGGGGAGGGCGATCTCGTCGACGTCGCCGTGGTCAACACGGCCGCGACCGCTGAACCATTGCAGATCGGTGGGAGCGGAGTGGGTATCCCGGGGATGATCGATCGCGCTCAGGCGGTGGGTGGTTCGCTGGTCGCCGTGCCGACCCCGACCGGCGGATTCGCGGTGCGGGCTCGCATCCCGGCGACGCCGCGGCGGGACGTGGTAGTCCCCGAGTCGGTCGTGACCTCCACGGGTTCCGGTGAACCGTCGTCACGACGACGGTAGCGTGACGGCGTGCCGATCACCGTAGTCATCGCAGATGACCAGGCCATGGTGCGTCAGGGCTTTTCGGCGCTGCTCGCCGCGCAACCCGACCTCTCGGTCCTCGGCGATGCCGCCGACGGGGTCGAGGCCGTCGAGGTGTGTCATCGGGTGCGTCCCGACGTCGTGCTGATGGATGTGCGGATGCCGCGCAAGGACGGACTGTGGGCCGCGGAGCAGATACTCGCGTCGTCTGCCGAACCACCCACGCGCGTGTTGATGCTGACGACCTTCGACATCGACGACTACGTGTACGAGGCGCTGCGCATAGGGGCATCGTGATTCTTGCTGAAGGATGCGCCCGCCGATGAGCTGGTGCGAGCGGTCCGCGTCGTGGCCGCGGGTGAGGCGTTGCTGGCACCGTCGATCACACGGCGGCTGATCACCGAGGTCACCGCCAGGCGCCGGCGGCCGGCGCGGGATCAGAAGCTCGACACGCTCACCCCGCGGGAGCGCGAGGTGCTCGACCTGGTGGCCGACGGCAAGTCCAACGCCGAGATCGGCGCGGACCTGTTCGTGACCGAGCAGACGGTGAAGACCCATGTGAGCAGTCTCCTGAACAAACTCCGGCTCCGGGATCGGGCGCAGGCCGTCGTGTTCGCCTACGAGAACGGCATCAAGTGATCTCGCGACCAGCGCCGGGCTCGCCGGGGCACTAGATTGGGGTTGCTCGGGCAGGTTGACCGATGACGACAGGGAGGGTGGTCTCACCAGTGGCCAAGAGGTTCGGCATTCTGACCTCCGGGGGAGACTGCCCCGGACTGAACGCGGTCATCCGCGGCGCAGTGCTCAAGGGTGAGACCGTGTACGGCCACGAGTTCGTCGGCTTCCGGGACGGCTGGGCCGGACTGGTCTACGGCGACATCGTCGAACTGAACCGGTCGACGGTCCGCGGCCTGTCGAACCAGGGCGGCACCATTCTCGGCACGAGCCGGTTCGGTCCCTACTCCGAACCCGACGGCGGTCCCGAGAACATCAAGAAGGTGTTGAAGAACCTCGAGATCGACGGCGTGATCGCGATCGGCGGCGAGGGCACTGCGGCGGCGTCGAAGCGGTTGTTCGACGACGGCATCAACATCGTCGGGGTTCCCAAGACCATCGACAACGACATCGCCGCCACCGACTACACCTTCGGGTTCAACACCGCGGTGGAGATCGCGACCGAGGCCATCGACCGCCTCCGCACCACCGGCAACTCGCACAAACGGTGCATGGTCCTCGAGGTCATGGGTCGCCACGCGGGCTGGATCGCCCTGCACTCCGGGATCGCCGGCGGCGCCCACGTCATCCTGATCCCGGAGAACCCCGAGAGTCTCGACCAGATCTGTGCCTGGGTCACCAGCGTCAAGTCGCGCGGGCGTTCGCCGATGGTCGTCGTCGCCGAGGGGTTCAAGCTCCCGGAGATGAAGGAGGCGTACTCCACCAAAGGTCTCGACGGGTTCAACCGTCCCCGTCTCGGTGGCGTGGGAGAGGTGCTCGCCCCGCTCATCGAGGAGCGGACCGGGATCGAGACCCGGGCCACCATCCTCGGCCACATCCAGCGCGGCGGCGTGCCGTCGGCCTACGACCGGGTGCTCGCGACCCGCATGGGGATGGCGACCGCCGACCTCGTCGCCGAGAAGGGCTGGGGGCAGATGGTCGCTCTGCACGGCACCGAGATCGCACGCATCACCTTCGACGAGGCACTCGGTGAACTGAAGACGGTGCCGTTGGATCAGTACAAGGAGATCCGGGTCATCTTCGGCTGAGTGACTTCGGGGCCTCAGGCCACCGGGGTGACCGTCGCAGCCGGCTCGCGCGGGATGATGATCCAGAGCGCCAGGTAGATCAGGACCTGGGGTCCGGGCAGCAGCATCGACAGGATGAACAACGCGCGGATGAGCGTCGGATCCCAGCCCCAACGCTCGGCGATACCGCCGCAGACACCGCCCAGCCACGAGTTGCTGCGCGAACGCATCAGGCGGGGGCCGCTGTAGGCGGGTTGCGGGGTGGTCATCTCGTCCTCCTGTGTGGATTGTGGTCCGGCGTCGTTCGCCGGTGACATCCACGCTACGAGCGGGTCCGGCTCCCGGCATCGGTGATCACCCTGAACGTGCCCCTGGGATATCGCCGCATAAACTGGCCGCTATGACTTCCGCAGCCGTCGACCTGTTGGACTACGACGAGGTGCTTGCCGCATTCGATCCGGTGATGGGTCTCGAGGTGCACGTCGAGCTGGGCACCGCGACCAAGATGTTCTGCGGGTGCCCCACCGAGTTCGGTGCCGACCCGAACACCCAGGTGTGCCCGGTGTGTATCGGACTGCCCGGCTCGCTCCCGGTTGCCAACGCCAAGGCCATCGAGTCCGCGATCCGCATCGGACTCGCGCTGAACTGTTCTATCCGGCCGTCGAGCGTCTTCGCGCGGAAGAACTACTTCTACCCGGATCAGCCGAAGAACTACCAGATCTCGCAGTACGACGAGCCGATCGCCTACGACGGTTTCCTCGACGTCGTGCTCGGCGACGGCACCACCTGGCGGGTCGAGATCGAGCGCGCCCACATGGAGGAGGACACCGGCAAGTCGCTGCACATCGGCGGCTCGACGGGTCGAATCCATGGGGCGAGTCATTCGCTGCTCGACTACAACCGCGCGGGCGTGCCGCTCGTCGAGATCGTGACGCGGCCCATCGAGGGCGCGGGGGAACGCGCGCCCGAGGTGGCCCGGGCGTACGTGTCGGCACTGCGTGATCTGCTCAAGTCGCTGGACGTGTCGGACGTGCGCATGGACCAGGGCTCGATGCGTTGTGACGTCAACCTGTCGCTGAAGACGAAGGACGCCACCGAGTTCGGTACGCGCACCGAGACCAAGAACGTCAACTCGCTCAAGAGCGTCGAGGTGGCGGTTCGCTACGAGATGCGCCGTCAGGCCGCCATCCTGAAGGCCGGGGGCGAGATCGTCCAGGAGACGCGGCACTTCCACGAGACCGACGGCACCACGTCGGCCGGGCGCCGCAAGGAGACCGCCGAGGACTACCGTTACTTCCCGGAGCCGGATCTTCCTCCGGTGCAGCCGGATTCGGCCTGGATCGAGGAGTTGCGGGCGAACCTGCCCGAGCTGCCGTGGCTACGTCGCGCTCGCATCCAGGAGGACTGGGGAGTCTCCGACGAGGTCATGCGTGACCTCGTCAACGTCGGCGCGGTCGATCTCATCATCGCCACCGTCGACGCCGGGGCAGCACCCGAGGCGGCGCGTGGCTGGTGGGTGTCCTTCCTTGCGCAGCAGGCCAATTCTCGCGGAGTCGAACTCGCCGACCTGTCCATCACGCCGGCGCAGGTCGCCGAGATCATCGGACTGGTCGACGAGGGCAAACTCACGACCAAGCTGGCGCAGCAGGTCGCGACCGCCGTCCTCGACGGTGAGGGTGAGCCCGCCCAGATCGTCGCCGACCGCGGCCTCGAGGTGGTTCGGGACGACTCCGCGCTCCAGAAGGCGGTCGACGACGCGCTCGCCGCCAACCCCGACATCGCCGACAAGATCCGCGGCGGGAAGGTCCAGGCCGCCGGCAAGATCGTCGGAGATGTCATGAAAGCGACTCGCGGACAAGCAGACCCGGCCCGCGTCAAAGAACTCGTCATCGCGGCCTGTTCCTGAGGGCGCAGCCTCTCCCTAATCCGAAGAGTTAGGTGAGGTGGCTGCTCAGGCCGCTCCGTGGGGTGTGATGGTGACGTCGTATCCGAGTTTGTGTAGGTCGTAAATGGCGCGGTTCTTGGTGCGTTCGGGGTGGCGTTGCTGGTGGTAGTCGGGGCCGGGTTCGTCGTAGACGACGTTGTCGGTGAGCATGATCCAGACCACGGTGAGCAGGGTGTGCTCGAGGGCGACGATCGCTTTGGGTTTGCCGCGAGAGCGGACCAGGCGCCGGTACTTGGCGTTGAGGAACGTGCCTTTGTGGCTGGCGATCGATAACGCTGTAGCCCCGAGAGCACCTTTGAGGTGACGGTTACCGGGGCGGGTTTTGACGTTTTTGACCCGTCCGGCGGATTGGTGCTGGCCGGGGCAGACTCCCGCCCACGAGGCCAAATGGCCTGGTGTGGGGAACTGGGCCATCTGGCCGCCGGTCTCGGCGATGATCACATCGGCGGTGGTGGTGGAGATACCCGGGATCGTGCAGATCAGGTCGCGTTTGGCTTGAAACGGCGCCATCACCTTCTCGATGCGCTCGGTCAACGCGTCGATCCGGGTGGTGTGTTCGGTGATGAAATCCAGATGCAACTCGACCAGGAACGCGTGGTGGTCGGTGAAGCGGCCCTGCAACGCCTGGGTCAACGCGGGGATTTTGCGGCGGAGTTGTTTCACCGACAACTCCGCCAACACGGCGGGATCGCGTTCACCCTTGACCAGCGCCTGCAACATGAATCGTGACGAGACCCCGTTGATATCGGAGACCACCACCGACAGTTTGATGCCGGCGTCTTCGAGGACTTTCTCCAACCGTTGAATCTCGCGGCCGCGTTCGCGGGTGATCGCGGTGCGGGTGCGGGTCAGATCGCGTAACCGTCGGATCGGTTCGGGCGGCACGAACGAGGCCCGCAACAGCCCGTGGGCGGCCAGCTGCGCCAGCCACGCCGCATCCGACACATCGGTTTTGCGGCCCGGGAGGTTCTTGGCGTCGTGGGCGTTGACCAGCATCACCTCGAACGGGGCGTCTTCGAGGAGGTAGTAGAACGGTTTCCAGTAGTCGCCGGTGGCTTCCATGACCACACACGTCACCTGCTCGGCGATCAGATAGTCCCGCAGCCGCAGAATGTCGCCGCTCATCGACGACCAGGTCGTGGTATCTTGCACGGTCTTTCGGCCCGGACTAGCCAGGCGGACACAGACTTTCACATCCTTTTTGGAGACATCCATCCCGGCGCATCGGGGATGCAGCACTTCCATCTCGGTTTCCTTTCGAGTCCTCGGAAGTGGGCTGCGGACGGGGCAAACAAATGCAGGAGTCTAATCCGCGTGCTCGTAGCAACAATCCACGATTCCCGTGGCAGGCCCCGCGCCTCACACTGAGGTACTGGCTCTTCGGCACAAGGGAGGAATTCAAGGTCACCGCATCCCACCCCTCCACTATCAACCCCCCACGCGCCGGTGACCAGCACGAACTCTTCGACCCCCACGACGGCCGCCAGGCCGCAGATACTGAGGAGCAGGGGCGACCCCCTCTGCCCCCTGATCCGAAAGAACGACCAAACCGCTGGCCTGAGGGGTGCAAGCGATGTCCTCCCTTTGCTCCCTGAGGTGCGAGGAGCGTTAGCGACGAGCCACGAAGGGTTCGCGACGCACCTCGCCAGGACCCTTCGTGACGCGCCCTCCGCAAGCTCCGGGCGCTCCTCAGGGAGCGGGGGTTGGCCGCGCCATCCGCAAGCTCCGGCCTCCTCAGGGAGCGGAGGTTCTTTCGTTGTGCACGACGGCGCGAGGCGTCCCGGTCACGTCCGGTCGTTGCCACCGCCGGAGGGCAGGAAGCGGAACACGCGATCATCGGTGGGCTTCGCTGAACCCACCTCCTTGTTGACGGTCGCCACCTGCAGCAGTCCGTTGGGAAGCGCGGCCATCCGGCCGAGGGCACCGTACCGCCGGTCGAGCACGACAGCAGGAGCGGTGATCGTCGGCTCCTCGCGAGTGGGCTCGTTGATGGCCTCGATCCGTTGGGTGCGCGTCGTCGAGACGAAGATGCTGCCGCCGGCGACCCCGCAACCCGCGATCTGCGGCCGGTCCGGCCACGTCCACAGCACCTTGGGCCCGCCTTCTTCGAGCACCTGCACGCGATCCTCGGTGGCCGTCTGGTCGGCGACGTAGACCGTCCCCGTGGAAGCGTTGGGACACAACGCCACCGACGACCCGAAGCCGGATGCGAGGATCGCCGGCCGAGGGCCGTCGCCAGAGGTGAACGAGGTCACCAGCAGTACCTTGCCGGCGAGGGACGACGGATCGTCCGCGGCCGCGGGATTCCCCGCATTGCCGGTGGCGACGACGAGTTCGGTCGGCGACCGGAAGTACATCGCGCCCATGTTCCCGGTGGCGCCCTTGGGGATGCCGGTCAGGATCGGCTTGGGCACGTCTCCCGGTGCCAGGCGGACGATGCGGTTGTCCGACGGGGTCGTGATGTAGGCGTAGATCAACCGGTCCTGAGAATAGGTGGGGGAGTAGGCGAAATCGATCAGACCGCCGTCACCGGACGCATCGACCGGCGTCTCTCCCAGGGTCCGGGCAGGCCCGTAGCGTTTGGTTGTGATGATCTTGCCGGTCGTACGTTCGGCGACGACGGTGACCTCGCCCTGCTCGTCGCCGGGCATCACACCGCCGGTGGACGCGAGGCACGTCGCGATCACCGCGGGGTCGGGGTCGACGCACGGGCCGGTCGGTGGCGGTTGCGTCTCGCGCGGGGTTTCCGGCGGTGGCGTCGGTTCGGGCTGGCCGCTCGGCCGGTTGTTGGGGCTGAACGCACCCGCCTCGCGTTGATTGTCCTGGGCGCTGAAGTCCGCGCAGCCGCCGACCAGCACCACGACCGCCGTCAGCAACGTCACCAGCACTCGCCACCGGGCCCACACCCGGCGGTCCGCCGTCGCGGCTGAACTCGTCCGGGCATCGTCGCGCGTGCCCGTCGGGCGCCCCTTCCACATGCCGTCCACAGTAATGGTGCTCCGGGTGGCGGTGCCCCGAGCGTGGTGCCCCGACTCACCCCGTCGGGGTCCGGTGACCGCAGTCCGCGAGCCTCTAGAGTCGGGCGTGTGAGCGAACGCGACACGTCGGGCACCAGCGAGCGCGACACACCGGCGACGAGTCCCTACGACGAACCGACCGGACAGATCCCGGTCCCGGGCGGCGCAGGCGCAGCCGGCGCACCGGGCGCACCCGGCACGGGACCCGGGGCGGGCAGTTCGCGTCCCGACGCCGGGCCGCCGACGCCACCCGCGGTGACCGACCGCGACGACTTCTACAACCGGCATGCCCGGCGGTCGCCGGCCCCCTACTCCCGGGTGGACGATCTCGACGACCTCGATCCCGGCGACGTCGAGACCCGTTCGGTCGCCGCTGGTCCGGCCGCGACTCCTCGGCCCGGCCCGGCGCCGACGCGACCGGTCGCGGCGACCTCACGGCCTGCCGCCGGAACGGGTGCACCGTCCGATGACGACTTCGAGACCGTACAGTTCGCCAAACAGCCCGGCCCCGCGCGCGTGCAGACCGCCGACGACGCGGTCACCACCCCGGAGCCCGCCCTGCCGCCGGTCGGCACCGCGCGCTACGACTTCGTCGATGACGACGACGATCTGATCTCCCGTGCCCGAGCGCACGACGCCGCGTCCGACACCGAAGTGCTCGACGACGAGCCGCGCGGTCGACGTCGGTTCGGGCGGCGCCGAACCGACGACGACACCGATGATCGGCGCGGTGCCGGGGCCGACGACGACCTCGAGGACGCGCTCGCGAAATCGCGGCGCGGCACCATCGACCTGGGTTTGCTGCTGTTGCGTGTTGCGCTCGGCGGCCTGGTCGGTGCGCACGGCCTGCAGAAACTCTTCGGGTTGTGGAACGGTCCGCGGTTGAGCGGCTTCGAGTCCATGCTCGTCGACGCCGGCTTCACCGCCGACTACGCCCAGATCCTCGCGATCGTCGGTGCGCTGTCGGAGACGATCGGTGGACTGATGGTGATCCTCGGGCTGCTGACCCCGATCGGGGCGTCGGCGATCCTCGGCACCATGCTCGTCGCCGCGGCCTACAAGATGTCGATGGCCGATGGCTTCTCGTTCTTCGCTGCCGCCGGCGGGGTCGAGTTCGAGCTCTTCCTCGCGGTGGCCGCGGCGGTCGTCATCCTGACCGGCCCGGGTCTGTACTCACTCGACTATCCACGGGGTTGGGCGCGACGGCCGTTCGTCGGCTCGTTCCTCTGGCTCATCGTCGGCGTGGCGGCAGCCGTCGCGGTCTGGGTCCTGGCCAACGGGAGCAACCCGCTCATCTGAGTCGGCACCGACACAGAACGCGGGGGACGTATCGGAATCCGATACGTCCCCCGCACTCTGTGCTGAGTAGTCAGTCGACCTGACGCACCGCGCCGCGGTCGGCCGACGTCGCGAGCTTGGCGTACGCGCGCAGTGCGGTGGTCACCGTGCGCTGACGGTCCTTCGGCTGCCACGGCCGTTCGGAGGCCTCCATCTTGGCGCGGCGCTCGGCGAGCACCTCGTCGTCGACCAGGACCTCGAGGCGGCGGGTCTTGACGTCGATGAGGATCGGGTCGCCGTCCTCGACGAGTCCGATGGCACCACCCGACGCGGCTTCGGGGGACATGTGACCGACCGACAGGCCCGATGACCCGCCGGAGAACCGGCCGTCGGTGATGAGGGCGCACTTCTTGCCCATCCCGGTGCCCTTCATGAAGGCTGTCGGATGCAGCATCTCCTGCATGCCGGGGCCACCCGCGGGACCCTCGTACCGCACGACGAGTACCTCGCCGGCCTGGATGGTCTTGGAGAGGATGACCTGGACGGCGTCTTCCTGGCTCTCGACGACACGGGCCGGGCCCTCGAAGTGCCACAGGTCCTCGTCGATGCCCGCGGTCTTCAGGACAGCGCCGTCGGGGGCGAGGTTGCCGCGCAGCACGCACAGACCGCCTTCGACGGTGTAGGCGTGCTCGAGGTCGCGGATGCAACCGCCTGCGGCATCGGTGTCGAGCGAACTCCACCGGTTCGACGTCGAGAACGGAGTGGTGGTGCGGACGCCGCCCGGTGCGGCGTGGAAGAGTTCGACGGCCTCGTCGATAGCCTTGCCGCCGCGGATGTCCCAGTCGTCGAGCGCTTGGGCCATGGTCGGGGTGTGCACGGTCGACGCGGTGTCGTCGAGCAGGCCCGCGCGGCGCAGTTCCCCGAGGATCGCCGGGATTCCGCCGGCCCGGTGGACGTCCTCCATGTGGTAGTCCGAATTCGGCGAGACCTTCGACAGACACGGCACGTTGCGGCTGATCTCGTCGATGACTCCGAGGTCGAAATCGGCGACCTCTCCCTCCTGCGCGGCGGCGAGGATGTGCAGGACGGTGTTGGTCGAACCGCCCATCGCGACGTCGAGGGCCATCGCGTTGCGAAACGCGGTCGGCGTGGCGATGTTCCGCGGCAGCACCGATGCGTCGTCGTCGCGATACCAACGTGTCGCCGCATCGACGACGACCGTGCCGGCGCGCGCGAACAGGGCGCGGCGGGCCTCGTGGGTGGCCAGCGTCGAGCCGTTGCCGGGCAGTGCCAGTCCGAGAGCTTCGGTCAGACAGTTCATCGAGTTGGCCGTGAACATGCCCGAGCACGAACCGCACGTGGGGCACGCCGACCGCTCGACCTCGTCGAGTCCGGCGTCGTCGACAGCACTGTTCGCCGACGCCGAGATCGTGGTGATCAGGTCCGACGACGGATGTGCGACATCGCCGACGACGACTGCCTTGCCGGCTTCCATCGGCCCGCCGGAGACGAACACCGTCGGGATGTTCAGGCGCATCGCGGCGTTGAGCATGCCGGGAGTGATCTTGTCGCAGTTGGAGATACACACCAGCGCGTCCGCGGTGTGGGCGTTGACCATGTATTCGACCGAGTCGGCGATGATCTCGCGGCTGGGCAGCGAGTAGAGCATGCCGCCGTGACCCATCGCGATGCCGTCGTCGACGGCGATGGTGTGGAACTCCCGCGGCACGCCACCGGCGGCCCGCACGGCCTCGGCCACGATGTCGCCGACGTCCTTCAGGTGCACATGCCCCGGCACGAACTGGGTGTAGGAGTTGGCGATGGCCACGATCGGCTTGCCGAAGTCGTCGTCGGTCATCCCGGTGGCGCGCCACAGGGAGCGGGCGCCGGCGGCTTCGCGGCCGACGGTGGTGGTACGTGACCTCAGAGCAGGCATGGGTTCCTCGAATCGATCGTGTGGCTCAGGCGGCCCGGCGCGATCGGACGTGCGGTGACGGACCGGCGCCGGACTCTTCGGCTCAACACCGCGACCCCGGGTGTGTTCCCACGGGCTGTGGCCGGGGGTGAAACTGTGTTGACGGGCGCCGCCTCGCTGAGGGTGGGCGTGAGGGAGCACCGAGAAGCAGGCTACTCCGCTGTGACGATGGGTAACAAAACCATTCGGGCGTGCGGGCCGGGCCGCGCCGGTGCCGTCCTCGGTCGGGGTCAGATCCCCAGCACCGTCTTGGCGATCGAGAAGTAGAGGAGAAGGCCGGTGGCGTCGCAGAACGTCGAGATGAACGGCGTGGAGAACACCGCGGGATCGACGCGGATCGACTTCGCGATCAGCGGCATCACGCCGCCCACGGTCGCGGCAAGGGTGCACACCGACAGGATCGTCAGGCCGATCACCACACCGATCTCGAGGCCGTAGACGAGTGCGGCGACGGTGAACCCGGCGAGTCCGAGTAGCGCGCCCATGGTCAGTCCGACGCGGACCTCCTTGGCGGCGACGCGGGCGACGTCGCGCGGGGCGACCTCGTCGGTGGCGAGTGCGCGGGTCACGGTCGTCGCCGCCTGCGAACCGGTGTTCCCGCCGATCCCGGTGAGCAGCGGGATGAACAGTGCCAGCGCGACCCGCTGCTCGAGGGTGCCCTCGAAGATCTCCAGCACGTTGACGGTGAGGATCGCCGACACCGCGAGCACGAACAGCCACACGATCCGGGCGCGCGTGATCGACAGGATGGACGAGAACAGGTACGGGTCGCGGAGGGGTTCACGCGCGCCCGCACGGGCCTCGTCGGTGTCCCGGGCCTGCTCGACGACGTCGACGGCATCGTCGATCGTCAGGACGCCGACCAGGCGGCTGTCGCTGTCGACGACGGGCATGGCGAGGATTCCCCGGTCCACACACCTCTGTGCGGTGGCCTCGGCGTCATCCTCGGCATGAGCGAACATCGGCTTGTTCATCAGGTCGTGGACGGGTTCGGCCGGGTCGGCCAGGAGGAGGTCGCGCAGGCTGACCACACCGCACAGCGAGCGAGCGCCGTCGAGGACGGGCACCGTGTAGATCGTCTCCGCGGCGTGTCCGCGTTCTCGCACGCGGGCCAACGCGTCGCCGGCCGGTTCGTCCTCTCGGGCGTGGACGAACTCGGGACTCATCCGACGCCCCACCGAACCGCGCGGGTAGCCGAGAACCACCGCGGTCATGTCGCGTTCGGCCGGGGTTAACTGCTGGATCAGCGACTTGGCGACTCCCGCGGGCAACTCGTCCAGCAACTCGGCGCGATCGTCGGGGTCGAGGTGGTCGAAGGCGGCGGCCACGTCCGCGGTGCCCAGATCGTCGATGAGGCGGCGCTGCGAGCCGGCCGACAGATCGTCGAACACCTCCACCGCGAGGTCCTTGGCCAGCAGACGGAACGCGACGCCACGGGACTTGTGGGGGAGCCGGTCGAGCAGGGCGGCGATGTCGCCCGCGGGCATCGCGGACAGCGTCGTCCCGACGTCTGCGAGGCGACCTGCCGAGATCAGTTCGTCGAGTTCACCGGCGTCGAATGTTCGGGTGTGCTCCACGGCCGCACTCTATCGCCGGGACGCGAGGCGAGGGGTCACCAGACGGGTGCCGTCCGGGCGCGACGCCTATTCGGCGGACCGGGCCGCCTCGAAGGGGTCCGGAATGCGGCCACCACTGACGAGCGACAACGCGGGAAGATCACGGAAACCGATGGCGGGCAGACGAACTCGACTGCCATCCGTCAGGACCGCACGCACCGAACTCCACTTCGGGAACTGCAGTCCGGCGATGTCGGACCAGGCGATCTCGGTGGTCGAGAACATCCGCACCGAGGTGAGTCCGTTCTCGGTGACCACGGTCCGCAACCGGTGGATCCACAACCAGACCAGGACCGGGACGATCAGGGCGAAGGCAAACCACGGGGAGGCGCCGACCAGGAGCACGACCACCAGCGCGGCCATCGGGACCGTGAAGTAGGCGGTCCGGTTGATACGGAACGTCACCGGATAGTCGAATGCGACGTCGTCGGCAGGGGTCGCGCTGGTCTTCGGGTCTACGGGGTCGGTGGAATCAGTCGGCACCGCTCCATTGTGCCAACCGGCCCCGAGGCCTCTCGCCGACGGGTTCGTCGCGCCGGACCGAAATCGAGGTGCGCAGACAACCGACTCGACCAGTGTTTTCCCAGATGGTGAGACGGTGTGGTCCGGAGTTTGACTCGGAACCGAACACAGTCCTACCGTGAACCCGTGATGCAGAACGGGATCCTCGTAGTAATCGGCTGGCGCGTCTTCGCCTGACCGGTCACCTCGCAGACCCCCAACCGGCATCGACGCGCCACCCTCGAACAGCGGAAGCTGTCGGGGGTTTTTTCATGCCAGGTACTTCCATCACCGATATCGGATTCCACAACCAAGATGAGGATCGTGCAGTGAGCGCACCAACAGCACGCACCGACGCCGGCCGCAACGAGCCGACGCGCAACGCAGGACTGCGGCAGCAGTCTCCGGCGGCGGGCAACCTCCGTGCGGTAACCCAGCACACCGTTGCTCCCGAGCGTGTCAGCGGCGCCCAGTCTGTGGTTCGTTCCCTCGAGGAGCTCGGTGTCGAGGTCGTCTTCGGCATTCCGGGTGGCGCGGTCCTGCCGGTCTACGACCCGCTGCTGGACTCGCAGAAGGTCCGCCACGTCCTCGTCCGTCACGAGCAGGGCGCAGGTCACGCCGCGACCGGGTACGCCCAGGTCGCCGGGCGGGCCGGCGTCATGATGGCCACGTCCGGTCCCGGTGCCACCAACCTGGTGACCCCGCTGGCCGACGCCCAGATGGACTCGGTGCCGGTCGTCGCGATCACCGGCCAGGTCGGTCGCGCGCTCATCGGCACCGATGCGTTCCAGGAGGCCGACATCTCGGGTATCACGATGCCCGTCACCAAGCACAACTTCCTGGTCAGCCGGGCGATCGACATCCCGAAGACCATCGCCGAGGCGTTCCACATCGCCGAGAGCGGTCGTCCCGGCGCGGTCCTGGTCGACATCCCCAAAGACATCTTGCAGGCCCAGACCACGTTCTCCTGGCCGCCGCAGATCGACCTGCCCGGTTACCGTCCGGTGACCAAGCCGCACGGCAAGCAGGTTCGCGAGGCGGCCCGCATGATCAACGCCGCGAAGTCGCCGGTGCTCTACGTCGGCGGCGGTGTCATCAAGGCGAACGCGTCGGCCGAGCTGCTGGAACTGGCCGAGCTGACCGGCATCCCGGTGGTCACCACGCTGATGGCACGCGGCGCGTTCCCCGACAGCCACCAGCTGCACCTGGGCATGCCCGGCATGCACGGCACGGTGGCGGCGGTCGCGGGCCTGCAGCGCAGCGATCTGCTGATCACCCTCGGAGCACGCTTCGACGACCGGGTCACCGGACAGTTGTCGTCGTTCGCGCCGAACGCCAAGGTCATCCATGCCGACATCGACCCCGCCGAGATCGGCAAGAACCGGCCCGTCGACGTGCCGATCGTCGGTGACTGCAAGGCGGTCATCGCCGAGCTCACCGAGGCGCTGCGCGAGGAGCGGGCGACCAGCGGCTCGACTCCCGACATCTCGCAGTGGTGGTCCTACCTCGACAACCTGCGTCGGACCTATCCGCTGAGCTACGACCGTCAGACCGACGGCTCGATGTCGCCGGAGTTCGTCATCCAGGCCCTCGGCAAGGCCGCCGGCCCGGACGCGGTGTACTGCGCAGGTGTCGGCCAGCACCAGATGTGGGCCGCACAGTTCATCTCCTACGAGAAGCCGCGCACCTGGCTCAACTCCGGTGGTCTGGGCACGATGGGCTACGCGGTGCCCGCCGCCATGGGCGCCAAGGCCGCCGACCCCGACGCCGAGGTCTGGGCGATCGACGGTGACGGCTGTTTCCAGATGACCAACCAGGAACTCGCCACCTGCGCGATCGAGGGCATCCCGATCAAGGTGGCGCTGATCAACAACGGCAACCTGGGTATGGTGCGCCAGTGGCAGACGCTGTTCTACGAAGAGCGTTACTCGAACACCGATCTGTCGACGCACTCGCGGATGATCCCGGACTTCGTCAAGCTCTCGGAGGCGCTGGGCTGCGTGGCTTTCCGCGTCGAGCGCGAGGAGGACGTCGACGAGGTGATCGCGAAGGCGCGGGAGATCAACGACCGCCCGGTGGTCATCGACTTCATCGTCGGCAAGGACGCCCAGGTGTGGCCGATGGTCGCCGCCGGTACCGGCAACGACGAGATCATGGCCGCCCGCGACATCCGGCCGCTGTTCGACGACGACGAGTCGGCGTCGGGCCCGGTGGAGATCCACCAGGCGATGGATGGCCATCAAACGGTCGACAACGCGCCGGCCGATCGCGCAAACCAGAAGGACGAGCAGTGAGCACCACCCATACCCTCAGTGTCCTGGTCGAAGACCGACCCGGCGTCCTCGCGCGGATCTCGGCGCTGTTCTCGCGGCGCGGATTCAACATCGAGTCACTCGCCGTGGGCCCCACCGAGCTCAAGGGCATCTCGCGGATGACCATCATGGTCTCGGTGGAGGACTTCCCCCTCGAGCAGGTCACCAAGCAGCTCAACAAGCTGATCAACGTGATCAAGATCGTCGAGCAGGACCCGGCGAGCTCGGTCTCGCGCGAGCTGATGATGGTCAAGGTGCGGTCGGATTCGACGGTGCGCACCGAGGTCATCGAGGTGGTGAATCTGTTCCGCGCCAAGGTGATCGACGTCTCGCCCGAGTCGCTGACGATCGAGGCCACCGGCACGTCGGAAAAACTCGAAGCACTTCTGCGGATGCTCGATCCGTATGGAATCCGGGAGATCGCGCAATCGGGCGCGGTGACCCTCGGTCGGGGACCGAAGAGCATGTCGGCCAACCGCTGACAGAGAATCCCGCTGTCCTCGCGCTCATCTGAGCATCGGCGAGGAGCGACAAGGGAATTACGAATCCCGACGGATTCCGAGAATCCGCCAGGGACACCACATATCGAAGGGAAACATAGTGGCCATCGAACTGTTCTACGACGACGACGCGGATCTGTCGATCATCCAGGGTCGCAAGGTCGCGGTGATCGGTTACGGCAGCCAGGGCCATGCGCATTCGCTGTCGCTGCGCGATTCCGGCGTCGACGTCGTGATCGGTCTGCGTGAGGGCTCCAAGTCGAAGGCCAAGGCCGAGGAGCAGGGCCTCAAGGTGCTCACCGCATCCGAGGCCGCCGCCTGGGCCGACGTCATCATGGTGCTGGCGCCCGACACCTCGCAGGCGAAGATCTTCACCGAGGACATCGAGCCGAACCTGCAGGACGGCAACGCGCTGTTCTTCGGCCACGGTCTCAACATCCACTTCGGCCTCATCAAGGCGCCGGAGAACGTGACCGTCGCGATGGTCGCCCCGAAGGGCCCCGGCCACCTCGTGCGCCGCCAGTTCGTCGACGGCAAGGGCGTTCCCGCGCTCATCGCCGTCCACCAGGACCCCAAGGGCGAGGGCCAGGCGCTTGCGCTGAGCTACGCCAGCGCCATCGGCGGTGGTCGTGCCGGAATCATCAAGACCACGTTCAAGGAAGAGACCGAGACCGACCTCTTCGGCGAGCAGGCCGTGCTGTGCGGCGGCACCGAGGAACTGGTCAAGACCGGCTTCGAGGTGATGGTCGAGGCGGGTTACGCCCCCGAGATGGCCTACTTCGAGGTGCTGCACGAGCTAAAGCTGATCGTCGACCTCATGTACGAGGGCGGCATCGCGCGCATGAACTACTCGGTCTCCGACACCGCCGAGTTCGGCGGTTACGTGTCGGGCCCGCGGGTCATCGACGCCGACACCAAGGAGCGCATGCGCGGCATCCTCACCGACATCCAGGACGGCACCTTCGTCAAGCGCCTCGTCGCCAACGTCGAGGGCGGCAACAAGGAGCTCGAGGGCCTGCGCAAGGAGAACGCCGAGCACCCGATCGAGGTCACCGGCAAGAAGCTGCGCGACCTGATGAGCTGGGTTGATCGTCCGATCACCGAGACCGCCTGAGTCGCAGCGGTATTGCGCTGAACGCAGCGCCGACAGCGGGTCCGCACCGATATGGTGCGGACCCGCTTGCGTCTCCGCAGACCCACCCCTTTTCGGCAATCCCACCGGGGTCGCGGGGTGAGGAAATACCGAAAAAGGGTGGGTTCGGCTCGACGGGTTTAATGTCTGACTCGTGGACAGCCAAGGAATCGTTCTGCCGCCGCCGGTCTATGTCGACGTCGACGGGGAGCGTGTTGCGACATATGTTCTCGAGCCGGCGGGGCACACCGACATCGATGTGGTGATGTGCCACGGGACTCCGTGGTCGGCGTACGTGTGGGCCGGCGTGGCGCAACAGATCGGCCTCGGTCGCCGAGTCTTCCTGTGGGACATGCCTGGATACGGGCAGTCGATGGTCAGGGACGCACCGGTGGATCTGGCGACCCAGATGTCGAGATTCGCTGTGCTGCAGTCTCAGTGGGGTTTGACGCGGCCGCACGTGATCGCACACGACATCGGGGGTGCGGTGGCACTGGGTGCGCATCTGCTCCACGGTCGCGAGTACGCGTCGTTGTTCCTCTGGGACATCGTGACTCTGGATCCGTGGGGGTCGCCCTTCTTTCGACTGGTCGCCGACAACACCGAGGTCTTCGAGCAACTTCCCGACCCCTTGCACGCGGCGTTGGTGCGCGAGTACATCGCCGGTGCCGCGCGGCATCGGCTGACGGACAATGACCTCGACGAGCTGACTCGTCCGTGGCTCGGCAGGGACGGCAAGGCCGGGTTCTATCGTCAGATCGCGGCATTGCGGCCGGAGCACACGAGACCTGTCGCGGAACGCCTGTCGGAGGTCCGGTGCCCGACGCGAATCGGCTGGGGCGCCGACGATCCGTGGATTCCCGTCGAGCAGGCCACGCAGCTACGAGACCTCCTGCCCGACCGCCGCGACCCCGTGATCCTCGACGGTGTCGGACATCTCGCACCTATGGAGGCGACGGCAGCGGTCACCCGGGAGATCGAGGACTGGCTCGGGGTCACCCGGTGACCGAAGCCGGCTGACCACCCGGGTCGTGCTCGGCCCGAGCAGTCGTCCCGGCGCCTCACTGCGCACGTCACCCCGCACACGACGACGCCCCGGAGGGAAACCATCCGGGGCGTCGGTGGGGGTGGGACCCAGAGTCGTCAGGCGACCCGGAATCCCTTGTAAGCGTCGAGGGAAGCGATCCGCTTCAGGATCGGCTGGATGTTGGTGCCGGTCTCGGGGCCGAGGCAACCGAGGAAGTAGTAGGCGTTCACCATGCCCACCAGCCGGTCGCCGACGACCACGGGGCTACCGGAGTCACCTTCGATGACGCACATCTGGCTGACGTGCACGTCGCCGTCGGAGAACCAGGCGATGCCGCAGGTGTTGCCGGTGGTTCGGCCTTCTTTGCAGGCGATGGTCGGGAAGGCGAGCGGCGCCTGGTCGACCGAGCGGATCGTCACGCCGCGGACCGTGCGCAGCGGCACGACTCGAGAGGCGTCGAGTTCGATGATCGCCATGTCGAGATCCGGCGCGGTGTAGGTGATGGTGCCTGCCTGGCCGCGGTCCTGGAACGTCTCGGAGTAGACCTTCTGGCCGGGAGTGCCACAGTGTCCCGCGGTGACCCCGATGAGCTTGTTGGTCTTCGAGCGGCCGATGGTGGTCAGGGTGCAGGCCGCGGCCGAGTTGCCGCCCTTGAGCACCAGGATTCCGGACCCGCCTCCCATGAAGATCTTCGCCGGTGCGGCGACCGCGACGCCCCCTCCCCAGCCGGCCAGCACCGTCGCAGCCAAAACCGCCAACAGTACTGTCAGCTTCTTCGTCATCCGCACTCCACTTCTCGGGTCTACCAGTTCTCGATCACGGGCATCGCCGCCCGTCGGGAACTTCGCGATGGGCGGCAAGCACACCGTACCGGGCGCCCCACGCGCGCACGGCGGCGTGGGATCGAGCCGCGGTCGGTTTGCAACACTTCTGTGATGCGCCGCGCGAGTTTGCCGTAATGCGCGTCACACTCTACTCGTGCCGGGGGACAGGGCTCTCGTTTCGGGGTAGACCGCATGCTCGACGGGACCTACCACACCTTTAAGCTGTCGTACGGAGTCGTCACCGACACTCCATACCGACGTTCGTGAAACCGCACTCCCCGAACCTGGAGAAATGACTGTGAGCTCTGCTGGCCGCCCGGTTGTACTCATCGCCGACAAGCTGGCGCCGTCCACCGTGGAAGCACTCGGTGACGGTGTCGAGGTGCGATGGGTCGACGGCCCGGATCGTCCCAAGCTGCTCGAGGCGGTCGTCGACGCCGACGCCATCCTGGTCCGCTCCGCGACGACCGTGGACGCCGAGGTCCTCGACGCGGGCAAGAAGCTGAAGATCATCGCCCGGGCGGGTGTCGGTCTGGACAACGTCGACGTGCCTGCCGCGACCGAGCGCGGCGTCATGGTCGTCAACGCCCCGACCTCGAACATCCACACCGCGGCCGAACACGCCGTCGCGCTGCTGATGGCCGCGTCGCGCCAGATCCCGGCCGCGGACGCCACCTTGCGCGAGAAGACCTGGAAGCGTTCGTCGTTCAACGGCGTCGAGATCTTCGACAAGACCGTCGGTGTCGTCGGACTCGGCCGCATCGGCCAGCTGGTGGCCGCGCGGCTGGCAGCCTTCGAAACCCACATCATCGCCTACGACCCCTACGTGTCGCCGGCTCGTGCGGCCCAGCTCGGGATCGAGCTGGTCAGCCTCGACGAACTCCTCGAACGCGCCGACTTCATCACCGTCCACCTGCCGAAGACCCCGGAGACCCTGGGCCTCATCGGCGCCGAGCAGCTCGCCCGGACCAAGAAGGGCGTCGTCATCGTCAACGCCGCCCGCGGTGGCCTCATCGACGAGCAGGCACTGGCCGACGCGATCAACTCCGGTCAGGTCCGCGCGGCCGGCCTGGACGTCTTCGCCACCGAGCCCTGCACCGACTCGCCGCTCTTCGAGCTGCCGCAGGTCGTCGTGACGCCCCACCTCGGCGCATCGACCAGCGAGGCGCAGGATCGCGCGGGCACCGACGTCGCCAAGAGCGTCCGACTGGCGCTGGCCGGTCACTTCGTCCCCGACGCCGTCAACATCACCGGGGGCGCCGTCGACGAAGAGGTCGCACCGTGGCTCGAGGTCGCTCGCAAGGCGGGCGTGCTCGTCGGGGCCATCAGCAAGGAGCCGCCGACCTCCATCGTCGTCGACGTACGGGGCGAACTCACCGCGAACAACGTCGACGTGCTCGGCCTGTCCGCGCTGCGCGGCCTGTTCTCCGCGGTGCTCGACGAGCCGGTCACCTTCGTCAACGCCCCCGCGGTCGCCGAGGGACGCGGCGTGACCAGCGAGGTCACCACCGCGCCGGAGAGTCCCAACCACCGCAGCGTGGTCGACGTGAAGGCCGTGTTCGCCGACGGCTCGACCCACAATGTCTCGGGCACCCTGTCGGGTCCGCGCCTGGTGGAGAAGATCGTCAACATCAACGGCCGCAACTTCGACCTGCGTGCCGAAGGGCACAACCTCATCGTCAGCTACGCCGACCAGCCGGGTTCCCTCGGCAAGATCGGAACGCTGCTCGGGAACGCCGGCATCGACATCCTGGCGGCCGGTTTGTCGCAGGACGCCGAGGGCGGCGGCGCGACCATGATGCTGCGCGTGAGCAGCGTCCTCGACGACGAGGTCGTCGCCGCGATCGGTGACGCGGTCAGCGCAACCCTCATCGAACAGGTCGACCTCGCATGAAACTCGCAGTCATCGCCGGCGACGGCATCGGTCCCGAGGTCATCGGCGAGGCGCTGGGCGTCCTCGACTCGGTCGTACCGTCGGTGAGCACCACCGAGTTCGACCTCGGCGCACGCCGCTACCACCGCAACGGCGAGCTGCTCACCGAGGACGACCTCGAGTCGCTTCGTCGTCACGACGCGATCCTGTTGGGCGCCATCGGCGATCCGTCCGTGCCGTCGGGCGTGCTGGAGCGCGGTCTGCTCCTGACGATGCGATTCGCACTCGACCACCACGTCAACCTGCGGCCGTCGCGCCGCTTCCCCGGTGTCTCCTCGCCCCTCGCGGGCGACCCCGACATCGACTTCGTGGTCGTTCGGGAGGGGACCGAGGGGCCCTACACCGGCAACGGTGGCGCGATTCGTGTCGGAACCCCGCACGAGGTCGCCACCGAGGTCAGCGTCAACACCCGGTTCGGTGTGGAACGCGTCGTGCGCAACGCATTTCAGCGTGCCCAGCAGCGTCGCAAGAAGCTGACGCTGGTCCACAAGACAAACGTGTTGACCTTCGCCGGGTCGATGTGGAGTCGCGCGGTCGAGGAGGTGGGTGCCGAGTTCCCCGACGTCACCACCGACTACTGCCACGTGGACGCGGCGACCATCTACCTGGTCACCGACCCCGGCCGCTTCGACGTGATCGTCACCGACAACCTGTTCGGCGACATCATCACCGACATCGCCGCCGCGGTGAGCGGTGGTATCGGGCTGGCCGCGTCGGGCAACATCGACGCCACCGGTGCCAACCCGTCGATGTTCGAGCCGGTGCACGGCTCGGCACCCGACATCGCCGGGCAGGGCAAGGCCGATCCGACGGCCGCGATCCTGTCGGTCGCGCTCCTGCTCCAGCATCTCGGCGACGACGACGCCGCCGCCCGGATCGAGAAGGCAGTCGCCGACGACCTCGCCGAGCGCAGCGGTACGTTCAGCACCTCCGAGATCGGTGCGCGTATCCGCGAACGGCTGTAGTTCGCAGGCATATTCACCAGCAAGGGACGAACCCGCCACCAATTCGGTGGCGGGTTCGTCCCTTGGTGGTGGGTTCAGGCGTCGACCAGCTCATCGGGTACTCGCATCCGGTCGCGCGGGACCAGGGGCGTCGCGATAAGCGGTGCCAGGGCGGTCGCGGCGAAGGCGATCGGGAAACCGACGGTCGCGATGAGTGCTCCGAGAAGCGGTGTGGTCGCCGCGGTCACCAGATACTGTCCGGTGTTCTGTACGGCGAGTCCGCGGCCGCTCCATTCCGGTCCGACGTACTCGGCGATGGCGGTGAACGCCAAGCCGTTGTCGGCCACCGAGATGACGCTCGCCACCGCCATGAGCGCGGGCGCGAGTGGGCTGTCGAACCAGTCGGCGATCGCGAGCGCGGACATGGCGGCGACACCGGCCACCGCGATCACGCGGACCGGTCGCATCCGCGACATCCAGGCGTCCGACCACCGTCCGGCGACGATCCGGCCCAGTGCACCGATGATCTGGGTCACGGTGATCAGGGTTCCGGCGCCGGCCGGTGACCACCCGTGCGCGACGATCAGCCAGGTCGGTACGAAGGTCCACAGCATGGACTGGGGGATGACCAGCAGCATGCTGACGATGTGGATGCGTGCGAGGAAAGAGTTGTCGCGGTAGGGATTCGTGCGCGGGGGAGGGTTGCCGACCGTCGACGCGGGAGCCGGCCGACGCGGCGGATCGGTGATGCCGACGACCACCGCGACGAGTCCTGCAGCAGTCACCACGGCTGGGATCGCCAGTGCCGCAGCGGGTCCCGAACTCGCTGCGACAACCGGCATGGTGAGAGCGCAGACGCCGATCCCCAGCGGTTGTGCCATCTGCCGGATGCCCATCGCAGTCCCACGCTGGCGTGCGGGAAACCAGCCGACGACGATGCGACCGCTGGCCCCGTTCGCCGCCCCCGAGCCGAGACCGCCCACGAAGAGCGCGGCACCCACGACGGCATAGGACGCATCGGCTGACGCGGCGACGGTCGCCCCGGTCGCGCCGGCGAGCGAGATCGACAGCGACAGCAGGAGGATCCGTCGTTCGCCGTAGCGGTCCAACAGGATTCCCCACGGGATCGTCGCCGCCATCAGTCCGACCGTCGGGATCGCGGCAAGCGCCGAGGCCTGGGTGAGGGTGAGTCCGGCGTCGGTGTGCAGCGTGGGGATCAGGTAGGCGACACCGCTGACCACACAAGTCGTGGTGAGCGCGGCGAGCAGCGAGCACCCGAGGATGATCCACCTTCGGGCAGTGGTGATGTCGTCGACATCGGTCATGGTCTACTCACCTCGCTGTCTGTCCGGACCCGGTGAACCGGGGTTGAATATCTCAATATATGAAACAGTGTGACCACATTGTAAAACCGGCACCGACGTCCGCCAACTCGTCTCCCAACGTGTGGGATCGGCGGTGCGATAGGGTCTGGACATGCGCTTAGGTCGAATTGCGAGTCCTGACGGCGTGGCCTTCGTGTCCGTCGAGGGCGACGGAGACGACGCCGTCGTCAAGGAGATCGCCGAACATCCCTTCGGTACGCCGACGTTCACCGGCCGGTCGTGGAAGCTGGCGGATGTCCGGGTGTTGGCGCCGATCCTCGCCAGCAAGGTGATCTGCATCGGCAAGAACTACGCCGCACACGCGGCGGAGATGGGCGGCGAGGCGCCCGCCGACCCGGTGATCTTCCTCAAGCCCAACACTTCGATCATCGGCCCCGAGGTGCCCATCGTGCGTCCGCCGTCGTCGCAACGGGTCGATTACGAGGGGGAGCTCGCGGCCGTCATCGGACGCCCGTGCAAGGACGTGAAGGCCGCGCAGGCCAAGGACGTGATCCTCGGATACACGGTCGCCAACGACGTAACCGCCCGCGACCACCAGCAGGCCGACGGTCAGTGGACCCGCGGCAAGGGGTACGACACCTTCTGTCCGCTCGGCCCGTGGATCGACACCTCGCTCGATCCGTCGGACGTCGAACTCGTGACGGAACTCGACGGCGAGGTCAAGCAGCGGACCCGGACATCGCTGATGCTCCACGACGTCGGTGAGATCGTCGAGTGGATCTCGCGCGTGATGACCCTGCTGCCCGGCGACGTGATCCTCACGGGCACCCCGGAAGGGGTCGGGCCCATGGTCGCCGGTCAACGTATCTCGGTGACCGTCGACGGTATCGGTACGCTCTCCAACCCGGTGGTGGACAAGTGACAGCTCCCAGCACGGCCCGTGTCAACGGGATCGACATCTCCTACAGCCTCGCCGGGTCGGGCCCGCTCGTGGTCATGGTCATGGGAACCGGAAGTCCCGGCCGCGTCTGGAAGGCGCATCAGGAACCCGCGCTGGTGAAAGCCGGCTTCACCGTCGTGACGTTCGACAACCGCGGTGTCGCACCGTCGTCGGAGTGCGCCGAGGGTTTCACGCTCGACGACATGGTCGCCGACACCGCGGCCCTGATCGAACACCTCGGCCGCGGTCCGGCGATCGTGATCGGCACCTCGTTGGGTGCCCGGATCACCCAGGAGCTGGCGCTGGCCCGCCCCGACGTGGTCAAGGCGGCGGTGATGGTTGCGACGTACGGCCGCAACACCCCACTGCAGGAAGCGATCTCGGCCGGTGAGCGGGCCCTCTACGACAACAAGATCAAGCTGCCACCGGAGTACGAGGCCGCCATCACCGCGCATCTCAACCTGTCGCCGCACACGCTCGACGACGACCGCACCGCGCGAGACTGGCTCGACATCATCGGGTTCTCCCCGCAGACGATCACCCCGGGCGTCCGCGCACAGCTCGAACTCCACAACAAGGAGTCCAACCGTCTCGCGGCGTACCGCGGCATCACCCGGCCCGCGCTGGTCGTCGGATTCGCCGACGACCGGACCCTGCCGGCGAAGCTGGCGCGCGAAGTCGCCGAAGCCATTCCAGGCGCGGAGTACGTCGAGATCGAGCGGGCCGGTCATTTCGGTTATCTCGAACAGCCGGCCGAGGTGAACCGGGTCCTGGTGGAGTTCTGCGAGCGCCACCGGGCCTGACGGCGGGCGTGCGGGGGCGGCGGTCGGCTTCGATACGCTGAGCCTCATGACCAGTAGTGAGGCCGTTCGCGTCCGATTCTGTCCATCCCCGACCGGCACTCCCCACGTGGGACTCGTGCGGACCGCGCTCTTCAATTTCGCGCAGGCCCGGCACGACGGTGGCACCTTCGTCTTCCGCATCGAGGACACCGACTCGTCGCGAGACAGCGAAGAATCCTACGAGGCCATCCTCGACGCCTTGCGCTGGCTCGGTCTCGACTGGGACGAGGGGCCGGAGGTGGGCGGACCCTACGGTCCCTACCGGCAGTCCGAGCGGCGGGAACTCCATGCCGACGTCGTCGCCCGCCTTCTCGAGGCCGGCGAGGCCTACGAGGCGTTCTCGACCCCGGAAGAGGTGGAGGCCCGGCACCGCGCCGCCGGACGCGACCCCAAGCTCGGGTACGACAACTTCGATCGTGACCTGACGCCCGAGCAACGTGCGGCCTACCTCGCCGAAGGACGTAAACCCGTTGTCCGCCTGCGGATGCCGGACACCGACCTCACCTGGGACGATCTCGTGCGCGGCACGACGACGATCAAGGCGGGTACCGTTCCCGACTTCGCGCTGACCCGTGCGACCGGCGATCCGCTCTACACGCTGGTCAACCCGGTCGACGACGCGATGATGAAGATCACCCATGTGCTGCGCGGCGAGGATCTCCTGTCGTCGACTCCGCGGCAGCTCGCGCTGTACGACGCGCTGATCCGTATCGGCGTCGCCGACGCCGTGCCGGCCTTCGGGCACCTGCCCTTCGTGATGGGTGAGGGCAACAAGAAGCTCTCCAAGCGCGACCCCCAGTCGAACCTCTTCCACCATCGCGACCGCGGTTTCATCCCCGAGGGTCTGCTCAACTACCTCGCGCTGCTCGGCTGGGGTTACAAGAGCGATGTCGACGTCTTCAGCCTGGCCGAGATGATCGCGGCTTTCGATGTGCGACAGGTCAACTCGAACCCCGCACGGTTCGATCAGAAGAAGGCCGACGCCATCAACGCCGAGCACATCCGGATGCTCGAGGTCGCCGACTTCACGGCGCGGCTGCGCTCGTATCTCGTCGCGCAGGGCAAGCTCCCCGAGAGCGCCGACGACGAGACCTTCGCGGCTCTGGCCGAATTGGTGCAGACGCGTATCCAGGTCCTCGGCGACGCGTGGGACCTCATCTCCTTCGCCTACGTCTCCGACGACGAGTTCACGATCGACGAGAAGGCGGCGAGCAAGAACCTGGGCGCCGACGCGGTGCCGGTCCTGGACGCCACCATCGCCGCGGTCGAGTCGCTGGGCTCCTTCACCACCGCCGCACTGCAGGACGCACTGAATGCTGCGCTGGTGGACGATCTGGGGCTCAAACCGCGCAAGGCGTTCGGTCCGGTACGCGTGGCGGTGACCGGCTCCCAGGTCAGTCCGCCGCTCTTCGAATCGATGGAGATCCTGGGTCGCGACAAGACGCTCGCGCGGCTGGCCTCGGCACGGGAGATCGCAGCCAAATAGTGCCGCTGAGCTGCACGTTTGTGGACTTACGGTGACCCTTTGATACTCTCTTTCTCGGCAGTTTTCCGCAAGGAGAATCAAGCCAATGGGGTATGGTGTAATTGGCAACACAGCGGTTTCTGGTACCGCCATTCTAGGTTCGAGTCCTGGTACCCCAGCGGACAGAAAGAGATCGAGACCGTGCTAAGGTCTTGATCGCCGGAAGTTCCCATGGCCCCGTCGTCTAGCGGCCTAGGACGCCGCCCTCTCAAGGCGGTAGCGCGGGTTCGAATCCCGTCGGGGCTACGAGAAACACCCTTCCTCTGCGATGCAGGGGGAGGGTGTTTTTCATTGCGCGACAGACCATCTCGTCCGTGTTGCGATGATCACACCGAAACACGGACGAGGGTCAGAAGGTGTCGCGCCGGGACTGCGGTCAGAGGAATTCGGCGGTGGTGCCCGAGGCCGGCATCTCGGGGATGCCGAGCTTGCGGTGGTCCCAGGAACGGGTGCGGGACGGACGGATCCGGACGGCGACGCGCTTGTTCATCATCTGCTCGACGAATGGTCGCGATTCTTCGGTGTAGGGCGCTGTGTAGCGTTCCCAGACGCTGATGCCGACCTTCAGGCACGAGTCCGGGTCGTCGAGGATCTCGGCAGTGCCCTCGAAGGTGACGCCGCGCAGTGTGTCGTAGGTGTCACCGTCCTCGATCATCACCGAGCACCGGTTGTTGCGACGGATGTTGACCGCCTTCTGCGACTTGGATTTGGTCTCGAACCAGATCTCGCCGTCGATGATCCCGTACCACATCGCCACGAGGTGGATGCTCCCGTCCGCTCCGGTGGTGGCGAGGGTCGCGGTCCGACTGCGCGCCACGAACTCCGCGATCTCGGCCTCGGACATGACGATCTGATTGCGTTGGTTGACTCCCATTCCCCGACGCTAGCCCACCGGCGGGTTCATCGGAACCGCTCCGGGTGCAACGGCTCTGGGTCAGGGACGTGCGGCCTGGAGGCGTTTGTGGATGGCGTCGGCGGCGGCGAGCAGATCGGCGGCCCAGCGTGCACCGGGTCGCCGGCCCATTCGGTCGATCGGCCCGGACACCGAGATCGCGGCGACCACGTCACCGTTGCCGTCGCGCACGGGAGCCGACACGCTCGCGACTCCGGCGGCGCGTTCACCGGCGCTCTGGGCCCACCCGCGCCGGCGGATCTCGTGCAGTGCGCGCTCGCTGAAGACGCTGTCCGGCACGAGCGCGCGCTGGGTGGCGGGGTCGGCCCAGGCGAGGAGGACCTTCGCCGCGGACCCTGCGCTCATGGGGAACCGGGTGCCCACCGGCACGGTGTCACGCAGGCCGGTCGGTGGTTCCATCGCGGCGACGCAGACGCGTTCGGCCCCTTCGCGGCGATAGACCTGAACCGATTCGCCGGTGATGTCGCGGAGCCGGGGGAGGACCATGAGAGCGGACTCGGTGACGGGATCGTGTGCCGAGGAGGCGAGTTCGCCGAGGACGGGGCCGGGCTGCCAGCGGCCGGTGACATCCCTGGTCAGAAAGCGGTGCGTCTCGAGTCCGACGGCGAGTCGATGTGCCGTCGCCCGGGGCAGACCGGTGCGCTCGCAGAGCTCGGAGAGATTGCACGGCGCCTCGGCGATCGCGTGCAGCACCGCCACGGACTTGTCGAGCACTCCGATTCCGCTGCTGACCGCGGATGCGGTATCCTTTCCCATAGGACGATACTAGCTGTCCAAATAGTGAGATGCACGTTCGAAACACAGCCAGAACGTCAACACCGCGTGCAGAGTCCGAAGAACCCGAGCAGATAACGAGTGAAGCCATGAGCAACAGCCCAGCCCAGCCGCTGACTCTCGCCGAGAAGGTGTGGCGCGACCATGTCGTCGTCCCCGGTGACGTCGATGCGTCCGGCAACACCAATCCCGACTTGATCTACATCGACCTCCACCTCGTCCACGAGGTCACCAGTCCCCAGGCCTTCGAGGGCCTGCGCCTCGCCGGTCGTCCGGTCCGCCGACCGGATCTGACCATCGCGACCGAGGACCACAACGTCCCGACGGTGGACATCGACAAGCCCATCGCCGATCCCGTGTCGCGGACCCAGGTCGACACGCTGCGCAGCAACTGCGAGGAATTCGGCGTCCGCCTTCACCCCATGGGTGACGCCGAGCAGGGCATCGTCCACGTGGTCGGGCCGCAGCTGGGCCTGACCCAACCCGGCATGACCGTCGTGTGCGGTGACAGCCACACCTCCACACACGGTGCCTTCGGAGCGATCGCGATGGGTATCGGTACCAGTGAGGTCGAGCACGTCCTGGCGACGCAGACCCTCTCGCTGCGCCCGTTCAAGACGATGGCGATCAACGTCGACGGCGAGCTCCCGCCCGGCGTGACGAGCAAGGACCTGATCCTCGCGATCATCGCGAAGATCGGCACCGGCGGCGGGCAGGGTTACGTGCTGGAGTACCGCGGGGAGGCGATCCGCAAGCTCTCCATGGAAGCGCGGATGACGGTGTGCAACATGTCGATCGAGGCAGGCGCCCGGGCGGGGATGATCGCACCCGACGAGGTCACCTACGAGTTCCTCAAGGGCCGCCCGCATGCCCCCTCGGGTGCCGATTGGGATGCTGCCGTTGACTATTGGGACAGTCTGCGCACCGATCCCGGCGCCACCTTCGACGCCGAGGTGCACATCGACGCCGCCTCGCTGACCCCGTTCGTCACGTGGGGGACCAATCCGGGACAGGGTGCCCCGCTCGGCGCGGCGGTACCCGACCCGGCGGAGTACGGCGACGAGGTCAAGGCGAGTGCCGCGGCCAAGGCGCTCGAGTACATGGGCCTCGAGCCCGGAACGCCGCTGCGCGACATCAAGGTCGACACGGTCTTCGTCGGCTCCTGCACGAACGGCCGGATCGAGGACCTGCGCGAGGTCGCCGGCATCCTCAAGGGGCGCAGGGTCGCGGACGGGATGCGGATGCTCATCGTGCCCGGTTCGATGCGGGTGCGTGCACAGGCCGAGGACGAGGGACTCGGAGAGATCTTCCTCGCGGCCGGCGCCGAGTGGCGGCAGGCCGGGTGCTCGATGTGCCTGGGCATGAACCCGGACCAGCTCGCCCCGGGGGAGCGGTGTGCGTCGACCTCCAACCGCAATTTCGAAGGGCGCCAGGGCAAGGGTGGCCGAACGCACCTTGTGTCTCCGGGAGTGGCAGCGGCCACCGCGCTGCGCGGCACCTTGTCCGCGCCCGCCGATCTGGACTCGCAGCCGGCGCCCGCCGATCTCGGTTGAGTCACGGTCCGACCCACATTCCTGCCACATCATTCGAACAGGGGCTTTCTCATGGAACCGTTCACCGAACACACCGGAATCGGTGTCCCGCTGCGTCGCAGCAACGTCGACACCGACCAGATCATCCCGGCCGTCTATCTGAAGCGGGTGACGCGCACCGGCTTTGAGGACGGTCTGTTCGCCGGTTGGCGGACCGATCCCGATTTCATCCTCAACAACGAGCCCTGGAGCCGCGGGTCGGTCCTGGTTGCCGGTCCCGACTTCGGCACCGGGTCGTCGCGTGAGCACGCGGTCTGGGCGCTGTCCGATTTCGGCTTCCGCGTGGTGATCTCGTCGCGTTTCGCCGACATCTTCCGCGGCAACTCGGGCAAGGCGGGTCTGGTGGCCGCGCAGGTCGAGCAGTCCGACGTCGAACTGCTGTGGAAGCGCCTCGAGGAGACTCCGGGCCTCGAAGTGACGGTGAGCCTTGTCGATAAGACGGTCACCGCCGGAGACCTCGTGGTGCCGTTGGCAATTGATGACTACACGCGGTGGCGCCTGATGGAGGGTCTCGATGACATCGGACTCACGTTGCGCCAGGTAGAGGCGATTTCCGAGTACGAGTCGGCGCGTCCGGCATTCAAGCCGCGCACCCTCGCGGACTGATTTCGCACCGCCGCGGCGGGGTCATCTCGCCGCGGCGGCACCATCGTGAGCTGCCATGCCATTTCGCAACACGGCGTCCTAATTGGCGTGGAAGATGGACGTTTTCAAATTCGACGTTTACCGTGTGTTGGTAGCTGGCCGAAACTCGGTCAGATCAGCTTGCGGAGGTACTCATGAACAAGGCGGAGCTCATTGATGAGCTGACCAAGAAGCTCGACGCGGATCGCAAGACTGCGACTGAAGCCGTCGAGCTCGTCGTCGACACGATCGTGCGCGCGGTCAACAAGGGCGAGAGCGTGACGATCACCGGCTTCGGCGTATTCGAGAAGCGGAAGCGCGCACCGCGCGTCGCCCGTAACCCGCGCACCGGCGAGACCGTCAAGGTCCGCGCGACCTCGGTGCCGGCGTTCCGTCCGGGCGCTCAGTTCAAAGCCGTTGTGGCGGGCAAGCAGAAGCTGTCCGCGACCGGTCCGGCTGTGAAGCGCGGAAGCGGAGCCACCACCACGGCAGCCAAGAAGGCTGCGCCGGCGAAGAAGACCGCCGCCAAGAAGACGACCGCCGCCGCCAAGAAGACCACCGCGGCGAAGAAGGCCCCGGCCAAGACCACGGCGGCCAAGAAGACCACCACCGCGGCGAAGAAGGCTCCGGCCAAGACCACGGCGGCCAAGAAGACCACCACCGCGGCGAAGAAGGCTCCGGCCAAGAAGGCGGCGCCGGCGAAGAAGGCCACCGCCGCAAAGAAAGCTCCGGCCAAGAAGACTGCCGCGAAGAAGACCGCGGCGAAGAAGACCACCCGTCGCTGACCTGCGGACAACCGCGGTCGACGATCCCTATTCAGCCCCCGGCGTACTTCCCCCGCCGGGGGCTGAATCGTGTTCGGGGTCAACCGGCGGGGGGCGCGGGAACTCAGGCTGTCGGGAGCGGCCCGGCGATGTGATCGGCCGCCACCAGCCGGCCGTCGAACAGGGACAGAACCCACACACTGCCCTTGCGGTTGGAGGCCTTGGGAAGCGGGATCGAGTCGCGCTCGGACCACCAGTCCATGAGGGGCGGGATCACCTTGCCCTGACTGCAGACCGCCAGGGTCGACGTCGTGTCGGCGGCGAGTTCGAGGATCCGGCGTTGCGCCGCTGCCGGATTGGTCCGATACGTCTCCTCCGACAGATCCGGCTCGCTGTGCAACTCGACCCCCAGCCGGTCGCGTAGCGGTTCCAGGGTCTGCTCACAGCGGACGCGATCGGCCGAGTGCACCCGGCTCGCCCCGAACGCGATCAGCAATGGGGCGAGGGCGGCGGCTTGCGCCCGGCCGAGTTTGTCGAGGGGCCGCAACCGGTCGTCGCCCTTGTAGGTCGAGCGCCGGCCGGCCTTGGCGTGCCGTACCAACAGGAACGTGTGCAGGTCCGCGGGTAGCCGCACGAACTCCTCGAGGATCGTGCGATCGAGCGGATAGCTCAACATCTCCCGGGCCTCGTCGACGGAGAGCCACCGCAGCTCGTCGACCTCGTGCCCGGCGACGAACTCTCCGTCGGACGCTCGCGCCGACCAGTAGCGCACATGCTTGCGGGTACTGCCGAGGTCGTAGTGGACGTCGTCCAGGTGCCGGCCGAGAACGACGTGTTGGCCCGTCTCCTCGGCGATCTCGCGCACCGCCGTGTCGATGAGGGTCTCGCCCGGCTCGGCCTTTCCCTTGGGCAGCGTCCAGTCGTCGTACTTGGGGCGGTGGACGACCGCGATCTCGACATCGTCGATCTCGGCGGCATCGTTCCCGGTCGGACCGGGGACAACCGGTCGCCAGACCACACCGCCGGCGGCCCACACCTCATTCGTCTTCTTCGCCATGTCGATGGTGATCGTAGAGGTCGAAGGTTACGCGTCGGTGCCGGTCACGAACTGGTCTCCGGCCGACGACGATTGCGCCGCATCATCTGTCGCTGATGGTCGCGCACCTCTTCGCCCTCGGCGGGTGAGGCCACCCAGCTCCCGTCGGACTGCAGGACCCAGCAGCGGGTCCGCGGATCGAGGGCGGAGGCGAAGATGTCACCGAGTTCACCGGCCAGACGCTCGTCACGGACGTTCACCATGACCTCCACGCGCCGATCGAGATTGCGGTGCATCATGTCCGCGCTGCCGAACCAGTACTCGTTCTGCGCACCGAAATACAGGATTCGGGAATGCTCGAGGAACTGCCCCAGGATCGACCGCACGTGGATGTTGTCGCTGTAACCCTCGACCCCGGGCCGCAGCGCGCTGATGCCACGGACGACGACGTCGACGGGTACCCCGCTCTGCGAGGCCCGGTACAGCGCATCGATCACCTGCTCGTCGACCAGTGCATTCGCCTTGAGCTGGATTCTCGCGCGCGTGTCGCCGTCGCGGAACAGCTCGATCTCGCGATGGATCCGTTTGATGATGCCCGCCCGGATGCCGTGCGGCGCAACGAGGATGTTGCGGTATTCCTGCTTGCGGGAGTAGCCGGTCAAGGTGTTGAACAGGTCGGTCAGGTCGGCGCCGATGTCGGGGGCGGCGGTCAGCAGGCCCACGTCCTCGTAGAGCCGCGCGGTCTTCGGGTTGTAGTTGCCGGTCCCGATGTGGCAGTACCGCTTGATCGTCGAGCCCTCGCGACGCACCACCAGGCAGGTCTTGCAGTGGGTCTTCAAACCGACGAGGCCGTAGACGACGTGGACGCCGGCCTGTTCCAGTTTGCGGGCCCACTTGATGTTCGCCTGCTCGTCGAAGCGGGCCTTGATCTCCACCAGCGCGACGACCTGCTTCCCGGCCTCGGCGGCGTCGATGAGCGCGTTGACGATCGGGGAGTCGCCGGAGGTGCGGTACAGCGTCTGCTTGATGGCCAGGACCTGCGGGTCGGCCGCGGCCTGCTCGATGAACCGCTGCACGCTCGTCGAGAACGAGTCGTACGGATGGTGGACGAGTACGTCACCGTCGCGAAGAGTAGAGAACACGCTCTTGGGTGTCTCTCGCTCGCCGAACGCGGGGTGGGTGGCGGGGACGAACGGACGGTCCTTGAGATGCGGGCGGTCGAGCGCGTAGATCTCGAAAAGTGATGACAGATCGAGGAGTCCGGGCACCTGGATGACGTCGGCGGGGTCCACCTCGAGCTCGCGCAGCAACAACTCGAGCATGTGCTCGCTCATGTCGTCGGCGACCTCGAGCCGCACCGGCGAGCCGAACCGACGGCGCGCGAGTTCTCGCTCGAGCGCCTGGAGGAGGTCCTCGTCGCGGTCCTCTTCGACCTCGAAGTCGGCGTTGCGGGTGATCCGGAAGACGTGGTGCTCAACGATTTCCATACCCGGGAACAACGTCCCGAGGTTGGCCGCGATCAGACTCTCCAACGGTAGGAACACCGCGCTCCTGGCGGCCTTGTCGTCGTCGGACGCCCGAGCGGGCGACAGCCGGTCGACGCGGATGAAGCGGTTCACGTTGTCCGGTACCTTGACCCGCGCGAAGTGCTCGCCGCTCTCGTTGACGTCGCGGACCGTGACCGCGAGGTTCAGCGACAACCCGCTGATGTACGGGAACGGATGAGCGGGGTCGACCGCCAGGGGCGTCAGGACCGGAAATACCTCGTCCTGGAAATAATCGGTCATCCGCGCCTGCTGCTCGGCGGTGAGCTGCGACCAGGACACCACGTAGATGTCGTTGTCGGCCAACGCCGGTCGGACCGAATCGAGGAAGACGCGCGCGTGCCGGTCGGCGACGGTCTGCGCGCGTCCGGCGATGCGCATGAGTTGTTCTCGCGGCGACAGGCCGTCGGCGGACCGGACCGACAGGCCGGTCTCGTCGCGCCGCTTGAGTCCGGCCACCCGCACCATGAAGAACTCGTCGAGGTTCGAGGCGAAGATGGCGAGGAACTTCGCACGATCGAGGAGCGGCAGGGAGGTGTCCTCGGCGAGTGCGAGCACCCGGGAGTTGAAGTCCAGCCAGCTCAATTCCCGGTTGAGGTAACGGTCCTCGGGCAGGTCGGCGGATTCGTCGGGCACCAGGGTGGCGGCCGGCGGGGCATGCGGGATCGGTGTCGTGGTGACCGTGGCGGTCTGCGATACGTCATCGTCGGCGGGGCTCACCCCCCAATGATGACCCATCGCCGTCCCCGGCGTACACGCCCGCCGGTCGGACGCTTGTCGATTGCGGGTCGGGGTCAGAGATGACGCAGCGCAGCGACGGTGTGCGGTCCGAGGCCGAGCTCGCGGGCGACGCCCAGGTCCGCCGCGGTGTCGACGTCGGTGCGCAGGTCGGCCCACTCCCGGCCGGCCGGGTCGAGTTCGACGGCGCCGGCGGCCCGGTGGGCGGCCGCCGAACCGGGACCGAAACGGGGAGCGGGGACGCCGGTACCGGTGCCGTGCAGCAGCACCGTCCCGGATCCGTCCCGGTCGGTGACGAAGCTCGAGCGGTGTTCACCGGCGGCGCGCAACACGGCGGCGACGGACGTGCTCGTCGCCGCCGGCAGATCGGCCTGCACGTACATCAGGCCCGTCGACTCGGGCCACGCCTCGCGCGCCCAGCGCGCACCCTCGACGAACGCGGAGTTGAGACCGGCGTCCGCGGGTGCCCGGTGCGGCGACTCGCTCAGGCCGCGCATGCCCGAGCGCCGCGCCGCGGCGAGCACCTCGTCGTCGGGGCTGACGACGACGAGCCGAGAGATCCCGGCGCCGCGCAAGGCGTCGACGGTGTCGAGGAACATCGCCAGGACGAGGGAACCCCGGGCGACGGGGTCGTCACCCTCGAATGCGGTGGACAGCGTCGCCGCCAGTCGTGACTTCGCGCGGTGCAGATTCTTGACCGCCAGCACGGCCGCGACCGACGTCGCGACGGGCTCGTTGCCCCCCGCGTCGACGACCGTCGAGTCGGCGCCCGCGCCGACGGTGCTGTGTTCCATGCCGACCATCATGATGCACCGACCCCTGGTCGGTGACATTCCGGGTCGGCCATACCCGGCAGGCACTAGGGTGAGCAGGGTCGGCCGTCCGGCCGGCGCCGGCGGTGGGAATACGGAATTGGGCTTGCCCGGTGGGAGGTTGCGGTGCGCGCAGCGGTGATGGGTGCGGGTTCCTGGGGAACCTCGGTGGCGAAGGTGCTGGTCGATGCCGGTACCGACACCGTGATCTGGGCGCGGCGACCCGAACTCGCCGAGGCGATCAACACCGAGCACGTCAACGCCGACTATCTACCCGGCATCGCGCTGCCCGCCGCGCTCACCGCGACGAGTTCGGCGGTCGATGCCCTGCTCGGCGCCGACGTCGTCGTCTGCGGTGTCCCGTCGCAGTCGTTGCGCCCCAACCTGACGCAGTGGACGCCCTACATCGGGTCGGATGCGTCGTTGGTGTCGCTCGCCAAGGGCATCGAATCCAACACCCTGCTGCGGATGAGTGAGGTCATCGCCGAGGTGACCGGTGTCGCCGACGACCGGATCGCGGTGCTGACCGGGCCGAACCTGGCACGCGAGATCGCGGAGGGTCAACCGGCGGCGACCGTGATCGCCTGTGCCGACGAGGCGCGGGCGGTGACGCTGCAGAGCGCGTTCAGTACGCGATACTTCCGGCCGTACACCAACACCGACGTCGTCGGATGTGAGATCGGCGGCTCTGCGAAGAACGTCATCGCGCTGGCCTGCGGGATGGCCAGCGGCATCGGGTTCGGTCAGAACACCCTGGCGACGATCATCACTCGTGGGCTCGCCGAGACGATCCGGTTGGGCGTCGCGGTGGGCGCGCAGATCGAGACGCTGGCGGGTCTCGCCGGGATCGGGGATCTCGTCGCGACGTGTTCGTCGCCGTTGTCGCGCAACCGCACGTTCGGCGCGCGGCTGGGGGAGGGTGCCACCATGGCGCAGGCTCAGGAGGCCACCAACGGGCAGGTCGCCGAGGGCGTCAAGTCGTGCTCGTCGGTGCGTGCGCTGGCCGAGCGACACCAGGTGCCGATGCCGCTCACCGACGCGGTCCACCAGGTCTGTCACGACGGCATGTCGGTGGCCGACGCGGTCAATTCGCTGTTGGGCCGCAGCACCAAGCCGGAGATCTACCGGGACTGAGCGCCCGCCGCCGATCAGCCGAAGTCGAGCGGTCCCCGTTCGAGGGTGCGGTCGATCAGTCCCGAGATGTCGGTGATGGGTCCGTTGCCGGCGTTCGTCGGAATCCACATCGCGACATAGGGCCGGTGGTCGACGCACACATAGGCCTGGCCCGAGCCGTCGACCGTGTCCGTGATGAACCACTGGACCCCGGCCTGGCCGGCGGCGTGGATCTCCTGGAGATTGCTGGTGGGAGACAGCTCGGCAGGTCGGGTCACCCCGCACCGAAGTGTCATGTCGTCGCCCGGGCCGGTCGACGGCCACGTCGCGCGGTCGCCGGAGACCTCTTTGGTGCCGAAACCCTCGAAGGTGTCCGGTGCTTCGGTGAGCAAGCGGGTGCACTCCGCGGCGACCGGGCCGACGGAGTCGTAGGACTCGATCGGGGTCACCGGATCGGGGCGCATCGCGGCGAACACGATGAAGCCGGCGAGCACCATCACCGGAATGGCTACCAGGGTCGCGACGAGTGCGGGGCTGAGACGTCCGCCGCCGCCATACCGCGCGGAGTCCTCGGCGGATTCGCCGTCGACGGGATCCTGCTGGGTGTCATCCGAACCTGCTGACGTCACCCCACAACAGTAGGAGTCGGTCTGCCGAACCCGCGCACGGGGACCCGTCACGATCACCCGTCGTGGGCGGCCGGCCGACGCCCCTCAGCGCGTCGTGGGGACCACCGGGCAGGTCAGGGTGCGGGTGATCCCGTCCACCTTCTGGATCTGCGGAACCACGTTCTCGGTCAGGTGGGTGGCATCGGAGGCGTCGACCCGGACGATCACGTCGTACGGCCCACTGACCTCTTCCGACGAGGCGACCCCGGCGATCTCGGCGATGGTCGCGGCTGCGAGGGCGGCCCTGCCGACCTCGGTCTGGATCAGTATGTATGCCTGAACCACGGACATCCTCTCCGTCTGTGTCGTTCCCGGGCCACATCGTATGGGGCACATCGTCGACACGGGCTGTCGTACCGGCGGCTCGGCGCATGCGCGGTCGTCGGGCAGTGCACGACTGCCGCGGGCGGCCGGACTGTTGCGGATCGCTCTCGCCCGGCGGCCCCATACACTGTGGCACACATTGTCACCGACAACCCCGTGCGCGCGCGACCGGAAGAGGAAAGGCCCCGACGAGTGACCTTCGACGAGACAGGTCGGCAGGACCGCGCGATCGACCGGACCGACACGGTCGGGGCGATCGGTGAGCGTGCCGTGATCGCCGCGTTGACCGCGTCCGCGACCTCCGGTGAGCCCGCCGACGACATCGTGATCGGATCCGGTGACGACGCAGCCGTTCTCGACATCGGGGGATCGGCGGTGATCAGCACCGACACCGTCGTCGAGGGGCGCCACTTCCGATTCGACTGGTCGACGCCGGAGCAGGTCGGCGCCCGCGCGGTGGTGCAGAGTGCCGCCGACGTCGCCGCGATGGGCGGCCGCACAACGGGTCTCGTCGTGTCCATCGCGTGTCCGTCGGACACGCCGGTCGGCGTCGTCCTCGACCTCAACGACGGCGTGGTCCGCGCGGCACACGGACAGGGGGCCCGGGTGCTGGGCGGCGACCTCGTCGCGGCCGGTCAGGTGGTGGTGAGTGTCACCGCGGTCGGCGCGCTCGAGGGTCGGCCCCCCGTCTCGCTGGGCGGTGCCCGGCCTGGTGACGTCCTCGCGGTGAGCGGTCCGCTGGGGGCCAGCGCCGCGGGACTCGCGGTGCTGTCCGATCCGCGTCCGGTGGTCAGCGATTGGTCGGAACTGGTTGCACTGCACCGAGTTCCGAACCCCGACCTCACCCAGGGGCCGGTCGCCGCGGCGGCAGGTGCGCACGCCATGACCGACATCTCCGACGGTCTGGTCGAGGAACTGCTCACGATGTCGAGGGCTGCCCAGGTCGCCATGACCGTGCATGGCGACGCCGTACCGCGGCGCCCGGATCTGGCTGCCGCGGCAAGCGAACTCGGGGCGGACGTCGACCGCTGGGTACTGGCCGGCGGCGAGGACCATCACCTGCTCGCGGCGTTCGGCGGGCCCGCGGTGGTGCCGCCAGGGTGGACCGTCATCGGCTCGGTGGGGGAGAAGTCCTCGTCGGCGCCCGAGGTCTGGGTCGACGACCGCCGGGTCGGTGGGCCCGACGGTCTCGAACTGCACGGGTGGCAGTCCTTCGCCGACCCGACTGGTGACTGAGGTCCCCGGGGCGCACCATTAGAGTCGCCTCATGGCGATCTACGCACTCGACGACCGAGAACCGGTCCTGGGACAGGACACCTACGTGCACCCGGACGCGGTGGTGATCGGCGCGGTCACCCTGGGCGACGGTGTCTCGGTGTGGCCGGGCGCGGTACTCCGCGGCGACTACGGGACCATCACCGTCGGCGCCCGCAGCAACATCCAGGACGGCACCGTCATCCACTGCACGGTTCTCGACCCGACCGTGATCGGCGAACGGTGCGTCGTCGGACACAACGCGCACATCGAGGGCGCGACGATCGGAAACGACTGCCTCATCGCCTCGGGATCGGTGGTCCTGAACGGGTCCACGGTCGGCGATGGCGCGATCGTCGGAGCCGGCGCGGTGGTCCCGTTCAAGTTCGACGTTCCCTCGCGACGGATGGCGCTCGGTGTACCGGCCCGGCTCCGCGACGGCTACGTGGTACCGGAGGGGCACACCGAACTCAACTGCGAGATGTACTTCCAGAACGCGCAGCACTATCGCACCGCCCTGAAACGACTGGACTGACGACCGCCCACGACGGAGGCAATCGAGTGACCGCACCACCCAAACCCCTTGCCGAACTGATCGACCCGGGCTGGGCGCAGGCGCTCGCCCCGGTCGAGCCGCTCATCACCGAGATGGGCCGGTTCCTGCGCACCGAGATCGCCGAGGGGCGGCGCTATCTGCCTGCGGGACAACATGTCCTGCGGGCATTCACGCGCCCCCTCGACGACGTGCGCGTGCTGATCGTCGGGCAGGATCCATACCCGACGCCCGGACACGCCGTCGGACTGAGCTTCTCGGTGGCGCCCGACGTGCGCCCGATCCCGCGTTCCCTGACGAACATCTACACCGAGTACTGCGCCGATCTCGGCTACCCCATGCCGACCACCGGGGATCTCACGCCCTGGGCGGACAACGGTGTGCTTCTGTTGAACCGCGTGCTCACGGTGGCCCCCGGCGAGCCGGCCTCTCACCGGGGGAAGGGCTGGGAAGAGGTGACCGAGTGCGCGATCAAGGCGCTTGCCGCCCGCGACGAGCCGCTCGTCGCGATCCTGTGGGGCCGGGACGCCGCGGGACTGGAGAAGTGGCTGCCCGACGTCCCGACCATCGTGTCGGCGCATCCGTCACCGTTGTCGGCCTCGCGCGGGTTCTTCGGGTCCCGACCCTTCAGCCGGGCCAACGAGGAACTGATGGACCTCGGCGCCGAACCGGTGGAGTGGCGTCTGCCGTGACCCTTCGAGGCTCGTCGACCTCGACGCGCTCCTCGCACCTCAGTACCTGCGGCCTGGCGGCCGTCGTGGACTACGAAAGAACACTGTTTGAGCGTCCACATCTCTGCTCCCTGAGGTGCGAGCGAAGCGAGCCACGAAGGGCTCCGCAACCTGTCTCACCAGGCCCTTCGTGGCTCGTCGCTGGCGCTCCTCGCACCTCAGGGAGCAATGGTTATGTAGTTCTTTCGGATCAGGGGGCGGTGGTGGCACGGCCCCGGGTGAAGTCCGGCGCGCGCTTGCCGACGAAGGCGTCAACTCCCTCGATGCCCTCGGGCAGTCCGGACCGTTCGGAGATGGAGCGGGCTTCGAGGGCGAGGTGCTCGACCAACGTGGTGTCGGCGGAGACGGCCAACAGATGCTTGGTCATCGCGTCGGCGTCACGGGGACCCGACGCGATGGCCTCGGCGGCCGTGCGCGCGGCGGACTCGACCTCGTCGTCGGCGACGATCTCCGACAGCAGCCCCCACTGCTGGGCCTCGTCGGCGCCGATGACGCGGTCGGTCAGGATGATCTGGCGTGCCCGGGCAGCGCCGACGGCGCGGGGGAGGGTCCAGGTGAGACCCCCGTCGGGAGTGAGACCGATACCGCGGTAGGCGGGCCGCAGCCGGGTCGACGGACCACCGACGGCGACGTCGGCGTGCAACACCAGCGACATGCCCGCGCCGGCGGCCCAGCCCTTCGCGGCGACGACGACGGGGCGGTTCGCCTCGTACAGGGCGCCGACGAGCTGGTGGAAGTTGTCGGCGATCTCGCGCAGATAGGTCGGGCGGTCGTCCGCACCGGCGAAGGCGCGGACGTTGCCGCCGGCGCAGAAGTTCTTGCCCAGCCCGACGAGCAGGACCGCCCCCACGTCACGCTGTCCACGCGCGACCTCGCGCAGTGCCTGGGTTCCCGCGGCGAGGGCGGCGTCGTCGAGCGAGTTGCCCGCGCCCGCCGTCGAGACCGCGATGGTGAGGACGCCGTTGCGCTCGTGCACCAGAGCGTCGGTGTCGTCTACGGCAGCGGGGGCGGTGGGGTTCGATGAGGCCATGCGCGAAACCCTATCGCGCACACACCAAAAACCCGATGCCGGGGAGCTTGCGCTCATGGCATCGGGTCTCGTGCTCTCGAACTCCCACCCGCGGACGGGCGAGGAGGTCAGACAGCTGCGGTCTTGCCGGCCTTCAGGCAGGAGGTGCAGACGTTCTTGCGCTTGCGGTTGCCGGGGGCGACCTCCACGCGAACGGACTGGATGTTCGGGTTCCAGCGGCGGTTGGTACGGCGGTGCGAGTGAGACACCGACTTGCCGAAGCCCGGGCCCTTGCCGCAAATATCGCAGACGGCAGCCATCGTCGAACTCCCTTGGTAGATGATCATGGTCTGGTGTTCAGCCGCTCGGATCGATCGGCACCACCGGTGGGTGTGCGCGCTCGAGGCGAAAGGCAACCCTGCAAGGATAACCAGGTCGTGGTGGCGTGACCAAATCCGAGCCGATCCGCCACCCGGTCCCGCTCGGGCGCGCCGCACGGTCGGACACCCCGAGTAACCTTGCCCACAACCTCACCAGCCGGTCACGTTGCGCGCGAGAGCACAGTACGTCGCGCGCCGCGTCTGCGAGAAAGAGCCACCGTGTGATCGCCCGCACCGTCAACCCGCAGTTGCTGCGCGATTGGGCCCGAGTCTCGGTCGAACAGCTCGAGTCGCTGCGCGGCGAGATCAACGACCTCAACGTGTTCCCGATCCCCGATTCGGACACCGGGAGCAACATGCTCTTCACGATGCGGGCCGCGGCCGAGGCGGTCGAGAAGACGCCGCCCGACGCGTCGCTGCCCGAGGTCGCCCGCGCGATGGCCGACGGCGCGGTGGCGCAGGCGCGGGGCAACTCGGGGATCATCCTCTCGCAGGTGCTGGTCGGACTCGCGGACGGTGCGGAGATCCTGGGCGACACCGACGCCCTGACCTTCGCCGAGTTCTCGACGCTGGGTCTGCGTCTCGGTTCGCTCGCGGCGACCCGTGCGGTGAGCGAACCGCGCGAGGGTACGGTCCTCACGCTGGTGCGGGTCGCCGCCGAATCGGCCGCGGCGCACGAGCACGAGTCCCCGGCCGACCAGGTGCGCGCCGTCGCCGACGACTGTGCCGAAGCGCTCGAACGCACCCCGGAACAGCTGTCGGTGCTCGCGAACGCGGGCGTGGTGGACGCGGGCGGGCGTGGCTTCCTCGCGATCGTGGACGCCATGGTCAAGGTCATCACCGGCGTCTCGCACCGCCGCCGGCGTTACCGGGGCATCCTCACCGACAGCACCACGCTCGGTCACGGACCGGACGACAGCTGCCTCGACGGGAGCGACCAGGACTTCGAGGTCATGTACCTCCTCGACGGCGCGGCCGGCGAGCAGATCGCCGAACTGCGCGAACGTCTGGACGAACTCGGCGACGCGGTGGTGATCGTCGGCGACAGTTCCAGCGGTGAGGGCGAACGCTTCTCGGTACACGTCCACACCTGCCACCCGGGTGCGGCGGTCGAGGCCGGCGCGGGCCTCGGGCAGCTCTCGGATGTCCGGATCACTTGCTTCGCTCTCGATGCCATTCGGGCACAGGCGGATTCGGCTGAGCCGCCGCCCCGGCACAAACGGGCGGTGGTGGTCGTCGTGTCCGGTGACGGCGCGGCCGAACTGTTCGGCGAGGCCGGTGCGGTCGTGCTGCGCGCCGACGACGGACTCTCCGCCCACGAGCTGGGCCGCGCGATCCGCGACACCGACAGCGCGCACGTCGTCGTCATGGCCAACGGCGCATTGACATCGCAGGATCTCGTCACGGTCGCCACCGAGGTGCGGTCCACCCAGCGCTCGGTCCTGATGCTGCCGACGTCGTCGATGACCCAGTGCCTCGCCGCTCTCGCCGTGCACGATCCGAGCGAGGTCCCCGACGTCGACGCCTACGCGATGGCCGAGGCCGCCGCCGGGGCACGCTGGGGATCGCTGCAGTCGGCGACCACGAGGATGATGACGCTGGCGGGGATGAGCGAGGTCGGTGACGTGCTGGGGCTGATCGGCGACGACGTGCTCGTCGTGGCGCCGGATCAGACGTCGGCGTGCACCGCCCTCGTCGACCTCATGCTCTCCACCGGAGGCGAGCTCGTCACGGTGCTCGCCGGGGTCGAGGTCGACGAGGCCGCCCTCGAGGCCGTCGCGGAGCAGATGCGGCGCAGCTACCCCGGCATCGAATTGGCGGTGTACCGCACCGGACAGCGCACCGATCTCGTCCAGGTGGGTGTGGAGTGACCGAACTGGCACTGTCGGATTCGCTGTCCGACGTCCTGGGGACCAAGCCCGCCGAACAGCTCGCCACCGTCGGCGTGCACACGGTCGGGGAGCTGTTGCGGTACACGCCCCGCCGGTACATCCGACGCGGCCACGTGGTCGACCAGGAGCGGCCCGAACCGGGTGAGTGGCTGACGATCGTCGGACGGATCACCAAGTCCGATCTCATCAAGATGAGGAGCCGCAAAGGGTCGTTCCTCAAGGTGAAGGTCACCGACGACAACGACGTCTACGAGGCCAGCTTCTTCAACGCCCACCGCCTCAAGGGGCTGTTCCGACCCGGTGCACGGGTGATGATGGCCGGCGCGGTCAAGTACTTCCGCGACCAGATCCAGTTGTCGCATCCGGAATGGATGATCCTTCCCGACGGCGATCCGGAGATCGAGGACGTCGTCGGTTCCAAGATGCTGACCGAGATGTACGCGATCGAGGAGCAGATCACCGGAGAGCGCGGCGATCACCCCCTGGTCACCATGTTCGACCGCGACATCCTGCCGATGTACCCGGCCAACAAGAACATTCAGACCTGGGACATCCTCGGCGCGGTCCGTCGGGTCCTGAGTGAGAGCGCGCCGATTCCCGACGCACTTACCGAAGCCGAACGCCGCGCGCGGGGTCTCGTCAGCACCGACGAGGCGATCCGCAAGATCCACCTGCCCGATGCCGAGGACGACGTGAAGGTCGCCGCCCATCGGCTGAAGTTCGATGAGGCGCTGGCCATCCAGACCGTGCTGGCGCAGCGCCGGCTGGCGGGGCGGAGCGAGTCGGCGCCACCGTGTCCACGCGTGCCCGGCGGTCTCGAGGACAAGTTGCGTGACCGACTCCCGTTCACCCTGACCGACGGTCAGGTCGAGGTGGGGGAGGAGCTCGCCGAGGATCTGGCCCGCGCGCAGCCGATGTCGCGGCTGTTGCAGGGCGAGGTCGGGTCCGGGAAGACACTCGTGTCGTTGCTGGCAATGCTGCGGGTCGTCGACAACGGGTACCAGTGCGCCATCCTGGCCCCGACGGAAGTGCTTGCCGCACAGCACTACCGGACGATGAAGACGATGCTGGGCGACCTCGCCGAGGCGGGCGAACTGACCGCGGCCGACGGCGCGACGCGCCTCGCGCTGCTGACGGGTTCGATGAAGACCAAGGGCCGGCGCGAGACGCTCCTCGACGTGGTGACGGGCCAGGCCGGGATCGTGATCGGGACCCACGCGCTCCTCGAGGACAAGGTCGAGTTCTTCGACCTCGGACTCGTCGTGATCGACGAACAGCACCGCTTCGGCGTGGAGCAGCGAGATGTGTTGCGCGGCAAGGGCCGCAACGGGCGGATACCGCATTTCCTCGTGATGACCGCGACGCCGATCCCGCGGACCGTCGCCATGACCGCCTTCGGTGACCTCGAGACCTCGGTCCTCCGGGAGCTGCCGCGCGGCCGGCAGCCGATCACCACGTCGGTGGTGCCCACCGGGAAATCCTCATGGGTCGACCGGGTGTGGTCGCGCGCCAACGAGGAGATCGACGCCGGCCGTCAGGTCTATGTCGTGTGCTCGCGTATCGGCGACGGGCCCGAACCCGAGCCCGACGACAACGAGGAGAAGGGCCCGCGGACGACCTCGGTCCTCGAGCAGTACGAGGCCCTCGTCGCCGGCCCGTTCGCGCACCGACGCGTGGAGCTCCTGCACGGCCGCCTACCCGCCGACGAGAAGAACGCCGTCATGGATGCCTTCGGTCGGGGCGAGGTGGACGTGCTGGTGTCCACCACCGTCATCGAGGTGGGTGTCGACGTGCCCAATGCGACCACGATGGTCATCGTCGACGCCGATCGGTTCGGCGTGAGCCAGCTGCATCAGTTGCGCGGTCGTGTGGGACGCGGGCGGCATGCGGGCCTGTGCCTGCTGATGACGAATGCCCGGGACGGCTCGCCGTCGATGGACCGCCTCCGCGCCGTGGCCGGTTCGAACGACGGATTCGAGCTCGCGCGAGTCGATCTCGAGCAACGCCGGGAGGGTGATCTGCTCGGGTCCCTACAGTCGGGCGTCAACACGTCGTTGCGGTTCCTGTCCCTGCTCGAGGACGTCGAGGTCATCGAGGACGCCCGCGAACTCGCGGAAGACGTGGTGAGCGAGGACATCACGCTGCTCGAACACCGGCCGCTCGCCGACCTCGTCGACGGAATCCTCGTGCCGAACAAGATCGCGTACCTCGACAAGTCCTGACCGACGCCCCGAGCGCCAGTTGTCGTGTGTCGTGCGCCTGGCGCCACGTTCTGCGACACCGGTGCCGGGCCGATCGACACACGGAACCAGAAGGTCGCCGTGTGCGTCTGAGAATGCATGGTGATGCGTTCGCCGACGCTGCGACGACTCCGCATGCGAATCCGATGGATGCGCTGGACGCCGCGGGACTCGCCGTCCTGGTCGCCACGGCAGTGGGCGGTGCTCGTCGCCGCCGTCGTCACGGCGGTGGTGGTCGCCGTCGGGGTCGACGCCTTTCGGGCCGGTCCCGACACCGACCCGAAGATTCGGGCGATGGCGGGGCAGGCGGCGTCGTCGCTCGCCTCGATCCCGATCAGTGCGGGGCGTACCGACCGACAGGATTACGACCGGGCCGCGTTCGGCAGCGCCTGGTCGGACGCCGGGTCCGTTCCCGGAGGCGGCAACGGGTGCGACACCCGTAACGACGTGCTGGCTCGGGATCTCCACGACATCCGAGCCGGCCCGACGTCGAGTTGTCCGCGTGCCGTACTGGCGGGCGAACTGCGGAGCCCGTACACCGGCGACTTCGTCGTCTTCCGGCGCGATCGGAGCGCGTCGGCGGTGCAGATCGACCACATCGTCCCGCTGTCGTATGCCTGGGACATGGGAGCGTGGGCGTGGCCGCCCGACCGGCGGTTGGACTTCGCGAACGACCCCGCCAATCTCGTTGCCGTCGACGGGCGTTCGAACCAGGACAAGAGCGACTCCGAACCCGCGCGCTGGATGCCACCGGCCCGTGGATTCTGGTGCCAGTACGCGATTCAGTTCGTGATCGTCACGGCTACATACGGATTGGCGATCGACGAACCCTCCCGACGCGTCCTGTCGGAGGCGCTGCGGTGTGAGTGACGCCGCCGCGCCGATGACAGGGTGGAGCGGACTCCGGCCGGGCCCGGGGATCACGGCGAGAAGGACGGCGGACCGTCGGCGGGACGCTTGATCTGCGCGAAGGCCTCGGTGCCGGCGAGGGTCACGAGTGCGGAGAAGAGCGCCTCCGCGTCGTCGCCGGTCGGGATGTCGGAGAGGACGGGACCGAAGAAATGGTTGCCGTCGATCCCGGTGATGGGGCTGCCGCCGGCCTCGCCCAGAGCATCCTGGCCGCGTTGATGCGACGCGCGCAGGGCGTCGTCGAACGATTCGTCGTCCATGGCCTCGGCCAGGCCGGCGGGGAGGCCGGTGTCGACGAGGATTTCCGACACCGTCGCGGGAGTCATCTCGTCGCCCGCGTGGTGCAGCCGTCGGCCGATCGCCGAGTAGAGCGGTTCGAGGGAGTCGGTCCCGGACTCGTCGACGGCCGCCATCAACACACGTCCGAGCCTCCGCGAGGTGTCGAGTTGCTGCCGCTGCTCGTCGGAATCCGGCTCCTGGTCCTCGTTCAGGATGGCCAGACTCATCACGTGCCAGTCGACGGAGGCATCGTGTGCCTGCGCCTGGTCGATGAGCCACCGCGAGGCCGCCCACGCGAAGGGGCACACGGGGTCGAAGTGGAAATCGAAGTGGGTCATGAGAACTCCGTTGGTCTCGGACGAATGTGCAAGGGGATTCAGGACTGTGCGGTCAGGGAATCGATCGCGGCGCGCAACTTCTCCGCGGCATCACGTGCGACCGGTTCGAGGTCGGGTTCGCCCGAGACCTGGACCATGAGGTCGGGGTTCATCGCCTCGACGAGCGTGTGGTCGGGATTGCCCGGGTCGGAGCGCACGACGACGTTGCACGGCAACAGCAACCCGATCTGCCGCTGGACGCCGAGCGCCCGATGCGCCAGCGGCGGATTGCAGGCGCCGAGTATCAGGTACGGCTCCATGTCCTCGTCGAGTTTCGTCTTGAGCGTCGCCTGGACGTCGATCTCGGTGAGAACGCCGAATCCCTGGTCGGCGAGTGCGGTGCGGGTTCGTTCGACGGCCTCCGCGAACGGGACCGGCAGCGTGGTGGCCAGAGCGAGAGACATCGCGATTCCTTTCTGTTCGATGGCACGGTAGATACCCCCTGGGGTATTGCACCCGGGACCACCATACCCCTGGGGGTATCCTGGTCGCCGACACCGATGTCGGGTACCGATGTACGTGGCCGGCCAAACCACGGCCGACCCGCTCGGGTCGCCCGTACGTGGTGCCGCCACCCGCGAACTGGAGGAGAAGTGATGACCGGTGACGACGAGACGACGGCCGCGGTCCTCAACCGGTTACGCCGAGCTCAGGGGCAACTCGCCGGTGTGATCGCGATGATCGAGGCGGGGCGCGACTGTAAGGACGTCGTCACACAGCTCGCCGCGGTGTCCCGTGCGCTCGACCGCGCCGGTTTCAAGATCGTGGCCTCGGGAATGCGGCAGTGCATCGAGACTGTTGACGGTGAGCAACCGCCGTTGACCGAGGCAGAGCTGGAGAAGCTCTTCCTCACACTCGCCTGAGGCGCCGACCGTGGATCTCGTTGGGGACTCCGAACCTGCGGCGTTACTCTGAGAACGGCACTTTCCGGGCGGTCGCGCCCGGAACCACCGAAGTCGAGGATGTTGATGAGCGCACCCACCGCAGAGCAGTCCGTTGCCGAAGGCGGCTCCGGCGCCGAGAAGTCCGACACCGAGAAGTCCGACACGGAGAAGGTCGTTCTCGGGCTTGCCCGTGCCGCCAAATCGGCGTCCCGTTTGCTGAGCGGTCTGACGACCGCGGGCAAGAACGAGGTCCTGCTCGCCGCGGCCGACGCCATCGAGGCGGCCACCGACACCATCCTCGCCGCGAACGCGGAGGACATCGCACGTGCCGAGGCGGCCGACATCGAGGTGAGCCTGCTCGACCGGCTGCGGCTCGACGCCTCGCGCGTGGCCGGTATCGCCAACGGTCTGCGGCAGGTCGCCGTGCTCCCCGACCCGATCGGTGAGGTGGTTGCGGGGAAGACCCTCCCCAACGGGCTGCAGCTGCGTCAGCTGCGCGTGCCCCTGGGGGTCGTGGGCATCGTGTACGAAGCGCGCCCCAACGTCACCGTCGATGCGTTCGGGATCTCCTTCAAGTCCGGGAACGCGGTGCTGCTGCGTGGCTCGTCGTCGGCCGCGTCGTCGAACGCCGAACTCGTGCGCGTGCTGCGGGAGACCCTGTCGGCCAAGGGGGTCAGCGCGGATGCGGTGTCGCTGCTGCCCAGCGACGATCGGTCCAGCGTGACCGCGCTCATCCGGGCGCGCGGACTCGTGGACGTGGTCATCCCCCGTGGCGGCGCGGGGCTCATCGAGGCCGTGGTGTCGAATGCGACGGTCCCGACGATCGAGACCGGCGTCGGCAACTGCCACGTCTACGTCCACGCACTCGCCGACCTCGATGTCGCGGCGCGTGTCATTCTCAACTCCAAGACCCGCCGGCCGAGTGTCTGCAACACCGCGGAGACCGTGCTCATCGACAAGGCCGTCGCGGCCGACGCGCTGCCGCGGATCACCTCGGTGCTGCAGACCCAGGGCGTGGTCATCCACGGCGACGAGCCGGGTATGGAGCCGGCCACCGAGGACGACTGGTCCATGGAATACCTGTCGATGGACATCGCGATGAAGGTGGTCGACGGGCTCGACGCCGCGGTCGCCCACATCGACACCTACGGAACCGGCCACACGGAGGCGATCATCACCACCGACCTGGCGGCCGCCGACGAGTTCACCCGGCGCGTGGATGCCGCCGCCGTCATGGTCAACGCATCGACCGCCTTCACCGACGGCGAGCAGTTCGGCTTCGGCGCCGAGATCGGCATCTCCACCCAGAAGCTCCATGCCCGCGGCCCGATGGGTCTGCCGGAACTGACCTCGACCAAATGGGTGGTCTGGGGCAACGGCCACGTGCGGCCCGCCTGATGAGCGCGACGACCCCGGACGCGGGGACCGCGGGATACACCGGCTCGGGCCCGGCCGTCGTGCCGTCGTTCGAGGGTGTCGACGACGTCGTCGGTCGCCTGCGGGCGACGGGTTACCTCGCCGACGACGCGACCGCGACCTCGACCTTCCTGGCCGACCGTCTCGGCAAGCCGTTGCTGGTCGAGGGACCCGCGGGTGTCGGCAAGACCGAACTCGCCCGGTCCATCGCGGCGGCCACGGATGCCGAACTCATCCGCCTGCAGTGCTACGAGGGCATCGACGAGGCCCGCGCGCTGTACGAGTGGAATCACGCCAAGCAGATCCTGCACATCCAGGCGACGGGGGACCGCGCGTGGGATGAGGCCAAGGCCGACATTTTCTCCGACGAGTTCCTCCTGCCGCGGCCGCTGCTCAAGGCGATCTCGCGCGAGGGTGCCACCGTGCTCCTCATCGACGAGGTCGACAAGGCCGACGTCGACATGGAGGGGCTGCTGCTGGAAGTGTTGAGCGATTTCGCGATCACCATCCCGGAGATGGGAACCGTTGCCGCTCAGCGTCGTCCGATCGTCTTGCTGACGTCGAACGCGACCCGCGAGCTGTCCGAGGCACTCAAGCGTCGTTGTCTGTACCTCTACATCGACTTCCCGGATGCCGAGCGCGAGAAGGAGATCCTCGCATCGCGGGTGCCGAACCTGTCGGATTCGCTCAGCGCCGAGCTGGTGCGGATCGTCGGTGTCCTACGCACACTCGACATCCGCAAGAAGCCGTCGGTGGCCGAGACGATCGACTGGGCGAACACGCTGTTGGCGCTGGGAGCCGGGGAGAAGGCCACGGCCAAGAGCGGTGGCGGATTCGACGACGGACTCATCGCACGGACTCTCGGTGTCGTGCTGAAGCACCGGCCGGACCTCAAGACGGCTCTCAAAGAACTCAAGCTGGGCTGATGACGGCTCCGCTCGTCGCGCACCTCACCGATTTCGTCGACGAGTTGCGTCGTCGCGGGATCGTGGTCGGGCCGTCGGCGCTGATCGATGCGGCGAGTGCCATGGAGGTCCTCGACCTCCTCGAACGCCCCCGTCTACGCGAGGGGCTCGCGACGACACTGCTCGTCGATCACGCCCATCGCGGTGTGTTCGACCGGGTCTTCGACCTGTGGTTCCCGGTCGGCGCCGGAATGCGCACCGTGACCGAGGATCTCCCGCGCACCCCCGACGGCGAGCTCGATGTCGAGGCGGTCCGGGACGCGCTGGCGGAGATGCTCGCCGACGACGCGTCGGCGAACGACGGCCGGCTCGACCAGGCCATCGCGATGATCGTCGACGAGTTGGGGCGTTACGGATCGACTCGGGGCGAGGCGTTCTCGGCCTATCAGGCCATCACCGCGGTGAGTCCGCAGACACTGATCGCGAAGATCGCGGCGGCCATGGCCGGGGATGGCGACGGGGACGGCGGGCGGGCCGGTACGGAACCGCTCTACCGGCAGGCGGCGCGCCAGAAGGCCAACGATCTGCGTGCGGCGATCGAGCGAGAGACCCAGCGGCGCATGGCCGACCGCAACGGCCGCGAGAAGGTCGGCGCCTATGCGGTGCCCCCGTTACCGGAGAACGTCAACTTCCTGTCGGCGGGTGCCAAAGAACAGGTGGAGATCCGCAAGACCATCGAACCGCTGGCCAGATTGCTGGCCGCGAAGCTCGAGACGAGGCGACGGCGCGCTCACCGCGGCGCGGTCGACGTCCGGAAGACGCTGCGCGCCTCGATGTCCACCGGTGGGGTACCCATCGAACTCAGTCACCGCAAGCCCCGACCGGGGCGGCCCGAACTCATCATCATCTGCGACGTCTCGGGGTCGGTGGCCGGGTTCAGTCAGTTCACGTTGCGCTTGGTGTATGCACTGCGGCAACAGTTCTCGAAGGTGCGGGTGTTCGCCTTCGTCGACACCGTCGACGAGGTGACCGATTACTTCGACCACGGCGAAGAGGATTTCGGTGCGGCGATGCACCACATGATCTCCACCGCGCGGATCTCCACCCGCGACGGTCACTCGGACTACGGCAACATGCTGGCCGGGTTCGTCGCCGACTACGGCGATACGCTGACCCACCGGGGTGCGTTGCTGATCCTGGGGGACGGGCGGAACAACTATCACGATCCGCACGCCGACGCGCTCGCCGAACTGGTGGAACGGGCCCGGCACGCCTACTGGCTCAACCCGGAGGCCAAGCAGCACTGGGGCACGGGTGACTCGGTCGCGACCGATTACGCGGACGTGATCGACATGTTCGAATGCCGGAACGCCACACAACTGGGCACGGTCATCGCCGACCTCCTGCCGATCTGACCAGCGCTGCCGATTCGCACCAGTGCTCGACGCGTAGACTGACCGTCCATGTCACCCGACCGCCCGCGTGCGCGCCGTATCGGCGTGATGGGCGGCACGTTCGACCCGATCCACAACGGGCACCTCGTCGCGGCCAGCGAGGTCGCCCACCGGTTCTCGCTGGACGAGGTGATCTTCGTCCCGACCGGCCGTCCCTGGCAGAAGATCGGCGAGGCGACGACGGTGAGCCCGCCGGAGGACCGCTACCTCATGACGGTCATCGCGACCGCGTCGAATCCGCAGTTCAGCGTCAGTCGTGTCGACATCGACCGCGACGGCGACACCTACACCGTGGACACGCTCCGCGACCTGCGAGCGCTGCTCCCGGAAGCCCAGCTGTACTTCATCACCGGTGCCGACGCGCTGGAATCCATCCTGTCGTGGCAGGACTGGGAGGAACTGTTCGGCCTCGCCCGATTCGTCGGCGTGAGCCGCCCGGGGTACGAGCTCGACGCCACGCACCTGGCCCACCATCTCGAGGCCATGCCCGCCGACACCCTGCATCTGCTGGAGATCCCGGCGCTGGCGATCTCGTCCACCGAGTGCCGGACGCGCGCGTTGCAGGGTCGGCCCGTCTGGTACCTGGTGCCCGACGGCGTCGTGCAGTACATCGCCAAGCGGAAGCTGTATCGTGCGCCCCGGGCGTCGTCGCCCGGTGTCTCCGCCCCGGCGCTTCCGGGGGCCAACCGCCCCGAGCGGCTCCCGCCCGAGGAAATTCCTCCCGGGGAGTTGCAGGGCGATACCGACGGGTCGGGCCGCGCCCTGGGCGAACAGGCCGTGACCGAATGAGAGGACAAGTGTGACTGCGTCAGCTGAAGCGCTGGAGATGGCCAAGGTGGCCGCCCTGGCCGCGGCCGAGAAGCTCGCCCACGAGGTGACGGTGATCGACGTGTCGGAGCAGTTGGTGATCACCGACGCCTTCGTGATCGCCTCCGCCGACAACGAGCGTCAGGTGAACTCGATCGTCGACGAGGTCGAGGAGAAGCTGCGGGAGGCCGGCCACAAGCCGCTGCGGCGCGAGGGCACGCGCGAAGGTCGTTGGGCACTGCTCGATTACGCCGACATCGTGGTGCACATCCAGCACACCGACGAACGACGCTTCTACGCGCTGGAGAGTCTGTGGAAGGACTGCCCGGTGGTCGAGGTGGACGGGCTGTCGTGAGTGGCGGTCCCGACTCACACGACACCGCCGTCGAACGTCTCACCCCGGTGGTGCGGCGCCTGATCCTGTTGCGGCACGGGCAGACCGAGTACAACGCGGCGAGTCGGATGCAGGGCCAGATCGACACCGACTTGTCCGAACTCGGTGTCCGGCAAGCTGGTTCGGCGGCGGTCGAGCTCGCCAAGCGGCAACCGGTGGTCATCTGGTCGTCGGATCTGCGGCGGGCCCGCGACACCGCCGAGGCGCTCGCGCATCGAACCGGTCTGCCGGTGACCACCGACGTGCGCCTACGGGAGACACACCTCGGTGAGTGGCAGGGTCTGACGCACCTCGACGTCGATGCCGCGATGCCGGGCGCGCGCGCCGTCTGGCGCGATGACGCGACCTGGACGCCGCCGGGTGGGGAGAGCCGCGTCGACGTCGCCCGCCGCTCCACCCCCCTGGTCGACGAGTTGATCGAGCTGCTGCCGGAGTGGGGCGTCGGCGACAACCCGGAGGCGCCGGTGGTGCTGGTGGCCCACGGGGGAGTGATCGCGGCGATGACCGCGGCGCTGCTCGGGCTGCCGGTCGAGAACTGGCCCGTCTTCGGGGGGCTCGCGAACACGAGTTGGGTGCAGCTGTCGGGGCACAGCATGCCCGGCGAACTGCCGCGGTGGCGCCTGGACGTGTGGAACGCGTCCGCCGAGGACTCCGACCCGGCGGTGCAGTGAGCGACGTCCGCCGATGACCGAGGCCGCCGGACCCGGTCCATACGCTGCCGATGCGCGGGAGCGATGTGTGCTGGTGTTGTCCGACTCGCTCGCGTACTACGGTCCGCAGGGCGGTCTGCCCGCGGATGACCCTCGGATCTGGCCGATGCTCGTGGGCGCTGCGACGCGTTCGGAGGTGCGGCTGTTCGGCCGGATCGGGTGGACGAGCCGGGACGTCTGGTGGGCCCTCACCCAGGACCCGAACATCTGGGCCACCGTGCCCCGCGCCGACGTCGTCGTGCTCGCATTCGGAGGGATGGACACTCTGCCCTCGCCGCTTCCGACGGCTTTCCGGGAGCAGATCCGCTACATCAGGCCAGACGGGTTGCGGCAACGAGTACGCGCGGCCTATGCGTGGATACAACCGCGGGGGTCGCACCTCGGATGGCCGCTCGCGCTGCCGCCGCACGTCACGATCGAGTACCTGGAGAAGATCCGCGCGGCGCTCGCCCAGTTGCGTCCGGACCTCCCGATTGTCGTGTGCCTGCCGCCCACCCACCGCAGTCCGTATTACGGCAACGTCCATGCCGGGCGGATCCCGACGACCGCGGCGATGTCGCGATGGGCGTCGAGCCACGGCCTACCGTGTGTCGACTTCTACCCGGTCACCCGGGACGCCTTCGACGACGACACCGCCGAGATGAATCCCGACGGAATCCACTGGGGTTTCTCGTGCCATCGGGGGATCGCCGACGTGGTCGCCCCGGTCGTCGACGCCGTCCGGCGGCGCGCGAATCGCGACGCCGGGGGCCCGACCCCGACGCCCGTGGAGGCCCGGCGCGTGAACCCGTTAACGTAGACGCGTGCCTGTCGTCGTCGTCACAGACTCCTCGTCCCGACTGCCGCGGTCGGTGACCGAGCACTACGGCATACGGCAGGTTCCACTGCACCTCGCCGTCGGCGACAAGGACTACCGCGAAGGTGTCGACGACATCCCGGCCGACATCGTGACGACACCGGGCGTGACCACCTCCGGGGCCAACCCCAACGACCTCTCCGAACACTTTGAGTCCGCGCTCGAGGCGAGTCAGGGTGCCGGCGTCGTCGCCGTCCACATGTCCCGTCGGTTGTCGGGGACCTGGAGTTCGGCGCGGATGGCCGCGGAGAAGTTTTCCGGGCAGGTTCGCGTCGTCGATTCCCGATCTGTCGGTCTCGCAGTCGGTTTCACCGCCGTCGCGGCCGCCCAGGCCGCTGCCGGGGGAGCCGACCGGGACCGCGTCTACGAGTCCGCCATCCGACAGGCAGCGACCGTCGACTCGCTGCTGTGTGTGCAGCAGCTCGACAATCTGCGCAACAGTGGCCGGATCAGCGCCGCGGGCAAACTCTTCGGATCAGCGCTGTCCATCAAACCGATCCTGCACATGGTCGACGGGACCCTGACGCTGAAGGAACGTCATCGCACGTTCTCCAAGGCGCTGGACAAGATGGTCGACGCCGCCGCCGACTCCGCGGGCGGGCGTGCGGTCACGGTCGGCATCCAGCACTGTCAGAGCCCGGACGTCGCCGAGGAACTGCGCGCGGCAGTCCACGCCAAGTTGCGGGTGGTGACCTCCGAGCTGACCGTCGATCTCGGTCCCATCCTCGGCACCCACGTCGGCCCCGGCGCGGTGGGCGTCGTGATCGCCGCGCACCTCGAACCGATCGAGGGTCTCGAGAAAGACTGACGGTCGGCGTCCCGCGTGGCCTAGAAGTTCGCGCAGAGTGCGAGTCGACGAGGGTCGCCGGAGGTCGCCTCATGCGATGCGCAACCCAGATTAACGCCGGTCCGCCGCCCCGATGACTCGGCCTCGGCGCCAGTCTGTCCAGCGGATTTCGCGTCGCTAAAGCGCTCGTGACGGCACTCGATAGTTGCCACCTTTACAATAAGCGCTGACAACGAATCCCACCCGTCGACTTCTTACGTGTGTCGAGAATCGTCGAGGCGCCCGTCTCGCGGAACTCATGCTGGCCGGCGCCCACCACGATGGGCACCGCGGCAACCTGCGCATGTATCGGACCTCGCAGATTGAGGTCGTCGAGAAGTGTGACAGCAGGTAACACTGGGCAAAATACACCCACTTCGTGCGAAGCAAGACGGCAGTGGCACGTCCTGTTACTCTATGGGTCCGAGGACGGAGGCCTGATCGTGGAGACCCCTGACGCTCGCAGCCGCGAGCTTGTTGTAGACAGTCTGAATTCGGAGAACGCCGCGGACGCGGAGAGGCTCCCAAATCGTGAAGAAGATTCGCGGCGTTGGCGGAAGCCGCAGTGGCGTGCGCGGCACGTGCGGATGGGCTGTTGACTGTTGTGAGCGTCTCGTCGAAGGGGCGAGCACTACGATCCGCGGACAATTCGGGGTTCGAACAACGACGTACCTGTCAGCCTCCGACGGTCAAACACGTCGTCTCCGGTAAGCGTCCGTGGATTCGGCCCCGCGTTAAGTTTGTCGGACGTCGAAGTGGAGGCTGCTGAAGTGGTCATAATCCTGGCCGATGGTGTGTCGTTCCGTCAGACGAACACCGGTCTTGTGATGCTCTTCAATAGGGTGACAGGCATCATGTACGAGCTCAACGAGACCGCCACCGAAATAGCCAAGTTGATCGCTGATGGTCCCATCTGTGAAGACGAGGTCGTTGATCGGATGTGTTCTTCTTTTGTCGGCAACTCAGGTGAGGTCGAACAAGAGACTCGCCGATTCTTGAACGATTTTCTCAAACTGGGCATCCTTACGCTAGCGACCGAGACACATGACGGTTCACGATCAACATCCCAGTGACTATCAGCACGCCCAGCCGGTACCAATTCTCGTACAGCTCGGCGTGACCTACCGATGCAACTTGACTTGCGAGCACTGTTACGCATTGGACCTTCGAGACCGCCGTGAGTTCTCGCTTAGTGAGTTGGAGCAATTAGCAGACGAACTCGTAGCGGTTGGATCGATGGCGCTGACTTACTCGCACGGTGAGAGCCTCATCCGCCGTGACTTCTTGGACATAGCTCAACTATTCGCGGACCGCGGGTTCCATCAGACACTCATGAACAATGGGTTCTATGTACGTGAGCCCTCTTTTGCGGCGTCGCTTGTGGCCGCCGGGATTAATAAGGCACTGGTGTCCCTCGACCACGCCGAACCCAACGTCCACAACCAGCATCGCGGGAACGCTCGCAGTTACGACGTCGCCATTAGAGCTGTGCGTCTTCTCAAGGACGCCGGCATCGCGAACGTCGGCTTCTCGGTCGCTATGGATGAATACAACTACGGCGCTCTGAAGGACATCGTTGAGTTGGCCATTGAGCTGGGAATGACCGATGTCAGCTTCATGCAGACTCGATATATGTCTGGGCATACGCTCGGCTCGCAGTTCTTGGGAGTCTACAAGTCCGTGTGCCGGCAAATTTATGAGTTGTCTCTGCAGTATCGAGGAGTCATTGATATCTATAGCCACGATCCGTTCATGCTGCACCTCATCGACGACCGACTCCGGGACGATCGAGCTGCGTATGAGTCTTTCGTGGGAGCCAACGTGTGCAACGTCGGCACGAGCATGGTCTCCATCGATCCGGTTGGGAACGTAACTGGCTGTAACTTTCTTCGTGAGTCCTTCGGCAACGTTCGCGACGAGCCGTTCCAGGGGATATGGGAGCGTCTTGTTAACCACTACCGGCCGGTGAAGCGCCCGGGGGCGGGGGCATGCCAGGGATGTGATCTTTCTTCTTCGTGCAGCACTGGATGTCTAGCCTTTCATCGTGCTGATGAGAACGTAGATGCTCGGTGCTCGACCTCGCGGTTCCCAGAAGTGTCAGCCTTCCCCATACCAGCTGACGGCGTTCCCATGCCTGCTGCCGGCAATGATGCCGAGGGTCGCGTCTTGCTCCCGTTGACGCCGAAGAGGATCTAGTGAAAGTCCTATTCGTCAGTGCACACGCGCCGTACGATCCTGGCAGCTATCTCATGCACCCCACACTCGCGTACGGGCACATGTCGACTACCCTCAAGGCAGCTGGTCACGAGGTGTGTCACGTTGATCTGCCGCTGATCGGCAACGAGATCGCGCCGCTGGCCAAAGTCCTCGATGACTTCACGCCCGAGCTAGTCGGGGTTTCGTGCGTGGCTCAGTCCTATCGCCAAGCGCTTGAGGTGACACGGGCGGTCAGAGACTGGGATCGACGTGTCCCGACCGTCTTGGGCGGGCCACACGTCACTTTCATTGACGATGAGTGCCTGAACCGGCACGAGTCAGTCGATTTCGTCCTTAGGTTCGATGCTGAGACTTCGATCGTCGATCTGGCTGATTCTCTGGCCGCCGAGCCCAGTGTCGGACGTCCGCGCTCAATACCAGGGCTCTCTATGCGAACTGATAGCGGAATCATTCGGACTGCTGCGGCTGCGCCGCTCATGAATCTCGACGCGCTCGGGCACCCTGACCGCTCAATCTTTGATCTTGCCACCTACTTGGACAACGACTACGAAACGGTCGTTGTGTCTGCCCGTGGGTGTCCTAGTCACTGCACCTTTTGCTCGACACAGGCAGCCGGGCGCACATATCGAGCACACAGTGTTCAGTATGTGATCGACGAGATCATTGCTGTTTTAGATGCTGGGTTCACCTCGATCTACTTCGGCGACGACACCATTGCTGGCGACCGAAGACGTCTATTGTCGATCTGTGAAGCGATCGAATCACGTCGCCTCCCGGTAGCCTGGACTTCCAACATCCGAGGCATGGATGTGGATGCAGAGCTGTTAGAGCGGATGCGTGCTGCTGGCGCCTATCGAGTGTTCACCGGCTTCGAAAGCGTCAACTATGACTCGTTGAAATTGATGGGCAAAGGTCGCGAACTGCAGCGGAGTCTCCAAGTGGCCCGGACAGTGCAAGCCGCTGGGCTCGAGCTACATGCCTCGTTCATTGTGGGTGCGCCGGGCGACACCCCACAAACAATTCGAGACACACTTGATTTCGTGCGCGAGATTAATCCGACTGTAGCGACATTCAATCCTTTCGAACCGCGTCCTGGCACGCCCATGTACGCGCATGCCAAAAAGTTTGGCATCATTATGGATGACCCTTACTGGTATGAAGACACGCGATGGCTGACCGAACCCGTCGCTTACACATCGACTATGTCCGCCGCCGATATCACAGCCGCGCTCTATGAGTGTTATACGGCGTTTTGCTCGACGGAGTTCGTCACATGAAACCAATCGACAACGGGTCGCGGCTAGTCTCGGCTGACAGCCACTTAGAGGTCCCTACCGCAACCTGGTGCCCGGACGATCTTATCGGTCCTCTTCGGCGATCCGTGGCCTCCGGAACGTTCGACAGCCGCGTTGCGCGCTCCTACTTGGGCGCAGTCGAGTGGCGTCCCGATGGCGAGTTGCCGGACTGGGAAGTCGAGGGAGACGGGCAATCTTTTAGCAGTGAAGATCGAGTCTCCGACATGAATCTCGATGGCGTGGCTGCCGAAGTGTTATACCCGGCACTGACGTTTGACCTGCTCGCCGCATCCACGATCGATCCAGGGCTAAGTGTCGACCTCGCATCGGTGTATAACAATTGGCTCAGTGGATATTGCAGCACGTTTGCGGACCGGCTGTGGGGGATGGCCGTCCTGCCGCACGCGAGTGCTGAACTAGCCGTCTCTGAGGCATCCAGGGCTGCTCGACTTGCAGGTATCCGCGGAATCTCTTTCCAACAATGGCCGGCGGGGGGTCCGTGGATCGGGCCCGAGGACGACGTGTTCTGGAGCTGGGCATCGGCGTCCGGCGTCCCGATCAGCTTTCACATCGGTGTCGGGGGTGGGCTCGGCGCGGAGCAGGGTTCGCGTGGCACGTCGACCGCATACCTCTTGGCGCCGTTTGCGGGACACACTGAGTACGTCGTCGCGCAGTTCATCGGAACAGGAGTTTTCGACCGTTTTCCCGAGCTAAGGATATCGGTGGGGGAGACTGGCGTTGGGTGGATTCCATTTTTCTGCGAGCAGATGGACCTCAATTACGAGCGATTGCGATGGAGTGGTGCCGTCCCGCAGTTGAAAAAACTGCCAAGCGAGTACGTAAGAGATCAGTTCTTGTTTGTGATCCAAGAGGACCGTTTCGGTTTGCGCACGGTCGATCATGGTCTGTTGAAGAACGTAATGTGGGGATCTGACTATCCGCACACTGTCAGTAATTGGCCGGCGTCGCGAAGCCTTATTGACGATCAGCTAGGCCCGGTGCCGCCCGAGATAGCAGAACGCATTCGTTCACGGAACGCAGATGAGTTTTACGGGAGCGTATGAAGGATACTAGGGTGCTAGAAGGGGAGCTTCGCCGAGAAATCGACGACAGGCTACATGCACTCGGTAAATTACCCGTGCCTGCGCCCGATCCCGTCATCGCCGCATTCAGCACGCTTTGTGTGGTGGACCGCTCCAATCCTGATCCGTCCTTGACCGCCTTCCTGTCTGCTGTCGGACGGTCGGGAAGGCAGGTTGAGCGCCTCTCTGTAATCGAGGCGGTAGACGCTCCGGGTCTGGTCATTGACCCCGTTCACTATCGGGCGGTAGACAGCATTGTTCCGGGCGGACTGAGTCTCGCGGCGAGTGCTGAGGCGCTTTCGCTGCATCAGGTCGGGTCTATTCGGCACCGTGTGACGAGTCGAACGGTCGCTTCTGCCGACCGGCTGATGAACACTGTCAATGCCCTCGCCGACCGGGCGTCCAGTGAACTCGCACTTGCCTACCTCTGCGACCAGCTGTCGGGGTCGCCGCAAAGATTGGGCGCTCTTGAGGGTGAGGAAGCTGAGGTTACGGTGTGGCCAGGCTACTTCGCACTAACGGAACAAGACACGTTAATTGATGTCGGAGCTGGCGATGGTGGCGCGTTAATGTCTCTCCGCTTTGCCGGCACCGAACCTTATCGCTACGTAGCATTCGAAGTCGATCCGACGCTGGCACGGATCCTCGAGGGTCGTATCGGTCGCGGTCAGCAGAAGGAAGGTGCCGTTCGAACGCTCCCGCTGTCGGACTCGCCTAGGGAACTTGACATGATCCTCATTCCGGGGACCGGCGCAAGCCACGTAAGGATCGATGAACCCGACCGCACGCTCGATTGGTCAGACTGTCACATGGTGCGCATGATGGCGCGCACACTCGATCAAGAGTTCACAAGTCCCGAGCAAGGGATGCTCTGCATCGACGCCGAGGGACACGACCTCGACATAATCGCGGGAGGTTCGGTATTACTTAGGACATCTCGCCTTATCGTCTGCGTAGCCGTGTACCACGAGGCGGATGACCTTTGCACGATCTACGAATCGCTGTCCGCATCCCTGACTGGATACTGCTATTTTCTGAGGCGATTGCAGAACAACAGCCTCTCAAGCGAGCAGAGTATGGCTAGCCTGTATCTCGACGTGCACCTCGTTGCGATTCCTACCGAGCGCTGCCTTGGGCACGACCAGCATATGAGTGACGGTTAGGCATGGTGGCGGTCGGCGGGCGTCTGCCCGTACTGACGGAGAAAGAACGCGCTCTTCTCGACGTCTTCCTACCTCTACTGCCCGACGAAATTATCGATGCGCACACTCACGGCAATTTGCGTGAGCACGTGGGCGTTATACCGCCACCGCTCGATGCTTTGCCGATGTCGACATTTGCTGCATACGACTTGAGCGATGCGAAGGCGATGCGCGGCCAATTGTGGCCAGGTAAACGTGTGAGTGCACTCCGTTTCGCCAATGCCTTCCGGGGTATTGACCACCGTGCCGCCAACAACTATCTCAGGCTCGCGGCGTCAACTTTCGATGATCATTTCGTGGCGTTCGGTATCTCGGACGACGCTACCTACACCGTCCGTCTACTACGCAGCGAAAGACCCACAGCCTGTAAAATGTATGCTCGATCAGTAGTACCGTTTCTCGTCACGATCGAGGACGTATTTCCGCCTCCGGTCTTGATGGAATGCTCACGTCTCGGAATACCGATTATTCTTCATTTACCAGCGTCACTCGAGGATTCTCGCGAAGGGCTCCTCGGAATCATCGAAAAATATCCCAACTTGAAGGTCGTGTTGGCGCATTGCGGACTTCCGCGGCCCGGTTACTGCAGTGACGTGGAAGTCCTCAGCGCATTATCGCATAGTGAGAATGTGGTGGTCGACACAGCCTTGGTGGTGGATTCATGGACTTTAAATACTGCATTTGAGACGTTTGGCTCAGAGCGGGTCATGTTCGGTAGTGACGAACCGCTAAGTCTGTTGCGCGTTCTTGAGTACCAGCATCCCGTCAAGGGGAAGCGGTGGGCCTCAACGACGCCGTATCACTGGCTAGACGCAACTGACTACGCCGAAGGGGATCTCGAGGATCGCGAGCTCCTACTTCATGTGCAGCAGATTATGACGATCGTCAATGTTGTCCGACAGCAGTGCAGCGACCCGCGAATCCTAGAACAACTCCTCCGCGGGGTCTTCCACGATAACGCGGCGCGCTTTTTCAGTGTCGAATGACACGTGAGCAACAATCACTAACTGCGGCGCGTAGTCGTAACTTCCGAACAGGCTGGGTGATACGAGGTGTCCGCCGGCCTGCGAGTTGGTCTGTCAAGCTAAGCGGATCGTGGAATACCGGCATAAATCGCGCAGACGTCGTACCGGCACACACAGCGCGATGGGAACACACTGCGACAACCCGTTCACAGAGCGGCACGTCGGCCCCCAGCGCGGAGGGCTCGCAGGTGCTGTAAGCCCCTCAGTCCGACCGAAGTATCCATCCACAAGCCGAGCTGACCGTCCACAGATCGCGGGCTCCGCGGCTCGCGTGCGGAGCAGCGGCGGCTGTGCCACCTAGCGTGTGGCGTCATGAGCGCATCAGGACGGCGGAACCCGCTGGACCGGCTGGCGCCGGTGGCCGATCTGCCGGGCCGACGGGACGGTACGGCAGGCATCGACCCCGAGTCGCCGCCGCTCGCGCCGGACACCGACGACCCGCTCGGCCCCGTCGAGGAACCCGAGCATCCCGGGTGGGGGATCGGCGGGATGCCGACGTGGCTCGACACGCCGGCGCGAACCCAGCGTCGACGGTCGGACGCCGGCGGCGGCGACAGTGTCGGCGGCGACGGTGCCGAGGATGACGATGACTCCGACGACGATCCCATCCCTCGGCGGCGCTTCGCGGCCGCGCCACCGGCAGCTCTCGCGCTGATCGCGGTCGGTGTCGTCGTCTGTGCCGTCGCGGCCTTCGGACTGTTCCGCGGGTCGGAGTCGGCGCCGGTCGTGGATTTCGGTGCGGTGGCCGGCACCTCGTCGATGTCGGACCCGTCGACGCCGCCGGCCGTGCCGACCGAATCGACCCCGGCGCAGATGGTGGTCAGTGTCGTCGGTTTGGTGCACGCGCCGGGTCTGGTGCAACTCACGCCCGGGGCGCGGGTCGCCGACGCGATCGACCGGGCGGGGGGCGCGCGCAAGAACGCGGATCTGCTGTCGCTGAACCTCGCGCAGGTCCTCCGGGACGGCGATCAGATCCTCGTCGGCTACGCGGGCGGGCAGGGCGAGATGTCGCTGCGCAGTGCCGTCGTCGGGGCCTCGGGCGCGCCACCCGCACCCGCGGGTGCGCCCCCGGCAGATGCAAGTGCTCCCGCCGGCGGTTCGGGTGGTCCGCCGGCCACCGGCGGACTCGTAAACCTCAACACCGCCACCGAGGCCGACCTCGACGAGTTGCCCGGGGTGGGGCCGGTGACCGCGAAGGCCATCCTGTCGTGGCGGGATCGCAACGGGCGCTTCAGCTCCGTGGACCAGCTGGCCGAGGTCGACGGGATCGGTCCGGCACGCCTGGCCAGACTGCGCGATCTCGTGACGGTCTGACGGGTGGACTACCGCCTGCTGGTACCGGCGGTGGCGGTGTGGTCGGTGACGGCGTTCGGGCTGGTGATGCCGCCCGGGTACACGCTCGGGCTGGCGATCTGTTCGGGCGCGGTGGCCTCGGTCGGCACGCTGGTCTGTGCCGGCGGCCGGTTCGGATGGGACGCGGTCGGTTTGATCATCGTCGTGGCCGGACTCGCCGCGGTGTGCGCGACTTCCTTGGCGATCCGGCAGGAGTTCCGCTCTGATCACCCGCTGGCCGCGTCGACCGGGAAGTCGACGGTCGTGCTGACCGTGCGTGGTGATCCGGTGGTCGTCGGGCCGTCGTCGGCCGGACGAGTCCGTATACGCGTCGACGTGGAACAGGTTGGTTCGCATCGTGTTCCGACCGCTTCTGCCGACGTGATGGGCGATCTCGGGGAGTGGTCCGGACTGTTGCCCGGGCAACGGGTGGTCACGGTCGCGCGGGTGCGGCCTCCGCCCGAACACTCGCTTCTGGTGGCGACCCTGACTGCGCAGCAGCCCTGGGTCGTCGGCTCGCCGCCCGCCCACCAGCAGGTGGCCGGTGCGATCCGGGAACGGTTGCAGGTGTTGGCCGCGCGGGCGCTCGACGAGGACGCGGCCGGACTCCTGCCCGGCCTCGTGCTCGGCGACGAGAGCTCCCTCGACGACGGCCTGCGGGACGATTTCCGCGACGCCGGCCTGAGCCATCTGACCGCGGTGAGCGGCAGCAATTTCGCAATCGTCTGCGGGGCAGCGCTTCTCGTGGTTCGCAGTATGGGTGTGCCACCGCGGGCGGCCGCGGTCGTCGGGCTGGTGGTGATCCTGGCATTCGTGGTGCTCGTCCGGCCGTCGCCGAGCGTGGTGCGTGCCGCGTTGATGGGAGCGGTGGGTGTGTTGGCGCTCTTCGCCTCTCGTCGGGCGCAGGCGTTCCCGGCGCTCGGTGCGGCGGTCGTCGGCGGACAACTGTGGTGGCCCGAGCTGGCGCTGCAACCGGGGTTCGCCTTGTCGGTGGCCGCCACCGCCGCCATCGTGCTGTGGGCTCCACGACTCCGTGACCGGTTGCGCGAGTGGCGTTGTCCGCCGGGTGTCGCCGAGGTGTTTGCGATGGCGGTCACCGCGCAGGTGGTGACGGCGCCGATCGTGGTCGTGGTGACCGGTACGTTCTCGGTGGTGGGGATCGTCGCGAATCTCCTGGTCGCCCCGGTGGTCGCGGTGATCAGCGTGGTCGGCACCCTCGCCGCACTCATCGGCGCGATCGGGCCGCCCGACGGCGTCGGCGCGCTCGTGGGTGAACTACTGGTGCGCGCACTCGCTCCGGAGCTGTGGTGGATGGTCACCTGTGCGCGCACCCTTGGTGGCGTGGGCTGGGCGAGTGTGGAGGTGCCCTCGCCGTTCGGATGAGGCTGCCCGCGGTCAGACCTCGCGATCGGCCAGTGCGCCTGCGGTGCGGTTCCACACCATGTAGCCGACGCCGACCGCGGCGAACCAGACCGCCCCGACGACGAGCGCGATCCGACCGTCGCGGTCGAAGAACAGCAGGACGAAGACGAGAGCGAGGAAGGCGAGTGCGAGCCAGGTGGTGACCGGGGCGCCGGGGACCCGGTAGTCCGAGCGCGGCAGTTCACCGCGCGCGACCTTCCGGCGGTAGGCCATCTGGCACAGCAGGATCGTCGACCAGATGACGATGATCCCGACCGTCGACACCGCGGTGATGTAGGCGAAGGCGTGTGCGGGATCGATGACGTTCACCACCACGCCGATCGCCATGACGGCGGCACTCAGCGTGATGCCGACGGCCGGGACCTTGCGGTTCGAGAGTCGGGTCAGCTGCCGCGGGGCGTCGCCGGTGTGGGCGAGGGAGCGCAGCATGCGCCCGGTCGAGTAGATGCCCGAGTTGCACGACGAGAGGGCAGCGGTGAGCAAGATGAAGTTGACGATGCCCGCGGCGCCGGGGATGCCGATGTAGGAGAAGACCGAGACGAAGGGGCTCTCGCCGGCCTTGAAGTCCGTCCAGCTGCGGACTGAGAGGATCACCAGCAGCGAGCCGACATAGAAGATCCCGATGCGGAACGGAACGGTGTTGATCGCCTTGCGCAGCGTGACGCGCGGGTTCTGTGCCTCTCCCGCGGTCACGCCGACGAGCTCGACGCCGACATAGGCGAACATGACGATCTGCAGGCTCAGCATCGCGTTGCTGAAGCCGGTCGCGAAGAAGCCGCCGTCGTTCCACAGGTTCGTCACCGACGGACCGGTCTCGGGCCCCAGCCCGGCGATCGGGAGCAGCACACCGATGCCGACGATTATCATGCCGAGGATGGCGGTGACCTTGATGGCGGAGAACCAGAACTCCGCGCGTCCGAACACCCCGACGGAGATCAGGTTCGCGCCGAACAGCACGATGAGCGCGATGAGGGCGGTGACCCACACCGGCACCGAGGGCCACCAGTAGTTGATGTACTTGCCCGCCACGGTGATCTCGGCCATGCACGTCGTCGTCCACACGGCCCAATAGGTCCACCCCTGGCTGAAACCGGCGAACCGTCCGAGGAACTCGTCGGCGTACTCGCTGATGCCGCCGGAGATCGGCCGGTAGATGAGGAGTTCGCCGAGAGCGCGCATGACGATGAAGATCGCGAGGCCGGCGAGCGCGTACGCCAGGATGAGTGCCGGTCCCGCCTTCTCGATCGCGCCACCCGCGCCGTAGAAGAGGCCGGTGCCGATCGCGCCGCCGATGGCGATCATCTGCACGGTGCGGGCGGTGAGCCCGCGTTGGTATCCCTCGTCGGTGTCGGCACCCGTGTCGGTGCCGGGATGCTCGACAGTCACGCGGGCAACTCCTCCGAATGTCGGTGGGCCGATGGCAGAAGCTCACCGTAACGGCCCGCGATCCACCGGATTCACATGCCCACAGGACCCGTCCACTTTGTCGTATTCGGTTGGCCGGGCGGCGGTCCGGTGATCGTGTCGGCGCCGTCTGGCACCATTGTCGCCGTGACCGATCGCCTGCACCTGCTGCTCGGAGACGACGACTTCCTCACCGGCCGGGTGATCTCGGCCGTGGTCGACGCCGCGTCGAAAGCGGCAGGTACCCCGGTGCCGGTGACCCGGGTACGTGCCGGCGACGTGAGCGAACACGAACTCGCAGAGTTGCTCAGTCCGTCGCTGTTCGCCGAAGAGCGGATCGTCGTCGTCGAGGCCGCCGCCGACGCGGGCAAGGAGCCGGCCGCGCTCATCGCCGCGACCGCGTCGTCGCTGCCCGAGGGCATCACGCTGATGGTGATCCATCACGGCGGGGGCCGGGCGAAGTCGATGGTCCCCGCGTTGAAGAAGGCCGGGGCCGTCGAGCACGAGACGACCGCCCCGAAGTGGCCGTCGGAGCGAATGACTTTCGTGCGCAACGAGTTCCGTTCGCTGGGCGTAAAGGTCGGCGCCGATGTCGTCGAGCAGGTGGTCGAGGGCGTCGGATCGGAACTGCGCGAGCTGGCCGCCGCGTGCGCGCAACTCGTGGCCGACACCGGCGGCAAGGTCGACCGCGACACCGTGCGCCTGTACTACCAGGGCCGTCCCGAGGTGACCGGATTCGAGGTGGCCGACCGGGCGGTGACGGGCGACCGTGCCGGCGCGCTGGAATCCCTGGCCTGGGCGCTGCACCACGGCGTGCCGCGGGTGCTGCTTGCCGACGCCCTCGCCGAGGCCGTCCACGCCATCGCTCGCATCCGACCCATGGGGTCGATCAACCACTTCGATGCGGCCCGCGAACTCGGCATGCCGCCCAACCGGGTCAAGAACGTGCAGGCGAAGGCCAAGGCGTGGGACGCGGAGTCGATCGCGCGGGCGGTCGGCGTGGTCGCGGCGCTCAACGCGGATGTGAAGGGGCAGGCCGCCGACCCCGATTACAGCCTCACCCACGCCGTCGCCACGGTCGCCGACCTCCGGCCGGACGGGCGTCGGCGGAGCTGACGCCACGCGGCCGGTCTTGAGTCGGCCGTCGGACGGGAGTGGCTTCGACTCGGCGCCTCGCTCCGCTCGGGGCCGGCTCAACCAGCGGTGGGGGCGGCTCCGCTCGGGGCCGGCTCAACCAGCGGTAGGGCGCCAGACAGAAACGTCGATCACCCCGGCAACCGCGTGGATGCTGCCGGGGTGATCGAGGTATGGAGATGTGGCGACGGATCAACCGTCGGACCGACCGGGGTCGGCGTCAGATCAGAGCTTGTTGACCGCGAGAGCGATAGCCGACTTCTTGTTGGCGGCCTGGTTGGCGTGGATGACGCCCTTGCTGGCAGCCTTGTCGAGCTTGCGGCTGGCGGTCTGGCCGAGCTCGGCGGCCTTCGCCTTGTCGCCGGACTCGACAGCCTCACGGAAGCTGCGGATCGCGGTACGAAGGGCCGACTTCACCGACTGGTTGCGCTGGCGGTTCGCTTCGTTGGTGCGATTGCGCTTGATCTGAGACTTGATGTTTGCCACGCGTGTTACCTCTGTCGTTGCTGGTGGATATGTCTGTCTGTTCGGGTCGGGCGGTCGGCCCTGGGGGCTGAACTCGCACCGGGCGGTGTCGGCGCGTGAAGCATCTCCACGGCGTCACCGCAACAGCGCACAACATTACCAGCCGGGGTCAGCCCGCCAAAATCCATGCGTCGGGAACGGCGGGCCGCCGCGTCGGCCAATAAGAATCATCGTGAACTTATGTCTACGGTGGACCCATCATGTCCGTCGTTTACGTACACATCGGCCTTCCCAAGACCGGGACCACACACCTCCAGGATCGCCTCTGGCGAAACCGCGACCTGGCCTTGCAGTCCTCCGGGCTGCTGTACCCGGGCAACGTGATCTCCGATCACTTCCATGCCGCGGTGCACCTGCAGCCGGAGCGATACCTCGACTGGGTCGATCCCGCCTTCGCCGGCACCTGGCCGACGCTCCTCGGACAGATCCGGGCCTGGCCGCAGATCTCGTTGCTGTCGCACGAGCTGTACAGCACCGCGACCGTCGACCAGATCGAACGGTTGATGGCCGACCTGTCCTTCGCCGACGAGGTCCACGTGATCGCGACCGTCCGCGACCTCGGCCGCCAGCTCCCGTCCGTGTGGCAGGAGAACGTGAAGAACCAGCGCCGGGCGTCGTTCGACGAGTTCGTGGATTCGGTGGCCTTCGCTTCCGAGGGGCGCCGGACCGGCGGTCCCGTAGTCGTCAGCACCCCCGCTGACGATGCCCCGGCCGACGAGGTCGACGAGGAGCCGTTCTGGGAGTTCCAGGACTACGTCGGCATCCTGGAACGCTGGTCGCGTGTCGTCGGACCCGAGCGTGTCCACATCGTCACGGTGCCGCCCCGCGGGGCGGCGTCGGGCGACACGCTCTGGGATCGGTTCCTGCGCGTGATGAACATCGATCCGGTCCCGCTGCGGATCCCGGTCCCCAGCCTGAACAGCTCGCTGTCCGCGCCGCAGGCCGAGTTCCTGCGCGGCCTCAACCGCCGCCTGCAGCCGGACGCCATTGAGTGGCGCCGATACGAGCGGATCATCAAGGGGCAGGTGATCGGGGAGATCCTGTTCGAGGCACCGTCCGGCCCGCCGCAGGGACTCTCGGACAAGAGCCGGGAGTGGGCGGCGGGGGAGTCCCGGCGGATGGTCGCGGCGGTCCGCGACGCCGGCTACGACGTCGTCGGTGACCTCGACGATCTGGTGGTGTCGCCCGAACACGACGCCGGCGACGTGCCGCCGCCGTCGGACGGCGAGGTGCTCGACGTCGCGCTCGACACGATCGCGGCGATGGTGCTCGCGGCGCCCTTGCCCAAGGTCGGACCCCGTGCGCGGACGCGGGCGGCGAATGTGGTGCGCAGGGTCAAGCGGCGGGTGATCGCCGCGCGCCGATCATCCTGATCGGTGGCCCCGGAACGGCGGTGCGGCTTCGTCGATGACACGGCCGGTCGACGTCCTGCCAATTTCGGCATTCTGTAGCACCATGGCAGTTTATGACCCCCGCATCGACAAGTGCGCCAGCCAAGAAGGCGGCGCGTAAGTCCGCAGCCGCGAAAGCGGCGTCGTCCACCTCGTCGGGACGGACGGCCTCCGCCAAGTCCGGTTCGACCAAGGGTTCCGGTTCCGGCAGCCGGTCGGCGAAGGGCGCGGGCGACGCAACCACCGGGGAGAATTTCACCGGCAACTTCGGCGGGTACGCAAAAGGCCCGTACGGCAAGGCCTATGACGAGATGTTCGATGCCGCCGGCGAGGTGCGGACACCGTACCGCGGTATCTACAAGGCCATGGCCGACGAGGATCAGTCCGACCTCGTGGAGGCCCGTGTGGAGGCCCTCGGGCGTGCCTATCTCGACCAGGGTGTGACGTTCTCGCTGTCCGGCAAGGAACGCCCCTTCCCGTTGGATGTTGTGCCACGGGTGATCTCGGCGGCGGAGTGGAACAAGCTCGAGGCGGGTATCACCCAGCGCGTACAGGCGCTGGAACTCTTCCTCGACGACATCTACGGCGAGCAGGAGATCCTGCGCGACGGGGTACTGCCCAAGCGACTCGTCCACTCCTGTGAGCACTTTCATCGACAGGCGGCAAACATTCGGCCGCCCAACGGTGTTCGCATCCACGTCGCGGGTATCGACCTGATCCGCGACGAGAACGGCGACTTCCGGGTCCTCGAGGACAATCTGCGGTCGCCGTCGGGCGTCTCCTATGTGCTCGAGAACCGGCGCGCGATGGCCCGCGTCTTCCCGGACCTGTTCTCCAAACACAAGGTGCGTGCGGTCGCCGACTACCCGAGCCACCTCCTGCGCGCGCTACGCGCGTCGGCGGCGTTCAACGAGGCCGACCCGAACATCGTCGTGCTGACCCCGGGCGTGGCCAACTCGGCCTACTTCGAGCACTCGCTCCTCGCACGCCTGATGGGCGTCGAGCTGGTCGAGGGCCGTGACCTGTTCTGCCGCGACAACGTCGTGTACATGCGCACGACCGAGGGGGAGCAGCGGGTCGACGTCATCTACCGCCGCATCGACGACGACTTCCTGGATCCCATGCAGTTCCGGCCGGATTCGATGCTCGGCGTGGCGGGGCTGCTGAACGCCGCGCGCGCGGGCAACGTGGTGATCTCCAGTGCGGTCGGCAACGGCGTCGGCGACGACAAGCTGATCTACACCTACGTGCCGGAGATCATCCAGTACTACCTCGGCGAGAAGCCGAGTCTCCAGAACGTGGACACCCTACGCTGCTGGCTGCCCGACGAATGCGAGGAGGTGCTCGACCGCATCGACGAACTCGTCGTGAAACCCGTTGAGGGATCGGGCGGTTACGGCATCGTCTTCGGCCCCGACGCGACCGGCGCCGAATTGGACGCACTGGCACGCAAGGTCCGCAACGATCCGCGCGGGTGGATCGCACAGCCGGTCGTGCAGCTGTCGACGGTGCCGACGAAGATCGGTGACGCCATCCGGCCGCGCCATGTTGACCTGCGTCCGTTCGCGGTCAACGACGGTGAGTCCGTGTGGGTCCTGCCCGGCGGCCTGACCCGGGTGGCGCTGCCGGAGGGATCGCTCGTCGTCAACTCGAGCCAGGGCGGCGGTTCCAAGGACACCTGGGTGCTGGCCTCGCGCACATCCGAGGGGGACCGGGAGTTGTCGGGTGCGAAGGTCGTGACGACGAGCGGTGTCGCCGCCGCCCGGCCGGCGGAGAGCGCCCCCGACCCGGTGCACACGCAGACTCAACAGCAACAGCAGGGTTCGATGATGCAGCAGTTGTCTGGGACGCAGCAGATGGGCTCCATGATGCAGCAGTTGGGTGGGACGCAGATGGGTGGCACGACGCCGCAACCGAATCCGACCACGGCCTCCGGCGGCATGACCCAGCAGCAGGGTGGTGATGTCCGATGATGCTGGCGCGGAACGCCGAATCGCTCTACTGGATCGGTAGATACGTCGAGCGCGCCGACGACATGGCGCGCATCCTCGATGTCGCGATCCACCAGATCCTCGAGGACACCACGGTCGACGTCGACCGGCAGGCACGCCTGATCATCCAGGTGCTCGGGCTCACCGCTCCGGAGGACGACGACGAGCTCGACGTCTGGTCGCTGACCGAACGCGTCGCCTACGACGCCGACGCGGTGGGATCGATCGTCGACCTGATCCGGGCGGCGCGGGAAAACGCCCGGGGCGCACGCGAAGTCACGTCCAGCGAGTTGTGGGAATGCCTCAACACCACCTACAACGGACTCGACGGCGCCGAACGGCGCTCGCGTCGCCTCGGTCCCCACGAGTTCCTGTCGTACGTGAAGAACCGGGCGGCGATGTTCGCGGGCCTCGCCGACGCCACCCTCAGCCACGACGACGGCTACCGATATCTGCTGCTGGGTCGGTCGGTGGAGCGGGTCGACATGACCATCCGGATGTTGCTGTCCCGCGCCGGGGATCGGACGACGTCGCCGGCCTGGGTGAACGTCCTCGTGTCCGCCGGCGGGCACGACACCTTCCTGCGGACCTACCGCGGTGTGTTGGACGCCGAGAACATCGTCGAGTTCATGCTTCTCGACCGGCTGTTCCCACGGTCCATCTTCCACGCCCTCAGCGTCGCCGAGCGCAATCTGGGCCAGCTCGAGAGTGGGCCGAGCCGGGTCGGGGCCCAGGCCGAGGCGCAGTTGCTGCTGGGCCGCGCACGCAGTTCGCTCGAGTTCCTCGAGCCCGGGAAGTTGCTCGACGATCTGCAGGACCGGCTCGTTGACCTGCAGGACACCTGCCGCGCGGTCAACGAGGCGGTCACGAAGCAGTATTTCCATGTGTCGCCCTATGTCTCGTGGGCCGACGCCCGCGTCAGCGACGGGCATGTCATCGAGGAGAGTGAGCTGTGAGCTGGCGTCTGCGTGTTGTCCATTCCACGGGCTTCGCCTACCACAGTCCGGTCACCTCGTCGTACAACGAAGCCCGGCTCACCCCGCGCAGCGACGCCCGCCAGAACGTGATCGTCAACCGGGTCGAGACCGTCCCGGCGACGAGGTCCTACCGGTACACCGACTACTGGGGTACCGCGGTCACCGCCTTCGATCTGCACGCGCCGCACAACGAACTCGAGGTCTCGGGGCTGTCGGTCGTCGAAACCGAGGCCGGACAACGCCCCGACGAGGAGGATCAGGTCTCGTGGGACGACGTGAACAGCGATCACGTCATCGACCGGTATGACGAGATGCTGTCTTACACACCGTATGTCGCCCGCAACCGGTCACTGCTGTCGACCGCGAAAAAGGTGACCAAGGGGCTCACCCCCGAGGAGGCGGTCGAGGCGGTGTGTCGCTTCATCCACACCGAGATGGAGTACGTCCCCGGCACGACGGGCGTGCACACCACCGCGGTCGACGCGTGGACCGACCGCAAGGGCGTGTGTCAGGACTACGCGCACCTCACCCTGCTGATGCTCCGCGGGCTGGGCATTCCCGCCCGGTACGTGTCGGGGTATCTCCATCCCGAACCCGACGCCGAGATCGACAAGACGGTGCAGGGTCAGAGTCACGCCTGGATCGAGGCGTGGACGGGCGGCTGGTGGGGCTACGACCCGACCAACGACACCCCGATCACCGAGCAGCATGTGTCGGTGGGCGTGGGTCGTGACTACGCCGATGTGTCGCCGCTGAAGGGTATCTACACCGGCGGCGGCGCGACCGACCTCGACGTCATCGTCGAGATCACCCGGCTCGCCTAGGGTTTCGTCCTTCGGGTCACCGCCAGCCGTAGTGCCCGCGGAGTTCCTGGGCGACGGCGTCGAACGTCGTGCGGTCGAGGATCGCGCCTTCCCGGCGGATGCCGTCGTCGTCGACGACGAGTACACGGTCGAGGCGCACGAAGCTCGGCCGGCCCTGGGAATCCCATGCGCCCGACCCGACGGGAAGCCAGTTGCCGTCGTCCCGGTGGTCCTTGCTCGACAGCATGAGCCCGAGCACGGTGTCGGACCGGTCGGCGCGGGCGTCCCGGCCCACGACCAGGACCGGCCGGTCCTTCCCCTGGTTCGGGTCGTCCTCGTAGGCGACCCAGGTCCACACGATCTCGCCGGGGTCGGCGTCGCCGTCGAGGTCGGGGGAATAGCTGATGGTGCGGGCGAGATCGGTTGTCGGCCGAAGTGCGGGCCGGGCGTCGCGACTGGTCACCGTCAGGAGTCCTCTCCGGAGATGTGGGGTAGCAGGAAGTCCTCGACCGCGTCCGCGGTGAGCGCTGCGGTGGGTTTTCTCTTCGGGTTGAGGTCGTGTCCGACCTTCTCGAGTTCGACGATGTGTGTCGGCGCGTCGATGAGGCCGATCGCGCGGGTCATCTCGTCGGTGGTGCCGAACGGGTCGGTGCTCCCGTGGACCACGAGGGTGGGGACGGTGATCGACGGCAGGTGTTCGGTGCGCAGTCGGTCGGGCTTGCCCGGCGGATGCAGCGGATACGACGTCAGCAGCAGGCCGTCGGCCAGAGCTGTTCCGTCCTCGGCGATGGCCATCGAGGACTGTCGCCCGCCATAGGAGTGGCCACCGACGATCAGCGGCCCGTCGGACTCGGCGCGCAGCGTTGCGCACGCGGCACGGATGCCGTCCCGGTCGGCGGCGGCGGTGGACGGGCTGGGCGGGCCCTTGGGCCGGCGCCGTCGATACGGCAGGTCGATCCGGGCGACGACGAACCCGCGGTCGCACAGTTCCTCGGCCAGGGCACGCAGGATCACGGCGTCGCGGTTGCCACCTGCGCCGTGGGCGAGGACGAGCGTGGCACGTGCCGGGATCCCCGGGCGGTGTACCTCGGCGGCGACGTCGTCGGACTCGATGGTGGTGGCGGTGGACGCGGACACGGCTGCCACCGTAGCGCCTTCAGAGGTGCTCGCGGACTTCTCCGATCCCTGAGGAGGCCCGGAGCCTGCGGAGGGCCGTCTCGAAGGGGGAGACGTGGCCGGACGCGCCACGCGGGGTGCTCATGAGAAACTGGAGCACAACCCGTATCCGTACCCGTTCTCTACCGAAGTTCTCGTTCGAGGAGTAGTTCCATTCCCACCTTCGCCGACACCACCTTCACCGATCCGGCACGTATCCGGAACTTCTGCATCATCGCCCACATCGACCACGGCAAGTCGACGCTGGCAGACCGGATGCTGCAGCTCACCGGCGTCGTCGAAGAGCGGCAGATGCGGGCGCAGTACCTCGATCGAATGGACATCGAGCGCGAGCGCGGCATCACCATCAAGGCGCAGAACGTCCGTCTGCCCTGGACGGTGAAGTCGGCGGAGGGCGACCAGGACTACGTCCTGCACCTCATCGACACCCCCGGGCACGTCGACTTCACCTACGAGGTGTCCCGCGCTCTGGAAGCGTGCGAGGGAGCTGTCCTGCTCGTCGACGCCGCGCAGGGCATCGAGGCCCAGACCCTCGCCAACCTGTATCTGGCGATGGAGAACGACCTCACCATCATCCCGGTGCTCAACAAGATCGACCTGCCCGCGGCCGACCCCGAGCGCTACGCTGCCGAACTCGCGCACATCGTGGGTTGCGAGCCGGAAGAAGTTCTGCGTGTGTCGGGCAAGACCGGCGTCGGGGTCACCGAGCTGCTCGACGAGGTCATCCGGAAGGTGCCGGCTCCGGTGGGCGACTCCGACGCCCCGGCGCGGGCGATGATCTTCGACTCGGTGTACGACACCTATCGCGGCGTGGTCACCTACGTCCGGGTCGTCGACGGCAAGATCGTGCCGCGGGAGAAGATCCTGATGATGTCGACCGGCACGACGCACGAGCTGCTCGAGGTGGGCATCGTGTCCCCGGAACCGAAGCCGACCACGGGGCTGGGTGTCGGCGAGGTCGGTTACCTGATCACGGGTGTGAAGGACGTTCGCCAGTCGAAGGTCGGTGACACCGTCACCACTGCCCGCCGGGGTGCCGAGCAGGCGCTGACGGGGTACCGCGAGCCGCGCCCGATGGTCTACTCGGGGCTGTACCCGCTCGACGGCTCCGACTACCCGGTGCTGCGTGAGGCGCTCGAGAAGCTGCAACTCAACGACGCCGCCCTGACCTTCGAGCCGGAGACCTCGGTCGCGCTCGGCTTCGGCTTCCGCTGCGGCTTCCTCGGTCTGCTGCACATGGAGATCACCCGCGAGCGTCTCGAGCGCGAGTTCAACCTCGACCTGATCTCGACGGCCCCGAACGTCGTCTACCGGGTGGTCATGGAAGACGGTTCGGAGCATGTGGTGACCAACCCGTCGGACTGGCCGGAAGGCAAGACCCGGCACATCTACGAACCCATCGTCAAGACCACCGTGATCGCGCCGAGCGAGTTCATCGGCGCGATCATGGAGCTGTGTCAGTCGCGTCGAGGTGAGCTCGGCGGGATGGACTACCTGTCGGAGACGCGCGTGGAACTGCGGTACACGCTGCCCATGGCCGAGATCATCTTCGACTTCTTCGACGCCTTGAAGTCGCGGACGCGTGGCTATGCCAGCCTCGACTACGAGGAGGCGGGCGAGCAGGAAGCCGATCTGGTGAAGGTCGACATCCTGCTCCAGGGCGAGGCCGTCGACGCGTTCAGTGCGATCGTCCACAAGGACGCCGCCTATGCCTACGGCAACCGGATGGCGATCAAGCTCAAGGAGCTCATCCCGCGCCAGCAGTTCGAGGTTCCGGTGCAGGCCGCCGTCGGCTCGAAGATCATTGCGCGCGAGAACATCCGAGCCATCCGCAAGGATGTGCTCGCGAAGTGCTACGGCGGCGACATCAGCCGTAAGCGCAAACTGCTCGAGAAGCAGAAAGAGGGCAAGAAGCGGATGAAGACCATCGGCCGCGTCGAGGTCCCGCAAGAGGCCTTCGTGGCCGCGCTCTCCACCGACGCGGTGGGTGACAAGCCGAAGGGGAAGTGATGGGCGACGGGCAGACCGGGAGTGGGGAGACGATGACCGCAGCGCAGGGCACCAATCCGGTACTGGCGCAAAGCGGCCTGCCCTACGACCTCCCCGACTTCGCGTCGATCTCCGACGACGACTTCCTGCCGGCGTTCACCGAAGCGATGGCGTCGCATGTGGCCGAGGTGGAGGCGATCGCGGCCGACCCCGCGGCACCGACCTTCGCCAACACGATCGAGGCCCTGGAGTTGTCGGGGCGCGACCTGGCCCGGGCGTCGGGGATCTTCTTCAACCTCGTCGGGCCCGACACGAACCCCAGACGCAACGCGATCTCCCAGGAGCTGTCGACGCTCCTGACCGATCATGCGAACACGATCGCGATGAATCCGGTTCTCTTCGAACGGATCTCCGACCTCCATTCGCGCGCCGACGAACTCGATCTCACCGAAGCCCAGCGCCGGTTGCTCGACAAGCGGTACCGGGAATCGGTCCGCGCCGGAGCCGGACTGGACCCCGACGCACAGCGTGAGATGCGGGAGATCGCTTCTCGCCTGGCCTATCTCACGACGACGTTCTCCCAGAAGATCCTCGACGACACCAACGATTCGGCGGTGCTCGTCGACGATGCCGCCGAACTCGACGGTCTGTCGGCCGGACAGATCGCCGCCGCCCGCCGTGCCGCCGGCGAGGCCGGGCACGACAGCGGATACCTCGTCACACTCGAACTTCCGACGAGCCAGTCGGTGCTCACCGAATTGACGAATGCCGATGTGCGCCGGCGGGTGTTCGATGCGTCGGTGGGGCGGTGCGCCCGAGGCAACGAACACGACACCCGGGAACTGGTCCTCGAGATCGTCCGCCTGCGGGCACGCCGAGCAGAGATGCTCGGCTACCGGGACCACGCCGAATACGTGATCGCCGAGCAGACGGCGCCGGACCCGGGGGCCGTCGACGACATGCTGCGCGAGCTCAACTCCTCGGCCATGCGTGCCGGTGGCCGAGAACTCACCCGGCTCACCGAGTTCGCGGGTGACGCGCCGATCGGCCCCGCCGATCTCACCTTCTGGCTCGATCGGGAGAAGCGGTCGCACTCGGCGGTGCCGCTCGACGACTTCGCGAACTACTGCGAACTGGACGCGGTGCTGACCCGGGGTGTCTTCTTCGCCGCGAACAAGCTGTACGGCCTGACCTTTCGGGAGATCACCGATCTCCCGCTGTACCACCCGGATGTGCGCGCCTGGGAGGTACGCGACGACGCGGGCGTCGGTATCGGGCTCTTCCTCGGCGACTTCTTCGCCCGGCCGTCGAAACGCGGCGGGGCGTGGATGAACAACATCGTCGACCAGTCGTCGGTCCTGCACACCCAGCCGATCATCGTGAACGTGCTGAACCTGGCCAAACCCGATGCCGGACAACCGTGTCTGCTCACGATGGATCAGCTCACCACGCTCTTCCACGAGTTCGGGCACGCCCTGCACGGGTTGTTGTCCTCGGTGGAGTATCCGTCGCAATCCGGGACGTCGGTACCGCGGGACTTCGTCGAGTTCCCGTCGCAGGTGAACGAGATGTGGGCGCTGCACCCGGACGTGCTGGCGAATTACGCCCGGCATCACGAGACCGGAGAGCCGATCCCGGCCGAGCTCGCCGATGCGGCGCGGGACTCGGCGGGAGCCGAATCCGCGCACGGCACCATCGAATACCTCGCCGCATCCTCGCTGGACCTGGCCTGGCACCGGTTGTCGGTGGCAGAGGCCGAGGCGGTGGCTGACGTCGAGGCCTTCGAGGCGCAGGCGCTCACCGACGCGGGATTGCACACCGAGCTGATCCCGCCGCGCTACCGGAGCTCGTACTTCAACCACATCTTCGGTGGCGGCTACTCCGCCGGGTACTACAGCTACATCTGGTCGGAGGTACTCGACGCCGAGACCGAGCAGTGGTTCCTCGCCGAGGGCGGGTTGCGTCGCGAGAACGGCCGCCGGTTCGCCGACGCCACTCTCTCCCGCGGAGACAGCGTGGATCCGCTTGTCGCACATGAGGGCCTGATCGGTCGCCGGCCGCGTATCGAACCGCTGCTGCGGCGCCGGGGGCTCGCGGCCTGATCGGGTCCCGGTCATGACGACGACGCGCACCCCGCGCCGGGACCTGTCGGCGTTCGCGGTGCTGAGCATCGTGACCGCGATCGTTGTGATCGGTCTCAAACTGATCGCGTGGCGAGTCACCGGCTCGGTCGGTCTGCTCTCCGACGCGCTGGAGTCCACCGTCAACCTCGTTGCGGCGATCGGTGCGTTCGTCGCGCTGCGGGTGGCGGCGAAGCCACCGGATCGGAGCCACAACTTCGGGCACACCAAGGCGGAGTACCTCTCGGCGGTGTTCGAGGGGGTGATGATCGTCGTCGCGGCGGTCGTCATCGTCGCGACGGCCGTCGACCGCCTGCTCCACCCGGAGGAACTAGACGAAGTCGGCATGGGACTGGCGATCTCGGTGGGCGCGACGGTGGTCAACGCGGTCGTCGGCTGGGTGCTCATCCGCGCCGGTCGACGTCATCGGTCGCTGACCCTCGAAGCCGACGGCCGGCATCTCATGACCGACGTGTGGACGACGGCCGGCGTGGTGGTCGGTGTGTTCCTGGTCGCCGTGACCGGCTGGCTGCCGCTCGACCCGCTGATCGCCATCGCGGTGGCTGCCAACATCCTCGTCGTGGGCGGACGGTTGGTCTGGCGATCCGGTGCGGGACTGATGGACTCGGCGCTGCCCGACGACCTGCGCGCCGCGATCGACGCCGTCCTCGCGCGTCACCGCGCCGACCGGATCGACTTCCACGACGTCCGCACGCGGGAGGCCGGCCATGAACGGTTCGTCCAGTTGCACATGCTCGTCCCCGGTGACTGGTCGGTGCAGCGCGCGCACGATCTGGCCGAGACGATCGAGGACGAACTCCGCGCCGCGGTCGACGATCTCACCGTGACCCTGCATGTCGAACCGATCAACGACCCACGCGCCTACGAGGACTGGCGGTTGGACTGAGCGCGTTTCGGCTCGTCGCGCTCAGTGATTCGCCGGCTGGAAGGTGGCCTGGTGGGCGGCTTCCTCGGCGCGGATCACATGCATCACCGCGTTGATGAGGGCGAGGTGGGTGAACGCCTGCGGGAAGTTGCCGAGATGCTGTCCGGTCTTGGCGTCGATCTCCTCGGCGTACAGCTTGAGCGGGCTCGAGTAGGACAGCAGTCGTTCACACAACGTCTTCGCCCGTGGCAGTTCGCCGATCTCGACGAGGGCCGACACCAGCCAGAACGAGCAGATGGTGAACGTACCCTCTTCGCCGCTGAGGCCGTCGTCGGTCTCCTCGACCCGGTAGCGGAGCACCAGTTCGTTCTCGGTGAGTTCGTCGGCGATCGCGAGAACCGTTGCGCGCACCCGGGGGTCGTCCGGCGGCAGGAATCGCAGTAGCGGGACGAGTAGTAACGAGGCATCGAGCGCGTCGTCGCCGTAACGCTGGGTGAACACCCCGCGCTCGTTGACCCCGTGCGCCAGGACGTCGGCCCTGATCTCCTCCGCGATCGCCGCCCATTCGCGCGCGTGCGCCTGCTCGCCGTGCATCGTCGCGAGGCGTGACCCGCGGTCGAGCGCGACCCAGCACATCACCTTCGACGACGTGAAATGCTGCGGCTCGCCGCGCACCTCCCAGATGCCGCGGTCGGGGTCCTTCCAGTGCTTGATCGCTTCTTCGACCTGGGCCTTCAACACGGGCCACAGCGTCTCCGGCACGGCTTCGTGCGACTTGATGTTGAGGTACACCGAGTCGAGCATCGTGCCCCAGATGTCGTGCTGCGCCTGGTTGTAGGCGCCGTTGCCGATACGGACCGGCCGTGCGCCGTCGTAGCCCGAGAGATGGGTCAGCTCTTCCTCTTCCAGGGTGCGTTCGCCGCCGACGCCGTACATCACCTGCAGCGGATGACGTTCCCCGTTGGTGATGCCCGAGACATCGGCGATGAAGGAGAAGAAGTCGTCGGCCTCGCGGTCGAGACCGAGCGTGTACAGACCCCACAGGGCGAAGGTCGAGTCACGCACCCACGCATAGCGGTAGTCCCAGTTGCGTTCGCCCTGAGGGGTTTCCGGCAGCGACGTGGTCGCGGCGGCGAGCAGCGCACCGGTCGGGGAGTAGGTGAGTCCCTTCAGCGTGAGGGCCGAACGCTGCAGATGTGAGCGCCACGGATGATCGGGGAAGCTGCCGATGTTGATCCATTGCCGCCACGACTCGCTTGTCGCCCACATCTTCTGGGCGGCTTCCTCGAAGTTCTGCGGCGCCGGCTGCCGGGACCAGCTGAGTGCGACGAAGCGGTTGTCGCCTTCGACGAGCCGGGTACGTGCCCGCGCTTCGCGACCCTCCAGACCCAGCCGGAGGTCCGTGGTGAGTTTCAGGATGGGCGTGTCGGCATCGGTGTCCTTGGCGGTCGCGATCGCCTCGCCGTAGGCCGGGCCCGAGTACTCCCACTTCGTCGTCCCGCGGTGGTAGTCGAAGGCGGGTTCGCAACTCATGTGCAGTTCGACGGTGCCGGACACGCAGCGCACGGTGCGCAGCAGGATGTGTTCGGCGTCCCAGTCGGTGGGCGTCCGGCGGTGCGTCTTCGAACGACGTTCGTTGTCGTGCCACGGACCCATGACCAGTGCGTCACGGACGATGATCCAACCGGTGTCGGTCTGCCAGGTGGTCTCGACCATCAGGCTGCCGGGCAGGTAGCGCCGATCCACTGGGACGTTCACGCCGTAGGGCGCCAGTCGGAAGTGGCCGGCACTACGGTCGAGGATGGCGCCGAAGACGCTCGGTGAATCGGGCCGGGGTATGCACATCCACTCGACTGAGCCGTTGCGCGCGATGAGACAGTTGGTCTCGGTGTCGGACAGGAACGCGTAGTCGCCGATCGGCGGGAAGGCGCTCGTGTGCGACGGAGCCGGAGGAGCCGCCGGGGAGACGTCGGCCGCGGTCCCGGATGCCCGCGGCGGCACGGTCGGCAGGGACGTTACGGTGGAGTCATCTGCGACAGACATGAGTTCCATCATTGCGACGGGTTCTCGCCGACGCCACTCGGCTCCCGTGAGCGAGACAGTGGCGGTGATCACGGACTCGGAGTGACGCAGATGCCGCGGACGGATATACGGCTGCCCGCGGGAACGGATGCACGGATGACGGGGTGATGAGGTGTCGGCGTTCTTCGACTGGTGGGACAGCGTGGAGGAGTGGCTCACGGGCCTGTCCTTCGTGCCCCAGTTGCTGGTGACCGTCGCCGTCGTGATCCCGGTGGCGATCCTCATCGCCTACGTGCTCAGTCTGCTGGTCGACGCCGCTGCCACGCTGGTCGACCGACGCCGCTTCGCCGACGACGACGGGACCGGATTGTGAAGAAGATACTGCGCTCGCCGGTCACCTTCGCGCTGCTGGCGCTGCTGGTCCTGGTCATCATCGCCTGGCTTGTCACGGGCTGAGCGTCCCAAGCTGGTCGTCACCGGTTGATCTGTGGGTTCGGCAACCCTTCGTGACGGCCCTCCGCAGGCTCCGGGCCTCCTCAGGGAGCGGGTGGTGTTGCGGCCCCTGCGCAGTATGACGAACTCGCTGCGCCTTAGGGTGCGCCCACTTTACTGCTCCCTGAGGAGCGAGCTTGCGAGCGTCACGAAGGGTCTTCGCAACCCCGGTCGCCAGACCCTTCGTGGCTTCGTCGCTATCGCTCCTCGCACCTCAGGGAGCAATGGGGGTCGCTTCTTTCCGCATTAGGGAGCAGGGGTTGTGGGTTTCCCTAGGGACCCACAGCGCGGCGAACTGACGGTTCAATGTCCGGCGGGGACAGCTCGTTGATCCGCCGCCGTGCGGTAGAGCGACCCGATCGCCTCGATGACGTCCGGATGGGTGCCGAGGGGACCGGCGACGAGGGTGTCGTCGACCAGGGCGTCGAGAACCGACTCGACCCGCTCGGTGAGCAGTCCGGCCGACAGGAAGTACGGACTCACCGCGATACGTCGGGCACCGCCGGCGCGGAGTCGGCGCACGGCCGAGACGACGGCGCGATTGTGCGGCCCCAGCTTGGTCGCGAAGACCACCTCGACCGGCCGGTGGAGCCGTGTCGAGAGTTCGATCGCCCGTAGGCGCACCGAACGATCGGCGGCCGGGTCGGAGGACCCGACCGCGGACAGGATCACACCGTCGTGCGGGCCGAGGCCGGCCTCGATCAGACGGTCCGACAGTGCCCCGGCCAACGACCGGGTTCCCATGACGTCGGTCTGCCGGGCGGTCGGTCGTCGCGACGCGATGATCGACGGTAGGTCGATCTTGTGGTGATACCCCGCCGACAGCAGCATCGGTACGACGACCGGACCGTGGTGCGGCGAATCCGACCCGCTCAGCCGTCCGAGAACGTCGCCCACGAGTGGCTCGTCGAGGTCGAGATAGGAGAGCACCACCTCGACACCGGGCAGGCTCGACGCGACGGCGTTCCGCACACGGCGCGCGGTCGCGCCGAAGCGCGGATCGCGACTGCCGTGTGCGGCGAGGACGAGAGTCGGTGTCACACCAACTCTTTGAGATGGAGCGGCGCCAAGGCGTCGCCCACGAGGCCCGCGGCCAGCGTGTTCCCGCCCTGCGGGTCGATGAGCAGGAAGCTGCCCGACTCCCGGTTGACCTGGTAATCGTCGGCCGGGATCGGCTCGGCGGTCTGCACCGAGATCCGCACGATCTGGTTGAGCTCCACCGACTCCGGAGCCTCCATCAGGGCGAGGTTCTGCTCGTCGAACAGCGCGTCGAGCGCACCGACGATCGCCTGGGTGGTCTTGGTGCCGTGCTTGAGGAGTAGGCGAGCGCCTGGGCGGAGCGGTTTCTCGGCGAGCCAGCAGACCGTTGCGACGAACTGTTGCAACGGTTCCGGGGCGTCGGCGGCGGCGGCGATGAGGTCGCCACGCGAGATGTCGACGTCGTCTGCCAGCAGGATCGTGACACTGCGTCCGGTGTGCGCGGTGGGCAATTCGCCGTCGGCGGTGTCGATCTGGCTGACGGTGGTCCGCTGCCCCGACGGCAGGACGACCACCTCGTCGCCGACGGAGACCCGGCCGGCGGCGATCTGACCCGCGTAACCGCGGTAGTCGGGGTGTTCCGGCGTGCGCGGGCGGATGACGTACTGGACCGGGAACCGCAGGCCGACGTCGTTGCGCTCCACCAGATTGGGCACGGTCTCGAGATGCTCGATGAGTGTCGGCCCGTCGTAGAAGGCGGTGGTCTCCGAGCGGTGGGCCACGTTGTCGCCGTGCAGCGCCGACACCGGGATCGCGGTGACCTGCTCGTCGGACCAGCCCAGCGACCGGGTGAGTTCGGCGAATTCAGCGGAGATCTCGGCGAACACCGACGCCTGATCGGTGACGAGGTCGATCTTGTTGACCGCGAGCACCAGCTGGGGCACGCCGAGCAGGGCCATCACCGCGGCGTGGCGGCGGGTCTGGGCGACGACGCCGGTGCGGGCGTCGACGAGCAGGATCACCAGTTGCGCAGTCGACGCACCCGACACCGTGTTGCGGGTGTACTGGACGTGCCCGGGGGTGTCGGCGAGCACGAACGAGCGCGCGGGAGTGGCGAAGTAGCGGTAGGCGACATCGATGGTGATGCCCTGTTCGCGCTCGGCCCGCAGCCCGTCGACGAGCAGCGACAGGTCCGGGGTGTCGAGACCGCGGTCCACCGACGCCTTCGTGACCGCGTCGATCTGGTCGGCCAGAACGGATTTCGTGTCGTACAGCAGGCGGCCCACGAGCGTGGACTTGCCGTCGTCGACGCTGCCCGCGGTCGCGATGCGCAGGAGATCAGGAGCGTGCTTCATCAGAAATATCCTTCGCGCTTACGGTCTTCCATGGCGGCCTCGGAGACCCGGTCGTCGCCACGGGTGGCGCCACGCTCGGTCAGCCGCGACGCGGCGACCTCGGCGAGCACGGCCTCGTTGTCCGTGGCGTCGGAGAGGACCGCGCCGGTCGAGGAGCCGTCGCCGACGGTGCGGTAGCGCACCGAGAGTCGCTGCACCTCTTCGCCTTCGCGGGGACCGCCCCAGACTCCCGAGGTCATCCACATGCCGTCGCGCTGGTAGACCTCGCGCTCGTGGGCGTAGTAGATCGACGGGAGGAGCACCTGCTCGCGAGCGATGTAGCGCCAGATGTCGAGCTCGGTCCAGTTCGACAGCGGGAACACCCGCACGTGCTCACCCGGGGCGTGGCGGCCGTTGTAGAGGTTCCACAGCTCGGGGCGCTGTCGCTTCGGGTCCCACTGGCCGAAGGCGTTGCGCAGCGAGAAGATCCGCTCCTTGGCGCGGGACCGCTCCTCGTCGCGGCGACCGCCGCCGAACACCGCGTCGAAACGGTTCTCGGTGATCGCGTCGAGCAGGGGGATGGTCTGCAGCGGGTTGCGGACCCCGTCGGGGCGCTCGGTGAGCCGGCCGTCGGCGAGGTAGTCCTCCACCTTGGCCACGTGCAGCCGCAGGTTGTGCCGTTCCACGACCTGGTCACGGAACTCGAGGACCTCGGGCAGGTTGTGCCCGGTGTCGACGTGCAGCAGCGAGAAGGGCAGTGGCGCAGGCCAGAACGCCTTGAGCGCGACGTGCAGGAGCACGGTGGAGTCCTTGCCGCCGGAGAACAGGATCACCGGCCGCTCGAACTCGCCCGCGACCTCGCGGAAGATGTGGATCGCCTCGGACTCCAGGGCGTCGAGTGTGGTGAACTCGTCGGCCTCCGCGGCGGCGCCGCTCGTCTGGGCAGCGGCGGCTCCGCTCGTCGCCGGAACGGACGGTGTTTCGGTCACGGTCATGCGTGCAGCCCACATTCTGTCTTGGCGCGACCGGCCCAGCGGCCGCTGCGCGGATCGGATCCGGGTTCGGGTTTGGCGGTGCACGGTGCGCACCCGATCGAGGGGTATCCCTCGTCGACGAGCGGATTCACCAGCACGCCGTTGGTGTCGATGTAGTCCTGCATCGTCTCGTCGGACCAGGCCGCGATCGGATTGATCTTGACCAGTCCGAAGCCCTCGTCGAAGGAGATGAGCGGGGCGTTGGCCCGAGTCGGTGCCTCCACACGACGGATGCCCGTGATCCACGCGTCGTACCCGGCGAGCCCGGCCTTGAGCGGCACGACCTTCCGCAGTCGGCAGCATTCGCCCGGGTCGCGCGCGAAGAGGTTGCGCCCCAACAGCTCGTCCTGCTCGGCGACGCTGTGCTCGGGGGTCAGGTTCACCATCTCCACGCCCGGTCGAGCGAAGCGAGGGGCAGAATGGTTATAGACCTGCTCGACGGCGTCGCGGGTGCCGATGGTCTCGGCGAAGTGGTATCCGGTGTCGAGGAAGAGCACCTTGACGGGGTCGCCGTCGAGGAGCTCACGGTCGATGTTCTTCACCGCGAGGTCGACCAGGGCCGCGTCCTGCATGTTGGACGCGACGACGAAGTTGGTGCCGAAGGTCTGCGCGGTCCAGCGGATCAATTCCTCCGGGGTGGCGTCGGAACCGAGGTCTGCAGCACCCTTCTCGGCAATGTCCCGCAGCTGGTCCTCGCTGAAGCGCCGGCCCGTACGGGTGGTGGTCTCGATGGTCATCGCAGCGCCTCCTCATCGGCACGAACGGCCCACTGCGCGAACCGTTCACCCTCTTCGCGCTGGTCGACGAAGTTGCGGACCACGCGTTCGATGTAGTCGCCCAGTTCGGTGCCCAGCACCTTGTGCTGGCGCAACTTGCGACCGAAACCCGAGTCCAGGCCCAGGCTGCCGCCGAGGTGGACCTGGAAGCCGTCGGTCTGGTTGCCGTCGGCGTCCTCGACGAGCTGTCCCTTGAAGCCGATGTCGGCGATCTGCGACCGTCCGCACGAGTTGGGGCAGCCGTTGATGTTCACCGTGATCGGCACGTCGAGCTGCGCGTTGATGTCCGCGAGCCGCTCGTCCAGCTCCGGGGCGAGGACCTGCGAACGCTTGCGGGTCTCGGTGAACGACAGCTTGCAGAACTCGATGCCGCTGCACGCCAGCAGGTTCCGGCGCCACCGCGTGGGCCGGCCGTGCAGGCCGAGCGGCTTGAGCTCGTCGATCAGCCACTCGACCTTGTCGTCGGGGACGTCGAGGACGATCAGCTTCTGGTACGGGGTGAAGCGCACACGGTCGGAACCGGCCGCGGCGACCGCGTCGGCCGCTTTGGTCAGGATCGTGCCAGAGACGCGACCGGCGATGGGGGAGAAGCCGACCGCGTTGAGGCCGTTACGCAGCTTCTGCACACCGATGTGGTCGATCGGGCGCTCGGGCTTCTCCGGCGCCGGGCCGTCGATCAGCTTGCGCCCCAGGTATTCGTCCTCGAGCACCTGGCGGAACTTCTCGATGCCCCAGTCCTTGATGAGGAACTTCAGCCGCGCCTTGGCGCGCAGACGCCGGTACCCGTAGTCGCGGAAGATCGAGACCACGGCCTCCCAGACGTCGGGCACCTCGTCGAGCGGCACCCAGGCGCCGACGCGCTGGGCGAGCATCGGGTTGGTGGACAGTCCGCCGCCGACCCAGAGGTCGAGTCCGGGGCCGTGCTCGGGATGCACGACGCCGACGAACGCGACGTCGTTGATCTCGTGGACCACGTCCTGCTGGCCCGAGATCGCGGTCTTGAACTTGCGCGGCAGGTTCGAGTACTTCGGGTCGCCGATGTAGCGGCGCACGATCTCGTCGATGGCCGGGGTGGGGTCGAGGACCTCGTCGAGGGACTCGCCGGCGAGCGGCGAACCCAGCACGACGCGGGGGCAGTCGCCGCAGGCCTCGGTGGTCTGCAGCCCCACGCCCGCGAGGCGCTCCCAGATGGTCGGGACGTCTTCGATGCGGATCCAGTGGTACTGGACGTTCTCCCGGTCGGAGAGGTCGGCGGTGTCGCGGGCGAACTCGGTGGAGATCTCACCGAGGGTGCGCAGCTGAGCGACGTTGAGCGCACCGCCGTCGCAGCGCACCCGCATCATGAAGTGGCTGTCTTCGAGGATGTCGATGTTCTCGTCGCCGGTCCAGGTGCCGTCGTAACCCTCGGCGCGCTGGGTGTAGAGACCCCACCAGCGCATCCGGCCGCGCAGGTCCTGTTTGTCGATCGAGTCGAAACCCTGCTTGGAATAGATGTTCTCGATGCGCGCACGCACGTTGAGCGGGTTGTCGTCCTTCTTGACCTGCTCGTTCGGGTTCAGCGGCTCGCGATAACCGAGCTTCCACTGACCCTCGGCGCGGCGCTTGGTCGGACGGGCCTTGCGGGCCGGGCGCGCGGGCTTCGCGGCGGCCGGCTCTGCAGCGGCAGCGTCGTTCGGTGCACCCGGACCGGAAGCGGCGGGGGCGTCGGTGGTGGACGTCATGAACTCTCCTGTGCCGGCGCACAGGGCCGGCGTTCGTTGCACGAGTTACGGGCTGAAACGTGCCGGCATCCCCAGGGAATCGGGGACAAATCGGGGCCGAGACGTCGCTAGATGCGACAGAAAGCGCTGTTGACGCGCTTGAGATCAATGTGGCGGCGAGCTGCGAGCCACACCCCGGGGAAAATCACGCGGTCCATAGTGCCACGCTCCCTATCGGCTCGTCTACTTGGGGTTATTTTCCATCATGATGATGGAAACCAGGCCGGCCTCCACGCCTGCCTGCGCCGCACAACGCCGTCGAGTACTGCGCTGTTCCCGATGGGGGCGACGATTTCCTTCCACGTCGCCGCGATCGGCATCATGGAACGGTGAACGTCGACACCACCACCATCGCAGCCGACCTGGTCGCCGCTGCGTGCCGCGAGGTCGACACGGACGTACCACTCGCGCTGTACCTGCACGTCCCGTTCTGCGCGACCCGGTGTGGGTACTGCGACTTCAACACCTATACGGCGGGCGAACTCGGTTCGTCGTCGCCGGAATCGTGGCAGCACGCGGTCGCCCGCGAACTCGAGGCGGCGTCGCGGATGCTGGCCCCCGGCCGGCCGGTCTCGACGATCTTCGTCGGCGGGGGCACGCCGTCGCTGCTCGGCGGCGACGGCCTCACACGACTCCTCGACGCCGTCCCGGTCCACTTCGACCTGTCCGACGACGTCGAGATCACCACCGAGTCGAATCCGGAGTCGACCTCGCCGGAGTTCTTCGACGACCTCCGCTCCGCCGGTTTCACCCGCATCTCGCTCGGCATGCAGTCGGCCGCCGCACACGTGCTCCGGCTGCTCGATCGCACGCACACCCCGGGTCGGGCGGTTGCGGCCGCCAGGGAGGCACGAGCGGCCGGGTTCGACCACGTCAACCTCGACCTGATCTACGGCACGCCCGGCGAGACCGACGCCGACCTGCACGCCACCGTTGATGCGGTGCTCGACGCCGGGGTCGACCATGTGTCGGCCTACGCGCTGATCGTCGAGGACGGCACCGCGCTCGCCCGCCGCATCCGGCGCGGGGAGATGCCAGCACCCGACGACGACGTCCTTGCCGACCGCTATCAGATCCTCGACCGTCGTCTGCGTGCGGACGGACTCGACTGGTACGAGGTGTCGAACTGGGCGCGCGGCGAGAAATCGGTGTGTCGTCACAACATCGCCTACTGGCACAGCCACGACTGGTGGGGCATCGGTCCGGGGGCGCATTCCCACGTCGCCGGCGTGCGCTGGCTGAACGCCAAACATCCCGCGCGCTACGCGAAGTCGCTGGGGGACGGGGTCTTGCCGATCGCTTCGGCAGAACAGCTGACCCCCGAGGATCGGCACCTCGAGGCCGTCATGCTGACCACCCGATGCCGCAGCGGACTGCCGCGCGATCTCCTCGACGACGCCGAGACCGCGCATGCCGAACAGCTCCGGGCCGACGGACTGCTCACCGCGGCCGACGACGCCTACGTGCTCACCGCCGCGGGTCGGTTGCTGGCCGACGGCGTGATCCGCCGCGTGCTCTGGGGCTGACGCGGGGCCGGTTGTCGGCCTACCAGCTCTGATCGGGGCGAGGCGGACTCGTCCAGCCCGTCGATCGCGCGCCGCGTCGATGCGCACCGGGGCCGTCGGGTGTGGCCGGGGGCCGGCGTGCCGGGATCTCGGCGGTGTCCTCGAGTTGCTCGTCGAGGGGTTTGGCCGCGTCGGACAGGTCCAGCGCGTCGAGATCGAGGGTGCGGGCGTGGATGATGTGGCGGTTGCGCAATGCCGACCGGACGGCGCGATGCAGGCCGTCCTCCAGATAGAGCTCGCCCTCCCACCGCACGACGTGGGCGAACAGGTCGCCGTAGAAGGTGGAGTCCTCGCTGAGGAGCTTGTCCAAGGCGAGGACCTTGGTGATCGGCGTCAGCTGGTCGAGCCGGAGTTGCCGCGGCGGGATCTTGGCCCAGCCACGCGTCGACAGCCCGTGGTCGGGATAGGGCTTGCCCTCCCGCACCCCCTTGAAGATCATGCGAACTCCTCCGACGCCCGTGCCTCGACGATTGCTGATCTGCGACGACGCGTCGACGGTCAGTGCGCGACACCACGCCGTGGCACGGTGATCGCGATCCCATTTCGTACTATGGAACGCACCCAACTGTATGGCAGGGACCCGAGTCAGGAGGTGTGCCGCGTGTCTACCACCGATGATCGTCGCTTCGAGATCTTGCGTGCGATCGTGACCGACTACGTCGACACGCAGGAACCGATCGGTTCGAAGGCGCTCGTGGAGCGACACCAGCTGGGGGTGTCGAGTGCCACCGTCCGCAACGACATGGCGGTCCTGGAGGCAGAGGGATACATCACCCAGCCGCACACCAGCTCCGGCCGGGTGCCCACCGACAAGGGCTACCGGATGTTCGTCGATCGGATCAGCGAGATCAAGCCGCTGTCGGCCGCCGAGCGCCGCGCGATCCTCTCGGTGCTCGACTCGGGTGTCGACCTCGACGACGTGCTCCGGCGGTCGGTGCGGCTCCTCGCCCAGCTGACGCGACAGGTCGCGGTCATCCAGTACCCGGTGCTGTCGGCGGCTACCGTGCGCCACCTCGAGGTCGTCACGCTGTCCCCGTCGCGCCTGCTGCTGGTCGTCATCGTCGACAACGGCCGGGTCGAACAGCGCATGGTGGCGCTGAGCGAAGACCACGATGAGGACGAGATCGCCCGGTTGCGCGATCTGTTCTCGGCCGCACTGCACGGCAAACGGCTCGAAGCCGCGTCGGCCGCGGTCGCCGAGCTCGCCAACTCCGCGCCCGAGGATCTGCGCGGTGCGGTCCTCAACATCGCCACCGTGCTGGTGGAGACCCTCGTCGAACGCGGTGACGATCGGCTGGTGCTGGGCGGCACGTCGAACCTCGCGCGGTCGGCGGCCGACTTCACCCCCGTCGTCGGCGGGATGGACACCGTTCTCGAGGCGCTCGAGGAGCAGGTGGTGGTGCTCAAGATCTTGGCGACGACCCAGGACATGGGCCAGGTCACGGTGCAGATCGGCGAGGAGACCCGGACCGAGAACCTGCGTGGGACCTCGGTCGTGTCGACAGGGTACGGTGCTTCGGGAACCGTGTTCGGCGGCGTCGGTGTGCTCGGCCCCACACGGATGGACTATCCGGGAACCATCGCCTCGGTGGCGGCCGTTGCCAAGTACATCGGCGAGGTGCTCGCCGAACGATGATCGCTGTTTTTCCATGACCGCTGTCGGGCATACCGCAGCGTCGACGGCGGCCGCTCGCGACACCGAGCCGGGACGACGGTGGGGACGGCCGGTCCACCCGCGCGTCGCGCGAACGTGAGAGCACCCGCCGCCAGGCACCAACTGAGACCGAAGGATCACTACAACCGTGGCACGTGACTACTACGCAATCCTGGGAGTGGCGAAGGGCGCCAGTGATCAGGAGCTCAAGCGCGCCTACCGCAAGAAGGCGCGGGAGCTGCACCCCGACGTCAACCCGGGCAAAGAAGACGAGTTCAAAGAGGTCAGCACCGCCTACGAGGTGCTGACCGATCCGGAGAAGCGTCGCATCGTCGATGCCGGCGGTGATCCGCTGGCCGGCGCGGGTGCAGGCGGCTTCGGCGGTTTCGGTGGCGGCGGCGGTGGATTCGGGGACGTCTTCGAGGCGTTCTTCGGCAACGGCGGTGCCTTCGGCGGCGGTGGCGGGGGATTCGGCTCGGGCCGCGGACCCAAGTCCCGTGTCCAGCCGGGTGAGCCGGCACTGGTGAACGTGACCCTGGATCTCGCCGAGTGCGCCAAGGGTGTCGCCAAGGAGATCACCGTCGACACCGCGATCCTCTGCGACGTGTGTACCGGCTCGGGCACCAACGGTGACAGCAAGCCGGTCACCTGCGACATCTGTAAGGGCGCCGGGGAGATCCAGTCGGTGCAGCGCTCCTTCCTGGGGCAGGTCATGACCGTGCGCGAGTGCCCGACCTGCCACGGCGTCGGCGAAGTCATCCCCGACCCCTGCCACAAGTGCGGCGGCGACGGACGCTACCGCTCGCGACGCACGATGACCGTGCGCATCCCCGCCGGGATCGAGAACGGCATGCGTGTCCGCCTCACCGGTCAGGGTGAGGTGGGTCTCGGCGGCGGCCCGGCCGGTGATCTGTACGTCGAGGTCGCCGAACGGCCGCACGAGGTGTTCTTGCGCGACAAGGACGACCTGCACTGCACCGTCAAGGTCCCGATGGCCGACGCCGCGCTCGGCGCCGAGTTCGAGGTGGAGACGATTCTCGGCGACCCGGTCACCGTGACGGTCGCGCCCGGCACGCAGCCGGGCCAGATCGTGAAGCTCCGCGGGCAGGGCATGCCGCACGTCAGTTCCGGTGTGCGCGGCACCATGCACGTCCACCTCGACGTCGTCGTACCGACCAGACTCGATGCGGCGCAGACCGAAGCACTGAAGAAGTACCGCAAGATCGCCGCCGACGAGATCGAGGTCGTCAACACCTCGGCGGCCGCGGCGCCCGGCGGCCTCTTCTCGCGGCTGCGCAACGCGTTCGCCGGGAAATAGGCACCTGGTGTCCGCGGCGGCGATCTCCGAGTGGATGTGCGAGTTCGGGACGGCGGGTACGCGGTGAGTCCACCGCTGTTCTGGGCGGACTCCGTGCCCGCGCCCGGCGCTGACCTGATCCTGAGCGGCGCCGAGGGTCGTCACGCGGTCACCGTCGCCCGGCTGGGCGTCGGCGAACGGATCCTCGTCGGCGACGGCGCCGGCTCGGTCGGCGGTTGCGAGATCCGGGAGATCACCGCCAAGGACACACTGGTGGCGACCGTCCACGACCTCGCGTTCGAGGCTCGCCCGACCCCGCAGGTGACCGTGGTGCAGGCGCTCCCGAAGTCGGAGCGGTCCGAGCTCGCGGTCGACCTCGCCACCGAGGCCGGCGCCGACGTCATCGTGCCGTGGCAGGCGCTGCGGTGCGTGTCGCGGTGGACGGGCAAGGCGGACAAGGGCGTGGCCAAATGGCGGGCCGCGGCCTCGGCAGCTGCCAAACAGAGCCGTCGACCATGGATTCCGGAGATCACCGACCTCGCGACCACCATCGACGTCCGGGCCCGCTGCGCGGACGCCGTGGCGCGGGGAGGGGTCGTCGCCGTCCTGCACGAGGAAGCCGCGCAACCCCTGGCCCGGCTACCCCTCGCCGACGCCACCGAGATCCTGCTCGTGGTCGGGCCCGAGGGCGGACTCGACGCCGGCGAGGTCGCCGACCTGACCGCGCTCGGTGCGAACTCGGTCGTGCTCGGCCCCGAGGTGTTGCGTACGTCGACGGCCGCCGCAGTGGCCCTCGGCGCGATCGGGGTGCTCACCCGCCGGTGGGCCCGATGAGTGTCGTCGGACGCCGTTCGGTGCGTCGGACCAAGATCGAATACGGCTCTGCGCCTTCCCAATTCGGGCACCTGTACGTGCCTTCCGAGGGGCTCGACGCCGCGACGCCGACGCGGCTCGTGGTGCTTGTCCACGGCGGGTCCTGGTCTGTCGAGTTCGGGTCGACGACCCAGACCGCGATCGCCCGGATGCTCGCCGAACGCGGGGCGGCGGTGTGGAACATCGAGTACCGCCGGGTGGGTGAAGAGGGCGGCGGGTGGCCGAACACCGGCCGGGATGTCCTCGACGCGCTCGGTGCCCTGGACGGTCCCGTCCGCGACCTGCTCCCGCCCGGCGCTGTCGACTTCGCCTCGACCGCGGTCGTCGGGCATTCCGCGGGTGGTCAGCTCGCGGTCTGGGCCGTCGGTCAGCTCGGCGCCCGGACCGCCACGGCCACCATCACCACCGTGATCGCCCAGGCGGCCGTGCTCGACACCGTCGGCGCAGCGGACCGGGAGTCGGTGCGGGCGTTCATGGGTCGGCCGTTCAGCGAGTCGCCGCGCCGCTACTCCGACGCCTCACCATTGCTGGCGCCGGTGGTCGACGCCCACGTCGTCGCGATCCACGGCGACGCCGATGATCTGATCCCGGTCGAGTCCAGCCGCCGGTACGTCGACGCCGCGATCGCACGCGGACAGTCCGCCGAACTCATCGTCGTCCCCGGTGAGGGGCACGACGCCTTCGTCGACCCGCGCAGCGTCGGCACGCGACAGACGATCCGCGTGCTCGGGATCTGACGGAAATATTGCCTGCTGATCGGCTGTTGCACCGCGATACACTGACCACACCCCTGCCGCCGCGACCGCGTCGTCCGGGGGCGCCGCATCCAGAACCGAACATCCATCCGGACCAGAACACCAGGAGTGATTTCATACGTGAGTGACGACAACCCCGACCAGAGCGGGCAATCCAGCCGTACGCAGCCGCGCCGGTCTGGGGTCACATCCACTGTCGAAGTCTCTCCCGGAGTCGTGTTCGGGCTGCTCGGCGCGAGTGACGTCAACCTGCGTACCCTCGAGCAGCTCCTGCCCGCCGACATCCACGTCCGCGGCAACCAGGTGACATTGACCGGTGAACCCGCCGAGGTAGCCGCGTCCGAGCGCGTCATCGCCGAACTCGTCGACCTCGTCGGGCGCGGAACCCCGCTGACACCAGATCTCGTCCGGCACAGCGTCTCGATGCTGTCCGACGGCACCGAGGAATCGCCCGCCGATGTGCTGTCACTGGACATCCTGTCGCGCCGCGGCAAGACGATTCGGCCCAAGACACTCAACCAGAAGCACTATGTCGACGCGATCGACGAGCACACCATCGTGTTCGGACTGGGCCCGGCCGGCACCGGCAAGACCTATCTGGCGATGGCCAAGGCCGTGCAGGCGCTGCAGTCGAAGTCGGTCAACCGCATCATCCTGACGCGGCCGGCGGTCGAGGCCGGCGAACGTCTCGGCTTCCTGCCGGGCACGCTGAGCGAGAAGATCGACCCGTACCTGCGCCCGCTGTACGACGCGCTGCACGACATGATGGACCCCGACGCGATCCCGAAGCTGATGGCGGCCGGGGTCATCGAGGTCGCGCCGCTGGCCTACATGCGCGGCCGCACCCTGAACGACGCGTTCATCATCCTCGACGAGGCGCAGAACACCACGAGCGAGCAGATGAAGATGTTCCTCACGCGCCTCGGTTTCGGTTCCAAGGTCGTCGTGACCGGTGACGTAACGCAGGTGGACCTGCCCGGCGGCGCCCGCAGCGGTCTCCTCGCCGCGTCGGAGATCCTCGAGGGCATCGACGACATCCACTTCGCCCGCCTCACCAGCCAGGACGTGGTCCGGCACCGCCTGGTCGCCGACATCGTCGACGCCTACGGGCGGGCCGAGGAGGCGCAGCGGGGTCTGCCCAACACGGCCATCGGCGGCAATCGCGCCGCACGCCGGGCAGCGGCGCAGGGTCGTCGCTCATGAGCATCGAACTGGCCAACGAATCCGGGGTCGAGGTCCCGGCCGAGTTGATCATCGACGCCGCGCGTTTCGCGGTCACCGCGATGGACGTGAACCCGGCCGCGTTGCTGTCGGTGCTGTGTGTCGACGAGGACACCATGGCCGACATGCACGTCCAGTGGATGGACCTGCCGGGCCCGACCGATGTCATGAGTTTCCCGATGGACGAACTGGTGCCCGGTGGCCGGCCGGATGCGACCGACCCGGGCCCGGCGATCCTCGGGGACATCGTGCTGTGCCCGGACTTCGCCCGGAAACAGGCGCGCGAGGCCAAGCGGTCCTTCGAGCACGAGCTCGCCATGCTGACCATCCACGGAGTGCTCCACCTCCTCGGCTACGACCATGCCGAGCCGGAGGAGGAGCGCGAGATGTTCGGACTGCAGAACCGCATCCTCGACGCGTTCTACGCCGACCGTCACCGTCGCGCCCAGGAGCAACGACAGACCGACCGCGATTCCCGGCTGCTGTCCAACATCGGGTTCACCGGAGCCGAGGGCGGTTCACCGACCCCCGGTGCCCCGGCGCGGCCCGAGGAGGACCGAGGGTGACCTCCGACTACTGGTTCATCGTGGCGGCAGTCGTGTTGATCGTGGTGGGCGGCGTCTTCGCGGCCGTCGACACCGCGGTGTCGACGGTGTCGAACGCGCGGGTCGACGACATGGTCCGGGAAGGGCGCGCCGGGGCGCGCCGCCTGGCGGGCATCCTCGAGGCGCGTGCGACCTATGTCGGCCTCGTGGTGCTGCTCCGAGTCGTGTGCGAGACCGCGGCCGTCGCGCTCGTCGCGGTCGCCGCGACGCAGCTGATCGGCGTCGGCGGGGGACTGGCGGTGGCCATCGCCGCCATGACGGTCGTCTCGTACGTCGCCGTCGGCGTCGGCCCCCGCACCCTCGGCCGGCAGCACGCGTACACGATCGCGCTGTCGTCGTCGTACCTGTTGTTCGCGCTCGGCGTGCTGCTCAAACCGCTGACCCGGCTGTTGATCCTGATCGGCAACGCCCTCACCCCGGGTCGCGGGTTCCGCAACGGTCCGTTCGCCACCGAGGTCGAGTTGCGCGAGGTCGTCGACCTCGCCGAGGCCTCGGGCGTCGTCGCGGCCGACGAGCGCCGGATGATCCAGTCGGTCTTCGACCTCGGCGACACCAGTGCCCGCGAGGTGATGGTCCCGCGCCCGGAGATGGTGTGGATCGAGGCCGACAAGACCGCGCTGCAGGCCACGAATCTCGCGACGCGGTCCGGACATTCGCGGATCCCGGTGATCGGGGAGAACACCGACGACGTCCTGGGCATCGTGTACCTCAAGGATCTGGTGGCGCGCACGGTCGCCCAGCGGATCGATCCCACGACCCTCCGCGTGGTCGACGTGATGCGCGAGGCCGAGTTCATCCCCGACTCCAAGCCACTGGACCGGGTCCTCGCCGACATGCAGCGCGAGCGCAACCACATGGCGATGCTCGTCGACGAGTACGGCGGCATCGCCGGGCTGGTGACCATCGAGGACGTGCTGGAGGAGATCGTCGGCGAGATCACCGACGAGTACGACATCGACGAACTCGCACCGGTCGAAGACCTGGGCGACGGGTCGTACCGGGTGTCGGCACGACTGCCGGTGGAGGATCTCGGCGAGCTGTTCGGTGTCGAGATCGCCGAGGAAGAGGTCGAGACGGTCGGCGGACTCGTCGGTCTGGAACTGGGGCGGGTGCCACTGCCCGGCGCCCGGGTCGAGTCGCACGGGCTGCAGCTGGTGGCCGAGGGTGGGCCCAATCGCCAAGGGCGCCAACGCATCATCACGGTGCTGGTCACCCGGGTCCCCGACCCGGACGAGGATTCCCGACGCGACGAGCACGGCGGGCAGTCGAGTCGATCGCAGGGGCGCGCCGATCGCACCACGGGGAACGACCACGACGACCAGGACACGGACACCGCCGGCCAGGAGCGCGCAGGCGAGTCGAGAGCAAGGATGAACCAGTGACCGAGACCCTCTCCGACGAGGATCGCAAGCTCGTGGTGCTCGCCCGAGGTGCGCTGGCGCGCGCCGAGTCGCCCTCGGGCGCGGCGGTCCGGGACGGCGACGGTCGCACCTACGCCGGGGCCGACGTGCGGACCCGCACCCTGACCCTCACCGGACTGCAGGTCGCGGTGGCGTCCGCGCTCTCGAGCGGGGCGCGCTCCTTCGAGGCGGCGGTCGTCGTCAACGGTGACCCCGACGATCCGGGCCTGGACACCCTGCACGAACTCAGCCCCGAGGCGTACGCGGTCCTCACCGACACCGCGGGTCGTCCTCAGCAGCGGCTGGGGCGCGCGAATGCCTGAGTTCCGTTCGGGCTTCGTCTGTTTCGTGGGCCGGCCCAACACCGGCAAGTCCACGCTCACCAACGCCCTGGTCGGCGAGAAGATCGCGATCACCTCGAATCGTCCGCAGACCACCCGGCACACCATCCGCGGGATCGTCAACCGGCCCGACGCCCAGCTGATCCTCGTCGACACCCCGGGTCTGCATCGCCCGCGTACCCTGCTCGGCCAGCGGCTCAACGACCTCGTCCGCGACACCTACTCCGAGGTCGACGTCATCGGTGTCTGCATACCGGCCGACGAGGCGATCGGACCCGGTGACCGCTGGATCATCTCGCAGGTCCGCGAGATGGCTCCGCGCACGACGATCGTCGGGGTGGTCACCAAGATCGACCGGGTCGGGCCGGAGCAGGTCGCCAAACAGCTGCTCGCGCTGTCGCAGGTACTCGGCCCGGAGTCGGAGGTCGTCCCGGTGTCGGCGAAGTCGGGCAAGCAGCTCGACGTGCTGTCCGACGTGCTCGTGAGCCTCATGGAGGAAGGCCCCGCGTTCTACCCGGACGGCGAACTCACCGACGAACCCGAACAGGTGCTGATGGCGGAGTTCATCCGTGAGGCCGCGCTCGAGGGGGTGCACGACGAGCTGCCGCACTCGCTGGCCGTCGTCATCGAAGAGGTCATCGATCGTGAGGACCGCGACCCCGACCTACCGCCGATGGTCGACGTCCACGCCGTGCTGTTCGTCGAACGCGACAGCCAGAAGGGCATCATCATCGGCCGCAAGGGCGCGCGTCTGAAGGAGGTCGGTACAGTTGCCCGCGCACAGATCGAGCGGCTGCTGGGCACCAAGGTGTACCTGGATCTGCACGTGAAGGTCGCCAAGGACTGGCAACGCGACCCCAAGCAGTTGCGTCGATTGGGTTTCTAGCAGCGTGTTCCTGACGGCCCGGCGCCGGCAGGGGCAGCCTGCGGGGAGGTACGCCGATGGGAACGCACGAATCGCCACAACAGCCGGGGGACGATTCCGGCCGCGGAGCGCATGAGGCGCCCGACACCGACCAGCCGACCGGTCGCACCATCGCCGGCGTCCTCGGATCGCCGCGTTTCTGGCTGGCACCGTTGGCTCTCGTCGCGGTGATGTTCTCGCTGATGGCCGGGCTGTACATGGCCGCGGTCGTCGACCCGCAGCGCCACCTCCACGACTTCCCCGTCGCCCTGGTGCAGGAGGACGCGGGCGGTGAGGTGCAGAATGCCGACGGACAGTCCACACCGCAGAACTTCGGTGACCAGGTCGCCGAGGGCATCATCTCCTCGGCGGCGCAGAATGGGATCGTCGTGACCCGCACCGATCGCTCGACCGCGCTGTCCGAACTCAACAGCGGCAAGGTGTACGGCGTCATCGTCGTCGGGTCCAATTTCACGAATCGGGCGGTCGCGCTGGGCCGGTCGACGGTCCTCACCGCCGAACCGGCGAAACCGACCATCGACATCTTCATCAACCGGGGCTCCGGGGCGTTCGCGTCGTCGATCACCACCACCCTCGCCGATCAGGTCCGTGAACGGGTCAACGAGCAGGTGGGCGCGCAGCTGACCGAACAGGTCCGTACCCAGCTCGAGCGCAACGACATCACCTTCACCGGCGCGGCGCAGCTCGCGCTCGCGAGCCCGGTGGCCGTCGAGGTGTCCGAGCCGACCCCGCTTCCCGAGGGTGCGGGCAACGGATTGTCAGCGTTCTACCTGACCCTGCTGCTCGTCCTCGCCGGGTTCACCGGGGCGATGATGGTCAGCATCGTGGTCGACGGCATGCTCGGCCAGACCCCCATCGAATACGGGCCGTTCTATCAGCTGCGCGAGCGGCTCGCGATCAGCCGGTGGGCGACGCTCGCGGCGAAGTGGACGATCATGTTCCTGGTCGCGGTGGTGCTCTCGACCCTGTTCATCGCCGTCGGCGCGATGGTCGGGACGTCGATCCCGAACGGCTTCGTCCTCTGGATGCTCTCGGTGCTGGGCATCTTCGCCGTCGGAGTCAGTGCCAGCGCCATGATGGCGGTGTTCGGCAACCCCGGTCTGCTGTTCAATCTGCTCTTCTTCGTGGTGTTCGGCCTGCCGTCGTCGGGCGGGACGCTACCGCTGGAGGCGAGTCCCCGCCTCTTCGAGTGGATCGCCGCGATCGAGCCGATGCACGTGATCTACCTCGGTGTGCGTGCGGTCCTGTACTTCGACGCCGACCTGTCGGCGGGGTTGGGCCGATCGATCATCCAGTGCTTCATCGGCTTGCTCGTCGGCGTGCTCCTCGGTCTGCTCGGCACCAAGTTCTACGACCGCAAGGGCTGGCACCGATACCCGGGTGGGATGACGCTGCCGCCGAAGCTGGACAAGATCGTCAACGCCGGCTGACACGCGCGGCGCCGCCTCGCCCCGACCGTTCACCTGGGTCTGACACGGTGGCCGGATGGGTAACCCCGTCGTCATGTCGATCCCCGAATTGTCCTCGGCCCTGCACGAACTGCGGGACGACCTCGATCGCGCCGAGGAGCAGGCCGCCTCGCTCATCGCCGCGGTCGCCGACCAGCACCGGGACAGCGCCCGCAACCTCGTGCACTACGTCGCGGTGCGACGCCGCGATCTGCGTCCGCTGCAGGAGTCGATGTCCGCGCACGGACTGTCGAGTCTCGGCCGGATGGAGTCGATCGTCTATTCGTGGATCGAGACGGTCATCGAGACGCTGGACGCCCTGGTCGAGGGGCGCACCCGGCATCCGATCTGGGGTGACCTCGCGGGCGGGGTGCGGACCCTGACGCGTAATCGCGACCGGCTCCTCGGGCGCGTGCATCCCGGTGGCGGCGATGACGCCATCGTCGACGGACCCGGTGACGAGCACGGCGAGCGGGCCACCCGTGTGATGGTCACGATGCCGACCCAGGCCGCCGACGACCCCGACCTCGTCCGCGCCATGGGTGCCGCCGGAATGGACGTCGCGCGGGTGAACTGCGCACACGACGGCCCGGCCGAGTGGGCGCGGATGATCGAGTCGGTGCGTGCTCTACCCGGCCGGGTGCGGGTGGCGATGGATCTCGCCGGTCCGAAGTTGCGCACCGGCCCGCTCGAACCGGGACCGAAGGTGATCAAGGTCAAACCGGTCCGCGCCGACGATGGCACCGTCGAACGGCGGTCGCGGGTGCGGCTCAGTGCCGCACCGTTCGATCCCGGCGCACGCCTGCCCGACGGCATCGACGCGGTCATCCCGGTACGCGCACTCGCCGACGTCGTGCAGGGAGACCGGTTGCGCCTACGGGACGCTCGTGGTCGCCGACGGCGACTCGAGGTGGTCGCGGTGTCCGAGGCGGGGATCGACGTCGAATGCGATCGCACCGTCTACTACGAGACGGGTACGCCGATCGGGTTGTCGGGCTCTGCCGACGCCGCTCCGATCGTCGTCGACGATCTGCCCGAGAAGCGTCAGCATCTGCTCGCGCGCACCGGTGACGAGATCCGGTTGCAGCGCGACCTCACGCCGACACCGGCGACCCGGACCGGGCCGCACCGGATCGGATGTGAGCTCGGGGACGCCTTCGACGACGTCGAGGCGGGCCATCGGGTGTTGTTCGACGACGGCAAGATCGCCGGGCGAGTGCGGGAGAAGGTCGACGGCGAGATCGTGGTCGACGTCGAGCGTGCCGCGCCGGACGGGACGAAACTCCGCGCCGAGAAGGGCATCAACCTCCCGGACACGACACTGCACATCCCGGCGCTCACCGCGTCGGACCGCGATGACCTCGAGTTCGTCGCGGCACATGCCGACATGGTGAACTGCTCGTTCGTCCGGTCGCCGGAGGACGTGGCCGACCTCATCGGCGAACTGAACCGTCGCGGTGCGTCCGATGTGGGCATCGTGCTGAAGATCGAGACCCGGGCGGCCTTCGAGTCGCTCCCGCAGATGCTGCTCGAGGCGATGCGCTGGGACGCGGTCGGGGTCATGATCGCTCGCGGCGACCTCGCCGTCGAGGTCGGGTTCGGCCGGCTCGCCGAAGTGCAGGAGGAGATCCTCTGGCTGTGTGAGGCCGCGCATGTGCCGGTCATCTGGGCGACGCAGGTGCTCGACGGACTGGCCAAGAAGGGCGTGCCGTCCCGGGCCGAGGTCACCGACGCCGCGATGAGCCGGCGTGCGGAGGGCGTGATGCTGAACAAGGGGCCCTACATCGTCGAGGCCATCGAGGCGTTGACGTCGATCCTCGATCGGATGGGTGGTCACGTCGAGAAGAAGCGCGCGCTGCTGCGGCCGCTGACCTCGTTCGACATCGATCCGGGGTAGGCCGGCGGGCATGTCGGGGCACGTCGTGTCGGTACCCGATGGGAGAATGTCGCGGTGAGGTTCTACCGGGATGAGGCCGTCGTGCTGCGCCAGCACAAGCTGGGCGAAGCCGACCGCATCATCACGCTGCTCACCGCCGAACACGGTCTCGTGCGCGCGGTCGCCAAGGGCGTGCGGCGGACGCGGTCGAAGTTCGGCGCCCGGCTCGAACCCTTCGCCCATATCGACGTACATCTGTATCCCGGCCGCAGCCTCGACGTGGTCACCCAGGTCCACAGCCTGCACGCCTTCGCCGACGCCATCGTCGCCGACTACGGGCGCTACACCACGGCCTGCGCGGTCCTCGAGACCGCCGAACGGCTCGCAGGCGAGGAACGAGCGCCCACCCGTCAGCTGCACCGGCTGACGGTCGGGGCGCTGGCCGCGCTGGCCGACGACCGCCGGCCGCGAGAACTGATCCTCGACGCCTACCTGCTGCGCGCGATGTACAGCGCGGGCTGGATGCCGGCGCTCGAGGAGTGCGCGCGGTGCGCGACACCCGGCCCCCACCGCGCTTTCCACGTCGCCGCCGGCGGCGCCGTCTGTCTGCCGTGCCGGCCACCCGGATCGGCGACCCCCTCGCCCGGCGTGCTCGACCTCATGGAAGCCCTGTTCCGCGGTCGGTGGGATGAGGTCGTCGACGCCACGCCGTCGCTGCGTCGCCAGGCCAGCGGACTCACCGCCGCGCATCTGCAGTGGCATCTGGAACGCCAGCTCCGAACCCTGCCGCTGATCGAACGCACCGCCCCTCATAGGCTGATGGAGACGGGTGTGGACACGGGCGTGAGGAGGGTCGACGATGGCGTTGCGGCCGGGTAGTTCGGCGAAGGGACGCAAGGCCGCGAGCCTCCGGACGGATGTCCGTCCCCCCGATCCACATCCGAGCGGTGCCCGGCCCCCGGCGATCCCCGCCGAGTTCGTGCCCAAGCACGTGGCGCTGGTGATGGACGGGAACGGGCGCTGGGCCACCGATCGCGGGCTCCCGCGCACCGAGGGGCACAAGCGCGGCGAGGCCGTGTTGATGGACACCGTCTGCGGCTGTATCGAATTGGGGGTCGGCTGGCTTTCCGCCTACGCGTTCTCCACCGAGAACTGGTCGCGCAGCCCCGACGAGGTGAAGTTCCTCATGGGCTTCAACCGCGACGTCATCCGCCGTCGACGCGATGAGATGCACGAGATGGGCGTCCGGGTGCGCTGGGCCGGACGCCGACCCCGGTTGTGGCGCAGCGTGATCCGGGAACTCGAGATCGCCGAGGAGATGACCCGGGACAACACCGTCATGACGCTCACGATGTGCGTCAATTACGGCGGTCGTGCCGAGATCGCCGACGCCGCACGGGAGATCGCGCGACGCGCGGCGCGCGGCGAGATCGACCCGGAGCGCATCTCGGAGTCGACCTTCGCGCGGTACCTGGACGAGCCGGACATGCCCGACGTCGACCTGTTCCTGCGTCCGTCGGGGGAGCAGCGGATCTCGAACTTCCTGCTGTGGCAGTCGGCGTACGCCGAGATGGTCTACCAGGAGAAGCTCTTCCCGGACTTCGACCGGCGTGACCTGTGGGCGGCCTGTCTCGAATACGCCTCGCGCGACCGGCGATTCGGCGGGGTGAAGCCGTCGTGACCGACGCCGCCGCGCTCCTCGACCGGACCGCGCAGATCGTCGCCGAACTCGGTCCCGTCGACCGACCCGACGCCGACTCCGTCGTCGTGCAGGTCGGTCCGACGCGTGCCTCCATCCGCGTGCTCACGCTGGCCGACGGGCTCGACGTGCTGGCTCTGACGCAGATGGTCGCGATGGACCTGCCCAACACCCCGACGCTCCGGGACGACGTCGAGGCGTGCGCCGCCCAGCTCAGCTTCGGCAGCCTCCGACGCTCCGACCGTGCGGGGGTCACCACAGATGTGTTGCAGTACTACACGTTTCCGGCGAGCCAGCTCGACGACGTGCCGCTGCTGACGGTCCTGCACATCGTCCTCGCCGCCGGTGTCGACGCCGCCGAACGGCTGGTGGGCCCGGCTTCTGCCTGAGTCTGGCGACATCGGATCCCGCTCCCTGAGGACTGAGAAGCGTTGAGCACGACCAATGCTCCCTGAGGCGTTGAGCGCGACCTATGCTCCCTGAGGACTGAAGAGCGTTGAGCACGACCAATGCTCCCTGAGGCGTTGAGCGTGACCAATGCTCCCTGAGGTGCGAGCGAAGCGAGCCACGAAGGGCCGCAACGTGTCTCGCCAGGACCCTTCGTGGCTCGTCGCTTTCGCTCCTCGCACCTCAGGGAGCAGTAGTTTGCGGTTTTTCGGATCGGGGAGCGGAGGCGGGCTCGTTCCGCCCGCTCAGTCCTTCTCGGTGGTCCGGCAGTCCGCGCAGCGCCCGAAGACCTCGACGGTGTGGTTGATGTCGGTGAAGCCGTGCTGGGCGGCGATCTTTGCGGCCCAGCGTTCGACCGGTTCGGCCTGGACCTCGACGGTGGTGCCGCACTCCCGGCACACGAGATGGTGGTGGTGTCCCGACGAACAATGGCGGTATCGGGTCTCACCGGAACCGTCCCACAGGACATCGATCTGGCCGGCCTGACTCAGCGCCTGCAGATTGCGGTACACCGTCGTCAGGCCGATGGATTCGCCCCGGGCCTTGAGGATCTCGTGCAGTTCCTGCGCGGAGCAGAAGTCCTCGGTGCCGGCCAGGGCGTCGGCGATCGCGGCGCGTTGGCGCGTCGACCGGATGCCGGTGACCGGCTGCGGGCCCGAGGCGACGCCACTCATTCGTTCACCGCCCGGGACGCATCGGACGGCACGGCGCGGCCGTCGGTGGTCTCGTTCGCGTGGATCAGCGCATCGCCGACGATGTGCGCGACGTGGTCGTCGAGGAGTTCGTAGGTGATCTCGCGGCCGTTGCGCTGGCCTCGCACCACACCGGCGTCCTTGAGCACGCGCAGGTGCTGGCTGACCAGTGGCTGACTCAAGCCCAGGTGCCCGACGAGTTCGTGGACGCACTGCACCCGCTCCCGCAGGGACAGCACGATGGCGACGCGAGTGGGGGAGGCGAGGGCGCGCAGGAGGTCGGCGGCGGCTTCCCGCGCCGCGGCATCGGCCGCTTCGATCGGTCCGGGCCCGTCCAACGGTTGCGTCGACATCACGCTCCTCCTCGCCTGGCTCGCGCCACTGATCCGGCCATTCTATCGGAAATGGTTTTCAATCCGTGCCACCGGTGTCGCCGCTGGTCAGCCCTCGTCTGCACGTCGGCGCTCGGCCGGCGGCGGGACCCCGTCCGCACCTGCGGTCGACAACGCGTAGGTCGCGACCGCGGACGCGACCGCAGCCGAGTTGACGGCCAGCAGGTCGGTGTTCAGGTTGTCGAGGGTGTCGCGCGCGGTGTGATAGTCGGGGTCGAAGGGTTCTCCGGCCCGGCCGCCCCACATGTCCGCCTGCGCGTCGTCCTTCTTTGTTTCCGCGCCGGTGAACACCCCGCCGGAGGGGATGCCCACTGCGATGAACGGGCCGTAATCGGAACGGCCGTCGAAGTCGTCGGGGGCGAGGGGGATGCTGCGATCGGCGTAGAACTTCTCGAAGGTCCGCTCGATGCCCCCGGAGCCGTCCGGGCCGGGGCCGGCTCCCTGACGCTCGGAGTCGTCGCCGTCGTAGGTGAAGTACCCGCCGTTGGGTGAGGCGAGCATGTCGAAGTTCAGGTAGAGGGCCACCGCCGTACGTGCGGCCGGGTCGAGTCCCCGGACGTACTCGGTGGAGCCCACGAGCCCGTCCTCTTCCGCGCCCCAGAACGCGAATCGCACGCGGTGCGGGACCCGCGGCGACGACCCGAGTCGCAGGGCCGTCTCGAGCACGGCCGCGGAGCCGCTGGCGTTGTCGTTCATGCCGGGTCCCTCGGCGACGCTGTCGAGGTGTGCGCCGGCCATGACGACGTCGTCGCCGGTGCCCGTCCGGGTCTCGGCGATCAGGTTGCGCGTGGTGATGCCGGTGGTCTTCGCCTCGACCGCAAGCGCGACCGATCGCGCCGACCGCACCCGTTCGGCGTCGTCGCCCGCGACGCCGAGGACCGGGATCCCCGGACGGTCGTCCGGCCCCAGGGTGGCGCCGGTGAGCGGGCCGGGTTCGTTGTTGACCATGACGACCCCGACCGCGCCGGCCGACTCCGCATTCCGTGCCTTGTCGGCGAAGGTGCAGGTACCTCGGGTGATGACGGCGATCGCACCACGCGTCGCGGCCGGAAAGTCGGTGCTCGCGCAGCCGAGACCGTTGACGGCGACCGGGGCCCCGGCGACCGGGGTGTCGCCGGTTCCGGCCGAATACTCGACGACGCGGGTGGCGACCTTAAGGCCGTCGGCGGTGAGGCTGACCGGCCCGGCGTCGAAGCGCTCGTACTCGACGGGCGGCGTCGTCACGTCGAAGCCCGCCGTGCGGAGGAGCCCGGCGACGTAGTCCAGCGAGGCGTCGTATCCGGGCGTGCCGGCCGCACGGTTGCCGCCGTGGTTGTCGGCGATCTGGGCCAGCGCGCGAACGTGGGCCATCACGTTGTCGAGGGTGACGGCCTCGGCCAGTGCGGCCGGGGTGACCTCGCCGATCGGTGGTTCGGGAGAGGGCGTCGACACCGGCGCCGACGAGGGTCGCTCGGGCTCGGCGGGCTGCTCGGACGAACACCCCACGGCCAGTGCCAGTGTCAGTGCGAGGCCGGCCGAGGCGAGGACCGGCCGACGCCCGCGGGCCGATGGGGGGACGCCGACGCGTCGTCGTATGCGAACGATCACCCTGCCACTCTGGCAGTTCCCGTCCGTGCATGTGGGTCCGACGGGTGCACCGTTGCCGGTGGTTTCGGGAAACGGCACACGTGCTCGGTAGTCTGTACGGGTTGCCGCCCGCATCTGGTGGATGCACGTCGAGCACCGAGCGTCAGCACGACCGTCCCAGCCGAACACCTCAACCCGTGGAGAGCAGTTAACCGTGGCCGCCCAGTCCAATGTGGAATCCGTCGTCAACCTCGCCAAGCGCCGGGGCCTGGTGTACCAGTGCGGTGAGATCTACGGCGGTACCAAATCGGCGTGGGACTACGGCCCGCTCGGCGTCGAACTCAAGGAGAACATCAAGCGGCAGTGGTGGCGCACGATGGTCATCAGCCGCGAGGACGTCGTCGGCCTCGACTCGTCGGTCATCCTGCCGCGTCAGGTGTGGGAGGCCTCCGGCCACGTCGAGGTGTTCACCGACCCGCTGGTCGAGTCGCTGCACACCCACAAGCGCTACCGCGCCGACCATCTCATCGAGGCCTACGAGGCGAAGCACGGGCACCCGCCGGCCAACGGTCTGGCCGACATCAACGACCCGGAGACCGGGCAGCCCGGCAACTGGACCGAACCCAAGGCGTTCAGCGGTCTGATGAAGACGTTCCTCGGGCCCGTCGACGACGAAGAGGGTCTGCACTACCTGCGTCCCGAGACCGCACAGGGCATCTTCGTGAACTTCAAGAACGTGATGACCACCGCGCGCAAGAAGCCGCCGTTCGGCATCGCGCAGATCGGCAAGAGCTTCCGCAACGAGATCACACCGGGCAACTTCATCTTCCGCACCCGCGAGTTCGAGCAGATGGAAATGGAGTTCTTCGTCAAGCCGGGCGAGGACGAGGAATGGCACCAGTACTGGATCGACCAGCGCTTCGACTGGTACGTCAACCTGGGCATCGACCCGGAGAACCTGCGGCTCTACGACCACCCGAAGGAGAAGCTGTCGCACTACTCCAAGCGGACTGTGGACGTGGAGTACAAGTTCGGCTTCACCGGCAACCCGTGGGGTGAGCTCGAGGGTGTCGCCAACCGGACCGACTACGACCTGTCCACCCACAGCAAGCACTCGGGGGAGGACCTGTCGTTCTTCGACCAGGCGTCGGGTGAGCGCTACACCCCGTTCGTGATCGAGCCGGCGGCCGGCCTGACCCGCTCGCTGATGGCCTTCCTGTGCGACGCCTACACCGAGGAGGAGGTGCCGAACGCCAAGGGCGGCACCGACACCCGTACGGTGCTGCGGCTCGACCGCCGGCTGGCCCCGATCAAGGTCGCCGTGCTGCCGCTCTCGCGCAACGAGAAGCTCTCGCCGAAGGCCCGCGACCTCGCCGCCGAACTCCGCAAGCACTGGAACGTCGAGTTCGACGACGCACAGGGCATCGGCAAGCGGTACCGCCGGCAGGACGAGATCGGCACGCCGTTCTGCGTGACGGTCGACTTCGACACCCTCGACGACCAGGCCGTCACGGTGCGCGAACGGGACACCATGAGCCAGGAGCGGGTCGCGCTCGACAAGGTCGCCGAGTATCTCGGCGGCAAGCTGCTCGGCGCCTGATCCTGCTCCCGGCCGCGCGGGCCGGGTGTTCACGATTCCGCCTGACCTGCGGATGTCTGTCACAATCGATGACGAGTTGTCGCGTGGAGTAGGGCATGGGGTCCGTCGTGCGCGCGACGAGAGAGTGAGTGGAGTCGTGTCTGTCAGCGGGAAAGTCGTTCATTACGACGCGAATCGGGGATTCGGGTTCTTGGCGCCGGAATCGGGCGGCGCCGATGTGTTCCTCCACATCAACGACATCGACATCGACGAGAACTCGTTGAAACCGGGTGCCAAGGTGTCCTTCGACATCGAGGAGACCGACCGCGGTTCCAAGGCCGTCAACGTCGCGGTGACCGAGGCCGCGCCGGCCGACGACACCGCCGGCGCACGGGCGCACCGCCGCGACGAGCACCACGGCCGCGACCGTGATCGTGGGGACCGGGGCGACCGCGGACGTCACGACGACCGCGGCAGTCGTCGTCCGCGCGGCGGGGGCGGCTCGCTGGATGCCGCCGCGTTCACCGAAGAGCTCACCGAGCTGCTCCTCGACGCCGACGGCGCCCTCACGGCTCGTCAGATCGTGGCGATCAGGCAGCGGGTCACCGACTTCGCCGTCGCCCGGGGCTGGGTGCTTGACTAGCACCCGACAGGGTCCCGAGACGGTCGGGCATGTGCTCCCGACGGTGGCAACCTACGGCGACGAGGCCGTCGAGCGGTTCGTGCCCGAGGGCGCCAAGGTCGCGAGCCTGCCCGGCACCCGGACCGACCATCGAAGCGACTTCGCGCGGGACCGTGCGCGGGTCCTGCACTCGGCCGCCCTGCGCAGGCTGGCCGACAAGACGCAGGTCGTCGGTCCGCGCGAGGGCGACACGCCCCGTACCCGGCTCACACATTCGCTCGAGGTCGGGCAGATCGGCCGGGGGATCGCCATCGGTCTCGGCGCCGAACCCGACCTCGTCGAACTCGCCGGACTCGCCCACGACATCGGGCATCCGCCCTACGGACACAACGGCGAACGCGCGCTCGACGAGGTGGCGGCGGACCACGGTGGTTTCGAGGGCAACGCCCAGAACCTGCGCATCCTGACGCGGCTCGAACCCAAGCTGCTCGATGCCGACGGGCGCAGCGCCGGCCTCAACCTCACCCGCGCGTCGCTGGACGCGACCCTGAAGTATCCGTGGACCCGACGCACACCCGGAGGCAAGTTCGGCGCCTACGACGACGATGCCGCCATGCTGGCGTGGATTCGTCGGGACGCGCCCGGGACCCGACAGTGCGTCGAGGCCCAGATCATGGACTGGTCCGACGACGTGGCGTACTCCGTGCACGACCTCGAGGACGGCGTCATCGGTGGCCGAATCGACCTGCGGACCCTCGGCGAGCCGCAGGACCAACGCGCGCTCGCCGACATCGGCGCCAAGGAATTCCCGGGTCTCGACCCCGAGGCCCTCGTCGACGCCGCCGCCCGCCTGCACCGCATGGACATCGTGCGGTCGGTGGGTGTCTTCGACGGCACGCTCGACTCCTACGTCGCACTCAAGAGGTTGACCAGTGAGTTCATCGGCCGCTTCGCGTCGGCCGCGATCACCGGCACCCGCGAGGTGGTCGGCGACCGGCCGGTCTCGCGCTACGACGCCGACCTCGAGGTGCCGGAACTCATCGCCGCCGAGGTGTCGATGCTCAAGACCCTGGCCCTGCGCTTCATCTTCTCCAACGAGCGGCACAAGGCGACGCAGCGTCGTCAGCGGGAACGCATCCACCGGGTCGCGAACTGGTTCGCCGAGGCGGCGCCAGGGGGCCTGGACCCGATCTTCGTGCCGTGGTGGAACGCCGCGTCCGACGATGCCGCCCGCATGCGCGTCATCGTCGACCAGATCGCGTCCATGACCGAAGGCCGGCTCGAGCGCACCGACAAGCACAATTCGGGGGCCCAGGCGCATCTGGGGTAGGCCGGGCGTGGTCGACGAAGCACCCGGCCGGGCGGCCTCACCGGCGTCATTACACTGGTCGCGTGGCAGGCCGAATTCCCGATCGCGACATCACGGCGATCCGTGAGCAGACGAGGATCGAGGACATCGTCGGCGACTACGTCGCCCTCCGGCGCGCCGGTGCCGACAGCCTCAAGGGTCTGTGCCCCTTCCACGACGAGAAGTCGCCGTCGTTCCACGTCCGTCCCAATCACGGCCACTTCCACTGCTTCGGCTGCGGCGAGGGCGGCGACGTCTACAGCTTCTTGCAGAAGCAGGAGCACATCAGCTTCGTCGAGGCGGTCGAGCAGCTCGCCGATCGGATCGGCTACCAGATCAACTACGAGGGCGGCGGTACCGCCATCAAGCGGGACCGCGGCACCCGCGCGCGATTGGTGGCCGCCAACGCCGCCGCGGCCAAGTTCTACGCGGCCGCGCTGCAGTCACCCGAGGCGCAGCCGGCGCGCGACTACCTCAAGGAACGCGACTTCGACGCGGTGGCGGCCGTCCAATTCGGTTGCGGTTACGCACCTGCCGGCTGGGACACGATGACCAAGGCGCTGCTGTCGCAGGGCTTCGAGTTCAGCGAACTCGAGGCCGCCGGCCTGTCCAAGCAAGGACGCAAGGGGCCGATCGACCGCTTCCATCGCCGTCTCCTGTGGCCGATCCGCAACCTCGGCGGGGACATCATCGGCTTCGGCGCCCGCAAACTGTTCGACGACGACAACCTCGGCAAGTACATGAACACGCCGGAAACCATGCTGTACAAGAAGTCTCAGGTGCTGTTCGGTCTCGATCACGCGAAGAAGAGCATCGCCAAGGGGCATCAGGTGGTGGTCGTCGAGGGCTACACCGACGTCATGGCGATGCATCTGGCCGGCGTCACCACCGCGGTCGCCTCGTGTGGGACCGCCTTCGGTGAGGACCACCTCGCCCTCATCCGGCGGCTGATGATGGACGACTCGTACTTCCGCGGCGAGGTGATCTACACCTTCGACGGGGACGATGCCGGAAAAGCAGCCGCGCTCAAGGCCTTCGAGGGCGAACAGTCCATCTCGGGGCAGACGTTCGTGGCGATCGCGCCCGACGGCATGGACCCCTGCGAACTCCGGCAGGAGAAGGGCGACGCCGCCGTCCGCGACCTGGTCGCGCGTCGGGTGCCGATGTTCGAGTTCGCGATCAAGGCCCTCCTCGCCGGCCACGACCTCGACACCGCCGAGGGCCGCGTCCACGCGTTGCGCGACACCGTCCCGGTGGTCGCCCGGATCAAGGACATCGCGCTGCGTGACGAGTACGCCCGCCAGCTGGCGGGTTGGGTCGGTTGGGAGGAGGTCTCCCAGGTTCTCGGCAGAGTCCGCGAAGAAGGCGCGAGAATCCGAAAGGCGCAGGGCGTCAGTAACTCCGGCAGTCGGGGGAGCGGTCGCGGTGCTCGTAATCGGCCGGAGGCGGAGGCCGCGCCGACGTCCGCCCGCCCCCAGCCCAACGACCCGCGCCTGTGGCCGCAGCGGGAAGCACTGAAGGCGGCGCTGCAGTATCCGGCGATCGCCGGCACGGTCTTCGACTCGCTGCCCGTCGAGTGCTTCAACGAGCCGGCCTACGCCATCATCCGGCAGGCGATGACCGGCCTCGGGGGCACGTCGGCCGGGCTGGGTGGCGCGGCCTGGGTCGACGTCGTGCGCAATGCCGTCGACGACCCCGTCATCGACCCGCTGGTGACCGAGCTGGCGGTCGAGTCGATGCCCGTCGACGAGGACAACATCGCGCGCTACATCACGAGCGTGCTCGCCAGGCTACAAGAGGTGTGGGTCGGTTCCCAGATCGCCGACATCAAGTCGCGTCTACGCCGGATGGCACCCAGCGACGACCCGGACGGGTACAACGCGGTCTTCGGCGATCTCGTCGCCCTCGAGGCCTACCGTCGGAGCCTGCTGGAACAGGCGGTCGACCCCATCGTCGACGCGGGCTGAGTCCTGCGAGTCGCGCCGGCTCTGCGGGTTGAGCCGAGTCGAAGCCCCCGCCGGGCCGATGAGTTCGCGTGGTGGCGCCGGTCTATCTGTCGACACCGCTACGACGGGCACTGATCATGGCGACCACCATCTATTCGGCGACCGCATCGCTCGACGGGTACATCGCGGGCCCCGGCGGGGACATGTCGTGGCTGACCCGGTTCTTCGACGTCCCCGCCGAGGGACAGAACCGGGCAGCCGACGACGCGGCCGACCGGTTGATGCGTGGTACCGGCGCGGTGTTGGTCGGCAACCGGTCGTTCCGCGGCGATGACCGCAACAAGGGCACCGACCGCGAGGGTGCGTTCGGCGGCGAATACGACGGTCCCGCCGTCGTTCTCACACACAACCCGCCGGCGGACCCCGTCGACGGCTTCACGTTCGTCTCGAATCTGCACGAGGCGGTCGACCTCGCCGCCCGGACGGCCGGCGATGGTTACGTCACCGTCATCGGCGCCGACGTCGCGCGACAGATGATCGATCACGGGCTGCTCGACGAGGTGCTCGTGTTCTTCGTCCCGGTGTTCCTGGGGGCGGGCATCCGGCTGTTCGACCGTCACGAGGGCGGCGAGGTCAGACTCACGCCCATTCCCGGTGAGACCGAGTACTGGTGTCGCGTCGAACGATGAGCCCGGTGGCGGCGGCCGGCGACGAACTCCAGCTGAACAGTCGACGACGGTTTGCCTCCCACACTGGGAGACGACCCGGTCGCTGCCTAGCGTGGGAGCGTGGACGCGAATGACGAGCGCCGGCAGGTGACCGAGGTTCAGCACCGCCTGATCGGGATGTACGGCGACAGAAAACCCGAGGAAGTGGCCGATGGCGGTCGAAGCCGCGTACCGACACTTCGACGGCACCGACGTGCGCGACTTCGTGCCGCTGCTGGTCGAGCGCCGCGCCAACGAGACACTCAGTGGCTCTGCGGTGATGGCCGAATCGACCGATGTGCCACCCACAGTGGGTGAGTGAGCGCTGCGGGCCCGGCCGGGGGATTGTTTGCTCTCGCTCTGTGCTACAACGCTTTTCGTGCGTGGGGCGGGCGGGGCTCGAACCCGCGACCTACGGATTATGAGTCCGCGGCTCTAACCGACTGAGCTACCGCCCCGTGGGCCCGAGAGCCCGCTGCTGGACATTACCGCACGGTCGACGGTCATATGAATGCGGTCCGGCACGACTGCCGAAGACGAGAAAACCCGTCACCTGCCGACGCGGGTGACGGGCCTCTTGCTCCCCCAACTGGACTCGAACCAGTAACCGTTCGATTAACAGTCGAATGCTCTGCCAATTGAGCTATGGGGGACTGCCTCGGACCTGCTCGGCGCTCGTGGAGCGCGTCATCAGGACCGAGGACAGACTTTAGCGCATGGTCATGTCGGACGACAAAACGGGCGGTCAGCCGCATGCGGCGCCCAGGCCGCCCGCTGCGCTACTCCCGGGGGTAGTCCTCGGGGTCGATCTCGACCTCGGTGGCCTGTTCGGCGGCGTCGGCGTCGTCGGCCTCGAACGGCACGCTGGGGTTGACACCTTCAGCGGGATCGGGCGCTGCCGTCTGGGCCTGCTCGAGTGCATCGGCCTCGTTGGCCTCGACCGGCAGGTCGGCTTCCGGTGACGTCATCGGGACGCTCCTCTCGTCGTCGGACTCCTACGTCTCCACGTGTACCCGACGAGAGTGGTTTCAGTCGCCCCCGCGTCGCTCGTCGTAGTCGGCCTGGGCGTCGCGGACGGTCGGCATGTTGTCCTGCACGAGTTCGATCAGGCCGCTCAACTGGTCGGCGACCTGCCTGCCGAGCGGAGTGAGGTGGTACTCGACCTTCGGCGGGATGGCTTCGAGGACGGTGCGCACGATCATGCCGTCGCGTTCGAGGCTCTGCAGGGTCTGCGAGAGCATCCGTTCGCTCACGCCGTCGACGCGTCGCCGCAGCGCGCTGAATCGATAGTTGCTCTCCCCCAACGCGATCAGCACGAGGCTGCCCCAGCGTCCGGTAACGGTCTGCAGTGTGGTCCGGGACGAGCAGTCCCGGGCGAAAACGTCCGCCTCGAGGGACTCGTCGCTGATCTCGGTCACGTGCTCAACGGTAGCCGAATCGACGAGACCTTGCTAACAGTTCGTATTGCACTTACGAAAAGTAAGTGCATACTGGGAGTCGTCCAACCGACAGAGATGAGGAATCAGATGACCACAGCAGTGACCGGCGCGACGGGACAGCTCGGCGGACTCGTAATCGACGAACTACTCGCCCGGGGCATCGCCGCCGCCGACGTGGTGGCGATAGTCCGCGACGAGTCGAAGGCTTCGAAGCTCGTGTCGCACGGCGTTTCGGTCCGTGTCGCCGACTATGACGATCCGGCATCACTTGTCGACGCCCTCGTCGGCGTCGACAAGTTGCTGCTGGTCTCGGGTTCGGCGGTGGGGCAACGTGTTGCCCAGCACACCAACGTGATCGAGGCGGCGGAGGCCAACTCCGTCGAACTGATCGCCTACACCAGCCTGCTGCACGCCGACACGAGCGGTCTGAGTCTGGCTCCCGAGCACGTCGCCACCGAAGCTCGACTGAACGAGTCGTCGGTGCCCGCCGTGATCCTGCGCAACGGCTGGTACTGGGAGAACTACCTGGCCGCCATCCCGCAGGCGGCGGCGACCGGAACGCTCCTGGGTGCCGCGGGTGAGGGAAAACTCGCTGCCGCCGCTCGTGCCGACTACGCGGCTGCGGCCGCAGCGGTCCTCACCGCCGACTCGGACCAGGCCGGCAAGGTCTACGAGTTGGGTGGTGACGAGCGGCTGACCTACGGCGAATTCGCCCGAGCGATCGGTGTGGCATCGGGTGCGACCGTCCAGTACCGCGACCTCTCCGAAGCCGACTACCAGGCCGCTCTCGTCAGCGCGGGTCTGCCGGAACCGGTCGCCGCGATGCTGGCCGGCGCAGATGCCGGGATCAGCCGCGGTGAGCTGGACACCGACTCCGGCGACCTCCAGTCGCTCATCGGCCGGTCGTCGACCCCCGTCGCGGAGGTCATCGCGCAGGCGCTCGCCTGACCCGGCGTCGTACGATCGGCGTCCGGCGTGCTCCGCGCCGAGTCGCATCGATGAGTTCGGCTGCGACACCGAGTCTGTCCGCATAGATTGCTCGTGCCGACCGACAAGGAAGCCGAACCATGCCACAGCTACTCAGAGTCCAGAACTTCTCGATCTCACAAGATGGGGTCGGGGCGGGGGAGAACCGGACGTTCGAGCGTCCCTTCGGTGATCGCGTCGAACCGTGGGAACTGATGTCGTGGGCGGGCGCCACCGCGAGCTGGCCCAACCGGACCGACCCGGGTGGCACCCGCGGCCTCGACGACTATTTCACCCGCGACTTCGCTCATAACATCGGTGCGGAGATCATGGGCCGCAACAAGTTCGGTTATCAGCGCGGACCGTGGATCGACCATGAGTGGCCGGGCTGGTGGGGTGATGAGCCGCCGTTCCACACTCCCGTCTTCGTACTGACGCACCATGTGCGGCCGTCGTTCACGCTGAGTGACACCACGTTTCACTTCTTGGACGCGACCCCGGCCGAGGCCGCCGAGCAGGCGAAGGCCGCGGCGGACGGCAAGGACGTACGTATCGGCGGCGGCGTGAGCACCGTCCGGGAGTTCCTCGACGCCGACCTCATCGACACCCTCCACATCGCCGTCGCACCCGTCACGATCGGCGCCGGACTCAAACTCTGGGAGTCACCCGAGGAGCTCGAGGGCCGGTATCACCACGAATCCGTCCCGAGCACCAGTGGCGTGACGCACCATTTGTTCTGGCGCAAGTAGCGCAATGGCGGTGGAATGAGACCGGGAACTCGCGTAGTTGTAGGGACCATGACGGAACTCGCCGGCAAGGCCACGACTCTGCTCGAACTCCACCAACCGGGAAACCCGGTCATCCTGCCCACGGTGTGGGACGCCTGGTCGGCGAACCTCGCGATCTCCGCCGGGTTCACCGCGCTCACCGTCGGCAGTCACCCGGTGTCGGACTCGATCGGCAAGCCCGACAACGAAGGAATCACGTTCGAGGAACTGACTACCCGCATCCGGCAGATCACCACGGCGGTCGACGTCCCGATCTCCGTCGACATCGAGTCCGGCTACGGGGAGGACCCGAAGACGCTCATCGACGGCCTGATCGCCGCGGGTGCCGTCGGTCTGAACATCGAGGACACCGTGCACAGCGAGGGCGGACGCCTTCGCGAGCCACAGGAGCACGCCGATTTCGTAGGTGCGCTGCGGGCGGCGTCCGACGCCACCGATGTCCACGTGGTGATCAACGCGCGCACCGACCTGTTCGTCAAGCAGGTCGGCGACGAATCCGACCGCCTCGACCGGGCGATCGAGCGAATGAAGCTGGCTGCCGATGCCGGCGCAGACGTGCTGTACCCGGTCGGTTTCCACGACGACGCCGCGCAGAAGCGGCTCACCAGCGAACTGCCGTTGCCGGTCAACGCGATCGGCCATCCGACCAAGAACACCAAAGCGGCACTGGCCGAACTCGGTGTCGCCCGGGTCAGTTTCGGCCCGATCTTCCAGATGGTGCTCGCCGAACGCGCCGCCGAGGTTCTCGAACCCTGGAAGTAGTCACACCGCTCTCCTCCGGGTCGTCGAACCCGGAGGGGAATGTCGGTGGTCCGAACTACCGTCGGATCATGGCACTCACGAAATCCGAACGAGAAGCGTTCCTGTCCGAACCCCATGTCGCGGCGCTGTCGGTCGAAGCCGAGCCCGGCCGGGCGCCGCTCACGGTCCCGGTGTGGTACCAGTACGAGCCGGGCGGTCGCCCCTGGCTGCTCACCGGAACTGAATCGCGCAAGTTGCAGCTCATCCGAACCGCCGGGCGGTTCACGCTCATGGTCGACGAGGTGTCGCCGCGGCTGATGTACGTGGCCGTGTCGGGGGATGCGGTCGACATGGTTCCGGGCACCCGCGGCGACCTGCAGGAGATGGCGGCGCGCTACCTCCCGCCCCAGGCCGTCGACCCCTACGTGGAGATGGCCGAGAAGGATCACGGTCCCCAGACCAAGCTGTTCCTCGAACCGAAACAGTGGGTGTCCCTGGACCTCGGTGCGCTGTGACCGACGGGCCGTGATCCGGCAGCGAGACGAACCCGTCGGGAACGTCTCGCTACATTGAACGCATGCCGAAGTCGCGTTCCACGTCCGACCAGCCCGAACAGTCCGTCGACGCGGAGTCTCACCAGGCGATATCGCCGACGGGCGAGCAGGTCACCCCGCTCGACGGCAACGAGTTCCTGCAGGCCAATCGCAGCAACCGCGACAAGTACCGCGCCGAGGCCGAGGCGAAGGCGGCGAAAGCAGCCCGCAAGGCCGAGCGCCGACGCCCGGCTGACGAGCCCACGGGTGCCGACGAGCCGGCCGATACGGACGACGCCGACGGGTCCGACGACGCCACGACCGAGGTCGCGGACCCACGCCCTGGCTCGGACCGCACCCCCCGCAAGCTCGATCCCGCCACGGCGCGTAGGAGTGGTTCCCGCCGGTGGACCGGTTGGACTTCGACGGTCGGCAGCCGACCGTGGGCGGTGATTGCGCTGATCGTGGCGGTCGTCGTCCTCGCGGCGTCGACGGCGGTGCTCGCCGTGGCGTACGTGGATGCCGATGAACGCGCCGAGTCGAGCGCGTCGGCCGGTACGACGACGTCCCTCCTCGAGACCGCCCGGCGATACGCGGCCGAGATCTCGACCTACAACTCTGCCGACTACGCTGACCTCGACCGACGCATCCGGGAGATCTCCACGCCCGCGTTCACCCAGACCTACATCGAGTCCTCGCAGGACGCCCGCCGCGGATCCGCCGAGGCCGAATCGGTGTCCACGGCGACGGCCGACAATGCGGGCCTCATGTCCGTCGACGACGGCAAGGCCGTTGTGCTGGTCACCCTGGACCAGACCCTGAAATCGCCGCAGACCGCACAGGAGTTCCCCGAGGGATTCCCGTACCAGTCGCGGGTCAAGGTCACCCTCGTGGAGCAGGACGGTCGCTGGCTGATGGACGACTTCGCGGTGCTGTGAGGCCTCGGCTCCCTGATCCGAAAGAAGCGAGTCCTATCGCTCCCTGAGGAGCGGCCGGAGCTTGCGGAGGGCGCGGCCAACCATCGCCTTCCGAATCCGAAGAACGACATAACCATTGCCCCCTGAGGTGCGAGGAGCGTTAGCGACGAGCCACGAAGGGCCTGGTGAGACACGTTGCGAAGCCCTTCGTGGCTCGCTTCGCTCGCACCTCAGGGAGCAGTGGCACAGCACGTCTCTCGGGTTCTGCAGTTCTTTCGGATCAGGGAGCGAGGTTCGGCGTGCTTGCCGGTCATCAGATAGTCAGCCGTGCAACAGAATCCGCATCGCCAGTGCGTCGATCCGGTCGGGGGAGGGCGGTAGGGACTGACGCGACAGGTCGGTGACCACGTTCAGGGAAGCGTGTACGAGGAACCGCGCCTGCGAGAGCGACAGCTCGTCGCGGACGCGGGTGAGCCAGGTGGCGAACTCGTCCACGGTGATCCGCTGCTGGTTGCGTAGTTCCTCGCGTGCCTGTGGAGTCGTGTGCCCGATCTCGGTCTCGTAGATCGCGATGAGATCGGTTGCGCTGGATGATAACCGGACGTACGAGGCGACCATCGCGGCGATCGCCTCGCGGGGCGTGGTCGACGCCGCCAGCGCGTCGGAGATGGCCGACGTGACCCGGTCGGTCGCGCGCCAGAACGAGGCCTCGAGAATGGCGACCTTGCTGGGGAAGTGGCGGTACACGCCTGATGCCGGCAGGTCGGCCGCGTGTGCGATGTCCTCGATCGTCACGTCCCGGAACCCGCGGGCGGCGAACAGCTCGATCGCCTCGGTCAGGATGACCTCGCGCTTGGCGGCCGGGGCGAGTCCGGTCACCGACGGCGGCTCGGGGTCGGTCGGCTCTGGCAGCTCGACTTCGAGCAGGCCGATCGCGGCGGCCGACATCAACGCCGTCGCCTCGCGGGCCGGCAACGAGGCGCGATGCGTTGTCGGACTTGCCGCGACGCTGATCATTGCGGCGGCAACGAGATTGGCGTCGAGATCGGTCAGCGACGGGCGCAGCCGGCGGGCGGCGGCACGCACACGACGATGCTGGTGGACGACGACATCGCGGACGATCGCGGCGTCGGCGGGCTCGAGGTAGCGCGACTCCCACCGGTACAGCCCACCGCGGCGGCGATTGTCGAACGAGGTGGCGGTGATCGCCTCGAGGAGTGCGGGCAACTCCTCGGGCGACCCCTCCGGGACGGTGTCGAGAACGTCGCGCAGGCCGGTCGCGAGGTCGGCGGTGGTCTCGGCGAACAGTGCGTACTTGTTCGGGAAATGCCGGTACAGCGCCGGGGTGGAGATGCCGACGGCGTCGGCGATGTCGTCGAGCCGCACCGCGTGGTACCCGCCGTCGCTGAAGGCCTTCGCCGCGGCGTCGACGATCATGCGTCGCCGGTCGGCGGGACGGCGACGCCGGGCGCCGGTGTCCGGGCGCGACGTCTGCGGACGTGCGGTCATGACGACAGAGCCTATCCGGAGACCACGTTCTCGTGACAGATTTCGGCATCGACCGGCAAAACTGCAGGAGAGCCCGGCTTGCGGGTCTGATAAGTTAACCGAGATTCTCGTGATCTGCGTCGCATTGTGGTAGTAATCTAGGCGATGGCACAGATGCGGGGGGCTGTGTCTACCGAGAAGCCGGCCTGGAGTGGGGAGAGCAGTGAGCGAAGAGATCACGCGCGGCGGAGTCATCACATCGGTGGACGACTCCGGGATCGGGCGCCTGACGATTTCTCGTCCGGAACGGATGAACGCCCTCGACGGCGGGGCCCATCAGGCGATCGAGGACACGTTGGCGGAGTGGTCGACTCGCGACGACGTCCGCGTGATCGTGCTCGACGGCGCGGGCGGCAGTTTCAGTGCGGGCGCCGATGTCCGGGGCTTCGCCGGACAGTCGACCGCGGGCGGCGCCTCCGGGTTCACTCCGACGCAGGCGCGTCAGATCATCTCCGGAGGTTCTGATCTCATCCGGGCCGTGCGTTCGGTCCCGGTCCCGGTGATCGCCTCGGTCGACGGTGCGGCCGCCGGGATCGGTGCGTCGCTCGCACTCGGTGCCGACCTCATCTACACGACGGCCAGGTCGTATTTCCTGCTCGCGTTCGTCAACATCGGTCTGATGCCCGACGGCGCGGCCTCGATGTCGTTCGCCACGGCCGTCGGCCGCGTGCGAGCCAACGAGCTGGCGCTGCTCGGTGAGAAGCTGCGTGCCGCAGAGGCTCTCGACGCCGGACTCGTCAACGGCGTCGTCGAGGACCGTGCCGCGCTCGACGAGGTGGTCGGCAAGGTCGCCCGCAAGCTCGCCGGCAAGAGCGCCGCGGCGCTCCGGCTCACGAAGGCCGCGCTCGACGCGCACACGATGTCCGGTTTCGAGGCCGCGATCGAACGAGAACTCGACGGCCAGACCGAACTGCTCCAGTCCCCGGAGTTCCAGGCGGCCATCACCGCGTTCGCCGGCGCCTCCAAGTGAGCACTGCGACACGTCGGAATCGCTGTACCACAACCGTTCCCGACCCCATCACCACCAGAGAGACAACGAGGAGACCGATCGTATGACCGCGACCGTCGACACCTTCAGCGACCTGGCCACCGAGCCGCTGCGTTCGCGCCGCAACCACTGGAACAACCAGATCCGCCGCCACGCCTTCATGACCCCGGACAAGGCGGCGCTGAAGTTCCTGGGCAACGTCACCACCTGGAAGGAACTCGACGAGCGCAGCCGCGCCTTCGCGGCCGCGCTGAGCCGCCGCGGCGTGCAGTTCGGCGATCGTGTGCTGATCGTCCTGCTCAACCGCTCGGAGTACGTCGAAGCGGTTCTGGGCGCGAACCTGATCGGGGCCATCCCCGTGCCGGTGAACATCCGGATGAGCCCGGCCGAGGTCGCGTTCCTCGTCAACGACAGCGGCGCGAAGGTGATCGTCACCGAGACCCTGCTCGCCCCGCTGGCCGACGCCGCGGCCGCCTCCACCGGAGCGATCGAGCACACCATCGTGGTCGGCGGTTCGGACAAGGACAACCACCTCGACTACGAGGCGCTCGTCGCCGAGGATTCGTCGGATCTCGAGGAGATCGACGTTCCCGAGGAGACCGTCGCGCTGATCATGTACACCTCGGGCACGACCGGAAAGCCCAAGGGCGCCATGCTCACCCACACGAACATGCAGGCGCAGGCGGTCACCTGTCTGCAGGCCCTGCAGACCCGTTCCGACGACATCGGCTCGTGTGTTGCCCCGATGTTCCACATCGCCGGCCTCGGCGCCATGGCGCCCCTGTTCTACATGGGCGCCCTCTCGGTGATCCATCCGCTCGGCGCGTTCGATCCCGACGACATGCTGGACACCATCGAGCGCGAGGGCACCACCTCGATCTTCCTGGTGCCCGCACAGTGGCAGGCCGTCTGTGCCGCGCAGCAGGCCAAGCCGCGTGATCTCAAGCTACGTGTGATCAGCTGGGGTGCGGCCCCGGCGTCGGACACCGTCCTGAACGCGATGAACGAGACCTTCCCGGAGGCGCTCAACGTCGCCGTCTTCGGACAGAGCGAGATGTCGCCGATCACCTGCGTACTCGAGGGCAAGGACGCCCTGCGCAAGATCGGCTCCATCGGCAAGGTCGTCCCGGCGGTGACCGCGCGCATCGTCGACCCCGAGGGCAACGACGTCGCGCAGGGTGAGGTCGGCGAGATCGTCTACCGCGGCCCGAACATGATGAAGGGGTACTGGCAGAACGAGCAGGGCACCGCCGACGCCTTCGCCGGCGGCTGGTTCCACTCCGGTGACCTGGTCCGTGCCGATGAGGAGGGCTTCCTCTACGTCGTCGACCGCGCCAAGGACATGATCATCTCCGGTGGCGAGAACATCTACTGCGCTGAGGTCGAGAACGTCCTCTTCGGTCATCCGAGCATCACCGAGGCGGCGATCATCGGTCGCGCACACGAGAAGTGGGGTGAGGTGCCGGTCGCGGTGATCGTGCTCGCCGAAGGCGTCGAGGACCTGACGCTCGCCGACCTCGAGCCGTACCTCAACGAGAACCTCGCGCGGTTCAAGCATCCGAAGGACATCGTCATCGTCGACGAGTTGCCGCGCAACGCCGGTGGCAAGGTCGTCAAGCCGACCCTGCGCCAGAGCTACGGCAGCAAGGACGCCGGCCTGGCCGACTGACCCCGTCGTATCCACTGTCGTCGGACGCCTCGGCGACGTCGACACCCTCCGACCTGGGCGCAAGCACTCGCGCCCAGGTCGTCGTGGTCTCGTCCGTCCCGACCACCGCCGGCATCGACGCGCCAAGAAACACGCACTAGAACACGTTCCAATTTTGTGGTTGAGTGACTACTGTCACGTCATGGCGGCAACCGTCGGAGTGAGTAGATCCTCCCGGTGCGAGACGTCGCCGGGTTCGAACGGAGGAGTTCAGTGAAGACAAAGGGTGCATTGCTGCGGGAGCACAACAAGCCGTGGGCGATCGAGGACATCGAGATCGGCGATCCCAAGGCCCACGAGATCAAGATCAAGATGGAAGCCGCCGGCATGTGCCACTCCGATCATCACCTGATGACCGGTGGCATCCCGATGGCCGGGTTCCCGATCCTCGGTGGTCACGAGGGTGCGGGCGTCGTGGCCGAGGTCGGTGAGGGAGTCACCGACTTCGAGGTCGGCGACCACGTCGTGCTGTCGTTCATCCCGTCGTGCGGCAAGTGTCCGTCGTGTCAGTCGGGAATGGCCAACCTGTGCGACTTCGGCGCCATGCTGCTGCAGGGCGAGGCGGTGTCGGACAACACCTTCCGGATCCAGACCGCCGCCGGCGAGAACGTCTACCCGATGACGCTGCTGGGCACCTTCGCGCCGTACATGGTCGTGCACGAGGCCTCGGCGGTGAAGATCGACAAGGACATCCCGTTCGAGGTCGCGGCGCTCTGCGGCTGTGGCATCCCCACCGGTTACGGCTCGTCGACCCGCAGCGGCGACGTACGACCGGGGGAGGACGTCGCGATCGTGGGTGTCGGCGGCGTGGGTACCGCGGCCCTGCAGGGCGCGGTCATCTCCGGCGCCCGCAACCTGTTCGCCATCGACCCGGTGGAGTGGAAGCGGGAGCAGGCGCTCAAGTTCGGGGCCACCGCGGCCTTCGCCACGGTCGAAGAGGCGGCCATGGCGATCGCGGAGACCACTCACGGCGGCATGTGCCAGAAGGTGATCGTCACGGTCGGCGAGGTCCACGGCAAGGACGTCGACCTGTGGATGGGTATCACCGCCAAGGGTGGCACCTGCGTCCTGACCGGTATGGGCAACATGCTCGAGAGCGATGTCAACCTCAATCTCGCCATGCTGACCCTGCTCCAGAAGAATCTGCAGGGTTCGATCTTCGGCGGTGCCAACCCGAAGCTCGACATCCCACAGCTGCTGTCGATGTACAAGATCGGCAAGCTCAACATCGCCGACATGATCACCCGGCAGTACCGTCTGGACCAGATCAATGAGGGCTACCAGGACATGTTGGACGGCAAGAACATCCGCGGAGTCATCCGCTACACCGAAGAGGACTGGTGAGCACCCGGGTAACGTGACCCGATGTGTCTGTCCTTGATTCTCTGACGGAATGGCCCGTCGACCACGTGTCGGCGGCGATCATCACCCGCGACGGGGTCGCCGACCAGTTCGGCGACCCCGCTCGCGTCTACGAGCTCGCCTCGGTCACGAAGCCGCTGGTGGCCTACGCGGTGCTCGTCGCCGTCGAGGAGGGAGCCGTCGAGCTGGACGACCCGGCCGGGCCGTCGGGGTCGACCCTTGCCCACCTGCTCTCGCACGCGTCCGGCCTGGCCTACGACACCCGCGAGGTCGAGGCCCCGCCGGGGGAGCAGCGGATCTACTCGAGCGCGGGCTTCGAGGTGGCCTCCGAGGTCGTGGCCGAGGCGACCGGTATCGAGTTCGGCCGCTATCTCTCCGAAGCCGTGTGCGCGCCGCTGGAGATGTCGTCGACGACGCTCTACGGGCCGGCCGGGCATGCCGCCCGCTCGAGCGTGGCGGATTTGGCGGCCTTTGCCCGCGAGTTGCTGGATCCGCGCCTGCTGGCGCCGGAGACCTTCGGGACGCTGACGTCGGTGCGGTTCCCCGGACTCGACGGATTCGTCCCCGGGTACGGCAAGCACCGTCCCAACGACTGGGGGATCGGCTTCGAGATCAGGTCCGAGAAGTCGCCGCACTGGACCGGGACGAGGAACTCCCCGCGGACGTTCGGGCACTTCGGTCAGGCCGGCACGTTCCTCTGGGTGGATCCGGCGCTCGACGCGGCCTGCGTCGTGCTGACGGATCGGCTCTTCGGACCATGGGCGAAGCCGCTGTGGAGCGAGTTCAACGATCGTGTCGTTGATGAACTCTCGTCACAGAACTGAATTTTTCTCGCAGGAGAAACTAGCGCAACACGTGCATCATGGGGCACAATTGACCCTACGAATGTGATATCCGCTGTCGCGAGGTGTGTTGGGGAAGACGTTCCTCGTCGACAACGGAGGTGAACAAGGTGCGCAATCTGAATCAGTTTGCGGACATGACAACAGGAGTGGTCTACATCCACTCGGCGCCGGTGGCGCTGTGCCCGCATGTGGAGTGGGCTCTGTCGTCGACCCTGAATGCGCGCGCCAACCTGAAATGGTCGGCACAGGATGCCGAACCCGGCATGCAGCGTGCCACTGTCGACTGGGCGGGTCCGGTCGGTACCGCGGCTCGTCTGGTGACGGCGCTGCGGGAGTGGTCGGCGCTGCGTTTCGAGGTGACCGAGAACCCCAGCGAGGGTGTCGACGGTGAACGGTTCTGCTACGTCCCGGGACTCGGCCTCTGGCGCGGCTCCACGAGCGCCAACGGCGACGTCATCATCGGCGAGAACCAGTTGCGTTCGATGATCGAATCGCAGCCCGACAGCGCCGGTCTCGCCGGTGAACTCGAAGGCGCGCTCGGAACCGCGTGGGACAACGCGCTCGAGCAGTACCGCATGGGCGGTGCCGGCGCCGAGGTCACCTGGTTGCAGCAGCGGGTGGGTTAGCAGGGGGACGAACTACAACGAGACGTGCCCCGGTCCTCGTGGACCGGGGCACTTTCGTCGTCTGTGCGATGCGTCAGAGCGGGATGTTCTTGTGGCGACCGCGGCGCGCGGGTGCCGCGGCGAGCGCCTCGGCGATGATGCTGCGAGTGTGCGCCGGGTCGATGATCTCGTCGACCACGCCGATGGACTGTGCGCGGCCGACACCGCCGGCGATCGCCTCGTGCTCGGCGGCGAGACGGTCGTGCAGGGCCTCACGCTCGTCGTCGGGCGCTGCGGCGAGAGCTTTCTTGTGCAGGATGCCCACCGCGGACTTCGCGCCCATCACGGCGACCTCGGAGCCCGGCCAGGCGAACACCGCGGTGGCGCCGAGCGCACGCGAGTTCATCGCGATGTAGGCGCCGCCGTAGATCTTCCGGGTCACCAGCGTGACCCGGGGGACCGAGGCCTCGGCGAACGCGTGCAAGAGCTTCGCGCCGCGGCGGACGACGCCGTTCCACTCCTGGCCGACGCCGGGCAAGTAACCCGGCACATCGGTGATGACGATGAGCGGGATGCCGAAGGCATCGCAGAGGCGGACGAAACGCGATGCCTTCTCCGCGCTCTCGGAGTTGAGGCAGCCGCCCATCCGCAGCGGGTTGTTCGCGATGATCCCCACGCTGCGTCCGGACAACCGGCCGAAGCCGACGACGATGTTCGGTGCCCATTTGGCTTGCAGCTCTTCGAAACTCGAGATCTGGGTCTCGCCGTCGGCCGCGACACCGGAGTCGAGCAACTGCTCGACGACCGGGTGGACGTCGTAGGCGCGCCGATTCGACTCCGGCAGCAGGGCCTTGAGGTCGGTGTCGCCGGCCCGCGCGTGTTCGCGGTCGAAATGTCCCTGCTGGGTGAACGTCGACACCAGACGCCGTGCGCGCCACAGCGCGTCGGGCTCGGAGTCGGCGACGATGTGACAGACACCGGACTTCTTGCCGTGGGTGGTCGGGCCGCCCAGCGACTCCATGTCCACTTCTTCGCCGGTGACGCTCTTGACGACGTCCGGGCCGGTCACGAAGACCCGGCCGGCCGGCGCCATGATCACGACGTCGGTGAGCGCCGGGCCGTAGGCGGCGCCGCCGGCGGCGAAGCCGACGACCACCGAGATCTGCGGGATGTAGCCCGAGGCACGCACCATCGCCTCGAAGACCTGACCCACCGCGTGCAACGCCTCGACACCCTCGGCGAGGCGGGCGCCACCCGAGTGCCAGATGCCGATGACCGGCGCCTGTTCGGTGATGGCGGTGTCGATGGCGTTGACGATGTGCGCACACCCCACGACACCCATGGCGCCGCCCATGACGGTGCCGTCGGTGCAGTAGGAGACCGTACGGACCCCGTGCACCAGTCCGACGGCGGCCTGGACGCCCGACTTGTCGCGCGGATGGAGCAGCGACATCGTGCCTTCGTCGAAGAAGTTGGTCAGCCGCAACAGCGGGTCGCGGGGATCGGCGGCTTCTTCGCGGCCGGCAACGGGAGCCAAGGTCGTCATCGATGTCTCCTGGGTGTCGGGGGGTGTGGCGGTGATGCTCAGTAGCGACCGAAGGCGAGCGCCACGTTGTGCCCACCGAAACCGAACGAGTTGTTGATCGCGTAATCGATCTGCCCGTACCGGGGTTCACCGTGCACGACGTCGATGTCGCATTCCGGGTCCAGGTTCTCGAGGTTGAGGGTCGGCGGGATGACGCCTTCCTCGACGCTCTTGATCGTCAGGACCGACTCGAGCGCCCCGACCGCACCGATGGAGTGTCCGAGCGCGGACTTCGGCGCGTACACCGCAGCGTGCTGTCCGATGGCGGCGAGGATGCCGGCGGCCTCGGCGGTGTCGCCGATGGGGGTCGACGTCGCGTGCGCGTTGATGTGGGTGATGTCGGAGCGCTGCAGACCAGCGGTCTGCAGGGCCCGCGTCATGGCCCGCGCGTTGCCCTGACCACTCGGGTCGGGGGCGACGAGGTGGAATCCGTCGGAGGTGATGCCGGTACCGAGCAGGCGGGCGTGGATATGTGCACCGCGTGCGCGGGCGTGTTCCTCGCGTTCGAGGATCAGCATCGCCGAACCCTCGCCGAACACGAAACCGTCGCGATCCTTGTCGAACGGTCGCGACGCCGCTGCGGGGTCCTCGTTACGGGTGCTCATCGCCCGCATCATCGAGAACGCGGCGATCGGCACCGCGTCGATGTGACCCTCGACGCCGCCGGTGACGACCATGTCGGCGTCACCCATGACGATGTGCCGCCAGGCGTGCGCGATGGCCTCGGCGCCCGACGAACAGGCCGAGACGGGAGTGATCACGCCGGCGCGTGCGCCGACGTTGAGTCCGGCGACGGCCGCCGGTCCGTTCGGCATCGCCATCGAGACGGCGAGCGGGGACACCTTGCGGTAGTTGCCGGTGCCCTCCATGGCCTGGACTGCGTCGACCATCGCGTCGGCGCCACCCTGACCGGTGCCGATGACGACCGCGAGGCGGTCCTTGTCGACGTCGGGTTCGCCGGCCTGCGCCCAGAGGCGCTTGCTCATCACGTGGGAGATGCGCTCGACATAGGCCATCCGCCGGGATTCGATGCGCGTGACCTCCTCGGCGGGATCCTGGAGGAGACGACCACCGATGCGCACCGGGAGGTTGTACTTGGTGATGAAGTCGTCGGTCAGCTCACGGATGCCCGATTCGCCGGCCAGCAGGTTCTTCCAGGTCGAGTCGAGATCCCCACCCAACGAGGTGGTGGCCACCATGGAGGTGACCACCACACTCGGGAAGTTCCCACCCAGCGTGGAGTACTCGCGGAGGGAAGAGGGGGTCATCAGGCCTCGTCTGCCTCGACCTGCGCCTTGATGGCAGCTGCGGCCTCGGGGTTCTCGCTCTCGAGCTTCTGGATGTAGGCGACCGCGTCACCGACGGTACGCAGGCCGGCCAGATCCTCGTCGGGGATCTTGACGCCGTACTTGTCCTCGGTCTGGACCGCGATCTCGACCATGGACAGCGAGTCGATGTCCAGGTCGTCGACGAACGACTTCTCGAGGGTCACCTCGGACGGCTCGATGCCGGTGACTTCCTCGATGATCTCGGCGATGCCGGCAATGAGTTGTTCCTGGGTGGCAGCCACTGTGTGGTTCCCTTTCGTCTTCCTACGTGGATGTGAGATTTCCGGAGCGCAGCACGGACAGAGAAGTCCGCGCGCTTGGACACGCCGACATGAAGCCGACGTTCCGGGGGTCGCGGACTACCCGCGACCGCTATCCAAGTTCGGTGATCTTCGCGATGTCGCCGGGCTCCTTGAGCGCCAGCGCGGGGGTGCCCTTGAGCTCGCGCTTCGCGATGCCCACCAGCGTCCCTGCCGGGGGCAGTTCCACCAGGGCGTGTGCCGAGTGGTCTCGCAGGTACGCCGAGCACAGATCCCAGCGGACCGGCCTGGTCACCTGTCCCACCAGCTTGGCCAGCGCGTCGGCGCCGTTCGTGACCGGCTGTCCGTCGGAGTTCGACAGCAGGGTCCGGGTGGGATCGGCGGGCGTGATGCGGGCGGCGGCTGCGGCGACGGCGTCCTGCGCAGGGGCCATGAAGTGCGTGTGGAACGCGCCGGCGACCGCGAGCTTGCGGATCCGGGCCTTCTCCGGCGGCGAGGCGATCAGCTCGTCGATCTGCGCGACCGCGCCGGCGGCGACGATCTGCCCGGCGGCGTTGCGGTTGGCGGGGACGAGATCGAGTTCGTCGAGACGTGCGAGGACGGCCGCCTCGTCGCCCCCGAGGACCGCGGCCATGGTCGTGGGCTGCAGGGCACACGCCTTCGCCATCTCCGAGCCGCGCAGCGCGGCCAGCGTGACGGCCTCGTCGGCCGAGATGACACCGGTGATCGCGGCGGCGGCGAGTTCGCCGACCGAGTGGCCGGCGACCACGGCGTCGGCGGGCAGTTCACCGTGCTTGCGCACCTCGTCGTAGGCCAGCAGTGCGGCGACGACGACGAGCGGCTGGGTCACGGCGGTGTCGGTGATCTCCTCCGCCGTGGCGGTGGTGCCGAGGCGTTCGAGGTCCAGACGGGTCTGTTTGGACCAGGTGGCGATCTGGTCACGCGCGCCCGGCAATTCGAGCCATGGCGTGAGCATGCCGGGTGTCTGAGATCCCTGTCCGGGAGCAAGCATCGAAAGCACGTGACCAGAGAACACCCTTTACCCGGGGGATGTGGGTGTGGAGAAGCATGAAGCTTGTCGCGGGCTTTTGTGGGGTTCCCACAAAGGAGACCTAGAGGTCACCTGGTTCGTCATCAGTCTGAGATTTGTTACCGAACCGTGTTCTTAAGGCTCCTATCAGCACAAACGGTGAATCGGACATGAAACCCGTGTGACTCATGTGGCAGATGTTGGCGATTTGTGCCGGAAGTGTGTCAGTCGACCCACCGTCGACGCGACCCTCAGAACGTAGGCATCGCGCGGGTTAGTTGGGTCACGTCCTGTGATTTCCGAAATTTTCTTCAGTCGGTAGCGAACCGTATTTGGATGGATGTACAGAATTCGGGCGCAGGACTCGACCGAGCCGCCGGAGTCGAGGTAGGCCTCGAGAGTGGTGCTCAGCGTCGCACCGCCCTCGGCGAGCGGCTGGACGAGGGATTCGATCAAAGCGGTCATCGCTGACTCGTCGCCGTTGAGCGCGCGCTCGGGTAGCAGTTCGAGACTGTGGACCGGCCGCGGTGCGCTCGGCCAGCCGGCCACCGCCTCGATCCCGGCCATGGCCTCGGTGGCACTCGAGTGCGCGCTGCCGAGGTTCGGCATGGTCGGACCGATCACCACCGGACCGTCGGCGAAGTGGGAGAGCAGTGCGCCGACGAACTTCTCGGTCGGACGGGCGGGACCGCTCACGATGGCCACCAGCACCGAACCCTGCACCACCGACAGGGCCGACCGGTCGAAGGACTTGGCCGTGTTGTGGATCGCCAGTGGCACCGACACGTTCTGTTCCGGGGGCGGCGTCCCGACTATCACGGTGGCCGGCGCATCCGAGTCCCAGTTGAGCGCCGCTGCGCGAGAGAGCAATTGTGGCCCGGTGTCGCCGCGGACCACCGCGTCGACGACGAGGGCCTCGAGCCGGGAGTCCCACGCCCCGCGTGACTCCGCGGCCGAGGCGTAGATCGCTGCCGCGGCGAAACCGATCTCGCGTCCGTAGCGCAGCACCGACTCGGTCAGCGCACGGAGCTGGGCATCGTTGCGGGCGAGGAGCGGCAGCCACTTCTCGAAGAACTCCATGGCCACGCGGACCATCTCGACGGTCTGCAGCAGCGTGATGCGGCGGGCGAGGTCCTGCGGGACCACCTGGAAGGCCTGGACCGTGAACTTCACGTTGCCCTCGGGGTCCTGGATCCACTCGACGAAGTTGACCACCGCGGTCTGCACGACGAGTTGCACACTCGCGCGTTGCGCGGCGTCGAGGTCGGAGAAATAGGGCAGCTGGTCCTGCATCGAATGGACCGCCTCGGTGGCGAGTCGGCCGCTGTACTGCTTGACCCGCCGGAGAAGAGTGTCCGGCAGCGCGTCGTGCACGGTGGCGGGGGCCGGTACGTGCGCGCCCCGCTCACCGAACACGTCAGCCGGTGGCTGCTTCCTGTTCACGCGCGCATCGGACACGACCTCAATCTAGCCCCTCGGCCGGGGTGGGTTCCCCGGCCGAGGGCGAGTGGAGGCCGTGTCCGTCGGCGCGACCGGTCAGGCGACTCCCGGATCGCTGGTCTGCTCGGGTGCGGCCGAGACGTCGTCGATCTGGTACTTGTCGGCGGCCTGCTTGGCCACCGACATCTCGATGTTGCCGTCCCGGGCGAGCGCGACGAGCACCGCGACGACGATGGACTCGGCGTCGACGTTGAAGAACCGTCGCGCCGCCGGGCGCGTGTCGGAGAACCCGAACCCGTCCGTCCCCAGCGTGAGGTAGGTGCCCGGGAGGTATGCCCGGATCTGCTCCTGCACTCCGCGCATGTAGTCGCTGACACCGACGAACGGGCCGGCGGCGTCGGCGAGCAGCTCGGTCAGGTACGCCGGTGCCGGCTCGGCGGCCGGATCACGCAGTACCTCGCGGTCGGCGCGGATCCCGTCCCGGGCGAGCTCGCTCCACGACGTGACCGAGTAGACGTCGGCGCCGACGTTCCATTCCTCCGCGAGCATGTCGGCGGCGCGCAGTGCGTCGGGCATGGTCACACCGGACACGAGGATGTTGGCCGGGTGTTCCTTGCCCTCCGGCGCCCTCTGGAACCGGTAGGCGCCCTTGACGATGCCGGTCGGGTCGAGTCCCTCGGGCTTCGCCGGCTGACTGATCGGCTCGTTGTAGACAGTCAGGTAGTAGAAGACGTTCTCGGGGTCCTCGCCGAACATCCGCTCCATGCCGCTCTCGACGATGTGGCCGAGTTCGTAGGCGAAGGCCGGATCGTAGGAGACGACGGCGGGGTTGGTCGCGGCGAGCAGCGGCGAATGCCCGTCGGCGTGCTGCAGGCCCTCACCGGTCAGCGTGGTGCGGCCCGCGGTCGCGCCGATGATGAAGCCGCGCGCCATCTGGTCGGCGGCGGCCCAGAAGCTGTCACCGGTGCGCTGGAAGCCGAACATCGAATAGAAGATGTACAGCGGGATCATCGGCTCGTCGTGGGTCGAGTACGACGTGCCGACCGCGGCGAAGCTGGCTGCCGACCCGGCCTCGTTGATGCCCTCGTGCAGGATCTGACCCTCGGGGCTCTCCTTGTAGGCGAGCATCAGCTCGGCGTCGACCGAGGTGTAGAGCTGTCCGTTGCGGTTGTAGATCTTGAGGGTCGGGAACCATGAGTCCATACCGAAGGTCCGCGCCTCGTCCGGGATGATCGGCACGATCCGCTTGCCGACCTCCTTGTCGCGCAACAGATCCTTGAAGACGCGCACGAGCGCCATGGTGGTCGCGACCTGCTGCTTGCCCGAGCCCTTCGCGGTGGCCTTCAGTGCCGAACTCATGTCGGCCTTCAGCACCTTCGCCTTGGTGCGGCGGCTCGGCAGGAAGCCGCCGAGGGTCTTGCGCCGGTCGAGCATGTACTGCAGCTCCGGCGAGTCCTTGCCGGGGTTGTAGTACGGCGGCAGGTACGGGTCCTTCTCGAGCTGCTCGTCGGTGATCGGGATGCGAGTGCTGTCGCGGAAGGCCTTCAGGTCGTCGAGCGTCAGCTTCTTCATCTGGTGCGTCGCGTTGCGGCCCTCGAAGTGCTTGCCGAGCGTATAGCCCTTGATGGTGTGGGCCAGGATGACCGTCGGCTGTCCCTTGTGGGTCATCGCCGCGGCGTAGGCGGCGTGGATCTTGCGGTAGTCGTGGCCGCCGCGCTTCAGATTCCAGATGTCGGCGTCGGAGAGGTCCTTGACGAGTTCCTTCGTGCGCGGGTCGCGGTTGAAGAAGTGCTCGCGGACGAACGCGCCGTCGTTGGCCTTGTAGGTCTGGAAGTCGCCGTCGGGGGTGGTGTTCATCAGGTTGACCAGCGCGCCGTCACGGTCGGCGTGCAGCAACGAGTCCCACTCGCGGCCCCAGATGACCTTGATGACGTTCCAGCCCGCACCGCGGAAGAACGACTCGAGCTCCTGGATGATCTTGCCGTTGCCGCGCACCGGGCCGTCGAGACGCTGCAGGTTGCAGTTGATGACGAAGGTCAGGTTGTCGAGGCCCTCGGTGGCCGCGAAGCTCGCGAAGCCGCGCGATTCCGGCTCGTCCATCTCGCCGTCGCCGAGGAAGGCCCACACGTGCTGGTCGGAGGTGTCCTTGATGCCGCGGTCGTGCAGGTAGTGGTTGAACCGCGCCTGGTAGACGGCATTCATGGGGCCGATGCCCATCGACACCGTCGGGAACTCCCAGAAGTCCGGCATCAGTCGCGGGTGCGGGTACGACGGCAGGCCGCCGCCCTCGCCGGCGTGGCTGTGCTCCTGCCGGAACCCGTCCATGCGGGCCTCGTCGATGCGGCCCTCGAGGTAGGCGCGGGCATAGATGCCCGGGGAGGCGTGGCCCTGGATGAAGATGTGGTCGCCGCCGCCGGAATGGTCCTTGCCGCGGAAGAAGTGGTTGAAGCCGACTTCGTACAGCGACGCCGACGAGGCGTAGGTGGAGATGTGGCCGCCCACGCCGACGCCCGGGCGCTGTGCGCGGTGCACCATGATCGCGGCGTTCCACCGGATCATCTGGCGGAATCGGCGTTCGACGTCCTCGTCACCGGGGAACCAGGGTTCGGCCTCGGTGGGGATGGTGTTGACGTAGTCGGTGGAGGTGAGCGCGGGGATCGACACCCGCTTCTCGCCGGCGCGTTCGAGCAGACGCAACATCAGGTACCGGGCGCGACCAGGGCCCGCGGCGTCGAGGAGGGCGTCGAACGAGTCGAGCCACTCGTCGGTCTCGTCGGGGTCGATGTCGGGCAGATAGGACGCGACTCCTTCACGGATGACCCGGACTCGTTGTCCGGCGGCACGTCCGTTCGAGCTGGGGCCGGTGTTCCCGGCGGCGCTCGGCGAGACGTCCTGTGTCGCTTGGTCCATCTGGTTGGTCACGGTGATGCCTACTCCCTCTGACAGGCCGAACTCGGGGTGGTGGTCCGACCGCATGGCGTCGGCACCGCACTCCGATGTGGTGCGGCGCCTACCCTCATCGTGCCCCATGTGGGGTGGCTTGGCACCGGGTGGATCCGTGTCGCGTGTCCCGATCGGCGTGATGCGGTAGCGTCCAGAAACGGTTACTGACCAGTAGGGGGAGTGGATGCCGGATCGAGGAGGCGCGGCCGACGGGCGGCGCCGGGGTCGTGCCGTCCGGTCGGCGACCGCGGCCACGATCGCACTCGGCGCGGCCCTGTCGGGGGCGTGCGCGTCGACCGTCGATGGCGCGGGGGCGCCGGCGCCCGGCGAGGTGGCGGTGTACCGCTCCGAACTGTCCGCCTCGGCGGCCGCGGAGGTGCGTGCCGAGGGTGTCGAGCTCTGCCGCGAGTCGATGGCGTCGATGGTCGTGATGGTCCGCGGGTTCAACGCCTTCGTCGCCCGGCTGAACGCGGCGCAGACCTACGCCGGGGTCGGGGATCTCGACGAGAAGGCACGTGCCAGTCTCATCGCCGGTGCCGACGGGATCCGCCCCAAGATCACCGAGACGTCGCCAGCGGCCGTTTCCACGCCGGCGCGGGCGTTCCTCGCGTCGACCGCGCGCCTCGAGAACGCGATCAGTCGCGAACTGCGTGCCGGCCTGAACCCGGTGTCGAGCGAGTGGTCTCGCACCAAACAGCGCCTGCTCGATGTGTGCGGTACCTACACGCCGCTCCCGGCCACGTCCTCGGCCACACCTCGACCGTCGGTTCCCGCCACGACGTCGGCCGAGCGACCCGGGGGTTGACGCCGCCGTCCGCCTCGCGCCGCTGGGTACGGTTTGTTCCGCCCCGCTGTGGGTAACGATCGGGCGGGTCGGTCACGGAACCGGTGCGAAACGCCCGAAATCCCTGACGGCGTTCGGCTTGCAATGTGAGGCTCTAGGCTGTTGCCTATGCTGACAGGCGAACGGCGTGCGGGAGCGCACGCGGATTCGCCACAGACGACGCACAGAACGATCCACGAATCTTCAGGAGGTCACGCGCGGTGGTAGCCGCCACAGACGGTAGCAACGCCCAGAAACTGGGCTTGACCGCAGGCTTGGTCGTGCAGGAACTCGGCTGGGACGAGGACACCGACGACGAACTGCGCGCTGACATCGAGGACGCGATCGACGCCGAGATGGTCGACGAGGATGCCGATGACGTCGTCGACGTCGTGGTCCTCTGGTGGCGCGACGGCGACGGCGACCTCGTCGACGCCCTCATGGATGCGATCGGTCCGCTCGCCGAAGACGGTTTCGTGTGGGTGTTGTCGCCGAAGACCGGCAAGTCCGGCTACGTCGATCCGAGTGAGATCGCCGAGGCGGCCCCGACCGCGGGACTCACCCAGACGTCGGCCATCAGCCTCGGTGACTGGTCGGCGGCCCGACTGGTCCAGCCCAAGGCCCGCGCGGGCAAGAAAGCATGAGCGGTGCTCTGCCTTCTGCGCCCCTGACCGTCGGTGACCGGGCCCCGGATTTCGCCCTGCGCGACCAGAACAACCAGCTCGTGTCGCTGTCGACCCTGCGAGCCGACCGCAACGTGCTCGTCGTGTTCTTCCCGCTCGCGTTCACCGGTACCTGCCAGGGCGAGCTCGGTTACATCCGTGACCAGCAGCCCCGCTTCGACAACGACGACGTGACCACGGTGACCATCTCGGTCGGACCCTCTCCCACGCACAAGGTGTGGTCCGCCGCGCAGGGTTTCCTGTTCCCGCTGCTGTCCGACTTCTGGCCGCACGGCGACACCGCGCGCGCCTACGGGGTGTTCAACGAGGATCGCGGCTACGCGAACCGCGGGACCTTTCTCGTCGATCGGGACGGCACGATTGTCTTCGCCGACATGGTCGGTCCCGGTGAGGTGCGCGAGAACGCCGTCTGGGACAAGGCACTCGGCGTCATCGGCTGACCATCTGCTGTCGACTCGGGTCGGTACATGACGGGTCGCCTGGTGTGTCTCGTGTCGCCCGTGAGTCAGTGCTGCGCGCCGTCGTGTCGCCGCGACGGGTGGCGGCGGGAGTTCCGGGTGGCATCGGGAAGAAGAAATACGGTTGCCGCACCGGGGATTCGACGGTGTGATGTGTGGGCCCGCTGACGCGGGCGCACACGAGAGGAAGAACTCCATGCCGACCAAGGTGTCGCCCAAGGTGCTGAACTATGCATCGCACGTGGACGACAACACCCTGACCCAAGCGGCCGAGACCGCCCGGTTGCCGTTCGTGCACCCGCACATCGCCCTCATGCCCGACGCACACTTCGGGAAGGGCTCCGCGGTGGGCACCGTCATCCCGACGACCGGCGCGGTGATTCCCGCGGCCGTCGGCGTCGACATCGGCTGCGGCATGATCGCGGTGCAGACGCGCCTGCGCGCCGCGGACATCGACGGAATGGACCTCGGGCGACTGCGGAGGACGATCGAGGACGCGATCCCGCTGTCGCCCGGCAACTACAACCGCGGTCTGGACCGGTTCGAGTTCACCCGGCCACGCATCGATGCCCTCGCCGAACAGGCGACGAAAGACGGTGTCGACCTGTCACATTCGCCGAAGTGGCGGGAGCAGCTGGGCTCGCTCGGCGGTGGCAACCACTTCATCGAGCTGTGCCTCGACGAGGGCGACGTGGTGTGGCTGTTCCTGCACTCGGGTTCGCGGGGCGTCGGCAACAAGATCGCGCAGAAGCACATCAAGATCGCTCAGCGGTTGTGCCGCCAGTGGTGGATCAAACTGCCGAACGCCGATCTCGCGTACCTGCCGCAGGGGGCCCCGGAGCTGACCGCCTATCTGCGGGATCTGGCCTGGGCGCAGCGGTTCGCGTTCGAGAACCGCGCGGAGATGATGGACCGTTTCGTCGAGGTGTTCGGGAAGTGGTTCGCAGACAACGCCTCCGGCGGCGTCGTCGAGGAAACGGAATCCCTGGAGGTGGACCGGATCAACTGCCACCACAACTACACCGTGCGGGAGACGCACGCGGGCCAAGACGTCTGGCTCACCCGGAAGGGTGCGATCGACGCCCATGAGGGCGTACGGGGCGTCATCCCGGGTTCGATGGGTACACGGTCGTATGTGGTGCGCGGCAAGGGGAATCCCGCGGGCCTGTGCTCGGCGCCGCACGGTGCCGGCCGGCGGTTCTCGCGGAGCGAGGCGCGGAGGCGGTTCACCGCCGACGATCTCGCCGCCCGGATGGCAGGGATCGAGTACCGTCACGGCGAGCAGTGGGTCGACGAGATCCCGGACGCGTACAAGGACATCGATCAGGTCATGGCCGACGCCGTCGATCTGGTGGACATCGAGCACACCCTGCGACAGATCCTCAACGTCAAGGGGACGTGACGGGCCGTTCGTGGCCCCAACAGGACGAATCCCGAATGTGCTGAGCACCTCCGGGATTCGCCCTGTCACCGCCGGCGGGGAGGTTCGGCTGCCGGCGGCGATGATCACTTGCCGGTCAGCTTGTCCTTGATGTTCGACGCGGCGTCCTTGACGTTCTCCACGCCGTCTTTGACGGCGGCGGAGAGCTGATCGCCCTTGCCCTCGCTCTTGAGTTGGTCGTCACCGGTCACATCGCCGGCGGCCTCCTTGGCCTTACCCGAGAGGTCCTCGGCCTTGTTGCCGGCCTTGTCGCTGAATCCCATTCTCTTCTCCTTCATCTCATTGGTTCGACGACAGCCTCGGATGAGGCCGTCCGTCGGGGTCGCTTCTTCGGGTCACCTGTCGAGGTGGATGAGAGCCTGGACGTGGACTCCGGACTCTCCGAGCGCGGTACGGATGGCGGCGACGGTCTCCGCGACGGGCGCGGTGACCTCGTCGAAGCTCCGATTCGGCGTCGCCGACACCTCGAGTCGGATGATGCTGCGCGACCGGTCGTCGATCGCTCTCGCGGTCACCTTCTGGAACAGCGGGTTCCCGGCCAGTTCCGTCGCTGCCGCGTTCGCGATCAGTTTCGGTGCGACGGTGAGCGCTCCGGTCTGATCGGAACCGACGAGCAGGGCGTCGTCCACTGCGCGGGGCCGTACGTTGGTGGCCAGCAACAACAGGCCCCAGCCGATCGCGATCACGGTGACGCCAGCCAATACCCAGACCCACCAGGACGCCTGCGCGGCGTCGAGAGCGGCACGCTCGTCGAGACGGTCGACCCACCCGGCCACCGGTTGGGCGTCGACCTTCCATGCCACGGCTCCGACGCCGACGATGATGAGCAGCAGCGCCACGAGTCCGACCGACAGCCGATGTGCGGTTGCGGGAAGACGATTCATCGGACGCTCCTCGGTCCTCGATCGCGCACGCGCACCACAACCCGCGGTGACGAGGCGAGATCGGCCGCCACGGCGGCGACCGTGCTGTCGATGAGGGCGCGGTCGGCGACCTGCCTCCGCACCCCGACGGTGCATGTGACCTTCCGTCGCGTCACCACGGTGTCGGCGTCGAGTACGCCGGGCAGGTCGGACACGGCGGCGCTGCAGCGTCGGGCGACGTCTCCGGGGCGGGTCCACATCCCCTCGCCGGCGGCGAGTTCGAGGTGGGTCCGGCGACGAGGCTTGATCGCGATCCACAGCAGGACGAGGCCTACGAAGATCGACCCGATCGCGGCCGGCCACATCCAGTTCTGCCACTGCAGTTCTGCGACCCACTCGGCGGCGGTGACCGACCACGGACGACCATTGAGCCAGCTCGCGTCGACGGCGATGTCGCGTACGGCTGCCGCGCCGAACGCGAGGAGGATGAGCCCCAACGCTGCGCCGGCGATCGCAGCGCCCGGGAGAGCTGCAGGTGGGAAGACGTTCTGGGCGTCGGTGTTCCGTAGGGTCGCGACAGGAGCGGTACCCGATTCGGGTGCGGTCTGCGTCATCGTCGTACCCCCGTGTCGATGCTGATGGTCGGAGTGGATGCGTCGGTGTTGTCCGGGTCCGGGTCCGGGTCCGGGTCGTCGGGGCGCGGGTCGTTGTCGCGAATGTGGGCGTCAACGTCCTCGTATTCGGGCTCGTCGGATACCGGCGGCAGGTCCACGTAACCCTTCTGCAGGCGCCGGATCGCCTGTCGTGGCTCGAACTTGGACACCGTCACGTCGACGCGAAGCGGAACGATGCCGGCGAGTCGCTCGACCTCGGCGGCGACGTGATCGCGTGTGGTGCGGGACACCTCGGCGACCGCGCACGGCCATTCGAGGGCGAGGGACAGGGTGATCCTGGCGCCGCCCGCATGAACGGCCGCGTCGGGAAAGTTCCGCTCACCGACTCCCAGTACCGACCCGACGCCACCGCGATGGCGGACGACCCCCGGGATGTCGAGAGCCGCTCGGGCCGCGATCTTCTCGATCACGCGATCGGCGACGGTGAGCGTGCCGGGCGGCGAGTCACCCGCGGTCGGGTGAGCATCTCGGGCGGGCCCGCCGGATTCGTGCTCAGCCACGACCCCGGCTCCGCAGGAGTGCGCCCAGATCGATGGTGCCGTCCCGGTTGAGTCCCAACACGAGTCCCGCGGCGCCGAGCACGATGGCGAGCAGGAAACCGGCCAGCCCGCCGGCGACGGCGGCCAGAGCGAGGAGCAGGCCGACGAACAGGCCCACGATCGCGTTGTTCATTGCGCTTCACCATCTTTCGGAGTCGGCTTCGAGCTGACGCTGATGTCTGCCACGGTCACCGTGACGGGTCGCGCGGCGAGCTCCTCGGTGACATCGCGTACCCGCGCGGCGGTGCTGTGGAGGTCGTACGCGGCGTCGACGACGATGTGGACCTCGCCGTGGTCGTCGGCGAGGGACACGCCCGGGACCCGACGCCCGGGGAGATACGTGGCGATCTCCCCGAACAGGCCGCTGTGCAGGTCACGGACGCCCGGTACGGCGAGGACGGCGGTGGCGAGGCGTTCCGCCAGTGGGCCCCCGTCGTCGGTCCGCGCCGCCGGGAGGTCCGACGTCATCACTGGACCCGCGGGGTGGTGTTCGACTCCTGCTCGTCGTCGCCGAACGCGATGTCGTGCACGGTGATGTTGACCTCGGTGACCTCGAGACCCGTCATCTGCTCGATCGCCGAGACCACATTCCGTCGAATGGCCGCTGCGAGTTGGTGAATCGCGACGCCGTACTCGGCCACGATCGAGACGTCCACGGCGGCCTGACGCTCGCCGACCTCGACCTCGATGCCCTGGGTGGTGCTCACCGTCGTGCCCGGCAGGACGTCGCGGACCCGGCCGACCACGCGCTCGGTGGTGCCGCCCAGGTCGTGGACACCGTCGATCTCGCGCGCGGCGATCCCGGCGACCTTGGCGACCACGATGTCGGCGATGGAGGTGCGTCCCCGGTCGCCCGACGGATCACGGCGGGCGAGGGCACGGCCCGCGGCGCCGTCGGTGCGCGTCGCGTCGACGGTGGTGGCGTCGTCCTTGGTCGCGTCCTTGGTGGTGGTGGCGCTTGCGGACATGTCGAACTCCTTCGGTCGTCGTGTCTTCTTCGTAGACGGACCGCGTTCGGATGATGCGCTATCGCAAAGGCTGTTCACGATCCGTCTGTAAGGTCAGTCGGGACGGACGGGGGGAGTTGCACGCATGAATACCGGTGATTCAGCTCACAGGCAGCCACTCGACTCGTCTGCGCTGGACCTATCTGAGCTCGGCGATGACGAGCTCGCAGGCGCGGCCGCCGTCGGCGACACCGAGGCGTTCGACGTGCTCGTCCGGCGCGTGACCCCGGGTCTGCTGCGATACATGCTGCGGATGGTCGACGGTCAGCAGACCGCCGAGGACCTCACGCAGGAGATCTTGCTCGACGCGTGGAAGGGGCTGCCCGACTTTGCTTTCCGGAGCAGCTTCCGCACGTGGATGTTCGCCATCGCGCACCGCAAGGCGGTGGACTACCACCGCCGCCGACGCGACGTCCCGTTCGACGACGAGCGGTTCGCCGAACTCGAGGCCGCCGGACCGCTGCCCTCCGACATGGCCGAACGGAGTCTGCTCATGGATGCGCTGCGTGCCGAACTGGACAACCTCCCCGCCAATTCGCGCGCCGCGTGGTGGCTGAAGGAAGTCGAGGGGCTTACGCTCGAGGAAATCGGACAGGTGTTGCGCATCACCACGGGATCGGTGCGCGGTCATCTCCAACGGAGCCGGAAGTTCCTGTTGACCCGTTTGGCGCCGTGGAACCCTGGTAAACCGAGAATCACACCGACGGAGACCGTCGACGACGCGGAGGGAGGCGAGGTCGGTGCCTGACAAGCACGGACGCGACTTCGAGGCCACCGACGTTGCCGACGCCTGGCTCGTCGAGGCGACACAGCAGATCGCCGCCGACGAACCCATCGGTGACGTCGATCGGCTGATCACCTCGATCTCGGGCAGCCTGCAACGGATTCGGCGGCCGGCTCGGACCCTGGCGACCGACGAACTGCGCGTCAACACGAGCGACCGCGTCGTCAAACAACTCATCGCCGTGCGTACCCGCCGCGAACTCGGCCGCCTGACGGTCTTCGCGTCGGTCGACGGCACCGGTGACACCGTCGACGGTGTGCGCGTCGGCCTGATCGCCCGGTACGCCGACGACCTGCCCGCGCTCTCCGACGAGGTACGCGACATCGTCGACGACGTGCTGATCGACACCCTCGGGACCGAGAGCAGTGCTGCCGCCCGACGCAACATCTCGGTGCGCTGGCAGGACGTCTACACGCGGGAGTGGTTGAGCCGGTAGCTATTTCACGGCTAGGAGTCGCGCTGGGCGCGGGTCTGAGCTACGAAATCGGGGGAGTGCGCGCAAAGGGATTCGAACCCCTGACCGCTGGTGTGTAAGACCAGAGCTCTACCGCTGAGCTATACGCGCGTGCCGCGCTGACGAGCGTGGCGCTGCGCACACGAATTTAGTCGCTCCGATGCCGGTCGCTCAAACCGGGTCTGACCGGGATTACCACGCTCCCTGAGGAGCGAGCTTGTGAGCGTCACCCTGCTCCCTGAGGAGCGAGCTTGCGAGCGTCGCCCTGCTCCCTGAGGAGCGAGCTTGCGAGCGTCACCCTGCTCCCTGAGGAGCGAGCTTGCGAGCGTCACGAAGGGTCTTGGTGGGTCGGGTTGCGAAGACCCTTCGTGACGCGCCCTTCGCAAGCTCCGGGCGCTCCTCAGGGAGCAGGGGAACGCGCCCTCCGCAAGCTCCGGGCGCTCCTCAGGGAGCGATGGGGTGGCCCTCCGCAAGCTCCGGGCGGTCCTCAGGGAGCAGGGGAACGCGCCCTCCGCAAGCTCCGGGCGCTCCTCAGGGAGCAGGGGGTCGTCAGGGAGCAATGGGGGTCGCTTCTCGCGGACCGGGGAGCAGAGGGTCAGGCGAAGACGGGCGGGAGGGCCAGGACCATCACCGCGCCCCAGATGACGTGGGTGATCGCGGGTGCGAGGATGCCGGCGGTGCTGCGTCGGAGGATGGCGCAGACGGTGCCGAGGACCGCGCCGGCGAAGCCCAGCATCACGTTGCCGCTGGCCATGGTGACCAGCACGTAAATGACCGTCGACACGAGGATCGGGTTGTGCGGGCGGGCCGCCGAGTAGACCGAGCCGCGGAAGAACAGCTCCTCGGCGAGGCCGTTGAGCATCGTGATCGCGGTGACCACGGCTAGGCTGCCGAAGTCGGCGAAGGCCAGCACCTGGTTGGCGAGGTCGCTGACGCCGGGGATCATCCGTGCCACCAGGCCACCGACCACGAACGCGCCGCCCACGGCCAGGCCGACGACGACGCCGAGTCCGATCGCGCCGATCCGGTCGGGCGGGCGCGAGGGGGTGGGGCTGAAGGCGCCGAGGCGCAGCGGTCCGGAGACGAACGCGCCTACGATCCACACCGCCGCCAGGCCGATGGTCAGCGGGTAGAACGCGGCGTCACCCGGCTCCACCCGTAGGGAGATGCCGAGAACCACCGCACCGATGACGAGGAAGACGCCGACCAGCCAGCGTCGTCGGATGTAGTGGGCGCCGGGATCGGGGTCGCGGTCCGCGGCGACGGAGTCGTACAGGTCGCGCGCCAGTGAGGTCACCAGCACATCACCACCTAGTTCGATCGGTCAGGAAATCGGTCGATCAATGGTCACCGGTCACGACGCTACATCGGCGCGACCCGGTCGGAGGACTCCGACGACCTTCGTCGCCACTCCGAGGGACGTACCGATCGTCTCGACGACGCTGCGCTTCACCCGCAGCCAGTCGCCGCCGGCCCAGGCCGGGTCGGTGTCGGCGAGGTGGTGGAGGTCGTCGAGGTCGCACACCGAGCGGGGATACGGCGACCGCACGGATGCGTGGACGGCCTCGCGCATCGGTGTCAGTCCGCCCTCGGGCGGCGGGACGAGGTCGCGGATGCGGTGCTCGGACGCCGTCATCGGGTGGTCGAGGGAGGTGACGAGCTCCTCGGTGAGCGACGCCGGGACCGGCACGAGCATGCCGCCGACCCGGCCCGCGAGCCGGGTCGAGATCCCGAAGACCGGTAGCCGCAGCCTCGGCATCCGGATCGCCGACACGTACTCGTGCAGGATCGAGATGTAGCGCGCGCTGTCGGGGCCGGAGATGTCGTAGTTCCCGGCGGGCAGGACCGACGAGTCGCACGCCGCGGCCAGATAGTGGACCGCGTCGCGGATGGAGATGGGATCCATCTCGTTGGTGATCCAGTCGGGTTCGGGGATCACCGGCAGTCGGTCGGCCATGTAGCGAATGATCTCGAACGACGTCGAACCCGCGCCGATGACCACTGCGGCGCGCAGCCACACTAGTTCGGGCCCGCCGTCGACCCCCAGTCCGTCGGCGACGTCGGCGCGGCTCTGCAGATGGGTGGACAGTTTGTCGTCCGACGGCACGAAACCGCCGAGATAGATGATCCGTCCCACTCCGGCGTCGCGTGCGGCTTCGGCGACGTTGCGTGCGGCGTCGCGGTCGCCGTTCGCGAAGTCGGCCTGGCCGATGGCGTGGACGAGGTAGTAGATCGCGTCGATCTGGCCGGCGTCCGACATCGCCTTCTGGACCGAAGCCGGGTCGTCGGCGTCCATGGTCACCATGCTGACTTGGTCCGACCAACCGAACTTGGCCAGCTTCCGGGTGTCCCGCGACGTGACGACCACGTCGTGTCCCTGCTTGAGCAGTGCGCACACCAAGCGGGAACCGACGTACCCCGTGGCGCCAGTGATGAGAAGTCGCATGACACCGACGGTAGAGAAAATCGGCGGAGTCGGTCGGCTCGGGAGCGTCCATGTGACAGACACGGTGCCGATGTCACGGTCGGGTAACGGCGTCGGTGACGGTCACGGTTGCGCGACGACTGCCCGTCGGTACCGTTCGGCGACCCGGTCGTGGTACTCCGCGGCGGCCACCAACTCGGCCCGGAGTTCAACCGGTTCGATCACGGTGAAATCCGCGCCGAAGGCGTACAGCCAGCGAGCGATCTCGGCGAGCGACGTGCTGTACAGCGTGATCTCGCAACTGTGCTCGTCGCCGGACTCGAGTGCACCCCACGATTCGTGGACCATCGCCGACACCGCGTCGAGCGAGGCATGGATACGCACCCGCGCCGTGACGCGTCGGTAGACGGACCCGAGACCGCGCAGTACGAACGCCGCCGCGCCGCCCTCGGGTGGTTCGCGCGGGGTGAAACGCGGTCCGGTCGGCACCTTCGGTTCCATCCGGTCGACCCGGAACGACCGCCAGGCGCAGCGTTGGATGTCGAAACCGACCAGATACCAACGGTTCCCGTTGCGGACGAGTCGATAGGGTTCGATCTCGCGTCGGCTCTCCTCCCCGTCGTTGCGCCGATAGTCGAACCGCAGCCGCTCGTTCCGATGGCATGCGGTCGCGATTTCGGTGAGCCGGTCCGCGGACACCGCGCTCGCCGGTGCGGTACGCGGGACGGCCTCGATCCGCAGGGCGTCGAGCCGGTGGCGCAGCCTCGACGGCATGACCTGACGCAGCTTCGCGAGCGCGCCCGCCGAGGCCTCCGCCATGTCGGCGACCGCACCGGTCGTCACCGCGTCGAGACCTAGGGCGACCGCGAGGACCTCCTGGTCGTCGAGCAGCAGCGGCGGCATCTCCGCGCCGGCGCCCAGTCGGTAGCCACCGCGCGAGCCGACGTTGGCGTCCACCGGGTAGCCCAGTTCGCGCAATTTGTCGATGTCGCGCCGGACGGTGCGGGTGGTGATGTCCAGGCGCTCGGCGAGTTCGGGACCCGACCACTCGCGTCGTGTCTGCAGTAGCGACAGCAACGCAAGCAATCGCGCGGAGGTTTCCAACATGTGCTCATCCTGCCCGACGATGCGGACAGGTCCGGTCCTTGTTCGTCGCGTCGTCCCTGTAGGGGCGCGGTCAGCAGGTGATCTGCGATTCCGGGTCGGTGGTGTAGTCGAGCCAGCGGCCGTACGCATCGCCGCCGATCTGATCGCGCATCGTGCAGATGTCCTCGAGGCTGCGGCCCGCGACGTAATAGACGGCATAGATCGGAGTGCCGACATCGCTCTCCTGCTTGAGCGACGGGCACGACTGATCGGTGCGTAGGTAGGCCGCACCCGGGTGCTGGTTCAGATAGGACTGCACTTCACCGGGGTAGTTTCCGGGCGCGATCGCGTTCGCGACCACGACGATTCCGGTGCCGTCACACGCCGGTCGGGTCATCGGCACGGTGAGACCGAGATCGCCGGGGACGATTGCGGGTTGAGGACTCGCCGACGGCCGGGGTGCCGGACCCGGCTGCGACGCGGGGCCCGGTTGCGAAGTCGGTCCGGGAAGGGGTGTCGGTTCGGCCGGCGTCGGCGTCGTCGGCTGGGGCGCCGCCTCGGTGGTCGTGGACACTGCGGATGCGTCGGCGGCTGTGGTCGCCGGGTTGTCCCGCTCGGTCGTGATGATCGCCCAGGCGACGACGCCGGCGCAGATCAGCAGCACGACGGACGTCGCCACGACGATGGGAACCAGAGGTGACCGGCGGCGGGGCGGTGTGGTCCAGACCGCGGCCCGGGTGGCGTCCCACGGCCCGGGCGGACCGGCGGGTGTCGATGCCGACGCGGTGACGGGGACGACGGTGGGGGGTCCGGCCGGGATGATCGTCGGCGTGCCGCCGAGAGGCTCCGACCGCAGGGCGGCGCCGGCGTCGGCGACCAGCGCTGCCGCCGAGAGCTGGCGCTGCGACGGATCTTTCGCCATCCCGCGGGCGATGACGTGATCGATCGCGGCACCGAGGCGCGGCGGCGGGGCGGTGAGGTGGGCGGCGATCAACCGCTCGATGGTGGTCGCCGAGGCGAACGGGTGCACTCCGGCGAGACATTCGAACAGCACGCACGCCAGCGCGTAGATGTCGGCGGGCGGCCCCACGGCATCGTCGCCGAACCGCTCCGGCGCCATGTAGCCGAAGGAACCGACCGCGGTGCCGGTGCTCGTGAACCGTGTGTCGGTGTCCGCCTGTGCGAGACCGAAATCCACGAGGTACGCGAAGTCGCGATCGTCGACGAGAATGTTGTCGGGTTTGACGTCGCGGTGGACGAGGCCGGATCGATGCGCAGCATCGAGGGCGTCACCGATCTGACCGACGATCCGCAGCGCGCGTTCAGCCGGCAGGGGTCCGTCCTGCAGGAGCAGGGTGCGTAGGTCGCGGCCGTCGACCAGGCGCATGTCGATGAACAGGCGCCCGTCGATCTCTCCCCAGTCGTGGATCGGGATGACGTGTGGATCGTTGAGGCGGGCGGCAACGCGCGACTCGCGGTGGAACCGGTCACGGAAAGCCGGGTCGTCGGCGACCTGAGGGCTGAGCAGCTTCAGGGCGACGACCCGGTCCTTGCGGGTGTCGGTCGCGCGGTACACCTCGCCCATTCCGCCCCGGCCGATCAACCCGTCGATGAGGTACGGACCGAGCCGGTCGCCGGCGCGCACGGATGCAGACACGCGGACAAGCGTAGGGTGCCCGGGTCGTTCGCCGGGGCCGACACCGCGCAGTGTCCTCCGTTCGGCGGGTCCCGGGATCCGCCGAACGGTCCCCGATACGGTTGAACCGAGTGACCCGCCGGCGACCTGATCGCCGATCCAGACCCGAGGAGAAACGATGGCGACGACGATCCTGCCGATCGACGAGGTGACCGAGGCTCTGATCGCGCAGTGGGGCGTGATCGGCGAACTGGCCCGCGCGCTCGACGACGATGCGTGGTCGGCGCCGTCGGTTCTGCCCGGCTGGACCAATGCCGACATCGTCGCCCACATCGTCGGGACCGAAAGCATGCTCGACGGCCGCGACGTCGAGGCCACCCGTACGGTCAGCGCCCTCGACCACGTCCGTAACCCGATCGGCGAACTCAACGAGAAGTGGGTCGACCATTACCGCCCGAAGCCGCGTGCCGAGGTGGTCGCCGCCCTCGACGAGATCATCGGCGTCCGGACCGAGGCGCTGAAAGCCATGTCGCAGAACGACTTCGACGCCGAGGCGATGACGCCTGCCGGGCCGGACACGTACGGGCGATTCATGCGGATTCGGATCTTCGACTGTTGGGTGCACGAGATCGACCTGCGTGACGGCACCGATCGTTCCGCCGTGGCCGAGCGGGGCCCGGCGTCGTTCGCACTCGACGAGATCGGCGCGTCGTTGCCCTTCGTCGTCGGGAAGCGAGCCGATGCACCGAAGGGCAGCACCGTCCTCTTCGACATCACCGGGGTGTCTCCGCGGACCGTGCGAATCGCCGTCGCGGACCGGGCAGGTGTCGTCGACGAGTTCGACGGCGGCGACGACGCCGCCGACGTGCGTATCCGGCTGGATGCGACGAATCTCGCGCGGTACGCCGGTGGCCGACGGGATGCCGATCCGTCTGCGGTGGAGTTGCATGGCGATCAGGCTCTCGGACAGGCGATCCTGAGCCGGATGAACTACGTGATCTAGTCGGGTGGCCCTTTGCGGCTCGTGCTGATCCGGTTGCGGTTTGTATCGCTTTGCGGGACAAGTCGCAACCGGATCAGGCGGCCGAACGGCTCAACGCATTTTTCACCGTGGTCACCACCTGATCACTGCGTTCGACGATGTCGGCCCAGGTGAAGTTCAGGACGGTCCAGCCCGCGGCGATGAGCGCATTGCGCTTTGTCCGATCTCGCTGAAACGTCGTGACATCGCGGTGGTAGGCGAATCCGTCGATTTCGACAGCCAGCTTCTCCCGGGTGAAGGCCACGTCGATGACGTATCCCTCGGCGCCCGCGTTCGGTGTCCAGCTCACTATGCCCGACTCGCGAAACAACGTGGCCACGATTCGCTCCGCCTCCGATCGCGCGCCGTCGCCGAGAAGTCGCAAGTGCTGAGTGATGGCCGGAGAACCATGCCGCCCGGGGTAGCGCAAGTGCGCGGCCTGTAGGTCGGCGAGTTTCACCGAGGCGGAGAGAAGCGCCGAATCGAGGACAGCGATTCCGAGTTCGGCGGAGGCGTCGAGGACGGTGAGCGCCGCTGCGGTGACCCTGAGGTCGGCGTGCGTGGTGACGTCGGCGTCGGTCAGGCGGCGGTGCCGGACCACCGCAGTCGCCGACGAGCGCGAATGCGCTCCGTGAGAGCCGGTGAACACCAGGTGTTTTCGAGGTTCTTTCGGGTGGAGGCCCAACCACCAAGCGGCGGCAACCCCACCCAACGCGGCGTCGAGCTCACGGAGAGCACCGCGATCCGTGCCTGTGCGCGCGCCGATCGGTGATGGCCCAGAATTCCGGTTGCGGTTTGTCCCGGTTGCCGGGACAAACCGCAACTGGATCCACATGGACTCCTCGGGTCACCCGCCGACGGTCGCTTTTTGGATCAGCAGGTTCTGCTTCGGCGGGCCCGACGCCGCGCCCGGGGCATTCGGGGTGAAACCGCCTGCCAGGACCTTGTCGAGGACGGCGAGTCCGGACGGGTCGATGGTGCCGACGGTCGAGTAGGTCAGCGGGAGGTCGGTGTCGTCGGCGAGCAGGAAGAACGTCGTCGAGCCGGTCGCGCCTTCGTCGTCTGGCAGATCGAGGATGCCGACGGTGCCGCGTGGGTAGGTGACCTGCGGTACGCCGTCGTCGTCGGTGCCGGCCGACGGCAAATTCTCGGGCAGCTCGTCCGGGCTGGTCCAGCCCGGGTTGGTGCCCTCCCGGCCGCCGGACGAGCCGCAGATCAGGTACTGCCGCGACGCGCGGTGACACTTGCTGTTGTCGTAGAAACCGGACTCGATCAACGACACCATCGCCCCCACGTTGCAGGGCGCCTCGGCACGGTCGAGCGTCAGGTCGATCGTGCCCTGGCCGGCAATGGGGATCTGCGCGTCGACCGTTCCGGTGTTCGGTTGGCTTGGGGCGGGAGCGGGCTGGGTGATGCCGCCGACCGCGGTTCGTGTCGGGTAGTCGCACGCGACGGTGCCCGCCGGGATCGCACTGGTCGACGTGCTCGGCGGGGCCGGGTCCTCATCGCCCGAACCGGCCAGGACCACGATGATGCCGGTGACCGCCAGCGCGATCACGACCAGCCCGGCTCCCACCGCGATGGCCACATTCCGTCCGGTGTTCGATTTCCGCGGCGGGGCGGTCGGGGTGCCCCACTGGCCCGGGCCCGCGAACTGTTGCGGGCCGGAGAACTGTTGCGGGCCGGAGTGCTGGGGGCCCGAATAGGACTGGGGACCCGAGCGCTGGGGACCCGGGTAGGACGGCGCGCCCGAATAGGACTGGGGTCCCGAATAAGCCTGGGGGCTCGAAAGTCGTTGCGGGCCGGACTGTCCCGGCGGTGGCCCGAAACCGGGGGCGCCGCCGGGCTGTCCGGGCGCGGGTGTGCCGGGCGAGATGACCGTCCGATCCGAGGGGACCGGACTCCCTGGCTTGCGAAACGCGTCCGAGCCGGGCCCTCCGGGCGCGTAGGTGGGCGGGGCCATCGGGGGTGGTGTCACGATGCGCGGTGTCACCGTCGGCGGTGCCGACGACGCGGGCGGTTCGGTCAGCGCCGACGCCGCGGCCCGGATCAGTTCGCGCGCCGTCGGATAGCGCTGCGCCGGATCCTTGGCGAGTCCGCGCGCGATGACCGGGTCGAGCGGACCGCCCATCGTCGGCGGTTCCTTGGTGATGTGCGCGGCCATCAGACCCTGATCGGTTTTCACCGGATACGGGGTCTGACCGGTGACACATTCGTACAACACGCAGGCCAACGCGTAGTTGTCCGAACTCGGCCCGGCGGGGTCGTCGCCGAACCGCTCCGGCGCCATGTAGGCGAGTGTCCCGAGCGCGGTCCCGATCTGGGTGAGGCGGCTGTCGCTCGCGCCCTGCGCGATGCCGAAGTCGACGAGGTAGGCGAAGTCGTCGGCGTCGACGAGAATGTTGTCCGGCTTGATGTCTCGGTGGACGAGGCCGTTGCGGTGCGCGGCGTCGAGAGCCGACGCCACCTGGCCGAGGATCGCAACCGCCCGGGCGGCGGGCAGCGGACCGGCGGCGAGCAGCTTGCGCAGGTCCTGCCCGTCGACGAGTCGCATGTCGATGAAGAGGACGCCGTCCTTCTCGCCCCAGTCGTGGATCGGGATGACGTGCGGGTCGGAGAGCTTCGCCGCGGTCTTCGACTCCCGCTCGAAGCGCTCGCGGAAGTCCTTGTCGTGCACCAGGTGTGGGGGCAGGAGTTTCAGGGCGATGCGGCGTTCCCGGACGGTGTCGTAGGCCTCGTAGACCTCACCCATACCGCCACGACCCAGGAGTCTGTCGATGCGGTACGGACCCAGCGTCGTACCCGCACGCGACGATGGATCGCTCACGTCATCCTCGGTTCCTCGGCGTCGGGATCGAACCCAACCCTATCCATTGGCGACGACAGGTGTGCAGCGTGTGCCGGCAGCCGGGTCACGACACCGCGTCCGGCGGGCGGCCGCGCGACCACCCCGGTGCTTCACGGCTCGTCGGTCAGGGCCTCGCCGCGGGCGAACTCGCGGGCCCGGTCACCGAAGAGGATTTGCGCCGGTAGCGGATCGCTGAGCAGGGTGCGGACGAGGGAGGCCGACGGATCGAGCGGGGTGTCGCTGCCCGCGATCACGATGTTGCCGGTGCGTCGACCCTGGAACATCGCGGCGTCGGCGACGAGCGCGAGATGGCCGAACACCGATCCGACGGTCGCGGCTTCGGCGCGGGCGCCGGCGAGGTCCCGGCTGTCGCCGCAGTTGGCGAGATACAGGCCGCCGGGGACGAGGACGTCGCGGACGCGTTCGGTGAATTCGTGCGTCGTGAGGTGCCGTGGCGTGCGGTCGCCGGCGAACGCGTCCCGCACGACGACCTCGCGGGTGCCCGGCTGCAGCGACTCGACGACCTGCCGCGCATCGCCGACCCGTATCCGGAGTTTCGGCGCCCGCGGGAGGTCGAACCACTCCCGCACGAGGCGTGCGAGTTCGGCGTCGATCTCGACGGCCACCTGGCGGGCGTCCGGGTAGCGGTGGTCGAGGTGGCGCGCCAGCGCGCAGGCGGCCCCACCGAGATGCAGGACCCGTAGCCGATCGGTCGTGGGGTGCCGTTCGTCGATGACGGCCGCCATCTGCCGCAGGTACTCGAAGTCGAGCGCGGTCGGGTCGTCGGGGTGGATGTGCGAGCTGTGCGCCCCGTTGATGGTCAGCAGCCACCCGCCCGCGATGGTGTCGGGGCTCAACTCGGCGACGCCGGTGTCGATGTCGTACCGACCGGGTGTCGGGTGTGCGGTTGTCCGGGCCACGGGGGCCAAGTGTGGCACGACCATCTGTGGATACCATCGCGCGGTGCCCAGACCGTCGCGTTTCCGTAGTCCGCACCCCGATCGCCGTCGTGGTGACGTCACCGCGGCGGGGTTGGTGGCCGGGTTCGTGCTCGACGAGCTGTTCGGTGATCCGTCGCGCGGTCACCCGGTGGCCGGATTCGGACGGCTGACGGGTGCGGTCGAGCGGCGTATGTACCGGGACTCGCGGGCGGCGGGCGTCGGGCTGGTCGGGGTGATGGTCGGTTCGACGGTGGCGCTCGCGGCGTTGCCCGGTCGGCGATCTGCAGGCGTCGTCGGCGTCGCGGTGACCGCGGCGTCGACGTGGGTGGCGCTGGGCGGCACGTCGCTGTGTCGGGTCGGCGATGCGGTCGCGCAAGCGTTGGAGGCCGAGGACCTCGAGGGTGCGCGAGCGCTCATTCCCAGCCTGTGCGGCCGGGACCCGGAGTCACTCGACGAGGCGGGGCTCTGCCGTGCAGCTCTCGAGTCGATCGCCGAGAACACCTCCGATGCGACCGTCGGTCCGCTGGTGTGGGGTGCACTGGCGGGTGTCCCCGGAGTGCTGGGGTATCGGGCGGTCAACACGCTCGATGCGATGGTCGGCTATCGGAGTGAGCGCTACCGGAACTTCGGCTGGGCGGCCGCGCGCCTCGACGATCTCGTGAACCTGCTGCCCGCGCGGCTGGCGGGTTCGCTGCTGGTGGTGATCGGCGGCGCCCCGCGGCGGACGATCGCGGCGTGGCGCCGGGACAGCAGTGCCCACCCGAGTCCGAACGCGGGGGTCGTCGAAGCCGGGTTCGCCGGGGCGCTGGGGGTGCAGCTGGGCGGTCGGACCGTCTACCCGTACGGCGTCGAGATGCGTCCGACGCTCGGTTCCGGACCGGCGCCGGGGCCGGCCGATCTCCGGGCCGCGGTCGCCTTGTCGCGGCGCGTGCAACGCGCGACGGTGCTCACCTGCGCGGTCGTCGCCGTGGTACGACCGCGCGTCGGAGTTGCGGCGCGCCGGTTCAGCCGCCGTAGCGCCGGGTGAGCTTGTCGCGGACGTCGCCGGATTCGTCACCGGCGCGCGGGCCATGGCCGATGTCGCCGACCTGCTGGGTCACCGTCGTCCCGGCGGCGGCCCGCAATTCCTTTCGACGGTGCTGCCGGCGCTGGGAGCGGGACTCGACGGTCGTGGTGGCAGCGGCGACCGGGTCGGACGTCTGGTCGACGGCGGTGCCGGCGGCCGCGGTCGCCGATGTCTCGGTGGCCGCAGCGGCAGCCCGGCGACGGGCGCGGATCTCGGAGTAGAGGAAGTAGCCGACGCCGAGGGGGGCCATCACGCCGAAGGCGAGCCACTGCAGGCCGTACGACAGGTAGGGGCCGGTGTCGAGCTGGGGCAGCGGGATCTCGCCGAGCGAGCCCGGCTGGTCGGGGGAGAGCTGCAGGTAGAAGTCGTCCATCGGGGTGGACGTCGCCGCGGACACCAGCCCCGGGTTGATGGTCGCGACGGTCAGTGCGCCGTTCTCGACGCGTGTGCCGCGGTCGGTGCTCACGCTCTCGGCGGCCCGGATGCGGCCGTCGACGGTTTGCTCGCCGACGGGCGGGGCCGGGATGTCGGGGACCGCTCCCTCGACCGGGCGGACGAAACCGCGGTTGACGAGGATGACCCGGTCGGACCCGCTGACCGCGAACGGGGTGAGCACCTCCACCGCGGGGCGCTGATCGATGTTGCGGAGCCGGACGAGAGCCTGCCGGTCCGCCAGGTACCGCCCGGTCACCGCGACCGAACGCCACTCCGAGGACGGCACGAAGGTCGACGACGGCGCCACCTCCGCCAACGGTGCCGTCTCGATCGACGTGGCAGTGCGGATCAGGTCGTTGCGGCGTTCGGTGTCGGAGTTCTTGCCCAGCTGCCAGGGCGCGAGCAGGGTGAAGCAGGCCACCGCGAACGCCGCGACCACGAGACCGAGGGCAATCCACCCGGGCCGGAGGATCGTTCGCAGTACGTGCACACCGCCCAGGCTACCGAGCGGGGGTAGCCTGATCGAAATGCGAGACTTCCTCTGCTTGAAGTGCGGTCAGCGTCTCTCCTTCGAGAACAGTCTGTGTCTGAACTGCCGGAGCCCGCTCGGCTTCTGGCTGAAGACCAGGACCATCCACGTCCTCGACGACCAGGCGCGCGTGGAGGTGGACGGCGTGCTGCTCGAACGCTGTGCCAATACCAAGGTCGCGCAATGCAATTGGCTGGTGAAGTGGAGCGGCAAGCCGACCATGTGTGAGTCGTGCCGCCTCACCCGTACCCGTCCCGGCGACGACGATCCCGAGGCGCTGGTCATCTTCGGCCAGACCGAGACCGCCAAGCGTCGCCTCATCCTGGAACTCGACGAACTCGGGCTCCCCATCGAGACCCGGGAGGAGAACCCGGAGTCCGGGCTGGCCTTCGACCTGCTCTCCAGTGCGAAGCAGTCGGTCATCACCGGTCATGCGAACGGCGTCATCACCCTCGACCTCGCCGAGGGGGACGACGTCCACCGCGAACAGATGCGCGTCGAACTCGCCGAACCGTACCGGACCGTCCTCGGGCACTTCCGGCACGAGATCGGCCACTACTACCAGCTCGTTCTCATCACCGACGAGCGACGAGCGGGCTTCGAGGAGCTGTTCGGAAACCCCGACGACGACTATCAGGCGGCTCTCGACCGCCACTACAGCGAGGGCGCTCCCGAGGGCTGGCGGCAGGACTTCGTGTCCTCGTACGCGACGATGCACCCGGCGGAGGATTTCGCGGAGACGTTCGCGCACTACCTGCACATCCGCGACACGCTCGACACCGCAGCGGCGTTCGCCATGGCGCCCGCGGGCACAACCTTCGACGGGGTGCCGCCCGGGGACGTGGGATTCGACCGGGTCATCGACGAGTGGCTACCGCTGACGTGGGCGCTCAACCAGATCAACCGGTCGATGGGCCATCCCGACCTCTACCCGTTCGTGCTGCCCGAGACGGTTCTGACCAAGATCCGCTTCGTGCACAATCTCATCGCGCCGGCGGCCTGAGGAGACGCGGACCGGAGTCAGGACACCCCGAGTTCGGCCCGCACCCAGTCGATCAGGCCCGGCATCGAACCCTCGATCTGTTCGCGTGTCACCACGAAGTCGTCGGGGGTGCCGTAGTACGGGTCGGCGAGATCGAGGTCGTCGGCGGGCGCGGACGGATCGAACGAGCGCAGCAGTCGTGTGCGGTCGCCGAGCCGCTTGCGTTCGAGTTCGCGCACGTGGCCCTCGTCCATCGCGAGCAGGAGGTCGGCGTCGAAGTGCTCGGGTCCGATCAACGCGGCGACATGAGCGTCGGAGTAGCCGTGCGCGACCAGTTCGGTTCGCGCGCGATTGTCCGCCGGCTCACCGATGTGATAGCCGCTCGTCCCGCAACTGGAAACACGCACCTTGCCGCCGAGTCCGGCGTCGTCGAGCGCCGTTCGGAAGATGTTCTGCGCCATCGGCGACCGGCAGATGTTGCCCGTACACACGAAGCAGATGTGGAGTTCGTCAGACACTGCTACCTCAACAAGTCGATGTGCGCCTCAGCCGATCGCCGGGTACGAGGTCACGCACCCAGGACGTCGCGCAGTTCGGCCACGGACCCGACCGCCCAGGTCGCGCCCTGTTCCTCCCCGCCCAGAGCGTAACCCCACCGCACGAGAATCGCTGAGATGCCGAATTCGGCCGCGCCCAGCACGTCATGGCTGCGGTCGCCGATCATCACGACCGGAGTGGTGACGTGCCCGGTCTGCGGGTCGGTGGGCAGTCCGAGTTCGGCGAGGGCGGAGGCGATCACGTCGGCTTTCTCACGGCGGATACCGTCGTCGCTGGCCCCGGCGATGTAGCGGAAGTGTCCGGCCAGACCGAAGTGCTCGAGGATCCGACGCGCGGTGGTCTGGTTCTTCGACGTCGCGATCGCCAGGGTCCGGCCGCCGGCGGCCAGATCGGCGAGCAGCTCGGCCATCCCGTCGAACACCGAGTTCTCCAGCCAGCCCACCTCGGTGTATCGCTCTCGGTACGCGCGCATCGCCTTGTCGGCCGTCTCGGGCGAGAGTCCCAGGGCATTCAGCGTGTCGATCATCGGCGGCCCGGCGATGCCGGCCACGATGCGCGGGTCGGGCTCGGGCGCCCCGACGACGGCGAGAGCATGCCGAAAGCTGTTCTCGATACCTGCGAAGCTGTCGGTGACCGTGCCGTCGAGGTCGACGAGTAGGACGGTCTCGGGATGGCGGGGATCCGGCGTCGTCGTCACCTCTCCATCGTGCACGTAAGGTCTGAACACATGACAGTTGGGTACGACGCGCTCGACGTCGAGACCGGCCCGGCCGGGACACCGCCGCCGCGCGCCGATCTGACCGACCCGGAACGTCACGGCGACCAGGACGCCGCGCCGGGGCTCGTCGACTTCGCCGTGAACGTCCGCGGTACACCGCCGGCGTTCGTCCTCGACGCCATCCGGTCGGGACTCGACGATCTTGCGCGGTATCCGACCGGAGGGCAGGAGCGACGCGCCGTCGACGCGATCGCCGCGGCACACGGCCGTCGTCCCGAGGAAGTGCTGCTGCTCTCCGGAGCCGCCGACGGGTTCGAGATGCTCCCGCGGCTGGGGGCTCGTCACGCGGCCCTGATCCAGCCGTCGTTCACCGAGCCGGAGGTCGTGCTCCGCGCCGCGGGCATCCCGATCACGCAGGTCGCGCTGGCCGCACCCTGGGAGCTGCCCGGTCCGGGAGACAGCGGGACCGCCGTGCCGGACGACGCCGATCTCGTCATCCTGGGCAATCCCACGAACCCGACGTCGGTGCTGCACCCGGTCGAGGCCATCGCCGCATTGCGCAGGCCGGGACGGATCCTCGTCGTCGACGAGGCCTTCGCCGACCTCACCCTGGGCGCCGACGGGTCACTCGAACCCCAGTCCCTCGCCTCGGCCGACTGGCCCGACCTTCTCGTGATCCGCAGTGTGACAAAGACTTTCGGTCTCGCTGGACTCCGCGCGGGGTATCTGCTCGGGCCGGTCGACCTGCTCGATCGACTCCGCGCCGGCCGACGACCGTGGGCCGTGTCGACCCCCGCGCTGGCCGCGCTGACCGCCTGTGTCGAGGAACAGGGGCAGCGATACTGCGCCGGGATCGCCCGGCGGGTCGCCGACGAGCGCACCGAGATGGTCGCCGAGCTGACGCGGATCGGGCTCCGGGTGGCGGCCGAGCCCGCGGCGCCCTTCCTGCTCGTCGAGATGAACCACGCCACCGAGGTGAAGCAGCTGCTGATCCGCCACGGATTCGCGGTGCGCAGCTGCGCCAACTTCGTCGGCCTCGGCGACTCGCATCTTCGTCTTGCCGTCCGGGCACTTCCGCAGGTCCGCGCGCTCACGCGGGCGATCGAGTTGGTACGAGAGGAGATAGACAGTGGAACCGGCGAACCCGTCTGACGCGACTGTGACCGTGGGCGACGTGGTCGACGTCGTGGAGCGGGCTTATCCGCCCGCCCTCGCCGAATCGTGGGATGCGGTCGGTCTGGTGTGTGGCGACCGGGCCGACCCGGCGCGCGGCGTGCTGGTGTGCGTGGACGTCACCGATGCGGTGGTCGACGCCGCGGTCGCGGCCGGCGCAGGGATCATCGTCGCCCATCACCCGCTCCTCCTGCGCGGTGTCACCACCGTGGCCGCCGACACCCCCAAAGGCCGGATCGTCCATCGGCTGATCCGCAACGGGATCGCGCTGCTGTGCGCACACACCAACGCCGACAGTGCGCGCCCCGGCGTCTCCGACGCGCTGGCCGACCGGCTCGGGCTGCGCGGCACCGTCCCCATCGACCCGAAACCGGTTGCGGCAATGGACAAGTGGGTCGTGATGGTGCCGGAGGGCAACGTCGAGCAGGTCAGCGAGGCGATGTTCGCCGCGGGTGCGGGGGCGATCGGCGACTACCGGGACTGCTCGTGGACGGTCGTCGGAACCGGGCAATTCGAGGCCGGCGAGGACGCCTCACCGACCATCGGTGAGATCGGGATGCGCACCCACGTCGACGAGGCCCGGGTCGAGATGGTCGCCTCGCGCGGACTGCGGGCCGGCGTCCTGCGCGCCTTGCGCGACGCGCACCCGTACGAGGAGCCGGCCTTCGACGTGTTCGAACTGGCCGACCTGGGCAGCGATGTCGGGCTGGGCCGCGTCGGGTCGCTCACCGAGCCGATGACGTTGCGCGATTTCGTCGCCGAGGCCGCCCGGGTGTTGCGCACCCCGGCGGGTGTCCGCGCCGCGGGAGACCCGGACGCGCTGGTACGGACCGTCGCGGTGTGCGGCGGGGCCGGGGACTCCTTGCTCGGACGTGTCCGCGGTCTCGGCGTCGACGTCTACCTGACCGGTGATCTCCGTCATCATCCGGTCGACGAGAGTCTGCGCGACGGCGGGCCGGCCCTGGTCGACGCCGGACACTGGGCGACCGAGTTCCCGTGGTGTGCGCAGGTCGAGGCGCTGCTCGAGGCAGAATTGGGCATGCCGGTGAGCGTCTTCGAGGCGCCGACCGATCCGTTCGCGCTGCACAGTGCGGGCTGACTCGGGAGAAACCGAGCCGCCGCCGGCTCTCGCGCGCCCCCCGCGTACGGTGGGGGGACTTTCGCCGAAGAGGAGACCGCAATGAAAGTCGACGCCGCCGTGCAGCGACTGCTGCTCGATCTCGCGGACTCCGATGCCGAGATCAATCGTCTCGTCCATCGCCGCAAGACCCTGCCGGAGGACGCCGAGATCGCCGAACACAACTCCGCGATCGATGCCGCCCGTGACGATCTGGTGCGCGCGGAGATCGCCGCCGAGGACCTCGGACGCGAGTACCGCCGGATCGACTCCGAGGTGACCGGTATGGCCAACCGTGAGGCCAAGGACTCGGCCCTGTTGACCGCCGGTGGCCTGGCGCCGAAAGCGTTGTCGGAGTTGCAACACGAACTCGCGGGCCTGGGTCGCCGGCGAGCGGTGCTCGAAGACGAGATGCTGTCGCTGATGGAGCAGCAGGAGGCCGTCGAATCCGAACGCACCCGTGCCGCGGCGACCATCAGCCACCTCGAGGAGAAGGTCGCCGAAGCGCAGGTCCGGCGCGACAAGTCCCTAGTGGCCATCGACGAGGACCTGTCGCGCGCGCGGGAGCGCCGCGAGACCCTCGAAGCCGAGATCGATGCGCCGCTGCTCGCGATGTACGACAAGCAACGCGCCGGCGGCCGCATCGGCGCCGGCCTGCTGCGTGCACGCCGATGCGGTGCCTGCCGGATGGAACTCGACCGCGGGACCATCGCCACCATCGCCGCGGCACAGTCCGACGAGGTGATCCGGTGCGAAGAGTGCGGCGCGATCCTCGTGCGCACCGCCGAGTCCGGGATTTAGATTCGTGACCGCGACGGCCGAAGAGTCTGTCCCCGAGGGAGATTCGGCGACCAAGGCGCCGTCGTGGCAGGGTCGGCGCAGCGATCCGACCCGGTTCATCCTGCTCCGGCACGGCCAGACGCCGCTGTCGATGGAGCGGCGCTACTCCGGGCGAGGCAACCCGGACCTCACCGACGAGGGTCGACGCCAGGCCCGCGCCGCCGCCGCGCGCGTGGTGCGCGAGGAGGGGATCGCCGCGATCGTGACCTCGCCGCTGCGGCGTGCACGATCGACGGCCGAGGAGGTCGCAGTGCTGACCGGGATCGACGTCGTCGAACATCCCGGGCTGATCGAGAACGACTTCGGTGACTGGGAGGGTCTGACGTTCACCGAGGCGTCGCAGCGCGACCCGGATCTGCACCGCGCGTGGCTGTCCGACATCACCGTGCCCGCGCCCGGCGGGGAGAGCTTCGCGCAGGTCGCCGAACGTATTTCGCGGACGAAAGCCGAACTGCTGCAGAGGTATCCGGGTCAGACCGTGGTGCTGGTCTCGCATGTAACGCCCATCAAGACGCTGCTGCAGGACGCGCTCGGCGTCGGACCCGAACTGCTGTTCCGGCTGCACCTCGACCTCGCGTCGGTGTCGATCGCCGAGTACTTCGACGACGGCGGCTCCGTTGTGCGGCTCGTCAACGACGCCGCGCACTGGCGCGTCTGACGCCGCCGTCGAGGGTCCGCACAACGCCTGCCGTATCCTGGGTGCGCGAACGAGTCGGCCGGGCGGCCGCGGTGCGCGGAACGGGCGGTCTCCCGTCACGCCGCGCATCGAGGAAAGTCCGGACTCCGCAGAGCAGGGTGGTTGTCAACGGCAACCCGGGGTGACCCGCGGGACAGTGCCACAGAGAACAGACCGCCGGCCGCGAGGTCGGTAAGGGTGAAACGGTGCGGTAAGAGCGCACCAGCGGCACGGGTGACCGTGCCGGCTCGGTAAACCCCACCCGGAGCAAGGCCGAAGCACGCACCTCACGGTGCGTGTGCGCGGGCGTCACGAGGGCTGCTCGCCCCAGCCCGCGGGTGGGCCGCTCGAGGTACCCGGCGACGGTGTGCCCAGATGGATGGTCGCCGCCCACGCGGTCTCACGACCGTGCGGGAACAGGATCCGGCTTACGTGCCGACTCGTTCGCCTCACTCTTCTCTAGGGTTGGGGGAGTGAAGCGCATCCTCTCCGCCCCCGACATCGACTTCGCCGGTATACGCACCGAACTGGGCGTCGACGAGGAGTACGGCGACGATGCCCTCGCCGAAGCCCGGGCCACCGCGCAGATGATCGACTCCGGCGCTCCGGGTGCCGACCGGTACGCCGACGTCCGCGAGGACCACACCGGCGTCCCCTTCGTCACGATCGACCCGCCGACGTCCCGGGATCTCGACCAGGCGGTGCACCTCACCGCCGACGGCGACGGGTTCGTCGTCGACTACGCGATCGCCGATGTCGCGGCCCTGATCACCCCCGAAGGTGCTCTCGACCAGGAGAGCCGGCGACGCGGCGCGACCGTGTACTTCCCGGACGGGTCGGTCCCGTTGCACCCTCGCGCACTGTCCGAGGGCGCGGGTTCCCTTCTGCCGGAGCAGGTCAGACTGTGTGTGCTGTGGACCATCCGGGTGGCCGGCGACGGATCGGTGACCGATGTCCGGGTGCGGCGGTCCCGCATCGCCTCGGTCGCGCGCCTCGACTACGCCGGAGTCTCGGCCGATGCCGCCGCCGGCCGGCTGCATCCCGCCATCGCCGCCCTGCCTGCATTCGGCGAACTGCGACGCGAGGTCGCGCTGGCGCGGGGCGCGGTCGAACTCGACCTGCCCGACCAGACGGTCGTCCGCACGGCCGACGGGTGGCGTCTTGATCTCGAGGCACACACACCCGCCGACATGTGGAACTCGCAGGTGTCGCTGCTGGCCGGGATGTGCGCGGGCACGATCATGGCCGAGGCCGGTGTCGGGCTGCTGCGCACCCTGCCGCCGGCCGAGGAGGACGCGATCGAGGATCTGCGTGCCGCTGCCCGGGCCCTCGGGGTTCAGTGGCCGGCCGGCTTGCCGGTGGGCCGGTTCCTGGCGGGGCTACCGGGTGGCGAGCCGAGCACGCTCGCCCTGCAATCGGCCGCGGCCGGGCTCATGCGGGGTGCCAACTACCTCGCCCTCACCGGACCCGACGAGCCCGTCGATGACGCGCTGATGCGGCATTCGGCGATCGGTGGGCTCTATGCCCATGTCACCGCACCGCTGCGGCGGCTCGGGGACCGGTTCGCCACCGAAGTGTGTCTGGCGATCGCATCCGGTACGCCGGTACCGGACTGGGTGCACCGCGCGTTGCCGACGCTGCCCAAGATCCTGCGGTCGGCCGACACTCTCGGCGCCACCGCGGATCGCGCGAGCATCGACCTGGCGGAAGCCGTCATCTTGCGTGAGCGGGTGGGTGAGCGGTTCGACGCGGTCGTGATGTCGGGCGCGACCGAGCGCAGGCAGGCGCAGATTTTCCTGTCCGATCCGCCGGTGATCGCGCGCTGCGCGGGTGATCTACGCCCCGGCGACCGCGTGGCCGTCGAACTCACCAAAGCCGACGAAGTGACCCGGACGGTGGAGTTCCGCGAGGTGTGAGCGGTGGTGGCGGAGTGGCTTCGACTCGGCGCCTCGCTCCGCTCGGTGCCGGCTCAACCAGCAGGGGGGCGGCCCGCTCCGCTCGGTGCCGGCTCAACCAGCGGCCGGTTGGTCAGAGTTCCTTGGCGACTCGGCGGTACGCGGCGATCGCGCGGTGCCCGTCGGCCTCGAGCCGGGCGTCGATCCGGCCGAGTACGAACATGTCGGGGCCGCCGAGGGTGCCGGCCGAGGCGATCTGTGCGAGTCGCGTCCGGTTGATCCGGGTGTCGTTGAAATCGCCCAGCGCGGACTGGATCTTCTTGGCCGCCACGCCGACCTCGCGATACTTCTTCTTCCCGAGCGGTTCGGTCGCGTCGATGCTGTAGCGCAGCCGCTTGGCGCGCTTGCGGATGGTGTGCAGCTGCTCTTCCCACTCGCCGGAACCCTCGGCGAAGCCGGCGAGACGAGCCTGTGCGCGGTGGATGTGCTTGCGGCTGCGGGCGATCGCCTTGTCGACGACCGTGGTGGCCGGGATGTCGGCGTCGGGGCCCGGCGGGGGCGACGCGATCAGGCCGTCGATGCTGTCGAGCAGGGCGAAGTACCGCTTCGATGACATCGCGGCGTGCGCCGCTCGCAGGGCGCGGTCGTGCGCGGTGACCTCGGTGCCGGCGAGCTCGGCGAGCAGCTCCGGCGAGGCGTTCTCGCCACGCAGCAGTGATTCGCTCAACTCGAGCTGCACCTCTGAATCGCGTGCGTCGCCGAGGATCTGGGCGAGCAGCTTCAACTCGGCGCCGATGTGGGCGGTGCGCTCGGCGTCGAGGACGGTGGGGAAGCCCGACAACACGCTGCGCAGGCGGCGGCACGCCACGCGCATCTGGTGCACCGCGTCGGGGGCGTCGACGCGCACCAGCGGATCGTAGTCGACCAGCGAATTGCGATGCAGCGCAATGTCGGTGACGACGAGTTCGAGTGCGGTGGGCCGCTTGGACAGGCGCGGTTCGTGCACGGTCGGGGTGGCGCCGATCGCACGGGCGAGTTTCGACGCGCTCGACGCCTCGCGGCCGCCCCCGGCACGCAGCGCCTTGTCGGCGGCCTTCAGGAGCTTCGGCGTGCCACCGGCGAGGAGCTCGAACTCCCACTCCGCCCACTGCTGGCTGTGACCGCCGGGCAGGAGCGACTGGGCGGTGACGAGGTCCTCGGCGAGTTCGGCGAGCGGCTCGTCGTCGGCGCCGAGCAACCGGGTCACGGTGCGCGTCGTGGAGATGACGGCGACCGGCATCAGGGTGCGTTCGCGGATGTGGGCCAGGACCGGTGTCGACAGTGCGGCGGGGACGTCGCCGTCCGCGGGAGCCTCGTCGAAGCCCACGTGCAGCTCTCGCCGGGTTCCCGGAATGCCCGTGGGGCGCTTGAGGTGCCAGCCCTGGTCGCTTCCGCCGGTACGCCGCCGCATGGTGATCTTGTTGCCGGCGAGGTCGAGGTTCTCGGTGTCGAAGTAGGTGGCGTCGAGTGAGAACGTCTCCGGGGTCGTCGCCGAGACGACGCCGGGCAGCACCCGCAGGTCGGGGGCCACGTGTCCGGCGTCCACGTCGAACTTCAGCTCCACCTCGACCTGCTCGGATGCGGCCACCTGTTCCTCCTGGTTTCTCGACGGCTGTCCGTCGAGCTTAGTGGTGCGTGCGGAGTACTGGCGTCGGCTACCGCGCGAACCGGTCCGTGGCCTCGATCAGGTGATGTCTGATACCCGGCTCGTACGACGCGTGCCCGGCGTCGGCGACGATGCGGAGATCGGCAGCCGGCCAGGCGCGGTGCAGGTCCCAGGCGCTGCGCATCGGGCACACGACGTCGTAGCGGCCCTGCACGATCACGCCGGGGATGGAGGCGATCGTGTCGATCTCGTCGAGGAGCTGACCGTCGCGCAGGAATCCGTGATTGACGAAGTAGTGGTTCTCGATCGATGCGAAGGCGAGGTCGAAGCGGTCGGTGTCCTTTTTCTGGGGGTCGTCCGTCGAGGAACCGTCCGACTCCTCGTCGGGGCGGGGGAGGAGATAGCTGGTCGCCTGCTCCCAACCCGTCCAGGCGCGGGCGGCGGCGCGGGCCGTCGCGGCGTCCCCGGAGGTGAGCAGGCGGTGATAGGCCGCGACGAGGTCGCCGTCGCGTTCGTCGACGGGGATGGGCTCGAGGTAGCTCTCCCACAGGTCGGGGTAGATGTGGGCGGCCCCGCCGTTGTAGTACCAGTCGATCTCGCTGCGCCGCAGCAGGAAGATGCCGCGCAGCACGAGTTCGGTGACCCGGTCGGGATGGGCTTGCGCGTAGGCCAGACCGAGTGTCGAACCCCAGGAACCGCCGAAGATCTGCCAGCGTTCGATCCCGAGATGAGTACGGAGGCGCTCCATGTCGGCGATGAGATGGGGTGTCGTGTTGACGGTGAGGTCCGCGCCGTCGGCGATGTGGGGCCGGGACTGTCCGCAGCCGCGCTGGTCGAACAGGACGATCCGGTACTTCGCCGGGTCGAAGAACCGGCGCTGCGCCGGGGACGTCCCGCCCCCGGGCCCGCCGTGCACGAACACGGCGGGTTTGCCGTCCGGGTTGCCGGAGGTCTCCCAGTAGATCTGCTGGCCGTCGCCGCCGTCGAGATGGCCGGAGGCGTAGGGCTCGATCTCCGGGTAGAAGTTCCGCATGGACGTCAGCGTAGTGCTGACGTCCGGGCTCTCAGTAGCTGTGTTCGGGGCCGGGGAACACTCCGCGGCGCACCTCGTCGGCGTATTGCTCGGCGGCCGAGCGTAATTCGCCTCCGACATCGGCGAAGCGCTTGACGAACTTCGCGGTCTTGCCGTGGGTGAGTCCGGCCATGTCCTGCCACACGAGGACCTGCGCGTCGGTCTCGTTGCCCGCGCCGATGCCGACGGTCGGGATGGTCAGCTTGCGGGTGATCTGACCGGCGAGATCGGCCGGCACCATCTCCATCACCACGGCGAAGGCGCCCGCCTCCTGGACGGCGATGGCGTCGGCGACGAGCTGATCGGCGCCGTCCCCGCGGCCCTGGACACGGAAGCCGCCGAGCCCGTTGACGCTCTGCGGGGTGAACCCGATGTGGGCCATGACCGGGATGCCGGCCGCGGTCAGCGCCGCGATCTGCGGGGCGACGCGTTCACCGCCTTCGAGTTTCACCGCGTGCGCACCGGTCTCCTTGAAGATCCGGAATGCGTTCTCGAGGGCGTGCTGCGGGCCGATCTCGTAGCTGCCGAACGGCATGTCGGCTACGACGAGTGCATGCGGTGCGCCGCGTACGACGGCGCGGATGAGCGGGATCATCTCGTCGACGGTGACCGGGATGGTGGTGTCGTAGCCCAGGACGACGTTGGCGGCGGAGTCGCCGACGAGCAGGACGGGGATCTCGGCGGCGTCGAAGATGCGGGCGGAGGAGTAGTCGTATGCGGTGAGCATCGACCACTTCTCACCCTCGGCCTTCATCTGCGCGAGATGGTGGATGCGGGTCACGCGTCGCTTGGCGGACTGGGCGGGGGCGGACGCGCCGTAAACCGAGGAATCGGACATCGTTGTCTCTTTTCTGCCTCGAGTCCCGACTGGCCGGAGAGGCGCGGCGGGTACCCGGGTTGAACACGGACGTAGGCCATTGTTTCACTAGGACGACCTGTTGTGACCTGCCATGTTTATGCGATTGGTCACACGCGCGGACGGGGTCGAGAGCGCCGTGTGCGACTCTGTCGGCAGTTCACTTGGGATTTCGTGCCCGGCCCCGCGTCCCAGCTACTGGTCGGACGTCTCACGATGTGGGATTGAGTCCGTAAAACTGCAGCACATCGAGTTGGAATTGCGCGTGTAACACGGATTTAACAGCGTACTTCTAATGTCGGCGACCATGGATCGCCAAAAGGAATTCGTGCTGCGGACCCTCGAGGAGCGCGACATCCGCTTCGTCCGACTGTGGTTCACCGACGTCCTCGGTTATCTGAAGTCCGTGGCGATCGCCCCGGCCGAACTCGAGGGCGCGTTCGCCGAGGGTATCGGCTTCGACGGCTCGTCCATCGAGGGATTCTCCCGGGTCTCGGAAGCCGACACCGTGGCCAAGCCTGATCCGTCGACCTTCCAGGTGCTGCCGTGGACAACCTCGGCCGGTCGGCACCATTCCGCACGCATGTTCTGCGACATCGCGATGCCCGACGGCACTCCCAGTTGGGCCGACTCACGGCATGTGCTGCGCCGGCAGCTCAACAAGGCCGCCGACCTCGGCTTCAGCTGCTACGTCCACCCCGAGATCGAGTTCTTCCTCCTCAAGGAAGCGCCCCTGGACGGGTCGGTGCCGACTCCGGCGGACTCCGGGGGGTACTTCGACCAGGCCGTCCACGACGCCGCGCCCAACTTCCGGCGGCATGCGATCGAGGCCCTGGAGTCGATGGGCATCTCGGTCGAGTTTTCCCATCACGAGGGTGCGCCCGGTCAGCAGGAGATCGACCTGCGCTACGCCGACGCGCTGTCGATGGCCGACAACGTGATGACGTTCCGCTACCTCATCAAGGAGGTGGCGATCAACGAAGGCGTGTGGGCGACGTTCATGCCCAAGCCGTTCAGCGAGCACCCCGGTTCGGCGATGCACACCCACCTCAGCCTGTTCGAGGGCGACCTCAACGCCTTCCACAACCCCGACGACCCGATGCAGCTCTCGGCCACCGGGAAGAAGTTCATCGCCGGCATCCTGCATCACGCCTCGGAGATCAGCGCGGTCACCAACCAGTGGGTGAACAGCTACAAGCGGCTCATCCACGGTGGCGAGGCGCCGACCGCGGCCACCTGGGGCGGCGCCAACCGCTCGGCGCTGATCCGCCTCCCGCTCTACACGCCGAACAAGGCGTCGTCACGCCGCATCGAGGTCCGCAGCCCGGACTCCGCCTGCAATCCGTACCTGACCTTCGCGGTGCTGCTGGCCGCCGGGCTCAAGGGCATCAACGAGGACTACGAGCTGCCCGACGAGGCCGAGGACGACGTCTGGGCACTCACCTCGGCCGAGCGTCGCGCGATGGGTTACAAGGAACTCCCCGGCAGCCTCGCCGACGCGCTGAAGGAGATGGAGAACTCGGAGCTGGTCGCCGAGGCCCTCGGCGAGCACGTGTTCGACTACTTCCTGCGCAACAAGTGGACGGAATGGACGAACTACCGCAGCCTCGTGACCCCGTTCGAGCTGCAGAACTACCTGCCGCTGTAAGGGCTGCCTTGCCCGGTCCGGGACCGCGATGTCGTGCCGATCGGATCCGGTCGCTACTTTTGTAATGTGACAACACGATCGGGACCCCCGGGGCGAGCCGGACGCAGCACCGTCCCCAGCGCGGGCCGGCTGGGTCTGCTCGACGACTCCGCACCCCGGAACCTCGCCGATCTCGGGTGGAACACGCCGGAGTCGGTCGACGTGTTGTGGGCCCTGTCGCGGTCTCCCGACGCCGACCTGGCCCTCCGTACGCTCGTGCGGTTGCGCAGCGCCGTCGGCGACGAGTGGTCCGAGATCGACGGCCTGGTGCGCACGGAGCGCGCATTCCGTGGGCGCCTGTTCGCGGTCATCGGCTCGTCGGACGCGCTCGCCGATCACCTGGTCGCCGAACCGTCGAGCTGGCGGCTCCTGCTCGCCGACGAGTTGCCCGACCGTGCCGAGGTCGACCGTCTGATGCTCGCCTCCGTCGGTGCCGAGCCCGTTCCGGGCGAGGTCGAGAAGGGCAACCGGGTGTACCGGTCGGCGCTCACCGGCCCGAAGGCCGTCATCGCACTCCGCCTGGCCTACCGCAACCTGATCCTGCAACTCGCGGCCCACGACGTCGCCTCGACCGTCGAGGACGAACCGGTGATGTGGTTGCCCGAGGTGGGTGCCTACCTGTCCGACTGCGCCGACGCCGCCCTGACCGCGGCGCTGGCCGTCGCCTTCGCCGAGGTCTGCGGGGACGATCCGATCCCGGTCCGGCTCGCCGTCGTCGCGATGGGCAAATGCGGTGCGCGCGAACTGAACTACGTCAGCGACGTCGACGTCATCTTCGTCAGTGACCCGGCCGACGGTACCGCGGCGCGGATCGCGGGCGAGATGATGCGCATCGGTTCGCTCGCGTTCTTCGAGGTCGATGCCGCGCTACGTCCCGAGGGGAAGTCCGGCGCGCTGACTCGAACCCTGGAATCGCATGTGGCCTACTACGAACGGTGGGCCAAGACCTGGGAGTTCCAGGCACTGCTCAAAGCCCGGGCGATGACCGGCGACATGCAACTCGCCGACGACTACATCGCCGCGGTCAAACCGATGGTGTGGAAGGCGGCCGAGCGGCCCGACTTCGTGCCCGAGGTGCAGAAGATGCGACGCCGCGTCGAATCCCTGCTCCCCGAGGACGAGCGCGAGCGCAACCTCAAACTCGGGCGCGGCAGTCTGCGCGACGTCGAGTTCGCGGTCCAGCTGCTGCAGATGGTGCACGGCCGGGTGGACGAGAACCTGCGCGTGATGCCGACCGTCGATGCGCTGGCCGCGCTCACCGCAGGCGGTTACGTCGGACGCGACGACGCCGCGAATCTCAGTGCGTCGTACCAGTTCTTGCGTCTCCTCGAACATCGGCTGCAGCTGCAGCGCATGTCCCGGACGCATCTGTTGCCGCAGCCCGACGACCACGAGGCGCTGCGCTGGCTCGCCCGCGCCGCACACATCCGGCGAGAGGGCGAGCTCGACGCGACGGGGGTGCTGCGCGAACAGATCCGCCATCAGAGCCTGCGGGTCCGGCGGCTGCACCAAAAGCTGTTCTACCGCCCGCTGCTCGAGGCGGTCACGCGCTTCAAGACCGACGAGCTGACCCTGACCGACACCTCCGCCGAGAGGCGGCTGGCCGCACTGGGTTACGCGAAACCCGATCGGGCACTGAGTCATATCCGCGCGCTGTCGAACGCGCCGGGACGCCGCGGTCAGATCCAGCTGCTCATCCTGCCGCAGTTGCTCGAACACATCGGGGACACGCCGGATCCCGATGCCGGTCTGCTGAACTACCGCCGGCTGTGCGACGTGATGGAAGACACCGACTGGTTCCTGCGACTGCTGCGCGACGACGGCGTGGTGGCGGCGCGACTGATGAAGGTACTCGGGACGTCGGAGTACATCGCGAACATGCTGATGCGATCGCCCGAGGTGATCCACCAGTACTCCGACGGGCCGGACGGGCCCAAGCTGTGCAACGTGCGCCCCGAGGACGTCGCCAAGGGCCTCGTCGCCTCGACCGTCCGCCAGCAGGACATGAAACGCGCGGTGGCCGTGGCCCGTTCGCATCGTCGGGCCGAGCTGGTCCGCATCGCCTCCGCCGACGTGCTGGGACTGCTGGACGTACCGGCCGTCTGCAAGGCGCTGTCCAGTGTGTGGGCGGCGGTCCTGAACGCAGCGCTCACCGTCGCGATCAACATCTCCGAGCGCGAACGGGGGAGCCGGGCGCCGGCGCGCATCGCGGTGATCGGCATGGGTCGGCTCGGCGGTGGCGAGCTGGGTTACGGATCCGACGCCGACGTGATGTTCGTGTGTCAGCCCGATCGGGACGCCGAGGAGTCCGAGGCGCTCAAGTGGGCGCAGACGATCGCCGAGAACGTGCGGTCGATGCTGGGGAGCCCGAGCGCGGATCCGCCGCTCGAGGTCGACACGGGGCTGCGCCCCGAGGGTCGGAACGGTCCGATCGTGCGGACTCTCGCGTCCTACGCCGCCTACTACGCGCAATGGGCGCAACCGTGGGAGGTGCAGGCGCTGCTCCGGGCGCATCAGGTCGCGGGCGACGAGGCCCTCGGCATCGACTTCCTGCACATGATCGACCACGTGCGGTATCCGGCCGGCGGTGTCAGCAACGACGCCGTTCGGGAGATCCGCCGGATCAAGGCCCGCGTGGACGCCGAACGTCTGCCGCGCGGCGCCGACCCGGCCACCCACACCAAGCTCGGCCGCGGTGGCCTCGCCGACATCGAGTGGACGGTGCAGCTCCTGCAGCTGAAGTATGCGCACCGCTATCGGAGCCTGCACAACACGTCGACGCTGGACTCACTGGATGCCATCGGCGCGGCGGAGTTGCTGTCGGAGAACGACGTCGCGCTGTTGAAGGACGCCTGGACGACCGCGACGAAGGCGCGCAACGCGCTGGTCCTGGTGCGTGGCAAGCCGATCGACCAACTGCCCGGGCCGGGTGCACAACTGCGCCAGATCGCGTTTGCCGCGGGGTGGCCGGAGGACCAGGCCAACGAGTTCCTGGAGAATTATCTCCGGGTGACGCGCCGGGCCAAGGCCGTGGTGCTGAAGGTCTTCGGGGCCTGAGCGCGGAGAGAAACGGACGGGCGCGGAAGGGCGCAGCTGACTCCGGCGGGGGAACACCGGATCACATGGGGGAGCGATGACGAGATTTCTGTGGGCGGCCGCGTACGTCCTGGGGTGGGCGATGCTCGCCGTCGTGGTGCTGGGCGTGTTCCTGCACTTTTACCCGTCCCGCGGTGACGTCGCCCTGTACCTCACCAGCGCCGTGCAGTTCGCGTTGATCCCCGGAGTGATCGCGATCGTCGTCTTCGCGGTCCTGCGGCGCTGGTTCATGCTGGCGATTGCGATCGTCGCCGTCGGCGGTCTGGCCTACACCCAGGTGCCGCTGGTCATCGCCAACGCGGCGCCGTCCGGCGAGCGGTTCACCATCGTCTCGGCCAACCTCCTCTTCGGCGGGGGCGACCTGGGTGTGCTCGAGAAGATCGTCGCCGACGCCGACCCGGACCTCGTGTCCCTTCAAGAGGTCACCCCCGAGGCGCTGGAACGTCTGCGGCGCAGTGAGATCGGCCGGACCCTGCCGCACGAGTTCGCGATCCCGTACACCTACGCGGCCGGCACCGCGATGTTCAGCAAGCGCCCGCTGGACGAGCGATACAACATCCCGGGGACGGTGCTGCACAACCTGCAGGCCCGCACCGACCTGCCGGGCGCCGCCGGGACCCAGGTCCTGGCCATCCACCCGGCGGCACCGCTGTGGGGTCGCAACTGGGACTGGCACGACGACATGGACACGCTCGCCGCACATTTCGCCGAGCTCCCACCCGGCCGGGTCATCGCGATCGGGGACTACAACTCCACCTGGAATCACGCGAAGTACCGCAGCCTGCTGACCAACGGGCTCGTCGACGGCACCGACATGGCCGGTGCCGGGTTTTTGCCGAGCTATCCCACCGACAAGCAACTCGGCAACCGGCCGCTGGTCGCCATCGACCGGGTCATCCTGCGCGGTTTCGTGGCCACGTCGATGGACACCCACTACCTGCCGGGTTCCGATCACCGGACTCTGGTGGTAACACTGGTGGCATCATGACGCCCGATCCCGAGAACGTCGGACCACACGACCGCCCGAGTATCTCCGAACGTCTGCGTTCGGCCACCGCGGTGGCGCACGAACGCGCCGAGCATGCGCCGTTCATCGACGATCTGATGTCGGGCCGGTTGGACTCCGGTGAGTATCAGCGCCTGGCGGTCCAGTTGTACTTCGTCTACGAGGCGCTCGAGCGTGTCGGTGCCGACCTGGCGGGGGACCCGGTGGCCGATGCCGTGCTGGACCCGAAACTGCTTCGCCTGCAACGCCTCGGCGCCGACCTCGCCTCCTTCGGCATCGACCCGTCGCCGGCGGCGCCGCTGCCGGCGGTGGCGCGCTATGTGGCGGCGATCGAATCCACCCGCACCGACCCGGCGCGATACGTGGCTCATCACTACACGCGCTATCTCGGCGACCTCAGCGGTGGCCAGGTGGTGGCCCACCGCATGCGAGAGCATTACGGGGTCGACGACGCGGCGCTGAGCTTCTATTCGTTCGACGGGATCGACAAGCTCAAGCGCTACAAGGACGCCTACCGGGCCCGGCTGGACGCGCTACCGCTCGATGCCGAGGGGATCGAACGGCTCGTCGACGAGGCCATCGCGGCCTTCGACCACAATCAGGCGGTGTTCGGCGATCTCGACGGCGCCCGGGCGGCCTGACCCATAGGTCCGCCCGAACGTCGGATCGTCGAATCAGGAGTCAGTTGACCTGCAGCTTGACGGTGCGGTCCAGGACGACCTCGCTCAGGTCGTCGTGGCCCTTCACGAGTTCGATGCGCAGCTGGTTGTCGTCGACGCGACTGGTGGTCCGAACCACTCGCGGGGTGCCCTCCAGGCGGATGCGGTCACCGGGTACGAGATCTTCGACATATACATCACGGGTCATTGGTCCAAACTACGGTCGTACCTTGTGGGTCGGTAGAGTAACAGGTCCCAAAAGTGGTATGGATCACATGCGAGGGTGGCCACTCACGGATCGAGATGGACCGGTTCCGAGATCGGTTTGATCAGGTCGCATTGAGCTCTCAGCTGAGCTGATCATCGTGAGCATTCACCCGGCGAACGTTCCGCGCCTCAGAAAGGTGATCCATGCCCGACGCCCGAGCTTCTGACGCCCGTGTTCCCGAGCTCACCGAACTGCTCGCCGACGCGCCGACCAACTGGGGCAGGTGGGGGCCCGATGACGAGGTCGGCAGTCTCAACTACTTGACCGCGGCGCAGGTTCTGGCCGGAGCCGCGCAGATCAAGCAGGGCAAGGTGTTCACCCTCCAGCGTCTGATCGGGGACCCCGCGGGCGATCCGTTGTGGCCGGGTCGTACTCCTGCCGTGCGCGAGATGGTTCTCGACGAATCACACTGGGACGCAGACGGAAACGGGCCGGCATTCCCGGGCGGCCTGCACTGCGCCGACGACACGCTCTACGCATCCCTGCAGGGGTCGACGCAGTACGACGCGCTCGGTCACGTCTGGTACGACGGCAAGATCTGGAACGGCTTCGACGCCCAGACGACGGTCGGCGGCCTGTCCAAGGCCAGCGTCGCCCCGATCGCCGAGCGCGGGGTCGCCGGCCGAGCCGTGCTCCTTGACATGGCCCGTCACCGGGGCAAGGACCACCTCGAGCCACAAGAAACCTTCACCCACGAGGATCTGATCGCGTGTGCGGAGCAGCAGGGCACCCCGATCCGGCCGCGCGACATCCTGGTGGTCCGCACGAACCATCTGCAACTGTTCTACGACAAGGGCGATGACTTCTACCAAGGCTTCTGCGAGTCGGGGCTCGTCTACTCCCCGGAGCTCGTGGCGTGGTTCCACGAGATGGAGATCCCCAATCTCGTGACCGACACGATGGCCAACGAGGTGACCACCGACCCGAACAACGGCGCGGTCCTGGTGTTGCACAACGCGCTCATGCGGAATCTCGGCGTGGCGTTCACCGAGATCTGTGACCTCGAGAAGCTCGCGGCGGACTGTGCCGAGGACGGTGCGTACTCGTTCTTCTACGTGGCGGCGCCGTTGAAGATCCACGAGGCGACCGGCTCGCCGGTCAACCCCGTCGCCATCAAGTGAGCCACACCCGGCGTCGACGCGGGACGAGATGATCGGCGCCCCGATGGGCCCGGGACCCGTCGGACAAGTCTCAATGTGAGACGGATCGCGACGGCGATCGTGCTTATTCTGCGCGCGACACCCGCACACATCAGGAGTCGGCGATGAAAGCTCTCGTGTATCACGGTCCCGGGCAGAAGGCGTGGGAACACGTTCCGGGCCCCGTTCTGCAGGAGCCGACGGACGCCATCGTCAAGATGGAGGTGACCACCATCTGCGGAACCGATCTGCACATCCTCAAGGGCGACGTACCGGCGGTCACGCCGGGGCGGATCCTCGGGCATGAGGGCGTCGGAGTGGTCACCGAGGTCGGTCCGGGCTGCGAGCGGGTTCGGGTCGGGGATCGCGTGATCGTGTCCTGCGTGAGCAAGTGCGGAACGTGCGAGTTCTGCCGAGCGGGTCTGACGTCGCACTGCCAGACGGTGGGTGGCATCGGCTGGATCTTCGGTCACCTCATCGACGGCACCCAGGCCGAGTACGTCCGGGTCCCGTTTGCCGACAACGGTCTCATCCCGCTACCCGCGGAGGTGACGCCGGAGCAAGGGACGATGCTCAGCGACATCCTGCCGACCGGATACGAGATCGGGGTGCGCTACGGCGCCGTCGGGCAGGGCGACGTCGTCGCCGTCGTCGGGGTCGGGCCGGTGGGCCTGGCCGCCGTGATGACGGCGGCGGCCGCCGGAGCGTCGAAGGTGATCGCGGTGGACGGCAACAAGTTCCGGCTCGAACAGTCCCGGGACTTCGGCGCGACCGACACGATCGACGTCAACGCAGGCGGCGACGTTGTCGCGCAACTCAAGGAACTCAGCCGAGGCGGACTCGGTGTGGACGTCGCGATCGAGGCGGTCGGCGTGCCCGCGACGTTCGGCGTCGCGCTCGACTCCGTGCGTCCCGGCGGTCATGTCGCCAACGTGGGCGTACACGGCGAGAGCGTGACGTTCCCGATCGAGCGGGACTGGATCAACAACCTCACGATCACCACGGGACTGGTGAATGCCACCACGGCACCCGAACTGTTGGAGAGCATCGAACGCGGCGACATCTCCCCGGAGAAGTTCATCACCCACCGGTTCACGTTCGACCAGTTCGACGAGGCCTACGACACGTTCGGCAACGCGGCCGACGAGCACGCGCTCAAGGTGATCATCGCCGCCGGCGACTGACGGTCCGCCGGCCCCGCGGCGACGTACGCGCGATCTGCGTGGCGTCGCTACTCTCTGGCTTCGGCGATGGACAGGACGACCGTGGTGCGGTCGTCCGAGTCCAGCGTCTCGTCGTCGGCCGTCTGATCGACCAGCGAGAAGTGCCGGACGTTGGCCAGATTCACGAGGTGAGCCGATCCCTCGAGTTCCAGGGCGATCGGTTCGCGTTGCCTGACCATGTCGCGGACGAACTGCATCACCTCCGGGACCGATTCCGCGAACAGCAGGCGGATCTCGAACTCGTCGGACGTCAGCAGTGTGCCCATGCGGCTCATCGTCGCACGGCGGGACGGTCGGACACGGCTGCTCGCGCGGATTGATGGTCGAGTCGGCCGACAACGAAACGGCCCGCTCGGCGATCGGAGAGCGATCGCGGAGCGGGCCGAGTCGACGTCGGAGCCTGGGCTCAGCAGTCGTAGTACAGCGAGAACTCGTACGGGTGCGGACGGATCTGCACCGGCTCGATCTCGTTCTCACGCTTCAGCGCGATCCAGGTCTCGATGAGGTCCTCGGTGAACACGCCACCGGCGGTGAGGTATTCGTGATCCTCTTCGAGACGGTCGATGACCGCGGCCAGCGAGGTCGGGGCCTGCGGGATGCTCTTGGCCTCTTCCGGCGGGAGCTCGTAGAGGTCCTTGTCGACGGGCTCGTGCGGCTCGATCTTGTTCTTGATGCCGTCCAGGCCGGCCATCATCATCGCGGCGAAAGCCAGGTACGGGTTGCCCGAGCTGTCCGGGCAACGGAACTCGAGGCGCTTGGCCTTCGGGTTGTTGCCGGTGATCGGGATACGCACACAGGCCGACCGATTGCGCTGGCTGTAGACCAGGTTGATCGGGGCCTCGTAGCCCGGCACCAGACGCTTGTAGGAGTTCACGGTCGGGTTGGTGAACGCCAGCAGCGACGGTGCGTGATGCAGGATGCCACCGATGTAGTAGCGCGCCAGGTCCGACAGGCCCGCGTAGCCGGCCTCGTCGTGGAACAGCGGCTTGCCGTCCTTCCACAGCGACTGGTGGGCGTGCATGCCCGAACCGTTGTCGCCGAAGAGCGGCTTCGGCATGAAGGTGACCGACTTGCCGTTCTGCCATGCGGTGTTCTTGATGATGTACTTGAACAGCTGCACGTCATCGGCTGCGTGGAGCAGCGTGTTGAACTTGTAGTTGATCTCCGCCTGGCCCGCGGTGCCGACCTCGTGGTGGCCGCGCTCGAGCTCGAAGCCCGAGTTCTGCAGGTTGGTGGACATCTCGTCACGCAGGTCGACGTAGTGGTCGTACGGTGCGACGGGGAAGTACCCACCCTTCGGGCGGACCTTGTAGCCGAGGTTCGGGCTGCCGTCGGGATCGGTCGGCGACGCGGTGTTCCACCAGCCGGACTCGGACTCGACCTCGTAGAAGGTGCCGTTCATCTCGGAACCGAAGGACACCGAGTCGAAGATGTAGAACTCGGCCTCGGCACCGAAGAAGCAGGTGTCGGCGACGCCGGTGGAGGCGAGGTAGTCCTCGGCCTTGCGGGCGACGTTGCGCGGGTCGCGGCTGTAGGCCTCGCGGGTGAACGGGTCGTGGACGAAGAAGCTGAGGTTCATCGTCTTGGCCTTGCGGAACGGATCGATCCGCGCGGTGGCCGGGTCGGGCAGCAGCATCATGTCCGACTCGTTGATCGACTGGAAGCCACGCACCGACGATCCGTCGAACGCCAGCCCGTCCTCGAAGACGTCCTCGTCGAAGGCCGACGCGGGGATCGAGAAGTGCTGCATGACACCGGGCAGGTCGCAGAAACGGATGTCGACGTACTCGACACCTTCCTTCTTGATGCCCTCGAGTAGTTCTTCTTTACTGCTGTACACCGTGCGGTGACTCCTTCGTGATCGGTGGTCCGTGTATGGGGACACGCCACATCCGCCACTGAGAAACAGCAGCGGATCTCAGCGGCAACCGTATGGAGGCGAAGTTGCCCATGCGTCAAGTCCGTGTTTCCCCCGTGTTACACGCGCAGTGGTGTTGGCTACACAGCGTGATCGGGGGCCGTCGCACTCGGCGCATCCCAACCCTAGCGGCAGGGGCCAACGGGCGGGACGGGTCACGACAACCAGCGACTACGATGGTTTCCAGTGCGGCGACGACGCGGACCGAGGGGGTTGCGCGGTCGCGTGAGAGGAGTCATCACCGATGGGACGAGTCACGGGTTCCTGGCTGTCGGGACCGCAGATCGGTCCCGAGAACGGCGTGGACAACGAGTACCTGGGACAGGATCTCGGCCTACCGCAGAGCGGTCCCGGGTCGCTGGCCGCCGGCTGGCCGCGGGTGGCCGGCCTGCTCGTCGACTGGCTGATCGCCGGCGGGCTCGCGATGGCGTTCTTCGGTGGCTTCAACTCGCCGCATCTGGGCACCGCGCAGATGGGCGTGTGGTTCGTCATGGGCATCTTCGCGGTGACGCTGTTCGGGTTCACCCCGGGCCAGCTCGTCATCGGGATGCGCGTGGCGCGAGTGGATTACGGCGTCGAGCGCAACACCGCCGAAGCGACCGGCGAGCAGAGCCCGGCGGCGGTCGGGATCGTCCGGGCCTTCTTCCGCCAGCTGCTGATGATCTTCCTCGTCCCGGCCCTGATCAACGACTACAACGGACGCGCTCTGCACGACCGCGCAACCGGCACCGCGCTCGTCCGGACCCGCTGAGCAGCACCCGATCCGGCGCACAAGCCACTCATCGACGAAACCCACCACCGAATTACCAGTCCAACTTCCGGGGACCAGTCCATCGGTGGTGGGTTTCGTCGTAGGTCGTCGCTCGTCGAACCCGGTGCACAGTCGACGTAAATCGATGCACAGTCAACGGGATCGGGCGCTCCGTCGACGGAGTGGGCGGAAGCGTCAGCCGCGGCGGCGCGCCGTGCGCTGCATGCTGCGCATCTTGGCGTTCGCGGGCAGGGGACCCTTCGGCATGCCGGGGCCGGGGGCCTTGCTGCCGAGGGCGGACAGCCGGCCCTCCAGGGTCTCCATCCGCTTACGGTCGATGTTGCTGGGCAGCTTGTTGAGGTGCCGCTCGAGCTTCGACAGCGGGACCTGGCCGTCGTCGTTGCCGACCATGATCTCGTAGATCGGGGTGTCGCCGACGACCCGCGCGACCTTCTTCTTCTCCTGGCCGAGCAGCGACTTGATGCGGGTCGGGGAGCCCTCGGCGACCAGGATGATGCCCGGCTTGCCGATGACACGGTGCACGGCGTCGAGCTGGGAGGTGCCGGCCACGGCCTGCTTGACCCGCCATTGCCCGCGCATGTTGCCCAGTGCCCATCCGGCGGCGCCGGGCTGTCCCTCGGCCTTGGTGTACACGTTCTTCTGGACGCGGCGGCCGAAGAGGATGAAGGCGCCGAGGATGCCCAGCACCACGCCGAGCGGGATCAGCAGCCACGGCGAACCGAGGACGAATCCGAGAGCGGTGAAGACCGCGATCGACAGGACGATGACACCCACCATGTAGGGGATGAGTCGTTTGTCTTCCTTGCGCTGCATCTGGAAGGCCTGCCAGAGCTGCTGGCGCCGTTCCTTCGATGCGGCCTTACGGGCCTTCTTCTTCTCGGCCTTGACCTCTTTGCTCACCTGCGCCTTTGCCATGAGGCCAGTTTACGTCCGTGGATCGAGCGATCGGGGCATCGGGTGACCGTCCGATGATCACCGGACGCGCGGGGCGTCAGCGGGCGAGGCGTGCCATCAGGCTGGAGGCCTCCTGGCTGGCCGATCCCTCGGCCGCCAGGTGCGCGAGAGCCGGTGAGATCTCGCGGCCGTGATGGGCCATCGCCTGCGCGTACAGGCGGCCCGCCCGGTACGACGACCGCACGAGCGGACCCGCCATGACGCCGGCGAATCCGACTTCCTCGGCGAACTCGGAGTGATCGACGAACTCCTCGGGCTTGACCCACCGCTCGACCGGATGATGCCGCGGCGAGGGACGCAGGTACTGCGTGATGGTCAGGATGTCGCAGCCCGCCTCATGCAGATCCACGATCGCCGACTGCACCTCCTGCGGGGTCTCGCCCATCCCGAGGATCAGGTTCGACTTCGTCACCAATCCGAAATCACGTGCGGCGGTGAGGACTTCGAGAGACCGCTCGTAGCGGAAGGCCGGGCGGATGCGCTTGAAGATGCGCGGCACGGTCTCGAGGTTGTGCGCCAGTACCTCGGGCCGGGCGTCGAAGACCTCGGCCAGCAGGTCGGGCTTGGCGTGGAAGTCGGGGATGAGGTTTTCTACACCGGTACCGGGGTTGAGGCGGTGGATCGCGCGGACGGTCTCGGCGTAGAGCCAGGCACCCTCGTCGGGCAGGTCGTCGCGGGCGACGCCGGTGATGGTCGAGTAGCGCAGGCCCATCGCCTGGACGCTCTCGGCGACGCGGCGGGGTTCGTCGCGGTCGAGTTCGGCGGGCTTGCCGGTGTCGATCTGGCAGAAGTCGCAGCGTCGGGTGCACTGCTCGCCGCCGATGAGGAAGGTCGCCTCGCGGTCTTCCCAGCATTCGTAGATGTTGGGACAGCCGGCCTCTTCGCAGACGGTGTGCAGACCCTCGCGCTTGACCAGGCCCTTGAGTTCGGTGAACTCCGGGCCCATCGTCGCGCGGGTGCGGATCCACTCCGGCTTGCGCTCGATGGGGGTCTGCGCGTTGCGCACCTCGAGGCGGAGCAGCTTGCGGCCCTCGGGGGCCGGGGTCGGGGTCTGTGGTGCGGATGCCGAGGCCGAGGGTGTGGCTTCGGGGGCACCGGGTCCGGGGGTGATGGGGGACGCGGTCACTGGATCGATCCTACGCTCGCAGTAGAGGATGGAGAGGACTGTGCCGACGCGACCGGGTTCGCGGTGGCGTCGAGGGCGGCGAGTACGGCATCGGCGGTGACGTCGAGCAGAGAGGCCACCGACAACGGCCGGCCGAGTTCGCGCGCCAGGGACGTGACCCCGGCGTCGGCGATCCCGCAGGGGACGATCGCCTCGAACGCCGACATGTCGGGGTCGATGTTGAGTGCGAATCCGTGCAGGGCCACCCCGCGTGCCACGCGGATACCGATCTGTCCGAGTTTGCGTTCACCGGCGTCGTCGGTGATCCACACGCCCGAACGTCCTTCGACGCGGCCGGTGGTCACGCCGAGACGGGCGCAGACCGAGATGAGGGCCGCCTCGAGGCGACGGACGTACTCGACGACGTCGAGCGGCTCGGCGAGCTTCACGATCGGATAGCCGACGAGTTGTCCCGGTCCGTGCCAGGTGATCCGGCCGCCGCGGTCGACGTCGATGACCGGCGCCCCGTTGGTGGGCCGGTCGGCGTCCTCCGTGCGCTTGCCCGCGGTGTAGGTGGACGGATGCTCCAGCAGGAGCAGCACGTCGTGGTCCAGGACGCCGTCGGCGCGGTCGGTCGCCAGCCCGTGCTGCAGGTCATAGGCCGTCTGGTAGTCGACGACGCCGAGATGGCGGACCTCGACCGGTTCCGCACTCCCGCGGATCGGACGCTCAGTCATGACTGGTGGAACCGGTGGCGTAGGCCAGGGCCTCGTCGACACCGGGATGGGTGAAGGTGAATCCGTGATCGGTCAGCACCTGGGGTGTAACGCGCTGACTGAACAGAATCATTTCCTCGGCCATCTCGCCGCCGACCCGACGCGCCGCGAAGGCGGGTACCTGCAGGATCGTCGGGCGGTGCACGGCCCGGCCCAGAGCCGAGGTGAACTCACCGAACGGGACGGCGCCCGGCGAACTCAGGTTCACCGGCCCGGACACGTCGGAGTCGAGGAGGAACTCGATGGCGCGGATCTCGTCGATGAGGCTGATCCACGAGAAGTACTGCTTGCCGTCACCTATCGGTCCGCCGAGCCCGAGCTTGAACAACGGCCGGAGTTTGCCCAGCAGGCCGCCGTGCGTGCTGAGGACCGGCGCCGTGCGGAGCAGGACCAGACGCGTGTCCGCGCCGACGCCGGCGGTGGCGGCGCGCTCCCAGTCGACGACCAGGTCGGCGAGGAACCCCTCGCCGGGGCCGTCGGTCTCGACCGCGGCGTGGCCACCGGTGTTCCCGTAGTAGCCCGTGGCGCTGGCACTCACGAACGTCGGGATGCCGAGATCGCGGACGGCCTCGGCGAGCAGTTCGGTGGGGGTGATCCGCGAGTCCCGGAGCTCCTGTTTGAATCGGCCGGTCCACCGACCGTTGCCGACTCCCACACCGCCCAGCGAGACCACCGCCTCGACGCCGTCGAGACTCTCCGGCGGGACGCCGATCGTCTCGGGATCCCAGCTGAACTCGTCATCGGCGCGTGCCTCGCGGCGGACCAGACGTGTGACCGTGTGGCCCGCCGCGCGCAGCGAGTTGACCAGGGCGTTGCCGATGAGTCCCGATGATCCGGCGACGGCGATGCGCATTCTGTGTCCTCGGTGTGCCGTCTGAAGGAGATCTGGGCTAGAGGCCCAGGTCCGCGGCGAAGGCGGCCTCTTCGAGACGCTTCTTCACCGTGGTGAGGAAGCGGCCCGCGTCGGCGCCGTCGATCAGACGGTGATCGTAGGTCAGCGGCAGGTAGGACATCGACCGCACCGCGATCGACTCCGAACCGTCCTCACCGGTGATGACGACCGGGCGCTTGACGATCGCGCCGGTGCCCAGCATCGCCGCCTGCGGCGGCACCAGGATCGGGGTGTCGAACAGCGCGCCCTGACTTCCGATGTTGGTGATGGTGAACGTGCCGCCGGCGAGCTCGTCGGGCTTGAGGCCGTTGGAGCGCGCCCGGGACGCGATGTCGGCGATGGCGCGGGCCAGACCGGCGATCGACAGGTCGTCGGCGTTGTGGATGACCGGCGACAGCAGCCCCTGCGGGGTGTCGACGGCGATGCCGAGATGCACCTTGTCGTAGTAGGTGATCTCCTTCTTGTCCTCGTCGATCGACGCGTTGACGTTGGGATGCGCCTTCAGCGCCTCCACGACGGCCTTCGCGATGAACGGCAGGTACGTCAGGTTGACGCCCTCGGACGCCTTGAAGCTCTCCTTCGCCGCCTTGCGGAGCCCGGCGATGCGGGTCATGTCGACCTCGAAGACCTGGGTGAGCTGTGCGCTCTGCTGCAGCGACTCGCGGGTCTTCTTCGCGGTGATCTGACGGATGCGGTTGATCTTCTGCGTCGTCCCGCGCAGCTCGGCGAGCTCGGGCCGGATCTCCGGCGAGCCCGACGACGCGGCCGGCGCCGACGATGGCGCGGGCTTGGCGGCCGGGGCGGACTCCTGCGCCGGGGCCTTGGCCTCCTCGGCCGCGGCGAGCACGTCCTGCTTGCGGATGCGGCCACCGACACCGGTGCCCTTGATGGCGTTCAGGTCGATGTTGTTCTCCGCGGCGAGCTTGCGCACCAGCGGCGTCACGTACGGGGTCGACTCGACGGTCGGCGGGTCGGACTTCTCCGCGGCCTGTGCCTTGGGCTCGGGGGCCTTGGACTCCTGGGCCTTCGGCTGCGGCTTCTGCTCTTCCTCGGGGGCCGGCGCCTGCTCGGGCTCCGGCTCCGGCGCGGACTCCTGCTCGGGCTCGGGTTCCGGTTCGGGCTCGGGTTCCGGCTCGGGCTTCTTCTTCGACGGAGCCGCCGAGGCATCACCGATGACGGCGAGCTTGCCGCCGACCTCGATCACGTCGTCCTCCTGCGCGAGGATCTCGAGCAGGGTGCCGGCGACCGGCGAGGGGATCTCGGTGTCGACCTTGTCGGTGGAGACCTCGAGCAGGGGTTCGTCGGCGGCGACCTCGTCGCCGACGGCCTTCAGCCAGTTGGTGACCGTCCCCTCGGTGACCGACTCGCCGAGTTCGGGCATGAGCACGTCGGTGCCCTCGGCCGAGCCCGAGCCGGTGTCGGCGGTGGGCTTCTCGGCGGGCGCGTCCTCGTCGACGGAGGGCTCCTCGGCGGCCTGCTCGGGCTCGGGTTCGGGCGCGGCCTCGGTCGGCTCGTCGCCGCCGGCGGCGTCGGAATCGGAATCGGCCGAACCGGAGTCGTCGGAACCGGCCTCGTCGGCGTCACCGATCAGGGCGAGATCGCCGCCGACCTCGACGACGTCGTCCTCCTGCGCGATGATCTTGGTCAGCACACCCGAAGTGGGGGCGGGGATCTCGGTGTCCACCTTGTCGGTCGACACCTCGAGCAACGGCTCGTCGGCCTCGACTGTGTCGCCCTCCTCCTTCAGCCACCGGGTGACTGTCCCCTCGGTGACACTTTCACCAAGGGCGGGCATCTGGACGGAGAAGGCCATCGTTGTGAACTCCTGAACTCGACGTGGTGGTCTGTAGGTGATGCCCAGTGGTGTGTGCGCCGTGGGCACGGGGGTCGGGAGGCGGTTGAAGACCGCGCAGATGAGTGGCGGATCAGCCGCTCATCCCCGCGGCCAACCCTACCCGTACGGTGAGCCGCCGACTCGGTTCGGCTCGTACTCGTCGGTAACGATTCTCCGGCGGCCGCGGCACCGGTCTCGGCCGCGGCTCGCCGGAGGTGTTCTCAGCCGTTCGCGGCGATGTCCTCGAGTACGGCCGCGATGGTCCGGACGGGGACGCCCGTACCGCCCTTCGTCGTGTAACCCCACGGGCCGCCGGTGTTGAAGGCGGGCCCGGCGATGTCGATGTGGGCCCACTGCACGTCCTCGGGCACGAACTCCTTCAGGAAGATGCCCGCGGCGAGCATCCCGCCCCAGCGGTGGGGGGTCACGTTCGCCAGGTCCGCGACGCGGGACTTCAGGTCTGCGCGCAGCTCGGCGGGGAGCGGCATCGCCCAGGCGTTCTCACCCACATCGGCCGACCGGGCCGCGACCCGGTCGCGGAACCCGTCGGTGCCCATGACGCCCGGTGTCCGGGTGCCGAGTGCCACCATCTGGGCGCCGGTCAGGGTCGCGGTGTCGATGAGATAGTCGGGATCGTCCTCGCAGGCCCGCACGATGGCATCGGCGAGGATCAGCCGTCCCTCGGCATCGGTGTTGAGGACCTCGACCGTGCGACCGCCGTACTGGGTGAGCACGTCGCCGGGGCGCTGCGCAGTCGACGACGGCATGTTCTCGGCCATGGGGACGGTGGCGATCACCGTCACGTCGACATCGAGCCGGGCGGCCAGGATCGTCGCCGCGATGACCGCGGCCGCGCCGCCCATGTCCGAGGTCATCGCGTCCATGTTGGCGGCGGGTTTGATCGAGATACCGCCGGTGTCGAAGGTGATGCCCTTGCCGACGAGCGCGACCTTCTTCGGCGACTTCTTCGCGGTGTGGGTCAGCCGGACGAGGCGCGGCAGCCGGGACGAGCCCTTGCCGACGCCGATGATCCCGCCGTAACCCTGCGCCTCCAGCTGCTTGTCGTCGAGGATCTCGACCTTGAGCCCGGCCTTGCTGCCGAGGGTGCGGGCGCGGGCGGCGAACTCCTCGGGATACAGGTGGCTCGGCGGGGTGTTGACGAAGTCGCGGGCGATCGCCACCGAGTCGGCCACTGCGACCGCGCGCTCCACAGCGGCCTTGGCCTCCTTGGACTTCGATTCGACCAGCAGCGTGATGCGTTGCGGCGGAGTCTTCTTGGGCTTCGACTTGTCCGAACGGAACTCGTCGAACCGGTAGGCGCCGAGGAACAGTCCCTCGGCGGCGGCAGCCAGGTCGACGGCCGAGAGCGTGGTGGCGACCGACTCGTGACCGTCGAGTTCACGGGCGACGACGCCGGCGGCCTGCCGGACCTGGTCGGCGTCGTCGAGGTTGTCGGCATCGCCCAGGCCGACGGCGACGACGATGTCGACGGGCAGCGACTCCGGGGCCGCGGTCCGGGTGACCTCGCCGTGGGACCCGGTCGCGCCGAGGGCGGTGAGAGCGGCGGTGATGGCGGCGGCCTGGGCGTCGTCGAGGATGCCGTCGCCGATGGCAAGGGTCGGTTCGGCTGTGGGGTCGGCCTTCTCGGCGTCGTCGGGGGACGAGGCGCTGATCAGGCCGATGACCAGGGCGGAGTCGTCCTTGCCGATCGAGGTGGACAGTTCGAGTTCGGGGCCGCGCGTGCGGTCGACGGTGTCGTTCTTGCTCACCCGGTCAACTCTGCCACAGCTCCGGCGGCGCCGAGTCCCAGCGGGAGGACGTGCAGACGAACGCCGCGTCCGTGCCCGGCGGGCGGGGTCGCCCGATAGCGTGGACGGCATGAGTGAACTCCTCGCCGGGCCGATCGCCGACCGTCATGCCGCACTGGGGGCCACCTTCGCCGAGTTCGGCGGCTGGAACATGCCGGTGTCCTACTCCGGCACGGTCGCCGAGCACGCCGCGGTGCGGGAGAGCGTGGGCATCTTCGACGTCAGCCACCTCGGCAAGGCACTGGTGTCCGGCGCGGGTGCGGCGGCCTTCGTCAACTCGACGCTCACCAACGACCTCGGCAAGATCGTCCCCGGCAAAGCCCAATACACGTTGTGCTGCAACGACTCCGGCGGCGTCGTCGACGACCTGATCGCCTACCTCGTCGGCGAGCACGAGGTGTTCCTGGTGCCCAACGCGGCGAACACCGCGTCCGTGGTCGCCCAGCTGCAAGCGGTTGCGCCAGAGGGGATCTCGATCACCGACCAGCACCGCGACCTCGCCGTCCTGGCGGTGCAGGGGCCGAAGTCGCCCGAGATCCTGGCCGGGCTCGGACTGCCCGCCGACATGGAGTACATGGCGTTCGCCGACGCCGACCTGACGACCGCCAGTGGTGTGGCAGCGGTCCGCGTGTGCCGCACCGGATACACCGGTGAACGCGGGTACGAGATCGTGCCGCGGTGGGACGATGCGGGCGCCGTGTTCGACGTCCTGCTGGAGGCGATCACGGCAGCCGGCGGGTTGCCCGCCGGCCTGGGCGCACGAGACACCCTGCGTACCGAGATGGGGTACGCCCTGCACGGCCACGAGCTGGGGCCCGACATCTCGCCGGTGCAGGCGCGGTCGAGTTGGGCGGTCGGCTGGGACAAGCCGTCGTTCTTCGGACGCGACGCCCTACTCGCCGAGAAGGAGGCCGGACCGACGCGTCGTCTGTACGGGTTGCGGGCGACCGGCCGCGGAGTACCGCGTGCGGGGTGCGTGGTCCGCCTGGCGGGGACGGACCAGCAGATCGGCACCTGTACGTCGGGGACGTTCTCGCCCACCCTCAAACAGGGCATCGCACTGGCCCTGCTCGATACGGCGTCCGGGGTGCGCAAAGGCGACGAGGTCGTAGTCGACGTCCGCGGGCGGGACCTGGCGTGCGAGGTCGTGATCCCGCCGTTCGTGCCGTCGCACGTGTGACCTGCGGGCCCTCGCGCGACGTCCCACGCAGCCCCGGGGGCAGCCGACCGGGCGGGGAAATGCTTTTGTGCCCGGCGGTACGATGGCGTGATGACCTTGGAGTTCAACCGTACCGAGCATCCGCACCCGGTGTCTGAGGGCCGGCGCGCGGAGATCCTGTCCGCCCCCGGATTCGGGCGCCACTTCACCGACAACATGGTGATGATCGATTACGACGCAGGGGTGGGTTGGCACAACGCCACGGTGAAGCCGTACGGTCCGATCGCCCTCGACCCCGCGGCCACGGTTCTGCACTACGGCCAAGAGGTGTTCGAGGGGCTCAAGGCCTATCGGCAGCCGGACGGTTCGATCGCCGCGTTCCGCCCCGAGGCGAACGCCGCGCGTCTCCAGCGCAGCGCGGAGCGGCTCGCGATGCCCGCGCTGCCGGTCGAGGATTTCATCGCCTCGCTCAAGGCCCTGCTCGAGGCCGACAACGAGTGGGTGCCCGCCGCCGGCGGCGAAGAGGCGCTCTACCTCCGTCCGTTCATGTTCGCGTCGCAGGCCAGCCTCGGCGTCAACGCCCCGTCCTCCAGCTACATCTACTCGGTCATCGCCTCGCCGGCGGGTGCCTACTTCGCCGGTGGGATCAAGCCGGTGAGTGTCTGGCTGTCCACCGAGTATGTGCGCGCGGCACCGGGCGGCACCGGATTCGCCAAGTGCGGTGGCAACTATGCCGCCGCGTTCCTCGCCCAGCGGCAGGCCACCGAGCAGGGGTGCGACCAGGTCGTGTGGCTCGACGCGATCGAACGCCGCTTCATCGAGGAGATGGGCGGCATGAATCTGTTTTTCGTGTTCGGCTCAGGCGCCGACGCCCGGCTGGTGACCCCCGAGTTGTCGGGCTCACTGCTGCCCGGCATCACCCGTTCGTCGCTGCTGACGCTGGCCACCGATGCCGGCTTCGAGGTCGAGGAACGCAAGATCACCACCGAAGAGCTTCGCAAGGGCGTGGCGTCGGGCGACATCACCGAGGTGTTCGCCTGTGGCACCGCCGCGGTCATCACCCCGGTCGGTCGGGTCAAGGGTGAGGGCGAGGACTACACCATCAACAACGGTGAGACCGGTGAGGTGACGCAGGCGTTGCGCGACACCCTGACCGGCATCCAGCGCGGGACGTTCGCCGACACCCACGGGTGGATGACGGAGCTCTACCGCCGCTGAGCGGCGCCACGACGCCTCAGAGCAGGAGACCGACGACGCCGATCGCGACCCCGAGTTCGATGGTCGCGCCCAGCACGTCGCCGGTCATCCCACCCATCCGGCGAGCGCAGTGCCTCGTGAACCACCACGCGAAGGCGGTCACGGCCAGCACGATCGCACACCCCTGGACGACGGCGGCCACCTCGACGTGGCCGCCGTCGATTCCGTTGGCGGACAGTCCGAGCGGCACGGTTGCGAGCAGGGCCACCACGAACCACGCGGCGACCGAGGTGCGCTGGGTCCCCGCGACCAGGGCGCCGAAACCGTTGTGGTGGGCCGGTTCCAGGGACCGCCGGGTGCCGACGACTGCGCCGAACCGCCCGAGGGCGATCGCGAAAGCGAGGTCGTACCAACGAGACCCGTTCGCGAGCGCGGCGAACCCGGTCGACTGCACGGCCAGCGTGAGGACCAGCGTCGCGACGCCGAACGGTCCGACGGTGCCGCTGCGCATGATCTCGGTGACACGATCGGGCGGCCCGTAGCACCCGAGTCCGTCCGCGGTGTCGGCGAGCCCGTCGAGGTGCATGCCACGGGTGGCGGCGGCGAGCAGCACGACGATCAGCACGCCCGCCGTGAGCGCCGGGAGGTCGGTCTGCGCGAGCCCGAAAGCCAGTCCGGCCGACGCCGCGCCCAGGGCGGCGCCGATCGCCGGGACCGACGCCATGACCGCCGCTCCCAGCTCCCGGTTGGGTGCGGAAGCGCCTGCGTGACCACCGACGGGTACCACCGTGAGCCAGCTGAACGCGGTTCGCAGCGCCCGGATCGGCGAGATCATCTCGAATCGGTTCGGCGTCAGGTCGTCTCGACGGTGGCGTGCTCGGCCTCCCGGTCAGACACCCCCGCCTCGTCGAAGGTGGCCATCGAGCCGAGCAGGTCGGCGGCGGATTGCACGATCGGCAGTGCCAGGACGGCACCGCTGCCTTCGCCCAGGCGCATCGAGAGGTCCAGCACCGGAACGAGATCGAGGTGGTCGAGCGCGATCTGATGGGCGGGTTCGACCGATCGGTGTCCGGCGATCCACCAGCGCATCGCGCCCGGTGCGAGTTCGTTGGCGACCATCGCCGCGGCGGTGATCACCACGCCGTCGAGAATGACCGGCGTCCGACGCAGCGCCGCTTGGGCGAGGAAGCCGACGGTGGCGGCGAGATCGGCGCCGCCGACGGCGGCGAGCAGCGCGAGGGGGTCGTGGATGACCTTGCGCGCGCGACGCATTCCGTCTCGGATCGCGGCCGTCTTCCGCATCCATCCGGCGTCGTCGACGCCGGTGCCGCGGCCGACGATCTCGACCGGCTCGCGCCGGGTCAGCGCGCCGATGAGGACGGTCGCCGGGGTGGTGTTGCCGATGCCCATCTCGCCGGCGATGAGGAGGTCGGTGCCCGAGTCGACGAGGTCGTCGGCGATGGCACGGCCGGCGGCCAGCGCCGCGCGTGCCTCGGCGAGGCTGATGGTGTCGGTGGTGCGGAGGTCTTCGCTGCTGCGACGGACCTTGTACCGCGACAGTTCCGGCGAAGTGTCGGCGTCGACGGACATGTCGACGACCTTCACCGCGGCACCGACACGGCCCGCCATCACGTTCACCGCGGCACCCCCAGCGGCGATGTTGGCGACCATCTGCGCGGTCACCTCGGGTGGGAACGCCGACACCCCGCCGCGCGCGACTCCGTGATCGCCGGCGAAGACGACGACGGTGGGGGAGGTGAGTGGCGCGGGCGGACACTGCCCCTGGCATGCGGCGATCCAGACGCCGATCTCCTCGACGCGGCCCAGCGACCCCGGCGGCTTGGTGAGTACCGCCTGCCGTTTCCGCGCGTCCTGCGCGACCGCCTCGTCCGGCGGCGCGATCGGTGCGAACACCTCGGCATCCGCGGGGTCGGGCCGGGGCCGTTCCGAGACACCCACGCCCGCAACAGGTTCGGGTGCTGAGCCGAAAGTGGTTGCCACCGCGGCCGCCGCTGTGCTCGGCGGTGTCGGAGTGGGGTCGTCGGAGGCGGGCGGAGTCGTCGTCGGGGTGTCCGATGCCGGGCCCGCGTTCCCGGTCGGGTCCGCGTCGGTTACGTGCCGGTCCACGGACTCGTCGGCGGGTGCTCCGGCGGGGAGGTGCAGGACCCGGCCCGCGACGACGAGATCGACGCGCTCGCACACCTCGGCGACCCGGACGTTGAGAGTCCCGAGCAGGTCCTGGAACACCCGGCCGGCGGGGGTGGGCGGTACGAGCGAGAGGCCGGCTTCCGGGCTGATGATCACCACGTCGGCCGACATCGCGCGCAGGGCATCGCAGAGGTCGTCGATCCGGCCGTCCAGGTCGATCTCCGAACCCGAGGTCCATCCGTGGACGGCGTCGATCTGCGCGGTGAGCCAGTTGCCCAGGTCGTCGACAAGGGCCGGGATGTCGGGCGCGGTGCGCAGGGCCTGGCCGAGATCGGTCGTCTCGATCGTCGTGTACCGGTCGTCGCGGCGTTCGCGATGGCGCCGGACCCGGTCCATCCACTCCCCGTCGGAGGACGTCAGCGGGCCCGTGGCCAGGTAGCGGATCTGACGGTGGCCGTCGAGCAACGACTCTCCGTGCGCGGACTTACCCGAGCGCACGCCGCCGAGGACGAGGGTGCGCACTGCGCGATCGGTCATCGATCAGACTTCGTCGCCCGGCGAGACCATCGGCTTGGGGGCGCGCATCTTGCGCAGCTGCATCGCGCGCGTGAACGCGTACCAGCCCAGCTTGAAACCGCCGTCGCTGGACTCGGGAAAACGTTCGGCGACCCGCCGGTTGACCATGCGGCCCAGGATCACACCGTCGGCCGCCATCAGCACGACGAAGGCGACCAGGATCAGGTTGGTCAGCGCCGCCGCCTGCGGGACCAGGAACATCAGCACGATCAGCAGGATCGCGAACGGCATGAACAGCCCGGCGAAGTTGCGTCGGGCGTCGACGATGTCGCGGGTGTAGCGCCGCGAGGCGCCCTTGTCGCGCGGCATCAGGTAGGCCTCGTCGCCGGCCATCATCCGTTCGCGCTGCTGGAGCCGCTTCTCGCGGCGCTCGGCGGAGAGTGCGCGCTTCTCCTCTTTGGAGAGCGTGGACTTCAGTTCCTTCTTGCGGGCGCGCGCCTCGGCGCGGTTCGTCGGGGGCGGTGCGACGGGACCGCGTCGCTTGTTCTCGGCCTGTCGGCGAGACGGCGTCGGACGACCCTTGCCCGGGGTGTACTTGCTGCCCTTGGTGGAGGGCGCGACGTCGGTGCCGGACTCGTCGTCGGCGGTGTAGGTGGAGACCGAGCTGTCGCCGGAATCCGCCTGGGTGTCGTCCTTCTTCCATGGCAGCTTCACGCTGTAGAGCCTAGGTGATCGATGTTGCGAGACAAACGCGTGGTCGTCGCTTTCGAGTGGTCACCCGGCGTACTCGGCATCCGCGGCGTCGCGCGCTGGCTCGCCGATCCGCCCTGCGTCGATGTCGCGCTGCCGGGTCGGGTTCGGCCACTTACACTCCGTGCTCATGACCGGGAACGGCGCGCAGCGCGGTGGAGCACCCACGGGGCCGACGGCGGGATCCCGGTGCGGATCCTGATCGCGCCGGATTCGTTCGGTGACACCATGTCCGCAGTGGTCGCGGCTCGGGCGATCGCCCGGGGGTGGCGTGCGGCACGGCATGGGGACGAGCTCGTCGTGGCTGCGCAGTCGGATGGCGGACCCGGCTTCGTCGACGTGCTCGCCTCGCGGTTCGGGACCGTGATCGCCGAACCGGTGTCCGGTCCGCTCGGGGCGGGGGTCATCGCGCGATGGCTTCTCGACGACGCGTCGACCGCATACATCGAGTGCGCCCAGGCGTGCGGTCTGCACCAGCTGGGCGGGACGCCGACGCCGCGGACGGCGACGGCAGCCGATACCCGCGGAGTCGGCGAGCTGGTCGCGGCGGCGCTGGCACGCGGGGCCGAGCGGATCGTGATCGGGCTCGGCGGCAGTGCGACGACCGATGGCGGCGCCGGCCTCGTGGAAGCCCTCGGCGGCGGCGACCGCGCCCGGGAGCGACTCCGGGGTGTGGATCTGGTGGTGGCGTCCGATGTGGAGAACCCGCTGCTCGGGCCGTCGGGAGCCGCCGCCGTCTTCGGTCCGCAGAAGGGCGCCGACCCGGAGACGGTCGAACTGCTCGAGACGCGCCTCGCCCACTGGGCACAGGTGTTGAGTGCGCTCGCCGACCGGGATGTCGCCGATGAGCCCGGCGCCGGCGCCGCGGGCGGGCTGGGTGCGGCGCTGCTCGCGCTCGGCGGTACCCGGGTGTCCGGTGCCACCGTCGTCGCGGAGGCGACCGGGCTGGCGGCCGAGGTGGCCGCGGCCGATCTCGTGGTCACCGGAGAGGGGAAGTTCGACGCCCAGACGCTCCGGGGCAAGGTGGTCGCCGCACTGCACGACGCGGCCTCGACGATCGGCGCCCGGGGCGCGGGTGCGCCGACGATCGTCCTCGCGGGTCAGGTCGCCTTGGGCCCCGACGAGATCCGAGCGGCCGGTGTCGCGGCCGCGTACGCGATCGTCGACATCGCCGGCTCGGTCGAGGTCGCGATGAACGATGCGGAGAACCAGCTCGTCGTGCTCGCGACATCGGTCGCATCCGACTTCCGGGCGGCGGACGGTCCGGGCTGACCTCGACGTCTCGCCGTGCCGCCGAATCGGGTGCCGACCTCCCGGAAACGCCCGTCCGACTGGACGGGAATACCACGGGGAGGAGTACGGTTGTACGCACGGGCACACCGGTCGACCTCCCGGCGAGCGGGTGAATCCCGAACGACCGTGAGGGCACACCCCAACCACGGCATCGGGCCACGATGCACCGGGACCACACCACTTACAGGAGCATCCATGACCGTGCAGAACGAAACGGGCACAGCCACGAGCACCGGCGTCATCCTCAGCGACGCAGCCGCGTCGAAGGCCAAGGCGCTGCTCGACCAGGAGGGCCGCGACGATCTCGCGCTGCGTATCGCCGTACAGCCGGGTGGTTGCGCGGGCCTGCGATACCAGCTCTTCTTCGACGACCGCACTCTCGACGGCGACATCACCACCGATTTCGGTGGCGTCACCCTCGCCGTCGACCGCATGAGCGCCCCCTACGTGCAGGGTGCCACCATCGACTTCGTCGACACCATCGAGAAGCAGGGCTTCACCATCGACAACCCGAATGCCACCGGCAGTTGCGCCTGCGGCGATTCGTTCAACTGACGCCGTACACGTCAGCGAACTTCCGGTACCGGCCGCATCCCACTTGGGGTGCGGCCGGTGTCGTATCCCGATGAGTGAGTAGCGTGGACACCTGTCTGCGTCATCACCTGTCCGGGTGAGGTGACCACCTGCTGGGTACATCCGTCGGGCAACCAATCGAAGGGTCGAGATCTCCAGTGGCAATCGTTGTGTGTGGGTCCATCGCAACCGACCATCTGATGAAGTTCCCGGGCAAGTTCTCCGAGCAGCTGCTCGGAGACCACCTCGAACACATCTCCCTCAGCTTCCTCGTGGAGGATCTCGTCGTTCGGCGCGGCGGTGTCGGCGGCAACATCTGCTACGCGATGGGTCAGCTCGGCGGTGCGCCCGTTCTGGTCGGCGCGGTCGGGTCCGACTTCCACGACTACCGCAAGTGGCTCGAAGCCAACGGGGTCGACTGCCGCGGCGTGCGGGTCTCGGAGACCCACCACACCGCTCGGTTCATGTGCACCACCGATGAGACGATGGCCCAGCTCGCCACGTTCTACGCCGGCGCGATGAGCGAGAGCCGCGAGATCGTGCTGTCCGAGGTCATCGCGGAGGTCGGGGCGCCCGACCTCGTCCTCATCGGGGCCGACGATCCGGCCGGGATGATCCGCCACACCGAAGAGTGCCGGGCCGCCGGTATCCCGTTCGCGGCGGACCCGTCGCAGCAGCTGGCCCGCCTCGACGGGGAGCAGACCCGCACGCTCATCGACGGCGCCGCCTACCTGTTCACCAACGAGTACGAGTGGGGGCTCCTGCGTCAGAAGGCCGGATTGTCCGAGGCGCAGGTCGCGGAGATGGTCGGCGTGCGCGTCACGACGCTCGGCAAGGACGGCGTCGAGATCGTCGACCGCGACGGCACGCGCATCCACGTCCCCGTCGTGCCGGAGACGGAGAAGGTCGACCCCACCGGTGTCGGCGACGGGTTCCGCGCCGGGTTCCTGTCCGCGCTGGCGCGCGGACTCGACTTCGAGCGGGCCGCGCAGGTCGGCTCGATGGTCGCGGTGCTGGTGCTGGAGACCGTCTCGACACAGGACTGGGCCTGGGACCCGGACTCGGCCCTGGCTCGGATCGAAGGCGCCTACGGCGCCGAGGCCGCCGCGGAGATCAAGGCGGCGTTCGCAGGCTGAGTCCGGTTCTCCGGGGTGGTGACGCGTCTGACGTTGCCACCCCCGCCCCGGCGTGACACGTTGGAACGGAGTCCCGATCGAGGACTCCCGGACGAGGGGTGCTGTACCCGGTGCGCGACAAGACGGCCCGGAGGGAGCGTCATGTCGTGGATCGTTCTGATCGTGTCCGGTGTCCTGGAAGCCGTGTGGGCAACCGCGCTGGGCAAGTCGGAGGGTTTCAGCAAGCTGGGTCCGACGGCCGTGTTCGGGGTCGCGCTGGTCGCCAGCATGGTCGGACTGGCGTATGCGATGCGCGATCTGCCGGTCGGGACCGCCTATGCGGTGTGGGTCGGTATCGGCGCGGTGCTGACCGTCGTCTATGCGATGGCGACCGGTGAGGAACCGGTTTCGCTGCTCAAGGCGCTGTTCCTGGTGATGATCGTCGGCGGGGTCATCGGTCTCAAGCTCGCGCACTGATCCCGTCGCCACCGAAGCCGCCCCGGATTCGTGGGCGGCTTCGGTTGTCGGGCAATCAGACCCGCACGGGATAGGTGTGGTCGATGATCTCCGGAACGATCGTGCCCTCGACGAAGATGCCGTGCCAGACCATGAACATCAGGACCGTCCAGAGTCGACGGCTGTTGTCCACCAAGCCTTCTCGGTGCTCGTTGAGCATCGTGACGACCGCGTCCTTGGCGAAGATGTGATCGGTCTGGGAGTGCGTGATGGTCTCGTGCGCCCAGTCGTACATCTCGGTGCCGGCCAGCCAGTGGCGGATGGGGACCGGGAAGCCGAGCTTCTTGCGATGCAGGACGTGCGCCGGGACGATCTGCTCCAGCGCCTTGCGCAACGCGTATTTCGTTGTGCCGTGCGCGATCTTCTCGTCATGGGGGAGACCTTCGGCGATCGCGAAGACCTCCGGGTCGAGGAACGGCACCCGCAGCTCGAGGGAGTTGGCCATGGTGATCTTGTCGGCCTTGACCAGGATGTCCCCGCGCAGCCAGGTGAAGAGGTCCAGATGTTGCATGCGGGCCACCGGGTCCCAGCCCTGGCTCATCGCGTAGATCGGTGCGGTGACGTCGGTGTGGGTCCATTCGGGACGGTAGTCGCGCAGCACCGCGCGGAGCCGCGCGTCGTCGAAGCTGCGGGCGTTGCCGTAATAGCGCTCCTCGAGCGTGAGCGACCCGCGGTGCAGCAGGCTCTTGCCGCGGGTCCCCTCCGGAATCCGCTCGGACACCTTGCCCGCCGCACGACGCAGCGCACGGGGCAGCCGGTCGAACGCGGCGAGGGACAGCGGTTCCTTGTAGATCGTGTAGCCGCCGAACAACTCGTCGGCGCCCTCGCCGGACAGGACCACCTTGACGTGCTTGCGCGCCTCGGCGGCCACGAAGTACAGCGGGACGAGTGCCGGGTCGGCGACCGGATCGTCGAGGTACCAGACGATCGACGGGATCGACTCGATGAACTCCGACGGCCCGACGACCTTCACGACATGCCGAGCGCCGATCGCCTCCGCGGACTCGGCGGCGACGTCGACCTCCGAGTAGCCCTCGCGCTCGAAGCCGGTGGTGAAGGTGATGAGGTCGGGGTTGTGCCGGATCGCGAGCGCCGCGATGGCCGTCGAGTCGATGCCGCCGGACAGGAACGACCCGACCGTGACGTCGGCGCGCATGTGCTTGGCGACCGAATCGGCGAGGACGTCGGCGATCTCGTCGTAGCGCTTCTGCCGGGTGGCCTCGGTGACCGGGCGAACACCGAACTGCGGGGTGAAGTATCGCCGGATCGACAGGGGACTGCCCGGCGTGGCGGTCGCGTGGCAGCCCGACTCGAGCCGCCGGATCGACGCGTGGATCGTCTCGGGCTCCGGGACGTACTGCAGCACGGTGTAGTGCTCGATCGCGCGGGGATCGAGCTCGGTCGACAGCCCGACGCGTTCGATCAGCTCGAGCAGGCTCTTCTTCTCGCTGCCGAAGATCAGCCCGCCCGGGCCCGACGCCACGAACAGCGGCTTGATGCCGAACGGGTCGCGGGCGAGGAAGAGCGAGCGGTTCTCGGTGTCCCAGATCGCGAAGGCGAACATGCCGCGAAGCCGTTTGACCGCGTCGGGGCCCCAGTGGTGGAACGCTGCGACGATCGCTTCGCTGTCACCCTCGGTCCGGAACAGCACCCCCTCGTCCTTCGCCAGCTCGGCGCGGATCTCGAGGTAGTTGTAGATCTCGCCGTTGAACACCAGCGCGTAACGGTCGGGATTCTCGGGCGGGCCCCAGCGCAGCGGCTGATGCGAATGCTCGATGTCGATGATCGAGAGGCGATTGAACCCGAACACGATGTCGTCGTCGTGCCATGTACCGGGCTCGTCGGGTCCGCGATGCCGCATGCAGTGCGAGGCCACCGCCACCGGTTCGACGACATCGGCGGCCGTTCCGTCGGATGTCAGCAGGCCGAGCAGACCACACACGTCTCGTTCTCTCCGTTCAGTTGCCAGTCCACGCACGATTCCGACGCCGGGCCGGATCGCGTCCGAGTATGCCTGAAGCGGCGGGCGGAGTTTCTATGTGGCGCGGTGGGCCGTGCGAGCGAACGCGACTGTCGCGCGCGACCCGTGGGCGCCGGTGCGGGACCGAGGGAGGGGGACACGACGCCGATCGCGCCCCGATTCCGACAGCTTCCGCGGGTTGGTCTACGCTGCGTAGTACTAGGTGCAAGAATTGCTGTGTGTCCACGGCAAGACCTTGCCCCGTGCAGGTCATGTGGCATGCACTCACCTCGGCGCGAGGGCGCCGGTGAGCGAGCAGGAAGGCGTGAAATTGGCACACGGTGGACGGCCCCGAGCGAGGCGTGTCTCATCAGCGTCGCGGACGATGAAGCGACTCGGATTCGTCGCCGCTCTCGGCCTCGGCGCACTGCTGATGTCGGGTTGCAGCGCCAGTGAGGCGATGCGTTTCGGTTGGCCCGAGGGCGTCACGCCCGACGGCAAAGAGATGGTCGATCTGTGGACCTGGTCGGTCATCGCGGCGCTGGTCATGGGTGTCCTGGTCTGGGCGCTGATCTTCTGGACGATCACGTTCCACCGCGCGAACGACGCCAAGAAGGGCGTGTTCCCGCGCCAGACGGCATACAACGTGCCGCTGGAGCTCACCTACACGGCGATCCCGTTCGTCATCATCGCCGTGCTCTTCTACTTCACGGTCATCGTGCAGAACAACGTCGAGGGCAAGAACAACGACTCCAAGGTCGTCGTCGACGTCACCGCGTTCCAGTGGAACTGGAAGTTCGGCTACAACCAGGTCGAGTTCTCCGACGGCACCACCTACAACGGCTTCGAGCAGAACGGCAACCCGTTCGAGATCCAAGCGCAGACCGGTAGCGGCGCCGAGACCGAGCACGCCGGCAGCGACGAGGGCGGCGAGCACGGTGAGCTCCCCGGTCCGGCCGGTGGCCGTGACGACGACGTCCGCGACTACCTGAAGTTCGACCGCATCGAGACGGTCGGCTCGTCGTCGGAGATCCCGGTCCTGGTGCTGCCGACCGGCAAGCGCATCGAGTTCAACATCGCCTCGGCCGACGTCATCCACTCGTTCTGGGTGCCGGAATTCCTCTACAAGCGCGACGTCTTCCCGTTCCCCGAGCAGAACGCGACCGACCCGATCTTCCAGATCAAGTCGATCGACCGGACCGGCGCCTTCGTCGGCCGCTGTGCCGAGATGTGCGGTACGTACCACTCGATGATGAACTTCGAGGTCCGCGCCGTCTCGCCGGAGGACTTCGACAGCTACATCCGGTTCCGCGAGGCGAACCCCAGCGCCACCAATGCGGAAGCGCTCGCGTCGATCTGCCAGGCACCCGAAGCGGTGACCACGGTGCCGTTCGACACCCGCCGCGCGACCGACGGCTCCGTCGGTGCCACCGGTGATCCCGACAACCCGACCCTCGCCAACTGCACCAAGGAAGTGAGCTGACGATGAAGATCGAGGCACGCCTCTTCGAGATGCTGACCGCCTTCTTCTTTCTGACGGGCGTCGCATACACCCTCTTCACCGCGTTCACCAGCAAGGGCATCGAGTGGGTCGGCGTCGTCGGCCTGTTCTTCGCGGCCGGCCTGACGCTCATCGCGGGCACGTTCTTCCGGTTCGTCGCCCGACGCGTCGAGATCCGCCCCGAGGACTACGAAGACGCCGAGGTCGAGGACGGCGCCGGCGAGCTGGGCTTCTTCAGCCCGCACTCCTGGTGGCCCATCCTGATCGCGCTCGGCGCCTCGACCTTCGCGGTCGGCTTCGCCACCGGTAACTTCTGGCTGGCGATCTTCGCGGCCGTGGTCATCATGGGCACCGCTGCGGGCCTGGTCTTCGAGTACCACGTCGGTCCCGAGAAGCACTGAGCGCAGGCACTGAACGCCGCCAGGCGTCACGCACCACGAAAGCGCCCCACCGAGATTCGGTGGGGCGCTTTCGTGTCTTCGCCGAGGAACCCTCGGTGAGCGGTCAGGGACGCTCCCGGCCGACCGGCCGGAAGACCTTCAGGACGCGGTAGTCCACGCGGAAGTCGGCCTGCGAGAACGACTCCTCGACCTCGCCGTCGTGTGACACCGCGACGGGGCCGTCGACCGCGGTGAAGCGGAACTCGGGGACCTGCATCTCGTGGTACAGGTGGGAGCGTTCGAGACGACCGAGCGCCAGTGAACCCAGGAGCCGCAGGGTCGCCCAGCGATGGCTCGTCTCGAGGATCCGTACGTCGAGAAGGCCGTCGTCGAGCCGGACGCGTCGCGACGGTAGGAACCCGGTGGGCTGGTAGATCGAGTTGCCGACGAGGAACAGCGACGCATCGAGTACACGGCCCTCCACCTCGATTCGGACGTGCGGATCTTTGCGGAGGACGTGGAGAACGGCCGCGGCGGTCGCGAGCGGCCGGCTGATGCGCCGCTGAAGGCGCCGGCGGACCCGGACGAAGTCGGGGTGCGCGCCGATGCTCGCGGTGTTGAGGATCAGGCGGGAGTCGTTGAGCCACATCGCGTCGACACGGGACGCCGAACCCGAACGGATCGCGTCGATCGTGGTGTCCACCGTGCCGCAACCGATGTCGCGCGCGAAGTGGTTGAACGTGCCGGCCGGGAAGACCGCGACGGGGATGTCGGCGGCGAGCGCAGGAGCGGCGGCACATGCCACGGTGCCGTCGCCGCCGGCCACCCCCAGGATCTCCGCGCGGGCCGCCACGTCGGCGAAAACGGTTGCCATGTCGTCGGTGTCGTCGAGCTCGATGATCTCGGCGGCCGGCAGCCCGGTGCGGATCGCATCCACCACGCGGCGACCCCGTCCGTCCGCGGAGCCCGGGTTCACGACGACGACCAGCCCGGTCCCGTCGGGGTTGGGTCCCACGTCGACGACGGACGGGGCGGCCAGGGACAGCGACGGTTCGGTGATGGGCGGCACGACACGGGCACCGATCGTGGCGATGACGGCGCCGATGCCTAGCCCCGCGACCACGTCGCCGGGGTAGTGTGCCCCGGTCGCCACCCGGGACAGCCCGACGAGCCCGGCCAGTGCCGACAACAACAGACCCGCGGGCGGATTCTCGACGGCCACACCGACCGCGAAGGCGGCAGCACTGGCGGAGTGTCCGGACGGCAGCGAGTTGGAGGTCGGGCGTCGACGACCCCGCCGGGACAACGGGATCAGTCCGTGGGAGGGCCGCGAGCGGTTGCGGATCCGCTTCGCCCCCTGGTTGGTGACCAGACTCGTCACGGCGAGCGAGACCAGTCCGCGTGCGGCACCGCGCTGCAGCGAGGGACGGCCGGACACGGCGAGCCCGGCAGCGATCGCCATCCACAGCTTCGAATGGTCGGCGGCCCGGGTGAGTATCGGCATCGTCACGTCGAGGAGCGGGCTCGGGGACCGGGCGATCGAATCGTAGATCTCGGCATCGAGAGTGCCCATCCCGCGGGTGATCTGGGACAGACCGGAACTTCGGGGAGGTGACCGGCGCATGGGGTACACCGTGCCACATCGGACCCGCGCCGGCAGCCACCCCGGGGGAGGGGAGTGGTGTCGGTCGGCGACGTGAGCCACTGCGCACAACGAACCGCGGGCCGTCGCGCACCAGATGGTGCTCGACGGCCCGCGGTGGGTCGTGCGACCTCGTGTGACTACTCGCCGAAGGGGTTGCCGCCCTTGGCCTGCAGCTCGCGGAGGGCCTTCCGCTCGCCGGCCTCGATCTCGTGCTCGAGTTCGACGTTGCGCAGCTGCTCCTCCGGCGGATCCGCCGTGAGGATCGAACCCGTACCCGGGGCACCGGCGGAGCCGAGCTTGTTCATCCGCTTGGGCAGTGCCGCACCCTCGTAGGGGAGCGGGATCGGGTGACCATGGCTGTCGACCGGGCCGAGCGGCTGGTGGATCTCGATGTACTCACCCTGCGGCAGCCGCTTGATGATGCCGGTCTCGATGCCGTGTGCCAGTACCTCGCGGTCACTGCGCTGCAACGAGAGCGCCCAGCGGTAGGCGATGAAGTAGACCAGCGGCGGCAGGACGATCAGACCGATACGCCCGATCCACGTGGTCGCGTTCAGCGAGATGTGGAACTTGAACGCGATGATGTCGTTCATACATGCGATCGTCAGCAGGATGTAGAACGAGACCGCCATGGAGCCGATCGCCGTCCGCACCGGGGTGTCGCGGGGACGCTGCAGCAGGTTGTGGTGCGCATCGTCGCCGGTGAGCTTCTTCTCGATCCACGGGTAGGCGAACATCAGGCCGAAGATGATGGTCATGATCAGCACGACCCAGTTCGACATCGGCACCGTGTAGTTGCCCAGGTAGAGCTCCCACGCGGGGAACAGACGTATCAGACCGTCGGTCCACATCATGTAGATGTCAGGCTGAGATCCGGCCGACACCTGTGCCGGGTTGTACGGACCGATGTTCCAGACCGGGTTGATCTGGAAGACGCCCGACATGATCGCCAGCACGCCGGTGACGAAGGCGAACATCGCGCCGGCCTTGGCAGCGAAGACCGGCATGATGCGGACGCCGACGACGTTCTTCTCGGTGCGGCCGGGGCCGGGGAACTGCGTGTGCTTCTGGTACCAGACCAGCGCGAGGTGTGCGCCGATCAGAGCCAGGATGATGCCCGGGAAGAGCAGGATGTGCAGCACGTAGAGGCGCGGGATGATGATGACGCCGGGGAAGTCGCCGCCGAACAGTGCCCAGTGGATCCAGGTGCCGACGACCGGGATACCGAGGACGATGCCACTCATGGCGGCGCGGACGCCGGTGCCCGACAGGAGGTCGTCGGGGAGCGAGTAACCGAAGAAGCCCTCGAACATCGCCAGGATCAGCAGGAGACAACCGATGATCCAGTTGGCCTCACGCGGACGTCGGAACGCACCGGTGAAGAAGATGCGCATCATGTGGATGATGATCGACGCGGCGAACAGCAGAGCCGCCCAGTGGTGGATCTGACGGACGAAGAGACCGCCGCGCACCTCGAACGAGATGTTCAGCGTCGTCTCGTACGCCTTGGTCATCATCACGCCGTTCAGCGGCTGGTAGGCGCCGTCGTACACCACGCGCGTCATCGACGGATCGAAGAACAGCGACAGGTAGACGCCTGACACCAGCAGGATGATGAAGCTGTACAGCGCGATCTCACCCAGCATGAAGGACCAGTGGGTGGGGAAGACCTTGTTGATCTGGCGACGCATGCCCGCGGCGAGGTGATACCGCGAGTCCACTTCTTCGGCTTGAGTGCCGAGGCGTTCGGCGATGCTCATGACTTACGCTCCCAGAATGCCGGACCGACGGGCTCGATGAAGTCGCCTGCGGCAACGAGGTAGCCCTCGTTGTTCACCGTGATCGGCAGCTGTGCCAGCGCACGTGCGGCCGGTCCGAAGATGGGCTTGGCGTACTCGAGCGCATCGAACTGCGACTGATGGCAGGGACACAGGATGCGGTTGCTCCGCTGCTCGTAGAGCGAGGCGGGGCAGCCGAGGTGGCTGCAGACCTTGGTGTAGGCGAAGTAGTCACCGTAGTTGAAGCTCTCCTGACCCTTGCGCTTGACCGCACGGGCCGCATCCTCGGGACGCAGACGGATGAGCATGACGGGGTTGCGGACCTGGTGCAGGCCCTCCTCCAGCAGATGGCGGGAGTGCTCGGACTCGCCGAACCCGTCCGAACGACGCCACGGGAACACGGTTTCCATACCGCCGGCGTCGAGATCTTCCGGCCGGACCAGGGCGACCTGGAACGGGTTGCCGGTGTCACGCCGCAGGTAGATGGTCTCGTTGGGCGCTTCCGGCGGGTTGTAGATCGGCGACCATCCCGAATGCCACAGCGGCGAGTCGGGGCCCTCGGCCCACGGGTTCTTGATGAAGCCACCGAGGAAGGCGACGAGTCCGGTGACCGCGAAGGCGCCGAGACCGAAACCGGCGGAGCCGATGATCATCTTGCGACGACCCAGGGTGGACGTGGCGCCGGTGTCCTGGAGCAGACCGACGATCGTCTTCTTGTCGACCTCGGTCGATCCACCGTCGTGACGATCCTGAACCGAGATCTCGGCCGGGATGAACTTCTTGGTGATGAGGATCAGCGCGACGCCGATGGCGAACACCGACAGGCCGAACGTCACGCCGAGGAGCGGCGTGTTGAACGTGTACCACCAGTAGTTCGGATCGTCCGGGAGGGCGAATTCCCAATGGTTGAACAGGAAGATGCCGAGGCACGCGAGGGCGGACACGCCGGCCACGGTGAACCAGATGGCCACCTGGCGCTCGGCCCGCTTCTCGACCTTGGTGCCCGGCACCGTGTAACGCTCGGACCGGTGGATGATCTCGACGCCGTCGAGATTGGTACCGAGTTTGACGAGCTCATCGGTGCTCATCTGTTCGAGTTCGTCCCGCGACGGGACGTCTTTGTCGTTCGCGCTCATGCTCGAGATCCCATCCACATGGCGCCGGCGACGATGGCGATGACGCCGACGAACCACATGACCATGCCTTCACTGACCGGGCCGAAACCGCCGATTCCGAGTCCGCCGCTGGGCTTTGCCTCACTCACGTACTTGACGTAGGCGATCACGTCCCGCTTCTCTTCCGGATCGAGCTGACGATTCGAGAACTTGGGCATGTTCTGCGGACCGGTCAGCATCGCGGTGTAGATCTGCGCCTCGTTGACCCCGTCGAGGTTCGGCGCGAACTTGCCCGACGACAGTGCGCCACCACGGCCGGTGAAGTTGTGGCAGGAAGCGCAGTTCAATCGGAACAGCTCACTGCCGCGTCCGATGCTGTCGCCGCGCAGCGACTCCTGCGCGACGGTGCCGTCGGCATTGCGCGGCGCCTGCGGCCCGCCACCCTCGGCCTGGATGTAGGCGCCGAGCTGGTCGATCTGCTCGGTGGTGAACTTGGCCGGCTTGCGCTGGGCCTGCGCCTCACCACGCGCTGCCGGCATACGTCCGGTCGACACCTGGAAGTACACGGCGGCGTCGCCGACGCCGAGAAGTGCGGGACCGCGCTCGGGCACGCCCTGGAGGTTCGCGCCATGGCAGGTGATGCACGAGGTCTCGTAGAGCTTGCGACCGTCGTCGATCATCGCGGCGTTGCTCTCGTCGGCGACCGCGACCTGCGGCTCGGGGGTCAACACCGAGGCGAGCACACCCGCCATGACGAGGCCGGCCAGCAGCACGATGGTGCCGCCTGCGCGCCGACGGAGCTTGCGTCGTGCTTTGGCGCGGCGGCCGGCGTCGCGTGCAGAGGAGCGTCGGGCCGAGGCATCGGGTCCGACCTCGGTGCCGCTATCCGACGGACGCGGTGGAGATGAACTCATCTGTGACTCTCTACTAAGCGGGACGGACTGTTGTTAGATCGAGCTGCGCTCGGTCGTGCTGGAGCGGGCCGGCGTCATCGGATGAAGTAGATCGTGACGAACAGCCCGATCCACACGATGTCGACGAAATGCCAGTAGTAGGAGACGACGATGGCCGCGGTTGCCTGCGCCGGCGTGAACTTCGACAGCTTGGTCCGGATGAGCAGATACACGAACGCGATCAGACCGCCGATCACGTGGAGGCCGTGGAACCCGGTCGTCATGTAGAAGACCGAGCCGTACGCATCCGACGCGAGGGTCGTGCCGTGGCCGACCAGCACGGTGTACTCGTACGCCTGCCCGATCACGAAGATCGTTCCCATGATGAGGGTGATGACGTACCAGCGGCGGAGGCCGAAGACGTCACCGCGCTCAGCGGCGAAGACACCCATCTGGCACGTCACCGACGACAGGATGAGAATCGTCGTCACCGGGATGGCGAGGGCGAGATTCAGCTCGGTCGGTGGCGGCGGCCAGCCGACCGCGGAGTTGGCACGGGCGACGAAATACATCGCGAAGAGGCCAGCGAAGAACATGAGCTCACTGGACAGCCACACGATCGTGCCGACGCTGACCATGTTGGGCCGGTTCAGCGAGTGCACGCGCGAGGTGATGGCTGTTCCTGAGGTACCTACAGCGCTTGTCACAAGTGAAGTATGACGGTTCGTAGTAAGCCGTGGCCACCCGGGTCGGAAATTGCCTCCGACTATTTCTCTCGTCGCAGGTCCGGGCGCGAATCGGGTGATCCTCGGCGTGTCCGGGAAGGGCGTGGCGGACGCCCGGCTCGCTACCGTGTGTTCATGTCCAGTTCGGCGCCGCCCGGCCCCCGTGATCTCAACGGCCGAGTCGTCGAGCAGGGTCGCCTGGCGCGGCTCCGCTCACGGCTGCGCCCGCGTGCCGGCGTCGGCCCGCTGACGCTGCACGAGCAGGTGCAGGTGGTGGCGCGGTCCGACGACGACGCCATCGCGAGTTCGGTGGCGCTCGACGCGTCGTCGTGGCGAGCCGCGGACGAGGTGATTCTCCGGCACGTCGTCGAGGTGCCCCCCGCCCGGCGGGCCGATGCGGCCGCGGTGGCGGCGCTCGACGGCTACGAGTCCGTCGACGACGAACGCTGGGGGCCGAGGCCGGCGCCACGCGACGACCGGCTCGTGGTCCTGGTCCTGGCGCGGGTCCAGATGCTCGACGCGATGCATCTGTCGCAGGAACGGTCCCGGATGGCGAGCCTCGGTTCGCGGCACGGCGGATTCGCACGCGAGTGGGCCGTCCTCCAGCGTCCGCCGCTCTGAACACGAATATGCTGACTCCCCGTGAGCACCGCACAATCTGACTTCAGCTGGCCGCAGATCCTCGGCAAGATCATCGATCGCCTCGACCTCAGCGCCGACGAGGCGGCGTGGGCGATGAACGAGATCATGACCGACAGTGCGACCGGAGCCCAGATCGCCGCGTTCGGTGTCGGCGTGAAGATGAAGGGTGCCGCACCGGCCGAGCTCCTCGGGTTGTCGCGCGCGATGCTCGACCACGCGACGCTCGTGGACGTCACTCGCCCGGCCGTCGACGTCGTGGGGACCGGCGGCGACCGATCGCACACGGTGAACATCTCCACTATGACGTCGATCGTCATCGCCGCGTCGGGCGTCGCGGTGGTCAAGCACGGCAACCGTGCGGCGTCGTCGAAGAGCGGCGGTGCCGATGTGCTGGAAGCGCTCGGCGTCGACATCTCCCTCGACGCCGCCGCGGTCGCGCAGTGCGTGGCAGAACTCGGGATCGGCTTCTGCTTCGCGCCGGTGTTCCATCCGGCGTTCCGCTTCACCGGTCCGCCGCGCAAGGAGATCGGCATCCCGACGGTCTTCAACGTGCTGGGGCCGCTGACCAATCCGGCGACACCCAGCCGGGGGCTGATCGGCTGCGCCTTCGCGGACCTCGCGCCGGTTCTGGCGCGGGCCTTCGCCGAGCGCGGCGGCTCCGCGCTGGTGGTCCGCGGCGACGACGGTCTCGACGAACTGACGACCACCACCACGTCGACGGTGTGGCAGGTTGTCGCCGGGCAGGTGAACGAACTCACCGTCGACCCGACGGATCTGGGGATCGCGCGCGTGGAACTCTCCGCCCTGCAGGGGGGAGACGCGACGGTCAACGCCGCGATCGCCCGCGAGTTGCTGGCCGGGACCACGGGCCCGGTCCGGGACGCGGTGCTGCTGAACTCGGCCGGCGCCATCGTCGCGTTCGAGCAGGAGGCCCCGATGAGCTCGGCGGAACTGACCGATGCCCTCGGCGCCGCGAAGGAGCGGGCGGCCGATGCGATCGACAACGGTGCCGCCGCCGACCTGCTGCAGCGGTGGGCCGAGCTCAGCGGCCGGCTCGCCGCGCCCGCCTGACGGTCACGCTGCCCCGAAATCCTTGTGGGGCTCAGTGTTCGGCGGGTCAGTTCTCGCCGATGGAGAAACCGCCCTCGACGTCGGAGCTGGAGTAGCTGCGGAACGCGATGTGTGTCGCGCTCTTGAGAACCCCGGGTAGCCGGTTGATCTGGCCGGTGACGACCGTCGCGATCTGTTCGTGGTCACGGACCCGGATCTTCGCGATCAGATCGACGTCGCCCGCACAGGAGTACACCTCTTCGACCCCGGGGATGTCGGCGACGGCCTGGGCGGTCTCCGGGATCCGGTGGATGTCGGCCTGGATGAGCACGATGGCGGTGATCATGTCGCCAGCCTAGTGGTGCGTGGCCCTCAGCTCGCCTGCCGTGTGCGAGAGTCGGCGACGGGTCTGGCCGCACGTGCGTCGTGCGCCGACTGCGACCAGCCGAGCCGGCGTTCGGCGGAGCCGGCGGGCAGGGCGACCGGCTCACTCGTCGACACGATGCGCGCGCCCGGTTCGGTCATCCAGCGGTACACGAGGCCGACCTCCTCGGCCGGCGCGCCCCGCAGCGGACCGGGGCCCGGTAACACGGTCTCCGCGGCCGCGACGAGCGCGTCGACGACGGGCATGGGCGAGACTCCGCGTCGAGCGCGCCCGGCGGCGGCGAGCCGTCCGTACCGGATGACCGCGAACTGCCAGCCGCGTTCACCGTCGGGCCGGGCGACCACGATCTCGGCGATCGCGCACAGCGCGGCCAGTCGCTGGCAGCGGGCGAGGGCGTCGATCGTGAGCGCGAGACGGTCCCGATGCCGCGCCGCGGTCTCGAACATGTGCGCCTTGGCGAGGTCGGCGAGACGCGCGGTGAGGCCGTCGAGGAGTTCGTCGGCCTCACCCCGCATGAGCCGGCGGGCCGCGGTGACCCGGGGAGAGTAGTCCGGCACCGTCTGCGGCTGCGCCGTGGCCGCCCGGCAGGACCCCGGCCGCCGCCTCCCATCGGCCTCGGGACACCAGTGGTAGCCCGTCGCGCCGAGCCGTGTCGTGCACGTGCGCAGACCGGCGGCCGCCGAGATCACGTCGGCGACGGTCGCCGCGTTGTTGCGGTTGCCCACCGGGCCGATCGACTCGTCGGTGGGTGTTCGGCTGACCTTGAGCCGGGGGAAGCGTTCCTCGGTCAGGGTCACCCACCAACCCTTGTGCGGCTGGGTCGATCGTCGGTTGTACGCCGGTGCGTGCGCGCCGAGGAGCCGGAGTTCGCGGACGGCGGCCTCCAGGGCGTGGGAACACTCCACGACGTCGACCCGCTGGGCGAGGAGCACCATCTCCGCGATGCGGCGGCGCGGGTCGTTGCCACTGAAGTACGACCGGACCCGGCGGCGGAGGTCCACCGCGGTGCCCACGTAGAGGACCTCGTTCGACGGGCCGCGGAACAGGTACACCCCGGGCCGGGCCGGGACATGGTCGGCGAGTGCGCGTTTGGCGCGCAGGCGCGGGTTGGTCTTCGGGAGATACGACGTCAGGTCGCCGACGGTCGCGATGCCCTGATTGCCGACGCGCTCGAGGAGCCGGTGGAAGACCTCCACCGTGGCGCGCGCATCGTCGAGCGCCCGGTGGGTGGGCCGCACGGAGACGTCGAACAGGTCGGCGAGCGCGCTGAGCTTGACCGTCGGCGCCTCGTCACGGCTGAGGATGCGCCGGGCCATGGTCACCGTGCACAGGCTGAGGCTGAACGTCCACGGCAGGTGGAGCCGGATCGCGTTCTGCCGAAGGAAACCCATGTCGAAACGAGCGTTGTGGGCCACCAGGATCGAGCCGCGGGCGAACTCGAAGAACGACGGCAGCACCGACTCGATCCGGGGGGCGTCGGTCAGCATCGCGGTGGTGATGCCGGTGAGGGTCACGATCTGCGGGGGGATCGGCCGGCCGGGGTCGACCAGCGTGGCGAACTCGCCGACCACCTCGCCGCCGCGGATCTTGACCGCGCCGATCTCGGTGATCCGGTCGCGGACCGGGTCGGACCCGGTGGTCTCGAGGTCGACGACGACGAGGGTCGTCTCGAAGAGCGACCGGTCGCTGAACTCGTTCGACGTCTCACCCGTGGCCCCCTGGTCGGCGGCCTCCAGGTCGGCGAAGGTGAGCTGCCCCGCGGGCGAGCCGTCCACGCTGGTCTGCGTCACCCGGCGAACACTAGTTCGATCCACCGACATCGCGACCGCGACGCTCCGACATCGTGTCGTGTGACCCGTGTGACTGCTGTGTCGATCGCTGTTCGACGGACTTGTCGGTGGGCGCCCCTAGTCTCCACCTGGACGTGAGAAATGCGGTCTTCTCACGGTCACAACGACCCGTAACGGGGCCGACGCGGCCCACCCTCGCCAAATGAGATGGAGATCACATTATGTACGTCGATTGTGCGCGCTGCCCGGCTCGTCCCGTCGCTTGCGACGGGTGCATGATGACAGTGCTGTTTGGTGGCCCGAGCTGGGACGATATGCCGCACGAAGGTGGAGTTTCGGTAACGGCGGCCACCTCGGACGCGGATGCCGAACTGGACCTCGCCATCGACGTTCTGCAGGCTGCTGCAATGGTGACCAGCGGCGCTGCACGATCTGCAAGATCAGCCAAAACCGCAGTTCAGGCGCCGGATCGACGCGCTTCTGTGACCGTCCTCAGGGCAGGCTGAGAAGCGGCCGAGGTTTGGCTGTCTGTCGCTTGGTGGACAGAGCGCATCCGATTTCGTAACCTTTCTGAGACCTTTGCGGAGCGTCCCGCTTCAACAGAAGTGGTCCGCAGTAGTCACCGCTCAATCGCCCTCGCGGGCGAACCGGGGAACCACAACCTTCGGACGGGCTCGTCGGAGCGCATCACCACTGATGCGACTCGGTCGAAACCGATCCGAATCGGGGTGAATCGCGTTGCCATGCATGAGTGTCCAGTGGATACCTCATGCGCGAAAACGTGTAGGGCCACTCTTCCGGCCCGAACCCGACAGCTAACTCGGTCGGCGGTAGAGGAAGATCTGAAGGAGAACTCGCTTCGTGGCCAAACATCGTTTGGAACAGCCCAATCGTGGCAGCACGGTCGCCAAGAAGGCGGTGATCGCTGGATCGATCACACTCGGTTCGCTCGCCGCAGCCGCCGGCCCTGCTCTCGCCGCCCCGGTCCACACCCCGCTGGGCACTTTCGAGATCCCGGCCCTGCCCGGCGCGAAGGCCCCGGAGGCCAAGCCCGCGCCTGAGGCCACGCCGGTGAAGAAGTCGCCCGCCGCCACGGTCGAGATCCCCAACCTGGGGCAGTTCACCGTGCCGGGTATCGCGCCGGAGCAGATCCCGCAGCAGTTCCGCCCGCAGGGTGGCGGCGCGCCCCTGGGCCAGCCGCAGCTGACCGCCGGTCAGAAGGCGGTAAAGGCCGCCGAGAGCAAGATCGGTGCGCCGTACTCCTACGGCTCCGCCGGCCCCAACGCATTCGACTGCTCGGGCCTCGTCTACTGGTCCTACAAGCAGGCCGGCAAGAACATCCCGCGCGACAGCTACGGCCAGCTCGGCGGCGGACGCGCGGTGTCGTACTCCGAGGCCAAGCCCGGCGACGTCATGATCTTCAACGGTGGCGGCCACGCCGGCATCTACGTCGGCAACGGTCAGTTCGTCCACTCGTCCAACTACGGCACGCCGGTCAAGCGCGACGCCGTCAAGGAGTGGACCCTGACGGGCATCCGTCGGTACTGACGACAACTGAACACGAACAGACTGAGCACGAAGGTCTCTGGACGGGCGGATCGCGTGGATTGCGATCCGCCCGAACCAGTCCCGGGGGCCGGTCGGCCGCCTAGGGTGGTCGACGGGACGCGGGGTACGGGTGCAGGGGCCCGGGATGCTCAGGGATCGACGAGCACACACGAGGGAGTGAGTAGACCGTGCTGATCGGGGAGGGGCGTGGTCGCGCGACGCGACCGAGGATGCGTTCGGGTCCGCTGATGGTGGCGCTCTGTGTCCTGTCGGCGTTCGCCGTGCTGGCACCGACCGTCGCCGGCGGGGTCGGGGACGCCCGTGCGGTGCCCGCGCGCTCGGCCGATCAACTGCTCGACCGCTACAAGCAACTGGGCATCGACGCGGAGAAGACCACCGAGGCGATGCACAACGCCAAGATCGAGTACGACAAGCAGCGCGGCATCGTGGCGGCGGCCAAGAAAGCCGCGGCCGAGGCGCAGCAGACGCTGGACACCAGCCGCGCCCAGCTCGCCGTGCACCAGAACCGAGTCGACGCGATCGTCCGCGCCAGCTATCAGGGCGCGCGGGTCAGCGGGCTGTACGCCGTGATGGTCAGCGACTCCCCGCAGGCGCTCCTGGACCAGATGTCGGGTCTCGACATGATCTCGCGTCAGGCGTCGGTGGACCTGACCGCGATCAAGAAGGTGCGGGCCAGGACCGCCATCGCGAAGAAGGATGCCGAGCGCACGGCGGTGGCCGCCTCCGAGGCGGTCTCCCGCGCCGAACGGGTCCGTGGTGACCTCCAGACGAAGCAAGCCGACCTGCAGCTCCAGGCGATCCAGATCCGGTCGATCTACAAGTCGATGACCGGCAAGCAGTTGGCGGCTCTGCGCGGTCCGACCTTCGACTTCGATCCGCGACTGGTGCCCAAGGGCACCGCCGCCGGACTGATCGCCACTCACGCCGCGCTCACCCGGATCGGCGACCCCTATGTGTGGGGCGCCACCGGACCGAATTCGTTCGACTGCTCGGGACTCATGGTGTGGGCGTTCCGGCAGGCCGGCAAGACCATCCCGCGATCGAGTCAGGCGCAGATGGCCGGCGGTCAGCCGGTCGAGAAGAATGACCTCAAGCCCGGTGACCTGGTCATCTACTATCCCGATGCCCATCACGTCGGTATGTACGTCGGTGACGGCTATGTCATCCACGCCTCGACCTTCGGTGTGCCGGTCAAGGTCGAGCCGCTCGACGAGGCCGGACCGTACAACTCTGCCCGCCGGTTCTAGTTCCACCGGTGACCTCACCGCGCGGGCGCGCCGGCCCCGTCTCGGCCGTGGTCGTTCTGGTTTTCGCAGTCGCCACCGCGTGCGGCACGGTCGATGTGCCCGGCGGGCCCGGTTCGTCCGCCGCGCCCGTGTCGTCGAGCACCGCGGTCAACGTCTACGAGCGTGATCGAGCGGCGGGCGTGACGCGGTTGCTCGACGCGCTCACCGAAGCGGTGCGTTCCGGGGATGTGCGGGCGATCGGCACCCTCGTCGACACCGCTGCCACCCCGGCGTTCAAGGACAGATTCGTCACGGCCGCCGCGGGTTTCGCGCCCAGCCGGTTCACGCCGCGGAACGGTCGCAGCGGCACCCTGCGGTTCGCACGGTTCGGTTATCAGCTTGCGCCCACCGAAGAGGCGGAGGTGCTCGTACCCGGTGAGTTGCAGGAGCTCCTCGATGCCGCGGGGAGTTCGGACTCGTGGGTCGCTCCGGTGGAGTTGCGCTATGCGCTCGGCGGCGAGGGGGTCCCGGGAGTCGACGAGGCCGAGGTGGTCGTCGGCACCCAGTTCGTGGTCGCCCGCTACGGCGAGGCCTGGCGCCTCGTCGGAGACGCCACGGCCCTGGGAGGAGAATCCGCACCCACTCAGATGTGGGAGCTGCCCGGACTCCAGGTGGCCGACACCGCCACCGCAGGCGGCACGTCGGTGGTCGCCTCGTATCCCCGAACGTCTTCGACGGTGGCGACGCTGCAGCGGGAGCTGCCCGGGGCGGTGGATGCCGTCAGTGACTTCTGGGGCGACGATTGGGATCGCCGCGCCGTCGTGGTCGCCACGGCGACCGACGACGAGTTCGCCGCACTCGTACCCGAGGGCCGAGCGGCGACCGGGACCGCGGCGGCCGCGACCGTGTTCAGCAGCCTCGACCTGGTCCAGCGCACCGCGACCGGACAGCGCATCATCCTGACCCCGGCGGCCCGGGAACTCGCCGCACCGACGCTCGCGGTGGTTCTCCGGCACGAGTTGACCCATGTCGCGGCCCGCGTTCACACCGCGCTCGACGCGCCGCTCTGGATCACCGAGGGCGTGGCCGAATTCGTCGGGCGCAACGGGACTTATACGAGGATCGCGGATGCCGCACCCGACCTGATCGCGTCCGTGCGTGCCGGTCGAGTTCCGACCGGGCCACCCGCCGACACCGACTTCGCGATGGACGGTCAGACTTCACAGGTGGCTTATCAGAGTGCGTGGTCGCTGGCCGCCTACGTCGCCGATCGATTCGACGAGGCGCGGCTGAAGAAGATGTACATGGGGGTCGCGGCGTCGGCCCTGCCCGCGGCGCAGGACACGGCGATCGCCTCGAGTGTCGGGCTGACGCGTGCCGAACTGGTCGCGGGGTGGCAGCGGTGGCTCGAAGTGCAGGCCCGTTGATGTCTCGAACGTTGTTGCTCACCAACGACTTTCCGCCCCGTCCGGGCGGGATCCAGTCCTACCTGCAGAATCTGGTGGACCTGCTGCCGCCGGAGGACGTGGTCGTCTACGCGCCGCGCTGGCGTGGTGACTCGCACGAGAAGTTCGACGCGGCCGCCCCGTATCGGGTGTACCGGCACCCGACGACGCTCATGCTCCCCACCCCGTTCGTGGCGCGGCGTGCCGCGGAGATCGTGCGCCGCGAACAGATCTCGACGGTGTGGTTCGGCGCGGCCGCACCGCTGGCCGTGCTGGCGCCGGCGATGCGTCGCGCGGGCGCCCAGCGGATCATCGCCAGCACGCACGGTCACGAGGTCGGGTGGTCGATGCTGCCGGGCGCGCGGCAGGTGCTCGGGCACATCGGCCGCCACACCGATGTGATCACCTTCGTCAGCCGATACACCCGCGGCCGGTTCGCGTCGGCCTTCGGCGCCCGCGCGGCCCTGGAACACCTGCCCCCCGGCGTCGACACCGAGCGGTTCGCCCCGGATTCGGTGCTGCGACAGCGGTTTCGCGAACATCTCGACCTCGGGGAGCGTCCGACGATCCTCTGCCTGTCGCGGCTGGTGCCCCGTAAGGGCCAGGATGTGTTGATCCGCGCCCTGCCGCTGATCCGACGCACCATCCCCGACGCGACGCTGGTCATCGTGGGCGGTGGTCCCTACGGGAAGACCCTGCGCGACCTCGCGGCCGACACGGGCGTGGCCGACCATGTGATCTTCACCGGCTCGGTGCCCGCCGACGACCTCGCGGCGTACCACAACATCGCGGACGTCTTCGCGATGCCGTCCCGGACGAGGGGACGCGGGCTGGACGTCGAAGGCCTGGGGATCGTCTACCTGGAGGCATCGGCGTCGGGCGTGCCCGTGGTCGCCGGGTTGTCCGGTGGGGCGCCGGAGACCATCGAGGAAGGGGTCACCGGCACGGCCGTCGACGGCACCGATGTCGACGCGGTCGCCCTGGCGATCCTGGCGATCCTCGGTGATCGCGCGGCCGCGGCCGAGATGGGCCGGGCCGGACGGCGTTACGTCGTCGAGAACTGGCAGTGGAGCCAGATGGCGGCCCGCCTGCGCCAGTTGCTCTGAGGATCAACCGGCGCCGGCGGGGAGCTCACCGCTGGTAGATCGCCTCGATGTCGCCGGCGAACTTCTCCACGACGACGTTGCGCTTGACCTTGAGGGTCGGCGTCATCTCGCCGGTCTCCTCCGTGAAGTCGGTCGGCAGGATGCGGAACTTCTTGATGGCCTCTGAATGTGACACCGTCTTGTTGGCGAGGTCGACAGCCGACTGGACCTCGGCGCGCAGGTCGGCGTCGTCGGCGAGGTCCGCGACCGTCGCCATTGCCGGCTTGCCGGTGCGCTCCTTCCACGCCGGAAACGCCTCCGGATCGATCGTGATCAGGGCGGCCACAAACGGTTTCGCGTCACCGACGACGGTGGCCTGCGAGATCAGGGCGTTGGCGCGGATGACGTCCTCGAGTCCGGCGGGGGAGACGTTCTTGCCGCCCGCGGTCACGATCAGTTCCTTCTTGCGGCCGGTGATGGTGATGAAGCCGTCGGCGTCGACGGTGCCGAGGTCGCCGGTATGGAACCAGCCGTCGACGACCGCGGATGCGGTCGCCTCGGGGTTCTGCCAGTACTCGGTGAAGACGACCCCGCCGCGCAACAGCACCTCACCATCGTCACCGATCCGAACGGCATTGCCCGACAACGGTTTTCCGACACTGCCGATCTTCGACGCCGACGGCGTGTTCACGCTGAACGCGGCCGTGGTCTCGGTGAGGCCGTAACCCTCGTACACCGGCACGCCGACGCCGGAGAAGAAATGGCCCAGCCGGGCGCCGAGCGGCGCGCCGCCGGAGATCGCCATCTGGCACTCGCCGCCGAGGGCGGCCCGGAGCTTCTTGTAGACGAGCGCGTCGAAGACGCCGTGCTTGACCTTCAGCGCGAGACCGACCTGCCCCTTCTCCTTCGCCTTCGAGTACGCGATCGCGGTCTCGGACGCGGCGTCGAAGATCTTGCCCTTGCCGCCGTCGTGGGCCTTCTGGCGGGCGGTGTTGTAGACCTTCTCGAACACGCGCGGCACGGACAGGATGAGCGACGGTTTGAAGACGGCGAATTCGTCGACGAGGTTCGGGATGTCGCTGGTGTGCCCGACTTCGGCGCCGGCCTCGATCGCGACGAGAGTGATGGCGCGCGCGAGGACGTGGGCGAGGGGCAGGAACATCAGCAGACGCTTCTCGTCGCGGGCGATGACCTGATCGAGGAGGTCGCCGGCGAGGACCGCCCGCACCTCCGACAGCATGTTGGCGTGGGTGAGTTCGCAGCCCTTGGGGCGGCCGGTGGTCCCCGAGGTGTAGATCAGCGTCGCCGGGTCGGCGGCCTTGACGGTGGCCCGGCGGGCCGCGACCTCGTCGTCGTGGACGTCGGCACCGGCGGCGACGAGCTCGCCGACGGCACCCGGCCCGTCGGTGCGGTCGATCTGGAAGACGGTCACCGGCGTGGTCAGGGAGTCGATGGACTCGAACTCGGCGCGATGTCCGTCGTCCTCCAGGACGATCGCGACCGCACCGGAATCCTGCATGATCCATTCGATCTGGCCGGCGGAGGACGAATCGTAGATGGGCACGGTGATCGCGCCCGCGGACCAGATCGCGAAGTCGAAGAGATTCCACTCGAGGCGGGTGCGCGACAGCAGCGCAACCCGGTCCCCGGGGTTGACGCCGGAGGCGATCAGGCCCTTGGCGATGGCGGAGATGCGGGAGGCGGCCTCGGCGGCGGTGACCGGCTCCCACCGGTCGCCCTGCTTGTGGCGGAACACGATGTGCTGCGGTGACCGCTGCGCCAGGCCGAAGATGATGTTCGTGCAGTTCTCGTCGTCGCCGATCGAGAACTTCGCGGGCACGCTGTACTCGCCCATCGTGGTTACCCTCCAGTAGACATCAGTCACCGAATCGTATCCCCGACACGGAATCGGACTCATCGCGACGTCGGTTTCGGGTGCACTACCCTGCGCCGACACGAGTATGTGAAGCTAGTGGGCGTGACGAGCATCCAGGTGGCCGACGAGGTCTTCGTCGCCGCGGCGCCGCCGTCGGCGACCGCCGTGATCGGCGACCCCGCCAACTGGCGCCGGTGGTGGCCGGACCTGCGTTTGGCGGTCACCGAGGACCGGGGCGAGCAGGGCGTGCGCTGGCAGGTCGCGGGTCCGGTGTCGGGGACGATGGAGATCTGGAACGAGGCGGTCCTCGACGGCTTCGTGCTCCACTACTTCCTCCACGCCGAACCCGCCGGTCCGCTGCCCGACGATCCCCGCGCCCGCGCCGACGTGCTGGCCGAGCAGAACAAGCTGCGCCGCGTGACGGGCAAAGAAGTCTCCTTCGAGGTCAAACGACTGCTGGAGAAGGGCCGCGTCGTCGGTGGTCCCGCCGCCGGTCTCGAGTCGGCCGGGATGCGGTGATGGCCGACCACACCGAACGCGACATCGTCATCGGCGCCGACGCCGACGCCATCCTCGCCGTCATCGCCGACTTCGAGCACTACCCGGAGTGGGTGACCGCCGCCCGCGAGGTCGAGGTGCTGCGCACGGATGAAGCCGGCCGCGCCCTCGAGGTCAGGTTCGTGCTCGACGCCGGTGTCCTCCAGGACACGTATGTGCTTGCCTACGAATGGGATCGGAACGCCCCCGCGGTGTCGTGGCGCCTGGTGTCGAGCGATCTGCAGAAGGATCAGCGCGGACGATACGTGCTGACCCAACAGGTCCCGGGATCGACGAAGGTGACCTACGAACTCATGGTCGACCTGCAGGTGCCCATGATCGGCCAGCTGAAGCGGCGAGCCGAGAAGGCGATCACCGATGCCGCGCTGAACGACCTCAAGAAGAGGGTCGAAGGCTGATCGATCTCACACCCATCCACATCGTGCTCGGGCCGGGGGGTTCCGGTGTCTCCGCGGTCGCGGCCGCCGGCGCGACCCAGCGTCCCGGCACCTCCCGGGCGGCCCGGGCCGTGCCCCGGTCGGGCCTGTCGGCAGCCGAATCCGACACGCTCCTCATCACCGTCGACCGCTGGTCGCCGGTTCCCGACTGGGCACGGGTGTACCGCCGGCCCGGCGAGCCCGTCGCGGTGTCCAAATACCTGCACCTGTTGACCCTGGACCGACTGGACCTCACCGAACGCACATGGTCGGCGTTCGTCGAGGTGCTCGAGCACACCGTGAGCCGCAGCAAGACGGCCCTGCCCGGCGTCGGCACCCTGGCCGGGATCGACGCCGCCGAGCTCACCTCGTTGCCCGGGATCGACGACTTCCTGCTCCTGCGCCGTATCCGGGACGAGGCGATCAGCGGCCGGTGGCAGCGGATCGTCGTCGACTGTTCCGGATGTGGTGACCCACTCCAGTTCCTCCGTGGCGGAGCAGTTCTCAGCCAGGCCCTCAACCGGTTCTGGCCGCGTCACCGACGCCTCGCGATGGCCTCCGAGCGTCCGATGGTCGCGCAACTGACGGCCGCGGTCGACGCCATCGACCGGGACTGCCTCGACATCGCCGAACTGTTCGCCGATCCGCATGCGGTGGCGGTGCACCTCGTTCTCGCCGCCGACGACCGGAGCCGACGACTCACCGGCCACCATCTCGCCGCCGCCGACCTCATGGGCCTGCCGCTGGCCTCGGTCCAGGTCAACGCGGGCGTCGGCGCCGAACCGGCGGCCGAGGTCGCGGACATGGTGCGGGCCGAACTCGCCGGTTCCGACGGTTCGCGTTCCGTCGTCGTCGAGGTGGTCGAGAAATCGCCCGGTGCGATCGATCGCATGGCGCGGCTCCGCAAGCTCTCGGTCTCGTTGCCGGCACCGCACGGCGTCCCCCGGGGTTCGGCCGCGGCCGAGGTCGAGGCGGGCCAGGGGCGCGTGAGCGGCAAGCCGGCCGGTCCGGTGTACCGGTTGTCGTGGCCGCAGCGCCTACCGGAACCGGATTCGCTGGCGCTCGGGCGCAGCGGAGACGACCTCCTGGTGACGATCGCGGGATTCCGCCATCCGGTGCGGCTGCCGTCGGTGCTACGGCGCTGCACGGTCGTCGACGCCGACTGGGACGGCACGACCCTGGGCATCGGCTTCGTCCCCGATCCGGCGGTGTGGCCCCGGCCGCAGAACTGAACCGGTTCCTCGGCCCGCTACGTCGGCGCCGCGCAGTTCCCGACGGCCAGGTGGGACGGCGATGGTGGAATGATCCCGCCCGGGCGGGGTACGTTCGCCAGACCGCACTGTTCGAGACGGCAGGGTACGGTGCCGATGACCCCGACGACAGACACGCGGGTGGGTGTTCGCGCGGGGCCGGGAGAAGGGGAGAGTTGGCGATGGGCACGGACGACGAGACGTTCCGGCAGGCCGGTGACGGGTCCGCGGACGGGCGTCGCGACGGACCCGCCGATCCGGTGCGCGACCTGCTGCTCGGACTGGCCGCCCAGATCGACCACCTGGCCGCGCTCTTCGCGCCGGCTCCGCAGTCGGCCACCGCCGGTGGTGCGAATGCAACGGGGACGCGCCCCGGTTTCGCCGCTTTCGCCGACGGTGGTCCGCTCGGACATGCGCTCTCCGGGGCGTCGGGGGAGATCACCTCGTTGCTCGCCGAGATCGGCGATCTGGTCGCCCGGCTGATCGCCGCGGTCATCGCCGTACTCGAGGCCATCGCCGAGGCGCTGCGTTCGTCGCCGACCTCATCGGCGTCACCACGCCAGTACGAACCGATCGCGGTGCGATTCAACGGACCGGCCGCCGGGCGCGAGGCCGGCACACCGCGACGCGGTGATGCCTCACGGCGGGCCACGCCGCCCCCCGAACCCGGCCCCGGGCAGGAGAACTGATGGGCGACCTGACGATCGGCATCGACATCGGCGGCACCAGCGTGCGCGCCTCGGTGGTCGACGACCGGGGGACGATGCTCGACACCCTCCGCGCGCAGACCCCGCCGACCGCGGCCGCGCTCGAGCACTGCCTGGACCGGTTGGTCGGCGAACTGACCTCGCGCTGGGACGCGAAGGCCGTCGGGCTCGCGATCGCCGGCTTCCTGACCACCGACCGCAGCATCGTCCGGTTCGCGCCGCATCTGCCCTGGCGCGAGGCGCCGGTCGCCGAGGAGATGACCCGCCGCGTCGGGATCCCGGTCTTCGCCGAACACGACGCCAACGCCGCCGCGGTGGCCGAATGGCGGTTCGGCGCGGCGGCCCGTGGACACAACACCGTCGTCCTCGCGATCGGGACCGGGATCGGCGCCGGGTTCGTGATCGACGGGGAGATCTATCGCGGAAGTTACGGCGTCGCACCGGAACTCGGACATCTGACGATCGTCCCCGACGGGCGCGCCTGTGCCTGTGGCAAACGCGGCTGCTGGGAGCGGTACTGCAGCGGCACAGCACTCGTGGACACCGTGGTCGAGTTGCTCGCCGACGGCGACTGGGGGCGCAGCCAACTCGCCGCCGATGTCGCTGCGGACCCCGGGTCGCTGACCGGCCGTCGGGTCGCCCGCGCGGCCGCCGACGGGGACGCCGTCGCGCTGGCCGCGTTCGCGCGGTTCGCGACGTCGCTCGGCCAGGGGCTCGCGATGATCGCCGACATCTTCGACCCCGACCTCATCGTCCTGGCCGGCGGCGTCGGCGCGGCGTCGGGGCTGTTCCTCGACGAGGCCCGGGAGCACTACGCCCGCCAGGTCACCGGTGCCGGACACCGTCAGCTCGCGCGTATCCGCGGTACCCAGCTCGGCGAGACCGCCGGCGTCGTGGGCGCGGCCGAGGTTGCGCGACAGGCGATCCGGACGGCCGCACGCCCTCTGGCCGACCCGCACCCCGAGACACGGCCGGTCTCCGGGCTCTGAGTGCTCCCGGCGAGACCCCGAGCGGTCCCGGCCGGACGGTAGAGTGCGACGCGGGTAAGGTCTTGGCGTCGGGACACTCCTCGGTTCCGCGGTCTCCGCGGCGCGGTTGTCCGGCGGTGGTCATCGGGTCGGTGTGCGCGGCGAGGAGATTCTCATGTGGTACTGGGCGTTCAAATACATCTTTCTCGGTCCGATCCTGCGGGTCCTCGGCCGGCCGACGATCGAAGGACACGAGAACATCCCGACCGACGGCCCGGCGATCCTGGCGAGCAATCACCTCGCGGTGATGGACAGCTTCTTCCTGCCGCTGATGGTGGATCGCCGCATCTACTTCCTCGCCAAGAGCGAGTACTTCACCGGTACGGGGCTCAAGGGTGGCTTCCAGCGCTGGTTCTTCACCGCGGTCGGTCAGATCCCCATCGATCGGTCCGGGGCCGAGGCCGCCGAGGGTGCGCTCACCGCGGCACGCCGCCAGCTCGACAAGGGGAAGCTGATGGGGATGTACCCCGAGGGCACCCGATCGCCCGACGGACGCCTCTACAAGGGAAAGACCGGTCTCGCCCGGCTGGCCATGGACACCGGGGTGCCGGTGATCCCCGTCGCGATGATCGACACCCACAAGTTCAACCCGCCGGGCAGTATCCTGCCGCGACCCACTCGGGTGTCGGTGCGCATCGGCAAGCCCTTGGACTTCTCGCGCTACGAGGGCATGGAGGGCAACCGCTACATCGAACGCGCAGTCACCGACGAGATCATGTACGAGCTGATGCAGCTCTCGGGTCAGCAGTACGTCGACGTCTACGCCGCGAGCCTGAAGAACCAGGCCCCGCCGGTCGAGCCCCCGGCGGCCGACGCCGCCTGATCAGCCGGCGTCGCCGACCCGGGTGCCGTCCAGGACGGCGCACAGCTCCGGAATCCAGTCGCGATCTGCCGGGACGATCTCGGCGGCGTCGAGGTGTCGAAGCTCGTCGGCGGAGAACCAGCGCACGTCGAGGTGCTCGAGCGCGGTCGGAGTCCCCGAGCGCAACCGCGCCGCGTAGGCGTGCAGGGTCAGGCCACCGGGCAGCGCGACCGGGGAGCCGACGCCCTCGCCGGCTTCGACCTCGGCTCCGAGCTCCTCGCGGATCTCCCGAACCAGCGCCGCCGCATGGGCTTCCCCCGACTCGACACGACCGCCGGGCAGTTCCCACAGACCGGCGAGTTCGGCCGGACGGGACCGCTGCGCCAGCAGCACGCGGCCGTCGGCGACGATCGCCGCGGCGACGACGTCGCGCGGTCGGGTGTCGCGGGGTTCGTCGCGCGCGGCGCGCGTCGCGATCATCCAGGCGAAGGTGACGAAGGTGGCCGCCGGCCACGCGGCCCCGAAAACCGCCTCGAGTGCCGCCGGGGGATGGGGACCGTACTCGATCGTGACCCGGAGCAACCACGGAATCCCGAGCCCCGCGACCACGATCCACATCGCGAGGACCGCCCGCGCGCCCCGGCGCCGCGAACCGGTGCCGTGCACGAGCCAGATTCCCAGCGGGATGATCCACACCCAGTGATGCACCCACGAGATCGGCGACACCAGGAGTCCGAAGAGCTGGACCACCAGCAGGATTCCGAGCGCGTCGGATACCGCACGGCCGGCGAACACCGCCACCACGACCGCGACCAGGACGCCGACCATCCAGATCCAGCCCGACCCCACGTCGAAGCCCACGAAGCGGGACAGGGTGCCACGCAGGCTCTGATTGATCACCGCCTCGACGGGACCGATGCGCTCGGCGTCGCCGAGCAGGGTCCCGTAGTAGGTGCGGGTGACGTCGGGGAAGAGCAGCAGGCAACCGAGGACGGTGAAGACGAAGGCGACCGCGGCGGCCAGGGCGCCCAGGGGTTTGCGGGCGGCGAGATACCAGAGCCCGGAGATCGCCGGGGTGAGCTTGACCCCGGCCATCAGACCGATGAGTGCGCCGCCGGCGAGCACCCCGCGGTCGCTGCGCGCCCAGGTGACCGCCAGCAGGGTGCCCAGCATCAGGAAGACGTTGATCTGGCCGTAGTCCAGCGTGACCCGGACCGGTTCGCACCAGATCGCGGGGGCGGTCCAGAGTGCGGCCACGGCGTAGACGTCGGTCGTCGACCCGCACAGGCGTAAGGCGAGGACGACGCAGGTGTACAGGGCTCCGAACGTCGCGAGCTGCCAGCCGATGGCCACCAGGTCCCATGGCACGAGCGACAACGGGTACAACACGACGGCCGCGAACGGCGGATACGTGAAGGGCAGGGCGAAGTCGGTCTCACCGGCGTAGGTGAAGAGATAGAGCGACCCGTCGGCGAGACCCGCCGAACCGTCGCGGTAAACGTGCAGGTCCACGAAGTTCCTGCCGTTCACGGTCAGCGTGTCCCAGACGAGCCGCGCGATGATCGACGCCGCCAGGAGAGCGGTCGCCAGCACGGACCTGGAGCGCACGAAATACCAGGGTAGACAGCCGGAGGGCGGTATGGCGAAACGGTGCGCGGTGAGCGGGTCGGCACGAGGGTGTGTGAATACTTGACCCATGCGTTTCTTCTACGACTCGGAGTTCATCGAGGACGGCACCACCATCGAGCTGGTCTCGATCGGGGTCGTCGGTGAGGACGGCCGCGAGTTCTATGCGGTGTCGACCGATTTCGACCCCGGCCGGGCGGGGGACTGGGTGCGGGCCAACGTGCTGCCGAAACTGCCCTCGCCGTCGTCGTCCGCGTGGCGGGACCGGCGACGCATCCGGGAAGATCTCCTCGAGTTCCTCACCGCCGACGGCTCCGACATCGAGCTGTGGGCCTGGGTGGGCGCTTACGACCATGTCGTGCTGTGCCAGTTGTGGGGTCCCATGACCGCGCTGCCGCGTGAGATCCCGCGGTTCACCCGTGAGCTGCGGCAGCACTGGGAGGCCGCGGGCCGACCGGCGCTGCCGCCCACGCCGTCGGACGCTCACGACGCGTTGAGCGACGCCCGGCACAACCTGCGCCGGTGGGAGGCGATCGAGAAGGCCCGCGTCTGACCCGCGGACGAATCCACTCCCCACGTCTCCTCTACCCTGGACGGGTGGTGAACTGGACCGTAGACGTTCCGATCGACGACCTTCCCGAGCTCCCGCCGCTTCCGGGGGATCTCCAGACGCGTTTCGACGACGCGATCAGCCGCCCGGCGGTACAGCAGCCGAGCTGGCCGGCGGACGAGGCGCGCAAGATGCGGACCGTCCTCGAGTCGGTCCCGCCGATCTGTATGCCCGCCGAGGTCCAGACGCTCGCCGCGCAGCTGGCCGACGTCGCCGAGGGGCGTGCATTCCTCCTGCAGGGCGGTGACTGTGCGGAGACGTTCGCCGACAACACCGAACCGCACATCAAGGGCAATATCCGCACGTTGTTGCAGATGGCGGTCGTGCTCACCTACGGCGCCAGCATGCCGGTGGTCAAGGTCGCCCGGATCGCAGGCCAGTACGCCAAGCCGCGATCATCCGACACCGACGCCCTGGGGCTGCCCTCCTACCGCGGCGACATGGTCAACGGATTCGTGGCCGACGCGGCGGTGCGGGCACACGACCCGTCCCGGCTGGTGCGCGCCTACGCGAATGCCGCGGCCGCGATGAACCTGGTCCGCGCCCTCACCCAGGCCGAGGCGGATCTGAGCCGGGTGCACGACTGGAACCGCGAGTTCGTGCGCACGTCACCGGCCGGCGCACGCTACGAGGCCCTGGCGTCCGAGATCGATCGCGGCCTGCGGTTCATGGACGCCTGCGGCGTCACCGATTCGAATCTGAACTCCGCCTCCATCTTCGCCTCGCACGAAGCGCTCGTCCTCGACTACGAACGCGCCATGCTGCGGCTGGCCGACGACCCCGAGGGTGCCGGCAAGGTCCTCTACGACCTCTCCGCCCACTTCCTGTGGATCGGGGAGAGGACCCGCCAGCTCGACGGCGCCCACATCGCGTTCGCGGAGCTCATCAGCAATCCGATCGGCGTCAAGATCGGGCCCACGACGACGCCCGAGCAGGCCGTCGAATACGTCGAGCGTCTCGATCCGCACAACGTGCCCGGGCGACTCACGCTCGTCGCGCGGATGGGCAACGGCAAGGTCCGCGACGTGCTGCCGGCCATCGTCGGCGCCGTCGAGGCGACCGGCCACAAGGTCATCTGGCAGTGCGATCCGATGCACGGCAACACCCATGAGGCGTCGACCGGCTTCAAGACCCGGCACTTCGACCGCATCGTCGACGAGGTGCAGGGGTTCTTCGAGGTGCATCGCGCGTTGGGCAGCCATCCCGGTGGTGTGCACGTCGAGTTGACCGGCGAGGACGTCACCGAATGTCTCGGTGGCGCACAGGAGATCTCGGATCTCGACCTCGGGGGACGCTACGAGACCGCCTGCGATCCGCGGTTGAACACGCAGCAGTCGCTCGAGCTGGCGTTCCTCGTCGCGGAGATGCTGCGCGGCTGAGGGAGCAGGGCATCAGCCGATCGCCAGGAACGTGCTGCCGACCCAGAAACCGAGGGCGCCGAGGCCGCCGACCAGCACCAGCACGACGACTATCCAGACCAGCGCGCCGAGCCGGCTGCCGCCGATGAGTTCGGGCTCGACGGCCATCGGCCGTGAGGTACGACGGGTCACCGGACGCGGCGCGGAGCCGACGTCGTCGCGCTCGGCCGCAGGTCGCTCCACGGGTGTGGCTGTGTCCGCAGGCCGCGCCGGGCCGGGCACCGACTGGACCCGGGTGCCATGGCCGCCGGGATCGGGGCCCCGGTAGCGCGACACCGTCTGACGCTCGGCCGACCGGCGCGGCGCGGGCACCGTGAACGGCGGGAGGTCGAGTTCGTCGGCGACGGCGAGCAGGGCCCGTTGCATGTCGAAGCCGTCGGCATATCGATCGGCGGGGTCGCGTTCGGTCGCGCGCAGCACGATCTCGTCGAACTCCTCCGGCACCCCCGGGATCACGTCGCCCGGCGCCGGCACGTCGAAGCTGAGTCGCTGGTAGGCGAGGGCCAGGGGTGAGTCGCCCGAGAAAGGTGTTCTGCCCGTGAGGAGTTCGAACATCATCACACCCATGGAGTAGACATCGCTGCGAGCGTCGGCGTGGGTGGACTCGACCTGTTCGGGGGAGAGGTAGGCAGCGGTCCCGAGGATCACGCTGGCCGAGGTCACCCCGGCCTCGGCCACGGCTCGCACCAGTCCGAAGTCCGCGACCTTCACCTCGCCCTCGTCGGAGATGAGCACGTTCTCGGGTTTCACGTCCCGGTGCACCAGACCCGCGGCATGTGCGGTGCCGAGCCCGCCGAGTACCGGCGCGGCCACCGCGACGACGGCATGGGGTGGCATCGGGCCGCGCTCGCGCAACAGTTCGCGCAGGCTGCCCCCGTCGACCAGTTCCATCACCAGGAACGCGATGCCGTCGTCGATGCCCTGGTCGTACACCGAGACGAGCCCGGGATGTTTGAGGCCGGCGACCGCGCGTGCCTCGAACTCGAAGCGGCGCAAGAACTGTGGGTCTCCCGAGTACCGGGAGTCCATCACCTTCACCGCCACGTCGCGTCCCAGCCGCAGGTCGACGGCGAGGTAGACCGCCGACATGCCGCCTCGCGCGATGGGCGCGTCGATCCGGTACCGGTCCTCGAGGACGGTCCCGAGCATCGTGTCGACGGGGGAGTTCACGCTGCCGAATCTACCTGCAGCCCGGGCCGGTCGAGAGCATCGGCACGATGCCGACCGAGGGTGTCGCCGCCGGGGCGTTCGCGGGTCTCGTTCGTCATGTCGTCGCGACCCGACGGTTTCTCCCGCTCCCGACTACCGGCTACCCTTTCGACGTGGGTTCCCTACCGTTGTCGCCTGACACTCTGCCTTCCGACACCGAGTTCCTGTCGATCGACGATGTCGCCGACCGCCTCGGGGTGTCGACCAACCGGGTGCGGACACTCATCCGTGACCATCACCTGCTCGCGGTCTCCCACAACGGATACCCGGCGATTCCGGCGCTCTTCGTGGACGAGGGCGGCGTCGCGAAACACTTCTACGGGCTCGTGGCGGTCCTGATCGACGGCGGTTACACCCGCGACGAGGTGATGGAGTGGCTGTTCACCGAGCAGGAAGATCTCGGACTCCACCCGGCGGCAGCGCTGCACACGGATCTGGCCCGCGAGGTCATCCGCCGGGCGCAGGCCCAGGCTTTCTGAGCGACGCCCCGTCCCCGAACCCCCGGGGTCCGGATTCCCGGGGCTCGGCATCGGCGCGCTCCGACTCCTCGATGCCGGTCTCCGCAACAACATCCGACGCAAGAGCGCTCTCGCCGGCCGGGGTCGCGCCCCACGCCCACCTCCCGAACCGGCCCAGCCGCAACGGGTCCCGACGGGTCAGCGACCAGGCCGCGACGCCGGCCAGTGCGGCCGCCAGCGTCACCTCGACAGGTTTGTAGAAGACGATCGCATCGTCGGGCTGGAACACGATCAGCAGGAACGTCGAGGCACCGACGACCGTGGCCCGCACCCACATCGGCAGGTCGAAGGCCACCGCGATCACCAGCACCCACGTGTAGTACCAGGGCAGCGTCGACGGCTCGAGCAGGAGTACAGCCAGCATCGCCCACGCCATCCCGGCGACCGCGTCCCGCACGTCGTGGCGGTGGCGCCACCAGAGCGCGACCAGCGTGACCGCGAGGACCACCGAACCGATTGCCCGCGTGACCTCCAGCACCGGTTGCAGATTGAGGGCGACGAACGGCGCCGCGACGAGGGTCACGACATGGGCGGCGAGGGTGGGAATGGTGAACCAGTTGATGATGACGTCGGCCCACCCCAGGCCGGTGAGCCAGCCGAGTCCCAAGCCGATCACCAGGGTCCACAGGCCGAACACCGCGACCGCGATCCCGACGATGGATGCGAACACCGTCACCACGTCGCGGACGGTCACCGGTCGCCGGGAACGGATGTGCGACAACCAGATCCACAGGACGAACGGCAGTGCGATGCCGGCGGTGATCTTGATCGACACCGCGAGCGCCAGGACGGCTGCGCCCACCACGTGCCGGCCGTCGACCACCAGGACGATCCCGGTGACGAGGACGCCCATCATCAGCAGCTCCACGTGCGGTCCCGCCACGAGATGGATCAGGACCAGCGGATTGAACAGCACCAGCCAGAGTCCGGCTTGCGGGGAGGCCCCGAACCGCTCCGCCAATCGGGGGATCGCCCACAGGGACAGGAAGAGTCCGGGCAGCAGCACCAGCCGGATGGCCAGCACGCCGAGGACGACCTGGTCGCCGGTGATCTCGGTGACGACGCGCAGCATGCCCATGAAGAAGGGGCCGTACGGTGCCGTCGTGGTCGCCCAGACCTGCGCCATGCTGTCGACGAGCGGACCGGGCAGGTGGGCGGGACCGTCGGCATACGGGTCGAAACCGGCGCCGAACACCGCGCCCTGGGCGAGATAGGCGTAGACGTCGCGCGAGTACACCGGCACCGCGACGAGCAGGGGAGCGGTCCACACGAGCACCCATCGGCTCAGCGTCCGCGTCGTCGGCGCGGTGTCGGTGGTGGAGGAGATGATCCGACGCCCCAGCCGGACCCACCCGAACACCATGAGGAACACGCCCAGCCAGAACAGCGTCCCGAAGACGTTCTTGCCGTGCCCGTACGTGATCCAGCTCAGACCCAGATCGGAGAGAAGAGCGGAGTTGCGCGGCGGGTCGCCGACCCCGAAGCTGCCGAGACAGACCAGCACGGACCCGATCGCGCCGAGGATCAGATCGCCCCGACCGGCCGTGGCGGCACCTGTCACGGAAGTGCTCACGCCTGACGGTGCGCGACGCGATGGGCGACCGCGATCAGCTCGGCACGGATGTCGTCGCCGATGTCGGCGACGTCGAGTGCGGTCAACGCCGACCCCAACAGCTCGTCGATCGAGTTCTCCACCTCGGCCACCGCGCCGAGCTCGACGAACAGGTCTCGCGCGGAACCCAATTCGTCGCTGTCGAGCCGGCGGCCGAAGTAGGAGCGCAACCGCGCGCCGAGGGCCGGGTCGGCCGCATCGGCGCGTTGCAGCGCGATCGCGCGCAGGGCCGTGTGCTTGTCCGAGACCAGATCGTCCCCGGACGGTTTACCCGTGCGTTCGGGATCGCCGAAGACGCCGAGCAGATCGTCGCGGAGCTGGAAGGCGATGCCGAGGTCGTGCCCGATCGCACGCAGCGTCGACACCAGCTGCTCGGACGCACCGGCGAGTCGCGCACCCAGCTCGAGCGGTCGCGCGACGGTGTAGGCGGCGGTCTTGAACTCCATCACCCGGTAGGCGGCCTCGGTCGAGTCGTCGCCGCCGGCCTCGTTCACGATGTCCAGGAACTGGCCGCCGAGCACCTCGGTCCGCATCGCCGCCCACGTCGCGCCCACCTCCGCGGGCAGCGGGTGGTCGCCGTCCCTGCCGGTTGAGCGGTCCCTGCCGGCTGAGCGGTCCCCGCCGGTTGAGCGGTCCCCGCCGGTTGAGCCTGTCGAAACCCCCGGCCGGTGACCGTGGACCAGGTCGTCCGCCCAGGCGAGCGCGAAGTCGCCGGCGAGGATCGCGGCCGCGACCCCGTGGGCGCCGGAGTCCCCGGCCCACTCCGCGCTCGCGTGCCGTGACTCGAACTCCCGGTGCACGGTCGGGTACCCGCGCCGGGTGTCCGACCGGTCGATGATGTCGTCGTGGATCAGGGCGCAGGCCTGCACGAGTTCGAGTGCGGCGCAGACGCGCAGCGCGTCCCGCGGGCCGGGGGCGTCGTCCTCGGCTGCGGCCCCGGCGACGGCACGGTCCGACGACGACGTCCCGCAGCGCCACCCGGCGAAGGCGAAGACCGGTCGGATGCGTTTGCCTCCTCGCAGAACGAACTCCCGGATCAGTTCGGCCGCCTCACCGACCACCGGTGCGATCGCGGCGGCGGCCGGGACCGCGTCGTCGAAGAAGGCGCGTAATTCGGCCTCGACGGCGCCCGGAACCGCATCGAGCGAGTTGGGCGTGGGGATCGTGGAGGTCACCCTGCCAGGCTATGCGACCTGCTCCGTACACTGTGCGGGTGACCCCAACCGCTCCCGCACCCTCGATCGTCGAACGCCTGTCCGCTCCGCACCGCGGCCCGGTCCCGTTCTCGGTCGAGTTCTTCCCGCCGCGTGACGCCGAGGCCGAGTCCCGGCTGTGGCGGGCGGTGCGCATCTTCGAGCGGTTGTCCCCGGCGTTCGTCTCGATGACCTACGGTGCCGGCGGTTCGACGCGGGATCGCACGGTGCGCATCACCGGTGAGCTCGCCGCACAGACCACGCTGCTGCCGGTGGCCCACCTGACCGCCGTCAATCACAGCGTCGCGGAACTGCGCGCGCTCGTCGGTGCCTACGCCGACCAGGGCATCACCAACATCCTCGCGCTCCGCGGCGATCCGCCCGGCGATCCGCTCGGCGAGTGGGTCGCCCATCCCGACGGCGTCGAGTACGCCGAGCAACTGGTCCGGCTCATCGATACCCTCGGCGACTTCCACGTGGGGGTGGCGTCGTTCCCGGAGACGCATCACCGGTCGCCCGACATCGAACACGACACCCGCACACTCGTCAGCAAGTTGCGGGCCGGGGCCGAGTACTCCATCACCCAGATGTTCTTCGACGTCGAGCACTACTTGCGGCTGCGCGACCGGGTCGCGGCCGCCGACCCCGAGCAGGGACTCAAGCCGATCATCCCGGGCATCATGCCGGTGACGTCGCTGGCCACCGTCCGTCGCATGGTCGAGCTGTCGGGATCGGTGATCCCGCCCGACGTCGAGGAGCGGTTCGCCAAAGCGGCGGGCAACGGCGCCGAGGAGGACCGCGCGTCGGTCCGTGCCGTCGGCATCGACTTCGCCACCGAGATGGCACAGCGACTCGTCGCCGAGGGTGCGCCGTGCCTGCATTTCTGCAGTCTGAACTTCGCCAAGGCCACGACGGAGGTCCTGGGCCGACTCGGCGTGGACGTCGACGCCGCGCTGCACGTCCCGGCCTGAACGGCCGAAGCTGTTCCGCCGGACCGGTGTCGACGCCGGTCCGGCGCGGCATCATGTGCCCGCGGGTGGCTTTCGATCCGCGGGCGGCGATGCCGATGACGGACCCGACACGGGATCGGCGGCAGCCGCGAGTCCTTCACCCGAGATCGACGAAGGGTTTGTCTTCGCCGCGACCGGACGTCCGGGCCGCGGTCCGCGATACCGCTTGGAGTAGGCGATCCGGACGATCACCAGGACGACCACGACGCACAGCAACGCGACGAACCACGACCAACTGCTGACCGCGGCGGTCGCCGGGTCCGGATAGGTGGCATCGGCGCTGAAGTCCGACGGTTCACCCGGAGCAGGGGTCCAGGTCACGGTGGACTCGCCGACCTGCTCGCCGTTCGTCGCGGTCACCGGACCGCCGAAGGTGACGGTCAGCTGCACGTAGTCGCGGTCCGGGACCAGCTCGGTCAGATCGGCGTCGCCGCGGAACCGCACCACCTCCCCGCTGCGCTTGGCGGTGAGGTCCATCGTCAGCGAGGTGTCGCCGTAGGCGTCGGCCACGATGTCGCCCAGCTGGGCGAACTGTCCCGCGGTGAGATCGCTGAACGACGCCCGCGTTCCGACGCGCGTGGCGGGATCGTCCTCGGCGGGGTTCTCGTCCGCGCCGGCCTCGTCGTTTCCGGCGGGCTCGGAGGGGGAGGGGGAATCCGCCGTGTTCTCGGGTCCGGCGCCCGGAGACGACGGCGCCTCGGGACGATCGGGCACCTGTTTGTAGTCGGTCACCGAGACCTGCCCCACCATCGACTCGGGGAGGTCGAACTGCGGTGTCCCGCGCGGATTGTCCGGGGTGGTCGCCACGACGACGCTCCCCGAGTAGCGATCTCCCACCGTCGTCGACCGTTCGAGACAACCGGCCATCAGCGGGGAGAGGGCGACGAGAGCGACGGCCACCGCGGACGGCAACAGGCGCCGGGCTCGGCGGGACCCGGGCGCACCCGGTACGGGATTCGACGAACGCACGGTGCTCATCGTGCCAGACCCCGGCCGGACCGCGGGGCACCCGTCACACCGCGCCGCGTCGGGTGTCGGCGGTGTCAGGGCCGACGGCCGAGACCCCGACGCCCGCGTCGCAGCGCCAGGTGGGCGGCGATGTAACCGCTCGCGCCGGTGACACCTCCGCCGGGGTGAGTCGACGCTCCGGCGAGGAGCAGGCCGTCGGCACCGGGGACGCGGTGTCCGGCGAGGTCGGGGGTGGGACGCCACATGAACATCTGGTCGATGGACATCTCGACATGCATGATGTTGCCGCCGATCAGGCCCAGCTCATCGGCCAGATCTCGCGGCGTCTGGACGTACCGATGCGCGACCGACTCGGCGAAACCGGGCGCGTGGCGGTCCACCTCGTCGACGACGGCCTTCGCGGCGCGGTCCGCCGCGGCCGGCCAGTCGCCGTCGGCCAGCCGGTACGGATGCCACTGTGCCCAGAGATTGATGACGGAGCGGCCCGGGGGCGCGAGCGTCGGATCGATCGCCGAATAGCTCATCGCGACCACAGCCGGGCGCGGCGGGAGCTCGCCCACCGACGCCGCGGCATGGGCTCGGGTGAGGTGGGCGCGGTCGGTGACCAGCAGTCCGAGAGCCGAATGGACGCCGTGCTCGGGCAGGTCGCCGGGCAGCCCCTGGTAGTCGGGCAGGCCGGTCGTCCCCAGGCGAACCGCCATCCCGATCCCGCTGCCCACGACGATGGCGCGTCGCCAGCGGTCGATGACGCCCGCGTCGAAACCGCCGGCGGCGAGGAGGTCGAGCGTGGTGAGCACGTGGCAGGCGTGGATGACTGTTGCGGCACAACGGGATTGACCCGTGCCGGTGAGCACCCGCCAGTGGTCGCCGCAGCGGGCGACGGAGACCGCGGGGTCGCCGCAGGAGACACGGCCGCCGTCCTGGTGGATTCGGTGCACGAGGGCCTCGGTGAGGGCGCCGCTGCCCCCGATCGCGCGTCCGGGCGGGATTCGGTGCATGAGTGCGGCGAATCCGATCATCGGCGCCGTGCCCGGTGCGCTCATGGGCGGTCCGGACTGGGCGCCGAACCACGCGAGTCCGGCCTTGAGCTGTTCGGACTCGAAATACTCGTCGAGGAGGGAATCGCCGGAGGCCATCAACTCGGCGGTCAGGTTCAGCACCCGGCCGCCGCGCCGGCCGAACAACCCCGTGCGTGCCGTGGCGGCGGTGCCGCCGAGCCCGCCGAAGGCCCGGCCGAACTTCCCCATCGTCGCGGGTTGGTAGAACGCATCCATGACCGCCCGCGCCCGCGGCGTCCACGTCTCCACGAACCGTCGATATGCGGCGGCATCGGCTGCACCGCAGGCGTTCTCGATGGAAGCACACGTCGCGTCGAGGTCGGTGCGGAAGACGATCGGCGGGGCGGTCGCGGTGGCCGGGACGAACGCCCACGGATCGCAGTCGACGTAGCGCAGGCCGTGCGCGGCGAGGTCGAGGTCGTCGAGGACGGGGGAGTGACGGATCATCAGATGCGACGACGACCCCCGGTCGACCCGATGGCCGGGGAACCGTTCGACGGTGGAGACCGCGCCGCCGGGGATGTCGTCCCGCTCGAGTACCTCCACATCCCGTCCGGCCTGTGCCAGGTAGGCCGCGGCGATCAGGCCGTTGTGGCCCGCGCCGATGACGACGGCGTCACGCCGGGTGCCGTGCATCGTCAGCTCCCGGTACCGGCGCGGCGGGCGGCGGCCGGGGGTTGCAGTTTCAGGGGGAGCGGACGGCCGAGGAACGCGAACGGACGCGGATCGCCGGTGAAGGTGAAGTGGCGCAGGACGTCGGTGAAACCCATCCGCCGGTACAACGACCACGCGCGGTTGTCCTCGGCGGGGATCTCCGGGGTCGACAGCAGCACATGGCGTTCGGGCCGATCGGCCAGCAGCCGGGCGAGGAGCGCCTGTCCGATCCCACGGCCCTGGGCGGTCGGGTGGACGTGCAGCTCGGTGAGCTCGAAGTAATCGCGCGCGATCGCCTCGACCGTCTCGGGCGGTCGGCCCGTCTGGCGGAGTCCGAGCCGCAGCTGCTGGTTCCACCACTGACCGGTCGCGCCGGTGTAGCCGTAGGCGATGCCGACGAGCAGGTCGTCGGGTCCGAAGCCGACCGGTGGACCGACCCGGCGCCGCGCGGCCGGCATGGTCCGCGCCTCGTATGGGGTCACCGTCTCGACCGCGCCCACCGCACGCCATCCGGGCCGCGCGATGTGTTCGCGCCAGAGCCCGGCCCGATGGATCTCCGTACCGCGCGGATAATTCATCGCGGTCACGTAGATCTCCAGGGCCGGCTCGAGCCAGGCCCGGGCGTCCTGGCCACTCAGGCTCACCAGGCGGATGGTCAACGGATTTCCGTTCTCTGCATCGTTCGTCCTGCGTCGTCGACCTGCGGACGAGGTCGGCTGCCGCTGGGGCGGGCCGCCCTCTGCCGGGGGCATCGCGTCGCAGGCCACTTCCGGGAATTGTCCTATCGATGATGCACACTCGGCAGGAATCGGCCCGCAGGTGGTGGCGTTGTACTCCCCGGCGGGGGTTTCGGGTCACAGATGTCTTGAACGCCGACGCCGGGATAGCTATATTGAACGTGTCGAACGGATGTTCGATGAATGTGCCTCCGCAAGCTGTTCGCGTTCATCCGACGACACGGTCCGGCGGCGGACGAGGGAAGCGTCTGCCGCCGGACACAGCCCATACGCACGAGGAGGACGACATGGCCAGACACCGCAGCGCCACGGCTCTCACCCACGCGGCGCCCGTCGACCCGGTGATGGTCGGTCGAGCGCGCGATCTCCTCGAGCGCGCACACGTGCTCTTCGACAATGCCGACGGCGTCGACGACGACGTCGAGCGGTTCCGCCAGCTGTACCTCGTCGCACTCCGCGCCTCGGGCGCGGCCCTTGCCGTGCACGAACCGGTCGGGACCGTGCGGCGCAGGACGTCGAACGCCTGGACCCGCATCGGTGTGGTCGCCCCCGAGCTGGCGCCGATCGCCGCCCGGTTCGCCGCGCTGTCGCCGGTTCGGATGAAGATCGAGTCCGGGATCATCCGCACGATCGACCCCGACAGCGTCGCCGGCATGCGGCTGCTCGTCCTCGACTTCCTGCGTCGGGTCGAGACGATGGTCATCGCCTACGAGCAAGGAAAACTCGGTGCCGAAGCGCCGCAGATCGGCGCGACGGCGTGAATCCGGCCACACTTTGCGGTTTCTGGCACCGCCCGGTCGTCGGCAACAGCGAGTAATGGTGGTCGCGGTCGATTTCACCTCGTATCATGGGACGATATAGGCGCAGACGCCTTTCCGGTCGCGGGTGACCTTCGTCGGCGTCACGGATCAGTGAGAAGGAGGGTCGGTGCCACTTTCGGAGCACGAGCAACGCATGCTCGAACAGATCGAGAGCGCGCTGTACGCGGAAGACCCCAAGTTTGCGTCCAGTGTCAAGCGTCGGCGCCTTGGGAAGTCGAGCGGTCGTCGTCGCCTGCAGGCGGCAGCGGTCTTCGTCGTCGGCCTGGTGATGCTGGTCGGCGGACTCATCGTCAACATCAACATCGGCGGATTCCCGATCGTGAGCCTCCTGGGCTTCCTGGTGATGTTCGGGGCCGGCCTCTTCGCTCTCTGGGGAGACAACAACACCGCCGAGGCGGGCTCGTCGTCGACCAGGTCCGGCAAGAAGCAACCGGGGTCGTCCGGCGCCAAGCGCAAGCTGTCGGAGCGCATGGAGGAGCGATTCAATCGCCGGTTCGAGCAGGAGTGATCCGCTGATCCCGACTCCGCGTTCGTCGATCGGCTGACCGACTCCCGCAACTTCGCATACGACTGAGCCGCGTGCCTTCGGGCACGCGGCTCTTTCATGTCCTCGATCGCTCTCCAGAGCACGCTGAACGGGTTCGGGCGCACGGCCGACGGATTCGGGCGCACGATCGACGGGATCGGACGCCCAGTCGACGGTCCTCGCTCTTCTTTGCCGGCATCCCCACTTCTCCCCACCGGCGATCCCCACTTCTCCCCACCGGGACGCCCCACTTTGCCCCACTAGAGGATCTATGCCTGGATTTCCCGCCTCTCGAACCTCATCGGTGTCTCTGGTCACACGCTTGATGCGCTTCTTTCGGCCCGTGACGCGCCGGGGACACGCGCGTTCATTGTCAACTTGAGCTCCCTGAACTGGGAATTTGCTGTCAGTGGGTGAATGCGGGGGCGGTGGGGGTGGAAAGTGGTGGAAAGTGGGGTACTGTGGCAGCACTGGGTGAGGCGAGATACGACGCGGAACCCGGTGGGCAGGAGGTGTCGACGTGTCCGTGCGATTCGTCGGTACCTACACGCCCAAATTGGACGACAAAGGGCGGCTCACGTTGCCCGCCAAGTTCCGCGATGCACTGGCAGGAGGGGTAGTGGTCACCAAAGGCCAAGATCACAGCTTGTCCGTGTACCGGACCGAAGAGTTCGACGCGATAGCCGCTCGGATCGTCGAGGCGTCTCGGAACGACCCTGATCTGCGCGCGTTCCAGCGGACGTTCTTCGCCGGTTCGGAAGAGCAGCGACCGGACGGTCAGGGCAGGATCAGCCTGTCCGGCGACCATCGCGTGTACGCGGGGTTGTCCAAGGAGTGCGTGGTGTTCGGCAGCTTCGATCACCTCGAGATCTGGGACTCGGCCGCATGGAACGAGTACCAGACGCGGCACGAGGAGAACTTCTCGGCCGCCAACTCCGCCGCGCTGAACGCGGTGCTGTAGCCGGAGGACCGGCCCGCCACACCGCCGAGACAGCAACACCAACGACAGCAACCGACCAGAAACCGACCGAAGAGACAGCAACCGATGGGCGAGTTCGGTGCCCAGCGGCTTCGGGTGGCACGAGGCCCCGGCCCGGTGGCGACCCTGGCGTACTTCCCCAACGCCAGGTGCGTGATCGGGTCGGGACCCCGCTCCATCCGACCGCCTGCTCTCGCCGACCCGAGGCATCCGCCCACCGCCGATACCGCATACATGCCGATGGGGGGTCTTCATCATGGTCGATGCCGAGGACGAACCGCGTCGGTCCGGCGAGTTCGGTCACATCCCCGTCATGGGTGCGCGCATCGTCGAACTGCTGACCCCCGCACTGGATTCCGACGATCCGCGCGTCTTCCTCGACGCCACGCTCGGCGCGGGCGGGCACAGTCAACTGGTTCTCGAGTCGTTCCCGAACGTCCGCGTGGTCGGCATCGATCGGGACGCCTCGGCACTGGAGATCGCCCGCGAGCGCCTGACGTCGTACTCCGACCGGATCTCGCTGCACCAGGCCACCTTTCACGAGATCCGCGACGTGATGGACGCAGCGGGGGAGTCGGTCATCGATGCCGCACTGTTCGATCTCGGGGTGTCGTCGATGCAGCTGGACCAGGCCGGACGCGGTTTCGCCTATGCGGTGGATGCGCCGCTCGACATGCGCATGAACGCCGACGACCCGCTCACCGCCGCCGACGTGCTCAACACGTACTCGCACGGCGAATTGGCCCGTGTGCTCTCCGATTACGGGGAGGAGCGCTTCGCCGGCCGGATCGCCTCGGCGGTCCTGCGGGAGCGGGAAAAGGAGCCCTTCACGACCAGCGCGCGTCTCGTCGAACTCCTCTACGACGCCATCCCGGCCGCCACCAGGCGGACCGGCGGGCACCCGGCGAAGCGGACGTTCCAGGCGCTGCGCATCGAGGTCAACCACGAATTGGATGTCCTGCGTGAGGCTCTGCCGGCCGCGCTGGAAGCGCTCGCCGTGGACGGACGGATCGCCGTGATGAGTTACCAGTCTCTCGAGGATCGGATCGTCAAGCGCGAGTTCGCGACGCGCACATCGTCCACCTCGCCTCCCGGCCTCCCGGTCGAGTTGCCCGGCACGGCACCGGAGTTCCGTCTCGTCACACGGGGCGCCGAACGTCCGGACGAGAACGAACTGGCCGCCAACCCGCGCTCGGCGCCGGTGCGTGTCCGCGCGATCGAACGAGTCGAGAAGAAGGGCTGAGCATGACCATCCTGCACGAGGCCCCGTCGCGGTCCGCCGGGGACGAGCGCGATTCGCGACGGTCACGCCGAACCCGCATCGAGTCCGAACGTGCGACGCGATCGAGGGCCGCCCAGCGGGCACTCGACCGTCGACACCGACGCTCCGCGGCGGGTCGTGCCACGCCGCCGCGTCGTACCGGCGGCAGACTGTCCATGACCGGGGTGTCCCTGCGAGAGCGACTGCAGCACACCCCGTTTGTCGTGCCGGTGATCGCGTTGCTCGTCCTCGGACTCGGTCTCAGTCTGTGGTTGTCGACCAAGGCGGCGCAGGATTCCTACAAGCTGGGAATCGAGCGGACGCAGAACCAGTCCCTCATCGATCAGCGCGACGCGCTCAAGCGCACGTACGAATCGGGCAACTCGGCGCCTGAATTGTCGGACAAGGCAGCACGTCTCGGCATGATCCCCGCCGACAACCCCGCTCGGATGATCGTCGACGACCCGCGACGCCCGCGCGTGGTGGGCAAGCCGGAGCCCGCGTCCGGGCGTCCGATGGGGAGCCTGAATCCCGATACCGCACCGGATCCCGCGGAATCGATCGACCCGAGCGAGGTCGACGACTCGATCGGGCTGGGCGGCGGATCGGGTTCCGCGGGACCCGAGGCGGGCGGGACGTCCACACCGCAACCCGCACCGTCGCAACCCACATCGTCGCAACCGGCATCCGGCGACCCGGCGGCCGGCGGACCGTCTCCGTCGCAGACCGCACCGCCCGGCGCGAATCCGCTCCCGTCCGGGGCGAGTCCGGCTCCCTCCGGGGCCGGTGCCGTGCCCCCGGCCGCGCCGTCGGCCCCGACTCCGGCGCCGAATGTGGTGCCCACCCCGTGAGTTCGCCCCGATCCGCGCTTCCGAAGTGCGCTGGATCTCCGGCGCCATCTCCAACCCGCCGGGGTCAAATCCGGGGTAACCACGTTGAAGCGGTGAACAATTGACGACCATGACAGGTGCGACCTTCGAGCGGCTCGGCGCCGGCCCGTCGCGTCCGGGACGCCGGCCCGGGCGTGGACCCGGAGCGGGGTCGGGAGGATCGGATCGGAAGGGGCCCGGCGGGCGGAACGGCCGTGGGCCGCAGGGTTTCGTCTTCCGTGCGCGCGCGGCCGGCGTGGTTGTCCTGCTGGTCGTTCTCGCCGTCGCGGTCAAGATGATCGTCGTCCACACGGTGCAGGCGAGTTCGATCTCTGCCGAGGCCGCACAGCAGCGCGAGTACACGCAGGTCCTCACCGCCAAGCGCGGTGCGATCCTCGACCGCAACGGGCGCCCGCTGGCCTACACCGACGAAGCGCGGTCGTTGACGTTCCTGCCCAAGGCCGTTCGCAAGACGATCGAGGAAGAGCACCGCAAGAACCCCGCGCTTCCCGACGTCGAGACCAGGCTCGAGGAGATCGCGAAGGGGGTGTCGGTGGCCCTCGGTGGTTCGATCAGCGAGGAGGATCTCCTCGAGAAGGTCACCGGCGAGGACACTTTCGTGTACCTCGCGCGGTCCGTGAGCCCCGACGTCGCGTCCCGGATCACCGAGGACTTCCCGGAGGTCGGTGCCGACCCGCAGAGCATCCGCCTGTACCCGGGTGGGTCGCTGGCGGCGAACGTGGTCGGCGACGTGAACTACGACGGCAATGGACTCATCGGGCTCGAGGCGTCGCTGGACTCGATCCTGTCCGGGACGGACGGCTCGCGGACCTACGACCGGGGATCGGACGGGGCCGTCATCCCCGGCAGCATGCGCAACGTGCACCCGGCTCTCAACGGGGCGACGGTGCGCCTCACCCTCGACTCCGACATCCAGTGGTTCGTCCAGAGCCAGGTCATGAAGGCCAAGCAGGCATCGGGTGCGCAGGGCGCGTCGGCCGTGGTGCTCGATGCCAAGACCGGTGAGGTGCTGGCGATGGCGAACGACGGGACGTTCAACGCATCCATCCCGTTGTCCGATCAGCCCGATGCCGAGCTGGGCAACCCCGCCGTCACCTCGCCGTTCGAGCCGGGGTCGGTCAACAAGCTCATCGCCGCCGCGGCCGCCGTCGAATACGGCATCACCCGGCCCGAGACGGTGCACCGTGTTCCGGGCAGCATCCGGATGGCAGGGGTGACGGTGCGCGACGCCTGGGAGCACGGGGTCGAGCCGTACACGACCACCGGCATCTTCGGTAAGTCGTCGAACGTCGGCACCCTGATGCTCGCGCAGCGGATCGGCGAGGAGCGCTTCGCCGACATGGTCAAGAAATTCGGTCTCGGTCAGCGAACCGGGGTCGGCCTGCCCGCGGAGAGCGCGGGAGAGGTTCCCGCCCTGAGTCAGTGGTCCGGTGGCTCGTTCGCCAACCTGCCCATCGGACAGGGCCTTTCGATGTCGCTGCTGCAGATGACCGCGATGTATCAGGCGATCGCCAACGACGGCTTGCGCATTCCGCCGCGCATCCTGGCGTCGGAACAGCGGGACGGGTCGGCGCCCGACGACCGGGCGCGGCCCCAACCCGTCCGAGTGGTGAGCGAGTCCACCGCTCGCACCGTCCGGGACATGTTCCGGTCGGTGGTGCAGGACGACCCGACCGGCGAGCAACAGGGCACCGGGACCAAGGCGGCCGTCGACGGCTACCAGGTGAGCGGCAAGACCGGCACCGCGCAGCAGGTCGATCCATCCTGTGGGTGCTACTCGAACTCGCGGTACAACATCACGTTCGCGGGCATCGCCCCGGCCGACAACCCGCGCTACGTCGTCGGGATCATGCTCGACAACCCACGGCGCAGTTCCGACGGGTCGGGCGGTCAGTCGGCGGCTCCGCTGTTCTCCACCATCACGTCGTGGATGCTCCAGCGCGCCCAGGTGCCGCTGTCCGCGCCGACGCCGCGGCTGACCCTGACCGCGCGGTAGCGCCCGCGGCGTCCGTCGCCGATCAGCCGGGCACCCGGACAGGTGCGGCCATGGGCGCACCGTGTGCCGTGGCGTCGGGGCGGGTCGGTATCGTGAGTGCGATTCTGCGCCTCCCGACGAGGCACCGACGCACCTCGCGGCACAGCCCGGTCCGACGTCCTGACACCGACACCCGTACCGAGCAGTCCCGCACGACCAGCACAGTCCCGAGGAGCGAGCATGTCCGCTCGCCCGTGGGAAACGCCGAGAGAAGAACCGAGGAGGCGAGGAGCACCGATGGCGTCTCGTCGACCATCACCCGACCGGAGTGGCGGACCCATCCGTCCGCGTCATGTCACGCCGACACCGGTGTCCGTGTTGTCCACCGCCACCGGGGCCCGACTCGACCTGGTCGGCGGCGCCGACGCCGAGACCCAGGTGACCGGGGTCGTCCTGCGGGCGCAGGACGTCCGGCCCGGTGACCTGTTCGCAGCACTGCCCGGGGCCAGCACGCACGGCGCGAAGTTCGCCGATCAGGCCGTGGCGGCCGGTGCGACGGCCATCCTCACCGACCCCGCGGGCCGGGCCGAACTGGCTCGCGTCCTGCCGCCGGAGACGGCCGTCGCGGTCCTCATCCATCCCGCTCCCCGCACGGTTCTCGGCAATGTCAGCGCCCGCGTGTACGGCAATCCGTCCCAACGACTCAAGCTGATCGGCATCACCGGCACGTCGGGCAAGACCACCACGTCCTATCTGGTCGAGGCCGCCCTGCTGGCCGCCGGGCACTCGGTAGGGCTCATCGGCACCGTCGAGACCCGCGTGAACGGCGTCGCCCAACCGAGTTCGCTGACCACGCCGGAGGCGCCGACCCTGCAGGCCCTGCTCGCAGCGATGCTCGAGGACGGCGTCGACATCGTCGTCATGGAGGTGTCGAGTCATGCGCTGGCGCTCGGTCGCGTCGACGGTGCGCATTTCGCGATCGGCGCGTTCACCAACCTCTCGCAGGACCACCTCGACTTCCACCTCACGATGCGCGCCTACTTCGACGCAAAGGCCCAGTTGTTCGTCCCGTCCGCCCCGACGCACGCGGTCCGGGCGGTCGTGTGCGTCGACGACGAGTGGGGTCGGCGAATGGCCGAGCTCGCCCGGCGGCCGGGCGAAGCTGCCCATCTGCAACCGGTCCTGGTGTCCACCGGGCCGACGTCGGCCCACTGGCATGCGGGTGAGTCGTCGCTCGCCGACGACGGCTCGTCACGCACCCCGTTCACCGAGCCGGAAGGTGAGCACGAGCTCCTCATCCCATTGCCCGGCCGGTACAACGTGGCCAACGGGCTCCTGGCCGTCGCCGTGGCACACGCCGCCGGGGTGCCGGTGCCCACCGCACTCGAGGCGGTCGCGTCGGTGAGCGTCCCGGGACGCCTACAGCGCATCGATCGTGGACAGCCGTTCCTGGCCCTCGTCGACTACGCGCACAAGCCGGGCGCTATCGAGGCGGTGCTGGCGACACTGCGCGGGCAGACGACCGGACGGGTGGCCATCGTCGTCGGTGCCGGCGGCGATCGCGACACCGGGAAACGGCCGCTGATGGGGGAAGCGGCCGCGCGCGGTGCCGAACTCGTGGTCGTGACCGACGACAACCCGCGTACCGAGGACCCGGGTGCGATCCGGGCCGAGGTGCTCGCCGGTGCACAGGCCGTGCCCGGAACCGAGCGCCCCCGCGGCGCGGAACCGATCCGGGAGATCGGCGATCGCGCCGCCGCGATCGAGGCGGCCGTCGCCTGGGCACGGCCCGGCGACATCGTGCTGGTCGCCGGCAAGGGACACGAGGCAGGACAGGAGATCGACGGCGTGAAGCATCCGTTCGACGATCGGGAGGTCGTCGCCCGTGCGCTCGAGTCCCGCGCCGCCGACGCTCCGGGTGCGGTCGCGGAGGGCGAACGATGACCACCGGAGCGGTCACGGTCATCCGCGGCGATGCACCGGTGTCGGTCGACGACGCGCGCCGGCTGATCCGGCGCCTCGCCGAGTCCGCCGGCGCCGGCCGCACCTGGGCGGTCATCGCCGAGCTGGCCTCGCCGGCCGGCCTGACCGAGAACCAGCGCGTCGTCGAACATGATCTGCTGGGTCGCCTGGCGGTCCGGCTGGCCGTCGACAAGACTCTCTGCGTGGGGGATTCACGATCGGTGCACGCGCTGCACCAGGGCGCGGTCATGGAGGGTTCGTGGGGTGACGAGGCGCTTATCGTCGAGTCCGTCGAGACCGCCGCCCGACTCGCCGACACCGAACCGGACTGGCAGCCCACCGCCGGCGACGTCATCCTGCTGGCCGCGGCCGGCGCCGATCTCGACTCCGTGATCACCGCGTGGTCCGAGCGGGGCGGATGGCAGGTCGTCGACGCCCCGGCCGGCGACGAGGCGGCACCGTGAGCGCTCGCGCGGGCGTGAGTGGGCCGACGATGCCGCTCCGCCGCGGGGTGTCAGGCAGGTTCGGGAAGATCGCGGTCGGGAACAGACCGGTCGCGTACGGAGAGGATGCGGGGGCAACGCGGTGACACAGATACTCCTCGCGGGGGCGATCGCGATCGCGGTGTCGATCCTGCTGACGCCGGTCCTCATCAAGGTGTTCTCCCGGCAGGGCTTCGGGCAGGAGATCCGGGTCGAGGGCCCGCAGAGCCACCAGACCAAGCGCGGGACCCCGTCGATGGGCGGCGTCGCGATCCTGGCCGCCCTCTGGGCCGGCTATTTCGGCGCCCACCTCATCGGGGTCTTCACCGATGCCGGGAACGGGCCGACCGCCTCCGGACTGCTCGTCCTGGGGCTGGCGACCGCGTTGGGCGTCGTCGGGTTCCTCGACGACATCATCAAGATCCGCAAGCATCGCAATCTCGGTCTGAACAAGACCGCGAAGTCGATCGGGCAGTTCATCGCCGCCATCCTCTTCGGCATCCTGGTGCTGCAGTTCCGCAACGACTACGGCTACACGCCGGCGAGCACGAACCTGTCCTACGTCCGCGACATCGATGCGATCACGCTCGGGTCGGTCGTGTTCGTGGTGTTCTGCTGGCTGGTGGTCGCGGCCTGGTCGAACGCGGTGAACTTCACCGACGGGCTCGACGGCCTGGCCGCCGGCTCGATGGCGATGGTCCTGGGCTCTTACGTCCTGGTCACCTTCTTCCAGTTCGTCAACGCCTGTGCGGGCGGCGCGAAACCGCCGAGCGAGATCCCCACCGGCTGCTACCAGGTCCGTGACCCCCTCGATCTCGCGCTCATCGCCGTGGCCGGCGGTGGAGCGTGCCTCGGCTTCCTCTGGTGGAATGCGGCACCCGCCAAGATCTTCATGGGCGACACCGGCTCGCTCGCCCTCGGCGGCATGCTCGCCGGTCTGTCGATCACCACGCGGACGGAGCTGCTGGCGGTCGTCATCGGCGCGCTCTTCGTCGCCGAGATCATGTCGGTCGTGATCCAGATCGCCTTCTTCCGGACCACCGGTCGTCGCGTGTTCCGGATGGCCCCGTTCCATCACCACTTCGAACTCGGCGGCTGGGCGGAGACCACGGTGATCATCAGGTTCTGGTTGCTCACCGCCATCGCCTGTGCGCTCGGCCTGTCGCTGTTCTACGGCGAGTTCCTGACCACCAATGGCTGATCGCCCGGCGGCGGTCCCGACCCCCGGAGGTCCCGACCCACGCGCCCTGGCCGGCCGGACCGTGGTGGTCGGCGGGGCGGGGACCGCGGGGTTGTCCGCCACCCGGTTCCTGGTGACGCTCGGTGCGAATGTCCTGCTCGCCGACGACCGGTTCGCCGGTGCTGACGCGCCGCCCGTCGACCGGAACGCCGCGGCCGCGGCGGTCGCCGGGGTCGCCGAACTGATGTCGCAGGGCGTCGAACCGGTCGCCGTCGCGGATCTGCTCACCGGTCCCGGGCGACTGGCGACGGCCACGGTCGTGATCGTGTCACCCGGCTTCGCGCCCACCCACCACCTGGTGGCGGCCGCGGCCACCGCCGGCGTCCCGGTCTGGGGCGAGGTCGAACTGGCCTGGCGCGTGGACGTCGCGGGACTGCTGGGCGAACCACGCACCTGGCTTGTCGTGACCGGCACCAACGGCAAGACGACGACCACGTCGATGCTCGCCGGGATCGTCGAGGCATCGGGCCGCACGGGTGCGGCCTGCGGCAACATCGGGCTCCCGGTGCTCGACGCGATGCAGGCCGAGCCCAGGGTGGACGTGCTGTGTGCGGAACTGTCGTCATTCCAGCTGTATTGGGCGCCGTCGGTCCGTCCGCAAGCGGGAGTCGTGCTGAACGTGGCCGAGGATCACCTCGACTGGCATGGGACGTTCGAGGCGTACGCACTTGCCAAGGCGGGAGCGCTGCGCGGTGCGGTGAGTGTCGTCGGACTGGACGACCCGGTCGCGTCCGGCCTGCCCGCCGCGGGCCGCCGCATCGGTTTCACGCTGCGCGAGCCGCAGCCCGGACAGCTCGGCGTCGCGAACGGTGTGCTGATCGACCGCGCCTTCGACGCGGGCCGGTTGTACGACGCCGACGAGGTGCGTCCGGCCGGACCGTCGGGTGTCGCCGATGCGCTGGCCGCGTCGGCTCTCGCGCTCGCGGCCGGCATCGGGCCGGAGGCGATACGGGCGGGGCTGGCGTCCTTCCGGCCGGCCGGTCATCGCGGCGAGGTCGTCGCCTCGCGGAACGGGATCGACTTCGTCGACGACTCCAAGGCCACCAACCCCCACGCAGCCCAGGCGGCGGTCGCCGCCTTCGACCGAGTCGTGCTGATCGCGGGCGGTCTGCTCAAGGGGGCGTCGATGGACGAGATGCTCACCGCGGTGGGCGATCGGCTGGCCGGGGTGGTCGCGATCGGCCGTGACCGAGACCTGGTGATCGAGGCGATCGCGCGACACGCCCCAGAAGTCCCAACAGTCACAGTATTCACAGGGGACGATGGCACGGTGAACGTGCATCGTCCGGGACAGGCCGGTCCCCAAGCCTCAGCAGTTGATCTCCCGGGGACGGGCTCCTCGACATCGGTGGCGGTCATGGACCGGGCCGTCGAGGAGGCGTGGGTGCTCGCGGAGGCGAGCCCGTCCGCGCCCGACGCCGTGCTGCTCGCACCCGCGGCGGCCTCGCTGGACATGTTCGCCGGATACGGCGTGCGCGGTGACGCGTTCGCCGCCGCCGCGCGTCGGATCGCCGGCTCGCCCGACACCGGACGCTGAGTCGGATGAGCAGCCGGAACCCGGCCGCAGACAACGACCCCGTCGACGATGCCGATGACCGCAGCGGTCTCGACGGCGTGGGAGACGATGGTGTCCCTGCCGACAACGGGAGCGCTGATGTCGAGACCGGCGGGGACGCCGGTGGCCGGACGCGCACGAAAAACGAACGGCAGAGCGTGAAGCGCGGGACCGGTGGCAGGTCGGCACCGGACGACGCCTCGGGCCGCTCCGCGGGTGCGGCAGCAGCGACCGCCGCGTCAATCCCGGCGATCGTGCTCGACGCCATCCGCAACCTGTTGGCACGTCCGCTGGCGTCGTATCAGCTGATTCTCACGATGTCGTTCCTGCTCACCACATTCGGCCTGGTGATGGTGCTCTCGGCGTCGTCGGTCGAGGGGTATTCCAAAGAGGGATCGGCGTACGGGCTGTTCGCCACGCAGGTGATCTTCGCCCTGCTCGGCCTGGTGGTCTTCTACTTCATGCTGCGGATCCCGGTGCGGTTGCTCCGACGGTTCGCCGCTCCCGCGATGTTCGTCGCGGTGGTGCTGCTGGCGCTGGTCCTCATCCCCGGCGTGGGCACGCTGAGTCAGGGCGCACGCCGCTGGTTCGTCATCTACGGTTTGTCGGTGCAGCCGTCGGAGCTGGTGAAGGTCGCGTTGTGTATCTGGGGTGCGCACCTGCTGGCCTCGCGCCGACGGGACAACGCCTCGCTGCGCGAGCTGCTGGTCCCGCTCGTCCCGGTGGCGATGCTCGTGTGCCTGCTCATCATCCTCGAGCCGAACCTGTCGACGACGATCACCATCGCGATCATCGTCGGTGCGCTGTTGTGGTTCGCGGGACTGCCGGTCAAGGTCTTCGTCTCGTTCGCAGTGTCCGGCATCGCGCTCGCCGTGATCCTCGCCCTGGCCGAGGGCTACCGCTCGCAGCGCGTGATGAGCTTCCTCGGCAACGTCGACGACCCGCAGGGGGCTGGCTATCAGGCGCGCCAGGCGACCTACGCGCTCGCGAACGGCGGGGTCTTCGGCGTGGGCCTCGGCCAGTCGAGTGCCAAGTGGAACTATCTTCCGAACGCGCACAACGACTTCATCTTCGCGATCATCGGCGAGGAGCTCGGGCTCCTCGGCGGGCTCATGGTGGTGTTCCTGTTCGTCGTCCTCGCCTACATCGGCTTCCGGATCGCATCCCGGTCGACCGATCCCTTCCTGCGCCTGATGTCGGCGACCATCACGGTGCTGATCGCCGCGCAGGCGTTCATCAACATCGGCTACGTCATCGGATTGCTGCCGGTGACCGGAATCCAGCTGCCGCTGATCTCGGCCGGTGGCACGTCGACGCTGACCGTCCTCGCGATGCTCGGTCTGCTCGCCAACGCCGCGAGGCACGAACCCGAGGCGGTCGCGACGCTCACCGGCGGGTCGCCGAGCCGCGTGGCACGGTGGCTGCGCCTGCCGACGCCGGTGGCCTACCGGCAGACACGGGCGGAGTCGCTGCGCGATCGACTGGACCAGCGTCGCACGGCCGGTCCGCGTCCGACGGCCGGTGCCGGTCGCGGCGGCCGGGGACCGCAGTCGCGTCGCCGTCCGCCGAGCGGGCCCGCCCCGTCGGCCGATGCCGGACGTGGCCGTCGACGCTTCCCGTTGCCCTGGCGGCGGGCCGCCGAGACGTCGCAGCGGCGGGCCGCCCCGTCGCAGTCCGCGCGGGACGATCGACGGCAGGGCCGGTCGTCGACGCGATCCGGTGCCGGCGACACCCGAGGGGCCCGGTCGGCGGCCTCCGGCCGGGCGGGTGTCCCGCGCGGGCGGGTCCGGCCGGGGACTTCTTCGCGGAGCGGCGTCGACTACGGTGTCGGGTATCGGGGGAGCGGGTCGTATGTACGCGGCGCCGGGAGCGGAGCGAGCGGGCCGTATGTACGCGGCGCCGGGAGCGGAGCGCGCGGGCCGAATGTACGCGGCGCCGGCCGTCGGTGACCGGCGGTGGGAGCGGCTGAGGTGCGGGCCCACGACGGGAGATTTCCCGGCCGGGAGCCCGCGAATGTGATCGAAAGCTGAAATGGAGTGACGACGCCGGTGAGTTCGGGTGCGGTACAAGCTGATACGACCGGACGGCCGAACGGCCGGCCGTTGTCGGTGGTCGTCGCAGGCGGCGGCACGGCCGGTCACATCGAACCCGCCCTCGCCGTCGCCGACGCGGTCAGCCGCATCGATCCGACGGCCCGTATCACGGCGCTGGGTACCAGTCGGGGCCTCGAAGTCGATCTCGTCCCGGAACGCGGATACGACCTGCAGCTGATCCCGCCGGTGCCGTTGCCGCGCAAACCCGGCCTCGACCTGGCGCGCACCCCCGGCCGTCTGCTGGGTTCGGTGGCCGCTACCCGCAAGGTTCTCGACGAGGTGGACGCCGACGTGGTCATCGGTTTCGGTGGCTACGTCTCCGTGCCGGCGTACCTCGCGGCGCAGATGCACCTGCGCCGACGCAATCGGATCCCGATCGTCATCCATGAGGCCAATGCCTCGGCCGGCATCGCCAACAAGGTCGGTGCCCGGTTCGCCGATCGGGTTCTGGCGGCGGTCGACGGTTCCGGGCTCGATGCGACGGTCGTCGGAATCCCGGTGCGCGGTGTCCTCGCCGAACTGGACCGGCCCGCCCTGCGGGCGAAGGCGCGCCACTACTTCGGACTCGACGACGATGCGCCGACGCTGCTCGTCTTCGGCGGCTCGCAGGGCGCGCAACGACTCAACGACGCCGTGTCGGGCGCGGCGAAGACATTGGGTGAGGCCGGCATCGGCGTGCTGCACGCCTACGGTCCCAAGAACTCGATCGACCCCGCCGTCGTCGACGACGCGCCGCCCTACCGCGCCGTCGGGTATCTCAAACGGATGGATCTCGCGTACGCCGCCGCGGATCTCGTGATGTGCCGGTCCGGCGCGATGACCGTCGCCGAGGTGTCGGCGACCGGGTTGCCCGCGATCTATGTCCCGCTGCCGCACGGGAACGGCGAACAACGACTGAATGCGCTCCCGGTCGTGGAGGCGGGCGGGGGACTGCTCGTCGACGATGCGACGGTGGACGCCGACTGGGTTGCCCGCGAAGTGCCTGCGCTGCTGACGGATACAACTCGGCTGCACGAGATGTCGATCGCTGCTGCGGGCACCGGGCATCGGGACGCCGCGGCAGCGGTGGCCACCGCCGCCATCGAACTCGCGCAGGATTTCCGGGCTGGACGTCGTCGCGGTGGGAGGTCGGCCCGTGAACGATGAGGCCGTGAGCGAAGCGACGGAGAGGGACGAGACGGCATCGGCTCCGGGGTCGCTGCCCGATGAGCTGAGCCGCGTCCACATGGTCGGCATCGGCGGCGCCGGGATGTCGGGGCTGGCCCGGATCCTGCTGGCCCGCGGGGGACAGGTGTCGGGGTCGGATGCCAAGAACAGTCGGGGCATCCTCGAACTGCGGACCCGCGGCGCCCGGGTGCAGGTCGGGCACGATCCGTCGGCGCTCGACCAGATCCCCGGTGGCCCGTCTGTCGTGGTGACCACTCACGCCGCGATCCCGAAGACCAATCCCGAACTCGTGGCGGCACGGTCGCGCGGCATCCCGATCCTCCTGCGACCGCGCGTCCTGGCCCAGCTGATGGCGGGTCAGCGCAGCCTGCTGATCGCCGGCACCCACGGCAAGACCTCCACGACCTCGATGGCGGTCGTCGCGCTGCAGCATGCCGGGACCGACCCGTCGTTCGCGATCGGCGGCGAGCTGAACGAGTCGGGGACCAACGCCCACCACGGTGGCGACCCGATCTTCGTCGCCGAGGCCGACGAGAGCGACGGCTCGCTGCTGGAGTACACACCCGACGTCGTCGTCGTCACCAACATCGACGCCGACCACCTCGACTTCTTCGGTTCCATCGAGGCATATGTCGAGGTGTTCGACCGGTTCGTCGCGCGCATAGCGGGCGGCGGGTCGCTCGTCGTGTGCCTCGACGACCCGGGCTCGGCCGCCCTGGCCGGCCGCGTCGCCGAGTCGCTCACCGCGCGCGGGGTGGAGGTCCTCGGTTATGGACGGGGGACCCACGCCGCGCTGGCGCCGACCGTCCGCAACGTCGCGACCATGACGTCCTGGCAGCCGCGCGGAGGCGGCGGAGCCGCCACGGTCCGGTTCACCTCCCCGCTCTGCCCGGATGTCGAGGATCGACAGATCGTCCTCCCGCTCCCGGGCGAGCACATGGCGCTCAACGCGATCGCTGCGGTGATCGGTGCCGCCCGGGTGGGTGCGCAGCCCGGCGTCGCGACATCCGACGCATCGACCGGGGCCGGGCGGCTCGACGGCATCGTGGCCGGGATCGGCGCGTTCGGCGGTGTCCACCGCCGCTTCGAGTTCCGCGGCCGGCGCGGCGGCGTCGAGGTCATCGACGACTACGCCCATCATCCGACCGAGGTGCGGGCCGTGCTGTCGGCGGCGCAGGACATGGTGTCCGCGCGCGGCGGGCCGAGCGGTTCGCGCGGGCGCGTGATCGCGGTGTTCCAGCCGCACCTCTACTCGCGGACCGTCGAGTTCGCCGACGAGTTCGCCGCTGCTCTCGACCTCGCCGACGCAGTCGTCGTCGCCGATGTGTACGGGGCCCGTGAGGCCCCGATCCCGGGAGTCAGCGGTCGCACGATCTCGGACAAGCTGACCGTGCCGGGGACCTTCGCCCCGGACCTGTCGCGGCTGGCCGCGCAGGTCGCGCGCCTGGCGCGGTCCGGGGATGTCGTGCTGACCCTGGGGGCGGGCGACATCACCATGCAGGGTCCGGAGATCCTCGACGCCCTGGCCTCGGCCTCGACGACCGCCGACACCGCCACCGTGACGGGTTCGGGCGCGACTCCGACCGACGGCCCGGCGGACTCCGACGGCCGGACGGGGCGGGTGTCGTGATCCGCTGGCCGCAGCGCCGCCGGTCGCGCGTGGTCCTCGGCACGCTCATGGTGGTCGCGGCCGGCGTCGGATTGGTGCTCATCGCCTACCTCACGCCGCTGATGTCGGTGCGCGGCACCGACGTCCGCGACAACGGGTCGATTCCGGCCGACGAGATCCTGCGGGTCGCGGCAGTGCCGTCGGGCACCCCGCTGCTGCAGGTCGACACCCGGGCGGTCGCGCAGCGCGTCGCCACCATCCCGTCCGTCGAATCGGCGCGCGTGCAGCGGAGTTACCCCTCGTCGCTGACCATCACCGTCGTCGAGCGGGTCCCGGTCGTGATCGTGAACAACGGCGACGACGTCCACGTGCTCGACAAGTCCGGGGTGGCGTTCCTCGACTACGACCGCACGCAGGGCGTCCCGCCCGAGGTGCTCAAGCTCCCCGTTCTCGACACCCCGAACCCGGGGCCGGCGGACCCGACCACCAGGGAGACGATCGCGGCGGTGGCGGGCTTGCCCGAATCGCTGGCGCGGCAGGTCATCCGGGTGACCGCGACCTCGCCGGTCGACATCGAGTTCACGCTGTCGGAGAAGCGCACCGTGGTGTGGGGGGACAGCGACCGCGGCGCCGAGAAGGCCCGCACACTGACGCACCTGCTCACCCGCGAGGCGCGGATGTACAACGTGTCGAGTCCCGAGTTCCCGGCCTATCGGTGACGCACGCCGGATCCGGCCGACGCCGAATTCTCCGGTCGGGGTGGCGCGGACGCGCGTGACGGAACCGGACGACCCCCGTGGGGCGGCGAAAGGCTGAGGGTTCCGGCGGATTTCGCCACGACTTCCCGACACGCCGAGCGCGGATCTGGATACCGGGGCCCGCGATGCCTAGCGTCATCACCACAACGAGTTACTTGACATAACTCTAAATCTATGGTTCAGGTTTAGGGTTTGTCGCGAGCGGGACGTGGACCGGCCGGTTCACACAGGACATATCGAGACCAGAACTCGAACAACGAGATCGACCACACAAGGAAGGCGAGCGCATGACGCCACCGCACAACTACCTGGCCGTCATCAAGGTCGTCGGCATCGGCGGTGGCGGCGTGAATGCCGTCAACCGCATGATCGAACAGGGACTCAAGGGAGTCGAGTTCATCGCGATCAACACCGACGCCCAGGCGTTGTTGATGAGCGACGCCGACGTCAAGCTCGATGTCGGGCGCGACTCGACACGGGGTCTCGGCGCCGGTGCCGATCCCGAGGTCGGTCGCCGCGCCGCCGAGGACGCGCGCGACGAGATCGAGGAACTGCTCAAGGGCGCCGACATGGTCTTCGTGACCGCGGGCGAGGGCGGCGGGACCGGAACGGGTGGTGCACCCGTGGTCGCGTCGATCGCGCGGAAGCTCGGTGCGCTCACCGTCGGCGTTGTCACCCGGCCGTTCGCCTTCGAGGGCAAGCGACGCGGCGGACAGGCCGAGGCGGGCATCACCGCTCTGCGCGAGTCCTGCGACACGCTGATCGTGATCCCGAACGACCGTCTGCTGCAGCTCGGCGACGCACAGGTCAGCCTGATGGACGCGTTCCGCAGTGCCGACGAGGTGCTCCTCAACGGCGTGCAGGGCATCACCGACCTCATCACCACGCCGGGCCTGATCAATGTCGACTTCGCCGACGTCAAGGGCGTCATGAGCGATGCCGGCAGCGCGCTGATGGGCATCGGTTCGGCCCGCGGCGAGGAGCGTGCGCGCAAGGCCGCCGAGTCCGCGATCAACTCGCCGCTGCTCGAGGCCTCGATGGAAGGCGCCCGCGGTGTGCTGATCTCGATCGCCGGTGGCAGCGACCTGGGCCTGTTCGAGATCCACAACGCCGCGACCCAGGTGCAGGAGGCCGCGCACGAGGACGCCAACATCATCTTCGGCACGGTGATCGACGACAACCTCGGTGACGAGGTCCGGGTCACGGTCATCGCCGCCGGCTTCGACGGTGGCTCACCCAAGAAGCGGACCGACGTCCCGGCCGCCGCGGGGCGTTCCGCGGTCGGTCAGGGCCAGGCCGGCGCCGTCGCGTCGCCGCCGAAGAACGATCCGCTCTTCGGGGACATGCCGAAGGGCGCGGGCGATCCGTTCGAGCAGGAGCCGGAGCCGCCCCGCCGCAACACCGTTCGGCTCGACGACGACGATGTCGACGTGCCGTCGTTCATGAAGCGCTGAGCCCGCGCATGCGGGTGCGTCGTGTCATCACCACCCGTGCCGGCGGGGTCTCGGTGTCACCGTACGATTCGTTCAATCTCGGTGATCACGTCGGAGACGATCCGGAAGCCGTGGCGGCGAACAGGATTCGGCTGGCCGAGCAGATCGGGGTGGCGGCCGGGTCGGTGGTCTGGATGGAACAGATCCACAGTCGCAACGTCACCGTGGTCGACGGACCGGTTCACGAGCCGGTGCCCGCCACCGACGCGCTGGTCACGACCACGCCCGGTCTCGCCCTCGCCGTGCTGTCCGCCGACTGCGTCCCGGTGCTCCTCAGCGACGACGACGCCGGTGTGATCGCGGGGGTCCATGCGGGCCGCGTCGGCGCCCGGATCGGCATCGTGCCCGCCACCCTGCGCGCAATGGTCGAACTCGGCGCCCGGATCGGGTCCATCGGCGCCTTCCTCGGTCCTGCCGCGAGCGGAGACCACTACGAGGTGCCCGCCGACATGCAGGCCGACGTAGAGAAACATCTGCCGGGCAGCGCCGTGCGTACCAAGAAGGGCACGGCCGGTCTCGACCTGCGTGCCGGCTTGCGGCGGCAGTTGCTCGAGGCCGGCGTCGCCGGAGTCGCGGTCGACCCGCGGGACACCATCGCCGACCCGAGCCTGTTCAGTCATCGCCGGGGCGCACCCACGGGCCGCCTGGCCTCGGTCATCTGGATGGACCCCGATGGCGATGCACACGGTGAGCGGCGCCCGCTCGGGGAGTGACCCGGTGGCGAGAAGGATGGGGACATGACCGGGTCATCTGATGCGCGCACCGCCGAGCTGGGGGAACGGTTGGCCGCGGTGCGTCGGCGCCTCGACGCCGCGGTCGAGGCCGCCCATCGGCCGGCGGGCTCCTGTCAGCTCCTCGTGGTCACGAAGTTCTTTCCCGCGGATGACGTCCGTCGGCTGCTGCAGCTGGGGGAGCGCGCGTTCGGCGAGTCACGCGAACCCGAGGCCGGCCGGAAGGTGGCGGAGGTGATGGGGGACTGGGAGTCCCCGGAGCCCGGCGACGTCCCCGTCTTCGACATGATCGGTTCGGTGCAGTCCAAGAAGGCCCGGTCGGTGGCGCGGTGGGCGCGCGCGGTGCACTCCGTCGACCGCCCGAAGGTCGTCGACGCACTGGACCGTGCCGCGGTTGCGGCACTCGACGAGGGGGAGCGCGCCGATCCGCTCGGCATCCTGCTCCAGGTCAGCCTCGACGGCGATCCGCAGCGCGGCGGCGTCGTCGAAGACAATCTCCCGGCTCTGGCCGATCGGGTCGTCGAGGCCGACTCACTGCGGTTGCGCGGGCTCATGGTCATCGCCCCGCTGGACGGCGAACCCGGGCACTGGATGGCCGAGGCCGCACGCATCCACGAGGCGTTCCGCGGGCGATTCGACGCCGCCGTCGAACTGTCCGCGGGCATGTCCGGGGACATGGAGGAGGCGGTCGCCGCGGGCTCGACATGCGTGCGTGTCGGAACCGCGATCATGGGCGATCGGCCGCTAATCTCTCAGTAATCACATTGGTAACACCAGAACCAAGTGACACACGAAGCGCAGTTAGCTCACTGACCACAGATGCACCATCCGGCACGGCAGCAACCGGCGTCGCACTACCAGAGAGGCCGTCAATGACCACGATGCAGAAGTTCAAGGCTTACTTCGGCATGGTGCCGCCCAGCGAGTACGAGGACGACTACCTCGAGGAGTCGGCCCCGCCGCTGCGGGAGCGGTCTCGTGAGCGCGCCTACCGTGACGACTACTACGGCGACTCCTCCTACGATCCCGGATACGAGCCGTCGTTCCGGGACGCCGGCTACCGCGACGAGATCGCGTACCGCGACGAGCTGTCCGACCGTCACTACGACACCGGCTTCGACCTGGCCCCGGAGTACGCGGCGGAGTTCGCCTACGCCGGCAGTCGCGCGGTGGGCGAGGGGCCGATGCGGGCACCCGCCCGCCTCGAACCGCTGCAGCGTTCGTCGAGTGCGGCCCTGCGCGCCGCCACCGCGCCGCGGTCGATGGGTGCCGACCCCCGCGAACTCGAGCGCGTCTTCGCCGACAGCCCGCTGCAGAAGATCACCACGCTGCGCCCGTCGGACTACAGCGAGGCCCGTACCATCGGGGAGCGTTTCCGCGACGGCAACCCGGTCATCATGGACCTCGTCGACATGAGCAACGACGACGCCAAGCGCCTCGTCGACTTCGCCGCGGGGCTTGCGTTCGCGCTGCGCGGATCGTTCGACAAGGTGGCCACCAAGGTGTTCCTGCTGTCGCCCGCCGACGTCGACGTGTCGCCCGAAGACCGCCGCAAGATCGCCGAGACGGGCTTCTACAACCACTCCTGACCGGCGTCGGGTACCTCGGTTCGCCGTCGTCCGAGATGTTCAGGCACTCTTGACCCGTGGCTGCGATTTTGTTGAGCGTCTTGTACTACATCCTGCTGATCTTCTGGTTGCTCCTCCTGGGCCGGCTGGTGGTCGAACTGGTCCGGACCTTCGCGCGTGAGTGGCGTCCAACCGGGATCGCGGTGGTCGTCATCGAGATGGTCTTCACCGTGACCGACCCCCCGATCAAGGCGCTGCGTCGTGTTCTCCCCCCGATCCCACTCGGTCCGATCCGGCTCGACCTGTCGCTCATGATCGTGATGCTCGTCGTGATCATCGGCATGAATATCGTCAACGGCCTACGCGCCGACGCCCTGGCCGAGTCGCTCGCGATCGCCGGACACCTCGTCCGCCCCTGATCCCCCAGCTCCCTGAGGAGCGTCCGAGCTTGCGGAGGGCGCGTCACGAAGGGCCCGTCCCCTGCGGGCGCACCCGATCGGGCGGCGGGTACCCCGCGTTAGGCAGATGGTCTACCGTTATAAGTCATCTTCGGATGACTGTTTCATTTCAACAGCGCATCGCAGAGATGCGACCAACGGTTCGCGTGTGACAGGATTGGACGCCAGTTACAATTTTTGACTGGTATGAATAGTTAGTGACAACCTGTATCGGTCGAACGACTCACCGTCGCGCGATCCGGGTTGGACGGCCCGCCAACTGAACACAAGTTCACCACCAGACATGAGGGGAACCGACATGCGGCTGACTCCAGCTGATGTGCACAACGTCGCGTTCAGCAAACCGCCCATCGGTAAGCGCGGTTACAACGAGGACGAGGTCGATCAGTTCCTCGACTTCGTCGAAGCCGAACTCGCACGACTGATCGAAGAGAACACCGACCTCAAGCAGCGCGTCGAGGAGCTCGAGAGCGAGCTCGCCGATGCCCGTTCCGGTGGTGGCGCCCAGGCGGACGACCGGACCCAGATGTTCGCCAAGCCCGCCGCGGCACCCGAGCCGCCCGCCCCGGCGCCGACGCCGGCACCGCAGGCGACCAACGACGACGCCAACGTGCGTGCCGCACGCGTTCTCGCGCTCGCCCAGGACACCGCCGACCGGCTCACGGGCAGCGCCCGCGCCGACGCCGACGCGATGCTGTCCGACGCCCAGACGCGCGCCGACACGCTGGTCTCCGAGGCGCAGACCAAGTCCGACGCCATGCTCGCCGATGCCCGGCAGCGCTCGGAGGCGATCCTCGCCGACGCCCAGACGCGATCGGAGGCGCAGCTGCGGCAGGCACAGGAACGTGCCGATGCCCTGCAGAGCGACGCCGAGCGCAAGCACAGCGAGATCATGGGCACGATCAACCAGCAGCGCGGTGTGCTGGAAGGTCGGATCGAGCAGCTCAAGACCTTCGAGCGTGAATACCGTACGCGTCTCAAGACCTACCTCGAATCCCAGCTCGAGGAACTCCAGCAGCGTGGCAGCGCGGCGCCTGTCGAGGGCGGCCGACCCGATCAGTCGTTCTCGAACGATCCGGGTAACGGTGGATTCAGCAGCTACTCACCCAGCTGACCTGGGCGGATCGGTGCGCACTAGGCTGGTGATGTGCTGACCTTGGCGCTGGCCGCGACCCTTCTGGGGTTCGTGCTGCTCATCCTCGGTCTCATCACCGGGACCGTGTGGCTGGCCGTGGCCTGCATCGTGGTCTGTCTGGTGGGCCTCGGCTTCCTCCTGGTGGACGTGTTCGCCGGTCGCAAGGGTGAAGCGGCCCGGTCACTGGAAGACATGGTCCCGGGCGCCGGTCGCGACACCGATCCGTCGCACGACGCAGACGACGACGCTGTCACCGGGCGCGACTCGGACGGCGATCGTGGCGCCGATGCACCGACGCGTCGGTATTCCGCCGTCGACGCGCCCGGTGTCGGCGTTTCCGAGCCCGCCGGCTATCGGCCCGGGGACTTCGACCCCGGAATGGCCGCGCCCGCTGGTTCGGTCCCGCCGAATCGTCCTGCTCCCGAACGTCGTGAGGGCAACCTCGAGGACTATCTGCGTTCGGTCGGCGGCGACAGTCCGAGTGGTGACGGGCCGCCCCGCGGGGCCCCGCCCACCGGTGTCGATGTCGCCGGTGGTCGCCCCGGTCCGCCGCCGGGTTCCCGACCGCCCGGCGTGGGACCGCAGAGTCGACAACCTGGTGTCGGTCAACAGTCGTGGACGCAGCAGCAGGCCCGGCCGCAGCAGGGGCAATTCGGTCCTCCGCAAGCCAGCCCGCCTCCGACGGGCCAACGGCCTCCGGTCGGCCCGCCGCCGGCTCCGCGTCCGTTCGACCCGCAGTCCTCGGGGTGGGCCCCCGACGACGTGCCGGGCGGCGACGCCGCCGGCCCGGACGACTGGACAACAAGTCCCGATGAGTCCGCGCCGCGTCGTCGGCGTGCGGATTTCGATCCGCTTGATCCGAACTGGCATCCGCCGCCGGACTGAGCGCACCCGGGTGGCCGCGCACCGGTCGAGAACCCATTGGCCCGGCCGGGTCGGTCGTCGCTACACTGGTTCACGCGTTGATCCGGCCATCACCGGGGAGCACCCGGAAGAACAGTGTCATCGAGTGTGGCGTCCAGTGGACGGTGCGAATGCGTGACTCCCAGTAGAACCGGGCGGGCGTGGCCCGTTACAGCCACAGGATCGTACGGTCATCGACCGTCGCGATTCGTCGAGTGGCGTCGGATCTCCGACGCAAGCGGGGTGGTACCGCGCAGACCTCCGGTGTGCGTCCCCGTGCCGATGAGACATCACCAGGCACGAGGAGACGAGCCGTGAGCGACGCGACCGACCCCACCCAGTCCGCCCCCACTCAGTCCGGGCGGGTGTATCCCAAAGTCGACATGACCGGGGGCACCGGGCGCAGCGCCCCCGACTTCCCATCCGTGGAACAGCGGGTCCTGCAGTACTGGGACACTGATTCGACCTTCGCCGCGTCGATCGAGAACCGGGCCGACGCCGAGGAGTTCGTCTTCTACGACGGTCCGCCGTTCGCGAACGGCCTGCCGCACTACGGTCACCTGCTGACCGGTTACGTCAAGGATCTGGTACCCCGGTACCAGACCATGCGTGGCAAGAAGGTGGACCGCCGATTCGGCTGGGACACACACGGTCTGCCTGCCGAGCTGGAGGCCGAACGCCAGCTCGGGATCACCGACAAGTCGGAGATCGAGAAGATGGGCATGGCGAAGTTCAACGAGTACTGCCGCGACTCGGTGCTGCGGTACACGGGGGAGTGGCGTGACTACGTGACCCGCCAGGCCCGCTGGGTCGACTTCGACAACGACTACAAGACACTCGATCTCGACTTCATGGAGTCGGTGATGTGGGCGTTCAAGGCGCTCTACGACAAGGGGCTCATCTACCAGGGCTATCGCGTGCTGCCGTACAGCTGGTACGAGCAGACGCCGTTGTCCAACCAGGAGTCCAAACTCGACGACGCCTATCGGATGCGGCAGGACCCGGCGGTCACCGTCACGATGCCGCTGCGGGTGCCCGACGGTCCGCTGGCCTCGCTCGACGGAGTCAACGCGCTGATCTGGACGACGACGCCCTGGACCCTGCCGTCCAACCTCGCGATCGCGGTGAACCCCGAGGTCACCTATGTCCACGTGAAGGCCGCCGACGGCCGGGAATACCTGCTGGCCGAGGCGCTGCTCGGTGCGTACGCCAAGGAGATCGCCGATCCGGAGGTGCTCGGTACGCACCGCGGTGCGGATTTGAAGGACCTGTCGTACGCGCCTCCCTTCGACTTCTTCGCCGGCCATCCGAACTCCCATCGCGTATTGCTGGGTGACTACGTGACCACCGACAGCGGCACCGGGATCGTGCACCTCGCACCGGCTTTCGGCGAGGAGGACATGGACCTCGCGACCGCCAACGGCATCGAGGTGGTGCAACCGCTCGACCCGGGCGGACGCTTCACCGCGCATGTCCCGCCGTACGAGGGCCTGATGGTGTTCGATGCCAACCCGGTGATCATCAAGGACCTGAAGGAATCCGGCCGGATCCTTCGCCATGAGACCATCGAGCACTCCTACCCGCACTCGTGGCGGTCGGGCCAGCCACTGATCTACATGGCGGTGCCGTCGTGGTTCGTCGCGGTGACGCAGTTCCGCGACCGCATGGTCGAACTGAACAAGCAGATCACGTGGGTGCCCGAACACATCCGGGACGGACAGTTCGGCAAGTGGCTCGAAGGCGCCCGGGATTGGAACATCAGCCGCAACCGGTACTGGGGTGCGCCCCTGCCGGTCTGGGTGTCCGACGACCCGGAGTTCCCGCGCGTCGACGTCTACGGTTCGCTCGACGACCTCGAGCGCGACTTCGGGGTGCGTCCGGACAACCTGCACCGGCCGTTCATCGACGAACTCACCCGGCCCAATCCCGATGACCCGAGCGGGAAGTCGACCATGCGTCGGGTGCCCGAGGTCCTCGACTGCTGGTTCGAGTCGGGTTCGATGCCGTTCGCCCAGGTGCACTATCCGTTCGAGAACCGCGACTGGTTCGACGGTGGTGACTCCGCGCACGCCCCGGCCCACAACCCGGGCGACTTCATCGTCGAGTACAACGGGCAGACCCGTGGCTGGTTCTACACGCTGCACGTGCTGGCCACCGCGCTGTTCGACCGGCCGGCCTTCAAAACCGTTGCTGCGCACGGGATCGTGCTGGGCGACGACGGCCAGAAGATGTCGAAGTCCAAGCGCAACTACCCCGACGTCAACGAGGTCTTCGATCGCGACGGATCGGACGCGATGCGATGGTTCCTGATGGCCTCGCCGATCCTGCGCGGCGGCAACCTCGTCGTGACGGAGCGAGGCATCCGGGAAGGGGTGCGTCAGGCGCTCCTGCCGCTGTGGAACGCCTACAGCTTCCTGCAGCTCTACGCCGAGCGCCCGGCGACCTGGCGGACCGACTCGCAGCACGTGCTCGACCGCTACATCCTGGCCAAGCTGGCGACGACCCGCGACACGATGACCGCGGCGCTCGACACCTACGACATCGCGGGGGCGTGCGACGCCTTCCGTGAGTTCGTCGAGTCGCTCACCAACTGGTACGTGCGTCGTTCCCGGGCACGCTTCTGGGCCGGCCAGGACGAGGACACCGACGCCTTCGACACCCTGTACACCGTGCTCGAGGTAGCCTGCCGGCTGGCCTCGCCGCTGCTCCCGCTGGCGACCGAGGCCATCTGGCGGGGTCTCACCGGGGAGCGTTCGGTGCACCTGACGGACTGGCCGACGAGCGATGAGCTGCCGGCCGATGCCGACCTGGTCATGGCGATGGACCAGGTCCAGGCGGTGTGCTCGACGGCGTCGAGCGTCCGCAAGGCCAACAAGCTGCGGGTCCGGCTGCCCCTGTCGGGGCTGACGGTGGCCTCGCCGACCGCGGCCGCGCTCGAGCCGTTCGTCGACCTGATCAAGGACGAGATGAACGTCAAGGACGTGACTCTGGCGACCGATGCCAGCGAGTACGGACGTTACGAGATCGCGGTCAACGCCCGTGCCGCCGGACCCCGCCTGGGCAAGGACGTGCAGCGTGCGATCAAGGCGGTGAAGTCAGGCAACTGGACTGCGGGCGAGGGCGCCGACGGGTCCGAGGTCGTCGTCGCCGACGGCATCGAACTCCACGACGGGGAGTTCACCCGCCGGCTGGTGGCCGTCGAACCGGACTCGACCGCGGAGCTGCCGGGCGGGAACGGCCTGGTCGTCCTCGACACGGCGGTCACGCCCGAACTCGAGGCCGAGGGGTGGGCGAAGGACCGGGTTCGCGAGCTGCAGGATGCGCGCCGCACCCTGGGACTGGACGTCTCCGACCGGATCACGGTGCGACTCGTCGTACCGGCCGAACGTCTGGACTGGGCGAGGACGCACGCCGACCTGATCGCCGGCGAGGTGCTCGCGGTGCGGTTCGACGTGACCGGCGACGGTGACGCGGGCAGCATCGAACTGGGCGATGGTGTGACCGCCGACGTGGCGAAGGCGAACTGATCCGCTGACCCGGGCACCGCGCGGACATCCCGGCCGGGTGTCCGCGCGGTGTCGTCGTCGGTCGCGCGGGAGGTGTGATCGGACGAGACGATCTGGGACACCGATCGCAACAGTCGCACCCTGGTGGTGCTGCGCCACGTACGGTGTGGAGACTGCCGCGACCCGGCCCCGCAGGGTGAGCACACACCCGAGCGCGTCGTTCGCCGCCCGAACCATATACGAGGGGGCAGACCCCGATGACCCGCATGGACGTGGACCCGATCCCGGCGCGATCCGCCGCGTTCGAACCGCTGCTGTTCACGGTGGCCTACGAGATCCTGGGCTCGGCTGTGGACGCCGATCATGTTGTCCGACACTGTCTCTGGGATCATCCGGCGAGCGCGCCGGTGGACGCGTTCGGCCCCGGGTCGGCCCGAGCGCACCTCATCGCGCAGGTCGCCCGGCGCGCGCTCGAGACGCTCACTGCGCGTCGACGTGTTGCCGGGGACTACGTCGGACCGTGGTTGCCCGATCCCATCCGGTTCGACGGCGACGTCCTCGCCGACGCGGGTCTCGCGGAATTCGCGTCGACCGCGATGCTGCTCGTTCTGGAGGAACTCGAGCCCGCTGAACGGACGGTGTACGTCCTGCGTGAGGTCTTCGGATTCGCCGACGACACGATCGCCACGATGCTGTCCTGGACGCCCGACGAGGTGGGGATGCTCGCGGAGCGAGGCCGGTCGTTCGTCGAGCGTCGCCGCCCCCGGTTCGATCCGATGGACCGCGCCCGCGCCGCGGACATCGTCGAGACGTTCCTCGACGCGGCCGAGTCGGGTGACGCCGACGCGCTTGTCGCCCTCATGACACCCGACGTCGTGCTGACCTCGGACAGCAACGGCAAGGCCACCGCGGTACGGCAGCCCATGCGCGGGGCGCCCGCGGTGATGCAGGTGCTGTCGGGGTTCGCCCGGATCGGCGCTGTGCTCGAGGACTACCGCGCCGAGTTCGTGGTCTTCAACGGTCAGCCCGGGATGATCCTCTACTTCGACGGCCGGCTGCAGACCGCGATCACCCTCCGCGTCGTCGACGACCTGATCGTCGACATCTACGTGATGCGCAACCCCGACAAGCTCGTCGGGGTCGAGCTCCGTCGGCCGGTCACCCGCTGATCCACCCACCGCGCAGAGTGCGGGACCTGTACCGGAAACCGGTACGAATACCGCACTCTGTCCGATCTCAGGCGAACAGGCCCGACAGTGTCTGCTCGATCTGGAGCCGGAACAGCTGCTCGGGATGCGCGAAGGTGTCGGTCCCGTACTGGCCGAAGGTCTCCAGGCTGATCGCGCCGACGAGTACGGCCCACAACGTGGTGGCCGCGGCCAGGACCGCGGCGGGTGTGTCGAGGTCGAACTCGTCGCGGATCGCGTCCATGTCCGCGGCGACATCCGTTGTGGGAGAGGGGAGGTCGGCGCGTAGCAGGCCTTCGGCGTGGGCGGCCGAGCACTCGCGGAGGAGCCGCACGGGAATGCGTGTGCCGGGCCCGATGGTCCGCTCGCCGGGGGCGGAGTAGCCGGGCACCGGGCTTCCGTAGATCAGCGCCCAGCGGGATGGCTCGGCGAGAGCCCAGGTCCGCGCTGCCCCGGCCGCGGCCGCGAGTCGATCGCGCCGTCGGGAGGTGGCAATGGAATCGGCCGCGGCATCGACGGCGTCCGCGACATCGGTGTAGGCCTCCACCAGCAACATGGTCAGCAACTCGTCACGGCTCGGGACGTACCGGTACACCGCCGAGGAGACGACGCCCAAGTCGCGCGCGATGGCGCGCAACGAGAGCCCGGCGGCGCCGTAGGTGGTCAGGTGTTCGCGTCCCAGTCGACGGATCTCGTCGGTCATCATCGCGCGGTTCTCCGCGCGGGTTCGTCCGGTGGCCATGGCGACGATCCTGCCACAAACCGAGAGCGGTGCTCTTGATTTCCCGGCGGCGTGGCTGCATACTCAACTTCGAGAGCACTGCTCTCGAAAGTGCCACCTCGACGAAAGGCCGATCATGACCGCGACCACCCACTACAAGGCCCCCAGCGGATTCGACGCCGCCTTCAACCGCGCGGTGCGCTGGCTCGCCGACCGCGGGGTCAACCTGGCCGGGGCGCAGACGCTCACCGTCGTCGGCCGGAAGACCGGCATGCCGCAGCGGGTTCCGGTCAACGTGCTGCGGCTCGACGGGGCGGAGTACCTGGTCGCCGTCCGAGGCGACACGCAATGGGTCCGCAACGCACGCGTGGCCGGGACGGTGGAACTCCGCCGTGGCCGACGTCGGGCCGTCGTCACCCTCACCGAAATCGACCCCGCGCTTCGCCCGCCGGTCATCCGGGAGTACCTGCGCCGCTGGGGGTGGGAGGTCGGGCGGTTCCTGCCCGCGGGCCTCGAGCTCGCGTCGTCCGACGAGGATCTCGCCGCCCACGCCGGGCTGATCCCCGTCTTCGCCGTCACCGCTGCTCACTAGACTCGGTGAGGTGTCACGCCTCGAACCCGAACCGTCGCGCCCGGTCGGTGCGGTGTCGGGGCGGGGGTCCGAACGCAGCCCGCGCTGGGTGATGCACCTCGACATGGACGCGTTCTTCGCCTCCGTCGAACAGCTCACCCGCCCGACGCTGCGCGGCCGCCCGGTACTGGTCGGCGGGTCCGGTGGGCGAGGGGTGGTCGCCGGCGCCAGCTACGAGGCGCGCGTGTTCGGTGCCGGCTCGGCGATGCCGATGCACCAGGCGCGTCGGCTCATCGGGCCGACCGGCGTGGTCATCCCGCCGCGCGGATCGGTGTACAGCACGGTTAGCAAACGTGTCTTCGGCATTGTGCGCGAGGCTGTTCCGGTCATCGAGACGCTCTCGTTCGACGAGGCGTTCGGTGAGCCGGAAGAACTCGCGGGGGCGACCGTCGACGCGGCCCGCGAGTTCGCCGAGGAGCTCCGATCCCGGATCCGGAGTGACGTCGGACTCGCCGCGTCGGTCGGGCTCGGGAGCGGCAAACAACTCGCGAAGATCGCCTCGGGGATGGCCAAACCCGATGGGGTGATGGTGATCCCGCCGTCCGGTCAGCTCGAGTTCCTGCATTCGCTCCCGGTCCGCAAGCTGTGGGGCATCGGACCCGTGTCCGGTGATCGGCTGGCGCGGCTGGGGATCGCGACCATCGGTGACCTCGCGGCGATGTCGCCGGTCGAGGTGGCCTCCGTGCTGGGCGCCACCGTCGGTCCCGCGCTGCATCGCCTGGCCCACGGCATCGACGACCGGCCGGTCGCCGAACGTGCCTCCTCGAAGCAGATCAGCGCCGAGTCGACCTTCGCCGAGGACATCGTCGAACTCGACGCGCTGCGTCCCGCCATCCGCAAGGCCGCCGCCGACGCTCACCGCCGACTGCTCGCCGACGGTCGGGGCGCACGCACCGTCGTGCTGAAACTCAAGAGATCCGACATGTCGATCCTGACGCGCTCGGCGACGACCGCGGCGGCCACCACCGACTTCGACGACCTCGAGCGGACGGCGCAGCGGCTCGCGCTCGATCCGCGTTCCATCGGGGCGATTCGCCTTGTCGGCGTCAGCTTCTCGGGGTTGACCGCGGTTCAGCAGTACGCCCTCTTCGACGAGCTGGGCAGCGAGGGACCGGCCGATGTCGAGACCACCCATCACGACACCGCCGCAGGCCGCGGCGCGGCAGCGGGGGGCGGCGCCGAGGTGGCGGCGTCACCGGACCCGGCCGGGGCCGAGGCGCCGATCGTCCAGATAGCTGACTCGGCGCCCGAACCCCCGCGGTTCGCGCCGGGAGGGAGTTCGATGCCGGTCGGCCGCTTCGGCCCCGGCGCCGACGTGACCCACCCCGACCACGGGCACGGCTGGGTTCAGGGGAGTGGACACGGGGTCGTGACCGTGCGATTCGAGACCCGCACGAGCGGGCCGGGGCGCACGCGCACGTTTCCGGTCGACGATCCGAACCTCCGTCCGGCGGATCCGCTCGACAGCCTCGAGTGGGATCTTCCCGGCGACGGTTGACCGATCGGGCACGGTATCGACCGGCCGTGACCGCCACCCGGCGGGTGCCGGTGTCAGCACTCAGTCCTGTTGTGCGACAAAGAAATTGGTGATCAATCCGAGATCGTGACCCGAGGTCAGCAGTGCGATGAGCGCCATGCGCGCCTGCGGTGCGCGCAGCCAGGGTGACACGATCGCCCCGGCCCGCCGCAGATCGACTGCGCCGCCGCCCCCGCCGTAGGTCGCGGTCACCTCGCCGTACGGGACGCGGCTGGTGACGACGACGGTCACCCCGCGCTGGACGGCGAGTGCCACCTCGGCGGTGATGTCCGGGTGGGTGTTCCCGGAGCCGGTGGCCGCGAGGACCACGCCGGCGGCATTCTGCGCGACGGACGCGGCGATCAGTCCCGGTGACACGCCCGGATAGAGGGTGAAGGCGTCGACGCGTGCCGGCCGGCCCACCGGTACCGGTCCGGCGAGCACTCGTCTCGGCACCGGCGGGTCGTCGGCCCGGCCGGTGCCCTGCACGGTGTCGAAGGCTGCCGGGTCGGTGGTGGAGACCTTGAACAACCCGCGTGCCGGCAGGAGCCGGCCACCCATGGCCACGAGGACTCCTCGACCACGAGCGGTCGGGTCGTCGATCGCGGCCAACGCGGCGGCGAGATTCGACGGCCCGTCGGCGCGAGGAGAATCAGACGGCAGCATGGCCCCGGTGAACACGACCGGCCGCTCGTCGGCGGCGTACAGGTCGGCGAGGTAGGCCGTCTCCTCCATCGTGTCGGTTCCGTGTGTGATCACCACACCGCGGACGGCGGGGTCGGCAAGCGCGTCGGCGATCGCGCGGACCACCGCGAACTGGTCGGCGACGGTAATCGCCGAACTGTCCACCGACATGAGGTCGACGGTGCGGATCGCCGACGGAGTGCGCGACGTCCCGTCGTCCCCGGTCCCGATGTCCCCGGTCCCGGTGGTGATCGTCCCGGCGGCGGAGAGGAGAGCGGCCGAGCCGAGCGCCGGGATCGCGCCGTCGTCGGTGGTCTGGGCGGCGATCGTGCCTCCGGTGCTGATCAGCACGGTGACTCCGGTGGCCGCGGGCGGGGTGCCTGTCATGGTGCCCAAGGGTCACCGGAACCCTGTCGGCCCGTCAAGCGTTGCCTGCTCGGCGCCGCCGGCCGGGCGGATCGTCGTCGCGTGTCGCCGGACGCCGGGGACCCCTGGTGCCCGCCGTTTGGCATAGTGGTGTGGGCCGTCGCCGGGGGGAACCCGGCACACACGTCCGGCTGGGGGTACACCCCGGCAGACACGTCTTGTCGGGTCGAACCCGGCAGACACGTCCGGCATCGCGGTACGAGAGCGCCCGCCGGCGCACCCCATGCCCGAGAACACAGTGAGGGAGATCGTTGAAGTATCGGAAATTCCTGGGCGCGACCATGATCGCGGCCGCGTTGATGACCACCGTCGCGGCTTGCGGGAGTGACGACGCAGACGCGCCGCCCGCACCGACGCTCACCAGCACCGACACCGCAGCCGCGAGCGGCGACGGCTCCGAGATCACCGACGGCAGCAACCCGCCGTCGATCGCCGCGCTCAACGAGATGGTCGATCAGGCCGTCGACCCCGACATCCCGCGGGCCGAGAAGGTCGAACTGGTCGAGGGTTCGGAGAAGGACCCGGCGATCTTCGACGAGCTGGTCAAGGCACGTGCCGAGAACTCCGACGTCGACTGGGTCCTCGTCAACCCCGTGATCAGCGCCGGCCCGAACAAGGCCCGCGTCAAGGTCCGGATCGAGACCGCGGGCAACCCGCCGACCAACGCCGAGTCGACCATCGTCTTCGACGACGGACGCTGGAAGCTCTCGAACGAGACCGTGTGCAACCTCCTCGGCCTCTACCAGGTCGAGAGCGCCATGTGCGCTCCTGCGAGCTGACCACTCGCCGCACAGCATGATCCGCGGCCCCGCGTCGCCGACCGAAGTCGGTGACCCGGGGCCGTCGGCGTTCAGCGCCAGGTGACGGACAGTCCGGTCCGCTGCACCAGCGGCCGGTTCGGGTCCGCACCGACCAACTCGCGAGCGCCCCGATAGGTGGCTTCGCCGGCGATGGGCAGCCCGCGGGTCAGGTCGACGGTCACCGAGCCCTGACCGGTGTAGCTGTAGCGGCTGATGGTGAGGCTGTCACTGCCGCCGGGGATCGCGAACACCGAGTTCACCGGGGTCTCGTCGGCGGTGTACTCGATGGTCAGCCGGTTGCCGTCCCATCCGGTGAGCCGTGCCTCGATGGTCTGGGTGACGGTCGCCGCGGCCGCGATCACCCGCTCGCTCCGCCACGTCGCACCCACCGCGATCGGTTCGGTCGGGAGCACGACCGCGGCGTTGAACGCCGACACCAGCGCCTGCTCGACCGCCAGTCGCGCCTCGCCGCCGGCCGGCTCCGGCGGCGCGATCCGCAGGGACACCGGCGCCAGGCCCGGACCGAGCGTGAGACCGGCTTTCGCGCCGGTCATCGCCGACAGTTCGTCGTTCAGGGTCGTGTCGGGGGATGTGACCGTGCCGAGGTCGAGTTCGAGGTCGGCGGGGTCGGCGCACCCGAACCGCGCGGTCAGTGGCATCTCGACGGTCTGGGCGTCCGAGGTGCCCGGCGACGCCACCTCCGAGGTCGTCACCAGGGTCACCGACTGGGCGGTGGCGACGTCCGGCGCAGTCGTCGGCACGCGGCGCTCCCCGGTTCCCGCGTCGACGATCGTCACCGTCGCCGGTGCGATCGGGACCGGCGCCGCACCGGCGGCGCGGGACGGCGAGTCGGTGCTGCAGCCCGCCGATGTGCTCGCCGCCGGAGCGCCGGGCGTCTCGTCGGGACCCGATGCGCATCCCGCGACCAGTACGGACAGCGCGGTCACCGCCCCGATGGACGAGACGACGGACCGGAGGCGACGGGGATGCGGGGACACGGGTAGCCAGCGTATTCGACGTGTCGTGGACAATGATGCTGTGGATGACCAACCCCTGACGGATCGAGAGCACGTGGACCCGCACGACCGTGTCGAACCCGGGGCCGACCGGCGACCCGGCGACACCGACGCCGCCGCACGTCCCGGCCGTCGGGTGCCGAAGGCGACGATCGTGGTGCTCGGCGTCGCGCTCGTGGTCCTGGGACTCGACCAGCTGACGAAGTCGATCGCCGTCGCCGCGATCGACCCGATGCGCCCGGTGGAGATCATCGGCGACTTCGTCACGCTGCGTCTGGTCCGCAACAGCGGCGCGGCCTTCTCCATGGCCACCGGATACACCTGGGTGCTGTCGATCATCGCCCTGGTGGTCGTGCTCGTGATCATCCGCTACAGCAGCCGGCTGCGCTCCTGGTGGTGGGTGGCGGGTCTGGCCCTTGTGCTCGGTGGCGCCATCGGCAACTTGACGGACCGCATCTTCCGTGCCCCGCAACCACTTCAGGGCCATGTCGTCGACTTCGTGTCGGTGGGGTGGTGGCCGGTGTTCAACGTCGCCGACTCCGCGGTGGTGTGCGGTGCGATCCTCCTGGTCGTCCTCTCCGCGCTCGGTTTCGACTACGACGGCACCCGCACGGGCTGGGCGGCCCGTCGCGAGCAGCGCGATCCCGCCGGCACCGAGGGCGGCGCGCATGCGTGAATCGCGGTTCCTGCCGGTGCCCGACGGCCTCGACGGGATGCGCGTGGATGCCGGTGTCTCCCGGATGCTCGGGCTGTCGCGCACCGTCGTCGCCACTCTGGCCGAGGAGGGCGACGTCGTCGTCGACGGCGTGGCGGTGGGGAAGTCGCACAAACTCGCCGCGGGCACGATGCTGCACGTCACGCTGCCCGAACCGGAGGAGCCGCTGCGCGTCGAGCCGACCCCGGTCGAGGACCTCGAGGTCATCTACCACGACTCCGACATCGTCGTCGTCGACAAGCCGGTGGGTGTCGCCGCGCATCCCTCGCTGGGCTGGAGCGGCCCGACGGTCATCGGGGCCCTCGCGGCTGCGGGTTTCCGGATCTCGACCTCGGGAGCGCACGAACGTCAAGGGATCGTCCACCGTCTCGACGTCGGCACGTCGGGGGTCATGGTGGTCGCGGTGTCCGAACGGGCGTACACGTTGCTCAAGCGGGCGTTCAAACAGCGGACCGTGCACAAGGGTTACCACGCGCTCGTCCAGGGGCACCTCGATCCGCCGTCGGGGACCATCGACGCGCCGATCGGCCGGCACCGCGGCAACGACTGGAAGTTCGCGGTGACCGCGAACGGCAAACCGAGTGTCACCCACTACGACACCCTGGAGATGTTCGCGTCGGCGTCGCTGCTGGACGTTCACCTCGAAACCGGTCGCACGCACCAGATCCGGGTTCACTTCTCGGCCCTCCACCATCCGTGCTGCGGTGATCCCACGTACGGCGCCGATCCGGTGCTGGCCAAGAAGTTGGGTCTGGAACGCCAGTGGCTGCACGCGCGGTCGCTCGGGTTCGCCCATCCGGCCGACGGCCGACAGGTGGAGTTCACCTCGTCATACCCCGAGGACCTGCAGCACGCGCTCGAGGTCTTGCGCGCGACCTGATCTCACGCGCGACCAGGCCGTTCGATCGACTATTTCCAAGACACACCGCTAGATTGGGGGAGTGCTCGAGCCGGGAACCCTCGTCGCCGGGTACCGCGTCGAACGGGTACTCGGCAGCGGCGGCATGGGTGCGGTCTTCCTCGCCCGGCATCCGGAGCTGCCCCGGTACGACGCCCTGAAGGTGCTGAAGGCCTCGGCCGGGCTCACGGACAGCAACTTTCGCCGGCGGTTCCTGCGGGAGGCCGAGGTCGCGGCCACGCTCGACCACCCGAACATCGTCACCGTGTTCAACCGCGGACGTGCGAGTGTGCCGGTGGCGTCGAGGCCGGACAAGTCGGCGGAGGCCGATCTGCTCTGGATCGCCATGCAGTACGTCCCGGGAACCGACTGTGCGCGCGAACTCGCCGGATGCGGCCGCCTCGCCCCGCGTCGCGTGGTGCACATCGTGTCGGAGGTGGCGCGGGGGATCGACCACGCCAACCGGCGCGGACTGCTGCACCGCGATGTGAAACCCGCCAACATCCTGCTCGCCGAGGTCGACGAGGATTCGTCGTTCGACGAGCAGCGGGTCCTGCTGACCGACTTCGGGGTCGCCAAACTGTCCGACGAGACCGAGGCGCTCACCTCGGTCGGCACGGTCCTCGCCACGCTGTCGTACGCGTCCCCGGAGCAGCTGACGGGTCGTCGACTCGATGGCCGGACCGACCAGTATTCGCTGGCGGCCACCACTTTCCACCTGCTCACCGGGCGCGTGCCCTTCGACGACCGCGACAACGGCGCCGTCATCGGAGCACATCTGAAAGAACCCGTACCGCGGGTTTCCGAGCTCGTGCCCGGACTCTCGCCCGACGCCGACGCGGTCATCGCGCGTGCGATGGCGAAGTCCCCGGACGAGCGCTTCGCCAGCTGCCGGGAGTTCGCCGACGCGCTGGCGACGGGTCTGCGGAACGTGCGGCCGAGGTCGGCCGCCGACCTCGACGCGGAGACGGTTCGCGGCCTCCCCGGTCGGATGGCCGGCGGCGCCGTCCCGGGTCCGCGCGCGCCGGACATGCCCGGACGGTCCGACCGGCCGACACCGCCGCCCGCCGGTCGCGCCGCGACCCCCGACCGACCACCCGCGGAACGTCGATCACGGCCGGGGCCGGCCGAGCCCCGCCGACCCGGGCCCGGCCGTCCCGCGGCGAACGTTGACCCGGCACATGAAGCGACGCAGCGCGCGGCCCCGGCGCGCGGCGGTCCGCCGAACGCCCCACCGGGTGCCGCCACGCCGCCCTCCGGCCCCGCGCCGGGCTCGCGGGTGCCCGGGCGCGGCCCGAGATCGAGGCCGACGACCGGTGCCGATCCGGCGGTGTGGCAGCATCCGCCGTCGAATCCGTTCCGGCAGAGCAACGACCACCTGCGGCCCGACCGGAGCCGCCTGGGCGGCGTCGGCCCGACACCGGCCGGCACCCCGCCGCGCGGCCTGGATGCCGCGGGACCCGGCGGGCTGCCCGGTCAAGGTCCCCGGGGCTGGGCCGGGCCGGCGGGTCCGACTTCATCGACGCCGTCGTCGTCGAACCGGTTGCCCATCGTGCTGGCGATCGTCGCCGCGGTGTTGCTGGTCGCGATCGTCCTCGTGTTCATGGCCCTGTGAGCGCGGTGAGCGAACCGGCTCCGCTACCACAGCTGTCCCATCCGTCACGACGCGGAGTGGGAGCCCGGCGGTGTCGGTGCACGCGCCTAGAGTGGACCCGGACTCGGACCCGCCCGACCGCCTTCGGGCGCACTCTCCCGGGTGCCGATGACCGCCGACCGAACCGACATCTGACGACTGACCCGACATCTACCGACTGATCTCGACAGAAGAGGCGCCGTGACGGACTCGTTTGTACACCTGCACAACCACACCGAGTACTCCATGCTCGACGGTGCGGCGAAGGTGTCCCCGTTGTTCGCCGAGGCCAAACGTCTGGGAATGACCGCGATCGGCATGACCGACCACGGAAACATGTTCGGCGCCAGCGAGTTCTACAACACTGCGGTCAAGAACGACATCAAGCCGATCATCGGCATCGAGGCCTACATCGCCCCCGGCTCACGATTCGACACCAAACGAATCCAGTGGGGCACCCGCGATCAGAAGAGCGACGACGTCTCCGGCTCGGGTGCCTACACCCATATGACGATGGTCGCCGAGAACGCGACCGGGCTGCGCAACCTGTTCAAGCTGTCGTCCCTCGCGTCGATCGAGGGGCAGCTCGGCAAGTGGTCGCGGATGGACGTGGACCTGATCGCCGAGCACGCCGAGGGGATCATCGCGACGACGGGATGCCCGTCCGGTGAGGTGCAGACCCGGCTCCGGCTCGGCCACGACCGCGAGGCGCTCGAGGCCGCGGCGAAGTGGCAGGAGATCTTCGGCAAGGACAACTTCTACCTCGAACTCATGGAGCACGGGCTCGAGATCGAGCGGCGTGTGCGCGACGGTCTGCTCGAGATCGGTCGCAAGCTGGGCATCAAGCCGATCGTCACGAACGACTGCCACTACGTGACCAAGGAGCACGCCGCGGCGCACGAGGCGCTGCTGTGCGTGCAGACCGGCAAGACCCTCTCCGATCCGACCCGGTTCAAGTTCGACGGCGACGGTTACTACCTGAAGTCCGCGGCCGAGATGCGCGAGCAGTGGGACTCGATCGTCCCCGGGGCGTGTGACAACACCCTGGAGATCGGCGAGCGCGTCGAGTCCTACAAAGAGGTCTTCACCCACCGCGACCGGATGCCGGTCTTCCCGGTCCCCGACGGCGAGACGCAGCAGACGTTCCTGCGCAAGGAGGTCGCGAAGGGACTCGCGGAGCGCCGTTTCGCCGGCACCGAGGTGCCCGAGGAATACCTGCAGCGCGCCAACTACGAACTCGACGTCATCATCCAGATGGGGTTCCCGGCCTACTTCCTCGTCGTCGGCGACCTCATCCGCCACGCTCTCGAGGTCGGCATCCGGGTCGGCCCGGGCCGTGGCTCGGCGGCCGGTTCGCTCGTGGCCTGGGCGCTGGGCATCACGAACATCGACCCGATCCCGCACGGCCTGCTCTTCGAGCGGTTCCTCAACCCCGAGCGGGTGTCGATGCCCGACATCGACATCGACTTCGACGACCGTCGTCGAGGCGAGATGGTGCGGTACGCGACCGACCGGTGGGGCAGCGACAAGGTGGCCCAGGTCATCACGTTCGGCACCATCAAGACGAAGGCCGCGATCAAGGATTCGGCGCGCGTCCAGTTCGGTCAGCCGGGATTCGCGATCGCCGACCGCATCACCAAGGCGCTGCCGCCGCCGATCATGGCCAAGGACATCCCGGTCTGGGGTATCACCAACCCCGAACACGAGCGCTACAACGAGGCCGCCGAGGTCCGCACGCTCATCGAGACCGATCCGGACGTCAAGAAGATCTACGACACCGCGATCGGACTGGAGGGTCTGATCCGCAACGCCGGTGTGCACGCGTGTGCGGTGATCATGTCCTCGGAGCCGCTGACCGACGCGATCCCGGTGTGGAAGCGCGCGCAGGACGGCGCCATCATCACCGGCTGGGACTACCCGTCGTGTGAGGCGATCGGCCTGCTGAAGATGGACTTCCTGGGTCTGCGCAACCTCACCGTCATCGGTGACGCCCTGGAGAACATCAAACTCAACCGGGGAATCGATCTCGACCTCGACTCGCTGCCGCTCGAAGACGAGAAGACCTACGAACTGCTCGCCCGTGGCGACACCCTCGGGGTGTTCCAGCTCGACGGCGCCGCCATGCGCGAACTCCTGAAGATGATGCAGCCCACCGGGTTCGAGGACATCGTCGCCGTGCTCGCGCTGTACCGTCCCGGGCCGATGGGTGTGAACGCCCACACCGACTACGCCAAGCGCAAGAACGGTCTGCAGGAGATCAGGCCGATCCATCCCGAGCTGGAGGAGCCGCTCAAGGAGATCCTGTCGGAGACCTACGGCCTCATCGTCTACCAAGAGCAGATCATGCAGATCGCGCAGAAGGTCGCCGGGTACTCGCTCGGACAGGCCGACCTGCTGCGTCGCGCGATGGGCAAGAAGAAGAAGGAGATCCTCGACGAGGCCTACGACGGCTTCGCGGAGGGCATGCGCAACAACGGTTTCTCCCAGGCCGCGATCACCGCGCTGTGGGACACCGTCCTGCCGTTCGCCGGCTACGCGTTCAACAAGTCGCACGCCGCCGGCTACGGGCTGGTGTCCTTCTGGACCGCGTACCTCAAGGCGAACTATCCCGCCGAGTACATGGCCGGCCTCCTGACCTCGGTCGGCGACGACAAGGACAAGGCCGCGATCTACCTGGCCGACTGTCGCAAGCTCGGGATCACCGTGCTGCCGCCCGATGTCAACGAGTCCCAGCGGAACTTCGCCGCGGTCGGCAAGGACATCCGATTCGGCCTGGCCGCGATCCGCAACGTCGGCTCCGGCGTCGTCGGTTCGATCATCTCGGCGCGCGAGGAGAAGGGGAAATTCACCAACTTCTCCGACTACCTCGGCAAGATCGACGTCACCGCCTGCAGCAAGAAGGTGACCGAGTCGCTGATCAAGGCCGGCGCCTTCGACTCACTCGGACACCCGCGCAAGGGTCTGTTCCTCGTACACGGGGAGGCCGTCGAATCGGTCATCGGAACCAAGAAGGCCGAGGCGATCGGACAGTTCGACCTCTTCGGCGACGCCGGCGGTGCCGACGACTCGATGGCCGAGGTGTTCGCGGTCAAGGTGCCCGAAGAGGAATGGGACACCAAGCACAAGCTCGCCATCGAGCGGGAGATGCTGGGGCTCTACGTGTCCGGCCATCCGCTCAGCGGCGTCGAGCACGCGATCGCCGCGCACACCGACACCTCGATCTCGACGCTCCTCGAGGGCAACGTCGCCGACGGCGCCCAGATCACCATCGGCGGCATCATCTCCTCGGTGACCCGGCGGGTGAACAAGAAGGGCGAGCCGTGGGCCGCGGTGACCCTCGAGGACATGGTCGGTGGAGTCGAGGTGTATTTCTTCCCGCGGGCCTATGTCGCGTACGGGATGGACATCGTCGCCGACAACATCGTCCTGATCAAGGCGCGCGTCAACCTGCGCGACGACAGCATGATGATCAGCGCGAACGATCTCGCGGTGCCGGATCTGGAAACCGCGGGGGCGACCAAACCGGTGGCCCTGACACTGTCGGCGCGACTCTGCACCCCCGACCGCGTGGCGGCGCTCAAGCAGGTGCTGACCCGGCATCCCGGCATGGCCGACGTGCACGTGACGCTCGTCAGCGACAAGCGGCAGACCCAGCTGAAACTGACCGAGTCGTTGCGTGTGGCCCCGAGTTCGGCGCTGATGGGCGACCTCAAAGCCCTCCTGGGGCCCAGCTGTCTGAGCTGACGCGGCTGAAGTGAGGGACGCCTGCTCGACCGACTTCACCCGGCCGTGACGCAGGATTCGGGTACCCGAACATTTTCCTTCGCCTTCCGCTACACTCGACGTCACGTCCAGCGCACCCGGCCAGTGAGGGAGTGATCCGACATGGCGACTCTGATCGACGTCGACCCCGGTCGTCCGGCATCGCGGCAGCCCCGCACCGTCGATGTCCTGGGTGCGCAGTGGCCGGTCCACAAGGCGCACGCCGTCGCCGCCGCGGTCGTGGTGGCACTGGTCAGCCTCGTTCTTCTCGGCTCACTCGCGGTCACCGCCTGGGCGAGCGGACTGACGCTGCTCGCGGTGTGGTGGGGCGAGCGCTACCTGCCGGGGACGGCGGCCGTCGCGCCGGCATCGAACCCGCCGGGGATCTCGTAGATCCGTCCGTCGAATCCGGCGCGGAAGAGACGTCCGGCCGAGAACCCGCGGTCGCCTCGTCCGTAGGACACGACGCTCGAGGTCGGTAGGCCCGTCGCGAGCACGCAGTAGCTTCCGGGCGCCGTCACACGCACGATCTCACCCGTCGCGTTGAACGGCACCACAGGTCGGTCTCGTGAATCGAGGGTCAGTCCGTCCGGCGTCGACGGCGCACCCACGTTGAGCAGGTTCTGCACGACGCGCGGATTCGCGGTGGAGATCCGGCTGACGCCCGGGTTCACGAAGGTCCTCGACACGTACAGCCACCCGTCGCCGCGTCCGAGAACTGCTCCGTTCGCGCTCGGCAGCGCTCCCCAAGCCGCCTGCACGGCGCCGGTGGGGCTCACCCGACCGATGAGATTGCCGAAGTCGTTGGTGGCGTACACATTTCCGCGCGCCGACACATCCATCCCGTTGGCCGCCGAGAGTCCCGTCACCCAGGGCCGCAGTGCGCGGGTGTTGACGTCGAGACGGGCGATGGATGCGTGTCGCAGCGCGTCGCCCACGAAGACACGCGGGTCGGCGCCGTATCCGACCAGCAGGGTGCCGCCGGGGGTCCACGCCAGCGCGCCCGCTCCGCTCCCGCCCGGCACGCGTGCGATCGGAACGGCTGGTGCGCCCGGTCCGGCGAGGCGATACACACGACCGGTGATCAGGTCGGTGGTGTAGAGGCGTCCGGCGGCGTCGACGGTCAGGCCCTCGAGCGCTGCGCCGGACACCGACCCGACGAGTCGCGCCGGCTGCCCGGCACCCGCACACACGGGGGCGGCCGCGGCCGGGGCGGGGTCCACGGCGGCTCCGAGTCCGACCGCCAGAGCGGCGGCCGCGCCGAGCGCGGCCAGTCGCGACAGGCGTCGGGTGCGGGGTGGGAAGGTTCGACGAGCTGTCATGGCTGCTCCCTGGTCGGTGAGGCTGGTCGCCGTCGGCGATGGCTGGGCGAGACGGTTGTCGGGAAGATTCCCGTCCGGCTCGCTGTCAAACGCACCCGTCCAGTGTTGCGCCATCGGGTGCGCGAATGTGCCGCGATGCGATTCATCCGGCGCCGCGAGGCCACCACCCACGACGCGGTCGCGGACGGGCGTCGGAACCCGCGACATCGGATCACCGGCAGACAGTGAGAACATGGCTGTCGTGAGTACGCACCACGTCCCGGTCCATCAACAGGCGTTGTCGGTAGACGCGATCGAAGCCGCATCGATCCGTATCGCCGACGCGGTGGCGCGTACCCCGCTCGAGATCTGCCCGCGGCTGTCCGCCGACACCGGGGCCGAGATCTTCCTGAAGCGCGAGGACCTCCAGGCCGTCCGTTCCTACAAACTGCGCGGTGCCTACAACGTGATGGCGCAGCTGTCGGCCGAGGAGCTGTCGCGTGGCGTCGTCGCGGCCAGCGCCGGCAATCACGCCCAGGGGGTCGCGTTCGCATGCCGGAGCATGCAGGTGCCCGGACGCATCTATGTCCCGACCACCACGCCCAAGCAGAAACGAGATCGAATCCGTTGGCACGGTGGTGACTTCGTCGAGCTCAGGGCCGTCGGCGACACCTACGACGCCGCCGCGGCCGCTGCTCAGGACGACGTGATGCGTACCGGGTCCGCGTGGATTCATGCATTCGACGACCCGCGGACCGCGGCCGGTCAGGGGACCATCGCGCACGAGATCGTCGAACAGCTCGGTCGTGTTCCCGACGTCGTGGTCGCACCGGTCGGCGGCGGGGGATGCCTGGCCGGGATGGCCACCTATTTCCGCGGCCTGTCCGAGGACGTCACGATCGTCGGTGTCGAACCGACCGGCGCGGTGTCGCTGAGCGCCGCCCTCGTCAACGGGGGACCGGTGACCCTCGCCGAGATCGACCCGTTCGTCGACGGGGCAGCGGTGAAGCGCATCGGGACCATCGGGCACCGGGTGTTGTCGGAGATGGGCGCGACCGTGACCGATCACCCGGTGCTGGCGAGCATCACCGACGCCCCCGCCGCACGCGTGGTACCCGACGAGCGTCAAGCGCCCGTGCCGGGAACTGCGCATATCACCCACGTCGATGAAGGCGCCATCTGCTCGGCGATGCTCGAGCTCTACCAGAACGAGGGCATCATCGCCGAACCCGCGGGGGCGCTCGCCGTCGCGATCCTCGACAAACTGCAGCTGCCCGCGGACTCCACGGTGGTGTGCCTGGTCTCCGGCGGCAACAACGACGTGTCCCGGTACGGCGAGATCATCGAGCGCTCGCTGGTGCACCGGGGACTCAAGCACTATTTCCTGGTCGACTTCCCACAGGAGCCGGGTGCGCTGCGGCGATTCCTCGACGAGGTTCTCGGACCCGACGACGACATCACGCTGTTCGAGTACGTGAAACGCAACAACCGGGAGACCGGCGCCGCCCTCGTCGGCGTCGAGCTGGGACACCGCGACGGGCTCGGCGACCTGATGGACCGGATGGCCCACTCCCGACTCCACTGCGAGCGGCTCGAGCCGGGTAGTCCGGCGTACGCCTACCTGACCTGAGAATCGGGGCCGCGAAACTCCGGCGTCGACCATTCGGATGACTCACCAGACCACGGGAACATTCGCGTCCGGTGCCGCCTCCAAGTACATGAACCGCCCAGAGGCACTGCACCACCACAGCGCCTCGTCACTTGGAAGGACAACCCCATGAGCACCGAGATCCCCGCCGACGCCGTTCTCATCGACACCGATGGCGACGGAGCCACCGACGCCGCACTCACCGACGTCGACGGTGACGGCACCACCGACGCCATCCTCGACACCGACGGCGACGGCCAGGCCGACTCGATCGCCTACGACACCAATGCCGACGGCGAGATCGACGTCATCGAGGCCGACACCGACGCCGACGGCTACACCGACATCGCGGTCGCCGACACCGATTGCGACGGCACCTTCGACACCGCGGTCGACGACGAGGGCAACGTCGAGGTCGGCGACTTCGGCAGCATCGACGGCGGCGACGCCGTCTGAGCACCTCGATTCCATAGCCCGGAGCCGCGGTACACCCGGCTTCGGGCTATGAGACGTTCCGGCGGCGGCCGACGATCACGTTGTGTCCCGGTGAAGCGAGTCCGGAGTCCTCGGAACTCGGTGACTGCCAGGCCAATTCGACGTCGAGCGAGATCGGGACGGTCACCGGTGCGGCGCCGGGAACACACACCACCGACCAGTCACCGCGATGCATCGCGAACCATCCGGCCGCCTCGTCGAAGTCGACGGACACCGACGAGAAGGCCGGATCGGACAGCGCGGCTTCGGCTTTCCGCAAGGCGATGAGGGTTCGATAGAAGTCGAGCACACGCGCGTGCGCGGGATCGTCGAGTTCGGTCCAGTCCAGCTTCGACCGTTCGAACGTCGCCGGGTCCTGCGGATCGGGCACGTCGTCACTGTCCCAGCCGTGTTCGGCGAATTCCGATTTGCGCCCCTCCGCGGTGGCCCGGCCCAGTTCGGGCTCCGGGTGGGAGGTGAAGAACTGGAACGGTGTCGCGGCCGCCCACTCCTCACCCATGAACAGCATCGGGGTGAACGGAGACAGCAGGACCAGCGCCGCCTTGATCGCCAGCTGTCCGCCGTCGAGGTAGGCGCTCGGGCGGTCGCCGATCGCCCGATTGCCGATCTGATCGTGGTTGCAGGTATAGGCGAGGAGGGCCGACGCGGGCAGCCGGTCGGTCGGGATCGGCCGTCCGTGACGGCGTTTCCGGAACGACGAATAGGTGCCGTCGTGGAAGAACCCGCCGGTGAGAACCTTCTTCAGGCAGCCGTAGCTTCCGAAGTCGCGGTAGTAACCCTGCCGTTCGCCCGACACCAGCGTGTGGATCGCGTGGTGGATGTCGTCGTCCCACTGCGCGGCGAGTCCGAGTCCGTTGACGCTGCGCGGGGAGATCATGCGGGGATCGTTGAGGTCGCTCTCGGCGATCAGCGACAGCGGCCGTCCGAGTTCGACGGCGAGATCGTCGGTCGCGGCGGCGAGTTCTTCCAGGATGTGCACGGCGCGGTGGTCGGCCAGCGCGTGCACCGCGTCGAGGCGCAGGGCGTCGACATGGAACTCGGTGAACCACCGCAGGGCCGTACCGGCGATGAACGCACGGACCTCGTCGGAGTCCGGATCGGACAGGTTGACCGACGATCCCCAGGATGTGACGCCCGCGGAGAGGTAGGGCCCGAAGTCGGGTAGGTAGTTGCCGGACGGACCCAGATGGTTGTAGACGACGTCGAGGACGACACCGAGTCCCCGGGCGTGACAGGCGTCGACGAACCGGGCCAGCGCTGCCGGTCCGCCGTAGGTCTCCTGCACCGCGTACCAGCCGACGCCGTCGTAGCCCCAGTTGTGAACCCCGTTGAACGCGTTGACCGGCATCAGCTCGACGAAGTCGACCCCCAGGTCGACGAGATGGTCGAGCCGGCCGATGGCGGAGTCGAGCGTGCCCTCCGGGGTGAAGGTGCCGAGATGGAGCTCATAGACCACCGCTCCCCGGATGTCGCGACCGGTCCAGTCGGCGTCGGTCCATCCGGCGTCGTCGACGGTGAACAATGCCGACAGTTCGTGCACCCCGTCCGGCAGGCGCACGGCCCGCGGATCAGGACGCACCGGTCCGCCGTCGATCGAGAATCCGTAGCGCAGTTCTCCGACGGGTTCGGTTCCCGGTGTGGTGTCCACCTGCCACCACCCGCCCGCGCCTGCCGTCATGGTGATCCGGTCCGCGGCCGGGTCCTGCGCGGACGACCCGATCACCAGCTCTACGACCTGCGCGTTCGGTGCCCAGACCCGGAGTTCGCCCAGTGATCGCGGTGGTCGGAAGGGCTCCACATTGGAACGAAGTGGTAGGTTTTGTTCCCGCTGGTCGTCCGACCAAGTTATTGTGCTCTGGGCAACAGCGGCAGCGGTCGGGGGATTCGTCACATCATGCAAGGTATGTCGGACCTCGGACAGGTGCAGTCGGGCGCTAGTGTGAGGCCGGACACATTCGGAAGAGGAGAATGGGGTATGTTACCCGCGGCGCTCATGCCCACGGGGGGCACGCGGAGGGGTTCTGCGGAAACGAGGACGCGCGTCGGCCACGACGCGCGCGATCGCGACCTGACGGCCGGTGAACGGGTAAGCCGAGACCCAAGGGCAGGGATTGAGCACTAACGCAGTCACCTCGGACGACGAGGAGGTGGGTCGCAAGAGGCCGGGGGCGGTGCGGTCGTGGGTGGACGGCCATGTCGTCGCCTCGTTCGACACATTCGGTCGCCAGCTCGGCATGTTCGTCGAGGTGTTCCGGACCCTCTTCGTCGATCTCTTCAAGCGACGGTTCCCCTTCGGGGAGTTCATCCGTCAGTGCGCCTTCATGGCCAGCACCTCGGTTTTCCCGACCCTCCTGGTCGCCATCCCGATCGGCGTCATCGTGTCGATCCAGGTGTCCAACATCGCCGGTCAGGTCGGTGCCACGTCGTTCTCCGGCGCGGCGACGGGTCTCGGTGTGATCCGGCAGGGTGCACCGCTGGTGACGTCGCTGCTCCTCGCGGGCGCCGTCGGCTCGGCGATCGCCGCGGACCTCGGATCCCGCACCATCCGCGACGAGATCGACGCGATGCGCGTCATGGGCGTCAACCCCATCGAGCGTCTGATCTCGCCGCGACTCCTCGCGACGATGGTCGTCAGCTTCCTGCTCTGCGGGTTCGTCTGCTTCGTCGGGTTCATCACCGGCTACGTCTTCAACGTCTACTTCCAGGGCGGCACACCGGGTAGCTACACCGGCACCTTCGCGTCCTTCGCCACCACCGCCGACCTCATGTTCGCGTTGTCCAAAGCCGTCATATTCGGCGCGATCGTGGCCATCGTCGCCTGCGATCGCGGCCTCTCGACGAAGGGCGGGCCCGCGGGTGTGGCCAACTCGGTGAACGCCGCTGTCGTCAACTCGGTCCTGCTGCTGTTCACGGTGAACGTGATCCTCACGCAGCTGTTCGCGATCCTGTTCCCGTCGAGGGTGGTGTGAGATGACCGCGTCACGGTATGTACCTCCGGCCCTGCGGCCGCTCGAGGCCGCCAAGGCGGTGTACCGCGGTCCGCGCGATGCGCTCGCCGCGATGGGCCATCTGATCACCTTCCTGGTCCGCTCGATCGCCGCGGTGCCACTGGCGTTCCGTCACTACAGCAAAGAGGTGTGGCGCCTCCTCGCCGACGTGGCCTGGGGCAACGGCGCCATCGTCGTCGGTGGCGGCACGGTGGGCGTCATGGTGATCCTCGGCATCATGGGCGGCGCGACCGTGGGCATCGAGGGCTACACCGCCCTCAATCTGCTCGGCATGTCCCCGGTGACCGGCGGGCTGTCCGCCTTCGCGACGACCCGCGAGATCGCACCGCTGCTCGCCGCGACCGCGTTCACCGCCCAGTCGGGTTGCCGGTTCACCGCACAGTTGGGCTCGATGCGCATCGCCGAGGAGATCGACGCCCTCGAGGCGATCGCGATCCGGCCGCTGCCGTATCTCGTCACCACCCGGATGTGTGCGGCCGTCCTGGCGATCATCCCGCTCTACTCGGTGTCGCTGGCCGCCAACTACCTCGCCTGCCAGTTCATGTTCATGCTGCAGAGCGGTCAGGGTGAGGGCACGTATCTGTACTACTTCAACCAGTTCCTCGTCTCGTGGGACATGTTGTTCTCGTTCTTCAAGGTGATCGTCTTCGTCCTCCTGACGACGTTCATCCAGTGCTATTACGGCTACTTCGCCTCAGGTGGTCCCGAAGGAGTGGGAGTTGCTGCCGGACATGCCATCCGACTCGCGATCATCGTCATCGTGTTCGCGAACCTGGTCATGACACTCGTGTTCTGGGGCACGTCGCCCGGGATCAAGATCTCGGGATGAGGGGGAGACCGTGAACATCGCGACCGACGGGCGCAATCCCTCGCTGCTGCAATACGTGCTGCGCGGAGTCGCCTTCCTGCTCGTCCTGCTGGTGATCTTCGTGCTGCTGTTCATGCGATATCAGGGCACGTTCAGCAAGACGGTGGCCGTGACCGCCGACCTCGTCGATGTCGGCGACGGGCTGTCCACCGGTGCCGACGTCCGCTACAACGGGCTGATCGTCGGCACGGTCAAGTCGATCAGCGTCGAGGACTCCGCACAGGCCGACGCGTCCCGGTTGATCAAGAACGTCGCCATCGACATCCAGCCCGCCCAGGCGGAAGGCATTCCTGCCTCGGTGACCGCGCGTACGGTTCCGTCGAATCTGTTCGGTGTCAACTCGGTCGAGCTGGTGCAGCCCGCCGAGGTGGGTGCCGACCGGTTGTCCGCCGGCGATGTGATCCCGGCCGACGACTCGCTCGAGACGATCAAGCTGCAGGACGCCCAGAACGAGCTGAAGCGGATCCTCGACGCGGTGCCGCCGGAGGAACTGGCGCAGGTGCTCGGCACGATCGCCGACGCGCTGAAGGGCGGCGGCTCGGTGTTCGGGTCGTTCGTCCCCGTCCTGAAGAACTACTTCGACTCGATCAACGCCCAGTTCCCGCCGGGCGCGCCCCCGGGTTTCGACAACTTCGATGCCGCGCTCACCGGACTGTCGCAGTCGGCGCCGCAACTGCTGGACACCCTGGGCCGCAGCGTGATCCCGGCGATCACCATCGCGGAGAAGCAGCGTGACCTGACCGCGGTGTTGACGGCGAGTCAGGGCCTGCTCGATCAGACCCAGTTGCTGTTCGCGCGCAATGGCGACAGCGGTCAGCGTCTGGTGACCGATCTGAACCGCATGCTGGGTGCGCTCGTCCTCGAGCCGAACTCGCTGCCGCAGGGCGTGATCGCACTGAACAACCTGGCCGCGAGGGTGCTGACGGTGTTCACCGGCACCAACGGTCACGTGCAGCTCAACATCGGTGTCAGCTTCGGCGCCTTCCAGCGCTACACCCGGCAGAACTGCCCGGTGTACGACGGCGGCCCCTACGGCACACTGCGCGGCCCCGGCTGCGTGGGACCGGGCACGGGCACGGGGCCGACGATGTCGGGTCCGCTGTCGATCTATCCGTCCGACGGGATGCGCCGGAACAAGCCGGTCGGCAATGTCACCACCGATGCCGACAACAAGACCCTCGGCACCGTCTTGCGCCGTACCCCGTCGGCAGCGGACACGATCATGCTGGGCCCCCTGGTCCAGACGCTCGAGGTGCGCAACGCCGCCGAGCCGGGCCGGGGTGGCGACGGCCAAGGAGGAGGACGATGAGCGCGGCTTCGGAATCGATCCGCAAACCGCTGATCGGTTTCACCATCTTCGGGATCGCCGCGTTGCTGGTCACCTACGTGATCTTCTCGACGCTGGAGCGCTCGGTGCCGGGGACGACCAACAGCTACACCACCTATTTCGGTGACGCCTCGGGTCTGGCCGAGGGCGACGACGTCCGCATGGCCGGAGTCCGCGTCGGTCGTGTGGACGGGATCGAACTCGCCGACGGCCGCGCCCGGGTCACCTTCGAGGTGCAGGACAACCAGCAGGTGTACACCAACACCCGGGCGGCGATCCGCTACCAGAACCTCATCGGGCAGCGATATCTGAACCTGACGCTGGTCCCGGATCGGGAGAGCACGCCGCTCGACCCGGGGTCGACGCTCGAGCTCCCCTCCGAGGACTCCTTCGACGTCACCACATTGCTCGCCGGGTTCCAGCCGGTCTTCGAGACCCTCACCCCGGAACAGGTCAACGCCCTGTCCGAGGGCTTGATCCAGGCGTTCCAGGGCAATTCGGTGTCCTTGAGCTACACGGTCGCCGAGGTCGGCCGCCTCGCGGAGGACACGGCCAACCGGGACGTCGTGCTCGGCGCGATCATCAACAACCTGAGTGCGGTCATGCGCGACCTGTCGCGCCAGGGCGGTCAGCTGGGCACCGTCATCGAGTCGATGTCGGCGCTGATCGCAAACCTCAACTCGAACTCCGCGGCGTTCGGCAGTGCGGTGACCGACATCGGCCGCACCGCAAGCGGATTCGCCGACGTGCTGAGTGAGAGCCGACAGAGTCTCGCCGACGCCGCGACGGACGGCCGGATCGCGACCAACACCCTGATCAGCAATGGCGCCAAACTCGATCGGATGGCGGTCGACGCGCCGATCTTCCTCGGTCATTTCCCGCTCGTGCTCGGTGAGGGCGCTTACTTGAACATCTATGCATGTGATCTCGACGTCGCGATCGGCGACGTCCTGCTACCGCCCGGGATCTTCAACAAGATCGGCGGCACGAATCACTCGGTGGTGTGCCGATGAGCTGGTTCCGCAGGAGTTTCCGTGACAACCGGCGCGTGTGGTTCGGCGTGATCGGCGCCGTGGTCATCGTCGCCCTGTTGCTCGGCGTGACCGCTCTCGCGACTGCGCATCTGGGCAAGAAGACCCTCACCGGCGACTTCGCCCAGGCCGGCGGTATCCGGCCGGGGGACAAGGTCCGCGTCGCCGGTATCGACGTCGGTGAGGTCACCGACACCGAACTCGCCGGACAGCACGTCGCCATCACCATGAAGGTCGACAGCGACGTCCGGGTGACGTCCAACGGTTCCGCCGAGATCAAGATGTCGACGTTGCTGGGTCAGCGCTACATCGATGTGTCGCTGGGAGATTCGCCGGAGGATGCACCCGACGGGCACATCGCGAAGACCGCCGTGCCCTACGATCTCCAGCGCACCATCGAGGCGGGCGCGCCGATCCTGACCGGGATCGACGACCGGACGCTCTCCGAGAGCATCCGCACCCTCAACCGGCAGCTCGCCGGCGTACCGGCGATCACCGAGCCGACCTTCGAGGCGCTCACCCAGATGTCGAAGGTCATCACGAATCGCAAGGACCAGATCAACCAATTGATCGCCGACACCAAGACGATCACCAACATCGTCAACGACAATCAGGCCCAGCTCGCCGTGATCGTGGGTCAGGGACGCGACCTGACCCAGAAAATCGTTGCGCGTGAAGAACTGGTCACCCGGATGCTCGACGGCATCGCCGAACTCACCGAGCAGGCGACCGCGGTGGCCGGCGAGAACGCCAACCAGTTCGCGCCCATCATGGCCAACCTGAACACGATCACCCAGGGTCTGGAGAAGAACCGCAACAACCTCCGCAAATTGCTGGAGATCCTCCCGGTCACCGCGCGCCTGACCAACAACGTCATCGGCGACGGGCCCTACGCGAACGGCTATCTGCCGTGGGGCATCTTCCCCGACAACTGGCTGTGCCTGGCCCGGGTGGTGGACGGATGCTGAGCCCGGAAACGATGAGCCCGGACAGGACGGCAGGTACGACGATGCACGCCCATGGACTCCGCCGCCCGATCCTGCTGGTCGGGGTCGCGCTGCTCGGCATCCTGGGGCTCTCCGGTTGCTCGATGATCCCGGGGAGTTGGAAGGCGGCGCTCGGACAGGCCATCGAGGTCACGGCCTACTTTGACAACGTCGCCGGGCTCTACGTCAGCAACGACGTCGCGGTCCTCGGCATGCCGGTCGGTCAGGTCACCGCGGTGGAGCCGCAGGGCGAGCGCGTCAAGGTGACCATGACGATCGACAGCGACGTCCCCGTCCCGGCCGACGCCACGGCGGCGATCGTCAACACTTCGATCGTCACCACCCGCCATATCGAGTTGTCGCCCGCCTACGACGGCGGACCGAAGCTCGAGGACGGCTCGGTCCTGAAAGAGACGAAGGCCCCGGTGTCGGTCGGCGAGCTGTTCGACGCCATCGACGGTCTGGTGGTGGCCCTCAAGGGTGAGGGAGAAGGACCCGGCCCTCTCGCGGAGATGATCGACATCACCTCCGGCATCGCCACCGGCAACGGCGAGGAGATCCGCGCGGCGCTCGACGAACTCGGCGGGGCGTCCGATGTGGTGGCGGGCAACAGCGATGCCCTCGTCGACATCCTCGAGACCATCGAGGGTCTGACCACCACCCTGGTGCAGAACTATCCGAAGATGACGGCGTTCTCCGAGTCGGTCAACCAGGTGTCGCAGCTGCTGGGAGACCAGGCGCCCGGTCTGCTCGCCACCCTGGCCAACCTGAATCAGACGCTGCAGAACACCACCGTGTTCCTGCAGAACAACACCAACACCATGTCGGTGTCGTTCGACCGGCTCGCCGCGCTGACCGCCAATCTCGGGGACTACTCGCGGCAGGTCGTCGAGACGGTCGACGTCGGCCCGCTGCTCTTCCAGAACCTGAGCAACTCGATCTCGGCCGAACAGGGCGCGTGGCGCACGCAGGTGCTGCTCGACAAGACGCTCCTCGACAACGAACTCCTCGCCGAGTTCTGTGAGGCGATCAACCTGCAGAAGGACGGTTGCCGAACGGGCAAGCTCAAGGACTTCGGTCCCGACCTCGGTATCTACTCGGCGATGCTGGAGCTGACGAAATGAGAACGGCGACAATGGATTCGCTGAGCCGTTCGGACGGCCCCGGGCGCCCGGCGCGATCCCACGGCCGGGTCCGCCGAGGCGGGGTCATGGCGGTGCTGCTCGCGGCGCTCATGGGACTCACCGGTTGCGGACTCCTCCCGAGTCTCACGGTCGAGCAGATCCCGCTGCCCGCACCCGGCGGCATCGGTGACTCGATCACGATCACCGCGAACTTCGCCAACGCGCTCAACCTGCCGGCGCAGGCGAAGGTGAAGCTCAACGGAACCGATGTCGGACAGGTCACCGACCTCGTCGCCAAGGACTACACCGCCGTGGTGACCATGCAGGTCAGCAAGAAGACCAAGCTCCCGGTCGGGACCGGCGCCGAGCTCCGCCAGGCCACACCGCTGGGCGACGTCTTCGTCGCCCTGCTGCCGCCGATCGAGGCGCGCGACGGTCTGATGGTGGACGGGGACACGCTCACCGGTCCGACGTCGGCCGCGGCGACGGTCGAGGATCTGCTGATCAGCATGAGCGGGGTCGTGGACAGCGGTTCGCTGAACTCGCTGACGATCATCCTCACCGAGCTGAGCAGCGCGGTCGCGACGAACCCGTCGGATCTCAACGGCGCCATCCGGGGCCTGACCACCGGCATCCGGAAGCTGAACCAGAGTTCGGCGGCGGTCGATCGGTCGCTGGCCGCCACGCGGGTGCTCAGCGGTCAGCTCGCCGACGGGCGTGCGCAGATCATGGCGTCGATCAACAAACTGGGTCCGGCGCTCGAGTCGCTGAACGGGCAGATCGCCACGATCCTGACCACCCTGGACAAGACCCAGCAGGTCACCGCGGCCACCAACGACTTCCTCGACAGCGATCAGGACAACCTGGTCGAGATGCTGGGCCATCTGTCGACGGTGCTGGCCGGGCTCCGGCAGGCCGCGGGTCCGCTCGGATCACTGGCCGACAACCTGCACGAGCTCACGCCGAAGTGGGTCAAGTCCACACCGGGTAGCGCGGCGGCGGTGTCATCGAAGGTCTACTGGCTCAGCCCGGGTGTCGGCTTCGACTCGGCGAGCAGACTGCCCGAGATCCAGGACGTGGACGAGGGTTCGGCGGCGTTGCAGCAGACACTGACCCGTCTGCTGGCGCGGATCACGGGGACGAGGGGGTGTTGCGGATGAGCGGCATATTCGGTGTCCTACGCCGGAATTCGGTACTCGTGGGCAACATCGCCCTGGTACTGGTCATGGTCGTCGGACTCAGCTATCTCGCCCTGGGCATCCTGCGGTGGCAGCCGTTCGCCGACAAGTACAAGCTCACCATCCAGTTCCCGATCTCCGGCGGTCTGCAGGAGACGTCCGGGGTCACACTGCGCGGCGCGCGCATCGGCGACGTCGACACCGTTCGGGTGCAACCGGATTCGGTGGAGGTCGTCGTCACGGTCGAGGACCGGTACAAGATCAACCGCGACACCACCGTTGCGGCACTGGGTCTGTCGGCTGCGGGCGAGCAGTACGTCGATTTCCAGCCGGACACGTCCGACGGTCCCTACCTGGAGGACGGGGACGTCATCCGGGCCGACCAGACCGAGGTCACCGTGCCGTTCTCGCAACTGCTCGAGTCCTCGCTGGAACTGATCAACCAGATCGATCCGGCGAAACTCCGTTCCGCCGTGGACAATCTGAAGATCGCTCTCTACGACGAGGACGGCACGAACGACCTGTCCGTCATCTTCGATTCCGGTGGCACGATCTTCGCGAAGCTGTACACCGCGCTGCCGGAGACCACCAAGTTAATCCAGAACGCGGGGACCATCTTCAAGACCACGGCACAGATCCAGCCCGACCTCGGCACGACGGTTGCGGGATTGAGTTCGCTGGTCAACTCGGCGGCTGCCTCCGACAAGGAACTCCGCGAGCTCCTCGACCGAGGTCCCTCGCAGTTCACGAGCCTGGCGGGGTCGATCAACCAGTTGACGGATCCGATCACCGATGTGACGAAGCAGTTCGTCGACATCGCCGAGCAGGGTGCGTTGCGTGCGCCGGCGCTCGCGACGCTGTTCCCCGCGATCCGCGATGCCAGTGTCAAGAGCCTCACCATGTTCCACGACGGTGCGTGGTGGGCCTTCGGGTCGGTATACCCCCGTCCGAGCTGCAACTACCCGGTGACGCCGCGGCGCCCGACGCAGATCCTCGAGCTGGCCATCCCGACCAATCTGTACTGTGTGACCGAGGATCCGCGTCAGCAGATCCGTGGCTCGGCCAATGCGCCGCGGCCACCGGGCGACGACACCGCGGGACCGCCGCCGGGTTACGACCCGAACGCCCGTACCGTTCCGCTCGACAAGTGATGGGCCGCTCGACGACTGACGGCCACTCGACGACGACAGACAAGTTGTGTGACCTGTAGATGACTGACCGGAATGACCCAGATCGTACTGATACCGACGTGAATCCGACGGACGAGAAGGCCGACAGCACGTCGCCCGAGAGCGGGGATGTCGCAGCCGATCACACCGATGGGGCGACGAGCGCGGAGGACACGAACGACGCCGGGACCGCGGCGACGCCGCGGGGGAAGTCGGCTCGACGGAGCGGAACCGGCACGGCGGCGAGCACGTCCGAGACCGACGGTGCCGACGCCTCCGGTGCCGCGGGTGACCCGTCGCCGGCAGCATCATCGAAGGCGGGTTCGGATCGTCGCGAGATCTCGTTCACGGTCACCGGCGGCGGGATCAAGAAGGTTCTCGCCGCCATCGTCGCGGTTGCCCTCATCGCGCTGGTGGCGTTCTTCGGCTGGCGCGCCTACGACCTCCAGCGGGAGGCCGACGCGTTCGCCGATTCCAAGACGGCCTCGGCCGACTTCGTCACGAAGCTCGTGACGACGCTCAACGCCGACAACGCGGGCAACTCGAAGGAACTGCTGGGTCCGCTGTCGACGGGGGAGTTGCGCAACCGCCTCGAGCAGGAACGGGCCGACACCGAGGCCAATGTGGAGTCCCTGAACATCGAGGTGTCCTCGACGATCAGCGTGGTTGCCGTCGAGACCGTCGATGCCGACACCGCCAAGACCGTGGTGATGGCGGAGGTGACCGGCCGCAGCGTCAAGTTGCCCAGCGGCGGTACCAGCCTGATGGTCTTCCGCTTGGACCTCAGCAAGGAAGACGGCAAGTGGCTGGTGTCCGAGGTCGACGGTCCGCCGGGGAGCCCCAGCGGTCAGATCGATCCGTCGCAGTCGCTGCCCGGCGCCGCAGGTGCGCCGGCACCCCAGCCGTCGCCGGCACCGCAGCCGTCGCCGGCACCGCAGCCCGCGCCGGGCGGCTGATCCGGGCCGACACACTCACCGGCAATGGACGAGCGCGCCACCGATTCGGGGGCGCGCTCGTCTATCAGTGGTGGGTGGGCGTCACGTTCGGACGAGTATCGCCACGGGGTGTTCGGCACGGGCCGAGGCGAGGTCGACCGATCCCTCGTACACCGACCCTGTTCGGTCGTCGCGCCACCGGAACCCCGGGGGCAGGGCGATCGACGTCGCGGCCGCGGCATCGTGGTCGAGGCTGTGGGTGAACCGGGCGGTCACCACGACGACCGAGGGGGTGTCGCCGGTGCCGCGCACGAACGCGATGGTGTGGTCGGCGGCGGGCCCGTCGGCGGTCAGTCGCTGATAGGTGCCCGCAACGGCGAACGCATCGGGATGCGCGGCCCGGGCACGGAGAGCTGCCTGGACGAGTCGGGTCTTCGGGTGCTCGGTCGACCGGCCGAAGTCGACCGGTCGTCGATTGTCGGGATCGACGAGGGAGTCCTCCCACCACTCGGTGCCCTGATAGATGTCGGGGACCCCGGGCCCGAGGATCGCGATCGCCTTGCGCGCCAGCGCTTCCTGCTCCCACGCCGGTCCGATGCGGTCGACGAGTTCGGCGACCGAGGATGCGACGTCCCCGCTGGTGACCTGGCCGATCCAGGTCTCGACCGCGGCCTCGAACTCCTCGTTCACCTCGGTCCACGTGGTGCGCAGACCGGCCTCGCGAGTCGCCTTACGGGCGTACTCGATCAACCGGCCCCGCAACTCATCGGTGACCGGGTCCTCGGTGGGCCAGACCCCGACGATGTTCTGCAGCAGAAAATAGCCGGTCAGGTCATCCGGCACGTCGGTCTCGCGCCAGACCTCCTCGACGAGCTGGGACCAGCGGTCGGGGATCTGGGCGAGCACCGCGATCCGCGCGCGCACGTCCTCACCGCGTTTGGTGTCGTGCGTCGACGTGGCCGTCATGGCCAGCGGCCACCGCGCGGCGCGCTCGGCGTTGTGCTCGTGGAAATCGGCCAGCGACATGACGGGATTCGCGGGATCGCCACCGACCTCCTGGGCGGAGACGAGCCGGGCCGTCCGGTAGAACAAGCTGTCCTCGACGCTCTTCGCGGTCACCGCTCCGCAGGTCTGCGCCAGCCTCGATGTCGCCTCGCCGGGCACCGCCGTCTCCCGCACGATGAGGTCGATCGCGGCACGCAGTTCGGGTTTCGCCTCGGCGATCCCGGTGGCGACGGCGAGTAGACGTGGACGCAACGACGGGTAGTCCGCCCGGTAGACCCCGAGCGCGGCGATCAGTTCGGCGCAGGCGGTGGCGATCACGTCCGGATCCGAGGCCGGTGATCCCTCGACGCGCGTGGTGACGGCGCGCACGAGACGTCTGAGCTCCGCCGGGAACGACTCCCGCACGGTGCGGAGTTTGCGATCGTGCTCGGCGGCCTCCACCCACCGCGCGTCACCGCTCTCGCCGGTGATCCGTTCGTGTAGCTCGGTGAGCTGGGCGACGCCGGCCGGCGCCACGAACACGGCATCGATCACGCGCATGTGGTCGTACCCGGTGGTGCCCTCGACCGGCAGTGTCGGTTCGAGGGGCTCATCCGGCGCCAGGATCTTCTCGATGTAGAGGAGACGGTCGTCGCCCACGTCCGCTCGCAATCGGCGCAGATAATCCTGGGGGTCCCACAGACCGTCCGGATGATCCACGCGCACACCGTCGATGAGGTCGGCGTCGAGCAACTCACGCAGCCACTGGTGCGTCGCGTCGTAGACCTCCGGGTCCTCCTGGCGCAGACCGGCGAGTTCGTTGACCGTGAAGAACCGCCGGTAGCCGATCAGGCCGCTGTTCCACGGCACGAGCCGATAGTGCTGGCGGGAGTGGACCTCACCCGGTGTTCCGCCGGCGCCGGGAGCGGAGCGAGCGGGCCGAATGTCTCCCGCGGTGCCGGGAGCGATCGGGAACGCGTGATCGTAGTACCGCAGATTCCCGTGCTCGTCGATCTCGAGCGGGCTCAGGTCCCCATCGGCGGCGACGATCGGCAGGGCCAGCTTCCCGTCGGCACCGTTGTCGTCGCTGAAGTCGGCGTCGAAATAGTGCGCGTACTCCGATGCCGGGCCGTGGCGGAGCAGGTCGGCGAACCACGGGTTGGCGAGTGCATCGGCGACCCCGGTGTGGTTCGGGACGATGTCGATGATCAGACCCAGTCCGCGTCGGGCTGCGGCGGAACGCAGTTCGCGCAACCCGTCGATCCCGCCCAGCACGGCGGAGACCGCCGGCGGCGGCAACCAGTCGTAGCCGTGCGTAGACCCGGCCGACGCCGTACCGATCGGGGAGAGGTAGACGTGGCTGATCCCCAACTCGACGAGGTGGTCGAGAATCCCCGCTGCATCGGCGAATCCGAAGTCGCCGTGTAGTTGAAGCCGGTACGTCGCGTGCGGGGTCGGGCGGTTGCTCATACGAGTCACGAGGTCTTTCGCAGGACCAGGACGGAGCGGGCACCGACGGACACCGACTCGCCGGCGGAGGCCGTCAGTTCGCTGTCCCCCACGGGATGCGTCGTGTCCAGTTCGCCGACCCACTCGTTGCCGTACCACGTCGGCGGGAGGGTGAAGTCCAGGTCCTCGTAGTGGGCGTTGAAGCAGATGAAGAAGGAGTCGTCGACGACCAGCTCGCCGCGTTCGTCCTTCTCGCCGAGTCCGTTTCCGTTGAGGAACACGGCAAGGCTCTTGCCGAACCCGCTGTCCCAGTCCTCGGCGGTCATCTCCTGGCCCGCGGGCGTGAGCCAGGCGATGTCGAGTGCCTGGTCGCCCCACCGGATCGGCTTGCCGCCGAAGAACTTACGACGCCGGAAGACCGGATGTCCGGTGCGCAGCGCGATGGCCTTGCGGGTGAACTCCAGCAGGTCGGCGTTCTCCTCGGCGAGAGTCCAGTCCATCCAGGACAATTCGGAGTCCTGGCAGTAGACGTTGTTGTTGCCCTGTTGCGTACGCCCGATCTCGTCGCCGTGTGCGAGCATCGGAGTGCCCTGCGACAGGAACAACGTCGCCAGGATGTTCCGCTGCTGCCGTGCGCGCAGTGCGTTGATCTCGGGATCGTCGGTGGGTCCCTCGACTCCGCAGTTCCACGACCGGTTGTGGCTCTCGCCGTCCCGGTTGTCCTCGCCGTTGGCCATGTTGTGTTTCTCGTTGTAGGACACCAGGTCCCGCAGCGTGAAACCGTCGTGGGCGATGACGAAGTTGATGCTCGCGAGCGGCCGTCGGCCGGTCGCCTCGTACAGATCCGACGATCCGGTGAGCCGGGAGGCGAACTCGCCCAGGGTGGACGGCTCGCCGCGCCAGTAGTCGCGGACGGTGTCGCGGTACTTGCCGTTCCATTCGGTCCAGAGCGGCGGGAAGTTGCCCACTTGGTAACCACCCTCGCCGATGTCCCAGGGCTCGGCGATCAGTTTCACCTGACTGACCACCGGGTCCTGCTGCACCAGATCGAAGAACGCGGACAGCCGATCGACGTCGTGCAGTTCGCGGGCCAGCGTGGACGCGAGGTCGAAACGGAAGCCGTCCACGTGCATCTCGAGGATCCAGTACCGCAGCGAATCCATGATGAGCTGCAGCGTGTGCGGATGACGACCGTTGAGGCTGTTGCCGGTTCCGGTGTAGTCCATGTACATCTCGGGATCGCCGTCGACGAGCCGGTAGTAGGCGGCGTTGTCGATGCCGCGGAAGGACACGGTGGGTCCGAGGTGGTTGCCCTCGGCGGTGTGGTTGTAGACGACGTCGAGGATGACCTCGATGCCGGCGTTGTGGAACTCACGCACCATCGCCTTGAACTCGGTCACCGCGCTGGCCGGCTGGTCGGGGTTCGACGAGTACTCGATGTGCGGTGCCAGGAATCCGAAGGTGTTGTAGCCCCAGTAGTTTCGGAGACCCTGATCGCGCAGGACGAAGTCCTGCATGAACTGGTGCACGGGCATCAGTTCGATGGCGGTGATGCCCAACTCCTTGAGGTGATCGATGATCACCGGATGGCACAGCCCCGCGTACGTGCCGCGCAGGTACTCGGGGATGTCGGGATGGGTCGCGGTCATGCCCTTGACGTGCGCCTCGTAGATGACCGTCTGGTGGTACGGACGATTGGGCGACCGGTCGTTCTGCCAGTCGAAGTAGGGGTTGATCACCACCGAGACCATGGTGTGCCCGAGTGAGTCCAATTGCGGCATCGGATTGACCGGCTCGGCATCGGGGATGTCCTCGTGCTCCGCGGGCGCGGCATCGGCGTCGGACTCGCCTGCCTCAGCGGCGGGATCGGCCGCATCGCCTGCCTCGGTCGTCGGCTCGTCGGCATCGTCGACCGCGCCCTCGTCGGTCCCGCCACCGCCGGTCCCGGTGTCGGCGGCCCCGGTCTCGGGGGTTTCGGATGCGTCGTCGTCGACGGCCGATTCGTCGGTGTCCTCGGGCGGCGTCGGGAGCGGGTAGGAGAACAGCGATGCGTCGCCGTCGAAGTCGCCGTGGAAGGCCTTGCCGTACGGATCGAGCAGGAGTTTGCTCGGGTCGCAACGCAATCCCCGCGACGGGTCGTACGGGCCGTAGACGCGGAAGCCGTAGAACTGGCCGGGACCGACGTTGGGCAGATAGCAGTGCCAGCAGTAACCGTCGACCTCTTCGAGCCGGATCCGACGCTCGTGGCCCTCGCGGTCGATCAGGCACAGCTCGACGGCTTCGGCCACCTCGGAGAACAGCGAGAAATTCGTTCCCACACCGTCATAGGTGGCGCCGAGGGGGTATGGAGTACCCGGCCACACCGGGATCGGGGCCGGTTCCGGTTGGACCAGCGCCTCGGCCTGGATCGGGTCGGACGGCATCGGTACGGGGTCGGCGATGGTCTTGCCGCCGCTCGGAGGTGCTGCCGTCGTCGAGGTGGTGTCGGACTCCGGTGCGCGGGGCTCCGAGGGGGAGCCGGGATCGGCAGTGGAATCTGAATCGGGAGTGGAGTCGGGATCACCCGGCTGTTCACCGGGGGCCGGCGGTCCGGTCTTACCCGCCTTCGACGACGTCATGGGTCGACCCTAGTCGCGTTGCCGCGGACGGTCATCTCAGGACGCGGCCGGTCGGGTCAGATGTGGGCTGCCCCACCCGCCGCTTCCCGAGGAAGCCCGCGACTTCCGCCGACCGTCACGGCACCGCGGGACCAGCCCACGGCAGTTGCGCCTCCATCTGGCGCCCCAGCTCGTCGGTGAGGCTGCGGACATAGGTCGCACTCAGGTGGTGCGGGTCTTTGTAGACGGTGATGTTGCCGACGATCGCCGGGCACCGCTCGGCATCGCAGATCCCGTCGGACATGTCGAGGGGGTGGAAGTCGGGTCGCGTGGCGGCCAGCTCCGCCGCCGGGTCCTCGGGTGAGAGGACAGCACTGCGGCGCGACCCGCAGCTCTCGGCGTCGCCGCCGTCGGCGAGGCAGATCGGGGTGTCGATGGTGCCCTTCGCGTTCTTCGGCCACGGGGTGTCCCGCATGCCCAACACCGGCACCCCGGCGTCGAGGAAACGGTCGAAGATCGGCACGTAATCCGGTGGCACCCAGTCGCCGGGTTCGTAGTCCCGCGGTCGCGTCGAATTCGTCAGCACCGCGTCCGGCTTGTCCGCGATGACGCGGTCGATGACGCGCTGTCCCCAGTCGTAGCACTCCGGGTAGGGCACGCCGCGCTGTTTGGGTACCCGGTTCGTCGACAGCGGGCACCCCATCTTGAGGTAGGTCTTCACCTTGAAACCGTTGCGCTTGCCGAGGGTGTCCAGCGCCGAGATCCACATCTCGGCATGCGATCCGCCGGCGAGCGCGATGGTGCGCGTCGCGGTCGGATCGCCGTAGGTGCCGACGTGGATCTCGTTGTCGGTGAAGTCGCTCATGTACCCGTCGGTGGAGGTCTCGGGGAAGTCCTTGATGACCTCCAGCGCCGACGGTTGTGGGTCGAGGGCGGGCACCGGCCAGCCGTCGAGCAGTGCTCGGGCCCCCGGGTACGACCTCGGGTCGAGGTTCTTGGTGTCGACGACGATGTTCGCGACGTGCCGCTCCCACACGGTGATGCCGACGCCGGTGACGAGCGTCGCCACCACGAGGATCGAGGTGACGACCGACGTGTACGACAGCCACCGCGACCGTCCGTCGCGGCGGCCGCGGCTCAGCGCCGAACGATCGCCGCCGCGCAGCGGGTCCTCGATGTAGCGCTTGGTGAGCCACGCGAGCCCGACCGACGCCGCGAGGATGAGCACGCCCTCGACGAAGTTGGCATGGTTCTTGTCGCGCCAGGTCAGGTAGAAGATCAGCAGCGGCCAGTGCCACAGGTACAGCGAATACGCGATCGTCCCGAGCCAGACCGGCCACCTGCTCGCGAGCCAGCGGTTCGTGACGGGCATCTCGGTGGCCGCGGCATGGGACCCCCGAGGTGGCTTCTGCAACGCCGTCGCGCCCGCCCAGATGATCAGCAGTGTCGCGCCGACCGGCACCAGCGCCATCGGACCGGGGTAGGCGTTGACACCCTCGATCCAGAACCCGCAGCTGACGATCAGCGCGAGCGCGAAGACGGTCGCGATGTTGCGCAGCCAGTTCGGGATTCGCAGGGACGGCAACCAGATCGCGAGCAGGCCGCCGGCCAGCGGTTCCCACAGACGGGAGATCGTGTCGTAGTAGTTGTACGGCTGGTTGATCGCCAGGCCGCGGTGCGCCCAGTAGAACGAGGCGAGCGCGACGACCAACACCGCGCCGCCGACGAGGAACCTGATGACCCGCGGGTCGGCGAACGGCCGGGCGACGCGGGCACCGACCTTGAGCAACGCCGCGAACGCGAGGGCGACGAGCAGGGTCAGGACGAAGAACTGGCCCTGCACCGACATCGACCAGATGTGCTGCAGGGGGCTGTTCGCCGAACTCGCGGCGAGGTAGTCCTGGGAGTTCTGCGCGAGATACCAGTTCTGGTAGTACAGCGCGCTCGCGATGACCTCGCGGCCGACATTGGCCCACCGGGTCTGCGGGAGGATCAGCAGGGTCAGCACCGTGACCGCGATCAGGACGGTGAGCAGCGCCGGCAGCAGCCGTTTGAGGAGACGTTTGAGCCGTGGCCACGGGTTGAGCGTGTCGCGGAAGGAAACGTGCGGAGCCTGGCTCGTGATCGCGTGCCGCAGCAGCGACCCGACGAAGAAATATCCCGAGAGGGTGAGGAAGACGTCGACGCCGCCGGAGACCTTGCCGAACCACACGTGGAAGCAGGCGACGAGGGCGATGGCGATACCGCGCAGGCCGTCGAGGTCGGTGCGGTATGCGGGCGTCGTCGGCGTCGAGGGGGACGACTCCGGCGCCACTACTCGCGTCGTCGATGCCACAGGGCGTGTTCTTTCCGGTGGGGGACAGATCGGTCTCGGGGCCGGGATGACCGGCTAGCAATGTACTCGCCGAAGCTGTGAAACACCGATTCGGACGACCGCGACACTCGCGCACCGGTCTGCGGGGCCGCGCGGGGTTCACCGCGAGCGGCGCGTCCGGGCTCCGTCGAGGATGATGGCCAGCCCGTCGCGGAACTCGCCCGCGAAGTCGCGACCCGACGGCCCGGTGACACCCAGACGCTCCATCTGCGCGCGCGTCTGTTCCTCGATGGTGAGCCCGATGACCAGCTGACACAGTGCGGTGCTGACCGCCTCGGCGTCGCGGACGGACAAACCGCCGGCCGTGCCGGCGGCGATGATGTCGGCGGTGATGGCCTTCGACGACAGGCCGCTGGCCCAGCTCGACGACACGACCTCGGCACTGTCGGGAACTCCGAGGAGCGCGCTGCGCATGTCGGTCGCGAGCAGATCGAGGCGCTCGTCCCAGGCCAGCGAGGTGTCGGGGATGGCGACCGCACCCAGGATGTCGTCGGCGAGCGCGGCCAGCAAGGTCTGCTTGTTGGGGAAGTGCCAGTACAGCGCGTTGGGGCGGACGCCGAGTTCGGTGGCGAGGCGTCGCATCGACAGGTCGGCCAGGCTGTGCTCGCCCAGGATGTCGCGGGCGGCGCGCAGAACGTCGGTGCGACTGTTGCTCACCCGCGTCAGCGTAGTGACCCCGGAGGCAGGGCATCGAACCCCGGGCCTGTACAGCGTTCAGGACTCCCTGTACGGTGTTCAGGGTCCTGGACGGTGTCCAGGACTGCGTAACGACAGTCCGGGAGGTGCCTCATGGATCACGACGCGATCAGTCGCATCGACGCCGACCACATCTGGCACCCCTACGGTGCGCTGCCGGCGGCCACCCGGCCGTTTGTCGTGGCCTCGGCCTCGGGTGCCCGCCTCGAACTCGCGGACGGCCGATCGGTGGTCGACGGGATGAGCTCCTGGTGGGCGGCGATCCACGGTTATGGACACCCCCGACTCGACGCCGCCGCGGCGGCTCAGCTCGGTCGGATGTCGCACGTCATGTTCGGCGGTCTGACCCACGAACCGGCCGCCCGGCTGGCGCAGCTCCTCGTCGAGATCACCCCGGCCGGCCTGGAGAAGGTGTTCTTCTGCGACTCGGGGTCGGTGACGGTCGAGGTGGCGGTCAAGATGGCGCTGCAGTACTGGCGCAGCCGCGGTCGGTCCGGCCGCACGCGTCTGCTCACCTGGCGTGGCGGCTACCACGGCGACACCTTCACCCCGATGAGCGTCTGCGATCCCGACGGCGGCATGCACGCGATGTGGAAGGGTGTTCTCGCACAACAGATCTTCGTCGACGCCCCGCCGGCCGAGTTCCGGCCCGACTACGTCGCCGAGTTCGAGCGCACCGTGCGCGCGCACCGCGACGAGCTCGCCGCGGTCATCGTCGAACCCGTGGTCCAGGGCGCGGGCGGCATGCGATTCCACGACGCGGCATATCTGCGTGCGCTCCGGGAGATCTGTGACCGCCACGACGTCCTGCTGATCTTCGACGAGATCGCGACCGGATTCGGCCGTACCGGAACGTTGTTCGCGGCCGACGCCGCCCCGGGGGCCGACGCGGCGCCGGGCACCGGCGTCGCTCCCGACATCATGTGTGTCGGCAAGGCGCTCACCGGTGGCTACCTCACGCTCGCCGCGACCCTGTGCACGTCCGAGATCGCTCAGGTGATCAGTGCGGGGGAGGCGGGCGGACTCGCGCACGGCCCGACCTTCATGGCCAACCCGCTGGCCTGCGCGGTGGCCGTCGCAGCGATCGAACTGCTGCTGGAAACGCCGTGGGCTGAGCGGGTCTCGGCGATCGAGCGGGGGCTCCGCGACGGACTCGAACCGCTGCGTGATCGCCACGGCGTCGTCGATGTGCGGGTCCTCGGCGCGATCGGCGTCGTCGAACTCGATCGCCCGGTCGACATGGTGGCGGCCACCGACGCGGCCGTCGAGGCCGGGGCATGGCTGCGGCCGTTCCGCAATCTCGTCTATACGATGCCGCCGTTCATCTGCACACCCGATGACATCGGGGTGATCGTGCGCGGAGTGTCCGCTGCCGTGCATGCCACGGTCGGCGATCGCGAGCCGGCGGTGGTGCGGTCATGACTTCGATTCAGGTGCAGCCGGATTCGAGGGTCGACGGCGATGCGCGGGTCAGCGGCGGGGGAGAGATCGGTCTGGCGTGGCTGGCCGGCGCCGCCCGTGCGCGCGCCGAGGCCGGCCTGCATCGCAGCCCACACGTCCGCAGGGCGGCCGGCGACGAGATCAACCTCGGTTCCAACGACTACCTCGGGTTGTCGACCCACCCAGCGGTGATCGCCGGTGCGCGGGCCGCCGCGGAACGGTGGGGAGGTGGCTCGACCGCGTCGCGCCTCGTCGTCGGCACCACCCAGGCACACGTCGATCTCGAGCACGATCTCGCCGACTTCCTCGGATTCGATGCGGCACTCGTCTTCTCGTCCGGCTACCTGGCGAATGTCGGTGCGATCACCGCGCTGGCGACGCGCGGCGACCTGATCGTCAGCGACACCGGCACCCACGCGTCGCTGATCGACGGCTGCCGGTTGTCGCGTGCCCGGGTGGTGGTCGTCGACCGCGGCGACCACGAGGCGGTCCGGCGGGCCCTCGCCGAACGTACCGAGGACCGGGCGCTCGTCGTCACCGACTCGGTGTACAGCATCGACGGTGAACCGGCGCCGGTCGCGGATCTGTATGCCGCGGCACGCGCACACGGCGCCGTCCTGCTCGTGGACGAGGCCCACGCTCTCGGGGTGCGTGGGCCGGGTGGTCGGGGACTCGTTGCCGAACGGGGACTTTCGGGTGCTCCCGATCTCATCGTCACGACCGTGCTGTCGAAGTCGCTCGGCGCGCAGGGCGGTGTGGTCCTCGGGTCGGAGCTACTGCGCTCGCACCTCATCGACTGCGCCCGCACCTTCATCTTCGACACCGGCCTGAACCCGGCCGCGGTCGGCGCCGCGCATGCCGCACTGACGATCTTGCGGGCGCAACCCGGGTTGCCGGACCGACTGCGCGACAACGCCCGTCGCCTGGCGCTCGCCTGTGGCGTCGAAGAGCCCGCCGCGGCGGTCATCTCGATCGTCGTCGGGGATCCGCAACGCGCGGTGGCGGCTGCTGCCGCGTGCCGGGACCGTGGCGTCCTCGTCGGGTGTTTCCGTCCGCCCTCGGTCCCGGTCGGGACTTCGAGGCTGCGGATCACGGTGCGCGCCGACCTCGATGCCGCTGCCCTCGACCACGTGGCCGCCGTCGTCGACGCCGCGCTGCGCGAAGTCGGTGCACGGTGACCGCCGCACGCCGCGGCAGGGTCCTCGCCGTCACCGGGACGTCGACCGACGTCGGGAAGACCGTCGCCACCGCGGCACTCGCCGCTGCCTGCCTGCCCCCTGAGGTGGCCGACCCCCTGCTCCCTGAGGTGGCCGACCCCCTGCTCCCTGAGGTGGCCGACCCCCTGCTCCCTGAGGTGCGAGGAGCGCAAGCGTCTGCCCATCCTCTGCTCCCTGAGGTGCGAGGAGCGATAGCGACGAGCCACGAAGGGCGCGTCGCTGTCTGCAAACCCGTCCAGACCGGCGTCGGTCCCGACGAACCCGGCGACCTCGCCGAGGTGCAACGCCTGGCGGGCGACGTCACCGCGGTCGAGCTCCTCCGCTACCCGGAACCCCTCGCGCCCGACACTGCCGCGCGCCGTGCCGGGATGCCACTGGCCGATCCGGCGGTGATCGTCCGCGCCGTGGACGATCTGGCCGCGTCACACGACCTGACCCTCGTCGAGGGTGCCGGCGGAGTGCTGGTGCGACTGGGGGAGTCGGCCACGATCCTCGACATCGCCGCGGCGACCCTCGTTCCCGACACCGTCGACGGTGTGGTGGTCGTGGTGGCGCCGGGGCTGGGCGCGCTGAATCACGCCGAGCTCACCGTGAACGCGGTGCGGGCGCGCGGTCTGCGTCCCGCCGGACTCGTGATCGGTTGGTGGCCGGACGATCCCGACCTCGCGATGCGGTGCAACCGCACCGACCTGCCGCGGGTGACCGGGGTGCCGGTCGTCGGGGTCCTGCCCGCCGGCGCCGCGCACCTCGAACCCGACGAGTTCCGCCGCCACGCAGCGTCGTGGTTCGACGACGAGTGGCTCGCGACCCTTTCACCCAGCCATCCGGAACAGCTCGTCCGGACGCCGAAACACGTTCCCGCAGCGGAACAATCATCCAAGGAGTATCACCAGTGACCCAGGCAACAGTCGACGCCGCCACCTCGGCACCGGCGTCGGACGACATCCTCGCCATCGCCCGTGACCAGGTGCTCGACCGCGGCGAGCCGCTCGATCAGGAGCAGGTTCTCCGGGTTCTGCGGTTGCCCGACGACCGGCTGACCGAACTGCTCCAGCTCGCCCACGATGTGCGGATGCGCTGGTGCGGGCCCGAGGTCGAGGTCGAGGGCATCATCTCGCTGAAGACCGGCGGGTGCCCGGAAGACTGCCATTTCTGTTCCCAGTCCGGACTTTTCGCCTCGCCGGTACGAAGTGCGTGGATCGACATCCCCTCCCTCGTCGAGGCGGCCAAGCAGACCGCGAAGACCGGTGCGACCGAGTTCTGCATCGTCGCGGCGGTCCGCGGTCCCGACAAGCGGCTGCTCAGTCAGGTCGCGGCAGGTATCGAGGCCATCCGCAACGAGGTCGACATCCAGATCGCGTGCAGCCTGGGCATGCTCACCCAGGAGCAGGTCGACCAGCTCCGCGACATGGGTGTGCACCGTTACAACCACAATCTCGAGACCGCGCGCAGCCACTTCCCGAACGTGGTGACGACCCACACGTGGGAGGAGCGCTGGGACACCCTGCGCATGGTCCGGGAGGCGGGCATGGAGGTCTGCTGCGGCGGCATCCTCGGTATGGGCGAGTCCCTGGAGCAACGGGCCGAGTTCGCCGCCGAACTGGCGACGCTCGAGCCCGACGAGGTGCCGCTGAACTTCCTGAACCCGCGCCCCGGCACCCCGTTCGGCGATCTCGACGTGCTGCCGGCCGCGGAGGCCCTCAAGTCGGTGGCTGCCTTCCGTCTGGCGCTGCCGCGCACCATCCTGCGCTTCGCCGGCGGTCGTGAGATCACACTCGGCGACCTGGGGGCCAAGCAGGGCATCCTCGGCGGCATCAACGCCGTCATCGTCGGCAACTACCTGACGACCCTCGGCCGGCCCGCCGAGGACGATCTCGATCTCCTCAGTGATCTGTCCATGCCGATCAAGTCGTTGAACGACACGATCTGACGGGTTCGTCGCAGTGATGGGTAGCGTGTTCTCATGATCGACACCGTCCCGGGTCCTCTCGCCGAGCCGTGCCGGTTCGGTGTGTTCACCGGACTCGAACTGGAACTGCAGGCTCCCGACGCCGTGCCGCCGGCTGCCCGGTTGGGTCTCGAACCCCCTCGCTTCTGTGGCCAGTGCGGGCGCCGGATGGTGGTCCAGGTGCGGCCCGACGGATGGGATGCCCGCTGCTCGAGGCACGGGACGGTCGACTCGTCGGAGCTGGGTCGCCGGTGAAACCGCCGGTCCGCACGGTCTCGCGACTGGCCGCGGTCACCGTCGGCGTGGCCCTCATCGGCGTCGTCGCCGGGGCGGTCTGGGCGCTCCTCACCCCGCCGACCACCGGCGTCGTGTTCGAGGGTCTCCGTCGCGAGGACATCCCCGCCGACTTCGCCGGCGTGGGCGCCTTCGCCCTGACGATGTTCGCCTACGGCGCGGTCACGGCCATCGTCGTGTGGTTTGCGGCCCGGACGTGGCGCGGGGTCGCCGGATTCGTGTGGCCCGCCCTCGCGACGGTGGCAGGTTCGGCGCTTGCGGCGTCGGTCGGGATGTGGGTCGCGGGCCTGCGGTTCGACGACGATCCGACCGCACTGCCGGTCGACGCCGTCTACCGGGTCGCGCCGGATCTGTGGCTCGACGGCGCGACGCGGTCCGGCTCGAGCGAGCCGTGGACGCTGCTCATCTGTGCCCCGTTCGCGTTCGCCGTGGTGTACCTCGTCTGCGTGTTATCCTCGCGGACAGCCGATCTGGGCGTCGGAGATCTCGAGTCCGACGAGCCGCCGGCGGACGTGTTCACATCGGTGGGCGCAGCGTCGCGAACTCATCCGTGACGCGTAGCTCCTTCTCCGCGAAGGCGTAGAGCGCCGGCGGGCGACCCCCGTTACGGCCGGTCTTGCCGACGGTCCCGGTGGCGACCACCACCGCGCGCCGGCTCAGGATGCGGAGCAGGTTGGTCGTGTCCACGGGATAACCCAGTGCGGCGCAGTAGATCTCCGACAATGCCGACATCGGGAACCGGGCGGGGGCCAGCGCGAACGCGATGTTGGTGTAGGAGAGTTTGGCCGCAAGTCGATGCCGGGCGGCCTCGACGATCCCGGCGTGATCGAAGGCCAGGGGCGGTAATCCGTCGACGGCGAACCAGCCCGCGGCGTCGGGGGGTGTCGCGTCGGCGTCGGAGGGCACGAGGCCCATGTAGGTCGACGCGATGGTGCGGACCGTGGGCACCCGGTGCGGGTCGGAGAAGACCGACAGTTGTTCCAGGTGCGCGATCTCACGGACGTCGAGCGCGTCCGCGACGAGCCGGCGTGCGCTCGCCGACAACGTCTCCTCGGCGCCGACCCCGCCGCCGGGAAGTGTCCACACGCCGTCGGCGGACCGCGACAGCAGGACACACAGCGACGGGTCGTCGGTGTCCGGCGTGTTCCGGGTCTGGGGTACGCGGATCTGGAAGACGACGCTCAGGACTTCCACCCGGAGGGTCGCACCGTCGGCGATGGGTGGCTCGGACCCGGCGGATGGCATGCGCCCGATTGTAGGGTGCGCCCTGCTGGTGACCCCCGCTGGTTGAGTTGGAGCCCCCGGCTGGCGCCCCTGCTGGTTGAGTCGACGCCTCCCTGCTAATTGAGCCAGTGCCCCACCTGCTAATTGAGCCGGTGCCCCCGCTGGTTGTGCTGGTGACCCCCGGCTGGTTGTGCTGGTGACCCCCGGCTGGTTGTGCTGGTGACCCCCGGCTGGTTGTGCTGGTGACCCCCGGCTGGTTGTGCTGGTGACCCCCGCTGGTTGAGCCGGCGCCCCCTGCTGGTTGAGCCGGCTCCGAGCGAAGCGAGGCGCCGTGTCGAAGCCACCTGGTGACCTCGACTACCCGCCCCCGTGCGAGGTGAGGACCAGCGCCTCGCCATCGGTGACGGCGATCGTGTGTTCGCTGTGCGCGCCGCGGGAGCCGTCGAACGACCGGATGGTCCACCCGTCGGCGTCGAACTTGATGCGCTCGGAACCGAGCGTGAACCACGGTTCGAGCGCGAGGGTCAGGCCGGGGCGTAGTTTCATGCCGCGTCCGGCCCGGCCCACGTTGGCGACGTGGGGATCCTCGTGCATGGTGCGGCCCAGTCCGTGTCCGCCGAACTCGGTGTTGACCCGATACCCGTGTGCGGCGGCGACCGCTCCGATCGCGGCCGAGATGTCGCCGAGCCGACCGCCCGGACGAGCGGCGTCGATGGCTGCGCCCAGTGCTTCTTCCGTGGCCGCGACGAGTCGCTGATCGTCGGGCCGTGGGGTGCCGACGATGACGCTGCGCGCGGAGTCGGCCACCCAGCCGTCGATGGCGACGGCGATGTCCATCGAGAGCAGGTCTCCGTCGGCGAGGACGTAATCGTGCGGGAGTCCGTGCAGGACAGCGTCGTTCACCGACAGGCAGATCACATTGCGGAACGGGCCGCGGCCGAAGGACGGCGAGTAGTCCCAGTAGCAGGACTGTGCACCGCGGTCGTTGACGAGCTTCCGCGCGCGTTCCTCGAGCTCGAGGAGGTTGACCCCGACGTCGGCGCGTCCGGCGAGGTCGTCGAGGAGATCTGCGATGAACGCCCCGGTCACTCCCATGGCGGCCACCTCGGCAGGCGACTTCAGTTCGACCATTCCCGTCCTCTCGTGGTCATTGCGTTCTTTCGGATCGCTGGTCGGTATACAAATACCACCGCGTCTCGGTATTTGTATACCGGACCCGCTAGGATCGCCACATGGTGCGTAACCCCCTGACCCCGGAACAGATCGCGGCCGGCCGCCGGCTCGGCGCCCGTCTCCGCGAGTTGCGCGGCGATCGTCCGCTGGGCGATGTGGCGTCGGTCGCGGGTATCTCGCCGGAGACCCTGCGCAAGATCGAGACCGGACGCATGCCGACGCCCGCTTTCGCCACGATCGCGGCGCTTGCTCGCGCGCTGGGTACCTCACTCGACGATCTGGCGCTCGTGCTCGACGCCGAGGTGGCACGAGTCGGGTGACCGCGAACCGATCGGATCTCACCTATCCCGAGGTCGGCGCGACGGCCGGGACGCTCCCGCCCGGTTACCACCATCTGCGCCGGTCACGGGTCATCGGCTCGGGATCTGCCTGCTTCGCCACGGCCGGCCGGCGAATCATGAACTGGGACATGCATCGTCATGCCGGCTTCGGTGTCGACGAATCGACCCCCGCGGCCACTGTCGGCACCGACGTCGACCTGCGCGCCGGTCTCGGCCCCCTCGCGATCACCGCACGGTGCCGGGTCGTCGAGGTGATCGACGCCCCGCGCGAGCGCGGCTTCGCGTACGGCACGCTACCCGGCCATCCCGAGATCGGCGAAGAGCGCTTCTGGGTGGAATGGCTCGACGACGGCACCGTGATCGGGCATGTCGTCGCGTTCTCGCGTCCGGGGCGTTGGTTCACGCGTCTGGGCGGGCCGATCGGGCGGGTTGCGCAGTCGCGATTCACCGAGCGCTACCTCGACGCTCTGATGTGTGGCTGAACTCGTCGTCCGCCTGGATCGCGGGCCGAGAACGCCGGCGACGAGGTCATGGGAATGCCGTGAGTGTGGCGAATGTTACGATGCATAGCGTTTTCGACCATGAGTCGAAAACCTGCCTCGGACACACGGCCCGTGATCTGGGGAACCAGCGTCCCGGGGACGGAACTCGTCGCCGGGTAGCCAGAGGAGTGGCACATGAGCATCACCAGTGATCGCCTCACGTCGATGACCGCGCCCGCAGTCGAGGACTCGGCGCTCGTCGATGCGACGTGGTACGACGCGCCGGGCGGTTACACCGGCGTGGAGCCGACGCAGGAGTGGGCGGACGAGGTCCGCCGCCTCGCCAAGGCGCGCAACGCGACGCTGCTCGCGCACAACTACCAGCTCCCAGCCATCCAGGATGTTGCCGACCATGTCGGCGACTCTCTTGCCCTCTCGCGGATCGCCGCCGAGGTCGACTCCGACGAGATCATCTTCTGCGGCGTCCACTTCATGGCCGAGACCGCCAAGATCCTGAGCCCCGAGAAGCGGGTCCTGATCCCCGACGAGCGCGCCGGATGCTCGCTCGCCGACTCGATCACCGCGGACGAACTCCGGGCCTGGAAGGCCGAGTTCCCCGATGCGCTGGTGGTGTCCTACGTGAACACCACCGCCGAGGTGAAGGGCCTCACCGACATCTGCTGCACGTCGTCGAACGCGGTCGACGTGGTCGCGTCGATCGATCCCGACCGCGACGTCCTGTTCCTGCCGGACCAGTTCCTCGGCGCGCACGTCAAGCGCGAGACCGGCCGCGACAACATCCACATCTGGGCGGGCGAATGCCACGTGCACGCCGGCATCAACGGTGACGAGTTGACCGCGCAGGCGAACTCGCACCCGGACGCCGACCTGTTCATCCACCCCGAATGCGGTTGCGCGACCTCGGCGCTGTATCTGGCCGGCGAGGGTTTCGTTCCCGAGGAGAAGGTGAAGATCCTGTCGACGGGCGGCATGCTCGACGCCGCGCGCGAGACCGGCGCGAAGCAGGTGCTCGTCGCCACCGAGGTCGGGATGCTGCACCAGTTGCGCAAGGCCGCACCGGGCGTCGACTTCCAGGCGGTCAACGACCGGGCATCGTGCCCCTACATGAAGATGATCACCCCGGCGGCCATGCTCCGGTGCCTGCGGGAGGGTCGCGACGAGGTGTTCGTCGACGCCGACGTCGCCGAGAAGGCGCGCAAGAGCGTCGAGCGCATGATCGCGATCGGCAACCCCGGATCGGGCGAGTGAGCAGCTCCACCCCCTCGACGACGGCCCCGGCCGGCGGCTTCGTCGGCCAGGCCGCGGGCGGTGAACTCGGCGCCGCGGTCACCGACGAGGTCCGCGCGTTGATCCGCACCGCGCTCGACGAGGATCTGCGATACGGCCCCGACGTCACGAGCACGTCCACGGTCCCCGCCGACGCGGTCGTCGACGCGGCGATCATCAGCCGCGCGCATGGTGTGATCGCCGGCGTGCCGGTGGTCGAGGCGGTCTTCGACGAGGTGATCGGGGCGGGCGAGTACACGATCACGTCGCGCGTCGACGACGGAACCCGCGTCGAACCCGGCACCGTCGTACTCGCCGTCCACGCTCCGACGCGAGCGCTGCTGACCGCGGAACGCACGGCGCTCAACCTGATCTCGCACCTGTCGGGGATCGCCACGACCACCGCGGCCTGGGTGGCGGCGGTGGAGGGTACGGACGCCCGAATCCGCGACTCGCGCAAGACACTTCCGGGTCTTCGGCATCTGCAGAAGTACGCGGTTCGTGCCGGCGGGGGAGTCAATCACCGGATGGGGCTCGGCGACGCCGCCCTCGTCAAGGACAACCACGTCGTCGCCGCGGGTTCGGTCGCCGCGGCACTGGAGGCGGTCCGGGCGGCGGCGCCGGGCCTACCGGTCGAGGTCGAGGTCGACTCGCTGGCCCAGCTCGACGAGGTCCTCGGACTCGAACCGCAGTTGGTCCTGCTGGACAACTTCGAGCCGTGGGAGACCCAGATGGCCGTCCAGCGCCGCAACACCCGGTCGCCGGGCACCAAGCTGGAGAGCTCGGGAGGCCTGTCGCTCGACGTCGCGGCCGACTATGCCCGCACCGGCGTCGACTACCTGGCCGTGGGCGCGCTGACTCACTCTGTCACCGTCCTGGACCTCGGTCTGGACATCCCGGCCCCCTAGGTCGCTCGGCTACCCGGTGGCGCTGCGGACGTCGGCGTCGAACAACTCGGTTCTGGCCACCGGCCGCGTGAAGGACGGGGCAGATTCGTCCGCATACCGGATCGAAATGCCCCGACGTTCTCGGTGACAACCCGCACCAGAAACCCGCTGGCACCCGACACGTATCCTTGTTGGGTAAATCAGCAGCCACCAGGAGAGATCATGCTCGCCCGAATTGACCTGCGCGGTAGCACGCCGACACTCGCCGAGTTGCGTCGTGCGCTGCCCCGCGGGGGTACCGATGTCAATGCCGTCCTCGACACGGTGACACCGGTCGTGCATTCGGTGGCGGAGAACGGGAGCAGCTCTGCGCTCGACTATGGCGAGAAGTTCGACGGTGTCCGTCCCGCGTCGGTGCGGGTGCCCGCCCAGGTCATCGCCGATGCTCTGGCCGGGCTCGACCCGCAGGTTGCCGAGGCGCTGCGCGAGTCGATCATCCGCGCGCGCAAGGTGCACGCCGATCAGCGCCGGGAGACCACCCGCACCCAGGTCGTCGACGGCGGCGTCGTCAGCGAGAAGTGGATTCCGGTGCGCCGCGTCGGCCTGTACGTCCCGGGCGGAAACGCCGTCTATCCGTCGTCGGTCATCATGAACGTCGTCCCTGCCCAGGAGGCCGGCGTCGGCTCGCTGGTCGTCGCCTCGCCTCCGCAGAAGGACTTCGGCGGGTGGCCGCACCCGACCATCCTCGCCGCCTGCGCGCTCCTCGGCGTCGACGAGGTGTGGGCGGTCGGCGGTGCTCAGGGCGTGGCCCTGCTCGCCTACGGTGGCGCCGACACGGAATCAGCGGACGAGCCGAATGCCGTTCTCGACCCCGTCGACCTCATCACCGGCCCGGGCAACATCTACGTCACCGCGGCCAAGCGTCTGTGCCGCAGCGTGGTCGGCATCGACTCCGAGGCCGGACCCACCGAGATCGCGATCCTCGCCGACGACTCGGCGGACGCGGGCATCCTCGCCTCCGACCTCATCAGCCAGGCCGAGCACGACGTCCTCGCGGCGTCGGTGCTCGTGACCGACAGCGCCGAACTCGCCGACGCCGTCGACGAGGCTCTCGAGCAGCAGGTCGCGGCCACCAAGCACCGCGAACGCGTGACCACCGCGCTGTCGGGGGAGCAGTCGGGCGTCGTCCTCGTCGACGATCTCGACGCGGGGCTCGCCGTCGTCGACGCCTATGCGGCTGAACACCTCGAGATCCAGACCCGGGATGCGGCCGCGGTCGCCGACCGGGTGCACAACGCGGGCGCGATCTTCGTCGGGCCCTATGCGCCGGTCAGCCTCGGTGACTACTGTGCGGGCTCCAATCACGTTCTGCCGACGTCGGGTTCGGCGCGCTTCGCCTCCGGGTTGTCGGTGCAGACCTTCCTCAAGGGCGTCCACGTCATCGACTACGACGAGGCCGCGCTGCGCGAGGTCGCCGACAAGGTGGTGACCCTCGCCGATGCCGAGGACCTGCCCGGTCACGGTGATGCGGTGAAGCAGCGCTTCGTCGGGAGCGCGGGCCGGTGACGGCCGCCGATCCGGTGACGGCAACCCCGGGCAGCTCGATCACCGTCGACGACCTGCCGCTACGTGAGAACCTCCGTGGCAAGAGTGCTTATGGCGCACCGCAACTCAGGGTCCCGGTGATCCTCAACACCAACGAGAACCCGCACGCGCCGTCGCCGGCCCTGATCGACGATGTCGCCGCGTCGGTGCGCGAGGCCGCCGCTGAGTTGCACCGCTATCCCGATCGCGATGCCGTCGCCCTCCGTGCCGACCTCGCCGCCTACCTGACCCGGGCCACCGGTGTGCAGCTCGGCGTCGAGAACCTGTGGGCGGCAAACGGTTCCAACGAGGTTCTGCAGCAACTGCTGCAGGCCTTCGGCGGTCCCGGCCGCAGTGCGCTCGGGTTCGTGCCGTCGTATTCGATGCATCCGATCATCTCCGACGGCACCGACACCACCTGGCTGGTCGCGGCGCGGGCGGGCGACTTCTCACTCGACACCGACTACGCGGTCGCCGAAGTCGCGAACCGCGAACCGGACGTCGTCTTAATGACCTCGCCCAACAACCCGACCGGCGGTTCGATCCTGCTCGCGGACCTGCGTCGCATCGTCGAGGCGGCTCCGGGCATCGTGATCGTCGACGAGGCCTACGCCGAGTTCTCGGCGGCACCGAGCGCCGTCGAGCTCATCGACGAGTTCCCGGCCAAGGTCGTCGTCAGCCGCACGATGAGCAAGGCCTTCGCCTTCGCCGGCGGCCGGCTCGGCTACCTCGCCGCAGCGCCCGCCGTCGTCGACGCGATCCAGCTGGTGCGGCTCCCGTACCACCTGTCCGTGCTGACCCAGGCCGCCGCGCGAGCCGCATTGCGCCACAGCGACGACACCCTCGCCGGCGTCGCCGCGATCCGGTCCGAACGCGAGCGCGTGGTCGCGGCGCTGACCGCCTTCGGGTACCGCGTCATCGACTCCGACGCCAACTTCGTGCTGTTCGGACGGTTCCGGGATGCTGCGGCGTCGTGGCAGCGTTACCTCGACCAGGGCGTCCTCATCCGGGACGTCGGCATCGCCGGTCACCTCCGGGTGACCATCGGTCTCGCGCATGAGAACGACGCCTTCCTCGACGTCAGCCGCACGCTCGCCACCACAGATTTGGAGAACCCTCAGTGAGCACCCCCTCTGCGACCAACCCCGCGCCCCGTGTCGCGAAGGTCGAACGGAGCACCAGGGAGTCGTCGATCTCCGTCGAATTGAATCTCGACGGCACCGGCTTGACGAACATCTCGACCGGCATCGCGTTCTTCGATCACATGCTCACCGCCTTCGGTCAGCACGGCAGCTTCGATCTCACCGTCGAGGCCAAGGGCGACATCGAGGTCGAGGGTCACCACACCATCGAGGACACCGCGATCGTGCTCGGCCAGGCTCTCGGCCAGGCGCTCGGCGACAAGAAGGGCATCCGTCGCTTCGGCGATTCCTGGATCCCGATGGACGAGACCCTCGCCCAGGCCGTCGTCGACGTGTCGGGCCGCCCGTACTGCGTCCACACCGGCGAGCCCGAGCACATGCTGACCGCCGTGATCGGTGGCTACCCGGGTGTCCCGTACTCGACCGTCATCAACCGGCACGTGTTCGAGTCGATCGCGCTCAACGCTCGCATCGCGCTGCACGTGCGGGTCCTCTACGGCCGCGACCAGCACCACATCACCGAGGCGGAGTTCAAGGCCGTGGCCCGCGCGTTGCGCGCGGCGACCGAATACGACGCCCGCGTGACCGGTGTGCCGTCGACGAAGGGCGCGCTGTGAGCGCCGCCGACGTCACGATCCTCGACTACGGCTCGGGCAACCTGCGGTCCGCGCAGCGCGCGCTCGAGCGGACCGGGGCACAGGTGACGGTCACCTCCGACTTCGACACGGCCCTGAACGCCACCGGCCTCGTCGTGCCCGGCGTCGGTGCGTTCGCCGCCTGCATGGAGGGTCTGCGCGCGGTCAAGGGCGACCGGATCGTCGGGCGACGATTGGCCGGCGGCCGCCCGGTGCTGGGCATCTGCGTCGGCATGCAGATCCTGTTCGAGCGCGGCGTCGAGTTCGGCGTCGAGGCGGAGGGCTGCGGGGAGTGGCCGGGCAGCGTGACCCAGTTGCCCGCACCCGTCCTGCCGCACATGGGCTGGAACACGGTCGACGCAGCCGAGGGCACCGTGCTCTTCGACGGGCTCGACGCCGACACCCGCTTCTACTTCGTGCACTCCTACGCCGCGCAGACCTGGGAGATGGACAACGCGGGTTCGCCGCTGACCGCGCCCAAGCTGACCTGGGCCGAACATGGTGGACCGTTCCTCGCCGCGGTGGAGAACGGGCCGCTGTCGGCGACCCAGTTCCATCCCGAGAAGTCCGGCGACGCCGGTGCGCACCTGCTGGAGAACTGGGTTCGGGGACTCTCGTGACCGACGGCACGCCGCGCCCGGACGACGCCGGGTACGGCGACGGACCCGTCGGGCGACCGTCCGGGTCCGAACAGGCGAGTGCCTCCTCGACGTCCTCCGGTTTCTCGATCGCCAAGCTCGCCTTCTACGCTCTCGGTGCGGGAGTGCTGGTCCTGATCGTGTCCGTCCCGATCATCGCGCTGTGTGCGCACTGGTCGCCGATCGCCGGACTGGTCGCCGCGCTGGTGGCGGTGGCGGCGATGATCGCCGCGATCGGTACCGTTGCCAACCGCATGGTCGACCGCGCCCGGACAGACCTGATCGCGGCGCGCGACGGTCACCACCCCGCCTGACCCCACCCCGATCACGTCCACCGCCGACTCGCTCGATCAAGAACCGCGCTCGATCCAGAACAGACAGGACAGATTCACCCATGGGTAGCACCCTCGAACTCCTTCCCGCCGTCGACGTCGCCGACGGGCAGGCGGTCCGCCTGGTCCAGGGCGCGGCCGGCACCGAGACGTCGTATGGTTCGCCGCGCGACGCGGCGCTGGCGTGGCAGCGGGACGGTGCGGAGTGGATCCATCTCGTCGACCTCGACGCCGCGTTCGGCCGTGGCGACAATCGCGAACTGCTGGCCGGCGTGGTCGGTGAACTCGACGTGAAGGTCGAACTGTCCGGCGGCATCCGCGACGACGATTCGTTGGCCGCCGCCCTCGCCACCGGGTGCACGCGCGTGAACCTCGGTACCGCCGCCCTGGAGAACCCGGAGTGGTGTGCCCGCGCGATCGCCGAGCACGGGGACCGCATCGCGGTCGGTCTGGACGTGATCCGCGACGGCAGTTCCTACCGGTTGCGCGGGCGGGGCTGGGTCACCGACGGAGGCGATCTCTGGGAGGTCCTCGAGCGCTTGAATCGCGACGGATGCGCCCGCTATGTGGTCACCGACGTCTCCAAGGACGGCACGCTGCAGGGTCCGAACCTCGATCTCCTCGCCGAGGTCGCAGCGGCCACCGACGCCCCCCTCGTGGCCTCGGGCGGCGTCTCGGCCATCGACGATCTGGTCGCGATCGCCGGCCTCACCGGCCAGGGTGTGGAGGGCGCCATCGTCGGCAAGGCGCTCTATGCGGGCCGATTCACGCTGCCGGAGGCGTTGACCGCGGTCGCCGGGGTCTGATGAGCGCGGCGGACTCCACCCTCGACCTGCCCCGGCTGCTCGACACCGCCGGGTCGATCCTCGACGCCGCCGTCGATCGCTTCGTCGACGGTCAGGGTGCGCCGAGCGCGATCAACAAGGGCGGCACCGACTTCGCCACGCAGGTGGACCTCGACCTCGAGCGCCACATCGGGGCCGAGCTCGCCGACCGGACCCAGATCCCGGTCCACGGCGAGGAATTCGGCGGCGCCGACGTCGTCGACGGTCCGGTGTGGGTGCTCGACCCGATCGACGGCACCTTCAACTACTCCGCGGGGATGCCGCTCACCGGGATCCTCCTCGGTCTGGTGGTCGACGGCGAGGCCACGCTCGGGATGACGTGGCTGCCGCTCGTGGGACGCCGGTACGCCGCACACGCCGACGGTCCGCTGCTGCTGAACGGCGTAGCCGTCCCGCCGGCCCCCGACATGGAACTCGCCGAGGCAGCCATCGCCTTCGGTCCGTTCGATGCCCGCGGCGGTGGCCGCTACCCGGGCGCGCGCCGGGCCGACCTCCTGCGCGAACTCAGCACGCGTGCCGCCCGGATCCGGATGACCGGGTCGACGGGTGTGGACATGGCGTTCACCGCGGCCGGCGTGTTCGGCGGGGCGATCGCCTTCGGCCGGCACCCCTGGGACAACGCGGCAGGAGCGGCGCTGGTCCGGGCCGCCGGCGGTGTGGCGACCGACATCGCCGGCCGTCCGTGGACCGTGGCGTCGCCGTCGCTGGTCGCCGGTACCCCGACCGTGCACGCCGGTCTGATGCGTGTCATCGGCGAGACGATCCCGGAATGGACGGCAGACGTCATCACCCCAGAATCCACCACCCCGAAGGAGACCCGACGATGACGCTGGCGACCCGGGTCATCCCGTGCCTCGACGTCGACGACGGCCGCGTGGTCAAGGGCGTCAACTTCGCCAACCTGCGCGACGCCGGCGACCCGGTCGAGCTGGCCGAGCGCTACGACCGCGAAGGCGCGGACGAACTGACCTTCCTCGACGTGACCGCGTCGAGCTCGGGGCGCTCGACGATGATCGACGTGGTGAAGCGCACCGCCGATCAGGTGTTCATCCCGCTCACCGTCGGCGGGGGCATCCGGACCGTCGGCGACGTCGACACCATGCTGCGCGCCGGGGCCGACAAGGTCAGCGTCAACACCGCGGCCATCGCCCGGCCGGAGGTGCTCGCCGAGATGAGCCGGCGCTTCGGTTCGCAGTGCATCGTGCTGTCCGTCGACGCGCGGACCGTTCCCGAAGGTGCGGAGCCCACGCCGTCGGGCTGGGAGGTCACCACCCACGGCGGCCGTAAGGGCACCGGGATCGACGCGGTCGAGTGGGCGGTCCGCGGCCAGGACCTCGGTGTCGGCGAGATCCTGCTCAACTCGATGGACGCCGACGGCACCAAACAGGGCTTCGACCTGCGCATGCTGACGGCCGTACGCGCCGCGGTGTCGGTGCCGGTCATCGCCAGCGGCGGCGCCGGCCGCATCGACGATTTCGCGCCGGCGGTGCAGGCGGGCGCCGACGCCGTTCTCGCGGCCTCGGTCTTCCACTTCGGCGAACTCACCGTGGCCCAGGTGAAGACGGCCATGCGCGACGCCGGGATCACCGTCCGATGACACGCCGCGTCCCCTCCCGCACCGACCCGGAAGGTCGCTGATGGCACTCGATCCCGATCTCGCCGCACGCCTCAAACGCAACGCCGACGGCCTGTTCACCGCGGTGGCGCAGGAACGCAGCACCGGGACGGTGCTGATGGTCGCCTGGATGGACGACGTCGCGCTCGAGCGCACGCTCGCCACCCGGAAGGGGACCTACTACTCGCGGTCACGCCAGGAGTACTGGGTGAAGGGGGAGACGAGCGGGCACACGCAGTATGTGCACGACGCCCGCATCGACTGCGACGGCGACACCGTGCTGCTGATCGTCGACCAGGTGGGCGCGGCCTGCCACACCGGCAACCACAGCTGTTTCGACACCGAGTCGCTGACGTTCGGGATCGACGCGGCGCCGGGTTCCGGGGCCGAATCCGGGTCGGGCTCGACGGACCCAGCAGAATAGACCCCCGAGACACGAGTCCCGGGTGCGAACTCCGGGACACGCCACAGCTCGAGACCTTCGAAAGGCGGTGCGTCCATGCCCCTCATCCAGATCTCGCAGACGCCGGGACTGTCGGATCGCGTCAAGCGCGAGACGATTGCCGCGGTCACCGAGGCCTATGCCAAGGCAACCGGCAAGAACCCCGACTCGGTCTGGGTGACGATCACGGAGGTTCCGCGTAATCAGTGGGGCGTCGGCGGCGAGCCGCTCGGATGACCGCCACCACCGGCGGGGCCGCCGACACCACGACTCTCGCCGAGTTCCTCGACCTCGCGCGTGATCACCGCGTCGTACCGGTGACGCGTAAGGTCCTCGCCGACTCCGAGACGCCGCTGTCGGCCTATCGCAAACTCGCGGGCGACCGTCCGGGGACCTTCCTGCTGGAGTCCGCCGAGAACGGGCGGTCCTGGTCCCGATGGTCGTTCATCGGCGCGGGCGCACCGTCGGCCCTGACCGTCGTCGACGGACAGGCGCACTGGTGGGGGTCGGTGCCCGTCGGCGCACCCGAGGGCGGCGACGCGCTCGAGGTCCTCGCGGAGTCATTGCGCCTCCTGCAGACCGACCCGCTCCCCGGGATGCCGCCGCTGACCGGCGGATTCGTCGGCTTCATGGCCTACGACATGGTCCGCCGGCTCGAGCGTCTGCCCGAGACCACGGTCGACGATCTGGGCCTCCCGGACATGATGATGGTGCTGGCCACCGACCTCGCCGCGGTCGACCATCATGAGGGCACGATCACGCTCATCGCCAACGCGGTCAACTGGGACGGCTCCGACGAGCGGGTCGAGGACGCCTATGCCGACGCACTCGACCGGCTGGACCGGATGACCGAAGCGCTCGCCGCACCCGCGCCGTCGACGGTGTCGACCTTCGACCGCCCGCGGCCGGAGTTCGCCGCGCAGCGATCGCTCGCGGAGTACAGCGAGATCGTCACCGATCTCGTCGGCGAGATCGAGGCCGGCGAGGCCTTCCAGGTCGTGCCGTCGATGCGCTTCGAGATGGACTCCGACGCCGACCCGCTCGACGTCTATCGCGTGCTGCGCGCGTCCAATCCGAGTCCGTACATGTATCTGCTGCGGATGCCCGGCACCGAGGAGCACAGCGACACCGGCTCGCCCGACGCAATCGCGCGCAAGCCGTTCACCATCGTCGGCAGCAGCCCCGAGGCACTGGTCACCGTGGCCGACGGGGTGGCGACCACGCACCCGATCGCCGGCACCCGCTGGCGCGGCGCGACCGAGGAGGAAGACCAACTGCTCGGCAAGGGCCTGATCGAGGACGAGAAGGAGAACGCCGAGCACCTGATGCTGGTGGACCTCGGGCGCAACGACCTCGGACGTGTCTGCGTACCCGGCACGGTCAAGGTCAGCGACTATCGGCACATCGAGCGCTACAGCCACGTCATGCATCTCGTCTCGACCGTGTCGGGGACCCTCCGCGACGACAAGCATGCCCTCGACGCCGTGACGGCGTGCTTCCCGGCCGGAACCCTGACCGGCGCACCGAAGGTGCGGGCGATGGAACTCATCGACGAACACGAGATGACCCGCCGCGGGCTCTACGGCGGGATCGTCGGCTATCTCGACTTCGCCGGCAACGCGGACACCGCCATCGCCATCCGCACCGCGCTGCTCGCGCGCGGTAAGGCGTTCGTCCAGGCCGGCGGTGGTGTGGTGGCCGACAGCGAGCCCGAGTACGAGTACAACGAGGCGCGTAACAAGGCCACCGCGGTGCTCAACGCGGTCGCGGCCGCCTCGACGATGCGACGGGTGGGTGAGAACTCATGACCTCTGACGAATCTGGAGCCGCGGCAGGTCCTGACGTAGAGGCCATCCGCCGCAAGTCCGTCCGGCGCCGACAGGTCGTCGCGGCACTGCTGATGGCGGCGGCCGCAGCGGCCTTCTGGGGTGCGAGCCGGCTGACCTGGGCCACCGTCTCCGCCGAGGACGGGTTGTCCCCGCAGCGCGCGTTCGAGGTCAACGGCGGGGACTGGAGTCCCTGGCTCACGCCGCTCGCGCTGGTCTACTTGGCGGGCATACTCGCGGCGCTGTCAGTGCGTGGCTGGGCCCTCCGAGTCGTCGCGATCCTGGTCGCCGTCGGCGGGCTCCTGGCCGCTTTCCCGGCGATCTCGCTGATCACCGGGGGCACCGACTCTGCGTACGCCGCCGAGGCGGGCAGCATCCCCGATCGCTACATCGTGCTCTTCGTCGACACCAACCCCCTCGCCGCGGTGGTCGTGCTCGCCGGCACCGTGTGTGCGGTGGGTGCAGCGGTCATGCTGCTGCGCGTCGCGAAGGGGGCCACCCGATCGTCGAAATACACCACTCCGGCCGCTCGCCGCGAGGAGATCGAGACCGAGATCTTCGCCGACTACGAGCGTCGCAAGGCCGCGGAGCAGAACGAGGCCGCGGTCGCGGAGCCAGGCGCGGCCCGATCCGATTCGGCGAAGCCCGGAACGAGCGGTCGGGCGGACGACCCCGACCCGGCAGCGGAGCCGACGCCGCCCGGGGCGAACGAGCGGATGATGTGGGACGCGCTCGACACCGGCATCGACCCGACCGACCCGAACGACCCCGACCGTCGCTGAACCGCAAACCGATGACGGGTCGGGGACGGCGACGCCCGGTCGCAGACTCCGACGATGGACGCATCAGCGCGATGAGGTCACGGATCGGCCAACCCGGACGCAACCGGCCCGAACGGCCCGTCTACCCTGAGAACACATGTCGAGGGAGAAGGGAGCAAGTCGCTGTGAGCGTGCCCAACGTTCTCGAATCGATCATCGAGGGAGTGAAAGCCGACGTCGCGGCACGTGAGGCCATCGTCGACTTCGCCTCGGTCAAAGCGGCCTCCGCCAAGGCTCCCGCCCCCAAGGATGCGCTGGCCGCCCTGCGTCAGCCCGGAATCGGTGTCATCGCCGAGGTCAAGCGCGCCAGTCCGTCGAAAGGCGAACTCGCCAGCATCGGGGACCCCGCCGAACTCGCCCGCGCATACGAAGACGGCGGCGCGCGCATCATCAGCGTGCTCACCGAGGAACGCCGGTTCCGCGGCTCGCTCGCCGACCTCGACGCCGTCCGCGCCGCGGTCGACATCCCGGTGTTGCGCAAGGACTTCATCGTCGGCACGTACCAGATCCATGAGGCCCGCGCCCATGGCGCCGACGTCATCCTGTTGATCGTCGCCGCCCTCGAGCAGAACGTGCTCGCCTCACTCCTCGACCGCACCGAGAGCCTGGGCATGACCGCGCTCGTCGAGGTGCACACCGAGGAGGAGGCCAGCCGCGCCCTCGAAGCCGGCGCCTCGGTCGTCGGCGTGAACGCACGCAACCTCAAGACCCTGCAGGTCGAGCGGGACACCTTCTCGCGCATCGCACCCGGTCTGCCCACGGAGACCATCCGGATCGCCGAGTCGGGTGTGCGCGGCACCGCCGATCTGCTGGCCTACGCCGGTGCCGGCGCCGATGCGGTTCTCGTCGGCGAAGGTCTCGTCACGAGTGGCGACCCGCGTGCCGCGGTCCGTGAGCTCGTCACCGCGGGCACACACCCGTCGTGCCCGAAACCTGTTCGCTGACAACGCGTCCGGGCCGGTATCGGTCCGCGTGATGCTGTCGGCCCGATCGTCTGTGAGTTGAAGTGACCGCTCATCCTGATTCCGTCCGCACCGACGCCGTCGAGGCGACTCCGCTGCCCACCGCGAGCGTCGGGCTCACCACTCGTACCTCGATCGAACCCGACGAGCACGGGCACTTCGGTGTCTACGGCGGGCGCCATGTACCCGAGGCCCTGATGGCCGTCATCGACGAGGTGACCACGACCTTCCAGAAGGTCCGCGCCGACGACGATTTCCTCGCCGAACTGGACCGCCTGCAGCGCGACTACGCTGGCCGCCCGTCTCCGCTGTACGAGGCGAAGCGCCTGTCCGAGCACGCCGGCGGGGCGCGGATCTTCCTCAAGCGCGAGGACCTCAACCACACGGGCTCGCACAAGATCAACAACGTTCTCGGACAGGCGCTCCTGGCCCAGCGGATGGGCAAGCACCGCGTCATCGCCGAGACCGGCGCCGGACAGCACGGGGTCGCCACCGCGACCGCGTGCGCGCTCCTCGGTCTCGAGTGCGTGATCTACATGGGCCGGGTCGACACGGATCGCCAGGCGCTCAACGTCGCCCGCATGCGACTCCTCGGTGCGGAGGTGATCGCGGTCGACAACGGTTCGGCGACACTGAAGGACGCGATCAACGAGGCCATGCGCGACTGGGTCACCAACGCGCACAACACCTATTACTGCTTCGGCACGGCTGCCGGGCCGCACCCGTTCCCGGTCATGGTCCGCGATCTGCAGCGCATCGTCGGGCTCGAGGCGCGCGTGCAGATCCTGGAGAAGGCCGGACGCCTGCCCGACGCGGTGACCGCCTGCGTCGGCGGTGGTTCCAACGCGATCGGCATCTTCCACCCGTTCATCGACGACGAGGGCGTCCGGCTCGTCGGCTTCGAGGCCGCCGGCGACGGCGTCGAGACCGGCCGCCACGCAGCGACTTTCACCGGTGGGACACCCGGAGCATTCCAGGGCGCGTACTCCTATCTCCTGCAGGACGACGACGGTCAGACCATCGAATCCCATTCGATCTCGGCGGGCCTGGATTATCCGGGGGTCGGACCCGAGCACGCCTATCTCAAGGACACCGGCCGAGCTGAGTACCGGCCGATCACCGACACCGAAGCCATGGATGCACTCGCGCTGCTCAGTCGCCGCGAGGGCATCATCCCCGCCGTCGAGTCGGCCCATGCGGTCGCCGGCGCCCTGAAACTCGGGCAGGAACTGGGGGAGGGTTCGATCATCGTCGTCAGTCTCTCCGGTCGCGGCGACAAGGACGTGGACACCGCCGCACGCTGGTTCGGGCTGTTCGACGCCCCGCCGTCCCAGGACGAGGCCACCCTGTCGGAATCGTCGGACGTCCAGAAGCCCGGAGAGCAGGCATGAGCACACAGTCGATCCCGTCGAAGCTCGGCCCCGTGTTCGCCCGCTGCCGGGACGAGGGTCGCAGTGCGCTGATCGGTTACCTCCCGGTCGGTTTCCCGACCGTCGACGAGTCGCTGACCTCGTTCCGGACGATGGTCGACGCCGGTTGCGACATCATCGAGGTCGGCGTGCCCTACTCCGACCCGGTGATGGACGGCCCGACCATCCAGGACGCCGCCGACCAGGCACTGACCAACGGTGTGCGTGTCCGTGACGTGTTCACCGCCGTCGAGGCCATCACCTCCGCCGGCGGCAACGCGGTGGTCATGAGCTACTGGAACCCGGTCCTCAAGTGCGGCGTCGAGAATTTCGCGCGTGATCTTTCGGCGGCCGGCGGTGCCGGACTCATCACCCCGAACCTGATCCCCGAAGAGGGTGCGGAGTGGCACGAGGCGGCCGACCGGCACGGGCTCGACCGCATCTACCTCGTCGCTCCGTCATCGACGACCGAGCGGATCGCCCTCACTGTCGATGCGTCCCGGGGTTTCGTCTACGCGGCCTCCACGATGGGTGTCACCGGTGCGCGAGATGCTGTGTCGGACATGGCTCCTGAGCTGTGCGCGCGGGTTCGCGAGTACTCCGACATCCCGATCGGCGTCGGTCTCGGCGTTCGCAACCGCGAGCAGGCGGCCCAGATCGCCTCGTACGCAGATGGAGTCATCGTGGGTTCGGCGCTGGTGACCGCGGCGAACGCGGGCCAGGACCGGTTGGCCTCGCTCGTCTCCGAACTGGCCGAAGGGGTCCGCTCGCGTCGGGCGTCCGTCTGAACCGGACGCTCTCGTGATCGACGCGGCGGGTCCCGGTCGACAGGTCGAACGTCCCATCCGGTCGGCTAGGGTGACAGCGTGATCGCGCCGACCTCGACGATGCTCGCCTACCTCCCGAGTCCGCCTCAGGGCGTGTGGGAGATCGGACCCTTCCCGCTACGCGCGTATGCGTTGTGCATCATCGTCGGCATCATCGTCGCCGTCTGGTGGGGCAACCGCCGATGGATGGCCCGCGGCGGCCAGGACGGCGAAGTTCTCGACGTCGCGATCTGGGCGGTCCCGTTCGGCCTCATCGGTGGCCGGCTCTACCATCTCATCACCGATTGGAAGACGTACTTCGGTGCCGATGCGCTGAAGGAACCGATCGACGCACTGAAGATCTGGGACGGCGGACTCGGTATCTGGGGCGCGGTCGCGCTCGGTGCGGTGGGCGCGTGGATCGGCGCTCGTCGACGCGGCATCCGCCTGCCCGCCTTCGGCGACGCCATCGCGCCGCCGATCCTGTTGGCACAGGCGATCGGTCGCCTCGGCAACTACTTCAACCAGGAGCTCTACGGACGCGAGACCACACTCCCGTGGGGCCTGGAGATCTACGAACGCGAGAACGCCGCCGGGTACTCCGACCCCGGACTGATCGACGGCGTGTCCAACGGCGTCGTGGTCGCGGTGGTCCATCCGACCTTCCTCTACGAGCTGCTGTGGAACGTGCTCATCGTCGTGCTCCTGGTGGTCGTCGACCGGTACTTCCGCATCGGGCACGGCCGGTTGTTCGCGCTCTACGTCGCGGGCTACTGCCTGGGCCGGTTCTTCATCGAATTGCTGCGCGACGACCGCGCGGCCGTCGCCAACGACATCGCGGGCATCCGACCGAACCTCTTCACCGCGGCGCTGGTGTTCCTCGCCGCCGTCGTCTATTTCGTGGTCGCGCCCAAGGGACGCGAACAGGGACTGGAGATGTATCACGACGACCGTGCCGCGGAGCTCGCGGAGCAGGGTGTCGCCGGGTACGTCGACGACTGGTACGACGAGGACATCGAACCGGAGCCGAGTCCGGCGGCCGCCGCCGGGGTGGCGACGGGTTCGGCGGGATCATCCCTGTTCGATTCCGACGACCAGGGTCAGAAGGCGGGCACGGCGGGGGAGCCGTCCACCGACGACACCGCCGACACGGATGACCCGGTCGCAGCCGCAAACCCCGTGACCGCGGGCAGCGATGCGGAGCCGGGCGCCGAACCGGAGCCGGTTGCCGACGGTCCGGTCGAGCCGGGCGAGGACACCGTCGAGGCCGGTGGCGAGGAGCCGGTCGACGAAGCGCTCGACGAGGAAGCGCTCGACGGGGCCGAGTCGGACACCACCTCGCACCCCGAAACTCCGACAGACGAAGCGGTCGACCTCGGGGCCGACGAGGAGACGACCTCAGCGACCGAGGCCGGTACCGAGGCCGGAACGCCCGCTCAGCCGGAGACGGCGACGTCGCCGGGGGACGAACCGGCTGCCGACGAGACCGTGGACTCCGCAGACCCTGAGGCCGACGACGACATGGACGCGGCCGACAAGGACGACTCGACCACCGGCTCGGTCCCCGACGCAGCCCCGGTTGCCGACGCCGATCCGGTTGCCGACGCCGATCCGGACACCGACGCCGACGCGGTCACCGACATAGTTGATCCCGCCGAGGAGTCGGATACCGACATCCCGACGGACACCCCCACCGACACCACACCGGGTGCCGGTGCCGGTTCCTCCGACGGAGACAAGTCCTGACGTTCGGTCCTGCCACGAGCTGATCCGTCGGCAGGGTCACAGGTCGCGGGTGACGACGCCTCCCCGGGTGTTCGGATAGGATCGGATCTCACGGTGCGCGATCCTCCGCCCGGTACCGACCGTTCCAGAGCACGCAAGCGCTCAACGGTTCTGACTCAACCCGGTACCGATCTCGGCACGGTCATTCGTACGCCGCGCAATGCTCCACGGGCCAGTGCTGTCCCATTGGACACTCAGCAGCGAGCCGGTTCTCGGTTCGAGTGGAGGTAGTGATGCTGTTTTCTGCGCTGCCGGCCAAGCAGGGTCTGTACGACCCGGAGGCCGAGGTCGATTCGTGTGGTGTGGCCATGGTCACCGACATCCACGGTCGCCGTTCGCATTCGATCGTCGCCGACGGGTTGCTGGCGCTGGAGAACCTCGAACATCGAGGTGCGGCCGGGGCGGAGACCAACAGCGGTGACGGCGCGGGAATCCTGATCCAACTCCCCGACGAGTTGCTGCGCGACACCGTCGACTTCGACCTACCCGAGCCCGCCGCGGACGGGTCGAACAGCTACGCCGCGGGAACGTGCTTCCTGCCCATGGACCCCGACCTGCGCCGCGCGGCGATCGAGCGGGTCGAGGCCCTCGCCGCCGACGAGGGCATCACCGTGCTCGGCTGGCGGGACCTCCCCGTCGACCACGAACACGCCGACGTCGGCGGGACGGCCGTCGCATGCATGCCGTACATGATGCAGCTGTTCGTCACCGTCGACCCGGCGCCCGGCGCCGACCGCATCGCCGGGCTCGCGCTCGACCGCTTCATCTACCCGTTCCGCAAGCAGGCCGAACGGGTGACACCGGAGATCGACGAAGCCGGCACCGGGCTGTACTTCCCATCGCTGTCGAGTCGAACGATGGTCTACAAGGGCATGCTCACCACGATGCAGCTCCCGCTGTACTACGAGGATCTGCGAGATGACCGCTGCCTCAGCGCGATCGCCATCGTCCACTCCCGGTTCTCCACCAACACCTTCCCGTCGTGGCCGCTCGCGCACCCCTTCCGGTTCGTGGCGCACAACGGCGAGATCAACACCGTGCGCGGCAACCGGAACCGGATGCGTGCCCGCGAGGCGCTCCTCGAGACCGACCTCATCCCCGGCGATCTCAAGCGCGCATTCCCGATCTGCACGCCCGAGGCCTCCGACTCGGCGTCGCTCGACGAGGTCCTCGAACTCCTGCACCTCGGCGGTCGGGACGTCCACCACGCGGTGATGATGATGGTGCCCGAGGCGTGGGAGAACGTGCCCGACATGGATCCCCGTCGTCGGGCGTTCCTGCAGTTCAACTCCTCGCTCATGGAGGCCTGGGACGGTCCCGCGTGCGTCACGTTCACCGACGGCACGGTCGTCGGCGCGGTCCTCGACCGCAACGGACTGCGCCCGGGCCGGTGGTGGCAGACCCGCGACGGCCGGGTCATCCTCGCCTCCGAGTCCGGTGTGCTCGACGTCCCGGTCGACGACGTGATCAGCAAGGGCCGGCTCGAACCCGGCCGCATGTTCCTCGTCGACACCGAGCAGGGCCGGATCATCCCGGACGAGGAACTCAAGGGCGAGCTCATGAACGCCGAGGCGTACGACGAGTGGCTCCACGCCGGGTTGCTCGACATCGCCACGCTCCCGGACCGGCCGGTCTTCCAGCCCAACCACGACACCGTCGTCCGCCGGCAGATCTCCTTCGGTTACACCGAGGAGGATCTGCGCGTACTCCTGACCCCGATGGCGGCGTCGGGCTACGAACCCCTCGGATCGATGGGCACCGACACCCCGGTCGCCGTGCTGTCGCAGCGTTCGCGGCTGCTCTACGACTACTTCGTCGAGCTGTTCGCCCAGGTCACGAATCCGCCGCTGGATGCGATCCGCGAGGAGATCGTCACGTCGATGAGTCGCGTGATGGGTCCGGAGCAGAACCTGCTGCGGCCGACCGCGGCGTCGTGCCGCCAGATCATGGTGCACTGGCCGGTGCTGGACAATGCCGAGCTGGCCAAGCTCGTCCACATCAACGACGACGGTGACAATCCTGGTCTGTCGGCGAAGGTGCTGCGGGCGCTCTACGAGGTGTCCGAGGGCGGTGCGGGTCTCGCCGCGGCGCTCGAGGACCTCCGGCTGCGGGCCAGTCAGGCGATCGCCGAGGGGCACACGACGCTGGTGATCTCCGACCGGCTCACCGACGCCGAGCACGCGCCCATCCCGTCGCTGCTGGCCACCTCGGCGGTGCACCACCACCTGGTCCGCACCAAGGAGCGGACGCGGGTCGCCCTCGTCGTGGAGTCCGGCGATGCCCGCGAGGTCCACCACATCGCGACCCTGATCGGATTCGGCGCGGCCGCGGTCAATCCCTACCTGGCGCTCGAGACCATCGAAGATCTGATCGCCGAAGGTGAGCTGACCGGGGTGACCCGGGCCAAGGCGATCGGCAACTATCTGGAGGCGCTCGGCAAGGGCGTGCTGAAGGTGATGAGCAAGATGGGCATCTCGACCATCAGCTCCTACACCGCGGCACAGGCTTTCGAGGCCGTGGGATTGTCGTCGGAGGTGGTGCGCGAGTACTTCACCCGTACGGTGTCGCGGATCGAGGGCGTCGGACTCGACGAACTGGCCGAGGAGGTGCGCATCCGCCACCACCGGGCCTTCCCGGAGAACCCCACCGAACAGGTCTACCGTCGACTCGAGGTCGGCGGCGAGTACCAGTACCGCCGCGAGGGCGAACTGCACCTGTTCTCGCCTGAGACCATCTTCCTGCTGCAGCACGCCACCAAGACCGGCCGGGCCGAGATCTTCCAGAAGTACTCCGACGAGGTCGACCGGCTCTCGCGTGAGGGTGGCACCCTGCGCGGACTGTTCGACTTCGATCTCGATGCGCGCGAACCGATCCCGCTCGACGAGGTGGAGCCGGTCGAGGAGATCATGAAGCGCTTCAACACCGGCGCGATGAGTTACGGCTCGATCTCCGCGGAGGCCCACGAGACCATCGCGATGGCCATGAACCGGATCGGCGGCCGCTCGAACTCGGGGGAGGGCGGCGAGGACGTGGAGCGTCTGTACGATCCGGAACGCCGCAGCGCGGTCAAGCAGGTCGCGTCGGGCCGGTTCGGCGTGACCAGCGACTACCTCATCAACGCCACCGACATCCAGATCAAGATGGCGCAGGGTGCCAAACCCGGTGAGGGCGGCCAGCTCCCGGCCTACAAGGTGTATCCGTGGATCGCGAAGACCCGGCATTCGACGCCGGGTGTCGCGCTGATCTCGCCGCCGCCGCACCACGACATCTACTCGATCGAGGACCTCGCCCAGCTGATCCACGACCTGAAGAACGCGAATTCGCAGGCACGCATCCACGTGAAGCTGGTCAGTGCGGTGGGCGTGGGGACGGTCGCGACCGGGGTGTCGAAGGCGCACGCCGACGTCGTCCTCATCTCCGGGCACGACGGCGGCACCGGCGCGTCGCCGCTCACCTCGCTCAAACATGCCGGCACGCCGTGGGAGATCGGCCTCGCCGACGCCCAGCAGACGTTGATGCTGAACGGCCTGCGCGACCGCATCACGGTGCAGTGCGACGGGGCGCTGCGCACCGGGCGCGATGTCATCACCGCGGCCTTGCTCGGCGCCGAGGAATACGGGTTCTCCACCGCGCCGCTGATCGTCGCCGGGTGCATCATGATGCGCGTTTGTCACCTCGACACGTGCCCGGTCGGCGTCGCCACCCAGAATCCGCTGTTGCGGTCCCGCTTCACCGGTCAGGTCGACCACCTGGTCAACTTCTTCCGCTTCATCGCCGAGGACGTCCGGAAGTATCTGGCGCAGTTGGGTTATCGCACGCTCGACGACGCCATCGGGCAGTCGCAGCGTCTGCACACCGACGCGGCGGTCGCGCACTGGAAGTCCAAGGGGCTCGACCTCAGCCCGATCTTCCGCAAGGTCGAGGACAAGGGACCGAGTCGTCGGGTGCGGGGCCAGGAACACGGCCTCGAGCGCGCGCTGGACCAGACGCTGATCCAGCTCGCCGAGGGTGCACTCGAGGACGCACACCCGGTGACCCTGGAGTTGCCGGTGCGCAACGTGAACCGGACGGTCGGCACCCTGCTCGGCTCGGAGGTGACCCGGCGGTACGGGGCCGACGGCCTCGCCGACGACACGATCACGGTCAGGCTCGAGGGCTCGGCCGGGCAATCGCTCGGGGCCTTCCTGCCGCCGGGAGTAACGATCCGGTTGACCGGTGACACCAACGACTACGTCGGAAAGGGATTGTGCGGCGGCAAGATCGTCGTCACGCCGAATCCCGACTCGCTGTTCGTCGCCGAGGACCAGGTGATCGCCGGCAACACGATCCTCTACGGGGCGACCTCCGGCGAGGTGTACCTCAGAGGCCGAGTGGGCGAACGCTTCTCGGTACGCAACTCGGGTGCGACGGCGGTCGTCGAAGGAGTGGGCGACCACGCCTGCGAGTACATGACCGGTGGCCGGGTGGTCGTCCTCGGACCAACGGGACGCAATCTCGCGGCCGGCATGTCGGGTGGTATCGCGTTCGTCCACGACCTCGATCCCGCGAAGGTCAACATGGCCATGGTCGAACTCCTGCGTCCCGACCCGGAAGACCTCGCCTGGCTCAAGCACACCATCGCCACGCACACGGAACTGACCGGTTCCGCGATCGGCGCATCGATACTGGCCGACTGGCCTCGACGCTGCCTGGCGTTCACCAAGGTGATGCCCACCGATTACAAGCGTGTCCTCGACGCGGCCCGGATGGCCGAAGCCGAAGGGCGCGACGTCGATTCAGCGATCATGGAGGCGGCACGTGGCTGACCCGCGCGGGTTCCTGGAGGTCCCGAAGAAAGAGGCGAAGTACCGTCCGGTCGCCGAACGCGTCCAGGACTGGGACGACGTCTACGAGCACGCCGACAATCCGATCAAGGTCCTCGACGAGGTCAGCGGACAGGCCCGCCGGTGTATGGACTGCGGTATCCCGTTCTGTCACTCCGGAACCGCGGGTTGCCCACTGGGCAATCTCATCCCGGAGTGGAACGACCTCGTCCGGCGCGGCCGGTGGGATGCCGCGAGCAGCAGGCTGCACGCGACCAACAACTTCCCGGAGTTCACCGGGATGGTGTGCCCGGCGCCGTGCGAGTCCGCCTGCGTGCTGTCGATCTCCGAACCGGCGACCGGCGGCAGCGTGACGATCAAGCGCATCGAGAAGACCATCGCCTACGAGTCGTGGGCCGAAGGCATCATCGGGCCCGAGCCGCCCGAGTCCACGACCGGCAAGTCGGTCGGGGTCGTCGGCTCCGGACCCGCGGGACTGGCTGCGGCACAACAGCTCACCCGGGCTGGTCACGACGTCACCGTCTACGAGCGCGACGACCGTCTCGGCGGTTTGCTCCGCTACGGCATCCCGGAGTACAAGCTGCAGAAGTCCGACATCGACCGACGTATCGCCCAGATGCGGGCGGAGGGAACGACCTTCGTCACCAACTGCGACGTGGGGGCCGACCTGTCCGTGGCTGATCTACGCGCGAACCACGACGCGGTGGTCCTGGCCATCGGTGCGATGGAGGCACGCGACAACCCGGTGCCGGGGCGGGAGCTGAACGGCATCCACCTCGCCATGGAGCATCTCGTGCCCGCCAACAAGGAGTGCGAGGGCGACGGGCCGTCACCCATCACCGCCGCGGGCAAGCACGTCGTGATCATCGGCGGTGGTGACACGGGAGCCGACTGCCTGGGTACGGCGCACCGTCAGGGCGCGGCCTCGGTCGTGCAACTCGACTACAACCCGGAACTGCCCGGGCAGCGCGACGACGAACGGTCGCCGTGGCCGACATGGCCGTTGATCATGCGGACCTCGAGCGCACACGACGAGGGCGGCGAACGGCTGCACCAGGTTGCGGTTCAGCGATTCGAGGGTGACGAGGACGGCAACGTCACGACGATGGTGCTCGCCGAGGTGGAGGTGACGCGCGATGCCGACGGGCGCCGCGAGATCACGCCGGTGAGTGAGGAATTCGAGATCCCCTGCGAGCTGGCCCTGTTCGCGATCGGGTTCGCCGGGGTACGGGGTGGGGCGCTGCTCGCCGATCTCGAGATCGAGCCGAACCGGCGCGGCGTCATCTCCTGCGGGAGCGACTGGCAGACCGACGCCCCGGGCGTGTTCGTCTGCGGTGACGCCCACCGCGGCGCGTCGCTCGTGGTGTGGGCGATCGCGGAAGGTCGCTCGACCGCGCGTGCGGTCGACGAGTTCCTGGTCGGCGAGTCCGACCTCCCGTCTCCGGTCCGTCCGGCGTCCCTGCCCCTGTCGGTGCGCTGAGCAGGCCCTCGCCGCCACCCGACGGGCTCGGTCGAACACACGCGGCCGCAACAAGTTAAGTAAATTTCATACTCGGCGGTAGCGGCTCGCCACCAGCGGTAACAGCCGGTGGCGAGCCGGTGACATGTCGTCGGCGACATGGAGATGGACCATGGACGGGACTAAGGTGTTCGTGTGACACGCCGAACCAAAATCGTCTGCACCCTGGGCCCCGCCACCGCGAGCGACGAGCGACTGAAAGAGCTCGTCGAAAGCGGCATGGACGTGGCCCGGATGAACTTCAGCCACGGCACGCATGAGGACCATGCGGCCGTCTATGCGCGCGTCCGCAAGGCCTCGGACACCACGGAGAAAGCCGTCGGCGTCCTCGCCGACCTACAGGGCCCCAAGATCCGGCTCGGCCGTTTCGACGGTTGTGACGGCTCGACCGTCTGGGAGACCGGCGAGCAGGTGCGCATCACCGTCGACGACGTCGTGGGCGACCACGACCGCGTCTCGACCACCTACAAGCAGCTCGCCGAGGACGCCAGCCCCGGCGACCGCCTGCTCGTCGACGACGGCAAGGTCGGCCTCGCCGTGTCCGCGGTCGAGGGCAACGACGTCCTCTGCACCGTGACCGAGGGCGGCCCGGTCAGCAACAACAAAGGGCTGTCGCTGCCCGGGATGAGTGTCTCGGTGCCGGCGATGTCGGAAAAAGACATCGCCGACCTGGAATTCGCCCTCGAACTGGGCGTGGACATGGTGGCGCTCTCCTTCGTGCGCAGCCCCTCCGACATCGAACTGGTCCACGAGGTGATGGACCGCGTCGGCCGCCGGGTGCCGGTCATCGCGAAGCTCGAGAAGCCCGAGGCGATCGAGAACCTCGAGGCCATCGTGCTGGCCTTCGACGCGATCATGGTCGCCCGTGGCGACCTGGGCGTCGAACTGCCGCTCGAGGAAGTGCCGCTGGTGCAGAAGCGGGCCATCCAGATGGCCCGTGAGAACGCGAAGCCGGTGATCGTGGCGACGCAGATGCTCGACTCGATGATCGAGAACTCGCGCCCGACCCGGGCCGAGGCCTCCGACGTGGCCAACGCGGTCCTCGACGGTGCCGACGCGGTCATGCTGTCCGGCGAGACGTCGGTGGGCAAGTACCCGCTCGAGACGGTGCGAACCATGGACCGGATCTGTCGGGCGGTCGAGACCGGCCCCCGTGACGTGCCGCCGCTGTCCCACGTGCCGCGTACCAAGCGCGGTGTCATCTCCTACGCGGCGCGCGACATCGGCGAGCGCCTCGAGGTGAAGGCGCTGGTCGCGTTCACCCAGTCCGGGGACACCGTGCGTCGACTGGCCCGTCTGCACTCGCGCCTCCCGTTGCTGGCGTTCACGCCGACCCAGGCTGTCCGCAGCCAGCTCGCGCTGAGCTGGGGAACCGAGACGTTCATCGTCGACCACGTCGACACGACCGACCACATGATCGACCAGGTCGACCATCAGCTGCTGCGTATCGGGCGGCTCAGCGAGGGTGACGTCGTGGTGATCGTGGCCGGGGCCCCGCCCGGGACGGTGGGTTCGACCAACCTGATCCACGTGCACCGGATCGGCGAGCAGGACCACTGACCGCGTCCGCTCCTGCTCGGGCCGGTGCGCGACGCAGCCGCGTCCGGGTTCTAGGGTGTGAGGCATGACCGTGGACCAGGCCGGGGATCTCGGCAAGCTACTCGCGTTGCTCGACGTCGAACGTCAGGGTGACGACCTGTTCATCGGGCACCATCCCGAGCAGGTCACCGCCCGGACGTTCGGCGGTCAGCTGCTCGGCCAGGGGGTCGTCGCGGCGGCCCGGAGCCTGAGTCGGGGCAACCCGCCGATCCACGCGCTGCACGCGCACTTCATCCGTGGTGGCGATGTCACCAAACCGTTGGAGTACCACGTCGACCGGTTCCGCGACGGCAGGTCGTTCGCCAATCGTCAGGTGACGGCCAAGCAGGACGGCGAAGAGATCTTCACGATGCTGGTCGCGTTCCAGGACAACACTTCTGGGCTCGAGCACGCAGTGGAGATCCCCCAGGTGCCCTATCCGGAGGAACTGCCCACTCTCGGTGAGCATTTCAAGGGTTACGAGGACCGTATCGCGGCCTTCGTGAACGCGTTGCACCCCATCGACATCCGTTTCGCGAACGATCCGAGCTGGAAGGCGAAGGAGGCGGGGGAGAAGCTGACCGACAACCGGGTGTGGATGAAGGCCGACGGCACGATGCCCGACGACCCCGTGATGCACGTCGCCGCAATGTGTTACGCCTCCGACACCACGGTGCTGGACTCGATCATCACCACCCACGGCCTCTCCTGGGGCATGGACCGGTTGTTCGCCGCGACTGTCAATCACTCGATGTGGTTCCACCGCGAGTTCCGGTTCGACGACTGGCTGCTGTACGCCACCCGGTCGCCGGTCGCCACCGGGTCACGCGGGATGGGATCGGGCCGGTTCTGGATGCGCGACGGCACTCTCGCGACGTCGGTCGTGCAAGAAGCGCTCATCAAGTACTTCCCGCCCAAGAAGTGACCGCACGGGTCTGCAGGGGGAGCTCATGGATCGCGGCACGGGCGGGTCGATGACCCCGGGGTACGGCCCCGCACCCGAGATGTGGCTGGACCCCGGCCCGCCGCTGCCGCGCCGGACATGGCAGCGGCGCACGCGGGTCCCGGTCATCGTCGCGACCGCAGTCGCGTTGATCGTCTTCGCGGTCATCGTGGGTGTCGCGGTCGTCGCCGGCCTGATGACCACCCCGACGTTCACCGCCAAGGGTGGGGTCGTTGCGGATTGTCGGACCGAGAACGCCGCGCTCCCAGACGGCGGCACGTTGGCCCGCGGCGCACCGGTCGTCCTGTACGACGCGGCCGGCGGGGAGGTCGCCACCACCACGCTGTCGGTGTTCCTCCGCAGCGACGACGGTTGTCAGCTCACCTTCGAGGTCAGCGGTGTGGACTACACCGACGCGGGCTATCTCGTCAGCGTCGGCGATGCCGACGGTCGCTTCTCGGAGTCGGTCTCCACCGCGGCGCTCCAGCAGGGTGCGGTGTTGCGCCCGCTGGGTTGACGTCACCAGAACCTCTCGGCAAAACCGACATTCCGCGCTCCCGGCGACCGGTCGGCGCTCCGTCGACGCGGTTGCCCGGACACCGGGTGAACGCCGGGTTAAACTGCGCCGGATCATCGTTGAGGCCCGGACCCGTTGTGGCGACGGGGCCCTCGCTGCGATCGACCGGGGTTTGTCGACCGTGATGCCCGCCGCCGGGCCATCCGACGCGAGGAGTGTGCGTGGAGTACAGCATCGACTGGGGCAACGAGGTGTGGGCCAGTCTGAAGTGGTTGGCCATCGCGTTCGCGATCTCGGCCGTGGCCATCCTGGTGATCGGATATCTGCTGTCGCGGTTCAGCCGGTGGGGCGGCCCGCTGTGGCGGGTGATCGGGGGGTTCTTCACCGACCCGAGAACCCGGGTCTGGGCGTGGGCGCTGGTCGTCGTGCTCACCCTGCTGTCGTTGCTCGGTGTGCGGCTGAGCGTCCTGTTCAGCTACTGGAGCAACGACCTGTACACGTCCCTGCAGACCGCGGCCGAGGGGATCGCGACGGGCGGGCCGCAGGGAGCGGAGATGCTCCAGATCGGCAAAGACGCGTTCTGGCATTCGATCACGATCTTCGGCATCCTCGCCGCCACTCACGTCGTCCGCACCATGGTCGAGATCTATGTCGGTGCGGCTTTCGAGATCCGGCTCCGCTACTGGCTGACCGAAGGGGCGACCGCCGACTGGATGTCCGGCCGTGCCTTCTACCGCAACCGGTTCGTCGACCTCAGCGCGGGACTGTTGCGGCGCAGACGATTCGGGCGCGGTAAGTCGGATCCGCAGCGACGGGCCGTCGACATCCACCCCGGGGTCGACAACCCGGACCAGCGTATCGAGGCCGACATCACCAACATCGCCACCGTCGGCTCGTCGTTGTTCTGGGGCGGCGGTGGGGTCTCGACGAACGGTGTGCTCCCGGCGTGTGCGTCCATCGTGTCGTTCTCGGTCGTGCTCTGGGACCTGTCCGGGCCGGTCACGCTGTTCGGGGTCGAGATCCCGCGCATGATGATGTGGCTGGTCCTGGTCTACGTTCTCGTCGCCAGCGTGGTCGCGTTCGCCATCGGACGCCCGCTGATCCGACTGAACTTCTGGCGCGAACGCCTCACCGCGAACTTCCGCTACGCACTCGTCCGCGTCCGTGACAGCGCGGAGAACGTCGCCTTCTACAGCGGCGAGCGCGTCGAACACAACAACCTGATGACTCGATTCCGTGCGGTCGTGAAGAACTTCTGGCAGATCATCCATGTGCAGCTGGCGTTCGTCGGATGGAACTTCAGCGCGTCGCAGCTCGCGGTGGTGTTCCCACTTCTCGTGCAGGCACCGCGGTTCTTCGACGGTCAGATCAAGCTCGGTGACATGACTCAGACGGCGTCCGCCTTCGGCGAGATGCACGACGCACTCTCGTTCTTCCGGAACGCCTACGACGATTTCACCGCTCTGCGCGCGTCGATCATCCGTCTCGACGGTCTCGCCGACGCCGATGCACGGTCGCGGACCATGGCCCAGGTCACGACCGTGGATCGCGAACGCGCAGTCGCTCTGTCGGACGTCGACGTGAAGACCCCGAGCGGCGACGAACTCATCAGCGCGCTCAACCTGTCCCTGGCACCCGGGGCCGCTCTCGTCGTCAAAGGGCGGTCGGGCTCGGGCAAGACGACACTGCTCCGCGGCCTCGCCGGACTGTGGCCCTTCATCGACGGCGAGTTCACCCGGCCGCCGGGGGAGCACACGCTGTTCCTGTCGCAGATGCCCTACATCCCGCTGGGGGATCTGCGCACGGCGGTCGCCTACCCGGCACTGCCCGACGACGTCGGTGACGAGGCCATCAAGGCGGCGCTCGAGAAGGTCTTCCTCCCGCATCTGGCAGACCGGCTCCACGACGAGGAGGACTGGGTCAAGGTGCTCTCCCCGGGCGAGCAGCAGCGCATCGCCTTCGCGCGCATCCTGTTGACCCGGCCGCAGGCCGTGTTCATGGACGAGGCGACCTCGGCTGTGGACGAGGGGCTGGAGTACTCGCTGTACTCGCTCGTCCGCACGGAGCTGCCGGAGACGATCCTGGTGTCGGTGAGTCACCGCAGCACCACCGACCAGCATCACACCGACCTGCTTGAACTGACCGGTGGCGGCGCCTGGAATCTCGAGTCGCTGACCGAGCGTCCTTCGCTCGACAAACGGTCCTGATCTGGGGTTTTTGTCAACAGTTCACCATTCACCGGAACCGGCCGTGACGCGCGCCCGAACTGGCTAATGTGACGTGCAACACATCACTTCGGCCAGTCGAGGACTGTCATGACCGCTGCAGAGACCATCACCTTCCCCCATCAGACCGGTGTCGCAGTGGCGACGCTGCCCGCCGCGTTCCAGCAGACGGTCACCGTACGGCCCGACGCCGTCGCCATCCGTACGGTCGGTGGGCTGCAGGAGATCACGTGGGCGGAGTACGCCGCGCGCGTCGAAGCCATCGCCGGCGGGCTCGCGGCCCTGGGGGTCAAGCGCGGCGACACCGTCGGGATCATGCTGACAAACCGCCCCGAGTTCCACCTCGTCGACGCCGCGGCGCTGCACCTCGGCGCGGTTCCCTTCTCGATCTACAACACCAGTTCGCCCCAACAGATCGAGTACCTCTTCGGCAACGCGGAGAACTCCGTCGTCGTCACCGAGCAGGTGTTCCTGCCCGCGATCACCACCGCGGCGACCGGGGTGTCCACCACGATCGTCGTCGACGGCGTCGCGACGGGCGCGTTGTCGCTGGCCGATCTCGAACAGTCTCCGCCGCCGGCCGGATTCGACTACACCGCGACGTGGCAGGCGGTGGAACCCGAGGACCTCGCGACCCTGATCTACACCTCGGGCACCACCGGCCCGCCGAAGGGCGTCGAGATCACCCATCGCAACATCGTCGCCGAGATGACGGCGCTCGCCGAGATCGTTCAGGCGGGCTTCGACGACCGGGCCATCTCGTATCTACCCCAGCGCACATCGCCGACCGGGTCTCCTCCCACGCCGCGAACATGATGCGCGGCATCCAGATCACCACGGTGCCCGATCCCCGGGAGATCGCCGCGGCCCTTCCCGACGTGCACCCGACGTTCTTCTTCGGGGTGCCGCGGGTGTGGCAGAAGATCCGAGCGGGGATCGAGGCGAAGCTCGCCGAGGAGTCCAGCCCGGTCAAGAAGGCGCTCGCCGACTGGGCGTTCCGCGCCGGAGCCTCGGCGGCGCAGGCCCAGATCGACGGCAAGGGCTCCGGTGGTCTCACACACGGTCTCGCCGACCGCCTGGTGCTGCACAAGGTCCGTACCGCGCTGGGCCTCGACCAGGTCTCCTTCGCCGGATCGGGTGCGGCCGCGATCCCACCGGAGGTGCTGAAATTCTTCCTGGGACTCGGTATCCCGGTTCTCGAGGTCTGGGGGATGTCGGAGACCACCGGCGTCTCGACGATGACGACCAGCGACAACCTCCGGATCGGAACCGTCGGCAAACCGGTCCGCGGCATGGAGGTGAGACTGGCCGACGACGGAGAGCTCCTCGTCCGCGGACCGGTCGTGATGCGCGGCTACCGCAAACAGCCCGACAAGACGGCCGAGACGATCGATGCCGACGGCTGGCTGTCGACCGGTGATATCGCGACGATCGACGGTGACGGCAACGTGACCATCGTCGACCGCAAGAAGGAACTGATGATCAACGAGTCCGGGAAGAACATGTCGCCCACCAACATCGAGAACGCGATGAAGGCGGCGTCGTCGCTGATCGGTCAGGTCGCGGCGATCGGCGACGGCCGGCCCTATGTGTCCGCGCTCGTGGTTCTCGACCCGGATGCGGCGGCCGCGCGGGCCAAGCGACTCGACCTGTCCGGTGCCGACCTGACCGAGTTGTCCTCGCACCCCGACGTGGTGGACGAGGTGGCGGTGGCCATCCGTACCGGAAATCGGTCACTGTCCCGCGTGGAGCAGGTCAAACGATTTACCATCGTGCCGACCGCCTGGGATCCCGGCGGCGACGAGCTCACCCCCACGATGAAGTTGCGCCGCAAGCCGATTGCGACCAAGTACGCCAGTGAGATCGGCGAACTTTACGAGGCGCAACCGGGACGTTCGGTGGTGGATCTGAGGCCGTGACCGGGGCCCGCTGCCAGACGGTCACATCGACGGCACGAGACAGGGAGAAGGAATTGGACGACCAAGCAGGTGTCGACCAGACGGCTGACCGCGAACTCGGACCCATCGACTACATCGTGGTCGAGTGGACGGGCAAGCAGCCGACCGGTGAGGCACTTCCACATCTCATCGATCTGATCGACCGCGGGATCGTGCGACTGATCGACATCGTCTTCATCACCAAGGACGCCGACGGTACGGTCGCCCGGCTCGAGATCAACTCGCTCGGCGCTGATTTCGCGATCTTCGACGGCGCGGCGACCTCCCTGCTCGACGACTCCGACCTCGCGGAGGCGGCCACGGTGATCGATCCGGGGTCGAGCGCGGCCGTCCTCGTCTGGGAGAACGCATGGGCTGCTCCGTTCGCCACCGCCGTCCGAAAGGGCGGCGGACAGCTCGTCGCTTCGGGCCGGATACCGGTGAACGCACTGCTCGCCCAACTCGATGCGGCCGACGAGGCGGCGCCGGCCGCTCCGACCGCGTAGCGCACTGCGACCACCGACCTGAAACCTCGAAAGGACAGACCATGCCAGGACTTCTCCGCGGCGTCGCCCGCACCGCCGTCATCTCCGGCACCGCGACGGCGGTGAGCAACCGGGTGTCCCGACGCCAGGCGAGCCGATGGGCTCAGCAGGGTGCCGCTGCCCAGGACCCACGGGCACAACAACAGTACGCACAACCCCAGTACGCCCCGCCGCCTCAGCAGCAGGCGCCCGCATCGACTCCGACGGACACCATCTCGGCGCTGAAGGAGCTCGGAGCCCTGTACCAGCAGGGCATCCTCACCGAGGCCGAGTTCGCCGCACAGAAGGCGAAGATCCTCGGGACCTGACCCCTCCGCTCCCTGATCCGAAAGAAGCACAGACCCAACTGGTCGCTGAGGTGCGAGGAGCGTTAGCGACGAGCCACGAAGGGCCGGGTGAGACACGTATGGAGTCCTTCGAGGCTCGCTTCGCTCGCACCTCAGTAGCTGCACCTGGCGGCCGTCGTGGACTGGAACGAACTCGTTGTGCTCGGAGCGGGCCCAATTACTGCTCCCTGAGGAGGCCGGAGCTTGCGGAGGCCGTCACGAAGGGTCTTGGTGAGATGCGTCGTCAAACCCTTCGTGGCAGTGAGAATGGGTGTGGTGATCGTCGGGGGTGAGGTCTGACCTGCTTCGTGGCTGACCTTGTGTCATGGACGAGATCTGTCGACCTCATTCCGCCGGTGATCACCGCCGCAAACGACCTTGGAGAGGCCTGGGCGGGTGTGACCTAATAAGGGCCGTGTTCGGGCGTGAGCCCGTGACTCCTCACTGTCGTGTCCACCCGCCCCGGCGAGGTCATCCAACACCGCAGTGAAGGAGACATCGCCAGAATGACCGAGACCGCAGTGGATATGCAAGTGGTCGTACTCGGAGTCGACACCCACCAACAAACCCATCACGCAGCGATCATCGACACCCTCGGCCAGCCGTTGGCCGATCAGGAATTCTCGGCCACCGCCGCCGGCTACCGGCAGCTGCTGGAGTGGGCCCGCACCCACGGCCGCCTCGAGCAGGCCGGGGTCGAATCCAGTGCCTCCTACGGTGCCGGACTAGCCCGGGAATTGACCGCGAACGGTGTCGAGGTGATCGAGATCAACGCCCCGGATGTGCGGGCGCGGCGAGCCCACGGCAAGTCCGATCAACTCGATGCCTACGCCGCGGCGATGGCGGTGCTCACCGGTCGGGCCAGCGGCCACGCCAAAGACACCTCAGGTGTCACCGAATCGATCCGAATGCTGTATGTGGCAAGGAGAATGGCGGTCGATCACCGCACCCAACTCGGTGACCAGCTACGTGATCTGTGCACCACCGCACCCGATGAATTCGCTGACCAACTCAAAACCCGCACCACCACCCCGCAGCGACTCGCACTGGTCGAATCGTGGACGGCCCCGGCGTCGTTGACCGACCCGCGTGCAGCGTTCGTGTTCGCGGCGAAGTCCATTGCCGGGCGGTATCGGCAGACCCACCGGGAGGTCACCACGCTGACCCGCGAGTTGAAGACGTTGTTGAAGGCGTTGGTGCCGACGGTGCTGGCGCTCCCTCAGGTCGGTCCGATCACTGCCGCGCGGTTGCTGATCACGATCGGGCAGAACGCCCAGCGGATGCGTACCGAAGCGACGTTCGCCAAACTCGTCGGCGTCGCGCCGTTGCCGGCCTCCTCAGGTAAGACCGTGCGTCACCGCCTCAACCGTGGCGGTGACCGTGGCGCCAACAGCGCGCTGCACATGATCGTCGTCGGACGCATCAAATCCCACGCCCCCACCCGCGCCTACCTCACCCGCCGCGAGAACGAGAAAACGAAGAAAGAAATCATCCGATGCCTCAAACGCTACGTCGCCCGCGAACTCTACAAAGCCTTCACCACCGACCTCGGAGCGCTTGACAATCTATAGGACCATCTCGTCGCTTGCGCTCCTCGCACCTCAGGGAGCAATGGTTGTGTCGTCCTTTCGGATCAGCGAGCAGAAGGAGGCTCGCTTCGCTCGCACCTCAGGGAGTGAAACGCACTCACGACTCGTGCGGGAGTGCCTCCGCGTCGTCGATCTGCGCGAGGGCGTCCGTGCGCGACATGTCCTTCAGTGCGACACCGGATCGTCCGAGTTTCCGGGCGCCGTCGATGAGCGCGGCAGTCGTCCGTGCGGCGACGTCGTAGTGCAGACCGTCGGGCGGGTGGATGTTCGAGATGCAGTTCCGGTCGGAGTCGGCGCGTCCCGGCCGGGGGAGGTGGGTGAGATAGACGCCCAGGCTGTCGGCGACCGAGAGGCCGGGACGCTCGCCGATGATCACGATGAGCGTGCTGACGCCGAGCGCCTCGCCGATGTGATCACCGAGGGCGACGCGGGCCTCGGTCGCGATGACCGGCGGCGCGATCGAGTACCGGCCGTCGAATTGACGTAACAGTGCCGCGACCAGGCCGCCGCCGTGATCGGTGAGGGCCCGCGGTGACAGTCCGTCGGCCAGCACGATCCCGATCTCGGCGTCGGCGTGCGGGAGCTGCGAGAGATCTTCGGGTAGCCGGCCGAGGTCGGGTCGGCGCAGGTACTCGCTGCGCGTTGCCGCGCGACTCCGGACCACGATCGGGGGATCGAGGTCGAGTTCGCCGATCGCGCGCGTGAGATCCTCGACGTCGAGCGGCTCGTGGACGGCGTCGCGGGCGACTGCGTGAGCGGACTGGAACTCGAGAACTCGTTGCGACGGAAGCGAATTGCCCGCGCGTCCGAGTCCGATCCGGGCCTGTGTGCTCCGGCGCAGCTCGGTCCAGGGGTCCGGGGTCGGCTGATCGTCCGCGGGTGCGGGCTGGGTCGGCGTCATCGCCCGGACGCCAGTGGCAGGAGTGGGGATTCGCCCGGATCGACCGGCAGGATGCGACCGGCGCCGTCGGTCATGCCGAGACGCGCCAGCCAGGATTCGAACTCCGGCGCGGGCCGCAGTCCGAGTGCCTCACGGACATAGAGGGCGTCGTGAAACGACAGGCTCTGATAACCGAGCATCACGTCGTCCGCCCCGGGCACGGCGATGACGAACGCGGCGCCGGCGACGCCGAGCAGGGTGAGCAGCGTGTCCATGTCGTCCTGGTCGGCCTCGGCGTGATTGGTGTAGCAGACGTCGACACCCATCGGGAGCCCGAGCAGCTTGCCGCAGAAGTGATCTTCGAGTCCCGCGCGGATGATCTGTTTGCCGTCGTAGAGATATTCGGGTCCGATGAAGCCGACGACGGTGTTGATCAACAACGGTTTCAGCATCCGCGCCACCGCGTAGGCCCGCGTCTCCAGGGTCTGCTGGTCGACCGGCTTGCCGCCGGTGCCGAGATGCGAACCGGCCGAGAGCGCCGATCCCTGACCGGTCTCCAGGTACATCACGTTGTCGCCGACGGTTCCGCGGCGCAGCGACCGGCCCGCCTCGTCGGCCTCGCGCAAGATGTCCAAGGTGACGCCGAACCCCTTGTTGGCGCCCTCGGTGCCCGCGATGGACTGGAACACGAGATCGACCGGCACCCCCTGCTCGATGAGGTCAACCGTGGTCGTCACGTGCGACAGCACGCACGACTGCATCGGGATCTCGAAACGCTGCCGGATGTCATCGAGCATGTGGAGCAGGTCGGCGGTCGCCCGCGGCGAGTCCGACGCCGGGTTGATCCCGATGACCGCGTCGCCGCAGCCCATGAGCAGGCCGTCGAGGGTCGCCGCGGCGATGCCGCGTGGGTCGTCGGTGGGGTGGTTGGGCTGTAGGCGCGTCGCGATTCGGCCGGGCAGTCCGATGGTCGTGCGAAAGGCGGACGTCACCCTGGTCGCCGCCGCCACCAGGATCAGGTCCTGGTTCCTCATGATCTTCGACGCGGCGGCCACCATCTCGGGGGTCAGTCCGGGGCCGACGCGGGCGAGCCGTTCACCGGCATCGGATCGGGTGGCGATCTCCAGCAGCCAGTCCCGGAACCCGCCGACGGTCAGGTCGGCGATCTCGGCGAACGCGGTCCGGTCATGGGTGTCGACGATCAGTCGGGTCACCTCGTCGGACTCGTACGGCACCAGCGGCTGGTCGAGAAATCGGCTGAGTGGCACATCGGCGAGTTGCCATGTGGCCGCGGCACGTTCGGCGTCGGAGTCGGCGGCGCAACCAGAAAGTTCATCGCCGGATCGGCGTGGGGTGGCCTTCGCCATGAGTTCGACGAGGCCGTCGAACTCATAGGTGGTGCCGGCGATCGTCTGTCTGTACTTCATCGGATCGACCGGCCGGGGAGGAGCTGAGTGCGCGTCATGATCCCCCGAAGTCTAGGTTCGGACCCGACCGGGCGCATGCCGAACGCGGGCGTCTCCTCGCACCGTCGGGGCCGAGATCGGTGCGTTCCTCACCGCCGCGAACTCACGGCGGTGAGGTCGCGTGTCACTGTGCCGCGTCGGCAGAGGACTCGAGCGTGAAACCGATCTTCAGCGTGACCTGGAAGTGCGCGATCTGACCTTCCTCGATGTGGCCGCGGGTCTCGGTGACCTCGAACCAATCGAGATGCTTGACGGTCTGCGAGGCACGAGCGATCGCGTTACGAATGGCGTCGTCGGTGCCGGTCGATGACGATCCGACCACTTCGATGACTCGATACACATTGTCCGACAAGGTAATCGCTCCAATCGTGAGAACATCTGGGCATAGTCCGCGGTGGGTCCGCAGCCCGGGCGGGCCGCCACTCCTGTCTACCCTACGATCGAGGGGTGAAACGCGGTTCGGAAATGCGGGACGTCCCCGAGAGATGCCCGTGCACGTCCGGCTTGTCGCTCGGCGACTGCTGCGGTCCCGTTCTCGCCGGTGAGCGGGCCGCGCCGACCGCAGAGACGTTGATGCGTTCGCGTTTCACCGCTTTCGCGCTCGGCGATCGGAATCATCTGCTCGCGAGCTGGCATCCCGACACCCGCCCCGCCGCACTCGATCTGGACGAGTCGATGCGTTGGTACCGCCTCGACATCGAGTCGAGTAGTGGCGGTTCACTGTTCGAGGTCGAGGGAGAGGTCACGTTCACGGCCCACTATCGGCGAGGTGCGGAGCGTGGATCGCTGCACGAGCGCAGTCGCTTCCTCCGAGCGAACGGCCGCTGGCTGTACGTCGACGGGATCGTGGGGTGAGCCGAGATCAGGCGTCGGCGTAGTCCCAGAACTGGAGCCACGTCACGTTGGCGAACACCGTCAGACACAGGAGGTAGAGGAGCAGGACCGTAGCCGCTCCCGCGATGTTGCTCCGCCAGTTGCTTCCGTCGACCGGATCGAGCCACCGCCGGAACGGGCGCGAGGCCCATGGCATCAGCCACCACTGCATGAGCGAGACGCTGACCACCTGGCTCAGCCACAGTGCCAGCCACGGCTCCGCACCGAGACGATCGAGTGTCGGGCCGAGGAACCTGGAGAGGGTCATCACGGTCGGGTACAGGACCAGCAGCACCATCATCGCCGACTTCCAATTCGGTGTCTGCAGAATCCGGCCGCGATCGGTGCGCACCGTGGTGCCGAAGGCCGTCGTACTGGCCATCGTTTCGAAATCATGGGTCAGGCTCGAACGCAACCCGGCGAGCGCTTCGCTGCGTCGGCTCGACGAGACCCAGGACGCCAGCTGACGGTCCGTGCGGAACCGCAACACCGACAGCGATGTCTCCTGCTGCGCATCGACGAACAGCGCGGTGCCCTCGTAACCGCCGAACTCGCTCGCCGAGTTGGTCAACACGTGTTGTGCCGCAATGAATTCGGGCACCGCTCCGGTGACGATGTCGTGCCGGAACGCGCCGACACCGGGCGGGGGCGACCGCCCGTCGACGAGTTCGAGCACGGGCGTCGCCGGTAGCCAACCGCGCGCTCGTCCGGCATCGAGCGCCGCGCGGTGACCCGAGCTGTCGAGCCAACGGTCCAGGGCGTCCTCGTCGACGAAGGTGGTGGCGACCGCCGGGTCGAAATGTCCGTCGGTCACCGCCGAGATCGCGACACCCAGACAGCCGTCGGAGTCGGTGGCCGACGCGGCGAGTGTCGCGGCCCACTCCGCGAAATCGCCGGTGTCGCCGGCGTGGAAGACCGACACCGCGATGATCGCGGTGCCTGTGGCGTCGTGGGTGGTGACGATCGTCGTGTCCTCGGGTCGCCGATTCATGGGCTGCCGGTCAGACGGTGACCCGACGCCCCTGGACGTAGACCTCGGCGATGGACGACTCGCGCAGGCCCATCAGCAGGCCGAACAGGGTCTGGTCGCGGGCGAGATCGGCATCGTCGGACCGGACGGCGTTCTCCAGCGTGGACTTCAGGGCGTCCACGGGTTCGATGACCAGGAAGTCGGCTTCCTTGCCCTCATCGAAGTTGCCGAAACGGTTCTCCATGTCGAGTGCCCGGGCCCCGCCGACGGTCCCGATGAACAGCATCTCGGCAGGGTGCATCGACACCCCGGCGTCTCCGGGCTCGGTGATGTGCTGTTTGAAGGCATCTCCGAGTACGCGCGGGACGAGCCATTCGTCGCCGCCGCCGAAATCGGTTCCGGCGGAGATGTTCACACCCGCCGCCACGGTGCGCTTCCACGGCATCGTGCCGGATCCGAGGAACAACTGAGACACCGGACAATGCGAGATCGAGGTACCGGTTTCGGCCATGCGCGCGAGTTCGGCGTCCTGGCAGTGCACGCAGTGCGCGAGGATGGTCCGCGGACCGAGCAGGCTCTTGCCGCCGACCTGCGATCCGGGCAGGAACTTCCCGTCATAGGTGTCGAGGTAGGAGTCGACCTGGTACACCTCCTTGGTGGTGTCCACCTCTCCGGTGCCGGGACGGTTGTTCTCGTTGAGGTGGCTGTGGACGTAGACGCCCTGCTCGCGGTATTCGTCGTAGAGGTCACCGAGGTTCTTCAGCGTCTCGGTGGTCACCGAGAGAGAGAACCGCGGGACGATCGCGACGTGGAGCAGCGCCGTCCGGTAGTCGCCGGTGTCGGCGGCATGCCACTTGTCGATCTCGGCCCGGGTGAGGCGGATCGCCTCCTCCTCCGAGGTCAGCAGCGGCTTGGCGGTGTCACCGCCGACGGTCTGGATGCCGCGGCCGGCCACGATACGCAGCCCGGCCTTCTGGGTCTCGGTGAACAGGGAATCCTGGGCGTGGGGGAAGGCGGAACCGAACACCATCATCGCCGTCGTACCCGCGGCGACCCGTCGCCTGGTGAACTCGACCGCGGCGGCCTGGGCGAATTCGTGGTCGGCGAACTTGGATTCGGACGGGAAGATGCACAGATTGAGCCATTCGAGCAGTTGCCCGCCGCCGTAGGAGTCGCCGGCGTAGGTCTGCGGGAAGTGGATGTGGGTGTCGACGAAGCCCGGGATGAGATACCCGCTCGGGTGCTCGTGCGCCTCCGCGCTCGCGAATTCGGAAGGGAGCTCGGATCTCTCGCCGGCGAACTTGATCGTGCCGTCGTCGCCGACCACCAGAGCTCCGTCGGGTATCGATACCAGCGCGTCCACCGCCTCGGTGATCGCGGGACTGCCGGCGAGATGGAAGATGTGCCCGTAGTGGACGGTGTCGGTCATCGGTGCTCCTCGGGCATCGGGGTCACAAACTCGGATCGTCATCGGAGGTCCACCCGGGTGCCTGTGATCGTCCTCGGATCTCGGACGCGGTCGGCGACCAGTATCACCCGCCTCCCGTTGCACGCGCGCGCCAACCGTCGAAGTCGCCGTCTGATCGTTTCCATGTGGCGCGCGAACCGGTCGGTGCGGGCTCTCAGCTACCGGTGCGGGCCGCGATCCACTCGACGAACGGGACCGTCGCCCGCCAGTCCCGCCGCACCCGATCGACGAGTTCCGCGGAATGGATGATCTCGTCGAATCCGTAGTCCCGACCCACCGACAGCGATCGGTGGCGGAGCAGTTCGATTCGCGGGTGGGCGACGTCGTACCCGCGAGGTGCGGTCTTCAGCCGGTCCCCGGCGATCTCCCAGCCGTCCCCCGTGAGCCGCCGGAGCAGGCTCTCGAGCTTGGGTCCGCTGCGGTCGTGGTCGATGGACTTCCGAATCTCGGCGAGCCGGGCCGGGGTGGCCTCGTAGAAGCCCGCGCCGACGCGAACACCCGGTGCGCCGATCTGCACGTAGTACCCGGTGGCCGGGGCCACGGCGACGAACGCGCCCTGATGGGTCTTGTACGGCGCTTTGTCCTTCGAGAACCGGACATCGCGGTGCGGTCGGAAGATCTTGGCCGGGCCGAACTCGTCGGCCAGCGCGTCGGTCAGGGCGCGGATGGGTTCGGCCACCGCGGCACGGTAGGTGGCCTTGTGGGCCTCCCAGAACACCTTGGAGTTGTCGATCTCCAGATCGTCGTAGAAGTCGAGGGCGGCCTCCGGGAACCCGGTGAAGTCTGTCATCGTCACCCCGGCAATCCGCGGCCGAATCCGACGACACCGCCGTCGGAGCGCCAGTCCAGCGAATGCACCCGGATGCGGCCCATCTCGTTGCCCCCCACGGTGACGGCGGACTCACCATCGACTGCGACGACGATGTTGGTGTGCTGTCCGAATCCCGACGACCGGTCGTAGAGCACGACGTCGCCCACTCGGGGCGGTTGCTCGCCGACCGCGTCGAACCGACCGGCGGCCTCGTAGTATTCCTGCAGCGTGTACACCCCGGGGATGCGCCAGTGACCGGAGTGGGGGTTGACCAGCGGATTGCCGGCCGTCCGCATGATCCAGCTCACGAAGTTCGCGCACCACGGTTCGTCGACGCCCTCGGAGTAGAACGTCCCGGGACGCTGAGCGGTGTGTTCGTGGCGCACCGCCTCGACGACGCGTCGCTGGGCCGGCGTGAGTTCCGCGGCGTCGATCTGCGGGAACTCGGCGGTGTCCCAGGGCAACCACCGTTCGGGTACGGCCCGCCATGCGACGAGACCGACGCCCGCGACGACGATCACGACCAGCGCCGCGGCGATCACCGTCCGCCGACCGCGTCGACGCACCGGGCGCATGCCCGCACCGTCTGCGGGTCGGTCGGCAGTCGTGTCGGCGCTCACCTCGACGAGTGTAGGCATCGTCCGTGGCCGCGCCTCGTTCCTCGTCCCCGCCGACGTTCGCCCGGCGCCTCGCCCGCGCGGGCGACATGCGCGCTTGGCACAATGGGCGCCGGTCGGGGGGCCAAGGCGATTCAAGGAGCGAACGCGGTGGACGAGTCAGATCACGAGCCGATCCTGCGTGCCGGGGACACGTGCCGGGAGATCGCGACCGCCGACCGCGTCGCATGCATCGTCGACGCGGCGGACTACTTCCTGCACGCGAAGTCGGCGTTGCTGCAGGCCCGGCGCCGCATCGTCCTCATCGGTTGGGACGTGGACACCCGGATCCGGCTCGATCCGCGGACCGCCGACGACGAGGTCCCCGACGTGCTCGGTGACTTCCTGAGGTGGCTCATCGACAACCGTCCGGAACTGGAGATCCACGTCCTGCGCTGGAGCACCGGCGCGTTCACCGGAATCCTGCGCGGAGTCGCGCCGCCCTTCGTCCAGGATCTGCTCACCGGCCGTCGTCTGCACTACCGGATCGACGCCGCCCACCCCGTCTCCGCCGCGCATCATCAGAAGATCGCGGTGATCGACGACCAGTTCGCGTTCTGTGGCGGCATCGACATGACGGTGAACCGGTGGGACACTTCGGAACATCTGTCGCACAACGAGTTTCGCCGGGATCCCGATGACCGGCCGCATGGGCCCTGGCATGACGTCACGGTCGCCCTCGACGGCGACGCCGCGCGCGTGGTCGCGTCTGTCGCGCTCGACCGGTGGGAGGCCGCCACCGGCGAGAGCCTCAAACCCCTCGTCGACACCGACGGCCCCGACATCTGGCCGACGGATCTCGACGTCACGTTCACCGACTGCGACGTCGCGGTGGCCCGGACGATTCCGCAGTACGACGACCGGCCCCAGGTCGAGGAGATCCGGCGCCTGTACCGTGCGGCCTTCGCCGCGGCCCGCCGCACGATCTACATCGAGAGCCAGTACCTGGCGGCGCGCGAGGTCGCGGACGCGCTGGCGGAACGACTCGCCGAGCCCGACGGGCCCGAGATCGTCCTGGTGCTGCCGAGGCATGCGGACAGTCCGGTGGAACGGCTCGCCATGGACGGTGCGCGGCACAAATTGCTGCAACTCCTGTGGCGCGCCGACAAGTACGACAGATTCCGCGCCTTCTACCCCGTGACGGCCGAGGGGGACCCGATCTACGTGCACGCCAAGGTGCTCATCGTCGACGACGTCCTCCTGCGCATCGGATCCTCGAACCTCAACAACCGGTCGCTCGGATTCGACAGCGAGTGTGACGTCGCCATCGAGGCCGATCCGAACGACCCTGCCGACGGCGACCTGAGCGAGACGATCCTGTCCATGCGCACGCGGTTGTTGTCCGAGCATCTGGGCGTCGACCACGAGGTGTTCGACGATGCTCTGGCACAGGAGAACTCACTCGTCGGGGCGGTCGATCGGCTGACCGGCCCGGGCCGGACACTCGAGGCTTTCGATCACGAGACGATCGACGGCGAGGAGTCCCTCATCGCGGAGAACGAACTCGTGGACCCGGAGGACGCGCGGATCGGCACGATCGACCGCATCTACCGCGCGGTGATCCGTCGAGGCACGCGGAACCTGCTGCGGCGCTGACGTCACACCCGCGTGCGGGCCGCCTCGATGGCGGGGGCGATGACCTCGGCGAGGTCGGATGCGACGTCGCGATCGCCCTCCGGGGGCATCGCGATGTAACTCAGCGCCATCCTGGTGATCGCGCGCGAGATCCGCACGACGTCGGACTCCGGCATCGACAGCCACTCGGACTCGCGGAAGGCCTCGGCCAGCCGGTCGGCGGCCGTGGTGATGATCGGTGCCGCATCGGTGGTGATCAGCTTCATCAGATCGGGTTTGGCCTCGCCGGACAGCAGCGAGGCGATCAGCGGGTCGGTGGCGACTCCGGCGAAGAATTCACCGAACCCCTTGTGCAGGGCCTCGGTGACGTCGTCGACGGAACTCGCCAAGGAATCTGCGACATGGCCGGCGAAACGGCCCGCCAACCGCACCGCGTAGCCCTGCGCGAGGCCGTAACGGGAGCCGAACTCGTTGTAGACGGTCTGGCGGCTGACCCCCGTCGCGGCGGCGACATCGGACATGCGCACCGCCGCCCAGTCCCGGTCCAGCAGCAGGTCGTGCAGTCCGTCGAGCAGCGAATTGTGCAGCAGGGCTTTGCTGTCCTGCGCATAGTTGCGAGTCGTCATCCGTGCGCACCGACCGGCTGAAGAGATGACTCGATCTCGGCGCGCAGGGATCGTCCCGAGCCGCCCCTGCCCAGGCAGACCGCGCCGACGAGACGACTTCCGGCGAAAGCCCGCACGACAGAGCAGGAGTCGTCCAGGTCGACCTCCACACGATCTCCCGATGTCGGCCACCCGACGATCTGGATGTTGGTCGTGTACTGCATCGTCCAGGCCAGTGGCACACGCGGTACCGCAGTGCTGATGCCGGTGTCCAGCCCGAGGTCGGCGGCGATCGTCATGGCGACCAGTCTGCCGTGCTCGGTCGCGGTGAGCCACTGCTCGGCACGCATCGGTGCGCCCGTCAACGGATGGGGCCGCGCCGCGACGTCGCCGGCCGCGTAGACGCCGGGGACCCCGGTTCGCAGCGAATCGTCGACGACGATCCCGGCCGCATCGACGGGAATCCCTGCGCTGCGCGGCAATTCGAGATCGGGCTTCATTCCGATCGCGCTGATCACCGTTCCGGTCAAGGTCCGCCCGTCCGCCAACGTCACGGACTCGGCGGTGATCGTTGTGGGCACCACGCCGGTGAGGATCTGCACCCCGCGTTCCCGGTGCAGGGTCGCCACCGCCTCGGCCACCGTTGCCGGAACGACCCGTGACAACAGCGACGTCTCGCGCTCGATGACGGTGACGCGCGAACCGTCTCCGGTCGACGCCAAGGCTCCGGCGATCTCCAGTCCGATCAGTCCGCCGCCGAGAACGATCACCGGCCCGTCCTGGATCGCGTGCCGGAGCTCGGCCGCGTCGTGCCGGGTGCGCAGGGCGAGCGGGGACGACGTCGTGCCGGGGAGTCGCCGGGCACGCCCTCCGGTGGCCAGGACCAGCGCGTCGTAATCCACTTGGGAGGAGTCGGCGAGGCAGACCCGCCGCGACGAGGTGTCGACGTCGGCGACGCGCGTCGAGGTCACGATCTCGATGCCCCGATCCGACCAGTACCCGGGCGGACGGAGCGTGATCTTGGCGTCCGTCAGGTCGCCGTCGACGAGGTTCTTGCTCAGCGCCGTTCGTCGGTAGGGGAGTTGTGGCTCGTCCCCGAACACGGTGATTGTTCCGTCGAAACCGTTGGAACGCAGCGACTCCGCAGCCGTGATGCCGGCTACGCCGGTGCCGACGATCACCACCGAACCGCCCCGGGTGGTGCCGGCGCTCACGGACGGGCCACCTCGACCATCTCGAAATCGGCCTTGGCAGCACCGCAGTCCGGGCAGCTCCAGTCGTCGGGGATGTCGGCCCAGCGGGTGCCCGGCTCGATGCCGTCCTCCGGCCAGCCGAGCTCTTCGTCGTACTCGAAACCGCAGACCTCACAACGGAAGAGCTTGAAGTTCATCGCACAGAGTTCCCTTCGCTGATTTCATCCGGCCCGCTCGCTTCGCTCTCGGCGCCGCTGGGGTCATTCGGCCCGCTCGCTTCGCTCCCGGCGCCGAGATCATCCGGCCCGCTCGCTTCGCTCCCGGCGCCGAGGAAGTCGATCTTCTCCCGCACGCCGCAGTCGGGGCACGGCCAGTCGTCGGGAATCGTGGCCCAGGGCGTGCCGGGCGGGAATCCCTCCCGGGGAGCGCCGACGGTCTCGTCGTAGACGTAATCGCAGACCGGACAACGGAAGGTGCTCATCGCGGCGACACCCCGTGCTCGGCCAGGACGCGTTCGCGGCGGTGCGGTGCGATGTTGATCCGTTCGACGTCTCCGTCGTAGTGGTCGAGCACCCGCTTGTCCATCACCCGCCGCCAGATCGGCGGGAAGTAGGCGAGCGTGATCATGCTCGCGTATCCGCTCGGCAGGTTGGGCGCGCCGTCGAAGCTGCGCAGCGTCTGGTACCTCCGGGTGGGGTTCGCATGGTGATCGCTGTGGCGCTGGAGGTGGTACAGGAAGATGTTGGTGCAGATGTGGTCGGAGTTCCAGCTGTGCTCGGGCGTGCACCGCTCGTAGCGGCCGGTCCGCGTCTTCTGGCGGAGTAGACCGTAGTGCTCGAGGTAGTTCACGGTCTCCAGCAGTGAGAAACCGTAGACGGCCTGGATCACGAGGAAGGGGAGGATCTCCCAGCCGAAGATCGCGGTGAGCGCCCCCCACAGCACGATCGACATCGCCCATGCGTTGAGGACGTCGTTGCTCGGATGCCAGAAGGGCTTGCCCGCCCGCTCGAGGCGTTTGCGCTCGAGTTCGACGGAGGACGTGAGGCTTCCGCAGACGCTACGGGGGAGGAAGCGCCAGAACGACTCTCCGAAACGGGAGCTGGCCGGATCTTCGGGCGTCGCGACCCGCACGTGGTGCCCACGGTTGTGCTCGATGTAAAAGTGACCGTAAAACGTCTGGGCGAGAGTGATCTTCGACAACCAGCGTTCCAGATCGTCCTTCTTGTGCCCCAGTTCGTGAGCGGTGTTGATTCCGATCCCGCCCATCGCGCCGATCGACAGCGCCAGCCCGATCTTCGACGCGAGCCCGAGCCCGCCGTCGATGCCGAGCCAACTGAGGTCGTCGGCCGTCCACAGGTAGCAGGCCATCACGAGACTCGCGAGCTGGAACGGGATGTACACGTACGTGCAGTAGCGGTAGTACTTGTCGTTCTCCAGCTGCTCCATCAGCTCTTCGGGCGGATTCGATCCGTCGGGCCCGAAGAACACGTCGAGGATCGGGAGCAGGACGTAGACGAGTAGCGGCCCGATCCACCACCACACCGGCGACACGACGTCGAAACCATGGCCGATCGCATTGAAGCCGGCGACGAGACCCATTGCGAGAAAGATCGACGTCGGTGGGATCAGGCCGAGCAGCCAAAGATGGCGTTTGCGGTCCTTCCACTCGGCGGCGGAGTCATCCGCGGTGAACGGGGTCGGTGCGGTACTCATACGCGCTCCTGTCTGGGCGGGCTGTGTTCTACGCCACTAGACATTAACTGCGACAATGTCCGTTGTCTAGACAGTGACGTCGATTTGTAAAGAAGCAACGCTGCGGGGACGCACGACGAGGACCTGGGCGGCAGGAAGGTTGCTCGCCGACGCGTGCGGCAGTTCTTGTGTTCTGGAGTTCGGCGCGGGTTCGCGCATGCCTACGTGGTCACGAACCGCGCCGTGAGGCTGTTGCCTGTGCGACTGCCGCCGTCATGGTGCTCGACCGAGGTCTGTTCAGTGATCAACGTCGACGTCGGGTTCGGCTGCCCGGAACCCGCTCCCGCTCGAATGGCCGAGTGGGAGCGGGTCGGTCGTGTTCCGCTGTGGAGTTGTCAAAGTACGGATGCGGTCCCGGGTATGGCCCGGGTGCGGAGGGTGCTACGCGAAAGTGGTTGTCGGACGGCCGGTCAGGCGGCGTCGTCGAGGCGCATGGTGCGGCGGTTGTAGGCGGGTAGTGGTCGGCGGTGCGGGTCGATCGAGGTGGGTGGGACGAGCCAGGGGTGCCGGTCGAATCCCATGACGATGTCCCAGCCGTGGTGGTGGACCTGGGTGTGGCAGCGCTGGCACAGCAGACACCCGTTGTCGAGGTCGGTGGCGCCGCCGTCGGCCCAATGGGTGACGTGGTGGACCTGTGTATGTGACGGTGGCGCACCGCATTTGATGCAGCAGGCGTCGCGGACGAGCATTGCTTTGCGCAGGTGCGCCGGGAACAAGCGGTGGGTGTGGCCCATCTGTAGCGGTACGCCCTCAGCGTCGAGAATGATCTCCGTCAGCGAGCCGTCGCACGACGCTTGTTTCGCGGTGGCATGGCTGACCGGCCCGGTCCACGGCAGCGACGCCAGGTCTCCGGTCGCGGGGATCGTCAGCATCAGTTGCGTGCGTGGGCTTCCGACGGTGTCGATGGTCGCGCCGATCGCTGCTTGATCGAGGATCAACTCGAAAGCGTCGGCGCGGCGTTGCTCGGCGGTGCGTCGATCCTCGGTGCCGTCGGGTTCGCGCCGCGGACAGGACCGTTCGTCGATCATCGCCATGAACTTCTCACCGACCACCTGGGTGAGGTCGGCACGGACTTCGACGCGGCCGTCGTCGGTGGTGTAGGCGTTGACCGAGTTCAGAGATGGGTCATCGGCGGCGGGGAGGCCGGCCTCGGTGTCTTCGACCAGCGTGTTGCCGGTGGCTCGGGCATGCTTGAGCACTTCTGTCGGTGTCGCGCCCGACAGTGCTTGGGCGATGAGTTCGAGTTCGTATCGCGAGCGATCGTCATCGGAAAGGCTGTCGTGACAGCGCTTCTCGATCACGTTCATGCCGCGCACGATGGCGTCGACCAGCTCACTGGATAGTCGCCCGTCGGCGGCGTGACGCGCCAGTGTTGGCAACGCCCGCAGGGCGTCGACACTTCGCATGGTGCGGTCGGCGGCGGTCGGCGCATGGCCTGACTCGATCAGCATCTTCTTGGTGGTACTGCCGGCTTTCCGAGCGACGCCAAGGTCGTCGAGTTGTGCTGTGTGCGTAACGATCTGATGGTCGATGGTGTTACGCATAAGCCGCAGTGTGTTCAACGCGTCGAATGTCGCTGTGCCGGTTGGGTCGTCGGCGGGCGGTGTGGTGTCGATGAGCTGATCGAGGAGAGTGGCAAGCTCTGGCATGACTCCAAGATACCGGAACATGCGTTCGATTTCGAGGGAATTCCACAAGCCGAGAACCGTGAATTCATCGACTGTGCAGTGTTTTTCGTCCACTGTGCGTCCATTCCGTTGGCTGTGCGCATGTCGTGGCCAGTGGTTGGATCGAGTCACTCCAGTTTGGATTACGCCCGAACCTGGGACGCATTTCGGAGCGGGGTTGTTTCCAAATCCAGGCGCCGAGCGGACTGGCGTGGCCGGAACGGCGATAGATGTTGGGGGCGAGGGGTTATCGTCCGGATCGGCGATCAACGATCTTCGGATGCCGCCCAGTATGCGGAAATGGCTGTCGCCGAGATCCTGACCGGTCGTCGAAACCGTCGCCTCAATAGCGTGGGCAATACTTAAGACCGGCGGAGCCGTCGTGCCGCCTAACCGGGGCCCAAGGTCGGCAGTCCTTCGAGGTGGAGAAGCTGTGCCACCGCGACGTCGCCTACCGCAACTTTGCGGTGAAGACGCGTCTGTTCAGGTAGCGATGTGGGCGCGTTGGCTGTTGAGGGCGTATCCCTCGGGTGTGGCCGGCCGGCGAGTCTCGGCCTGGTCCAGTGAGGCATTCTTGTGGCGCCCCGTGGGTGGGTGCGCGGCGGGGCTACGACCCGGTGTCTTCCGGTCGCGGTGACCCTCCGGGTCCGGGGTGGTGAGGCCGTGGTCGGACTGGTATCCGGCGGTCTCCATACGATCCGATGCCGGCGGTCGTCGCCGGCGGTTCGGGTCGGTGGAAGTCGATAGACGTCGGCCGATGTCCGGTCCGGGCGGCCCCAGTCTCGGGGGCGTCGAACTCGATTCGCGGAGGGGTCTTTCGACGACGAGTCGTCGGCGGGAGCAAGTGCGTGGAGAGAGTCCGCACCGACCTCCACCAGTGTGCGCGGCGGTGAACTCGTTGATGGAACGAGCCGTGACGTACATCGATCAACCCATCATTGGGCCCCGGCCGGTCAGGTTCGGCGGGTCATCGAGGGGCTCGGCGACGTGAGAACTCATTGGTTTGCTGCATCTCAGCGGCCAGGTAGCGACGTCGCCACCGGACTGGACACGCGCTCCGCATTGTCGAGAAGCGCGCTTGACCGGGTCGGGCGTTCGGCGCCGATTGCCGACACGGTCACTGACGGCAGCCGACCTTCTAGGGCACGGTGCATGCCGGGCCCACCGCCGAACGCGCGTCCGCAAGCCGGAAGAAGCAGAAAATCCCCAACCCCGCACGCGGAGTTGGGGATTCTGCAGCATCTGGGACCCGACTAGCGAGGCCCTGCTCGCTGGTCTTACGGAGTGTTGATCCAGTTCAGGATCGACTGCCCGGCGCGGGGGTCGCCGTTGTTGATGCCGATGACCGCTCCGATGGCCGCGCCGACGCCCGCACCCCAGACACAGCCGACGATGATGATGCAGCCGATGATGAGGCCGGCGAGAGCGCCGATGGCGGTGGTGACGTTGCCGCCGCGGTTCCACCCGTTGGTGATGTGCCAGATCATCTGCTGGTAGGCGCGGTCCTTCTTGGCCGAGGCCGGGCGGACGCCGGCAGCGATCGCCGCGCGGGCTTCGGGGGTGAGGATCGGGGTGAACGTCGCCTGGGTGCGGTCGGCGGAGACCTTCGCGCGCATCGGGACAGCGGCGCCGTCGAACGGCAGCACCAGTCCGATCCGCTCGATGGTCCGTCCGTGTGAGTCGACGACCCGGAGTTCCTGCTCGCCTGCGACGAACGTCGCGTTGCGGAGCTGGGAGGTGATGGAGGTCCCGTCGGCGGATGCGCTGGAGAAGTGGGACGGCGCCGCGGGCGCGGGAGCGCCGTGTGCGGTGCCGTAGGAGACGGTGAGTGCCGAGATGGCCAGGGCCATGACGGCGAGGAGGCGAATGCGCTTCATCGGTTCTGGATTCCGCTTTCGTCGAATGGGTGGTGTGCCCGCTCCGACAGCCGCCGCTCGCCGTGGCTCGGCGATGTGCGGTATGTCGGATTCGGCGCAGTGATTGTCCCACTGTCGACTGCTGTTGGTCCGGTACGCGGCGCGGCGTGGGCCGGCCGGATGACGTATCGGCTGACAAGCGAGCGCGTCCCGACTGAACCGGACACCTGGGTCGATTCACTCTGAGCATTGAAGACGTCCATATTTGACTTGGACATGTATGGATCGTGGGTTCTACGGTCGGGGCAAGGCCGAGCTCACCGCACAGCCGCGCCGACGGCGACCCGCCATCGAGAGCAGATGACACCTCTCTCGTGGCGCCGCCGCGGCCGGGCTACCTCGGCGGAATGCCAACGCACAACGGATGGGACCACGATGACCATTGCGCAGCACCCCGCACCGCTGACGACGCAGGACCTCACCGGACAACTGATCATCGCGGGTGAGCGGGTGACCGGCGCGGGGAAGGCCGTCCACGGCGTGGACCCGACGACAGGCACTCGTCTCCTGCCCGCGTACACACACGGAACCCCAGCCGACGTCGTCCGTGCCACCGCTGCGGCCGCGGAAGCGTTCGGACCGTATCGCGCCACCTCGTCCGAAGAACGGGCGCGGTTCCTCTCGACGATCGCGGACAACCTCGATGCGGCGACCGAGGTCCTCGTCGAGCGTGCCGTGGCCGAGACCGGACTCCCGGCGGCGCGGATCACCGGTGAGGTGGGACGGACGTCGGGTCAGCTCCGGTTGTTCGCCTCGGTGCTGCGCGAGGGCAGCTGGCACGGCGCCCGTATCGATCCCGCACGGCCGGATCGGACGCCGCTGCCGCGCGCCGACATCCGGCAGCGCAAGGTGCCGCTCGGACCCGTCGCCGTGTTCGGCGCCAGTAACTTCCCGCTCGCGTTCTCGGTCGCCGGCGGCGACACCGCGTCGGCATTGGCCGCCGGATGTCCCGTGGTGGTGAAGGCCCACGACGCCCATCCCGGCACATCGGAACTGGTGGGACGTCTGATCACCGAGGCGGTGGCCGCCACCGGAATGCCTGCCGGCACCTTCTCCCTGCTCTACGGCAGCGGGCCCGACCTGGGTATCGCCCTCGTGACCGACCCGCGCATCAAGGCGGTGGGCTTCACCGGGTCGCGTTCGGGCGGAACGGCTCTCGTCGCCGCTGCGGCGTCGCGAGCCGAACCCATCCCGGTGTACGCAGAGATGAGCTCGATCAATCCGGTCTACCCGCTGGAGGGGGCGCTGCGTGCCGATGCCGCCGGCCTCGGCCGCGCATTCGTCGGCTCGCTGACGATGGGTTCGGGACAGTTCTGCACCAATCCCGGCCTGGTCATCGCGGTCGACGGTCCCGATCTCGATGCATTCATCGCCGCTGCCGCGGAGGCGATCGCCGCCTCGACGCCGACGCCGATGCTGACCCCGGGGATCGCCGCGAGCTACGCCTCCGGCGTGGAGGAGTTCGGTTCGGCCGCGGAGGTTCTCGCCCGATCGGCGGAAGCGACGGGTCCGAACACCTGCGCCGCCGCGCTCTTCGGCACGCGGGCCGAGACCTTTCTCGCTTCGGAGACGTTGCAGCAGGAGATCTTCGGGTCGTCGAGCCTCGTGGTGCGGTGTCGCGACCTCAAGCAGGTGCGGGAGGTGACCGCCGAGCTCGAAGGTCAGCTCACCGCGACCGTGCATGCCGCGGACTCCGACCTCGACGACGCCCGGGTGCTTCTCGAGGCACTCGAACTCAAGGCCGGGCGAATCCTCTTCAACGGGTGGCCAACCGGCGTCGAGGTCGGACACGCGATGGTCCACGGCGGACCGTATCCGTCCACTTCCGACAGCCGTAGCACCAGCGTCGGGTCGCTCGCCATCGAGCGTTTCCTGCGGCCGGTGGCCTATCAGGACGTTCCGACGACGCTGTTGCCGGACCCCATTGCCGACGGAAACCCCGAACAGATCTGGCGCCGTGTCGACGGCGAACTCATCCGCGACTGATCCTCACCCCATCCAAGGAGTCCCAATGCTCAACGGCGTCTTGTTCTTTCCCGTCACACCCTTCGACAGCAGCGGAGAGGTGGACTACCGTCGCCTCGCCGAACACATCGACCGCGGGGTTGCCGCCGGTCCCGGCGGCGTGTTCGTCGCCTGCGGCACCGGCGAATTCCACGCCCTCGGACTCGAGGAGTTCGGGCGGATCGTCCGCTGTGCGGTCGAGACCGTCGCTGGTCGCGTCCCGGTGTTCGCCGGTGCCGGCGGCTCCCTCGTCCAGGCCCGCGAGTTCGCGGTGAGTGCGAAGGCCAATGGGGCCGACGGCATCCTGCTCCTGCCCCCGTATCTGGTGACGATGCCGCCTGCCGGCCTCGCCGAGTACACGCGGTCGGTCGCGGCCTCCACCGATCTGCCGCTCATCGTCTACAACCGCGGCAACGCCGTGTTCGACGAGGCGTCGGCCATCGAGGTCGCCAAGCTGCCGACGGTCATCGGGTTCAAGGACGGCACCGGTGACCTCGACAACGTGTCGCGCATCGTGATCGCGGTCAAGGAAGCACTCGGGGACAGCAAGGAGTTCCTGTTCTTCAACGGCCTGCCCACCGCCGAGATCACCCAGCAGGCCTACCGGGCCATCGGTGTCACGTTGTACTCGTCGGCGACGTTCGCGTTCGCCCCGGAGCTGGCCCTGGCCTTCTACAACTCGTTGGAGAACGGCGACGTCGAGCTGACCGAGGCGTTGCTACGAGACTTCTTCCACCCCTTGGTCCGGCTGCGCAACAGGGTGCCGGGATATGCGGTCGCACTCGTGAAGCACGGTGTGACGATGGAGGGCATCGAAGCGGGTCCGGTGCGCGCGCCGCTGGTTCAGCCGACACCTGAGCACCAGGCCGAGCTCGAGCGGATCACCGCCGCCGGGCGCGCCGTCCTCGCGACGACGCTCGCCGCGCAGGCCACGGTCTAAGAACTCATGTCGACGAACACCTTCCAGTCGGTGCCGGTCGGGACCCGAACCGTGTCGAGTCCTAAGACCGACACCACGATCACCGAGGTCACGGTCACCCCGGTCGCCTTCGTCGACCCGCCGCTGCTCAACACGGTGGGTGTGCACCAGCCCTACGCACTGCGGGCGATCATCGTGATCGAGACGGCCGGCGGAATCCGCGGGCTCGGCGAGACCTACGCCGACACCGCTCATCTCGCGCGGATGGAGGCCGCCGCCGAGGCGATCATCGGACTCGACGCCTTCGCGCTCCACAACCTGCGCGATGCCATCGACCTGCGGGTCTCGACCCTGTCGGTGACCGGGGGCGACGGAGTGGCCGGCATGATCACCACGGCCAGCACCACCGATCGTGTCTTCTCGCCGTTCGAAGTAGCGTGCCTCGACATCCAGGGCAAGGTCCTCGGTCGGCCGGTCAGTGATCTGCTCGGCGGCCGCGTGCGGGACCGGGTGCCGTTCAGCGCCTACCTGTTCTACAAGTGGGCGGCCCACCCCGGCGCGGCCGGGACCAACGGACTGCCGGACGAGTGGGGCGAGGCCGTCGATCCGAGCGGCCTGATCCGGCAGGCGCACCGGATGATCGACCGCTACGGCTTCACCGCGATCAAACTGAAGGGCGGCGTGTTCGCCCCCGACGAGGAGATCGCCGCGATCAAGGCGCTGCACGCCGAGTTCCCCGGGATCCCGTTGCGCCTGGACCCCAATGCGGCGTGGACCGTGGAGACCTCGCTGCGCGTCGCGGCGGAACTCGAGGGCGTCGTCGAGTACCTGGAGGACCCGACCCCGGGCCTCCACGGTATGGCGCGCGTCGCCGAGCAGGCGTCCATGCCGCTCGCGACGAACATGTGCGTGGTCGCCTTCGATCACCTCGAACCGGCGGTGCGCAAGCGGTCGGTCTCGGTCGTCCTGTCCGATCACCACTACTGGGGCGGCCTGCAGCGGTCGCGTCTCCTCGGCGGTATCTGTGAGACCTTCGGACTCGGCCTGTCGATGCACTCCAATTCGCACCTGGGCATCAGCCTCGCCGCGATGGTGCATCTCGCGGCTGCGACACCCAACCTCACCTACGCCTGCGACACCCACTGGCCGTGGAAGACCGAGGATGTGGTGAAGCCCGGCGTCCTGGGCATCGTCGACGGTGCAGTGCCGGTCCCGACCGGCCCAGGTCTGGGCGTCGAACTCGACGACGAGTCGCTGGAGGCCCTGCACCAGCAGTACCTCGACTGCGGCATCCGCGACCGGGACGACACCGGCTACATGCAGTCCATCGATCCGGGCTTCGTGAACTCCAGCCCGCGGTGGTGAGCGTTTGCACGAGCACCGCCGCGGCGGTTGGGTGAACTCCAGCCCGCGGTGGTGAGCGTTTGCACGAGCACCGCCGCGGCGGTTGGGTGAACTCCAGCCCGCGGTGGTGAGCGTGGGCGAACCCTCGACCGTCACCCTTGAAGTGGGTTAGCGTCATCCACGCCACTCCGCAGATCGCGGGGTAACGATGCCGAAAGTGGATCGATGTTCTCTCTCTCGCGCCTCACTTGCTTCATCGCGGTCGCCGAGGAGCTGCACTTCGGCCGAGCGGCCGAGCGGCTCCACATGACGCAGCCCCCGCTCAGCAGGCAGATCCAGCAACTGGAGCACGAACTCGGCGTCCAGTTGATCGAACGCAGCAGTCGGGCGGTGTCGCTGACGGCGGCCGGCGCGGCCTTCCTACCCGACGCACGACGCATCGTCGCGCTCGCGGAGGGGGCGGCTCTGACGGTCCGCCGCGTGCCTGCGGGTGATCTGGGCACCGTGAACATCGGTTTCACGGGGGCGTCGGCGCGTGCGGTGTTGCCCCGGCTCATGCAGACGGCCCGCGAGAAGCTACCCGACGTTCGGCTCGTCTTGCGGGAGATGGTCACCATCGCGCAGGTCGAGGCACTGGTCCGCGGTGATCTCGACCTCGGCATCGTCCGCCCGCCGATCTCTCGCCCAGGTGTGAACTCCCGTCCGCTGCACCATGAGCGCCTGGTCGCCGCCCTGCCCGCCGATCATGAGTTCGCCGACGTCGAGCACCTCGCGATCGAGGACTTCGACGGTCAGGCGGTCATCATGTACTCGCCCACCGATGCGCGGTATTTCAATGAATTGCTGATCAGCACCTTCACCGCGGTCGGGGCGTCGCCTCGATATGTTCAATACGTCACGCAGGTGCACACCATGCTCGTCCTGGTGCACTCCGGGCTGGGCATGGCGCTGGTTCCGGAGTCGGCCATGACCATGCATCCCGACGGGGTGGTGTTCAAAGAGGTGACCGCAATCCGCGATCGTCCCGTGCAGATGAACATCGCCTGGCGCGCCGACAATACCAACCCGGCTCTTGCGCGGTTGATGAGAGACGTTCTCCCCGAACGGGAATGGATCTGACGGCGACCTCGGACGAGTTCGTCGACTGTGCACCGGATCCCGTTGACGACCCCACCTCGGCGGCCTCGACGGGCAGCGGCGGACTCGCTTCGCTCGTTCGACGCTGCTCGACCAGCAGGGGTTGCGGTGGAAAAGCCCGATCAGACCGCGGCGCGCACGGGCGGTTTGACCGCGACCACCGGGCACTGTGCGTCGAGCAGCACACGCTGGACGACGCTGCCGGTCAGTAGTTTTCCGACCGGTGAACGCCTGCGCTGGCCGATCACCAGGAGCTCGGCTGCGTCGTCGTACGATGCGTCGATGAGCTGGTCGGCGTGCGAGAGGCCTGGATCGTTCTCGGCGACGCGGTATTCGACGTCACCGGCCTGAGCCACCTCACGCGCGTTCTCCAGGTCGACCAGGAACTCCGGTGACGAGGCGTTGTCGCCATCGGCCACGATCACGACGTCGGTGCCGCGCATGCGGGCCTCGGCGAAGCCGAACGGGAGTGCGCCGCGCCCCTCGGGTGTCGGTAGGTAGCTGAGGACGACAGACATCAGATGTCCTTTCGCAGAGCGTGATTCGGTGCGACGACCGGTGTCGACAGGTCGCCGGTCCGCAGGAAGGTCGCGAGGTTGGCGAGGGTGAGTTCCTCCATGGCGGCACGTGTCTCGACCGTTCCGCTCGCGAGGTGGGGGAGAAGTACGACGTTGTCCATGGACAGCAGCGCCTCGGGCACCTCCGGCTCGTGCGCGAACACGTCGAGCCCGGCGCCGGCCAGTCGGCCGCGCCGCAGCAGGTCGACGAGGGCGTCCTCGTTGACGACGCTGCCGCGCGCCACATTGATGAGGAAGCCGTCGGCGCCCAGCGCCTCGAGGACGTCCCGGTCGACGAGATGGCGCGTGTCGGCACCGCCGGCGGCGGCCACGATCAGCACGTCGACCTGGGTGGCGAGCTCGGCCGGCGACGCCGCGTAGCGATACGGTGAGCCGTCGACCGGGCGGCGGTTGTGGTAGGTGATCCGGCACCCGAAGGCGGTCAGGCGGTGGGCGATCGCCGAGCCGATACGGCCCAGCCCGAGGATGCCGACGTCGGTGCCGGAGACCTTCCGGGTGAGCGGAACGTTCCCTTCCACGGGCCAGCGACCGGCTCGGACGAACCGATCGGCCGCGGCGAGACCGCGCATCGTGTCGAGGAGTAGTCCGACTGCGGTGTCGGCGACGCAGTCGGTGAGGACGTCCGGGGTGTTGCTGACGCCGATGCCGAGCTCGGCGGCACGGGCGACGTCGGTGGTGTCGTAACCGACGCCGAAGTGGACGATGGCGCCGAGGTTCGGGAGCTCGGCCATCAAGCCGGCGTCCACCCCAGTTCGTCCCGAGGTCACGACCGCGGTCACCGCGTCGGCGTTGCGCGCGAGGAAGGCCTTCCGCGCCTCCCGGTCATCGGGCAGTCGCTGGGCGCCGTAGGTACCTTCGAGACGCTCCTCGAGCGAGGGCTTCAGCGGGCCGACGCGGAGGACAGAGCCGTGGAACGACGAAAGGTCCTTCAGCCCAATGGTTTCCGTTGCCGTCGCGGTGCCGGCCGAACTGCTCGTCATGCTTGACCTCCAGGAGTGCAGGACACAGACCGGTCCTTCGGTGGATGTGGTCAACGCTAGAAGTGCCACGGATACCTGTCCAACACGCAAATAACATGGACCGATACTCAAACTGTATTGATACGGGGTTGTCGATTCGTCCAGCGCAAGAGAGCAGCGATGAACCGTCAGGTCAGCGGTGGTTTCGACTCGCGGAGTCGCCGGTTCAGAGGCCTTTCGAAAGCCCTCCAAACCCGCCGAAATGGCCGTTTGCTGGGCTTTTGCTCTGTTGACGCCGTCATCGCGACGCTCATAGCGTGTGTCTACCGTCACAAACGCGGTCGAGCCCACCGCGAGATCACTCGCAGTCTTTCTTTCATCGGAGGTCCCCATGCAGATCGCAGCTCTGCGATCCCGGAAGCGCCCCGCCGGGTGTCTGCTGGCACTGTCCGCGGTGGCCGTGCTCGCGGCCAGTGGTTGCAGCGTCGCGAACACGACCGCGAGCGAGAGCGCCTCTCCGGACACCCTGCGCATCGTCCTGCCTCAGGAGCCGCCGACGCTGGAACCCTGCGACGCTTCCCTTACGGCCACCGGTGTCGTGGTCCGGTCCAACATCACCGAACCGCTCATCGAACGGGATCCGAACAGTGGCGAACTGCAGCCCGGTCTCGCTACGGCGTGGACCCAGGTGGAGCCGAACGTCTGGCGTTTCACCACGGCCTCGGGCATTCGATTCAGCAACGGCCAGCCGTTCGACGCCGAGGACGCCGCGTTCTCCATCCGCCGCACGTTCAACGGGGCGATCGGCTGCGACGTCAACGGCTACGTCTTCGACGACAGCACCCGCGAGGTGACTGTGATCGACCCCATCACCATCGAGGTCCGCACGGAGACCCCCGACCCGATTCTCCCGCTGCGCCTGTCGTTCATCGAGATCGTTCCGCGCACCACCGTCGCCGACGACAAGGTGCGCGTGCCGATCGGGACCGGCCCCTACATGGTCGACTTCTGGGATTCGGGCCAGCGCGTGGCGTTGACAGCCAATCCGAACTATCACGGCGACGCCCCTGCATTCACCCGCGCCGTCTACCAATGGCGCTCCGAGGGCAGTGTCCGTGCCGCGATGGTCTCCAACGACGAAGCGGACATCGCCACCTCACTCGGCCCCGAAGACGGAGCGGGTGATCTCGGCATCGCCTACACCAACAACGAGACGACCGCCCTGCGCATGCAGGCCACCGATGCGCCCCTGACCGACTACCGGGTGCGCGAGGCCATCGATCTCTCCGTCAACCGCGTCGGCATCGTCGACGCACTGTTCCAGGGTCTCGGTACACCCGCGGCCCAGCTGGTCGCGGAGGGCATCGTCGGCTACAACGACCAGCTGACCCCGACGCCGTACGACCTCGACCGCGCCAAGCGCCTGGTCGACGAAGCCCGTGCGGACGGGGTACCGGTCGACCGGACCATCCGCCTCATCGGCCGTACCGGTCAGTTCCCGAAGATCAACGAGACCATCGAGAACCTGCAATTCACGCTCAGCAAGATCGGGCTGGACGTCAAGATCGAGATGATGGACACATCAGGTCAGATGCAGTATCAGACAAGGCCTTTCGTACCCGGGTCGGGGCCGGTGCTGCTGATGATCATGCACGGCAACCAGGCCGGTGACACCCAGTTCACCCTCGACCAGTACATGCTGTCCGACGGATACCAGAGCACTTACGGCACAGCCGCCTACGACGAACAGATCCGCGCCGCCGAGGCCCTCACCGGCCCGGCCCGTCAGAACGCACTCGCCGCGGTCCTGGCCGCCGAGCCGCGCGAGATCCGCCAATACGCGTATATCGCACACATGCAAGCAGTTCTCGCGAAAGCGAATCGTGTTGCCTACCGGCCCAATTCGGCCACCGGTGACGAGATGCGTCTCGCCGAGATGACCCACGCGCCAGCCCAGAACGACTGAAACAGAGGCGATGACCGATGCTCACCTTCCTCCGGCGCCGGATGTTCACCAGCCTGATCCCGCTGATCATCGTCTTGTTCGGCGTGTTCTTCATGGCCCGGCTCACCGGCGACCCCACCAATCTCTACCTCCCGGTCTCCGCGACCCCGGAGCAGCGCGCCGAGTTCGCCGCCGCGAACGGGCTCGACAAACCGATCTGGCAACAGATGACCGACTACCTCGCCGGCGTCTTCCACCTCGACTTCGGTGAGTCACTGAAGACCGGTCAGCAGGCGGCGAGCATGGCGCTCGCAGCGTTCCCGGCGACTCTGCAGCTCGCTTTCGTCACGCTCGTGCTGTCGGTCCTCGGCTCGATCATGATCGGTTGCTGGGCGGCCTACCGACCGAACTCACTCGCCGACCGCTTCTCGAGCCTGCTGTCGATGACCGCGGCCAGCGTCCCCGACTTCTGGTTCGCGATCACCGGTATCTGGATCTTCGCGGTTGTCTTCGGCTGGCTGCCGACGTCCGGGACCGGCGGGGTGCTGGCCTGGGTCCTGCCGATCGCGACACTGATGATCCGACCGCTGGGCGTTCTCACCCAGGTGGTGCGCGGCGCCATGGTCTCGGCCCTGTCGGCCCCCTACGTCAAGGTGGCGAGAAGCAAAGGGGCCGGAGACTTCCGGATCGTCACCCACCACGCACTGCGCAATGCGGCCGCCCCCGCCCTCACCGTCGCCGGCGATCTCGCGGTCGGCCTGATCAACGGCGCGGTCATCGTCGAAGCCATCTTCGGCTGGCCCGGCATCGGCAAGCTGATGATCGATTCGATCCTGCAACGCGACTTCGCGGTCCTGCAGGCCGCGGTGCTCCTCACCGCTCTCAGCATCTTCATCCTGAACATCGTCATCGACGCGGGTCTCGCCCTCCTGGACCCACGCGTTCGTGACAAGGCCACGGTCTAGTCGCCGGACACATCGAGGAGTACTGACACATGTCCATCGTCACCGATCCCGTCGACACGACGAGTCCCGTCGCCTCGACCGACATCACCGGCGACTCCGTCGCCGCCAAGAAGGTGCCCGGCGGGCAACTGCCGCTGTGGCGGCTGCTGCTCCGCGACAAGTTCGCGACCGTCGCCGCCGGCATCCTGACCTTCATCCTGCTCACCGCGATCTTCGGTCCGTGGCTGGTCGGGGACGCCGCCACCGACCAGAACCTGGACGAGTCGAACCTCCCGCCGTTCAACCTCGACACGGGCTGGATGAACGTGCTGGGCACCGACCCGCTGGGTCGCAGCATGCTCGCCCGGCTCATCGTCGCCTGCCAGACCACGCTCATGGTCTCCCTGCCCGCGGTGATCATCTCGTGCGTCGTGGGCTCGGCGATCGGCATGTGGGCGGGATACCACCGCGGCTGGCGTGAGACCACCGCGATGCGCATCGCCGACGTCATCATGAGCTTCCCGTCGCTGCTGCTCGCAGTCGTGATCCTGTACGTGTTCTCGCCGAGCGCCGCCAACATCATCGCGGTGCTGGCGATCACCCGGATCCCGATCTACCTACGGACCGCGCGGGCCGAATCCGCCGAGTTGCAGAGTCGCGTGTTCGTGGACGCGGCACGGACCTTCGGTGCGAGCAGCGGTGCGATACTCCGCGGGCACGTCCTGCCGATCCTGCTCCCCACGCTGCTCACCGTGGCCACCCTCGACTTCTGCTACGTGATGCTCGCGGAGTCGTCGCTGTCGTTCCTCGGCATCGGTATCCAGCCGCCCGACGTCAGCTGGGGCCTGATGGTGTCGCAAGGCCGGACCTACCTGCAGACCGCATGGTGGCTGTCGTTCTTCCCGGGCCTGGCGATCGTCATCACGACCGTGTCGGCCACGATGCTGGCCGCGTGGGCGCGCATCGCGACCGACCCCGGTCAGCGGTGGCGACTGACCACCCCGAACGCCCGGAAGCGGTTCTTCTCCTCACGAAAGGCGCTGCGATGAGTGCTCCTGCCCTCGACCGGCCCGACGCCGGCACCGACGATCGGGTCGCACTCGACGTCGTCGACCTGACCGTGGATCTGCGAACGCCCACCGGTACCGTGCGGGCGGTCGACCACGTGTCCTTCCGCGCCCGTCGTGGCGAAACGCTGGCGCTGCTCGGCGAATCCGGGTGTGGCAAGTCGATGACCGCACAGGCGCTCGTCGGGTTGCTCGACCCGATCGCCTCGGTCTCGGACGGATCGATCGTCCTGGACTCCGTCGACCTCGTCTCCGCCTCGGCGTCGAAGCGACGCGAGATGGCCGGCACCGAACTCGCGATCGTGTTCCAGGACGCGCTGACTGCGCTCAATCCGGTGTACCCGGTCGGGACCCAGCTCGCCGAACCGTTCCGCATCCATCGTGGGATGTCGAAGAAGAAGGCCCGTCTCGAGGCGATCGAACTGATGCGGCACGTGGGCATCCCGGAACCGGAGTCACGGGTCGACTCCTACCCGCACCAGTTCTCCGGCGGGATGCGGCAACGTCTGCTGATCGCGATGGCGGTGGCGTTGAGCCCCAAGGTGCTGCTCGCCGACGAACCCACCACCGCGCTCGACGTGACGGTGCAGGCTCAGATCATGGCGCTGCTGGGGCGCCTCCGGGCCGAACACGACATGGCGGTCGTCCTGATCACCCACGACCTCGCGCTCGTCGCCGAGCAGGCCGACCGCGTCGCGATCATGTACGCGGGCAACGTCGTCGAGACCGGGCCGGTGGCCGAGGTCTTCCGCAGTCCGAGGCATCCGTACACCAAAGGACTGCTCGATTCCGTTCCCGTCAGCGCCGAACGCGGGGCCGATCTCAAGTCGATCGGCGGTACGCCGCCCGACCTGCACTCGATCCCGACGGGCTGTGTGTACCAGGCGCGGTGTCCGCTGGCCCGCGCGCAGTGCGTGCAGCAACGGCCGACGCTGACGACCACCGGCACCAACCGGGCCGCGGCCTGCCACTTCTCGGAGGAGATCGACAATGCCTGAGACGACCAGCCTCGCCACGACGCCCGGCCGCGACAAGGCGCGCGGTGCCGCGGCCCCGCTCGACTCGAGTCGGGTCCTCGAAGTACGCGACGTCGGAAAGACCTTCGCGGTTTCCGGCAAGGGCGGCCGCAAACAACTCCGGGCGCTCGACGGGATCGATCTCGATCTCCGCCGCGGCGAGACACTCGGTCTGGTCGGCGAATCCGGCTGCGGCAAGTCCACTCTCGCCCGAACGCTGATGATGCTCGAGCGGCCCGACACCGGCACCGTCCGATGGGACGGCACCGACCCGTACCGGCTCAAGGGCAAGGACCTGCTCGCCCTGCGTCGCAAGGTGCAGATGGTCTTTCAGGATCCGTATGCCTCGCTGAACAATCGGATGACCGCGGCCGAGATCATCGGCGAGCCGTGGCGTACCCACAAGGACCTGTACCCGCGCAAGCGTGACCGGGCCGCCCGCGTCCGTGAACTGCTGCATCTCGTCGGGTTGCGGCCGAGCGACGAACACCGCAGCCCGCAGGAGTTCTCGGGCGGTCAGCGTCAGCGCCTGGGAATCGCCCGTGCGCTCGCGCTCGATCCCGAGGTGATCATCTGCGACGAGCCGGTGTCGGCGCTGGACCTCTCGGTACAGGCGCAGGTGCTGAACCTGCTGAACGAACTCCAGCAGGAGCTCGACATCTCCTACATCTTCATCTCGCACGATCTGTCGGTGGTGCGTCATGTGGCCGACCGGGTCGCGGTGATGTACCTGGGCCGGATCGTCGAAACAGGCAGTACCGAAGCCGTGTTCGACCATCCTGCGCATCCGTACACCGAGGCGCTGATGTCCGCGGCACCGACGCTCGACGCCGACAACCGCCGCGAGCGAATCCTGTTGAGCGGCGAGGTGCCCTCGCCTCTCAATCCGCCGTCGGGCTGCCGGTTCCGGACGCGCTGCGCACACGCCACCGACGTCTGCGCGACCGCGCTGCCGCCGGCCGTCACCGATCGGCAGGAGGCCGGACACATCGCCGAGTGCTATCACCCCCGCGGACGGGTCGGCCTGGGCATGCCCGCCCCGGCGGCGTGAACACGCCCGGCGGTACGAAGGCCGTACTGGCGTGAGCGTCGTGGCATGCGTGACCATCGCGGTGGCCGTGTTCCTCGCGTCCTGCATGCAGGCATCCATCGGTTTCGGGATGGGCATGCTCGCCGCGCCGGTGGTCGCCCTGGTGGCGCCGACACTGCTTCCCGGCATGCTGATCGCTTCAGCGACGACAGTCACGCTGCTGGTGGTGATCCGCGAGCGGGGAAGCCTGGACTTCCGCGGTACCGGGTGGGCTCTGGCCGGTCGGGTCCCCGGGACCATCGCCGGGGCCCTGCTGCTGGTCTGGTTGCCCACCCGCGGTCTGTCATTGCTGTTGGCGGCGGTCGTGCTCGGCGGTGTCGTGATCGCCTCCGTCGGCTGGCGGCCTGCACCGGTACGCCGCAACCTGGCGACCGCGGGCGCGGCCTCCGGATTGCTCGGCACGGCCACGTCGATCGGCGGCCCACCGATGGCGCTGGTGTACTCCGGCGAGGAGAACGCGCACGTGCGTAGCAACATGAGTGCGTTCTTCCTCGTCGGCAGCCTGATGTCGATGGCAGCGCTCGCCGCGACCGGCAGCGTGAGCGCCGAGATCCTCTGGGCGTTCCTCGCCCTGACACCGGTCGTCGTCCTCGGCTTCATCGCCTCCCGCGCCGTCAACCGGGTACTCGACCGGGATCGGCTCCGCACCGTGTCGATCACGGTGTCGGCCGTCGGCGCGGCACTGCTCATCGGCCAGCAGATCTTCTTCTGACACTTCTGAAAGGAATCACCATGACGACAGCCACATCGACGTCCACGACGACCCCGGTGGTCACCGAGATGCGGGTGATCCCCGTCGCGGGACGAGACAGCATGCTGCTCAACCTGTCCGGCGCACACGCCCCGTTCTTCACCCGGAACCTGGTCGTGCTGACCGACTCCGAAGGCAACCAGGGGGTCGGTGAGGTCCCGGGCGGCGAACCGATCCGCACCACGCTCGACGATGCGCGGCCGATCGTCGAAGGACGCGGTATCGGCGAGTACAACGCGGTCCTGCAGGACATCCGGCGCACGTTCGCCGATCGTGACCGTGGTGGCCGCGGGGATCAGACTTTCGATCAACGCATCACGATCCACGCGGTGACCGCCGTCGAATCGGCACTGTTGGATCTCCTCGGCCAGCACCTCCGTGTGCCGGTGACGGCGCTGCTCGGCGAGGGACAGCAGCGTGATCGGGTTGCTGCGCTCGGTTATCTGTTCTTCGTGGGGGATCGCACCAGGACAACGCTGGACTACGCCGACGGTGCCGGCGAGACCGATGACTGGATGCGTTTGCGCCATCAGGAGGCCCTTGATGCCGACGGTGTCGTCGCACTCGCCGAGGCGGCCCAGAAGCGTTACGGCTTCGCCGATTTCAAGCTGAAGGGCGGGGTTCTGTCGCCCGACGAGGAGGCCGACGTCGTCACCGCGCTGGCGGAACGCTTCCCGACGGCCCGGGTGACGCTTGATCCCAACGGCGGCTGGTTGCTCGAGGAGGCGATTCGGATCGGCGGACGCTTGCGCGATGTCGTCGCCTACGCCGAGGACCCGGTGGGACCGGAGGGCCGGTTCTCCGGCCGTGAGGTGATGGCCGAATTCAAGCGCGCGACCGGGTTGCCTACCGCGACCAACATGATCGCGACCGACTGGCGCGAGCTCGGGCACACGATCCGCACGAATGCGGTCGACATCCCGCTGGCCGACCCACACTTCTGGACCATGGCCGGCTCGGTGCGCGTCGCGCAACTGTGTGATGCCTGGGGGCTCACCTGGGGATCGCACTCCAACAACCACTTCGACGTGTCTCTGGCCATGTTCACGCACGTCGCGGCCGCTGCGCCGGGCGAGATCACCGCGATCGACACGCACTGGATCTGGCAGGACGGACAACGTCTCACCACCGAGCCGTACGAGATCGTCGACGGTCACCTCACGGTTCCCGACCGGCCGGGTCTCGGCGTCGAACTCGACATGGAGCAGGTGGAAGCCGCCCATCAGCTGTACCGCTCCGAAGGGCTCGGGGCGCGGGACGACGCGGTCGGAATGCAATTCCTCATCCCGGACTGGACGTTCGACAGCAAACGACCCGCGCTCGTGCGGAGCTGAGGTCGTGGCGGAAACGCGCGGCGACGATCTGAAAGTCGTGGTGGGTGAACGGAACTTCGTACCGCACCGCGAGTTGTTCGAGAGCCTGTTGCCCGCGAGTGTGGACACGTCCTGGCACGCGGCCTTCGACGAGGCCGCGCTCGTGGCCGATCTGGCCGACGCCGACGTCTACGTGGGCGGTCGGGTGACCCCGGCGATGGCTCGCGCGGGATCCGGTCTGCGGCTGGTGCTGACCGGTGGCGCCGGCACCGACAAGGTCAGTTTCGGTGACCTCGCGGCGAACACCGAGGTGGCCAACACCTTTCACCACGAGGATTCGATCGCCGAGTACATCGCCGCCGCGGTGGTCACGGTGCGCCGAGGTCTCCTCGGCCAGGACGCCGCGCTACGCCAGGGGTTGTGGGCCTCGGCGGTGTACCGCGACGGGGTGGAACAGCCGCGGACTCTGCGTGGCGCGATGATCGGCTACGTGGGTTTCGGCCACATCGGTCGACGAACCGCAGACCTGATGGGTGCCTTCGGCGCGCGGGCCTGTGCGGTGACCGGGTCCGGCCGGGTCGCCGACGACACCGGGCTCGAATGGTACGGCGACACCACTGATCTCGATCGTCTGATGGACGAATCCGATGTCGTGGTGGTCTCCGCGCCGCTGACCGCGAGTACCACCGGGATGATCGACGCCGGCCACCTGCGGCGGCTCGGGCCCGTGGGTGTGCTGGTCAACGTGGGCCGCGGCCCGCTCGTCGTCGAGCAGGATCTGTACGAGTCCCTCCGAGACGGGTTGGTCGGCGGAGCAGCGCTCGACGTCTGGTATCGCTATCCGACGGGCAGCGATCGAGCGGACCCGTCGGGCCTGCCGTTCGGCGAATTGCCCAACGTGCTGATGACCCCGCACATCTCGGGGGTCACCCGTGACACGTTCGTGGGGCGGGTGCGCGACATCACCGACAACATCTCCCGGCTGCACTCGGGGCGAGAGGTCCTGCGGGTGGTCGCGCCGTCCTGATCGCGACGCGCGGCATGCTCCTACTCCGAAAGGAGCGCCTCTCAATGCTTTTCGAGGCGCGCCCGGAGCTTGCGGAGGGACCCCGGTCCCCGATCCGAAAGATCGACCCACCATTTGCTCCCTAATCCGAAAGAGCCTCAACACCGCTGGTCTGTGGGGTGCAAGCGATGCCCTCCCTCTGCTCCCTGAGGTGCGAGGAGCGCCAGCGACGAGCCACGAAGGGCCTGGTGTGACAGGTTGCGGAGCCCTTCGTGGCTCGCTTCGCTCGCACCTCAGGGAGCAGAGATGGGGACGCTCAAGAGTGTTCTTTCGTAGTCCACGACGGCCGCCAGGCCGCAGGTACTGAGGTGCGAGGAGCGTTAACCGCCGGGCCGAGCAAGCGACGAAGGAGCGCGTCGAGATCGACGAGCCTCGAGGGGTTTGCGACGCATCTCACCATGACCCTTCGTGACGGCCTCCGCAAGCTCCGGCCTCCTCAGGGAGCAGTAGTTGGGCCCGCTCCGAGCACAACGAGTTCTTTCGTGGTCCTCCGTCGGCCGCGAGACCGCGTCCTACTCTGACTGATGAACCCCAACTCGACTGATGGACTTCGATCGAAGTCCATCAGTCGAGTTCGGGTTCACCAGTCGCACGGCATGTCCGTCCTCGATCCGGCCCATCGCCACGATCAGGCGTCGGCGGTCTCGGTCCGTGCCGGTTCGGCTGCTGCGCGCTTCCCGTTCTGGAACAGCAGCGGGTAGAGGAGACCGCCGATCAGTCCGCCGATCAGCGGCGCCAGCCAGAAGGCCCACAACTGACCGGGTGCGCCGTTGCCGTTGAAGAAGGCGACCGCCGTCGAACGCGCCGGGTTGACCGATGTGTTGCTGATCGGGATCGAGATCAGGTGGATGAGCGTGAGGCACAAGCCTATGGCGAGCGGACCGAAGCCCGCGGGAGCGCGTCCGTCGGTCGCGCCGAGGACCACGATGAGGAAAAACGCCGTCAGCAGGATCTCCGCGATGAGGACCGCGGTGAGCGAGTAGTTGCTGGGGGAGTGTTCTCCGAACCCGTTGGCGGCCATATTGCCCTCGGCCTCGAACCCGGGTTGGCCCTTGGCGATGAGGAAGAGCATGAGGCCGGCCAACAGGCCACCCACGACCTGCGCCACCCAAAAGGTGGGCAGCTCTTTCCAGGAGAGCCGGCCGCTGACGGCGGCGCCCAGCGTGATCGCGGGATTGAAGTGTGCGCCGGAGACGTGCCCCACCGCGTAGGCCATCGTCACGACGGTGAGACCGAAAGCCAGAGAGACACCGAGGAACCCGATTCCGACCTGGAAGGTGTCCTGGCCGTCCTCGGACTGGGCGATCTGCTTGGCGGCGTAGATCGCGCTGCCGCATCCGCCGAAGACCAACCAGAATGTTCCGAAGAACTCAGCCGCGAGTCGTGCTGCGGGCGACGGGGAAGGCATGAACGTCCTTTCGCTGGCGACTTGGCCGGCGAGGCGCGCCAAGTGCCTTGCCCTTCGAGTGGCTCACACAGTAGCCGTGCCGCCGGAAACTGGCAGCATTATGGCAAATCGTGTGCAGTTCAACGAAGAAATGGTCGTCGAAGCTCGTCACCGATCGCGGAATCGCGCGGCGATTGCCGCGCTCATCGTCTCGGGAGCGTCTTCGGACACGAAGTGCTTGGCGTCCGGGAGCTCGACGACCTCCAGGTCGGAGAAGGCCGCGCGAATCTTGGGGATGCAGCGTCGCGGCCGGAAAACGATGTCCCTCATCCCCCATACGGCGAGTGCCGGCCTATCGCCCAGACGGAGCGGGACATCCGCGGCCAACTGCTCGAGGAGTGGTCTCGCCGAGCGGATCTCGCCGGGCATGACCAAGAGTCCATATCGGGCGTCGGGACTCGGTTGCACCCGCCGATAGTGCTCGGCCTCCGCGTTGGTCAAGGTCGGCCCGAACCTGCCGAGCAGTACGCCTTCGACGAGCAGATTCTGTTCGAGGATGCACTGTCGCAACGGACGACTGCTCATGACCGCGCTGAACAATCGATTCGGTAGCAGATCGATCGGCCAGAACGCGGTGTTCGCGAGAACGATCCCGCCCACGCGTTCGGCGCGGGGGACTGCCGCACCGAGTCCGATGGGTCCACCCCAGTCGTGACCCACCAGGACGAAGTCGTCCAAGGAGAGGTGGTCGATCAGCTCGCCGAGGACAACCGTCAGCTCGGCGATGGTGTAGCCGAACCCGTCGGGGCGAGTGGACAGCCCGAAGCCGGGGAGGTCCAGGGCGACGCAGCGAAAACGATCGCGCAGCCCGGTCACGATGTGCCGGTAGAGGAAGCTCCAGGTGGGGGAGCCGTGACACATCAGGACAGGTCGCCCGACGCCTTCGTCGATGTAATGAAGCCGTCCGACCGACGATTCGAACCATCGTGACTCGAAGGGATACAGTGTTGGGTCGGGTACGAAATCGATTTCCACTGGCGTCTCCGTCCACCGCGATGCATCGGGCTCTACACATGTAGAGACTACGGGACGATCCGCTACATCTGTAGTATCTCGCGCATGTCTGCGGATTCGACCAGTGGAGGCGGGCGTCGGGATGTCATCGCCGATGCCGGCATCCGAATCATCGCCCGCGACGGTGTCCGCGCACTCACCCATCGGGCTGTCGATCGGGAGGCGCGGTTGCCGCTGGGGTCGACCTCCTACCATGCGAGGACCCGGATCGCGCTGATCGAGCTCATCGTCGACGCACTGGCGGCCCGCACCCGGATCGACACCGAGGCATTGGTGATGACAGATGAAGGGGTCGACCACGACGGACGGGTTCCGGTCGACGAACTGGCCGGATCGCTGTCGGAATTGGTCGACACCCTCGCTGCCAGACACGACGACATGCGCGCCCGTTACGCGCTCATCCTCGAACTCGACGATCTGCCCGCCATTCGCCAAAGGTTGACGGGTCGGTCCGACGTCGAGGACGTGGCACGACTGGTGGCGACGCGTTCGCTCGCCGGTGCCGGCCTGCCGAATTCGGGCGTCGAGGTCGAAGATCTACTCGCGATCACGGATTCACTGGTGTTCTACCGCACCGCCATCAACCCGGCAGTCGACATCCGGCGCATTCTGGACCAGTACCTCCGGGGCGCCATCGTCGGGTGACCTCGCATTCGCAGTCGCCGTCATCGCCGGTTGACGAATGTTGGGCTTCCTTTCCGCGTCCAGTTCGGCCCGACGGGTGGTCAGAGGTCACGGTTGAACGTCGTGTGCATCTCCCAGAACAGGATCTCGGCCTCGGACGTCGCGGTGACACCGACCGCGCCCTCATCGATGGTGCGCAGCGCGTCGCCCTCGACGAGTCGGATGCCGTCGTCCAGCTCGACACCGCCTCGCGCAACGTAGAGATGTCCGTACGGTGCCGGGGGAAGGGCGACCGACTGTCCGGAACCGATCCGGGCCACGTGCAGCGCCGCGAACGGGTTGCCGATCGAGATCGCATCTGTGCCCGCGTGTTCGGGCCTGCCGGAGACCACCGTGACCAGCCCGCCGGTCGCGAGATCGGCGCTGAAGTCGCGTTCGGCGTAGCCGGGTTCACCTCCACCGTGCTCGGGCGCCAACCACATCTGCACGACGCGCAGGTCCCGGTTCTCGCTGCGCCGTGACGCATTCGCCTCAGTGTGGGTGATCCCGCGGCCCGCGCTCATCCGCTGCGCGACGCCCGGCGTGATCACGCCGGTGTTGCCGAACGAATCACGATGAGTGACAGCACCTTCGAGTACCCAAGTGACGATTTCGGCGTCCCGGTGGAAGTGGGCGTCGAAACCTTCACCGGCGTCGACGCGATCGTCGTTGTGCACCAGCAGGACTCCGTGGGCGTTCGCCGCGAGATCGAAGTTGCCCGTGACGGGGAAGGACTGGCGGGAATCGAGCCACCCGCTCCGGAAGATGTGCCGCTCGGTACCCGGGATGACCTGCCGCGACGGCACGGTCCTGATAGATGGCTCGCTCATCGTGACTCCGATCTGGTCCTCTGGACCCCGCCGGCACAACCGTCACGTCGCCGACCCTATTCCGGTGTGCGATCGTGCCGCGGTCGTCAATCGAGAAGGTTGACCGCGTTGGCCACCACCAGGCTGAGGATGACGATCGACAACAGCGACTGCGACGCCATCGCCAGCTTCGCACGACGCGACAGCGGCATCACGTCGGTGGGGCTGAAGGCAGTCGCGTTGGTCAGTGCCAGATAGAGGTAGTCGAAGAACACGGGACGCCATCCCGGCGGTGCCAGTCGGGGCTCGAGGTGTTGCGGAAAGGCGAGGTCCGGGTATGCGGCCGGACGCAGGTGCCGGTTCACTGGACCGCCGCCGTCGAGCTCCCAGTAGAGGAATGCGAACGCGATGACGGTCTGCAGCCAGACGAGAGCCCCGGCGACCAGCAACTGGTTCGCCGCCGCGGTCTGCGGATCTCCGTGCAGCAGGTCCCACACGAGCCGCGCCGCGGCCCACGCCGCACCTGCGGCGATGGCGACGACCAGCCCCACGGAGAGGCCGCGGACCCACCGGCCGGGCCGGTCGATGCGACGGGGGTCGACCACGATCAGTGTCAGCAGGACCAGCCCCTCGATCGCGGGTAGCAGCCAAGCGGTACCGGCGGCGTAACGCGCGGGCAAGAGGAACGGGATCGCCATCGCGACCAGTACGAACGCCGATGCGGTCCATCGCTGCTCAGCTCGGGGCAGGTTCTGCGCGGGAACGTGGTCGTCGTCGTTCATCTGGCGGCCTCCGGTCGGGGGAGCCGACACGTTCCGCCAACATCGTTGACTCAGCGGGCCCGGCCGGTACTGTGTTATTCATCACATAGGCAGGAAGGGATGTGCCATGATACCGACCGAGATGAAGGAGCTGCATCGGAGTATAGGTGCGCTACGGCATCACATGACCACGCTGCAGACGCAGTACGGCGATGTAGACGCGGTTCGGCGAATGTCCAACGATCTGGATCGGCTGGAGATCGACCTTCACGACTTCGAGCACGCACCGCCACCGCTGCTGCAGACGAAAGTCGGGCGAGACCAGGTTATCTATGTGCCTGACTGCAAGTCGGACGAGTCGGCCTGGCTGGGTGCGCAAGACGAAGGGCTGGGCTTTCATTCGCGTGAGCGCACGAAGTGAGCGCCCCCGCGACTGAGCGGGACACAGTCGGGGTCTTCTCTCCGGGCCGCGCGCGAATCCTGGCCCGAACTCTCCGCCAGGACAGGTGGTGGCTGTCGCCGCTGCTGACAGTCGTGGGTCTCGCGGCCTTCGTCATCTACGCGACGATACGGTCTTTCGTGCGCACCGCCTATTACGCCGCGGACTATCACTACCTCTCGCCGTTCTATTCGCCGTGCCTCAGCGAGTCGTGTGTGCCCGGAGCGAGTCATTTCGGTACCCCCTTCCCCGAACTCCCGATGTGGATTCCGCTGGCTTTCCTCTCCCTGCCGTTCCTGCTCGGGTTCCGACTGACCTGCTACTACTACCGCAAGGCCTATTACCGGTCGGTCTGGCTGTCGCCGCCTGCCTGCGCCGTCGCCGAACCCCACAGTCGGTACACCGGCGAGACGCGACTGCCGCTCATCATCCAGAATTCGCACCGGTACTTCTTCTACGTGGCCGTAATCATCTCGGTGATCAACACCTACGACGCGATCGTCGCCTTCCACGGTGAAGGCGGCGGTTTCGGCTTCGGGCTCGGCAACGTCATTCTCGTCGTGAACGTGCTCCTGCTCTGGACCTACACGGTGTCGTGCCACTCGTGTCGCCACGTGACCGGCGGCCGGCTCAAGCACTTCTCGAAACATCCGGTGCGGTACTGGGTCTGGAGTCAGGTGTCGAAGCTCAACACCCGGCACATGCAATTCGCCTGGATCACGCTCGGGACTTTGGTGCTCACCGACTTCTACATCATGCTCGTCGCCAGCAACACCATCTCGGACCTGAGGTTCGTGGGTTGACCGAGTGACAACACAACGCCTGTGGTGCAGCCGTTCTCAACGTTGGGAGTCCCGATAGATGACCGAGCCGGAACGCTACGAGTACGACGTCGTTGTCATCGGTGCGGGCGGTGCCGGGTTGCGGGCGGTCATCGAGGCCCGCGAGCGCGGCTACTCGGTGGCCGTGGTGTGCAAATCGCTGTTCGGCAAGGCCCACACGGTCATGGCCGAAGGCGGATGTGCCGCCTCGATGGGCAACGCCAACTCGAAAGACAACTGGCAGACGCACTTCCAGGACACGATGCGAGGCGGCAAGTTCCTGAACAACTGGCGCATGGCCGAGTTGCACGCCAAGGAGGCCCCGGATCGCGTCTGGGAGCTCGAAACCTATGGCGCCCTGTTCGATCGAACCGCGGACGGGCGGATTTCACAACGCATCTTCGGCGGCCACACCTATCCTCGACTCGCTCATGTCGGCGACCGCACCGGGCTGGAGCTCATCCGGACGATGCAACAGAAGATCGTCTCGCTGCAGCAGGAGGACTACGCCGCCACCGGTGACTACGAGTCGCGCATCAAGGTGTTCGCCGAATGCACTATCACCGAACTGCTGAAGGACGGCGACGCGATCGCCGGTGCGTTCGGGTATTGGCGCGAGTCCGGCCGGTTCATCGTGTTCGAGGCGCCCGCGGTGGTCGTCGCCACCGGCGGGATCGGCAAGTCGTTCAAGGTGACGTCGAATTCGTGGGAATACACCGGCGACGGGCACGCTTTGGCACTGCGAGCCGGCGCGAGCCTGATCAACATGGAGTTCGTCCAGTTCCATCCGACCGGGATGGTGTGGCCGCCCAGCGTCAAGGGCATCCTCGTGACCGAGGGTGTTCGCGGCGACGGTGGAGTTCTCAAGAACACCGAGGGCAAGCGCTTCATGTTCGATTACATCCCACCGGTCTTCAAAGGTCAGTACGCCGAGACCGAAGAGGAGGCCGATGAATGGCTGGCGGACAACGACAGCGCCCGGCGAACGCCGGACCTGTTACCGCGCGATGAGGTCGCGCGGGCGATCAACGAGGAGGTCAAGGCCGGACGCGGCACCGAGCACGGCGGCGTCTACCTCGACATCGCGTCCCGCATGCCCGCCGAGGAGATCATGCGCAGGCTGCCGTCGATGCACCACCAGTTCAAGGAGCTCGCCGACGTCGACATCACCGCCGAACCGATGGAGGTGGGGCCGACCTGTCACTACGTGATGGGCGGGATCGAGGTGGATCCGGACACGGCCGCGTCACGGGTTCCGGGCCTGTTCGCGGCCGGCGAGTGTTCCGGCGGGATGCACGGTTCGAACCGGCTCGGCGGAAACTCGTTGTCGGACCTGCTGGTCTTCGGACGGCGGGCCGGCCTCGGCGCGGCGGCGTACGTCGAATCGCTGACGACCCGTCCCGCGGTCTCCGCCGAAGACATCGACCGGGCGGCTGCGTCCGTGCTGGCGCCCTTCGATCCGCCGGCCGAGGGCAAACCGGAGAACCCCTACACGCTGCACACCGACCTCCAGCAGGCCATGAACGATCTGGTCGGGATCATCCGCAAAGAGGACGAGATGCAGGAAGCGATCGGCGTGCTCGCGGACCTGCGAAAGCGCCTGGGCGGCATGCAGGTCGAGGGACATCGTCAGTTCAATCCGGGCTGGCATCTCGCGGTCGACCTACGCAACATGCTGCTGGTCTGCGAGTGCGTCGCGAAGGCCGCACTCATGCGCACCGAGAGCCGTGGTGGTCACACCCGCGATGACCATCCGTCCATGGACTCGAACTGGCGCAATGCGCTGCTGGTGTGCACCGCGGACCTCGACGGGGACGACGCCGCGGTGCCGGAGGTCAGCGTCGTGCGCACGGAACAGACGCCGATGCGGCCGGACCTCCTGGAGCTGTTCGAGTTCCCCGAGATCGAGAAGTACTACACGGCGGCCGAGATAGCCGGTCATCCCGGCGCCGGTGGCGAGCGAGCCGAGGGGCATTCGGAGGACTGACATGGGATACGACGCGAAGTTCCGGATCTGGCGCGGCGACACCGACGCCGGCGGTCTCGAGGACTACACGGTGATCGTCAACGAGGGCGAGGTGGTGCTGGACATCATCCACCGCCTACAGGCGACGCAGGCCCCGGATCTCGCGGTGCGCTGGAACTGCAAGGCGGGCAAGTGCGGATCGTGTTCGGCGGAGGTGAACGGGCGTCCCAAACTGCTGTGCATGACCAGGATGTCAACGTTCACCGAGGACGAGGTCGTGACGGTGACCCCGATGCGCACGTTCCCGGTGATCCGCGACCTGGTCACCGATGTCTCGTTCAACTACGCCAAAGCCCGTGAAGTGCAATCGTTCACACCGCCGCCGGGTCTGGCGCCGGGGGAGTACCGGATGAAGCAGGTCGACGTGCAGCGTTCGCAGGAGTTCCGCAAGTGCATCGAGTGCTTCCTGTGCCAGGACACCTGCCATGTCGTGCGCGATCACGAGGACAACAAACAGAACTTCTCCGGGCCGCGTTTCCTGATGCGCGTCGCCGAACTCGACATGCACCCCCTGGACGTGGCCGAACGCCGCGACTCGGCGCGCACCGAGCACGGACTGGGCCTCTGCAACATCACCAAGTGCTGTACCGACGTCTGTCCCGAGCAGATCAAGATCACCGACAATGCGCTGATCCCCATGAAGGAGCGAGTTGTCGACCGCACCTACGACCCGCTGGTGTGGTTGGGCAACAAGCTCTTCCGACGTTAACGGACCCATACGCAGTATCGTCTTCGACGAACTCCCGTTCCCCGGTGCGCGGCGCGCGCGGGCCACCCGCTCGAGGCCAGATGTCGCACAACGTTGCGCCCAGAGCAACGACTCACTACATCTACAGGGGTGACCGCACCGCCGTCATCGACGGTGCGCTCCGCCTCACCTACGCCGACCTGTATCGGCGGGTCGGGCACGTCACCGCCGCGCTGGAGGCGCTCGGCGTCAGGCCGGGTGACCGCGTGGCCGCCCTCTGTGCGAACAGTGCGGTCATGCTCGAACTGCACAGCGCCGTGCCCGCGCACGGTTCGGTGTTGGTGCCGCTGAACATCCGGCTGTCCGAACCCGAGCTCGTCTACATCCTGGAGCACAGCGGTGCGACGCTCCTTGTCGCGACCGTCGAGTTCGCCGACCGTGCACGGGCGGTCGCCGAATCGGTGGGGATCCGGGTCGTCGTGGGTGGTTCAGCGGACGGCGCGGACGAGTACGAGTCGCTGCTCGCGCAGGCCGGGGCGCCGGTTCGGCGGGAGACCGACGAGCGGGGGTTGCTGGCGATCAACTACACCTCGGGGACGACGGGCCGTCCGAAGGGCGTGATGTACCACCACCGCGGCGCGTACCTGCAGTCCTTGGCGATGGCGTACCACTCCGGTCTCGGACCGGGCTCGACATACCTGTGGACCCTACCCATGTTCCATTGCGACGGTTGGTGTTTCACCTGGGCCGTCATCGCCGCGGGTGGTACGAACCTCTGCCTGCGCAGCATCGACACCGGACGGATCTGGCGCCACCTCACCGAGGAAGGGGTGACTCACTTCAGCGCGGCTCCCACGGTGCTCACCATGATCGCGGAGGACCCGTCCGCGGCACGGCTCGACCGCGTCGTCCGGGCTGCGACGGGAGGTGCACCGCCATCTCCCGCGCTGCTCTCGCGGATGGCCGGGCTCGGCATCGAGATCACCCATCTTTACGGGATGACCGAGACGTTCGGCCCGATCGTCGTGAACGAGTGGTAGCCTCAGTGGGACGACGCCACGGACGACGAACGCGCCGTACGCAAGGCACGGCAGGGGATCGGGAACATCGTGGCAGGGCGGGTTCGGGTGGTGTCCGACGAGGGACGAGATGTCCCGTCCGACGGCGAGACCATCGGTGAATTGGTGGTCCGCGGCAACAACGTGATGCTCGGCTACTACCGCGACCCTGCGGCGACGGCCGCGGCCACCGTCGACGGCTGGTTGCGAACCGGTGATCTCGCGGTCATGCACGCCGACGGGTACGTCGAGATCCGGGACCGCAGCAAGGACGTCATCATCTCCGGCGGTGAGAACATCGCGTCGGTCGAGGTGGAGCGGGTCCTGGACAGCCACCCCGACGTCGTCGAGTCGGTGGTGGTCGGCCGCACCGACGAACGGTGGGTTGGGTCCCGATCGCCTACGTCTCGGTGCGGCCCGGTTCCGCAGTGTCCGCCGACGACCTGATCGAGTTCGCGCGGAGCACTCTCGCCCGGTTCAAGGTGCCGAAGGAGATCGTGTTCGCCGAGCTCCCCAAGACCTCGACGGGCAAGATCCAGAAGAACGTGCTCCGCAGTCAGGGATGACGACGCCGCCATGATAGTGCCAATGGTGACTGTTACGGTCACCGTTGACACTGTCAATCGTGGATAGGTACGCACACCATGACCGAACGGTCCTCCTGGGAAGACGACGATCTCACCGCGCTGCGGGATCTCGCACGTAGCTTCTGTGAGAAGGAGATCCAGCCGAACACCGAGAAGTTCATCGAGCAGCACCATGTCGACCGCGACCTGTGGAACAAAGCCGGTGACCTCGGCCTGCTCTGCATGTCGATTCCCGAAGAGTACGGCGGCGGCGGTGGCACCTTTGCGCACGAGGCCGTGCTCATCGAGGAGCAGGCGCGCGTCGCCGACAGCTCGTGGGGCGTCAGCCTGCACAACGGCATCGTCGCGCACTACATCCTCGAGTACGGCTCGGAGGAGCAGAAGAAGACCTGGTTGCCCAAGATGGCCAGTGGCGAGGCGGTGGGCGCCATCGCGATGACCGAACCGGGTACCGGATCGGATCTGCAGAATGTGAAGACGAAGGCGATCAAGCAGGGCGACGAGTACGTCATCGACGGCTCCAAGACCTTCATCACCAACGGTGGTCAGGCCGACATCATCATCGTCGTCGCCAAGACCGACGTCTCCGAGGGAGCCAAGGGCATCTCGCTCATCCTGGTCGAGGCCGAGCGCGAAGGTTTCCGACGCGGCCGGGTACTCGACAAGATCGGCCAGCGAGGGCAGGACACCTCGGAGCTGTTCTTCGATGGTGTGCGCGTCCCCACCTCGAACCTCCTCGGCCCCGAAGAGGGCCAGGGCTTCGTCCAGCTGATGATGCAGCTCCCGCAGGAACGGCTGATCATCGCGCTGGCCTCGGTGGCCGGCATGGAGAAGGCCGTCTCCGAGACCATCGCCTACACCAAGGACCGCACGGCATTCGGCCGGCCGATCTTCAGCTTCCAGAACACGAAATTCAAACTCGCCGAGGCGGCGACCGAGGCACGGATCGCGCGCGTGTTCGTCGACGACTGCATCAACAAGCACATCAAGGGCGAGCTCGACATCCCGACCGTCGCCATGGCGAAGTGGTGGACCAGTGACCGGGCCATGGTGGTCGCCGACGAGTGCCTGCAGCTGTTCGGCGGGTACGGCTACATGAACGAGTACCCGATCGCGCGTCTGTGGGCCGACAACCGCGTCCAGAAGATCTACGCGGGCACCAACGAGATCATGAAGGAGATCATCGCCCGGACGTTGTGACGTCACCTCTTGTACGGCAGACGGCCCCGGTGATCTGATCACCGGGGCCGTCGCTCACCCGTCCGGTTTCCGGTTCGTTCCGAATGTCTGGGGACCGGGGCAGTGTGACCAAGCCGATGATTCGTCAGCGAGACGAACGGATATACCAGGAGCTGGGGTCGGCCGGTTGTCCGCGAGGGGAGTCGATACACACGATGACAGCACACCACCAGGTCGCTCGACCACAGCGAAGTGCGTATGACGTCGAGTGACACCGTGCTGGTGGACGGGCGGACCCGACACTACGGCGAGTTCTACGGCGTCACCGAGGCGCAGATGAACGATGACGAGCAGCTGCTCGTCGTCTGGGGAAACTGCCAGGCCGAAGCGCTGCGGATCGTGCTGTCCAGCTCCCCGGACCTTCCGTTCCGCACCATTCGAGTCCCACCGGTCCACGAACTCGAGTCCACCGACATCGCTCATGTCGAACGCCTCGTCCGCCGGGCCGCGGTCATCGTCTCTCAGCCGGTACGTGCCCGATACCGGGGGCTCCCGATCGGTGGACCCGACCTCGCGGAGATAGCACCGGCCGCGACCGTCGTGGTGTGGCCGGTCATCCGCTACAGCGGGTTGTTCCCGTTTCAGGTCATCGCCCGACATCCCGCGCAACCGTCCGCGGTACCCGCTGCTGTTCCCTACCACGATCTCCGGACCGTCCTGGCGGTCAGAGCCGGCCGGACCCGCTTCGACGAATGGGATGTCGAGGTCTCCGCCGACCGCTTCCGGGAGGCCGCACAGTGGAGTGTGGCCCAGCTCGAGGTCCGCGAGCGGCGGCACTGCGACGTCGGGATCTCCGACATCCTGCTCGACGTCGGGGCCGACGCCGCACATACGATCAACCATCCCGGCAACCGGGTACTACTGACCCTCGGCGGTCGGATTCTCGAGGCGCTCGGGGCGTCGGCGCCGGTCCCGCCGTCACGCGACCTGCTCGGCAACATCCGGGCGCCGCTGGAACGACGGGTGATCGACGCGCTCGGTATCCAGGCGACCCCGCGAGCGTCCTGGGACGTCGGCGGTGCGGTGCTGACCGAGGAAGAGGTGCACCGCAGTCAGATGCAGTGGTACGCAGAGCGTCCCGAGTTCATCGACGCCGTGCTGGACCGGTACGGCGATCTCATCGAGATCCTGGGAATGTCATGACGAGCCCAGTGGGGCACCTCCTCGTCGGCCCCCGCTCGCACGGTGTGGTTCGGTATGCCCAGTCTGTCTTCGACGCGGTGACGGCCGAGGGTGGCGATCATCGGCTGGTACACCTCCGCACGCGGTGTGCCGGCGTGTCCTCGATTCTGACCGAGTGCGCACACGTGCACATGCACGTGACCGACCGTCTGTTCGGACACACTCCGTTGCGAGCGCGGGACAACCTGCTCGCCATGATTGCGGGGCTCCGACGCCCGGTCTCGGTGACGTTTCACGATCTGCCGCAGCCCTCGGATGGACGGGCGATGCCGGCCCGCATCGAGTTCTTCCGAGCGGTGGCCCGGTCTTCGGCGGGCGTGATCGTGTCCAGCCGACACGAGGCGTCGCTCTTCGCCAAGTATGTGGACGCGTCGATCGAGGTGGAGGTCGTGCCGCTGATGTTCGATGCCGTCCGTGCCCACAAGCCCTCGGACTCAGACGAATTGACCGTCGGTGTGCTCGGCTACCTGTATCCGGGGAAGGGTCACATCGAGACGCTCAGAGCGATGGCCGGTCTCGATCCGTCGGTCGGCTTCGTGGCGCTCGGAACTCCGTCGCCCGGCCACGACGATCTCGCCGACGACCTCGCGAAGCTCGCCGCGGACACGGGGAGGCGATGCACGATCACCGGCTACCTGACCGACGACGAACTCCGCCGGGCGTCGGCGGACGTCACGGTTCCGGTCGCATACCACCGGCACATGTCGGCATCCGGCTCCATCAATTCCTGGATCTCGGCCGGACGTCGTCCACTGGTTCCGCGGACCGCCTACACCGAGGAACTCGCCGCTCGGTCGCCGGGCGTGCTCACGATGCACGACAACAACGACGCGGCGCTTCGGGCCGCCATCGAGAGTGCGTTCGCGGATCCGGAATCCACGTGGATCGATGCGGCGGTGTCGCCGTCGCCGACCGCCGCCGACGTCGGTCGAAGCCACGAGATGTTGCTGCGGCGGTGGAGTGCGTGACGGTCGTCGGACTCGACGATGGCCGGACCATCGTGCCCGACAATCGCTGGGACCTGGTCGGAAATCTTTCGTCGAGACCATTGGTGAGCGTCGTGATCCCGTATTACGAGCAGACACATCAACTCTCATTGGTCCTCGAGGCGTTGACGGCGCAGACCTACCCGCCGGATCGACTGGAGGTGGTGGTCGCCGACGACGGATCGAGAGTTCCCCCGGATGTGAGCGCGTGGACCTCCCGGTTGACCATCACCGTGGTCAGGCAGGAGGACAGGGGATTTCGGGCCGCCGCCGCCCGCAACCTGGGAGTCGCGGCGTCGAACGGCTCGGTTCTGTGTTTCCTCGACGCGGATACGGTTCCGACCGCCGGCTACATCTCGCACATGGTCCGACTGGCCGCCGCGGCGCCCGACGTACTCGTGGTCGGCCGACGCAAGCACGGGGACCTGAGTCAGGTCGAGCCCCGCTCGGTGGTCGAATGGCTGTCCGCCCAGCGGCATCTCGAGGTCGCGCACGACCATGAACCCGAGTGGCTGGTCAACGCCTATGACCGCACAGCCAACCTCCTGCTCCCGGGCTGGGACGGCTACAAGTACATGATCAGCGCGGTGATGAGCTGTAGCCGGGAGCTGTTCGACGATGTAGGAGGATTCGACCCGTCCTTCGTCGGGTACGGGGGAGAGGACTGGGAATTCGCGAACCGGGCTTTCATGATGGGTGCGGTGTTCGTTCACGAACCCGACGCCGTCGCCTGGCACGACGGACCCGACTGGGCCGAGCGTGCGGTGCCCGAACGGATCTCGGAGAAGAACGCCGAAGCGCTCGCTCTCGCGCCCCTCATCACCGATCCGGCGGCCCGGACCGCCGGGCTGCTGTATCCGATCCCGGACATCGTCGTGCTGGTGTCGACGGACGGCCACACCGCGGCTTCGCTGCTGCACACCGTCGGCAGCGCCCTGCGCGGGTCCGATGCCGCCGCCTGGCTTGTCGGGGACGACGCCGAAACGCTGGTTGCTCAGCTCGGAGTCCGTGATTCGCGAATCCGGATCGGTGGCCCGGACGCGTCGACGCTGTCGCGGTGCAGGTTCGTCGTCGAGGTTGCCGGGCCCGTGGTCTTCTCCGCTGATTCGCTCGCGCTCCTCGCGACGCGCGTCGCACCGGGGGAGGGTGGCCAGGTGACGGTGGACTTCGGCGGGTTGCGGCCGGCGTCGGTCACGCTCACGGCGTCGCGTGCACGACACCGTGTCCGACGCTGGGCGGAGCACACCGACCTGGGTGCCGATGAGCTCCTGAGGCGTCTGTTCGGGGTCCGGACAGTGCGTTGCGACGATGTCGGGATCGGCGTCGGCGGCTGCGAACCGGCGTTGGCCTGGTGAGTGTGCCGAGCCGCCGCAAAGCGGGCGGTGATCAGGTCGTTTCTGGTGCCCCCGGTCAGACTCGAACTGACACTGGACGGGTTTTGAATCCGTTGCCTCTGCCAATTGGGCTACGGGGGCCAGTGCGCGGGTTGCCCGCGCCGGGAACCAACTCTAGATGATCGGCCGAGCGGCCTGCCAACCGGTACTCTGCGTGCACACAGACGTGGCGTCAGCGACGCGGAGGAGGGGATGGTGACGGTGACCGACAGTGCGACGACCGCAGCCGGTGAGACCACGACAACACACCGCGTGCTGGTGGCCGAGGACGATTCGCTGATCCGGATGGATCTGATCGAGATGCTGCGTGAAGAGGGCTACGACGTCGTCGGCGAGGCGCCGAACGGGCAGGTCGCCGTGGAGTTGACCGAGTCGCTGGCCCCCGACCTCGTGATCATGGACATCAAGATGCCGGTGCGCGACGGTATCGATGCCGCGACCGAGATCGCCGCGAAGCGCCTCGCCCCGGTCGTCATGCTGACCGCATTCAGCCAGCGCGACTTCATCGACAAGGCACGCGACGCCGGCGCCATGGCCTATCTCGTCAAGCCGTTCACGAAGGCCGATCTGGTGCCGGCCATCGAGGTGGCTGTGAGTCGCTACCAGGAGCTCAAACAGCTCGAGCGCGAGGTCGCGACCATGAACGAGCGGCTGGAGACTCGCAAGCTCGTGGAGCGGGCCAAGGGCCTGCTCATGGAGAAGCAGGCTCTGTCCGAACCGGATGCCTTCAAATGGATACAGCGTGCGGCCATGGACCGCCGGACCACCATGAAAGCCGTTGCGCAGGTTGTCGTCGAGACGCTCGGCAGCGACTGACCCAGAACCCCTGGACGGTGCAATGCCTGTGCGCGCAAACCAGTTTCACTGTCTTTACGCAGCCGCAACAAGATCGCGCTAGCTTTCTCCTGCGAGGCGCGGTTCGCCGTACGGCGATGCGCCGCCTTCGTGACAAACGCCGACCGCACCGGCCGACTGCCGAGCGCGCAGGCCAGACGCAAGGAGAGCATCGATGTCCGTACGCTTTTTGAGGAGCGGAGCAGTGGTCGTGACCGCGGCGGCGACGCTGGTGGTCGCGGGCTGTAGCAATTCAGATTCGGGTTCCGACGGCGGTTCCGAGGCGTCGTCGAGCGCCGCCGTCGAGTCCACGCCCGCACCTCCGGGCCTCGGCCTCGCACAGAAGCTGGCGTGCAACCCGCCCAAGGCCGTCCCCGGCCCGGCGAGCACGGCCGCACTCAAGGTCGGCACCCTGCTTCCGGCGACCGGTTCGCTGGCCTTCCTCGGACCGCCCATGGAGGCGGGCGTGGAGCTCGCGATCAAGGACATCAATGCCGCCGGCGGGGTCCTCGACCAACCCGTCGAGCTCGTCACCGGTGACTCCGGAGACACCACGACAGACACGGCCAATGCCACCGTCGACCGCGAACTCAGCGCCGGAACGCAGGTGATCATCGGTGCCGCGTCGTCCTCGGTGTCGTTGAAGGTGATCGACAAGGTCGCCAACGCGGGTGCGGTCATGTTCTCGCCCGCCAACACCTCCGACGAATTCACCTGCTATGAGGACAAGGGGCAGTACTTCCGCACCGCACCGGCGGATACCCTCCAGGCGCAGGCGCTCTCGCAGACGATGGCCGAAGACGGCGTGCAGCGCGTGTCGATCCTCGCACTCAACGACCCGTACGGAACCGGACTGGCCGACAACACCGTTCGCGATCTCGAGGCCGCGGGTGTTCCGGCCGACCAGATCCAGAAGATCATCTACGACCCGAACGCCCAGTCGTTCAACGCCGAGGTCGATCAGGTGAAGAACTTCAACCCGGACGGCATCGCGGTCATCGGTTTCGAGGAAAGCGCCAAGATCATCACCCGTATGCACGAGGTGGGCATCGGCCCGAGCGACGGAAAGCTCGTCTACGGTGTCGACGGCAACATGGGCAACGCCCTCGGTGAGGCCGTCGGTCCGGGCCTGCTCGCCGGTATGAAGGGCACCACGCCACTCACCCAGACCAGCGGTGACTTCCAGGCGGCCCTGAAGGAGGTCGACGGCGACCTCATCGACTTCAACTACTCGGGTGAGAGTTACGACGCCACGGTGCTGAGTGCACTCGCCGCCACCGCGGCCAAGTCGACCGACGGCCGCGCGATCGCGGCCAACATCATCGGGGTGACCAACGGCGAGGAGAACTGCGACTCCTACCAGGCCTGCCTGGACCTGCTGAACGGTGGCAAGACGGTCGCCTACGTCGGCAAGACCGGCAACCTGGCGTTCAACGCAGCCGGTGAGCCGAGTGTCGGCTCGTACGGTGTGTTGGAGTTCGACGACGCCAACAAGCTGCTCACCCCGACGCGCAAGTACGTCTCGGTCGCGGCGCAGTAAGACCCGCACACGACGAGACCCCCGGCTTCGGCCGGGGGTCTCGTCGTCGGTGCGGTCGGCGGGGGAAGTGCCGTCGTGACGGCCTCATGACCTCAGTTCTTCTCGGAGCTGCCCGCGAGCGTGCCGAGGTAGAGCTCGATGATCTTGGGGTCGGTGGCCAGGTTGCGGCCGGTGTCGGTGTAGGCGTTGCGGCCCTGGTCGAGGACATACCCGCGGTCGCAGATCTGCAGGCACCGCCGGGCGTTCTGCTCGACCATGATGATCGAGACGCCGGTGGCGTTGATCGCCTTGCAGCGGATGAACACCTCGTCCTGGAACATCGGGGACAGACCGGCCGACGGCTCGTCGAGTAGCAGTACCGCCGGGTCCATCATCAGCGCACGGCCCATCGCGACCATCTGCCGTTCGCCGCCGGACAGCGCACCCGCCTTGATCTTTCGCCGTTCCGAGAGCAGCGGGAAGAGTTCGGACACGAAGTCGAACCGCTTGGCGAAGGTCTTGGGCCGCAGATAGACGCCCATCTCGAGATTCTCCTCGATCGTCAACGCGGGGAACACATTCTGTGTCTGCGGGACGTAACCGACACCCTTGTCGACGAGAACGTGGGCCTTGGCCGAGGTGATGTCGTCGCCACGGAGGGTCACCGAACCCTTGCGCACCGGGATCAGTCCGAACAGGGTCTTCAACAGCGTCGACTTCCCGGCACCGTTGGGACCGATGATCCCGACGATCTCCCCGTCACCGAGGTAGAAGTTGCATTCCTCGAGGATGTTGATGCCGGGCAGGTAGCCGGCGGTGATGTCGTCGGCCCGCATCAGGGCGTTGCCGGCCAGCTTGCGGTGCTCCTCGGCGGTGGCCGCGAGTTGCGCGGGCGTCAGCTGTCCGGGACCGGGGTCGGTGCTCATCGTCCGTCCTTCTTCGTGTCCGGGGTCGTGGGGGGCAGTTCGGTGACCTCCGAGAGATCCCCGCCGTCCTCCAGCGTCGCCTCGATGGCCGCCTCGACCTTCTCCGCGAGTACGGCGGTGGCGCCCACCGGCCGACCCTGGTCGTCGAACTCGAGGGCCTGGTCGTGATGCCCGCCGAGGTACGCGTCGACGACGGCGTCGTTGTCGCCCAACCGATCCGGGAGCGACTCGGCGATGATCTGACCCTGGGCCATCACGACGACCCAGTCGCTGATGTCGCGGATGACGTCCATGTCGTGTTCGACGAAGACGACCGTGACCCCTTCGTCCCGCAACGACTTGATGTGTTCGAGCAGACTCTGGGTGAGGGCCGGGTTGACGCCGGCCATGGGCTCGTCGAGCATCACGATCTCGGGGTCGGTCATCAGCGCGCGCGCCATCTCCAGCAGCTTGCGCTGCCCGCCCGACAGGGAGCCGGCGAAGTCGTCGGCCTTGGCGTCGAGCTTGAAGCGCCGGAGCAACTCGTGTGCGCGTTCGGTGACCTCGGCCTCCTGTCTGCGCCACACCCAGGGTGCGAGTGCGGCGAGGAAATGCTCACCCCGCTGCCCGGTCGCGCCGAGCCGGACATTGTCCAGCACAGTCAGTTTCGCGAGCGCCTTGGTGAGCTGGAAGGTACGCACCATGCCGCGGCGTGCCACCTGATGCGGAACCATCCGGCCCAGGGAGTCGCCGTTGAGCGACCACGTGCCGGAGTCGGGCTTGTCGAAGCCGGTGATCAGGTTGAAGAAGGTGGTCTTGCCCGCGCCGTTGGGGCCGATCAGGCCGGTGATGGCGCCGCGCTGCACCTCGAGATGATCGACCTGCACCGCCTTGATGCCGCCGAAAGTACGGGAGATGTTGTCCACCATGATGATCGGATCGGGTTTGGGCGAACCCGACTCGGCGGCAACGCCGGCGAACAGCTGGGCACGCTCCGCGGCCGACAACGCGGTGAGGTCCCGGCGCGTCGCCCGGATGGCCGCAGTACCCGTGTAGGTGGGGTCGTCAGGCATCGAGCTGCACCTCCCTCTTGTTCCCGAGCAGGCCCTGAGGTCTGAACACCATCATCAGGATGATCGCCAGACCGAGCAGAACGTAGCGGAATGCGCCGACCTGCTGCGCGGACAGATTCAACAGCGGGTCGTCGCCGGACGTGGCCTGCCGCAGCAGTGCGTCGGGGACCGCGAGGAGGAACCAGAACAGCATGGCACCGAGCACCGGACCGAACACCGTCGCCGCCCCGCCGAGGATCAGCGCGCCGTAGGCGAAGAAGGTCTGTGCGGTCGAATAGAAGTCGGGATTGATCGACTGCGTCGCAAAGGCATTGAAGACACCCGCGAGGCCGCCGATGCAACCGCCGAGTACCAGGGCCTGCATCTTGTAGAAGTAGGCGTTCTTACCCAGCGAGCGGGCGGCGTCCTCGTCTTCGCGCACCGCCTTGAGGACGCGGCCCCACGGACTGCGGACGAGCAGGTACACCATCACACACAGCAAGCCGACGACGATCCAGCCGACCACCATCGACCACAGGTCGCCGCCGAGGAACTTGACCCCGAGGAACGAGTACTGCTTGCCGTTGTCGAACGGGCTGATGGTGAAGAAGCTGCCCGCGTATCCGTAGATGCCGTTGGTGGACCGGGTGAATTCGTCGGTCGACGTCGAACGGAAGACCAGGCGCAGGATCTCCGATGCGGCGATGGTGACGATCGCCAGATAGTCCGCGCGCAGACGCAGGGTCGGCAGGCCGAGCACCACGGCCAGCATCCCGGCCGCGGCGATGCCGATGATGGCGCCGAGCCACAACGGCTGGTCGTAGTTCACCGCCATGATGCCGACGCCGTATCCGCCGAGCAGTGCGAAGGCGATCTGGCCGAAGTTGAGCAGGCCGGCGTAGCCGAAGTGCAGGTTCAGGCCGATGGCCAGCAGGGCGTAGAAGATCGCCGACGGGCCGATCAGCTGGGCGATCGCTATCTGGAGCGCTGAGATGATGTCCATGGGTCAGCCGATCCTCGCTCGAGATCCGAGAATGCCCTGGGGCCGGATGGTCAGGATGATGATCAGGATCAGCAGCCCGCCGATGTATTTCAGGTCCGGACTGAGGATGTAGGTCGACAACTGGACCAGCAGACCGACGATGACACACCCGAGCAGTGCGCCGTAGGCCGTGCCGAGGCCGCCGAGTGTGATGCCGGCGAACATCAGCAGGAGCAGTTTGAAGCCCATCTCCCACTGCACCCGGCCGCCGAGCTCGGAGAGCGCGAACATCACGCCGCCGAGCGTCGCCAGACCGCCGGCCAGGGCCCACACGAACAAGATGACCCGGTCGACGTCGATACCCGACGACTCGGCGAGGTCCTTGTTGTCGGCGACCGCTCGCATGGCCTTGCCGATCCTGGTGCGCTGCAACAGCAGTGCGACGCCGAGCAGGACCACGATGCTGATGATGATGCAGGCCAGGTTGACCGGTGTGATCGCGAAGGGGCCCGAGCCGATCTGGGTCTGCGCCTGATAGTCGTCGAACGGTTCGGCGCGATCGGAGAAGAAGATCAGGATCAGGTAGCGAAGCACCAGCGACAGGCCGATCGACACGACGAGCATGGCGATCAGCCCGGTTCGTCGTCTTCGCAACGGTCTCCACAGACCGAGCTCGTTGAGGATGCCGATACCGATACCGACGATCACCGCCAGGATCGTCGCCGGGATCAGCTGGACGCCGAGCTTGACGTTGATCACCCATGCGGTCACCGCGCCGAGTGTCACCAACTCGCCGTGCGCGAAGTTCGTCAGCCCGGTCGTGCCGAAGATGAGGCTGAGACCGACGCCGGTGATCGCGATGATCAGGCCGAACCGTATGCCGTCGATGGCCAGCCGTGTCAGCTCGGAGACCGCCGACACCTCGGTGCCGGTGCGGACGTCGCCGAAGGAGAAGATGACCGGTCGCGCGGTGCCACCGCTGACGTCGACGGGCAGCTCCGCCTTCTGGACCTCGACGCCGTCGGGGAGTGAGTCGGTGTTGATGACGATCGTGTACTGGCCGGGTGGCACGTTGATGGACCACGCACCCGTGGCCGACGAGGTCGCGGTGCCGACAACGGTTCCGGATGCGTCCTTGGCCTCGAGTTCGACGCCGGCGACCTTGTCCGTACCGTTGCGCAGCACGCCGAAGACGCGGACCGAGTCGCCGGGCGCGGCCGCGGCCGGGGAGGCGCCGAACAGCCCGAACAGCATCGACGCGGCGAGAAACACCAGCATCGCGATCGCCGACCGGCGCATCGGTGGAAGGTGGCCAGGCGGATGGCTCTCGCGATCGGGACGGTCGTCGAGAGCGCATCGTGGCGGCGTCTGCGGCGCGGTGCCGGCGCGTTGCGATGTCACCCTGCGGGACATTAGCGCCAGCGTCGTCACCACGTGGCGACAACGACGTTTCCCGGAGGTAACTTCTCCTCGACGCTGCCCAGTCGGGAAGTCGCGATGTGCTGTCGGAGACCCGATCCGGGTCGTACGCTGGTCCGATGGTCCCGGTCAGCGTGTCCACCACCACAGACGTCGAACTCGCCGCTTCGTTGCTGGCACAGGCCTTCGCCGACGACCCGGTGACGGTCTGGATGCAGCCCGACACGGCGCGGCATCTCATCATGTTCCGCACCCTGCTCAAGTACAGCCACGGCCCGAATTCGACGCTCGATCTCGCGATGCGTGACGGGCAACCGGTCGGTGCCGCCGCCTGGGATCCCCCGGGCCACAAGGTCTCGGCCCTGTCGCAGATGGTGTCGATGGTCGGCTTCTTCCGGGCGATGGGCTCGCGGATGAGCCGCGGGATGAAGCTCGAGGAGGAGTTCGGCAAACGACGTCCCAAGGAGCCGCACTGGTACCTCGGTCAGATCGGGGCGCCGGTGCACGGGATAGGAGTGGGCACCTCCCTGCTGGGGCACCGACTCGAGCAGATCGACGGGCCCGCCTATCTCGAGTGCTCGAACGTCCGCAACGTGCCCCTCTACGAGCGATTCGGGTTCGGCGTGACCGAGGAGTTCGAACTGCCGCTCGACGGCCCCAAGGTGTGGTCCATGTACCGGCCCCTCCCGTGAGAGGCCGAGTGTGAGGAGTCCGGCAGGCTGTGTCAGGGGCGGTCACTAGACTCGGCGATTGTGAGTCCAGCGCAGAGTTCCCCGGCAACGACCCCAGCCAAGGCCACCGGATCGACGGGCAAGGCGGCACCCGGAGCCAAGGGCAAGACCAAGCAGCCGGTGTTGATGCTGCTCGACGGGCACTCCCTGGCGTACCGGGCGTTCTTCGCGCTCCCGGCGGAGAACTTCAAAACCCATTCGGGCCAGACGACCAACGCCGTCTACGGCTTCACCTCGATGCTGATCAACCTGCTGCGCGACGAGGAGCCCACGCACATCGCCGCGGCCTTCGACGTCTCACGCAAGACGTTCCGGTCGGAGATGTATCCCGAGTACAAGGCGCAGCGGTCCAAATCCCCGGACGAGTTCAACGGCCAGGTCGATCTCACCAAAGAGGTTCTGGACGCGCTGGGTGTCTCGGTGCTGGCCATCGAGGGTTACGAGGCCGACGACATCATCGCGACCCTGGCGACGCGGGCCCGGGAGGACGGATACAAGGTCCTGATCGTCACCGGCGACCGCGACTCGCTGCAGCTCGTCGACGCCTCCACCACGGTGCTCTATCCGCGCAAAGGTGTCTCGGACCTCACGCGGTTCACGCCAGAGGAGGTCGAGAAGAAGTACGGTCTCACCCCCACCCAGTACCCCGATTACGCCGCGCTGCGCGGCGACCCCAGCGACAACCTGCCGGGTATCCCCGGAGTCGGGGAGAAGACCGCCTCGAAGTGGATCCGCGAGTACGGGTCGCTCGCGGCCCTCGTCGATCACGTCGACGAGGTCAAGGGCAAGGTCGGCGACGCATTACGCGCTCATCTGGCGTCGGTACAGACCAACCGACAGCTCACCGAACTCGTCCGGGACATGCAGCTGCCGACGTCCCCCGACGACCTGGCCATGGTCGGGTGGGACCGGGACCGTATCCACCAGCTGTTCGACGACCTGGAATTCCGGGTGTTGCGGGACCGTCTCTTCTCGACGTTGAGTTCGGTCGAACCCGAGGCGGAAGCAGGTTTCGATCTCGACGGCGCGGTCCTGGGTGCCGGTGAGGTCGCCGGATGGCTGACCGAGCATGCGCGCACCGGTCGCGTCGGTCTCGCCGTCACCGCCCCGCATGTCGTGGTCGGGGCGGACCCGACCGGGGTGGCGATCGCGGCCGCCGATGGGACCTCCGCCTATGTCGATGTGACCGCGCTGAATCCCGAAGACGAGGCGGCACTGGGGGATTGGTTCGCCGACCCGTCCGCGCCGAAGGCGGTTCACGAGGCGAAGTGGGCCGTACACGCGCTGCGCTCACGCGGCTGGAAGCTCGACGGTGTCACCAGCGACACCTCGCTCGCGGCCTACCTGGTCCGACCGGGACAACGGACGTTCAACCTCGACGACCTCGCGCTGCGCTACCTGCGTCGTGAACTGCGCGCCGACGGCGGCCCGGGCGACGGCCAGATGTCGTTGCTCGACGACGATTCGGACGGGCGGGTGGCCGAACAGCACATGCTCGAGGCGCGGGCGGTCCAGGAACTCGCCGACACGCTCGACACGGAACTGGACCGGATCGACTCCAAACCGCTGCTCACCGAGATGGAACTGCCGCTGTCGTTCGTGCTCGCCGATGCCGAGGCCGCGGGCATCGCCGTCGACGTCGACCATTTCGGTGCCCTCGAGCGGATGTTCGCCGACCGGATCCGCGCCGCGGCCGAGGCGGCCTACGAGGTCATCGGAGAACAGATCAACCTCGGTTCGCCGAAGCAGTTGCAGACCATTCTCTTCGACAAGCTGGACATGCCGAAGACGAAGAAGACCAAGACCGGCTACACCACCGACGCCGACGCGTTGCAGTCGTTGTACGAGAAGACCGAGCATCCCTTTCTCGCACACCTCCTCGAGCACCGCGACGCGACGCGGCTGAAGGTCACTGTCGACGGGCTGCTGAAGTCGGTCGCGGACGACGGACGTATTCACACGACGTTCAATCAGACGATCGCCGCGACGGGACGCCTCTCGTCCACCGAACCGAATCTGCAGAACATCCCGGTGCGTACCGAGGCGGGCCGCGAGATCAGGCGGGGCTTCATCGTCGGCGCCGACACCGCGACCGGTGTGCCCTACGACTGCCTCATGACCGCCGACTACAGCCAGATCGAGATGCGGATCATGGCACACCTGTCGGAGGACGCCGGCCTCATCGAGGCCTTCAACACCGGGGAAGACCTCCACAACTTCGTCGGGTCACGGGCCTTCGGGGTGCCGATCGACGAGGTCACCACCGAGATGCGTCACCGGGTGAAGGCCATGTCGTACGGACTCGCGTACGGGCTCAGCGCATTCGGGCTCGCCGCCCAGCTCAAGATCAGCCGCGACGAGGCCAAGGAGCAGATGGAGGCGTACTTCGCGCGGTTCGGCGGGGCGCGCGATTATCTGCACGACGTGGTTGCCGAGGCCCGTCGAAACGAGTACACCGCAACACTGTTCGGTCGCCGGCGGTATCTGCCCGATCTGAACAGCGACAACTGGCAGCGCCGGCAGTCCGCCGAACGGATGGCGCTCAACGCTCCCATCCAGGGCACCGCCGCCGACATCATCAAGGTCGCGATGATCAACGTCCACAAGCGCCTCGCAGCTGAAGGGCTCACGTCGCGAACACTTCTCCAGGTCCACGACGAACTCGTGATCGAGGTCGCCTCGGGTGAGCGGGAGGCCGTCGAAGCCGTTGTCCGGGAGGAGATGGGCAATGCCATCACCTTGTCCGTCCCGCTGGAGGTGTCGGTCGGGTTCGGACGCTCCTGGGACGACGCAGCTCACTGATGGGTGACCGGGACAGAGAGTTCGGAGTCCTCGTCGGGGACGGGATCGGACCCGAGATCGTGCCGGCGGCGCTGACGGTCGCCGAGGCTGCCGCTCGTGCGGAGTCGATCGAGATCAGTTGGCAGCACCTACCTTTCGGGATGTCTGCGATCACCTCGCACGGCGATCCGGTGCCCGCGGAGACGCTGACGGCCCTCGACGAGCTCGGCTTCTGGATCGTCGGTCCCCACGACTCGGCGGCGTACCCGCCGGGTCATGGGGACCGCACGCCGGGAGCGGTCCTGCGAACCCGGTACGACCTGTTCGCGAATCTCCGTCCCGCCCGGGCATTTCCGGGTGTTCCGGCGCTCCGGTCGGACATGGATGTCCTGATCGTGCGGGAGAATTCCGAGGGCTTCTACGCCGATCGCAACATGGCGGTCGGCAGCGGCGAGTTCATGCCGACACCCGACGTCGCACTGGCGGTCGGGCTCGTCACACGCGCGGCGTCGGAGCGAATCGCGCGAGTCGCATGCGCCGCCGCGATCGAGCGTGCGGGTTCCGACCGGCAGCCGCGGTTGACCATCGTGCACAAGGCGAACGTCCTGCGCATGACCACCGGCCTGTTCCGGGATGCGTGCCGCGACATCGCCGCCGGGTTCCCCGAGATCGAGGTGTCCGAGCAACACGTCGATGCCATGGCGGCGCTGCTGGTTCGGCGTCCCGCGGACTTCGACGTCCTCGTCACCGAGAACCTCTTCGGCGACGTGCTGTCCGACCTCGCCGGCGAGCTTGCCGGTTCGCTGGGCATCGCCGGTTCGGTCAACAGCTCGGAGTCCCGCGTGATGGCGCAGGCGTCGCACGGTGCCGCACCCGACATCGCCGGGCGCGGCATCGCGAACCCGGTCGCGATGATCGCCTCGGTGGCCATGGGTTTCCAGAGGTACGGGCAGATGACCGACGACGCGGCCCTCGTCGCGGCCGGTGCCCGGATCGACTCGGCGGTTGCCGAGACGCTCGCGCACACCGCGACCCGCGACCTGGGCGGCGAAGCGACGACCGCCGAGTTCGCCGACAAGGTGGTCCGGCGGATCGTCGAGCGGTGAGCTCTGCGAGCGCGTGGGCCCAGTGCTCTTTGAGGTCGAGGAATGTAGGCACCTCGTTGCTCCCGGAGGTGCGAGGAGCGCAAGTGACGACCCCCGTTGCTCCCTGAGGTGCGAGGAGCGCAAGTGACGACCCCCGTTGCTCCCTGAGGTGCGAGGAGCGCAAGTGACGCCCCCGTTGCTCCCTGAGGTGCGAGGAGCGCAAGCGACGCCCCCGTTGCTCCCTAATCCGAAGAGTTAGGTGAGGTGGCTGCTCAGGCCGCTCCGTGGGGTGTGATGGTGACGTCGTATCCGAGTTTGTGTAGGTCGTAAATGGCGCGGTTCTTGGTGCGTTCGGGGTGGCGTTGCTGGTGGTAGTCGGGGCCGGGTTCGTCGTAGACGACGTTGTCGGTGAGCATGATCCAGACCACGGTGAGCAGGGTGTGCTCGAGGGCGACGATCGCTTTGGGTTTGCCGCGAGAGCGGACCAGGCGCCGGTACTTGGCGTTGAGGAACGTGCCTTTGTGGCTGGCGATCGATAACGCTGTAGCACCGAGAGCACCTTTGAGGTGACGGTTACCGGGGCGGGTTTTGACGTTTTTGACCCGTCCGGCGGATTGGTGCTGGCCGGGGCAGACTCCCGCCCACGAGGCCAAATGGCCTGGTGTGGGGAACTGGGCCATCTGGCCGCCGGTCTCGGCGATGATCACATCGGCGGTGGTGGTGGAGATACCCGGGATCGTGCAGATCAGGTCGCGTTTGGCTTGAAACGGCGCCATCACCTTCTCGATGCGCTCGGTCAACGCGTCGATCCGGGTGGTGTGTTCGGTGATGAAATCCAGATGCAACTCGACCAGGAACGCGTGGTGGTCGGTGAAGCGGCCCTGCAACGCCTGGGTCAACGCGGGGATTTTGCGGCGGAGTTGTTTCACCGACAACTCCGCCAACACGGCGGGATCGCGTTCACCCTTGACCAGCGCCTGCAACATGAATCGTGACGAGACCCCGTTGATATCGGAGACCACCACCGACAGTTTGATGCCGGCGTCTTCGAGGACTTTCTCCAACCGTTGAATCTCGCGGCCGCGTTCGCGGGTGATCGCGGTGCGGGTGCGGGTCAGATCGCGTAACCGTCGGATCGGTTCGGGCGGCACGAACGAGGCACGCAACAGCCCGTGGGCGGCCAGCTGCGCCAGCCACGCCGCATCCGACACATCGGTTTTGCGGCCCGGGAGGTTCTTGGCGTCGTGGGCGTTGACCAGCATCACCTCGAACGGGGCGTCTTCGAGGAGGTAGTAGAACGGTTTCCAGTAGTCGCCGGTGGCTTCCATGACCACACACGTCACCTGCTCGGCGATCAGATAGTCCCGCAGCCGCAGAATGTCGCCGCTCATCGACGACCAGGTCGTGGTATCTTGCACGGTCTTTCGGCCCGGACTAGCCAGGCGGACACAGACTTTCACATCCTTTTTGGAGACATCCATCCCGGCGCATCGGGGATGCAGCACTTCCATCTCGGTTTCCTTTCGAGTCCTCGGAAGTGGGCTGCGGACGGGGCAAACAAATGCAGGAGTCTAATCCGCGTGCTCGTAGCAACAATCCACGATTCCCGTGGCAGGCCCCGCGCCTCACACTGAGGTACTGGCTCTTCGGCACAAGGGAGGAATTCAAGGTCACCGCATCCCACCCCTCCACTATCAACCCCCCACGCGCCGGTGACCAGCACGAACTCTTCGACCCCCACGACGGCCGCCAGGCCGCAGATACTGAGGTGCGAGGAGCGCAAGCGACGAGCCACGAAGGGTCCCGCAACCCGTCTCACCAGGACCCTTCGTGACGCAGCCTCCGCAAGCTCCGGCCGCTCCTCAGGGAGCAGGTGGTGACGCAGCCTCCGCAAGGGGAGTATCAGATTAACGGTGTAAGTGGCGTTTTCGGTTAGTTGTCTTCGCTGGCCGGCATGCGGTCGGCGAAGGTGATGGCGAATGCGTTGAGTGCTGGTTTCCACCGCATTGTCCATCGTTTCTGTCCGGTGCCGGTCGGGTCGAGCGACCGGGTCACCAGGTACAGGCACTTTAGCGCCGATTGCTCGTTCGGGAAATGCCCACGAGCCCGCACTGCGCGCCGGTAGCGGGCGTTGAGTGACTCGATCGCATTCGTCGAGCAGATCACCTTACGGACCTCGATGTCGTAGTCGAGGAACGGTATGAATTCTTGCCATGCGTTGCGCCACAACCGGATAGCTGCCGGGTACCGGTGCCCCCACTCGGCGTCGAACGCATCCAGCGCCTCGGCCGCGGCTGCAGCGGTGGGGGCGGTGTAGATCGGTTTGATCGCCTTGGCGATAGCATCGCGGTGCTGGCGGCCGGCATAGCGGAATGTGCCCCGGATCAGATGGATGACACACGTCTGCACCACCGTGTCGGGAAAGACCGCCCCGACCGATTGCGGCAGGCCTTTTAGCCCGTCGCAGACGAGGAAGAAGATGTCGGCTACACCCCGGTTCTTCAGCTCGGTAAGCACCGCCAGCCAGTACTTTGCCGACTCACCATCGCCTTCACCTGCCCACATCCCGAGCACGTCACGATGCCCGGCCAGATCCACCCCGATCGCGGCGTAGATCGGCCGGGGCCCTACCTGCCCATCGCGGATTTTGACATGGATGGCGTCGATGAACACCGCGGCGTAGACGCGTTCGAGCGGACGGGCATGCCAGGTGGCCATCTCTTCGAGCACCCGGTCGGTGATCCGGCTGATCGTGTCTTTGGAGACCGCAGCACCGTAGATGTCGGCGAAATGGGCGCTGATTTCACCGGTGGTGAGCCCTCGGGCATACAGCGACAGCACCACCTCATCCACATCAGTCAAGCGGCGTTGGCGCTTCTTCACGATCTGCGGATCGAAGGTGCCTGCCCGGTCCCGGGGGACATCGATCTCGACCTGCCCACACGCATCGGTCAGCACGGTCTTCGATCGAGACCCGTTGCGCGAGTTGCCACTCCCGCGACCACGTTGGTCGTGCTTGTCGTACCCGAGATGCTCTGACATCTCTTCATCGAGCGCCGTTTCGGTGAGGGGCAGACCGAGGCGTCGGTGGCACTGGGTATGTCGTGGGCGCAGACCATGCGACGAACGGTGCTGCCCCAGGCCATGCGGGTGATCATCCCGCCCACCGGCAACGAGCTGATCAGCATGCTCAAGACCACGAGCCTGGTGGCGGCGGTGCCGCTCACCCTCGACCTCTACGGACGACAGCGGGACATCTCGGGCGTGATCTTCGAGCCGATCCCGCTGCTTCTCGTCGCGTCCACGTGGTACCTCGTCATCACCAGTGTCCTGATGGTGGGCCAGTACTACGTGGAGCGCTACTACGCGAAGGGCGCGACCCGGCAGCTCACGGCGCGGCAACTCAAGACGATGGCCGACGGCGCGGCCACGGCGCCCGGCGGCGCCGCCGGGCCGGCAGGGGGAGAGAAGGCATGAGTCCCGCAGAAGACACGGCCGCACCGGCCGCCGGCGGATCGCCGCCGCCGATGGTGGTGGCCGACCGGGTCTGCAAGAGCTTCGGTTCGGTCCAGGTCCTCAAGGGGATCTCGCTGGAGGTGGCGCGCGGCGAGGTGCTGTGTCTCATCGGTCCGTCGGGATCGGGGAAGTCCACGTTTCTCCGCTGTGTGAACCACCTCGAAGTCGTCAACGCCGGCCGGCTCTACGTCGACGGTGATCTGATCGGCTACCGGGAACGCAACGGCAAGCTCCACGAGATGAGTGCCAAGGACGCGGCGACCCAGCGACGCGACATCGGCATGGTGTTCCAGCATTTCAATCTGTTCCCGCACCGCACGGCCCTCGAGAACGTGATCGAGGCGCCGATGCAGGTGAAGCGTCAGTCGCGTTCGGAGGCGGTCGACAAAGCCCGCTACCTGCTGGACCGGGTCGGCCTGTCCGACCGGGCCGACGCCTATCCGGCCCAGCTGTCGGGTGGCCAGCAGCAGCGTGTCGCCATCGCGCGTGCGCTCGCGATGGACCCCAAACTCATGTTGTTCGACGAACCCACCTCGGCGCTCGACCCCGAACTCGTCGGCGATGTACTGAAGGTGATGCGTGAGCTGGCTGCGTCGGGCATGACCATGCTGGTCGTCACGCACGAGATGGGTTTTGCCCGGGAGGTCGCCGACCAGCTCGTGTTCATGGACGGCGGCGTCGTCGTGGAGAAGGGGAACCCTCGTCAGGTCCTCGCCGATCCGAGAGAACAGCGCACCCGGGAGTTCTTGTCGAAGCTGCTGTGAGCGCCGCTAGTCGGGCTTGTGGCTGCAGAAGATGGCTGTTCCCGGGAAGTAGCTGCCGCGCAACGGGCTCCATTGCCCCCAGGTGCGGTCGAAACCGTCCGGCCACTCGGGTTCGATGATGTCGTCGAGAACGAACCCGGCGGCCCGGAGTTCGCGAACACGGTCACCGATGGTGCGGTGGTGCTCGACGTAGGTCAACGTTCCGTCGGCATCGGTCTCGGTGTACGGCGTGCGGTTGAAATAGGGGATCCGTACGGTCAGGCCCTCCGGCCCGGGATCGTCGAGGAACATCCAGCGCATCGGGTGGTTGACGGCGAAAACCCAACGCCCCCCGGGTTTCAGGACCCGTGCGACCTCGCTCATCACGCCGGCCGAGTCGGCGACGAACGGTACAGCGCCGAAGGCCGAACACGCGGCGTCGAACGACGCGGACGCGAAGGGCAGGGTCTCGGCGGTCGCCTGGACGAGCGGGACACGCACGCCTTCCGCCGCCATCGCGTCGAGTCCGATGCCCAGCATCCGCCGCGACAGGTCGACGCCGACTGCGCGCGCGCCGTGCGCGGCCAGCCATCGGGCGCAGGGCGCCGAACCGCAGCCGATCTCGAGGATGTCCTGGTCCTCGATGTCCCCCAGGAGCCGAACATCGGCCTCGCGTAGACCCTCCGGACACCACACGAAATCTCCGCCCGCGGCATGGGCACCGAGGAAGTCGCCGTGCTCGACGTGATAGTTCTCCGCGTCGTGATCCCACCACCACCGGCTGGCACGGTCACTGGTCGCGGAGTCGACCTCGCCGAGGATCCTCGGGGGACGGCTCGACCCCGGGCCGTTCGATGTGGTTTGTTCGGATTCCGCCTGGTTGGGGGACATCCTGCGATGATAAGGCCATGGTCTGTCTCACTCTGCTGGGTCCGGTGGACACACCGGATGACGCGGGTGTGTCCCGACCGCAGTTCGGCACCCCTCGCCTCCGCTGTCTGCTCGCCGCCCTGGCATTGCGCGCGAATGCGGTGGCCGATGTGGACTGGCTGACCGACATCCTGTGGGCCGACGCGCCGCCGGCCACCCCGGAGTCGGCCCTGCACAACCTCGTCTTCCGACTACGAACCACCTTGCGGCGACGTCAGGTCGACGGCCGTCTGCGAGTCGTCACGACCGCGCCCGGGTACACGCTCCTCGTCGATCGGACCGATGTCGACGCACTGCTCTTCGACGACACCGTGGCACGGGCCGTCGCCGTCGTGGATGTGGAGCCCCAGCTGGCTGTCGATCTGCTCGACCAGGCCGAGAGTCTGTGGCATGGAACGCCATACGGCGAGTTCGCCGACTGTGCCTGGGCGCAGCCGGAGGTCGGGGCGCTCCTCGAACGGCGTGTCCTGGCCGCGGAGACAGCTGCCGATGCCCTGGTCACCCTCGGCCGTCCGGAAGACGCCTATGTCCGGTTGCTGCCCTTCGCCGATGATCATCCCTATCGCGAGGGGCTCCACCTCAGGGTCATGGCGGCGTTGTGGCGGACGGATCGCGCGGCCGAGGCGCTCGATGCCTACCAACGGTTGCATCGACGCCTCGCGGAGGACCTCGGCACGGACCCGGCCCCGTCGGTCCGCGAACTGCATGCCCGCATCCTCGACGGGGCCCCGCCGCCGCGCCGCGTCCGCGGGGATCGGCGGCCGGCCGGAACAGGCGCGGTACCACATACCGAAATCGGCGCGGCGAGCCATGATTCGGGCCAGCTGATAGGCCGGGATGCCGACCTGACGGGCCTGACGGCAACCGTGCGGGGACGCGGGGTCTTCACGGTCCTCGGCCCCGGTGGTGTCGGCAAGACGGCGCTTGTCCGGCACCATGTCCGGTCGGCGAGTGACCGTCCCGTCTGGTTCGCCGAACTGGCAGCGGTCGCGAGCCGCGACGCGGTGGTGCACCTGGTGGCTTCGGCGACGGGCCTGTCGATGCGTCGCGATGTCGCGGCCCTGGACGCACTCACCGGCGCGCTGACCGGTCGACGCGGACTGCTCGTGCTCGACAATTGTGAGCACGTCCTCGAGGCAGCGGTCGAACTCGTTGTCGCGCTGCAGGATCGGTGCCCAGATGTCACGGTGCTCGCGACCTCGCGGGTGCCGCTGGGAATTGCCGCCGAACAGATCATCTCCCTTGATCCACTTCCGGTGCCGGACGTGGATGCGGCGCCCGCCGCCATCGAGTCGTCGGATGCCGTCCGGCTGTTCTGTGTCCGTGCCCGGGCACGCGATCCACGCTTCGAGCTGAACGAAGCAACGGCGCCGGCGATCGCGGAGATCTGCCGACGGCTCGACGGCCTGCCGCTCGGCGTCGAGCTCGCGGCGACGAAGGCGCGCGCGATACCGCCGGCAGTGCTCGTCGACCGACTGCACTGGCGTTTCCGGGTCCTGCGCGGTCCGCGCGGGATCGCGCCCCGGCACCGGAGCCTGCACGCACTCGTCGACTGGTCCTATGGACTGCTGAGCGACTCGGCGCGTGGTCTGTTCGACGTCCTCAGCATCTTCCCCTCCCGGTTCGGACTCGACGATGCGGAGTTCCTGGCCGCGGCGACGGGAGTGCTGGACCGCGAAGACGTGGCCGATGCGATGGCCGAACTGGTCGACGCGTGCATGGTGTCGGTCGATCCGGGGGGCTACCTCCTCTTGGAGACGTTGCGTGCCTTCGGTATCGATGCACTGGCGAGTCGGGACGCCCTCGACGGTGCGCGGTGTGCGCACACCGCGTGGGTCGCGGATTGGCTCGGTCCGTTGGGGTGCGAGGTCTACGGTCGCGGACACCTCGACGCCGCGCGCCTGATCGATGAACGGCTCGATGACGTGCGGCAGGCGATCGACCATGCGAGTGTTCACGATCCCGCTCTCGCCGACACGATCCTGCAGGGGTCGATCCCCTTCCTCGAACTGACCATGAGTCCGGAGGTCACCGCATGGGCGCGGATGCTCATCGACCGTCACGACGACTCGTCGCTCGGGTCCGCGGTGTGGGCGGTGTCGGCCGGCGGTGCCCGCTTCGATGGCGACCTGCCGACCGCGCGGCGGTGCACGCGCCGGGGCCTCGACGCCGGCCCAGACCCGTCGGTCCGCGTCTACCTCCACATGATGCTCGTGGACATCGGCCTGTTTCAGGGGGATCTCGACACTGCGCTCGACGACGCGCGGACGTTCCGCGAACTCGCACTGGCGGCCGGGATGCCGGGGGCGGCGCACATGGCCGACATCAGTGCACTGCTCATCCGCGCCTACCGCGGCGAGGACGCGTACCCGGCTGCGCGGTCCCTCGAGATCGCCTGTGCCACAGCGGGTGAAGACGTTGTCGCGGCCTGGTGTCGCTACGTGTCCGGCGAGTGTCTGCTCGACGCCGATCCCGGGCGGGCGCGGCAACTCCTCGAGGGTGCCATCGAGTCCGCGCGCCGGCACGGTGACCGGTATCTGCTCGGGGTGGCGATGGCGTCGCGGGCGTCGATCGAGGCCCGTTCCGGCGCAACCGACGCCGCCGCCCGGTCGTACGTGGAGGTGCTCGAGCATTTTCGGCAAGCGGGAAACTGGACGAATCAGTGGGTGACCCTGCGCTCGGTGATCGACGTCCTGGTCGATCTCGGGCGGTGCGAACAGGCCGCTCTGATCCTCGGTGCCACCCGGCGAGCACACGAGGTGGCCGGGTCCGATCCGTTCGGGAACGACGTCGGGCGACTTGGTTCCGTCGAGAATCGAATCCGAGCCGCGCTGGGCGAGGCGGTGACGGACGATCTCGTCGCGACCGGTGCCGCCACGGCTCCGTCCGATGTCGTCGACGTCGCCGTCACCTCGTTGCGGGCCGGGCGCGCACCGGCGGGGTCAGGTCGTCAGCTCGTAGAAGCGGAAGAAGCTGAAGTCCTCGATGGGTAGGACCGTCACGCCCGCGTAACCCGCGTCGTGCGCGTACCGACGCAGCGTCGACGGTCGGAACACCGTGCCGGTGGCCGCGGACGGTGGTGAACTCATCGAGTCCGGCAGACACACCAGCAACGAGAACCCGTACATGATCTTGTCGAGATCGTCTGCGGGACCGTCGAACTCGTCGGATACGGCTTCGTCCATGACGATCAGCGAAGCTCCGGGCGCCAGTGCGCGCCGGACCGCGGCGAGGACCTCGACCGGCCGCGGCATGTCGTGTAGGCACTCGAACGCGAAGGCGGCGTCGAACGGGCCGTGCGCCGCGGCCTCGTCGCCGTCGGCGACGAGGAACGTCACGCGGTCGGTGACACCCGCCGCCTCGGCATGCGCACGGGCCATCCGTACCGACGCCTCGTCGACGTCGAGCCCGATGAAGGTGGCCTCCGGGTAGGCCCGCGCGAGTGCGATGGTCGAGTGGCCCGCTCCGAACCCGACGTCGGCGATCCGCGCCCCGGGCCGGGACAACCGCTCGTGCAGGGCTTCGACACCCGCCAGCGCGGGCGCGAGGCGTGCGTCGAACCAGGGCCGGTTGAGATCGGCCTGGCACTCTCGCGCGTCGGCGCCCAGGGTTTCCCAGCTCACGCCCCCACCGTTCCGGTAGGCATCGAGCAACTCCGGCAGATGGCGTGCCGACGCTGCGAACATGCGGGGGAGGGCGCCGAGGTACGACAGGCTGGTGGTGTCGGTGAGTACCTCGGCGACGCCCGGCGAGATCGCGAAGGTGTGCGGCCGGGTGGTCAGGTCCGCGTCGAGAATGCCGAAGGCGCTCTGCATCTCCAGCCATTCCCGGGCATAGCGTGCGTTGGTGTCGGTTCGTTCGGCCAACCCGTCGGCGGTGAGGGGTCCCGATTCGGCCAGGCATCGGTACCACCCGAGGCGCTCGCCGAGGTACACGCTCATGGTCTCGGCGGTGGCGAGCGTCGAACCGAAGAGTCGTTCGGCGAACTCGTCGGCGCTCGGTGCTGGTCGGTCGGTGGAGGATCTCAGTGTTTCGGTCATGCCCAGATCATCGGGCCGTGGGCTCTCAAGTCACTCTCATCGTGATCTCGGAGTTCTTCACCCGGTGCCGGTGGGACGCGCTCGTCGCCGTGGCGACGACGTGGGTCACAACCTTCGACGACCCCGGGTCCGAAGACCCTGCTTGGGTAACCTGAGCGCCGTGGGCGACCAGACTTGCCGATGCGGTCACGACCGATCGGCTCACGAGCACTACCGGACGGGTACGGATTGCGCGCTCTGCGGCGAGCGGTCCTGCCCGCGGTTCCGTCCGGACTCCCGGCTTCGTCGGCTACTCGGCGCGTTGCCGGGCCGACGGGGGAACGGCGGCTCCTCCGTCTGACTCCGCAGCGCGATCAGCAGGCCCGCCCCGCGAGCACGACGTCGGTTCCCGCATCTGGGTCCCAGCGTCGCAGTGCGGTGAACTCGCCGACGATCTCGGCGCGTATGTCGAGGATGTCGAAGGCGCGGACGAGCTGTTCGGCGTCCATCCGCCGCGCGAGGGTGACGTGCGGGGTCCACTGCCCGGGAGTGGTGTGCGCGAACGGCATTCGGCGACCATCGGTCGAGGCTGTCGCCGTGTCGGCCGGCTCGGGGTCGACGAACTCGGCGGACAGCCGCGAGACCTGGGCGTGGACCGACAGTAGTTCGCTCGACGGCACCACGAGCCGCGCGAGCGTGGATCGTCGGCCACCGCCGAAGACGATCGGAGCGCCGAGCCGCATGCCCACCGGCAGACGCATGGCGACCGCGGCCAGTGCCGCATCGGCGTTCCCGTCGATCCGGGACGCGGCCACCAGCGTCACGTGTGGCCGATTCGTCGGCGACGCGACGCGACCCTGATGGGGGAGTCCGGCTGCGGCGAGGGCGTCCCATTCGGCCCGAACCTGCTGGTCGGACGAGTCGTCGAGGAGGAGTTCGAGTGAGTGCGCCACGTGGGGATCGTCTCATTTTCCGCCGGGCCGCACGTCCTGGCGGCCTCGTGCGACGAGCCATTTGCCCAGCACAATGCCGCTGGAGTAGGCTTCTACACGCGCGTGTGCCCGATGACGCGCGGTTCGCACCTGCCCTGACCGGTGACAGGCCGGTCCAGGTGGTGTCGATCAACAGAGCTTTGCAGAATCGTACCTACTACACACCTGTCCGGAGCAACTCAACATATGTCGTCCCCCACGATCACCTCGCCGCAAGTAGCCGTCAATGACATCGGCACTGCCGAGGACTTTCTCGCCGCCATCGACTCCACGATCAAGTACTTCAACGATGGCGACATCGTGGAAGGCACCATCGTCAAGGTCGATCGGGACGAGGTTCTGCTCGACATCGGTTACAAGACCGAAGGCGTCATCCCTTCTCGCGAACTGTCGATCAAGCACGACGTCGACCCCAATGAGGTCGTCAACGTCGGTGACGAGGTCGAAGCCCTGGTCCTCACCAAGGAGGACAAAGAAGGCCGTCTGATCCTCTCCAAGAAGCGTGCGCAGTACGAGCGGGCTTGGGGCACCATCGAGGAGCTCAAGGAGAAGGACGAGGCCGTCAAGGGCACCGTCATCGAGGTCGTCAAGGGCGGCCTGATCCTGGACATCGGCCTGCGCGGCTTCCTCCCGGCATCGCTCGTGGAGATGCGCCGCGTCCGCGATCTGCAGCCGTACATCGGCAAGGAGATCGAGGCCAAGATCATCGAACTCGACAAGAACCGCAACAACGTGGTCCTGTCGCGTCGCGCATGGCTCGAGCAGACCCAGTCCGAGGTCCGCAGCGAGTTCCTGCACCAGCTGCAGAAGGGCCAGGTCCGCAAGGGCGTCGTGTCCTCGATCGTCAACTTCGGTGCGTTCGTCGATCTCGGCGGCGTCGACGGTCTGGTTCACGTCTCGGAGCTGTCCTGGAAGCACATCGATCACCCGTCCGAGGTCGTCGCCGTCGGCGACGAGGTCACCGTCGAGGTCCTCGACGTCGATCTGGACCGCGAGCGTGTGTCGCTGTCGCTCAAGGCAACTCAGGAAGATCCCTGGCGCCAGTTCGCCCGCACCCACGCCATCGGCCAGATCGTGCCGGGCAAGGTCACCAAGCTGGTGCCGTTCGGTGCGTTCGTCCGGGTCGACGAGGGCATCGAGGGTCTGGTCCACATCTCCGAGCTGGCCGAGCGCCACGTCGAGGTGCCGGATCAGGTCGTCGCCGTCGGTGACGACGCGATGGTCAAGGTCATCGACATCGACCTGGAGCGTCGTCGGATCTCGCTGAGCCTGAAGCAGGCCAACGAGGACTACACCGAGGAGTTCGACCCCTCGAAGTACGGCATGGCCGACAGCTACGACGAGCAGGGCAACTACATCTTCCCCGAGGGCTTCGACGCCGAGACCAACGAGTGGCTCGAAGGCTTCGAGAAGCAGCGTGAGGCATGGGAGGCCCGGTACGCCGAGGCCGAGCGTCGCCACAAGATGCACACCGCCCAGATGGAGAAGTTCGCCGCTGCTGCCGCAGAGGCCGCCAACGCCCCGACCGACTACTCGTCGGCGTCGGAGAGCCGCGGCGGATCGTCGTCGAGCAGCAGCTCGACCGGCGGATCGTCGGCCGGCGGTTCGCTGGCCAGCGACGAGCAGCTCGCCGCACTGCGTGAGAAGCTGTCGGGCAACGCCTGACACGCCTCGCTCACCGAGCACCATGAAGAAGCCCTCCCGGGAAAACCGGGAGGGCTTCTCTCGTTCTCACACTCGGCGGTCAGTCGGGCGGCCCGGTCCGACGCCCCGCACTCCAATAATCGCGGGCGTCGAAGGTCGTCAGAGCCGCCCACCGCAGCGGCATCCGGCTCGGTGGTCCATCCGGGTGTTCCGCGCCACCGGCAACTCCGCTGAGCCGTGCCTCGAAGTCGCGTAGGCGGAGGGCCAGCGAGGGCTCTCGATCGACGGCCGCGGCGAGGGCGTAAAGCGTGGCGAGGATGTGCAGGCACCGGTCGCCGCGGGCGCGGCAGGAGCAGTCGGCGACCTCGAGAACCGGTGACGACCACGACGCCGCTTCGATGAGGCGACGATGCATGTCGTCGGTCGGTTCGGTGGACTCGCCGAGCACCTCCCGCAGCGTCGTCGCGGTGGCCGGGGACATGGCATCGAACTCGAGGTGTGCCATCGACGCCTCGCCGCCACGCTGCACCAGACCGCTGACCGAACGTCCGTCGACGGTGAGCGTGACGCCGCCGTTGCGGGCGACACTGCGGGCTCGTGGCGCCGAGGCGTTGGGGCCACGCGCCGAGATCGGCTCGGCGAGCCGGACGATCTCGGCGCCCCAGCGGGTGAACCCGAATTCGGCAGGAGTGCTGGTCATCGCGCCTCCCGGTGACGCCGCAGGATGTCCATCAACCGCTCGTCGTCGAGGCCGGTCAGCTCGGTGAGAGCGGACGTGTCGTCCGCGTGCGCGCCGAGCGCGGACTTGCGCCGGTGCAGGCGATCGATGTGCTCTTCGAGGGATGTGGCCGAGGTGAGGGTGGTGATCGTGACGGGACGTTCCTGGCCGATTCGGTGCACGCGGTCGGACGCCTGGGCCTCGACCGCCGGGTTCCACCAGCGGTCGAAGTGGATGACGTCGCAGGCGCGCGTGAGGGTGAGTCCGACGCCGCCGGCTTTGAGGCTCATGACCATCAGCCCGGGGCCATCGCCCGACTGGAAGGCGGCGACGAGTTCGTCGCGACGGCTCGCCGAGAGACCGCCGTGGAAGAACGGTGCGTCGACCGCCAGTTGTTCGGCGAAGTGCCGGACGAGCAGTTCACCGGTTTCCCGGTACTGGGTGAAGACGAGCGTGGGGGAGCCGGTACGCAGGTTGTCACCGAGGATCTCTGTGCACACGTCGAGCTTGCCCGAGCGTCCCGCGAGCACCCGGGTGTCGCCGGTGACGAGGCCGGGATGGTTGCAGATCTGCTTGAGCCGGGTGAGTGTGGCGAGAATCCGTCCGTGTCGTTCGAATCCGTCGCCGAAGCCGGTGTCTTCCACGCGCGCGAGGTGAGCGTCGTAGAGCTGCGCCTGTTCGTCGGTCAGATCGACGAGCACCGGATTGGCGATCTTCGGCGGCAGCGCCGACGCCACGCGGGACTTGGTGCGCGCCAACATCACCGGCGCGACCGCCACCCGAAGTCGTCGCAGCGCGCCGGCGTCGCCGTCGTCGACGGCTTTGGTGAAGCGCCGCCGGAACACCGCCCGGTGAGGAAACAGTGCGGGCGCGACGACCCGGAGAATCGCCCAGAGGTCGTCGAGACTGTTCTCGATGGGAGTGCCGGTCAACGCGACGTGAGCCCGGGCGCCGACGGTGCGCGCCGCGCGCGACACCTGGGTGCGCGGGTTCTTCAGGGCCTGCGCCTCGTCGAACACGGCTGTGGCCCAGTCGAATCGACGGACATCGGCGATGCTCAGTCGCAATCTCGCGTAGGAGATCACGGTGATCGAAGCGGGCCCGTCCGGCGCATGCTCGAGGGGGCCGGTGTACACGTTCAGATCGGGCGCGAAGCGGGCCACCTCGTGACTCCAATTGGTCACGAGGCTGGTCGGGCAGACGACCAGCTGTGGTCCCTCGTTCGCCCGAAGCGTCAGCAGTCCGATCGCCTGGACGGTCTTGCCCAGTCCCATCTCGTCGGCCAGCACGGCACCGCCGGTGACCTCCGCGGTCCGGGCCAGCCAGGCGACACCGCGAATCTGATACGGCCGCAGATGGGCTCGCACAGTGTCTCGCAGTATGTCCTCGGCGGCGAGACACTCCAGCAGCGCTGTACGGGCGAAGTCCGCAGTCGTCATCGCCGTCCCGGTGGGATCGATCTCGGCGTGTGCGGCGAGCGGCAGCGGTGTCGCGGAGTCGCCGGCGAGTGTGCGTCGCCACGCTTCGACCGACTCCGCGACTCGGCTCGGATCACCCTGGTCGCACGCGGCCAGGAGCGCCGGGGGGTCGACGAGTTCGCATCGGACGTCGCGAACGACGAGGTCGCGGCCGTCAGGGACCGCGAGGCGGCAGCTGTCCGATAGGTTCCCGGCGTCGGACTGGTGGGAAGACCAGAGCGCGAACTGATGCAGGTCCGGCAGATACGTGGCCTGAGTGGGCAGCGGACACTCCTCTTGGTACGGTGTACGGAGTTGTTACTCGGTACACCGTACGGGAAAGGCGTCATAGTGTCGACCTCAGATGATGCACGCACGCTGGTCCGACTGCTCTGGCGAGCCGAGGCCGGAGACGTCGGCCCGCGGCGGGGGCCGCGGCAGCGGGTATCGGTCGACGACATCGTGACGGCGGCGATCGACCTCGCGGACGAGCGCGGGCTCGCTGCGGTCTCGATGCGCGCCCTGGCCGCCGAACTGGGCGTCGGGCCGATGAGTCTGTACACCTATGTGCCGACGCGTGATGTGCTGGTGGCGCTCATGATCGATCACGTGACGGCACGGACTCCGATGCCCGGGCCGGCGCCGACCGTCGTCGAGTCCCTGGCGGAAGTCGCGCGCGCACTGCGTGCCGAGTGTCTCGACCACCCATGGCTGCTGGCGGCCTCGCCGTGGCGCCAGGTGCTGGGCCCGCACCGTCTGGCCCGGTACGAGCGGCAGCTCGAATTGCTCGAGTCGACCGACATCTCGGATGTGCAGCGAGACCACATCATCGCACTGCTCGGTGCCTTCGTGGCCGGCAACGCCCGCGAGGCGGTCGGGGAGCGGACGGCCGCCGAGGAGTCCGGGATGAGCGACGCGCGATGGTGGGAGATCGTCGGTCCTGAACTCGCGGCGGTCATCCCCGATGGTGCGTACCCCCTGTCGGATCGGGTCGGCAGTGCGGTCGGAGAGATCCATCAGGCGCCCGGCGCCCCCGACGACGCCTTCGAATTCGGACTCGCCCGCGTGCTCGACGGGTTGCGGCCGTTGCTGTCCTGATGCCGGGGTGTTCGTGAGGAGCGGCTGTTGCGGGCCACCACCATCCCATGCGTTGTTGACAATGATTTTCATATCCATGTTCACTGTTCGGGTGTTTGCACAACGGACAAAACTGACCCGCTCTCTCGCGTTTCTCACCGCCGCGTCGTTCGCGCTCGTCGCCTGCGGGAGCGAGGATTCGAGCGAATCCGCGCCCGCCTCCAGCTCGGCCGCGGCCGTCGAGCAGCAGAGCGCCACGCCGCGCCTCGCGCTCAGCTACGACGGCGGCATCCTGGTCCTCGACGCAGAGTCGTTGGAACAGGTCGCCGACCTCCCGATCGACGGCTTCATCCGGCTCAACAGCGCCGACAACGGCCGCAACGTGTTCGTCTCGGAGTCGGACGGGTTCCGGGTTCTCGACATGGGTACCTGGACGCGTCAACACGGCGACCATGGTCACTACTACACGACGACACCGGCCCTCACCGACATGACGTTCGGCGGTGAAGAGCCGGGACACGTTGTGCCACACGACTCCCGGATCGCCCTGTTCACCGACGGCACGGGCCAGGTCGACATCGTCGAGCCCGCCGAGCTCCTGCGCGGGAACCCGGCGTCGACCTCGTTCACACTTCCCGAGCCGCACCACGGGGTCGCGGTGTTCCGTGAGGACGGCACGGTCGTCGTCACCGTCGGAAACGAGGACTCGCGCAGCGGGATTGCAATTCTCGACCCCGAGCGCAAGGAGATCGTGCGCAACGACCAGTGCCCGGGCGTGCACGGTGAGGCCGCCGGCGCCGACGGAGTCCTCGCTTTCGGTTGCGAGGACGGACTGCTCATCGTGAACGGGAACGACATCCGCAAGGTCGAGAGCCCCGACGAGTACGGCCGCATCGGCAACCAGGCCGGCAGCGAGGAGTCTCCGATCATCCTCGGCGACTACAAGTCCGATCCGGACGCCGAACTCGAACGGCCGACCCGGTTCTCGCTCACCGACACCCGCACCGGTCAGCTCCGGCTCGTCGACCTCGGCACCTCCTACAGCTTCCGGTCCATCGAGCGCGGTCCCGGCGGGTCCGCCGTGATCCTGGGAACCGACGGTGCCCTACACGTCTTCGACGCCGACACGGCGGCCAAGACCGCCACGATCCCCGCCATCGGCGCGTGGACCGAACCCGACGAGTGGCAGTCCCCGATGCCGAACGTCGTGGTGCAGGAGGGCATCGCCTACGTCAGCGACCCGGCGGCCAAGAAGATCGTCGCCGTCGATCTGAACAAGAACGAGAAGGTCGGCGAGGCGGACCTGCCGCACGAGACCATCGAACTGGCGGCCGTCACCGGCTGATCCATCAACCCGAGGAGACCTCGTCTCGACGTCGTGACCCGCTGAGGGTCATCGCGCGAGACGGGGTCTCTCGTGTTCGGCGGGGCCCTTCCTACGTGTCGCAGACGGAATTTGTCACACTGGTGGGCGTGATCAGGCTTGGGCTGACCGGTGGCATCGGGGCCGGCAAATCGACTGTGGCAAAGACGTTCGTCGAGCGGGGCGCGTACATCATCGACGCGGACAAGGTCGCCCGGGAGGTGGTCGAGCCGGGATCCGAGGGTCTGGCTGCGCTCGTCGAGGCGTTCGGTCCGGACATCCTGGCCGCCGACGGGAATCTCGATCGTCCGGCTCTCGCGGCGAAGGCCTTCGTCGACGACGAGTCGCGGCTGACGCTCAACGGCATCACCCACCCGCTCATCGGGGCGCGGACACAGGCCATGCTCGACGCCGCACCGGCCGACGCAATTGTGGTGCAGGACATCCCGCTGCTGGTCGAGAACCACACGGCGCCGTTCTTCCATCTGGTCGTGATCGTGTTCGCCGAGGCCGACGTGCGGTTGCACCGGCTGACGACCATGCGGGGTGTCGCCGAGGCCGATGCCCGTGCCCGCATCGCCGCACAGGCGACCGACGAGCAGCGTCGTGCCGTGGCCGACGTATGGCTGGACAACTCGGGCGCCCCCGAGGAACTGGCGGCATCGGCCGCCCGGGTCTGGGACGAGCGCCTCGTGCCGCTCGAGTTGAACGTCCGCGAGCGTCGCGTCGCCGAGTCGGTGCCCGGACTCGTGGCAGCAGAACCGAATCCCAATGGTCCGTCCGCGCGTCTGGTGAACCGATTGTGGGCGCTCGCCGGCGAACTGGCCACCGCGGTCGACATCGTCAACCCGGCGACGGTCGAGTTGCGGGTGACCGCACGTGACGCCGGCGCCGCGGAGGGCTTGGCGGATCGTCTCGCCGACGGTGGATTCGCACCGGCCGGACCGGATCAGTACGGGTCCTGTGACCCGGGGCGGCCGGCCACGGTGCGGGTCGTCACACGCTGACCGGCGGTTGGCCCAAAAACTGACTACAAACGTTACCAAAATCGGCACATGCTGCCCCGTCCGCTGCTAACTTGTGAGTCGCACGCCCCCGCGGTGGGGGTGGTCGCTGAGGACGAAGCCCAGGAGTGGAGCACAGCATGGTCGGTCGGGGAAGTCGGAGTCGCGCGCGGATTGCCAGTGGCGCAATAACTTTCGGTGCAGTTGCGTGCGCAAGCGTGGCGCTGGCCGCGCCGGCGGAGGCGGCGTTGCAGGGCATCGCGGTGGACACTCTTCCGGGTTACGGCTCGTCGGCCAACGGCTCGTTCAACTACGGAGTGTACGGCGCGGGATGTTCCTACACACTGTCGGTACTCGTCAGCGATCCGCGTTCGGCGAAGTCGAACCTGAAGGTCACGCTGGTGGGCGCCGGGCGCACGGTCACGATCTACGACCAGAAGCCCACGAGTGTCGAGATCCGGCCCAACTGGCGACCGTCGACCCCGGGCCGCTACCTGCTGAAGGCGACCCTCGACGGAGTCGAGAAGTCGAGGGCGGTCACGGTGGGCACCGGCGTCCAGCTCCCGGACTTCATCCGAAACGGATCCTGCTTCGTGCTGCCGACGTACTGATCTACCGGGCCTCGCCGTGGCGGCGGTGGTCGTGGTCGCGAAAGGCCACCGCACCACCCGCCGCGGCGTCGAGCCAGGCCTGTATGTCGTTGCCGTGTTCCGCCGCGCCGACTAGTGCACGCGTGGCGATCTCGACGGCTTCGACGCACTGCGCGGTGTCGAGAAGTCCCTCACGGTGGGCCTCGAGCAGCTCGTCGGTGTCGAGCAGCAGGGGAGGGGTGCCCGGCACGTCGACGAGATCGAGGTACCAGTCCTCGGCATGCCACCGGCCGTCGTCGTCGGGGCCGGCGAACCGGCCGACATCCAGGTACAGGCGCTGCCCTTCGCGGTAGCCGCCTTGGTAGTGGAAGATGTTGGCGCGCAACCCCAAAGCGGGTAGCAGCCATGACTCCAGGTGGTCGAATCTGGGGTGCCCGGGAGCGTGGCGCGACATGTACAGCCCGAAGTCGGTGACGCGATACTCCTCGACCTCCCGGACGAATCCCTTGTTGTCGGTGTTCGTCATCGCCGGGACGTCGAAGACCTCGCGTTTGGGCGGGTGTAGCGGGTGCGGTGCTGACCCGGGGTCGGCGGTGCGCCCGCCATCGCTCGTCATGCTTTGAATCTAGCCAGCCTCACCGACGATCTCAGGGTGAAAGCCCGAGTTCTCACCGATGCGTCCGACCGCCGGTCCGCGGGATGGTCGGAACATGAGGACTTTCGTCGCCGAACGGGGCCGTGCTGTGGCCCGCGAACGAATCACAGCGCGGCCGACCGTCAAGCGCGCACGGCACGTGCTGCTGTGGATACACGTGCTCTCGTCCGTCTGTTGGATGAGCCAGGCGCTCGCGATGGCGGTTCTGATGCTGAATCCCGGGGACGGGGGCGCGGTCGCCGCGCACGTCCTCGACACCACGGTCCTGGTGGTCTCGGCCAATGTGTCCGCGATGTCGGGATTCCTGTTGTCCGCCACGACGCCGTGGGGCTTCTTCCTCCACTGGTGGGTCCTCGTGAAGTTCGCGATCACGGTGAGCCAGCTCGTCGTCGGGATCGCGGTGCTCTCACCAGCTCTCGACTCGGCGGCGCGCGCCCGCGAAGTCGCGTCGGCCGGCCTGCTCGCGTCGACGGTCCTGATGGCCACGTTGATCGCGTTCCAGGGCTGGCTGTCGATCGCGAAACCGTGGTCGCGCGTGCCGCGCCGGACCCGCGGCAAGGCGCCGGTTCCGGGCCCGGTGGTCCGGGTCGCGGCGCCCGTCGCGCTCCTCGCCGACGTCGGAGTGTTCGTCGTCGTCGGCCAGCCGATCCCGCTGTGCTCGGCGGTCGTGCTCGTCGCCGCGCTCGTCGGACGCCGGTCCGCGGGAACATCGCTGTCATAGGTCGCGTTTACCCTGGCACTATGGCTTTTGCAGCAGAACGCCCCGTCATCGCGCACTCGGAGTTCCGGCCGGTCGGCGAGATCGAGCGGACCGATGCCCGCCTGCAGGTCGTCAGCGAGTACGAACCGGCCGGCGACCAGCCCGCCGCCATCGAAGACCTCACCCGCCGGATCAAGGCCGGGGAGAAGGACATCGTCCTCCTCGGCGCGACCGGCACCGGAAAGTCGGCGACCACGGCCTGGCTCATCGAGCAGGTCCAGCGCCCGACGCTCGTGATGGCGCCGAACAAGACGCTCGCGGCGCAGCTCGCGAACGAACTGCGCGAGATGCTGCCCAACAACGCCGTCGAGTACTTCGTCTCGTACTACGACTACTACCAACCAGAGGCGTACATCGCGCAGACCGACACCTACATCGAGAAGGACTCGTCGATCAACGACGACGTCGAGCGCCTACGTCACTCGGCGACGTCGAGCCTGCTGTCGCGACGCGACGTGGTCGTCGTCGCCTCGGTGTCCTGCATCTACGGCCTCGGTACGCCGCAGTCCTATCTCGACCGGTCCGTCGAGATCGAGGTCGGTCAGGAGATCGATCGCGACGCCCTGCTGCGTCTGCTCGTCGACGTCCAGTACACGCGCAACGACATGTCGTTCACCCGCGGCAGCTTCCGGGTACGCGGGGACACGGTCGAGATCATCCCGTCCTACGAGGAACTGGCTGTGCGCATCGAGTTCTTCGGCGACGAGGTCGAGTCGCTGTACTTCCTGCATCCGCTGACCGGTGACGTCGTGCGCCAGGTCGACTCGCTGCGCATCTTCCCGGCCACCCATTACGTCGCCGGGCCCGAGCGCATGGAGAAGGCGATGGCGAGCATCGAGCGCGAGCTCGAGGAGCGACTCGCCGAGCTGGAGGGCAAGGGCAAGCTGCTGGAGGCCCAGCGTCTGCGCATGCGCACCACCTATGACCTGGAGATGATGCGTCAGGTCGGGTTCTGCTCGGGCATCGAGAACTACTCGCGCCACATCGACGGGCGAGCCGCGGGGAGCGCGCCGGCCACGCTCATCGACTACTTCCCGGACGACTTCCTCCTCGTCATCGACGAGTCGCACGTGACGGTGCCCCAGATCGGCGGCATGTACGAGGGCGACATGTCGCGCAAGCGCAACCTCGTCGAGTACGGATTCCGGTTGCCTTCGGCGGTCGACAACCGACCGCTCACATGGGACGAGTTCGTCGACCGCATCGGACAGACCGTCTATCTGTCCGCGACTCCCGGGCCGTACGAACTGGGCCAGTCCAACGGCGAGTTCGTCGAACAGGTGATCCGTCCGACGGGACTCGTGGACCCGCAGGTCGTGGTGAAACCCACCAAGGGCCAGATCGACGATCTGGTCCATGAAATCCGTGAGCGAACCGATCGCGACGAGCGCGTCCTGGTGACCACCCTGACCAAGAAGATGGCCGAGGATCTCACCGATTACCTGCTCGAACTCGGTATCCGCGTCCGGTACCTGCACTCGGAGGTCGACACCCTGCGTCGTGTCGAACTGCTCCGCCAGCTGCGGTCCGGTGATTACGACGTTCTGGTCGGCATCAACCTGCTCCGCGAGGGTCTCGACCTGCCCGAGGTCTCGCTCGTCGCGATTCTCGACGCCGACAAGGAGGGCTTCCTGCGGAGCACCACGTCGCTCATCCAGACGATCGGTCGCGCGGCCCGCAACGTGTCCGGCGAGGTCCACATGTATGCGGACAAGATCACCGATTCGATGCGCAACGCCATCGACGAGACCGAGCGGCGTCGCGAGAAGCAGATCGCGTACAACAAGGCGAACGGCATCGATCCGAAGCCGCTGCGCAAGAAGATCGCCGACATCCTGGACCAGGTCTACAAGGAAGCCGAGGACGAGGCCGTGGCGGTCGGCGGTTCCGGACGCAACTCCAGCCGCGGACGCCGCGCACAGGGTGAGGTGTCGAAGGCCGGTAGTTCGGGGGTCATCGAGAAGCGTGACGTGTCGATGATGCCCCGCGCCGAGCTCGCCGACCTCGTGTCCCAACTCACCGACCAGATGATGAGTGCCGCTCGGGATCTGCAGTTCGAACTCGCCGGACGACTCCGCGACGAGATCGCCGACCTGAAGAAGGAGATGCGAGGGATGGACGCGGCCGGGATCAAGTGACGTCTGTTCGGGGTGGCAGCGTCGGGTTCACGATGTGCCGATCACCACGAACGGGGGACAGACGTGCCCGTGGCACACTAATGTCCCCGTGCAGGACCCCTGCATTGTGGGTACACGCGATGACGCCTCGCTGATGGGCAGCGAGGCGAATTCATGTCGAGAGGTTGGGATGAGCTCTTACGAAACCGTCGTCGTCGGAACGGACGGCTCCGAGTCGTCGATGAAGGCTGTGGAGCGTGCGGGTGCACTCGCGGGCGACGCTCAGTTGGTGATCGCGTGCGCGTACTTCCCGAACGAGCGCGGAGCCGGCGACGCCGCGGATGTCCTGAAAGACGAGGCGTACCAGGTCACCGGATCGACGCCGACCGAGGAGATCCTGCGAACCGCGAAGGAACGGGCCACCAAGGCCGGTGCGTCGAACGTGGTGCAGCGCCCGGTCAAGGGTGCTCCGGTCGACGCGCTCCTGCAGTTGGTGAGCGACGTCAAGGCCGATCTTCTCGTCGTGGGCAATCGCGGCCTGAATTCGATCGCCGGGCGGCTCCTCGGATCGGTCCCCGCCGATGTGGCCCGCAAGTCGGCGTGCGACGTGCTGATCGTCCACACCACCGGATAGTCGGCGAAGGGTTTCCCACCGGTGCGTTCGCACCGATGGGGTCCCGCTCAGATGTCCCCGTCTCCGCGGACGGCCGGAAATGCTCCGGCACGTCCGAGGAGTGCGGGGACATTCTTGTCGAGGGCCCGGCCCAGCCACGCGGCGGCGTCGATCAGCCCCTGCATGTCGACACCCGTGCTGACCTCGGACCGATCGAGTGCGTAGACGAGATCCTCGGACGCGATGTTGCCGGTCGCCGCGGGAGCGAACGGACACCCACCGAATCCGCCGACACTGGCGTCGATGGCGCCGGCCCCCGAATCGAGCGCGGTGAGAGCATTCGCGTAACCGGTGTTCCGCGTGTTGTGGAAATGCCAGCGCTGTGGAATACCGGGCGCACGCTCCGCCGTGCGGGCGGCGAGATCGCGGACCTGCGCCGGAACCCCGACGCCGATCGTGTCGGCGAGAGCGATCTCGTCCGGGGCGGCCTGATCGGTCAACCGCGCCACGATGTCGGAGATCCGGCGAGGGTCGACCTCGCCCGTGAACGGGCAGCCGAACGCGACCGCGATGGTCACCGTCGTCGCGAGGCCGGCCGCGCGCGCGTCGCGCACCACATCGACGGCCGCCGAAATGGTGTCCTCGACGCTGCAGCCCTGATTACGGTGGCTGAACGCCTCGGTGGCCACGACGACCGCGTTCACCTCGTCGACCGCGGAGGCGAGAGCGCGGTCGAGACCACGACGATTCAGGACGAGACCGATATAGGAGACACCGTCCACGCGGGGCACCCCGGCCATGACCTCCTCGGCGCCGGCCATCTGCGGTACGCGTTTGGGGTTCACGAAACTCACCGCCTCGATCCGGCGCACGCCGGCGTCGACGGCCCGGGCTATGAACTCGATCTTCTCCTCGACGGAGAGCAGGGTCTGCTCGTTCTGCAACCCGTCCCGCGGGCCCACCTCGATCAACTGCACGTCTGACACCAGTCCGATCTTGCCTTGTCCGGCGCTGCGACTCCATCGATCGAGGCCCGCTCGCTTCGCTCCCGGCGCCGGTGTCTATTCGGCCCGCTCGCTTCGCTCCCGGCGCCGGTGTCCATTCGACCCGCTCGCTTCGCTCCCGGCGCCGGGCAATGCCATGTCCGAGATGTCGTTCTGCCCCGGTGTCGGTCGAACGACCGAATCCTACGGACCCGGAACCCCGCCATACGGTACGAGAGTGACCAGTGTGGCTCCAACGCACTCGGGTGATCCCATCTGTCACACCAGTTTTCGAACTCGTCTGATCGTCGGGAACGGCCGGTCGTGCGGGATGTATCACTTTCCGAAGCGGATGCGATGTACCGCGTATGATTCGTTGCTGTTCGACGATCGCTGCGGGGGGACGCGGGGGCGTCATCGTCGAGCGACCCAATCGCCGAAACCGACGTCGGACGACGCATGGATGACACTGTGTCCCACCGAGATGGGACTGGGGGAGACTGGCGCCCGGGGGCACCCCGCGCGCCTCGAGGGGCGGATCTACTGGATCTGACCGCGGCCCAACGCGCCATGTGGTTTGCCGAGAACCTGGTCGACGACCACTCGGTCACCGTCGCGCACTACCTCGACATCGTCGACGACGGACGCCCGTTCGATCGGGAGTTGTTCCGTCGGGGAGTACTGGAGGCGGCACGCGACCTGCAGACGGCGTACACGCGCGTGGTCGAGGTCGACGGCACGCCTCGGCAATACATCGACTTCTCCGTTCCGTTCGACGTGATCGACGTCGATCTGCGGACGCACCCGGATCCCGAAGCGGCAGCCGCCGACTGGATGCGCGCCGACCATCAGCGGTCCGTGGACCTGCTCGCCGATCCGGTCGCCGTCGCGGCCTTCATCCGGATCGCCGACGACCGGACGTACTGGTACATGCGCGGGCACCACATCGCGTTCGACGGATACGGCGCGCTGATGTGCCTGCACGAAGCGGTGGCGCGCTACAACGAGCACCGCGCACCGAATACTGCGGCGGAGGTCGCTGCCACGGTGCCGCCGCGAACCGGGCGCCGACCGGTCCGCCGCGCCAGCATCGCCGAGGTGGTCGCCAACGACGCCGCCTACCGGCAGAGCACGCGGTTCGAGAAAGACCGCGAATTCTGGCAGGAACGCGCCGCCGGGCTCCCCGAGCGGGTCAGCCTCGCTGCACACCCGGCCACCGCCGGCGTCCGCAACGAGACCGTCGTCTCCGCCGGGCTGCTCGGTCCCGAACTGGATGAGGCACTGCGTCGGTGCGCCCGGGACCTCGACGCCTCGGTTGCCGCCATCCTCACCGCCGCGTTCGCCGCGTTCCTCGCGCGCATGTCCGGCAGCGACGACATCGTCCTCAGTCTGCCGGTCACCGCACGGACGACAGCGCGCGTCCGGCACTCGGCCGGGATGGTCTCCAACATGTTGCCCCTGCGTGTGGACGGAATCTCCTCCGCGACGTGCGCCGACGTCGTCGCGGCGGTCAGCGCGGAGATCACCGCGGGTCTGCGCCATCAACGGTATCGATCCGAGGACATCAGGGCGGCAGCCGGTTTCGGTGATGCCCGCGGTACGTCGTTCGGACCGCTGGTCAACCTGTTGCTGTTCGACAAGCCGATCGTCATCGACGGCGCCCGCGTGCGCTATCACATGCTGTCCGCCGGTCTGGTCGAAGACCTGGTGATGAACGTCTTCGCGGCCGGCCCGGAGGCCCCGCTGGAAGTGGGTCTGCACGCGAACCCCACGCTGTACGGGTCGGCGGAACTCGAGGCGCACCGCGATCGCCTGCTCAACGTGCTCACACAGTTCGTCGCGCACCCGAACCGGCCGGTCACCGACCTCGACCTGCTGATGGCCGGGGAGTCGGCAACCCTGGAAGACCTCGGTTCCGGCGGGCCGGCCGTCGGCGTGGTCGGTGAGCACGTGCTGGCCGCCTTCGATCGCCAGGTCGAGTCGACGCCGGACGCGCCCGCGGTGACGTTCGGCGACACCACCCTCACCTACCGCGACTTCGCGCGTGCCTGCGACACATTCGCGGACCGGTTCACGAGTCTGGGCGCCCGGCGCGGCGATCGCATCGTCGTGGCACTGGACCGCTCGATCGAGCAGGTGTGCGCCGTGTATGCCGCGATCGGGCTGGGTGCGGCCTACGTGCCGGTCGATCCGGCCGAACCGGACGAGCGGCGACAGGCGATCATCGCCGCGGTCGAACCCGCACTGGTCGTCGACGCACACTTCGTCGCCGGTCTCGACTCCCCGCGTCGAGGTCCGACGGCATGGCCGCATCGGGAGACCCGGGTTCCGACTGATCTGGCCGCCTACGTCATCTTCACTTCGGGATCGACCGGGACGCCCAAAGGTGTCGAGATCGGTCATCGGGCGATCGAGCAACGCCTCGGGTGGATGCAGCACGATCACCCGATCGCCGCGGGCGACGTCGTGCTGTACAAGACGCCGGCGACCTTCGACGTGTCGGTCTGGGAGTTGCTGTGGCCGTTGCGCGTCGGGGCGCGGATGGTGATCGCGATGCCCGGCGGACACCGCGATCCCGCGTACCTCCGCGACCTCATCGCGCGCTCCGGCGTCACCGTCCTGCATTTCGTGCCGTCGATGCTCGATGCCTATCTCGACGTGGTGCTCGGACCGGACCCCGGTGGTTCGACGACTCAGTCCGTCGACGACTTCGGCGGAACCGACACAATGGCGCACGAACGGCTCTCCCTACCCGACCACGTGCGCTGGGTGTTCACGTCGGGCGAGGCGCTGCCGGCCCGGCTCGCCCGGCGCGTACGGTCGACCACCCGTGCCGGACTGGTGAATCTGTACGGGCCGACCGAGGCGGCGATCGACGTGACCGCCCAGCGGGTCACGACGGATGGTCCGGTCGTTCCGATCGGACACCCGGTACCGGGGACCGAGGTGCGGGTCCTCGACGGCCGACTACGTCCGGTTCCGGTCGGGGTCGCCGGCGAGTTGTATCTGGTGGGGCCGCAGCTGGCATCGTGCTACGTCGGTGCTCCGGGACTGACATCGGGCAGGTTCACGGCCGATCCGCGGGGGGACGTGGGTGCCCGGATGTACCGCACCGGGGATCTGGTCCGATGGACTGCCGACGGTGAACTGGAGTATCTGGGACGAACCGATCAGCAGATCAAGATCCGGGGTCAGCGCGTGGAACCCGGCGAGGTGGAGGCGGTGATCGCCGCGATCCCGGGCGTCGACGCGGTAGCGGTCGTCGCCCGCCGCGATCTCGGGCCCGCACCGGTTCTCGTCGCCTATCTCCGTGCTCGCCGGGATGGGTCCGTGCCCGAATCCCCCGCCGATCATGATGCCGGTGACACCCGGCAACTGCTCGATGCCGACGCTGTGCGCGCGCACTGCCGACGGCGACTCCCCGGACACATGGTTCCGCCGGGGATCGTCTTCCTCGACGCGTTTCCCACCACCCGATCGGGCAAGCTGGACACGCGCGCGCTGCCGGTTCCCGTACTCGGCTCCGCCGCAACGAGTTTCCGGACGCCGCAGACCCCGGTCGAGCGGGCGATCGTGTCGCTGGTGGAGGAGGCGTTGGACCGTGAGGGGGTCAGCGTCTCGGACAATCTCTTCGCTTTGGGTGCGGATTCGTTGCTCGCCGCCCGGATGGTGGCCCGCGCACGTGTCGACCACGGGCTGGGGATCGCCCTGACCGACGTCTTCGACGCGGTCGACCTCGCCGATCTCGCGTCACGCGCCGTGGTCGTCCCGCAGTCCGACCGGTCCGCCGCGACCCGGTCGCAACCACCCCGTCCGGCGCGAATCCCGCTGTCGCAGGCGCAGACCCGGTTGTGGTTCATCAACCGGATGTCGCCGGCCGAGTCGACCTATAACATGTCGGGCGCGCTGCGCCTGGCGCACGCGCTGGACGCCGATGCCATGCACCGGGCGGTCCGGGACGTCGTGGACCGGCACGAGATCCTGCGCACGGTGTTCCCGGTCGTCGACGGCGAACCCGAGCAGCGAATCCTGGACTCGCGCACGGCTGCCGATCTTCTGGCCGGCGGGACACATGTTGAACTCGTCGCCGGGAGCGCAGCGAGCGGGACACATGTCACTGTCGCCGGGAGCGCAGCGAGCGGGACACATGTGACCGACGCCGGAGACGATGTGGACAAGGCGATCTCCGCCATCACCGACGTCGGCTTCGACCTGGCCGAGGAGATCCCGTTCCGGTACCGCCTGCTGACCGGTCATCCGGATGGCGACATCGTCGTGCTGGTCCTTCATCACATCGCGGCCGACGGGCACTCGCTCCGGCCGCTGCTGCGAGATCTGATGACCGCGTACGACAGTCGGCGCGCGGGTGCGGAGCCGGATCTCGCGCCGTTGCCGATGCAGTACGCCGATGTCGCCGTCGAGCGCGCCGAGACGCTCGGAACGCCGGATGCGCCGTCGTCGGTTCTGGTCGAGGGCCTGGAGTTCTGGCGGGGGGAGTTGCGTGGCGCGCCGGATCTGCTGCAGTTGCCCACCGATCGGCCGCGTCCGCGGGTGATGTCGAGCAGCGGAGCGCATGTGGACACCGTGCTCGGGACGGGCCTGACCGCGGGGATCCGGCAGCTCGCGATATCGTTGGCGGTCACCCCGTTCGCGGTGTTCCAGTCCGCCCTGGCGATCACCTTGGGTCGGCTGGCCGCCACCGACGACGTGAGTATCGGGACCGCGGTCGCCGGCCGCGACGATCCGGCGCTCGCCGACCTCGTCGGCATGTTCGTCAACACCGTCGTGCTGCGAACGACCCTGCAACCCGGGGACACCGTCGTCGACTTCGTCACCGCCGCGCATCGCCGCTGCGCGCGTGCGATGAGCCGCGCCGACGTCCCGTTCGAACGGGTCGTGGACGCTGTCGCGCCACACCGGTCGCCGTCGCACTCGCCGCTGTTCCAGGTCGCGCTGACGGTTCAACCCGATCAGTTGGCCGAGCTCGCCCGATGGGCCGGGTCCGCGGAGGTCCTCGATGCCCGGGTACCGTCCGCGAAGTACGACGTGACCGTGTCGGTCACCGACCGCACCGACCGTTACGACGTCGAATTCGCCTATGCAACCGACCTTTTCGACGACGCTACGGTGCACGACATGGCGCGGCGGCTGGAGTTCGTCCTGGAGCAGATGGTGCACGAGCCGTCGCGGAGCATCGGTGCGATCGACCTGCTCCGCCCGGACGAGATGCGTACCCTGGCGGCGCCGGCCTGGGGATCGCGTCCCGAGCAGACCCTCGCAACCCTGCTGACGCGCGGTCTCGCGAGCGCCGACCCCGGCGCCCCTGCCCTGCTCGGGGAGAGCGCGGTCCGCTGGTCCGAGGTGACGACCACGACCAATCAGATCGCCCGCGTCCTGATCGAACGCGGCATCGGCCCAGGCGACGTCGTCGCGGTGAGCATCCCGCGCTCGCCCCGGTCGGTCCTGGCCGTACTGGGCGTGGCCATGAGCGGCGCCGCCTTCGTGATGATCGACTCCCGTCTGCCCGCCGCCCGCCGTTCGGCGATGCTCGCCGACAGCGGTGCGGTTCTGGTCATCACGGCGGATCCCGTCACCACGGACGGCGCCGGGTCCTCGGTGACCCGATCCACGGTCGCGGAGCTGGTTCTCGATGACCTCGAGGTGGATCTGGGCATCGCCGGACGGCCGACGCACCGGGTGGCCGACGCCGAGCGGGTACGGCCGATCGCCCTCGACGACGCGGCCTATCTCCAATTCACCTCCGGGTCCACCGGCCGGCCCAAGGCCGTCACGGTGACCAACGCCGGGTTCGCCGAACTGGTCGGCGAGCAGCAGCATCGCTTGGGCGCGGGCCCGGACTCGCGCATACTCCACGTCGCCGCACCGGGATTCGATGTTGCGGTCTGGGAGATCGTGTTCGCGGTGTGTTCGGGCGCCCAGCTGGCGATCAGCCCACCCGAGGTGTTCGCCGGTCCCGAGCTGGCGACCATCATCGCCCGTCACCGGGTCACCCACACGATCATGACGCCCACCGCGCTCGCCACTCTCGATCCTGCGGCGGTGCCCGAACTCTCGGTCGTGATGGTGGCGGGCGAGGCCTGCCCTCCGGAGTTGGTCGCGAGGTGGCACGCGGCGGGCCGCCCGCTGCTCAATCTCTACGGTCCCAGCGAGACCACGATCTGGGCCACCGCCTCCGCGCCCCTCCGGCCCGCGGAACCGGTCACTATCGGTGGGCCGATCGCCGGAGTCGGCGTCCGGGTCCTCGACGCCTGCCTGCGTCCGGTGCCGGACGGTGTCCTGGGTGAGCTGTACCTGTCGGGACGGGCACTCGGGCGCGGCTACCACGGTCGTCCCGGACTGACGGCGGGCCGGTTCGTCGCCGATCCGTTCGAGACCGGGGGGCGGATGTACCGCACCGGTGACCTCGTCACGCGCACACCGTCCGGCGACATCGTCTACCACGGGCGCAACGACTTCCAGATCAAGATCCGCGGCATGCGGGTCGAACCCGGCGAGGTCGACGGCGTGCTCGCAAGCCATCCCGATGTGGACATCGCGGTCACCGTCGGGACGTCGACACCGGCTGGGGACACGGTGCTGGTGTCGTATGTGACCGCCCCTGCCGACCGGGTCCCCGCACCCGAGCACATCCTCGACCACGCCGCCGCCCGTCTCCCGTCGCACCTCGTGCCGCACACCGTGGTGGTGCTCGACGAGTTGCCGATGACCCGGACCGGCAAGGTCGACCGCCGCGCCCTGCCCGCGGTGGAGATCTCGCCCGCACGTGAATATGTCGGCCCCCGCAGCCGGCTCGAGGGCGTCGTGGCCCAGATCTTCGCCGACGTGCTCGGTCTGCGGGAGGTCAGCGTGTACGACGGGTTCTTCGAACTCGGCGGGAGCTCGCTGTCGGCGACCAAGGTCGCCTATCGCGTCGAACAGCACGTCGGACGCCGCGTGCCGATGTCGCTGCTCTTCGAGAACCCGACCGTCGCGGACTTCGTGGCGGCGGTGGCGACGGCCGACCGGGCGGTCTCGGGACGCATGCTGACGCCGCGCGAACGCACTCATCTCGTCGACCTCACGGGGGTGCAGCGCGGCCTGTGGTCGATCAACCAGACCGATCCGGCCTCGCCCGCCTACAACGTCGGCCTGACCCTGGAACTCGACGGCCGGCTCGACGTCCCGGCCCTCACGGGCGCGGTGGGTGACCTCGTCGCGCGGCACGAGTCGCTGCGCACCCGTTACCCGCTGCACGACGGCACACCGGTGCAACTCATCATCCCCGCTGCGGATGCGGTGCACGCGTTGCGGATTCCGCTCGTCGATCTCGCCGGTGACCGGCCCGACATGCCCGCCGAGGACCGGTTGGGCGCCGAGGTCGCGGCTGTCGTCGGAGCTGGTTTCGACCTGACCGGCCCCCCGGCGGTACGCGCGACGATCCTGCGCGTGAGCCCGGACCGGCACTTGCTGGTGTTCGTCGTCCACCACATCAACGCCGACGGTGGGTCGCTCGGCCCGCTGGCCCGCGACCTCGCCGAGTTCTACTCCGCCCGCATCTCGGGGCGAGCCGGATCGAGAAGTGCGGTGGGGCAGCGCGTGCAGTTCGCCGACTATGCGATCTGGCACGCCGAGCGCCTGCAGACCACGCGGCCCGACGGGGAGACGGAACGGCAGCGTCAACTGCGGTACTGGGGGCAGCGTCTGGATCGGGCGGGGGAGCCGGCGACGATCCCGACCGACCGGCCCCGGCCCGTGGAGCCCCGCCATGTGGGCGGAGTGGTCGATCTCGACATCCCGTCGTCGACCGCGACGATGCTCCGTCAGATGGCGCGGGTGGGCAACACGACGCAGTTCGCCGTCCTGCACGCGGCGCTCGCGGTCCTGATCAGGCGGTTGTCGGGAAGCGACGACATCGTCATCGGCACACCGTTCGCCGGTCGTGATGATCCCGCCCTGACCGACATGGTGGGGATGCTCGCGACCACGGTGCCCCTGCGTACGCGGCTTCGCCTCGACGAGCCGTTCGCGGAGCTCTTGCGACGGGTGCACAGCGATGATTTCGCCGACCTGGGTCACACCGACGTGTCCTTCGACGAGATCGTCGATCATCTCGCCCGGACCGACCGTGCGTCGGTCCGCCGCGGACGCCGCAACCCGTTGTTCTCGGTGATGCTCTCGTACCAGAATCTCGAGTTCCCGGACATCGAACTCGACGGGCTGCATGTCCGGCCGCGTCTGCCCGAGTCCTTTCCCGCCAAGGTGGACCTCGAGGTCATGCTCTACCCGGGAGACCCCGACGGCGTCGACCGGAACGGCGCGTTGGGCGGGCAGATCGCCTTCGACACCGATCTCTTCGACCCCGGCACGGTGGCCCTGTTCGCCGAGAGGTTCCGAAATCTGTTGGCCGACATCGTGTCACGGCCGGACACTGCGATCGGGGATCTCGCCGTCTGGGCGGAGCAGAACGCGCCGGATGTGCGCGGAACCGATGCCGTTCGGCCGCTGCACGAGCTGGTGTCGGAGGTCGCGGCCGTCGCGCCCGACACGGTCATCGGCGTCGCGGGGGCGCCACAGGTGACCTTCGCCGATCTCGAGGCAACCGCGGTCGCCATGTCGATGTCGATTCCCGACGAAGACCCGGCGGAGGCGTTGACGATCGCCGTGGCGACGCTCCTCGCCGACGCCGACCGGTCCATCGACGAGGTCTTCGACAGCGTGCGCACCGCCGCCGATGCCGTCGTGCACGGCCACACGGGCGCCGGATCGGGCGCGGTCCAGCGAAATCGAGTGGAACCCGCGTGACGTCGGACACCTCGATTCCCCGCACCTCGACGGGGCATGCCCAGCCGTCGCTGCGCCGCCCGTCCGCGCTTCGGCTGCTGGCGCTCGCCGCCGCCCATGCGGGCGACGACGAGGCCATGTCCGGGACGGCCGGCCCGGTGACCTTCCGTGCTCTGCACCGCCGGGTCTCGGCCTCGGCGATCACCCTGGCGGAGCGGGGCGTCGCGTCCGACGCCGCCCTCCGCGCAACGGTGACGGCGCTGATGCCGCGCGCGGGGCTGAGCGGATCGCAACTCGCTACCGCCGCGGCCGGAATCGTCGATGAACTCGACCGGCGGATCACCGAGATCCTGGGCCTCGGTGACCGCGAGTCGCTGCCGGGGCTTTTCCGGATCGCCGCACGACGACGTGCCGACGCCGTCGCTCTCGCCGACCTCGACGGGGCGTCGCTCACCTACCGGGAACTCGACGAGCGCTCCGAACGGATGGCGCACGCCCTTGTCGATCGTGGTGCGGGTCCCGAAACACTCGTGGGGGTCGCGCTTCCGCGCTCGGTGGACCTCATCGTGGCGTTGCTCGCGGTTCTCAAGACCGGTGCCGCCTATCTACCCCTCGACCGGACACACCCGGTTGCGCGCCTGCGCGGGATCGTCGAGGACGCGTCGCCGGTCGCCGTCGTGGCCGACGCCGAGACGGTCGGGGCCTGGGCTGCGATGCCCGCGCCGCTGTGCACGCCGCAGGACCTGTTGGCGCAGTACGACATCGATGCCCGGTCGGTCTCGACCCCACCGCTGCCGGAGCACGTGACCGCCCAGTCGAGCGCCTACGTGATGTACACCTCCGGATCCACCGGGCGCCCCAAAGGCGTTGTCGTCACCCACGACAACGTGGTGTCGCTGCTCGATGCGCTCGACGCCGTCGTGGAGAGTTCGCCCGACGACGTGTGGTCGATGTTCCACTCCTACGCGTTCGACGTCTCGGTCGGCGAGATCTGGGCCGCACTGCGCGCCGGCGGTCGTCTCCTCGTGCTCGACCACGCGACGACCCGCGCCCCGGACGACGTGGTCGAGGCGTTCGACCGACACGGGGTCACGATCGTCAACTTCACCCCGTCGTCGTTCTATCAGTTCGCGGCGGTCGTCCGCCCACCCCTCGGCCGTCGATTGCCCGACTCCGTTCGGCGCCTGCACTTCTCGGGCGAACTCCTCGACTACGAGCATGTCCGGACATGGCAGACGGACCGGGCGGCCGACGGGTCGGCGACCCGTCCCGGCGCCGATGTCGCGGGCCCGCAACTGAACAACATGTACGGTCCCACCGAGACGACCGTCTACATGACCCGTCGGGATCTGACGCGCGCATTCGTCGACCGGGCAACCGCCTCCGACATCGGGACCCCGCTGCTCGGTTCGCGGGTGTACGTCCTCGACGGTCGGCTCGCCCCCGTGCCCGACGGCGTGCCCGGTGAACTGTACGTCGCGGGCGCCCAGGTCACCCGCGGGTTCCTGAACCGGCACGGTCAGACGTCCACACGGTACGTCGCCGACCCGTTCGGACCGCCGGGCGGTCGGATGTACCGGACCGGCGACGTCGGGATGTCCCGCAACGGGTCCATCGAATTCGTGGGACGACGCGATGGCCAGGTGAAACTCCGCGGCTTCCGGATCGAGCTGGGAGAGGTCGAGTCGGCGATGTCGGCGCTCGACGGCGTCGACGCGGCGGGGGCGGACATCCGTACGCTCGGCGACACCGAGCATCTCGTCGGCTACCTCGTCGCCGCGGGCGGCGCCGCTTCGTCGGCCGTTGACGCAGTCGGGCTGTCGGACAGCGAGATCCGTACGCGCCTGGCGACCGCGGTGCCCGAGTACATGGTGCCCACCCGGTTCGTCCGGCTACCCCGACTGCCGCTCACCGTGAACGGCAAGCTCGATCGCGGCGCGCTGCCCGATCCGGGGTCCGGCGATGGCCCGGAGGTCGCCGAGCCGCCCGCCGGCGCGACCGAGGCGGCCCTGGCCGCACTGGTCGCCGAGATCTTGGGCGTGAGCGACGTCGGGGTCACCACGTCGTTGTTCGATCTCGGTGGCAACTCGCTCACCGCTACCCGGGTGGCCGCCCGGGCAGCCGAGCATTTCGGCACGACGGTCTCCGCGCGAGATGTGTTCGCCGATCCGACGGTCCGGGGTCTGGCAGCGGTCATCGATGGACGCGACCCCGGAGACCACGACGGACGCGGGGGAGCTGATCGCCGGGTGCCCCTGCGCCGAGTGGGCCGCGACGGGGTGCTCCCGTTGTCGCCCGCACAGCGTCGAATCTGGTTTCTGGAGACGCTGGATCCGGGCGGGGCCGGGTATCTCATCCCGGCCGTGCTCCGCCTCGATGCCGCATCGGGTTCGGGTCCGGAGGCGGCGGATGACCGGTCCCCGGACCCTGCGGTCGTCGCCGCGGCTCTCGCGGATCTGCTTGCGCGACATGAGGTGCTGCGCACGCGATTCGTATCGGTGGACGGCGCTCCCGAGCAGGTCATCGCGCCCGCGGGAGACCCTCGACACGACGTCCGGGTGACACCCCCGATCGACATGCGCGGCGCCGACGAGGGCGACGTCACGGCCACCATCGCCGAGATCACCAGTCGTGGATTCGACCTCGAAGCCGGTGCGCCCGTTCGGGCCCGCCTGATCCGCGTCGCCGACGACGCCGTGATCCTGGTCCTGGTGGTGCACCACATCATCAGCGACGGCGGCTCCGTCGCGCCGATGGTCACCGACTTCGTCACCGCATACGAGGCGCGCGCGGCCGGCCGCGAACCCAGCTGGGCGCCCCTGCCGATCCAGTACGTCGACTACTCGGTGTGGCAGCACCATCGGCTCGGGGACGCTGCCGACCCCACGTCTCTCGCAGCACGTCAGCTCGACCACTGGCGAACCCGTCTCGCCGGGGTGCCGGCACTCATCGAGTTGCCGGTGGACCGGCCGCGCACCCCGGTCCGGGACGACACGGGTGCCGAGCTGTCGGCGGCGTTCGACGCAGCCACCTGGAACGCTCTGGGAGACCTCGCCGGTCGGCACGGCGCGACGATGTTCATGGCCGTCCACGCCCTGCTCGCGGTCACTCTCGTGCGGTCCGGCGCCGACGAGGACGTCGTCATCGGGACCCCGGTCGCCGGTCGGGGCGAGCGCGATCTGGACCCACTGATCGGGATGTTCGTCAACACGCTGGCGCTGCGCAGCCGGGTGCGGCGAGCGGCCTCGTTCACCGACCTGCTGGCCGACATCCGCGAGATCGACGTGACCGCACTCGATCACGCCGATCTACCGTTCGAGACCGTGGTCGACGAGGTCGTCGCGGTACGCGACACCGCGCATCCGCCGCTGGTCCAGGTCGCCCTGGCATTCCAGAACGCCGCAAGGCCGACCGTCGAACTGCCGGGGCTCATCGTCTCCGAGATCGAGGCCCCGGTCACCACCGCCAAGGTCGACCTGCAGATCACCGTCCTCGACGAGCCGGGCCGCAACCCGGCCGACGACACGCGCGTGATCGTCACCTACGCCACCGCCCTCTTCGACGCCGGCACGGTGGACGCGTTCGTCCGTCGGATGACCGCCATCGCGCGAGCGGTGGTGAGCGAGCCGCACGCGCCGGTCGGCGACCTGCCCGCCGGAGACGAGCACGCGGATGCGGTGATCGCGGCACCGGGTCTCGCGTCGGCGAGGTCGACGCTCGCCGACCTGCTGGACGCCGCGATCGCCGTGAACCCCGACGGCATCGCGGTCACCGAGAACGGGCAGCACCTGACGTACACCGAGCTCGACCTCCGTACGCGCCGGCTGGCCGGCGTGCTCCGTGCGCGTGGCGCCGGGCCGGACGCCGTCATCGCCCTCGCCACACCGAGATCTCTCGAAGGCACGGTCGGGTTCTGGGCCATCGCGCGCACGGGCGCGGCGGTGGCGCCCGTCGACCCCGGCCTGCCCGGGGAGCGCCTGCGCTACATGCTGGACACCGTCGACGCACGTCTCGGGGTCACCTCGTCCGAGGTCGTCGCCGGGCTGCGACCGGCGGCTGCCGCGGTGGACTGGGTCGTTGCCGAACAGCCCGGCGGTCCGGACGAGACCGGAGTCGTCGCGTTCGCCCGACGTCCGCGACCCGACGAGACGGCCTATGTCATCTTCACGTCGGGCTCGACCGGCCGGCCGAAAGGCGTCGCGGTCACCCACCGCGGACTGGCCGACCTGGTCGCCGATGCCCGTGCGAGATTCGGACTCACGCCGGCGGCCCGCGTACTCCGCTTCGCGGCACCGGGTTTCGACGCCGCGGTGTTCGAGACGCTGGTCGCGATGGCGGCGGCGTCGACCATGGTCGTCGCGCCCGGCGGGGTCACGGGCGGCACCGAACTCGCGGCGATCCTGCGGCGGGAGCGCATCACCCACGCGACGATCACCCCGACCGCCCTCGCCACGGTGTCCGAGGCGGTCACCGAATCGGGCGCGGCGACCGGCACCGGGTTCCCCGATCTCGAGGTCATCTCCGTCGCCGGTGACGTCTGTTCGCCGGAACTGGTCCGGGCCTGGTCCGCCGGTCGCTCGATGCACAATCTCTACGGTCCCACCGAGACCACCATCTGGGCGACATCGTCGGCACCGATGCGGCCCGACTCCGCGGTCACCATCGGCGGTCCGATCGCCGGTGTCACCGCCGCAGTTCTCGATCCCCGCCTACATCCCGTTCCCGCCGGCGTGGCCGGTGAACTGTATCTGGCGGGTTCCGCCCTCGCCGCCGGCTACGTCGGCCAGCCCGCGCTGACCGCCGAGCGCTTCGTCGCGGCACCGTTCGGCGCGCCGGGCGAGCGGATGTACCGGACCGGTGATCTCGTACGATGGCGCCGACGGAGCGGCCGCTGGACGCTGGACTTCCTGGGCCGCAGCGACTTCCAGGTCAAGATCCGGGGTTTCCGGATCGAGCTCGGTGAGATCGACGCGGTTCTCGGCGAGCACCCCGGGGTGGACTTCTCGACGACCGCCGGAATCGAGCACCCGACCTCGGGTGAGACGGTCCTCGTGTCCTGGGTCCATGGTGTCGCCGGCGCTGCGCCCGACACCGCAGACGTCGCGACCCACGCGGCTCGACGGCTCCCCGCCCACATGGTGCCCACCGTGATCGTGCCGATCGACGACATCCCGCTGACGGCCACCGGAAAGCTCGACAGCAGGGCGTTGCCCACACCGCGTTTCGGTGGACATGTCCACGTCCGTCCGTCGACGGCAACCGAGCAGGCGATCGCCGCGGTCTACGCCGAGGTCCTCGGACTCGATGCCGTGGAGGAGGTGTCGGCCGAGGCGTCATTCTTCGATCTCGGCGGCACCTCGCTGTCGGCGACCCGGGTGGTGGCCCGCCTGGGTGGCTCGCTCGGTGTGGAGATCGGAGTCCGTGCGCTGTTCGAGACGCCGACGGTACGGGCGCTGGCCGCCGCCGTCGATGCGGGGGAACACGGTCGCGGTGCCGATCTGCCCGCGCTCGAGGGGATCCGCCGGCCGGATCCGGTACCCCTCTCGTACGCCCAGCGCCGGATGTGGTTCCTCAACCAGTTCGATCCGCACTCCGCCGCCTACGTGATCCCCATCGTGGTCCGTCTGCGCGGCGACCTCGACGTGTCCGCGATGCGGGCGGCGATCCTCGACGTCGTCGACCGCCACGAGGTGCTGCGCACGATCTACCCGACGACGACGCCCGACGGCGACACCGGCGCGGAATCCATCGCGACCGGGTCCGCGTCGGCCGAAACGGGCGCTCGCGCCGTCGGTGTCGAACCCGTGGCGCATGCACCTGACGACTGGGCCGGGCGCATCACGATCGGGCACACCGTGGTCCCGCCGCGGGCCGCCGCATCCTCCGACGAGGTCGTCGACCAGGAGATCCACGAACTCATCACGACCACGTTCGACGTGACGACGGACCTACCGGTGCGGGTGCGCGTCATCACCGCGTCGGCGGATCAACACGTACTCGTCATCGCGCTGCACCACATCGCCGCCGACGGTGAGTCGGCGCCGGTGCTGGCGGCCGAGATCGCGCGGGCGTACGCGGCCAGGCGGTCGGGCCGCGCGCCGGACTGGCCGGCCCTGCGCTTCCAGTACGCGGATTACGCGGTGTGGCAACGACATCGGCTCGGTGACCCCGCGGACGCCGACTCCCTGATCGCGCGCCAGTTGCGGTTCTGGGTCGAGCGGTTGACCGGTCTGCCCGACATCCTCCCGCTGCCGATCGATCGCCCGCGCCCCGCCGAAACCGACGGACGCGCGGCCACCGTGCGGTGGTCGTTGCCCGCGGCCGTCGTGTCGCGACTGCGCCGCCGTGCCGCCGCCCGCCGTGCCACCCTGTTCATGGTCGCGCACACGGCCACCGCCGCGGTCCTCGCGCGCCTGACGTCGACGAACCGGATCGCCGTGGCCACGCCCGTCGCAGGACGAGGCCGACGCGAGATCGACCAGCTGATCGGCATGTTCGTCAACACCGTCATCCTGTCGGTCGACGTCGAGCCGCACCTCACCGTCGGCGCGTTGCTCGAGCAGGTCAAGAACGCCGACCTCGCGGCGTTCGACAACGCCGACGTGCCGTTCGAGCGGGTGATCGACGCGGTGAACCCGCAGCGCATCGAGAACGTGGAGCCGCTCGCCCAGGTGCTGCTCGTCCACTCCACAAGCGGCGGACCGGTGCTCGGCACACTGGCCGATCTCGACACCGAGTTCGTCGAGATCGAGGACACCGCCGCGAAATTCGACCTCACCATCGGTTTCCGCGAGACCGCCGACGGTGGGCTGACCGGCTCGATCGCCTATGCCACTGCGCTGTTCGACCCGGCGACCGCGGAGATGATCTCCGCGGCGTTGTCCGCGGCGCTCAGCTCGCTCGCCGACGACGCCGACCTACCGGTCGCCGACCTCCCAATCCTCACCGCAGCCGAAGCTGATGCGCAACAGCAGCTCTCGGTCGGACCCGCGGTCGTCCTGCCCGACCTCACGATCCCGGCGGCGATCGCGGCCGCCGACCATCTGCGAGCGTCGGAGGCGGTCGCGGTGCGTTTCGGGGGCCGCACTCTCACCCACCGCGAGTTCGCCGCGCGGGTGGCCACCCTCGCGCGGGAACTCATCGCGCTCGGGATCGGCCCGGAGGACTGCGTCGCGGTGTGCATGCCGCGGTCGATCGAACTGGTCATCGCGGTCCACGCGGTACTCGCCGCCGGCGGTCAGTACATGCCGGTGGCACCCGACGCTCCCTCCGACCGCGTTCGCCACATGGTCGACACCGCGCACGCGAGGATCGCGCTGATCTGCGACGACCGGGCGCCCGCGGCGCACGTTGTCCCCCGCGCGATCGTGGTGGACGCCGCGAACCCGGTCGACCTCGACACCGTCCCGGTCGCCGCCGACGAACTTTTGTCGATACTGCGCCCCGACCACGCGGCGTACACCATCTTCACGTCGGGGTCCACCGGCCGACCCAAGGGCGTCACGGTGTCCCATCGCGCCGTACTCAACCGATTGCGATGGGGAGTCGACGAATTCGGGATCGGACCGCACGACTCGATCCTCCTGAAGACGCCCTTCACCTTCGACGTGTCGGTGCCCGAACTGCTGACCCCGGCGCTGACCGGCGCCCGGTTGGTCATCGCGCCCGACGACGCCCATCTCGATCCGCATTCGATGGCTCGGCTGATCGACGCCGAGCAGATCACCACGGTGCACTTCGTACCGTCACTGCTCGCCGTGTTCATCGACGAGATTCCCGGCGCCGGTGACATTCGGCCCGCTCGCTCCGCTCCCGGCGCCGGTGAGATCCGCGACGATGCTGCTTCGCCCCTGCCGAGCCTGCGACACCTCTACTGTTCCGGTGAAGCCCTGCCACCGGCGACGCTGCTGGCGACGCGCGTGGCGCTCCCACACGTACGCGTCTCCAACCTGTTCGGTCCCACCGAAGCCGCCGTCGAGGTCGCCGTCGCGACTCCGGACCCCGGCGCGGACGTGGTGCCCATCGGGCGGCCGGTGTGGAACACCCAGACGTTCGTCTTCGACGCACGGTTGCGTCCCGTGCCGGCGGGCGTCACCGGCGAGTTGTATCTGGGAGGCGTCCAGCTCGCCCGCGGGTATGCGGCGCGGCCGGACCTCACCGCCGAACGGTTCGTCGCCGATCCCGCAGGCGGCGGCCGACGCCTGTACCGCACCGGCGACCTCGTCCGGCGTAACCGTGCGGGCGACCTGGAGTACCTGGGACGCAGCGACTTCCAGGTCAAACTCCGCGGACAGCGGATCGAACTCGGTGAGATCGAGGCGATCCTGTCCGGCATCGACGGTGTACGCCAGGCCGTGGTCACCGTCGCGCGCGCCCCGGGCGGTTCGGACCACTTGGTGGGATATCTCATCGGACCCGGCGGCGGCGGACCGGACGGGGACGGGTTCATCGCACGCGCGCGGGAGGCGGTGGCCGCGTCGTTGCCGGCGTACATGCGGCCGACACTGTGGGTGCCGCTGACCGAAGCGCCGCTCGGCAGCACCGGCAAACTGGACCGGAAATCGCTCCCGGCGCCTCGCTTCGACCCGTTGTCGGAAGCCGTCCACGCCGACGCCGCACCCGCCGACGACGCGGAACGGACCGTCGCAGCAGTCGTTGCATCACTGCTCGGGGTCGAGGACGTCGCGGTGACCCGGTCGTTCTTCGAACTCGGCGGGGACTCCATCGCATCCATCCGCCTCACGTCGATGCTGCGCGCCGCGGGGCTCCATCTGACCCCGCGCGATGTGTTCGCGGCGTCGACCATCCGTGAGCTGGCCCGTCGTGCACAGACGGAGGCGATCCAAGGACTCGACGAAATGCCGGGCGGGGCAATCGGTCCGGTCGGGATGACCCCGGGCCTGGCGTGGATGCTCGACCTCGCCGACGACCCGGACGACCTCGCGGACTTCTCGCAGAGCACGGTGCTTGCGCTCCCGGTCGAGGCGGACGAGGCCGCGGTACGTGCGGTGGTGACCGCGGTCGTCGCGGCCCATCCGATGCTGACCGCATCGCTGCGCACCGACTCCGTCGGTTCGCTGTGGTCCGACTCCGTCGGTTCGCTGTGGTCCGACTCCGTCGGGGAGCCGACTGTCGTGGCGGGCGACGGCGACCCGGGTGACATCACGGTCGAGATCCTCGACCGATCGGACATCTCGACATCGAGCCGGCCATCGACGCCGGCGCGCTCCTTCGACGGCGCCATCCGGGCCGCCCACGCGCGCGCCCTCGCGACCTTGTCGCCGGCGGAGGGACGACTGGTCGCGGCGATCGGCGTCCGCTTCGCCGACGGCACCGGGCGACTCGTCGTCGCCGCCCATCATGTCGGCGTCGACGCCGTGTCGTGGCCGACCATCGTGGCCGGTCTGGGGCGCGCGTGGTGGCAGTACCGCAACGGGGAGACACCGGGACTTTCGGCCTCGGGCACCTCGTTCCGGCGCTGGTCGGGTGTGCTGGCCGGACTCGCCGACCGCGCGGAGGAGATCGAGTGGTGGTCGCGCCAGCTGCCGCCGACCCCGGCGGAGTGGGAGATCGACCGGACCCGGGACCGTCTCGCGACCACGATCTCGGTGTCCCGCACCATCGGCGCCGGTCTGGCCGAGCGTGTCTTGAGCACGGTCACCGAGACGTTCGGTGCGCGCCCGGACACCGTGGTGGCCGCGGCCGTGGCATTCGCGCTGCGGGATCCGGTCACGGCGTCCGGTCCGGTGTCGATGGTGATCGAGAACCACGGCCGCGAAGAGGGCATCGCACCCGGCGCCGACCTGACCGAGACGGTCGGATGGTTCACCTCGTTCGTACCCGTGAGCGTCGACGTCCCCGGGCCGGTGGAGGCGACCAGCACAGCCGCTCGGGGTGAGACCGTCGCGGACGTCACCCCCGGTCATCGTCTGGCGACGATGGTCAAGGCGCTCAAAGACACTCAGTCCCGAATGCCGGACAACGGCATCGCGTTCGGGCCCCTGCGATGGTTGCGTCCCGGCTCGCCGCTGCGACACCGGCCCCTCCCGCCGATCACGGTCAATTACCTGGGTCTGCTCGGGGGCGGAGACATCGACGACACCGATTCGACGGCAACGGATTTCGTGCCGATCGGGGACGCGCCGCCGCTTCCGCCGTCGGTTCGGGGAGACATGATCGCATTGGCGGCGCTGACCGTGACGGCCGCCTCGGTGGCGACCGCGGGGGGTCGGGAGTTGCGAGTGGACCTCACCGCACCCGAGGGGTTGTTCGACGAGTCCGCGCTGGGCGGGATCGCCGATCGCTGGGAATCTGCACTGTCCTCGCTCGCCGCGTATGTGGATGCCGTGGGCGACCCGGGTCCGAGCGAGACCGACGTGATCGGCGGGCTCGACCAGACGGACATCGACCACGTGCTCGCCACCCGGACACGCGCAGCACGGACGCGCGGCCGCTACGCGATCTGGCCGCCGACGCCGCTCCAACAGGGGCTCTTCTACGAGGCCCAGCGGCTGGTCGGCGTCGATCCCTATGTGACCCAGTCGGTCATCGAGTTCGACGGAGCTCACCCCGCCGACATGATCCTGCCGGCAGTCCGCGAACTACTGACCAGGCAACGGGTACTGCGCTCGGGGTTCACCCGCACACCGTCGGGTCGGCTGGTCGTGGTGGTACCCCCGGCCGATCATCCCGCGGTGACCGAACCCGACTTCCGCGGCGTGGACCTCACCGGTCTGAGCATGGCCGACGCGGCCTCGCGGATCGTGCAGATCGCCGACGAGGACCTACGACGCCCGTTTGTCCTGGACGACCCGCCGCTCATCCGGTTCTCCGCGGTGTCCCACGACACGGTGACGGGCCCGGCGTACACACTGGTCATCACCGCACACCACATCATCCTGGACGGATGGTCGGGGCCGATTCTCGTCGCCGACCTCCTCGCGGCCCACCTCGGCCGCCCGGCGATCACGCCGGCACGTGACTTCGAGTCCTACCTCGATTGGCTCGACCGACGCGACGCCGCGACCGCGATCACCGCCTGGCGCGAGCATCTCGCCGACATCGTTCCGACGCTGGTCCGTCCACAGGTGCACCCCGGTGCCGACCGCGAGCCCCGGCGGCACGAGGTGACGGCGCGGGTGTCCGCGACCACCCGGGGCGCCCTCGAACGGACGGTGCGGACGCTGGGCACGACGACGAGCACCGTGCTGAATGCGGCGTGGTCGATCGTGTTGTCCCGCTTCACCGGCGAGCAACGAGTCGTCTTCGGTGAGACGGTGTCGGGGCGGCCCGCCGACCTCGACGGTGCCGACGGCATGATCGGCCTGTTCATCAACACCGTGCCGGTCGTTGCCGACGTCGCACCGGGTCGATCGCTGGCCGCTCTCATCGGTGAACTGCACCACGCCCGCGCCCGCATGCTCGACCACCAGTTCGTCGGACTCGGCGACATCACCGCGGCGACCGGGCATGCGCGCCTGTTCGACACCCTCGTGGTCTTCGAGTCGTATCCGGTCGACGTGGACACGGTCGTGGCGGGGTCGCGGACCTCGGGCCTCGAGATCCGCGACGTGAGCACGTCCGACGCCACGCACTATCCGCTCGCGCTCATCGCCGCACCGGAGGGCGACGACCTCTGCCTCACGGTCAAGACGGATCTGTCCGTCGTCGGCGAGGGTGTCGCCGAGACGGTCGCCGCCATGCTGACCGACCTCCTCGACGCGGTGATCGACGACCCGTCCCTGCCGGTGGCCGCGCTCGACCCGATGCCGACTGCCCTGCGCCCGACGGTCGAGGGTTGGTCGCGTGGTGTGGAGGTGGGGTTGGGGTGGTCGGGTCGTTCGGTGGGGTCGGTGGTTGCTGAGCGGGTGGGGTTGTCGGTGGGTTCGGTGGCGGTGCGGGTGGGTGGTCGGGTGGTGTCGTATGGGGAGTTCGGTGGGTTGGTGGGGGGTGTTGCGCGGGAGTTGTCGGGGTTGGGTGTGGGTGTGGATTCGGCTGTGGGTGTGGTGATGTCGCGGTCGTTGGAGTTGTTGGTGGCGGTGCATGCGGTGGTGGCTGTGGGTGGTCGGTATGTGCCGGTGGAGGTGGATGCGCCTGCGGAGCGGGTGGGGTTCATGTTGTCGACGGCGGGTGTGGGTGTGGTGTTGGTGCGGGCGGGGGATGTGGGTGGGGGGAGTGTTGTTGCGGGGGTTGAGGGGGTTGTGGGTGTTGGGGGTGTGCGGCGTGTGGTGGTGGATTGTGGTGAGGGGGTGGGTGTTTCGGTTGATGGTGTGGTGGTTGGTGAGGGGTTGGGTGTGGGTTTGTTGGGTGAGGTGGTGTCGGGTGTGGGGGAGGTGCCGGGTGGTGCGGGTGTGTACACGTTGTTCACGTCTGGGTCGACGGGTCGGCCGAAGGGTGTGACGGTGTCGCAGGCTGCGGTGGTGAATCGGTTGGGGTGGATGCAGTCGTTGTTCGGGTTGCAGGGGCGGGATGTGGTGTTGTGGAAGACGCCGGTGTCGTTTGATGTGTCGGTGTGGGAGTTGTTCTGGCCGTTGATGGTTGGTGCTTCGGTGGTGGTGGCGGAGCCGGGTGGTCATCGGGATCCGTGGTATGTGGCGTCGGTGGTGGAGCGGTTCGGGGTGTCGGTGTGTCATTTTGTGCCGTCGATGTTGTCGGTGTTTGTGGATGCTCTCGGGGAGTCGGTGCAGCAGGATTCGGGCCGGCTGGGTTCGGGCGGGCTGGGTTCGGGGTTGGGGTCGTTGCGTCAGGTGTTTTGTTCGGGTGAGGCGTTGGGTGTGGGTGCGGTGGAGGGGTTGCGGGGGTTGGTGCCGGGGGTGCGGGTGGTGAATTTGTATGGGCCGACTGAGGCGGCGGTGGATGTGACGTCGTATGTGGTGTCGGGTGGTGAGGTGGTGGTGCCGATTGGTCGGGCGGTGCCGAATGTGTCGGTGTGGGTGTTGGATTCGCGGTTGCGTCCGGTGCCGGTGGGTGTGGTGGGTGAGTTGTATCTGGGTGGTGTGCAGGTGGCGCGGGGGTATGCGTCGCGGGCGGGGTTGACTGCGGAGCGGTTTGTGGCGGATCCGTTTGGTGGGGTGGGTGTGCGGTTGTATCGGACGGGTGATCGGGTGCGGTGGAGTGGTGTGGGTGAGTTGGAGTATGTGGGTCGTGTTGATTTTCAGGTGAAGTTGCGGGGGCAGCGGATCGAGTTGGGGGAGATCGAAACCGTCCTCGCGAGTGCCGACGACGTGGTCTCGGCAGTCGCGGTCGTGCACGACGACCGGTTGGTCGCGTACGTCACCGGACCGGACGAGTCGGCGGTGTCGCGGTTACGAGACCATGCCGCCCGCAGGCTCGCGTCGTACATGGTTCCCGACACCGTCATGGTGCTCGACGCGTTGCCGCTGAACACCGCGGGTAAGGTCGACCGAAAAGCCCTGCCCGCACCGGATCTCTTCTCCACTCGACGGGTGGAACCGGACACGGACACCGAACACACGATCGTCGCGATGGTCGCCGAGGTGCTCGGCCGCGGTGGGGACGCCACGGCCATTTCGGTGACCGACAGCTTCTTCGACATCGGTGGGCATTCACTGTCGGCCACGCGGGTGGCGGCGCGGGTCGCCCACGCGTTCGGTGTGCCGTTCGGCGTTCGTGAACTCTTCGATGCGCCGAGCGTGCGCGCGATGGCCGCTCTCGTCGACGCGACCCGTCGCACCGACAACAGCGGTTCACCCACCGAGACAGCAGACCTCGGTTCGATCCCGCGTCCTGCCCGCCTCCCGTTGTCGCCGGCGCAGCAACGCATGTGGTTCATCAACCAGTTCGATCCGGGGTCACCGGCCTACAACATCCCGTTCGCCCTACGGGTGCGTGGTCGTCTCGACGTCGTCGCCTTGCGCGCGGCACTCGCTGATGTGATCGACCGGCACGAGGTGCTGAGGACGCGTTACCCACAGGGCGCGGATGGCCGACCGTGGCAGGACATCGCAGCGGCTGACGACGTCACCGTCGATCAGTGGTGGCGGACCGCCGGGGTGGAGACGCTGTCCGCGGAACCGTTCGACGTCACCCGCGACCTCCCGATCCGTGCGGGCATCCTCGGATCCGATCCCGACGACCGCGGTGCACACGACCACGTGCTGGTCGTCGTGCTGCACCACATCGCCGCCGACGGCGAGTCGCTGGCGCCCCTGGTCGATGATCTCCTGCACGCGTACCGGTCCCGCGTCGAGGGTCGCGCGCCTGTCCGTCCTCCGCTCCCGGTGCACTACGCGGACGCCGCGCTCTGGCAGGAGCGCGCCCTGGGCTCGATCGACGACCCGGACTCCGAACTCGGCAGGCAGTCGCGCTGGTGGCGCGATCGCCTCGCCGGCCTGCCCGAGGTTCTCGAGTTGCCCACCGACCGACCCCGTCCGCCGGTGGCGTCCCTCCGCGGGGCGGTGGTGGACCTCGACCTGCCCGCGGGTCTCGCACCCCGCATCGAGGCGTTCGCCCGCGCCCACGGCGTGACCGTGTTCATGGTCTTGCACGCGTCGGTTGCGGTTGTCCTGTCCCGGTTGTCGGGGACGTCGGACATCGCGGTCGGTTCACCGGTGGCCGGCCGTGGCCGTACCGAGCTCGACGCCCTGATCGGCATGTTCGTCAACACTCTGGTCCTACGCACGGAGGTTGACGCCTCGGCTACGTTCGAGGAACTGATTCGGTTGGTGCGGGACACCGACCTCGATGCGTTCGCCGCGGCCGACGTGCCCTTCGAGTACCTCGTCGATGCCCTCGCCCCGGCGCGCAGCGAGGCGTTCGCGCCGTTGACCCAGGTGCTGTTGACCCTCGAGCAGACCCCGGTGGGGGAGTTGTCCGCGCCGGGGCTGACGATCACGCCCGTGGAGGCCGGTGCGCCCGCTGCCCGGTTCGACCTCGTGATCGGGATGTCCGCCGATCGGGACGACGCCGGTGCCCTCGCCGGCCTGGCCGGCCGGATCGTGTACGCCACCGACCTCTTCGACGAACCTACGGTGCGACGCATCGGTGCGCGGATCGTCGACGTCCTCGACGCGGGCCTCGCCGATCCCGACGTGATCGTCGGCGACATCGACCTCGTCGACGCCACCGAGCGCGCCGCCATCGAGGGTTGGTCGCGTGGTGTGGAGGTGGGGTTGGGGTGGTCGGGTCGTTCGGTGGGGTCGGTGGTTGCTGAGCGGGTGGGGTTGTCGGTGGGTTCGGTGGCGGTGCGGGTGGGTGGTCGGGTGGTGTCGTATGGGGAGTTCGGTGGGTTGGTGGGGGGTGTTGCGCGGGAGTTGTCGGGGTTGGGTGTGGGTGTGGATTCGGCTGTGGGTGTGGTGATGTCGCGGTCGTTGGAGTTGTTGGTGGCGGTGCATGCGGTGGTGGCTGTGGGTGGTCGGTATGTGCCGGTGGAGGTGGATGCGCCTGCGGAGCGGGTGGGGTTCATGTTGTCGACGGCGGGTGTGGGTGTGGTGTTGGTGCGGGCGGGGGATGTGGGTGGGGGGAGTGTTGTTGCGGGGGATGTGGGTGGGGGGAGTGTTGTTGCGGGGGTTGAGGGGGTTGTGGGTGTTGGGGGTGTGCGGCGTGTGGTGGTGGATTGTGGTGAGGGGGTGGGTGTTTCGGTTGATGGTGTGGTGGTTGGTGAGGGGTTGGGTGTGGGTTTGTTGGGTGAGGTGGTGTCGGGTGTGGGGGAGGTGCCGGGTGGTGCGGGTGTGTACACGTTGTTCACGTCTGGGTCGACGGGTCGGCCGAAGGGTGTGACGGTGTCGCAGGCTGCGGTGGTGAATCGGTTGGGGTGGATGCAGTCGTTGTTCGGGTTGCAGGGGCGGGATGTGGTGTTGTGGAAGACGCCGGTGTCGTTTGATGTGTCGGTGTGGGAGTTGTTCTGGCCGTTGATGGTTGGTGCTTCGGTGGTGGTGGCGGAGCCGGGTGGTCATCGGGATCCGTGGTATGTGGCGTCGGTGGTGGAGCGGTTCGGGGTGTCGGTGTGTCATTTTGTGCCGTCGATGTTGTCGGTGTTTGTGGATGCTCTCGGGGAGTCGGTGCCGCAGGATTCGGGCCGGCTGGGTTCGGGCGGGCTGGGTTCGGGGTTGGGGTCGTTGCGTCAGGTGTTTTGTTCGGGTGAGGCGTTGGGTGTGGGTGCGGTGGAGGGGTTGCGGGGGTTGGTGCCGGGGGTGCGGGTGGTGAATTTGTATGGGCCGACTGAGGCGGCGGTGGATGTGACGTCGTATGTGGTGTCGGGTGGTGAGGTGGTGGTGCCGATTGGTCGGGCGGTGCCGAATGTGTCGGTGTGGGTGTTGGATTCGCGGTTGCGTCCGGTGCCGGTGGGTGTGGTGGGTGAGTTGTATCTGGGTGGTGTGCAGGTGGCGCGGGGGTATGCGTCGCGGGCGGGGTTGACTGCGGAGCGGTTTGTGGCGGATCCGTTTGGTGGGGTGGGTGTGCGGTTGTATCGGACGGGTGATCGGGTGCGGTGGAGTGGTGTGGGGGAGTTGGAGTATGTGGGTCGTGTTGATTTTCAGGTGAAGTTGCGGGGGCAGCGGATCGAGTTGGGGGAGATCGAAACCGTCCTCGGCACCACGCCGGGTGTCGCCCAGGTGGTGGTCTCGGTCATGGAACTCGCTGCGGGAGAACAACTCGTGGCTCACGTCACCGGAGCGGATGTCGACGTCGAGAAGCTGAGCGCGACGGCTGAGCAGCTACCCGCGTACATGCGGCCCACGTCCTGGGTCGTCCTGGACGCGTTGCCGTCGAACACCGCGGGCAAGGTGGACCGCAAGGCGCTGCCCGCGCCGGATTTCGTCGCCGCCGAACGCGTGCTCCCCGAGACCGACGCCGAAGTCGCGATCGCCGGTGTCTTCGCCGACGTGCTCGGGCTGTCTGCCGCGGACTCGGTGTCGGTGACCGACAGCTTCTTCGATCTCGGCGGCAACTCGCTGGCCGCGACCCGACTCGCGGCCCGCGTCTCCCGGATGCTCGGCGTCCCGGTACGGGTGCGAGACGTCTTCGACGCCCCGACGGTCCGGGATCTCGCGCGTCGAACTCAGGCGGCAGACATCGCCGGGGCCGGAACCGCAGTCCCGGATCGGTCGACTGCACCGGCCCGTCCGTCGGTCTTGCCTCTCTCGAGCGCCCAGCGCCGCATGTGGTTCATCAACCAGTACGAGCCGGCGGTGGCGTCGTACATCATCCCGTTCGCATTCCGACTCCGCGGCACGGTCGAGGTCGAACATCTCCGTCGAGCGCTCGCGGACGTGGTCGCGCGTCACGAGGTTCTCCGGACCACCTACCCGGTGTCCCGCGACGGACGCCCCGAGCAACGAATCCACGACGTCGATCCGGAGAATCCCGGATTCGACTGGGCGGTGGCGGATTCCGAGTCCGAAGCGCTGGCCGTCGCCGCCGAGCCATATGACCTGACCCGTGACCTGCCCGTGCGCGCCCGTGTGTTCGTCGATCCCGGTACGAGTGCGCTGCTGGCCGTCAGCATCCATCACATCGCCGCCGACGGCGAGTCGGGTCGGGCGCTGTCGCGCGATCTGCTCACCGCGTACTCGGCACGACGCGACGGTCGAAGTCCGGACTGGCCGCCGCTCCCGCTCCAGTACGCCGATCATGTCCTGCGGGCCGCCGGACGATCGGAGGAGCAGGATGAGCACCGGCAGTGGTGGGCCCGCCGGCTCGACGGCGCCCCGGTCCTCATGGATCTGCCGACCACCTATCCACGTCCGGCCACGCCGACCATGTGGGGTGCGACCGTCGAGTTCGTCATCCCCGGACGCGTCGCGCAGGGGGTCGGCATCCTCGCCCGCGCCGGCGACGCCACCGCATTCATGGTGCTCCACGCCGCACTCGCCGCGGTGCTGGGTCGGCTGTCGGGGAGTCGCGACATCGTCATCGGGACCGCCGCCGCGGGCCGCGACGGCGACACCGACGACTTGATCGGCATGTTCGTCAACACGGTCGCGCTGCGGACCCCGATCGTCCCCGCACAGCCGTTCGCCGACCTCCTGCGGGTGGTGCGCGAGGTGGATCTCGACGCCCTCGATCACGCCGGCGTGCCCTTCGACGACGTCGTCGACGAACTCGGGGTGGCCCGCACCGCGTCCCATGCGCCACTGGTCCAGGTGCTGCTCACCACGTCCGATCTCGCCGCCCCCGGCGCCCCCGGTGGGCAGATCGCCGGCCTCGACGTCGAACCCGTTGCCGTCGAGGACAACTCGGCAAAACTCGACCTGACCCTCGGTGTTCTGACGGACCCGGCCGAGGGGGCTCCGTGGCGCGGTTCGCTCACCTACGCAACGGACCTCTTCGACGACTCCGCCGCGCGCCGGCTCGCGGACCGATTCGTCGGCGTACTGACGTCCGCGGTCGGCGACAGCACACTGCCGGTCGGGGACCTCGAGCTGCTGACCCCGGACGAGGAGATGATCCCGCTCGTCTCGGGCGACCCCGATCCCGCTCCGGGACTCCTCTCGGACCTGCTCGTCGACGCGGCGCGGATGCGTCCGACCCACCCGGCCGTCGTCGACCCCGTCGCCCCGGACCCCGAACACGTCTGGACCTATGCCGAACTCGATTCGGCGAGTTCGCATCTCGCGAGGGTCCTCATCGACCGCGGTATCGGTCCGGAGGACGTGGTCGTCAGTGCGTTCCCGCGCTCGGCGACGGCGCAGCTCGCATTGTGGGCAGTGGCCAAGACCGGTGCGGTGTACTGCCCGATCGACCCCCGCTACCCCGCGGAACGCATCGCTCGGGTCCTGGACGCCGCGAACGCCGTGCTGGTGCTCACCGACGGGAGTGTGGAAGGGCCGGCCGCCGACACGGCCTCCACGTGGCCGCCGCGACTGCTGCTCGACTCGGCGCTCGTCGCCGACCTGCGCAGACGCCGGGCGCTCGACCCGCCGCGTCGCAACCGGCCGGTGACACCCGACTCCGGCGCCTACATGATCTTCACCTCCGGATCGACCGGGACGCCGAAGGGGGTGCTCGTGACGCACCGCGGCCTCGCGGGTGTCAGCGCGGTGCTGCGCGACCGGCACCGATCCGGGCCCGATGCGCGCTGGCTGGCGATCAGCTCGCCCGCATTCGATGCCGCCATGCTCGAGGTCCTCGGTGCCTACGGCAGTGCTGCGACGCTCGTCGTCGCGCCTCCCGAGGTGTACGGAGGCCGCGAGCTGGCCGACTTCGTCACGACGCACCGCACCACCCACGCCTTCCTGGTGACGTCGGTGGCGGCGTCGTTGCCGGATCCCGGTCGCCTACCCATGACCGACGTCCTCGTCGGCGGCGAGGCCGTCCCCGACACCGAGAAAGACCGGTGGGCCCCGCACGTGGGGTTCCACAACGGTTACGGACCAACCGAGACCACGATCATCAGCGTCACCTCGGCCCCGATCGGCGTCGACGAGCCGGTCCACCTCGGCAGCCCGGTCCCCGGCGCGAGCGCCCATGTCCTGGACGAGCGGCTGCATCCGGTGCCGCCGGGGGTCGTCGGGGAGCTGTACCTCGCCGGTCCCGAACTCGCACGCGGTTACCACGGACGGCCGGCGCTGACCGCCGAGCGCTTCGTCGCCGCCGTCGACGGGGCACCGGGCACGCGGATGTACCGGACCGGGGATCTCGTGCGCCGGGACCGCAGCGGCGGATTGGTCTACGTCGGCCGCGCCGACTTCCAGGTCAAATTGCGCGGACAACGGCTCGAACTCGGTGAGATCGAGGCCGTCCTGACCGCACACCCGCAGGTGCGGACGGCGGCGGTCATCGGGGTCGGGAACCCGGTGACCTCGCTGGCCGGCTACGTCGAACCCGTCGACCCCGAACGGCCGGTCGAGATCTCCGCCCTCCGTGAACATCTCGCGACCCATCTGCCATCGCACATGGTCCCGGCGGCACTCTCGGTGCTCGACTCCATGCCGCGCAGCCCGATCGGGAAGATCGACCGGGCCGGCCTCCCCGCCATCGAGCCGTCGAATGTCGACGCCGAACGCGTTCCGCCGTCGACGCACACCGAGCGGTTACTCGCGGCCATCGTCGGCGAGGTTCTCGGACTCGATGACGTGTCGGTGACCGCTGACTTCTTCGTCGTCGGCGGCAACTCGTTGTCGGCCACGCGTGTGAGTGCCCGCGTGGGGGACGCTTTCGGGGTCCGCGTCGGTGTCCGCGACGTCTTCGAGGCGCCGACGGTTCGCCTGCTCGCGCGTCGCGTCGACGCCGCTTACGACGATGCGTCGCGACCGCCGCCGCTGCGCCGTGTCGATCCGCGGCCCGCGCACATTCCACTGTCGTATGCGCAGCAACGGATCTGGTTCCTGAACCGGTTGGATCCGAATTCGGGGGCCTACACCATTCCGATGGCCGTCCGACTCCGCGGCCGGCTCGACCGGGGTGCGCTACGCGCCGCCGTCGTCGACCTGCTGGCCCGCCACGAGATGCTGCGGACCGTGTTCCCGGCGCCGGGCGGTGAACCGCGGCAGCACATCTTGCCGATCGACGAGGCCCGGGCCCGCCTGCGGTGGGAGGACATCGCGGCTCCGCGGGAGCTCGCCGACCCGGCCGCACTCGTCGGTGATGCTGCCTTCGACATCACCTCCGAGCTGCCGCTGCGTATTCGCCTGTTCGCGGTCGGTGACGGTGGGATCGACACCGACGACCACGTCCTCATCGTCGTACTGCATCACATCGCCGCCGACGGTGAGTCGATGAGGCCGCTCGTCGCCGATCTGTGGGGGGCCTATCTGACGCGTGCCGAGGGCCATGCGCCAGAGGCGGCCGCGCCGGCGATCCAGTTCGCCGATCACGCGCTGTGGCAACGGAAGACGCTGGGGGACATCGACTCGCCGGAGTCCGTTCTCGGTCGCCAGGTCGGCTACTGGGTGAATCGACTGTCGGGGATCCCCGACCTCCTCCCGCTGCCCACGGACCGGCCGCGACCGGCGGTCGCGTCGCAACGGGGCGGTCGCGTCACCGCGGGCATCCCGACCGAACTGACACAGCGGATCGCGGACACGGCCCGCGTCCACGGGGCCACCGAGTTCATGGTCGTCCACGCCGCGCTGTCGATCGTGCTGGCCAGGCTGTCCGCGACCCGCGACATCGTGATCAGCACCCCGGTTGCCGGACGGGGCCATGCGCATCTCGACGACCTCGTGGGCATGTTCGTCAACACCGTGGTCCTGCGCACCGACGTCGACCCCCGGACGCCGGTCGGGGAGTTCCTCGAACGGGTGCGCGTCGACGACATCAACGCCCTCGCACGCGCCGATGTCCCGTTCGAGTACCTGGTGGACCGACTGTCCCCGGTCCGGTCGGAGGCGTTTGCCCCGATCAGCCAGGTGATGCTGTCGGTGCTGCACGATCAGGACACCGGAACGGTCGGGACCGACCCCTCGGGATCGGCGAAACTGACCTTCGAGCCGATCGAGGCGTCCACCGGCACCACCCAGCTCGACCTGACCGTGGCGGTGACGATCCGTCCCGGAGGCGCGTGGGACGTCGAGATCGTTTATGCCACCGACCTGTTCGACGATCCGACCGCTCGCACCGTGATCACCCGCTTGACCAGGGTCCTCGAGGCGGTCGTCGGTGCCGACGACATGGCTGTCGGTGCCATCGACCTGACCGACGCGGCCGAGCGCGCGCGGATCGCCGAACTGGTCGCGGGGCCCGATCTGTCGGTGCCGTGGTCGACGGTCACCGATGCGATCGAGGCGGCCGCGCGACGTTCACCGGAGTCGACGGCCCTGGTGGCCGGTGCGCGATCCGTGACCTACCGCGAGTTCATGGACCGGATCACCCAGCTGGCCGAGACGATGTCCGCACACGGCGTGGGTCCGGAAGTGGCCGTGGGCGTGTGTATCCCGCGGTCGGTGGAGCTGGTGCTCGCGATCCACGCGGTGGTGATGGCCGGCGGCAGCTATGTCAGCATCGACCCGTCGATTCCGCCCGAACGAGTCGCCGCGATGGTCGACGCCGCGTCGATCGCGGTCATCCTGACCGCTGAGGTGACCCCGTCCGCGCTGTCCGATCTGTCGGTACCGACCCTCGTCGTCGACGGAAACGCCCCGCCGGAGGACCGCTCGGGTCCCCGGCCGGAACTCCGTCGACCGTGTCCGGGCAACGCCCTCTACACGTTGTTCACGTCCGGCTCGACCGGAACGCCGAAGGGGGTCACGGTCAGTCACGGCGCCGTACTCAACCGACTCGCATGGATGGCGGTGCGTTCCCCGCTGCGTCCCGACGATGCCGTTCTGCTCAAGACGCCGGTCACCTTCGACGTGTCCGTCCCCGAGTTGTTCGAACCGCTGATGGCCGGGGCCCGCCTCGTCATCGTCGAGGACGGCCGTCACATCGACCCGGCCCATGTCCTCGCCGAGATCGAGCGGCATCGGGTCACCTCGGTGCACTTCGTGCCGTCGATGATGGCGGCGTTCGTCGAGTACATCGGCGACCACCCGCGGCGGCGCGCGGCACTGTCGTCGTTGCGGCGGGTCAACGCGTCGGGCGAGGCACTGCCGGCGGCCACCGCCGAGGCCATGGCGGCGCTCGTGCCGCAGGCGGACCTCGACAACCTCTACGGGCCGACCGAGGCGGCCGTCGAGGTGACGGCGTACCGCTTCGCCCCCGGCGACGTGATCGTGCCGATCGGACGCCCGAACGCGAACACCACCACGTGGGTGCTGGACGACGGGTTGCGCCCGGCGCCGGTCGGGGTGGTCGGCGAGCTGTACGTCGGCGGCGATCAGCTGGCGCGCGGTTATGCCGCCCGGCCCGACCTCACCGCGGAACGGTTCGTGGCCGACCCCACCGGCCCGCACGGAGGGCGCCTCTACCGGACCGGTGACCTGGTGCGCTGGAACACCTCCGGTGCGCTCGAATACCTCGGCCGGGCAGACTTCCAGGTGAAGTTGCGCGGACAGCGCATCGAGCTCGGGGAGATCGAGACCGTCCTCGCCCGTGTCGACGGCATCTCACACGCGGCGGTCACCGTCCGGAGCGGTCCGGCGGGTGATGCACTGGTCGGATACCTCGCCGGCCGTGTCGATCTCGACGCGATCCGTGAGCATCTGCGGCAGGCGTTGCCGCAGTACATGCACCCGACGCAGTGGGTGGTCCTCGATTCGGTCCCGGTGACCGCGACCGGCAAACTCGACCGCCGGGCCCTGCCCGCGCCGCGGAGCGAGCCGGTCGAGATGGTGCCGCCCGCCGACGCCGTCGAAAGGGCGGTGGCCGTCGTCGTCGCCGACGTGCTGGGACTCGACGAGATCTCGGTGACGACGCCGTTCTTCGATCTGGGCGGCAACTCGCTCGCCGCGATGCGGGTCGTCGCCCGGATCGGCGAGCAGCTCGGGACCGACCTCGATGTGCGCGACCTCTTCCGCACCCCGACGGTCCGCGAGCTCGCGCAACTCGTCACGCGTCGTCGGGTCTCCGACCATCCGCTCGTCGCCCGGCCCCGGCCCGAGCGCATCCCGTTGTCGTATGCGCAACAGCGACTGTGGTTCGTCAACCAGTTCGACGTGACGTCCCCGACGTACAACATGCCGATGGCATTCGACATCCGGGGATTCCTCGATGTCGACGCACTACGCGCCGCGGTCGCGGCTGTGATGACGCGACACGAACCGCTGCGGACCGTGTACCCGCTCGGCGACGGCGGGGTGCCGCTACAGCACATCCTCGATCCTTCGGTGGCGGCGGCCCGACTGCGCTGGGAATCGGCCGGGACGCCCGAGGACGCGATGGCGTTGTGCGCGGAGGGATTCGACGTGACGACGCAGCTGCCGTTGCGTGTGGTGACGTCGCTGGTATCAGCGGAGGGTGCGTCGCCGCCGGTGTGTCGAGTCGTGCTGGTCCTGCACCACATAGCCGGCGATGCGGCGTCCCTGGCGATCCTGGCCGCGGAGCTCCTCGGTGGGTACCGCAACGGTCGACGCCCCGAAGACGGGTCGATCGACGTACCGGAGATCGCATACGCCGATCACGCGCTGTGGCAACGCGATGTGCTCGGGGACCTCGACGACCCGACCTCACCGATGGCGGCGCAGTACTCGTTCTGGACCGAGACGCTGGCCGACGTTCCGGCCGCGTTGGAGATCCCCGGTGACCGTCCGCGTCCACCGATCGCCGACCCCACCGGTGGTCGGCTGCCCCTCCAGATCGGCGAGGAGCGCAGCGCGGCGGTGGCGGCGACCGCACGCGTGCACGGCATGACCCCGTTCATGGTCTGTCACGCCGCCTTCGTCGCCGCACTCGCCCGTGTGGCCGATGTGCGGGACATCAGCGTCGGCGCCGCCATCTCCGGTCGCGGGCACGCGGCCACGGCGGGGCTCATCGGGATGTTCGTCAACACCGTGGTGCTCCGCACATCGGTGCACTCCGAGGACACGGTCGAGGACCTGCTCCGCCGGGTCCGCGACGCCGATCTCGCGGCCTTCGCGCACGCCGACATCCCGTTCGAGACCCTCGTCGAGCACCTCACCCCGGTCCGGTCCACCGCCCACGCGCCGCTCGTGCAGGTCATGATCAACTATCTCGGCGAGTCGTCCGGGACACCGGCGGTGCCTGGTATCGGCGCGGACGCCGAGCCGCTCATCGTGGACGGTCTCGAGGTCGTGGCCGTCGAACCGGGGCCGCCGCCGGCGAAGGTCGACCTCACCCTCGGTCTCGCGGAGCGGTCCGTCGGTGCGGCTGTCGAGTTGGTCGGCGAGATCGACTACGCCGCAGCGCTGTTCGACATCGAGACGGTTGCGTCGATACGCGACGTCTTCCTAGGCATGCTCGACGCCGTGACCGGTGACATCGACATGGTGCTGGATGAGGTCGATGTGACCGGTGCCGTTGACGGTGCGTCGCTGATCCTCGACAGCGCGGGCCGGGCGGTACCGGCGCGGGTGCCGGGTGAGTTGCACGAGCGCACGGCAGACGGTTCGCTGCTCGCGACGGGTATGCGGGCGCGGTGGGTCGACGCCTCGACGACACGACCGGAGATCCTCGGGCCGGTCGAGCGTCACCCCCGGATCGGCGGGCGGCGAGTGGATCTCGATGCGGTGGAGGCGGCACTCAACGGCGTGGCGGGCGTCGTCACTGCGGCGGTCGTGGCGTCGGCGTCCGACGGTCAGCCGACGGATGACGGAGTCGAGGTGGGGGCCTGGGTCGTGGTCGACCGCGACGGCCCCGGCGCCTCCGACCTCCGACGCGAGCTGTCGAGAGTGCTGCCCGCACACTGTATCCCGACGGTGATCAGCGTCGTCGACGCCATCCCGGTCGGCGCGGACGGGCGACCCGGACGCCGCGAGGTCGCGTCGCTCATGACCGCAGCCGGTGGGGGACGCGAGGACGCCGAGCCCGCGGCCCCGACCGGCCGCTGGGAAGTGACGGTGGCCGAAGCGATGTCGGAGATCACCGGGACTGCGGTGACCGACGCGGACCAGGGTTTCTTCGACCTCGGCGGGACCTCGCTGTCGGCGGTGCGGCTGGTGTCGCTGCTGCGGCGACGGACCGGACTGCCCGTCGAGGTCGCATGGATCTTCGCCGGACCCACACCGCGCGATCTCGGCGCCCGGCTCGCTGCTCAGGCGACGCACGAGGAATCCACCGACACCGCCGACCCGCGGGGTCAGGTGGTCGTGCCGCTACGGGCGGACGGCAGCCGCGAACCGGTCTTCTGCGTCCACCCCGCCGACGGGTTGGCGTGGCTGTTCGCCGGTCTCACACCGTATTTCGACGACCGGCCGGTTTTCGGTCTGCAGGACCCCTTCGTGGTGGCCGGCGACACGGCCGCCACGTCGATCCGCGAACTCGCCGCGCGGTATGTGGCCGAGATCCGGGCGATCGTCCCGCAGGGGCCCTACCACCTCGTCGGTTGGTCCCTCGGCGGGCTCATCGCCCAGGAGATGGCGGCCGAATTGCGTTCGCAGGGTGCCGAAGTCGGGTTCCTCGGCCTCCTCGACAGCTATCCCGCGACCGGTGACGAACTCGAGACCGGCGGTGGACTCGAGACCGACGGGGCGCCGGCGCGCGCCGAGGTGTCCGCGGAAGATGCGCGAGCCACGGTCGCGGACCTGCTCGGCGGGTGGCGAGCGGTCATCGACGTCGACGCGGTGACCGCCTCCGACGATCCGGCCGCGATGGCGGCGGCGGTCCGCGAGCGGGTCGTCGGCCTCGGGCTCCTCGACGGCGCCGCCTTCGACCGCATGCTCCAGCGGATGGCGACGTCGGCCCGACGTGCCGTCGACCATCGGCCCCGAACCTACGACGGCGACGCGATGCTCGTCGTCGCGGCGGCGGGGGAGGCCGACCCGGACACCACCGCCGGACGCTGGACACCGTTCCTCGGCGGGCGGGTCACCCGTGTCGACGTCGATGCCGATCACCTCGGCATCGTCGGTACCGACGCGCTCGAGGTGATCGGACCGCGGATCGACGCGGCGATCCGCGAGGCCGAGTCGCGCGGCGACAACGCCTGAGGTACGCGTCAACCCCGCTCCCCAATCCGAAAGAAGCGCATAGCCCCTGGTCTAGAGCCCAAGGGGCCTTGTGAGCCATTACTCCCTGATCCGAAAGAACGGACACGACCATTGCTCCCTGAGGTGCGAGGAGCGTTAGCCGCCGGGCCGAGCAAGCGACGAAGGAGCGCGTCGAGGTCGATGAGCCACGAAGGGCCTGGTGAGACGCGTTGCTACACCCTTCGTGGCTCGCTTCGCCACCTCAGGGAGCACAGAGTTCGGACGTTCACGAGTGTTCTTTCGCAGTCCACTACGGCCGCCAGGTCGCATCAACTGGGAGCGGAGCGGGGATCGCGCTCCTCATCCGGCCGGGAGATCCGCGAGGGCGTCGGGGAGGTCGTCCCGATGGACGACGACGAGTCGCTGGGTCGCCCGGGTGAGGGCGACGTACAGGTCGCTGAGCCCGCGTGGTGACTGGTCGATGATCGCAGCGGGCTCGACGACGATGGTCGTGTCGAACTCCAGGCCCTTACAGCTCCGCACCGTGTACACCCGGGGTGGTTCCCGGTCCGAGAGCGTGGAGCGATCCGGCGCCAGCGCCGCGTCGATCGCGTCGTGCAGGTGATCGGGCACCACGACGGCGGTGAGGCCGTCGGGTTCGGCGAGCCCGACGGCGCGGAGGACGGCGTCGGCGATGCTCTCCGGGGAGTCGTCGTCCGCCCGCAGCGCCACCGGCTCGATGCCGTTGCTGCGCAACGAGGTCGGTGCCTTCTCGCCGTTGCCGATCTCGTCGAGGACGCGCGCGGCGTACTCCATGATCTCGCTCGGGGTCCGGTAGTTGACCGACAGCTCCTTGAACTGCCAGCGCTTCGCGACATACGGCTCCAGGACCTCGCCCCACGAGCGCGTGCCCGCCTCGTCGGATGTCTGAGCGGTGTCGCCGATGATCGTCATCCACCGATTCGGGATGCGTCGCATCACCATCCGCCAGGACATGGCGGAGAGCTCTTGGGCCTCGTCGACGATGACGTGGCCGAACGTCCAGGTGCGGTCGCCGTAGGCACGTTCGGCCGTCGTGGCGCGTCGTGTCTCGGTCTGGCGGGACGCGAGCTGTTCTGCGTCGATCAGGTCGTAGGCCATCAGGATCTCGGGATCGAGTTCGTCCTCGAGGTCCTGCGGCGCCGAGCCGGTCAGGATGTCCAGTGCGTCCTGCGCCTCGGCCAACTGGCGACGCCAGCGTGCGCGTTCGGCCCGCTCCGCGTCCTCGGTGCCGTAACCGATCAGCTCGGCGAGTTCGTCCAGCAATGGGACGTCGGCAGGCGAGAAGTCCGCACCCGACGTCGTGGCCGGGCGCGACGGACGGTGCAGCGCAGCACGATCGGCGTCCGTCCAACCCGGGGTGGCCTTGCGAATCGCGCGTTCGTCGCCGAGCAGGTCGCGAAGCAGGGCCTGCGGGGTCAGCGTCGGCCAGTACCGCAGCAACGCGGCACGGATGTCGAGATCGCGGCTCATGTCGTCGCGGATGTCGGCGATGTCGGCGGGGCTGAGCAACTGCGAACCGTCGAGCAGGCTCGATCCGATGGTCGCCGCGTGCCGCGCCGCGAGTTCGGCGAGTCCCGCCTTCAGGAAAGCGTTCTGCGAGAGGTTGTGGGCGCGTCGAGTCGCGCGGGCCTTGGCGCGTGCGGCCTTGACCAGAGCCGAGTCGATCTCGACGGTGTAGCTGTCGAAATCGACTGACTCGGGCCGAGACGGCAGCGACTGCTGGGCGCGCACCGCCCGCTTGAGGACGTCGACCATGCGCAGCCCGCCCTTGACCGCGGCGGTCGTCCGCGGGTCGGCAGTGCCCGCGCGGACGCCGGGGAACAGGTCCCCGATGGTCGAGAGGAGCACGCCGGACTCGCCCAGGGAGGGCAGCACCTGGCCGATGTAGTTCAGGAAGTCGTCGTTGGGTCCGATGATGAGAATGCCGCTGCGCGAGAGGTTCTCGCGATGTGTGTAGAGCAGGTAGGCGGCTCGGTGCAGCGCCACGGCGGTCTTGCCGGTTCCGGGGCCGCCCTGGATGACGGTGACCCCGCGATGCGTCGACCGGATGATCAGGTCCTGCTCGCGCTGGATCGTCTCGACGATGTCGGTCATCTCGCCGGTGCGGGCGGCGTTGAGGGCCGCGACAAGAGCCGACTCGTTGACGACGTCGCCGTGTCCGAAGTCGTCGAGCAGCGCATCGCCTGCGGTCAGGGACTCATCGCTCACCCCGCGGACCTTGCGGCTGCGGGTCCGGATGTGGCGACGGCGCGCGACGTCCTCGGGCGCGGCGGGCGTCGCCAGATAGAACGGCCGGGCCAGCGGCGCGCGCCAGTCCAGCAGCAGGGTGGCGTCGGTGGCGGTGGCGTCGAGTTCGCCGTCGTCGGCGAAACCGTCGTCGAGGACACCGATGCGTCCGATGCGCCGGATCTCGCCGTCCTCGAGGTCGAGACGACCGAAATACAGATTGTGTTCGGCGGCATCGAATTTGGCGAGATCCTCGTTGTACATCCGCTCGTAGGACTCGCGTTCGGACAGCGCCTGCGGTGTGCCGCCGCGTTCGGAGAGCGTCGACGACAACCGACGCTGGGTGGTCCGACGCATCCGGTCCAGCCTGCCGTACACGCGGTCGAGGTGCCGTTGTTCCTCGTCCACGCGGGGGTCGGTGTCCGGCGAGAGGGCGGTCATCGGCCGTCCCCGATCGACAGCGGTGCGCGGGACCCGTGGGACCGGGCCAGTCCGGCGGCCCGGATGCGGGTGGTCATCGCGCGGGGGTCGGCGGACAAGCGGCTGCAGACCTGCGACGCCGGACGGGCAAGCGTCGCGTCGTCGAGTCGGCGGGACAGCCACTCGAGAACGTCGGTCTGTGCGCCGAAGGGGACGGGGTCACCGGTGACCGGGTCGGCGAGGACGCCGTGCCGGGACACGTACAGGTCGAAGGTCGCAGGCGGGGTCCACTCGTCCGGAAGGAGGGGAGAGGGACGGCCGAGAACGGGGTGGTCGCGCGTAGTCACTGTCTGTCGATCATAGTTGGGTTCGGTGGCGTCGAGAGCATCGATGTGGGTGGGACCCAGCCAGGCCGCGGTCGTAGTGATCGCGCCCTCACCTGCGAGGATCGGTGCGGCCGGGATGTATCCCCGGGCCGCTACATGGGCGGAATGGCCGACTGTGATGTTCGTGACGCGGACCGTGCGGAGGCAGATCCGGTCCGTCGACGGAACGTGGGCGAGCTTGCGACGGAGAACGTCGGGGGCGGCATTCGACCCGACTGCGATCACGAGCCGCGAGCCGGCCGACGGGACCGTCCCGAACGGCGGACCCGCGAGCGTCATCTCGTGCAGCGAGGCCTCTCTCAGCGCCGCGGACGCGGGCACCCAGGGATAATCCGCTGGCGGGTGCTCCGCGTCCGTGGTCGTGAGATCGGTTGTGCTCAGGGTCGTGCTCGTATCTGTTGCTCGTGCGCGTGGAGACCCCGAGGGATCAGCGACGTGCCTTGCGCAGACGCTTGCGACTCTGCTCGGCGGAGTCCTCGGCAGCTGCGGCGAGCTGGCGTGCGGTCTCGGCGAGCTCGGCCGACCGTGCGCGGGCGACGTCGGCGAGTTCGGCGGACCGATCGCGTGCCACGTCGGCGAACTCCGGTGCGCGCTTGCGGGCGGTGTCGGCGAGATCGGACGCGCGGTCGCGGGCCGAATCGGCGATCTTCGGAGCCTTCTTCTTCGCCTGCTTCTGCGCCTTCGCGGCCTGCTTCTGAGCCTTCTCGGCTCGCTTCTGCGCTTCCTTCACGAGCTTCGGGCCCCGCTTGCGCGCGGTCTCGGCGAGATCAGACGAACGCGCGAGCGCCGTGTCGGCGAGCTCCGACGACCGGTGGAGAGCCGCGTCGGCGACGACCGGGGCGCGGTCCTTGATGCGATCCGCGACATCGGAGGCGGTCTCGGCGGCCTTGCCGGCCAGCTCGAGGGAGCGCTTCTGCGCGGCCTCGGCGATCTCGGGTGCGTGCTCGCGGAACTTCGCCGCGGCGTCGGCGGACCGCTCGGAGACGATCTCGGCGCCGTCGTGGGTGCGCTCGACGAGGTGCTCCCAGGTCGACGACCCGGCGGCGGCACCGATCGGCAGCGCCGCGGCCACAGCGGATGCCTTCTGACGGCCGCGCCACGCGAGCGACGGCTTGCCCTCGGTGTCGACCGCCGCCAACAGGACTCCGCCGAGCAGGCCGACGTTCTTGATGAACGCGTTGCGCTGGGCTTCCTTCTTGACCGGGTCGGCCTCGTTCCAGAAGTCGGTGCCCGCTGCCGTCGTCGGGATTAGGGTGCCGGCCAGGACGACGGACGCCACGCGCGGGAACTTGCCGGTGGCGAGCAGGATTCCGCCGCCGATCTGGGCGGCGGCGTTGATCTGCACCAGGGTCTCGGTGTTCTCCGGGATCCGGCCGGCCACCTCGGGCGGGAGCGACGACCGGGCCTTGTCCACGACCGGCTCCGCGGACTGCGCGATCGGTTTGGGGCTCCGGATGGCGTCCACGCCGCTGGCGACGAACGCCGAGGCGAGGAGCGGACGGGCTATACGGCGGAGAATCATCGGTCACAACCTTCTTCAGTCGGGTTTGGCTATCGAGATCCGTCGGGTGAAGCGCGTTTCTGGCCCGTTCAACGCTACCCTGTCGCAACGAATCTGCAGGTCACTCGGCGTGCCGTGACCGGTTTGCGTACCTACGGGGCATCTGGGGTCACGACTCGCCGAACGATCCGAGGAACAGGTAACCGCCCGCGACGGCGACCAAACACTCCGGAGTCGACCGGCGTCGCCCGCTTCCGGATCACCAGCGGCGCTCACGCCATTCGGGGAGTGACCCGCGCTCGGCGCCCAGGGTCGTGTCCTTGCCGTGGCCGGGGTAGACGATGGTCGAGTCGTCGAAGCGGTCGAACAGCTTCGTCGAGACGTCCTCGAGGAGGGTGTCGAAGTCCTCCGGCTTCCAGGTCTTGCCGATGCCGCCGGGGAAGAGGCAGTCACCGGTGAAGAGGTGCACGGTTCGCTCGCCGCTGTCGTCGACGTCGGTGAGTGCGAGAGCGATCGATCCCGGGGTGTGCCCGACGAGGTGGATGGCCTCGAACGTGAGGTCGCCGACCTCGAGGACGTCACCGTCGTCGACGAGGCGGTCGGGGGTGACGGGCAGTTCACCGGCGTCGAGGCGCCCCGCCGCGGTCGGCACCCCGGTGGACTCGGTGACGGCGGCGAGGGCCTGCCAGTGATCGAAATGCTGGTGGGTCGTGAAGATGAGCTTCGGCGTTCCCTCGACGGCCGACAAGACCTCGGTGATCGCCTCCGCGTCGTTGGCCGCGTCGATGATCAGCTGATCGCCCGTCGCACGCGAGGTCACCAGGTAGACGTTGTTGTCCATCGGGCCGACGGACAGCTTGACGATGGTGGCCGACGACAGCGTGCGGCGCTGTGGGGTCTTCGACTCGGAGAGGTCGCCGGTGTAGTCGTCGCTGATCGGTGTCGCTGGGGAGGTCATGCCGACAGGCTATGACAGCGGGCAGCCGGAATGTGACGGTCGCGACCATGAAACCCGGCGTGGCGCGCGTATCCTGGACCATCGGTTCGGCGATGACACGCGGGCGGCGAGACCGATCGCCCGGTCGTCGGACTCCGAATCTCCCCGGGGCGAGTGCATGGCGACGTTTCTGTCGGTGGCCGTCGGTACTGTGCCCGTGCGCCGTCTGTGCGCCCTGTGACTCGAGAATGTAAGGACTGCAGTGGTTGATCGTCTGATCGTCCGAGGTGCCCGCGAACACAATCTGCGCGGCATCGATGTCGACCTGCCCCGGGACAGCCTCATCGTCTTCACAGGGTTGTCGGGATCGGGCAAGTCATCCCTCGCCTTCGACACGATCTTCGCGGAGGGGCAGCGGCGCTACGTGGAGTCACTGTCCGCCTATGCGAGGCAGTTCCTCGGGCAGATGGACAAGCCGGATGTGGACTTCATCGAGGGCCTCTCGCCCGCGGTGTCCATCGATCAGAAGTCGACCAACCGCAATCCCCGGTCGACCGTCGGCACCATCACCGAGGTCTACGACTACCTCCGTCTCCTCTACGCCCGCGCCGGCAAGGCGCACTGCCCGATCTGCGGCGAGCCCATCGCCAAGCAGACACCCCAGCAGATCGTGGACCAGGTGCTCGCGATGGACGAGGGCACGCGCTTCCAGGTGCTCGCGCCGGTCGTGCGTACCCGCAAGGGCGAGTTCGTCGACCTCTTCGCCGAGCTCCAGACCCAGGGCTTCTCCCGCGCCCGCATCGACGGCGTCGTCCATCAGCTGACCGATCCGCCGAAGCTGAAGAAACAGGAGAAGCACGACATCGAGGTGGTCGTCGACCGCCTGGTCGTCAAGGCCAGCGCCAAGCAGCGCCTGACGGATTCGGTCGAGACCGGTCTGCGCCTGGCCGACGGCATCATCGTGCTCGACTTCGTCGACCTCGAGGAGGACGATCCGGAACGCGAGCGCCGCTTCTCGGAGCGGATGGCCTGCCCGAATGCGCATCCGATCGCGATCGACGACCTCGAACCGCGGTCGTTCTCGTTCAACTCGCCGTACGGCGCCTGCCCGGAATGCGACGGGCTCGGCATCCGCAAGGAGGTCGACGAGGAACTCGTCGTGCCCGACCCGGAGATGTCGCTCGCCGAGGGTGCGATCGCGCCGTGGTCGACCGGGCACAACGCCGATTACTTCCTTCGGTTGATGTCCGGTCTGGCCGATCAGATGAAGTTCGACATCAACACGCCCTGGAAGAAGCTGCCGATCAAGGCGCGCAGGGCCCTGCTCAACGGCAGCGACCACCAGGTCCACGTCAAGTTCCGCAACCGGTACGGCCGCACCCGCTCGTACTACACCGAGTTCGAGGGCGTGCTCTCGTTCCTCGCGCGTCGCATGGACCAGACCGAGTCCGAGCAGATGAAGGAGCGATACGAGGGCTATATGCGGGACGTGCCGTGTCCTGCCTGTCAGGGTGCGCGCCTGCGCCCGGAGATCCTTGCCGTCACGCTCGACCACCCGGAGTTCGGGCCGAAGTCGATCGCCGAGGTGTGCGCCCTGTCGGTCGCCGACTGCGCCGATTTCCTCGACCAACTGCGGCTCGACTCCCGGCAGGCCGCGATCGCGGGACGGGTCCTCAAGGAGGTTCAGGCCCGCATCCGCTTCCTGCTCGACGTCGGACTCGAGTATTTGTCGCTCGAGCGCGCCGCGGGTTCGTTGTCGGGTGGTGAGGCGCAGCGCATCCGCCTGGCCACCCAGATCGGTTCGGGTCTCGCGGGCGTGCTCTATGTTCTCGACGAGCCGTCGATCGGTCTGCACCAGCGCGACAACCGTCGGCTCATCGACACGTTGACGCGGCTTCGGGATCTGGGCAACACACTGATCGTCGTCGAACACGACGAGGACACCATCCGCGCCGCCGACTGGATCGTCGACATCGGCCCCCGGGCCGGGGAGCACGGCGGGCACGTCGTGCACAGCGGCAGTTACAAGGACCTGCTGAAGAACCGGAAGTCGCTGACCGGTGCGTACCTCGCCGGTCGCGACACCCTGCCGGTTCCGGACATCCGGCGGCCGATCGATCGCAAGCGCCAGCTGACGGTCGTCGGTGCGCGGGAACACAATCTCCGTGGCATCGACGTGTCGTTCCCGCTCGGCGTGATGACCGCTGTCACCGGTGTCTCGGGGTCGGGCAAGTCGACGCTCGTCAACGACATCCTGGCCACCGTGCTCGCCAACAAGCTCAACGGTGCGCGTCAGGTGCCCGGGCGTCACACCCGCATCAAGGGTCTGGACAACCTGGACAAGCTCGTGCAGGTCGACCAGTCGCCGATCGGGCGCACCCCGCGGTCGAACCCGGCCACCTACACCGGTGTCTTCGACAAGATCCGCACGTTGTTCGCGGCGACGACCGAGGCGAAGGTGCGCGGTTATCAACCGGGCCGGTTCTCGTTCAACGTCAAGGGCGGCCGCTGCGAGGCGTGCACCGGTGAGGGCACGATCAAGATCGAGATGAACTTCCTGCCGGACGTGTACGTCCCGTGCGAGGTCTGCCACGGCGCGCGGTACAACCGCGAGACCCTCGAGGTGCACTACAAGGGCAAGACCATCTCCGAGGTGCTCGACATGCCGATCGAGGAGGCCGCCGACTTCTTCGAGCCCGTCACCTCGATCCATCGCTACCTGAAGACACTCGTCGACGTCGGTCTGGGCTATGTCCGGCTCGGGCAGCCGGCGCCGACGCTGTCCGGCGGTGAGGCACAGCGCGTGAAGCTGGCGGCCGAATTGCAGAAGCGGTCGATGGGCCGGACGGTCTACATCCTCGACGAGCCGACCACCGGTCTGCATTTCGAAGACATCAAGAAGCTGCTCGCCGTGATCAACGGTCTGGTCGACAAGGGCAACACGGTCATCGTGATCGAGCACAACCTCGATGTCATCAAGACCGCCGACTGGGTCATCGACATGGGGCCCGAGGGTGGCGCGGGCGGTGGAACCGTGGTCGGCGAAGGTACTCCGGAGGACATCGCCGCGACCCCGGGCAGCCACACCGGCAAATTCCTGGCCGAGATCGTCGACATTGGTCACGCGGTGGCGTCGGTCGGCTGAGTCGCCGAACGCGAATCGCCACTTCCGTTGTAGCAGCGCTGGTTTGTGACCGGCGCGCGTCAACGGGAGTGGCGATGTGCGTGTTCGGAGGGGAATGCGCGGCGGGGGAGTGCGCTACGAACCCATCGATTTGCGGATCTCCTCGAGTCGCTTCTTCGCGGCCTCGTCGCGTTTGCGCATCATCTCGTCGACGGACTGGCCTTCGGCGCTCGCCTCCGCCAGCTCCTGCGACCCGATCGCGGTGGTGATGCGGTTCTCGATCTTGTCGCGCACGAAGTCGAAGGTCGGGACGCCGCTGTCGGAGTAATCCGGAGCGGGAACCGCTCCGGGCACCGGGCCGGTCGGCACGATCTCCGCATCGATGATCTCGTCGGACCGTCCGGACTCATCGGCATTCGTCATGGGTCCAGGGTAGGCCCTCCGCTGGTCGAGCAGCGCCGGCCGAGCGGAGCGAGGCCGTCGCGTGTCGAGGCCACTACCGCCGAGGCGCGCGAACCGGGCCGGTGTATTTCTCGCCCGGGCCCTCGCCGGGCTCGTCCGGGTATGCACTGGCCTCCCGGAACGCCAGCTGCAGCCCTTTGAGGCCGTCGCGGATGGGCGCGGCGTGGATGCCGAGATCGGCTTTCGACGCGTCGACGATGCCGGCCAGGGCGGTGATCAGGGTGCGGGCCTCGGGCAGGTCGATCCGGTCGGCCGGGGTCCCCTCGGCCAGGCCGAGCTTCTCGGCCGCCGCGCTCATCAGCATGACGATGGATCGGGTGATGACCTCGATGGCCGGAATATCGCCCAGGTCACGGACGTTGTCGGGATCGGTGTGCGCCGCATCTCCCAGGTCGGCGCCATCGCCCGTCGCACCCTCCGGGGGTAACGGTGCAGGTGACGAATAGGAGTTCTCGGCCATGGCTGTTAGACTCCCATAGCACGACCGCCCTGGTATGCGCCGGGGTCGTAAGTGGAGTTCCGCTCCCACCGTTCGACGCGAGGTTCTCGCAGTTGCACGGTCCGGTTCACGCCGATCGTCGCAGATCGCATCTCTGGATGCTGAGCTGTACGTCGTCGGCAGCGTGTGTCAGCACTGGCACGCGTGGACGAACCGGTCGGTATCGGAGCCCCGCGGACATCAGTCCCGGGGCTTCCTTGCTGAGGTGTCCCGCAGGTCTCTTGCATACGTCCCTCGCCACGACGCGACGGTTACCACTGCAGGATTGAACAAGGAGGCCCCATCAGCACTGAGACCCGCATCAACGAGCGCATCCGCGTCCCCGAGGTCCGACTCGTCGGACCCAACTCGGAGCAGGTGGGCATCGTGCGTGTTGAAGATGCGCTTCGCTTGGCCTACGAGGCCGATCTCGACCTGGTCGAGGTGGCTCCGGACGCCCGTCCGCCGGTCTGCAAGATCATGGACTACGGCAAGTTCAAGTACGAAGCGGCCCAGAAGCAGCGCGAATCGCGTCGCAACCAGCAGATGACCGTGATCAAGGAGCAGAAGCTCCGTCCCAAGATCGACGACCACGATTACGAGACCAAGAAGGGTCACGTCATCCGGTTCCTCGAAGCGGGATCCAAGGTGAAGGTCACCATCATGTTCCGCGGCCGCGAGCAGTCGCGCCCCGAGCTCGGCTACCGACTGCTGCAGCGCCTGGGCAACGATGTCGCCGACTACGGCTTCGTCGAGACCTCGGCCAAGCAGGACGGCCGCAACATGACGATGGTCCTCGCGCCGCACAAGGGTGCGAAGACCCGCCAGAAGGCGCAAGAGAGCCGCGAGCGTTCCGGTGGCCCGAAGGCCGCCCCTGACGCGAGCTGATCCGCGAGCACTGAGCGGACGAGAACTGAGTCGATCGGCCGGACGAGAGTCCGAACCGCTCCGGCCGAGATCACGACACGCGAACACGGGTACACACCGGACCTCGCCGGGTCCGGTGCCCGAGTTCGCCCGAGAAAAGGAAGAACATGCCGAAGAGCAAGACCCACAAGGGCACCGCGAAGCGCTTCAAGGTGACCGGCAGCGGAAAGATCGTCCGCCAGAAGGCCAACCGCCGCCACCTGCTCGAGCACAAGTCGTCCCGGCGCACCCGTCGTCTCGACGGCACCACCGTCGTCAGCGAGAACGACGCCCCGCGCATCAAGCGACTGCTCAACCGCTGACGCCAGCGACCCCAGACATCTGACAAGCAAAAGGATCTAACACATGGCACGCGTGAAAAGGGCCGTCAACGCCCAGAAGAAGCGTCGGTCCACCCTCGAGGCCTCCAAGGGCTACCGCGGACAGCGGTCGCGCCTCTACCGCAAGGCGAAGGAGCAGCAGCTCCACTCGCTGAACTACGCCTACCGCGACCGTCGCGCGCGCAAGGGTGAGTTCCGCAAGCTGTGGATCTCGCGTATCAACGCCGCGGCCCGCGCCAACGACATCACCTACAACCGCCTCATCCAGGGCCTCAAGGCCGCGGGTGTCGAGGTCGACCGCAAGGTGCTCGCCGACATCGCCGTGACCGATCCCGAGGCCTTCACCGGTCTGGTCGAGGTCGCCCGCAAGGCACTGCCGGCCGACGTCAACGCGCCGGCTGCCTGATTGCGCACCAGCACCCACGACCCGCGAGTCGCGCGGACGAACCTCCGATGACGGAGGTCCTGTCTGAGCGGTCCTCGCGGGTCGTGTCGTATGCGAAGCTGCATCGCGCGGCCGAGCGGCGCGACCAGGGTCGTTTCGTCGCCGAAGGTGCCAATGCCGTCGCTTCGGCGCTGGCCGTCGGACGGGCCGAGGCGGTCCTGGTCGCCGACGAGGAGCAGTTCCGTCATCGCGATCTCGTCGAGACCGCCGCGGCGGCCGGCGTCCCGGTGTCGGTGATCACCGGCCGCGCCGCGTCGAAGCTGGCCGAGACGTCCACGCCCGCGGGCATCTTCGCGATCTGCCCGTTGCTCGTCGTGCCGCTCGACGCCGTCCTCACCGCCGGGCCGCGACTCCTCGCGATCGCGGTCGAGCCGCGGGAGCCCGGGAACGCGGGCACGCTCATCCGCTGCGCCGACGCGATGGGCGCCGACGCGGTGATCCTGCTCGGCGATGCCGTCGACCCCCACAACGGCAAGTGCGTCCGTGCGAGCGCGGGAAGCGTGTTCACGGTGCCCGTGGTGCGTGAGCGCGCCGTCGACGACGCCCTCGACGCCATCCGGGGGTCCGGCATCAGCCTGTTGGCGACCGCGGCCGATGGCGAGGTCGCCCTGGACGCGGCGGGCGACATCCTCTCCGGCCGCGTCGCATGGCTCTTCGGCAACGAGGCGCACGGCCTGTCGGTCGAGGTGCAACGCTCCGCCGACCACCGCGTGTCCATCCCCATCCGTGGCCGCGCCGAGAGCCTGAATGTCGCTGCCGCGGCGGCCATCTGTCTGTACGAGAGCGCCCGTGTCCACGGCGCGGCGGGTCGCGTCTGACCGCTGTCCGAGTCGGCCGGTAGGGTCGGCGATCGTGTCAGAAACTGTGTCACCCGACTCCGCGCCCGAACCCGCACCCGCGACCCCCGGCTCGCCGGCCGCTGCACCCCAGACGGTGCCCGCGCCCGATCCCGCGGTCGTGAACTCCCGCATCGCCTCGGCGATCGCGACCGAACTCGGGGTGGGCGCCGGTCAGGTGCGATCGGCGATCGAGTTGCTGGACGGCGGATCGACGGTTCCGTTCGTCGCCCGATACCGCAAAGAGGCCACCGGCGGCCTCGACGACGCGCAACTGCGTACCCTCGACGAGCGTCTCGGTTACCTGCGCGACCTCGAGGCCCGACGCCAGGCCGTCCGCGAATCCATCGCCGCGCAGGGCAAACTCGACGCCGCACTCGATGCGCGCATCCTCGAGGCCGACACCAAGGCGCGCCTGGAGGACATCTACCTGCCCTACAAGCCGAAGCGCCGCACCAAGGCCCAGATCGCACGCGAGGCCGGACACGAGCCGGTGGCCGATGCACTGCTCTCGGACCCGACGACGGACCCGGCGACCTTCACCGCCGAGCAGCTCGACGGCGCCCGCGCGATCGCCGTGGAGCGGTTCGCCGAAGACGCCGACCTCGTCGGCGAACTCCGTGAGCTGATGTGGCAGACCGGAGTGTTGCGCACAACGGTTCGGGACGGCAAGGAGTCGGCCGGCGCCAAGTTCGCCGACTACTTCGAGTTCTCCGAGCCGTTCACCTCGCTTCCGTCGCACCGGGTGCTGGCCGTGCTGCGCGGCGAGCGCGAGGAGATCCTGTCGGTCACCCTCGACGCCGATCCGGCAGCGGCCGACCGGCCCGCCGGCCCCGGACCGTACGAGCAGCGGATCGCCGCCCGGTTCGGCATCGCCGATCAAGGGCGTCCGGCCGACCGCTGGCTTACCGACACGGTGCGCTGGGCATGGCGTACCAAGCTGTTCGTCGGGCTGTCCCTCGACGTCCGGATGCGGCTGCGTCAGGCCGCCGAGGCCGACGCGGTGGCGGTGTTCGCGACGAACCTCAAGGACCTCCTGCTGGCCGCGCCCGCCGGGTCCCGTACGACGATGGGGCTCGACCCCGGTCTGCGCACCGGCGTGAAGGTCGCAGTGGTGAACGCGACCGGCAGGGTCGTCGACCACGCAACGATCTATCCGCACGAGCCCCGGCGCGACAAGTCCGGTTCGCTCGCCGTGCTCGGCGCACTCGTCGAGAAGCACGGCGTCGAGCTCATCGCCATCGGCAACGGCACCGCCTCACGCGAGACCGACGCGCTCGCCGGCGAACTCCTGTCCGCGATCAAGGAGGCCGGCAAGAAGCCGCCGACGAGCGTCGTCGTGTCCGAGGCGGGTGCCTCGGTGTACTCGGCGTCGGCCTACGCGTCGAAGGAATTGCCGGACCTCGACGTCTCCATCCGCGGCGCGGTCTCGATCGCCCGCCGGTTGCAGGATCCGCTCGCCGAGCTCGTGAAGATCGATCCGAAGTCGATCGGGGTGGGGCAGTACCAGCACGACATCTCCGAGACCCTGCTCGCGCGCTCACTCGGGGCGGTCGTCGAAGACGCGGTGAACGCGGTCGGCGTCGACGTGAACACCGCGTCTGTGCCGCTGCTGTCCCGCGTGTCCGGCATCACCGCGGGCCTCGCGGAATCGATTGTCGCGCATCGTGACACCAATGGTGCGTTCCGGGATCGCAAGCAGATCACCGCGGTGCCCAGGCTCGGCCCCAAGGCATTCGAGCAGTGCGCCGGCTTCCTGCGTATCGCCGACGGCGACAATCCGCTCGACGCGTCGAGCGTGCACCCGGAGGCGTACCCGGTCGTCACACGCATCCTCGAGAAGGTGGGCACCGATGTCCGGTCGCTGATCGGCGACACCGCGACCCTCACCAAGTTGCGACCCGAGGAGTTCGTCGACGAGACGTTCGGTCGTCCGACCGTCGTCGACATCATCGCCGAACTCGACAAGCCCGGGCGCGACCCGCGGCCGGAGTTCAAGACCGCGACGTTTGCCATGGGCATCGAGAAGGTCTCCGACCTGACCCCGGGGATGGTCCTCGAAGGTCAGGTCACCAACGTGGCCGCCTTCGGCGCATTCGTCGACGTCGGCGTGCACCAGGACGGCCTCGTCCACGTCTCGGCGATGGCACACCGCTTCGTCTCCGACCCCCACGAGGTCGTCAAGTCCGGCGACATCGTAAAGGTCAAGGTCATGGACGTCGACATCGACCGCAAACGCATCGGGTTGTCGCTGCGGCTCGACGACGAACCGGGCAGTGACGGCAAACCCTCCCGCGCGCCTCGCGGGCAAGGGCGGGAGGACAGTGCTCGTGGCGGCGGCAATCAGCCGCGGAGGAACGAGCAGCGTGGCGGCGGACGGGGCAACCCGGGCGGCCAGGGCCGGGGCGCTCAGGGGCAGGGCAACCGAGGCGGGAACCGGAACGATCGACGCCCGGCACCCAGCGGGGCGATGGCCGACGCGCTCAAGCGAGCCGGCTTCGGCAAGTAGGGTCGCGGCCCGGGCGGGCCGGTTGTGTGTTCGCGGATGCGGGGATTGCCGACCCCGAGCGAGTAGTTTCCCTCAGGCCGTCCCGGTCGCCGCGGTCGAGACTCGACGCCATGCCCAGCATCGTCTCGGGACGGCCGGCGTCGACCGGTCTGCCCACGCCTCGTGAACTCGCCGCCCTCACCGGGGACCGCGACCGCGTCATCGACCTGATCCGCATCATGTCGCTGGCGGTCGTGGTCGCCGGTCACTCGATCATGCTCACCGTCGACGTGACCGACGACTCGATTCATCTCGGCAACACACTCGGCGACGTGCCCGCACTGCAGCCGGCGACCTGGCTGCTGCAGGTGCTGCCGCTGTTCTTCTTCGCCGGTGCCGCCGCGGCGACCCGCGGCTGGACCTCGCGCGGCGACGGTGACACACCGACCGCCGGGCAATGGCTCGTCGCCCGGACACAACGCTTGATGCGGCCGGTGTTCTGGTACCTCGGAGCCGTCGCGGCCGTGTACACCGTCCTGTCCGGCACCGGTGCCACGGCGGCGGCCGACGTGGTCGCGCGTCTCGGGGTGCAGTTGCTGTGGTTCCTCGGCGCCTACCTGCTCGTACTGGCGGTGGTCCCGTTCCTGCAGCGCCTCCGGTCCGTCGGTGGTGTGCTGGCCGCCCTGGCGGTGTGTTGGGGGAGCACGGCGATCGTCGACGCCGTCCGACTGACGGACGGCCCCGCAGCGCTCGGCTACCTGAACTTCCTCGCCGTGTGGACGATCCCCGCGGTCCTCGGGGTCGCGTACGCCAAGAAGATCCTGCGGCCCGGGCTCGCCGTCCTCGCGGCCGCCGGTGCGCTGGCAGCCGACCTCGTCCTCGTCACGTGGGGACCCTACGAGGTCTCCCTCGTGACGGTTCCGGGCCAGCACCTGTCCAACATGAGTCCGCCGAGCCTGCTGCTCGCCGGCCACGCGATCGTGTTGTGCGCGGGCGCGATCGCGGTGCGCCGATTCCTCGCGGTCGTGGCCGACCGTCCGCGCGTCTGGTGGTGGGTGGTGCTGGGCAACCGGGGCGCGATGACGCTGTATCTCTGGCATCTGCCGGTGCTCGCGGCGATCATCGGTCTGTGCGCCGCGGCCGGCATCGACCGCGGCGACGTCGGCGCGGCGTCCTTCCCGATGATCGTCGGGGCGCAGACCGTGTTGCTGCTCGCGGGCATGGTCCCGGTGGTCGCGATCCTGTCCCCACTCGAGAACCGGTCCCTGCCGTGGTGGGACGAACCGGTCGCCCGGCGCAGCGGACCGGTGCGGAACGCGGCCCTGCTGACGGCGCTGGCCGGGCTCGGCGTGGCAGTGCTGATGCTCGCGCGCGGCGGTCTGACCGGCGACGGTGTGTGGTGGCTGATCATGGGCCTCGCCTGTGCCACCTGCTCGCGTTGCCTCGCGGTTCCCGCCGGTCGTCCGACGGCAGCGCCAGGGCTTCCCGGTGACGACGCCTCCCTGCAGGTCAGCGCCCCGCGGTAGTCGACTACCCTCGACGGGAGTCATCGTCGGCGCCGGAGGTGTCCGTCGGCCCGTTGGGTCGGCGTGCACAGCGCGACGACGATGCCGACCATCCATCGATCGACGCACGAGGAGCACGCCCACCGTGGCCACTTCCGCCGACGCAACGGCATTCCCGGGACCCGACGACCTCGAGGCGGCCGCGACGTCGGCCATCGAGGACTTCGAGGCGGCGGCCGACCTCGATCAGCTCGCCGCGGCCAAGTCGGCGCACCTCGGTGATCGCTCGCCGATCGCACTCGCCCGGCGCGCGCTGGGTTCCCTCCCCAAAGAGGGGCGTTCCGAAGCCGGCAAGCTGGTCAACCAGGTGCGCGGCCGGGTGTCGGCGGCCCTGGAGGCGCGCACCGCCGTCCTCGACGCCGAACGGGACGCGGCGGTCCTCGTCGCCGAATCGATCGACGTGACGTTGCCGAGCGGCCGGCGTCCGGTGGGTGCGCGTCATCCCATCACCGTCATCGCCGAGCAGGTGGCCGACGTGTTCGTCGGTATGGGCTGGGAGATCGCGGAGGGCCCGGAGGTCGAAACCGAGCACTACAATTTCGACGCGCTCAACTTCCTGCCCGACCACCCCGCCCGGTCGATGCAGGACACCTTCTACATCGCGCCCGAGGGATCGCGGCAGGTCTTGCGGACGCACACCTCGCCGGTGCAGGTGCGCTCGATGCTGAGCCGGGACCTGCCCATCTACGTGGCGTGCCCGGGCCGGACGTTCCGGACCGACGAGCTCGACGCCACCCACACCCCGGTCTTCCATCAGATCGAGGGACTCGCCGTCGACAAGGGACTCACACTGGCGAACCTGCGGGGCACCCTGGAGACCTTCGCGCGGGCACTCTTCGGCCCGGAGACGACGACCCGCATGCGGGCGAGCTACTTCCCGTTCACCGAACCCTCCGCCGAGGTCGACGTGTGGTTCCCCGCCAAGAAGGGCGGACCCGGCTGGGTCGAGTGGGGCGGCTGCGGCATGGTCAACCCGAATGTGTTGCGCGCCAGCGGTATCGACCCGGATGTGTACTCCGGATTCGCTTTCGGCATGGGCCTGGAGCGCACCCTGCAGTTCCGCAACGACATCTCCGACATGCGGGACATGGTCGAGGGGGACATCCGGTTCACCCTCCCGTTCGGTCCGGCCGCCTGACCGGCACCGCGCAGATCCCGCCCCGACGACTCCTCACGACGCGACGAAAGTAGTTGATACACAGTGCGTGCACCACAGTCCTGGTACACCGAGGTACTCCGCGCCGGCGACCCGCAGTGGTCGGCGACCACCGATGAGATCGACGCCGGTTTCGTCCGTGTCGGGTTCGAGATCGAGGACATCGAGGCGTTCCCGGAGATCACCGGACCGCTGGTGATCGGTCGAGTAGAGACGATCGAGGAGCTCACCGAGTTCAAGAAGCCGATCCGGTTCTGCACGGTCGCCGTCGGTGAGGATGAGCCCCGCGGAATCGTCTGTGGTGCACGCAACTTCACCGAGGGTGATCTGATCGTCGCCGCGCTGCCGGGGGTCGTGCTCCCCGGTCCCTTCGAGATCGCCTCGCGCAAGACCTACGGCCGGGTGTCCGACGGCATGATCTGCTCGGTCTCCGAGCTGGGTATCGGCACCGATCACAGCGGCATCCTCGTGCTCGCGCCCGGGACCGCCGAACCGGGCGCGGACGCCCGCGAGGTGCTGGGACTCGCCGACGCGGCGATCGACGTCAACGTCACCCCCGACCGCGGCTACGCGTTCTCGGTGCGCGGCCTGGGCCGCGAGCTCGCGGGCAGCTTCGGGGTCCCGTTCGTCGATCCCGGACTCCGGGCCGCGGACCTGGCGGACGACGGGTCGGCCCCGGCGTGGCCGGTCGCCATCGACGAGAACTCTGGGGCGATCCGCTACACCGCTCGGGTCATCACCGGTGTGGACCCGACTGCGATCTCCCCGTGGTGGATGCAGAAGCGGCTCATGGTCGCCGGTATCCGCCCCATCTCCGCGATCGTCGACACCACCAACTACGTCATGATCGAACTCGGTCAGCCGCTGCACGCCTTCGACGCCGACCGTGTCACCGGAGCCGTCACGGTCCGGTCGGCCCAGCCGGGGGAGAAGCTCACCACCCTCGACGACACCGTTCGCATCCTCGACCCCGAGGATGTGCTGATCGCCGACGAGACCGGACCGATCGCCCTCGCCGGTGTCATGGGCGGCGCGAGCACCGAGGTGGGTCTCGAGACGACGACGGTGCTGCTGGAGTCGGCGACCTTCGATCCGGTTCGGGTCTTCCGCACCGCGAAGCGCCACAAGCTGACCTCCGAGGCCAGCAAGCGGTTCGAGCGGATCGTCGACCCCGAGATCACCGCGGTGGCCTCCGACCGCGCCGCCCGGCTGATCGTCGAGATCGCCGGCGGACGCATCGCCTCACCGCTGTCCGAGACCCATGTCCATACCCCGATCAGGTCGACCATCGCCATCGCTGCCGACGAACCGGACCGGGTCGCGGGCGTCAGCTATCCGCCGGGAACCACCCTGACGCGGCTGACCGAGGTCGGTTGCGTGGTGACCGGGACCGACGAGCTGGACGTGTTCCCGCCCTCGTGGCGACCCGACCTGCGGCAACGCGCCGACCTGGTCGAGGAGGTCCTGCGCCTGGAGGGCTTGGAGGACATCCCCGCCGTGGTTCCGCGCGCGCCCGGCGGCACCGGACTCACCCCGGTTCAGCGACGCCGGCGCAGCGTGGGACGCACCCTCGCGCTCGACGGCTACGTCGAGGTCCTGCCGTATCCGTTCATGCCGGCCGGCGTGTTCGACCTCTGGGACCTGCCCGCCGACGATGAGCGCCGGCGCACCGTGAAGGTCCTCAACCCACTCGAATCCGATCGTCCCGAGCTCAACACGACGTTGCTCCCGGGGCTACTCGAGATGGCAGCCCGCAACATCGCACGCGGTCAGCGGGATCTGTCGCTGTTCACCATCGGTCAGGTCGTCATCGCCGGCGATCACGTCGCCGCGGTGGACGCGCTCGACGTCACGCGCCGCCCGACCGACGAGGAGATCGCGGCGCTCGACGCCTCGCTGCCCCATCAGCCGCTGCACGTCGGCGTCGTCCTCACCGGACTGCGCGATCCCGCGGGCCCCTGGGGTCCGGGACGCGCCGCCGACCACCTCGATGCCTTCGAGGCGGCGCGCACGATCGGTCGCGCGGCGGGGGTGACCGTCGAGCTCACCGCCGACGATCAGCGCCCGTGGCATCCCGGCCGCTGCGCGCGGCTGACGGTCGACGGCCGCACGGTCGGTTACGCCGGCGAACTCCACCCCGCGGTGCTCGAGCGGGCCCATCTGCCGAAGCGGACGTGCGCGGTGGAGATCGACATCGACGCACTGCCCTTGGACGCGCGACTCCCGGCGCCGTCGGTGTCGGTGTTCCCCGCGGTCCTGCAGGACGTCAACGTCGTCGTCGGAGGGGAGGTCCCGGCTGCGGACGTCCAGAAGGCGCTTCGTGAGGGGGCCGGCGACCTGCTCGAGGACATCGCATTGTTCGACGTCTTCACCGGTGAACAGGTCGGCGCGGGCAACAAATCGTTGACGTTCTCGCTGCGGTTCCGCGCCCCGGACCGTACCCTCACCGAGGACGAGGCCAACGAGGCCAAGCTGGCCGCCGTCGATGCAGCCGCCGCGCGGGTGGGGGCCCGTCTCCGCTGACCCCATCGGCGTGTCACCCCGCCGTGAATTGATTTGCAGCCTGCTGCATAATGATCACATGGCTTCGACAAGCAAGGTGAGGGTGGCGGTGGCCGGCGCGAGCGGCTACGCGGGTGGCGAGATACTCCGGTTGCTGTGCGGGCACCCCCGTCTGCGATCCGGCGAACTCGAGATCGGCGCGCTCACCGCGGGTGGCAATGCCGGGACGCTCCTGGGTGCGCACCATCCCCATCTGCTCCCGCTGGCCGACCGGGTCCTGGAGGACACGACACCGGAGATCCTCGCCGGACACGACGTCGTCTTCCTGGGCCTGCCGCATGGCGCATCCGCGGTGATCGCCGGTGCCCTGCCGCCGACGACGCTGATCATCGACTGCGGGGCCGACTTCCGGTTGCGCGACGCCGGTGAATGGACGTCGTACTACGGCGGAGACCATGCCGGGACCTGGCCGTATGGTCTGCCCGAGTTGCCCGGCAACCGGGAGGCGCTCCGGGACGCGAGCCGGATCGCGGTGCCCGGTTGCTATCCGACGGTGTCGATCCTGTCGTTGCTCCCGGCCATCGCCGCGGGCATCGCCGATCCGCACGTGACCGTCGTCGCGGTGAGCGGGGCATCGGGTGCCGGACGGTCGCCCAAGGTCGACCTGCTGGCGTCCGAGGTCATCGGGTCCGCGCGGGCCTACGGCGTGGGCGGGGTCCACCGGCACACGCCGGAGATCTCCCAGGCGCTCTCGGCCGCCGCGGAACAGCCGGTGACCGTCTCGTTCACGCCCATCCTCGCCCCGATGGCCCGCGGCATCCTCGCGACGTGCACCGCGCGCACCGGGGCCACCGCGGAGGAGGCCCGGGCGGTCTACGAGAAGGCCTATGCGGACGAGGAATTCGTGCACGTGCTGCCGGAGGGGCGGCTGCCTGCCACCGGTTCGGTGATCGGCTCCAACGCCGTCCAGCTCGGCGTGACCGTCGACGAACGCGCACAGACCCTCGTGGTCGTCGGCGCGGTCGACAACCTGACCAAGGGGACCGGCGGCGCCGCGGTCCAATCGATGAACCTGGCGCTGGGCTGGACCGAGAACGAGGGACTGAGCACCGTGGGAGTGGCACCGTGACCGGATCGCAGGGCAGCGCGGAAACAGAGCAGGACCGGATCGAGGGCGGCGCTCCCGGAGATCACCCGCGGCTCGTGCGGAACCAGGGCGTCACCGCGCCCCTGGGGTTCCGGGCCGCCGGAATCGCGGCGGGCATCAAGGCGTCGGGTGCGCTCGACCTCGCACTCGTCTTCAACGAGGGCCCCGACCATTCCGCCGCCGGCGTCTTCACCCGCAACCAGGTGAAGGCGGCACCGGTGCTGTGGTCACAGCAGGTCCTCACCACCGGCCGGCTGCGCACCGTGATCCTCAACTCCGGCGGCGCGAACGCCTGTACCGGACCGGGCGGCTTCCAGGACACCCACAAGACCGCGGAGGCGGTGGCCGACGCGCTCAGCAACTGGGGGACCAGCACGGGCGCCGTGGAGGTCGCGGTGTGCTCCACCGGACTGATCGGCGACCGGCTGCCGATGGACAAGGTCCTCGCCGGGGTCACCGAGATCGTCCAGGACATGGGCGGCGGCCTGTCCGGCGGCACCGACGCGGCCCACGCGATCATGACCACCGACACCGTCCCCAAACAGGCTGCGCTGCACCACCCGCAGGGGTGGAACGTGGGCGGTATGGGCAAGGGCGCCGGAATGCTGGCACCGTCGCTGGCGACGATGCTGGTCGTGCTCACGACCGACGCGGTGGCCACCGCCGAGCAGCTCGACACCGCCTTGCGCAGGGCGACGGCACGCACCTTCGACCGGCTCGACATCGACGGCTCGTGCTCGACGAACGACACGGTTCTGCTGCTGAGCTCGGGCGCCAGCCAGATCCCGGTCGAGCAGAGCGATCTCGACGACGCGGTGTTCGCCGTCTGCGACGATCTCGCCGCCCAGATGATGGCCGACGCCGAGGGTGTCACGAAGCGGGTCGTCATCACGGTCACCGGGGCGCACATCGAGGACGACGCGCTGACCGTCGCCCGTGCCGTCGCGCGAGATTCGCTGGTGAAGACCGCCCTGTTCGGATCGGACCCCAACTGGGGACGCGTACTCGCCGCGGTCGGCGCCGCGCCGGTCACCGTCGACCCCGACCGGATCGCGGTGTCGTTCAATGGCAACCCGGTGTGCGAGAACGGTTTCGGGGTCGAGGGCGCGCGAGATGTGGACTTGTCCGGCCCCGACATCGCCGTCGTCGTCGACCTGAAGCTGGGAGAGTCGGCGGCCAGTGTCCGGACCACCGACCTCTCCCATGCGTACGTCGAAGAGAACTCGGCGTATTCGTCATGAGTGAGACAAAATCGGGCGTCCACCCGATCGACCCCGCGGCCGGCCTGGCCAAGGCGAAGGTCCTCGCCGAGGCCCTGCCCGCGCTGCAGCGACTCGCCGGTGCGACCGTCGTCGTCAAGTACGGCGGCAACGCCATGATCGACGACGAGTTGAAGAAGGCGTTCGCGGCGGACATGGTCTTTCTGCGCGCCTGCGGCATGCATCCCGTGGTGGTGCACGGTGGTGGCCCGCAGATCTCGGCGATGCTGAAGCGACTGGGACTCTCGGGTGAGTTCAAGGGCGGATTCCGGGTGACGACCCCCGAGGTCATGGACGTCGCCCGCATGGTTCTCTTCGGTCAGGTCGGGCGGGAGCTCGTGGGCCTGATCAACTCGCACGGACCGTATGCCGTCGGCATCACCGGTGAGGATGCCCACCTGTTCACCGCGACGCGGCGCACGGTGCTCGTCGAGGGGGTTCCCACCGACATCGGCCTCGTCGGCGACATCGCGTCGGTCAACACCTCGGCGGTGCTGGATCTGGTTGCCGCCGGCCGCATCCCGGTCGTCTCGACGATCGCGCCGGACCGCGATGGGGTGGTGCACAACATCAACGCCGACACCGCGGCCGGTGCTCTCGCCGAGGCGTTGGGGGCGTCCCGGCTGGTGATGCTGACCGATGTCGAAGGCCTGTACACGGACTGGCCCGACCGCGGATCCCTGGTGTCCCAGATCGACACCGACACACTCACCGAGCTGTTGCCGTCGCTGGACTCCGGCATGGTCCCCAAGATGGAGGCCTGCCTCCGCGCCGTCACCGGCGGCGTCGACCGCGCACACGTGATCGACGGGCGTGTCGCCCATTCCGTGCTGGCCGAACTGTTGACCGAGAGCTCGACCGGCACCACCGTCGTCGTGCCTGAGGAGGACGCATGACCGCGCCACTGCAGCAGCGCTGGGCACAGTCGCTGATGAACAACTACGGCACACCCCCGATCGCCCTGGTGGAGGGCTCGGGAGCGTATGTCACCGACGCCGATGGCAAGCGCTACCTCGACCTGCTCGGCGGGATCGCGGTGAACGCCCTCGGCCACGCCCATCCGGCGATCGTCGACGCGGTCACCCGCCAGCTCCAGACACTCGGACACGTGTCGAATCTGTACATCGCCCCGCCCGTCGTCGAACTCGCCGAGGCGTTGCTCGGCCGGTTCGGCCATCCGGGTCGCGTGTTCTTCTGCAACTCCGGCACCGAGGCGAACGAGGCCGCGTTCAAACTGGCCCGACGGACCGGACGGCCCGAGATCGTCGCGGCGGAGCAGGCCTTCCACGGACGCACCATGGGTGCGCTCGCGATGACCGGTCAGCCCGCCAAACGCACTCCGTTCGAACCGATGCCGCCGGGCGTCCGGTTCGTTCCCTACGGTGACGTCGACGCGCTCGACGCCATGGTCACCGACCAGACCGCCGCGGTGATCCTCGAACCGATCCTCGGCGAGGCCGGCGTCGTCGTGCCCCCGGCCGACTACCTGGCGGCCGCTCGCCGGATCACCGAGGAGCGCGGCGCGCTGCTGATTCTCGACGAGGTGCAGACCGGCGTCGCCCGCACCGGTACGTTCTTCGCCCATCAGCAGGTGGGCGTGGTCCCCGATGTGATGACGCTTGCGAAGGGGCTGGGCGGTGGCCTCCCCATCGGTGCGTGTATCGCCACCGGCCCGGCGGCCGACCTGTTCGGGCCGGGCCAGCACGGCACCACTTTCGGTGGCAATCCGGTCAGTGCGGCCGCCGCGCTGGCCGTCCTGAGGGTCATCGAAGCCGACGGTCTCCTCGATTCCGTTGCCGCGGTGGGGAAGTCGATCGCGACCGGCATCGAGGACCTGCAGCATCCGCTGGTCTCGCATGTGCGTGGATCCGGCCTGTTGCTCGGTGTCGTGCTGACGCAGCCGCTCTCGCAGCGCGTCGAGGCCGCCGCCCGGGACGCGGGGTTCCTGATCAACGCACCCGCGCCCGACGTCCTGCGCCTGGCCCCGCCGCTGATCCTCACCGAGGAGCAGGGACAGGATTTCGTGCGCGCGCTACCGACACTGCTCGACACCGCCGCCACATCGAACGAGGGGGACAAGCCATGACCAGACATTTCCTGCGCGACGACGACCTGACCCCGGCCGAGCAGGCCGAGGTGCTCGCACTCGCGGCCGAGGTCAAGGCGAAGCCGTTCGACTTCCGGCCGCTGGAGGGCCCCCGCGGGGTCGGGGTGATCTTCGACAAGAACTCCACCCGCACCCGGTTCTCGTTCGAGGTCGGCATCGCCCAGCTCGGCGGTCATGCGGTCGTCGTCGACGGCCGGACGACACAGCTCGGCCGCGAGGAGACCCTGGAGGACACCGGCCTCGTCCTGTCCCGCTTCGTCGACGCCATCGTGTGGCGGACGTTCGGGCAGGACCGGCTCGAAGCGCTGTCCTCGACCGCCACGGTGCCGGTCGTCAACGCGCTGTCCGACGAGTTCCACCCCTGCCAGGTGCTCGCCGACCTGCATACGATCGCCGAGCACAAGGGTCCGCCGGCGGGTCGGACGATGACGTACCTCGGTGACGGTGCGAACAACATGGCGCACTCGCTGGCGCTCGGCGGCGTCACGGCCGGCATGCACGTCGTCCTCAGCTCGCCGGACGGTTTCCAGCCCGACCCGGCGGTGATCGCCGACGCCGAGAAGCGTGCCGCGCAGACCGGCGGCTCGGTGACGCTCGAGACCGACCCCGTCGCCGCCGCGACGGGGGCCGACGTCCTGGTGACCGACACCTGGGTGTCGATGGGGCAAGAGGACGACGGAAAGGACCGCACGGCGCCGTTCCGGCCGTACCAGATCAACGATGACCTGCTCATGCATGCCGCCGATGATGCGATCGTGCTGCACTGCCTGCCGGCCCATCGTGGCGACGAGATCACGGCCTCGGTGATCGACGGACCCCGCAGCGTCGTGTTCGACGAGGCGGAGAACCGCCTGCATGCGCAGAAGGCGCTGCTGATCTGGCTGTTGGACCACCAGTGAGCGGACACCCACGATGACCGCCGGAGCCGAACCCTCGGAAAGCCGCCTCGCCGCCACCCGGGCGGGTCGTCATGCGCGCATCATCGAGATCCTGTCCACGCATCAGGTCCGCAGCCAGTCGGAGCTGCAGCGGTTGCTCGCCGAAGAGGGCGTCGACGCCACCCAGGCCACCCTGTCGCGCGACCTCGACGAACTCGGGGCCGTGAAGCTCCGGGCCGCCGACGGCGGCGCCGGGGTCTACGTGGTGCCCGAAGACGGTTCGCCCGTCCGCGGGGTGTCCGGCGGCACCGACCGGCTCGGCCGGCTCGTGTCGGACCTCCTGGTCTCGACCGACAGCAGTGGCAACCTCGCGGTGTTGCGAACGCCCCCGGGCGCCGCGCACTACTTGGCGGCTGCGCTCGACCGGGCGCGCCTGCCCGACGTCGTGGGGACGATCGCCGGGGACGACACGATCTTCGTCGTCGCGCGCGAGCCGCTCGACGGAGCGGAACTCGCCCGCCGGATCGAGGGCCTCGTGTAACCCTCGCCGCATCGACATTCTCGGTTCCGCCTCCGCGGAACCGTCAGACCACACCAAAAGAACAGCCGAGATGCCGCCAACCGGATACCCGGGCGGTGTCGTCGGAACACCGGGGCCGATGATGGACTCGGTCATCGCGCAGAACAGGAGCTTCACCTCATGGCAGAACGTGTCGTACTCGCATACTCGGGCGGCCTGGACACCTCGGTCGCGATCAGCTGGATCCAGAAGGAGACCGGCAAAGAGGTCGTCGCCGTGGCACTCGACCTCGGTCAGGGCGGCGAGGACATGGAGGTCATCCGCCAGCGCGCACTCGACTGCGGCGCGGTCGAGGCCGTCGTGGTCGATGCCCGCGACGAGTTCGCCGACGAGTACTGCCTCGGCGCGATCACCTCGAATGCGCTCTACATGGATCGTTATCCGCTCGTCTCGGCGCTGTCGCGCCCGCTGATCGCCAAGCACCTGGTCACCGCCGCCCGTGATCACGGAGGCACCGTCGTCGCCCACGGATGCACCGGCAAGGGCAACGACCAGGTCCGCTTCGAAGTCGGTTTCGCCACCCTGGCGCCCGATCTGCAGGTGCTCGCGCCGGTCCGCGACTACGCCTGGACCCGCGAGAAGGCGATCGCCTTCGCCGGGGAGAACGACATCCCGATCAACGTGACCAAGAAGTCGCCGTTCTCGATTGACCAGAACGTGTGGGGACGCGCCGTCGAGACCGGCTTCCTCGAGGACCTGTGGAACGCGCCGACCAAGGACGTCTACGACTACACCGAAGACCCCACCGTCAACTGGAACTCGCCTGACGAGGTCATCATCGGCTTCGACAAGGGCCGCCCGGTCAGCATCGACGGCCGCCCGGTGAGCGTTCTCGAGGCGATCCAGGAACTCAACCGTCGGGCCGGCGCCCAGGGCGTCGGACGCCTCGACGTGGTCGAGGACCGCCTGGTGGGCATCAAGAGCCGCGAGGTCTACGAGGCGCCCGGCGCCATGGTTCTCATCCGCGCACACGAAGAACTCGAGCACGTGACCATCGAGCGCGAGCTCGGCCGCTACAAGCGCGGCACCGACCAGAAGTGGGCCGAGCTGGTGTACGACGGTCTCTGGTTCTCGCCGCTGAAGCGGTCGCTGGACGCGTTCGTCGCCTCCACGCAGGAGCACGTGACCGGCGAGATCCGGCTGACCCTGCACGGCGGCACGATCGCCGCGACCGGCCGCCGCAGCTCGGAGTCGCTCTACGACTTCAACCTCGCGACCTACGACGAGGGCGACACCTTCGATCAGTCCGCGGCCCGCGGCTTCGTCGAGCTGCACGGCCTGTCGTCGAAGATCGCCGCGAAGCGGGACCTGAATCTGTGAGTGCGGGCACCGGCGGCGGCAGCGGCCCGGAGACCGGCGGGACGACCAACCAGGGTTCGCTCTGGGGCGGTCGCTTCGCCGGTGGACCGGCGGAGGCGATGGCCGCGCTGAGCAAGTCGACCCATTTCGACTGGGCCCTGGCCCCGTTCGACATCGAGGCGTCCAAAGCGCATGCACGGGTGCTGAACAAGGCCGGGCTGCTCACCGCCGAGGACCTCACCGGCATGCTCGACGGGCTCGATCGCCTGGCCGCCGATGTCGCCGACGGCAGCTTCGGGCCGGCCGAGTCCGACGAGGACGTCCACGGCGCCCTCGAGCGTGGCCTGATCGAGCGCGTCGGTCCCGAACTCGGGGGCCGGTTACGCGCGGGGCGCTCACGCAACGACCAGGTCGCGACCCTGTTCCGGATGTGGCTGCGCGCCGCCATGCGGCGGGTCGCGTTGGGCCTGCTCGACGTCGTCGACGCGCTCACCGCACAGGCGGCGGCCCATCCCGACGCGATCATGCCGGGCAAGACGCACCTGCAGGCCGCACAGCCGGTCCTGCTGGGGCACCATCTGCTGGCGCACGCGCAACCACTCCTGCGCGACATCGACCGGCTCGCCGACGCGGATCGTCGAACCGCGGTGTCGCCCTACGGTTCCGGCGCCCTGGCCGGCTCCTCCCTGGGCCTCGATCCGGCGGCGATCGCCGCCGACCTGGGCTTCGACGCACCCGCGGAGAACTCGATCGACGCCACCTCATCGCGCGACTTCGCTGCGGAGGCCGCGTTCGTCTTCGCGATGATCGCAGTCGACCTCTCCCGGTTGTCCGAAGAGGTGATCATCTGGAGCACACCGGAATTCGGCTACGTGACGCTGGCCGACGCGTGGTCCACCGGCAGCTCGATCATGCCGCAGAAGAAGAACCCGGACGTCGCCGAACTGATGCGCGGCAAGGCCGGTCGTCTCATCGGCGACCTCACCGGATTGCTCGCCACACTGAAGGCGCAGCCGCTGGCGTACAACCGGGACCTGCAGGAGGACAAGGAACCGGTCTTCGACGCGGTGGCCCAACTGGAGCTGCTGCTGCCCGCGGTGACCGGCCTGGTCGCCACGCTGGAGTTTCACACCGATCGCATGGCGGAACTCGCGCCGGCGGGTTTCACCCTGGCCACCGACATCGCCGAATGGATGGTCCGACAGGGCGTGCCGTTCCGGGTGGCGCACGAGGCCGCGGGTGCGTGTGTCCGCGAGGCCGAGTCCCGGGGCGTCGGCCTGGACGAACTCGACGACGCGACGCTGGCCGGTGTCCATCCGGCGCTGACGCCGGCGGTGCGTGACGTCCTGACCGTCCGCGGTTCGGTCGAGTCGCGCAACGCGCACGGCGGCACCGCACCCGGACAGGTCCGGCGGCAGATCGACGTCGTCACGGCCCAGACCGCCGATCTCCGGACACGCTGGACCGCTGGGCACGGCGGGCGCCACTGATCCCGGACGACTGGGTACAGTGACCTGTGTCACCGACGCCGCGTCAATCAACGCGCTGGTGAGGCCGGTACACCGACGACGGGAGGATCGACACGATGGCGGTGTGGGACGGGGGCCCCGATCTCGTGGGGGTGGTCGGCAGGGTGTTGGCCACTGCGCAGAACGGCCTCGAGGTGCTGCGGTTCGGTGGACTGGAGACCGGCACCGAACCGGCGCCCTTCGCGGTCGTCGAGACACACAAGATGTTCCGGCTGCGTCGGTATTTCCCGAACGATCCGTCGACCGGTCCGAACATCGTCCTGGTGCCGCCGATGATGGTGTCGGCCAACGTCTATGACGTCACCGAGCACAACGGTGCGGTGTCGATTCTGCACCGCAACGGCATCACGCCGTGGGTCGTCGACTTCGGTTCACCCGACTCCGAAGAAGGCGGGATGGAACGCAATCTCGCCGACCACGTGGTCGCGATCAGCCACGCGATCGACCTGATCGTCGAGGCGACCGGCCGTGATATCCACCTCGCCGGGTATTCGCAGGGCGGGATGTTCGCCTACCAGACCGCGGCCTACCGCCGGTCCAAGGGGATCGCGAGTCTGATCACGTTCGGCAGCCCCGTCGACGTCCTCGCCGCACTGCCCCTGGGGCTGCCCGCGGGACTGGTGGCCCCGGCGGCCGAGTTCCTGGCCGACAAGGCGTTCTCACGCAACCTCTGGGTGCGGGATTGGATGGCGCGCACCGGCTTCCAGCTCCTGGATCCGGTGAAGACGGTGCGCAGCCGCATCGACTTCCTGCGCCGTCTGCACGATCGTGAGGCGCTGCTGCCACGGGAGGACCAGCGCCGCTTCCTGGAGGCCGACGGCTGGGTCGCATGGTCCGGCCCGGCGATCGCGGAGCTGCTCCGGCAGTTCGTGGCGCACAACCGCATGGTCTCCGGCGGCTTCGTGATCAACGGCGATCTGGTGTCCCTCGCCGAGATCACCTGCCCGGTGCTCGCGTTCGTGGGCGATGCCGACGACATCGGGCAACCGGCGGCGGTACGGGGCATTGTCCGCGCCGCGCCCGACGCGGAGGTGTACGAATCCACCTTGCCGGCCGGACATTTCGGACTCGTGGTCGGTAGCGCGGCCGGTGAACACACCTGGCCGACGACCTCCGACTGGGTGAACTGGCTCTCCGACAACGGTCCGCGGCCCGAACTCGTCTCCGAGATGTCGCTCGTCGAGCCGGGTCACGGCGGCGGGGTCAGCCTGTCGTCGCGACTCACGCACGGGGTGGGGTCGGTGGCCGACGCCGGCACCGCCGCCTCGCGCGAATTGCTCGGCCTGGCCAACTCCCTGCAGCGCACCTCGCGAGCCGTCGCCTCGGAGTCGGTGCGGACCGTCCCGCGATTGTTCCGGCTGGGACAGATCCAGAGCGGGACGCGCATTTCCCTGTCGAAGCTGATGGCCGAGAACACCAAGCGCGGCGGCGACAAGGAACTGTTCCTCTTCGAGAACCGTGTGCTCACCCACGCCCAGGTGAACACGCGTATCGACAACGTGGTCGCCGGGCTGGTCGACTGCTGCATCCGCCCCGGCCAGCACATCGGCGTCCTGATGGACACCCGGCCGAGCGCCCTGGTCGTCATCGCGGCGCTCTCGCGTCTGGGCGCGGTGGCGGTGCTGCTCGCCGCGGACGCCGACGTCCGCGAGATGATGCGGCTCGCCGACAGCTCGGTCATCGTCACCGACCCCACCAATCTCGATCTCGCCAGTACCGCCTCCGACCGCGTCCTGGTACTCGGCGGCGGCAGTGGCGACTCCCGGGCGATCGACGGTGCGGACGGCACGTCGATCGTCGACATGGAACGCATCGATCCCGACGAAGTCGTGATGCCGACCTGGTACCGGCCCGACCCCGGTCTCGCGGGCGACCTCGCGTTCATCCTGTTCAGCCGGGCTTACGGCAAGCTCGTCCCGTGGCCGGTGACCAACCACCGGTTCGCGATGTCGGCCTTCGGCGCCGCGGCCGCGGCGGCGCTCACCGACCGCGACACCGTGTACTGCCTGCCGCCGCTGCACCACGCGTCGGGGCTGCTCACGACCCTGGGGGCGACGGTGGTCGGGCGGTCGAGGATCGCGCTGTCGAACGGCATCGATCCCAAGAACTTCGCCGTCGAGGTGCAGCGCTACGGCATCACCGTCGTGTCCTACACCTGGTCGATGCTCAGCGGCATCGTTCGCGACCCCGACTTCCACATCAACCAGCACAACCCGATCCGGTTGTTCATGGGCTCGGGTATGTCGGCGGGACTCTGGGAGGACGTGTGCTCGAGTTTCCCCCGCGCGCGCATCCTCGAGTTCTTCGCGACCGCCGACGGCTCGGCGATCCTCGCGAACGTCTCCGGGGACAAGTTGTCCTCCGTCGGCCGGCCGCTGCCGGAGACGAACCCGGTCGAGGTCGCGGCCTACGACATCGTCGGCGACCGGTTGCTCATCGACGACTCGGGCTTCGTCCGCCGGGCGGAGACGGGGGAGCCCGGTCTGCTCCTCGCCAAGGCCAAGCACAAGTTCGACACCAACGGGACGGTGCTCCGCGACGTCTTCACGACGCGTGATCGGTGGGAGGTGTCGGGTCACTTGTTCGTGCGCGACGCCGACGGCGACCTGTACTTCCTCGGAGCGACCGACCGCGTGCTCCGGACCGCGGACGGCCCGGTGTTCATCCCCCCGATCGCCCACGCCCTGTCCCGACTGAAGAGCGTCGACCAGGTCGTCGTCTACGGGGTCGGCGAACCCGGGCGCCAGGTCGTCGTCGCGGCGATGACCCTCCGGCCCGGGGTCACGCCGGACTCGCTCACGGTCACACAACTGCGGATCGCGCTGGGGGAGTACCGGGCCGAAGAGCGCCCTCATCTCGTCCACGTCGTCGACGACATCCCGCAGTCGGCGTCGTTCCGCCCGCTCAGCACCGGTCTGGTCGAGGACGGACTTCCGAAACCGGGTGCGCGCGTCTGGTATCGCGACGACGAAGGGCGCTATCGCAGGTACACGAGGACCGTGGCGGAGAAGCTGGACTGGAGCGGGTCCTCGACGCGCAATGCCCTAGGCTGATCCGGGTGACGACACGCGCTGAGGCCATCGACCCGATCGTGCGCGAACGCCTGGCCTGCCCGCAGGACCACGGTCCGCTGGTCGACGCCGGCGACGAGCTCTACAACCCGCGGCTGCATGTCGCCTACCGCATCGACTCCGACGGCATCCCGGTGATGCTCGTCGACGAGGCGCGCACGGTCGACGACGCCGAGCACGAGCGCATCGTCGGTTCTCAGCCGGAGTAGCCCGCCAACGGGAGTCACCTCGACCGCACCTCGATCTCGTCGGATGACAAGATCGAGGGGTGAGTGCTGACAACGTCGAACCCCCCCGACCGGCCGAGTCCTCCCGGCCGACTGCCGTCCCCGCCACCGTCGACATCCTCGACGAACTGCAATGGCGCGGGCTGATCGCCCAGTCCACAGACCTCGGTGCACTGGGGGAGGCGCTCGCGAACGGACCGGTCACGTTGTACGCGGGCTTCGACCCGACGGCGGCGAGTCTGCACGCCGGCCACCTCGTCCCGTTGCTGACCCTCAAGCGTTTCCAGTTGGCGGGTCATCGTCCGATCGTCCTCGCAGGTGGTGCCACCGGTCTGATCGGTGATCCCCGCGAGGTGGGGGAGCGGACGATGAACTCGGCGGACACCGTCGCCGAGTGGGCCGCGCGTATCGATGCGCAGCTTCGGCGGTTCGTCGACATCGACGACACCCCTACGGGCGCCGTGGTGGTGAACAACCTGGACTGGACCGGCAAGCTGTCGGCGGTCGAGTTCCTCCGCGACCTGGGTAAGCACTTCTCGGTGAACGTGATGCTCGCGCGCGACACGGTGAAGCGACGCCTCGAGGCCGACGGCATGAGCTACGCGGAGTTCAGCTACCTGCTCCTGCAGTCGAACGATTTCGTGGAACTGAACCGCCGGTACGGATGTGTGCTGCAGATCGGTGGTTCCGACCAGTGGGGCAACATCGTGGGCGGCGTGGATCTGGCCCGTCGACTCGACGGCTCGGCACTGCACGGGATGACGGTTCCGCTCGTGACCTCGTCGGATGGCAAGAAGTTCGGCAAGTCCACGGGTGGGGGCAGTCTGTGGCTCGACCCGGAACTGACGAGCCCCTACTCTTGGTACCAGTACTTCGTGAACACGGCGGACGCCGATGTCATCCGTTACCTGCGCTGGTTCACCTTCCTGGGGCGCGAGGAGATCGACGAACTCGAACGTGCCACCGCCGAGACCCCGCACCTGCGGCGCGCACAGCGCACACTCGCCGCCGAGATGACGACCCTCATCCACGGTCAGGCCAACACCGATGCGGTCCAACTGGCCAGCCAGGCACTGTTCGGTCGGGCCGAGCTCGATGAACTCGACGAGGCGACCCTCGCGGCCGCAGTCGGGGAGACCTCGATCGCCGAATACGGCGAGGCCCGTCCGACGATCATCGAGTTGCTGGTCGACACGAAGCTGTCGGAGTCCAACAAGGCTGCTCGCCGTGCAGTGTCCGAGGGCGGCGCGTACGTGAACAACACCAAGATCACCGACCCGGAGTGGCAGCCGGCCGACGCCGATCTGCTCCACGGGCGGTGGTTGGTGGTGCGTCGCGGCAAGAAGAGTTTCGCCGGCGCCAGACTAGGCCTCTGACCTGGCGATTTGACGCGTTGTTCGCGCCTGTGTAACTTAATCGACGCACCGCAGAGAGCAACTCCCCCGGAGCCGCAAGCCCCGGGGAAGTAACAGTGCCCGAGCCACTCGCTCAGGCCGCCTGTGCGGGCCACTCCCGAGAACAAGATCGCGAGAATTTTTCGCGCTCTGGGAGGGCTCATCGGAGCCGGCTTCACATCGAAGGCGTCTGGTGGGTGTGTGTTCTTTGAGAACTCGATAGTGTGTTGGTGGATTGTTTGATGCCATATTTTGGTGTCAGATGGTTTGCTTGGATGATGTGTCCGCGGCCTTGATGTCGCGTGACGCTGATGAGTTTATTTTTTGATGCCAGTTTTTTTGAGGATTATTTTGGTCAGGTTTTGCTTTCCTGATTGTGTTGAAACGCCGGCCTTTTTTGGGGTTGGTTTTGTTTCACTGTTTTTTCATGGAGAGTTTGATCCTGGCTCAGGACGAACGCTGGCGGCGTGCTTAACACATGCAAGTCGAACGGAAAGGCCCAGCTTGCTGGGTACTCGAGTGGCGAACGGGTGAGTAACACGTGGGTGATCTGCCCTGCACTCTGGGATAAGCCTGGGAAACTGGGTCTAATACCGGATATGACCAACTGTCGCATGGTGGTTGGTGGAAAGCTTTTGCGGTGTGGGATGGGCCCGCGGCCTATCAGCTTGTTGGTGGGGTAATGGCCTACCAAGGCGACGACGGGTAGCCGACCTGAGAGGGTGATCGGCCACACTGGGACTGAGACACGGCCCAGACTCCTACGGGAGGCAGCAGTGGGGAATATTGCACAATGGGCGCAAGCCTGATGCAGCGACGCCGCGTGAGGGATGACGGCCTTCGGGTTGTAAACCTCTTTCACCAGGGACGAAGCGTGAGTGACGGTACCTGGAGAAGAAGCACCGGCCAACTACGTGCCAGCAGCCGCGGTAATACGTAGGGTGCGAGCGTTGTCCGGAATTACTGGGCGTAAAGAGCTCGTAGGCGGTTTGTCGCGTCGTCTGTGAAATTCTGCAACTCAATTGCAGGCGTGCAGGCGATACGGGCAGACTTGAGTACTACAGGGGAGACTGGAATTCCTGGTGTAGCGGTGAAATGCGCAGATATCAGGAGGAACACCGGTGGCGAAGGCGGGTCTCTGGGTAGTAACTGACGCTGAGGAGCGAAAGCGTGGGTAGCGAACAGGATTAGATACCCTGGTAGTCCACGCCGTAAACGGTGGGTACTAGGTGTGGGTTCCTTTTCACGGGATCCGTGCCGTAGCTAACGCATTAAGTACCCCGCCTGGGGAGTACGGCCGCAAGGCTAAAACTCAAAGGAATTGACGGGGGCCCGCACAAGCGGCGGAGCATGTGGATTAATTCGATGCAACGCGAAGAACCTTACCTGGGTTTGACATACACCAGACGCGGCTAGAGATAGTCGTTCCCTTGTGGTTGGTGTACAGGTGGTGCATGGCTGTCGTCAGCTCGTGTCGTGAGATGTTGGGTTAAGTCCCGCAACGAGCGCAACCCTTGTCCTGTATTGCCAGCGGGTTATGCCGGGGACTTGCAGGAGACTGCCGGGGTCAACTCGGAGGAAGGTGGGGATGACGTCAAGTCATCATGCCCCTTATGTCCAGGGCTTCACACATGCTACAATGGCTGGTACAGAGGGCTGCGATACCGTGAGGTGGAGCGAATCCCTTAAAGCCAGTCTCAGTTCGGATTGGGGTCTGCAACTCGACCCCATGAAGTCGGAGTCGCTAGTAATCGCAGATCAGCAACGCTGCGGTGAATACGTTCCCGGGCCTTGTACACACCGCCCGTCACGTCATGAAAGTCGGTAACACCCGAAGCCGGTGGCCTAACCCCTTGTGGGAGGGGGCTGTCGAAGGTGGGATCGGCGATTGGGACGAAGTCGTAACAAGGTAGCCGTACCGGAAGGTGCGGCTGGATCACCTCCTTTCTAAGGAGCACACAACAACACGTGTTTCAGCAGGCGTTTGTTCTGCGGCGCGTGTGTGTTCGAGGGTGAAACATCAAACACGCCACGCAAGGTGCCGGCCTCATATGGGCGGGCGCTGGTGGTGAGCTTGCCGGGTGACTGGCTCGCTGCTCCCAACACACTATCGGGGTTCTGAGAGAACACACGTTTTCTCTGAGCTGGTCATCGTGAGGTCGTGCTGATGCATCGTGTGATGGGGTGTGGAGCGGCCAAGTGGTGATCGGCGTGTGTTGTTTGAGAAGTGCATAGTGGATGCGAGCATCTTTATTTCAAACCAATGCTCCAACGTTGTTGGGGTGCTGGTCTGTGATTTAGCAGATAATGTTTTGAGTGTTTGTGTGATGTCTACATTCGATCCTCCTTGTGGGGGTTGTTTGTAGGTGTTGTTGTAAGTGTGTAAGGGCGTTCGGTGGATGCCTTGGTACCAGGAGCCGATGAAGGACGTGGTAGGCCGCGATAGTCCTCGGGGAGTTGTCAAACGAGCTGTGATCCGAGGGTGTCCGAATGGGGAAACCCAGCACGAGTGATGTCGTGTTACCACCAGCTGAATGTATAGGCTGTGTGGGGGGAACGTGGGGAAGTGAAACATCTCAGTACCCATAGGAAGAGAAAACAATTGTGATTCCGTGAGTAGTGGCGAGCGAAAGCGGAGGAGGCTAAACCATGCGCATGTGATACCGGGTAGGGGTTGTGTGTGTGGGGTTGTGGGGTTCGTCTTCTTCCATCTGCCTGTGGAAGCGTGAGTCAAAAAGCTGTGTGTTAGGTGAAGTGGCCTGGAATGGTCTGCCGTAGTCGGTGAGAGTCCGGTAGCTGAAAACACATGGTCTTGCGTGACGGTGTCCCCAAGTAGCAGCGGGCTCGTGGAATCTGCTGTGAATCTGCCGGGACCACCCGGTAAGCCTGAATACTTCCTGGTGACCGATAGCGGACTAGTACCGTGAGGGAAAGGTGAAAAGTACCCCGGGAGGGGAGTGAAATAGTACCTGAAACCGGACGCTTACAATCCGTCAAAGCCTGTGAGTCCTTGTGGCTGCGGGTGATGGCGTGCCTTTTGAAGAATGAGCCTGCGAGTTAGTGCTCGGTGGCGAGGTTAACCCGTGTGGGGTAGCCGTAGCGAAAGCGAGTCTGAATAGGGCGTTTGAGTCGCCGGGTCTAGACCCGAAGCGGAGTGATCTACCCATGGCCAGGGTGAAGCGTCGGTAAGACGTCGTGGAGGCCCGAACCCACTTCAGTTGAAAATGGAGGGGATGAGTTGTGGGTAGGGGTGAAAGGCCAATCAAACTCCGTGATAGCTGGTTCTCCCCGAAATGCATTTAGGTGCAGCGTCACATGTTTCTTACTGGAGGTAGAGCTACTGGATGGCCGATGGGCCCCACAGGGTTACTGACGTCAGCCAAACTCCGAATGCCGGTAAGTGAGAGTGTGGCAGTGAGACTGCGGGCGATAAGGTTCGTAGTCGAGAGGGAAACAGCCCAGATCGCCGGCTAAGGCCCCTAAGCGTGTACTAAGTGGAAAAGGATGTGGGGTCGCGAAGACAACCAGGAGGTTGGCTTAGAAGCAGCCACCCTTGAAAGAGTGCGTAATAGCTCACTGGTCAAGTGATCCTGCGCCGACAATGTAGCGGGGCTCAAGTACACCGCCGAAGCCGCGGCACTCCACCATGACATCCGCAGAGGTTTACGGACTTCTGTGTAGTGGGTGGGGTGGGTAGGGGAGCGTCCTGCATCCGTGGAAGCGCCGGAGTGATCCAGGTGTGGAGGGTGTGGGAGTGAGAATGCAGGCATGAGTAGCGAAAGCAGAGTGAGAAACTCTGCCGCCGAATGACCAAGGGTTCCTGGGCCAGGCTAATCCGCCCAGGGTGAGTCGGGACCTAAGGCGAGGCCGACAGGCGTAGTCGATGGACAACGGGTTGATATTCCCGTACCCGTGTATCCGCGCCCATGCTGAATCAGTTGTACTAACCATCCTGATCCCCCGGGAGCACCTTCGGGTGCCGAGTGGGGTGATGCATGGGACCTTGGCTGGTAGTAGGCAAGCGATGGGGTGACGCAGGAAGGTAGTGGGGCCAGTCAGTGGTTGTACTGGTGTAAGCCTGTAGGGCGAGTGATAGGCAAATCCGTCACTCACATAGCCTGAGAGGTGATGCGTAGCCGTTGTGGCGAATTCCATGATCCTATGCTGCCGAGAAAAGCCTCTAGTGAGTTGGTACACGGCCCGTACCCCAAACCAACACAGGTGGTCAGGTAGAGAATACTAAGGCGATCGAGAGAACTGTGGTTAAGGAACTCGGCAAAATGCCCCCGTAACTTCGGGAGAAGGGGGACCCATCCTGGTGACGATCTTTTCGGTCTGAGCTGGTGTGGGTCGCAGAGACCAGAGAGAAGCGACTGTTTACTAAAAACACAGGTCCGTGCGAAGTCGTAAGACGATGTATACGGACTGACGCCTGCCCGGTGCTGGAAGGTTAAGAGGACCGGTTAATCACCTTCGGGTGGTGAAGCTGAGAATTTAAGCCCCAGTAAACGGCGGTGGTAACTATAACCATCCTAAGGTAGCGAAATTCCTTGTCGGGTAAGTTCCGACCTGCACGAATGGCGTAACGACTTCTCTGCTGTCTCAACCACAGACTCGGCGAAATTGCAGTACGAGTAAAGATGCTCGTTACGCGCGGCAGGACGAAAAGACCCCGGGACCTTCACTATAGCTTGGTATTGGTGTTCGGTTCGGTTTGTGTAGGATAGGTGGGAGACTGTGAAGTGGGCACGCCAGTGTTCATGGAGTCGTTGTTGAAATACCACTCTGATCGTATTGGACTTCTAACCTCGGACCCTGATCGGGTTCAGGGACAGTGCCTGGTGGGTAGTTTAACTGGGGCGGTTGCCTCCTAAAAGGTAACGGAGGCGCCCAAAGGTTCCCTCAGCCTGGTTGGCAATCAGGTGTTGAGTGTAAGTGCACAAGGGAGCTTGACTGTGAGACGTACATGTCGAGCAGGGACGAAAGTCGGGACTAGTGATCCGGCACCGGCAAGTGGAAGCGGTGTCGCTCAACGGATAAAAGGTACCCCGGGGATAACAGGCTGATCTTCCCCAAGAGTCCATATCGACGGGATGGTTTGGCACCTCGATGTCGGCTCGTCGCATCCTGGGGCTGGAGTAGGTCCCAAGGGTTGGGCTGTTCGCCCATTAAAGCGGCACGCGAGCTGGGTTTAGAACGTCGTGAGACAGTTCGGTCTCTATCCGCCGCGCGCGTAAGAAACTTGAGGAAACCTGTCCCTAGTACGAGAGGACCGGGACGGACGAACCTCTGGTGTGCCAGTTGTCCCGCCAGGGGCACTGCTGGTTAGCTACGTTCGGAAGGGATAACCGCTGAAAGCATCTAAGCGGGAAGCCTGTTCCAAGATGAGGTTTCTCACCCCCTTCGCGGGGTTAAGGCCCCCCACAGACCATGGGGTTGATAGGCCAGAACTGTACGCACAGCAATGTGTTCAGGTGACTGGTACTAATCGGCCGAGGACTTACCAACAACACCCACAACATCACCAAACCTCAGGTTCGGTTGGTGTTCGCATCCACTATGTACTTCTGAAACAACACACTCCTCCGGGTGGCTTCGCCCCCCCGGACACCCCCCAACAACACCACGGTGTGACGGGGTGGTGAGAGGTGACAAACAAACACACGCACACTACGTGAGCGTGTTGTTTCACAAAGTTACGGCGGCTATAGCGGAGGGGAAACGCCCGGCCCCATTCCGAACCCGGAAGCTAAGCCCTCCAGCGCCAATGGTACTGCACCCTAATCAGTGTGGGAGAGTAGGACACCGCCGAACACAATTTCAGAAAGGCCCCGTATTCGATGATTTCTTTCGTCGGATACGGGGTCTTTCTCGTGTGTCGGTCGCCTGATGCGTCATCGCCGGGCGGCACAACTCAGCAAGGTTCGAGGGCATAGATTGGCAGCTATGAGTGATCGTGATCGTCCGCGCCGCGACGGGCGCGGCCAGCGGGACACACGTGGACAGCGGGATGGCGGTCGAGGTGGCCGGAATGATCGTCCGGGGCGTGACCGCGGATCTGATCGCGGCAGCCGGCAGCCCGGGCCACCGCTACCCGAGGACATCGCGGCGTCGGATCTCGATCCCGAGGTGCGCCGTGATCTGCTGACGCTCGACAAGGCAAACGCCGAGATCGTCGCGCGGCACCTGGTGATGGTGTCGCGCATCCTGCTCGAGGATCCTGTCCAGGCGCTGGAACATGCACGTGCGGCTCGCGCCCGCGCTTCCCGGGTCGGCGTCGTTCGCGAGACGGTCGGCATCGCTGCCTACAACGCGGGCGAGTGGCAGGAGTCGGCGACCGAACTCCGCGCAGCCAAGCGCATCACCGGCAACCCGGCCCTGTTGCCGCTCATCGCCGACTGCGAACGCGGACTCGGGCGCCCCGAGCGTGCCGTCGAGATCGCGCGCGGTGACGAGGGACGGTCACTGACCGGCGACGATGCCACCGAGATGCGGATCGTCGAAGCCGGTGCCCGCATGGACCTCGGTGAACCGGAGAAAGCGGTCGTCACGCTGCAGGCTGAGAACCTCAAGCCCGGGCAGCTCGGTACCGGACCGGCCCGTCTCTTCTATGCATATGCGTCTGCCCTGGAAGCTGCCGGTCGTCGCGACGACGCGATCACCTGGTTCATGAACGCGGCGGCCGCCGACGTCGACGACGTCACCGATGCCGAGTTCCGGCTGACCGAGCTGGCCAACGACGACCAGCCGACCGAGAGTGTGGGAGTGAACGGCGCTGCGCCAGGCGAGCTCGACAGCCCGCTGTCGGTGCCGGCTGTCGAGCGGGACATCGACTCCGATGCGGACCCGATCCCGCCCGCCTCGGCGCCTGCGCCCGATGTCACTCCCGCAATCGACTCACCTGCTGCGTCCGGTGCCATGGAGAACGACACCATCGAGGCGGTTACGGGTACGGCCGACCTGTCACAGACCTCGAATTCGGTGGCGGTGTCAGCCGTTGCCGAGGAAGAGGGAGATGCCGGCGATGACGTGATCGCCGAGTCGACCATCGTGGAAGGGGTGCCCAATCCCCTCGCCACCCTGGACGAGTCGTCGGGAACCGAGTCTGCGGCCGAACCCGCCATCACATCGCCGTCCGATTCCGTGACCCTTGTCGATCGTCACGACGCACTGCTCCTCGACCTCGACGGCACGGTGTTCGCCGGGCACCACGCGCTGCCGAATGCGCTCGATGCCCTCGCCCGGCTGAACATCCCGCGGTTCTTCGTGACCAACAACGCGAGCCGGCGGCCGTCCGAGGTGGCCGCGCACCTGCGTGAGCTGGGGTTCGAGGCGACCGACGACCTCGTCGTCACGAGTGCACAGTCGGGCGCGCGGCTGCTGTCCGAACATCTCGAGCCGGGTTCGCGTGCACTGGTGATCGGTACCGACGGACTCGCGCAGGAAGTCCGCGAGGTCGGTGTCGGGGTGACGCGTAGTGCCGACGACCGACCGGCCGCGGTGATCCAGGGACACTCGCCGGACACCGGTTGGGCGCAACTGTCGGAGGCGGCGCTCGCGATCCGGGCCGGCGCGCTGTGGATCGCGACGAACATCGACGCCACCCTGCCGTCCGAACGGGGCCTGCTCGTGGGGAACGGTTCGATGGTCGCCGCGCTGCGCAACGCGACGGGCAAGGAGCCCATGGTGGCCGGCAAGCCCGCCGCACCGTTGATGGCCGACGCGATCGCGCGTGCTCGGGCGAGTGCGCCGCTCGTGGTCGGGGACCGGCTGGACACCGACATCGAGGGCGGCCATGCCGTCGGTATCGAGAGTGCCCTGGTCCTGACCGGTGTGAGCACGGTCGACGATCTGCTGTCGGCGCCCCCGGAGCAGCGGCCCATCTACGTTCTCGACGACCTCGCCGGCCTGTTCGTCGACATCGACGCCGTGCGGGTGTCCGACCAGCCCGGTTGGGACATCACCGTCGACGGTCCGACCGTGCGGGTCGCCGGTTCCGGCGCGGAGGCGGGACTGGTGCCCGCGCTTGCCGCCGCCACCTGGGCCGCGGTCGATGCGGGGTCCGCTGATCCGGACGACTTGCGGGTGATCGCGGAGGGAGCCGCGAGGACCAAGCTCGAGTCCCTCGGTGTCACAGTCGTCGGCTAGCGTGGTCCACGATGACTCACCCGACCGCCTCCCCGGCTGACCCAGGACCGTCCCGGCCCACGCCGGGAGCGATGCCGCGTCGGCAGTTCGACCCCGTCGCCGACACATTCGCCACCGCCGATGGGGTCGGGGAGCTGCCCGACGTGGAGGCCGAGGTCACCGAGATGCTCGCACAGGTCGACGAGATCCGTGAATCGGCGGGTGACGCCTTCTCGCTGGCGGCGCTCGAACGTCAGGCGGCGCTTCTCGAGCAGGCCCATGACTCGCTCACCGCGGCCCTCGACGCCGTGGACCGACGATGAGACCGGCCTCGGTGCGGAAACCGGAGTCGTCCACGAGGGAGCGGTTCTGACCATGGTCGCCAGAGCACGACTCGATGCCGAACTCGTCCGCCGAGGTCTCGCCCGATCGCGCGAACAGGCGCGTGAGCTCGTCGATGCCGGGTCGGTCCGGGTCAACGGGACCGTCGCGTCGAAGGCGGCCACCGGGGTCACCCGTGACACCCCGATCGTCGTCGACGAGGGTCCGCGAGACGACTGGGCGTCACGAGGCGCGCACAAGCTCCTCGGTGCGCTCGAGGCGTTCGAGCCGGGTGGCCTGACGGTGGAGGGGCGTCGGTGCCTCGACGCCGGCGCATCGACCGGGGGATTCACCGATGTGCTGCTGCGCCGCGGGGCCCGCGAGGTGGTCGCCGCGGACGTCGGATACGGACAACTGATCTGGCGGTTGCAGAACGACGACCGCGTCGTGGTCCACGACCGGACCAACGTCCGGCACCTCGAGCCCGGGTCCATCGGCGGCCCGGTCGACGTCGTGGTCGCCGACCTGTCGTTCATCTCGTTGGGCCTGGTGCTGCCCGCGCTGGCCCGTTGCTGCGCGCCGGGCGCCGACCTGCTGCCGATGGTCAAACCGCAGTTCGAGGTCGGCAAGGACCGGGTGGGGTCGGGCGGCGTGGTCCGCGATCCCGCGCTGCGCGCCGAGGCGGTACTCGGGGTGGCGACCGAGGCCGCCGCGCACGGACTGCGGACGCGCGGTGTGGTGGCGAGCCCGCTGCCGGGGCCGTCCGGGAACGTCGAGTACTTCCTGTGGTTGCACAACGAGCACGTCGACCGGACGGGCGAGGAGTCGGGGTGGGGCGATAGGGTCGACCGGGCGGACTCGACCGACGCGGATCGCCTCGCCGGGTCCACGGACGAACTCCGGGCCATGATCGAACAGGCGGTCGCCGCGGGTCCGCGCTGACCGTCGGGTCCGCGTGTCCGTACCGACACCGCCCTTGTCCCAGACCGCACTTCGATGGAGGGGATCACCAGTGACCGACGATCCGGCACCGGACCACACCGGTGCCCGCGAGTTCCTGGTGGTCGCCCACACCGGACGCGAGAACGTGCTCGAGACCATCGAGGCGATCGCGCGCCACTGCGCGGCCGCCGACGTCGCGCTGCGCGTGGTCGACCACGACACCCTCGACCGCGACGCCCCCGATCACGATGTGCTGTACCGGAACAACGAGGGCGAGTCGCCCCGTCCCCGCAACGTACCGGTCGACCCCGAATACCTGCGGTCGCTCGGCGCGGTCGTCGAGGTCACTACGGCCGAGTCCGCGACGGCAGAGGGCTGCGAACTCGTCATCGTCCTGGGCGGTGACGGCACCTTCCTCCGCGCCGCCGAGCTGGCCTATCCCGCCGAGGTCCCGGTCCTGGGTATCAATCTCGGACACATCGGCTTCCTCGCCGAGGCCGAGGCGCATCGCGTCGACGAGGTCATGACCCAGCTGATCGCCCGGGACTACCGCATCGAACCGCGGATGACCCTCGACATCGCCATCGTGGACCCGGCCGACCCGGACCCGCCGACCGCGTGCAGCTGGGCGCTCAACGAGGTCGCGGTCCTGAACACGAGCAACAACGGTGTCCTCGAGCTCGTGACCGAGGTCGACGGCCGGCCGGTCTCAGCCTTCGGCGCCGACGGAGTGCTGGTGTCGACACCGACCGGATCGACGGCCTACGCGTTCTCCGCCGGCGGGCCGGTGATGTGGCCCGACCTCGAGGCCATCCTGGTCGTGCCGAACAACGCCCACGCCCTGTTCGCCCGGCCGATGGTGACGAGTCCGCGATCGCGGATCGCGGTGGAGGTGGACAAGAACGGGCGGTCCGCGCTGGCGCTGTGCGACGGCCGACGCGCACTCGACGTGCCCGCGGGAGCCCGCGTCGAGGTGGTGCGCAGCGAACGGTCGGTGCGTTGGATCCGGATCGATTCCGACCCCTTCGCCGACCGACTGGTCACCAAGTTCGCCCTCCCGGTCACGGGATGGCGAGGGAGGCAGGCATAGTCGTGCTCGAAGAGATCTCGATCACCGGTCTCGGTGTCATCGAGGAGGCGCAGGCGCGCTTCCATCCGGGATTCACGGTGCTCACCGGCGAGACCGGAGCGGGCAAGACGATGATCGTCACCAGCCTGCACCTGCTGTCCGGTGCCCGCGCCGACGCGACGCGCGTCCGGACCGGCAGCCCCAAGGCAGTCGTCGAGGGCCGGTTCCGGCTCGCGAACAACGGCGGAGCGCACCGGGATCCGGTCGTCGCCGACATCCTGGACTCCACCGGAGCCGAACTCGACGACGACGACACCGTCATCGCGGTCCGGTCGGTCAGCGCCGACGGACGATCCCGCGCCCATCTGGGCGGCCGGTCCGTCCCGGTGGGCGTCATGGGCCAACTCACCACGGCGGTCCTGGCCATCCACGGCCAGAACGACCAGTTGCGGCTCCTCCGCCCCGAACACCAGCGCGCGGCACTCGACACGTTCGCCGGCCCGAAGGCGGCTGCGGCGCTGGACTCATACCGGAAGGCACGAACGGCCTGGGTCGAGGTCCTCGACGAACTCGACGCCCGGCGCGCCAACTACCGGGAACTCGCGCAGGAAGCCGACCGGCTGCGGTTCGGCATCGACGAGATCGCCGCCGTCGATCCGGTGCCCGGCGAGGACGAGGAGCTGACCGCGACGATCCGCCGGCTCTCCGACCTGGAGTCCATCCGTGGTGCCGCCGACCAGGCGCACGCCATCGTCGCCGGGGATTCGGGATCGTCGGTCATCGAAGGACTCGGAACGGTGCGCACGCTGCTGGAGACCGCGGCCGACGACACGCTGCGTGATCTCGTACCGCGCGTCGCCGAGGCGCTCACCGTCATCACCGATGTCGGCGCCGAACTGACCGCCTTCACGTCGGGCCTACCCGCCGACGCCGAGGAGCTCGACAAGTTGCTCGCCCGTCAGGCCGAGCTGAAGACGCTCGTCCGCAAGTACGCGCCGGATGTCGACGGGGTGATCGACTGGCGCCACAAGGCCGAGGCCCGGCTCGCGGAGATCGAGGACCCACGGGCCTCCATCGAGGAGCTCGAGGTTGCCGCGACGGCGGCCCGGGACAAGGTGCAGGCCGCGGCGGACAAGTTGCACACGCTGCGGTCGAAGGCCGCGAAGTCGATGGCCGACAAGGTGTCTCGAGAGCTCAAGGGGCTGGCGATGGGGGACTCGGCGCTGGCGGTCGCGGTCAACCCGGATGCGGCGACGCCCGACGACCGGCTGACCGTCAGCGTCGCGGGCACCGCCGCGCACGCCGGCGCCGACGGCGCGGACAAGGTCGAATTCGCACTTCTCGCTCATCCCGGCGCCACGCCGCTGCCCATCGCGAAATCGGCGTCGGGCGGCGAACTCTCACGGGTCATGCTCGCCCTCGAAGTCGTCCTCGCCGCACCCACCTCGGGATCGGTGATGGTCTTCGACGAGGTCGACGCCGGGGTCGGTGGTCGCGCGGCCGTGGAGATCGGGAAGCGGTTGTCGAGGCTGGCCCGAGCACACCAGGTGATCGTGGTGACCCACCTCCCTCAAGTCGCGGCGTTCGCCGACAACCACCTGGTCATCGGCAAGAGCAAGAAGGGGGCGCTCGTCACCAGCAGTGTGCGCACCCTCGATCGGAGCGAGCGAGTGGCGGAGTTGGCCCGCATGCTCGCGGGCCTGGGGGAGTCCGACACCGGGCGCGCCCACGCCGAGGAACTGCTGGCCACCGCGGAGGCGGAGCGCGCCGCCGACTGAGCACCGCCGACGGTGAAACACGTGGTGCGTGTGTGACAAAAGTTGCTGTTGTTACGGCGCGCCTCCCCGGCTGAGGCGTGCCTTCGGCCGATCATGGCCGTCATGAAGATGCCTGCACTGCTCGCGCGTAACACCGAAGAACTGCCTGGCGTGACCGGTATCGCCAGAATCGACAAGAACACGAAACGGCTGCTCAACCGCGTCGGGCCGGGTGACATCGCCATTCTCGACGAGGTCGACCTCGACCGGGTGACCGCCGACGCGCTCGTCGAGGCCAACGTCGTGGCCGTGGTCAACGCCTCGCGGTCGATCACCGGCCGCTACCCCAACCTCGGACCCGAGGTCCTGGTGGCCTCCGGCATCGTGCTGCTCGACGATGTGGGTCCGGAGATCTTCAAGCGGGTCAAGGACGGTGCCAAGGTGCGGGTCCACAACGACCGGCTCCTCGTCGGCGAACGGCGACTCGCCCTCGGTACCGAGCTCGAGGAGCGCGACATCGCCGACATCATGATCGGTGCCAAGGCGGGCCTCGTCGACCATCTCGAGGCGTTCTCGGGCAACACGATCGAGTTCATCCGCAGCGAGTCGCCGCTGCTGATCGACGGGGTCGGTGTGCCGGAGATCGACGTCGACGTCGCAGGCCGTCACGTCGTCATCGTCGGCGAAGGTGCCGACCGTGCTGCCGACCTCCGCTCGCTGAAGCCGTTCATCAAGGAGTACCAGCCCGTCATGGTGGGCGTCGGGGCCGGTGCGGACACGCTGATGAAGGCTGGGTACAAGCCGTCGATCATCGTCGGCGATCCCGAGACCATGAAGACTCCGACGCTGAAATCCGGTGCACAGCTGGTGCTTCCGGCCGACACCGACGGACATGCGACCGGGCTCGAACGCATACAGGACCTCGGCATCGGGGCCACCACGTTCCCGGCCGCCGGGTCGGCCGGCGACCTCGCGTTGCTGCTCACCGACTACCACGGCGCCGACCTGATCGTCACCGTCGGCTACCCGGGATCGCTCGACGACTTCTTCGACCGGTCGCGCCGGGAGAGCAATCCGTCGATGTTCCTGACCCGACTGAAGGTGGGCCAGAAGCTCGTCGACGCGAAGGCGGTCGCCACGCTCTACCGCAGCCGGGTGTCCGGTGCCGCGATCGCGTGTGTCGTGCTCGCGGCACTCGTCGCCGTCATCGCCGCCGTGCTGCTGTCGAACGCGGGCACCGACATCACCGACTGGATCGTCGTGCAGTGGAATGCGATGCTCGACTGGGCTCGAGAGGTCTGGAACCGGTAGCCGATGATCTCGCTACGACAGCATGCGATCTCGCTGGTCGCGGTCTTCCTCGCGCTCGCCCTGGGACTGTTCCTGGGGTCGGGATTCGTCGGGGACCGCGTCAACTCGATGACCGGCACGAGTCGTGACCGCATCGGCGACCTGGAGAGCGAGCGCGACGATCTCAACGCAAAGCTCAACGCCTCCAACAGCTTCGACCTCGCCATCACACCCCGGCTGATCGCGAACAAGCTCAAGGGGCAGTCCGTGCTGGTGGTCACCGCACCGAACGCGGCGGATGCCGATGTCGATGCGGTCAAAGAATCGATCTCGGGTGCCGGTGCCCGATTCGGCGGACAGATCGGTTTGACCGACGCACTGCTCACCGACGGCAAGTCCGAGGAACTGCGGACGATCGTCGACCAGACCATTCCGCCGGGCACGATGCTGCGCGCGGAACTGACCGATTCCGGGGGCCGGGTCGGGGACCTGCTCGGGGCCCTCGTGCTGTCGAACGAGACAGCGCGACCGGCGTCGTCCGGGGACCGTCGGACCGGGCTGGCGACACTGCGCGACGGTGGGTTCATCGACTACGCCGACAACGCGATCACCCCGACCGATCTGGTGGTGGTGGTGACCGGTGACGAGTTCGGTCCGGACTCCGGTGCGCAGGGCACGCTGGTCGGCCGCCTGGCCGCCACGCTGTCGGCACGCGGGGTCGGCGGGGTACTGGTCGGACGCACCGGCTCCGCGGCGGGCGGGTCGCCGATCGCCATCGTCCGCTCGGATCCGTCGCTGGCCAACGCGGTCTCGACCGTCGACAACATCGACCAGCCGACGGGTCTCATCACGACGATCCTCGCCCTGGCCGCCGAGGCCGACGGGACGACCGGCTCCTACGGCACCGGCCCGGGCGCGACCGCGATCACCGTCGGTGCCGACGGACGACCGGCCGCCTGAGATCGAGTCCGCCACCGCACGCGAGCACCGCCACACCCGTCGACGGTGTGGCGGTGCGGCGTCGGGCGTCGGTGGTGTTACCCTGGAGTCCCGTAGGTAATCAGGGCATCGGCCCCGATTCGGCCGACGGGAGACACTTCTTTTGCGACCACTTCGCCATGTACACGACACCAAGCACATCTTTGTGACCGGTGGCGTCGCCTCTTCGCTGGGCAAGGGCCTGACGGCCTCCAGCCTGGGTCAGCTTCTCACCTCGCGGGGCCTGCGGGTCACCATGCAGAAGCTCGATCCGTATCTGAACGTCGATCCGGGCACCATGAATCCGTTCCAGCACGGTGAGGTGTTCGTGACCGAGGACGGCGCCGAGACCGATCTCGACGTCGGACATTACGAGCGTTTCCTCGACCGCAATCTCTCGCAGTCGGCGAATGTGACCACCGGACAGGTGTATTCGTCGGTCATCGCCAAGGAACGCCGCGGCGAGTACCTCGGTGAAACCGTTCAGGTCATCCCGCACATCACCGACGAGCTCAAGTCGCGCGTGCTGGCCATGGCCGAACCCGACGCCGGCGGTGAAGTGCCCGATGTGGTCATCACCGAGATCGGTGGCACGGTCGGCGACATCGAGTCGCTGCCGTTCATCGAGGCCGCGCGACAGGTGCGCCACGACGTCGGCCGCGACAATGTCTTCTTCCTGCACGTCTCGCTCGTGCCCTACCTCGCGCCGTCGGGGGAACTCAAGACCAAGCCGACCCAGCACTCGGTCGCCGCGCTGCGCAACGTCGGCATCCAGCCCGACGCGCTGATCCTGCGCTGCGACCGCGACGTGCCCGAAGGGCTCAAGAAGAAGATCGCGCTCATGTGCGACGTCGAACTCGACGGCGTGATCTCCACCCCCGACGCCCCGTCGATCTACGACATCCCGAAGGTGCTCCACAGCGAGCACCTCGACGCCTACGTGGTCCGCAAGCTGGGTCTGCCGTTCCGCGACGTCGACTGGACGGTGTGGGGCGAGCTCCTGCGCCGCGTGCACGAGCCGCGCGAAACCGTCCGCGTCGCGCTGGTCGGCAAGTACGTCGATCTCCCCGACGCCTACCTGTCGGTGACCGAGGCCATCCGCGCCGGTGGCTTCGCCTGGAAGGCGCGTACCGAGATCAAGTGGGTGCCCTCGGATGAGTGCGCCACCCCGGCCGGCGCGCAGGCCGCCCTCGGCGACGTCGACGCGATCCTGATCCCCGGCGGCTTCGGCATCCGCGGCATCGAGGGCAAGGTCGGTGCCATCTCGTACGCACGGCGGCGCGGGATCCCGCTGCTGGGCTTGTGCCTCGGGCTGCAATGTGTGGTCATCGAGGCGGCGCGCTCGGTCGGCCTCGACGAGGCCAGCTCGACCGAGTTCGACCCAGAAACCCCGCACCCGGTGATCTCGACGATGGCCGATCAGGCCGACGCCGTGGCCGGCGACGCCGACCTGGGCGGCACCATGCGACTCGGTGCCTACGACGCCGTGCTGAAGGCCGGGTCCGTCGTCGCCGAGGCCTACGGGACGCGGGAGGTGTCCGAACGTCACCGTCATCGCTTCGAGGTCAACAACGCCTACCGCGACAAGATCGCCGACTCCGGGCTCGTGTTCTCGGGTACCTCGCCCGATGGGCACCTCGTCGAATTCGTCGAGTACCCCAAGTCGGTGCACCCGTATCTGGTTGCCACGCAAGCACACCCGGAGCTCAAGAGCCGGCCGACCCGCCCGCATCCGCTGTTCCGTTCGTTCATCGAGGCGGCCCTGAAGTACAAGGCGGCCGAACGTCTTCCGGTCGACCTCGGCGACGACTACGAGTCGAACGACGCTCCCGCGGACGCGGTGGCCGCCGTCAACGCGGTCACGGTGGAACCGGTCGCCGGGCTGGGCGAGGCAGTCCTCGACGACCCTGCCGGCAGGGACTGACCGCGTTGGGCCACGACTTCGAGGTCAAGGACAGCCGCACCGTCTACGACGGCGCGATCATCACCCTCCGGGTCGACGACGTCGAGATGCCGGGCGGGCGCGTCGCCGAGCGTGAGGTCGTCGAACATTTCGGGGCCGTCGCGATCCTGGCGCGCGACGATGCCGGCCGGGTGGCGATGGTGCGGCAGTACCGTCACCCCATCGGCCGACGTCTGCTCGAGTTGCCCGCCGGGTTGCTCGATCAGGCCGACGAAGAACCCCTGGCCGCCGCACAGCGCGAGCTGGCCGAAGAGGCCGACCTCGCCGCCGACTCATGGCATGTCCTGGTCGACCTCGCGCTGTCACCCGGCTTCACCGACGAGGCGCTGCGGTTGTATCTCGCCGAGGGGCTGCACAATCTCGACGCGGCCGAACGCGTCGACGAGGAAGCCGACATGTCGATCGAGTGGGTGCCGCTCGACGACGCCGTCGCGAAGGTGTTGTCGGGGGAGATCGTCAACGCGACGAGCGTGGCCGGCATCCTGGCCGCGGCCGCAGCCGGCGGGTCGACGGCCGGCCTCCGCGGCGTCGACGCCCCGTGGCCGGACGAGCCGACCGCGTTACGGAACCGACGTGCCGACGATCGGGGCCGCCGGTCGTGACCCTGGCCGCCGACATCGCGCGCTACCTCGATCACCTGACGGTGGAGCGGGGTGCGGCGGCCAACACGGTGTCGTCCTACCGGCGCGATCTCGAGAGGTATCGCGGGTATCTCGACCGGCGGGGGATCCCGTCACTCGACGCCGTGACCAAAGAGGACATCCGCGAGTTCCTCGTCGAACTCCGTCGCGGTGACGCCGAGGCGGGGTTCGCTCCGCTCGCCGACAGTTCGATCGCGCGAACCCTGGTCGCCACCAGGCGTTTTCACAAGTTCGCGGTGGATGAGGGGATCGTGCCGACCGACGTCGCGCACGATGTGCGGCCCCCGCGCGCGGCGCGGCGCCTGCCGAAATCCCTGCCGGTCGACGAGGTGCTCGCCATTCTCGATTCGGCCGGCGTCGAGGACCATCCGCGCGGGTTGCGGGACCGCGCGCTGCTGGAGTTCCTCTACAGCTGCGGGGCGCGGATCTCCGAGGCCACCTCCCTCGATCTCGACGATCTCGATCTCGACGACATGCGCGCGGTTCGCCTCCGGGGCAAGGGCGGCAAAGAGCGTCTCGTGCCGCTCGGCGGGCCCGCCGTCCAGGCACTCGAGGCGTACCTCGTCCGCGGGCGACCCGCGCTGGTGTCACGGGCGACGCCCGCGGTGTTCCTGAACGCGCGCGGCGGGCGGCTCTCGCGGCAGAGCGCCTGGCAGGTGCTCGTCACCGCGGCCGAGCGCGCCGGCCTCGACAAGGCGGTCTCGCCGCACACCCTCCGGCACAGCTTCGCGACCCATCTGCTCGACGGCGGCGCCGACGTCCGCGTCGTGCAGGAACTCCTGGGCCACGCCTCGGTCACCACCACGCAGGTGTACACGCTCGTGACGGTCAACACGATGCGGGAGGTCTATGCCGTCGCCCATCCGAGGGCGCGTTGACCCCGCGGATCCCCCGGGCGCGCCGACGCCGGGATGACCGGGGAGATGTCCTAGGCTGATACGAGGCTCGGCCGTGGACGGACAACTGAACTACCGAGAAGCGGCATCGAACAGCGAAGGGAGCGGCGGACACGTGACCACTCCGAGCGCACCCCTGTCTGGCGCCCGTCCGGGAGGGTCTGGCGCCCGTCCGGGAGATCAGTACAGCATCCAGGTGTCGCCCGGAAACGACACCGACGAGGCCGAGCACGATGCCGACGAGATCGGCCCCACCGGGCGGCCGTATCGCGACGTACCCGAGCCCGCTCCGCTGGACCGTCACGGACCCGCCACGGTGATCGCGGTCTGCAATCAGAAGGGCGGCGTCGGCAAGACGACGTCGACCATCAATCTCGGTGCTGCGCTTGCCGAATACGGTCGTCGGGTCCTGCTCGTCGACCTCGACCCGCAGGGTGCGCTGTCCGCGGGACTCGGTGTGCCGCATCACGAGCTGGAACAGACCGTCTACAACCTCCTCGTACCGCCGCAGGTGGCCACCGACGAGGTCCTGATGCGGACCCGCGTCGACGGTCTCGACCTGCTGCCCAGCAACATCGACCTGTCGGCCGCGGAGATCCAGCTGGTGACCGAGGTGGGTCGCGAGCAGTCGCTCGGCCGGGCACTGCATCCCGTGCTCGACCGCTACGACGTCGTCCTCATCGACTGCCAGCCGTCGCTGGGTCTGCTCACTGTCAACGCGCTGGCCTGCGCCGACACCGTGCTCATCCCGATGGAGTGCGAGTACTTCAGCCTGCGCGGGCTGGCTCTGCTCACCGACACGATCAACAAGGTGCGCGACCGGCTCAACCCGCGCCTGGACCTCGGCGGCATCCTGGTCACCATGTTCGACGCCCGCACACTGCACTCCCGTGAGGTGATGGCCCGCGTCGTCGAGGTGTTCGGCGACGCGGTCTACGACACCGTCATCGCCCGCACCGTCCGGTTCCCGGAGACCAGCGTCGCCGGGGAACCGATCACATCGTGGGCGCCGCGGTCGGCCGGCGCGAAGGCGTACCGGGCGCTCGCACGCGAGGTGATCGCCCGCAACGTCACGCCCGCATGACGACCGGCACCGACCAGGCAGTCCCCGAACCCGCCGTGTCCGAAACCGCCGTATCCGAACCCGGCGCGTCCGATTCGGTTGTGCCCGAAGATGCTTCGAGCGCGGCGGAAGCGTCGTCCGAGGTCGGTGCCGAGGAGTCCGGTTTCCGGGTCAAGCTGCGCAACTTCGAGGGTCCGTTCGACCTGCTGCTGAACCTGATCTCGCAGCACCGCCTCGATGTGACCGAGGTGGCGCTGCACGAGGTGACCGACGACTTCATCGCCTACACCCGCGCACTCGGCCCGGAGATGGGGCTCGACCAGACGACCGAATTCCTCGTCGTCGCGGCGACGCTGCTGGATCTCAAGGCGGCTCGCCTGCTGCCCTCCGGCGAGGTCGATGATCCGGAGGACCTCGCACTCCTCGAAGCCCGGGACCTGTTGTTCGCGCGGTTGCTGCAGTACCGCGCCTACAAGCAGGTCGCCGCCCTGTTCGGCGAACTCGAGGCCGCCGCCCTGCAGCGCTACCCACGCGCGGTGTCGCTCGAGAAGCGCTTCGAGGATCTGCTGCCGGAGGTCACCCTCGGTGTCGACGCCAACGGCTTCGCGCAGGTCGCCGCGGCGGGGCTGACGCCGCGTCCGGTGCCCACCGTCGGCCTCGACCATCTGCACGACGTCCAGAAGGTGTCGGTTCCGGGCCAGGCACGTCGGATGGCATCTCTCCTCAGTGCGGTACCGGGCACATGGCTGACCTTCGGCGAGCTGACCGCGGACTGCGAGAACGTGCTGGAGATCGTCGGTAGCTTCCTCGGCCTGCTCGAGTTGTTCCGGGAGCAGGCCATCACCTTCGAACAACCCGAGGCACTCGGCGATCTCGCGGTGATGTGGACGGGGGAGCGCGGTGCCGACGACCTGCGCATCGACAAGGCAGAGGACTACGGATGACTGATCACGCTCCTGAGGTCGACCACCACGACCCGACCGGCGTAGCCGAGGGAGAGGACCCGGGACCGGCCGAACCCGAGCAGACCACTCTGCAGGGCGAAGGGGAGTACCTCGACGACGCGCGACTCCGTTCCGCCCTGGAGGCGGTGCTGCTCGTCGTGGACACCCCGGTCACCACCGAAGAACTCGCGAACGCCGTCGACCAGGACCGCACGCGGGTCCGGGAGACACTCAACGCCATGTCGTCGGAGCTCACGGCGTCGGGCAGCGGCATCGATCTGCGCTTCGCCGGCGACGGCTGGCGTTACTACACCCGGGCGGAGTACGCCCCCTACGTGGAGCGGCTGCTGCTCGACGGCGCGCGGTCGAAGCTCACGCGGGCGGCGCTCGAGACGCTGGCGGTCATCGCCTACCGGCAACCGGTCACCCGGGCACGGGTGAGCGCCATCCGCGGCGTCAACGTCGACGGCGTGATCCGCACCCTCGTCGCTCGCGGACTGATCAACGAGGTCGGCAGCGAACCGACCACGAACGCGACGACCTATGCCACCACCGAACTCTTCCTGGAACGGCTCGGGCTGGCGTCACTGTCGGAACTGCCCGATCTGGCGCCCCTGCTGCCGGACGTCGACCTGATCGACGACCTCGACGAGGAGCTGCTCTCGGATCCCCGATTCGCCAAACTGTCCACCCAACCGTCAGACTCGAATGAACTGATCATCGACGGTGGCACCACCACCGACTCACAGGACTGAGAGAACATGGCATCCGCTGGCCGAGATGGCTCACCGGGAAAACGCCGCAAGGGCGCGCCCGCACAACAGCCGCGAACCAAGAAGACCCACCGCAAGGGGTCGTCGAAGCCGAACGCCGAAGTGGGCCGGATCCGGCTGAACAACGCCCGACCGGCGCGGCACCAGACGCCTGAGCACGGCGAGGGTGCCGGCGCCAACTACGTCGAAGACGGCGTCCGCCTGCAGAAGGTGCTCGCCCAGGCGGGGGTGGCCTCGCGCCGCGGCGCCGAGGAACTGATCGCGGCGGGTCGTGTCGAGGTCGACGGGGAGATCGTCACCGAGCAGGGGCTGCGCATCGACCCGGACACCGCGATCATCCGCGTCGACGGTGCCCGCGTGATCATGGACGAGACCCGCCAGTACCTCGCCTTCAACAAACCCAAGGGCTGGCAGTCGACGATGTCCGACGACCAGGGCCGTCCCTGCGTCGGTGATGTGGTCGCCGAGCGGGTCATGGCCGGTCAGCGCCTGTTCCACGTCGGCCGCCTCGACGCCGACACCGAGGGTCTGCTGCTGCTGACCAACGACGGTGAACTCGCGCACCGGTTGATGCACCCGTCGTTCGAGGTGCCCAAGACCTACCTCGCCACGCTCAAGGGCGAGGTGCCCCGCGGGATCGGACGTCGCATGCGCGAGGGCGTCGAACTCGACGACGGCCCGGTGACGGTCGACAAGTTCACCGTGATCGAGGTCCACGAAGGCCAGTCGCTGGTACGGATCACCCTCCACGAGGGTCGCAACCGCGTGGTGCGGCGCATGATGGACGAGGTCGGCTTCCCGGTCGTCAAACTGGTTCGCACACACGTCGGTTCGGTGGCACTCGGCGAACAGCGCCCGGGCAGTCTGCGTGTTCTGGGCAACGACGAGGTCGGTGGGTTGTACAAGGCGGTCGGCCTGTGAGCGACGGAGCTTCGGAGTCCGCCGGCGGGACCACGCATGTCGTGGCGATCGACGGTCCGGCCGGTACGGGCAAGTCCTCGGTGTCCAAGCTCCTGGCGGCCGAGGTCGGCGCCAGTTATCTCGACACCGGCGCGATGTACCGCGCGGTGACCCTCGCCGTTCTCGATGCCGGTGTCGCGCTGGATGATCCGGCCGGAATCGCCCGCGTGGTCGCCGACGTCGCCATCGAGTTGGTCCCCGATGGGGACGGCGCCAAGGTCTTCCTCGACGGGCGCGACGTCTCCGGGCCGATCCGCACCGACCACGTCACCAGCGCCGTCTCCGCGGTCTCGGCGGTACCCGAGGTGCGCACCAAACTGGTTGCGCTGCAACAGCAGAATGCGCAGGGCCGGTTCGTGGTCGTGGAGGGGCGCGACATCGGGACCGTGGTGTTCCCCGACGCCGACGTCAAGATCTTCCTCACCGCGACACCCGAGGCGCGGGCCGAGCGCCGGCACAAGCAGAATCTCGCCGGCGGTCGCGACAGCGACTACGACGCGGTGCTGGCGAGCGTGAACCGCCGCGACCATCTCGACTCGACACGCAAGGTCTCGCCGTTGCGCGCGGCCGACGACGCGACCGTCGTCGACACCAGCGACAAGACCCTCGACGAGGTGCTCGCGGAACTGAGCGGCCTCGTCGCGACCCGGATCGGAGCAGTGGAACGGTGAGTGACGACTACTCGAACGACCTCGCGGCGCTACCCGGCGACGGCACCTGGTCGGACGAATCCGACTGGCAACTGACCGATGTCGGGGGAGCCGACGACGCGTCCGGTGTCGAACACATGCCGGTGGTCGCGATCGTCGGGCGGCCGAACGTCGGCAAGTCGACGCTCGTCAACCGCATCCTGGGGCGTCGTGAAGCCGTGGTCGAGGACATCCCCGGCGTCACCCGGGACCGGGTGTCGTACGCGGCGTCGTGGTCGGGCCGGCGGTTCACCGTCGTCGACACCGGTGGTTGGGAACCCGACGCGAAGGGCCTGCAGCAGGCCGTCGCCGCGCAGGCCGAGCTGGCGATGCGCACCGCCGACGCGATCGTCGTCGTCGTCGACGCCACGGTCGGCGCGACCGCGACCGACGAGGCTGTCGCACGGGTCCTGCGACGCTCGAAGACCCCGGTCATCCTGTGTGCCAACAAGGTCGACAGCGAGCGACTCGAGTCCGACACCGCATCGCTGTGGTCGCTGGGACTCGGTGAGCCGTATCCGGTGTCGGCCGCACACGGCCGCGGCGCCGGTGATCTGCTCGACATCATCCTGGACAAGCTGCCCGAGACCCCGCGGGAGGCACCGACTCTCGGTGGCCCGCGTCGCGTCGCCCTGGTGGGCAAGCCGAACGTCGGCAAGAGTTCGCTGCTGAACAAGCTCACCGGCACCGAGCGGTCGGTGGTCGACAATGTCGCCGGGACAACCGTGGATCCGGTCGACGAACTCGTCGAACTGGGCGGCAAGACCTGGAACTTCGTCGACACCGCCGGTCTGCGCCGCAAGGTGCGGACCGCGAGCGGCCACGAGTACTACGCGTCGTTGCGGACGCGGTCGGCGCTCGACGCGGCCGAGGTGGCCATCCTGCTGATCGACGCGTCGGAACCGATCACCGAACAGGATCTGCGGGTGCTGTCGCTCATCATCGAGAGCGGCCGCGCCCTCGTGATCGCGTTCAACAAATGGGATCTCGTCGACGAGGACCGCCGGTACCAGCTGGACAAGGAGATCGACCGCGAGCTGGCCCGCGTGCCATGGGCGCGTCGGGTGAACATCTCGGCGTCGACCGGCCGGGCCGTCCAGAAGTTGGTCCCCGCACTGGAATCCGCGCTCGACTCATGGGACAAGCGCATCTCGACCGGCCCGCTGAACAACTGGCTCAAGGACGTCATCGCCGCCAATCCGCCGCCGCTGCGCGGTGGCCGGCAGCCGCGCGTGATGTTCGCGACCCAGGCCTCGGTGCGGCCGCCGACCTTCGTGCTGTTCACCACCGGCTTCCTCGAGGCGGGCTATCGCCGGTTCCTGGAGCGGCGCTTGCGCGAGGAATTCAACTTCGACGGTTCGCCCGTCCGGATCAACGTCCGCGTCCGCGACAAGCGGGAGCAGCGCCGCAAACGCTGATCACCGTCCGGCGACTCCACCACCGTTGGGCAGGTCCGCCACCGCGCAGGTGGCGGACCTGCCCATCTCCGGTGGATGTGTCGCGTGCCGGTGGCGCACGACACCTGCTGTGAGATACTGCGTCTCGTGCTCATCCTGGCAATCATCGTTTTCGGCATGGTCATCGGCGCCCTGGCGCAGATCCTCCTCGGCGGCAAGAACCTGCGCACCGTCGACTGGGGTCTCGCCCTGGTGGCCGGCATCGTCGGCTCCTTCGTCGGCGGACTGCTCATCAGCCTGCTCTCGGGCGACGGCCTCGAGCTCCGCCCGAGTGGCATCATCGGCTCCCTCGTGGGTGCCGTTCTGGTGACCGCCGGGTGGATCTTCTTCAAGAAGCGTTCGACCGTCTAGCAGCCGGTGTCAGATGTAGCGCTTCGTGGCGGCAGAAGCAACGACGCACTACATCTGGCCACCGGCCCGAAATGAGGCCTGACCAGGCGATTGGTTCGGAACCGTGCTCGTCGGCTAGGCTTTACATCGCTCCGCTTCTCCAGGGAGCAACGGGCTGTGGCGCAGTTTGGTAGCGCACTTGACTGGGGGTCAAGTGGTCGCAGGTTCAAATCCTGTCAGCCCGACAGAAAACCCCGGTGAGCGTCGCTCACCGGGGTTTTGTTCTCGGAACCATCGACCGCTCACACGACCAGCGGCACCGCGACGTCGGCGCCGCCTTCCTCGGTGATCCGGGCACCCATCTGCGTGTACGTGGGCGCGGTGATGAACCCACCGGCGAGGAGTGCCTCACCCTGGCGGAACCCGGGCGACTCCGCCAGGAGGTGTTCGGGTACGAAGCCGAAGGTGTCGGCCAGCTCGGCGAGATCGCGTGGGGCGTTCATCCGCATCAGGCACAGGTTGTCGCACTGGGACAGGACATTGGGGTGGATCTTGGTCGGCCGCTGGGTTGACAGCAGCAGCCAGAGGCCGAATTTGCGGCCCTCGGCGGCGATCTGCACGACCCGGTCGATCAGCGCCTGCTCGACCGCGCTGGTGGCCTGCGGTGGGCAGATGTTGTGGGCCTCGTCGATCACGATGAGTATCGGGCGCCGCTCGTCGCGGTGGGCCCAGAGGTGTTCGAGCACACTGAGGGCGGCGACCTTCGGTTCCGCTGGGTGGGCGAACCCACCCAGGTCGAGCACGGTCGCCTGGGGTCGCTCGTCGATGACGTCGGTCGCCGCGAGGTCACCCCGCGCCCAGAGTGCCCAGTCGAGGACCTGCAGATTCTCGATACGCTTGGCCAGCCGCTGATGTCCGGGGTCGGCGGAACTGCGTAGCGCGTCGAGGTAGGTGGTCTGGTCCGATGTTTCGGTGAGTGTGGCGTCGGCGTGCAGCAGGACGTTGTACTCGTCGGCGTCGGCGATCGGATCCAGCTGCAGGACCGCGGCCTTCGCGGCCAGGGGCAGGGTCAGGAATCGCGTCCGCAATTGCGGTCCGTCACGTCGCGTCGAATGCAGGACCCGGATGTCGGATGCCGCGATCGCATCCGCGGCGGCGGGGTCCGCGGTACCCCGTGTCTCGGGCAACCGGGTGAAATCCGCGTTCGGATCGAGGATCAGCAACGGGAGTCGGGTCCGGAGCAGCAGCTGTTCGAGAACCACCCCGAGCGCGTAGGTCTTCCCGGAGCCGCTCTGGCCGCACCAGAAGGTGTGCCGATTGAACTTCTCCGCGGTGAGGAGGACGTCGGTCGTCGCGTTGTCGCGATGGCTTCCCACTGTCAGCTGAACCACGCCCGTACCTTACTGGCACGGGCGGGATTCCATCGGATTACGGAGCGGTCAGCTCCTTGCGGAGAACGAACGCCCGATCGCCGGTCTCGGGGTCGCGCAGCGGGAATTCGTGCCGGGCATAGAAGCGGTGCGCGTCGACGTCGGGTTCGTCGACCTCGATCTCGAATTCCCCGGCGCCCCGTCGCGCCGCCTCGGCAACCGCGGCGGTGAGGACGGCACCACCGAGTCCGCGGCTGCGTTGGGCGGGCGTGGTGTACATCTCGTCGAGCAGGGCGATGCCGCCGTCGACCCAGACGTTTGTCCGGATGGTCACCAGGCCCAGCGAGGTGATCGGGTCGCCGGCCACGATCGCGAAAGTCGAACTGCGCGAGAGTAAATCGGTCAGTCGATCGGCCAGGGCGGCCGGTCCGGGAGACGGTTCGCCGTACTCGCGGTTGAAGGCGTCGAGCAGTTCGGCCATGGTCGCCGCGTCGGCCGGTGTCGCCACTCGCGGGCTGTCGGGCTCGTTCACGGTCACCACCGTAGCCGTCCACCCGACGATCACCGGCGCAGGTCAACCCAGGGCGCCGAACCGGGCGAGTAGCCGGTCGACCGCACTGCAATCCTGCAGGACTCGTCGTCTATCGGGATCCTCTGCGGACTCGCGCAGCATCGTGGCGCCGTCCGGGATCCGCTCGGCGGCGAGGATGGCCGACCAGGCGGCGCTGTCGGTCGCCGTGAACGCGTCGACGCCGTCGCGCAGCGCATGCGCCAGGACGAGCCGGTCGTCCGGGCCGAGCCGGTCGTGGACCATCGCGATCATCTCGCCGGCGACCGAGCCGTGCGCGCGCTCGTCGCGGCGATGCAGGGCGACGGTGGCTTGGTGAACCGGTTGGATCGTCCGATCCTCGGCGATCAACGTGAGGTAGTCCCCGATGGAGGTCTCGGCGACCGTCGCGTATGCCAGGGTCGTGAGCGCCGCGGCTCGTGCCGACTCCGCACGTGCGAGCGCAGCCCGATGGCGGCGCACCATCAACGACTCGGGCAGTGTGGCATCCGGGAGCGTCCAGGCACGCCGGCGGCGGGTCAGCGCGGAAGCGTTCAGATGCATCAGCGTGTGGTACTCCTCGTCGACCATCGACTGGACGACCGCCGCCCTCCCGGCGTCGGAGAACCCAGTGCCGAAGGCATCCCGGAACAGCAAGCCGAAACCGGGTGTGACCACGTCTTGTTCGATGTCGACGACGTTCTTGTTGTATGCGATCCACCCCCACGCCCGGACCCGGGACCGGCGGTCCTCGTCGAGCCCGTTCCATCCCGGATGTCCGGCGAAGGGGAGCAGTGTCTCGGGATAGTCGACGCAATCGTCGTCGTAGAGATCGTCCATGGTCGGGCCGTCGAGTTCGGGCTCGGTGCGGCGCACCGTGGCCCGCCGCGACCAGCTGCGCACCAGCCCACGGATCACCGCCGTCTCCACCGGGTCGGCGGCGTCGTGGTCGGGCAGCGTGCCGGTCACGACGCCAACCCGGCGAACAGTTGCGCGCACAGCCCGGCATACTCGCTGCCGCGATCGCCCAGCGGCGCTCCGGCCCGGGCGAGCAGCGCCGTGAACTCGTCGGTGTCGCTGTCGCAGGTGGCGGAGACCCGGGACACCGCACGCGCCAACGCATCCCGGGCCGTCGACGCGCACGGGTTCGACGACTGCACGTCCCGGTACACCTCCGGTGTCCCACCGGCGACGCGCGCCAGCATCGCCGACATCGTCATGAACGGCGGGGTGGCCAGTGTCGCCGCCTCGTCGGCCTCGACGCCGAGATCGGCGAGCGCGACCCCGAACGACAGGATGGTCGCATGGGTGAGGGCCTGCACCGCGGCGCACAGGCGGTCGTGCCGATCGGCGGTGGTGACCTGCACGCGAGCGCCCCACCTCGCCAGGTCGTCGATCAGGCGGTCCACGCCGGGTCCGTCGCGATGGACGACCACCGCAATCGCGCGGCCGGGCAGACCGAGGGACGGGGCGAACATCGGGTTCACGCCGACGGCCGGGCCCGTTGTGGCGCAACGGCTCTCGTCCAGTCCGCCGACGGCCGCCGCGAACCGGGTCTTCACCGACAGCGTCTCCACCAGCATCGCGGTCGGGCGCATCAGTGATCGCACCGTCCCCAGCGAGGCGACGGCGACATTCTCCGGCACCGCGAGGACCACGATGTCCGCCGCGCGCACCCGCGCGGTCGCCTCTGGGCCGGGGGCACGGATGTCGTCGCCGGAGGTGGCGTCCAGGATGTGTACGAGGTCGCCGCCGCTGCGCCACCGGTCCGCGAACATGGATCCCACCGCCCCTGCTCCGCCGGCCACGACCACCGACCGCGCACCGGGGCCGGCCGATTCGGTCACGAGTCGCTCTCCTCGGCGACGGACAGGCAGCGTCGCATGGTCAGGGCCTTGACCATCGTCTCCTCGAACTCCTCGTCCGGATGCGACAGCGCGACGATCGCACCGCCGACGCCGAAGGTCACCTCGGAACCGGTCGCCACCATCGTGCGGATCACGATCGACAGGTCAGCGGTTCCGGTGAGCGAGAAGAAGCCGATCGCCCCCGAGTACACGCCCCGCGGACCCGCCTCGAGTTTGTCGATGATCTCCATCGTGCGGATCTTCGGTGCGCCGGTCATCGAACCGCCGGGAAAGGCCGCCCGCACACAGTCGACCGCCGACACCCCGTTCCGCAGCGTCCCCCGCACGGTCGACACCATTTGATGCACGGGTGCGTAGGTCTCGATGTCGAACAGTGACGGCACATGCACCGACCCCGGGACGCAGACACGCGACAGGTCGTTGCGGACGAGGTCCACGATCATCAGGTTCTCCGACCGGTCCTTCTCGCTCGCCCGTAGCGCGGATCGCAAGTGGTGGTCCTCGGTGGGATCGGCCGACCGCGGCCGTGTCCCCTTGATCGGCTTCGACTCGACCGTCCCGTCGGCACCGATCTTCAAGAACCGTTCCGGCGACGCGCTGAGCACCGACATCCCGGCGAACTGCAGCAGGGCGTTGTAGGGCATCGGGCTGATCTCCCGCAGACACGAATACCCGGACACGGGGTCGAGGCTGCGGTGCACGGTCGCCGAGTTCGTCAGACACACCTCGTACGACTCCCCGGACCGGATCTCCGCCAGACAGTCCTCGATGAGCCTCAGGTACGTCTGGCGGTTGTGGCGGAACACGATCGGCACCTCGTGGGGCGCCGGGACCAGCGGGGGAGTCGTCGCCGGAGCGGGTGTGGCGGTTCGCATCTCCCGAATGGTCGACGCCGTCTCGTCCAACCACGTCGCGACATCGGGATCCGGGCTCTCGACTGCTTCTAGTGCGAGCACATACGCACACCCGTGTCCGTGGTCGATCACCACCGCGCGGTCGGCGAACACGAGCGCCGCGTCGGCCTGCTCGGAGGCATGCGCCAGCTGGCCGCCGGTGTCCGCTTTGAGCTCGTAGCCGAGATAGCCGACGTACCCCAGACAGAACGCGAACGGCAGCTCAGGTTGCGCAGCCACCGCACGCGCCCGCAGCTGGGCGTCGAGGTAGTCGAAGAAGGTGCTGCGGACCTCCTCCGCTGTACCGTCCGAATGTTCGACTCGCACAGTCATTTCCGGGACCCGGTAGGTCACATACTCGGCGTGGGGGCCCGAGCAGTCTCCCATGACGGAGTAGCGACCGTCGGTCTCCTCGGCCGCCGACCGGTCGAGCCAATAGCTGTTCGGGCCACCGGCGAACAGTCGTTCATAGACGCTGTTCGGGTCCACCACGTGGTCCACCCGAACCGATCGGACCCGGTATTCCTCGTGCCGATTCCCCGTCGGTTCACTCCCCGCCGATTCACTCGTCGACGCCTCACTGGCCGGGCGCTCCGTCGTCGCCGACGCCCGACTCGCCCCGACCGAGACCCCGCGGTGCGCTCGCACCCGTGTGGCCGCCGCGAAGTTGGCCAACAGCTCCCGGCCGTACTCGCTGCAGATCGACTCCGGATGGAACTGCACCCCCCACATCGGCAACACCCGGTGGCGCACCGCCATCAGGACGCCGTCGTCGGACCACGCCTGCTCCTCCAACTCGTCGGGGACATCCACCACCGCCAGCGAGTGATACCTGACCGCCCGGAACGGGGAGGGCAGTCCCGCGAACAAGCCGCGGCCGTCGTGGTGGACGGCGCTGAGTCGTCCGTGCCGCGGTTCGGGGGCCCGTACCACCGGGCTGCCGAACACATGGCACAGGCCCTGGTGGCCCAGGCACACCCCGAGCACGGGTAGTCCGCTGTCGGTCAGCGCCCGTGCGCTGATCCCGAAGTCGCGGGGGTAGTCCGGACGGCCCGGGCCGGGGGAGACCACGACGTTGTCGAAAGCTGTCAGGTCCACCGACGTCCAGGGCACATCGTTGGCGACGACGACCGGCTCCCGGCGGTTGACCTGGGTCAACAACGCGTACAGGTTGTACGTGAACGAGTCGTAGTTGTCGATCAGCAGTGTGCGCACCGGGTCCACCTCAGTCCGCGCTCGCGACGGCGGACGGGTGTCGGGCGGGGTCACGATCCGGCCCCGCTCGCTGCGACGTCTCGGTCCCGACGATCAGATCCTCGACCCGACAGGTCTCCGAGATCATGAGGTCGTAGAGGGCATGCAGGAAATCGGTGGACAGATCGTGATCGATGGCGAACCGGTGGGCGTGTTCGTGTACAGCGCCGACCCGGCGCGGCTGCATCACCGGGATGGCGTGCCGTCGTTTGAGTTCCGCGATGCGTGTGCAGACCTCGATCCGGGCCCGCACGTCTTCGAGCAGACGGTCGTCGATCCCGTCCAATTCCGTTCGCAGGGCTTCCAGTTCGCGTGCGGTGGGGTCGTCTCCACCCGGCGCACGGCTGTTGATGTTCGTCGATCGGGTCATGGCGCGACCACCTAGCAGTGTCCGAAAGTGCGGCCCGCCGACTTGACCCGCCCGACATGCGGCGCCTGCCCCCGTGCGGCATTGCGCCCGGCCCGCGTTCGCGAACCGCATCCCCGACTCGGTCCATGGTCGCACCGAGCGTGCATGTCGCGAGGGGCGTTGACGTCACCAGGTGATCACGATTCGCCAACGACCAGTACGTCAGCGCACGAGATCCGTTGCCGGGGCGGCGGTTCGAATGCGGCAAGTCCGACCTTCCGGGCTTCGTTGCCGAGACCCTTTGCGGCGCTTACTTTCCGGCGTGCCGGAGGTGTCCGTAGAGGGCGGCGCGATAGCCGCGTGTGTAGCTCGGTTCCTCGTCGTCGGGGTCCGGCGGACACGCGAGCGTCGACGACGCCAGTTGTCGCGCCCACGGCGCGGGAAGCGCACCGAGATCGGCCGCGGCATCGACGAAACCTTGCTGGAACAGGTCCGGATCGAGGTGCTCGTCGAGTTCGGCGTCGAAGATCGGGAACGAGGTGGGCAGGCGCGTGACGACGCCGTACTCGCTGACGATGTCGAGTTCGGGGAGGTCGGAGTCGGGATTCTTCAACGGACCGAACGCCTCTCGGCCAGGGTGCGATACAGGGTCGCGCGGCTCACCCCGAGCTCTTGCGCGATCCTGGGTACGGAAACCCCCTGCGCGCGCATCTGTTCGGCGCGCACCACCTGATCGGCATCGAGCGCCCGCGGCCGGCCGATCGCCGACGTGGACCCACGCAGGGTTCTCGGCGTGGAACGGTCCGACCGTCTCGGCGCGTCGTCGTCGAGTTCGGCCAGCGACGCCAGCACCGCGACGATCATCGCTCCGGCCGGGTCGGCGGTGTCGATTCCCTCGCGGAGCGAGCGCAGTCCGATGCGGCGCCCGGCCATCTGGTTCGCGACCTCCATGACCTCGCGAACGTTCCGGCCGAGGCGGTCGATGCCGACGACCACCGTGGTGTCGCCGGCTCGCGCGTAGTCGAGGAGGGCGGCCATCCCGGGCCGCTGACCCGCGGGCGCGGAGCGATCGGTCGCATCGGTGTAGATCCGCGCGGGGTCCACCCCGGCATCGGTGAGCGCGTCGATCTGGGGCGCGAGCGCGTGGGCACCGGGGGAGTCGCGTGCGTAACCGAGGGCCATCCCCGACGGCTGTGTTGCGTCTGCTGTCACCGCGACAGCGTATCTCAGAAGTATCGAGACAGACTCAAAAGACGCGCCGGTGTTTCGAGACGATCTCGCAATCGACGTATAAGAGTCTTGATAATCGCAAAAAGTGTCTCGAAATAGGCGGGATGACTCAGGTGCGGCCGCGTTCGGGGTTCACCCGTTCGCACCGTTTCACCGCGTTGTGCCGCGCGGGCGCTGCGCCGGCGTTACCGTCGCACCACGGTCGTCGGAGGAGGTACATCCATGGGGCTCGCTCACTCGGACAGTCACTCGACGGAACCGCGCCTCGTCGAGACGCCGACCGGGCCGGTCGAATATGTCGACGTCGGGTCCGGGCCGCCGCTGGTGTTCGTGCACGGGTCCCCGGGTGGCTGCGACCAGGGGGTCCTGATGACGCGCTTCCTGGCCGGGGCGCATCGCGTCATCGCGGTCTCTCGACCGGGCTACCTGGGTACGCCCCTGGGCGGCGACACACGACGTCCGGCCGCGCAGGCGGAACTGGTCAGGGCGGTGCTGGACTCGGTGGGGATCGATCGTTTCGGGCTGATGTGCTGGTCCGGTGGCGGGCCCGTCGCCTACTCGTTGGCGGCTTCCGTACCCGAGCGGGTGTCCGCGATCGTCGCGGTCGCCGCGGTCAGCACCCGCTTCGATCCGCGGAGCAGCCTGCGTGGACGACTCGAACTGTCCGAGGAGAAGCTTCTCTTCAGTCGTTTCGGTCAGTGGCTGGCGACCACGGTCGCGTCGAAGGCGCCGTCCACGGCCATCTCGACACTCCTGTCCGGTGAGGGAGACCTGTCGCGTGTACAGATCAGGGCGCTCACCGCGGAGATCATCGCCGATGACGACCAGCGCACGCTGGCGATCGATCTGTTCGACACCGTGTCGGGGTCGCGAAAAGCTGGTTTCGACAATGACTTCGACCAATTTCGCGAACTCGACCTACCGCTCGCGGAGGTGACCGCACCCGTGCTGGCGATACACTCCCGAACCGACGCCGACGTCCCGTTCGATCAGAGTGTCCATGCCGCGCAGACGCTGCCCGATGCTCGCCTCGAAGCCGTCGACGAGGGAACGCACCTGTCGTTGTGGCTCGGCTCGGATGCTCCGAGGCTGCAGTCGCTGGTCGTCGAACATCTGTCCGGGGCGTCGCGCACATGACGCTCGACGCTCGAGGGTGCCGGATCACGAACTCACGTCGCGTGCGACATCGGTCCGCTGATGCGACTTCGATCGAGGTCGCGTAGACGGATTGATGTCGCATGCGACATCGATCTCAGGGTCGGCATAGTCGGCTGGGCTCCTGATCAGAACAGTGTCGGCGGGAGAGCGCCCTCGAACTCGAGCAGCCAGCGTTTGGTCGCCAGACCCTGACCGTCCGCGCCGCCCGAGTAGCCGCCGAGTCCGTCGCCGGCGACGACGCGATGACACGGGATGATCAACGGCAGGGGGTTGATCCCCATGATCGTGCCGACGCCGCGCGCAGAGACCCGCGTGCCGCTCATCGCCGCGAGTTCGCCGTAGGTGACCGTGTCGCCGTGGGCGACCGTCCGGTGCAGCGTCGACAGGACCGCCCGGGCGGCGTCCGACATCCGATCGAGATCGACAGGCAGGTCGAACTCGGTCAGGTCACCGGCGAAATAGGCGCGGATCTGTCGAATCGCCTCTGCGAGAACGGGATCGATGGTCTCGTCATCGGTCGGTACGTCGGTGGTCACTCGCCAGGCCACGCGCACGACGGCCGATCCATTGCTGTCGACGGCCACGGTGCCGACCGGCGTCGGTACGAGAGCACGGCATGGTGTGGTCATCGGTGAGATCTCACGGTCGAGGTCAGGTCCGGCCACACAGTATCGGAGAGTCACGACACAGACGGCGCTGCGGGGAATACCCGGCCGAGCTGTGGTGTTCAGCCCACCATGAGTGCTAAAGCAGAGTTGAGTCCTGAAGGCTGGGTCCGCGAGCAGACCGAGAAGATCCTGGAGCAGGGCACGACCGACGGTGTGACCGTGATGGACCGTCCGATCGTCCTGTTCACCACGACCGGCGCGAAGTCGGGCAAGAAGCGCTACGTCCCGCTGATGCGCGTGGAGGAGAACGGCAAGTACCTCATGGTCGCCTCGAAGGGCGGCGCGCCCGAGCATCCGGCGTGGTACCACAACGTGAAGGCGAACCCCCAGGTCACCGCGCAGGACGGTACCGAGGTGAAGGAATTGACCGCGCGCGAGCTGAGTGACGGCGAGGAGCGCGATCACTGGTGGGAGCTGGCCGTCGCCGCCTTCCCGCCCTACGCCGAGTACCAGACGAAGACCGATCGGCAGATCCCGGTGTTCGTCCTGGAGTGAGCGTCGCGCTGCATCGATAAAGCCCCCGACCGCGGTCGGGGGCTTTACGCTGTCTGAGGCAACCTGCCGGAGGGAGGGTCATGGGTGACGTGATCGACTTCAAGCAGGTCTCCACCGCGGGACTCGAGAGTTCACCGGTTGCGGAGGCGCTGGCGGGACTCCGGGCAAACGAGGCCCGGTACTACAAGACGAAGTACGGGCACGACTTCACCGTCGTCCCGGCGTCGGACGCGCCCGAAATCCTCGACCGGGTGACCGCGATCCTGGCCGACGAGCGCGACATCACCATCGCCTCACCCGCGCTCGAGGTCAGCGACTTCGAGGTGGGCCCGGACGACGGAAGGCTGCACATGTCGTACGTGTTCTACGAGTCCGGCCCTCGCGGTGAACGTCATGTACAGCATCGATCCCGGTGGGAAGCGTGCCGTCGGGTTCAAGCTCTCGGACGGCATGGACGTCCCGGCCGAGTTGGAGTCGAAGTTCAAGTTCGCGCGTCAGAGATCGAAACTCGCCGGCGTGATCCGCGGGTCGTACTTCGTCATCAAAGGGGAGTACTGACCCCCGGGGTCACGAGAAGCGGATATTCAGTGTGGCGAGACCGAAGATCTTGCGGCCGCCCGACTTGGCCACCACGATCACGACGCCCGTCCGGGTCGCCGGATCGAGCGACTTGATCCGCCCGCTGTACTCGATCTCGCCGCCCTCGGCGCCGGACACGACAGCGGGCTGGGACAGGCGCACCGCGTAGCGGGTGACGGCACCCGGGTCGCCCGACCACGACGACACGAAAGCGGCCCCGAGCCCCATGGTCAGCATGCCGTGCGCGATGACATCAGGCAGGCCGGCCAGTTTTGCGCTCGTCTCGTCCCAATGGATGGGGTTCGCGTCGCCCGCGACACCGCCGTAGTTGACCAGATCGCCGCGCGACAACCTGATCGTGTGCAGAGGCAGTTCGTCGCCGACGTTCAGCTCGTCGAAGTTCCGTGCGCCCGATGTCCGCCCGCTGTCGTCAGCGGTGCGGACGTCAGCGTCGGGACGGACCGTCCGCACGTATCGTTCCGCCGCTTCGTCGTGGCTGAAGATGTTGACGTCGTGCATCATCACCTTGCGGACCGCACTGCTTAACTCGGGGTCGACCTCGTCGGCGGTGACCCCGACGACCGTCGTGTGCATGGTGTGCACACGCTCGCCTGAGGCATCGGTCATGGTGTTGGTCACGGTGATCAGGTCTTTGCCCGCGATCCGACGGACACTCGTCAGCTCCACGTCCGTCGTCAGCTCGTCGCCGGCGACGATCGGGCGGTGCTGCTCGAAGACCTGCTCGGTCTGGACGTAGGTGTCGTATCCGACGATGACCTTCTCGAACAGCTCCCGGTTCGCCGCCATCGCCGGGATGGAGGTGAAGGTGAGCGGCGCGACGAGACCGGAATAGCCAAGGGCGGCTGCGGCTTCGGGCTCCCAGTGGGCGCCGTGGTAGTCCTGGACCGCGCGTGCGTACTCACGCACCTTCTCGCGGCCGACCTGATACGAGCCGTCGAGCACGTAGTAGTGGCCGACGCGGGATCCGATCCCGGAGGGATCGTCGGTGGTCGTGGCGGTGGTCGTCGGGGTGTGCGTCACCCCGAACACGCTAACGGTGTGCGCATTCGAGTCCAACTCCGGAGTAACTCTCCGACACCGCGGTCAGCGCCGGAGACCTTTCCCGTGGGCGTACTCGGCCGGGCGACCCGAGGTCTGCCAGTCGTGCCAGTTCTCCCGATGGCGGCACATCCACTTCTCGTGAAGTCGACGGAATCGAGGTGAGAGTCGACGGGTGGTTTCGACGACGATCACCACCGGTAGTCGGAGCACGATGACGAGCATCCCCGGAACCGGACTGGGCATCCGGTAGCGCAGCCGCGTCGTGGGCAGCATGTAGATGCTCGAGTACGCCGCGTACATCGCCGCGTTGTATGTGCCGCGCAACCGCTGCAAGCCGGTCGACCCGCGCTTCGCGAACGCGGCCGGGAACGACTCGATGAGCTCTGCGCCGTCGGCCCCGGCGTCGTAGGTGCGGGTGGACGTGACGAAGGCCAGCAATCGCAACGAGTCGGCGATCGTTTCCGGATACCACTGCGTGCGCACCCCGAGTAGGTGGCCGAGGTAGCGCTGATAGTGCAGCAGGACGCGGATCTCGCGGGGTGTCGTCTGTATTCCGGTCAGCCACAGCGCCATCGCGGGCACCACGCTGCCGCCCAGCAGGGTCAGTAGTTGGTAGGACTGACTGATCGGGTCGCCCCAGCGTTGGCGGTCCCATTCCGGGTGTTCGGCGACGGTGCGCCGGACCCACACGTGCATGATGCGTACCCGCATCGCCGTCGCACGACCCTGCGACCCCGGCGTCAGCAACGCGCCCGGGTGCGAGACATCGATCCAGAAACGCGACGTCTCCAGGAAACGGCGCAGAGCGTTGTCGCCCGCATAGCCCCCGGCCAGCGAGAGCGGTTTCGCGACCGCGGCCTCGGTGTACATCTCCAGGGTGATCCCGCCGGCGACGCTGAACAGCCCGGTACCCCACCGGCGCCAGATGGCCTCGCCCTCCGCGATCAGCTCGGGGTCGACCCAGTCGGGCACCGTCTCGAATTCCTCGAACAGGTCGACCAGTGCCGGCGGGGGATCGTCGATGCTGTCCAGGCCGTCGGTGAGTGCCTGATCGAGCAGGGCCCGGGCCGCCTCGCCGCCCAGCGTGCCGTAGACCTCGTCGACGAAACGTTCGGCCACGGGATCGGTGCGGAACATGTCCTCGGCGAAGGTGCGGAGGTTCTCCGGCTCCGGGAAGAGGTCTTTGCGGGTGAACTGCCGTACCAGCCCCCCGACGCCTCGCAGACGCCGGTTGGTCATCGCGGACTCGTAGGCGACCGCCGCCGGGAAGGCAGGAGTATCGGGTGACAGCGAGGTGGACACAGGACTCCTGACGTGAGACGGATTCCTAGATGTGTATCACCCGCGGTGCTCCGCTGACCAGTCGGCGACGGAGTCTTGACTTCAAGTGAACTCGAAGTTGCACCGTGGTGGGACATCCAACCAACTCGTGGAGGTATCGATGCGCCGCGTATTCGCCGACTTATGGGAGACCAGCTCCGACAACCCGTTCCCGGGACTGACCACGCATGCCTACCTGTGGAGGTCGGCTCGAAACGTCCTCTTCTACTCGGTTGCGTCGGATTCCGAGTTCGATGAGCTCTACCGCCTGGGCGGGATCGACGAGCAATATCTGTCGCATCAGGATGAGGCCGGGCCGCTGCTGGCAGCGATCCACGGACGATTCGGGACGACACTGCACGCTCCTTTCGCCGAAGCGGACCGGATCGGCCGCTACGCGCGGATCGGGGTGGGGCTCGCGGACCGGCACACGGACGGCAACGGGGTCGAGGTGATCCCGACACCCGGCCATTCCCCGGGTAGCACGAGCTACCTGGTGCACGGCGCCGACGGCGACCGCTACCTGTTCACCGGGGACACCCTCTATCGCAGCGAGTCGGGGCGGTGGACCGCCGGGTATCTCCCGGGCATCAGTGACCCCGACCAGCTCGCGGGGAGCCTCGAACTGCTGGCCACACTCGCCCCGGACGTCGTCATATCGAGCGCTTATGCGGGCGAGTCGGCCGTGCACCACGTCGACCCGTCCACCTGGACAGCCGGTGTCACCGAAGCGATTCTCGGCCTGCAGGTGGCTGCGGACCGAAACGCCTAGTCGAACAGCCGCCGGAAGAGATTGGTCTCGGCGAGGTCGACCAGTTCGTCGCCGCGTCCGGACAGTACGGTGCGGAGCGCGTACAGCGTGAAGCCCTTGGCCTGGGCGGCGGTGATCGTCGGCGGGATGGACAGCTCCTGGCGAGCGGTGACGACATCGAGCAGCGCCGGACCATCGTGGGCGAGGAACTCGTCGACCGCACCGGCCAGGTCGTCCGGCCGCTCGACGCGCCGACCGTGGATACCGAGCGACTCCGCCAGCGCGGCGAAGTCCGGATTCTCCAGATCGGTTCCGTAGTTGACGAATCCGGCCGCCTTCATCTCGACCTCGACGAAGTTCAGCGACGAGTTGTCGAAGACGACGATCTTCACCGGCAGGTTGTTCTGCGTGATGGTCAGCAGCTCGCCGAGCAGCATCGCGAGCCCGCCGTCGCCGGCGAGCGCAACGATCTGGCGGTCCGGGAAGGCGGTCTGTGCGCCGATCGCCTGGGACACGGCATTGGCCATCGAGCCGTGGGTGAACGAGCCGATCAGGCGACGGGCCCCGTTCATCTCGAGGTAGCGCGCCGCCCACACCACCGGTGAGCCGACGTCGGGGATGAACACCGCGTCGCGGTCGGCTTTCTCGCTGATCAGGCGAGTCAGGTACTGCGGGTGGATCGGTGCCCGGTTGCGGTCGTTGTCGGCGAGGTCGTCGAGGCGGCGCCGTGCCGTGGCGTAGTGGGCCAACGAGGTCGACAGGTGTTCGGAGTCGCGGCCGGTGGAGATCTTCGGCAGGAGCGCGCGGGCGGTGTCGCCGACATCGCCGACGAGTGGCAGGTCGACGGGGCAGCGTCGACCGATCTGCTCGCCACGGATGTCGACCTGGATGATGGTCGCCTTCGACGGATAGAACTGTTCATAGGGGAAGTCGGTGCCCAGCATGAGCAGTGTGTCGCACTTCTCGATCGCCCGGTATCCGGACGAGAAGCCGAGCAGCCCGGTCATTCCCACGTCGTAGGGGTTGTCGTACTCGATGAATTCCTTGCCCCGCAACGCGTGCACGACGGGGGCCTGCAGGGCACGGGCGAGCTCGACGACCTCGTCGTGAGACCCCTGCACCCCCGCCCCGGCGAGAATCGTCACGCGCTCGGAGGCGTTGAGAGTGTCTGCGGCGCGGTCGATCTCGGCATCGGTGGGCCGGGTGACGCGGGGGATACGGCGGATGGGGGCGCCGGCGCGTCGTTTCGGGCACGGCGCCAGGAAGGTCTCACCCGGGATGACGAGGACCGCGACGTCCTGTTTCTCGACCGCTGTGCGCAGGGCGATGTCGAGCAGGCGCGGCATCTGGTCGGGCGTGCCGACCATCTCGCAGAAGGCGCTGCATTCCCGGAACAGCTGCTCGGGGTGGGTCTCCTGGAAGTAGCCGGTGCCGATCTCCGTCGCCGGGATGTGCGCGGCGATCGCGAGAACCGGGACACGACTGCGGTGTGCGTCGAACAGTCCGTTGATCAGGTGCAGGTTGCCGGGCCCGCAACTTCCCACGCACACCGCGAGTTCACCGGTGAGCGCGGCTTCGGCGGACGCGGCGAACGCCGCCGACTCCTCGTGTCGCACATGTCGCCACGAGATGGTGTCGTTTCTCCGCAGGGCATCGGTGAAACCGTTGAGTGAATCACCGGGCAACCCGTGGACGTGCCGGACTCCGGCGCGCTCGAGTGCCTCGACGATCCTCTCCGCGACAGTGGGCGGCATGGCGATCCGTTCGGTCGGCGGCGGTGTGCCCCGACTATAGACGCGGCGCGCGCCGGCGTGGCCACCGAAGAATTCGACCCACCCTGATTCGCCGACATGTCTCCGCTGCCAGACGGTGTGAAAATCGATTGCATGCCACGACGCGGTGAACCCCTCCAGAAGCTCGGATTTCTGACGATCGGACGCTTCGACGGTGACGACCCGCGCCCCGGCCACCTCGAGACGCTGCGGATGATCGAGCTGGCCGAACAACTCGGCTTCGACAGCGTGTGGGTGCGCAACCGGCATCTGCAGTACGGCATCTCCTCGCCGGTGGCCCTGCTGGCGGCCGCGGCGGTGCGCACCAGTCGCATCGAGCTCGGTACCGCGGTGATCCCGCTCGGTCTGGAGAATCCGCTGCGGCTGGCCGAAGACCTGGCGACGGTCGACATCCTCAGCGGGGGACGGCTCAACCCGGGGGTCTCCGTCGGTGTGCCGATGCGCTACGACGACTTCAAGACCGCGCTGTATCCCGAAACCCATGCGCTCGAGAACTTCTCGAAGGACCGGGTGGTGAGGCTCCTGGACAACCTGCGGGGCGAACCCGTCAGCGACTTCGAGGGCACCGTCGGGATAGAGACGTTCTCCCGACGGGTGCAACCGCATTCGCCGGGTCTCGCCGATCGGGTCTGGTACGGAGGTGGATTGAGCTCGGCGATCTGGGCGGGCCGGCAAGGCATCAACTATCTGACGTCCTCGGTGGTGACCACCGAGGGCACGGAGTCGCGCGACTTCGCGACCATCCAGGCCGAACACATCGACGCCTACCGTGCCCATCACGTTAACCCCGACCGTGCGCGCGTGTCCCAAGGGCTCGTGGTGATCCCCACGGATTCCGCGACCGCGGACCAGATCCGCAAGTACCGGGCGTATGCCGACAGTCGGTTCGAGCGCACGCTCACCCCGCAGGGCCCGCGGGGCCTCCTGTTCTCGCCGGACCTCGTCGGACCGTCCGATGAACTCGCCGAGAGACTGTATGAGCACGCGGGATTCCAACGCGCCACCGAGGTGGCCTTCGCGTTGCCGTTCTCCTTCGACGAGCCGGACTACCTGCAGATCGTGGGTGATCTCGCCGGGCAGCTCGGACCGGCACTCGGATGGACGCCGGCCGGCGGGACTTCGTAACGAGATACCCTGCGATGAACCATCTTTCGCTACGGGATGATGGAGGACTCGACCGGTTGACGCAGCAGGGTCCGAAGTTTCTCCGGAGCTACTCGGCGGAAGTCGCTGAAGTAGATCTCATGGTGACGGCCCGACATGCGTAAGCCGTTGTCGGGTATGAACCGATCGTGCATCTCGGCCAGCACCGGCCCCTCGTCGTCGAAGGGCCCGTGGTGCAGCGTCTGAACGCACGATCCCTCGTCCAACGACTCCGTGCGTAGATCGGCGAGACGCGGCGGCGGCTTCGTCGCGCCGGCCTCGAGAACAGCGGCGTCGAGCAGATCCTCGCCGATCCAGTCGGGAACCATCAGCATGAGCGTCCACCTCCAGCGGCCCTTGTCCCGGGCGCCGGTGAAGGTGCTCATGTCGTCGGCCCACCAGAGCCCCTCGAGTGGCGGGACGACGTAGTCACGGCCGAGTTCACGACTGCTTGCGAACTTCAGCTTGTACGCAACCGGATACAGCGTCTCGATCGACGCCGCGAACTGTGGTGTCGAGTTGGGGTCGCCCGATCCGTCGATCATCAAGTAGCGCATGGCCGGAACGTCGAGAATGCGGAACTGGCCGCGCCGCGCCTTGTACGAGTCCAGCGTCTTCTTGAAGTCCACCTTCTCGGGCACGCCCTCGACACTATCCGGGAATGCGTCGCCGCTCATAGGTTCGCAGCGCGAGAAAGAATGCGGCCCCGCCGATGGCGAGACTCCAGGCGAGCGAGGCGACAACACTCGCGGTGTGGACCGGAGCGTCGGTGAGGGTTCCGCGCAGGACCTCGATGACGGGGGTGAAGGGCTGGTACTCGGCGAACTGCCGCAACCCGGTGGGTAGGGATTCGGCCGGGACAAACCCCGTACTGAGGAACGGCAGGATCGTGAGGAACATCGGTGTGTTGCTGGCGGTCTCGACGCTCTTGGCCGCCAGCCCGAGGTAGACCGAGAGCCAGATCAGCGCGACGGAGAACACGGAAGTCACGCCGAACGCGCCCAGCCAGTCGAGCGGACCGGCCGACGGCCGGAATCCGATACCGACCGCGACGGCGAGGACCACGACGATGCTGAACAGCGCCTGCAGGAGGCTGGCGAGTACGTGACCGGTGAGGACAGCGGAGCGAGCGATGTCCATGGTGCGGAAGCGGTTGATGATCCCCGAGGTCATGTCCATGGCAACGACGATGGCGGTGCCCTGAACCGCCGACGCGACAGTGACCAGCACGATCCCGGGCACCACATAGTCGAGGTAGGCGGCCCGCCCGCTGTCGCCGGACTGCGTGGTCATCCCGGCGCCGAGCTGGCCCCCGAACACGAAGACGAACAGCAGCAGGAAGACCACCGGGATGCCGACCAGCATCACGGTGAGCACCGGGAACTTGATGAGCCGCCGAACGTTGCGGCGGACCATGACCCGCGAATCCGACACCGTGTGTGCCAGGGTCGTCATGAGGCGGCTCCGGACGGATCCGGGTCGGTGGCACCGGGTTCGCCGGTGTCGGCATCGGCGGCCGCGGAAGCGGGATTGCCGGTGAGCGCGAAGAACACATCGTCGAGGGTCGGGGCGTGGACACCGACGTCGGTGACCGTGATGCCGGCGGCCTCCAGCTGGTTCAAGGTGGTCCGGACAGTGGTGACGGTGTCGTCGGTCGCGATGTCGAGGCGTCGTGCTTCGGGAACCGGACGCGCATCCGGCAGAAGCGATGCCGCCTTGTCGAAGGAGTCGCGGTCGGCGAAGGTCAGGCGCACGTCGGAGTCGTGCACCCGGCTCTTCAGTTCGGCGGCGGTGCCCTCGGCCACGATGTGGCCGTGGTCCAGGACGGCGATGCGGTCGGCGAGCTGGTCGGCCTCCTCGAGGTACTGCGTGGTGAGGAAGATCGTGACGCCTTCGGCGGCGAGCCGGGAGATGGTCTCCCACAGCATCCGTCGACTTCTGGGGTCGAGACCCGTGGTCGGTTCGTCGAGGAAGATCACTCGCGGAATGGACACCAGAGTCATGGCGAGATCGAGGCGCCGACGCATGCCGCCGGAGTAGGTCGACACCGCGCAGTCGGCGGCCGCGATCAGATCGAACTGCTCGATCAACTCCTGGGCGCGGGCCTGTCCGTTGCGTCGGCCCAGCCGTCGTAGGTCGGCCATGAGCACCAGATTGTCGCGCCCGCTGAACAATTCGTCGACCGCGACCGACTGGCCGGTGACACCGATCATCGCGCGCACCGCATGCGCCTGCGCGACCGTGTCGTACCCGGCGATCGTCACCGTCCCCGAGTCGGCGGGGAACAGGGTCGACGCGATGCCGACGGTCGTGGTCTTGCCGGAACCGTTCGGCCCCAGCAGGGCGGTCACGCTGCCGGCGGGTATCTCGAGATCGATGCCGTCGAGAACGCGGTGTCCGTCATAGCTTTTCGTCAACCCGCGGATCTCGATGTCGGCGCCGGTGGTCAACCGATCGGGTCCGTCCGGCGGGCCGGTGCGCTCATCGGTCCTGCGCGTCGAGCCGGGCCGCGACCTCGGCGGGGAATCCGCCGGTGGCCACCGGACCCCACCTCGTCGGCGTGATGCGGATCAGCGACTTGCCCTGTGTTCGCATCGCCGCTCGGTACTCGTCCCAATCGGGGTGCTCACCGGAGATGCTGCGGAAGTAGTCGACGAGCGCGTCCTCGGCCTCGGGCATGTCGAGGACCTCGGCATCACCGTCGACCTGGACCCAGGCGCCGTTGAAGTCGTCGGAGAGCACCACGACACTGGCCACCGGCGTGTGCCGGAGGTTCGCCGCCTTCGCCCGGCCGGGATAGGTCGAGATGACGATGCGGCCCTGCTCGTCGACCCCACCGGTGACCGGCGACATCTGCGGGCTGCCGTTGGAGCGGACGGTGCTGAGGATCATGTGGTGGCGCCGCCGGATGAACTCCAGCAGTTCGGCACGGTCGACACCATCGGCTTTCGCGACTGTTCTGGCCATGCGCCGACCTTACGCCGGGACCGGGGTCTCAGGGCAGCGCGGCGATGAGGCCGGCCTGGACGGCGCTGACCGGGGTCGTCGACTTGCCGTCGACTGTCATCGCGTCGTCGGTGTTGATCACGATGATGATCGTCGTGTCCGAATCGTAGTTGTGGAACAACGAGGTGTTGTATCCGGGGAAATCCCCGTCGTGACCCCACCATCCGTCGCGGTTGCCGATACCGATGCCGTATCCGGAGGTGGCGGTGTTCGGTGGCGGCGAGGTGAGAATCGAGTCCCGGCGCAGTTGCTGGGTCGCCGGATTCAGGACGCCCTGCCCGGTGAACAAGGCCTCACCCCAGGTCTGCAGGTCGTCGACGGTCGAGATGACGGCACCGGCGGTGGACGCGAAGGACGGATTCCAGCGCGTCGAGTCGACCGTCTGCCCGTCGGGCTGGCCCTGGTCGGTGAGGCCGTCGAGATGTGGGTCGGGGATCTCGACCGACCCGCCGGGCCACGAGGACTCGTCCATGCCCAGGGGCGTGAAGATCCGGTCGGCGAAGACCTCGCCGATGGGTTTCGCGAGCACCTTCTCGATGACCAGGCCCAGCAGGACGTAATTAGTGTTGGAGTACTCCCAGCCCTGCCCCGGCGGAAAGCTGGGTGGCAGCGCCTTCGCGGTGTCCACCAGTTCGGTGGGCGTCCAGACGGATTCGGGGTCGGCGAAGAACTTCCGGTCGAAGGACTCGGACGCGGTGTACGACGGGATGCCGCTGGTCATGTCGGCGACCTGGCGCAACGTCGCGCTGCCGTTCGGGGCGTCCGGGACGAACCTGTCGATGCGGTCGTCGAGCGAGACGCGGCCCTCCTGGACGAGCTGCAGCAGCAGGGTGGCCGTCATCGTCTTGGTGAGCGAGCCGATGCGGGTGTGATCCGCCGCCTGGATGGGATCGTCCCCGCCGGCCGCCCGGACCCCGGACGTCCCCGTCCAGGTTCCGGCCGGTGAGATGACCCGGGCGATGACGCCGGGGAGATTCCCGGCGGCCCGGGTGTCGTCGATCGCCTTCTGGAACGCCGCCGCGGTGTCGGCCGGCACCGAGGTCGTCTGACCCGAGCCGGGCGCTGCACTCGACGATCCCGCACCGGATGCCGTCTCCGAGGGTGAGCATGCGACGAGGCCGAGTACGGCCGCTGCGCCGATCGTCACCATGCGGAGGAGGGCCGTGGCGCGCACGGGGTTTCGGCTCATGTGGTCACTCTAACGGCAGGTCGGCGCACCGAGGCGACTTGGCGCAAATGGGACAACGTCCGGGGCGGGTATGTCAGATGCGGTGCGCCAGCGCCGGCGAGACCGGGTAGATGTCGACGGCCGTGGCGAGCTTCGCGGCGACGGCCCGCTCCCGCGCCACCGGGTCGAAACCCCGCCCGTACGGCCGGTCCGGGACGGACGTACCGGAATCCACCACCGTCCAGTCCGAGCCGGCCTCGACCAGTGACCAATGTTTGGTGGTGTAGTAACCCGGCATCGCCGCGACCGCGATCCCGGGATCGCCCGCGGCCGCGGCCATCAGGTGCGGGTGGAACCGCGTGCTGATCCAGGTGTTGTGGTGACCGGCGGGCAACCCGTCGTTCCAGACGTCGCGGAAGGTGCGCACGGTGGCACCGGCCAGACGTGTGCCGAGCCGGTAGGGAACCTCGTAATCGTGTCCCGGGATTCCCTCGACGACGGTGACCGCCGAACCGGGCACGTCCCAGGAGTCGAGCGTTGCCCGCACGAAGTCGGCCAGGGCCTCGACGCCGGTCGCCCGCGGTCCGGCGAACTTCTCGGTGAGGTCGGACTGCAGGCACAGCACGACGCCGTTCTCGGCCGGTGTGTCCATCTCTCGATACAGCGGAGGCCGGGGCCGGTGGAGGGTCAGCCACGCGTCGTCCCCGGAATGACGTGCGCCGATGATGCCGTCGAGTACGTCGTACGACGCGGTGTCGCGCACGTCCACGACGTCGAATGCGGCGAACGCCTCGGTCAACGCCGCCCACGCGGCGCCCTGCAGCGCGGGAACGAGTCCCTGACCCGTCGCGGCGAGGCGCGCCCCGGAGCGCCGGGCCACCGCAGCAGCTGCGACGAACAACGAGACATGGTGTGGCCACACGGTATTGAGGTAGCCGCCGCCCAGGAGGTGGATGGTGGTCGCCGACTCCAGGAGGTCGATCCCGGCGGTCAGTCGCGGCGCCAGACCGGAGTCGAGGGCGGCGGCGCCGACCCACTCCCAGGGCGCGGGTTGTTCGGCGTCCGCGGCGTAAGTGGTCAATTGCCACAGGGTGTCGACGACGAGCATGTTCGGGTGGGCATCGCGCAGCAGCGTCGTGGCCGTGCCCGGGCTGTGGCAGTCCAGCACGATCGTGGCATTCGGACGCACCCGGGTCAGGTGCCGCAACCAGGTTCTCGCGATCAGTTCGTCGCCGTAGTTCGGGTGGCCGGCCGGCGCCACCAGGTAGATCACCTCGCCGGCACCCATCGCGCGGCCGAGACGTGATTCGGCGGAGCGCTGCCGGACCGAGGTGCCGATGCGGTCGGCGAGCACGCCCGCGGCCCGGAACAGGGGGCGGTTGGGTGCCGGTCTGCTGGTCACGATCCCCAAGGTTACGGCGTGCGCGGCCGGTGGCCCCGGCCGGACAGAGATCGAACGACACGGCCGCGCGCCGGTACGAGGTGCCGCCGCTACCCGAAGGTGCCCTCGAGATGACGCAGCGCGGCCTTGCCGTCGGTGGTCGGCCCGCGGTACCCGACATACCCGTCGGGCCGGATGACGAACACCGTCGAACCGTCGGGGCGGTAGCCATCGGCGAAGCGGCCGTCGGTGTCCCGGAGCAGCGGTAGTTCGGTGCTGCCGACCTGCGCGGTCGGCGCGGCGATCACATGAATGTCGATGTGGCCGTGCGCTTTCGCCGACATCTCGTCGGCGAGTGATTCGAGCACCGCGACCTCGTCGGCGCCGGCGGTGGGGTCGGCGTACAGGACGAGCGAATGGTCGACGCCGCCGATCACGTCGAACAGTCGCAGCGGGAAATTGACGGAATCGCGGCTGAGGCCGGCGGCATCCGGTGCGCGTTCACCGGCACGCGGCGCGGCCGGCGCCGTGGGTACCGCCGACCCGGCGACGAGCGGACTGTCGGCGTAGGAGATCAGCAATTGGCCCTCGCGCCGCATGATGAAGTCCAAGTCGTTGGAATCGGTGCCGATGCCTTCGCGGGCGTCCCGGACCGTGCGTCCCACGACCTCCTCGCCGACGGGCCGACGTTCGAGGTCGTAGCTGTCGAGCAGCCCGTCGGAGCCGACACCCGCGACGGCGAGGGCGAGCTTCCAGGCGAGGTTGTGTGCATCCTGCACGCCGGTGTTCATCCCCTGCGCACCCGTGGGCGGGTGGATGTGGGCGGCGTCGCCGGCGACGAACACGCGTCCACGACCGTAGGAATCGACGATGCGGTGACTGATCCGGAACACCGAGGACCAGCGCAGGTTCGACACCGTCGCGGGTTCCGGTGCGAGGCGGTCGACCACGGCCTGGATGTGGGACAGTTCCGGCGCCCGGGTTCCCTCGAAACCGTGCGCCACACCGTCTCCGCCGGTGGTCGGTGCGACCGCGAGTTCGTCGGGGACGAGCATCGACATCCGGTAGCGGCCGCGGCCGGGAAGGGGGATGCACACCAGCTGGTCGTCGGTCGTGCCGTCCGCGGTCTGGTGCATCGAGCGGATCGCGTACCCCTGGGGCATCGACCAGTCCGCCACGACGTCGCCGAGCATGTACTGCTCGGTGAAGGCGGCCCCTTCGAAGGACAGTCCGAGTCCCTTGCGCACCACGCTGTGGGCGCCGTCCGCGCCGAGCAGATAGCCCGCACGGATGGTGGTGTCCCCGCGCGGACCCGTCAGGGTCACGGTCACCCCGTCCGCGTCCTGGTCGAACGCGGACACGGCGGTGCCCCGGTCGATCTCGGTACCCAGATCGGTCAGGCGCTCACGGAGGATGCGCTCGGTCGCGTACTGGGGGAGCAGGTGGAATCGGTAGGGCACGTCGGGTGGCGTCGACAGATCGACCCGCGAGACCTGACTTCCGTTGACGTAGACGAGTTGTCCGCGCATCTCGAGCCCGGCGTCGAGCACCTGTCCCACGACGCCCATGCTCTCGAAGACCTCGAGCGTCCGCGGTTGGATTCCGACCGCCTTGGCGTACTGCGGGGGTTCGAGGAGCGGATCGACGATCCGCACGCGAACTCCGCGCCTGCGCAGCTCGATGGCGGCGGTCAAGCCGATGGGGCCGGCGCCGGCGATCAGGACATCGACTTCGGTCATGGAATCCTCCCGTTGTCGGCAGTCCCCGACACTCTGAGGATTATCGGGCGGGCGGCATCCCACCGCCACCAGAACGGAGAAATCGGACGTCAAGACGACGGTCGATTCCGGACCCGGTCATCTCGGGATGGCGGCGGGGCCGATCGTCTGGGCGCCGAGTTGCGCGACTCTGGCCCGCAATTCACGGTCGGCGGTGACCACGATGCGCTCGCGACGCGGATCCGAATCCGCGACGACGCCGATTATCGTGTCGTCCCCCGAACCCGGCGCGTCGACGATTCGGACCTGTTCGCTCGCCACGACACCGCGGGCCCGACCCTCGACGACCAGCACCACCTCGAGTGGCCCCGGCAGTCCTTCGAGTCCGCCGACGGCGACGGAGTCGAGACGCGTCCGCAACCGCTCGGTGGCTCCGCGGCGATCGCGCCACCACCCGTCGGGCACCGAACCCACGACGTTGGCGGCGTCCACGACGAGCAGGGGCCGGTCGTCTGGGGTGCGATCGTGCCGGGGTCCGGACGGTTCAGACATGCCGACCATCAGTCCACATTCGGCCACCCGGGGCAAGTGCGCTGTTCGATCGGCCGATCACAGGTCGCCGTGACAGAAGCGATTCGCCGGGTCGAGGGCGGCCTTGATCTCGGCGAGCCGGCGACGGTTGTCCGCGCTGAACGCGTCCGCGGCCCGGGCGACGCGTTCGGAGCCCGAGGTGAAGTTGAGGTAGGCGGCGCCGGTCACGTAGGGCTCGAGCTCGGCGCGGGTCACCCGCAACGTCGACTCGACGGCCAATGCGACGTGCGGATCGGCTACCGCCGCAACGAGTTCGAGAAGGAACCGGCCCTGTCGCCCCCGATCGTTGGGCGCGTTGTCCGCGCTGCGAGCGATCGCTCCACCGGCGTGGCGGATCTCGCCGCACACGATGAGCGGCGCCGACGCCGGTGCCGGCCGGACCCGCGCGGCGACGATGTCGACGGCCTCGTCGGGGAGATCGTCGAACCATTCGGTGGTGACCATCACCGGCATCGGCTCGGTCGGATCCATGCTGACGGCGTCGATCGCCGCGAACGGCAGCGCACCCCACATGTCGACGACCGGCGTCCGCCACTCGCGCCATTCGTCGACGACCGCGCGACCGGCGTCGAGGTCCCCGGACCAGCAGCCCCGCACGACGGCGAAGCTCCGGCCGCGTAGCGGCGCCGGGACGTCGTCCGTGGGCGGGAGGTTGAGAATCGCGACCGCGGACGTCAGCTCCTCGGACTGGGCGGGGGCCCAGTCGCGGAACCGGCGGATGATCTCCTCGGCGTCGGCGGCCGGATAGAAGAGGTTGCCGGCGTATACGGTCGACACCTCGACGAGCGCGATCTCCATGGACGTCACGACACCGAGACCGCCGGCGCCGGCGCCGCGCAACGCCCAGAAGAGGTGCGGGAAACTGGTGTCGGTGACCCGGATCGGCGTCCCGTCCGGAGTCACCAGGTCGAACGAGAGCACGCGGTCCGACGAGAGGCCGTGGCGTCGACCGAGCCAGCCGAAACCGCCCCCGAGCGTGTAACCGACCGCCCCGACCCCGCCGGCCGAGCCCATCAGTGGCGCGAGACCGTACGGCGCCGCCGCGTCGACGACCGTCTGCCATGGGGCGCCGGCGCCGACCCGGGCGGTCCGGGTGACGGGGTCGACGCTCACCGACGAGAGCCGGGAGGTGGCGATCAGCAGTCCGCCGTCGGCCGGTCTCCCCGTGCCGTGACCGGTCGCCTGGACGGCGACGCGTAGATCTTCCTCGACGGCGAAGCGGACCGCCTCGACCACGTCGAAATGATTGTCGGGCACGGCGATCACGGCCGGGCGGTGCACGTCGAGCCGGTTGAAGCCGGATCGCGCGTCGAGGTAGCCGGCATCGCCGGGGCCGAAGACGTCGCCGGCGATCCGGTCGCGTAGTTGCGCGAGGACCGAGGTACGGGTCCGGACGGTGAGGCGCTCGGCGTGCTCGGGCAGGGAGGAGGCGGGTGTTGCGGGCATCGGCAGGTCCTCGGTCGCGGCCGGAACGATCCGGCGGAATTCGTCGGGCTCCGGACGACGCCGGAGTCCTGACCAGGGTCGCCGACGGCGCTTGAAGGCGACTTGAGGCGGACTTGGCGACTCAGGTCGGGGACGTCAGACCCCAGGTCGTGGCCAGTGAGTCGATCCGTCGGATCAACCCGTCCGCCTCCTGCGCGCGGGCGGTGTCGCGCGCGGTCGCCAGCGTGGCGCCGACCACGGACGCCGGACGCCCGTTGGCGTACTCGTAACGTGCGCGGACGAGGAGGCGGTGGGCGTCGGCATAACGTTCACCGGTGCGGTCGGCGAAGTCGTCGGCCCGGTCGAGCAGTGTGGCGGCGTCGGTGAGCTTGCCGGCGACGACGAGGACCTCGGCGTGCAGACCCAGCCAGTAGCCCTCACCCGTCCGCGGGTGATCCTCCATACCGACCTCGTCGGCACCCAGTCGGTCGATGTGCTCCAGGGCGTCGTCGAGGTCGCCGGTGAGGGCGCGCGCCCACCAGTACATGCGTTCTCCGCCGCGACGGAGGTAGGCGAGGGGTCCGACGCCGTCGGACGTGATGGCCGGGCCCGCGTCCAGAACCCACCTCGTGTCGCCGAGCATCGACGCCGCGCCGACGGCGAAGATGGCCATGGCGAGCCGGGACCGTGGATCGGGATGGGCATCGGCCATCGCGGCGAAGAGGTCCCGGCCGGCGTCGACACCGCGATGCACGGTCGCCGCCCAGGCCCGGAAGCCGCGGGCCATCGCGAGCTGATCGTCGCGGAGACCGTCGACGACGACGTCGATCGGCGCATAGTCCTCCAAGATGCGGTGCGCCGCACCGAAATTGCCGCGTGTGAACTCGTCGATCCCGGCGGCGTGCATGCCCAGATGGGTGACGACCGGGTCGTCAGATCTCTCGGCGCGCCGACGCAGATCCTCCGCGAGACGGTGACCGGTGTGTGCATCCGCGATCTGGATGTGGGCCGCGCAGCGGGCGTAGTCGAGGGTGGCGAGGAGCCGGGCGTCGCCGAGGGCGGAGGCGAGTACACGGGCGCGGTCCTGCAGCTCGGGATCGGCGGCGAAGTACCCGTGCGCCGCGACGTCTCCGGCCAGTTGGGTGGTGATCGCGACGAGCTCCGCCTGCTGGTCGCCGGTCGCGCGGGCGAGCGTCGCCGCATCCCCGAGATGCCGGCGCGCCCCGTCGAAATCGTAGGTGCGCAGCGCGATGTTTCCCGCCGCGAGGAGGGCGGTCGTGGTGCGCTCACGGTCGGCCAGCGGCCCGGCGGACCACAGATGCCGCGCGACTCTCGCCACGGCATGCGGCGAGGAGTTGCCGGCGAGGGCGTCGGCGATCGCGAGATGCAGTCGCCGTGCGCGCATGGCGGCGATGCCGTCCGCGATCGCCTCCCGGATGATGTCGTGACTGAAGCCGAATCCGAACGGATCCTCCGGTCCGAGATCGATGACACCCGCCTCGCCCGCGGGTTCGAGGAGGTCGAGCGCCTCGTCCACCGGGCGCTCCGCGGCGGTCGCCAGCAGGACCAGGTCCACGCGGGTCCCGATGAGGGACGCGAGTTCGAGTAGTTCGGTCGTCGCCGCGGACATGCCGACCAGTCGCTGGCGCACCACATCACGGATGCCGGACGGGACGGCGCTGCCCGCGATGGACCCCCGGTCGGCCAGGATGCGGGCGAGTTCGCGCACGAAGAAGGCGTTGCCTCCGGTGCGTCGCTGGATCGACGACACGGTGGCGACCTCCGGCCACTGCCGGGTCTCGCGCCGGATGAGCTCGGAGATGTCGTCGCCGCCGAGCGGGCCGACGTGGAGGCGGCGATGCTCCGGCAACCGGGCCAGCGTCGCCAGGGTGGTGGCGACGACGGGCCGGTTCGACGGCGAACGCAACGAGGCGAAGAACGTGACCCCCGCGGTGCGTCGGGCGGCCATGTGCGCGAACAACTCCAGAGACGCACCGTCGGCCCACTGCAGATCGTCGAGCACGATGATCAGCTTCGACGTCGCGGCCACCCCCTCGAGGAGATCGGCGGCCTGGTCGTAGAACTGGAATCGAGCGGCCGCGTCCGGCATCTGCCGGGGCGGCGGGATCACGTTGACGCCCTCGGTCACCATCCGGCCGAGTGAACTGTCGAGGAGTCGTTCCCGATCGGCGGGATCGAGCCGGGGGAGGACCGCACCGAGGATCTGCACCCACGGCCACATCGAGGGTGCGGCCGGGTCGTCGACGCAGCGCCCCCACAGCACCCGGAGATCGGCGGCGCCCGCGGCCCGACGGCCGGCTTCGTCGATGAGCGCGGTCTTACCCGCGCCCGGCTCGCCCTCGACCACGACCACGCCGCCGTGTCCTGTCATCGAGGCGAGCACCGCCCGATGCAATGCGGCGAGTTCGTCGGTCCGGCCGACCACCGACGGGGCGTCGTCGAGGTCGGCGTCGTCGACCGATTCGTCCGTCATCGACTGCGCCGACGTCCGCGGGCCCGGTGCCGGGACGTCCGGCGCAAGCGTCACCTTGCCCGCGGCGGTGGCGGCCGGGGCGTCGAGATGCGGAGCGTGGTCGAGGATGTCGCGTTCGAGGGTGCGGAGACGGGGTCCCGGGTCGACGCCGATCTCCTCGGCGAGGGTCCGGCGGGCGGTGGCGATCGCCCCGAGTGCGTCGGACTGACGGCCGAGTCGGTAGAGGGCGGTGGCGAACAGCACCCACAAGCCCTCGTCGAGCGGCGCGCGTTCGACCTCGGTCTCCAGTTCGGTGACGAGCAGGCGGTGGTCGCCGTCGGCCATGCGGGCCTCGAAGGACATCTCCCGCGCCGCCTGCAGCATGCGGTCGAGGTGATCGGCGGCCTCGTCCCGGAAGGCGAGGCCCTCGAACTCGGGGAGCAGGGGACGATAGTCGGCGAGCACCTGGTGCAGCAGCGGTGCGGCACCCGCCGCGTCGCCCTGTTGCATCAATGCACGAGCATCGCCGACCCGGGCGGTCAGCCGGCGCACGTCGACGTTGTCGGCGGCCGTCGGGAGGCTGTACCCCGTCCCGTGGGTGAGCAGGACCGTGGAGGGAGTCCGAGGCTTTCGATGCGGCTCGAGGACTTTGCGCAGGCCCGAGATGTAGGACTGGAGCGACACCTCGGCGCGCTCCGGAGGCGAATCGCCCCAGATGCCCTCGATCAGACTGTCGGCGCGCACCGGAACACCCTCGGCAAGGATCAGCTGGGCGAGTGTCGCCCGCTGCTTGCGCGTGCCGAGTTCGACGGGGTCGGAACCGATCTGAGCCCCGAGGCCGCCCAAGACCGTATAGGAGATTTCGAGCATCAGCGTGAGTGTAAGTGGTGATCGGGTCCTTCCGGGCGGCTAGCGGCGAACGTGCCGACGATCTGCCCGCGACCGCCCGGGGATGTCGGTGGCCGGGAGTAGCTTGGCAGGCATGAGTCTCGCACTGGGCATGATCACCGTCGACGCACTCGCGCCCGCGCCCCTGGCGACGTGGTGGGCCGAGCAGCTCGGCGGCCGCATCGTCGAGGACAACGACGGTTACTTCATCGTCGTCGCGGTCGGGGAGGGCGAGCCGCTGTTCGCGTTCCAGCAGGTCGAGGACCCCACGCCCGGCAAGAACCGCGTCCACCTCGACCTGACCACCGACGATCTCGAGACGGAGGTGGATCGACTCGTGGCGGCGGGCGCGAGCCGGATCGCCGATCGTGAGATGCCCGGCTTCGTGTGGGTGACGCTCGCCGACCCCGACGGCAACCAGTTCTGCGTGTCGGCCCGACACGGTGCGGAGACGGCATCCTGACGCGTTCCCGCATCGCCCGGCCGGATACCCGGTGTGCCTGATGGGATTCACCCGGGCCGACCTGCTCGCCTACCGAGACCGCACCGTCGACGACCTCGTGGGCGAGGGCTGCAAGCTGCTGTTCGTCGGCATCAACCCCGGCCTGTGGACCGCGGCCACCGGTGCGCATTTCGCCCGGCCCGGCAATCGGTTCTACCCGGCGCTCGCCCGGGCCGGCATCGTCGACCACGTGATCGACGCATCGACGGGCATGTCCGACGCCGACCGGACGATGCTGCTCGACCGCGGCGTGGGGATCACCAACGTCGTGCCACGCGCCACCGCGACCGCCGCCGAACTGACCGTCGAGGAGTTCCGCAAGGGGGGACGCCGCCTGCGCGAACGGGTTCGTGAGATCCGCCCACGGGTTGTCGCGGTCGCCGGGATCACCGCGTATCGCAGCGCGTTCGGGCGCCGCGATGCCGTGCCGGGGCGGCAGGACGAGACGTGGGACGGGGCCGAACTCTGGGTGGTCCCCAACCCGAGCGGACTGAACGCGCACGAGACGGTCGAGTCCCTCGCGGCCGCCTACCGCCGGGCCGCGGCTGCCGCCGGGGTCGTCGACGACCTCAGAAGTCCTCCGAGCTGACGACCCGGCGTCGCACCGACAGCAACTCGACTTCGGGATGGGCTGCCGCAGAACGTTCGACGGCGTCGAGCACGTCGACGACATGTCCGCGGTCGGCGGCCACCGCACTGACCCCGATGACGGTTCGCCGATGGACGTCGAGGTGTCCGACCTCGGCAGCCGAGACCGTGTACCGCTTGCGCAGGTCGGCGACGATCGGTCGCACCACGGACCGCTTCTGTTTCAGCGAGTGCACGTCACCGAGCAGATAGTCGAACTCGCAGAACCCGATCCACATCAGTGGTCGGTGCGGATCAGCGTCGCCACGTGGTCGGGTACGTACTTGGACAGCGAGCGCGGCGGGCGGTGATAGTTGCCCGACTCGATCGGATGCTTGGGCAGGGACACGCGGGGGCGGGGGACCTCGGCGTACTCGATGGTCGACAGCAGATGCGAGATCATGTTCAGGCGAGCATGCTTCTTCACGTCGGATTCGACGACGTACCAGGGACTCAGCGCGGTGTCGGTGTGGACCATCATCTCGTCCTTGGCGCGCGAGTAGTCCTCCCACCGGTACACCGACTCGAGATCCATCGGGCTCAGCTTCCATTGCCGCACTGGGTCGTTCATGCGTGACCGGAACCGCTTGAGCTGTTCGTCGTCGGACACCGAGAACCAGTACTTGCGCAGCAGGATGCCGTCGTCGATGAGCATCTGCTCGAAGATCGGGGTCTGCCGCAGGAACCGCGAGTGCTCCTCGGGGGTGCAGAAACCCATGACCTTCTCCACGCCGGCGCGGTTGTACCAGGACCGGTCGAACAAGACGATCTCGCCGGGCGCGGGCAGATGCGCGACGTAACGCTGGTAATACCACTGTCCGCGTTCACGATCCGTCGGCGCCGGGAGCGCGGCGACCCGTGCGATCCGTGGGCTCAGATACTCGGTGATGCGCTTGATCGTTCCGCCCTTGCCGGCAGCGTCACGCCCCTCGAAGATGACCACGACGCGGGTGCCGCTGTCACGGACCCATTCCTGGAGCTTCACGAGTTCGGTCTGCAACCGGAACAACTCCGCCTCGTAGACCTTGTTCCCGATCTTGGCCTTTTTCGCCTTGTCCTTCTTCGACATGAGCAGAAACACTACGGGGTGGACACGGCCTCGCGCTCGGATTGGAGTTCGGCGACCGACGCGTCGATCCGCGCCCGCGAGAACTCGTTGATGTCGAGACCCTCGACGATCTGCCACCGGCCGTCGATCGAGCGCACCGGAAACGAGCACACGAGTCCCTCGGGGACTCCATAGGCTCCCGGGGACGGCAGCGCCACCGACGTCCAGTCGTCGGGCGGTGTCCCGAGCACCCAGTCGTGGACATGGTCGATGGTGGCGTTCGCCGCCGAGGCCGCCGACGACGATCCGCGAGCCTCGATGATCGCGGTGCCACGGCGGGCGACGGTCGGGATGAAGTCGTCGACGAGCCAGTCACGGTCGGCGGCGATGTCCGCGCCGCTTCGGTTGCCGACCCGGGCGTGGAAGATGTCGGGGTACTGGGTGGCGGAGTGGTTGCCCCACACCGTGACCCGGCTGATCTCGGCGACGCTCGCGCCGGTCCGGCGAGCGAGCTGGGCAATCGCGCGGTTGTGGTCCAACCGGGTCAGCGCGGTGAACCGTTCAGGCGGGACCTCGGGTGCGTTCGCGGCGGCGACCGCCGCATTGGTGTTGGCGGGATTCCCTACGACGATCACCCGGATGTCATCCGCGGCAACGTCGTTGATGACCGACCCCTGGGCGGCGAAGATGTCGGAGTTGGCGGCGAGAAGATCGGCGCGCTCCATTCCCTTGGTGCGGGGTCGCGCCCCGACGAGCAGGCCGAAGCTCGCGCCGTCGAACGCCTTACGGGGGTCGTCGAGCACATCGACCGACGTGAGCAGCGGGAACGCGCCGTCGTCGAGTTCCATCGCGGTGCCGACTGCGCCGGAGATCGCCTGCGGGAGTTCGAGGAGTCGGAGAGCAACCGGTTGGTCGTGACCGAGCATCGCGCCGGCGGCGATGCGGAAGACGCTGGCGTATCCGATGCTGCCGGCGGCACCCGTCACGGTCACGGTGACCGGTCGGCGGTTCACGAGGGCTTCTCGGTGAGCAGGACCTGCGCCGCGGGGCCGACGAGGACGAGCGCGTGGCCCACCGAATACCAGGTCAACGGTTCCTTGGTGAACGCGGTCACCCAGGCGTCGGCGCCGGCGTGCGGACCGGGGCAGGCCATCATCGTCGAGGCGAGGGAGCCGAGACGCAACAGTGAGTCGTCGACGCGGAGATCCCCGATGTGCCGGTTGCAACCGGCCGACAGCGCGATCCGATTGGCGGCCGGGAAACTGACCTCCAGCGGTCCACCGCCGGGGATCTGTTCACCGGTCACCGCGGTCGAGGTGTAGGTCTTGCCCACGAAGGCGGGAGCCGGTGGCGCGGCCGCAGCGGACCCGACACCGACGATCGTCGTGCCGAGCGCCACGATCAGTGCGCTGAGCAGCAGGGTCATGCGTAAGCTGATGCGGTGTTCGCCGGAACTCACGTGCACAACGGTAGCCGACCGGACCGGGGATGGATATGACGAATGTGGGGGATCCATGGTCCCGGTGACGTGTCGGACCGAGTACCTGACCGGCCGCCACCATCGTTCGGCCACCGCCGCCTGGGTCCTCATGGTCGCCGGGATGGTCGCACTCGTCGCGCTCAACATCGCCGGGGTCGACGGTCTCATCACGGCGGCGGTGGTCGGTGGCGCGATCGCGGCGTCGTTGCTCGGGGCGGCCTTCGGCCGGCTCGGTGAACGAGGCGCGGTCCTGCTGACCGTCGACGACGACACGGTCTACTTCGGGAACGAGGACCGCACACTCGTCAGCTACCCGCTCGACTCGCTCGTCACGGTGGCCGTGGGCGGGCCGGCGGACGCGACTTCGGAGATGGCCGGCGAGCGTGCGCGTCACCTGACGGTCGTCGGACAGAAATATCTGAAACTCACCTTCGCGAGCCGGGACGGTGAGCCCGTTCCCGCCGACCGGACACCACCCAGCTCCCCGGACGAGTCCGACGACACGCCCGAGACGGAGTTCTGGCGGGTCGCCGTCGTCGAAGGAGACCCGGCGGTCGCGGAGATCCTGGCCCGACTCCGCCGGCACGCGCCCGAACGCATCGCCACGAAGAAGAAGGGCGCCCCGACGCCGGCCGGGTCACGGGCGGCAGCGGCGAGCGCCCCGCCGGACGAACCGGTCGACCTGACCCGACCCGCATCCGGCGGGCCCCGGATCGCCGACGCGGGCTCTGACGAAGCGGCGCAACGGTTGTGGGAGGAAGCGGCGCGTCGCCACGACGAGGTCCTCGGCGCCTACGGAACCTACGAACTCGATCCCGCCATGCTGCTGAGGTATCCGGCCGTGACCGACGTGACGGTCGAACAGACGCAGACCTTCCATCTCGCGCTCGACGAGGCGATGGCTCTGCGGACCGACGACTACCCGGGCAACCGCTCGCGCGCCGACGCCTACCAGCAGTCCGTCGCCAGACTGCGGCGGGCCTGGATCGCCTGCGAGAAGAACGGCCGGCGGGTGGGTGCGAGCTACCTGGAGCAGACCGATCAGGACGACCTCGATCGCGCGCTCAAGCTCTACAACCACGCCGCCGCCAGCAGCACGCCGGCCGAACAGGCGACGTACTACGGCCGCGTCCGCGACATCGTCACCACGATGACCGATCGCGGGGTGCTGCACCCGCCCGAAGCGGCGGTGGCCGAACTGCAGGCCGTCACGCGGAGGGCGCTGGAGGCGGGGACGCCGAAGGTGTGACCGACTGGGCGCCGCGATCGTCAGGCGCCCAGTCGGATGAAGCGTCCGTCCAGTGTGTACAGACCCTCGGCGTCATCCGTGTGCGCGATGTCCATCCGGATGACGAACTGCCGAGCCTCGTCGATGTAGTTGCGTTCGACTTCGGCGGCCACGGCGTCCCGGTCGTACTCCGGGACAGACGCGCGCTCCATCAGGTCGGTGCGAACCCGATCGAACACCTCGGCGGAGATGCTGTCGAAGCGGAACCCGTCGGATTGATACCGGCCGGACGAGATGCTCGCGAGGGGGAAATGCCCTGGCGCCACGGAGACCTCGCCGCCGCGGTCGCCGATGCGGTATCTGACCAGGACCCCGCCCGAATTCTGGATCTCGCTCGCGCTGATCGGATGAACCCCGTCCGCGATTCCCTGGATGATCACTTCCTCGATGACGGGCGCGTTCAGCGGAACGCGCGCCGCGATCAGCAGGTCGCGCGCCAGTTGAAAGGATTTCTGGAAATCGGCCGGGTCGAAGAACTCGGCGACGGTGCCGTCCGGACGTGCCTGGACCTCGAAGTCGCGCGTGATGTCGTCGCCGCCATCGATCTTCCCGGTGATCAGCACCGGCTCACCGGGATCCGGGCGCTCGATCGTCACGGTCTCGACCTCGGCCTCGGGTGCATACGTACGCACCGAGGACTCCATCGGCCCGACCGTGGAGCCCAGCACCTCCGCGTCGATGGTCGCGGCGTCGAATTCGAGGTTGCGCTTGAAATCGGGCACCGTCGACTCGCTTGAGTAGTCGTCGCTCACGTTGATGCTCGTGGAACGGCCGGTCGAGGGGTCGACGACGATCGCCTGATCGGAATCGGAGTCCAGGCTGTAGGTGAGACGCAGGATGTTCCGCAAGCCCTGCGCACCCTGGTATTCGACGATCGCGTCCATCATCCGGCGATGTCGGTCGGCGAGAGTCGGACCGTCGTCGTCGCCGTCCGGGCCGTCGTCGGAATCGATCGCGGAATCGAACCCGGAGAGCGACGGCCCCTCGACGTGCCACCCGCCGGCGACACCGAACAGCAAGGCGCCGACCACGAGCAGGGTCACCGCGGGATAGACGAGCGCCCAGCGGCCGGGCTGGTCGTCGAATTCGGGGGTCTTGGGCTGGTCGCGGGGCGGGAGAGCGTCCGGCGGCAGTGTCGTGAACGGGGTGTCGGTCAGCGACTGGAAATTCCCCTTGGTCATCGAGGTGATCCAGCGCGCCCGGTACGCGGTGTCGTTCGGTGGGTTGATCGTCGCGGTGACCATGGTCGGTTGCGAGTCGTCGGCGGTGAGGCTGCTGCGGGTGAGTGCCTCCACCTCGACCTGCGGTGCGTCCGGCGACGTGGCGCGCCGGAACTCCGGCAGTTCCGACACCCGGGAAGCGCGGGGACTGACCGCGATGCCGGCGAAGACCAGGGGGATCCCGAAGAACAGCGCGACCCACCAGTCGTTGAATGCGCCGAGGCCGACCCCGACCGCGATGAGCGACCCGGCGATCGTCGCGCGCAGGAGGCGGAGTCGAACCCTGGTCCGGCGAGTCCTGGTCATGGGCCGTCCTTAGTCCTCGAGCCGAATCGGGTGGACTGATCATAATGTCGGCGTCCTCGGTCGACCAGCGGCCGCGTACCGTTGTTGCTGACCTGACCGCCCGGAGGGGGTGGGTCGCGACGGAACCGGGAACGATCAGGAGAAATGTTTCGGTGGGAAAGCTGAGCAACAGCATGTGGCGCCTTCTGGGCGCCCAGTCGACTCGCAACCAGTCGAAGTCGTTGGGTGTGATCAAGGATGCCGAAGCCCACACCGACTGGGCCGCCGAACTCGCCGACGACGCGTTCGGCGCGGAGGCCGAGAAACTCGACATCGCCGAGAAGCCCGCGGACCGCGCGAAGTTCCTCGCCCTGGTCCGGGAAGCCGCCGACCGCACCATCGACCTGCGGCCGTTCGACGTCCAGTTGCAGGGCGCCCTCCGACTCCTGGAGGGCGACATCGTCGAGATGGCCACCGGTGAGGGCAAGACGCTCGCCGGCGCCATCGCCGCGATCGGCCATGTGCTGCAGGGACATCAGGTGCACGTGATCTCGGTCAACGACTATCTGGCGACCCGCGACGCGGAGTGGATGAAGCCGCTGTTCGACGCCTTCGGCATCACCGTCCACGCGGTCTCGGAGAACTCGAGCCGCGAGGAACGGCGACGCGCCTACACCGGTGACGTCACCTACGGTTCGGTCAACGAGATCGGCTTCGACGTCCTGCGCGATCAGCTCGCCCTGTCCGAAGCGGACCTCGTCTCACCGACACCCGACGTGGCCATCATCGACGAGGCGGATTCGGTGCTCGTCGACGAGGCGCTCGTGCCGCTGGTGCTCGCCGGTTCGACCGAGACCGAGGTGCCGGACGCGGCGATCCACGACGTCGTGTCGCGGATGAAGAACAAGCACTACGAGGTCGACGCGGAGGGCCGCAACGTCACCCTGACCGACGAGGGTGCGGTGTTCGTCGAGGAAGAACTCGGCGGCATCGACCTCTACAGCGAGGAACACGTCGGCACGACGCTCGTACACGTCAGCATCGCCATGCACGCCCACTATCTCCTCGAACGCGACATCCACTACATCGTCCGCGACGGCGGCGTGCACCTCATCAACGCCTCGCGCGGCCGCGTCGCGCAGCTCCAGCGCTGGCCCGACGGGGTCCAGGCCGCGGTCGAGCTCAAGGAAGGGCTGACCCAGACCGATTCGGGTGAGGTCATCGACACCATCACGGTGCAGGCCCTGATCGGCCGCTACCCGAAGGTCTGCGGCATGACCGGCACCGCGCTCGCCGCCGGCGAGCAGTTCCGCCAGTTCTACGAACTGCGCGTCTCGCAGATCCCGCCGAACACCCCCAACGTCCGGACCGACCTGCCCGACCGGGTCTACGACACCAAGGCAAACAAGGTCGAGGCGATCGTCGCCTACGTCAAGGAGATCCACGAGACCGGACAACCCGTCCTCATCGGTACCCACGACGTGGCCGAGTCCGAGGAGCTCGCGTACTTCCTCGACAAGGCCGGGGTGTCGTCGGTCGTGCTCAACGCGAAGAACGACGCCGAAGAGGCGAAGATCATCGCCGAGGCCGGCGCCCGGGGCGCCGTCACCGTGTCCACCCAGATGGCCGGACGGGGGACCGACATCCGCCTGGGCGGTTCGAAGGACGACACGGACGCCCACGACGAGGTCATCGAACTCGGCGGGTTGTGCGTCGTCGGAACGGGCCGCCACGACACCGAACGCCTCGACAGTCAGCTGCGTGGACGCGCGGGCCGTCAGGGCGATCCCGGTACGTCGGTGTTCTTCTCCAGCCTCGAGGACCCGGTCGTCACCAAGAACCTCGCGTTCAAGCGAGATCCCGTGTCGCCCAACGAAGACGGTTCGATGGGCAGCAAGGGCGTCGACCTCATCGAGCAGGCCCAGCGGATCGCTGAGGGCGTGATGCTCGAACTGCACGCGAATACCTGGCGTTACAACAAGCTGGTCAATCAGCAGCGGGACATCATCGTCGAACGTCGTATGCAGATCCTGACCACCGACGCCGCGCTCGAAGAGCTGGCGGATCTGGAACCGGACCGCTACGCGCAGTTGACCGGGAGCACGACGACGGTGGAGACCACCACCGACGAGGCCGACGCCGAGAAGGCCGACACCGAGAATGCCGCGACCGATCACGAGGCCACCCCCGCCGTCGTGCCCGTGCCTCGCGAGGTGTTGTCACAGGCCGCGCGCGAGATCGTGCTCTACCATCTCGACCGCGCCTGGGCCGACCATCTCGCCTTCGTCTCCGACGTCCGCGCCAGCATCCACCTCCGGTCGCTGGGCAAGGAGAGCCCGCTGGACGAGTTCCACCGGCTGATCCTCGCCGAGTTCGCCGATCTGCCCGGTACGGCACTCGCGAAGGCGCGCGAGACGTTCCGGGAGGCCGACATCACCCCCGACGGCGTCGACCTCGGGTCGGCGGATCTGCACCGGTCGACGACCACCTGGACCTACATGGTCCACGACAACCTGTTCTCCTCGGGCGGAGCGAAAACCTTGCAGGGCATCATCGGGATCTTCCGGTGACCGAGCCGGAGGCGGCGACCACGCCGGCTCCGGACCGGATCGTCACGGTCCCGAACGCGCTGAGCGTGCTTCGGCTCGCACTCATCCCGGTGTTCGTGTGGCTGCTTCTCGTCGAGAAGGCGGACGGCTGGGCCTTCGCCGTCCTCATGTTCTCGGGCTTCTCCGATTGGGCCGACGGCAAGATCGCGCGACTCCTCGACCAGTCGTCGAAGATCGGTGCGCTGCTCGACCCGGCCGCCGACCGGCTCTACATCGTGATCATCCCGATCGCGTTCGGCATCCGGGAGTTCCTGCCGTGGTGGCTGATCGGTGTGATCATCGCGCGCGACGTCCTGCTGTTCGCGTCCGCTCCACTGTTGCGATCGCGGGGCGTGCTGGCGCTCCCGGTGCTCTACATCGGCAAGGCGGGGACCTTCGCGCTGATGAGCGCATTCCCGTGGCTTCTTGCCGGACAGCTCGATTCGATCGTGGGGACCATCGCGTACCCGATCGGTTGGGCTTTCATGATCTGGGGCGTCGGACTGTATCTGTGGTCCTTCGTCCTGTACTGGTATCAGACGATCCTGGTGATGCGGCTCATGCCGCCGCGTCACCCGGCAGGCGACTCGGCAGACAGTAGAGTCTGACGAGGACGAAAGGGGTTCGCGTGACCGACAGCAAAGTGCCAGAGACCTTGCGCTACACCGCGGAGCACGAGTGGATCGAGCGACTCGGGCCGACGACGGTGCGCGTCGGGATCACCGACTACGCCCAGGACGCTCTCGGCGACGTGGTGTTCGTCCAGCTACCCGAGAGCGGTGCGGAGGTGACCGTCGGCGAGTCGTTCGCCGAGGTCGAGTCGACGAAGAGCGTCTCGGACATCTTCGGGCCGCTCGCAGGCACGGTGTCGGCGGTGAACGACGCCCTCGACGCCTCGCCGGAACTGGTCAATTCGGACCCGTACGGCGAGGGGTGGCTGGTCGAGATCGAGGCGGCAGACGAGGCGACCCTCGACGAACACCTGGGTGAGGTACTCGACGCCGCGGGGTACCGCGCCGTCATCGAGGGGTGAGTTCTCCCGGCCGTGAACGGCCGGTGCCCCGATCGACCCGGCTGATCGCCTCCGGAACGATATGATCGTCGATGCCGGAGTCGACTCGCGCGCCGGTGGGATCGGCAGGACCGGTACGGTTACGGCAGTGGGAACGAGGCGCGACGTGACACCGATGCTCACGATCTCGCGCCGAGAACTACCCGGCCGCACAAGTCATGTAGATTCGACCGGCCATCGTGGCGAGAGCCGACGGGCACCGTCCCAGGCGATGCCGGCGGTTCCGAGAACGAGGTTGGCGACTGTGCGGTCGGCACTGACGACGACGAAGGAGAAGTGGTGAGCGAAAACGACAGGGACTTCGAGGCGCCGGTGGAGACCACATCGGTGTTCCGGGAGGAGTTCATCAATGAACTCGATGCCGGGACCAGCACCTCGAGTGAGCCGGCCGACACGGGGGTCGAACGACTCGCTCCCGGGACCGCGCTGCTTGTCGTGAAGCGAGGACCCAATGCGGGGTCGCGGTTCCTCCTCGATCAGCCGACGACCTCGGCCGGCCGGCACCCCGACAGCGACATCTTCCTCGACGACGTGACCGTCAGCCGTCGTCACGCCGAGTTCCGTCTCGGCGACAACGACTTTCAGGTCGTCGACGTGGGCAGCCTCAACGGCACGTACGTCAACCGCGAGCCGGTCGACACCGCGTCGCTGAGCAATGGCGACGAGGTTCAGATCGGCAAGTTCCGTCTGGTGTTCCTCAGCGGTCCCCGCGACGAAGCAGACGCCTGACACCCGTGACGGCGTCCACGGCCCCCCGCGGCGAAGGATCGATGTCGATCGGCACGGTCCTCGCCCAATTGCGTGATGACTTCCCGGACATCACGATCTCGAAGATCCGATTCTTGGAGTCGGAGGGTCTGGTGACCCCGGAGCGGGCTCCGTCGGGGTATCGGCGGTTCAGTCAGGCCGACTGCGAACGGCTGCGGTTCGTGCTGACCGCGCAGCGGGACCGGTATCTCCCGCTGAAGGTGATCAAGGAACAGCTCGACGCGATCGACAACGGCAACGGCGGTTTCGGTCCCGGCGGAACGCGCGTGCTGTCCGCGGCCCGCGGGACCGTGGCGCCGGCCACCGACTTCGGTGCGCGCGCCGGACGCGTCTCCCGGGAGTCGCTGATCGAACGCACCGGGGTGGATTCGGCGTTCGTCACCGAACTCCAGCGCAACGGCCTGTTGACCGCCGGGCCCGCCGGGTTCTTCGACGAGGACGCCGTACGGCTCGTCGAGGCGGCCGCGGCCCTGGCCAGTTACGGCCTGGAGACGCGTCATCTCCGGGCATTCAAGGTGTCCGCGGATCGCGAGGCGGGCCTCGTCGCCCAGATCGCCAACCCGATCGCCAAGGGCAAGGGCACCGGTGCGCGCGACCGTGCCGAGGAACTCGTGCGCGAGATCGCGGCCCTGTCGGTGACGCTGCACACGCAGTTGGTCAAGGCGGCCGTCAAGGGTGCGCTGGACTGAGATCGCGGTGCGCGCGTGCGGCCGCCGCACCGGACTGAACAGCGACGATCCGCCGAGGGCGCCCGCTGGGGGGATCCGCTGGGGTGCCGCGAGTCGGCCGCCGCTGTCCGCTCGGTCGGTGTAGCGTCGAGGTCACTGAATCGAGCGCCGTACAAGGCGTCTGGGAGGTGCGAGATGAGCGAGATGCGTGTGGTGGGCATCAGGGTCGAACCCCCGCAGAGTCAGCCGGTGTTGTTGCTGCGCGAGGTCGAGGGCGAACGCTACCTGCCGATCTGGATCGGGCAGAGTGAAGCTGCGTCGATTGCGCTGCGGCAGAAGGGGATCGAGCCTCCTCGTCCGCTGACCCACGATTTGATCGTGAACCTCATCAAGGAGTTCGGGCAGACCCTCGTCGAGGTCCGGATCGTCGACATGCAGGAGGGCACCTTCTACGCCGAGATGATCTTCACCGGCGATCTGCGGGTGTCGGCGCGGCCGTCGGATTCGATCGCGGTCGCGATGCGTGCCGAGGTGCCGATCATCGCCGACGAAGAGGTTCTCGCCGAGGCGGGGTTGCTGATCCCGGACGAGGATTCCGACGAGTCCGCCGAGGTGCAGCCCGAAGAGGTCAAAGAGGACGAGGTCGAGAAGTTCAAGGAGTTCCTCGACAACGTGTCCCCGGACGACTTCAAGGCAAGCGGCGCCTGACCGGTTCGTGGAATCCGTCGAGGAACGTGTTCGCCGACCGGAACCGAAACTCAGATCACGGAATCGACACCGCCCGATCACCATTTGTCTTGATCTCAAGTTGAGGTTGAGCTTCGTGGCGAGTCGCGTTGATCCACCGTCCTCCGCCGCATAGCGTCATCAGCGACATCGAGCACCGGACACGGGCCGATGAAGATGATCGGCCGACCGGAAACAGCCTGGACCGCGTACTGTGGACGTGGACGTCAGGCACCGTGGTGCGGCGTCCGATCCGAGCTTTGCGAGGGAGTCAGAAGTGGGCGATCGTCCGGTCGACAGCGAAACGACGTCGAGCGACCAGTCACCCGATCGTCCGGTGAGCGAGCGTCCCGACGCCGTCCCGACCCAGGGCAGTCTCGGCGACATCGCGCCGGGCCTCTTCCCGGACGACACCGTGCCCGACGAACTGGTCGGCTACCGCGTGCCGAGCGCCTGCCAGATCGCTGGGATCACCTACCGCCAGCTCGACTACTGGGCTCGCACCTCGCTGGTCGTCCCGTCGATCCGTGGAGCGGCCGGTTCCGGGAGCCAGCGTCTGTACTCGTTCAAGGACATCCTCGTCCTCAAGATCGTCAAGCGTCTGCTCGACACCGGGATCTCCCTGCAGAACATCCGCGTGGCCGTCGACCACCTCCGTCAGCGCGGGGTCGAGGACCTCGCGAAGATCACTCTGTTCTCGGACGGTACGACCGTGTACGAGTGCACCTCGGCCGAAGAGGTCGTCGACCTCCTGCAAGGCGGACAGGGCGTGTTCGGGATCGCCGTCAGCGGTGCGATGCGCGAACTCACCGGCACCATCGCCGACTTCCCCGGCGAGCGGGCCGACGGCGGGGTCAGCGAGACCGCACCCGAGGACGAACTCGCCGCGCGACGCAAGAACCGCGCCCGTCGCACCGGCTAGTCCCGAGTCCGCGTAGACTGGCCCCGCGTCGCTACGCTGCGGGAGAGCGCCGTCGGATACCGATCGCCGACGGCCGCCGAAGGAGCAACACCTCTCCGTCAAACTCTCAGGCACCCAGGACCGCGGTGGTGACGACGTCTCTGGAAAGTGACGATCCGTCGTCCGCCCACGGTGAAAGGTCGTCGCGCAGCGCTGCGGGGCACCGAATCTCTCAGGCGTCACATCGGCTGCGGCCGACGACATGACAGAGGGGGAGGGCCAGCAGCCGGTCCGCGTACCGGCGCCTGCGAGAGGTTGCCCGCCACCGTGTCCACCACTGAAGCGACCCCGTCCGACGCCCCGGAAGGATCCGGCCCGGATCCCACTTCGGCGGCCCCCCAGTTCTCGGCCGCCTTCGTCGACCGTCATGTCGGTCCGGACGCCGACGAGACGCGCCGGATGCTCGAGGCGATCGGCGCGGCTTCACTCGATGATCTGGCGCACCGTGTCATACCCGCCGTCATCGCCGACGAGCTCGACTCCGACGTCCTGGGTGCGCTGCCCGAACCGCTGAGCGAGAGTGCGGTCCTCGCACAACTCGGTGACCTCGCAGCCCGTAACACCGTGGCCCGGTCGATGATCGGGCTCGGCTACTACGGAACCCACACGCCCGGCGTCATCCTGCGCAACGTGCTGGAGAACCCCGCCTGGTACACCGCGTACACGCCATATCAGCCCGAGATCAGCCAGGGACGTCTCGAGGCGCTGCTGAACTTCCAGACCATGGTCGCCGACCTCACCGGCATGGAGGTGGCCAATGCCTCCATGCTCGACGAGGCCACCGCGGCCGCCGAGGCGATGACGCTGATGCGTCGCGCGGGCAAGTCGAAGTCGAACCGCGTGATCGTCGACGCGGACCTGTTCCCGCAGACGCGTGCCGTCCTCGACACGCGCGCCGAGCCCCTGGGCATCGAGGTCGTCGAGGCCTCGTTGCACCCCGATCTGCCCGGATGCGGACTGCCGGACGGCGACTTCTTCGGCGTGATCCTTCAGGTGCCCGGCGCATCGGGTCGCATCGTCGACGCCACCGCGATCGTCGACGCCGCGCACGAGCGCGGCGCTCTCGTCGCGGCCGGTGCCGATCTCCTGGCGATGACACTGGTCACGCCGCCCGGCGAGCAGGGAGCCGACGTCTGCTTCGGCACGACGCAACGCTTCGGTGTGCCGATGGGCTTCGGCGGACCGCACGCGGGTTACCTCGCCGTCGGGTCGATGCACGCCCGACAGCTTCCCGGGCGGCTCGTCGGTATCTCCAAGGATGCCGACGGCAACCTGGCCTACCGGCTCGCGCTGCAGACCCGCGAACAGCACATCCGCCGGGAGAAGGCCACGAGCAACATCTGCACCGCGCAAGTGCTGCTGGCGGTGATGGCCGCCATGTACGCCTCGTACCACGGGGCGGACGGCCTGCGAGCCATCGCACGACGCACCCACGACGCAGCGGCCCGGATCGCCGACTCGATCGCCGCGGGCGGGTTCTCGGTGGCGCACGCGAACTTCTTCGACACCGTCGAGGTGCACGCACCCGGTCAGGCCGACACGATCCTCGCCCGCGCCCGCCACGACGGGATCAACCTGCGACGCGTCGACGCCGACACCATCGGCATCGCCTGTGACGAGACGACGACCGACGCCGACATCGATGCCGTCCTGCGGGCCTTCGACGTCGCCGGCGTCACCCCGCGGGCACTCGCGCAGCCGATCGAGAATCGCACCAGCGAGTACCTGACCCATCCGGCGTTCAACCGGTACCGCACCGAGACCGCGATGCTGCGCTACCTGCGGGCCCTGTCGGACAAGGACATCGCGCTCGACCGCAGCATGATCCCGCTCGGGTCGTGCACGATGAAACTCAACGCCACCACCGAGATGGAACCCATCACGTGGCCCGGCTTCGCCCAGCTGCACCCCTTCGCCCCGGTCGACGACACCGCGGGCATCCGCGAGCTGATCACCACGCTCGAGGGCTGGCTCGTGGCGGTCACCGGTTACGACCGCGTCAGCCTCCAGCCCAACGCGGGTTCACAGGGGGAGTTCGCGGGACTGCTCGCGATCCGCGGATACCACCTCAGCCGCGGTGACGTCGACCGGGATGTCTGCCTCATCCCGTCGAGCGCCCACGGCACGAATGCCGCGTCGGCGGTGATGGCCGGGATGCGCGTCGTGGTGGTCGGGTGCCGCGAGAACGGCGACGTCGACCTCGACGATCTGCGCGCCAAGATCGCGGCGAACGAAGGCCGGGTCGCGGCGATCATGATCACGTACCCGTCGACGCACGGCGTCTTCGAGCACGACGTCCGCGACGTCTGCGGCGCCGTGCACGACGCCGGCGGCCAGGTCTACGTGGACGGCGCCAACCTCAACGCGCTCGTCGGTGTCGCACGGCCGGGTCATTTCGGCGGTGACGTCAGCCATCTCAACCTGCACAAGACGTTCTGCATCCCGCACGGCGGCGGCGGGCCCGGCGTCGGACCCGTCGCGGTCCGGGAGCATCTGGCCCCGTTCCTCCCCGGACACCCGCTCGCCGACGAGCTGCCCGGGTCGGCCACGATCGCCGCGGCCCCGTATGGCTCGGCGGCGATCCTGCCGATCACCTATGCCTACATCGCGATGATGGGCGCGGACGGTCTCCGGCGGGCGACGCTCACGGCGATCACCGCCGCCAACTATGTCGCCAAGCGGCTCGGTGAGCACTATCCGGTGCTCTACACCGGCGAGGACGGCTTCGTCGCCCACGAGTGCATCCTCGACCTCCGGGCCATCACCAAGGCCACCGGCGTCACCGTCGACGACGTGGCAAAACGACTCGCCGACTACGGTTTTCACGCACCGACCATGAGTTTCCCGGTGGCCGGCACGCTGATGGTCGAGCCCACCGAGAGCGAGAACCTCGACGAGATCGACGCGTTCTGCGATGCGATGATCGCCATCCGCGGCGAGATCGAACTCGTCGGACGAGGGGAGTGGCCCGCCGAGGACAATCCGCTCCGCGGCGCCCCGCACACGGCCGAGTCGCTCGTCGGCGAGTGGGACCACCCGTACTCGCGGGAACTCGCCGTCTACCCGCAGGGACTGCCGTCCGCGGGCGGCCGGGCGAAGGTGTGGCCGGCCGTCCGGCGGATCGACGGGGTGTACGGCGACCGCAACCTTGTGTGCAGCTGCCCGCCGATCGAGGCCTACAGCAGCTGACTTCTTCATCGTCTTAAGCTCCTCACCTGTTCGTTGAGCAGGTGAGGAGCGCAGCGACGAACCGTGTCGAAACGACCCGTCCTCGCGAGCTCTAACCCCCCGCGCTTCCCGACGGCACCGAGGGCGGCGTGGAGCTCGCCGGAACGCTGGCCGGCCCGTAGACGAGCCGATTGATGGCGACGATCGCGCCGTTCTCGGGCGTCGGCATCGGATTCGGCGTGCGCGGGAACGTCACGGTCGGGGTCGGGGAGGGCATCGGGGCGTCGCCGCGGAAACCGAGCTCGGTGAGCAACTGCAACTGCTCGGGCTCCGAGGCGAACTGGATGAACTCGGCGACGGCATCGGCTGCCGATTCGGTGACCTCGGGACCCGACATCCGGATGACGGGGTAGTCGGCGATCGGCGTCGGACCCGACGGGATCAGCTCGGCCAGGCGTGCGCGGTCGTCGTCGCGGGTCATCTGGAACAGGCGTTGTTCGGTGATGGGCACGACGTGGATCTCCGCTCGGGCCGCGTCCGGTGCGTCGGCGATGGCTGTTGCCGCGCCCTGGGGTGTCCCGTCCGGGGAAAGCGGCGCGCCCTCCAGCATGGCGCGGACACTGGAACTGACCCGCGGCGACTCGGCGTCGGCGGTGGCCAGCGGTCCGGTGGTCCGGGTGACGCGCGTCGCGACCGCCTGGGCGGCCAGCGCGCTGGCGTCGGACTGTGCGCCGATCGGCATCGCCATGCGCAACGATCCCCAACCTTCGAGTCCGAAGTCGGCGAGGGAGTTGTCGCGGCGTTGCAGGGTGGGGATCTGGGACCAGTCGAGACGGCCGGCCAGGGAGCTGTTGAGCTCGGGGGACACCGCCAGCACGACCGGCGTCGAGACCAGTGATCGGGTGTTGCCCTCGATCGCATCGGGTTTCGCCGCCGCCAGATCTGCCGACCACACCGACGACTGCGGCACCCAGGCGGCCGGGTACGCGCCCATGGACTCGGTGTCCCACGACCCCGACAGACCGTCGAGGGTGATCTTCGCGTCGCCCGGCCGAACGTCGACGGTGACGCACTTGTCGCGTACGACGGGGTTCGTCTCGCCGAAGTTGCGGGCGACGGCGGCCAGCCCCGGCGCGATGTCGGGATCGGCGACGATCGGCACCGACTCACGACCCTCGACGCACTGCGCGGCTGCCTCCTCGGCCTGGCGATCGATCTGATCGCCGAGGTCCTGCCAGATGACGACGACGGCCGCGACGAGCAGGATCGACAAGAGTGCGGCGACGACACCTCGGCTCACGCCGCGGCTTCGGATGCTCTCCCCGCCGCTACTCCGGTGATGTGCCAACGCCGATGCCCTCCCTGCTCAGTGCGTCCCTCGCCCGGTCGGCCGTGGCGAGCCGGTGCGCAGTGCAGGGTACGACGATACGCCGTGCCGATCCTCGGCGGTTCGGCACGGTCGTATCGCCTACGTGGAACCCGGTGCTCAGCCGGCCGGGTTGGCTGCCTTGTACTCGCGGCGGCGGCGGTGCAGGATCGGCTCGGTGTAGCCGCTCGGCTGCGTCGTGCCCTCGAGGATCAACTCCTTGGCCGCCTGGAAGGCGATGTTGGAGTCGAAGTCCGGCGCCAGCGGGCGGTAGGTCGGGTCACCGGCGTTCTGCCGGTCGACGACCGGGGCCATCCGCTCGAGCGAGGCCACCACGTCGGGCTCGCCGACGATGCCGTGGCGCAGCCAGTTCGCCAGCAGCTGGCTCGAGATCCGAAGCGTCGCACGGTCTTCCATGAGAGCGACGTCGTGGATGTCGGGGACCTTGGAGCAGCCGACACCCTGGTCGATCCATCGCACCACGTAGCCCAGGATGGACTGGCAGTTGTTGTCGAGCTCCTGCTGCTTCTCCTCGTCGGACCAGTCCGTCTTCGGCGCGAGCGGGATGGTGAGGACGTCCTCGACCCGGGCGGGATCACGCTTGGCGATCTCGTCCTGGCGCTCGAACACGTCGACGAGGTGGTAGTGCAGCGCGTGCAATGTCGCTGCCGTCGGCGAGGGGACCCACGCGGTCGTGGCGCCGGCCTTCGGATGTCCGATCTTCTGCTCGAGCATGTCGGCCATCAGGTCGGGCATGGCCCACATGCCCTTTCCGATCTGCGCCTTGTGCTGCAGGCCCGCGTGCAGACCGGTGTCGACGTTGAAGTTCTCGTACGCGCCGATCCAGGTCTGCTGCTTCATCTCGGCCTTGCGGACCATCGGCCCGGCCTCCATGGACGTGTGGATCTCGTCGCCGGTGCGGTCGAGGAAGCCAGTGTTGATGAAGACGACGCGTTCCTGTGCCGCCTTGATGCAGGCCTTCAGGTTCACCGTCGTGCGGCGCTCCTCGTCCATGATCCCGACCTTGAGCGTGTTCTCGGGCAGGCCGAGGACCTTCTCCACGCGGCCGAACAGTTCGACGGTGAAGGCGACCTCGTCGGGGCCGTGCATCTTGGGCTTCACGATGTAGACCGAACCGCTCCGCGAGTTCTGCAGGCCCTCAGTGCTGAGTCCGTGGATGCCGATCAGCGAGGTGATGAGCCCGTCGAGGATGCCCTCGGGGACCTCGTTGCCGTCGGCGTCGAGAATCGCGTCGTTGGTCATCAGGTGGCCCACGTTTCGGACGAACAGCAGCGAACGCCCGTGCAGGTCGAAGGTGGTGCCGTCCGGCGCGGTGTACTCGCGGTTGCCGTTGAGCACGCGCGTGAAGGTCTTGCCGCCCTTGGTGACCTCTTCGGACAGGTCGCCCTTGTTGAGGCCCAGCCAGTTCCGGTACCCGACGACCTTGTCCTCGGCGTCGACCGCGGCGACCGAGTCCTCGAAGTCCATGATCGTGGTGATCGCGGATTCGACGACGACGTCCTTGATTCCGGCCGGGTCGGTGGACCCGATGGGCGAGGACGGATCGATCTCGATGTCGAGGTGAAGGCCGTTGTTGCGCAGCAGGATCGAGGTCGGCGAAGCCGCGTCGCCGCGGTAGCCGACGAACGCGGTCGGGTCGGCCAGGGTGGAGGTCTTGTCGCCGTCCAGCGTCACCTGCAGCGCGCCGTCGGTGACGGCGAACGCCCGCACATCGGTGTAGCTGCACTGTTCGAGCGGCACCGCCTGGTCGAGGAAGTCCTTGGCGTAGGCGATGACCTTGTCACCGCGCACCTTGTTGTACGACGAACCCTTCTCCGCGCCGTCGGCCTCGGAGATCGCGTCGGTGCCGTAGAGCGCGTCGTACAGCGAACCCCAGCGGGCGTTCGAGGCATTCAGCGCGAACCGCGCGTTGAGGATCGGGACCACGAGCTGCGGGCCCGCGGTGTCGGCGATCTCGCGGTCGACGTTCGACGTGGTGATCTGGAAGTCGGCGGGGACCTCGGCGAGGTAGCCGATCTCGGTCAGGAACGACTTGTAGGAGTCGAAGTCGGCGCTGCCGGGGGTGAGGTCGGCGTCCTTGTGATCGCGGTGCCAGGCGTCGAGCTTGGTCTGCAGGTCGTCGCGGACGGCGAGCAGTTCGCGGTTGCGCGGGGCGAGATCGGCGATGACCGAGGCCGCACCGGCCCAGAAGGCGTCCGCATCTACACCGGTACCGGGCAACGCCTCGTTGTTGATGAAGTCGTGCAGGACGGTAGCGACCTGCAACCCGTTGACGGTGATCCGGTCAGACATGGCAGCCTTTCTCGAGCGAATGACGACGCATACATGCTACTCGTCGGTAACGGCGGACGGCAGGCGCCTCCCGTCGGGCACGGTCGCGAGGTCCGCGAGCTCCGTACAGATGGTGAGCAACCGCGTCCGCAGGGTCATTCCCCGTTCGGCGATCGCCGACTGCTCGCGCACGTAGTCGGCCCTACCGGCGGCTAACTCGATGCGGACCGGCTCGTAACCGAGGTCGCTGAGATCGTAGGGACTGGCGCGCATGTCGAGGTCGCGGGCTCGGAGCGCCAGCGCGAAACAGGCGAGCGTCAGGTCCGACGGCACGAGCGGCGCGAGAGTGAAGCAGTACCGGTAGAGGTCCATCGTCGCGTGCAGGCAACCCGGTTGTTCGTGCGCGATCTGCGTCACCCGGCTCAACGTGGTGTCGTTGCGCGGACGCGCCGGGTCGGTGAAGAACCGGTAGGCGTCGAAGTGGGTGCACCGCAGCGGCATCGACTCGACGACCGCGTCGGTGCCCGCGGACCCCAATCGCAGCGGCAGGTCGTGCCGGGTGTCGTCGGTGCGGTAGACCATCGCCCACTCGTGCAGGCCGAAGCAACCCAGCCGCGCGGGTCGTCGGGCGGTGGCACCGAGCATGTCCACGGCCGCGGAGAGCGCTTCGCCGCGGTGCCGGAGATAGGCGTCGCCGACGCTCACACCGGCGGCGGTCCGCTCGTAGCCGCGCAGGCCGAGGAACTCGTCGCCGTCCTCGAGCGTCACGCCGAAGCCGGGATGCCAGCGCAGCACGTGCGCCGGACGTGACGAGTAGTAGGTGAACAAGAAGTCGATCACCGGGTGACGGGCGCCGCGACGCCGGGCGTCGAGGTAGGGGCCGATCAGCTCGTCCACCGCCTGCCGATGGGCGTCGCGGCGTGCTCGCCACTCGTCGGCGTCCAGGACCTCCGCCGCCAGGCCGTGATCCGGATGTTCCAGCTGCGCGGTCATCGTGGTCACACCCGGTGCGTCTCGTCGCGAACGTTGCCGACGAACTCCTCCACCAGATCGGCGAGCGGGACGATGCCGATGGTGCGGCCGCTGTCGTCGACCACCGCGCCCAGATGCGAACTGGTCCGCCGCAGCACCCCGGTGGCCTCGTCGAGGGGCGTCGTCGAATCGATGACCGGCAGCGGCCGGATCTTGTCGACGCCGATGATGGTGTCCGGTCCGACGTGCTCGTCGAGGATCTCGTCGAGTACGTCCTTGAGGTGCAGATAGCCGGTGAAGGTGCCGTCGGGTCCGCGGACGGGGAACCGGGAGAACCCCGTCTCGCCGACCGCTCTCTCCACGGCACCCAGGGTCGGTCCGATGCCGCCGGAACCGGACACCTGCACACCGACACTGCGCATCTGGTCCAGCGGGATCATCACCTCCGACACCGTGCGGCCGATGGACTGCAGGGCGCGGGTCAGTCGTTCGTGCTCCTCGGCGTCGATGAGGCCTTCCTGCTTGGACTCGCCGACCATCTCGGCCAGCTCGCCCAGCGACACCGTGGACTCGAGTTCGTCCTTCGGTTCCACCCGGAGGAGCCGCAGCGAGATGTTCGCCAGCCAGTTGTAGAACGCGATCAACGGCCGGACCAGACGGATGAACATCAGATGTGCAGGCACGAGGAGCATCGCGGACGACTCCGGGCCGGCCAGCGCGATGTTCTTCGGGACCATCTCGCCCAGCAGGATGTGCAGCACCACGACCAGCGACAGAGCGATGGCGAACGAGATCGGGTGGAGGAGGGCATCGGGAACGTGCGCCAGGTGCAGCGGCGCCTCGATGAGATGCGCGACCGCGGGCTCGCCGACCCGGCCGAGCAGGATCGAGCAGATCGTGATGCCGAGCTGTGCACCGGCCAGCATCAGCGACAGCCGTTCGCCGGCGTAGATGACGGTCCGCGCGCGGCTCTTGCCGCTCTCGGCGAGGGCTTCGAGGCGGTCGCGTCGAGCCGAGATCAGGGAGAACTCGGCACCCACGAAGAACGCGTTGCCGGCCAGGAGGACGACGGTCAGCCCGACCGCCCACAGATCACCGCCCATGCGGGTCCTCCTGGTTGTTCGACGGTTCGCCGTTTCGTTCGGAAGCGGTGGAGAGGTCTCGGTCCGCGTGAGCCGCCCGGACCTGATCCGCGGGAGCCGGCCGGATGGCGACCACGTCGACCCGGCGTCCGTCCATCTGGGTGACGGTCGCACGCCAGGTGACGTCCGGGCCGCGGTCGGGCGACTGGGCGGTGTCGTCGTCGGTCTCGCCGACGGCCGAGCGTCGTGGGAGGTCCACCTCGTCGTCGACGGTGGGAATGCGGCCCAGGCAGTACATGACGAGTCCACCCAGCGTGTCGTAGGGCCCTTCGGGGGCGTGGTAGCCGACGGCGTCGTACAGCTCGTCGATGCGCAGCAGTCCGGCACAGAGGTAACCGTTGCCGTCGACCGCGACGTCGGCGCGTTCGTCGTCGTGTTCGTCGGTGACGTCGCCGAGGATCTCCTCGATGAGGTCTTCGGTGGTGACGATGCCGGCGGTCCCGCCGTATTCGTCGATCACGACGCACAGCTCCATCCCGTCGGCGCGGATGCGTTCCATCAGCGCGTCACCGTCGAGGCTGGCCGGCACACGTGGCACCGGCCGGGCGATCGAGGTGACCGAGGTGGTGGCCTGTCGCTCGGGCGGAACGGTGAAGGCCTGTTTGATGTGCACGACCCCGACGAGGTCGTCGAGGTCGCCGTCGATGACGACCGGGAAACGGGAATGCCCGGTGCGCGACGACGCCATGACGAGGTCGCGGACCGAGTCGGCGCGGTCGAGACAATCGATCGTCACGCGGGGGGTCATCAGGTCCTCGGCGGTGAGTTCGCCGAAGCGCAGCGAGCGGTCGACTAGGGTCGCCGTCTGCTGGTCGAGGGCACCGCGACGTGCCGAGTTACGGACGAGCGAGACGAGTTCCTGGGGCGACCGCGCGGACGCCAGCTCGTCGGTCGGTTCGATGCCGAGACGCCGGACGATCCAGTTCGCCGTGCCGTTCAATCCGTTGATCGCCCAGCGGAAGACCGAGGAGAACACGGTCATCGGGCCGGCGGTGGCCCGCGCCACCGCGAGCGGCTTGGCGATCGCGAGGTTCTTCGGGATGAGCTCGCCGAGCACCATCGACAGGGAGGTCGCGATCACCAGCGCGAGAATGAGCGAGGTCGCCGAGGCCACCGACTCGCCGACGCCGAGTGCGGTCAGCGGCGGCCGGAGGATCCGGGCGAGGACCGGTTCGGCGATGTAGCCGGTGATGAGGGTCGTGATCGTGATGCCCAGCTGCGCGCCCGACAGCTGGAACGACAGGGTGGAGTGCGCGCGCTGGACCATCCGAGAACGACGGTCCGCGCGATCGGCCACGTCGGCGGTGATCGTCGACCGCTCCAACGCGGTGAGGGAGAACTCGGCCGCCACGAACAGCGCCGTCCCGAGCGTCAGCGCGATGAATCCGACGAGACTCGCGACCAGGAGCAGGATCTCCACGTCACCACCCGCCCGGCAGGGGCCGTCCTTCGGCGAAGCCGGCGGGCGACTGGATGCCGAGCACCACCTTGTCGTGGAGCTCGCGCAGGTTGCGGGCGCCGGTATAGGTCGCCGTACTGCGGACGCCCGCGCAGATGTGGTCGATGACGTCCTCGACGCCGGGCCGCTCCGGATCCAGACGGATCCGTGAACTCGAGATGCCCTCTTCGAACAGGCTCTTGCGGGCCAGGTCGTAGGTGCTGTCGCCGCTCGAGCGGGCCGCGACCGCCCGCTTCGAAGCCATGCCGAAACTCACCTTGTACGGGCCCCGCTCGTCCACGAGCAGGTCGCCCGGTGACTCGTGGGTCCCGGCGAACCACGAGCCGACCATCACGTTCGACGCCCCCGCGGCCAGGGCCAGGGCCACGTCGCGCGGGTGCCGGACGCCGCCGTCGGCCCACACCGACGCACCGTGTCCGGCCGCGACGGCGGCACACTCGGCGACGGCCGAGAACTGGGGGCGTCCGACGCCGGTCATCATCCGGGTCGTGCACATCGCGCCCGGTCCGACACCTACCTTGACGATCGATGCCCCCGCATCGATGAGATCGAGGGTCCCCTCGGCCGAGACCACGTTGCCCGCGGCGATCGGAACGCCCAGGTCCGCGCCGGCGACCGCCGACAGCGCCGTGAGCATCTTCTCCTGGTGACCGTGCGCAGTGTCCATGACAAGCAGGTCGGCGCCCGCGGCGACCAGCGCTCGAGCCTTGCCCACGACATCGCCGTTGATGCCGACGGCCGCCGCGATGCGCAGGGAGCCGGCCGCGTCGACATTCGGGGTGTAGATCGCGTGGCGCAGGGCGCCGACCCGATTGAGGACCCCGGCGAGCCGACCGTCGGGTTCGACGAGCACCGCGAGGCCGAGGTGCAGATCGCCGAGTGCGTCGAAGACCTCACGGGGCGGGGTGTCGACGGGCAGCGTCACGATGTCGGGGTCGGCGACGTCACGCACTCGCGCGAACCGGTCGACGTCGCGACAGCGCTTCTCGGTGACGACCCCCACCGGGCGGCCGTCCTCGACTACCACGGCCACCCCGTGTGACCGCTTCGGGATCAACGCGACCGCATCGGTGACCGACGCGTCCGGGTCGAGGGTGACGGGTGTGTCGGCCACCAGGTGCCGTGACTTCACGAACGCGATGGACGCGGCGGCCGCCTCGATAGGCAGGTCCTGGGGGAGGACCACGAGCCCACCGCGGCGGGCCACCGTCTCGGCCATGCGCTTGCCCGCCACCGCCGTCATGTTCGCCACGACCAGCGGGATCGTGGTACCGCTGCCGTCCGACGTCGACAGGTCGACGTCGAAGCGCGAGCTGACGTCCGATCTGCCCGGGACGATGAACAGATCGTCGTACGTCAGATCGTGTGTCGGCCGGTGGCCTTCGATGAATCGCACGGGGCTCGCAGGCTCCTATTCGGTCACTTCCGAGCGGTCACCGCTCCACAGCGTGTGGAACGTGCCCTCCTTGTCGATGCGCTGGTAGGTGTGCGCGCCGAAGTAGTCGCGCAGGCCCTGGGTGAGCGCGGCCGGCAGGCGTTCGGCTCGCAGACCGTCGTAGTACGACAGCGACGACGCGAACGCCGGCACGGGGATACCGAGGAGCGTCGCGGTCGAAACCACCCGGCGCCAACTGTCGATGCCGACCTCGACGGCTTCGCGGAAGTACGGCGCGAGAAGCAGGCTCGGAAGGGCGGGGTCGTCGTGGTAGGCCTCACGAATGCGGTTGAGGAACTGTGCCCGGATGATGCAGCCGCCGCGCCAGATGGTGGCCAGTGCTCCGCGGTCGACATCCCAGCCGTACTCGGCGCTGCCGGCGGCGATCTGATCGAAGCCCTGGGCGTAGGCGACGACCTTGGAGGCGTACAGGGCGGTCTTGATGTCGTTGACGAAGCTCTCGCGGTCGGCGGGGGCCGAGCCGAGGTTGCCCGACGACAGGCCGCGCGCGGCGACGCGCTGATCGGTGGCGCTCGACAGGGCGCGGGCGAACACGGCCTCGGCGATCCCGGTCGTCGGGATGCCCAGGTCGAGTGCGGACTTCACGGTCCAGCGGCCGGTGCCCTTCTGACCCGCGGCGTCGACGATGACGTCGACCAGCGGCTTGCCGGTCTCGTCGTCGACCTGGCTGAGGACCTCCGCGGTGATCTCGATCAGGTAGCTCTCGAGTTCGGTGGTGTTCCAGTCACGGAAGACGTCGGCGATCTCCGAGACCGGCATGTCCAGGGCCTTGCGCATGAGGTCGTAGGCCTCGCCGATGAGCTGCATGTCGGCGTACTCGATGCCGTTGTGCACCATCTTGACGAAGTGGCCGCTGCCGTCGGGCCCGATGTGGGTGCAGCACGGCTCGCCGTCGACCTGGGCGGCGATCGACTCGAGGAGTGGCCCGAGCGACTCGTAGGACTCGGCGGGTCCGCCCGGCATGATCGACGGGCCGTTGAGCGCGCCCTCTTCGCCGCCGGAGATGCCCGCGCCGACGAAGTTGAGTCCGCGGGCCGACATCGCGGCCTCGCGCCGGATGGTGTCGGTGTAGAGGGCGTTGCCGCCGTCGATGATGATGTCGCCCGGCTCCATCGCGTCGGCGAGTTCCTCGATGACCGCGTCGGTCGCGTCGCCCGCCTTCACCATGATGAGGACCCGGCGCGGACGCTCGAGTGCGGCCACGAACTCGGCCACCGTCTCGGTGCGGATGAAGTTGCCGTCGCCGCCGTGGTTTTCGAGCAGCGCGTCGGTCTTGGCGATGCTGCGGTTGTGCAGCGCGACCGTATACCCGTGACGGGCGAAGTTGCGTGCGATGTTCGAACCCATGACGGCCAGGCCGGTGACACCGATCTGGGCCTTCGCGGAGGAGGACGATGCGTCGACATTGTTCATGCGGACAGCCTATTGCCTCTGTGTCCGAAGCGGCGATCTGCCTCCACGTGTGACGGCGGGCAGATGACGCCGGGGACAGGAGTCGTCAGAACGCCGACATGAGTCGGTTGAGCTCGGTCAGCCACGGGATCGCGACCGCGAGGGTCGGCAGGACCAGGATCGCGGCGGCGGCGATGTAGGCGCCGGCGGCGACGATCCGCGCGGGGCGGTCGTCGCGGAGACGGTGGACGCGCGTCAGGGTCGTCGGCCCGCCGACCGCCATCGCACCGCGCGGGGCAACCGCGTCGGCGCAGGCGACCAGCGCACGACCCAGCGTGGTCGGGGTGGTCGCCCGGACGGCCTGATCGTCGGCCAGTGCCTCGACGAGGAGTTCGGCCGCGCCGAGCGCGGAACTGCTGCGCACGAACCGGGGGAACGCCTCGTGCAGTGCGATGAAGGCCTCGAGCACGAGGTCGTGCCGGGCACGTAGGTGGGCGCGCTCGTGCGCGATGACGGCGACCAGTTCGTCCCGGGTGAGGCGATGTACGACGCCTTCGCTGACCACGACACGCTGGCGGAGGCCGGGCAGGCAGTAGGCGAGCGGCTGCTCGACGTCGATCATGCGGACGTCGCGGGCGTAGAGCGGGTCGTCGGCGTCGTCGGTCCGGTCACAGCGGTCGAGGATGTCGATGAGCTGGCGGTGGGCCTTGCGCCGGGCTCGGGTGCGCAGGCCGACGCGGATCACGGTGTAGAACAGCCGCGCGCCGACGAGCAGGGTGAGCACGAAGACCCCGACGCAGAGGAGCCACAGCGGCCAGCCGAGGCGTTCGATCTCGCGGACCGGGTGGGTCGTAGGGGTGCCGTCGGGACCGATCACGAGGATGTTCGCCGCGATCGCCAGGCCACAGCTGAACGCCGACAGCACGGCGGCCAGGGCAATGGCCTGCCACAGCGTCATCGCCGCGCGTGGTGCTCGGATCGGCCAGCGGGCCCGGGACAGTGCCTCGGGTACGGGTCCGGCGAGCACCAGGCTGACGATGCCGAAGAGCAAGGCGGTCATCTGGTGATTCCTCAGGGTGGGCTGCGAGTGGTGGTGCCGCGAATCTAGCCGGTGTCGCTCGTTCCGCGGGCGGCTTCGAGTTCATCGAGTGCGGAACGGAGGGCGGCCGCCTCGTCGGCGCCCACGCGACCGACGAAGGACACCAGGGCCGCATGTCGGGAGCCGGGGGCGGCGGCCTCGCTGAGCGCGTCGACCATGAGGCTGGCGACCAGGTCCTCGCGGGGATGGGTGGCGACGTACTTGTGGGCCCGGTCGTCGCGGATCTGCGTCACCAGGTTCTTCTTCGCCAGTCGCTGCAGGACCGTCATGACGGTCGTGTACGCGAGCGAGCGGTCCCGGGACAGTGCGGCGTGTACCTGCCGCACGGTCTGCGGGGTCGAACTCTCCCACAACGTGTCCATCACAGCGCGTTCGAGGTCGCCCAGGCCATTCATCTTTCGCATTTTACTGCTGTGCCTCCGTTTGTGGGTCCGCTGGATACTCAGTTGTTGCGTGCCGGTGTGCCGAGCGACGCTCGCGCGGGGCGGCACGCCGTTGACGTGGCCGTTTCTGCGGCGCTTGACACGTTGGTAAGGCTAGCCTACATTAAGTGTCACGTCGGACCGCGCGAGAGTCCTGAGGGCTGCAGAGACCCCCGGTCCACGGCACGGAAGGCCCCGCATCTCCCAGAGATGCGGGGCCTTCTGGGATCCTCGGGGGGCCAACGATCGGCGGTCGAGCCCGGTTCCCCGCCGAGTCCCGGACTGCTGTCGCCACGACCCGACCGGCATGCGACTGTTGACGTCATGACTGCTGACAGTGCGGACGATGTTCTCCGGGATTCATTCGGCAAAGGACTCGACGGCGTCCTGGGACTCGAGGTCGTCGAGGCCGGGCCGGACCGGATCGTGGCCACGATGGAGATCACCGAGCGTCATCATCAGCCGTTCGGCATCGTGCACGGCGGTGTCTATTGCGCGGTCGGTGAGAGTGTCGCCAGCATGAGCGGTTTCCTCTGGCTGCAGGACTGCGGGATCGGCGGCACCGCCGTCGGGGTGAACAACAACACTGACTTCCTCCGGTCCGTCCGCGCCGGCACGGTCACCGCGACGTCCACCCCGATCCACCGGGGCCGTCGCCAGCAGCTGTGGGCTGTCGACATGGTCGACCAGGACGGAAAGCTGCTGGCCAAATCGCAGGTGCGGCTGCAGAACATCGAGGTCACATAGGCCGTCGAGGCCCGCGTCACCCCATCGCCACTCGGCGCGCCGACCCCGTGTCGGCATGGCAGGATGACTCCTACTGCCCGGCCGGACCCACCGAACAGACCGTCCGGCCGAACACTCTCGAGGAGCGCTCCCGGTGCGACTGTCGCCGCATGAACAAGAACGGCTGTTGATCTCCTACGCGGCCGAGCTGGCCCGGCGGCGGCAGGGGCGCGGCCTGAAGCTCAACCACCCGGAGTCGGTCGCGCTGATCACCGATCACGTCCTGGAGGGCGCCCGCGACGGCCGGTCGGTGGCCGAGCTGATGACATCCGGCCGCGAGGTGCTCCGGCGCGACGACGTCATGGACGGGGTGCCGGAGATGCTGCACGACGTCCAGGTGGAGGCGACGTTCCCCGACGGCACCAAGCTGGTGACCGTGCACGACCCCATCGCCTGACGCCCCGCGATCGGGGCACCGTCCGAGGTGGATCGTGGCGCCCCGCGCCCGTCCATCGAACAGCAGCAGTCCAGAGGAGACCGAAATGTCGGGTACGCATCCCGGCCCGCGATCGACACTCGTGCCGGGTGAGGTCATCGCCGCTGACGGGACCATCGAGCTCAACGCGGGTGCCGACGCCGTCGAACTCCGGGTCGTCAACTCCGGCGATCGTCCGGTGCAGGTCGGCAGTCACGTCCACTTCCCGCAGTCGAACGCCGCACTCGTCTTCGACCGCGCTCGCGCACACGGCCGCCGCCTCGATATCCCGGCCGGGACCGCGGTGCGTTTCGAGCCCGGCATCGAGATGACCGTCGGTCTGGTCCCGCTCGGCGGAACCCGCGAGGTGTACGGGATCTCCTTGGAGCCCCCCGGTGCCTGCGGACCGGTCGACGCCGTCCGTACCGACGAGAGTGAGTGACGCATGGCCATCCTGGGACGTGACCGGTACGCACAGCTGTTCGGCCCGACCACGGGCGATCTGATCCGCCTCGCCGACACCGATCTGCTCATCGAGGTCACCGAGGACCTGTCGGGCGGACCGGGTCGCGCCGGAGACGAGGCCGTCTTCGGCGGTGGCAAGGTGATCCGCGAGTCGATGGGACAGAGTCGGGCGACCCGCGCCGACGGCGCCCCCGACACCGTCATCACCGGTGTCGTGGTCCTCGATCACTGGGGAATCATCAAGGCCGACCTGGGAATTCGGGACGGTCGCATCGTCGCGATGGGCAAGGCGGGTAATCCCGACACCATGGACGGGGTGCATCCGGACCTGGTCATCGGGCCGTCGACCGAGATCATCGCCGGCAACGGCAAGATCGTCACCGCCGGCGCGATCGACTGCCATGTGCACTTCATCTGTCCGCAGATCATGGACGAGGCGTTGGGCAACGGGATCACCACCGTGATCGGCGGCGGTACGGGTCCGGCCGAGGGCAGCAAGGCCACCACCGTGACACCCGGCGCGTGGCATCTGGCCTCGATCCTCGCCGCAACCGATCACTGGCCGATGAACATCGCGCTCCTCGGCAAGGGCAACACCGTCAGCGCCGAGTCGATGCACGAGCAGATCCGCGCGGGCGCTTCGGGTTTCAAGCTGCACGAGGACTGGGGCAGTACGCCCGCGGCCATCGACGCCTGCCTGCGGGTGGCCGATGAGACCGGCGTGCAGGTCGCCCTGCACTCCGACACCCTGAACGAGGCCGGGTTCGTGGAGACGACCCTCGGCGCGATCGCCGGCCGCGGCATCCACGCCTACCACACCGAGGGCGCGGGCGGTGGTCACGCGCCGGACATCATCACGGTCGCGGCCTACCCGAATGTGCTTCCGTCGTCGACGAATCCGACGCGCCCGCACACGGTCAACACACTCGACGAGCATCTCGACATGTTGATGGTCTGCCACCATCTCAACCCCACCGTGCCGGAGGACCTCGCCTTCGCCGAGAGCCGGATCCGGCCGTCCACGATCGCGGCCGAAGACCTCCTGCACGACCTGGGCGCCATCTCGATGATCGGCTCGGACTCGCAGGCGATGGGCCGGATCGGCGAAGTCGTGCTCCGGACGTGGCAGACGGCGCACGTGATGAAGCGCAAACGCGGTTCGCTCCCCGGCGACGGTCGGGCGGACAACAATCGCGCACGTCGCTACATCGCGAAGTACACGATCTGTCCGGCGCGTGCGCATGGCTTCGACGACGAGATCGGATCCGTCGAGGTCGGTAAGCTCGCCGACCTCGTGCTGTGGGACCCGGCGTTCTTCGGGATCCGCCCCGATCTGGTCATCAAGGGCGGCGCCATCGCGTGGGCGGCGATGGGCGACGCCAACGCCTCGATCCCCACGCCGCAACCGGTCTTCCCGCGCCCGATGTTCGGTGCCGCACCGAAACTCGCGGCCGCGACGTCGGTCAGCTTCGTCGCCCCGGGTGCCGACGCCGATCTCGCCGGGCGCATCGGGGTCGACCGCAGGTTCGTCCCGGTCAAGAACACCCGCGGCGTCGGGAAGGCCGACATGGTCAACAACGACGCCTGCCCGACGATCGAGGTCGACCCCGACACGTTCACGGTGCGGGTCGACGGTGAGGTGTGGGAGTCCGAGCCCGTCGCCGAACTCCCGATGGCGCAACGGTATTTCCTGTTCTGATGCGACCCGACGACACGAACCCGGGCGCCTCCGCGCCGCTGGCGATGATGCTGGCCCTGGCGGATTCGCGTCTACCGGTGGGCGGGCACGTCCACTCCGGTGGCGTCGAGCAGGCGATCACCGACGGATTCATTCGCACCGCAGGCGATCTCGCTTCCTTCCTGTACCGCCGGGTGACCACGAGCGGTCTCGTCGCGGCATCGGTGGCGGCGGCCGTGGCCGACGGCGCACTCGACGTGCCCCGCGCGCAACGCGAAACGGATGCGCGCACGCCGTCGGCGGCCGCACGGAAGGCATCGCTGGCGCAGGGCCGCGGGATGGTGCGGCTGGCGCGGCGGATGTGGCCGGACGTCGATTGGTCGGCCCACCGGCCGTCGACGCATCTCCCCGTCATCAGCGGGTCGATCGGCGCGGTGTCCTCGCTGTCGGGTTTCCACACGGCCCTGATCCTCGTGTACACCACGATGAGCGGGTCGGCGACTGCCGGCCAGCGCCTGCTCGCACTCGACCCGGCCGACGTGTCGATCATGATCGCCGAACTCGGTCCCGAGTGCGAACGCGTCGCCGCCGAGGCCGCGGTCGGCCTGGCGGACCTGTCCGATCCGGTGCTCGACATCTTCGCCGAACGCCATGAGCGGCAACCGATGCCGCTGTTCATGTCCTGACCATCGCGCCACCCATCCCGTGACCCGGCGAAGTCGCCGTCGCGAACCGAGAGGAGTTCCCATGCCCCCGCATCTCATCGACGGGCAGCCGCACACCCACGACCACAACCGGCCGCGCCGCAAGCGCGAGCCCGGCGAGGCGCTGCGCATCGGTGTCGGTGGCCCGGTCGGATCGGGCAAGACCGCGCTGGTGGCCGCACTGTGCCGACAGCTCCGGGACGAGTTGTCGGTCGCCGTGTTGACAAACGACATCTACACGACCGAGGACGCCGACTTCCTGCGCCGCAACGCTGTTCTGCCCGACGAACGGATCACCGCCGTCCAGACCGGCGGATGTCCGCACACCGCCATCCGGGACGACATCACCGCCAACCTCGACGCCATCGACGATCTCGTCGAGGCGAACCCACCGCTGGATCTGATCCTCGTGGAATCGGGCGGCGACAATCTCACCGCGACATTCTCGACAGGTCTGATCGACGTGCAGATCTTCGTCATCGACGTCGCGGGCGGGGACAAGGTGCCCCGCAAGGGCGGACCCGGCGTCACGTTCTCGGACCTGTTGGTGATCAACAAGATCGATCTGGCCGAGCGCGTCAATGCCGACCTCGACGTCATGCGGCGCGACGCGGCGAAGGTCCGCGAGGGCCGGCAGACCGCCATGATCTCGCTGACCGAGGACCCGGCCGCGACGGACGTGCTGGCCTGGGTCCGGGCCCAACTGGCGGCCCCGGTCGCCGCCGGGTGACGATGCGCACCGAGGTCGACATCGTCGCCACCGTCGAGCGTGGCGTGCGTCATCGGGCGGTCGGGGGACTGGGCGTGCGGGTGACCGCGCCGGGCCACGTTCAGCTGATCGGCACCGCCGCCACGCCGCTCGGTGGTGACGAGATCGTGGTGCGCATCGAGGTCGAACGGGGTGCGCAGTTGCGCCTCGGCAGCGTCGCGGCGACGATCGCGCTGCCGGCCCGCGACCGTCCGGACTCGTCGGCTCGGTGGGAGATCGCCGTCGGCGACGGTGGTCGCCTGCGCATCGACCCGCAGCCGACGGTCGTCGCCGGTGGCGCGGTCCACCGCTCGGACATCACGGCACGACTCGCCGCCGGCGCGACCCTCGATCTACACGAGCACGTCCAGATCGGCCGGGCGGCGAGCATGACGGACGCCACGCTGGTAGACCGCGACCGGATGGGTGCCTGGACCGGGGGTCTGCGCGTCGAGGTCGACGATCAAGTGGTGCTGGCCCATCGGCTCTCGCTCGGCCGGGGCACACCCGCGGGGGCCGCGGGCCACCGGGCGGCGAGCAGCGTGTTCCGGTACCCCGACAACCGGCCCGGCGACGTGCACGGGACCGAGTTCGCCGCGCGTCTGCAGCTGGCCGGCGGCGCCAGTCTGACCACCGCGCTCGGGACCTCGGTCAGCACCGCGCGGCGGCTGGCCGACGGCCTGGAGATGGACTCACTGGCCGTCGTGCCGTAGACGACCGCCGGCGGGCCGGCCGCCGTCCGCGGGTCAGCTGGCCTCGGCCTCGGATTCCTTGCCGTCGGCGTCCTTGCCCTCGGTGGGGACCGAGCCCGTCGCCCCGGGAGCGGTCGACGCGGAGTCGACTGTTCCGGCATCGGTCTTCGCCGGTTCGGCATCGGAGGTCTCGCCGGCCTTCTCGAGCGCCGACAACTGGCCGATCGCGGTGCGCGCGTAGACCTGCTGCTCGGTCACCGCGAGCTGCGAACGGCCGCGCGTGGTGAAGGCGAAGAACCAGTTGATCAGGGTGTTCAACCGGTTGCGGAACCCGACCAGGTACACCAGGTGAAGGGCGAGCCAGCCCAGCCAGGCGAAGTAGCCCTCGGTCTCGAAGGTCTTCTTGATGCCCGGGATCGGGACCTGCATCACCGCGGAGTACCGCGAGATGGTCGCCATCGAACCCTTGTCGTAGTAGCTGAACGGCTTGCGCTGGTCGGACGTCTGGCCCTTCATCTCCGCCTTGATCGCGTCGGCGGCGTAGCGGCCGCCCTGGATCGCGCCCTGCGCGACGCCCGGGACACCGTCGACGGCCATCATGTCGCCGACGACGAAGACCTCGGGATGGCCGGGGATGGTGAGGTCGGGCAGGACCTTCACCCGGCCGGCGCGGTCGAGTTCGACACCGGACTGCTCGGCGAGCTGCTGCCCGAGCGGGCTGGCCTGCACGCCCGCCGACCACACCTTGCACTGCGACTCGATGCGGCGCGTGGTGCCGTCCTTCTCCTTGACGACCAGGCCGTCGTAGTCGACGTCGACGACCATGGCGTTCAGCTGGATCTCGACGCCCATGCGCTCGAGCCGGGCCGCGGCCTTGCCGCCGAGCTTGGGCCCGAACGGCGGCAGGACGGCCGGCGCGGCGTCGAGCAGGATCACCCGGGCCTCGGTCGGGTCGATGTTGCGGAACGCGCCCTTGAGGGTCTTGTCGCTCATCTCGGCGATCTGACCGGCGAGCTCGACACCGGTCGGGCCGGCGCCGACGACCACGAAGGTCAGCAGCTTGGCGCGTTCGGCGGGGTCGTGGGACAGCTCGGCCTGTTCGAAGGCGCCGAGGATGCGGCCGCGCAGTTCGAGTGCGTGGTCGATGGTCTTCATACCGGGTGCGTACTCGGCGAAGTGGTCGTTGCCGAAGTAGGACTGATCGGCGCCGGCGGCGACGATGAGGTCGTCGTACGGGGTGACCGTGATGCGCTCGAGCAGGCGGGAGGTGACGGTCTTGGCCTCGAGGTCGATGTCGTACACATCACCCATGAGCACCGCGGTGTTCTTCTGCTTGCGCAGGACCACGCGGGTGGCCGGTGCGATCTCGCCCTCGGCGACGATGCCGGTCGCCACCTGGTAGAGCATCGGTTGGAACAGGTGGTGGGTGGTCTTGGCGATCAGCGTGACATCGACATCGGCCTTGGCCAGTCGCTGGGCGGCGAACAATCCGCCGAAGCCCGAACCGATGATGACCACTTTCCGACGGGTCGTGGCTGCTCCAGCGGGGGCCTGGACGGCGGGGCTGCTCATCTCCAGACATCTCCTTCCAGGTCGTTGGGCGACGGTCGTGCGGACTTCGGCGGACCGAATGGGGTGCTACCCGAGGGGGCCGTGTAGCGCCGGGGCCGGAGTACGACCGTGCATGTTCTCAACGGTAGTCAATGATGATCCGTTGGGCGCGGCCAGAGGGGTGTTGCGCTCACGCGCTGAGACCCCCGGCCGATGACCATCGTTGCGAGCGCTCCTGCCAGTCGGCCCGTAGGAGCTCGTATTCGACCTCGGACCGGTCGCGGTCCGGGTGGATGGTCAGCAGCTCGGCCGAGTCCGCGGCGTCGTCGCAGAGGTGGATGGCGCAGAGCGTCATCCCGAGCTTCTCCATCACGCGGCGCGACGACGCGTTGCGGGCGACCGTGCTCGCGAACACGCGCTCGGTGCCGAGGTGGTCGAACGCGAACGCGACGAGGGCGAACGCCGCCTCGGTCGCCAGGCCGCGGCCCCACACCGTGCGCCGGAGGCGATAGCTCAGTTCGAGTTCGGCACGGTTGCTGTGCCGTGGTGTGCGCAGCGAGATCCAGCCGAGGAAGGCGGCGGTGGCGGGGTCGCACAGGATCCAGGTGCCGGTGCCGTGTCTGCGGTGTGCGGTCTCGGCGCGGGGGACCACCCAGTCCTCGATCACGGCGCGCGGTGTCGCGGCACCGCCGCTCACGTACCGCATGACCTCGGGATCGCTGTCGAGGTGGACGAGCTCGTCGACATCGACGGCGGACACCGGGCGCAGCCGAGCCCGTGCCGTGTCGATGTTCACCCGAGCCCCTCACCGCGCGCGGGGGTGCGCGCACCGATTCGCCTGACGTCCTGCCCCGGCGAGTGAGTCTACGGTCTGGTCGGCTGTGACTCCTGCAGTTCGTCGTACGCGTGTCCCGCACTAAGATCGCGCCGTGGCCCCCCACCGAGATGCCCCCGATCCAGATGCCCTCGATCCCGAGGCAACCGCAGCCGGTTCCGCCGGACCGGACTACGTCCTCGACATCCCGGTCGCGCTGCGCTGGGGCGACATGGACATCAACAACCACATCAACAACGTGCAGATCTCCCGGATCTTCGAGGAGAGCCGGGTGCGTTCGTTCTATGAATGGATGCCCGACCGGCCGAGGAAGTTCTCGTTCCTCGTCGCGCGTCAGGACATCGAGTTCTCCGCTCCCGTGCACTACTCGCTCGACCCGGTGCACGTGCGCACCTGCATCGGACGCGTGGGCCGGTCGTCGTTCGTCATGGCGCTGCGCCTGATCGACCAGTCCGGGACGCTGTGCGCCACGGCCGAGACCACGATGGTCGTCGTCGACCCGGACACCGGCCGGCCCACCCCGATTCCCGACGACGCCCGGCCGCTGCTGACCGCGCGCCTCGGCGAGCCGGTGCGTTTCCACACGCCCCGGTCGAACGCCGCGGGCTGACCGGGCCGGGCCCCGGAGTCACAGCCGTCCGATGCTCATCCTGCACCGCGCCGAACGCACCGACACGCTGGCCGATGCGCTGGCCGAGGTCCTCGCGCACCCGCTGGGCGACCCGATGCGCCCGGAGATCGTGTCGGTTCCCGCCGCGGGAGTCGAGCGGTGGCTCGCCCAGCATCTGGCCCGGCGCCTGGGGGCGGGGGCGGGCGACGACGGAATCGCGGCCAACATCGACTTCACCGGGCCGTCCCGTCTGGCTGACGCCATCGTCGCGGCGGTGCTCGGTGATACGCGTCTGAACACCTCGGGTTCGCTGACGGCGCCGGACGATCCGTGGCGCGCGGCCGAGCTGACGTGGCCGGTGCTGCGTGTCCTCGACGACCGCGTCGACGACCCCGCGCTCGACGTGATCGCGCGGCACATCGGCGCGGGCGACACCTCCTCGCCCCGGGTCGGGCGCCGCTACGCCACCGCACGCCATCTGGCCGAGTTGTTCGACCGGTACGGGCGGTCGCGTCCGTCGCTGATCGCCGACTGGGCCGCCGGCCACGATCTCGACGGTGCCGGCCGCCCCCTGCGGGACGACCTGGCGTGGCAGCCCGGGTTCTGGCGCGCGGTCCGCGCCGAGATCGGCCGGCCGCATCCCGCGGAGGATCTCGCCGCGGTCTGCGATCGGCTGCGCACCGACCCCGCGGCGGGGGGATTGCCGGAACGACTGTCGGTCTTCGGGCCGACGCGGATCACCGAGTCGTTCCGTCAGATCGCCGCGGCCGCGGCCGTCCACCACGACGTCCACCTGTTCGTGCCCCACCCGAGTCCACGGCTGTGGGCGGAACTCGGTGCCCTCGTCGACCCCGACTCCGGCAACGGGGTCCCACCGCGACGCGGGGAGTGCGAGCTCCCCGAACTGCGAAACCCCCTGCTCGCCGGTCTCTCCCGCGATCTGCAGGAGCTCCAGTTGCGGCTCGCTCCGATCGTCGATCGGGACCTCCACCATGTGCCGCGGGAGTCGGTGCTCGGCGACACCGCGCTGCACGTCGTCCAGTCGGGGATCCGCGACGACCTCGCGCCCGCGCCCGGCCTCGCCGACACGTCGGACCCGACCGTCTCCGCGGACCCGTCCGTCGAGGTTCACGCGTGTCACGGGCCCGAGCGGCAGATCGAGGTCCTGCGGGATCGGTTGCTGCATCTGTTCGCCGCCGATCCCGAGCTGCAGCCGCGCGATGTCCTCATCATGTGCCCGGACGTCGAGACCTTCGCACCCCTGATCCGTGGCGCATTCGGACAAGCGGGGCTGCCACATCCGGCGTTCGACCTGCGAGTTCGGCTCGCCGACCGTGGAATTCGCCATGTGAACCCGATCCTCGACGTGATCGTCGGAGTCGTGGAGCTGGCCGCGGGCCGGGTGACCGCAGGCGACGTCGTCGACCTCCTCGGCGCCCCGCCGGTACGAACCCGGTTCGCGATGACCGACGACGACCTGGATCTGATCCGGGAATGGCTGGCGCACAGCAACGTCCGGTGGGGGATAGGCGTCGCCGAACGCGCCCGCTACGGTCTCGAACGGTTCCGCCAGGGCACCTTCGACGCCGGCCTGGACCGCATCGCCCTCGGCGTCGTCGCCGAGGAGGCCGACGACGAATGGCTCGGTACCGCACTGCCGCTCGCCGGAGTGGAGAGTACCGGCATCGATCTCGTCGGCAGGTTCGACGAGTTCCTCGACCGACTCGGTCGGGTGCTGGCCGAACTGCGGGAAGCCGCTCCCGCGCACCGATGGGCGGAGACGCTCATCGACGCCGTCTCGTCGCTGACGGCGACCGAGCACGCCGAGGATTGGCAACGCGCACAGGCAATCCGGATGCTCAGCGAGGCCTTCGGGGACACCCGACCGGTCGAGCCGGAGGAGGTGCTGCGTCTGGCGGACGTGCGGGACCTCCTGTCGGCGCTGGTCGCCGGCCGGCCGACGCGCTCGAACTTCCGCACCGGAGAACTGACGGTGTGCACGATGGTGCCGATGCGCTCGGTGCCGCACCGGGTGATCGTGCTGCTCGGGATCGACGCCGAGGTGTTCCCGCGTGTCCAGCGTATCGACGGGGATGACGTACTCGGCGTCGATCCGCTGGTGGGCGAACGCAATCCGCGGGACGAGGACCGGCAGTGTTTCCTCGACGCGATCTGCGCCGCGCAAGATGCCCTCCTCGTCTTCTACAGTGGCGCCGACCCCGTCTCCGGCCGGCGGATCCCGCCCGCTGTGGTCGTGAGCGAACTGGTCGACACGCTCACCGGTCTGACCGGCGTGAGTCCCGTTCGCCGGCATTCGCTGCACGGGTTCGACGCGCGGAACTTCACCCCCGGTGGCGTGCCGGGAATCGCGGGGCCGTTCAGCCACGACGCGTCGATACTTCGCGGAGCCGAGGCCTTACGCGAGCCGACGCGGCGCGTGGTGGTCGCCGCTGCCGAGGTGCTGCCCGCGCCGGAACGGACCCCCGACACCGAGGACATCGACCTCGCGACCCTCATCGACTTCCACGTGGACCCGATCGTGGCGTTCGTCCGCCAGCGCCTCGGTGCCCGCATCCCCGACGACGACCGGCCACACGACGACCAACTCGATGTCGAACTGGAACCGCTGGACAAGTGGGGGATCGGCGACCGATTCCTCTCCCGGATGCTGACCGGGGTGTCCATCGGGGAGTGCGAGGCGGCCGAGCTCCGGCGCGGGACGCTGCCGCCGTTCGCCTTCGGCACCCGTGAGCTCCGCGCAATCTCGCGGACGGTCACGCGGCTATACGGCGTCGTCGAGCCGTTGCGCACAGGGACTCCCACGACCCTCGACGTCCTGGTCCGACTACCCGACGGCCGCCGGGTGCACGGAACGGTCGGTGACGTGTTCGGCGACACCGGGCCGGCCGCGTTGGTGCGGCCGACGTACTCCAAGCTCAAGGCCAAACAGCAACTCAGCGGCTGGATCACGCTTCTCGCGGTGGCCGCCGCCGCGACCCAGGGCAATGCCGCGGCGCGGTCGGTGGACTCGGCGGTCCTGATCGGGCGGGCCCCGCGAGGCGGCGGGACCAGCACCATCACACTCCGGCGCCCCGAGGATCCGGTTCCGTTGCTCCACGACCTCGTCCGGCTACGCGACGAGGGTCTTCGTCGTCCGCTGCCGCTGCCGCTGGAACCCGCGTACACGTTCGTCGAGAACGACGGGCCCGGCCGGCGCAGCACGTTCTCGCTCGCCAACGCCCGCCGGAACTTCGACGACAGATTCGGTGCCGCGCACGACCCGCATGTGAAGCTCGCATTCGGCGGGGACGTGCTGGCCGAGGTCGATTTCGACGACCTCCTCGACAGCGCGACGCCCGACCATCGCACCGTCGGCGGTGTCGAACTGCCCATGGCCGACGACGAACCGTTGTTCGCCGGGCTGGCCCGAACCGTGTGGGTGCCACTCGATCAGCACCGGGAGGGCGCGTGAGACGGCCGGCCACCTTCGACGTCACCGCCGACCTGCCGGATCACACCACGGTCCTGGAGGCGAGCGCCGGAACCGGGAAGACCTACGCCATCGTCGGACTCGCGGCCCGGCACATCGCCGAGGGTGTCCCGATCTCGGAGATGCTGCTGGTGACCTTCAGCCGGGCCGCGACCGCCGAGCTGCGCGAACGCATGCGAGACCGTGTGCGCGAGTTGCTCGACGGGCTCGACCGTCCCAGTGCCGCCCCCGGCCACGACGCGCTGCTGCAGATGCTGGCGCAGGGATCACCGGACGAGGTCGCCACCCGTCGTCGCAATCTCGCCCGCGCTCTGAGCGACTTCGACGCGTCGACGATCGCGACCACCCACACGTTCTGCAACCGCATGCTGGAGGCGCTGGGGTTCCTGGGTGAGCGTGAACTGGTCTACTCGATCGTCGAAGAGGTCGACGAACTGACCGAAGAGGTGGCGCTGGACCTCTACCTGCGCGGTTTCTGGGCAAGCGACACACCGGAATTCGACTTCACCGAGGCGCAGTCGATCGCCCGCGACGCGGTGCGCCAGGCGTCGGTCGCGCTGGCGCCGGACGAGTCCGAGTCGACCGACGGGCCGGGTGCCGATGCGGTGGCCGCCCGTCGGGTGAGTTTCGCGTCCGCGGTCCGCCGCATCGTCGAGGCGCGCAAACGTGATGCGCGCGTACGGACCTACGACGACCTGCAGGCCATCCTGCAACGCATCGTGACCGACCCGGTGGTCGGCGAGCGCGCGTGCGAACGTATCCGCAACACCTTCACCGTGGTCCTGGTCGACGAGTTCCAGGACACGGACCCGTTGCAGTGGGACATCCTGCGTCGGTGTTTCCACGGCCATCGCCGACTCATCCTCGTCGGCGACCCCAAACAATCGATCTACGGGTTCCGCGGTGCCGAGGTCCTCAGCTACCTCGCCGCGGTGTCCTCGGCCGACACCTTGCAGGCGCTCGACGTGAACCGGCGGTCTGACGGCGCGCTCGTCGACGCCCTCGGACATCTGTACGGCGAAGCGGCGCTGGGACATCCGGGCATCGTGGTACATCCGGTCTCGGCGGCACACCCGGGCAGCCGGCTCGACGGTCGTCCGCCGCTACGCATCCGCGCGTTCCTGCGCACCGACTTCACGTCCCGTAACGCCTACAACCTACCCGCGGTGAAGGACGTCCGCGACCGGATCGCGGTCGATGTCGCCGACGACATCGCGCAGACCCTCGCTCAGGGCGCTCGACTCGAGGTCGACGGAACCTCCCGCCCGGTGGATCCGGGTGACATCGCGATCCTGGTGCGGCTCAACAGCACCATCGAGCCGCTCCAGCGGGAACTCGCCGAGCGCGGCATCAACTCGGTCATCGGGTCGGGGGTCAACGTGTTCTCCACGACCGCGGCCCAGCACTGGCTGTGGGTGATGCGTGCCGTCGAACAACCCTCCCGTGCGGACCGCGTGCGATTGGCGGCGCTCACGACCCTGCTCGGCTGGTCGATCGAGAAGGTGGCCACCGCAGGCGAACCCGAGGTCGCCGAGCTCGGGGCCGAACTGGCCTCGCTGGGACGGGTGTTCGTGCAGGGCGGGTTCGCCGCGATGGCGCAGCGCCTGCTCGACTCGCACGGTGTCGCCGCGCGCGTCCTGGCCACCGAGAACGGTGAACGCATCCTCACCGATCTCCTGCAGGTGTCCGCGCTCTGCAACAAGCACGTGGTCGAGACCTCGGCGGGGGTCAGTGGCCTCGTCGAGTGGCTGGCCGAGCGGATCGCCGACACGTCCGCGCGCCAGCGATACGAAGACCAGAGTCGACGACTCGACCGCGACACCCAGGCCGTCCAGATCATGACCGTGCATGCCAGCAAGGGCCTGCAGTTCCCGATCGTCTACGTGCCCTACGGCTGGGACGGGACGTGGATCGGCGACCGCGGCAACATCACGTACCACGACGAGTCGGGTACCCGGCGTCTCGATGTCGGTGGCGGGCATGCGCCCGGCCGCGCGGCGCGGCGCAAGCGGTACGCCGAGGAGACGGCCGGCGAAGACCTCCGGCTGCTCTACGTCGCGCTGACGCGGGCGCAATCGCAGGTCGTGGCGTGGTGGGCGCCGTCGATGAACACCACGAGCGGGCCGCTGCACCGGCTGATCTTCGGGCGCGACACCGCGACCCGAATCCCCTCCGAGACCGGCGAATCGGTGTGGTCGGTCGCCCCCGACGTCCCCATACCCGACGACGACGCCACGTGCGTCGGCGTCCTGCGCACCCTGACCGGGCGCGATGCCGCGATCTCGGTCGAGCCCGCCGGCCGGATCGAGGCCGGTGCGGTGGCGGCCCCGCCGCACGCCGATGTCGAGACGGCGACCCTCGGGGTCGCGCGGTTCCGGCGCGCCATCGATCAGGAATGGCGTCGTACGTCGTACTCGGCCATCGTCGCCGACGTCGCGCACGGCGCACCCGGGGGCCCCGCCGGTTCTGTCGTCGCCACCGGCAGCGATCCGGCCGACGACATCCTCGGTGACGAGCCGGCCGCCGACCCGGTCGAGCTCGACGAGCCGCCCGCCGAGGGGCACCGAGCGGGAACGCCGTCGCTGATGAACGGGCTGCCCTACGGTGCGGCGTTCGGCACCCTGGTGCACGAGGTCCTCGAATACGTCGACACCTCGGCGCCCGACATCGAGACCCATGTGCGCGAATTGTGTTCGCGCGCACTCGGGGTCCTGCCGGCCGACATCGACGCCGACGTACTGGTCGCCGCGCTCGTCGGCGTCCTCACCACGCCACTCGGTTTCGGCGATCTCTGGGGCGTCGAGCCGGGAGATCGCCTCGCCGAGCTCGACTTCGAGCTCCCGCTGGGGCCGCCGGATCGCACGCCCGGCGCCCGTGGGGCGACGCCGGGGGTGTTCGCCGAACTCCTGGACCGGCATCTGCCCGACGACGATCCGTTGCGTGACTACGTCGATCACCTCCGCGAGCTCCCCGATCGTGAAATGCGCGGCTTCCTGACGGGCAGCATCGACTCGGTGCTGCGCACCCCGGACGGCCGCTACGTGGTCGTCGACTACAAGACCAACCGCATCCGGGCGGGGGACCTGGTCGTCGAGGACTTCGACACCGCGTCTATGGCAGGCGAGATGATCGCCGCCCACTATCCGCTGCAGGCGATGTTGTATTCGGTTGCGCTGCATAGGTATCTGCGCTGGCGCGTCCTCGGCTACGATCCGGTCCGGCATCTCGGCCCGGTGCAGTACCACTTCGTGCGCGGGATGGCCGGGCCGGGCACGCCGCCCGGTTGCGGCGTGTTCGAGTGGGATCTGCCCGCAGACCTGATCCTCGCATTGTCCGATGCACTGGCGGGAGCGTCCCGATGACCGTGTCCGACGTCCAGGTGGTGGAGTGGGCCACCGGTGTGCTCGCCGAGTGGAACGAGGCCGGAGTGCTCGCCGCCGCGGACGTGCACATCACCGACCGTCTCGTGACGATGTGCGCCGAGCCGGTGTCCGAGACCGCGCGTCTCGGCGCCGCGCTGGCGGTCCGTGCGGTGCGGCTCGGTTCGACGTGCCTCGCGCTGGACCGTTTGGGCGAGCTGGCCGGCGACGACACCGCCGACCTCACCATCCCGTCGTCCGATGCGGTGCTCGACGCACTGCTCGAGAGCCCGCTCGTCGCCGGCAGCAAGGCGGGTCCGTTGCGTCCGTTGGTGGTGCGACGGTCCATCGATGGGCCGCTGGTGTACCTCCAGAAGTACTTTCGGCAGGAACAGACGATCCGCGAGACGCTGGCCCGCCGCGCACAGACGGCACCCGTGGTCGAAGCCGATGCGCTGCGCGCTGCGATAGCCGCCGTCTACACCTCGCCCGAGGACGGGCACCTGCAGAAGCTGGCGGCAGCGGTCGCCGCGACCCGCTGGACCACCGTCCTGGCGGGCGGTCCCGGCACCGGCAAGACCTACACGGTCGCACGCATTCTCGCGGTACTGGACGCCCTGCAGGGACCCGGCCTCCGTATCGGGCTGTGCGCGCCGACGGGCCGGGCGGCGGCTCAGCTGCAGGCCTCGGTGGAAGCGGAGTCGACGGTTCCCGTCACGGCGCACGCCGTCACGCTCCACTCGTTGCTCGGCTGGCGCCCGGGTGCCAACCCGAGGTACGGCCGCGGGCGGACACTGCCGCACGACGTCATCGTCGTCGACGAGACCTCGATGCTGTCGATGACCGCGATGAGCCGCCTGCTCGACGCAGTCCGTCCGGATGCACGGGTGATCTTCGTCGGTGACCCGCATCAGCTCGCGTCGGTCGAGGCCGGAGCGGTGCTCGCGGATCTCGTCGAACGGACGGATGTCGTTGGGGTGCAAGGAGATTCAGGAACCACGACGGCCGTCTCGGAGGCCGCGCTCGAGGCGGTGGGCCTGGATGCCGATCCTGAACTCGAACCCGAGGACACGGATCATCTCGCCGGTGGCGTGATCACCCTGCGGCGCCAGTTCCGTTTCGGCGGCGGCATCTCGCGGGTCGCGGCGGCCGTGAACGCCGGTGACGCAGACGAAGTCCTGCGACTGGTCGCCGCGGACGACGTCCCGAACGTCGAACTCGTGGCGCCCGACGACCTCGATGCCGTCCGTGCCGATCTCGTCGAATGGGGCCGGGCGCTGCGGGCAGCGGCCCGTCGTGCCGATGCCGACGGGGCGCTCGACGCGCTCGACGCCCACCGGGTGCTGTGCGCGCACCGGGAGGGGTCTTGGGGTGTCCGTGGCTGGTCGGCCAGGATCACCGAGTGGCTGGGCACCGCCGGCGCCGAGCTGGCCGGATGGTATGCGGGACAGCCCATCCTGGTCACCGCCAACGACCGCCAGACGGCGACGTTCAACGGCGACACGGGCGTGGTGATCGCCGATCCCGAGGGCCGGACGCAGGGGGCCGACGGCGTCCGGGTCGCCTTCCGTCGCGGCGGATCGGTGCGACTCCTGCACCCGACGCAGCTCGCCGACGTCGTGTCGGTCCACGCGATGACCATCCACCGCAGCCAGGGCAGCCAGTTCCGACAGGTCACGGTGATCCTCCCGCCCACGGGCTCAGAACTGCTCACCCGGGAGTTGCTGTACACCGCCATCACCCGCGCCCGCGACCACGTGCGGATCGTCGGGACACCCGAGGTGCTGGCCGCGGCGGTCGACCGCCGCGTGCAGCGGGCCAGCGGTCTGCGATCGGCGGTGACGCCGTTCGACCGCTCCTAGATCAGGTCGCAACCACCGGGGACGAGGTCGCGGCGCTGATAGCACTCGACGCCGAGCAGCTTCTCCTGGATGTCGTCGGGCAGCGACATGAAGCCGGAGATGGCCCGGCTGCGATCGATCTCGGAACGGTGGGCGGTGACGGCGGCCCTCTTGCGGGCCGCGAGATCCGACACGTCGACGACCACGTCGATCTCGGACTCCGGGGTGCCGGGTAGCTGCTCCCGGGGGATGTCCGCGAACAGGCTCTCCGCGAGGATGTCCATCATCCACTCCGGGATGGTGGCGAAGTACAGCGAACGCACGCGCCAGGCCGGCCCGGCGCGGTGGTAGAGCTTCGTCGACGCCGCCGCGTCGGCCGCGGCGCACGCGAGCCGGTGCGCGTGGACGTGGTCGGGGTGACCGTAGATACCCAGCGGGTCGTAGGTGATGACGATGTCGGGTTGCAGTGCCCGGATGTGGTGGGTGAGCGCACGGACCTGTTCGTCGAACGACGCCTCGCACAGCCGCTGCGCATCGGGTGCGGATTCTGGTCGCCGGTCGTCGGCATAGCCGAGCATGATCGGTGGTCGCGGCATGCCGAGGATGTCGACCGCGTCGGCGAGTTCGCGGTGCCGGACGGTGCCGTCGGTCCAGGTACACATCACGAGGTCGACCTCGCCGCCGGCGTCGGTGTGACGCGCGATGAGTCCACCGGTCCACAGTGATTCGTCGTCGGGGTGCGCGTGCACCAACAGCAGTCGGGGTGTGCCCATCCACCTGGCTTCCTGATCGTTCCCGCACGGCACGGATGTCGTGCGGGGTAGTCGGTCCCCGACCCAGGGTAGCCACACCACCGCTCGGTAAAGTCGGTGTCCGTCACACGTGTCGCACCGGCGCGGAGATGTTCGTCCGTCCGGTGCACGAGAACAGAACATGGAGGTCTGCGATGAGCGCTCAGCCCGAAGTCCACGAGTTCCAGGCCGAGACCCGGCAGCTGCTGGATCTCATGGTCCACTCGATCTACTCCAACAAGGACAGCTTCCTGCGCGAGCTGATCTCCAACGCGTCCGACGCACTGGACAAGCTGCGGCTGGAGTCCCTGCTCGACAAAGACCTCGACGTCGACACCTCCGACCTCCACATCACGCTCGACCCCGATGCCGAGGCCCGGACCCTCGTCGTGGCCGACAACGGCATCGGCATGACCCGCGACGAGGTCGTCGGCCTGATCGGCACGCTGGCCCGTTCGGGCACGGCCGAGTTGCGCCGGTCGCTCGCGGAGGCTCGCGCGAACGGGGTGTCCGACGCGGCGGCCGAGGAACTGATCGGTCAGTTCGGCATCGGCTTCTACTCGACGTTCATGGTCGCCGACAAGGTCACGCTGGTGACCCGTAAGGCGGGGGAGAGCACCGGCACCCGCTGGGAGTCGACCGGCGACGGAACCTACACGATCGACGACGTCCCCGACGCCCCGCAGGGCACCTCGGTCACGTTGGCGCTCAAGCCCGTCGACACCGAGGATCACCTCTACGACTATTCGGATCCGACCAAGCTCCGCCAGCTCGTGAAGCGGTACTCGGACTTCATCGCGTGGCCGATCCGGATGGACGTCGAGAAGACCGTTCCGGTGGAGACCCCCGACACCGAGGCCTCCGACGCCGACAACGCGGACGAGAAGAAAGCGCCGGAGACGAAGACGGTCGTCGAGGCCGAGACGATCAACTCGATGAAGGCGCTCTGGGCCAAGTCGCGCTCGGAGGTGACCGACGAGGAGTACCAGGAGTTCTACCGGCACGTCTCCCACGCCTGGGATGCGCCGCTGGAGACCATCACGCTGCAGGCCGAGGGCACCTTCGAGTACCAGGCGCTGCTGTTCATCCCGACGCAGCCACCGTTCGACCTGTTCATGCGCGACAGCAAGGTCGGCATCCACCTCTACGTCAAGCGCGTCTTCATCATGGACGACTGCGCCGAACTGATGCCGGAGTACCTGCGCTTCGTCAAGGGTGTCGTCGACGCGGCCGACCTGTCGCTGAACGTGTCCCGCGAGATCCTGCAACAGGACCGCCAGATCCGCGCGATCCGTCGCCGGCTCACCAAGAAGGTGATCTCGACGGTCACCGAGATGCGCGCCGGCCGGCCCGACGACTACCGCACGTTCTGGGATGCCTTCGGCCGGGTGTTCAAGGAAGGTCTGGTCAACGATCCGGACAACCGCGAGGCGCTCCTCAAGGCCTCGTCGTTCGCGACCACCCACTCCGAGGACGAACTGACCACACTCGCCGACTACATCGGCCGGATGAAGAGCGGTCAGGACACGATCTACTACATGACCGGCGAATCGCGTCAGCAGATCGTGAACTCGCCGCACATGGAAGCGTTCCGCGCCAAGGGAATCGAGGTTCTCGTCCTGTCCGATCCCGTCGACGAGATGTGGGTCTCGGCGGGTGCGGAGTTCGACGGCAAGTCGTTCCAGTCGATCGCCAAGGGCGCCGTCGACCTCGACGGTGACGACGAGGACGCCGACGATTCCGCCAAGGAGGAGCAGAACAAGACCTACGCCGACCTGCTGGGGTGGCTCACGAGCACCCTCTCCGACGACGTCAGTGAGACGCGACTCTCGTCGCGCCTCACCGAGTCGCCGGCGTGCCTGGTCGGTGACACGTTCTCGATGTCTCCGCAGCTGGAGAAGCTCTACCGGGCGTCCGGTCAGGAATTCCCCAAGTCCAAGCGGGCACTGGAGCTCAACCCTGATCACCCGCTCGTCGCCGCGCTGAACAAGGCCTACGGAGCCGGGGATCACGAACAACTGGTGCCGACGGCGAAGCTGCTGTACGGCATGGCCGTGATCGCCGAGGGCGGTGAGCTCGACGACCCGGCCGAGTTCGCGAAGCTGTTGGCCGGTCGGCTGACCGAATCGTTCGCGGCGAGCGGACCGTCGGCCGGTTCGGAGTCCTGATCGGTCTGTCCAGACCACGGGTACGCCGCACGTGAGCCGCCGAAGACGGATCGTCGTCTTCGGCGGCGTCGCGGCCGTCTTGGCAGTGGTGCTGGTCGCCGCGCTCGTCGTCGGGCTGGCCCGCGAGGACGAGCGGGCAGCCACCCCGTCCGAGGCGGTGCAGACCTATCTCGACGCGCTCGCCGATGCCGACGCCGACGCGGCTCTGGGTGTCATCGATCCGCGCCCCGACACCCGGTTCCTGTCCGACAACGTCCTGCGGGCTCAACGCGCCGCGGCGCCGCTGGGCGACATCGAGGTCCGGTCTGCTGCCGACGGTGCGCCGGAGGAGAACGTCCGGGCGAGATACCGGATGGGTGCCCGGGTCATCGACACCGAGATCCGGACCGTACGGGTCGCCGACGGCTGGGCCGTCGTCGACGGCGCGATCGCGGTCCGGATCGAGTCGCTACGGGTTGTGCAACCGACGTTCTTCGGCGGCGAGGTCGAGGAAGGGGACACGGTGCACGTGTTCCCCGGACCGCAGCGCTGGGGCTCCCGCGACACCGACTTCGTCGCGCGCGTCGCAGACGACGATCCTCCGACCACGCCGAGAGGACCCATGTCCGTCCGCGTCGTCGGCGAACTGAGCGCCACCGGCGCCGGAGCCGTCAGCGCTTCGGTGTCGGCGCACCTGACCGCGTGTGCGGCGTCGACCCAGGCCGATGCGGGGCGGCAGGTCGCGGGCTGTACCCAACGGTTGTACCGCTCCGCTGTGGACGGCAGTGTGCGGTGGACGGCTCCGAAAGACCTGTCCGGGCTGCGCTATCTGATACGTGTTCCGGTTTCGGATGCGAGTGGGGACAGCAGCCGGGACGGGTCGGGTCTGGGTGTCGTCGACGTCGTCGGCCCGGTGCGCTGGCGGGTGTCCTACACCCCCGAGTACGACGCGGACGGCCCCCGGGTGGAGACCGTCGACGAGCAGTACCTCGTGGGCCATGTCGACCTCACCGAGAGCAGTCCCGAGTTCGTCACCGACGGCTGACCCACCGAGTTCCGACCAGGTCGGGTCAGCGCGGTCGCAGCCGGAACACCGGGATGCGGCGGTCGGTGCGCTTCTCGTACAGATCGAAGTTCGGCCACACCGCCCGCAGCGTCTGCCAGGCCGCGTCCCGCTCGGCGTCGACCAGTTCGGTGGGCACCGCCTCCGACACCTCACCGTGGACGATGATCTCGATCTCGTCGGCAGCGCGGAGGTTGAAGACCCATGCCGGCATCTTGGGACCGCCGAAGTAGGAGCCGGCGATCAACCAGTCCGACCCGTCCGGGACGGCCAGGAGTTGCGTCGTACGGATCGCACCGCTCTTGCGGCCCGGGACCCGGATCGTGATGTTCGGCAGATCACCGATGTCGAGCAGGCTCAGCCGCTGTCCTGACACAGATTGAAGAACGCTGTCGCACTTGACGATCTGCGGGAGGAAGCGAGGCATCCAGGAGATCGACCCGATCTTCACCGCGAGTCCGCGCCGCACCTTCATGCGCCCAGTGTGTCACGGGGATTCGGCGAATCGACGTCGACTCCCCGGACCCGTGTCGAGTCTCCGCCGACGCCGTGACGGTTCGATGCCCTCCGGGCGGATGGGCACCGAGGTAGCGTTGCGGTCCGTGACGACCGGTGACAGCGTGACGCACATCTTGATCGACGGCGGCCAGACCGGCACCCGCGTGCGGATCGAGACGCCCGACGGTGGTTCTGACCACGACGCGCCCCCGATCCGGACCGACCGACCGGTCGTGGAGCAGATCGCCGCAACTGTGCGGGACATCCTACGAATGGCGGAGGTGAGGTCGGGTCCCGACGGGTCGCCCGGCCCGGCGGTGGTCGCGGCCGGCGTGTCGGGACTGACCCCCGGCGCCTCCCGCCCAATCGATCTCCTCGCCGCGCTTGGCGACGCAGGCGTCGACTCCGTTGCCCTCGCCCATGATTCGGTGACCGCGTATCTGGCCGCGAATCGTCACGAGTTCGGCGCGGTCACCGCGGTCGGGACAGGCGTGGTCACCCTCGGGGTCGGCCGGGGCGGTGTCTGCCGGGTGGACGGCTGGGGATACCTCTTCGGCGACGCCGGCAGTGCCTACTGGATCGGGCGGTCGGGCATCACCGCGGCACTGCGCGCCTTCGACGGCCGGGGGCCCGAGACGGCACTCCGCATGACCACCGAGGAGGAGTTCGGTCCGCTGGCCGAGCTGTACATGTCGGTGCAGGCCGACCCCGACCGCGTCGCACGCATCGCCGCGTTCGCCCGTGCGGTCGACGCCGCGTCGGAGGCCGGGGATGCGGTGGCACGACAGGTCATCGACGACGCCGCCGACGAACTGGCGACGTCGGCGATGACCGCGCTCGAACGCAGCGGCCGCGAGGCCGGCGAGCCAGCACGCGTGAGCTGGGTCGGCGGTGTGATGTCGGCCAGTGATCGACTCCGAAACCGGTTCGTCGACAACGTCTCTCGCCGAGCCGCAGGAGTGTCCGTGGAACCGCCGCACGGCCCGCCCTTCGACGGCGTCCGACTCCTCACCGATCTCGACGCCGCACACCCGCTGTCCGAGCACGTCTACCGTGCGACCTCTGCTCCCTGAGCCGAAAGAAGCGGCCCCCATTGCTCCCTAATCCAAAGGAACGACGTGACCATTGCTCCCTGAGGTGCGAGGAGCGCCAGCGACGAGCCACGAAGGGCCTGGTGAGGCAGGTTGCGGAGCCCTTCGTGGCTCGCTTCGCTCGCACCTCAGGGAGCAGAGATGTGGAAGCCCACGCGTGTTCTTTCGTAGTCCACGACGGCCGCCAGGCCGCAGGTACTGAGGTGCGAGGAGCGCAAGCCGCCGGGCCGAGCAAGCGACCACGGAGCGCGTCGAGGTCGACGAGCCTCGAAGCTCAGGGCGACTCAGCGGCCCTTGAACTCGGGTTTGCGCTTCTCGAAGACGGCGGTGATGGCCTCGGTGAGGTCCTCGCTGGGCAGGAACGCCGAGTTCCACGCGGCGACGTAGCGGAGGCTGTCGTGGACGGCGGCGCTGCGCGAATGGTCGAGAACGGACTTGATCCCGTGGACGACCAGCGGCGGGTTGTCGGCGATCTCGCGGGCGGTCGAGCGGGCGAGCTCGAGCACGGCGGTCTGATCGTCGGCGACGTCGTTGACCAGACCGATCTTCTCGGCGCGGGCGGCGTCGATGTCCTTGCCGGTCAGCGCCAGCTCCCGCATGTGACCGTCGCCGATGATGAACGGCAGGCGCGCGAGTGTGCCCACGTCGGCGACCATCCCGACCTTCACCTCACGCACGCTGAACTTGGCGTCGGCGCTGGCGTAGCGCACATCGGCCGCGCAGATCAGGTCCACACCGCCACCGATGCACCAGCCGGACACGGCTGCGACCACCGGCTTGCGACAGTCGGCGACCGCGGTGATGCCGGCCTGGAGTGTGCGGAGCGAGTCGAGGAATTCGGTGCGCGGCGCCGCTTTCGCGTCCCCGGCGAGGACGGCCGACAGCGTCCCGCCCATCGCGACGAGGTCGAGGCCGTAGGAGAAGTTCTTGCCCGACCCTGTCAGCACCACCGCGCGCACTTCCGGATCGGTGTCGAGGTGCCCGAACAGCTCCGGGAGTTCCTGCCAGAAGTCCGGTCCCATGGCATTACCCTTGCCCGGGCCGATGAGGGTGACTTCGGCGATGTGGTCGGACACGGTGACGTCGAACGCGGTCCAGGCGCGGTCGTTCCAGGCGTGGTCTGTCATGCGAGGGAGCCTACTCGGCGGTCAGAATCGGCCGTGTCCGGATCCGCCGACGGCAACCGACGGCGACCGGCCGGGGCGAGAGCGGTGCGTCGACCCTGTTAGATGGGCACATGAGCGGATACATCCAGGAGGACATCGACCCGGAGGAACTCGCGCACCGGACCGAACTCGCGTCCGCGATCGCGGGCAGCGTCCGGGACTTGATCGATGCGACGGTGCGCACCGAGGTCGGTGAGACAGACATCGCAGAGGCGAGGCGGCTCATCGCCGCCGCCACCGAGGTCCTCCGGAAGGACCAGCTGCCGGGCCCGTTCGGCATCCGATTCAACTCCGACGGCACCAAACGGTCCTGGGGCAATGCCGTTCTGGGGCGGCGGAACCCGATCGCACCGCCGGTCGAGCTCCATCACGAATCCGAGTACAGCTGGCTCGAGGTCGCACTCGGTCCCCAGTACGAGGGTCCGGCCGGACTCGTCCACGGCGGCGTGCTCGCGCTCGTCTTCGACCAGCTGCTGGGCTCGACCGCGGAGTTCCAGGGTGTGCCCGGGATGACCGGCACCCTCACCGTCCGGTATCGGCGCGGTACGCCGCTCGGGGTGATCCGCGGCGAGGCGCGCGTCGATCGGGTCGAGGGTGTGAAGACGTTCGTCACGGGGACGATCTCGGTCGACGGCCAGCTCACGGCCGAGTCCGAGGGGATCTTCATCCTGCCGCGGTGGGCTCGCGGTGAGGTGCCCGACGCCATGCGGAACTCGGTCGGCGAGGGCTGACGCCCCGCCACCGCCGACAGACCCCCGACGCGGCCGGCCCGTCGCCCGATGACTGGTCAGACCTCCGCGTGAGTCGACCGCGGCCCGACAGGCGAGTAGCGCGCACACAGGAACGCGCCGTTGCGTGCGAAGTCCTGCAACTCGAAGTCGTAGGCGCGCGGGAAGAGTGGTCGGCCCGACCCCAAGGTGACGGGCGCGATCGACACGATGACGTCGTCGAGCATTCCGGCTTCGGCGAACTGCGCGGCGAGGTCGCCGCCGCCCACGACCCAGACGTGGCGGTCGCCCGCTGCGTCGACCAGACGGTCACGGAGGTCTGCGGGGCTCCCGGCGACCACCGAGATGGTGTCCGACACCGGCGTCAGTGACTGATGGGTGAAGACGAACGTCGGTATGTCGTATGGCCACGGCTTCCCGTCGGAGACCTCGTGGTCGAGGATCCACCGGTAGGTCGTCGCGCCCATCACGGCGACACCGACCTGCCGGAAGAAGTCGTCGTAGTTCATCGGCCCGCCCTCCTCGAGCGGCTGGCTGAGCAGCCAGTCGAGGTTGTCCCGGTCGTCGGCGAGGAAGCCGTCGAGGGTCGTTGCCGTGTAGTAGCGGAATGCCATCAGAATCCTCCGGAGTGTTTGCGGTGCCACATGATCGGGTCGGGATCGAGAGTCGGGGCGGTGACGTCGACGCCGGAGTCCCGCAGCATCCAGCGGGCGACGAGCCGACGATGTGCGGAGAACGTCAACACGTGCGCGACGATCTGGGAGAGCAGGAACGATTCGGGTGGGTCGCACAAGGCGTCGATCACACGGTCCTGCCACGCGCCGCGTCGGTCGATGTCACGGATCAGGGCGAGCCAGCGCGGTGCAATGTCGCGATGCAACTCGATGAGGTCGGTCAGTTGGGTCGGTGCGGCCGGCGGCAGGTCGGCTCCCTCGATCGTCGACAACCAGGGGAGTTTGTCGCCGACGAGATGGGAAATGACCTCTGCGAGAGACTCTTCCGGTCCACTCCAGGACAGCAGCTGGTTACCCGCGAGACGCGGCGCGGTCCACGACGCGGCGTCGAGCCCCTTCGCGGCGTCGAGGAGCGCCTCGATGTCGTCGAGGTCGTGGCGAATCATGAGCATCACCACGTTGCCCGCATCCTCGGTCGTGGGTGAGCCGCTGTCGACGTACAGCGCAGTGGGCGAGTGGAAGTGGATGCCGTTCGGCGCCGGCAGCCAGTGGCTGTGCTCTCCCACCGCACCCATGCGGCCGGGACTGTGTCCGAAGGCGCGGCTGAAGGCACGCGAGAAGCCGTCGACGGACGAGTACCCGGACTCGAAGGCCACGTCGGTCACCGACTGTCCCCGCTGGAGGAGCCACGCCGCACGTTCGAGGAGGACGCGGCGCCGCAGGGCCACCGGTGCCTCGCCGGCACCGCGCCGGACCTGCCGGGTGAAGTGGAACGGCGACGCGTAGGCGCCCGAGGCCATGTCGTCGAGCGAGGTGTTGTCCTCGGACAGCACCGCGTCGAGAAGCTGCCGGAGACGGTCACGGTCGGTAGAGGTCACCCTCTGAGTATGGAACCGCGAAAGCCGTTCCCGCCCGACCGAAATTGCTCCACCGGGCGGCGGTGCCGATCAGTCCCTCGTCAGCAGGGGGATCAGACGTTCGGTCTTGGCCTCGGTCCAGCCCGGCGGCTGCAGGATCTTGGCCCAGGCTGCCGGGATCGCGGACATGTAGTTGTGTCCGTGGCCGTCGGGGACTCCGACTGACACCGCCATGTCGGCGCTGACCTGCAAGAAGGTCACGAACGGGATCCACCGCATCGCCGACAGCACGTCGCGTCCGGGTTCCTCCTCGAGCCAGTCCGGCTCGCGGAGGATCAGTCGCGGGTTCCACCACGAGATCGGATCGGAGGCGTGCTGCAGATACACCGCGCGACCCGACGGCGACGTCCACTCGGTGGTCGGCTTGTCGAGGTCGGGTGCGTCGGCGATGAATCGGACCTGTCGTCCGTCGTCGTAGGTGGGCAACACTTCCGGCGTCCCGTCGTCGCGTGACCCGGTCGTGTCCACCCACAGTTTGTTGTTGAAGGTCGGTCCGCTGAACAACGCACCGTCGGTTCGCGCGCTCAGCGCCGGGATGGTCCCGAACGCCGACTCGGCCGCGAACGAGCCGAGGCTCTCGCCGAATACGACGAGCTTGGGGCGTTGGGCCTCAGGTACCTCGCGCACCCGTTCCGAGACCGCCTCGAAGAGCGCCTGCCCGGCCTGCCGCGCGCGTTCCTTGTCGACGAGGAACGACAACCAGCTCGGCAGGTACGAGTACTGCATGCTCACCGTCGCCGTGTCGCCGTTGTACATGTACTCGAGCGAGTCCACCGTCGCCTGGTTGATCCACCCGGTGCCGGTGGTGGAGGCGACCGCGATGAGTTTGCGCTGCAACCCGCCGGCGCGGACGAGTTCCTCTGCGGCGAGTTCGGCATTGGCACGCAGATCTGTACCCGAGCCGAGCCCGACGTAGGCGCGGATCGGTTCCATCGCGGGGGACCCGTTGAACGCGCTCAGCTCTTCCACGGTGGGCGACACCGAGATGAAGATCCGGCCTTGACGCCCGAGCGAATCCCAGGTCACCAGCGAGCCCGGACCGCCCGAACGCTGCGGGGTGGTAGGCGGACTGGAGTCCGCCGTCGTCTCGTCGTTGACCGCGGCGAACGACGAGTTCAGCGCCTGCATACCGTAGTTGGCGACGACGCCGTTGAGGACCAGCACCGTGATGATGATCGCGATGGTCGCCGCGGCGAAGGCCGAGATACGCGGCGGCGCCACGCGATTGAGTTTCCGGACGAGCCACTTCACCCCGTCGCCCCACGCCTGCCCGATGGTCATCAGCAGGGCGAAGACCACCACGGCGATGAGCAGGATCTGCGGGTAGGCCGTCCAGGACAGGAGGTCGACCCCCATCATCGTCCGGACCTGGTCCTGCCACCGCTGGAACGCGACCAGCATGACGACGGTGCCCGCGATCGCGGCCAGGCCCAGCGCCGCCCAGAGTCGGCGCATCGGCGCGGGCCAGGGTTCCTCCCGGGAGATCATGTAACGGATCAGCCAGGACACCAGCACACCGAGGCCGTACCCGACCGCGGCCGAGGCCCCGCTCACGATGCCCTGGAACAGCGGCCCGCGCGGCAGGAGCGACGGCGTCACCGACAGCCACAGAAAGACGAGCGCGACCGTCAACCCGACGCAGGAATACCGGTGGAGCCGCCGCCGCCACCACCACGACGGCTTCTGTCCTTCTGCCGGGCCGGTGGCGCCGGACTGCTCCGGAACCGATGCTTCGTCCGGTTCCGGAGCGGCAGGTGGTTGCGAGGTGGGCGTGGTCGACGACACGTGGGTTCCTCTTTTCTCGAGAACCCGGAAACCGTAACACCGATCGCGGTGTGGCAGCGGCGCTTACGGCGACCGTGACCGTGGTGCCATCCAGCGGCGTCCGTTACTTGACCTCGGACCGCAGAATCCGTAGCACCCCGAACGCCAGGGGCAGCCCGATCCAGATCACTGCCGAGACGAGCATCCTCGCCCATTCGCCCCCGGTCGCCCAGTCGCCCTCTTGAAAGGGCACGTTCGTCAGGCCGGTGTCCACCCACTGGCCGAGATTGTCCTTGAACCACGGGACCAGCTGGCTGACCACGGTCAGAGCGGTGGGCAGCGCGAAGTAGGCGACGATCGCGCCCGGGGTGTTCAGGATCAGGGCGGCGAAGCCGAAACCGAGCAGCAAGCCGAAGGTCTGCGAGACAAACGAATTCACGAACCCGGCGAGCGTGAGGTCCCAGGAGCCGGCGGGATCGGGGAACGCCAGACCGGCGATTCCGTTGCCGATGACGCCGAGGATGAGCGCGACCGCGACCGCCGCGACGGCGGTGAGGAGCGCCGCCACCAGCTTCGCTCCGACGACGCGCTGCCGTCGGGGTTCGAGGGTGAATGTCGTCAGCGCGGTGCGTTGGCTCCATTCCCCGGTCACGAGCAGGATCGCGAGGATGGGCAGGATGATGGCGGTCGGGATGTTCATCATCCCGAAGAACTGTCCGAGGTTGAGGTTCTCGGGGCTGTTGCGGTTCGCGATGAGCATCGCGATCACGACGATCGCCGCGATGACTCCGATCGAGGCGGTCAGCCAGAAACCCGCACGCGTGTCGACGAGCTTGCGCAGTTCGACGCGGACGAGTCGGGAGAACGGGATTCCGGGGCGCTCGACGTCGATCACGTCGGTGTGCGGCACGGGGGTGCCGAAGTCGGCGAGGGTCATCGAGCTGCTCCTTCGAGTGTGGTGTGTTCACGCTGGGTGTCCGCGGTCAGCTGCAGGAACATCGCCTCGAGCTGGGCGCCGTCCGCGGGCCGCAGCTCGGTGAGGACGACGCCGACGGCGGCCGCGGCGCGGCCCACGTCGATGGGGTCGGCGTCGACATCGAGTCCGCCGGAGGCGTTGCGCTGCACGGTGATCCCGGCTGCGTTCAGCGCCTCGCCGAGGGTCGCGTCGTCGAGTGATCGGACGCGTGTCCCGGCGCCGGCGAGCAGTTCGTCTTTGGTGCCCTGGGCCACGATCCGGCCGTTGCCGATCACGACGATGTCGTCGGCGACGATCTCGATCTCGTGCAACAGGTGCGACGACAGCAGCACCGTGCCGCCGCGATCGGCGTACCCGCGCAGCAGGGTTCGCATCCAGTGGATGCCCGCCGGGTCCAGTCCGTTGGCCGGTTCGTCGAGGATCAGGATCTTCGGGTCCCCGAGCAGGGCTGCGGCGATACCGAGACGCTGGCGCATGCCGAGGGAGTAGTTGCGCACTCGTCGCCCGGCCTCCTCCGGGGTGAGGCTGACCAGCTCGAGCATCTCGTCGACGCGGTCGTGGCCGATGCCCATGGTCATCGCCGACAGTCGCAGGACCTCCGCGCCCGTCCGGCCGGCGTGCTGAGCCGAGGCGTCCAGGAGGATGCCGACCTGCGTGCCGGGATTCGGGATGGACCGGTAGTCGACGCCGTAGAGTTGCGCCACCCCCGACGTCGGCGGCGTCAGCCCGGCGATGATCCGCATCGTCGTCGACTTCCCGGCGCCGTTGGGGCCCAGGAATCCGGTCACCTGCCCGGGGCGGCAGGTGAACGACACGTCGTCGACTGCGACGTAGTCGCCGTAGCGCTTCGTCAGATTCTTCACTGTGATCATGTCGTCCATCGTGTCCTTTCCGCACGGCGTGCACATCGGACCTCCGGACAGCGTCGTATCGACCGAAAGTCGTAGGGGTCGACACCCATCGGGAGGACGCGGGCACCACCGGCGCCCGACTACGGTGACGGTTGTGCGTCCTGAGCAGTACCAACCACCGATGACGTGGGCCGGCCGATTGTGGCGGCTCGCGGTGATGCTCTGCGTCTCGGCCGGCACCTTCGCCACCCGTGCGTCGTACCTGTGGGACGAGGCCCGGTGGTGGTTCGTCGCCGACCTCGCACTCGGGGTGCTCTCCTACATCGTCATCTGGTGGCGCCGAAGCCATCCCGTACCGGTCACGACGTTCACGAACATCGTGACCATCGTGTCGTCGTCGTCTCTCGGACCGGGCATTCTCGCCATGGTGTCCCTGTCGACCCGGCGTCGGTGGCGCGAGATCATCCCGCAGGCGGTGTTGTCCGTTGTCGCGGGGATCATCGCCCTCGCCTTCTTCGCCACTCCGACCGAGGCGAACGATCCCGTCATCATCAGTTACTCGGTCACGGTGGTCGCGACGGCGGCGATGGTTGCGTGGGGTCTCTACATCGGTTCGCGGCGTGAGCTTCTCGCCAGCTGGCAGGCGCGCGCGCTGGCCTCCGAGGCCGAACAGCAGGCGAAGGTGATGCAGGCGCGTTCGCTCGAACGGGCGCGGATCGCACGCGAGATGCACGACATCCTCGCGCATCGGATCTCGGCGATGAGCATGTACGCGGGCGCATTGGCCTACCGTTCGGACCTGTCCGGAGAGCAGATCCGCGAGACGGCGCAGACCATCCAGGAGACCTCGCACCTGGCGTTGACCGAGCTGCGGGAGGTGCTCGGGGTTCTGCGGGAGGGGCCCGGCGACGCCGCGCCCGAGGAACCGCAAGGGGTTCCGGACCTGGCCGCGCTGATCGAGGAGGCGCGCCGGCTGGGGATGCGTGTGGACAGCCGATGCGACATCGATGTGAATTCGCTGGGCCCGGCGATCTCACGCACGCTGTATCGGTGTGTGCAGGAGGCCTTGACCAATGCGCGGCGTCATGCGCCGAGCGCCCCGGTGACCATGCACATCCGGGGCGGACCCGAGCACGGTGTGGATCTGCTCGTCGAGAATCCGCTACCGCTGACAGCGGGTTCGATCGGTCCCACACCAGGATTCGGACTCGTCGGCCTGGCCGAGCGGGTCGGGTTGCACGGCGGCAGGCAGTCGGTGACCGTGAGCGAGGACAAACGGTTCCTGTTGCATGTCTGGTTACCGTGGCAGTCATGACCGCCCGCATCATGATCGTCGACGACGACCCCCTCGTCCGTTCCGGACTCCGGCTCCTCCTCGGCGGTGATGCCGACCTCGACATCGTCGCCGAAGCGGGCAACGGGCAGGAGGCCCTCGACTCCCATGCCACGGCACCCGTGGATCTCGTCCTCATGGATCTGCGGATGCCGGTCCTCGACGGGATCGCGGCCACCGGCCGCTTCAAGGCACTGGCCTCGCCACCCGCGATCATCGTGCTCACGACCTTCGACGCCGACGACTACGTGGTCCGCGCACTCGCGATGGGTGCCGACGGATTCCTGCTCAAGGACACGCCACCCGACGACATCGTCGCGGCCATCCACCAAGTGCTCGACGGTCGACCTGCCCTGAGTCCCTCGGTGACCGCCGCGTTGATCAAGCAGGTCGTCACCAGCGGCGGTCACCGAACCTCGTCCGCGGTCGAACGTGTCGACCGACTCACCGCACGCGAGCGTGATGTGGCCGTCGAGCTCGCCCGCGGGGCGTCGAACGCCGAGATCGCTGAACGGCTCTACATGAGTCTTGCGACGGTCAAGGCGCACATCTCGCACATCTTCACCAAACTCGACGCGGGCAACCGGGTCCAGGTCGCGATCCTGATGCACGACGCCGGGATGGTGTGACGTCGACACACCCACCCCTTTTTCGTGAACCCACCCGGTCCGAGCGTGGTGCGTTTACGGAAAAGGGGTGGGTTTGCGAATTCCGTGGGCGCGGAGCCGCCTACCCGCCGGTTGAGCCTGTCGAAACCCCCGGGCCCGTCACCAGCGGAAGGTCGAGTGTGGTGCGAAGTCCCGCGGGCCCGTCGACCACCGCGGGAATGGCGTTCACGATCCGGCCGGCCGCGGCGACGATGGCGGCGTGGTTGTGGTCACCCTTGCGGCTCGTCGGCATGATGTCGACGGTGTACGACGGTTCGCCGGTGATCTCGACGCGGTAGCACCCGCCGGGCTGAGCCGGCTGCGCCCAGTCCGGCCGCAGGTCACCTCGAAGCCGCGTCACGTGCTCGATGACGATCACGGGTTCCCCGGCCACCTTGCCGATGATCTCGAAACGCACGGCCGCGCGGGTGCCCGCAGCGATGTGACCGGCCGCGATGTCGAAATCCTCCGGCGCAGGCTCGCTTTCGGAGATCTCCTCGATGTCGTCGACGGTGACGCCGAGACCGGCGGCGAGTTGCCGGATAGTCGTGCCCCATGCCAACCCCAGTACCCCCGGCAGGAACAGCATGGGGGTCTCGTCGAGCGGTTTGCCGAAGCCCATGACGTCGAACATGACGGTCGCCCCGTCATAGGTCGCGTAGTCGGCGATCTCCATGCAGCGCACCTGCTCGATGTGCTGGCAGGTGCCCGCGAAGACGAACGGGATGAGGTCGTTGGCGAATCCGGGATCGACGCCGGTCACGAACAGGCTGGCGCCGCTGCCCGCGGTGGTTTCGTCGATCTTGGCGATCGCCTTCGCGGGCATGACGTCCCAGGGGTACTGGAGCGTGTTCGGGGAGGACCCGACGACGTCGATCCCGGCGGCGAGGATGCGCAGCACATCGTCGAAGGCCTCGACGGGACGCGTGTCACCCATGGCGCAGTACACGACACAGTCCGGCTTCGTCGCGATCACCTCGTCGAGGTCGCCCACCGCCAGGACTCCGGTGGGTGTCTCCAGCCCGGCGAGCGTCGCGGCGTCGACACCGACTTTTTCAGGGGTGGACACGCAGACGGCCACGAGTTCGAGCCGCGGGTCCTCGATCAGCTGGGTGAGGCACAACCGGCCGACGTTGCCGGTTCCGACGAGAGCTACCCGGAAGGACATGGCGTGGAACTCCTTGTGTTCGATCGGCGCCGGTGGGGCGTGGTGTACACCTGTCCGGACGTTTGTCTGTTCAGTAGACCATTTTTCGGTGGAACCTGTTCTATTTTCGCGCTCGTCGCGGTAGCGTTGCCGCCCATGGGACGCGTAGACGACAAGGTTGCAGTGATCACCGGTGGTTCGCGGGGCATGGGCGCCGAGCACGCCCGGGCCCTCGTGGCCGAGGGGGCGAAGGTGGTGATCGGCGACATCCTCGACGACGAGGGCAAGGCGCTGGCCGCCGAACTGGGGGACGCGGCGCGCTACGTCCACCTCGATGTCACCTCGCCCGAGGACTGGCAGACGACGGTGTCCACCGCGGTAGACGAGTTCGGCAAGGTCAACGTCCTGGTGAACAATGCCGGCATCGTGAACGGTTCGACGATCCAGAAGTTCCGGCTGGACAAGTGGAAGCAGATCCTGGACGTGAACCTGACGGGCACGTTCCTCGGAATCCAGGCGGTCGCGGACCTGATGATCGACGCCGGCGGTGGCTCGATCATCAACGTCTCGTCGGTGGAGGGCCTGCGCGGAAGTCCCTGGGCGCACGGCTATGTCGCGAGCAAGTGGGGCGTGCGTGGTCTGGCGAAATCGGTTGCGCTCGAACTGGCTCCGCACAACGTGCGGGTGAACTCCATCCACCCGGGTCTCATCCGGACGCCGATGACCGAGGGGATCCCCGACGACATGGTGACCGTGCCGATGGGCCGGGCCGCGGAGTCACGCGAGGTGTCGACCTTCGTGGTGTTCCTGGCCAGCGACGAGTCCTCGTACGCGACCGGTGCCGAGTTCGTGATGGACGGCGGCCTCAGCGCCGACGTGCCACACAAGTGAACGCCCACACCAGGACGACCATCCCGATCAGTTCGACGAGTGTCTGCGTGATCACCGTCGCCGCGGCCAGTTCCGCCCCGACCGGCAGCGCCAGCGCGAGTGGCAGGACGACGAGCGAGTTGCGGGTGGCTCCGGAGAAGACGACCGCCGTCGACGGCTCCGGGGCCAGGCGGAACATGTGTGCCACCGCGACACCGGCCGCCACCATGATCGCGAGGAACGCGGCGTAGACCGGGATCACCCCGGCGATGTCGGCAAAACGCGAACCGACCAGGCTTACCTGGGAACTCACGGCGACGAAGAGTACGGCCACCATGAGCGGGACCATCGTCATCGTGGCGCCGACCGAGGCTCGACGACCCGCCTCGGATCGTTCCGTCCACGCCTGGGTGAGCCACGCCAGTGCCAGCGGGCAGAGGATGAGGACAGCGAACGCCCAGAGGAACGGCTCCGGCTCGATCACCGACCGTCCGTCACCGAGCAGCAGCACCAAGTACAGCGGTGTCAGCAGCATCTGGGCAAGGAGCAGCAGCGGCGTCGCGGCAAGGAGTCGTCGGGCGTCCCCGCCGCCGAGTCCGGCGAATACGACGACGTAGTCGACGCACGGACACAGCAGCACCAGTAGCGCGCCGAGACGGATCGCGTCGTCGGCGGGCAGCGCTGAGGACAACACGGCCACCAGAAGAGGCGCCACGACGAAGTTCAGGAACAGCACCGCGACCAGGAACCGCCGGTCCCGCAGCGATTCCAGGAGATCGGACCGGCGGATCTGCAGAAAGGTGACATAGAGCAGCGCGGCGAGCAGCGGCGTGATCGCCGACTCGAGGCCCTCGGCGGGACCGGGTGCGGCCAGTCCCGCACACAGTCCGGCGACTATCGCGCCGAGGTAGAGGGCGACCTGGTGACGTTCGAGGCGGTCGACGACAGTCGCGGGTCTTGGCACCGAATCATTCTGCGACACCGCGGCCGCGTTCACCGACACCGCCACGGCGCGGTACGGCAGACTCGACCGGGTGATCACCCCGTCCCGGCGCACCGACGTCGCGCTACTGGTCGTGGTGATCGTGTTCCTCGTCGCGGTGAACATCGGTGCGCATCTCGCGGACGGCCCGCTGTCGGTGGCGATCGTCCCGGTTGCCGCCGTCGTGGCCGTGGGCATCGCCCGCCTCGCCGGCCTCGCCTGGCGGGACCTCGGCCTGAGCCGTGCGGAACTGCGCGCCGGCATCCCGGTCGCCGTGGCCGCGGTCCTCGTGGTCGCGGCCGTGGTCTCGACAGCGGTCGCGATCCCGGCGACGCGTGAGTTCTTCCTGTCCGACCGCTACGACGATACCTCCGAGGCCCTCCTGGCGGCGTTCGTGATCATTCCGCTGCAGACCGTTCTCCCGGAGGAGGTCTTGTTCCGCGGTGTGCTGCAAGGGGTTCTGGGCCGGTTGTTCACCCCGTTGACGACGCTGGTCGTCGGTGCGATCGCCTTCGGTCTGTGGCACATCCTGTCCTCGACCGGTCTCACCGCGGGCAACGAAGGCCTGAGCGGCGTGCTGGGTGCCGGGACGGTTGCACAGATCGCCGGCATCACAGGCGCGGTCGTGGCAACCGGGGCCGCGGGTTTCGTGCTCGGGTGGTTGCGGCAACGCACCACGAGCCTCCTCGCACCGATCGCCTTGCACTGGGCACTGAACGCCACCGGGGCGATCGGTGCCGCGGTGGCCTGGCAGGTGTCGTAGACCGAACACCGCTGGTATGCGCGCAGCAGCACCACGAACCATGCTCCCTAATCCGAAAGAAGCCCATAACCCCTGCTCCCTGAGGTGTGAGGAGCGCAAGCGACGAGCCTCGAAGGGCCTGGTGAGACGTGTTGCTACACCCTTCGTGGCAGTGAGAATGGGTGTGGGTGGTTGACCGGGTTTGGGTCTGACTTACTTCGTGGCTGACGGTGCTGTCATGGGCGAGATGTGTCGGCCCAGAACTTCGGTCGATCACCTGCACCAAGTGACCTTGAGGGCCGGGGCGGGTGTGACCTGATTAGGACCCTGTCTGGCTGGTAGGCCGTGACTCTTCACTGTCCTGTCCACCCGCCCCGGTGAGGTCATCCCACACCGCAGTGAAGGAGACATCGCCAGAATGGCTGAGACAGCAGTGACCACGCAAGTGGTCGTACTCGGAGTCGACACCCATCAACAGACCCATCACGCCGCGATCGTCGCCACCGACGGCCGCCCGCTGGCCGATCGCGAGTTCCCGACCACCACCGCCGGCTACACCCAGTTGTGGCAGTGGGCGTGTGGCTTCGGCCGCGTCGAGGATGCCGCGGTGGAATCGAGCGCCTCCTATGGGGCCGGGTTGACCCGCATGCTCACCGCTGAAGGGGTGCGAGTGATCGAGGTCAACACCCCCGATCTGCCGCGCCGCTACGCCCACGGTAAGACCGATCAACTCGATGCCTACGCCGCGGCGATGGCAGTCATCACCGGCCGCGCCACCGCGGTGGCCAAAGACACCCGAGGCGCGGTCGAATCTGTTCGGATGCTCACCGTGGCAAGGGCTTCGGCCGTCGCAGAGGCCACCCGGATCGGTAACCAGATCCGTGACCTGTGTACCACCGCGCCGGCCGAGTTCGCCGATGACGCGCGCCAGGCACGCACCATCGCCAAGCGGGCAGCGTTCATCACAGACTTGCCGGTACCGGCCGAGAAAGCTGATCTGTCCGCGCCGGCCGCGGCGTTCGTGCGCGCGGCGCGGTCGCTGCTCGACCGACACCGACTCGCCCAACAAGAAGTCCGGTCCTTGGCCCGCGAACTGCAGCGACTGTTGGTGAAGGTGGTGCCGACCTTGTTGTCGCGCCCGCAGATCGGGCCGATCACCGCCGCACGCCTGGTGATCACCGCCGGTGACAACGTCGAGCGGATGGGCACCGAGGCACGGTTCGCCAAACTCGTCGGCGCCGCACCGTTACCGGCATCCTCAGGCAAAACCAGCCGCCACCGACTCAACCGGGGCGGGGACCGGCAAGCCAACAGCGCTCTGCACATGATCGCGGTCGGACGCATGAAATCCCACGCCCCCACCCGCGCCTACGTCGAACGCCGCTCCGCCGAACACAAAACGAAGAAAGACATCCTCCGCTGCCTCAAGCGATACATCGCCCGCGAAGTGTTCCGCGACCTCACCACCGACCTCGGAGCACTTGACAAGCTATAGGACCCTCTCGCTTCGCTCGCACCTCAGGGAGCAGGGTTCCTTCCTGCTCCTCGAGATCACGCGGTTCCGAAGATGCGATCGCCGGCGTCACCGAGTCCGGGGCGGATGAAGCCGTTGTCGTCGAGTTCGCGGTCGACCGCCGCGGTGAAGATCGGCACGTCGGGGTGTGAGCGATGCAGGACCTCGATGCCCTCCGGGCAGGCGAGCAGGCAGACGAACTTGATGGACTTCGGACCGTACTCCCTGATCCGGTCGATCGCGGCGACCGCCGAATGCCCGGTCGCCAGAAGCGGATCTACGATCACGACATCACGCTCGGACAGCTCCGACGGCATCTTGAAGTAGTACTCGACGACGACCATGGTCTTCGGGTCGCGGTAGAGGCCGATGTGTCCGACGCGCGCGCCGGGAACCACGGTCAGCATGCCGTCGGCGATACCGGCGCCGGCCCGCAGGACAGCGGCGAACACCAGCTTCTTGCCGTCGATGACCCGGGCGGTGGTGGTCTCGAGCGGTGTGTCGATGGTGATCTCGTGCATCGGGATGTCGCGCAGGACGTCGTACGCCATCAGGATCGAGATCTCGTCGAGCAGGCGGCGGAAGTCGTTGGTCGACGTCTCCTTGCGACGCATCAGGGTCAGTTTGTGTTGGACCAGCGGATGGTCGATGACGGCGACGCTGCCCATGGGTTCCTCTCGGTCGGTGGTCGGCTCAGAAGACGGTGCCGGTACTGCGTATCGTCAACGGCGGCAACCCATCGCGAAGTCGGCTCGCGAGCACGCGGCCGGCCGCCCACGTGCCACCCTCGAGCACGCAGGCCAGGGGCATCGAGGCCGGATCGGCGTCGAGGCGATCGCGCACGAGGTCGGCGATCTCGTCGAGAAGGGCGACGGTGAGCGCCCGCCATTCGACGACGAGCTCGTCGCCGACCTCCCACTCCCGCCCCGCCCAGGCCTCCTCACGCAGCGCGAGCACACCCGAGTCGAGGAGAAGGCCACCGTTGCGGTATTCGGGGAGGCCGGTCAGCTCGTCGAGTCCGGTCACCTGGACACCGGCCCAGCGAAACGGTTCGAGAAGCGAATAGGTCAGCCACTGCGACAGTTTGTGGAACGGCACCCAGCCGGCGGTGAGGCCCGGGCCGACGACGGCGTCGTGATGCCAGCAGTCGCCCAGTGGGTGGGTGTCGATCGTGTTGTCCGACGGCCAGATCGGGCCCAGATACTCGAGTACCCCGCTCAGGATGTCGACCGCGGGCACCTCCGCACGACCACCGCGGGTGAGGTGATCGAACAGGCCGCCCGGCCGGGCGTCCGGACCGAAGATCTCGGGGCGGCTCGACAACACCTCGCCCAGGCGGCGCAGGAGATCGACCCGCCCGGGCAGGCCCGTGAGCGGGTTGTCGGGACCCACCTGGAAGGCCGCGCCGAGAGTGTCCGCCGTGACGCGGCCCAGACCGGTGGCGTCGACCCGCAGGGGATCGGCCGGGTCGCTCGAGAACACCCCCTCGCAGAACGCCACCCAGCTCGCGACGCCGAGCCCCTCGGAACGGGTGAGAACCAGGTCGCTCGACCGTTCCCGAAACGACCACTCGGGTCCCGCGCCGGCATCGAGGAGGACGCTGACCAGCACGACGTCTATGAGCGCGCGGGTTCGCTCCGCCGAGCCGGCCGGGGGCAAGGCGGCGTCGAGAGCGCCGAGGCGGTCGATACCGCCTGCCTCGAAATGTCGCCACCTGCTGTGAAAAGGGATGTCTCCGTCGGGATATCGCAACCGAGTCGTTTCCACGACGATGTCAGCTGCCGCGTCCCGCGCATCGTCGTGGACGATGAACCACGACGATTCGCCGGCCCGCGCCCGTTCGAGGAGTTGTCGCGACCGGCTCCGGACGGTGGCGGTGGAGCGCAGCAGCCGGGCGGCCTGTGAGGCGGAGAGTTCCACCTCTGGTGCTCCGGTCATCACAACCCCCGGCCCTTGACCTGACGCAGCTGTTCGGCATCGGGCACGGGTCCGGGCGTGAAGTAACCGGCAGCCATTTTCGCGTCGATCTCGACGCGGGCGTCGGCGGGGATCAGTTCGTCGGGGATGTTGACCCGTTCGCCGACCTCGATACCCGAGCCGGTGATGGCGTCGTACTTCATGTTCGACATCGACACCAGGTGATGGATCTTGGTGATGCCGAACCAGTGCAGGACGTCGGGCATGAGCTCCTGGAACCGCATGTCCTGTACGCCCGCAACGCATTCGGTGCGGGCGAAGTACTGGTCCGCGGTGTCACCGCCGAGTTGGCGTTTACGGGCGTTGTACACCAGGAACTTGGTGACCTCGCCGAGGGCGCGTCCCTCTTTGCGGGAGTAGGCGACCAAGCCGACGCCGCCGCGCTGGGTGCCGCGGATGCACTCCTCGATTGCATGCGTCAGATATGGGCGGCACGTACAGATGTCGGAGCCGAACACGTCGGAGCCGTTGCACTCGTCGTGCACCCGTGCGGTGAGTTCCACCGAGGGGTCGGCGAGGTCGCGGGCGTTGCCGAAGATGTAGACCGTCTGCCCGCCGATCGGCGGGAGGAACACCTCGAGATCCGACCGCGTGACGAGTTCGGGATACATGCCGCCGGTCTCCTCGAACAACACCCGGCGCAGCTCGGCCTCGGAGCAGCCGAACCGCTCGGCGACGCCGGGAAGATGCCACACCGGTTCCACGGCCGCCTTGGTGACCAGAGCCGCGCCACTCGGCAGCAGAACCTCACCGTCGGGGACCAGACGGCCCTTCTCAATCGCCTCGGCGATCTCGGGAAGGATGACGTGCGCCTTGGTCACCGCGATGGTCGGCCGGATGTCGTAACCGCGAGCGATCTCGTCGGGGAAACTCTCGGCGACTGTCGCACCCCAAGGATCCAGCGAGACGATCGCGCGCGGATTGCCCCACTGTGGATACGGTCCGATGTGGTCGGTGGGCGAGGTGTTGGTGAGATCGGCTCGGTGCTCTCGTGCAAGGGCGCCGGCGGCGACGGCCAGTGCGCGATAGACGCTGTAGGAGCCGCTGTGGGTGCCGATGACATTGCGATGCGCACGTGTGCCCGTCGTCCCGATGACGGGACCGCGTTCCGCCGCGGTGGCCGCCCCCCAGTGGATGGGCGGAGCGTCGACCCCGCCGCTATGTGAGGTCAGTCGGATATGGCCCAGGGACCTGTGTTCGCCGGACATCGTCGTCGTCCTCACCTTCGTCTCGAGGCGGTCACCCGCCACGGAGGGAAAGCGCCAGCATAGTTCCGGAAGTCCCTGTGCGCCGGGTGATGCGAAACGCCACGGCGGCGGCACCCCACGAAGGGTGCCGCCGCCGCATCTGATCGGTTCGACGATGAACCGATTTGCTCAGAGTTCGAACCGGTCCAGGTTCATCACCTTGTCCCAGGCCGCGACGAAGTCGTTCACGAACTTCTCCGCTGCGTCGTCGGCTGCATAGACCTCGGCCAGGGCGCGCAACTGTGAGTTCGACGTGAACGCCAGATCGGCGCGAGTGCCGGTCCAGGTCTGCTCGCCGGTGGCGCGATCGCGCCCGACGTACAGGTTCTCGTCTTCCGACGCCGACCAGGCTGTCGACATGTCCAGCAGATTCACGAAGAAGTCGTTCGTGAGGACGCCGGGACGGTCGGTCAGGACGCCGGCCGCCGAGCCGCCGAAGTTGTTGCCCAGCACCCGGAGGCCACCCACCAGCACCGTCATCTCGGGGGCGCTGAGGGTCAGCAGCGATGCCTTGTCGACGAGGGTGAACTCGGCCGGAAGGCCACTGGTCTTGCCGACGTAGTTGCGGAACCCGTCGGCGGTGGGCTCGAGATGTGCCATCGAATCGGCGTCCGTCTCGTCCTGGGTGGCGTCGGTACGTCCAGGGGTGAACGGTACCGTGATCTCGACTCCGGCATCCCGCGCCGCCTTCTCGACTGCTGCCGTGCCGCCGAGGACCACGAGGTCGGCGAAGGAGACCTTCGCGCCGGCCTCGCCGGTGAACGCACCCCGGATGCCTTCGAGGGTGCGGATCACGGTGGCCAACTCGTCGGGCTCGTTGACCTCCCAGGATGCCTGCGGCTGCAGGCGGATCCGGCCGCCGTTGGCGCCGCCGCGCTTGTCGCTGCCACGGAAGCTCGACGCCGCCGCCCACCCGGTCTTCACGAGTTGCGCCACAGTCAGTCCCGAGTCGAGGAGCGTCGCCTTCAAGGCTGCCACGTCGGCATCGGTGACAAGTGGGCCCTCGTGCGCCGGGACATTGTCCTGCCACAGGTACGTCTCGGTCGGAACAAGCGGACCCCGATACCGGACGGCGGGTCCCATGTCGCGGTGCAGGAGCTTGAACCAGGCCTTGGCGAACTCGTGCGCCAGTTCCTCGGGGTGATCGAGCCACCGCCGGGTGATCTTCTCGAAACCGGGGTCGTAGCGCATCGCGAGGTCGGTGGTCAGCATCGACGGGTGGGTCTTCTCGTCGCCGAATGCCGTGGGGACGGTACCGGTCCCGGCGCCGTCCTTCGGACGCCACTGGTTGGCTCCGGCCGGACTCTTGTAGAGCTCCCACTCGTAGCCGTAGAGAGTCTCGAGGAAAGCGTTGTCCCAGCGGGTCGGGGTCGGATTCCAGATCACCTCGAGGCCGCTGGTGATCGTGTCCGCGCCTTTGCCGGAGCCGTGCGAGCTGGTCCAGCCGAGACCGGCGTCCTCGACGGCGGCGGCCTCGGGTTCGGGACCCACCAGGCCGGCGTCACCGGCGCCGTGGGTCTTGCCGAAGGTGTGGCCCCCGACGATCAGAGCCGCGGTCTCGACGTCGTTCATCGCCATCCGCGCGAACGTCTCGCGGATGTCGACCGCGGACGCGAGGATGTCCGGATTGCCGTTCGGTCCTTCCGGATTCACATAGATGAGCCCCATTTGCACTGCCGCAAGCGGTGTCTCGAGTTCGCGGTCGCCCGAGTACCGCTGATCGGCCAGCCACTCGAGTTCGGGGCCCCAGTACACCTCGTCGGGCTCCCACTCGTCCACGCGCCCGAAGGCGAAGCCGGCGGTGGTGAACCCCATCGACTCCAGGGCGACGTTCCCGGCGAAGACCAGGAGGTCGGCCCAGGACAATGCCGTGCCGTACTTCTTCTTGATCGGCCACAGTAGGCGGCGCGCCTTGTCCAGGTTGGCGTTGTCCGGCCAGCTGTTGAGCGGGGCGAATCGCTGCATCCCGGCTCCGGCACCACCGCGTCCGTCCTGCACCCGGTAGGTACCCGCGGCATGCCAGGACATGCGGACGAACAGGCCTCCGTAATGGCCGAAGTCGGCGGGCCACCAGTCCTACGAATCGGTCATCAGGGCGGTCAGGTCGGCGCGTAACGCCTCGACGTCGAGATCCGCGAGGGCCGAGTCGTAGTCGAAGTCGGCGTCCATCGGATTCGCGACGTCCGGATTGTGCTGAAGCACCTTGAGATTCAGCTGGTTCGGCCACCAGTCGCGGTTGCCGCCGCCCTGGGTGGGCGGCGTGAGCCGACCGTGCGCGACCGGGCAACCGCCCGCGGCGGGCTCGGTGTTCGCCTCGGCAATGGGGGGATGTTCCTTCGCGTCGCGGACGGGCTCGTGGTCTTGCTGCGCCATGCGGGGTTTCCTTTCGGGCACGGTGAGAACTGCGATCGCCGGGTCGGTGATCGCAGGGGAGGGAGGCGTCGTGGTCGGGGGTCTATCGGTCGGGGCAAGCGCCCGGAGCGGGTCGGTTGGGTTCGGGGATGCAGTCGGGGCAATGACCCCAATAGATGACCTCGGCTTCGTCGATGACGAAACCCCGGTCGTCGGACGGGGTCAGGCACGGGGCCTCGCCGACTGCGCAGTCGACGTCCCCGATGGATCCGCATGTACGGCATATCACGTGGTGATGGTTGTCCCCGACGCGTGACTCATATCGAGACACGTGGCCGGACGGCTGGATGCGTCGCACCAGACCGGCCGAAGTCAGTACGCCCAGAACGTCGTACACCGTTTGCTGCGAGACCTCCGGCAACCGTTCGCGAGCGGTTCGGAGGACCTCGTCGGTGTCCGCATGAGGATGTGCTCGGACGGCTTGCATGACCGCGACGCGCGGGCGGGTCACCCGCAGTCCGGCGGCGCGCAGGTGCCGGGCGCAGTCCTCGTCGGTGAGCATGGTGACCATCGTGCAGTCTTATCTGGAATGATTCAAGTTAAGAAGGCGAAGTGAGGTGGCCGTCACGGGCGCCGTCGTAGTATCTGCTCATGCGGACAGCGACGCCGACCACCGCTCGGGCAGCCCTATGACCCCGTACGACGAGATCGTCGACGAGCTGTACGGTCTGGCGCCGGCGGCGTTCGTGACACGCCGGAACGAACTCGCTCGGGAGCTCAAAGCGAACGGCGACCGTGACCTGGCGGGGCGGATCGCGAAGTTGCGGCGGCCCACGCAAGCTGCGTGGGCCATCAATCAGTGGGTTCGCGCGCACCCGGACGACAGCGCCCTCATCGCTGGGTTGGCGTCGGATTTGACTGCGGCCCAGCGCCGCTCGGCTGTCGACAAGATGAAGACGTTGTCGCGACGCCGTCAGGATCTGATCAACGATTCGGTGACCGCGGTCGCCGCCACGGCCGCAGATCTGCGAGTGACGCTGGGAGACAGTACCATTCGCGAGGTCACGCAGACATTGCGAGCCGCGGTGGCCGACCCGGAAGTGCTCGAGCAGGTGTTGCGGGGAAACCTCACCGCATCCGCCGAATACAGCGGCTTCGGGCCCGCCGGCGTGTTCGTCGTCCCGGAGCCGTTGCAGGAACCAGTCGCGGACGAGTCCGAGGCAAGCGGCGCGGACGCAGACGGTGCCGACGAAGAGGGTGCCGACAGGGATGACGCCGACGACTCGGACCACACAGCGTCTGACGAAGCGGAGCGTCGTCGACGAGACCTCGAAGCCCGACTGGCCGAGGCCGAGACAGGGGAGCGAACGGCCCGATCCGACCTCGACGCCGCCTCCCGAACTGTGGACGGGGCTTCGTCGGAGGTCGACGAGATCGTCCGGCGGGCTCAGGAGTTGCGGGCCGAGCTGGCTCGTTGCGAAGAATCGCTGCGGTTCGCGCGGCAACGACTCTCGACTGCGGAACAGGGCCGGGCCGAGGCGCGGATCGCGCTCCGTGAAGCCGTCGCGGCCACCAATGAGATCCGCTCGGCGCTCGCCGAGCTGTGAGCCGACGAAGGGGTCGAACCCGAAGTCTCCACCATGGTTGCCCGTCGCCCACGGTCAGCGTGTCAAGTGAAAACGCAGCAGCTCGGTGGTGCCGTTCAGCGCGCGGCCCCAATAGCCGCCCCGGCCGTCGGCTCGGAGCTCGTCACGCACGAATCCCACGGCGGTTCCCGAGTAGTCGACGACGATGACCGGTGCACCGTCCTGCACGGAACGCCCGGGGTACACCGCACCGGGGAAGGCCCACCCGATCGCGGTGTTGTTGACGACCCGCGAACCCGTGAAGTTCTTGCCGAACCACACCGTGTCGGCGATCGGGGCGCTGGTGACGTCGCCGCGGTAATACCCGGACGGCATCGGCGGTGCAGCCTGGGCGGTCCCGGGTGCGGCCAGTGTCACGGCGCCCGCGAGGGCGACCGCGGCGACCGCGACGGCACCCCGGCGGAGGTGGGCGGTGGGTGAGGTGTCCATCTACCCATTGAACGCCTCCGCCGGCTCGCCGGCTCGTGGTTCGTCGGCGCCGTCCTCGCGGCACCGAGGATCGGTGGCCGACGAGGATCAGTGGCCGACGAGTCGGAGTGAGTCGTCGCGGCGGAGCACGAAGAAGTACGGCTTCGGCGACCCCTTCAGGTCCATGGCACCCAGGACAGCTTCATCGGAGATCCGGTGGAAGACGTCGTTGATCGGCAGCTGGTCGTACGACATGGTCGCGGTGTCCGTGCCGCGGTACCGGGTGGTGCGCAGCCGGGCACGTGCTCGTCGGGTCTGACTGAGAAGGCGGGTCGCGGCGATCGGCGTCCCCAACGACAACGACTTGACTCCGGGCGCCTTCTCGGCGATCCCCAGTCCGCCGAAAGCGATCGCCGGATTCATGGCCCACAGCGCCGAACCGTCGCGGGTCGGGAAGAGCAGGGGGTGGACGGTCTCGGCGTCGACGAATTGCTTGCCCCACCAGCCGCTGGCCGCGAGGAAGCCGTCCAACGGGTGGTCGGTGGGCAGCTCGGCGCCACGCCAGGTGCCGATCATGAAGTCCGGTTCGACCGCGGGGGCGGAGTCGAACAGGTCGAGGGCCTCGGCGGTCGTCGTCGGCGTGGTGGTCAGGATCTCGCGCACATGCATGTCGACGATCGTACGTGTAAAGACACAAGATCTGAAGAATGTCGCAATGGATCGCGGAGCCACGCCCCGGGGTGTGCGGCCCGTCCGGAATAGCCTGTACGTACGCCGGGTTGCCGCAGGCATGAACCAACCCGCGTATGACCCTCGTGATCTTCTCGCCGAAGGCGGAGTCGGCGTCCTCGCCACGATCAAGTCCTCGGGACTACCACAGCTGTCCCCGGTGACCCCTTTCTACGACCGCGACGCCGGGACCATCTACGTCTCGATGGCCGAGGGCCGGGCCAAGACCGCCAACCTCCGACGCGATCCGCGCGCCGCGTTGGAGATCACCGGGCCCGATCGCTACACGTGGGCGACCGCCGAGGGCACTGTGACGTTGATCGGCCCGGGCACCGAACCGGACGGGCCCGAGGTCGAGGCGCTCGTCGACTACTACCGCAAGGCGGCAGGCGAGCACCCGGACTGGGACGAATACCGCAGGGTCATGGTCGCCGATCGCCGCGTCCTGATGGTCATGTCCGTGGACCGGGTGTACGGCGAACGTCTGCGCTGATTTTCACGATCGAGGACCCGGGTTGTCCTCGTCGTGTCGCACAGTGGACGCATGACAACCGACTTTCAACTGACCTTCGACTGTGGTGACCCGGCTGCGCTGTCCGCATTCTGGGCCGAGGTGCTCGGTTACCGGCTCCAGGACCCGCCTACCGGATTCGACAGCTGGGAGGCGGCGCTCGACGCATTCGGGGTGCCTCCGGAGCGTCGGAACGACGCCTCGGCCGTGATCGACCCGGAGGAGCGCAGGCCACGGTTGTTCTTCCAACGCGTACCCGAGGGCAAGACGGCGAAGAACCGGGTGCACCTCGACGTCCGTGCTGCCCCTGGTCTGAGTGGCGACGACCGGATGCGCGCCCTCGAGGCCGAAGCCGACCGGCTCGTCGGACTCGGTGCGACCCGGGGCGAACGACACGACCCCGCACCTCCGCTCGGCGAGGGGCACATCGTGATGCGCGACCCCGAGGGCAACGAGTTCTGTCTGGACTAGGGATTTCGTAGCAACAATGCGCGCTATGTGCGCTCTGTTGCCACGAATTCCGATGTCAGACAGATATTTCCGGCTCTACTCAGGGTCCCGTCCAGGTCGGGCTGCTCGAAAGTGACCTCGGCGAAGCGTCCCTGAACCGAGAGCGTCGCGATGGTGTTGCCGAACAGCGGGCCCAGGGTGTTTCGCCAGGCGACGGGCAGTTCGGGCGAGCCACCACGACGCGCCCAGCGCCGGACGACCGCGGCGAGCCGATTCGACCACCCCAGCCGGAAAACCGCCTTGATGTACGGCGGGATCGCGTTGTGCACCGGCGAACACACGAGCTGGTGGACGTCGGCGCTCGTTGTGTCCGGGAAAGTCGCACGCGCGGCATAGCTGTGGTGGACGTCGCCGGACAGCACGCTGACCGTCGCGGGCCCGGGGTCGCGCGCCGCAACCTGTCGGATCATCTCGCTGAGCCGGACGAAGGAATCGAAGAAGGCCGGCCAGTGCTCGAGGTCGGCCCCCTGCCGGATCTTCTCGGCCAGCTGTCCACGACGGCCCGGCCGCCGGGCGCCGATCTCGTTCACAGTCTCCGCATCACCGATGACCGGCGGGAGCAACCACGGCAGTGATGAACCCAGGACCAGGTGGTCGAGTCGCTCGATGTCGTCGTCGACCTGGCTCTCAACCCAATAGAATTCGTTGTCGCTCAGCATCTTTCGCGTTCCGTCGGACAGGATGCGACCGTTGCGGGAGTCGATCATGACCAGCCTGGTGTTGCCCAGGTTCCACCGGAAACTGAACCGGGCACCCTTGGTTCCGTCGGTTTCCCGGTCGGCACGATCCGCGACCTCGATCAGGTGGGGCCAGCAGTCACCGTCGATCTCGCGGACGCGGCGGTAGTCCTCGGACTCGGCGAGTTCGGCGGGGGAGAGGTTGCCGACGTGCTGATACACCCAGTACGACGCGAGGCCGGCGCGGATCCGGTCCTGCCACCACGGCTTCTCACTCATCTGCCGACGCCAGGTGTCCGAGGTGTTCCAGTCATCACGGATGTCGTGATCGTCGAAGATCATGGCCGTCGGCACCGTAGAGAGGATCCATCGGATCTCGGGGTCTCCCCAGGTGTGCCGATACAGTCCCTCGTACTCCTCGAAGTCGACGACCTCGTCGGACGGTCCGGCGGTCGAGGCCCGGCTCGACTCCAGCGACTCCTTCACCTGCGGGGTCAGCTCGTCCGCGTACACCTGGTCGCCGAGCAGAATGAGGGTGTCCGGCCACTCCTCCACCGGGAGGTGGCGCATTCGGACCGCGTAGCAGTCCAATGCGTCGAGTCCGAGCTTCTCGTCGAGCTTGGGGTCCTCGGCCCGCGGATACCGGCAGGACCCGAAGACGAACCGGTGCCGGTCCGCGGTGTCCGGTCCCCGGGTCCGGATCACGCTGGGCGGGAACTCGGTGTCCGGGAGGGGCCACTCGAGGGCGCCGTTGACGCGGACCTGATACTCGGAGACCGTGTCGGGCACCAGGCCGCTGACCTCGACCAGCGCGTAGTGGTGACCGGACACCTCGAACGTCCGGGTCGCACAGCCGAGGACTTCGACCTCGCCGGGTTCGTCGGTCTGCACCCAGATCAGCGCGGAGGTTTCGTCGACGTGCCGGAGGATCGGACCCAGAACCAAAGCCATTCGATCAGAGTAGGCCGTGGCGCAGCGTCGCGCGGCCACGTCGATCGTGAGCGATGAGTTCGCCGGGTCGTGCCGGTCTGCACTCCTGTCGCCCTCACCATAGCGGTGACGTCTCGCGCCGGGACACCGGTGCACCGGAGTATCGATGGAGGAGCAACCAATGGTGATCGTTGCCGGCAGTCTGCGAGTGGACCCGGACCAGCGCGCGGCGTACATCGCCGGCTGCGACGAGGTGGTCGGTGCCGCCCGTCGGGCACCGGGGTGTCTCGATTTCGCGATCTCCGCGGACTCGATGGACCCCGGCCGGATCAACATCTTCGAGCGCTGGGACTCGCAGTCGGCGGTCGAGGCTTTCCGTGGCGACGGGGTCGGCGAGGACCAGTCACGGGCGATCCGGTCGGCGTTCGTTGCCGAGTACGACGTCGCCGACGTGCGGATACTGGCGGGCCCTCCGGATTGATGAGCACACAACCCGCGGCGACATCGAGCGTCGTAGGCTGTGTGCGCACTTCCAGAGGGGATCATGACCGGAATGTCCGACATCCAACAGACTCTCGCCGACGTCCTCGGCGAGCTCCGCAGTCTCGACGACCCGCGGATCCGAGCGGTCAACGAGAAACACGGCGACGACCACGGGGTCAATCTCACGAAGCTCAGGGCGATCGCGAAACGACTGCGAACGCAGCCCGAACTTTCCGCAGAGCTGTGGGCGACGGGCGACACCGCGCCGCGTCTGCTCGCACTGTTGATCTGTCGCCCGCGGGCGTTCGACCCCGCGCAGCTCGACACGATGATCCGCGAGGTCGACCGGCCGAAGGTCCACGATTGGCTCGTCAACTACGTCGTCAAGAAGAGTCCGCATGCCGAGGAGTTGCGGAGGTCGTGGATGGCCGACGCCGAGCCCGGTGTCGCCGCGGCGGGATGGGCCCTGACCGCTGATCGAGTGGTCAAGAAGCCCGGTGACCTCGACACGGCCGGGTTGCTCGACACCATCGAGTCCGACATGGGGAACGCACCGCCACGCCTGCAGTGGGCGATGAACACATGCCTGGCGACCATCGGCATCGAGAATCCCGACTTCCGTTCCCGTGCAATCGACATCGGTCAGCGGTTGCGAGTGCTGGAGGATTACCCGACCTCCCCGGGCTGTACTTCGCCGTATGCGCCGGTCTGGATCGCCGAGATGGTACGGCGCAGATCGCCGTGACCTGAGCGGCTGCTCGTTGCCCCGTCGCTCAGGCCTCGGATCTCACGGGCCAGGACTGTCTCGCCGCTGCGTCCGAGGGTCACCGCCTCGGTGAGTGCGTCCATCGTTGGGTCCGTGCCGACGTCGGTCAAATCAATCAGATCCTCTGCTCAGTCATTGTGGCGGCTGTGGGAAACCGGCATGACGACCAAGGTGAGGTCGCCGCCGTCTGCGGACCGAATCGTCATCGGGAGGTCCCGATTGCGGACGTCGATCATCATCTCGGCCCCAATCGACACATGGACCGCGGGGTAGAGCGTCGAGACCTCGAACCACAGTGCGATCGGGGGGCCGCAGGTCTCGGCTGGCACGACGGCGAGTTGTGCCGACGAGGCGTCGCTCAGTGTGAGCGCCGCCGACGTGAAGTCCAGGTGCACCCGGTCGGTTGCACAGCGCTCCAACGATTGCAACACAGCGGTTTTCGCGACACTCGCGCGCATGGTCACCGTGGGCAGGGCTTCGATCATCACCTGGTGCGCGGGAAACGGCCCGTCGAGTAGGCGGCACCATAGATCGTCCCGACCGTCGAGCCGGAATCGAACTGCGCCGGCCACGGCGTCGATGACGACGACGCCGCCCCGTGCCAGGTCGGACAGACCATCACGGAGGTCGGCCGCACACAGCGTTCTCGACTCCGCGGCGATCGACATCTTGATCGTCCTGGCCTCGCGCCGAATCCGATCGGCATCGGCTGCGACGGTCCGCACGTGCTCGTCGATCAGTCCGCCGGCGGTACCCGGCTCGGCGGCGAGGACCGTGCGGATGTCGGCGAGCGACATCCCGATCTCGCGGAGTCGCCGGAGTGCGATCGCGTGCCGCTCCTGCGACGCGCTGTACTGGCGATATCCGGTCGACGCGTCGACGGCGGCCGGGGTGAGCAACCCCGAGTCGTCGTAGAACCGCAGCGCGGACGCGGTCAAACCGGTGCGTTGCGCGAACGCGCCGATCGGGACGAGTTCGCTGACTTCGGGAACGGAGGGCATATCGCAGATCATCCGGCTTCGACCAACCTGAAGGTCAAGAGGAAGCGAGTCGGCGTCCGAATCGGGTCAGATGAGACCGAGTGCGAGCATCGCGTCGGCCACGCGAGTGAACGCCGCGATATTGGCACCGGTCGCGTAGTTGCCCGGCGCCCCGTATTCGTCTGCCGTGTGCAGGCAGTGGTCATGGATGGCCGTCATGATCTCCGACAATCGGTCCTCGGTGTGCGCGAACGTCCACGAATCCCGAGAAGCGTTCTGCTGCATCTCGAGTGCGCTCGTGGCGACGCCGCCCGCGTTCGCGGCCTTGCCCGGGGCGAAGCCGACGCCGGCGTCGGCGAAGATGCGCACCGCCTCGGGGGTGCTGGGCATGTTCGCGCCCTCGGCGACGATGCGACATCCGTTCTTCGCCAGTTGAGTGGCGTCGACCCCGTTCAGTTCGTTCTGCGTCGCGCAGGGGATGGCGATGTCGGTGGGCACACTCCACATCGATCCGGTGTCGACGTGACGGGCGGACCCGCGGCGGGCGTCGGCGTAATCCGAGATACGGCCGCGCCGAACGTTTTTGATTTCCTTGAGCAGTTCGAGGTCGATACCGGCATCATCGACGACGTAGCCCCCGGAGTCCGAGCACGCGATCACGCGACCGCCGAGTTGTTGCACCTTCTCGATGGAGTAGATCGCCACATTGCCCGAGCCCGAGACCACCACGGTCTTGCCGTCGAGGTCGTCGCCGGCCGCGGCGAGCATCTCGCGGACGAAGAACACCACGCCGTACCCGGTCGCCTCGGTGCGGACCTGCGACCCACCCCAGGCGAGTCCCTTGCCGGTGAGCACGCCGGACTCGTAACGGTTGGTGATGCGCTTGTACTGGCCGAAGAGATAACCGATCTCCCGACCGCCGACGCCGGTGTCACCCGCGGGCACATCGGTGTACTCGCCGATGTGACGGTAGAGCTCGGTCATGAACGACTGGCAGAACCGCATGATCTCCGCGTCGGAGCGTCCCTTGGGATCGAAGTCGGCGCCGCCTTTGCCGCCGCCGATCGGGAGCCCGGTCAGTGCGTTCTTGAAGATCTGCTCGAACCCGAGGAACTTGACCACGCCCAGGTAGACGCTCGGGTGGAATCGAAGGCCGCCCTTGTAGGGACCGAGTGCGGAATTGAACTCGACCCGGAACCCGCGGTTGATCTGCACCTGTCCCTGGTCGTCGACCCACGGCACTCGGAAGATGATCTGGCGCTCGGGCTCCGTCAGTCTCTTGATGATCCCGGCGTCCGCGTAGTGGGGATGTTTCGCCAAGACCGGACCCAGACTGTCGAAGACCTCCCTGACGGCCTGGTGGAACTCGGCCTCCCCAGGGTTCCGCGCAACAACCTGCGCGTACAGATCGCTGATCTTCTCGTCGAGCACGATGGCGACCACTTCCTTCTCCGTAGGTGTGGGACGGCGACGTGCCCAGGTGAGCACGCCGCCACCCGCACCCTATCGAGTGACAGGAATTCGACCGCAGACCGGTCCGTCGGACGACGACCGCGGTGTGTCCGCAGTGAGGTGGTCGGACCCGCTCACCTGCGGAGCAGTCCGGTCGGGCACCGCTATGCGCGGATCACGCGCGGGCCAGAACAGGTCGTCGCACCTGGAGCGACGGATGTCGGGTCACGATCTCATGCCTGGACGTCGGATCGGCACCAGTGGTGAGCGTCAGGATCCAAGGCACCGACTCGGTGTCGTCGGACACCCACGGATCCAGTTCGAGGTGGGCCAGGATGTCGCGTGACAGGCTCTCGAGTCTCGCGACGGTCAGTCGTCCGGACGAGTCCGCGAAACCGCAGCACACATCCCGCCCCTCGGGTACTCCGAACACGTCCACGTCGTTCTCGCGGTGCCATTGCCGTCGGAGGAGCAACGACTCCGACTCCTCGACGACAACCGAACACCTGGCGGGGTGGGGAAAGGCGTCGTGCGCGCGAGTCGACGCTTGCTTGACGAATTCTCTGACCCGACCGGGGGAGCCACACACGCGTATTCGGCACTCCATCACAACGGCTTTCACGGCCACTCTTCCTTTCGCTGCTACCGGCCATCTGCGACCGGTGCCATGGACTCTAGCCCAGAAAAAAATAAAAGCCAGTCCGGCGCATTTCGCGGGCGCACAGTAAATGAAAAGTACTGTGTTACAACGTATGAAGTCGGCACCAGATCGGACGGGATGGACTTCTGTCGTTTCTGGGCTATGGTCACGACGAGAGCGGGATCGACCCGCTGTAGACCACGACCGATTCGAGGAAAAATGGCGGAAAAGAATTCGAGCTCGAAAAAGCGACGGCAAGAACTCAAGGAACGTCGTGAGCGAAAACGGGCACTCGAGGATGTCTCGTTGATTCGGAAGAGGAAAAGCGCGCGTTGACGCCGACGCTCGCGTCAGCCCGCGCTTTTCAGTGCCCGGGCGATCGTGGGCCAGGCTCGGTGCAGATCCTGGTTCCAGTAACCCCACGAGTGGAGACCGGCACGGAAGTCGTAGGTGATGTCGACCCCGGCTCGGTCTGCGCGACGCTTGAAGCTCTCGGTGCATCGGGCGACGATGCCCTCGAGCACGCCTCCGACGGGTGAGGCCAGCCCGGCCAGCCCGAGGGCCGGGTCGGGCAGACCGTTGCCGACCGCTACATACACGGGCTTACCGCGTAGCGCGGACACGTGACCGGCGGGATTGTGGGCATCCCAGTTGTCGTGATCGAGCGGGCCCCACATGTTCTCCGGGTTCCCACCCCTCGTCGTGACCGATGTGGCGGTCGCCTGCCGGAACTCCGGCGACCCTTGATCGAGGCACCCGCTGAAGGCGACCACACCCCGGTAGAGATCCGGGTTGCGGACCGCGATCGACATCGCGCCCAGCGCCCCCATCGACAGCCCGCCGATCACGTTCCGTCCGTTGCCCCGGAAGCGTCCGTCGACCAGCGGAGGGAGTTCCTCGGTCAGGAAGGTCTCCCACATGTTCCGACCCAGGACGGGATCGATTCGGCGCCAGTCGGTGTAGTACGAGCCCGTACCCCCGATGGGCAGAACCACGTTGACCTTCTTGTCGGCGACGAAGCGCGCGATGTCGGTCTGGAAGGTCCACCCGCTCTGCGTGTAGCTGGTGTAGACCCCACCGTCGATGCCGTCGAGGAGGTACACGGTCGGCCGTGGGCCGGTCCGATCGCGGGGGGCGAGCACGCTCACCCGAACGGGCCGCTTCATGGCGGCGGAATACACGGTCATCGTCGTGCGTGTCGCCGTCTCCGAGGACACCGCAAGGATCCGCGCCGAGTCGCCGAGCCTCGGTGGAGTCGCCCCCGCCGGCTGACCCGTCGAGACGCTCGCGACGACCGCGATCAGAAATGCACAACCGAGCCCTGCGGCTCGCTGCCAGCGTGACACTCTTCGTTCCCCCTCGGACACTGCCGTCACGACCGGCGACCCACCCCCAGGTCGACGTCCGGCATTCGCCGCGTGTCGGTCGATCACGGGTCCGGACACGGACCGCGGACCCATTAGAGCAGGTCTGGGGCCGCCGTGTGACCGAAGCGCGCCGACGACCGAGGTTTTGCGTACAGGGACCCGGGTACCCGAATGATCCCGGGCTGTGGACAGTCGGGATTCACACGACAGAGGAAGGTAGGTGCTCTGGTGGGCACATATGTCACCGCGAATCCGACCACCGGTACGACCGATCGGGAATTTCCCGGACTGAAGGACGACGAGGTGGCCGGCGTGGCCGAACGGTCACTCGCGGCATACCAGGAGTGGCGAGCGACCGAGGCATCCGAACGGGCCGCAATTCTCTCCCGGACCGCTGACGAGTACGAGAGGCGAGCCGATGAGCTCGCGGCCGTCATCACGACCGAGATGGGCAAACCCGCCAAGGAGGCGGCGGGAGAGGTCCAGCTGGCCGCGGACATCTATCGCTGGTATGCCGAGCACGGACCGGATCTGCTCGAGACCGAGGCCCTCGACCCGCAGGGCGCGGATGCGTCGATAGTGCAGGCCGCGCCGATCGGACCACTGGTGGGCGTGATGCCGTGGAACTACCCCTACTACCAGGTCGCACGTTTCGTCGCGCCGAACCTGTTGGCCGGCAACACCGTCATTCTCAAGCATGCGTCGATCTGCGCGGCGTCGTCGGCGCTGATGGCTGAGATCCTGCACGACGCGGGTGTCCCTGCCGACGCGTACATCAACGTGTACGCGAGCAGTGATCAGATCGCAGACCTGCTCGCGCACAACGCGATACGCGGTGTATCGCTCACCGGCAGTGAGAAGGCGGGTGCAGCCGTGGCGAAGGTTGCCGCGGAGAACCTGAAGAAGTCCGTGCTCGAGCTCGGCGGTTCGGACCCGTTCATCCTGCTCGACTCCGCCGACATGGAACGCACGACGAAGATCGCGGCGGGCGCACGGCTGTCGAACGCGGGCCAGGCGTGCAACTCGCCGAAACGGTTCATCGTTCTCGACGAGTTGTACGACGACTTCGTCGACGGTGTGGTCAAGCAGTTCGAGTCGACGGTGGTCGGTGATCCGTCCGACGATTCCACTCAGATGGGTCCGCTGTCGTCCCTGTCGGCGCGCGACACCGTGGCCGAACAGGTCGAGACCGCGGTGAAACAGGGCGCCACCCTGCGGACGGGTGGGAAGCCGCTGGAGCGCGACGGAGCCTTCTTCGAACCCACTGTGCTGACGGACATCACCCCGGACATGGACGCCTACTCCGAGGAGATATTCGGGCCCGTCGCGATGGTCTACAAGGTGTCCTCCCCGGAGGACGCCGTGGCGCTCGCCAACGATGTCGAGTTCGGATTGAGCGGCTCGGTGTGGAGCGGCAACATCGGCAAGGCCGAGGAGGTCGCCGACCAACTCGAAGTCGGCATGGCGTATGTCAACGAACACGGCACCACGCTGCCCGGCCTTCCGTTCGGCGGGGTGAAGCGGTCCGGCTACGGTCGCGAACTCGGGCGTTGGGGCATGGGCGAGTTCGTCAACACCAAGCTGCGTCGCACCGCCTCCCAGTAGCCGGGCGATCGGCGACGGCCGGACGGGCCGATGCGGAAAGCGTCGGCCCGTCTCGCCGTCCGGCTCGTGATCCGGCGGTCGGCCGTCCGACGTGTCAGCCGTTGGTCTGACGCGCCCGGTCGACCGCGACGGCCACCCCGTGATGCCACGGCACCCCGTGGCCGGGAAGCAAAGACTTCGCATCCGTCGCTGCCAATGCGTCGAGCGACGCCCGGTTGCGATCGAGGTCGGCGGTTGCGGAACCGGCGATCATACGCGGGCCGGTCGCCGCGGTGTACGGATCGAGGGTGACGAGCGCGTCGCCGGCGATGACCGCGTCACGTAACGGAAAGTGCAGCGACACATGGCCGTAAGTGTGACCGGGAGTCGGCACCACCTGCGCGTCACCGGGGAGCAGGGCATCGTCGCCGAAAGGCGTCACATCCAGGTGATCGACGCCGCGCACCGTGAACGCACCGGCCGCCGCCATGCGTCCGAGCAGGCGTAGCGAACGCGGATGACGAAGGGGCACTCCGAATCTGGTCGCGTTCTGGTGCGCGTAGCGGTAGGGGTGGGACGCCAGCCACGCATCGTCGCGATGGACGTGGACCGGGATCCGCCACTCGCGCGCCAGGCGGCGCGCGGTGCCGACGTGATCGAAATGACCATGGGTGATGATCAGGTCGGAGACGGCATCGGTGTCACGGCCGAGTTCCCGGATGGCCTTGACGAGGGGTTCGTACGAACGGGGGAGTCCACAGTCGACGAGGATCAGCCGGTCCTGGTCCTCGATCAGGTACTGATTCGTGTAGGCGTACTCGAGCCAGTGGATGCCGGGGACGACGCCACGATGGAAGGTCATGTCGAGACGCGTACCCGGTGGTCGCGGCAGCAAACCGGGACGACCGTCGAAGTTTGGACAAGACCGGGGGTTTCTGTAATCACCCCGGCCTCTGGCTCGACATGCGGGTTACAGCACCGCAGGAGCGTGACTGCGACAGTAACAGGAACACCCCGGTGAACGCGAATCACCGATCGCCGACCTGCTGTCGATCGTCGATGAAGACCTGCCAGCACAGGTCATTGCGGGCATGTTGGTCGTCGAGCACCAACTCGCGTACCCGAACAGGGAGATGTTCTCGCTGCCAAGCGCATTCGTGTCTACCCGCGTCGACCCCGTGTGCGGACCGGACTGCCTTGATCGCGTACGCCGCGGCACCGAGGTCGTGCGATGCGACGTGCGCGGTCACCGCCGCTTGCCCGGCGGCGTAGGCGGCGAACCGCGGTGCGCCACGTAGATCGCGGGCGGCACCCATGGCGTGTCCGCCGGCGGCGCGCGACTCCATCATCGCCAGCTCGCCCCGGGTCCACGCGCGGACCGCCGCGATGGCCTCCCTGGGGCGAGCGTCATCCGGCCGTGCCGACTCGAACAAGGGCAGAACGTGCTCCGCACACCGTGCCGCCCAGAGCGCCAGCAAGTGGTGATCGGCGTCGGTGAGTGTCCCGCCACGACGGATGGTGACCAAGCGGGGGTCGAACACTGTGGGGAGGATCATCGCGACCTCTCTGCCGGCACGGACTCAGCGGCGGCGCCGGGCGATTCGCACCTCGACGTCCTCGGGTGTGAGAACCGCGGTGGGTTCGGCGACGACGCCCACGCGTACGGGCGCCTGGGCTCGGTCGGTGACGGTGAGCGGCGGGCCGTCGGGCTGCAGATGGTCGTTGCCCCACTGCATCAACGACATCACCACGGGAAACAGATCGCGGCCCATGTCGGTGAGCTGATACTCGAACCGTTCGCGCTGCCCGGCGTCGCGGTAGGGGACCTTGGTGAAGATCCCGGCCTCGGTGAGTTCGCGCAGGCGGGCCGACGCGACCGCGTCGCTGATCCCGACCCGCCGGCTGAACTGATCGAACCTGGTGGCGCCGTAGAAGGCCTCCCGCAGGATAAGGATCGCCGACCGGGTGCCCACCAGGTCGATCGCCTTCGCGATCGAGCAGCCGCTCGCCTCCCAGCTGTCGCGTTCGGCCAGCGGGCCCTTCAGGTGCATCATGCCCCCAGCCTACCCTGACTTGACAAGACCATAGCCAGAGCGTAGACCTGACTTTGGCAGACAAAAGTCAGCCATCATCCGGATCGGGTTGCGTTCCGATCCGCACACTGACGGAGGATCAGTCATGAGATCTGCGGTCATCGTCGACGCTGTTCGCACACCCATCGGCAAGGGCAAGCCCACCGGCGCCCTCCACGACGTTCATCCCGTCGACCTCCTCGCGCACAGCCTCCGAGCAGTCGTGGACCGTTCGGGTGTCGATCCCGAACTCGTCGACGACGTGATCACCGGTGTCGTCAGTCAGGTGGGGGAGCAGAGTTTCAACATCGCGCGGCGCGCGCTCCTGGCCGCCGGCTACCCCGAATCCGTGCCGGGGGTCTCCGTCGACCGCCAATGCGGAAGCGGGCAACAGGCCATCGCGTTCGCCGCGCAGGGCATCATCGCGGGCACGTACGACATCGCGGTCGCCGCGGGTGTCGAATCGATGTCCCGTATCCCGATGGGCTCGGCCGTTGCCGGTACCGCCGATCTCAACGGACGGGCGTTCGGCGAACGATACCCGCAGGGCCTCGTGGGTCAGGGGATCTCGGCGGAACTGATCGCCGCCCGCTGGGACATCTCGCGACGCGAGATCGACGAATTCTCGCTGCAGTCACACGATCTCGCCGCCACCGCCACCAAGAACGGACTCTTCGACGACGAACTCGCCCCCATCGCGGGGCTGACGTCGGACGAGGGCATCCGGCTCGGGGGCAACCTCGACGACCTCGCCCGGTTGCGACCGGCCTACTACGACGAGGCGATCGCGAACCGGTTCCCCGAGATCGACTGGCGGATCACCGCGGCGAGTGCGAGTCAGATCAGCGACGGGTCGTCGGCGGTGCTGCTGATGAGCGAGGAGAAAGCCGCCGAACTCGGTCTGCGTCCGCGCGCTCGTGTGCACACCATCGCGGTCGCCGGTGACGACCCACTCCTGATGCTCACCGGCATCATCCCGGCGACGCGGAAGGCACTGTCACGCAGTGGTTTGCGAGTCGAGGACATCGACCTGTTCGAGGTGAACGAGGCGTTCGCGCCGGTGGTACTGGCGTGGTCGCGGGAGTTCGGGGTGGACGTGGATCGAGTCAACGTCAACGGCGGTGCGATCGCGCTCGGCCACCCGCTGGGTGCCAGCGGTGCCCGCCTCGCGACCACGGGACTGAACGCGCTGGAACAGCGCGGCGGTCGTTACCTCCTGCAAACGATGTGTGAGGCAGGCGGATTGGCCAACGCGACGATCTACGAGCGACTCGGCTGAGCCGTCGGCGGTCCGGGCGGACGTGCTCGTCGTCCATTCGGCGAATCTCGGTCGCACACGGTGCGTCCGCCCGGTACCGTGATTGCGCATACCCGCTGTTCGGAGCGGGGCCGATGACTGCGGGGACCTCATGAACCCAACCGACCCGAATGCAGCAGCGCTCGTCGCGACGCGGGAGGCCACCGTTCTGGCGCATCTCGAGGCCGAGAATCGGCACGACGTCGGTGCCACGCTGGCGACGTTCAAAGACGGCGCGGCACGTACCGAGTTGCCCGGTGAGATCGCCGATGGCCACGACGCGGTGTCGGCCTCGTATCACGAACTGTTCACCGCATTGCCGGACATGCATTTCGATGTCGACCCCGAGACGCTGTGCCATCACAACGATCGAGTCATCTGTGAGACGCGAGTTCGCGGAACACATCTGGGCCCATATCGCGGCCTTGCCCCGACGGGTCGGTCTCTCGACCTGCCCATCGTCGCGGTGTTCACCTTCGCGGGCTCAGATCTGGTTGCGGAGCGCGCCTACTTCGACCGTTTGAAAATGTTCATGCAGCTCGGGGTCGCGCGGGATCCGAACACCCTCGCCGGCCGGATCGCCACGCTGCTCAATCGCCCGATCACGGTCATCGGCGCTGCTGTCCGACGCCGAACCAACCGGTCCGCCGCGTCGGCTTAAGCCCGCTGTGGATCACACGCCTAATCGGCGCCTGACCACATCGATGTCGAACGACGTCGGGTCGAAGGCCGAACCAGGTGTCAGGCCCGCCCACTCGCGTAATTCCAGATGGCGCGGGTGCGTCTCATCGTTGACGGCCTCGATGAAATCCGCCCATCCGGGAACTCCGCCGACATCCTCGAACGGGGCGGTTCCGCCGCCGGCGACGATCGACACCGGCGGTTCGCCGTCATTCATCGGGGTGAATGCCTCGACGACAATGCTCACTTCCCAGCCGTCCCCGAAGTCGTACTCATAGGACACCACGTCGCCGGGCTCGTCGACCAGCTCACCCAGAGTCGAGTCGAAGACGGACTCCGTGTACCTGCCGGCCCGTGCGGTGCCCATCGCCTCGTCTGATAGATACCGGTGCTCGTGGCCGAAGCATGGAGTCGTGAACGCGTAGAGATGCGCATCGTTCCAGGCGAATGCAGCTTGCAGCACTTCGTGGAGTTCGTTCAATGGAACCAGCGCGAGTATTCGAATCCGTCGCCAGACTCTGGGTCGGACGCCGGCGAGTTCGGCGCGCACAGTGATCATGGTCGTCGCCTCCCCGCTTTCCGGAATGTGACGTTCCGGAAATCCGTCCCACACAGCGGGTCGCAACCCCTTGGGGACGACGTAGTCACCGTCATCGTTGAGGACGAGCCACCCGTCCTCGATGATGTGCTCGACGCGAGAATGAGCCTTGGGAATCTCCGGTGAGATCAGCCCGTCATCGCGCAGGGCGGCGAAGCGATCGGCGGCAAACGGCATGATCGTCAGCCCGTGGTATACGACGCGCGCGACGATACCGTCCACAAACTGTGCCTTTGCACTCGAATCAGAGGTCAACGCCCTGCCGACGGCCGCAGCCAGCGTGCTGCGTCGCGTCGTCAGCGACTGTGGTCCACGCCAGTACGCGGCCGCCGGGCCCGGGTAGACATGGGATGAAGTGATTGCGATCAACTGGGCATCCCGGGCGAGCTCCCAGATCTCGGCAAGAACGCGATGATGTTTCATTGCCTTGAGTGCTGCTGACGGTTGCTCGATCTGAAGGGCCTGCAGAAGGTCCGGAAGCAGTGCCGGCTTGAGCCATCCACTCGGCGTCACCGGCCGTTTGTGGCCGATCCAGTCCATCAACACATCGAGCCGCTGCAAAACCCGAACCGTTTCCAGTGCATCGCGCTCGGCGGAGCTGTCGATGTCGTCGACCTCGACCTTCAGCCCGCCCATGGAGTCGAGGAGGTATCCCTGGCAAGCCCCCATCACGACATCGGCGCTGATGGCTCCTGTCCACCTGGAAGTGGTGACGAGGAAATCGATGAACAGGCGCAGTGCGAAGACCGCGATGCTTGCCGGTAAGGCGTCGTCCTCTTCCTCTTCCATGTACTCGGCGAAGTCGATTGCCGCATCGACCTCATCGAGCGACCACTCGGTGGGCCGATGGTCTGGCAATGCGTAGCCGACGGCAAAGTCCAGCGCTCTGACGGCGTCGACGATGGCTGCCTGCTTGTCCGGATCGTCTTCGAATTCCTCGCTGGGCAGCCATCGTTCGAACTCGCGCAACAGGACGCCCATCTCCGAGGTGTCGCGACCCCGGATCGGGATCACGTTGCTGTTTCGGCGGGCAGCCCGCTTCTTCGCCTTCTCGGTCCGCTTGGCGCCACGGGACTGCTTGTTCTTCCGGCTCATCGGGACCGATCCTATCGCGAGCACCGCCGTCATCGGCCAGGTCGAGTGCTGATCCTGCCAGCGGTCGAACGGTCCCGGCTCCTGAGGGCCGGGACCGTCGGCTGTTCGGTATGAAGAGTCCGGACTTTCCTAGCTCTGCCTTGGTCCTGCCTCCACCAACTCGTCGTCCTCCGGGACATCCTCCTTCTTGGCCAGCGCGCTGGGCCACCACACGGGACGGCCGATGTCGTAGACGAGCGCCGGGACGAGCAGGGTCCGGACGATCAACGCGTCGAGGAGGACGCCGAAGGCGACGATGAACGCAATCTGCGCCAAGAAGATCAGCGGGATGACCGCCAGGGCGGAGAACGTCGCCGCGAGGACCACGCCGGCCGAGGTGATGACTCCGCCGGTGACCGTGAGCCCACGGAGAACACCTCGGCGCGTACCGATCTGCAGTGCTTCCTCGCGGACGCGGGTCATCAGGAAGATGTTGTAGTCGATGCCCAGCGCGACCAGGAACACGAACGCGAACAGCGGCACGACCGGGTCGGCGCCGGGGAATCCGAGTATGTGGTTGAACACGATCGACGAAATTCCCAGAGTCGCCGCGAAACTCAGGATGACGGTGGCCATCAGGAGAATCGGGGCGACGATCGCCCGGAGCAGCGCGCACAGGATGAGCAGCACGACGATGCTGACGATCGGGATGATCAGGTTCCGGTCGTGGATGGCCGTCGTCTTGGTGTCAAGGTCGACCGCGGTAGGACCGCCGACGAGCGCGTCGGCGCCGTTGACGTTCCCCACCGCGTCGCGAAGACGCTCGATGGTCTCCTCGGCGGCCAGGGAATCGGCCGGATCGGTCAGGGTCGCCTGCAGAGCGACCCGTCCGTCGACCGTCTTGGGGGCGCCGCCCGGATCGGTGACCGGGACGACCTCGGCGACGCCGTCGACATTCGCCGCCGTGTTCTGCACCTGCTGCAGCGATGCGGCGTCGGCGATGATGACCGCGGGTGAACCGTCCCCGGCGTCGAAGTGGGCGGTGAGGACTTCTTGGCCCTCCTGCGACTCCACCGCTACGAGGAAGGTGTCGGACTGCGCGACACCGTCGGCCTTGAACTGGGGGAGGAACAACGCGAAGAGCACGAGGAGCAACGTCGTTGCCACCCAGAAGCGCCGGGGGTGCCGTCCGATCCGGTTCGCCAAGGCGCCCCAGAAGCGATGGTTGCTGCTGTCCTCACGCTGCGCCGACGCCGGGTCGACGACCGGTCGCTTCGGCCAGAAGGCACTGCGTCCGAGCAGGGTCAGTGCCGCGGGGAGGAACGTCATCGACGCCAGGAACGACGCCGCGATACCGATCGCGGCAACGGGACCGAGACCGCGGTTGGAGTTCAGATCCGACAGCAGGAGGCACAACACACCGGCGATGACCGTGCCGGCGGAGGCGGCGACGGGTTCGAGGGTCGCGCGCCACGCGGCCCGCATGGCGTCGTACTTGTCGGCGGTGAGTCGCAGTTCTTCTCGATAGCGGGACACCAGGAGCAGGGCGTAGTCCGTCGCCGCACCGAACACGAGGATGAAGAGGATGCCCTGGCTCTGGCCGTTGAGGGTGAGCACGTCGTTCGACGCGAGCACGTAGACCAGCAGACTGGCGAGCCCCAGCGCGAACACGGCGGACACGATCACGACGAACGGCAGGATCGGACTGCGGTACACCACGATGAGGATCAGGATGACGACCGCGCCGGCAACCAGTAGCAACAAGCCGTCGATCCCGCCGAACGCCTCGGTGAGGTCGCCCGCGATGCCTGCGGGTCCGGTCACATACACCGACAGTCCCTCGGGCGGGCCGTTCGCGAGTTCCGCACGCAGAGCCTCGATGCTTTCCGAGATCTCCCCGGAGGAGTCGACGGGCACGATCATCTGGATCGCCTGACCATCCTGCGAGCGGATCGGCGGAGACGTTCGCTCGGAGATCCCGTCCGTGCCGGCGACCTTGCCCACCGCCTCGGACACGAACGCGAGGTCGGCGTCGGTGATGCCGCTCGTACGTTCGGCCACCACGACGGCCGGGATCTCGGAGGAGTCCACGAAGTCCGCTTCCAGGCGGGAGACCTCGGTGGCTTCGGCGGATGCGGGCAGGAACGACGTGTTGTCGTTCGCCTGTACGTCACCGAGTTTTCCGGCGAACGGTCCGCCGACAGAACCCAGGGCCAGCCATCCGATGACCAAGAGGGCTGGCAGAATCCATCGCAAGCGACTGACTCGTCGAGCAGAGGTGGGTGGGTTCACGGGCTTCCGTTCGTCGGTTGCGGGTGGAGTGCGTGAGCACCATGATGTTCAGCAGGCTGAACAATTGCAAGTCTGCGGGGTGTGACGTAGAGAATCGGCAGGACAAGGTGGACGACGGAAACGACGGGATGGACGGGTGGCCGACCGGTCGGCTGCTGTCGGTGGCGGCACGGCTCGTCGAGCACGCCTGGGAGGCGGTACTGCGGGAGTACGACATCTCGAGCGCTGGACTCGTCGTCCTCCATGTGGTGAGCACGGGACCGGCCACCCAGCGCGAGGTCGCCAAGAAGGCCAGGGTGACCGATCAAACTGCGAGCCGCACCATCGAGCGACTGGAACGGATGGGTTACGTGCGGCGTCAGGTCGATCCCGACGATGAGCGGAGAAAGCACGTGAGCGCGACTCCGGCCGGTGCCGAGGTCTACCGCGCATTGCTGGAACGGGAGCGAACCGACCCGGCGCTGATCGCGTCCATCGGCGCGTCAGAACCGGAACTCCGTCGATTGTTGCTCGAACTGATTCGCGTGCAACAGGATCGGAGCTCGGGGCCGTCATAGCGTCGCGTCGGTTGCTCAACCCGCGTCGCGGGCTGCTTCGAGTCCGGCGACGAGTGCGTCGACCTTCGCCCGGTTCTCCGCCGACGTCATCAGCCCGACGAACGGCGGGCGCGAGAAGGTGAGGGTCACCTGGAGGAGCTGTTCGCGTTCACCGCCGAACAGCTTCTTCCGTCGGTTGGTCTCGGTGACCTCCGCGGAGACGAACGATGCTGCCGGCAACCGGGTCTTGGACGTGCCGCCGCGGAGTTTCTCGAACCACTCGCCATCGAGTACGACCGTTTCGTTCGACAGACCATGGATCTCGAGCACGTGCTACCCCTCGCCCTGCGGATTGTGTCGTGATCACGATATCCGCCGAGAACGGCGATGCCGGGGTTTGCGGCAGATCACAACACCGTTGCCCTTCGACGCCGGCGCGCACTACTGTGCCGATCGTGCATACACCGACCTGCTGGGCCCGCGCTCGTTCGGCGACCCGTGGCTGAGGTGAGACTTCGGCAGGCCGACGACGCCGACACGGACCGCCTCGTGGCCGTGTGGCGTTCGGCGGTCGAGGCTACGCATCACTTCCTGACTCCTGCCGACATCTACGGCTACGCGGATCGGCTCGCACGTGACTACTTTCCGGCGGTCGAGTTGGTCGTCGCGGAGGCCGACGGAGTGGTCGTCGGCTTCAGCGGAACCGCAGAGAATCGGCTCGAGATGCTGTTCGTCGATCCGGCCGCCCACGGGCGGGGCATCGGCACGGTGCTGCTCGATCACGCGGTCGCGCACGGCGGCGTCGACGAACTCGACGTCAACGAACAGAACCCGGGCGCCGTGGAGTTCTATCGGCGCAGGGGGTTCGAGCAGGTGGGCCGCTCGCCGGTGGATTCCGACGGCCGGCCGTTTCCGTTGCTGCACTTTCGGCGCGCCGGGGTCCCGTGAGACCTAGTTTCACGCCGCGGCGAATCGCGGGTGCAGAACTTGTTCACCGTCACCACGGCCATTCGAGGCCTCTAGAAGTCTCGCGGACGAGTGTCGGCTCACGTTCGGATGTGTCGAACTGCGACTGCTGCCCTACGCAGCTGATAACGCGCCGAAGACAAACGGGGACGGGAGAGTTCGAGTCCGGCATCGTCGGCGATGTGCTCGACAACTTGGTCGACACTGCGTTCGTCTGCTGGCACATGGCTTGCGAATCGGTCCTCGCCAAGCCGGGCGACGCACCTCCCAGTCTGTTTCATCGCCCAGGTCTCATCGGCGCCGAGGATGGGGCCGAGACGGTGAGCAAGGCGGGCTCTGAGACGTCGATGGATCACTTCGACGGAAGCGGTCAGGGTGTAGTGCCTGACATCGACGCCATGCTCTTTGAGTCCACCGACGATCTCGTCGAAGTACTCAGCGTCGACGAGCGTCATGGGAACGATCACCGGGGAGTCGCTGGATTGTTCGGCATCCAAGAGGGTTTGGGTGACGCCCGTGCGCCACTGCGGTAGGTCCTGAAAATCGTCGCGCCGGGCGGGCGGCAGCATCTTGTGCATCGCGAATCCGAGGAGTTCGGGATCGGCCACGTGCGACGCAGTCAGCCGGCGGTGAAGCTCGTGTGCGGTCTGTGTCTTACCGACGCCGAAGGCGCCGTTGATCCAGATCAACATGACGTGAGGTTACCGACAGGTGGGCAGCGCTTCCGGTGAAGCGGTCAGGGGCGATGTCGGTCCGCCGGTCAGGATTCGTGCCTCCGGTCTTTCTTGGTCTGACGTCGCGCACCGGCGGCGATGGTCGAGGCCTCGTACTTCTTTCGACCGGGTGATTCGCGGGTGTCGTCGGTCCGGATTCGTCCCGACGACGCCACTTTGCCCTTGCCCTTGTCCTTGCCTCTGCCCTTGCCGGTGTCCTTTTGAGATGTCGGGCTGTCGGTACGCGCCCGGACCAGTCGCTCGGCCTTCAATTCGAGAGCGGCGTCTCGAGAAACCCTGGCCAGTCGACGGCTCACGCGGCTCAAGGCGTCCTCGAAGACCTCGGCTTTAGCGGCGTTCCGGGCATTTGCTGCTTTCGCGCTCCCACGGCCGCCTTTGGTCTTGACTTTCTCAGCACCCGCACGGCGGTAGAGGGTGACGTGCTTGTTCCGTGCGCGCCGGATTCGCGAGTGCAGATCGATCAGTCCGTCCTCGTCGAGGCCGGCCATCTGTGATTTCTTGGTCTCGCGGACGAGTACATATTCGCTTTCGGACAGGGAATTCAGGGTCTTTTTCATGCCGGTCCTCGCTCGTCATGCCGTCACGTTGCAGTCCTGATGTTAGGTGCCGGCGCGCGCTCGAACTTCGGTTCTGTCCGATTCGGGTCAGATGAACCGGCTCAGGTGTCAGAGGGGGCCGGCGGCGAACCCATCGGCCGGTCGTAGGCTTTCTCGACCTCCGGACGAAGTCGTGCGTCCTCTTCGGCCTTGCGGGCGGCAGTCGTCCACATCTGGGTGACCATGGGCAGGTAATAGGTTGCCGGGGCGCCGAGAATGTAGGTGGCGTTGCCTTCGACGAACGTCTTGTTGGCCGGATCGTCGAGCCCGATCATGCTGTAGTCGTTGTGTACCGGGCGGCCTTCACCACGTCCGCCGACCGAATCCGACGCACTGTGGTTTCGTCGGGCGGCGTCGTTCATGAGGTCGCGGTTGGGTGCATCGGCCCAGAAATCGTATTGTCGCGCAACTATCTTGACGGTGTATCGGGTGTCATCGGGAAAGTTGTTGCCGCCGTAGTCCGCGCGGCATCCTCCCTGGTTGGCGCAACCGTTGTATTTCGATTCGAGATCACCGGTCAGGACGAACGTCACTGTGGCAGGGTCGATGTCGCTGGTGGGACCGTAGGTGCGCAGCCAATCATCCTGAACTTGCGCGCCTTGACTGTGTCCGACGACGATCTTCCGCCCGGGGATCTCGTGCAGCATCTCGTTCAACTTGTCGCGTCCGCGGTGGGTGTTCGTCGCGCCGGGAAAGTTGTTGTACGGCACGTTCACCACTCGATTGGGTGGTGCGAACAGCTCACCGCGCAGCCAGTTCATCGGAAGCGAGCGGAAGGCCGGGTCCAGTGTCAGCACTGTCGCCCCACCCGGGCCCGGCGCTGCACCTGCGACATTCGGTGTCCATTGCCCGATTCCGATTGCCACAATGAGCACCAGGACTATTCGCGAATATTGCTTCATTCTAAGCCGCCTCAGAGGTCTGACGAATGTCTATCACATCGCAAATCTCGCCGGGGGGATGCGAGAAAAGGGACGGCGGTCCGACGATAGGCGTTTAACGCTGTTGTTTGCCGATTTGTATCGCGAATAGACCCGGAATCACACCGAATCGGGTGCGTAGAACTTCGCGGTGGCCGCAGCCGCGGCCGCGACCTGCGCGGGTTCACCTCCGGCCGCGAGGTGTGCCTCTCCCCAGGCCGCCGCGCTACGGCGGATGAACTCGCGTCCCTCGGGAGACTTCTCGATTGCTTCGTGGTCAGCGGTTTCGCCATCGACGAGCAGCCGGGTCAGACCGAGGAGCAATAGATCCCAACCGACCCCGCCGGCACCTGGTCCGTACGTCGCGAACAAGGGTTCTCCGACGAATGCTGCATGGATGAGCTCCAACTCGGTGCCGCCTGCCTGGCCGGGGGAGAGGCGCACCCGCACTTCACTGGTGCTAGGCCACTCGTTGGCGTCGGGACGTAGAGCCAGGTCACCGTGAGGAGGTGCGGGGGGAGTGGACCAGCCATTCGTCGACGTCTCGCAATGGACCGGGTGGTCGACCCACTAGTCGCCGCCACCCGAGCTTCCGCCAGAGGAATCGGAGCCGCCGTCGCCTGACCATCCGCCATCGAAACCGAACCAACTCGAGGACGAGTCGGAGCTTCCCGTATGACGACTGTGCGGCGGCCGGGACGGAGCCCCCGCTGGCCTCTCGGCCCCTCGGCCTTGCACGTGCCTGTTCGCCCCGAAGTCCCGTATTGCGATCGGGAGCACCAGGGCGAGCACGAAGAGCAAGGCGGCTACGACGACGATCAGCCAATCCGGCGCCCCGAGTAACGCGGTGACGATGGTGGTTCCGATCGCGACGAACATCAAGACCGTTCCGAGCGTGATGCGCGGCAATGCTCCTCCTTGATAGCGACGTCGAGGTCGTGTCCGACTGCCGTCTCCGCGACAGGTTACGCAGGTGTTCGTCGGTGTCTCCGTCGAAACTTCACAGGGCCGACGGCTCATCGGCACGTTCGAGTTGACGCGTCCGGGATCATTGGCGACATGGAAACCAAATACGAGGCTTGGCCCGCACTACCGGTGGAGTCGTGGGTCGACACAAGGGACACCGTCCAGTTGTGGACCCAGATCGTCGGCAAGACGCGTCTCGCTCTCGGACCCGAGGTCAACCACTGGTGGGGCGTACCGCTGTATGTGGACGCGCGTGGCCTGACCACGTCCCTGATGGCCGTCGGAGACCGCGGCCTCGAGATCCGCTTCGACTTTCTGGACCACCAGCTGCTCTTCCTCGTCACCGATGGCAGCACCCGTCAGATGAAGCTGGAACCGCGGACGGTCGCCGATTTCTACGCGGAGTACACCGCTCACCTCGCCGACCTCGGCTTCGACATCGCCATCGTCGGTACCCCCGTCGAACTGCCTGATGCGACCCCGTTCGCCGAGGACACCGCCCACTCGTCGTACGACGCCGACGCCGTGTCTCGGTTCTGGCGGTCTCTCGTCAGTGCGCACCGCGTGCTGTCGGAGTTCCGCGGCCGCTTCCGCGGCAAGTCGTCACCGGTCCACTTCTTTTGGGGCGCTTTCGATCTGGCCGTCACACGGTTCTCGGGACGCAGTGCACCCCAGCATCCGGGTGGGGTGCCGAATTGCCCCGACTGGGTGATGCACGAGGCCTACAGCGACGAGGTGTCGAGCGCGGGCTACTGGCCGGGTGGCGCCGAGGAGGGGGCCTTCTACGCCTACGCCTACCCACATCCCGAGGGCTACGACACGCACCCGGCGGTCGAGGCTCCGGCGCGGTGGGATGCCGCACTGGGCGAGTACATCCTGCCGTATCAGCTTGTACGCCAATCGCCGGACCCGGACGCCGTGGTCCTGAAGTTCCTCGAGCAGACTCATCGAGCGGCGGCGGAGACGGCGGGCTGGGACTAGACGCGAGCCGGCGGCGGACGTTTCCGACGTCCAGACGTCGAGGTCTGTTCATCGTTCGTCCTGGCCGGTTGCAATCTCGCTCAGCGGCGCCGCTCGCCACCTAACCCCCGAGCCTATCCGGCGAGCAGAGCGTCCAGCGCTTCGAACGCCGCGCGCCAGCCGGCGGCCGCGTACTCGTACTGCTCGTCGGTGAGGTTGCCACCGGTTTGGCTGAAACGGATCTCGGTGCCGTTGTCGACTGCCATGAAGTCAGCGGTGAGGAGTTCACGTTCATCACCCGGCTCGTCGGTCATCGTCAGTACGAGTCTGTTCGGTCGGCTGACCTCGACGTACTCACCGCGCCAATGGACTTCGGGGAAATCGCCCCCAACGATCATTGTTGCTGCCCAGGTGCCCCCGGGTCGGGCGTCGAGCGATACCGATTCGACGGGGACCTGGTTCGCGCTGCCGCCGAAGAACTCGGCGAACAGAGCCGGCGTCGTCCACGCGTCGAACACGGCGGCGGGAGAAGCGTTCAGTGTGTAGGTGAGGGTTGCCCCGGTTGCGTCCGTCATGGTGTGACTGCCTTCTGGTCGTCGACGTCGGCCGACATCGATGTTTCGCCGCGGACGGCTCGGTCCGCAGGAGGGCAGACCCTCGTTGCTCGCAGAACTCATCGGGCTCACGGCGGGGAGGGTGCGGTTGGGCAGAAGCAGTCGGGCGAGTCCTGATCGGTGCCGATCTACCAATCAGGTCTGCTAGTTTCTCGGCGACGTGCCATTCCAGGCGAAGAGAACCGGTGGGTATCGATTGTGAACGAAGAACCGCGAGCCGGCGGCAAGGCGCCCGCGATGAGGCCGTCCGAGGCGCCGATCGAGGAAGTGCTCGACCGAGCAGTCGGTCCACGTCGGGACGAGGCCGATGAACTGGTCGCCTTGCTCGGTGAGATCTCCGGACACCGGCCCGTCCTCTGGGCCGGCCGCATGATCGGCTTCGGCGAGTACGAGTACCGCTACGCCAGCGGGCATGGCGGTCGGGCGCCGGAACTCGCTTTCGCGCCCGGCCCGAAGAATCACACCATCTACCTGGTCAGCGACTTCGCCACGCAGTGGCCAGATCTCATCGACCGGCTGGGAAAGTGTCGCGTCGCCAAGTCGTGCCTCCACGTCACTCGGCTCCGAGATGTCGATCTCGCAGTGCTGACAACGCTTCTCGAACGATCGTTGGCGCAGACACGCTCGTCCCACGGAGGTTGAGATCACCGCGGGTCCGGTATCCCGCTCAATCGAGATATCCGGTCTCCGGGTTGATGTTCGAGAGGAACTCCCTGATCGACTCGCGGTGGTCGCGAATCGTCGGCAGGGGGAGTGGCAGCGGGGCGGGCGGGAGCCCGTCGTCGCTCTGCCACGCAACTCGCGGCCCGCTGGAGCCGAAGCCGTACCCAGGGTTCGGGCCCGACGTCCACTTGCTTGAATACCCACCGTCGGCACGGACTGTCACTTGAAACAGTTCTCCGTCGACGACCAGATCGACCGGGCAGTCAGCCGGCGCCGGGCGCCAGTCATCGTTCTGTTGCGCAATCATTCGTGGGACGTTAAAGACTCACAGCAGTACTCGCATGGCATTTTCCCGCAAACGGGGGGGCGTGACTCTGAGTGGTGATCAGTGGCCGGGAAAGTAATCCGGCCCGGGGTCATCCGCGGCCGCGGTGGTCGACGCGAGACCGCAGGCGATGCCAGCGCGGCATCAGTTTCCTTAGCGTTCGGTGGGTGGTCACGAGGTCGCGGCGCCGTGCAACCGGGCGGCTTGTCGTCACGAGTTCAGATTGTCGCGCCGCGACTGTCACGGGGTCACCCCGAAGCGGCTCGGAACCGCTTGGTGAAATGCGTTGAGTCGCTGAACCCATGAGCGCGGGCGATCATGGCGTCACGGGCACGGTCGAGGCGGCGTCGGATGACGTGATCCATCAGCCGCCTTTCGGAACTGGGCCAGTCGGCGTACAGCTCCCGGGTCGACACGTTGTGGGCCGCGGCGATCGTCTCGGCCGACAGGCCGGCGTCGGTCAGCTGCTGTGTTGCTTCCCAGGACCCGCGGACACGTTCGCATGCACCTCAGCGATCCGGACTTGTCGCCGGTGTCGATCGCGCGGGCGCACGGCATCACCGTCCGAAAACTGTTCCAGCTCCTCGCCGATGCCGGCACGAGTCTCGAGCAGTGGATCATCACGAGTCGACTCGAGGGCGCGCATGATGACCTCGCGCCGAGACCGCTCATCAACCGGTCGCGGCAATCGCCCGGCGCTGGTGCATCACGAATCCGTCGCACTTCAGTAGACGATCCCGCGCGATGTACGTGATCAGTCCGCGGGCGTGGCGGGTTCTCGCGGCGTCGCGCACACGAGAGCGGATAGGAAACGGCTGACTGAACGAATTGCGACCGGTCTCGGAGAGCTGGCCTCGGAAAACGCGATGTGATGTCACCAGCCGCGTCGCCGGTCAGTCGATTGCACCTCCCGTGCCACCCTACGTTCGTGTCCATTAGCACCGTGCCTGCGGGGAGGTGATTCGATTTCATTCATGAGTCGCGGGTGTCGTCAGGGCGGCGTATCTGAGCAAGACTGCGCCAGAGGAGAAGGGTCGGCATTCCATCAGTTCCAGTCGGGTTGAAGGCTGGTGTGCGTCGAGGACGGGTTTGCCTTTGCAGAGCAAGATCGGGTTGACGATGAGGTGGAACTCATCGACCGCGTTCATCGCATTGAGTGTCGCGATCAAGCTGAGGCTGCCGTAGACGACCACATCGCCGTTGGCGCGATCCTTGATGCGCTGGATCTCGCTGGCGGTCACTTCTGTGACGTGCTGGGTCACCGGCCATGCGGCGATGTCACCGGAACGGGAGGCGACGAACTTGTCGAGCTGGTCGAGGCGACGGGCGTAACGCCGATTGCCGTCGTCGGCGTCGATCGTTCCGGCGGCGACAGCCGGCCAGTAGGAGGCGAAGTCGGCGTGCGTGATCCGGCCGAGCAGGAGCGCGCCGGCGTGCTCGACGAGGGCGAGTTCGTAGTTCATGAGGTCGGAATCGGCGAGTAGCCAGTCCATGGAGTCATCGAGGCCAGCGACATAACCGTCGAGAGTGGTCCACATGCTGATGATCAGTCTGCTCACGATCCTTGCTTCTTTCTCTGGGCCCGAAAAGTCATCGGAGCTGCGCGTCCCGCAGCCAGGGCTCTGCACGTCCTGGCGACGATGGGGGGCTCGTGGCCCCGATAGGCGGTATTTGTGAACTCCTCGCCCGGATAGCTCCGGTCGGGACGGTTGCGCTTTCCGTTCCGCGTATGCGACAGCGCCTCGGGACTACCCGGACAGCACAGCATTCAGCGCTTCGAACGCCGCGTGCCAGCCGGCCGTCGCGTACTCGTACTGCTCATCGGTGAGGTTTCCGCCGGTTTGGCTGAAGCGGAGCTCGGTGCCGGCGTCGACTGCGATGAGGTCCACGGTGAGAAGTTCACGTGCGTCGCCCGGCTCGTCGGTCATCGTCAGCACGAGTTTGCTCGGTCGCTGCACTTCGATGTACTCCCCGCGCCAATGGAACTCGGGCATTTCCGCGTCGGCGATCATGGTTGCGGTCCAGGTGCCTCCGGGTCGGGCGTCCAGCGTGACCGAGTCGACGGGGACCTCATTCGTGGCACCGCCGAAGAAGGCGGCGAAGAGTTGCGGCGTCGTCCACGCGTCGAAGACGGCGTCGGGGGAGGCGTCGACGGTGTGGGTGAGGGTTGCTCCGGTTGTGTCGATCATGGTGATCCTGCCTTGTCGTCGTCGATGTCTGCAGGCATCGGTGGCTCGGTGCGGACGGTCTCGTCCCACCCGGGCAGACTCCCGGCGCGGCGGGAACCCATCGGCGCTCGGACGACGGAAGCGCTGGATGGGTCCAGTCGGCGATCCGCATCAGGATGGAGCGTTTGCCGCCTAGACGCCTTTGTTCTCAGCGCGGTGTGGTCGACCGCATTGGCGGATCGGAAAGATGGTCCGGCCGGACGATCATCCGAGGCCACGGCGGTTGCCGCAGGACCGCCGCCGATCCCAGGGCAGCTGCGACGAGACCGGTGATCACCCCGATGAGAGCCACTACCGTGTCGGGCGCAGGTCGGCGCCGAGGGTGGCCGCTGACCAGCGGATTCGGCCCGGGTGTCACATTCTCGTCGCCGCCGGTGTCTCGAGGGCGAGCACTATCGAACACCACCACGGAAGGCGGGACCATGAACACCACCGACATCAACCAGATCGGCGACGACAAGGCTGACGGGGAGCGGACGCACGTTGTCGTACTGGGTGCGGGCTACGCCGGCGCGATGGCGGCCAACCGGCTCCGGCGTGATCGTGCGGTCGACGTCACGGTCGTGAACCCACAGCCGTTCTTCGTACAGCGCATACGGCTCCACCAGTTCGTTTCGGGGACCGGTGATCCGCAGATCGCATTCGACGATGTGCTGGCCGACGACATCCGCGTTCTCGCCGACACCGCCACGCGCATCGACGCCGACGCACGGCGAGTCCATCTGGCGTCGGGCGCGCACCTCGATTACGACTACCTCATCTACGCGATCGGCACCCGCCACCGCACCCCCGAGATCCCAGGGGCCGCGGACCATGCGCTGTTCATCGCCGATTGGGAGAGTGCACAACGCATGCGCGAACGCGTCGAGGATCTGGCGGCGCACGAGACGGTCACCGTCATCGGCGGGGGACTCACCGGGATCGAGGTTGCGGCAGAACTCGCCGAGAGCGGACACAGCGTCCGGTTGGTGGGCGGCGGTGAGTTCGCGGCTTCGGTGAGCGCCCGGGCTCGACGCGCCACGGAGACGCAGCTGAATCGACTGGGTGTCGATGTCATGGACCAGGGACGTGTGGTCGAGCTCGGGGAGCGGACCGTCACCGTCGACATCGACGGTCAACGAATCGTGCTACCCAGCGCGGCAACGGTTCTCGCGACCGGCTTCGAGGCGCCGGAACTCGCGGCCGCCAGCGGCCTGGAGACCGACGAGATCGGCCGCCTGCGCGCCGACGCCGCCCTGGCCAGCATCGACGACGACCGGATCATCGGCGCCGGTGACGCGGTGGCTGTTGATGGCATGACGCTGCGGATGAGCTGTCAGGCCGCTGAACCACTGGGCGCCCAGGCCGCCGACGCGGTCCTCGCGAAGATCGCCGGTGAGCAGCCGAGCCCTGTCGACCAGGGCTTCGTCGCGCAGTGTGCCAGCATCGGCCGACATGCGGCCACCCTGCAGTTCACGCGCCGCGACGATTCGCCGACGCCGGCGGTGGTGACCGGTCGTCTCGCAGCCTGGACGAAGGAGTTGGTGTGCCGAGAAACCGTGGCCAACATCCGGCGTGAGGCCGCGCGGCCCGGTAAGTTCAGCTGGTTCGGTGCAGCGAAGAGCGCGACCGCCGAGCGTGAACCGGTCGGACGATGACGAACGGCCCGTCGACGAACGGAGTAGCTATGACAGGCGGTCAACTCGACCGTCGCGCAGCACGATTCGCAGAACTGCGGCCGTTGCTGTTCACCGTCGCCTATGAGATCGTCGGTTCCGCCGCCGACGCGGATGATGTCCTGCAGGAGAGCTACCTGAGGTGGGCGGAGGTCGACGACGTCGAAGTCGCCGACCCGAAGGCCTACCTCGCGAAGATCGTCACACGCCAGGCACTCAACACCCTGCGGTCGCGCTCGCGGCGTCGTGAGGAGTACGTCGGCCCGTGGCTCCCCGAGCCGATCCTGCTCGACGACCGCGACCTCGCCGACGACGTCGTACTCGCCGAGTCGGTGTCCACGGCGATGTTGGTGGTGCTGGAATCGCTGAGTCCGGACGAGCGTGCAGTGTTCGTGTTGCGCGAGGTGTTCGGGTTCTCCTACGCCGAGATCGGATCGATGGTCTCGAAGTCGTCGGCCGCGGTGCGCCAGATCGCGCACCGCGCCCGGTCGCATGTCGAGTCGCGGCGGCCCCGGTTCGAGCCGGTCGACGCCCAACGCGCCGGAGCGGTTGTCGAGGAGTTTCTCGCCGCCGCGCAGTCAGGTGAGGTCGAATCGCTCATGGCGCTGCTGTCGCCCGACGTCGTGTTCACCGCCGACAGTGACGGCAAGGCCACGGCGGTGAAACGGCCCATTCAGGGTTCGCTGCCGGTGGCGCGCCTGCTCACCGGATTCGCGCGACTCGGGACGACGATCGACGACTATCGCGCGGAGGTGGCGGTGCTCAATCACGAGCCCGGCATGCTCGTGTACTTCGACGGAAAACTGCAGGGCGTGTTCACGTTCCACATTGTCGACGGCGTGATCGACCAGATCTACGCGATGCGCAATCCCGACAAGCTCGCCGGGGTCGAGGAACCGCGAACGATCGCACGGTGACGTTCACCCGGCACGTTTCTATGCGGGAACAAGGCGATGAGGGCCGCGCCGGGCCTTGTTCTGCGACGATGGTCCGATGTTGCACAACTTGTCGACTCCCGCATCGCTCAGGTCGGTGCTGCGAGTTCGCACTGGTTTTCGGCATGGCATGCCGACGACAGAGTTGCGGATGAATCTGGCTCCTGACGCAGTGTGGGCGACGATCACCGATGTGAACGCCTGGCCGTCATGGGGACCCACGGTTTTCGGGGCGCAGGTAGACGGTGACGTCGAGTTGGCCTCTGGGACACGCGGAACGATCACGACTGTCGCGGGGGTACCCGTGCCGTTCGAGATCACCGAGTTCGTCGACGGACGATTGTGGGCGTGGAAGGTGGCGGGTGTGAACGCGACGCGGCACGAGGTGATCCCGGTGGCGGGTGGCTGCATTCTCAGCTTCGGTGCGCCGGTCTGGGCGGTACCGTATCTGCCGGTACTGGCCATCGCGTTGCCGCGGATCGAACGGATCGCGTCTGGTCTCGGAAGCTGACCTCGAAAGGCGCTGCTGCGTCAGAGATGTGATGACACCGGCCCCGCCGCGTCAGTCGATTGCCGCTGCCGGCGGCCTCAGGGCATCGCGCTGAACGAAGATACCGACAACGACGCCGACGATGGTCAAGAGCACGACCAGGGCTACCCCCGGAATCACGTACCCTATCCCGTCGGGGCAGACCCACACCTGCTGCCCATCGATCGTGGTCGAGGAACAGCCCAGGTGCAGCACGGACTCGGACAGATAGATCAGCGGCCACGCCAGAGCGACCGCTGTCGGTACCGCGACCGCAACACTGACCAGGAGGATTCCGATCAGTGTCGACAGTGAGCGCAGAAGCCGCGAGTCCGTCATCGCCTCACTGTACGAGCGACCGTCGCCCAATATCAGTGCCCCGGACCGACGCCATCATGAGAGCAGTCCACTGGGTGTCACGGCCACCCACCGGCCATCGCTGGGTGGTAGGTCTTTCCACCCGCGGGAGTGGGCACGGTCGCAGATGATGCGTTCGCATCGCGGGCGGTCGGCGGGGGAGGCGTGCCATCGTTCGACGGCGGCGGCGATCGTGGGAAGCACGGTCACGTGTGGACCCATCGTTGGGTGGCGGGACTCCGCAGCGTATATGTCGCTCCAGAAATGACTCCCGACGACTGGGTGGACAAAACCGTCACCGATTCGGGCCGACATCATCTTGCTGTAGGCGCGCGTGCCCGCAGCATGAACTCCGTCGTCGTGGTCGCCGCCGAGGGCGAACATCAACTCTTCACCGAGCTGCTGCTGATGAACGGTTGTCATCGAATGCCCGTCGATGACCGGTTCGCCGGGTGCTCGGCGGCGAAATCTGGACATGATGTCGGCGACCGTGGCGGCGATCTCCGGGGGGATCAGCGGCGGGACAGAGTTCGCCGGCTCGTCACTGGTGAAAGCGAGGTACCGGAGGCTCTCTCCGACGAACGTGTCCCACGTTCCCTCCACGATTGAGTACTGGGTGACGGAATAGATGAATTGGTCGAATACGTCACGGGCAAACGGGACGCTCCGGCGTAGCAGGTCGACCTGGGCGAGAGGTACAGCACGGTGCAAGCGGGATTCGAGGAGACGGTCCTCGTGGTACAGACTCACTTCGATCCCCATGCACTCGGCAAACCGACGGTCGACGCCGTCGGGCATGAGGTCACCTGTGACCAGTAGAACACGGAAACCACCGGATGTGATCGGTCAGCCTTCACGTCTTCAGAGCTTGACGGCAGTTTCCGGCCAACCGGCCACGTATCACTCTGCACGACAGACGTTCTCGTGGTGAGAGCTGTTGGTGTAGAGGTGGTAGTCGCAGCTCGGGGTGTACATCCGAGGCCCACCCGGTGGGGGAGACACGACACGCTGAATGGCCGGCCCAGATCGCGAGGTAGCAGTCGTCGGAACTGCGCGTCACCACAGCCAGGGCTCTGTACGTCCGGGTGACGACGGCGTGGTCGCCGCCGACGTAGAGAGGGTGAACGCCGTCGCACGGCTCAATTCGCGCAGCGTGTGTTACCGTACTGAAACACTCGTTTCAGTGAGATTACTCGGAGGTCGCGATGACCCAGGGAACAGCAGCGGCGTGGTCGACCCCGCCGTCCGGTGGTGTCGTGCTCCGTCCGTTCGGCAAGCCAGGCGACCTCGGGTGGGTCGTACAGACCAACGGCGAGGTGTACGCGCGCGAGTTCGGTTGGGACATAACGATCGAGACGCTGGTCGCCGACATCGTTGCCGCCTTTGCCCGCAACCACGACGAAGACACCGAGGCCGGCTGGGTCGCCGAACTCGACGGCGCGCGGGTCGGCTCGGTGTTCTGCACTCGTGGACAGGATGAGCGCACCGCCAAGCTGCGAGTGCTCGTGGTCGATCCGAAGGCGCGAGGGCACTCGCTGGGTCGACGTCTGGTCGGGACCAGCGTCGATTTCGCGAGGCGAGCGGGCTATGAGCGGATGGAACTCTGGACGGTCGACTCCCTGACTTCAGCTCGTCGCGTCTACATTGACGCCGGATTCGCGCTGGACACCGAGTGGTCGAGCCGCCTGTTCGGAAAAGATCTGGTCGAACAGACCTGGTCACAAACTCTGTGAGCGCGCCACGGCCTGAGCTGGCGACAGGCTCTGCCCGTCGAGTCCAGCTCCTCGACGCCGCATACGCCTACATCGTCGACAACGGGGCAGCCTCCCTGTCGCTACGACCGTTGGCGACCGCGATCGGGTCGAGTCCGCGTGTGCTGCTGTACTTGTTCGGCAGCAAGGATGGACTCATCCAGGCACTGCTGCAGCACGCTCGCGCCGACCAGATGGAATCGATGGCGGGGCGCGTAGTCCTCGCAAAACAGCCTGCTGCACGGGATATCTTCGCCGTTGCACGAGCGGTGTGGGAATGGCTGTCCACGCCTTCGCAACGACCGGTACTGGCATTGTGGGTCGAGGCTTACGGTCGAGCGCTCACCGACCCCGACGGCCCGTGGAGCCTGTTCGCGCAGGGGACTGTCGACGACTGGCTGACGATGCTCGCCGAGGCGCAACCGACAGGCGTCCGGCAAACGTCGAAGGCCGAAAGTGAACGGACGGCTGTTCTCGCCGTCCTCCGTGGCGGTCTCCTCGACCTGCTGGCAACCGGCGACGTCCGACGAACCACAACCGCTGTCCACATGGCTCTGGACTCTCTGGCTGGACGAGTCGTGCCCGAGGGCCCGCAGTAGTGGGTGATCGGCGCGGGTTAATACAGCAGATGAGTATGCAATCATCTACTTGACATAACATACGTTATCGGCACATTAAAACAGCTGGGGGACAGGAACTTTTGCTAGAAAGTGACATAACTTGGACTGAGGTCGGGCACGCACTGGGGCTGTTCCACACCTGCTCCAACGACCTGATGGCAGATAATGACGGGGCCCGCGAAACGTCCTACACACCCACCGGCTCACCCGCGACCTGTACCACAACAAGTGGGGATTCTGATGACCCACCACCGAGCAACACGACCGGCGGCCCTCACGCTCGGCATCGCCGGCATCCTCGCCGCTGCCACCCTGGCCGCGTGCGGCGAACAAACCGTCAATGAGGGCATCCCACCCCTCGAATCGGCCACGGCCACCTCGACCGCCCATGCGGACTCGATCACCGACACCTCTGACTTACGTAATCTGATGGCGATCTCCACACACGTCTTCACCGGCCGTGTCGAATCAGCTGCTGGCGCCAAGGCGCTCGGGCGGCTCCCCGAAACTCAGTACAGCGTGCTCACCAAAACAGCGATCAAGGGCGAAGTCTTCGAGAGCGTGGTAGTCAACCAGCAAGGCGGAGTCAAAGACGGTGTCTACATTTCCGTCAACGGCGACACACCCCTCAAGGTCGGCCAGTGGTACCTGTTCGCCACCCGCTACCTCGAGTCCGAAGAGTGGTACACCCTCATCCCGGTTGACGGCCGCAAACCGGTGACCGAACAACAAGCCCGCGACAGAGCCTCCGCGCCCCTGGCCGGGGCTGAGGCCGCGGTGCGCGCCAACCCCCAAAGCCGGCTCGCACCACCGGACCCACCGAGCCCGTCGATGACCTTCCCGATACCCCAACCCGGCGACCGCAACCCACCTCCACCCTCACCGGCGCCACCCGGCTGAATCATGAAGTAGCGAGTGGCGGCATATGGAAAGCGTTGGGGGAGATATCTTGCCAGGCTCGATCGAGTTGACATAAGGCTGTCGGTCACGAACCGAGGTGTTCCGATGGTTCGAGATTACTCGGGGACGTCATCCTTCGCTGAGCCGGATGCTCGCGAGTACCCCGTGATGATCGGAGCCCGGCAGATCGATCCGCCGGAACGATGTCGGTGTCGGGCCATTGCGTGTCAGCACCCGGTCGAGCGCAAGCAGCGACGGGTAGGGCCGGCCGGCAGGATAGGTCGCGACGACGCCCGATCCGAGATGCTCGGCGGCGTCGGTCAGCTGGGGCGAATCCGGCGGTCCCGACAGTAGCTGCCGGAAGGAGCGGTGATCGTAGGTCGAGTTCGCATCGGCGCCGATGATCAGTGGATCTGTGTCGGCGAAGAGGATCGAGCGCAACTCGCGGAGCTCGGCATCCCAGCGCCACGACGGTTCGGGATACGGCGGCAATGGGTGCAGTGCATAGATCGAGATGGGCGTGCGGTTCGGAAGAAGCAGTCGCGCACGAAGATTCGACAATTCGAACCCACGCAAGAGTTGCCCGTCGGTCAGCGGGGCCCGCGCATAGATGCCAGCTCCACCTCCACCGTCTCGGGGACGAAGAAACACGAACGGCAAGGCTTGGCGCAACCCGGCGCGCTCGAGGGCTCCCACCGCCTCAGACGTCAGCTCGACCACCGTCAGGACGTCAACGCCTGAGTCGCGCACCCGCGACACTAGCGCGTCCGGATCAGCCTGCCCGAGATAGATATTGGCCTGCATCACGGTCAGGTCCGAGTCCGAGACCTGTTCGTCCGCCCCCCGATACAGCGGGGCCTGCGCCGTCACGCCCACGGCGATGACGAGCACAGCTCCTGCCGCGGAGAGCCAGGCGCGCGCAGCGAGCAACAGCAGCAGACCGACGACGCCGACGATGATCAGCACCGGCGTGAACGCCGCCAGCCGGGACGCGAGATTGCTGACCAGGCCAGAATAGTGGGCAGCAATCCCGGCAGTAGCGGCGAGGACCGCACCCCACCCGAGCGCTCGTAGCAGTCCACGCATGCGGCCGATCATGCCAGGACCGCCGTCACGCTCTCTGGCGGGTGATCGTCGAGTGCAGGCTGTCGGCGACAGGGGCTGTCAGCCTAGCCCCCAGTCGTTTCGATCTATGGTGACCGTTACGAGCCGGACGCTTCGTTGCCGACGCAGTTGCCCAGGCGGGAACTGGCGAACGCATGGACGCCGACCCGTAGTCGGCCACAACGTACCCGCTGGTCAACCAAACGCACCATCGGAGCTTCGCAGAGCCCGAAGGATCGATCCTGGGGCCAACGGGGAGAAACTAACCGGGATAGTAGTAACCTGTCTGTGGCTCGTTCGATATCGAACTGTTTCCATCCGGACTGACGCTTGGACTGAAGGACTCCCCTTGGCACGGCATCGCAAAGCTGATCCCAGCCCGCCCTCCGCTGGTATCTCTGCGTTCCGGCGCGACGCATCAGCGAGCCTCACCCCTGGACTCGCACGGCCCGAGCATGCACACGTCGTGCATGCGGCCGGGCGACACCGAATGCCTCTCCAACCCGAGGTGCCGGCCGGGTTCACTCGGCCCATCATCTCGGGCGCCCCGGTGCCCTCCTACTCGCCGCATGCTCGATCGACGACGGCGCCCGGGGCGGCGCCGCCATACCCACCTCGCAGTGGCCGTCCATACACCGCGCGCTCGCGCACCGCCCTACCCCGCCAAGCCGGGCGTGCCCATCGATCTTTCGGGCCGCCTCGCTCGCAGCGCCCGCTCGACCTCGGCAGGCATTCATCGGCAGCACCTACCGCACCGTGGGAGCGGGCGTTGTGTGTCGTTGAACCTCAGTCCAGCGAGCAAGCTCAGTCAGGCTTCTTCGAGGTTCTTGACGGCGAAGAGGTCTCGGACACCTCCACTCGGTCGGCGGCCGCTGCCGGGTTGAGTGGATCACTCATGGCCGCGGTGGTTCTATGCGCTGCCGGCGGGACCGCGGCCACCGCGCTCGCCGATCAACACAACCCAACGATCACTCCCCTGACCCAGACTGGCGTGCCCGTCGACGTCCAGTCCGCAGCAGCCCCACGATCTGTAACCGTCGGATCGGTGGACGCACAGCGAAACCGCACGTCGGCAGGGGCATCGTCACGCGATGAGCTGACCTCGGTTATGCGAGAACTGGCACAGCCAGATCGCGCGCGGCCCTCTGAACCCCCGGTGCCACAACGGCCACGGTCGGCGGCACCGACCTACGGCACCGTGACCTCGAGTTACGGAGCGCGCTGGAGTACCACGCACTATGGCCTCGATATCGCCAACACGATTGGCACACCGGTGGTCTCGACCAGCGACGGGCAGGTTATCGAATCCGGTCCGGCTGATGGGTTCGGGCTGTGGATACGAGTGCTGCAAGACGACGGCACGATCGGCGTGTATGGGCACATCAACGAGACACTGGTGAGCGTCGGGCAGCGAGTCCAGGCCGGCGAGCAAATCGCAACGGTAGGAAACCGCGGCTACTCCACCGGCCCACACCTGCACTACGAGGTCTGGCAGCAAGATGGACCCAAACTCGATCCTGCACAGTGGCTGAGAACCCGGGGCGTCTACGTCGTCGGATGACCCGCCGTATCGGCGCGGGAGGTATGAGGACGAGTTGGTCCCGCTCAGGTGTCGCGAGCTCTCGAGACGAGACTAGGTCGGGCCAAATCCGCGCGGGCCAGTGATCGGTTCGACGGCCACACAGTTGACGCCTAGCCCGATCGATTGAGAGGAACGGTGCGGGTCGGTGGTCATCGAGGGTGAACTGCGCTGGTTTCACCGATCCGGCAGACCGCACTGCATGTTCGGCAGGACAGTCGGGCCTGGCTGATCATGTTTGCTGGCCTGATGCCAACTCATGTCGCGTCCGGTCTGGCGAGTCCCTTCTTGGTTGCTCGGCGGGAGTCCATTGCTTCGGCCCGGTAATTGATACGAGTTCGTAGGGGTTTGAGGGCGATCATCGAGACTGGACTACTGAGAATCACGGCGAGCACGACGGTTACGAAGAACGGGACGTCCACGTCAATTAGGTAGGCGACCAGCAGAATTAGTCCAGTTAGCGCAGCAGCGAGTGCTAGGCGCGCGATGTTGTACAGCAGCGCGATGGCGATGAGGGATCTGGCCGAAGAGGCCGGCGTGGTGGCGGCGCCGTGAGAAGTGTTTCTGCGCATGGTCTATGGGCCTCCGTGTGGCGTGAATGCGATCGGGATGGATTGTGACGTGACAGTTGGTTCGGTGCCGCGTCCTGCAGGGGGGGCGGTTCAATGAGATGAGATCTGTACGGATGTGAGATCTCATGGCTGATGTGCGCGCCGTGGTCGGCGGTTTGTCGGCCCTGGCTGGGTCAGCCATCGCCGCGCCTGCTGGTCGAAGTCTTCGCCCCACCCGGCCTGATCGGTGCGGGCCAGACCTGCGATTGTTACTGCGGTGCGTTGGCCGTCGACTCCGACGGGCACTAGCCGCACCCAGATTCGGCGACGCCGGATAAATAGAGACACAAGTAACCCAGACAGCATCACGGTCGCCGACAACAGAACCCAGTTCTGTGCCGGCCCGTGTGATACCTGCATGGACACGAAGCGTTCATACCCATCAAAGCGCACCACGGTGCCATCGGCGATGGTGTGAGTCTGTCCCGGGCTGAGATTGACCTGTGCCCGCTGCTGGAGCCGACCCTGCTCGATGAGCGCTCGGTTCAAGGAGTACGCATTCTGCGGGCGACCGGTATCCAGTCCGGTGTCGCCTTGGTAGATCCTGATCGCCACATACGGATCATTCGGCACGGGAAACGATGAGGTGAGCAGGGTTCCTTGGAATGCTGCGGTGGGCGCGAATAGGCCCTCGATCGCGATCTGTCGATTGCGACGTTCGTCTGGGTCGGGGTAGAGGCCGGCTGGGGTATCGAAACGGGCCGCGCCGGAGGACAGCATCGTCTGCAAGTTGTCGGGAATGAACAGTACTGTCTGAGTGCGTTGCTCACCGTTGGGGAACGTCACAGTGAACGTCGGTGCGAAGCCGTTGCCGAGGACATAGACGCGGTCGCCTGCTACTCGCAGCGGTTCGTTCACTCGGACGCGTGCGGTGCTCCACGTATCGGGATCGGACTGTCGCACGTCCCCGGTGTAGGTGACGTCGGCTTCGTACATGTCGGGCTGACCGCTCGGCAGGAACCGGGCATCGAAGCCCTCGACGCGGACACAGAATGGTGAGAGATCGGTGCCATCGACGAGGCTGCCTGCGCGGAATGAGTCATAAACCGCGGTCGAGGTGTTGCACAACCCTTGTGTGCCATCGGCGACGAGACTGCGGGTGCCTTCGTAGCCGTAAAGTTTGTCGGCCGCGATCGATATCAGCAAGGCGAGTAGGGCGAAGTGGAACACGAGGTTGCCCCACTCGCGGAGGTAACCCTTTTCCGCGGAGATCTCTACGGCTGCGGTGGGTCGGTGCGTAGTCGCTGGTCGTGTGGTGGTGGCTCGGCGCCAGCCCCGGAGGTTGGCGTTGATGAGGGCAACAACCTCTTCGGGTGTTCCTTCTACGGTGTCCTCGAGGTGCCGCGGCAGGCGGGTGAGGTTGCGCGGCGCGGGAACTGGACGGGCTCGGACCGCGCGCAGATGCTCGAGGATTCGGGGAGTGAGGCATCCCACAAGTGACACGAACAGCAGGACGTAGATCGCGGTGAACCACGAGCTGGCGAAGACGTCGAAGAGCTGCAGTCTGTCCATCCACGTGCCGAGGGCGCCGCGGTCGACAATGTACTGGGTTGTTTTCTGTTCGTTGAGTGGGCGCTGCGGCAGCAGAGCGCCCGGGATTGCCGCCGCGGCCAACAGGAACAGCAGCATGAGTGCTGTTTTCATCGACGTCAGCGAGCGCCACAATCTGGGTAGGGGGCTAAGCCGGCGGCGTGGTCGTCGCGGCGTCGGCGCTTCGATGGTGTCGGTGTGCATCATCGTCGTCGTATGGGTAACGCCGCACCCGGGAGGTCGTCATCCCTCGCGAGAGAACAGAGTGCGCGGTCGGCGACGTGATCCTGAGCTGTCTGCCAGTCGACTCCCAGCACCATCGGCCGCCGGGACTTCCTCGCCCGCATCGCCATCCGGGTCCCACCTGCTCTTCCTGCCCACATTGAAATACTACGTAGCGTAGTATTTCGGCACGCAGATGACAAGCAGTGATGCGCCCCGCTGCGGCGCACTCGCACTTACAGGCCGTCGAAGACCTCGCCCCACCAACCAAGCTCCCCAAGTCTCGTCATGTGCCGACCCATGAACTACGGTGTATCGAATAGTTTTATTCGGTAGACCGAACTTTGTGATTGAGGGGCGGCAATGCGAGAGGTCATGGCTTCGGCTCGTCCGCGGCTCGCGCGAGCTCGGTCTGGGTCCCTACTGCTTGGTCCGGCCTTCGTCGCAGCCATCGCCTATGTTGATCCCGGCAATGTCGCGTCCAATATCAGCGCCGGCGCCCAGTTCGGCTACCTCCTCGTGTGGGTGATCGTGGTTGCGAACGTGATGGCGGGGTTGGTGCAGTTCCTTTCTGCCAAGCTCGGGGTGGTCACGGGCAGGTCATTGCCGGAGACGGTGCGTCTGCGCGCGTCGCGGACCGCCAGGCTCTCCTACTGGGTGCAGGCTGAGATTGTCGCTATGGCAACCGATCTCGCCGAAGTGGTCGGCGGAGCTATCGCGCTGAATCTGCTCTTCGACCTGCCGTTGCTCATCGGTGGCGTCATCACAGGTTCGGTGTCGATGGTCTTGCTTCTTGTCCAAGACCGCAGAGGGCAGCAACCGTTCGAACGGGTGATCATTGGCTTGCTGGCTGTCATTGCCATCGGTTTTCTGACAAGCACCGTGGTGGCACCACCTCCCCCCGGGGCTGTCGTGGGGGGCCTCTTGCCGCGGTTCGATGGCACGGAAAGCGTGCTGATCGCGGCCGCCATGTTGGGTGCGACGGTGATGCCTCACGCGGTGTATCTGCATTCAGGTCTGGTGCGGGATCGACACGGCCATCAACCGGAGGGGCCGATCCGGTCGCGGCTGTTGCGTGTGACGAAGATCGATGTCGGTCTGGCGATGCTGCTGGCGGGCGCGGTCAACCTGTCCATGCTGCTGGTGGCAGCAACCACTTTGCGTGGCCGTGAAGGGGTCGATTCGATCGACGGAGCGCATGCGGCGGTCGCCGACACCTTGGGGCAAGTGGTGGCGTTGCTGTTCGCGCTGGGGCTTCTTGCCTCGGGGCTGGCATCAACCTCGGTCGGGGCGTACGCCGGCGCGATGATCATGGACGGGCTGTTGCAGCGCAGGATCCCGCTCATACTCCGACGCCTGATCACCCTGATACCTGCCATCACAGTGTTGGCCATCGGAATCGATCCCAGCCGAGCTCTGATTGTCTCGCAGGTCGTTCTGTCCTTCGGCATCCCCTTCGCACTGGTTCCGTTAGTGCGTTTCACCAGCGACAGGATGCTGATGGGCGAGGATGTGAACAATCGACTCACCACGTCGCTGGCCTGGCTGACTGCAGCGGTCATCATCGTGCTCAACGTCGCCTTGATCTACCTGACAGTCACCGGTTAAGCGAGTCCGCGCGACGGTTCGATCCCCTAGGCGTCGCGCGGAGCTGACCATTCTTGCCGCAACACATCTAGCACGATCAGGACGACGCCGATGGTGATGAATGTGTCCGCGAGGTTGAACGTGGGGAACCAGCCGGTATGGAAGTAGTCGGTGACGACGCCGTCGGCGGCGCGGTCGATCAGGTTGGTGAGTGCGCCGCCGAGGACTGCAGCAAATCCGATCCGGCCGGCGACCCCCGCGTCGGGTGCGACGTGCACTGCGTAGCCGGCCAGTGCGAGGGTGATTAACCCGGCCACGGCGAGTATGGCCCAGCTGGGCAGCTGATCACCGAGGCTGAATGCAACACCGGGGTTGAACGCTAACCGCAATTGGAGCACTCCCAGATCGGCCGTACTGCCCTCGGTGAGTCGGCTGACAACGAAGGAGTTGACTGCCAGCCCGACGGAGGTCACCACGACAACCAGGACCAAGAGAACGCCTCGGGGGTGGAGTGTTTTCGTCACTGCCGGCGTCGCGTCGGTCACGTAAATGCTCCAGCCGGGGTAGAACTCGCTGACGCTGCGGCGGCGTCGCCGGCATAGTTCGGGCACAGCGCTACCGCGCTACCAGTGGCCGCCAGCAGGGTCTCCGCCGAGGCCAGCAGATCCATCAACTCGGGCCGAGTGAGGCGGTAGAACACCTGCCTACCCTGTGGGCGTCCCTCAACGAGCCCGCAGTCGCGCAGACATGCCACATGCGCCGACACTGTCGACTGCGCCAAACCCAACTCCCCTACCAGGTCGGCGACCCTGACCTCCCCGCCGGCAAGACGACGCACAATCGACAAACGGGTGCTATCGGACAGGCTGTGAAACAACGCCACCGCCGCGTCCACATTCGTTCCGGCTCTCGACGTGGGACACCCATCCATGCTATTGATCGTCACCAGACGATAATAAGCGGTCTCCGCCGATGAATGAGGGAGGGTGGTCAACAATGTTGATGAACCGCGTGGAGACTGTTCTGGTGAACTCGCCGCCCCGGCGGTGGCTGCAGCGCTACGAGGCGCGTGTATTGACCGCGTTGGGCGGACGGACCCCGGGAGCGCACGTTGCTGAGCTGGGGTGCGGGTCGGGTTACGGCACCCGGCTGATCCTCGACGAGTTCGGCGCCGCGCGCGTCGACGCGGTAGACCTCGATCCGGCGATGATTTCTCGCGCTCGCCACCGCCTGCGCCGACACACCGGCAGGGCACACCTCGCCCGAGGTAGCGCAACGGACCTGCGTTCAGCATTTCACGACGTCGGCGGAGGGCAGAACGGTACTTATGACGCAGTCTTCGACTTCGCGATCATTCACCACATCCCGAACTGGCGGGAAGCCTTGGACGAGGTGGCCCGCGTACTCAAACCGGGTGGGCGGTTCTTCTTTGACGAGGTCACCGCGACCGCCCTTGCTCGGCCGACCTACCAAGTGCTGTTTGACCATCCGAGCGAGGATCGGTTCACCGCCGGTGAATTCCTGCACGAGTTGTCCCACCACGGTCTCGACGTCGGCGAGCGGTGGCAAACACGCATCGGCGGGGATTACCTGTTGGGTGTCGCCACACGGCAATAGTGAGGTCGACGTGGTGGCTCGGCGGTGGCCCACCACGAAGACGTTTCGAACCTTCTCTCACGCGGTGCAGCGGGTAAAGGAGCGCACAGCCTTCAACTACTATCGTGGTTAGTAAAGCTAGTCCAGCGCCGAGTGGGAGGGTTCGACAATCGATGGGCCGCGTAAGAGGGACTCGAGCTACCGAAGAGCCACGTGATCGCCGATCGACTCACGGTGGGCAGCCGCAGTGCTCGGGCTCTCGTGAATGCCGCGGGTCGGTCCGGTCCGGTATCCCGCGACTGCTGATGCTCGCAACGCTGACGGCGGTGGTGATGGTGTTGACCTCGTGCAGCTCGACCGGAGGTGCCGTCTACAGCAACGAGATTCGGGCCGTTGACAGCTTCGCCGACATCACACACCCTTCCATCGCTGTGGCCACTGAAGGTGGCGGGCGACTTGCGCCCAACGCGGTTGTCGAACCTGGGCTTCCTATTGTTGTCACGGCCAGTCGCGGCGCGTTGACTAACGTCCGTATTCCCACAGCCAGCGGCCGTCCCTTGGCGGGCTCCCTGAGCGAGGACGGCTCAACGTGGACAAGCACCCAGCCCCTGGGGTATTCGAAGCGATACGTGGTTCAAGCCGAGGCCGTGGGCGTGGGCGGTCGATCGGTCGTCTCGCAGCGTTTCACCACGACCTCACCGGAATCGTTGACCAGCGCGGCCATTCTCGGCGAGAAAACCGTCGGGATCGCCCACACGATCGGCGTGCGGTTCGCCGATCCCATCCCTGACCGAAAGAAGGCACAGGCGGCGATCACCGTGTCGTCTGACCCCCAGATGCAGGGTGCGTTCTATTGGATCAGCGACTCTGAGGTCCGGTGGAGGCCCGAACGCTTCTGGACACCGGGCACCAAAGTCAGTGTCGCCGTCAACATTTACGGAGTCGATCTCGGCGACGGGCTCTACGGCGACGAGAACTTGTCCTACGACTTCACGATTGGCCGAGCTCAGGAAATCGTTGCCGACGACAACACCAAAACGATCGTCGTCAAACGAGACGGCAAGGTCATCCGCACGATGCCGACCTCGTTCGGCAAAGACAGCACTCCGACGCCCCGCGGCATCTACATGATCGGAGATCGCGTCGAGCACATCATCATGGACTCGTCCACCTACGGAGTGCCTGTCGAGTCCGCAGCGGGATACCGCACACCCGTTCAATGGGCGGTGCAAATGTCCTACAGCGGCATTTACATGCACGGCGCACCGTGGTCGATGTCGGCGCAAGGCAACAGCAACGTCAGCAACGGTTGCCCAAACCTGAGTCCCGCAGACGCGGAATGGCTCGTGAAGAACACCCTGCGCGGTGACCCCGTCACGGTCAAGAACACCAACGCCGACACGCTCTCGGGAGTCGATGGACTCGGCGACTGGAACATCCCGTGGTCACAGTGGAAGAAGGGCAACACCGACACCTAGGCGCCCCCCGCCGGGCTGGAGCTTGTCGACGCCAACTCGCCATATCGATGGGTGTTGAGGTATTCGCGCCGGCGCGCCTACAATGGGCCATATCAATGAACGTAAGGATGTTGATATGACTCAGGAGTCGGTGGACACATGCGACCTGCTGTGCCTCGATCTGCCGCACGCAGAAACTATCCGGACTGCGCTACCCGAGGTGACCGCGGTCGACCGTGCCGCCGCCGGAGCTCGCGCACTCGGTGATCCCACCCGGCTACGTGTAGCGACGGCGTTGCTGTCGGGCGAGGAATTATGCGTCTGCGACCTCGCGTGGGTGGTAGGCCTGGCGCAGAACCTTGTCTCGCACCATCTGCGCTTACTCAAGGGCGCCGGCCTGGTGACCGGGCGCCGGCACGGACGGTTGGTGATGTACGCGTTGACCCCCTCCGGCCACGCTCTCGTGACAGCCGTTCTAGCGATTGCATGTGTCTCCGTACCAGCCACGACGACGTCATCGGCGGCGGCCACAGTGCAGGGGCGAGCTCATGGCTGACGCATGCTGCGGACCATCAGATCCCGCCGACCTCGACGCCGAGGTCGATCAGGGCCCGGTTCGGTTGTGGCAGGTGCGCGAGCTGCGTTTCGCCGCCGCCGCAGCAGTGTTCCTCGCGCTCGGCTGGATCATCGGAGGCTCTCTGTCAGAGACCGCGGGCATCGTCGTGGAACTGGTCGCGGTCGTCGTCGCTGCCTCAACGTTCGTGCCGTCGACGCTGAGGTCGCTGCGCCACGGGCGCATCGGTGTCGGAACGCTGATGACGATCGCCGCGATCGGGGCTGTGGCGCTGGGCCAAATACCCGAGGCTGCGCTGCTGGGAATCTTGTTCTCGGTCGCTGAAGGACTCGAGCATTACGCGGTCACCAAGACCCGGCGCGGGCTGCGGGCACTGCTCGCGCTGGTTCCACCGACCGCGTCGGTGATTCGTGAGGGTCGCGAGATCACCGTGTCCCCTGATGAGTTGATCATCGGCGATGTGCTGGTGGTGCGTCCCGGTGAGCGCGCGTCGACCGACGGGACGATCACCGCGGGCACTACCAGCGTGGATATGTCGGCGATCACCGGCGAATCTGTTCCGGTGGAGGCGGGTCCGGGCGACTTGCTCTACGCCGGCGCCATCAACGGTGGCGGTGCGATCGAAGTCCGCGTGACCGCCCGCGCCGCGGATAGTTCCCTGGCCCGCATCGTTCACATCGTCGAGCAAGCGCAGGAACGCAAAGGCGCCGGCCAACGTCTCGCCGACCGCATCGCCCGCCCCCTGGTCCCCGCCATCATGGTGCTCGCGGCGCTCGTGGCAGGTATCGGTGCGCTGCTCGGTGATCCCCTGCTGTGGCTCGAACGCGGCCTGGTAGTCCTCGTTGCCGCGTCCCCGTGTGCGTTAGCGATCGCGGTGCCGCTGACGGTGGTCGCCGCGATCGGCGCCGCCAGCCGCCATGGCGCACTGGTCAAAGGCGGTGCTGCACTAGAGGAGTTGGGACGGGTCCGCGTCGTCGCACTGGACAAGACCGGCACCTTGACCCGCGGCACTCCGGAGGTCATCGCCGTGGTGAGCACACCCGAGATCACCCGCGAAGACGCGTTGTCCTATGCCGCCGCGCTCGAGGCACGCAGCGAGCACCCGCTGGCGAGCGCCATTCTCGCGGCCGCACCTGCCCTGGACTCACCTGCCGAGGACGTCACCGCGATCGCCGGTCACGGACTCACCGGCCAGATACGCGGACAGCAACTGCGCCTGGGCAAACCCGGGTGGCTCGATCCTGGCGCGCTCGCCGGCGAGGTCACCCGGTTGCAGAGCGACGGTGCCACCGTCGTGCTGATCGAACGCGATGGCACCGTCGTCGCCGCCATCGCCGTCCGCGATGAGCTTCGCCCCGAGGCCGCTGAAACGGTCGCTCAGCTGACGGCGCTGGGTGTCAACTCGGTCATGCTGACCGGGGACAACGATCGCACCGCACACGCCTTGGCCACGGCGGCCGGAATCAGCACCGTCCATTCCGAACTGCTTCCCGAAGACAAAGCCGACTTGCTGCCCACGCTGGCGCGCGGGCAGGCGATCGCCATGGTCGGCGACGGCGTCAACGACGCCCCAGCGTTGGCCACCGCCGATGTCGGAATCGCGATGGGAGCGATGGGTACCGACGTCGCCATCGAAACCGCCGATGTGGCGTTGATGGGCGAAGATCTCCGCCATCTCCCGCAAGTGCTGTCCCACGCTCGGCGCGCACGCCGAATCATGGTGCAGAACATAGGATTCTCTCTGGCCATCATCGGTGTTCTGATTCCGCTGGCCGCCACGGGCGTCCTCGGCCTGGCCACAGTGGTCTTCGTCCACGAACTCGCAGAAGTGCTGGTGATCGCCAACGCGATTCGCGCCGCCCGGACGAAAGCACTGCCAGGCGCTGGCGCCGTGCCCCGGGTAACCCCCGGCAAGCTCAACATCTCGGTGGCGGCCTACCACGACACAGGCGACGCCTGTTGCGCCCCGGTATCAGCCACCACCACCGATCAACCACGGCCGGTGCCCGAGGCGCCCCTGCTGCCGACTCCACGATTCCGCGGCGCGGCGACCAGCACGAGTTGTGCTGCCACAACAGAACCAGGGTGCAGCTGCTGTTCGAGCCCGTCGGATGACGCCGATGACACACCGAGTAGCTCGCCAACGTCTCATCGCGAACGCCACTGAGGGCACCACGGCCGCGTCAGGTTCGTTGGCGTGATCTCCACGTGCGTACAACCAGTGCCGCCAGGACCGCGGCAGCACAGATCCCTTCTCCTGCTGCTCCGATCCGCGTCGCCAGGGTCGTCGTTGTCCTCAGCGGCACCCGCGCGATGAGGACATCGGGGGTGAACAGCGCTGTGCGTTGTGCAACGGTCCCATCAGGCTCGATGACCGCGCTCACCCCACTGGTTGCTGCGATGACTACCGCCCTACCGTGCTCGACTGCCCGCACCCGCGACATCGCGAGTTGCTGGTAGGTCATCTCGGTGCGCCCGAACGTCGCGTTGTTGGTCGGTACGGCGATCAGTTGCGCGCCGGCGCGCACCGATTCGGTCACCAGATCGTCGAACGCGACTTCGTAGCAGGTCGCTACCGCCACCGGTTCACCTGCAAGATCGACGACACCATTGCCTGTGCCAGGAACGAAGTTGCCGGCCCGGCTGGCGTAGGACGACAGCTGTGTCATCAGTTCCCGCAGCGGCAAGTACTCCCCGAACGGCACCAGCTGACGTTTGTCGTGCTCCTGACCAGGACCGGTAACCGGATCCCACACCACCAATGTGTTGCGGGACGTGCCGTTGCTCCCGGCGATCACCGCTCCCACCAGGATCGGCACCCCGATCGCCCGCGCGGCACGATCAATCTGCGCCGCAGCATCGCGGTTACCGAACGGGTCGATGTCGGATGAGTTCTCCGGCCACACCACCACATCGGGACGCACGACCCGCCCAGAGCGGATCTCCTCTGCCAGGTCGAGGGTGCGTTGGACATGATTGTCGAGGACTGCGCGTCGCTGAGCATTGAAATCCAACCCCAGCCGCGGCACATTGCCCTGCACCACTGCCACCGTCACCGCCCGCTCCCCCGCGTCATCGCCTCCCCCCGCGGGCGTCATCGTCCACACCAGCAGTCCAATCACGGCAACCGTGGCCGCAGGCCCGGCCAACGTCTGAGGCTGCCGGCGGACCACGGCCCCCGCCGCCGCGGCCAGGGCCGCGCCGAGCAGCACCACAACGAACGACAACCCCGGCGCGCCGGCCAGCGCCGCCAACGGCAGGAGCAACCCGTCCGGTTGACCGAATGCGATTCGGCCCCAGGGGAAACCGCCAAACGGTATCCGGGAACGAACAGCTTCGACTGCCACCCAGGCGCCTGCCAACCACACCGGCGCGCCGCGCCATCTGCCCAGTGCTGCTGCCAACGCCCCGAAGATCCCGAACGCCACCGCCTGGACTGCTGCCAAGACCAGCCACGGCACCGCACCCACATAGATGCCGACCCACGGCAGCAAAGGCACGAAAAACCCCAGCCCAGCCAGATAGCCATAGCCGGATGCCGCCCACAACGACCGCCCCCGCAGCGTCACCACCAGAACCGCAATAGCCAACGGGGCGAGGAACCACAGCTGACGCGGAGGGAAACTCAGGTACAGCATGCCGCCGGCGCCGACGGCAGCAGCGCTGCGCAGCACCGGATGAAGCATCGGTGGAAACGACGCACCGGCCCGCTGAGCACCCGAAGAACTCGCCACCGCGCACCGCACCCCTCACCGAAGTTTGTCGAGCGCACCGATCCGCCCGCGGTCGCCCGGTCGGGGCCGTGCGCCTGTAAACTACTAGCTAACGTAGTAGTAGTTTGACGGGAGTGAACATCGTGGCAGGTCAAGCGCTGAAGATTCGACTCGAGTCGAGGGTGCCCCGGTGAGCCGCACCGTCAAGATCTCACTCGCCGTGGTGTTCGTGTTCTGCCTGGCGCTGACAGTGGTGTTCGTGGTGTCCCGGGCCGCCGACAGCGAACAGGCTGCCGCCCAGGCGAGCATGACGGTACGGGATGATTCCCCACGTCTATCGACTCCGACCGAGTCCAAGGCAACATTCGTGGAATTCCTGGACTTCGAATGTGAAGGGTGCGGGGCGGCATACCCGGCGGTGGAGCAGCTTCGCCAAACATACGGCGATCAGGTCACTTTCGTGGTCCGCTACTTCCCGCTCCCCGGGCATTTCAACGCTGACCGCGCGGCACGGGCCGTGGCTGCCGCGGCCGAGCAAGGCCAGTTCGAACCGATGTACCGCAAGATGTTCGACACCCAACGCAGCTGGGGTGAGCAGCGGGTACCGCTGGATGATCTGTTCTTCTCCTATGCCCAGGAGCTCGGTCTGGACATGGATCGATTCGCCGCCGACTACAACTCGCAGGCCACCCGCGAACTTGTCGACCGCGATGTCGCTGACGGCAAAGCGCTGGGTGTCACCGGTACACCCACCTTCTTCATCAACGATGAACTGATCAAACCCGAGAGCTATGACGATCTGAGCTCGGCGCTCGAATCCGCAATACGCCAGTGACCGTCCCACCACCACCCCGCCAGGCCTCGCCATCCTCACCCTCGGCGCCAGTGACACGATTCCCCGTGTCTCCGCGACTGCTCGGGTGGATACTTGCGGTCTGCGGAGGTATCGGGCTCATCGCTGCGTTCACGCTGACGGTTGAAAAGTTCGAACTGGCAACCGATCCGGCGTACACACCGACCTGCAGTATCAACCCGATCGTCAATTGCGGATCGGTGATGGACACCCCCCAGGCGGTCGTCTTCGGGTTTCCCAACTCACTGCTCGGAATTGCCGGCTTCTCCGCGCTGATTGCTGTCGCGGTCCTGATGGGGAGCCGACCGCCCACCTGGGTCATGATCGGGCTGCAGAGTGGGTTGACGGGTGCGGTGGTGTTCGTCCACTGGCTGATCCTCCAGAGCCTGTACCGAATCAACGCGCTCTGTCCGTACTGCATGGCCGTGTGGGTGGTTGTCGTGGTTGCCTTTTGGTATGTGAGCCTGCGCAATGCCGACCATTTCTGCCCACCCGGGGCAGCGCGCCGAGCCCTCGATGCGATCCTCACGGTGCACACCGTGGTACCGCTGGTGTGGGTGCTGACAGTGATCGCCCTGATCGCCCACCGTTTCTGGTGGTACTGGTCGACGCTGATGTGACACCTCCGCGGTAGCGCCCGGCCCGAGACGGCAGACTCGTGTAGCAGAGATCTGCACTCGCCCAGACCGCAGGTGTGGTGTGACGCCGATGTGATCCTTCACGGGTGATGGGTGGCTAACGCTTCCTCGTGGTGGCGCTGGGCGCTGGTCTCGAGCTGGAAGGTGGAATGCTCGAAGGAGATGGCGAAGTGAGTCGCCACGCAGGTCCGGATGTCATCCAAGATGGTGGGGGCGTGGCCGTCCTGGAAGCAGTCGTCATCGACCACAATGTGAGCGCTGATGATCGGTAGGCCCGTGGCCACCGTCGATGCGTGAAGGTCGTGCACGTCGTGCACACGGTCCATCTCGAGGATGTGGGCCCTGACGTCGTCGAGATCGATCCCTTTCGGGGTGAATTCCATCAGCACCCGCGTCGTCTCGGCCATGAGTTTGAGGGCGCGGGGTGCGATGAGCGCGGCGATGAACAACCCGGCCAGCGCGTCAGCTTGTTGGAAACCGGTGGTAGCGATGACGATTGCGGCGACGATCACACCCAGCGATCCCAGTGCGTCGTTGAGGACCTCCAGAAACGCCGCTCGCATGTTGAAGTTGGCGCCGCGTCCCGAGGCGAGCACGAGCATGGCGACGATGTTCGCCACGAGTCCGATGACTCCGAAGAGCAGGAGTTCGGTCGAGGGCACCTCGGGTGGCGAGAACAGTCGTCGTACGCCTTCGACAGCAGCGTAGAGGCCCACAGCGAGCAGCAGCGAGGCCTGCCCCAGAGCGGCGATGACCTCGATGCGCCGCAGTCCCCAGGTGCGGGTTTTGCTGACCGGGCGGTGCATCACGGTTGCTGCGACGAGCGCAACCGCTAAACCGATCGCATCTGTCGCGGCGTGTGCGGTGTCGGTCAGCAGCGCAAGACTTCCCGTGATCACCGACCCGACAAGCTGGGCCACGACGATGATCCCCGTCAGAGCAAACGCGATCGCCAGCCGGACACGCAGCGACGAGTCGCTGGATGCGGGGTCGGTTGGTCCGTGATTGTGTCCGGCTCCCATGCGTCGTACTCCCTCTCATCCACACCCAGATGGCTACGCTGTCCACATACATCAATACATGCGCATGTGACTATATGACAGACCGGGGCGGAACGGAACCGGCGGATCACGTCACGACTGAATCGGGATGTGCTGAGATGGCCCGACGTCGGCGGCGTGATGCCGGTGGTGGTGGGTCTCGTGACGGTGCGGTGACCGGAAACCTGTGGCCGCTGCGACCGTCGAACCGGCGCCGCCACTACGGGCCTCAGATGGGTAGTTGGGTATCGGTGATGAACGCGTCGCGGACCCACACGATGAATTGATCCCACAGGCCGGTGATCAAGGCGATACCTACCGCGATCATCATGGCGCCGCCGACGATCTGGATCATGCGGGCGTGGGTCCGCAACCAGCCGAGGCTGCGCAACGCCCATGCCGAGGAAAACGCAAGCACGACAAAAGGAATACCCAGGCCGGCGCAGTACGCCACGATCAGCGCGACGCCCTTGGCTGCGGTGGCACCTTCGGTGCCGCTGGCCGTAGCAATGACCGCCGCGAGCGTGGGCCCTAGGCATGGGGTCCACCCGAGTGCAAAGACCCCGCCGAGCAGCGGAGCGCCGGCGATGTTGGAGACGCGGCGGGGGGCGAACCGTCGTTCCTGTTGCAGTGTCGGCACCATCCCGATGAACACCAGGCCCATGATGATGGTGACCACGCCGCCGATGCGCTGGAGGACTTCACGATTCACCACGAAAGTGGTGGTGACTCCGAGTACGGTGGCGGTCGCTGCCACGAAGACCACGGTGAAACCGAGGACGAACAGGCCTGCGGCGAGCGCCACACGCGAACGACCCCGCTTGTTCGACTCCCCCACCGACACCGCAGGCGCCTCGGCGCCGACCACGCCAGCCAGATACGACAGATACCCCGGAACGAGGGGGACCACGCACGGTGAGGCGAACGACACCAGCCCGGCGATCACGCACGCGAGCAGCGCCAGCAGGAGCGGACCGCTGGCGACAAGGTCGGCAAACGTCTCGCCGACCGCAGCCTGCACTTCGACCGACTGTGGGGTCATTGGGGTTGTGCCACAGGCTCAGCGAGAACTCGCTGAACTGTTGACCCGAGTTCGTCGGCGGTGATGGCCTTGAGGAACACCGCGGCCGGACGGTGGTCGCGGTCGAGCACGATGGTGGTCGGCACCACCGACGTTGGGGTGGTCAGCGCAGCCAGGGTCAGACCGGCAAAGTCGTAGATCGAGGGAAAGGCGACCTTTCTGTCGATAATGAAGTCCTTCGCCGCTTGCCGGTTGTCGCGCAGATTGATACCGAGGAACTCGACTCCCGAGGCCTTGTTCTGGGCGTAGACATGTTCGAGGTCGTCGGCTTCTCCCCGGCAGGGTCCACACCACGAACCCCAGACGTTGATGACGACGACTTTGCCTGCGAAGTCGTCGAGTCCGATGGTCTGGTCGGTCACCACGTCAGGGCCGTAGACGTCAGCGATCCTCTGACGGCTCGCGGGCGGGTCGTAGGTGATGACCGTCTGCCCGCCGGGCGAGACGAACTGAAAGGTTCCCCCCTGCGCAACGGCGTCGTCGCCCGCGCTACCACAACCCGTCGCTACCCACGGCACCACGCATATCAGCGCCAGGACCGCCGCCCGCACCGCGGATACCCGCCTTCTCTCCTGCTGCACCAGCGCTCCTTGACCTTGATCTACTACGCAGCGTGGTAGATTAACGTTCGCGTTGTCAACATAGCCGTAGTTTTTGCGATCTGCACCGGCCCGTAGGCCCACGTCCCGCGGCGAGGGTTCTGCCGCGTTCATCTGACGTATCGGTGCGCTCAGCTGTGATTACGCTTGATTCGGTCGAGGTCCCGAGGCTGGGCATCATTGCTTATCTGCAACTACGTTCCCTAGTAATAGAGGCCGCCAGTTGCGACTGACGCTCAACCGGATCGTGTTACTGCTGTGACCTGTGGGGCCTATGGTTCGAACGGAGGGCTGCCAATCGGGGCCTCATGTGCACCTGGCGTGCGGTGCTGAACGTCAGTGCGTCGCGCCCGTCTCCGGAAGGTCTCGCTGGCATGCCTATGTCGTCCCTCATTCGCCGCTGCGGCGTTGCACGGCCCTGTCTGAGGCTGGGGGCCGTGGGAATTGTTGCTGCGGTTCTGCTGAGCCTCTCGCTTGACGCTCGAGCGCGCGCCGACGCAGATGACACCCATGTGGCCCAGCAGTTCGCCCAACTGGTCGCCGAGACGATCTCGGCATCCTTGGGGGGGCCGGCGATGGGGGAACTAGCCGACGAGATCCGGACCGTCAGCACATGTCTGGCCGATCGTGCGCGCCCAGTCGAGCCGTCGGAGCCAACGGATGACCCCATCACTGCGGTGGGTTGCTTTGCCGCCGTTCTCAGTGCGGGACGAGCAGCCGCCGAACTGGTTGTCGACGCGCTACCGATCGGGCGGTTGCTGGCGCTGCTGGCATTTGAGATGCGTCCCCACGATCCTGCGACCCCGCATCCCGCACCGAACGGTCCACCCGTCTATTCGTCGCCGTCGCCGGGGTCCGTAGTCGCTCCGACGAATGGTCGAATCACCTCCACCTTCGGTGACGGTCGAGGTCATCAGGGCATGGACATCGGCAACGACCTCGGCGCGCCGATTTTCGCGGTCACCGACGGCGAAGTGATCAACTCCGGCCCTGCCCAAGGCTTCGGATTGTGGGTACGTATCCGACATGCCGATGGAACAGTCACCACCTACGGCCATAACGACGACAACCTCATCGAGGTAGCGGCTCCGGTCACGGTCGGCCAACCCATTGCCACGGTTGGCAACCGAGGTAACTCAACCGGCCCCCACTTGCATTTCGAGGTGGCCGATGCATCCGGTGCTGCCCTCGACCCGGTGAGCTGGCTCGCCGAACGCGGCGTCCGTCTGCCCGCCGACGGCGAACCTACTATCCCTCCCAACGAACCGCCGAGCAGCGGAAGTGCAGACCTCTGGCGGTAGGGAGCAGCGCCGCGTAACCGCGATGACCCTCCGCGCCTGATATTGGTGAGGGAGCCGACTTTTCGTTGCCGCCATGTCGGTACTCGCCCGAGATTCGGGATTCCGGGCCCAACTATGCTACCTAGTAGTTAATCGACTACAGTCCGTAGTTACGGCCCGGGAAGTCGCACGCAGGATGCGCGTGTTGCTCGATCAGGGCCACCGTTTGTCCGACTCAGATGGAGGCCTGATGACCGCGGTGTCCCCGCGCCCACCCGAGGTGGTCGCTACGCGGCCCTACCCCGAGCGGCGCAAGTCCAGAGGGTCATTCATCTACAAGCTGCTGACCACGACCGATCACAAGTTGATCGGCATGATGTACATCGTCGTGTGCTTCGCGTTCTTCCTCATCGGCGGCCTGATGGCGCTGCTGATGCGCGGCGAGCTCACGACGCCGGGCATGCAGTTCCTCTCGACCGAGCAGTACAACCAGCTGTTCACCATGCACGGCACGATCATGCTGCTGATGTATGCCACCCCCATCGTGATCGGCTTCGCCAACTTCGTACTGCCCCTGCAGATCGGCGCTCCCGACGTCGCCTTCCCGCGGCTCAACGCCCTCGGCTTCTGGCTGTTCGTCTTCGGCTCGACCATCGCGATCGCCGGCTTCATCACCCCCGGTGGTGCCGCCGACTTCGGCTGGACCGCCTACACCCCGCTCAGCGATGCCATTCACTCACCCGGCGTCGGCTCGGACATGTGGTTTCTCGGACTGACAGTGTCCGGCTTGGGCACCATCCTGGGCGCGGTCAATATGGTCACCACGGTCATCTGTCTGCGCGCACCGGGAATGACGATGTTTCGCATGCCGATCTTCACGTGGAACATCCTGGTCACCAGTGTCCTGATCTTGCTGGTGTTCCCGCTGCTCACCGCGGCACTGCTCGGCGCCGAAGTCGACCGTCAATTCGGCGCGAATCTGTTCGATCCGTCCAACGGCGGCGCCATTCTCTGGCAGCACATGTTCTGGTTCTTCGGCCACCCCGAGGTCTACATCATCGCGCTGCCGTTCTTCGGCATCGTCTCCGAGATTTTCCCGGTCTTCAGCCGTAAACCGTTGTTCGGGTACTCAGGACTGGTCTACGCCACCCTCGCCATCGCCGCCCTATCGGTCGCGGTGTGGGCACACCATATGTATGTCACCGGCGCCGTGCTGTTGCCGTTCTTCTCCTTCATGACGTTCCTGATCGCGGTGCCGACGGGCGTAAAGTTTTTCAACTGGATCGGCACAATGTGGCGGGGCCACATGACGTTCGAGACACCGATGTTGTTCTCGGTCGGCTTCATGGTCACCTTCCTCTTCGGCGGACTCACCGGTGTGCTCCTGGCCAGCCCACCCATCGACTTTCAACTCTCCGACAGCTACTTTGTGGTGGCCCACTTCCACTACGTCCTCTTCGGCACCATCGTGTTCGCCACCTACGCCGGCATCTACTTCTGGTTCCCGAAGATGACCGGACGTCTGCTCGACGAACGCCTGGGCAAGATCCATTTCTGGCTGACGTTCATCGGCTTCCACCTCACCTTCTTGGTGCAACACTGGCTCGGAGCAGAAGGCATGCCCCGCCGGTACGCCGACTACCTGCCCTCAGACGGCTTCACCACGCTCAACATCATCTCCACCGCCGGCGCGTTCGTCCTCGGCATCTCGACCTTGCCGTTCCTGTGGAACGTCTTCCGCAGCTACCGCTACGGCGAGGTCGTCACCGTCGACGATCCATGGGGCTTCGGCAACTCCCTGGAATGGGCCACCAGTTGCCCACCGCCGCGCCACAACTTCACCGAACTCCCCCGCATCCGGTCGGAGCGTCCAGCGTTTGAACTGCACTACCCGCACATGGTGGAGCGGATGCGCGCCGAAGCTCACGTCGGCACACGGCACGGTGAACCCAGCGAGACCGCAGAAGAAGTCCGCCGTGCGCCGCTGACCACCGGAGACCATGAAGCATCTACAGATCCCGACCCGGAGAGCCGACCGTGAACAACTCCCCCTTCCCTGCCCTCGACCAGGCCGCCGTCCCGCGATCGCGCCGCCCGCTGACCGTTCCTCGATGGTTCGCCATCCTCGCAGTCGGCTACACCGCCGTGATGACATTCGCACTGACCCTGCTCGCAGGTTCTGTCCTCGCTCAGGGCACTCCCCTGCTGCTGTGGCTGATCGCGGCGACCGCGGCAACGTGTGTGGCCCGCGGTGCGGCCGCGGTCGCGGCCCGCGCGATGCGGCCAGCACGAGGCCGTGCGGTGCGACCGTAGGCGAAGAAACTCACCACCATCCCCGGCGGCAGAGAAACCCGTCGCACCGCCGCGGCGGCGAGACCCGCAGCCACCAGGGCTTCCCAAGATCACCGGGCCTGACCGAGACCACCATCAGCTGGTGCACCAGGGGTAACGGTCCTCGGCCTAGGGCCCAGGTGGCGCTGCGCAGCACCGCGCCATGCACTATGTACCGATCACGCAGGGTGCCGCGATAACACGACCGGCTTGGGTGTATCTCTAGCGAAGGCACGCGCGGGGTGCGATCGACACGCTGAGACGAGCACCGGTCAACGGCCGCCGCTCGGTGGCGCAGACTGACGCGACGCTCGTGGGTGTCGAGCAGCAGCAGCGCCTGTCGAGCGAATATGGCGTGACGGGGACTTACGCGGTGAGTCCATGTACGAGAACTGACAACACCGGAAGTGCCGCAGCCGTACACAGCGCAGCACCCAGAAGGGGCAGCACGCTCGCCGCAGCGTAGGTCGACTTCGTTGGCTCGATCGCGCCGTTCTCGAGCATCAGCAATCGGTAGCGCGTCGAGCGTGGCATGGGGGTCTCGGGGCCTACGCCCTGACTGGTCACATGCGCGAGTGCGCTGCGCACGGCAGCTGTGCTGGTGACCCGAGCAGCCGACATGTCGGCATCTGCTTCGATCAAGGTCGCGACTGCCGCCGGCGCCCGGCGAAACAGCGGCACAAAGGGCAGAGCACGTGCCATCACATCGCAGACCGCCAGAACGCGGTCGTGCCGGGACCTCAGATGGGCGAACTCGTGCGCTAGTACTGCGGCCCGCGCCTCGGCAGGCACGTCTGTGCGCAGCGCACTTGTTGCCACGACGAAGCCACTGCGACCACCGACGCAGTACGCCATGGGGCGGGGGTGATCGATCCAGAGCACGTCGGGGGTGTCGGGTTCGGTACTGCCCACCACAGCAACGACGTCGCGATGAAGACGGTGCACGCGATGCACATCGCGGGTGTGACGAGCGCACGACATCGCGGTGCGAGCTACCACGGCGGTCAGCACCACGGCGACGGCAATGCCGTACACCTGGCTGAAATCGTCGCGCACCGCGTGCAGGACAGCTCCCGCGCACCGAGCCAGGGTGTCAACGAAGCGTTCGGCCGGCGGCGGGTCCGGCCACAACGCCGACAGCGCCGATAGAAACAACAATCCTACCGCCGTGGCGATACTGCTGACCCATGCGGTGATCAGTACCCGCGGTGACCATCGTTGGGGCAGTCGGTCGAGAACGTAGGGACCCAACACGCCCAGCACGGCCGCGCCCACCAGGTGGGCCAATGCGACGCTCACACTCTCAGCGCTTCCTCGGACGATCCGTCCGCGTCCGGGACAGGTGTTCGCTGAGGACCGCGCGCTCCTCGGGAGTGACCATCCGGGCGAAGTGCATCAAGACCGCCGTCGAATCGCCGCTGGCGTCGAGCACCTGCCGCAGTGTCTGCGACGTCGCCTCCTCCCGCGACTGCAACGGGAAGTACCGATAGGCGCGGCTGATCTTCTCGCGACCGGCGAAGCCCTTCTTGTGCAGATTGGTGACCACGGTCAACACCGTCGTGTACGCCAAGTCGCGGTCGGCCAGCGCATCGACGATGTCGTGCACACTCATCGCCGCCGAAGCGCCCCACAGCACGTCCATCACCGCGCGTTCCAACGAACCCAACTGAGTCACCGTCGCCTGCCTGATTGCCTCGTATTTGCTGCCAGTCTAGAACAAACTACCCTGCTTAGTAGCCGAAGCCTGGTTGCCTCAGCCCTGCTGCCACTGCCCCACCGGGGGCTCTCGCATCTCCTGCGGTGCCGCGCCCTCACCGCCTACTGAAAGCGCCCACCCGTGACCGACCTCGTTGACGACACGCACCCGACACGCCGCATCCAACTCGATGTGAGCGGAATGACCTGCGGTGCGTGCGCAGCTCGGGTGGAACGCAAACTCAACAAACTCGACGGCGTGCGCGCCTCGGTCAACTACGCCACTCGGCGAGCCACCGTGGAACTCGATACCCACGCACACATCGCCGATGCTATCGACGCCGTGCACACAGCAGGGTATGCGGCTGCGGAACTGTCCGAGCAGGCCCCTGCCGTCAACGAAGACTCAGCGACTGCCAAGGCACTGTTCACCCGGCTGATCGTCGCGCTAGCCCTGTTCGTGCCCCTGGCCAACCTCTCCGTTCTGCTTGCTGTCGTCCCCGACCTTCGTTTCCCCGGCTGGCAAGCAGTGTTGGTGGCGCTTGCCGCGCCGGTCGTGACCTACTGCGCGTGGCCCTTCTACCGCACCGCGGTGCGCACGTTGCGGACCGGCGTGGCCACGATGGACACCCTCGTCTCGCTGGGAGTGCTGGCCGCGACCGCACTGTCGGTGTACTCGATGTTCTCGGCCGAGGCGACCTCGACCGCAGGCCAGGGGGTGTGGTCAGCAATCTTCTCCAGTGACTCCATCTACCTCGAAGTTGCCGCCGGTGTCACCGTCTTCGTGCTGGCAGGACGCTACTACGAGGCGCGTGCCCGGACACAGGCCGTTCAAGCACTGACAGCGCTGGCCGCCCTGCGTGCCACCGACGCCCGAGTCGAGTGCGCAGGGGACACGACCATGCTCATACCCCTCGCGGAACTCAAAGTGGGGCAACGACTCATCGTGCTGCCGGGAGAGACCATTCCATCAGATGGGCAGGTGATCGAGGGCGCCGCCACTGTGGACCTCAGCGCCATGACCGGTGAGACGACGCCGGTTCAGGTGTCAGCCGAGCAACGCTCCACCGCCGTCGGGGGCACGACGTGCCTCGACGGGCGACTACGCGTCGAAGTCACCGCAGTCGGTGAGGACACCCGCCTGGCCGAGATGATCGCGCTCGTCGACAGCGCGCAGACAGCCAAGGCTCGCGCTCAACGCGTCGCCGACCGTATCGCCGCGATCTTCGTTCCGTGTGTCATCGCCCTAGCCGCAGCCACTGTCGTGGGTTGGTCGCTCACCGGGGCGTCATGGGAGCACGCCGTGAGTGCCGCGGTGGCCGTGCTGGTCATCGCCTGTCCGTGCGCGCTGGGCCTGGCCATGCCCATGGCGCTGGTGATCGCTACCGGGCGAGGCGCCCAACTGGGCATCTTCCTCAAGGGACACGCCGCGTTGGAACTGTCCGGGACGATCGATGTGGTGGTCTTCGACAAGACCGGCACCCTCACCAACGGGCAGCCACACGTCACCGGCGTGTACACCGTCGACGACGACAGTGCCGAGCTGATCCTGGGCTGGGCGGCGACACTCGAGCAGCACACCAGCCACCCCATCGCCACCGCTATCGCTGCCGCGGCCGGTCCGCAGTCGCTTGCCGCACCGGTCGACGAGGTGGTCACCGACGTTGGTAGCGGCGTGCGAGGGGTGATCGACGGTGTGACGGTGCAGGTGGGTTCCCCGGCATGGATCGCCCGTAGCGCCGTGGTGCCCGCCGTGATCGACGCGCGGCGCGCTGACATCGAGCGCTCTGGGGGCACCGCAGTCTATGTCGCAGCCGATGATGCAGTCCGGGGCCTGATCGACATTCGCGATGGCATCAAACCCTCTGCCCGCCAGGCGGTCGATGAGTTGCACCGCATGGGAATTCGCACGTTCCTGGTCACCGGTGACAACGCCGGCGCAGCGCAGCGCACCGCGGAGCACGTCGGCATCGACGACGTGATCGCCGGGGTGCTCCCGGCCGAGAAGGTGGCCATCATCGACAACGTGCGCAGTAGTGGCGCCGGTGTGGCGATGGTCGGCGACGGCATCAACGACGGGCCCGCACTCGCATCGGCTGATCTGGGCATTGCGATCGGACGCGGTACCGATGTTGCTATCGGCGCCGCCGACATCGTGTTAGTGCGCGATGACCTCACCACCGTCGCTCTGGCGCTGCAACTCGCCTCGGCCACGCGACGCACGATGCGCACCAATCTGGCATGGGCGTTCGGCTACAACCTCGCCGCGCTGCCGCTGGCTGCCGCTGGATTGCTCAATCCTCTGATCGCCGGGGCCGCAATGGCGTTGTCATCGTTTTTCGTCGTCTCCAACAGCCTGCGTTTGCAGAACTTCGCGCGTATAGACCGCTGAGGGTGACAGAGGCTGGGGCTGGGCCAACTGCGAGACCATCGCAGCGACGGTGTGGGAGGTGCCGGCATCGATGTCGGCGGATTCGGACCGATCGGGTCGGCGTTCGGCTCGCACCCACTGCGCCAACAGCACCAGGCAAACCAGCACCATCGGAATCTCGCTGATGACCGCAGCCACCACACCGCCCACCCATTGTGTGCGCGCGAGATCGGGATTCCACGGCAGCTGCAACTGGCTGTAGAAGGACTCCCCGATCACCGTGGTGGAGGTCATCAGCGCGATACCAAAGAAGGCGTGAAAAGGCATAACGGCGAACAGCAGACCAAGCCGCGCCAGAAACGGTAACTGTTTGGGTCCAGGATCGATCCCCACAGTCACCCAGAAGAACAGGTAGCCGGTGGCCAGGAACAGCACGCTCATCACGACGTGCCCCCAGTGGTAGCGGACGAGGACGTCGAACACCGGTGTGAAGTACACCAGATACGACGAGCCCACGAACAACGCGAACGCGGCAATCGGATTGAGCAGCAGCTGCAGGCCCCGCGAGCTGAGCACGATCAGCAGCGCCCGCCGGCACGCCGCGCCACCGGTGGTTCCGGTCGTCGGCAGCACCCTCAACAGCAAGGTGATCGGTGCACCACCCACCAGCAGGATGGGTGCGATCATGGTCAAACCCGTGTGTTCGGCCATGTGCACGCTGAACAACGCGTTGCCGTAGGCCTTCAGCCCAGAGCTGGTGGACACCACCACCACAGCGCACCCCGCGACCCACGACACCGTTCGCCGGATCGGCCACCGGTGTCCACTTGCCCGCTCCCGCCGGGCGGCGACGAGATAGCTCACGACACCCACCACCGCCGCCACACCCACGACGAGATCAACTCGCCACAGCGAGACCAGTGATCCGACATCGGGCGGGCCAGGAAGGGAATAGCCCAGGTAGACATCCCAGGCCGTGAATGGGTGGGCAATCAACCCGGGTGCGACCCTGGTGTCCATCACCGCCCAGCAGGCCACGGCCACCAGTGCGGTCGACGCGGCAAGGACAGAAGTTGCCGACGTCGACACGCCCCGGCGCAGGCGCACAAGGTCGGCAACCACCAGCACCGTCAGTACAGCCACCAACAGCCCCGTGGCGCGACCGAACGCCGACGACCACACATCGGGAGTCCGCAGCAGCAGCGTCACAGCCACCGCGCCCGCCAGTGCCGACATATCGGCGCCCAGGACGACATAGCCAACACGCCGGTCGGCCGCCTCGTCGATGGTCGCCGACCCCAGACCACGAACCCGGTACCGATCAGCCCACCGCAGCCCCACCGACAACGCCAAACTCACCGCGAAGACAATGACCGCGCCGGTCGTGTAATCGTGGTCAGGTCCCTGCGCGGCATTGCCGACCACGGGCAGGGCGAGCACACAAACCGCCGCGGGAACCACCAGCGCCACCTGCATCGACCACCGCAGCGACACCGAACCGATCAGCACCACGACACCCGCTGTCGCCACCACCAGCCACGCCAGCGCCGGCAAACTCACACTGAACGCGTAACCGACCTTGCCGCTCGAGACCATCGCGCCCACGGACACACCGGTGGTGTCCGCGGCCGCGGTGAAAGCCATGAATAGCGCAACAACCACGGAGCACCCCGCGGCGCGACGGACGCGGCGAAACACTGGATAGACCGCAGCGTCGATGTAACTCTGCGAGTCAGGCACGGCCGTGAGCACCATCGAGACCAGTCCCCCGAGCATCACCGCAGCTAATGCAAAGCCAGCAAAATTGCCCACCACATCGGCCACAGCTGTGCCCACCCCAGGATATGGATCCGCACTCTCGACGTAGCGAGCGGCGCCGGAGATCCAGGCGTAGATCACCAGCGCCACAATTAGCCCACCGACCAGCAGTGCAGCCATCAACCGGGGTACGGCTACGCCGTGCGGAGTTGACGGTGCGGTCGCCTCCGTCGACGGCTTCATATCACCCACCACCTACATGCTACTACTGCGCATAGTAATTACGGCGCACGGACTGAAGAACTGGTAGTCGCGGCTGATTCTCGGCTTGCTTGCCACCGCCTCGGTTCGCTGCGGGGCCGCGTCCGCGCGGGCCCCTACCTAATTTTTCGCAGGATCGGTTCGGGCGCCCACTCCTCATCCCCGGTCTGTCCGCTCCCCCGGGTGCGCCGCGACGCTGGTCCGCCTTCGAGATCAGTGTCGGACCAGCGTCGGACGTTGATTACCCTAGGGGGGTATGGTACCAAGGTGGGAGTGGCTCAGTTGTCACTGCCGCGGGTGGGGTCGGGATACGGCCGTCCGGGGTATCGCCAGAAGGGAAGGGCAGCATCGCTATGAGTACGTCTACCGTCACTGTCACCGGGATGACCTGCGGACATTGCGCCTCGTCGGTACGCGAAGAGATCAGCACCCTCGACGGTGTAACCAATGTCGCCGTGGACGTGGCCAGCGGCCAGGTCACCATCGACAGCTCCGCTCCGCTGGAGCGTGACGCTATCCGCAGCGCGGTGCAAGAAGCCGGTTATCAACTCGCTGAGTGAGGTCGCGGGCCGGGCCGCCCCGGTGGTGGCCCGGCTCTCCTCGGCAGCGCAGCGTCGCTGGGCGATCTCCTGACAGACAGGAACATGACAATGAACGTCCCTTCTAAGCTGGGCCTTTTCGCTGGTGCGCTGGCGGTGGTCTTCGTGGCCGCCTACACCGTGGCAGCCGCGGTGGCCCCGGACCGGTCAGGCGCTACTGGGTCGGACTCACCGGCGCACGCCGGACACCAGAGCGCACCGGCCTCGTCTGCCGCCGCGACGCCGGGTGTGCGCGGGGTCACCGTCGGGTCGGGGGGTTATCTGCTCTCCGGACTCGCAGCGCCCGCGCAGACCGGCCAGGCGGGCGTGTTGACGTTTTCGATCACCGACCCCGCCGGTTCGGCGGTCACCGACTACACGGTGGAACACGACAAACAACTGCACCTGATCGTGGTCCGGTCTGACGGCACCGCATTCCGCCACGTGCACCCCACGGTGGATGCTGCTGGGCGGTGGTCGATTCCATGGCAGTGGCAGACGGCCGGCACCTACCGGGTGTATGCCGATTTCGTTCCGGCAGCGACCGGTGAAACCCTGACGCTGACACGCACTCTCGAGGTGGGTGGCGACTATCAACCCCGCCCACCAGCCGGTGAGTCGCGGCGGTCGGAGGTGGCCGGGTTCCAGGTCGAGCTGACCGGTGAGCTGCACGCCGGCACCGACTCAGAGCTGACTGCGACCGTGAGTCGCAACGGTCAGCCGGTCACCACCTTGCAGCCGTATCTGGGTGCCTTCGGGCATCTGGTGGCGTTGCGCGATGGCGACCTGGCCTACCTGCACGTGCATCCCGAAGGCTCGACACCCACGCCAGGGCAGTTGTCCGGGCCGCAGGTGAGGTTCGCGACGAACGCACCGACACCGGGCCGCTACCTGCTCTATCTCGACTTCCAGGTCGACGGACAGGTACACACCGCGACATTCGTCGTCGACACCGCTGCAGAGCGTGTTCGAGCAAGCGCGACATCCTCGTCGTCTCCGGCGTCGTCTGCGTCGGTCCCGCCTGAGCACGCCGGGCACTGACCGCCCGTCATCCATCCCGCCGGCTCAACCCACGTCTTGGAGTCCTCATGACCACCACCTCCCCGTCCCGCTCGGCCGGGTCAGACATCGAACTCGCCGTCAGCGGAATGACGTGCGCGTCGTGCGCGATGCGTATCGAGCGCAAACTCAACAAGCTCGACGGTGTCAGTGCCACAGTCAATTACGCCACCGAGAAGGCGCGTATCACCACCTCGGGTGATCTGGATCCGCAGCTGCTGATCACCGAGATCGAGAACGCCGGCTACCAGGCCACGCTTCCGCCGTCGGCGCAGACCGATCACGATGCGAGCGCAGCGGCGACCGATGAGGCCGCCAGCGACCCCGAGCTGCAGGCATTACGCACTCGTCTGATCGGCGCGGTGGTGCTGTCGGTACCGGTCATCGCGATGGCGATGATCCCGGCGCTGCAGTTCACCTATTGGCAGTGGGCCTCGTTGACCCTGGCCGCCCCGGTCATCGTGTGGGCGGCGTGGCCGTTTCACCGCGCGGCCTGGGTGAACCTGCGTCACGGCACCGCCACCATGGACACCCTGATCTCAGTGGGTACCGGTGCGGCGTTGCTGTGGTCGTTGTACGCCCTGTTCTTCGGTACCGCCGGCACACCCGGGATGACCCATGGCTTCAGTTTTACCGTGGCGCCCTCCGACGGAGCGGGCAACATCTACCTTGAGGTGGCCGCCGGGGTCACCATGTTCGTACTCGCGGGCCGCTACTTCGAGAAACGCTCCAAACGGCAGGCCGGTGCAGCGCTGCGGGCGCTGCTGGAACTCGGCGCCAAAGAGGTCGCCGTCATCAAAGACGGCCACGAACAACGGATCCCGATCAACGAGTTGTCGGTCGGCGAGGAGTTCATCGTGCGGCCGGGAGAAAAGATCGCCACCGACGGTGAGATCGTGTCGGGCACCTCGGCGATCGACGCCAGCATGCTCACCGGCGAATCGCTGCCGGTCGAAGTCGGTCCGGGCGATACCGTCACCGGGGCAACGGTCAACGCCGGCGGGCGGCTGCGCATACGCGCCACCCGCATCGGTGCCGATACCCAGCTAGCCCAGATGGCCACCATGGTCGAACACGCCCAGTCCGGCAAGGCCCATGCCCAGCGGCTGGCCGACCGCATCTCGAGCATCTTCGTGCCCGTGGTCATCGCCATCGCTGTCGCGGTCCTGGGCGCCTGGATCGGGGCGGGTTATCCCATCGAGGCAGCGTTCACTGCTGCGGTGGCCGTGCTGATCATCGCCTGCCCCTGCGCGCTGGGATTGGCCACTCCGACCGCCCTGCTGGTCGGTACCGGACGGGGAGCCCAGCTCGGCATCCTCATCAAGGGACCGGAAGTCTTGGAGACCACCCGCACGATCGACACCGTGGTCCTGGACAAGACCGGCACCGTCACGACCGGTCAGATGACGTTGCTGCACGTGCACACCGATGCCAACACGTCCGACCGCGAAGTACTCGCCCTCGCCGGTGCGCTCGAAGACGCCTCCGAGCATCCCATCGCCACCGCCATCGCCGACGCGGCACGCACCGAGCTCGGCGCCCTGGCCGAGGTCGAGGAATTCACCAACATCGAAGGTATGGGAGTGCAGGGCACCGTCGAGGGCCATGCAGTCCTCGTCGGACGCGACAGCCTGCTCGCCGACTGGGGACTGTCGCTGGACGATCCCGATCTGACAACTGCCCGCGAATCCGCGCAAGCCGCAGGACAAACCGCAGTGATGGTGGCCTGGGACGGACAGATCCGTGCGGTGCTGGTCGTCGCCGACGCCATCAAACCCACCAGCGCCGCAGCCGTCGCCCGACTGCAGGCCATGGGGTTGACTCCGGTCCTACTCACCGGTGACAACCAGAAGGCCGCCGAACACGTCGCACGCGAGGTCGGCATCTCCACCGTGATCGCCGAAGTCCTACCCGCCGACAAAGTCCAGGCCGTCACCGCACTGCAGAACGACGGCAAAGTCGTGGCCATGGTCGGCGACGGGGTCAACGACGCCGCAGCGCTGGCCTCGGCCGACCTCGGCCTGGCCATGGGCACCGGCACCGACGTGGCCATGCAAGCCGCCGACATCACCCTGGTCCGTGGCGACCTCAACGCCGCCGCGGACGCGATCGCCCTGGCCCGCAAGACGCTGGCGACGATCAAGACCAACCTGTTCTGGGCCTTCGCCTACAACGTCGCCGCCATCCCCCTCGCCGCACTCGGGTTGCTCAACCCCATGCTCGCCGGCGCCGCGATGGCCTTCTCCAGCGTGTTCGTCGTCAGCAACAGCCTGCGGCTTCGTGCCTTCACCTCACGCACCACACCCGGTGACGACAACCGCACCTCCCACACACCCTCGACACATACCCCCCAGGGGTATAAGGTGGCGTCATGAACGAGCACACCTCTGCTGAACACGCCGGTCACACGGCCGCCGATCAGCACCACCACGGCCAGGTTGAGCACCACGAGGCGGTGCTCGATCACACCGGACATCACCACCCCGATTCCTCTGCCGGACAACGCCATCACGGTTCCGACGACCACGCCGGTCACGACAGTCACAGTGGTCATGCCGGTCACGGCGGTCACGGGCACGGCGGGCATGGTGACCATGTGGGCCAGTTCCGGCAGTTGTTCTGGATCATGCTCGTCCTCGCAGTGCCGGTCGTCGCGTTCTCACCGATGTTTGCCATGCTCATCGGCTATCAGCTGCCCGATACCGGAGTGGTCCAATGGATTTCCCCGGTACTGGGCACGGTGATGTTCGCCTGGGGCGGGCGTCCGTTCCTGTCGGGGGCCGTAAGTGAATTACGCTCGCGCACACCGGGCATGATGTTGCTGATCGCTCTGGCGATCACGGTGGCCTTCGTCGCCTCGTGGGGAGCCAGTCTCGAGGTTGTGCACCATGAACTGGACTTCTGGTGGGAACTGGCCCTGCTGATCGTCATCATGCTGCTCGGGCACTGGATCGAGATGCGGTCGCTGGCCCAGACGACCTCGGCGCTGGACTCGTTGGCGGCACTGCTGCCCGATGAGGCCGAACGCGTCGACGGTGAACAGATCAGCATTGTGGCCCCGGCGCAGTTGCAGGTCGGGGATGTGGTGATCGTGCGCCCTGGTGCCAGCGTTCCCGCCGACGGCCGCGTCATCGACGGAACCGCCGAGGTCGACGAATCGATGGTGACCGGTGAATCGCGCACCGTCCGCCGTGGCGTAGGTGATCCGGTCGTCGCCGGAACGGTGGCCACCGATTCCGGTCTACGCGTGCAAGTCACCGCGACCGGTGAGAACACTGCGTTGGCCGGTATCCAGCGGCTGGTCACCGACGCCCAGAATTCGTCGTCACGTGCGCAACGCCTCGCCGATTCCGCGGCCGCGCTGCTGTTTTGGTTCGCACTGACCGCTGCGGTCATCACCGCGATCGTGTGGACGGTGATCGGTCAACCCGATGACGCGGTCATCCGCACGATCACCGTGCTGGTCATCGCCTGCCCGCACGCACTCGGGCTGGCCATACCGCTGGTGGTCGCCATCGCCACCGAACGCGCTGCCCGCGGGGGAGTGCTGATCAAAGACCGCCTCGCCCTGGAAGCTATGCGCACCGTGGACGCAGTGCTGTTCGACAAGACCGGAACCCTCACCAAGGGGGAACCGACTGTGATCGCCGTCGAGCCCGCCCCTGGTAGCGACGCCGAGGACGTGCTGGCCGCCGCTGCCGCCGCCGAAGCGGACAGCGAACACCCCCTGGCCCGGGCGATTGTCGCCGCCGCCCGAGACCGGGCCCTGCAGATCCCCTCGGCCACCGAGTTCACCTCCTCACCCGCGGTCGGGGTCAGCGCCCATGTCGAAGGGACGGTCGTGCGGGTCGGCGGGCCGCGCATGCTCGAGGAGCACCGCCGGCACGAACTCGCCATCGCCGAGCAGTGGCGCGCCGACGGGGCCATCATCTTGCACGTCGTGCGTGACGACGAGGTCGTCGGCGCGATCAAACTCGCCGACGAAGTACGTGCGGAGTCCCGCCAAGCCGTCGACGCCCTGCACCAAGTGGGCGTGGCGGTAGTGATGATCACCGGTGATGCCGAAGCGGTCGCGCACAGCGTCGCCGCAGAGCTCGGTATCGACCGGGTCTTTGCCGGGGTGCGCCCTGAGGACAAAGCCGACAAGGTCGCCGAGTTGCAGCGCGAGGGCCGCAAAGTCGCCATGGTCGGCGACGGCGTCAACGATGCCCCCGCACTCGCTCAAGCCGACGTCGGCATCGCCATCGGCGCGGGCACCGACGTCGCGATCGCCTCGGCCGGAGTCATCCTCGCCAGCGATGACCCGCGTTCGGTGCTCTCGGTGATCGAACTGTCCAAGGCCAGCTACCGCAAGATGAAGCAAAACCTGTGGTGGGCAGCGGGATACAACCTGATCTCGGTGCCACTGGCTGCCGGGATCCTCGCCCCGATCGGATTCGTGCTGCCCATGTCGGTCGGTGCCATCCTGATGTCGGCGTCCACGGTGGTCGTGGCTCTCAACGCCCAGCTCCTGCGCCGCCTGGACCTACGCCCGCAGACCAGCACCACCCACGCGCTGCACGACACCCGCCCCACAGCCAGCACTGGGTAAGGAAACAGACCCTTGAAAAGGAGATGATTGTCCGATGACGACATCGTCCGCACCGGAGAACGAGTGCGCACATACCGCGCACGGCTACATCAGTGACAAAAGCCGCTACCTCGCGCGACTCAAACGCATCGAGGGCCAAGCCCGCGGAATCCACCGCATGGTCGATGAAGAGCAATACTGCATCGACATCCTCACCCAGATATCGGCGCTGACCAAGGCGCTCGAAGGTGTCGCGCTCGGCCTGCTCGACGACCACCTCAAACACTGCGTCCTCGACGCCGCCCAGGCCGGCGGCGCCACCGCCGAGGACAAGATCGCCGAAGCCTCCGCCGCCATCGCCCGACTCGTCCGTTCCTGATCCCCACCCGCACAACCGATCACGCCCGACCCTCGGCGCGGACGCATCCGCTCACGTCCGTGGCTGTCGCACCCACTGCGGCACCACCGGCCCGCCCGGGGCCGGGCGTTCGGCCTCGGCATCAACGGCCAGCACCACCCCACGCTCGGCCAGCCACTGTGCGGGATCGACATTCACCCCGGCGGGATCGAGAACCTCGAAATGCAGGTGCGGGCCGGTCGACACACCGCGGTTGCCCACCGTGGCCACGATCTGTCCCATCCGGACCCGGGTGCCCTGCTCGAGCAGATTCTCATCGTTGTGGCCGTAGGTGGTGATCGTGCCGTCATCGTGGCGGATCCGCATCCACAAGCCGAAGCCTTGCGCTGGGCCGGCGGTGATGATCTCCCCATCGGCCACCGCGACAATCGGAGCACCCAGATCGTTGCCGATGTCGATGCCCTGATGGCCGCGCCCATCCCCGAACGTCGAGGTGATCGAGCCGGCAGTAGGCGCCACCGCACCCCCGCTCCCCGGCACCGCAGCACCCGGAGCCCCCGGTTGTGGTTGCGGCCCATGCGGGACGCTGGGATCGTGCGGCACCAACGCCGCCACCAACGTTGCCACCAGACGAGCCAGCGGCAACGCATCGATGATGCGAAAGCCACTGAGCGGATCGACAGTCGAACCAAACGCGCCGAAACACTCCAACGCGGCCACACTGCCGCTGTCGCTGCTCCCGGACTGCGCATGATCACGTAAACACGACGACGCATGCTTGATCGGCTCACCCAAGCTCGCTGCCGCCGCACCGCCCAGCGCCGCCTTGACCGTGTCCTGCACGAGAACCACCAGCTCCCGGGCGACATGGTCATCGGGTGCGGCCGCCGCGGGCAGCACCGGCGCCCACGCCACACCCACTGCCGTCGCCACCGCGACCACCACTCGGGCGGATCGAATCGATGCCGAAAGTCCACGCCGAGAGAGCGACGCCCAGCATCACACCACGCACACCACCAGCCCCACCAGTCACACAAGTTCCCACGACTGCAGCCGTGATTTTCGTCGCGAGACATGCTTCCCGCAGGTCAGTAGGGGAAAGGCAAGGGCCCGAACCGCACCGAACTACTATCGTGGCTAGTAGAATTGTTATCGAAGCGCCACCTTGCGGGGCGTCTGAAACAAGGAGGACAGATGTCGACAAAGCGCGCGCGCATCATCATCGGGGCATCAGCGGCGGGCCTGCTGGTGTTGGCGGGCTGTTCCGACTCCGAGGGACAAGACCACTCCTCGATGACGGGAATGGTCACCACCACCTCGATAGCGGCACCATCCTCTGTGGCCGACATGGGCGAGCACAACGCGGCCGACATGACCTTCGCCCAGGAGATGATTTCCCATCACTCACAAGCGATCACGATGAGCAACATCCTGCTCGACAAGAACGACATCAATCCCGAGGTCGTCCGACTGGCCCAGCAGATCAAAGCCGCCCAGCAGCCCGAGATCGACCAGATGAAGTCCTGGGTGACCACGTGGGGAGCTTCGATGAGCTCGAGCTCGCAGGGCCACGACATGAGTCAGATGAGTGCCGGGGAATCGATGTCGCCGTCAATGGGCGGTCACGACATGCCCGGAATGATGACCGAACAACAGTTCCAACAGCTGCGCGAGGCCCAGGGAACCGCGGCGGCTCGCCTCTACCTCACACAGATGATCGAGCACCACCGCGGCGCCGTCGCCATGGCCAAGACCGAGATCCAGGACGGGAAGAACCCCGAAGCCATCGCACTGGCGCGAAAGATCATCTCCGACCAGGAATCGGAGATCGCCGAGATGCAGCGACTACTCGCCGGCCTGTAGTGGCCCAGCCGCACCCGCCCGACGGCCTCGAGCAAATGACACGCTCGCTTTCACCATCACAGCAGGCAAGCTACCGCCACCAGCGCCGACACGGCGCCGGTGGCGGTGACGACGGTAGGTAGGACAACAACCCCTGCAACCGTGGCAGCGGCCATTGCGTGGTGACCACGTGACACACATCGCCGACCGTCATAGAGCCGGTGCAAACGCGGCGTCACACTCGCAGAATCACTGATCGACAACGCCCCCGCCGGAAAATCCGACGACCCGGCCGATCGGGCCAGCGTTCCCAACGCCGAGCACACTGTCCGGGTGCCGACCTGTTCGGCCGCCCGTGCATCAGCGGCCTGCTCGACAAGTGTCGCCACCTCATCAGCACCGCGAGCGAACAGCGGAATGAACGGCAACGCTCGGCCCAGAACCCCAGCGAGCAACACGATCGCGTGATGCCGCTGGCGTCGGTGTGCGCGTTCGTGAGCCATCACAGCATTCAGTTCAGCGCCGGTCAGAACGTCCTGCAAACCCGTCGTCGCAGCGATCCCCGCGTTGCGGCCCGGCAAACAGAAGGCCATCGGCCGCTGATCGCTGAGCCACCACACATCAGGAAACCGATCACAACGTTGGCCAACCAGACGTAACGCTTGCAGATAGTGCTCGCGTGCCCGGCCCATTGCGACCGCAGCACGTGCCACCAAGGACACCACCCAAACGGCCGCCGCCACCGTGCTGGCCAGCACCGCGGCCCCAGCCACGGTCTCCACCTGGGCCGGCGCGCCATGAGACAACACACGCAGGCAGGAGGCCACCGCCGACAACTTATGCACGCCGAAGTGGTTCGGCACCACCAGCACCGACACCGCAGCGACCCACAACGCCGTGAACATCGCCTGGGCGGCCGGCCACGCCACCAACACCCACCGAGCATCGATGCGTGGCTGGATACGCACCATCCACCGCGGCCACCACCAACCCAGCAGAGCCGCTGCAGCCACCAGCACCACCGCCATGCTCATCAGCGCCAACCCATCTCGCGCCAGGCGCCGACGGTGTTCAACTCGCTGGGACCGTTCTCCATCAATCCTTCTTCCCTCGCCACACGGCACTGCACCCAAGTATGACCGGAACACACGCCTGCATGCCCCAAGAAACTCGGCACCGCAACCCCTAGAACGCTCCCTACTAACGGAGATAGTATTTAGAGTCGATGTGGACAGGGGTCATAGTGAACCTCGCCGACAAGGGAGCGTTTCGGGTGGTCACAGGTTTCGAGCACGTCGATGATGAGCAGCGGCGGTACCGAAAGGCCATGCGAGAGGTCCGGCGGGCGCCAACACCCCACTCAGCGCACACTTTCTTCGCCGAAGCACATGGCCTCTGCACGACGAACCGCCGACGGCACGTCACCGCTCATCTAGGCATGGCGCGCCAGCTGGCGAAACTCGGCGACAATCGAGGATCGATACACCACACGGCCGCAGCAATTGGCGTTGCCGCCAAGATTCGAGCCTGCCCTAGGTGACATGGCTGGCCGATCGTGCATGGTGCGTCGCCGACCCGCAATTCGCCACCATCGGTGCCAGTGCCGCCGCAATCACCGACACCCTTGCCGACTCGAGGATCGATACCGTCGACGACGACCCAAGAGTCGATCCCCCGCGCTACCTCTGATGGCGGAGCGGCAGCACAGCGGATCACCAGCTACGACGTCGTAAGGTACATTTTCGGCGAATTGCGGTGTATAGCACTATCTTTCGTCACCAGTGACGATAGTGAACGGGAATCACGGGGCCGAACGCCCCGGCTGATGTACATTTGCAACAGCGAACCGGATCACATTGGTGGCTCTTAGAGCGCGCCGATGGTGATGTTGTTCGTTGCACGCCAGCAGCTTTGGCTACTTGTGACTGCGTCTGACCGCAGCTGGCTCGCGCGCCGCGAACATGCTTGCCCAGTTGTCGACTACAGCAAAGATCCGGTTTGCTAATGTGGCGACGCGTTCTTCTGAGTTGCCACACCCAGCCGAAGACCGTTCTCACAGGATCGGAGGGGAGGGCGGTGAGGCCCCCTACTGTGCAGTCCCTCTCCCCTCCGTCCTGGGTCCGAGGCCGCGTGTCACCCCATGCAGGGAAGGTCAGTGCCCGATCTTATGAAGTAGCTGCGAGGCCGGCATTTTCAGAGCTTTGGCGATGCGCGCCAGGGTGATGATGGTTGCTCGCCGCGATCCGTCTTCCACGCCGCGCAGCATGTTGCGCTCGACGCCGGCCTCGAGACCCAGGGCCCGCTGACTGAGGCCCAGTTCCTCGCGGCGGGTCGTGATCGCTTCTCCGAGAGCGCGTAGCAACGCAGGTTCGTCGATGTCGACGGCCATGACGGCTCCTCCTCCCCTATCGCCCGCCAGGTCGGCGGGCGCACTCGGCGTGGCTGAGCCTACCGGCGAGGTCGCCGCGGGCGGCACTACGACGGCGGTGCGCCCGGTCGGCGCGGGACAGCTGCTCACTGCGCGGGTTTCACGATCGTCAGGGTCAGCTGGTCGTCGTCGATGTGCTCGTCGAACTCCTCGACAGCCAGCCAGTGGTCACAGTAGTACTGGTCGCGGCCGGAATCGTCCATCGCCGCCCACTGCTCAGGCAGCGGGCCGACGTAGCGCTGCACCCGGCGGACCAGATACGACCGCTCGACAACCTCGGTGCGCGCCAGCTCGGGCATCGCTTGCTCGACCAGCCCGACAAGGGCGGCAGCCGCGTCATGTTCAGCGTCGACACTGCCTGCGAGGTCGCAGGCTCGGCGCCACTGCTCGATGCTTGCGGCGATCGCTCGCGCATGAACGCTCATCGGTGTTGCCGCGCAGGTGTTTTCGGTGGTCGTTGCCATGTGCTGCTCCTTCTTACGCCGTGCCGTAATGGTTGCCTATAGGCTACCGCTGATGGTAGTCTATAGGCAACCACCACGGATGGAATGGGCGAGGAAGCGACGATCATGGGGCACATCATCTCGAAGACAGCGGAACATCGACCGGCGCTGCGTCGCAGACGATTCCGTCACGACAACCCGACCGCGCTGGACTTGTTCTCAGGATTTGGCGGATTCACCCAGGGCATCGAGGCCGCAGGATTCGACACCATCGTCGGGGCCAACCACAACCGCTACAAGGTCGAGGTGCACGAGGCCAACCACCCGCACGTCGAGCACTGGATCGCTGATCTGATCAACACCGACTCCGACACCTACCACTCGGTGCGCGAACTCCCGGCGGCCGATCTGCTGGTCGCGGGGGTGACCTGCACCAACCATTCCCAGGCCAACACCCAACGTGCCTACGAACAGGGTCTGACGTTGTTCGACCTCGACGACCCCGAGTTCGAGGAACGCGCCACCCGATCCGAGCGGGACCGCGCAACGGCCAACTGCGTGCTGCACTACGCCGATCAGCACCACCCGCTGCTGATCCTGGTCGAATGCACCACCGAGTTGCAGTCTTGGGGACCAGCGGTGCCCGGGCGACGCAAGGTCGGCGACGGGTCGACGTATCGGTGGTGGCTGCGCGAGATCACCAAGCTCGGCTACGAGCACAAGGTGCTCTACCTCAACTCGATGTTCTTCGGCGTCCCCCAGAGCCGGGACCGGCTCTACATCGTGTTCTGGGACCGCACGCTGCCCGCTCCCGACCTCGATCACCGCCCCCAGGCGTGGTGTGGCCCCTGCGATGAGGCTGTCGAGGCGATGTGGGCGTGGAAGACCGGCGTGCCCGCCAGCGGATCGGTGCGCTACGGCAAGCAGTACAACTACCGTTGCCCGCGTTGCTTCGGTGAGGTCTCTCCCACCGCCACACCGTCGTTGACGGCCTTGGACCTCACCCACCTGGGCACCCGCATCGGCGAGCGGACCAAGCCGCTGGCCCCGGCGACCATGGCCCGTGCCGAGCGGTGCCGCCAGAAGTTCGCCGAGTTCCCCGCTGTGCTGATGCCGGCCAAGGCCCAACGCGGCGTGGAACGCCATCCGCTGCAACCGATGGCCACCCAGACCTCGCAGCAAAAGACCGCGCTGCTCAGTACCGGCGCCATCATGGTCGCCGCCGGAAACACCTTCGAGCGCCCCGGATCGCAGTGCCGGACCCGGACCCTGGGTCAGCCGCTGTGGACCCAGCCCGCCACCAACACTACCGGCCTGCTCACTCCCCCGGTCGCGATGGCCATCAACAACTTCCAGGGCGCACCACGCGGCCTCGACGAGGCGCTGCCCACCCAGGGCGGTTCGGAGACCCTGAGCATCGTGTCCTCGGGTGTGGTGCCCTTCCGCAAGCACACCACCCCGACCAGCCATGCCCAGGCCATGCCGACGATCACCGCCGAACAGACCCCCGGCCTGCTCACCGCGACCGGCGACCCCGCCCTGCTCGCAGGCTGGTTCAAACAGAACGGCAGCACCGGCACCGAAACCGCCGCGCACCCGCTCACCGACCCACTGGGCACCCTGACCAGCCGCGACACCACCGCCCTGCTGGCCTCCCACTGGCGCGACGCCCTCGCCGACATCCCGCTCGATGAGTGCTTCTTCCGCATGATGACCCCGCACGAGGTCGGCCGCGGCTGCGGATTCGACCCCGACTTCGGCGACCACAAAGGCACCTTCACCGTGTGGGGCAAAGGCCGCGACCAGATCGACGGCTACGGCAACGCCGTCACCCCACCAGTCCCGCTATGGATCGGCACCCGCCTACGCGAAGTCCTGCACCCCACCAGCGGATGACGACGTCGACCGCCCCGGCACACCGTGACCACTGTGCCGGGGCACGCGGGCCAGTCTGCACGGACGGGCCGCGCTCGGACAGCTCGGAAAGCCTCACCGATCACTCCCGTTGCTATTATTGCTGCATGATCGACGCTGGCCGGTGGGGCGCGATCCGCGGGCTGGCGGATCGCCAGTTCGGCCTGTTCACCACCGCCCAAGCCCGCAACCTCGGCGTCGCGCCCTACGTCCTGGCCCGCCTCGCTGCCCGTGAGGCCATCGTCCGGGTCCACCACGGCGTCTACGAGATCCCCGAGTCCACGGCCTGGACAACCCTCGGCGACTGGGCGGCACAATGGTTGGCGCTCCACCCCGCCGCCGACATCGAGGAACGCCGCACACGCCCCGACAGCGTCGTGAGCCACGCCGCCGCCGCCCAAGTCCTGCGCCTGGGCACGATCACCGCATCCGGGCTCGAGCTGAGCAGCCCGCATCGCATCAACGTCCGCGACCCGTCGGTGCGCACCTGGCGCCGGTCGATCGGTGACCGCGGCCGCGACTGGGACCTCGTCGACGGACTACCGGTGACCACACCCGCGCGCACCGTGGTCGACCTGCTCCTCACCCACGGCGACGGCGGACACCTCGGGACCGCGCTGCACACCTGCCTGACCGAATCGCTGGTCGACGCCGACGAGCTGATCGCGGCGTGTGATCGGGCCGCGCCGCGCTGGAAGTACGCCTCGGGTGCTGACCTGTTCGCCTCGTTGCTCGATCAGGCCCAGATGCCGGCCGAACCGGTGCTGGTCGGCTGATGGCGTATGCGTCCGAAGAGGCCTTCCGCGCCGGGCTGAAAGCCCGCCTGTCCGCCGAGGCTCGGACGAGCAGGTTCAGCCGTGACGAGCTCGCTCAGACCGTGACCCTCCAGTTGTTCCTGGCCCGGCTGTTCCGTTCCCCCGACGCCGACCAGTGGATCCTCACCGGCGGCACCGCCCTGCAATTCCGGGCACCGACCCAGGCCCGCCCCACCGCCGACGCCGACCTGGCGACCCGCCTCGACGCCGAACACATGCAGCACTCGCTGCGCCAGGCCGCCCACCCCGGACCCGGCGACTTCGGCGAGTTCGACATCACGATCACCGCGACTCGTAGCCCGGGCTTGTTCGCCGGGCGTATCCGTTACAACCTTGCCGGACAACGGTTCTCCGACGCCACGCTCGACCTCGCGACCCACCGGGAGATGCTGCTACCGCCCGAGACGATCAGCCCGCGCCCGGTGCTCGCGCTCGACGAACTCGACCCCATGCCCGTGATCCGGATGCAGGCCGCCGCCGAGGCAGTCGCCGACAAGGTCGCGGCCCTCTACGAGCTGCACGGCACCCACGGCGACAGCCCCTCGACCCGCGCCCACGACCTGGTCGACCTCGTCATCCTCGCCCGCACCCAGTCGTTCGACGCCGAGCAGCTGCATGCTGCGATCTGCCACCAAGAACAGCGCCGCGACCTGACGATCCCTGCGCCGTTGGTGCTGCCCAACCCGACCTGGGAGCGCGACTACCCAGAGCGCGCCGCGCACAGCGGCTTGCCGGCGCACCTGCACCAGGCCGACGCCGCGCTCACGGCCGCCAACAGCCTCATCGAACCGATCCTGACGGGCGCGACAGAGAACGGCCAGTGGAACCCCGACGACGGTGTCTGGACTTCGGACAGGCCACGTTCGATTGGAGAACTGCTCGCCGACACCCGTGCTGCACAGGCGGCACCGCGCACACCGGCACCGGGGACCTCCCCGCGGCCATCGTCGCGTAGCACAGAACGCTCCCGCGACCACGGACCCGAGCTTTAGATTTGACCAGCGGCCCCGCCGCAAAGCGGGAATGGCGCAGCGAAGGCAGGAGGACGCGATGCGTGATGTGTTCGGTGAGTGGTACTCCGATGGCGACGATGAGCGCCGCGATTTCGTCACTAAGGCCAGAATCGCGTTGGATGCCAACGTCCTGCTGGGCCTGTACCGGATATCGAAGGAGTCCCGCGAGAAGATCCTCGTCCAGCTCGAACGGGACGATATCCGTCCGCGCCTCTTCCTTCCCTACCGCGCCGGCTTCGAATACCACCGTCAACGACTGTCCGTCGCAGCCGATCACGCCAAGCAATACACCAGAGCGACGAACATCATCTCGGGAGTCAAGGGCAAAGGCGTCAATAGTCAGCTCCTGCAGGAACTTCGCGCGGCTATCAGGGAAGTCAAGGACACCGGAGTACAGAAACGACTACTCGACGCGGCGGACACGGCATTCAAGGAAGCCGCGACTACCATCGACGGAGCGATACGGGCAGAGCGTGAGTCGAATATCCTCCACCCCAAACAAATTCAGACAGATGACCCAATCCGGGATCGTATCGAGAAGCTGTTCACCGATGCCGGTCAGATCGGTCGTCGGCGGACATCGACCGACCTCCGGGCATGGGAGGACCAGGCACGTGCTCGGCTCGCCGCTGCCATGCCCCCCGGGACCGGAGTCGATGAGTCCAAGCGGGACGGCGGGATCGGTGACCCACTCATCTGGATGGAGATGATGGACCTGGCCCGAGCTGTCGAGCAGGACGTGCTGTTTGTGAGCGACGACATGAAGGCAGACTGGCGTCAGATCGTTGACGACAAGGACTTCGGGCCTCTACCTGACCTTCTGCGTGAGTTCGCTGACGAAACCGGCCAGCGATACCACCACGTGAACTCGGACACCTTCCTCGAAGACCTCAACACCTATCTCGACGCCGATGTGGACAACGATGTGATCGACGAGGTCAAGAATGCACGCATTTCTGTCTCCGATTCTGGTTCGAGGATCGTTCTGCCCGAAGAGACTATGGAGCGCCTGAGGGAATGGGTTCGCACCAACGAGGCGTTTGACACGACGCTGCGCTCCGAGGCGTTCCGGAACTTCATGTACGGGGAAGACAATCCCGCATCTAAGTCGTTCCAGAAGTTTATGTACGGGCCAGGCAATCCGGCATCTAACCTCGATGTTTCGTGAGGTGGCGGTCCCTTGTTGAGTGGCCCGGTTGGGTGGTCTGAGGACCGGATTTCGGGCGTGGGCCGTGTGGTGTTGTCCGAGGCGTCGGTGTGCGTCGGGTTTCACGGCCCCGAGGTGTGAATGTCCTTTCTGGATCGAAGGTTGGTCGGCCTGGTGGTCAGGCCGGCGCTGGAAGTGCTGCAAGCCTTGCTAGCCCGTCGAGTAGCAGATCGACGTGCGGAGCGTGGGTGGCCAGCTTCATGCGGGTTCGCCGGGCGTGGCGGCTGATCTTGGCCGCGATCGAGAACACGCGGTGGCGCAGTCGCTTGGGTTCCCACCGGCGAGCAGGGTGATCGGTGAACGCGAGCAGGGGGTGTCAGATGGTCTGTGTAAGTCCAGTGCTCATCAGTGAGAGGACAATCTATGAGCATGGCGTTAGACGATAAGCAGCACGACGACGGTCAGCAGCTGCCTGAGTTGGCTGAGCCGCGTTCGACCGCGGAGGTGGCCGAGGCGCTGGAGGCCTCGGGCATGGTCGATGAGTTGTTGGCCCAGATCGATACCGGCCAGGTCCAGATCACCGGCGACGGCGGCCTGATCCCGGGTCTGATCAAACTCGCCCTCGAACGCGGCCTGAAGGCCGAGCTGACCGATCACCTCGGCTATGCCAAGGGCGATCCGGCCGGTCGGCAACTGCCCAACGCCCGCAACGGGTCGAGCCCGAAAACGGTGGACTCCGCGGCCGGGCCGGTCGAGTTGAACGTTCCTCGTGACCGTGCCGGCACGTTCACCCCACGCCTGGTACCGAAGGGTTCCCGCCGGCTCGGCGGGCTCGACGACATGATCATCTCGCTGTATGCCGGTGGCATGACGTTGCGCGACATTCAGCATCATCTGGCCTCGACGATCGGCACCGATCTGTCGCATGAGACGATCTCGAAGATCTGCGACGAGGTCCTCGACGCGGTCGATGAATGGCAGAACCGGCCGCTGGAGGCGTTGTATCCCGTCATCTACCTCGACGCCCTGGTGGTGAAGGTCAAAGACGGCGGTCATGTCCGAAACAGGCACGCCCACATCGCTATTGGTGTCGACATGGCCGGCGTCAAGCACGTGCTGGGCATCTGGATTCAGGCCGAGGAAGGCGCGAAGTTCTGGGCCGGGGTGTGTGCGAATCTGGCCAACCGCGGCGTCAAGGACGTGCTCATCGTGTGCTGCGACGGGTTGACCGGGTTCCCCGAGGCGATCGAGGCGACCTGGCCATTGGCCACGGTGCAAACGTGTGTGGTGCATCTGATTCGCAACTCGATGCGGTTCGTGAACTACAAGGACCGCAAAGAGGTCGCGCGGGCGATCAAACCGATCTACACCGCCCCCGACGCCGAGACCGCCCGCCGCGAATGGGAAGCCTTCCGAGACTCGGAACTGGGGACCAAATATCCGAGTGCCGCAGCAGCTTTCGATCGAGCGTGGGACCGGTTCATTCCGTTCTTGGCGTTCCCGCCCGAGCTCCGCAAAGTCATCTACACCACCAACTCGATCGAGTCGCTGAACTACCAGCTCCGCAAGGTCATCAAGAATCGGGGACACTTCCCCAACGATCTCGCGGCGCGCAAACTGCTGTGGCTGGCGATCTGCGACATCGAGGACAAACGGGCCCGGCAACGCGAGAAGGAACGCGGCAAGCCCGCCGCCACGCGCAGAGCCCCCGGCAGACTCGTCGAGGGCCAAGTCGTGACGAACTGGAAACAGGCCCTCGGGCAACTAGCCCTGGCCTACCCCGACCGCATCGAACCCCACCTCAACTAGACCCAACCAGCAACCACAGGAAACCCAGGAGTCACGTTCTTACACAGACGTCTTGACAAGCTCCGCGAGCATCTGCGTCCAGGCGATCAACTCGCAGGCGAGCATCACGATCGCGCACCAGATCCGGTTCTGATCGAAGCCGTGCAGCGGGAGATTCGTCAGGCCACAGTCTTTGGCGGTACGGACCCGGTCCTCACATCGAGCCCGCCGCCGGTGACACAGCTCCAGATCAGCGAGTTGGCCACGGACGGTGTTGGTGGCGAACGCGGTCAGCCGCAACCCATCACGGTCGGTGAACCGCAATTGTGCACCCGGGTGCGGCCTCTCCTTCCGGACGATCACACGCATCCCCTGCGGCCAGCCCGATAGGTCGATCAACCCGGTCAACTCGGCCACCCACGCCCCGTCGCGTTGCACGCCGTCGGCATCGTAGGCCGGGGTCCACGCCTCGGGACTGATCCGGTCGGTTGCGGCCGCGATGGTCTCGGTCAGCCCGAATCCCACTGAATAGGCCAGGCGCCGGCGGGTGAGATAGCCGAGGAACTCGTGGGTGCCGCCGGCCGAGTCGGTGCGTACCAGCACCGACTTGCCGACCCGATACCCCTGCACCGTCGGTAGCTGCTCGAGTGCGGCGGCGGTGACCGTGATGTGGTCGGCGGCGGTGTTGGCGCCGGCGTTGCCGGGCCGCAATTGGATGGCCAGGGGTTCGCCAGTGCCCTGGCTACCGTGATCGACAAACGCACACAGCGGGTGGAAACCGAACCCGCGCTTGTAGGTTGGTGCCGCATCCTGTTTCTCCGAGTGCGCGGTCACCAAGGTTGCGTCGAGATCGACGATCAGGGGATCGCCAGTATCGGCGTCGTGATCGGGGGCGGACGTGGCGGCTGCTGACCAGCACTCTGCCCGGGCAGCAGCGCGGGCGGAGTTGATGGCCGTCAATGCCGCTGGGGCGTCGGCGGCCAACGCCGAGATCAGTCGTGACACCGTGGGGTCAGAGGCGACCTGACCGAATACGGCGGGGTCGGCGCGCAGTTGGTTGATGTCGGCCAGACAATCACCGCCGATCGCGACTGCCACGGCCAGATCCGTGATGATCTTGCCTGGATCGTGGGTCGCCAGGGGTTTACGCCACGGTGTCAACGCGTCCGATAAATCGGTGGTCAGGCCCGTTTTCTCGGCTGTCCGCAGCAACACCGTGGCGCCGGCTTGCGACACTACCCCGGTTCCGGTGCCATCTGCAGACAGCACGGGATAGGGCGACGTAGACTTACTCACCTGAATGGTGCTCCTCGATCTGGTCCGATTGATGACTTCGCAATCTCAATCATCCCAGGTCAGGGCACCATTCTTCATTCACGACACGGAATCAGCGTGAAAGCACGAGGCTAGCTCCCGCACGGCCGCGGACAGCTCATCGCGTGACGATGCCCTTGCCAGAGTGGTGCCTTGTTCTTCGTCCACCGATCCGGGGGCTACAGGTCGTGGCGCTGCTGCGGATCGGTCGTCGGCGGACACGCCAGCCATGAGCGCTGGGGTGTTCGTTGGATTGTGACGATCGGCGAGCGCGGTGGCCGCGGCCCCGCCGGCTACACAGAGAACCACCGCGGCCACGAGCGATCCACTCAGCCCGGCAACGGCCGTCGACCTGGCTGATGCGCCCGAGACCTTCTCGTCGTCGAGCACGTCGAGAAAAGCAGATCGAACTTGCTGACTGCCTTGGCAATCGAGACCGGACGCCCGCTCCCATGGAGCAGTAGGCGCTGCGGCCCTGGGTTCCTGCCGAGATCGACCGTGCGCGGTGTGCGCGGTGGCCCGAAACCCCTATGATCGAACCGGGCTGCGCGCGGCCATACATCATGCGAGCGAGACGTGTATGGACGGCCATCGCGAGGTAGATATGAAGATGAAGACGTCCCGGGCGCACCCCCCGACCGAGCGTGCGACGCGCGCGGGGGAACAGAGGTAGCGGGCCGGATGGACCTGACCACAGCTTCGGGGGAGGGAGGCATCCGATGTCGCCCCGCCGCACGCGCGACACCCGAAGGCTGCGGCCCCGTGGCTCCGAGGGTGAAGGCCGCCGAGGCACCGCGAGGGGACGTGTGCATACCAATGGGGAGCGGGCTGGGGTCAGCTTTGCGATGCCGTGCCAAGGAAGGTCCTTCAGTCCAAGAGTCGTCCCGGATGGAACAGATCGATATCAAACGAGCCACGAACAGGTTACTACTACGTGGGTTAGTTTCTCTCCGCGCGGGCGCGCCGAACCGGCGCCCCTCACGGTTCCATCAGCGTTTTAAGTTGACCAGTGGGTCAGGGCTATGCGCTGGGGCGGAAACAGTTCGCAACGATGACAGCGCCCGACTAAAGCGTTTGCACGAGCGACCCCGCTAGGCGCGGTAGAAGCCCCACGTTGCCGGAGGCCTTGAACTACGTCGATGGTAGTAGTGCCACAGTGGTAGTAGTGCCACAACGGTGCAGCGCCCCTGAGCACAACCATGGACCAACCGAAGGACGGCTGTCTACCGGTTACGGCCTCGAATAGCACTTCATTCTTTGGAGCCGATCGCCGCTGTCCTCCGTGATCTGGGCCGTGCAGACCGGGACGACGGTCAGAGGCCGAATGCGCCGCCGCTGACGAGGATGACGATTCCGAGAACGATCAGCACGAGCGGGAACAGGATGTGTTCCCACCGTTCCAAGATCTCGGCGATGGCCTTGCGGGTGGTGAGGAACTTCGCGGTGAACACCAGCACGGCGACCAAGAGCAGGAACACGACCGAGTAGGCGACGATCGCCGCTGTACCCACGGTCGCGAAGACCGGGACGTAGACGCCGATGTTGTCGCCGCCGTTGGCGAAGGTCACCGCCGCCACCGTCCAGACCGCGACCTTCTTGCCCTCGAACCGTTCATCGTCGTCGCCGTTGTTGCGCCATGCTCTCCAGGCGGCGAGCAGACCGAGCAGCAGAGGAATGAGCCCGAAGTAGGCGATGGCTTCTTCGGGCAGCAGCGCCGTGACTCCCAGCGCTACGAGGACCGACGCGGCGAGGATCGCTCCGAAACCGAGATATTGTCCGGTCGCGATGGCGGCCGTTGTTCCGCGGGTTCCCGCGCCGCGGGCGAAGAACAGCGAAAGCACGATGATGTCGTCGATGTTGGTCACCAGGAAGAGTCCGATGGCCTGCAGGATCGAGGTAACCATTCCGGCGGATGCCCTTTCTCTGGGAGTGCACTGCTGCTCGGCTGACACGCAGTTGTGTCGCGTGCCGTAGCCGCTGTCATGGGAGTGGCTATTTCAGTTTCGATCACGCGCCGGTGATGTCGGCGCGGGCGCAGGAGTGTGGTTGGGGAGTTTGGCGGCGATGGCCGCGGCCAGTAGTGCGCTGATGGCGGCGCTGGCAAGGAACACTGCGGACATGGCGTGGCTGTAGGCGTGGGCGCTGGACGCGGCCAGATCGGCGCCCGCTGGGCCGGGAATCTGGGTCGCGGCAAGTTGCGCTCCGGCGATGTTGTCACGCGCCGCGCTGACCACTGGTTCGGGCAGGCCGCTCAGGTGGGGGTCGAGGTCGCGGGTGTAAACGACGGTGAGCAGGGTGCCCAGGATCGCGACGCTGAACGCGGCACCGACCTGTCGAATGGCCATCAGCAACCCAGCTCCTGCGGCGCTGCGATGCTCGGGCAGGCTCGCCATGACCGCGTCGACAGCCGGCGCCAACGCCAGCCCGGCTCCCAGGCCCACGGTCGCCAGGCACACCGCGACGAAGCCGTAGCCGGAGTCGACGGTGATGCGGGATGCGAGCACGAATCCGGCCGCGGCGATCACCATGCCGGTGGCGATCGGGATTTTGGCGCCGAGTCGGGTCACGATCTTGTCCACAGCGGCTGCGGCGACGATGATCGCCAGCACCAGAGGCACCAAGCGCAGGCCGGTGCCGAAGGCGTCGTGGTAGCGCAGTATCTGCAGGTATTGCGGCAGCACGAACAGCACGCCGACCAGGGTGAAGGTGCCCGCGGTTGCGGCCAGGGTGGGCCAGGTGAAGGCCGGATTGGTGAACAGTGCCAGATCGACCAATGGGTCGCGGGCACGGCTTTCCCACACCAGAAATCCCGCGATCAGCCACACACCGGCCGCCAGAGCCGCGAGCACGACGGGATCGGTCCACCCGTACGCGGGAGCCTGGATGATGCCGAATACCAGCGCCGCCGTACCGGGCACGGCGGTGAGGATCCCGAGCCAGTCCAACGCCGGTGCATGCGGGTCGACCGATTCGGGCAACAGCACCACACAGGCAACCAGGGCGGCGACACCGACCGGGACGTTGATCAGAAACACCGAGCCCCACCAGAAATGCTGCAGCAGCCAGCCACCGACGATCGGCCCCAGCGGCAACCCGACACCCAGTGCACCGACCCACACCGCGATCGCGCGGCGACGCTGGTCGGGGCCGAACAGGGTCGGCAGGATCCCCAGCGACAGCGGCACGATGATCGCGGCCCCGATGCCCATGACCGCGCGGGCGGCGATCAGCGAGCCGGTGGACCCGCTGAAAGCGGCCCAGGCCGAGGCGGCGACGAAGGCGACCAAACCTATCAGCAGCAGCCGTTTGCGACCGTAGCGGTCACCGAAGCCGCCGGCGGGCAGCATGAGCGCGGCGAAGACCAGGGTGTAGGCGTTGACGATCCACTGCAACTGGGTGGTGCTCGCGCCGAGGTCTTGGGCCAGGGTGGGCAGGGCGACGTTGAGAACCATCAGGTCCAGCCCGACGGTGAGCAGGGCGACGACCAGCGCCGCCAGCCCTGCCCACCGACGTGACGGGCCCGGCTCAGTCCCGGTCGTCGGCGTGGTGTTCGGGTGAGAGTGGTTCTCGCTCATCGGAGTTTCCGATCAGAGTGGCGATGATGAGGGCGGTCGCGCCGAGCACGATGAAGGTGTCGGCGAGGTTGAAGGTGGGCCACCAGCCGGTGTGCAGGTAGTCGGTGACCACACCGTCGGGGGCCCGGTCGATGACGTTGGCGGCGGCACCGCCCAGGATCGCGGCGAGCGCGACGCGGGTGAGCAGGTTCGCGCGCGGCGCGACCACCCATCCGCCGACCGCGACCGCGGTGGTGATCACCGTGGTGAGCGTGAGCATCACCCAGCTCGGTGCGTCGGCGGCGATCGAGAACGCCGCTCCCGGGTTGAACGCCAACTTAAGGTCCACCGGACCCGCCTCGATCGGGGCCCCGGCCAGCGTGGTCTGCGCCCACGCTTTGAGCGTGAGGTCGATACCGGCCAGCGCGGCCGCGGCAGCGACCCACCGCAGTCGCCGCCCCCACCGCGACACGGTGGGAGCAGACGACGCGGTGGCGGTCACGCGGGCGCTCCGGCCAGTACCGGTGCGGGCTTTGCCGCCGAATCGGTCAGCGAGGCCAGGGGTTTGGTGCGTCCGGCGCGGACACCGTTGGCGATGACGACGATCTCGGCGAGTTCGTGCACCAGCACCACCGCCGCCAACCCGAGAATCCCGAACAGCGCGAGCGGGATCAAGATCGTGATCAACCCCAACGACAAACCGACGTTTTGCAACATGATCCGGCGAGCCCGACGAGCGTGCTCGAGAGCCCGCGGCAGGTGCCGCAGGTCCTCACCCATCAACGCCACATCCGCGGTTTCGATAGCGACATCGGTGCCCATCGCGCCCATCGCCACACCGAGGTCGGCGGTTGCCAGTGCGGGGGCGTCGTTGACGCCGTCGCCGACCATCGCGGTGAACCGGTCGCTGCGCAGTTCGCCCACGATGTGGGCCTTGTCCTCCGGGCGCAGATCCGCGTGCACGTCCTCGATCCCCGCCTCAGCGGCCAGAGCGGCGGCGGTGCGGGCGTTGTCACCGGTGAGCATCGAGACCCGGATTCCCAGCGCGTGCAATCGGTCGATGACCTCGTGTGCCTCGGACCGCAGTTCGTCGCGCACAGCGATCGCACCGATCACCTGGCCGTCGAGCTCGATCAGCACCGCGGTCGCCCCCGCGTGCTGCATCCGTTCCACATCGGCGGCCAGAACACCCGGTTCGATCCAGCCCGGACGGCCCAGCCGCGCCCGGCGTCCGTCGACGCGGCCGGTCAACCCGGCACCGGTGACCGCCTCGACGTCGGTGGCGGGAGTGACGGTGTCGACGGCGGCGAGGATGGCGCGGGCGAGGGGATGTTCACTGCGCGATTCCAGCGCGGCCGCGACCGCCAGCACCCGGTCCCCGTGCACACCGCCGGTGGCGGCGATCTCGACGACGGCAGGCTTGTTCGCCGTCAGCGTGCCGGTCTTGTCCAGCGCGACCTCGCGCACCCGGCCCATCGCCTCGAGTGCGGCACCGCCCTTGACCAGCACACCCAGCTTGCTCGCCGCACCGATCGCGGCGACCACGGTCACCGGCACCGAGATCGCCAGCGCGCACGGTGAGGCGGCGACCAGCACCACCAGCGCACGTTCGATCCAGGTGACCGGATCCCCGAAGAGCGCGCCAATCACCGCGATGGCTGTGGCGGCGATCATGATGCCGGGCACCAGCGGTTTGGCGATCTTGTCGGCCAAGCGTTGAGCGTCGCCCTTGCGGGCCTGCTCGGCCTCCACGATCCGCACGATCCGTGCCAGGGAGTTGTCCTCGGCGGTCGTGGTGACCTCGACGGTCAGCACACCGGTGCCGTTGATCGCCCCGGCGAACACCTCCGCGCCCGGCCCGGCTTCTACCGGTACCGATTCGCCGGTGATCGCCGAAACATCCAGCGCGCTACGCCCGTCGACGATCACCCCGTCGGTCGCGACCCGCTCACCGGGGCGCACCAGCATCCGATCCCCGACGCGCAGCTCGGCAGGGGCGATGACGGTTTCGGTGCCGTCGCGTAGCACGGTGGCCCGGTCCGGTACCAGGTTCAACAGGGCGCGCAGCCCGCGGCGGGTGCGCGCGACCGCGTACTCCTCGAGGCCCTCGCTGATGGAGAACAGGAACGCCAGCATGGCGGCTTCGCCGACCTCGCCGAGGATCACCGCGCCGATCGCGGCGATCGTCATCAGCGTGCCGACACCGATCTTGCCCTTGGCCAGCCGTTTGAGCGTGGAGGGGACGAAGGTGTATGCACCGACGAGCAGTGCGGCGATCTCCAACCCCAACTCGACGGCGCGTGGGCCGCCGGTCCAGCCGACGATCAGTGCCGCGACCAGCAGCACTCCGGCGACCGCGGCGGCGCGCAGTTCACTGACTTCCCAGAGCTTTTCGGGTTCGCGTTCCTCGGCCTCGCCGTCACCGGCGGGTTCGTCGTGGCCGCAGCCGCATGCGTCGCTCATGCTCGTACCTCCGCGCTCTCCGTCTCGGTGGTGGAGTCGGTGCCGTAGTTCGGGCACAACGCCACCGCATTGCCTGTCGCCGCGAGCAAGGTCTCTGCCGAGGCGAGTAGGTCCATCAACTCCGGGCGGGCCAGGCTGTAGAACACCTGCCGCCCTTGCGGGCGGCCCACGACCAGCCCGCAGTCGCGCAGGCACGCTACGTGCGCCGATACCGTTGACTGAGCCAGTCCGAGCCCGGCCATCAGGTCCAAGACCCGCGCTTCCCCGCACGCCAGCCGGTGCACGATCGCCAACCGTGTCGCATCGGAGAGGCTGTGGAACAGGGCCACCGCCGGATCCAACCCCTGCGTCTCGACGAGGCAACCCCCGCCATCATTAATCGCCATAAAGCGATGATAGCGGCGAAAGCTATTGATATCGAGTGAGAGTGTGATTAATCTCGTTTCAACGATTACATCGTGATATGGCGATCAATTCGTGGTCGCTACGGAGGGAGGACGCGTGAACCAGCAGAAGTCCGCCGTCGTCGAGAACTCGCCTCAGCAACCATCGCCGCCGGGCTCGCCCGGAGTGCTATATCGGTGGGGCGTTCTGATGGCCCGGCGCAGACGTGCGGTCCTGGCGGTCTGGGGACTGCTGCTGGTGGTGTGCGCGGTGGCCTACCCGCTGCTCGAGAACCGGCTCGGTGCGATGGATTTCGGTGTCGAGGGCTCGGAGTCCACCGAGGTGGATCGCCTGGTTGCCCGGCACTTCCCGCAGTTCGGTACGGAACAGGCGGTCATCGTGCTGCAGTCTGGCGCGGTCACCGCCACCGACGCCGAGTTCCGTGCAGCGGTGGCTCGCACGATCACCGCCGCCACCGCGGTCGAGGGCGTGGTCGACGTCGTCGGCCCCTACGACGGGCTGCCCGGATCCCAGATCTCGGCCGACGGTCACGTCGCGATCGCGCTCGCCGGCATGGACGGCGACATGGCCGAACGCGCGAAAGTCGCGCGCGACCTGCAAGACGCCATCGCCACCACCGGCGACGATTCCATCGACGTAGGGGTCACCGGGTACTCGGCGGTACAGAACGCGGCCACCGAACTGCAGAACGCCGACCTGGCCCGCGCCGAGGCAATCGGCATCCCGGTCGCGCTGGTCCTGCTCGTCCTCGCCCTCGGCGCCCTGGCCGCAGCGGCGGTCCCGATCGCAGTGGCCATCGCCGGGATGCTGACCGCGGTCGGAGTGTTGTTCACCCTCACTGCTGTGACCGCGTTCGATTCGCTGACCGTGGCCATGGCCACCATGGTGGGCCTCGGCGTCGGTATCGACTACGCGATGTTCATCGTCAGCCGCTTCCGCGAAGAACTCACCCACCACACCGGGCCAGACCATGCCGCGATCAGCGGCGCCGTCGGTCGCTCCCTCGCCACAGCAGGCAAAACGATTCTGGTCTCGGGCTTGGTGGTGATGATCTCGCTGTGCGCGTTGATCATCATCCAGGCACCGATCTTCCGTGGCATCGCCATCGGCGTCGCCACCGCCGTCACCAGTATGCTCACCGTCGCCGTCACCCTGCTACCCGCCCTGCTCGCCGCCTTGGGCCCGGCTGTCAACCGCGGTAGTCTCCCGGCCCGCTGGCGCCCTGCCGACAGCGCCACCGACGCTCCCGGCGTTCTCGGTGGCCGCTGGGCGCGCTGGGCGTATCTCGTCATGCGCCGACCCGTCCTCTTCGGCACCGCGGCCGCAGCGGTGCTGGTCCTCGCCGCGCTGCCGGTATTCGGGATCCGCTACGGCCTCGACATGGGCACCACCGCCCTCGACGACACCCCGACCGGACGCGCCAGCACCGCATTGAACACCAACTTCCCGCCCGGAGCACTCTCCCCGGTCGAGATCATCGCCACCGGCCCCAGCGACACCCCACTCACCGCAGACGCCGAAGCACGGGTCAACCGATTCCTGACCGAGATCGACGGCGACGCCCGCATCGACACCGTCCTGCCCGCCCAGCTCAATGACGGTCGAATGCTCGCGATGGCGATCCCCTCGGTCACCTTCGACTCGATGGCCGCCACCGACCTCGTCCGCGACCTGCGCAACACAGCCGCCGGCGCAGCCGGAGCCGAGATCCGCATCGGCGGCAGCACCGCCGAATTCGTCGATCTCTCCGACGAAATGACCACCAAACTTCCGCTGGTCGTAGCCCTGGTGCTGACCGCCTCGCTGGTCTTCCTCATCGCCGCTTTCCGCAGTATCGCCTTACCCCTCAAGGCCATCGCGATGAACCTGCTCGCCACCGGCGCCGCCCTCGGTATCACCGTCGCGGTGTTCCAGTGGGGTCTGGGCGAGAACGTCCTCGACTTCACCAGCCCCGGATTCGTGCAGGTCTACCTACCCACCGTGGTGTTCGCGCTACTGTTCGGGCTCTCGATGGACTACGAGGTGTTCCTGATTCGTCGCATCCGCGAATACTGGGACGCCAGCGGCGACAACCAGCGCGCCGTCGCGGCCGGGCTCACCCACACCGCACGCCCCATCACCGCGGCCGCCGCGATCATGATCGCCATCTTCGCAAGCTTCCTCACCGCCGACATCCTCGAACTCAAACAACTCGGACTCGCCCTTGCCGTCGCCGTCGCCATCGACGCCGTCCTCATCCGCCTCGTCCTCGTCCCCGCCCTCATGCGCCTGCTCGGCGGCTGGAACTGGTGGCTGCCCGCCCTCAGGTTTCGCCCACCCAACACTCGCGCACCACGGGCCGCCGCTGAGTAGCGCGGCGATCAGACCAGGTTGATTCGTCGCGGACACGGGACCGGCCGCCGGGGCCACACCGCCCTCGGGGGCAACCGTCACGGCCGGTCTGACCTTCGAGTCGAGTCGAAGGTTCAGGGTCGCGGGGTGGTGATGATGCGTATTACCCAGCTGGCGCGGCGGAGCGGTGTCCCTGCCACCAGCTGCGGCTCTACGTCGGATCTGGCCGAGTTCGTGGAGGCCGGACCGTTCCTGGAAGCGTTCCTCGTGTTGATCGTCATCCCACTGACGCTGGCGTGGCTCACCCCAGGTGTACCGCGCGCCGGGACCGGGCAGCGGGTCTCGGCGCGCGGTGAGCACCGGCGATGGCGCCGTTGATGGCTACGGTGCTGATCACCGTGGTGGCCTCGCAGGCGCCAAACTCGGTGACGGCCTGAGCCAGGTCGCGGCGGTGGTGCGGGCCGGAGTGCCCGCGTCGCCGGAAGGTGTGGCTGCGCAGCCCTCATCGCAGCCGCGGGCGCGAGTCATTGGCGGGACCAGATCAGTCCGAGGAGCCCGAGTCCGATGGGCGAATCCGAGCGGTTGGAGCCATGACAGGCTCACCAGCAGCGTGCCGCTGCTCAGTGCTACGGCCGCGATCAGCAGCGGGGCACCACCGCGCAACAGCCCAGGCAGCAGTGCCGCGGTCCCGATGCAAGCCCGCCAGCGGCGTGTCTAGGTCGCAGCAGCCACAACGGCCTCCCCCGCAGCTCGCCGAGCCACCGCTGCCTGGCGCTGGGTTCGGTGTCGATGGGACAGGGCAGCAGGGGGATTCGCTGCGCTCGAGCAGGTCTTCGCGTCCGGCCGCCAGCGCGGCGGCCAGGGTGTCGCCGGACCGCGGTGAGTTCGGCGAGCTCGGCATCGACCTCGGCGAGCTTGACACCCAGTCCCAGCCGCGGTGAACCCGCCGACGGTGAGCGGCTGCCGAGACGTGAGGGCTGTCGAGGGCGTTCATGTCCGGTCACCGTCCGGTACCTCGTCGATGCGGGTGCAGCACGTCAGGGCGGCGGCGTTGTCGGCCGCGAGCAACCGGGCGAGCAGCACCAGTTCGGCCACGCGCGGGTCTCCGACCGTGTACCGCAGCTTCTTGCCGTCGCGGCGCGCGACGATGTATCCGCAATCGGCCAGACACGACAGGTGCACCGACACCCGCGGCTGGGAGATGCCGGCGTGGGCGACGCAGTCGGCCGAGGTGCGTTCGCCGGTGAGGATGTATTCCAGCAGCTTCAACCGGGTCGGATCCGACAGGGCGCGAAAGAACTTCGCCGTCGTATCCAGATGTGTGCACGCCAGCTCGTCGCCGGGCACGGCGGTCGTGGACCGGGACATGGGGCACCTCCACACCACTTGAACTATTCGCTTAAGCGCATAGTATGAGCCCTGTAGGTATTCGTCAATGCGAATAGCAGCCGTTGGCTGGCGACGCGGTTGCTCAACCCCTCAGGAGGCAGGCGTGGCCACGACACAATCCCGTCCGGATCTGGCGATCGTCGGGTCCGGTTCGGCGGCGTTCGCCGCCGCTATCGCCGCGGTCGGCCACGGCAGGTCCGTGGTGATGATCGAGCGCGACACCGTCGGTGGCACCTGCGTGAACGTCGGGTGTGTGCCGTCGAAGACGTTGCTGGCCGCCGCGGAGGCCCGCCACGCCGCAGCCGCCGCCGACCGGTTTCCCGGCCTGGGTGCCGCTGCGGTGCCGCTGGATTTTCCGGGCCTGATCGCCGGTAAGGACGCGCTGGTCGCGCAGCTGCGGGCAAACAAGTACATCGAGCTGGCGGGCGAGTACGGGTGGGAGATCGTCTCCGGCACGGCAGTGTTCGACGGCACGAGTGCGGCGCCGGGGTTGCGGGTCGGAGCGAACGACGGCGGGACCCGGGTGATCGAGGCTGGCCATTACCTGATCGCGACCGGTGCGACGCCGTGGATCCCGCCGATCGACGGTCTGGTCGAGGCCGGGTATCTGACCTCGACCACCGCCATGGACCTGAAGCGGCTCCCGGAGTCGCTGATCGTGATCGGCGGCAACACTGTCGGGCTCGAACAAGCCCAGTTGTTCGCCCGCCTCGGCACCCGGGTGACGGTGATCGAGGCCCTGGGGCGGCTGGCGCCGGGCGAGGAACCGGAAATCTCGGCCGCGATCGAGGCTGTCTTCGCCGATGAGCATATCGCCGTGTTGACCGCGGCCACCGTCGAGAAGGTCCTGGCCGGTGGCGGCCACAAGCTGGTGAGCGTGCGCACTCGGGCCGGGGTCAGCGAGCTGCGGGCCGAACACGTGTTGGTCGCGACCGGTCGCCGCCCGAACACCGCGGGGCTGGGCCTGGAGGCGGTCGGGGTCGGTGTCGACGGGCGCGGCGCGGTGATCGTCGATGACCGTCAGCGCACCGACAATGCCCGGATCTGGGCGGCCGGGGACGTGGCCGGGGGCCCGCAGTTCGTGTATGTGGCCGCCGCGCAGGGAACGCTGGTGGCCGACAACGCGTTCGCCGACGCGGATCGGGTCCTGGACTACGCCACAGTGCCGCGGCTGACGTTCACCAGCCCCGCCATCGCCGCCGTGGGGCTCACCGAGGCCGAGGCGGTGACGGCCGGATACCGGTGCCGGTGCCGGACGCTGGCGTTGTCGAGTGTGGCGCGGGCGCTGGTCAATCGCGATACCCGTGGCCTGGCCAAGATCGTCGCCGACGCCGATACCGGCCGGATCTTGGGCGTGCACGCGCTGGCCGAGGGTGCCGGAGACCTGATCACCGCCGCCGGATACGCGATGACCGCGGGTATGACCGTCGACCGGCTCGCCCACAGCTGGGCGCCGTATCTGACCATGGCCGAAGCGTTGAAACTGACCGCCCAGACCTTCACCACCGACGTGACGAAACTGTCCTGCTGCGCAGGCTGACGATCTCCTCCAGGAAAGGCCGAGATGAACGGGCACATGACGATCGGCGTGTTGTCGGCGCGGACCGGGGTGAGGGTGAAGGCGTTGCGTGAATACACCGACCTCGGGCTCATCCACACCCTGGGGCGCAGCGCGGCCGGCTACCGCCTGTACACCGATGACGCACTGTGGTGTGTGCGGTTCATCGGCGAGCTGCGCGGGCTTGGGCTCACCATCGCCGAGATCTGCCAGCTCACCGATGACGCCGTCGATAGTGGAGACGGAGCGGTCGGCGCGCGTCTGGCCGAGCTACTGGAGCGGTCGCGACAGCGGCTGCACCGCCGGATCAGCGACGCCCAGCAGATCCTCGACCGCATCGACGACTTCACCAGCATCCACCGTGCGCGGTGGGCCGCCGACGATGTGTGCTGGACCGAGGTCCGTGCCGATGCCCGACGCGGGCTTGACTCTGCCCCCGGGGGCAGACCCTACCGTCATCGACATCGCACCCGACGCATTCTCGGAAAGGCTGACTCTCATGAGCACCGACTCCATTCCCGCCGACGTTTTCGCCACGATCGCACCAGCCGACCGTGACCGGGCGCTGCTGCGGGCCGCGCTGCGGCTGCTGGCCCACGGAGCGCCGGTCACCGTCACGGAGTTGGCGGCCGCAGCCGGTGTCGACGCCGGAGATCTCGAAGAGACACCGATCGGCGCCGACATCGAATACGACGAGCAGGGCCGGGTCCTCGGGTGGGGATTGACCCTGAATCCGACCCCGCACCGATTCACCGTCGCAGGCCATCAGCTCTACACCTGGTGTGCGCCCGACACGCTCGTCTTCCCCGCCGTGATCGGGGCGAGCGCACACGTCGAATCCGAGTGCCCGGTTACCGTCAGCGCCGTGCGATTGACCGTCGATCCAGTCACGGGAGTCACCGACCTGCAACCGGCCGCCGCGATGGTGGCCTTCGTCGACCCCGCCGGGATCCGGGGCGGGCAGGTCCGCGCCACCTGCTGCAATCCGCAGATGTTCCTGGCCACTCCCGACGCCGCCGAGCAGTGGCGATCCGAGCATCCTGGGATGACCGTGCTACCGGTCGCCGACGCCTACACCCAGCTCGCACGCCCACTGGCCGAGGCGCTCATCGACCCGGCCGGCGAGGCGCCGTGCTGCTGACTCAGAACAGGGTGTCGCGCACCCACAAGGGCCGGTACCCGGTCGGGCCGAGCTGGGCGAGTTCGGCGTCGATATCGGTCTTGAACGCGCCGAAGAAGACCTCCGATCACACCAAGAGGTCAAGCCGCGATCTCGAAGGACGCGTCCTGAGCGGGCCCGAACGCCTTGATCGGGTCGTAGTGCTGACCGGTTTGCAAGCAGTAGTGGAGCTGCCCGAGCAAGCGGTCGAAGAGGTGCCGAAGCGCAGCGGCGTGCCGATCGCCGCGGTCGCGTCCTCGGCGTTAATGGTCTTGGGGTGCGCCGGCTTTCGCCATCGCGGCGAACGCCCAAAGGAATCCTGCAGCGTTGAGTCGGTTGTTCTTCACCACGCGGCGGGTAATCGAGATGCTGCGCCCGGAGGCCCGCGTGATCAGCACAGAACCGGCGTAGGTCCTTCAGCGAACGGGCGTCGGTGAACCGCTCGCGGTCGTCGCCGATCTCGCCGAGCACCCGAGCGCCGGAGAGGTCAGCCAGGCCAGGAAAACTGGTGATCACCGCGTAGTCGGGGTACTGCTGGAATGCCTCGGTAGTGGCCTCGGTGAGCTGATCCACGGCGGCGCATTCAGCATCGACGCCACCCAGCAGCGCGAGAAGGCGTGACGAACAATTTGGCGTCTTGTCCGCCGAACCCGACGCTAGCCGCTCTTAGGCCGATTCCTTGCCTATGTCGTCAACATGACCGCATGTTGTCTTTCGTCACGTGTGACGAAACGGATGTGTGGCCGCGCGTTGCGGCGAACCACCCGACAGGCTTTGTCGAAGTACAGCATCCGGAGTCTGTCGAGCGATGTGACAGTCGGCGACCAGGATGACCTACCATGCCTGTGGTCGGTCTGGTTCACCGTTCGTCCTCGTCCGCCGGCCGTGTGTCCGCACACGAACCCGAATTCCGTTGAAATCAAAAGACTGCTGCCGTCAGCACTCGCCAGCGCTACCGGTTTCGACGGTGAGCTTTCGCTGCCGAACACACACATGGAGGGTAATTCCTATGCCGCACAATGAGTCACGGTCCGAACGGTCGCCGATGGCCGACAGGGTCGCCCAGACCACCGGGGAAGCCATCCGCGCGGCGCGCGCCCACGACTCCGAGGCGTTCGGTGCCGCGACCGACCTTCTCGCGTTGCACCCCGAGTCGCGAGAAGTGCATGCGATCACGCTGCGCGAACTCCTCGAGACCGTGTTCCCCGATGGTCTGACCGGCGATGATGTGTCCGAGGTGATAACCAGCACCAGCCGTGCCGCCGCCTCGTGGACTTCCGCCGTCAGTCCCGCAGCGGTAGCCCTCGTGCTGACCGGCGCGTTGGGAGTGGGCGACACCGCCGACCCCGATGCGCTGCCGTCCGCCGGCCTACTGGACGCCGAGACCACCGCCGCTGCCCTCGTGGTCATCACCGACCTCACGGCACGTGCCGATGTCGACCCGATGGAGTACGTGACCCGAGCTGTGGACGAGATTCGTCGCACCCAGACAATGGAGATGCCTTGATCGGTGGTCACACGGTGACCGCGAGCCGCCTGTCGTGTTGGATGACGACCTGCACACGGGACCGACTGCGAGGGCCCAGCGGGGTCGAACGCACCTACGTGCAGAGGCGAACCTCGACTAGATGACCTGTGCTGTCATCAGCTCGCGACGCGTATGACGACCTTGCCGCGCACGTGACCGGACTGGCTCCGCTCGTGCGCGTCGGAGGCATCAGCGAGATCGAACACCTCCGCGATCTCCGGCGTGAGATCGCCTGCGTCGGCGAGTCGGGCGAGTTCGGCAAGATCCGCGGGGTCGGGACGCACCCAGACGTAGTGGCCGCCGAACTCGTCGCGCGCCCGCGCGTCGGTGATCGAGGCGACCGTGCCGCCGTCGCGCAACACGTCCTCGACCGAGTCGAGTGCGTCGCCGCCCACGTAGTCGAGGATGACGTCGACACCCTGGGGCTCGAGTGCCCGTACCCGGTCGGTGAGGCCCTCGCCATACGTCGTGGGCTCGGCGCCCAGACTGCGGAGATAGTCGTGGTTCGACTCCGAGGCCGTCCCGATCACGCGTGCGCCCAGGGACCGGGCGATCTGCACGGCGAACGTTCCGACTCCGCCCGCGGCGGCGTGAACCAGCACGGTGTTTCCGGACTGAACTCCTGCCCGGCGGATGGTCTGCAGAGCGGTGAGACCGGCCAGCGGGAGCGCCGCAGCCTCTTCGAAGGACCAGTTCGACGGCTTGTGTGCCAGGGTGCGCACCGGGGCGGCGACGAACTCGGCGAACGTCCCGCCCGCCACTTCCCCACCGACGACGTCCTTACGGACGTAACCGAACACTTCGTCGCCGACCTGGAACTCAGGTGTGTCCAGGCCGACCTGCTCGACCACTCCCGCGACGTCCCAGCCCGGGACCACCGGGAAGACGGTGTCCATGATCTCGGCGAGATAGCCCTCGCGAACCTTCCAGTCCACGGGATTCACACTGGAGGCGCGGACGCGCACCAGCACGGAGTCGGGTCCGACTTTGGGCGTGGGCAGGTCGGTCAGTTCCAGGACGTCGGGACCCCCGAAGCGGTCATAAGTGATTGCTCGCATGGTGGCACCAACGGGACGCTCGTCGGAATGATTCCAACAGCTCGGCGATGTCTGCTGACGTCCCATCGTCGTGATGCGTACCGAATGCGCCCGTTATCCGGCAGGCCGGGACGTGGTCCATCGCGGGAGCAACCAGCGCAATCCCGGCCCGAGCCTGCTGGACGAAGCCCGGTCGCAGCATGAAAAACATTGTGCCGTAGTGTTTTCACCCGTGAATTTCGCTGCTGCCGACGCCATCGTGACCGACTCCACTACCCACGCCTGCGTGTGGTGCTCATCCAGCGACGACATCGCCGAACTCCGCGGCGAACCGCGGTGCGGGCGCTGCCGCGCGGCAGAACAGACCATAGCGGCGGCCCGCGAGTTCGTCGGCTTCTATGGTCTGCGACCCTTGGGCGCGTCAATGACCTCGGACGACGACGAAGAACGCGAACACCGGGTGGCGGCCCGTGACGCCTGGGCAGTGCTGAATCGGACCCGCACACAGCCCCCACCGCGCGTCCGGTCCAGCCGGCGCGGTGTCACACGATCCGCGTCCACCACCACAAACAAGGACGGCAGCACAACGGCTCGCAAAGCCAAGAACGTCGGGGCCGGAAGCGCCCGCCCTGCGGACGTCTCCCGACCCGACCACGAGGAGCTCATGAGCCGTGCGCAGTCCTTGCTGGCGCAGCTCGCCGAGATCGAGGAACGGCTGGCAGTCGCGCAGGCGGACTCGGGCCTGAGTGGCAAGGCGAAGGTCTCCGACTTGACCGCCAAGCGCGATTCGGTGCTGCGTACGCTCGCCGCTCTGGAAAAGGCCAAGCGGGCCCTGGAGCCGGCCTGAGTTCTCACGTGCCAGGACGGTTGTGATCCGAAAGGCGATGAACCGTCACCCGATCCTCCTCACGGAGTAGCGAACGGGGATTGTGCGGTCCACAGCGATTCCACCGTCACCGCCACAGCGACACGATCAGGACGAGGGTGAGCAGCTTCAGGGCCCAATCCCCGAGGTGTACAGCTGCCGCGGACAGGGCCGTTCCCTCGTGGAAGACCGCGCCCGCGAACAGTACCAACGGGATGAGGAACAGCCCCGCGGCGAGCAGAAGTGCACCGGTGGCATCCGGATCGAGTTGCGCGACCAGACCGGCGACGAGGAGTACGAGCAGTGCGTTGCGGATGAGTTCGACAACCGGCGTCGCCCAGGTCGGTCGGTGTACTTCCGCCGCGGCGGGTGCACCCACGACGCCGTAGTACACACCGCTCACCAGGAACGCGGCGACCGCTGCGGCCACGCACGCCAGTACGTTCACGCTGCCCAATGTCTCATCCGATCGGTAGGTGCAGGGTCTGACACCACCCCGATACAACACTCATCGGTGGTAGAAGTGTTGCCCCGACCCAAAGCCCACGCGTGCGTCGGCTTCTCAGTCGGCACCGACTCCGGAGAAGAACGTCCGGACGGCGACATCGGCGGCGCGGCGACGCGACATCACCCCGCCGGCGATCGAGACCGCACCGACAAAACAGAGTGAATAGAACACCCCGGCCAGCCATCTCGTTTCGAGATCACCGGCGATGGCACCGTCTTTCTGCGCCCGAGAAAGGACCTCCGGAAGCATCTGGTCCTCTTCCTCAGCCCACTCCGGGTGGCCGTCGAACCGGTGTGGGTCGGCGAACAGGAACACGATGACGTCGTCGATGCCGATGATCACCCGCATCAGCGATTCGAGTGCTGCGCGAGCCGATTCGCACCCGTCGACCGCTTCGCTCGCCTGCCGCTCGAGAACGCTCCTCGCCTCGACGAGCGCCGCATCGACGAGAGACTGACGGTCGGGGAAGTGGCGGTGCAAGGTGCTGCGGCTGACGTCCGCCCGGTCGGCGATGTCGCCCAGGGACGTCGAGAAATCAGTTGCCCACGCCGCGATGGCGGCTGACACTATGGCCTGTCGGGTGCGCAGGCGCACGCCCGAGACGGCAGCCGGTTCCGGCGCATCGTTCACCTGGCCGAGACTATCCACCACACTCGGGTCTCTGCAACACACTTGATTGAAAATGGGACATCAATGTGTCATTGTAGAGCTTGCATGTTCCGCTCGGGAGGGCTCACACCATGACGACTTCGACAACCGCGGCCGATCCCGGGCAGACCCCGGATATGCCCATGCGCGCCAAACTCGTGATCCTCTGGGACTACATACGCCCCTACCGGGGCGTCCTTGCCGTGGGCGTCGTCCTCGGGTTGCTCGGCACCGCTGCCGAACTCGCGACCCCGCTGGTCACGAAGTGGGTGCTCGACGGTCTTGCCGTGTCGGAATCTCTGGCGGCGCCGATCACCGTGTTGGCCGTGTTGCTCGTCGCCGGGTCGGTGATCGGTCTGATCCAGACGATCATGCTGGGGACCCTGGCCGAACGCATCATCCTCGCCACCCGCACCGGACTCATCGGACACCTGCTCCGCGTCGAGGTCCCCGAGCTCGCCCGTAGGTCGAGCGGCGAGATGGTCGCGCGCGTCACGTCCGACACCCTGCTGATCCGCGAAGCGACGACGTCGAGCATTGTCAACGGTGTCAACGGTTTCGTCGGTATGGTCGGCGCGCTGGTACTGATGGCGTTTCTGGACCTCCCGCTGTTCGCGACCACGATGGTCGTCGTGGTCATGGTCGGGATCGCCGCCGCCGTACTGATGCCGGGGTTGGCGAAAGCGCAGCAGGACGCGCAGGCCGAGATCGGTTTCCTGGGTGGCCGATTGGAGGGGATCCTTCGATCGATTCGCACCGTCAAGGCGAGTCGGGCCGAGGCGCGGGAATCCGACCGGATCGGAGAGTTCGCGCACCGGTCGGCGAGCAAGGGAATCCGGGCCGTGCGTATCGAAGCATGGGCCTGGACGATCACCGGGTCCGGGATCAATCTGGCGGTGATGGTCGTCCTGGCGTTCGGGGCCTGGCGCGTCGCCGACGGTTCGATGGCCGTCAGTACTCTGATCGCATTCCTGCTCTACGGATTCCAACTGATGATGCCTGTCTCGCTGCTCACCCAGAGTGTCACGGCCTTACAGTCGGGATTGGCCGCGGCTGCGCGGATTGCCGAGATCTCCGACCTGCGAATCGAATCCGACGACGAGGTGGTGGCGAATCGCACGTCGGATCGGGTCGACCGGACCGCGTCCGCACTCGAACTGCGCGACGTGGTGTACCGATACGCACCAGACTCCCCCGCTGCGCTCAACGGCATTGACCTGACGATCCCGCGCCGCGGACACACTGCCATCGTCGGACCGTCGGGTGCCGGGAAGACGACCATCTTCTCCCTCTTCCTGAAGTTCCTACGACCGGATCGCGGCGAGATCGTGCTCGACGGCCGGGCGCTCGACCAGTGGACACTCCACGACCTGCGAGCACGCATCGCCTACGTGGAGCAGGACACCCCTCTGGTCCCCGGAACGGTCCGCGACAACCTCGTCTACGCGGCGCCCGAGGCGACAGACGACGAGGTGTGGCGTGCCCTGTCGGCCGTACGGATGGATGAGCGTGTCCATTCCATGCCCGACGGCCTACTCACCGACGTGACCACGTCAACGCTGTCGGGCGGGGAACGGCAACGCATCGCGCTCGCCCGCGCGCTGGTGGTCGACCCAGAACTCCTCCTGCTCGACGAGGTGACCGCGCAACTCGACGGGTTGACCGAGGCGGCTGTGGCCGAGGGCATCCGTCGACAGGCCACTCGCGGAGCCGTCGTCACCATCGCGCATCGGCTCTCGACGATCATGGACGCCGACCAGATCGTCGTCCTCGAAGCCGGTCGGGTGCGGGCGGTCGGCAACCATCGGAGCCTGCTCGCCACCGATGAGCTCTACCGAGAACTGGTGGCCGCCATGCGTATCGACATCGACGTGGACGCTGCCGAGCTGAATTGATCCGACACCCGCCCACCCGGCACAGGCCGGGTGGGCGGGTGTCGGGCCGGCGGGTCGGGTCAGAACCGCCCGACGACCACGTTGGTGGTCTGGACCCGTGCCCGGCAGTCGCCGTCGGTGAATCGGACCCGGGTGAACACCTCGTCGGCACCGTCCCGGTCCTCGTTGAGAACCGAGCTCGGAACGACGAACTCCCGGAGATACTCGAGCCCGCGGTCGGAAGCCCGGAGGAACCCTTCGGTCCCGACCGAGGTGCCCGGGAAGTTGCGGTCGTAGAGGTACTGCTCCCGGCCGTCGTCGCCCAGCACGATGTAGTGCATTCCACCGCAACCCCGATCGTTGATGTGGGTGACGAATCCGACCGCGTCCGCTCGTGTCATCGGATACAGGCCCTGGATGATGATGCGGTTCTTGCCGGCGCCGGTGATGTTCTGGTCGACGATCGTCAGCGTCGCGCCCGGTGTGCGCGCGGGTGCTGCCGAAGCCGTCGTCGCAAGCGGCGCGGCGACGCCGATGGCCGCGGCGATCGACAGTGTCGCGCCGAGGCGAGCGATGACCTTGCCACGACTCCGGGGCGCGCTCATGACCGCACCGCCTCGACGACGCGGTACTCCCAGTCGATGGAGATCCCGCCGGGGACCGGTTGCTGCCGAGACTCGGCGAGGGAGATCAGATCGGCACGCAGTGCGTGCTTGCCGCCCTCGTCGAGCTTCGACGCCGCGGAGAACGTCGGACCGTAGTAGCCGAGGAACAGGTCCGCGAAAGCGGCCGCGTCGACGAACCGAACGGTCAGCACGGCGGTGTGCGAATCGACCGAGTGCACACGATCGCCGAACAGCGATGCGACGTACTGCTGATCGCCCCACCGGGTGGCGGGACGCGCGCCCGGCGGCGGCGTCACGTGGCGGCCGACCGCGGCGAGCATTCCACCGACGAAACCGTCTGCGGTCCAACTCGTGACCACGATCTTTCCGGCCGGGCGGACGACTCGGGTCAGTTCGCGCGCGGCCTGCTCGTGATCGGCGGCGAACATGATGCCGATCGACGAGATACCGGTGTCGAACGCGGCGTTGCCGAACGGCAGGACCTCGGCCGGGGCTTCCACGAAGTCGACGTCGAGATGTTCTGCGGCTGCCCGACCCCGGGCGATGTCGAGTAGTGCCGGCACGTAGTCGATCGCGGTGACGTCGCCACCCTGGCGGGCAGCGGCGAGCGCGGAGTGGCCGGTGCCGGTCGCGACGTCGAGGACGCGTTCGCCGGGGATGACCGATGCCGCGACCACGGTCGCTTCATTGACCGGCACGGTCAGCGCGGCGATACGGTTGTAATCGCCGCTGCTCCAGACCTTCTGCTGCTTCTCCCGCAGCGATACCAGGTCTGGTGAGAGAGATGTCGTCATCGGATTGTCCATTTCTGTGTGGTGGGACGACTGGCCGTCGGTGACCGTTGTCGGTACCGGCGCACCACAACAGTCGGTCACCGGGCATACGGACGGCATCGGTGAGGACCTCCCATCTTTCGCCGAACGTCCTTCCCATGAATGGGTAGACCCACCTATTCGAGCGACGGGCGGCCTACACTCGGACGGTGCGATTGTTGGAGAGAACCGAGCAGTTGTCGCAGATCAGCGCGGCATTTGACCGGTTGCCGGTGGGTTCGGCATTCTCCATCGCCGGCGAGAGCGGTGCAGGCAAGACAACGCTGATCGCGCAGGTGTGTGCGACCGCCCGGGACGTGCGTGTGCTGCGGGTGGCCTGCGATCCACTCGACACACCACGTCCACTGGGTCCCGTCAAAGACCTGGGCATCGGTGTGCAACCGATGATGCTCGCCGACGTGTGCGAAGCCGCCTTCGCTCATCTGGGGGCTGAACCGACGCTTCTCGTGGTCGAGGATCTGCACTGGGTCGACGCCGCGTCGACCGATGTGCTGAGGTTCCTGTGTCGACGCATCGAGTCGATGCCGCTCGTTCTGCTCCTGACGCATCGAGAGCTCGAGCCCCAGGCGGCAGCGCGTGCCCTGCTCGCCGAGGGCGTGTGCCGGATAGAGCTGCCGCCGCTCAGTGTCGAGGCGATCGCGGAATTGGTCGAGGGTACGGGTCTCGATCCCGTGCGGGTCCATGCCGCGACCGGAGGTAACCCCTACTTCGCGACCGAGGTCTCCCGCGAACCCGACCTGCCGATCCCGTCGTCGGTGCGCGATGCGGTCCTGGCGCGGACGACCAAGGTCAGCGCGGCCGATTTCGAAGCCCTTCAACTGATTGCGGCGTCGCCGGAACGGGTGTCGGACACCGCGCTGCCGGTCCTGCGGATCGGTTACCCCACTCTGCAGCGTCTCGCCGACACGGGACTTCTGGAATGGGGGCCCGACGGCACTCTTTTCCGACACGAATTGGCCCGTCGGGCAATCGAATCCACGATTCCGCCGGGTGGGGTGGCCCATCTGCACGCGCAGCTCCTGGACGCACTCGAGCAGCTGGTCACCGTGCACCCGTCGGTGTTGACCCACCACGCCGTCGCCGCCCGGGACTTCGACCGCGCCGTCCGTCATGCCTGCGCCGCAGCCGAGGACGCCATCCGCGGCGGAGCGCACACCGAGGCCGTCGCGTACTACGAGATCGCCAAGCAGCACCAAGTCAATGCTCCGGCTCGCGAGCGTGCCGAACTGTTGTTGGCGCTGGCCAACGAGCAGTACATGGTCAGCCGACTGCGCGATGCGATAGCCAGTGTGAACGAGACCTTCCCGTTGTGGACCGAACTGGGTGACGACACCGGGTTGGCCACGGCACATGTGGCCGTCGGGGTCTACGAGTACTACAGCGCGCATCGGCAGAGCGCGGAATCGCACCTGGGTCGTGCCGCGGAGATCGCCAACGGGACGGGGGCGTCGGCGGTGTACAGCGAGGCGCAGATCCACCGCGCGTTTCTCGCGTTCATGCGGGGCGACGTGTCGGGAACGGCGTCCCTGCTGGCCGACACCGCGTCGGCATCCGACGAGGAACTGCGGCTGTGGAACAAGGTCGTCTCGGACTCGGCTGCGCTGTCCACCGGCGAAGTCGACTCTCGCAGAAGACTTCTCGATCACATGGAAACCGCCCGCACCCTCGGCTTCGACGAACTCGCATCAACCGTCTATTCACAGGTGGCCAGTCTCGATGTCGAACAGGGAAGGTACCGGGCTGCCGACCGGATCCTCGACGCGGGTCTCCCGTTCACGGTGGAGCGCGACATCCAGATCTGTCGCCACTGGCAGACCGCGGTGCGGAGTCGCCTGCATCTGACCCGCGGACACTGGAACGGAGCCCTCGAGGACGCCGGGGCGGTCATCGACGCCGACGGGATGCCGATCGCCACGCTGTGGCCGCTCCTGGTCACCGTGCTGGTGCCGCTCCGATGCGGCGCGTCGTTCGACATCGACGAGATCGAGAACGCCTGGACCCTCGCCAACCAGATCGATGAACCCCTCCGACGGCTCGCGGTCCTGACCGCCCTGGCGGAGATCAGTTGGATGACCGGGACCGAGGACGCCCGGGTCACCGCGGCGCATACCCTCGACGATGACGGAACAGAGTGGGGCTCAGGGAGTCTCGCCGTCTGGCGTGCGAGGCTCGGGTTGTCGACGCAGACCGGGCCGATCGCGGCGTCGTACCGATTGTCGCTCGACGGTCGGCACGCCGATGCCGCGCGCTGGTGGTCAGACGCGGGTGATCCGTTCGCATCGGCGATGTGCTGGTTGGATTCCGACGAACCAGCCCGTGGTGTGACGATGCTCGACGGACTCGGCGCCGCGGGTACCGCCGATCGTGCGCGTGCGTTGATGCGCGAACGGGGTTGCGCCACCGTCCCGCAGCGCCCTCGGCCCACGACACGCGTGAACCCCGGTGGCCTGACGAACAGGCAACTCGAGGTCGCCCGCCTGGTGGCGGAGGGACTATCGAATTCGGAGATCGCCAAGCGGCTGTACATCTCGTCGAAAACCGCGGACCATCACGTGTCCGCGGTCCTGGCGAAGCTGGGGATGACGTCGCGTCGTGAGGTGCTCGCGCAGGGCGCCGCGTTGGGGCTCCGGTAGCGCGAACCCGCGGAAGAAAAAGGAGTGGTGGGCATCGCCGGACGGTGTTAGCGTGAGCCGCTCTGTCCGGAGGGGGCAGCACGAGACCTGGAGGTGAGTCGATGGTTGCCGTCGAGATCGCTGGCATCGTCAGCATCCGAACCATCCCTGTTCCTCCAGCCCGTTGCTGATCCTCGAACACCGTTCTCGCACGACCGACTGAGTTGCGAGTCGGATGACTCCTGGGGTCGCGGGCTTTCCTCGAAAGTCCCCAACAGTGAATTCTGCAAGTAATTCGTCTTTTCCCGTCGAGCTCGCCGCTCTCGGCTGGGACGAGCATTTCTCGACCCTGTACACCGACCGCGCGTCCGACGACGAGCTACCAGCTCGCATCGTGCGGGTGGATCGCGGCGGGTGCGACACCATCACCGCATCAGGTCCGGTCCGCGCCATCCGCGGTGTCGGGCGGACTGCGGAGCGCGAACAGTCCGTTTGCACCGGCGATTGGGTGGTGCTGCGCCGAGACGACGGGCAGGCCCGGATCGTGCACCTGTTGCCGCGCCGGACGGCGATCGCGCGCGCGAGTTCGGATCGGACATCGGAACGGCAGGTGCTCGCCGCCAACGTCGACACGGTGATCATCGCGGTGTCGGTCGCGGACAGGGTGAATGTCGGTCGCGTCGAACGCCTGCTGACCTTGGCCTACGACGCCGGCACCCGGCCGATCATCGCGTTGACCAAGTCGGATCTGGTTGACGATCCTCTTCCGGGTGAGGCGATGGTCGCCGCGGTCGCTCCGGGCGCCGACATCGTGACGACGAGCACGATCACCGGCGCAGGCGTTGATCTCCTCGAGTCCACCATGACCGGCACCGCCGTCCTGCTGGGCTCGTCCGGCGCCGGCAAGTCGAGCCTGGCCAACGCATTACTCGGTCGTGAACAGATGGCGGCCAACGAGATTCGGGCGGTCGACGGAAAGGGTCGGCACACGACGGCGCACCGCGAGCTGCTGCTCCTGCCGGGAGGCAAGGTACTCATCGACACACCTGGCCTGCGTGGGATCGGGGTGCAGGATGTCGCCGAGGCGGCCGGCCGTACGTTCGCCGACATCGAAGAGCTGGCTCGTGAGTGCGCGTTTCGCGATTGCGAACACCGCAGTGAGCCGAGATGTGCCGTACAGGAGGCGATCCGGGACCGCCGACTCGACGCCGGCCGGCTGGAACGCTATCGCAAGCTGCTGAGGGAAAGTGAGTGGTCGGCCGCTCGGGGCGACGCCCGACAGGCGAGCAAACGGAGCAAGCGGGACAAAGCGATCACGCGAGACATTCGCGCGATGTACCGGTTCCGGGACCGGCAGGCCTGACGGGCCCTTCGTGACGCGCCCTCCGCAAGCTCCGGGCGCTCCTAGTAATAGCTGGAAGGGCTGGTAACTGGGACATCCTCCTGATGTGGTCGTAGGGGCTTGGTTATCCCAACCACAAAAGGAGGATGTCAATGTCTCAGGCTAGTCGTTTGAGTCGGGGAGACAAGCGTCGCAACGATCGGTTGACCCGGTTCCGGGGGATCGTGCGCCGCGACCACGCGGTCGTCGCGATCGATCTGGCATCGAACAAACAGGTCGTCGCGGTGGTCGATCACGACTCCCGCATCGTGGCGCGCCGCACGTTTCACTGCGCGCCACCACAGTTGGCCACCGCGATCGAGTGGAGCCGTACCGCCGCTGCTGCTGCGGGGTTTGCCGGCATCGTGATCGCGTGTGAACCGACCGGGCATCGCTGGAAAACAGTCCGAGACCTCACCGCTGCGGTCGGCGTGGACATGGTGTGCGTGCAACCGATCGCGGTGGCCCGCGCGCGGGAGACCGAAGACTTCACCCACGACAAATCCGACGACAAAGACGCCCTGCTGATCGCCCGGCTGACCACCCAACTCCACCTCTACCTACCCGAACACGCCGACGAGCAGTGGAGCAGGCTACGCCACCTCGGTGTGCGCCGATCCCAGCAACTCACCCGCCGTAGCGCAGCCCAACAACAAGCCCGCGATCTGCTCGAGAGCAGCTGGCCAGAAGCGCTCGACTGCGCCGGGCAGCCGTTCAAATCGGTGACCTGGCTGGCCGCGATGGCTGTCATCGGCGCTGACCCGACACCCCTGACCGCCCAGGGCAGTCGCGACCAGGCGGTGGCGTGGCTACGGGAGCAGGTGCGCGCCGAGCTGCCCCGCTGGGGTGGGCGTCGGGTCACCACCCGCATCCTGGTCGCACTCGTCGACGCCGCCTTCGCGACCGAGACCACGATCACCGCCGAGGCTGGTGCGTTGGAACGGGCCCGCTACGCCCTCGACGATTTCGGGCACGCCCGCACCGCCTGCGAGCAGGTCGAACACCTCATGATCGAGGTCCTCACCGGGCTGGGCCTACGCGCCCTCGCCGAGTCCATCCCGGGGGTTTCGGTGGTCTCGGTCGCGGCGATCCTCGCCGAAACCGGTGATCTGACCCGTTTCGATTCCGCCCGCGCGGTGGTCAAACACGCCGGGCTGTGCCCGCGGGAGAACTCCTCCGGCAACTACCGCGGCACCACCCGCATCAGCGGGCGTGGCCGGCCGCTGTTGCGGGTCGCCGCGTGGCGGGCGGCGTTCGCCGCGCTCACCCACAACGAGGTCTATGCCGCCCGTTACCGGCACCTGACCAGCCGAGAAACCAACCAGCTCAACCCCAACCAGGCCCGAGTAGCGATCGCCGCCGCCCTGCTGCGGCAACTGTTCGTCGTCATCACCACCGCCACGCCGTGGAACCCCGACATCGCTGCCGGCCGTACCCGCCCCGCCGAAAGGACCGCCGCCTGACCCCTCACACCCTCCGGCCGGGACAAGCTCGCTGCTCCTTGGGCACACAAACCCGACCCTGAGCCTGAGCAGTCCCCACCGGCGCGAACCAAGCTCGAATGAAGGCTGTTGGGTACCAACCCGTTTGAACGCTAGGTAGAGCCCGCGCCCGGCACGACCCCGGCCCGCTCGAACCCACCCACACACCCATCCCGACAGGCCACCGGCCGCCGGGCCACACCCCCACGCCCACACCCATCACAGGACCCCATTGACACAAACCCTCATAGGCTGCTCAGGGAGCAGGGGGTAGGTCGTTCCTTGGGATTAGGGGGCAGGGTGCGTCGCCCTCGCAAGCTCCGGGCGCTCCTCAGCGAGCGAGGCCGCGCTGGTCGTCGACGGACCCGTCGAGGTTGGCCAGCGCGGCCCGCGCGGCTTCGAGTTCCTGACTGAGTTCGTCGATGCGGCGTTGCGCGGCCGTTCGGGCCGATTCGATGACGACGTCGACCGCGGCGATCGCGGTCTCGTCATCGAGCTCCCGCATCGCCCGGGCCACCCGGTCGGCGGTGATTTCGACGGGTTTCGCCAGCTTTCTGGTTCCGACCGCAACCGACAGTGTCCACGTGCTCTCCCCTGCCGCGGTGATGGTGACCGTGGTCGGCGCGGTCGGCGCCTTGGCCTTCCGCGACGGCCTGGTCGTCGCAGGCGCCGGCGCCGACTCCGTCGCCCGCGGTGGGGCATCCGTCGCAGGACGCGCCTTTCGGGACGGGCGTGCGGAATTCGATTCCTCGACAACTGTTTTCGATGACGACGTCGGTTGTGGCTTCGGGGGCGCCGGTTCCGGTGTGCGTCGACGAACCGCAGCGGTCGCAGTGGTGGCGGCCGCCGGTCGGTTACGTCGCAGTTCGTCGGCTTCGAAGGGCAACTGGTCGTCGACGCCCCTCGGGCTCACCGTCACTGTCGTACCGTCGATCGACACGACTCGCGCCGAGGCGCCGGCCTCCAGGTTCAGCGATGGCATCGCATCGCGCAGATAGACCGTGGCTCGCTTACCGGCCGCGAGTGCCGCGGACAGCGACTCCAGGTCGTCGGGACTCAAGCCGGCCCTCGTCTGTGAACTCACCGCGCCATTGTCGCACATGCGTGCGAATCCGCGTTACCCATCACTGCGTCGCGCCGTCGGCGCTTCACCGTTCGTGCAGTTGAAACCTAGTACTTGCGACCGTTATCGTTTCGTGACCCACAGCATCGTTGTGGCCTCGAACGTCGCCGGCGGGTCTCGGGTGAACGTTCGCGGCCCTAATGTTCTCGGGGACGGTAACGGGTCTTCGGAGGGACAACTTGTGAGAGAGGCCAGCACCCCGACACGCACATCGTCGGTCAAGGCACGCGAGACCCCGATTGCCGATCACGCGTATGCAGGCGTCACGATCGCGGCGCTGCTGTGCGCGACCTCGGCAGCGACATTCCTGACGCTCTTCCCCTGAACCTGCCGTCCCTCAGACTTCGAGTGGAAAGCACCACAAGTGCTCATTGCCGGTGTGTCACCCGCGTCGACTTCGGTCCGCAGGTGGCACACACCACTTGACGATCGCACATCGGCGCCAGGAGGCCCGTCTTCAGCCCGCTGTCACCCGGGTGAGCTGTTCAGACACCGCCCACAGACGCGATGCTGCTTCGTGATCACGGAACGGTTGCCAGGGTTGCCGTAATCCGGGTGGCCCGCCAGCGTCACCGGGCCACTGTGGTCCGAAGAACGCATCACCGGGCGTCTCCGGCTGCGTCGCCGCCATCAGGGCTGGGAGGGCAGCGGTTTCGACGGTGCCCACACCGACGCCGTGCCGCGACATCCACTCGATCACCCGCCGGCCGCTCGTCGGCGCGGTCCTGCCGACCTCAGGACGAGCGGCGAGAAGGCTGGTCGGGGCGACGCCCGGATGGGAGATCACGCTCGTCACATCCCAACCGGCAGCGCGACTTCGGCGTCCGAGTTCGAGTCCGAACAGCGCGCACGCGATCTTGGACTGGCGGTAGGCCTTCATTGCGTCGTAGTGGCGCTCCCAGTTCAGATCATCCCAATTGATCGAGCCTCGTTTTGCCGCGATGCTCGTCTGCGAGACCACCCGTGCCTTCCCGGACCGGAGCAGCGGAAGCACCGCGACGGTCAGGGCGAAGTGTCCTAGGTGGTTGGTGCCGAACTGGACCTCGAATCCATCGCCTGTGGTCAGGCGTTTCGGCGGAGTCATGATCCCGGCGTTGTTGATCAGGATGTCGATCGGTGTGCCGTCCGCCCGGAGCCTGCCGGCAAGCGCCTCGACCGATGCCATCGATGACAGGTCGACGTCCTCCATCGTGAGTGTGGCGGCGGGGTGACGATCACGAATGCGCTCGACCGCCCTCGCCCCCTTGGTCGGATCACGCACCGGCACGACCACTTCCGCACCGGCGCCGGCGAGCGCATTCGCGATCTCCCACCCGATGCCGTCACTCGCGCCGGTCACGACCGCTCGACGGCCCGTGAGATCGGGGATGGACAGGCTGTATCTGCTGTTTCGTGTCATGCGGAGCTCCTGACGGACTCGGAATGTTCTCGCTTCCAGTCTTGTGGCGGTCCGCACCGTTATCCACGGCCTGTCGATCCGTGGCTCCGCGGTTCCGGGCGCGCAAGAATGGCCGAATGATCGATCGACCCGGTCTCGCTGGCTTCCTTCGGGTGAGGCGTGCCGCCCTTCAGCCCGAAGACGTCGGACTGCCTCGCGGACAGCGCCGTCGCACAGGTGGACTCCGTCGCGAAGAGGTGGCTGCCCTGTGTCACATGTCCGCCGACTACTACTCACGACTCGAACGCGAGCGCGGCCCGCAACCGTCGCCACAGATGGTGGCCGCCATCGCTCAGGGCCTCCACCTCTCCGTCGAGGAGCGAGACCACCTGTTCCACCTCGCCGGCTACCGGCCGCCCATGCGCGGACCCGACCGCGAGCACATCTCCCCGGGCATGATGCGGATCTTCGACAGGCTCGCCGACACCCCGGCCGAGATCGTCACCGAACTCGGCGAGACGTTGCGCCAGAACCGACTCGGGGCGTCACTGGTCGGCGACCTCATGCGGTTCGACGGGCCGGCGCGGAGCATCGGCTATCGGTGGTTCACCGATCCGCGGGCTCGCCAATTGCACCCGTCCGACGACCACGACTTCTACTCACGTATGTACGTATCCGGACTACGAGGAGTGGCTGCGCTACGAGGCCCGCAGTCGTATGCGGCGTCGCTCGCGGAACGGCTCACAGGCGAGAGCGAAGAGTTCCGCGAGATCTGGGCACGGCACGAAGTGGGTATAGCGCCTCGCGAGATCAAGAGGTACGTGCACCCCGACGTGGGATTGCTCGAGCTGAATTGCCAGATCTTGGTCGACCCGCGGTGTTCGCATTCGCTGCTCGTCTACACCGCGACCCCGGGCAGTGCGAGTGTCGAGAAGCTCCGGTTGCTGTCCGTCGTCGCGGCACCCACGGCGACCTGACACCCGGCAAGCGAAGCCGAGTCACGCGGAGGGCGGCCGCTCAGAACCCCCCGAAGTCGCCACCGCCGAAGTCGGCTCCCCCGCCGAAGTCGCCGCCACCGAAATCTCCGCCGCCGAAGTCGCCGGAGTCACCACCGCCGAAGTCGCCGGAGTCACCGCCTTCCAAGGCGCCACCGTCGGAACCGTCGCCGGCGCCACTCTCGAAGGACTGCGCGTCATAGGGGACGCCCGCCATGCCGGAGAACATCGCCGAGAACAGGAACATCGATCCGAGTCCCCAGGCGCCGGCGACCAGAGCCGGTTTCCACCACGGCTCGGAGTACCAGCCGGCGGGCACCGGCCTGCCGGCGACGCGGCCGCCGGGATAGTAGTTGGGCGTCTGCTCCGACGGGTTGGGCGATGCGGCGACCTTTCGTCCCTCGAACTCCACGGTCCGGTCCTCGGTGACCGCACCGGCACTCTTCTGCCCGTCGAGCTCGGGGATCGCCGGACCGGGGTCGAGGTCCATGGCGGCCCGAGCCGCACGGATGTAGTAGAGCCCCTCGATCGCAGTCTGTTTGGCCAGCCGCGCCTGAACCGGCGAATTGGCCTGCTCGATCTGAGACCCCGCCGCGGTGTATCGCTCCCCCGCGTCGGCCAGCGCCTGTTTCGATGCCGGGCCGTCGCCGACCAGCATGAATACCTGGCCGCCCAGACGTTCGATCACCTGTCGTGCGTCGGCTTTCGCGTCCTCGAGGGTGCGGGCCGCGTTGGCGCCGGAACGCTGTTGGGCGAACACCACCACCCCGACGACGATCACGACGATGACGGCGATCAGGATCAGTGCTTCCATGCTTCCCTCCGGTTTCGCGAGTCCGCAGCCCGGTGGCGGTGACGTCAGGCCGACAAAACGGACACCACCGAGCGTACCGATGCCCGCCGACCCGATGCGTCTCGACAGATGGCGAGCACCTCCGGCCTCGTCCATTCTCCGCGAGGCCGGCGGTGGTCGCGGAGTTTCGGCGGTGCCGCACGCGCAGCCGCCGACCGTCATCGGTCACCCTGGGTGGGTGACCGGTCGACACGCGGTACGAATTCAACCTTCGCAGAACTCCCACCTTGTGGCCGAGCTCCGCTGGGAGTGGGCGTACGAAGACGATCGCTCCGTCGGGCCGTGGCTTGGCGATACCGCCTTCGCCGCCGCGGTTGCGAGTTGGTTGGACGATGAGCGACGAACGGTCTGGACCGCGGGCACGGACGACATGACCGTGGGAATGGTGTGCTTGACCGAACACGCCCGGATGCCGAGTCCCCGGCAGGGCGCCGGCGGCCGATGGGGTTATCTCGGTCATCTGTACGTCCGCCCGGCGTTCCGCGGTTCCGGGATTGGACGTGAACTGGTCCGGCATACCGTCGCGACCGCGGACGGCCGTGGATACGCGAAGGTGGTGCTCAACCCGACCGAAGCATCGACAGACCTGTACAAACAATGCGGTTTCACAGCCGAGAACGACCTCACGGTCCGCCGCCCGTGATCGACTACCGCGGCGCATGACCGGCCGCCGCGAGCCGCGAACTCTACGATGGCGGCGTGTTCTTCCTGTTCGGATATGGCCGTAGGCAGAAGCCTCTCGGTGCGGGTCAGACCCGTACCTGTCCCCGCTGCCACAACACCACCCAGTGGGCGCGGATGCGTGAATACAGCCAGTTCAGCGTGTTCTTCATCCCGATCGCCCGGTGGAACCGGCGCAACTTCGAGGCCTGCGGCATCTGCGGCGCGGCGCTGGCGGCCTGATCGCCGTCCGGGGCGAGTGGGATGGACACTCCTCCCTCGCCCCTTCTGCGCAGCCGGTTTGCCGGTCCGGAAACTGGTTACCCTCGAGGGGTGTCCGTCTCTCCCGATACTCCCGCCCGCACGAGCGCCGCGATCACCGGCTTCGAGCGCACCTTCGTCGACGAGCTGACGCCTTTCACCGTGCCGTGGCAGGGTGCCGAGACGCCTGACCCCCGACTGCTCGTCGTCAACGAGTCACTCGCCGACGACCTGGGCCTCGACATCGCGGCACTGACATCCGACGACGGTGTCGCACTTCTGTCGGGTGCGGCCGCGCCCGCCGATGCCGTCCCTGTCGCCACCGCCTACTCCGGGCATCAATTCGGCGGGTACACACCGCTTCTCGGCGACGGCCGGGCGTTGCTGCTCGGGGAGCTGATCGACCGCGGCGGTCGACGAGTCGACCTACAGCTCAAGGGTTCCGGGCGTACTCCGTTCTCCCGAGGTGGCGACGGATTCGCGGTGGTCGGGCCGATGCTGCGCGAGTATGTGATCAGCGAGGCCATGCACGCCCTGGGGATCCCGACCACGCGTTCGCTGTCGGTCGTGGCCACGGGGCGAGACATTCAGCGCACCGGGGCCGAGCCCGGCGCGGTGTTGGCGCGGATCGCCGCCAGCCATCTCCGTGTCGGCACCTTCGAGTACGCAATCCGGAACACCGACCTGACGCAACAACTCGCCGACTACGCGATCAGCCGCCACTATCCGGAGCTCGCGAAAGCGTCGGAGGCCGGCGACGGTAACCGGTATCTCGCGTTCTTCGAAGCCGTACTCGAACGTCAGGCCGCACTGGTGGCCCAGTGGATGCTGGTGGGGTTCGTGCACGGCGTGATGAACACCGACAACACGACGATCTCGGGTGAGACCATCGACTACGGGCCCTGCGCCTTCCTCGACGCCTTCGACCCGTCGGCGGTGTTCAGCTCGATCGACCACGCGGGCCGATACGCCTACGGGAATCAGCCCGCCGTCCTGAAGTGGAATCTGGCGCGGTTCGCCGAAACCCTGCTCAGGCTCATGGCCCCGACACCCGATGAGGCGATCGCTGCGGCGTCGGACGTGCTCGCCACGTACGAGGCGCGGTACGAACACCATTTCGCCACCGGCATGGCGTCGAAGATCGGTCTGACAGAATCGCTTTCCGAACCCGAACTGGTCGCCGACCTGTTGACCCTGATGCGTGATCATCGTGCGGACTGGACAGGCACCTTCCGGGCGCTGGCCGACGAACTCCGCGGAGATCAGGTCCCGATCATCAGCCTCATGCCGCGCGAGCAGATCGGTCCTTGGCTGGAACGATGGCGCCGTGAACTCGCCCGTCTCGGTCGCGAGCCCGGTGCGGTCGCCGAGACGATGGACACCGTGAACCCGGTGTACATCCCGCGCAACCATCAGGTCGACGCCGCTCTGCGCGCCGCGACCGACGGCGATCTGGAACCGTTCACGCGGCTGATGGATCCCGTCACGCATCCGTTCGAACGCCGCACCGAATGGGCTCACTACGCGGCGCCGGCCCCGCAGGCGTTCAGCGACAGCTTTCAGACCTTCTGCGGCACCTGAGCGAGACGACGTCGGTGGGCCCACGGTGACCTCTAACCAAGACGACGAGTCGCGGGATGCGCTCCTCGCAGAACGGAAACGAACCGCCGCGCTGATCGAATCGTTGTCGTCCCGGCTGGCCGCGGTACTCGAGGCGACCAGCGACGCGGCGGCCGACGACGAGCACGATCCGGAGGGTTCGACCCTGGCAGTGGAACGCGGCCATCTGGTTGCCCAGTTGGAACGGTCGCGAGTCCGGCTCGACGAGATCGGTGCCGCCCTGGACCGGGTCGGCGCGGGTGCCTACGGCCGGTGCGAGGACTGTGGCGAACCCATCGGTGCCGACCGCCTCGAAGTCCTGCCGGCCACCCGGCAGTGTGTGCGGTGCGCCGCTCGGAATCAGTCGCGACGATGGTGACCCGGAGTCGCAACGTTGTCCGGTCCACCCGTACTCCAGAATGTACCCGGTCCTCCTCCGCCTCCGGCTCTTGTCTCGGCTGACCGACTCTGCCACAGGATGTTTGACGCACCCGTCGGCACGCCTGACACGCTGCGACATCGAACTCCGTGGTCCGTCCCGGCTCTGATCGGCTTGTCCACCTATGCCGCGGTTCAGCAGGAATTCGCGTCTGGTTTCCCGCCGACGTATGCGCGTATCGCCATACGCGGGTAGACCGGAGGGCGGGAGAGCACGCAAACGACTCGAACCGAGAGGTGTCCGGCATGAAAGCCATCCAGATCGTCAAGCCAGGAAGTCCGCCCGAGCTCCGCGAGGTCGACAAGCCGACACCCGGCCCCGGCCAGGTGTTGTTGAAGGTGACTGCCGCCGGTGCGTGCCATTCCGACGATTTCGTGCTCAACATGCCCGCCGAGGGTTTTCCCTATCCGTTACCCATGACGCTCGGGCACGAGGGAGCCGGTGTGGTCGCCGAGATCGGCAGTGGTGTGACGTCGCTGACCGAGGGAACCGCGGTGGCGGTCTACGGCCCCTGGGGTTGCGGGACCTGTCACTTCTGCTCACGTGGGTTCGAGAACTACTGCAGTCGTGCGGCCGAACTCGGCATCACTCCACCCGGGCTCGGCAACGAAGGTGCGATGGCCGACTACATGATCGTCGACGACGCCCGGCACCTCGTTCCGCTCGACGACCTCGACCCGATCGCAGCGGTGCCGCTCACCGACGCGGGGCTCACGCCGTATCACGCGATCAAACCGTCGCTGCCGAAGCTCGTCGGCGGCACCACGGCCGTCGTCATCGGTGCGGGCGGATTGGGGCACATCGGGATTCAGCTGTTGCGCCATCTGACCCCGGCGCGCATCATCGCCCTCGACCTCAGCGAGGACAAGCTAGCGTTCGCACGCGAGGTGGGCGCCCATGAGACCGTTCTCAGCGATGCCGACGCCGTGGCGAATGTCCGGAAGATCACCGGAAACGACGGCGCCACCGCGGTATTCGACTTCGTCGGCTTGCAGCCGACCATCGACACCGCGATGGGAATCGTCGGCACATTGGGCGACGTCGTGATCGTCGGCATCGGTGACGGTGTCGCCGCGGCGAAGGTCGGCTTCTTCACCCAGCCCTACGAGGTGTCGGTCCGGGCGCCGTACTGGGGTGCGCGGCACGAACTGATCGAGGTCCTCGACCTCGCGCGCGACGGTGTCCTGGAGGTCGCCGTCGAGAAGTTCTCCCTCGACGACGGGCTCGAGGCCTACCGTCGGTTGGCCTCGAACGAACTGCGTGGCCGGGCGGTCGTCGTCCCCGACTGACCTCGGAGCTACCCGGGCTGTCATGCGGAGTCCCGTTGCGGCACCGCGGCGCCGCAACCTACGGTACCGTAACTTAGGTGAAGGTCGAGCTGTCCGAGGCACAGGCGGTATACGAGCACTACCGGACCCATCAGCAGGACCGCGCCCGGGCGCGAATGATGTACGCGGTGCTCGCCGCCCGAATCCGGCCGGTCGTGCGCTTTCGTTCGCGGGAGGCGATCGTCCGCGCCGTGCGCAGCGGGGCTCCGCTGCTCATTGCGGCGAATCATGTCTCCGAGCGCGACCCGTTGGTCCTCGCAGCTGCGGGCTTCCGGTCACCGCTGCGGCGCCGGATAGGCAGCCTGCGTGTCCTCGCGAAGGACGAGCTGTTCCAAGACGCGGATCAGCGGAAGAAGATCGACACTCTGGGCGGAATCCCGGTGTTTCGCAGCAAGGACCACGGAGTGCGAGCTGCGGCCGACGCCGGGCGTCAGATGATCGCCGTCTGCGTCGAACGAATGGCACGCGGGGACAGCATCGCGGTGTTTCCTGAGGGGACCTGCAACGAGGGCGACCCGACGGAGGTTCAGCGGCTCGGCACCGGGATCGGCCACATCGCCCATCGAGCCCTGCGAGACGGTGTCGGACTGTGGTTGGTCTCCGCCGGGATCGCCTACCCGGCCGGTGGTGGCCGGCCCGTTGTCGCTCTGGGTGAACCGGTGGACCTCGGCGCCCGTCGAGACGACACACCCGCCGCCGTGACCCGCTGGATCCAGCGAGATCTGCAGGGGGCGGTCGACGACGCCTGCGGCCACGTGCGCTGACCCCACAGGTGACGGGTGCGCCGACGTCGGCCGGGTTTGGCTTGCGTGTTCGCCGGTTAAGCGCAGGGGATGAAACGAGATGACGCCGCTGAACGAGCGGACAAGGATCCGGCCTCAGCTGAACCGGACGTTCGCGACGACCCCGAATCGGCCGACCCCGATGATCCGCGCAAGCCGGACTCCCCCACTGACCTGACCAAGCCGTCCCTCCTCTTCGTGCTGAAGAAGACCGCGCGGGAGTTCTCGCGCGATCAGTGCACCGATCTGGCAGCGGCGCTCACCTATTACTCCGTGCTCTCGCTGTTCCCGGCGCTGCTCGCGCTGGTCTCGCTGCTCGGTGTGTTCGGCCAGGGCGAGAAGACGACCGACGCCGTCCTGCAGATGGTCGACGACCTCGGACCGTCGTCGGCCGTGGACACGTTGCGGGGCCCCGTCGAACAACTCGTGGCCGCCCCCAGCGCCGGTTTCGCCCTCGTACTCGGTCTGCTCGGCGCGCTCTGGTCCGCGTCGGGTTACGTGGGGGCGTTCGGACGCGCGATGAACCGGATGTACGAGATCGACGAAGGCCGTCCCATCTGGAAGCTGCGGCCGATCATGCTGCTCGTGACCCTCGTAGCACTCGTGCTCGCCGCTGCCGTGGCACTGATGCTGGCCGTCAGCGGACCGATCGCGAAATCGATCGGAGACGCCATCGGTTTCGGCGAGACCGCGCTGACCGTCTGGAACATCGTTCGATGGCCCATCCTCCTGCTGTTCGTGATCCTGATCGTCGCCATCTTGTACTGGGCGACCCCGAACGTGCAGCAGCCGAAGTTCCGGTGGATCAGCGCCGGTGCGGTGCTGGCCATCGTCACCTGGATCGTCGCGTCGGCGGCATTTGCGCTGTACGTCTCGAACTTCGGCAGCTACAACAAGACCTACGGCGCACTCGCGGGAGTCATCGTCTTCCTGCTGTGGCTGTGGCTGACGAACCTCGCGCTGCTGTTCGGGGCCGAGTTCGACTCCGAACTCGAACGTGGCCGACAGCTACAGGCGGGGATGCCGGCCGAAGAGCACCTGCAACTGCCGCCTCGGGACACCACGGCGTCGGACAAGAACGACGAGAAGGACCAGAAGTACATCGAACAGGCTCGGGCCCTTCGTAACTCGCAGGGGAAGTGAGCGACCGGCCGGCACCCCGTAACGTCAGTGGAACCGGCGGGGCACCAGCTCGGTCGAACGGCGGAAGGAACGTGGCGCGATGAGCCGCAATCAAGTGACCGGCGCGGTCGACCGCGCCACCGACAGCCCTTGGTTCGAACGCTTGGCGCGTGCCGGCCACGCCGTCAGCGGCCTGCTCCATCTGCTGATCGCCTACATCATCCTGCGCCTCGCCTTCGGTGGGGGCGGGAACGCCGACCAGTCGGGTGCGTTGGGGATCTTCGCCGACTCGTCCGGCGGCCGCGTCGTCCTGTGGGTGGCCGCGGTCGCGTTCGCAGCACTGGCGCTGTGGCGACTCGCCGAGGCCGTCGTCGGACCCCACGCCACCGAACCGGGCGAGGACAGTGATGGCGCCGAGCAGTGGTTCGATCGCGGAAAAGCGTTGTCGCTCGCCGTGGTCTACGTCGGGTTCGCCTGGTCGGCAATACGTTTCGCGACCGGCCAAGGGAAGTCGAGTGGTCAGGAGAACGCCGGACTGACAGCGCGACTCCTGCAGTCCGGTGGCGGGAAGTTCGTCCTCGTCGCGGCCGGCCTGATCATCATCGGCGTCGGCGTCTACCACGTCTACAAGGGAGCCAGCCGGTCGTTCCTCGACGATCTCAAGATCTCCGACGACAAGGCGGCGACAATCGCGGGCGTGATCGGTTACTGCGGCAAGGGTGTCGTTCTGGCCGGCACCGGCATCCTGGTCATCGTGGCTGTTGCGACTGCCGATCCGTCGAAGGCCACGGGGATCGACGGCGCGGTCAAGACACTGGCCGGCCTGCCCGCCGGGCAGGTGCTGATGATCCTGGCCGCGGTGGGTATCGCGGCCTACGGCGTCTACTGCTACTGGCTGGTGCGGTTCGCGCGGATGTGACTCAGCCGCCGTCCGGCGAGTCGTCACCGCTACCCGACCGTCGACCGCACCCGCTCCCCCGCCCGCGCGAATCGGACGTTGTCGTCGGCGACGTCACCACGGAACAATTTGCGGTCGGCGTAGTAGCTCATCGACATCACCCAGGGCTCCTCAGCTCCCTGCTTGGGCAGGGTGTCGAGGGCTCGTTGGACGTAGCCGGCCCCGAAGTCGAGCAGTGGCCGAGTCGGCATATCGGGGTCCGCGACCGCCCACACACTGTCGTATCCGTGAGAATCCATGTGCGCCAGAAGTTTGCAGAAGTATTCGCACAACAGTCCGATCTTGAGGGTCCACGACGCATTGGTGTAACCGATCGCCAGCGCGAAGTTCGGCACACCGGACAGCATCATCCCGCGGTAGACGACGGTGTCGGGAAGGGACACCGGTTCACCGTCGACGCTCAGCTCGATGCCGCCGATGATCTTGATGTTGAGCCCGGTCGCGGTGACGACGATGTCGGCCTCGAGTTCCTCCCCGCCCACTGTCCGGATGCCGTTCTCGGTGAAGGTGTTGACCCGGTCGGTGACGATCGAGGCCTTCCCGGAGCGGATGGCCCGGAACAGGTCGGCGTCGGGCACCACACACAGCCGCTGGTCCCAGGGGTTGTACGGGGGATTGAAATGCGTGTCCACCGGATAGTCCTCGGGCAGCTGAGATTCGTTGATCTTGCGGATCAGCCGACGAGCGACCGATGGGAATCGCTGGCACAGTTCGAAGAGCAACCGCTGCTGCGCGACGTTCTTGTGTCGGGTCAATGCGTATCCGCGTTCGGTGCCGAACACTTTCTTGAGGGTGTTGGCGATGGCGTCCTCGCGGGGCAGCGGGAGGATGTAGGTCGGTGTGCGCTGGAGCATGGTCACGTGCGCGGCCTGTCCCGCCATCGCGGGAAGCAGTGTGACCGCCGTTGCGCCGCTGCCGATGACCACGACCCGCTTGCCCGCGTAATCGAGGTCCTCGGGCCAGTGCTGCGGATGCACGATCTCGCCACGGAAGGTCTTGGTGCCGGCGAACTCCGGCGCGAACCCCGCGTCGTAGTCGTAGTAGCCCGAGCCACAGAAGATCCATCGCGCACTGATCTGGCTTCGCGTTCCGGTGTCGGTGTGTTCGACGTCGACCGTCCACCGCGCGGTGTCCGACGACCACACGGCCGCCACCACACGATGCCCATACCGGACCAGCGGAGCGAGATCGTTCTCGTCGATCGTCTCGTGGAGGTAATCGAGGATTCGCGGGGCGTCGGCGATCGCCTGTCGATCGGTCCAGGGCTTGAAGTCGTACCCGAAGGTGTGCAGGTCCGAGTCGGACCGAATCCCCGGGTAGCGGAACAGGTCCCACGTACCGCCGGCGGTATTCCGGGCCTCGAGAATCGCGATCGACTTGCCAGGGTGTTCGGTTCGCACCCAGCGGGCGGCACCGATGCCGGAGATCCCGGCACCGACGATGAGGACATCGACTTCGTCTGGGATCGTTGTCACCCGGCACTCCTTCGGTCGGTCTGTCGGTGATCGGCATCCAGGATGACTCGCCGGTCGTTGTCGGCGCCAGACCGGGTGGCGACACTACCCGTCGACGCGTCGCGCGGTGCTTTCGGTTGTCGGTCGCGCAGCTGCTGCGTCGTTCGCGACCGCTGCACCGAGCAGTTGTCCACCGCTGGTCAGCAACGCTCGACGCCACGGCGCCACGCCCTCGATCTCGATCTGGATGGACATCGACAACACGGTACGGATGAGCACGATGAGCCCGAGGATGAGCGCATCCTCGATCGACGGTTTGGACGTGATGGTGCGGATGAGATCCGCCGCGACCAGGACTTCCAGCCCCAGGAGAATGGCTGCTCCGAGTGTGTTGCGCAGTACCGAGAAGGCAGTGTTGCCACCCTCTCCCCGACGGAGCGAACGTGCGCCCAGCACGCACGCGATGATCGCTCCCACGATCATCGCGAAGGCTCCGACTGCCTCGAACCCGACCGCTACCGCTGTGAAGAGTTCCTCACCGCTCATGCGGTGGAGAGTACGGGACCGGGGCGCAGCCGGTGTCCCGTGTAGTCAGTCGTTGTCGGACTGCCGTCCGGGTAGGAACTGGCGGATTCCCTGTCTGGCTGCGTTCTTGGCGACGGCCCATGCATCGTCGTCACCCTTGACCAGCGCCTCGCCGAGGGCGAGGACCTGCTCGCGGGTCGCGTGCGGCGGGACGGGAGGCACCGTCGGGTCGCAACGCACGTCGAGCAACGCCGGTCGATCGGCGGCCAGGGCGGTGTCCCATGCGGTACCGAGACCATCCGGGTCGTCGACGTTGATCCCGACGAGTCCGATCCCCCGCGCGAAGGCCGCGTAGTCGACGTCGGGGAGTTCCTGTGAGGCGGCGAATTCGGCGATCCTGACATCGCGCGCTGTTCCCACGTGACCTGGTTCAGGTCGTTGTTGTGCAACACCACGACGACGAGCCGCGGATCCGTCCACTGCTGCCAGTAGTGCGCCACGGTGATCATCTCGGCCAGGCCGTTCATCTGCATCGCACCGTCGCCCTTGAAGGCGACCGCGGGCCGGTCGGGGTGCGCCCACTTGGCGCCGATGGCATACGGCACCGCCGGCCCCATCGTGGCCAGCGTCCCGGACAGCGACCCCCTCATCTCGTCGCGGAAGACGATGTGCCGTGCGTACCAGTTGGCGGCACTGCCCGAATCCGCGGTGATGATGCAATTCGACGGGGCGCGTGGCGAGAACTCGTGAAAGACGCGCATCGGATTGACCGGATCCGCGTCGGTCATCGCCTGGCCGGCCGCATTCGTCCACCAGCGCTCGACGTCGGCTTCGACCTTGTCGCGCCACGAGCGGTCGGTCTTGGGTTCGAGCAGCGGGATGAGAGCTTGCAGCGTGGCGCGTGCGTCGCCGACGACATTGAGCTCGTTCGGGTAGCGCATGCCGATCACCTCGGGTGAATGGTCGATCTGCACTCCCCTGGCCTGTCCGAACGACGGAAGGAACTGCGAGTACGGGAAATTCGATCCGACGGTCAGCAGGGTGTCGCAGCCGGTCATCAATCGATGGCTGGCAGTCGTGCCGAGCAGGCCGATGGATCCCGTGACCCACGGCAGCGTGTCGGGGAGGACATCTCGCCCGAGAAGGGCTTTCGCGCAACCGGCGCCGAGGATGTCCGCAACCGTGATGAGCTCAGGCGCACATCCCCGTGCGCCCTGGCCGACCAGCATCGCGACTCGCTCCCCGGAGTTGAGGATCTCGGCGGCTCGCGCGACCGCGTCCGGGTCCGGCACGGGGGTCGCCGACGTGACCCCGAGGCTGGACGGGACCTGCTTGAAGGCCTGCTGTGGTGGCTCGTAGGTCAGGTCGAGAACATCCGAGGGAAAGATCAGGGCCGTCGGCGCGCGTTCGGCGAGCGCGATCCGACGGCTTGGAACGCGCTCATCTCCTCGTGGCGCGACTGCACGAACTGCGGATCGTTCTCCGCGCGAACCCAGGCCGACAGCAGGCCGTTGATGCCGTCGCCGGGGTAGCCGAAAACCTGCCGGACCCCCCACTCCCGAAGGCGTTGCAGCACGATGTCGGCGACGGTCTCGGACATGGGTTCTCCTCGGGACGACGTCCCGGACGGTGACGGAGACCGCCGGGCTGTCGCTCGACTACCCGGGGAGAAGCCCGCCGACACCCGACGGGCTGGGCCGACCGAGCACTAGCCCGTGGGTCACCTCGATCCGTGCCACACGGCGTCGAACGGTGCGTTCGAGGCGAGACGGCCGACGATGCCGTCGTGGGTGAACTGCTTGGCGGTCCGGATCGCGTCGAGGACCCCTGCGCCCTTGGTGAGTTCGGCGGTGGTGGCGGCCGCGAACACGCAGCCGGCTCCGGAGACCCGCTCGTCGCCCACCTTCGGGGCACGCAGGACGGTGACCTCGGAGCCGTCGAAGACGACGTCGATCGCCTCCTCGCCGGGGAGTCCGACCCCGCCCTTCACGACGACGACCTTCGGCCCGAGATCATGGATTCGCCGCGCCGCCTCGGCGAGGTCGTCGGTGGACGTCAGTTCGTCCATGCCGGCCAAGGTCGCGGCCTCGAACAGATTGGGGGTCACCACGGTGGCCAGCGGCAAGATCTCGGAGCGGAGGGCGTTGTCGGTGTCGAGTGCGGCGCCGGGCTCCTGACCCTTGCAGATCAGCACCGGGTCGACGACGACATCTCGCCACTGTCGGGAGCCGAGCGCCTGCGCGACCGTGGAGATGGTGGCCGGGGTGCCCAGCATGCCGATCTTCACGACCTCGGGTTCGTGCGCGGCAGTGGCCACCTCGATCTGATCGGCGATCACCCCGGAGTCGATCGGTACGAACCGATGGGACCACTCGTTGTTCGGGTCGAAGGACACGATGCAGGTGATGGTCCCGACACCATAGGTACCCAGCTGTGCGAAGGTGCGCAGGTCGGCCTGGATGCCCGCTCCCCCGCTGGCCTCCGAACCGGCGATCACATAAGACACCATTGACATCGACGATCTCCTCCCGAGGACTGTCCTGGATTCGGGTTCCTTTTCTACACCCCCGCGCGTGACACCGGTCTGCGCGCACCGCGCCGCCGGCGCGGTTAGTACCGCATTTGTGGGGTACCCGAACGCGCATGAGTCCAGACACGATGTGCGCGATGGTCTACCGCGGCCCCGCGGCCAAGTTTTAGCTGCAGGCGGGTCACCGATCGCCCTCAACTGGGCCATCGATGCGGTCCGCAAAGGCGGCACCGTTTCGGTCATGGGTGCGTACGGACCGATGTTCAGCGCGGTCATGTTCGGCGACGCCATAAACAAGGGACTCACCCCGGACATCACCCAGTGCCCGGTCAAACGGCAGTGGCCGAGACTGTTCGGCCACATCCGCAACGGCTATTTCACACATTGTCACGCATCGAATTCCGCTTCGAGCACATCGCTGAGGGCTACCGCATCTTCTCCGAGGAGCTCGACGACTGCATCAAGCCCATCATCGTTGCCGACGCCGGCTGAGGAGGACCCGTGCCCGCTTTCCCGCAGACCGCCCCCACGACCCCGACACCGCCGCACTGGTCGACCGCATACCCGGATGGGGCGTCGACCTGGATCCCGCAAACCGCCCCGCGGTTCCGCGCGAACTGCCCGTCGAACCGGCCCCGGGCGTCCACTGGACCGTCCCCGAAGACCAGCCCGAGCGTCAGCCCCGCGAGCGATCGAACGAACATGCCTTTCTGCCACCGGTTTTCGGCACGTCCACGCCGCCGCGCGGGCTGTCCGGGGTGATCCGACGCTCCGCGTCCCGCTACAGCGAGGGGCGCGCGGCGCATTGGCTGATCCTGCTGGGCGCCGATCGCGTGGCGTCCATCGAGGCGCACCTCGCGTCGTTCGCGACCGGTCGGCCCGACAACCCGGTGACCGAGACGGGCATCCGGTCCGAACTCTCCCACCACGGATGGTCGTCCCGCCGTGGCCGGAAACGCGTCGACGGCAACCACTCCCGGTTCGACCCGTTGCTGGTGGGCGGGCCGCGGGTGATCACCGGGGCCGCGGCGGGTGTCGCGGTGGGGTGGGCGCGCCCGGTTCGACGATCATGTTCATCGGCGAACAGCCCGGTGACCAGAAGGATCGTGCCGACGAACCGTTCGTCGGTCCGGCCGGCCGCTGTCGTGTGTCTGGGTGCCACGGCCGCACAGGCCTTGCTGGGCACCAACTTCCGGCTCACCCGACACCGTGGCGAGCGCTTCGATCTCGGCGCCGACGGAGACCTCGGCCCCGACCATTCCGAGTCCGTGGTGGCGACCGTGCACCCGTCGTCGATTCTCCGCGGACCCACGGATCAGCGCGAGCGGGCCTTCGACGCCTTCGTCGCCGACCTCCGCGTCGTCCGCGACCTCGCAGCATCGACCTGACTTGCGGCACCCGCTCCGGTGCGGTTTCGCTGACAAGCGTCTGGACTGGTGTCTATAGTCGGCGGCGACGGCCGGTCTCGGCGCTGCCACGACGGGCTGCCCGTACAGATACCGGTGGACGGGAGAACGATGGACCTGCAGGAGATCAGCGACCGGTTCGGCATCGCGGACACGTTGTACCGGTACTCACGAGCGGTCGACACCAAGGACTGGGAACTCTGGCGCTCGGTGTTCACCCCGGAGGCGGTGGTCGACTACTCGTCGACGCCCTACGGTCAGGCGGGCACTCGGGACGAGATCGCCGCGTGGCTGGAGGAGAGTTTCGCGTTCGTGTCGGTGAGTCAGCACTTCATCACCAACATCGAGTACACGTTCGACGGAGACCGGGCCGACGTGCGCGCCATGTTCTACAACCCGATGCGTTTCGTCGGCATGCCCGAACTCAGCACCTGCGGCGGCAACTACCACCATTCGATGGTCCGGACCGCGGAGGGCTGGAAGAGCGCGGGCCTCCTGGAAGAGTGCCTGTGGTTCGAGAATTCGCCGGCGGACGCAAACGACAGCTGACGGCCAGACCTGGACTCGACCGCCAGACTTCGATCGAGGTCCGGCCGTCGAATTCAGGTCTGGTGGTCTGAGTTCGGTGTCGGCCAAACGTGCCGTTATCGAATCGTGGCCACGGAGAACGATCCGGCACCGACCGCGCCGAGGCTACGGCGCCGAGCGGCTTCGCTCCCTAGCCTGGGAGGCACACCCGAGAGCGGAGGAGTCAGGTGGACGAGTCGCGAACCTGTCTGGTCACCGGAGCGACCGGTTACGTCGGCGGCCGATTGGCGCCCCGGCTGTTGGCACGCGGGCACCGTGTGCGCGCACTGGCGCGGACACCGGAGAAGCTCGCCGACGCACCGTGGTTGTCTGATCCGACGGCCGAGGTGATCCGGGGTGATCTGTCTGATCGCGATTCGCTGGTCAAGGCCTTCGCGGGTGTGGATGTCGTCTACCACCTGGTCCACTCGATGAGCACCGACGCGGACTTCGCGGCCGAAGAGCGGCGTGCCGCGGAGAATGTGGTGGCCGCGGCTCAGCAGAACGGCGTGTCGCGCATCGTCTACCTCGGCGGTCTCCATCCGTCGGGCACCGACCTGTCCGAACATCTGGCCTCACGCGCCGAGGTCGGCGACATCCTCATCGACTCACCGATCGAGACCATCGCGTTGCAGGCCGGGACGCTGATCGGCTCGGGGTCGGCCTCGTTCGAACTCATCCGGCACCTCACCGAGCGACTGCCCGCGATGACGACGCCGCGGTGGGTGCACAACAAGATCCAACCGATCGCGGTCGACGACGCCCTGCACTACCTTGTGGAAGCCGCCACCGCCGCCGTCCCGTCGTCGAGGACCTGGGACATCGGCGGTCCCGACGTCCTCGAATACGGCGACATGATGCAGGTGTATGCCGAGGTCGCGGGTCTTCGACCTCGAATCATGGTGGTACTGCCGTATCTCACGCCTGCGCTGGCGAGCCGCTGGGTAAGGTTCGTCACGCCGATCCGCGGCAAGATCGCTCGACCGCTGATCGAGTCCCTCGAATGCGACGCCGTCTGTCGCGACCGGGCCGTCGACGCGATCATCGATCGTCCGAAAGGGGGGTTGACCTCCTACTCGGAGGCGGTTGCCCACACGCTCGAACGCTCGGCGCGCGGCGATGGCCGTGCCTCGTGGGCCAACGCGTCCGTAGACGTGTCGCCGGCCGAACCTCTTCCCACCGATCCACGGTGGGCCGGTGAGGAGATGTTCGAATCGGAGACCCGGGTCAGTGAGCGCGCGAGTAGTGCGACGGTCTGGGAGCGGCTCGAGCGGGATGCGCGGCACCGCGGTGAGATCGTGCTCGCGCAACGACCGGATCGACTTCGTATTCGTCTGCGCGACAACCGATTCGGCAGATCGTATCGCGACTACCGCCTCCAGGCCGCGGACGACGCGGACGGGTCGGTGACGGTCACGACCACCGAACGCTACTTCCCGCGCGGGCTGGCGGGGCTGGCCTATTGGCGTCTGGGAACACCCTTCCGCGCCCTCGGCACCCCGGGTTTCGATCCGTTCCGGTGAACCCCCGATCCGATGACGTGTCCCGAATCGACTCGTGCTCGGGTTAAATTCGGCACCACCGTGGTAACTCCCGGTGAACGACTCGTTCAACGGAACGGGGAACAGGCACGGGCCGGCGAGGAGAAGGATGATCGGGTGTCGTTGACCGAGAGGGTCGACCGTTTTCAGCGGCGTCATCCGGCGACCGGCTTCCCGCTTGCCGTCATCTACAAGTTCGTCGACGATCAGGGCGCCTACCTGGCCGCGCTCTGTGCCTATTACGCGTTCATCTCGTTGTTTCCGCTGTTACTGCTGTTCGCGACCGTGCTGGGGATCGTCCTGGCCGACAACCCCGACCTCCAAGACCGCATCTTGGACTCGGCGATGAGCCAGATCCCGGTGATCGGTGGGCAGTTGGGCGAACCCGAGAAGCTCAGCGGCGGGGCCACCGCCATCATCATCGGGGTTGTCGTGTCGCTGTACGGAGGCCTCGGAGTGGCCGTCGCCGCCCAGAACGCGATGAACACGATCTGGGCAGTGCCGCGCAACGAGCGTCCCGACCCGATCTTCGCCCGTTTGCGTGGCCTCCTGTTGTTGTCCACGATCGGTGTTGCGGTCATCGGCCTGACCGTCGTCAACGGCGTCTCGGCTGCCTTCGAACTCGGCATCGTCGGACGCTGGCTGGCGATCCTCGGATCGGTGGCGTTGAGCACGCTGGTGTTCACCGTGGCTTTTCGGATCGGCACGGCGCGCGACGTGTCGATCCGGGACGTACTGCCGGGCGCCTTCGGGGCGGCGGTCTGCTGGCAGGTCATCCAGACCTTCGGCGCGGTCTATGTGCAGCACGTCATCGGTAACGCCAGCTCCACCAACGGCGTCTTCGCGATCGTGTTGGGCCTGCTCGCCTTCCTCTACGTGTCGTCGATCGTGATCGTCATCTGTCTCGAGACCAACGCGGTTCGCGTCGACCGGCTCTATCCACGTTCGCTGCTCACCCCGTTCACCGACAACGTCAGTCTGACGAAGGGCGACGAGGCGGCGTACTCGGCGCAGGTTCTCGCGCAGCGCAACAAGGGTTTTCAGGAGATCGACGTCTCCTTCGACAACCCGCGTGACGTCGAGTCCGGCGCTGAGGTGGACCAGCGCTCCCCCGGTCCAGAACGCGGCTGACAGTCGGCGCTCGCGGCGCGACATCAGCGACGCCGGAACTCAGTGCAGCGCGCCCAATTCGACGAGCAGCACACCGACGATGATCACCCCGATGCCGGCGACCATGCGTCGGTTGAGGCGTTCGCGGAACAGGAAGTGTGCGGCGACGGCCGTGGCTGCGACCCCGGCCGCCGCCCAGATGCCGTACGCCACACCGAGGGGCACGCCGTGCCGCAGCCCGAGGGTCAACGCGACGAACGCCGTCAGATACCCGAGGACGACGACTCCGTAGAAGGTCGGTCGACCGGTCGCGGCGGCACGCAGCGCGAGGGTCCCGGTGACCTCGGCGACGATGGCGGCGACGATGAAGACATATCCCACGGTCAGACCCCCGAAGCGGCGGAGTCGGCGCCCTCGTCGACGGGTGGCCGGTGGCCGGTCTCGACGAGGAGAACCCCGATCATGATGCACACGATGCCGATTCCCATCAGGAATCCGAAGGGCTCGTCGAATATCCAGGTCGCCAGTACCGCGGTAAGTGCGACGCCCGACGCCGACCAGATGCCGTAGGCCACGCCGATGCCCATGCCGCGCTTCAGGACTGCGGCCAGGAGTATGAACGCGAACGTGTAACCGACGGCGACCACCGCGTACAGCATCGGTTCGGTCTGTGAACCCTTGAGTGACAACGTCGCCGCGACCTCCGAGGCGATCGCCGCGATCAGCATCAGCCAGGTCATATCTCTCATTCCACTCGACGCCCTACTGGGACTGTAGGCGAGGACCGCGGACAGCGAACGCCCCGGTCCGCAGGGTGGGCGGACCGGGGCGCATGAACCGGGCGCCGGTAGCGGAGCGGGGTCAGCGCGAGGTGCCGACCAGGTCGCGCGACCGGGTGTCGTCGGCGGCGAGCCAGCGGACCTTCGACCCCAGCACGGCGTCCACGCTGAAACGTCCGGCGCCGATCACGGCCAGCAGCAGTGCGCCGGCACCGAGGGCGAGCACGAACTCGTAACCACCGTCGGAGACCCAGATGCCGTTGTCGACGTGTGCGATGAACAGCGCGCAGATCATGTCCAGCGTGAACAGGGCGGCGACGATCGGGGTCAGCAGCCCGACGATCAGGGCGATGCCACCGAGGATTTCGAGCCACGTGACGACGAACGCCGAGAAGGACGCGGCCGGAACACCCATCATGTCGAACCCGGTCTGCGGTCCCGTCCAGCCGTTCTGCTGGAACTTCTGCAGGCCGTGGGCCAGGAAGATGACGCCGAGAGCGACGCGTCCGATGAGGATGCCCGCACTGCGGACGATGGGGTTGGTCATGACTGAGCCGCCTCACTAGATGGTTGTGACTTGAAGTATCAAGTGAAGGCTAGGTGTTGACACTTGATGCGTCAACCTGATCACGGACGTGTTCACTTCGTATACACTGCGCAGATGTCCACTGCCCCAGAGCCGAACTGGCTCGACGACGAGGAAATGGACGCCTGGATCCAGGTGGCAGCCGCGCTCGCCCGTCTCCCCCACGCCCTCGACGCCCAGCTTCTCCGTGACGCCCAGATCACCCACTTCGAGTACGAGGTGATGGCAGCGCTGTCCGAGGCCCCTGACCGCACCCTGCGGATGAGCCAGCTCGCCGAACTTTCCTACGGATCGCTGTCCCGGCTCTCGCATGTGGTCGGCAGACTCGAGAAGCGGGGATGGGTTCGGCGCCATCCGTGCCCCGAGAACGGTCGATTCACGAATGCCGTTCTCACCGAGTCGGGTTGGGAGAAAGTGGTGGCCACCGCTCCCGGGTATGTGACCAACGTGCGTGAGCTCGTCATCGACCGCCTCACGCGTGCGCAGCTTCGCCAGGTGGCCGCGATCGGAAGGCGGATCAACACTCGTGAGACCGGGTCGACGTAATCCCCCGGCGCCAGACGGTCAACGTGGATCGAGTCCGAGTTGCTGTGTGCCGAGCACGTTGAGCAATTCGATCTTTCCCGCTGCGTCCGTTCGCGGCGCTGCGGTCAGCACGAGCAACACCTGGGTTTCGTCCTCGGTGAAGAGCGCCTGACAGTCGACCTCGATCGCGCCGACCTCGGGATGGATCAGGATCTTGTGGTCCTCGAAGCGTCGGCTGACGATGTGGGTGTCCCAGAGCGCGTCGAATTCGCTGCTGCGGCGTCGAAGCTCTGTGACCATTGCTCCGGCACGGGAATCGGCGCCCATGACGCCGTAAGCGGCACGGAGCGAGGCGACCTGCGCACGGCTCTGCCGCTCGTGATCGTCAGCCGGGTAGCGGCCGCGTTCCTCGTCGGGGTACACGAACCACCGGTAGATGGCACTGCGGTCCATTCCGACGAGATGGTCGGTGTCGCCGAACAGCGCTCGCGCGCAATGATTCTGCACCAAGGTCTCCCCCAGTGCCGAGAGGATGAGGGCGGGGGTGTCGGTGAGCCGGTCGAGTACTCGCAGGAGTCCGGGCGCGATGTGGTCCGAGGCCGCCATCCGGTCCGGCGCGCTGTGTCCGGCGACCCGGAACAGGTAGTCCCGCTCATCGGCCGTGAGGCGGAGTGCGCGAGCGAGCGCCGCCAACATCTGGGTGCTCGGTTGTGGGCCGCGTCGTTGTTCGAGTCGGGTGTAGTAGTCGGTCGACATCGTGGCGAGCTGCGCCACCTCTTCGCGTCGAAGACCCGTCGTGCGTCGCCGGGCGCCCCCCGGCAGACCGACATCCGATGGTTGCAGACTGTTGCGTCGGCTCACGAGGAACCCGGCCAGCGCATCACGATCCATCAGGCCAGTATCACGGCGTCGGTACCGCGTTGCCAGGGATCGGCGATCCCCGGATGGTTGCGCTCTGGATGACTCGCCCGCCGGATCCGAGACTCGATGACATGAACCTCACCGGAAACACCATCTTCATCCCCGGAGCGACCAGCGGGATCGGCTTGGCGCTGGCGACCCGCCTGCACGACAAGGGCAACACCGTCATCGTCGGCGGGCGGCGCACCGAACTCCTCGACCGTATCCGTTCGGAACACCCCGGGTTGCACACCGTCGCGATCGATGTCGCCGACCCGGCCAGTGTCGAGTCCGCCGCACGGAAGATCATCGCCGAACACCCGAACCTCGACGTGCTCGTCGCGATGGCCGGCATCATGCGGGTAGAGGATTGGTCGTCCCCGGAAGGCTTCCTCGATGCTGCGGAGGCAATGGTCACCACCAATCTCCTCGGTCCGATCCGTCTGATCGGCGCGTTCATCGACCACCTGCGGTCTCGACCGTCCGCCACGATCATGACCGTGTCCTCGGGTCTGGCATTCGCCCCGCTCCGGGTGGCGCCGACCTACAACGCCACGAAAGCGGCGATCCACATGCTGAGCGAATCGTTGCGCCTACAGTTCGCCGATACCGCAGTCGACGTCGTCGAACTCGTGCCGCCGGCGGTTCGCACCGACCTGCTGCCGGGACAACGGGACAGCGACTTCGCCATGCCCCTCGACGAATTCGTCGATGAGGTCGTCCATCTCATCGGCACGCAACCCGCCGCCACCGAACTGCTCGTCGAGCGGGTGAAGTTCCTGCGGTGGGGTGAGGCGCGCGGCGACTACGCCGACGTCGTGGCGACGCTGAACGAGCAGGACCCGCACTGAGGTGGGAGGAGCGCGACCCCTTCGCTCCCGATCACCCGAGCCGGGCGATGGTATCGACGGCCGACTCCTCGACGGCGTCGCGGTATCCGCTCCCGGCCCAGAGGTTGATTCCGTCGGGGTCGTTGCTGGCGGCGCGTCGGATGCCGCCGGTCAACGTGTTGACGGCCGGGTACTCGGCCACCGCGGCGTCGGAGAACCTGTCGGTGAACAGGTTTCGCAGGGCGCGTGCCGGTCGGCCGCTGAACGCCCAGGTGACCACGGTGTCGGTTCGGTCCGGATCGGCGAGTGCCGCCGCGTGCGCGGGTTTGGTGCCGGCCTCGGTGGTCCGCAACAAAACCGTACCCACCTGCACCGCAACGGGTCCCGCGGATCGGACCTCGTCTGCCCGGGCCGACGTGGAGATCCCACCCGCCGCGACGATGGGCAGCGGCACCCGGTCGCCGACCGCGCGGATCAAGTCGTCGAGCGGCTCTGTGGGAGGAGTGCTCCGGCGGTCGAAGACCGATCGATGGCCACCGGCGTCGGGACCCTGCACGCACAGCCAGTCGGCCCCGGCTCGGCCGGCGATCTCGGCGTCCGTGGCCGTGGTGACCGTGACCCCGACACTGCACCCGTGCCGGTGCAATTCGGCGACGACCTCGGGTGCGGGACACCCGAACGCGAAGGACACGAGCGGGATTCGCTCGTCGCACACCAGCCGGATCTTGTCGTCGAAGTGGTCATCGTCCTCGCCCAGGTCCTCGACCTCGGGAAGCGTCACGCCCAGACTTCGCGCATACGGGACGAGTTCGGCGCGGTAGCGGGCGAGGTCGTCGCGGTTCACCGGCTCCGCCTCGGGAACGAAGATGTTGACACCGAAGACCTCGGTGCCGGCCGTCCGCACGGCCGCGATGTCGGCGCGCACCTTGTCGGGGGTCAGGTACCCCGCGGCGAGCTGGCCGACACCGCCGGCCGATGCCGCGGCCACCACCAGTTCCGGGGTGCTCGGACCACCGGCCATGGGGGCCGCGACGACGCGGCTGGAGAGCTCACGCAGATCGAACATTCAGGCTTTGTCCTTCGCCGCACGGACCGCAGTGAACTGCGACAGTCGCGCCTCTGCCACCGAATCCATCTGCTCGAGCTCCATCCCCTTGGTCTCCTCGACCTTCCGGAGGACGTAGAAGAACGAGGCCGCGGCGCAGAAGGCGAAGAAGCCGTAGATGATTCCGAGTCCGACGGCTTCGGTCATCGGCGGGAACAGCATCGAGATGGTGAAGTTCGCGACCCAGTTCACGGCCGTGCAGACACCCAGGGCGACACCGCGGATGCGGTTGGGGAACATCTCGCCCAGCATCACCCACATCACCGGGCCCCACGTCGCGGCGAAGGCGACCACGAACAGGTTGGCGCCGATCAGTGCGACCACACCCCACGGGTCGGGCAGCGTGATGTTCTCGCCCTCGCCGATCTGCTGGGTGAACGCGATACACGCCATGAGCAGGCCGATGAACATGCCCACCGAACCGCCGAGCAGCAGTTTCCGCCGCCCGATGCGGTCGACGAACAGGATCGCCACGAAGGTCATGACGACGTTGATGACGGCGGTGATCACCGATGTCTTGAACGAGTCGGCCTCGGAGAAGCCGACGGACTGCCACAGCGTCGTCGAGTAGTAGAAGATCGCGTTGATACCGACGAACTGCTGGAAGACTGCCAGCCAGATGCCGACCCAGACGAGCGGGTGCAGCCCGAATGACGGTCCGGCGATGTCCCTGATCGACGACTTCGCCTCGCGCTTGACCGTCAGCTTGATCTCTTTGACCCGCTCGAGGGGGTTCTCCTCGCCCGTCACCTCCTGCAGGATCCGGGCCGCCTCGGCATCACGGTTGCGGCCCACCAGGTATCGCGGCGACTCCGGGATCAGCAGCGCCAGCACACCGTAGACGACGGCGGGCACGACACCGACGAGGAACATCCACCGCCACGCCTCGAGGCCCCACCAGAAGTCGTTCGACGCGCCGCCCGCGCTGTCCGCGAGGAGAGCGTCGGACAGCAACGCCGCGAAGATGCCCATCGTGATCGCCAACTGCTGCAGAGACCCCAGGGCGCCGCGGAAGCGGGCCGGAGCGATCTCGGCGATGTATGCGGGAGCGATCACCGATGCGATACCGATGCCGATACCGCCGAGCACACGCCACAAGAGCAGGTCCGGGATGGTCTGTGTGAAACCGGTGCCGATCGAGTTGATGATGAAAAGCGCGGAGCCGAGCAGCATCACGCGCTTGCGGCCCCACACGTCGGCCAATCGGCCCGCGAACCATGCGCCGAGCGCACAGCCGAGCAACGCGATCGCGACGGCGAAGCCGGTCATCAGCTTGCCGAGGCCGAAGTCCGCTTCGATCGAGTCGACGGCGCCGTTGACGACCGAGCTGTCGAAACCGAACAGGAAGCCACCGACCGCCGCGGCGACCGTGACACCGATGACCTTCGCCGTGTGTTGCTCGGCGACTTGCCGCTCCGCGTCGGTCATGACGCCGTCCAGAGCGTTGCAGGAGTCCACCGCAGAATGTGTGTCATGTCCGTGACCTCGCTGTCCGGTTGCATGGACGCCGGGTGATCGACGTGGCGATCAATCTACTCGCGTGCATCGCCGAGTCTGACGGTAACGGACACAGTCGCATGCATAGCGCAGATACGCCCCACGGTATGGCGTGGGACGCCTCGGTGACAGTGTTGGTCTGGCGCGGACAGGTCAGCCGGTCTCCCAGACACCGGGATTCGCCCGGATCCGGACTCCGGACCCGATCACGTCGGCCAGCGGGGCGGGACGCCCGAAGTGATAGCCCTGCGCGAGGTCGCAACCGACCTCGGCGACCGTGGCGGCCTGCGACTCCGTCTCCACTCCCTCGGCGACCACCCGCATCCCGGCCGCGTGCGCCATGGTGACGATGCCGGCGAGGATCGATGTGGCGCTCGGGTGCTCGTCGAGAGCGTCGACGAAGGACTTCGCGGTCTTCAGGACACTGACCGGCAGGCGGTAGAACTCGCTCAACGACGACGCACCGGTCCCGAAATCGTCGAGCGACACGTGTGTTCCGAGTTCGCGCACGTTGCGCAACAGGGTGAGCAGGTCTCCGTCGAGCGGGTCCAGTGCACTCTCGGTGATCTCCAGGCAGAACGCGGCGGGGTCCATGCCCGAGCGGGTGATCGTGTCCCGGAGCCGGTCGGGGAACTGGCCATTGGTGAGCTCCCGTCGGGAGACGTTGACGCACAGCATCACCCGACGGAGTTCGGCGACAGCGGCCACCTCGGCGGCCGCTGTCTCCAGCACATAGTTGCCCACCCGGTCGATGAGATTGGATCCTTCTGCGAGCGGGATGAACTCGGTGGGCGAGATCGACCCCAGTTCCGGGTGACGCCAGCGTAGAAGGCTTTCCAGGCCCACCAGGGCGCCGTCGACGGTCGACACGATCGGCTGATAGTGGATCTCGAGTTGATCGGTGTCGGTGTCGAGAACGCGCCGCAGTTCCTCTTCGATGCGCTGCCGGCGCTGCAGTTCCTCCCGATGCTGCGTCTGGAAGCGGACGTAGCGCGCACGAGAAGCCTTGCGTGCTTGATACAGCGCGATGTCGGCATCGCGCAGCAGGTCGGTGGCGGTGTAGTCGTCACCGGCCTTGACCGTCGCCACGCCGATGCTCGCCTCCACCTTGAGCGGTTCGGTGCGGGTGCTCACCGCGATCGGCTCGTACACCGTCCCCCGGATCTTGTCGATCTGCTGCTCGATCTCGTCGGCCGAACAGGCGATCCCCAGGGTGGCGACGAGAACGAATTCGTCCCCACCAATCCGGCCGACCGAGGCCTCGTCGGGCGTTGCCGCCGCCAATCGCTGTGCGACGGTGTGCAGCACCTCGTCACCCACGGCATGGCCGAGCGAATCGTTGACCAGCTTGAAATTGTCGAGATCGATGTAGAAGATCGCGACGCAGCAGGCGTTGTTTCCGTCGTCGAGTCCGGCCATGTGCGACTCGAGTTCGCGGATGATCCCCGAGCGGTTGTACAGACCGGTCAGCGGATCGTGTACGGCTTCCCACGCCAGCTGGGTGCGTTCGCGGTAACGGTCGGTGATGTCGGCGAACGACACCAGGACGACCACCTCGGCGCCGTCGTCGTCGATCGGCCGGCAACTGCACGAGAGCCAACGCTCGCCGGCGGGCGTGGTGATCGTCGCGGTCGCGTCGGTGACCGCCTCACGGGTGCGCAGGCAACGTGCGATCGGTGATTCGTCGCCGTCGAAGTCCAGCGGCAGTTCGTGGACCCGGGCACCCGGGACCGCTTCGGAACCGAGCATTGTCCCCGCGGCCGGGTTGGCGAGTTCGATGTCGCCGTCCTCGCGAACGACGATGACCGCCTGGTGCAGCGCGGCGAGGATCGTCCCCAGCCGCTCGATGAGGGGACGACGGGTGGGTTCGGCGACGATGAGGAAACCGTCATCCATCGTCGTCACCGAGGTGTGGGCGAGAAACGATCGCCCGGTGTCGGAACGGCGGTGCAACTGATCGACGGTGCCGCCCAACGACACCGCCGCGTGCGGGTCCACGTGCGCTCCGACGACGTCGTCGATATTTTGTCCGATCGCCTCGGACGCCCGCAGGCCGTACATCTGCTCAGCGGCCGGGTTCCAGGAAGTGACCGTCATGTGGTTGTCGACGGCGATCACCGCGTTGCTGACGTGGTCGAGGAGCGCCGCCTGTCGTCGCAGGGCCGATTCGATCGCTTTCTGAGCTGTGATGTCCCGCAAAATCACCTGATACGCAGGCTTGTCCTGCCAGACGGTGCGCACCGACGTCACCTCCATGGGGCGGGTGACCCCGTGCGCGTCGACCATCACCACTTCTTCGGGCACGGTCGACGCGCCGGCCTCCTCCCCCATGCCGATGATCCGATCGAGCATCTGTGGCAGTTCGTCGGGATGGACGAAGTCGGCGATGGACCGTCCGAGCATGGCGTCGCGTTCGTCGACGCGAGCGAACGCCAGCGCTGCCGAGTTCACGTAGACGATCAGGCCGTCTTGATGGACCGCGATGGCGTCCGGGCTCAACTCGAGGAGTAGGCGATACCGCTCGGCGACGGCGGCGTCACTGGGACGGGCCATGGGTTCGGCATCCGGCGCGACGAGTCCGGGCCGGTCATCGCCGTCAGCCCTCGGTCGTCCCACCGCGCCGCCCCCTCCGATCGTCATCCCCCCGATGCCCATCCTCCCCCACGCGGCTTCGAAATATGGGCGCTGCGTGATGCAAGTGTGCGCCAACTGGGTATTCGAGCGTCGAATACCTGCGTGAACTGGTCAAATGTCGGGTTTGCGCGGGATCCTGAGGGCGGGTCGCCCACGAGGGCTGCCGCGATGGATCTCACCCCATCGCATATCACACAGAAGGTTCACGATCATGACGATTCAACGTTCGACCATCTCCGGCCTGGGAGCCGTCACGGGGTACGGCTGGGGCCGCGACGCACTCTGGAGCGGTCTCCTCTCCGGCAAGTCGGCGGCCGCACTCCATCAGGGTTTCGGGTTCACGGGTGGTCAGACGACCGGTGCCGAGGCGTCTGACGACACCGCAGAGCCCGGGTGGATCGTGCGGGTGCCCGACGGTGGGCAGCAGTCCGACGGTCGCACCCGCTTCTCGCGCGCGATGCGTGCCGCGGCTCGTGAGGCCATCGAGGACGCAATGGCGCGCGGCTGGACCCCGGGGTCGAGGGTGGGACTCGTGCACGCCTGCGTGCTCGGCGACCTCGACATGTACCCGATCGTCACCTCTGGCGTCGGCCAGTACACCGGACGGCAGTACCTCTCGGTCACCCCGTCGACGCCGGTGTCTCTGCTGATGCAGGAATACGGCTTCCACGGACCCGCGATCACGGTGTCGGCCATGTGCACCTCCGGCTCGGCGGCCATCGTCACCGCGAAATCGTGGCTCGACTCCGATCTCGTCGACGACGTCGTCGTGGTGGCGACCGACCTGTCGGCCCGGCCCGAGGTCGTGGCGATGTTCGTACAGCTCGGTGTCGCCATCACCGACACCGATACGCTCAACGCGTGCCGCCCGTTCCAGGAGGGCAGCCGCGGATTCACCTTCGGCGAGGCGGCGATCGCGTTCACGATGACCAACCGTGCCGCCAACGGTTACGCAGATGTGCTGGGCGGGTCGATGTCCCACGACGCCTTCCACGTCACGTCGATCGATCCGAAGCTGACCGGCGTCCGTTCGTGCGTGGAGCAGTCGCTCACGATGGCCGGCGTCGACGGCAGGAGCATCCGCTACCTCAATGCGCACGGGCCGGGGACCCGCCAGTGCGATCGCGCGGAGGCGACCATCGCCGAGCAGATGGTGCCCAACGCCGAGGTGTTCTCGGTGAAACCGCTTGCCGGTCACTGTCAGGGCGCTGCCGGAGCTGTCGAACTCGCGGCGTCATTACTTGGCTACGAGCGGGGTGAGATCCCGGCGAGCCCGCGGGTCGCCGACGCGATCATCCCGCAATTGCTCGACGGACGAACCGATCTGGTCAGCGGGTTGACCCTCAAGACCTCCCTCGGAATGGGCGGACACAACGCGGCGGTCGTCCTCGCGCCCAATGCGTGAATGGTGTGACGAACCGCTGACCTCGATGCGGCCCGGGCTCGCCGCTCGGGCCGCATCGAACCGGAAATGCTGCGGAATACCGCGTCGCGTCCCACAATTCAGCAATGAGCAACGAACCCGATCCTCCGGTGGGCGATTCGACGCGGACTGATCCGCCGCCGACATCGGGTGCCCGCCACGCCTTGACGCTGTTCCTCAACTCACCGTTCGCGGGCATGTCCCCGTGGATCCTGATGGCGCTGCTCGCGGGGCCCGGTCGATTCGAGGAGGCCGCGGCCTCGGCGTTCGCGCTGTCACTCCTCCTGGTCATCGGTGGCCACAAGCGCGGTACGAGCGTCAAACTCCTCGAGGTCTTCGACGTCACGTACTTCGGCGCGATGGCGATCATCGCGCTGTTCGCCTCCGACCACGTCATCGACTGGCTGGAGCGTTGGGGCGGAGAGATGACCAACATCGCGCTGGTCTCCTTCGCGCTGGGGTCGATCCTTGTGCGCCAGCCGTTCACGCTTCAGTACGCACGGGAGACCACCGAGAAAGAATTCTGGGACAGCCCGCTGTTCATCCACATCAACTACGTCATCACCTGGGCGTGGGTCGGTGGCTTCGGCGTCGCCGCGATCTCGGGCGCATTCGGCGATCTGGTGCTGGACGACCCGAACAACTTCTGGACCGGATGGATCATCCAGATCGGCGGCACGATCTTCGCGATCGCCTTCACCGAGTTCTATCCCGACTACGCGACCTACCGGGCTGCGGTTCGTGAGGGGTGGGCCACCGACGAGAAGCCCGAGAGCATCATGCATCTGTTCGGTTGGGTGCCGATCTACGTTCTCGCGATCGGCATCTCCGGACTGGTCACCGACTCCCTCGGGACAGTTGCCGGTGTCGTCCTCATCGTCGCGGGCGTCGTCGCGATCAACGTGTTCAAGCGCATGACGGCCGCCATGGACGCACGGCTGGAGGCGACGGCGGGACGACCGGCACAGAGCTGACCCCGGTCGGACGCCTCGGCGCGGCCCGATCGCTCGATCGGTAGTGTCGACGACATGAAACTCGACGGCGTAGGTATCTGGAGTTCACCGCTACGGTACGGAGACACCGGGGAGGCCGCCGAAGCGGCTGCCGAGCTCGACGACCTGGGATTCACGGCCCTCTGGATCCCCGATGTGGGGGGTCCGGTGCTCGACTCGGTCGAGAATCTGCTCGGCGCGACACGGAAGGCCGTCGTCGCCACCGGCATCCTCAACATGTGGATGCACGAGCCGCACGATGTCGCCGCCGCGCACGCGCGCCTCACCGGGCAATTCGGTCCTCGCTTCCTCCTGGGCCTCGGGATCAGCCACGCACCGCTGATCGACGCCCAGGAAGCCGGTCGCTACCAGAAGCCGCTCGCGACCACGAAGGCGTTCCTCGACGGTCTGGACGACGCACCGCAGCCGGTGCCGGCCGATGCACGAGTACTGGCCGCCCTCGGGCCGAAGATGTTGCAACTCTCGGCCGACCGGACCGCAGGAGCCCACCCCTACCTGGTGACCCCGGACCACACCAAGGTCGCCCGGGAGACCCTGGGCGACGGTCCGCTGCTGGCCCCGGAACAGACGGCGATCTTCGCCGCCGACCGCGACGAGGCGCGCGCCGTCGGCACGAAGTGGCTCAAGGGCTACCTCGCGATGCCGAACTACGCGAACAACCTTCGACGCCTCGGGTTCTCCGAGGACGACCTGAGCTCGGTGAGCGACCGCCTGTTCGACGCTCTGATCGTCTGGGGCGACGACGCGGCGATCCTCAAGCGAATCGACGAGCATCGATCGGCTGGTGCCGATCACGTGTGCGTCCAGGTGCTCCAAGCCGACCACCGGGGCTTCCCGCGCGAGCAGTGGCGTCGCCTCGCGGCGGCGCTGGGCTGATGCGTACGGTCCTTGCGGTGCGAGCCACCCTCTGCTCCCTCATCCGAAGGAACGACATGACCATTGCTCCCTGAGGTGCGAGGAGCGCCAGCGACGAGCCACGAAGGGCCTGGTGAGACAGGTTGCGGAGCCCTTCGTGGCTCGCTTCGCTCGCACCTCAGGGACCAGTTATTGGGCTCGCCCCTCAAGGAGCAGGGGTGGGACTGCGCAAGCTCGCACTTCAGGGAGCGGGGGTCGGGCTCGCACTTCAGGGAGCGGGGGTCGGGCTCGCTCCCAAGTAACGGGCGACGTCGTCACGGGATGTCCCGCCGGCGGAAGCCGGCGAACCCCACCGCGACGAGCAGCACCACGACGACCCCCACCCAGACCAGTCCCCACCAATCCGGCTGGGCAGCAGACACATCCGGTACGTGATGAAACGGGCTGAAGCCCAGCGCCCAGTCCGGGAGTTTGAAGCTCGGGCCCAGGATCGTGAGCACGAAAGACACCAGGACGCCCAGCCAGATCGCGGGCCGCACGCGGGGTCGGGCGCCGATGACGGCGACGGCGATGCCGACGACCGCCCACACGGCGGGGATCGTGGCGATGGACTGGAGGAACACGTCGCCGAAGCCGAGGCCGAGATCGGCCGTGGCGGCGAAGACGCCGACGACCAGCCCGGCAACGGTGACGAGGGCGGCGGGGACAACGAGGGCGACACCGGTGACGGCGCCGAAGTACCTCGGACGGCTGACGCCGGTCGCGAGCACCGCTTCCGCTCGGTCGTCGAGCTCCTCGGTCCGGATGCGATTGACGATCTGGACCCCGGCCACGGATGCGACGATCCCGACCAGGCCGAGAATCGTTGTGACGAAGGCTGATACCAGGTCCGCGGGCGACGCCGCGCCGGAGGCGAAGATCTGGGCCATGGCGGGATTCGCGGTCAGCAGGCCGCGGACCGACCGGGTGAAGTAGCCGAAGATGACACCGAGTCCGACGAACGCGACCGTCCACGCGACGATCGGCGCCCGGTTGAGGCGGATCGCCAGCGCCAGTGGCGAGCCGATGCGGCCCCGTGCCGGGCCCGGCCGGGCCGGTATGAGTCCCTGACCGAAATCCCGTGCACGCTGCAATGCGAAAGCCGCTGCACCGACGACGACCGCGAACGCGACGCCGATCAGCAACGGCCACCAGTGATCGCCGGTCGCGGGTCTGGTCTCCTGAATCCATCCCAGCGGATTGACCCATGTGGTCCACGTCGGTGCGTCCACCGAGAACAGAAACCCGCGCAGCACGAACAGGACGCCGAGCAGAGACACGGCAATCGTGGTGGCGGCCCTGGCGTCGGAACCCACCTGGGCGCTGACCGCGGCGATGGCGCCGAACATCCAACCGGTGACCGTGAACCCGGCGCCCAGCAGGAACGACGACCCCCAGGCCCCACCGCACAGCGACGTCGCCAGACCCGCCAGGATGCCGATGGCGATCGAGCACACGCCGGCCATGATCAACGCGGTCGACAGTCGGGCGGCACGTCCGAGCACCCCCGCGGCGAGAAGTTCGGCCTGGCCGGAATCCTCCTGTCCACGTGCGGCTTTGACCACGATGAAGATCGCACCGAGCGCGGCGATGAAACCGCCCAGCGCGAGGCTGCGCCACGCGACGAATCCGTCGACCGTGGCCAGGTCGTAAGCGGGTCCGAAGATCAGCCCGAGTGCGGGATTCGAGCCGATCGTCGTGGCGAACGCGGCGCGTTCCGCGGCGTCGGGAAACAGCAACGGGTAGGCGATGACCGACGACACGGCCAGTGCGGTGGGCAAGACGATCCACGGCGCGAAGCTTCGACCTTCGTGGTGCAGGGAGGCCCGTAACAGCGGCGGCGTACCGATCGTCGATGCAGTCATCGCCTCACCGCTCCCCTGCCGGCTGGTCGGCCTTTTCGTAGAGCGACAGGAACAGGCTTTCCAGCGAGGGCGGTTCGACCGTCAGCGACCGCAGGCCGCAGGCGGTCAGCGCTGACATCACCGGACCGATCTGATCCGAGTCCACGGTCGCGCTCAGTCGGAGCCCGCCGGAGTCGTGGTCGTGCGAATCGATATCGTGCACCTCGGCGTTGTGCAGTTGCGCGAGAAGGTCCGGGCTCGGCGCCGAATCCAGTTCGGCGCGAACGGAAGTGCGGGTGTGCCCGCGCAGCTCGGCCAAGGAGCCGGTCGCCACGACGGCCCCGTCGCGGATGATGCTGAGCCGGTCCGCCAGGGTCTCCGCCTCGGCGAGGATGTGACTCGACAGCAGCACGGTGGTACCGCGAGCGGTGGCCTCCCCCACGACCTCCTGGAAGACGTTCTCCATCAACGGGTCCAGGCCCGACGTCGGCTCGTCGAGGATGAGCAGCTCTACGTCCGACGCCAGCGCCGCCACGATCGCGACCTTCTGCCGGTTTCCCTTGGAGTACTGCCGTCCACGTTTGGACGTGTCGAGCTCGAACCTGGAGACCAGGTCGGCCCGGCGCCCCTCGTCGAGTCCGCCGCGCATCGAGCCGAGCAGATCGATCATCTCCCCGCCGGTCATCGTCGGCCACAACGCGACGTCGCCGGGTACGTACGCCAGCCGGCGGTGCAGCTCGACGACGTCACGCCAGGGGTCGCCGCCGAGGAGTCGGACCTCTCCCCCGTCCGCGCGCAACAGACCCAGCAGGACCCGGATCGTCGTCGACTTGCCCGCGCCATTGGGCCCGAGGAAGCCGTGGACCTCCCCTCGCGCGACCTCGAGGTCGAGTCCGCGAAGCGCCTCGAACCTACCGAACGACTTACGCAGACCCCGGACGTCGATGGCGGGCTCGGTTCTCTGCGGGTTCTCGGAACGTTCGACGCTCATGCGTACCTCCGGCTCGACACGACGTGATGATCGTTCCACAGCGACTCTTGCAGCGGAGAAGGTTTGACCGTCGACGCCGTCGGGGCACACTGCCGCCATGGCGATCAAGAAGAACGACACCGTCCGCTGGAACACCTCTCAGGGCGAGACCGAGGGCACTGCGGAAGAGAAGCGCACCAAGGAATTCACCTTCGAGGGGCAGAAGTTCAAGGCCAGCGAGGACGAGCCGTACTGGATCGTCAAGTCGTCGAAGACGGGCTCGAAGGCCGCCCACAAGGAGTCGTCCCTGTCGAAGAAGTAATCGGCACACGCCGGTCCGAGGACTCCTATACCTAGAACTGCTATGCTCCTAGCAGTTCTAGGTATAGGAGTGCTATGTATATCGAGAAGGACTTGGTGGCCGCGTCCGCGACCCCGCTGGTGCTGGGGATTCTCGCCGAGGGCGAGTCGTACGGGTACGCCATCCTCAAGCGGGTCCGAGAGATGTCCGGTGGTCGGATGGAGTGGACCGACGGCATGCTCTATCCCCTTCTGCACCGTTTGGAGCGCGCCGGCCACGTCGAGGCGAGCTGGGGTGCAGCCGACACCGGGCGGCGTCGCAAGCACTACTCGATCACGGCATCGGGGTTGGCCGCGCTCGCCGAGCGGAGGTCGCAGTGGGAGGTCGTGGCCGACGCGCTCGACCAGGTGTGGCGGACGGTCGCCCTGCCGCCGACCGCGGAGGGCCTGGCATGACCGCGGAGACCGAGCTCGAGAGCCAGATCGACCGATGGCGCGGATACGTTCTCCGACACCAAGCCATCGCCACCACCGACGCCGACGAGATGGAAGACCACCTCCGCGGGCAGATCGCCGACCTCGCCGCCGGTGGCCTCGACGACGACGAAGCGTTCCTGGTCGCCGTCAAGCGCATGGGCCGCGTCGATGCGTTGTCGCGTGAGTTCGCCCGCGAGCACTCCGACCGGTTGTGGAAGCAGCTGGTGCTGACCGCGGAACCATCCGGCGATCTGGGCCGACGACGTCACGAACTCGGAGTCGTGATCGGCCTCGTCGTCGCGGCCGCCACGACCGTCCGCGTCGCCGTCGAGGTCATGCCGGAATGGGTGCTCGTCCGCAATGCCGCGTTGCTCGTACTTCCTTTCATGGCACTGTATTTCGGTTGGAAGCGCCGCGTTTCGACGCGAACCGCGCTCACGGTGATCGGTGCATTCGTCGTGACCGGAATCGTCGTCAACGTCTACCCGTTCGTCGACGACGGCACCACCCAGGCCATCGTCGCGATCCACGCGCCGATCGTCCTGTGGTTCCTCATGGGGGTGACCTACGTCGGCGGCCGCTGGACGTCCGGACCGCGTCGGATGGACTTCATCCGGTTCACCGGCGAATGGGTCGTGTATGCAACGCTTCTCGGCCTCGGTGCGGGAGTCCTCACCGGTCTGACCGCGGGGGCATTCGGTGCGCTCGACATCGACGTCGACACCGTGATCTCCCAGTGGCTGGCGCCCATCGCCGCGCCCGGCATCGTGCTGCTGGCGGCATGGCTGGTGGAGGCGAAGCAGAGCGTGGTCGAGAACATCGCACCGGTGTTGACCAAGGTCTTCACGCCCGTCACCGCGGTGATGCTTGTCGTGCTGCTGATCGCGATGGTGACCAGTGGCGACGTCGTGGACGTCGACCGTGAACTGCTAATCCTGGTGGACCTGATCCTTGTGGTCGTGCTCGGCTTGCTGCTGTACGCGATCTCCGCGCGCGATCCGCATCTACGCCCGGAGCTCTTTGACCGCCTGCAGCTGATTCTGGTCGTGACTGCGCTCGCGGTCGACGCGGTGATGCTGACGATCATGGCGTCGCGGATCGCGGAGTTCGGGTTCACGGCCAACAAGACGGTGGCGCTCGGTCTCAATCTCGTCCTGCTGGTGAACTTGTCGTGGGCCGCGTACCTGCTCTTCGGTTTCGTCCGCCGCCGCCGCGGGTTCGATGCGACGGAGCGTTGGCAGACCGACTATCTGCCGGTGTTCGCACTCTGGGCGGCCGCGGTCGTCGTCGTGGTACCGATGCTGTTCGACTTCGCCTGACCGCACCCGGCGCCGGGAGCGAAGCGAGCGGGCCGAATTGATGCCGGCGCCGGGAGCGAAGCGAGCGGGCCGAATTGATGCCGGCGCCGGGAGCGAAGCGAGCGGGCCGAATTGATGCCGGCGCCGGGGAGCGGAGCGAGCGGGCCGAATAGAAGCGAGCCGCGTAGACTCCGCGACCATGGCGATCGTCAACCGAGGGTTCGTGGGGCGCCGCGACCGCGACGCGCGGCGTCTCCCTCCCGGTCAGTACACGACACTCGATTTCCCGGTCCTGTCCGCGGAGCCGACACCCGCGATCGTCCCGAACGACTGGATGCTGGCCGTGCAGTCCGCGGACCACCGGGCCGCCACGTTCACATGGGACCAGTTCCAGGAACTTCCGCACGACGACATCACCACCGACATCCACTGCGTCACACGGTGGTCGAAATTCGACACCCGGTGGCGCGGGGTCTCGTTCGACACTTTGCTGCAGGCGCTGCCGTGGGAACCGGCCCCGTTCGTGATGGCGCACTGCCACGGCGGGTACACCACCAACGTGCCGCTCGCCGACCTCGTCGACGGCCGCGGGTGGATCGCCGACACCTACGACGGCGAACCCCTGTCCGCCGAGCACGGCGGCCCGGCTCGCCTCCTCGTGCCCCACCTGTACTTCTGGAAGAGCGCCAAATGGGTTCGGCGACTTCGCTTCATGGCCGAAGACGCGCCCGGATTCTGGGAGGAACGCGGGTACCACATGTACGGCGACCCCTGGCGCGAACAGCGCTACTCGTGACGACCTGGCATCTCACGACGGTCACCGCGGTCGTCGACCTCACTCCCACCGCGCGAGCGCTGCGCCTCGCCCTCCCTGAAGCAGTGCATGCGTTGCCCGGCCAGCACGTCGACATCCGGTTGACCGCCGAGGACGGCTACTCCACCGCGCGCGCCTACTCGCTGTCCGACGTCCGCGAGACCCGGTCGATCGAGGTGACCGTCGAACGACTCGAGGACGGTGAGGTGTCGCCCTACCTCGTCGACATGGTGGAGGTCGGCGACCCGTTGGAGATCAGCGATCCGCACGGATACTGGTTCACCTGGCCGTCCGGCGACGACCGTCCCGTCCAACTGATCGGCGGTGGCTCCGGGATCGCGCCACTCATGTCGATGATCCGCAGCCGCGAGGTCGAGGCGCCGCAGACCCCCTTCTCCCTCGTGTACTCGGTCCGCAGTCCCGAACGCGTCTACTACCGCGATGAGATCCGGCAGTTGATCGCGCACCGCCGCATGGATGTTCACCTGATCCACACCCGGGTGGCACCCGACGACGCGCCGCGGCCCGCGGGACGTCTCACCGCCGACGAACTCGCCGCGCTGACCATGGATCCGGCCACTTCGCCGACCGTGTTCATCTGCGGTCCGAACCGGTTCGTCGAGAACTGCGCACAGTGGATGGTCGAGGCCGGACACGACCGCACCCGCATCCGGACCGAGCGATTCGGTGAGTGACCCCGGGACGCTTCGACGATTTTCCCAAGCAAGTGCTTGATCGGCACGTAGCGTAGCGGCATGACCTCTGCGTACGACTTCACCGCCACCGGCATCGACGGCGATCCCGTCGAACTCTCGCAGTTCCAGGGCTCTCCCCTGCTCATCGTGAACACCGCCTCGCAGTGCGGGTTCACCCCGCAGTACCGCGGTCTGGAGGCACTGCACCGGGATTACGCCGACAAGGGTCTGCGAGTGCTCGGCTTCCCGTGCGATCAGTTCGGGCACCAGGAGCCGGGCGACGAGGAGGAGATCAAGAACTTCTGCTCGCTGACCTACGACGTGACCTTCCCGATGTTCGCGAAGGTCGATGTGAACGGTCCCGACGCCCACCCGCTGTTCGCGTGGTTGCGGGACCAGAAATCCGGCGTGCTCGGCGGCCGGATCAAATGGAACTTCACCAAGTTCCTCATCGGACGGGACGGGTCCGTCGTCGCGCGATACTCGCCGACGACCAAGCCGGAGAAACTCGCCGGATCCATCGAAGAACAGCTGTGATGGAGACGCCCGTGAGCACCGACAACACCATCAGCCGGACCGGTGCGTTCGTCCGCGTGACGATCGCCTACGTGCTGGCCTTCGCGGTCGCCGCCGCCTGGCTCATCTGGGGTCCGACCACCGATTACCTCTGGCTCGACACCCTGATCGCCGATCTGCTCGCCACCCTCGTGATCTTCGCATTCAGCCGGTTCTACGGGAATTCGAGCTTCTACGACGCGTATTGGAGCGTCGTGCCGCCCGCGCTGTTCATCTACTGGTGGGCCGCCGGCGACGTCGGGATCGACGCGGTGCACTGCTGGGTCATCGCCGTCGTCATCGGCGCCTGGGCGATCCGTCTGACCGCGAACTGGGCGATCGGCTGGCCGGGTCTCCACCACGAGGACTGGCGGTACCCGATGCTGAAGTCCGGGGCCGGACGCGCCGAACTGCCCGTCGACCTGATGGCGATCCATGTGTTCCCCACCATCCAGGTGTTCCTCGGCATGATCCCGATCTACGTCGCGGTCACCCACACCGGCGGCGTCCTTGCTTGGCTGACCGCGGTTGCGGCCGTCGTCGGACTCGCCGCGACGGCGCTCGAGTACGTCGCCGACGGGCAGCTGCGACGGTTCGCCACTCACCGGACACCGCGCGCCGTCCTGGACACCGGCGTGTGGGCGTGGTCGAGGCACCCGAACTACTTCGGCGAGGTCCTGTTCTGGGTGTCGATGGCGCTGTTCGGGCTCGCCGCCTCGCCCGGCGACTGGTGGTGGCTGTTCGTGGGCGCGGTCCTGATGCTGGCGATGTTCCTCGGCGCGAGCATCCCCATGATGGAGAAGCGCAGCCTCGAGCGGCGCCCCGGTTACCAGGACGTCATCGACCGGGTGCCGCGCTTCGTCCCCCGGCCCCCGCGCTCGGCCGCACATCCGCCGGATCAGGTCACTGCGTGAGCCGACCACGCGTCGTCGTCGCCGGTCTCGGTGATTCCGGAGTACTGACCGCGATCCATCTCGCCCCGCATGCCGACGTCGTGGGCATCTCGTCGAAGCCGGGCCTGGTCAGCGGCCAGGAACTCGGGCTGCGGATCAGCCGGCCCGATGCGTGGGCGCGCGACTACCGGATTCCGTTCGGACGCTTCCGGAAACTCGACGGCATCCGGACCGTCCACGGCACACTGACGGGTGCCGACCTCGGTGACCGCACCGTCACCGTCGTCGATGCCAACGGCTCCGAGCGGGTCGAGCGTTTCGACGCGCTGGTCGTCTCCACCGGCGTCCGGAATGGGTTCTGGCGACATCCGGAACTGCAGTCGGAGGCCGACGTCGACGCCGAGTTGCGTTCGGCTCATGCGCGATTCGCTGACGCCGAGACCATCGCGGTGATCGGTGGCGGTGCGGCGGCGGTGAGTGCCGCCGCCAACCTGGCGCAGACCTGGCCGGGCAAGCGAATCGACCTGTATCACCCGGGCGAACGTGCTCTGCCGCAGCATCATCCGCGGACATGGGCCATCGTCCTGGCGCGGTTGCGCCGGCTCGGCGTCGGCGTGCACGGCGGCCATCGTGCGGTCGTGCCCGACGGATTCGCCTGCGACGAGATCACTCCGGGGCCGGTGAGGTTCTCGACGGGGCAGCCGCCGGTGGAGGCCGATGCAGTGCTCTGGGCCATCGGCCGGGTGAGACCGAACACGGACTGGCTTCCGCGAGAGGTGCTCGATCCGTCGGGCTTCGTGCGCGTGACGGCCGAACTGCGCGTACCCGGCGCGGAATTCGTCTATGCGATCGGCGACGTCGCGGCAACCGACGACCTCCGCAGCTCCGCTCGGAATCGTGCCAATCGTCTGCTCGCACACAACATCCGATCCGACCTCACCGGGCGGCCGGGCCGTGTGCGGCGCTACGCTCCCCCACGGCGGCGTTGGGGTTCGGTGCTCGGTGTCCAGGCCGACGGTCTGCAGGTGTTCGCGCCCAACGGGCGCCCGTTCCGATTCCCGGCGTGGTCGGTCGACACGATCCTGCAACCGTGGATCGTCCGTCGCGGAATCTACGGCGGCATCCGGAAGCCGTGAGTGCACGGGGTGTTTTCCGGGCGGACGGGCAGCGGTCCGCGCATACACTCGGCCCATGAGCAACGAACCGTTCTCTGCCAATCCATCCGGACAGCCGCCGACCCCGAGCGGGCCCGGACAGACGCCCTCCGGCGCGTACCCGTCGGGAGCGGTGCCTCCCGCCGCGCCGCCACCGGAAGCCTCCCAGTATTCCGCCGGGACCACGCCCGGCGTCGCGCCGACCGACTCGACGGCCGATGGGACGACCCCGGTCAAACCGACCGCCGCCGAACGCGCGAACTCCGTGGTGAAGAAGGTGGTGATCGGGCTCGTCATCGCCGCGCTGCTCGTCGTCACCTACTTCATCCTCGAGGCGTTCCTGCCGCGCTGGTGGGCCGGTCAGATCGGGCAGCGCGTCGAAGGGTCGTTCAGCCGCGGCATCGGCACCGGCCTCGTTCTCGGCATCGTGTGCACCTTTTTGCCCGTGCTGTTCTTCACGTTGGCGTTCGTCAACCGCAGCCGCATGAAGAACGTCCCGACGATCATGTTCGCCGTTCTCGGCGTGCTCGTCGCGATCCCCAACCTGCTCACCCTCACGGTGGTCGCCGGCGGTGGGAACGGCGCACACGCCGGCGAGCGCATCTTCGACGTCGAAGCGCCCGGCTTTCGCGCCGCCACCGCGTGGGGCGTGATCATCGGTGTCGTTCTGGCAATCGGCGTCGGCTACTTCATCTGGCGCTACCAGCGCCGCGGACGTCAGCTCCGCGAGATCAAACACCCGGCCACAACAGATCGGAAGTAGATACATGACCGAGCAGCGGATCGTCGTGGACATCGACGACGCCGGTGTCGCCACGGCGACGCTCAACCGAGCCGACAAACACAACGCGCTCGATCCGGCGATGTTCGACGCCCTCATCGACGTGACGGGCACCCTCGCCGAGGACAACCGCGTCCGGGCCGTGGTGGTGCACGGTGCGGGCAAGAGTTTCTGTTCCGGCCTGGACGTGTCGAGCCTGGGTCAGGGTGGCGGGGTGAACTCGCTGCTGGAACGAGAACCGGGCGTGCTCGGCAACCACGCGCAGCGGGTGTCGCTGGATTGGGGCCGCATCCCGGCACCGGTGATAGCGGCCATCACCGGCAACTGCTTCGGCGGTGGCCTGCAGATTGCGCTGGGCGCCGACATCCGCTACTCGACCCCCGACGCGCGCCTGTCCATCATGGAGGTCAAATGGGGTCTGGTGCCCGACATGGGCATCACCCAGACGCTCCCGCGACTCGTGTCCGCCGATGTGGCAAAGGAACTCACGTTCACCGGACGCATCGTCGACGGCGCCGAGGCCCAACGACTCGGGCTGATCACCCGCGTCGTCGACGATCCGCTCACCGCCGCACTGGATCTCGCGCACGAGATCGCATCGAAGTCGCCGCACGCGGTCCGTGCCGCCAAGCGTCTCTACGACGAATCGTGGGCGGGCAGGGATCCGGCCGCGGCGCTGATGCTGGAGAGCGAACTCCAGGTCGGACTGATGGGATCCCCCAATCAGATGGAGGCGGTACACGCCGGGATGGCGCGACGCGAAGCGAACTTCGCCGACCCGGAGTGACCGGCTGCCGGCCCGGTACGTGTGCCGGGCCGGCAGCGGATCTCAGTTCTTCAGGCCGGCGTCCTTGCTGCCGTAAGCATCTCGGAGTCGTGGCTTGACGACCTTCCCGCCGGCGTTGCGTGGGAGTTCGTCGATGATCACCAGGTCCTTGGGGTGCTTGAACCGCGCGAGGTTCTCGTTGAGGTGCGGCTCGAGATCGGCGAGGGTGAGGTCCTCGACGCCTTCGGCGAGCACGACCACGGCGACCGGCACCTCGCCCCACTTCTCATCCGCCCGACCGATGATCGCCGCCTCGGTGATGCTCGGATGGCTGAACAGGACGTTCTCGACCTCGGCGCAGTAGATGTTCTCGCCGCCCGAGATGATCATGTCCTTGGCGCGGTCGACGACGTAGAGGAAGCCCTCTTCATCCTGGCGCACCAGGTCGCCCGAGTGGAACCAGCCGCCGCGGAAGGCTTCTGCGGTCGCCTCGGGCTTGTTCCAGTAGCCGATCATCATATTGGGCCCGCGATACACGATCTCGCCGACCTCACCGGGTTTGACGTCGTTCATCAGCGGATCGACGATGCGCGCGGTGACCGCCGGGACGACCTTGCCGATGGAGCCGAGCTTGCGCAGTGCGTCCTTGCCCTCGAGGATCGTCGTCACCGGCGACATCTCGGTCTGACCGAACGCGGTCATGTTGGCGGCCTCCGGGAAGGATTCGTTCATCGCGTTCAGCACGGTGTCCGACGCAGGGGCCGCGCCCCAACTCATCGTGCGCAGCTTGAGCTTCCGGGGACGCGCCTTCTGCGCGGCACACACGGCCTGCCACTGAGCCGGGACCATGAAGACCGACGTGACGCCCTCACGCTCCAGCGTGTCGAGCATGGTGTCGGGATCGAAGGCGCCGAGCGGGTGGAGCACCGCGCGGATCCCGCGGTAGAAGATCGGGGCGAAGCCGCCGATTCCCGCGATGTGGAACAGCGGCGGCACGATCGAGGCGACGTCATCGGAACCGGACTGTGCCCCGGCCGTGGCGATCGTCGTCACCGCCTGCGCCTGGATGTTCTGATGGGTGAGCATGGCGCCCTTGGGTTTTCCCGTGGTGCCCGAGGTGTACATGATGGCGGCGACGGTGTCCTCGGGCACGTCGACCTCCGGCAGGTCCGACGCGCCCTCGGCCAGCAGGGTCTCGAAGTCGAGGTGGTCGGCGTTGTCGCTGCCGTCGACGACGATGATGGTCTCGATCTGACCGGTCGACCCCGCGACCGCGTCCGCGATCGGCGCGAGGAGAGTCTCGGTGACGACGACCTTCGCACCGCTGTCGGTGACGAGGTAGGCGACCTCGGCGGGGCTCATGCGGATGTTGACCGGCACCGGGATGGCGCCGATGAGAGTGGCCCCGAGAATCGCCTCGATGTACTCGGTGCGGTTGAGCAGTGCCATCAGGACCCGATCACCGAACTGGACCCCCCGCCTATGGAGTGCCGCACCGAAGGCGCGCGACCGGTCGTCGAGCTCCTTCCACGTCGTGTTCTTGTCGAGGTAGGTGATCGCCGTGTGGTCCGGGGTCATCATGGCGTGCCGGCGGACCTGGTTGTTCCAGTGATTGCGGCGCGAGCGGTACGGCTCGGTGGTCAGATCGTTCGTGACCTCGGCACTTGCAGTCATGACTGCCTCCATTCGTCGAGCGAGGCTCGACCCGTAGTGAAGCCCTCGATGAGGGTCCGGCCACTGTTGTGTCCCGAGTCACACATCAGGTCGTCCGTGTTGCCAGAATCAGGCATTCCCGCCGTTTGGTGACACCCGGCCGGCGCCACCCTCGACCGTGCGTCGTTTTCCGTCGGGCTCGCGACGATGCCTACTCAACCTCGCGCGCACGTCGTCGCAGATACTTTCGCGCTCGCTCGTCGCCGGTGAGCTCGGCGGCCCGCTCGAAGTGCTTACGCGCCGCGTCGGAGTGCCCGACCCGAACCAGCAGATCTGCCTTCGCCGCGTGGAACGGGCCGAAACCCGCGGCGTCACCGCCCAACTCGTCGAGCAGGCATAGTCCATCTGCGGGAGAACTCGCCCGCCCGACGATCGCAGCGTGGGCGATTCGCGCACCAAGCGTCGGCGCCACGGCCATGAGCGCGGACGACAGCGACTGTAATGCGGCCCAGTCGACGGCACCTGTGCGTGCGCGGTCGGCATGGACGGACTGCATCGCGGCCTCGAGCTGGAACCGACCGTGCGGCCGGCCGAACGCCGATGCGCGTCGAAGCATCGCTTCCCCGTCCCGGATGAGCGCGACATCCCAGGTGGCCGGATCCTGCTCCTCGAGCGGGATGAACGGGCCGGTCCGTGCCGGCGCCCGCGACAACGATAGCGCGATCAGCGAAGCGAGTCCCCACGCCTCCGGTTCGTGGAGCAGCGCGGCGAGCGTTACGGCCAGGTGCAGCGACTCCCCCGCCATTGATTCGACGGTGTCGGGATCGGTCCCGTCGGCGTCGTGCCACGCGATCGCGAAACACCCATAGACCGCTTCCAGCACAGCGGGGAGTCTCTCCGGCATCGCCGCGCGGTCGGGAACGACGAACGGTATCCGGGCGTCGCGGATCCGGCGTTTGGCTCGCACGAGACGCTGCGACATCGTTGCGGGGGCGACCGCGAAGGCGGTGGCGATGTCGGCGGCCTCGAAGCCGAGCACCGACTGCATCATCAGAGGCGTGCGGGCGGCTGCGTCGATGGCCGGATGCGCACAGGTGAACAACAACTCGAGGCGCTTGTCGGGAATGGCGTCGGGGTCTACGTCGTCGAAGGGAGTCACGGTGGTTGCTCCGGGAGAGATGGTGTCGTCGAGGATCTTCGACGTACGGTGCGCCGCCGACTTCCAGACGTCGCGCTGCTGGTTGCGTGCGACCGTGAGCAGCCAGCCTTCCGGGTTCGCGGGTACCCCATCTGACGGCCACGAGGTGAGCGCACGTTCGAAGGCGGTTGCCAGTGCATCCTCCGCGAGCGCGAGATCCCCTGACGCGGCGGCGAGAAGCGCGACCAGCCGCGAATACGACTCGCGGGCAGCATGTTCGGCGGCGGTGTGCGCTTCTCGTCGGGTCATGCGTTGGGTGTCCACGCACCATCGACGGTGTAGGTCGCGCCGGGCCTGATCTCCACGACACCCCACTCGATCGGCGGTGCCTGACGCGCCCACTCGATGGCGGCGTCGAGATCGTCGACATCGATGACGACGGTTCCGCCGAGCTGTTCCTTGGTGTCGGCGAAGGGGCCGTCCTGAACGACGAGCCGGCCGTCGACCTTGCGCAGCGTCGTCGTGACGTCCGAGTGCTGTAGGACTTCGGCACTCACGAGCACGCCGGCGTCTTGGAGGGCCGTCGTGTAGGCGGCGAAGGCGGCTTGTCCCTGAGCGATCGCTTCCTCACCGAGGGTCGACGCGTCCATCTCCGGGTAGTGCAGCAGCAGCGAGTAATGCATGATCTGGCCTTTCGTTCAGCGGGCCGCTCGTCGGTCCGTGTGCAGTGATGACGAGCGTGCCGGACGCCATTCGACACATTCGGCACATCGTTCTTCGATTACCGCTGCCCCTAATCAGAAGGAGCGCATAACCCCTGCTCCCTGATCCGAAGAACCACAAAACCGCTGGTCCGTAGGGTGCAAGCGATGCCCTCCCTCTGCTCCCTGAGGTGCGAGGAGCGCAAGCGACGAGCCACGAAGGGCCCGGCGAGACAAGTTGCCACACCCTTCGTGGCTCGCTTCGCTCGCACCTCAGGGAGCATTCCTTTGGGACGTTCACGACTGTTTTATTGGTCACGATGGCCGCCAGGCCGCAGATATTGAGGAGGCCCGGAGCTTGCGGAGGGCCGTCTCCCCCCGTTCCCTGAGGAGGCCCGGAGCTTGCGGAGGGCCGTGTCCCCCCGCTCCCTGAGGAGCCCGCAGTTTGCGGAAGCAGCCCCCTTCGCTCCCTGAGGAGGCCCGGAGCTTGCGGAGGGCCGTCACGAAGGGTCATCGAACAGGGCCATCACGAACGGCCAAGCCGGTCAGCGCGGGCCGCGGCATCGGGCCACATCGCAGGGCACGGAAGACCGGGTACCGTCGCGAGCTCGAAGTGCCACCACTCGTTGGCGAAGGTTCGGCAAAGACCCCAGCGGTAACCGGTTCGTTCGAGCCAAGCGGCGCCTTCCCGAGGGCCGACGTCGATGGCGTGGCCGCTCACATGTGGCGACTCCTCCGCCGGCAGGACCCACCGCCGAGCAGCTTCCGGGCTGCCATAGGTCGCGATCGCATCGCGCCACATCTGACGCTGCTCCGCGTCTGTCCGCTTACCGGACGTGATCCACAACGAGACCCCCTGTGCGCGTGCGCTGTTAGACGCCTGCTGGTAGGCCGTCGCCAGCGCAGGATCGAGGCCGGCGGTGGGCGGCGCGGCATTCGCCGGCACGCCGCCGAGTCCGGATAGCAGCAGGGCCCCGAGTACGGCGGTACAGATGACCGTGATTCGACGGGCCGCGATGTCGATGAACCTCATGACCGCAGTAAACCGTACGACCGACGCCTATCGCATCGAACCATCGGAGCTACTACCGTTTACTGCGGGTGGGCCGCGTGCGAGCCTGTGGAGGGTCGGAAAAATGAAGAAGCGTCTGGTGGTGTGCTGCGACGGCACGTGGAAGTCGTCGAAGGACCCCCGAATTTCGAATGTCGAGAAGATAGCCCGAGCCGTCACCACCGATGCCGACGACGGCGCTGTCCAGTTGGTCCATTACGTCAACGGCGTGGGAACCGGGTCGGGCTGGTCCGACCGCGTCATCGGCGGGGCGTTCGGTCGCGGCCTCGATGCCAACCTGATCGATGCCTACCGATTCCTCGCCCTGAACTACGAGCCCGGCGATGAGATCTTCGGGTTCAGTCGCGGCGCGTACACCGCGAGGAGTCTCGGGGGCATGATCTGGCACATCGGCCTTGTCACCCCGCTCGAACTCGCGCAGCACCCGACCGAGAACCTGTTCGAAACAGTCCTGCGGTACTACCGGATGAAGCGGAAGGATCGTCCGGCGAAGACCCCAGGCGCCCCGGTGCCGGTCAAGTTCATCGGGGTCTTCGACACCGTCGGCGCCCTCGGCGTTCCCGGCATCACCCGCGTCAAGCACAAGTTCCACGACGTGAAGCTCGGCAAGAACGTCGCGGTGGCCAGGCAGGCGCTCGCCATCGACGAACGTCGGCTGACATTCGATCCCTGTGTCTGGGAAGTCGACAAGGCAGATGAGGGCGAGATCGACGTCAAACAGGTGTGGTTCGAAAGGGTCCACTCCGACATCGGCGGTGGTCTGGCGGTCACTGAACCCTCGGAACTGAGTCTGTCCTGGATGGTGCGCGAGGCGGAACTTGCCGGCCTGCAGTTCTGCTACAAGCGATTCACGCCTATCAGCTTCCCCATCGACCCGTCGAACGAGAAGTACGCGACCAACAAGTCGATGAACGCCGCGTACCGCATCGTCAACATCTTCAAGCTCGCGTTCGGCCCGCTGCGGATGCGCGGAGAAACCGTGCGTCACAAGGGTCAGTCGCGATTGCTCGAGGCGAACAAGAATGATCCAGCAAGGCCGCTGTACATAGCCGCGCCCGCGCTCACTCGGTGGACTGACGACATCGGGTCACGCAAGAAGAGGGCGACGAACATCGGCGCGTGGGAAGAGCTGATCAAGGACCTATCGGTCCGCGCGGTCGACATTCCTCCGCTCGAGGCGCCGGTGACTACCCGACAACCGGCATCCCCCGGGTCTGAGTCGCTGCTTCCACAGCAATAGTCACTGCGGGGCAACGTCTTTCGTCGCAGCGATCTGGATGAGGTTTCCACACGTGTCGTCGAAGACCGCGACGACCGCAGGTCCGATATCGGTCGGTTCCTGGGTGAACTTTACGCCGAGGCCGCGTAGCCGCTCGTACTCGGCCTGCACATCGTCGACGGCGAACTGCGCCAACGGGATTCCGTCTTCGATGAGCGCGTCCCGGTAGGGCTTGACTGCGGGGTGGCCAGACGGTTCGAGAAGGAGTTCCATCCCCTCGGGATCTTGCGGGGAGACCACCGTCAACCACCACGTGTTCTCGCCCATCGGAATGTCATGGCGGGTCGTGAATCCGAGTATCTCGGTGTAGAACTCGTGTGCCTTGCGCTGGTCGTCGACGACGACAGACATCAGTGTCATTCTCATGGGAGGTCCTTTCGAGGGGCAGGCCACCGCTCGGCGATCTCGCCTAGCGGTGTGGGGTCGAAGAAGTGGAATTTGGAGCGTCCGCGTTTCTCGGTGTGGACCAGTCCGGCCGTCTCCAGCACGCCGAGATGCTGCGAGATCGCTTGTCGGCTCAGGTTGAGCCCACGCCGAGACGTGAGACGACCGCAGATCTCGAACAACGTCTGGCCGTCCCGTTCGACCAGCTCGTCGAGGATTGCTCGCCTCGTCGAGTCATCGAGTGCATGGAACACGTCGGCCACACCTGACAATAGGCAAGTCGTTACTTGCATGTCAATGGTGGACGCCGCGCTCGCCATTGCTCCCCGAGCCGCAAGAGCGACCCCCACCGCTCCCTGCGGTGTCCACCCCTTGCCCCCTGAGGTGCGAGGAGCGCGAGCGACGAGCCTCGAAGGGCTGGTGAGGCGCCTCGCGATGCCCTTCGTGGTTCGTCGCTATCGCTCCTCACACCTCAGGGAGCAAAGGGAGGCGGGAGTAGGGACGGCAACTCCCTGACGCTAGTGAGCAGCACTCCCGAGGTACGCCTCCTCGATCCGCCCGATGTCACCGGCAAGCGAGGCCGCGGAGTCCGCGAGAGCGATGTCGCCGTGGACCAGCACCACCGCCCGATCCGCGATCCCGAGCGCCAACCGAACATGCTGTTCGACGAGAACCACCGCGGTGCCCTCGGTGTCGGCGACATCCCGCAGGACGGGCAGGATCGATTCGACGACGATGGGTGCGAGTCCCATGCTCAGTTCGTCGATCAGCAGCACTTTCGGCTGCTGCAAAAGCGCACGCCCGATCGCGAGCATCTGCTGCTCTCCCCCGGACAGCTCGCCCGCTGCGACCTTGAGCCGTGCGCGGAGGGCCGGGAAGTGGTCGAGTACCCGGTCGACGGCGTCGGTCCGAGCCGCCCCGCGTCGGCGAATGGCCAGCTGGAGGTTCTGCCGTGTCGTCAGTTGTTTGAACAGCGACCGGTCGTCCGGAACCAGGACGAGTCCGGCACGCACGGCCGCACGCGCATCCCCTGACCGAACTGCGTGACCGCCGACGCTGACCTTGCCGTCGAGTCGCGGCAGCAGACCGGCAAGGGTGGTGAGCAGCGTCGTCTTTCCTGCCCCGTTCGGTCCGAGGAGAGCGACGATCTCCCCTGCTTCGACGGACAGATCGAGGCCGTGGACGCAGGCTTTGCCGCGCGAGTACCCGGCGTCGAGACCGCGGCATTCGAGGACTGTCACGGTGTCATCTCCTTGGTCGTCGAATGTGTCTCGGAGACAGCGCTGTCCGGTGGCGAAGAATCCTCGGACCCCGCGACCGCCGACGACGGCGTGCCGAGGTAGGCGTTGACGACTGCCGGTGAGCGTCGGATCTCGTCCGGGGTGCCTTCGGCGATGACGGCTCCGAGGTCGAGGACGATGACCCGGTCGCACAGGCTCAGTACGAGATCCATGTCGTGGTCGACGAGGACCATGGAAACCCCGTGTGCCCGTGCGGCCCGCAACCTGTCGCCCAGCCATCGACTTTCGGTGCTGTCGAGTCCGGCGGCCGGCTCGTCGAGCAGCGCAACTTCCGGCTGGCCGGCGAGTACGCGAGCTACCGCGACGAGCTGACGCTGACCTTGCGAGAGATCAGCGGCCACAACATCACTGAGGTGGCTGATCTCCAGCATCCGTAGGACGTCGCGGACGTTCTCGGCTGTATCTCCCGGCGCACGGCGCGCGGCGATCGCCAGGTTCTCGGCGACCGACAGCTCACCGTAGAGCTCGATGTCCTGGAAGGTTCGGCCGAGTCCTTCACGGCTACGCCGATGTGGTGCAAGGCCGTTGAGGGTCGTGCCGCCGAGAGTCACTGTTCCGGACGATGCCGCGAAACCGCTGATCGCGTCGATGAGGGTCGTCTTGCCGGCGCCGTTGGGTCCGATGAGGCCGACGATCTCGCCGGAGCGGAGGTCGAAGCTGACGCCATCGACGGCGGTCACCGCCCCGTAGCGCACCGTGACGTCGCGAGCCGAGAGCAGAACCTTGCCGCTGGGCGGTGTGACCGGCGTAGACGGAGCGGCCTGAGCGTCGTCGTGAGCCGATTGGGGTGCACGACGTCGAGCCGGCATCGAGATCTTGTGCAGATACCCGATCACGCCGTCGGGACTCGTGACGACGGTGAGCACCAGCAGAATTCCGCTGACCAGCATGTAGTAGTCGCCGAACGACGCGTACTTGTCCGCAGCGAAGTACATCAGCCCACCAGGCGCGATGATGCCGGCGAGGACGGCCCCGGAGATCGAGGTGACGCCGGCGATGTAGAAGACCGCGAACAGCCCGATGCCGGCGAAGACGGCGTAACTACCGGCAGTCGCGAGGGTCTGCTGGTACGCCAGCAGCGATCCGCCCAGTCCGGCGAGGAACGATGCGATAGCGAAGGCGATGAGTTTGGTTGCGCCGACGTTGATCCCGGCTGCAGCTGCGGATCGCTCGTTGGCACGCACGGCCAGCATCGACGCGCCGAGCCCACTACGACGCAGAGCCGCCACCCCGTACGCCACCAGAGTCAGAACCACGAGGCACAGGATGCCGAAGGCGATCCGCGGATATCCCTCGCCCGCACCAATTCCCAGGTCGATGCCGAAGATCGACGGGGATTCGACGGGCGCACCCTGCAATCCGCCGTTGAGCGACGGGTTGCGGAACCAGAACGCCTCGCAGAACACGGCGAGAGCGAGCGTCGCGACCATGAGCGGTAACCCGCGCACCCGAAGAGCGGGCAGACCGACGATCACGCCGATGACCATCGCCGCGCAGGCTGCGAGCAGCGGGGCGAGCGGGAACGGGATGTTGAGGTCGTTGGTGAGTCGGCTGAGCGCGTAGGCGCCGACGCCGGCGAGCGTCAGTTGCGCCAGTGACACCTGGCCCGCGTACCCGGTGACGACGACCTGGGACAGCGCGATGATGGCGTAGATCATCGTGGCGATCACGGCGAGCCGGAGACTGCCGGAGGTGGTGACGAGTGCCAGTACCGCGACGACGACACCGACGATGCCGGGGATCACCAGACGGTTCGGACGCGGTGACCGGCCGAGGTCGTTGCGGGTGACCGCGCCACGGCCCGGCAATGGACGCCCGCGGATGAGGAGAAAGCCGATGATGAGGATCAGCGGGACCGCTTCGGCCACACCGGCGTCGGGCATCCAGTCCCAGGTGGTCTGGAGTTTCGTGGCCTCGGACTGCAGCATGCCGATGACGAGTCCGGCGCCGACCGTGATCGAGATCGCGGCGAAATTGCCGACCAGCGCCGCCGCGAGGGCCGGCACGATGAACATCGTGTAGGCCACGGGATTGAGTGGAACGATCGGGGCGATGAGCACGCCGCCGAGTCCGGCGGTGGCCGACGACAACGCCCAGTTGGCGACCGCGATCCGGTCCGGTGAGAGGCCGGTGACGAGTGCACCCTTCTCGGATTCCGCGGCCGCCTCGGTCGCCACGCCGAAGCGGGTGTAGCGCAACACGAGTCCCGCGCAGATCGCGAGTCCGACGATGACCACGGCCAACATCAGACGGTCCGTCGGAACGGCACTGGAGCCGATCGTGAATGTGTCGACCTTGAAGATGGGTCCGACGCTGGGCGCGTTCTCGCCGACCCGCAGCGCGATGAGCGCCTGGATGACCAGCATCAGACCGATCGCAGCGACCGCCTTGGCCAGCGCCGGGGCGGCCCGCATCGGGCGGAACACCAGTAGGTAGAGGAGAACACCGAGGATCGCGGCGACGACCACGGAGATGAGCAGCGCTGCAGCGACTCCCAGTTCGGAGCCGAGTGAGATGGTCGCCGGGAAGCCTGGGATGGGGTTGAGGAGTTCCCCCTGGCGCAGAAAGGCGTACGTGTAGGCGGCGTACAGCGCCACCGCGCCGGTCGCGAAGTTGACGACGCCGGAACTCTTGAACGTCATCACCAGCGCGAGGCCGAGTGCGGCGAAGACGGCTCCGTTGCCGAGGCCGAGGACCAGGAAGGCGAGATGGTCGGTCATGGAACTCCCACTGGGAAGTGAGGGGATCGGGGGCCGCGCGGACGCGACCCCCGATCTGGAGAAGAACTAGTTGTTGGTGACGACGGTGTTGTCGAGCTTGGCGTCGGCGGTCACGTCACTGACCAGGATCGCCTTGCTGCACAGCGACGTCAGCGGCGGGAAGGCCTTGCCGTCGCAGGTGAAGGTGATGCCGGGGGCGGCCGGGAGCGGGACGTTTTTGGCCTGTGACAGTGCGGTGGTGAACGTCTGAGCGTCGACGGTGCCCTCGAGACCGTTCAGCTCGCCGAGCGCAGTCATGACCTGGTAGCCGATGTAGGCGAGGCCGGCCGGGTCGGTGTCGGGCGCGTATTGCGCCATGACGCTGCGGTATTGGGTGACGCTCGGGTCGTCGGAACTGAGGTTGACCGTGGTGAACGCCTTGGCGCCGGAGACCGCGTCGTTGCCGACGGCGTCGAGGACGGGCTTGTCGAGGCAGCTGGCGATGAGGTACTTCGAAGCGTCGGGGGCGACGGTCTGCAGCGTCTTGAGGACCGAGATGCACTGGCGGGTGTCGCCGAGGATGCTGACCGCATCCGGGTTGTCGGCGAGACCCGCGGTGATCTGCGGTGTCAGGTCGGCGGCGCCGACCGGCACGGTGACGACGTTCAGCGCGACGCCGGCACGCTGGAACATCGGATCGCCCAGTGCTTTCACCGACGCGGCCGCGTCACCGGAGTCACCGATGATCAGGGTGACCTTCTTGAGTCCGTCCTTGGCGGCGGTCGCGGCCTGTCCCGCGAGGACCGCCACGATGCCGCCGGAGAGCATGAACGAGCCGGGGGTCGCCATCTCCGCTTGTGACACCGGAGCCTGTGCGACGAACGGGATCTTGGCGCCGGCGATGATCGGCAGCATGACCGCACCCTGCGCGCCCAGCGGCGAGACCACGACCGAAACCTGCTGCTCCACCATCTGATTCGCGCACTTGGTGGCCGAGGCGGGCTCTTCCTGCTGCTTGCACACCACCAGTTCGATCTGGTGACCGCCGATGCCGCCGCCGTTGTTGTTCAGGTATTCGACGGCGGCTTCGCTGCCCTCGCGCACCATCGGCGTGGTCACCGCACCGCCCTCGGGGACGATCAGGCCGACCTTGACCGGGTCGCCGGTGGCCGGGTTGCTGGGGAGCTGGCTGGTCTCGCCGGCGGTGGAGCTCTCCGAGCTGTCGTCGGCGCAGGCCGTCAGCGCTCCGAGCGCGAGCACCCCCGAACAGCCGATCACCGTCGCGGTCCGAAGCACACGCCTGAGTGCACTGGGTGATTTCATGCGATCCCCTTCGATCGTGATTCGACAAGTCGCCGCCCCGCTGCGGAGACGGACGAAATGTCGGGTTTGCTGACTCGGTGCCGACTGTAACCTGCAGGTCGCGGTCGTCAGTTGGATTCGAAATATTCTGTCCTGCAATGAGTCTCGGCTCGGTTGACGGCCGGTGCGCATGGCAGCACAAGTCGTCGGTCCGGCGCCGGAAGATCCCCCCGCGGTCGACTCGCGTGACGTCGTCTGATGGATCGACGACCTCACACCGGACTCAGAGCAAAAAGTTAGACGCCCATCCAAACTTTGGGGGCGGAATGCAAGAATTGGTCGGTCGGGGTCGCCCCGCCCACACGGAAGGCACCACTGTGACCGAAGCTCCGGCCATGGGCCGGCGGGAACGCAACAAGCAGCAGACGCGCGAACGCCTGCTGATCGCTGCGCGTGAACTGCTCGCCTCCGAGGGGAGCGCCGCGACGGTCGAGTCGATCGCTGAGCGCGCCGAGGTGTCGCGGGCCACGTTCTTCAACTACTTCCCGAGCAAAGACGACCTGCTCACCGATTTGTACGCCCAGCTGATGGGGACGTTTTCGCATGTCGTCGACGCGATGCTCGGCAAGCCGCTGAGTACGTACGAGCGCGTGGTGGGTGTGTTCGTCGACTTCGCGCGGTCGTCGGTCGCCGACCCGGACTACATGCGGACGGTGACCAGCGAGATCGAACGGATCTCGTCGATGTCGGGGACACTCGGCGAACGCAGCCACGTGTTCACCTCAGAGGTGCTGCGGCTCATCGAGCGCGGCGTCGAACAGCAGGATGTACGGACCGATCATCCGCCGGAGTTCCTCGCCCAGATGGTCGCGGCGATCTATGTGTCGAGCATGCGGTACTGGCAGATCGATCCCGGCTTCGAGGTGAGCGAGAGCTTCGAACGTGCCGGCCGATACGCCGCGGAGTCGCTGCTGCCGCGGTAGCGCTTATCGGTCTTGGTCGTCGGGTCGCGCGACGTGGGTCTCCCAGCGTTCGCGACGTTCGTCGTCGGTCTGCTCCCACCATGGGGTGCCGCGCTCTCCCAGCGCGACCTTCGCCGCCTGGACGCCCTGGCGTGACTCCGGCGCGCCCTTCGTGCGCTTCACGTCTCGACGCCACGCCATGAGGATCGACTGCAATTCGGACCGCCGCTCGTCGGGGATCAGCGGATCCGTCGCCCGCCACTTGCGGCCGTTCACGATGATGTGGTGGCCGTCCGGGGTGTGCTCGGGCTCGGGCATGTTTCCAAGGTGCCATGCCGTTGTGCCGCCTTGTGTGACCGGGATCTCGTTTGGGGTCTCACCTGGAGCTTTGCGGCAGTCCTGGGCTGACTCTCAGTGTCTGCTTATGTCAGGGAAGGTAACTTCGCCGTGTCCTTGCCGATACCGAACTGTTACCCAATCTGAGATGGACAACGCTTTGCCTCTTCACCGACTGAACACCGACTCTTCGACGCGCCCCGCCACTCGCGCCCTGCTCGACTCGACCAGGCGCACCCGGCGGGCTGGCCGCCATCGTGCCACGTCGCACTCCACCGCCCGCACGGCCCTGCGCACGGGCGCGTTCGCCGCGTTCGTCGGTGCGGTCGGCCTGAGTGCCGGCACAGCCGCGCAGGCAGCGGCGCAGCCCGCTCCCCCGCCTGCGCCGAAGATCGCGCTTCCCGAGAACGTGAAGCTGCCGGCCGGCCTGGTCCTGCCGCCCGAGATCGACGATCTCGCTCGCGACGTCCTGCCGCCGTCGGTGTTCGGTCCGGGCAGCTCTGACCTCCCCGGGATCAAGAAGGCAGTGAAGCCGGTCAGCGGCACCGTGACCTCGGGCTACGGCCCGCGCTGGGGCACCCACCACAACGGAGTCGACATCGCCAACAAGATCGGAACGCCCATCTACGCCGTGACCGACGGCGTCGTCCTCGAGTCCGGCCCGGCCTCCGGCTTCGGCCAGTGGGTCCGCGTGAAGCAGGACGACGGCACCGTCGGCGTCTTCGGGCATGTCAACGAGAGCTTCGTCCACCCCGGCCAGCAGGTGCGCGCCGGTCAGAAGATCGCCACCGTCGGCAACCGCGGCCAGTCCACCGGCCCCCACCTCCATTACGAGGTCTGGGATGCCAACGGCACCAAAATCAATCCGCAGGCCTGGCTCAACAAGCGCGGCGTTCACCCGTGACGGTAGTGCGCCTGGTTTGACATCGATCCCCACCGACAGCGTCGGTGGGGATCGTTTTATGTGCTGGGGCGATAGTCGACGGAGTTTGCCACCGGTTCTCACGCAACGCCCTTGTCTGTCTACGTGTGCGGCTATACCCTGTAGCTATGGCTACGGGGTATAGCACTAGTCGGCGAACCGAGCGTCGTCAGATCACCATCGACGAGGCCATCCGGCATGCCCGCGACATCATGGCCGAGAACGGGGCCGGCGCGGTGTCCATCTCCGAGGTGGCTCGTCGGATGCGACTTCGACCTCCCTCGCTGTACAAGTACTTTCCGTCGCTGAATGCGTTGTACGACAGCCTTTTCGAGACTGGCAATCGTGAGCTGTCCCGCTATGTCGACGCGGCCCGCGAGAACCATGCCCCGGGGCTCGACCGACTCCTCGAGCAGTCGCGTGCGATCGTCCGTTGGTCCATGCTCGAGCCAGGCCTGGCTGCGCTGCTGTTCTGGCGCCCGGTGCCGGGATTTGAGCCGAGCGAGGCGGCGTTCGCGCCCGCTGTCGCGATAGTGGACCAGGCCCGCGAGGATCTGGCGACCGCCGTCGCACAACGTGAGCTGAGCCCGGCGGCCGATTCGATAGAAGCCTTCAGATTGCTGACCGCTGTCGTATCGGGCATCGGTTCTCAGCAGATGTCGAACGAGCCGGGCACCACTTATGAGTCAGGCATCTTCACGCAGCTACTCGACGACGCCCTGCAGATGTGGGTGCGCCACTACTCGCCCTGAGGCGGCCTCGGGGCACTCAGGAAAGGAACTGTCATGCGGCAAGAACTCACGAGCGACTCGGTTTCGCGGCACATCGACGCGAGTCCCGATGAACTGTACGACATCGTCTCCGACGTCACGCGCACGCCCGAATTGTCCTCGGAGATCGCCCATGTCGAGTGGCTGGACGGCGCCACCGGCCCCGCTGTGGGCGCCCGATTCCGTGCCCGGAACAGCGTTGGCCGTGGACCCGACTGGCACAACAAACCGGTTGTCACCGTGGCAGACCGCGGGCGCGAATTCACCTTCGAACGCACGGAGAAGATCGCCGGCACGCTTCGGTGGAGCTACCGATTCGAGCCTGAGCAAGGCGGCACCTTGGTCACCGAGTCGTACGAGGTGACCCGACCGCTGAGCTTGTTCGGGTGGTTCGTGATCGGGCCGGTTTATGGACTCAAGGATCGGAAGTCCGACCTGCGAGCGGGCATGACGGACACGCTCGAACGACTCGCGAAAGTGGTTCATCGGCAGCGGGTTTGAGGGAGAGTTAGCTGAAATCGGTTCGGCTCACGTCCGAGCACACGCCCTCTCTTAGCCCCCCTCCTCAAACTAACGCCCACAATGGTCGCTCCTTGTGCGGCTATTGCGAACGAACCACGGCGATCGTCCGCCGTCCGAATCCACGGCGATCTGCTGACCCCCACGTCGATCGGCGTCCTGGCGCCCAATCGTGCTGGTGCCAGCTGTTACGCCCTGGGATTCTCCGCCGTGAAGCTGGCGTATCCCGTTCCTGCTCGCACTCCCGCTCGCCTCGATCTGTCTCCGCGTGCGCGTGAAGCTCGAGGACACGCCGGAATTCGAGGAGATGGCCGAGAGCCAGGACGTCGCCACGAGCCCACTGTCCGACGTCGTGCGCAATAGCCCGAAGTCGGTGCTCAAGGTGGTTGGCATCGCGATCGCCATGAACGGCTCGGGCTATATCGGATTGATGTACTTCAACGCCTACCTGATCAACGACCTCGGCTTCGGCAAGGTCGCCGTCCACCGGACGTCGGCGATCGCCATTGTTCTGGCGTGTGCCACGATCCCGATCAGCGGGATGATGGCCGACTGCTTCGGACGACGACCCGTTCTGTTCGTCGGGTGCATCGCCTACATCGTGATCGCATTCCCGGTCTTCATCATCGTTGGTGCCACCGGCAGCATCGTGGTTGTCGGACTGGTCTGCTTCGTGTACATGACGCTCAACGGCGTGGTGCCGGTGCTCGCGTCCGCTGTTCACCGAACTGTTCCCCCGGGCCACCCGCTACACGGGCGTCTCGCTGGGGTTCAACATCGGCACCATCGCCGCGGGCGGGACCGCGCCTTATGTGGCGGCTCAGCTCGTCGAATCGACCGGCAACGCCATGTCACCGGCCTACTGGGTCGTCGGTGTCTGCCTGATTGGAACGGTCACGTTGGTCGCCATTCTGGAGACCAGCAAGTCTGCGCTTCCTTGCGTAGGCGGGGCCTTGGCTCAAAGTTGCAGCCGGCGAGGTAGGTTCGTGCCTCGCCGGTTGGTGTGCGATCAGTCGGGACCAAGATGCGTGAGGAAGTCCCGCGATCGAGTCGTCATCGGCCACCGATTCCCCCGAGAGTGCTGCACCGGTCAGAGTCTTCAACGACGGCGCCGATGCTGGCCGCACTGTCAGAGAACTACCTCGGAGAGCCGGTACTGCAACCTAGTTCGGCGGTAAGGGCTTGCCCCAGGCTCCGCTCGGACTGCCGTCGAAAAAGTAGCGCTCGGCGGTTTCCCGGTCGCGGATCACGACGAAGGAATCCGGAATCATCTCGATGTCGCCGTTGCGATTGGTCTCGCCAAGTGCAACGCCGAGAGGCTCCGTGTGGTCGAAAACGAACATTGCCGCCCACAGTGTCTCCCTCACCTCGAGGAGAGAGACTTGCCCGGTGGCAACTCGGACAGTCGCGACCTTGCCTGACGATTGAATGGACGGAGGAAATGGCTCGTCGACGGACTCGACTGTCAGCCGGACTGTGGCTGAGACCTCGCTGTAGATGCGCAAGCAGGTTTCGTCGTCGAAATGAACAAGTACGGGCCAAAATGTCTCGAACAGCGCCGGATTCTTGACTGAGAACTGCGCAGCAGCGCTGCTGGACCAGTCATAACAACTGAATCCGCGTACCGTCCTCCCAACGGAACGGCGCAAGAGATTGATAGACTCCGAATCATCGCCTGGCATCTTGGTGACTACTCCATACCGTCACTTCGACACCGTAAGTGTTTTCTTCAGAGCGTGACTCGATTCGCAGTTCGGGGAACTGGGAACGGGCTTGCCGGCTCCATCCGGCGGTTATCCATTGTCCAACAAACTCTGCAGCTGGTCCGTCCACGTCCAGGATGTCCCAGACATGGAGGTGATTGACGACTTTCTCGACGCTCTCGAGGTCGCCCAGTGTCCTGATCCAACTATCGATACTGTCGTTGTCCGCATCCGATCGGACCAGACAATCGCGGTAGATACGAAACTGTCGCGCATGAATCATTGCAATCGCGATCGCAGTCGGCGGTTTGCCGAGGTTATACAGGTACGATTCGGGATCGAGGCCACCGGTCTCCTTGACCTCCGGCAAGGACTGCCATATCTCTTCGTTCGTCATCCCAGCCCAGCACTCTCGTCCGGCCGCGCCTTCCGCACAAGCTTCAGTTTCGTCGGGAGAGTCGTCCCGTTACGGGCAGTGTGACGCAAGACCTCGGCGACGTGCGAGGTTGGACTTGCACCGCGTGCTCGGCCGGTGACTGCCGGTGTCACTGCTCTCCTCCGACGATCTTGAACCTTGACAGTGTGTTGCCAAGAGCCGAAACAGCTTCGCGCTGTCCGAGGAACTGGAAACCGTGTTCGACGTCGTCGAATGCGCCGAAAGACCCCACGACGAGCTCCTCCGGCCCAGTGGTCTGTAGCGATGACATCAGTAGGCTCTGCAGCTGAACCGGCTGACGGCGAAATGCGGCACGAGCGGTATCTGGAACTCCCCGTGGCCTGACCGTCCCTATGGCCCGTGATCATCTGAGCGCCGCAAAGTACGCTGCTGAGCCTGGCATGTCTGCGAAGCCCAGCGCTTGTTGGGTTCCGTCGTCATATTCGCGGATCCAGGTCGTTCTCTGGCCTCCGGTGTCGTCAAGCCCAGAGAACATCAACCAGGGTCCGTCTTTGTGCAATCGGAGGGCCGCGAGACGGTTTGGCGGCTTCGCCGCGCCAGTGAAGACGCGGAGCTGCCACGTCCATGCTGGGTTCGTCCCCAAGCGTGCGGTGAGGTGTCCGACGATCAAGTCGACACCTGTCGGCTCGGACGGCGCTGACCTGCGGTAGAGAACCTCGAGTGCACATAGATCAGGCAGCCCGAGTTCAGCGAAGCCCGGCCATCGGCTTGCGTCAGTGGTCTCGAACTAAATGGTCATAGAGCTCCTTGTCACGGGGCGCTGGGTGAATATCCGGTTCTGGGCGGAAGCAAGAGAAAGCACTGTGCAGACGCAGAAAGAGGCTTTCGACGAATGCCTCCGTGTCAGTGGGCGCATCCACGCGCGCGCTGATCTCTGCCAGAACCATTGTCTGCTCGTCGGAGAAAATCCAGAAGGCCTTGCTGGACGACTCATTCAACTGGTCCAGCGCCCAACTCGAGAGTTCCGTCCAACCGTAGTACCCGCCCTCGAACCAGGCCAATCTGAGAACGATCGCATCGCGTGCAGACTCGGTTCGGACGGCGAACTTCACCATTGCGACCAAGTCCGGGTCCCCGACGCTGAAACCGTCGTAGAGTCGGTCCATAAGCGGCAAAAGCGTTCGGTGCGCGATGCTGACCCGCCACCAGTCACTCGTGAAGTGCTCTGCGGCCACACCCCACGCCGACGAAAGCGGTAAAGGACGAATGACTTCGATGGTGTCGAAGTATCGCCCATCGATCCATCCGATCACGCCGTGGTCATCGACTGTGAGGAACCGCGATGACTTGTTGACCACAGCGTGGGCTACACACGTATAACGATGTCCTTCAGTCAGCGCGAATCCGGCAGTGCCGCTGAGGGCGTCCGGACGGTATAGGTCGTTACAGACGAGAATCATCGAGCACCGCCTCGAAGTCTGCGAAGAGCGATCCGAGAAGTGCCTGATTAGGGTTCAGATTCCTATCGAGACACACCGCGTTTTCGATTTCGATCTCCGCCCAGACCTCCCAGAGATCGTAGTACCGCGGCCAGCCGGCATCTCCGAGAGCATTGACGGCCGATTTCAATTGCCAGGCGAGCCGGTCAACAGACAGACTGCCCGCTGTGTACGCCGCGATCAGCGAACGGGCCTCCTCGATCAGGATCGGCACTTCTTCCGCTGTTGAATCAGGCACCGGCGGCTCCGTCAATGGCTTGGCGGGCAGCTCGAGGCTCGAGTGGTAAGCCCACGATGGAGACGCCCGCTCTGCGATTGCTGATGAACCATGGGGCTCGTCCGGCATCGGACGTCACAATGACGTGATGCGCGTCGCGGAACTCCAAGACGCACTGGCGAGCTGAGTATTGGACGCGTTCTAGCTGCATGCCGACAGTCGCCGGTACCGGGCCGGCTAGATGGCGGGAGTATCCCACCGGTGGACCGACCTGCCAGGGGCACGCAACCAGCACGGTCCACTGGTCGGTTGACACAGACCATCCCGGTGGGAAGCTCCGCACGGTACGCACTTCGCCGAGGTCACTGAGCTCTCCAGGTTCGACCACCCGCGTTGTGGTGCGGACATGCTCGATCTCGGACGGCGAACTCCCGATCAGGAGGATGCCCGGCACCCGCATCGTCCAGGGTTCGTACGAATCGTTGGGATCCGCTGTCAGCGAGATCCGGATGCCACCGGCCAGTGAGAACGTGGGATCGTCCATGTCTCTGTTCGATTCGACGGCCGTCACCGTCGCGCCGATCAGTCGACTGGACAGCTCTTCGAGTTCGCTCAGCGCGGAGTCATCGCTGAAATATCCCTCAGCCGTGGCGATCGTATACGGACACGTGGCGTTCAGATGCCACTCCGTGCCGCCGATATGCAAGCTGTAGTCGATCAACTCGCATCGCGCTATGCGCAGCGGCAGTGCGTGTCTGACGATCTCGAGGGTCGTCACGGGGGAAAGGACGTGGTCTGGGTCGAGGTGCCGCACCAGGCGATGCCCCCGACCGGGATGCCGCGGGCCCTTCTGACCTGCTCGAAGCCTGCACAGTCGACCGAGCGGATCCATTTCGACTGACAGAACGTCACGTGTTGAGCTCGGCTAGCAGGTTCCTCAGTCTGACTCCTTCTTCGCGTTCACGCGCTTGTTTGGTAGTGGGTGTATCTGGGGTGACGTAGAACCTAATAAACCCCTGTTCGTAGAAGCGCTCCATGCTGGAGGATCCGAATTGTAGATTGTCGCCTTCGATGGTTAGCGCGAAGAGGTCGTCAGACAGCTCCACGCGGGTCGGGCGCGCCGTGAAGTACCACGTATAGCCTAGGTCAGCGTAGATCGCGTTCTTCTCGCGAATCTCTATTGACTCCAAAAAGAAGTAGGTGTCGAGTGACCTGCCGCGAGGAGTGTCCGGCAGTTCGATATATATTACTGTAGACTCCGAGTAGGTGGTGAAGAATTCCGTCAAGCCCCGGCGGGCCAGATCGCAGATATTATCAAGCATTGAATCTCTTTCTGTCATTCACAAATTAACTAACGTAGCCAGTCCATAGGTACAAAGAAATCCGGTTCGAAGACGATCTGATTCCCCCCTCCGAGCAGAACACCGCCACCGTAGATATCCTGCGGCGCAACTGCTCCTTCGAAGAACCGCACTCCTGCCGGAACCTCGATGGCACTGATAGCCGTTGCCTCGTTACCCCATTCTGGGTTCAGGGCGCTGTCGATGCGAGCCTGCATTGGTCCATGTGGACGGTCGCGTGACCAGAACTGCCCAAGAGGGAATTGTCCTTCGGTGTAGGTTCTATAGAGAGTCATTGGCGCCGTAGTTACCTTTTCTGTGTAACCACTGCCGCGGAAAGTTTCCGCCATACTTTCCTTCAATGGGCCCTGTTCATGCGGGCCGTATCGGCGGACGATCTCCTCGCTCGAGCAAGGTGCGAGTCCGGCAGGGTCGCAACTAATAGCTGGGTTTGTGGGATATATATGGGGATTCGGCGCGGGTGCCAACCCTAACGGGTCTGGACTTACGTAGCGTCCCGTGCCCGGGTGGTAGTAACGATGTCGGTTGTAGTGCAGCCCGCTCTCAGAGTCGACGTACTGGCCGGGAAACGCCCATGGCGTCGACGAGCCCACCCAAGTGCTCTCGCCGTAAAGCGTTCGTGTGGCATGCCCGGCGACTTCGCCGGTGTGCGGGTCGACCAGTGCAGTTGGCGTCGCGACCTGGTCTGTGACGATCGCGAAGAACTCTCGGTCCACCTCGGTCTGCGTCCACTCGACCGGCTTGGACGGTGCATACGTAGGCGCGCCCAGGTTGAGGCTCACCTCCCCGTCAGGCGCACTCTCTTTGTGCTCAACGCTGCCCTGACGGCGTGATCGATTCCGTACTGCGCGTCTGCGCAAGAGGTGTGTACGCGTTTGGTGCGAACGTCCAGCTAGTCGCCGCGAGGCCGGCGATGGACCGTTCGTCTGGCGCGTGTGACATCGCCTCTGTCTGCTCGACCATCTGCTCGCCGTGCCAGTGGAACCTGGTGATTGCCCCAGTTGCCGTATCGGTCTTGCTCACGCGTCGCCCGAGGTGGTCGTAGGTATACGACCACGTCGTCCCGTCGGGAGTGGTCACGCTACGCATCCGATCGTGAGCGTCCCAGACGTACCGCCACACTTCAGGTTTGCGCGACAGTCGCCTGCGGCTCGTCGAGGTGAGGCGACCCGCGGGGTCGTAGCGGTACGACGTGCGGCCGTCATCGACGAGGAGGGTGCCGGAGTATCGCCATCGGGGACCCTTCGAGGCTCGGCTAGCGCCTTGCACCTCAGGGAGCGGGGGCTGACTGCCGCCTCGCACCTCAGGGAGCAGGGGCTGGCTAGCGCCTCGCACCTCAGGGAGCAGGGGCTGACTGCCGCCTCGCAGCTCAGGGGACGGGGGCTGAGCGGTCCCCGGACGCGAGCCACTGATCCCGTAGGCGGTGATGTTGCCGGTCGCGTCGTAGGTCAGTTGCTCTGTGCCGGCGGGACTGACCGCCGCCGTGATCCGTCCGAGCGCGTCGACCTGGTAGTCGGTTTGGCCACGATTGGCGAGTGTCGTCGTCGAAGCAGTGAGAATGCCGTCGGCGCGGTAGGTGTACTCGGCTCGTGCGACGGTGCGTTCCGGTCCCCCGCCGGCCGATCCACTCGAACCGAGGTTCAGCGTCGCCGGATTGGCAGAGACCGTCGCAATCGACCGCCCGATGAGCCGTCCGACCGAATCCCACGACGAATCGATGGCCGTGCCCTCGAAGCGTCGACGCTGCTCGCGACCGGAGGCGTCGGTGGTGATGTCGCAGGTACGACCCGCCGTCGAAATGAAGTCAAGCACGCCGCGCGGGTCATACCCGTAGCGCGTGTGCACCGCCGTCGGCGTCGTCACCGCAGCCAGACGGCCCGCGCCCGTCCACCCCGACTCGATCACCCAGTCGGCGGATCCGTCATCCACGCCGGTCAGTAGAGGCATGCCCGCCGCCGTATACGTCGCGTGCCACCGTCCGAACGGGCCAACGACACTCTCCGGCCACCCGGCGAGGTCGTAGCTGTACTCGGTGACCTCTCCGTCGAAGACGGGGTTGAGCGGGTCGGAACTACGTTCGGCGACAACACGACCGGCCGCGTCGTACTCGAACGCTACAGTCTGCCCGGCCGCGTTCGTCCGCGTGGCGAGCCGCCCGCCCGCGTCGTAGGTGTAGGTGGTTGTCGCGTTGTTGAAGTCGATCTCGGACTGCAACGACCCGTCCGGGTTGTATGAGTAGCTCCACACCAGACCGTCGGGGTTGGTGACCGCGACGAGCCGGCGTGCGGTGTCGTAGGTGAACTCCGTCCGCGAACCATCAGCATCGATCCGCGCGACCGGCAGGTCGTAGTGGCCGTACTCCCAACGCGTGGTCGCGCCGACCGGATCGACGTAGGCGACGCAATTGCCCTCGCCGTCGTACTCCCACCGCGACTGTCCACCATCGGGAGCGATGAGACTGGTCCGGTTGCCCATCGCGTCGTACCCGACGGTGGTTCTGGCGCCCTCGGCGTCGACGACCTCGCCCGGCCGCCCAAACGCGTCGTACGCGATCCGCGTCGTGTTGCCGAGCTTGTCGATGATCTCGGTGGGTAGTCCGGCCGCGTTGTTGCGGTACCGAACCGTCACGCCGTCGGGATCCGTGAGCGACGTCAGTGCGCCGTGTTCGTCGTAGGTATACGACGTGACCGCGCCGGCATTGTCGGTCACCGTCAGCGGACTTCCACTGTCGGTGTACGCGATACGCGTGGTGACCGGGCCCGGTTCGACGATCCGATCCGGCCGTCCCGGACCCGCGTAACTCACTTCCGTCGCTGCGCCGTCGGGTCCGACGATCCGCTCGACATCACCGAAAGCGTTGTAGTGCAGTCGTGTCGAGAGTCCATCTGCACCGGTGAGCACCATAGGTTGTCGACTGTCGTTGTAGTCGATCCTGGTGATCCGACCCAGCGCGTCGATCTCCTGCCGCACCCGATTGTCTGCATCGATGCCGTACAGCGTCGTCGCGCCGACGGCGTCGGTGTAGGTCGTCATCGACCCGGGGTCCGCCGTCCGCAGCCTGTAGTCGAACCGCCCGGACCACACTCCGTTCATGCCGGACTGGATGGTCACACGACCCAGGTCGTCGTACCGGTTCCAGTACTCCATCCCGATCGAGTCACGCCACCAAGTCATCCGCCCGGCGTCGTCGTAGCCGAAATGCGTTGTCGCACCGACGGCGTTGCTCGACGCTGCGAGATGACCGCGGTGGTAGGCGAAGGTGCACAGTTGCTGGTCGACCGGAACCCCGTCCACCCCGGCGGCCAGGCGGTAGCCAAGGATCCGAGCGCCGTCGCACTGCACATCGATACGGTAACCGGCGGAATGCTCAACCGCCGAGGGTCTTCCGTGCTCGTCGAAGACGAAGCGGATGCGGTTGTGATGCCGGTCGGTCATCGCGGAGACGGCGATGCTCCCGGCCGCGACGTCGACGCCGTTGAGCTCCGGGATGGGGATGTAGAACCAGCTGATGAGCGTGCGGACATGGGTCAGCTGGTAGCCGTCTGTCGCCGTTGCTCGCAGTTCCCAGTCGGTGTCGTTCACGCTCCGCGACACGGAGTCATCCTGCGGCTTCGGGAAATTCGTCATCGTGCCGTCTGCGTCGACGACGGTCACCAGGTCGTCGGAGACGATGGCGCGGGCGTCGAAGGTCGACGGTGTCGTCGGTCCGAGCCATCGACCCCACCGATACCGCGACCGATGTCGATGGGTCAGTCGGAGCGGCAGGACGCCGGGAAGGTCGACGTCGGTCAGGGGAAGGAAGTATTCGCCGGTCGCGACGTTGACGGGTTCGCCGTTGCTCCGACACTGCTCGGGCGTCTCGTTGCCCTCGCTGGTGTCGGCACGTTCCGTCGAGCCCGCGTCGGTGCGTTCGGGGTGAGCGGGGTCGATCGGTTCGCCGGTGTCGTTGTCCGGGGCGGAGTTATCGACGTCCGGGTTGTCGCCGTCGGGTCGATTATCTGGGGCGGGGTCGCGCGGCGACGACGGTGCATCGGGGCTCGCCGGACGTGGGCCGGCCGGTGACGGGCGTTCCGGTGTGAACGGGCGGTCGGGAATCACTGTCGGCGCGATCGGACGGTCGTCGGGTCCGGTGCGCGCCGGGTTAGGTGTTGTGTCCGGCGTGTTCCGCACGGTGGGTTCGGGCACGTGATGGGTGTTCGACTGAACCGGACGGCCGCGGTCCAGGTCGCGCGGTGTCGTCGATTCCGGATTGGTGCGCGCAGGCGGCGTGCGGTCCGGGGTCTGATCGGGTGCGCGCGGCGGTGTCGTGGGAGCATCCGCACGCGCCGGGGCGCCGGGACCAGCCGACGTCGGAGCGGGTTTCGATTGCGCGGGATCGGGTGTGGCATGTGGCGTCGACACCGGAAGGTGCCCGGCGACCGGCGCTACGGGTCCCATTGCGGGCGTGTCGGCGTGGTCAGGCGTGCGCGTTGGGGTTTCGACGACGTCGGGTCGAATTGTCGGCGCGTCGGGATGGATCGAGGCCGGCGTGGGGCGTGGACCAGGCGCGTCTGGGTCGGGTCGCGTGTGAGGTGTTGTGGGACTTGCTGGTTCGTCGGCTTTGGGTGGGTGCCCGCCGATCGGCTCGTCGTGCCGGGTTGGGGTCCGGTCGACGACGGGCTCGTCGGGCTTGGGCGCCGACGGTTCATGGGGCGTCGGGTTCGGTGCGCCATCGCGGTCGGCGGCGTTGTGTCCGGGAGTGGACTGGCCGGGTGAGTGGTCGCCACTGGGTGCGGCTGCGGGAGTGGTGGTGTCGCCACGGTTGGGTCCGGGCGGGTCGTCGTCACCTAGGTTTCGTGGTGCCGAGGCACTGTCCGCAGGTCCCGGCGTCGGAGATCCCGGTCCGTCGGAGACGGGCGAGGAAGCGGGCTCAGGTTTCGGAGTGGGTGCCGGCGTATCCGGATTGGGCGCGAGTGGGCCGGTACCGTCGACAGGTCCGCCGGCGACGGGCTGGTCCGGGGACGCTGCGTTAGGGCGTGGTGTGGGCGGTTCTGGTGCTCCCCCGCTGGGCGGAGTGTCGACGGCATCCGGCGAAGGTGCGCCGGCGTCGGGGGTGGGCGCCGGATTCGGTGAGCCGGCGGGCGCCGGTGACTCGGGGGCCGGGGCCTCCGGTGCGGGACCGTCGGCTCTGGGGACCGGAGGCGCGTTGTGGTCGACACCGAGGTCGGGACCTTGTCGTCCGGGCACCTCGGCACTGGGACTGGCACCAGGCGTGTTCGGCGACGATCCGTGTGGCGCGGGCGTCGGGTGTGGTGACGCGGGCGGGGCGCCTGGGTGACGTGGTGTCGGGTTGATGTGTGGGGTTGGTGGCGTCGACGGCATGTGGCGACCGGCCTTCATGAAGCCGGTCAACATACCGCCGCCCTTCGGACCCGGGGCGATCATCATGGCCGTGTTGCCGATGACGTTGCCCAGTGCCTGGGACGGATCGGTCGACCACCCGGATCCGGCGAAGTTCCGGACGAATTCGTCGGGATGAGCGACCTGGTGCACGATCCCCGCCACCATGGTCGCCGAGTTGCGCATGTAGTTGTGCGGATTGGCGACGTTGTACGGGTTCTGCGGGAGCATCGTGTTCAGCCCCCTCACCACCTCGGTGACCGACCCGATGAGACCTGCCTCGAAGTGGTTGAAGCCGGTGACGGCGGCGGTCCCGACATCGGTAGCGGTCATGCGCGCCTGATCGAACGCGGACGGCATCGGCGGTGCCATGTTCGCGGCGCCGCTCAGTTCGGCCTTGACGCCCGGGGCCGACGAGTTGCGGTGGTCGCGGCCGACTTTGAGGACTCGTTCCGCCTCGGCTTTGTAACCGGGCCACGGGTCGGGTCCAGGATGGGTGGGCGGGGTGTCGCGTCGATCGTTCTTGTAGTCGTCGAGTTCGTCGTTGTAGATGCTGGCGTTGGTGACCCATTCGTCCCGTTTGCGCTCGCCCTCTTCCCAGATGCGCACGGCCTCGGCGGCTTTCTGCTGCGCAAAGGTGACGACGCCGGCCCAACCTGTGAGTGCTGCAGCGGCTTTGGCCGCGGCGTCGCCGGCGGCGAACCATGGCGGAACCTGGCGGCCGATCGCATCGGCAAACTCTTGTGCGCCGTCGCCCGACCAGTCGTCCACCGAAATGGCGCGCAGGCCCTCGCCTGCGGTGACGAAGTTCCCGGCGAAACCCGTGAACTTCGCAGCGAGCGAGGTGATTCCGGCCGGATCACCAAGGATCAGCTCCCTGGGGTCTCTGGTCTCGTCGAGATTCTTCTCGTCGGGCATGGCGCCCAACGAGTTGGCGACGTCGTGACCGAAGTCTTCGACGTTGGTGGCGATGCTGTCGAGGCCGACGGCGCGCAAACCGCCGCCGAGGAGCTCCGTGGCGCCGTCGACGAGTCCCCCGACGACCTCCTTGCCACCCTCGAGGGCGTCGAAAAGCCCCACTTACTTCGTCTCCGGCGTGCCAATTGGTTCGCTCTCAGCGGAGCCCGGTGAGTCGGCGGTGAACCCGTCACGCTCGAAGCCGTCGATCGTGTCGGTGACGAGCGATGACGGATCGACCTGGTGGCGTGCGATGGTTTCGAGGTCCTCGACCACCGTCCCTCGGAGCTGCTCACCGAGCTCCTGGTGTTTCCGCATCTCTTCCGGCGTCAGGGCCCACTGCGGATCGGTGATGGCGTTCTTGTTGTGCTCCCACAGATCGCCCCACGACATGTCCTTGATCTCGTCAGGGGTGAGGCTCGGGTCGCCGAACACGTCCATCGCAAAGTTCTTGAGCTGGTCACCCGCCCACTTCTCTTCACGTTCGTAGTGGCTCGCTCCGAGTCCGAGTCCTTTCGACAACTCAGCCGCCCCGGTCACCAGGGCTCGAACACCCCACTCCCAGCGGTCGCAGTAGTCCTCGAGTCCGCTCTTCGGGTCGGCATGTCCGATGGTTCGGCCGTCGAGGTCGAGGTCGCCGTATCCGCGACCGAGCGCGGCGCTGTAGTCCGAACCGACCCCGGTGTCGGCGAGCCCGTTGATCACGCCGTTGATGCCGGCGCTGGCTTTGTCGAGGGCTGAGGGCTCGACGTGCAGGTCTTCAGTCATCGGACTACCTCGCCCTCGTCGTCGTAGTAACAGTGCGGTGTCAGCTCGCGGGATGGCGGGATCGTCATCGTCGACGGTGTCGCGGGATCGACGACGAGGCCGGTGGGTTCAGGGGCTTGATCGAGGACGCGGTCGATCAGCGCATGCCCGGGAACGTCGAGGTAGCGGACCTCGTCCAGGTCGCGATCGGTGAGCTCGGCGAATTCGCGTAGGCGCTCCGGTGTGGTGAACGCCAGCATCCACGGGATACCGGCCTCCACCAGCGTGAACAGGCGGCCGTGGAGGTCGAGAGGAACCGCGAGGGTGGCATCGCGGAGGGCATCGTAGAGCCGAGGTGGATCGCCGAAACCGGACAAATACGCCCGCACCTCATCGACATATGTCGTCATCACCGGACTCCCCCGCAGTCATCACCGTGTGCCGGTTGATGCTAGATCATGAAGCTCGAGTTCTCGCGGTGGTGTCCACAGGTCGGCTGAACCCGTATTCGCGGTGACACGCCAGGTTGCGTGCCGTCCCATTTCCGCCCGGCGAAGACTCCGGAATGTCGTTTCTGCTTCAAGCCCCCGTGCTGGGTGGAATCAGAATCCGCCACTACGCACATGTCGCGAGTTCGTCCACAACTCGGCGGCCCCCGTCACAATGACCCCGCGTCGTACTAGTCTGTTCGACGAGTCGGCCCCAGCACGGGTCCGTCACCGGGAGGGGGACCCATGAGCACGCCATTCGCCGACGACTCACTGCTGCCCCAGGCCGTCCCGGAAATGCCGGTCAGCCCGCACGGTCGCGCAACGGTACTGCGATCTGAGCGCGCTGATTGGGAGCGAAGGGCTGCTGCGGCGAATTCAGCGGCATCGCAGCTAGCGGAGGCGGCGAGATCCTTGGATCCCGCCGCTCGAGCAAATTGGTTCGGCGACTGCGTCGAGGGTCGTTCTTTTCACGAAGCCTTAAGAGGGTCGCTTGAGCGCCTGTCAGAGACTCTCACTGAGCAAGTGAACCGAACAATCAGCCTAAGTGAGCAGTGCCGACTGGCGGCCGACAGGATCGAGGGTGTTGATAACGAGGGTGCGGTAGGCCTTGGTGCGTGACATCGCGAGGGCTGTAGGTCGCTTCTCGATTTGTGTCGTTGCGGCCAGCCTGGCCAGTGGATGCTCTACCAATGGCGATCCGGCAGCCATCACATCGTCACCTAGTTCTTCGACTCCGATACAGACCATTCGGCAGACGGACGATGCAGGACTGAGGCTTCCGTTCGATACCGACTTCCCAAATCGCTGGAGTATCAACAACGATGGAAGTCCATATGAGCCGTGCACTCAAGTACCGACGGAAGTGCTCCGCAACTTTGGCCTTAACCCATCATCTGTCAGTGACGCTGCTGCGTCTGACTTCCAGACAGCTCGCGGTTGTGAATGGACTTTTGTCGACGATAACCTGTCAGCTATCTCGCAGTACGTCGGCGACATTGTGCACCCACAGGATGGGTTGGACGGACATAAGGCCCTGAACAGCTCAGGAACGGAATGGTTTTCAGATCTGGTAATGCAGGGCCGTAGAGTACTTGTTGGTTCGATAGCACCGTCCGACTGCGCAGTCTATGTGCGTTCCGGAGATGCAGTCGTAGTCACATCAGTTATCAAGTTTGGCGGCGACGCCCCCTCTACGGCTCAGATTTGTCGCGAGGCTGCAGACTTCTTGAAGAGTACGATCAGCCGGATCCCGGAGTAGATTTCCAAACCTGTTTATGGGCAATTGATCAACGACGTGGGTGTGATCGGACCCGAAGTGCAAAGCTAGCCTGCGCGATCACGCGTGCACACTTTGCCTTCCGTAGCCCGAGGATCTCGTGTCTGTTCAGTAGGAGTGGGTTCTGTCCCCCGTTCAGACGAACTGCGATTGTGTCCGCCTTGTCCGCTACATTCGTTTGGTCACCACGCAGATGGAGGTTCGATGGCCAAGGAGCTCGTAGAGGTGCCGGTGTGGACGCTGGCAACGGATGAGGCGGACATCCCCGCTGTTCTGAGCGACACAGCGCTAACTCCTGATCGACTCGCGGGGCTTCGACGCGCGCTCGCCGAGTTAAGCGAGACGCCCCTGACGACGCTGGAGGCTCATACGGCACCCGAGTCCCTCGATCGGTCGAAGGGTATCCACCTGCACGGTGTGAGTCCGTTGGCGCAGCAGCTCTCACAGCTTGTAAAGAACACGCCGCAGGTCTTCACCGACGGTGGCGAAACGCTCTACCGAATGCAGGTACCGGCAAAGTTTGCGGCACAGGTCGCAGGCGGGATGGTTAAGCCGATGGCGGCGTCGACTGCTTCGGGCGGAGTGCACACTGCGCTGACCAACGGATCAAAGATCGTGGGTCAAGCAACGATGGTTCCTGTGACCGCGGGAAAGGCAGCCGCTGCCGGTGCCGGCGCCGCGGCACTGACTGTCGCGGCGCCCTTGGTCCTGATGGCCGTGGCCGTTGGCGTAAGCGCACACGCCGACCAGCAGCGTCAGAAAACCCTCGAGAGGATCACTGAACTACTCGAGAAGCTTGTTGCTGACAACCTGGAGTCCGAACAGCACGCGCTGGAGGCATGCCGGGGTGCTATTCAGAAGGCGACCTCCATCGTCCTGGACGAGGGGCGAATAGGGGTGTCCCTGGGACTTGACTCCGCAGTGTTTGCGATCGACAGCGCCGTGTCCAAAGCGTCGTCCCGAATCGTTAAGTGGGAGAAGGCACTGCAGACGTTCGACAGCGACAAGGTCGAACTCAACAAACTAGTCGGGGCGATCCCGGGTGTAGAGGCCGAAGGCAGCGAGTTCTACGTGCACGTCCAGCTAGCCCGGCTTGCTATCGCGATGAAGCGGCGAGTCATCGTGCTGCAAGCGGTTGAGCACGCGCAACTGTCGGAAGGGAACCCGTTCGAACGCTTCGCTGCGGTGCTGCATAAGGAGCAACAAGATATCGAAGCAATCGATCGCCGCCTTGACGGCGTCTTGCTTCGCCTGTCAGCGCTGCAACTTGACCGGTCTCACGGCATCCGCGACATCATGTTCTCCTCCGGCGAGGTGGACAAACTGCTGAACACAACGCGTCGACTGCGCGATCTCGGGCAGGCGGTGCAGATTGCCGGACGGCAGTCGGAGGTCACCATCGACATGGTCCAGGAGAAGGACGGTTCGGTGATCGTCTTTCCTGCGATCGCCTCGTAGAGGTCAACGATGGGGCCGGCGAACGGACGCAACGCGGACCCCAACGTGGTCGCGGCGAAGCTGGCGCGGATTCGTGAACCCCACGTTGCGCCACTCAACGAACTCGCCGATCGGGTCGCCGATGCCGAAGGACTACACCGAGGTGAGGTGCCCTACGTCGACCCCGACACCGGCGGTATCAACGCCCGCATGCTCGTGCTGCTGGACAACCCGTCCACCAAGGCCGAATCGACAAGCGGGTCGGGCCTTTTAAGCCTGGACAACAACGACCGGACCGCGCGGAACTGCCGGGAGGCGTACGCGCGCCACGGAGTCGACTGGGGCGATGTCGTCCACTGGAATGTGGTGCCATTCCCGGTTGCCGGTTTGAAGAACGGTGGATCGACCCCGACGGAGCGGGCGCGCGGGGCACGTTGGACCCGCGAAGTGGTGAACCTGCTCCCGAATCTCGAGATCGTCCTGCTTCTCGGTGGTTCCGCTCGCGATGGTTGGCGTCGTGCAGCCATCACGCGCGCCGGCATCTACGTGCCGGCAGGCAAGATTCCGCACTGTTCGATGCGCGGCTTGAACACCGCGGGCGGGCGCGAGCGGTTCGAAGCCGCGATAGCCGACGTATCGACGAGACTCATGCTGGCCTGAGCACTTGCCTGGAACGGATGAGGACTGCGGCGACGTTCGGCCACCGGCTGCAGTCGTAGCTTAGAGACGCCCACACGGTTCCGACCAGCATGGGCCAATGCGCTGTGCAACAGAATCTCTCGCTGCCGTCGAACCGCCCTACTGTCATCGCATGACGACTGACACGCATGGTGCGCAACGAGTGTTGCGAACACGCTCCGCGTCCACACCGTCCACGGTGTGGCTAGCCACCGGATTGATGATCACCGGAGCGAGCATCCAGCTCATCGGCATGTTCCACGCGCTCTCGTTGGTCGACGCAGTCAGGAAAGAAGCACGTCTGCGGCAGTCCGTTCGCCTCGGTGACAGATCGACGTATCGGAGCTCTGACGCACTAGATGTCGCGAGCGAGACCGGGACCAACGTCGCGACCGGTTTGATCGTCGCGTCCTGCCTCGCACTTGCCGGACTCTGGCTACTGCTTGCGTACGCCAACCTGCGCGGTTTCCGCTGGGCACGCGTGGCGGCCACCGCCATCGGCGCGGTAGGCATCGTCTCCGGGATCACGTCCGTAGCAACCTATGACAGGTCAGTGACCAGCACGCTCGACGTCGTGCTGTTGGTCATCGAAGTCGCTGTACTGAGTCTCCTTTGGCATCCGCGTTCAGCGCCCCACTTCCGCCAGAAGTGACCTGACAGTCGGCCAACGCCCCGTTGCGTTTCGCCACGGTCGATGCTCCGGAACATTTGGCAGAATGCGGGCATGGTCGAACAAAGCATCTGGATGCAGAAGTCCGCCGAGGATCCCAACCACTCGAGCTGGTACGTCGAGCGCTTCCGCGCCCTCGCTCGTGAGGGCAACGACCTGGTCGGCGAGGCTCGGCTCATCGACACGATGGCGTCGCGCGGGTCCCGCATCCTCGACGCCGGGTGCGGCCCAGGACGCGTGGGCGGGTACCTCGCCGAGGTCGGACACGATGTGGTCGGCGTCGACGTTGACCCGGTCCTCATCCAGGCCGCCGAAGAAGACCATCCGGGCCCGCGCTGGCTGGTGAACGATCTCGCCGAACTCGACCTCCCCGCCCGCGGCATCGACGAACCGTTCGACCTGATCGTCTCGGCCGGCAACGTGATGGCATTCCTCGCGCCGAGCACCCGTGTCACCGTCCTCGAGCGGTTGCGCGCACATCTGCGCGACGACGGCCGCGCGGTGATCGGGTTCGGCGCAGGCCGGGACTACGCGTTCGACGAGTTCCTCGAGAACGCCACCACCGCGGGCTTCGCTCAAGATCTTCTTCTGGAGTCGTGGGACGTCCGCCCGTTCACACAGAAGTCGGAGTTCCTCGTAGCGGTCCTGCGGCCCGCGTAGAACGCAACTACATGTCGGCATCTGAGCCCAACCGTCAAGAGCCCTGAACGGCAGGCGAATCAGCCGTCGGCGGTCCCGAACGTCCCCTCAGTGATCTCGACGTTCGGCGATAGTGGCTGCCGCATCCGCCAGCGTTCAGTCAGCTTCGACACGGCGATCTTCCACTCGCCGTCTTCGACGACGTACTCGTCGTCGTACTCCCCCAGCATGACCGTCTCGGTCCGGTCGAGCAGGTTCACCTGTCGGAAGCGCAACGACCACCGCCCCGTCGCAGTCGTCTCGCTGGTGAGGGTGATGTCCGGATGCATGCCGTGGTGCATGTCGAGGATGGCGAACCGGCCGTCGACCTTGTGCAGTGCGACCCGCCGAAACATGTTTGTCAGGGCGTCGGCATCGTCGAAGGTGCCCATCGGCCCGTAGTCGATCCGCGCGCCGGCGCGGACGAAGCAGCCGCGAAATGCGTCCGCGTCTTTGGCATCTGACGCTCGCCAGTAGCGGTACTTGAGTCGCTCGATCGCAGCGACGTGCTCGTGCTCCGAATCAGTCGTCATCGTCATCCGTTCTCCGCTGCACAGGCCCCGCTCCTCGGTCCGCTCGGGCATCACGGGCAGCCTATGTCCGCTCGCTCCGACCTCACGTCGCTTCGCGGACACCCGACGGGCTGGTCTGCGGAAGGCAGCGCTCGCCCTGAGGATTCGCGACGTTGCCGCGAGTTGGGGCACGTTGGCCCCGCGGACGCCACAACAGTGCGGCGTTATCCCGCATCCCCAAAGGCCGACCGAAACTGTCAGTGGTCGGTGCGAACATCAGTGAGTCATAAGGGGTTCTCGCCCCAGGTCTGCGTTCGTCGTCAGTCGCCTTACCGCCGTCGCTCTCTCGCACCAAAAGCAGCGTCGTCGCCTACGGCTTCGGTGACAACACGATCGAGGCGGGTTGGAGGAAGGAAGACGGATGAAACTCTCTGCTGCGCTCGATGTCGAGGTCGTCGCCCACGAAGCCACCGACGAGGTGACCGTGCTGCTCGAACTGCAGGCGCCAGCCGGGCCCGTCACCAAGCGGACACCGACAGCGTTCCAGGTCGTGCTCGACCGGAGCGGGTCGATGTCCGGCGCCCCACTCACCGGCGCACGGAAAGCTCTGACGAGCGTGGTCACCCAGCTCGACCCGACCGATGTATTCGGGCTGGTCACCTTCGACGACGCGGCCGACGTCGTGGTCCCCGCCGGGCCTCTGACAGACAAGCAGCGCGCGACCGATGCCGTTGCTCGCATTGACGCCCGTGGCCTCACCGACCTGTCATCCGGTTACCTACGAGCTCTGCAGGAGCTGCGACGCGGAACGACCGCGGCAGGTATTCGAGGCGGGACCGTCCTGATCGTCAGCGATGGTCACGTCAATCAAGGGATCCAGGACGTCGACGCCCTCGCCGGCGTCACCGCGAAAGCCGCCGCTGACGGCATCGTCACCTCGACGCTCGGCTACGGCCGCGGGTACGACGAGACGCTGCTGTCCGCGATGGCGAAGGCCGGCAATGGGAATCACATCTTCGCCGACGACCCGGATGCCGCTGGGGCGGCGATCGCAGGTGAGGTGGACGGGTTGCTGGCCAAATCGGCTCAGGCCGTCACCCTGACCGTGCGTTTCGTGCCGCAGGTGCAGGAGCTGGCCCTGTACAACGACCTCCCAGTCCACAAGACCGCTGAGCGCGAGTTGATGATCGAGCTCGGTGACCTGCATGCGCTGGAGCAGCGAAAGCTGTTGCTGCAGATGAATGTCGATGGACTGGCTGCGCTTGGGGTCACTCAAGTCGCCGATCTGGAGTTGCGCTACGTGGAGACGGCCACGCTCACCGAGCACACGGTCACGCTGCCCATCTCGGTCAACGTGGTGCCGGGCGATGAGCTGGGTGATCGGATACCCGATCCAAAGGTGCAGTCCGAAAAGCTCTACCAAGAAGGTCAGGCCGAGAAACTCCGGGCGTCGCAGGCCTTCGAGCGTGGAGACATCGAGGGTGGCGAGTCCGCGCTCGGTGTCGCTCGGGCGCGCCTGACGGAGGCCGCCTCATTCTGCCCGCCCGAGGACCGCGAGGCCATCGATGGGGAGGTTGGCGCGCTTGACGTGCTCGCTGCCGATGTCCGTACGACAGGTGCCGGCTACGTGTCCAAGGCGACCCGCGACTCGTATCATCTCGCCAACCGGAAGCGTGGTCGGCGCCGGGACTGAGCTCGTCCTCGATGACACTGTCCCCAGGTTTGCCCTCAACGCGGACGACCGACCGCGTCGAGCGCGACCGAACTCTTCACCAGGAAGAACGATATGCACCTCACCACCGCCCAACTCGACCGCGCCGCAGGTGTTCTCCTCGGGACAGCCGCTGGTGACGCGCTCGGCGTTCCGTACGAGTTCGAGTCCCGCGTCCTGCGCGGTGACGAGGCGCCCCAGATGCTCGGCGGAGGTCTAGGCGACTTCGCTCCCGGCGAATGGAGTGACGACACGTCCATGGCGATGGCGATCGCCGACGTCGCGGCGACCGGTGCCGACCTCGCCAGCGACGAGGCGCTCGACGCCATCGCCGACAACTTCCTGCGCTGGTTCGACGGCGGCCCGGCCGACATCGGCATCCAGACCCGGGCTGTTCTCAGCGCGACGAGGCGGCGGCTCAGCCGCGGTGGAGTCGGCGCGGGCGCGATCATGCGCGAGGAGGCGAACTCCTACGCCGAGCAGCATCCGCACTCGGCGGGCAACGGTGCGTTGATGAGGACCGCACCCGTCGCGCTCGCGCACCTCGACGATCGGGACGGGCTCGCCGACGCTGCGCGGCTGGTGGCTGGACTTACCCACGCCGACCCCCTCGCCGGCGATTCCTGTGTCTTGTGGTGCGAGGCGATCCGGGTGGCGGTTCTGGACGGTAAGTTCGACGTCCGCGCCGGACTCGACCTACTACCCGACGAGCGAGCCGACCAGTGGCCGGCATGGCTCGACGCCGCTGCATCGGAGCCTCCGAAGTCGTTCTCGCCGAATGGGTTCACCGTCACTGCGCTCCAGGCAGCGGTCGCGGCCATCACGCAGACCCCAATCCCCGACGCGATGCCATGCCGTCACCTGCAAAGCGCACTTGACACCGCAATCCGGATCGGCAACGACACCGACACGGTGGCAGCGATCGCCGGCGGCCTGCTCGGCGCCCGATGGGGTGCGAGTGCGGTCCCGTGGTTCTGGCGTCGCGCCATTCACGGCTGGCCGGAACGCGACGGACGACCCAGCGACTCGCACGACCTGGTCGCGCTGGCAACCCTCGCGGTGCGCGGCGGCGAGGCCGACGGCAAGAACTGGCCGCTGGTCGACGACGTTCCGTACTCCGAGCACGCATTCACCGACGCGGTCCCCCACCCGTTCGACGATGGTGTGCTGCTCGGGACGCACGCGACTGTCGACCATGGCGCCGACGCAGTGGTGTCGATGTGCCGGGTCGGACGGCGCCAAGCGTGTTTCGGCAAGGCAACCGAGTTCGTCGCGTCGCGGCTCGTGGACTCAGGCGATCCCGCGGAGAACCCGAATCTCGAGTTCGTCCTTGCGGACACGGCCGATGCCGTCCGTGGCTTGCGCGCCGAGGGCAAGACGGTGCTTCTCCATTGCGTGGCCGGACACCAGCGGACGCCGAGCGTCGCGGTCGAGTATGGCGTGATGCTCGGACACTCGGTTGAGAAGGTGCGTGCCGCTGTGCTTGAGGCTATGCCTGGTGCACGCGGACGCGGCGTTGTCTGGTTGGCAGCGGGCGAGCCTCGGCCCTGAGGACGGATACGTGGGCACCACTGGTGCCTGGCTAGATACACAAGAGAGGGGTCTGTGATGTCCGGAGGAACATTGTCCGCGGCTGATCTGCGGATATGGATAAGTGCGGCGCTCGAGCCGGTCGTCGGTCATGAAGCTGTTACTGACGATGACGGTGACTTCCCGATCCGGTTCGAGGCGGGTCTGGTCTTCATCCGCGCAGTAGAGAACGAGCGGACGATACATCTGTTCTCGACCCTGGTGGAGGACGTGGTCAAGACCGACTACGCGGCGTTTGTGGTCCAGACCCTCAACCGAAACAGTCTGCAGCTCAAGTTCTTTCTGGTCGGAGATACGATTCGTGTCCGCGCAGTCTTGTATGCGGACCCGCCGATCGAGTCGCATCTTGTGCGATGCCTTGCCGAGTTCGAAGCAGTGATGGGCGACGGCGCCGACATCGCGCACGACGTAGGCGGTCGTTTCGCCTGGGATGCTGACTCGCCGAACTCCGATGATGACGACGAGTTGCCCACAGCCGTCAAGATCTTGATCCAGCTCGACAGTAACGGCGACGAAACCTTGTCACCCGAGGACGTCGCACGGATCTGTCATCACGACACCGACGAGATCCTCGAGTACATCCGGACGGTCGAAGAGCAGATGATCAACTGGCGAAACCGGGCAGACAACGCGGCTTCGGAGGGCGACGGCGAGGAAGCCGAGGCATGCTTGCACGAAACTCGTGGTTGGGAGAAGACTGCAGCCGATTTGCGTGGGGCGCTGCGATACGTCGCGCTCCGATCATGAGATCCCTCACCGCTCCGGACGTTGTGTCGGCGCGCAACGCGCCCGCACAGCCGAGTCGCCACGTCAGGCTGACGCAATCACCTCTGATGTCCCAGTAGCGATAGGCTCGCCGTATGGCATCGTCCGGGTGGCAATTCTGGGAAGTGACAGACGGTGAAGGCGAGCTGCGTTGGCTCGGCGCCACACGACCCACCGGACGTACTGCAGCTAGCCGTGCGACCGTGTGGACACTCATTCCCAGCACCAGGATCTTTATAGCGAACTGGTTCGTCAGCGAAGCGTGGTCGACTGAAGATAGTGGGTTGTCCTTCGAGGACATTCATTCCACATACGCCCAGAGGATTGCGCTTGACGTGCCGCAGCCCACGAAAGAGGACCTAGCGCGGATCACGCACCCGGAACGGCTGCTCACGCTGGACGATGTGACAAGCCACTCCGTGCTCAAAGTGCTGGGCAAGCGCGTCGACACGAAGCTGCAGGAGCGACGGTAACGTTCGCTCTCAATAGTTGACCAAGCTTTCAGAGAGACGAGGCAAATAGCCGCCAGCAGCACACGGTGCGGGTCCCGGAACTGGGGAGGACCGAACCGTCCTCGGCCTGGCGCGGATTGCGATCCGCGTCCCTTCCCTTTGAAGGGGCTCGTCTCACAGCGGTTCTTCCCGACATCTGCATTCGAGGCGCAGCGCAACCGCATTAGGTAGGGGCTGCAGAGGCTGAGGCTGGGTTCTGCGGATGACCCAGGCTGCCTTGTCCGCGGTGTACGTTCCGACGTGACTTCCGGGACGGTCGTCAGGGGTCCAAGCTGAACCGGCCTGCGGACGTTCACCCAGCTCAGACTATCGGAGACGTGCGCTACATCTTCTGGCGCGTGTCAGACTGCGGGCAGAGTAGCAGGGTTGTCGTAGTCTCTCGATAGCTTGACCGCTGCTCCGTGCCAGAAAGAGAGGTCTCTACGCGACGTGACCGACGAAACGCAATCGCGCTACGCCTTGTCGTTCACCAGTGGCGCCCTCCTAGCTCGCGAGGGTCGAGTCGTCGCAGCGGTCTACCTCGACTCTCGCGACTGGCAAGCGACCCGTGCCCGCGTTGTCGATAGCAATCTCCTGCAGGCTCGCACCATCTCTTCGCTGATCAGACTCGCACGCGAGACCGTTCAGCGACTGGCGGTACTGAGCGATGACGAGATCGAGCTGCTGGCTGAGGGCAGCCCAACGGAACAGCTCCACCTGATGTGGGCCGCGGCCTGCCGGCGTTACGCGCTGATCGGCGACTTTGCCGAGGAGGTGCTGCGCGAGCGCTTCCTTCTGATGACGCCAACGCTCGACGCTGAGGATTTCGAACGGTTCATCACCGGTAAGAGCCTGTGGCACCCCGAGCTCGAGGGCATGAGACCGTCAACTCGACAGAAGCTTCGGCAGACGTTGTTGCGGATGCTCGGCGAGGCAGGTCTGCGAACCGACGCAGGCGACATCGTTCCCGCAGTGATATCCGAGCGCGTCGCCGAGGTGCTCGACCGCCGCACACCTAGCGACATCCGGTATTTCCCAGCGACCACAGCAGTCACATCTCCAGGCGACCAGGTGCAGCGATGAAAACAGCCCAACGAAACCTCAATCATGATGAGAAGCATGTCTATGACGTGTTGCGCAGTAATCGGTTCCTGAGGATGGAAGGTCTCTCCAAGGAAGTACCCTTTTTCATCTACCACTTTCCGCCCGGCTGGGCCCTTGAGGTAGATGGAATGCGCGACCGAGTGAGCACGAAGCTTCGGAGCGACGACGGCATAAACGTAGTCGAGATTAATCTCTACGATCTCGCCGTCGAGCTCCTCACCGACCGGGGCGTCTGGGACCGCGTTCTCATAGCTGAGCCGACGATGGACAAGGCGGACTTCCGCGAGATGCTTCAGGGCATGCTAGATCCGCACGATCACCTCGCCCCGGCAATCCGCGCCCGGCTCGACGCCGAGCCGCCGGCGAAGTCCAACACGACCGTCGTCTTCCTCACGGGAATTGGTGAAGTCTTCCCGTTCGTTCGCACGCACACCGTGTTGGAGAACTTGCAAAGTGTGGTGGTCAGCCGCCCGCTGCTGACGTGGTTTCCAGGGACATACGAGTTCACACAGTCGGCCGGACACCAGCTCCGCGCGCTGAACCTTGGCGCGAGCGACAGCTATTACCGGGCCAAGGACATTCTCGAGCAGGAGGCATGAGCATGACCGCGATCAACGAGATCTTCGTCAAACCCATCGACCGCTCGATCGAGGGTGTCATTAAGGCCGATGACACCGACCACCTCGCGACTGAGGTCGAGGAGTATGTCCTCACCAACGAGGCCGCCAAGGGCGTCGATCAGGTGCTACAGACGTACACGAATTACACGAACGCCAACGGCGTCTGGATCTCCGGCTTCTTCGGCTCCGGTAAGTCGCACCTGTTGAAGATGCTGGCGCACCTCCTCGGCGACATCGACGGGCATGACTACCCGCGCGCCCAGGTTTGTGCGCAGTTCCGCGCAAAGGTCACCGATGACGAGCTCCTGACCGGGTTGATGGACAAGGCCGAACGAATCGCGGCGAAGAGCCTGTTGTTCAACATTGACCAAAAGGCGACGCTGATTTCGAAGGATCAGAAGGACGCATTGCTGAAGGTTTTCGTCAAGATCTTCGACGAGTCTCGCGGTTACTACGGCAACCAGGGCCACATCGCCCGCTTTGAGCGCGACCTCGACTCCCGAGGCCAGTACGCCGCCTTCCAGGAGTCCTTCGAGCGGATCGCGGGAGTCCCGTGGACCCAGGGCCGCGAGCAGGCGGCGCTCGAAGCAGGCAACATCGACACGGCTTTCGCCGAGGTCAACGGTTCCGAAAGCCCCGGGATAATCCGTCAGTACAGTGCGAACTATTCGGTCTCGATCGAGGACTTCGCCGACGAGGTCGCAGCCTGGCTCGACCGACAACCTGACGGTTACCGGTTGAACTTCTTCGTCGACGAGGTCGGCCAGTTCATCGGCACCAACACCCAGCTCATGCTGAATCTCCAGACCATCGCTGAATCGCTTGCCACCAAGTGCCGTGGGCGGTCGTGGATCTTTGTCACCTCGCAGGAGGACATGGAGAAGGTCGGCGGGGACCGCACTAAGCAGCAGGCGAACGACTTCTCCAAGATCCAGGCACGGTTCTTGAAACCGGTCAAACTCACGAGCCAGGACGTCGAAGAGGTCATTCGCAAACGTCTCCTGGCCAAGACCGACGGTGCGAGCACCAAGGTCAAGGCGATCTACGACGCGGAGCATGCGAACTTCAAAACACTGTTCGATTTCGTCGAGGGCCGTCACTATCCAAACTACCGCGACGAGCGGCACTTCGTCGGCACCTACCCGTTCGTGAGCTACCAGTTCCCGCTGTTCCAGGCGGCAATTGAATCGATCAGTGACCACAACATCTTCGAAGGCCGCAACAGTTCGGTCGGTGAACGCTCGATGCTCGGCGTCGTCCAGGACGTCGCTACCGGCCTCGCAGACCAGCCACTCGGCACCCTCGCGTCCTTCGACCGGATGTTCGAAGGCATCCGGGCATCGCTGAAATCGGCGAACCAGCGCGCGATTCTCAACGCAGAGAACGCCCGCGACGGCGGCAAGCTCAGTCCACTTGCGGTCCGGCTGCTCAAAGCACTGTTCCTGGTGAAGTACGTCGACAGCTTCAAAGCCACGCCCCGCAATGTCACGGTGCTGGTCTACGACCGCTTCGGCACTGACCTGACACAGCTCGGCAAGGATGTCGTCGAGGCGCTGAACGAACTGGAGGCCCAGACCTACGTTCAGCGTAACGGCGACTTGTACGACTACCTGACCAATGAAGAGCAGAAGATCGAGCAGGAGATTAAGGACGTCGACATCGACAGCTCTGACGTCTCCTCGAAACTCAACAAGCTGCTGTCCGAGTCGGTCGTGAAGTCCACGAAGGCCACCGCCAAGAATGGCCAGATCTTTCCCTTCGGATACAAACTCGACGGTGTGCCGTACGGCAAGCAGTACGAGCTGTCGCTGCACTTCATCAGCCCCGAGACAGATTTCAGTCTGGAGCAGATCAAGATGCAGAGCGCCGGTTTGGACGAGCTCCGAGTTGCGCTCCCGGTGGAAGCGAACCGAATCCTCGCCGACCTGCGTCTTCTCTTGAAGACGGAGAGATACATCAAGCGCGCTCAGGGGTCCAGCCGCACGGCGATCGAGACGCGGATTCTCAGTGAGAAGGGCTCCCAGAACGCCGAACGGGAGAAGGAAATCGTCGAACGTCTCCGGGCAGCCGTCGGGGCGTCGCCCTTGATCCACAATGCCGGGGATCTCGACGTGACCGCTTCGGATGCCCAGACGCGGATCAATGACGGCTTCGGCAAGGTCATTGCCGCCACGTACACCAACCTCAGCATGCTCGGTGGAAAGACCTACAGCGAGCAGGGCCTGAACGGGCTGGTGAACCCGGCCGAGGGGATCATCGAGGAGACCGGCAGCCTCCTCGATGTCCCCGCGGGCGACGTGCTCGGGCATCTGGAGTTGCGCGGCAAGCGGCACGAGCAGGTCACGATGAAGCAACTCGTCGCGCGCTACACCACCAAGCCGTTTGGCTGGGACCAGTGGTCCGTCGCCGCCGTGGTTGCCTATCTCGCGGGGCAGTCGCAGATCGAGATCCAGTTGAACGGCAAGACTCTCACCCGGACGGAGATCGCCGGGGCACTGCGCAACACGCAGCAGTACCCAAATCTGATCGTCGCCCCGCAGCGTGTCTACGACCAGAAGATCGTGAACCAGTTCCGCAAGTTCGTCATCGAGTTCACCGATGACGGCGGCATCACGAAGGATGCCGCCGAACTCGGCCGCGTCGGCAAGGAACACCTCGAAGCAAAACTCGCCGAACTGAAGGCGCTGCGCTCTGGTGCCGCCACCTACCCATTCATCAATCAGTTCGACGAACCGATCGGACTACTCACCGAACTGAGCAGCCATCCGGCGGCCTGGTTCGTCGAGCAGTTCGCCGGTGCCGACGATCTGCTCGATGCCAAGGACAACACGATCGACCCGATCAAGGCGTTCCTCAACGGCAATCAGCGCACCATCTACGACGGCGCCCGCGCGTTCATGCAGACGAACAGCACCAACATCGCATATCTGCCTGCCGGAGTTGCCGACGGGATCGAGACGGCGCTCGACGACGTCCAGATCTTCCGTGGCAACAAGACCACGCAGCTCGGCAGTGCGGTCGCGGCCGTGAAAGAGCAGCTCGATGGCGTCATTGCGACTGAGCGGGACGAAGCCACAACCAAGATTGACGTTTATTGGGAGCAGGTGCCGGCCAGCGCATCGTACGAAGCGGCCACCGAGGCGGCCCGTCGGTCAGTTGGGCAGCAGGCCGAGCAGGTCCGGGTGCGGGTTCAGGAGGAGACGCAGATCCCATCCATCCGCAATCTCGCTGCACATTTCGTTGACACCGTGTACCCCGCGATCCTCGACGAACTCGAAGCCGCGCGCGCTGTCCCGAATCCCAAGCCGGAGACCTCCGGCGACGACGAACCGAAGGTTCCGAAGCCGCCTGCCGCTCCGGCAAAGCAGAGCATCTCGATCAAGAAGCTCTCGCTGCCGGGCGCCGGTGAGGTGCTCGAAACCGAGGACCAGATCGATGCGTACCTGGATCAGCTTCGTGCCGCGCTGGTTGCGACGATCAACGACAACAAGCGCATCACCCTTTGACGGGCCCGTACCTCTTCACACGACTCGAGTTTAAGGACGCTGCATGGATGTCAAGCCGCTTGAGAGTTTCGCGAAGGCTGCCCGTCGTGAGCTGATGGTCGCTGTGGAGGCGCGGGTGTCGGCGGTGCTCGCCGCCGGATCTGTTGCGCGCAGTGAGCGCGCGGATACTGTGCGCCTGCTGGAGGCGGACATCGCGGAGCATGGTCGTGGGCATGTGGTCGACAGGGTGGCCTACACGTGGTTCAACCGTCTGATTGCGTTGCGTTTCATGGATGCCCGGGGCTACACCGATGCCGGGGTCGTGTCGCCGGCATCGGGCCACGCTCATGGTCAGCCGGAGATCCTGGCAGACGCGAAACGCGGGGTCCTCGACTCGGAGGTCGTCAGCAAGGCCGGTGCTTACGACGCGATTCTGGGTTTGCTGGACGGCAGTCGTCGCAGCACCGACCCCGAGGGTGAGGCGTATGCGCTGCTGCTCACCGAGTACTGCCGGCATTGGCACCGGACTATGTCGTTCATGTTCGAGGCCGAGGGTGCGTACACCGAGTTGCTTGTGCCGGCGGGTTTGCTTGCCGAGGGAGCGTTGTTATCCCGTGCTCGTGAGGTGCTCACCGCGGACGTCTGTGACGACGTCGAGGTGATCGGCTGGCTCTACCAGTTCTACATCTCCGAGCGGAAGGACGAGGTTTTCGCCGGGTTCAAGAAGAACAAGAAGGCCGGTGCCGACGAGATTCCTGCCGCTACACAGCTGTTCACCCCGCACTGGATTGTTCGGTACCTTCTGGAGAACTCGCTCGGTCGGCTGTGGATGCTCAACCGGCCGACGTCACGGCTGGTCGAGCAGATGGACTACTACATCGCGCCGATCGACGAAGAGACCGATTTCCTCGAGGTGTCGGGGCCGGAGGAGTTGACGGTGATCGACCCGGCCTGTGGTTCGGGGCACATGCTTACCTATGCCTTCGATCTGTTGTATGCGATCTACGAGGAGGAGGGTTATGCGCCGTCGGAGATCCCGGGCCTGATCCTCACCCACAATCTTCACGGCACCGAGATCGATCCTCGTGCCGGGGCTCTGGCGGCGTTTGCGCTGACGATGAAGGCGCGTGCGAAGGATCGCCGCTTCTTCAGCCGTTCGGAGGTTGATCCGAAGATCTGTGTGGTCGAGCCGATCTCGTTCACGCCGGACGAGTTGGACCTGCTCGTAAGTGCAGACGGCGACCGTGACGCGGAGGAAGCGTTCTGGAATCAATTCCGCGATGCTGACGTACTGGGTTCGCTGATTCAGGCGGAGGCGGACGCGACCGCGCAGGCTACCGTGGTCTTGGACAGACTGAAGGACCTGAAAGCGACGCTCTATTTCGACACGCTCCTTCGCGCACGCAGGGTTGTTACGCAGGCGGAGGTGTTGAGCCGGCGATACTCGGTGGTCACAGCGAACCCTCCATACATGGGCGCGAGGAACATGGGCGACGAACTTCGGGCCTTTGCTGAAGCAGTTTTTCCGAACGCCGCGGCTGATCTATGCACAATGTTCATTGAGCGTGCGCTCGCATTCGCTTCACCCGCTGGGGCTGCGGCGCTGGTCGTGAGTGAGTCGTGGCTTTTTAACTCGAGGTTTGAAGAATTTCGGTTGTCGATACTGAGTTTCGGTAGACCGGTAGTTACTGCCTGCATTGATAAGGCTGCATTTCGTGTTCGCCTAAACACTGCTGCCACGGTGTTCCAGCGCTCCAATGGAAAGCGGCGTTCGCAGTTCTTCCGAGTCACGGAAGAGCAGATTGCATACGGTAAAGTCGATTCTTTACCTCCGTCGGATTCTGTAGTCCATTTGGTTGAAATAGAGCAGTTTACAGAGGTCCCCGGCGGTGGTTTTTATTTCGATATGCCACTGCCAATGCTCGAATTCTACAAAATATCAGGTACAATCGGAGATGCACACGACTCTAGACAAGGGCTCGCAACCGGAAACAATTCGAAGTTTCTGAGACAGTGGTGGGAAGTATCTCGGAATCGTATTGCATTCAGAGTCGCGTCACGCGAGGAATCTCGAAGTACTGGCTGCACGTGGTTTCCCTACAACAAGGGTGGGACGCCAATGCCTTGGTGGGGAAATCAGGAACACGTGATTAACTGGGCCGATGACGGCGCAGAGGTGATTGAAGAAGCTGCTGCAAAATGGGGCAGTGCCAGCCGAACGATCAAGAACACGTCGTACTACTTCCGCCCGTCTATTACATGGTCGAACATCGGCTATGGCGGAGCTCGATTCAGATACCTACCGGCTGGGTTTGTGTTTGACGTGTCAGGAATGTCGCTATTTGTGGATGATGAGCGAGAGAAGCTAGAGCTTCTTGGCTACCTCAACTCAGCGGTAGCTCGCAGGACGCTGGATGTGCTGGCACCAACGCTGAACTATCAGGCTGGAGACGTTGCGAGAATGCCACTTGTTCTCGGAACGGGCGATGCTGAGCGAGTCTCGGAGCTCGTCCAATTGTCCCGTACAGACTGGGCGCAATCTGAGACGGCACACGAATTTCGTTCGAATCCACTCATTTCGGTCGCGGAAAATATGGTGGCCCGGGCGTGCGCTGCCCTTCGTGATGAGCGGTCCGCACGGGCCGCAACAGTCGAAGCGCTTGAACATGCGAGCAATACGCACTGGGCTAAAAGGATAGCCGACCTATCCAAAGCGGATTCGGCGACTATTCCTCCGTTTGTTCCACGACCGGTGAAGCTAAAATCATACGAAGAGGACATGGAGGAAGTCGTGTCATTCGCGATCGGATGCATTTTTGGCCGCTATAGTCTGGATCAGCCGGGGTTGCTCCTCGCCGATCAGGGCGCGACGCTTCAAGACTACTTCACGATGGTCCCCTCGCCCACATTCATGCCAGACGCTGACAACGTAATCCCCTTCGTCGATGACGGGTGGTTCGAGGACGACATCGTCGAACGCTTCCGGCAGTTCCTGAAGGTTGCGTTCGGTGCGGAGCATTTCGAGGAGAACCTGCGGTTCGTGGAGGAGTCGCTGGGCGTAAAGACGTTGCGTGACTACTTCATCACGAAGTCGGGTAGGTCGAAGTTCTACGACGATCACGTGAAGCGCTACAAGAAGCGTCCGATCTACTGGATGTTCTCCAGTCCCAAGGGCTCGTTCAATGCGCTGATCTACTTGCACCGATACTCGCCGTCGACGGTCTCGACTGTGCTCAACGAGTACCTGCGGGAGTACGAGAACAAGCTGCGGAAGGCCCTCGAACGGGCGGAGGTGGCGACTGCTGGCGGTTCGTCGGCGAAGGATCAGAAGGAAGCGGACAGGCTCCGCAAGGTCCTCGCTGAGTTGCGTGATTACGAGCACGACGTGCTGTATCCGCTTGCCACCCAGCAGGTCGAGATCGATCTCGACGACGGTGTGAAGGTGAACTATCCGAAGTTCTACCCGGCGGTGAAGAAGATCGCCGGCCTGGAGGCCAGCGATGAGTGAGGTCATGACGGCGCGTCACGCTGCGGTGACTATGAGGACGACGAATGAGTAAAACACACACGGTCGCCGACCATATCGTCACTCGTTTCGAATCCAAGCGCATCGTCATATGGCACGACCTCGACGGCGGTTATATAACTGAACTCGAGTCGCTGGCACCGAATGACGTGACGGTGCTACGCGTCGCCGACAACGAGTTCGCGATCAAGCATCGGGTACTGCGCGCAGAGCAGGCAGCGAAGTTCTTGATCTACCGATCCGGCAGTGTGCCCGAGGGTGTCGGGAACTGGCTCCTCGACATCGAACTGGCCTACGGCCCGGTGTTCACCGCCGATCGTGGTGCGATGATGCGGTCCGATCTCGGGCTCACGGCGTCGGGCTCCGAGGACCTGATCGCCCGGTACTCATCCTTCTTTGGTGACGCGAAGCTGGTGACGAGCCTCAAGGCAATGCCGCTAATCTCTGACGACTTGACGGCGGTGCAGGCGCAGATGTGTGCCGTGCTTCTGAACCAGAAGGAACACAGTTTCTCGGAACTCACCCGCACGCTGTTGATGCAGCACGCCGACGGCGACACCACCGGATTCGACGCGCTCGCCTCCCACGGCCTGGCGGACTTCTACTGGGCCGGCGCCTCCGGTATCTACGGGTTCACGTCGCAAGCGCCGACGGTGGCGGGGCTGGTGCTGTGGATGTTCCAGCGTGCCGTCGGCGGATTCGACGTCAGCGAGTCGAACAAGGTACGGAACCTGGCGCTCGACTTCCGCGGCTTCCGAGACTCCAAGCGCAGCAGCGCGGCGATGAAGTCGCTGGCCCGCATCGTCGAGCGCAGCCTCGACTACTCCGATCACGTCGGTGGGATCGCATGGGAGACGCTAAAGAAAACTGACGTATTCGACGCCAGTGAGCGTGAGGTGATCCGGCGTTTGGTCGAAGGAATCAACGCGAAGACGATGTCGTACCGCGACATCGCCGACGCGATTGGCGTCAGGCGCCGCGACAGCTTCTGGTTCGACGACTACGCGACCCTGTACGAGGGGCTGAGCGCCGCAGCCGAGCTTATTCCGGCGATCCGGAACGCCGTGCTTCACGTAACCAGCTTCGACGAGGGCCTGACGCGGTATCGCGACGAGTGGTTCCGCATCGACCAGCGCTATCGACAGTTCACCCAGGCCTATCTGACAGCCGAGTTCAAGCAGCCGATCGAGGCGCTGGCCGAGCTCGTCGAGAAGGCCTATGTTACCGATTTCCTCGCCCCGCTCGGGGTGGCGTGGCAGCAGCAGATCGATACGGTCGCGCAGTGGCGCACCGTCGGACTGACCTCGCAAACGTCGTTCTACAGCCACTATGTCGCCCCAACCCTCACGGGCCGCAAGAAGGCCGTCGTGATCGTCTCCGACGCACTCCGCTACGAGGTAGCCGACGAACTGAGCACCAGAATCCGCGGTGAGAACAAATTCTCCGCATCGATCGACGCCGTGCTCGGGGTGTTGCCGTCCTACACGCAACTCGGAATGGCGGCACTGCTCCCGCACGCCACGCTGGCGCATTCGGCAGAAGGCGATTCGGTGCTGGTCGACGGGCAGAAGTCCGACGGTACCGCGAACCGCAGCAAGATTCTCGGCGCAGTCGGCGGGACGGCGATCCAGGCGACGGATTTCATCGAGATGAAGCCGGCCGATCGTCGTGACCTGTATTCGTCGAATCAGGTGCTGTACGTCTACCACGACACGATCGACGCAACCGGCGACAAAGCCGTCTCCGAGCACAGAACCTTCACGGCGGCAGCGGACGCGATCCGCGAGCTGATCGACATCGTCAAGAAGCTCGCGAGCGCAAACGCAACAAACATCATCGTCACCGCCGATCACGGCTTCCTCTACCAGCGTTCCAAGCTGGCCGAGCAGTTCAACCTCACGGTGAAACCGCAGGGCGAGCAGATCGTGAAGTCCAAGCGCCGCTACGTGCTGGGGCGAGGCTTGAAGAAGGACGCTGCGTTCACCACGTTCCAACCCGACCAGGTGGGCTTGTCGGGCGATCTGGAAGTGCAGGTGCCGAACTCAATCCAGCGAATTGTGCAGCCCGGAGCCGGATACCAGTTCGTGCATGGTGGTGCCTCGCTGCAGGAGATCGTGGTACCGGTGATCCAGATTAACAAAAGCCGCAGCGACACCGTGGAGCCGGTGAACGTCGACATCCACCCCGAGTCGGATCGGATCACGACCGGGCAGATCGTGGTCAAGCTGTACCAATCGGTCAGGGTGGAGCCCCACAAGCCCGCGCGGCGCCTGCGTGCCGGCCTCTACTTCGGCGACACGCTGATCTCCAACGAGCAGGAGATGACCTTCGACTCGAGCAGCGACGCGGGCCGTGACCGATTTCAAAGCGTCACACTGCTTCTCAGCAAAGCAGCGGACGAGGCCAACAATCACAGCGTCGAGTTCCGGCTCTCGGAGCCGATCGAGGGAACCGACCAGTGGAAGAAGTACAAAAGCGCGCCTTACAAGATCAAACGTGCCTTCGCCAGCGACGACGGATGGGATTTCTGATGACCGACCACATCGACCTGACCGAAGCGGCCCTCATTGAGCAGACACCCGACGAGGGCCCCGCCGATCCCGTAGCGGAGCCAACTGAGTTGGACCGCAAGATCAACGCGCACTTCCCGGGAGCGGTGGTGCGCAAGGATCTGGTGAAGGCCGTCAAAGGCAACGCGATCGTGCCGTCGTACGTTCTCGAGTACTTGCTCGGGCAGTTCGCCGCGACCGACGACGAGGCGACGATCCAGGAGGGCATCGAGAAGGTGCGCCGGATCCTCGCCGAGCACTACGTGCACCGTAATGAGTCGGAACTGGTGAAGTCGAAGATCCGCGAGAAGGGCCGCTTCCGGATCATCGACCGGGTCAGCGTGACGCTGAACGAGAAGGACGACGTCTATCAGGCATCGTTCGCGAACCTCGGCATCAACGGGGTACTTGTGGATTCGAGCACGGTGACCGCGAACCAGAAACTACTGGTGGGCGGCGTGTGGTGCTTGTGCGACATCGAGTACTTCCACAGTGACGACTCCCGCGTGGTGCCCTGGATTCTAGGCCGATTGCAGCCGATCCAGATGTCGAGTTTCGACTACGTCGGCTATCTCGACGCCCGGGCCGAGTTCACCACCGACGAATGGATCGACCTGCTGATCCAGTCGATCGGATTCAATCCCGAGATGTTCGGCCGACGCGCGAAGCTGCTTCAGCTGACCCGGCTGATCCCATTTGTGGAACGCAACTACAACCTCGTCGAGCTCGGCCCGAAAGGCACCGGCAAATCGCACATCTACTCCGAGTTCTCGCCCCACGGCATGCTGATCTCCGGCGGAGAGATTACCGTGCCGAAGCTGTTCGTGAACAATGCCAACGGGAAGATCGGCCTTGTCGGTTACTGGGACGTCGTCGCGTTCGATGAGTTCGCAGGCAAGAACAAGCGCACCGACAAGGCGCTGGTTGACATCATGAAGAACTACATGGCGAACAAGTCGTTCTCCCGCGGTGTCGAGACGCTCGGCGCGGAAGCGTCGATGGTATTCGTCGGCAACACCTCGCACACCGTGCCGTACATGCTCAAACACTCGGATCTCTTCGACGAGCTTCCTGAGAGTTACCACGACTCGGCCTACCTCGACCGGCTGCACTTTTACATTCCCGGCTGGGAAGTCGACACGATCCGCGGCGAGATGTTCTCCAGCGGCTACGGTTTCGTCGTCGACTACATCGCCGAAGTCCTGAAGTCGATGCGGAATCTCGACTACTCCGATCGCTACCAGCGGTACTTCACCCTCGGCTCGGACATCTCCACTCGAGACCGCGACGGCATCCACAAGACGTTCTCCGGCCTGATGAAGCTGCTCTACCCGCACGAGCAGGCCTCCACTGTTGAAATCGAGGAGATCCTGCGCTTCGCGATCGAAGGCCGCAAGCGCGTCAAGGACCAGATCCTGCGCATCGACGACACGATGGCCGCCGTCAACTTTGGATACGAGTCTCTCGCGGGCGACTGGACGGCGGTCACCACCCTGGAGGAGGACGAGTATCCCAGGCACTATCACCGCAGCCGACCTGGCACCGTGGTCGACAACGAAGAGCCTATCGATCTTGTTGACGCCACGCCGGGTGCCGCCACACCAGAGGCTGCGGCAAACCCCGGGCCGAGCCAGGAACCGCTGTTCCAGGGGCATCGAGACTTCGTCGAAAACCAGCGCGGAATTTCCTATGACGCCATTCTGATGCCGTACATCAGAGGCGCGACAGAGATCGAGCTGCATGATCCGTACATTCGAATGAGTCACCAGGGCCGCAACCTCGTCGAGTTGCTGGCCTTAATTGCCTCGGCGAAAGACCCAGCCGACGAGGTGACATTTAAGCTATTCACTCTCCTAGAAAACGATCCTGAGTACCAGAAAAAGCAGCTGCAGATGCTCGGCCAGATTATACAAGGTGCCGCACAGCAGGGAATCAAAGTTGAAGTCGCCAAGGACCCTGGAGGCCACGATCGTTGGATCCGCGCGGACACCGGTTGGCGAATCAACCTCGGCCGCGGCCTAGATATCTTTCAGAAGCAAGAAGGTGGCTGGCTAGACTTTGGCAGTACCCGCCAGGAGTTCCGCCAAGTCAGGGCTTTCGGCGTTACCTATATCCAAGAAGCAAACTGATGCAACGACAACGGCCGGCGAGCTCTCACGCCGTATATCCTGTCACAACCGTTCTCGGGACCCACAGTAGCCACGCCAGTCCGCTAGCTTCAGCCAACTGAATTAGCCAGCTCCGCATGCGGCGCTTACATGCTTGGCGGCTACTCCCCCGCCGTTCACACCGCGGTATTTGACCGCGTCCTCAATCGCCGTTCGGGCCGGCGCCTGGTCGCAGATCCACCCTCCACGTAGCTGCGTCATCTGCGGTCATACCAGAAGCGGCGACGACGGAGATCAGGTCCTCCTGCCGAGCCTGCCCAAAAGCGAGCCGATAGTAGGCAACCCGCTTCTTTACCCGCTCGATCCGCGCTTCATCAGTACTCAATTGATACGGCAGCACATCACGAAAGACCTTGTGCGGTCCTGGGTACACCCAGTCCGGCGCCAAGCCTGGCACCTCTGGGTGCGGCGCATCGGTACCCGCAAGCTCGTAAGCCTCTCGCCACGGGTTCGCCGACCGCAGCATCTCTGATCCATGCTTCTGCGCGATATTTCTCCGCACCGCATGTCCACGGAAACGGTTCACACGCCCATCACGCTGCTCGAAGTCGACCGGGTTGCCGGGCACGTTCCAGTGCACAAGGTTGTGGCACCACGGATGGAAGTCGATGCCCTCTTGGCCAACACTCGTCGACACCAGAACGAACGGCCAGAACGGCGAGTTGAAGGCTTCACGGATGTCGGTCGAGCGAACCGATTGGTCGTCTTGTTTGGAGTCGCCGTAGCGCATAGCGAACCGGCAGCGGAAGTCGATGTCCGACCCGCCCAGCGGGTCTTTACCCTTGTAGATTGCGGTGCTGAGCTTGAGCGGTTGGGCCGCGTGGTAAGCGAACCGGACGAGCTTCTCGTCGGTCATCGAACTGTCACCTTCGACTGCGGCGAGGTGGTACAGGTACTCGTCGAGTACTGCTTGCAGATTTCCATCTGCGCAGTAGCGCAACACTTTCTGCCAGTATGAAATGTCGTCTCGGTACAGTTCGTCGAGGATGAGCGACGACTCCCAGCGGTTGAACAGCGTGCGCAGCCCGGACGCGAGGACTGCGGCAGCACGCCACCTACCGGCAACCGTCACCTTGGAGGTGTCGACGGACAGCCGACCGAGCGCACGCCACGCGCAATTCGCCGGTGAGTGCATCGCCAACTGCGCGGTACGGAGGGCGAGGTTGGGCGGGATGACGGTCAGATCCCCTTGCCGTTCACTACGATGCACAGCCGCGGCCTGCGCAACGTATTCGGTGAGCGCCGACGTTTGTTCTTGGTGCTCGGGCGCCTCGGGATCGTCGGGGTCGTGGACGCGACCTGCCATCGCCGCCTCGGGCGTCAATCCGGCCGCCGTGCTGGCCAGTGCCTCGTCGAGAACCCCGTCGGCGATCATGAGAGGCCATCGCCACAACACTGACGCGCTCTCGGTGGCGGTCGATTCCCGGGCACCCGTGGGTAGACCTGACGCGAGCTGCTCGGCGAGTTGCGCCTCGGCTCGTTCGCGCTCGGTCGAGTCGCCGCTCTGGCCTGCACTCGCCAGCGGATCGGCCCGGTCAGCGAGGCCGGGTAGCGGGAAGAAGGCGATGAACGACGCCATCGCGGAGAGGTCTGTGCCCCTTCGAGTGAACTGGAGTCGTTGCGACACATTCTCGTTGGTTGTGGTGATATTCCTTGACGCTGCAGTCCCGCTTCTCGCGATGCTCCGGCTCGCCTCGTGGCTCAGAAGGGAAGCCACTGCGGTGGGCGTCGCCGACCATTGGGAGAAGACCAGCTTCTTCGTCATCGTTTGTGCTTGGAAGTTCTCGTACGGTCCGCCTGGCCTGAGGTACGGCTGTGACGGCGGCATCCACAGCATCTGCTGCCAGTTCAGTCCGGTGGTTTGATCGATGAGAGTCTGTAGGCGTGGGTTCTGTTGCGGTAGGGCGTCATAGGACTCGATCGCCTGAAGGTCAAGGCGCCGCAGGCCGCGAAGCATTCGCTGCACCTCGGGGTCCTCGGCATCTCGGTTAACGAACCGTCCGAGCTGGTAAGCATCCATGAAGTGCACCAGCGCCGGTACCGACTTCCACACGTCCATCGGAAGATGCGTACCCACGTACTGAGCAAGTTCGGTCAACTTGATGAACTGGCTGACATCGCCGGCGGTGACCGCTGAGGCGGGCACTCGACGTTCCTTGACCATCGATGACTTCGCTGTCGACGGGCGCTCGGTTCGGCACATTACTGTGAGCAACTCTTCGCGCAGTCGGTCTCGAAGCTCCGACGGGTCCTGCCCGCGCGTCACCGCATCGCGGAACTCGCTCAATAGCTTGGTGATTCCGCGAGTTCCCTCGCCCGGATCTGCGCGGCCTTTCGTGAGGAAATCGAGCGTGCCCATGAATTGTTCGCGGTGCGACCCCTTCGACGACTTGCTCGTCGAGTCCGTTCCGTCGGCAGGGTCGTCGATGTCGAAGGGCTTGTAGGGGGTAGCAGACAGCAACAGCACTCGCGCGGTCGAGTAATTGAACATCTCCTGGGCCAACTCGCTGACCGGTAGATCGTCTTGGAGTAGGTCGGTGAATCGCTGGAACTCGTCGAGGATCACGAGGTCGGGTTGTAGCGCCTCGACACCAGCGCGCGCAAGCGTGCGTCGTAGCGCAATCACCACGTCGGCAGCAGCAGTGAAGCCGCCGGGGACGTCGGTGTTCCCGACCGTGTCGTCGAGGAGTTCGGTGAATTGGTCGAGGACCGAGGACCCATTTCCGTCGGGTATCTGGACGATCTCGAGAAACTTGGAGACCACTGTTCGGTCTAGCGGTGGCCCACCAGCAGGGGCGTTGTCGTCCAAAGTCCGCTCAAACCATTGGGTGTGCTCTTTGAAACGCGTCCAATCCATGGTCCCGCGCAGGATGCGGTAGGCGGCCGTGGCGCGGGCTCCTCGAAGGTCAAGTTCGCCTCGCAGGATCAGGAACAGCAGCGATCGTTCGTCACGAGTGCCGGTGCGCCAACCCCTGTCGGGGAACGATGTTCGCGGGGTGAGCGAAACAAGGTTGACGGGCTTGCCCACCGAGGTGACTGGCGTGTTGAGTTGATGGGTCGCGGTGGCGAGCATGCTCAGCCGGGTCGACAAGTTGACTTTGGTGCCGAGGATGTCGAGGCGTTTGACGTTCTGTCGTGCGACGTCGGCGTTGGAGCAGATGTAGACGATATCGATCCGATCGACTTCGTCGTTGTCCTGGAGATCTTCGATCGCGGCAGCGATCACACCGCGAGCAACCATGCTCTTGCCGAGGCCGGTCTCGTCTGCGACTAAGTACCGGGTCCCCGTCTTGCTGCGGTAGAGCACATCGACCACTTGATCGACGCTGGCTCGCTGAAACGGGCGCAGCTCAGCGAGATACGGTGCGGCGGAGAATCGGGAGTCAGACACTGGCACCACTTTCCATTTCCGTCGCAGCGACGATCGACGACCACAAGTGCTCGAAGCCTTCGGGAAGTACTTGGTGTGGGTCGCCTTTGGCGATGATTGAGGTGACCACCCCAGAGAGCTGATCCAGAATCTCGCGGCGAGCGACGGATGCCTTCAGCATCTGCTCGAACAGCCCCTGTTCGAGTTGAGTCCACCGGCCGCTCTGCCCGGAGCTCGCGTCGTCGATGTCGGTGCCGTCTCCTGCCGGACTGCCGAAAGCAAGCAGCAACGAGAGCAGGCGCCGAAATGCTTCGGGGCTGCTGATCTCGTGGGTGATGATCTCGTCGAGTCGGCTGCCGACGTCTCCGATCAGGTCGGCTTTGACAACCGTGGCGCTGCGTCGACCCTGAGCATCCTCCACAGCGAGGACGACAAACGCGGTGACGTCCTTCAGGTGCAGGTCTGAGTACGCGACGCTCACCTGGGCGCCCGTGGACACCGTCGTCGCGGTGGATGCGTCGGTGAGGAGCGACATCGATGCTTTGGCGACGTCCGGGTTGTGGGGCCAAGGATCGGTGCTGCTGATGTCGAGACGAGCGCGATAGTCGTCGTCGAGGGACAGGTGCGCGGTGAGTGCCACCGCAGCCACCGAGCGGAGGAATGACTCAAGCGCGACTTGCGGATCGTCCTCGTTGTCGGCGCCGGGGCTGATCTCCGCCGCTTCGAGGATCGAGCCAAACCCATCGGTTCCCAACAACGCGTCGACGCCATAGGTCTTGGTGCGGCCGGTGAGTTCGACCAGGATCTCGACGTTGTCTTCGAAGGCGGCGCGTGTGGCGTTGGCGGAGCCGATGAACAAGTGCGCGCGTCTCGCTCGTTCGATGGCGTAGAGCTTTGCGTGCAAGCCGGTGAAGAGCGTTGTGCCGGTTGCTGATTCTTCGTCGTCTGCCGGAATGCCTGCCGTGGGGCTCAAGACGAAGGGATGGTCGATCCAGTCGGCCCACCCTGCGGTGAGGCCGTCGAGCGATTCTTGCCTAGACACGACCGACAGCGAGTCCTTCGAGGTGGCGGCCAGGCGTTCGATTCCGTCGTCTTGCAGAAATGGTGAGACAAGCAGGTGCTTATAGCCGCTGAAGTCCGGTTTCGGCTGCGGGCGGCTCGGGAGTCCGAACACGTGGAAGCCGAGGTCGGTCACGTCCGGTGGGAAGTCCCACTCGGCGTATCGGACGGCCTCGGCGAGCTCCATGAGTCGATTCTGACGTGCCGCCTTCAAGCTGACAGGCGCTGCGGTTGCCAAGTAGCGCAATAGTTCTGCGACGGGTTTGTTGGTCGCGTCCGGACGCGTGGTGATCCAGCCGTCGAGATTGAGGGCCACATCCCAAGAGCGGTCTTTGGTGAGGTTACGGCTGAGCACGATGAGGCGGACAAGGCGCTCGCCGTCGCCGTTGGTATATACACCGAGCCAGATCTTGGGGTGGAACAGGCCGCGGGTACGGGTGATGCCGTGGATCGAGTTTTCGAGAAGCGAGAATAGGCGCGCCCGATCTCGGGGTACTACGACCTGCCCGGTCTGATGGAAGATATCGATCCTGGCGATGCTCGCGCGGATCGCTGCGATGGTCTCGACGCTGTCCGCGGATTCGACCTTGGCACTGCCGGCGAGCGCCAAGCATGGGAGGAGTGCACTCTCGAGATCGAGGGTGAAGGTGGTCGCGACGAGGTGGTCGAATGAAAAGCCCGGCGGTGGCAAAAGCTGCTTGAGCAGGGTGGTGCGGCTGTCAGGCGGGAGCATCGGCGAGTCCGTCCTTGATGTCAGCGAGCAGAGTCTGGACGACTGGCCAACGGAAATTGAGCCGCGCTGAGCCAGACGAGCCACCCCAGTTCTTGATCTGCCGTTCGTTGTTCAGGCGCGACTGCTCGCCCTTGTTCTTGCGTTCCCGCGCGGCAATCATCCGCCGGATATCTGGATCGGCAGGCATGATGTACGGGTCGCGATTATGAACCTGGCCGATCCACTCGTTGACGAAGATCATCGTGGCCGGCGCGACTGAGTTGCTGTTTCTGCCGAGGAGGACGGTAGCCCAGAAGGCGTCGAGATCCCACTTGGTCAGTTCGATCCGGTTGCGTTCGATTTCGTCGGCCCAGTCGGTGAGGCGTTCGGTGTAGTGCTCGACCCAGCTTCCATCATCTGCCGCCACGGCGTCGAAGCGTTCGGCGATCAGCAGGTTGTAGATAAGTGTGGCGCCGTTGACGACCAGAGAGAACAGGCGCGCGTGCTCGACTGTGTCTCTGAGGTCGGTTGGCGCGATGGCGAGTGCGGGGTGCTGCCACGCTTGGCCCGCGTCGTCGGGTTCGGTCTCGAGTCCGTTGGCAAGGAGGTACGCGAGGTATGTGCCCGGTGCGGCGACCATAATGCGTTCACGGAGCCATTCGGCTTCGTCGTGGGTGAGGTCGAGTCCGCCTGCGAGCAACTTGGGGAAGTCGGCCGGAGCGCGGACCCCGACATCCCAGCGCAGAGCCTTCGCATTCGTGAGGATCTGATAGCGCTGCAGTGCGGACCAGTAGATGTTCGACGGGAGGTTCTGGACGGTCTTGCCCGCTCGTGAGCCGATCATGCCGCGTATCGGTGACGGCGAACGCAGGACCTCGATGAGTTTGCGTTCCTCGTCGTTTGCCTTGGAGACGACCATCGTTCCTGTGTGTTTGGCCGCTGCTCGCTCAAAGATCCACGGAATGATCAGGAAGTAGCGTGGCCGAGCGTGGACCGTGGAGGTTCCGGGAAACAGCAGGTCGGCGAGCCCGTCTCGGACCTGGCCGATGCCGAGGTCGTCGAGGGTGCTGGTGTCGCTGAACATCTTGACGATCTCACGCATGCGGCGTTCATCGTCCGGGGACGTGTCCAGCCAGGCGAGACTCGACATTGATGTACCCCTTTCCGTGGGCCTAGCCGGTGAAACGAGACCCGATGGGCGCCATCGCGGTAACTCAATTCACGGTCCATGGTCCTGTTGCCCGTTACTGCCTCCGCGTTACGCCGACGCGAGCATCTCCTGCATAGATCTCGAGTGCACCTTAGTTGCTCCCGCCGACGGCCCGGACGGTTTCGCTTGGTAACGCCGCGTGGGAGCTCACCGATACCGACATCGACTGTGTATCGGGCGTCTACGAGGAGTTATTCATTGTCGGGGCAGGCTAATTCAATCGATCGGCTGATTGACGCGATCGTCGCACTCGAACCTTCGCCCCGGACCCATCGTTGGAGCAGTATCTCGCTCTGCGTTCTCGATGCTGTGTGGAGCATCGGAGCAAACTACGACAGCGTCGTTACTCCCTTGGTGCACAGATTCGCGGCGGCGTACGCGGTACCGCAGCCGCTTGTTCCCATCGAAGCCCCCCTGCCCCCTGAGTCCTTTCCACTTCGACATTTGGCCTCGTTGGACGTCGTAGAACTGCTCGGAGTAACGAACCGTCAGCGGACCTCAACCCGCGGCGGCATAGTGAAAGCCGAAGCCGTTCTTCGTTACGCACAGATCCTCGCTTCTTACCAGGTCGAGACACTCGACGACGGCATGGCGCTGCTCAGCCGTTCGAAAGATTTGCAGGTCGTCGACGACGCGTTGGCAAACGTGCCAGGTGACGGCCAGTTTGGAGTGCGGCGAGGCTATCTGTGGATGCTCATCGGCGACGACGAGAAGATCAAGCCAGACCGGATGGTCCTTCGTTGGTTGTCGCGAATCGGTTTCGACGTCGACCCGTTGCAAGCCAAGACGCTGATTCTTGACGCGGTGGCCCGGGTTTCAGGCGAGCTCGGCAGGGACGTTACGGCGTGGGAGATCGACCATGCGATGTGGTCGGATGCTCGGGCGTATGGACGCTAGTCACCTCGCATCGAGGTAGTCGAACGTTCACGCACAACCATCCGACTTGTCCGACTTCTGTGCAACACTCATGGCCACATCGAGAAAGGTCTCCTATGGTCCTGCCATTGATCCCCTTGGTCGCTATCGCTGTCGGCGCCGCGGCCGGCAGCGGCGGCGTCGCGCTCGGCGGTAAGGGCGCCTTCGACATCAAGAAGGCTAAGAACGAGCTCGACGCCGCTCGAAGCCTTTACGAATCGCGCCGTGCCGAGAGCGAGGCGCTCGTGGGCGCCGTCAACGATCGAATCGTCAGCTACGGGACCGAGCAAGAGACGGCGCTCCAGGATGTCGTTCTACGCATGCACGACTTCCTGATTCGAAATGAGAAGAAGGTGCGCGACAACGAGAAGTTGCTCGCTGACGGACTCGAGGCCACCGTGAACCTGGTGGCCGGCAAGGGCTCGCTGGATCTTTCGGCGGCTGAATGGGTGCGTGGTGTGATCAGCTCGGTTGCGACTGGGGTCGGCACCAGCGCGGCTACTACCAGCGCGATCTCGTCGTTCGGGGTTGCTAGCACAGGTGCCGCGATCTCCGGCCTCTCGGGCGCGGCAGCCGAGAGCGCTACGTTGGCGTGGCTGGGTGGCGGTGCTCTCGCCGCCGGGGGTGGCGGTGTCGCCCTGGGTGCGCTCGCGCTCAACTTTGTGACGTTCGGCCCTGGCCTACTTGCAGCAGGATTCGTCATCAACGGCAAGGGAAAGAAGGCCAGCACCCAGGCTCGCGAGTACCAGGCGAAAATCGCCGTTGAGATCGAGAAGCTCAGCGTCGCTGACAGCGCGTTGACAGCAGTCGAGGCGCGGGTGGACGAACTGAGCGAGCTGCTGGCGGGTATGTCGAAAAAGGCGACAGCTGCACTCGACGAACTCGAAGCCGATCCCTTCAACCCAGAACTGCACGCCCCCGTGTTTCAACAGGCCATGATCCTGGTGAAGGGCGTCATGGACATCGCCACAACGCCGGTACTCGACGAAGGTGGCGAGCTCACGGACGCAGGTCACGCGTTGACTGTGAAGTACCGGCCCGCGCATACGAGAAACCCCGAGGCCGCCCCTTCATCAGCCAATGATGACGCGGCTGCGACCGATACTGCGATCGAGGGAACCGAGACACCAGATGTCTGACAGCAAGAAGCCACTGACCGGAGACGTGCTGCGGCCCAAGAATACGGGGCTACGAGTGCCGGCTGGTATCGACGGTCTGGCCGCACTCAATCAGCTCGTCGACGCTGCTCGCGAGTGCATCACCGTTCACGCAACCGAGAACACCAAGCAGGCCCGAATTGCTGCCTACGAGAGCACCGAGGTCGCTCGTATCAAAGCGGCTGAAGGCGTACTTCGGCAGTACTTCGATGCGACGTTCGCAGAGCGCCGCACCACTTTTGCCGCTCTCTTCGAGCGACTCGACAGGGCACTCGACTCTGGCGATTCACAGGCGATACGCGATGTCGTGAACGGAGTCGTCGACATCGCGAAAAGCTCGCCGCTTGCAGACCTTGGCGACCTCGGCCAGATTCGCGCAGCGCTCGACGACCCGGACCAAGTTTGGGATCTGTGATCCAACCGGGCTCGAGGCCCTGCTTGTAGGAAGAACAGATACGAGCTTGCGTTCCGATGCTGGCCGCCGGGCATCGTCGCCGGCGGGAAGAGTGGTGGTCTGAGCCGGTCTACTGCATGTACATGCGCTAAGTGCGCAGGGCGCGGCAAGCCCGAAACACTTCTGAGCTGTACTGAGCCATCCACGCTCGACTCGTGTCGACAGCGTCCTCGATCGCGTCATGGCCGGGTTTAGACACCTGAGTGTCGAACAGCCGTTGAGTAGCTCTTGAGCAGTGTCGCTTCACTGCGCAACGACGACCTCGCCCACCCACCTCGGGCACTAGTGCAGGACCGAAGATGCCATTTTCCGCCCGCGGAACCCGATACACCGCAGCACTCGAATCGCAGTGGGCGTGGCTCGGACGCCAGCCGAGCCACTGGTCCGTTCAAACGAATTCCGGACCCGACCGCCCGGAATGTCCGACCTGTGTGTTTCTATCGCTAACGGGTTCGGGGCTTGGGTAGCAGGGACGGTGGCGTTGTGGCGGCTGGTCGGTCGAAGACCATCTTGATCGAGCTCGAGAGGCTCGTTCGCGAGGGACCGATCGGGCGCGACACAGTCCTGCTGGAGTTGGATCGCCGAGGAGTGCGCGGCGTGACCGACGGCGAGTTGTTCCTCCTCAATCATGAGCGCCCGGTCGCACAGTTCGACGAGCCTAGTCAGTCCTGGCTGCCGGTTGGCGCCGCACCCGCTTCTCCAAGCAGTCGTCAAAGTCGTGCTTCCGCCCGAAATCCGCTGACGCATGCAGGACGAAAGGAGGTAGCGAATCTTCGCGAACGCGCCGGACTACCCGCCGCAGGTGTCCTCGCCCCTGCGCCCGCGGTTCAACCGGTGGATCCGAGATGGAACGACATCGCACAGCAGGCGATCCGCGGACTGGGTGACGAATACTCGCAAGCTGTCCGAGAGGTCGCGGAGCAGCAGATCCATCTCGAGAACGGTCGTCGCCACTCGGCGACCGAGATTCGCGACCTCGTCATCTACCAGATGCAGGACAGTTTGCAGGTCCGTGAGGGAAGCTCCGCAACATTGGTCGTCGGACGCGAAACCGCTAACCAGAGCTTCGAAGTAGAGGTGGTATCCCTCTTCGGCACCGAGCTCACCTTGTCTGTTCCCGCTCAGATGCCACACGCGCCGTCCGCAAAGCTGCGCATAGACCTCACTTGGATCATCGCGAAGCAGCGAACCCGCCTACAGGAGCTCATGCGACAACCTGAGCGTTTCGACACGGCGGCGGCCCTTGCGGTCGTTACACGCCAGGCATCATTCGCACCGACCACGCTGCCACCGCATCCCAACGACACCGCACTCAACGTGCAACAGAACCTCGCCGTGCGACATGGGATGTCGGGCAAACTAACGTGGCTGTGGGGTCCTCCCGGAACGGGTAAGACCACTACCCTGTCCGTCCTCATTCGGGACCTGGTCGCAGCTAATAAACGGGTCCTTCTGTGCGCTCCTACAAACACGGCCGTCGACGTAGCCCTGACGGGCGCGCTAGGTCGTATGAAAACCTACGACGCCGGCCGTGTCGTGCGAATCGGCCAGCCAGTGAATCAGGGGCTGTCGAACCGTGAAGTGCCGGTCTTGGTGGAAGAGATCGCAGCCGCCCGTGGGCAGCAAATTGCGCAACGCCTGGTGGATCTGCGGAATGAATCCGCCGAGCTAGGGACGAGAATCAAGGAGACCGCTAAGGCCCCTGGCTCCTCCAACGCGCGGTTACGGCTACAGCGGCGTCTCGCAGAAGTCAAAGAGATGATCAGCCAACTGAATACGGCGCTCGGGGATGTCCGCCGGCAGGTTGTCAGGGAGGCATCGCTCGTTGCCGCGACAGCACACCAATGCACCCTGGAGCTACTCGACGACCAACGCTTCGACACGGTTGTCATTGACGAGGCGAGCATGTTGACCGCAACCCTCGCGATGCTTGTGGCCGGTCTCGGACGAGGCCACACCGTTGTCGCGGGAGACTTTCGTCAGCTGAGCCCAGTCGCAGTGTCAGACACGCCCTCGTCACATAAGTGGTTGCATGACAGTCCATTCGAGGCATCGGGGGTGGCAGCGAGCGTCCTTCGTCGAGAGATCCCGCCGAACCTCATCGCTTTGACGACCCAACATCGCATGCGGACAGGCATCTCCGACGCTGTGAGTTCTGGTTTCTACTCCGAGAGTCCGCTGGTAACAGCCACCTCCGTCACCGAACGACCGCGCCCTCAGCTTCCGCTCGGAGCCGGCGAACTCATTGCCATCGACACCTCGGAATTGCATGCCTGGATGGGCCGCCGAGGCGGTCTGCGATCGCGCTTCAATCTCATGCACGCACAGGTCGCCGCATCGATCGCAGCGGCCAGCACCGATGTCGACGCAGCATTCGTCACGCCCTTCAATTGTCAAGCGTCCCTGCTGCGGCCCTTCACAGCCGATCTCGCCCGAGGTGAGGCATCCACAGTCCACAAGTTTCAGGGCGGGGAAGCCGATCTTGTGGTCTTCGACTGCGTCGACGCCGGCGGCAGCAATTTTCGGCTCCACGACTGGTTTGCCAACGGCGGTGCCGGCGGCACCGGAGCCAGGCTCGTCAACGTTGCTGCCAGCCGCGCACGCGAACAGCTCGTCCTACTTGCTGACTTTGGTCGCGTTCACAGGCAGCGCAGCGTGGTCGACGCCACGTACAAGTTCATGCGTCAGTTTCTCGAACATTCCGAACACGTCAGCTGGCGTGACGCGGTCGCGAATGACTCCTCACCGACCACCATTCACAAGACGCTCGATCAGCTCGCCACGGACATTGCGAACGCCGACGATCCCGTCGAAATTCGTAGCGCCACAGTTTCCCCCACAGCGGTGATGGGTCTGCTCGCGCCACTTCGGGAGGCATCGCAACGCGTGCCGGTCTCAATCTGGTTCAGCCCCGAACTCAACGGTGACCTCCCGACTCCACTCACACACCTCACCCGCTCTGACGTCTACCTCCGTCCAGCGAGACCGGTATACGAGTCGATGGCCGTCGTCGGGTCGATCGTGTGGTCCTCGGCACGGCCCTTGTTGTCCGATGGGCCCGGGGTGTGGCTCCGAACGGATCATGCAGGTCTCGCAGACGCAGCTCGGATGGTGGTCCGGCGTCGGACGACAGGTCTCGCGCAGGGCAGTGACCTACCAGCGGAGCGCTGCCAGTGCGGACGACCTCTGGCCCGAGTCGAAGAGTTCAAACGTGCACCCGAGATGATCTGCCTTTACTGCGAGCCTTCGGACCGACGAACACCACCGCGGACTCGACGACGAGTTGTATGACACCAAAGCTCACCTACAGGTGACTGTGCAGCGCGAACGAGGCTAGGGGTGTCACTGATAAAGCGAGGCAATCTCCCGCGCCCGAGTGTTCCAGGAAGCTGACAGACAACTCGGTGCGACCGAGTCGCAGCCGTAGTCGGGTGCGCCTCGATCGAATGCGAGGTTATCGAGGCAGCCTTGCCCACCGGACCCCTCAACCTCCGTCGGGTTCGGCCCTCAGTCCCGCCCGCCGATCCTAGAGGTGCAACTCTCTCGCTTCCGAAAATCGTCTCAGTTTCGTCCGTTCAGGTGATTGACATTGAGCAGCTTTGCCCACGTTTCCGGAATGCCCTTACTCGCAGTGCAATACAGCGGGGCCGATTCGATCCATTTGTCGGGGCTCGGTCATACTCTCTATCGCGGGATCGAAGTCAGACACTGGCTTCCCGCCGTCAGTGGAGACTGCCGTGGGGGCCGGCTCAGCGTAATGGGGATCAGAATGGCCGTCGACGTCAGTAGTTCAGCAGATGAGGGTGAGTCCGGTTTGGGCCTGACGCCGGAGAACGGCCTCGAGATGGCGCCCGCGATTGCGCGAAAGCTTGACAGCACCCTAACCGCGTGGCGCGACAAGCTCCTGGCCATGGACAAGCGGCAACGGCTGCTCTACTTCAAGCACTTGAAGGCCGGAACTCTCGAATTCGACCATGCGTCGCCACTCGCAACTCTGGCGACACTGGCCTCGACATCTGTCCCCGTCCGTCCGGTACCTGAGCCCGGGACTTCGCGTTCTGATCGCGTTCTGTACGTCAAGGACAAGACGGACGAGACACTCCGATCGTCACTTCGTCGCATCGACCAACAGTCCAAGCAGGCCTTCGCCGACAGGGGCGTGTGGACGCTGTATCTCGGCGTCCTCATGGTGCACTGGGCAGACCCCAAGGACACATCCGCCAAGATCGACAGCCCCGTGCTGCTGGTACCCGTTCAAGTCGAGAAGACTGGTGCGGACTCGCCGTACGTGATCTCTCGGACGGATGACGACATCACCGTCAATCCGGTGCTGCAGTTGAAGTTGTCGACCGAATTCGGCGTCGAACTCCCGACGATCGATCCCGACGACGTCTCGTTGGAGCGGTTCCGCTCTGAGCTCGAGCGGTCAATTTCTCAGCATCCTCAGTGGCGTGTCGAATCGCGGATGGTGCTCGCGAATTTCACGTTCCAGAAGGAGGCGATGTACCAGGACCTCCTCGAGAACGCTGACCGTATCGCCGGCCACGACATGGTCCAGCTCCTCGCACTAGGTCCCGATGCTCCCTCGTCGGATGCCTACGGCTTCGACGAGCCGTCACTCGAGGGTCTCGACGAGCACAAGCCGCCGGAGTCGATGTTCACGATCCTCGACGCCGACTCGAGTCAGCGCCGGTGCATCCTGTGCGCCGCAGACGGCAAGAGCTTCGTCATGGACGGTCCCCCTGGAACCGGTAAGAGCCAGACGATCGCCAACATGATCGCGGAGCTCATGGCGATCGGCAAGTCAGTGCTTTTCGTCAGTGAGAAAGCCGCGGCACTTGACGTGGTTCGCGACCGTTTGACCAATCAAGGACTGCAGCATTTCCTGTTCGAGCTGCACAGCCACGCTGCGACACGTAAAGAGGTCGCTGCCGAGCTGTCCAAGACGCTGCGAAATCGAGTCAAAGCCGACTCAACGTTCAGTGGTCAGGACGAGCGGAACCTCGCTCGCGACCGGCAGCAGCTCACCGACTTCTCAGCTGCGATGAACGAGATCGACCCCAACCTGGGGTGGAGCCTGTTCACCGTGCTCGGCCGTCTCAGCGAGCTCGACCGTGGTATCGATGCGTCGGTGCCATCGCATCGCCGATGGGCGTCGGTATCGGAAGCGGACCTTTCCGAGATCCGTCAGCACGCGTCGGCTCTCGGGCGGGTCTGGGATGCGGTTGCCGATGAAGATTCATACCTGTGGCGCGACCTCACCAGCGACCAACTCGGTCCTGCCGAAGCACGCCAGTATGGCCGCTACGCGACCAGAGCCCTAGAGAGTGCGCGTCTCGTTCGTGAACGGGTCGCAGCGATCGACGCCGAGCTGGAACTCTCAGTGCCAGCGGACGTCAAGGGGATTCAACAGCGTCTGGATCTGCTCGGGGCGCTGGATGACCGGCCACAAGGTGTGCCCGTGTGGTTTGACTGCGATCACCTCGAGGCCCTTGACGAGCGACTTCGTGAAGCGCAGACCCGCCTCGGAACGATCGCGGGTCATGTCCAGGCACTGGAGTCTGCTGGCATCCGCCGCTGGCGGGAGGTCCCACGCGGACTCAAGGATGCGCTGTCTCCGGGCGTCGAACACCCGCTGGTACCCAGTACCGCAACGGCAAGCCAGCTGGACGGCTTGGTGTCGACTCTCGACGCGTTGACATCGCACCTGGCGACGCTGAAGCAGGACGCAGCAGATTTGGCACAGCTCCTCGGTCTGCGCACCATGCCGTCAACTATCCAGGAGGCTTCCGACGTGGCCCGTTTGGCCATGCTCGCGGCCGAAGCACACCGACCAGAGCCCGAGTGGCTCAACTCGGCCGTCATCGCCCGCGTCTCTGAGTGCTTGAACGTCATGGACGCGGTCGTCGAGCACGCCAACCGGCGACAAGATGCGCTTCGCGAGGTCTTCACGCCGGAAGTTCTGGAGCTCGACCTGCCGTCCCTCATCGTGCGATTCCGGCAGACGCACAAGGGGCTGAAGCGCTTCTCGGGCGCTGCACGCAGCGATCGGAAGCTGATCAAGTCCGTGTCGGTATCAGGACGGTGTGACAAGGAGGTGCTCGCCCAGCTGGACGAAGCTGCCAGCTGGCAGCATGCCGTCGCAGATGTGCGCAAGGCCGAAACGGTCCACGCCGGACAACTCGGATCCCGTTATCAGGGACAAAGCACCGAGTTCGCTTCGCTTCGGCTCGCCCTCGACAACGCTCGCGAAGCGATGAACCTCGCGGGTATGGACTCCGACGCAGCGGCGCTCGCCCAACAGCTGTCCGCGCATGCAACTCCGGATCAGCGGCTGATTCCACTTGCGCAGCGCATCGAGTCGACAGTCAGCACTCTTCGCGGTGTGGTTCACAACCTCCCCGAAGGTCTTGGCACCATCGTCGACGACACCTCACCTGTCGAGGCCATCGCCGAAACCGCAGCCGATGCCAGGAACACCGCACACAACGTGAGCAAGGCCCTCGCACAGGCGGCCTCGATTGCCGAACGGGATCTCACCGTGAGCGCGGGCTCTCATTTGGCGGCAAACGTCGCCGAGACTCTCGATCTCGAGGATCTTCATCAGGCGCACTCTGAGTCCGACACGCAATCGTTCGGTGCCCTCCTCACCGACGAGACGAATTTCGAGCTACTCACGGCCGGAATCGACAACGCGCGTCGCGTGCGCGGGCTGTACCCGGGCACGATCGACCACGTGTTGGCGCAGACGCTGGCAGAGTGCACCGCAACTCGTGCTGACCTGGCAGACCGTGTGCAGGACAACACCTCACGCGTTGACGAAATCCTGAACCTCTTTACTTCTGAGCGCGCCGGCGAACTCAGGGCAGAGTGCGACGCAGGGATTGACGAGCAGGTCGAGCTCATGCTGGACATGGAGGAAACCGCGTCATCCCAGATCGAAGATTGGTGTACTGCGCATCGGGAGCTCACCTGGGCCCACTCCCTCGACCTGCACTCGACGATCGAAGGTCTGAAACGGTTGCCACGGACTCAAGCTGACATCGAGGCCGCCATCGAGTACGTCGTTCTCGAAGCGTGGGCCGACTCCCGCTGTGAGACGGAGTCCAGACTCCAGGACTACAAGGCGGCTTCGCGAGACGATTTGGTGCGCGAGTTCCAGGAGCTCGACCGCGCTCTGATCCGCAACGCGAGGGCGAAGGTGGTGCGGCGCTGCAACGAGCGTGCACCTATCAGCCTGGCCAGTCGCGCTGCTCAGGTCATCAAACGTGAGGGTGAGAAGAAGAGCAGGCACAAACCGGTTCGAGAACTGCTCGCTGAGACCACGTCGCTAGTCCAGCAGCTGAAACCCTGCTTCATGATGAGCCCGCTGTCGGTCTCGCAGTACCTGCCGTCGGACATCCGCTTCGACGTCGTGATCTTCGACGAGGCGTCACAGGTACTGCCGCAGGACGCCCTCAACTGCATCTACCGCGGCGATCAACTGATCGTTGCTGGAGACCAAAAGCAGCTACCGCCAACCGATTTTTTCAGTATTGCGGAGGACGAAGGCGACGAAGACAACGAAGCATCGGACTTCAAGTCGGTCCTCGACCTCGCCAAGGGTGCCGGCGGGCTTCATTCACTGCCGCTGAAGTGGCACTACCGGAGCCGCCATGAAGATCTCATCGCCTACTCGAATCACAGCTTCTACCAGGGCGACTTGCTGACGTTTCCAAGCGCAGTGTTCGAGGCGGATGATCTCGGCATTGCACATATACCGGTCGACGGCGTCTACCAGCGAGGGTCCAGCCGGGACAATCCGATCGAGGCCGCGAAGATTGCGGAACGGGTGGCCTGGTTCCGGGCCAACTATCCGAGCGCTTCGTTGGGGGTTGTCACATTTTCAGGCACACAGGCGGACAGAATCACGCAGGAGATCGAAGCCCTATCTGAGCAGGACCCCGCACTCGAAGGACTGCTCACCGACCACGATCGTCTCGATGGTTTCTTCGTGAAGAGTCTTGAGAACGTTCAGGGCGACGAGCGCGACATCATCCTGTTCTCCATCGGGTATGGACCCGACGAGGTCGGCAAGTTCACAGCCAACTTCGGACCCCTGAACCGCGACGGCGGGTGGCGCCGCCTGAACGTCGCGGTCACTCGCGCACGGAAGCGCATCGAGATCGTGTCGTCGTTCACCGCGGGGCAGATGCCGTCAACGTCCAATAGCTCGCTCCTCCACCTCCAGCGATACCTCGATTTCGCGGCGCGTGGGCACGCTGCCCTCGCTATCGACGTCAGCAGCGGTGAGGGTGGCCCGGAGAGCGTCTTCGAGGAGCAGGTCCTCGCCAAGATCAGATCGTGGGGTTACGACGCGGTCCCCCAAGTAGGTGTCGCCGGCTACCGAATTGATATGGCGGTCCGACATCCGCAGCGACCGGGCGAGTATGTACTCGGAATCGAATGCGATGGCGCTGCATACCATTCTGCGCAGACCGCCCGCGACCGTGACCGCCTGCGCCAGCAGGTGCTCGAGGGGCTCGGCTGGCGGATGCACAGGATCTGGGGATTGAGCTGGTGGCGCGATCGTTCGGCCCAGGAAGATCGACTTCGTCTCGCCATCGAGGATGCGATCAACGGCATCGATTCGACGCGGACATCCACATACATCACTCCCGCTGAAACCCACTCCAGCACTCCGGAGTTCGTGGAGGTGCCCGACATCGTGGAGCGCGACTGGACCCGTTCGTACTCCGACTACACGGTGAGGCCGGCTCGGACGAGGGATCCCAAGACGCTCGAGGGAATCCAGGACATGTCGGAGTTCTTCCTCAACGCAATCCGGGTCGAGGCGCCAGTACACCGCGATCTCCTCAACGATCGGTTCAAGTCGGTGTGGGGTACCGCCCGGGTGGGACACCAAATCCGCGGTGCGATCGACAAAGCACTGAAGCGGGCACATCCTACGGGTCCCGACAGTCGAGGTTTCTTCCGCCTCGACAATCCGTCTCCCCTCAACGTTCGAGTGCCCGACGACGGATGTGGAGAGCGTAAGGCCGCCCAGGTCCCGCCGGAGGAGCTTGAACTCGCGCTGAAACTGATCGTGCTCGACGCAGTGACGATCGACGAGCGGGCTCTCGTGAAGCAGGCGGCTGGTGTCTTCGGTTGGCGCCGTGTGGGTCCCGACATCGAGGACGTGCTCGGTCAAGCGATCAAGCGGCTGCTGAAGGCTGGAGCACTGAGCCTCGATGGACACAGCGACCTGAGCGTGACAAGTCACGAGTAAGTGAAGGACCGCAACTTGAACCATTGAAAGTCAATCTACTAACAGGCGCGGTGCACTCTCCTTCAACGCGGGCGCCCGGTTCGTCGCCCAAGAAGATGTGTCGTACCAAACGTGCTACTGGAGCGGGTTTAAGACTGACTATGAAGAAGTTGGACGCTATCCAAAAAGGTGCAAACAATGATTGAGTTCGACGCACACGACCTAGCAATCTCATCCGTTGAAACGCTACACGAGATCGCTTCTGATCTGAGCTCAGATTTCTTGAAGTCGTCGTACGGGACTGCAATGAATGCCGTGCTAGCGTCGAGCTTGGCCGCATACGGAGCTGAGGGTATGACACCGGCGGGGTTGTTACTAGCGACAGGCTGGGGCTTCAACCACCTGATTGACGCTAACTTGATCGACCGTCCGGGCACTCAGGCCGCAACGATCTCATGCATTCTTTCTCGTGCACGCGAGCACGGTGTCGACACAAACACCCTCGTCTATTGCATCGACCATGAAGGTCGAATCCCCGAAGCCCTGCTGGGCCAGATCTTGAACGAGATATCTGCGACAGCAGAGCCGGAAACTGCAGTTCCCGGCCCGCCTCCAATAGCACTCGAAGTCCAGCGTTCCCCCGCAGACCGCGTGTCTACGCGTTCCCTCAAGCAGCCTCAGGAGCAAGGTGACATCACTACATCGCTTAATCCGCGTATCGACCACTCCCTCCTCAAGCTTCATGGTTGGGATATTCGAGATGTAAACGCAATGCTGGAGAGCAAGTACATTGGTCGCGGCCAGTATTCACACAGAGTGGAACTGACCGGTAGCCACGGGTTCAATGCACCGCTGCGGCGGGATTCATTCAGCACCCTCGATGGGTGGCCAGTCGACGTAGTTGCAATCGTCAGGGCGGACGGGCTGTCGACGTACTCGTCATCGTTTCAGGCATTCTTTCCCGATTATGACAATCTCAGCGCACGCCGGAACTTTTCTAGCACTGGTATCATGTTTGATACATACCAACCGTTGGACCACTCCAAGGTCGATATTGAGATTAAATGCTTCGATGCTTACGACGGCGGAATGTCGCGCTTGCCCTTGGATCCGGTCACGGTACCGCACACCATCATGAACACCTCTTCCCTCAGAGGAGTTCAGTTCTCCGTCAATTCATGCGACATCCTTATGCATCGTTCCCAGACGGACTACAACGAAGTTCACGGCAATATTCTTATGACCGGTTCACTGATAGTCGGGCGTGTCCCGTCACTCTGGGTCGACTACCAGAGTCAGAATCTGTACGTAGACACAGATGCGCCAATGCGGTCAGAAGCGCCGTTTGAAATACGAACACCTACGGTTGAGTACGAATTCGTCGCCTCAGATGGTTCATACTTGTGGAGCGAACAACTTGATGTAGACATGGCAGTACCAGTTGACAAGTCCTGCCGCGGACCCTCCCGCAACGCAACCTGGTTTGTGGACAAGGAGTTCGACTCAGACATCTTCGTCAGTCCGCCGGCGCGAGCAATCATACGAATTTCAGATCCACTCTAGACGTGGACACACACCCGCGGCAGGGTCTCGTTCATGCCGCAGGCGTTACAACGCGCCGCGAGGAATGCAGGTGCCGAGGGAGTAGGCCTCTCAAGAAGCCCACGCACGGCGGGTTACACCGGCAGCTGATCCCCGGCCGCCGAAGCTCCGAGAACGCCCTGGTCCCCGTCGAGGTGGCTGTGGCAACCGGCCGAATCTCCGGCCCATCCTCCGTCTTCGACACCATCACAACGTTGTCGGCGTACGACTGGGTCGTACTGGTGTTCTGCACCGTGACAACCACCGACCCACCGGGGTGTTACAAGACGCGCGTACTCACGTCCTAATCGAAAGGCTGGGGTTCCAGACAATCAGCTGTCAGCGGTTCCCGTTCTCAGTCCGCGTCAACCACCAAGAAAGCCGCACGCGAATCTCGAACGCACGGCCAGGTCAAGCACTACATTCTCAGGCCGCACATGGTGCGACAGCAGGTTCGGAACGAAGGAACAAAACGCCACTGTTCGTTCGGAGGTCGGGTCTAAGCACCACGCGCCAAGCAGATTCGCCGATGATTCACCTCGAGCTTCGGCGCCGTTGAGTCCATTGGCGATCGCAGCCACCTCGGTGGGATGGGGACTCACCGGCAGTTTCAACGTCACCAACATCCCGGAGCCCGCTTCCGGATGTGCGACGTCGGTATAGATCTGGACCAGTGATGTATGCAATTGATCGCCACCGGCCAACGAGGTAACGGCGACAGGCTCGTTGCGGGAGAACGGAACTTCGCACGTCAGGCCGGTATCGTCCGCGGACCCAAGACAGTTCCTCTCCACCAGGAAGCGGGCGACGTTTGCCATCGCCGGACCGGTGAAGCGCGACTCATGAGAACCTTCGCGCACAACGACTTGTGAGGGAACGTTCAATATGTCGTCACGCTCATTACGAACCCCACTGAACGGATGATTCGACGCGGCCGGCTCGCCTCCGAGCGCGTGAGCCAGGTCATGTGCCTGGTTGTGCGCTGCGTCATTCTGCAAGGTGGCCGCTGTTGCCAGAACCTTGCTGATCCATCCGAAGTTGTGGTCGTGCACGACGGCGGTGCTACACCGCGAAATCATCGCTCTGTCGGATTGCCATACAAGGGCATCAAGCGTCGCCTGAATGTTGAGCGACGCGACGACTCGAGCGGGGTCGGAGTTCGGATCGACGGCACCAACGGTCTCTGTCCAAATTCGGACTTGCGAGGCCTCGATTCCCTGCGACATGAAGGGCGGGCTTACCTCGATGTGCTGAGCAAGTCGGTACGACCACCACGTGAACCCGCGCTCGCGACGAAGCGCCCACTGATCATCGACCATGAGTTGCCGGTACAAGCTCTCCAAGAGCCGCAACCCGATGTCTACCATGTGAGCTCCTTCGACGACGCTGCGGGCCTTGCGGCCCAAGCCGCGACTGTACGTGACCGGTCCACGAATCCGCCCAGCAAGTTAGATGACGTGCCCACCTGTGGCACAGGGTTCTGCCAGATGTCTCCGATCGGAGGTGAGTCGCGATGCTTGACTCGAGAGAACCGCACCACCGCGGTATGCGTTCTACGGCCGTAAGTTGGTCCACTCGGACGATGCCAGGCGGGGATTCCTGCGGATAGAATCCCAGCGCCGGCGTCGTTGTCGATCGTTCACTGCTGTCGCCGTAACGGGAGCGCACGTGACCAGGTGACGACAAGACTATCGAAGGGTGACCGAAGTGGCGGACACGATGGTGTACGAAATCGCTCGTTACACAGACGATCACGAAAGTCCGCATCTCATCGACCGGGCAACACTCCGTCGGCACGATGATTACCTGGTTCGAACAGTCACCGGAGAAGCCGACAAGCCCATTCCAGCTTCAAGACAGCCAGAGTCGGTCATCACCGGAGATCCGCGGTTACGCACAGTGCACGCACATGAGTCCACCACCATCACAGCGGAACCTGAGCTCGCGGCACACCTCCCCCTCGTCCTGCAGGCCGAGGGCGTCGAAGACGAAACCCTGGGCCGTGACGAGTGGGAGGTGACTATCAACGGGGCATCGCATAGTCCGTATGCCACCGGAGCCGGCGCCTATCGCCTGCTCCCCGATGACGGCTTCTCAGGGGTTGCGTTCGACACCTCCTGGGTATCGGTCAGTTTCATCGAGACCGACAGCATGACGTCGGGAACCGATGTCGCAACTCTGGGTCTTGTGACCCCCTGCGTGGTGGCCGCAGTCACGGAGCTGGATCCCCTCGTCGGCGCTGATGACGTGCCGGTACAGCTGTGGAGACGTGAGAACGCGAGAGACGATGCCCGGGTCGTGGTCGACTGGCTCACCAACAACGGCTTGGTCGACTACTTGACCACATCATCTGAGATGCTGATTCAACTGTTCGTCGACGCCGCGGTCGATCCAAGCGGTACAGAGACCGTCCGATGGGGCAACTACCTGGCCGCCAGGTTCGCCGATGAAGGTGAGGTCGGCTCTGGGCCAAGCGCTCGCTGGTCCTTAGACCTGAATCTCTCACCAGAGGCCCTCACGTTGACTCTCGACCTCCTGGCCGCCGGTGATCCCGAAGTCGCGGACATCGTCGAAGCGGCTCGCGATCCGGAATCGTCTGCGGGACAGAAACGCCGCGAGTTGCTCGACGGCCTCGGACTGTCGGCGGACTGAACCATGCCTACGCACTCCGATTTTTCGTGGCCGAGTCTCACCAAACTGGCCGAGTACGCATGCGACGACCAGCTGTGGAACAACTACCTGAGCACCAAGGTCCTCGTTGAAATCGCAACCGCAATTGGAACGGTGTGGCCGTCGGACGGCTCCAACGACGAGACGCCGTTGGAGCCGTTTCACGTGATCACCACGATCCAGCCCGACTCTGACCCCACCAATGCTGACAACGCAGCGCGGCTCGAACTCCTTGACAGCGAACTCCACGCGGCCGGGATCCGTTCGACGTCTGCCGTCGGTTCCAGCTTCGACGACGAGTACCGCGAGGTCAGCCGCGCGGTATTCGGACTGACAGACGATGGTGCCCGCTCACTCGGGGCCCGCTTTGGGCAGGTCGCTGTCTTCTCGCTGAAGGGCCAAAAGTTCTCGCTGATCGCATGCGCAAACGGTCGACGGACGGATCGCGCCTGGCGTTGGGAGCCCGGCGGCCCGTCGTTGTCTCTCTAGATTGTCAGAGCTCGTCGTTATGGTTGTGCAACTTCATGAGCGGTCGTTCGAAGGCACCGGCCGAACGGCACGCCAACCCGACGTTCACGGGTGGCCCGGATGACGAAGCGGTCCGCACCTACCGCCTCGGGCAAGAACGCCTCCTGCAGAGGCCGAAGTGAGGATCGATCGCGTTGTCGAAGTCGAGCGAGACAGCAAACAAGTGTGTGCGCCGTGCCCGCGGGCATCGCATGCACTACACCCAGGCACGCAAAGTATCGGAGTTGGACGGGCGACCGACCAGAGTGTCTACGACGGTTCACGACGACGGGCTTGTCGACATTCACGGTGACGACTTCGACCTCACGATGTGGACCCACGATCCTGCCGCGCTCACCCACCACCGAGGTGTCATGGATCGTGCCCATTGGGTCCCCGAGTACGACGTGTTGGTCGTCAGCGGCAGTATGTTCAGCCTCGCGCGGCCTGATCATCGCACCTCGTGCGAATTCCCCGACGAAGGTCGGGACGGTACGCGCGGGACAGATGGAGGACACGTGAATAGACCGTTGCAGCCCAACGGAGGGCTCACCTCGCCAAAGGTGGTGCGCCCGTGACGCGACCGCTCGGCCAGCTGACGGACACGGTCATCAAAGCGAAGGCCGGCAACCCACTCGCTCAGGTCACGATCGTCGTTCCGAACCACGGTTCGGGCCGCGACGTCTTGCACCACCTCGCCCGGAACGGAGGCGTGGCGAACACCGCTGTCCTGACGATGCCGCAGTTGGTCGACAAACTCGCCGCGCCAGTCCTCTCGCCACGCCTGCCGTTGCCGTATCCCCTTCTCGAGGCGGCCGTTCAGCAAGTGTTGACGGAAAACCCCGGCGAGTTCGAGAAGGTCGCCGATCAACCGGTCACGGCTCGAGCCCTGTCCGCCGCGGCCTGGGAGCTTGCCGCGATCGACCAACCCGAACTGGAGACCGCCACGCCGATGGTCGCCGACCTTCTGCGGGTCTATCGGACCGCGATCCCACGGCTTGCCGAACGCTACTTTCTTTCACACGAGGCCTATGCGGCTGCAACACAGGGCCTCTCGGACGCGGGTCACCTCATCGCCTACCAGCTGAATCCCGCGTCGTCGGCCGAGAAGTCCTTCATCGAGACTGTGAAAAGCCATGGGGACACAATCGAGAGTCAGTCTGTCGCCGAGCCCACGCAGGTTATTCACACCTCGGACGCCGACGAGGAGGTCCGCGCAGTGGTGCGTCTCGTGCGCAGGCACCTGGCGAACGGCATCCCCGGCCATCGGATCGGTATCTTCTACCCGGCCGAGGATCCCTATCTCCCGCTCCTCCACGAGCACGTGACCGGCGGGGACATCGCCTACATTGCGCCGGAATCTCACACTCTCGTCGACCGCCCGATTGCACGCACGTTGCTCGGTCTGCTCGAACTCGACCATAGGACGATGCCTCGACGAGAGTTGTTGATGCTCCTCGCCGAAGGCGCCCTCAAGAGACCTGCCTGCAACGGCGAGTCGATCTCGCAACGCCGCCTGGAGCTTCTCACCCGGCGCCAGGTTCCGGTGGTCGGGGGCAGCGATTGGGACCGTCTGCCGGGCGTCGTCCCGACCGACGCCCACCATGACCGCGCAGTCGCGCTCTTCGAATTCGTGAAACGACTGCAGCGCCGCCTCGAGGCCACCGTCGACGCACAGAACTGGGCAATTGCGGCACAGGAACTCACAAACCTACTCGATCAGTACTTCCGCCAACCGAAGTCCGAGGTCGACCGTGCGGACCTGGCCGTCATTCGATCCGAGTGCTCGGAGCTGGCCCTGATGGACAGCATCGCACCCCCGCCGTCGTCGGCACGCGTCTATGACGCGCTGTCGATCCGTCTGGAAGGCCGTCGCGGCATCACTGGAACCTCAGGTGCCGGAGTCGCGGTGACACCGATCTCCGCCGGCGTCGGGCGCGACTTCGACGTCAGCATCGTCGTCGGCGCTGCCGAGGGAATGGTTCCCAGGCCGCGCCCCGAGAATCCACTCCTCCCAGCCGAACTCGTCGGCACAACGCCACGCGAACACAACCAGCGCCAGCTGCGCGCCTTCGAGGGCGCCGTGAGCGCCGGGAGTGCAGAGCGGATCGTCACCTTCCCACGAGGCAATCTGCGAGGAGGCGCAGAGAAAGTGCCGTCACGATGGCTCGTACCAGCGCTGGTGCGCCTTGCTGGCAGCGACGTCGATGTCGTCGACTGGCAGCGACAGACACAAGCCATCCCGACGATTGTGGCCGTCGAATCCTTCGACGTCGCTGCACAACAGGGAGATCCACGTATCGGTTCGTCCGCAGCCTCTGAAACCGAATGGCGGCTCCGCGAACTCGCCGCAGCACCAGCGAACCGGCGCAGAGGTGCCCTCGACGACCCGATCATCGATCTGGGCATGCACATGCGCAGCGACCGGCTCAACGGTCGCTTCACCCGGTTCAACGGCAACCTCGGTGATGTTCGCGAACTTATCTCCACCTTCGAGAAGCCGGTGTCGCCGACGGGACTCGAGACCTGGGTGGCCAGCCCCTACCAGTTCTTCCTCGAGCACGTACTGCGGCTCAAAGCGCTGGAGGACCCCGACGAGGTCGCGCAGATCGACGCCCTCACGCGAGGAACCCTCGTCCACGACATCCTGGAACGCTATGTACTCGGCACCATCGACGGCAAAGTGCTGGACTTCGCTCGGCTCAGTCTCATCGCCCAGGAAATGCTCGACGACGCAACGGCCACCAATCCCGGCTGGCTCGAACGCCTCTGGGCGAAGGACCGCGGCATCATCGTCCGCGACCTTGCCGACTGGTTTGAGCACGACCGCGACGACCTTACAAACGGATGGCATCCGACGCGCGTAGAAAAGCCGTTCGGCACCGACCCCGAACCCGAAACGACGCTTGCCCTCGGCGACACGATGATCCGATTCCGCGGAAAGATCGACCGGATCGACACCCATCGCGATGGCCGTGTACGCGTAACCGACTACAAGACTGGGAAAGTCAGCAAGAATTACAACGACATCACTGCAGATACCCCCACCGGCGGCGGCAAGCAGTTCCAGCTTCCGGTCTACGGACTGTTCGCCCGCACTCTGGGCGACGATGTCGAAGCACGCTACTGGTTCATCACCCGGAAGGGTGAGTTCAAGTCAGTTGGATATCCGGTGACCGACTCCGTGATCGCAACCCTCGTCGCCGACATCGATCTCGTGCATCGGTGCATCACCGCCGGCCAGTTCCCGCCGAAGGTCGCCGACACGTTCTGGGAATTGCCAGTTATCGATCTGCTGGGACGTGCGGGTCTGCGTCGTGCCTGGGCCAATCTCGAGAACGTCGACCAACTCACCGACTACGTCCAGAAGTACGGAGGCCAAGTGTGACCACCTTGCCCGCCCTGGCCGACCAGGACGCACGGGATCGCATCGCCACCGACTCCGCAACCAGTCTCTTCGTCGAAGCCGGTGCCGGCAGCGGTAAGACACATTCGCTGGTCAAGCGGATTTGCCACCTCGTTCTGCACGAGGGCATCGAACTCGACGCGATCGCCGCCATCACCTTCACCGAGAAGGCCGCGGCCGAACTCCGCGAACGCGTCCGAGTCGAACTCGCTCGTGACGACACCGACCGAGCACGCACCGCCCTCGAGGAGGTCGATACCGCGGCGATCGAAACGCTTCACGCATTCGCCGCCAGGGTCATCCGCCAGCATCCGTTGGAAGCCGGTGTGCCACCGCGCATCGACGTCGTCGACGCGATGGGTTCCCAGCTGTCCTTCGAACGTCGCTGGCGACGTATGCGGACGCGCCTGTTCACCGAGGAGGCACCACGGATCCTGGTCGACGCCATGGCCATCATCATGGCGACCGGCACGTCGCTCGACCAGATCCGCAACCTCGCCGACGCACTCGATCGCAACTGGGATCGCCTTACCCTCGACGACGACCCACAAGGCATCGCACCTGCCGACATCGACCGCATCCTCCGCGAGACCGACCTGGTCATCGACAATCTCCAGGACTGCCTCGACCCCGATGACAAGCTTGCGGTCAAGCTCGAGGAGTTGCGTGAGTGGCGAATCCTCGTAGCGGCGGAGCGTGATGCGTTCGGCTGGATTCCGATGATCAAACTCTGCCCGAAGATGGGCAACGTTGGACGCGCGGCGGCGTGGCGTGGAGGCACCGCACGGTGCAAGGAAATCAAGGCCGCGGCGGCAGCACTGCGCGACGAGATTTTCCCCGACATCGTCGACACCTACATCGACGGTGCTGTCCGAGTCGTCGTGCGGCATCTGACGGAGATCGTGCTAGACGAAGCCGAGAACCGTCGCCGCAGTGGACAGCTCGAGTTCCATGATCTGCTCGTGCTCGCCCGGGACGTTTTGCGCAAGCCCCACGTGGCAGCGGCCGCGCATGGACGGTTTCAGCGTGTGCTGCTCGATGAATTCCAGGACACCGATCCGTTGCAGATCGAACTGGCCAAACAGATCGTCGCCGGCCCCGATGAGGCGGGCCGACTGTTCACCGTGGGTGACCCGAAGCAGTCGATCTATCGGTTCCGTCGTGCCGACATCGCGGTCTACATGCAGACCCGCGAGCAGGCTCTCGATCCCGACATTGTCCAGCTGACCACCAACTTTCGGTCGACTCGACCGGTGATCGGATGGGTCAATCAGGTGTTCGGGCAGTTCATGGCACCCATCCCCGATGTTCAGCCCGACTACGTGCCGCTGGAGGCTGCACCGGGGCGACCGTCCTGGGACCTCGAATGGGGGCCGCAGCCGTTCGTGTTCACCGACCAGGACGAGCCCGTCAACGACGAGCAGTCTTTGACTGCGTCCGATGTGGCGCGTGCACGCGAGTCACGTGATGTCGCGAAGATCATCGCGTCCGCTGTCGAAACACCGTGGTACAAGGAAACATTCACCGGCACCGTCTACGAGCACACTCCGCTGGAGTGGAAGGACATCTGCATCCTCATCCCCTCCCGGACCGTGTTGCCGTTCCTTGAAAAAAGCCTCGACGCGGCGGGGATCGAATTCCGTTCCGAGGCATCGAGCCTGGTGTATTCCACCCAGGAGGTGCATGACCTGTTGCTCGCCTGCCGGGCGCTGTCGAACACCGCGGATGAGGCCGCTCTCGTCGGTGCACTGCGCACACCGTTGTTCGGTTGCGGGGACGACGACCTGCTGCGCTGGAAAACCGCCGGCGGACGATGGAGCTTGTTCGCCGATGCCCCTGAAGAACTGGCGGATTCACCGGTTGCCGCGGCATTGGATTACCTACACACCGTCTGGCTGGAGCTCGGGACCCTGAATCCGGCCTCGTTGGTCAGCCGACTGGCCACCGACCGGCGCGTCTTCGAGGTGTCGATGGATTCGCCGCGGCACCGCGACGTGTGGCGTCGCCTCCGGTTCGTGATCGACCAAGCTCGGGCGTGGTACGTCGAAGATCGAGGTTCGCTGCGCGACTACATCGATTGGGCAGCAACACAGGCCGATGAGAATGCCCGTGTCACGGAGACCGTGCTGCCGGAGATCGGTGTCAACGCGGTGCGGATAATGACGATTCACGCCGCCAAGGGCCTGCAGTTCCCGATGGTCGTCGTCGCGGGGATGAGTGGCGGTTTCCGCTCCCAACCCGAGCATGCTCTGTGGGACGACGCCGGCAAGCTGCACGCATACATCTCGGTTGACGCCAAGTCCAAGGGCTACAACGCACTGAAGGCCGTGGAGAAGGTCCACGACGATGCGGAGAAGGTGCGCCTCCTCTACGTGGCATGTACGCGCGCCGAGAGCCACCTCGCTGTCTCCGGATATGTCGCTCCCCGGGGACAGTGCTGGGGCGCAACGCTCGCGCCGGTCGTCGCCACCCTCCCGAACGAGATACCTGAACTCGTCGATCCCGTCCGCCGCGACGACGAGGCGGTGCAGGAGGTGCTGCGGCAGTCGTGGGATGAGTGGACAACCGAAAGCGCAGTTGTTCGACGTGCGTCGATGGTGCGGGCCTCCCACTCAGTCACGAAGATCGTGCACGACGAGTCCGATGCGAGTGTCGCGATCCTGGCGGGCTACCGAGACGCTGGTTTGCTGTTCTCCCCCGCCGGACTCGAGGTTATTCCGGCCGGACTGGCGAGCGTCGACAGTGGGCCTGCGCTAGGGACGGCGTTGCATGCGGCGCTGGAGAGCGTTGCGCTCGATGCCGAACCCGAGTTGGTGGAAGAGTCTGCGCGTGCTGCCGCTTCCGCGGCGGGACTTGTCGATGTCGAGCATTTCGTTTCGATGGTCCGAGCGGCGCTGGCGTCAGAACCGGTCCGGCGAGCTGCCGAACGCGAGCACTGGCGTGAGATGCAGCTCGCGGGGATAGGACCTGTCGGCACCTCGGCTATCGAGGGGATCGCGGATCTCGTTTTCCGGGAGGATGACGGGTCGTTGGTGATCGTCGACTATAAGACGAACGTGGGAGTGTCCGCGGCCACATTGGAGGCTTACTGGGCGCAGTTGTCGATCTACGCGCACCTGCTCCGAACCGTTGCCGGTGAGCGGGTCTCCAAGTTGCAGTTGGTGTTCTGCCGCGCAGGTGGATCGTCTGTGCTGTCGCGAACACTGAAGCAATGATCTCTGCCGCATCTTCGCCAGCGAACTGAATCAGAGAGGGAAACTCGTGACCGTTCCCGATCAGGCGCTTGTCTACGACCTCACACCACAGTGGAATCGAAACACTGTCAGTAGTACTTTCGCCCGAGAGGGGTTGCCCAGATCGGGATCAAATCTTCATGGCCGGCGGTCACTCATAGTCCAGCAGCGCGCGCCCTTCGGCGACAGCTGAGTCATCAAATCCCGTACAGTGACTGAACTCTCGACGTCGTGCGCAATCAGCTTGACCAGTTGCTCGACGGCTTCTTCGGCGAAAACCGAATCCCGGCGCACCAGATTGTGAACATTGACCGACAGACCGGCACGTGCATTCCGTTGAACTACATCCTGCGCCGTGGGAGAGCTCGGCAGATCGCGGATCTCCCACCACGACGATGTGCGCAGTGCAAACCACGGATCCAGCGGCTTGGGGGCGCTCTCCGCTATACGGAACGGCGACAGCAAATTGGCCAGCTGGCTGCGTGCATGCTCGTAGCTAGTCAGTCGCCCGTGTCCTTGCTCGGCCCGGGTGATTGCCCACAACAGGACGACGTACTTGTACGTGGCGCGTCGCCCGTTCTTCGATGCACGCACGAGCTGCTCTAGTTCCGTTAGGAGCGTTCGTGACTCGTCCCAGTGCGGGTCTGCACCGAGCTCGGCGAGCTTGTCGCGAAGTGGGCGAAGCCGGGTCCGCGGGGTGGATTGAACGCGTCCGAGGACACCGCGAACTTCAGTGGCGGCGCTCTGATCACTAGCTTGAAGCAGCCCGCGGAACCTCTCATCAAGCAGCCACGACTCGTCCTGTGCGGCGTACATTGCCACGGCGTCGAGGAAGATCTCCATGGCTCGCACGCGTGCGACAATGCCGTCGGCGTCGCAATGTAGCCAACGAAAGCGGGCGTCCCAGAGTTCGGCTCGGGCCGGCGACTCAGAAACGTCTATGAACGTACCGAACGAGTGATCGCGGCTCAAGAAGTCGTCGACCTCGACCGCCAATCTGATGACGTTGTCGTCGGACATGGATGTGCCGACGACAAGCACGTGCCGGGTCATCATCAGAGCTTGCATAAGTAAGCCCGCAGGCCGAAAGTTTGCGTCATACCGCACGAAGCTCCGGCGGGTGAGTACGACGGACTCAGGTCGACCGACTTCGCCATGCATTTTGAGCACCCACGGTCGCCGGGGTTGGACCGCTTCCCAGGGGATCACCGTGGGCCGCAGTTCACCTGTCGCCTCGACCGCATTCTCATACAGCTCGTCGTAATTGGTGGTCACCACCTCGCGACAACGAAGTCCCGCCAGGAGGGAATGCGCGAGTGACACTCTCTTGGCGCGTCTCACTATCCGTGTGATCTCGCTACCCAACTCGTCGCCCAGCCGCATAGAGATCAACTCCGCCTGGTCGAGCGGACTGTTCTCTAGATTCATCAGTGTCTTGGCGTCAACGCCGGCCCTCGATCCCAGCTCTACAAGGAGGTCATTCCAGCCCGGAAGCCCGGCAGACATGCTGACGCCTGCACCAAGGAACAGCGCGAGGTCGCCATCGCGTGCCCGGGCACCGAGATCCTGCGCGACGCGGACCTGTCCGGGGGTGAGCTGCCAATGATCAGCATTCTCTGATCTCCGGAAATGTTGAAGTGCGCTGTAGACGGACCGGTCGGGGGTCACCAGAGCCACGTCGAGTGAGAGATCGGCCGCCACGGTCCGCAGCAACGTGACCAGGTCTCTGATCACGAGCCCCTTGAGACCTTCTTTCCCTCCTCCGCCTACGCCGAAGACTGGCATCGCCACCACTGGTGGACGTGGTCCCCTCGGCTCGAACGCGCGAGCTACGTCGGCCAGGACAGCTCGGAGGCGATCGGCCAACTCGGCGCCAACGGCTGCGGAGTTGTCGATGACGTTCACGAACCAGTTGTGCCCGCCCGGGGCGTCGCGACAGAAAGACTCGTCCCAGGTATCAGGCTTCGAAGGTTGCTCACCGCCGAACAACGGGTACCAGTGCGGTTCGACTTCGAAGTCTGCGTCCGTTGGCACCACGACTGCATCTGCGCCCAGGGCCTCAATCCGTCCGTGGACGACGAAAAGATGGCCGGATGCATTGGCGGCGTTGCTCATAGAGTCACTTAATCAGACACCTGACGCGGCAGGTCAGCGTGTGTCCGAACTCGCTTGTTCAGTCGTAGTCGCTAGATGCCGTCAAAGTGGCCGTGAAGCGTTGCACAACGTCTGATATCTCGACGATGCGCGAGTCGGTGTTTACAGCCTTACATGGATGGCCCGAGGACGGTTTCCGAAACGACTGAGCAGCTCGTCTCGAAACTCCCCTGCGAGCGGCGGACTGTTGATGAACGAAAGCGAGGCATAGTTGCAGTAACCGAAAAGCTCGTGGGGCCAGTTCCCGATCAGATCGATGTGTCCGCAGTTCGTACAGGTCACGGTCGGCTCCGCCCGCGACTCGTACCAGTCGAACATGAGTCCACCCGCGGCGCCGTGGTCGAACGACTGATGTCCGCATCGAGGGCACGGGGGCCCCTCGAAGCCGCCCATGTTGTGCGACATCTGCCAGCCCTTCTTGATCCGCACACCGAACAAGATGTACCGACCTTCGGCGACGGCTGCGGGTGCAACCCATTCCGGGTCCATGGCATCGGCGAATCGCGGGCCATCGCGGAAAGTCCCATAGAACCTGTCCGGCTTCGCTGATGGGGCGATGATCTCCTGGCCGAGCAGCCAATTGATCTGCGCGTCAACGAGATCTGACGCTTGATTCTCGTCAGCGTCGAGGCTCATGAACTCGACCCAGTAGTCGGACATGTCACCAACCTAGTCGCGCGCACGCGGAAGCCCGGAGGCACATACAAACTGCACCATCGCGTCCCCACGTGCCGTAGGTGTGCCTTTCGGCTCGAGGGTGTCACCGCCCGAGGTCTGGTCGCCAGGTGGCTTCGACACGCCTCCTCGCTAGCGCTCGTCGACGGCTCAACCAGCAGTAGGGGCGCTTGTTGACGGCTCAACCAGCGTGTGGGCTCGTCGAGGGTGGCTCAAGACGGCGAAGGGACACTCGTCGATTTGCTAACTAGCACAGCCCTACACCGGCAACTGACTCCCCGGCCGCCGCAGCTCCGAAAACGCCTTGATCCCCGTCGACGTTGCCGTAGCAACCGGCCGCAAGTCAGGCCCAGCCTCCGTCTTCGACACCATCACGACGTTGTCGACGTACGGCTGGATCGTGCTGGTGTTTTGGACCGTAGCCACGATGATCAGCTGGAATCCGAACTTGCGGAACGCCGACAGCGCCTGCTGGGCGAACTGCGGGTCGGACTTGGAGAACGCCTCGTCGAGCATCAGTTGGGAGAAGATGGGCCGGTTGTCGTTGCCGTGCGGACTGGCAAGGTTGAAGCTCAGCGCGCCGGCGAGACAGAAGGCCATCAGCTTTTCCTGCTCACCGCCGGAGTTGTCGCCGGCGTTGGAGTAGGTGCGGATGGTCTCCCCCGACTCGGCGTCGTGCTCCTCGCAGTAGAAGTCGAAGCGGTTGCGCACGTCGAGGGCGTCCCGGGTCCATTGGCGGTCCTCCGGGGTGTTGCCGGCGAGGCGTTCGCGCAGCAGCAGGATGTCGGAGTACTGCTCGAGGATGGCCTGCTCGTCGCCGAAGCTGACCGCGGTCGCTCGATTGGAGATATGCCGGGCCTTCTCGGTCAGCTCCTCGACCGCGGCGAGCTTCTTGCGGCCCGGACGCAGCCGGAGGCGTGTACCGCGGTTGAACGCCACCGCACCAAGGCCCGTGTTGACGCGCTCGATCTGCTCGACGATTCGTCGTTCCTCGGCGTCGGCGGCCATGTGCAAACCGAGGATCGCGCCCGGCGCCTGCTCGGTGATCAGACGACGCATCCGCTCGTAGGCGGCGGGCAGCTCACGCTCGTCGATGCGGCGGCAGACCGCGACGTAGTCGTGCAGACGTTCGTCGAAGTCGTCGCTGTCGTTCGGGATGGCGTCCGGGAATTCCTCGTCGTAGGTGTCGAGGATGCGGGCCAGCTCGTCGCGGGAGCGTCGGGCATCCGACCGCATGCGGTCGCGCTCACGGCTCGCGGCCTTGACGATCTCCTGTCGGTACGGCTCCGGGTTCAGCACGTCGAGCGTCGCGGAGAGGTCCTCGCGGAACCCGTCGAGCGTCTTCTCCGCCTGGGCAGGAACGGCTTCGGGCTTCAACCGGTCGATGAGGTCCAGTAGCTGTGTACGCCGGGAATCCTGGCGCGCGATCTTGTCCTTGACCAGCGCGGCCTGCGAAATCGCATTGCGGACCTGCTCCCACAGGTCCTCGGCTTTGCGCTGCAACGCCTCGACGTCGGGATTCTCCTCGATCAGCAGGTCGTACTGGTCGGTGAGCTGGTCGACGCGGTCATCGACGGAGTCGACGTCGATCTCGTTCCACTGCGTGAACTGCTCGCACACACGGCGATACGCGTCGCGGCGTCGTTCCTTGGCGCTGCGCTCACGGTCGAGCTCGGCGCAGTCCTGGCGGGCATCCTCGAACGCCCGCTCCTCGTACTCGAGTTCGTCGCGCAGCGCCGCGATCTTCGACGCGACGTCGCCGACGAAGATGTACTGCGACCGACGAAGCTGCTGGCGGTCGTCCTTCACCGCGAGCTTCGCCGAATCCTTGCGCAGGCCCTGGTCGGTGACGGCCTTGGCATGCTGGGAGAACTCACCGGGACTGTCGACGCACATGTGGTTGCCCAGCTTCGACAGCACCGTCATCGCCTCGGCGGCACACGGGTGCGAGGCGTCGACGGGACGGAGCTTCGACGCCAAGGTTCCCGGTTCCAGGACTGGCATCGGGCGAGAGTCGGCCTGGTGCAATTGGATCCGGCCCCGCATGTCGTGCGAGTTCACGAACCGCAGGGCGGCGCGGAAGTGTTTGTCCGGCACCAGCAGGCGCAGGCCGACGTTCCGCAGGACCTTCTCGACGGCTAGGCGCCAGCGCTCTTCGTCGGGGTCGAGTTCGACGAGTTCGGCGACGTACTTCAGCTCGGACTCGTCGATCTGGAGTCCGTGGGCGATGGCGCGGCGCATCTCGTGCTCGGTGCGCGGCAGCGCGGAACCGGCGTTCTCGACGCGGCCGAGCTCCTCCATGGCTGCGTCACGGCGGGTACGCGCGGCGACCTCGCTGGCCAGTGCCTCGGCATAGTGGGCGCGCCCGGCGTCAAGCTGACCGTCGATCTTGGCGGCCTCCTCGGTGAGTTCCTCGCGGAGCAGCCAGAATCCCTCGGCCCGGGTTGGCGGGGTGAAGCCGAGCGCGGAGACCTTGTCCTCGTACGCGTTTCGTCGGGCGGTGACCTCGGTGCTGAGTTTCTGTGCGCCGCCGAGCTGTTCGCGCAGCGGGGCGAGGTCGCCGGTGGAAGTGGCGATCCGGGACAGCAGCAGGCTGTGGTCCTGGCGGAGCTGGTCGTGCTGGGTGGTCAGCGCGGCGAGATCACCGTCGAGGCGGGTGATCTGGTCGTCGAGGTCGGCGACCTCGGGCTGCGCGTTGTGGATCCGCAGGTTGTTGACGTAGCTGCGGATGGTGGTGTTGTCGATGGTGTCGAGCACGGAGAAGGTGGCCGCCTCCCCCGCGTACCGCTGGTGCACTTCCTCGATGTTGCCGAGGATGGTGCGCTTGCGGCGCGCGACGTCGAGCAGTTCGCGGGCTTCGACGAGCGGGTCGATCTGGTCGAGGGCGTCGGCGATGCCGACGATGCTGGTCGGGGCGTCGAGCATGAACTCCCGCACGAACTGCGCGAGGCCGCCGACGCTCTTGAGCGATTTGGCCTTTCCGAGGAGCTGCTGCGCGGCGTCGGAACCGCGGATGCCGATGAGCGAGTACAGCGTCGAGAGGTACTTGCCCTCGCCGGGTCCGCCGCGCCAGCCGCGGTCGCGGAACTTGGCCGAGTTGTAGTTGTTGGCGGCCCACTCGTTGCAGGCCTCGACGATGTCAGCGTCGCCGTCGTAGATGAAGTACGAACTGTGCGCGTCGGTCATCTTGCCCGCGGCAAGCCATTTCAGCACCAGGCCGGTGATGGCCTCGCCGGAGCTGGAGGTGTAGGTGACCGAGATGGCCGCCCACGCCGGGCCGGTGCCACGCAGATACATGATCTCGCGGTGGGCGTTGGTGCCGTCGCGTCGTTCACCCCACGCGCCGCGCACGTACTTGCCGACCGTGCGCTTGCCGCTGGACGATCCGGCCGCCGTCGCATCGCCCGAGGCGTTGAAGTTGCGTCGATGATCCGGCAGGAACGCCAGCGAGATGGCATCCAGCAACGACGACTTGCCGCTGCCCGACGACCCGGTGATCAGAGAACCGTTGGGACTGAACGGGATCGAGTGATACCCGTCGAACACGCCCCAGTTGATCAGCTGCAACCGGGACAGGTGGTATTGGTCGACCTGCCCGCTCACCAGTCGTCTCCTTCATCGTTCTCGCCGTACGCGTTGTCTCCGTCGAGGTCGGCTGGGTCGTCGTCGCGGTCCGCAGGTTCGTCGGCGAGGTCCTCCGGGGGCACTTCCCCGGTGTCGCCGGAGCCGATGAACTGCTCGAATTGCCTTTGCAGGTCGGTGATCACCGACGCCGTCATCACAGCGGAGATCACCGGGCTGACGACGAAGGTGTCGGCGTCGTCGCGCTGCTTGCGCAGGAACTCGAGCTCCTCCATCTTGTCGAGGGCGCGTTCGATGCGCTTGTCGAAGAGCGCGAGGTCGCGGTCGATGGTGTTGGTGACACCGGCGAAGAGCTCGTGGATCTCCTCGCGGGTGATCAGCACCGGCTCATCACGGGCGGCGCGCACGTACTTGGCGAGGTGCAACGCCAGGATGGCGTCGTAGGTGTGAATCGTCTCGCGCTTGAGGATCTTTCGGCCCCAGCGGGAGTCGTATCCGGCCTGCTCGACGAAGGCGACCTGCAGTTCGTCGACGATGCGCAGCCGGAGGTCGAGTTCGGAGAGGCGGCCGCGCAGCACGTCCTGGTACTCGGCCACCCATGACCACAGCTGCGGCTGCCGGTCACCGCTGATGTAGCGGCGGGTCAACAGGTTCTGCAGCGCCCAGCACGCGCGGTCGGGCAGCTCGCTGACGTCGCCGTCGAAGCGCGGTGCGTTGGGCGTGTGGGTTGCCGCACGGTTCGCGACGGTGGGCAGATCGTCGAAGCCGGCGAATTCGTCGGGGGTGGTGGGGGCGCTCGTCGCAGCGTCGGACTTGGGCTCGCCCTTCGTGGCTCGCTGCGCTCGCACCTCAGGGAGCGGGGGTGGAATCTCGCCGGAGCCGGGGTTGGTCTCGTCGGTGGTGGTCATTCGGCGTCGACCTCCGCAGTCGGAATCGGTTCGGTGAACGTCAGGTCGGGCACTTCGATGGCGTGGTCGTCGCCGATGAGGGACCGGAAGCGGACGGTGGTCATCGGTACCTTCTCCCCTGCCGCTTGCTGTTTCGACGCCCACGACCAGAGGACTATGACGTGCGCTAGGTATGGCTCCTCGAGTCCGTCGATGACGTCGGCGAGGGCGACGGGCCCGGTGGCGACCGCGGCATTCACGGTGTCGGTGAGTTCGGTGGTGTCGACCTGGCCCGACAGCGATGCGAACGACGTGAGATCGGCGTCGACGGCGGCCGGGAGCGCCGGCGCGGGCGGCACGTGTTCGCGGATCTCGAAGGCGAGTCGGCCGATCGAGTTCACCGTCGGCGCGGCCAGGGGTAGCTCGTAACCGATGCGACGATCGGCGAGTGACGTCTTGAGCAGTTCGTTGGCGGTGGCCAGGGCGTCGTTGAGCTGGCGGGCCAGACCGCGGCTCTGCTCGAGCGTGCCGGACGCGACGAAGCGTCGGATACGGCGTGCACACCGCTGCCGGGTTCGGCCGACCTCCGCCATCTGCTGGGTCACGAGGCCGAAGAAGTTGTCCATCACCGACCGCAGGCCTGCGTCAATGCCCGGGAAGCTGTCGATAATGGTCTCGATATCGGACTTCAGGCGCGCGCGACGCTCCGGATCCTGGATCAGGTGCGAGAACGCCTGGTACGACGCGGACTGCGGCGAGTCGAGGAGCGCCTCGTAGTCGTCGAATAGCTGACGCTGGCGATCGCGGTAGGCGTGGTCGGAGTCGCCGGGGTCGTCGAGCAGCGCGGTGGTGATGCGGTCGAGCATCGCGCCGTACTGCCCGATGTCGGAGATGATCTGCTCCATCTGGTAGCCGATTGTGCGGGCAGCGTCCTCGGCCACGCGCAGGTCGACCGGGGGGCGTCGGCCGGCGTCGAGGTCGGCGAGTTCGGCGTCGAGGTCGGACATCTGCGCCTCGATCTCCGAACGGATCTGGTCGGGGTCGTTGCTGACCTGACCCGCGACGCGTCGGAGCTCGGCGGCGATACCGGTGATGGAGCCGCCGGTGGCGATCGAGTCCTCGCGACGCTGACGCCGCATGAAGTCCAGGACCGACCGCGCCTCACTGGTCAGGTGGCACAGGTTCGGGGCGTGCGGGTCGGTGGTGTCGGTGACGCGGTGCAGCCAGCCCTGCCGAGCCCAGAGTTTGACCAGGTCGAGGCCGGTTGCCTGATCGGTGAGGTCGAGGTCGGCGAGGTCGCGGTCCAGGCGCACGGTCAGCTCGGTCTCGGACAGTTTGGCGCCGTAGTCGAGGTGCCGTTCCATCAAGGTGACGTAGAGAGCCGAGTTGGTGGCCGCGAAGAGTCGGCCGACCGCCGACTTCTGGATCGAGCGGTTCGATTCCCACGCGTCGGCCAGCGTGAGCTGCACGGACTCGGCGGCGCTCGATGCGCCGGGGGCCTCGACCGGAGCCGGGAAGGCTGAGAACTCCATCGCCGCCTCACGGGGATCTCGGGGACTAGAGGACCCGGGTAGTCTGCCACGCCTGGCGGCTGCCGCCCCACCCGGTGGGTCGCGTGTCCAGCCGGGCATCGACGCTCTCGTTACTCTGAGCGGCATGGTGATGGCTGATCGTCCGGAGGTCCAGACCGCGTCGGCGCCGGTGACCGCGCTGACCGTCGTCGGGCTCGCGCAGAGCATCGTCAACGGCCTCGCGCGGGTGCCGTTCCGCAAGCCGTGGTCGGGCCCGTCCGGACTGCTCGACAATCTCGGGCAGTCGGTCACCCGCCAGACCATCCGCGCGTTCATGGGCTACTCGATGGGACTGCCGATCGAGGAGTTCCGGTCGATGGAGAAGATCCTCGACGACGTGTGCCGCGTCGTGATGCCACCCTTCGTCGAGTTGACCGACGGCGTCGAACTCACCGACGACATCGTCGGCGGCGTGCCCGGGCTGTGGTGTCGCGCCAAGGCCAGCACCGACGCCTACGTCGACGACGATTGCGAGAAGGAGGAGATCGGCGCGACGATCCTCTACCTGCACGGCGGTGGATACATCGGCACTTCGCCGATGATGTACTCGGCGTTCGCGTCGTCGCTCGTGCGGATCGCCGGGCACGAGGTGTTCATCGCCGACTACCGGATGGCGCCCGAGTTTCCCTTCCCCGCAGGCGTTCACGACGCCGCGGATGTTTACCGCGGGCTGTTGGGACGCGGCGTCGACCCCGACCACATCATCGTCGCCGGCGACTCCGGCGGTGGTGGGCTCGCGGCGTCGCTGGTGGCCTACCTTCGGGACCACGACCTACCGCGCCCGGGCGCGTTGGCGTTGTTCTCCCCCGAGATCGACCTCGACCTCGACCATCCGTCGATCACCGAGAACGCCCCGTACGACATCCTCCCGTGGAGCATTCCGGTCACGCCGTACCTGCATGGCGTCCAGCCGAACGACGCCCGGGTGTCGCCGGTCAACGCCGAACCCGATCCGTCTTGGTTCCCGCCGACGTTCGTGTGCTGGGGCGGGTGCGAGATGTTCCGTGATGGCATACGCGACTTCGCGGCGAGGCTCGAGGCGTCGGAGGTGCCGACGCACGCCATCGAAGAAGACGGCATGTTCCACGTCTTCCCCATCCTCATGCCGTGGGCTGAAGCGTCGAAACGCGTGTTCCGGGCGTTGTCGGAGTTGGCAGATGGGCATGTCGAAGGAGACCCGGAGGCTGCGCAGACGCACTGATTGGTTCGGCTCGGTGTGGGCGGGACCCTTAGTGACGGCCCTCCGCAAGCTCCGGGCCTCCTCAGGGAGCAGGGGGTGAGGGCCCTCCGCAAGCTCCGGCCCTCCTCAGGGAGCAGGGGGTTAACGGCCCTCCGCAAGCTCCGGGCCTCCTCAGACTCAGGGAGCGGTGGGGTGCGGGCGCCCTTCGTGGCTCGTCGCTTGCGCTCCTCGCACCTCAGGGAGCATGAGGTACGCCATCATCGGGGAGCAGAAGGCGGTCAGCCGAGGACGAAGGCGAGCAGGAACCCGCCCGCGGTCGCGAGGCCAACCCACCAGCCACCTTCGCGGTACGCCTCCGGCATCAGCGAATTGGCGAGGACGCCGAGCGTCGCACCGCCGGCGAATGCCTGGACGACGCTGATCGCGGTCGCCGGGATGGCGTCGGCCATCGCGTAACCGCCCACCGTGACCGCGACCAGGACGACGGCGGTGAACGTCCACATCGCGAGCGCCGAGCGGCCCGAAGCGTCGTGCTCGCGGCGCATCAACGACGCGCCGCTCACCGCTTCCGGGACGTTGCCGACGGCAATGGCCACCACCAGCACGAGCGAACCACCCGCGGTCAGCGAGACACCGAGCGCGGTATTCTCCGGCACGCCGTCGAGGAAGACGCCGATCATCAGTGCGGGACCGATCGCCGTGGATCCGAGCTTGGTCTCGACGAGCCGGTCGGCCACGACGTAGACCGCGGTCCCGGAGAACAACGCGAGCGCCGCCACCCCCGGGCCGGCCTGGGTGAAGGCGGGGTCGAACAGTTCCGTGGAGACGGCGGCGATCATCGTGCCCGCGCCGAACGCCATCAGCGTCGCCAGAATCGGATTCGGCAGATTCCAGCGCAGACCGATCGCAGCACCGACTGCGATCGGGATGGCAGTCGCGAGGCCGTACAGAACCGCGGTGAGCATATGGACAAGGTTGCTACGTGTCGCGGGCGATGGCGAGTGTGGCGCGCAGAGGTGTGGTGGGTGGGTTGGGGAGACCCTTCGTGACGGCCCTCCGCAAGCTCCGGGCCTCCTCAGGGAGCAGGGGGTGCATGGCCCTCCGCACGCTCCGGGCCTCCGCAGGGAGCGGGGGGTGCATGGCCCTCCGCAAGCTCCGGGCCTCGCCAGGGGATCAGTGGGGGTCGCTTCGCTCCTCAGGCAGCGAGCACGCTGAAGTATCTGCAATCCGACAGGTCACAGAATTGCGGATACCTCGATGGACCGTCGTCAGGGGCGAGGGATACACTGGGTCTCGTCCGACGAACCGGTCAGACCCCCGACCCGACCGGTTCGTCGGATTTTTCATATGCGGGCATGTCTGGTCGAGTCGGTCGACCGACCAGGGTCGTGTTACGCGAATCCGGGTTTTCTTTATTCCGCCGGAAACCATTCGGTAATCGATGGCGAGTGAACTGAGTGTCGTAGCAAGCAATAGCTACTCGATGAGACCGGATCTCCGGTCGAACCACTCTGGGCAATGATGCCCGATCCACCTCCCGCACGTCGAGCCGCCATGCGGCCGATCACTCACAGACACTGTCTCGTCTCGCCATCCCAGGAGTTCTTGTGCCTTCTTTCGACGAAACCATCACCGAGAACATCGCCGCGTCGCTGGCGGAGATCCCGCACCCCTCACTTCCCAAGGGCTCCAACATCTATGGCGGCACCAAGATCTTCCCGGACTATCAGGCCGAGAACGGTGAGTCGTACTTCACGCTCGTGCACGGCATCGCCCACGAGTCGTCGGTGTCGTTCGTCGCCGTTCTGCAGGCCACTCGCGCGCTCCGTAAGGGCTTCGAATCGGCCATGTACTTCTACGGACCCGGTGCCATCAATTGCCTTGCCACACGGGGCTTCCCGACGACGGGTGACTCGGGATTCCCGGGCGAGCAGAACATCAACAACTCGCTCGAGACCTTCATCTCCGAAGGCGGCACCGTGTTCTGCTGCCGCTTCGGCCTCGCGCTGCACGGCGGACGTGAAGAGGACCTGATCGAAGGCGTCATCCCGGCACACCCGCTCGACGTCCAGGACGCACTCATCCACTACGCACGCAAGGGAGCGATCATCAACTCGACCTACATGGTCTGACGCACCAATCACCATCCCTCTTAGCATCTTCCGACCACCGAATCCGGGACACATATGACCACCATCGGAACCGTCGCGGCGAACTTCACCCGCGATCTCGAGCAGAACTACGCGACGATCGAACAGTACGTCGCCGAAGCACGGACGCGGGGCGTCGACTTCCTGGTGTTCCCGGAGGCGGCGATCGGCGGATACCTGTCGTCCCTGGGTAATCACGGCGACACCCAAAAGAACAGCGCCCGGTCGTTGCCGCCGGCGATCTCCCTCGACGGACCCGAGATCGCCCGGGTGCAGTCCATCGTGGGAGATCTCGTGGTGGCGATCGGGTTCTGCGAACTCGGCGAGGACGGCGAGACCCGCTACAACGCGGCCGCCGTCCTCGACGGCAACACCATCTACGGCAGCTACCGCAAGGTGCATCAGCCGCTCGGCGAGAACATGTCGTACTCGTCGGGCACCGGGTACGACGTCTTCGACACGCCCGTCGGCCGGATCGGCCTCCAGATCTGTTACGACAAGGCGTTTCCCGAGGCCGCCCGGATCATGGCGCTCCAGGGCGCCGAGATCATCGCCAGCCTCTCCGCCTGGCCGGCGGCCCGCACCGCGACGGCGGAGAACCTGCAAGAAGACCGCTGGACCTACCGGTTCAACCTCTTCGACACCGCCCGTGCGCTGGAGAATCAGGTGTTCTGGGTCGCGGCCAATCAGAGCGGTACCTTCGGGTCGCTGCGCTACGTCGGCAATGCCAAGATCGTCGATCCCGGTGGGAACATCCTCGACACAACACTTCTCGGGAGCGGCCTGGCCGTCGCCGAGGTGGACATCGCGGAGAGCTTCACCGCCATGCGGGCCGGCATGTTCCATCTGAGGGACCGTCGGCCTGAGGTATACGGGATGCTCGTCGAGGCCGATACCGATCCCGATGCCTCGGCGGCCTTCGCATGGCGGGACCTCGCCCATGCCTGAGATGACCGTCCAGGTGCGCTGGCCCGACGGCCTGCTTCGCCAGTACTACTCCCCCAGCCTCGTACTGCACGACCACCTCGCGCCGGGTACGTACCGCGTCGACGACTTCCGGTCGCGGGCCACCACGGCGCTCGACGAGGCCAGCGCGCGTGTCCGTGCCAAGTACGGGTTCGCCTGTACCTCGGCCGCGGCGTCGGCGGAGGAGATCGCCATCGACGCTGCGCGGCATTCGGATTCGGCTGAGGTCGAGGTGGTGTCGATGTACCCGCCGTTACCGGGTGCTGAGGTGGCTTCGACTCGGGGCGTCGCTTCGCTCCGGCCCGGCTCAACCAGCAGTGGGGGCGCTTCAACCAGCAGCGAGGAGCTGTCATGAACACACACGTGCCTGTCGTCGTCATCGGCGGCGGACAAGCCGGCCTCTCGGTCAGCTGGTACCTCGGGCAGGCGGGCGTCGAACATCTCGTCGTCGAAGCCGACACCGCGGTCCATGCGTGGGCCGACAAGCGGTGGGACAACTTCACGCTGGTGACGCCCAACTGGCATTGCAAGCTCCCCGGATACTCCTACGACGGCCCGGATCCGGACGGATTCATGACGCGCGACGAGGTCGTGGAGTGGCTGCACGGGTGGCTCAAGACCTTTGAGCCACCGTTGGTCGAGCACACTAAAGTCACCCGTCTGCAACGTCTGTCCGGTGATCGGTTCGAGCTGACCCTCGACGGCCCCGACGGAATGCGGTCGCTCACCTGCGACCAGGCCGTCATCGCAACCGGCGGGTATCCCCTGCCGGTGGTGCCACCGTTCGCATCGTCGTTGGATCCGGCCGTGCACCAGGTGCACTCCGAGGAGTACTTCAACCCCGAGCAACTACCCGACGGTGCGGTTCTGGTCGTCGGGTCGGGACAGTCGGGCACGCAGATTGCCGAGGACTTGCACCTCGCCGGCCGGCAGGTGCATCTCGCGATCGGCAACGCGCCGAGAGTCGCTCGGTTCTATCGCGGCCGCGACTGCATGACGTGGCTGTCGGACATGGGTCTCTACGACACACCGACCCAGGAGTACCCCGGTGGCCGTGCCGCGCAGGAGAAGACGAATCACTACGTCACCGGCCGCGACGGCGGCCGCGACATCGACCTCCGGCGCTTTGCCGTCGAGGGGATGAAGCTGTACGGCGTGCTCAGCGACGGTAAGGACTCGACGCTGCGGTTCGCGCCGACGCTGACGGCCGCCCTCGACCGGGCCGACGCCGTGTACAACTCGATCTGCGGTGACATCGACCGACACATCGAGAAACTGGGTATCGAGGCGCCGGAGGCATCGCGGTACGAACCGGTGTGGGCGCCCGAGGTCGATCCGACCGAACTCGATCTCGCGGCCGAAGGCGTCACCTCGATCATCTGGGCCATCGGCTACCGACCCGACTATCGGTGGATCGAGGCCAGCGCCTTCGACGGCGGTGGCCGGCCGATGCAGACGCGCGGGATCACCGAAGTCCCCGGGCTCAGCTTCGTGGGGTTGCCGTGGATGCATACGTGGGGGTCGGGGCGGTTTCTCGGTATCGACCGCGACGCGAGGTATGTGGCTGAGCACGTAGTTGAAGCGGTTTGTGGTGGACGCGCGCAGTTGGTTGTTGCGCAGTAGGTGTCGGGTTTCGATGTGGAGCGCGGTTGCATTGTGGAGGTCGGGTCACCAGGTGGCTTCGACACGACGCCTCGCTTCGCTCGGGGTCGGCTCAACCAGCGGGGGTCGGGTGTCGGCTCAACCAGCGGTGGGTTGCGTTGATGCGGCCGGGTCACCGGGTGGCTTCGACTCGACGCCTCGCTTCGCTCGGGGTCGGCTCAACCAGCGGGGGTCGGGGTCGGGTGTCAGGTCAACCACGGGGCGGGTCGCCAGGTGGCTTCGACACGACGCCTCGCTTCGCTCGGGGTCGGCTCAACCAGCAGTGGAACTTGCGAGCCCTTCGAGGCTCGTCGCTATCGCTCCTCGCACCTCAGGGAGCAAAGGATAAGGAGTACCCATGACGGTATCCACACGAGTTGATCTGGCGTTGCTCGGTATTCGCGGGGAGCCGCCGGTGCAGCGCACCGGCGGGGCGGGACCCAGCGACGACGGCCACCTCATGGTCGACGGGTTGCATGCCGCGATCCCGCGTAACCCGCAGAGTCCGTTCGTCTTCGACGGTGATCGTGTGCTGTACGACGGCGTCGACATCGGTGTCGAGGTCAGCGCGATCGGACGTCCCCGGTTCTACGACCTGCAGACCGCGGACGGGGTGAGCTACGAGAAGATCGCCCGCCTCCACGGCCGGAATGTGCTGGCGACGACGGTCCTGCAGACCTGCATCCGCTACGCCGAGGACCAGCGGTGCCGGTTCTGTTCGATCGAGGAGTCGCTGAAGTCCGACTCGACGATCGCGGTGAAGAAGCCCGAGCAACTCGCCGAAGTCGCCCGTGCGGCTGTCGATCTCGACGGCGTCACCAACATGGTCATGACCACCGGCACCAGCGGTGGACGCGATCGAGGGGCTCGTCACCTCGCCCGGTGCGTCCGGGCGGTCAAGACGGCGGTGCCAGAACTGCCGATCCAGGTCCAGTGCGAACCGCCCGCCGATCTGGCCGTCCTGAGCGAACTCCGCGAGGCCGGTGCGGACGCCATCGGCATCCACGTCGAATCCCTCGACGACGAGGTGCGGCGGCGCTGGATGCCGGGCAAATCGACGGTACCGATGTCGGAGTACCGGGCGGCGTGGGCCGAGGCGGTCCGGGTGTTCGGGCGCAACCAGGTGTCGACCTACCTGCTCGTCGGGCTCGGCGAGGACACCGACGAGATGATCGCCGGCGCCAAAGAACTCGCCGACATGGGCGTGTATCCCTTCATCGTGCCGTTCCGGCGTCACGCGGGGACCCTCGCCGTCGACGTCGACAACGCCCCGGCACCCGACCCCACGATCGTCGAGAAGATCACTCGCGAGGTGGCCGGTCATCTGAGCTTCATCGGGATGTCCGGGTCGGAGCAGCGTGCGGGATGCGCGGCTTGCGGTGCCTGTAGCGTCCTGCCGACGGTCGGGGGCTGACGTGTTGTCACGGGGCGAACTATCGATCCTGTCCGGGCTTCCGCGCACGACGCCGCGGTCGGAGTTCCTGATCACCGTCGCGGACAGCCCGCGGGAGCATGCGGCGTATCGCGTGCTGCGGTACCGCGAATTCGTTGAGCGGCAGGCGCTTTTCGACCGCTCCGACGTCGATGACATCGACGACGACCCGCGCACCACCGTCCTAGTCGCGACACTGCCCGACGGGACGATCGCGGGTGGGGTGCGAATCGCCCCCACGCCGTGGGCGGGGTCCGCGCATACCGACATCGGATGGTGGTTCGGGTCGCGGCTCGTCGTCGGCGATCCGGGCAACGCAGCCGGGATCGGGCCGGCGCTCGTGCGGGCGGCGTGCGCGCACGTCGAACAACTGGGTGCTCTGCGGTTCGACGCCACCGTCCAGGATCGGTTCGTACCGATGTTCTCGAGGCTCGGCTGGCAGGACCGCGGGCCAGGCCCGGTGATCAATGAGCGGTCGCATCGGGAGATGGGCTACCCACTCAACCGAATTCAACGCACAGTCGACGGGACGAAAGCAGTTCTCGCCGAGGCACTCGCGCCGTTCGCAGACCAACCGGGCGGTCTCGGTGCTACCGGATTCCGTGGCGACGACGGCGTACCGCTGCCCGGCACCGACGTGATCGCGGCCTGTGACGCGATCATCCCGTCGATGATCGAACGCGATCCCGAGTGGGCCGGTTGGTGTTCGGTGCTCGTCAACCTCAACGACCTCAGCGCGATGGGTGCCCGACCGCTCGGCCTGCTCGACGCCGTCGGCGCGCCCACGACATCGCATCTCACCCGCATCATCCGCGGGATCAGCTCGGCCGCAGCGGCGTGGCGGACACCCGTGCTCGGCGGTCACACCCAGGTGGGTGTGCCGTCGGCTCTGTCGGTGACTGCGCTGGGCACGACGCCCAGTCCCCTGCCCGCCGGCGGTGGCCGGGTCGGCGACACCGTCACCCTGCACGCCGACCTCGGCGGCTCCTGGCGACCCGGCTATCACGACCGTCAGTGGGACTCGACGAGTTCACGCAGCAGTGACGAACTGTGCGCCATGGCATCACACCTCGCGAACGTTCGCCCAGAGTCGGCCAAAGACGTCAGCATGGCCGGGATCGTCGGCACGCTCGGCATGCTCGCCGAAGCGTCGGGAACCGGTGGAGAGGTGGACGTGACAGCAGTGCCGCGGCCCGACGACGCGTCGATGGGTGCCTGGCTCACCTGCTTCCCGGGATACGCGATGCTCAGCACCGACCGTGCAGGTGCTCGACGCGACGTTCCTGCACCCGAGCCGGTGACGACCGCCGACTGCGGCCGGCTGACCGCGGAGCCGGGCGTGCGGCTGCGGTGGCCCGACGGCGAGACGACTGTCGCCGTCGCGTCGACGGTGACCGGGCTGGGTATCGCATGAGAGATCTCGAGCGACCCGACTCGCCCACGGATCCGACCGGTACCCTTCGCCCATGAGGACGGTCACCCTCGGCGCCCTCGCCGCGCACTTCGGACGCGACGTGGAACGCGGTGTCGCCAAAGCGGTCGGCATCGTCGAATCCGCGGCGCGCGACGGCGTCGACCTTCTCGTCTTCCCGGACGCCTCACTGGGCGGTTACCTCGGCGATCTTCGACATCCCGACCCGGCCGAACTGCCGCCGGCGCTGCAACCGGACGGTCCGGAACTCGCGGCGATCGCGGCCGCCGCCGGTGACATGACCGTGTGCATCGGGTACACCGAAGCCGTCGACGACCAGCGGTTCAACACGGCCGTCTGTGTCACGGGGGACGGGGTCCTGGGCACGCACCGCAAGGTCCATCAACCCGCCGGCGAGGCGCTCGCCTACGCGGCGGGCGATCAGTTCGGCTCCTTCGACACCCCGGTCGGCCGTCTGGGCATGCTGATCGACTACGACAAGACGTTCCCGGAGTCGGCGCGCACGCTCGCCCTCGACGGCGCGCGGATCATCGCGGCACTGTCCGCGTGGCCCGCCAGCGTCACCGATCGCGCCGCTCGCCTGCCCGCCGACCGCCAGTCCCGCCTGTTCGACCTGTACGACTGCGCCCGCGCCGCGGAGAACCAGGTGTTCGTCGTGTCGTCGAACCAGACCGGAGTGATGGGGTCGCTACGCTTCCTCGGTCAGGCGAAGGTCGTCGGACCCGGCGGTGACATTCTGGCGACCACCCGATCGAAAGGCGGAATGGCCACGGTGACAGTCGATGTCGATGCCGAAGTCGACCGGGCGCGGCGCGTCCTGAGTCACCTCGCGGAACTCCGGCCGGACACCTACCGGTCGACGACGCCGGCGGACCAGCGATGAGCGGCGCGCCGAGTCTGCGCATCGCTCTCCTGACCTATTCGACGAAACCCCGTGGCGGCGTGGTCCATACGTTGAACCTGGCCGAGGCGATGGCCCGGCTCGGCGCCGACGTCACGGTGTGGTCGCTCGCCCGCGGTGGCGACGAGGGCTTCTTCCGCGCGGTGGATCCGACTGTGCGGGTGCGGCTCGTCCCGTTCCCCGACCGGGAGAACGAGACGATCACCCAACGCATCGTGCGGTCCATCGACACCTTGCGGGCCGCCTTCGACCCGGCAGACTTCGACATCGTGCACGCCCAGGACTGCATCAGCGCCAACGCCGTCGGGACGTGCATCCGCACGATCCACCATCTCGACCAGTTCACGACGCCGATCCTCGTCGAGTGCCACGAGAAGGCCGTCGTCAACCCCTACGCCCGGATCTGCGTGTCGCGTGCCGTGGCCGACGAGGTCGAGCAGCGCTGGGACTTACATCCGACGGTGATCCCGAATGGGGTTGCGTACGAACGCTTCGCCGGCGCGGCGTCGGACTCCCCTGAGTCCCTCGAGGCACGACGACGCTGGTCGGGTCAGCTGGGCGACTACGTGCTCGCCGTCGGGGGGATCGAACCGCGCAAGGGCAGCATCGACCTCCTGGAGGCGTATGCCGTATTGCGCGAACGCCACCCGGGCCTGACGCTCGTCTTGGCGGGCGGCGAGACCCTGTTCGACTACCGTGACTACCGTGCCGACTTCGACCGTCGGCGAGCCGAACTCGACGTCGAACCGGTCGTGCTGGGCAACGTGCCGGACGACGACCTGCCGTCACTGGTCGCCGCCTGCCACGTGTTCGCCTTCCCATCGGTGAAGGAGGGCTTCGGCCTGGCCGCCATGGAAGCCCTCGCCGCGGGGCGTCCCGTCGTCGCGCGAGACCTCCCCATCCTGCGTGAGGTGTTCGGCGAGACCGTCGCCTACGCCTCGACCGTCACCGAACTGGCCGACTCCCTCGACGCCTCTCTCGTGCCCGACCCCGATCGCACTGCGTCCGGGCGTGCCCTGGCCGCGTCTCTCACGTGGGACGACGCGGCACGTCGGCACCTCGAGTTCTATGCGCGACACCCCCATCCGGCGTCGCCGGTCGGCACCCACGGATGAGCGAGTCCCGCCGGACCGAACGCATCGGGATGCTGGCGGTCGCCCTCACCGCGATCCTGTGGGGCACCTCGGGTACCGCCGCGGCGATGGCGCCCGAGCTCAGTGCAGTGACCGTCGGCGCCGTAGCCATGTGCGGTGGCGGCCTGTTGCAGGCGGCGGTCAACGCCCGCGGGATTCGAGCCGCGTGGTCGTCGGTGACGGCACAGTGGCGGGTCGCTCTTCTCGGTGGGGTCTGCGTGCTGATCTACCCCCTCTGTTTCTTCGGGTCGATGCGCGTCGGCGGCGTCGCGCTCGGAACAGTCGTGTCGTTGGCGTCGGCTCCGCTGGTGTCGGCGGTCATCGAGCGCGTGGCCGACGGGCGGAGGCTCACCCTGCAGTGGACCATCGCGTGCGCGCTCGGCATCGTCGGCAGTGCGGCGTTGGCCGTGTCGCGGAGCGAGTCGTCGCATGCGGACGCACTCGGCGGGAGTTCGTCGTCGGCGCTCGGTGTCGGCCTCGGCCTGCTCGCGGGCATCACCTACGCCGGGTTGTCGTGGGCGATGCGTCGGCTTATGAACAGGTCGGTGCCGCGCGGCGCCGCGGCCGGGACGGTCATGGGCTTGGGCGGGGTGTTCCTACTGCCGGTCGTCGCGGTCGGGGTACCGGCCGTGGTCGCGCACCCCGAGACCCTCGGCGTTCTCGCCTACCTCGTCCTTGTTCCGCAGTTCCTCGGGTATGTCCTGTTCAGTCGCGGACTCGGTCGGATCGACAGCTCGACCGCCACCACCATCACCCTGATCGAGCCCGCTGTCGCGACCGCGCTGGCCGTCGGAGTGCTCTCCGAATCCATCACCGCGATCGGTTGGGTGGGTATCGCGATGCTGGCGACGGCGCTGGTCGTCCTGCTGGCTCCTCGCCTTCCGTCCGCAACCGGCCCGGCATCCACTAGCGTCGAAGCAGAATCATCGACAGGGAGGTCGACGCATGAAGCAGTTCCGAGAGGCCGTCGAGGCGCGTGACGAGCAGGCGATGAGGGCGCTGCTCGCCGACGATGTGGTCTTCACCAGTCCGGTCGCGTTCAAGCCGTATCCGGGCAAGGCGATCACGTCGGCCATCCTGCGGGGCGTGCTGCGGGTCTTCGAGGACTTCCGGTACATCCGAGAGATCAACGACGCCGACGGGCACGACTCGGCGCTCGTCTTCGAGGCCGTGGTCGGCGGCAAGAAGATCACCGGTTGCGACTTCATCCACGTCAACGACGACGGCAAGATCGACGACCTCATGGTCATGGTCCGGCCGCTGTCGGGAGCGCAGGCCGTCGCCGCGGCGATGGGGGCGCAGTTCGATCAGATCGCCGCCGAGGCCGCTGCGGAGTCCGAGGGGGTCAGCCAGTGAAACTCGGTCTGCAACTGGGCTACTGGGGCGCGCAACCGCCGACCCACCACGCCGAGACCGTCGCGGCGGCCGAGGCGTCCGGCTTCGACAGCATCTTCACCGCCGAGGCCTGGGGATCCGACGCCTACACCCCGCTGGCCTGGCTCGGGTCGTCGACCGAACGCGTCCGTCTCGGGACCTCGGTGCTGCAGCTCTCGGCCCGCACCCCCACCGCCTGCGCGATGGCCGCGCTGACTCTCGACCACCTGTCCGGCGGTCGGCACATCGTCGGGCTCGGCGTCTCGGGTCCGCAGGTCGTCGAAGGCTGGTACGGGCAGAAGTTCGCCAAGCCGCTGGCCCGGACCCGCGAGTACATCGACATCATGCGGCAGGTGTGGGCGCGCGAGGCGCCGGTCAACAGCGCCGGACCGCACTATCCCCTGCCGTTCGACGGGGAGGGCGCATCGGGACTGGGCAAGACGCTCAAGCCGATCACACACCCGCTGCGCAGCGACATCCCCGTCATGCTCGGTGCCGAGGGGCCGAAGAACGTCGCGCTGGCCGCCGAGATCGCCGACGGCTGGCTGCCGCTGTTCTACACGCCGCGGATGGCCGACACCTACAACGAGTGGCTCGACGAGGGATTCGCCCGCCCGGGTGCACGACGCAGTCGCGAAGACTTCGAGGTGTGCGCAACCGCCCAGATCGTCGTCACCGATGACCGCGAGGGCACCTACGCCGCGATCAAACCGTTCCTGGCGCTGTACATGGGCGGAATGGGCAGCGAGGACACCAACTTCCACGCCGAGGTATACCGCCGGATGGGGTATTCCGATGTCGTCGACGAGGTGACTGCACTCTTCCGCAGCAACCGTAAAGACGAGGCGGCACAGATCATTCCCGACGCCGTCGTGGACGACTCGGCGATCGTCGGCGACCTGGACCACGTGCGTGAACAGATCAAGGTCTGGGAGTCGTGCGGGGTGACGATGATGCTCGTGTCGCCGGGCAGCGTCGCCGAGGTCGAGCAGCTCGCGGGGCTCATCCACTGATGCTCTCCCCCGCCCGCGTCACCGTCATCGACACGGTGGTCTCGTTCGACGCCCCGATCGAGGTCACCTTCGACTACCTCGCCGACCCGGCGAACCGACCGGAATGGCAGTCGAGCCTGCGCCGCATCGACGACCTGCGGCCGATCGGTGACCGGGCGGGTGACGTCGGCACCAGCTGGACCGACGTCACCGTCGTACCCGGGGTGTCACCGCGGATGGAGGTGACCGCCTGCGAGTCTCGTCGACGGTGGCAGGAGATCGGACGGTGGCGGTCCGTTGACGCGGTCCTGACGTTGACGTTCGCTGAACGCGAGGCCCGCACCGACGTGCACGCCGAGGCGGTGCTGACGGTGCCCGCGATCGGTGGGCTGGTGCTGACCGCGACGCGGTGGCCGGCCGCGCAAGCCGTGCGGGCCGATCTCGAGCGCGCTGCTCGACTGTTGGCCGGTCGAGGCTCTCGGTGAGGGGCCGCGCCTCGGGTAGCGTTCCGAGGGTGAACATCAAGAACGTGACCCTCGCCCTCGGCACCGCTCTCGTCCTGGCTGTCGCCGGTTGCAGCTCCGACTCCGATTCCGGTTCGGACACAACCGAACCCACGGCGACTGCAGCGACCGGCGCGAGCGAGACACCCGCAGCAGCAGCTGAGAGCTGCCCGACCGCCCCGGCGAACGCCGATGCCACGCCGCAGTGGACCGAGCAGGGCACCACCGGTGGATTGCAGATGGTCGCGTCCACCGCGACCGAGGCCCCGAACATCACCGTCGAGAACCCGTTCAGCGTCGACGAGACCCAGGTCAAGACGCTCGTCGAGGGTGACGGCGCCGTCGTGCCGGACACCGCGTCTGTGTCGGTCTGCTACGTCGGCGTGAACGGCCGCACCGGCGAGACCTTCGACAGCGCCTACGCGAACGGCTCCCCCGTGACCTTCCCGCTCGACGGCGTGATCCCCGGGTTCAGCAAGGCCATCGCGGGACAGAAGGTCGGGTCGAAGGTGGGCGTCGCGATGACGTCGGCCGACGGTTACGCGCAGGGCAATCCGCAGGCGAACATCGAGGTCGGCGACACCCTCGTCTTCGAGATCAGCATTCTCGGGGCGTCGTAGGAGGTTGTAGCGCGGAATCACCTGGTGACTTCGGGTCACCAGGTGATTTCGACACGGCTCCTCGCTCCGCTCGGTGCCGGCTCAATCAGCGGGGAGGGGCTCTGCTGAGGTCGTCGCCGTCGCTCTTCACCCGTTGGGGTCTGCGGTTGCATACAGCTGGACCTCTGGCGTGCCAAAACGCGTCCCTCTCAGCGTGATCGAAGGGCATACTTCCCTTCGATCGTGCTCAGGGGGACGAGAATTTTCTTGCGCCTGTCTACTCCTGACCTTGAGTTGCAAGAGCAGCGAACCGCGAAGGCCCCAGCCGTGAGATCGACTGGGACCCTTCGTGGCTCGTCGACCTCGACGCGCTCCTTCGTCGCTTGCTCGGCCCGGCGGCTATCGCTCCTCGCACCTCAGGGAGCGTTGGGCTGGTACTTGCGCTACATGCACCCCCGTGAGCAGTGGGCTGGTACTTGCGCTACATGCACCCCCGTGAGCAGTGGGCTGGTACTTGCGCTGCTCGCACCCCGGAGAGCGGTGGGTGGTGCTTGCGCTGCTCGCACCCCGGAGAGCGGTGGGCTGGTACTTGCGCTACTCGCACCCGGGGAGCGGTGAAGCGGCTCGCTCCTCGGGTGTGAAGGAATCGTCAGATCTTGCGGTGCCGCAGGTTGATCGGGAGGCCGTCGGCGGGGGTCGGACCGGTGCCGTAGGTGAGTTCCGGGCGGTAGCCGGCCGGGACGTCCCATTCGAAGCGCTGCAGCATCTGGTGCAGGATCGACTTCACTTCCATGCCACCGAAATACAGGCCGATGCACTTGTGTGCGCCGCCGCCGAAGGGTGCCCATGCGAAGCGGTGGACCTTGTCCTCGCGGCGCTCCGGCGAGAAGCGTTCGGGGTCGAAGTGGGTGGGGTTGGGCCACCATTCCTTGCGCAGCATCGTCGCCCACGGGTGGATGCCGAGCAGCGTGCCCTTCGGGATGTAATGGCCGCAGACCTCGGTGTCCTCGATCGCCATTCGGAAGAGCATCCCGACCGGGGCGTTGAGGCGCAGCGTCTCCTTGAAGGCCAGCTCCATGCTGGGGAGCTTGTCGACGTCGTCGTAGTCGATAGTCGGCTTGTCGAGGGCGAGGGACTCCTCGCGCAGACGCTGCTGCCACTCGGGGTGCTTGCCGAGGAAGTAGGTCATCATCGACAGCGCGATGGTGCTGGTGTCGTGCGCAGCCATCATCACGAAGATCATGTGGTTGACGATGTCCTCGTCGGAGAACGTCTCGCCCTCGTCGCTCTCGGCGTTGCAGAGCACGCTGAACAGGTCGTCGGCGTCGTTGCCTCGTCGCAGCGGGATCTCGGAGCGGAAGTACTCCTGCAGCACCTCGCGACCCCGGAGCCCCTTGGCCCAGGTCCAGTTGCCGACGTCCTTGCGCACGATCGCCTGACCGCCGCGAACCGCCGCCTCGAAGGCGTGCTCCAGTCGGTGGGCCTCGGCCTCGCTGACGTGGGCACCCATGAAGACCTCGGTCGCCAGCGACAGGGTGAGGTCCTTGGTGCGGGAGTACATCTTGAAGCCGTTGCCCACCTCCCAGTTGGCGAGGGTCTTCTCGATGTGCGGGGTCATGATGTCGAGGTAGCCGGTGAGGCGGGGCCGGCTGAACGCCTGCTGCATGATGCGGCGGTGCTGCATGTGCTCGTCGAAGTCCATCAGCATCACGCCCCGGCGGAAGAACGGGCCGATCATCGGTTCCCAGCCGAGTTCGCTCGAGAACGCCTTCTTGCGGTTCATCCACACCGCTTCGATCGCGTCCGGACCGACGAGGGTGACCATGTTCATGCCCAGCGCACCCGACCAGGAGACCTGTCCGTAGCGTTCGAACCGTTCCATGGCCGACTTGAGCGGGTCGACGAGCGCTTCGAGGGTGTTGCCGAGCCACGGAACCCCTGGGTCACCCATCACCGGCTTGAGATCGGATCCGGCGGGCGGCTCGGCCAGCGGACGCTCCGAGCTCGGGTACATGCTGCTCGCCTTCGCCAGCACGCTCTGGATCTGCTTTTTCCGACTCGTCATGAACCTGCCACTCCCCGTTGTTCCGATGTGCGTTACATCACTATGCACCATTGGAACGGATTTTAGCGTCTGTTTCAAGGGGGGTCTGCAGACGGGGTGTTCACGCAGGTTGTGCGAGCGTGTCGGCCGACCGTCGGGACGTCAGCACGCGGGGAGCCGAGACCCCCAGCGCGACCAGCACCGCCAGACCCCAGAGCAGGTACGACGACCCGACGAGATGCTGCCACCAGACCCAGGACAACTCGGCGTCGTACCGCTGCGGGATTCGCTGATGCGGCGCGACGGCGCAGATGACGAGCCCGGAACCGACGAGCCACCACCACATCGCCGACGCTGCGGGCCTGGTCGCGAGGAAGGTCAACAGGATCAGCAGCGGGACCACCCAGACCCAGCTGTGGTCCCACGCGACCGGCGAGCAGTACAGCGCGGCGAACGCGACTGCCATCAGTGCCGCGACGTCGCGCGGCCCGGAAGGCTGTGGACCTGCCGGTGCAACCGACAGCAGACGCCACGCGACCCAGGCGATGAACAGGCCGACGATCAGCGAGACGAGGAACCACGCGACGTCGGACTCGATGCCGAGCCTGCCGAGCTCACCCTTGATCGACTGGTTGTTCGCGAAGTGTGGGCTCCCGATGCGGTCGGTGTCGAAGAGGGTCGATGTCCAGTAGGTGCGCGAGTCGTTCGGTGTCAGGAGATGGCCGAGGGCGGCGTAGGCGACCGCTGACGCCGCGGCCACGCCGAGTGCGCGCCAGTCCCGGCGGACGAAGAAGAACAGCAGGAACACCGCGGGGGTGAGCTTGATCGAGATGGCGAGTCCGACGAGCAGCCCGTTCCACCACTTACCGCGGCCGAGCAGGACGTCGATGACGACGAGCGTCATCAGCACGATGTTGATCTGTCCGAAGTTGAGGGTGTCGCGGACGGGTTCGAGCCAGAGGCCGACCGTCGCGGCGGTCGTTGCGAGCCACCACAACTGGTGAGCAGGCCGCTCGACGAGGCAGGACAGGACGATGCGGCACACCACCAGCAGGCAGCCGATGGAGATCGCGGTGAACAGGGCCTGACCGAGGCCGAGTGGGACGACCGTGAAGATCGAGAACAGCGCTGCGGCAAGCGGTGGATATGTGAACGGGAGGTACGAGCCTTCCGCGAGCCGGGGCAGGATGCCGTACAGGTCGCCGCCGTCGAGCAGGACCTGTCCGCCCATGCGGTAGACGTCGAAATCGATGCGATACGGGGCAGGCGGTTGGTTCGGCAGCACGACGATGGCGACCGCCGAACTGATGAGGAAGACGGCGAGTGTCGCCCACCGGGCCCGGGCTGATCCCAGGTATCGATCCAGCGCACGTCGCGGGTTTACAGCAGCAGTCACGAGCCCTCACTTCCGAGCGGGATCGTATCGCGGAGGGCGTGCGATTCAGGGTGGCCGGGCCGTGGCCGTGTAGTCGGGCGGTGCGGGTCGCACGTGGACTCGTCGGTCGTCGACAGTCGAAGGCTGGTCGAGCATTCTCCGGTGGGGTCGGTCGATGGGACCGTGGCGAGTCGAAGTGATCGGGCGTCGCCGGGATCGGGCGAAGGGCGGGTCAGGCGGCTCCGGGTTTGCGTCGATCGGCCGGCATGATGTCGACAACGCCGTCGTCCGGATAGCCGTCGAGCATGATCGTCGCGACCGCGCCGAGTGCGCGGTCCCAGGCCAGCGTCATGGCCGGGGTCCAGGACTCGCCGCCGATCTCGCTCATCGCGGCGATCATGCATTCCGCGACCGCCGTGTACATCGGTCTGGTGACGCCGAGACCGGCGTGTCGCCGCCCCAACGCGTGCAGAGTCGTCGTCAGCCACTCGGCGTCGTCGAGATGCTCCACGACCGAGGCGACGGCGCTGCGCAACATCTCGGCCTGGGCCCTGGTGTCGCGGCCGAACATGGCGCGAACGGTGGGATAGCGGTCGAACAGGATCTCGTAGAAGCGAACGGTGAGGCCCGCGTCGGGAAGGTCGACGAGTGCCAGGCTGCGTTCGAGCAGTTGTTTGTCCATGCACGGACCTTGGTCCACCGGCATTGCGACTGGGCGCGCTGCGGGGAAGGCCGAGGTAACAGTGGTCTCACAGCGAACCGCAGCCGGTGTGAGGTTCGGGATTGTTCGGGCGTTTGGTCCGTTCTCAGAGGTTTTCAGCTGTCCCAGTCGACCGTGCGGGCCATGTCCAACAACCGGCGTCGGCGCGTCTCCCCCGTCGCACCCATCCACGCGATGAGCCCGTAGACGTGTGAACGGAAATCCGGGTGCTCGTCGCGATTCTGCGACGACGCCCCGTGCCGGCGGGCGTTGTGGAGCAGGGCTCGCAGGTTGTCGTAGTCGGATCGGGCGACCTGCGGACGGTCGTTGACGACGAGACCGGCGAGGTGTTGGCGCTGATGGCTGTGCATGATCCGGACCTTCTCCGGGTGCACGGTGAATCGCTCGTCTTCGACGATGCGGAGCACCGTCCACAGCACGCGGTCGGCGTTCATCGCGTCGCCCGAGATCGCGAGGTCGTCGCCGTAGCGGGTGTATCGGAGGCCGTGACGGCGGGCGTACCCGTCGAGCCGCCGATCGAGCGGCCGCATCACGAGATTCGCCAGATGCGGCGAGGTCGGCGCACCTTGCGGCAGGTGTCGTTCCCGAAGGAGTGCCGCGTGCGTGTGATCGATACCGCGGAGTTCGTCCACAGGCGTTGCTGTGGTGCACAATTCGGCGAGCAGGCGGGCGATGTGCGGCGGGTAGCCGGCCTGCCGGAACACTGCTCGGACGCGCGGTACGGTGATCGTCTCGAAGCAATGCCGGAGGTCGACGCGCAGTACCACGGGACGGTCCGTGTGCGGCCAGGCGAAAGCAGCCGGTGACGACCCGGGTATGAAGCCGCGCGCCGCGGGATGGGCCGGAATGCGCTCAATCAACCGTCGCAGCAGGCGCCGTTGCGTCTCGCGCATACGGGGTTTCGGAGCTTCGATGACCCGGACACCGTCCCGCTTCTCACGCCGCCAGATTCGGTAGTGACGCAACGGCGGGCGCGCCGTTCGTAGCCATTGGCCGCGGTCGGCGAACCATTCGAGCTCGGGCACGGTGAAGTCGAGCCAGTGCGCGAACTGCTCGACATCGTAGAGATCGGGCAGAGCGTCGGACACCGTTCCCGCGGAACGTGGTTCGTGCACGATGACGGGTTGAGCGGCTACGTGTGCCGGGTGGGTCCACGGCGCGAGGGCCTGGATCATCACGGTCGCGGGATGTCGCGGTTCGTGAGGCGAGAGTTCGATGATGCGGGCGGCGACTTCGGAGGTGACCTCAGCGGGCAGGACCGCTCTCACTGCCGCCAGGATCTCCGGCCACGTCCAGGCGGTATACGTGCGCGAGAAGGCCGCAGCGACTTCCGCTGCCTCATGCGGTTGCAGGAACGGTTCGGTCACGGCGCCGTGTCGCGTCGTGGGCTGTCGTGGTGATGAACGACGGATGGGGTGACCAGAACTGTGCAGCGGCGCCGTGTGGCACGTGCAGCGTGCGCGCCGGCGTCGGACGCAGGGACCAGCTGTGAAGTGCACCCAGGGGTTACCCCTGAGACGGATCGCGACGATCCACTCTCACCTTGCCCGTCGTTCATCAACCGACATGGTGCCACGGCGGTGAGACAGCCGAGGCGAGGACGCAGATCTGCGCGGGTTCACCGACGTCGCTCGCACTGAGGTCGAGGTCTGGTAGACCCGGTGTCTGTGGGTAGCTATGAGATTCGGCCGGTGGTTGCAGGCGACATCGATCAGATCTCGAGCCTGCACACCGCCATCTGGAAGGCCACGTATGCGGGAATGGTAGCTCACGACCGGCTCGATGCGCTCACTCCTGCGGAGTCGGCCTCACGCTGGCGACAGACTGTCGGAGACCTCGCAGGCCATGCTGGGCACGGCATCCGCATCCGGTGCGCGACCTCACTCGACACGCAGGAGATGGTCGGTTTTGCAGCAAGCGGCCCGGCTCGCGACCACGACGCTCCCGCACCGACCGAATTGTGGTCTCTGAATGTCGTTCTCCGCCATCACGGCACCGGTGTGGCGGTGGACTTGATGACCGCAGTGCTCGGCGGAACGGATATCCCGGCCTACCTCTGGGTTGCACGCGACAACGCGCGGGCGGTGGCCTTCTATCGCAAACACGGATTCGAACCCGACGGGGCCACACGTCACGACTCCGGCTGGGATTGTCACGAAGTACGCATGAACAACGCACAGTGATGACCGCCCGACCAACAGCCACCTACTGGCGCACCTGAACCCCGGTACTGCTCGCGCGATCCTGCTCGCTTGTTGACCGACAGACTGCAACTCGACCGGTAGACCTCGATCGAAGTCCATAGGTCGAGTTGAAGTCTGTCGGTCGCGGGGGCTGGTTGCTAGACCCTTCGAGGCTCGTCGACCTCGACGCGCTCCTTCGTCGCTTGCTCGGCCCGGCGGCTTGCGCTCCTCGCACCTCAGGGAGCGGAACGGGGCTCGTCACTTAGGGTTTGGGAGCCTCGGTCGCCGGACCCTTCGTGGCTCGTCGCTATCGCTCCTCGCACCTCAGGGAGCGGTTGGGAGGCCATCGCTATCGCTCCTCGCACCTCAGCCTGAATCTTTCACGGGTGGGTAGGGTTTCGCCGATCGGTTGTCGGTGTCGCCTTTTGATGGTTGGTGCTGGTGTGTGGGCAGGGTGGATCGCCAGCGTTGGGTTCGCTGGTTGTTCGGGTTCTGAGGTGGGGTGGGCGGCGGTGACGGGGCGCGGTGACCGAGGGGCTGGTTAGGCGGTGAGGCGTTGCCAGCCGTGGCGTATGTGGTGGTTGTAGGGCCAGTCGGTGGGTAGTCGCAGGGTGGTGGTGCGGGCGTGGGTGATGATCTTGCCGCCGACGGTGAACAGGCGGTGGCGCAAGCGTTTGGGTTCCCAGCGGCGGATGGGGTCGTGGCGGTGGTAGCCGAGGGTTTGAGTCCAGACGAGCAGGTCGGAGGCCAGGGCGACGATATCGAGCCACAGTTGGTTTTTGGCGAATGAGTCGAACGGTAGGTTGGCCATGCCGGTGTCTTTGAGGCAGCGGATACGGTCTTCGGCGCGGGCACGTTGACGGTGACGCAGTTCCAGGATCGGCAGTGTCCAGCCGCGGCCGCGGGTGTTGGTGGCGAACACGGTGTAGCGGCGGCCCTCGATGTCGGTGATGAGGTGTTGGGCTCCGTTGTGGGGATATTCGCGGCGCGCGATCAGCCGCATCCCGGGTGGCCAGGGCTCGTAGGCGGTTTCGGTGTCACGGACCGAGCGCGGCATGTGGTCGGTGATCTCGGCGACCTGGGCATCAGCTCGTGGATCGGCGTCGTCGGTGTTGATCGCGGTCACCCAGGCAGCCTCAGGCAGCACGTCCAATGCGTCTTTGACCAGCTCGGAGATGGTGAACCCGACCGAGTACTGCAGATTCTGCTCGGTCAGGTGGGCCAGGAACTTTTTGGCACACCCGGCCGAATCGGTACGTATGAGCACCTGGGGGCGTTCAGCGGCGGGCAGCTGGGCCAACGCCGAGTCGGTGGCCGCGATGTGCATGTCCGCACCTTTGGGTGAGGCACCTCCACGCCGCAGGTCCAGGTTCAGTGTTTCCCCGGTGCCGAAGGCGCCGTGGTCGATGAACGAACACATCGGGGAATGCCCGAACACCCGTTTATACGTTGTCTGGGCCTGTTCTTTGGCCGATCCTGCGGTCACGGTCGTGGCATCGAGATCAACGATCACCAGCCCGCCATCGATGCTGCCCGCGGTGCCCTCCAACGGGCGGGCGATGCCCCACACCCGTTCCCGCGCCGCGGCGCGAGCCGCGCTGATCGCGGTACTGACCGCCTCGATATCGGTAGCCAGCCGGCTGATCACCCGCGAGATCGTGGGATCAGAGGCCACCTGCCCGTACAACTGTGGTTGAGCCCGGACTGTGGCCACATCGGCCACACAGTCACCACCGGTCGCCAAGGTGAGCGCCAGATCCAGCACGATCTTGGCCGGATCATGGACCGTGGCCGCGGTCCGCCACGGCGCCATCGCCGCGGTCAGGTCTGCTCCCAGGCTCGAGACCTGCACGGTTTTCGTCAGCAACACCGCTCCCGAGGTTGTCAGCACCGACTCAGTGCGCGTGGGGTCCACCATCAACTCGGGATACACGTTATTCTTCACCTGCGAGGTGCCTTTCTTCTTGTGACTATTTGTTTGTGGTGAATCAATAATCACAAGGCAGACAGGCACTTTCGCGTATCACACGCCGAACACCAGCAACATCAGTGAAATATCCAGACTCAGGGAGCGGTTGGGAGGCCATCGCTATCGCTCCTCGCACCTCAGGGAGCGTTGGAAGGCCGTCGCTACCGCTCTACGCACCTCAGGGAGCAGCGGGGGCGCTCCTTCGGATAGGGAGCAGTGGGAGGCGCCGCTTCTCGCCCGCACCCCAGGGTCAGGCACCGACGTACTCGGCGAGGTGCTCACCGGTGAGGGTCGATCGGTTGGCGACGATGTCGGCGGGCGTGCCCTCGAAGACGATCCGGCCGCCGTCGTGGCCGGCGCCCGGGCCGAGGTCGATGATCCAGTCGGCGTGGGCCATCACGGCCTGATGGTGCTCGATGACGATCACCGACTTCCCGGAGTCGACGAGACGGTCGAGCAGCCCGAGGAGCTGTTCCACGTCGGCGAGGTGGAGGCCCGTGGTGGGCTCGTCGAGGATGTAGACGTCGCCCTTCTCCCCCATGTGACTGGCCAACTTCAGGCGCTGGCGTTCGCCGCCGGACAGGGTGGTCAGCGGCTGACCGACCTTGATGTAACCGAGCCCGACGTCGACCATCCGGTGCAGGATCTTGTGCGCTGCCGGGAGTTTCGCGTCGCCGTCGGCGAAGAAGGCCTCCGCCTGGGCGACCGACATCTCGAGGACTTCGCTGATATTTCTGCCGCCGAAGGTGTAGTCGAGCACCTCGGCCTGGAAACGCTTGCCCTCGCACACCTCGCAGGGTGCGGCGACGCCGGCCATCATCGCGAGGTCGGAGTAGACGACACCCGCACCGTTGCAGTTGGGGCAGGCGCCCTCCGAGTTAGCGCTGAACAAGGCCGGTTTCACGCCGTTGGCCTTGGCGAACGCCTTGCGGATCGGTTCGAGCAGACCGGTGTAGGTCGCCGGATTGGAACGCCGCGACCCCTTGATGGCGCTCTGGTCGATGGAGACGACCCCGTCCTCCTTGGCGACCGTCGAGTTGATCAACGAACTCTTGCCCGAGCCCGCGACGCCGGTGAGCACGACCAGCACACCGAGCGGGATGTCGACGTCGACGTCGCGCAGATTGTTGGCGTCGGCCCCGCGGACCTCGAGATGGCCACTGGGCGTGCGGACCTCGTCCTTGACGGCGGCGCGGTCCTCCAGGTGGCGCCCGGTGAGCGTGTCCGCGGCCCGCAGTTCGTCGACGGTCCCTTCGAACACGATCGTGCCGCCGTCGGTGCCCGCTCCCGGGCCGATGTCGACGACGCGGTCGGCGATCGCGATCACCTCCGGCTTGTGCTCGACCACCAGCACCGTGTTGCCCTTGTCCCGCAATGCGCGCAGCAGATCGTTCATCCGGGTGATGTCGTGCGGGTGCAGACCGATCGACGGCTCGTCGAACACATAGGTCACGTCGGTCAGCGACGAACCGAGATGCCGGATCAGCTTGGTGCGCTGCGCCTCTCCGCCGGACAGAGTGCCGGCCGGGCGTTCCAGGGACAGGTAGCCGAGTCCGATGTCGACGAACGCGTTGAGGTGGTCTCGCAGCGCGGTGATCAGCGGGGCCGCGGACGGATCGTCGAGTTCGGCCACCCACTGGGCGAGATCGCTGATCTGCATCGCGCATGCGTCGGCGATGCTGATGCCCTTGATCTTCGACGAACGGGTCTCGGCGGTGAGGCGGGTGCCCTCACAGTCCGGGCACTTCGCGAAGGTGATCGCCCGGTCGACGAAGGCACGGATGTGCGGCTGCATCGCCTCACGGTCCTTGCTCAACATCGACTTCTGGATCTTCGGGATCAGACCCTCGTAGGTGATGTTGATGCCCTCGACCTTGATCTTGGTGGGCTCTTTGTAGAGCAGGTCGTTGAGCTGCTTCTTGGTGTACTTCGTGATCGGCTTGTCGGGGTCGAAGAAGCCGCAGCCGCGGTAGATCCGGCCGTACCAGCCGTCCATCGAGTAGCCGGGGATCGTCAGCGCGCCCTCGTTGAGCGACTTCGACGAGTCGTACAGCGCGGTGAGGTCGAAGTCGGAGACGTCGCCGCGGCCCTCGCATCGTGGGCACATCCCGCCGGTGATGGAGAAGCTCCGACGCTCCTTGACCTTCTGCCCGCCCTTCTCGATGGTCACCGCACCCGCCCCGCTGATCGAGGCGACGTTGAACGAGAAGGCCTGAGGCGAACCGATATGCGGAGTTCCCAAGCGACTGAACAGGATACGCAGCATCGCGTTCGCGTCGGTGGCCGTGCCGACGGTCGACCGAACGTTGGCACCCATCCGCTCCTGGTCGACGATGATCGCCGTCGTCAGACCCTCCAGGATGTCGACGTCCGGACGAGCCATCGACGGCATGAATCCCTGGACGAACGCACTGTACGTCTCGTTGATGAGGCGCTGGGATTCCGCCGCGATGGTGCTGAAGACCAGTGAACTCTTCCCGGAACCCGACACCCCGGTGAAGACCGTCAGCCGACGCTTCGGCAGATCGACGCTGACGTCCTTGAGGTTGTTCTCCCGGGCGCCGTGGACGCGGATGATGTCGTGCGTGTCGGCGGGGTGGATGCCGTCGGCCCGCACGGCGTCGACCTTCCGTGCGGGACGGGTGGCGGTTCGGCTCATCGTCTCTCCATCAATGTGGCGACCGCGGGCGGGCGGTCGTCGGCGTTCGGGGTGCTCGTGTCATTCCGGAGGTCCGTTGCCGCGAGGTCGGTGCGCGGACTCCCGGTCGATCTAACCAGGGTGGCGGGCGCCGGCGCGGGGTGTTGTCGGTCGATGACCGCGCCGAGTGCTTCCGGGGGCGGGTATCGACCGGGGCCGCACATCTCTCAGCCGGCCTGGTCGATACGGATGAGGTTGCCCGCCGGGTCACGAACGGCGGCGTCGCGAACGCCGTACGGCTGATCCATCGGCTCCTGCACGATGTCGACGCCGCTTGACTGCAACTTGTCGAACAGCCCGTCGAGGTCGTCGGTCGCCAGCGTCAGCGCGCCGTAACTCCCCTTGGCGATCAGCTCGAGGATCGTCTGGCGTTCCTCCTCGGAGATACCGGGATCGGCAGCCGGCGGATGCAGGACGATCGACGTGCCCGGCTGTCCGGGCGGGCCGACGGTCAGCCACCGCATGCCCTCGTAGCCGACATCCTTGCGGAGTTCGAAACCGAGGAGGTCACGGTAGAAGCCCAAGGCGGCGTCGCCATCGGTGTGTGGGAGGAAGGTGTACTGGATCGTGATGTTCATGGGATCAGGCTAGGCAGTCTCACCCGCGCTGTGCTTCTCGATTCCTGATCGGTCTCGTGATGTTCTTCGCCAGGCACGCCGGTATGCCGTCCGTCGCGTCGGCCGACTGTTCGCGATAGACCGTCGGCGGTACCCCGACGAGTTCGGTGAACCGGGTGCTGAAGGTGCCCAACGACGAGCAGCCCACCTCGAAGCAGACCTCGGTGACGGTCAGGTCGCCGCGCCGCAGCAGCGTCATCGCCCGTTCGATGCGGCGAGTCATCAAGTACGAGTAGGGCGATTCGCCGTAGGTCTGGCGAAACTTGCGGCTCAGGTGACCGGCCGACATGTTCACCCCGCGCGCGAGCGCCTCGACGTCGAGCGGCTGCGCGTACTCGCGGTCGATCCGGTCGCGGACCTGACGCAGCAGGGTCAGGTCGCGCAGGCGCTGATCGGAATCGGTTCGCGGCACGGATTGATCGTAGTGCGCTCAGACCCGGAGCACCGCCGAGATGTCCGCACCGAGGGCGTCGAGACGGCGTGCGGCCTCGTCCCGCGGTACGGCGCCGTCCGAGCAGTCGAGGACGACTTCGAGATAGCACTTCAGCTTCGGCTCGGTGCCGGAGGGACGCACGACGACGCGGTCGTCGGCGGCCGTCCGCACCAGGACGCCGTCGGTCGGCGGGAGATCAGCGGATCCATGTGCCAGGTCGCGGTTCTCCACCACCGGCGAGCCGGCCAGTCGTTCGATCGGTGACGAACGCAGGCGCTGCATCATCTCGCCGATCAGCGCGGGGTCCTCGACGCGGATCGTCAACGGTGCGGTGGCATGCAGGCCGTGGCGACGGGCGAGCCGGTCGAGCTCGTCGGTCAACGTGCGGCCATCCCTCCCGAGTTCCTCGACGAGGGAGATGACCCGGACCATCGCACCGATGCCGTCCTTGTCGCGGACGGTGTCGGGGTCAGTGCAGTAGCCGATCGCCTCCTCGTAACCGAAACGCAGGCCGGAAGTCCGGGCGATCCACTTGAATCCGGTGAGCGTCGCCGCGAACCGTAGCCCGTGGTCCGCGGCGATCCGGCCGAGCAGCCGGCTCGACACGATCGAACACGCCAGGGTGTCACCGGGGCGCGTCGCATCCCGTGCCGCCTGCTCCCCCAGCAGCGCGCCGATCTCGTCGCCGGTGAGCTGTCGCCACTGCCCATCGGGACCGACCGTCGCCACCGAGCAGCGGTCGGCGTCGGGGTCGAGGGCGATCACGACGTCCGCGTCGACGTCGCGTGCGAGATCGAGTGCGAGGTCGAGGGCACCGGGCTCCTCCGGGTTCGGGAACGGCACCGTCGGGAAGTCCGGATCGGGAGCGGACTGCGCCGCCACCACGTGGACGTCGCCGATTCCCGCGGCCCGCAACACGTCTCGGGCGACCGCACCCCCGACCCCGTGCATCGGCGTCAGTACGACGCGCACCGGCGACGGACCGCCGACGGGTCGTAGCCGCGCGGTGCGCTCGACATAGGTACGGACCGTCTCGTCATCGAGGTGGATGACTGCCGCGGAGTCGCGGGGCACCTCGTCGGCGGGCGGCGCCTGCGCGATCCGGTCCGCGATGTCGGCGTCGGCCGGCGAGATGATCTGCACTCCCCTGCCCGCATCGTCGGTGACACGCCCGCCGAGATACACCTTGTAACCGTTGTCGGCCGGTGGGTTGTGCGAGGCGGTGATCATCACCCCGGCGTCGCAGTCGAGCGCACGCGTCGCATGAGCGGTGACCGGCGTCGGCAACCGGGGTGGCAGCGCGAACACCGTGAGCCCTTGCGCCGCAAGCACTTCGGTTGCCGCATCGAAGAACTCGGCCGATCCGTGCCGGGCGTCGCACCCGACCACGACGCGCGCGTCGGGACCGACCGTGTCGAGCAGATACCGCGCGACACCGGCCGTGGCGCGGGTGACCACGGCGACGTTCATCCGTGACTCGCCCGCACCGACCTCGCCGCGCAGGCCGGCGGTGCCGAAGGTCAGCGGTCCGTGGAAGCGGGCCGCGAGATCGTCGGCGGCGGCGACGTCACCGGTCACGGCCGCGTCGATCAGATCGGTCAGCACGGCTCGGGTCGACGGGTCCGGATCGTGGTCCCGCCAGTGCCGCGCGGTCGCGAACAGGTCGGCCCGGGTCACCGGATGCGGCGACCCGGCTCGACGCGGTCTCCCAATGCCACCCGGGCACCGCGCAGGATCTGCGTATCCATCCCGACCAACGTGATCTTCTCGGTCGGGACCGGGCGTGTCCGCGGGTGCCCGCCGATCACCGCGTTCGGGCCGACGCGCACCCGTTCGTCGAGGACAGACCATGCGACCGACGCGCCGGCGCCGATGACAACGTCACCGAAGATCACCGAATCGGCCACGACCGCACCCTTTTCGACGACCACCCCCGGTCCGAGAACGCTGCGTCGGACCGTTCCGTGCACGTGAACGCCGCTGCTGACGAGACTGTCCTCGACGACCGCCCCGCTCTCGATACGCGCGGCCGGGCGCTGCGGCTGATTGGTGAGGATCGGCCGGTCGGCGCGGAAGACGTCGAGGGACCCGGAGATGAGGTCGCGGTGCGCCTGCAGGTAGGTCTCAGGACGGCCGGCGTCGATCCAGTACCCCGGCATCGCGTGGGCCACCGTCTTGCCGCGGTCGACGAACCAGGGCACCAGGTGTTCGCCGAAGTCGCCCAGGCCGGTGTCGTCCTTCGGGGACCCCTCGGTCGTCCGGCTCTCCAGGTACTCGAGGCCCTCGATGAGCACGGCCGGGTCGTAGACGAAGATCTCGGTGGCGATCGTGCGCGTCGTGGCGCGTTCGGGTTTGTAGCGGAACTCGCGGACGGTCCCGTCGCGGCGGGCTTTCACGGTGGCGTGCTGCGCAGCCTCTTCGAGAGGACACGTCGTGGTGACCACAGTGCATTCGGCGCCATGGCGGCGGTGGGTCTCGATGGCGTCGCGGAAGTCGAAGTCGTAGACGTGGTCGGCGCTCATGACGATGACCTCGGCCGGTGCGTGGGCGGCGATGCGGCCGCGGATGCGATACAGCAGGTCGGCGTTGCCGGTCGCGAAGCCGTCTTCGGTTTCCGGGGCGTCGGTCTGCTCCGGCATCACCACGCGCAACCCGCCGCTCGTACGGTCCAGATCCCAGGGACGGCCACCCGCCACGATCTGGGTGATGGTCTCGGCCTCGTACTGCACGCACAACCACACGTCGTCGATGTGACTGTGGTGCAGGTTGGAGAGCGGGAAGTCGATGAGCTGATAGTTGCCCGCGAACGGCAACGCGGGTTTCGCCCGCCGATCGGTCAGCACCTCCATCCGCGAACCACGTCCACCGGCCTGCACGATCGCAAGAACCTCCGAATACCGCATCACCCCAGTCTGCCCCACGCCGCCGGGTTTGCCCGGATACCGTGGCCGACGGAACTCGACGACAAGCGACGAGGAGGTACGAGCAGTGACGCACATCCACCGGGCCGAGCACGCGACGACGGAGCGTGTGGAGGTCGACTGCCTCGTGATCGGCGGCGGCATCGTCGGGCTGGCGGTGGCGCGGGCATTCGCCCGGCGAGGACGCGACGTCGTCGTTCTCGAGGCCACCGATTCGGTTGGCGCGCAGACGACCTCGCGGAGCTCGGAGGTGATCCACGCCGGCATCTACTACCCCGAGGGCAGCCTGAAGGCGGAACTGTGCGTCCGCGGTCGCGAGCAGTTGACCCGATTCTGCGACGAGCACGGCGTCTCGTGGGCGCGGCCGGGCAAACTCATCGTCGCCACCGACGGCACCCAGAGCGAACGCCTCGACGTCTTGCTCCGACACGGTCTGGCCAACGGCGTTTCCGACCTTCGACGGATCGGAGTGGACGAACTGCGCGACCGGGAACCGGCGGTCGAAGGCGTCGCGGCACTGTTCTCACCGTCGACCGGGATCGTCGACGTCGACGGTGTGGTGCGTGCACTGGTGCGTGACCTGGAGGCACACGGTGGCGCGATCGCGTTGCGCAGCAGAGTGATCGGCGGACAGATCAACGCACACGGCGTCACCGTGCAGACATCGGACGGCGAATCGGCCTCCGCCCGGACGCTCGTCAACTGTGCCGGGATCGGCGCGTGGGAGGTGGCCCGGGCGCTGGCCGGCTTCGGCGGCCGGATCCCGCCGCGCTTCCTCGCCAAGGGGAACTACTTCGGGTTGTCCGGCGTCCGGGCGCCGTTCCGTCACCTCGTCTACCCGATCCCCGCCGACGGCGGATTGGGCGTGCACTTCACGATGGATCTCGCCGGCGAGGCCCGATTCGGCCCCGACGTCGAATGGCTGAACTCGTCCCCCGACGAGACGATTGCCGGAGAGGTACTCGACTACGCCGTCGACGAGGCGCGCGCCGACGCATTCGAACGAGCCATCCGCACGTACTGGCCGCACTTGCCGGCCAACGCCCTGGTGCCCGCCTACGCCGGGATCCGGCTTAAGGTCGCCGGGCCGGGTGCCGGTGCCGGTGACTTCGTGATCCAGGGGCCGCGGTCACACGGCATCGCGGGCCTGGTCAACCTCTTCGGTATCGAGTCGCCGGGCATCACGTCATCGTTGGCGATTGCCGACCATGTCGTCGGTCTGGTCACGCCCCCGACGACGTGACCAGACCGACCGGGAGCGCTCAGCCCTGGTGCGCCGCACCCTCTTTGGGGTGGTACTGGTAGGCAGCGCTTGCCTTCTCGCGAACCTTCATGGCCTGGATCGCGTCGTGATGACGCCGGGCGTGATAGGCCAGCGGGAAGTACGTCAGCCGCTCCGGCAGGGTGCGGTAGGCGAATCGTAGATTGCGATGAATCCGCTCGAGGTGACGCTGCTCGGCGTCGGACCAGCTCAGGCCCAGGATCTCCCGCACGCGCGGATCCATGACGCCGACGGTGGTCAGGTAGTTGAAGTTCTGGAACGGCACCGACGCGGTGGCAGCGGCCTTCTTCACGGCGGGGCGCAACGCCTTGGGCACCGACTTCGGGACGACGGGCGCGGCGCGCATCTGACCGATCAGTTCCAGCGCGACCGGGTGCCGGACGAGCTTGTTCTCGATGAAATCGTCGAAGTACTCGTCGAACTCCTCGAGGGTCTCGGGGTAGTTCTTCATCGGTACCTGGACGATCTTGGCGATGCGGCGGTTGTCCCGCAGGAGTTCTTTGCGCTCCTCGAGGGTGAAGTGCCGGCCCAGCACCAGCGGCGCGGCGGTCTCGATCGTGGGTAGCGCGGTGGCGATCACCCAGGCGTACGCCTCCGGGTTGAGTGCACTGATGTGCTTGCCCTCCGAGTTGCGCATCTGCAGCGGCTGGTGCAGCTTGCGGAGACGCTTGCCCTCCTCGAGAGCCTCCTGACCGCCGTAGGTCCAGCGCAGCACCGAGTCGGCGGAGCGGATCGCACGTCCCACGGGATCGGTGCGGAAGACTGAATACTTGTCGACGACATCGCCGATGACGGGGTGCATCACCTGCATCACGAACGCCGCCCCGTTGATCGGGAGGAACGTGTACATGCCGGTGAGCTTGGCGGTCAGCGAGTCCGGCGGGATCAGTTCGATCTCGTCGTCGCGGTGGTTGAGCAGCGGCTCGCCCGCCACGAAGTCACTCGCTGCGGGTTCGGACGCTGTCCGTTCTTCGTGTACCGCGGTCATGGTGCCCCCAACATCGGTCTCGGATACTACTAATTCGACAACATTCGTAGTCAGATTAGCGCAGGCGTTCCCGAAAACCCACCTTTTGTCGGATTTCGGCTACTGAAGCGAGTCGGCTCGGGCGTCGGGGCCGATGACCACGGTCCGCGTGGCGAGTTCGCGGTGGCGAACCGTGAAGATCCGCGTGCCCTTCTTGCGTCCGCTGCGGACCTCGCTGAGATCGAGTCCGTCGGCCGTCAGACGCGCGTGGGTCGTGTCCACATCGGTCGACCGCCATGCCACACCCCAGAGCAAGACCGGCGACGACGGCACCGGGTCGGCCGGCGGGCGGGGCGCGGCGACGACCTCGACGATCAGGTCGTCGCGCCGGAAGAACAGCTGACGGGCGTCCTGCCCGATCGGCTGGTCGAGACGGAAATCGAGGCCGAAGGTACCGGCGAACAGCGCGACGGCGACATCGCGGTTGTCGCAGGTGAAGACCAGATGGTCGAGGCCGGTCAGATCGCCGTCGGCGGCGACTCCGGATTCGTGTCGTTCGGCGATCCCGACCGGACTGGTCTCACCCAGCGCTCCGAGGACGGTGTCCGCGAGCGGATACCCGCGCCGGCCGAGTAGACGCCGGGACGCGGCGACGTCGTCGACCGTGAAGTACACGTCGTGGGTGTCGGGCTCGCCGCCCGACGGCCGGATCGAGAGGGCGACGTTGCCGAGGTTCACCACTCGCCGGCCGTCGGCGCCCGTACCGACCTTGTGTCCGAGCAACCGCTGGTAGGTCTCGGCGGTCATCGACGGGTCGTCGCTCGCGAGGTCGACGAGTGCGTGCGGGCCGGCGGGCGGAATCGTCACCGCTTCTTCTTACCCTTCCGACGACGAGCCGGCGCCGGCGGCACCCGTCGATGGATCAGTTGCGCCGAGCTGGTGATATGCCAAGCGCGACAGGAGCACTCGTAGTAGCGCAGCTCCGGAGCGGTACCGACGAGGTGGCGCCGGAGTCGATCGATGCCCTCGCGAGCGTCGGCCGGCGAGGCGAACGGCAGTTTGTCAGGCGTCGGGCAGGCCGGATAGTCGACACCGGCGCGGCGCCGCCGTCGAGGTTGCTCGCGGAACGCCGTGCGTGCCTCGACATCGCGATAGAACGCTTCGAGATCGTCATCGGAGAAGGGCACCCGTCGATTATCCCCCGAGCCGCGCGCGGGCTGGGATCAGCGGGCCATCCACAGCCGACGGCGGATGACCTGGCGCATGCGGCGCAGCTCCGCAGCGGTCAATCCCGACGGCGGGTCGGTGTCGACGAGGCGGTCGACCTGGGAGAAGAAGTCCCGATCGGTGAGGCCGAACTCCTCGACGATCTGCCGGGAGGAGCCCCCGCCCAGGGAGTACCAGTCCGTCTCGAACTGGATCATCTGCTGCTGTTTGCTGTCCATGAAGACCACCGAATCTGCGTTTTCGACCTGAAACCCGGACTTGTGCCGCGGAGCCACTCGGCTTCGGCTCCTGCGTGACACACGTCACCGACGTCGTCATTTCTACACCTGTCGACCGACAGAAGACAGCAGGCGGCCCATGCTGATTCCAAAGGTCCCGCAGATGTTCATCGCACGTTCGAGGACGGCCGCGGAGAAGCTCAGACCGCCAGTCGATCGCCGGTCCCGGCACGCGCTTCGCGCCGGTTCGCGCGGATGCTGCTGGCGAGCGACGCGCCGATGAACGCCACGCCGACGAGCCCCGTGATCACCTCGTTGATCTCGATCTCGATGCTGATCAACAGGATTGCGGCCAGCGCGCCGATGGCCCAGTGCGCACCGTGTTCGAGGTAGCGGTACTCCCCCAGCGTGCGCTTGCGGACAAGGTAGATCGTGATGGACCGCACGAACATCGCGCCGATGAATCCGAGCCCCAACGCGATGATGATCGGGTCGGAGGTGATGGCGAAGGCGCCGATCACCCCGTCGAAGGAGAACGACGCGTCCAGGAGCTCGAGATAGAGGAACAGGAAGAACCCGGCCTTGCCGGCGGCCACGGTGACCGGGTGCGGACCGGAGCCGTTCGATCCGGACCTGTGTGAGTCGGGCCCGTCTGATTCCGGCCCGTCAGATTCCGGCTCGGCCATGAACAGCGAGCTGAGCCCGTCGACGGTGATGTAGGTGACCATGCCCAGGATCCCGGCGATCAGGACGGTCGCGCGGCTCTCGTCCGGCGCCAGCAACTCGGCGGTAAGAACCAGCGCGAGGGCGGCCAGTACGACCGCGAGCTGGTCGAGCTTGCCGAGCGTGGCGAGCGGCTTCTCGAGCCACGTGAGCCAGGTCTGTGGGCGCTCGGTGAGCACGAAGTTGAGGAACAGGAGCAGGAGGAACATGCCGCCGAACGCCGCGATCTGCGGGTGGGCCTCGGTGAGGATCGTTTCGTAGCTGGGTTGACCATCGGCGAAATGCGTCTGCCCTTCGGGCGGCGGGTTCATCGCCAGGTCGAGCGCCTCGACGGGGTTGAGACCTCCGGTGATCCACACGATGACCAGCGGGAACAGGAGACGCATGCCGAACACGGCGATGAGCACGCCGACGGTGAGGAACATCTTCTGCCAGAACGCGCTCATCCGTTCGAGGATCGTTGCATTGATGACCGCGTTGTCGAACGACAGGGACACCTCGAGCACGCCGAGGATGGCGCACAGGGCGAGGCCGGTCCAGCCGAGGTAGAGGTAGGCGACGACCAGCGCCACGAGCGTGACGACGAGCGAGGGCGCGAAGATGCGCGCGGTCACCGCAGCTTCTCGGCTTCCCGCGCGAGTTCGAGCAGCGTGTCGGTGAGGTCGGCCAGCACGTCGTGTCCGGCACCTTCGGCCACCGCGGTGCCGAGGTCCTCCGCGGCGCACCGCAGCGCGAACATCCGGTCGCCGAAGTCGGCGGCCTCGGCCGAGGAGAGGATCACCGCGTCGTCGGGAATGGATGTGCCCTCCAGCAGCGTTCTCTGCTCGTAAGCACGCTGCCTGCACGATCGCTTGCAGTACTTCCGCCGACGCCCCATCTCGGAGTCCACCATCGTGCGGCCGCACCAGGCGCAGGCGTACGGCCGACGCCGACGCGATGCGCCCGTTTGTACGCCGTGCGTAGTGCCTGGTTCCACACCGAGACCGTACCGCTGTCACGACCGGCCCCGCTCGCTGCGCTCCCGGCGGCGGCACACACTCGCCCCGCTCGCTGCGCTCCCGGCGGCGGCACACACTCGCCCCGCTCGCTGCGCTCCCGGCGGCGGCCCCGCGGACCGCGGTGGACAACACGGGTCGTCGCCGGTGGCGAACCCACGCAGGAATGCGCGTAGAATGTTCCTGTTGACGACCCGAAAGTCGTGCGCAGCGTTGCGCGCGACCCTGGAATGCAACAGAGATCTCCCGGCAGACCGGGAGATCCGACGAAGTTGAGAGGAACCCTTCATGGCAGATCGAGTACTTCGGGGTAGCCGCCTCGGCGCGGTGAGCTACGAGACCGATCGTGACCACGACCTCGCGCCACGACGCATCGTCCAGTACCGCACCGACAACGGCGAGATCTTCGACGTGCCGTTCGCCGACGACGCGGAGGTCCCGTCGAAGTGGCCGTGCAAGAACGGCATGGAAGGCACCATCCTCGAGGGCGCCGAGCCCGAGGAGAAGAAGACCAAGCCGCCGCGTACGCACTGGGACATGCTGCTCGAGCGTCGCAGCGAGGAAGAGCTCGAAGTGCTGCTCAACGAGCGCCTCGACCTGCTCAAGCAGCGGCGCAAGGGCATCACCAACTGACACCCGCCGGGCGCCCGACGCCCGGAACCGAACAGACCCGGCAGGACATCCCTGCCGGGTCTGTTCGTCTGCTCAGCGGATCATCGCGTCCGGACGAGTCCCCAGCGCTCGAGGCGGCTCTGGACTCCCCAGCGGGCGACCATCGTGAACGCCTCGGACATCACGCCGCCACTCATCTTGGACACCCCGATCTCACGTTCGGTGAAGGTGATCGGTACCTCCCGGACGTCGAAGCCGGCACGCACCGTGCGCCACGCCAGGTCGATCTGGAAGCAGTAACCCGCGGACTCGACGGTGTCGAGCTGGATCTTCTCCAGCACGATGCGGCGATAGGCGCGGAACCCGGCGGTGATGTCGTGGACGCCCGCACCGAGAGCCAGACGGGCATAGGTGTTGGCACCGCGGGAGAGGAACTCCCGGCGCTTCGGCCAGTTCACCAGCTTGCCGCCCGGGACATAACGGGACCCGATCACGAGATCCGCGCCGTCGTTGACGGCGTCGAACAGGCGGTGCAGCTGCTCAGGCGCGTGGCTGCCGTCCGCGTCCATCTCGACGATGACCGCATAGTCGCGGTCGAGTCCCCACGCGAATCCGGCGAGGTACGCCTTGCCCAGGCCATCCTTGTCGACGCGGTGCATGACATGGACCCGGGTCGCCGCGTCGGCCCGGGCGAGGTCGTCGGCGACGTCGCCCGTGCCGTCCGGGCTCGAGTCGTCGACCACGAGGACATGCGCTCCCGGCAGCACGTCCTGTAGACGTCCGATGATGAGCGGCAGGTTGTCGCGCTCGTTGAACGTCGGCACGACGACGAGTGCGCCCGTGCCGTCGGCGCCGACCACGCGTTGCGGCGCGTCGTCGGGCCGCCGCTGCCCTGCCGTGGCGTCAATCCCCGATGCCATCGAGCTCCTTCGTGTCACCGGTCGCCCGTGCGGCGACCCTGCGTGGCCTGAGTGAGAACCTAGTACGCGAGCGCAGCGCAAACAAAAGCCCGGCCACCGCCGCGATGATCGCGATCACCTCCGGCCAGGGGCCCAGGCGGGTCGCGAGGGTCATGTCCTCATGGAGTGGCAGACGCCCGGTCAGCACGTCCGCGGTGAATATGCCGGACTGCTGGCTGATGGATCCGTCCGGCTCGATGACGGCGCTCACCCCACTGGTGGCCGCGACGACCACGGACCGCCCGTGTTCGACGGCCCGGACCTGTGACATGGCCAACTGCTGATACGTCATCTCGGTCCGGCCGAAGGTCGCGTTGTTGGTGGGAACGAACAGCATCTGCGCGCCGTCCCGGACGGATTGCCGAGCGGCCCGATCGAAGGCGACCTCCCAGCAGGTCGCGACACCGACGGTCACCGTCCCCGAGCGACCGGGCACATCGACCACCGTGGGTCCGGTGCCGGGGCGGAAGTCTCCGGCCATGTCCGCATACGACGAGAAGAGGCGGAAGAACGGCCGCCACGGGAGGTACTCGCCGAACGGCTGGACGATGTGCTTGTCGTAGCGGTCGACCGGGCCCTGCGCGCCGTCCCAGACCAGGACCGAATTGGTGGGTCGGCCATCGGGGTTGCGGATGAGCGTGCCGACCAGGATCGGCGCGTCGACGGCCTCGGAGGCCGCGGTGATCCCGGCGGCCGCGTCTGCGTTGTCCAGCGGCGAGATGTCCGAGGCGTTCTCCGGCCACAGGACGAAGTCGGGCTGCTCTGTCTGCCCGGTGTCGATCGCCCGGCCGTAGGACATCGTGGTGCGGACATGATTGTCGAGGACAGCGCGCCGCTGGGCGTTGAAATCCAGACCCAGTCGCGGGACATTGCCCTGGATGGCACCGATCCGGGCCGAGGACGTCGCGATGTTGCGGTCGAGGCTGGCGGGGGTCGCCGCGATGGCCGCGATCGGTGCGAGCAGCGCGATGGCCACCGCGGCGGTCGCGATGCGCACCACGCCCGAGGAACGTTCGGTGGACGGCCCCGGGCCGTCGGCGTGCTCGGGGTCGGAGACGGTCGTCGTGCGCCGGTACGCCCGGGTGAGGATCACGAGCAGCCAGGCGACCGCGGAGCCGAACAGCGCGACACCTGCTGACAACCCCGGCGCGCCGAGCACCGAGGCCAGCGGCAGCAGCGGTCCGTCGACCTGACTGAATGCGGTTCTCCCCCAAGGAAACCCGCCGAACGGAAAGGCAGAACGGAGCGCTTCGACGAGCACCCACGACAGCGTGAACCACACCGGAGGCACCGGAAGCCGCATCGTCAGGGTGGCGATCGCGCCGAACAGCGCGAGATAGACGGCGAGCACCGCGGCCAGGGCGAGCCACGGGAGTGGACCGACGTACACGCCGATCCACGGCAACAGCGGCACGAAAAACGCCAGCCCGAAGACGAAGCCGATCCACGCGCCGGTGCGCACCCGGGGCGACCCGACGAAGAGTGCGGCGAACAACAGGCCGAGGCCGAGGACCGCGAGGAACCACCAGTTGCGGGGTGGGAACGCGGCCCACATCGCGACACCCGCGGCGGCGACGGTCCCGGTACGTGCGAGCCAGGACCGTGAGATCCGGGATCGGGAGACCCGCGGGGGACTCACCCGGCGTCCCGGTCGTACAGGGTCCGGCCCCGGTGCACGGTGCGTACGCAGCGCGGCAGCGCGGCCCCCGGTGAGACGTCCGGCAGCGCGGGCACCCGCGACCGCGGATCGGTCGACCAGCGCTGGACCTTCTCGTGGGATCCGGCGACGACGAGCTCGTCGACCTCCCACACCGCGTAACTCGCCGGGGCGCCGGGCGTCAGGGTCCCGGCGACACCGTCGTTGACTCCCCCGGCCCGCCAGCCGCCGCGGGTCGTCGCGGCGAACGCGCCGCGCGCCGAGATCGCGTTGGTCGGCTGATGATGGTGCACAGCGGCCCGGATGGTCGACCACGGGTCGATGGCCGTCACCGGCGCGTCTGACGAGAACGCCAGGGCGACACCGGTTTTGGCCAGCATCGCGAAGTCGTTGAGGGTGGCCGCGCGGCTCGCCCCGAGACGGGCGTCGTACAGGTCGCCGGGACCGCCCCATTCGGCGTCGAACAACGGTTGCATGCTGGCGATGACGCCGCAGCGGGCGAGGACCTCGGCGTCGGCGGCGGTGACCATCTCGGCGTGTTCGAGCCGGTGCGCACAGCGGGCGAGCGCGGGCGTGCCGAGTTCGTCGGCGAGTTCGGCGAGTGCGCCGACGACCACACCGGTCGCGGCGTCGCCGATGACGTGGAAGCCCGCCTGGATGCCTGCGATCGTGCAGGCGCGCAGGTGATCGCGGATCGCCTCGGCGTCGAGGTAGCTGATACCGCTGGTGTGCGGATCGTCGGTGTAGGGCTCCGAGAGCCACGCGGTGTGGGAGCCGATGGCACCGTCGATGAACAGGTCACCGCCCAGGGCATCGGCCCGGGTGATCGACATCAGTTCGCGGGCGTGGTCGGCGTCGGTGACGGCCTGGCCCCAGTAGCGCCGGATCTCGACGGGATGGTCGAGTTCGGCGAGCGCGAGGAAGTCGTCCATGCCGCTGATGTCCGGTCCGCCGTTCTCGTGCACGGCCACCACCCCGTGGGCGGCGGCCCCGTCGAGCGCGCGGCGTTGTGCACGCTCACGATGCGCCGCGGTGACCAGCAGGCGGGCCGCGCCGCGGACGAGATGGTGGGCCTCGGCGACCAGCGGCTCCTCCGGGTGATACCCGACGGCGTCGGCCAGGTCCGGGATCAGGCGTCGCAGCGCGGTGGAAGCCACCGCGGAGTGCTCGTCGATCCGGGCGAGGTAGACCGGCCTGGTCCCGACGACGGCGTCGAGCTCGGTGGTCGTCGGGAAGCGACCGTCGTCGGGTTCGGCGCCCGCCCAGGTCGAGTCGTCCCAGCCGAGACCCCAGATGAGGTCGCCTCCGTCATGGGCGGATTCGGCGGCCACGGCCTTCTCCACCAGCCGCAGGCAGTGCGTGCGGCTCGACGCCTCGTTCAGGGTGAGGCCGTCGAGTCCGAGCCCGGTGGACGTCAGGTGGACGTGGGAGTCGACGAACCCGGGACTGACGAAGTGTCCGGCGAGGTCGATGACCTCGGCGTCGGGATGGAGTGCGCGGCCGACGTCGTCGGTCCCGACCCAGACGACGATTCCGTCGGTCACGGCCATCGCGGTCGCGTCGGGGGCCGCCGGCGAGTACACGGCGCCGCCGAGAAGCAGTTGGGTTGCCACGATCGTTCAGTGTGCCTTGCCGTCGGAGGAGGGTGGCGAGGGGTCCGGGTGCGTGTGTTCCGGGACCGCGGTGGGTTGTGCTGCGCTCGGGCGCAGATCAGGACCTGTTCAGTGGCCCTGCGGCAGACCTCGGGTCCCGTACGGGGACGACGAAGATCCCGGCTCGGGCGTGTCGGACTCCACGACCGTGCCCTCGACGACGGTTCCGCCACGTCCTGCGCCGTAGACACCGGTGGCGTACATCCCGGCCCGGTCCATCGCGGTCGCCACACGGCGGGCACCCACCGCGGCGACGGCCGGACGCATCACCCGACGGGTGGGCGGGAACAGCAGCAGGGTCCCGGCCACGGTCGACACGACGCCCGGAACGACCAAAAGGATGGTCGACACGGCGACGAGCGCGGTGTCGGCCAGCGGGGCGCGGGCGTCGACCTCGTTTCTCGACGCGCGGCGCAGCTCGTCGAAGACCTTGCCGCCCTGCCAGCGCAGGACGACGAATCCGAGGACCACTGCGGCGAGGCTGATCAACACCGCCCAGCCGAATCCGAGGGTCATGACCATCGCGACGAATGCGGCGATCTCCAGCACGGCATAGGCCGCGAACCAGCGGAGAGCCATCATGCTTCACCTGTCCTTCGGTGCCCTTCGGCACCCGTTGACGTCAGGGTCTGCGTGGACAACGAACGACGACGCGGTTTTGTCCCGGGGGGTGGTTTCGACAAGCTCAACCAGCGCTGGGCGGCTCAGCCGGCGGTGGGCGGCTCAGCCGGCGGCGGGCGGCTCAGCCGGCAGAGGCGTCCTCGCCGCGGCCCTCGATGTCGCCCTCGGTCTGGAGGTAGACGGTGCGGAGGGCGTCGAGGAGCTCGGCCGGCGGTTCGCGCCACATGTCGCGTTCGACGGCCTCGAGGAGACGTTCGGCGATGCCGTGCAACGCCCAGGGGTTGGACTGCTGCATGAACTGCTGGTTCGTCTCGTCGAGGACATAGGACTCGGTGAGCTTCTCGTACATCCAGTCGGCGACGACGTCGGTGGTGGCGTCGTAACCGAAGAGGTAGTCGACGGTGGCAGCCATCTCGAAGGCCCCCTTGTATCCGTGGCGCTGCATGGCCGAGATCCAGCGCGGATTGACGACGCGGGCGCGGAACACCCGGCTGGTCTCCTCCGACAGCGTGCGGGTGCGGACGGAGTCGGGGCGGGTGCTGTCGCCGATGTAGGCCTCCGGCGAGGAACCAGTCAAAGCGCGAACGGTCGCGACCATGCCGCCGTGGTACTGGAAGTAGTCGTCGGAGTCGGCGATGTCGTGTTCGCGGGTGTCGGTGTTCTTGGCCGCCACGGCGATCCGCTTGTACGCGGCGCGCATGTCGTCGACCGCGGGCACCCCGTCGAGGTCGCGTCCGTAGGCGTAACCGCCCCACTCGGTGTAGACGCGGGCCAGGTCCTCATCGCTGCGCCAGTCCCGTGAGTCGATGAGTTGCAGGATGCCGGCGCCGTAGGTGCCGGGCTTGGAACCGAAGACACGTGTCACGGCCCGACGCCGGTCGCCGTGCTCGGACATCGCGGCGCGCACGTGTGCCGCAACGAAGTTCTGCTCGTCGGACTCGTCGTCAGCGGCCGCGGCGAGCGCGACCGCGTCGTCGAGCATCGTGACGACGTGCGGGAAGGCATCCCGGAAGAAGCCGGAGATGCGGACGGTGACATCGATGCGGGGACGTCCGAGTTCCTCGAGGCCGATGAGCTCGAGCGAGGAGACCCGCCGCGACATCTCGTCCCACACCGGCATGACCCCGAGCAGCGCGAGCACCTCGGCGACGTCGTCACCCGAGGTGCGCATGGCGCTGGTCCCCCACACCGACAGCCCCACCGACGCCGGGTATTCGCCGTGGTCGGTCAGGTAGCGCTCGATCAGGGAGTCGGCCATCGCGCGGCCGGTCTCCCACGCCAGCCGCGAGGGCACGGCCTTCGGGTCGACCGAGTAGAAGTTGCGTCCGGTCGGCAGCACGTTGATCAGCCCGCGCAGCGGTGACCCGCTCGGTCCGGCCGGGATGAACCCGCCGTCCAGTGCGTGCAGCACCCGCGGAACCTCGCCGGTCGTCTGACGCAGGCGCGGGACGACCTCGGTCGCCGCGAAGGTGAGCACATCCCCGACCGCGGTGGGCAGTCCCACGGTGGCCGCGGCAACTGCTTCGGTCGACCAGTCGTCCTTGGCGCAGGCGGCGACGAGTTCGCGGGCCTGCGCTTCGACGGCGTCGACAGAACCGCGTTCGGCCGAGCCGTCTTCGACGAGTCCGAGGGCCTCGCGCAGGCCGGGCAGGGCCGACGTGCCGCCCCAGAGCTGGCGCGCACGCAGCATGGCGAGGACCAGGTCGACCTCGGCGTCGTCGCGCGGGGGCTCGCCGAGCACGTGCAGCCCGTCACGGATCTGCACGTCCTTGATCTCGCACAGCCACCCGTCGACGTGCAGCAGCATGTCGTCGAAGACCTCTTCGTCGGGCCGTTCGGTGAGCCCGAGATCGGAGTCCATCTTCGCCGCGGTCAGCAGTGTCCAGATCTGCTGGCGGATCGCGGGCAGCTTCGCCGGGTCGAGGGCGGAGATGTTGGCGTGCTCGTCGAGAAGCTGTTCCAGCCGGGCGATGTCGCCGTAGGACTCGGCGCGTGCCATCGGCGGGATCAGATGGTCGACGAGAACCGCATGAGCGCGGCGCTTGGCCTGCGTCCCCTCGCCCGGGTCGTTCACCAGGAACGGGTAGACGAGCGGGAGGTCGCCGAGGGCGGCGTCGGTCCCGCAGTCCGCCGACATGCCGAGGTTCTTACCGGGCAGCCACTCCAGGTTGCCGTGTTTGCCGACATGCACGATGGCGTCGGCGCCGAAGCCGGTGTCGTGCGCCGCGATCCACCGGTACGAGGCCAGATAGTGGTGCGACGGCGGCAGATCCGGATCGTGGTAGATCGCGACCGGGTTCTCGCCGAACCCGCGCGGCGGCTGCACCATGATCGCGATGTTGCCGAAGGTCAATGCCGCGATGACGATGTCGCCGTCGGGGTTGTGCGTGCGGTCGACGAACAGGTCGCCCGGTGCGGGACCCCAGTGTTCGGTGACCGCCGAGCGTAACCCTTCGGGCAGGGTGTCGAACCACTCGCGGTAATCGCGCGCCGACAGCCGGATCGGGTTGGCGGCGAGGGTCTCCTCGGTGAGCCAGTCCGCATCCTGGCCACCGGTGGCGATGATCTGGTGGATCAGCGCATCCGAATCATCGTCGGCGAGACCGGGAATCGCGTCCGGACCGGACTCCGGGCCGATGTCGTAGCCGGCGTCGCGCATCGCGGCGAGCAGGCGCAGCAGGCTTCGCGGCGTGTCGAGACCGACGGCGTTGCCGATCCGCGCGTGCTTGGTCGGGTAGGCCGACAGCATGACCGCGATCCGCTTGTCGGCGGCCGGGGTCCGACGCAGCCGGGCGTGCGCGGTGGCGATCCCCGCCACCCGTGCGCAGCGCTCGAGATCCGGCTGGTACCAGGGCAATCCGTCGTCGTCGAACTCCTTGAAGGAGAACGGCACGGTGATGATGCGGCCGTCGAACTCGGGCACCGCCACCTGGGTGGCGACGTCGAGTGGCGACAGGCCGTCATCACTGTCCTCCCAGTCCGCGCGGGACCCGGTGAGGCAGAGACCTTGCAGGATCGGGATGTCGAGGGCGGCGAGCCGTTCGATGTTCCACGCCTCGTCGTCGCCGCCGGCCGAAGCGGTGGCCGGGGTGGCGCCACCGGCGGCCAGCACCGTGACCACGAGGGCGTCGGCGGTACCGAGCAGCTCGAGCAGGTCGTCGGGGGCGGTCCGCAGCGACGCGCAGAAGATCGGCAGCGCGCGGGCCCCGCGGTCCTCGATCGCATCGCACAGCGCGGCGATGTACCGCGTGTTGCCCGCCAGGTGCTGGGCGCGGTAGTAGAGGACCGCGATGGTCGGGGCGTCGTCGTTTGGATGGCTGGCGTGACCCTTCGTGACGGCCCTCCGCAAGCTCCGGGCCTCCTCAGGGAGCGGAGAGGAGGCGGCCGTCTGCAAGCTCCGGGCCTCCTCAGGGAGCGGAGAGGAGGCGGCCGTCTGCAAGCTCCGGGCCTCCTCAGGGAGCGGAGAGGAGGCGGCCGGAGAACGTTCGAGCACGCCCCACGCGGGCGTCTGCTGCGGGAGTTCGAAACCGTTGCCGGTGAGCAGGATGGTGTCGGACAGGAAGTGGTGCAGGTTCACGAGGTTGGCGACGCCGCCCGCGGCGAGATAGTCGTGGGCCTGGGCGGCGACGCCGGAGGGCACCGTGGAGTGCGCCATCAGATCGGGGTCGGGCTGCTGCTCACCGGAACAGACGACGAGCGGCTTGCCGGTCGCCTCGACCGCAGCCAGCCCGTCCTCCCAGGCGCGTACGCCGCCCAGGATGCGGACGACGATGAGGTCGGCGTCGGCGGCGAGACGCGGGATGTCCTCGATCAGGATGCGAGAGGGATTCGCGCCGCGGTAGGACACCGACGCGTCGGGCGACGCGTTGCCCTCGTCGGCCGCCGAGGCCGTGAGCAGGTCGGTGTCCGAGGTCGAGAGCAGCAGGATCATCGTGTCTCCTCGCCGGGTTGTCGCGCCCGGTGCGTGTCGGTGCCGTGGGTGGCGGGTGCAGTGCGAGGGTCTGGTCTGACTTCCGGATGTGCGGCCGATGCCGACCCCCGGTCACAGTGGCGCGACCGCGCCGGAATCGCACCGGCTTCAGCCCGCTCGCGGTGCGTTCAGCCTACGGCCACCGCGCCCGCCGGTCGTAGGCTGGTGGGATGAACCAGCGAGCCCGGGCCGCCACCGACCGTTGCCCAGGCGTCTTCGACACGCACCCGGCGGCCGACGGCGCGCTGGCCCGCGTCCGGCTGCCGGGCGGACGGATCCGTCCGGACCAGCTGGAGATGCTCGCCCGGGCAGCCGCCGACCACGCCGACGGGCACCTGGAACTGACGGTGCGCGGCAACCTTCAGCTGCGCGGGATCACCGACGTCGAAGCCGTCGCGCAGGCCGTCGTCGCCGCCGGGCTCGCGCCGAGCAGCAGCCACGACAAGGTGCGCAACATCGAGCTCAGCCCTCTGACCGGCCGCATCGGCGGCGTCGCCGATGCGCGTCCGCTCGCCGCGGCCCTCGACGACGCCCTGCGGGCCGACCCGGCCGCGGCCACCCTGTCCGGCCGGTTCCTGTTCGGCATCGACGACGGGCGCGGTGACATCGCCGGACGACGACCCGACGCGTGCGCGGAGATCCGGGGCGGCACTCCCCTGGCCGCGGATGTGCTCACCGGCGGGACGGCCGTCGGATCGGCCACCGGTACGGAGGCGATCGTACGCGCGCTCATCGCGGTGGCCGCGGGTCTGGGCGAGGTCTCGCCCGGCGCCTGGCGGGTCCGCGACCTCGACGACGACTCCCGGCTCCGGCTCGCGGAACTCATCGCCCCGACGCTGGATCCCGTCCTCGGGGCCGACCCGGACGCGGCACCGGTCGCCTCGGGGGAACCGATCGTCGGCTGGTTCGACCAGGACGACGGCGCGGTGCTGCTCGGCGCGGTCGTCGAGCTCGGACGCTTGCCGGCCCGGCTGGCGGAATTCATCGCGGCCGTGCAGGCGCCGGTCGTGTTCACCCCCGACCGCGAGATCCTCTTGTGCGACCTCGGCGAAGGGGTGGCCGAGACCGTCGTCCGCGTGCTCGCACCGATGGGTCTGATCTTCGACGCCGCTTCGCCATGGGCGCAGGTCAGCTGCTGTGCCGGAGCCCCGGGTTGCTCGTCCGCGCACGCGCCGGTCCGGGACGACCTGATGGCCCGGGTGCAGGACGGCGACCCCGTCGAGGAGCGTGAACACTGGGTGGGCTGCGCCCGTGGCTGCGGGTCGCCGGCCGAATCGCACCTGTCGGTGCAGGCCACGCCCGACGGCGGATACGAACGGCGGCGCCGTTAGGCTCGTTCCCACCATGACCGAGTACCTGCGTGACGGCGCCGCGATCTACCGCCAGTCCTTCGCCACGATCCGCGCCGAGTCCGACCTCTCCGCCTTCGCGCCCGACGTCGCGACCGTGGTCGTCCGCATGATCCACGCGTGCGGCCAGACCGACCTGACGCGCGACGTGGTCGCGACGCCCGGCGTCGTGACCGCCGCGCGCGGAGCCCTCGAAGCCGGCGCCCCGATCCTCTGCGACGCGAACATGGTGGCGTCCGGGATCACGCGTAAGCGTCTCCCCGCGGACAACGAGGTGCTGTGCTACCTGTCGGAACCCACTCTCCCGGCTCTTGCCGAGAAGATGGGAACCACGAGGACCGCTGCGGCCCTGGAGTTCTGGCGGCCGCGCATGGAAGGTGCGGTGGTCGCGATCGGCAACGCGCCGACCGCACTGTTCGCGCTCCTGGACATGATCGACGACGGCGCACCGCGTCCCGCCGCCATCGTCGGGGCACCCGTCGGTTTCGTCGGCGCGGTCGAATCCTGCGCGGCACTGGCCGAACGCGACGACCTCGAATTCATCACGGTCACGGGCCGGCGCGGCGGATCGGCGATCACCGCGGCTGCGGTCAACGCGCTCGCGACCCCGCAGGAATGATGGTGGACTCCATGCACTCTGACAGCACCACGGCCGAACAGAAGTCAGGGCCGGGCACGCTCTACGGCATCGGACTCGGCCCGGGTGACAGCGAGCTGATGACCGTCAAGGCCGCCCGCCTGATCAGCACCGCGGACGTGATCGCGTATCACTCTGCGCGACACGGCAACAGCATCGCGCGATCGGTGGCCGCACCCTACCTGCGCGACGGCCAGACCGAGGAACGTCTCATGTACCCGGTCACCACCGAGACGACCGACCACCCCGGCGGGTATCAGGGCGCGCTCGACGACTTCTACGCCGAGAGTGCCGAACGTCTTGCGGTGCACCTGCGCGCGGGCCGCGATGTCGTCCTGCTCGCCGAGGGCGATCCGCTTTTCTACAGCTCCTACATGCACATGCACAAGCGCCTGGCGCCGCACTTCGACGCCGAGATCGTGCCCGGCGTCACCTCGGTCAGCGCGGCGTCCGCGGCGACCGGGGTCCCGCTCGTCGAGGGCGAGGAGACGCTGACCGTCGTGCCCGGTACCGCGTCGACCTCGGAGTTGCTCTTCCGCTTCCGGTCCGCGGACGCGATCGTGGTCATGAAACTCGGTCGGACCTTCGAGCGGGTGCGCGACGCTCTCCGCGAGGCCGGGCGCCTCGACGAGGCCTTCTACGTCGAACGCGCGTCGACGACCGTCGAGCGGGTGCTGCCGGCCGCCGACGTGAATCCCGCGGAGGTGCCGTACTTCTCGATCCTCGTCGTCCCCGGACGCCGAAACAATCCGAGGTTCGAACCTGAGCCCGTCCCCGGTGAGCTCGTCGTCGTGGGCCTCGGACCGGGTCACGACAGCTGGACCACCCCGGAGGTCCGCGCCGAGCTGGTCACGGCCACCGATCTCGTCGGTTACACCACCTATCTCAAGCGCGTCACCCCGCGGCCGGGGCAGCGAGTACACGCCAGCGACAACCGGGTCGAGGCCGAGCGGGCCGAGTTCGCGCTCGACCTGGCTCGACGCGGCGCTCGCGTCGTCGTCGTCTCGTCCGGTGATCCCGGTGTGTTCGCGATGGCCGCCGCGGTTGCCGAGGTCGCCGCGCAGCCCCGGTGGCACGAAGTGCCCGTCCGCGTCGTGCCCGGTGTCACGGCGGCGACCGCGGTTGCCGCAGCCGTGGGAGCGCCCCTCGGGCATGACTTCGCGATCATCTCGCTCTCCGACCGGCTCAAGCCGTGGTCGGTCATCGAACGGCGCATCCGAGCCGCACTCGGCGCCGACCTGGTGATCGCCATCTACAACCCGGGCTCGGCGAGCCGCACCTGGCAGGTCGGAGCCCTCAAACACACTCTCTCCCAGACGGTGTCGCCCGATCGCGTCGTCGTCCTCGGACGGGACGTCGGTGGTCCGGAGCAGCAACTCACCACCACCACGGTCGCGGACTTCGATCCCGCGGTCGTCGACATGCGCACGATGATCATCATCGGGTCGTCGGCGACAAAGGTCGTGTCGCGCGCGGCCGGAACGTTGGTGTTCACGCCGCGCAGTCACCACCCGGTCGACAGCGACGATCACACCGCCGACCACTCAGCCGGACAGCTCCTCGAGCCAGTTCCGGGCGGCACCGACATCTGAGACGACCGGCGTGTCGGGTTCGGCGGGCCGGTCGACCATGATGACCTCGATCCCGAGTTCGGACGCGGCCGCCAGCTTGGCCGAGGTCAGCGTTCCGCCGCTGTTCTTCGTGACCAGCAGATCGATGTCGTTGTTCCGCAGCAGCTCTCGCTCCGACGGGTGGTCATAGGGACCCCGCGAGCGCAGCACCTCGTGATGCGGCGGAAGCGCTCCGGTCGGGGCGTCGACGACCCGGATCAGGAACCACGCCGAATCGATCCCCGCGAAGACACCGACGTCCTGGCGCCCGGTGGTCAGGAAGACACGTCTGCCGCGGGCGGCCACTTCACGAGCGGCAGCGGGCAGGTCGGGCACACAGATCCAGGTGTCGGTGTCGCCGGGCACCCAGGGGTCCCGGCGCAGGCGCAACAGCGGCACACCCGCATCGGCTGCGGCCCGCGCCGCGCTACGGGTGATCGTCGCGGCAAACGGATGGGTCGCGTCGACCACTGCCTGAATGCGGTTGCTCTGCAACCATTCCCGGAGCCCGGCGGGTCCGCCGAACCCGCCGATGCGCACCGGACCGACCGGTAGGCGGGGGTGTTTCACCCGGCCGGCGAGGGAACTGATGAACGCGATGTCGGTGCCGGCGAGGGTCGACGCGAGCGCTCGCGCCTCCCCGGTCCCGCCGAGGATCAGGACGTGCGGGACTGGATCCGGAGGGATTTGGTCGGTCACGACGTCGAGTGGCGATCAGCGCGCAGTTTGGTCATTCGCGCATGCGAGTACAGATAGCTGTCGGTGACGTCCGACCGGCGCGGGCCGAGCACGTGACCGACGAAGATGACCGCGGTCCTCCGGATGACGGCGGCGTCGAGGGCCTCGGGCAACCGGTTGAGCGGACACCGCACGATCTGCTCGTTCTCCCGACTGGCGAAAGCGACTGTGGCGGTAGGGCAGTCATTGCCGTAGTGCGGGGTGAGCGCCGCCACGATCTCCTCGGCCCGATGGGCTGCGAGATGCAGCGCAAGCGTCACCCCCGTCCGCGCCAGGGTCGCGAGGTCCTCCCCCGGAGGCATGTCCGTCGACAGGGTGGAGACCCTCGTGATCAGCAGGCTCTGGCCGACACCGGGGATGGTGAGTTCGGTGTCGAGTGCCGCCGCGGCAGCCGCGAACGCCGGGACACCGGGCACGATCTCATGATCGATTCCGCGCGCGGTCAGCTCACGCTGTTGCTCGGACATCGCCGAGTACACCGAGAGGTCACCCGAGTGGAGGCGGGCCACGTCGTGCCCCTTACCGACGGCCGCCGCGATGACATCGATGATGTCCGACAACGGCATCCGGGCCGTGTCGACCAGTTCGGCACCGTCGGGACACAGGTCGAGCAGTTCCGGGGGCACCAGTGACCCGGCATAGACACAGGTCTGACACTCCCCCAGCAGCCGCGCTCCGCGCACCGTGATGAGATCGGGCGAACCCGGGCCGGCCCCGATGAAGTAGACGGTCAACGGAGCGCCTCCGTCGAATCCGCGGCGGCAGCGTGGGGTGCCGTCTTCGCGACGGCCCACTGCACGATCGGCAGAGCCGGGCGCCAGGTGTGCATCGTGCCGAGCGGTGCCACGGTTTCGACCGACAGGCGTCGTAGGTCACCGCCGTGTCGGGCGTGCCAGCGCGTGACAAGCGTCTGGTTCTCCACGGTCACCGCGTTCACGACGAGCCGCCCCGAGTCCGGCAGCCTGGTCCAGACGAGCGAGAGGATCTCCTCGTCCAGTCCGCCACCGATGAAGACGGCATCCGGTTGCGGTGCGTCGGACAGGCCGTCGGGAGCCGGGCCCCGCACCGAGAGCCGATGCGCCACCCCGTGCCGGGCGGCGTTGCGTTGCAACCGATCAGCGCGATCGGGATCGCGTTCGAAGGCGACGACGACTCCCCGGTCGTCCGCGCGCAACCACTCGATCGTCACACTGCCCGCCCCGGCCCCGATGTCCCAGAGGAGCTGCGCGCCGGCCGGTTCCAACGCGCACACGGAGAGGGCACGGATCGTCGACTTGGTGATCTGGCCGTCGTGTTCATAGGTGTCGTCCGGCCGGCCCGGGAGCCGGGACCGGCGGGGTCCGACGCAGTCGACGGCGACGATGTTGAGCGGGTCGCCGGCCCGGCGGCGCCAGGTCTCGGCCGTACCGGTGGCGATCTGTTCGGCCGGCCCACCGAGCTGCTCGAGGACGGTCATCGTCGACGCGCCGAAACCGGCGTCGACCAGGATGCCGGCGAGTGCGGCGGGTGTGGTCTCGTCGCGGCTCAAGACCAGTACGCGAGCCCCATCGGTGACCTCGCCGAGCACCACGCCCGGCTCGGCGCGCACCGCACTGACGATCCGGGTCGTGGCGAGGTCCCAGCCCAGACGCGCACAGGCGAGGCTCGCGCTCGACACGGCCGGATACACCCGTACCCGGTCGGCACCGACGCGCGCGATGATGCTCGCACCGACGCCGTGGAACATCGGGTCGCCGCTCGCCAGGATGTGGATCGTGTCCGGGTGAACGGCGTCCGCGTCCTCGCTCTCGACCACTTCTGCGAGGTGCTCCGACATCGGCGACCGCCACGGTCGCAGTTCGGCGTCCAGTTCGGGCACCGCGCCGTCGAGGAGCGCCAACTGCCGCGCAGCGCCGTAGATCACGCGAGCGCGCCGAAGTTCGTTGCGGACGGTCTCGCCCAGACCGGACCAACCGTCGGCGCCGATACCCACCACGACGAATGCGGACGCCACCGCAGTGGATTCCGCGGAGGTCATCGGGGCAGTCTCCGCCACACGGCACGCGGCAGCAGTCGCATCCCGAAGAACAACGGACGCAAGGTCCCCGGGATCCAGACCTCGCCGCGGCCCTTGCGAAAGGCATGAGCCACCGCGTCGGCGACCTGCTCGGCATCCCGCGACAGCGGGGCCGGCTTCACCCCGGACGCCATCAGGTCGCGGGTCATCGCGCCGATCACGAAGCCCGGGCGGGCCAGCAGCAGGCGAGCGCCGGTGCCGTGCAGCGCATCCGCGAGTCCGCTCGCGAATCCGTCGAGGCCCGCCTTGGTCGACCCGTAGACGTAGTTGGCGCGGCGCACCCGGACACCGGCGACCGAGGAGAAGACGATGATGGTTCCGGAGCCCTGCGTGCGCAGTACCGAAGCGAGCGGGGTCAGCACGCTGATGTGGGCGTAGTAGTCGGTGTGGGCGATCTGAAGTGCATGCGCCACATCGGTTTCGGCGCGGGCCTGGTCGCCGAGGATGCCGAACGCGATGATCGCGATCCCGATCGGCCCGTGTCGTTCGGCCAGCGACGCGACCAGCGTTGGATGGCTGTCGGTGTCGTTCGCGTCGAAGGCGACGGTGTGTACCTCGGTTGCACCGGCATCAAGCAGTCGTGCGGACTCGACCACGAGGTCGTCGGGACGGCGGGCCGCCAGGACGACGGTCCGCCCGGGTGCGAGGCGCGCCGCCGTGGCGACGCCGATCTCGCTGCGGCCGCCGAACAGCACGAGGGCACCGGACGGGTCGGTGTCCGGACGCGCTGATGCCCCTCTGCTGCGTGACGCCATGGCTGCCAGTATCGCATCGGCCCCGCGACCGACCGTGTGCGGCGTCGCGGCTAGTTTGGTGTCATGCCTCGTACCGCCGCCGATCTCGGGCCCGATGCGCTCGCCTTCCTCGTCGAACGCCACCTCGGGACCCTCACCACGCTGCGCGCCGACGGCACCCCCCACGCCGTGGCCGTCGGCTTCACCTGGGATCCCGACGCCGGCCTGGCGAGGGTCATCACCTCGGACGGCAATCAGAAGGTCCGCAACACCGAGCGTGGTGGCTACGCGGCTGTCACCAACGTCGACGGCCCGCGATGGCTGACCCTGGAGGGACCCGCGACGGTGAGTCGTGAGCCCGAGCGCGTGCGCGAGGCCGAGCAGCGCTACGCGCAGCGATACCGGGAGCCCAGGCCGAACCCGCGCCGCGTCGTGATCGAGATCAGCGTGAGCCGGGTGCTGGGTTCGGCGTCGCTGTTCAGCTAGTGACGCGCGTCGGAAGTCGGATGCTTCTTGCGGAGCCGTCCGGCACCGGCCCGGCCAATACACCACCCGGGTGGTCCGCAACGGACCCGACGAAGGCCGCTGCGCCTGGCGACTCAACCCTGAACCCGGCGCACCACCCAACCCCGAACACATCAACCGCCGACCCGACATACTCCGACGGTTCGCAGAACATCTGAACACCGGGCGCGATGAGATCCACGGACCTACCACCCGACGGTTTGGCAGGCTCGGTCGCCGGACCCTTCGTGACGCGCCCCCGGATTCAAACCCGCCAACCAGCGAACTTCAACTCGACTGCTGGACCTCGATCGAAGTCCAGCAGTCGAAATGAGGTTCACCGGTCGAATTTCGCCTACAACCGGACGAGTTCGTGCGGGCGGTTGTTCAGCGACTCGCAGCCGTCATCAGTCACGACGACGATGTCCTCGATGCGGGCACCCCAGTGACCGGGCACGTACACCCCCGGCTCGACGCTGAACGCCATGCCGGTGCGCAACGGGATGTCGTTGCCGCCGACGATGTACGGCTCCTCGTGTACCGACAGCCCGATCCCGTGGCCCGTCCGGTGAATGAACCGATCGGCCAGGCCGCGCTCGGCGAGAAGATCACGCGCCGCCGCATCGATCGAGGACGCGCTCACCCCCGGCCGGACGGCGGCCACCGCCGCGCGTTGGGCCGCGAGCAGGGCGGCGTAGGCGTCGGCGATGTCGGCGGGCGGATCGTCGAAGCAGTAGGTGCGCGTGGAATCGGAGTTGTAGCCCGGCTCTACCGGGCCGCCGATGTCGATCACGACGATGTCGGACCGCTCGATGACCCGGTCGGAGAATTCGTGGTGGGGATCGGCTCCATTCGGTCCCGACCCGACGATGATGAAGGCCGCCTCGGTGTGTCCCTCCTCGAGGATCGCGGCGGCGATGTCGGCGGCGACCTCGCGTTCGGTGCGGCCGGGGATCAGCCAGTCCCCCATCCGCGAGTGCACCCGGTCGATCGCGGCACCCGCGCGGCGGAGCGCGTCGACCTCCGCGGCGTCTTTGATCATTCGCAGTTCGCGGAGCACGTCGGTCGCCAATTGCGGTGTGGCGCCGGTGTGTCGGGCCAGCGGGATGACGTGGAGGGCGGGCATGGAGTCGGAGACCGCGATCCGCGGCTGCGACGGCAATCCGGCCAATGAGAGAGCGTGGGCGTCGTCGCCGTCGACCCAGTCGGCCACCTCGATGTCGAGATCACCGACCGCGGAGGACGACAGCGACGGGACCTCGAGCCGCGCGATCACCAATCGGGGATCACTGGTCGCGGGGATCACGAGCGCCGTGAGCCGTTCGAAGGTCTCCGCCCGGGAACCGATGAGGTACCGCAGGTCCGGCCCGGGGGCGACGACCAGCGCGTCCAACTCCGCGGCGCGGGTGAGTTCGGCGGCGCGGCGGACCCGGTCGCGATAGACCTGCGCCTCGAAGAGTGGCCCGGCTCCGGTCCCCTCGCCCGCCGTCGCGACCCGTGCTGCCCCACTCCCATATGCCATGCGACGAACACTACCGCCGACTCATGACAGAGTGTGGGGGTGACGGATTCGTTGATGCTGCTCGACGGCGCCAGCCTGTGGTTCCGATCGTTCTTCGCGCTGCCGGAGAAGATGACCAGCCCGGATGGGCGACCGGTCAACGCCGTACGCGGTTTCGTCGACACGATCGCCAATCTCGTGGTGCGCGAACGCCCCACACGCTTGGTGGTGTGCCTCGATCTCGACTGGCGCCCCGAGTTCCGCACCGACCTGATCCCCACCTACAAGGCCCATCGCGTCGCGGTCCCCGACGGTGGGACCGACGTCGAGGGCCGGGACATCGACGTCGAAGAGGTACCCGACACCCTCACCCCGCAGGTCGACATGATCATGGCCGTTCTCGCGGCAGCGGGCATCGCCACCTCGGGCGCCGTCGGTTGTGAGGCCGACGACGTGATCGGCACGCTCGCCTACGACGAGGCGAACGATCCGGTGATCGTGGTCAGCGGTGACCGGGACCTGCTGCAGGTGGTCGCCGACGATCCCGTCCCGGTGCGCATCCTGTACGTCGGCCGCGGTCTGGCGAAGGCCGAGATGATGGGCCCGGTGGAGGTCGCCGAGAAATACGGCGTGCCGGTCGAGCGCGCGGGTATCGGCTACGCGGAGATGTCGATGTTGCGCGGAGATCCCTCGGACGGTCTGCCGGGCGTGGCCGGTATCGGCGAGAAGACCGCGGCGAAACTGATCACCGAGTACGGCAGCCTCGACGCCCTGGAGACGGCTGCCGCCGACCCGTCGTCGTCGGTTCCGACGCGGAGCCGCAAAGCACTGCTCGCCTCGGTCGAGTACCTGCAGGCGGCGCGGACCGTCGTCTCCGTGCGCACCGACGCCGAGACGATCGACAGCGGTTCGGACATCCTCCCGGCCGAGCCCGCCGACCCCGCGGCCCTCGCGGAACTCGTCGAGGAGCTGGGTATCGGAGCGTCGGTGGGGAGGCTGGCCAAGGCTCTCGGCTGGCCCCAGGCCGGCTGAGGCCGCATGTAGCAGCCGGCTGAGGCCGGACGTGACAGCCTGCTGAGGCCGGACGTCACAGCCGGTCGAGTCAGCTGGGGCGCGAGACCTCGTAGCGGCCGTCGTCGTCGATGAACGTGACGGTGACCTGCTGCTGCTGCCCGCCGACGGTGACCGAGCACGTGAACGACGCTCCGGTCTCCACCCGCTGCCCCGACGGGCACTGGACGTCGGAGACGTCGCTGGCCTGGTAGTCCTCGGTGAGGATCTTCTGCACGCCGTCCTGCGCCGCCTGCTGATCGAGGTTCTTCGGTGCCCATCCGGGGAAGAGGAATGCGGTGATCAGCACGATCGCGGCGATGAGGAGCAGCGCCCCGCCGCCGACGAACATCAGCGTCCGGGCGGTCTTGTTCGACTTCCCGGTCGCCATCCCGCTGAACTGGTCGCCGCCCCCGTACTGGTTCTGCCCGTATTGGTTCTGCCCGTATTGGTTCTGGGCGTACGGGTCCTGGCCGGCGGGCTGCTGGCCGTACTGTCCGGGTGCCCCGTACTGACCCGCCCCGTACTGACCCGGTCTCCCGTACTGACCGGCTCCATATTGCTCGGCGCCATACTGACCGCCGGGCTGCCCGTAGGGCTGACCGGCCGGTTGTCCGTACTGCCCCGGTTGTCCGCCGGGATGACCGACCTGAGTCGGCTGGGACTGAGACGGGGCCGACTGGGGCGGCTGGCCCGTCGGCCCACCCGGCTGCTGGTACGGGTTTTGCTGGTAGGGATTCTGTTGGTACGGATTCTGTTGCGGCTGACCATAACCCGGGTTCTGTGACCCGGGGTTGGCGGAGCCCGGGTTGGGGGCCATCGTGGTCGGGTCGGCCTGCGGGGCGCCCGTCGGAGTGGCGCCGGGGAGGTTCACGATCTCGGTCTTGCCGTCGGGACCGGACTGATCACCGGAGGGATTCGGCTGGGACGGGTTGGGGTTGTACGGGTCGGTCATGAGTCCCTCCCACTCGGCCGTTCACCCGGACGGGTGCCGGCGAACTGTGACGTCGCGGCAGTATCGGGGCAGGACACGCCGACACCGAATGCGGGATGAACGTTACCTCAGCGGCCTGGGACTATCAGCGAACATCGCGCGTGGCCCGGCGTCGCGTCGTCCGGTGAACCGACACCGGCCCACACTCGTCGGCGGAGGTCGACGGCGCGGTTCAGCCGAGCTCGGCGGCGACCACGCCGCGGCGGATGGCCTTGACCGCTGCCCGCGCCGTCCCACCGAGGCGCGTGTCGGAGCCCACCCCGAGTCGGATCTGTTCGAGCAGGTCCACGACCTGCCGGTTCCATCGCACGAAGTCGCCCGGAGAGAGCAGCTGTCCGCGTTCGCCCGCCAGCAACAGGGCCTCGCCGAGCGAACGACCCGACGCCCACGTGGCCACGGCGACCGAGAAACCGGTGTCCGGTTCGCGTGTCGGACTGACCCGATGACGCTGCTCGACCGCGGTGACCCGCGACCAGATCTCGACGGTCGCGGCCATCGCCGCACGCATCGAGCTGCTGCCGGGCAGGGCGTCGACCCCGCTGTAACTGTCGCGCCGGCTCTCGTAGACGAGTGCGGCGACGACTGCGGCGAGGTCGGCGGGTGACAACTCGTCCCAGACCCCGGCTCGGATGCACTCGGTCACGACCAGGTCGCTCTCGCTGTAGATACGGCCGAGGAGCTTGCCCGAATCGGTCACCATCATCGTGTGCCCGGTGGACTCGGTCGACTCGGCGACGCGCTCGAGATATCCCAGCTCGCTGAGGACGCCGACGATGTGATCGAAGGTGACCCCGAGGGTGGACGTCCGCTCCCCGATGCTCCGCTCGGCGTTGACGATGTCGCGCACCAGCCGGTTACGGCGTTCGGCGAGCCGGAACAGCTCGTCACCGTTGGACAGCTGATGTGCCGGGTGCGCGCGCAGGGTTCGCCGAAGGTTCGCGAGTTCGGTGTCGTCGGCGGCGTCGGCGCGCTTCTTCTGACGTCCGCGCGGCATCTCGATGCCGGTCGATCGCAACGCCGACGCCAGGTCGCGGCGACCGCGCCCGCTGCGTCGGTCGGCGTTCTTCGGCATCCGCATGTTGCCCAGCACCTCGGGCGGGTTGACGAAATCGCGGGTACCGACGCGTCCGCACCAGGCGTCCTCGGTCAGTACGAGCGGCTTCGGATCCTGCGCTTGCGTGGCCGGTTCGATGATGACAGCCAGACCGCGGTGCCGGCCGACGGGTACGCCGATGACATGACCGCGTTTGAGTGCGGCCAGGTCAGCGGTGATGGCGTCGTGTGTATTGACCCGCTTGCGGTACTTCAGATCTCGTTCGCGGCGGCGGATGTCCTCGCGCAAAGTGATGTAACCGAGGAAGCCCGCGTACGGACCGTCGTCCGAATCCGATTCGGCGCCACCAGGTTCCACCCCCCGCGCCTGTGCGGCGCGGGCCAGCTCGCCGTCGAGCTTGCGCAGCGCCCGTTGCGCCTCGTCCAGCTTCCGCGCCTGACCGACGACCGATCGATCGGCCTGGAACTGGGCGAACGACCGATGGAGCAGCTCACGCGCGCCGTCCAGGCCCAATCGGCCGAGCAGGTTGACCGCCATGTTGTATTCCGGGGAGAACGAACTCCGCAGCGGGAACGTCCGCGCGCCGGCGAGGCCGGCGACCTCCTCCGGCACCACCTCGGGTGTCCACACCACGACGGCGTGACCCTCGACGTCGATCCCGCGACGGCCGGCGCGACCGGTCAGCTGCGTGAACTCGCCGGGCGTCAGGTCGACGTGCGATTCGCCGTTGTACTTCACGAGACGCTCGAGAACCACCGAGCGAGCGGGCATGTTGATGCCGAGCGCGAGCGTCTCGGTGGCGAACACCATCCGGACCAGGCCGCGCACGAAAAGTTCCTCGACCGTGTGCCGGAAGGTCGGGAGCATCCCCGCATGGTGCGAGGCCAGTCCGCGTCGCAGCCCCTCACGCCACTCATGCACCCCGAGCACGTCGAGGTCGGCCGGCGCCAGTTCGGTGAGGTGGCGGTCGACGATCGCGTCGACCTCGCCGATCTCTGCGGGAGTCAGAAGCGAGATCCCGGATCGCAGACACTGCGCCAGGGCGGCGTCGCAACCGACACGGGAGAAGATGAAACCGATCGCGGGGAGCAGCCCCTCGCGGTCGAGTCGCGTGACGAGGTTCGGCCGGGAGAGCGCGGGTCCCCGTCCGTCGCGTCGACGGGGCGCGCCGCCACGTCCTCGGCCACGGCCGCGCGACGACTCCCGCTCGTCGTCGGCCATCAGGATCCGGTGCCGGATCTGGCGTTTGAGCTCCGGATTGACGCGCGGTCGCGTTCCGGCCTTGCGGGCCGGACCGGTGTCGGCCGGATCGAACAGGTCGAACAGTCGCTGCCCGACGAGCATGTGCTGGGACAGCGGCACCGGACGGTGTTCGTCGACGATCACCGAGGTGTCACCGCGAACCGTCTGGATCCAGTCGCCGAACTCCTCGGCGTTGCTCACCGTCGCCGACAGACTGACGACCCGCACCGACGGTTCGAGGTGCAGGATCACCTCTTCCCACACCGCCCCGCGGAACCGGTCCGCCAGGAAGTGGACCTCGTCCATGACGACGTGGGACAGACCGTCCAGGGCCCGTGATTCGGCGTAGATCATGTTGCGGACGACCTCGGTCGTCATGACGACGACCGGGGCATCGGGATTGATCGAACTGTCGCCGGTCAGCAGCCCGACCGACTCGTGCCCATGGACGGCCACGAGATCGTTGTACTTCTGGTTGCTGAGCGCCTTGATCGGCGTGGTGTAGAAGCACTTCGAGCCACCGGCCAGGGCCAGATGGACGCCGAACTCGCCGACGATGGTCTTACCCGCGCCGGTCGGTGCGCACACCAGCACACCGTGGCCGCCCTCGAGCGCCTCACACGCGCGGCGCTGGAAGTCGTCGAGGCGGAAAGCGAGTCTCGACGTGAACGAGTCGAGTTGGGTCACAGGACGTCGTCGAAGGTCTCGCGTGCCCGCGTCGACGTACGGGTGGCGTTGGCGACCGCGTTCGCCGGCGCCGGGATCGGCGATGCCGGGGCGATCGGTTTCGTCGGCGGCAGTGGGCTGGCCTCGTCATCGGAGAGGCCCGCCCATGCGGGCGCCTTCTTCGCCTTGCGTCGGTCGAAGATCCGCGCGAACTGGATCGCGAACTCGAGCAGCACGGTGAGCGCGAGGGCCAGTGCGAGCATCGTGAACGGATCCTGGCCCGGTGTCGCGATGGCGGCGAAGACGAAGACCGCGAAGATGAGCCCGCGGCGCCAGCTCTTCAACCGGGCGTAGGTCAGCACGCCGACGACGTTCAGCGCGATGATCAGGAGCGGGAGTTCGAAGCTGACGCCGAAGATCACCAGGACGTTGAGCATGAAGCCGAAGTACTGGTCACCCGCGAGTGCCGTGACCTGGACCTCGTTGCCGACCGTGAGCAGGAAGTCGAAGGCCTTGGCCACCACCAGATAGGCAAGCACCGCGCCGCTGACGAACAGGGTCGTCGCCATAGCGACGAACATGATGCCGTAGCGACGTTCGTGGGCGTGCAGACCCGGCGTGATGAACTGCCAGATCTGGTAGATCCACACCGGACAGGCGAGAACCACACCCGCGGTCAGCGCGACCTTCAACCGGAGCATGAACTGGTCGAACGGACCGGTCGCCAGAAGGCGACACGAATCATCCGGGGTCAGCGTCGCGCGCGACGACGCGGGCAGATCGCAGTACGGCCCGCGCAGCACGTCGCCGAGCGACGGGATGCCCAGGAAGCCGTGGCTGTACCAGACGAACCCGAAGATGGTGGTGGCGATGATGGCCAGCAGCGAGATGACCATACGAGTGCGCAACTCGTACAGGTGCTCGACCAACGACATGGTGCCGTCGGGATTGAGTTTTCGCTTGCGTTGCCGCGGGTCGAGGCGTCGGGGAATCGGGAGAGTGCGCACTGGCGATGCTCCGACGCGCCCCTAAGCCGATTTCTTGGCGTCGGCGTCGCGCTGCGTGGCCGGCTGGGTCGAGTCACCCACGGGCAGCTCGCGTCGTGCCGGATCGTTCGCTGCCGCGTCGGTGGTGGCCGGCGCGTCCTTGTCGTCGTCCTTCTGCATCTCCTTGACCTCGCTCTTGAAGATGCGCAGCGACTGTCCCAGACCACGGGCGGCGTCCGGCAGCTTCTTCGAGCCGAACAGGATCAGCAGCACGATGGCGACGATCGCCCAGTGCCACCATGACGTGAAGCCCATGAGATCACCCTTCAGTTCGGAGCAGACAGTGTCCAATGCTACCCGACACACGCCGAGCCGGAGGGGCCCAGCCGTGGCCGGTCTCAGCGATAACGTCCGCGGGCGGCCGCCGCGGTGTCGGCGACCGCGGCGGCGACCGCCGGGTCATCGACGACCCGCACGGCGCCGGCGAATCCGAGCAGGAATCGGGTGAGCCATTCCGGCGAGCCGTAGACCAACCGGGCGCGGACGGGGAGACCTGGATCGGGCCGGTCCTCGACGGTCTCGAGGGGTTCGAGCGGGTAGTAATCGAGAATCCACAGGTGATCGGCGTCGATCTCGATCTCGACGGCCGGGAGGTCGGGGTCCTCGGCGACGAGCACCGACTGATTCGACGCCGCCGCCTCGGCCGGCGGACGACTCGGCTCGTCGAGGGCGGTCGCGGTGTCGACGCGGTCGAACCGGAACAACCGCACGCCTTCGGCCATCCGGCACCAGGCCTCGAGATAGGTGTGCTGGTCCATGACCTGCAGGCGGATGGGGTCGACCACGCGGTCGGTGACGCTGTCGCGTCCGGCCGAGTAGTAGCGCAGCCGCAATGCCCGCGCTTTCTTGGTGGCCTCCCGGATCGTCGTGTACGTGGGGTTCTCCCCCGACGGGCCGGCGGGTGTGTCGGACGCGCCTGCGAGCCCCGGCACCGTCGCACCCACCGCCTGCTCGATCTTGGCGATCGCCCGCCTGGCCGCCGCGACGTCGACGACGCCCGGGGTCTCGACCAGCGCCCGCAGTGCGACGAGGAGCGTACTCGCCTCCACGGTCGTCAGCCGCAGTGGCCGGTCCATGCCCGCGGTGAACCCGACCGTGACGTAACCCTCGCTGAACTCGAGCTCGATCAGGTCGTCGGGGTAATAGCCCGGAAGCCCGCAGACGAAGAGCAGCTCGAGGTCCTTCGTGAGCTGCGCTTGCGTGACCCCGAGTTCGTCGGCGGCCTGAGCAACCGAAATGCCCCGCCGCGCCTGGAAGTACGGGACCATCGCCAGCAGCCGGTTGAGTCTCGACGGCGCTGCCGCGGCCATCAGACGTTCACCCCCATCAGACGGTCGAGGCTCGCGATGACGAGCTCGCGCAGCTCGGGTGGGTCGAGGACGACCGCATCTGGGCCCACACCCAGCACCATCCGTGCCACCGCCGTCAGCGAGTGGACGTCGAGGGTCACGATGTCGCCGGGTTCGCCGTCGAAGTCGGCGGGATCGGTCGTCGTCGCGGCCCGGCGGAGGCCGAATGCGCGGTCGGCCGCGACCCAGATCCGCGCGGTCCGTCCGTCCGAACCGGCAGCGGAATCGACCGCCGCGGAGACGATCTGCTGGAGATCGGTGCCGGCCGGGACCACGACCGCGTCGGCGGCACCGACCGCGGCGACCGCCGTGATCCGCGACAGCCGGAAGGTCCGGGTGGCGTCGCGGTCGCGATCGTGGCCGACGACGTACCAGCGGCCCCGATGCGACACGACCCCCCACGGTTCGACGCGTCGGGTGGTCGGGGCGGCCGCGGCAGACGATCGATGCTGGAACTCGACGGCACGGCGGTCCTGGACCGCGGCGAGCAGGCCGGCGATGACCTCTTCGGAACCGAGCGATCGTGATGACCCGCCCGAGGTGATCCCCAGATCGTCCTCGGAGCGGACATCGAGCCCGGCGGCCCGGAGCTTGAGGATCGCCGTCTGTGACAGCGTCGAGACCTCGGGGGTGTCCCACAGCGCGGCGGCCATGGCAATCGCCGCGGCCTCGTCGGACTCCAGCGAGATCTCCGGCAACTCGTAGGAGTCGCGGTCGATGCGGTATCCCTCGGCGCCGGCCGCCATCGGCGACCGGCCCGTCACGAGGGGGATCCCGAGATCTCGCAGCTCGTTCTTGTCCCGCTCGAACATCCGGTTGAACGCCTCGTCGGACTGCCCGTCGTCCGAATAACCCGCGACGTTGCGGCGGATGTAGTCGGCGGTGACGTACTGCCGCGTCCACAGCAGGCAGATCACGAGGTTGAGCAGACGCTCGACTTTGGGGGTTGCCACCGAGTCAGGTTAGAACGTGGCCGTTCACCGCGTGCGGAGGCACGCTGGGTTCGCCGGTGACCCGGCGCTCACATCGAGGCGATGAGGCGATCGACGCGCTCGTCGACACTGCGGAACGGGTCCTTGCACAGCACCGTCCGCTGGGCCTGGTCGTTGAGCTTGAGGTGAACCCAGTCGACGGTGAAGTCACGCCCGGCTTTCTGCGCGGCCGAGATGAAGTCGCCCCGGAGCTTGGCGCGGGTGGTCTGCGGCGGCTCGTTGACCGCGGTCTTGATGGCCTCGTCGGTGGTCGCCCGGGCAACCAACCCCTTGCGCATCAGGACGTCGAACACGCCGCGGCCGCGTTTGATGTCGTGGAACGCCAGGTCGAGCTGCGCGATCTTCGGATCCGAGAGCTCCATCGAATACCGGTCCTGGTAGCGCTGGAACAGCTTGCGCTTGATGACCCAGTCGACCTCGGTGTCGACCTTGGCGAAGTCGTCGCTCTCCACGGCGTCGAGCATCCGTCCCCACAGGTCCACGACCATGTCCATCTCGGGGTCGGGCCGGCGGTTGGTGAGGTGCTCGACGGCGCGTGCGTGATACTCGCGCTGGATGTCGAGGGCGCTGGCCTGCCGACCGCCGGCGAGGCGCACCGGGCGTCGCCCCGTCGGGTCATGGCTGACCTCGCGGATGGCGCGGATCGGATTGTCGAGCGCGAAGTCCCGGAACGCGACACCGGCCTCGATCATCTCCAGGACGAGAGCCGCCGAACCGACCTTGAGGAGGGTGGTCATCTCCGACATGTTCGAGTCGCCGACGATGACGTGCAGCCTGCGGTACTTCTCGGCGTCGGCATGCGGCTCGTCGCGTGTGTTGATGATCGGGCGCGACCGGGTGGTCGCCGAGGAGACGCCCTCCCAGATGTGCTCGGCGCGCTGGGACAGGCAGAAGGTCGCGGCCTTGGGGGTCTGCAGAACCTTGCCCGCACCACAGATCAGCTGGCGCGTCACGAGGAACGGCAACAGGACGTCGGAGATGCGGGAGAACTCGCCCGCCCGCACGACGAGATAATTCTCGTGGCATCCATAGGAGTTGCCGGCCGAGTCGGTGTTGTTCTTGAACAGATAGATGTCGCCGCCGATGCCCTCGTCGGCCAGGCGTTGTTCGGCATCGACGAGCAGGTCCTCGAGAACCAGTTCGCCCGCGCGGTCGTGGTTGATCAGCTGGATGAGGCTGTCGCACTCCGCGGTGGCGTATTCGGGATGCGATCCGACGTCGAGATAGAGGCGAGCGCCGTTCTGCAGGAAGACGTTCGAGGACCGGCCCCACGACACGACCCGGCGGAAGAGGTACCGCGCGACCTCGTCCGGACTCAGGCGGCGGTGGCCGTGGAAGGTGCACGTGACACCGAACTCGGTCTCGATGCCCATGATTCGTCGCTGCACTTGACCAACCCTACTCGCGCGGACCGCGGCGGACCGGTCGACACGCACCGGCCGCCGCGCGCCGCGGCGTTCTCGTCACTGTTCGGAGGATGGCGTCTCACCAGGGGCTTCGTCCGCCTCGGACGGTGTATCCGTGGACTGGGCCGCCGCAGCCTGCGGGAGGAGCCCTTCGACCGTGGACGTCGTGAGGCGCCGGAACGCGCGCCGCGGACGGTTGTGGTCGAGGACCGCGACCTCGAGATCGCCCGCGGCGAGCACCCGGCGTTCGGTCGGGGTCCCGCCACCGTTGTCGGCCGGCGCCGTCAGGGCGGTGACCGCGACGCCGATCGCCCGGCCGAGCTCCATGTCGGGCTCGTAGCTGTCCTTGAGGGCCGCCGCGATCGGCTCGGTTGCCCCGCCCATCACCAGGAAGCGGGTCTCGTCGGTGATCGACCCGTCGTAGGAGATCCGGTACAGCTGCGACCGTTTCGGCTTGCCCGGACGGGCGACCTCGGCGACGCAGAGCTCGACCTCGAACGGCTTCGCCTGCTCGGTGAAGACGCTGCCCAGCGCGTTGGCGTAGGTGTTGGCCAGCGACAGCCCGGACACGTCGGCACGGTCGTAGCTGTAGCCGCGCATGTCCGCGATCTGGATGCCGGCCTTGCGCAGGCTCTCGAACTCGTTGTACTTGCCCACCGCCGCGAAACCGATCCGGTCGTAGATCTCGCTGGTCTTGCGGAGCGTGTTCGACGGGTTCTCCGCGACGAACAGCACACCGTCGGCGAACGTGAGGATCACGACGCTGCGACCCCGGGCGATGCCCTTCCGGGCGAGCTCCGAGCGATCGCGCATGATCTGCTCGGCACTGGCGTAGTACGGGAAGGTCATCGGGCACCCCCCTCGTGCTCGGCGCTCCGGCGTTCGACGACGGCACGTGCCGCCGCCTCGATGTCGGTCGCGTCCACCTCCCGGGCCCCGTCGGCGCCGACGATGGCGGCCATCGGGAAGATCTTGCGGACCAGATCGGGCCCGCCGGTCGCCGAGTCGTCGTCGGCGGCGTCGTACAGCGATTCGACGGCGATCGCGAGCGCCTCGTCGGCGGTCAGATCGGGTCGGTAGAGCTTCTTGAGCGAGGACTTGGCGAACACCGACCCCGAGCCGATGGCGGTGTAGCCACCGAACTCCTCGTGCCGGTCGCCCGCGACGTCGAAGCTGAAGATGCGTCCACGTTCGTTCGGATCGTCGTGGTCGATGTCGTAGCCCACGAGCAGCGGAATGGCCGCCAGACCCTGCAGGGCCGCGCCGAGGTTGCCCCGCACCATCGAGGCCAGCCGGCTGACCTTGCCGTCGAGGGTCAGCGGGACGCCTTCGATTTTCTCGTAGTGCTCGAGTTCGACGGTGAACAGCCGGACCATCTCGATCGCGATCCCGGCGGTGCCGGCGATCCCGGCCGCCGAGTACTCGTCGGTGATGTAGACCTTCTTGACGTCGCGCGTGGCGATGAGGTTGCCCATGGTGGCCCGGCGGTCCCCGGCGAGGACGACCCCACCCGGGTATGACACGGCCACGATCGTCGTGCCGTGCGGGATGTCACCAGCGCCGTCGGCGCCGCCGGCGAACGACCCCACCCGGTCGACCTGGGCCTGCGGGAGTTGTTCCGGCGCATGCGTCCGGAGGAATTCGGTGAACGACGAGATGTCGGCGCCGGCGAACGCGCCGGGGCGGAACTGGGACAGCGGGGGCAGTGAACCGAACCTGTCGCTCACTGGCCGCCCTTCTGGACGTAGGCGCGCACGAAGTCCTCGGCGTTCTCCTCCAGCACGTCGTCGATCTCGTCGAGCAGGTCGTCGGTGTCCTCGGCCAGCTTCTCGCGACGTTCCTGTCCGGCGCCGGAATCGGGGCCCACGCCCTCGTCGTCGCCGCCGCCACCACGCTTGGTCTGTTCCTGCGCCATCTGCTGCCTCCTTGAAACCGATCGCCCCTTGGCGGGCTACCGCAGTCGAGGGAGTCGGGATCGGGTGTCGCTGTCGCGGCGCTGATCCGGTGTCTCGACCTTGCGGAATCGTGTGCTCCCACACTACCTGTGGGGACGACAACTGTGGCGGAACGAAGCACATGCCGTCGGAGACGGCGAGGCGCCGCGGCCGGTCAGGTGGTGAGCTGATCCACCAGTTCGGCGGCCGAGTCCACCGAGTCGAGGAGCTTGCCGACGTGCGCCGCGGTGCCGCGTAGCGGTTCGAGGGTGGGGATACGGACCAGCGAGTCCCCGCCCAGATCGAAGATGACCGAGTCCCAGCTCGCCGCCGCGACGTCGGCGCCGAACCGGCGCAGGCACTCGCCGCGGAAGTAGGCGCGCGTGTTCCGCGGCGGCTCGCTGATCGCGGCGAGCACGTCGTTCTCGTCGGTCAGACGCTTCATCGACCCGCGCGCGACGAGCCGGTTGTACAGCCCCTTGTCGAGCCGGACGTCGGAGTACTGCAGGTCGATTAGCTGCAGACGCGGCGCCGACCACGACAGGTTCTCGCGCTGGCGGAAGCCCTCCAGGATGCGCAGTTTCGCGGGCCAGTCGAGGATGTCGGCGCACTCCATCGGGTCGCGCTCAAGGCGGTCGAGCACGTCCGCCCATGTCTGCAGGACGTGTGCGGCGCGCTGGTCGTCGGAGTGCTCCTGGTCGTGGAACTTCTGACAACGCTCCAGATACTCGCGCTGCAGAGCGAGGCCGGTGAGCTCGCGACCGTCGGTGAGTGCGACCGTGGCCGTCAGCGACGGGTCGTGACTGATCGTGTGGACGGCCTGCACCGGCCGCGCGAGCTCGATGTCGGAGAAGTCGACACCGGCCTCGATGAGGTCGAGGACGAGCGCGGTGGTCCCGACCTTCAGGTAGGTCGAGGTCTCGGCGAGGTTGGCGTCGCCGATGATGACGTGGAGTCTGCGGTATCGCTCGGGGTCGGCGTGCGGCTCGTCGCGGGTGTTGATGATGCCCCGCTTGAGCGTGGTCTCCAGCCCGACCTCGACCTCGATGTAGTCCGACCGCTGCGACAGCTGATAGCCCGCCTCGTCGCCGGACTGGCCGATACCCACGCGTCCCGAACCGGTGATCACCTGCCGGGACGCGAAGAAGGTCGTGAGCCCGGCGATGACGGCGGTGAACGGGGTCTCCCGCGCCATCAGGTAGTTCTCGTGGGTGCCGTAGGAAGCGCCCTTGCCGTCGATGTTGTTCTTGTACAGCTGCAGTTTCGGAGCACCCGGGACGCTCGCCACGTGACGGGCCGCGGCCTCCATCACGCGCTCCCCGGCCTTGTCCCAGATGACCGCGTCCATCGGGTCGGTGACCTCGGGTGCGGAGTACTCGGGGTGGGCGTGGTCGACGTACAGCCGCGCCCCGTTGGTGAGGATCATGTTGGCCGCGCCGATCTCGTCGGCGTCGATGATCGGTGCGGGTCCGGCCCCGCGGCCGAGGTCGAAACCTCGGGCGTCGCGAAGCGGTGACTCCACCTCGTAGTCCCAGCGTGTCCGCTTCGCGCGCGGCACACCGGCGGCCGCGGCGTAGGCGAGAACCGCCTGGGTGGACGTCATGATCGGGTTCGCGGTCGGGTCGCCGGGCGCGGAGATTCCGTACTCGACCTCGGTCCCGATGATTCGCTGCATCCTTCGAGGGTAGATGTTCACTTGGCACCGGTCGCAACCACCGCACGTGCTGAGTACGGTCGACGCCGTGAAAGCATTCCGCCGGTTCACCGTTCGAGTGCCGCTGCCCGACCGGATCGCCGACCTCGCGCCGTTGTCGCACAACCTGCGCTGGGCCTGGCACACCCCCACCCAGGAGCTGTTCGCCACCATCGACCCGCGCCTGTGGTCGTCGACCGGCGATCCGGTCCGGGTTCTCGCCGACACCGACCCCACCCGTCTGGTCGAGCTGGCCGACGATGAGGACTTCGTGGCACGGGTCGCCGAGGCACACGCCGACCTCGAGCAGTATCTCGATGCACCGCAGTGGTTCCAGAGGTATGCGGCCGAGTCATCCGTACAGGACGGTTCGGCGCACGACCGGGTGGTGCCCTCGGGAATCGCGTACTTCTCGATGGAGTTCGGCGTCTCGGAGGTCCTGCCGATCTACTCCGGCGGCCTCGGCATCCTCGCCGGTGACCATCTCAAGGCGGCCTCCGACCTCGGGCTGCCGCTGATCGGCGTCGGATTGCTGTACCGCTCCGGGTATTTTCGCCAGGGCCTCGATCACGACGGCTGGCAGATCGAGCGGTATCCCGTGAACGATCCCGCCGACCTGCCCCTCACGCTCCTCGCCCCGGGCGACGGCGCGGAGCCGGTGATCGTCGAGGTCGCGATGCCCGGCGGGGCGACCCTGTCGGCCCAGGTGTGGGTGGCGTCGGTGGGCCGAATCCCGTTGCTGCTCCTCGACTCCGACATCGATCGCAACGATGTCGAGCCCGAGGGCGCCGCCCTGCGCGCGGTGACCGACCGGCTCTACGGCGGGGATCAGGAACACCGGATCGCACAGGAGATCCTGCTCGGCATCGGCGGTGTCCGCGCGCTCCGCGAGTACGTCCGGATCACCGGCCGGCCCGAGCCGACGGTGTTCCACATGAACGAGGGACACGCGGGCTTCCTCGGCGTGGAACGCATCCGCGAGCTGGTGGCCGGCGGGCTCGACTTCGACACCGCGGAGGCGGTGGTCCGCGCCTCGAACGTGTTCACCACCCACACCCCGGTCCCGGCCGGTATCGACCGTTTCCCCGCCGACCTCGTCGCCCGTTACCTCGACGCCGACTCCGACGGCAAATCCCGCCTGCTGCCCGGGCTGGCCGCGGCGACGGTGGCCGAACTCGGCGACGAGGCGGACTCCGGCGTCTTCAACATGGCGCACATGGGATTTCGGCTCGGGCAACGCAGCAACGGGGTGTCGCAGCTGCACGGTGCGGTGAGTCGGGAGATGTTCGCCGACTTGTGGCCGGGTTTCGACGCCGCCGATGTGCCCATCGGCGCGGTCACGAACGGCGTGCACGGACCGACCTGGGTGGCCCCGGCGTGGCGCGACTTCGCCGACGGGGACGAGGACTCCGCGCCCGAGGTGTACGCGGACCTGTCCGACGAGACGATCTGGCGAACACACGAGAAGCTGCGCGCGGAACTCGTCGACGAGGTGCGGCGGCGAGCACTAGCCAGCGGCCTCGACCGCGGCTTCACCCACGCCGAACTGGCATGGACCGCCGACCTGTTCGACCCGCACGTGCTGACCATCGGATTCGCACGGCGAGCGGCGACCTACAAGCGCCTGACGCTGATGCTCCGCAATCCCGATCGCATGCGCACCATCCTCACCGATCCCGACCGGCCGGTGCAGCTGGTCATCGCGGGCAAGGCCCACCCGGCCGACGAGGGAGGCAAGTCCCTGATCCAGCAGGTCGTCCGGTTCACCGAGGAACCGGAACTGCGCGATCGCATCGTGTTCCTCCCCGACTACGACATCTCGATGGCGCGTTTCATCTACGCCGGTTGCGATGTGTGGCTGAACAATCCGGTCCGTCCCATGGAGGCCTGCGGGACCTCGGGGATGAAATCGGCGCTCAACGGCGGACTCAATCTGTCGATCCTGGACGGCTGGTGGGACGAGATGGCCGACGGCGACAACGGGTGGGCGATCCCGTCCGCGGAGGGAATCACCGACGAACATCGTCGCGACGATCTGGAGGCGCAGGCGCTGTACACGCTCCTCGAGGAGACGGTGATCCCGCTCTTCTATCGCCGGGCGGACGACGGTGTGCCCAGCCGGTGGGTGCAGATGATGCGGCACACGCTCACCCGGCTCGGCCCGCAGGTACTCGCCTCGCGGATGGTCCGCGACTACACGACCGACCTCTACTGCCCGGCCGCCCGCGCCTACGAATCCGCATGCGCCGACTCCTACGCAGGCGCACGCGACCTCGCGGTTTATCGGCGCACACTGGAGACCGGATGGTCGTCGGTACTGGTGGCCGGTGTGGAGGACGAGCGTCGCGAGGACGGACTCTGGATCACCGCCCATGTGGCCTTGGGAGACCTCGCGCCCGAGTCGGTCGCGGTGCAGGTGGTACTCGGCCGGGTCGGCGACGACGGCGAGATCCTGGCACCGACGTTCACCGACATGACCCCCGGTCCCGACCGCGATGCGTCGGGCCGAGTGGTGTTCACCGCACTGGTGCCGCCGTCGGCCTCTGGTCATCTCGGCTACACCGTCCGGGTCCTGCCCCGCCATCCGCAGTTGTCGTCGGAGTCCGAACTCGGGTTCGTACGCTTTCCGGCGACGACCGGTTGACTATTCCGTCCATCCCCGAGGGTGATTCAGGGTCTTCCCGGATGCCGTCGCCACCCTCGCCACGTCACACTGGTCGAACAGAGCCAGTGACGGGAGGACCGGATGACCGTGTCGTCGACGGTCGCGAGGACGGCGTCGCAGATCGCTTCGATGCTGGGTGAGCGACGCATGCGGTTGGTGGCGGTGCTCAACAAGCACGTGACCAACCGGATCGTGCTGCTGTGGGCCGGGCGCGTCCCGGGTATGGCAGTCGTCGAACACGATGGTCGACGCAGTGGCCGCCGCTACCGGACGCCGGTCATGGCGCTGGCGTCGGGTCGCGATTTCTGGGTCGTCCTGAACTATGGCGCCGGGTCGGACTGGGTGGCGAACGTGCTCGCGGCGCAGGGGGCCTCGATCCGACACCGCGGTCGTTGATGGCAGATCGGGGACGTCCGCGTGCTGCCGGCGTCGCGGAGCGGCGCACCCCTCCCCGACAGCCTCGTCGACGACCGGAAGGTGCTGTGCGCCGTCATGCGAGACGTCTGACGGAGCGGACCGCCCGTCAGTGCTGGTCAGCCGCCGCGCGTCACCGCTTCTTCAATCGCAGCCGCGAATAGGTGAAGGCGAGCAGCAGCGCGCTGATCACCGCGAGCACCCCGTAGGCGAGTGCGGTGTGCGCGACCGATGTCTCCCACAGCGTGATGCGCTGCGGCGCGGCCACATTGATGTTGTAGAGGTCCACGCTGCCGGCCGCGGCGACATACCCCCAGAACGACGGGAAGATCCACGACAGCTGTTCGAGTCCGATGCCGTCGAGTTTGAACAGGCCGCCGCAGAACACCAACTGGACCATCACGACGATGACCAGCGGCGGCATGACCTGCTCGTTGGATTTGACCGCCGACGAGATCGCGAGACCGACGAGCGTGCTCACGCAGGCGAGGACGGCCACCGCGACGAGCAACGCCAGCGGCGGCGGGAGGATCGGACCGCCGAAGTCGGGCAGCCCCCGACCGGCGAAGGTGATGCCGACCATGATGATCGTCTGCAGCACCGCGGCGACGAAGAACACCACGATCTTGGCGAAAAGGTATGCGCCGGGCCGCAACCCGACGGCGCGCTCGCGTTCGAAGATGTCGCGCTCCCCGACGAGATCGCGCACGGTCAGCGCGGCCCCCATGAACGCGGCCCCGACGACGAGCACGACGAGGATCTGGATCGCCTCCGCGCCGTCCTTCGGTGGCGGCGCGTTCGGGATCACCTCGAGGCGGGCGAACCCGCTCGAACCCGGGATCACCAAGGTGAGCAGGCCGAGCACGACGGGTAGCAGCACGAGGAAGACGAGATAGCCGACGTCGGCGAAGATGAGCCGTACCTGGCGTCGGGCGATGGTCGACGACTGGCGGGTGAAGCTCGTGTGCGGCACCGGTATCGGTGGACCGGGAGGACGCTGGGGCGGCGGCGGATTCGGCGCTCGGCGGTGCCGGTCCAGGTACCGCATGTGAGCGGTGTCCGGCTGATCGGCGACGTACGCGAAGATCTCTGCCCAGTCGGAGGTGCCCATCTCCCCCTCGACCTGTCCGGGCGGGCCGCAGAAGGACGTCTTGCCGCCGGGCGCCAGCAGCAGCACCTGGTCGCACATGGACAGATAGGTCAGCGAGTGCGTGACCACGAGGACCACACGCCCGGCGTCGGCGAGCCGGCGGAGGGTGGCCATCACCTGCCGGTCGAGTGCGGGGTCGAGACCGGAGGTCGGTTCGTCGAGGATGAGCAGTGACGGACCTGTCAGCAACTCCATCGCGACCGATGCGCGCTTCTGCTGCCCGCCGGACAGCTTCTCCACGCGGGTGTCGACGTGCTCGGTCAGCTGCAGCTCGCTGAGCACCCCGTCGATGACCCGGTCCCGATCGGCCTTCGAGAGGTCGGGTGGCAGGCGCAGTTCCGCGGCGTAGCGCAATGCCTGCCGGAGCGTGAGCTTGTGGTGCAGGACGTCCTTCTGCGGCACCATACCGATGCGGGTGCGCAGAGCGTCGTATTCGGCGTGGACGTTGCGGCTCTCGAATGTGACCAGGCCGCTCGTCGGTGAGTTGAGTCCGGCCGCGATCTTCGACACCGTCGACTTACCCGCGCCCGAGGGGCCGATCACCGCGGTCAGCGTGCCCGGACTGGCACTGAAGTCCACGTCGGCGAGCAGACGCTTCCCGCCGTCCACGACGAGACTCACACCGTGGACGTGGAGGCCGTCGGCGACCGCGGCGCTCTCCTGCCCGCGCATCAGCGTGCCGCCGGACACCACGAAGTCGCTGTTGCCGATGGTGACGACGTCGCCGTCGGTCAGTTGCGCGCTCGACACCCGCCGGCCGTTGACGAAGGTTCCGTTGACGCTGCCGAGGTCCTCGATCACGAGGGCCGCCCCGCGGCTGGACACCTGTGCGTGGTGCCGGGACGCCAGGACGTCGCTGACGACGATGTCGTTGTCGGGCGTGCGTCCGATCCGCTGGACTCCGCGGAGCGAGATCGACTCGCGCTCGGGCGGTGTCGGCGCGCCGGGCAGGCGGTAGACCGCCGACACGTTCTGCTGCAGCGCTTGCAGATGCGGCGCGCTCAGGACTTCCTGCGGCATCGGGTCCACTCGGTACTGTCGCCCGCCCGGTGCATGGGCCGGCATCTGGCCTGAGGCCGGGACAGGCGCGCCCGGGAACCCCGCCGAGCGAGGACCTGACGGCGGGTAGCCCGACTGCATCGGACGCGAGACCGGCGGACCCGGCCGGGACGGCACACTGCGTCCGGGACCACTCGAGGGCGGTCGGCCGCCGGATGCGGGCACGTCGACCACGAGGTCGACGACCGGACCCGTGTTCACGTCGCCGAGGCGTACCTGGGTCGTACCGGGCACCATGAACTCGGCCATCCGCAGGCCGTTGACGAAGAAGCCGTTGGTGCTGCCGATGTCGACGAGACACCAGGCCGTACCGCGCCACTCGATGGCGAGATGCCGACGCGACACCATCGGATGGTTGATCACGATGTCGTTGTCGGGCTCACGCCCCAGGGTGATGCGCTGAGCGCCGCCCAGTGGATGCGGCGCCCCACCGTCGACGATCACTCGTCCACGCGCCATCGATGTGCTGTTCATCGCCGACAACTCTAGTGCTTGACGGCGCTGTTCACGCGGTTCTGTCGAGCAGACAGCCGACCCCGTGGGAGTCGGCTGTCTGCTCGGTCGAGACCACTGTCGCTACAGGTACTGACCCGTGTTCGTCTCGGTGTCGATGGCCCGGCTCGCGCCCGCACTCTTGCCCGTGACCAGCGTGCGGATGTACACGATCCGCTCGCCCTTCTTGCCCGAGATCCGAGCCCAGTCGTCGGGGTTGGTCGTGTTGGGCAGGTCCTCGTTCTCCGCGAACTCGTCGAGGATGGAGTCGAAGAGATGCTGGACGCGCAGACCCGGTGCACCCGTGTCCAGTTGCGACTTGATCGCGTACTTCTTGGCCCGGTCGACGACGTTCTGGATCATCGCGCCGGAGTTGAAGTCCTTGAAGTACATGATCTCTTTGTCGCCGTTGGCGTAGGTGACCTCGAGGAACCGGTTGTCCTCGCTCTCGGCGTACATCCGCTCGACGACCTTCTCGATCATCGCGTTGACACAGGCCGTGCGATCGCCCCCGAATTCGCCGATGTCGTCGGCGTGGATGGGCAGCTCCTCGGTGAGGTACTTGGAGAAGATGTCGATCGCGGATTCGGCGTCGGGACGCTCGATCTTGATCTTCACGTCGAGGCGCCCCGGGCGCAGGATCGCGGGGTCGATCATGTCCTCGCGATTCGACGCACCGATCACGATGACGTTCTCGAGGCCCTCGACGCCGTCGATCTCACTGAGCAGCTGCGGGACGACGGTGGTCTCCACGTCCGAGGAGACGCCCGATCCGCGCGTGCGGAAGATCGAGTCCATCTCGTCGAAGAAGACGATGACCGGCGTGCCCTCCGAAGCCTTCTCGCGCGCCCGCTGGAAGATCAGCCGGATGTGCCGCTCGGTCTCACCGACGAACTTGTTGAGCAGCTCGGGGCCCTTGATGTTCAGGAAGTACGACTTCGCCTCCTTGGCGTCGTCGCCCCGCACCTGCGCGATCTTCTTCGCCAGGGAGTTGGCCACGGCCTTGGCGATGAGCGTCTTGCCACAGCCGGGCGGACCGTAGAGCAGCACGCCCTTCGGGGGACGCAGCTGGTAGTCGCGGAACAGGTCCTTGTGCAGGAACGGGAGTTCGACGGCGTCGCGGATCTGCTCGATCTGGCGGCCCAGGCCACCGATGTCCTCGTAACCGACGTCCGGGACCTCCTCCAGGACGAGATCCTCGACCTCGGCCTTGGGCACCCGCTCGAACGCGAACCCGGCCTTGGTGTCGATGAGCAGCGAGTCGCCGGGACGCAGCTTGCGACGCAAACCGTCCTCACCGTCGACCTCGCCGAGCAGCGGTTCGGCCAGCCAGACCACCCGCTCCTCGTCGGCGTGACCGACGACCAGGGCGCGTTTGCCGTCACCGAGCACCTCGCGCAGCGTGCTGATCTCGCCGACGGTGTCGAATTCACAGGCCTCGACGATGGTCAGGGCCTCGTTCAGACGCAGGGTCTGACCCTTGGTCAGCAGGTCGGTGTCGATGTTGGGCGAACAGGTGAGGCGCATCTTGCGGCCCGAGGTGAACACATCGACGGTGGCGTCGGGGTGCACGTCCAGCAGGACGCCGTACCCGCTCGGCGGCTGACCCAGACGGTCGACCTCCTCGCGGAGAGCGACGAGTTGCTGTCGGGCTTCTTTGAGGGTGTCGAGCAGCTTCGCGTTGCGTGCGGTGAGGCTGTCCACCCGCTCTTGTAGATCCCCGGCCGGCCGGCCGGCTGCGCCGCGCGCAGACGAGTCCGGGCCGCTCCGCGACAGCGGCGACTCGGTGCCGCTCCGCGGCGGGGGCGGAGTGTAGGCGGGGACGAAGCCCTCGTCGGATGCACTGGCGCCCTCGGGAACCGCGCGGTCCCCCAGTGCGTCGTGGCGGTCAGATTCGGTCATTGCTGACTCCTCTCGCCGGCAATCACCCGATCCCTCGATCGGAATGCTCGCGCCGTATCCCTACGCTACCGGCCGAGACGGCGAATCGCCGTCCACCGCGCAATCGCCGGTGTTGACGGTGTGTTAAATGTGCGTCTTCGCAACGTATTCGCGATGTTTCACCGCACAGCTCGGCGACGGGCCGTTGCTCCGCGACCGGGCTCAGCCCTTGCTCGGACGGCGCTGCGGACGCAGTGTGGTGGTGCCGTCGGCAAGGCGCCGGGCCGTGATCAGAAAAGCCGTGTGGCCTTGCATTTTGTGCTCGGGACGCACCGCGAGGCCCACCGCGCTCCACTCGCGGAGGAGCGTCTCCCAGGCCCGGGGCTCGGTCCAGCACTCCTGCTCGCGCAGGGCCTCCATCACCCGGGACAACTGGGTGACGGTCGCCACGTAGACCGTCAAGACCCCGCCTGGTTTCAACACGGTCCGCACGACGTCGAGCGGTTCCCAGGGCGCGAGCATGTCCAGGATGACGCGATCGAACCGTTCGTTCCGATCCACGTTCGCCAGATCGTCGACGGTGAGGTGCCAGTTGTCCGGCCGTCCCCCGAAGAAGGTCTCGACGTTGCGGATCGCGTGCTCGGCGTGGTCATCCCGGATCTCGAAGGAGACGACCTCTCCGTCGGCACCGACCGCGCGCAGCAGCGAACACGTCAGCGCGCCGGAGCCGGCACCGGCTTCGAGGACGCGGGCGCCCGGGAAGATGTCGCCCTCGAGGACGATCTGGGCGGCGTCCTTGGGATAGATGACCTGGGCCCCGCGCGGCATCGAGAGCACGTAGTCGACGAGCAGCGGGCGCAGCGCCAGATACTGGGTACCGCTGGTCGCGGAGACGATGCTGCCCTCGGGCGAACCGATGAGGTCGTCATGGGAGATGGCACCGCGGTGGGTGTGGAACTGCTTTCCCTCGTCGAGCAGCACCGTGAACTTGCGCCCCTTGGCATCGGTCAGCTGAACCCGGTCGCCGACGACGAACGGTCCGGTGGTGGGCACTGGTGCTTCCTCTCGTGAACGATCCGAACCCGCGCGACTCGGCGCAGGGGTTCGTGGGCCGTGTGGACGTTACCCGACGAGGTGGCCCGGTCCTGCCTCGTGTCGCTGCGGGGAGGGCGCCGCCCGGGTGGCCGGCGAGCGGACCCGAGTGTCGGGACCTCGGACTGTCGGGCCCGGCGCCTACCCTGCGAAGGGTGAGCACGATGACCGGAGTCGGAGACGCCTCCCCCAGCACGACCCCGACAGGGACCCCGGACGGCCCCGACGCGGATGCGCGAGGGATCGTCGGGCGCCCGCTGGCGCTGTCGCCGTCCCGCGCCGCGGACTTCAAGCAGTGCCCGCTGCTCTACCGCTACCGTGCGATCGACCGCTTCCCGGAGACCCCCACCACCGCGCAGACCAGGGGCACCGTCGTCCATGCCGCGCTGGAGAATCTGTTCGACCTCCCGGCCGAGCTCCGCACGCAGGACTCGGCCGAGTTGCTGGTCGAAGGCGCCTGGGCCGCGATGTGCGAGGGCGACCCCGAGCTTGCGAAGGTCATCGGCGAAGGCGGCCAGGCCGCGTTCCTCGCCGATGCGCACAAGCTGATCGCCACCTACTACACGATGGAGAACCCGACCGCCTTCGACGCCGACGCGGTGGAGGAACACGTCGAGATCGACGCCGACGACATGCTCATGCGGGGGTTCATCGACCGCATCGACGTCGCGCCGACCGGCGAGATACGCGTCGTCGACTACAAGACCGGGCGGTCGCCGGGTGAGGCGTACGAGGCCAAGGCGTTGTTCCAGATGAAGTTCTACGCGCTCGCGATCCTGCGCACCCGCGGAGTCGTTCCCGCCCGGTTGCAGCTGATGTACCTCTCCGACGGGCAACAGCTGATCTATCGCCCGGACCGTGACGAGCTGCTCCGCTTCGAGCGCACCCTGCGCGCGATCTGGCAGGCGATCCGCACGGCCGTGGCCTCGGGCGACTTCCGGCCGAAGAAGTCGTGGTCGTGCAAGTTCTGTGAGCACCGCGCCCGGTGTCCGGAGTTCGGGGGCGTCATCCCGCCGTACCCCGGTCCCCCGGCGGGTTTCGCGGCCTGAGCAGCCCCGACGTCCGCGGGACGCCCCCGCCCCGACCCATTATGTCGGCAGTCATAGAGTGACTCGGGTGGAGAACTCGTACTACGAACCCATCGATGCCCCGTCGGATGCTGCCCGTGACGAGGGCGACTTCGAGTACTTCCGCCCGACCGAGGCGACGCTGAGCGTGTGGTCGCCGACGATGCAGCACGGTGGTCCCCCGTCGGCCCTCCTGATGCGGTCGTTGCTGCGGTGCCAGCCCGACCCGGCGCAGCACTTCACACGCGTGACCACCGAGATCCTCGGCCCGGTCGGGCTGGGCGTCAACCGGGTCGTCGCCCGGGTCGTGCGGCCGGGCCGCCAGATCAGCCTCGTCGAGACCGAACTGCAGGTGCAGCAGGCCGACGGGACGTTCCGCGCCGCCGCCCGCTCGGTGGGGTGGCGGCTCCGCGTCGCCGACACCGCCGAGATCGCGAACGGTCCCGATCCCCTGACGCCCGGACCGGACGAGTCGAAGGCGGTGATCGGCTTCTCCGACGACAACGGCGAGGCGGTCGACTGGGGCACCCTCGGGTTCATCGGCACCATCGAGTCGGTCCGGGCCGAGGGGCGCAACGGCTCGACTCCCGCGGTGTGGCTGCGGCCGGCGATCCCGCTCGTCGCCGACGAGAAGACCGAGGACCTGGAGTCGATGTTCACCGTCATCGACGTCGCCAACGGGTTGGGCACCCGACTCCGCCCGAATCGGTGGACGTGGATGAACACCGACACCACCGTGCACCTGACGCGCGTCCCGAGCGGACCGTGGGTCGGCATCGACGCCCACATGATCGCCGGTCCGGACGGGTTCGGCAGCACCTTCGCCGACCTCTACGACGCCTCCGGCCACATCGGCCGGTCGGCCCAGACGGTGATGCTCAGCGCGGTGCAATAGCCACAAACCCACCACTAATCGGCAAACCCACCAGCTCGCAGCTGGTGGGTTTGCCGAAAATGGGTGGATCTGCCTCCGCTAGAACCGGCAGGACCGGATGTCCGTCGCCAGGATGGCCTTGGCGCCGAGCTCGGACAGCTCGTCCATGAGGTTCTGGTGGTCCTTGCGGGGCACCATTGCGCGGACCGCGACCCAGTCCGGGTCGGCCATGGGCGCCACGGTCGGCGACTCGAGGCCCGGCGTGAGCGCCGACGCCTGATCGAGAAGCGAACGGGGGCAGTCGTAGTCGATCATCACGTACTGCTGTCCGAACACCACGCCCTGCACTCGGGCGACGAACTGCCGTTCGGCCTTGGTGAGGTCGGCGTCGCGTCGGGAGATCAGGACCGCCTCGGAGTCGCACAGCGATTCACCGAACGCCACCAGGCCGTGCTGACGCAACGTGCGACCGGAACCGACGACGTCGGCGATCGCGTCGGCGACACCGAGCTGGATCGAGATCTCGACCGCACCGTCGAGCCGGATGATGTCGGCGGTGATGCCATGACCGGCCAGGTCCTCGCGCACGAGGTTCGGGTACGACGTGGCGATGCGTTTGCCCGCGAGATCGGCCACTGCCCACTGCTGGTCGGCCGGAGCCGCGTAACGGAAGGTCGACGAGCCGAAGCCCATGGCCAGCTGTTCGCCGACCTCGGCACCGGAGTCGCGGGCGAGGTCACGTCCGGTGATGCCCAGGTCGAGCCGGCCGGAGGCGACGTAGATCGCGATGTCCTTGGGACGCAGGAAGAAGAACTCGACGTCGTTGTTGTTGTCGAGGACCGTGAGGTCCTTGGCGTCGGTCCGGCGGCGATAGCCGGCCTCGGAGAGGATGGCCGACGCGGATTCGGAGAGCGCACCCTTGTTGGGTACGGCCACTCTCAGCATCTCGTTGTCCTTTTCGTGGAGTGCGCCTGCGGGCGCGGGGATGGAGCAGAACTGTGTCGTGTGGACTGAGTCCGGACCGGGTCAACCGGTCACAGATGTCGGTACACGTCCTGCAGCGTCAGTCCCCGTTTGATCATCATCACCTGCAGCCAGTAGACGAGCTGCGAGATCTCCTCGCCGAGCGACTCGTCGGATTCGTGTTCGGCGGCGAGCCAGACCTCACCAGCCTCTTCGATGATCTTCTTGCCCAGGGTGTGGACACCGGAGTCGAGGGCGGCGACGGTACCCGAACCCTCGGGACGGCTCTGCGCCTTGTCGCTGAGTTCGGCGAACAGCTCCTCGAAAGTCTTCACGATTCCTCATTTTTGCATGTCGAGATGCGCGCGAGACCGCCGGTCCATGCACCGGCGACATCGTCGAGGTCCAGCCCGACCAGACTGGTCCGGAAGACGCGCAGCCGACCCGGCTCGACCGGTGCCGCGGACTCGACGACGAGCGTCGGACATCCGGCCGCCGATGCCGCCTGGGCGCCGGTCGGCGAGTCCTCGACGGCCAGACAGTCGGCCGACGGGACACCGAGCAGTTCCGCCGCGCGCAGGTAGGGGTCGGGCGCGGGTTTGCCCACCGCCACCTCGTCGCCGCAGACCGTCGTGGTGAAGCGTTCACGCCCGATGGTCTCCAGGGCCACCTCGGTCAGCTCCCGCACCGTGTTCGTCACCAGCACCATCGGGATCCCTGCCCCGGCCACCAGGTCGAGTGCTTCGGGTGCACCGGGACGCCATGGCAGGTCGTCGGCGAACAGTTCGGCGACCCGATCGAGGGTCCAGCGTCCGTCGGCCTCCGGATCGCGCTCCGCGGCGGACAGACCGGCCGCGTCGTGCACCTTCGCCAATGCGTCCGGCAGCGAGTTCCCGAGAGTGGATTCGCGGAGTTCCGGTGACATGACGATGCCGTGCCGTGCGGCCAGTTCCGCCATCGCGACGTCCCAGATCGGTTCGGAGTCGAGCAGCGTGCCGTCCATGTCCCACAGCACGGCAGCGGGGAGGCGCGCACCCGAGGGTGAGGTGGGGCCGGCGGTGGAGACGTCGGGGGCGGTGTCGGTCACCCCTGCATCATCGCAACCCACCGCTCGGTGGGCTCGTCGGCGGGGTAGAACAGCTCGATGGTCAGCTCCTCGAGGGTGACATCGCGTGGGGAGCCGAACGTCGTGAGGGTGCTGAAGAACGACAGCACCTGGTCGCCGAGGGTGAGCCGGAACGGCACCAGCAACTGCGGTTGTCCCCCGACTCCGGCACGGTCGCGGGCGAGGCGTCCGTCGAGTGCGGCGACGGTCGGATACCCCGAGACCTCCCGTTCGAGGTCGGCGAGGCGCGGATCGCCGGTGATCCGCGCCATCCGCCGGAGCAACTCGAGCAGGTAGGTCGCCCACTCGTCGAAGTTGTGCGTGGCCCGCGCGAATCCGTTCGGATGCAGCGACACCCGGAACAGGTTGACCGGTCCGGTCTGCAGTTCGGGCGGCAACAACTCGAGAAGGGTGAGCGCGGTGTCGTTGGCCAGCACGACGTTCCAGGTCCGGTCGAGCGCCATGCCCATGTTCGGGTTGTGGGCGTCGAGCAATCGCTGGACAGACGACCGGACGTGGGCCATCGTGTCCGAGTCGAGCGGTTCCTCGCTGTAGCGGGGTGCGTGCCCCGCAGCGAGGAGCAGCGAATTTCGTTCTCGCAGTGGAACATCGAGCCGCTCGGAGAGCGCCTCGAGCAGCGCCGGACTCGGGCGTGACCGGCCGGTCTCGACAAAACTGAGGTGACGCGGCGAGACACCGACCTCGTAGGCGAGATCCAGCTGGCTCAGCGAGCGGCGAGAGCGCCACTGCCGCAGCATGCTTCCCACCTCGACGGTCATGGGGTCATGGTAGGTCCCGGGCGGGAGCGCGGCGACTACCTCACGGGTAACGGTCGTCCGGCGATCAAGACCGCAGACAGGACTCGAGCAACTCCAACGAGTGTCCGATCGTCTGGGCGAGGACCTCTTCGGGTTCACCGTCGAACACTTCCCGGGAGGCGCTGACGCGGCCGCGGTGATCCAGTCCGAACCACACCGTTCCCGGTGCCGCCTCGTCGGGTTCGGGACCGGCCTCACCGGTCACCGCGACGACGAGGTCGGCGTCGAACAACCGGGCGGTCGACGCCACCATCGCGCGCGCCGCGGTCTCGCTCACGACCGGCCCCTCGGGCACGTCGAGCAGGTCGTACTTGACGTCCTTGTGGTAGGCCACGACCCCGCCGCGGAACCACGTACCCGCGTTCGGCGCCTTGCTCAGTTCGGTTGCCAGGTTCCCGCCGGTCAGCGATTCGGCGACCGCGATCCGAACGCCCGCTTCCATCGCGGCGTCCGCCACGCGCTTGCAGGTCTCCGAGAAGTCACTCACATCCGACATCTGTCGCTCCCTCCGTGTCCGCGTCGACCATCCCTGGTTGGTATCCACAGGGCCGCGCCGTGAAACGACTACCTGGTAGGTAGTGGTGCCGGCGGCGCGGGTGCGAGACGTTGGGGACATGACCCGCATCGAGAACGACCCCGTTCGCACACGGCACACGACGGTGTTGATCTCGCCGGCGATGGGAGTGCCGGCGCGTGTGTACCGGCGCTTGACGGAGGCCCTGAGCAGAGCCGGATTCGACGTCGTGATCGTCCCTCGGCGAGGGATCGAGGAGGGAAGCGAGCCACCGTCTCGACGTTCCGACTGGTCCTATGCCGACGAGGCGGACGACCTGGCCGACGCCGTGACCGCCGCCCGGACCGAAACCCCGGAGACGAGGGTCCTGGTGCTCGGTCACAGCCTGGGTGCACAGCTGGCAGCGATCGTGACGTCACGGACCGATCGTGCTCCCGACGGGATCGTGGCGATCGGCGCCTCGGTCCCCCACTTCCGACACTACGGCGCACGCGGAATCCCGCTCGCCGCACTGGCCGCGTCGGTGACGCCGGTCGCGGCGGTGCTCGGCCGGTGGCCACGACGCGGCTTCGGCGGTCCGACGCCGCGCACGCTGATGCGGGAATGGGCGCGCATGGTGCTGACCGGGTGGGCGCCGTTCGCACTCGACTCCCGAATCGCGGTGCGAGCGTTGTCGATCCGGTTGCACGACGACGAGGTGGTGTCCGGCCGCGCCGCGGACGCCTACGACGCGGCGTTCGACAAGGACGCGATGTCGACACTGTGTTACCGGGCCTCCGACGGTCCGGCCGGGGGCGTCGCGACGCACCTCGGATGGACGCGGACGCCTGACGGGATCGTCGAGCTGATCGCGCGATGGTGGGAATCTCACGCCGTCCAGGAGCCCGATCGGGACTCGACGCGGTCGCGTGTGCGCACGGCGGTTCGTTCCGCCCAGGCGCCGGTGGCGAGATAGGCCAGCACGGCGATCGCCATGCCGCACAGTGACACCACCATCCAGAACGGTCGTGCGGTGGCGCTCAGGTCGTCGGCCACCGTTCCCACCCGTCCAGAGAACGCGATGGCACCGGACACCGCCACGCCCAGCGCCGTCCCGACCTGGCGCCCGGTGGAGGCCATCGCGGAGGCGAGTCCCGCCTGGGTCCGCGGCATGCCCGACACCGCGGCATTCGTGATGGGCGCGTTGACCAGTCCGAAGCCGATGCCGAACACGAGGTAGGCCGAGCCGAGGTAGGTGAACGGGGTATCCGGTCCGACGCCGAGGAGAAGCACTCCGCCCGCGGCCATCCCGATCCCGCCCGCGAACAGTGGCGGCCGGGACCCCCGCGCGGCGACGAGGCGTCCCGAGACCGGCGCGCAGCACGCGGCGGCCAGAGCCATCGGGATCAGCCTCAGACCCGCGCCGAGCGGACTCAGTCCGCGTACCTCTTGCAGGTACAGGGTGTTGAGGAACAGGAACCCGCCGGTCGCCGCGAACGCGATGACTGCGCACACGACCGCGACGGTGAACGGCACACTGCCGAAGAACCGCGGGTCCAGGAGCGGCTCGTCGCGGCGCAACTCGTACCAGACGAGAACCACAGACGAGCACGCAGCGACCGCAAAACAGCCGACGATGACGCCGGACCCCCAGCCCAGCACATGCCCTTCGATGATCCCGAACGTCACGGTTCCCAACAGCACGAGGATCAACAGCTGACCCACCACATCGGCCCGTCGAGGCTGTGGCGCCCTCGACTCGGGGACGTACCGCCGGCTGAGAACGAGGGCGAGCACGCACACCGGGACATTGAGCACGAAGATCGCCTGCCAGCCCAGGCCGGAGACCAGCGCACCACCGACGACCGGGCCGAAGGCCAGACTCGCCCCGAATGCACTTCCCCACAACCCGATCGCCCGCGCACGCGCCTTCGGCTCGGTGAACACAGTGGTCACGATCGACAGGGCCACCGGGTTCAGCATCGAGCCACCGACCGCCTGGACGGCCCGGGCCGTGATGAGCACCTCCGGTGTCGGCGACACCGCGCAGAGCACCGACCCGGTTCCGAAAATCGCGAGGCCGACCCCGAAGATGCGTCTGCGACCAAGCCGGTCGCCGGTGGTGCCGCCGAGGATGAGCAGGCTCGCGACGACCAGCGTGTACGAGTCGACCACCCACTGGAGCTGAGACGGCGTGGCGTCGAGATCGGCACCGATCGACGGCAGCGCCACGTTGACCGCGGAGATGTCGAGGCCGACGAGGAACATGCTCAGACAGCAGACGACCAGGATGACGCATCGACGCCCGGTCGTGGACATGGAGCCAATGTAGAACGCCGACCCCGGGGCAGGCGCCGACCCGGTGAGGATCATGCCCACCGGGAACGAGACCGCGAGGCGCCGGGATCGTCGTAGTCTGGGCCCACGCGCACCGCCGAGGAGAAAGCCGAGGTCCCATGTCGAAGATCCTGGTGTTCGGACACCGCAACCCCGACACCGATGCCATCGGGGCTGCGATCGGCCTCGCCCACCTCGAAGCCGCGCTGGGCAGCGATGTCGAGGCCGTCGCCCTGGGCCGGCCGAGTCTCGAAACCGCCTTCGCCTTGGACCATTTCGGACTCGACGCACCGCGCGTCATCGAAACGGCCGCGCCGGCGGAGGTCATGCTCGTCGACCACAACGAGCGCCAGCAGAGCGTCGCCGACATCACCGACGTGACCGTCCTGAAAGTCATCGACCACCATCGGATCGCCAATTTCGAGACGGCTGCGCCGCTGTACATGCGCGTCGAACCGGTCGGATGCACCTGCACGATCCTCACCCGGATGTATGCGGAGAACGGGGTCGAGATCCCGCGCCCAGAGGCGGGCATCATGCTGTCGGCGATCATCTCCGACACCCTGTTGTTCAACTCCCCCACCTGCACCGACGCTGACCGTGCCGCCGCCGCGGAGCTCGCCGCGATCGCGGGCGTCGACGTCGACGAGTACGGCGACGCGCTTCTACGGGCCGGGACCGCGCTCGGCGACGAGCCGGTGTCGGCGATCATCGGACGGGACTCCAAGAGCTTCGAAATGGGGCCGAAGACGGTGCGGGTCTCGCAGATCACCACGGTCGACTCCGCCGAGGTGCTCGCACGCCGCGACGAGTTCCTGACGGCGATGGCCGCCGAGAAGGAGGCAGCCGGCTACGACCTCTACCTCCTGCTCATCACCGATGTGATCAAGGCCGACTCGGATCTGCTGGTGGTCGGCGAACCCGCCTCGGCGGTCGAACAGGCACTCGGGGTCACCGTGGCGGACGGCCATGCCTTCGGCAAAGGCGTCGTCTCGCGCAAGAAGCAGATCGTCCCGCAGTTGACCGAAGTGCTGGACGTCTGAGCGGTCTCTGGCCTCCCCGCGCACATCCGCTGTCGAGAGAGGACTCGTAACAACATAATTCGAGGACAACGCAAACAGGCGCCCCCCATCTACCACACAGCACCGACAAGTTGTCCCGACGAATACCGTTGCACAACAGAAACTTTCGGGTTGCGAGATGCCGGCTGTGGTGTAAACTCGAACGTACATTCGCAGCTACGGTACTTGGGGGGTGGCCATGTCTGACGGATCAGCGACGCCGCAGCCGCGTGCCGTCGAGTTGATTGCCGACCTCCACCGCATCGTGGACGAGTTGCAGACGGTCAACCTGGGGCCGTGCACCGATGCCGAGTTGGCCGAAGTGGCAGCCGATACCGAGAAAGCGATCGCACGGTTGACTGTTGCCGGTGACCGGCAGATCGATCAGGTCGAGGCCCGCGACCTGCCCCGCAAAGCCGGGTGCCGAACACTCATGCAGTACATGACCCACCGGCTACGAGTGTCGAACCCGATGCGACGCCGTAAGCAAATGGACGCCACCGCGACCCGCACCAGCCTCGGCGGCGACATACTGGAACCCGAAAACCCGACCCTGGCTGAGGCTTTCGCCGCAGGAGCGGTCGGTTCCGCGCACGTGCAGGCCGCCCTCGATGTCCTCGACCAGATTCCCCACGGAATCGACCACGACGTGAAAGTCGCGGCCGAGCGACAGATGGCCGAGATCGCCACCGACCACACACCCGCCGACATCACCCAACTCGGTGCCCGGCTGCTGGCACACCTCGATCCCGACGGCACATTGGCTGATGACACCGACCAGAAACGACGCCGCAACCTGTGGATCGGTCGGCAACGCGCCGATGGCACCGCCAAGATCTCGGGCACCCTCACCCCCGAACTCGCCGCCCGGTTGACGATGATGTTCGCGGTCTGGGGTAAACCCGGACTCAACAACCCCGACGACCCCCACTCACCGTCCGGACCCGCCGGGACCGCTGACCCCGACGCCCTGACCACCGCAGCCGACCGTGACAGCCGTACTCCCGCGCAGATCAATCACGACGCGCTCGACGCCGCCCTGGCCGCAGGTTTCGCCGACGGGACCCTTGGAAAGTCGCACCGCGGATTGCCCGTGCAACTGATCGTCAAAGCCGACCTCAACGACCTCATCCGCGAAGCCGGACTCGCGACCACCGCCACCGGCACCGTGCTGCCCATCCCGGACCTGATCGCGATGGCCGGTGAGGTCCAACCGTGGTTGGCGATCTTCAAAAACGCCACCGCCGTCCCGCTGCACTTCGGGCGCGGGAAACGACTCGCCACCCGCGAACAACGCCTCGTCTCCTTCGCCCGCCCCGACGGCGAGGTGTGCTCGACGCCCGGGTGTGATCAGCCCGCCACCCACGTCGAGCTTCATCACGCCCAGAAGGACTGGGCCAAGGGTGGTCTCACCGACATCGACGACCTCGCCCCAGCCTGTCCCCGTCATAACCGCATGGTCGGTGACCAACCCGGGCAGTACACCACCCGCATCGCCCGGTCCGGACCCGACGAAGGCCGCTGCCTCTGGCGACTCAACGCCGAACCCGGCGCACCACCCAACCCCGAACGCCTCAACCGCCGACCCGACATACCCCGGCGATTCACACAACACCTGAACACCGTGCGCGAACAGATCCACGGACCACCAACGCGGTCCGGTGATCACGCGCGCCCGAACAACCGGCACCACGACGACGCGCGTCGCTCATGGTCGAGAACCAGCCACGTCATCGACGTGAGACCAACCCGACCCGGCCAACGACAGCTCCAACCCTCAGGGAGCGGGGTTGGTCGCCCTCCGCAAGCTCCGGGCGCTGCTAGTAATAGCTGGAAGGGCTGGTAACTGGGACATCCTCCTGATGTGGTCATAAGGGGCTTGGTTATCCCAACCACAAAAGGAGGATGTCAATGTCTAAGGCTAGTCGTTTGAGTCGTGGAGACAAGCGTCGGAACGATCGGTTGACCCGGTTCCGGGGCATCGTGCGCCGCGACCACGCGGTCGCAGCGATCGATCTGGCATCGAACAAACAAGTCGTCGCGGTGGTCGATCACGACTCCCGCATCGTGGCGCGCCGCACGTTTCACTGCGCGCCACCACAGTTGGCCACCGCGATCGAGTGGAGCCGTACCGCCGCTGCTGCTGCCGGGTTTGCCGGCATCGTCATCGCGTGTGAACCGACCGGGCATCGCTGGAAAACGGTCCGAGACCTGACCGCGGCGGTCGGGGTGCAGATGGTGTGTGTGCAGCCGATCGCGGTGGCACGGGCCCGAGAGACCGAAGACTTCACCCACGACAAATCCGATGACAAAGACGCCCTGCTGATCGCACGGCTGACCACCCAACTTCATATCTATCTGCCCGAACACGCCGACGAGCAATGGACCCGGCTACGTCACCTCGGCGTACGCCGATCCCAGCAACTCACCCGCCGTGGTGCGGCGCAGCAACAAGCCCGCGACCTCCTCGAAGGCGCCTGGCCCCACGCCCTTGACTGCGCCGGGCAACCGTTCAAATCGGTGACCTGGCTGGCCGCGATGGCCGTCATCGGCGCTGACCCGACACCCCTGACCGCCCAGGGCAGCCGGGAACAGGCGGTGGCGTGGCTCCGCGAACACGTACGCGCCGAACTGCCCTGCTGGGGTGGGCGTCGGGTCACTACCCGCATCCTGGTCGCGATCGTCGATGCCGCTTTCGCCGTCCAGACCGAGACCACGATCACCGCCGAGGCCGGTGCGCTGGAACGGGCCCGCTACGCCTTGGCCGACTTTCACCACGCCCGCACCGCCTGCGAGCAGGTCGAGGCGGCCATGATCGAGGTCCTCACCGGGCTGGGCCTGCACGAACTCGCCGGATCCATTCCCGGAGTATCGGCGGTCTCGGTGGCGGCGATCCTCGCCGAAACCGGTGACCTGACCCGCTTCGACTCGGCGCGGGCGGTAGTCAAACATGCCGGACTATGCCCCCGGGAGAACTCCTCCGGCGCCTACCGCGGCGCCACCCGCATCAGTGGTCGTGGCCGGCCGCTGTTGCGGGTCGCCGCCTGGCGAGCGGCGTTCGCGGCGTTGACCCACAACGAGGTATACGCCGCCCGCTATCGGCACCTGACCAGCCGAGAAGCAAACCGCCTCAACCCCAACCAGGCCCGGGTAGCGATCGCCGCGGCTCTGTTGCGGCAGCTATACGTCGTCATCACCACCGCCACGCCGTGGAACCCTGACATCGCTGCCGGCCGTACCCGACCCGTAGAAAGGACCGCCGCCTGACCCCTAAACCCCTTCCGGCCGGGACAAGCTCGCTGCTCCTTGGGCACATAAGCCCGACCCTGAGCCTGAGCAGTCCCACCCCGGCGCGAACCAAGCTCGAATGAAGGCTGTTGGGTACCAACCCGTTTGACCGCTAGGTAGAGCCCGCGCCAGGCAACGACCCCGGCCATCCAAAACCCCACCATCATCCATCCCGCAGCCACCACCGGCCGCCGGGCCACACCCCCACGCCCACACCCATCACAGGACCCTGTTGACACAAACCCTCATAGGCTGCTCAGGGAGCGGGGTTGGTCGCCCTCCGCAAGCTCCGGGCGCTCCTCAGGGAGCGGGGTTGGTCGGCCGTCGCCCTCCGCAAGCTCCGGGCGCTCCTCAGGGAGCAGGGGCAGGGCGTTCTTTCGGATCCGGGAGCAGGGGCTGGTGAGTAGCTTGGCGCGTCGAGACGTTCCGCATTCTTCGGATCGTCTAGCTCCCCACGCCCTCACCGTGGCGGCCCGCGCCGCCGGCGAATCTGCTTGCGCCGGCCAGGGTGTCGGACGCCAGCGAGACCATGCCGTGTCGGAGTTCGTTGGCGATGGCCGCATCCGCGCTCAGGCCGTCCTGCTCGAGGACCGACAACCGGTCCTGCCGCACACACGTCTGCGGGAACGCGGCGATCTCGGTGGCCAGCGTGATCGCGGCCGGTAGCGCAGTCCCCGACGGCACGACGCGATTGGCGAGCCCGATCGACAGGGCCTCATCGGCGGGTACCGCCCGGCCGGTCAGCACGAGATCCATGGCCCGGCTCTCGCCGATCAGACGGGGCAAACGGACCGTGCCGCCGTCGATCAGCGGGACGCCCCAGCGCCGGCAGAACACCCCGAAGACGGCGTCGTCGCCGACCACACGCAGGTCCGCCCACAGCGCCAGCTCCAGTCCGCCGGCCACGGCGTGCCCGGAGATCGCCGCGATGACCGGCTTGGACAACGTCATCCGGGTCGGACCCATGGGGCCGTCACCGTCGGGTGCCACCCGATTCGGGTCACCGTCCGAGATGGCCTTGAGATCGGCTCCGGCGCAGAAGGTCCCGCCTTCGCCGTAGAGCACCGCGACCGACACCGAGTCGTCGGCGTCGAACCGCCGGAAGGCATCCGCCAGCGCATCGGCGGTCGCGCGGTCGACGGCGTTGCGCCGATCCGGCCGGTCGATCCCGATGATCCGCACCGGCCCCTCGGACCGCTCCAGAACCGTCATCGCCTGTCCCCCGTCCCTCGATCCGGTGGCGAAGTACGTCAGGTGTTGAAGTACTTCGCCTCCGGATGGTGCAACACGAACGCGTCGGTCGACTGCTCGGGATGCAACTGCAACTCCTCGGACAGTTCGACGCCGATCCGCCCTGGCTCGAGCAACTCCATCATCTTCGCGCGGTCCTCGAGGTCGGGGCAGGCGCCGTAACCGAACGAGAAACGCGCGCCGCGGTATTCGAGATCGAAGAAGCCCTGGGCGTTCTCCGGGTCCTCGCTGGCCATCGTGCGGTCGCCGAACGCGAGTTCGCTGCGCACCCGCTGGTGCCAGTATTCGGCGAGCGCCTCGGTCAGCTGCACGCCGATGCCGTGCACCTCGAGGTAGTCGCGGTAGGCGTTGTCGGCGAACAGCTTGTTGGCGAAGTCGGCGATCGGCTGTCCCATGGTGACGAGCTGGAACGGCAGCACGTCGACCTTGCCGGCCGCCTTCGCGTCGGCGCGGGACCGGATGAAGTCCGCGATGCACAGGAACCGCGACCGCTGCTGACGCGGGAACGTGAAGCTGAACCGCACCGGCGCATCCGGTTCCGGCTCGGTGAGCACGTGGACGGTGTCGCCCTCGCTGACCGCCGGGTAGTACCCGTAGACCACCGCGGCGTGCTGCAGGATGTTCTCGGTCGACAGGCGATCGATCCAATACCGCAGTCGCGGACGACCCTCGGTCTCGACGAGATCCTCATACGACGGCCCGTCACCACCGCGGGCGCCCCGAAGACCCCACTGACCCAGGAACAGCGCGCGCTCGTCGAGGAGCTGCATGTAGTCCGCGATCGGGACGCCCTTGACGATCCGCGACCCCCAGAACGGCGGGGTCGGGATCTCGTTGTCGGCAGCCACATCCGAGCGGGCCGGCACCTCGACGGGTTCCTCGGCGGCCTTGCGCTTGGCCGCGATGCGCTTCGATCGCTCGTGCCGAGCCTTGCGTTCGGCCGCCTTCTCCGCCGCGGCCTTCGCCTCGTCGCTGTCCGGGTCGGGTCCCCCGCCCCGCTTGGTCGCCATGATGTCATCCATCAGGCGCAGCCCCTCGAAAGCGTCACGCGCATAGTGCACGTCGCCCTCGTAGGTCTCGGAGAGGTCGTTCTCGACGTAGGAGCGGGTGAGCGCGGCGCCGCCGAGGAGGACCGGGTACTCGTCGGCGAGCCCGCGGGAGTTGATCTCCTCGAGGTTCTCCTTCATCACCACGGTCGACTTCACCAGCAGCCCGGACATCCCGATGACGTCCGCCCGCTTGTCCGCGGCGACGTCGAGGATGGTCGCGATCGGCTGCTTGATGCCGATGTTGACGACCTCGTAGCCGTTGTTGGACAGGATGATGTCGACGAGGTTCTTGCCGATGTCGTGCACGTCGCCCTTGACGGTGGCGAGGACGATGCGTCCCTTGCCGTCCTCGCCGGTGGCCTCCATGTGCGGCTCGAGATGCGCCACCGCGGTTTTCATCACCTCGGCGGACTGCAGCACGAACGGCAGCTGCATCTGGCCCGAACCGAAGAGTTCGCCGACGGTCTTCATCCCGGCCAGCAGCGTGTCGTTGATGATCGACAGCGGCGGGACCTGGGTCATCGCCTCGTCGAGGTCGTCGGTCAGACCGTTGCGCTCGCCGTCGACGATCCGGCGCTCCAGGCGCTCGAACAGCGGCAGCTTCGCCAGTTCCTGGGCCCGCGACTCACGCGCCGAGGCCGCCGAGACACCCTCGAACAGCTCCATGAGCTTCTGCAGCGGGTCGTAGCCCTCGCGTCGCCGGTCGTAGACGAGGTCGAGGGCGACCTCGCGGTGCTCCTCCGGGATCCGGGCCATCGGCAGGATCTTCGACGCGTGCACGATCGCGGTGTCGAGGCCGGCCTGTACGCACTCGTGCAGGAAGACCGAGTTGAGCACCTGTCGCGCAGCGGGATTGAGCCCGAAGGAGATGTTCGAGATGCCCAGCGTGAAGTGCACGTCGGGGTGGGCCTCGTGCAGCCGGCGGATGGCCTCGATGGTCTCGATGCCGTCGCGTCGGACCTCTTCCTGACCCGTCGAGATCGGGAAGGTCAGCGTGTCGAGGATGATGTCCTCTTCGGCGAGTCCCCAGTTGCCGGTGATGTCGGCGATCAGCCGCTCGGCCACCCGGACCTTCCAGTCCGCGGTACGCGCCTGCCCCTCCTCGTCGATGGTGAGCGCGACGACCGCCGCCCCGTGCTCGACGACCAGCTGCATGATCTTGGTGAACCGCGAGTCCGGTCCGTCGCCGTCCTCGTAGTTGACCGAGTTCACCGCGCAGCGCCCGCCCAGCGACTCCAGACCGGCTCGGATGACCTCCGGCTCGGTGGAGTCGAGCATGATCGGCAGCGTCGACGAGGTCGCGAACCGGCTGGCGAGAGCGGTCATGTCGGCGGCCCCGTCGCGACCGACGTAGTCGACGTTGAGGTCGAGCATGTGGGCGCCGTCGCGGGTCTGGTCCTTCGCGATGTCGAGGCACTTCTGGTAGTCCTCGGCGATCATCGCCTCGCGGAAGGCCTTCGAGCCGTTGGTGTTCGTGCGCTCACCGATCACCAGGAAGCTGGCATCCTGGTCGAAGGGCACCGCAGAGTACAGCGACGACGTCTCCGACTCGTGTTCCGGGGTCCGGGTCGCCGGGGTCACCTCGGACACCGCGTCCGCTACCTGCCGGATGTGTTCGGGTGTCGTGCCGCAGCAACCGCCGACGAACTGCAGACCGAACTCCCCCACGAACTGCGACATGGCCTGCGCGAGTTCCTCGGGCGTCAGCGGGTACTCGGCACCGTTGGCTCCGAGGACCGGCAGACCGGCGTTGGGCATCACCGACACGGGGATGCGCGCGTGCTTGGAGAGGTACCGCAGGTGCTCGCTCATCTCGGCGGGACCGGTGGCGCAGTTCAGGCCGATCAGATCGATACCGAGCGGCTCCAGCGCTGTCAGCGCGGCACCGATCTCCGAGCCGAGGAGCATCGTGCCGGTCGTCTCGACCGTGACGTGGGAGATGATCGGGATCTTGCGGCCCACCCGCTCCATCGCACGGCGGGCGGCCACCACCGCCGATTTCACCTGCAGCAGATCCTGCGAGGTCTCGATCAGGATCGCGTCGGCACCGCCCTCGAGCATGCCGATGACGCATTCCAGGTAGGCGTCGCGGATGACCGCGTACGTGGTGTGGCCGAGGCTGGGCAGCTTGGTGCCCGGCCCGATCGAACCCAGGACGAAACGGTCGGTGCCGTCGGTCGAGGGACCCATCTCGTCGGCGACGCCGCGCGCGATCGCCGTTCCCTTGTACGACAGCTCCCGGATCCTGTCCGCGATGTCGTAATCGCCCAGATTCGACAGGTTGCACCCGAAGGTGTTGGTTTCCACAGCGTCGGCGCCGGCCTCGAAGTACGCACGGTGGATGCCCTCGAGGACGTCGGGCCGGGTGTCGTTGAGGATTTCGTTGCAACCCTCGAGGCCACGGAAGTCGTCGAGCGTCAGATCCGCGGCCTGCAGCATGGTGCCCATCGCCCCGTCGCCGATCAGTACCCGACGCGACATCGCCGACAGAAATGTCGTGTCGAAATCGCGTGGATCGGTTCCGGAGAAGTCAGGGGACATGGTTGACAGCGTAGTTCGCCCTCTCTGCGTGTTCGGTCGTAGGCTGGATCGGTGAACGCTGAGCAGACGTCGAACCTTCCCCAGCTGCGCAGACCCATTCTGCTCGCGGCCTTCGAGGGGTGGAACGACGCCGGGGACGCCGCCAGCAGCGCTGTCGAGCACCTGGCACTCGAATGGGACGCCCGACCCCTCGCCGACATCGACTCCGATGAATACTACGACTTCCAGGTCAATCGCCCCACCGTGAATCAGATCGACGGGGTCACGCGCCGGATCGACTGGCCGACGACGTCGATCTCGTACTGCAGCCCGCGGGGCGCCGACCGCGACATCGTGCTGGTCCGCGGCATCGAACCCAACATGCGGTGGCGGGCGTTCTGCGCCGAGATCGTCGACCTCGCGCAAGAGCTCGGTGTCGAGACCACGGTGATGCTGGGCGCATTGCTCGCCGACACCCCGCACACCCGCCCGGTGCCGGTGACCGGCGCGGCCTACAGCAGCGAGTCCGCGGCCCGGTACAACCTCGCGGAGAGTCGCTACGAGGGACCGACCGGCATCACCGGCGTCCTCCAGGATCTCTTCGTCCAGGCGGGTCTGCCGGCCGTCTCGTTCTGGGCGGCCGTCCCCCACTACGTGTCGACGCCGCCGAACCCGAAGGCCACGGTGGCGCTGCTGACCCGGGTCGAGGAGGTCCTCGACATAGAGGTGCCGCTCGGCACCCTCCCCGAGCAGGCGGAGGAATGGGAACGCGCGGTCACCGAGATGACCGAGGACGACGAGGAGATCGCCGACTACGTGCGCGGGCTCGAGGAGCGCGGGGACGCCGAGGTCGACACCGACGAGGTCATGGCGAAGATCGACGGCGACGCGCTGGCCGCGGAGTTCGAGCGGTATCTCAAACGTCGCGGCCAGGGACCGTTCGGACCCTGAACCAGGCGTCCGGCCGGAATCCGGGTCGTCAGCCGATCTTCTCGATGGACACCACCGGGGTGGTGATCCGCCACGTGCGGACGTCGGGATCGTCGGCGGCGCGCACCCAGAACTGCGCGGACTCCCCCAGGCGACAGGACTTCACCCCGAGCAGCGGGATGTCCTCGGAGTCGCGTCGGAGCCTGCTGACCGTCCAGTCCTCGTTCTCGGTGCCGCCGACCCCGGGGGCCCGGAGCAGCGTCATCTCGGTGAAATCCAGCAGGTAGGTCGACGTCCGGGTGACGACGGTGTACACCCCGGCGTCGGTCTCGGGTCGGATCTCTTGCACGCGCGCCACGTCAGCACTCTACCCAGACGTCGGCGCGCGGACATCCGGGTGTGGGGACAACGCCTATCGGACGTCGGGGACGAGCGGGATTCCCAGCAGCGCGTCGACCGCGGCCGCGAGTTCGGCGGGCGCCCTCGTCGACGAACCGATTCCGTTGCGGACATCCGCGCACCAACCGTCCACTGCGGCAAGCGCTTTGGGGGTGTCGAGATCGTCGGCGAGATGCTGGCGGAGCCGTGCGATGACCGGTTCGGCGTCGGGTCCGGTACTCGCGCCGAGCGCCGCACGCCAGCGACCGAGGCGTTCGACGGCCGTGTCCAGGACCGCGTCCGTCCACATCCGGTCACCGCGGTAGTGGTCGGCGAGCAGTGCGAGTCGGATGGCCGCGGGGTCGACGCCCTCGCGTCGCAGGACCGACACGAACACGAGATTGCCACGACTCTTCGACATCTTCTCGCCGTCGAGCCCGACCATTCCGGTGTGCACGTAGTGCCGGGCGAACCGCCGCGAACCGGTGAGGGCCTCCCCGTGGGCCGCCGAGTACTCGTGGTGCGGATAGATGAGGTCGTTGCCGCCGCCCTGGATGTCGAACTCGATCCCGAGCCGGTTCAGCGCGATCGCCGAACACTCGATGTGCCAGCCCGGCCGGCCCGGACCGAACGGCGACTCCCACGACGGCTCGCCCGGACGTTCGGCGCGCCACAGCAGCGCGTCGAGCGGATCTCGCTTGCCGGGACGATCGGGATCGCCGCCGCGCTCGGCGAAGAACCGTTCCATGGTCTCGCGGTCGTACCCCGACTCGTAGCCGAACTGTTCGGTGGCATCGGTGCGGAAATAGACGTCCGGGAACTGCGCGTCATCGACGGTGTAGGCGGCCCCGGAGGCCAGCAGCTTGCCGACGACCTCGACGACCTCGTTGACCGACTCGACCGCGCCGATGTAATCGCGCGGGGGCAGGACGCGCAGAGCGGTCATGTCGTCGCGGAACAGCTGCGTCTCCCGCGCCCCGAGATCACGCCAGTCGACGCCGTCCCGGTCCGCCCGTTCGAACAGCGGGTCGTCGACGTCGGTGACGTTCTGCACGTAATGGACCTCGTGGCCCTGATCGCGCAGGATCCGGTTGACCTGGTCGAAGGTCACATAGGTGGCGGCGTGCCCCAGGTGGGTCGCGTCGTAGGGGGTGATGCCGCACACGTACATGGTCGCGGTGGCCCCGGGGGCGACGGGACGGACCGCACGGTCGGCGGTGTCGTAGAGACGGAGGGCGGGTCCACTGCCCGGTACGGCGGGGAGTTCGAGATCGGGCCACGACTGCATGCGTCCACTGTATTGCCCACCGCGCGCAGGCCCTTCACGGCCTCGTCCGGGACGGAGCGCATTCGCTCAGAACGGCGGCCACGGGATGGGCCGGTGACCGGGCGGGTGCGGCATGGTCGCGCTCTCGGCGACCACGATCGCGCGGATCGCGAGCGACTCGATCTCGTCGGGCGTGATGTGTTCGGCGAGCTGTGCGCGCAGGGCCGAGCCGTCGGTCTCCAACCGCTCCGCGAGTTCGGCGACATCGGCGACGAGGTGCCCGGGTACCGGTTCGCCCGCCCAGCCCCACAGCACCGTCCGCAGTTTGTCCTCCTCGTGCAGACAGATGCCGTGGTCGATCCCGTAGACGGTGCCGTCCAGACCTTCCAGGACGTGACCGCCCTTGCGGTCGGCGTTGTTGAGGATGACGTCGAGCACCGACATGCGCTGCAACCGCGGGTCGTCGGCGTGCACCAGCACGACGGGGTCGCCGTACGGGTCGTAGGCCTGCAGGACCGCGAGATAGCCGGCGGGTACCGCGCCCACCGGGCACAGGTCGACCAGGTCGACCCGCGGTTCGGTCGCCGGGATCGGGTGATCGGTGTTGTCCGGTGTCTCGACCCAGCGCTGCACCATCCCGGGCCCGAGCGGGCCGTCGCGGTGCACTGTGGTCGGGATCGTGTCCCACCCCAGCGCCTCCGAGATCAGGTACGACGCCACTTCCCGTCCGGCGAGCGTGCCGTCGGGGAAGTCCCACAGCGGGACCTCACCGCGCACCGGTTTGTAGACACAACGCACCGAGGTCCGGTCGTCGAGCACCGCATCGCACACGAGCGTCGCGTTGCTGGCCGAGGGGATCCGGCCGAGGATGGTGAGTTCGCCGTCGCGGAGGACGTGGTCGACCGCGGGCTCGTCAGTCACGTGCGGAAGAGCCGGCGTCACCGGGCTCGTCGGGGTCGTCCGGGTCACCGGACGGCGGGGTGTCCCCCGCCTGGCCGAAGGGGTCGTCATCGGCCGCCAGGCCCGGATCACTCTGTGCGGCAAGGCTGTTGAAGACATCGGGGTCGATGAAGTCGAGGGATTTGCTCAACTCCGCATCCCGTTTGTATCCGTTGGTCCGGATACACAGGTGACCTTCGGGGTCGAGCGGTTCGCTGCACAACGGGCACGGCTGTCGTCCCGCGGATATCACCCTCGACGAGCGGGCGGCGAACTCGCGGGCCGCCGCGGTCGTCAGGAAGACCCGCACCGCGTCCGGGCCCTCGTCGGTGTCGTCGAGGACCACGCTTTCGTCGAACTCCCCCTCGGTGATGGCTAGCAACTCGACCACCACCGCCTCGGATTCGGCGTCCCAGCCGAGACCCATGGTGCCGACCCGGAACTCGGCGTCGACCGGCATCACCAGCGGACTCAGGTCACCGACCCGGTCGGTCTCCGGCGGGATCGGCGTGCCGAAGCGTCGGTGGATCTCGTCGAGCAGGGCACCGATCCGGTCGGCGAGGATCTGGACCTGCTGCTTCTCCAGCATCACGCTGATGATGCGGGCCTCGTGGACCGCCTGGAGGTAGAACGTGCGGTCACCGGGCTGCCCGATCGTGCCCGCCACGAAGCGGTCCGGGCTCCGGAACACGTGTATCGCTCGAGACATCACACCTCCTTCGTCGTCTGGTTCATTATCCCGATGTCGCCGGGATCGTAGCGGCACCATTGGCGGACGGCGCTACATCCGCGCCCGTGTCGCCGCCCACCACCGCGTCGTCGGACGGTCGTTGCCCGTCCTGCGCCGGCGGCGGGGGCTTCGGGATGGACAGCAACTCGGTCGCATTCACCGTATGGACATAAGGACGCGACGGCGTGTAGCGGATCACGCTGATCGACGCCGGTTCGACGACGATGCGCTGGAAGGCGTCGAGGTGGCTGCCCATGGCGTCGGCGATGATCGACTTGATCACGTCACCGTGCGAGCACGCGATCCACACCCCGGAACCGTCCGGGCCGCCGTGGACGCGGTCCAGTTCGCGGATGGCGCGTACGGCCCGTGCCTGCACGTCGGCGAGTCCCTCCCCGTCGGGGAAGATCGCGGCCGACGGCTGCCGCTGCACGACCTTCCACAGCGGTTCGGTCAACAATTCCGAGATCGGACGCCCGGTCCACCCGCCGTAATCGACCTCGGCGAGATCGTCGACGACGATCTCGGGTGGCGCCTGCCCGTCCGCGGCCAGCGCCGCCAGCAGTGGCTGGACGGTCTCGGCGCACCGATCGAGCGGCGAACGCGCCACCGCGCGAATGGACCCGAGATGGTCGCCGAGACGACGAACCAGATCATCGGCCTGGGCGCGCCCGCGGTCGTCGAGGTGGACGCCGGCGCTGCGACCGGCGAGCACCCCTGAGGTGTTCGCCGTCGAACGGCCGTGCCGGAGAAGGATCACGGTCATCCCACAACCATAGGCACCGGCCCGGCGGGACCGCACGGCGCGACCGCCCGGCGCCGCGGCCGTGGCATCAGGTCGCCGAGACGACGCCGGTCGACAACAGGATGATCAGCGTGACGCCCAGCACGATGCGATAGGCGCCGAACCAGTTCATGGAGTGCGCGCTGACGAACTTGAGCAGCCAGGCGATCGCGGCATAACCGACGACGAACGCGACCAGCGTCGCGACGAGCAGCTGGGGTCCGCTGGCCTCCATGCCCTCCCCGCTCGGGTTGAACGCGTCCGGGAGGCTGAACAGGCCGGATGCGGTGACCGCGGGGATGGCCAGCAGGAACGAGAAGCGGAAGGCGGCTTCGCGTTCGAGTCCGAGGAACAGGCCGGCACTCGCGGTCGCACCGGAGCGCGACACGCCCGGGATCAGCGCCAGACATTGGGCGCCACCCATCACGAGGCCGTCCCGCAGGGTGAGCTGTTCGAGGTTCCGCTGCTTCTGCCCGTAGCGCTCGGCCAGCCAGAACACGCCGGCGAACACGATCAGCATGATGGCGACGAGCCACAGATTGCGTCCGGTGGTGCGGATCTCGTCCTTGAACAGGAAGCCGATCAGGCCGATCGGGATGGTCGCGAAGATCACGTACCAGCCGATCCGGTAGTCGACGTTCCGCTCGTCGGCATGACGGAGCCCGCGGAACCACGCGGTGATGATGCGGACGATGTCGCGGGCGAAGAAGACGAGGACCGCGGCCTCGGTGCCGAGCTGCGTGACCGCGGTGAAGGAGGCCCCGGCGTCCTCGCCGAACATCAGTTCGGAGGCGATCCGGAGATGCCCGGACGACGAGATCGGCAGGAACTCGGTGAGGCCCTGCAACGCCCCGAGGACGATCGACTGGGTCCACGTCATGGTGTCGGTCACGGCGCCCGATGCTACTTGGGACCGCCGCAGCCGACCCGACACGACGACACGGCCCCGACCCGCCTGAGCGGCGCGCGGAAGCGGTCGCGCAAGATGGGGACATGCACTTCCCGCGACCTTCACGCCCAAGTCACCAGCCCCACACGGGCGTGTCGCGGCTACGGGGTCCGATCGCGGCCACGGTGGCACTGGTCATCGGTGTGGGCATGATCACCGCGTGCGGCTCCGACGACGGCACCCCCGACGTACCGACCGTCGTGCCCGCGACCGCGCCGGAGGCGCCGGCGAATTCGACGACGGCTCCCGCGGGCACCGTCGTGCCCGCCCCGGCCGGGGCGCGTGCGCTGGCCGCGTCGGGTGGCAGCGTCGCCGTCCTCTCGGCCGACGGCAACCAGATCCTCCGATTCGACGCCGGGGCGCCGACGACCCCGCCGCAGACGATCGCGGTCCCGGGCCTCACCGCCCTGGCCGCCGGCGACGACGGCGAGTTCGTCGGCGCGGGCCCGGGTGCGCTCGTCGTCGTCGATGCCGACGGGCGGGTCCGCACGGGCGACCTCGAGTCCGACCAGCCGACGGCGATCGCCCGGACCACGGCCGGGCTGCTCGTCGTCGGCACGGCCGATGGACGAGTCCTCGTGTACGACAACGATTTCGCGAAGAAGCACGACGTCGATCGCTTCGTACGGGTGGACTCGGTGACGGCCGCGCCCGAGTCTGCGGAAGGCCTCGACGGCCAGGTCGTCGTCCTGGATCGGGCGCAGTCGTCGGTGACCCCCGTCGACCCCGAATCCGGTGAACTGGGGCCGGCGCTGCGTGCGGGCAACGGGGCCACCAACTCGACCGTCGACGAGTTCGGACGCGTGCTGGTCGCCAACACCCGTGACGGCGAGATCCTCGGCTTCTTCGGATCACCGCTGGTGATGCGCTTTCGCTACCCGGTGGCCGGCGGACCGTACGCCGTAGACTACGACGACACCCGAGACCTGCTCTGGGTCTCGACGACCGGCGACAACGAGGTGGTGGCATTTGACCTGGCAGACGGTGAACCCACCGAGGTCCGGCGGTTCGCTTCGGTCGTACAGCCCGACCGCATCGTGGTCGACGGATCGGGCACCGTCTACGTGCTCTCGGCGCGGAACGGCGGACTCCAGGTGGTTCCCGACGACGGGCGGGCCGAATGAACCCCGGCGCCGAGAGCGAAGCGAGCGGGCCGAATGAATCCCGGCGCCGGGAGCGAAGCGAGCGGGCCGAATGAATACTGACCGGCGTCCGCACGCTCGTAGTGCGCGTACTGCTGCGCGCCTCGGTTCGCGCTATCCCGACGGGTGGGAGGTCACCTCGGAGGATGTCGAGTGCATCCTGCTGCGTCTTCCCCCTGACGTCACCCGGGTGACCGCCTCGATGCGGTTGGCCCTCGAGGCGGAGTTCGGCGGTTGGGAGCTGTCCCGGGTGCGGCTCTACTCCGACGGAACCCGCAAGGTGCTGCTCAAACGGCGCCGGCCGCCGCGAGGTTCACGCGGGCCCGACACCGCCGACCCGACCGGCGACCGGTCCACCGGATTCGACGACAACGACCCACGGAGCGTCCGCGCATGCTGATGTCCCGCAGCACCACCCGAGTACTTCCCGTGCTCAACCGGTGGTGCTATCCCCTGCTGCGCTCGATCATGTTCCGCGTCGATCCGGAGCGAATCCATCACATCGTGTTCTCGGTGCTGCGCGTCGTCGGGCGGTTTTCGCCGTTGGCGTTCCTGACCGCGAGGCTGTTGGCCCGGCATGATCCGATCCTGCGGACGCGGGTGTTCGGCGTCGACTTCCCCGCCCCGATCGGTCTGGCGGCCGGGTTCGACAAGACGGCCGGCGCGGTGAACACCTGGGGTCAGCTCGGCTTCGGGTTCGCCGAGATCGGCACGATCACCGGCCAGGTGCAGCCCGGGAATCCGACGCCGCGATTGTTCCGGCTGCCCGCGGACCGTGCGCTGATCAATCGGATGGGCTTCAACAATCCCGGTGCCGAGGTGGCCGCGCAGCACCTGACCGAGGTACGACGGGGGCCGGTGTCGGTCCCCATCGGAGCCAACATCGGCAAGACCAAGGTCGTCCCGGTCGAGGACGCCATCGACGACTACCGGCGTTCGGCGGAACTGCTCGGACCGCTCGCGGATTTCGTCGTGGTCAACGTGAGTTCGCCGAACACCCCGGGACTGCGTGATCTGCAGGCCGTCGACTCACTGCGACCGATCCTGGCCGCGGTACTCGCCGCCGTGGACGTCCCGGTGCTGGTGAAGATCGCCCCCGACCTCGTCGACGACGACGTCGACGCCGTGGCGGACCTGGCCGTGGAGCTCGGCCTGGCCGGGATCGTCGCCACCAACACCACGATCGGCCGCGAGGGTCTGCGCACCGCGTCGCACGAGGTCGACGAGATCGGTGCCGGTGGGCTGTCCGGGCCGCCGGTCGCCGCTCGGTCGCTGACGGTGCTGCGTCGCCTCTACGACCGCGTCGGCGGACGTGTCGCGCTCGTCAGCGTGGGCGGCATCGAGACCGTCGACCAGGCCTGGGAGCGGATCTGCGCCGGTGCCGACCTGTTGCAGGTCTACACCGGCTTCATCTACGGCGGCCCGGTGTGGCTCGCCGAACTCCATGCCGGACTCGCCCGGCGCGCCCGGGACGGTGGCTTCGCCTCGATCTCCGACGCGGTCGGTTGCGCGGCCCGCAACCAGCCCTGACGGCCACCGATCGCCCCGCACGCAGGCGCACCGGGCGATCGGCCGTGCGTGAACTCAGACGTTCTCGGCTGGTTGCTCGTAGGTGCCGACGAGGGTCGCACGCGCGATCGCATGCGAGAACAGGTTGAAACCCAGGTAGGCCGGTGTCGCGTTCTCCGGCAGCCCGAGCGATTCGGTGTCCACGGCGTGCACGACGACGAAATAGCGGTGCGCTCCGTGTCCGGGAGGCGGTGCGGCACCGATGTAGCGGCGTAGCGAAGCGTCGTTGGTGAGGGTGACCGCGCCGTCGGGGAGCCCGGACCCGTCGTCGTCGCCGGCGCCCTCGGGCAGGCTCGTGACCGAGGCGGGGATGTCGGCGACGGCCCAGTGCCAGAACCCGGCGGCGGTCGGAGCGTCGGGGTCATAGACGGTGACGGCGAAACTCTTGGTCTCGGCGGGGAAGCCGGACCAGCTCAGCTGCGGGGAGAGGTCCTCGCCACCCGCACCCATGATCCCGCTCACCTGCCCGTTGGCGAGTGCGGCCCCGTCGGTGAAGCTCTCCGAGGTCAGGGTGAAACCGGGAAGGCTCGGCAGCGGGGAGTACGGGTCGAATGACGACATGTGTTCACCTTTCTCACGTTTCGCGCGTCGGAAGAGTGCCGGTCACCCTCCGAACCGGTGCGCCCGGATCGGCGGGAAGGCCGTGCCGCCCACTGTAGTGGTGTGCTCAGCTGTGCCGCAGAAAGTGCTCGAAGACCTTGGTGCCGAACAAAACCGAATCGACGGGCACTCGCTCGTCGACGCCGTGGAACAGGGCCGCGAAGTCGAGTTCGGGCGGCAACCGCAACGGCGCGAACCCGAAGCACCGGATGCCCAGCTTCGCGAACGCCTTGGCGTCGGTGCCGCCGGAGAGCATGTACGGCACCGTCTTTCCCTGCGGATCGTGCTCGAGGACGGCGGCGTTCATCGCATCCACCAGGTCACCGTCGAAGGTCGTCTCGTAGGAATCGAGATGGGTGATCCACTCCCGCCGCACGTTGGGGCCGATGAGTTCGTCGATCTCCTTCTCGAACGCGGCCTGCCGCCCGGGGAGCACGCGGCAGTCGATGACCGCCTCGGCCTTCTGCGGGATGACGTTGGCCTTGTAGCCGGCCTTGAGCATCGTGGGATTGGCGGTGTCACGCAGGGTCGCGCCGATGATCCGCGCGAGGTTGCCCAGCTTGAACAGCGACGTCTCCAGGTCGGGGGCCTCGGGACTCAGGTCCAGGCCCGTCTCCGCACTGACCTCGGCCAGGAACTGGCTGACCGATTCCGTCATCACCAGGGGGAACGTGTGCCGACCGATCCGGGCGACCGCCTCGGCGACCTCGGTGACGGCGTTCTCGTCGTGCAGGAACGATCCGTGCCCGGCCCGCGCCTCGGCGGTGAGCCGCATCCACGCGAGCCCCTTCTCGGCCGTCTCGACCAGATAGAGACGTTTCTGCGTGCCGTCGGGCCGGTCGACGGTGAGCGAGAAGCCGCCGACCTCGCCGACGGCCTCGGTGATGCCCTCGAACAGGTCGGGCCGGTTCTCGACGAGCCAGTGCGCGCCCCACGCCCCGCCGGCCTCCTCGTCGGCGAGGAACGCGAACACCAGCTCCCGGGGCGGCACGGTGCCGTCTCGTTTGAACTGACGCGCGAGCGCCAGGGCCATTCCGGCCATGTCTTTCATGTCGACCGCGCCGCGGCCCCAGATGTAGCCGTCCTTGATGGCACCGGAGAACGGATGCACGCTCCAGTCGGCCGGTTCGGCGGGCACGACGTCGAGGTGGGCGTGGATCAGCAGCGCGCCGCGATCGGAGTCGGGCGGGCCGGCAAGGCGCGCGAACACGTTGCCGCGGCCGGGACGGCCGGACTCGACGTACTGCGTGGTGTAGCCCACCTCCTCGAGCTGCTGGGCCACCCACTTGGCGCACTCCTCCTCGCCCTTGGTGGTCTCGGGCTCGCCCGTGTTGGAGGTGTCGAAACGGATCAATTGGCTGACCAGATCGACCACTTCGTCGGTCGCAGACTGTGAAGACACCCCTCACTCCTACGGGATTTGGGATACTCGGGCAACCTCGGTTAGGGTTATCCCGCTGCAGCGAGACGGGGTCGAGAGACCACCGGCGGGAGATCGCCGGACGCTCACCGCGGCACGCAGGTCCGAGTGGCGGAATGGCAGACGCGCTAGCTTGAGGTGCTAGTGTCCTATTAACGGACGTGGGGGTTCAAGTCCCCCCTCGGACACCAGAACAACGAGAAGAACCCCGGCTCACCGCCGGGGTTCTTCTCGTTGTGCCGCAGGCGATCTCCGCGTCAGGGTGCGACCGAATCCGCGAGCGCCGCCCACGCCCGCGAGTACGGCAGATCGATCGAGTTCTCCACGAAGGCCCGCAGGATCGCCCGACGCAGTCGCCGCTGCACCGCCCACTGGCCGTTCGGTTTGGTCTTCACCGTCAGACGCAGGACGACCTGATCCGACGACACCTCCTGGACGCCGAGCATCTCGATCTGGCCGAGGATGTCAGTCGAGTCCTCCTCCACCGCGGTGCGGGCCGCCTCGTCGGCCACCTGCTGCGCCTTGTCGATGTCGGCGCCGGGCGCCACCGGGACGTCGACGCGCGCGACCGCGAACTCCTGGCTCATGTTGCCCACGCGGGCGATCTCGCCGTTGCGGACGTACCAGAGAGTGCCGTCGATGTCGCGCAGGGTGGTGACGCGCAGCCCCACCGATTCGACCTCGCCCACGGCCTCGCCGAGATCGACGATGTCACCCACGCCGTACTGGTCCTCGAGCAGCATGAAGACGCCGGTCACGAAGTCGCGCACCAGGTTCTGCGCACCGAAACCGATGGCGAGGCCGACGATGCCGGCCGAGGCGATGAACGGCGCGATGTTGACGCCGAGGACGCTCAGGACCGACAGCACCACCCAGACGAGCAGCACGATCGACACCGTCGACTTGAGCACCGACCCGATCGTCGCGGCCCGCTGTGCACGGCGTGCGGCGATCTGGGCGTTGCGCTCGGTGGAGGCCGACTTCGACCGCAGTCCGCGCATGAGAGCGGAGCCGCGGCCCGGCTCCCCGCCGGCGGTCCGTGGCCGGGTGGCGCGGTCGATGGCACGGTGGATCACGAAGCGGACGATCAACGCCACGGCTACGTAGGCGACGATGCGAGCGGGATTCTCGATCAGCCATTCGCGGTTCGTTTCCGTCCATTCGAAGGCAGAGTCCTGAATCGACATGGGTCCGACCGTACGGATGATGAGATCGTTGTCCAGTCGTGACCGACCCCGTGTTGGGTGCCGGTTGGGAGGTGGTGACGCCGGAAACCGTTGTCAGCCTGCGGTGAACGTGACGATGTTCTGATCGAGGATCATCTGCTTCTCGTGTGTGCTCTCCGTCACGCCGGGGGCGAGCCGCAACGGCACCCCGGTGGCCTCCGAGGCGTCGAACGCCGCGGTGTCGACCACCCGGCCGGTGATCGTGAACTCCTCGGTCACGCTGGGCACACCCTGCGAGCCGAGGAACTCCGGCCCGTTCATGACGTGGACGTGCAGGTGCGGCGCCACCGAGTTCCCGGTGTTGCCGACCTTGCCGATGACCTCACCCCGGCGCACCCGGTCGCCAGGGGCGAAGCGGACCGACCCGGGTTGCATGTGCGCATAGTTCACGTAGAAGCCGTCGCCGATGTCGAGGACGAGGTTGTTGCCGTCGGCGTCGCCGATGGCCAGATCCGGCGGGAACGTCCCCGGTGTCTGCTCCGGCAGATCGTTGCGGCTCGCGACGACCGTGCCGTCGGCGACGGCGAGCACGTCATCGCCGAAGATCCGGTAGCTCGCCGGATTCTTCGCGTCGCCGACGAAGATCCGACCATCGGCACCGGCCTGCTCCCAGTCCACCGCGTACCGCTGGGCGAGGACCGGTGATCCGTTCAGTGGGAGAAGCGCGCGTGTGTGCCGGACGGCGTCGCAGCACGCGTCGGCGGCGATGTAGTGCTCACCGAGCAGGGGTGGTCCCAGGACCGGGACAGTTGAATCGCCCACCGTGACGGGCGCGAGGCGTTCGTCGACATCCCGCATACCCGGTGGCGCCGCGTCGGCACGCACGGAGATCTCGTGGATCAGCTGCTTCGGCGCATTCCCGGAGAAGGTCACGTGGAGGAAGAGGACGCCGTTCTGTCCCGGCGCCAGCACGTCGGAGTACCCCTCGGGTGCGCCCGGACCGGGCGGCACCGACGGGGCGCCGGTGGGCTTGAGCCGGTCGCGGACCCCGTTGTCGTCGAGTGTGAGCAGCGGTTCGCGGTCGGTGGTGGCGTCGAGCACCTCGACTCCGGCGACCGTCACCGGTGTGCGCATGTAGTTGGTCAGCGAGATCTCATAGACGAGGTGGTTGTCGCCGTCGGAACCGGCGAACGGTGTCGGCGCGAACATCACCGACCCGACCACCGGTGTGACGACGGGAGCCGACGGCGTACCGCTCGCGCCGGCCGAACCACTCGTCGAGGAAGCCTCGGGCTCGGCGCTGTTCGCGCCGCACGCGCTCACCAGGAGGACCGCACCGGCACCCAGGGCGGCCAGCGTGTGTCGTGTCGGGGCCATCGGTTCCTCCGGGGCTCATCGGGCCGACGACGGTCCGCCCCGGCTGCCGTGAGCCTAGGGTCCCGACGGGGTGGTGGACCCGCGTTCGCAGCGGACCCGGCACAATTGTGCGGTGACCCAGCGCCTGTTCTTCGACTGCGACACCGGCATCGACGACTCACTCGCGCTGATCTATCTGCTCGCGCGCACCGACGTCGACCTCGTCGGAGTGGCCTCCACGGCCGGCAATGTGCCCGTCGATGTCGTGACGGCCAACAATCTCTCGTGGCTGGAGCTGTGCGGACGCCCCGAGGTGCCCGTCCACACCGGCCCGGCCACTCCCCTCGTCGCCGCGCTGATGACCACCGAGGACACCCACGGTCCGCTGGGCGTCGGACACGCCGAACTGCCGGCCCCGACCACGACGCCGAGCCATCTCGACGCCGCCGACGCCTGGATCGAGGCGTCGCAGGCGCACGCCGGCGAACTCGTCGGCCTGGTGACCGGCCCCCTCACGTCCCTGGCGACCGCGATCCGACGCGACCCGGACCTGCCGGCGCGCCTGCGGCGCCTGGTCATCATGGGGGGCGCCTTCCACACCCACGGCAACACGACGCCCACCTCGGAGTGGAATGTGGCCGTCGACCCGGAGGCGGCCGCCGAGGTGTTCACCGCCTTCGGCACCGCGGGCGCCCCGGAACCGATCGTCTGCGCGCTCGACCTCACCGAGTCGGTCGTCCTGACACCCGACCACGTGGTCCGGCTCGCCGCCGCGGCCGGCAGCACACCCGTCGAGTGCCCGGACCCGACCGACGAACGCGGACTCCGTTCGGTCGCCGACAACGAGATCATCCGGCATCTCGTCGACGCGCTGCGGTTCTATTTCGAGTTCCACGACGATCACGACGAGGGTTACATCGCCCACCTGCACGACCCGTTCGCCGCACTGGTCGCGCTGGCCCCCGACACGGTCGAGACCCGCCCGGCGCGCGTCGACGTCGAACTCGCCGGGACGCTGACGCGGGGCATGACCGTGGCCGACGAACGCGCGATGACCGCACCCGGACCTAACGCCCGCATCGCGACCTCCACCGACGTCGACGCCGTGTTCGACGAATTGATCGAGACGATCGGCGCGTTCGCACGCAGTCGCGCACCCGAAATCGTCGGCACCGCGCCGGAGGAGTCCACCGGACTACTCTGAACGGGTGACTCGACTCGGTTACCAGATCCCGAACTTCACCTACCCCGGCGTCGCCGCAGACCAGTTGTTCCCCACCGTGGTCGCGCAGGCGCAAGAAGCCGAGAACTCCGGTTTCGACACCGTCCTCGTGATGGACCACTTCTATCAGTTGCCGATGCTCGGTGAGCCCGACGACCCGATGATCGAGTGCTACACCCTGCTCGCGGCACTCGCCCAGCACACCTCGAAGGTCCGTCTGTCGTCGCTCGTCACCGGCAACACCTACCGCAACCCGACGCTGCTCGCGAAGACGGTCACGGCCCTCGACGTGGTGTCGGGTGGTCGGGCCCAGCTCGGCATCGGTGCGGGATGGTATGAGCTGGAACATGATTCGCTCGGGTATGAGTTCGGGACGTTCACCGATCGGTTCGAGCGCCTCGAGGAGGCGCTGCAGATCATCCTCGGCATGCTCGCCGGCGAGGCACCCAGCCTCGACGGTGACCGCTATCGGGTCACCAAGGCTCTCAATGTGCCTGCGCCGCTGTCGAAGATTCCGGTGATGATCGGCGGCGGCGGCGAGCGCAAGACGTTGCGGATGGTCGCGCAGTACGCCGACGAATCGAACCTGCTGTGCACACCCGCCGACATCCCCCGCAAACTCGACGCCCTCGCCGAACACTGCGAACGACTCGGCCGGGACCGCTCGGAGATCACCGTGACCGTGCAGACGTCGGCCTGCGTGGCGCCGACCGCAGCCGAGGCGACCGCGGAGCTGGAGGCCTACCTGGAGCGCACACCGGCGGCCGAGTCACGCCGCGGGTCGACGATCGTCGGGGATCCCGACGAGGTGGCCGCCCGCTACGCCGAGCTGCTCGCAACCGGTGTCGACGGTGTCACGGTGAACGCTCCCGCCAACGGCCATGTGCCGGGGCGGGTCTCGCTACTCGGCGAGACACTGGCACCGCTGATCGGCTGATCCCTCCCCCTCATCCGAAGAACCGCACAAGCACTGGTCCCTGAGATGCGAGGAGCGATAGCGACGAGCCACGAAGGGCCTGGTGAGGCACCTTGCGAGCCCTTCGTGGCTCGCTTCGCTCACACCTCAGGGAGCAGGAGTAGGTCGTTCTTGCGGTTTAGGGAGCAGAGTGAGAGCGCTCGTCGAACGCGTCCACGATCCGTTGCGCGGCGAGGGCCGGGGTCAGCGACCCGTCCCGCAGTTGCTGCTCCACGTCGCCGCGGATCCCGCGCACGGCGGGTGAGTCACCGAGCCGGGACAACACGATGTCGTTGACCATCGCCCAGGTCCAGTCGATCTGTTGCTGGTTGCGGCGGGCGGTGAACTCCCCTGCCGCGGTGAGTGTCTCGTTGTGGCGTACCACGGTCTTCCAGAACTCGTCGACGCCGGTGTTCTCGATCGCGCTCATGGTCAGCACCGGCGGCATCCACAGCGCGTCGTGCGGATAGATCAGCTTCAGCGCGTTCTTCAACTCGCGTGCCGCGCTCTTCGCCTCGTTGAGGTGTTTGCCGTCGGCCTTGTTCACCACGACCACGTCGGCCAGTTCGAGGACACCCTTCTTGATGCCCTGCAACGAATCCCCGGTGCGGGCCAGGGTGAGGAACGTGAACGTGTCGACCATGTTCGCGACCGTCACCTCGGACTGCCCGACGCCCACCGTCTCGACCAGCACGACGTCGAAGCCGGCCGCCTCGACGAGCACGATGCTCTCGCGGGTGGCCTTGGCCACGCCGCCGAGCGTGCCCGACGTCGGCGACGGCCGGATGTAGGCGTTCTCGGCCGTCGACAGCTGGCCCATTCGGGTCTTGTCGCCCAGGATCGAGCCCCGCGTGCGCGTCGAACTGGGGTCGACGGCGAGCACCGCCACCTTGTGGCCCAGCTCCAGCAGGTGCATGCCGAGCGCCTCGATCGTCGTCGACTTGCCCACGCCGGGGACGCCGGTGATGCCGACGCGGAACGACTTGCCCGCGTGCGGCGTCAGCTTCAGCAACAACTCCTGGGCGGCGGCCCGGTGATCGGCGCGCTTGGACTCGACGAGCGTGATCGCACGCGCCAGATCGGCGCGGCGATCGGCCAGGACAGCGTCGGCCAGCGCGTCGACGTCGATGGGACGTCGCGGTTGGACCGCCATCAGTTCGCGGTCGCCCCGGGCAGTTCCAGGCCGAGGGTGTCGGCGAGCTTGCCGATGAGTTCCACGGCCGAGTCGGCGATGACCGATCCGGGCGGGAAGATCGCGGCGGCGCCGGCCTCGTACAGTTCGGCGAAGTCGCCGGGCGGGATCACGCCGCCGACGACCACCATGATGTCCTCGCGGCCGACCTCGCGCAGCGCCTCACGCAGGGCCGGGACCAGCGTCAGGTGCCCGGCGGCCAGCGACGACACACCCACCACGTGCACGTCGTTGTCGGCGGCCTGCGCGGCCACCTCCTCCGGCGTGGCGAACAGCGGGCCCACGTCGACGTCGAAGCCGAGGTCGGCGAACGCGGTCGCGATCACCTTCTGGCCGCGGTCGTGACCGTCCTGGCCCATCTTCGCGACCAGGACACGCGGCTGGCGGCCCTCCGCCTCGGCGAACTGGCGCACGGCCTCGATCGCCGCGTCGATGTTGCTCACCTCGCCCGCCTCATGTCGGTACACCCCGCTGATCGTCTTGATCTCCGCCTGATGGCGACCATAGACCTTCTCGAGTGCCTCGGAGATCTCACCGACCGTCGCCTGATGCCGTGCTGCCTCGATGGCCAGCGCCATCAGGTTGTTCTCCAGGCCGCCCTCCGACGACGCGGCGGCGCGGGTGAGATCGGCCAGGGCCGCCTCGACCGCAGCCGAATCGCGTTGTCCGCGAAGACGGTCCAGCTTCTCGAGCTGCTCGGCGCGCACCTTCGAGTTCTCGACCTTGAGGACCTCGATCTCCTCGTCGTCGGCGACCTGGTACTTGTTCACGCCCACCAACGGCTGCTGGCCGGAGTCGATACGCGCCTGGGTGCGCGCCGCGGCCTCCTCGATGCGCAGCTTCGGCAGGCCCTCGTTGATGGCCTGCGTCATGCCGCCGGCCTCCTCGACCTCGCGGATGTGCTTGCGCGCCTTCTGCGCCAGCTGATGCGTGAGCCACTCGACGTAGTTCGAACCGGCCCACGGATCGATCGGACGAGTGGTTCCCGACTCCTGCTGCAGGAGCAGCTGGGTGTTGCGCGCGATGCGGGCCGAGAAGTCGGTCGGCAGCGCGATGGCCTCGTCGAGGGCGTTGGTGTGCAGCGACTGGGTGTGGCCCTGCGTGGCGGCCATCGCCTCGACGCAGGTGCGGGCCACGTTGTTGAACACGTCCTGGGCGGTCAGCGACCAGCCGGAGGTCTGCGAATGTGTGCGCAGCGACAGCGATTTCGCGTTCTTCGGACCGAACTCGGCGACGAGCTCGCTCCACAGCAGACGCGCCGCACGCAGCTTCGCGACCTCCATGAAGAAGTTCATGCCGATGCCCCAGAAGAACGACAGTCGCGGGGCGAACTTGTCGATGTCCAGGCCGGCCTCGAGTCCGGCGCGGATGTACTCGACGCCGTCGGCGAGCGTGTAGGCCAGCTCCAGATCGGCCGTCGCCCCGGCCTCCTGGATGTGATAGCCGGAGATCGAGATCGAGTTGAACTTCGGCATCTTCTGGCTGGTGTACTCGAAGATGTTGGAGATGATCCGCATCGACGGCTTCGGCGGATAGATGTAGGTGTTGCGGACCATGAACTCTTTGAGGATGTCGTTCTGGATGGTCCCGGCCAGTTTCTCCGGCGGCACACCCTGCTCCTCGGCGGCCACGACGTAGAGCGCGAGGATCGGCAGCACCGCGCCGTTCATCGTCATCGACACCGACACGCTGCCGAGGTCGATCCCGTCGAAGAGCTGACGCATGTCGAGGATCGAGTCGATCGCCACACCGGCCATGCCGACGTCACCGGCGACGCGCGGATGGTCGGAGTCGTAGCCGCGGTGGGTCGCGAGGTCGAATGCGACCGACAGTCCCTTCTGGCCGGCCGCGAGGTTGCGGCGGTAGAAGGCGTTGGATTCGGCCGCGGTCGAGAAGCCGGCGTACTGGCGGATGGTCCACGGCTGGTTGACGTACATCGTCGGGTACGGGCCCCGGATGAACGGTGCGGCACCGGGAACGGAGTCGAGCGGGTACGGATGTTCGGCATCGTCGAGGACGGCGTCGCGCTCGGCGCGCGTGTACACCGGCGTGACGTCGATCTGCTCCGGGGTGCTCCAGGTGACCTGGTCCACCGAGTAGCCGTGCGCCGAGGCGAGTTCCTCGGTGACCGCGGCACCATCAGCGGTCGTCGCACCGGCGTCGTCCGATGTCAGACCGATTCCGGCGAAGTTCGGAATCGTCTGTGTCAGATCGGGTTCGGTCTGGGTCATGCCGTTGCTCCCGCCGTCTTCGGGGATGTCGAGACCAGCTGGTCGAGAAGGTCGCCGAGGGTGCTCACCGCATCGATGCCGACGCGCAGCGAACCGTCGGGACGATCGTCGCCCTCGGGCCATTCCTTGTCCGGTCCGGCGAGGAGCACTGTCGACAGACCGGCCGCGCGAGCGGCCGCGAGTGCGGCGGGCCCCTCTTCGGCATAGCGCGCCTTGGTTCCGCAGAGGACCGCGATCGGGGTGTTCGCCCCGGCCACCGCGTCGCCGACCTTGTCCGCGGTCAGCGGACCGGGGTTGACGACGGTGATGCCGCCGGCACCCAGGAAGTTCGCGACGAAGGTGGTGCGGCCGTTGTGTTCGGCGACGCTGCCGAGCGGGATGAGCAGGATCGACGGCCGTGCACCGTGCTCGGCGAGCACGACATCGGACCGGTCCCGCAGTTCCTCGAAGGCGCGTCCGATCCGCGCGAGGCGCGGCGTACCGGTGACAACGTCGGTGACCGCGGAAGCCGGGGCCCCCGTCGTCTCCGACAGTGCGCGCTCGTCGATGTTGGGGAACTCGTTGACGCCGGTGACCGAGATGCGGCGATGCGCGACCTCGGTGTCGCGGCGAGCGAGGGAGGCGTCGACCTTCTCGGCGATCCAGCCCGTGTCGAGCGCGACACGGTAACCGCCGGCGGCCTCGACCTCGGTGAACACCGTCCAGGCGTTCGTGGCGAGATCGTCGGTCAGGGACTCGACGAACCACGAGCCGCCGGCCGGATCGAGGACGCGTCCGATGTTGGACTCCTCGAGCAGCAGCAGCTGGGTGTTACGGGCGATGCGTCGCGAGAAGGACGCGCTCGAGGTGCGCTTGTCCGCCGGGATGGTCGCGTCGTAGCCCAGGACGGTCAGCTGGTCGGCGCCGCCGACCCCGGCGCCGAATGCCGCGATGGTGCTGCGCAGCATGTTGACCCACGGGTCCCGCTGGGAGTACATCGACAGATCGGTCACGCCGTGGGTCAGCGCTCCGCCGACCTCGGGTGCGCCGACGACCTCGGCCACCCGAGCCCAGATCTTGCGCAGCGCACGGAATTTCGCGATCGTGGCGAATTGGTCGTCGTCGGCGGAGACGCCGAAGGTGATCTGACGCAGCGCGGCCTCGGGTAAGAGGCCGGCCGCGGTGAGATCACGGAGGTGGGCGACCGCGGCCGCCACCGTGAGTGCGAGTTCGAGGCCGTTGTCGGCACCGGCGGTGGCGAAGTCGCTGCCGTCCACCCGGAAGGTACGGACCCCGTCGGGCAGCCCGGATGCGGCGAGGGCCGTGGCCTCGTCGGGATCGACGGTCGCCCGGCCCGAGAACGCGGCCGTCAGCGGCGACAGGCCGAAGGAGTGGACGGTGGCCGCCGTCGGAGCGGCGGCGACCGGAGCGGCCTGGGCCTTTTCCTTCAGGCCGAGCAGTTCGCGGGCCGCCGCGATACCCTCGGTGCCCGCATCGAGGGTCACCGGCACCAGATCGAGGTAGACGCCGCGCAGCGCCGTCGCGAGGTCGGCAACCCCCAGCCCGTCACCGGGCCTGCTCACCGAGAGCCAGAGACCGCTCGTCCCGTTGGCCATCGCCTCCAGGATGAGCTCGTTGAGGTCCGCCGCCGGCGTCGCGTCGTCGCCGAACCGTTCCGTGACGCGCCAGCCGGTGGTGACGTCACGCGCGGGGTCGGCGCCGCGGACGAACGGGAAGCGACCGGGGACACCGGGCTCGGCGAGTTCGTCGCGACGTGTGTAGAGCGGCCGGATGGTCAGCCCGTCGGCGGTGTCGGTCGAGAGCAGCGCCTCGGGTGTGTCGGGCAGCTCGTCGACGTCGACGCGTCGCGACTTCGCCAGAACGGCCGCGGCGGCCGTCGACCACGCCTGGTAGGCGTCGTCGAGTTCTGACTCGGGTTTGGGCTGGTCAGTTTGCTGTGGCATGTGGGGAAGCACACCTCCGTGAATGCACTGTGATGAGCGCGTACACGACACTAGCCGATCGCTCGCTCGGCTCGGCGTCGAGGTCGGCGTGACGTGGCGCACTCGGGGACCCGATACACCGCTGGGCCCAGCGTAGAGTGTCCGGGTGCCCGATCGATCCACTGTCAGCGAGGATGTCGCCGGCCCGACCGCGGCCGACGCGGAGATCGCGGACGCGGCGAGCGCCGGAGACGGTCACCCGCCGATGTCGGGCCGTCGTCGGGCCGATCGACGGATCCTGCGCCGGGCTCTCGTCGCCGCCGTGCTCCTCGCCGCCGTCCTGGCCGCGTCCTACTTCGTCCCGCTGCCCTCGATCTCGAGCGTCCGCGACTGGGGCGCGGATCTGGGACCGGCCTTCGTGTGGTTGTTCTTCCTCGCCTACGCGGTCGTCACCATCGCCCCGATCCCGCGGTCGACGTTCACGGTCATGTCCGGGATCTTCTTCGGACCGCTGGTCGGTTTCGCGGGGGCGATGATCGCCTCGTCGGTGGCGGCGGTGGCAGCCTTCGTCCTGGTCCGCCGCGTCGGACGCGACCGCGTGCAGCCGTATCTGAAGGCACCGGTGGTCCGTGCCGTCGAGTACCGGCTCGAGCGTCGTGGCTGGTTGGCGGTCGGGTCGCTGCGGTTCATCGCGGCATGCCCGTTCTCGGTGGCGAACTACTGCTCGGCTCTGTCCTCGGTGCTTCTCGCGCCGTACGCGATTGCCAGCATCCTCGGTATGGCCCCCGGCACCGCAGCGGTGGTCATGCTGGGCGATTCCCTGACCGGTGACACGCATCCCCTCCAGCTCGCGGTCACCGGTGGCCTCTTTGCGATCGGCATCGCCGGTCTGGTGCTCGACTCCCGCCTGCCGGTCTCGTCGTCGAACGCAACAAGCGCAGCGACTTGATCCGTGGGGATCAAGCCACCCAGCGCGATCCCATCCAGTCAGGGGACTTGATTCACAGCGATCAAGTGCATAGCCTTGAGTGATGTTCGTACTCACCGTCGACCAACGCGGAAGTCGCCGCGACATCGACCGGGTGGACGCCATCCTCACCGCTCTCGCAACGGTCCAGACCGTACGGGCCTTCGAACGTACCGCGGGCGACGAGATCCAGGGAGTCCTCGCCGATCCGGTGACGGCCGCCCGACTGGCCGTCGAACTCACCGCCGAGGGTCACTGGAGTGTCGGCATCGGCGCCGGACCGGTCGACGAGCCTCTCCCCCCGTCCACCCGGGCCGGGCGCGGGCCCGCCTTCGTCCACGCTCGCGACGCCGTCGAGGCCGCCAAGCGGCAGCGGGTCCCCCTCTGTGTCCGCGGCCCGGAGACTCGCTGGTCCCGTCACGCCCAGACGGCCGGCCGTCTCATCGCCGATGTGATCACCGCGCGCAGTGCCGCCGGCCGGGAGGCGGTGGAGCTGATGCGCCGCGGCCTCACCCAGGTCGAGGCCGCCGCCGAACTCGACATCACGCCACAGGCCATGAGTCAGCGGCTGCGGACCGCGGCGTGGGATCTGGAATCCGATTCCCTCGGCCTCGTCGCCGACGCGCTCGCCGAGGCCGACCGACACAGCCCGTCCGGAGGATCGGCATGACCACCGCAGCGATCACCCTTCTTCTCCTGACCGCGCTGGCGACGCCGACCTGGGCGCTCGCGACGCGGAAGAAGCGCAACCACGCGCCGGTGTCCGTCGTACGCAGACTCGACGTCATCGGAGCCGTCGTCCTGCTGGTCCTGGCCGGGGTGACCGCCGTCCTCGCCGCCGTGGCCGCGCCCGCCACGGGCTTCCTCGCCTCGGCCGTCCCGGTCGTCGCCGCGCTCGCGGCGGTCACCGGCGGCGGACCCGTGGTCCGGACGGTCCTCGTCGCCGGCGGGGTCGGCCAGCGCACGGGGCTCGGACCCGATCCGGAGGGGTCGCCGGATGACGGATCCGGGGACGACACCGACGCGCCCGACTCCCCGGCGCCCGCCCCGGCCGACCCGGCCGACCCAGCCGAAGCCGGGCCGTTGCGCGGCGGCCGGGTGATCGGATACCTCGAACGCCTCGCGGTCGTCACCACGTTGATGGCGGGGTGGCCCGAAGGCCTCGCGATCATCCTGGCCGTGAAAAGCCTCGCCCGCTACCCCGAGCTGCGCGCCCCGCATGCGGCCGAGCAGTTCATCATGGGCACCTTCGCCTCGGTGATGTGGGCGGTCGGCATGGCGGGCGTCGAGCACCTCATCCGCTGAGCCGTTCTCAGGTCGTGGGCTCGGCCGGCCCCGGCTCCTCGGGCTGTACGGGCTGGGACCACGCACCATCGGTGAGCTCGGCCGGCTCGGACCCCACCGGCGACGCATGGCGCGACGCGCGCGACGCACGAGCGGTGATCTCGGGCGCGACCGGGGTGCGGGCCACCGCCTCCGCCTCGGCGACGGCCTGGGCGACCTTGGGATCGGAGGCCATCGAGAACCAGTCCTCGGTCTCCGAGTCGTCGATCGGCGAGGGCGGCGAGTCGGCCGGCTCGTACCGGAACACGCCGTCGTCTCCCTGGACACCGAAGGATTTCGCGAAACCCTGGAGGGCCGAACCGAAGTCGGACGGCACCACCCACACCTTGCTGCCCTCGCCCTTGGCCATCTCGGGCAACTGCTGCAGATACTGGTAGGCCAGGAGTTCCGGGGTCGGCTTGGCCGCCTTGATCGCCGCGAAGGTCTTCTCGATCGCCTTCGCCTCACCCTGGGCGTTGAGGTACGACGCGGCGCGGTCGCCCTGCGCCCGCAGGATGCGCGACTGCCGATCCGCCTCGGCCGCAAGGATCGCGGCCTGCTTGGCACCCTCGGCGGCGAGGATCTGCGACTGCTTGTTTCCCTCGGCGGTCTTGATCGCCGACTCGCGCTGGCCCTCGGCCGAGAGGATCGTCGCCCGCTTCTCGCGGTCGGCCTTCATCTGCTTCTCCATCGACTCCTGGATCGACGGCGGCGGCATGATCGACTTCAGCTCGACGCGCGCGACCCGGAGGCCCCAGCGGCCGGTCGCCTCGTCGAGGACTCCGCGTAGCTGGCCGTTGATGGAATCGCGGGAGGTCAGGGTCTCCTCGAGCGTCATCCCGCCGACCACGTTGCGCAGCGTCGTGATCGTCAGCTGCTCGACGCCGGCGATGTAGTCGTCGATCTCGTACACGGCGGCGCGGGGATTGGTGACCTGGAAGTAGACGACGGTGTCGATGGACAGCGTCAGGTTGTCCTCGGTGATGACCGGCTGCGGCGGGAACGACACCACTCGTTCACGGACGTCGACGCGGGCGCGGATGCGGTCGATGAACGGCAACAGCAGGGTGAGCTGGCCGGACACGGTGCGGGTGTAGCGGCCCAGTCGCTCGATGACCGCGGCCTCCGCCTGCGGGATGAGGGCGACGGACTTGACCAGCATCACCACCACGAGCAACACGAGCAAAACGATGACGGTCAGGCCGAAGATCTCGTACTCCATGGTCACCTTCCAGCGTTGTCGTTCGGCGGTGTCGCGGCGGCACACTCAGGCGCGCCACACCACCGCGGTCGCGCCGTCGATCTCCACGACGGTCACGTGGGTTCCGGGTTCGAGCACCTGGGTCGGGTCCATCGTGCGGGCCGACCACACGTCGCCGCCGATCTTGACGCGTCCGTCACGGGCGTCGACCTGTTCGGTCACCACCGCCGGCCGACCCTCGAGCGCCTCGGTGTTCATCAGGACCGCCGGACGGTTCAGCATGTGCTTACGGGCGATCGGACGGACCGCAACCAGCAGCAGCACCGAGACGAGCGCGAAGACCAGCCCCTCGACCCACAGCGGCGTCTCGAACGCGAAATCGACACCGGCGGCCGCGAATGCGCCCCCGGCGAGCATGAGCAGGACGAGTTCGCCACCGAACATCTCCGCGACCACCAGGACGATCGCGGCCGCCAACCACAGCAGGGCGCTCATGGGTCCAGTCTGCCAGAGATGTCCGAACCGCCTTCGGCGCTCACGACGCGGGTGGGCCCCGGTGGGCGTCAGGCCGTGTGCGTCACCTGGGCTCTTCGGCCGCGGTCACGAAATCGATGAGTTCTTCCACCGACCGCAGCAGATCGACCTCGAGATCCCGGAAACTGCTCACCCCGCCCAACACCCGGCGCCAGCCGTCACGAGGGTCCCCCCAGCCGAGCTCGGCACACACCCCGGTCTTCCAGTCGGTGCCCCGCGGGATGTGCGGCCACGCCGGGATCTTCACCGACGCCGGCTTCACCGCCTCCCAGACGTCGATGTAGGGATGCCCGCACACGAGGACGTGCTCCCCGACCTCGGCGGTGAGTTGTGCTTCTTTGGAACCCGCCACCAGATGGTCGACGAGGACACCGGCCCGGCGATGCGGTGCCGGCTGGAATTCGTCGAGTGCCGCCTCGAGGTTGTCGAGGCCGTCGAGGCTGACGACGACCACGCCCTCCGCGCGGAGGTCGTCACCCCACACGCGCTCGAGGAGTGTCGCGTCGTGCACGCCCTCGACGAAGAGCCGGCTGGCGCGCGCGGTCCGCGCGCGGGCGCGAGGTGCGGCTCGCGATCCCGAAGCCGTCATGGCCGGCTGCTGCGGGCCCCTGGTGCGCGGCCGTACGAGCGTCACCGGCCGACCGTCGATGAGGAACGCGCCGGGGTGCATCAGGAACACCCGCGTCTGACCTCGCCGGTCCTCCAGCCGGACGAGATCGCCGGCGTAGCTCTTCTCGAGCCCGACGACCGCACCGCAGAAGCCGGTGGCGGCGTCCTCGACGACCAGATCGCGATCCGCGGCGACCTCCGCGGGACGCGGCTTCGCCCGACGGGGCTGGGAGAGCACATCGCGTCCGTAGCGGTCATCCATCGCACACCACCATCTCTCGATCGGTCATCTCGTGATCACGCCGCCGCGATGGACAGGTCGGGCGGCGCACACACCGTATGCCCCGCGGGCCCGCCCGCGGGGTTGCCACGCCCGGCTCCCACCGGCCTCGCCGGTATCCTGGCTTCTTGATGAAACGCAGCCGCCTGCTCTCCGCCACCGTCGCGTGGCCGACGTGCGCCCTCGGCGCGTGGTCGGCCGCCTGGATCACCGGCCGGTGCTCCCCCGACGACGTGATCGAAGCCCTGGCGGAATCCGCCGACCGGCACCTCCTGCACTGGCCCGACGGCGGGGTCGCCGGGGCCGAACAGAATTCGCCCGCAACGGGTTCGGCGAACGGGGTGCTCGATCTGCTCGCGCTGCTGCGACCCGCTCGACGCCTCGTCGTCCGCCTGCCCTCCACGGGTGATCCGCAGGGACTCCCACCGCATGTCGCGACGTCGGCCGCACTCGGCGCGGGCGAGGTGCTGCTCGTCGACGACGCGGCGGGCGCCGGCACGCTCGCGCTCGTACCGGAGTTCGCCGCCGACACCGCCGATCCACCGTTCGTCACGTGCACGTGGTCGGCCTACCGCTACGACGCGACCCTCGACCTCGGTCATCTCGTATCCGCGGGACCCAGTGCCGGTGATCTGGAATACGAGCTGCGGCAAGCAGTTCGAGAGGCGACCACGATCATCGGCGGGCTCGGCGGACGCCGGTCGGCCGACGCGAGCGACCTCCGTACGGAACTCGCGGCGCTCACCTCGAGGCATCGGGTCGCCCTGCCCCCGCACCTCCTCGACGCGCGCTCCACCCGCCTGATCGACACGGCGGCACAGGTCGAGGCGATCGTCGACCTCGCCGGAGCGCGCAATGTGGAGATCGGCGACAGTGCCGGACAATGGGATTCCGGCGACGCGACGCTCCGGGGCCTCCAGGCGCTGACGCGGACCGCACGGGCGGCGGCGGTCAATCACACGATCCTCGAGCTACTGCGACGCTAGGACCCGGGCCGCCACCGCCGGAAGGTCACTCCCGGAGCCGCGGCGGACGGTCGGACACGACGCCGTACAGATCGAGTCCGTTCCGCTGTTCGGTGGCGAACAACGTCGCCCCCCATTCGTGGACGAACCAGTCCCGCAGCCGAGCGGAGCCGGTCCAGGCGTACTACGGCCGGGCCGCAGAGACACAGAACCGTTCCACTTCGCGCATCATGCGAACGAGAGCGTCGCCACCACGAGCTTCGGGAACAATCGCCGCGATCCGCACATCGACGGCATCCGATGCCGGGGAGGGCAATTGTGGGCTGGTGAGGAACTCGATCAGCCGTTCGCGGAGTCCGGGAATGGCCGCGACCCGGACAAAATCAGCCGGGCCGAGCGGCGGTTCGCCGTCGGGCGACAATTCGACATCGTGGGGATGCCAGATCAGAATTCCGACGAGATGCTCGTTCTGGAAGGAACCCAATACGCAGCCGGCGTTGAGATAAGGCCGCACCAAGATCTCGGCCAACCATTCCCGCAGCGTGAGATCCGGGAGGTGGTCACCCAACACCCATCGATACAACGGAATGTCCTCGACCGCTCGTGCGAGTAGCTGCGTAGCAGGTCGGAGATCAACTGGGATGAGTAGTCGTTCCGCGGTCAACACTGTTGATACACGCGCACAAAGGAGAGATCACGCCGCTGTGGGCTACGTCGTCAACGCAGCCCACAGCGGAAACGGATCTCAGTTGACGGGCTCGCTGCTACCGTCCGCGGAGCCGGTGGAAAGTGTCTTCAGAATCGGTCCGAGGAAATCGATCTCGAGCCTCAGTGGTCCTTCTGCCATGGAAATTTCTCTCTCACGTTCGCACCCCGATTCAGATGCGCGTGCCACGAGAGTTTCATTTCGACTGAGGCGCAGATCACATTATGGACCGTTCCTATATCAAATCGTTATGAAGGCAAACAAAGCCAGTGAATCTACGCGCGGTCAGATGGCCTCGCCGCAGATCTAGGCCGCGCCGCGGGCACACAGCACCGGTCTCGACAGGTGCTGCCGTTGTCTCCGCATCCCATCGCCGACAGGTCGCCCAAGCCCCCGGCGTAGGCCTCCACGAATTCGCCGATCATCGAGATGAACCGCGGATCGGGACCCACGGTGTCGGCGCGGACATAGTCCAGGCCGAGGCGCTCGGCGACCTCCGCGGCCTCGTTGTCGAGATCCCAGATCACCTCGAGATGGTCGGAGATGAACCCGACCGGGTAGACGACCACCCGTCGAACACCCTCCGCGGCAAGGCTCTCCAGATGGTCACAGATGTCCGGCTCCAGCCACGGGATCTGCGGTGGACCCGACCGTGACTGCCAGACCTGATCGAAGTCGGCGACGCCGAGCTCGTCGGCGACCGCCTGCGACGCCGCCAGCACCTGGCGCGAGTACAGCTTCCCGCCGTCGGCCGCCGGACCCGACGCCTCATCGGCCGAGGTCGGGACCGAATGGGCGGTGAACACCAGCCGTGGCGGCTCCTCGCCGGGCCCGAGTGCGTCCAGAGCGCGGCTCACCGCGTCGGCCCCGGCCGCGACGAACGCCGGATGCGACCAGTACTGCGGGAGCTTGCGGAGCACCACCGCACCGTCGGGTTCGCGGCTCGTCGGTTCACGGTCGGCAAGCGCCGTCACCGCCCGGTCGATGTCCTCGTGATACTGCCGGCACCCCGAGTAGCCGCCCCACGCCGAGGTCGGGAACACGAGGATCCGGCGATGACCGGCGCGGTACATCTCGGCCAGGGTGTCCTCGACCATCGGGTGCCAGTTGCGGTTGCCGAAATACACCGGGAGGTCGACACCACGTCGGTCGAGCTCGGCACGCAGGGCATCGATCATCTCGAGGTTGAGCCGGTTGATCGGTGAGACGCCGCCGAAGTGCAGGTAGTGCTCGGCCACCGACTCGAGCCGTTCGCGCGGGATTCCCCGACCGCGAGTGACGTTCTCCAGGAACGGCATCACGTCCTCGGGCCCGTCCGGTCCGCCGAACGACAGGAACAGGACGGCATCGAACGGAGCGGGATCGACGGGCGCGGTGTCCCCCGGTGCTGGCGAACTCATGAGCCGGTGGTCATGCCCTCCGGGAACCAGGTGTTGTGGCTGGCGCCACCGTCGACGTAGACGATGGAACCGGTGGTCGCCGGCAGCCAGTCGCTGAGGAGCGCACACACCGACTTCGCGACGACGGTGGGATCGTCGACGTCCCAGCCGATCGGGGACGCGCCGTCCCAGTACTCGTTGAGCATGTTGAGCTGCTTGGCGTCATCGGTCGCGGTACCCGCGATCGCCTTCGCGGCCAGGGTCTTGATCGGGCCGGCGGCCACCAGGTTCGACCGGATGTTCTTCGCGTTGCCCACTTCGCGCGCCACGTACCGGTTCACCGACTCGAGCGCGGCCTTCGCCACACCCATCCAGTTGTAGTACGGCATCGCGGTGCGGGGATCGAAGTCCATGCCCACGATGGAGCCGCCCTCGTTCATGGCGGGGAGCACGGCGCGGGCGAGCGAGGCGTAGCTCCACGCCGAGATCTCGAAGGCCTTGGCGGCGTCGGGGCCCGGCCCCTCCAGGAACGGCTTGGCCTCGGGACCCATCAAGGTGCGCGGCGCGAAGGCGATCGAGTGCATGACGCCGTCGATGCCCTGCGGCGCCAGCTCGGCGAGCTTCCCGGCGAGCGCGCCGAGATCGCCCTCGTTGGTGACGTCGAGCCCGATGGCCGGCGGCACCTCCTTCGGCAACCGCTTGGCGATCCGGTCGATCAACCGGAGCCGTTCCGGGATGCCGGTGATGAGGACCGTGGCGCCCTGCTCCTGCGCCATGGCGGCGGCGTGGAAGGCGATCGACGCATCGGTGATGATGCCCGTGATGAGGACGGTCTTCCCGTCCAGGATTCCGCTCACGAAGATGTGCTCCTGAGTTCGACGTTGATTGACGTGCCTTACGACTGCGCTGTGCGGGTCAGTAGCCGTGCGACCGCGCTCGGCAGTTTCAGTGCCCCATGCCCATCCCGCCGTCGACGGGCAGGACCGCACCGGAGATGTAACCGCCCTCGTCGGAGGCGAGGAAGCTGATGGCCGCCGCGACGTCCTCGGGCTTGCCGGTTCGGCCGAGCGGGATCGCCTGCTTGGCCATCTCGATGTAGCGGTCCTCCATCGACGCGGTCATGTCCGTCTCGATGAACCCGGGCGCCACGACGTTCGCGGTGATGTTGCGCGAGCCGATCTCACGCGCAATCGAGCGCGCCATCCCGATCAGGCCCGCCTTCGAGGCCGCGTAGTTCACCTGGCCGGGGATGCCGGACATCGCGACCACCGAGCCGAGGAAGATCATCCGGCCCCACTTGGCGCGCTGCATCCCCTTGGTGGCGCGCTTGGCGCACCGGAACGCGCCGGTGAGGTTCGCGTCGAGGACCTTCTCGAAGGATTCCTCGGACAGTCGCATGAGGAGCATGTTCTCGGTGATCCCCGCGTTGGCGACGAGGATCTCCACGGGACCCTGATGCGCCTCGACCTCGGCGAAGGCGCGGTCGACCGACTCCGAGTCGGTGACATCGCACTTGACGCCGAACAGTCCGTCCGGGGCTCCGGAACCGCGGTGCGTCACCGCCACCCGGTGACCGTCGGCTGCCAGTCGCTGGGCCACGGCCAGGCCGATTCCGCGGTTGCCGCCGGTCACCAGGACCGAGCGGGAGGGATTCTGCGCTTCGTTGCTAGCTGCCGTCATGGGTGTTCAACTTATCCGTTCTCGTTGCGGGGGTGACACGCGGTCGGGGGGCGGGGCGCACGGCGGCACACCCCGGACACGTCCGCGTCAGGGCAGCCGGCGGTTGATGGCCAGCGCGGCGAACGCCGACACCAGCGCGAACAACGTACCGGCGACCAGCCACGGCTTCGAATTGTCCCCTCGACGGGTTTCGTAACCGATCTCGTCCTGGAGCTGCTCGTAGACCTTGTTCAACTCGTCGAGGCTGGCCGCGGTGAAGAAGTCGCCACCGGACAGGTTGGCGATCTTGCGCAGCGAGTCGTCGTCGACCGGCACCGGCACCCGGTCGCCCTCGAGTTCGACGGTGCCGGTCCGGGTACCGAAGGAGATCGTGGAGACCGGGATCTTCTCCTCCTTGGCCTTCCGGGCCGCGGTGAAGGCACCCCGCGGGTCGTCGGGGTCGTCCGGGACGGTCTCCTTACCATCGGAGAGCAGTACGATCCGCGCAGGTGGTGCGCCCTCGGTCCCGCCGAGCACCGCGTTCAACGTGCTGATCTGCTGCAGGGCCGCGAAGATGCCCTCCCCGGTTGCCGTCTTGTCGTCGAGCCGCAGTTTGTCCACCGCGACCTTGGTGGCGTTGTGATCCGGCGTCGGCGACACAAGGCTGGCGGCGGTACCGGCGAAGGAGATCAGTCCGAGGTTGATGCCCTCGGTCAGCTCGTCGGCGAACTTCTTCGCCGCCTCCTGCGCCGCGCGGATCCGCGACGGCGACACGTCGGTGGCGTTCATCGACCGCGACACGTCCATCACCAGGACGACGGTCGCCTTGTTGCGCGGCACCTTGCGATCGGCCTGCGGCCCGGACAGCGCGACCGTCAACAGGATCAGCGAGACGATCAGCAGTGCGATCGGCAGGTGCCGCAGACGACTACGGTCCGCGGGCGCGACCGACTTCAGCAGGTCCAGGTTCGCGAAGGTCAGCGCACGCTGCCGCCGCCGGCGCAGCATGTAGACGTACGCGGCGCCGAGCAGCGCCACGACCAGGAGCAGGAGCAACCACCAGGGACTGGACAGCATCGACCTACCCCACCCCCGCCGCGAGACCGCGGCGGCGTTGTGCGACGAACTTGACGGTGTCGGCGATCCACTCCCGATCCGTGCGCAACGTCAGGATCGCGCCGCCACAGCTGCGCAGAGTGCGGTGGACCCGCTGCTGGTGTGCGCGCGCCGCGGCCGCGAAGTCGCGCCGGAGGTCGTCGGTGATCGTCACGTCGTGGATCTCCCCGGACTCCGCGTCGGCCAGGGTGACCTCCCCGATCGCCGGGAGGTCGAGATCGCGGGGGTCGAGGACCTCGACCGCGAGGAGTTCGTGGTGTGCGCCGATGGCGCGCAGCGAGCGCTCCCAGTCGATCGGGCCGAGGAAGTCACTGATGACGACCGCGAGGCCGCGACGGCGCTGGGGCCGTCGGAGCGCCTCGATCCCCGCCTTCAGGTCACCCCGGACGCCGGGCGAGCTGCGTCGCGTGGTGGCGATGGTCTTGAGGAGGTTCTGGGCGTGCGCGCGCCCGGCACGGGCCGGTACCCGCACCACGTCGTCACCGGTCACCACCAGCGCGCCGTGCCGGTTGCCGCCGCCGGTCGTGAGGTGGACCAGAGCCGCGGCCGCGGCGACGGCCAGGTCGCGCTTGGTGCAGTCGACGGTGCCGAAGTCGAGGCTGGCCGAGGCGTCGACGACGAGCCAGGTCTCGAGTTCCCGGTCGGCGATCATCTGCCGGACATGCGGCTGGGTCGTGCGTGCGGTGACCGACCACTCCATCCGCCGGACGTCGTCGCCCGGCTGATAGGCCCGCGCCTCCCCCGGCTCCGAACCCGGTCCGGGGATCAGACCCAGGTGCTCGCCCTGGAGCACGCCGTCGAGTTTGCGCCGCACGGTGAGCTCGAGCATCTTCAGCGCCGCCGTCAGCTGCGCCTCGTCGAGCAGCCCGGCGCCGAGACGCGGTAGGTCCCGATTAGCCGCCATACTGAGGTGAATTCCGGTTCGCCGGGGCCGAATTCGGGTCCATCGGACCGGCGGACTGCGGGACCTGCTGTCCCGCATACCCATTCGGCCCGTGTCCGGGATTGGGCGCGTGCTGCTGTCCGGGCGGGTACTGCCCCTGCGGCACCGGTTGCGCGCCGACCTGCGGCAGTCCGACGGTCTGCAGGACGCGGGCGATGACCTGGTCGGCATCGATCTCGTCGGCCAGTGCGTCGTAGGACAGCACGAGGCGGTGCCGCAGCACGTCGGGCATGATCTCGACGACGTCCTGCGGGATCACGTAGTCGCGTCCGCGGACCAGCGCCAGGGCGCGGGCCGCGGCCACGATGCCCAGCGTCGCACGAGGCGACGCGCCGTAGGACAGCCACGACGCGACGTCGTTCAGGCCCAGCTCGGCCGGCCGGCGGGTGGCGTTGATGACCCGGACGACGTAGTCCACGAGCGCGTGATGGACGAAGACGTTCGCCGCGGTCCGCTGCAGGCGCAGCATCGCGGCGGGGTCGAGAACCTGGGAGGCGGTCGGCGGGACGTTGCCCATCCGATAGACGATCTCGCGCTCCTCCTCCACTGACGGGTAGTCGACGAGGACCTTGAACAGGAAGCGGTCCCGCTGCGCCTCGGGCAGCGGGTAGACACCCTCGTTCTCGATCGGGTTCTGCGTCGCCATGACCAGGAACGGATCCGGCATCGAGTACGTCTTGCCGCCGATCGAGACGTGCCGCTCGGCCATCACCTCGAGCAGTGCCGACTGCACCTTCGCGGGTGCGCGGTTGATCTCGTCGGCGAGCAGGAAGTTCGCGACCACCGGGCCGAGCTCGGTGTCGAACTCCTCGCGGCCCTGACGGTAGATACGCGTACCGATCAGGTCGGTGGGCACGAGGTCAGGGGTGAACTGCACTCGCGAGAACGACCCGCCGACGACGCGGGCGAACGTCTCGACAGCGAGCGTCTTCGCGACACCCGGCACGCCCTCGAGCAAGATGTGTCCGCGCGCGAGGAGACCGACGAGAATGCGCTCGACGAGCTGATCCTGGCCGACGATGACGCGCTTGACCTCGTAGATGGCCCGCTCGAGCAGGGCGACGTCGGCGTCGCTCAGCACCGAGCCGTCCGCTCCTGCCGCCGCGGGATCCCCCGTGGCCGCCTTGCCGAGGGAGTGCGATTCGGTCAACCCGTGCTCCTGTTCCTCTGAACTGCTGTTCCGTCGAACCGCGAGGGCCCACGGGCGGCGCGAACGCGCAGCGCGCAGGCGTCGACCCCGCGTGTCTGTGCCAGCCTAGCCGTGCCGGCTGAAAAGGTGCCAAGAAGACTCGACGGGTGTCGGTCGTTCACAGCTGCCGCCGGAACCACCACGCCTCAGAGCAGACGGACCACGTTCGGCATCGCACCGTTGGTGCGCAGCGGGGACACCTTGACCACGTCACCCGACTGCGGTGCCTCGACCATCTTGTTGTCGCCGAGGTACAGCGCGACGTGCGCACTCGCGTTGGGGCCGTAGAAGATCATGTCGCCGCGTCGCATCTGTGACAGCGGGAACTGCGGTCCCGAGGTGTACTGGTAACCGGTGTAGTGCGGCAGTTCGATCCCGACGCCGGCGAACGCGTAGATCATCAGGCCGGAGCAGTCGAAACCGATCTTGTTGTAGTCGCCGTAGCTGTCGGCCACACCGCCGTCGCGGATTCCCTGCGTCGGGCCGTTCGCGTCGCCACCGCCCCAGGCGTAGGGCACGTTCAGCTGCGAGAGCGCACGGTTGACGGCGATCTCGACGGCTTGCGGACCGCGCAGCCCGGGTCGGACGACGCCGCCCCCGCCCCCGCCGCCGCCGGAGGAACTGCCGAACAGAGAGCCGAGGCTTCCCGAACCGAGTCGCGCACTGAGGGTGTCGCCACCGCTGCTGCCGGTGATGTCCGCACCACCGATGCCGAGCTCGTTCAGCAACTCGGACTGGGGCAACTGCTGCTGCCCGACCAGACCGGCGAGGATCGACGAACCGACGTCGATGGCGAGGCGCGCGGCGGCCTCCGCCGCGACGGCCAGTGCCTGGTTGTCGGTGGCGGGCGTGGCGGGTAGCGCCTTGAGCGCCCCCTCGGCCGACGGTTCCGTCGGGAACAGGTTCGAGAGCAGATCGCTCGCCGACGGCCCCTCGACCGTCTTCTTCGGCACGTATCCGCGAATCGTGTTGAGGCGCTTCTGGACCCGGTCGCGTTCCCCGATCAGGGTGGCCTTGCGCTTCTGCTGCGAAGCGATGGCGGCCTTCGCCTCGGTGACCGCCGCCATGGCGTCGGTCTTGCGCTGTTCGGCGCTCTTGGCCGCGAACGACGCCTGCCGGCGGGTGGCCTCGACGGCGGCGAGTCGGTTGGCCTTCTGGTTGCGGGCCACCTGCAGCCGTCGAATCATCTCCTGCTGCTTCTTGCCGACCTGATCGATCAGCTTCATGCGGTCGAGGACGCCCTGCGGGTCTTCGGAGGCAACGTAGTTCGACATCGAACCCTGCTCGGGCCCCTGCTGGTACGCCAGGCGGGCGAACCGGTCGAACTCCTTCTGCGCGTCGACGACGGCCTTGCTCGATCGGTCGAGTTCGGTGCGTGCTCCACGCGCGGCCACCGTGGCGAGGCGCTGCTGCGCGAGCGAGTTCTGGAAGTCGACGATCGATCGGTTCACGTTCTCCTGGCGGGACGCGAGCGCCTGGTCGAGGTCGGCGATGTCCTGGTTGACCGTCGCGATCCGGTTGATCAGACCGGAGATGGGCGACTCGGGCGTCTTCTTGGGCGCCGCGTCGGCATGACCCGCGCCGACCGCGCAGACGAGTGCGACAGCAAGGGCCGCCGAGACGCGCGCCGGCCATGACGCACCAGTTCTTCCTCGCCTCACCTGGAACTCCTCGCGATTCGCGGGGATCTTCCGATCCCCGGTCCGGCGACCGTCCGGGGTGTCTGAACCCGCGGCGATCACGCACTGCACTTCCGCCACATCGGACCCTGTAGAGAACACAGGCATCACACGCGACATCAGAACCGTACGTCACATCAACCACACGAGAAAACCGTGTTCGCGAATTACAAAGGCGTGATTACCTGCGAAAATGCCGTGAACTGGCGAAAGATCGAACGGTCGTCAAGGTCTCGAATTGGCAACAGACCGGAAGACACGCCGTGAAGGGTCCCCGCCGCGCGAGAACGAGGTGCCAGGAGCCGGGCCCGCCCGCCGCATCGCCGGCCGGCCGAGGCGGCCCTGGCCTGCGTACTACCGGCCGGAAGCGGTCGGCTCGCGACGTGGTGCCGACGAGTCATCCGACTCCGCGGCGGTGGCCCGCACGGGTCCCAGCGGACCGGCGGCCAGGTTCTTGCGGGTGCGGACCTGCCGGAGCCGGGCGAGCACGGCTCCGCCCGCGACGACCAGGATCAGCAGGAGGCCCACGATCGTCCAGTCCACGTTGGGACCGGTCATCGTGTCGATCATCTGTCGCGCCGCACCCGCGGGGTCGGTGAGGGTCAGGCCGTCGGTGGCCTGTTCCTGCACCACCCGGCTGAATTCGGGCGACGAGCTGCCGACCGAGTTGGGGCCGAGCACGATGACGGTGCCGCCGACCTGTTCCTGCAACTGGTTCGCGACGTCGCGGTAGAGAGTGAACCGGGGCTGAACCTGGTCGATGACCACGAAGCTGACGTCATGGCCCTTCGACTGGGCGTATTCGACGACCTCGAGCATGCCGGGCAACTGTTCGGGCGTCGCCCCCGCCACGCCGTCGTCGGCGATGTCCCGCGACAGCTCACCCATGTCGACCCCGACGAGTCCGGTGAGTTCGTTGTTCTCCGCGGGAGCTGCCAGCACCAGCGTCGTCGCCTGCGGACCCATCCGCCACCCCTGCCTCTCGAGATCACCCGGGGTTGCGTGCACGTTGACGGGCGGTATCGCGCCGGCGTCGAGTGTCTCCTCGCCGAACCCCGCCCTGCACCGTACGACACAATGGACTCGTCTGGGTATTCCGGTGTCGGCAGGTCCGATCCGGCGTGTCCCGGCCCGAGCTTGGTAACAGTACGCTCGTACTGTTAGACTGGACGACGTTGTCGCGGGTGGCCCTCGCGGACATCCGATGGTGCCGGCGCAGCCCGCCGGTGCAGAACGTCAGCCGGTGCGGCACGACTGCGCCGGATCGACCAGCCCCGCCCGACCGCAAGTGGATCATCGAGTAATCGCCGGCGCAGCCCGCCGGCACACGAGGAGAGTGGATTTAGACGTGAGTATCAATTCCTTCGGCGCCCGCGGCACGCTGGACGTCGGTGACAACAGCTACGAGATCTACCGTCTGAACGCTGTCGAGGGCACCGCCAAGCTCCCCTACGCTCTGAAGGTCCTCGCCGAGAACCTCCTGCGCACCGAGGACGGCGCGAACATCACCAAGGAGCACATCGAGGCCCTGGCGAACTGGGACCCGAACGCCGAACCGAGCGTCGAGATCCAGTTCACGCCTGCCCGCGTGATCATGCAGGACTTCACCGGCGTGCCCTGCATCGTCGACCTCACGACCATGCGCGACGCCGTCAAGGAACTCGGCGGCGACCCGGACAAGGTCAACCCGCTCGCGCCGGCCGAGATGGTCATCGACCACTCCGTCATCATCGAGGCTTTCGGCAATGCCCAGGCGTTCGAGCGCAACGTCGAGATCGAGTACCAGCGCAACGAGGAGCGCTACAAGTTCCTCCGCTGGGGTCAGGGCGCCTTCGACGACTTCCGCGTCGTGCCGCCGGGCACCGGCATCGTGCACCAGGTCAACATCGAGCACCTCGCGCGCTCGGTGATGGTCCGTGACGGCGTCGCCTACCCCGACACCTGCATCGGCACCGACTCGCACACCACGATGGAGAACGGCCTCGGCGTCCTGGGCTGGGGCGTCGGCGGCATCGAGGCCGAGGCCGCGATGCTCGGTCAGCCGGTCTCCATGCTCATCCCCCGCGTCGTCGGCTTCAAGCTCACCGGCGCGACCAAGCCGGGCGTCACCGCGACCGACGTGGTCCTCACCATCACCGAGATGCTGCGCAAGCACGGCGTGGTCGGCAAGTTCGTCGAGTTCTACGGCAACGGTGTCGGCGAGGTCCCGCTCGCCAACCGCGCCACCATCGGCAACATGAGCCCCGAGTTCGGCTCGACCTGCGCGATGTTCCCGATCGACGGCGAGACCGTCAACTACCTCCGACTCACCGGGCGCAGCGAGGAGACGCTCGCGCTCGTCGAGGCCTATGCCAAGGAACAGGGCATGTGGCTGGAGAAGGACGCCGAGGAGGCCGTGTACTCGGAGTACCTCGAGCTCGACCTGGCCGACGTCGTCCCGTCGATCGCCGGCCCGAAGCGTCCGCAGGACCGCATCGAGCTGTGGGACGCGAAGAACGCGTTCCGCAAGGACATCCACAACTACGTCGAGAACGGCAACTCCGCTCCGCAGACCAAGCTGGACGAGGCGGTCGAGGAAACCTTCCCGGCGTCCGACCCCGCGACCCTGTCCTTCGCCGACGACGACGCCGAGCCGCTGCACTCGGCCGCCAACGGCGCCGAGGGCCGGCCGACCAATCCGGTCCGGGTGGATTCCGAGGAACGAGGATCGATGATCCTCGACCACGGGATCGTGACCATCGCTTCGATCACCAGCTGCACCAACACCTCCAACCCGTCGGTCATGCTCGGCGCGGCGCTCCTGGCCAAGAAGGCCGTGGAGAAGGGCCTGTCGTCCAAGCCGTGGGTCAAGACGTCGATGGCACCGGGCTCGCAGGTCGTCACCGGCTACTACGACAAGTCCGGTCTCTGGCCGTACCTGGAGAAGCTCGGCTTCTACCTCGTCGGCTACGGCTGCACCACGTGCATCGGCAATTCCGGCCCGCTGCCGGAGGAGATCTCGAAGGCGATCAACGACAACGACCTCACCGCCACCGCGGTGCTGTCGGGCAACCGCAACTTCGAGGGTCGCATCAACCCCGACGTGAAGATGAACTACCTCGCGTCGCCGCCGCTGGTCATCGCCTATGCCCTGGCCGGCACGATGGACTTCGACTTCGAGACCGACGCGCTGGGCAAGGACACCGACGGCAACGACGTGTTCCTCAAGGACATCTGGCCGACCAACGAGGAGATCGAGGCGACCATCGCCTCGTCGATCTCGCCGGAGCAGTACGCCTCGGACTACGCCGACGTCTTCAAGGGTGACGAGCGCTGGCAGAACCTGCCGACCCCGTCGGGCAAGACCTTCGAGTGGGACGACGAGTCCACCTACGTCCGCAAGCCTCCGTACTTCGAGGGCATGCAGCGTGAGCCGTCGCCCGTCTCCGACATCAAGGGCGCACGCGTGCTCGCGAAGCTCGGCGACTCGGTGACCACCGACCACATCTCCCCCGCGTCGACGATCAAGCCCGGCACCCCCGCCGCGCAGTACCTCGATGCCAACGGGGTGGCCCGCAAGGACTACAACTCGCTGGGCGCCCGCCGCGGCAACCACGAGGTGATGATCCGGTCGACCTTCGGCAACATCCGCCTGCAGAACCAGCTGCTGGACGGTGTGACCGGCGGTTACACCCGCGACTTCACCCAGGAGGGTGCACCGCAGTCGTTCATCTACGACGCCGCGCAGAACTACGCCGAGCAGAACATCCCGCTCGTCGTGCTCGGCGGCAAGGAGTACGGCACCGGATCGTCGCGTGACTGGGCGGCCAAGGGCACCAGCCTCCTCGGCGTGAAGGCCGTCATCACCGAGAGCTTCGAGCGCATCCACCGCTCGAACCTCATCGGCATGGGCGTCATCCCGCTGCAGTTCCCCGAGGGCGAGTCGCACAAGTCGCTGGGCCTCGACGGCACCGAGACCTACGACATCGCGGGCATCGAGGAGCTCAACAACGGGACGACGCCGTCGACCGTGCACGTCACCGCCACCAAGGAAGACGGCTCGACGGTGGAGTTCGACGCCAAGGTCCGCATCGACACCCCGGGTGAGGCCGACTACTACCGCAACGGAGGCATCCTGCAGTACGTGCTGCGCAACATGATCAAGAGCTGACAGGAGGCACTCGACGTGCCCAAGGTCAGCGATGACCGGCTTGCCGCGCGTCGTCGGGAGATTCTCGACGGCGCGCGGCATTGCTTCGCGGAGTACGGATACGACGGCGCGACCGTCAAACGGATCGAAGAGTCCACCGGCTTGTCCCGGGGTGCGATCTTCCACCATTACCGGGACAAAGAGGCGCTGTTCCTCGCGCTCGCGCGGGAAGATGCCGAGCGCATGGCCGACGTGGCGGCCGAGCAGGGCCTGGTGCAGGTCATGCGCGACATGCTCACGCGGCCTCAGGATTTCGACTGGCTCGGCACGCGCCTGGAGATCGCGCGGAAACTACGGACGGACAACGGCTTCCGCGCGGAGTGGGTGTCCTACGCGGCCGAGGTCGAGCAGGCGACACTCAGTCGGCTGGAGCGGGGTCGGCAGGCGGGGCGCCTGCGCGACGACGTCCCGACCGACGTTCTGCTCAACTACCTCGACCTCGTGCTCGACGGTCTGATCACCCGGCTGGCCACCGGCCAGCCCACCGACGATCTGCACGCGGTGCTCGACCTCGTCGAGGAGTCCGTGCGCGCACACGACTGACCTCAGTCCGGGGCCAGCAGGGACACGACCTCGTCGATCGAACGATTCGCCGACAACCGGTAGGCCCGCACCGCCTCATCGCCGGTCAGCTGGACGACGGGATCGCCTCTCGTACCTCTCGTCGTCCAGCGTGGCGATCCGGCCACCCCTGATCCCATCGGCCGCAGCTCCGGCACCGGCAAACGGGGGTCGTTCGGGACCGGCGTGAGTCCCTGCACCTGTCGCATACGCATTCCGACGGCCGCGACCAGCCAGCACTCGGCGACGCCGACGGGTCGGATCGACGACAGGACCTGATTCGCACCGTCGAAGGTCATGGTCATGGTGTCGGCGCGCTGTACCCGCCACATCGAGCCGACCAGGTCGAACCGTGCCATCCGGTCGTTGTGCAGATCGAACTCCGCACCGAAGCCGCGCAGCGCCGCGGTGCACTCGCCGGTCAGATACCTTGTCGCCGAATCGCGTTCGCGGCGACGCTCGTCCTCCTCGCGTCGCCGATCACCGATCGGGCGGTACTCGCGTTCGAGGGCGCCCCGGTCCGCCGCGGCCCCCTCGGCGAGGCGCCGATGCAGCCACGCCGGGTCGATCTGCAGGAAATACCGGTAATGAATCCGGCACGGCACGTCGTCCGCGGTCACCGGTCCGTCCCCGACGAGCATCTGCACACCGTGGTCGGCCGACCAGACGGCGGCGACCCGGCCGTCGACGTCGGCCACCCAGGACCAGCCCCGAGAACGGATCTCGGGCGCCGCCGCGGCGAGGACGACACTCAGCGCCGTACCCGGCTCCACAAGGAGTGAGTGTGCGTGGGAAGCGACGTCATCCCCCATCGCCACGCTGTCGCGGTCCACCTCGATCTGCAGCGCAGCCGTCACACCCCGGAGCCTAACGTCCCGCGGCCCCGGCCGACTCGCCGATCGCGCACCGCGGCTGCCGGGCCGGATCAAGCCGGCCGTGATCCATCCCACATAGTTGCTGCCGCTAAGGCCTAACCTTACTTAGCTCACGCTAAGGTTCCCGGGTGAGACTCGACAAACCCGGTCCCGCCGTCTCTCGCCGGACCCTCATGCGCTCTGCGGCCGGCGTCGGCGCCCTCGCCGCGCTCGGCGCGACCGTCACCCCGGCGCAGGCGGCACCGGGGCAGACCGCGATCGTCATCGGCACCGGCTTCGGCGGCGCGGTGGCGGCACGTCGCCTCGGCGAGGCCGGCTACACGACAACGGTTTTCGAGCACGGGCGCCGGTGGCCGATCCGGCCGGACGGCAACACCTTCGCCACGACGACCACCCCGGACAAGCGCGCCGCGTGGTTCGGCAGCCCCGCCGGCGCGAGTGCGGCGAGCGGCCTCCCGGTGGAGCCGTATCCCGGCGTGCTCGACCATGTGATGGGCAACGGCGTCGAGGCCGTGTACGGCGCAGGCGTCGGCGGCGGGTCGCTCGTGTTCGGCTCCTTCACGCCCGTCCCCCGCCGACAGGACTTCGAGCACATGTCCCGGCGGCCGCCGACTACGCGCAGCTCGCCCAGACCAACTTCCCGCGCGCGAAGGCCGGGCTCGGCGTCTTGCCGCTGCCCGCGGACATCCTCGCGCACCCCGAGTACGTCGGGGCCCGGTCCCGGCTGAAGGTGATCGAGCGCTACGGCGCGTCACCGCACTTCTTCGACTTCGCCATCGACTGGGACATCGTCCGCGACGAACTGGCCGGCCGAGCCACCCCGTCGGTGACCGCGGGCGAACTGAGCTACGGCGTCAACAGCGGCGCCAAGAAGTCTCTCGACCGCAGCTACCTCCTCGCCGCCGAACGGACCGGAAACGTCACCGTCAAGCCGATGCACGAGGTCTTCGACATCCGGCCTCGCTCGCGCCGCGCCGGATTCGTCGTCACCGCACGGGTTCTCGACGAGCAGGGCCGCACGGTACGCACCGTGACCACCGAGGCCGATCACCTCTTCATGGCCGCGGGCTCCTTCCACACCACCCGGCTGCTCGTCGAAGCGCGCGCGCAGGGGCGCCTGCCGCGACTGTCACCGCGAATCGGCGACGGCTTCGGCGTGAACGGCGACTTCCTCACCATCCGGGCGAACCCCCGCGAGGATTTCGGCGCCGTCCAGGGCGGACCGGGTTACGCACGGATCTACGAGGACAACCTGCCCGGCGGACGGGTCTCGATGGTCTATCAGGCCACCCCGCTGCCGGCACCGCTCGGCAAGGCCGCGACCACCCACCTCGTGCAGGCCCACACCGACGAACGCGGCACGATCGACTACGACCATCGCACCCGGCGGGCGCAACTGAACTATCCCCACCCCGCCGACCGCAACGACCTCGACCGCCGCAGCAACGCCTTCATCAAGCGTTTCCACGAACGCACCGAGGGCCGTTTCGGCTTCGCCGCCAACGGAACCCACGTGTCGTCTCGCGCGCTCGGATTCGGTTCCGCGAGTACCTATCACGGGCTCGGCGGCGTCGTCATGGGTGCCGCGGCCGACGCTGACGGCGGAATCCGGGGCTACGACAACCTGTGGGTCGTCGACGGTTCCTTCGTCCCCGGCGCAGTCGGCCTGGTGAATCCCGCGCTGACGATCACCGCGCTCGCGGAGCGAACCATGGACAGGTTTCTCTCGACGCACTGAGGAACTGCGAAATCGGACACGACGCTAGGGTACTGTGACTCGCAACACCCCGAACGAGCGTTAGATACGATCGTTCGGGGTGGCCATCCCCTTCGTCACGAGGAGCGTCACTCTTGTTTCCTGGAGTCTTCGCGAAATACACCCCCGACAAGCCGGCCGTCATCCGGGCCGCTACCGGCGAGGTACTGACCTACCGACAACTGGACGAGAACTCGACCCGGCTCGCCAACTACCTCGACTCCCTCGGACTCCGACGCGGCGACAACATCGCCGTGGTCTCCGCCAACGACTTCCACGTCTTCGAGGTGTACTGGGCGGCCCTGCGCAGCGGTCTGTACGTGACCGCGGTCAACCACCACCTCACCGCGGCGGAGACCAACTACATTCTCTCCGACTGCAACGCGCAGGTCCTGTTCGCCGGCGCCTCGGTCGTCGAGGCCGTGTCGGCCGCCGGCGAGATCGAGGCCCTTGCCGGCCCGGGTCGCCGCATCGTGTGGGGTGGCGATCTCGACGGCTTCGAGAATTACGACAAGGTCCTGGCCAATGCGTCGGCAGAGCCCCGCACCGACCAGCCGCGCGGCACCGACATGCTCTACTCCTCCGGGACCACCGGCCGTCCGAAGGGCATCAAGACACCGATGCCCGAAGGGCAGGTCGACCAGGTGCCCGACGCCTACACCGCGATCTTCGCACCCATGTACGGCTACGACGACTCCGCGGTCTACCTCTCCCCCGCGCCGCTGTATCACGCGGCGCCGCTGCGCTATTGCGGGATGACCAACTCGGTCGGCGGGACCGTCGTCATGATGGACCGGTTCGATCCCGAAGCGGCCCTCGCCGCTATCGAGAAGTACCGCGTGACCCACAGCCAGTGGGTGCCCACCATGTTCATCCGGATGCTGAAGCTGCCCGCGGACGTCCGCTCGAAGTACGACGTCAGCAGCATGAAGATCGCCGTCCACGCCGCCGCGCCCTGCCCGGTCGAGGTGAAGCGGGCGATGATCGAGTGGTGGGGCCCGGTCATCCACGAGTACTACGCATCGACCGAGGCCGCCGGCGCGACGTTCATCGGCCCGCAGGAGGCGCTCGATCATCCCGGCTCGGTGGGCAAACCGCTGCTCGGCGTGGTCCACATCTGCGACGAGGACGGCAAGGAACTCCCGACCGGCGAGGTCGGCCAGGTCTTCTTCGAACGCGAGGACGTGGCGTTCCAGTACCACAACGACCCCGACAAGACCCGCAAGGCCCAGCACCCCGAACACGAGAACTGGTCCACCACAGGGGATGTCGGATACGTCGACGACGAGGGTTATCTGTATCTGACCGACCGCAAGGCGTTCATGATCATCTCCGGCGGCGTCAACATCTACCCGCAGGAGGCCGAGAACGTCCTCATCAATCACCCGGCGGTGTTCGACGTCGCGGTGATCGGTGTCCCCGACCCCGACCTCGGCGAGGTCGCGAAGGCCTGCGTGCAGCTGGCCGACGGCCACGAACCCACCGATCGGCTCGCCGAGCAGCTGATCGCGTTCACCACCGAGAACATCGCGGCCTACAAGGCGCCCCGGTCGGTCGACTTCGTCGACGACCTGCCGCGCACGCCCACCGGGAAGCTCGTGAAAGGCGATCTGCGCAAGCGGTATTGGCCGGAGACACCGAGCCCGTCAGCTGGTTGAGCCGCCCCACCGCTGGTCGAGCCGCCCCACCGCTGGTTGAGCCGGCACCGAGCGGAGCGAGGAGCCGAGTCGAAGCCACCTGGTGACCCGACCGCTTGCCCAGACCACCACCCCCTGCCGCCGAACGTTAGCTTACGCTAAGCTAACTCACACTGAGTTGGTCCGGTTACGGACACCGGCGAATCGGCCGGCGCCGCACCGCTGTTCGGAGCTGGGGAATGCAGGGTTTGGACGCGGTAGGCGGGCTTGTGCCCGATGACGATCCGGGACGGGCGGCCGTGCCGGTGGCCGACCTCCTCGTCGCGCGACTCGTCGACGCCGGGGTGCGGACCGTCTTCGGCGTTCACGGGGCCAACATCGAAGACGTCTTCGACGCGGCGGTGCGGCACCCGCTGCTCACCCCGGTCGTCGCGAAACACGAGTTCGGGGCCGGCGCGATGGCCGATGGGCACGCACGGCTCACCGCCGAGCCGACCGCGGTCCTGACGACGTCGGGTGGCGGTGCGCTGAACGTCATCCCGGCGCTGGGCGAGGCCTATGACAGCCGCGTACCCGTGCTCGCCGTGATCGGTTCGGCGCCGACCGCCGCGGTGGGGCGCGGTGGCTTCCAGGACATGCTCGACCCGCCGGACACCGTGGACCTGCGTGCCGTGATGTCCGGCGTCGTCGGATTCTGCGGGCTCGTCGACGAGTCGGCTCGTCTCGATCAGGTCCTCGACGAGGCGTTCGCCACCCTCGCACGAGGTCTGCCGGCCGCGGTGATCCTGCCCAAAGACGTGCAGTCCTCACCCGGGTACGCCACACCGTCGCGGTCGGGGGCACCGACCGAACTCCGGTCGGTGCCCCCGGCGGTCGTCGACGGACTCGCCGACTGACTCGTCGGGGTGGCGCGCGACGGCGGGTCGGTGTGCATCTGGGCGGGCGAGGAGGCATCGCGGCTCGGATTGCACAGTGCCGTCGAGGATCTCGCGGACCTCCTCGGCGCCGGGGTCGTGGTCTCACCGGGCGGTCGCGACATCGGCCGCGGGTCCTGCTCCGGGGTCACCGGGGTGATGGGGCACCCGTCGGCCCATCGGGCCGTGCGGGAATCACAGCTGATCCTGGTGATCGGCTGCCGCATGTCGATGACCGATCGCGCCGGCCTCGACGACGCCCTCGCAGCGATCCCGGTCGTGCATCTCGGCAGCGCGCCGCCGCGCACCCCGCGGCCGACGTCGAGCACATCGGGACGGCACGTCTCACCGAGACCCTCGGGGCGCTCCAGCGGTCACTCGCCGACCGGCTCCCCGGACGCCGCCCACCCCGGGTCCACCCGCTCGACCACCTGTCCGTCGCACCCTCGGCTCACGCCCTCGGAATGCGCGACGTGCTCGTCACCATCGGCGCCGCCCTGCCCGCGGGGTGCGCGGTGTTCGCCGACGCCGGGAACACCGGCGCGGCGGCGATCCACCATCTCCCGTTCGGCGACGGGCGGTTCGTCGTCGCATTGGGCATGGGCGGGATGGGATGGGCCATCGCGGCGGGGATCGGGTCCGCGATCACCGCGCAGGACACCCTTCCGGACGGTCGGGTCGTCGTCATCGCCGGTGACGGCTCGTTCCTCATGCACGGCATGGAGTTCCACACCGCGATCGAACACGATGCGCCGATCACCCTCATCGTGCTCAACAACGACGCGCACGGCATGTGTGTCACACGTGAGGCGCGATTCTTCCCCGGCGCGCCGAGCGTCAACCGGTTCCGCCACACCGACATCGCGGGCGGGCTGGCCGCGATGTTCACCGGCCTCCCGGTGCGCACCGCCGGCGATCTCCTCACCCTGCGCTCGGCATGCGACGAACTGTTCTCACACACCGGACCGAATTGCCTCATCGTGGAAGTGGATCCCGACGAAGAACCCCCGTTCGCCCCACTGATCTCGAGAGGTACCCCATGACCACGCACACCTCCGCGCTGTCCGATCTCGGGGACACCGCGGCCACGCTCGACGGCGTGGTCCGGGTGGAGACCCACCCCCGTTCCGCCAACACGGCACTCGTCGTCGACAAGGTCCGCTCGGTGTATCCCCATCACCAGGTGTTCGGCGACTTCTGCCCCGTGCAGGGCTACGTCGACGCACCGCCGCGCGAACTGTACGAATGGCTGGCCGACACGCGCTCGCTCGAGGAATGGACCTACAGCACACGCGGTTTCGAGCCGGCCGGGGAGCCGGACCTGTGGGTCGGATACGACCGCCTGAACGAGGACACCAAGATCTACGTCCGGACCGTGGCGAACGCCGACGCGATGACCGTCGACTACCACTGTGCCTGGGATCAGGGAAAGCACCTCTGGATGATCTACCTGATGCGCGTCGTCGACGCGCAACTCGTTCTCGACCGTCCGGGTTCGGTGGTCTGTGGAACAACTGCCACCACCCGTTCTACGACGAGAACCCCTTTCCCGAGACCGCACCGGCCGGTCGGGAGGAGTGGGTCGGCGACCTGTGGGACATGTTCGGTGCCGGACATCAGATCGAACTCGACAACCTCACCGCCATCGCCGAACACCGCCATCGCCACGGACTTCCGCTGACCCCCGAATGGATGCGCTCATGACCGCCGACGCCCCCGCCGTCTCGCTCGCCGACCTCGCCACCTACCGCCCGGCCGCCCGGGTGCCGGCGGAGTTCTTCGCGCAGTACGCCGAGGACGACGAACTCGCCGGCAACGTCATGTTCCGGGCTCCGTCCTTCCGCCACCACGCGGCCGACGGTGAGACGTCGGCGGACATGATCGTCGCCGCCGCACGGCGTCTCGTCGAGCGCCACGGCGACGGATATCTCGACGACGTGGACGTCGTGCTCACCCACAGCCAGCTGCCGGAGGTCCCGGTCCGCGGGTGTGTCGGCGAGGTCGCACACCGCCTCGGCCTCGCCCCGCGAACCGTGCTCGACGTGCACAACGGCGGCTGTGCGGCCTTCGTCCACCTCATCGAGATCGCCGGAGCGCTACTGCGCGCGAACGGAGGCCGCAAGGCCCTGATCGCGCTGGCGCAGAACAGCGCCGGACAGATCTTCACCCAGGAGCAGGTACGGATGAAGGCGCAGGCCGCGATACCCGGTGACGGCGCGGCCGTGGCGATCCTGACTCTCGGCGACGCGGGTAACCCGGTGCTCGGGACCGAATGCCGGTCCTTCGGCCAGTTCTCGGCGGACATGACCGCCGTCGCACAGCCGGAACGCAAGTACTGGGAGGCGGGCCCGGGTCAGATCCATGTCGGCTTCACCGAGGCCAAGATCGCGAAAGTACTCGCACGCGGGAACCGGATGGTCCCGGAAGTGGCTGCGGCGCTTGCTCATCGAATCGGGGTACGTCCGTCCGACCTGGACCTGCTCGTCACCAACCAGCCCAACCGGATATTCCTGCGCAACTGGCGCGAGGCCTTCGAACTGCCCGAGTCGCGACACCCGGACACGTTCGACGACTGCGGGAACCTGTTTGCGGTCGGGATTCCGATGACTCTGGACGCGGCGATCGACGACGGGCGCGTGCGTCCCGGTGACATCGTGATGATGTCGGCGTTCGCCCATGCCGGCGACTTCGCCGCTGCCGGAGCGATCCGGTGGAGTGGGCGTTCGTGACGGTTCTGCTGCCGGCTCCGGTCTCCGAGCGCGCCACGGACCTCGCCGGCGTGCGCACCGACGTCGTCGTGCGATGCGACCGGAACGAGTCCGCCTATCCCCCGTTGCCCGCGGTCGTGTCCGCGCTGCGCGACACGGCGGCATCGGCCCACCGCTACCCGTCGTTTCGTCCCGACGGTCTGCGCGCGACGATCGCCGAGCACACCGGTGTCGAGGCAGCGCACATCAGCGTCGGCGCCGGGGCGACGGCCGTACTCTCCGCGATCCTGCAGGACTCGGCTGCACGGGCCCGGGCCAGGGGTCGTACCGGACCTCGGATTGTCACCCCTGCACCGACATTCGAGGGTTTCGCGCTGCTCGCCGAGATGATCGGGCTCGGGATCGACACGACCCCGCTGTTCGACGACGGGCGTCCCGATGTCGGTGCGCTCGCCGCGGCCGCGGGTCCGGACACCGCGGCCGTCATCGTCTGCAGCCCGCACAACCCGACCGGATCGGTCCTCTCCGACGCGGAGATTCGTGAACTGCTCACGGCTGTCGACCCGGCGATCCCGGTGATCCTCGACCAGGCGTACGTCGAGTACTGCCGGAACGCACCCGATGTCCGGACGCTGGTCGACGAGTACCCCAACCTGATCGCGGTGCGAAGCCTCTCCAAGGCCCACGGTCTCGCGGGACTGCGGGTCGGATATGCGATCGGGTCGGCGACGTCCGTCGGCGGTGCCCGCCGTCACGAGGTCCCCTTCTCGATCACCGCGGGCGCCGAACACGCTGCGCCAGTGGCACTTGCCGCGTCCGACGAGCTGGCCGGACGGGTCACGGCGATGCGCCGCGAACGCGATCGAATCGCCGACGCGCTGCGCGACTCGGGCCACCCGGCGCTGCCGAGCGAGGCGAATTTCGTGTTCGTGCCGGGCCCCGACGGCATCGAGTTCGGGCGGCGACTGCGGGACGCGGGGGTCGTCGGCCGGGAGTTCGCCGGACACGGTCACCCGCTGACGGTGCCCGACCGCGCCGGCACCGATCGGCTCATCGAGGCGATCAGGCGAGCTCGATGAGCTCCTGATACTCCTCGCTCCAGTGGTCCTCGGTGCCGTCGGGCAACAGGATCACACGCTGCGGATCGAGCGCGGCGGCGGCGCCCGGATCGTGCGTCACCAGGACGACGGCCCCGGTGTAGCTGCGCAGGGCGTCGAGGACCTGTTCGCGCGAGATCGGGTCGAGGTTGTTGGTCGGCTCGTCGAGGAGCAAGACGTTCGCCGCCGAGGACACCAGCCCGGCCAGCGTGAGCCGGGTCTTCTCACCGCCGGACAGCGTGCCGGCCGGCTGATCGAGCTGGGCGCCGCTGAACATGAACGCGCCCAACAGGCCTCGGAGGTCCTGCTCGCCCGCGTCGGGTGCAGCGTGCCGGATGTTCTCCCACACCGACGCCCGGTCGTCGAGGGTGTCGTGTTCCTGCGCGAAGTAGCCGATCTTCAGACCGAATCCCGGCTCGATCGACCCTGTGTCCGGCTTCTCCACTCCGGCAAGCATTCTCAGCAGCGTCGTCTTGCCCGCGCCGTTGAGGCCGAGGACGACGACGCGACTGCCCTTGTCGATCGCGAGGTCCACCCCGGTGAAGATCTCCAGCGAGCCGTAGCTCTTCGAGAGTCCGGACGTCATCAACGGTGTCTTGCCGCATGCGGCCGGTTCGGGGAACCTGATCCGCGCGGTGCGGTCGGCCACCCGTTCCTCGTCGAGGGCGTCGATCATCCGCTCCGCGCGCTTGAGCATGTTCTGCGCGGCGGTCGCCTTGGTGGCCTTGGCACCGAGCTTCGCGGCCTGCGCGCGCAGGGCGGACGCCTTCTTCTCGGCATTGGCCCGTTCGCGACGACGGCGCTGCTCGTCGGTCGCCCGGGCATCGAGGTACCGCTTCCAGCTCATATTGTAGATGTCGGCCTCACCGCGCACCGCGTCGAGGAACCACACCCGGTTCACCACGTCGGCCAGCAGGTCGACGTCGTGACTGATCACGACGAGACCCCCCTCGTGGTTCTGCAGGAAGCTACGGAGCCAGGCGATCGAGTCGGCGTCGAGGTGGTTGGTCGGTTCGTCGAGCAGGAGGGTGGTGTCGGATTTCCCCGAGCCGTCGGACGCCGCGAACAGGATGCGTGCGAGCTCGATCCGTCGGCGCTGACCGCCGGAGAGTGTCCGCAGCGGCTGCTCGAGAACCCGATCGGGCAGACCCAGGCTGTTGCAGATCCGCGCGGCCTCGGATTCGGCGACGTATCCGCCGAGGGCGGCGAAGCGCTCTTCGAGGCGGCCGTACCGCGCCACGGCCTTGTCCCGCAGCTTGTCGTCGGCGGCCTCGGCCATCTGCGCCTGCTGCTTCTCCATGTCGCGCAGGATCTCGTCGAGACCGCGCGCGGAGAGCACCCGGTCCTTGGCCAGGACGTCGAGGTCGCCCTCTTTGGGGTCCTGCGGGAGGTAACCGAGTTCACCGGACCGGCGGATCGATCCCCCGTAGGGTTCGGTCTCGCCGGCCAGGATGCGCAGCGTGGTGGTCTTGCCGGCACCGTTGCGGCCCACGAGGCCGATCCGGTCGCCGGGCTGGATGCGTAAGGCGTCGCCGGGCGCCGCCAACAGGGTCCGAGCGCCCGCTCGTACCTCCAGGTCGGTCGCGGTGATCACGACGGTCGATTCTACCGGTGCCACGCCACTGCTTTTTCCACGTGCGGACCCCGGCGCCGTGCGGCCGAGTCGACCACCCCCGTCACGGTGGACCGATACGGTGTGGGACGTGACGCACTCCACAACGATTCCGCAGAACTTCCCGCAGTCCTCCGACCTGACCGGCCGGTCCGCGCTCGTCACCGGTGCCAGTCGCGGCATCGGTGAGGCGATCGCGACGGAACTGGCCCGTCGCGGCGCCTCGGTCGTCATCACGAGCCGGAAGGCCGAGCCACTCGAGGAGGCGGCCGGCCGGATCCGGACGGCGGTGCCCGGAGCGACGGTCTCGGCGTGTGCGGGCAACACCGGCGACGCCGACGACCGGGCGGCCGCCGTGGACGCGGCCGTCGCACAGGGCGGCGGCATCCACATCATGGTCAACAACACCGGGATCGCGCCGCTGGCCGGCCCACTGATGGGGGCCGACCTCGCCGCGTACCGCAAGACGTTCGACACCAACGTCGTCGCCGCGCTCGGGTTCGTCCAGGAGGCCTACCGGGCGGGCATGAAGGACACCGGCGGGTCGGTCGTCAACATCTCCTCGGTCGCGGGCCTGCGGTCGACGGGCGTGATCGCGGCGTACGGCACGTCGAAGGCGGCGCTGATCCGTCTCACCGCCGAACTCGCCTGGGAACTCGGTCCGGCGATCCGCGTCAACGCGATCGCCCCCTCCATCGTGCGGACCAAGTTCGCATCCGTGTTCACCGAGGGCGACAACGAGGCCCGCGCGGCGAACTCGTACCCGATGAAGCGGATCGGGGAACCCGAGGACGTCGCCCGGGCGGTCGCCTTCCTCGCGAGCGACGAGTCGGCGTGGATCACCGGCGAGACCCTGGCCGTCGACGGTGGCATGCTCGCCACCGGCGGTTCGTGACGTCCCTGCCCGACGACACGTCACCGTCCGGATCGCCGCCCGCGCCGAAGGACAGGATGTGAGTTCCGGAGTCATCGTCGCGGGGGCCGGGCCGGCCGGCCGCGCCCTCGTCCACCGCCTGGCCCGTGCCGGCGTACCGGTCACCCTGGTCGATCCGTCCCCCGACCGGGTCTGGCGGTCCACGTTCGCATGCTGGTCCGACGAGTTGCCCGAGTGGGTCGAGCAGTCCGCCGTCGCCGCCCGGACCGCGCGCATCGGGATCGCGGGCCGCGAACTCGAGGAGGTGGCCCGCGGGTACACCGTCTTCGACACCCCCGGCCTGCAACGGTCACTGACCCTCGACGGGGTTCCGACCCGTTCCGCTCGGGTGGTCGAGATCGACGGCGCGCGTGTGCATCTCGATGACGGTTCGGTCCTGACCGGCGATGCCGTGGTCGACTGTCGCGGTGCGCTCCCCCACGACGCACCTCGACAGACGGCGTACGGGATCGTCGTCGACGCGGAGGTGGCCGCACCCGTGCTGGACGGGCACGAGGCACTGCTCATGGACTGGCGGGGTGGCGCGACAGACCGCCGGGCGCTGCCGTCCTTTCTGTATGTCGTGCCGCTCGGCGGGGGCGAGTACCTCCTCGAGGAGACCTGCCTCGCCGGGCATCCCGCCCTCGGTCTCGACGAACTCGAGCGCCGCCTGGCCGCGCGGCTCGGTGGGATGCCGTCGGGGATCCGGCGGGTCGAGCACGTCGACTTCCCGCTGACCGGTTCGTCACCACACCCCTGGCGCGATCCGGTTTTCCGGTTCGGCGCCGCGGGCGGATTCAAGAACCCGACGACCGGCTACAGCGTCGCGACATCGTTGATGTGCACCGACGCCGTGGTGGCCGCTCTCGCCGCGGGTCGAGACCCCGCCGCGGATCTGTGGCCGCCGTCCACCCGTGCGGTACACAACCTGCGCCTCCGTGGGCTCAGCGCCCTGCTGGGGCTCAGTCCGTCGCAAACGGTCGCGTTCTTCGAGGCGTTCTTCACGATGCCCCTTACCGCACAACGCAGTTACCTGAGCAAGCGGGACGATCTCACCGGCACGATGAGCGCGATGACCAGGGTCATCGCCGCGGTCGACATGCGTACTCGCGTCGTGGTGGCGCGGGGTGCGATGTCCACCCCGGCGTGGGTCGGCGACGCCGGCTGATCACCGCCGCAGAGCCCGCCAGCGTCGGATCACGTCATCGACGTCGACGGTGTGCGCGACGACGCTGTGCGGCAGCGCCATCTGGCGGGCGGCGAGATGTGCCTCGCGCACACGGCGATTGAAGTCGACGAGGATGTCGCGGACCGCGTCCTCGTCGGCGATCTGGCGCAGCGACTCCGGGAAATCCTGTGCCTCCCGGCGCAACAGCAGCGGCGCGGGGAGCAACGCCGACGAGTCGAGGTTCTCCTCGCGGATCTTGCGCTTGACCCACCAGTCGGGATCGTCGCTGTCGGTCAGATCCAACGGCTTCCCCGCGCCCGGTAGGTTGTCGAATTCGCCGCGTTCGGTGGCCTCTCGGATCATCCGCTCGACCCGCGACTCGAAACGCCTCATGCGATCAACTCCCCGCACGGAAGTGCCCTACCGGCGAACAAGCGCCGGACCCGGTCGTCGATCATGACCGGGGCCGGCGCAGTGGTGTGTCCGATCGTCGGTCAGACGGTGAAGCCGAGGGCGCGGAGCTGCTCGCGACCGTCGTCGGTGATCTTGTCGGGGCCCCACGGCGGCAGCCAGACCCAGTTGATCTCCATGTCGGTGCACAGACCGCTGGAGACCAGCGCACCGCGCGACTGGTCCTCGATCACGTCGGTCAGCGGACAGGCCGCCGAGGTGAGGGTCATGTCGATCTTCGCGACCGCGTCGTCGGTCACCTCGATGCCGTAGACCAAACCGAGGTCGACGACGTTGATCCCCAGTTCGGGGTCGACCACGTCGCGCATCGCCTCCTCGACGTCCTCGATGGCCGGCAGCGACGTCGCGGGCGCGGCGGGTGTCCCCGTCACGCCGGTGTCGGTGGCCGCGGTCGTCGGTGTGTCCGTGGTGGCAGTGTCGTCACTCATGCTGTCTCCGCTCGTGTCTCGTGGCTGTCCATCGTCTGCGCGAGTGCGTCCTTGAAGGCCATCCAGCCCAGGAGCGCGCATTTGACGCGTGCCGGGTATTTGCTCACCCCGGCGAAGGCGATCCCGTCGCCGATGACGTCCTCGTCACCGGCGTCCTTGCCGCGGGAGGTCATCATCGCGTTGAACGACTCGACGGTGGCCAGTGCTTCCCCGACCGGCCGGCCGACGATGAGGTCGTGCAACACCGACGTCGACGCCTGCGAGATCGAGCATCCCTGCCCGTCGTAGGACACGTCGTCGATGCTCGAACCGTCGTCGGAGACCGCCACGCGCAGGGTGACCTCGTCACCACAGGTCGGGTTGACGTGGTGGACCTCGGCACCGAACGGTTCACGGAGTCCGCGCCCGTGTGGGTGTTTGTAGTGGTCCAGGATCACTTCCTGGTACATCTGTTCCATCCGCATGGCTCAGACCGTCCCGAAGAACTTCTGCGCCGTGACGATCGCGGCGGCGAGCGCATCGACCTCGGCGAACGTGTTGTACGCGGCGAACGACGCACGTGCGGTGGCGGCGACGCCGAAGCGCCGGTGCAGCGGCCACGTGCAGTGGTGACCCACCCGAATGGCCACGCCCTCGTCGTCGAGGATCTGCCCGAGATCGTGGGCGTGGATGCCGTCGACGAGGAAGGCCACGGCGCCGCCGCGGCTCTCCGGGGTCGACGGCCCGATGATCCGCACACCCTCGATGTCGCCGAGCTGCTCCAGCGCCCGCGCGGTCAGCGCATGCTCATGCGCGGCGACGGCGTCCATGCCGAGAACGGTCAGGTAACGCACCGCGGCACCGAGTCCGACGACCTGCGAGGTCATCGGCACGCCCGCCTCGAACCGTTGCGGCGGCGGAGCGTACGTCGACCCCTCCATGGTCACGGTCTCGATCATCGAGCCGCCGGTGATGAACGGCGGCAACGCATTCAACAGATCGGACTTGCCGTACAGCGCTCCGACGCCACTGGGTCCGAACATCTTGTGCCCGGAGAAGGCGGCGAAGTCGACGTCGAGAGCACGGAAGTCGACCGGCATGTGCGGCACCGACTGGCAGGCGTCGAGCACGACGAGTGCGCCGACCGCGCGTGCGCGGGAGACCAGCTCGGCCACGTCGGCGACCGCCCCGGTCACATTCGACTGGTGTGTGAAGGACACGACCTTCACCGACTCGTCGAGGGTCAGCGAATCCAGGTCGATTCGACCTTCGTCGGTCACCCCGAACCAGCGGAGCGTCGCGCCCGTGCGGCCGCAGAGCTCCTGCCACGGAACGAGATTGGCGTGATGCTCCAGCTCGGTGATGACGACGGTGTCGCCGGGGCCGAGCGCCGAACCCCCGAGGAGATCCGCAGACCGCGGGTCGCCGAGGGTGTAGGTCACGAGGTTGAGTGCCTCAGTTGCGTTCTTGGTGAACACGAGCTCGTCGGCGGACGCCCCCACGAACGCCGCGATGACCTCCCGGGCGTCCTCATACGCGTCGGTCGCCTCCTCGGCGAGCTGATGCGCGCCGCGATGCACCGCGGCGTTGTGGTGCGTGAGGAAGTACCGTTCGGCGTCGAGCACCTGGACCGGACGCTGCGAGGTCGCCCCGGAATCCAGGTACACCAGCGGCTTTCCGTCGCGGACGGTGCGCGAGAGGATCGGGAAGTCGGCGCGCAGCGAATCGACGTCCAGGGCGGTGGAAACCTCTGTCGAGAGTGTCACCTGATACACCTCCTGTGCTGGTCGGCTCGGATCGGTCGGGCGGTCTCAGCCGGCCTTGGCAGCCGAGGTGAAACGCTCGTAACCCTTCTCCTCGAGCTCATCGGCGAGTTCGGGACCGGCGGATTCGACGACGCGACCGTTGACGAAGACGTGCACGAACTCCGGCTTGATGTAGCGGAGGATGCGCGTGTAGTGCGTGATCAGCAGGATCCCGCCGTTGTCGCGCTCCTTGTACCGGTTCACGCCCTCGCTGACCACCCGCAGGGCGTCGACGTCGAGTCCCGAGTCGGTCTCGTCGAGGATCGCGATCCGCGGCTTGAGCAGATCGAGCTGGAGGATCTCGTGACGCTTCTTCTCACCGCCGGAGAAACCCTCGTTGACGCTGCGCTCGGAGAACGACGGATCGATGTCGAGCGAGGTCATCGCCTCCTTGGTCTCCTTGACCCAGTGGCGCAACTTCGGCGCCTCACCGCGCACGGCGGTGGCGGCGGTCCGCAGGAAGTTCGACATCGAGACGCCGGGCACCTCGACGGGGTACTGCATGGCGAGGAACAGCCCGGCGCGGGCGCGCTCGTCGACGCTCATCTCCAGGACGTCCTCACCGTCGAGGGTGATCGAGCCCGAGGTCACCTCGTATTTGGGGTGGCCGGCGATGGCGTACGACAGCGTCGACTTGCCGGAACCGTTGGGGCCCATGATCGCGTGGGTCTCCCCCGACTTCACGGTCAGGTCGACACCCTTGAGGATGTGGATGGGCTCGGCGTCGGTGTCGGTCTGCGCGACGTCGACGTGCAGATCGCGGATTTCCAGTGTGGTCATAGTCTTAGAATTCTTTCTCCGGGCTGGGGAAGTTCGTGTGGCTGATGTCCGGCGGTCAGGCGCCGGCGAGTTCGAGTTCCTGCTCGACCGCGGCGGACAGACGCTCGCGCAGTTCGGGCACACCGATCTTCGCGATCACCTCGCCGAAGAAGCCGCGGATAACCAGGCGGCGGGCCTGATCCTCCGGGATACCGCGGGCCTGCAGGTAGAACAGCTGCTCGTCGTCGAAACGTCCAGTGGCACTGGCGTGTCCGGCGCCGACGATCTCGCCGGTCTCGATCTCGAGGTTGGGCACCGAGTCGGCGCGCGCGTTGTCGGTGAGCACCAGGTTGCGGTTGAGCTCGAAGGTGTCGGTGCCCTCGGCCTCGGCGCGGATCAGCACGTCGCCGACCCACACGGTGTGGGCCTCACGGCTGCGATCGCCGGAGACGTCGCCCTGCAGCGCGCCCTTGTAGACGACGTTCGAGCGGCAGTGCGGCTGGCTGTGGTCGACGAGGAGGCGCTGCTCGAGATGCTGACCGGCGTCGGCGAAGTACAGACCCCACATCTCGACGTCGCCGCCGGGCGCGTCGTAATGGACGATCGGCGACAGCCGAACCAGGTTGCCGCCGAAGCTGATCGCGAAGTGGCGGACCACGGAGTCACGGCCGGCGCGCACGTGATGCGTCGCGACGTGGACGGCGTCGTCCTCCCAGTCGTGGATGTTCACGACGGTCAGTGCGGCACTGTCGCCGACGACGAATTCGACGTTCTCCGCGAACGTGCCGCTGCCCTTCTGATCGAGGACGACGACGGCGCGCGCGAACGCCTCGAGCCGGATCTGGGTGTGGCCGAAGGCGGTCTCGCCCTCGCCGGGGCCGGTGACCGTGACGGTGACCGGCTCGGCGAGCTCGACCTCGCGGCCGACGGTCACCACGGTCGCCTGCGTGAACGACGAATACGCCTGCGCGGCAACACGGTCGAACGGCACGCCGCCCTCGCCGAGGCGCTTGTCGTCGCGACCGATGGTCTCGACCTCGACGCCCTCGGACGCTCCGGTCACTTCCACGGTCGCCTCGCCGGACCGCTGCGCGGACCCGTCGTGCAACCCGCGGAGACGACGGAACGGGGTGAACCGCCACGCCTCCTCGCGGGGACTCGGCACCTCGAAGGCGTCGACGTCGAACGAGGTGAACATCTCACCCTTGTTGACGACGGGCGCCGCCGAGCCGGGAGTGGTCACGGGCAATGTGGGATCGGCCATCAGCCGACAGCTCCTTCCATCTGGAGCTCGATCAGGCGGTTGAGCTCGAGCGCGTATTCCATCGGCAGTTCTTTGGCGATCGGCTCGACGAAGCCGCGGACCACCATGGCCATCGCCTCGTCCTCGGTCAGACCGCGACTCATCAGGTAGAAGAGCTGGTCGTCGCTGACCTTCGAGACGGTCGCCTCGTGACCCATCGTCACGTCGTCCTCGCGGATGTCGACGTACGGGTAGGTGTCGCTGCGCGAGATGGTGTCCACCAGCAGCGCATCGCATTTCACCGTCGACCGGCTGCCGTGCGCACCGTTGTTGATCTTGATCAGACCGCGGTACGACGCCCGGCCACCGCCACGGGCCACCGACTTCGAGACGATGTTGCTCGAGGTGTTCGGCGCGAGGTGGACCATCTTGGAGCCGGTGTCCTGGTGCTGGCCCTCACCCGCGAACGCGACCGAGAGGACCTCGCCCTTGGCGTGCTCGCCGGTCAGCCAGACCGCCGGGTACTTCATGGTGACCTTGGAACCGATGTTGCCGTCGATCCACTCCATGGTCGCGCCGGCCTCGGCCTTCGCGCGCTTGGTCACCAGGTTGTAGACGTTGTTCGACCAGTTCTGGATGGTCGTGTAGCGGCAGCGGCCGCCCTTCTTCACGATGATCTCGACGACCGCGGAGTGCAGCGAGTCCGTCTTGTAGATCGGCGCGGTACAGCCCTCGACGTAGTGCACATAGGCACCCTCGTCGACGATGATCAGCGTGCGCTCGAACTGGCCCATGTTCTCGGTGTTGATCCGGAAGTAGGCCTGCAGCGGGATGTCGACGTGGACACCCGGCGGCACGTAGATGAAGGACCCACCCGACCACACCGCGGTGTTGAGCGCGGAGAACTTGTTGTCGCCCGCCGGGATGACGGTCCCGAAGTACTGCTGGAAGATCTCCGGGTGCTCCTTGAGCGCGGTGTCGGTGTCGAGGAAGATCACGCCCTGCTTCTCGAGGTCCTCACGGATCGAGTGGTAGACGACCTCGGACTCGTACTGCGCCGCGACACCGGAGACGAGACGCTGCTTCTCCGCCTCGGGGATGCCGAGCTTGTCGTAGGTGTTCTTGATGTCCTCGGGCAGGTCGTCCCACGTGGCGGCCTGCTTCTCGCTGGAGCGCACGAAGTACTTGATGTTGTCGAAGTCGATGCCCTCGAGCCCCGCACCCCAGCCGGGCATGGGCTTCTTGTCGAAGATCTTGAGGGCCTTGAGGCGCTGCTCGAGCATCCACTCGGGCTCGCTCTTCTTCGCCGAGATGTCGGCGACGACCGCCGGAGACAGTCCGCGCTTGGCGCTCGCGCCCGCGACGTCGGAATCGGCCCAGCCGTAGCCGTACTTGCCGAGGGCGGCGATCGTCTCCTCCTGGGTGAGGGGCGCCGCTGGGGTCGGGGTGGCCGGATCGGTGACAGTCATCGCGTGGCCTTTCGGGTTGTCGTGGCGGTCGGTGTCTGGTTCGGGGTGGCGCGGGGCGATACGGGCTGCGTATCGGGGTCCGCGACGGCCCCGGGTCGGTCTTCGGTGGTCCCACCCGGCGGTGGGTGGATCGGCACATGGGTGGTGCAGGCGCAGTCACCGTTGGCGATGGTCGCCAGACGCTGCACGTGCGTGCCGAGCAGTTCGGTGAAGACCGCGGTCTCCGCCTCACACAGCTCCGGGAACTCGGTGGCGACGTGCGCCACCGGGCAATGGTGCTGGCAGATCTGCATGCCGGTCCCGACCTGACGCGTGTTGGTCGAGTACCCCGCGCTGGTGAGCGCGTCGGCGATCTCGTCGACCGTGTCGGCGACGGTCACCGGACCGGTGCTGGGACGGACACCGGCCACGATGCGTTCGACGCGCTCGCGCGCGAACTCGGCGACCGCGTCGGTGCCGCCGAGATCACGCAGCTTACGCATCGCCGCACCGGCCAGGTCGTCGTAGGCGTGGCGCATCTTGCCGCGTCCGGAAGCGGTGAGCTGGAAGTACTTGGCGGGTCGGCCCCGGCCGCGTTGGCCGAACCCCGGCGAGGCGACCTCGATGTCCCCGGCGCCGGTCAGGGCGTCGAGATGGCGACGGACGCCGGCCGCCGAGATGCCGAGCCGCTCGCCGATGTCGCCGGCGGTGAGCGGGCCGTCTTCGACGAGCAGGGTGACCACGGCCTCCCGGGTCTGACCGTCGTGGTGCGCGTCGACACCTCCGGTCACTCCGGCACCCGTACCAGCGGAGGGCACGGCGCCGGCACTGCCAGAAGGCAGCACAACATCGTTCCGCATGGTTTTCACAACACGAGTGTGACGTAATTACTTCCCTGCTGCCAGCAAGGGTGCCCTTATCGCAGGGGGTCGTGAGGCCACCACGTCCGGCGATTACAGTCGTCGTGTGCCCGAAACCACAGCTCCGCGCCGCGTGCCGGACTACTTCGGACTCGTGTGGACCCGCTTGGTCGCCCTGCTCGACTATCTCGGACTGCGCAAACAGCGCCCTGCGGCTGCCGGCGCCGAACCCGGCGACTACGGCAAGACCGTGGCCCGCCTGCACGACGACGAGCGCGAGGTCGGCCCGCTCAACGCCGAGGAGACCCGCCGGCTCCGCCGGATCAAGCTCTTCGGCGCCACCGGCTCGGTACTGATCCTCATCGGCGCCCTCGGGACCGGTGCGGTACCCGTACTGCAGAACCCCGTTGCCGGGATGCGCGTCCTGTCGTTGCCGTCACGCATGTTCGGCACCGCCCTCGCGCTTTCCATCGGCGGCGCGATCACCCTGGTCGTCGCGTGGTTGTTGCTCGGCCGGTTCGCAGTCGGCCGGTTCAGCGTCGAGGTCCGCCACGGCCGGAGCCCGGAGCGCCGCATGAGCCGCCGCCAGGCCGACCGGACCCTCATGCTGTGGATCGCCCCGATCATCGTGGCGCCGCCGCTGCTGAGCAAGGACATCTACTCGTATCTCGCGCAGAGCGCCATCGCCTTCCGGGGCATGGATCCGTACTCGGTCAGTCCGGTCCGCGGACTCGGCGTGGACCACATTTTGACCAGGTCGGTGCCCAACCTCTGGCGCGACACCCCCGCGCCCTACGGCCCCTTCTTCCTGTGGATCGGCGAGGGCATCACCAAGGTCACCGGCGACAACATCACCGCCGCGATCTTCCTGCACCGCGTCGTCGCACTGATCGGCGTCGCGCTCATCGTCTGGGCACTCCCCCGCCTGGCCCGCCGCTGCGGGGTCTCGTCGGTGGCCGCACTCTGGCTGGGCGCGATGAACCCGCTGGTCATCCTGCATCTCGTCGGGGGCATCCACAACGAGGCCCTCATGCTCGGCCTGATGCTGGTCGGTCTCGAGTTGAGTTTCCGCGCCATCTACGGCGCCGAACGACTCCGCCGACCCGGGACCCTCGTCCCCACCCGAGCGGGCTGGTTGCTCATCGGCGGCGGTGCGGTGCTCGCAGCCTCGGCGATGATCAAGGTCACCTCGATGCTCGCCCTGGGCTTCGTCGGCATCGCCCTGGCCATGCGGTGGGGCGCCACCCTGCCCGTGCTCCGGCACACGCCGATCCGGGAATGGTGGGGTCGCTCCCGGTGGTCGGTGTACATGCTGAGCGCGTCGGCGGCCTTCTACGTGGTGGTCCTGGGCATCGTGATGATGGGGATCTCCCTCGGCACCGGGCTCGGCTTCGGCTGGACGGGCACGTTGTCGACGGGCGAGATTGTCCGCTCGTGGATGTCGATGCCGACCCTGTTGTCGGTGACCACCGGCCGGATCGGCGTCACCCTCGGCCTCGGCGAGCACACGCAGGCGATCCTCGAGGTGGCCCGTCCCATCGGCCAGCTCGTCGCCGCCCTGTTCATCGTCCGGTGGATGCTCGCCACCCTCGGCGGCCGGCTCCACCCACTCGGCGCACTCGGTGTGTCGATGGCCACAGTCGTGCTGTTCTTCCCGTTCGTGCAGGCCTGGTACCTCCTGTGGGCCGTGATCCCGCTGGCCGCGTGGGCCACCGGCGCCTGGTTCCGGATCTCCACCATCGCGGCGTCGGCGATCATCGCCATCGTGGTGATGCCCACGAGTTCGAACACGAGCGGAGTGGTTCTGGCACAAGGACTTCTGGCCGGCGTGATCATGGTCGCGGTTCTCACCGCCCTGTTCTTCGAGGACCGCGCGCCCCGTCGTCGACGCCGCCGCGAGCCCGTGTCGGACGACGACGAGGCCACGGCCGGGTCGGCGTCGGCACGACGATGAGCGCATGCGCCGTGTGCCCGGTCACCGCTTTTCGTCCCTGGGCTCCGAGCGCCTAGTCTGACCAGTGTGCGCAGCACGACCTCTCGGCAGATCAACGACGACGATCGGGTGAACGATCGTCGGCTCCGCGATCCCGGGTCAGCCGCCTCCGCCGGCACCCCGGCCGCCACTGCGGCGGCCGTCGAGGTCCGCGGTCTGGTCAAGCGCTTCGGTGACCGCACCGCGGTCGATCGGCTCGATCTCACCCTCGAACGCGGCGAGATCCTCGCCCTGCTCGGTCCCAACGGCGCGGGCAAGACCACCACCGTCGAGATCTGCGAGGGCTTCACCGCACCCGACGCCGGCAGCGTCCGCGTCCTGGGTCTCGATCCCATCGCCGACAACGACGCGCTCCGGCGCCGCATCGGCGTCATGCTGCAAGGCGGTGGCGCCTACCCGGGAGCCCGGGCCGAGGAGATGCTGCGCCTGGTGGCCGCGTATTCGGCCGATCCCATCGATCCCGAATTCCTGCTCGACGCTCTCGGCCTGACCGAGGTGCGTCGTACGTCCTACCGACGTCTGTCCGGTGGCCAGCAGCAGCGCCTAGCCCTCGCCTGCGCGGTCGTCAGCCGCCCCGAACTGGTCTTCCTCGACGAACCGACCGCCGGCCTCGATGCCCACGCCCGCCTCGTCGTGTGGGAACTCATCGACCGGCTCCGGGCCGACGGAGCATCCGTCCTGCTCACGACTCATCTGATGGACGAGGCCGAGGAACTCGCCGACCACGTCGCGATCATCGATCACGGCCGCGTCGTCGCCGACGGGACACCCGCCGATCTCACCAGCACCGGCGCCGAGAACGAACTGCGCTTCACCGCACCACGTGGACTCGACCTGTCGATGCTGGTGCTGGCCCTGCCCGAGGACTACCACTGCACGGAGGCCACCCCCGGCTCGTATCTGGTCATCGGTCCGATGACGCCGCAGGTGCTGGCCACGGTGACCGCCTGGTGCGCCAAGATCAACGTCCTCGCGACCGATCTGCGCGTGGAGACCCGCAGCCTCGAAGACGTCTTCCTCGATCTCACCGGACGGACCCTTCGACCGTGACCTCATCCGCACCCACCGGGCTCCCCCGCCCCGCCGACCGTGCTGCCGGAACATTCCCCGACGGTCTGTTCCGCCCCGCTCCCCGGGCGGCGTCGCTGCCGGCGATGATCGCCGCGCAGAGCGGCCTCGAACTCAAGCTCCTGCTGCGCAACGGCGAGCAGTTGCTCCTCACGATGTTCATCCCGATCACGCTGCTCGTCGGTCTGTGCCTGCTGCCGATCGACACCGGGTTCGGCGACGGCCCCGCCGAGCGGGCGGCGCTGTTCGTCCCGGCGATCCTGACCGTCGCGGTGATGTCGACGGCGTTCACCGGACAGGCGATCGCCGTCGGGTTCGACCGTCGCTACGGCGCGCTGAAACGCCTCGGCGCGACGCCGATACCGCGCTGGGGCATCATCGCCGGCAAGTCGATCGCGGTCCTCGTGGTGGTCGCGCTGCAGTCGGTGATCCTCGGTGGAATCGGCGCCGCGTTCGGCTGGCGACCGAGCCCCCTCGGTCTGCTCATCGGTGCGGTGGTCCTCGCGGTCGGCACCGCGTGCTTCGCGGCTCTCGGGCTGCTGCTCGGCGGCACCTTGAAGGCCGAGGTCGTGCTGGCACTGGCGAACCTGCTGTGGTTTGCGTTCATCGGCCTCGGCAGTCTGGTCGTCGTCGACTCCAACATCCCCGACGCCGTGCACTGGATCGCGCGGTGCATCCCGTCGGGGGCATTGAGCGAGGCGCTCGAGATGGCCTCGGAAGGTTCGTTCGACGCCTTCGGGGTGGGTGTCTTGCTGGTGTGGGCCGCGGTGGCCGGCACCTTGGCGGTGAGGTGGTTCCGATTCCGATGACATCCGATACTTCGAACGCCCCGGCGACGGCCCGGTCGGGCGATCATCCCGCGGCCGCCGGCGACGCGCGCCGGCCGCTGACCGGTCCGTGGCGGTTCGTCCCCGGCTTCGGCCGGCCGACGGCACGATTCGTGCATCGCTGGGCCATCGCCCTGCTCGTCTCGAACGTGGGCATCGTGGCCACCGGCGGCGCCGTGCGCGTGACCGCCTCGGGCCTCGGTTGCCCGACCTGGCCGCGGTGCACCGACGAGTCGTTCGTGCCGCACGGCGAACTGGGCATGCACGGCGCGATCGAGTTCGGCAACCGTCTGCTCACCTTCGTGCTGATCGTCATCGCCATCGCGACCTGGGTCGCCGTCCTGCGGTTGGCCGGAGCGGCGCGCCGGGACAAGTGGCTGGTCACCCTCATCGCGCTCGGCATCCCGTTCCAGGGGGTGATCGGCGGGATCACGGTCCTGACCCAGCTCAACCCGTGGGTCGTCGCGCTGCATTTCCTGCTGTCCATGGCATTGGTCTCCGCATCCACCGTGCTCGTCTACCGGATGCGTCCGTATCCGACGCCGACCGCGCCCGGATCGCACGACGCCGACGCTCCCTCGACCGCCACACGCCGACTCGGCATCTACCTCGCCTGGCTGGTCTATCTCGTCACCTGGGGCACGATCTACCTCGGCACGGTCGTGACCGGCTCCGGCCCGCACGCCGGCGATGTGGACGCCCCGCGGAACGGTCTCGACCCCGGCAACGCGACACAGCTGCACGCCGACGCCGTCTTCACCCTCGTCGGGCTCGCGATCGCGGCCCTCGTCTACGCACGGGTGTTCGCGCGGCCGCAACAGCGCTCGGCAGTGGTGTTCATGCTGCTCCTGCTGCTCCAGGGCCTGATCGGGTTCGTGCAGTTCGCCACCGATCTGCCCATCGCCCTCGTCATCGCGCACATGTTCGGCAGTGCGGTCCTGCTCATCGGCGCCACCTGGCAGCTCCTGATCGCGCGGAACCCGATCGTCAAGGATCCGGCGACGAAAAAGGCAGACCCGCTGCGCGAGTCTGCCTGATCGAACTCCGGCCTCAGAGGATGGCGCGGTTGCGCGCACGCGGGAAGCGCTTCTGCCGCGCGACCCAACCCGCCATCTTGCGGTAGTGCGACGTCGACACCGTGGTCTCCGAGGTGAGGTCACGGTCCCATTCGGCGATCTCGAGACCGTCGACGGCGTCGACCACGGCCTGCGCGGTCGCGAGATCGGGCACAACCCGGTCCCCGAGGATGCCGTTGGCGTCGCCGACGAGCGTGATCCGCACACCGGCGTCCCCGATCGCCTGGAGGACGACCTTCGCGCTGCCACCTTCGCGCTCGACGAACTTGCGTACCGAGGCGACGACCTCGGTGGGTGCCTCGACCTTCTGCTGCGTGCCCGAGTTCTCGCCGTCGGTGGTGTTCGTCATGGGGGTCAGCATACCGGGGCGATTCCGGCGTGTAGAACGGTGTCGTGCGAGCTATCCAGGTGACCCGCCACGGCGGACCCGACGTCCTGACCTTCGGCAGCGTCGACGATCCCATCCCCGCCTCCGACGAGGTGATCGTCCGGACCGCAGCGGTGGGCGTGAACTTCATCGACACCTATCTGCGCCGGGGCCTCTATCCCTCCACACCGCCCTACATCCCCGGCACCGAGGGCGCGGGCATCGTCGTCGCGACCGGCTCGGATGTGACGTCGCTGCAGGAAGGTCAGCGGGTGGCGTGGTGTGCGGCCCCCGGTTCGTATGCGGAGCTTGTCGCGGTCCCGGCCTCGAAAGCGGTCCCGGTACCCGACGCGGTCGACGACGCGGTGGCCGGGTCGTCGCTTCTCCGCGGTCTCACCGCGCACTACCTCCTCGACGGGAGTGCTCATCCCCAAGCCGGCAACACGATCCTGGTGCACGCCGGTGGCGGTGGTGTCGGCCTGATCCTCACCCAGCTCGCCAAGCGCCGCGGACTGACGGTCATCACGACGGTCTCGTCCGACGAGAAGGCGGAACTCTCGCGCGCCGCGGGGGCGGATCACGTCCTGCGCTACGGGGAGGACCTGAGTTCCCGCGTCCGTGACCTCACCGACGGACGCGGCGTGCCGGTGGTCTACGACGGCGTCGGCGCCGACACGTTCGAGCAGTCACTGGCCTCGACCGCGGTCCGGGGGATCATCGTGCTCTTCGGGGCGGCGAGCGGGCCGGTTCCGCCGTTCGACCTCCAACGTTTGAACGCGGCGGGATCGCTGTCGGTGACGCGGCCGACACTGGCGCACTTCACCGACACGGCCGAGGAACTGAACCGCCGGGCCGGCGAGTACTTCGAGGCGATCGTCGACGGCAGTGTCGAGGTGCGCGTCGGCCAGCGTTACCGATTGGCCGATGCGGCTGCCGCACACACCGACCTGGAGGCACGTGTCACCACGGGTTCGACGGTGCTGTTGCCGGCCGGGACGTGAGCCGCGCTCAGAAGTAGGACGAGATGGTCTGCAGTCCGACGACCGCGTCGATCGCGAGTCCGCAGAACACGATGGCGAGGTACTCGTTGGACTGCAGGAACACCTTCAGCGGTGCCACCTCGGCACCGCGCTTGGTGTCGCGGTACAGCTTGGTCACCCGCTCCAGGAACCAGCCACCGGCGGTCAGCGCGATCACGGTGTAGATCCAGCTCGTCGCCGGGATCAGCAGCAGTGAGGTCACCACGGTGAGGACCGTGTAGATCAGCATCTGGCGGGTGACGCGTTCTTCGGTCGCGATGACCGGGAGCATCGGCACACCGGCCGCCTTGTAGTCCTCCTTGTAGCGCATCGCCAGCGCCCAGGTGTGCGGCGGCGTCCAGAAGAAGATGACCGCGAAGAGGACGATCGGCTGCCAGCTCAGCGACCCGGTGACCGCGGCCCAACCCACCAGGGTCGGCATACAACCCGCGGCGCCGCCCCAGACCACGTTCTGCCAGGTCCGACGCTTGAGGATCAGCGTGTAGACGCCGACGTAGAAGAGGATCGTCGCCGAGACCAGCAGCGCCGAGAGGAGGTTGGCGGCGAAGTACAGGACCGCGAAGGACGCCGCCCACAACGCGAGACCGAAGATGAGCGCGCTCCGCGGCGCGACCGCGCGGCGGGCCAGCGGACGCCGAGCCGTGCGCTTCATCTTCTTGTCGATGTCGGCGTCGGCCACCATGTTGAGGGTGTTGGCGCTGCCGGCGCCGAGCCAGCCACCGATGAGGGTGAAGGCGATGACCGCGATGTCGACGTGGCCGCGGTCGGCCTGCAGCATGACCGGGATCGTGGCGACGAGAAGCAACTCGATGACACGCGGCTTGGTCAGCGCGATGTAGGCGAGCACCGTCGCACGCACACGCCCGGCCCACGATTGATCGGCCGGTGCGACCGTTTCGGTCGATACCTGCGGATTCGATGCGGTGTCGGTCGAGTGAGATGCGGCGGAACTGTTCCCGCTCACACGCTCCCCTATCCTCACGAACACTCCTCGTCCGCCCGCACAGACGCCCGCGGGCTACTACGGAGCATGGTAGACGTTTGCCTCTGCGAACCGTGAATCGAGGCATGGCACCGCCATGCGCGAGCTCTCGACCGGCGATGACGCCAGAACTCGCCGGTAACCATCGGTCGGCGCGCAACGCGCGGCCGGCGCCGATTACTCTGGACGCGTACGCGCCGACGATCGTCGGTGGCCGACACCGGTCAGCGCCGATACCGATCAACGCCTACACCGATCACGCTGGTACCGGTCGCCCTGGTACCCATCGCCCCTTCTACGACCTCCGACCGAGTACGAATCGCACCGAGCAGGCACAGGAGACCTTCAGCATCGTGGCCGACACAGACGAGATCCGCGCTTTGACCACCCCCCGCCACCCGGACGACTGGACCGACCTCGACACCCGCGCCGTCGACACGGCCCGGATCCTGGCGGCCGACGCAGTGCAGAAGTGCGGAAGCGGACACCCCGGTACCGCGATGAGCCTTGCTCCGCTCGCCTACACCTTGTTCCAGCGAGTCATGCGTCACGACCCGACCGACACCGACTGGGCCGGGCGCGACCGCTTCGTCCTCTCGTGCGGACACTCGAGCCTGACGCTCTACATCCAGCTCTACCTCGGCGGGTTCGGTCTCGAGCTGTCCGACATCGAGGCGCTGCGGACCTGGGACTCTCTCACGCCGGGCCACCCCGAGTTCCGCCACACCCGCGGCGTCGAGATCACCACCGGCCCGCTGGGTCAGGGCCTCGCCTCGTCGGTCGGCATGGCGATGGCCGCCCGACGCGAACGCGGCCTGTTCGACCCCGATGCGGCGCCCGGACAGAGCCCATTCGACCACTACATCTACGTCGTCGCCTCCGACGGCGACATCGAAGAGGGCGTGACGTCGGAGGCCAGCTCGCTGGCAGGCACCCAGCAGCTCGGCAACCTGATCGTGTTCTACGACCAGAACCAGATCTCGATCGAGGACGACACCGACATCGCGTTGTCGGAGGATGTCGCGAAGCGCTACGAGGCCTACGGCTGGCACGTGCAGACCGTGGAGGGCGGCGAGGACATCGTCGCCATCGAGGCGGCGATCGAGGCGGCCCAGCAGGTCATCGACCGGCCGTCGATCATCTGCCTGCGCACCATCATCGGCTACCCCGCCCCCAACATGATGAACACCGGCATGGCCCACGGCGCGGCGCTCGGCGAAGACGAGGTCGCGGCGACGAAGAAGGTCCTCGGTTTCGACCCGGAGAAGAACTTCGAGGTCACCGACGAGGTGATCGGCCACACCCGCAAGCTCATCGACCGCGGTGCCGAGGAACGCACGGCGTGGACGTCGTCGTTCGATGCCTGGGCGGAGAAGAACCCCGACGCCAAGAAGCTGTTCGATCGGCTCACCGCCCACGAACTGCCCGAGGGCTGGACCGACGTGCTGCCCAGCTGGAACGTCGGCGACAAGGATGTCGCGACCCGCAGCGCATCGGGCAAGGTGCTCGGCGCGCTCGCGCCCGTGCTGCCCGAGCTGTGGGGCGGCTCGGCCGACCTGGCCGGCTCCAACAACACCACCATGGACGGCGAGCCGTCGTTCGGACCGACCTCGATCAGCACCAAGAAGTGGTCGGCCAACCCCTACGGCCGCACCCTGCACTTCGGTGTCCGTGAGCACGCCATGGGATCGATCCTGTCGGGCATCGCGCTGCACGGGCCGACCCGCGCCTACGGCGGTACCTTCCTGCAGTTCGCCGACTACATGCGTCCCGCGGTCCGCCTCGCGGCGCTGATGGAGATCGATCCGATCTACGTCTGGACCCACGACTCGATCGGTCTGGGTGAGGACGGCCCGACCCATCAGCCGATCGAGCACCTGGCCGCGCTGCGCGCGATCCCGAACCTCGACGTCGTCCGGCCGGCCGACGCCAACGAGACCGCATACGCCTGGCAGCACCTGCTCACCCGCCGGAACCATCCGGTCGGCCTGGCGCTCACCCGCCAGAACATCCCGATCCTGGAGGGCACCTCGGCGCAGGGCGTCGCCAACGGCGGATACGTCCTGAGCGACTCCGAGGGTGATCCCCACGTCGTGCTCATCGGCACCGGCTCCGAGGTGTACCTCGCCGTCGATGCACAGAAGGCGCTGGCGGAGAAGGGAATCAAGGCGCGAGTCGTTTCGATGCCCTGTGTCGAGTGGTTCGATGAGCAACCGCAGGGGTACCGCGACCACGTGCTGCCGCCGTCGGTTCCGCGCGTCGCCGTCGAAGCCGGTATCGCCATGCCGTGGTACCGCATCGTCGGCGCCGGTGGCGAGATCGTGTCGATCGAACACTTCGGGGCCTCCGCCGACTACAAGGTGCTGTTCACCAAGTTCGGCATCACCGCCGAGGCCGTGACCGCGGCCGCCGAGCGCGTCGTCGCGGGCTGAGCGCCAACAACCCACAAGGAGAGAATCGTGACCCAGAACGAGAAGCTCGCCGAACTGTCCGCCGCCGGAGTTTCGGTGTGGCTGGACGACCTGTCCCGGGACCTGATCAGCTCAGGTGACCTTGCCGAACTCATCAGCACCAAGTCGGTCGTCGGGGTGACCACCAACCCGTCGATCTTCCAGGCCGCGCTGTCGTCGGGCCATGCCTACGACGACCAGGTCAACGAACTGGCCGCACGGGGCGCCGACGTCGACGCCACCATCCGGACGGTCACCACCGACGACGTGCGCAACGCCTGTGACGTCCTCGCCGCGACCTACGAGTCGACCGACGGCGTCGACGGACGCGTGTCGATCGAGGTCGATCCGCGCCTCGCCCACGACACCGACGCCACGGTGGCACAGGCCGTCGAGCTGTGGAAGATCGTCGACCGGCCGAACCTGCTCATCAAGATCCCGGCCACCGAGGCCGGGCTCCCCGCGATCAGCAAGGTCATCGCCGAGGGCATCAGCGTGAACGTGACGCTGATCTTCTCGGTCGAGCGCTACGAGAAGGTCATCGCCGCCTACCTCGACGGCCTCGACGCCGCCGCCCAGGCCGGCCACGACCTCTCCCGCATCCACTCCGTCGCCTCGTTCTTCGTGTCGCGGGTGGACACCGAGATCGACAAGCGACTCGACGCCATCGGCACCCCGGAGGCCACCGAGCTCAAGGGCAAGGCCGCACTGGCCAATGCACGTCTCGCCTACTCGGCCTACCAGCAGGTCTTCGAGGTCGAGTCGCGGTTCCCCGAGCTGCTCGCCAAGGGCGCCCGCCCGCAACGCGCACTCTGGGCGTCGACGGGCGTCAAGAACCCCGACTACCCGGACACCCTGTATGTGAGCGAGCTCGTCGCGCCCAACACGGTCAACACGATGCCGGGCAAGACGATGGACGCCTTCGCCGACCACGGCTGGGTCAACACCGAGTCGATCATCGGTCTCGCGGCCGAGTCGCAGGAGATCTTCGACAAGCTCGTCGCGGTGGGCGTCGACCTGACCGACGTCTTCCTGGTCCTGGAGAACGAGGGCGTCAGCAAGTTCGAGGACGCGTGGAACGATCTGCTCAGCGCGACCGCCGAGCAACTGTCCGCGGCGAACAAGGGCTGACCGCAGGTGGCGGGAGGCGAGGAGTCAACCGGGACCGGTTCGTGGACCAATCCGCTCCGTGACCCGCAGGACAAACGGCTGCCGCGCATCGCGGGACCGTGCAGCCTGGTCATCTTCGGGGTCACCGGCGACCTCGCCCGCAAGAAGTTGATGCCGGCGGTCTACGACCTCGCCAACCGCGGCCTCCTGCCACCGTCGTTCGCCCTCGTCGGCTTCGCTCGGCGCGACTGGACCGACGAGGACTTCGGCGCCATCGTCCACGACGCCGTCCGCGAACACGCACGGACCGGATTCCGCGAAGAGGTGTGGGAACGCCTCGCCGAGGGATTCCGGTTCGTGCAGGGCGCATTCGACGACGACGCCGCCTTCGACAGGCTGCGCGACACGCTCAAGTCACTCGACGTCGAACGCGGGACCGACGGCAATCACGCGTTCTACCTGTCGATTCCGCCGGGGGCCTTCCCGACGGTCTGCGAGCAGCTCGAGCGCAGCGGTCTCGCCACGCCGACTGGCGACAGCTGGCGACGGGTGGTGATCGAGAAGCCGTTCGGCCACGATCTCGAGTCCGCGCGTGAACTCAACGCGATCGTCAACAACGTCTTCCCCGAGTCGTCGGTGTTCCGGATCGACCACTATCTGGGCAAGGAGACCGTCCAGAACATCCTGGCCCTGCGGTTCGCCAATCAGCTCTTCGACCCGCTGTGGAGCTCGCATTACGTCGACCACGTCCAGATCACCATGGCCGAGGACATCGGACTCGGCGGCCGGGCGGGTTACTACGACGGGATCGGCGCGGCGCGCGACGTCATCCAGAACCACCTGCTGCAGCTCATGGCCCTGGTCGCGATGGAGGAGCCGATCTCCTTCGAGCCCAAGCAGTTACAGGCCGAGAAGATCAAGGTCCTCGCCGCGACGCGCAACGTCCTGCCGATCGACGAGAACACCGCCCGCGGTCAGTACGGACCGGGTTGGCAGGGCAGCGAGAAGGTGCCGGGCCTCAAGGAGGAGGAGGGTTTCGCGAAGGACTCGAAGACCGAGACCTTCGCCGCCATCGCCCTCGAGGTCGACTCCCGCCGCTGGGCAGGGGTCCCGTTCTATCTGCGCACCGGAAAGCGCCTGGGCCGTCGCGTCACCGAGATCGCACTCGTCTTCAAGCGCGCTCCGCACCTGCCGTTCGACCAGACCATGACCGAGGAACTGAGCCAGAACGCGCTCGTGATCCGGGTCCAGCCGGACGAGGGCATCACCCTCCGATTCGGGTCGAAGGTCCCCGGGTCGAGCATGGAGGTCCGGGACGTCAACATGGACTTCAGCTACGGCACCGCCTTCACCGAGGCCTCGCCGGAAGCGTACGAGCGTCTCATCCTCGACGTCCTGCTGGGTGAACCCTCGCTGTTCCCCGTCAACGAGGAAGTCGAATTGTCGTGGCGCATCCTCGATCCGGTGCTCGACCATTGGGCCGAGTCGGGGTCGCCCGACACCTACGAGTCCGGGACGTGGGGGCCGCGTTCGGCCGAGGAGATGATGGCCCGCACCGGTCGCGCGTGGCGCCGGCCGTGACGAGACGTCCGTACGCCCGCACCGTCCGATCCGTTCAGGAGGCCTCCCGATGATCGTCGAACTGCCCGACACGTCGACCGGAAAGGTCGCCAAGAAGATCATCGAGGTGCGCGCCGCAGGCGGCGCGCTGAGTCTGGGTCGCGTGCTCACCCTGGTCGTGTGCGTCGAACTCGGTGAGCCGATGGAAGGGGCCATCGAGGCGGCGGTCGGCGCGAGCCGCGAGCACCCCAGCCGCGTCATCGTCGTGTATCGCGGTGTGCGTGAAGGCGACTCACGGCTCGATGCGCAGATCCGCGTGGGCGGCGATGCCGGCGCCTCCGAGGTGGTCGTGCTGTCGCTGCAGGGCGAACTCGCCGACCATCCGGACAGCGTGGTGACCCCCTTCCTCCTCCCCGACACCCCGGTCGTCACCTGGTGGCCGGGCAAGGGACCACGACGCCCCGCCGACGATCCGCTCGGCAAACTCGGGCACCGGCGCATCGTCGACGCGAGCAAGGCGGGCGACTCGCTCACGGTGCTGGCGCAGCGCCTCGAGACCTACTCCCCCGGCGACACCGACCTCGCCTGGACCCACATCACCCACTGGCGCGCGATCCTCGCGTCCGCGGTCGACCGACCGCCGCACACCCCGATCACCGAGGTCGTGGTCACCGGGTCGCAGAACTCGCCCTCGGTGGACCTGATCGCCGGTTGGCTGCGGTCCACCCTGAACGTCCCGACGCGACGCCGCCGCGGCAGTTTCGAGATCCGACTCCACCGCGACGAGGGTCCGACCATCCTCGCCGTCGACGAGGAGAACAACGCCGTGCTGACGATGCCCGGCAAACCCGATGGACGCGTCGCCATGGGCCGGCGTGAACTTCCCGCGTGTATCGCGGAGGAGCTACGACGACTCGACACCGACGAGGTGTACTTCGAAGCACTCAAGGGTGTCCCCGAGGTCGAGTTCACAGATGACACCGAAGGAGTTGCCGCCCGATGACCACCGAGACCCTCGTCTTCGACTCCAAGCAGGAACTCGTCGAGACCGCCGCGACCCGGTTCGTGGATCTCGTGACCCGAGCCCAAGCCGAACGCGGCGTCGCGAGTGTGGTGCTGACCGGCGGCAGCAACGGGATCGGCCTGCTGTCGGCGCTCGCCGCCGACAGCGGCACCATCGACTGGTCCAAGGTCGACATCTACTGGGGCGACGACCGTTTCGTCCCCGCCGACGATCCGGAACGCAATTCGGGTCAGGCGCGCGAGGCGCTGCTCGACACCGTGCCCGTCGACCCGTCGCGGGTGTTCCCGATGGCGCCGTCGGACGGACCGCTCGGCGACGACATCGAGGCCGCCGCCGCGGATTACGCCGCGATTCTCGCCGGCCGGTCGAGCGACGGCGTGGCGCCGGAGTTCGATCTCCATCTGCTCGGCATGGGCGGTGAGGGACACATCAACTCGTTGTTCCCGCACACTGCGGCCACCGCGGAGACCACGAAGTCGGTGGTCGCCGTCGAGGATTCGCCGAAGCCGCCGCCGCGCCGGATCACCCTGACCCTGCCCGTCGTCAACCGTTCCCGGCAGGTGTGGTTCCTGGTCGCCGGCGCCGACAAGGCCGAGGCGGTCGGTGCCGCACACGGTGGCGCGGACCCGGCCGACTGGCCCGCCGCCGGGGCGCGCGGCACCGAGGAGACCATCTGGTTCCTCGACGACGCGGCCGCCGCCGACATCCGGTGACCGTCCGCTAGCCCGAGTTCCGCAGCGCGGTGGCGAGGCCGTTCATGGTGAGCTGGATCCCGCGCCGCACGATCGGGGTGTCCTCCCCCGCGCGGAAGCGCCGCAGCAGCTCGACCTGCAGCAGGTTGAGCGGCTCGAGATACGGGAAGCGGTTGTAGACCGACCGCTTCAGCGCGGCGTTGTCGTGGAGCAGGTCGTCGGTGCCGGTGATCTTCGCGCACATCGCGATCGTCCGCTCGTGTTCGTCGACGATCATGCCGAACACCCGCTCGCGCAGCTCCTCGTCGGGCACCAGCTGCGCGTACCGGTGGGCCAGGCCCATGTCCGACTTCGCCAGTACCTGAGCCATGTTCGACATCACGGTGCGGAAGAACGGCCACTTGGCGTAGTACCGCCGCAACGTCTCCAGCCGCTCCGGATCGTCCCCGACCCATTCCTCGAACGCCGAGCCCGTGCCGTACCAGCCGGGCAGCATCACGCGCGACTGCGTCCACGAGAGCACCCACGGGATCGCCCGCAGATCGGAGATCTTCTCGGTCTGCTTGCGCGACGCCGGCCGGCTGCCGATGTTGAGGGCACCGATCTCCGACAGGGGCGTCGAGGTGGTGAAGTACTCGACGAATCCCGGTGTCTCGTGAACCAGCCGGCTGTATGCGGCTCGCGCTTTCGCCGCGATGTCGTCCATGATTTCGTAGGCCGAGTCGGATTCGTCGCCGAGGCCTTCGGTGTCCAGGAGTGAGGACTCGATGGTCGCGGCGAGCAGCGTCTCCAGGTTGCGCCGCGCCGTGACCGGTTCGGCGTACTTCGCGGCGATGATCTCGCCCTGCTCGGTGATGCGCAGCGAGCCCTGAACCGCGCCGGGCGGCTGGGCCAGGATGGCGTCGTAACTGGGACCACCGCCGCGCCCGACGGTCCCGCCGCGCCCATGGAACAGACGCAACCTGATGCCCGACCGCGACGCCACGTCGACCAGATCGAGCTCGGCGCGGTAGAGCGCCCAGTTCGCGGCCATGTAGCCGCCGTCCTTGTTCGAGTCCGAGTAGCCGAGCATGATCTCCTGAATCCCGTTCTGGGACTCGACCATCGCCCGATAGAACGGGACGTCGAGAACGGCGAGGAGGGTCGCTGCGCCCTGCTGGAGATCCTCGATCGTCTCGAACAGCGGAACCACGCGGACCGTACAGCGTGGAGAACCGTCATTCGCGTCGTAGAGGCCTGCCTCCTTGAGCAGGATCAGCGCCTCGAGCATGTCACTGACCGACGTGCACATGCTGATCACATAGTTGGGCACGGCCGCGGGACCGAAGGTCGCGACCGCCCTGGCGGCGGCCCGGACGATTCCGAGTTCCTTGGTGGCCAGCTCGCTCAGCTCGGCGTCGGGACTGGTCAACGGTCGACGCGCACGCAGTTCCGCGGAGAGGATCTCGACGCGCTCGGACTCGTCGAGCGACGCATAGTCCGGATGCACACCCGCCCACGCGAGCAGCTCGGCGACCACTTCCTCGTGCATGTCGGAGTTCTGCCGCATGTCCAGTCCGGACAGGTGGAACCCGAAGGTGCGCACGGCTTCTCGCAGGGCGAGCAACCGGTCGTCGGCGATCGTGTCGTCGTTGTTCGCGCGCAGCGCGCCGTCGATCACATCGAGGTCGGCGAGGAGTTCGGCGGCGTCGCCGTACGGCTGTTTCCCGTCGATGAGGAAGAGGTCGCTCGAGGTGAGGAAGTCGTCGTCGAACATCTCCCGGGCGGTCGCCACCAGACGGGACCGGATGGCGCGCAGGGCGAGCCGGAAGGGTTCGTCGGCCCCCGGGTCGTCGGCGTCGGCCCCGGCGAGGTCGAACAGGGTGTCGCTGGCGTCGATGAGCCGGGCCGACATGCTGAGTTCCTGTGCGAGACTCTCGAGTTCGGCCAGGTGATGTCCGACTGCGGTCTGCGCGGCGAGCGTGGTGGCTAGGGTCACCACCTCGGAGTTCACGAACGGATTGCCGTCGCGGTCGCCGCCGATCCAGGACCCCATCCGGATCATCGGTTCGTCGGCGAGTCCGGCGTCGGGGTACGCCGAGCGCAGCGCGGTGCGTACCGCGGTGTTGATGGCGGGCACGACCTCGAAGAACGAGGCGTCGTAATAGCGGAGCCCGGAACGGATCTCGTCCTGGATCGTGAGACGTTCGAGCCGGATGAGGGCGGTCTGCCAGAGCGTCAGGATCTGCCGCCGGATCGACTCGGTGACCGCCGCGTCCTCGTCCGGCATCAGCTCGGTCCGGCCGCGGAACCGCATCAGCTCGGTGATGCGGTTCTGGGCCTCGAAGACGGTGCGTCGGCGGGTCTCGGTGGGGTGAGCGGTGATGACCGGCACCACGGCGGCATCGGCCAGCGCCCGGCCGACCTCGTCGTCGCCGAGTCCCGCCTCGGCGAGCTTGCGGTAGGTGGCGGCGAGGCTGCTGTCCTGGGGCGGGTCTCCGGCCCGGACGTGGATGGCGCGGCGCCGCTCACGGTGGATGTCCTCGGCCAGGTTCGCCAGCAGGGCGAAGTGGCTGAACGCGCGGATGACCGGGACCGCGGTGGAGATGTCCAGATCGACGAACATGTCGGCGAGCTCGGTGCGGTCGATCTCGTTGCGGCGCACCCGGAATGCGGCCACGCGGGCGGCTTCGACGAGATCGAAGACGTCGCTGCCGGAGTGCTCGCGGACGACGTCACCCAGGATCCCGCCGAGAAGGCGGATGTCCTCCCGTAGGGGTTCGGTGAGTGCTCGGCCCTCGTCGTCGACGACGATGTGGTCGACGATGGAGATCGATGGGCGCCAGTCCGGGACTCCCCGCGCGGGAACGGTTTCACTCATGCCGTCAAGTATCCCGGCAACTCACGGGCGCGGCATCCCGAGGCGCGTACGGTGGCTAGCCGGACAGTTTGATGTCGACGCCCACGCCGACGATGAAGATCACCCAGATGAGCCCGACGAAGATCGTCAACCGGTCCAGGTTGCGTTCGACGACGCTCGAGCCCGAGAGGCTGGACTGGACACCGCCGCCGAACAGCGACGACAGACCGCCACCCTTGCCGCGGTGCAGCAGGATGAGCACGATCAGCAACACGCTGGTCACGATCAATCCGATGTCGAGTGCACCTTGCACAGTCACGAGTCGCAACGCCCTTCCGTAAAGCCCCTACATACAGCTGTGGCAGGTCAACCCCCGAAAAGAGGCCAACCTGCCACAGTGTACGCGTGGGTGCGACCCGTCAGGGCAAGGGGCCACCCGCGGCGATCGCCGACAGCGTCGCGAACTCGTCGGACTTCAGCGATGCGCCGCCGACCAGGGCGCCGTCGACGTCGGGACGTCCGACGATGTCGCCGACGTTCTTGGCGTTGACCGATCCGCCGTAGAGGATCCGCACCGATGCCGCGGTCTCGGCGTCGGCGATCTCGACCAGCGCCTCACGGATCGCCTTGCACACCTCCTGGGCGTCGTCCGCACTCGCCACCCGGCCGGTGCCGATCGCCCAGACCGGCTCGTACGCGATGACGGTCTGAGCGATCTCGGCCGCGGACAGACCGGCGAGCGATCCCTTGAGCTGCGCCACGTTGTAGGCCACGTGGTCGCCGGCCTCGCGGACGTCGAGCCCCTCACCGATGCACACGATCGGGGTGAGTTCGTGCTTGAGCGCGGCCTTGGTCTTGGCCAGCACGACCTCATCGGTCTCGTTGTGCAGGGTGCGCCGCTCGGAGTGCCCGACCACCACGAAGGTGCAGCCGAGCTTCGCGAGGAACGCACCGCTGATCTCGCCGGTGTAGGCGCCCGAGTCGTGCGCCGACAGGTCTTGCGCACCGTAGGTGAGCAGGAGCTTGTCGCCGTCGACGACCGTCTGCACGCTGCGGATGTCGGTGAACGGCGGGATGACCGTCACGTCGACCTTGTCGAAGTACTTCGCCGGGAGGGCGAAGGCGATCTTCTGAACCAGCGCGATGGCCTCGAGATGGTTCAGATTCATCTTCCAGTTGCCCGCGATGAGCGGTTTACGAGTCGCCATGGATCAGCTCTCCAGAACCTTCAGTCCGGGGAGTTCCTTGCCCTCGAGGTACTCCAGCGATGCGCCACCTCCGGTGGAGATGTGCGAGAAATCGGAGTCGGGCAGACCCAGAGTGCGGACCGCGGCCGCCGAGTCGCCGCCACCGACCACGGTGAACGCACCGTTGCCCGTCGCACCGGCGATCGCCTCGGCGACACCGCGGGTGCCCGCCGAGAACTTCTCGAACTCGAACACACCCGACGGGCCGTTCCAGAAGATGGTCTTGGCGCCGGAGAGGACCGCGGCAAACCGCTTCACCGATTCCGGCCCGATGTCCAGACCCATCCAGCCGTCGGGAATGGCGTCCGAGGCCACCGTGTCCGATTCGGCGTCGGCGGCGAACTTGTCGGCCACCACGACGTCGACCGGCAGGTGGATGACGTCACCGAACCGCTCGAGCAGGCTCTTGCAGACGTCGATCTGATCTTCCTGCAGCAGCGAGGACCCCACCGAATGCCCTTGTGCGGCAAGGAAGGTGAACGCCATACCGCCGCCGATGACCAGCGTGTCGACCTTGGGGGCCAACGCCTCGATGACACCGAGCTTGTCCGACACCTTCGATCCGCCGAGGACGACGGCGTAGGGTCGCGTCACCTCTTCGGTGAGCTTGGACAGCACGTCGACCTCGGCCGCCACCAGCTCGCCCGCGTAGTGCGGGAGCAGCTTGGCGACGTCGTAGACCGAGGCCTGCTTGCGATGCACCACTCCGAAGCCGTCGGAGACGAACGCGCCGTCGTCGCCGACGAGCTCGACCAGCGCCTTGGCGAGCGCCTCGCGCTCGGCGTCGTCCTTGGCGGTCTCCCGCGGATCGAAGCGGATGTTCTCCAGCAGCAGGACGTCGCCGTCGGTGAGTCCTTCCGCGCGGGCCAGCGCGTCGGTGCCGACAACGTCACCGGCGAGCTGCACGTTGCGGCCGAGTTCCTCACCGAGGCGGGCGGCCACCGGTGCCAGCGAGAACTTCGGATCCGGCTCGCCCTTCGGACGACCCAGGTGCGCGGTGATGATCACCTTGGCACCGGCGTCGATGAGCGCGTTGAGCGTCGGCAGGGACGCGAGGATGCGACCCGGATCGGTGATCGTCGACCCGTCGAGCGGGACGTTGAAATCCGACCGGACCAGCACACCCCTGCCCGAAACACCTTCGTCCAGAAGGTCTTTCAGAGTGGGAACACCCATGAGGCGTTTACTCCTAAGGTCGTTGGGGGTGGGTCAGAGCGACTTGCCGACGAGACCGATGAGGTCGACGAGGCGGTTGGAGTAGCCCCACTCGTTGTCGTACCAGGACACGACCTTGGCCTGGTCGTCGATCACCTTGGTCAGGCCGGCGTCGAACAGCGAGCTGTGCGGGTCGGTGACGATGTCGGACGAGACGATCGGTGCGTCGTAGTACTTCAGGATGCCCTTGAGCGGACCGTCGGCAGCGGCCTTGAGCGCGGCGTTGATCTGCTCGGCGGTGGCGGTCTTCGACAGCTGGGCGGTGAGGTCGGTGACCGAACCGGTGGGGATCGGGACACGCAGCGCGTAGCCGTCGAGCTTGCCCTTCAGCTCCGGGAGCACCAGGCCGATGGCCTTGGCGGCACCGGTCGAGGTCGGCACGATGTTGATGGCGGCGGCGCGGGCGCGACGCAGGTCCTTGTGCGGGCCGTCCTGCAGGTTCTGGTCCTGGGTGTAGGCGTGGATCGTGGTCATGAGGCCCTTGACGATGCCGAACTCGTCGTTGAGGACCTTGGCCAGCGGGCCGAGGCAGTTGGTGGTGCACGAGGCGTTCGAGATGATGTTCTGGCTGCCGTCGTACTTGTCGTCGTTGACGCCCATCACGATGGTGATGTCCTCGTCCGAGGCGGGGGCGGAGATGATGACCTTCTTGGCGCCGGCATCGAGGTGTCCCTGAGCCTTGGCGCGGGCGGTGAAGATGCCGGTCGACTCGACGACCACGTCGACGCCCAGGTCGCCCCACGGGATGGCGGCCGGACCTTCCTTGACCTCGAGGGCCTTGATCTTCTGCTCACCGACGACGATGGTGTCGTCGCCCTCGAGGGTGACGTCGTCGGACAGGCGACCGAGGATGGAGTCGAACTTCAGCAGGTGCGCGAGGGTCGCGTTGTCGGTCAGGTCGTTGACCGCGACGATCTCGATGTCGGTGGTGCCCAAAGCTTTTTGCGCTTCGACGGCACGGAAGAAGTTGCGGCCGATCCGGCCGAATCCGTTGACGCCTACCCGAACAGTCACAGTTGTGCTCCTTAGCGGTATTCATGGTCGGGCCTGGTGGTCAAGCCCGGTCTGGCCGCGCGTGAGCGGTCAGCGAAGCACACCTGAGTGGTCACGCCTCCGCCCACGTCGCCACCAGCCTAGTAGGCGACCCTCTGCTCGGCACACCGCAGGTCCGTGTCAGGCCTCGTCGAGCAGCTCGGAGGTCACCGCGGATTCGGTGTCGGGGATGCCGTCTTGGCGGGCCTTCTTGTCGGCCATCGACAGCAGGCGGCGGATGCGCCCGGCGACGGCGTCCTTGGTCATCGGCGGGTCGGCGAGCTGACCGAGCTCCTCCAGCGACGCCTGCCGGTGGGTGATCCGGAGCTGACCGGCCGCGATCAGATGGTCGGGCACCTCGTCGCCGAGGATGTCCAGCGCGCGTTCCACGCGGGCCGCGGCGGCGACCGCCGCACGCGCCGATCGACGCAGATTGGCGTCGTCGAAGTTGGCCAGGCGGTTGGCGGTGGCGCGCACCTCGCGCCGCATCCGGCGTTCCTCCCACACGAGCCTCGTGTCGTGGGCCCCCATCCGGGTCAGCAACGCCCCGATGGCCTCGCCGTCGCGGATGACGACGCGGTCGGCTCCGCGGACCTCGCGGGCCTTCGCCGTGACACCGAGGCGTCGGGCCGCGCCGACGAGGGCGAGCGCCGCCTCCGGCCCGGGACAGCTGACCTCCAGGGCCGACGACCGGCCTGGTTCGGTGAGCGAGCCGTGCGCGAGAAATGCTCCGCGCCAGGCGGCCTCGGCGTCGGCGACACTACCGCCGACGACCTGGGCGGGCAGGCCGCGCACCGGGCGGCCGCGCAGGTCGAGCAGCCCGGTCTGTCGTGCCAGGCCTTCGCCGTCCTTGGTGATCCGCACGATGTAGCGCGCCGACTTCCGCAGCCCGCCACCGCGCAGGACGTGGACATCCGAGGCGTAGCCGTAGAGGTCGTGGATCTCGCGGCGCAACCGGCGCGCCACGTTGCCCATGTCCACCTCGGCCTCGACCACCACGCGACCCGCGACGATGTGCAGACCGCCGGCGAAACGCAGCAGCGCGGACACCTCGGCTCTCCGGCAACTCACCTGAGTCACCGACAGGCGACTGAGTTCGTCCTTCACCGCCGCCGTCATCGCCACCGGTACCTGTCCTCCTGTCAACAGACCACACGTCCCTCGAGTGAAAATCGCGGAGACATCGCCCGAATCAGGCGTCCGCTCGGTCAGAGTAACGGGTCAGTTCACCTTCGCACAGTTCGTTCACCACGGCGGCGACTTTCGCCGGGTCATGGACCTGCCGGCCCGGCACCGCGACGTCTCCGACATTCAGCTCCGCGCCGAACAATCCGGCCGCACGCACGAGGTGATCGCGCTCCCGTCCCGCGGGCACCGACGACGCGTCCACGAGGACGTGGTCGACGCGGAAGGTGTTCGCATGGGCGTGCAGCACATGGAGGTGACGCTCGACCGAGAACCCCGGGGTCTCCCCCGGCTCGGGGGCCAGATTGACCACGAGCACCTTGCGAGCGCTGCTGCGCTGCAAGGCCTTCAACTGTTCGGGCACGAGCACGTGCGGGATCACGCTCGAGAACCAGGAGCCCGGCCCCAGCATCAGCAGGTCGGCCGATTCTATTGCGGTCAGCGCCGATTCGCAGGCCGGCGGGTCGCCGGGCAACAGCCGGACGCGGCGCACCTTGCCGGGCGTGGTGGCCACCGCGACCTGTCCCCGGATCTCGCGACTGATGCGTGGATCGGCCTCGAGTCCCGACACGTCGGCCTCGATGTCGAGGGGCACGGTCGACATCGGCAGCACGTGCCCCGTGATGCCGAAGATCTCCCGCAACTCGGCGAGGGCCCCCACGGTGTCGCCGAGCACCTCGGTGAGTCCGGCGAGGAGCAGATTGCCGATCGGATGCCCGGCGAGCGCCCCACGGCCGCCGAAGCGGTGCTGGAGCACCTCGGCCCACAGTTCGTGCCGGCGGCGGGCCGCCGGGCCGTCGGCGGCCTGTGCGTCCGGCAAGCCGTCGGGCGTACTCATTAAGGCGGCGAGCGCCATTCGCAGGTCACCGGGTGGAATGAGTCCGAGTTCGGCGCGCAACCGTCCCGACGACCCCCCGTCGTCGGCGACGGTGACCACCGCGGTGATGTCGGCGCTCAGATAGCGCATCGCGGTCAGCGTCGCGTACAGGCCGTGACCGCCGCCGAGCGCGACGATCCGGGGCTCCCGGGAACTCATTCGCGCCCCAGATCACGATGCATGACCCGGACGTCATAGGACGCGTGGCCGGCGTCGTCGACGGCGCGGCGCAACCGAGCCGACAGTTCCTCGGCGATGGCGACACTGCGGTGCTTGCCGCCGGTGCAGCCGACGCTGATGGTCATGTAGCGCTTGCCTTCCCGCAGGTAACCGCGGCCGACGATCGAGACCAGGCCGGTGTAGAGGTCGAGGAATCCGTCGGCGTCCGGCTGGCCGAGGACATAGTCGCGGACCGGCGCCTCCCGGCCGTTGTGATCGCGCAGTTCGTCGATCCAGTGCGGATTGGGCAGGAAGCGGACGTCGGCGACGAGATCGGAATCGATGGGCAGACCGTACTTGAAGCCGAACGACTGCACCGCGATCGACAGCCGCGGTTCGGTGTCGCCCGGCGCGACGCCCTCGACGATCGCGCGTAGTTTGGCCGCGGTCAGCGCCGACGTCTCCACCACCAGATCGGCCACGTTCTTGATCGGGGCGAGGATCGCCCGTTCGCGGGCGATCCCCTCGACGAGGGTTTCCTTGCCCTGCAACGGATGTCGGCGACGAACCTGCTCGAAACGGCGAACCAGCACCTGGTCGCTGGCGTCGAGGTAGAGGAGCCGGGTCCGGATCCCGGACTCTTCGAGACGGTCCCGCAGCTGTTCGAGCTGATGGGCCAGGTTGGCGTCGGACGCGCGCAAGACCATGGCGAGCCGGGTGATCGCCGGATCGTCTTCGCGGACCATCCCGACCATCGTCGAGATCAGCGAGGGAGGCACGTTGTCGGCGACGTACCAGCCGTCGTCCTCGAGCACGTTCGCCGCGGTGGAGCGTCCCGCGCCGGACATCCCCGTCACGAACAGGACGGTGAAGTCGGTGTCGTTCGCCTCGGCGATCGCCGCGCTCTGCACTTCGGTGTGGTCACTCATCGGCACCTCGTCCCGCGTCACCGGTCGCCACCGTCATCTCCTTCTCGGCCCGCTCCGGGATCGGGGCCGGGTTCGGGGTCTGGTCGGGCGCCGCCACCTCGCCGGAGAGCGCGGTCTGGACCGCACGCGCCGTGGTGAGGCCGATCCCGGGCACCTGGGATATCTCATCCAACGATGCCTCGCGCAGGCGCGCAACCGAACCGAAGTGGGTCACCAGCGCGGTGCGGCGGGTTCGGCCGAGGCCGGGGACCCCGTCGAGCACCGACTCGGTCATGCGCTTGCTGCGCTTGCTGCGGTGGAACGTGATGGCGAACCGATGGGCCTCGTCGCGCACCCGTTGCAGCAGGAACAGTGCCTGGCTGTTGCGCGGCAGGATCATCGGGTCGTCGTCGCCGGGCACCCACACCTCCTCGAGGCGTTTGGCGAGCCCGATCACCGAGACGTCGGTGATGCCGAGTTCGTCGAGGACCGCCGCGGCGGCGTGCACCTGGGGCGCACCGCCGTCGACGACGAAGAGGTTCGGCGGGTAGGCGAACTTCCGCGGTTGCGCCGTGGTGTCGGCCGCCGCGCTGATCTCGCCGGACACCGGTGGCGGCGCATCGCGGTCGGTGCGGTGGCGCAGGAACCGGCGTCGAGTGACCTCGGCGATGGACGCGACGTCGTCGGATCGGCCCTCGCCGGCGGCGTGCCGGATCGAGTAGTGCCGATAGTCGGACTTACGCGGCAGACCGTCTTCGAAGACCACGAGGGAGGCGACCACATCGGTGCCCTGCACGTGCGAGATGTCGACGCACTCGATGCGCAGCGGCGCCTGATCGAGCAGTAGCGACTCCTGCAGCTCGGTGAGCGCCGCCGATCGGGTCGTGAGATCGCCCGCGCGTCGGAGTTTGTGCTGCGCAAGGGCTTCGCCGGCATTGCGGGCGACGGTCTCGAACAGCGCCTTCTTGTCGCCGCGCTGCGGCACCCGCAACCGCACCCGGCTGCCGCGGAGACCGGACAGCCACTCCTCGAGCTCCTCGGCGTCGGACGGCAACTCCGGCACCAGCACCTCACGGGGGATCGACTCCCCGTGTGCCCGATCGGTCCCGACGTCGACGGTGGCGTCGAAATCGACCTGGGCGCCGTAGAACTGGGTGATGAACTCCCCCACCACATCGCCGTCGGTGCCGTTGTCGCTGCGCTCGACCACCCATCCGCGCTGGCCGCGCACCCGTCCGTCGCGGACGTGGAAGACCTGGACCGACACCTCGAGCTGATCGCCGGCGAGCGCGATCACGTCGGCGGTGGTGCCGTCGCCGAGCACGACCGCCTGCTTCTCCATGGCGCGTCGCATCGCACCGATGTCGTCACGCAACCGCGCGGCACGCTCGAAGTCGAGCTCCTCGGCCGCGACGTTCATGTCCCGTTCCATCTTGCGGATCATCAGGTCGGTGCGGCCCGCGAGGAAATCGCAGAAGTCCTCGACGATCTCCCGGTGTTCCTCGGCATCCACCCGCCCGACGCAGGGGGCGGAACACTTGTCGATGTAGCCGAGCAGACACGGGCGGTCGATCTGCCGATGCCGTTTGAACACACCGGCCGAGCAGGTCCGGGCCGGGAAGACCCGGGTCAGCAGGTCGACCGTCTCGCGGATCGCCCACGCATGCGCGTACGGACCGAAGTAGCGCACGCCGCGCCGGCGCGGACCCCGGTACACGAACAGGCGCGGGTACTCCTCGTTCAGGGTGACCGCGAGCATCGGGTAGCTCTTGTCGTCGCGGTAGCGGACGTTGAAGCGCGGGTCGAATTCCTTGATCCAGTTGTATTCGAGCTGCAGCGCCTCGACCTCGGTGCCGACCACCGTCCACTCGACGGAGGCGGCCGTCGTCACCATCTGACGGGTGCGGGGGTGCAGCGAGGCGATGTCGGCGAAGTACGACGTCAGCCTCGACCGGAGGTTCTTGGCCTTGCCCACGTAGATGACACGACGATGCTCGTCGCGGAACTTGTACACCCCGGGATCGGTCGGGATGGACCCCGGGGCGGGTCGGTAGGTAGTCGGGTCGGCCACGTGTTCCAGGCTAGTGTCCGGGCCGGACAGTCCCGCGGTAGCGCTCCTCGAGCTCGCGGAATCGACCCATCGCGTCGATGGCGCGCTGACCGTCACCGGCCTGAACGGCCAGGACGGTGATGTGTTCGTCGGCCGGGAAGAGCAGCCACGCCCCGAAACCCTGCTCCGGGTAGGTGAGGCCGAGAACACGGTCCCATTCGAAGAGCCGCGCCGACACCAGGTTGCGCACCTCGACGCCGGCGGCTCCGACGCGCAGTCGCGGGCGGGTGAACAGCAGGATGGCTGCCGAGATGAGCACGCCGATGAGGATGATCGCAATCTGGTCGGAACCGCCGAGATTGCGGACTCCGACGTCGTCGATCGTGAGCAGCAGACCGAACGTGATGTGGATGGCCATCACCACGACGGCGGCGGCGATGGCCCACCGCGGTAGGTTGCGGGGCCGGTAGACCAGGTCCCAGCCGGTGGAGTCGGTCGGCGGGGTGTCCGCGGGACTCACGCCGATGCTCCTCCGACCGCCACCGGGAGGGTTTCGCCACGCGCGAGCGCGCGCAGGGTCAGCGCCGACGCCAGCGCGGCGACCGTCGCCTGTGCGCCCTTGTCCTCCGTCGAGCCCGGGAGTCCGGCCCGCGCGATCGCCTGGTCCTCGGTGAGCACGGTCAGGACTCCGTTGCCGACCGGGGTCGACTCGTCGAGCGACACCCGTGTCAGGCCGGCGGTCACCGCGTCACACACATACTCGAAATGCGGTGTCTCACCCTTGATCACGACGCCCAGCGCGACGACCGCGTCGTGCGTCCGCGCCAGTGCCTGCACGATGACGGGCAGCTCGATGGCGCCGGCCACCTGCACGATGGTCGGGTCGACGACGCCGTTGTCGCGCGCGGCCCGGATGGCGCCGTCGAGGAGCGCGCCGCAGACGACCTCGTGCCACTGCGACGAGACGATCGCCAGGCGCAGCGAACCGGCGTCGGCGAGTTCGAGGGTCGGCTCTCCGTGGCCGCTCATGCAGGTGCTCCTTCGGACGCGCCGTCGGTGGGCTGGACGTGATCGTCGAGCCCGATCAGATCGTGGCCCATCCGGTCGCGCTTGGTACGCAGGTACCGCAGGTTCTCGGCGTTGGCGCGCACCGGCATCGGGACCCGGTCGACGATGTGCAGACCGTATCCGTCGAGCCCCACGCGCTTGGCGGGGTTGTTGGTCAGCAGACGCATCGACCGTACGCCGAGGTCGACGAGGATCTGGGCACCGAGTCCGTAGTCCCGCGAATCGGCGGGCAGGCCCAGTTCCAGGTTGGCGTCGACGGTGTCGGACCCCGCGTCCTGCAGCTGGTAGGCCTGCAGTTTGTGCAACAGCCCGATCCCGCGACCCTCGTGCCCGCGCATGTACAGGATGATCCCGCGGCCCTCGTCGGCCACCATCTCCATCGCGGCGTCCAACTGCGGGCCGCAGTCGCAGCGCAGCGACCCGAAGACGTCGCCCGTCAGGCACTCCGAGTGCACCCGGACGAGGACGTCGTGGCCCTCGCCGTCCTCGCCGGTGACGTCTCCCTTGACGAGCGCGACGTGTTCGACGTCGTCGTAGACGCTGGAGTAGCCGACGGCACGGAAGTCGCCGTGCCGGGTGGGGATCCGGGCGTCGGCGACGCGGACCACGTGCTTCTCGTGACGGCGTCGCCACGCGATGAGGTCGGCGATCGAGATCAGTGCGAGATCGTGCTCGTCGGCGAACACACGCAACTCGTCGGTCTGCGCCATCGAGCCGACGTCCTTCTGGCTGACGATCTCGCAGATCACGCCGGCCGGGGCGAGGTCGGCCAGGCGGGCGAGGTCGACCGCGGCCTCGGTGTGCCCGGGACGACGCAGCACGCCGCCCTCCTTGGCTCGCAGCGGGACGACGTGGCCGGGTCGGGTGAAGTCGGCCGCCGCGGCGTCGGGGTCGGCCAGCAGACGCATGGTGGTGGCGCGGTCGGCGGCGCTGATACCGGTACCGATGCCCTCCCGGGCATCGACGGTCACGGTGTAGGCGGTGCCGTGCTTGTCCTGGTTCATCGAGTACATCGGCGGCAGGCCGAGCCGGTCGCAGGCGTCGCCGTCGAGCGGGACACACAGGTAGCCGGAGGTGTAGCGCACCATGAACGCCACCAGTTCGGGGGTCGCCTTCTCCGCCGCGAAGATCAGGTCGCCCTCGTTCTCACGATCCTCGTCGTCGACCACGACGACCGCCTTGCCGGCGGCGATGTCGGCGATGGCGCGCTCGATCGTGTCGAAGGCGACGGCGCCGCCACCCTCGGTTGCCGTCGCGTCGTTCCCCTCGCGCGGTGACTCGCTCATCAGAACCTCACTCGTTGTGCTCATTTCGCCCCCGCTACATCAGGAGTACCAGTCGTGTCCGAACCCAGGTGAAGGCGCTCGACGTATTTGGCGATGACGTCGACTTCGAGGTTGACCACGGTGCCGGGTCGGGCGGCGCCGAGGTTGGTCTCGTTGAGGGTCGTCGGGATCAGGGAGATCTCGAACCAGGAGTCGTCGCCGGACCCGCCGACCGCGGACACGGTGAGGGACACCCCGTCCACGGTGATAGAACCCTTCTCGACGAGATACCGGGTGAGCGCCGCGGGCACGGCGATCCGTACGACCGTCCAGTTCTCCGACGGGTTGACCGCGGCGATCGTGCCGGTGCCGTCGACGTGCCCCTGCACGATGTGGCCGCCGAAGCGACCGTTCGCGGGCATTGCGCGTTCGAGGTTGACGGTGCTTCCGGCGGCGAGATCCGACAGCGAACTCCGGCGCAGGGTCTCGCCCATCACGTCGACGGTGAACTCACCGGGACGGAGGTCGACGACCGTCAAACACACGCCGTTGACGGCGATGGAGTCGCCGTGACCGGCGTCGGCGGTGACCACGGGCCCGCGGACGGTGAATCGGGCGGCGTCGGAAAGATCCTCGCGGTCGGCGATGACGCCGAGTTCTTCCACGATTCCGGTGAACACGCACTCCTCCTGCTCGCTCGGAGCAGACAGGGCGGCCTCGTGTCGCCTGTTCTCTCGCATCCGGACTGTGACCGTCGGCTTCGGATTCGCACCGAATCTGCTGTCCCTGCCTGGTGGCAGGCGCTCGCGGGCTGGACGATGCGGATCCACCGCATCCTCATCACCGCCGGTGGGGATTTCCACCCCGCCCCGAGAACTGGTGACATCGACGCTAGCACGGTCGGCGATGTCAGTCGCATTGCGATTCCGGTGAGCGAAATGCATCGGGGGCATGTCGTCCCGCTCAGCTGTCGCGCGGGGTGGTCGACGGTCGCGACAGTGTGACGAGGACGTCCTCCCCGAGTCGGGTCACCGATCTCGTGCTGAACCGCTGGCCGTCGTCGAGGGTGGTCACGCCCGGGATCTCGACCGAACTGCGACCGGCACCCAGCACCAGCGGGGCGACGTAGGCGTGCACCTCGTCGACGAGGCCCGCCGCGAAGAACGCGCCGAGGATGTGTGGCCCGCCTTCGACCAGCACCCACAGCGCGTCGGGCAGCGCGGCGAGGACGTCGGCGGGGTCGTGGGAGTCGATGCGGACCAGCGGTCCGCCGGCCGGATCCCGGAGCCGGGCGTCGGCCGGGATGTCGCGGTGACCGAGGACCACGCGTGCGGGCTGGTGCGGGTGCAGTGCGCCGGCGGCGGTGCGCGCGGTGAGCGTGGGGTTGTCGGCCAGCGCAGTACCGGTACCGATGACGATGGCGTCGATCCGGGCGCGCTGTGTGTGCGCGTGCTCGCGGGCCTCCGGGCCGGTGATCCACTGACTGGTGCCGTCGGGCGCCGCAATCCGGCCGTCAATGCCAGACGCGATCTTGGCGGTGACGTGCGGACGACCGAGACGCTGGCGGGTCAGCCATGGCCGTAGCGGCCCGTCCTCGACAGCGCCGGCCGCGACTCCCCCGGTCACCCGGACCCCCGCAGCCCGCAGCGTCTCGGCACCACCGGCGGCGACCGGGTTCGGGTCACTCACCGCGTACTGGACTTCGGCGATCCCGGCCTCGATGAGTGCCTGGGCGCACGGGCCGGTCCGGCCGATGTGGTTGCACGGTTCGAGGGTGACGATCGCGGTGCCGCCTCGCGCGGCCCGGCCTGCGGCTCGGAGCGCCATGACCTCGGCGTGCGGCCCGCCGGGTGGTTGCGTCGCCCCGACGCCGGCGACGGTGCCGTCGGCCGCGAGGATGACCGCGCCGACGGGCGGGTTGGGCGAACTGATTCCCATCGCCTCCCGGGACGCGCCGATGGCGCGTTCCATGGCGGCGGCGATGTCCATCGGGGTCAGGCCTGGATCTGCGCCCGTGCGGCGGCGGCCGACTCGCGGAGTGCGGCGACGGCCTGTCCGGGATCGTCCGCGCCGTAGACGGCCGAACCGGCGACGAAGCAGTCGATGCCGGCCTCGGCGGCCTCCTCGATGGTGTCGGCGTTGATGCCGCCGTCGATCTCGACGAGGAGCCGCAGGTCTTCGGCGTCGATGAACTTCCGGATGGCGCGGGCCTTCTCGAGGACCTCGGGGATGAACTTCTGACCGCCGAAGCCCGGTTCGACGCTCATGATCAGCAAGGTGTCGAAGTCGCGCAGGATCTCCAGGTACGGCTCGAGCGCCGTACCGGGCTTGATCGACAGGCCCGCCTTGGCCCCGGCGGCGCGGATGTCACGGGCGACGCCGATCGGGTTCTCGGTGGCCTCGGCATGGAAGGTGACGTTGTGTGCTCCGGCCTCGGCGTATGGCGGTGCCCACCGCTCCGGGTTCTCGATCATCAGATGGCAGTCGAGCGGGATGTCGGTGGCCTTCAACAGGCTCTCGACGATCGGGAGTCCGAGGGTCAGGTTCGGCACGAAGTGTGCGTCCATCACGTCGACGTGCAGCCAGTCGGCGCGGGTCTCCCCCGGCTGCGCCACCGCAGCGGCCTCGGCCGCGAGATTCGCGAAGTCCGCGGACAGGATGGACGGGGCGATCATGGGCGCGGTACCGGCGGTGCACATGGTCGACAAGTGTAGGGCGCGGGTTCCACTACGGACGAAAGCGCTCGGGAGTCTCAGAGACCGTTGGCCGGCCAGCCGGGAGACGGCGGCTCAGGCGGGCGCGGGGTTGGGCCGGTTCCCCTAACCGCGTCTTCAGGCAGCACACCTTCGGGGACCGGGTGCGTTCGACAGATCTCCAGTTCCGCAGAGTTGTCGCGCCCGACGGCTGCGAATTCGAAGTGGTCGGCTCGCCACCCCCCGAATACGTCCAGTCGTGCCTCACGAGCGGCGCCACGCTGCCGAGCGGGCGGCGCCTGTCCCGACCGAGTGAAGGTGATCACGGATGGGACTGCACTTTTTGGGTAAGTGGTCCAGGCTCCCGCCCCGCCTGAGTTGTCACTAGAGGCGTAACCGTACTCGCACAGAACGATCTCGTCTTGCTGACCCAGTCGCTCCCGCCTGGACGCGACGAATACGGACGTCCCCACGAGACCGCCCTCAGCGCTTTCACTCGGGATCGCGCGAACTCGTTGCTCAATCCCCGGTGCCGATGCGTTCACGAACCCCGGATACGCCCACTTCGTGGACTGCCCCTCTCGCGCAAGGTAGAACGACTCCACGTACGCGCGCACGAAGGTTCCTTCAGCAGAGAGTGGATCGAACTCGTCGTTCCCCACCCAGCGGAAGGTGACATCGAATCCGGGTGGCCGAACAGCGCTATGCGCGGGCGTGGTCACGCCCACATCCGGACTGTCGCTCGAACCGCAAGACGAGATTGCGAGGGCCATCATCACGGCCATGCCAACTGCAGCGGGTGGCGCGGATCGCCTCACCAGCCCGCGCCGTCCGCGAAGTTTTTATCGTTCATCCTTGCCAGTTGGTTGTTGTAGTCGGTGAAGAAATAGCTGCCGCGGGCTCCGACAAGCTCCTGAACAACCGCTTTGAGAGCGATTCCGTCCCAGCCTGGCGGTAGGCCGTCCTTTGCAACTGAGTCCAGAAAATCCTGATCATAGGCTTGAGATCCATAGATGGACCGGAACGAATCCGTCTCGAGAAACTCCGGATGACTGGATATGTAGCCCTCGAGCATCTCTCGGTACACCAGGTCCAGGTCTGTGTTCTTGTACAAGCTAGCGCGCAAAGAAGCGAATTCAGTCGCTGAACCAACATCCTCAGGATTCGGCGGTAAGCCGGTGACATCGAGCTTGAGCGAGGGAGCCGCTATGTCAATCGCACCCTTGATAGCCGGGCTCAAGCCGGGAATACCTGTTGCGAGCGACTTCACGGAATCGAACGCGGCGCCGTGCAGGGCGTAGTCGCGCGCCGCGTCATAACGCCGGTCGGCAGTATCTTCGTCTAGCATCGCGTTCATACCGGCGGTCATTCCACCGTGTAGTCGAGCCACCTTTTCCCCGAGATCAGTCCGCTCTGGGTCGCTACCGAACACCTGTTCAAGCACATTGGCTTGCCAGAGCGCGCTTGTGTTCATCACGCGCCCGGCTTCCGGGTCCGAGGTGAGGATTTGGAACAACGACTTGAACTGATTCGCCTCGCCGAGGGCGGTTACACCGCGAGTGTCGAACAGCGTCGGGTCCACCTCGGCCAGTTCGGCCAGATACGGACTGACTGCTCGCGCAAGCGTTCTCGTCAGTTCGGGGTTGACCTCACCCAATGAAGCGGACCCGCCGTTCATGTCTTCGAAGTCACTCTTGTTCTCGGCGATGATCCTTGCCAGCTCGCTCGCGATCTGACCGGATCTGACGCCGTCGGCCATGCGCTCGGCAGACACACCATCTGGGGTGCTGGCGACCTCGGGCATCCAATTGAACAACCGGTTGATCCCGTCGTGTTCACGTCCTGCCTTGTCTGCCCAGTCGAACTGGAATAGCTCTTTCATTGCCAGCGATGGGTCGTAGGGCTTCTCGCCCCCATCAAGACTGTGAACTGCCGGCATCGACGAGTGCGAGCCGCCTGTGGCCCCCACCACCGCATCGTGGACGGCAATGTGGTCGGACCCAGCGACTCCCAGCATTCTGTCGAGCAGCCTCTCGACGGACGGGTGCGAGATGGTTTCGTTCCGGTCGGTGACGTAACGCTCGTTTACGTCCCCGCCGGCAATCTCGCTCGCACGAGCAATGATCGCCCTGTCGACGTCGCTCCCCAGCTGAACAGATTGCGACCCGTACGAGGCGAGACCAGAGTCCTCTGAGCGGTGTTCCAGGACATCTATGAGGTCGTTGAAGTCGTCAACAGAATCGAGCCGTGTGACATCGATCATCCGGCTTCCGTCTACGCCATACGGATCGTTGGAGATGCTCGCCTTCGTAGCTGCCGGACCACTCAGAAGGTCCCGTATCGGCGCTGGGAGTTGGTTCAATCCTCCTGTGACGACTGGCGTATTCGTTCCCAAGACTTCGGCGATCGAATTCGAATCGGCCTGTCTGGTCCGCAGGTTCGGGTTCCCCAACAGATAGACGCCGTCGCCGAGGCCTCGTTTGAGGTTCTCTCGCTCTGCGCCGTTGTATCTGTCGCCGAACGACTTCAGCGCATCAAGAGACAGCGGCTGCCCCTCGGGTCCGCCACCCCAACTCGGTGTGTAGATCGCTTTCAGGTAATCGAACTGCTCCTTAGAGATCTCCGCGAAGTCCCCGCGGGCCAACGCGACCCGCTGTTCCGCGGTCAGGCTGGTCGCACGGAAGAACCGATCTCTCTGCTCCTTCGTGGCACTACCACTCATGATGGCCTGGACATCGATGCTCGCCTGGCCGGGCGAGTAGCTCGACGCGAGAGGCGCATTACCTTCGGCATCACCAAAGGTTGCCGCGAGAACTCTGGCCCCGTTGCGATCGTCCTCCCCCATCTGATCGGCCAGGGAGTGCAACGAGAGGGTCGCCGTCTTCGCCTCCTCCGCCCGGGCGGCCTGAGCGTCGAGAATCGAGCGCTCCGTCGCGCTTCCGGCCTCCACGCCCGTGAGCTCGGCCGCATAGTCTCGGGTGTCTCGTACCGTCCAATCGTCGCCGACGCTGAACTCGTCCCGTTCCAGTCCGAGCGCTCGGATCAGCGCGGTGGTGCGATCCGGACTGATTGCAGATGACGTATCCCGCAGGACAGTGGCGGCGCGGGTGAGGTCGGACCCCAGTTTGTTGATCTCGGTCCGATCGGAGTCGGTGCGAGTCTCGCAACCGCGTTGGGAGTCCCCCACCCACCCTTTGGAGTCGCCCGCTTTCATCGGCGCCTCGGCCATCCTCTGGGTGAGATCGCTCAGGTCATCCACGGCCGCGTCGAGCGCAGACGCGGCCGCATCCAGAGACATCAGGTCCCAGCCGTTGACGACAGACCGCGATGGTCGCGACATCAGAACTCGCTGATGGCACGGAAGCCGCTGGCCAGGGACTCCTCGGTATCAGCGACGTCACCGGCGGCCTGGTAGCAGGTCTGCGACACCTGGTCCATCCTCGCCGCCGCGCGGCCCAGCAGTGAACGGACGGTGCCGTCTTTGCCGGCGCACGCAGCGCCGATCGCCGACGCCGGCATCGCGGCCGACGCATCGTCGAAGGCGGACTTCCCGGTCCACAGAGCTCGTGTCTCCGATGAGCATCGAGCCAGCGCATCGCCCACGCCGGTGATGACACCCAGCTCCTCGACACCGAACCGCTCAGCCATACAAACCCCCGAGTTTGCACCGACAACGACGTGGCGGACCGCCACGACGAACAACCTAGTACAGCATCACCGGACTATGCGTTCGCCATCCACAATCACGACGCTGCGAGTATCTGGATCAGGCTGGTTTCGACGCCGCTGCGTCCTGGCGGTTGATGCCCCATCGCGGGTGGAGCGACACTGCGGTGTCGTAGCGCGGTCGGGGTGATCACGTCGATGACGCGGACGCCGTCGACCATCTTCACGTCGTAGAACCAACCGGGGGCCTCCTTGGCGCGGTTGTGCAGGACGCAGGTTCCATCAGCGTTTACCGCGCTCGTCGGGCCGTGGCGCCGATGCGGTGTGGCGTGGTCGATCTCGACGATCGGTGCACCGCAGTAGGGAGTCCGACACCGTTGGTCACGCATCCGGATGAAGTGGGCGAGAGCGGTTGGGAAAGCTCGTGCCCGTGACTCCATCGCCACCAGCGCGCCATCGGACGGTCTCGCGTACAACTTCCGCATCGTCGAGGCGGTCTCCCCCTCGGGCGACACCGAATCGGCCACCAGCAGCCGCGCGATCGTCGCCGGGATCGGTCCGTATCCGTGGACGTCGGCGGCCGAATCGTCTAGGCCGAACAAGGACCGGTCGGACAGAACGACATTGAGCGCGATCGGTGTCGGCTCTGCGACAGCGCGTCCGGTGACACGTTCGACCAGGGTGTCGGTCATGACCTGTGCATGATTTCGGTCGTCCTGTCCGACAACTGAGTCGGCGTGCTTCTTCAACGCGGCGTACACCGCGATCCCGTCCGCCATCGGCAGCAGCACCGACAGTTTCGTCATCAGATCCGGCGCGGGTCGCACACTGACGCGGCGGTCCTTCTCGGCCTTCGATTTACGTGCCACCACCGCTTCGGAATCGAGTTCGTACGCATGGCGCTTGGCCGATGCTTCGATCTCGCGGTCGGACACCCCCACCAGAGCTGCGGGATCGGCGCAGATCCGGCGGTCGATCTCCTCACGCGCTTCACGTGTCAGATAAGCGGTTTCGCGTACCAGGATCGTGGCCCGCCACTCGGTGAGCACACCGGAAGTCAGTGCCGCCATCGTATGGGGCATCTCGTGCGCCAGGGCGCGGGCGAATCCGAGGCACTGGCTTCCCTTTCGGGGCGAGACCTTGCGCGCCAGACCGATCTCGGCGGCGAGTCCGCGACCGCGCCGGCGCTCCGGTACGTTCCGTGCTGCTTCGTCGGCTGCGCGCAGCGCGTCGAGATTCGCGGTCTCACGCACCTGGGCCGCCGTGCATGCCGACTTGATCTCCTCGAGCAGAGTGAGCCGATCCACCGACTCCGCCTCCTCGAGACCCACGGGCATTGCCGACAGCCCACCCACGATGGACCGTAGATGCTCGGTAGCCAAGAGGCCAGTTGCGTCTGAAGCGACGTCGTACATACATTCGATGGTACCGGAAAAGCAGCACATGATGGTGCACTTTCCACAAGGCGGACGCCAGATTTGCACTTAGCCATTGAGTTAAGCGATGGGACCTGCAACACTTAGCCACATGGCATACAGTTCGGTCGCACTCGACGAGATCTTCGGCGCGCTCGCCGATCCCACGCGTCGCGCCGTCGTCGAACGCCTGGGGCGTGGGCCGGCCAGCGTCGGCGAGCTCGCCGAACCCTTCCCCATCACCCTGCCGTCGTTCATGAAGCACCTGCGCGTGCTCGAGGACAGCGGGCTCGTCTTGACCAGAAAGGTCGGACGCACACGGATGTGCACCCTCGACAGGCGCCGTATGCGCCGTCTGTCGACGTGGCTCGAACATCAGCGCACCGTGTGGACCGAACGCACCGACCGTCTCGAAGACTTCGTGACCGACACCGAGGAGACACCATGATCGACCCAGAACTCGACCTGACCCTGCACCGGGTGATCGGTGCTCCGCGACAACGCATCTGGGAGGCGTGGACCCAGCCGGAGAAATTCGCCAAATGGTGGACGCCGGCTCCGACGGTCACCCGCGTCGACCGCCTCGAGCCCGAACCGGGCGGTGGGCTCGTGACCCGGATGAGCGACGACGGAACCACTTTCGTACCACACATGGATGCCGTCTTCCTCGTCGTCGATCTCCACGAGCGCCTGGTGTTCACGAATGCCGTCGACAGTTCGTGGCGCCCTGCCGAACCGGCTCCGGTCCCCATGACCGCCGAGATCTCTGTGGCCGAGCACGCAGACGGAACCGAGTACAGCGTCGTCGTGCGCCATCGGAGTCCGTCCGATCGTGACCGCCATGAGGAGCTCGGGTTCTACGACGGCTGGGGTTCGGTCACCGCTGCGCTCGCCACCCTCGTGGAAAGCAGAACGTCCTGACCCGGAACTAGTCCCGCGTCAACGCCGCCAGGAACATGGCGTCGGTGCCGTGGACATGCGGCCAGAGTTGAACGTGGGGTCCGTCGCCCAACAGGTCCGGGCCGAGCTTGCCCACCGTCACCAAGGGGCGGGCATCGAGTTGGCGCACACCGTCCGTCGACGCCAGGACGTCGGCCACCACCGCCGTCGTCTCCGCCGGGTGCGGTGAACACGTCGAATAGACCACGATGCCACCGGGTTTCACCAGGCGCAGCGCTTCGGCGAGGAGCTCCTTCTGCAGGACGACGAGTTCGTCGACGTCGGCAGTGGTCCGGCGCCAGCGGGATTCGGGACGTCGGCGCAGCGAGCCCAGCCCCGAGCACGGGGCGTCGAGCAGGATGCGGTCATAACCGGCGTCGAGCCCACTCGACCGGGCGTCGGCGACATGGATGGTGACCGGGAGGTCGGACACGACCTTGCGGATCAGGCCGGCGCGATGCTCGGACACCTCGATCGCATCGAGTCGGGCACCGTCGATCTCGGCGAGCGAACCGATGAGGGCGGCCTTCCCGCCGGGGCCGGCGCACATGTCGAGCCACCGCCCACCGTCGTCGGCGACCTCGGCCACGGTCACCGCACGGGCGATCAGCTGACTGCCCTCGTCCTGGACACCCGCGTACCCCTCACGGATTGCGGCGACGTCGCCGGGATCGCCACCAGGCAGGTACACGCAGTACGGGGAGTAGTCGCCGACCTCCCCCTCGCTGGTGAGGGCGAGTTCCTCGGCGGTCATGAACCCCGGACGAGCGACGACATGCACAGGCGGCCGCTCGTCGTCGGCGGCGAGTGCCGCCTGCAGCTGTCCCGCCGAACCACCGAGAGCGTCGCGGAACACCTCCGCGATCCAGCGCGGATGTGCGTACTGGAAGGCGAGATAGCCGACGAGATCGTCCGCGGGCGACGGTGCGAGCTCCTCCACCCACATGTCCTCGTCCTTCTGGGAGACCTTGCGCAGCACCGCGTTCACGAAACCCGAAGGCCCCATCCCGTTCTCGGCGCGCACCAGGTCAACCGACGTGGAGACCGCCGCATGTGCGCCGACCCTCGTCCGCAACAGCTGATAGGTGCCGAGCCGCAGGACGTCGAGCACCGTGCCGTCGATGTCGGCGACCGGCCGTTTCGCGGCGGAGGAGATCACCGCGTCGAGTAGACCCTGGGCCCGCGCGGCCCCGTAGGCCAGCTCGGTGGCGAAGGCAGCGTCTCGTCCCTCGATCTTTCTGTCGCGCAGCATCTTCGGCAGGACGAGGTTGGCATACGCGTCGCGTTCGCGCACTGCGCGGAGGGTGTCGCGGGCGGCCACGCGCGCGGGATCGAGGTCCTTCTGCCGGAACTTGCCGCTCATCCCAGGACCGTCCCGTCGGTCAGGCGCGCGCCACGAGCCCAGTCGGCGGCGGGCATGGGCTTCTTCCCCGGCGGCTGTACGGTGCCGAGTTTGACCGGCTGCGAACCGGTTCCGACGAACACCGCCTTCTTCGTGACGGCGAGTGCACCGGGCGCCAGGCCGCCGTCCCGCGCCGCATCGGGCAGACCGGGATCGTCGGCCGACGCGACCGACACCGGCCCGACCTTGATCCGCGCGTCGTCGAGGCTGGTCCACGGTCCGGGTGCTGGTGTGTACGCGCGAACCAGGCGATCGATGATGTGTGCCGGCAGTTCCCAGCGGATCCGCGCGTCCTCGACCTCGACCTTGGGCGCGTGGCTCACCCCCGTGGTCGGCTGCGGTTCGGGGGCGAGTTCACCGGCCTCGAGGCCGTCGAGCGTGGACAGCAACAGTCCCGACCCGGCATCGGCAAGACGCCCGAGTAGATCACCGCTGGTGTCGGTGGGTCGGATGGTCTCGGTGAGCACCCCGAAGACCGGACCGGTGTCGAGACCCTTCTCGAGCCGGAACGTGCTGGCCCCGGTCACCTCGTCGCCGGCGGCGATGGCGGCCTGGACCGGAGCGGCACCCCGCCAGGCGGGCAGCACCGAGAAGTGCAGATTGATCCAACCGTGGGATGGCAGGTCCAGCAGTCCGGGCGGTACGAGCCCGCCGTAGGCCACGACGGCACCGCAGTCGGGAGCCCAGCGCCGGAGCACGTCGTCGACCTCCGGCTCCGACAACCGGCGCGGGGTGATCACCTCGAGCGCACGCTCGTCGGCGAGTTGTCCGACCGGTGACCGCATCACCTTGCGGCCGCGGCCGGACACGGCGTCGGGCCGGGTGATGACCCCGACCACCTCATGCGATGGCGAGTCGATGAGGGCCTGCAACGACGGCACGGCGACCTCGGGGGTCCCGGCGAAAACGATGCGCATTCATCCGATCGTAGGCGGGTCGATCTGCACCCGGATCGGCCCGGTCTGTCGATGTGTGTTGCGGCGCACCTGGCCCGCGACGAGCGCCTCGGCGAGGAGCCGTCCGTGCTTGCGCGGCAACCGCACCAGGATGCGATCCATCTCGTCGTCCGCGGCGGCCTCCCACTCGGCACTGCCGGCCGGTGGGCGGACGCCGGGCGGCAACGGCACCGGGCCGAGAACATCGGCGTCGGAGGGTAACTCGAGGTGCTCGACGAAGTCGGTGATCACCCCGGTCGGCCCGTCGACCGAGGCCATCGTCACCGCCGGGGGGAATCCGAGTTCCACGCGCTGTTGCAACTGGATCGAGGCGAAACCCACCGGGTCCCAACGGATCAGGGCTTGCACGGGTGCGAGCGCCGAATCGGCGACGATCACCACTCGCCCACCGTCACCGTGCGGGGTCACCATCGCGGCGAGCGCCATCCACCGCCGGACCGCGTGCTCTTCGGCACGCAGGTCGGCCCGGTCGAGCTGTGCCCAAGTGTCGACGACGATCGCGGCGCCGTATCCGCCCGGGGCCACCGGTTCCGCGCCGGGCGTCGCGACGACGAGCCGTGCGCCGGGTTCGATCTCGTCGAGGATCGTATTGCCGCCGCTGGTCAGCACCGGCACGCCGGCGAAGGCTCGTCCCAGCTCCTCGGCGGTCCGGCGTGCACCGGTCACCGTCGCGCGCACCGAGGTGTTGCCGCACTCCGGGCACCGGAAGGACCGTTCGGGCCGTCCGCACCAGCGGCAGCTCAGTCGTTGGTCGGCATCGAGCTGCAACGGTCCGTGACAGGCCCGGCACCGCGCGTGTTCGCGGCAGCGGGTGCATGCGAGCGACGGCACGTAACCCCGGCGCGGGACGCTGAAGATCACCGGACGATCGGCGGCGAACGCCGACCGCGCCGCGTCGAACGCGACTTCGGGGATGCGCGCCGACCGGGCCATGGGGTCGCGTGCGATCTGCCGGTCGTCGTCGGAGATCGCCTGGACACGGGGGCTGCGGGTGCGGACCGTCGTGCGGTCGGCGACGAGGTCGTGCGCCCAGCCCGAGACCACCAGCGCCTGCGCCTCGGCGGTCCGGGCGAACCCGCCGAGCAGCAGGCCGCACCGCTCGTGGTGCGACCGCAGCACCGCCACCTCGCGGGGATGCGGGTAGGGCGCCCGTGGGTCGGCCATGCTGTCGTCGCCGTCATCCCACACGACGACCAGGCCCAGGTCCTTGACCGGCGCGAACACCGCGCTTCGGGTACCGATCACCAGCTGCGCGGCACCGCGGCGCACGGCCAGCCATCGGCGGTAGCGCGCGGTGGGTCCGAGTCCGGCGGACAGCGCGACCCCACGGTCGCCGATCAACGGCTCACACTCGGCCCACACCCGATCGAGATCACGCTGATCGGGAACGACGAGGATGCACCCGCGTCCCCCTGCGAGGGTCGCCGCGGCGAGTTCGGCGAGACGGCGCGGCCAGTCCTCCCCCGGTAGGGCCTGCCAGACGGCCCGCGGATGACTGTCGGCCAGGTTCTCCACGTAGGAGTCGGCCAGGGCATACCGATGCCAGTCGGCGAGGCCGGGCGATTCGACGACAGCGGCCGGGTCGGGCGTCGTCTCCTTCTCGGTGCGCGCATGCCGCGGCGGTATGGCCAGGCGCACGACGTCGCCCATCGTGCCCGCGTACCGATCGGCCACCGCACGGCACAGCGTCGCCAGCTGCCGGGTCAGTACCGGCTCGGCGGACACGACCCGGTCGAGCCAGCCCAGCTTGCCGGGATGATCGCTCTTCTCGATGCGCTCGAGGAGGTAGCCGTCGACGAGCCGACCCGAGAATCGCACGCGGACACGAACACCGGGCTGCGCGTCCTCGTCCTGGTCGACGTCGATCAGGTAATCGAAGGGACGGTCGAGGTGAGCGAGCCCCAGAACAGGAAGAACACGGGCCACCGGCAGCTCGGCGGCCGGGACCCGTGCTCCTTTGGGTGTCAGTGAGAGTACTTCCGCAGAGGGTCTACAGACCCGCGGCGGCCCGCAGCTTCTCCGCGCGGTCGGTCCGCTCCCACGGCAGGTCGACGTCGGTGCGACCGAAGTGGCCGTACGCGGCGGTCGGTGCGTAGATCGGGCGCAGCAGGTCGAGGTCGCGGATGATCGCGAGCGGACGCAGGTCGAAGTTCTCGGTGATGACCCGCTCGATGACAGTCGGATCGACGTTCTCGGTGCCGAACGTCTCGACGAACAGGCCGACCGGTGCGGCCTTGCCGATCGCGTAGGCGACCTGGACCTCGATGCGGTTCGCCAGTCCCGCGGCCACGGCGTTCTTGGCCACCCAGCGCATCGCGTAGGCCGCGCTGCGGTCGACCTTCGACGGGTCCTTGCCGGAGAACGCGCCGCCGCCGTGACGGGCCATGCCGCCGTAGGTGTCGACGATGATCTTGCGGCCGGTCAGGCCGGCGTCACCCATCGGGCCGCCGAGGACGAACTTGCCGGTCGGGTTGACCAGCAGACGGTAGTCGGTGGTGTCGAGGGTCGGCAGATCGATCTCGGCGAGCACCGCGTCGACGACCTGCTTCTTGATGTCCGGCGCGAGGAGATTGTCGAGGTCGATGTCGGCGGCATGCTGCGTCGACAGGACCACGGTGTCGAGGCGGACCGGGGTGTCACCGTCGTATTCGATGGTGACCTGCGTCTTGCCGTCGGGGCGCAGGTACGGGAGCGTGCCGTTCTTGCGCACCTCGGTGAGGCGCCGCGACAGGCGGTGGGCCAGCGCGATGGGAACCGGCATGAGTTCCGGGGTCTCGTTTGTGGCGTAGCCGAACATGAGGCCCTGATCGCCGGCACCCTGGCTGTCGATCTCGTCCTCCGAGATGCCGCTGCGGCTCTCGTGCGAGTTGAAGACGCCACCCGCGATGTCCGGGGACTGCGCACCGATGGCGACGTTCACGCCGCACGATGCGCCGTCGAAGCCCTTCGTCGACGAGTCGTACCCGATCTCCAGGACCTTGTCGCGAACGATCTTGGGGATGTCGGCGTAGGCGGTGGTCGTGACCTCGCCGGCGACGTGCACCTGTCCGGTGGTCACGAGGGTCTCGACTGCGACACGCGCCTTCGGATCGTCGGTGAGGATGGCGTCGAGAATCGAGTCGCTGATCGCGTCACAGATCTTGTCGGGGTGTCCCTCGGTGACGGATTCGCTCGTGAACAGGCGTGACGAGGTGGTCATCAGATCCTCTCGAGATCTACGCGCGTCGATGGTCGCCGCGCCGCTGGCGGTGTCGGCCAGTCCGACTGGCCGGGGATGTTTCCAACCTAATCGGTCGGTCGAGCTCCTCGACCATCAGGCACCAGTTGCCGCACTTCGTCAAGTATCCGACTCGACATGAGTGTTTTCGACCCGAAGGGCAAGGCGGTCTCGTCGCCGTTGGCGGCGAGCAACCAGCCGGTGTTGTCCTCGGTCCCGAAGGCCTTGCCGTCGCCGACGGCGTTGACGACGAGGAGGTCGCAGCCCTTGCGGGCGAGCTTGGCGCGGCCGTGGTCGAGGACACCGCCGGTCTCGTCGCCGGTCTCGGCGGCGAACCCGACGATCACGGTGGCAGTGGGAATGCGGCCCTCGTCGCGTGCGGTGACGAGTCCGCGCAGGATGTCGGGATTGGTGGTGAGGTGGATCGGCGCCGGCCCCTCGTCGCCCTTCTTGATCTTCGACTCGGCGACCGCAACCGGTCGGAAGTCGGCGACCGCGGCGGCCATGATCACGACATCGGCGTCGGCGGCGCGCTTGGTCATCTCGTCGGCGAGTTGCTCGGCGGTCGAGATCCGCACGATGGTGACCCCGGCCGGGTCGCCCGGGTCGGCGGTGGACCCGGCGACGACGGTGACGCTCGCGCCGCGTTGGGCCGCGGCGCGGGCCAGCGCGAAGCCCTGCTTGCCGGAGCTGTGATTGCCGAGATACCGGACCGGGTCGAGCGGTTCCCGGGTGCCGCCGGCGCTGATGAGCACGCGGACGCCGGCAAGGTCGTACGGGAGTGCGTCGGCGCGATCGAGCAACAGCTCGCCCACCAGGGCGATCTCCTGAGGATCCGGTAGACGACCGCGGCCCGAGTCGGTGCCGGTGAGACGGCCCGACGCGGGTGTCATCACGACCGAGCCGTGCGACCGCAGCGTTGCGATGTTGGCCTGCGTGGCGGGGTGCTCCCACATCTCGGTGTGCATCGCGGGCACGAACAGCACCGGGCACCGCACAGTCAGCAGCGACGCGGTCAGCAGGTCGTCGGCACGCCCCTGTGCGGCGCGGGCCATGAGGTCGGCGGTGGCCGGGGCGATGACCACGAGGTCCGCCCCCTGCCCGAGCCGGACGTGCGCGACCTCGTCGACGTCGTCGAACACGGTCGTGGAGACGGGGTTACCGCTCAGCGCCTCGAAGGTCGCCTTGCCGACGAACTCGAGCGCAGCCGGGGTCGGCACGACGCGGACGTCATGGCCGGACTCGGTGAAGTGTCGGATCACCGAGCAGACCTTGTAGGCCGCGATCCCGCCGCCGACGCCGATCAGGATGCGTCGCCGGGTTCCGGTCGGTTTGGTCATCACCGACGACGACTATTCGCCCTCGGTGTGCTCGAGCAGGTCGGAGTGGATCTCACGCATCGCGATCGACAGCGGCTTCTCCTGGAGGCCGGGCTCGACCAGCGGGCCGACATACCCGAGGATGCCGTCGCCGAGCTGGTTGTAGTAGTCGTTGATCTGGCGCGCACGCTTGGCTGCGTAGATGACGAGTGCGTACTTCGACGACGCGCGGTCGAGGAGATCATCGATCGGCGGATTGGTGATCCCCAGCGGCGTGTCGTAGGCCGGTGCGTCGGCGATCTCGGTGATGTCGAAATTGGTCGGGGTGCTCACACGAACTCCTGCGTCGAGGTCTGGGTGTCGGAAAGGGCCGGTCAGGTCGCGGATGCGGCCGGCTGTTCAGGTCCGACCAGCAAGGATACCAACTCATCGACGGCGCGGTCGACTTCGCTGTTCACGATGACGTGGTCGAACTCGTCCTGCGCGGCCATCTCGGTGCGCGCGGTGGCGAGTCGGCGCTCGATCGCCTCGGGCGTCTCGGTGGCCCGCCCGGTCAGGCGGGCGACGAGTTCGTCCCAGCTGGGCGGCGCGAGAAAGACGGTGATCGCCTCGGGGAGCCGGGCCACCACGTTGCGCGCACCGACCAGGTCGACCTCGACCAGAACCGGTTTGCCGGCTTCCAGAGCGGCGAGCACAGGGGCGATGGGGGTGCCCGAGCGCTGCAGCCCGCCGTGGATCTCGGCCCATTCCAGGAGTTCGTCGGCGGCGATCATCTTGTCGAAGTCGCCCGCGGACACGAAGTGGTAGTCGCGGCCGTCGACCTCGCCGGGCCGTGGGTCCCGGGTTGTCGCCGAGACGCTGAAGTAGACATCGGGTACCGCGGCGCAGACCCTCGCGACCACGGTGGACTTGCCGACGGCCGAGGGGCCGACCAAAACGATCAGTCGACCCCTCGTGCGTCCGGTTCCCTCGTGGTCCGGGCGGTGGTTCACCGCCGCGTCCACGGGTTCGTTCCGCTGCCGTATCCGGTTCGGTTGCTCACGCTCAGGAGCTGAACTTCTCGAGCAGAGCCTTGCGCTGACGGTCGCCGAGACCACGCAGGCGGCGGGTCGGGGCGATCTCGAGCTCGGTCATGATCTCCTGCGCCTTGACCTTGCCGACCTTGGGCAGGGCCTCGAGCAGGGCCGAGACCTTCATCTTGCCCAGGATCTCGTCGTTCTCGGCATCCTTGAGCACCTGCTGGAGATCGGTGCCACCGCGCTTGAGGCGCTCCTTGAGCTCCGCGCGGACGCGACGAGCGGCAGCTGCCTTCTCCAACGCAGCGGCGCGCTGCTCATCGGTCAACTGGGGAAGGGCCACGGGGTTCCTCCGTCTTTCGTTCTCGAGTGGGACTGCATCGTTCGCCCGGGGGCGTCCGAGGCTCTGTTGCCGTGCGACCGCGGCTGGATCGCCATCGCCGGCCTGTCAGCCGGGTCTGCACCCGGCCGACGCCATCAAAATGTTGGCGGCGAATGCGACCGTACCCACGTGAGCAGGCATTTGCGAGTGCGACCCCCCGTTTTCGGAGCGTTTTCTCATGTTGTAGGGCCTCGTGTGCGTTTACGGGAGCACAGCACCGATTCAGTGCCTCCCCCACCGCGCTGACTACGTGTTTCGTGACATTCTCGCAGGTCAGGGCAACATCGTGCGACAAGGTGGTCGATAGCAAAGCGAACGACCTCTCGCCCGGACGTCCCTCGACTGAGACGCGTGTGACACCAGTGATGTGGCCGGAAATTCTGGGATTGGGCCGAGGCACCGCGCGTGTCGCGGGCGGTCCCACGGCATCCCTGGGGAGAGCTGCCCGCCGTCGTCGGTGCACGCGGCTAGCATGATCTGACTTTCGGGGAAGTAGCTGATCGGGGGCGGTTGATGAAGGTGGTTCCGGCGCGGGTGCGCGAACTGGGCGAGAAGATGCGTGCGGGAGGCTGAGCGGTGTCGGATGAAGTCGCGTACACCGTCGAGAAGGTGCTGGCGTGGGACTTCGGCAGCGCGAAGACGGTCAGTGGCCGGTTGACGTCGAAGTCCGCCGACTTGAGGGGTACGGCCAGAGCAGCTGCAACGACCTTCGACGGCTCACTGGAGTACCTGGCGCAGTGACGGCGGACGGGACGCCCGGGAGTCGTCGAACGCGCACGCGGACGCTGCCGATCGCAGTGCCACCGTGATCGAGTCGCTGGCCGGGAAGTTCGATTCCCTCTTGGCGTCGATGGAGGGCGAGATCGCCAACGTGAGGTCGAAGAAGGCCGAGGCACTCGGCTCGGAGTTCGAACTCGCCGTCGCCGGTGACGGGGAGGTCTACTCGACGAAGTCGAACCTCGAATGGCTGAAGACCTGGAAGTTGGCCTACCAGGTCAAGATCGTGCAGAAGGAGTCACTGGAGAGCTACCTCATTAAGGAGATCCGCGGTTCTCTGCGGCGCATCGACGAGATCGACAAGGTCGGGTCCGAAGGGCTGCGACGGATCCTCGAGAAACTCCCCGACTCCATGAAAGCAGGAGCGGCGGGTCACCACTCCGATCCCCGGCTCGCCGAGATCCTGCGCGAGTATCAGGTCGACGCGTCCAAGGGCGGAGCGCGACTGTGGCCCTCGGGCGACCTGCTCGACACGATCCGCAGGTTCGATCCGACGTGCAAGCCCACCCTCATGACGCCCGAGGAAGTCACCATGCTCGCCGAGATGGGGGCGACACCGGTGACGGGCTGGCGAGCCGTCTACGACTTCTTCCAGATCCAGTGGAAGGCGGATGCCGTTGCCACCGCACGGCATCCGAATCGTGACAGGCGGGAGAACTCACTGGCAGACGGCCACGGTGACGCGTTCCGCCACACGTATTGGAACGCGCTCATGACCGACCGTTTCGGTCAGGAGTGGACGACGAGGTTCGCGACTGCTCATGAAGGCCTAGGAGACTGCTGAAATAGTCGGTGTCGTTTCGGTGTGGGGTGAGCGGGTTTGCCTGGTGGGCTGGGATCCTGGTGGGTATGCAGGGTGAGCCGGATCGTCAGGGTGAGTTTCTGGATGTGAACTCGGTCGTCGGGCATTTGCTGGCCGAGGGCAGTGTGTTCGCGTTTTTGGCTGCTCATCGCGAGCAGTTGTTTCCTGCGGAGATGTTCGCGGACCTGTTTCCCAGCGGCCGGGGCCGTCCGTCGATCCCGCCGGCCACGATGGCGTCGGTGATCGTGCTGCAAACGCTGCAGGGTTTGTCCGATCGCGAAGCCGCTGATGCGGTCACTTTCGATCTGCGGTGGAAAGCGGCGTGTGGATTCGTGTTGGGTAACAAAGGTTTTCATCCGTCGACTCTGACGTACTGGCGTCGGCGACTGGCAGCCAGCGATCGGCCGCACCGCATTTTCGAGGTGGTACGCGAGGTCATCACCACCACCGGGGTGCTCGCGGGTAAGAGTCGTCGAGCGCTGGATTCGACGATCTTCGATGACGCGGTGGCCCGCCAGGACGCCATCACCCAGGTGATCGCGGCGATCCGGCGGGTCGCCCGAGAGGTCGACGGTGGTGCGGTGGTGGTCGAGCAGCACGCGACTCGTCTGGCCGCGTTGACCGGCGGCGGCTATGACCGGCCCGGCAAGCCGCGGATCGCCTGGGATGATGAGTGTGCTCAACAGGACCTGATCAGCGCCCTTGTCGAAGATGGGTTGGCCGTGCTCGACGGTCTGGACCTCGAGGCCATCGACAAGGAACCGAGTAACCAGGCCCAGGCGCAGGCGGTGGCATTGCTGGCATTGGTGACCGGCCAGGATGTGGAACCGGCACCAGGTTCTGATGGCACCGACGGACGCTGGCGCATCGCGCCCCGGACCGCCCCGGACCGGGTGATCTCCACCGTCGATACCGACACCCGGCACGCCCACAAAACCCGGGCACGCCAGCAGGACGGGTTCAAGGGCCACATCGTCAATGAACCGGAGACCGGGTTGGTCACCGCGATCGAGATGACCAAAGCCGCTGGTCCGGACACTTCCGACGGAGCAGTCGGGGCACGGTTGTTGCTGAGCGATCCGACCGTCGCCGACGACGCCGACGATCGTGAGGTGCTGGGTGATTCAGCGTATGCCTCCGGTGACATGCTGGCCACGCTGGCGCGGACACGATGGAACGCGGTGATCAAACCCAAGCCACACATGCCGGCGGTTGCTGGTGGTTTCGTCGTCGACGATTTCACCTTCGACGCCGACTCGAACACATTGACCTGCCCCAACAACCTGACCCGACCGGTCAGCGCGAAAGGCCACGTCACCTACGGTGCGGCCTGCCAAGACTGCCCACTTCGGGCACGGTGCACCACCGCGGTTCGTGGACGCAAAATCAGTTTCGGCGAACACCACCAACTCCAGCGCGAACACCGACAACACTTCTCTGACAACACTATTGCCGACACCTACCGCCAGCATCGACCCATGGTCGAACGGACGATTGCCTGGCTCACCCGCGGTAACCGGCGGGTGCCCTACCGTGGAATCGAACGCAACAACAACTGGCTGCACCACCGCGCCGCCGCGATCAACCTACGCCGCCTGATCACCCTCGGACTGACTACCACCAACGGCACCTGGACACTGGCCACCGCCTGAACCGCGGCACCGCCGCCCCACCTAGATCGATCACCACGACCACACCCCGGAACCGACACATCCCCGCAGCAGGAACCTCAACCCAGGCTGGACCCTAATTCAGCAGGCTCCTAGGCGGAAACCCAGCCAGCCGTGAGGCCATGGATCTCTACAACAACGAGGTGGGACGACGGATCGCGACCGAGAATCCGGACGCAGACCCGCAAAGGCTCGCCGAGCTGGTGGACAAAGCCATAACCGAAGGCCGCACGGTCGTCTTGGACGAGAACGGAGAGATCGAGTGGAGCGACAAGGTCGCGAAACATGAGACAGGAATTGCGTTGAAGACAGACATCCCGTTGCCGGCGCCGACCACGTGACCGGGCAGATTACGCTCACTGCACAACGCATCCGCAGTGTGACACTCGTCGTCGTCATTGTGATGACCGCCCTGGGTGCGGCCGCGTGCCTTCCGATCCCGAGGCTCGGCGAAAAGCCCCAGGAGGAGTGCTCGCGCGAGTTCTTCCTGTGGAGCAACGATGCCCCATTGGGTCCGTCGGCCGACTTCTTCAGGGTGGCTGACGAACTCGCAGCGACCGCCGGCATCACGACAAGTCTGGACGACATAGCCCGACGCGCGGGCTGGTCCCCATCCGGACGTTGGGACCGCCTCATCTACATCGCAATGTCCAGTGACAGCTCAGTGCTCAACGCCGCGGCCGGTACGACCAACATCTGCTACCGAGGGTTCAGTACGAGCGATCCCGACCGCGGCTCGGACGGCTACTACGTCTTCTTCAACGGACCGAATCCGGTACAAACGGCAGGTGCGGGATCCCAGCCTGTCATCGCGCCCGATGAGATCGCAGCGCTCGGTCGTGACGAAACCCTCTATTCGGATACGTCGATCAAACGGCCGGTGCTGCGGAGAGTTATCGCCGGTGGGCAGTGATCCGCATCGATCGATTCGATCGTCGTCGATACTGGCGGTCGCCGGAGCGGGCCTCGCCGTGGCGACCGCCGGTTGTCTCCCGAACCCGCGACTCCTGACCGCACCTCAGCCCAGCGCGGCCTCGACCTCGTCCCGGGCGCGGACGAAAGCGTCGCGCAGGGCGATGGGATCGGGCCCGGCTCGGAGCACGCCGCGCGAACTGGCGGGCAGCACCCAGGCCGGGTCGGCCCCCTCGAACACAATCGGCAGGTCGGCGGCCGTCGCACCCTGGGCACCCAGCCCGGGGGCCAGGATCGGGCCGCGGAGGCCGGCGAGATCGAGCCCGTGCTCACGTGTCGCCCCGACGACCAGACCGACGGTCGCGGTCCCGTCCGTATTCTCGGCGGCCGCGGCGTCGACGATCGATTGCGCGACCGTCCGCTCCCCCACCTGCGCCCGCTGGAGCTCGCCGCCCTCCGGGTTCGACGTCCGCGCCAGCACGAAGACGCCGCGCTCGCCGGACCGCGCGAGATCCAGTGCAGGGCGCAGGGATTCGTATCCCAGGTAGGGAGACGCGGTGACCGAGTCGGCGCACAGCGGCGACGACTCGGACAACCAGGCCTGCGCGTAGGCGGCCATCGTCGAACCGATGTCACCGCGCTTGGCGTCGGCGATGACGAGGGCGCCCGCCTCGCGGCAGCCCGCGATGACGCGTTCCAGTACCGCGAAACCCGCGGAACCGAACGGCTCGAAGAACGCGACCTGAGGTTTGATGACGGCGGCCACCGGACCCAGCGCCTCGACGCAGATGTCGGCGAACGCCGACAGGCCGTCGATGTCCACCGAGAGGCCCCACTCCTCGAGCAACGCGGCGTGGGGATCGATCCCGGCGCACAGACGCCCGCGCTCGGCGACCGCCTTCGTGTAGCGGCCGCCGAACCCGGACGCGTCCGTCACGAGCGGCCGGCCAGGTCGGCGTGCCGGTTCTGCAGCGACCGCACCCCGATGTCGCCGGTCAACGCGGCCTCGATGCCCTGCACGGCGGCCGAGGCACCCTGCACCGTGGTGATACACGGGATGTTCACCGACACCGCGGCGCTCCGGATCTCGTAGCCGTCGACGCGGGGCCCCGAGTTGCCATACGGGGTGTTGATCACCATCGTCACCTCGCCGGCGCGGATGATGTCGACGATCGTGCGCTGACCCTCGGCGGCCTCGAAGTGCTTGCGCACCGTCTCGCACTTGATCCCGTTGCGGCGCAACACGTCCGCGGTCCCCTCGGTGGCCAGGATGTCGAACCCCAGGTCGGCGAGGTGCTTCACCGGGAAGATCAGCGCCCGCTTGTCCTTGTTGGCCACCGACACGAAGATCTTGCCGCTGGTCGGGAGCGAGCCGTAGGCGGCGGTCTGCGACTTGGCGAATGCGCGACCGAAGTCGGCGTCGATGCCCATGACCTCGCCGGTCGACTTCATCTCGGGGCTCAGCAGGTTGTCGACCCCGCTGCCGTCATGGCGACGGAACCGATTGAACGGCAGGACCGCTTCCTTCACCGAGATCGGCGCCGTCGCCGGAGCCTCTCCGCCGTCGCCGGTGGCGGGCAGGATGCCCTGCTCCCGCAGATCGGCGATCGACGCGCCGAGCATGACGCGCGCACACGCCTTGGCCAGGGGCACCGCGGTGGCCTTGGAGACGAACGGGACCGTCCGGCTCGCACGCGGGTTGGCCTCGAGCACGTAGAGGATGTCGTCCTTGAGCGCGTACTGGACGTTGAGCAGACCCTTGACGCCGATGCCCCTGGCCAGCGCCTCGGTCGAGGTCCGCACCATCTCGAGGTCGGCGCGGCCGAGAGTGACCGGCGGCAACGCGCACGCCGAGTCTCCGGAGTGGATTCCGGCCTCTTCGATGTGTTCCATCACGCCGCCGATGTAGACCTCGTCGCCGTCGCAGAGGGCGTCGACGTCGATCTCCACCGCGTCTTCGAGGAACCGGTCGACCAGTACCGGGTGGTCCGGGGTCAGCTCGGTCGCGCGAGAGATGTAGTCCTCCAGGGACTTCTCGTCGTAGACGATCTCCATGCCGCGTCCACCGAGGACGTACGACGGCCGGACGAGCACCGGGTACCCGATCCGGGCGGCGGTGTCGCGGGCCTCGTCGAAGCTCGTCGCGGTACCGAACGCCGGGGCCGGTAGTCCGGCGGCGGTCAGCACCTTGCCGAACTCGCCGCGATCCTCGGCGAGGTCGATGGCCGCCGGGCTGGTGCCGACGATCGGCACCCCGGCCTCCTCCAAACGGTGCGCGAGACCGAGCGGCGTCTGGCCGCCGAGCTGGACGATGACACCTTCGACGGTGCCCGACTCCGATTCGGCGTGGTAGACCTCGAGGACGTCCTCGAACGTCAGCGGCTCGAAGTAGAGACGGTCGGCGGTGTCGTAGTCGGTGGACACCGTCTCCGGGTTGCAGTTGACCATGACGGTCTCGTATCCGGCGTCCGACAGGGTCAATGCGGCGTGCACGCACGAGTAGTCGAACTCGATGCCCTGACCGATGCGGTTGGGGCCCGAACCGAGGATCAGGACCTTGGGGCGCTCCGTCTGGGGCGCGATCTCACTGGTCGCCCCGGGGTCGAGTTCGTAGCTCGAGTAGTGGTACGGCGTCTTCGCCTCGAACTCGGCCGCGCAGGTGTCGACGGTCTTGTAGACCGGCCGTACGCCCAGCCCGATCCGGTGGGCGCGAACGGCTGCCTCGTCGGCGAAATCCGAACGCAGAGCGGCGATCTGACGGTCGGAGAAGCCGGTGGACTTGGCCTCGCGCAGCAACGGCTCGTCCAGTGTGTCGGCGTCGCGGATCTCCGCTCCGAGCGCGGCGATCCCGCCGATCTCGGCGAGGAACCAGGGATCGATCGCAGTGGCCTCGTAGAGGTCCTCGATCGTCGCGCCGGCCTCGAAGGCGAGCATCAGCTTGTACAACCGGCCGTCGCGCGGGGTCTTGATGTCCTCGAGCAGTGCGGGCAGGTCGACGGTCGCCGGGTCAGGGCGGTTGGGCTCGGCCCAGAAGCCGCCGGCCTTCGTCTCCAGCGACCGCATGACCTTGCCGAGCGCCTCGGCGAAGCTGCGGCCGAGGCTCATGGCCTCGCCCACCGACTTCATCGTGGTGGTCAGCGTGTCATCGGCGCCCGGGAACTTCTCGAACGCGAACCGCGGAGCCTTCACCACGACGTAGTCGAGCGTCGGCTCGAAACAGGCCGGCGTCTCCTTGGTGATGTCGTTGACGATCTCGTCGAGGCTGTACCCGATGGCGAGCTTCGCGGCGATCTTGGCGATCGGGAAGCCGGTGGCCTTCGACGCGAGCGCCGACGACCGCGACACGCGCGGGTTCATCTCGATGACGACGAGGCGGCCGTCGCGGGGGTCCTGGGCGAACTGGATGTTGCAACCGCCGGTGTCGACGCCGACCTCGCGCAGGATGTCGATGGAGAGGTCGCGCATGATCTGGTACTCGCGGTCGGTGAGCGTCATCGCCGGGGCGACGGTCACCGAGTCACCGGTGTGGACGCCGACCGGGTCGAGGTTCTCGATCGAGCAGACGACCACCACGTTGTCGCGGTTGTCGCGCATGAGCTCGAGCTCGTACTCCTTCCACCCGAGGATCGACTCCTCGATGAGGACGTTCGCCGTCGGGGAGGCGGCGAGACCGCCGCCCGCGATCCGGTCGAGGTCCTCGTCGTCGTAGGCCATGCCCGAGCCGAGACCGCCCATGGTGAACGACGGCCGGACGACGACCGGGAACCCGAGCTCGGCGACGGTGTCCCGCACCTCGTCCATCGTGTGGCAGACGCGGGACCGCGCGCTCTCCCCGCCGACCTTCTCGACGATGTCCTTGAACATCTGCCGGTCCTCGCCGCGCTGGATGGCGTCGAAGTCGGCGCCGATCAGCTCGATGCCGTACTTCTCCAGCGAGCCGCGATCGTGCAGTGCGACAGCGGTGTTGAGCGCGGTCTGACCGCCGAGGGTCGCCAGCACGGCGTCGATGGGATGCCCGGCGTCGCGCTCGGCCTCGATGACCTTCTCCACGTACTCGGCCGTGATCGGCTCGATGTAGGTGGCGTCGGCGAACTCCGGATCGGTCATGATCGTGGCCGGGTTCGAGTTGACCAGGCTGACCCGCAGGCCCTCGGCCTTGAGGACCCGGCAGGCCTGCGTGCCGGAGTAGTCGAACTCGCAGGCCTGACCGATCACGATCGGCCCGGACCCGATGACCAGGACGTGGTTGATGTCTTCGCGGCGCGGCATCAGGCACTCGCTCCTTGGGACTTGTCCCCTTCGAGCAGGGTGACGAACTTGTCGAACAGATACGCGGCGTCGTGGGGACCGGCGGCCGCCTCGGGGTGGTACTGCACCGAGTAGGCGCGACCGGAGAGCAGCTCGACGCCCTCCACGGTGCCGTCGTTGGCGCAGACATGGCTGACCCGGGCGCGGCCGAAGTCGGAGTCGAACTCCTCGCCCGCCTCGCCTTCGAGCGCGAAGCCGTGGTTCTGCGAGGTGATCGAGACCTTGCCGGTGGCGTGGTCGACGACCGGGATGTTGATGCCCCGGTGGCCGAACTTCATCTTGTAGGTCGACCGGCCGAGCGCGCGGCCCAGGATCTGGTTGCCGAAGCAGATGCCGAAGAGCGGGATGTCCTGGCCGAGCACCCCGCGGGTGAGTTCGACGATGTCGTCGGCCGTGGCCGGGTCGCCGGGACCGTTCGAGAGGAACACCCCGTCGGGTTTGAGGTCGGCGATGGCGTCGAGCGCGACGGTCGCGGGCAGCACGTGGGTGCGGACGCCGCGTTCGGCGAACATCCGCGGCGTGTTGGTCTTGATGCCCAGGTCGATGGCGGCCACCGTGAACCGATGCTGGTCGAGGGGTTCGACCACGTAACCGCTGTCGGTGGTGACCTCGTCGGCCAGCCGGGCGCCCTTCATGTCCGGCTGGTTGCGCACGCGGGCGACGAGTTCGTCGGTGTCGGCGAGCGCCGGGCCGGAGAAGATCCCGGCCTTCATCGACCCGTGGTCGCGGAGGATGCGCACCACGGTGCGGGTGTCGATACCGCCGATCCCGACGATGCCCTGACGGTCCAGCTCCTCTTCGAGAGAGGTCGTCGCGCGCCAGTTGGAGACGCGTCGGGTGGGGTTGCGAACCGCATACCCCGCGACCCAGATCTTGCCCGAGTCACCGTCGACTCCGGTGCTCCCGGCGCTGCCCGTGCTCTCGCCGTCCTCGGTGTTCCAGCCGGTGTTGCCGATCTGCGGCGCCGTGGCGACCACGATCTGCCGGTGGTAGCTCGGATCGGTCAGGGTTTCCTGATAGCCGGTCATCGCGGTGCAGAACACCGCCTCGCCAAGGGTCTCGCCGACTGCGCCGAAGCTCCGGCCGGTGAACACCTGGCCGTTCTCCAGCACCAAGACCGCTGTGTTCATTCCTGTGCCCCTTGTCCCTGTGGCCCGTGGCCACTGTCATGCGTCCCGGCGAAGGCGCTCACCCAGCCGGGGTAGATCGTTTTGTCGTCGGCGCGCACCCCGGAGTCGATCTCGGTGCCGCTGGGCAGGACCCAGCGGATGGCGAGGACGCCGTCGGCGGTCATCACCTTGCCCGCGATGCCGCGTTCGGTCCGGACCGCGGTGATCGATTCCCGGGGAATCCAGAGGTCACTGGCTCCCTGACGCGCAATGAGGATGCCCCTCTCGAACTCGGTCAGCACCGAGGACGCCCGGTCGCCGATGTCGCCGACGGTCACCCGGTTCTGCCAGCTCGGCGCGATGGTGCTGCCGAGGTAGAGGCCGGTATCTGGACCTCTGAGTACCGCGCCCGGCTCGGTGGGGATCGTCGGAAGCGTGCCGATCACGTCGGCCTGCGCCGCGGTCTTCTTCCGATTCCCGGTTGCCAGCAGGTAGAACACCGACGCCACCCCGAGGGCGAGCAGTGCGACCACGCCGATGAACCAGGCGTTGAAGACGATTTTGCCGTATCCGAGCAGCGACGCGACCACCGAGGCGACCACCAGCACCGCGAGGATCGCCGGTACCAGTCCACGCCTGGGTCTCGCGGTCATGGGGTCACCTGCCCGTCGTGGGCCGTCACCACGCCACGCAGCACGGTCGCGGTGACGGTGGCGGGCATGGTCATCGACTCGAACGGGGTGTTGTCCGAGAGGCTTGCCAGCTCGGGACCGTGCACCACCCAGGACGTGTCCGGATCGACGACGGCCAGGTTCGCCGGCTCGCCGACCTCGATCGGACGGCCCTGATCAGTCAGTTCGACGATCTGCGCGGGCCGCTCGCTCATCACACGCGCGACGCCGCGCCAGTCGAGCAGGCCGGGCTTCACGAGGGTCTCGACGATGATCGGCAATGCGGTCTGCAGGCCGAGCATCCCGGGCTTGGCCTGGGCGAACTCGCAGCACTTCTCCTGCGCGGCGTGCGGGGCGTGGTCGGTGGCCACACAGTCGACGATCCCCTCGGCCAGCGCCTGTCGCAATGCCTGCTTGTCGCGGACCTCGCGCAGCGGCGGATTCACCTTGTTGACCGGGTCGTACGTCTCGAGCCGCGAGTCGTCGAGCAGCAGGTGATGCGGGGTCACTTCGGCGGTGATCGCAATCCCCTGGTCCTTGGCCCAGCGCAGCAGTTCGACGGTGCCCTCGGTCGAGGCGTGACAGATGTGGATGCGCGCACCCGCGTCGCGTGCGAGCAGGGCGTCGCGGATGACGATCGACTCCTCGGCCGCACGCGGCCAGCCCGCCAGCCCGAGGCGCGAGGCCGTGGGCCCCTCGTTGGCGACGGCTCCGACGGTCAGTCGCGGCTCCTCGGCGTGCTGTGCGATGAGGACGCCGAGCCCGGTTGCGTACTCGAGCGCGCGGCGCATCAGGAGCGGATCGTCGACGCACTTGCCGTCGTCGCTGAACATCCGTACGCCCGCGGCACCGGCGGCCATCATGCCCATCTCGGCGAGCTGCTTGCCGGCCAGACCCACGGTCACGGCGCCGACCGGGTACACGTCGACGAGTCCGACCTCACGTCCGGACCGCCACACGTTGTCGGTGACGGTCGAGTTGTCGGCCACCGGGCTGGTGTTGGCCATCGCGAAGACCGCGGTGTAACCGCCGAGCGCGGCGGCCGCCGAACCCGACCGGATGGTCTCGGTGTCCTCGCGGCCCGGCTCCCGCAGGTGGGTGTGGAGGTCGACGAACCCCGGCAGCAGCACGCCACCTTTGCCGTCGAGGACGTCGGTGTCCTCGGGTGCGGTGACCTGATGGCCGATCTCGCTGATGATGCCGTCGACTACGAGGACGTCGATCGGGTCACCCTCGCCGTATGGACGAACGGCGCGGAGAAGAACGGATCCGGTGCGGGCGGTCACTTCACATCTCCTGACACGATGTCATGGGCGGTCATAGGTGGGCACCCGCGGAATCGGAACCGACCAGCAGCCGGAACAGAACCGCCATGCGGACGTGAACGCCGTTGCGGACCTGCTCCAGCACGGTCGCCTTCGGCGAATCGGCCACCGAGTAGCCGATCTCCATACCGCGCAACATCGGTCCGGGATGCAGGACCACGGCGTCGTCGTGCAGCAATCCCAGTCGCCGGTCGTTGAGCCCGAAGCGGACCGAGTACTCGCGGGCACTCGGGAAGAACCCGCCGTTCATGCGTTCGGCCTGGACGCGGAGCATCATGACGGCGTCGACGGCCGGCAGTTCGGCGTCCAGACTTCCCGAGACGCTCACCGGCCACTGGTCCACCCCGACCGGCAGCAGCGTCGGGGGCGCCACCAGTACGACCTCGGCGCCGAGCGTCGAGAGCAGGTGGGCGTTCGACCGAGCGACGCGGGAGTGGATGATGTCGCCGACGATCGCGATCCGCCTGCCCTCGAGCGAACCGAGCCGCTGTCGCAGGGTCAGCGCGTCGAGGAGCGCCTGCGTGGGATGCTCGTGCGTTCCGTCGCCGGCGTTGATCACCGCGGGACCGTCACCGTCGGGCGTGGTCGTCCAGTCGGCGATCTGGGCCGGCGCACCCGACGCCGGATGCCGGACGATCAGCGCGTCGGCGCCCGCCGCGTGCAGGGTCTTGGCCGTGTCGCGCAACGACTCCCCTTTGCCCGCAGAGGAACTGGAGGCACTGACGTTGATGACGTCGGCACTCATCCACTTGCCCGCGACTTCGAAGGAGACCCGGGTGCGGGTGGAGTTCTCGTAGAACACGGTCATCACAGTCCGACCGCGCAGCGTCGGCAGTTTGCGAACCTCACGCCCGGTCAGGGCCTGCTCGAAACGTTCGGCGTCGTCGAGGAGGGCGGTGGCATCGTCACGGCTGAGGTCTTGCGTAGACAGCAGATGCCGCATCATGAATCACTCTCCGCGGCAACCGAACTCGACGCGGAAGCGAGGACGACCTCGTCGATGCCGTCGTGTTCGACGAGGTGAACCGAGACCTGCTCGTCGCGGGCCGTCGGGATGTTCTTGCCGACATAGTCTGCGCGCAACGGGAGTTCGCGATGGCCACGGTCGACGAGGACCGCGAGTTGCACGGCCGCAGGACGACCGAGATCACGCAGTGCATCGAGCGCGGCACGGACCGTCCGTCCGGAGTAGAGGACATCGTCGACGAGGATGACGATGGCGCTGTCGACGCCACCGGCCGGCACCATCGTCCGCTCGAGCGGGCGGTGTGGCTTGCCGCGCAGATCATCGCGGTAGAGCGTGATGTCGAGATAACCCACCGGCACGTCGACCCCCGCGAACTCGCTGATCTTGGCACCCAGCCGGGTGGCGAGAGATGTTCCGCGAGTGGGGATTCCGATGAGGACGACGCGAGGTGCGTCGGGCGAGTCCAGAGCAGTCTTCTCGATGACCTGATGTGCGACACGGGCAATCGTGCGCGACACGTCGGCGGCATCGAGCAGCACCCTGGGAGCGGGGCTGGCCAAGGCCGACCTCCTTCTCCGCCTCGCAGGACGGATCGTTAAAGGATGTCTGTCTCGCGACACTCTACACCGGGCGGCGACGCCGACGAATTCCCGCGACGTACGCCACACCCGGTGCGGATCAGTTGGGCTCCGGCCGTCCGGGTGCGGCCCCACCGGGTTCGGCGGAAGCGGCTGCGCGGACCTGCGGCGCGAGCTCGGCGATCTTGGCCAGCACGCCGTTCACGAAGGCCGGCGAGTCGTCGGTCGAAAGTTCTTTGGCGAGTTCGACCGCCTCGTCGACGACGACGATCGTGTCGACGTCGAGAGAGTTGAACAGCTCCCACGTCGCCAGTCGCATGATGGCGCGATCGACGGCCGGGAGACGTTCGAGGGTCCAGTCGCGCAGATACGACGAGATGACCGCGTCGACCTGACCCTGGTCCTCGGCGAGTCCCTGGATCACGGTCGCGGTGTAGTCGTGGATCGAGCCGACGCTCTCGTCCGAGCGGACGTATTCACGACGTTCGGCGACGAGCTGCGCGGGACTGACCTTCTTGGCCTCGGCCTCGAAGAGCAGGTCCACCGCGCGCCGCCGCGCCTTGTGTCGGGTTCCGGGTTGTTTCACAGGTCAGGAGTTGACGCGGCCGAGATAGCTGCCGTCGCGCGAATCGACCTTGAGCTTGTCACCGGTGTTGATGAACAGCGGAACCTGGATCTCGGCGCCGGTCTCGAGCGTGGCGGGCTTGGTGCCGCCGGTGGAACGGTCGCCCTGGAGTCCGGGATCGGTCTGGGCGACGATCAGCTCGACCGTGACCGGCAGTTCGACGAACAACGGGTTGCCCTCGTTCAGCGAGACCTGCACGGTCATGTTCTCCAGCAGGAAGCGGGCGCCGTCGCCGACGGTGGCCGGGGGCAGGGAGAACTGCTCGTAGTCCTGCGCGTCCATGAACACGTAGTCGGTGCCGTCGTTGTAGAGGAAGGTCATGTCGCGACGGTCGACCGTCGCGGTCTCGACCTTGACGCCCGCGTTGAAGGTCTTGTCGACAGTCTTGCCGCTCAGCACGTTCTTGATCTTGGTGCGCACGAACGCGGGACCCTTGCCCGGCTTGACGTGCTGGAACTCCATGATCTGCCAGAGCTGGTCGTCCATGCGCAGCACGAGGCCGTTCTTGAAGTCGGCGGTGGATGCCATGTGGTTTTCGTTCCCTTGCAGTCAGATGACGGTGAATGTCTTGTCGGTGGCGGTCAGCAGGTCGGGGTCGCCGTCGGTGACCACCAATGTGTCCTCGATCCGGACCCCACCCCATCCGGGTAGGTAGACACCGGGCTCCACGGTGACCGCAGCACCGCATGGCAGTGTACCCGCCGCGAGTTTGCCGCTTCCCGGCGCTTCGTGGATCTCCAGTCCCACTCCGTGACCGAGACCGTGCACGTAGTTCTCGCCGTGGCCGGCGTCGGCGATCACGTCGCGGGCCGCGGCGTCGACCGCCCGCAGGTCGGCCCCGGGCGTGAGGGCCCGGCGGCCGGCGGCCTGCGCGGTGGCGACGAGTTCGTAGAGGTCCCGCTGCCACGACGCCGCGCGCCTCAGGACGAAGGTCCTGGTCATGTCGGAGTGATACCCGCCGACCACCGAGCCGAAGTCGATCTTGACCAGATCGCCGTCCGCCAGAGCCGTGTGGGTGGGCCGGTGATGCGGGATCGCCGAGTGCGCGCCGGCGGCCACGATGGTCTCGAACGCGATCCCGTCGGCCCCGAGGCGGTACATCTCCCACTCGAGCGCTCGCGCGACCTGCCGCTCGGTCGTCCCGGCCCGCAGGACGCCGTCGGCGATGATCTGCGCCAGGGCCGCATCCCCGATCGCGCACGCCGCCCGGAGCAGCTCGATCTCCCCCGGTTCCTTGACCGCGCGCAGGTTCCGCACGACACCGGTCGTGCTGACGAGTTCGATCCCGGAGTCCCCGACAGCCGCGGACAGCGCTCGGTGCCCGGCCACGGTCTCGGTGTCGGCTTCGAAGCCGACGCGACCCGCCCCGGCGGCCCGGGCGTGGTCGACGAGGGCACGCGCCGCCGAGCGTTCGATGATCGGCTCGACGTCGGGCACCTGTTCGGCGACCTGGGTGAGATACCGGCCGTCGGTGGCGATCCGGTCGCCGGCCGGATCGTCGACGTCGATCAGCACGGCGGCGTTGGAGCCGGTGAACCCGGTCAGGTAGCGGACGTTGACGAGGTCGGAGACGACGAGGAACGAGACCGGGTCGTCCGCGGTACGCAGCTCGGCACGCAGCCGGGCGCGGCGGCCTGCGGTGTCATGGTTGATCGGCACCCTGGCCACGCTACGGCCGGCGCCCCAGCCGCGCGAACCCGCCCGACCCGCGAAACCCGGCCACTTCGACCAGGTGTGTCCGCTGTCTCCACCCCCGTGCGTAAGATGACGCGCATGTCTTCGTGGTTGGTGCGCGGTCTGACGATGACCGCAGTTCACGTCCTCGCCCGCGTCTTGCTGGGATTCGCCGTGGTGCAGGCGCCGCTGAACTCGACGATCTGGCGCACCATCGCGATCGCGGTCGTCGTGCTCATCGCCCTGGTGTGGGGTGGTTACGACGGCATCCGCGACGCCCGCGCCAACCCGGATCCCGATGACTACGAGGATCTGACCGTGCGCTGGCTGCAGGCCGGTGTCCTCGCCGGCGTCGTCGCCGGGTTGATCTCCTGGATCCTCGGCACGGTCGTCCTGGCCGGCATCGGGCAGGCCAGCCTGTTCATCGAGCTGATCGCCGGGGCGTCGTTCACCGCACTGCTCGTCTTCGTCCCGGCCTTCGTCGGCGCGGCGATCGGCCGTTTCCTCGTCCGGCGCGACCAGAACAAGGGCGCAGCCGACGACGACTGGTCGGTGCACGAGGATCGTCATGCCGACACGGATGCCCCGACTCGGGAGATCCGCTGACGTTGTCTTGACCGGCCGTCTACCCGCAAACCCACCCCCTTTCCACAAAGTCACCACGCTCGGACTGGGCTGGGTTTGTGGAAAAGGGGTGGGTTTGTGCAGCGCTGACTAGAGCAGCACCGACGTACTCTTCGCTGCCGGGCCGCCCGCCACTGCCGAGTAGGCAGCGGCGATCAGACCGGGGTCGGGCCCTTCGAGCCGGCCCGGCTTGGCGAGTCCGTCGAGCACGACGAAACGCAGTACGCCGGAACGGTTCTTCTTGTCCCCCGCCATCCCCTGCAGGAGATCGGCGAACGCATCCGGGTCATAGGTCGTCGGCAACCCCACGAGATCCAGGATCGCCTTGTGCCGATCCGCCGTGGCGTCGTCGAGGCGGCCGGCCAGGCGCGAGAGTTCGGCAGCGAACACGAGACCCACCGACACCGCCGCGCCGTGACGCCAGCGGTAACGCTCGCGGCGCTCGATCGCGTGGCCGAGCGTGTGCCCGTAGTTGAGGATCTCGCGCAGCGACGACTCCTTGAGGTCGGCCGACACCACGTCGGCCTTGACCTGCACCGAGCGCCGGATGAGATCGGGCAGTACCGGCGACGTCGGGTCGAGGGCGGCCTCGGGGTCGGCCTCGATGATGTCGAGGATCGTCGGATCGGCGATGAACCCGGTCTTGATGACCTCGGCGAGTCCGGCGACGATCTCGTTGCGCGGGACGGTCTCCAGCGTGCCGGTGTCGATCAGGACGGCGTCGGGTTCGTGGAACGAACCAACGAGGTTCTTGCCCGCCTCGGTGTTGATGCCGGTCTTGCCGCCCACGGCGGCGTCGACCATCGCCAGCAGGGTCGTCGGGATGTGGATGACCCCGATGCCGCGCATCCAGGTCGCCGCGACGAACCCGGCGAGGTCGGTGGCGGCTCCCCCGCCGAGGCTGATGACCTTGTCGTTGCGTTTGAGGCCGATCCGGCCGAACACCTCCCAGCAGAACGACGCGACCGACAGGTCCTTGCCGGCCTCGGCGTCGGGGATCTCGACGCGATGGGCGTCGAACCCCTTCTCCGCCAAATACTCTCGGATCTGTTCGGCAGTCTTGGCCAGCGGCGGCTGATACAGGATCGCGATGCGGTCGGCGCCCTGCGCGGCCGCGGCCACCTCACCGAGGAGTCCCCGGCCGATGGTCACGTCGTACGGTGCGCCGGCGTTGACCCGGATGGCGATGGGTTCGTTCGCTGCCTGTTCGTTCACGGTGATACTCGGCTTCCTCACATCAGTTCACGGGCGAGTTGGACGACCACGGCGTCGGCCACCGCGTCGGGGTCGGGGTCGGCGTCGACGTCGAAGGTGCACACCGCCTCGTAGACGGGTGTCCGCTCGGCGAGCAGTTCGGCGTACCGAGCGGCAGGGTCGGCTGTCGCCAGGAGCGGACGGTCGGTACCCGACACGCGCTCGTACCCGCGCTCGGCCGACACCCGCAGGTACACGACGCGCTGGTCGGCCAGTGCCTCGCGGATCCCGGCGGTCGTCACCGCCCCGCCGCCGAGCGACACCACCCCGCCATGGTTGTCCAGGACATCGGTGACGACGTTGGCCTCGATCGTCCGGAATCCCTCGAGACCGTCGGATTCGAAGATCTCCGGGATGCTGCGGCCGGTGCGCCGGACGAGTTCGATGTCGGTGTCGATGAAGTCGACGCCGAGCCGGTCGGCGAGCATGCGACCGACGGTGGACTTCCCGGCTCCCATGAAACCGATCAGTACGGCCGCCGGGCGGCGACCGGTCGTCGGACGCGTCGGGGTCGGGGGTGCCGGGGGCTGGGTCATGCCCGGGGCGGACGCGCGTCGACGGCAGCCCGGTAGGCGGCGAGGTTCGCGCCGGTCTCGGTCACCGAGTCGCCGCCGAACTTCTCGAGAGCGGCCTGGGCCACGACGAGCGCGACCATCGCCTCGGCGACGACGCCCGCCGCCGGCACGGCACAGACGTCGGAACGCTGATGGATGGCGCTGGCCGTCTCCCCGGTCGACATGTCGATCGTGGACAGCGCTCGCGGCACCGTCGAGATCGGCTTCATCGCGATGCGGACGCGCAGGTCCTCGCCGTTGGTCATGCCGCCCTCGAGTCCGCCCGCGCGGTTGGTCGATCGCAGGACACCGTCGGCACCGGGCACCATCTCGTCGTGGGCCTCACTGCCACGCCGGCGGGCGGTGGTGAAGCCGTCGCCGACCTCGACGCCCTTGATCGCCTGGATGCCCATCAGGGCGGCCGCCAGCTTGGCGTCCAGGCGGGTGTCGCCGCTGACGTGCGAGCCGAGGCCGACGGGCACCCCCGTGGCGACGATCTCGACCACGCCGCCGAGGGTGTCGCCGTCCTTCTTCGCCGCCTCGATCTCGGCGATCATGGACGTCTCGGCATCGGCGTCGAACGCCCGGACCGGACTGGCGTCGATGGCCTCGAGGTCGGAGATGCGCGGCGGCGGGCCGACGTAGGGATCGCTCGCGCCGATGGAGATGACATGGGAGATGACGTCGACGCCCAGTACCTGGCGGAGGAAGTTGCGAGCGACCGTGCCCGCGGCGACACGCGCCGCGGTCTCCCGGGCGCTCGCGCGCTCCAGCACCGGACGGGCGTCGTCGAAGCCGTACTTGAGCATTCCCGAGTAGTCCGCGTGCCCGGGGCGGGGACGCGTCAGCGGTGCGTTACGGGCACTCCCCTCGAGTTCGGCCGCGTCCACGGGATCGGCCGCCATCACCGTCTCCCACTTGGGCCACTCGGTGTTGCCGATCTCGATCGCGACCGGGCCGCCCATGGTCTGGCCGTGACGAACCCCGCCGAGCACGGTGACCTGGTCGGCCTCGAACTTCATCCGCGCACCGCGGCCGTAGCCGAGCCGGCGGCGTGCCAGTTGCCCGGCGATGTCGGACGAGGTGACCTCGACACCGGCCACCATGCCCTCGACGATGGCGACCAGGGCGGGACCGTGAGATTCTCCGGCAGTTATCCAGCGCAACACAGTGATCGATTGTTCCATGCTGCCGAGCCCGGACCGACGGCGGCGCCGCCGAACCACGCGTAGCACGCGTCACAAGAGATCGGCGACCACGATCGAGGCGGCGACGAGCGCGGGTCCGTGCGGATGAGACCCGCGGCCGGCGGGGTCCCGGCGACCGACGCGATGCCCGACCACCGTGCCCACCGCGATGACCGAGGCGAGCGCCACCACGAGCAGGGCGGCGTCCCACCGTACGGCGAGCGCACCGCACGCGATGGCGAGCTTGACGTCCCCACCGCCGCACCATCGCATCCCGAAGGCGAGCGCGTACGGGGCCGCGGCGACGAGCGCGGCCACCGCCGCGCCGGGGTGGACTGCGCACGCGCCCACCGCACCGCAGATACCGGGCCAGACGAGCACGTTCGGGATCCGGCGGGTGTCGGCGTCGGTCATCGCGACGACCGACAGCCAGATCAGGATCACGCACTCGGCCATCCGTCGAGCATGTCGGGGTGGTTGATCGGTACTGTTCGCCTGTCCACAACCGGCACGTCCTGTGGACGGACTCGGAGCTCCCCCGGGAATCAGTCGGCGGTGAGTGCCGCGACCATCACGTCGCGGGGTGCGGGCAGCCCGGTGAACTGCTCGACCTGCCGGAATGCCTGGTTGACGAGCATGACCAGACCACCGACCACGGTTCCACCGGCCGCGTCGACCGCGGACGCGAGCGGAGTCGGCCAGGGGTCGTAGATCACGTCCACGACCTTGCGTGCCCGCGCCACGGCGGGCGTCAGGACCGCGGCCGCGTCGGCCGGCACCGTCGACACGACGACCGCGGACTCGCGACACCTTCGGGCCAGCGCCTCGGCGGGTTCGAAGGGCACGACGTCTCCGTTCATCCCCAACCGCTCACACAGTTCGAGGACGGGCGCGGCCCGGCCGGCGTCGCGGGCGACCACCGTGACGTCGGTGATGCCCGTCTCGGCGAGCGCCATGATGGTCGGAAGTGCCGTGCCACCCGCTCCGACGACCACGGCGACCGGTGAGGTCCCGGCGGCGAGGTCCGCGTCGACCGCGAGGTCGGTGAGCGCTCCCGACACGCCGTCGATGTCGGTGCAGTCCGCGCGCCAACCGGTCGCCACGCGCACCAGGGTGTTCGCCGACCCGACCAGTTCGGCGCGTTCGGTGCGTTCGGTGGCGAACTCGAGGGCAGCGCGTTTGTTGGGCATGGTGACCGAGAACCCGATGAAGTCGACGTCGGCTCCCGAGACGATCTCGGGCAGACGGTCGGCGGTGCACTCGATCCGGTCGTACCGCCAGTCGACCAGCCCGAGTGCCCGGTAGGCGGCCAGATGGACGCGCGGCGAGCGCGAGTGCGTGATCGGCGACCCCAGAACCGCGGCCCGACGGCGGTCACCGTGCGGTGAGCGGATGCCGGCGGGCACGGTGTTCATGGCGGGTCCGCTGCTGCTCACTGGCTGCAGCCGGTGGCCACCAGCTTGTTGCGGCAGGCGACCTGGCGGTTGCGGATGTGATCTTCGAAGGTGTTCGCGAACAACGTGGTCCCGGCGGTGTCGACGGTGACGAAGTACAGCCATCCGCCCGGTGCCGGGTCGAGCATCGCCTCCAGGGCGGGCACCCCGACCGCCGCGATGGGCGTGGGCGGCAACCCCTTGTACCGGTAGGTGTTCCACTCGTTGTCGTTCTTGTACGCCTCGCCGTGGACATCGATGTTCGTGATGTCCGCGGTGTAGTTCTGCGTCGAGTCCATCTGCAGCAGCTGGTCGCGGTCGAGGCGGTTACGGATGACCCGCGCCACCTTCGGCGCATCCTCGACATGCCGGACCTCGCGCTCGACGATCGACGCCGCGATCAGGGTCTCGTACGGCTCGAGTCCGGAGTTGTTGCGGTCGAGCAGTCCCCATTGTTCGAACATCGTCGCGCTGCTGGAGATCATCTCCCGCAGGATCTGCGTGGCGGTGTGATCGGGTTCGATGCGCTCCCAGGTGGTCGGCGCGATGAGCCCCTCGATCCGGCGGTGATCGCCCGTCATCTCGGCGACGTTCTGTTCGGCCCACTCGGGCACACCGAGCTCGGCCGGGGTGGTCTCGGCGGCGGCCTTCTCGAGGTCGGCGACCGTCACCCCCTCCTGCTGCCCGTTGAACGAGAACGACGTGGCGTTCTCGATGAGCTGGAAGATGCCCGGGGTGACCTTGCCATCGATACCGGTCTTCGAATCGAGCTGCAGCCCCGGCGGGATCACCACCCGCCCGACGCGGTGCACTGCGCCGTCGGCGGTCAGCATCTCCACGGCCGTGGTGGCCGGGATCTGGGTGCGCATCTTGTAGAGGCCGCCGGACATCGGCTGTCCACCGGCGGCGTCGACGAACGCCCGCACGCTGCCCACCACGTCGGCGTCGACGAGGATGCGGCCGAAGTCGGCGAGCGTGGAGTTGTCCGGGATGTCGACGACGACATCGCCGGAACCGGCGGCGTTGGTGTAGTCCTTGCGCGACTCGAGCAGGCCGGTGGCGCGCACACCGTAGTAGCCGACCCCGGTGATCAGCGCGAGCATGAAGACGATCGCGACGGCGAGGACCGCACGACGCTTGCCCCGGCTGCGCTTGCGGCGCGGCGTACGGCGCTGTTGCTGGTCGGGCTCGGTGTCGTCGGCGCCGGGCCACCAGTCGTCGTGCTCGTCGTGCTCGTCGATCCGCCGGCCTCGTCGGGCGACGCGATCGTCGTCGCGGATCGGGCGTGCGGTGCCCGGCGTCTCGTAACGCCCGGTCTCGTGGCCACCGGTGTCGTACAGCTCGGCGTCGTGGCGTTCTGCCGCGTGACCCGCCGGCTCGTAGTCGGCAGCGGTGAACTCCTCCGCGGCGTGATCGTCCGGGAAAGAACGAGATTCGTCGGGGCGAGGACCCCGGTCCGGAGGCGCCGGAGCGGCCGGACGGGCCATGGTGAAGTCGGTGTCGACGTCGTCTTCGACCGGACCCCCGGCAGCCGTTGATGGACCGGGCTGCGGCGGACCGGGCCGCGGTGGTGCCACCGGCGGCGGCGGGGTGGGCGGCTGCCCCGGCGGGATGCGGACCGGCGTCGCGCGGGGGCCGGGCGTGCCGGATACCGGCCGCGCCTGTTCGGCGGGCGGGACATTCGGCGGGGCCGGGCGCCGGGGAGCCGGTTCGGCATTCTCGCCACCGGCGCGCCGGCGGCGGTGCCGCGTGTGGGGCGACCCGTCGGCCGACTGCGTGAAGTACCGCAGACGCTCGGGATCCATGCCCTCGGCACGGCGTCCCTGGCCGTCTCGGTGCCGGGTGCGACGCCGATCATCGGTCACCGGAGGCTCCCCTGACTCACCGTCGCGCATCCAACCACCCCTGCAGAATAGCGACCGCCGCGGCCTGGTCGATGACCGCGCGCGAGGACTTCACCGTCCGGCCGCTGGCGTGCAGTGCCTGCTGTGCGGTCACCGTCGTGAAACGTTCGTCGTGCCAGTGCACGGCCACCGGGTCGATCCGGGTCGCGAGACGGTCCCCGAATTCCTGTGCGGTCTCGGCCGCCGCCCCCGCGGTGTTCTTGAGCGTCTTCGGCAGCCCCACGACGACGCCGACAGCCTCGTACTCCACGACCAGCGCCGCGATGCGGTCGAGATCGTCTGTGCGCGAAGGGGTTCGACGCACCGTTTCGACCGGTGTGGCGAGGATGCCGTCGGGGTCGCACACGGCGACGCCGATCCGGACGCTCCCGACGTCGATCCCGAGGAGTCGCCCGCGGGTCCGCTGGTGACCGTCGGCCCGGGTGTGCGGATGCGGCATCAGGCGACGAACTCGCGGATTCGCGTCAGTGCCGCGTCGATCCCCGCGGGATCGGTGCCCGCGCCCTGGGCCAGATCCGGCTTGCCACCGCCACGACCGCCCACCAACGGCGCGACCTCCTTGACGAGGTCACCGGCCTTGACCCCGGCGTCACGGGCAGCCGCCGTGGTGGCGATCACGAACGGCACCTTGGCATCCGGTCCGTCACCGTTCGGCGAGAACAGCGCGATCACCGCCTGGCGGTCGGCGACCCGGCCGCGGAGGTCGGTCACCACCGAGCGCAACCCGTTGGCGTCGAGGCCCGGCACCCGTCCCTCGACGACGAGGGTGGCACCGACGGTCGTCGCCGTGTCGAGGAGACCGGACACCGCGGCCCGGGCCGCCTCGGCACGTACCCGCTCGAGTTCCTTCTCCGCGTCACGCAGCTTGGTGACGAGCTGCTCGACGCGGCCGGGCACCTCTTCCGACGGGACCTTGAGCGACGACGCCAGGCCGGCCAGCAACGCACGCTCCTTCGACAGGAACCGGAACGAGTCCATGCCGACGTAAGCCTCGACGCGCCGGACACCCGAACCGACCGAGGACTCCCCGATCAGCGTGATGGGTCCGATCTGCGACGACGACGCCACGTGCGTGCCGCCGCACAGCTCCATGGAGAACGGCCCGCCGATCTCCACGACGCGGACGACGTCACCGTAGTTCTCGCCGAAGAGCGCCATCGCGCCCATCGCCTTGGCCTCGGACAGACCCGTCTCGAACGTGTTGACCTGATAGTTCGCCTCGACCGCGGCGTTGCTGATCTCCTCGATCTCCCGACGCTGGGCCTCGGTCACCGGGCCGCTGGCGTTGAAGTCGAAGCGCAGATAACCGGGACGGTTCAGCGAACCGGCCTGCGTCGCGCCGGGGCCGAGGACCTCGCGCAGCGCGGCGTGGACCATGTGGGTGCCGGAATGGCCCTGCGTGGCGCCGTGACGCCACGCGGTGTCGACCGCCGCGAGGACCTCGTCGCCCTCCTCGATCTCCCCCTCGTCGATGCGGACCTTGTGCAGCCACACCGACTTGCCGACCTTCTGCACGTCGGTCACCGACATGCGCACTCCCGACCCGGTCGTGATGGTGCCGACGTCGGCCATCTGCCCACCGGATTCGGCGTAGAGCGGGGTGCGGTCGAGGACGACCGTCAGTTCCTGGCCGGCCGACGCCGCCGGCAGCCGTGCGCCGTCGGCGACGAGGCCGAGCACCCGTGCCTCCGACACCAGCTCGTCGAAGCCGGTGAACTCGGTCGGCCCGCGATCGAGGAAGTCCCGGTAGACGCTCAGGTCGGCGTGCCCGGTCTTGCGGGCGGTCGCGTCGGCCTTGGCGCGTTGCTTCTGCTCGGCCATCAGGGCGGTGAAGCCCTCCTGATCCACCGAGAGACCGGCCTCGGCGGCCATCTCCAGGGTGAGGTCGATCGGGAAGCCGTAGGTGTCGTGCAGCGTGAACGCGTCGGAACCGGTGATGGTCGTACGCGACGCACTCTTGGTGGCGGTCGCCGCGTCGGCGAACAGCTTCGACCCCGCGGCCAGGGTCTTGGAGAAGGAGGTCTCCTCGCCCACGGCCACGTCGACGATGTGCCGGCGCTGCGTCTCCAGCTCGGGGTATGACGGTGACATCAGGTCGATGACCTTGCCGATGATCGTGCCCATGGTCGGCTGATTGTCACCGGCGCCGAGCAACCTCATCGACCGGACGACCCGACGCAGCAGGCGGCGCAGGACGTAACCGCGGCCGTCATTGCCGGGCAGCACGCCGTCGCCGATCAGCATCGCCGAGGTCCGCGCGTGGTCGGCGACGACGCGGAACCGGACGTCGTCGGCATGCGAACCGGCGGCGTATGCACGTCCGGACAGTTCCGCGGCGAGGTCGATGATCGGCTTGCACAGGTCGGTCTCGTACACGTTGTCGACGCCCTGCAGGATGCAGGCCACGCGCTCGACGCCCATGCCGGTGTCGATGTTCTGCTTGGGCAGCGGGCCCAGGATCTCGTAGTTGTCCTTGCCGCCCCCGGGACCGCGGACGTTCTGCATGAAGACGAGATTCCAGATCTCGATGTAGCGGTCCTCGTCGGCCTCCGGCCCACCCTCGACGCCGTACTCGGGTCCGCGGTCGTAGAAGATCTCCGAGCACGGCCCGCAGGGACCCGGGACGCCCATCGACCAGTAGTTGTCCTTCATGCCCCGTCGCTGGATGCGCTCGGCCGGCACGCCGATCTCGTCGCGCCAGATGGCCTCGGCCTCGTCGTCGTCGAGATAGACCGTCGGCCACAGCTTCTGCGGGTCGATACCGAAACCGCCGTCGTCGACGCTGTTGGTCAGCAGCGTCCAGGCGAAGGTGATGGCCTCGCGCTTGAAGTAGTCGCCGAAGGAGAAGTTGCCCGCCATCTGGAAGAAGGTGTTGTGGCGGGTGGTGATGCCGACCTCGTCGATGTCGAGGGTGCGGACGCACTTCTGCACGCTGGTCGCCCGCGAGTACGGGGGCGTCTGCTCACCCAGGAAGAACGGCTTGAACGGGACCATGCCGGCATTGACGAACAACAGATTGGGGTCGTCGAGGAGCAGCGAAGCGCTCGGCACCTCGGTGTGCCCGGCTTTGATGAAGTGGTCCAGAAAGCGCTTCCGGATGTCATGCGTCTGCACTGTGGGTTTCGTCCTAGCCGTTGGTGGTCCCAGCCGTTCGGTGGTAGCGGCCGTTGTTTGTCGCGACATCCCAGCCTACCGTCGGCGAGTCGCCGGGGGCGCAGGGACTCTGCACTGGGGAAACGCCCCACGGACGGTCAGCGCGACCGGCGCCGCGACACCGCGCCACGCACGATCGATCGCAACTTCGCGACCCGCGGCCCGATTTCGCGTTCCAGCCCATGGTCGGTGGGCTCGTAGTAGTCCCGGCCGACCAGGTCGTCGGGCGGATACTGTTGCGGCACAACCCCGTCGGGATCATCGTGCGGATATCGGTATGCGACACCGCTACCGAGCTTCTTGGCCCCCGGATAGTGACTGTCACGCAGATGGGCCGGAACCGCGCCGGCCTTGCCCGACCCGACATCGGCGAGGGCCGCGCCGATCGCCGACACCACGCCCGCCGACTTCGGTGCCGTCGCGAGGTGGATGGTGGCCTGTGTGAGCGCGAGTTTGGCCTCCGGCATCCCGACGAGGTTCACGACCTGAGCGGCCGCGACCGCGGTCTGCAGGGCCGTCGGGTCGGCCATGCCGATGTCCTCGCTGGCGTGGATCATGAGGCGCCGCGCGATGAACCGCGGGTCCTCCCCGGCCGCGATCATGCGGGCGAGATAGTGGACGGCGGCGTCGACGTCGGAACCCCGGATGGACTTGATGAAAGCACTCGTCACGTCGTAGTGCTGGTCGCCGTCCCGGTCGTACCGGACGGCGGCGCGGTCGATCGCGGTCTCCACATCGGCGAGGTCGATCCGGTCGGTGGCGTCGGCGCTGGCCTCCAGCGCGGTCAGCGCCCGGCGCGCGTCCCCACCGGACACCGCGACGAGGTGGTCGTAGGCGGCGTCGGTCACCTCGACCTTGCCGTCGAGCCCACGCGGGTCGGCGACCGCACGAGTCAGCACCTCCCGGATGTCGGCATCGGTCAGCGACCGCAGCTGCAGGACCAGCGACCGCGACAGCAGCGGCGCGACCACCGAGAACGACGGGTTCTCGGTCGTGGCCGCGACGAGCAGCACGATCCGGTTCTCCACGGCGTCGAGCAACGCGTCCTGCTGGGTCTTCGAGAACCGATGGACCTCGTCGATGAACAGGACCGTCTGCTGACCGCCGTTCTTGCCGTCACCGATGAGCCGGCGCCGGGCCACGTCGATGACTGCGCGCACCTCCTTGACCCCCGCCGACAGCGCGGACAGGGCCTCGAAGCGGCCGCCGGTGGCGCGCGCGATGAGCGAGGCCATGGTGGTCTTGCCGGTTCCGGGCGGCCCGTAGAGCAGCACCGACGCCGCGCCCGAGCCACTGATCAGCCTGCGCAGCGGCGAACCGGTACCAAGCAGGTGCTGCTGTCCGACGATCTCGTCGAGGGTCTGCGGCCGCATGCGGACCGCCAGGGGTGCGGTCGGGGCCGGTGGTGCGGTGAGACCACCGGCGTTGCCATGCCCGTCGGAGCCGGCCCGAGGATCGTCGGGTGGGTCGAACAGTCCGTCCACGAGCGTGTCAGGCCAGCCAGATGCGCTGCAGCGCGACGCCCATCGCGGTCGCGAACACCGCGATCTCCTCGTCGCCCGCGCGTCCCGCGGCGGCGGCGAGGTCGGTCCAGCGGCTGACGATCACGCGGGGGTCGTTCGTGTGCAGCGCCCAGTCATGCGTGAAGCCGGCGGCAGTGACGTCGGCCGGCTCGAAGTCGGGCGCTTCGACGTCCGCGTCCGGGCCGGTGGGAGCCAGCGGGTCGCTCGGCAGCATCCACACCGTCGACAGCCACACCCACAGCTGACGGGCGAGCAGCACCTTGCGCTGCATCTCCCGCTCATGGGCGAGCGCCGGCCAGATCGAGTGCACCTCCGAGCGCCAGGCGTCGACCATCGAGACCTCGAGGTCGGTGGCCCGGGCAGTGGTCCGGGGCGGAAGCTGCGCGGTGATGGTCACGAGCGCGTAGGCGATGTCGAGGGTGGCGTCGCGGAAGCCGCCCCACTCGTAGTCCATGAACTGCACGCCGTCGTCGTTGAGCAGGATGTTCTCGGGCCCGACATCCGACGGACTGAATGCGCGGTGATCGCCCTCGTCGAACAGCGTCGCCGCGGTACGCAACGACTCCACCACCTGCTCGGGGACCTCGACGTCGAGCGCGGCCGCGTGCCCCACCACCGAGTCGATCGACCGCAACGCCTCGTCGCGCAGGATGTCGCGTCCCTGCATACCCGACGGTCCGCGCCGCAGCAGCGCGAGGAAGTCGCCCTCGCCGCCGACCGTCGCCGCGTGCATCCGGCCGAGTGCCTGGCCCCAGGCACTGACAGCACGTGAGGTCTCGACCGGGTCGACGCCGGCCAGGTACTCGAGCATCGTCCGGCCGTGGCCGAGGTCGGAGAGCACCATGATGCGGAGATCGGTGTCGGAGGCGATCAGTTGCGGCCCCGGGCGCGATTCGTTCGGCAGGGCGGTCGCGTACTTGTACGACGCGATCTCCCGGTGGAAGGCCTGTGGGTCCTCGTGTTCGGGAAGGGCCTTGATCACCAGTGAGCGGTCCAGGCTGAGGGGGTTCTGGGCGACGCGGACCCGAACGACCGTGGTGCGTCCGCTGCCGCCGAGGTCCTCGGGATCGTCGAGAACCACTGCTGATCCGGCGCGGTGTGACAGCAGCGCCTCTGCCGCCCGCACCACGCTGGTGATGCGGCTTTCCGTAATGACCGTCATGTCGCCAACCAACCTACCCGTTGCAACGTTGTCGCAACAGCGCGTTCGTCCATCTGTACCACGTCGTTACCGGTATAGCCCGAAAACGCGCGCCGAAAACACTGTGGCACAGCGACTTACCGAGCAGGCGAGTCCGATGTGCCCGGTTCAGCCCGCGGTGAGGTCATCTGTCGGCCGGACGTCGACCGACACGTCGATCCGGCTCTTCGTGGAATCGGTGTAGATGACCCCTCGGAGAGGCGGCACGTCGTCGTAATCCCGCCCCCACGCCAGTGTGACGTGGCGTTCGTCGACCAGCTTGTCGTTGGTCGGATCGAACGACAGCCAGCGGCCGTCGGGCATCCAGACGGCCGCCCAGGCGTGACTGGCGTCGGCACCGAAGACCTTTTCCTTGCCGGGCGGCGGCTCGGTCGCGAGATATCCCGACTCGTACCGCGCGGCGAGACCCTGTGACCGCAGACAGGCGATCGCGATCCGGGCGAAGTCCTGGCAGACGCCCTCGCGACGCTGCAGGACGGTGTCGACCCGGGTGGAGATGGCCGTCGACCCGGACCGGTAGGTGAAGTCAGTGAAGATCCGCGACGTCAGATCGATGACCGCCTCCGCCAGCGGCCGACCGGGGGTGAAGATGCCGGCGGCGTAGTCGCGCACCGCGGGGGTGATCTCCGGCGGGTCGAGATCGAGGACGAACTCGGCGGCCAGGGCGCTGTCCCGCCCGTCGACCACACACGGTCGCGCCTGTTCCCACGGACCCCGGGCCGCCGGACTCAGGAGGACGCCCGGGTCCACGGGATCCACCTCGACGACCGACTGCGCGGTCACGGTCAGCTCGCGGTGCGCGGTCCGGACGTGGAAATAGCTGTCGTGGTTGCCGTAGACGTCGAGCCCCGTCGACCGGTCGTCGGGTTCGGGGTCGATCTCGACCGACGTCGAGTGCACGCGCTGGCCGGGCAGGTCGCGCGGGGTCAGATGGCAGCGCCCGTACGAGGACGACACGTCGTCGTCGTAGGTGTAGCTGGTCCGGTGCAGCACACGATAGACGCGCGTGCTCACGATTCCCCACCGGCCCAGATCGGTCGCGCCTGGCGCGGGGTGGCGAAGCGGGTCCGGGTGAGCAGATCGGAGAGTTCGCGCGCCCCGGTGCGCAGGGTTGTCATCAGTTCGACGAGTTCCGGGCGCCTCCGGTCGGCGTCGACCCGCACGAGGTCGGCGGGGTCGCCGCGGCGCAGTTCGGCGATCATGTCCTGCACGGCCCGTTCGGCGCCGGCCGACCGCAGGGTCTCCGGTACGGACGACAGGTCGGCGTTCATCTTGTCGAGGCAGAAGATCATCGACCGGGGATTGGTCGGGTCGAACAGCAGCAGCTCGGCGACACTGGCCGCCTGATACAGCCCGCGGTTGCGGCGACGGTAGATCACCGACGATTCGTTGGCCACCAGGTACGACTCCAGCAGCGCCTGCTCGACGTCGGTGTCCTGCGCGTCGGCGAACATCGCGAGCGTGAGGTCGGCGAGGGTGACGGCCCGTTCGATGCGTCGGCCGACGTCCATGAACATCCAGGCCGGATCGTGCACCATCGACTCGGCCTGCAGCCCGGTCAGCGCCAGGACGCCGTGCAAGATCTCGTCGTGCGCGCGGGCCAGATCGGGTCCTAGGTCCAGCGCGGCGTCGCCCGCCCCGGCGTCCGCGCGCGACCGGAGGACCAGCCGGGTCGTGCTCGCCATGATCCGTTCGACCGGCGCAAGCACCATCCAGGTGCTCGTGGACATCTGGTCACGGACCGCCCGGACCGTACTGATCAGCCGGTCGACCGAGTAGGCGATGGTCCCGGGCACCGATCGCGACACGGTCAGGTCGGCGATCTTCTCGATCGCCTCATTGACCTGATCGGGTGACGGCGGTCGGTCCGAACCCGGCAACAGCAGGTCGGCGGTGTCCAGATAGCGCGCGGTGCCCGTCACCGTGGCGACCGCGTGCAACAGCAGCGGCACCGCCGGCGTGCCCGACATCCACGGCCGGTACTGGAAGTCCTGATAACGCTCGCGGGACACCTTGGCCAGGCGGGTCACGAGCTCGGTGCGCTCCCCGTAGCGGCCCAGCCAGAACAGGTCCGCCAGGACGCGCGGACTGGCCGCGGCCGCGACGTCGGAGTACTCCCGGGTCACCGGGCGACCCGCCGACGTGCCCGCCACGACCTCCCCGGCCGGCTCACCGCGTGTCTCCGAACGCCGCGACACGTGCCCGCCCACCTCGGTGCTGGTGACCCACACGTCCTTGGCGGCCACCACGTGGTGGGCGGCGCCGGCGACCCCGTCGGCGAGAACGGCCCCCAGGCCGCCCGGCATGACCGCGTACCCGGGACCCTGCGCCACGCTGAACGCGCGCACCGACACCGGCGCCGCCCGCAGCGTCGCGATCGATTCAACGGGACCGCTGCCGGGGGTGATCGTCGGGGCCACCGAGAACGCCTCGAGCTCGCGGGCCACCCACTGCCACGTCTGGGCCTCGATCCGGGCGGCGAGGTCGGCGCGATCGGACGCCGCGAGCAACGGGCCGATGAACTCCTCCCCCGTACTCGTGTTCGTCAGGACCAGGGTGTCCAGTCGATCACGGATCAGACTGCGCTGCAACGGATCTCCGGACCAGTACGTGGTGACCGAGCCCAGCCGCAGGTCCTCGTCGAGGAGGACGGGTGCGAGACGCTCCAGCACGGTGTGCAGCGCCGGGTTCTCCAGCACCCCCGAGCCGAGGGTGTTGAGGACCGTCACCGTGCCGCGCGAGATCGCCTCGACCAGCCCGGCGACGCCGAGCTGGGAGTCTGTCCGCAGGTCCAGTGGATCGGAGTAGGCGGCGTCGACCCGTCGCAGCAGGACGTCCACCCGCTTGTAGCGACCCAGCGAGCGCATGTAGACCGCGCCGTCCCGGACGGTGAGGTCGGCGCCCTCGACGAGGGGGAAGCCGAGCACCGACGCGAGGTAGGCCTGGTCGAAGGCGGTCTCGGACATGCTGCCGGGACTGAGGACCGCCACCGTCGGGTCGTCGACCCCGGGCGGCGCGTACTCGGTGAGTGCCAGCCGCATCGTGCCGGCGAAGGTGGTCATCGGCCGCGGTGCGCACGCCTGGAACAGCTGGGGGAAGGTCTTCGACATCAGCCGCCGCCCGACGATCGCATAACCGATCCCCGACGGCGCCTGGGTGCGGTCCCGGTAGGCGACGAACCGGCCGTCGGCGGTACGCGAGATGTCGACCGCGTGCAGGAACAGCGCGTGCGGCCCGGCGACCTCCAGTCGGGCGGCCTTGCGGATGTAACCGGGATGGCCGAAGACCATCTCGGGCGCGACGAGTCCGGCCGCGATCGTCTTCTGATCGCGGTAGAGGTCACGCAGGAGCAGGTCGAGCAGCATCGACCGCTGCGTGATGGCCTTCTCGAGTTCGGCCCATTCGACGCCGTCGATCACCAGCGGCACCGCGTCGACATCCCAGTCGCGGGTCACGGTGTGCTGACCGTCGAACTCGTTGTAGACCACGCCGTCGTCGCTGACGGCTGCGGCCAGCCGGGCCGCGGAGTCGCGGAGGCGGTCCGGACCGCGCAGCTGGTAGATGCGGGCCAGGTCGGCCCACGCCGGACGGATCGCGCCGTCGGCTTCCAGGAGCTCGTCGTAGGAGTCGGCCGGCCGGTCCGCGGATGCGGCCAGACGGGTCAGACGGTCGGGATCGAAGAGAGTGTGGCCCTCGGCGCGGTAGCGGTCGAACACCGCGGAAGCGTTGCCCGGCGAAGAGGTCACCGAAGAACTGTACGTGCCCGCCGGAGGTCGAGGATCCCGGGCACCCCGAAGTCGGTGGCCTGCCGGGACTGTCGTTCGCGCAACAGCCCGACGTCGACGGTGCCGGTCGTGTGACCGGCCGCCTCGAACCGCCCGTTGCGCCGGGACTCGGCCTCGACCGCGTTCACCGGCGGCCGATCGTAGGCACGTCCTCCGGGATGCACGACGTGGTAGGTGGCACCGCCCACCGACCGGCCGTTGACCGTGTCGATCAGGTCGAAGGTGAGCGGGGTGTCGATGGTGATCGTCGGGTGCAGCGAGCTCGGCGGCTGCCAGGCCCGGAACCGGATGCCGGCGACGCGTTCACCGGTGCGACCGGTGGCGCGCAGTGGAATCGGGAAACCGTTGCAGGTCAACAGGTAACGATCGTCCTCACCACCCAGGACGCGCACCTGCACGCGCTCGACAGAGGAGTCGACGTACCGGGCCGTTCCCGTTCCGGTTGCCTCCTCCCCCAACGTGTTCCACGGCTCGATGGCACCGCGCAGCTCGATCTCCTGGTCCCGGATCTGCACGGTCCCCAGACGCGGGAAGCGGAATTCGGTGAACGGGTCCAGCCAGGCGGTCTCGAACGGATAGCCGGCCTCGCGGAGTTCCTCGGCGACCAGCGCGATGTCGGCGATGACGTAGTGCGGCAACAGGTGTTTGCCGTGTAGGTCGCCGCCGTGGCGGATCAACCGGGCCCGGTAGGGCTTCTCCCAGAACCACGACACCAGGCTCCGCACCAGCAGCGACTGCACCATAGCCATCCGGTGGTGGGGCGGCATCTCGAAAGCCCGCAGCTCCAGCAGGCCCAGCCGGCCGCGCACCGAGTCGGGACTGTAGAGCTTGTCGATGCAGAACTCGGCCCGGTGCGTGTTGCCGGTGATGTCGGTGAGCAGATGCCGCAGCGCCCGGTCGGTGACCCAGGGGTTCGGGGGCGCGCCGTCGAAGCGTCCGCCGGCCCGGGCACCGTCGCCACAATTCTTGACCGCGAGCCGGTCGATCTCGGCGAAGGCGATCTCCAGCTCGTAGAGCGAGGACTCCCGACCCTCGTCGACACGCGGCGCCTGCGAGGTGGTGCCGATGAACCGGCCGGAGAACAGGTACGACAGCGCGGGATGACGTTGCCAGTAGGTCAGCATCGACACCAGCAGGTCGGGGCGGCGCAGCATCGGCGAATCGGCGGGCGTGACGCCGCCGAGGGTGATGTGGTTGCCGCCGCCCGTGCCACCGTGGCTCCCGTCGAGGTCGAAGCTCTCGGTGCCCAGCCGCACCTGTCGGGCATGGTCGTAGAGCGATTCGAGCAGCTCGGACTGCTCGGCGAAACTCCCGGTCGGCTGGATGTTGACCTCGACAACCCCCGGGTCCGGGGTCACCGACAACGAGACGAGTCGCGGGTCGGCGGGCGGTCCGTACCCCTCGACGACGACCGGCGTTGACACCGTGGCGGCGGCGTCCTCGACGAGTTCGACGATCGCGAGATACTCCTCCAGGGTCGAGGTCGGCGGCATGAACACGTGGAGCACGCCGCCGCGGACCTCGGCGACGAGGGCGGTCCGGGGCAGGAATTGCGCGGGGTCCACCTCGCGGACGGTGTGCCCCAGCGCCGCCGACGGGTCGGTCGGCAGGTCGTCGTGGCGTGCGGACGGATCGGCTTCGAACAGCGTCGGGGCCGGACCCCACGACAGCGAGTTGAGCGGCAGCCGCAAGCCGGCCGGCGAGGTGCCGGGGGTCAGCACGATCCGTCCCCGCCGGGTCGTCCACACCGCGCTCTGCCACGCGGTCCGGTCCTCCGAGCGGCTCAGCGGCAACACGTGCGCACTCGGCTGGGTGACGGCGGCGTCGAGCCGCTCGATCAGGGCTCGTCTGCGTCGGACGGAATCCGTTGTCGGAGCGAGGCTCTCGTCGTCGTCGCCGTCCGCCGAATCGGCGTCGACGGCGATCTCGGCCTGCGTGAACGACCGTGCGGCGGGCAGGGTGGGGTCGGTTCCGGGGTCACCGGGCGGCATCGCGGCGAGTTCCCGCATCCGGACCAGCGGGTCCTCATAGGCCGGCACGACCTGACCGACCGGGAGTCCCAGTCGCGTCGCGAAGGCGGTGAGCAGTTCCCGTGCCGGGCCGGCGTCGCCGAGGTCGTCGGGGTTCGGGCCGTGGGTCTCGCGGTCGATCGCCGCGGCACAATCGTCGGGCGTCGCCCACGGGTCGGCGAGCAAATTCGGATTCCGCCAGATCGGCAGACCGTCGGCGCGCCACATCAGTTCGAGCTGCCACCGCGGCAGCGGTTCACCGGGATACCACTTGCCCTGGCTGCGCCGCATCAGGCCGCCCGGCGCGTACGCCGTCATGAGGCGGTCGGCCAGCCGCCCGGCCAGCAACCGTTTGTGCGGACCGTCCGCGGCGGTGCGCCACTCCGGGTCCGTCTGGTTGTCGATGGACACGAACGTCGGCTCGCCGCCCATCGTCAGGCGTACGTCGTTGCGTTCCATCCGTTCGTCGACCAGCGCGCCGAGATCGGTGACCCGGCCCCACTGCTCCGCGGTGTAGGGCAGCGTGACGCGTGGGTCCTCGTGGAACCGCGTGACCGTGTTGGTGAAATCCAGAGTGGCGTGGCACGGGCCGGTCGAACCGGTGATCGGTGCGGCGCCGACCGGATGCGGGGTGGCCGCCAAGGGGATGTGCCCCTCGCCGGCGAACAGACCCGACGTCGGATCCAGTCCAACCCAACCGGCCCCGGGGAGGTACACCTCGGTCCACGCGTGCAGGTCGGTGAAATCGGCGTCGGGACCCGACGGACCGTCGAGCGACTTCACGTCCGAGGTCAGCTGGACGAGGTATCCGGACACGAAGCGTGCCGCGAACCCGAGTTCGCGGAGGAGGGCGACCAGCAACCAGGCCGAGTCCCGGCAGGAACCGATGGCACTGGAGAGCGTGTACTCCGGCGACTGCACGCCGGCCTCGAGGCGGACGGTATAGCCGACGGCGTCGCGCACCGCGGCGTTGAGGCGCACCAGGAAGTCGATGACCCGCGTGCGGCCGGCCGGCCGGTGCTTCGCCGCGAACCTCGCGATCTCCGGATGCACCGGCGCACCGGCGAATTCACCGTCGGTGACCCCGGCCGGCCGGAGGAAGATCTCGAGGTCGCGCCGCAGCTCGGCCGGATAGTCGAACCCGTAGAACTCGGCCCACTCCTCGATGAAGAAGTCGAACGGATTGATCGCGGTGAGGTCCGCGACCAGACTGACGGTGATCCCGAGGGTGGTCGAGGGTTCCGGGAACACCAGGCGCGCCAGATAGTTGCTGAACGCGTCCTGCTGCCAGTTCAGGAAGTGCTCACCGGGGTCGACGGTGAGCGAGTACGCCTCGATCGGTGTGCGCGAGTGCGGCGCCGGACGCAGGCGGACGACGTGGGGGTAGATCTTGGTCGGCCGGTCGAACGAGTACACCGTCCGATGCTCGAGGGCAACCTTGATCGTCACCGGCGGAACTCCCCGCCCGGGCCCGTCACCACTATTCCGGCAGCCGACTCGATCCCACCGCTGTGCGCCATGGTGGAGATCTCATCACAGATGACCTCCAGGCGCCGGGTGACGAGCACCGCGCCGGGAACACGGTGGCCGAACTCACTTCGGTCCACCGCTTTTCGGCTCAGGCAGTGCTCCCGGCGTCCTTCTGGTCGGCGCCCTTCTGCTCGGCGTCCTTCTGGTCGGCGCCGCCCCGCGGTGCGGGCTTGGCGTCGATCCCCGATTCCTTGCGCTGCTGCGGGGTGATCGCCGCGGGGGCGTCGGTCAGCGGGTCGACGCCGCCACCCGACTTCGGGAAGGCGATGACCTCACGGATGGACGACTCGCCGGCGAGCAGGGCGGTGATGCGGTCCCAACCGAAGGCGATGCCGCCGTGAGGCGGAGCGCCGTAGGCGAAGGCGTCGAGCAGGAAGCCGAACTTCTCCTGCGCCTCGTCGTGGCCGATGCCCATGATCTCGAAGACGCGCTCCTGCACGTCCCGCCGATGGATACGGATCGATCCGCCGCCGATCTCGTTGCCGTTGCACACGATGTCGTAGGCGTAGGCCAGGGCCGAACCCGGATCGGACTCCAAGGCGTCGATCGACTCCGGCTTGGGCGAGGTGAACGCATGGTGCACCGCGGTCCAGGCCGAATGTCCCAGTGCGACATCGCCGGACGCCGTCGCGTCGGCAACCGGCTCGAACATCGGCGCGTCCACCACCCAGGTGAACGCCCAGTCCCCGTCCTTGATGAGCCCGAGCTTCGAGGCGATCTCACCGCGCGCGGCACCGAGCAGGGCGCGGGTCGACTTCACCTCTCCCGCACCGAAGAACACGCAGTCACCCGGCTCCGCGCCGACATGGGCGGCCAGACCGGAGCGCTCCTCCTCGGAGAGGTTCTTTGCGACCGGCCCGCTGAGGGTCCCGTCTTCGGCGATGAGGACGTACGCCAGACCGCGTGCCCCGCGCTGCTTCGCCCATTCCTGCCATGAGTCGAGCTGGCGGCGCGGCTGCGACGCACCGCCGGGCATGACGACCGCTCCGACGTACGGTGCCTGGAACACGCGAAACGGGGTGTCCTTGAAGTAGTCGGCACACTCGACGAGTTCGATACCGAAGCGCAGATCCGGCTTGTCCGAACCGAATCGGCGCATCGCATCGGCGTAGGTCATCCGCGGGATCGGGGTGGTGATGTCGACGCCGATGAGCTTCCACAGCGCGACGAGGATCTCCTCGGCGACGGCGATGACGTCGTCCTGGTCGACGAAGCTCATCTCGATGTCGAGCTGGGTGAACTCCGGCTGCCGGTCGGCGCGGAAGTCCTCGTCGCGGTAGCAGCGCGCGATCTGGTAGTACCGCTCCATGCCCGCGACCATCAGCAGCTGCTTGAACAGCTGCGGGCTCTGCGGCAAGGCGTAGAAGGTGCCGGGCTGCAGGCGCGCCGGAACCAGGAAGTCACGTGCCCCCTCCGGCGTCGACCGGGTCAGCGTGGGCGTCTCGATCTCGGTGAAGTCGTGGGCGGCGAGCACGCCGCGCGCCGCCGCGTTCGCCTTGGACCGCAGGCGGAGCGCCGCGCTGGGCCCCGCACGCCGCAGGTCGAGGTAGCGGTGACGCAGGCGCGCCTCCTCGCCCGGCGACTCGTCGAGCTGGAACGGCAGCGGCGCGGACTCGTTGAGGACCTCGAGCTCGACGGCGTTGATCTCGATCTCGCCGGAGCTCAGGTTGGGGTTCTCGCTGCCCTCGGGACGCACCTCGACGACGCCGGTCACGGTGACGCAGTACTCGGCGCGCAGACGGTGGGCGGCCGGCGCGACCGACTCGTCGCGGAAGACCACCTGGACCAGTCCGGTGGCGTCGCGCAGGTCGATGAAGACCACGCCACCGTGGTCGCGTCGGCGTGCGACCCACCCGGCGACGGTGACGGTCTGCGACGCGTCGGCGCGGCGCAGCGAACCTGCGGAATGCGTGCGGAGCACTGAGAATCCTTCCAGGAGTCGAAATCGGTCGGCGGAAACGCAGACCAGGTGTCCATGGTGCCGTATCCACGCCCCGGGGCGTCAATCGCATACCTCCGCGACTGCGCCGAGGGCGGGTGCCGATCGTGCCAGAATGGCCGCGTGACCTTCCAAGGCAGCGGATCGATCGACACCGGCAGCGTCTCCGGCGGCGGTGGAGGCGGTGGGGGCCGGATCGCGCTGGGCGGCGGCGCGGGACTCCTCATCACGATCGTCGCGCTGTTCTTCGGGGTGAACCCCGGCGATCTGCTCGGCGCCGGCGGCCCCGCTCCCGGCACCTCGTCGGACGCCGCGCAGATCCAGCAGCAACTGGACGAGTGCACCTATGAGATGGCCAACGAGAACACGATCTGCCGGATCAAGGCGACCACCGTCAGCGTCGACACGGTGTGGTCGGATCTGTGGCCCGAGTACGAGCCACCGCAGACGGTCATCTTCTCCGACGCGGTGAACACCGGGTGCGGCGCGGCGAGTTCGGCGACCGGCCCGTTCTACTGTCCCGCCGATTCGACGGCGTACTTCGATCCGACGTTCTTCGCCCAGCTGCGTCGCATGGGCGGCAGCGACGGGCCCCTCGCGCAGGAGTACGTCGTGGCCCACGAGTACGGACACCACGTGCAGAACCTCACCGGCGCCCTCGCCAAGGGTCAGCGGATGGGTTCGCAGGGACCGCGATCGGGTTCGGTGCGGGTCGAATTGCAGGCCGACTGCCTCGCCGGGGTGTGGGCCCATCACGCCGACGACGGCCCAGACGCCCTCCTAGCGCCCATCACCGAGGAGCAGATAGCGACGGTCATCCAGACCGCGAAGGCCATCGGCGACGACACCATCCAGGGCGCGGGCTCCAATCCCGAGGGCTGGACTCATGGTTCGGCCGCCCAACGCACGCGGTGGTTCACCGTCGGCTACCAGTCGGGCGATCCGGATCGCTGCGACACCTTCGCCACCGACGACCTGTGAACGCCACCGACTCGGGCGGGACCGGACCCCGCAGGCCCACCGCCGTCGACGCGATCGCCGAGGCGCACCTGGACCGGTTGTGCGCGCTCGATCCGCTGTTCGCCACCGAGATCGGACGCGGAGGGCACGACGACCGGCTGACCGACTTCTCCGCGCAGGGGTGCGCCGAACGCGCCGAGGTCGCCGCCGGCACCCTCTCCGCCCTGGGCGGCGCCGACGTCGTCGATGCCATCGACCGCGTCACCGTCGCGACCATGAGCGCCTCGCTGCGTCGCGAGCTCGCACTCACCGACGCGGGCGAGCACATCGGCGACTGCAACGTCATCGCGTCACCGTTGCAGGCGCTGCGCGACGTCTTCGACCTCATGCCCACCGACACCCGCGAGCAGCGGGAGACCTTCTTGTCCCGCCTCACCGCGATCCCGGCGTCGCTCACCGACGTCGTCGACGGCCTCGCCCACCGGCTTCGTCACGGTCCGCCGCCGGCCCGTCGACAGGTGGCGGCGGTCGCCCGGCAGGCCGACACCGCGGCCGACGCCATCGCCGGCAACACCGCACCGATCGCGGCCGACCCGGCGCTGGCCGGCACCCTTGCCACCGCGCTCGACGCGGCGCGGACCTCGTTCGGGACCTTCGCCCACTACCTGCGCACCGGCGTTCTCGCTCAGGCCGTCGACGACGACGCGGTCGGCCGCGACCGCTACCTGCTGCACCTGCCGGCCTACCTGGGCGCCGACGCCGATCCCGACGACGCCTATGCCTGGGCGATGACCCGGTTGCGGCAGATCGTCGCCGAGCAGCAGGAGATCGCGGAGGGTCTGCTCCCCGGACAGGGGGTCGCGGCGACGCTCGCATGGCTGGATCGTCAGCCGCAGTACCAGATCCACGATCGCGCGGAATTCGTCGACTGGATGCAGGCGACGTCCGACGCGGCGGTCGCCGGTCTGGCGGGCACGCACTTCGACCTCCCGGCCCGGTTGTCCCGGCTGGAGTGCCGGCTCGCCCCGTCGTCGACCGGCATCATCTACTACACCCAGCCCAGCGAGGATCTGTCCCGCCCGGGCCGGATGTGGTGGGCGGTGCCCGACGACCAGACCGTCTTCCACACCTGGCAGGAGAAGACGACGGTCTACCACGAGGGCGTGCCCGGGCATCATCTCCAGCTCGGATCGGCGATCGTCGACCCCGACCTCAACGCCTGGCGCAAGCTCGCGTCGTTCACCTCCGGACACGGCGAGGGCTGGGCGCTCTACGCCGAACGCCTGATGGACGAGCTCGGCTGGCTCGAGGACCCGGGCGACCGCATGGGGATGCTCGACTCGCAGCGGCTGCGGGCCGCGCGGGTCGTGGTCGACATCGGCGTCCACTGCCGCCTGCCCGCGCCGGAGTCCCTCGGCGGCGGGATCTGGGACGCCGACAAGGCCTGGACGTTCCTGACCTCGTCGGTCGCGATGGACCACGCCGTGTTGCGTTTCGAACTCGACCGCTATCTGGGCTGGCCCGGCCAGGCGCCCTCGTATGCGCTCGGCCAGCGCGTGTGGGAGCAGACGCGCACCGCCGCCCTCCGCCGGCACCCGGACTGGACGCTCAAGGACTTCCATTCGCGCGCACTGGCTCTCGGCGGTGTCTCGCTGGACGTCCTCGTGGCCGAGGTCGCCGGCCCGCCCTCCGGGTGAGATCTCCCCGAGGGCGGGCGCCGAAAACCGCCCATTACAGGTCCGCCGGCCGCACATCGTCGTCGGTCGAGCTGTGCGGGGCGGTTCTCAGCGGCGGAATGTGCGGCGGGCTCAGCCCAGGAGGCGACGGACCTCGGCGACCACGTCGTCCAGGGCGACCCGGTGCTGTTCGCCGTTGCTCAGGTCCTTGATCTCCAGCCGGCGCTCGGCGAGTTCGTTCTCCCCGAGCACCAGCGCCAGCCGCGCCCCCGAACGGTCGGCTGCCTTCATCGCACCCTTGAGGCCACGATCGCCGTAGGCCAGGTCGACATTGATCCCGGCGGCGCGCAGAGCGCCTGCGACACCGACGAGTTCAGCTTTGGCCGCCGAGCCCAGCGGCACTCCGAAGACCTGGCAGCGGGCCGCCTCGGTGCCCGCGACGCCCTCGGCCTCCAGCGCCAGCATCGTCCGGTCGACGCCGATCCCGAACCCGATGCCCGACAGATCCTGCTTGGCGCCCAGCTGCCGCATCAGACCGTCGTAGCGCCCGCCGCCGCCGATGCCCGACTGCGCACCGAGACCGTCGTGGACGAATTCGAACGTGGTCTTCGTGTAGTAGTCCAGGCCGCGCACCAGACGCGGGTTGATCTCGTAGACGACACCCAGCCGGTCCAGGTGCGCCAGGACGAGGTCGAAGTGCGCCTTCGCGTCGTCGGACAGATAGTCGATGAGCAGCGGTGCGCCTGCGGTCGCCGCCTTGATCTCCGGCCGCTTGTCGTCGAGGACACGCAGCGGGTTGATCTCGGCGCGCATCCGGGTGGCCTCGTCGAGGTCTAGCCCGAACAGGAACTCCTGCAACGCCTCTCGATAGCGCGGACGGCTCTCGTCGTCACCCAGCGAGGTGATCTCCAGCCGGAACCCCGTCAGGCCGAGGCGGCGATAACCCTCGTCGGCGATCGCGATGACCTCGGCGTCCAGCGCCGGGTCGTCGACACCGATCGCCTCGACGCCGACCTGCTGCAGCTGGCGATACCGGCCGGTCTGCGGCTTCTCATAGCGGAAGAACGGCCCGGCGTAGCAGACCTTCACCGGCAGCTGGCCGCGGTCGAGACCGTGCTGGATCACCGCGCGCACCACGCCCGCGGTGCCCTCGGGACGCAGCGTCACCGAGCGGTCGCCGCGGTCGGCGAAGGTGTACATCTCCTTGCTCACGACATCGGTCGACTCCCCGACCCCGCGTGCGAACAGCGCGGTGTCCTCGAACACCGGCAGTTCGATGTGGCCGTAGCCGGCACGACGCGCCGCGTTGGTGAGCGTGTCCCGGACCCTCCGGAAGTCCGCCGAGTTCGGCGGGAGGTAGTCCGGGATGCCCCGGGGGGCCTGAAATGCTCCGCTCACAGTCCGTGTCGTCCCTTCGGTCGAGTGCTCTGGCGTTCGAGGCCGGCCAGGAAGGGATTGCTCGCACTCTCCTGGCCGATGGTGGTCTGGGGTCCGTGGCCGGGCAGGACCAGCGTCTCCGCGGGCAGCGGCAGGAGTTTCGCCGCTATCGAGTCGAGCAACTGCTGATGGTTGCCCCCGGGGAGATCCGTCCGGCCGATCGAACCGGCAAACAATACGTCACCGGAGAAGCAGACCCCGACCACCGACGGCGTGTCGGGCCCGGCCTGATCCCGGGCCTCGTCCGGCACGTCGACGTCGACCCCGAGCAGCACCGAGCCCTGTGTGTGCCCGGGCGCGAGATCGACAGAGAACGCGACCCCGGCGAGTTCCACCGACTCGCCGTCGGCGAACTCGACCACCTTCTCCGGCTCGGTGAACACCTGGTCGCCGATCATCGCGCCCAACGCCCGTCCGATGCCGAGACCGGGATCGGCGAGCATCGGACGATCCGCGGGATGGATGTAGGCCGGGATCGAGTACTCGTCGCAGAGTTCCGTCGCGTTCCAGGTGTGGTCGAGATGACCGTGCGTGAGCAGCACCGCCACCGGGGTGAGGTCGTGTTCGGCGAGCAGTTCCCGCACCCGCGGCGCCGCATCCTGGCCCGGATCGATGATCACCGCCTCCGATCCCGCCTCGGCGGCGACGATGTAGCAGTTCGTCTGGAACATCCCGGCGGGGAATCCGGTGATGAGCATGCTGCTCCTCGGGTCGGCGCGGACAGGACGACGCACACACGTCGGTCTCCATTGTTGCGTAGGCGCCAGGGCTCGCGACCCGCCGCACCCCGTTCTCAGGTACAACTGGCACACTTGCCCCCGAGTAAGTGACATCCACGACGATGTCGGCACAGCCATGCCGAGGTTTCAGGAGGATCCACCCGCGTGTCCACCAATGAGGAGCGCCGCGAGGCGGCGAAGCGGAAGCTCGAAGAACGCCTCGAGACCGAGCGCCTCGCCCGGCGCAAGCGGAAGATCGTCATCGCCTCCGTCTCGACCGCCGTCGTGGTCGCCGTGGTCGCGGGCGTGACCGCCGTCGTGGTCAAGAAGATCATGGACGACCGCGAGGCCGCACGCTGGACGACCTGCGCCTACGAGGACTCCCCGAGCCGCTTCGACCAGCTGCCCGATCAGGTGCCCGACAACGTCCCGGCCGATCAGCGAGCGCAATACCAAGCCGAACTCGACGAGCTGAAGGCGGCCGCGGAGAACGAGCGGACCTCGCCCAAGCCCGATGAGCGCGTCCTCAAGTCGGGCACCGAGAAGGCCACGTTCGTCACCTCCCAGGGCACCCTGCCGATCACGCTCGAACGCGATGGCGCGCCGTGCAACACCGCGGCGGTGACCTCGTTGATCGAGAACAAGTTCTACGACGACTCCACCTGCCACCGCATGACCACCAGCGAGACGCTGAAGATCCTGCAGTGCGGCGACCCCACCGGCACCGGCATGAGCGGGCCCGGCTGGACCAGCCCCGACGAGCCGCCGACCGATCTGCAGACGGTCGGGCAGCCGGATCCGACGACCGGTTCGCAGCCCGTCATCTACCCGCGCGGCACCATCGCGATCGCCAACAGCAGCCAGGGCGGGCAGAACCCGAACACCGGGTCCAGCCAGCTCTTCATCGTGATCAACGACAGCCAGTTGGGCCCGGACTACTCGATCGTCGGCAAGGTCGACGAACCCGGACTCGCGGTGCTCGACAAGGTCTACGCCGGCGGCATCAACCCCGGACCGATCGGCAGTCAGCCCGGGGACGGCGAGCCGAAGCTCCCGGTGACCATCGAGACGGCCACGATCAACTAGGCGCCGGGAACTCTAATCCCTAATGCAAAAGAACCTCGAAACCCGTGATCCCTGAGGTGCGAGGAGCGCGAGCGACGAGCCACGAAGGGCCTGGCGAGGCAGCTCACCCGGCCCTTCGTGGCTCGCTTCGCTCGCACCTCAGGGAGCAGAGGGAGTGGGCTGGCGAATCAGAACAGAGCCTCCCGATCACGCCGCCGAGGTCACCCGGTAGACGTCGTAGACTCCTTCGACGTTGCGCACCACGTTGAGCACGTGCCCGAGATGCTTCGGGTCGCCCATCTCGAAGGTGAACTTGCTGATGGCCACCCGGTCCCGGCTCGTCGTCACCGACGCGGACAGGATGTTGACGCGTTCGTCGGCGAGCACCTTGGTCACGTCCGACAGCAGCCGGTGCCGGTCGAGCGCCTCCACCTGGATCGCCACCAGGAACACCGATTCCGGCGACGGGGCCCAGGACACGTCGAGAATTCGTTCCTCTTGCTGCCGAAGCGATTCGGCGTTGGTGCAGTCGGTGCGGTGCACGCTGATCCCGCCGCCGCGGGTGACGAAACCGAGGATGTCGTCGCCGGGCACCGGGGTGCAGCACTTGGCGAGTTTGATCACGACGTTGTCGATGCCGTCGACCATGACGCCCACGTCGCCGCCCTGGCGTGCCCGGGTGGGCATCGTCGACGGCGTCGACCGCTCGGCGATCGCCTCTTCGGCGTCCTCGATGCCACCCAGTGAGGCGACCAGCCGGTTGACGACATGCCGTGCGGAGACATGGTTCTCACCGACCGCGGTGTAGAGCGCGGTGACGTCGGTGTAGCGCAACTCGCGGGCGATCGCCGACATCGATTCCGCGCTGAGGAGCCGCTGGAGCGGGAGCCCGCCGCGGCGGACCTCCTTGGCGATCGCGTCCTTGCCGGCCTCGAGGGCCTCCTCGCGTCGCTCCTTGGCGAACCACTGCCGGATCTTGGCCTTGGCGCGCGGCGAGACCACGAACGTCTGCCAGTCCTTCGACGGACCCGCGGTCGGCGCCTTGGAGGTGAACACCTCCACCACCTCGCCGTTCTCGAGCGTGCGCTCGAGCGCGACCAGCCGGCCGTTGACGCGCGCGCCGATACAACGGTGCCCGACCTCGGTGTGGACCGCGTAGGCGAAGTCGACCGGGGTCGACCCGGCGGGCAGCGTGATGACGTCGCCCTTCGGGGTGAACACGAAGATCTCGCGCACGGCGAGGTCGTAGCGCAGCGACTCCAGGAACTCACCCGGGTCCGCGGCCTCCCGCTGCCAGTCGAGCAGCTGGCGCATCCAGGCCATGTCGTCGATCTCGGCGGTGTCGGACTTCTTGCCCGACTTGCGGTAGCCGTTCTCCTTGTAGCGCCAGTGCGCGGCGATCCCGAACTCGGCCGTGCGGTGCATCTCGTGCGTGCGAATCTGCACCTCGAGCGGTTTGCCCTCGGGTCCGATCACGGTGGTGTGCAACGACATGTAGACGCCGAACCGCGGCTGGGCGATGTAGTCCTTGAAGCGCCCGGCCATGGGTTGCCACAGCGAGTGCACGACACCGACGGCGGCGTAGCAGTCGCGGTCCTCCTCGCAGAGGATGCGCATCCCGACGAGGTCGTGGATGTCGTCGAAGTCGCGCCCCTTGACGATCATCTTCTGATAGATCGACCAGTAGTGCTTGGGCCGGCCCTCGACGGTCGCGTTGATTCGTGCACCGGCCAGCGCGTTGTTGATGTCGGCGCGCACCCGGGCGAGGTAGGTGTCGCGGGACGGCGCGCGGTCGGCGACGAGCCGCACGATCTCCTCGTAGCGCTTGGGGTGCAGGATCGCGAACGACAGGTCCTCGAGTTCCCATTTGACCGTCGCCATGCCGAGTCGATGAGCAAGTGGCGCAATGACTTCCAGGGTCTCGCGGGCCTTGCGCGCCTGCTTCTCCGGCGGCAGGAAGCGCATCGTGCGCATGTTGTGCAACCGGTCGGCGACCTTGATGACGAGAACGCGCGGATCGCGCGCCATCGCGATGATCATCTTGCGGATGGTCTCGGCCTCCGCGGCGCTGCCGAGGGCGACCTTGTCGAGCTTGGTCACGCCGTCGACGAGGTGTGCGACCTCGGGTCCGAAGTCCTTCTCCAGCGCCTGCAGGGAGTAGCCGGTGTCCTCGACCGTGTCGTGCAGCAGCGCCGCGATGAGGGTCGTGGTGTCCATGCCCAGATCGGCGAGGATCGTCGCGACCGCCAGCGGATGGGTGATGTAGGGATCGCCGGACTTGCGCTTCTGGCCGCTGTGCCGCTCGTCGGCGACGTCGTAGGCGCGCTGCAGCAACGCCACGTCGGCCTTCGGGTAGATCTCGCGGTGCAGAGTGACCAGCGGTTCGAGGACCGGCCGGACCTGACTGCGGGTCGCGGTCATGCGGCGCGCGAGGCGGGCGCGCACCCGGCGTGAGGCCGACGCACCCGGCTGGATGGAGCCGACGGCGGCCGGTGCGTTCGGCCGGTCGGCGGTCTCGGCCGACGTCGCTCCGGCGTCCGGGGTACCCGCGGGGGTCACGCCACGCTGCGCCGTGTCGGATTCATCGGGCATCAGCGGTCCTCCTCACGGTTGTCTGTCGGCATACGGTGACCCGTCCGGCCTACCGGGCGGGCTCAGCCGATTCTAGTCGCGGCCCGCCCACGACCGGGTCGACGCCGTCAGTCCAGTGCGACCGCATGGACGGGAACGTCCGGTCCGAGGCCGCGGGCGATCGTGTCCCGGCCGCCGAGACCCGCGAGTTCCATGATCACCGCGACCCCGACGACGTGCGCACCCGCACGATGGAGCAGTTCGGCTGCGGCGACCGCCGTCCCGCCGGTGGCGAGCACATCGTCGACGAGCAGGACACGCCGGCCGGTGAGGTCGAGGCCGTCGGCCGGGATCTCGAGCGTGGCCTGTCCGTATTCGAGGCTGTAGTCGATGGCGAGGACCGGCGGCGGCAGCTTGCCGCCCTTGCGGACCGCCAGCACCCCGACCTGGAGCTCACGCGCGACCGCGCCGCCCAGCAGGAACCCGCGCGCGTCGATACCGGCCACGAGGTCAATCGACGAACAGCCGTGCGTGAGCGCGGTGACGATCGTCGACAGCCCTTCCGGGTCCGCGAGGACCGGTGTCAGGTCCTTGAAAGCGATTCCGGGAGCCGGGAAGTCGTCGACGAGGCGAGCGTGTTCGGCGATCGCCGCCTGCGCTCGCGAGACCGCCTCCGCCGTACGGTCGGGCACGACACCACCCATCGCTTCACTCCCCTGCTCAGCCACGGATCGTCCACCGATCCATGTTCCATCCGGTGCCGTCGCGGCCGAGGCCGGCCACCACGTTGCCCACCCGATCCTTCCACTGCCGTATCCGCGGCGCCGCGAAGAGGGGCACCGACGGCATCGTCGCCCAGGTCGCGTTCTCGATGGACCGGGCCAGACGGAGTCGATCGGGCACCGAGGCGGTCGTCGCGAGCTGATCCACTCCCCGGCTCACCATCGGCTCCCGGATGCCGGACAGGTTCAACGGGTCTCCGCCGCGCAACGCGTAGGCGTCCCGGCTCGGGTCGGCGGCACCGGCCGCGGCGAATGACGCGCCCCCGGCGACGATGAGAGCGTCGACGTCGCGGCCCAGAGCGTCGGGCCGCAGGTCGGGTGAGGACGCGTCCTCGACGACGATCCCCGCTGCGCGGCACGACGCCGCGATCGCCGCGGTCATCTGCTGCCACCGCGGAGTCGACGCGACGTAGCCGATGCGTACCGTCCGCGGCCGCAGCGCGACCTCCGACCCGGCCGCCTCGCCGCCGGCCGGGTCCTCTACCGCGCCCTGCCCGGTAGCCGCCCGGACAAGTCCGCGCGCTCGTTCGATGTCCGGCCGCTGATAGGCCTGGCCGAATTCGGTGTTCATCTGTGCGGCCAGATTGTCTGCCGGGGAGAGCACCCGGAGATTCCAGACCTGCGCGCCGGCGCCGAAGTCGCGCGCGAGGTCGGCTCGCGGGACGCAGGAGGCGAACGCCCGGCGCATCCGGACATCGCCGAACAAGCCGCGGCCGGCCAGGACGAGTTCCTCGACGCCCAGCGCGCGCGCCGGCGAGGACGGCCCGGCGGCCCCCGCCGAACCGGCGATGTCACCGTCGACAAGGCCGGCCGTCACGTCGACGACGTCGAACCGCCCGTCGGGGAGCCGGCGGGTCGCGTCGGTCCCGCGCCCCCAGACGACGATGCGCGAGGTCTCCGGCTTGTCGCCCCACCACTCGTCGTTGGGCACCAGGACGAGTCCGCCCGAGCGCGAGTACCGGTCGATGCGATACGGACCCGACGCGGGATAGTGCGCGTGATCGACCGGTCCGAACGTCAGGTCGAAGCCGGTGTTCCATGCGTCCGCGATGCGTCCGACGGCGGCCCGGTCCATCGCCCGGATCGGATCGATGACGTCGGAGAGGCCGGCCACGCGGGCCACCACATGCGCCGGCATCATCGCGCCGGCGCCGAAGAGCGAGAGCCAGTTCCGGTACTCCCGTCCGGGGGCGAAGGTGACGGTCACGCTCTTGTCGCCGGCCGCGCAGTTCACCGAGTCGATGTCGCGATAGCCGGCGGTGGTCGCCGGGGTGAAGCCGGGCAGCCGTCCGCTCATCGCCGCCCAGGCGAGCACGAGATCGTCGCAGTCGAGGGCCACCCCGTCGGAGAAGACCGCCTCGGGGTTGAAGTCATACCGCAGGGTCGGCACGCGGCCGGGCACCTGGGTGACCGTGCCGACGTCGCGATCCGGGATGACCTGGCCGGCCGGGCCCAGCAGACTGAAGCCGGGCAGCAGCCGGGTGGTCGCCATGAGGACGCCATCGGCGTTGCCGCTCACCGTGTTCGCGTTGTAGGTCGTGATCCGCGCGTCGACCACGTAGTCGATCGTCGGCGGCCCGTCGTCGCCGCAGGCCGTCACCAGCCCGGCGACCGTGACGAGCCCGACGAGGAGGCTCAGGACCCTGACGAACTCCCGGCGTCCAACGCTCACGTCGCAGAGACTAGCGGTTGCGGCGGCGTTTGCCGGTCGGGACCGCGCGGTCCGCGTCATCGGTGTCGACTGCTGCCCCGGCGGACGCCCCTCGGCGCGTCCGGACCGGCCGCGGCTCGTCGGACGGGAGCCCGGCGCGACGTCGGAGGACCTTCTCGGTGTGCCGGCCGATGTCGGGGCGACGTTCCTTCAGTGTCGCCAGGAGCGGCGCGGCGAGGAAGACCGACGAGAACGTACCGACGAGGACACCGACGAGCTGGATCAGCCCGAGATCCTTGAGCGTTCCGACGCCGAGCAGCCAGACCGCGATGACCATAAGGGCGATGATCGGCAGCACCGAGATGACGGTGGTGTTGATCGATCGCATGAGGGTCTGGTTCACACCCAGGTTGGCCTGCTCGGCGTAGGTACGCCGGGTGGTCTGGAGTACCGAGCGGGTGTTCTCGGAGATCTTGTCGAACACGACCACCGTGTCGTAGATCGAGAAGCCGAGGATGGTGAGCAGGCCGATGACGGTCGCCGGGGTGACCTCCCACCCGACGAGCGAGTAGATACCGGCGGTCACGATCAGGTCGAAGAACAGCGACCCCATCGCCGCGATGGACATCTCCCGGTCGAATCGCACCGCGATGTAGACGAACACGATGACCAGGAACACGGCCAGCGCGATCAGCATGCGCTCGGTGATCTCGCTGCCCCACGTCGAGCTCACATCCGAGATGCTCACCTCGGCGGGCGCGAGTTCGGGACCGAACTCGTCGGCGAGCGCGCGCGTCACCGACTCCGCCTGGGCGAGATCGAGGGTCTCGGTGCGCACCTGGACCGTCTGGCTGCCACCGGCGCCCGCGGTCTGTACCGATTCGGGCGCCTCGCCGAGGGTCGCGGTGACAACTTCTTCGACGGACTCCGCGGTGATCTCCGAGGAGACGACCGGCACCGACATCTGGGTACCGCCCTCGAAGTCGATACCGAGGGTGAACCCGCGGATTCCGATCGAGGCCAGGCAGATCAGCAGGATCGCCGCGGTCACGCCGTACCACATGCGGCGGCGTCCCACGATCTCGAAGGCACCGGTACCGGTGTAGAGCCGGGACAGGAACGAGCGGTTGCGATCGGCGACGAAGTCGGCGTCCGCGCCGGGCTGCGCCTTGTCGGCGTCGAGGACGGCCGAGTCGCCGGTTGCCTTGTTGTCCGGCCCGGTCATCGCACGGTCCCCTTCTCCCGAGTGGCGTCGGTGGTGTCGTCGGCGTCCGTCGGCGACGCAGACGTGTCGGCGGTGGCCGCACCCGCTTGCCGGTGCGCGGCGACACGACGCTGGCGGGCGACCTCGCTGATCGCCCCGAGTCCGTTGACGCTCGGCTTCGACAGGAACGTCGAACGGCTCGCGTAGACGACCAGCGGGTGGGTGACCAGGAACACGACCATGACGTCGAGGATCGTGGTGAGACCCAGTGTGAACGCGAAGCCGCGGACCTCACCGATCGCCAGGATGTAGATGACCGCGGCGGCGATGAAGCTCACCGCATTGCCGGACCAGATCGTGCGGCGCGCGCTCGCCCAACCGCGGGGCACCGCGGACCGGAAGCTGCGCCCCTCGCGCATCTCGTCCTTGATTCGTTCGAAGTAGACGACGAACGAGTCGGCGGTCATACCGATCCCGATGATCAGACCCGCGATGCCGGCGAGGTCGAGGGTGAACCCGATCCAGCGACCGAGCAGCACGATGATGCCGTAGACCATCGCCCCGGCGAGGACGAGCGACAGCACCGTCAGGATGCCGAGCATTCGGTAGTAGGCCAGAGCGTAGATGAAGACCGCGATCAGGCCGACGAGACCGGCGATCAGACCGGCCTGCAACGACGCGAGACCCAGTGTCGCCGAGATCGTCTCGGCGTCGGAGGCGGTGAAGGACAACGGCAGCGAGCCGTACTTCAGCACGTTGGCGAGTTCGTTCGACGACGACTCGGTGAACGGACTGGCGCTACCGCCGCTGATTCGGGTCTGACCGCCCGGGATGGGCTCGTTGATCGCCGGCGCCGAGACGACGCGCGAGTCGAGCGTGAAGGCGGTCTGGGTCCGGTTGGGGGCCTGCTCGGCGGTGTACCTGGGCCAGAAGCTGGCGGCCTCACCCTCGAATTCGAGGGTCACCACCCATTCGCCGGTCTGCGGATCGGTACCGGCGTTCGCGTTCTTGATGTCGCGACCGTCGATGATCTCCGGGCCGAGGAGGTAGACCTCCGAGCCGTCCGTCGAGCAGGCCACGAGGTACTGATCGGGGCGGTCGTTGCCCAGCAGCGGGTCGTTGGCCGTCGGCGAGCAGTCCATCTTCGCCATCTGCTGCTGGAGTGCCTCGAGCTGCTGCGGGGTCGCGTTCCCCGGCGCCTGACGGAGCTTGCGCTGCTCGTCGATGGCGGCTGCCGCGGCCTCGGTGGGCAGGGCGTCGGCCTGATCGTCGGCACTCTCGGGCTTCGGCGGTTGCGGAGTCGCCATGGCCGGCTGCCCGACGACCGGTCGGACGTACAGGCGCGCCGTCTGGCCGAGTGACTTGGCCTGCGCGCCGTCCTGGCCGGGGACCGTGATGATCAGGTTGTCACCGCTGACGACGACCTCGGAACCGGAGACGCCGAGCCCGTTCACGCGCTGCTCGATGATCTGCTTGGCCTGATCGAGCTGCTCTCGGGTCGCCGCCTGACCGTCCTCGGTCCGCGCGGTCAGCGTGACGCGCGTACCGCCCTGGAGGTCGATACCGAGCTTCGGTTCGATGGTCTGGGGTCCGGTGAAGAAGATCAGTCCGTAGACGACCGCGAGCAGGCCGATGAAGGCCACGAGCGGACGCCACGGCGGGATCTCTCGAGCCGGTCGCGACCGCTTCCCTGCAGTCCGGCCCTTCCCCGAAGTCCGAGAGGGAGTTGTCACAGCTGTTCAGGTCTCCTTGAGAGCGTCAACCGGCCGACGAGCAGCCCGACCGGCATGACCCATCGTCCACTCCTGGCCGGGACACGCCGGAAACGCGTCGGAGGCGGTGCAGACGGATGGGCGCGCCGCGTCGTGGATCGACGCGGCGCGGATGCGGCTTACTTGTCGTTGTCGCGCGCGTCGTCGGTGGCGGGCTTGTCCAGGCTGACCGAGTCGGCGTCGTCGTAGTCGTCGGACTCGATCTCCGGGGCGACGTGGCCGGCGTAGGTGGCCGCGGCCTCATCCGTCGGGACGACGCGCATGACGGCCAGCCGGTTCCAGCGGGTGACCACGCCGGTGGCGATCTCGACATCGACGACGTCGGGCGAGCTCGCGTCGATCACGGTGCCGAAGAGACCCGAGGTCAGCTGGACGCGGGTACCGGTGGACACCGAGTTCTGCATCTCCTGCATCTCGGCCACACGCTTCTTCTGCTTCCGCATCGACAAGAACATGAAGCCGGCCAGCAGGGCGAGCAGAAGCGGGAAGAGCAGAGCGTCCATGAGTGCGAGTCAGTCCTTTGGGTATCAGTGGGTACGGCGTGAGCGAGCGGCCTGTCCGGACGAATCCGGGCAGCATCAGCTCAGCTGTGCTCCACACAGTGTGCCACGTCTTGCGCGGAGCTCATCCCCGCAGGTGGTGCCGGTGTCCTCGACGGTCGTCGAAGATCCGGCTAGAGGTCGTCGAACAGCGTGTCGGCCGCCACGTCACGGGGACGCACCCCGAAGGTGGCGTTCATCGCACCGGCGGGCGGGGTGAGTCCGAGATGATGCCAGGCGGCGGCAGTGGCCACCCGCCCGCGCGGCGTCCGCGCGATCATGCCCGCGCGCACCAAGAACGGCTCGCAGACCTCCTCCACGGTCGCCGGCTCCTCGCCGACGGCCACGGCCAGCGTGGACACCCCGACCGGCCCCCCGCCGAAGGCGCGGATCAGGGCGTCGAGGACGGCTCGGTCCAGACGGTCGAAGCCGAGTTCGTCGACGTCGTAGACCGCGAGCGCCGCGCGGGCGACGTCCACGGTGATCGACCCGTCTCCCCTTACCTCGGCGTAGTCGCGGACCCGGCGGAGCAGCCGGTTCGCGATGCGGGGCGTGCCCCGCGACCGGCGCGCGATCTCGCCCGAGGCGTCGCCGCGGAGTTCCATGCCCAGAATCCCGGCCGAGCGGTGCAGCACCCGGACGAGTTCGTCGGGCTCGTAGAACTCCATGTGCGCGGTGAACCCGAACCGGTCGCGCAGCGGGCCGGTCAGCGACCCCGACCGTGTTGTCGCCCCGACCAGCGTGAACGGCGCGACGTCGAGCGGAATCGAAGTCGCTCCCGGGCCCTTGCCGACCACGACGTCGACGCGGAAGTCCTCCATCGCGAGGTACAGCATCTCCTCGGCCGGGCGCGCGATGCGATGGATCTCGTCGATGAACAGCACGTCGCCCTCGACGAGGTTCGACAGCATGGCCGCGAGGTCGCCGGCGCGCTCGAGTGCCGGACCAGAGGTCACCCGGATGGCGGCGCCCATCTCCGAGGCGATGATCATGGCCAGCGACGTCTTGCCGAGCCCGGGCGGTCCCGACAGCAGGATGTGGTCGGGGGTGCCACCGCGGCCCTTGGCCCCGTGCAGGACCAGTTCGAGCTGTTCGCAGACCCGCGGCTGGCCGATGAAATCAGCGAGTGACCGGGGACGGAGACCGGCGTCGAGGTCGCCGTCGGAGCGCACCGGCATCGCGCTCACGTCCCGGTCGTCGACGTCGTCCGGATCGCCGCCCATCTACGACGCCTTGCCGAGCAGTGACAGCGAGTGACGCAGCGCGGTGGACGCATCGGCGTCGGGATTCTCGGCCAGTACCGCCGTGACCGCCTTCTCCGCCGGACCGGCGGTGAACCCGAGCCCGACGAGCGCCTCGGCGACCTGCTCGCGAATACCGCCGACGACGGTCACACCGGTCGACGCCTCGCCCGTGGGCCGGTCCACCTTGTCCCGCAGTTCGACGCACAGCCGTTCGGCCACGCGTTTGCCGATGCCGGGTACCGAGGTCAGTGACTTGGTGTCCGATTCGGCGAGCGCGCGTCGCAACGCATCCGGCTCGAGGACTGCGAGGGTCGCCATCGCGAGTCGCGGGCCGACGCCGGTGACCGTCTGCAGCAGCGCGAACAGCGCACGGGCGTCGGGTTCGGTGAAGCCGTAGAGCGTCATGGAGTCCTCGCGGACGATCATCGAGGTCAGCAGCGTCGCCTCGTCGCCGCGGCGCAGCCGGGACAGCGTCGCGGGCGTCGCCAGCACGCGGTATCCCACTCCCCCGCAGTCGATCACGGCGTGGTCGAGCGCGATCTCGAGCACCGGTCCGCGGACTGACGCGATCATGCGCGACTCCCTTCTCGTGCCTGGGCCACCCGCGCGCGGTGCCGCGCCGCGGCCGCGTCGGCCTGCTTCTGTGCGGCTGCCATCCGCTCCATCATGGGTCCGCGCCAGCAATGACAGATCGCGAGCGCGAGCGCATCCGCGGCGTCGGCGGGACGTGGTTTGGTCTGCATGCCGAGAATCCGGGTCACCATCGCGGTGACCTGAGACTTGTCGGCCCGTCCGCTCCCGGTCACCGCCGCCTTCACCTCCGACGGGGTGTGGAAGCGCACCGGTACGTCGCGCTGGGACGCCGCGAGCGCGATGACGCCGCCGGCCTGCGCGGTCCCCATGGCCGTGGACACCTGGTTCTGCGCGAAGACCCGCTCGATGGCCACCACGTCGGGCTGGTGCACATCGAGCCAGTGACACGCGGAGGTGTAGATCGCGAGCAACCGCTCGGCGAGTTCCATGTCGCTGGGGGTGCGCACGACGTCCACGTCGAGGGCGGTCACCGTCCGTCCCCGACCCGACTCGACCAGCGCGATACCGCACCGGGTCAGACCCGGATCGACGCCCATGACGCGCACTCGTACCCTCCCAGGCATCGTGATCTGCGAACAGTTGTTCGAGATCTTATCGGGGAGGACGGACAAGTCCGGTGATCAACACACCGGGCGGGCGGCGGCTGTCAGTCGTTCTCGAGTTCGGCGAGGACCTCGTCGCTGATGTCGACGTTGCTGTAGACGTTCTGGACGTCGTCGGAGTCCTCGAGGGCGTCGATCAGCTTGAACACCTTGCGTGCGCCGTCGGCGTCCACCGCGACCTCGACCGACGCGCGGAAGCTGGCCTCGGCGGAGTCGTAGTCGATCCCGGCCTCCTGCAGCGCGCTGCGGACGGCGATGAGATCGCTTGGCTCGCTGACGATCTCGAAGGACTCGCCGAGATCGGTGACCTCTTCGGCGCCCGCGTCGAGCACGGCCATCAGGACGTCGTCCTCGGTCTGGCCGTTCTTCTCCAGCGTCACCACGCCCTTGCGGGTGAACAGGTAGGAGACCGAACCCGGGTCGGCCATGTTGCCGCCGTTGCGCGTCATCGCGGTCCGGACCTCGCCGGCCGCACGGTTGCGGTTGTCGGTGAGGCATTCGATGAGCACGGCGACGCCGTTGGGCCCGTAGCCCTCGTACATGATGGTCTGCCAGTCCGCGCCGCCGGCCTCTTCACCACCGCCGCGCTTGCGTGCGCGTTCGATGTTGTCGTTGGGGACCGAGGACTTCTTCGCCTTCTGGATCGCGTCGAACAGCGTGGGGTTACCCGCCGGGTCACCGCCGCCGGTCCGCGCCGCCACCTCGATGTTCTTGATGAGCTTGGCGAACATCTTGCCGCGCTTGGCGTCGATGGCCGCCTTCTTGTGCTTGGTGGTGGCCCATTTGGAGTGGCCGCTCATGTCCGTCGATTCCTTTCCCGGCGCCGGCACGTGCGGCGGGCCGTGGCCCGCATCCGGCGCACTCCTACCTGTATCCGGTCGCCCTGTTGGTGGTGCGCCCTGTTGGGTTGTTCCCGGCGTGCCGGGCTCGTGGTCTACCGCTGGTTCGGCACGATCTTACCGACGCACCATCTCCACGAAGTATTCATGTACGCGCCGGTCGCCGGTCACCTCCGGGTGGAACGACGTCGCGAGCACGTTCCCCTGGCGGACCGCGACGATCCGCCCGGCCGCCGGGCCGTCGGGAACACGCGCCAGGACCTCGACCTCCGGGGCGACGGACTCGACCCACGGCGCCCGGATGAACACCGCACGCATCGGCGCGGCACCCTCGGTGTCGGTGATCCCGGTGAACTCCAGGTCGGTTTCGAAACTCTCCACCTGACGCCCGAATGCATTGCGCCGCACCGTGACATCGAGGGCGTCCAGATGCCGTGCGTCGGGCCGGGTGTCGAGGATCGTGGAGGCGAGCATGATCATGCCCGCGCACGACCCGTACGCCGGGAGGCCGTCGGACAGCTTGTCGACCAGCGGGTCGAACAGGTCGAAGATGCCGAGCAGTTTGCTCATCGTCGTCGATTCACCGCCGGGGATGACGATTCCGTCGATCTCGTCGAGTTCGGCCGGGCGTCGCACCGCCACGGCGTCGGCGCCGGCCGCCTCGAGCGCGAAGACGTGCTCGCGCACATCGCCCTGCAGTGCCAGAACCCCGATCCGCGGCCGGTTGCCTTCGCTCACCGATCGGTCCGGGCGTGCTGGTCGTCGGGCATCACACGACCGGTGCGCGCCAGCCCCTCCTGGGTGACCGCCGCCACCAGGCGGCCCTGTCGATCGAAGATCCGTCCCTGGGTCAGCGCGCGACCACCGCCCGCCGACGGCGACGTCTGGTCGTAGAGGAGCCAGTCGTCGGCCCGGAAGGGGCGCATGAACCACATCGCGTGGTCGAGGGAGGCGACCTGCGGGTTGGACTCCGGATGGGGCACGCGCGAGGAGCCGAGCAAGGTCATGTCGCTCATGTAGGCGAGGGTGCCGACATGGAAGACGGTGTCGTCGGGCAGCCGATGGCGGTAGCGGAACCAGACTCGTTGTTGCGCAGCGAAATACGACGAGGTGACCATCATCTCCGGGGGCACGATGCGCAGATCGAAGTTGCGCCACTCCTTGAACACCGCGCGCTCTTCCTCGGCCAGCTCGTCGAGGCGGTCGGTGAGCTCGTCCGGTTGCGGCGCCGGCGGCATCCGGTCCTGGTGCTCGTAGCCCTGGTCGGTCCGTACATGGAACGACGCCGACATGGTGAAGATCGCCTCGCCGTTCTGGATGCCGGTCACCCGCCGGGTGACGAACGACCGTCCGTCGCGGATGCGGTCGACGAGGAACACCGCCGGACGATCCGGGTCACCGGGACGCAGGAAATAACCGTGGAGGGAATGAACGTCGAACTCGTCGGACACCGTGCGGGTCGCCGACATCAGGGCCTGGCCGGCGACCTGGCCGCCGAAGGTGCGCTGAAGGTGACTCGGGAACGCACCGCCGCGGTAGATGTCGGTCTCGATCTGTTCGACCTGGAGTATGTCCTCGATGGCTGCCACGCAGACCAGTATCGCGCACGGCGCCGGTGGGCACTCCCCTGCCCGCCGAAGCGCGGCCGGCGATCAGAGTTCGTCGAGGGTCATGATCCCGTCCTGGATGGCCCGGGCGACCAGCGATGCCTTCGTCGGGGCCGGACGGCCGATCTCGGCGTACTTGGCCCGGATCCGGGTGAGGTGGGTGTTCACCGTACCGAGCGAGATGTAGAGCTGCTGGGCCACAGCGGGTTTGGAGTCGACGAGCATCCAGGTGCGCAGGACCTCGACCTCGCGCGAGGTGAGATTCGGCTTGGCGCGGTCGGCCGTGGCCTCCGCGACCTCGGGGACCTCGGTGAGCGCGGGAACGGCGACCGCACGGTGCAGGTGGGGGTGTCCCGGACGATGGCCCAGGCCGAGCGGCTGACCCGCGCGCGGCGTCTGGATCTGGTGGCCGGGCAACGGCATCCGGCGAGCCGCCAGACGCGCCAGGGCTTCCTTCCGGCGGGCGATGGCCTCCGCGTCACGACGAGCGCTGACCGAGCGCAGGTGCTGGGGGGCCTGATGGGCGATCGCAGTCATGTGTGCTTCCTCTTCACTCATTCAACCGGTGGTCTTCCGGGTTCTCCCGGCGATGAGATGAAGATTATGGGCTGCGGCCCGGGTGGTCGATGGGGAGAACTCCCCTACCCGTGGGGAGAACTACCCACGGTGAAACCGCAGGTCAGCGACGTGCAGATGCGGCGGCTGACTCAGTCGGCCGCGTTTCGGGCCGCCTCGGCGTCGATGAGGGGGAGATCTTCTCGCGTGACGATGCGTGACGACACCGCGTACTCCACCAGTTTGGTCCGGCGGTTGCTCGCGAGTTTTCCGCCCCCACCGCGCATTCCGCTCACCCCGAGTTGATCGAGTTTGTCGCAGACGTTGTCGAGTTTGCGATTGAACTTGGTCAGCGGCCAGCCCAGCCGGCGCGCCGCCTGCGCCGACGACGGGATGGCACTCGAGCCGGTCCCCTCACGCCGCAGGATCTCCTCGGCCAGCACGATGATCAGCAGCTTCTGACTCTCCGTGAGCGTGGGCACGCCTTGCGTCGTGTGCCCGCCGCTGTATTCCGGACGCGTCACCGATTTCACCTGCGGTGCGCGGGCGAAGAGGCTCAGCTCGTAGGTCGTCGGGCCGGCGGTGAACACGATGGTCGTCTCACCGAAGACGAGCGGCATCCGCGCACCGGGGCCTAGGGTCGCCGAGAACCCGACGTCGCCCGCCGAGACGCTCGCCGACAGGTGCGTGCCGAGATTGGTGAGCCACCAGAGCCCGTTCTCGTTGTGTATCACCAGGAATCGGCGATGAAGATAGGGGTTGTCGTCGATGGACAGATCCGCTTCGCGGCCGATGAAGAACCGTCGGTCGGCGTCGAGCGCGATGCGCTCGCCGCAGTATTCGACGTAGGTCGCCCCGGCGTCCAGCGCGGCGTCGCCGGACTCTGCGGGGGATGTCTCGGCCCGGTCCTGACCCGTGGTCATCAGTCCTCCGATCAGCTCGGGTCGGGGGCCGGAGCAGCTCCGGCGGCCTCTCCCTGCGCCGAGTCGTCGAGCGCGGGCATCGTGAGGGTCGGCACCGATTCGTGGACACTCACGACGATGACGGTGACGTTGTCGTGCGCGCCGAGTGCCAGCGCGGCGTCGACGAGCCGCTCGGCTGCCTGCCGGGAGTCCTCCGCATTGCGCAGGATGTCACCGATCTCCTCGTCGGGCAGCTCCCCGGTGAGTCCGTCGGTACACAGCAGCAGCACATCCCCCGGGAATGCCGGCGTACTCGAGTAGTCGGCGACCGGGTCGACCATGCCCGCGCCGAGCGCACGCGTGATCACGTTGCGGCGCGGGTCGGTTCGGGCCTGCTCGGGCGTGAGGAATCCGGCGTCGATGAATTCCTGGACCTGCGAGTGGTCGGTGGTGAGCTGGTTGAGCGACCCGTTCTGGAAGCGATAGGTCCGCGAGTCGCCGATGTTGAGCACCAGCCAGTGCGGACTCTGCTCGTGGGTGACGAGCACGATGCCGGTGGCGGTGGTACCCGCGCGTCGCTCGGTCTCGGTGTCGATCTCGCCGATGCGCCGCTGGGCGGCGAGCAACAGATCGTCGAGTTGCAGTTGGGTCGCCTTGAGTTCACCCGCGCTGGTGGCCTCCGACAAGGTGAGCAGTGCGGCCTCGCTGGCCAGTTCGCCGCTGTCGTGCCCGCCCATGCCGTCGGCGAGCAGGTACATCCCCGGCAGCGCGAGTGCCGCGTCCTCGTTCGTCTCCCGGACTCGTCCCACATTGCACGCCGCGGACCACTCGAGCCGCAATTCACCCACGATGTGTGTGCCCGAGACCGAAGCGTCTCGAACGATGGTCGCCGCATCCATGATCAGCAGATACTACCGCCGCGAAGCCCCTGACCCGCCACGCATGTCGACTGTTCGGTCTCCGGCGTGTTGAGAAGGGGCCCCGCGGCGGGAGGCGGTCGGTCTGACCACCTACGATCCGGACAAAGCGGTCACCAGCCGCGCTCGGCGAGGCGGTGCGGCTGCGGGATGTCGTCGACGTTGATGCCGACCATCGCCTCACCAAGGCCGCGCGAGACCTTCGCCAGCACGTCGGGATCGTCGTGGAACGTGGTCGCCTGCACGATCGCCGCGGCCCGCTGTGCCGGGTTGCCCGACTTGAAGATCCCAGATCCGACGAACACGCCCTCGGCGCCGAGCTGCATCATCATCGCGGCGTCGGCCGGGGTGGCGATCCCGCCGGCGGTGAACAGGGTGACCGGCAGCTTGCCGGCCTCGGCCACCTCGACCACCAGCTCGTAGGGAGCCTGCAATTCCTTTGCCGCGACGTACAGTTCGTCCTTCGGCAACGAGGTCAGACGCCGGATCTCGTCGCGGATCTTGCGCATGTGGGTCGTCGCGTTCGACACGTCGCCGGTGCCGGCCTCGCCCTTCGAGCGGATCATGGCCGCGCCCTCGGTGATCCGGCGCAGCGCCTCACCGAGATTGGTCGCACCGCACACGAACGGCACCGTGAAGGCCCACTTGTCGATGTGGTTGCTGTAGTCGGCCGGGGTCAGGACCTCGGATTCGTCGACGTAGTCCACGCCGAGGCTCTGCAGGATCTGCGCCTCTACGAAATGACCGATGCGGGCCTTGGCCATCACCGGGATCGAGACGGCGGCGATGATGCCGTCGATCATGTCGGGATCGCTCATCCGCGACACCCCGCCCTGGGCACGGATGTCGGCAGGCACCCGCTCCAGAGCCATGACGGCCACCGCGCCGGCATCCTCGGCGATCTTCGCCTGCTCGGGGGTCACGACGTCCATGATCACGCCGCCCTTGAGCATCTCCGCCATGCCGCGCTTGACCCGGGCCGTGCCCTGGCCGACCTCGGGAACGGTCGCGCCGTTGTGACTCACTGAAGATCTCCTCGTGTCGCAGTCCCGACCTGCCGCGTTCGCGGCGGCGGTATGCCCACCAGTCTAGGTGAGGGGCCGAGGGCCCCTGACGAGGGATCAGTCCGCCTGGCCTGGGGTGACGCGCTCGATGATCTCGAAGTACTCCGGGGGTGCCGCGTGGCCGCCGAGCCGCAGCCATCGAACGGGCCGTCGTTGCGCGAGAGCCCTGGTGTCACGCACGGCGTCGTTGTAGAACCGACGCGCCATCATCACCCGCGTCTCGGCGTCGGCGAGTTCGACGACGAGGGCCGCGGACCGACGATTCGGGTCGGTGCGCGCCAGTGCGGCCGACAGCGCGTTCTCGGCGTCCTCACGTGCCGCCGGTGCGGCCCGCTCGGCGCGATCGGCCAGCGTGGCGAGCTCGCGCGCCTGAGCGGCGACGCCGTCGTCGACGGACGTGCGGGAGTTCGCGGCGCCGTCGCCGGCGATCATCTCCGCTGACACCGCACGCACGACCACCGCGCGCCGGTCGAGGTTCGATTCGAGCGCCTGGCGGGCGAGATCGACACGGACGTTGAGCCGGTCGAGGCGGTTGGCCGTGTGGTAGGCCCATCCCGCCACGAGCAGCACGGCCACCACGCCGAGGATGATCCAGGTGGCCATCAGTCCGACACCACGACCGGACCGGCTCCCACCGTGACGGTGTCGTAGACCCGGAGAATCTGGTCGGCCACCCGCGACCAGTCGTACTTGTCGGCCCGAATCCGTCCGGCGGCGACGAGATCGGCGCGCGCCTCCGGGTCGGCGAGGAGTTCGACGAGGCCGGCGGCGAGTTGATCGGGGGACCCCGTCTCGACGAGTCGCCCGGCCCGGCCGTCGTCGAGCACCCGCCGGAAGGCGTTCAGGGAGCTGGCGATCACCGCCGCCCCGGCCGCCATCGCCTCGACCAGGACGATGCCGAAGCTCTCGCCGCCGAGGTTGGGGGCGCAGTAGACGTCGGCGGAGGCCAGCGCCCGCGCCTTGGTCGCGTCGTCGACCTGCCCCAGGAACACCAGGTGTTCGGCGAGTGGACCCGCCCGCCGCCGCAGCGCCGCCTGGTTGCCGCCGCCGACGACCAGGACCCGCACGTACGGGAACCTCTCCACGACCGCGGGCAGTGCACGCATGAGCACGTCGATGCCCTTGCGCGGTTCGTCGAAACGACCGAGGAACAAGATCGTGCCGCCCGGGTGCGGATACCCCTCGAGGGGCTCGGCGTCGGCGAAGGACGCGACGTTGATGCCGTTCGGGATCTCGACGGCATCGGAGCCGAGTGACTCCATCTGCCAGCGACGTGCGAGCTCGGAGACGGCGATCTTGCCCGCGATCCGTTCGTGGTACGGCCGCAGGATTCCCTGGAAAACGCTCAGCCACAACGATTTCGAGGTGGCGGTGTGGAAAGTGGTGACGATGGGGCCGGAGGCCACCATCAACGACAGCATCGAGATGCTCGGCGAATTCGGTTCGTGGACGTGCAGGACGTCGAAGCCGTTCTCGGCGACCCAGCGACGCAATCGCAGGTAGCCCTTGGGACTGAAATTCACCCGGGAGACCGAGCCGTTGTACGGGATCGCCAGCGCGGGTCCCGCCCGGACGACGTACTCCGGCAGGTCGGTGTCGCGGCCGGCCGGGGCGAGCACGCTGACCTCGTGCCCACGGTCGAGGAAGACGTCGGCGAGTTCGGTGACGTGGGCCTGTACACCCCCGGGCACGTCGAAGGAGTAGGGGCAGATCATTCCGATTCGCATAGCACTCCCCTGGTCGTCGTCATGTCGGCGTCCCGTCCTGCTCGACGCGACCGCGTTGACGGTCGGTCCAGTCGCTCTCCCAGAGCGGCTGCAGCATGTGCCAGTCCGCGGGATGCGCGGCGATATTGACCGCGAAGGCGTCGGCGAGGGCCTGGGTGGCTGCTTCGATCCCGCCGGAGACGTCGATCGACTCACCGCAACACATCCGGGAGTACGGCGCCTCCTCGAACCAGTGATGAACCGGCAGCAGTGTCGCACCGGTTTCGATGGCCAGGCGCGCCGAGCCCGCGGGCATGCGGGTCCGTTCGCCGAAGAAGGTCACCGGCACCCCGTGCCGGGCGATGTCGCGTTCGCCGAGCAGGCACACAATGCCGCCGGCGCGGAGCCGGTCGGCCAGCAGTCCGAACGGAGGCTGTTCTCCGCCGCTGAGGGGGAAGATCTCGAACCCCAGCGATTCCCGGTAGGCGACGAACCGGTTGAACAGTGACTCCGGCTTCAGGCGTTCGGCTACGGTCGCGAACCTGCCGTAGTGGTGGACCAGCCAGACACCGGCCATGTCCCAGTTGCCGGTGTGCGGCAGCGCCAGGATGACTCCCTTGCCCCGGGCCAGCGCGGCGTCCAGTCGGGCCCGGTCCTCGTCGGGGAGCGCAACGGTGGACGTGACGGTCGCACGATCCTGCGTCGGCAGGCGGAACGCCTCGCACCAGTACCGGGCGTAGGAGCGCATGGCGTCGGCGACGAGGTCGTCGGGCACCTGCGCGGGTTCCACGCCCAGGACACGGGCCAGGTTGCGGCGCAACTGGTCCGGGCCACCGCCACGACGACCCGCGTAGCTGCCGGCACGGTCGAACAGACCCCGCGCCGCCCGTTCCGGAGCCCAGCGGACGGCGGCCCAGCCGGCCCGGTACCCGAGATCAGCGGCCATCGCGCCGAGATCGGTCATCGCTGTCCCGCGGGCGGGGTCTGACCGTCCGAGCCGGACGAGGGTTCGGCATCGCCGTTCTCGGCTTCTGCGGGCTCGGTGTCTGCGGGTTCCGAGGCGATGGGGATGAGGTCCCGCGCACCCGGCGACTGCGCGATCGACCACATCCGCTGCCCGACGGTGATGACACTGGCGACCGCGAGGAACCACATCGCGACGTGGATGGCCCACCACAGGCCGAGACCCGTGAGACCGGCGCCGACCAACACGATGATGAGCCGGTCCGGTCGTTCGATGAGACCGCCGTCGCCGTAGAGGCCGCTCGCCTCCGCGCGCGCCTTGGCATAGGAGATGACCTGCGAGGTCACCAGACAGATCAGGGTCGCGACGAGCAGCAGGTCGTGGGGTTCGGTGACCGCGCACCACCACGCCAGGCCGGCGAAGATGGCACCGTCGGCAACGCGATCACAGGTCGCGTCGAGAACCGCGCCGAATCGGGTTCCGCCGCCGCGGGCCCGGGCCATCGCGCCGTCGAGCATGTCGAACATCACGAACAGCCAGATGACCAGCGTGCCCCAGAACAGCTCCCCCATCGGGAACAGCGTGAGGGCGGCTGCGACGCCGGCCAGCGTGCCGATCACCGTCACCGAGTCCGGCGTCAGCCCGGTCCGCAGGAGCGCCCGACCCATCGGGAGGGTCACCTTCGAGACCGATGCCCGACCCAGAATGCTCAGCATCGCCGAGTTCCTCCCCCATCTCGCGCCGCGTCGTGGCTCAGCGCTTCCCGATCGCTCTCGTCTGACATCGCCTCACCTGATCGCACCGGCACCCGATCGCTCACAGCGGGGTCAGTCGTCCAGCCGTTGCCAGGCGGTGGCCAGCAGTCCGCGAGTGTCCCGGAGCAACTGCGGCATGACCTTCGTCTCGCCGACGATGGTGATGAAGTTCGCGTCGCCCATCCATCGCGGCACGATGTGCTGGTGGAGGTGCTCGGACAAGGAACCGCCCGCCGCGTAGCCGAGATTCAGACCCACGTTGAACGCGTTGGGGTTCGACACCGCCTTGATCGTGCGGATCATCCGCTGCGTGAACGTCATCAGTTCCGCGGACTCCGCGGCGGTCAGATCCTCGAGGTCGGCGACCTGCCGGTACGGCACCACCATGGTGTGCCCCGGGTTGTAGGGGTACAGGTTCAGCACCGCGTAGACGGTGTCACCACGCGCCACGATGAGACCGTCCTCATCGCTCATGGTCGGGATGTCGAGGAACGGGTGCCCCGTCTTCTCGGCCGGTTGCGGGTCGGCGATGTAGGTCATCCGGTGGGGACTCCACAGCCGTTGCAGGCGATCCGCCACACCGACACCCTCGTCCCGGATCTCGCCGGGCGCCTCACCGAACGCGGCGTCACTCATCGAGCGCTCCCGCCACCACGACCGTCTCCACCTCGCCGAGCGCGGCCTCGACCAACTCCTTGGTGGGCGACTCGTTGCGCCTGCTCCGGACCCACCCGACGATCACCGACACCGCATCGGCGACCGGCACGCCGTTGACCTGCGTGCCGTCGCGGAACCGGAAGCTCACCGCCCCGGCCTCGACGTCGCGTTCGCCGGCGAGCAGCATGAACGGCACCTTGCCGGTGGTGTGGTTGCGGATCTTCTTCTGCATGCGGTCGTCGGAGGCGTCGACCTCGGCGCGGACACCGGCGGCGAGAAGGTCGGCTGCCACGTCGTACAGATGCTCCTCGAACGCCTCCGCGACCGGGATGCCGACCACCTGGACCGGTGCGAGCCACGCCGGGAACGCGCCCGCGTAGTGCTCGGTGAGCACGCCGAAGAACCGCTCGATGGAGCCGAACTTCGCCGAGTGGATCATCACCGGCTGCTGCTTGGTGCCGTCGGCGGCGGTGTACTCGAGGTCGAATCCGGCCGGCTGGTTGAAGTCGTACTGGATGGTCGACATCTGCCAGGTACGCCCGATCGCGTCCTTCGCCTGAACCGAGACCTTCGGTCCGTAGTAGGCGGCACCACCCGGGTCGGGCACGAGGTCGAGACCTGATTCGACGCACACCTCTTCGAGGATGGCGGTCGCGGCGGCCCACTGCTCCGCGGAACCGATGAACTTCGGCGAGTCGTCACGGGTGGACAGCTCGAGGTAGAACTCGTCGAGGCCGAAGTCGCGCAGCAACCCGAGGATGAAGTCGAGCAGATGCTTGATCTCGTCCTTGGCCTGTTCCGGCGTCACATAGCTGTGCGAATCGTCCTGGGCGAACCCGCGGACGCGGGTCAGACCGTGCACGACGCCCGACTTCTCGTAGCGGTAGACGTGACCGAACTCGAAGAGCCGCAGCGGCAGTTCACGGTACGACCGTCCGCGCGACCGGAAGATCAGATTGTGCATCGGGCAGTTCATTGCCTTGAGGTAGTAGTCCTGCCCCTGGCGGGTGATCTCCCCTGCCTCGTTGCGTTCCTCGTCGACGTGGATCGGCGGGAACATGCCGTCGGCGTAGTACGGCAGATGGCCCGACAGGTGGAACAGATGTTCCTTCGAGATGTGCGGGGTGCCGACGTACTGGAAGCCGTTCTCGATGTGCTTCGCGCGGACGTAGTCCTCCATCTCGCGCTTGATGATGCCGCCCTTCGGGTGGAAGACCGGGAGTCCCGAGCCGAGCTCGTCGGGGAAGCTGAACAGGTCGAGTTCGGCGCCGAGCTTGCGGTGATCGCGCTTCTCGGCCTCCGCGAGCATCTCCAGGTGTGCGTCCAGCGCCTCCGACGATTCCCACGCGGTGCCGTAGACGCGCTGCAGACCGGCGTTGGCCTGATCGCCGCGCCAGTACGCCGCCGAGCTGCGGGTCAGCTTGAAGGCCGCGATGTACTTGGTCGTCGGGACGTGCGGCCCGCGGCACAGGTCGCACCAGATGCGTTCTCCGGTGCGCGGATTGAGGTTGTCGTAGACCGACAGTTCCCCGCCGCCGACCTCCATCACCTCGGCGTCGTCGGCCGCGCCCTTGTCGTCGATGAGTTCGAGTTTGAACGGCTCCCCGGCCAGTTCGGCGCGGGCCTCGTCCTTCGACTCGTACACCCGCCGCGAGAACCGCTGACCCGACTTGATGATCTGCTTCATCTTCTTCTCGAGGGCGGTGATGTCCTCGGGGGTGAAGGGTTCGGCGACGTCGAAGTCGTAGTAGAAGCCGTCCTTGATCGGCGGGCCGATGCCGAGCTTGGCCTCGGGGAACAGCTCCTGGACCGCCTGCGCGAGAACGTGTGCGGTGGAATGCCGGATCACGCTGCGGCCGGCCTCGGTGTTCGCGGCGACCGGTTCGACATCGGTGTCGGCGTCGGGTGCCCACGACAGGTCGCGGAGGTCCCCGCCCGCGTCACGGACGACGACGATGGCCTCCGGGCCCTTGTTGGGCAGCTCGGCCTCGCGCAGTGCGGTGCCCGCGGTCGTCCCAGCCGGCACACGGATCGTGGCGGGGCTGGTCACCTGGACGTCGTCGGGCACGGGGGCGCTCCTCGGGTTGGGGCGGACACGCGAAGACGCGTCCGGGTCGGACGTTTGCGACTCTGATGGTATCCGCGACGGGTCGTCGTGGAGTGCACCCCTACCTTGCGGCGTCGGAGATCAGCCGAAGATCGGACTCGCCAGCCAGCCGTAGTCGAGGCCGACCCACCCGGCGACGGTGTTGAGCGCGCCGAGAACCCAGAGGGTGGCGATGACGATGGCACAGGTTGCGAGCCAGAAGACGGCCTGTACCGACCAGTGTTGCCGACCGATCCAGTCCATCCAGGCGTCGTATTTCGCCCGCGCGAACTTCAGCAACCGGTGCGCCCAGTCGAACTCGGACGCCAGGATGCCCAGTCCGAGGAACACGATGAGCCAGCCCGGGCCCGGGTACGGGACCGCGACGATTCCGCACAGCAGGACGATCGTGCCGATGGTCCCGACCGCGATGCGGTACATGCCGTGCCACTTCGGGTTGCTTCGCACGACGTAGCGACGATGGCGTGCGCGGATGCGCAGGCGATGCCGGAGAGACCCGCGGTCCGCGTCGGCCGACGTCCGCGCGCCGCTCGGTGTGGACGTCTCGTTCACTCCGGATTCGCTCGCCCCCGGTGTCGGCATCGTCTCCCACCTCGTTCATTCGGCCCGCTGCGCACTTCGGCCCGGTGTTCGTCTCGGCCTGGAAAGTGACGTCCAGGCTACGCGATGCAGGTGTGGGCCTCCGGCGTCGGCAGGGTGGTCGAGCGGCGCCGTCGCCTCCGCCGCGCGCCGTCGATCAGAGTCGCGGACACGGTGACCGCGAGAAGCAGCGGATAGCAGCCCGAATACAGCACGACGAGCAGATCGCCCACGACAGAGTCGTCACCATTTCGCGGCATCATTAAAAGCCCCAACGCGATGGCGTGGTCGGAGGTCAGGTACGGCCCGCTGTCCCACCAGTGCCGCCACCAGGTGAACGTCAGCGTCGCCACGCCGGCCGGCGCGAGCCAGTACCACCACGTACGAGCCGTACTCCCCCGCCGCATCGCCAGATCCAGCGCGACGACGAACAGCGGCACGCACCAGACCCAGTGGTGTCCCCACGCGAAGGGCGAGACCGCACACATCGTCATCCCGACGATCGTCGCCGCGAGGACGTTGCGCGCATCGCGGTGGGCGACCACCGCGGCGAGCAGTCCGAGCGCGGCGACGACCAGCGCGAGCGGGAGCCACAGCCACGTCGGCGCGACGAAGACGGGCCCGCCGGGTGCGGGCTCGGCGAACCGCCCGATGTCGAAGTGGGACAGCATCTGTGACACGAATCCGCGCACCGACTGGTTGGCCGGCGAGTCGGCCCGGCCGATGCGTTCGGTGTCCGTGAGGTGGCGGGTCCAGTAGGCCCACGAGTCGGCGGGGACGGCGAGGAATCCGATCATCACGGTCGCCGCGAACGTCGCCAGCGCCGTGGCTGCCGCGCGCCACTGGCGGGTCACCAACAGGTAGACGACGGCGAACAGCGGTGTCAGTTTGATCCCGGCGGCGATGCCGATGGCGACTCCGCGCCACCGCGATGTCGTCGAGAGGAACACCAGGTCGACGAGGATCAGGGTCATCACCAGGAGGTTGACCTGTCCGAGCCAGATGGTGGTTCGGATGGGTTCGAGGGCGGTCGACGAGATCGCGAGCAAGGCGGCGAACGTGATCAGGCGACCGTCCGGCCGGTAGCGCAGGCTCCGAAGGCACATCCCGATCACGCCGATGAGCGCGGCGAAACCGATTGTCCACCAGACGATGTTGGCGACGGCCTCGGTGAGCAGAGCCAGCGGGACGAACACGACCGCGGCGAACGGCGGATAGGTGAAGTGCAGACGCCACAGGACGGGTGCGTCGTACAGCGGACCCGCGTCGAGCACGGTGGCCGCGCCCGCGCGGTAGACGCGGGCATCGGTGGCGTTCTCGAAGAGTCCGTAGAACGGGTTGGCGATGGGGAACGCCGCGACGTGCCAGGCGATCACCCCGACCGCGACGACGGCCGCCACGACGATCGCCGCCGTCGGGATCCGTGCGGGCACAGGACGAGACGACTCCGGCAGATCGACGGCAGTCTTCGCGGCCACGCGGCGAGCGTACGCCCTGTATGTGAGCTGCATCACGCGCAACGCCGTGGCGCCTGGTCGGTTGTTCGGTGGACAGCTGGATCGCGACGGTCCGTGCCGGACTACCGTTGACCTCGGTGGGTGACGAGATCACCTGGGGGACGACACCATGTCATCACTACGAGCAACCCTCGGAGTCGTACTGGTCATCGCGGCATCATCAACGCTGACCGTCGCATGCGTCGGGGAAGGCATCGAGCCGGTCGCGATGACGCGCGACACCTCGTCGAGCACCGCCGACGGTCCGGTTCCACCGATCCACATCGCACTCGAGACCCCGTCCGAGGTCGTGCGCCCGCGGCTCAACCCCTGGCCACTCCCCGACGACTCTGCGCTACGACCCGACCAGCGGCGAGAGGTCGACGTACTCATCGATCTCTCGACCGGGAACGACGGTGAGGAGCTCGCGCAGCGTTCGACCTGCCGCGTTCTCGACGGCATCCAGTCACCGCCGGCCGACGCGCCGGCCTGGCAGGCGCGCATCGTCGCCACGGTGACGATGCGACACGGTTACGCGCTCCTCGCCGCGCCGTTGCAGCGGTCCGCGGACGCCGCGGTCGTCGTGCTGGCCCGGACTCTCGCCGACGTCGATGCGGTTGCGGGACAGCCATACCGGCCCGTGTTCGTTCAGGGATGCAACCCGTACTGACGCAGGTCGGTGATGCCGAACGGACGAAACGCTGGTGCGGCGATTACCACTGCCACCGCAAACCAGCGCTGTTCGACTGGCGGCAGGTGGCGATGCCGTCGGTCTGGTACACCATCGCGCGAGCACCGAGCTTCGGGCAGGGTGTGCCGAGTCGAACCTTGGGTGCGCGCGAGACCGCATGGCTGCGCCAGATGCCGTCGCCTTCTGGAGAGCAGTAGAGCTTGCCATCGGCGGAGTCCAGGCCGTACTCGTGCACGAAGCAAGGTCCGCCTTCGCGTTGGGCCGAAGTGGATTCCTCGTAGCGATGGGCGTGACGTGGGCATAGGTCTTGGGCTGCGTAGACCAGGAACAGTCGCTGCGTGTGCGCGGGCTGGTAGCTGCCGTCAGGGTTGTAGAAAATCCGCTCGGCAACCTGAGTGTCGCGGTATCGGTCCATGACGCCGCAGGCTCGGTAGCCTCCCGCCACCATCTCCGCGTCAGTGGTGTACCGACTGTTCGGCCAGGCAGCAGTGGGCAGCGTCCGCGCCTTGTTGACGAAGGCCTGTTCGGCAACCGTGATGGCTGATGCCTGCCCGACACCCACGAGCAGTCCCGCGACCAGAGCGAACGTGGCCAGGATTCCGATGATGAGTCGCTTCATTCGCAAAGCTCCTTGTGCGCGGCGTCGACGACGATGGCGGAGTTCTTCTTGCTGAGGAACAGCCCATCCGCTGTGTACATCTGGTGGGCGATGGAAGACGGTGAACGGCCGATGTCCAACTGATCGCACACCCAATAGCCGGTATGAAGAGCATCGTCGGCTGTGGTGAATCGTCTGCTGCAACCGCTGGTGTCGTCGTCGCGATAGTCGAAGCACGACGTCGCTCCAGGAGTTGTCGTGTAGATCCCGCGCGACTCCAGAACAGCGAGGTAGTCGCCGGGCGCTGCCGAGGCGTCACCGGCACCGAGCGCGATGACGGCGGCCGACGCGAGCACTGCAAGTCCGCCGAGCCAGTCACAGCGTCTGGTCATGTCACTCTCCAAGCGTCCGACTGCAGCTGTGAGCACTCATCGCCACATCTGCCGCCGCATCGTATACATTGCATGACGGCAAAACCGGAGGTAGATGCGTTGTTCATCCGATCGACCGAACCCCGGGTTCCGGCGAGACGAGCGGGTGAGGTCGAACGAAAAAAGGCCCCGCCGATGTCGGCGGGGCTTGTGGGACTGTGGTGGTCCCGGCTGGGATCGAACCAGCGACCTTCCCGGTGTGAACGGGACGCTCTTCCACTGAGCCACGGGACCGTGTCGGGCGCCTTCGGTCAGTGCCGGGGGCGCCTGTGCACGAGGCAGAAGATTACACGGGTTGCGCAGAAGTCCCAAATCACCGCGGTGGGCCACGTCACAAGCGCCCCTACACGGCACGGGAGCGAATCACACGCTGGGGATTCACTCGCGGCCACGCCCCTGACCAGGCGATTTGGATAGTTCGGAAACCATCGCGTAAGTTTCTCTTCGCACCGCGAGCAGCACGATCCACAAGATCGCTCGTGGGCATGCGGATGTAGCGCAGCTGGTAGCGCATCACCTTGCCAAGGTGAGGGTCGCGGGTTCGAATCCCGTCATCCGCTCGGCGCGAGTCGACTCGCATCTGGTGGTGTGGCCGAGTGGTGAGGCAACGGCCTGCAAAGCCGTGTACACGGGTTCGATTCCCGTCGCCACCTCCACCGCTGCACAATTTTATACCCGCGCGATTAGCTCAGTGGGAGAGCGCTTCCCTGACACGGAAGAGGTCACAAGTTCAATCCTTGTATCGCGCACCACGACAAAACCCCCGGATCGCTCCGGGGGTTTTTCGTTGGCTCATCGGCCTTTCAGTTGCCCGCCGACCACTCGCCGACGATTTCCCCCAAAGACGCCGCCGACGGCGCGGAGGGAGCCGGCAACACGGTCCGCGAGAACCGCGGTGCCGGTGCGGGGGCGATTGCGTCGTCGACGCGCACGAAAGAACCGCGTTGCACCGCGACCGGGTCTGCGGCGGCCTCGTCGAAGTCGAGAACTGGTGTCACGCAGGCGTCCACACCGTCGAACACACTCCCCCACTCGTCGCGCGTACGCGACCCGAAGCGGGCTTGCAGTGCCGCGCTGATCACCGGCCACGCGGCACGGTCCCACCGGTCGGGCAGGTCGCCGATGCCGAGGGTGTCGATCAGGTTCCGCCAGAACTTCTCCTCGAGCGCGCCAACGGCGACGAACTTGTCGTCGGCGCACCGGTACGTCGCGTAGAACGGCGCCGAGCCGTCGAGCAGATTGCCCTGGTCCCGAGAACCCCAGCGTCCGGCGGCCTTCCACGACCACTGCAGCGCGCCGAGCAGTCCGGCACCGTCGACCATGGCGGCATCGATGACCTGGCCCCGGCCGGTCCGCGCGCGGTCGTGCAGAGCGGCCAGCACGCCGACGACGAGCAGCATCGATCCCCCGCCGAAGTCGCCGACGAGCGAGAGCGGTGGCACCGGCGGGGCGCCGGCCGGACCCATCGCCTCGAGCACGCCGGTGACCGCCAGGTAGTTGATGTCATGTCCGGCGCTCGCGGCACGATCCCCGTCCTGACCCCACCCGGTCATGCGCGCGTAGATGAGTTGCGGTGCGTCGGAGCAGATCTCGGGACCCAGGCCGAGGCGTTCCATCACGCCCGGACGGAAGCCCTCCACGACGATGTCGGCGCGCCGGATCAGCTCTCGGATGCGGGCCACGTCGTCGGGGTCCTTGACGTCGGCGTCGACCGTGCGTCGCGACCGGTACAGACCGGCGTCGGCATCCGGGATACCGTCGGGCCCGGGCAGATCGGGGCCGGGCCGCCGGATCCGGATGACGTCGGCGCCGAGGTCGGCGAGCAGCATGCAGGCGTGCGGGGTCGGCCCGAGTCCGGGCATCTCGACCACCCGCACGCCGGCGAGTGGTCCGCTCACGACGTCGGACTATGGTGGAGAACGCCACCGATAGTGAAGTCGACGTAGTCGCGGACCAACTGGTCGACATCGTGAGAGTCGTTCAGCCACCAGCTGATCCCGTTCATCAGGTCCAGCACCGCGATCGCCGACTGGTGTGGGTCGCGGACCTCGAACAGCCCCAGTCGGGCGCCGGCGGCGATCACATCGCGAATTCGACGCTGGTAGTACTTCCGATAGTCGGTGACCACCCGTCGGTGCTCGGGTGTCAGCGCCGACAATTCCCGAAGGGCGACAAGGTGTTCCACCCGGTGTCGCGCCAACCGCCGGACATGCGCCTCGATCAGGTTGGTCAACCGCTCGACGGGACCGCCTTCGCCGTCGAGCAGCAACAGGTCCTGCTGCGGATCCTCGGTCATCCGCAGGGCGATCGCGTAGAGGATCTCCTCCTTGGACTGGAAGTGGTTGTAGAGGCTCGCGCCCCGCATGCCGACCGCCTGCGCGATGTCACGCATCCCGGCGTTGGAGTATCCGTGTTCGGCGAAGTATCCCGCGGCGGCCTCGACGATCTCGTCGCGGCGCCGGCGTGGCCGTCGATCTGTTCGCTGCCGCTGATCGTCGGCTGCCGAAACGGCGTCGTCCTCAGCCCTGACCGGTTCCATAGGCCTTCCTCAACTCGCGCTTGAGCAGTTTGCCCTGGGCGTCGGTCGGCAGTGCGTCGACGACGTGGACCTCTTTGGGCACCTTGTACTTTGCCAGGTCGGTGCGGCAGTACTCACGGATGTCGTCGCCGTTCACCTCCGCACCCGCGCGCAGGACCACGAAGCCGGTGACGGCCTCCGACCAATAAGGGTCCGGAAGCCCCACGACGGCGGCGCGCTCGACGTCGGGGTGCGCCTGCAGGACACGCTCGACCTCTTGCGATGCGACGTTGAACCCGCCGGTCTTGATCATGTCCTTGCGCCGGTCGCGGAAGAACAGGTTGCCCTCCGCATCGATGCGGACGATGTCACCGGTGTGCACCCAGCCACCCTCGAAGACCTGCGCGGTGCGCTCGGGGTCCTTGTGGTAGCCGAGCATGACCGACGGTGTGCGGCAGAGGAGTTCGCCCTCTTCGGCGTCGTTGCCGTCGGCGTCGACGACCCGGACCTCCAGGTGCCCGACCGGTTTGCCGATCCAGGTCGGGTCCTGGTCCGGCACGTCCTCGAGCCGCCGGAACCAGCCGACGGAGCCGAGCTGGGTGAGTTCGGACTGTCCCCAGTAGGTACCCCAGACCGATTCCGGGGTCGCCGCGGCCCACGCGTCGACCGCGTGCGGCGACACCTGACCGCCGTAGGTCAGGCAGCGGCGCACCGAACCGACGGTGTCGGCCCCGAAGTCGGGGTGGTTGGCGAGCGCGATGAAGAAGGTCGGCGTCTGGGCCAGCACCGAGATCTTCTCGTCGCGGATCATCCGCAACGCCGTCGCCGGGTCGACCGCGGCGGGCAGCACCAGGGTGGCGCCCAGCAGCGTCAACGAGGTCAGCGAGCCGATCCCGGCGATCGTGTGGAACGGCATCACGTAGAGCCACACGTCGTCGTTGCGGCAGCGCAGCCCCCACGTGTACGCCGGCGAGGTGGAGATGAGGTAGTTCCGATGGGCGATCTCGACGCCCTTCGGCGTCGACTCGGTGCCACTGGTGTAGACGATCATCGCGAGGTCGTGTTCGTCGACCTCGCAGTCGGGTTCGGAATCGTCAGCCGCCGCGACGGACTCGTCGAACGAGTTCCACGAGTTCGCCTCGTCGTCGCCGACGACGAGAACCGAGATACCCAGACCGTCCGCGATGGGGCCGGCCAACGCGGACAGCGGCTGCTCGACGACGAGCACCGCCGGTTCCAGGTGCCGGAGCTGCTGGGCGACCTCGCCCTCCCGGAACATGGGACTGACGCCGGAATACGCGGCACCGACCTTGAGGGCGCCGTAGTAGGTGGCGACCGTCTCGACCCGGTTACGACTCATCACCGCAACGCGATCCCCGCGCCCGACGCCGAGGTCGAGCAGCACATGGGCGACCCGGTTGGCCATCGTGTTCAGCTCCGCGTACGACGTCGATGTGCGGCCGCCCTGCGCGTCGTAGGCCACGATCGCCGGTGTCGAACCCTGGGACCGGGCCAGGCGACGCAGCTGGTCACCGATCGTGGCCCGGCCCAGCATCGAGGTCTGTGCGGGAGAGAGAGTGCGCGTCGAGGGGTTCACGGCGGGGGCGCTCACGCGAACATCCGGTTGTCGAAGCGGTCGAGGAAGGCGATCTCCTCGACCGGAGTCCGGGACAGCTTGCGCGGGAAGTCGTCACGCGGATAACCGACGGCGATGTGGGCGGCGGTGAGATAACCCTCGGGGATGCCGAGGAGGTCCTTCACCTGGTTCTCGGCAGCGCACAGCAGGGTCGTCAGCGCAGTGGCCACGCCTTGCTGCCGAAGCGCGAGGGTGAGGTTCTGGACGCTCGGGTAGATCGACGCACCGCCGACGACGCTCAGCCTGCCGAGCTCATGGTCGGTCGGGTGCAGTCCGTCCATCTCGGCGCACACCACGATCAGGGCGGGCACCTCGGCGAGGTGGTGCGCGAAATAGTTGGCGCTCTCCACTGTCTTGGGGATGGCGCCGACCTTCTTCGAGCCCTCCACAACCGCGGCGTAGTAGCCCTCCCAGAACGGAAGGTAGAGGTCGGCGAGGGCCTTCTTGGTCACCTCGTCGCGGACGACAACCCAACGGACGGGTTGGCGGTTGCCGCCCTGCGGGCCGAATCGCGCGTCGTCGAACGCCCGGTACAGCACCTCGTCCTCCACCGGACGGTCGCTGAAGTAGCGGCAGGTGCCCGTCGTGCGCATTGCCTCGCTGAGATCCATGTCAATCCTCCGTGCTGACTAACCGTTGTTAGTATGACTGAGGACACGGTGACACAGCCGGCTTTGGTCGTCAAGAGCCGTCAGACGGAGTTGAAGGCGGTATTGACGTCGCACTACTAACAATGGTTAGTTTTAGTTATGACATCTGTTTCGCTGCGTCCGGAGACGCGCCCGACCACAGCGGAGATCCGGGCATTCGTGGCGGCGGGCAACATCCCGACCCTGCTCGCGGTCCTCGTGGAGATGACGGGTGACCACCGGTGGATGGCCGATCGATACCGCCCGACGCGGAGCCGAGGCATGGACGACAACTCCTCGGGCGGGCTCGGAGAGGACGTCCAGCAGGAGATCCGCGCGGCGGTCGTCGACGCCCTCGAGGACTGGTACGACCACGGCCGGCCCGCGCGGAAGCCGGCCGACGAGGCACTCGTCGCATCGTTGATGTCGTTCACCGCGGGCGAGCAGGTGGCCCCGGAATTCGCGCCGATGATGACCGAGATCGTCCGCGGCGACCTCCGGGACACACATCTGCCGGCGTTGCCCGACGATCTCGCCACGTCGATGGACGCATTGGTCATCGGCGCCGGTGTGGCCGGCATGCTGATCTCCACGCAACTCGCCGAAGCCGGCGTCGAGCACACCGTGCTGGAGAAGAACGACGAGGTCGGCGGCTCGTGGTACGAGAACCGCTACCCCGGCGCCGGCGTGGACACGCCGAGCTACCTGTACTCGATCTCGTCCTTCGACCACCCGTGGTCCACGCACTTCGGCAAGCGCGACGAGGTGCAGGGCTACCTGCAGGCCTTCGCCGACCGGCACGCGGTGCGCGACCGCGTCCGCTTCGGCACCGAGGTCCTCTCGGCTGCCTACGACGCCGAGACCCAGCGCTGGACGGTCCACGTCCGTGACCGCGAGGGCCACCAGGACACCCTGACCGCCCGGATCCTGATCAGCGCGGTCGGTCTCCTCAACCGCCCCAAGCTTCCCGAGCTCCCGGGGATGGGCGACTTCGCCGGTCCGATCTTCCATTCCGCACAGTGGCCCGACGAACTCGACGAGCCCGGTGCGCTCACCGGCAAACGGGTCGCCATCGTCGGGTCCGGTGCCAGCGCGATGCAGATCGGGCCGGCCATCGCCGATCGGGTCGGATCGCTGACGATCTTCCAGCGCTCACCGCAGTGGATCGCGCCGAACGACGACTATTTCGCGCCGGTCGGCGACGACGTGCACTGGCTGATGGACAACCTCCCCGGGTACCGGGAGTGGTACCGCGCACGGCTGTCGTGGATCTTCAACGACAAGGTCCACTCGACCCTGCGCATCGACCCGGAGTGGCCCGAGCCGACCGCGTCGATCAACGCCGTCAATCACGGTCACCGCGAGTTCTACCTGCGCTACCTGCGCACCGAACTGGGCGACCGCGACGACCTCATCGACCTGTCGACTCCCGACTACCCGCCCTTCGGCAAACGGATGCTGTTGGACAACGGCTGGTTTCACATGCTGCGCAGGCCGAACGTCGAGCTGGTACCGCACGGCGTCGAACGGGTCACCTCCGATGGACTCGTCGACGGCACCGGCACCGCCCACGACTTCGACGTCATCGTGTTCGCGACCGGATTCCACAGCGACCGCTACCTCTACCCCATGGACATCGTCGGACGCAGCGGGCAGAACACCGTCGAGGCGTGGGGTGATCACGACGCGTACGCCTACCTCGGGATCACGGCGCCCGACTTCCCCAACCTGTTCATCCTCACCGGACCGAACACCGCACTGGGACACGGCGGCAGCTTCATCAGCATCCTCGAGTACCAGGTGCGCTATGTCTGCGACGCCCTGCGCGCGATGATCGAGAACCGGCTGGGCGCACTGGAAGTCCGGCGGGACGTCACCGAGGAGTACAACGACGCCGTCGACCGCGCCCACGCGCAGATGGTGTGGACGCATCCGGCGATGACCAATTGGTATCGCAACCCCGACGGACGCGTCGTCGCCGTCCTGCCGTGGCGGATCGTCGACTACTGGGCGCGGACGCGCAGTGTCGACCTCGACGATTTCGTCGCCGAACCCCTCGGCGACTGACGGGACTACCGTGGCTGTCATGACGCCCCTCATCTCCGCCACCGATCTCGCCGCCCGCCTCGGCGAGGAGAATCTCCGCATCGTCGACGCCACCGTCCATCTGACCTTCGATGCCGACGGCGCACACGTCGCCTCCGGTCGGGAGACCTATCTGACCGGGCACCTGCCCGGCGCGGTGTTCGCCGATCAGATCACCGACCTCAGCGACCCCGACGGCGAAGCACCGTTCGCCGCAGCAGACTCCGCGCGTTTCGCCGACGCGGTCGGCCGCCTCGGCATCGGCGACGACTCCACCGTCGTCGTGTACGACACCGCCAACGGCATCTGGGCCACGCGCCTGTGGTGGCAGTTCGGACTCGAGGGCTTCGACGACGTGCTCGTCCTCGACGGCGGGTACGGCGCCTGGACCGCGGCCGGCCTCCCGGTCGAGACCGGCGAGGTCACGACCACCCCGGCATCGTTCACCCCGCGCCGCCGGCCCCAGCGGATCGTTTCCACCGACGAGGTCGCGGCCGCCACCGGCGAGTCCTCCGTCCTGCTGGTCAACGCGCTCGACCGGGAATCGTTCGCGGGCGGCCACATTCCCGGCAGTGTCAACGTGCCGTTCGCCGAACTGGTCGACGACGCGGGGCGCCTCCGGCCGCTCGAGGAGCTGCGCGAACTGTTCGCAGACGTCGGCGCCCTCGACCCGTCGGTACGCCCTGTCACGTACTGCGGCGGCGGGATCGCGGCCACCGCAGCGGCTTTCGCGCTGCACAGCCTCGGACGCGACGACGTCGCAGTGTACGACGGATCGATGAACGCCTGGACCGCCGATCCGGCTCGCCCGCTGTCGTGAGCGATCCCGGTGTCGCCGACCTCGCCGATGTCACCGTCGAGGTCGTGACCGACCCCGCAGCGGCGGCGGGGGTCGCCGAGGTCGCCGCCATCACGTTCCCGCTCGCGTGCCCGCCGCACGCCGCACCGGCCGACATCGAGAATTTCGTCGCCGACAACCTGCGGGAGAACAACTTTCGTGATCACATCGCCGATCCGACTGCAGATGTCCTGGTCGCGCGCGACGGTGTCGGCGGACCGATCCTCGGCTACGCGCTGGTGATCCATCGCGACCCGACGCACCCCGACGTGCGTGCGGTCGTGACCGAGCGTCCGGTCAGCGAGATCTCGAAGATGTACGTGCTGCGCGACCATCATTCGCGGCAGGGCGCGACTCCGTCTCACCTGCTCATGGGTGCCGCGCTCGATCGCGCACGGTCGCACGGCAGCTCGCTGATCTGGCTGGGTGTCAACCAGCTCAACGCCCGCGCCCAGCGGTTCTACTCGAAGATGGGTTTCACCCGCGCCGGAGTGAAGACGTTCACCCTCGGGGAGAGCGTCGAGCACGATTACGTGTTCACGCAGAGGCTGTGAACCGGCGGCTCGGTAGGCGATCGCGCAGCACGACCTACTACCAGCGACGGCATCCTTCCCCAGAACGCCTGAGAATGCAGGACCGCCGACGGCCGGCAGCGATAACCTCTCGTCGAAGGGACCCGTTCCGGGGTGGGTCGCACATCGATCTGCTTTTCAACGAGATAGCAAGGCTCGCAACACTTCCTGCTACACACTGACTATCAGTCCAAACAGACCTGCAACCCAGAAAGAACATCTGCACCTCAGAGGCCGAACCCGACACCCACCGACGCTCGGCTCACATGGTTACGAACTGAGATCCGACCCGCAGACCACCACTCCGGATCCTGAACGAGACCGCCACCCCGCTCACGAAAGATCGAGGCTCGAGCCCTGATCCACCTGATGTGGGCCGAGAAAGAACGATGGAGGGCACGGCGGAACGTAGGCAGCACCCCGGTGTCACACCGTGCGCAAGCAGCCGAATGCGCACTTCCGAGAAGCATTCGGCGACAGCATCTTTCGTTAGCATTACGAAACGGACTATAAGCTTGTGTAGGGAACCAAAATTCTTTCACCAAAGTCCACAATCGCCGACGACGACCCCGCTGTCGTGCTAAAGTTCGATCCCGATTAACGATCTCGGTTCAGCGGCCACAGGGCACTTCTGTTTTCCTTTACTCCGTCTACTCACGAAACTGAGACGCGCTGATGTCAAAATCTTCAATTCGTCAGTTGAATCGGACTCGCCGCGTTGCGGCTGCGTCCGGAATCGCAGTCGCTCTCTGGTTTGCGGCACCGGTGTGTGTCGCATCAGCCGACGATGGCGAGGCTCCAGAATCCACGCCTCAGGAAACATCGTCTGTCGAACAGATCGGTGACAGTGGGGCGGCGGACCACACACCGAGCGCCGAGGGCGAGTCGCCTATCGTCGGTGAGGCTGAGAGACTGCCGGAGCCACAGACTACTGTGCCTCAGCATGAAGCGGACCCACCGACGGTCGAGGTCGAAGCTGGAACAGCAGGGCCCCAAGCTTCAGATGCACCAACAAGCCTTCCTGAACCGGATAGCCAATCCACCACTGCCACGGAACCACCGGTAATCTCGTCGCCGCTGGAAACCTCGTTGCTGCCAGAAGCCTCATCGCCAGTTGGCTCTTCTGCTGCCATCTCGGTCCCTCCTGACAAGAACCCGGACGCGCCCTTCTCGGCAGAGAAGGTCAGGCAGTTGCCAACAGGGCAGGTTGCGGCAGTTGAGCGGCACGCGGCCCGTGTGCAGGCGCAGCTTCGGGCAGCCGCTGAGGAACGCCGAACTGCAATCCATGAGCGCCGGGAGGCGGTCTCAGAGTGGATTGACAACGTTCGCTCAGGTGTCGACGGGGATACCCTCGTACGCGCCGCGCCGAACGAGGCTTCACCACTCGCCGGGGTAGCCGGGCTCGAGCGCCTGCTGCGCAACCTGGGTGCCGAGGCGCTCTTTCTGCTCAATCAGAGTGCGATGGCAGTCGCTGTTCTCAATCGCCGCAGCCGAGCCGATGGCAGCGACTATTACGGATTGTTCGCGCCGGTCGAAACGCCCGCTCAACCGCAGGCGACGCTCGCGGAGGAGACAGCGGAGACAAGCTTCCTTCTCGCTCCAGTGAGTTTGGTTCTGGCTGCGGCGTCCGATGGCGATCCCGGTATGTTTCTCGATCCCGGAGACGCGGACTGGGAAACCGCAGACCGCATCACCACATCCGCCCACGCGGTCACTGCGTTGCATTCCGAGGAATCGATCGTCATCACCAATGGTGAATCGACGCCAATCGGGATCTTGGTCGTGCGGGCGTCGGACCCGGCAACACAGACGCTCTACATCGTCGGCGCCGGGCAGTCCGAGTCTTTTGGCGTGAACGAGCCGACATCGTTGCAAGTGCAGTTACCCAGGCTTGCCGATGAATCCCACACCGGGGTGAGTGCGGGCGTGATCTCGTCGGACGGGCAGGGAAACTTCATCAGCACTCTGCCGCGTACGGGCGCTCGAACCGACTGGGCAGGTCTCGACGCGGGTGACCAATTCTGGAATCCGCCCGAAGTTGTCTCCGACGACGGGTGGATGAGCGGTGATGCTTCGGGAGTCACCTACAGCTGGGTTGGTGGGGTACTCACCATCCACAACGACAGTGACCAACCGATCGGGGTCGTGAACACTGCCGACAATTACTCAACGGCGCCTTATGATTTCGTGGTCGTTGGGCCATCAGGATCGCGGATATTCGTGACACCGGAGGACGGCGATTGGACTTATATGGTCCAAGCGCCTCGCGCCGTCACCGGCCAGCCTGTCGCGCTCGGATCGGTGGAGATCAGGTACGGCGTCGCTGTCGGCCAGGGTATTGAGGTCAAGCGACCGGATTTCGTTGGAATGGAGGAGGACTTCTGGGACCCGATGGATGACGAAGTCCTCATACCACCGGGCTCGGGGCCCTTCCCGATCCCAGCTGACTCCGATGACGAGTTCGATCCGCAGTTCGTACCGAGCTACGAGTACGTGACGCTGTTCGACGGTGTGGACGTCAGTCTGGCCGAGAGCTCGGACGGGGCATCGGACACTGCCACTGTCACCAACACTGGAGGCAAGCCGATCTATGTGCTGCACGGGATCAACGGATATTGGGTTGAGGGAGTAGTACTCGCGCCCGGCGAGTCACAGACATTCGCGATGCCGACGACCGGAATGGTCGGCCCGGACGCGGATCGGCCACTGCCGAACGGCGCGGGCTACTACCCGATCGACGACTACGGATACAGTGGACTGTATTTTCAAGGGCCTCGTGAGGAGGGGACTGGCCGGATCGTCGCCTTAGGATCCGTTGCTGTGACTGACCGGTATGAGTTCGTCGACGACGACAGCGACGTCATCACCCGCTTCACCCAACGCTTCGTCAATGTGTCAGACAGAAGTCGTGTCGATTGGACGACCGCGGATCCTGACGACACCTTCTTCGATCCACACGACAGCGATTGGCCACGCACCACCACCGAGCAGCAGACGCTGGTCGTCGAGAGTCTCGATGGCACGCAAAACGGTTTGGGCTATGAATACTTCCCGTCCGCCGACCCGGGCGGACAACGGCTGGTGCTGCACAACGACGGTGACGATCCGATCGCGGTTACCGTATATGAGGTCGACGAAAATGGCCCGCTGATCACTGGGTTCGTCATAGTATCTGCTGGTGAGACTGAATCGTTTGCGATACCCGCCGACGACGATGCTCAGGTGACATTCGATATCCAAGGGCCGCGTGCGCCTGGTGGTCCGACCACATACGGATCACTTCTCTTCGAGAACGGCGAGCTGAATGCCGATCTGAGCTCGATCCCGTATTACATTCCTCCCGGCGATCCGGAGAACACCGCACCTGTGATCACCTCGGTCGTCGCGGGTTCGCCGCCGTATACCTGGACTGTTCATGCAACCGACGCAGACGGTGAGGTGCTGGCATATTCCGCCGTCGACGGACTGTATGGCACAGTCACCCGCACCACTGAAGGTGTGTACACCTACACGCCGCTGCCCGGAATCGCCCATCATGCAGCAGCCAACTCGATTGAAGACAGCTTCACGGTCATCGTCCGAGACCCGCGAGGGGGCACAGCACGCCAGACCGTCCAAGTTTCAATCACCCCTGAGAACACGTTTCCTACCGCGAATCTTGTTGCTGGCCAGACGAATCCCGAAACGGGTGCGATCACCTATCGGCTCTTGTCGAGCGATGCCGACAACGACCAGGTGACGATGTCCGTCGATCAACTTCCTGCCCACGGCGTGGTTGTGATGGACTCCGCCAGCCAGACCATCACCTACACGCCTGACGCAGGATATCGTCACCTCCACGACTACTCGGACACGTTCGTGGTGATCGTGAATGATGGGCATGGCGGACACGTTCCGATTACGACTGATGTGGCGGTGGCACAACAGAATGAGGCACCAACAATCCTGATCGTGCCGGTGTCCACTGACGAGGTCTCGGGTTCCACCAACTACACGGTGACCACAATCGACCCGGATGGCGACACGGTGACAGTCAGTGTCGACACGTCACCAGAATTCGGCATCCTGACGGCAAACGCCGACGGAACATTCACTTACACACCGAGTGCCGAGCACGCTGAGGAGGACATCCTGGCGGATGGCTTCACCCTCGTTGCGGACGACGGTTTGGGCGGTGTCACCGAGGTGACGCAGGTGGTGTACACAAATGTGGTTCCGGACCAACCCACCACACCCGGACAACAGCAGGCTCAGGCGCTCGTGCAGAACCTGGTGGCAATCCCGGTTAGATTCCTTAACACGATCACCAACGCACTCGCCCCGATCATCGGCCCGGGTGGGCTGTTCCAGAACGATTTCCTGTGGGCCTTCGCCTCTGCTGTCAACAACAATGTGCAACGCCTGTTTGCCAATTCGTCGCCGACATTGGCACCCGTCGTCGGGCCGGCCGACTCGAGCGGCAGGATTGCCGGCACTGCAGGCGGCAACGATCCCGACGGCGACCCGCTCGTCTATTCGGTCCCCACATCCGGAACGGGAGCACCGTCGCGTGGGGTTGTCAGCATCGATCCATCGACGGGCCAGTGGCTATATACACCATTTGAAGGCCATTCAGGCTTGGATACATTCACGCTCGTCGCGACCGAGGCAGGGACAACGCAACACATTCATCGGCCGGGCGATGGCCCCACGGCGAGCGCAGTAGTGAATCTGATCGTTCCGGCTGTTCAAGAAAACCGTTCTCCAACAATAGCTCCGACAATCATCAGCATCGACCCGCAAACTGGGTTGGTCACTGGAAGCGTGGGCGCCGTCGATCCCGACGGTGACCCCCTGAAGTATCGCCTGTGGGGTTCGGTGTTCGACGCCGACTCGTTCGAACTCGATCCGGATGGCACCTTCCGATTCCTGCCCTCTGCAGAGGCTCGGTATTCGGCTGCTTCAACTTATGGGGAGGATCTTGGTGTCTTCACGGTTATTGTGACCGACAATCGTGGCGGCAGGGCCACAGGAAGAGTCCTGGTCCCGATCACTCCGGTTGTCGATGACCACAACACGGCGCCGGTGCTGAACGGAGTAACCATCGATTCTGTGGACGTCGTCAGCGGAGTCGTAACTGGCCGCATCAACGTCGCCGACGCCAATGGGGACGACCTCCGCTTCCGTGGCTCGTCATCGACCGCGCTTGGCCAGTTTAATGTTGGTCCCACCGGCCGGTTCCAATTCACACCGTCCGACATCGCGCGAGACTACGCAACCGAAGCTTCGGAAGACGCACCAGCTGCCTGGTTCACAGTTCTCGTGGACGACAAAAAGGGTGGGACTGTCTCCGTTCCAGTGGTCGTTCCGATCGTGCCGACACTTGAAAGCCTGGCCGAGTACCCAGCGGGAGAGCCCGGTGGTGGCGAACCGGGTGGCGGCGAGCCAGGCACTCCGGGAAACCAGGTCGCTGTCTACATGCCGTATATGGACTTCAGAGCCTTGCCTGCGGGCTGGCTGGGCAGTGTGCCGGGCTATTACCACGTCGAAACTGTGGCGGCAGTTCTCGACAACGGTCGAGACGTCATAGGCGACCCTTATCCGGCGTATGAGCCGTGTGAGACAGATTGTGGATGGGACTACGCGATGCAGCGGCTTACCCGGAACCCCGCTGTGTCTAGCTTTGTCATTGACCCCGAAACCGATCTTCCGGTCATTCCCGATGTCTACGCCTTGTATCTGTACAACCCGCCCGGGACATTCACCAATGGCTACGTCGTCGGCTACCAGAAGATCGGCTCATCAGCTGACTTCCGCGTAGACTACCCCAGCTACGACGGGTTCACCTCCTACACATTGGCATTCGTGCGTCCAGGTGAGTTCCCCACCGAATTCTTTGGGCCCGGAGCTGGACCCTCCAGCGGAGGTTTCACCAACGGTTCACCGCCACTGGAAAAGACTCAGCGGGACTTCGAGGTCGAGGACCTGGAGAATGTGCAGGAAATGCAAGCCGAGCTGCAACGCAACCTCGCCGCTTTCGATCAAGGGGTCACGTACGCAAGTCAGGCCATGACGGCGGCTACCCCCGGCGGAGTGGTTCTCAAGTCGGTGGTGATCGCTGGCGGTGCCGTCCTGAGTGGGGAGGTACAGACCTACCAGGACATCGTTGACGTCAATGGAGAGTTGGCCCTTCAACAGGTTCCATTGATTGTGCACAAGCGTAGCCCAGCGGTGTAACTCTCCGCTGGCTTCAGTGGTGCTCCCCCACCCAGCGACGCGCCGACGTGCTCGGCCTAATCCTCGACCAGGCTTACCCCATGCGTAGACCTCCATTCGCCTACAACCGGCGCACCACGCGCGACGCAGCCTGATTCACCGAACCCTGCGACAACCTCTGCAACACGCATCCGGCAGTTTGTCGCCGCGGCGCCGAAATCCGTTACCGTGCGGGGACATTGACAATTCCACAGCGTGCGGGCCGACTGACGCGTCGGCCCAGATGTCAGGCCGCCGACTCCGCGAACCGCGAGAGAGCCAGCAGGCGCGACGTGGCGCGTAGGTACTTCTTGCGGTAACCGCCGGCGAGCATCTCCTCGGTGAAGATCTCGTCGAGCTTCGCGCCCGAGACGGTCACCGGGATGTGGGCGTCGTAAAGACGGTCGGCGAGCACCACCAGGCGCAGGGCGACCGACTGGTCCTCGGCCGGGTGCACCCCAGAGATGCAGACCAGGGAGACGCCGTCGACGAGATCCTTGTACTTCGACGGGTGCAGGGTGCTGAGGTGGTCGCACAGTGCGTCGAAGTCGTCGAGGGTCGCGCCGTCGGTGGACTCGGCGATCTCGGTCAGTTCGGACTCGCTGCGCGGCTCCGGCGCCGGCGGCAGATCGCGGTGACGATAATCGGGACCGTCGACGCGGATCGTCTCGAACACCGAGGACAGCTTGCGGATCTCCCGTAGGAAGTCCTGGGCGGCGAACCGGCCCTCCCCCAGCTGGCCGGGGAGCGTGTTGGAGGTGGCGACGATCGACACGCCCTTGGCGGTGAGTTCGGTCAGCAGCCGGGAGACGAGCATCGTGTCGCCCGGGTCGTCGAGTTCGAACTCGTCGATACACAGCACCGTGTGCTGTGAGAGCCGCTCGACGGCATTCACGAAGCCCAGCGCGCCGACCACGTGTGTGACCTCGACGAACGTGGCGAACGACTTCGGTGCGGGCATCGAGTGGTAGATCGACGCCAGCAGGTGGGTCTTGCCGACGCCGAAGCCGCCGTCGAGATACAGACCGACGCCCTGGGACGGCGCCTTCCGGGAGAACAGGCCCTTCTTGCCCGAGCGCGCCTTCGACGCCCGCGCCACGAAGTCGCGCGCCTTGGCCACCGCCTCGGCCTGCGACGGCTCGTTGGGGTCGGGGATGTAGGAGTCGAAGCTCACGTCGTCGAAGGTCGACGGGGGCACCATCTCGTCGATGAGTGCGTCGGGCGAGGTCGCAGGGTTGCGATCGCAGAGTCGGGCCACCATGTGTGGAGAGTAGCCAGGCGCGGAATGATGAACGCATGTTCCACCTGCAGAAAGCGACCCAGGTCACATCCGAGGACGAGCTGGTCCGGCTGGCCGAGCTCTACTCGTACCCCCCTCGATCGTCCACGGATCCGGACGACGGCGCGCCGTTCGTGCGGGCGAACATGGTGTCGTCGATCGACGGTGCGGTCACCGTCGACGGCAAGTCCGGCGGTCTCGGCGGTCCCGGCGACAAAGCCGTGTTCCGCGTGCTGCGAGGGCTCGCCGACGTCGTCCTCGTGGGTGCGGGCACGGCGACCACCGAGGGATATGGGCAACCCGCACCCGACGACGCCCTCGCCGCAGTCCGGCGATCGCTGGGGCAGGCGCCCGCCCCGGCACTCGCGCTCGTGTCCCGGTCGCTGTCGATACCGCCCGACTTCGAGCCCGTGTCCCACGAGAACACCGTCGTCCTCACCTGTTCGAGCGCGCCCGCCGATCGCCGGCGGGCTCTGCTCGATGCCGGCGCGACGCTGGTGGACTGCGGCGACGACGCCGTGTCGACCGCAGCCATCCTGGAGCACTGCGGTGTTCGCGGATGGTCCCGGGTGCTCTGCGAGGGCGGTCCGAGTCTGCTCGGTTCGCTCGTGGCAGCCGATGCCGTGGACGAGCTGTGTCTGACCACGAGCCCGCACCTCGTCGGCGGGATCGCCGGCCGCATCGCGGTCACCGACGAGGGGGCGGCGGTCCTGCGCGCACTGCACCCGGCGTCGATCATGACCGATGACGACGGGTTCGTGTTCACCCGCTGGGTCCGCGACGGCCGCCCGTCCACCCGGTGAGCTGTCCGCTCCCGGTCCGGGACTCAACCGACACCCGGCTCGAGCGTCCTCGCGGATTCGTTGACTACGCTCGCGGACATGCCAAGAGCGCACACCCCGGCCGTCGGCGCAGCACCGAACTCCCGCCCGAGGGCTCTCGCGGGTGTGGTCGCCGGCGTGATCGCGGCGATCGTCCTGTCCTCTTGTGCCGTCGGTCCCGACCGTGGCCCCGACCTGATCCCGGGCGGCGGCGGTCAGGAGGGACCGGCACCGTCGTCGTCGACCGCTCCCCCCGCCCCCGCGCTCGCGGTGCCGAAGACCGATCTCGAGTGGAGCGAGTGCGCCGCCGAGACGAGCGAACGATACGGGGTGCCCCGTCCGGACGGCGTGACGATCGAATGCGCCGAATACGACTCGCCCATCGACCGCGACCAACCCGACGGCGAGGTCGTGTCGATCGCGGTGACTCGCGCCCGCACCGCGGACACGCCACCCGACGCCGCGCCGCTCGTCCTCACCTCCGGTTCCGATCTGCCGTCGTCGCGGACGCTGATGGTGATGACCGCCGGCCCGGGCCGGGCGTTCCTCTCCTCGCACCCCGTGGTCGCGGTCGACCACCGCGGCATCCCGCTCAGCAGCGACATCGACTGCATGACCCGACTGGAACGCACGACGATCGCCAACAACGGCCTCGTCAACCGCGCCACGACGACGGACGCGCGGATCTCGCGCCTGTCCACGGCCGCGTCATCGGCCTCGGACGGGTGCACGGAGACGCTCACCCCCTACCAACTGAGTTTCGGGGCCGCGAACGCCGCCGCGGACCTCGAGTCCCTGCGGCAGCGCTGGGGCGTCGAACATCTCGGGCTCATCGGCACCGGTGAGGGTTCCGACGTCGTGCTCACCTACGCGTCCCTGTACGGCGGACGTGCCGGGCGGATCATCCTCGACACCCCGACCCCGTTCGGCGCGAACGCCCGGGATCGCGCACAGTCCCAGGCGCGGGGCGTCCAGGTGGCGCTCCAGGGCTTCGCACAGCGGTGCTCGGCGTTACCGGGCTGCGCGCTCGGGTCCAACGGGGTCGCGACGATGACCCGCATGCTGGGCAAGGCACGGGCGGGCGACCTCGAGTCGCTCTCCGACACGGCCGCGCTCGAGGCGATCACCACGACCCTGGCCCTGGCGCCGGACCGCCCGCAATCGTTGCTCGACCTCGCAGATGCCATCGCAGCTGCCGACCGCGGCCAGACCGCGGCGCTGGTCCGGCTCGCCGATCGCGCCGCGACCCTGCGGCTCCCCGACGGCGCCCTGGTGTCCCGCTGCAACGATGTGACCGGCCCGGTCGGACAGAACGAGGTGCCGGGTCTGGTGGACGCGTGGTCCAAGCAGAACCCCCTCACCGGCGCGAACAGTGCGCTGTCACTCGTTCGGTGCAACGGCTGGGCGTCGGGCAATCCGGTCCGGCCACCCACGTCGCTGCCCGCCGACCCGTTGATCCTCAACGGGACGCGCGACCCGATCAACGGTGGCGAGGGAGCCAATGCTCTCGTGCCGCTGTTCATGAACGCCGAGGCCGAACCGGTGACCGTCACCTGGGACGGCCTGGGCTATTCGGTCCTGGGACGCAGTGCGTGCGCCGCCGGGGTCGTCGCGGAGTACGTCGATCGGGCGCCGCTGCAGGGTCCGACCCAGCGGGGCTGCCCCACCTGAGTCCCCGGACCACGCCGCACGGTTCTGAGCTCGGCGGCGCGCGTAGTACGGTTCGCGGGTGGCCAATCTCGACAGGTATCTCTATCCCCCGATGAGTGCTCAACGGATCATCCCGATGGTCCTGTGGCCGATCAGCCTGCTCATGGTCGTGCACCGCTCGGTGTTCCTGGGTGTCAACGGTGACCGCACCGACGACTTCAAGCCGGTGTACGCCGCCGCCTACAACTTCCTGAACAACCTGCCGGTCTACGGCGAGAACTACGCCACCGTCGACCCGCACTACCTCTACCCGCCGTCGGGCACCCTGCTGATGGCGCCCGTGGCGATCATCGACTACGAGCGCGCCCGCTGGGCCTTCATCGCCGTCAGCGTCATCGCGCTTCTCATCTGCTCCTACCTGCTCACCCGGATGTTCGGCTACGCCCTCGACTCGTGGGTCATGCCGACGGTCCTGTTCTTCTTCTTCAGCACCGAGACCGTCTCGCACACACTGATCTTCACGAACTTCAACTCGTTCGTGCTCCTCGGCCTCCTCGCCTTCCTGATGCTGATGCTCAACCGGCACGACTGGTGGGCGGGCGTGCCGATGGGCCTCACCCTCGCGGTGAAACCGGTGCTGGCGCCGCTCATGCTGCTCCCGCTGCTCAACCGGCAGTGGCGGGTGTTCGCGCTCGCCATCGTGGTTCCGGTCGTCCTGACGATCGTCGCCTGGCCCCTGTCGGTCGACGCGAACGACTTCATCAGCCGAACCGTCCCGTACCTCGGCGAGGCGCGCGACTACTACAACAGCTCGATCGCCGGCAACGGCGCATACTTCGGCGTCGCACCCTGGCTGGTACTACTGCTCCGCGTCGCCTTCGTCGCGATGGCCGCGTTCTCGCTGTGGTTCCTGTACCGCTACTACCGCAAGACCAACGAACTGCTGTGGATCACGGCATCGTCTGGGGTGCTGCTGTGCACGACCTTCCTCGTCGGTTCGCTCGGCCAGGGCTACTACTCGATGCTCCTGTTCCCGCTCCTGATGACGGTGCTGCTGCCCGGATCGCCGATGCGCAACTGGCCCGCCTGGCTCGGTGTCTACGGGTGCATGACCTTCGACGGTTTCTACTCCGACCGCTGGACGGCGTTCGGCTGGATGGTCGAGTACAACAAGGTCACCTGGGGTTGGTCACTCCTGATGATCGCGGTGTTCTGCTCGCTGCTGTTCCGCTATCTCGACATGCGGTCCGACGGGGTGGCCGGCATGGTGCCGCCGGTCCGCTCGGAGACCGACGCGCCGAGCATCCCCGCCACCGAGACCACGACTTCCACGAGCGAGACCGTGGGCCTGTCGAAATAGTGCTGCCAAAGCCGGTCCGGCAGCGCGCTACCGTGGAGGACATGACCGACAGCACCCCGTCGACCGACGCCGAGAATCTCGCCGAACTCACCGACGAGCAGTGGCGGCAGCGCCTGACTCCCGCCGAATACCGTGTCCTCCGCCAGGCCGGCACCGAGGCGCCGTTCACCGGTGAATACACCGACACCAAGACAGTCGGCATCTACCGGTGCCGCGCCTGCAACACCGAACTGTTCCGTAGCGAGCAGAAGTTCGAATCGCACTGCGGCTGGCCGTCGTTCTTCTCCCCGCTCGCCGGCGACAAGATCATCGAGGTCGAGGACAACTCGTTGGGCATGCGGCGCGTCGAGGTGCTCTGCGCGAACTGCAAGAGCCACCTCGGCCACGTCTTCGCCGGTGAGGGCTACGACACCCCCACCGACCTGCGCTACTGCATCAACTCCATCAGCCTGACGCTGGAACCGGCCGAGTAGCGGCCGGTCCCTCGGCGCGGCTCAGGGCAGGGCGTCGATCAGCGCCGGCACCTCGACCCGCGGTCCGGTGAAGAACGGGGTCTCCTCGCGCACGTGCATCCGCGCCTCCGTGGCGCGCAGATCACGCATGAGATCGACGATGCGGTGCAGCTCCGGCGCCTCGAAGGCCAGCAGCCACTCGTAGTCGCCCAGCGCGAACGACGACACCGTGTTGGCGCGGACGTCCTTGTACGCACGCGCTGCCTTCCCGTGGTCGGCGAGCATCTTGCGCCGCTCCTCGTCGGGCAGCAGGTACCACTCATAGGACCGCACGAACGGGTACACGCAGATGTAGTTGCCGGGGTCCTCGCCCGCGAGGAACGCCGGGATGTGGCTCTTGTTGAACTCGGCGGGCCGGTGCAGCGCGACGTTGCTCCACACCGCGTTGCACGCCCGTCCCAGAACGGTCTCGCGGCGGAACTTCGCGTAGGCGGCCTGGATCGGCTCGACGTCCTCGGCGTGCCACCAGATCATGAAGTCGGCGTCGGCGCGCAGACCCGACACGTCGTAGACACCGCGGACGACGACGCCGGTGTCCTCGAGGGACTTGAAGAAGTCCGCGGCGTCGGATTTGGCCTGATCGCGATCAGCACCCAGTTCACCTGGGCGGACCGCGAACACCGAGAACATCAGGTAGCGGATCGTCGAGTTGAGTTCTGCGTAATCCAAGCGGCTCATGGATGCCATCGTGCCACCGGCGCCCACCCGGCGACCAGGCAGGTCAGCGGAGTCGGGTCACGTCAGATCTGCCAGCAGTTCGGCCGCCGCGCGACCGGCCCGACCGATACAGGCCGGCACCCCGACCCCGGCATACGACGACCCGGCCAAGGCCAGACGCGACGGCCGCGCGGCCAGCACCTGCGACATCGCGGCGAGGTGCCCGGGCGCATACACCGGCAGTCCGTCGTCCCAACGCTGGACGTATGCGTCGACGACCCGCGACGACACCGGTGCGACACCGGCGGCGCGGCACACCTCGTCGAGGTCTTCGAGTGCCTCACGACGCAGCCGGTCGTCGACGCCGGGTTCGGTCGTCTCATCCGGTACCACCGCACCGAACCTCCCGAACGACGCCCGCACCGAGACCGGCCGGTCCGCATCCGACAGATGCGCCCACTTCTGCGAGCTGAACGTGAAAGCCTTGGCGCGCAATGCTTCTCCGGTCCCCACCAGCACACCGGAGTGATCGGGCAGCTCGGTCCCCGGCGCGAGCGCGATCGACACCACCACCGACGAGGCGCCCCGGACCGCGCGTAACGGCGCGGACAGGTCCGGCGCGGACCGACCCAGGAGCTCCCCCGCCGCCCAGGCCGGCACGGCCAGGAGCACGGTGTCGTACGGTCGCGGGTCGCGAGCCGTACCGAAGTCGAGCACCCACCCGGCCCCCGACGGAGTGACATCGGTGACCGGACACGAGATCTCGGGTTCGACGCCGGCCGCGGCCCGCAGGGCGTCGAGGAGGACTTGGTATCCGCCCACGAGGGCGCCGAAGACCGGCCCCGAGGCCCCGGCCCCCGCGGCGATGAGGTCGCCGACGGCAGCGGTGAGCGACGGCGCGCCCGCGTCGAGGCGCGTGGCCAGCGCCGGTAGCGCCTCGCGGACCCCGATGTCGCCGGCGAGACTGGAGTACACACCCCCGAGCATCGGGTCGACGCTGCGCGCCACCACCGAGGGCCCGAACCGGTCGGCGACCAGCTGCCCGACCGACGTATCGGTCCCGGCTTCCCACCGCATCGAACGGTCGGATTCACCGGACATGCGGTCGACGTCCTCGGGGTCGGCGAGACCGTCGACGACGGCCGGTCCGGCCGGGATGCCCATCAGCGCCGGACTGGGCAACGGATGCAACCGCTTACCCGACCACACCGCGGGACGGCGCGGCGTCGGCGAGACGATCCGGTCGGCGAGGCCCAGTTCGGTGACGAGTTCGAGCGCCTCGGGTCGCCGGACGATGAACGCCTCGGCCCCGACGTCGACGGCCCGACCGCCGACCGTCGTGGTGTGCAGGACCCCGCCCACCCGTCCGGAGGCCTCGAGCAGGTCGAGGTGCGCGTCGGGCCCGAGCGCACGACGAAGGCGGTAGGCGGCGGTCAGACCGGAGATCCCGCCGCCGACGATCGCGATCCGGACCCGCGGGGACATCAGAGGCTGTGGATCACTTCGACGGCCCGGGTCAGCACGTCCGGGTCGGTGCCGGGCAGCACGCCGTGTCCGAGGTTGAAGATGTGCCCGACCGCCCCGGCGGCGATCGCCCGGTCGCCGTCGGCGACCACCCGGCGGACCTCGGCGTCGACGACGTCGGGGCCGGCGAACAGCAGTGTCGGATCGAGGTTGCCCTGCACTGCCTTACCCGGACCCACCCGGCGCACGGCCTCCTCGAGCGGCACACGCCAGTCGACGCCGATGACATCGGCACCGACATGCGCCATCGGGGCGAGCAGCTCACCGGTGCCGACGCCGAAGTGGATGCGCGGGACGCCGTACCCGGCGACCTCGGCCAGGACACGGGCGCTGTGCGGTGCGACGAAACGCTGGTAGTCGGCGGCCGACAGCATGCCCGCCCACGAGTCGAAGAGCTGGATCGCGTCGACTCCGGCCTCCAGCTGGACACGCAGGAACGCGATGGTGATGTCCGCGAGGCGCGCCATCAGCTCGGCCCACGTCTCCGGGTCGCCGTGCATCATCGCCTTGGTCCGCTCGTAGTTGCGGCTCGGGCCGCCCTCGATGAGGTACGAGGCCAAGGTGAACGGCGCTCCGGCGAAGCCGATCAGCGCCGCCTGGTCCCCCAGCTCGTCGAGCAGCAGTTCGATGGCCCGCGCGATCGAGCCGACCGCTGCCGGTTCCAGCCGCGGGATGCGCGACACCGCGTCGGGCGAGCGCACCGGCTCGGCGATCACCGGCCCGGTGCCCGCGACGATGTCGAGGTCGATGCCGGCGGCCTTGAGCGGCACCACGATGTCGGAGAACAGGATCGCCGCGTCGACGTCGTGCCGGCGGACGGGCTGCATGGTGATCTCGCAGACCAGTTCGGCGTCGAAGCAGGACTCCAGCATGCCGTGATCGGCGCGGATGGCCCGGTATTCGGGCAGCGAGCGACCGGCTTGCCGCATGAACCACACCGGACGGCGTGACGGGGTCGCGCCGGTGGCCGCGGCGACGAGCGGCAGGTTCGACCTATGGACCCGGGTACCAGTTGCGTTCGACATCACCGCTTACTCTGCCATGCCCCTCGATCTGCGCACGGGTGGTCCTCGGCGCGCCTCCGCCGTGGCCGGGCACCCCAGCCCTACGGTCGAACGGTGACCTCTTCGGGAGCTCCGGACGAGCCTGCTGATTTCCGCGCGGCGGTGGAGTCGCTGCATGCTGCCCGGGTGCGCCGCGAGATCGAGGTCGGACCGATCCGGCCGCCGCAGCGCCTGGCGCCGTACAGCTACGCCGTCGGTGCCGAGGTGCGCCCGCCCGAGGACCTCGACGTGGTGCCCACGGATTCGCAGGGCAGCGCCTTCGGGCGCCTCATCCTGCTGTTCGATCCCGCCGGACAGGACGCGTGGAACGGCACCATGCGCCTCGTCGCGTTCCTCCAGGCGGAGGTGGAGGCCGCCCTGGCCATGGATCCGCTGCTGCCCGAGGTGGCCTGGAGCTGGCTCAGCGACGCCCTCGGCGTCCCGGTGGGCGCGACCGCCACGCCCGACGGTTCCGCCCACCGCGTCGAGGTGACCGCGCTCGGCGGCACCGTCACCTCCACGACGTCGGTCCGGTACGGCGACATCGCCGGACCTCCGCGCGCACATCAGCTCGAGGTGCGCGCCTCGTGGACCGCCCTGAGTTCGGACGGCCTGAACAACCACCTCGAGGCGTTCTGCGACGTCCTCGCCTCCGCCGCCGGCCTCCCGCCGGTCGGGGTCACCGAACTCGGCGCGACGTGAACGACTCCGCCCCCGGGGATGCGGCCGAGAACCCGATCGAGCCGGACCCCGCGCCGGAGGTCACCCCGCTGCTCCGGCCGGCCGACGGCGTGCCCCCGGTACTGGCGACCGCCAGCGAATTCGCCGACGCGGCAGCCGCTCTGGCCGCCGGCGACGGGCCGATCGCCGTCGACACCGAACGCGCGTCGGGCTACCGGTACTCGCAACGCGCCTATCTGATCCAGATCAAACGACGCGGATCAGGGAGCTTCCTGCTGGACCCGATCGGTGATCCCGGCGCGCTGGCGCCCGTCATCGACGCGATGCGCGGACCAGAATGGGTGCTGCACGCGGCCGATCAGGACCTCCCGTGCCTCCGCGAACTCGGTTTCGAGTGCGTCGAGCTGTACGACACCGAGCTGGCCGGACGCCTCCTGGGCCTGGCGAAGGTCAACCTCGCCGCGATGGTGGCGGAGTTCCTCGGGCTGGGACTCCTCAAGGGACACGGCGCCGCCGACTGGTCGCGCCGCCCGCTGCCCGACGAATGGCTGAACTACGCCGCGCTCGACGTCGAGGTCCTCGTCGAATTGCGCGACGCCATGGACGCCGCACTCGCAGAGGCGGGCAAGGACGGCTGGGCGCGAGAGGAATTCGCGTACGTCCTGGGTCGGCCACCGGCACCGCCGCGCACCGACCGGTGGCGCAAGACGTCGAACGTGCACACCGTGAAGTCCACCCGCGCCCTCGCCGCGGTCCGCGAATTGTGGACCGCGCGTGAGGAACTGGCGCAGCGTCGGGATGTCGCGCCCGGACGTGTCCTGCCCGACACCGCCATCGTCAACGCCGCTACCGTGAACCCCCAGTCCATCGCCGAACTCACCAAGCTGCCGGTCTTCGGCGGCCCGCGTCAGCGCCGTCAGGCCGGGATCTGGATGTCCGCGCTGCAGCGGGCTCGCGAGATCCCTGACAGCAAGCTGCCCTCGCGGAAGTCGACCGGGCCGGGTCTGCCCCCGGTCAGCCGGTGGGATCAGCGCAATCCGGAGGCCGCGGCGCGGCTGCAGGCGGTCCGGCCGGTGCTCAAACAGATCGCCGAAGACCACACCCTGCCGGTGGAGAACCTCCTCGCACCCGATGTGGTGCGACAGCTGTGCTGGGACGGGTTGCCGGAACCGATCACGACCGAGGCGCTCGATGCACATCTGGCCGCCGCCGGCGCCCGCACATGGCAGCGGGCGCTCTGTGTGGAGGCCCTGACCGAGGCCCTCCTCGACGCCGCCCGACCTGGGCCGACGGCGGCCGCCGAGTAGATCGCCAAGCCCGACGAGACCCCCGGCCATCGCGCTGTGGCGCCGACCTTCGCGTACATTCGGGGGTCACGACCCGAATGCCATCACCCGAGTACGCGAGCCACCGGGAAGTCACCTCCGGTGAGCACACCACCTTCCGCGATGGGAGCAGATCCGTGGCCACAGTCTCCGTCGGCATCGACTCCGACCTCGAACCGAGCGCAGCATGGGCGCTCGCCAGCAACCTCTCGCGCTTCGACGAGTGGATGACCATCTTCGGCGGGTGGCGCTCGCCGGTCCCCGACACGATCGCCGAGGGCACCACCATCTCCTCCCTCATCAAGGTCAAGGGCTTCCGCAACGTCATCCACTGGACCGTCACCGACTACGACGAGCCGCGGCTCATCGCGCTCTCGGGAACCGGCCGCGGCGGGGTGAACATCGATCTGGCGATGAAGGTCGACGAGATCGCCGACGGTTCGCACTTCGATCTGTCGGCCGAGTTGTCCGGCGGTCTGCTCAACGGCTCGGTCGGCAGGCTCGTCGCCAAGATCCTGGAGTCCGATGTGCACAAGTCGATCTCGAACCTGGCGACACTGCGCTGAGTCGATCGGGGCCGACCTGACCCCTCTGCACCCTAATCCGAGGAACCACCAAACCGCTGGTCTGTGGGGTGCAAGCGACACCCTCCCTCCGCTCCCTGAGGTGCGAGGAGCGCCAGCGACGAGCCACGAAGGGTTCGCGACGCATCTCACCAGGACCCTTCGTGACGGCCTCCGCAAGCTCCGGCCTCCTCAGGGAGCAGTAGTAAGGCTCGCCGCGAGCACACAGGTTTCTTTCGTAGTCCAGGACGGCCGTCAGGCCGCTGGTACTGAGGTGCGAGGAGCGCCTAGCGACGAGCCCCACGAAGGGCAGGCGTCCGTCGTCAGACGGGCGGGTGCAGCGTCGCGGCCCGGACCACGGCGAGAGCCGATCCGGACTCCTCGAAGAGGCGCCGCTGGCGAGAGGCCCCGTTGCCATCCAGACGCAGCCGGTCCAGCGCCTGCATGACGCCGTCCCGCTCACCGAGTCGGTGCAGCGCCGGCGCGAGCACGGTGAGGAGCTGTTCGACCCGGGTCCAGACCGGCAGCAACGCGCCGGTCGTCGGGTCGAGCGCGCGCCCGTCGACGCCGTCGTGGGCGGCGATCCAGTACGCGGCCGACAGCAGCGCCGGATCGAGGTCCGCGGCCGGGAACCGCCGGTCCCCCGCGCGCAGGTCGTCGAGGGCGGTCATCACCGCCGCACGGACGAGGGTGGCGAAGGTCTGTGTCTCCTCCACCCGCATCTGCACGTCCCCGACCCGCACCTCGACCGTTGGCAGGTGATCCGACGGCCGGGCGTCCCAGTACAGCATGTGCGGGTCCAGGATCGTGCCCGTGGCCACGAGGAGTTCGACCGTCTCGGCGAAGTGCTCCGCCGACCGGAGATGGGGCGGCGGTCCCGCCGCCGGCCATCGCGACCATAGCACCGAGCGCCAACTGGCGTGGCCGGAGTCGGCGTCGCGATAGATCGCCGAGTTCGCCGACAGCGCAAGCATTATCGGTAGCCACGGGCGCAGGCGATTGCACACCGCGACGGCGGTGTCGGTGTCCGGGACACCCACGTGGACGTGACAGCCGCTGATGCCCTGTTCGTGGGCCAGCATGCCGTACCGCGCGGCGATCGCCCGGTAGCGGCCGGTGTCGGTCACCGGAAACGACTCGGGCACGCGTGGCGGCACCCCGCAGGCCACCACGTCCACGCCCACGTCGTCGGCGGCCGCCGCCAGGATGCCCCGCAGCCGGTGCAGGTGGTCGCCGATCTCCTGACTCGTCGCCGCGGTCGGCGTGGCGATCTCCACCTGCGACGAGGTGAGTTCCAACTCGAGGTCGAGGCCGCGCGCGGATGCCGCGGCCGCGACCTCGCGGTTACTCCCGACCGGCCGTCCGGTCTCCCGGTCGACGAGGACGAACTCCTCCTCGACCCCGAGGGTCGGCGCCGGAATGCCCCGGAAATCCCCGCCCGCGGAACCGTACTCGTCGTCCACACGGAGAAAATGCCCAGCGGCGGCATCGGTCAAACGGGACGTCAGTCCTCGGCGCGGCTCTCCGCCGGATCGGGCGTGTTCTCGATCGCCCGGTCCAGGCCGGGACCGGCCTGCATGCCCGAGACCGTCGCGGTGATCGACCGGGCGAGGTCCTGCGCGGTCAACCCGAGATCGCCCAGGATCTCGTTGCGCGAGGCGTGTGCGATGAACTCCTGCGGGATGCCCTTGATCTGGACCGGTACGAGCACCTCCGCCGCCGACAGCGCGGCGGCGACCGCGGAACCGACGCCGCCGCTGGTGCACCCGTCCTCGAGCGTCACGACGAGCCGGTGGCGGCGCGCGACCTCGACCACCGAGGTGGGCACCGGCAGTACCCAGCGCGGATCCACGACCGTCGCATCGATTCCCTGACGGGCCAGGCGTTCGGCGGTGTCGACGGCCAGCCCGCAGAAGGCACCGACCGCGACGATGAGCACATCGCCGCCCGCCGGACCGAGGTCCCGGTCCGTCCGGTGCAGAACGTCGACACCGTCGTCGAGCCGCTCGACCGCCCGGATGTCTTCGGGGACAGCACCTTTGGAGAATCGGAGGGCTGTGGGGCCGTCGGCGACGCCGAGAGCCTCGTCGAACTCCTCGCGCAGTCGGACGGCGTCACGGGGTGCGGCGACCCGCAGGCCGGGCACCATCGCCATCAGCGAGAGATCCCACATGCCGTGGTGGCTGGGGCCATCGGGTCCGGTGATGCCGGAACGGTCGAGGACGAGCGTCACCGGCTGCTTCAGCAGCGCGACGTCCATCAGCAGCTGATCGAACGCGCGGTTGAGGAACGTCGAGTAGATCGCGACAACCGGATGCAGTCCGCCGAGCGCGAGTCCGGCCGCCGAGGTCATCGCATGCTGTTCGGCGATGCCGACGTCGAACATGCGGTCCGGGTAGCGTTCGCCGAAGGGGGTGAGCCCCGTCGGCCCGGGCATCGCCGCGGTGATCGCCACGACGTCGGGACGGTTGGCGCCGGCGTCGAGCAGTGCGGCGGAGAACACGGCGGTCCAGTCCTGGGGTGAGACGCTCGTGGGCCGGCCGGTGACCGGGTCGATGATGCCGGTCGCGTGCATGAGGTCGGCGACGTGGTTCTCGGCGTGGGCGTAGCCCATGCCCTTGCGGGTCACGGTGTGCACGATCACCGGGCCGCCGAAGTCGCGGGCCTGCCGCAGCGCCGACTCGACCGCGTCGATGTCGTGACCATCGACGGGCCCGACGTACTTCAGGCCGAGATCGGTGAACATCGCCTGCGGGGCCAGGAGGTCCTTGAGCCCGCTCTTCATCCCGTGCAGCACGGCGTACGCCGGCTCCCCGACGACCGGCACCTGCTTGACGACGCGGCGACCCTCGTCGAGGAATTTCTCGTACCCGGGCTGCAGGCGCAGCCCCGACAGGTGACTCGCGAGTCCGCCGATCGTCGGCGCATAGGACCGACCGTTGTCGTTGACCACGATGACGACCCGGCGGTTGCAGGCGGCGATGTTGTTGATCGCCTCCCAGCACATGCCGCCGGTCAGGGCGCCGTCGCCGACCACCGCGACCACCGTGCGATCCGGCTGACCGGTCAGTTCGAAGGACTTCGCGAGCCCGTCCGCATACGACAGCGCCGCCGACGCGTGCGAGGACTCCACCCAGTCGTGTTCGGACTCCGCGCGCTCCTGGTAGCCGGTGAGCCCGCCGCGCTGGCGCAGCTGATCGAAGCCGTCTTTGCGTCCGGTGACGATCTTGTGGACGTAGGACTGGTGGCCGGTGTCGAACAGGATCGGATCCGACGGCGAGTCGAAGACGCGGTGGATACCGAGGGTCAACTCGACGACTCCGAGGTTCGGTCCGAGATGTCCGCCCGTGGCGGCGACCTTCTCGATCAGGAACGTCCGGATCTCGGCCGAGAGGACCTTCATCTCCTCGTCCGACAGCGGCCGGAGATCGGCCGGCGAGCTGATCCGGTCGAGCACACCCATCGTTTCCTCCATCACCGGCGTGACGCCAGGTCGGCTGTCGAGCCGGAGAGCGTCCGGCACATGTCTGGTCAGTCTACGGAAGCATTCGTCGCGAGCCCGATCGACGGATGGCCGACACGTCGGGATCCCGGACCTCGCGAGCGCGCCCGCTCACCCGTCGGCGGCCGGAACGAGGCAGGCCACCGCCTCCACGTGGTGCGTCAGCGGGAAAGCGTCGAAACCGCGTATGTCGACGACACGGAATCCGCGCGCGGCGAAGTATCCGAGATCACGTGCGAATCGGGCGGCGTCACAGCCCACGTGGACCACGATGCCGGGCCGGGCGTCGGCGATCGCCCCGATCACCCGTTCTCCGGCTCCGGTACGCGGGGGATCGAGGACGACGACGTCCGGCCGCGCGGTGAGGTCCGCGATCCGGGCCGCGACCTCCCCGCGGTGGGTGTGAACCCGATCGCCGTCGCCGGCGAAGGCCTGTTCGGCGGCGTCGAGTGCGGCCGGGTCCGAATCGACGATGTGCACCGTGTCCGGCGCACCGGCCGGGCCGTCGAGCAGTGCACCTGCGAACACCCCTGCCCCGCCGTACAGATCCCACGCCACCCGCGTCGGTCTTCCGAGATGCGCACCGACGAAGTCGACGACGGCCTCCGCATAGGTCCGCGGCGCGTCGCGGTGCGCCTGCCAGAATCCCGCGACGGGAATGTCCCACGACCGCCCGCCGACCCGTTGGACGGCCGTCGCCTCGCCTTCGACGACCCGCTGGGCACGGGGCCGTGCGTGCCGGGCGCGGTTCTGCTGCGCCCGGCGCCGGCTGTCGGCGCGGCCCCGCCGCGGCTCCGCCACGGGCGCGAGTTCGGTGACGTGGCGCGCGCCGTCGGCGTCGAGCATGACGGCGAGTTCGGAGTGCGAGGTGAAACCGCGGTCGGCGAGTCCGTCGAGCATTCCCGGGGCGGGTTGGACGCAGGCCTCGGTGACGACGCCGCGGCCGCGGAACGCCGACTGCCCCGGGCGCCCCCGGCCGTCCACGGCCAGGCGGGTCCGGATTCGCCACCCCGTGTCGGCGTCAACGAGACGCCGCACGCCGTCGGTCGCCAGCTCGGTGCCGGCGACGATCGCGCCCGGTAGACGGCCCACGCGATCCAGGACATCGAGCAGCACAGCCTGTTTCAGGTCCCGCGCGTGATCGGGTGCCACGTGCGCGAGATCACAGCACCCGGCCCCGGCCGCGGCCGCCGGACACCGCGTCGCCACCCGATGCGGCGAGGCGTCGAGCACTTCCGTCACCTCAGCCCGCCAGTACGAGTCGTGCCGGTCGTCGGTGATGTCGGCGACCACCCGTTCGCCGGGGATCGCCCCGCGGACGAACACGACGCGGCCGTCGGCGCGGCCCACGGACTCACCGCCGTTGGCCGGACGGTCGACGGTCACCTCGACCCGTCGCGGTGTTGCCGGGCCGCTCACGGTCGCCGTTCGGGTTCGCCGAGCGCACGGCGGGTCTCCCCCGGCGCCCAGTACGCGCGGTCTTCCTTGCGCCGGTCCGACGAGGTGAGCTGCCACGGCACCGAGGTCACCATCACGCCGGGCTCGAACAGCAGCCGGCCCTTGAGGCGCAGCGCCGACTGGTTGTGCAGGATCTGCTCCCACCAGTGCCCGACGACATACTCCGGGATGAACACGGTCACGACGTCGCGCGGCGACTCGCGCCGCACCCGGCGCACGTATTCGATGACGGGCCGGGTGATCTCGCGATAGGGCGAGGCGATGACCTTCAGCGGGACGGTGATGTCACTGGCCTCCCACTCCGAGACGAGCTTGCGGGTGTCGCGGTCGTCGACGTTGACCGTGATCGCCTCCAGGACGTCCGGACGGGTGGCCCGCGCGTACCGCAGGGCCCGCTTGGACGCCATGTGCAGGCTGGACACGAGCACGATCGAATGCGTGCGGCTGGGCAGGACGGCCTCGTCGTCGTCCTCGGCGCGGTCGAGTTCGCGCTGCACCGACGCGTAGTGGTGATGGATGAGTTTCATGATCACGAACAGCGAGACCATCGCGATCACGGCGATGTAGGCACCCTCGGTGAACTTGGTGATCAGGACGACGACCAGGACCGTCGCGGTCATCACCAGGCCGACCGTGTTGACCACCCGGGACTGCATCATCCGACGCCGCGCGCTCGGGTCGGTCTCGGTACGCAGCAGGCGGGTCCAATGCCGCACCATGCCCGTCTGGCTCAAGGTGAACGACACGAAGACGCCCACGATGTAGAGCTGGATCAGGGACGTCACCTGCGCGCCGAACGCGACGACGAAGATGATCGCGGCGATCGCGAGGAAGAGGATGCCGTTGCTGAACGCCAGGCGGTCGCCTCGGGTGTGCAACTGGCGCGGCAGGTAGCGGTCCTGCGCGAGCACCGAGCCCAGCACCGGGAAACCGTTGAAGGCGGTGTTCGCGGCCAGTAGCAGGATCAGCGCGGTGACGGTGGCGACGAAGAAGAAGGCCGGCGGGAAGGAGTCGAAGACGGCGTGGGCCAGCTGGGCGATCATGGCCTTCTGCTGGTAACCCTCCGGCGCCCCGATGAGGTCCTGCTCCGGGTTCATCACGTACTTCGCGCCGATCTTCTCCGCCAGCAGCACGATGCCCATCAGCAGGGTGATGGAGAACGCGCCCAGCAGCAGCAGTGTCGTCGCGGCGTTGCGCGACTTCGGTTTCCGGAAGGCCGGCACCCCGTTGCTGATGGCCTCCACCCCGGTGAGCGCCGCACAGCCCGAGGAGAACGACCGGGCGACGAGGAACATCAGCGCCAGCCCGGTGAGGTTGTCCTGTTCGGGCACGATGCCGAAGTCGGCGGTCTCGGAATGGATGTCCTGACCGAGCACGTAGATCTCGGTGAACCCCCAGATGAGCATGCCCAGGACACCGATGATGAACCCGTAGGTCGGGATCGCGAGCACGGCCCCGGACTCCTTGATGCCACGCAGGTTGACCGCGGCGAGCAGCATGATCGCGCCGACGCAGAACCACACCTTGTGCTCTTCGACGAACGGGATCGCCGAACCGATGTTCTCCGCCGCCGACGTGACCGACACCGCCACCGTGAGCACGTAGTCCACCAGCAGGGCGCTGCCGACGGTCAGGCCCGCGTTGGGACCGAGATTGACGGTCGCGACCTCGTAGTCGCCGCCACCCGAGGGGTAGGCGTGCACGTTCTGGCGGTAGCTCGCGACGACCACGGCCATGACGACGGCGACGGCGATCGCCACCCAGGGCGTGAACGCCAGCGCGCTGATGCCGGCGACGGACAGGACCAGGAAGATCTCCTGCGGCGCGTACGCCACCGAGCTCATCGCGTCGGAGGCGAACACCGGCAGGGCTATCCGCTTGGGCAGCAGGGTGTGACCGAGCGTGTCGCTGCGGAAAGGCCTGCCGAGCAGGAGGCGTTTCGTCGCAACGGACACCTTGGAGACGGTGGACACCAGGCAACCCTAGAGCGTTGGCGCCGAGGCGGGTAGGTTCGACTCGCGGCAGACGAGCCGCGTGTGGAGAGGAATGCCGTGCAGGTGGTCATCATGGGTTGCGGGCGGGTCGGATCCGCGCTCGCGATGTCGATGCAGAAGCGCGGACACGACGTCGCGATCATCGATCGGGATCCGAGCGCGTTCGTGCGGCTGAGTCCCGACTTCGCGGGCCGCACGATCACCGGGGTCGGGTTCGACCGCGAGATCCTCGTCAAGGCGGGCATCGAGCACGCCGACGCGTTCGCCGCGGTGTCCTCCGGGGACAACTCGAACATCATCTCGGCGCGGGTGGCCCGCGAGACCTTCGACGTCGAGCGCGTCGTCGCCCGGATCTACGACGCCAAGCGCGCCGAGGTGTACGAGCGACTCGGCATCCCCACGGTGGCGACCGTCCCCTGGACGACCGAGCGATTCGTCTCGGCGCTCGGCGAGACGACGACGATGGAGTGGCGTGACCCGTCGGGTTCGCTGGCGATCGCCCAGATCGACGTCGACGACTCGTGGATCGGGATCTCGGTCGGCAAGTTCCAGGAGCAGACCGGCGCGCGGGTGGCCTTCCTCAGCCGTGTCGGACGTCCGGTTCTCCCCGAGGCGAAAACCGTTCTGCAACAAGACGATGTGGTCTACGGGGCGGTCATGCTCGACAACCTCAAGAACGCCCGCGGCGTCGCCGCGCGGCCGTTCACCCAGAACGAGTCCGGATGACCCGGGCCGAAGGAGTCCCGAAGTGAAGGTCGCCATCGCCGGAGCCGGCGCGGTCGGGCGCTCGATCGCCCGCGAACTGCTGGTGAACGCCCACGAGGTCACGCTCTTCGAGCGCAACGCCGGCCACATCGACACCGACTCCGTCGTCGGCGCGGGGTGGGTGCTCGCCGACGCGTGTGAACTCGCCAATCTCGAAGAGGCGCAACTACAGACCTACGACGTCATGATCGCCGCGACCGGCGACGACAAGGCCAACCTCGTCGTGAGCCTGCTCGCGAAGACCGAGTTCGCCGTCAATCGGGTCGTCGCCCGCGTCAACGACCCGCGTAACGAGTGGCTGTTCGGCGAGGACTGGGGGGTCGACGTCGCAGTCTCGACCCCGCGCCTGCTCGCCTCCCTGGTCGAGGAGGCGGTGTCCGTCGGCGATCTGGTCCGGTTGATGACGTTCCGTCAGGGGCAGGCCAACCTCGTCGAACTCACCCTGCCGTCGAACACCCCCCTCGCCGGCAAGCCCGTCCGGAAGCTGGAACTGCCGCGCGACGCCGCGCTCGTCGCGATCCTGCGCGGCGGCCGCGTCATCGTCCCGCAGCGCGACGACCCCATCGAGGGCGGCGACGAACTGGTCTTCATCGCGCCCACCGAGGCCGAGCCCGCCCTCTACGAGGCTATGCAGATCGCGCGGTGACGTCCGCGTCCGGCGGGGTGCCGGCGCGCGCCGCCTCGGCTCGCTGTGCCCGGCGGACCAGGAGGATCGTCGCGAGCACCACGAGCGCGGTCAGCGGCCACCCCATCGCGATGCGCGCGAACGCCAGCCACCCGGTGGCCCCGTCGTCGTACAGTTCCGACTGCGTCAGGTAGCGCGCCGCGAAGAGCACTGCCCACAGTGCGGTGGCGATGTCGTAGGCGCGGAGGATGGAACGCTGCTTGCGCCAGCCGGAACCCTCGCCGTTGATCAGATGCCAGGCCACCCCGATGAGGGGCCACCGCACCAGGATCGAGACGGCGAACACGATCGCATAGACGAGGGTGCTCCAGATCCCGAAGAGGAAGTAGCCCTTGGCATCCCCCACCCGGTCGGCGATGAAGACGCAGATGGCGACGCCGAGCAGACCCGAGATCGCGGGGGTCAGGGGTTCGCGGCGCACGAGCCGTACGACGAAGAGCAGCGCCGCCACGCCGAGCGCCGCGTAGATGGCGGTCCGGAGGTCGAAGAAGGAGTTGACGGGGACGAACACCACGACGGGCACCGTCGAATTGACCAGGCCGGAGACGCCACCGATCTGTTCGAGCACCGTGGGCGCCGCCTGCTCGGGTGCTGACTGTCCGGGTGCCGACGGTTCGGCGTCCGGCTGTCTCGAGGCCGGATGCTCGGGGACCGGACCGGTCACTCGTCGACGCCGTGCAACTCGTAATAAGGGTTGTAGATCACCTTGTGGCCGTCCTGCTCGGCGAGCCGGCCCCGGACGGTGACCTTGCGGCCGGGCTCGATGCCGGTGATGCGGTTACGGCCCAGCCACTTCAGCATCACGATGTCGGAGCCGTCAAAGAACTCGGCCTTCACCCCCGCCTTGGCCGACCGCGAACAGGTCTCGACGGCACGCAGTTCGCCGTGCATGGTGACCTCGTCACCGCGGCAGCACTCGGACGCGCGCTGAGCGCCTGTCGCCTTGGATTCCTCGGCGATCTTCTCTGCGTCGGCGTCACCGAGATCTTCGGTCAGCCGACGGGTCAGTCGTTTGAGATAGCCGGCAGTGGGCATCTCGACCCTCCCAATGGATTTCGGCCGGCACCGCAGGGCTGTACAGAGCGGTGTCCGTGGGTCGCCGAACGAGTGATCGGTGACCTGCCCGCCAGCGTAGACCTCGGCCTCGGCCAGTGACAACGTCGGCGACCGCGGGGCCATTCCGTGGTCGCCGGACCCCCGCTGTCCAGGTCTGCGCGGGGACCTCCGGACACCCTAGTGGTGTGTCTCGGAAACAAGCGAATGGTCCCCGGCGCCCCACCGGATACCGGCCACCTCTTTTCGAGACACACCACTAGGGGATGATGCCCTGATGCCTGGCACCGACGGTCCGCACCGCCCTCGCCCGACGGCTCTGGTCGGCATACCCGGAACGGGTTCCGACGCCGATCACGTCACCCGTTCCTTTCAGCGCGCCGCAGCTGACCTGGAGGTAGAGCTCATCGCGCTGGACCCGACAACGCCGTTGATCGACGGCCACCTCCGCGGGCTGGAGCGGGCCGCCGGAGCCCACCGCTCGATCCTCGTGGGCGGGGTGTCGATCGGGGCCGCGATCGCGCTCGAGTGGGCCCTGCAGGACACCGACCGACGCTGCGCCGGGGTGCTCGCCGCACTGCCGGCATGGAGCGGCGACGCCCACTCGGCACCCGCGGCCGCGAGTGCCGGCGCCACCGCCGAGGCGCTCGAACGCGACGGACTCGAGGCGACCATCGCGGCGATGGCGAGCAGCAGCCCGGCCTGGCTGGCCGCGGAACTGACCCGGTCGTGGCGGGGTCTGTACCCGGGCCTCGCCGGCATGTTGCGCGAGGCGGCTCGTCATCGGGCGCCGACGCCGGCCGAGATCGCCGGGCTCACGGTGCCGCTGGCCATCGTCGCGGCCGCCGACGATCCGGTCCACCCCATCGCCGTCGCCCGCGAATGGCATGCTGCCGCACCGCAATCGACCCTCGTCGAGATCACGCTCGACGACTGGGGCCACGATCCGGGTGTGCTGGGAGACGAGCTCCGGGCCGGGCTTGTCGCACTCACCGACCCGCCGGGGTGATCGGAGCCCGGTGTGGCCGGAGCTTCAGCGGCGGCGGCGGAAGCGCTGCATCGCCGAGCCCGACGACGGCGGCAACGGCTCCTCGTCGACCTCGGGATCGGCGGGAGCCGCGGACTCCACTTCCGGGGCGGCGGCCGCCTCCGGCTCGTCGCGGTAGGCGTTCTCCCCATAGACGGTGGCGTGGGCTACCTGATCGAGCGCACCCCCGGCAACGGGTACCGAATCGTCGGTCGCGTCCTCGGTGGTCGCGGCACCCGGGCCCGCGTCCTGTGCGGTGGGGTTCGGGGCGGTGGGGTTCTGGGCGGAGGGGTCCGGGGATTCTTGTCCGGCCGGGGGGCCGGCGAACATCTGCTGCTGGGCGGCCGCGACCTGCTCGGCGAGCACCGGCGGCAACACGACGGGCAGCGGATCCCGCGGGGGGAACGGCTCGGACCCGCGTCGGACCACCGTCTCGGCCAGTACGGCGCGGCTCAACCGTGCGAGGTCGTCCGCATGCTCGGTGGGTCCGCTGCCCACGCACCGGACGAGCCAGCGCGGGCCGTCGACCCCGATGAACCGGTGGGTCGCACCGTCCGTCTCGGCGACCACCTCACGCCCCCAGTGCCCGTCTTCGACACTCATGGCCGCGCCGTCGTCGCGGAGGGAAGCGGCCAGCTCACGGACCACCTCACGCCACATCCCGGGGGACTTGGGTGCGGCGAAGGCGCTCACCGAGATCCGGCCGATGGGGGTCACCAGGTACACGTTCTGCGGCTGGTGGGCCTCGGACATCTCGACGGTGACCTGTCCGCCCTCGACCACCGGGACCAGCACCGATCCGAGGTCCAGATGGGAGTTCTCGAGCTCCTGCGGCCGGGTCGCCAGTGCGTCGATGTCGTAGGGGCCGCGCGCCTGACCGACCCGCAGCTCCTCTGATCCGTCCTGTGCCATCGCGTCACTCCTCGTTCGTCACCGCCGGCGACAGCGATCCGCCGGACACACGGGAAACACTAATCGACTCCCGTCGGGGAGAGCCCCGGGCGACGGTTCACCGCAGCGGTCAGGCGAGAATCGCCGATCCCCCGCTCGATCCGTACCCGCCGTCGCCGCGTGCGGTGTCGTCGAGTTCGTCGACCTCGACGAAGTCGGGCAGCTCGACGCGCTGCACGATCAGCTGGGCTATGCGGTCTCCCCGCGAGATGGAGATCGTCTGCTCCGGATCGTGGTTGATCAGACAGACCTTGATCTCCCCGCGATAGCCCGCGTCGATGGTGCCGGGGGTGTTCACGACCGACAGGCCGGCCCGGGCGGCCAGTCCCGACCTCGGGTGGATCAGCCCCACGGTGCCGATCGGCAACGCCACGGCGATCCCGGTCCCGACGAGTTGACGGCGTCCGGCGGGCAGTTCGAGATCGATCGTCGAATAGAGATCGACCCCCGCGTCCCCGGGGTGCGCCCTGGTCGGCAGCGGTAGGTCGGGATCGAGGCGTCGGAGCGCGATCGGCGCCGGGTCAGCGGGGTGCGCAGGGGGGAGATCTGAGGCCACGCAGGCAGACTACGCTGGTCACGTGACCGCAGATCATTCGCCCGAGCGCCCCGGAGGACCCTCGGACGCCTCCCCCGCACCCACCGGGCGGAACGCCGGCGTCACCGACTCGACCGCCGATCTGTTCGACGAGCGCCTGTACGTGCCGTGGTGGTGGTGGTTGGCAGCCGTGGTCCTCACCGGCGTGGTGGGCTACGAGATCCAGCTGTCGGCGCGCGGGAGCGCCTGGAGCATCATCGGATACGTGGCCACCGGCGTGCTGTGCGTCGTGATGCTGTGGTCGATGAGCCGTACCCGCATCCGGGTGACCGCGGATCGGGAGCTGCATGCCCACCGTGCGGTCCTGCCGCGCGCCGTCGTCGCGCGGGCGGCGACGGTCCCGGCGACCGCGAAGAGCGCCGCACTCGGGCGGCAGCTCGACCCGGCGGCCTATCTCGTGCACCGCTCCTGGGTGAAGACGATGGTCCTCATCGTGCTCGACGACCCCGACGACCCGACACCGTATTGGCTGGTCTCGACACGTCGGCCCGCCGAACTCCTTGCGGCGCTGGGCGTCGACGACGCCGCGGCCGACCGTCCCGCACCCACCGCCTGACCCGGGCACGACTCTCTACCCGAGACACGACGAAGGGGCCGCGCCGTATTCGGCGTCGGCCCCCTTCATCAGCTGTGACAGCTGGACTCAGTTCATCTCACGCGCAGTCGACGCAGATGAGCGAGCTTCCGTTCTCCTCGGCCAACCGGCTGCGGTGGTAGACGAGAAAGCAGCTGGTACAGGTGAACTCGTCGGCCTGCTTGGGGATGACACGCACGGACAGTTCCTCGCCCGAGAGATCGGCGCCCGGGAGTTCGAAGGACTCCGCGGTATCACTCTCGTCGACATCCACTGCCGAGGACTGCGCCTCGCTGCGTCGAGCCTTCAGTTCTTCGAGCGAGTCCTCGTTGAGGTCCTCGGTCTCCGTCCGTCGTGGCGCGTCGTAATCTGTAGCCATTCCTTGCCTAACTTGTCGAGAGTGTGAGGGGCGCTCACGGTGACGGCGCTGGCGTCGCCACCCGGTGTTATTGCGCACGACTCCGCCGGGATTGTCTTACCGATGGGGTCACTGCAACGTCGTCTCGGGCGAGATTCGTACCAGAGGATCAGACGTATTGCGTGATTTCGATCACGGTTTCATATCGGGCGCACCCCGGGTCTGGAAGCGCGGGCGCCCGAAGTATAGTCGACACGCTATCGAAGGTCAATACCCGGGACCCAACTCGTCGGTAAGTTTCGGTTCGGCGCCCGATCCATGCCCCGGTACACCCCAGTCGTACCGCTCCCGGCGAGGCTCGCGGGGGACTGCGGGGTCACCCTCTACAGTGATCCGAGATCACGCAACGCCCAGTGAGGAGTCAGTCCACGGTGGTGTCGAAGATTACGGTCGGCTATCCGACCGACGAGCAGGGCCGACCCTACCGTCGGCGGCGCTACGCACCGGCGATCGTCACGGTCGTCGTCCTGATGGTCGTCGGCGTGGTGGTGTGGGCGGTTGCGCTGGGCGGCGGCGAGTCCGAATCCGTTCCGACAGCGTGCAATCAACCGACTCCGCCGACGTCGGTGGAAGCGGGCGCGCCACCTCCGCCGGCCCCGCCGACCCTCACCGTCGTCGGACGGGACGAGATGCTCGGAGTCGCTCCGGCCCCGCTGTCGACCTTCGGCGTCCGCGTCCTCAACGCCTCCGACGAACGAGGCGCGGCCCGCACGGTGTCCGACGACCTGACCGCGCAGGGGTTCAGCCCGGTGCCGGACACGCCGTACGCCGATGACCCGGTCTATCCCAACCGGGATCTCAACTGTGTCGCACAGATCCGGTTCGGGCCGGCCGGTCGCGCGGCGGCGGCGGCCACATGGCTGGCGTTCCCGTGCGCCCAGTTGGTCGACGACGGCCGGCGCGGCACGGCCGTCGACGTCGCACTCGGGGTCCACCACTCGGGTGGCGAGATGTCGCAGGACGCGCAGGCTGCCCTCGAGGCGCTGCGGTCGGCGGATCCGAAGAATCCGGCGAGTGGTGTCGACCCGGTCCTCGTCGAGGCCGTGCACTCCGCCCCCTGCTGACCTCCGCACGCCGTGCGGCGGCCGCCGACCCCATGGCGAGACGCGGGAGGGCCGTCAGGTGAGCGGGCTGCGGGCGTCGAATTCGTCGAGCAGCGCGAGGAATTCGTCGGCCACCCCGGGCGCGACAGCGACGGTGATGTGACCCTCGTCGGCCCGTGAATCCGGTGGCGGAGTCTGGACGACGGCGCCGGCCTCGGCGGCGATCAGCCCGCCGGCGGCCCAGTCCCACGGGCTCAGACCGTGTTCGTAGTGGGCGTCGACCGCGCCGGTCGCGACCATGCAGAGGTCGAGCGCCGCGGCGCCGATGCGTCGGACGTCGCGGACACGAGGGAGCAGTTCGGCGACGATGCGTCCCTGCTTCCGGCGGCGCGCCGCGTCGTACCCGAAACCCGTTGCGACGAGCGCCAGTTCGGCCCTGTCGACCGGATTGCAGCGGAGCGGCCGGCGTACCCCGGCGGAGTCCGCCGCCCACGCTCCCCCGCCGAGGGTCGCGCCGTACGTGACGTCGCGGGCGACGTCGACGACGACCCCGGCGACCGACTGTCCGTCGACCTGGGCCGCGATGGACACCGCATAGGCCGGCACGCCGTACATGAAGTTGACGGTCCCATCGATCGGATCGACCACCCATCGGACACCGGATGGCACCGCCCGGCTCCCGCCGTCCTCCTCGCCCAGCACCTCGTCGTCGGGGCGCGCCTCACGCAGCAGCGAGCGGATCAGGCGTTCGGTCTCGGTGTCGGCGAGGGTGACCGGATCGGTTTCCGTCGACTTCGTCGACACAGGCTGCACTGTCGACTTCGTCGACACAGGCTGCACCGTCGACTTCGTCGAGACGGGCCGGACGGTGGAATCCACCGCGGCGGGCTGCGGCGGCTCGCCGTGTCCCGGTGTCGCACCGAACAATTCGGGCCGGCGGCGACGTACGTGCGCGGCGGCCTCCCGGGCCACGGCGCCGGCGACCGCGGCGAGCTCGTCCACCGGAATTGTCTGATCCACGCCCTCCATGTGAGCACATGGCCGGAGCGCACCACCGATCGCGGTGACCGATCTCTCCTCCCGGGTGGTCGAATCGTGTCGACATGCGTTGCGATGACGGGCGTTGCGCCGGTCGCGTGAATAGGCTGGTCTCGGATTGCCCCCACCCTCAGACACCGACCCGGACAGGGAGCCCCGCCATGACCGACACGTCCGTCCCCGGATCGTCCGACTCCGATGTCGCCGGCCCCGATGATCCAACACCTCCGACGAACCTCGGTTTCGGGGTCGACGTCGGCGGTTCCGGGATCAAGGGCGGCATCGTCGATCTCGACACCGGTGAACTCGTCGGCGAACGGTTCAAGGTGCTCACCCCGCAGCCCGCGACACCCGAGGCCGTGGCCCGGGGCGTCGCCGAGGTGGTCGCGCATTTCGACTGGACCGGCCCGGTGGGTGTCACCCTCCCCGGGGTCGTGACCGACGGGATCATGCGCACGGCGGCGAACATCGACAAGGCCTGGATCGGCACCGACGTCTACGACCTCTTCAGCGGATACCTCGGCGGTAGGCAGGTGTCGGTCCTCAACGACGCCGATGCCGCGGGTATGGCCGAGGACGCGTACGGCGCGGGCAAGGGCGTCGCGGGGGTCGTGATGCTGCTGACGTTCGGAACCGGTATCGGGTCGGCGATCCTGATCAACGGCACCCTCGTGCCCAACACCGAGCTCGGTCACCTACAGGTCGGCAAGAAGGAAGCCGAGCACCAGGCGTCTTCGCGTGTCCGCGAGGAGAAGGGCTGGTCGTACGAGAAGTGGACCGAGAAGGTCTCCGAGGTCCTCGAGACCTACGAGGCGCTGTTCTGGCCGAATCTCTTCATCGCCGGCGGCGGTATCAGCCGCAAGTCCGACAAGTGGATTCCGCTGCTGACCAACAAGACGCCCGTGGTACCGGCGACGCTGTTGAACACCGCCGGCATCGTCGGTGCGGCCATGGCAGTGTCCCAGGGACTGAAGACGTGACGCCGCGCAGGGCGTGACCAGGGCTTTGACACACCGGGGACGGCGATGTCGTTACAATGGTCGTCACCGGTCATTCCAACCGAGAAACCAAGACCTCGTCCACGGCGGCTCATGCTGCCGTGTCGCGTCTGGTGACAGACGACAGAAGACACCACAGAAGACAGTTCGAAAGGTTGTACGTGGCAGCCATCACGACCCACCAGGGTGATGCAGAGGCCGAGTCGACGGAGTCGACCCCAGCCGCGACCGACGCCCCGGCGAAGCGAACCGCCAAGAAGGCTGCGAAGAAGACCGCCGCCCGCAAGGCCCCCGCCAAGAAGGCCCCGGCGAAGAAGGCCACCAAGAAGGCGGCACCGAAGAAGGCCGCCAAGAAGGCCGCGTCCGCGGAGGGTTCCGGCGACGATCCGAACGCCGAGCCCGACGACCCGGACTCGATCGACGACATCGACGGTCCCGACGCCGAACTCGAGGACGTCGAGATCGACGACGACTTGGAGGTCGACGACGACGACTCCGAGGACGAGTCGGAGGACGACGACGAGTCCGAGGAGGCGACCGCGCCCGCCGCCGGCGGCGCAACCCCGGCCGCCGCGAAGGCCGCGTCCAAGGACGAGGCCGCCGCCGCGAAGTCCGGCGACTTCGTCTGGGACGAAGAGGAGTCCGAGGCGCTGCGTCAGGCCCGCAAGGACGCCGAGCTCACCGCCTCCGCCGACAGTGTCCGCGCGTACCTGAAGCAGATCGGCAAGGTCGCCCTCCTCAACGCCGAGGAAGAGGTCGAACTCGCCAAGCGCATCGAGGCCGGACTGTTCGCCACCGAACGTCTCCGGCGCATCATGGATGCCGGCGAGAAGCTCAGCACCGCCCAGAAGCGTGACCTGAACTGGATCTCCCGCGACGGCAACCGCGCCAAGAACCACCTGCTCGAGGCGAACCTGCGCCTCGTCGTGTCGCTGGCCAAGCGCTACACGGGCCGCGGCATGGCGTTCCTGGATCTCATCCAGGAGGGCAACCTCGGTCTGATCCGCGCGGTCGAGAAGTTCGACTACACCAAGGGCTACAAGTTCTCGACGTATGCCACCTGGTGGATCCGTCAGGCGATCACCCGCGCCATGGCCGACCAGGCCCGCACCATCCGTATCCCGGTGCACATGGTCGAGGTCATCAACAAGCTCGGTCGCATCCAGCGTGAACTCCTCCAGGACCTAGGCCGCGAGCCGACGCCGGAAGAACTCGCCAAGGAGATGGACATCACCCCGGAGAAGGTGCTGGAGATCCAGCAGTACGCCCGGGAACCCATCTCGCTGGACCAGACCATCGGCGATGAGGGCGACAGCCAGCTCGGCGACTTCATCGAGGACTCTGAAGCCGTCGTCGCGGTCGACGCGGTCAGCTTCACGCTGTTGCAGGATCAACTGCAGTCGGTGCTCGAGACCTTGTCCGAACGTGAGGCCGGCGTGGTCCGCCTCCGCTTCGGACTGACCGACGGCCAGCCCCGCACCCTCGACGAGATCGGACAGGTGTACGGGGTGACCCGCGAGCGCATCCGTCAGATCGAGTCGAAGACGATGTCCAAGCTGCGCCACCCGTCGCGCTCGCAGGTCCTGCGTGACTATCTCGACTAGTCGGTGACGACAGCACCCTCATCGCCCCCGGAACCTCGCGGTTCCGGGGGCGATGTCGTTCTGCCATCCACATCGACTTCGATCTGTCAATAGTTCTGCGCGCTCCGATTTGGACACGACCGGATTCTCGGGCTTTCGGGGACGCACTACATAGGATGGCGCGGTGACTTACGCAGTGACCGGGAGCAGACGCGGCGCCATGCTGGTGCGTCGTGCCACCGTCGATCTGCTGCGCACAGCATCGATGCTGTGTCTGTGACGCGACAGACCCCACCCGAGGGCGAGAACGCCACCTGCGATCCCCTCCTCCGCGTTCCACTTCGTCGCGGGCACTGAGTGCCTGCCCCAGCCTCGTCACGTCCCTGACGGCGTGACTTCCCGGAAAGACCCACTATGAGAACGATCGTCCTGATCGGCCTCGTCGGCTTCGCTGCTCAGCTCGTCGACGGCAGTCTCGGCATGGCTTATGGCGTCACCACCACGACCCTCCTCCTCGCCATCGGTACCAACCCGGCTGCCGCCTCGGCCACCGTGCACCTGGCCGAGATCGGCACGACGCTGGTCTCCGGCGTCTCGCACTGGAAGTTCGGGAACGTCGACTGGCGCGTCGTGCGCCGTATCGCGATTCCGGGAGCCATCGGCGCCTTCCTCGGCGCCACGATCCTGTCGAGTCTCTCCACCGAGACCGCCGCGCCGGTCATGGCCGTGATCCTGCTGCTGCTCGGGCTCTACATCCTGGTGCGGTTCACCTTCCAGGGCATCCCCCGCCACAACCTCGGCAAGCCGCTGCGCAAGCGATTCCTCAGCCCGCTCGGATTCGTCGCCGGATTCGTCGACGCCACCGGTGGCGGCGGTTGGGGTCCGGTCGGCACCCCGGCCATCCTGGCCAGCGGCCGTCTCGAGCCCCGCAAGGTGATCGGTTCGATCGACACGAGCGAGTTCATCATCGCCGTCGCAGCGAGCCTCGGCTTCCTGTTCAGTCTCGGCTCGCAGGGAATCAACTTCGCATGGGTCGCCGCCATCCTCGTCGGCGGCGTGATCGCCGCACCGATCGCGGCCTGGCTCGTGCGTCACATCCCGCCGCGTCTGCTGGGCGCCTCGGTCGGCGGCCTGATCGTCCTCACGAACACCCGCAGTCTGTTGAAGAGCGACTTCATCGACGCCCCCGGCTCGGTGCGCAACGTCTTCTACATCGTGATCGCCATCGCCTGGGCCGCGGCGTTCGCCTACTCGCTCCGCGAGTACCTGCGCGACCGGGAGAACGAGTCCTCCGACGCGGTCACCCATTTCCGCGAGGAGCAGGAAGAGGCGCTCGTGGGCGCCGACGGCGCGGAACGCCCCGGCTCCGAGGGAACGTCGACGTCGGACATCCCGGCCGCCGAGTCCGCACCCGAACCCGATGCGGGTGCGAGCGGAACACACACCCCCACGCGGACGAGCTGACCGAACGACTCGTCCCGCGCACAACGCGTAGAGTGGTGCGACCCGGCCCCATGGCCGGGTCGCATTGCGTTCGGGCGATCGTTGTCGAGTTGTTGCCTGGTGTAAACGGTGAGTGACGACACACCGAGAGCACCCTCGGAACAATACGAACGCCCCGAGCGTCTGACAGAGTGAGGTTGACGCATCGCCCGGATGTGTCGGCTCGAAGGGAAGGCGACCGGACACCCGGCGCCGGACCGGGACGGAGGAACGAACCATGACTGACATCGCCACCACAGCCCCGATCTACCTGCCGCTCACTGCCGCCGATCGCTGCGATCGCTGCGGCGCCGCAGCCAAGGTACGGGCCGTCCTGCCCAAGGGCGGCGAACTTCTCTTCTGCCGCCACCACTTCAACGAGCACGAGGCCCGCCTTGTCGAGTTGAGCGCCACCGTCGTCGAATCCGCCGGCGAGCTGGTCTGACACCTCCGACGATCGAACGCGGGCTTTCCCTACGCGCACAGAGCCCGGCCGGAGCAATCCGGCCGGGCTCTGTCGTGTCCGGGCCTGTTCCGGGCCGCCCGACCAGCGCCACTCGCGCAGCGTCAATCAGCGCCACTCGCGCAGTGTCTATCAGCGCCACTCGCGCAGTGCGGCGATCCGTTCCTTCAGCTGATCGGCGCTCGCCATGGCGGTCGGGGGCCCGCCCAGCCGAGTCCGCAACTCGTTGTGCACCATGCCGTGTGGTTTGCCCGTGCGGTGATGATGCATCGCGACGAGCGTATTCAGTTCCTTGCGCAGGGCGTGCAAATTCTCGCCGGTGGTTCCCGCCGGCCGGCCGGGGGTGGGCGGCTCGGCAGCCGACGACTCCGAGGACGACGCGACCGTCCGCGCCGTGACCTGTTCCTCCTGGCGTTTGCGCAGGAGGGCACGCACCTGGTCGGCATCGAGCAGCCCGGGCAACCCCAGATAGTCCGACTCCTCGTCGCTACCGGCGAACGTGGCCGTGCCGAACGAGGTGCCGTCGAAGATGACCTGATCGAGTTCGGCGTCGGCATGTAGCGACTGGAACTTCGGCTCGTCCTCCCCCGGCTCGTCCTCCTGCTTGTTGGCGTCGATCAGCAATTGGTCGTCGAGGCCGTCGCTCTCGCGGTGCGGCTTGCCGAGCACGTGATCGCGCTCGACCTCCATCTGGCTGGCGAGGTCGAGCAGCACCGGGACCGACGGCAGGAAGACGCTCGCGGTCTCACCCGGACGACGCGATCGCACGAATCGTCCGATGGCCTGGGCGAAGAACAGCGGCGTCGACGAGCTGGTGGCGTACACACCCACGGCCAGGCGGGGGACGTCGACACCCTCGGACACCATGCGGACCGCCACCATCCACTCGTCGGTGGACGCGGCGAACTGGCCGATCCTCGACGACGACTTCGGGTCGTCGGAGAGCACCAGCGTCGGCGGCTTGCCGGTGATGGCGGTGAGGAGTTCGGCGTAGTCGCGGGCCGCGGTCTGATCGGTGGCGATGACCAGCCCGCCCGCATCCGGTGTGCCGGTCGCACGGAGCTGTCCCAGCCGCGTGTGTGCGGCGGTGAGGACCGCCGGAATCCAGTCGCCGTGGGCGTCCAGCGCGGTACGCCAGGCGCGGGTGGTGTGCTCCGCGGAGAGCGGTTCACCCAGCCGGGCGGTGTACTCCTCGCCCGCGCTGTCGCGCCAGCTGGCCTCACCGGAGTAGGCGAGGAACACGACCGGACGGACGACGCCGTCCTTCAGTGCGTCGGCGTAGCCGTAGGTGTGGTCGGCCTTGGAGCGCTGATGCCCGCCGGCCTCCGGTTCGTAGGTGACGAACGGGATCGGCGAGTCGTCGGAGCGGAAGGGTGTACCGGTCAGCAGGAGCCGGCGCTCGGCGTCGTCGAAGGCCTCCCGGATCGCCTCGCCCCACGACTTGGCATCGCCACCGTGGTGGATCTCGTCGAGGATGACCAGGGTGCGATAGTTCTCGGTGCGCACCCGGTGCCGGGCCGGATGGGCGGCCACCTGTGCATAGGTGACGACGACGCCGTGGAAGTCCGAGCTGGTCTGTCCGGCGGCGTTGGTGAACCGCGAGTCGAGCGCGATCCCGACCCGCGCGGCGGCCTCGGCCCACTGGTGCTTCAGGTGTTCGGTCGGGGCGACCACGGTGATCTTGTCGACGGTGCGGTCATCGAGGAGTTCGCGGGCGATACGCAGGCCGAACGTCGTCTTGCCGGCGCCCGGCGTCGCCACGGCGAGGAAGTCCTTCGGCTTCTGCGTCAGGTACTTGGTCAGCGCACGACGCTGCCAAGCGCGGAGCTGGAGTTTCGGGCCGGCGGTGGATCCGGAGGGTTCGGCTGACGTCACCTTCTGGGCTGCTCCTCCACGCGTGCGGGTTTCCGGCCGGACATGAAACGACCCCTCGCGTGCGGGGCCCGCGCCCGAGGGGACCCGCCAATGGTACCGCCGAAGCGCGACAGCTCCCGCATCCCGACACCGGGCCGCGGCGTCCGCCGCGACGGGCGCCCGTGGGCGATCCGAACGACTCGCCTGGTGACCCGGGTACCCAATCGGCCTCCCGATCGGGGATATTGAACACATCACAACGCGCAAGAGGAATCCGGTCCCACTGGCCGACGACCCGTCGTCGGTGGTTGCCGCGAGCCCGCCCGCCGTCCCGCCGGGTCCCGTGTCGACTGCGGTCACCGCGCCGATCGGCGACCCACTCGCCGATGTCGGGGCCGCGACCGAACCCCTGCGCGCGCCGCTGCGGTCCGCCCCGGCCTCCGGGGACGTCGAAGTCCTCCGCGGCGCGAAGGGGTCGACCGAACCGGACGCTGGGTCGGAGAAGACCGGGAACGACGATCCGGAACGAACCGAGGCGGCGTCCGGACCGGGCCTGCCGGTCCTGCCGAACATTCATCGCGTGGTCTGGCGCACGATCGTCAAGTCCTGGGACGACGGGATCATCGGCTGGGCCGCACAGGCCGCGTTCTGGCAGGCGCTGTCGCTGCCGCCGCTGCTGCTGGGTCTGCTCGGCTCGGTCGGTTACGTCGCCGGCTGGTTCGGCCCCGACACCGTCGACGTCGTCTACGCCCGCATCATCGACCTCGCCGGCCGGACCTTCACCCCCACGGTCGTCGACGACCTGATCACCCCGACGGTCGACAGCGTGCTCGGGCGCGGCCGGATCGGCCTCATGTCGGTCGGGTTCGTCATCTCATTGTGGGCGGGATCGTCGGCCGTCTCGTGCTTCATCGCCTCGATCGCGCACGCACACGACCAGCACGAGGTCCGACACCCGGTGTGGCAGCGGTTCTTCGCGCTGTTCCTCTACGTCGGCTTCCTGAGCGTCGCGGTGTTCCTGCTGCCCCTCGTCGCGCTCGGACCGAACTACCTGCGCGCGATCGTGCCGGAGTCGTGGGGATCGTTCGTCACCACCCTCATCGACTACGGCTACTTCCCGTTCGTCGCCGTCCTCCTGCTGTTCGTCCTGACGACGCTCTACCACCTCGCGCTGCCCAATCCCCTGCCGTGGCATCGGCTCATCGGCGGGGCGATCGTGGCCGGCGTGTTCTTCTGGGTCGCGAGCTACGTGCTGCGCATTTATCTGACCAAGATCACCGAGGCCGGGGTCTCCTACGGGGCGCTGGCCACACCGATCGCGTTCCTGCTCTTCACGTTTTCGCTGGGCTTCGGCATCGTGATCGGCGCCGAGTTCAACGCGGCCGTGCAACAATTCTGGCCCGCGAAGGCGTCGACCACCACGCAGGTCCGGCACTGGGTGAACTCCCAGACCTCCGACTTCACCGGCCAACTCCGGACCCTGCCCGACCGGCTGTCCTCCGGCCCGATCCGCCGGCAGGCGCGGCACCGCGACCGCGGCTGACCGGCGACGCCCGCCGATCAGCCGCCTCGCGTCACTTGCGCATCTTGTTGTAGATCTTCTTGCACTTCGGGCAGACCGGCGACCCGGGCTTGGCCGACCGCGTGACCGGGAAGGTCTCGCCGCAGAGGGCGACGACATGATTACCCATGACCGCACTCTCGGCGATCTTGTTCTTCTTCACGTAGTGGAAGAACTTGGGGCGGTCGTCGTCACCCCGGTCGGTCGCGTCGGCATCGGGACGCTCGTCGGTCTTGGTGTCGGACCATTCGTCGAGGTCCGGGCGTTCGATGGTTTCGGTTCCCATTCGTCCATTGTGCGTCACAACCGGGCCGACGGAACACCCGAGTGCTCATTCGCCCCGCTCGCTACGCTCCCGGCGGCGGGACCCGATTCGCCCCGCTCGCTACGCTCCCGGCGGCGGGACCCGATTCGCCCCGCTCACTACGCTCCCGGCGGCGGGTGCAATAGACCGCCAAAAGGAGGACAGTGGAGAGGGTGTTCGAACAAAGGGAATCCATGGGTGAGTCCGCTCGCGGACAGCACGGCCGCAACAGCACGTCGCCGCACGTCGACGAGCACGGACATCCCGCGTCGAAACGTCCGGGCGCCGAGGCGTACCTGATCACCGACGCACCGGACTCGCTCGAGGCCCAGCACCGAGCGCGTGTGCGTAAGTATCTGTTCCTCATGGCTTTCCGCGTGCCGGCGCTCGTCATCGCCGGTATCGCCTACGGCATCACCGGGTCCGGACTACTGGCGCTGGCCATCGTCGCGATCTCCATCCCGCTGCCATGGGCGGCGGTCCTGATCGCCAACGACCGTCCGCCGCGCAAGCGCGGCGAGGTCCCCCAGTACAAGTACGGCGCCGACCATCACGTCGTCGGACCCCCGGCACTGACCGACACCGGCACCGACCACCAGCTGTCGCGCACCATCGACGGGCAGGTCGTCGATCCCGACGACCCCCGCGCCTGACACCTCCGGACCAGACGGGTCGGCACCGCGGCCCCGTGCGTTCCCGCGTTCCCTCGGGTTCCCCCGCGCGCGACATCTCAGCAACTTCTCAGCCGGTTGTCGAGTCGCGAAAAAGAATGCGCAGGTCACCAAGCCTCGGCGAGGTTTGCTCCGAACCACTCTCGGGAACTATCGCCCACACAAGGGCGTTGGACCCAGTGAACGCACTCAAGTCAGGAGGCCGCATGTCACGCTCGACAGTTGCACGTTCGACCCCGACCAAAGGTTTCGCCGAAGTCACCCCTCCGGGTACCCGGCCGGCGATGACCGAACAGGATCTCGACGCCCAGTCTCCAGCGGCGGATCTGGTCCGTGTCTATCTGAACGGAATCGGTCGCACCGCCCTTCTCAACGCGGAGCAGGAGGTCGAACTCGCCAAGCAGATCGAGGCCGGGCTCTACGCCAAACACGTTCTGGCCACCAAGAAGCGGCTGTCCGCGGCCAAGAAGCGTGACCTCGCGGTCATCGTCCGTGAAGGCGAGGCCGCCCGGGCCCACCTGCTCGAGGCGAACCTCCGCCTGGTCGTGTCGCTGGCCAAGCGCTACACCGGCCGCGGCATGCCTCTCCTCGACCTGATCCAGGAGGGCAACCTCGGTCTGATCCGGGCGATGGAGAAGTTCGACTACGCCAAGGGCTTCAAGTTCTCGACCTACGCCACCTGGTGGATTCGTCAGGCGATCACCCGCGGAATGGCGGACCAGAGCCGCACGATCCGGCTCCCCGTCCATCTCGTGGAGCAGGTCAACAAACTGGCCCGCATCAAGCGCGAGCTGCACCAGCAGCTCGGCCGCGAAGCGACCGACGACGAGCTGGCCAACGAATCGGGCATCCCCGCGGAGAAGATCGCCGACCTGCTCGACCACAGCCGCGATCCGGTGAGCCTCGACATGCCGGTGGGCAGCGACGAGGAAGCTCCCCTGGGCGATTTCATCGAGGACGCCGAGGCCACCTCCGCCGAGAACGCCGTCATCGCCGGCCTGTTGCACTCCGACATCCGCGCCGTCCTGGCGACGCTGGACGAGCGTGAGCAGCAGGTCATCCGGATGCGCTACGGCCTCGACGACGGCCAGCCGCGCACCCTGGATCAGATCGGCCGCATGTTCGGGCTGTCGCGCGAGCGCGTGCGCCAGATCGAGCGCGAGGTCATGGGCAAGCTCCGCCACGGCGACCGTGCCGAGCGCCTGCGCGCCTACGCCAGCTGAGCGTCCCCGCACGCTCCGCCGCCTCCTTCACTGAGTCCACTCGGTCACCCGAGTCGCCTGGGTCCGGTGTCCCGCCTGTCGGGCACCGGGCCCACGCGTATCCGGGCATTGAGAACGGCCGCGCCGTCGACCGAGGCCAGGATCGGATCGCAGACCACCTCGCGGACCTCCGGGATGTCGTCGGTGAGCGTCGAGATGCGCAGCAGCAGATCGGCGAGCGCCTCCTTGTCGGCGGGCTCCTCCCCGCGGTAGCCCGACAGCAGCGGTGCCGAACGCGGCTCCTCGATCAGTTCCCGTGCATCGAGTTCGGACAGCGGGACGGCGCGGTAACCGTGGTCGCCCAGCAGGTCAAAGGTCCGCCCGGACAGACCGAACGACATCACCGAACCGAACGACGGATCGTCGCGCACCCGGATGACCGTACCGACGCCCTTCGGCGCCATCTTCTGCACGTGCAGCACGCGGTCGCCGGTGAGTTCGGTCAGTTCGGCGAACGCCGTCACCACCGTCGTCGCGTCGGGTAGGTCCAGGCGCGCGCCCTCGCGGTCGAGACGACCGCGCCACTTGTCCGACGTCGCCTTCACCGCCACCGGCAGCCCGAGTTCACGGGCCGCCGCGGATGCCTCGTGCATCGTGGCCACCTCGCGGAACGGGACCACGTCGATCCCGTACCAGCGCAACAGCTTCGCCGACTCCACATGCCCCAGCAACCGCTCGGCGGGACGACCGGTCGCACCGTCGCCGACCATCGCCTCGCGCACGAACATCCGCGCGGCCTCGGGATCGGTGCCGTCGGGACGGTGGACCACCGATTCCGGCCGCAGGCGCCACCGGGCGTACTGCCACGCCCTCGCCAGTGAGGCGGCCGCGCGCTCGGGCGAGCCGTACGACGGAATCGACCCCTTGGTCGGCATGCCGTTCGGGCCGGGCCGAGTCAACCCCGGCGGGATGCCGTCGACGGCTAGGAAGGTCGTGACGATCGGCTTGTCGGCGTCGGCGTCGGGGGTGTTGGCCGCCGCCATGAGCGCCCGGGCGTGCCAGTCGGCGCCGACCGCGACCGGCGGCACGAACACGACGATGATCCCGTCCACGCCCGGGTCGGCCATGGCCGCCGAGACCGTCGACTCGAACTCCTCCTCCGAGGCGCCGGCACCGAGATCGACGGTGTCGACGACCTCGAGGCCGCCGTTGCGCGCGGTGTCCGCCGCCAGGCTGCCCAGCACCGACGAATTGCCGATGATGCGGACGCGCGGGCCGCGCGGCAGCGGCTGATAGGCGAACACGGCCGCGCAGTCGAACAACTCGGGGATCGTGTCCACCTGGATGACGCCGGCCTGTTCGAGCATCATGCGGGCGATCTGGTCGTCGAGGGTGGCCGCCGAGCGCGCCGCCCGGACCGGCGTCATCGCACCCCGGCCGGATTTTACCGCGATGATCGGCTTCGAGCGTGAGACCCGCCGCGAGATCCGGGAGAACTTGCGCGGGTTACCGAAGCTCTCCAGGTAGAGCAGGATGACGTCGGTGGTGGCGTCGGTGTCCCAGTACTGCAGGAGGTCGTTGCCGGACACGTCCGCGCGGTTGCCGGCAGAGGCGAACGTCGACAGGCCGATCTGGCGACGGGCCGCGGTGTCGAGGATCGCGATGCCCAGCGCGCCCGACTGACAGAAGAACCCGACCCGGCCGGCGGCCGGGATGCGGGGCGCCAGGGTCGCGTTGAGCGCGACCGCGGGGTCGTTGTTCGCCACGCCCAGCGCGTTCGGCCCGACCAGTCGCATCCCGTGCTCGCGGACCTGGGCGACCAGGCGGCGCTCGTTCTCGAGGCCCTCCTCCTCGCCGGACTCGCCGAAGCCCGACGACACCACGACGAGCGTGCGCACACCCTTGACCAGGCAGTCGTCGAGCACGTCGTCGACGCGCGCGGCCGGCACCGCGACCACCGCGAGGTCGACGGGGTCGGGGATGTCGCGGACGGTCTCGTAGGCCCGGATCCCCCGCACCGACGGCGGTCGTTCCCGGGTGCGACGACGCGCCGGCGTCGGTTCGCGGCCGACACCGGGCCGTCCCGGCTCGGGCTCCTCCTCGACCCGGGCGGGGCCGTTGACCGGGAACACCGGCCCGGTGAATCCCCCGGCGATGATGTTGGCCAACAGGGCGTTTCCGACCTTGTTCGGGTCGGTCGAGGCGCCGATCACCGCGACCGAGGCGGGTCGCAGCAGATTGGCGACGCTGCGGGCCTCCGACGCGCGTTCACGGGCGTTGCGCACCGACAGCAGCGCCTCGGTGGGGTCGATGAGGAACTCAACGTGCACGGTCGAGCCGTCGAAGCTCCGTGCGAGTTGATACCCCGCGTCGCGGAACACCGCGACCATGTTCGGGTTCTCGCTGAGGACCTCGGCCTCGAAACGGGTGAAACCGTTCTCCGCCGCCGCACCGGCCAGGTGTTCGAGCAGGATGGGTCCGAGGCCGCGGCCCTGGTGTTCATCGGCGACGACGAACGCCACCTCGGCCGATTCGGGTTTGCCGTCGAAGCCGAGACCCTCGTAGATGCCGACCGCGATGATCTCGCCCCCGAGTTCGGCGACGATCGCGACACGCTGCTGGTGGTCGACGGTCGTCATCCGGGCCACCTCGCGCGGCGGCAGGGTCGGAGTCGGACCGAAGTACCGCATGTACCGGGTGCGCTCGGAGAGCTTGGAGTGGAAGGCCACGATGCGGTCGGCGTCGTCGGGCACGATCGGTCGCAGGTGCACGACGCCGCCATCGGAGGCCAGCACATCTGCGATCCAGTGCCGCGGATAATCCCACGGGCTACGCGGTTCCGGCTGATCGGCCATGGCGGGAGTGCCTGCGGGCGCGGTGGCGTCGGCGGTCGAGGTGTCGTCAGTCACGGGGGTCCTCCGGGTCGAGACCGTGAAGCGGGTAGACCGCGCGTCGGGTGGCGAGGATCGCGCGGTCGGTCTGGCGTTGGGCGTTGGCCGCGACACCGTCGGGTGGTTCCTGGCCGGCGTCGCCGGCCCACGGCTGGTAGTCGACGATGCCCCCGTCGCCCATGACCCGAACGGGCGGGGCGGCATAGTCGGAGTGCACCTGCTCGGAGATCTGTTCGGCTGTGGCACACCAGGATTCGTCGATGACCGACGATACATCGACCTCGCGACCGAGGGCGACGCCCAGCAGATGCGTCCAGCTGCGCGGCACCACGTTGACGACGCCGTAGCCACCGCCGCCGACCGCGATCCAGCGGCCCTCGCAGTACTTGTCGGCGAGGTCGCGCATGGCGATCATCGCCGCCCGCTGTCCGTCGACGGTCAGCGAGAGGTCGGTCAGCGGATCGGCGCGGTGGCTGTCGGCACCGCACTGGCTGACGATGATCTGCGGCCGGAACTCGGCGATCAGCGACGGCACCACGGCGTGGAAGGCGCGCAGCCACAACCGGTCCTCGGTGTTGGGCATGAGGGCCAGGTTGACCGCGCTTCCCGCCGCGTCGCCGTCCCCGACCTCGGTCGGCCATCCGGTGCCGGGCCACAGGGTCGCCGGGTGCTGGTGCAGCGAGACCGTCATCACCCGCGGGTCGGCGGAGAACTCGACCTGGACGCCGTCGCCGTGGTGGGCGTCGACGTCGATGTAGGCGATGCGGTCGAAACCGTGGTCGAGCAGATATCTGATCGCGATGGCGCAGTCGTTGTAGATGCAGAATCCGGCGGCGCGCGAGCGCATCGCATGATGCATGCCGCCGCCGATGTTGACCGCTCTCGTCGCCGCCCCGGAGACGACCGTCTGCGCCGCGGCCAGCGTGCCGCCGACGAGCAGGCGCGCGGCCTCGTGCATCCCGGTGAAGACCGGGTTGTCGGCGTCGCCGAGGCCGAACAACCGCTCGAGCAACGGCCCCGACAGCGACGCCGTCCCCGAACCGACCGCACGGACCGCGTCGATGTAGTCGCGGCTGTGGACGACGGTCAGGGCGTCGTCGTCGATGGCCTGCGGCGGGATCGTCTCGACGTCGTCGAGGACTCCGAGGCTCTGCGCGAGCTTCATCGTGAGGGCGAGTCGGACCGGGTTCATCGGGTGCGTGTGGGCCCATCGGTAGGACAGGAAGTCCTCGCTCCAGATGACGGCCGTCGTCATCGGGCGCTCGTAGTGTTGATCACGACCTCAGGCTAGTGGTACACATCGCGCAGCGGCCACGGATGTCGCGTCGGACACGAGTGCGCGCCACGTACCGCCGCCCCGGGACTCCCCGGTCGCGGTGAGATCGCGGTCACCACTCCCGAAGAGGGTAATCTTGGCGGGGACGAAAGGGATTGCGCACAGTGAACGACCTGGTTGACACCACCGAGATGTACTTGCGAACGATCTACGATCTCGAAGAAGAGGGCATCGTGCCGCTGCGGGCGCGGATCGCCGAGCGTCTGGACCAGTCCGGTCCCACCGTGTCGCAGACCGTTGCCCGCATGGAGCGCGACGGCCTCCTCCGGGTCGCCGGGGACCGACACCTCGAACTGACCGACCGCGGACGCACGCTCGCCGTCGCGGTGATGCGCAAGCATCGCCTCGCCGAACGCCTTCTGGTCGACGTCATCGGAATGCCCTGGGATCAGGTCCACGAGGAGGCCTGCCGCTGGGAGCACGTGATGAGTGAGAACGTCGAACGCCGCCTGCTCGCGGTCCTCGAATACCCGACGACCTCGCCCTACGGAAACCCCATCCCGGGACTGGAGTTGCTGGGCGTGGAGGTGCCGAGCTCCGACGACGGCGCCACCCGCCTCGCCGACCTCCCGCCGGGTGAGACGGTGCCGGTCATCGTGCGTCGCCTGTCCGAACACGCCCAGTCCGACACCGAACTGATCGGCGCGCTGCGCGAGGCGGGCGTGGTTCCCAACGCCCGTGTGACGGTGTCGAACACGGCCGGCACGATCACGATCGACACACCCGGTCACGACGGCCTCGAACTTTCGTCCGACATGGCGCACTCGCTGTTCGTCGAGAAGGTCGTCGAAAAGGTCTGACACAGCAAAGGTCTGACACAGCAAGGTCTGCAGTGGTCACCCGGCGGTACGCAGTGTCGCCGCCGGGATGACGACGCCGAGGCGTTTCGCGGCGTCGTAGGACTTCTCGATGGTGCCCCACAGCCTGGCCGGGCGGACACCGGCCCGCAGGGCGGTGTCGAGCAGCGTGGCCAGGTGGTCGGTGTCCGTGCCCGCAAGCGCGACGTCGAGGGCGACACCGGTGTAGGCGCCATCCCCGCCGATGTAGTGCAGATGCGCGAGAAGTGTTGCGGCGGTGGACCGTCCGCGTCCGGTCAGCCGCCGGGTGAGTTCTCGCCAGAGGTGTTCGGCGGCTCCCCGGAGTTCGGTGACCGACAGGGCGAGCGCGGCGTCGCGGACGTCGGGGCGCAGGATCGCCTGTTCCAGTCGGTCCAATTCGCCACAATCCAGTGGTTGTTCCGTTTCGATCATCGCGCTGATGACCAGGTCGAGTGCGCGCGTCGAGGCCTCGACGTCCTCCTCGTCGGGATCGAACAAGTCGAGATCGCTCTGATCCAGGTCGATGCCCCGGCATGCCCGACAGTCCGGCAGCGGACGTCCCGGACCGCATTCGCCGTCGAGCGGTTCGAGCATCGTCCGCATCTCCGAGCGCCGGGCGAGAATCCGCCGTCCCGAACGCACCGCCTCCGCGACCGCGGTCGGACTCGTGTGCGGATCGTCGAGTTGTCCGGCCGACCCCGCGGACACGTCGACCGACCAGGCTCGGTCCTCCGGACACCAGATGGTCGACCAGTGCACGCCGGCATCGAAGCCCGGCACCACGAACCCGGCGGCCACACCACCGACATCGCCGAAGTACCGGTCGCTCATTGCGAGGATCCGCCGATAACGACGGTCGTCCGCCGGGTAGCGGTCATCGGCGATCACGACCAGGATCTCCTCGATGCCGTAGGTGGACGTGATCTCACCAAGTCCGGCGAGGACGACGACCAGTTCGCGCGTGGGGCTGCCGTCGGGCGCGAGGGCGAGGTCGTGCCGCATGGTCGCGTTCACCGTGCGGTCGCCGGCGACGGCGATCGCGATGATCGACCGCTCGGGGACGAACCCCAGTCGAGCGGGGATCGAGGTGAGCAGCGTCGTCGGGTCGTGGGGGCCATGCGGTGGCGGTTCGAGGATCTGCATGGCGACAGCGTCACCCGTGGCCGAGCCGCTCGAACGGCGGTCGACACACGCTGTGGACAACCAGGAGAGGTCATCCACAGGGCGGTACTGGTCAGCCGAACGCGGCCGCGAGCGCCTTTCCGAACAGCGTGTCGAGCGCGGCGGACGCTTCGGGAGGTACGGGACCTGCTGCGGGCCAACGGTATTCGGTGTACACCCGGACGCCGTCCCGCTCGCCGAGCAGCGTGAGAGCGCTCGTGGTGGACGGGACACCGCCGCCGGTCACGATCGTGCGGCGGAGCGTCGCGGTGTCGACCCCGTCCGGCGCCGGCGGCGGGGGCAGCACCTCGGTGGTGATCGTCGAGGACGCCCCGAACGTGGTCGTGGTGGTCTCGGGGCAGCGCTCGGCCAACTCGACCACGTCGTCGAGCGGCGTCTCGACACCGGCCACGACCGAGGTGAGGGTGGCCCGCTCCCCCGGGCCGGGACCCAGGAACGCGACCGCTCCGTCCGCGGGGACGGACGCGGGTGCACACTCCGGCGGCGACACCTCGGTGCCCGCCTGTCCGGGCATCGGCGCCCCGGTCACGTCGGCCAGGGCGTTCGCGACCGCCGACGTCGGGATGGGACTCGCGGCGCCGTCCGGGAAGTCCGCGGCCTCGACCGATCGCGCGGACAGGTCCGGACTCGACGGCTCCGGCTGACCGCCGACGGAGCAGGCGGACAGCACGAGCGCCGCGGCGACGAGACCGGCCACCGTGCCGGGAACGAGGCGGCCGGGCAGGGACAGGCGCAGTCGGGGCGCATGCGGCTCGATCACAACGGTCTACTGTGCCACCGGCGTCTTCGCCAGGTGTCGAGGACACACCCCTGGGGAACAACAAAACAGGAACACCAACGGGGGGAATCACCGGTGTGTCGCGGTGGTTGCACCGAGGCGAGTGGCCATCGCCGGGTGCGGTGCGAGACAATGGACGTTCAGCTGTCTCTTCCGGGACAGCTGCCAGCAGAAGGAGGGACGACGTGGACGAGCAGCCCGCGCGCAACGACGCGCTGTATGAACTCGCCTTTCCCGCTCCGCAGGTGACCCGGCCCGACGGCACGGGTCCGGTACTGATCCACGCGCTCGAGGGCTTCGCCGACGCCGGGCACGCGGTCGCGCTGGCCGCGACGCACCTCCGCGACAGCCTCGAGTCCGAGTTGGTCGCGACCTTCTCCTCCGACGAGCTGATGGATTACCGGTCACGCCGGCCGACCATCTCGTTCAGCGGCGAGACCTTCACCGACGTCGAGATGCCGACGCTGGCGCTGCACGCGATCCGCGACAACTCGGGCAAGGGTTTTCTCCTGCTCGCCGGTTCCGAACCCGACCTCCGGTGGGAGCAGTTCGTCGACGCGGTCCGACGCCTGAGCGACGGACTCGGCGTCACCGATGTCATCGGCCTCAACGCGATCCCGATGGCCGTGCCGCACACCCGACCGCCGTCGATCACGGCGCACGGCAGTGATCCCGACGCCCTCGGTGACCTGCCCCGGTGGGGCTCGGCGATGAAGCTGCCCGCCAGCGCGTCGATGCTCCTCGAGTTGCGGATGGGGGAACACGACTACCGGGCGTCGGGCCTGTCGGTACATGTCCCGCACTATCTCGCGCAGACCAACTACCCGGCGGCGTCCGCACGCCTGCTGGCGGCGGTCGCCGAGCTCGCCGGTCTCGACCTCCCCCTCGCCGCTCTCGACAGCGCCGCCGAGAAGGTACGCGCACAGGTGGACAACGAGGTCGAGGGCAACTCGGAGATCGAGTCCGTGGTGGCGGCGCTGGAGACCCAGTACGACACGTTCACCCAGGCCGCGCAGGAACGCTCGTCGCTGCTCGCCGCCGAGGAATCGCTGCCCAGCGGTGACGAACTCGGCGCCGAACTCGAACGGTTCCTGGCCGAGCAGACCGGCGACGGTGAGGCCGGCCCCGGGGACGAGGGTCCGCGATCACCGATCTGATCCCGGACACCGCACCGATACCCGCGCCGCACGTCCTGGTCCCCACCGACGACGAGGACACCGCACTCGAGCGGTACACCGAGTGGTGGACGGGACGCGGCCTCGACCTCTACCCGCATCAGGAGGAGTCGCTTCTCGAGCTCCTCGCCGGCAGCCACGTGATCCTGGCGACGCCGACCGGCTCGGGCAAATCACTCGTCGCGGCGGGCGCGCTGTACTTCGCGCGCTGCCGCGGCGAGCGTGCGTTCTACACCGCACCCATCAAGGCGCTCGTCAGCGAGAAGTTCTTCGAGCTGTGCGCCATGTTCGGCGCCGACCAGGTCGGACTGCTGACCGGCGACGCCGCGGTCAACGCCGACGCGCCCATCGTGTGTGCGACCGCCGAGATCGTCGCCAACCTCGCCCTCGCCGCCGGCGGTGCGAGCGACATCGGCACCCTCGTCGCCGACGAGTTCCACTACTACGGCGAACCCGACCGCGGCTGGGCCTGGCAGGTCCCGCTCATCGAATTGCCGTCGACGCAGTTCTTGCTGATGTCGGCGACGCTCGGCGACGTGTCGTTCTTCGTCGACGACCTGACCCGGCGCACCGGACGCGAGACGGTCGAGATCACCGGCGCCGAGCGTCCGGTCCCCCTGGACCACGCCTACGCGATGACCCCGATCCACGAGACGATCGAGGAGCTCGTCGGCCGGGGACGGGCGCCCATCTACGTGGTGCACTTCACCCAGGCCGCCGCGGTGGAGCGCGCGCAGGCGCTGCTCAGCGTCCGGATCTGCGACAAAGCGGAGAAGGCGGCGATCGCCGAGGCGATCGGTGACTTCCGGTTCTCCACCGGCTTCGGCAACACACTGTCCAAACTGCTGCGCGCCGGTATCGGCGTCCACCACGCCGGGATGCTTCCCCGTTACCGCCGGCTGGTCGAACGTCTTGCGCAGCAAGGGCTGTTGAAGGTGATCGCCGGCACCGACACCCTCGGCGTCGGCATCAACGTGCCGATCCGCACGGTCCTGTTCGCGGCCCTGAGCAAATACGACGGACGGCGGGTCCGGCGGCTGCGGGCCCGCGAGTTCCATCAGATCGCCGGCCGGGCCGGGCGGGCCGGTTTCGACACGATCGGCTATGTCGTCGCGCAGGCTCCCGACCACGACGTGGAGAACGCCCGTGCGGTGGCCAAGGCCGGCGACGATCCCAAGAAGCTCCGAAAGCTGGTGCGCAAGAAGCCACCCGAGGGTTTCGTCTCGTGGGGGGAGAAGACCTTCCTCCAGCTCGTCGATGCGCCCGACGAGCCCCTGCGCAGCCACTTCCAGATGACGACGGCCATGCTCCTCGAGGTACTCGGCCGACCGGGCGACTGTTTCGCCGCGGTCCGCCACCTTCTCGAGGACAATCACGAACCGCGCGACCGCCAGCTGCGCACCATCAAGCACACGATCGAGCTCTACCGGGGGCTCCGGGACGCGGGCATCGTCGTGCAACTCGCCGAACCCGACGACACCGGCCGGCACATCGCCCTGAGCGTGGACATGCCGGAGAACTTCGCGTTGACCAACCCGCTGTCCGCCTTCGCGCTGGCGACGTTCGAGATCCTCGACCCCGAGTCGTCCACTCACGCACTCGATGTGGTCTCCATCCTCGAATCGACCCTGGAGAACCCGCGACCGCTGCTGCTGGCCCAGCGCAAGGTCGCGCGCGACGCCGCGATCGCGGAGATGAAGGCCGACGGCATCGAGTACGAGGAGCGGATGTCGCGCCTGGAGGAGATCACCTGGCCGCAGCCGCTGGCCGAGGAGATCTACGCCGCGTTCGACATCTATCGTCGCGGGCACCCGTGGGTGTCGTCGTTCCCGCCGGCGCCGAAGTCGGTGCTCCGCGAGATGCTGGAGAAGGCCATGACCTTCACCGAGCTGATCTCCGCGTACGGGCTGGCGCGCAGCGAGGGCGTGCTGCTGCGCTATCTGTCGGACTGCTATCGCGTTCTCCGGCAGGGTGTTCCGACGAGCGTCGTGACCCCCGAGATCGAGCGGATCGTCGAGGAGCTGGGCACCATGGTCCGTGAGGTCGACTCGAGTCTCGTCGACGAGTGGGAGGCTCTCGCCGCACAGGCGGCCGCGGCCGAGATGGCCGGCGGCACGGTCTAGAGCGCGGTCACGGCACCGGTCGCGCCGACGAGATCGCCGATGAGAGAGCCCAGTTCGCGGTAGGCCTCGTCGTGGCGCGCGGACGCCCGGAAGACCAGGCCGATCCGCCGCCCCGGCCGCGGGGCCGCGAAGGTCGCGGTGGCCAGATCACCCGACGCCGTCTCGGAGGCCACCGCCGTCTGCGGGATGAGCGTCACGCCGAGTCCGCCGACGACACAGTGCACCGCGGTGGTCAGCGAGGCGGCCCGGGTCTGACCCAGATCGGGCCGCACGCCCGCGAGCCGGCACACCTCGAGCGCCTGATCGCGCAGACAGTGCCCCTCGTCGAGGAGGAGGAGCGGCAGGTCGGCGAGCGCGGTGGGATCGACGCGGCGGCGTCCGGCCAGCGCATGACCGGACGGGAGTGCGAGAACGAAATCCTCACGGTAGATGGGAACTTCGACGATGCCGGGCATGTCGACGGGGAGAGCGAGCAGCGCGACGTCGAGCGTGCCGGTGCGCAGTTGTTCGATGAGGCGGGCGGTCTGTTCCTCCACCACCCGGGGTACGAGGTCCGGGAGCCGTTGCCCGAGTCCGCGCAGCAGCGTCGGCAGGACGTAGGGCGCCACCGTCGGGATGACCCCCAGCCGCAGCGGCCCGCTGAGCGGTCGGCCCGTTCCGGCGGCCGCCGAGGTGAACTCGTCCATGGCCTCGGTCACCGCGATCGCTCGCGGGAGGAGTTCGTCACCCTCGGCGGTCAACAGGACACGCCGCGTGGTGCGTTCGACGAGGGTCACACCGAGACCGGACTCCAACGCCGACAACGCCTGCGACAGCGATGGCTGACTGACACCGAGATCGGCTGCCGCAGTGCCGAAGTGGCGTCTATGCGCGAGTGCGACGAAGGCACGCAACCCGGCCACGGTCGGCTGATAAGTTCTATCGGACATGCTTATCAGTATAGTGCTAGTCATCACGTTTCGTTTTCGACCGGAATCCGGCACGATGGTACTCGTACGTCGCGAAACTCATTCGCGCGCAGATTCCGTACATTCACCAGCTGAAGGAGCGATACATGGCCCTGCTCACCATCGGTGACCAGTTCCCTGCCTACAACCTCACCGCCGTCATCGGTGGCGATCTCAGCAAGGTCAATGCCCAGCAGCCCGACGACTACTTCACCACCGTGTCGTCCGACGATCACCCCGGTCAGTGGCGCGTCGTGTTCTTCTGGCCGAAGGACTTCACCTTCGTGTGCCCGACCGAGATCGCCGCGTTCGGCAAGCTGAACGACGAGTTCGCCGACCGCGACACCCAGGTGCTCGGCGCCTCGGTGGACAACGAGTTCGTCCACTTCCAGTGGCGCGCACAGCACGAGGACCTCAAGACCCTCCCGTTCCCGATGCTGAGCGACCTCAAGCGCGAACTCGCCACCGCCGCAGGCGTTCTCAATGCCGACGGCGTCGCCGACCGCGCCACCTTCATCATCGACCCGAACAACGAGATCCAGTTCGTGTCGGTCACCGCGGGCTCCGTGGGCCGCAATGTCGACGAGGTCCTGCGCGTCCTCGACGCTCTGCAGTCCGACGAACTGTGCGCCTGCAACTGGAAGAAGGGTGACCCGACGATCGACGCCGGCGAGCTCATGACGGCCGGCGTCTGAGAGGAGAACAGATGAGCATCGACAACCTGAAGGAAGCACTTCCCGAGTACGCCAAGGACCTCAAGCTCAACCTCGGTTCGATCAGCCGCACCACCGCGCTGACCGAGGAGCAGCTCTGGGGAACCCTGCTGTCGACCGCTGCCGCCACGCGAAACGCCAAGGTGCTCAGCGAGATCGCCGACGAGGCCGCCGACACGCTGTCCGCCGAGGCCTACAACGCCGCGCTCGGGGCCGCGTCGATCATGGGGATGAACAACGTGTTCTACCGGGGTCGCGGCTTCCTCGACGGCAAGTACGACGACCTGCGTCCGGGCCTGCGGATGAACATCATCGGCAACCCCGGCGTCGACAAGGCCGTCTTCGAGCTGTGGTCGTTCGCGGTGTCCTCGATCAACGGCTGCGGTCATTGCGTCGCCGCGCACGAGAACACCCTGCGCGAGGCCGGCGTCGACCGTGAGGCGATCCTCGAGGCGCTCAAGGTCGCGTCGATCGTCAGCGGTGTCGCCCAGGCGATCGCGACCACCGAGGTGCTCGCCAACGCCTGATCCGTCGCATGTGAGACGACGACGGGGCCCGGCTGCGCTACGCAGCCGGGCCCCTTCGTGACGCGCCCTCCGCAAGCTCCATGCGCTCCTCAGGGAGCAGAACGAGACGCGCCCTCCGCAAGCTCCAGGCGCTCCTCAGGGAGCAGCACGAACGGGCGCCCCAGGGTCAGCTCAGCGCCGCGCGCATCCGGTCGGCGAGTTCGCCGACCTCGGCGGTCGTCATCACGAACGCGGGCGAGATCTGCAGCGCCCCTTGACCTGCGGCCCGGGTGCTCACCCCGTGTTCGCGCAGCTTGACCACCGCGGCCGGCGCCGTCGCTGGGTCGGCCAGCTGTACCGCGGTGACCGCGCCGAGTCCGGTCCGGACCTCGGCGACCGTGTCGAGGTCGGCGAGCGGCGACAGCGCGGCGGCGAGGTCGCCCTCGAGCCGTGTCGCGTCGGCGAGGAGGTTCTCGCGGCGGATGATCTCGAGGTTGGTCAGCGCCGCCGCCGCCGCGCCCGCGTGGCCGCCGTAGGTGTACCCGTGCCGCCACCAGACGCCACCGGCGAAGAACGGCTCGGCGATCCGCGGTGCGATGAACACCGCGCCCATCGGGACATACCCCGAGGTGAGCCCCTTGGCAGTGGTGATCATGTCCGGTTCGAGGCCGAATCGTGCGGAGGCGAACCAGGATTCGCCGCCGATGCGGCCGAAGCCGGTGACGACCTCGTCGACGACGAAGAGGATGTCGTGGTCGCGGCAGATGTCCCGCACCTCGGCGAGGTAGCCCTCCGGCGGGAGATAGATGCCGCCCGCCCCGATGATGGGCTCGCAGAAGAACGCGGCGATGTTGTCGGCGCCCACGCGCTCGATGAGACCGAGCAGGCTCTTCGCGTCGTCCCATTCGACGTTCTGGACGTCGTGCATGAGTTCGCCGTAGCCGTCGTGGTTGAGCGGGATGCCCGCCAGCGAGGTACCCGCGGCATGCATCCCGTGATAGGCCTTGGTGCGGCTGACGACGACCCGCTTGGATTCGCGGCCCTGCTCCACCCAGTAGCGGCGGGCGAGTTTGACCGCGGTGTCGATCGAGTCGCTGCCGCCGGAGGTGAAGAAGATCTTCGATCCGGGTACCGGCGCGATGGCGCCGAGCTCCTCGGCGAGCTGCAGGGTGACGTCGCTCGCGAAGTCACCGAAGTTGGAGTAGTGCGCGAGGGTGCCGAGCTGACGCGCGACGGCGTCGGCGATCTCGGTGCGGCCGTGCCCGACGTTGGTGAACCACAGTCCGGCGGTCGCATCCAGGTAGGAGTTGCCGTCGCGGTCGAAGATCCGCGCACCCTCTCCCCTGGTCACGACGAACGGCCCGCTCGCGGTCACCGCACCCATGTCGGCGAAACCGTGCCACAACGATCCAGTACCAGTGCTCGAACCATCAGCCATGGCCCCATGATGCCGGTCCACGCGGCCCACGCGGCCACTGGGGTGAACCGGCCTCGGCGCTTCCCCATATCCTGGAGTGATCATGTCGGCCCCGTCCTCGTCACCTGACCCGTTCCCGTCTCCACCGGACACCGCTGCATCGGACATCCCCCGCTCGGATCTGCTCCGCGCACTCGACGACGTGGGCCTCGTCGACGCCGACCGGTTGCGTCGTCGCATCGATCGGCTCGCCGCGCGCCCGGATGCCGCGAAGCGGCGACAGTTGGTCGCCGATGTCGACAAGGCACGCGCCCGTCTCGACCGGCGGCGCGCGACCGTGCCGATTTTGCGCTTCCCCGACGAACTACCGGTCTCCGCCGCACGCGACGAGATCGCCGAGGCGATCCGCAACCACCAGGTCGTGGTCGTCGCGGGCGAGACCGGCTCGGGCAAGACCACCCAGCTCCCCAAGATCTGCCTCGAACTCGGGCGTGGCATCCGCGGGTCGATCGGGCACACCCAGCCCCGGCGCATCGCCGCGAGCTCGGTCGCCAAGCGCATCGCCGACGAGACCGACACCGAACTCGGCGACGCGGTGGGCTACTCCGTCCGGTTCAACGACCGGTCGGGCGCCGACACCCTCGTCCGGGTCATGACCGACGGCATCCTGCTCCGCGAGATCGCCACCGACCCCATGCTGCGCCGCTACGACACCCTCATCATCGACGAGGCCCACGAGCGCAGCCTCAACATCGATTTCATCCTCGGCTATCTGCGCCGCCTGCTGCCCCGACGCCCCGATCTGAAGGTGATCATCACCTCGGCGACGATCGAACCGGCGCGCTTCGCACGGCATTTCAGCACGCCGAAGACCTCGGTCCCGGTCATCGAGGTATCCGGACGCACCTATCCGGTCGAGATCCGGTACCGACCGCTGAGCCTGCAGGAACGACCCGACGACGGGGACGACGCCGGCGGCGGCGAACATGCCGACCTCGACCAGATCCAGGGCATCGACGCCGCCGTCGACGAACTGTGGGCCGGTGGCCGCGGCGACATCCTCGTGTTCCTGCCCACCGAACGGGACATCCGAGAGACCGCCGAGGCGCTCCGTCGACGAACCGGCGGCAGCAAGGGTCCCGGTGCCGAGATCGTGCCGCTCTATGCGCGACTGTCGATCGCCGAGCAGCAGAAGGTGTTCTCCCCCTCCGACGGACGCCGGATCGTGCTGGCGACCAACGTCGCCGAAACGTCGGTGACCGTGCCCGGCATCCGCTACGTCATCGACACCGGCACCGCCCGTATCAGTCGGTACTCGACCAGGACCAAGGTCAATCGTCTTCCCATCGAACCGGTCTCACAGGCCAGTGCCCGGCAGCGGGCCGGTCGATGCGGTCGTGTCGCCCCGGGCGTCTGCATCCGTCTCTACAGCGAGAACGACTTCGACTCCCGGCCGGCCTTCACCGACCCGGAGATCCTGCGCACCAACCTCGCGGCGGTCATCCTCCAGATGACCTCGCTGAAACTGGGTGAGATCGCCGAGTTCCCGTTCGTCCAGCCGCCCGACGACCGCGCGATCCGCGACGGTATGGGTGTTCTCACCGAACTCGGCGCCATCACCGTCCCGCGCGAGGGCGGGCCCCCGCGACTGACCCCGATCGGCCGGTCGATGTCGCGGATCCCGGTCGATCCCCGGGTCGCCCGGATGCTCATCGCCGGACACGAACTGGGTTGTCTCGACCACCTTCTCGTGATCGCCGCCGCGATGTCGCTCCCCGATCCACGGGAACGGCCGGCCGAGCACCGTGAGGCCGCCGACGCCCAGCACCGGCGCTTCGTCGTCCCGCAGTCGGACTTCCTGTCCTACGTGGAGCTGTGGCGATACCTTGGCGAACAGCGCAAGGAGTTGTCCGGCAGCCGCTTTCGGCGCATGTGTGAGCGCGAGTACCTCCACTTCCTGCGCATCCGGGAGTGGCAGGACCTCCATCGACAGCTGACCGAGATCGTCAAGGACCTCGACTGGTCGGTCGCGCCCACCGAACTCGACGCCGACGCCGTCCACCGATCCATCCTGTCCGGGTTGCTCAGCAACATCGCCGCCCGCAACACCGAGGGCCGCGAGTTCACCGGTGCGCGCAACACCACGCTGATGATCTTCCCCGCCTCTCCGCTCGCCAAGAAGCCGCCCGCCTTCATCATGGCGGCCGAGGTCCTCGAGACGTCGCGCCTGTTCGCCCACACCGTCGCCGGGATCGATCCGCTGTGGGCCGAGAAACTCGCCGGGGATCTGGTGAAGCGCACCCACAGCGAGCCGCACTGGTCGGCGAAACGCGGAGCGGCGATGGCCTACGAACGCGTGACCCTGTACGGGGTCCCGCTCGTCGCCCGCCGGCGCGTCGACTACGGCCCCATCGACCCGGTGGTCTCGCGGGAGCTGTTCATCCGGCACGCTCTCGTCGAGGGCGATTGGCGGACGCAGCACGCCTTCTTCGACCGCAATCGCAAGCTTCTCGAGGCCGCCTCGGACGTCGAGAACCGCACGCGCACCCGGGGTCTGGTGATCACCGAGGACCAGCTCTTCGAGTTCTACGACCAGCGGCTACCGGCCGAGGTCACCTCCGCCCGGCACTTCGACACCTGGTGGAAGAAGACCCGCCGGGTCGAACCGGATCTGCTGGATCTGCGCCCCGAGGACGTCACGGGAGGCACCGACGTCGCGCCGACGGACTATCCCGGCGCCTGGCAGCAGGGCGACACCCGACTCGAACTGCGCTACCGGTTCGAACCGGGCGCACCCGACGACGGCGTCACCGTCGTGATCCCGCAGGCACTGCTCCCCCACGTCCGACCGGCCGGCTTCGACTGGTCGGTCCCGGGCATGCGCGCCGAACTGGCCACCGCACTGGTCAAGTCGCTACCGAAACAGTTGCGCAAGAGCATGTCACCCGCGCAGCGGTTCGCCGAACTCGCGCTCGGCCGGCTCACCCCGCGCAAAGAGCCGCTGGCCACCGGGCTGGCGCGCGAGCTCTCGGCGATCACCGGGATGCGGGTGACCGCAGCCGATTTCGACACCGACCGGGTACCGCCGCACCTGCGCATGCATTTCGCGGTGGCCGACGACTCCGGACGGATCGTCTCCCGCGCCGACTCGTTGCCCGAACTTCAGCAGACCGGAACGCCCGCGGCGCCGAAGACGGTGTCGCGCACCCTGTATCGGACCTGGACCGCCGACGGGATCGGTTCGCTCGCCGAGCAGACCACGGTCGATGTCGCGGGGCAGCGGCTGACCCGGTACCCGACGATCGACGTGGTCTCCGACGCGAAGGGCCACGCGCGGGGCGTCGTCGTCGTCGATGCGGCTAGCCCGGAGACACGAGACCGCCTCCTGCGACGCGGGATCGTCGCCCTCCTCGACCTCGCGATACCTCCGCTGCACAAGCGGATCGCCGGCTCGCTGAGTCCGGTCGAACGACTCGCCCTGAGCCAGAGCCCGTACTCGACCACCGAGGCACTGCTCGCCGACTGCACCCGACGGGCCATTCGGGACACGGTCGCCGACATCGACGACGCAGAGCTCGCCGCGGTTCGCTCACCACAGTCCTTCTCGGCGCTGCTCGAACGGATCCGGCCACGGGTCGCCGCGGCCGCACCGGACTACTTCTCGCTGGCCGTCGCAGCCCTCGAACGGATGTCCCCGCTGCGGGCGGCGATCGACCGGCACGCCGGTTCGCTGGCTGCCGACGACGTCGCCGAACAGGTCGCCCACCTCGTGTTCGACGGATTCGTGGCGGCCACCGCGCGACGCCACCTGGAGAATCTGCCGCGCTATCTCGACGGCGCGCAAGCACGTCTGGAGGCACTACCCGCGTCCGCAGCACGCGACCAGGCCGGGGTGGCCGCCGTCGATCGCGTCGTCGAACGGTGGGCCCAGCGCATCGAACAGGTACCCGAGCACCGGCGGGCGGTGGTCGACGACGAAGCGCAGTGGCTCGTCGAGGAGTTGCGCGTGGGGCTGTTCGCCCAGCGTCTCGGCACCGCGTTCCCGGTGTCGGAGAAACGGGTCCTACGAGCTCTGGACCGACTCGGCTGACACGGGTTCGGCGAGCGCGCTCCCGGATCCCGATGCCGCCTTCAGGTCGTCGATCTCGCGCTGGAAGTCCTCCACCGAGTCGAACGACCGGTACACCGAGGCGAAGCGCAGATACGCCACCTCGTCGAGATCGCGGAGCGGACCCAGGATGGCGAGTCCGACCTCGTTGCTGGGGATCTCGGCCGATCCACTGGCGCGCACCGTGTCCTCGACCTGCTGGGCGAGTTGCGCGAGCGCGTCCTCGGCGACGTGGCGGCCCTGACAGGCTCGCCGCACGCCGCGCATGACCTTCTCCCGGCTGAATGGTTCGGTCACGCCGTTGCGTTTGACCACCGCGAGCACGGCGCTCTCCACGGTCGAGAACCGGCGACCGCACTCCACACAGGAGCGACGGCGGCGGATGGCCTGCCCTTCATCTGCGACACGCGAGTCGATGACCTTGGTGTCGTCGTTCTTGCAGAAGGGGCAGCGCATCGTGTCCTCACGCAGGTCGCGGGACGCTGGAACGCACCCGAAGCGTGCGCCCCGCCGCTTGTCGGCCGGCCCCTGTGACATCGAGGATACCGCCCGGCCTCAGCGGTACCGGGGGGTGAGCAGGGGCTGGCCCACCTGCAGCGCGCTCGACCCCAGATCGTTCATCGCGACGATCTCGTCGATCACGACCTCGCGCGGCATCTCGGGTGCCACCCGGCCGGCGATCGAGCTGAGCGAGTCCCCCGAGCGCACGTGGACGACCTCGGCACTCACGGCGGACGGGGTCAGCGAGTCCGAGTAGTTCTGGCCCACGACACCGAACACCCACACGACGAACGCCAGCCCGACGCCGGCGAGGAGCGCGACCGCGGTGCGGCGGCGGCGACGGAACACCGCCGCGTCGGGTCCGACCGGGCCACGCCCGCGCACCCCGACCGAAGAACCACAGTGGGTACCGCCCACCCGCGGGGTCACCGGCGACGCACCCCGCGGTCGGGTGCCGGCCGGCCGGTTGTCTATCGGGCGGCCGCCGTCGGACAGCGGGGCGCGCGTCCGGACCCGATCGGCGCGGTCGGTGGGGGGCCGGACAGCGTCGGGACGGTCGGTGCGGACGGGAGCGACGAGAGTGGCGGTGCGCATGGTGCCCTCCGGTGTTCTGGTGTCTGGATCGTGCGGGGTGTGGCGGTCGGTGTTCGAACATCGATCAGATGTTCGATGCACTGATGTTCGAATTTGTAGCACGACGTCCCGACAAAGTCTCGCGACACATCGAACAAATGTTTGAGGTGCCGGTCGCACTCCGCTAGGCTCGGACCCGGCGCAAGCCATCTACCAGCACGTTCCGAAGACGAGAGGAACCGAACATGAGTGACACCGGCGATAGGCGCGGCCGAGCGCGGGGCGCCGACGACGAGGCCCCGTTCGACGCCGCCGCCGCCGAGGCCTCACTCACCCCGCGACAGGCCGGGGTCCTGGAGGTGATCCGCCGCTCGGTGCGCGAGCGCGGTTATCCGCCGAGCATCCGGGAGATCGGCGACGAGGTCGGCCTGGCCTCGACGTCGTCGGTGGCCCATCAGTTGCGGACGCTGGAACGCAAGGGGCTGCTCAAGCGCGACGCGAACCGTCCCCGTGCGGTCAACATCGCCCCGAGTGACACCCCGTCGCCGGACACCCCGTCGGCCGGTCAGCTGCCCGAGCCGACCTTCGTGCCGGTTCTCGGCCGAATCGCGGCCGGCGGTCCGATCCTGGCCGAGGAGGCCGTCGAGGACGTCTTCCCGCTGCCCCGTGAGCTGGTCGGCGAGGGATCTCTCTTCCTGTTGCGCGTCGTCGGCGAGTCGATGATCGACGCCGCGATCTGCGACGGCGACTGGGTCGTGGTCCGGCAGCAGAACGTCGCCGACAACGGCGACATCGTCGCGGCCATGATCGACGGCGAGGCCACCGTGAAGACCTTCAAGCGTCAGGGCCCCAACGTCTGGCTCATGCCGCACAACGAACTGTTCGATCCGATCCCGGGCAACGATGCCGTCATCCTCGGCAAGGTCGTCACCGTGATGCGGCGAGTCTGACCTCTCCACCGACCGAACCGTCGAGCACCGCCGCGGCAGCCTCGCGCGCCGCGGCGGGGTCCGAGGTGGCCAGGGCAGCCTCGGCGGCGGCCCGGCAGTCCGGTGCGGACACCTCGCCGAGCCGGGCCCCCACGGCCGCGGCAGCAGCCGGCGCGCTGGACAGCGAGGTGACCCCGAGACCGACGAGCACGCAGGCGAGGTTCGGATCGGCGGCGGCCTCGCCGCACACCCCGACCGGCTTTCCCTGACGTGCACCCGCTGCCGCGACACCCGCGATGAGGCTCAACACGGCCGGTTGCCACGGGTCGGTCAGTCCGGCGAGATCGGCCGACATCCGGTCGGCCGCCATCGTGTACTGGGTCAGATCGTTGGTGCCGATGGATACGAAGTCCACCTCGGCGAGGACGGCTTCGGCCAGGATCGCCGCCGCGGGCACCTCGATCATCACCCCGGCGACCAGACCACGGCCGCGGACCTCGGCGGCGAAGGTGCGCGCCTCCGCCGGCGAGGCGATCATCGGCGCCATGACCCACGGCGCGACGGCCGACCCCGACGCGGCCTGCGCGATCGCGTCGAGCTGATGCGCGCGGATCTCGGGGTGCGCCAGCGCGATCCGATCGCCCCGCACGCCGAGCGCTGGGTTCGATTCGTCGGGATGGGTCACGAACCGGAGCGGTTTGTCGGACCCGGCGTCGAGGGTGCGGATGACCACCTTCTGCCCGTCGAACGCATCGAGCACCTCCCGGTAGATCGCGGCCTGCTCGTCCACCGACGGTTCGTCGGCACGCTCGAGGAACGCGAGTTCGGTGCGGAAGAGCCCGACGCCCTCGACGGGGTACCCGGCCGCGGCGCGTGCCGACGATCCGTCGGCGACGTTGGCGAGCACCGCCACGGCCACCCCGTCGGCGGTCTGCCCCGGACCGGTCCAGCCGGCGACGAGTGCGGCATGCCGCCGATCCTCGTCGACGCGAGCCCGGGCCGCCTCCGCATCGGGCTCCACCTCGATCCGCCCGGTGCTGCCGTCGACGAGAACGGTTGTGCCGGGCTCGATCTCGTCCAGGTCGGCCACCGCCACCACGCACGGGATCCCCAGCTGGCGCGCGATGATCGCGGTGTGGCTGGTCGGTCCGCCGAGGCGGGTGACGAGGGCGATGGTGCTCGTGGGGTCGAGGCCCGCGGTGTCGGCGGGCGCGAGGTCGTCGGCGAGCAGGACCGACGGCACCTCCGGAGTGGGCACACCAGGTTCGGGTAGGCCGAGCAGTTCGGCGAGGACCCGGTCGCGCACGTCGTTGAGATCGGTGACCCGCTCGGCCATCAGTCCGCCGAGCTTGGTGAACACCGCCGCGAACTGTTCGGTGGCCGCGACGGCAGCGGCCTCGGCGGGGGCGCCCTTGCCGATGAGCGCGGTCGCGGCACCGATCCAGCCGCGGTCCTCGGCCAGGCCCGCCGTCGCGGCGAGCACCTCGGCCGTCACCCCGGTGTTCTGCGACGCGCGCGTGCGCAGCCGCGCGGCGACGGCGCCGGCCGCGGTGGCGAAGCGCGTGACCTCGTCGGCGCGCCGTTCCTCGGCGATCTCCACACCGACGCCGAGCTTCTCCGGCGAGTGGTCGGGTCGCTCGCCCGGCCACAGCGCGGGACCGTGGGCCAACCCGCCGACCACCGGGGTTCCCGTCAGGATCTGCGCCATCGTCTTGCCTCTCACTCGACTACCGATGTGACCACCGTTACAAAAAGTGCTTGACTTGTCAACACAAACAGGCGTAAACACAATTACTACAACATCCAATCCCACACGCCTCAACAAGCGGGTTGGTCGAAACCGGAGATCGGAGCGGTGTGTACGCCGAGGAGAGACAACAGGCGATCGTCGACGAGGTGCGACTCGCGGGGCGGGCATCCGTGGCCGCGCTCGCCGAGAAATTCGACGTCACCAGCGAGACCGTCCGACGCGATCTCGCGGTACTGGAACGCGCCGGACATCTCCAGCGGGTCCACGGCGGCGCCGTGCGCGCCGAGATCATGCGCACCCTCGGCGAGCTCGGGATCGACGAACGGGAGTCGAGCCAGATCGAGCAGAAGACCGCGATCGGCCGGGCGGCCATCCGGTTCCTGCCGCCCGACGGCGGCTCGGTGCTCTTCGACGCCGGCACCACCACCTACCGCGCGGCCGAGGCGACCGCTCCCGATCGGAGGCTCACCCTGTTCACCAACAGCCTGCCCATCGCCGGCCTGCTCGCGGGAACCCATCCCGACGGTCTCCATGCCCTCGGCGGACGCGTACGCGGTCTCACCCAGGCGACCGTGGGCGTCGACACCGTGGACGCGCTTCGCCGACTGCGCGTGACCACCGCCTTCATCGGGACGAACGGCCTGAGCGAGGCCCACGGGTTGTCGACACCCGACCCCGACGAGGCCGCGGTCAAGGCGGCGATGGTCGCAGCCGCGCAACGGGTCGTGGTCCTTGCCGACAGCTCGAAGATGGACCGCGAGGACCTCACCTCCTTCGCCGGACTCGACGACGTCGACGTCCTCATCACCGACTCCGGGATCGACCCGGCCTATTCGGCGGCCCTGTCCGCGCGTGGCGTCGAGGTCGTGATCGCATGATCGTCACCGTCACCGCCAACCCGAGTCTCGACCGCACCCTCGAACTCGGCGCACCGCTCGCCCGCGGCGAGGTGCAGCGCGCCGGCGTGGTCCGCACCGAGCCGGGCGGCAAGGGCGTCAACGTGGCCCGGGTCGTCGCGGCCGCGGGCCTGGCCACCCGCGCACTGCTCCCGGCGCGGCCGGGCGACCCGCTGCGGGCCGCACTCGACGACCTCGCACTCCCCTACGACGCCGTGCCGGTCGACGGCGAGGTCCGGTCCAACATCACCATCGCCGAATCCGACGGGACGACCACCAAGATCAACGCACCGGGCGTCACCTTGACGGGCCCGGACCGCGAGGCGCTCGTCGGGCTGATCCGTGAGCACGCCGGCTCCGCGCAGTGGGTCACCCTCTGCGGGTCGCTGCCTCCCGGCGTCCCCGACGACTGGTACCGCTCGATCGCCGACGACCTCGTCCTCGCCGGCTGCCGGGTCGCGGTGGACACCTCGGGCGCTCCCCTCCGTGCCAGCGTCACCGGTCGCGTCGACCTGATCAAGCCCAACGAGGACGAGCTCGCCGAACTGACCGGCGCCGACCCCGGACAGCTCCGAGAAGCACTCGCGCGCAACGATCTCGGACCGGTCATCGACGCCGCTGCGACCATCGCCGAACAGATCGGGGGCAACGTCCTCGCCACCCTCGGCGCCGTCGGGGCCGTGTTGGTCACCGCATCCGGCGTGTGGTCGGCGACCCCGCCGCCGATCGTCCCGCGCAGCACCGTCGGCGCCGGCGACTCGTCACTGGCCGGCTACCTCATCGCGCAGAGCACCGGGGCCGCGCCCGCCGACTGCCTCCGGTCGGCCGTGGCGTACGGCGCGGCGGCCGCATCGCTCGCCGGCACCCAGGCCCCCACGCCCGACCACCTCGACCTCCCCGGCGTGCGGGTGACCGAACTGTCGGGAGCCGCGCGCATGACCTGACGGCACCGTCCCGGCGAGTCTCCACATCCATCCAACACCGCACCCATCCAGCACCGACTCCATCCACCATCGACCCACCCAGCACCGACCCCACTCTTTCCACCGAAGGACATCCCATGACCGAGCAGATCATCACCGCGCAGACGGTGAGTCTCGACGTCGACGCCGGCGGCGATCCCGCCGCCGTCATCACCACGCTCGCCGACGCCCTCGCCGCGGCCGGCCGGACCACCGATCCCGCCGACCTCGCGCGGGCCGCACTGGACCGAGAAGCCAAGTCCGCCACCGGACTTCCCGGCGGCATCGCCATCCCGCACGCCCGTACCGCGTCGGTGACCGCGGCCAGTCTCGCCATGGCGCGGCTGTCCCGCAAGGTCGACTTCGGCGCACCGGACGGGCCGGCCGACCTGGTCTTCCTCATCGCCGCGCCCGAGGGGGGTGCCAGTGCGCACATGAAGCTCCTCAGCTCGCTGGCCCGCTCACTCGTCCGGCCCGACTTCGTGGCCTCGCTCCGCGCGGCCGAGAACGAGGAGCGGGTCATCGAATTGGTCAACGAGGCCATCGACCCCGCACCCCCGGCCCCCGCCACCGCGCCGACCGCCACCCCGTCGACCCCTGCCCCGTCGACCACTGCCCCGGCCGCCGCGGCAGCACCAGCGACGTCGACCACGGAACCCGAAGGTGCGCCGGCCCGCCCGGACTCGGACCGGACCCCGGACCCGGGACCGGCCACGCCGCGCATCGTCGCGATCACCGCATGCCCGACCGGCATCGCCCACACCTACATGGCGGCCGACGCCCTGAAGTACGCCGCCGAGCGGGCCGGCGTCGAGTTCGCGGTGGAGACCCAGGGGTCCTCGGCGACCACGGCCTTCGATCCGGATGTGATCGCGTCGGCCGACGCCGTCATCTTCGCCACCGACGTCGGGGTCAAGGACCGCAACCGGTTCCGCGGCAAACCCGTCATCGCATCCGGGGTGAAGCGCGCCATCAACGAGCCCGACGCCATGATCGCCGAGGCGGTCGCGGCGGGGCGCGACCCGAACGCGGCGCGCGTCACCGGCGACGGCGCGGACGCGGACGCGGCCGACTCGTCGAAGTCGGGCATCGGTCTCGCCGGCCGTACACGCCAGGCACTCATGACCGGTGTGAGCTACATGATCCCGTTCGTCGCGGCGGGCGGACTGCTCATCGCGCTCGGCTTCCTGCTCGCCGGCTACGAGGTCGCCAACACGAACCTCGACGACGGCGGCACCCTCAGCGACGGCGCGTTCATCGCCCTGAACAACAGCCTCTGGGATCTGCCGGCGGGCGGGTTGTTGCAGTACCTGGGCGCGGTGAGCTTCGCGATCGGCTCGGGCGTGATGGGCCTGGCGGTACCGGTCCTCGCGGGCTACATCTCCTTCGCGATCGCCGACCGCCCCGGTATCGCACCCGGTTTCGTCGCCGGCATCGTCTCGCTCGCCGTGGGCGCCAGCTTCATCGGCGCACTGATCGGCGGTCTCATCGCCGGCGTGGTGTGCCTGTGGATCGCGCGGACCCCGGTGCCCCAGTGGGCTCGTGGTCTCATGCCGGTCGTGGTCATCCCGCTGTTCGGCAGCATGATCGTCGGCGGACTGCTCTACATGGTCCTCGGCAAACCGCTCGCCTGGCTGACCGAGCAGATGAACAGCGGCCTCGAGAGCATGTCCGGCGGATCGGCCATCGCCCTCGGCATCGTGCTCGGCCTGATGATGTGCTTCGACCTCGGCGGACCGGTCAACAAGAGCGCGTACCTGTTCGCCACCGCCGGGATCGCCGACGCGGCGACTGCCGGACCCGCGCAGTTCCAGATCATGGCGGCGGTCATGTGTGCCGGCATGGTGCCCCCGCTCGCCCTGGCTCTCGCCACTGTCGTCCGACCGGGCCTGTTCACCGAACCGGAGCGCGAGAACGGCAAGGCCGCATGGCTCCTCGGCGCGTCGTTCATCTCCGAAGGTGCCATCCCGTTCGCCGCGGTCGACCCCTTCCGGGTCATCCCGTCGATGATGGCCGGTGGTGCCCTGAGCGGTGCGCTGATCATGGCCTTCGGTGTCGAACTGCGCGCCCCGCACGGCGGCATCTTCGTCTTCTTCGCCATGAACAACTGGGTCCTGTTCCTCGTCGCGCTGGTCGCCGGTACGGTGCTGTCCGCCGTCCTGGTGGTCGCGGCCAAGCAGGTGCACCGCAGTCGCGACGCCGTCGCCTTCGACGAACTCGAGGCGGTCGCCGTCTGACACCCGATCACACGACCACCTGACATCCGGGGCGCTCCCCGGCACCGAATCGCCCGATAACCACCGCAGAACACACGACAACACTCGAAGGAGTTCCCATGCCCAGCACCACCGCCACCGTCGGCTCCGCAGTCGGACTGCACGCCCGCCCCGCCACGATCATCGCCGAGGCGGTCGCCGAGACCGGCAGCCCGGTGACGCTGGGCCTCGAGGGCGGTGACCCGGTGGACGCGGGATCGGCGCTGATGATCATGACGCTCGGGGCCGAGAAGGGCACCCGCGTGGTCGTGACGGCCGACGACCAGGCCGCGCTCGACACCATCGTCGGTCTCGTCGAGAAGGATCTCGACGCCGACTAGGTCGGTCCAGCCGACTGGGTCCGTACCGCCGGCGAAGCGCTCAGATCCGGAGGTCCGCGATCTCGCCCGCGAAAGCGGCCGGGACGCGGACCTTCATCGTGGTACCGGTCTCGGTGTGCTCCGACGAGATGACCTCGCCCTCGCTGTGGACGCGAGACACGACATCACCCCGGTCGAACGGCACCTCGATGGTCATCTCGACGTCCTCGCGACCGACGAACTCGCGCACCCGCCCGAAGAGTTCGGGCAGTCCCTCACCGGTTCGGGCGGAGATGAACACCGCATCCGGACCGAGCGCGCCACGCAACTCGGTGAGGCGGTTGCCGTCGATGGCGTCGATCTTGTTGATGACCAACAACTCCGGCGGCGCGGTGACGCCCTCTTCGGTGACGATCTCGTTGATGACCTGACGGACGGCCGAGATCTGTTCCATCGGGAAGGCGTCCGCACCGTCCACGACGTGCAGCAGCAGATCGGCGTCGACGACCTCCTCGAGCGTCGAGCGGAACGCCTCGACGAGCTGGGTCGGCAGATGCCGGACGAACCCGACCGTATCGGTGAAGACGACCGCGCGGCCGTCGTCGAGCGTCGCCCGCCTGGTGGTGGGATCCAGGGTCGCGAACAACGCGTCCTGCACGAGGACACCGGCGCCGGTCATCGCGTTGACCAGGCTGGACTTGCCCGCGTTGGTGTAGCCGGCGACGGTGATCGTCGGGATCGAACCGCTCTTGCGCGCAGCACGTTTGGTGTTCCGCGCCTTCTTCATGCCACGGATCTCGCGCCGCAGCTTGGCCATCCGCTCCCGAATGCGGCGACGGTCGGTCTCGATCTTGGTCTCACCGGGACCGCGCAGGCCCACACCGCCGTTGCTGCCCGCCCGGCCACCGGCCTGCCGGGACATCGATTCACCCCAGCCGCGCAGACGCGGGAGCATGTACTCCATCTGCGCGAGGGAGACCTGCGCCTTGCCCTCGCGAGAGGTCGCGTGCTGGGCGAAGATGTCGAGGATCAGCGCGGTGCGGTCGATGACCTTCACCTTCACCACCTTCTCCAGCGCATTGAGCTGGGCGGGGGTGAGCTCACCGTCGCAGACGACGGTGTCGGCGCCGGTCGCGAGGACGATCTCGCGCAATTCCTCGGCTTTGCCACTGCCAATGTAGGTGGCGGGATCGGGTTTGGAGCGACGCTGGATCACCGCGTCCAGGATCTGTGAACCGGCCGTCTCGGCGAGGGCAGCCAGCTCGGTCATGTTGGCCTTCGCGGCAGCCGCGCTGCCCTCGGTCCACACGCCGACCAGGACCACGCGTTCGAGTCGTAGCTGCCGGTACTCGACCTCGGTGACGTCGGTGAGTTCGGTGGAGAGTCCCGCGATGCGCTGTAGCGAGGCGCGCTCGGACAGTTGGAGTTCGCCGGTGGTGGGATCCGCGGTGTCGCGGATCCCGAGATCGGCCGCGGACATGATCTGTGCTTCTGATTCGGTCATACGGGAACCATGGTCTCACGACCGTCCAGGACCGAGCACGCGAATATCGAGCTCAGCGCTCCCAGCCGGGCCGCAGCACCCCGTCGGCGACCAGCATCGACGGCCCGCGCAGGGTCGAGCCATCGGGACGGATCGTCACGGTGACCTCACCGCCGGGGATGCCGATGCGCAGCTCGCCGGTGTCCGCGCCGCGGGCGTCGAGAGCGGCGCGCGTTGCCGCGACCAGGCCGGTTCCGCAGCTGCGCGTCTCCCCGACGCCCCGTTCGAACACCCGCATCCGCGCGGTCAGGCTGCCGTCGGGCCCTTCCGCGGGTGGGGTCAGCAGCTCGACGTTCGCGCCGTGCGGGAAGTCGGCGGCCTCGATGATCACGCCGGCGGAGAAGTCGACCGCGTCGAGGTCGGCCGCGGTCATGTCCGCGACGACGCACGCCAGGTGGGGGTTGCCCACGTCGACCATCGCGCCGGGGTAGATGTCGTCACCGATGCGGACCACCGACGACCCGTCGAGCCGCGCCGGACCCATCTCCACCGTGACCTCGGCGTGCACGGCGTCGAAGGAGTGGATGGTGACGCCGCGGGCACCCGCACGGGAACCGACGGAGAACGTGTCGGTGTCGACGAGTCCCGACGCCCGGACGTAGTGGGCGAAGACGCGTACCCCGTTGCCGCACATCTCCGCGACCGAACCGTCGCCGTTGCGGTAGTCCATGAACCAGTCGTCGGCCGACACCCCGTCCGGCAGGGCGTCGAGGACACCGGTCGCGACGAGGGCGCCCGAGCGGGCGACGCGCAGCAATCCGTCGGCGCCGATCCCCCGTTGCCGGTCGCACAGCGCCGCGACCGTCGCGGCGTCGAGCGCGATCTCGGCGTCGGGGTCGGCGAGGACCACGAAGTCGTTCTGGGTGCCATGACCCTTGACGAAGTGCAGGCCGTCGCTCGCACTGCTCTGCGGGGCGGAAGTCACGGATCACAGCCTACGGGGAAGGCGCGTCGACGATGCGCAGCGCTCGGTCGAGCAGATCGGGTGCGGCGGCGTCGAGCCACTGCGCCCGGTGATCGCGACGGAACCACGAGCGCTGCCGACGGACATAACGCCGGGTGCCGATGAAGGTCAGCTCCTCGGCCTGCGCGAGGTCGTGCTCGCCGTCGAGCGCCGCGAGGACCTGTTTGTAACCGATCGCCTGCGACGCGGTGCGTCCCTCTCGCAGGCCGCGGGAACAGAGGTCCTCCACCTCCTCGACGAGGCCCTGCCCGAACATCGCTCTCGTCCGACGGCGGATCCGATCGTCGAGTTCCTCGGTGTCCCGGTCGAGGGCGAGGATGATCGTGCCCCAGCGCGGTTCGCCGATGGTGGGCTGCGACGCGGCGAAGGGCGCACCGGTCAGCTCGACCACCTCCAGCGCCCGCACGATACGGCGACCGTCGGTGGCCAGGATGGTCGACGCCGCGGCCGGGTCGACCTCCGCGAGCAGCCGGTGCATCTCGTCCACTCCGCGCTCGTCGAGCAGATCCTCGTAACGCCGGCGTACCTGCGGGTCGGTGGCCGGGAACTGCCAGTCGTCGAGGAGTCCCTGGACGTACATCATCGATCCCCCGACGATCACCGGGACCCGACCCGCGGCGCGCAACCGGTCGACGTCGGCCCGCGCGGCCTGCTGATAGCGCGCGACCGTCGCCACCTCGGTCACGTCGAGCACGTCGAGCTGATGGTGCGGGATGCCGCGGCGTTTGTCGGGCGGGAGCTTGGCCGTCCCGACGTCCATGCCGCGGTACTGCTGCATGGCGTCGATGTTGACGATCTCGCCGCCGAGCCGTTCGGCGAGGTCGAGGGCCAGATCGGACTTGCCGCCGGCAGTGGGTCCGACAACAGCGATCGGGGTGGGCGGCGCGGTCATCGGACGTGCTCACCGTCGTCGACGGTCCAGGTCGCGACCACGTAACCCACGCCGAAGGGCGCGTCGGCGAAGTCGGGTACCGCCCGGACCGACCGGTCGCCGACGAGACCGGCCGCCACCTGCCACGCGACCCGGCCGCCGACGCCCTCGGCATCGCACTTCGCAGGGTCGAGTGCCATCAGCGTGTCCGTGTCCGCCGATCCGAGCGCAGCCACGATCGCGTCGTTCAGCGCCACCGCCGATTCCCGACGCCCCCCGCCGGGGGCCTTGTCGGTCAGCGCCGTCGACCCGTCGCCCACCACCAGGACCCCGACGGCGTCCGAGCCCTCGTCGAGACGGGCGGCCAGCCGGGTACCCACCGCGACGCACTCCGCGGGCGGCGTGGCGGAACCGACGCTGCACACGCTCAGCGGACCCAGCGACATCCGCTCGGCGATCCACCCGGCGATCAGCGCCGACAGACTCATCCGGGGCAGCGGGTCGGTGACCGCGACATCGGTGGCGGCGACATCGGTGGTCACGACATCGGTGATCGCGGAGTCGATCGTGACCGGGACGTCCACGCCGAAGCGCGCGAAGGTGCCGCGCAGGGGCTCGCCCACGAGGCCAGCGGTCGACCCGTCGGCGGTTCCGACCGCCACCCAGCGGTCGACGCCGAGCGCGCCCGCGACCGCGTCGAGAGCTGCCCGCCGCACCGGCTCGGTGTCGAAGGCGGCCGGTCCGGCCAACTCAGGGACGAGCAGCGGGGCACTCGGAACGAAGACGACGGCCGCAAGCACACCACGACGCTAGTCGACAACACGAGGCCCGCTCGCTCCGCTCCCGGCGCCGGTGACATTCGGCCCGCTCGCTCCGCTCCCGGCGCCGGTGACATTCGGCCCGCTCGCTCCGCTCCCGGCGCCGGTTACCCCGCGCCGCGACCCACCAACTCGGCATGGACGCCACATCGACGGGCCTGAACTGCTTGAATGGAACGGTACTTGTCGGCGATCGCGGGCGTAGGATGCCCGGCGAGAACCGACTCCAGCGACCGGCAGCCGTGACGCGCGGCACCACTGAGCGGCAGGACACGTGCACATGAGCAACCCGACCGAATCGGCTTCCGAACCCCAGCAGGCACCTGCCGGGCAGGACACACCGAAGCCGGGACCCAAGCCGGGACCCCGACCCAAGCCCGGACCCCGCCCCGGCATCGCGTCCGAACCGGTCGTCACGCATCTCGTCACCGGCGATCCGCACCGCTTCGGTCGTATCGACGAGTCGGGTGTCGTGTGGCTCAAGACCGACGAGGGCGAACGCGAGATCGGTTCGTGGCAGGCCGGCACGGTCGAGGAGGGGCTTGCGCACTTCGGACGCCGGTTCGACGACCTCGCCACCGAGGTCGAGATCCTCGAGGAACGGCTCACCGCCCGCTCGGGAGACCCGCGTAAGGCCCAGCAAGCCGCCAAGCACCTGCTCGACGAGTTGCCCAACGCGCATGTGATCGGTGACGTCGCCGCGCTGCAGCGCCGCCTCGAGGCCATCGTCGGCAGCGCCGACGAGGTCGCCGAGACCATCCGCGCCGAGCGCGAGAAGACCCGGTCGGAGGCCATCGCGCGCAAGGAGGTCCTCGCCGCCGAGGCCGAGCAGATCGGCGCCGACGCGACCAACTGGAAGAGCGCGGGCGACCGGCTGCGCGAGATCCTGGACGAGTGGAAGTCCATCAAGGGCGTCGACCGCAAGACCGACGACGCGCTGTGGAAGCGGTACGCCAAAGCGCGCGACGCCTTCAATCGCCGGCGAGGTGCGCACTTCGCCGAACTCGACCGCGAGCGCGCCGGTGCGAAGGAACGCAAGGAAGCACTCATCGCCCGCGCCGAGGAGCTGTCCGGCTCCACCGACTGGGGTCCGACGTCGGCCAAGTTCCGGGAACTGCTCGGTGAGTGGAAGGCGGCCGGCCGCGCCCCGCGGGACACCGACGAGGCCCTCTGGCAGCGGTTCAAGGCCGCACAGGACGTCTTCTTCGGCGCCCGCAACGCGGCGTCGTCGGAACGCGACGCGGAATTCTCCGCGAACGCGACCGCCAAGGTCGCCCTGCTCGATGCCGCCGAGAAGGCCATCGACCCGGCCGCCGATCTCGACGCGGCCCGCCGCGAGTTCCGGTCGTTCCGCGATCAGTGGGACGAACTGGGCAAGGTCCCGCGCGATCAGATGCACAGCCTGGAGGCCCGCGCGCGGGCCCTGGAGAAGCGCATCCGCGACGCCGAGGACGCTCAGTGGCAACGGACCGATCCCGAGGCACTGGCGCGGGCGGCGCAATTCGCCGATCGCGCAGCGCAACTCGAGGACCAGGCACGCAAGGCGGCCGAACGCGGAAAGGACCGCGACGCCGCGAAGTTGCGCGATCAGGCTGCGCAGTGGCGCGAGTGGGCCGCCGCCGCGGAGAGTGCCGTCACCGACCGCTGAGTCCGGTCGGGGCCGGCCGGATCAGTCCTCGTGCGGGTTCTTGCGGTACAGCGCTGCGGCGTAGGCCTCCTGCTCGGCGGCCTGCCGGCGCCGCTCGTCCTCGAGCGCGAGCTGGTAAGAGCTCCGCGCCCACACGACGCGGGACCAGTGGAACGTGAGCACGAAGACCGCGATCCAGCCCAGCACGAGGCCGATGCCGACGCCCGACGGCGGCTCGACGCCACCGACGCCCGGCGTGTTCCGCGACCACCACGCCAGCATCCCGGCGACGCACGCGATGGCGCACCCGCACAGCGCGATCCACGCCAGGAACCACCGGCGGGTGAGCAGCGCGAGCATGGAGACGACGATGCCGAAGATCGTCACCAGGTAGACGAAGATCCTCGACACGATCGTGACGCGCTCGGCGGCCGCCTCGGGCGTGAAGGTGAGGACCTCGAGCCCGGTGACGGATCCCGTGTGCGGCAACACCATCGACACCATGGCGAGGACGACTGCCACGGCGACGACGACCGCGCGCGCACCCGGGTCGATCTCGCCGGCCACCCGCCGTTCCGCCTTGCGCAGGTCGTTCTCGTACTGCTCGAACGCGGCCTTCTCGGACCCAGAGCTGCCGGACGCCTCGTTGTCGGACGCCGAATTCTCGGACATGGTCATCGCCTCACTTCGTGATGGTGGTCAGCTGCCGCAGCCACTGCCGCAGCCGGCGTCGGCCGGGACGGCGGCGGGGGCACCGAACCCCGGCAGCCCGAGCCCGACGCCGACGGGCGCGGTGGTGGGGGTACGGCTCTGTTCGTGTGCGTCGCCGGCGCGGGTGCGGCGGTGCGCGAGAACGCCGGAATCGGCGATCAGATGGTGTGGTGCCGCTGCGGTGAGCTGCGTGTGCACGACGTCACCCGGGCGGATCCCCGACGCCGTTCCGGGCGCGAAGTGCACCAGGCGGCCGTCCCGGGCGCGGCCGGTCATGCGCTGGGTCTTCGCCGACTTGCGCCCCTCGTCGGCGACCACGAGCAACTCCACCTCGGTCCCGACCAGCGCCTCGTTCTCGGCCAGGCAGATCCGCTCCTGCAGCGCGATGAGACGCCGGTAGCGATCGGCCACGACCTCGGGCGGCACCTGATCGGCCATCGTCGCGGCGGGCGTGCCGGGGCGGGGCGAGTACTGGAAGGTGAACGCGCTCGAGAAGCGGGCGCGCTCGACGACGTCCAGGGTGGCCTGGAAGTCCTCCTCGGTCTCGCCGGGGAAGCCGACGATGATGTCGGTGGTGATCGCCGCATGCGGCATGGCCTCGCGGACCTTGTCGAGGATGCCCAGGAACTTGGTCTGCCGGTAGCTGCGGCGCATCGCGCGCAGGATGCGATCGGACCCCGACTGCAGCGGCATGTGCAGTTGCGGACACACATTCGGCGTCTGGGCCATCGCCTCGATCACGTCGTCGGTGAACTCGGCGGGGTGCGGTGAGGTGAACCGGACGCGTTCGAGCCCCTCGATGTCACCGCAGGCGCGCAGCAGTTCGGCGAAGGCGCCCCGGTTGCGGGGCTGATCGGGATCGGCGAAGGACATCCCGTAGGCGTTCACGTTCTGGCCCAGCAGCGTCACCTCGACGACACCCTGGTCGACGAGGGCCTGTACCTCGGCGAGCACCTCGCCCGGCCGGCGGTCGACCTCCTTGCCGCGCAGCGACGGCACGATGCAGAACGTGCAGGTGTTGTTGCACCCCACCGACACCGACACCCAGCCCGAGTAGGCGGAGTCGCGCTTGGCCGGCAGGGTCGACGGGAACCGCTCGAGCGCGTCGAGGATCTCCACCTGGGCGGCGTCGTTGTGGCGGGCTCGATCGAGCAACGCGGGCAGCGACCCGATGTTGTGTGTGCCGAAGACGACGTCGACCCACGGGGCCCGGGACAGCACCGTGTCCTTGTCCTTCTGCGCGAGGCAGCCGCCGACGGCGATCTGCATGCCGGGCCGGTCGGATTTGACCGGGGCGAGGTGCGACAGGTTGCCGTACAGCTTGTTGTCGGCGTTCTCCCGGATCGCGCAGGTGTTGAAGACGACGAGATCGGCGGGGTCGTCCTCACCCGCGCGCACGTACCCGGCGTCCTCGAGCAGACCGGCGATGCGCTCGGAATCGTGGACGTTCATCTGGCAGCCGTAGGTACGGACCTGATAACTGCGCGCGGCGGGTGCTGCCTGCTCAGGCCGATCCGACAACTCGATACTCACCCCTACGAGGGTACGGGGCGCACGCAAATCGACTCCCACAGGACACCCTGTTCCACGTCGGCCGATAGGGTGCCCCAATGACCGTTTCGCCGAGTAAGTCCGCGGACCCAGGGTCCCAGCCGATGATCGCGATGCGCGGGGTGCAGAAACACTTCGGGTCGTTGCACGTCCTCAAGGACATCGATCTCGAGGTCCCCGCCGGTCAGGTCGTGGTGGTCCTCGGACCGTCGGGCTCGGGCAAGTCCACCCTCTGCCGCACGATCAATCGCCTCGAGCCGATCGACGGCGGCGAGATCCTGGTCGAGGGTCAGGTGCTGCCCGCCGAGGGCAAGGACCTCGCCCGGCTCCGCGCCGACGTCGGAATGGTCTTCCAGTCCTTCAACCTGTTCTCGCACAAGACGATCCTCGAGAATGTCACGCTCGCGCCGATCAAGGTGCGCAAGAAGAGCAAGGACGAGGCCGGCAAGCGCGCCCTCGAACTGCTCGAGCGCGTCGGCATCGCCAGCCAGAAGGACAAGTACCCCGCCCAACTCTCCGGCGGCCAGCAGCAGCGCGTGGCCATCGCCCGGTCGCTGGCGATGAACCCGAAGATCATGTTGTTCGACGAACCGACCTCGGCCCTCGACCCGGAGATGGTCAACGAGGTGCTCGACGTGATGGTGTCCCTCGCGAAAGAGGGCATGACGATGGTGGTCGTCACCCACGAGATGGGCTTCGCGCGCAAGGCCGCCGACCGCATCATCTTCATGTCCGACGGGGCGATCATCGAGGACTCCGATCCGGAGACGTTCTTCAGCAACCCGTCGACCGATCGCGCCCGGGACTTCCTCGGCAAGATCCTGGGGCACTGACATGACACAGCGAACCACCCGCCCGATGCGGACCGCGGGCCTGGTCCTCGCGGTCGGCGCCCTGCTCGCCACCGTGTTGTCCGCCTGCGGCAGCACCGAACCGCGCAACCTGCTCGACTCCATCCGCGAGGGATCGGTCGTGCTGGGCGTCAAGTTCGACCAGCCCGGTCTCGGCCTCTACGAGCCGGACGGCAACGTCGAGGGATTCGACGCCTCGGTGTCGCGCTATGTCGTCAACCACATCGCCGACGACCTCGGTGTCCCCCATCCCGAGGTCACCTGGCGCGAGACCCCCTCGGCGCGCCGCGAGGCGATGATCGACAACGGTGAGGTCGACCTGATCGCGGCCACGTACTCGATCAACGCGGCGCGCTCGAAGAAGGTGTCCTTCGGCGGTCCCTATCTCGTCACGTACCAGGGTCTGATGGTGCGCGCCGACGACAACACGATCGACGAACTCGCCGACCTCGACAAGGGCAAGAAGCTCTGCTCGGTGACCGGCTCGACACCGGCGCAGAACGTCAAGGCACAGCTGCCCGCGGTCCAGTTGCAGGAGTACGACTCCTACTCGGCCTGTGTCGAGGCGCTGCGTCGCGACAAGGTCGACGCGGTGACCACCGACGAGGCGATCCTCGCCGGCTACTCCAACTTCTGGGAGGGCGAGTTCAAGCTCGTCGAGATGACCTACCTCAAGGACGCCTGCGTGAAGGATGCCCTGAAGACCGCGGGCAGTCCGTTCTCCACCGAGCGCTACGGCGTGGGGCTGGCTCTGGACGACACGGCGTCGCAGAACGCCGTCAACACGGCACTCGACGCGATGCTCGCGCCTTCCGTCGACGGCGAGTCGGCCTGGAACGCCGCGCTGCGCGAGGCACTCGGCAATCCCTACGTGGACGAGATCATCGCCCGCGCCGACCGTCCGGACTCGAAGTTCCCCTACCTGCCCGATCCCGGCGACCTCGACTTCCTCGACTCGCCCTCCACACCGTGCCCGCCCGGGCTGCAGTGAGCGACGGAGCTACCGATGAATGACGTCTCTCTGTGGGAGAGCATGGGTCCAGAGCTGTGGCCCGCCTTCTGGGTGACCATCCAGCTGACCTTCTACTCGGCGATCGGCTCGCTGGTGTGGGGCACGATCCTCGCGGCCATGCGGGTCTCCCCCGTGCCGGTGATGCGCGGCTTCGCCGAGGTCTACGTGAACATCGTCCGCAACACGCCGCTGACACTCGTGGTGCTGTTCTGTGCGATCGGCCTGTACCAGAACCTGGGCCTGACCTTCGCGCCGACGATCGAGTCGAACAACTTCTGGCTCGCCGTCCTCGCCTTCGTGCTGTACACCTCGACGTTCGTCTGTGAGACGCTGCGCTCCGGCTTCAACACGGTCCCGCTCGGGCAGGCCGAAGCCGCTCGCTCCCTCGGCCTCTCGTTCACGCAGGTCTTCGGGGTCATCGTGCTGCCACAGGCGATCCGGTCGGTGATCGGTCCGCTGGGCAGCGTCCTGATCGCGCTCACCAAGAACACGACGGTCGCCTCGGTGATCGGCGTCGCCGAGGCGGCGGCTCTGATGAAGACCGAGATCGAGACCTACTCCGACCAGCTGTTCGTCATCTTCGGCGTCATCGCGGCGGGATTCATGATCATCACACTCAGCGAGGGTGCCGTCTTCGGCTACCTCGCCAAGCGACTGGCGGTGAAACGATGAGCGCTGACTCGACCGTCCTCTACGACGCCCCGGGACCACGCGCCCGCACCCGGAACCGCTTGCTGGCGATCGCGTTCATCGCGGTCCTGGCCGCGATCGCGATCTACGTGATCGCCGTCCTCGCCGCCAACGAACAGTTCACCGCCGAGAAGTGGTCGCCGTTCGTCACGTGGAGCACTTGGACCGGCTACATCCTGCCGGGCCTGTGGCGGACCCTCGCGGCCGCGGCGGTCTCGATCGTGCTGTCGTTGTTGCTCGGTGCGGTCCTCGGTATCGGCCGACTCTCCGATCACCTGTGGGTACGCACCATCGCGGGCCTGTTCGTCGAGGTGTTCCGCGCCATCCCGGTGCTGATCCTGATGGTGTTCACCTGGTTCCTGTTCGCGATCTACGGGGTCTTCCCGTCGTCCTTCCTGGCGTTCGCGGCGGTGGTCACCGGACTCACCCTGTACAACGGGTCGGTCATGGCCGAGATCCTGCGATCCGGTATCAACTCACTGCCCAAGGGACAAACCGAGGCGTCGATGGCCCTGGGTCTGCGCAAGAGCCAGATGATGCGCATCATCCTTCTGCCACAGGCGATCACGGCGATGATGCCCGCACTGATCTCGCAGATGGTCGTGGCGCTGAAGGACAGTGCGCTGGGCTACATCATCGGTTACTCCGAGGTGGTCCGCAGCGGCCTGCTCTCGGCGTCGCGCTACGGCAACTACATCCCGGCACTGATCGTCGTGGCCATCATCATGATCCTGATCAACTTCGGGCTCTCGACCTTCGCCACCAGCCTCGAACGCCGGCTCCGGCAGGGGCGCCGGTCGTCCGCACCGCCCGCGGATCCGGAAGAGACCGAACTCGCTGCGTCGGAGAACCTGCCGACCGGCAGGTGACACCCGCACGATCGTCGTGTGGGGGCGCTCAGCCGCTACGCAGCTCGCTGAGCGCCTCCCCCACGACGTCGAACGCCAGGGATTGGGAATAGCCGCGCCGCACCAGCATTCCGACGAGACGTCGCATCGCCTTGTCGCGTTCGGCGCGATCCTCGGCTATCCGGTCGACGACCGAGGGCGTGAGTTTGCGCACGACCAGACCCGACGCGATCTCACGTTCGTCGTCGGGGTCGATGTCGGCGAGGGCCTCGGCGATGATCGACTCGTCGATCCCCTTGGTGCGGAGCTCGTGTCGTAACGCGACGCGCCCCTTACCGGAGTTGAGGTGGCGGGATCGTACCCAATCGGAGGCGAACTCCTCGTCGTCGAGGAGGTTGTGTTGCTCCAGGCGCGCCATCACGTCGTCGACCGCCTCGGGTTCGAAACCCTTGCGCGTCAATCGCTCTCGCATCTCCTGGCGTGAACGCGCACGGACCCCGAGCAGTCGGAGCGCCGAGTCCCATGCGCTGGGTCCCTTACGGTCGGGGTCGTTGTCCCGCCGTGTGCGCGTCTGCCCGGGGTCCGTTGCCTCGCTCACGGTCTACCTGAACTCGCCTTCGATGTCAGAATTCGACTGGGGCGGGGGCGATGTCGTCGGCGTCGACGGTTGCGCCGATGCCCAGCTTCTCTTTGATCTTCTTCTCGATCTCGTCGCGGATGTCGACGTTCTCGAGCAGGAACTTGCGCGCGTTCTCCTTGCCCTGGCCGAGTTGATCGCCCTCGTAGGTGAACCACGAACCGGACTTGCGGATGAAGCCCTCCGCGACACCCATGTCGATCAGCGAGCCCTCCTTGCTGATGCCCTGGCCGTAGAGGATGTCGAACTCGGCCTGCTTGAACGGCGGTGCGACCTTGTTCTTGACGACCTTGACGCGTGTGCGGTTACCGACCGCGTCGGTCCCGTCCTTGAGGGTCTCGATCCGGCGGACGTCGAGGCGCACCGACGAGTAGAACTTCAGCGCCTTTCCGCCCGTGGTGGTCTCGGGCGAACCGAACATGACGCCGATCTTCTCGCGTAGCTGGTTGATGAAGATCGCGGTGGTCTTCGACTGGTTCAGCGCGGAGGTCATCTTCCGCAGGGCCTGGCTCATCAGGCGGGCCTGCAGACCGACGTGGCTGTCGCCCATCTCGCCCTCGATCTCGGCCTTGGGGACCAGCGCGGCCACCGAGTCGATGACCAGGATGTCGAGCGCGCCCGATCGGATCAGCATGTCCGCGATCTCGAGCGCCTGCTCACCGGTGTCGGGCTGGGACACCAGCAGCGCGTCGGTGTCGACGCCGAGTTTGGCGGCGTAGTCGGGATCGAGTGCGTGCTCGGCGTCGATGAACGCGGCGATGCCGCCCTGCGCCTGGGCGTTGGCGACGGCGTGCAGGGCGACGGTCGTCTTACCCGAGGACTCCGGACCGTAGATCTCCACGACGCGGCCGCGGGGCAGTCCGCCGATACCGAGGGCGACGTCGAGCGCGATGGACCCGGTGGGGATGATCTCGATCGGCTGACGGGTCTCCTCGCCGAGCCGCATCACCGAACCCTTGCCGAAGTTCTTGTCGATCTGCGCGAGGGCGAGGTCGAGAGCCTTCTCGCGGTCTTGGGGCGCAGGTGCCATGGGAGTTCTCCTCGGTTGTGAGCCGGATTTCCGGCGGGCGGTCTGTGCGGTCCGGGCGTTCATGTGATGAAAGTAGCCGGTGGGTCCGACAACTCTTCAGACGCAGACTCGGCCCGTGTGGTTCCGTCTGATTTCACCTCTGGGCACCAGGATGGACGAACACCTGTTCGATGGCAAGTGTGACACGCGGTGGCGTGTCACCAGCGATGGCGCGGTACGTCGAAGTCGCGACAGATCGCGATCCAGACGTCGCGCGGGTCGACCCCGTCGTCGATCGCCTGGGCACCCGTGCGTCCGCCGACCTCGATCAGGATGTGATCGGACAGGATCGAATCCGCCGACGGCACACCGAATTCGGTGGTCATCAACTCGGTGAACTCGGTCAGACGCACGGGTCCAGCCTAGGTGACGCCGCCAGAACGCGATGCGCGACCGCCACCGGGTCGACGACGTCGGTCACCGACTCCCCGATCGCACCCGCCGCGCGTGCATGTGCCGGATCGTCCAGGACGGCCCGCACGGCGTCGGCAACCGCGTCCGCGGTGACCGGACGCACCGCCTGCCCCGCGCCGGCTCGTCGGATCCGGGCGGCGAGCTCCCACTGGTCACCCCCACCGGGTACCGCGACGACCGGCACCGTCGCGAGCATCGCCTTCGCGAGGATCCCGTGCCCGGAGCCACAGATCAGCAGGTCGGCGTGCGCGAGCACCTCGTCCTGCCGGCCCGGCCCCGCCGTGATCAGTTCCCCGCGGAAGCGGGCGAGATCAGCCCCGTCGGGGTCTCGGAGCCCCGAGACCACCACCCGCACGGTCCGGCCCAGTGTGTCGGGCGACAGCGCTTCGAGAGCCTCGCCGAGCATGTCGGCGGCGCCGGTCTGCGCGGTCGACGGGGCGACGACGACGAGGGGGTGATCGCCGGGAGGCACGGTGAAGTGATCGTCGGTGGGCTCCCACACCAGGGGTCCGACGAGATGCGCGTCGGTCGGCCAGTCGGGGCGCGGGACCTCGAGGCCGGGAAGGGTGGCGATGAGTCGCGCCGCCGGTTCCGCGTCGACGTCACCCAGCCCGATCGTCCGCCGGGCAGCGTCCCGCTGCCGCACGCCCTGGCGGATCGACGACGCGGTGGCGGCGCGCATCAGCGTGTCGCGCAGCCGACCCCCGACGCCGCGACCCGGTTCGAGCCCGGACCCGATCGGCGGTAGTCCCCGGGACGGCCGGTACAGCGGATGCGGCGACAGCTCGATCCAGGGCAGTCCACACAGTTGAGCGGCCCAGCCCCCGCCCACGGTGATGACGTCGGAGATGACGAGTTGCGACCCGGCCGCACGCAGCGGCCCGACGAGCTGCTGGGCCATGCGCGCGGCGCGGGCACTCAGTTTGGCTCCGGCGTCGGAGTCGTCGTCGGAGTCCTCGGCGCGCAGCCCCGGGAGATCAGCGATGTCGATCCCCCGGCGGCGCGCGGCCTCCGACCATGCGAGGGAGGTGAACACGACCGGTGTGTCACCGGCGGAGCGGAACCGCTCGGCCAGCGCGAAAGCCGGGAAGGCATGCCCGGCGTCGGAGCCCGCGACGATCGCGACGCGCACGGGTTCGTCGTGCACGCGTGCGCGATCTGTCAGTTCTGCTGGGGCGGCTCGGTGGTCGGCGGCGCGGACTGGGTCGCCGGCTTCTGCAGACCCGGTGCGGTCGTCCCGGCGGCGGGCAGCGCGTCACCGCGCATGCTCGCGCGGATCTGTTCGAGACGAGAATGTCCGGCCATCTGCACGCCGGCCTGCTCGACCTCCTGCATGCGGCCCTGCACGGAGTTCTTGGCCAGCTCCGCCGAACCGAGCGCGTTCGCGTAGCGTCGTTCGATCTTGTCGCGGACCTGGTCGAGGCTCGGCGTGTTCCCGGGCACCGACAGCTCGCTCATCTGGTTGAGCGACGCCGAGACCTGCTCCTGCATCTTCGCCTGCTCGAGTTGACTGAGCAGCTTCGAACGCTCGGACAGCTTCTGCTGCAGGATCATCGCGTTGCGCTCGACGGCCTTCTTGGCCTGATCGGCCGCCTGGAGCGACTGGTCGTGCAAGGACTTGAGGTCCTCCACGCTCTGCTCGGCGGTCACCAGCTGGGCCGCGAACGCCTCGGCGGCGTTGGTGTACTCGGTCGCCTTCTGGGTGTCGCCGGCCGCGGCGGCCTGATCGGCCAGCGTCAGCGCCTGGCGGGTGTTCGCCTGCAGCCGCTCGACGTCCTCGAGTTGCCGGTTCAGCTTCATCTCGAGCTGCCGCTGGTTGCCGATCACCGAGGCCGCCTGCTGCGAGAGCGCCTGGTGCTGACGCTGGGCGTCCTCGATCGCCTGCTGGATCTGGACCTTCGGGTCAGCGTGCTCGTCGATCTTCGCGTTGCCGAGTGCTGTGAGGTAGCGCCACAACTTCACGAACGGGTTCGCCATGCTCGTCGTACTCCATTCAGGGGTCTGAGAACTCTGGTGACCAATCTAGCGTCTGCGAGTCCGGTGTTGAGTCGGTGTCGTTCAGACGGTGCGGGTCAGGCAGCCGCGAGAGCCGTGGCCTCCCGGCGACCGGCGGGAGCCGGGATCACGACCTTGGTCGCGGTCAGTCCGGCCTCGGTGGCTTCGACGCCGTCACCCATCGGCTCGGCGCCGACCACGACGGGTTCGGCACCGGCCGGACGCATTGCGCTGCCGACTTCGAGGAGCAGGTCGGCGATCTCGACGTCGAGCGCGTCGCAGATCGCGGCGAGCAGTTCGCTCGACGCCTCCTTCTGACCGCGTTCGACTTCCGAGAGGTAGCCCAGACTCACCCGCGCACCGGTGGACACCTCGCGCAGGGTCCGGCCCTGCTGCGTCCGGACCCGACGCAGGCTGTCGCCGAGCGCCTCGCGTAAGAGCATCGCCATCGAGTCTCCTCCCTACTGAACGTCTCGGCCCAACTGAACTGCTCGGCGCCCACCGAACCGGCGGCGCGCCTGCTGCCCTCCCCAACGCTTCGCGGTCCCGACGGGTTCCCCGCGGCACCGGCGGCGTCGGCACCCACGGTCGGGGCAGCACCGTCTGATCGACGATAGTCGAAGTCAGTGACCGCCGCCGGTTCCTCCCACAGCACGTCCGCGCGGTGCCACCGGCCGGGGTGCGGTCTCATCGCGATCGGACCGGACCTTGACCGCCTGCCAGGTGTAGTCCAGACCCGTGTAGATCGTCACCACCACCGCCAGTCCCATCAGGATGTCGGCGGCGAGCTGCCACGGTCCGCCGAGCGGGAGGAGGTACAGACCGATGGCGAGCGCCTGCAGCAGCGTCTTGAGCTTGCCGCCGCGGCTGGCCGGTATGACCTTGTGCCGCAACACCCAGAAACGCAGCGCCGTCACCCACACCTCGCGGGCGACGATCACCACGGTGACCCACCACGGCAGGATGCCGAGGATCGACAGCCCGACGAGGGCACCGCCGATCAGGGCCTTGTCCGCGATGGGGTCGGCCAGCTTCCCGAAGTCGGTGATCAGGCCGCGCTGCCGCGCGATCATCCCGTCGTACCGGTCGGTCAGCGCCGCGACCCCGAAGACGATCGTGGCGATCGTGCGCCACAGCGTCGACTCGCCCGACTCCATGAACAGCGCCACCAGGAACACCGGCACCAGGACGATCCGGAACACCGTGAGTGCGTTGGCGATGTTGACCACCGGCACCGGGTCCACCGGGTCGGTGATGTGGTCGGGCCCGCGGCCCACATTGGCGATGCCGTTCTCTTCGACGGCCCGCCGGATCCGGTCGGTCATGAGCTCGCTCCTGACCGCGGCGTCGTGCCGCAGTTCAGGGCAGTCCTCAAGTACACGCCCATCAGGGTATCGGCAGTCCCGAGGAACGACGTGCACAGGTCGCCCCATCGCAGAGACTAAGCTGAATTCCCATGTCCCCCGCCGATCACGTCGTCATCCGTCGTGCGCGCACCTCCGACGTCCCGCGGATCAAAGAACTGATCGACCAGTACGCCGGGAAAATCCTCCTCGAGAAGAACCTCGTCACGCTCTACGAGTCCGTCCAGGAGTTCTGGGTCGCCGACGTCGACGGCCTGGTCGTCGGTTGTGGTGCGCTGCATGTGCTCTGGGCCGATCTCGGCGAGGTCCGCACGGTCGCCGTCGACAACGCCCACGCCGGGCGCGGCATCGGCCACCTCCTCGTCGACCGGCTCATGGCGGTCGCCCGCGAACTGCAGCTCTCGCGCGTCTTCGTGCTCACGTTCGAGACGGCCTTCTTCGCGCGGCACGGTTTCGCCGAGATCCAGGGCACCCCGGTCACGCGCGAGGTGTTCGAGGAGATGTGCCGGTCCTATGACACCGGCGTCGCAGAGTTTCTCGACCTCAGTTATGTCAAACCCAACACCCTGGGCAACACCCGGATGCTGGCAACCATCGAGCAGGGGTGACCATGCCGTTCTTCGCCGTGCAGTACACCTATCGCCCCGCCAAGGCCGCCCTGCGGGATCAGCACCGGCCTTTGCACCGGGAGTGGCTCGCGGAAGAACACTCGGCGGGCAACGTGCTGATCGCCGGCCCCTATCCCGACGGGTCGGGCGCGCTCATCGTCATCCGCGCAGCCGACCTCGAGGCGGCCGAGGCATTCCTGGCCAACGACCCGTTCCAGGCGCATCAGGCCGTCGATGCCATCCGCATCGACGAGTGGACGCAGGTGTTCGGGCCGTTCCCGGGCTGATGCCACGTCCACCCGTCGGCGACGGGTGGACGTGGACGGGTCAGGAGTCCTTGGACTTCGGTGCCGGCGAGTCGGTCGTGTCGCCGGCGGATTCGACCTCCGGCGACTTCGCCATCCCGCGACTCTTGATCAGGCTGGCCACCGTGGTGATCACCAGGACACCGAGGATCACCGACAGCGACAGCCCGGTGGAGATCTCGGGGACCGCCACGTGCTCGCCACCGTTGATGAAGGACAGGGTGTTCTCGTGCAGGGCGTGGAGGACCAGCTTGACGCCGATGAAGGCCAAGATGATCGACAGGCCGATGGACAGGTACACCAGGCGGTCGAGCAGTCCGCCGATGAGGAAGAACAGCTGACGCAGACCCATCAGGGCGAACGCGTTGGCGGTGAAGACCAGGTAGGGCTCGGACGTGAGGCCGTAGATGGCCGGGATCGAGTCGAGCGCGAACAGCACGTCGGTGAAGCCGATGACGATGAGAACCATCAGCATCGGGGTCGCGAGGCGCTTGCCGTTGACGCGGGTGAACAGCTTGTCGCGGTCGTACGAGTCATGCGTGCGCAGGTAGCGCTTGACGAAGCGCTCGAGGCGCGTCTCGCGCTCCTCCTCGTGCTCGACCGGGTCGTCGCTCTCGCGGAGCAGCTTGACGGCGGTGAAGATCAGGAACGCGCCGAACAGGTAGAAGACCCAGCTGTAGGCGTTGATCGCGGCCGCACCGACGGCGATGAAGATGCCGCGCATGATGAGGGCCATCAAGATGCCGAGCAGCAGGACCTTCTGCTGGTACTCCTTGGGCACCGCGAACTTCGCCATGATGATGACGAAGACGAACAGGTTGTCCACAGACAGCGCCTTCTCGGTGACGTAACCGGCGAAGTACTCACCGCCGAAGGTCGAACCCCAGTTCCACCAGACGAACAGACCGAAGATGACGGCGAAAGCGATGTAGATCGCCGACCAGATGCCCGACTCCTTGAGCGACGGCGCGTGGGGCACGCGCACGTGGGTGAAGAAGTCGAACGCGAACAGGGCGAGGATCACCGCACAGGTGATCAGCCATACGGACAGCGAAACATCCACTTGTAACCTCCAGCAGGCAGCAAGAGCTGACGAGCCAGAGGTCTCTCCCACCGAACGGGGGCCGACGCTCCGGGTCAGGGCCGCGACGATGATCGGCATCGTTGCGAATCGTGACCGTATTGACGGAGACGCCGCTTTGGGGATACTCCCCTCATGGATCTCCGGCTACCTTATACAAACTGCAGGAAACCTGCAGAAACCGCAGGTCAGCGACCCGAGTCAGGTGCCGGAACTGTCCGTTTCGTCGCCGCCGCCGGTGATCGAGGCGATCACCCCCGCCAGATCGTGGGGCTTCACGAGCACCTCACGCGCCTTCGATCCCTCGCTGGGGCCGACCACTCCCCGCGTCTCCATCAGGTCCATGAGACGGCCGGCCTTGGCGAACCCGACCCGCAGCTTGCGCTGCAGCATCGACGTCGACCCGAACTGGCTCGACACGACCAGTTCGATCGCCTGCAGGAGATCGTCGAGGTCGTTGCCGATGTCGCTGTCGATGTCCTTTTTGTCGCCCGCCTTCGCCGCGGTGACACCCTCGGTGTACTCCGGCTCGGCCTGCTCCTTGGAGAAATCGACGACCGCGGCGATCTCCTCGTCGGTGATGTAGGCACCCTGCATGCGGATCGGCTTGTTGGCGCCCATCGGGAGGAACAGGCCGTCGCCCATGCCGATCAGCTTCTCGGCACCCGGCTGATCCAGGATGACGCGTGAGTCGGTCAGCGACGACGTCGCGAACGCCAGCCGCGACGGCACGTTGGTCTTGATCAGACCGGTGACGACATCGACCGACGGACGCTGCGTCGCGAGCACCAGATGGATGCCGGCGGCGCGCGCCTTCTGGGTGATCCGCACGATCGCGTCCTCGACGTCGCGGGGCGCGGTCATCATCAGGTCGGCGAGCTCGTCGACGATGGCCAAGATGTACGGATACGGCTTGTAGACGCGTTCGCTGCCCAGCGGGGCGGTGATGTCTCCCGACCGGACCTTCGAGTTGAAGTCGTCGATGTGGCGCACCCGCGAGGCCTTCATGTCCTGATAGCGCTGCTCCATCTCCTCGACGAGCCAGGCGAGTGCGGCAGCGGCCTTCTTCGGTTGCGTGATGATCGGCGTGATGAGGTGCGGGATTCCCTCGTACGGGGTGAGCTCGACCATCTTCGGGTCGATCAGGATCATCCGCACCTGCTCCGGCGTCGCACGGCTGAGCAGCGACACGAGCATGGAATTGACGAAGCTCGACTTGCCCGAGCCGGTCGACCCGGCGACCAGCAGGTGCGGCATCTTCGCCAGGTTGGCGCTGACGAAATCACCCTCGATGTCCTTGCCGAGCCCGATCACCAACGGATGCTTGTCCTTCCGGGTCGACGGCGAGTTCAGCACGTCGGCCAGGCGAACCATCTCACGGTCGGAGTTGGGGACCTCGATACCGACCGCGGACTTGCCGGGGATCGGCGCGAGCAGGCGCACGTTGTCCGTTGCCGCGGCGTAGGCGATGTTGCGTTGCAGCGCGGTGATCTTCTCGACCTTCACACCCGGGCCGAGTTCGATCTCGTATCGCGTGACGGTCGGCCCGCGGGTGTATCCGGTGACCGCGGCGTCGATCTTGAACTGCTCCAGCACGCCGGTCATCCGGTCGATCATGTCGTCGTTGGCGCTGCTGCCCATCTTCGGCGGATCGCCCTCGAGGAGAAGGTCGGCGGGCGGCAGGCGATAGTCCCCGTCCGCGGTGGGATCGGACGGGATGAACGCCTCGTCGTCCGACATCCCCTCGTCCGTCATCTCGTCGTCGAGATCGGGTTCGTGCCGGGGCTCCGGTTCGGGTGCGGGACGCGGCTCGGATCGCGCGGTGGCCCGCCGGGCCGGGGTGGCGCGGGTACGGGGGCTCGGCGCGATCACCTCGGTGACCTGCTGGTCGGCATCCGCGAAGTTCTCGGTGACGGCCTCCTCGAGCGGGGCGACGTCGGCGATGTCGGCGGGCTTGCGCCGCGACGTCCGTCCCGAGGTCCGCGCCGGCGCCGAATCCGGCGGGTAGTTGTCGTACGGGTTCGACGAGTACGGCCGACGCCGGGACCGCGACTCGAGCGCACCGGAGTCCCAGGGATCCGACTCGGCGCTGTCGGTCTCGGTATCGGGGTCGTCGAAATCCGGATCGTCGTAGTTCTCGGCGTCGGCATCCCACTCGTCGTCGTCCCAGGGCGCGTCGTCGCCTCGTCCGACGCCCAGCCCGAGGTAACCGGCGGCGGCGTCCACGACCTCGCGGACGGTTCGGCCGCTGAGGATGAGTACGCCGAATGCCATGCACAACAACAGGATCGGCACCGAGACCCACGCGGTGACACCCGCGGTCAACGGTGTGCCCACCGCGAAGCCGACGAACCCGGCCGCGCCGGACCGTCCGGGCAGGTCGACCGGCGCGCCGGCGACGAGGTGCATCAGACCGAGCAGCGGAAGGATCACCAGGAACCCACCCGACAGGTAGCGGCCGCGTCGCTCCGGGGCGGCCGGCCGTCGCATCAGGACCACTGCCAGCGCGAGGAGACCGACCGGCACGAGCACGGCCGCCGACCCGATGACCGCGCGGATGAGGGCCTCGATGAAGGCGCCCACCGGACCCGCCGCACCGAACCACACACTGGCGCCGACGAGCAGACCGAAGGCGAGGAGACCGAGTGCTGTCCCGTCCCGCCGATGGCTGTGACCGCCGGGCCGGGGTCGACCGTTGCCGTCGGACCCGTCGTCGAACTCCTCGAAGTCCGGGTCGGTGTCGTCGATGTCGTCGAACTCTCCGACGACTTCGGTGCGCGGTCCGCGGCCGACGCCCGAGCCCGCCCGGGCGGCGCTGCCGACGCCCCGCGCGAACAACGACCATCCGGCACCGATGCCCTTGCCCACCGCGGACGCCCCTGCCGCGGCGACGGAACGACGATGCAGGTCCACCGACTCCGCTGGTGCAGCGGACCGGGAACTCTTCCGCGATGCCCCGGCCTTCGACCTCGTCGAGGCACCGGCGCCCGTCTGACGACGCGAACCACCGCTCTTCGAACCGCCGCTCTTCGAACCGTCACCCGTCGAGCGGCGAGCGGCGGTCGAACTCCCTCGAGCCGAACTCGCCCGCCCCGAACCACCGCGAGCGGATCCACCGCGCGTGGAACCAGCAGCGCCGCGCGCGGAGGACGCGCGTGTACCCGTGCTTGCTTTCGAAGCCATACCGACAGACTAGTGGGCAGCGGTCACATCAGTCACACGGGCAACACAGACAACGAATGCGTGTCGAAGTTGTGATCGCTCAGAGGCCGCGCGAACTCTCGCGGACGCCCGTGATCGCGGCGGCGTCACCGGCGAATGTGACGTCGACCGGTGTACGGCCGAACGCGAACAGCACCAGCTCACCGACACGACCGGTCACGATGACGTCGTCACCCGATCCCGCCGTCACCAGATCCTCGCCGTCCGGGGTGCGCAGGGTCACGCGGGCCGGGACCTTCTTGAGCGTCATCCGGCCCATCGACTTGGCCGGCGTGCGCAACTCCGCCTCGAGTTCGGGGGCCAGCGACCGGGGCGTCCACGGCCCGTCGGGGTCGGCGCCGCCACGCAGGACGTCTTCGTGGTGGACGAACATCTCGGCCAGGTTGGCGAATCGGTCGACCAGCTTGAACGGCGAGTAGACCGGCGGCCCCGAGGCGAGCAACGCCAGTTGGGCATCCCAGTCCTTCGACGTCGCCTGGGCCCGCACCTTCTCGGTGTGGCCGGCGAAAGCCGGGATGAGGATGCCCGGCCCGGTGTCCGGGCGTCGTTCCCGGACCACGAGATGCGCCAACAGATCGCGGGTGGTCCAGCCCTCACACAAGGTGGGCGCGTCGGGGCCCACCTTTCGAAGGGTCTCGACGAGGGCTGCTCTTTCCTTCTGCGCTCCGGTCACACGACCACGGTAGCGACAACGCCGTGGTCTCGTTCCTCGACGCCGGTCAGTCCCCGACCGCGATGACCGTCGGCACGATCATCGGACGGCGACGATAGGCGGTCGACACCCAGCGCCCGACCGCACGGCGAATCCCCTGGGCGATCCGGTGCGTGTCGGAGACACCCTCGGCCGCCAGCGAATCCAGCGTCTGGTTGACGATGTCCGCCGCCTCCTTGAGCGCGTCCGGGTCGTCGGAGAAACCGCGTCCGGAGACCTCGGGTGTGCTCACCGCACGGCCCGTCGTCACGTCCACGGCGACGGTGATGGCGATGAAGCCACCCTCCCCCAGCACGAGCCGTTCGGAGAGCGTCGACTCCCCCACGTCGCCGACCGAGAGGCCGTCGACGTAGACGTGCCCGACCGGAACCCGTCCGACGATGTCGGCGCGACCGTCGACGAGGTCGACCACCACGCCGTCCTCGGCGAGGACGACCCGGTCCTCGGGCACACCGGTCGCTACCGCGAGCGCGGCGTTGGCGCGCAGGTGCCGCCATTCGCCGTGCACGGGCATCGCATTCGAGGGGCGCACCGCGTTGTAGAGGTAGAGCAGCTCACCGGCCGAGGCGTGGCCCGAGACATGGACCTTCGCACTCTGCTGGGTGATGACGGTCGCGCCGCGCTTGGCCAGCCCGTTGACGACGGCGAACACCGAGTTCTCGTTGCCGGGGATGAGCGAGGACGCCAGCACGACGAGGTCGTCGGCCCGGATGTTGATCTGCCGGTGCTCTCCGCGCGCCATCCGGGAGAGCGCGGACAGCGGCTCGCCCTGCGAGCCGGTGGAGATCAGCACGACGCGGTGGTCGGGCAGGGTTGCCGCGGTGTCGAGATCGACGACGACGCCGTCGGGTACCGAGAGGTAGCCGAGATCCTGCGCGATCTGCATGTTGCGCACCATCGAACGGCCGACGAAGGTGACCCGCCGATTGTGGGTGTGCGCCACGTCGATGATCTGCTGGATGCGATGGACGTGGCTCGCGAACGACGCCACGATGACCCTCTGTGTGGCCTTGCCGATGACCTGGTCGAGCACCCCGCCGATCTGACGTTCCGGGGTCACGAAACCGGGCACCTCGGCGTTGGTCGAGTCCACCAGGAACAGGTCGACGCCCTCATCGCCGAGGCGGCTGAACCCGGCGAGGTCGGTGAGCCGGCCGTCGAGGGGCAGCTGGTCGAGCTTGATGTCGCCGGTGTGCAGCACGACGCCGGCGGGGGTCCGGATCGCGACGGCCAGGGCGTCCGGGATCGAGTGGTTGACGGCGAAGTACTCGCACTCGAACGGGCCGTGCGAGGTCTTCTGACCTTCGACGACCTCGACGAGCTTGGGTCGCAGGCGATGCTCGCGACACTTGGCCTCGACCAGGGCGAGCGTGAACTTCGCGCCGATCACCGGGATGTCGCTGCGTAGCCGGAGCAGGAACGGCAGAGCGCCGATGTGGTCCTCGTGGCCGTGGGTCAGGATCACCGCGTCGACGTCGTCCATGCGGTCTTCGATGTAGCGGAAGTCCGGCAGGATCAGGTCGACGCCCGGCTGGGCGTCCTCGGGGAAGAGCACACCGCAGTCGACGATCAGCAGACGGCCGTTGTATTCGAAGACGGTCATGTTGCGGCCGATCTCGCCGATCCCGCCGAGCGCCACCACGCGCAGACCACCCTTGGGCAGTCGGCGGGGTGTGCCCAGTCGGTCGACAGGGGCCGGGGTTGCCGGTTCGGGCCGGCGGCCGCCGCGGGCGTCGCCGCGCTCGTGGCGGGGGCGACGGGTGTTCGACGCGGGACTCGCCGGACGCTTGGCCGCGTGCTTCGGCGAGTTCGCGTCGGACTTCGGTTCCGATGATCCGGTCCGCTCGGCTCGCGCGCGCCGGGGTTGCCGTGCCTTCGAGGTCACCTCGACGGGCTCGGCGGACGGGGTGGGCTCGGCGGGCGGGGTCGGCTCGGCGGGGGGCGGACTCGGCGGGCCGGCCTTGCGGGCGGCAGCCCGGCGTCGGGTCCGGGGGCGGACGGTGCCGGCGGTGTCGTTGCCGGTGGTGTCGTTGTCGGTCATCAGATCAGCACACCCGCCGCGCGCAGATCCACGATCAGTTCCTCGATCTGCGCCGGGTTCGCGGGCACCTGCGGCAGGCGCGGGTCGCCGACCTCCAGCCCGAGGATGCGCAGTGCCGCCTTCACCATCGTGACCCCGCCGAGGCGCCCCATGGCGTTGACCAGCGGCAGCATCGAGGTGTTGATCGCGCGGGCGGTCGGCAGATCGCCCTTCTCGACAGCGATCTGCATGTCGCGCAGGCGATCCGGGACGAGGTGGCCGATAACGCTGACATAACCGGTCGCGCCGATCGACAGCCACGGCAGGTTGAGTGCGTCCTCGCCGGACAGGTACTCCAGGCTGGTGCTGGCGATCAGGCCGGCCGCCGAGTGCAGGTCGCCCTTGGCGTCCTTCACCCCGCGGATGTTGGGGTGTTCGGCCAGGGCGAGCATCGTCTCGTTCATGATCGGGACCACCGATCGCGGCGGGATGTCGTAGAGCAGCACCGGCAGCGCGGTGGCGTCGGCGACGGTCCGAAAGTGCGCGAGGAGCCCGGCCTGCGGCGGCTTCGAGTAGTACGGGGTCACCACGAGGAGCGCGTGCGCACCGATCTTCTCGGACTCGATCGCGAACCGGACGCTCTCGGCGGTGTCGTAACTGCCTGCGCCCTGGGTGATCCGGGCCCGGTCGCCCACCGCGTCGAGGACCACCCGCAGCAACTCGAGCTTCTCCGGCACGGTGGTGGTCGGCGATTCACCGGTGGTGCCGGACACGACCAGCCCGTCACATCCCTTGGCGACCAGATGGTCGGCGAGGACGGCGGCCTTGTCCAGATCGAGGCTTCCGTCCGGGCGGAAGGGGGTGACCATCGCAACCACGTTCGTCCCGAAGGGATGCTCGTGCAGCGGTTCCTGGACTGCGTTCATGGTGCTCAAGGCTACCGCCTCCCTGTTGGTGACGATCCTCACCCTTCCAGCACGAATGGTGAGGTGGCGACCTCGGTCCCGTCGGCCAGGGTGCCGATCTCGAAATCGCCGAACACGGTGGGCGCCACCCGCATCAACTGGCGTAGACACTCCACCGCGAGCTGGCGGATCTCGACGTCGGCGTGCTCGGTGGCGCGCATGCCGACGAAGTGCCGCCAGGCGCGATGGTTGCCGGTGACGACGATCTTTGTCTCGGTGGCGTTCGGCAGTACGGAGCGAGCGGCCTGACGTGCCTGTTTCCGACGCAGGATGGCGTTGGGGACGTCGGCGAACTTCGCCTCCAGCGCCGCGAGGAGCTCGGTGTAGGCCGCCCGGCTCGCGTCGGTCGCCGCGGTGAAGAGGTCCTCGAGCTCCGGGTCGCCCACGATCGCCGGCGGCGCCACGACGTTGGAGTCGTGCTCGGGCACGAACCGCTGGGACAGTTGCGAGTACGAGAAGTGGCGGTGCCGGATCAGTTCGTGGGTGCACGAGCGGGAGATGCCGCTGATGTAGAACGTCACCGATGCGTGTTCGAGCAGCGACAGGTGCCCGACCTCGAGGATGTGCCGCAGGTAGCCGGCATTGGTGGCGGTACGCGGGTTCGGCTTGTCCCAGCTCTGGTAGCACGCCCGGCCGGCGAACTCGACCAACGCCTCACCGCCCTCGGCGTCGGTGCTCCACGGCACGTCTCCCGGCGGGGTGAACTGGGTCATCGCCACCATCTGCACCTTCAGCGGCACCAATTCGGACACGCATGTCTCCTGTCGTCCGTCGCGGCCACACGTCCGCGTGCCGCGCGGTATCCGATTCTCCCCCACCACGTGAGTACCGCACCGTCGGGCTCCGCCCGCGGTAGAGTCCCTGCAGGCGTGGGCGAGTACCCGGGGGTGGATGCGATGACGACGCGACGCGACTTCCTGCGCACGGGTGCGGTCGTGACCGGTGCGGCGCTCGCCTCCCCCGCCGTCGTCGCCCAGGGCGCGCCGCGGTCGCCCGGGCCCCCGTCGGCGGCAGTGTTCCGCCACGGCGTCGCGTCCGGCGACCCGCTCCCCGACGCCGTCGTCCTCTGGACCCGCATCACCCCGACCCCGGCTGCGACACCCGGTTCCGGCCTGGGGCCGCAGAGCCTCGTCCGCTGGGAGATCGCCCGGGACCCCGGCTTCGGCGCCGTCGTGGCCGCGGGCGAGGTGCGGACGTCCGCCGACTCCGACCATACGGTGAAGATCGACGCGTCGGGTCTGGCGCCGCGCACCTGGTACCACTACCGCTTCACGGTGCTGTCCGGACCCGCCACCGGCGCGGTGTCGCCCGTCGGTCGCACGTGCACCGCCCCCGCAACGGGTGCCGACGTCGCGAAGATCCGTTTCGGCGTCGTGTCGTGTGCCAACTGGGAGGCCGGATACTTCGCCGCCTACCGGCATCTGGCCGCGCAGCCGGCACTCGACGCGGTGGTCCACCTGGGCGACTATTTCTACGAGTACGAGACCGGGCGATACACCGGCAAGACCGGAACCGTCCGGCCGCACGACCCCCGCCACGAGATCGTCACCCTGCGCGACTACCGGACACGCCACGCGCAGTACAAGACCGACCCCGACCTCGCCCGGCTGCACCGGAACCTGCCGTTTATCTGCATCTGGGACGACCACGAGTCGTCGAACGACTCGTGGTCGGGCGGGGCGGAGAACCATCAGGCGGGCGAGGGCTCCTGGGCCGCACGGCGCACCGCCGCGCTGCGCGCGTACGCCGAGTGGATGCCGATCCGCCCCGCCGTCGACACCGCGGGCCGGCACCTGTTCCGCAGGCTCCGCTTCGGCCGTCTGCTCGAGTTGTCCATGCTGGATCTGCGCTCCTACCGCGACCTGCAGGTCAGCGCCCGGTCGGCGGCCATCGACGATCCCGCCCGCTCGATCCTCGGCCGGGCACAGATGTCGTGGCTGACCAATGGACTCACGTCGTCGGAGACCCGCTGGAAGATCGTCGGCAACCCGGTGATGATCGCCCCGGTGCTGATCCCCCCGCTGGATCCGCAGACAACCGGCGCGGTCACCGCACTGCTCGGCATCCCGCGCGAGGGCATCCCGTACAACGCCGACCAGTGGGACGGTTACGCCGCCGATCGTCGACGTCTCCTCGAATCGCTGCGCCGCAATCGCGTCGACAACGTCGTCTTCATCACCGGTGACATCCACTCGTCGTGGGCGTGCGACATCCCGGCCGACCCGGCGAACTATCCCGGCGGCGGGAGTGTCGCAACGGAATTGGTCGGCACCTCGATCACGTCGACCAACATCGACGACATGCTGAACGTGCCCGCCAACACCGCCGGGGTCGCGGTGTCCTCGGCCTTCGCGGCCACGAACCACCACGTGCGCTGGAGCGAGTTCGACGCGCACGGGTATTCGGTCCTGACCGTGACGCCGGCGGCGACGCAGATGGACTGGTACTTCGTGCACGACAAGACGAATCCGCGCTCCGGCCAGTATTACGCGAAGTCCTACCGGGTCGCGAACGGCACCCAGCGGGTCGTCCCGGCGGGTGGGCCGGTCGACTAGCTGCCCGTCTCAACCTGATCCAGCAGCGCCGACAACTTCGCGTGGGTGTCGGGCCAGCCGTGGACGGCGATCGAGGTGATCCCGAGGGCCTTGACCGGATAGTCGTTGCCGCCCTCGTCGAGCCGGTCGCCGAAGAACAGGATGTCGCTGGTGCTGAGGCCGAGGATGTCCATCAACTTCAGTGCGCCGTAAGCCTTGTCGATGCCCTTCTTGGTGACGTCCACCGACGTCGAACCGCCGCTGCGCACCTCGAGGTCGGGAAGTCGCTCGGCGGCGTAGGCCCGCAGGGACTCCTTCTTCGCTCCGTCGGGGTCCCAGGCCGCCTTCGCGTCGACGGGCGCCTTCTGCCCCAGCGCGCTGAAGGTGATCTGGCTGCCGCGGTCCTCGAGGATGTCACCCCACGTCTCGCTCTCCCACAGGCCGAGCTCTTTCGCGCCGGCCTCCAGCACGTCGAGCGTGCGCTGCTTCTCGTCGTCGGTGAGGAACTCCGCGTAGACCGTCTCCCAGTCGTTCCCGGACCACCGCACGTACTGCGTTCCGCACGTCGGCATGAGGTGGAGGTTGGCGACGCTGTCGAAGTTGCCGAGCCGCGCGAGAACCTGCTTCTCGAACTGGGTGAAGTTGCCGCCGGAGATGATGCAGCCCAGGCTCACGTCGAGCATCCGACGCAGCAGATCGACCATCTGGTCGTCGAGCGGGCTCTTCGACGGGGCCAGGGTGTCGTCGAGATCGAACATCACCAATCGGTAGTCGTTACCCTCATACGACACGGTCATCGCTTCGTCTCCCATCGCTGTCGTGAACTTTCGATCCTCAGCATTGCATCACCCGGTGTGGGTCACGCGCCGTGCAGCACCCGTTGCAGGTCGGGCGCCAGGTCGCCGCGTCCGGACACGACGACATCGTCGAGGTCTTGCCAGCCGGCGAAGCTCCGCAGATCCGCGGACAGCCGTTCGGCGACGAGGCCTCGGGAACGACCCGGCTCGCAGTAGGCCCCGAGCACCTGCAGGGTGCGGTTCTTGCGGTCGGCCTTCAGGTCCACGCGCGCGGCGATGTCGGTGCCCAGCAGATACGGCAGCACGTAATAGCCGTGCACGCGTTTGTGTTCGGGCACATAGATCTCGATGCGGTAGTGGAAGTCGAAGAGTCGTTCGGCGCGGGGGCGGAAGAACACGAGCGGGTCGAACGGCGACAGGATCGCCGAGGCGTCGACGCGCCGCGGGATCACCGCGCCGGCGGCCAGGTAGGCCGGGTCGCGCCAGCCGTCCACGAAGATCTCCTGCAGCACACCGTCCTCGACGAGTTCGGCGACCGCAGGCCGCGCGTCGGCCGGCCGGAGCCGGTAGTAGTCGGCCAGATCGGCCACGGTGGCGACACCGAGCGCCTGGGCGGCACGGCTGACGAGTTCACGGTGCGCCTGCCCACGGTCGGGTCGCAGCGCGACGATGTCCGCGCCGACGATCCGTTCGGTGAGGTCGTAGTGCCGCACGAAGTTCCCGTTGCGGACCGCCGACAGGTCACCAGCCGCGAACATGGCCTCGCACAGGTGCTTCACCTCACCGCGCTGCCACCAGCTCCCGGCTGCACCGGGTTCACGTTCGATGCCCAGTTCCGCTTCGATGGCACGGGGCGTGGTCGCGCCGACCGCCTCGATCACTGCCCGGACGTCGCCGACCAGAGAACGGTTGCGACGGAGCACGTCTCGCGTGTGCCGATACCGACCGTCGGCGAAGTCGTCCATCCGCCATCGGAAGAGGGGCCAGTCGGGCACCGGGATCAGCGCGGCTTCGTGGGCCCAGTACTCGACGAGCAGCCGCCGACCACGCCCGGGCTGCCACGCGGCGCGGTGCAACAGGTCGGGATCGTAGGCACCCAGGCGAGAGAACAGCGGCATGAAGTGCGCACGCGCGGCGATGTTCACCGAGTCCATCTGCAGCAGCCGCGTTCGGCCGACGACGCGCTTCAGGTGTGCCATGGTGGGCGCGGCGGCGGGCCGGCGGTCGGTGAAACCCTGTGCGGCGAGCGCGATTCGACGCGCCTGCGCGATCGAGAGACGATCCGGCGCCATCAGTCCTGCCGAGCGCGCCGATAGTCGACGAAGCGATACCCGATGCCGCTCGTCGAGGTCTGCCACTCACCGCGATGTGCCACCGCCCACTCGTCGGTGATCTCCGGAGCGAACGCGTCGGCGCCGTCGACCTCGACGTCGATCTCCGTGACACACAGTTCGGTGGCGAATTCCATTGCCAAGCGGTAGATCTCGCCGCCGCCGATGATTCCGACCCGTTCGCCACCGGCCAGCTCGAGCGCCTCGGCGACCGATCCCGCGACCGACGCGCCGTCGGCCGACCAGCTCGCGTCGCGGGTGACGACCACATTGGCGCGACCGGGCAGCGGCCGAAATCGCGGCGGCAGCGAAGCCCATGTCTTGCGGCCCATGACAACCGGGTGCCCGACCGTCAGTTCCTTGAACCGCGCCACATCTTCGGGGACCCGCCACGGGATCGTGTTGTCCCGGCCGATCGCCCCGCCGCGTCCCTGCGCCCAGACCAGGCGCACCTCACGCGAGCCCTCCCCCGCGAGGTCGGACGTCACACCGCCACCGGGGCTTTGATCCCGGGATGGGACCGGTAGTCGACGATGGCGATGTCGTCGTACTCGTAGTCGAAGATCGAATCCCGCTTGCGCAGTTCGAGTTTCGGGTACGGGTACGGGTCGCGAGACAGTTGCAACGTCACCTGCTCGACGTGGTTGTCGTAGATGTGGCAGTCGCCGCCGGTCCACACGAACTCGCCGACCTCGAGGCCCGCCTGCTGGGCCATCATGTGCGTCAGCAGCGCATACGACGCGATGTTGAACGGTACTCCCAGGAACAGGTCGGCGCTGCGCTGGTACAGCTGGCACGACAGTTTGCCGTCGGCGACATAGAACTGAAAGAACGCGTGGCAGGGCGGCAGTGCCATCTGCGGGATCTCCCCCACGTTCCATGCGGACACGATGTTCCGGCGCGAATCGGGGTTGGTCTTGAGCAGGTCGAGGGCGGCCGCGATCTGGTCGATGTGCTCGCCGGACGGCGTCGGCCAGCTCCGCCATTGCACGCCGTAGACGGGTCCGAGTTCACCGTTCTCGTCGGCCCACTCGTCCCAGATGCTCACCCCGCGCTCCTGCAGCCACCGCACATTTGAGTCGCCGCGCAGGAACCACAGCAACTCGTAGACGATCGACTTCAGATGCACCTTCTTGGTGGTGATCAGTGGGAAACCCTCGGCGAGGTCGTAGCGCAATTGCCTGCCGAAGAGGCTGCGCGTCCCGGTCCCGGTGCGGTCGGCCTTCGGCGTCCCTGTCTCCATGACGAGGCTCAGCAGGTCCTCGTACGGAGTCGGGATGGTCCCGGTCGATGACATGTCGCGGATGGCCGTGCTCACGGGTGCCAGTCTAGGCAAAGCAGTAGTCGCACCGCCGGGCGCACGACACGGCCCTGACTCGGCCTGTGACGGCTGTGACACGTGTGATCCGAGCGGTAGGCTCCTCCCGTGGCCACCCGCAGCACCACCCGCGCCAATCGGTACGCGAAGCGTCGTCGCAAGCGTGTCGCCGCCCGCGACAACGACCTCACCGACGCCCAGTGGCTCGCGCTGCAGGAGGCCTGGGGTGGGTGCGCGTATTGCGGCGCGGTGGGCGTCGCCCTCCAGCGCGACTGCATGCTGGCCATCTCCCGCGGCGGCCGGTACACCGTCGCCAACGTCGTGCCGTGCTGCGGTTCGTGCAATGCGAGCAAGTGCAACTCCGAGGTCACGACGTGGATGCGGCGGAAGAAGCTGGACGAGAAGGCGTTCCTGGTCCGGCAATTCGAGGTGAGCCGCGCGCTCGCCGCCGCCGTCGACCCGGCCGCCGGCCAGGACGAGTGATCAGCCGGCCCGCGCCGCGCGTCGTACTCGCCCGGGCGAGGACCCGTTGACCCGCTTGAACGCCCGGCTGAACGCCGCCTCGGACGAGTAGCCGAGTCCGCCCGCCACCGACGCGACAGACGCGTTCGGGTCACGAAGACGATCCGCCGCCACACACATCCGCCACCGGGTGACGTACTGCATTGCCGGCTCGCCGACGACGGCGGTGAACCGGGCTGCGAACGTCGACCGCGACATCGCGCATTCACGGGCCAGTCGTTCGACGCTCCACTCCGCCGCTGGATCGCGATGGACCGCGGCGACCGCACGCCCGAGTTGCGGATCGGCGAGAGCCCCGAGCCAGCCGGTGCGGGTGCCCTCCGCGTCCTGCAACCACGATCGGATCGCGTGGATGACGATGATGTCGGACAACCGGGTGATGACCGCCTCCCCACCGGGTCGGAGTTCGCCGGCCTCGTCGATCACGATGCGCATGAGGTCGCGCAGCCACGAGCTGCTTGCACCCGCACGGGGATCAGCGGCGCGGATGGCGAGGATCGGCGGCAGCATCGACGTCAGCGACCGTGCCGAGGGATGGTCGAAACGGACGACGGCACAGATCAGGACCGAGCGTTCGGGCCCGTCGCCGCCATGTCGCAGGATGGCATACCGATCGCTCAGGTAGTCGTGCGGCAGATCCGTGACGACCGGGGCGAACATCGCCTCGCCGTCGCCGCGGACGACGTGCGATCGGCCGTGCGGCACGACGACGAGATCTCCCGGCGCGAATCGCAGCGACTCACCGTCCGGCGCGGACAACCGCAGCGACCCCGACACGACGAGGTGCACGCACAGACAGTCCTCCCAGACCGGCATGGTCAGCGCCCAGGGCTCGGTGAGCTCCGACCGGCAGTAGAAGGCACCGTTCAACCGGAAGAAGTGCAGGGCCTCCCCGAGGGGGTCGGGGCTGTGGAACGGGTCCGGGTGACTGCCGTCGGGTCTGCGCACCCGTCCATGATCGGTCATCGTGATCCGATCGTCTGCCGTTTCGGACGATTGAGCATGCATTGCGGACTGTGAGCGCTGTTTCGTCCGGCAACCTCGCTCCACTCTGGACATACGACATCGAACGATTCAGGAGGTCCTCATGTACACAGTTCTCGGGGCAACAGGCACCGTCGGCGCACAGGTCACCACCGGCCTGCTCGACGCCGGACACCGGGTTCGGGCGGTCGGGCGTTCTTCTGAGCGGCTCGACGCCCTCGCTCGGCTCGGTGCCGACACCGCGGTAGCCGACACCACCGATTCGTCCGCGCTCGCCACCGCCATGCGCGACTCGGACGCGGTGTTCGTGATGCAACCCGTGGATCACACCGCCGCCGACCACCTCACCTCGCAGCGGACGATGACCGACGCGATCGTCCGCGCCCTCCGCGAGTCCGGTGTGCCGCGTGTGGTCGCGCTCAGCAGCGTCGGCGCCGAGATCAGCTCCGGCACCGGATTTCTGGCCGGTCTGCACATCCTGGAGCAGCGGCTGGCGGAGTTGTCCGGCGTCGAGGTGCTCGCTCTGCGTGCCGGCTGGTTCTACGACAACGCCCGCTCCTACCTCCCGCTCATGCAGAATGCGGGCATCGTCGCGGACTCGCTGGATCCGCATGTCGCCGTTCCGATGGTCGCCACGCGGGACATCGCCGCGGCAGCGGTGGATGCGCTGACCGGAACAGGCTGGGGCGGTGGACATCTGAGCCGGGAGATCCTGGGTCCGGTGAACGTCGACCAGGCCACCGTGACGGCCGCGTTGGGACGTGCCTTCGGCCTTCCGAAGCTGCGGTATGAGCGCTTGTCCGACGACGACATGGTCGCGACGCTCGTCGACGAGGCCGGATTCAGTCCCGATGTCGCAGGCCATCATGTGGGCATGACACGGGCCATCAACGACGGCCGGGTCGTCGGCCGACGTCCGGGGACCACGGTGCTCACCGGGCCGACGACCATCGCCGACTACGTCACCGGCCTGGCGGCAGCCGCGATGGCGACGACCTCGAGTCCCACCGATCAGCTGTCCCGCTGATAGACATCCGGGATGCCGTCGTGATCGTCGTCCCGGGACTCGTCTTCGGCGACCCGGCGATAGTGGCGGTTGCGCATCCGCAAGATGACCGCCGCGGCCGAGGCGGCCGTCAGCGAACCGACCAGGACACCGATCTTGACGTACTCCGCGCGGTCGGATTCCGGGTCGTACGCGAGGTCGCCGATGAGCAGCGAGACCGTGAAGCCGATGCCGGCGAGCATGGCCACACCGGTCACGTCGATCCATCGGATGCTGGCGTCGAGGGTGGCGCGCGTGAACCGGGCGAGAAGTGCGGTGGTGCCGACGATGCCCACCGTCTTGCCGACCACCAGACCGAAGATGATGCCCAGCGCAACGGGATTCGTGAGCGCCTCGCGGAGGCCGCTGAGACCACCGATGGTGACGCCGGCGGCAAAGAAGGCGAACACCGGGATGGCGAAGCCGGCCGAGATGGGCCGGATTCGGTGTTCGAAGTGTTCTGCCAGGCAATGCCGGGTGTCCGTCTCGTCGCCCCCGGCCCGACGGAGCACTGGGACCGTGAAGCCGAGGACGACGCCGGCGACGGTGGCGTGGACCCCGGACTCGTGGACGAATGTCCACGTGAGGGCCGCCAATGGGAGCAGGAGCCACCACGAGGTGACCCGCCGCTGCACGAGAAAGGCGAACGCCGCGAGTGGGATCAGGGCCAGGGCCAGCGCTGCGCCGTTGATGGAGTCGGTGTAGAAGACCGCGATCACGGTGATGGCCAGCAGGTCGTCCACGACGGCCAGGGTGAGCAGGAAGGTACGCAGTGCGGCGGGCAGATGCGTCGAGATCACGGCCAGCACCGCGACCGCGAACGCGATGTCGGTGGCGGTGGGAATGGCCCAGCCCTGCACGGCTCGATCCCCCGCCCGCATGGTGACCGCAACGAAGATGAGTGCGGGAACAGCCATTCCACCGACCGCCGCGGCAATGGGCAGCGCGGCCCGCGCGGGGTCGCGGAGGTCGCCGGCGACGAACTCGCGCTTCAGCTCCAGACCGACGACGAAGAAGAAGATGGCAAGGAGACCGTCGGCAGCCCAGGTCGCGAGGGACAGGTCGAGGTGCAGACCGAGCGCGTCGGACCCCACATGGATGTCGCCGAGGCCGAAGTAGGCGGCCGACCACGGCGAGTTGGCCCATACAAGGGCTACGACCGCGGCGACGAGCAGCAGCATGCCGCCGATGGTTTCGCGCCGGAAGATGTCGGCGATGCGGGAAGCTTCGGGCCAAGAGCCGCGCGAGAAGAGCGTCGGGGTGGCCCGACGTGAGTCGGTGTCAGTCATGGTGCGTACGGAGTCCTTCGTCGGGTGGGCTACGTACGCGTCGTGGCCGCCCCATCGTGCGGGGCTCACCGTCAACGCGCAGCCGACCAGACTTCCCGGCACACCGCGTGTCAGTCTAACAGCTAGGCGCCTACGCGGCCCTGTGCACGGCGGGCTCTAGGTGAGTTGTGTTGCGCTGCTTCCATTCCCACACCGCGAAGAGCACCTCGGTGGTGTATCCCAGGTCCATTCGACCACCGCCGACCGGCACCGTCGCATCTACGCCGATCCGTTGATCGGGTCGCCACCCGCCCGGTTTCGACGTAGGTGGCGCCGCCTCGATCTCAGTGCCGTCCGGGCGATGAAACGTGAACCGCTGCAACCCATGCGCGGTGATCGCAAACTCGCCCCGATGCAACGACCGATGACACGACCCACACAACAAGATCAGATTGTCCGGATCCGTCCGCCCACCCGCCGACCAGAACACCACATGATGGGCATGCAGATGACGCGTCCGACCACACCCCGGCACCTGACAACACCGATCCCGCACGAACAACGCCCGCACCAACGCCTTGTTCGGCGCCCGCTTCCGACGACCCACCCCCAACAACGCCAACTTCCCCGGCTGACCGGGAACCCGGCGGCTCACCACCTCCCGCGTCGACGCCCCACACCGGGCCTCGTCCACCTCAGCCTCCGACAACCCGGGTCCATCATCGAGATGAGCCGACTCCACCCCCTCACCCGCATGGATCAGGATCTCCGCACCCGGAGCAAGATCAGGCATCGAAATCCCGTCATGCACCATGTCGGCCATCGCCACCACCGCCGGCGCCACATTCGACGGCACCTGCCGCCACAGATCCCGACGCCGAGACGGAACCACCTCCGAATCCTCTGATTCTGAACCGGATTCAGTGTTCCGCGGAACACGCTCGACCGACGGCAGATCCGGGTCATCACACGTCCGGGTGCGTTCATATTCCGCCCGCACCGTCCCAGCAAGGAACCGCGCACCATCCAACGGACTCAACGTCAACGACACCGACAACGACCCGTCATCGTTCCACTTCCACCGGCCCGTCGACTCCACCGGCGGCCGGCCCTCGTCTTCGACGCCACGGTTGCGGTCGATCCGGCCCATCGCCCGCACCGCCCGATCCAATTGACTCGCCGTGCACGACAACGCCAGATTCAGCAACTCCTGCTCACGTTCAGGCGTGGCCACTCGCGTCAACGCGCGGACCTTCGAATACGACAGCCGACCTTCGCGAAACGCCGTGCGGATCGCCGGCAATGCTCGTATCGCTTTGGCGACCCTCAACTGCTCATGCGCCGTTCGCGGTGCAATGCCGGCCTTCCACGACAACCAGTGCGCCAGCGAGTGAATCCCCGGCCCCCGCCACGACTCCCGCTCATCCAGTTCTGCCACCAGGTCAAGGAAGTCCGCTGTCAGCGCCGTGATCTGAGCCGCATACCCCAGCACCCGACCCTCGAGCACGTCATCAGACAACGACGCCGGATCCGTACCATCGAACATCGACGACACATCTCCACCGGAACGAAAAGCACTGACCCCCACCGCAACCCCCTGAACCGGACGAGAAGTACAGCAACAAGGTATCGCCCGGCACCGACAAACGCGCGCGCCTCAACCCGAGGTCACGAGTGTTCCGCGGAACACTCGTTCATTCCTCCATCAACCCCGCGGCCACCGTCGCACCCAGCTCCCAGCACGCTTCGCGGTCGTCCTTGCTCGGCGAACCGGAGACGATGACGTACTCGGCGGCCTTGGTCCAGCCGAGGCCGGAGGTGATCGAATCGACCGCTCGCACAGCTCCTTCGGTGCCCTGGTTGCCGTGCATGTACAGCCCGAACGGCCGACCCTGAGTCGAGTCGAGGATCTGGTAGTAGCTCACGTCGAACGCGTGTTTCAGTGCGCCGCTGATGTATCCGAGGTTGGCGGGCGTGCCGAGGAGGTAACCGTCGGCGTCGAGGAAGTCGGAGGCGGTGACGGCGAGCGCCGCGCGTCGGATCACCTCGACGCCTTCGATCTCGGGGTCGGTCGCACCGGACACGACTGCCTCGAACATCTCCTGGCATGCCGGTGACGGGGTGTGGTGGACGATGAGCAGCCGGCTCATCGGACTACTGCTCCCGGCCGTGGTACTGGGCGACAGCCCGTTTCATCATCGAGCGGGCACGGGTGCGGTCGCCGGCGTAGTCGTAGGCGCGGGCGATGCGGTAGGTGTTGCGCCAGTCGCTCGGGTCGGCCTCCCACTCGGCCTTCACCTGGGCGAAGAGTTCGTCGGCCGCGTCGCGCTCCATCCGGCCCGATGCGCGGTGCGGCAGGTTCGAGATGTCGAGTTCACGTCCCTCGTCGGCCATGATGGCGGCGAGTTTCTGGTGCTCGAGGCCCGCCCGCAGCGTCGCGTAGACCAGCCACGCCCCGATCAGCGGCAGCGCGATCACGCCCAGGCCGAGACCGATCCCGGCGGCCGACCCGGAGGCGATCAGCTGGAAGCCACGCCATCCGAGCAGGACGAAGTACACGATGAGCGCCACGACGAGGAATGCGATCATCCAGACGATCGGACGGGAGTCCTTCTTGCGCGGGCCGAGTCGGGGTGCGCCGCCCTCGGTGTCGTCGTCGTGGGCTGGTTCGTTCGGCGGGCCGGAGGAGGTCATCGTCAGAGGTCCATCAGTTCTTCGAGCCCGATGGTGAGCCCCGGACGGGAGGCCATACTCCGCACGCCCAGGAGCACGCCGGGTGCGAACGACGCCCGGTCGAGGGAATCGTGCCGGATGGTCAGCGTCTCGCCGGCGGTGCCGAGCAGCACTTCTTGGTGCGCAACAAGCCCTGCGAGCCGCACTGAGTGGACACGCACGTCGTCGACGACCGCGCCGCGGGCGCCGTCGAGTTCCTCGGTCGTGGCATCGGGACTGCGTCCGACACCGGCCTCGGCCCGCGCGCGCCCGATCAGCTCTGCCGTCCGATAGGCGGTTCCCGACGGCGCGTCGGCCTTGTGCGGGTGATGCAACTCGATGACCTCGACCGAGTCGTAGTACTTGGCGGCCTGGGCGGCGAAACGCATGGACAGCACTGCGCCGATCGCGAAGTTGGGTGCGATGAGGACGCCGACGCCGGGGTTCTCCGACAACCAGCCGCGGACGGTGTCGAGGCGTTCCTCGGTGAATCCGGTGGTCCCGACGACGGCGTGAATTCCGTTGGCGATGAGGAACTTCAGGTTGTCCATGACCACATCGGGATGGGTGAAGTCGACGACGACCTGGGTCTCGGTGTCGGTGAAGAACTCGAGTGAGTCACCTTTGTCGACGCCCACGGTGTAGGTGAGGTCGTCGGCATTCTCGACCGCCGCGACGATCGCCTGCCCGACCTTGCCCTGGCTGCCCAGGACGCCCACCTTGATACCGCTCATGTCCACCTCTTCGTGTCGTGTCCTGCCGGCCGAGTCGCTGCCGGGCCAGTCTAGTGGCGTCTCGCCTCAGAAGATCGGGGCACCGCCGCGGCGGTGTTCGAACACCAGCGACGTGGTGGTTCCGGCGACCTCCGGCCGGCCGTTGAGTCGTTCGACGAACTGGCGCAGCGCCTCGGTGTCGGCGGCGGCGACATGCAGCAGGTAGTCGTCGGTGCCGGCGAGGAAGAACACGTCGATCACCTCGTCGTGGGTGGCGATCTCGCCGACGAAGCGCCGGATCTGACCGCGCGCGTCGGACTGCAGACTGACGGCGACCATGGCACGCAGCGGGCGCCCCAGCGCCGCCGGGTCGACGTCGGCGAAGAAGCCGCGGATGATGCCGAGGTCGACGAGCCGACGCAGGCGGCCGTGGCAGGTCGACGCGGCGATGCCGACGCGCTGCGCCAGTTCGCTGTTCGGCATCCGCGCATCGGACTGCAGCAGGCGGAGCAGCTCCCGGTCCGTCGCGTCGAGTTCACCGGCCCGAACATCCTTCGGTGTGGTGGCCATCGCGCCCTCCCTCCTCACACGATCGTCGGCAGACCGAGCTGCACGAGAATATTCTTCCGCACGATTGTGTCATGGCCGATGTTCCTTCACGCTGAAAACCAGTTCATCGAGGAACGTTCAGGAGACCACAACCCGACGGAGTCATCATGCGCATCGGCATTCCCACCGAGATCAAGAATCACGAATACCGCGTGGCCATCACCCCCGCCGGCGTCGCCGAACTCCACCAGCGCGGCCACGACGTGATCGTCCAGGCCGGCGCGGGCGAGGGATCCGCCATTGCCGACAACGACTTCAAGGCCGCCGGTGCACAGATCCTGGGAACCGCCGCCGCGGTCTGGGAGCAGGCCGAACTACTGCTGAAGGTCAAGGAACCGATCGCCTCGGAGTTCGCGCTGATGCGTCGGGATCAGACGCTGTTCACCTACCTACACCTGGCCGCCGGCAGGGCCTGCACCGACGCGTTGCTGGCGTCGGGCATCACCTCCATCGCCTACGAGATGGTCCGGACCGCCGACGGCGCGCTCCCGTTGCTGGCCCCGATGAGCGAGGTCGCCGGACGCCTCGCACCGCAGGTGGGTGCCTATCACCTGATGCGTTCGGCGGGCGGTCGGGGCGTACTCATGGGCGGCGTGCCGGGAACCGAGCCCGCCGACGTGGTCGTTCTCGGCGGTGGCGTCAGCGGCGTGAACGCGGCGCAGATCGCGCTCGGCATGGGCGCCCAGGTCACCGTCTTCGACATCGACATCGCCAAACTCCGCTCGATCGACGCCCGCTTCGGCGGCCGCGTCCACACCCGGTACAGCACGGCCCTGGCAGTCGAGGAGGCGGTCGTCGGTGCCGACCTCGTCATCGGAGCCGTCCTCGTGCCGGGCGCCAAGGCACCGGTCCTCGTCTCGAACGGCACGGTCGCCCAGATGAAGCCGGGCGCGGTGCTCGTCGACGTCGCGATCGACCAGGGCGGCTGCTTCGAGGACTCTCGACCCACCACCCACGACGACCCGACCTTCGCCGTCCACGACACCGTCTTCTACTGCGTCGCGAACATGCCCGGCAACGTCGCGCGTACGTCGACACAGGCGCTCACCGGTGCGACCCTCCCCTACGTCCTCCGGCTGGCCGACTCGGGAACGGAGCAGGCGTGCGCAGCCGACCCGGCACTCGCCTCGGGACTGAGCACGCGGCAAGGTCAACTGTTCACCGCCGAGGTCGGCGCCGCACTCGACCTGGACGTGTCGCCGAACCCCTTCGCGCACAACTGATCAGAACGTCAGCGTGGTGGTTCCGCGGCGTCGGCCCCGCCAGCCGTAGCGGCGCTCGGTCATCGATCCGTGGCCGTCGTACCCGACGAGCAGCAGGGTCGATGCCCGGGTGCCGTACCCGGAGATGTTGATGAACATCGGCGACAGCGCCGCCTCGGCCTCGGGTCCGACGCCGGTGTCGGGCAGACGCGTCGGGTCCGGCCGATCCTGGTCGGCCAGCATGGCGAAGTAGGACTCGTCCGGAGACCCAGCCGACCCGCCGCCGTCTGCCTCGACCAGACCACTCAACGCCGCCGCGCCGTCGACGACCTTAGGCCAGTCGTTGTCCAGGGCGCCGTTGGACAGACCGTGCACGCCGTCGGCCACCCGCTCGGCGCGCGGTTCCGGCCAGTTGGTCATCCACCACAGCTCGTCCCGATCGGCGACGAGCAGATTCACCGGATCGTACGCCGCCGCATCGTCGAGGACCCGGTGAGCGTACACCTTCGGGTCGTCGTCGCCGATCAGATAGTCCACGGGAAGCTGTCCGCGCGAACGGATTCCGGCCCGTCGAGCCGGCCCGACCCGGACGTTCGTGACCATGGCCACCCGGTCGGGGACCTCGGCCGAGACAGCCATCCACGTACCGCCGGCGACGGCATCGCGACCGCCGAGGATCGGCAGGTCGTCCCAGTGCGACAGCGCGAAGGTGCGGCGACGGTGCTGCTCGTCCCGATTGGCGGCCACGATCAACCGCTGAGTGGGGTGCGCGTTCCACGCAAAAAGGATCAGGCACATCGGGATTCAGGTCACCTGCTCGGGTCCGGGAAGAAGTCGGCTCATGGTCGACATGCGGCGCTGCACTCCGGCGATCTCGCGGACCGCTTGCCCGAGCAGGCTGCGGTCCAGCGGGGACAACTGCCTGACATCGAACCGATCGCCGGGCGGATCACCGTTGTCGAACTGTGCGACCTGATATCGCAGCCGAACACGCTGCAGCACCTCGAAGACCTCGATGAGCGTCGACGCCTGATCGGTCGGCAACATCTCGCTGCCGGACGCCGCGCGCAGACGGCCGCGGGTGTCGACGTCGGTCGAACCCACACTGACCGCGGCCCACCGCGCGATGTTGACGAGCGGTGTCACCGCATGCCCCTTGATGTCGACGATGTTGCCCCGACCGGTCAACACATCCCGCCGGGACCGCAACCGGGCACGCGTCGAAAGGGTTTCGGCCAGCAGCAGATTCATCGTCCGCGGGTCGCGCCGCAACCCGGCGATCATCGCGACCGCAGGCGTCGCCGACACCGCGGCGCGCCCGCGGACAGGCCGGCCGTCGAGCATCAGCGATGTGAAGATCATGCCCTTGCCGGCGAGCGGATCATCGATCCACGCTCGCGCCGCCGTCTGCCACTGCGTGTGGGTCCGCGCGAACAGCGGCTTCGACGCGACGGCGCCGTTGTCGTCGACCCGCAGTCCCGCGTTCCGCACCACCTCGTCGACCTCACCGAAGGCTGCCCGATAGCGTTCGATTTCGCCGCCGGCCGAATCGTCGAAGGAGACAGCCGAATCCACGTCCGAGCTCAGCACCGGTTCCCGACGGGCGTTGCTGCCCAGCGACAACCAGGTGAACGCCGCGGGATCGAGTTCGGGATGTGCGGTCAGGACGACATCGAGCGCGCGACCGACGACCGCGTCGACGATCATGGACGCCGCGCGCGAGATCTCGTACGGCGGTCGGTCCCGGCGAACCTGGTCGGCCACGAACTGCGGCAGCCTGCGCGCATGCCCCTGCAGCTCCTCGACGTCGATCGAACGTCGGATCTGTTCGCGCAGCGGGATGCCCGCACCGACGGGGTCGGCGACGAAATCCCCCGCCCCGACGACACCGATCACCTCGCCGTCGGCGCCACGGACGGGGACGATCGCCAGATCGCGGTCGACGAGCTCGGTCAGCACGTCCATCGACGCCGCACCGGCATCGACGACGAACGCCGGTTCCGTGACGATCTCCCCGACCGAGGTGTCGACGCTGCGGCCGGCCGCGACCACCTCGGCCCGGATGTCGCCGTCGGTCAGCACGCCGAAGCTCCGGTCCGGCAGCGGGATCACCACGTAGTCCTGTCCGCGCTCGGTCATCAACGCGGCCGCCTGGCGGACGGTCATGTCGGCCCGGCCGATCACCGGTGCGGTGCGGAGCAGTTCGGCCACGGCGCTCGCCGCCGAGATCCCGCCGGCGTCCCGACGCCGCGCCACCGTCAGCTGCGGCTTCTCCTCACCGGCCATGTCTGCAGAGTCTAGGCGGGCCCGGGGTCTGCGAAGACCGTCGGCCGGTCGAATGATTCGGAGTCCGGCCGGCACACCGCGGGGCCCGGGTTCGGCTCGAAGGGAGCAGACACCCTCTCGGAGCAAAGGACCCCCGATGATCAAGCCTCACGTCGCCGCCGCGACCACCCTGCTGGCCGCTCTGGCCGTGGCAATGGGCACGACCGCCCCCGCAGCCGCCATCACGCCCGAGTACGCCGACACACTCACCGCCGGCCAGGGCATCCTGATCGGCGACGGCCTGTGTTCCATCGGGTTCTTCGGGACCAACGCCGACGGTGACCGTCTCGCCGTCACGGCCGGGCACTGCGCCGAGGGCGTCGGCGACGAGGTCACCACCACCGACGGCGAGACGATCGGTGAGGTCGTGGACTGGCAGGACGACGGCGGCACCCCCGACGGGTCGATCACGCTCGCCGATCCCCGCGGTTACACCGTCATCGCGATCGAGGACGACTGGGAGGTGGACCCCGTGTTCGCTACGGCGGCCGACCCCGAGGTCGGCGAACCGGTCGCCAAGACCGGCGAACGCACCGGGACGACCGTCGGCACCGTGACCGCCCTGCTGCATCAGGACGCCGCGCCCGAGCATCGTCTCGTCAACGCCGAACTCGTCGTCCTCGGCGGGGATTCGGGTTCACCGTGGTACCAGGAGACCCGTGGCGGACGGTATGTCCTCGTCGGGATCTCCTCGAGCGGCAACTTCGGCACGCAGAACCCCGACCAGGCGATCTCGACGGCCCAGACCATCGAAGGCCTCTACGAGCAGATCGCCGGATCCGGGTCGGCCTGGACCGACGGCTTCGAGATCAGCTTCGACACCGCCGACCGATCCTGACGCCGGCTTCCAGACGACACCGGGGCCCGCCGTCCGCAATGGACGGCGGGCCCCGGTGGGTCGTTCTCAGATCAGGCGTCGGCCTTCACCGCGTCATCCTTGACCGCGTCGGGGGCGGGCGCGTCGGCCTTGTCGGCGTCGTCGTCGACCGGGACGAGGCTGATCTTGCCGCGCTCGTCGATGTCGGCGATCTCGACGCGGAGCTTGGAGCCCACGTTGACCACGTCCTCGACCTTGTTGATGCGCTTGCCCTTGCCGAGCTTCGAGATGTGCACGAGGCCGTCGCGACCCGGGAGCAGCGACACGAAGGCGCCGAATGCGGTGGTCTTGACGACGGTGCCCAGGAAGCGCTCCCCGACCTTGGGCAGCTGCGGGTTGGCGATCGCGTTGATGCGGTCGATCGCCGCCTGCGCGGACGGACCGTCGGCCGCGCCGACGAACACGGTGCCGTCGTCCTCGATGGAGACGTTGGCGCCGGTCTCCTCGGTGATGCCGTTGATCGTCTTGCCCTTCGGGCCGATCAGCTCGCCGATCTTGTCCATCGGGATCTTGATGGTGGTGATCCGCGGCGCGAACGGGCTCATCTCGTCGGGCTCGTCGATGGCCTCGGCCATGACGTCGAGGATGGTCAGTCGGGCGTCCTTGGCCTGGCTGAGCGCACCCGCGAGCACCTGCGACGGGATGCCGTCGAGCTTGGTGTCGAGCTGCAGGGCGGTGACGAAGTCCTTGGTGCCCGCGACCTTGAAGTCCATGTCGCCGAAGGCATCCTCGGCGCCGAGGATGTCGGTCAGTGCGACATAACGGGTTTCGCCGTCGACGGTGTCGGAGACGAGGCCCATGGCGATGCCGGCGACCGGGGCGCGCAGCGGCACACCGGCATTCAGCAGCGACATGGTCGACGCACAGACCGAGCCCATCGAGGTCGAACCGTTGGAGCTCAGTGCCTCGGACACCTGGCGGATCGCGTACGGGAAGTCCTCGACGCTCGGCAGCACCGGCATCAGGGCACGCTCGGCGAGCGCACCGTGGCCGATCTCGCGACGCTTGGGCGATCCGACGCGACCGGTCTCACCGGTCGAGTACGGCGGGAAGTTGTAGTGGTGCATGTACCGCTTGGACGTCTCGGGTCCGAGCGAGTCGATCTGCTGCGCCATCTTGACCATGTCGAGTGTGGTGACACCCATGATCTGGGTCTCGCCGCGCTCGAACAGCGCACTGCCGTGGGCGCGCGGGATGATCGCGACCTCGGCCGAGAGGGCACGGATGTCGGTGATGCCGCGGCCGTCGATGCGGAAGTGGTCGGTGAGGATGCGCTGCCGGACGAGCTTCTTGGTCAGCGACCGGTAGGCCCCGCCGATCTCCTTCTCGCGGCCCGCGAACTGCTCGCCGAGCTGCTCGAGGACGTCGGCCTTGAGCTCGTCGGTCTTGTCGTCGCGCTCCTGCTTGCCGGCGATCGTCAGGATCTCCGACAGGCGATCGGTGGCGGCGGCCGCCACGGCGTCGTAGGCATCCGACTGGTACGCCGGGTACAGCGGGAACTCGGCGGTCTCCTTGGCCGCGGCGGCGGCCAGGGACTTCTGCGCCTCGCAGAGGCGGGCGATGAACGGCTTGGCGGCTTCGAGGCCCTCGGCGACGATCGCCTCGGTCGGTGCCTGCGCGCCGCCGGCGATGAGGTCGATGACGTTGTCGGTGGCCTCGGCCTCGACCATCATGATCGCGACGTCGGCGCTGTCACCGGAGCCGGCGACGATCCGGCCCGCGACGACCATGTCGAACACGGCGCCCTCGAGCTGCTCGACGGTCGGGAACGCCACCCACTGGCCGGCCTTGTTCTCCTCGGTCGGGATGAGCGCGACACGCACGCCACCGACCGGACCGGAGAACGGGAGACCCGCGAGCTGGGTGGAGGCGGACGCGGCGTTGATCGCGACGACGTCGTAGAGGTCGTTCGGGTTCAGCGAGAGGACGGTCACGACGACCTGGATCTCGTTGCGGAGACCGTCGACGAACGACGGGCGCAGCGGACGGTCGATGAGGCGGCAGGTCAGGATCGCGTCGGTCGACGGACGACCCTCGCGACGGAAGAACGATCCGGGGATGCGGCCGGCGGCGTACATCCGTTCCTCGACGTCCACGGTCAGCGGGAAGAAGTCGAAGTGCTCCTTCGGGTGCTTCGACGCCGCGGTGGTCGAGAGCAGCATGTTCTCGTCGTCGAGGTAGGCGGTCACCGAACCGGCGGCCTGCAGCGCGAGGCGTCCGGTCTCGAACCGGATCGTGCGGGTGCCGAAGCTCCCGTTGTCGATGACGGCGGTCGCCTCGGTGATCGCGTCGTCGTAGTCGTCGGCGAAGTCTTCGGTGGTGTTCACATCTGTCATGTGGGGTGGAATCCCTTCGTAGCGGCTGCCGGTGGCGGCCGTCTGACGCGGCCACGAGAAGGTGGCCGCTTGTGCGGTTGGGGGTGGCCTTCGCGGAGGTGCGCAGCACGAACTCACGTGTCACGTCGAGCGGGCTCGCACAGGAGCGCACGCGCGGATCGGACCTACCCAGAACGCGCCGAGAATGTGCGGCAGCACGGTGAATGGCGCAGCGTGTCTGCGCCGGATGAGTGCTCAGACGGCCTTCGATCGAAGCGGCCGGAATCCTGCGCGCCCGAGGGTTGCCCGGGCGAGGGTTCCGGCGGCCACTACCGAGGACCGATCTGGCTGGTCGTTCCGCACTGCCTCGAGTTCCGGCACGATCCGTCTGTCAGCGTATCACCGCCGACTGTCGATACCTCAATACGACGACCCCCGATACGACAAAACCGGCCGCCCCCGTTTCGGGGGCGGCCGGTGGAAGTCGGGAGATCAGCGACGCAGGCCGAGACGCTCGATGAGCGAACGGTAGCGGTTGATGTCGACCTTGGCGACGTACTTCAGCAGACGACGGCGACGGCCGACCAGCAGCAGCAGACCGCGGCGGCTGTGGTGATCGTGCTTGTGCTGCTTCAGGTGCTCGGTGAGGTCGGTGATGCGCTTGGTCAGCATCGCGACCTGGGCCTCGGGCGAGCCGGTGTCGGTCTCGTGCAGACCGTACTCGGCGAGGATTTCCTTCTTCTGCTCGACAGTCAAAGCCATGGAGTTACTCCTGTTTCTCAGTACCGCGTCCGAAACAACCACGGTGCGCCACCGCGGACTGCAGCAACACCGACTGATCAGGCTACCGCCCGGGTGGGACCCGGCCCAAATCCAGGGCTCAGCTCTCGGCCGCCGCCAGGATCTCGCGCGTCTTCGTCACGTCGTCACCCATGGCGGTGATCAGGTCGTCGACGCCGTCGAACTGTTCCATCCCGCGGATGCGGTGCACGAAGTCGACGGCGACGTGCTGCCCGTAGAGGTCGGCGCTCTTGTCCAGAACGAATGCCTCGACCGTTCGGGTGCGGCCGGAGAAGGTGGGGTTGGTGCCGACCGACACCGCGGCCTGGTAGCGCTCCCCCGGTTCGACCTCGCCGACGACCGGACCCGCGCCCAGGATCGTGAACCAGGCGGCGTAGACCCCGTCGGCGGGGATCGCGGCGTACATCGGCGGGGCCACGTTGGCCGTCGGGTATCCGAGGTCGCGGCCACGGCCGTCGCCGCGCACCACCACACCCTCGACCCGATGCGGGCGTCCGAGCGCCTCGGTCGCGCGGTCGACGTCACCGGCCGCGACACACGAGCGGATGTAGGTCGACGAGAAGGTCACCGCATGTTCACCGAACAGCGAGACCGATTCCACCGAGAAGCCGAACTTCCCACCGAGTTCGGCGAGCTTGGCCACGTCGCCGGCCGCCTTGCGTCCGAACGTGAAGTTGTCGCCGACGACCACGACGGCCGCGTGCAACGTCTCCACGAGGATGTCGTGGGCGAAGTCCTTGGGCGACCGGGAGGCGAGTTCGGGCGTGAACGGCATGACGCAGAAGACGTCGATGCCGAGCTCCTCGGCCAGCTCGGCGCGCCGTGTCAGCGTCGTCAGTTGCGGCGGATGGGATCCCGGGCGGACCACCTCGGACGGGTGCGGGTCGAACGTCATCAGCACCGCCGGGACGCCGTGCTCCTTCGCCGCCTTCGTGGCGGCGTTGATGAGCTCGGCATGTCCCCGGTGAACACCGTCGAAGACACCTATGGTGACCACGCACCGTCCCCAGCCCGCGGGGATGTCGTCCAGACCTCGCCAACGCAACACGCGACCAGAGTACGGCCACCCGGTGTTCCAAACCACCACCGCCACTCGCGTTTGCGGTGGGGTTAAGCTCTTGGTCATGCCTCGGGGAACGGATCGTCCGGTGACAGAACTGTCACAGGTGACCCAGGACTATCTGAAAGTGATCTGGACCAGCCAGGAGTGGGAAGACGTCAAGGTCACCACCAAGCTGCTGGCTCAATCGCTCGGCGTGTCCGCATCGACCGCGTCGGAGGCGATCCGCAAACTCGCCGACCAGGGCTTCGTCTCGCACGAACCGTACGGCGCGGTCACCCTCACCGCCGCGGGCCGGTCCGCGGCCATCCTGATGGTGCGCCGCCACCGGCTGATCGAGACCTTCCTGGTGCGCGAGTTGGGCTACCGCTGGGACGAGGTCCACGACGAGGCGGAGATCCTCGAACACGCGGTGTCCGACCGGTTGATGGCCCGGCTCGATGCGAAACTCGGCTTCCCCGACCGGGATCCGCACGGCGACCCGATTCCCGCACTCGACGGCTCGATCCCCGCACCGGACGCGGCGCTCCTGGCCGACCTGGAGGTCGGGGCGTCGGGCGCCATCGCCCGGATCTCCGACACCGATCCCGAGATGCTGCGCTACTTCGACCAGGTGGGCGTCGCCCTCGACTGTGTGGTGACCGTCGCCGAGAAGCGCCCGTTCGCGGGCACGATCTCGGTGTCGCTCGACGACGGCGATCCCATCGACCTCGGCGACATCGCCGCGCGCGCCATCTTCGTGGTCCCGCGCGGCTGACCCGTTTCGGCGGCAGGGCGCGTCAGCGCAGAGTCGCCGGCCGCACCACCATCACCGAGCTCGCCCGGCGACCCTTCTCCTGGATCAGCGCGATCGCCTGTTCCCGCGGATCGACGACGACATAGATCTCCTTGCGGCCGATCGGCTCCAGCCATCGACCCTGACTGATCGACTCGGCCTCGTCCTCGTCGATGTCGCGGCGCGGGAACGAGATCTTGACCGCCTCGTCGATGTCGAGGCTGACGCGCGGCACGTCGCGGACGTCGTCGAGTGTCCGCGCATGGTCGAGGGTGAACGGGCCGACCGCCGTCCGCCGGAGTTCGGTCAGGTGCCCCCCGACCCCGAGCGCGGCGCCGAGATCGCGCGCCAGTGACCGGATGTACGTGCCCGACGAACAGTCAACGGCCACGTCGAGATCGACGAACGCCGCGTCGCGCCGGGCGTCGAGCAGCTCGAAGCGGGACACGGTGACCGGGCGCGCCGCGAGGTCGAAGTCGGCTCCGGTCCGCACCAGTGCGTGCGCTCGCCGCCCGTCGACCTTGATGGCGCTGACCTTCGCCGGGACCTGCTGGATGTCACCGGTGAGATCGGCCATGGCCGCGGCGATGTCGGCGTCGAGGACCCCGGATGCGTCTGCCGTGTCGAGGATCTCGCCTTCGCGGTCGTCGGTCGTGGTGGACGCGCCGAGTCGGATCGTCGCCGTGTACGACTTCGTCGTCAGCGAGAGGAGTCCGAGAAGCTTTGTGGCCCGCTCGATCCCGACGACCAGGACACCGGTGGCCATCGGGTCGAGGGTACCGGCGTGCCCCACGCGGCGGGTGTTGAAGATCTTCCGGCATCGTGACACGACATCGTGGCTGGTCATCCCGGCCGGCTTGTCGACGACGAGCAGTCCGGCGTTCTCGATGGTTGCGTCGGCCACGTCAGGTCAGCGCGATCGTGGTGGTGATGATGCCGCGCTCGACCAGCCAACGTCCGGAGAACTCCAGCAGCGGCGGTCCCCCGTCGGCGGCGGCCGGGTCGATGAGGATGCGCGAGGTGAACGTCCCCGACGTCGGGGTGGACTGTTCGAAGGTGATGTGCGCGTCCTCGAAACCCAACCAGCGCTTGGCGACCGGGAACCAGGCCTTGTAGGTGGCCTCCTTCGCACAGAACAGCAGACGGTCCCAGTGCAGGTCACCCGACCGGGTCGCGAGCACCTCGCGCTCGGCGGGCAGGCTGGTGTGCTCGAGCACACCGTCGGGCAGGCTGTCGTGCGGCTCGGCGTCGATACCGAGGGAACGCACCGACATCGCGTAGGCGACCGTCGCGGCGCGATAACCGTCGCAGTGGGTGAGGCTGCCCACGATCCCGGCCGGCCACACGGGTGCCCCCTTGTCCCCCTTGAGGATCGGGACGGGCTCGTAACCCAGCTCCCCCAGCGCCTGCCGGGCGCAATGCCGAACGGTGGTGAACTCGCGACGACGCTTCTCCACCGCGCGCGAGATCAGGCTCTGCTCGGCCGGCAGCAGGACGAGATCCGGCGGATCGGCGAACGCCTCCGCCGAGGCGACGCCGGCCGGCAGGAGCTGTTCGATCATCGGTTGTCCTCTCGCGCTTGCCGTTCCGCTTGCCTCTCGGCCTGTCGTGTTCGTCGTTCCGCCTGCCGCTGCTCGACCCGCTGCCGGAACTCGGCGGCCCGTTCGGCGTAGTCGGGCGGCAGGTCGAACCGGACTCCGTGCTCGGGCAGATCGGACGCACCGAGCCCGTCTCCGGGAACGATGTTGCGCATCAATGGGTTCGGGAGTCCGCGGCGCTTCCACTCCCGCGGGTAGCCGACCGACACCTCCTCGAACCGGATGCCGTCGTACCAGGTGGTCCGGGGGATGTGCAGGTGCCCGTACACGCAGCACGCCGCGTTGAACTCGGTGTGCCAGTCCGCGGTCAGCTCGCTGCCGCACCACAGCGCGAACTCCGGATAGATGAGCGCGTCACACGGTTCGCGGCGCAGCGGCCAGTGGTTGATGAGGACCGTCTTCTCGGCGGGGTCGATGGCCTGCAGCCGACGCCGGGTGATCTCGATCCGCGCCCGACCCCAGGCGTCCCGGGTCGGGAACGGCTCGGACGACAGCAGGAACTCGTCGGTGGCCACCACATTGCGTTCCCGGGCGAGCGCGAGCGCGGTCAGTTTGTTGGCCGTGCCCTCCGGGCGGAAGGTGTAGTCGTACAGCAGGAACATCGGGACCACGCGGACGGGATCGGAGCCATCGCCCGGATCGAACAGCGGGTAAATGTCCTCCGGGGTCACCACGCCGATGTCGCGGCAGGCCTGGACGAGGTAGTCGTACCGCGCGACCCCGAACACCTGCAGCGGATCCTTCGCCGTCGTATACAGCTCGTGGTTGCCCGGGACCCACACGACGGTGGCGAACCGAGCCCGCAGACGACGCAGGGTGTCGACGATGTCGTCGGTGCGTTCGGCGACGTCACCGGCGACGATGAGCCAGTCGTCCGGCGAGGTCGGCCGGATGCTGTCGATGATGTGCTCGTTGCCCCGATGCGCGATGTGCAGATCGCTGATCGCCCACAGAGTAGCCACGAGGATCCATCGTGCCAGAGGATCGCGATCAGGCGCGGACCGCACCTGCCCGGCGCCATCGCCCCGAGCGGATCCGCCACACCACGGTGGCCAGACGCACGAGCATGAACACCACCAGGCCGGACCACACACCCGCGAGTCCCCAGTCGAACACGAGCGACAGCCAGATCAGCGGCAGGAACCCGATGAGGGCGCCGGCGAGGGTCGCGGTGCGCAGGAAGGCGGCGTCGCCGCTGCCGAGGAGCACGCCGTCGAGCGCGAAGACCACGCCGGCGATCGGCAACATGCCGACGAAGAACCACCAGGGCACCCCGACGGCGTCGAGGACGGCGGCGTCGGAGGTGAAGATACGCGGGATCAGCGTCGCACCGGCCGCGAAGAGGGCAGCCATCGCGGTGGCGGCGACCACGGACACCGCGGTGACGCGCCGGGCGACGGAGTCGGCTGCGCCGAGTCGTCCCGCTCCCAGCGCCGCGCCCACCAGCGCCTGGGCGGCGATGGCCACCGAGTCGAGGAACAGAGCCATGAACTCCCACAGCTGCAGCACGAGCTGGTGCGCCGCCACCGGGGCGACCCCGAATCGCGCCGCGACCGCGGCCGCCGAGACGAAGCAGATCTGGAACGACAGACTGCGCACGATGAGATCCCGCGCCATGACCAGTTGCGCGCGGATGATCGACCAGTCGGGTGCGAAGGCGCGCGAGCCGGGCCCGTGGCCGGCACCCACGGCGACCCGCCGTGCCTCGCGGACCACCCGCACGGCGAACAGCACGCCCGTCACACCCTGTCCGATCACGTTGGCCACCGCGCTGCCGTCGAGACCGAGACGCGGGAACGGGCCGACGCCGTGGACCAGTCCGACGACGAGGACCGCGGCGAGGGACAACCCGACCACGACGTAGACGACGGGACGACGAGTGTCCTGGACGCCGCGCATCCACCCGTTCCCGGCCATCGACAGCAGGATCAGCGGGACGCCGAACATCGCGATCCGCAGCCAGCCCGCCGCGTCCTCGGCCACCGCGGCGGACTCCGGCGAGGACGTCCCGACCAGCAGACGCATCACGACCGGGGCGCACGGGTAGGCGACGGCGACGATCAGGACGCCGACCGCCACCGCGATCCAGCTCGCCTGTACGCCTTCGACGACGGCGCCGGGCCGGTCACCGGAGCCGAAGCGACGCGCGGAGCGGGCGGTGGTGCCGTAGGACAGGAAGGTCAGCTGCGTGCTGACGATCGAGAGCACCAGGGTGCCGACGCCGAGAGCGGCCAGTTGTTCGCCGCCGAGGCGTCCGACGACCGCCAGGTCCAGCAGGAGGTACAGCGGCGGCGCGATGAGGACGGCGAGAGCCGAGACGGTGAGGGTGGCGATGCGTGCCACGCCCGGGGCGTCCCCGGCGTCCGGCTCCGACGCGAGGCTCAGAGCGACTCCAGCAACCTGGCGACCACCTCGTCGGCGGTACCGGTGTCGCTGTACCCGGAGGCCTGACGATGCCCGCCGCCGCCGTGCGCCCGGGCGATCGGTACGAGATCGACGATGTCCTTGGACCGCAGCGAGACCGTCCAGACACCCGGCTCGCCCTCCTTGAACACCGCTGCCACCTCGGCCTCACGGGCGGTCCGGATGGTGTCCACGACGCTCTCGGACTCCTCCCAGCTCATCCCGGCCAGCGCCTGCTGGTCGACCACGGCGTACACCAGACCCTCACCGTCGCAGGCGGTCGGTACGAGCTGCGCCGACGCCAGGACACCCGACATCATCGAGAACCAGGCGAACGGATGGGAGTCGAACAGGATCCGGCTCCACTTCCGCGTGTCGACGCCGGTCTCCAGAAGCCGGGCCGCGACCCGGAACGACGCCGGACGGGCCCACCGGAACGAGCCGGTGTCGGTGCTGAGGCCGGCGTAGACGCAGGTGGCGATGTCGGCGTCGAGTTCGACGCCCAGGTCGTCGAGGACGTCGAGCACCAGCACGGCGGTGCAGTCGGCGGCCGGGTCCACCAGGTCGAGATCGCCGAAACCGGGGTTCGACGCGTGGTGGTCGATGACGATCGAGGTCTGCGCCGCGGTGAACGTCTCACCGAGCGAGTCCAGCCGCTCGAGGTTGGCGGCGTCGACCGCGACCACCAGTGGGTGTCCGACGACCTGCGCGGGAGCGCACAGCAACTTGCCACCGGGCAGCCCGGCGAGCGACGCCGGGAGCTGTTCGGTCCCCGGGTAGGAGACCTCGACGTCGACGCCCCGGCGGTCGAGTGCCAGCCCCAGCGCCAGACCGCTGCCGATCGTGTCCGCATCGGGGCGGACATGACAGCAGATGGTCACCGCGGTCGCGGAGGCCAGCGTCGCGGCGATCGCCGCACTCGACGAACTGCTCACTCGCGGGTACCGGTGGTGTCGTCGTCCGCCGAGCGGTACGGGTCGGACTCCCCCGCCGGCTTCGCCTCGGCAGCGCGTCGGGCGACGAGTTCGTCGTTCGCGCGGGCGCGGGCGACGAGCTCCTCCATCTGACGCGCGGCATCGGGAACCGTGTCGAGTACGAAGCGCAGGGTCGGGGTGAAGCGCACCCCGGTACCCGCACCGACCTTCGACCGCAGCACGCCGGTCGCCTTCGCCAGACCCGCGGCCGCGGCCTCGAAGTCGGGTTCGGCGTCGATGGATTCACCCATCACGGTGTAGTAGATCGTCGCATCGTGGAGATCGTTGGTCACCCGGGCATCGGTGACCGTCACATACGCCAGTCGCGGATCCTTGATCTCGTGCGCGATCGCCGACGCGACGATCGACGAGATCCGCTTGGCCAGGCGCTGAGCCCGTGCCGGATCTGCCATTCCAGGACTCCTTCCATAGCGCTGCGTGCGCGCCGACCGGAGACCGGTCGGCGCGCACCACAGCTGTCGAGATGTCGTACGAGGGTGGTCGTCGCCGCGATCAGTCGCGCGGCTTCTCCCGCAGCTCGTAGGTCTCGATCACGTCGTCCACCTTGATGTCCGAGTAGGTCAGCGTGAGACCACATTCGTAGCCTTCGCGAACCTCGGTGGCATCGTCCTTCTCACGCTTGAGCGACGACACGGTGAGGTTCTCGGCGACCACCACGTTGTCGCGCAGCAGGCGGGCCTTGGCGTTACGCCGCATGATGCCCGACTGCACGAGGCAACCGGCGATGTTGCCGACCTTCGACGACTTGAAGATCGCGCGGATCTCGGCGCGGCCGAGCTCCACCTCTTCGTAGATCGGCTTGAGCATGCCCTTGAGCGCGCTCTCGATCTCGTCGATGGCCTGGTAGATCACCGAGTAGTACCGGATGTCGACGCCCTCGCGGTTGGCCAGCTCGGTGGCCTTGCCCTCCGCCCGGACGTTGAAGCCGATGATGATCGCATCCGAGGCCGCGGCCAGGTTGACGTTGGTCTCGGTGACGCCACCGACACCGCGGTCGATGATCCGCAGCGAGACCTCGTCGCCCATCTCGATGTTCAGCAGGGCCTCTTCGAGGGCCTCGACCGTACCCGAGTTGTCACCCTTGAGGATGAGGTTGAGCTGGCTGGTCTCCTTGAGAGCCGAATCCAGGTCTTCCAGGCTGATCCGCTTGCGGCTGCGTGCGGCCAGCGCGTTGCGCTTGCGCGCATTGCGCCGGTCGGCGATCTGCCGGGCGATGCGGTCCTCCTCGACGACGAGCAGGTTGTCGCCTGCGCCGGGGACCGAGGTGAAGCCGATGACCTGGACCGGACGCGACGGCAGCGCCTCGGGGACGTCGTCGCCGTGTTCGTCGACCATGCGTCGGACACGTCCGTAGGCGTCGCCGGCGACGATCGAGTCGCCGACCTTCAGCGTGCCGCGCTGGACCAGCACGGTCGCCACCGGGCCGCGGCCGCGGTCGAGGTGCGCCTCGATGGCGACACCCTGGGCGTCCATGTCCGGGTTGGCACGCAGGTCCAGCGACGCGTCCGCGGTGAGCAGGACGGCCTCGAGCAGTGCGTCGATGTTCTCGCCCTGCTTGGCCGAGATGTCGACGAACATGGCGTCGCCGCCGTACTCCTCGGGGACCAGACCGTATTCGGTCAGCTGCCCGCGGATCTTCTGCGGGTCGGCGCCTTCCTTGTCGATCTTGTTCACCGCGACCACGATCGGCACGTCGGCCGCCTGGGCGTGGTTGACCGCCTCGACCGTCTGCGGCATGACGCCGTCGTCGGCCGCGACCACGAGGATCGCGATGTCGGTCGCCTTGGCGCCGCGGGCACGCATGGCGGTGAACGCCTCGTGACCCGGGGTGTCGATGAAGGTGATCAGGCGATCCTCGCCGTTGAGGTGGGTGTTCACCTGGTAGGCACCGATGTGCTGCGTGATGCCGCCGGCCTCGCCCTCCCGGACGTTGGCCTTACGGATCGTGTCGAGCAGTCGGGTCTTACCGTGATCGACGTGGCCCATGACGGTGACCACCGGCGGACGCTGTTCGAGGTCTTCCTCGCCGCCCTCGTCCTCGCCGTAGGTGAGGTCGAAGCTGTCGAGCAGCTCGCGGTCCTCGTCCTCGGGGCTGACCACCTGGACGCGGTAGTTCATCTCCGAGCCGAGCAGCTCGAGCGTCTCGTCGTTGACCGACTCGGTCGCCGTCACCATCTCGCCGAGGTTGAACAGCGCCTGGACCAGCGAAGCCGGGTTGGCGTCGATCTTGTCGGCGAAGTCGGACAGCGACGCACCGCGGGCGAGACGGATGATCTCGCCGTTGCCGCGCGGCAGCCGGACGCCACCGACGGCCGGTGCCTGCATGTTCTCGTACTCGGCGCGTTTCGCCCGCTTCGACTTGCGACCACGGCGCGGTGCACCACCGGGACGACCGAAGGCGCCTGCTGCACCGCCGCGTCCACGGCCGCCACCGCCACCGCCGCCGGGACGTCCGCGGAAACCGCCACCGGGAGGTCCTCCCGGTGCACCGGCTCCGCCGCCGCCGCGGTAACCACCGCCGCCGCCGGGGCCACCACGGCCTCCTCCGGCACCGCCGCGACCACCCGGACGGGCGTCAGGACGGGCCGCACGCGACGGCATGGCGCCGGGACTCGGACGCGGGGGCATGTTGCCGGGATTGGGACGGGGACCGCCCTGGCCGGGAGCGGGACGACCGCCACCGGGACGCGGACCACCCTGGCCGGCGGCGCCGGGACGGCCACCGCCGGGACGCGGACCGCCCTGACCCGGTCCGGGACGGGCAGCCGGACGCGGCGCGGGCGCCGGTGCCGACGAATACGGGTTGTTGCCCACCCGCGGCGTACGCGGACCCGGCTTCGGGCCGGGACGCGGACCCGGGCTCGACGTGGGGGCAGACGGTGCTGCCGACGCGGCCGGGGCCTGCGGCGCCGGTGCCGCGGGAGCGGGACGCGGGCTGGGACGCTCCGCCGCGGGGGCGGGCGCCGGGGCCGGGGTCTCCGCAGGTGCGGGTGCGGGCTTGGGTGCGCCCGGCTTCGGCGCGTTGGTGCGCGGGCCGGGGCTCGGACGGTCGGCGACCGGCGCCGACGGGGTTGCGGGTGCACCGGGCTTCGGTGCGTTCGTGTTGCCGGACGGCTTGGGTCCGGGCTTGGCGCTCTGGCGCGGGCCGGGGGCCGGGGACGACTTGGAGTCCTTGGCTCCCCCGTCCTTGCCGGGGAACGATTCACGCAGTCGACGGGCCACGGGGGCCTCTACCGTCGACGACGCCGATTTGACGAACTCGCCTTGCTCCTTCAGACGCTCGAGCACCTGCTTGCTCGTGACGCCGAGCTCTTTGGCCAGTTCGTGCACGCGGGCTTTGCCTGCCACTGCTCTCCTCACTTGGAGGCCAAGCGGCTCACCCGCTACGGCCTCGATTTAAGTCCGGTACATGCTCATCGTGACTTCACGGTGTGCTCATGTCTTCTGCTACCTGTTCCGGCTCCGGGGAGCCATCCTCTGGTGGGTGATCGCGCCGAGCTGTTCGGTGAGATCGTCCGGGTCCACGGTCAGACCGGGGGTCCGGAGTGCCGCGGCGAAGGCCCGGCGTCGCGTCGCGGTGGAGATGCACTCCGACCGCGCGTGCAGCCACGCGCCTCGTCCCGGCATGGTCTTCGCGGGATCGACCACGACTGTCGGGGTGTCACCGCACAGCTGTGCGACGACACGGACCAACTCGCCGGCCTCTGCCCGCTGCCGGCAACCGATGCACATCCGGATGGGTGTGCCGCCGGCTCGCGAACGGGGGGCGGATCGCTGAACCATCGATCAGTCTAGCGCGAGCGGGCCCGGCGGGGACAATCGGCCGCTGCGCGTCACTCCGGCCCGCCCTCGGCCGCCGGCGCGGCGTCGGACCGGATGTCGATCCGCCACCCCGTGAGCCGGGCCGCGAGCCGGGCGTTCTGGCCCTCTTTGCCGATGGCCAGCGACAGCTGATAGTCCGGCACGATGACCCGCGCGGCCTTGGCGGCGGCGTCGACGACCGTCACCGAGACAACCTTCGCGGGCGACAACGCATTCCCGACGAAGACCGCCGGGTCGGTGTCGAAGTCGATGATGTCGATCTTCTCGCCGGCGAGTTCGCTCATCACGTTCCGTACGCGCTGGCCCATCGGACCGATGCACGCGCCCTTCGCGTTGAGGCCGGCCACGCCGGTGTGCACCGCGATCTTCGACCGGTGGCCGGCCTCGCGCGCCACGGCGACGATCTCGACGCTGCCGTCCTCGATCTCGGGCACTTCGAGGGAAAACAGTTTGCGCACCAGGTTCGGGTGGGTCCGGGACAGGGTGATCTGCGGACCGCGCGGTCCGCGGCTCACGCCGACGACATAGCACTTGATCCGGTCGCCGTGGGTGTAGACCTCGCCGGGCACCTGCTCGGCAAGCGGGATGATGCCCTCGGTCGAGTTGGCGTCGCTGCCGATCTGGACGACGACCATCCCGCGCGCATTGGCGCGCGAGTCCTGCTGCACGACGCCGCCGACGATCTCACCCTCGTGGGCGACGAGGTCGCCGAAGTTCTTCTCGTTCTCGGCGTCGCGCAGGCGCTGGAGGATGACCTGCCGTGCGGTCGTCGCCGCGATGCGGCCGAAACCCTCGGGGGTGTCGTCCCATTCGTGGACGACGTTGCCGTCCTGGTCGACCTCCTGCGCCATCACGCGGACGGCGCCGGACTTGCGGTTGACGTCGACACGGGCGTGCGGTGCAAAACCGTCGGTGTGGCGGTAGGCCGTCAGCAGAGCGGTCTCGATGGCGGTGATGACGGTCTCGATCGAGATGCCCTTGTCGGCCTCGATCATGCGCAGGGCGGCGATGTCGATGTTCATGTCGGTCTCCTATTCACTTGTCGTGTTCATTTGTCGTGTTCAGTTGTCGCGCGGCGGCGGGGGCGCGGCGCGCTTCGATCTCGTCGGGTTCGAGGCCGCACAGTTCGAGCTCGCGGACGCTCGGCTGAGAGAAATCCACCTGCACCACGGCTTGGGTCACCGAGGCGAGGTCGACGGTCTCCATCGCGATCCGCCCCTTGTGGTTCGCGACCACCTCGACCGCCGGCGCCGGGTCGTCGAGCAGCCTGCCGATGCGTCCGGCGACGGTGCGCGGCTGCGATCCGGGTCCGCCGTCGACCTCCACGACGACGCGCCGACCGGTGTTGCGACGCCAGTGCCGGGGCAGGGTCAGCGGGCTGTCGACGCCGCGCGAGGTGACCTCGAGCACATAGGCGAGGTCGGCGAAGTCTGGTGTGGCGTCGAGGAGGTCGGAGATCTCGGTGCTCAGTCCGGCGAGGACGTCGAGGTCGCTGCCACCGTCGCGGTCGACCACGATCGACAGTTCGTCCTGGCCGTCCCGGCTGCGCACCGTGATGTCCTCGAGGTCGAATCCCCGCTCGGCGACGAGCTTTTCGACGAGTTCGCGCACCTGCGTCGGGCTGATCGGCATGCCACTCCCCTCGTCTTCAGTTGTCGGGCCGTGCCGGGTCTCGCACGACGTTGCTCCGAACATCCTAGTGGATCGATCGCGCGGAGAACTGCTGGCATGATGTCCCGGGTGAGCATGCCCCCGATCGAGCGACGGACCCTGCGGCACCCGATCGACCGGCGCACCGCCTTGCGCGGCGGACTCCTCGCGGGCGCCGTCGTCGTCGGTGCCGGGGCGGCCGGCGTCGGACTGACCGGTTGCGATTCGTCGCCCTCCGCGGAGACCCTGCTGGCCGAGAGCCTGGTGCCCCTGGTGCGCTCGGCGTCCGCGGACGAGAGCACCGCGCGCGCCCTGGTCGCCGTCGAGCCCGCCTACGCCACCGCACTCGGTGTCGTGGCCGATCAGCGCGCCCAGCACGCTCGCGCACTGCGCGAGGAGATCATCCGGCTCGACCAGGAGGTGGCGGCGACACTCGACCGTCCCGCCACCTCGGCGACCGCCTCGACATCCCCGGCGGGTGCCCCACCGGCGGCGCCGTCCCTCGCTCGACTGCGCGTCGATCTCGACGCCGCGGCCGGGCAGGCCCGCCGGGTCGCGCTCGGCGCCGCCGGGTACGCAGCCGGGCTGACCGGGTCGGTCGCCGCGGCCGTCACTTCGATGCGAGAGGTGCAACTGGCATGACGTCCCCCGTGAACACACCGGCGTCGAACTCACCGGCCGCGCAAGCAGATCCCGACGACCCGCTGGTCGTCGCCGCCGAGACCGAGAACGCCGCGATCTTCACCTACGGCGTCATCACCGCCTTCGTCGCCGCCTCCCGTCGACGCACCGTCGCCGAGTACGCCGACGCCCATCGCGCCCGACGCGACGAGATCGACCGGACGATCGAGGCGGCGGGGAACACGCCGCCGCTGGCGGCCGCCGGCTACACGCTGCCGATCGAGGTCACCGACCCGACCACGGCGGCCCGCGCCGCGCTCGGCGCCGAGAACGACTGTGCGAGCGCCTATCGTGCGTTGCTGGAGCAGGCCGACGACGAGACCGGACGCCGGATCGGCGCCGACGGGCTGTCGGACAGCGCGGTGCGCGCCGCGCGCTGGCGGGTGGCTCTGCAGGAGAGCCCGGTCACGGTGGCGTTCCCCGGCTCCCCCGCGGACGGCTGAGCCGCCTCAGCCGCGGGCGGCCGCCACCACCGCGTCGACCGCGGTGTCGACCGCGACCTCGGTGGCCTCACCGGTGAAGCGGTCGCGGATCTCGATGGTGCCGTTGGCATATCCGCGCCCGACGACCACCACGGTCGGCATCCCCAGGAGTTCGGCGTCCTTGAACTTCACTCCGGGCGACGCCTTCCGGTCGTCCAGGAGCACCTCGAGACCGGCCGCGTCGAGGTCGGCGGCGAGCTGCTCGGCGCCGGCGACGGCGGCCTCGTCCTTGTTGGCGATGACGAGGTGAACCGCGAACGGCGCCACCGACTTCGGCCAGCGCAGACCCTTGTCGTCGTGGGACTGCTCGGCGATGACCGCGACGAGACGCGACACCCCGACACCGTAAGAACCCTGGGTCAGGCGGACCGGCTTGCCGTTCTCGCCGAGAACGTCCACCTCGAAGGCGTCGGTGTACTTCTGGCCGAGCTGGAAGATGTGCCCGATCTCGATGCCCTTGGCACTCACCAGCGGTCCGGCGCCGTCCGGCGACGGATCGCCGTCGCGGATCTCGGCGGCCTCGACCGTCCCGTCGGGCGTGAAATCGCGGCCGGCGACCAGACCGACGTAGTGCCGGCCCGGCTCATCGGCGCCGGTGATCCAGGACGTCCCCTCGACCACCCGCGGATCGACGAGGTAGCGGATGCCGTTCTCGGCCAGCGCCTTCGGTCCGATGTATCCCTTGACCAGGAACGGGTTGGCGGCGAAGTCGGCGTCGGTGAGCAATTCGACCTCGGCGGGTTCGACGGACGCCTCGAGACGCTTGACGTCGACCTCGCGATCGCCCGGAACACCGATGCCGGTGATCTCCCAGTCACCGCCCGGCACACGGAGTTTCACGAGCACGTTCTTGAGGGTGTCGGCGCCGGTGTACTGCCCGTCGAGCGTCGCGTTCGCCCAGTCGACCAGGCTGTCGATCGTCGGGGTACCGGGCGTGTCGTGGACGACCGCCGCGGGCAGGTCGTCGTAGGGCAGCGGGTCGGGCGCACGGGTGATGACCGCTTCGACGTTGGCGGCGTAGCCGGATTCGACGCAGCGCACGAACGTGTCCTCGCCGACCGCCGACTCGGCCAGGAACTCCTCGGAGGCGCTGCCACCCATCGCGCCGGAGGTCGCGGCGACGATGACGTACTCGATCCGCAACCGCTCGAAGATCTTCTGATACGCCTCACGGTGCGCGTTGTAGGCGGTCTTGAGTCCGTCGTCGTCGAGGTCGAAGGAGTAGGCGTCCTTCATCACGAACTCACGTCCGCGGAGGATGCCCGCGCGCGGCCGTTCCTCGTCGCGGTATTTGGTCTGGATCTGGTAGAGGATGACCGGCATGTCCTTGTACGACGAGTACTCGCCCTTGACCAGCGTCGCGAACAGTTCCTCATGGGTCGGGCCGAGGAGCATGTCGGCACCCTTGCGGTCCTTGAGGCGGAAGAGCGAGTCGCCGTATTCGGTCCAGCGGTTGGTGGTGTCGTAGGGCTCGCGGGGCAGCAGGGCGGGCAGCAGGATCTCCTGGCCGCCGATGGCGTTCATCTCCTCGCGGACGACGTTCTCGATCGCCTTCAGCACGCGTAGACCGAGCGGCAGCCACGAGTACACACCGGGCGCGACTCGGCGGATGTAGCCGGCTCTGACCAGCAGCTTGTGGCTGGGGACCTCCGCGTCGGCGGGGTCGTCGCGCAGGGTCCGCAGGAACAGGGTCGACATGCGTGTGATCACGACCAACCAGCTTAGTTATGGTGTTGCGGTGCTCGTCATCCTGCCTCCCTCCGAAACAAAATCCGACGGCGGGCGCGGCGCTCCCCTGGATCTCGACACGCTGTCCTTCCCCGAGCTGAACCCGGTCCGCAAGCAGGTCGCCGACGCGCTCGTCGCCCTGGCCGCCGACCTCGAGGCCAGTCGTACCGCGCTCGGGCTCGGCGCCACCCAGCTCGACGAGGTCGACCGCAACGCCGACCTGTGGCTGTCCCCCACCCGGCCGGCTCTCGAGCGCTACACCGGCGTCCTCTACGACGCCCTCGATCACCGGTCGCTGACTCGGGCAGGCAAGACCAAGGCCGCCGACCGGCTGGCGATCGGGTCGGCGCTGTTCGGTGTCGTGCGGGCACCGGATCCGATTCCCGCGTATCGACTCTCGGGCGGGTCCAAACTGCCCGGGATGCCGACCCTGGCGGCGCTGTGGAAACCGGACCTGTCCCCCGCGCTGGACGCGGTCGACGACTTCGTCGTGGACCTGCGCTCGGGCGTCTACCACCAGCTCGGTCCTGTGCGCGGCGCGATGACGGCGACCGTGATGACCGAACAACCGGACGGCTCACGCAAGGTGGTCAGCCATTTCAACAAGCACTACAAAGGTCTGATGGCCCGCGAGCTGGTCCGCACGCGGCGTTCCGTACGCGACGTGAACGGTGTGGCCGCGGTCCTCGCCGACGCCGGGCAGCGGGTCGAGATCGAAGCGCCGGACCGCATCGTCGTACTGACCGACTGACCCGGCACCGAGGTCCGCGACGCTACTGCGCGTCGAAGTCGAAGAGGGTTGCGCCACCGGGCTCCACGGTCTGCAGGACGGTCGCCCGTCGCGGCGTCACCCGGTAGACATACCAGGGCGGCGGGCCGGCCGACGGCGCACTGAAGTCGGCGGTCAGCGCGGCACCCGACTCGTCGACGCGGCACGGCCACCCGTCGCCCGCCCACAGCTCCGCCATCTCGGCGACGACGGCGGGCTCGGTGACCAGGTTCGCGTCGCCCTCGACCACCAGGTCGGCCTCGTCGAGTGCCACCGACAGGGTGCAGCGCGGGTCGCGGGCGAGGTTGCGCGCCTTCCGGGTCGACGGACCGGTCTCCAGCCAGATCGCGTCCCGATGCCACAGCGCCCCGATTCCGGTGACGTGCGGGCTGCCGTCGGCGTTGATCGTGGCGATCCACCACGTGTGCCGGTCGGGACCACCGGTCCCCGGCGCCTGGGACACCCCGGCGGTCATCGGGCCGCGACGGGCTGCCAGTCGAGTGTGCCGATGTCGTAGAGCTCAGCGAGATTCTTGGCGTCCATACCGGGACCGACCGTGCGTCCGCCCGGAATTCATCGCCGGGTGTCGGACCCCGGGGTGTTCGGCTCGGCGTCGAGCCCGGCGTCGAGCCCGGCGTCGGCGGCTTCCTGGGCGGCCTGTCCCTCGGCGACCTGCTCGGGCGTGAACCGCATGAACAGCACGACGATCGCGGCGAGGACGGCGATGCCCGCGCAGGCGGCGAAGGCCAGCCCGTAACCCTCGGCCTGCGCGGCGAGCTGGGTGGGATTCATCGTCTCGACCGGCGCGGTGGTGCCGCCCTTCGACAGCGCGCGCGAGGTGACCATCGCACCGACGGCAACCAGGCCGACGGCCCCGCCGAGGTTCTGCGCGACCTGCGCGAGCGCGGTCAGGGGGCCGATCTCGGTGGTGCCCACCCCGGCCACCACGGACAAGGTCAGCGGGATGACTGCCAGACCGACGCCGAAGCCGATCACGACGACGGGGACGAAGATGCTCGGGAAGTAGTCCGGTGAGTCGGTCGCGATCGACGATGCGTAGAGGCAGCCGACGAGGATCACCGCGCCGCCGACCAGGACGAGCCAGCGCGGCTGGATCATCAGCGCCAGCTTCGACGCGATCGCCGCGGCGATGCCCAGCCCGAACGCGAACGGCACGACCGCGAGCCCGCTCTGGATCGGCGAGTACTGCAGGATGCCCTGCAGGTACAGCGAGATGAACACCGCCATGCACATCATGATCATGCTGGCGAGCAGGATGGCGAGCAGGGCTGCGACGCGTGAGCTGTTGTCGAAGAGGGAGAACGGCAGCAGTGGGTTCCGGGCGCGCCGTTCGACCACGATGAACGCGGCCAGGGCGAGGGCGCCGAGGATGAACGAGCCGACCACGACCGGCGCCGTCCAACCGTTGGGCCCCTCGTTCACCGCGAGCACCAGCAGGGTGCAACCGAGGGTGCCGAGGACCGCGCCGGGCACGTCGAGGGGCAGCCGCTCACCCTGGGATTCCCGCAGCGCAACGATCGCCCCGACGACGACGATCAGACCGATCGGCACGTTGATGAGGAAGACCAGGCGCCACGACAGCTCGGTCAGCACCCCGCCGAGGATGAGCCCGGCCACCGATCCCACGCCGGTCATGGCCGCGTAGACCGCGAAGGCCTGACTGCGCGGTTTGCCGGGCGCGAAGGTGGTGGCGACCAGCGCCATGGCGGTGGGCGCCGCGATCGCCGCCGACGCGCCCTGCAGGGCCCGGCCGGCGAGGAGGCTCGCCTCGTTCCAGGCCAGTCCGCACAGCAGCGAGGTGAGGGTGAAGGCGACCACGCCGACGATGAACATCCGTTTGCGCCCGAACGTGTCACCGAGTCGGCCGCCGAGGAGCATGAGACCGCCGAACGCCAGCACGTAGCTGCTGATGACCCAATTGGCGCTGGACTCCGAGAGCGTGAGCGCGTCGCGGATGCTCGGGAGCGCCAGCGCGGCCACGGTGCCGTCGAGCACGACGAGCAACTGCATCCCGGACAGCACCAGGATCGGCAGTCCGAAGACCGGACGGAACTGCTCGCTGTTCCCCGCTCCTGTGTTCACCGTTCCAGTGTTCACGGTTCCGGTGTTCGCAGCTCCGGGAGTCGACATAGAGAACGACCGTACCGGCCGACCGCCGGGACATGCCAATCTGCGTTGATCCGGTTTGGGTTGATCCGGTCAGGCGCCCTCGGTGAACGCGGCCACGTCGCCGATGACGACGATCGCGGGCGGACGCAGCCCCTCGGCCTCCGCGACCTCGCCGGCGTGGGCGAGATCGGTACGCAGCAGACGCTGGGTCGGCAGGGATCCGTTCTCGATCATCGCGACCGGGGTGTCGGGCCGCCGGCCGCCCTCGAGCAAGGCGTCGGCGAAGACCTCGACGCGTTCGACCGCCATCATCAGGACCAGGGTGCCGCGCAGCTTGCCCATGGCCGACCAGTCGATCAGCGAGTCGGGGTGGCCGGGCGGCACGTGGCCCGAGGCGATCACGACCTCGTGGGTGACGCCGCGGTGCGTCACCGGGATGCCCGCCGATGCCGGTGCGGCGATCGAGCTGCTGATCCCCGGCACCACGGTGACCGGGACCCCGGCGGCCACACAAGCCTGCAGTTCCTCGAAACCCCGCCCGTAGACATAGGGGTCGCCGCCCTTGAGGCGGACCACGAACTTGCCCTCCTTGGCCTTCTCCACGAGGACGTCGTTGATGGCTTCCTGCTTCATCGCGCGGCCGTAGGGCACTTTGGCGGCGTCGATCACCTCGACCTGCGGGCCGAGTTCGGCGAGCAGTTCGGGGGGCGCGAGCCGATCGGCCACCACCACGTCGGCCTCGGCGAGGAGCCGTTGGCCGCGGACGGTGATCAGGTCGGGGTCGCCGGGACCGCCACCGACGAGGGCCACGCCGGCGGCGTGCGGGGCGGCGTCGTCGACACTCAGCGACCCCTCGGCGAGGGCACGGCTCATCGCGGCGCGGAGTGCGGCCGACAGTTTGTGGTCGCCGCCGGCGAGGACGCCGAACTGGACGTCGCGGTGACGGCCGGATGCCGGGGTGACGGCGGTGCCGTGGCGGGCGTCGTCGGCCCGGACACAGAACGTGTGCCTGCGCTCGGCCTCGGCCACCACCGCCTCGTTGACGGCGGGATCGTCGGTGCAGGCCATCGCGTACCAGGCGCCCTCCAGATCACCGTCGGCGTAGCGGCGCTGGGTGACGGTGATGCCGGTGAAGGATTCGACGGCCGGGGTGGGATCGAGCGCGATGACGTGCACGTGGGCACCCGCAGCGACCAGATTGGGCAGCCGCCGCTGCGCCACCGACCCGCCGCCCACCACGACGACCTTGCGTCCGCGGAGGTCGAGGCCGACCAGGTAGTGCCCCTCGCCGGAGGGGAAAGCATCGGGCCCGGGGACGTGCGGGGGTCCTGGGACATTCGACCCCGATACATTCGACCCCGGGACATTAGACACGGCGGAGGCAGGCTCGGACATGGGAGCTGACCTTACCGGGACAGCTGATCTAGAGCGGCAACTCACCCGTCCGGCGGACGTGGGCCCACACATCGGCAGCCGGGACACCGAGCCGGTGGGCCGCGGACTGCAGGAGCGCCCCGAGCAGGCTCGACGTGCAGAACGCGGCATCCAGCGAGTCGTCGGCGTTGATCCGGATCTGGTTCCACCACAGCGGGTTCCGATCCACGGCGGCCTCGGCCATGGCGATCGCGGTGGCGAAGCCGGCAGGGGCGGAGGCGGACTTCCCAGCGCCGGTCCCCCTCACTTCGGTCACGGTCACGTCGGTCACCGGGCCCGCAGTTCTCGTGCGTGCTGGCGCTGCAGCGCCCGCTCCCGCGACTCCTCGAACTTGCGCACCTTGACGTCCATCTCCTCCAGGAACGCCGCGAGGCGTTCGCGGTAGTGCTCGCCGACCGGCCCGAAGTCGTCGCGCTCGAAGATGCGCCACTTCCGCAGCACGGGCATGACGACGTCCGACATGTGTTGCGGCAGATCGTAGATGCCGCCCTTGGCGATCAACACGGCGTTGCGCCGGAAGTTCGGCATGGTCGCGCCGGGCATCTGGAAGTTGGTCACGATCGCGTGGATGGCGGCCATGGTCTCGTCGGGAACGAGGTCGAGCGCGCCGGCGACGATGTTGCGGTAGAAGAGCATGTGCAGGTTCTCGTCGGCCGCGACACGCTGCAGCATGCGGTCGGCGATCGGGTCCCCGCATGCCTTCCCGGTGTTGCGGTGCGAGACCCGGGTGGCCAGTTCCTGGAAACTGACGTACGCGACCGCGAACAGCATGTCGAAGCTGTGGTCGCGCTGCCCGTCGTCGTCGGGCAGGGGGTTGAACCCCGACGTCATGTGCGCCATGCGGATCTCTTCGAGTTCGACCGGGTCGACACCGCGGGTCACCACCAGGTAGTCGCGCATCACGATCGAGTGGCGGTTCTCCTCGGCCGTCCAGCGCCCCACCCACCAGCCCCAGGCATCGTCGAGGGTGAAGTTGTCGGCGATCACCCGGTGGTACGACGGCAGGTTGTCCTCGGTGAGCAGGTTGGTGATCATCGCGGCCTTGGCGACGTCGGAGAGCCGGGACTGTGCCGGATCCCAGTCGAGTCCGCCGAGAGCCGCGAAGTTGCGTCCGTCGTCCCAGGGCACGTAGTCGTGCGGGTGCCAGTCGCGCGTCATCTTCATGTGCCGCTCGACCTCGGTCTCGCACACGGGCAGCAGTTCACGCAGTAGATCCGAACCGGTCATGCCGCGGTCGGCGGGTTCGGCGTCGGGGGGTCCGATGAGGGTGGTCACGTGCTCTCCTGATCACAGCGGGGGTCGTACCATCCACTCTGCGCGGCGGGACGGGTGGTGCTCGTGAGGCGAAGGTCCCGCCTGTATGGGGTCCGACGTCGCGACTTCCCGGCGCCGCACATCCGGTACTTTCAGACCCATGTCCCCTGCCACGACCGATTCGGCCACCGCCGATCCGACCCCGTCCCCGAATCCGGTCCGCGCCTACCTCGTCGACGACCACGAACTCGTCCGGCGCGGTCTGCGCGACCTACTCGGGACCGCCGGCGACATCGAGGTGGTGGGCGAGGCGGCCTCGGTCGGCGAAGCCCTCGTCGGCATCCTGGCGACCAAGCCCGATGTCGCCGTGCTCGACGTCCGGTTGCCCGACGGCAACGGGGTCGAGCTGTGCCGGGACGTCCGCGCGGCCGAACCGGGGATCAAGTGCCTGATGCTCACGAGCTACGCCGACGACGATGCACTGCTCGCCGCGGTCCTCGCCGGCGCCTCGGGTTTCGTGCTCAAACAGATCCTGGGGCACAACCTGGTCGCCGCGGTCCGGACCGTCGGTCGGGGCGGTTCACTGCTCGACGATCGGTCCACGGCGGCCCTGCTCGCCAAGCTGCGCAACGAGAAGCAGACCGAGAAGGATCCGCTCGCCGAGCTCACCCATCAGGAGCGCGAGGTGTTCGCCCTCATCGGCGAGGGCCTGACCAATCGGCAGATCGCCGGCCGGATGTTCCTGGCGGAGAAGACGATCAAGAACTACGTGTCCCGCATCCTGGGCAAATTGGACATGCAGCGACGCACCCAGGTCGCCGTGATGGCGACCAGACTCCGCGACGGCAAGGAGTGAGTCAACCCACCAGCGGCACCGACCAGGTGAGCGTCGTCCCGCCGCCGCTGGTCCGGCCCTCGCTCGTCCCGCCCCCACTCGTCCCCCGCGGGCGGGTGACGATGCTGAACGTCCCGTCGCAGTCCTCGGCGCGGCGCGTCAGGTTCTCGAGACCCCGATAGGTGACGTCGGCGCCGATGCCGACCCCGTCGTCGCTGATCTCGACGGTCAGGACGTCGTCGGCGGTCACCGACACCGCGATGTGGTCGGCCCGCGCGTGCCGGAGCGCGTTGCTCAAGCCCTCTCGCAGGACGGCGTCGATGTGTGGTCCGAGGGAGTCCGGGACCACCGTGTCGACGGGGCCGTCGAACTCCACGCTCGGCGAGATCGACGCGTGCCCGGACAGTTCGGAGACAATGTCGAGCACCCGCCGCCGCAGCGTCGGGCCGATGTCGGTTCCGTAGGGCGTCTGCAGGTCGAAGATCGAGGTGCGGATCTGCGCGATCGTGCGGTCGAGGTCGGTCATGATCTGCTCCAGGCGCGCGGCCGCGGCGGCCGGATCGGTGGTCCCGGCCAGCAACGTCTGTACCGACATCCCGACCGCGAAGAGTCGCTGGATCACATGATCGTGCAGGTCGCGGGCGATGCGGTGCCGGTCTTCGAGGACCTCGAGATCGCGGGCGATCTGTTGCTGCTCGGCGTAGACGACCGCCAGCGAGGCGACCTCGGCGACACCGGCGAGCCCGGCGATCTCCTCGTCGTCCCAGTAGGGGCGGTTACGGTGGGTGATGAGCATCCAGCCGAACGCCCCCGATGCGCGCTGGAGGGGTTGCACCGAGGTCCAGCGGGCGCCGCCCCGTATCAGCGACTCGGCGATCTGGCCGGAACGCTGCACCCGCAGCGCCGTGGCGTCCGGCGGGATGAAGTTCTCGATCTCCACCGGATCGCCGGTGTGCCCGCGTAGTTCCACCTCCCCCGCCATCTCGGTGAGCAGGTAGACATCGACCGCGCCGACGAGACCGGCGACATCGGCGCACATCCGGGACATGGTGTCCGACAGCGCGATTCCGGCCAGCGGCTCCGACCCACGCCGGGCCAGGACCTGCATCCAGCGGTGGCGGGTGCGGGCCCGTTCGAAGAGACCCGCGTTGTCGACGGCGATCCCGGCGGCCACCGCCAGCACCGCGACGACGGTCTCGTCGACCTCGGAGAAGTCCTCCGCGGACCGCTTCTCGGTCAGGTACAGACTGCCGAACACCTCGCCGCGCACCATGATCGGAGCACCGAGGAAGGTGTGCATCGGGGGGTGGTTGGGCGGGAACCCGACCGACGTCGGATGGGCGCCGAGGTCGTGGATGCGGTGCAGGCGGGGATCGTCGATGAGCAGGCCGAGGACCCCGCGGCCGACCGGCAGATGTCCCATGGTGGCGCGTTGCGCATCGGTGATGCCGATGTGCACGAATTCACTCAGCCCGCCGTCCGGCCCGCGCACGCCGAGGGCACCGTACTGGGCGTCCACGAGTCCCGCCGCGACCTCGACGATGCGCTGCAGCGCGCGGTCGAGTTCGACCCCCTGCCCGACCACCAGCACCGCCTCCAGCAGTTCCCGGAGCAGGGCGGGATCGTCGGCACCGTGATCGGCGAGCGCGTCGAGCGTCTCGCGGAGCCGGTGCGCCAGCATCAGGACGCCCCGGGGGCGTCGCCGACGGACTGGGGCGTCGGCACCCGCCCACTCTCGGCGGATCGGGACACGAAGCGGCACAACGCTTCCGGGATCGCGGCCGGATGCAGATGCAGGTACGAGGCGTGCACTGCGGCCGTCGCGACCCCGTGCATCGACGCGCGGCCCGCCGAATCCCGCCAGGCCCAGGCCGGGGCGAGCGCGCCGTCGCCGACCCCGCTGCGGTGGAACTCGTGACCGGTGACGCGTTCGCCGGTCCGGAACAGGGCCGAGTCGCCCACGGCCACGGCATCGCGGTATCCCAGCGTCAGGGTCGGGCCGAAGTGGCCGGGGATGTCGAGGACGCCGCTCATCGGGTGCCCGTCGAGTTCGGTGCACAGGTACAGCAGGCCCGCGCACTCGGCGTGGATCGGCCGACCCGCCGCGGCGTGCGCCCGGAGGTCGGCGCGCAGGAGATCGTTGGCGGCCAGCGCCTCGGCGTGTTCTTCCGGGAATCCGCCACCGATCACCACGCCGGCCGCGTCCGCGGGCAACCGGTCCACGAGCGGGTCGAAGACGACGACGCGCGCGCCGGCGGCGGTCAGCACCTCGGCGTGCTCGGCGTAACCGAAGGTGAACGCCGCGCCCCCGGCGACCGCGATCACCGGCGAACCGGCCGACGCTGCGGGACGATACGGCGCGACGGCTTCCGCAGCCGACCAGGCCGCGGCGTCGGGGACCGCACGTCCGCGGGCGGCGGCCACGATCGCCGGCAGGTCGAGGGCGCCGCGCAGGTGCGCGGTCATCGCGTTCACGGCGGCGACCGCGTCGGCGTTGCGTTCGGCGGCCGGGATCAGGCCCAGGTGCCGGGAGGGCACCGTCAGCGACGGGTGGCGCCGCAGCACACCGAGAACCGGCAGTCCCACCCGCGCGGCGGCCTGTCGCAGCACCATCTCGTGGCGTGGCGAGCCGACCCGGTTGAGGATGACGCCCGCGATCGACACCGAGGGGTCGTAGGAGAGGAACCCGTGCAGCACGGCGGCCAGCGACTGGCTGTGGCCCGCGGCGTCGACGACGAGGATCACCGGCGCACCGATGATCGACGCGACGTGCGCGGTGGAGCCGACGCCGAGTGAACCGGCATCGCCACCTGGACTGCCACCCGTGCCGTTGCCGCTGTCGCGCTCCACGATCCGGCCGTCGAAGAGGCCCATCACGCCCTCGACGACCGCGATGTCGGCGCCCGCGGCGCCGTGGGCGAAGAGCGGCGCAATGCGTTCGGCGCCCACGAGATTCGGGTCGAGATTGCGTCCGGGTCGTCCGGCCGCGACGGCGTGGTAGCCGGGGTCGATGTAATCGGGGCCGACCTTGAACGGCGCCACCCGGTGTCCGGCCGCCCGCAGTGCGCCGATGAGGCCGGTCGTCACGGTGGTCTTGCCGCTGCCCGACGACGGCGCGGCGATCACGACGGCGGGCGTCGACGCCCGCGCGGAGATCACCATTCGATCCCCTTCTGCCCCTTGCGTCCGGCGTCCATCGGGTGGGCGATCTTGTGCATCTCGGTCACGAGATCGGCAGCGTCGACGAGGGCCTGCGGGGCGCGCCGGCCGGTGATGACCACGTGCTGGCGTCCGGGTCGGCGGGCGAGGGTGTCGAGCACCTCGGCGGTGTCCACCCAGCCCCAGTGAAGCGGATAGGTGAACTCGTCGAGGACGTAGAAGTCGTGTTCGCCGGCATCGAGACGGCGTGCGATCTCCGACCACCCGGCCCGGGCGGCGGCCGCGTGGTCGTCGTCCTGGTCGTCGTTGGCCCGCAACCAGGACCAGCCCTGACCCATCTTGTGCCATTCCACCGGCCCTCCGGCGCCGGTCTCCGCGTGCACCCGGTCGAGGGTGAGCATCGTCGACTCCTCCCCCACCTTCCATTTCGCACTCTTGACGAACTGGAACACCGCGACCCGCATACCCGCGTTCCACGCGCGCATCGCCATCCCGAAAGCGGCGGTCGACTTGCCCTTGCCGTCGCCGGTGTGCACCGCGAGGACGGGCTGGTTACGGCGCTGTCGCGTCGTCAAGCCGTCATCGGGGATGCTGACCGGAACTCCCTGCGGCACTCGACTTCTCCTCTGGTCTCAGATCGGGGTGGCGGGGGCGGTCAGGCCGCTCCCCGCGCGGGTGCGTGTCCCGTCAGCGCGGTGGCGGACAGTTCGTCCATCGGGATCAGGCTCGCGCCGAGGTGGGCCGCGAGATCGCCGGCGAGTCCGAGCCGGACCATCCCCTGCTCGCAGTCGACGACCACGGACCCGATGCCGCGACGACGGATACCGTCCGCGGCTTCCCGCGCCCGTGCCATCGCGCCTCGTCCTGAGGTGGCACGTCCGTCGGTGAGCACCACCAGCAGCGGCCGCCGGTCGGGCTCGGCGCGGCGACACCGCTGCACGACATCGGCGGCGAGCTGCAGGCCCTCGCCGAGCGGTGTCCGGCCGCCGGTACGGATCTCCTCGAGGCGGCGCACCGCGATCTCGACCGATTTGGTGGGCGGCACCGCAAGCGTCGCGGAGGAACCCCGCGCCACGACCACCGCGACGCGGTCGCGGCGGGTATATGAGTCGCGCAACATCTCCACGCACAGTTCGGACACCGCGGCCAGCCGACGCCGGGCGGTCATCGACCCGCTGAGGTCGACCACGAAGACGACGAGGTTGGCCTCCTGGCCGACCCGTTGCGCCGACCGCAGGTCGGGGGCGGCGATCCGCACACCGCGCTCGAACCCGTCCCCGCCGCGACCAGCCCGCCCCGCGGCGGCGAGCACCGTGCCGAACAGATGCACCGGTCGGCCGGCATCGAAGTCCACCGCATGGGTGGTGTGTCCGCGACGGCTCCGCGCCTTCGAGCGGCGACCCGGGTCACCGTCGCCGAGTCCCTCGACGCGCAGGGTCGGCATGCGGCGAGCCGTCGAGGTCGGCACGGACCCGAACGCCGGGCCGGGCGCGTGCTGCGGGGCGTCGGTGTCGCCGGTCTCGGGAGCCGCATCGGGGTCGGTGTCGGGCGCCGGGCCGGTGTCGGATGCGGAGTCCGGGGCCTCGCCGCCGCCACCGGGCGGTGGTGTCTCGGGCGGTTCCGGGTCGTCATCGGGTGTGTCGGGTCCGGCCGCGTCCTCGCCCGCCGACATCGCCTCGTCGAGCTGGTCGCGGCTGAGCCCCGACTCGTCGAAGGGGTTGCGGCGGCGCCGATGCGGCAGCGCGAGCTCGACGGCCGCCCGGACGTCGACGTCCTCGACGGCGGTGGCCCCGCGCCAGGCGGCATGAGCGAGCGCGGTCCGGGCCACCACGATGTCGCCGCGGAGTCCGTCGACGTCGAGGTGGGCGCAGATCCCGGCGATACGGCGCAACTCCCGGTCCGGGAGGGCCACCGCACCCACGGCGGCTCGTGCGCTCGCGATCCGTTGTGTCAGTTCGTTTTCGGCGGCGGCGTGGGCGGCGACGAACGACGCCGGGTCGGCGTCGTATGCCATGCGGCGGCGCACCACCTCCACGCGTTCGTCGACCTCGCGGTCGGCGGCCACGTCGACGGCGAGTCCGAACCGGTCAAGCAGCTGCGGGCGCAGCTCTCCCTCCTCCGGGTTCATGGTGCCGACGAGTACGAAATCGGCCGCCATGGTGTGCGACACACCATCGCGTTCGATCGTGACCCGTCCACTGGCCGCCGCGTCCAGCAGCACATCGACGAGGTGATCGGCGAGCAGGTTGACCTCGTCGATGTACAGCACCCCGCGGTGCGCCCGGGCGAGCAGACCGGGAGTGAACTCGGCACGGCCGTCCCGCAGCACCGAGGTGAGATCGAGCGAGCCGATCACACGGTCCTCGGTTGCACCGATGGGCAGTTCGACCACGCGGCCGGTGGTGTCGTCCGTTGGACCGGGGACGCTGAGCAGCGGGCCGAGCCCGCGCACGATGGTCGATTTCGCGGTGCCCTTCTCACCGCGGATCAGGACACCCCCGATGCCCGGCGAGATGGCCGACAGGATCAGTGCGAGCTTGAGCTGCTCCTGCCCGACGACGGCGCTGAACGGATAGCGCACATCAGCGAGGGGGTCCACGGAAGCGGGGAGTTCACCGAGGGTCGTCATCGTGACCCGGCGCGGAGCATCGACACGTGGGGTATTCCGTCCTCGAGGTAGTCGTCGCCGTCACGGACGAAGCCGAACTTGCCGTACATCTCGGTGAGGTAGGTCTGCGCCTCGATCCGGCACGGGCGCTCCCCGACCTCGGCGAGCGCGGCGGTCATGAGGGTCGCCACGAGGCCGTGACCCCGATGGTTGCGTTCGGTGCAGACGCGGCCGATCCGGAAGACCTGTCCGCCGTCGGCCTCCGGTTCCTCGAGCAGACGAAGCGTCGCCAGTACCGCCCCGGGGTCTGGCCCGTCCTCGTCGCCTCCGTCGGCCCGGTCCCCACCGTCGGTGATCCAGAACTGGCGCGTCGTCGGTTCCAGGTCTCGGCCGTCGAGTTCGGGATACGGACAGGCCTGCTCGACGACGAAGACCTCGACCCGCAGCCGGAGGACCCGATAGAGCGTGGCTGCGTCCATGTCGTCGGCCAGGGCGCGGTGGACCCGCGGTTCAGGGATCATGTGTCGTGGTTAGCACACAAGGCGACCGGACTTCACCTCGCGCGATCAGCCGGCAGTGGCGGGCGCGAGCCGGCCGGTCTCGGCCGGGACCTCGTTCCGGTCGGTCAGCTGCAGCGTCTTGTTCGTCCAGTCCCACACCTGGCGGTACAGGTCGCGGTTGTCGTTGAGCTTCTGACCGAAGGACGGGATGATCGCGGTCAGCTTCGACGACCAGCCCGCGTACTCCTTCGGGAAGCACTGTTCGAGCACCGAGATCATCGCCGGCACGGCGGTCGAGGCGCCTGGGGACGCACCGAGGAGCCCGGCGATGGTGCCGTCGCCGGCCGCGACGACCGCGGTGCCGAACTCCAGCTGACCACCCATCCCGGTCTTGCGTATGACCTGCACGCGCTGTCCGGCGGTGATGAGCTCCCAGTCGGCGCCGAGCGCGCGGGGGACGAATTCCGACAGCGTCTTCACCCGGTCGGCCGGCCCGGCGGCGAGCTCGCTGATGAGGTACTTGAGCAGCCCGAACTCCTTGGGAGCGATCGACACCATGGGGAGCAGGTTGCCCGGCTTGATCGAGGCGGGCAGGTCGGTGATCTTGCCGCTCTTGAGGAACTTCGGCGACCATCCGGCGTACGGGCCGAACAGCAAGCCCGGCTTGTGGTTGATGACGCGGGTGTCGAGATGCGGCACCGACATCGGCGGGGCACCGACGGCGGCCTGCCCGTAGACCTTCGCGTGATGCTCGGCGACGAGATCGGGGTTGGTGCAGCGGAAGAACTCACCGGACACCGGGAACCCGCCGAACCCCTTGGCCTCCTTGATGCCCGACTTCTGCAGCAGGTGCAGCGCACCGCCGCCGGCACCGACGAACACGAACTTCGCGTGCACGGACAGCTTCTGCCCGGTCCGGCCGTTACGGACCTTCACGATCCAGCTGCCGTCGGACTGCTTGGACAGATTGGTCACCGAATGACCGAAGTAGATGTCGGCGCCCTGGGCGACATGATTGAGGAGCTGCTGGGTGAGCGCGCCGAAATCGACGTCGGTGCCCTGGTCGAACCAGTTCAGCGCGACCGGGTCGGCGAAGTCGCGTCCCTCCGACATCAGCGGCAGTCGCGCGGTGAACTCGGCCGGATCGTCGATGAACTCCATGCCCTCGAACAGGGTCTGGGTCGCGAGATTGTCGTAGCGCTTGCGGAGGTACTTCTGGCCTTCGGCGCCGTGGGTGAAGGCGACGTGCGGGATGGGGTTGATGAACTCCGACGGGTCACCGAGGATGCCGTTGTCGACGGCGTGGGCCCAGAACTGGCGCGACACCTGGAACTGCTCGTTGATGGTGAGCGCCTTGTCGATGTTGACGTCGCCGTCGGCGGTCTTCGGCGTGTAGTTCAGCTCGCAGAGTGCCGAGTGTCCGGTGCCGGCGTTGTTCCACGGGTCGCTGCTCTCGGCGGCGGCGGCGTCGAGCTGCTCGAACAGGCTGATCGACCAGTCGGGCTGAAGCTGTCGGAGCAGCGCTCCGAGCGTCGCACTCATGATTCCCGCACCCACCAACGCGACGTCGGTCGTGATCACCGTTTTCGACACCTGGACTCCACTTCACCTGGAGGGACACTGTGACCGGTGTTCGTCGCGGCACGTCGTCCCGGATGGCAACTTGTCGACCGGGCACTTCTCACCCGGTCCTTCTCAACCGTCATTGTCCAGCATGGCACGTCCAGCACGAGAATCGACCTTCGCAACTGTGTGCTGCACGACATCCGGGCAGTCCTGACCTGTCACTATGCTGGTCGCCGTGAGCGCATCCGCAGCCGCCGACTGGCAGCCCGACCGATTTCTCGAGGACTACCGGCAACGCGTCCTCCCCCTGGGCCCCGATCCCGACGGTGAATCGCCGATCACCGCGACCCTGGTGCGACGCGCCGAGTCGTCACCCGCGCGCGGCGCAGTGCTCTACGTCCACGGGTTCACCGACTACTTCTTCCACGAGCCGCTCGCCGACTTCTTCGTCGACCGCGGGTACGCGTTCTATGCTGTCGACCTGCGAAAATGCGGGCGATCGTGGCAATCGCACCACACGCCGCACTTCACCACCGACCTCGCGATGTACGACGAAGAGCTCAACGCGTCGCTGCGGATCATCCTCGACGAGCTGGGACCCGACTGCCGGGTCGTGGTGGCCGGGCATTCGACGGGCGGCCTCATCACCGCACTCTGGCTCGACCGGTTGCGGCAGCGCGAGCCGGCGCTGCACGCGGCAGTTGACGGACTCCTGCTCAACTCACCCTGGTTCGATCTGCAGGGCGACGCGGTGCTCCGCACCCTCCCGGTCACGCTGCTCGTCAAGGCGATCGCCGCCGTCGCGCCGACCAGGGTGATACCGAAGGAACTCTCGCAGGCCTACGGCGAGAGCCTGCACGACAGCGCTCACGGCGAATGGAACTACGACCTGTCGGCGAAACCGCTGGGCGGATTCCCGGTCACCTTCGGTTTCCTCGACGCGGTGCGCAGCGGTCAGCGTCGCCTGCACCGCGGCATCGACGTCGGTGTTCCCGCGCTCGTGTTACGTTCGGACAAAACGCATTTCGCCAGGACCTACTCGGCGTCCACCGATCATGCCGATGCCGTCCTCGACGTCACCCACATCGCCCGCTGGAGCGGGTGCCTCGGCGGCCGCGTGACCGCGGTACCGATCCCCGACGCCCGGCACGACGTCTTCCTCTCCGTCGCACACGCACGCGAGCACGCCTATCGCGAGGTCGACCACTGGCTGTCCGCCGTCCTCTCAACCGAAAGCGAGAATCCTCTATGACCGCCACGCAGGTCGTCGACCTGGCCATCATCGGCTCCGGCAGCGGCAACGCCATTCCCGATGACCGCTTCGCGGACAAGACCCTCGCGATCTTCGAGGAGGGCGTCTACGGCGGCACCTGCCTCAACGTGGGGTGCATCCCGACCAAGATGTTCGTCTACGCCTCCGAGGTGGCCGAGATCGCCAGGCACGGTGCTCGCCTGGGCGTGCACTCGAAGGTGGACTCGGTCGACTGGCCCGGCATCGTCGAGCGCGTGTTCGGCCGCATCGACCCGCTGTCGCAGGGCGGCAAGGAGTACCGGGTCGATCGGTGCGAGAACATCACCGTGTACGACTCCCATGTCGAATTCGACGGGCGCGACGACGACGGCCGGTACCGGTTGGTCACGCGAGACGGCGACACCGTTCTCGCCGACGAGGTCGTGCTCGCCGCCGGATCGCGCGCGGTCATCCCCCAGATCATCGCCGACTCGGGGGTCACCTACTACACCAACAACGACGTCATGCGTCTTCCCGAGCTGCCCGAACGCCTGATCATCGTCGGGAGCGGTTACATCGCAGCGGAATTCGCACACGTCTTCGGCGCGCTGGGCTCACATGTGTCGATCATCGCGCGCGGCCCGGGTCTGCTCCGCAAGCAGGATGCCGACATCTCCAACCGCTTCACCCAGGTGGCCCGGGAGAAGTGGGACGTGCGGCTGGAGACCACGATCACCGAGGCCGAGGATCTGCCCGACGGCGGTGTGCGGGTCGGGCTCTCCGACGGCGCGACACTCGAGGCCGACGTCCTGCTGATCGCGACCGGCCGGCAGCCGAACGGCGACCGGCTCAACCTCGACTCCGTCGGTATCGAGCTCGACGACGAAGGTCGCGTGCGCTGTGATCAGCACGGTCGCACCGCCGCCCGCGGAGTGTGGACGCTGGGCGACGTCAGCTCGCCGTACCAGCTCAAGCACGTCGCCAACCACGAACAGCGGGTGGTGCAGGCCAATCTCCTGAAAGGCTGGGACGCAACCGATCTGGACGCCTTCGACCACCGGTACGTCCCGGCGGCGGTGTTCACCCACCCGCAGATCGCCGCGGTGGGCCTCACCGAGGACGAGGCTCGCGAGGCCGGCCACGACATCGCCGTCAAGGTCCAGGCCTACGGCGATGTCGCCTACGGCTGGGCGATGGAGGACACCACCGGATTCTGCAAGCTGATCGCCGAACGCGGCACCGGCCGGTTGCTGGGCGCACACCTCATCGGCCCGCAGGCACCGACGGTCATCCAGCCGGTCATCCAGGCGATGCACTTCGGCCAGACCGCACACGAACTCGCCCGCGGCCAGTACTGGATCCACCCGGCGATGCCCGAGGTCCTGGAGAACGCGATCCTCGGCCTGGAGATCTGACGGCCAGGCCCGCCGCGCGAGCTCAGAAAATCGTTGAGCGCAGGGCGATCTCGCTGGCGAGGGCCGGGGCCGCGCGCTGCGGAATCCAGTGGTCCACGCCCGCGAGTTCGCAGTAGCGGAAGTCGCCGTAGACGTACCGGCCGCTGCCCTGCGCCTGTTCGCGACCCAGGGCGGTGTCGGCGTCGCTCCACAGCAGCGTGGTCGGGATCTCGACCGGCGGGCACGCCATCGTCGCCTTGATGTCGCCGGTGAAGTTCGCGCGGTACCAGTTCAGCGCGGCGGTCAGGGCGCCCGGTTCCCGCAGCGGGGCGAGTTCGTCCTCGGAGATCCCCACCGCCCGCAGCTCGGCGGCATCGTCGGCGAGCAGCCTCTCCTCGGCCCCGTCGGCCACGAAATCGAGGATGTACGAGGAACGTTCACGCTGGTCGCTACCGACGAGCGCGTCGCGCATGGCCGACGGATGCCCGGTGCTGGCGACGACGAGACCGGTGAACCGGTCGGGGTACTTCCCGGCGAGATGCCACGCGACGATGCCGCCCCAGTCGTGCCCGACGAGGATCGCGTAGCCGATGCCGAGGGCGTCGAGAACCCCGATCACATCGGACACGAGGTGGGTGAGCCGGTAGTCGTCCACCCCGGGCGGCCGCGCGCCGGGGCTGTACCCGCGCTGATCGATGACCAGTGTCCGCAGCCCCGACTCGTGCAGGCGCGGCAGGACGTCGTCGTAGCAGCTCCCGTTCACCGGGAACCCGTGCAGCAGCAGAACCCACGGACCGGTCTCCGGTCCCCCGATCCGGACGTCGAAGGTGAGGCCGCCCACGGTCACCTGACGTCGGTCGTCGATCATGGGGCGGTCTTCAGTCATGGCGCCCACGATAACCCGTCTCCACGACCCCGGCGTCTACAAGTCCTCGAGGTGGTGACGGATGACCTTGGGGTGGCGTGGCGGTCCTTGTCGGATCAGCCGCATGATGGCGTCGAGGTCGAGGTGTTCGGTGACGAGGTCGGCCATCTGGTCGACCTGCCGGCGGCGTACCTCGTCGACGTCGGTGTCGGACGCCACGCGGAACCCACGGACCCCGGCCTCGGCCGCGACGTCGGTGAGGAGACGACGCCGGAAGTCGTTGCACGCCAGCAGTCCATGCCAGTGGGTACCCCGGACCGCCCCCCGCACCGCGCCCTCCGGACCGTGCCGGTCGTCGACGATCCACGTGTCCTCGGCCGAGCGGGTCACCCGGCCGTGATGGATCTCGTAGCCGCTGATCGCGACGCCGGACGAGTCGCCGCCGGTCCCGGTCACCTGCCGCACGGTTTTCTCGGCGTGGAACTCGATGTCGAGGTCGAACAACCCCAGCCCGGGCACCCGCCCGCGACCGGACTCCACCCGGTCGTCGAGGGTGCGGCCCAGCATCTGGAATCCGCCGCACACGGCGACGATCGGACGTCCGCGGGCGGCACGTTCGGTGAGCGCCTCCCCGAGACCGCGCGCCCGCAGCCACTCGAGGTCGGTCACGGTGGCGCGGGTGCCGGGCAGCACGACGAGGTCGGCGGCCGCCACCCCGGCCGGGTCGTCGACCCAGGTGACGTCGACACCGGGTTCGCAGGCCAGCGCCTCGACATCGGTCGAATTGGAGATCCGCGGCAGGCGGATGGCGGCGACCCGCAATCGGGGTCCTCCGGTCGCGGAGCATTCGGTGAACGAGCGCGGTGGCCCGACCCGCCGCCCGACCGGCGCCGCGAGCGAGTCCTCGGCGTCGAGCCACAGGTCGTCGGCGAAGGGCACCACCCCGAGTGTCGGCCGTCCCGTGATCGCCTCGACCTGCCGCAGTCCCGGCTCGAGGATCGACGGGTCACCACGGAACTTGTTGACCACGAACCCCGCGATCAGCCGCTGATCGGCGTCGTCGAGGACCGCGGTGGTACCGAACAGATGGGCCAGCGACCCGCCGCGGTCGATGTCGGTGACCAGCACCACCGGGAGGTCCGCCGCCTGTGCGAGACCGAGATTCGCGATGTCGTTGGCGCGCAGATTGATCTCGGCGACCGAACCCGCACCTTCACAGATGACGACGTCGAAGTCGCGTCGGAGACCGGCCAACTCGTCGGCGACGACGGCACGCAGCCGCGCCCGCCAGTGCAGGTAGTCGGCGGCCCCGACGTCTCCGGCGGGCCGACCGCGGAGGATCACGTGCGAGCGACGGTCACTGCCCGGTTTCAACAGCACCGGGTTGAACCTGGTGGAGGGTTCGAGGCCACAGGCGAACGCCTGCAACGCCTGGGCACGACCGATCTCGCCGCCGTCGAGGGTGACCACCGAGTTGTTGGACATGTTCTGCGCCTTGAACGGTGCGACCCGCACACCGGTGCGCCGCAGCGCACGGCACAGCCCGGCGACGATCAGGCTCTTCCCGGCATCACTGCTGGTACCGCCCACGAGCAATGCGCCACCGAGTCCGCCCACCCGGAACAGACTAGAGGCCGGACCCGAGGCCGCGACCACGGTGGCGTCGTTCACAAGTCCCACCGTTGCGCTCGCGGTCGTGCGGGTCTGGATACAGTGACCCGGACGAACAGGTCGACAGCCGGTCGTTCAGAGTCGAGGGGGTCATCGGACGTGGAGGTCGTGAAGCCCGGGTCCGTGTTCGCCGGATATCGCGTCCTCTCGATGCTCGGGCGCGGCGGCATGGGACAGGTCTGGCTCGTCGAACACCCCACCCTGGGCCGCCGCGAGGCCCTCAAGATCATCTCGCCGAACCCCGCCGATCCCAGTTTCGCCGAGCGGTTCCGCAACGAGGCCCGCACCGCCGCGGCCCTCGATCACCCCGGCATCGTCACGGTCTACACCCACGGCGTGGAGAACGGCAGCCCGTGGTTCTCGATGTCCTACCTCGAAGGCGAGGACCTCGCCGCCGCGTCGGCCCTGCCGGTCGACGACGTGGTGACGGTCGTCGGCAAGGTCGCCGACGCGCTCGACTATGCCCATACCCGGCGCGTCATCCACCGCGACATCAAACCCGCGAACATCGTGGTCGCCCACGGCCCCGACGGCCGGATCACCCGGGTCACCGTGCTCGACTTCGGCATCGCCCGCCTGATGGACGGCGCGAAGATGACCGCGACCAACCTGTTCGTCGGCACCCTCGCCTACGCCGCACCCGAGATTCTCACCGGCGAACCGGCGATCCCGGCGTCGGACCAGTACGCGCTCGCGTGCACGACGTTCCAGCTGCTCACCGGATCGCAGCCCTATCCCGGGCAGACCCCGATGGCCCTGATCGCCGGCCACGTCAACACGCCCGCACCGCGGATCTCCGAGCGCCGCCCCGACCTCGTCCACGCCGATGCCGTGTTCGCGCGCGCCCTTGCCAAGAACCCCGCCGACCGGTTCGCGTCCTGCTCCGAGTTCGCCGCGGCGCTCGCCCAGGCGGTCGAGATCGCGTCGACGGCGCCCTCCGTCGTCGCGGCGCAGGCACCCGGCCGTCCGTTCTCACCACCGCTGCCCACCCAGCAGGCGCCGGTGCACCCGGTGGCACACCGTGCCCAGCCACCTGGCGGTCACCCACCGTTCCCGGCGTACGGTCCCGGCGGGCCGCCGCCGGGTCCACCACCCGGATATGTGACCGGGCCCGGCGAACCCCACGGACCCGGCCCGGGATCCCGGGGAACGGGCTCACGCACCGCGTGGATCGTCGCCGCGGTACTCGGCGTCGTCGTCCTCGTCGTCGGTGTCGTCGGCGCCGCGATCGCCCTCAGCGGATCGGGGTCGGGTCCAGGGACGGCGCCGGTCGCCGGGTCATCGACGACGCCGCCCAGCAGTTCCGGCGGATCCTCCACCGGCAGCGATGAGTTCGAGTCCATCGCCTCCAGCGGGGACAGTACGTGCGCGGTGCGCGGCAATCGACTGTACTGCTGGGGCGACAACGAACGGGGCACGCTGGGCGACGGTACGACCACCGACCGCCCGCGCCCGGTCGCGGTCACCAGCATCTCCGACGTCTCGGCGGTGAGCATGGGCGGCCTCGGGACGACCTGCGCGATCAGTTCCGGAGACCTCTACTGCTGGGGTTACGGGATCGGACCGCCCGGGCAGAACGTGCCGCTGCCGACGAAGGTGTCCGGCCTGTCCCGGGTGTCGGCGGTGTCGGTCGGGCTCACGATCTGCGCGATCAGCGACGGCGACGCCTACTGCTGGCGCAACAACGCGAGCGGCCAGGTCGGCAACGGCAGTACCGGGTCGGTGGACGTGCCCACCCGCGTCGCCGGTCTCTCGGACGTGACCGCCGTGTCCACGTCGCACACCACGAGTTGCGCCATCGCCGGCGGTTCGGCGTACTGCTGGGGCAACAACCGGGAAGGCCAGATCGGCGACGGCACCACACTCGACCGCCTCACCCCGACCCGGGTCCTCGGACTCGACTCGCCCACGTCGATCAGCACGAGCCTGTACTCGACGTGTGCGGTCGCCGGCTCCGGCGGCGTGTTCTGCTGGGGCCAGAACACCAGCGGCCAACTCGGCGACGGTACGGAGCAGAACCGGCGGACCCCGACCCGCATCGACGTCCGCGGGGCCACCGAGGTGTCCACGGCGGCCTATGGCGGATGCGCCGCCGCGGGCAGCTCCGCCTACTGCTGGGGTTCGCGCAGCGACCAGCCGGACAAGAGCCCCGACCGCGTCAACGGACTGTCGGGGGTCACCGAGGTCACCACCGGTTCGGCGAACGTGTGCGCGGTCGCGGACGACGAGATGTACTGCTGGGGCCTCAACGGCCAGGGTCAGCTCGGCAACGGGACGACCACGACGAGCAGCGAACCGCAACCCGTCCGCTTCCCCGCCTGAACGTCTCGGCTGTCGGCCGAACCTCAGTTGTCGGGCCCGATGTCAGTTGTCCGGCACAGTGAGGATCTCGGCGCCGTCGTCGGTGACGACGAGGGTGTGCTCGAACTGCGCGGTCCACCGGCGGTCGGCGGTCACCACGGTCCAGCCGTCGTCCCACATCTCCCACGGCAGTGCGCCGAGGTTGATCATCGGCTCGATGGTGAAGACCATCCCGGGTTCGAGGACCGTGTCGACATTCGGCTCGTCGTAATGCAGCACGATCAGTCCGTTGTGAAAGGTCTCACCGATGCCGTGGCCGGTGAAATCGCGCACGACCGTATAGCCGAACCTGTTCGCGTAGGACTCGATGACCCGACCGATGACATTCAGCTCGCGACCCGGCTTCACGGCCTTGATGGCCCGCTCGGTCGCGATCCGCGTCCGCTCGACGAGATCGGCGGCCTCCTGGTCCACGTCGCCGGCGAGGAAGGTCGCGTTGGTGTCGCCGTGCACGCCGTGGATGTAGGCGGTGACGTCGATGTTGACGATGTCCCCGTCCTCGATCACCGTCGAATCCGGGATGCCGTGGCAGATCACCTCGTTCAGCGAGGTGCAGCACGACTTCGGAAAGTCCTTGTAGCCCAGGGTCGACGGGTAGGCACCGTGGTCGATCATGTACTCGTGCGCGATCGCGTCGAGTTCGTCGGTGGTCACGCCCGGGGCGACGGCCTTGCCCGCCTCGGCGAGTGCGTTGGCCGCGATCTTGCTCGCGATGCGCATCTTCTCGATCGTCTCGGCGGTCTGCACCCAGGGCTCATGGCCCTCGTTCACCGTCGGCTTCCACGCGTATTCGGGACGTTCGATGGAGTCGGGCACGGACCGGATGGGCGACACGATCCCCGGCGTGAGGGCACTGCGAACTGGCATGCGACCAGACTATCCCGGCCCGTCGCGGCGAGGCCCGTGGGCGGACACCGCGGCGAACGTCACTAAGCTCGCCGGGAGGAGCCGATGGGCGGGCATCGGAGTCGACGATGGAGGTGTGCGGTGCGGACCAGGGGGTTACGGGCGGCGCTGGTGATGGTGCTGACCGTGCTGAGCCTGTCGGCGTGCTTCGTCACCCCGATCGAGCAGGAGCGGCACTCGCCGGGCGCCCATCTGCGCGACGGTCCGCAGACCGCGACGCTCGCGGAGTCCGACGTCGCACCCGTCGTCGAGAACCCCACCCCGCGACTCCCCGCCACCGTCGACTCGCTCCGGTACGGGGACGTGACCGTCGACGACGCCGATCGGATCATCGCCGTGGACATCAACGGAACCCTCGGCAACATCGTGTACGCCCTCGGACTCGGGTCCCACGTGGTGGGGCGCGACACGTCCACCGCCTTCCCGTCGGCGAGATCGCTGCCGGTGGTGACCAACCGCGGACACAGCCTCAACGCCGAATCCGTTCTCGCCCTTGACCCGAGCGTCCTGCTCGTCAGCGAGTCCACTGTGCCCACCGCCGCCGTCGACCAGATCCGCGACTCCGGCGTCGCGGTCGTCGTGTTCCCGGCCGCCCGCAATCTGGAGTCGAACGACACCCTGATCCGCTCGGTCGCAGCCGCACTTGGTGTCGCCGATGCCGGCGAGAAGCTCGTCGCCCGGACCGACGCCCAGATCGAGGAGGCGCGCGCGCTGGTCCCGGATCCGTCCGGAGATCCCACCATGGCGTTCCTCTACATCCGCGGACGCAACCTGCTGCTGCTGGCCGGGCCCGGATCGGGTGCCGACGACCTCATCGAGGCGCTCGGTGGCCGGGATGCCGGCGCGGCAGCCGATCTCACCGGCGCGTTCACCGCGATCAGCGCCGAGGCCATGATCACGGCCGACCCGGACGTGATCCTCGTGATGACCCAGGGTGCGGCCACCGTCGGCGGACCCGAGGGAGTGCTGACCCTGCCGGGTGTGGCCGACACCGAGGCCGGCCGCAACGGACGGGTCGTGCAGATGGACGAGAGTCAGATCCTGGCGTTCGGCCCCGAGGTCGGACTGGTGCTGGGTGCGCTGGCGAGGTCGATCTACGCATGACCGACCCAGCGCGGACCACGACGGACCCGGCGACCGAGCCGACTACCCCGTCGGCCGTCGTCGCTCCCCCGGCCGGCACGTCGCATCGGGTCCGTGACCTCACGGTGGTGGCGGTGATGCTGGTCGCCTTGGTCGTGCTCGTCATCGTGTCCGCGGGCACCGGAAAGGTGTCGGTGCCGCCGCTCGAGGTGCTCGGCAGCCTCGCCCACCATTTCCACCTCGATCTCGGACCGCTCCCCTCCCACCCGAACGGCGAAGGCGCGCTGTGGAATGTGCGCTTCCCGCGCATCGTGCTCGGACTGTTCGTCGGAGCCGCGCTCGGCGCCGCGGGTTGCCTCCTGCAGGGAGTGCTGGCGAACCCGCTGGCCGAACCGGGGATCATCGGCGTCTCCTCCGGCGCCGCGGTCGGCGCCTGTCTGATGATCGTGCTCGCCGGCGGGACCGCCGGAGCCGGTGGCGCGGCGGGCAATTGGGCTCTCGCCGGGGCCGCCTTCGTGTTCGGCCTCATCACCGCGGCGGCGGTGTACGTGTTGTCCCTTCGCGACGGGTCGTCGTCGGCGATCATGCTGGTGCTCACCGGTATCGCGGTCAACGCGTTCGCGGCCGGGATCATCGCGTTCCTCACCTTCGTGGCCACCACCGCCGCCCGCGAGCAGATCATCTTCTGGCAGCTCGGCTCGCTCGCCGGACGCACCTGGAGCGAGATCTGGGTCGTCGCACCGCTCGTCGTCGTGGGTGTCGCGGCCTGCCTGTTCCTGGTCTCGAAGCTCGATCTGCTCGCGCTGGGCGACATCCAGGCCGCCTCCCTCGGCGTGAACGTGGAGGCCGTCCGCCGGCAGGCGATCGTGCTCACCGCGGTGCTGACCGCCGCGGCGGTCGCCTTCGCCGGGATCATCGCCTTCGTCGGCCTCATCGTGCCGCACGTGATGCGCCTCATCGTCGGACCGCGCCACGCGATCCTGTTACCCACCAGCGTGATCGGTGGAGCGCTGGTCATCACCGGTGCCGACCTCGCCGCCCGGACGATGCTCGGTGACGCCGACCTCCCGCTCGGCATGTTCACGTCCCTGATCGGTGGCCCGGTCTTCTTCATCCTGTTGCGTCGCAGCCGTCACGCGGGTGCCGGATGGTGACCGAAACCGCCGTGACGACGACCCCGGGCATCCACGCACGAGACGTCTCGGTCGTGCTCGGCGGACGCGAGGTGGTGAGCGAGGTGACCCTCGACGTCTCCCGTGGTGAACTCGTCGCCCTCGTCGGTCCCAACGGATGCGGCAAGTCCACGCTGCTGTCGGCGCTGTCCGGTACCCGCACACCGCAGCGCGGCCACATCGAGGTCGACGGCCGGGACGTCGCGACGACCTCGATGCGCGAACTCGCCCGCCACCGCTCGCTGGTGACCCAGCAGAACCGGGTGGACACCCCCTTCACCGTGTCCCAGGTCGTCGCGATGGGCCGCTACCCGTGGCTGCGGACACCGCGCGCGGCGAACTCCCCCGCCGTGATCGCCGACGCGATGGCACTGTGCGAGCTCGGCGACATCGCCGACCGCCCGTTCGGACAACTCTCCGGCGGCCAGCAGGCACGCGTCTCCCTGGGTCGTGCCCTCGCCCAGGACACCCCCGTCATGATGCTCGACGAGCCGACCGCGGCACTCGACATCCACCATCAGGAGCAGGTTCTCGACATCCTGCGCGTCCACCGCGATGCCGGGAACGCCGTGCTGCTGGTGGTGCACGACCTCACCCTCGCCGCCGCCTACGCCGACCGGGTGGCCGTGATGAAGGACGGCCGGCTGCTCGCGATCGGGCCGACGTCGGAGGTGATGACGGTCGACCTGCTCAGCCACACCTACGACCACCCCGTCGAGGTGATCGAGCATGCCGGGCGACGGGTGATCCTCCCCGTCCGGACACCCGGGGGCGCCTAAACGATGGTGCCACCGGGGTGAGGCGTCTCAGGAGAGAGGGCGCACCGCGTAGCCCGGACCGAGACCGGCGAAGAAGTCGCGGGTGACGGCCACCGCGTTGTTCGAGTCACCGCCGCCCACGACGAGGGTGGCGAACGCGATGTCGCCGCGGTAGCCGGCGAACCAGGCGTGTGACCCGCCGGCGAACTCCGCCTCACCGGTCTTGCCGAACACCGCACCCTGGCCGTCGATCACCGACGCCGTTCCGCTCGTGATGACCTCACGCATCATCGGGCGCAGCTGGGCGTAGACCTCGGGTGCCATCGTGGGCGTCGGTCCCTCGACCTTCGTGGGCTTGTCCAGGATGAGTTGCGGCACCGGGGCCTTCCGACCGTTCGCAACGGTGGCGGCCACCAGAGACAGCCCCAGCGGCGAGACGAGGACCTTGCCCTGCCCGAAGCCGTCCTCACTGCGGGCGACGAGTTCGTTCTCGATCGGCACCGAGCCGGACACGGCATCGAGGCCGGCGATCTCGTAGTGTTGTCCGACGCCCATCGCGGCCGCGGCGTGCGCGAGATCCGACGGCCCCATCTCGCTGGCGAGTTTGGCGAACGTGGTGTTACAGGACTGCGCGAACGCCCGCAGCATCGACACCGTCCCCAGCGAGAACCCGTCGTAGTTCGGGATCAGGCGCGGACCGATCTGGATCGCGCCGGGACATCCGACGGGGGTGTCGGGGGTGGCCATCCGATGGCTGATGGCGGCCGCGGCGGTCACCATCTTGAAGGTCGACCCGGGCGGGTACAGACCGGTCGTCGCGATGGGCCCCGACCGGTCGGCCGCGGGATTCTGGGCGACCGCGAGGATGCGCCCCGTGGACGGCTGCACGACGACCAGCGCGATCTGGAACCGGTTGGTGGCGTTGACCGCTCGCTGGGCCGCGTTCTGCACCGTCCGCGACAGACTCAACGAGACCGCCGGCGCGGGGTCCGGGTCGTGGTCGGCGAGGACGTCGGCGTCGAGGCCGTTGGGGTTGACCGTCACCACCCGCCAGCCCGCCCGCCCCGACACCTCGGAGTCGACGACCTTCTTGACCTCGGTCAGCAGGGCGGGCGCGAATCTCGGGTCCTCGGGGACCAGTTCGGCCTGTTCGTTGGTCACGACGCCGGGGATCGCCAGTTGGTCGCGCAAGCGGTCGAACTGGTCGTGGGACAGCCGGGCGAGCGGGTACTGCTGCCGGTTCGCGGTGACCTGCTCGATGATCGTCTGCTCGTTGAGCGAGGGACTGAACCGGCGCAGTACCGCGACCGCACCGGTCACCGACTCGGCGACCGACGCGCCCTGTTCCGCGGCAGCGGTCGCATCGAAGTTGACGCCCACGACGGTGCCGTTGACCATCACCTCCGAGCCGTCGGACTCATTGACCGTCGCGCGCGGCGCCTCGACAATCTGGAGCGAAAGGCGTTGATCGGCACCGAGTTTCGGATGGATGTTCGTTGACGCCCAGCGCACCGCCCAGCCGTCGTCGGACCGGCCCATCCGCAGGGTGGCGTCGTAGGCCCAGTCGCGGCCCCGCGGCAGCGCCCACGTGTAGTCGACGTCCACCTCGGCGGTGTCCCCGGTGACGCGGACCCGCCCGGCCTGCGACTCGAGTGCCTCGGCGTTTAGCCCGGCCCAGGCCGACTCCATCGCGGACTCCGCGGCAGCGGGGGTGTCGGTCAGCGCCGCCGCGGACGCGACCTCACGATCGGCGTAGGCCTGCAGGAAGCGCTCCGCGGCGCGGCGCGGGCCGTCGTCCTCGGAGGCCGAGCAACCGACGGTGGCCACCGTCACGGCAGCACACACCGCGACGATCACCGCCGGGGTCCATCGAGTTCGCATGCGCCACATCGCGGTCGAGTCTAGGGTGGCCCGGCCGGAATCCCGCGACGCCACGCGGGGCGGCACTCAGTCGACGAGGACGGTCGCGAAGGTGCCGACCTCGGTGAACCCGATGCGGTCGTACACCGCGCGCGCGGTCACGTTGAAGCTGTTGACGTACAGACTCGGAATGCGGCCGTGAGCGGCGACGGCCTCCGCGACGGCCGCGGTACCACCCAGTCCCAGTCCCTCACCGCGCCGGTCGGGATCCACCCAGACTCCCTGGATCTGGCCGACCCGGCGGGACAGCGAGCCGATCTCGGCCTTGAACACGACGTCGGGGCCGTCGAACCGGGCGAACACCCGCTGCGCGGTGATGAGCGAGGCGAGGCGTCGTCGGTAGGAACGACCGCCGTCGCCGGCCGTCGGATCGACACCGACCTCGCCGATGAACATGTCGATGGCCGCGGGCATGTACGCGTCGAGGTCGTCGAGGGTCACCAGCCGCACGAGCGGGTCGGCGGGTACCGCCGAACAACACGTGAGGGCGAGCAGCGGTTGCACCGGCCGGACCTCACGCGCCGGACCCCACACCGGCTCGATCTGTTCCCACATCTGCATCACGAGGTCGGCGCGGCCGACGATGGAGGAGCATGCCCGCGGTCCGGCGATGGCGCGGTCGGAGAAGTAGTCGAGATCCTCGGGCGAACCGGTGAGCGGGATCAGGTTGGCGCCGGAGAAGCAGAGGGACGACGCGGGATTCTGCGCGGTCCACAGCTCGCCGCCCAGCAGCCGAGGGTTGATCCCGTGCGTCTCGAAGCGGGCCGCGACCATGCACATCGCCACCGGGTCCGAGGTGAGGACACGTTCGACAGCGGCCGCATCACGAGCGCCGAGCGGCTTGTCGCCCAGTAGCTTCAGCAACGCCGCTCCTCCCTCTCGAGCCTGCCGCCGACCTAGGAAACGGTCACCACGGGCGGGCCCACGTGAGTACCGTCTCCAGTTTCTCCTGATTCCTCGGCGATCCGCAGCGCTTCTTCGATCAAGGTCTCGACGATCTGCGCCTCGGGAACCGTCTTGATGACCTCGCCCTTGACGAAGATCTGCCCCTTGCCGTTTCCGGACGCCACGCCGAGGTCGGCTTCCCGGGCCTCCCCGGGGCCGTTGACGACGCACCCCATCACGGCCACGCGCAGCGGGACCTCCATGCCCTCGAGTCCGGCGGTGACCTCGTCGGCCAGCTTGTAGACGTCGACCTGGGCGCGGCCGCACGACGGGCACGAGACGATCTCGAGTTTGCGCGGGCGGAGATTCAGCGACTGCAGGATCTGGTCGCCGACCTTGATCTCCTCGGCCGGCGGGGCCGACAAGGACACCCGGATGGTGTCGCCGATGCCCTCGCTGAGCAGCGCGCCGAAGGCGACGGCGGACTTGATCGTGCCCTGGAAGGCGGGCCCGGCCTCGGTGACCCCGAGGTGCAGCGGGTAGTCACAGGCGGCGGCGAGCTGGCGGTAGGCCTCCACCATGATCACCGGATCGTTGTGTTTCACCGAGATCTTGATGTCGCCGAAGCCGTGCTCCTCGAACAGCCCGGCCTCCCACAGCGCCGACTCGACGAGCGCCTCCGGGGTCGCCTTGCCGTACTTCTGCAGGATCCGCTTGTCGAGGGACCCGGCGTTGACGCCGATCCGGATGGGGATCCCGGCATCACCGGCCGCCTTGGCGACCTCCTTGACCCGGCCGTCGAACTCCTTGATGTTGCCCGGGTTGACGCGCACGGCGGCACAGCCGGCGTCGATCGCCGCGAAGATGTACTTCGGCTGGAAGTGGATGTCGGCGATCACCGGGATCTTGGACTTCTTCGCGATGATCGGCAGTGCCTCGGCGTCTTCGGGACGCGGGCAGGCGACACGCACGATGTCGCACCCCGAGGCCGTCAACTCCGCGATCTGCTGCAGGGTGGCGTTGATGTCGTGGGTCTTGGTGGTCGTCATCGACTGCACCGAGATCGGGTGGTCGCTGCCGACGCCGACCGAGCCGACGAAGAACTGCCGGGTCTTCCGACGCGGGGCGAGCACCGGCGGTGGTCCGGCGGGCATGCCGAGTCCGATCGGCACAGCGGTCGCGGGAGTCGGGGCGTTCATCTCGTTCACCTCTGGGGGTTTCGGTTCTCTGGTGGTATTCGTCGCCGGACGGCGACCCGGATCGTGCGGGTCACTGCCACGGGTTGATCGGGTTGATGATGTCGGCGGTGAGCGTGAGCACCATGAAGCCGGCCATGATCACGACGGCGGCGTAGGTGATCGGGAGCAGTTTGTAGTAGTCGACGGCCCCACCGGGTGCCCGGCCGAACCAGCGCCGCACGGTGTCGCGGCCCTTCTCGTAGCCGACGATCGCCATGTGGCCGCCGTCGAGCGGGAGGAGCGGGACCAGGTTGAACAGTCCCAGGAAGAAGTTGATGCTGATCAGGAGCATCCAGAACATGTCCCACAGCCCACGCTCGACGGCCTGACCGCCGAGCACCGAGGCGCCGTACACGCTGACCGGGGTGTCGAGGGCGCGCTCACCGCCGGTGACCGCCGTCCACAGCGCACCGATCTTCGACGGCAGGGACAGCAGCGCGTTCCAGGTCTCGACCGCCAGTTCGCCGGTGAATCCGATCGCGCCGGGCACGATCTCGAGGCCGCTGTAGGTGATGACGTTCGGCGGGACGTCGTAGGCGATGCCGACCATGTTGTAGGTCTGGGTTTCGGAGGTGCCGTCGGCGTTCGTCGCCGTCACCGTGGTGGGCTCGGGGGTCATCGTCAGGTCGAGTCGCTGACCGTCGCGGTCGACCGTCAGCGCGACCGGGCCGCTGGACTCGCGGATCACCGGGGTCAGATCCGACGCCTGCCCGACCGGCTGACCGTTGATCGCCACGATGTCGTCACCGGGGAGCAGCCCGGCGGCGCCCGCCGGGCCGGTGCCGGTGCAGGGCGCGTCGGTCTGCTTGTTGCCTTCGATGGTGATCGTCGACGGGACGCACTGGGTCTTGCCGACGGTTGCCGGAGTCGGGCCGGGGTTGAGATTGGGCAGGCCGAACGTCAGTCCGACGATGATGATGAGGACGAAACCGAGGAGGAAGTTCTGGGCCGGTCCGGCGAACAGCACGACCAGGCGTTTCCAGGCCTTCTGCTTGTACATCGCCCGGTCCTTCTCGTCCCAGGCGAGTTCCTCGTGGGGGGTCATCCCGGCGATGTCGCAGAAACCGCCCAGCGGCAGCGCCTTGATCCCGTACTCGGTCTCGCCGCGCCGGGTGGACCAGATCGTGGGACCGAAGCCGACGAAGTACCGCCGGACCTTCATGCCCGTCGCCTGCGCGGCCCACATGTGGCCGCACTCATGCCAGGCGACCGACAGCAACAGCGCCACGGCGAACAGCGTGACGCCGATCGCGAAACTCACGTACCTACTCCATCCGGATCACGGGGCGCACCCGCTCACGAGAGCCGCCGATCAGACGGATGCGGCCGCGACCAGCTGCGCAGCACGATCCCGGGCCCACCGATCGGCGGCGAAGACCTCTTCCACAGTACCTGGCGTCCGGCGCCACTGATCTGCCTCGCCGAGCACCTCCTCGATGACCTCGACGATGCGCGGGAACCGGATCGCACCTGCGAAGAACCCTGCTGCGGCCGCCTCGTTGGCGGCGTTGTAGACAGCCGTCAGGCTGCCTCCCGCCGCACCGGCGCGTCGAGCCAGCTCGATCGCCGGGAACACCGCGTCGTCGACGGGTTCGAACGTCCACGCCGACGCCGTCGAGAAGTCGCAGGCCGTCGACGATCCGGGCACCCGGTCCGGCCATCCCAGGGCCAGGGCGATGGGCAGCTTCATCGACGGCGGTGAGGCCTTCGCCACCGTCGCCCCGTCGACGAAGGTCACCATCGAGTGCACGATCGACTGCGGGTGGACGGTGACGTCGATGCGGTCGTAGTCCACGTCGAACAGCAGGTGCGCCTCGATGACCTCGAGGGCCTTGTTGACCAGGGTCGCGGAGTTGAGCGTGATCATCGGGCCCATCGACCACGTGGGATGTCGGCCGGCCTGCTCGGGGGTGACGTCCTCGAGTTGCGCACGGGTCCATCCGCGGAACGGTCCACCCGACGCGGTGAGGACCAGTCGGTCCACCTCGGCGGCCGTCCCCGCGCGCAGACACTGTGCGATCGCGGAGTGCTCGGAGTCGACCGGGACGATCTGCCCGGTCGCGGCGGCGTCGAGGACCAGTGCACCGCCCGCCACGAGCGACTCCTTGTTGGCCAGCGCGAGCCGGGCACCCGATCGGAGTGCGGCGAGGCTGGGCGCCAGACCGATCGAGCCGACGACGGCGTTGAGGATCACATCGACCCCGGTGTCCGCGGCGACGGCGTCGACCAGATCGCACATGGCGTCCGGTCCATTCAGGACCCGGCCGCCGAGACGTTCGCCGAGTTCCTGCGCCCGCGTGGCGTCGGCGACGGCGATCCGCGAGGCCGGCACGCCGAACGCGGCGGCCTGATCGGCGAGCAGGTCGGGATTCGACCCGCCGGCACCCAGACCGGCGACCTCGAAACGATCCGGATGCTCGGCGATCACCTCGAGAGCCTGGACGCCGATGGAACCGGTGGAGCCGAGGATCAGCACGCGTGTGGGCACGCACCCATTCTGGACCATCCTCGTCGACGAACCGCCGCCGGTGACACCGGACCGACCTGCGGGCAGGAGGTGCCGCTATGCTGCTCGGAGAACTACTACCGATCGTCAGACATCTGACGTCCGCGCTGTGAGGAGTGGCTGTGGCAAGCACCGATGTTGAGCACACTGTGGGGCACGGCGATGGCGGGCATGGCGAAGTCGAGGTCATCGACACCGGCTGGCGCCGCGAGCCCGCCGATGCCCCGTCCGCCCGGTTCGGCTGGCACGGAGCGGGGACCAAGACCTTCTACGGTGCGGCCATCTTCTTCGCGCTGTTCCTGCTCGCGATGATCATCGGCAACCACACCGGACGCATCGAGGACCTGTATCTCATCGCCTTCGCCGCGGGCACGCTCTTCCTCGTGGTGCGCGGGTGGTGGATGAACCGCGGCAAGTGGTCCTGACCGGACGCCTCGCCACATCTACGACGAACGCCGAGCGGTGATCCGCTCGGCGTTTCTCGTTCTCGGTTGCGTTGTTGGTCAGCGCTCTTCCGCCGCCAGCTGTCCACAGGCGGCGGCGATCTCCTGCCCGCGCGTGTCGCGAACGGTGCACGAGACTCCCTGCTCACGGACCCGGCGGACGAACTCGCGTTCGACCGGTTTCGGACTGGCGTCCCATTCCGAACCCGGCGTCGGGTTCAGCGGGATGAGATTCACATGAACGAGTGACCCGAGGGCCCGGTGCAGCTTCTCCCCCAGCAGGTCGGCCCGCCAGGGCTGGTCGTTGACGTCGCGGATGAGGGCGTACTCGATGGAGACGCGCCGTCCGGTGGTGTCGGCGTAGTAGCGGGCCGCCTCGAGCACCTCGGCGACCGACCACCGGTTGTTGACCGGGACAAGGGTGTCGCGCAGTTCGTCGTCGGGCGTGTGAAGCGAGACGGCGAGCGTCACCGCGAGCCCCTCGTCGGCGAGACGGCGGATCGACGGCGCGAGACCGACGGTCGACACGGTCACCGAGCGGGCGGAGATCCCGAGGCCCTCCGGCGCCGGCGATGTGATCTGCCGGACGGCGCTGACCACGCGCTTGTAGTTGGCCAGCGGCTCACCCATACCCATGAACACGACGTTCGACAGGCGTCCGGGCTCGCCGAATTCCCCGTCGCGCAGCGCGCGGGCCGCGGCCCGCACCTGATCGACGATCTCGGCGGTCGACAGGTTGCGGTCCAGTCCGCCCTGCCCGGTGGCACAGAACGGGCAGGCCATGCCGCACCCAGCCTGGCTCGAGATGCACAGCGTGTTGCGATCGGTGTAGCGCATGAGGACGCTCTCGAGGAGCGTGCCGTCGTGCAGGCGCCAGAGCGTCTTGCGGGTGGAGTCGTCGTCGCAGGAGATGTGCCGGACCGGCGTGAGCAGCTGCGGGAAGAGCTTGTGCCGCAACGATTCGCGCGATGCCGCCGGCAGATCCGTCATCTCGTCGACGTCACCGTTGAGGCGCGCATAGTACTGGCGGGCCAGTTGATCGGCCCGGAACTTCGGCAGCCCCAGGTCGGCCAGCGCCGCGACGCGACCGGCGGGGTCGAGGTCGGCGAAGTGTGTCGGCGGCCGCCCACGCTTGGGCGCGTCGAACACGAGTGGCAATGAGGTCATTTCGCCATTGTCGCATGTCATGATGAAGTGATGACGACACCCGAGGACCGACGGCACACGGGTTCGGTACCGGCGTGGGGCGAACAGCCCGCCGGGTCACCGCCACCGGCGACCGGTCACGCGCACACCCCGGAGCAGCACGCCCCTGACCCGGACCATCGTGATCGTCTCCGCCGCACGGTCGCCGACGTGGAGCACACGCGGACGCGCGCCACCTGGTTCGGCGTGGTGATCGGCGCGATCATCCTGGTCCTGTTGCTCGTCTTCATCGTGCAGAACCTCCAGTCGCAGACCATCGACTTGCTGTTCTGGGAGGTCAATCTGCCCCTCGGGGTCAGCCTGCTGATCGCGGCCATCGCCGGTGCGCTGGTCGTCGCGCTCGTGGGCGGCCTGCGGATGCTGCAACTGCGGCGCGCGCTGAAGAAGGCAGCCAAGTAGCGTTCGGCGCCGCGGTCGCCCGTGCTCAGAGCAGCGCGGTGAGCACGACCCACACCACGAACGCCGACGGCAGCAGGCTGTCGAGCCGGTCCATGATGCCACCGTGGCCGGGCAGCAGCGTGCCCATGTCCTTGATCCCGAGATCACGCTTCACCTGGGATTCGACGAGATCGCCGAGGGTAGCGCAGACCACCAGGACCGGCCCCAGGATGATGCCGATCCACCAGTGGCTCTCGAGCAGGAACACCACGCAGCCGACGGCACCGACAGTGCCGACGACGAGCGAGCCCACCATGCCTTCCCAGGACTTCTTCGGACTGATCGCCGGCGCCATCGGGTGCTTGCCGAACATCACGCCCGCGGCATAGCCGCCGACGTCGGAGCACACCACCACGACCATCAGCGTGGCCACTCTGGCAGCCCCGTCGTCCTGTACCACCAGGTGGGCGCCGAACGACGCGAGCAGTGGCAACCACGCCAGCACGAACACGGTGACGGCGAGGTCGCGGAGGTAGTTGACCGGCGCCTTGTCGATGCCCTGCCCGAGGAGCTTCCACACCATCGACACCAGGGCCGTCGCCACGAAGGCGACGAGGGCTCCGGTCGGACCCCAGGGCCAGCTCGCCCAGATGATGGCCTGGCCACCGATGAGCAGCGGCCAGAGGGCGACGTCGTAGCCACCGGTGCGGAGACGTTTGATGACCTCCCAGGTGGCGACCGCGAACGCGACCGCCACGAGGCCGTACCAGACCTTCGGGACGAAGATCAGGATCGCGATGATGCTGATGCCGAGCGTGCCGCCGACCGCGATCGCGGCCGGCAGGTCGCGGCCGGCGCGCGACTTCTTCTCACCGCCCCGTTGCGGAACCTCGTTCACACCTCGAGCAATTCGTCTTCTTTGTGCTTGACCAAGTCGTCGATCTGGTGCACGTAGGTCGCCGTGGTCTTGTCCAGTTCCTTCTCGGCGCGCGACACCTCGTCCTCGCCGGCCTCGCCGTCCTTCTGGATGCGCTTGAGCTCGTCGGCGGCCTTGCGGCGCACGTTGCGGATCGCGACCTTCGCGTCCTCACCCTTGCCCTTGGCCTGCTTGACCAGATCGCGGCGACGCTCCTCGGTGAGCTGCGGGACGGCGACCCGGATGATCGTGCCGTCGTTGGTCGGATTGACCCCGAGGTCGGAGTTGCGGATCGCGGTCTCGATGTCGCGCAGCGTCGACGCCTCATACGGCTTGATCACGACGAGTCGCGGTTCGGGCGTGTTGATGCTCGCGACCTGGGTCACGGGGGTCATCGAGCCGTAGTACTCGATGTTGACCTTGTTGAACATGGCCGGGTTCGCCCGCCCGGTGCGGATGGAGCCCATGTCCTCCTTGGCGACGTTGACCGCCTTCTCCATCTTCTCCTCGGCGTCGAGCAACGCGTCGTCGATCATCTTCGTCCTTGTTCCGTTCGGTCGGTTTTCTCGTCGATCTCGGGGTCAGGCGCCGGTTCAGGTGCTGACCAGGGTGCCGATGCGGTCGCCTGCGACCGCACGGGCGATATTGCCCTGCTGGAGCAAATTGAACACCAAGATCGGCATCTTGTTGTCCATACACAGACTGAAGGCCGTCGCGTCGGCGACCTTGAGCTCCTTGTCGAGCACCTCGCGGTGAGTGATCTCGGTGAAGAGGGTGGCGTCGGGGTTGGTGCGCGGGTCGGCGTCGTACACGCCGTCGACCGCCTTGGCCATCAGGACCACCTCGGCCTTGATCTCCAGCGCACGCTGGGCCGCGGTGGTGTCGGTGGAGAAGTACGGCATCCCCATGCCGGCGCCGAAGATGACGACGCGGCCCTTCTCCAGGTGCCGCTGGGCACGCAGCGGGAGATACGGCTCGGCGACCTGCCCCATCGTGATGGCGGTCTGCACCCGGGTCGAGATCCCGCGCTTCTCCAGGAAGTCCTGCAGCGCAAGGCAATTCATGACAGTGCCGAGCATGCCCATGTAGTCCGAGCGGCTTCGGTCGAGCCCTCGTTGCTGGAGTTCGGCGCCGCGGAAGAAGTTGCCGCCGCCGATCACGACGGCGACCTGGACACCGGAATTGACGACGTCGGCGATCTGGTCGGCGACGGTACCCACGACGTCGGGGTCGAGCCCGACTTCGCCGCCACCGAACATCTCGCCGCCCAACTTCAGCAAGACCCTACGGAATCCATCCCGCCGGATGGGGTCGGACGCTTCACTCATCGGCTTCCTCACTCGTCGGTTCGGTGAACTATCGTACGTCGTCACCGGAACCGACCCGCGATACGCGTCGTGCGCGCCGCGCGAGGGTGCCCTGTGGATTCAGCCGCGTAGGGCCGCGTCGAACTGCGGCCAGGCACGATGCAGTTCGTCCTGCCAGTACGGCCACGCATGGGTCCCGCCCTCGTAGAGGTGGAACGTCGCCGGCACACCGATGTCGCGCATCCGCCGCTGGAGGTTCCTCGTGCACTGCGCCGTGGCGGTCTCGATCACCGCCCCGACTGCGATCTGGTCGAACAGCTTGGAGCCGTTGCCCTCGATGCCGGGGCCGTCGAGGGTGTCGTACCGGCCCGGCATCCCGGATCCGTTCGAGACGTAGATCGGGCTTCTCCTGTCGCTCCTGTTCTTCAGCGTGTTCGCCGGGTTCTTCTTCACCGTGTCGATCTCGGCTCAGTTCGGACTCGGCTACTCGGCATTCCGGACCGGGATGCTGGCCCTGCCCTTCGCGATCGGCGCCGCGGTCGGCTCACTCGCCTCACCACGCGTGGTCGCCCGCGTCACCGCACCGCACACCCTGATGGCCGGATCCGTCGCCGTCGGAGCCGGATTCGTCTGGCTCGCGATGATCATCGAACCGGCTGCGGAGACCCTGCCGGTGCCCGGCATCCTCGGTCCCCTCGTACTCGGCGGTCTGGGGACGGGTGTGTTCATCGCACCGCTGCAGGCCGTGATCCTGTCCGACACGACCGAAGCCACGGTGGGCACGGCAACCGGGACGATCCCCACTGTTCAGCAGATCGGCGCCTCGATCGGGCTGGCGGTCGTCACCCTCTTCTTCTTCGGTCAGGTCGCCGGCCAGACGAGCGAGACGGTTCCGGCGGTGAGAGCCGAACTCGTTGCGTCGCTGTCGGAGTCACCGGTTCGCCCGGTGCTGCACGGGGCGGTCGCCGATCGTTTCGCATCCTGCGCGAGCGATCAGCTGCGGTCCGCACATCCGGAGCGACCGGCGCCCGCCTGCGCGGGCGGACCGACGTCGCCTGCGGTCGCCGCGGTCGCCGGGCAGGCTCGGCCCTGGACTCAGGATGCGGCCCGGTCGGTGACCGCTCGGACTTTCCTGGCCGCGCTGAAGACGACCTTGATGATGCTGGGTCTCGTCGCCGTGGCGATCGGGGCACTCGCCGCCGCTCTGCGGACGCGACGGACCCCGTGAACGCACATCGCCCCGTCTCCTGGACGGAGACGGGGCGATGTGGAACGCGTTCGATCAGGCCTGGCCGACCTCGAACCGGGTGAAGGCCTTGACGGTCACACCGGCGTCGTCGAGCAGGGCCTTGACGGACTTCTTCGAGTCCTGGACCGAGGCCTGGTCGAGCAGCACGACGTCCTTGTAGAAGCCGTTGACGCGACCCTCGACGATCTTGGGCAGGGCCTGCTCGGGCTTGCCCTCCTCCTTGGCCGTCTGCTCGGCGATACGACGCTCGTTCTCTACGACGTCCGCGGGGACCTCGTCACGGGTGGCGTAGCGCGCCTTGAGCGCGGCCACCTGCATCGCGGCGCCGCGAGCGGCCTCCTCGGCGGCCTCGCCCTCACCGGTGTAGGACACCAGCACGCCGACGCCCGGAGGCAGGTCCGACGCGCGCTTGTGCAGGTACACGGCAACGGGACCGTCGTAGTAGGCCACGCGCCGGAGCTCGAGCTTCTCGCCGATCTTGGCCGAGAGAGCCGCCACGGCCTCGTCCACGGTGCCGTCGCCGAGCGGAGCCTTCTTCAGCTCGTCGAGGTCGTTGGTCTTCGCCGCGGCCGCCGCGTTCACGATGTCATCGGCGAGCTGCTGGAACTCACCGTTCTTCGCGACGAAGTCGGTCTCGGAGTTGATCTCGATGAGCGCGCCGCCCTTGGCCGCGACCAGGCCCTCGGCCGTGGAGCGCTCGGCGCGCTTGCCCACGTCCTTGGCGCCCTTGATACGCAACTCTTCGACGGCCTTGTCGAAATCGCCGTCGTTGTTGGCCAGCGCGTTCTTGCAGTCGAGCATTCCAGAGCCGGTGAGCTCACGGAGACGCTTCACATCAGCTGCGGTGTAGTTCGCCATCGTCGGCGAGCCTCCTTAGAGAAAGTGTTGGGGACCGGACTGCGAGCAGTCGGGACTACTGAGCAGCCGGGGCGTCGGTCGCGGCGGCGTCGCCGGCCGGTGCCGCAGCCTGGGTCAGCAGTTCCTGCTCCCACTCTGCCAGCGGTTCGCCACTGCCGGCCTCGGGCTTGGCGTCGCCACTGGCGGCGCCGGCACGGGCCTGGACACCCTCGGCCACGGCCGAGGCCACGACGCGGGTGAGCAGTGCTGCGCTGCGGATGGCGTCGTCGTTGCCCGGGATCGGGTAGTCGACGAGGTCGGGATCGCAGTTGGTGTCCAGGATCGCGATGACCGGGATGTTCAGCTTGCGCGCCTCGCCGACGGCGATGTGCTCCTTGTTGGTGTCGACGACCCACACGGCCGACGGAACCTTGGCCATGTCGCGGATACCGCCGAGGGTGCGCTCGAGCTTGTTCTTCTCACGCGTGAGCATGAGGATTTCCTTCTTGGTGCGTCCCTCGAAGCCGCCGGTCTGCTCCATGGTCTCGAGCTCCTTCAGGCGCTGCAGGCGCTTGTGGACGGTCGAGAAGTTGGTGAGCATGCCACCGAGCCAGCGCTGGTTGACGTACGGCATGCCGACACGGGTCGCCTCCGCGGCGATCGATTCCTGTGCCTGCTTCTTGGTGCCGACGAAGAGGATGGTGCCGCCGTGGGCGACGGTCTCCTTGACGAACTCGTACGCCTTGTCGATGTAGGTCAGCGTCTGCTGCAAATCGATGATGTAGATGCCGTTGCGGTCGGTGAAGATGAATCGCTTCATCTTCGGGTTCCAACGGCGGGTCTGGTGCCCGAAGTGTGCGCCGCTGTCCAGCAGCTGCTTCATGGTCACGACAGCCATGATCGTCCTTTTCTCGCAGTTGTCGTCGGTACCGTCGGTACCGACCCTGGCGCCTGCGGCCGAGTGCCACCCGAGACGGCATGGGCCGTTCCGGGACTGCTCACTTGGCGTGTGTTTCTCGACTGTGCTGGTCAGGGCGTCGAAGCCCGGAGCGTCACAGACCTGAGTGCAGGCGCGCGAAGTCACCTCATCAACGAGCGATGAGGTGCGTGGGAGAGTTTACGCCGCGGCGGATGGATCACCAAAACGCCTTCGCCCACGTCGGAGACGGTTGTGGTGATGCAGTCGGAGGTCGGATCGGCATCGACCGCGCGCCCGGCGGATCCCATCCGGCTTCCGCTGCGTCCAATCAGCGTGCCATCCCCAACACTGCGTGTCCTCGCCGCGTTCCTGCCGACTGTCCTCTGCGTCGTCGGTCCGGTCCCCGCCGCCGCGTCCGTCGGTGTGTACGCGGCGCCGTTGTCGCCCCGGCCCACCGTGGTGACCGCCTACGACGAGCCCGAGAAGCGATGGCAGCCCGGCCACCGGGGCGTCGACCTCGCGGCCGGGCCCGGCCAGACCGTCCGCGCGGCGGGGGCCGGTCGCGTGCGCTTCGCGGGAACGGTCGCCGGCCGGCCGGTGGTCTCGGTGTCCCATCCCGACGGCGTGACCACCACGTACGAGCCGGTGGAGGCGAGTGTCGACGCGGGTGATCACGTCTCGCGGGGCGATGTCATCGGGACCGTGATGACCGGTCATCCGGGATGCCCGGTGCCCGCCTGCCTGCACTGGGGCGCCCGACGCGGCAGCGGACGTGCGGCGGACTACCTGGACCCGCTGGGTCTGCTCGGGGCCGTGCGCGTCCGGCTCAAACCGGTCGACTGACGGCGGTCACGCTCGCGGGTGCGCCTGTCGATGGACGGCACGCAGACGTTCGACGCTCACATGCGTGTAGATCTGCGTCGTGGCGAGCGACGAATGCCCGAGCAGTTCCTGGACGACGCGCAGGTCGGCACCACCCTCGAGCAGATGAGTGGCGGCGCTGTGCCGGAGTCCGTGTGGCCCGGTCGCCGGGCCTCCGCTCGCCTCGACCGCGCGTGACACGACCGAGCGCGCCATCCGCTGGTCGAGCCGTCCCCCGCGGGCACCCAGCAGCAAGGCTGGTCCGGAAGCGTCGGTCACCAGGGCCGGGCGTCCGGAACGCAGCCAGGCGTCGATCGCGCGGGCGGCGGGCTCTCCGTAGGGGACCGACCGTTCCTTGTCGCCTTTGCCGATCACCCGCACCACCCGTCGCCCGGCGTCGACGTCGCCGACGTCCAGCCCGCACAACTCCCCCACTCGAACTCCGCTGGCGTACAACAACTCCAGGATGACCCGGTCCCGCAGGGCGATCGGGTCGTCGGGGGCACGATCCACTCCGGTGGCCGCGATCGCGGCCGCTGCCTGGGCGGGGGCCAGTACGGCGGGCAGGGTCCGGTGCGCCTTGGGAGCCTTCAACCGCTGTGACGGGTCGGCCGCCAGGTAGCCCTCGCGGACCGCCCACGCGCAGAACGTCTTCGCCGCGGAGACCTGCCGGGCCACGGTCGTGCGCGCGGCGCCGCGCCGGGTCAGTTCCGCGAGCCAGGCCCGCAGCAGCGGGAGATCGATGTCGGCCACCGCGATTCCGCGGGCACCGGCGAACGAGACGAGGGCGCGAACCCCACCGACATAGGCGCGGATCGTGTGCTCGCTGCGCCCTTTCTCCAGGCGCAGGTGATCGGCGAAGTCGTCGAGCATGGTCACGACCTCACCCCGTCGGGCACCCGAGCGCAACCGCACACGCGGCGTCGTGGCCGAATCGGTGCCTGTCCGGCCGGTGGGCCTCAGCCCTGGGCGCCGACGGCCTCCTCCTCGGCCCGCAGGTCGGCCTTCCATTGCCGGAACCCCTCCTCGGTCCGGCCGCGCCGCCAGTACCCGGAGATCGAGGCGTTGGCCGCACTCACGCCGCGTTCCTTGCGGATGTAGGCACGCAGGTTGTGCATGACCGCTTGCGCCTCTCCGTGGATGAACACGTGCGGTTCGCCGTCGAGCCATTCCGTCGCGCGTACGGCCGCGATCAGCGGGGCGTTGTCACCGGCGAGCGAATCGTCGACGTCCGCCGCAGGTCCGCCGCGGTGCACCCAGGAGACCTGCGCCCCGGCGGGTGCGTCGAGGTCGAGTTCGTCGTCGGGGCCGGCGACCTCGATGAAGACCTTGGCGACGGCGTCGGCGGGAAGGGCTTCGAGTGCGGCGGCCACCGCGGGGAGACCCGCCTCGTCGCACGCCATGAGATGCCAGGGGGCATCGGATCGCGGACGGTAGCCACTACCCGGCCCGATGAAACGGATCGTCTCGCCTGGCTCCACCGAGGCCGCCCAGGGGCCGGCGATGCCCTCGGTGCCGTGCACGACGAAGTCGACGACGAGCTCGCGGGCCTCCGCGTCGACCCGGCGCACCGTGTAGGTACGCAACACGGGTTGCCGCTCGGGCGCCTCGTTCGTACGGATCTCCTGGAGATCGAACGGTTCGGGATAGCTGACACCCGGCGGTGCGAAGACGAACTTCACATACATGTCGGTGTCGGGTTCCCCGGACTTGCCCAGGGCCGGCCGAAAGTCGTCGAACCCCTCCCCGCCCAGGTACAGGCGTACGAAATGCGGGCTGATCCGCTCTCTTCGTAGCACCGTCATCGTGTTCACGCGTTTCGCCATCGAACCTCCCTTTCGGGTCAACCCTACGCCTACGAGATTAGGCCACCCTTAGCTTTAGAGCGGCGAACCACCCATCCGCGGTTGTAAGGTTTTCTATCGATCAAGCGATGTGAATTCGAGACTTTGCCATTCCTAAAGTCAGACGTCGCGAGACCCGACCAGAGGTGACTCCATGCCGGATCAGCCCGTGGACCAGTCCACCCCGCGCCGCGGCTCGCGGCTCAGTGTGGACGACTGGCTGGAGGCCGCGACCCAGATCCTGGTCGACGACGGGATCGACGCCCTCAAGATCTCGCGCCTCAGTGCGCGCCTCGGTGTGACCAAGGGCAGCTTCTACTGGCACTTCACCGACATCGGGGCGCTGAAGACCGCGCTCGCCGAACACTGCCGACGGGCACAGTCGGCGGCGGCCGACCGGATCGAGGCACTGGAAGCCCTACCACCGGTCGAACGGGTCGAGGGGATGGCGCGCCTGCTGTCGGACCCTCGCCGCTGGGCGATGGAGTCCGCCCTGCGCCGCTGGGCCCAGACGGACGAGTCGATCGCGAACTCCGTCGATGCACTCGACTGCCGGATCTTCTCGATCGCGATCTCGGCCATGCGCGAACTCGGGTTCTCGGAGGCCGAGGCGCACGCACGCGCGACGACGCTCCTGTACGCGGGAATCGGTTATGTCCACGCTCATGGCCGTCTGAACGAGGCGACGGTCGAGGATCTGCATGTCATCATCGACGTCCTCACCCGCCGCTGAGGTCACGCCAGCCGCCATCGTCCGTCCACGTTCTGCACGTACCCCTTGATGTCGAGGTGCGCGAGCGCCGCGCGGACGGTTCCGATGTCGAGGCCGGCGGCGAACGCGATCTCGTCGATCCCCACTCCACCGCGGCCGGGAATGGCGTCGTGGACCCGTAGTTGCTCGGCGTCGAGCGCGTCGGTCGGTTTCGCGCGGCCGCGGCCGATGTCGCCCCCACCGTCGGGTCGTACCAGGTTGACCACCGACGCGACGTCGGACACCAGCACGGCGAGCTCGTCGGCGATCATCCGGTGGCATCCCACCGAGGTCGCCGAGGTGACGGGACCGGGAACGGCTCCCAGCGGCCGGCCGAGCTTGCGCGCCCATGCCGCAGTGTTCGCCGCGCCGGACCGTCGCCCGGCCTCGATGACCACGGTCGCGCCGCTCATCGCGGCGACCAGTCGGTTCCGGGTGAGAAATCGATGTTTCGCCGCTGTCGTCCCGGGCGGGTACTCGCTGATCACCGCGCCCGTACGCGCGATCGCGGTCAGCAGCGACGAGTGTGACGCCGGATAGTCGCGGTCGATCCCACACGCCATCACCGCCGCGGTCACCCCGCCCGCCGCGACGACCGCGCGGTGAGCGGCGCCGTCGATGCCGAACGCCCCGCCGGACAGCACCGCGAAACCCTGGGCCGACAACCCCGACGCGAGCGTCTGCGTGACGTGTTCGCCGTACGACGACGCGGCACGGGACCCGATCAACGCGACCGACGCAGCGGCGAGGTCGTCGAGCCGGGCCGGACCGCGCACCCACAGGGCGAGCGGTTCACCTCCACGAGCGGCCGTGTCGGCCTGCCCCAGCGCCAGCAGCGACCAGGCCGGCCACTCCGGATCGGCACGGGTCACCAGGCGCGCACCGATCCGCTCGGCGGTGTCCAGATCATCGATCGCACAGTCGGATTCGCTCCGGGCATCAGTGGCGGCGAGCACCGCCTCGTGGCCGCCGGGCACGGTGCGTCGGCGGATCGCCGCGGCCGCCTCGACCGGACCGATGTCGTCGACGAGCGCGATGACCGCGGCGCACGGCGGTTCGGCGACCCGCGCCAGATAGGCCCAGGCGATGGATTCCGGCGACCGGGGTTCCGACGGATGGGCGGAGATCACCAGGTCGCTCCTCGGTCTCGGTACAGAAGTGCTTGTGCGACATCGTCTTCGACGGGACGCCCGGACCCGCTCAGATCGCTGAGGGTCCATGCCAGCCGCAGAGCGCGATCGGCACCGCGGGCGGTCACGCGGCCGTCTCGGAGGAACAGTTCGATGGGCCGCAGCACGTCGGGCGGCAGCCGGAACCGCTGCCGCAGCGCGGACCCGGGAACCTCGGCATTGGTGCGCCACCCGAATTCCGACCACCGCTCGATCGCGGTGGCGCGTGCGGCGGTGACGCGGGCGCGGACGTCGGCACTCGACTCCCCGGCACCGCTCATCAGCGCGGTGTTGCCCGGTGGGTCCATCCGCACGCGGATGTCCACGCGGTCCAGCAGCGGTCCGGACAGCTTGCCCAGATAGCGCCGCCGCACGACGGCCGTGCAGACGCAGTCGACGTCGTGGGCGGGCGCGCACGGACACGGGTTCGCCGCGAGGATCAGCTGAAAGCGCGCGGGATAGACCGCCATGCCGTCACGCCGGGGCACCCGGACCTCGCCGTCCTCGAGGGGTTCCCGCAGGGATTCGAGCGACTTGACACTCATCTCGGCGCACTCGTCGAGGAACAGCACTCCTCGATGCGCCTTGGACGCCGCGCCCGGCCGGGCGAAACCGGTACCGCCACCGAGCAGGGCTGTGATCGATGAGCTGTGGTGCGGGGCGACGAACGGCGGTTCGGTGATCAGCGGACGTCCGGGCGACAACTCCCCCACCAGGGAATGGATCGCCGTCACCTCCAACGAGTCCTCCAGACCCAGCGACGGCAGAATGCCCGGCAGCCGCCGCGCGAGCATCGTCTTGCCGATCCCCGGCGATCCGGTCATCAGGACGTGATGAGCTCCCGCGGCGGCGATCTCCAGCGCGTGCCGGGCCTCGTGCTGCCCGACCACGTCGGCCATGTCGGGAACCGGCGGCGCGTGCGTCGTCGCCGCCGCATGCACCGTGTCGAGCACGTTGTCACCCGCCAGCCACTGCGTCACCTCTTTCAGACTGCTCGCTCCACCGACGTCCATCCCCTCGACGAGCGCCGCCTCGGCGACGGTCTCGATCGGCACCACCGCCCGTCGATACCCCTCCTGCCGCGCCGCGATCACCGCCGGCAACACCCCGCGGATCGGCCGCACGGTGCCATCCAGACCGAGCTCGCCCAGAAAAACCGTCGACGACAACTTCTCCGCCGACACCTGTTGCGTGGCAGCCAGAATGGACACGGCCATCGACAGATCGAACCCCGGACCGATCTTCGGCATGTCCGCCGGCGACAACGCCACCGTCACCTTCAACTCGGGAAAACTGAACCCGGAGTTCTTGATCGCAGCCCGCACCCGATCCCGCGCCTCCCGAACCGACGAATCCGGATTACCCGTCACCGCGAACCCCGGCAGACCCGAACTCACACTCGCCTGCACGTCGACGACCTGCGCGACAAAGGCATTGAGCCCCACCGCCTGTGTTTGCCCCAACATGGGCACAGTCTCGCCGGGAACACGCGTGGCGCGCGGCGCCGAACCACTCACACAGCCGATCTGTGGATGACCTCGCGGTTGTGCACCACCGTTCACAGCAGCCCGACTAGGCTCGACAACCGATGGACGACGGAACATTCGACGATGCGTTCGTCGGCGATCTCGACCGACTACTCCGATGGCGACGCGACGTCCGTTGCTTCCGCCGCGAACCACTCGAACCCCACGTGCTCCCCGACATCCTCGACGCAGCCGAACTGGCTCCGTCTGTGGGCAACAGCCAACCGTGGCGCTGGGTCGAGGTCCGGTCCGCCGAAGCCCGGCAATCGGTGCGCGACAGCTTCACTCGCTGCAACGCCGACGCGCTGGACGGTTATACGGGCGAACGCGCACAGCTGTATTCGTCGCTCAAGCTCGCCGGTCTCGACGACGCTCCCGTCCACCTCGCCGTGTTCTGCGAACCCGGTGTCGAGCAGGGCCGGGGACTCGGCCGACAGACAGTGCCCGAGACGCTGGAGTATTCGGTCGTCACCGCGATCTCCACACTCTGGCTGGCGGCGCGGGCCCGAGGCGTCGGGGTGGGGTGGGTGTCCATCCTCGAACCCGAGGAGGTTTCCGAGGCACTTGCGGTACCGCCGGCCTGGAAGCTTGTCGCCTACCTGTGTATCGGCTACCCCGCGCACGACTCGGAGACACCGGAACTCGAACGTGTCGGCTGGCAATCACGGACGAGGTCCGAGAAGCGGTTCTTCGTGCGCTAGGACGTCGCCGAAGCTGCAGCCCGAGCCCGGGCCAGCTTGAGGTCGCGGTAAAAGGGGTTGTGCGAGTTACCTTCTAGATTCAGCGGCACATCCAGCTGGCGGATCAGTGCTTCCTCGACCAGCCAAGGTTCGTCGACTGCCAACCACGAGACCCGGGTGTTGTCACCCATCCACTCACTGAGGACCGGCTCGCCGACGCCGAAATGCCTTTTCGTCCCGTGTAGGGCGAGCTGGATGCCGAGCTCATCAGCCAGGAGAACACCGAGACTGAGGCGCGGAGTCGACGTCGACGCTCGTCCTCGGTAGTGCGTTCGCAGCCGACGACGGAGATTCTGCCGACTGACCGCCCGACGCGGAGGGTCTCCTGGGGCTGATGCCGACATATGGGAGTGTCATGCCATCTCGGCTCCGGCAGTACGACACGTCCATGAGGTGGGAGGGCGGGCGTTGGAACCACCAGCCATATACGCCTGGCGACGCAGGGACCACAGAACCGGCATGGAGGACCTCGCCGCGGTCATACATCGGCGCACCGAGAAGTTGGCCGACAAGGACGTTCGTACCTGCCGAATCGGAGGGTCCCAACATGCTCCCATCCTGCGGACGAACGCCCCTCGACACCAGATCGTGACCCCGCGGACCGCGCGATCCGCATGTAACTCCAGTAACAATAGTCACGTCAATCACTTCTATCGCAAGAGTAACTGGAGGACGCGCGTGTCGAGCCGTCTCACCACGAGTGTCCGACTGGCCCTCGCCGGGGTCATCGCCTTCAGCGGCACCGCGGTCGCGCTGACGACCGGTGCCGGCGTCGCGCACGCCGCGCCGTGCGGCAACGCGAGCACGGGCTCGAGCTTCCTGGGTTTCGGGTCCAGCGGTTCCAGCGGCTCGAGTGGCTCCAGCGGGTCGGAGGGCTCGTCAGGCAGCTCGAGCATTCCGAACCCGGGACCGCAGCGGCCGTTGATCCCCTATGTCGGTTCCAAATCCCGCACCGTCGGGTGGGTGACGGGACCGCTCAGCGCCAACCGCACATTCAGCCGGTTCGGTATCGGCGGCACCGATCTCGGCGTCTCCTGGGACAACGGCCGCGGCCAGACGCTGATGGCCTTCGGAGACACCTTCGGCAACTGCAACGCGCCGGGACAGCAGTGGCGGCACAACGTGCTGCTCCGCACCGACGACGACAACCTCGCGAACGGACTCTCCGTCCCGGCCGGTCGCGTCGGCGACGTGACGTCGGGTTCGGTGATCGCGCCCGGTCAACCGAACTACGCGCAGGAACTGATCCCGTCCCTCGGCATCTCTAATGTCGAGGTCACCACCATCCCGACGGCGGCCATCTCTCTCCCGCACGGCGACGGCTTCCGCCAGTACATCAACTACATGTCGGTCCGCTCGTGGGGTTCGCCGGGCAACTGGGTCACCAACTTCTCGGCGATCGCCCATTCCGACGACAACGGCCAGACCTGGGTCACCGATCAGGACACGATCCTCATCAATGCTCCGGTCTCGCTCCGACTGCCCGGCGAGTTCCGGCCGATCGAGTTCAACAACGGCAAGTTCCAGCAGAACGCGTACGTCCGCGGCTGGCCCGGGACACCCGAAGCGGAGTACGTCTACCAGTTCGGCACCCCGAACGGACGATTCGGCGCCGCCTTCCTCGCGCGGTTCAAACCCACGGACATCCTCGACCTCGACGCGTACGAGTACTGGGCCGGGAAGAGTCGCGGCTGGGTGGACGACATCGCCGCGATCCCCGACGACGGTTCGGCGGTCGTCGTCCGACAACCGGTCACCGAACTCTCGGTCGCCTGGAGCCCGTACCTCGAGAAATACGTCATGCTCGATGGCGACAACGACATCACGCTGCGCACCGCCGATCATCCCGAAGGGCCGTGGAGTGCACCGAAGACCATCGTGCCCCGAGGTGCGCTCGTCGTCTACGGACCGATGATGCTCCCCAACTCCCCCGCGCTGCAGGGTGATTCGAAGGAGCTCTACTTCAACGCGTCGCGGTGGAGCGATTACAACGTGATGCTGATCCGGACCGATCTGAGCAAGCTGTGACATCCGGGCTCACACGTGCACACCCTGGTGATGCCGCACCTGCGCACGAGCCAGATCGTCGGGAGCGGCCTGGTCGAGGCGCACGCTGACGACGTCGAACCGGATCTGCGACCATCGCCGGTCCTGCGCCGCCAGCCACATACCGGCGAGTCGGCGCATCCGGGCGAGCTTCGTCGGCGTGACCGCCATGACCGGATCGTCGTACGTGCGGCTCGCGCGGGTCTTGACCTCGACGATCACCAGGACCGACCCATCCGCGGCCACCAGATCCAGTTCGCCATAGCGGGTACGCCAATTGCGCTCCAGGACAGTCCAGCCCAGCGATATCGCGTAATCCGCGGCCACGTCCTCACCGAGCCGGCCGATATGACCGCGGCGATCGGGGCGAGGATGGTCGCGCGCTTGTGCACTCATGCCGATCAGATTCGCGCAGAACCGGTTTCGCCGACCGTCCGAAAGCGAGCAACGCCCTGATCTGTGAACGATCAGGGCGTTGTCAACAGATTGCGCGTGGTCAGGGCTCGTCGGGCAGGCGGAGTTCCGACTTCTCGAGTTCCTCGATGTTGACGTCCTTGAACGTGATCACGCGGACCTGCTTGACGAACCGCGCCGGGCGGTACATGTCCCACACCCAGGCATCGCTCATGCGGAGTTCGAAGTAGACCTCGCCGTCGGTGTTGCGCGGGATCATCTCGACCGCGTTGGCGAGATAGAAGCGCCGCTCGGTCTCCACCACGTAGGTGAACTGCCCGACGATGTCCTTGTACTCGCGGTACAGAGAGAGTTCCATCTCGGTTTCGTACTTCTCGAGATCCTCAGCACTCATCCTGTCAGCCTATCCCTGTTGTCGTTTGCGCTGGTGACCACACGTGCCGCGACATTACGGTACGACATGCGGTGTTGTGGTGAGGGGCCGGCGGCGTCGATGCGCGACATGTGCAACGCCGTGCTGTAGCCCTTGTGGATGGCGAAGTCGTACCCGGGCAGGTCGTCGTCCATGGCGACCATGATGCGATCTCGGGTGACCTTGGCGATGATGCTGGCGGCGGCGATGCACGCGGCCGCCCCGTCTCCCCCGATCACCGGCAGGGACGGGGCCGTCAGTCCCGGCACCGCGAAACCGTCGGACAGCACGTACCCCGGTTTCACGTCGAGGGCGGCCACCGCCCGGCGCATGCCCTCGATGTTCGCGACGTGGATGCCGATGCGATCGATCTCGGCGGCTTCGATGATCACCGCACTCCAGCTCTGCGCGTAGCGCGTCACCGAGCGGTACAGCTCCTCGCGGGTGCGCTCGGTCAGACGTTTCGAGTCGTCGAGGTCGGCGAGGGAGACGAGCTGCGTCGGCTTCAAGACGCAGGCCGCCACGACCAGCGGGCCCGCGCACGCTCCGCGGCCGGCTTCGTCGACCCCCGCCACGGGCCCCAGACCCTGCCGGTGCAGGGCGAATTCGAACGTCCGCAGGCCCGCGGCACGGCGGACGGGTGAGCGGGGTGGCCATCGAGTCGTCACAGCTGTCTCACCCCTGCTGCGGATTGAACGAACCGACACCACCGATCCGCGAGAAGGGGTAGATGATGAACCGGACCTTGCCGCGGATATCGCTGACCGGGACGGTGCCCTGGTACTGGTCCTCGACGTGGTAACGCGAGTCCTGCGAGTTCAGTCGGTTGTCACCCATGACCCACACATTGCCCTCGGGCACGGTGATCGGACCGAAATCCGGCCCGAGACACGGAGGTACCTGGTCACCCGGCCCGGCGACACCGGGCCCGAACGACGCGACCGTCTCCTCCTGGAGCTTCATGTCGATGTAGGGCTCGCGCAACGGGCGACCGTTGACCTTCACACCGACGCCCTCGTCGTTGCGACATTCGACCGTCTGACCGCCGGTCGCGATGACCCGCTTCACGAGGTTGTTCTCGTCCGGAGGCGCGAACCCGAACCACGACAGCGCATCCTGCGCCTTGTGCATCATCGGGTTCGTCGATCGGGGCGACACCCAGGCGCCGTTCCACGACTCCGACGGGCCCTTGAAGACGACGACGTCGCCGGGTTGCGGATCACCGAACCGGTACGTGAGCTTGTCGATCACGATGCGGTCGTTGGTGCAGCCGTCGCACCCGATGAGGGTGGACTCCATCGACTCCGACGGGATGACGTACTGCCGACCGATGAAGGTCTGCAGCACCCAGGTGAGGAGAAGGACGCACCCCACGATGATGACGACTTCGCGCAGGAGAGAACCCGAGCCGGACTTGCGCTTGCCGCGATCGTCGGCATCGGATTCGGCCGGGTCGGTCTTCAACCTCCACGGACGCTTGGCGTCGTCGGCGCGGTCGTCGTCGGGGGCATCGTGGGGTCGCTGTGTGTCGGCCACCTCGTCAGGTTAGACGCGTCAGCGCTTTTCCTTGATCTTGGCTGCCTTGCCGCGCAGATCGCGCAGGTAGTAGAGCTTGGCGCGACGGACGTCACCGCGGGTGAGGACGTCGATCTTGGCGATGTTCGGGCTGTGCACCGGGAAGGTGCGCTCGACGCCGACGCCGAAGGACACCTTGCGGACGGTGAAGGTCTCGCGCACGCCGCCGCCCTGACGACGGATGACGACGCCCTTGAACACCTGCACGCGCTCCTTGCTGCCCTCGATGACCTTGACGTGGACGTCGAGGGTGTCACCGGGGCCGAAGTCCGGCACGTCGTCGCGGAGGGACTGCTTGTCGAGGAAGTCGAGCGTGTTCATGTGTCGTGGTCCTTGTCTGGCGGAGAACGTTGAGCAGAGGAACCTGGCGGCCCGTGGGCTCGACCGGTTCGTGCTCCGAGTCGTTGGCGTCGCAACCGGCGGTCTCGGAGAGACAGCCCCGGACACGGGGCATCGTCGGCAGGCAACCCGACTATTGTGCCAGAGACACCCCGGGCCGACGAAATCGCCGAGCCACTACGTCCGTGGCGCCACGATCACGACGTCGTCGGCCTGCAATGCCGAGATGGTGGCGGGCTCCATCGGCGTCGCCGCGGCGATCGCTCTCGGCGTCACACCGGCATGCACCATGTGGTCGAGGATCGCGAGTTCGGGCGCCCGGCCGTTGGCGGTGAGTGCCTCGTCGTCGGCGAGTTCCACCCCCGCTCGCTGATAGGGCTGCGGGTCGTTGGTCCCGACGACGACCACCCGGGCTCCCCGCGGGCCGATCCCGACGCCCACTGCCGTCCGGAACCAGCCGGCGATCGATGCCGGAACCGTGGTCTGCAGTCGCTCGGCTCGCCCCCGCAACCAGGTCAGGTCGTTCGCGCCGATCACGTCGCGGTCGGCGCGAGCCCGCGCGCCGGCCAGACCCCCGAGACCGGCAGCCATCGCACCCGCCGCACCCAGTGCCCCGAGCGGCATCATCGGCATCATCCCGCTCGTCGCCGCGGGTGCAGCGGCGCTCTGCCCGGCCTCACCCGACCGTTCGGTGTGATCATCCCCCGCCGCGGTGAGGGCCATCCGGCCGGTGCTCGCGGCCTCGACCCGCCACGTGTCGTCACCGATCGCGGCGTTCACCTCGGCCCGCCGGATGTCGCGGTCGGCGATCAGTGCGACCACCGACATCTGCTGCTGCGTGTCGATCACCGTCCGGGCATACGCGTCCAGCGACGTCCCGAGCGCGCGCAGCCGTTCCGCCGCTCCGGGCAGATCGGCACCGGCGATCTGTCCGAGCCCGTCGACGACGGCATCGTGGAACCCGCCCGCGGTCGAGTCCCCCGTCGCGTACGAGTCGGTCACCGACGACACCGCCTCGGCGAGGCCGGCCACCCTCTCGGCGAGTGCCCGCACGCGCTGTGCCGAGTCGCTCAGTGCCGCCGCGTCGGCGGTCGGCCACACCCCCGGGGCCAGTTCCTCGGCGATCCGCTCGGCCTCGCCACGCGCCGTCATGCGTCGGCCCGGCCGATACGCGCCGAGGCCTCGGCATCTCGGTCGAGGAGGTCGTCGATGCCGGCGACGAGGGCGCGGCGGCGTTGTCCGAGACGGTTCCCGACGTCGTGCAGACGATCCGTCGACGCCGCGGCCGCCGGCGAGAACCCCGCCCGGAACGCACCCGCCGATTTCCCGGTGCCTACTGCCATGTCGACGTCGATGAGCAGGGCGGCGAGCTCGGTCTGTATCGCCGTGAGTTCCGCCGCCGCTGCCTGCAGTCGCGTCGCCACGACGGCGGCGGCACCGGGGTCGGCGGCGACCCGGGGACCGGCGTCGGCCGCCGGCGAGAGGTCAGGGTCGGTCATCGGCGACCACACTGTCGAGGCGGGCGTCGGCGTAGTCGATCGGCAGATCCGTTGCGCCGGAGAGGATGTCGGCGGATCTGGTGCGCAGCGCGGTGTCCGCCTCGGCGATCAGCGTGGTCAGCAGGGCGGACAGTTGATCCGCGCGGTATCGACGCATTGCGGAGGGTTCGATCATGATGTCCACCGCACGGCCGCGCGCGTCGACCGTCACCGCGACGAGCCGGTCGTGACTGGTCGCCCGGGAGGTCAGCTGCGACAACGACTTCCGGACCCGTTCGAGTTCGGTGCGTTGCCGGTCGAGTTCCTCGACCATGGCCGAATACCCCTGCATCGTCTGCTGGACCCCCGTCCGAGTCGAACCTCTGCCGAATCCTAGTCGGTATCGCCCGGATGGTCCGCGGAGGAGTCCACAGGGTCCGGGAGGAGATCAGGCCGGCGCGCGCGCGTCCGCTCGAGGGCCTGTTCGGTACGCCAGCGTGCCACCTTCGCATGGTCGCCACTGAGGAGTACGGGCGGGACGTCCAGACCGCGCCAGGACACCGGCCGCGTGTAACTCGGACCTTCGAGCAGCCCGTCGGAGAACGAATCCTCCTGATGCGAGCGGGGATTGCCGAGTACGCCGTCGAGCAGCCGGACGGTCGCCTCGATCATGGCCATGACCGCGACCTCTCCCCCGATGAGGACGAAGTCGCCGAGGGAGACCTCTTCGACGCGCACCCGTCGGGCCGCGTCGTCGAAGACACGCTGGTCGATACCCTCATACCGGCCGCAGGCGAACACCAGATGCGGCTCGGTGCTCCAGCGACGCGCGGTCTCCTGGGTGAACGGCACACCGGCGGGGGTCGGCACGATCAGCAGCGCGTCGTCGGGGCACACCTCATCGAGGCACGGCCCCCAGACGTCGGGTTTCATCACCATGCCGGGCCCGCCGCCGTACGGCGAGTCGTCCACGCTGCGATGGACGTCGTGCGTCCAGTTGCGTAGGTCGTGGACCGCCACGCTGATCCGTCCGGCGTCGATCGCCTTGCCCAGCAAAGCAACTCGGAGCGGATCGAGGTACTCGGGGAAGATCGACACGACGTCGAGACGCATCACGGCGCCTCGTCGAGCGAATCCGGATCCAGCAGCCCCTCCGGGGGGTCGATCACGATCAGCTCGCGACCGACGCTCGGCACGATCTCGCGCACGAACGGCACCAGCACCTCACGGTCGCCGGTGGTGCGTACCGACAGCAACTCGCCGCCGGGCAGATGCAGGACCGATTCGACGACGCCGACCGCGGAGCCGTCGGTGAGTTGTACGGGCACGCCCTCGAGTTCGTGGTCGTAGAACTCGTCCGGGTCGTCGGAAGGCTCCACCTGCGAACTGTCGATGAGGAACAGGGTGCCGCGCAGGGCGTCGGCGGAATCCCGGTCCGCGATGCCGGCCAGGGACACCAACAGCCGCCCGGAATGATCCCGGGCGGCTGTGACGGTGAAATCCCGTTCCCCGGCACCGCGCGGCAGACGGCCACGCAGCACCGAGTTCGGGGCGAAACGCATCTCGGGCTCGTCGGTGCGGACGTCCACGACGACCTCACCACGGATTCCGTGTGACTTGACCACACGGCCTACGACGAGATCCACGATGCGCTCGGTGTTCGGGTTCGCGGTCAGCGGTCGGTGTCGACGATGTCGACGCGCATCCCGCGGCCGCCGATCCCGGAGACCAGGGTGCGCAGCGCGGTGGCGGTACGACCGTTGCGACCGATCACCTTGCCGAGGTCGTCGGGGTTCACGTGAACCTCGACGAGCCGGCCGCGACGGCCGGTGACGAGGTCGACCCGGACGTCATCGGGGTTGGAGACGATTCCGCGGACCAGGTGCTCGACCGCGTCGGCGACGACTGCGCTCACGCGTCACCCTCGGCGGCGGGAGCCTCGGCAGCCTCGTCGTCCTTCTTGGCGGCCTTCTTCTTGGGGGTGGTCGCGGCGGCGACCGGCTCGTTGTCGGCGGCGGCGAGCGCGGCGTTGAACAGGTCGAGCTTCGACGGCTTGGGCTCGGCGGTCTTCAGGGTGCCCTCGGCGCCCGGCAGGCCCTTGAACTTCTGCCAGTCACCGGTCACCTTGAGGATCGCGGCCACGGGCTCGGTCGGCTGCGCACCGACGCCCAGCCAGTACTGCGCGCGCTCGGAGTCGACCTCGATCAGCGAGGGCTCTTCCTTGGGGTGGTACTTGCCGATGGTCTCGATGACCCGGCCGTTGCGGCGGGTGCGGGCGTCGGCGACGACGATGCGGTACTGCGGGTTGCGGATCTTGCCGAGCCGCGTGAGCTTGATCTTGACAGCCATGTCTACATCTCTTTCGTGTGGTCACTGCGCAATTCAGCAATCCGCCCGGAGTGGCGGACCCGGTTTTGCGTCTGTAGTGGTGTGACCGTCGGGCGGCCGTGACCGGATCCGACGAACCAGCGAATCATTGTGCCAGACCGGGCGGTGAGTACCGAATCCGGTGATCGGCCTGCAGAAGGAACAGCCGATGGACCGGCATGTGGTCACCCACCCCGCGAGGACGACCACATGCCGAACGTCACTTCCGTCACTCTGTCGGTGTCGGCTCATCCGCCTCCTGATGCGCGACACCGCCGGAGCCTCCCTCGACCCCCGGCTCCGACGGGCCCGCGCTCTCGGATCCGGGCCGCGGATCCGAGGTGGACTGATCCGGTTCGTCCTGGCCGAACCGTTGCAACGCCGTTGCTACGTTACGCGGCGGTAAGGAAGGCAACCAGCCACTACCGTGTGGCTTTGCTCACACGAGGTGGCGACCAGACGAGACCACTGCCACCGGGTGTCGCAACGTGCCCAGGTCGTCGCACGGGTTGTCCGCGTACACGACGAAGTCGGCGCGGTGCCCGTCCTCCAGGAGGTCGGCGCCCAGCCAGGCGCGCGCATTCGTCGACGCCGCCGCGATCGCACCCGCCGGGCCCAGGCCCACGTCCGAGAGCGCCTCGATCTCGTCGACGATGCGTCCGTGCTCGACGAATCCGCCCGCGTCGGTCCCGGCGAAGATCTGGACACCGGCCTCACGCGCGGCGGCGAACACCGCCGGGGCGCCCGCATGCAGGGCGCGCATGTGCGCGGCGTAGGTCGGGAAGCGTTCGGCTCCGTCGGCGATCCCGGGAAAGTTCTCGACCTGGATCAGGGTGGGCACCAACGCGATCGAGCGGTCGACGAGCTGGTCGACTAGATCGGGAGTCAGCCCGGTGCCATGCTCGATGCAATCGACACCGGCCCCGATCAGGTCGACGAGAGCATCGGTTCCGAAGACATGGGCGGTGATCCGGGCGCCGTGCTCGTGCGCCACCGCCACCGCCGCCTCTATCTGTGCACGGGTCCACAACGGGGCCAGGTCGCCGACCTCGCGGTCGATCCAGTCGCCCACGATCTTCACCCAGCCGTCGCCGGCCTGCGCCTGCCGGGCCACCTCGGCCGCGAGTTCGTCCGGATCGTCGAGGTCGACGCCGTAGTCGCGCAGATACCGCTTGGGCCGGGCGATGTGCTTGCCCGAGCGGATGAAGCGCGGGCAAGCGGGGTCGTCGTCGAGTGGGTGCGTGTCGAGCGGCGACCCGACCTCGCGGATCAGCAGGGTGCCTGCGCGCGCATCGGCGTAGGCGTACCCACGGGCCTGCTCGATGTCGACCCCGAGGCCCGGCGCGATCCCCACATGATTGTGGGCGTCGACGAGGCCCGGCAGAATCCAGCCACCGTCGACTGCCGTCTCGGCGTCGGGAACCGCGGTGAGGCTGATGGTGTCGTCGGACACCCAGAACTCGACCGGTTCGGACGTGAGCGGATCGGTGCCCCGGTAGTGGCGGGCCATTGCACCCTGTTCCGGGCCACCCACCGTCATTTCTTCTTCTTGGGCTGCTGGAACTGCGACACGTCGATGCCCTCGAGACCCGGGGGCAGCTGATCGAGACCGGCCGGCATGTTCGACAGGTCCGGGAACCCGGCCGGCATGCCTCCGGGCATACCCGGGAAGCCGCCGCGCGCCGCCTTCGGCGGGGTGGGGCCGCGGCTCTTGCCCTTCTTGCCCTTCTTGCCCTTGCGGTTGGACTTGCGGTTCATCGCGCCCATGCCCATGCGACCCGACATCTGCGCCATCATCTTGCGGGCCTCGAAGAACCGGTCGACGAGCTGGTTGACCTCGCTGACGGTCACACCCGACCCGTTGGCGATCCGGATCCGGCGTGAGGCGTTGATGATCTTCGGGTTGTCGCGCTCGGCGGGGGTCATGCCGCGGATGATCGCCTGCACGCGGTCGAGCTGCTTGTCGTCGACCTGCGACAGCACGTCCTTCATCTGGCCGGCGCCGGGCAACATCCCCAGGATGTTGCCGATGGGGCCCATCTTGCGGATCATCAGCATCTGCTCGAGGAAGTCCTCGAGGGTCAGCTCGCCCTGGGTGATCTTGGCGGCCGCGGCCTCGGCTTGCTGCGCATCCCAGTGCTGTTCGGCCTGCTCGATGAGCGACAACACGTCGCCCATGCCGAGGATGCGGCTGGCCATGCGGTCGGGATGGAAGACGTCGAAGTCCTCGAGCTTCTCGCCCGAGGACGCGAACATGATCGGTTGGCCGGTCACCTCGCGTACCGACAACGCCGCACCGCCGCGCGCATCGCCGTCGAGCTTGGTCAGCACGACGCCGGTGAAGCCCACACCCTCCTGGAAGGCCTCGGCGGTGGTGACGGCGTCCTGACCGATCATCGCGTCGACGACGAACAGCACCTCGTCGGGCGACGTGGCGTCGCGGATGTCCGACGCCTGCTTCATCAGTTCGGCGTCGATGCCCAGCCGGCCGGCGGTGTCGATGACCACCACGTCGTAGTGCTTGCTCCGCGCCTCGTCGACACCGGCCTGCGCGACCGAGACCGGATCGCCCGAGGTCACACCGAGCACACCCTCGCCGCCGACGCTCGTGCCCGGATGCGGCGCGAAGACCGGTACGCCGGCGCGCTCGCCGACGATCTGCAGCTGGGAGACCGCGCCCGGACGCTGCAGGTCACAGGCGACGAGCAGCGGGGTGTGACCCTGCTGCTTGAGCCAGTTGCCCAGCTTTCCGGCGAGTGTCGTCTTACCGGCACCCTGGAGACCGGCCAACATGATGACGGTCGGGGGGTTCTTGGCGAACCGCACCCGCCGGGTCTCCCCGCCGAGGATTCCGATGAGTTCCTCGTTGACGATCTTGACGACCGTCTGCGCCGGGTTGAGTGCCGCGGAGACCTCGGCACCCTTGGCGCGCTCCTTGATCCGGGCGATGAAGGACCGGACCACCGCGAGCGAGACGTCCGCCTCGAGCAGGGCGAGCCGGATCTCGCGACAGGTGCGGTCGATGTCGGCGTCGGACAGCCGCCCCTTGCCACGCAGATCCTTCAGGGCACCGGTCAACCGGTCGGAGAGGGAATCGAACATGGGTCCCATCCTTCCATGCGGGTCCCGAGACGGAACATCTAGGAGATCGGCACTCCGGACCGTCCCGTCCCGCCATAGGACTGCGGCCCGTCGCCGTCCTCCTCGCGCGCCGGCTGCGGTGGCGGGCAGACCGCGACGACGGCCTCGGCCAGCTCCGCCCGTGCGTCCTCGGTGTCGGTCGCCAGCCGCAGGCCGAAGATGTCGACCCCGGTGGCGCCCAGGGTCGCCACCTTGGCCCACCGGATGTCGGCGCCGTGGCGTTCCAGGACCGCACTGACCCGGCTGAGCAGGCCGATCCGGTCGTCCGAGCGGACCTCCAGCACCGCCTCCCCCACCGGGGCGTCCAGCCACGTCACCCGCGGTGGCGCCACGGCGAAGAGCGCGGGTACCGCGTTCTTCGGATGCCCGGCCCCGTCGACCTCGGGATCGGTGCTCCCGGCGCTGGCGCCGATGGTCACCACGGTGCCGGGAATCGTGGTGACGGTGCCGATCGTCGGGATCGGTGAGTCCCGCTCGCGCGCGTCGAGCCGCGCGAGGACATCGATCTTGCCGTCGACGGCCGCGATCAGCTGCTGGCGCAGCAGGCCGGCATCGGGCGGACTGCCGAACATCGGGACGACCAGGAACGAGTTGATCGCCTTCCCGTCGGCGCTCTGGGCACACGCCGAGTGGGACCGCAACCCGCCCAGGGCGAGGACCCCGGCCATCTTCGACAGCAGGCCGGGTTGATCCGGCGCCACCATGGTGACGCGGTACGTGTGTTGTCCGTCGGCCCGGACGAGCCGGACCGCGTAGTCCCCTTCCGCCGCCGTGGCCAGGTCCTCGGCCGTCAGCGGCTCGGGCGCGCTCGGCTCTTCGCCGTCGATGAGTCGCATCGACCGGCGGACGAGGTCGTGGATGAGCGAGGCCTTCCACTCCCCCCACACCCCCGGGCCGGTGGCCAGCGAATCCGCTTCGGCAAGTGCGGCAAGCAGTTCCAACAGCACCCGGTTGTGTCCCAGGGTGTCGGCGACCGACTCGGCGGTGGCCGGGTCGTCGAGGTCCCGGCGGGTGGCGACCTGCGGCAGCAGCAGGTGGTGCCGCACCATGTCGGAGAGGATCGCCACATCCTGCGGCCAGAGCCCGAACCGATTGCCGACCTGAACCGCCAGATCGGCGCCGACGATGCTGTGGTCGGCACCCCGGCCCTTGCCGAGGTCATGGATCAACGCACCGAGGACGAGCAGGTCGGGCCGGGACACCCGGGTGGTCATCGCACTCGCGTACGCCGCGGTTTCCACGAGATGCCGGTCGACGGTCCAGGTGTGGATGGCATCGCGCGGCGGGAGGTCGCGCACCGCACCCCATTCCGGCAGGAGCCGGCCCCACAGGCCGGTGCGGTCGAGTGCCTCGATCGGGTCGACCATGTGATGTCCCGAACTGAGCAGGACCAGCAGGTCGCTGAGCGCCTCGGCCGGCCACGGCTCACGCAGTTCCGGCGCGTAATCGGCCAGCCGGCTCAGCGTCGACGCGCTGATCGGGAGGCCGGTTCGGGCCGACGCGGCGGCCACCCGCAAGATGAGTCCCGGGTCTTTGCTCGGAATCGCGTTGCGCGCCAACACGATCTCTCCGCTGTGCTCGACGACGCCTTCGTCGAGCGGACGGCGCAGCGGCGAGCGCCGCAGCTTGGCCAGTCCGCGACGCGGCAGGGCGTTGCCCGCGGTCCGCAGGCCGACGTCGATGGAGTAGCTGATGGTGCGGGCCGAGTCGCTGATGACGCGGGCGAGATCGAACCGGTCCCCGATCCGGAGGGCCGCCCCGATCTCGTCGGCGTCCTGGGCCTGCACGTGCTCGCGGGGACGCCCGGCGATGCGGTGCAGTTCGGTACGGATGTCGAGGAGCCGCGTGTAGGCGACCTGCGGTCCGGCACCGGGCGAATCAGGTCGCAGGCTCGCCATCCCGCTGGTGAGCTGGGCGATCGCCAGCGCACCCAGGAGCTGGACGTCACGCAGGCCGCCCCGGCCGCTCTTGAGGTCGGGTTCGGCGCGATGTGCGATGTCGCCGGCTCGCCGCCAGCGGTCCTGCGCGTGCGTGACCACTTCGGGGAACCGATTGCGGATGTCGTTGCGCCACTGCTGGCGGACCCCGCCGATCAGCAACGTGGACAGATCCTCGTCGCCGGCTATGTGGCGCGCCTCGAGGAGGCCGAGGGCCGCGGTGACGTCGTCGCCGGCGACCTGCAGCGCCTGCGGCACCGTCCGCACACTGTGGTCGAGCGGGATGTTGGCGTCCCACAACGGGTACCAGAGTCCGTCGGCGACCTCGGACACCCGCTCGGCGGGCATGTCGTCGTGCAGCAGGATCAGATCGAGGTCCGAATACGGGAGCATCTCACCGCGACCGAGTCCGCCCACGGCGACGATCGCGAACCCGCTGTGCGGCTTGATGCCGAGTTCGGCGCCCTTGCTGGTCAGCCAGAATTCGTGCAGGTCGACGAGCACCTGGCGCAGTGCCGGTGCATCGAGTTTTCCCGATCGGCCGGATTCGGTGAGTTGCCGTCGGGTCTTGGCCAGGTCTGCGGCGCTTACGACTGCCTCCAAAGTGTTTGGGAGAGAAGGGAATACGAGGTGTGGAACTCCGACGGCCCCGCGCCCGACTGGTCGTCGGGCACGGGGCCGTTCACCGGGATTTCGTCGACGCCTCGGCGGGCTCGCTACAGTGCGTCGCCACCGCGCTCGCCGGTTCGGACGCGAACCACGGACTCGACCGGCGAGACCCACACCTTGCCGTCACCGATCTTGCCGGTCCGGGCGGCCTCGACGATCACGTCGACGACCTTGTCCACGGCGGCGTCGTCCACCACGACCTCGACGCGGACCTTGGGTACGAAGTCGACCGAGTACTCGGCGCCGCGATAGACCTCGGTGTGACCCTTCTGGCGGCCGTAGCCCTGGACCTCACTCACGGTCATGCCCAGGATGCCGGCCTGCTCCAACCCGGCTTTGACATCCTCGAGCGTGAACGGCTTGACGATTGCAGTGATCAGCTTCATTAGTTATCCCTCTCCACAGGATTCAGCGTAGTAGCGAATGGCTTCGAGCGTCATGCCAGCTCATAGGCCGTCTCGGCGTGTTCCGCCTCGTCGATGCCGCTCTTCTCGTCCTCGTCGCTGACGCGCCAACCCAGCGGCTTGAGCACCAGGGCGATGATCGCGGTGAGAACACCGGTGAACACGAGGGCGAACAAGGCGATCACGACCTGGACCACCAGCTGCTTGTAATCTCCGCCCCAGAAGAGGCCCACGTCCTCGCCGATCAGGCCGATGGCCACCGTGCCCCAGAGGCCGGCGACGAGGTGGACACCGACGACGTCGAGCGAGTCGTCGTAGCCGAACTTGTTCTTCAGGCCGATCGCGACGGCGGCGAGAGCACCCGCGATGACACCGAGGATGAGCGAGCCGACCGGGGTCAGCGAACCACACGCGGGGGTGATGGCGACCAGACCGGCGACCACACCCGAGGCGGCGCCGACGCTGGTGGCGTGCTTGTCACGGATGATCTCCACCGCGAGCCAGCCGAGGATCGCCGCGGCGGTGGCAGCGGTGGTGTTGACCCACACCTGACCGGCGAGCAGATCGGCGCCCAGCTCGGAGCCGACGTTGAACCCGAACCAGCCGAACCAGAGAAGTGCTGCGCCCAGCATCACGAACGGGATGTTGTGCGGACGGTAGGCGGTGCGGCCGAAGCCGACGCGCTTGCCGATGATGAGGACCAGGACCAGCGCCGCGATACCGGCGTTGATGTGCACGACCGTGCCGCCGGCGAAGTCGATCGGCGCGACGTTGGCCGCACCTTCCTCGTCGGTCCCGAACATCTTGGCCGCCAGACCGTCCTCACCGCCACCGAGGAGGCCGCCGCCACCGACGAGCCCGCCCCAGACCATGTGGGACAGCGGGAAGTACACGATCGTCGCCCACAGGACGGTGAAGACCATCCAGGTGGAGAACTTGACGCGTTCGGCGAGCGCACCGCTGATGAGGGCGACGGTGATGACCGCGAAGGTCAGCTGGAATCCCATGAAGACGATCGCCGGGATCGACAGACCGCCGGTGACGTACTGCTCGGTGTCGCCCTCGCCGATGGTGCTCATCAGCTGGTCGGAGCCGAACAGCGCGAACGGGTTCGCGAAGATCCCGCCGATGTCGCTGCTGCCGGTGATCCCGTCGCTGAACGACATCGAGAAGCCCCACAGCACGTACACGACGCTGATCGACGCCAGCGCGCCGAAGGACATCATCATCATGTTCAGGACGGACTTGCCTCGCGCCAACCCCCCGTAGAAGAACGCGAGGCCCGGGGTCATCAGCAACACCATGGCGGCTGACACGAGCATGAATGCCGTGTTGCCCGTGTCTATCGGGCCAAACGATTCGTTTGGCAACTGAGCCAACTCCACTACGAAACCTCCTCAGGATGCGCCGACGGCTCGGCGCCTCCAAAGAGATTGTCGGCAGTCGGTTTCAGCCGTGGTGCCCTGACGTTTCGGGCGCGTAACCCCCTGAGCGGTTTGTATTTCGCCCATGTAACGTCCCAGTTCGGCTCTGAGCTGTCTCTCAGACTCCGTCGACGATGTCTGACCCGGTATTTCCGATCACAGATCCCGACTTCACGGCAGCGTCTACAGCGTCAGAGCAGTGCGTCGACGAATGCCTCCGGTTCGAAGGGCGCGAGGTCGTCCGCGCCCTCCCCCAGCCCGACGAGCTTGACCGGCACGCCGAGCTCCTTCTGTACGTGGAACACGATGCCGCCCTTGGCGGTGCCGTCCAGCTTGGTCAGCACCACGCCGGTGATGTTGACGACCTCGGCGAACACCCGGGCCTGCATCAGTCCGTTCTGTCCGACGGTCGCGTCGAGCACCAGCAGCACCTCGTCGACCGGCGCCTTCTTCTCCACGACGCGCTTGACCTTGCCCAATTCGTCCATCAGGCCGGTCTTGGTGTGCAGCCGGCCGGCGGTGTCGATCATGACCACGTCGACGCCGCTCTCGATGCCCCGGTCGACCGCGTCGAATGCGACGGCGGCGGGATCGGCCTGTTCCTTGCCGCGCACGATCTCGGCACCGACCCGCTCACCCCACGTCTGCAGTTGGTCGGCGGCAGCCGCGCGGAACGTGTCCGCCGCGCCGAGCACGACACGACGCCCGTCGGCGACCAGGACGCGTGCCAGCTTGCCGGTCGTGGTGGTCTTGCCGGTGCCGTTGACGCCGACGACGAGGACGACGGCGGGACGGCCCGCGTGCGGCAGCGCCCGGATCGAGCGGTCGAGCGTCGGGTCGAGTTGCTCGACCAGGACCCGCTTGAGCAACGCCCGGGCCTCGCCCGCGGTCCGGACCGGGTTGGCCGCGAGCTCGGTGCGCAGCGTCTCGACGACGGTGGCCGTCGTGGACGCACCGAGATCGGCCATCACCAGCGTGTCCTCGATCTCCTCCCAGCTGTCCTCGTCGAGATCGCCGGCGCCCAGCAGGCCCAGCACACCCTTGCCGATCGCGCCCTGTGACCGGGACAGCCGGCCGCGCAGCCGACCGATCCGGCCCGCCGTCGGCGCGATCTCGTCCAGCGGCGGCGCGGTGGTCGCCTCCGCGACATCGTCGGGTACCCGGGTCCCGGGCTCGGTCGTTGCCGGCTCGGCGGTGGCCGGTTCGGGTTCGGCGACCTCGGGCTCGGCGACCTCGGGTTGCGCGGGTGCGGCAGTGGCGGACGCGGGCTCGGCGACGTCGGGCTCCGCCGTCTCGGGCTCGACGGTTTCCGGCTCGACGGTTTCGGGGCGGGCGGTGGCAGGTTCTGCGGTCTCGGGTTCGGTGGTGTCCGGCTCGGGCAGCGACACCTCGGTGACGCCGCGCCGGATCGAATCCCGCGGCACCGCGGAGTCGTCACCGACGCCCGGCTGACCGTCGACATCGGTGCGCTCGCCGGGCGGCCGGACCACCTCGGGTGCCGGCGTCGCAGACTCCGGAGCCGGGGGTTCCGGCCTCCGTCGCGGCGGTTCCGCGAGGGCGGTGTCACCCGCGGCCTCCCCGCGACTGAAGCTGAACCCCGATCCGGCCTGGTAGCCCCCGGACCGGTCGACCTGGCGGGTCGTCCCGTCGACGATCTCCGGTTGCCGCTCGTCGGTCAGCGAGATGCGCCGGCGGCGCGACAGCACCAGCCCGAGCACGATCAGCGCGATCACGACGAGCACCGCGACGACGATGCCGATGATGATTCCGGTGTTCACTGGCTGGTGTCCTCCTGTTGACCGACGGGCATGTTCACTCCGCGCATGCGTTGCGAGATGACCGTCGTGATGCCGTCGCCGCGCATGCTGACTCCGTAGAGCGCATCCGCGACCTCCATCGTGGGCTTCTGGTGGGTGATGACGATGAGCTGCGACTTCTCCCGCAGCTGGGCGAACAATGTGATCAGTCGCCGCAGGTTGGTGTCGTCGAGCGCGGCCTCGACCTCGTCCATGACGTAGAACGGCGACGGGCGCGCGCGGAAGATCGCCACCAGCATGGCGACCGCGGTCAGCGACTTCTCTCCGCCCGACAACAGCGAGAGCCTCTTGACCTTCTTACCGGGCGGACGCGCCTCGACCTCGATGCCCGTCGTGAGCATGTCGCCGGGTTCGGTCAGGACGAGCCGGCCCTCGCCGCCGGGGAACAGGGTCTGGAAGACCTGGCCGAACTCGCGTTCCACGTCGGCGTACGCCTCGGTGAACACCTGCAGAATCCGGGCGTCGACCTCTTCCACGACGTCGAGGAGGTCCTTGCGGGCCGCCTTGACGTCCTCGAGCTGCGACGACAGGAAGTTGTACCGCTCTTCGAGAGCGGCGAACTCCTCGAGCGCCAGCGGGTTCACCTTGCCGAGCGTGTTGAGATCCTTCTGTGCCTTCTTGGCGCGGGCCTCTTGTGTCGCCCGGTTGTAGGGCATCGGGGCCGGTGCGACGACCTGCTCGCCGCGTTCCCGGGCCTGCTCGTACTCGGCCATCTCCAGCGCCGACGGGGGCATCGGCACGTCGGGACCGTATTCGGCGATCAGATCGTCGGGCGCCATCGCGAAGGTCTCGAGAACCTGCTCTTCGAGCTGTTCGATCCGCAGCGCGACCTGGGCCCGCGCCACCTCGTCGCGGTGGACGGTGTCGCGCAGCGAATTGAGGGTGGTCGTCAGTTCGCCCGCCCGGACCCGGAGCGCGTCGAGGGTCGCGGTGCGGGCGGTCCGGATCTCCTCGAGTTCGTCGCGCCCGGCCTGCGCCGAGGCCACCGCCGCGGCGAGACGCTCACTGACCTGTGCACCGGCGCGTTCGACGGCTGCCGCCACGCCCGCGGCCTGGCGTCGGATCTCGTCCTGCCGACGAGCCCGCTCGCGTGCCTCGCGCTCGCGCTGTGCGGCCCGCCGCAGCGAGTCCGCCTTGCCCCGGACGGATGCCAGGCGTTCCTCGGCTGTCCGCAAGGTCAGGCGCGCCTCCATCTCGGCGCTGCGTGCCACGCCGACGGCGGTCGCGGCGTTCGCGCGGTCGGTGTCGTCGGCGGACATCTCGGTCCCCACCTCGGACTCATCGCGGGCGAGACGCAGTCGCTCGGTGAGTTCCTGCAGGTTCTCGAGGGTTTCCTCGCGGCCCTTCTCGAGCAGATTCCGCTGTCGGGTCAGCTTGTCGGCCTCGGCACGCGAGGCTCTGATCTCCTGGCCCAGCCGGGCCATCTGCTCATACGCGGCGCCGACGCCGGCGTCGGACTCGTGCAGCGCCGCGAGCGCCTCCTCGGCCGCCTCCCGCCGATCGTGCTGCTCGGTGAGCGCACCGGCGAGCGCCGCCTCGAGTTCTTCGACGCGCCTGCGGGTCGAGGCGAGTTCGGCGGTAGCGGCATCGATCGCCGACTGGACCTCCAACGTGGAGGGGCGGCGTGACGAACCGCCCTCGACCGACGCCGCCGAGATGCGGTCGCCGGCGGGCGTCACCGCGCGCACGCCCAGACGGCGGGCGAGTTCGAGCCCCTGCGCAGGGTCGTCGACGATGACGGTGTCGGCCAGGACGGTGTCGATCGCACCGCGGATCTCCGGCCGGGTGTCGACCACCGAGGCCGCCCACCTCGCCCCGTCGGGCAGCGCGACGTCGCTCGATCGGTCCGGGCCGGTGAGTCCGCCGCAGATCAGCGCGGCCCGTCCCCCGTCGCCCGACTTCAGGGCCGCCAGCGCCCGCACCGCCGCGATCCCGTCCACGGTGACGATGCCGTCCACGGCGGGTCCGAGCGCCCCGGCGATGGCCGTCTCGAAACCCGCTTCGACCGTGACCAGCTCCGACATCGGTCCAAGCAGGCCGTCGGGCGCGTTCTCCAGGAGCCATGCGCCGCCGTCGCCGCGCTCGAGTCCCATGGCGAGTGCGTCCGCCCGGGCCGACAAGGAGGCGATGGCGTGCTCGGCGTCGCGGTGTGCGGCCTGCAGGGTGGCCACGCGCTCGTTGGACAGGTTCAGCGCGGCCACGCATCGTTCGTGGTGTTCGTCGAGCGCCTGTTCGGCGGCTTCCAGCTGCGCCAACTCGCTTGCCGCCGAATCCTGTTGCGTGACTGCGACTTCTGCGCGTTCGGTGGCGGCCGAGATGGCCGCGGTGAGGCGCTGCGCCTCGGCGTCGACCGACTCCGAACGCGTCCGCAGGTTGTCCACCTGCCCTTCGAGGCGCGCCAGACCCTCGCGACGGTCGGCGATGGCCCGGACGGCCGCGAGGTGAGCCGCCTCGGCCGCCTCCGCGATCGACTCGCGTTCGCCGAGCACCTCGCGGGCGCTCTCGAGCTGTTCGGCGGCGATCTCGACACCCTCGGTCAGCTCGGCTTCGAGTTCGGCGGCCTCGAGGGCCTGCTCGTCGAGCTCCTCCGGGTCGGGCCCGGACGCCTCGCTCGACGGCTCGCTGAGGTACCGGCTGCGTTCGGCGGCCACCCGGCGGGTCGCGTCGACGCGCTCGGCGAGCGCCGACAACCGGAACCAGGCGCGGTTGGCCGCGGCCGCGGCGGGCGTGATCTCGGCGAGATGCTGTTCGTGTTCGGCCACTTCCGCGTTCGCACGGTCGAGTTCGGCGGCCACCTCGTCCTGCCGACGCCGGACCTCGTCCTCGACGGCGGCGTGTTCGGCCATCTCGGCGCGGCGGGTGACGAGGTCGTCGGCGGCCAGGCGCAACCGGGCGTCGCGGAGATCGGCCTGGACGGTCTGGGCCCGGCGGGCGACCTCGGCCTGGCGTCCCAGCGGTTTGAGCTGGCGACGGAGTTCGGCCGTCAGATCGTTCAGACGCGCCAGGTTGGCCTGCATCGCGTCGAGCTTGCGGACCGCTTTTTCCTTGCGCTTGCGGTGTTTGAGGACCCCGGCCGCCTCTTCGATGAACGCGCGGCGGTCCTCGGGCCGGGACTCGAGGATCGCCGACAACCGCCCCTGGCCGACGATCACGTGCATCTCGCGACCGATACCGGAGTCCGACAGCAGCTCCTGCACGTCCATCAGGCGACAGGAACTGCCGTTGATCTCGTACTCGCCGGCGCCGTCGCGGAACATCCGGCGCGTGATGGACACCTCGGAGTACTCGATCGGCAGCGCACCGTCGGCGTTGTCGATGGTGAGGGTGACCTCGGCGCGGCCCAGCGGAGGACGGCCCGAGGTGCCGGCGAAGATGACGTCCTGCATCTTCCCGCCGCGCAGCGCTTTCGCTCCCTGCTCGCCCATCACCCAGGTCAGGGCGTCGACGACGTTCGACTTACCGGAGCCGTTGGGACCGACGACGCACGTGATACCCGGCTCGAAGCGCAGGGTCGTCGCCGAGGCGAACGACTTGAAGCCCTTCAGGGTCAGGCTTTTGAGGTGCACGACGGTACAGACTACTCACCATCGCGACGTGTTTCGGCTCTCCTCACCGTTCGACGAAGCCGTCGAGGTCCCCGCGCGGTTCATCCACACGCTCGACCACCAGGTCCACCCGTCCGGGCGTGGTTCCCGACCGGAGCGCGTCGAGCAGGGCGCGGGCCTTGTCCCGTGGCCCCTCGGCAACGACCAGCACCCGGCCGTCGGCCTGGTTCGACGCGTAGCCGACGAGCCCGAGTTCGAGAGCACGCGCTCTGGTCCACCACCGGAAGCCCACGCCCTGCACGTGCCCGTGGACGTGCGCGGTGAGCCGGATGGGGTCGGTGCTGTGCGCGCTCATGACGGTCAGTCCGTCTCGATCCGCAGGTCCACCTGGGCACCGGCTTTGACGGTGCGTCCGACCGTGCACACCGCGTCGATGGCGCGTTCGACGACGACGAGCAACCGGGCCGCGGCGTCGGGCTCGAGTTCGGACAGGTCGATCTCGAGGATCTCCTCGATGCGCGGGTACACCTCGTTCTCGCGGTCGGCGTCGCCGCTGACGCGGATCGTCGCGTCGTAGTCGTCACCGAGGCGTCGCGCCAGCGGCCGGTCCGATGACATGCCGGTGCAGGCGGCCAGCGCGATCTTGAGAAGTTCACCCGGGGTGAAGACGCCCTCGACGTCCTGCGAGCCGATCAGCACCTCCGCGCCGCGCGAGCTGCGACCGGTGTACCGGCGTGTGCCGGTTCGCTCGACCCACAGATCGGTGTGGGCCTGGTCGGCGGGAACCCCGGAGGCGGGGGCAGTTGCTTCGGTGGTCATCGAGGCGGGTCCTCTCAAGATGTTGTCGGCCGGCGCCGCCGGCATCGCGACCAATAGTAAGAGCCCCGGCACGTCGATTGTTCCCGGCGCGGCTCCGCCTGCGCGTCAGCCCGGGTTCGCCTTCGGCGGCCGTTGGCACCGCGGACACGAGAACGAGCCACGGTTCATGAACTGCTCGCGGCGCATGATCGCGCCGCATCGGCGACACGGCTCCCCCGCCCGCCCGTAGGCGTTCAGGGACCGCTCGAAGTAGCCGGACTGTCCGTTGACGTTCACGTAGAGCGCGTCGAACGAGGTACCGCCGACCTTCAGCGCATCCGCCATCACGTCGGTGACGGCATCGATGAGTTCGCGCAGTTTCTTGCGACTGATCGTCTCGGCGATCCGCGAGCCGTGCAGACGTGCGCGCCACAGCGCCTCGTCGGCGTAGATGTTGCCGACGCCGGAGATCACCGTCTGATCCAGCAGGACCCGTTTGATCTCGGAGTGTTTGGCGCGCATGCGATCCACCACGCGGACGGGATCGAAGGCCGGGTCGAACGGATCGGTCGCGATGTGTGCCACCGAGACCGGGATGTCGGCGGGCGACGGGTCGGTCGTCTCCGTATTCCCCGGGGGCGCGTACACATCGGGTGTGTAGTCGTCGAGATGCCAGCCGCCGAAGGTCCGCTGATCGACGAAGCGGAGTTCGTTCTCGTCGTCGAGGACCGCGCGGATACGCAGGTGCGTGTGGTCGGGGGTTCCGGTCCGGGCGATCAGCATCTGGCCACTCATCCCGAGGTGGACGACGAGCGCCGCACGGTCGGCGGAGTCGGCGACATCGATCCACAGGTACTTGCCGCGGCGCCGGACGCCGGTCACCCGCTTGCCGGCGAGCCGACCGATCAGATCCGGCTCACCGCCGGCGTGACGACGGACCGCGCGCGGATGAAGGACCTCGGTCGAGGCCACCACCCGACCGACGAGATGGGTCTCGAGACCGATGCGGACGGTCTCGACCTCGGGGAGTTCAGGCATCGCAGATCGCGAAAAGCCGGCTGACAGAAGGGTTCACGACGCCGACGCGCGCTCGGTCAGCACTTTCCAGGCGTGTGCGGCGGCCTGCTGCTCCGCTTCCTTCTTGGTCCGGCCGACACCCTCGCCGAGGCTCTCGCCGGCGACCAGCGCGGTCGCGGTGAACTCCTTGTTGTGGTCGGGACCGGTCGCGCTGATCTGATACTGCGGCGGACCGAACCCGCGCTCCGAACTCAACTCCTGCAGCGACGTCTTCCAGTCCAGCCCTGCGCCGAGGTTGCCGGCACGTTCGAGGCGCTCGTCGAACAGACGCAGGATGACGCGCTGCGAGGTCTCGAGTCCGTGACTGAGGAAGACCGCGCCGAACAGCGACTCCAGACCATCGGCCAGGATCGAGTCCTTGTCGCGCCCGCCGGTCATCTCCTCGCCGCGGCCGAGGAACAGGTACTTGCCCAGACCGCCCTCGTCCCCGAGACCACGCGCGACGTCGGCGAGCGCATGCATGTTGACGACGCTGGCCCGGATCTTCGCCAGCTCGCCCTCGGGTCGATCGGGATAACGCAGGTAGAGACGCTGGGTGATGACGACACCGAGCACCGAGTCCCCGAGGAACTCCAGGCGCTCGTTGGTCGGCAGACCGCCGTGTTCATACGCGTAGGAACGATGGGTCAGTGCCAGCGTCAGCAGGTCGTCGGGAATGTCGGTGTCCAGCGCGTCGAGCAGGGCCGCACGCGGACCGTCCGCACGCACGGCCTCAGTCACGATGTCGTTCCGGGTCGGGATCGGTTGCGGCACCGTCCGTCGGCGTATCGTCCTTCCCGAGGTCGGCGAACTTGTCGGCGAGTCCGGCCCAGCGCGGGTCGATGACCTCGTGGGAGTGACCCGGTTCGGCGATGGCCAGACGCACCCCGCAGGTCTGGCACAGACCCTCGCAGTCCGACGAACAGAGGGGCGACATCGGCAGTTCGAGTGCCACGGCGTCGATGATCGACTGTTCGAGGTCGATACGGTCGTCGGCGATGCGATGGATGTCGTCGGCGTCGGTGGTCTGCTCGGTCGCGCTGTCCGGGTAGGCGAACAACTCGGTGAGGAAGACCGTCACCGTGCCGTCGATCGGCTCGAGGCAGCGTGAGCACTGACCGACGGTTTCACCGCACACCGTCCCGGTCACCAGGATTCCCTCGGACACCGCCTCCAGACGGAGGTCGAGGTCGACATCGGAATCCGCTGGGATCCCGACCATCTCGACGCCCAACCGTTCGGGTGTCCGGACAGTACGGTGCACCTCCGACATCGTGCCCGGGCGGCGTCCCATCGAACGCACATCCAGCACGAAGGGCTCGCGCCTGGGAGTAGAACCGGGACCGTGCGACGGCTCTGATGTCACAGCATGATCAGCCACAAACGCCCACCATACGCTCGCACCCGGGAATGATCGACCGACGCCGGCGGCGTGTGGACAGCCGGGTCGACGAGCGTGTCACACCGCGAGCGGCGAACCGTGGTCGCGGTCGTAGGTGTGGCGGGCCGAGGTCTCGCGCGAGCGGGGATCGTCGCCGCGGGACTCGCGCGAACGCGCACCGTCGCCTCGCCCGGACTCGTCGACACCGCGGGGGTACTCGACATAGTCGTGCATGCCGGCGCCGGTCCGCAGCTGGTGCCGACCCCGGTTCACCGATCGCAGCGTGCCGGTCAGGATCTCTTCGAACTGGGCGAGCTTCTCGTCCACGTAGACGTCGCAGTCACCGCGCAGGCGGTCGGCCTCGGCGTGCGCGGCGTCGATGATCCGCTCGGCCTCGGACTTCGCCGCACCGACGACCTCGGTCTCGGAGACGAGGCGCTGCTGCTCGGCGATACCGTCGGCCACCGACTTGTCGTAGGAGTTGTTGGCGGCGTCGATGGTGCGCTGCGCCTCGGCCCGCGCCCGGCCGGTGACGGCCTCGAATTCGCGCGCCGCGCTGGTCTGCAGACGGTGTGCCTCCTCGGCGGCGTCCTCCACCAGCGAGCCCGAGTGCGCGCTCGCCTCGTCGACCATACGGTCGGCCTGCGCCTTCGCCTCGGAGAGGATCCGGTCGGCCTCGGCGCGAGCGTGCGCGAGGACCGCCTCGGACTCGGAATCCGCCTTGGACACCGTCGTCTCGGCGTGCTCGCGGGCATCCCCGATCAGGGTGTCACGCTGGTCGAGGACGTCCTGCGCGTCGTCGAGTTCGCCGGGGATGGAGTCCTTGATGTCGTCGAGGAGTTCCAGCACGTCGCCGCGCGGCACGACGCACCCGGCGGTCATCGGCACACTCCGCGCCTCTTCGACGATCGCGACCAGCTCGTCGAGAGCCTCAAATACCCGGTACACAGCCACCCCAATCCGGCGCTTGCCTGGTTGCAACAGTTGGTGATTCTGTGACTATTGTGCCGAATGTTGCGCTTGTGACTCGTGAAGCGCGTGGGGTGTGTCGCGCCCGACCGATGGGTCAGGCCGAGAGCTCGCCGGACAACCGGCTCATCAGGCTCTTGTGGACATGTGCGGACAAGAAGGGCGTCACGTCTCCACCCAACTTCGCCACCTCCTTCACCAGCGAGCTCGAGACGTGGGCGAATCGTGGGTCGGTGAGCAGGAAGACCGTCTCCACATCGGCGAGCTCGCGGTTCATCTGCGCCATCGGCACCTCGTAGTCGAAGTCGACGGCGGAGCGCAGCCCCTTCACGATGGTGTGGATCGACTCCTGCCGCAGGTAGTCGACGAGCAGGCCCTCCCACCGGTCGACCCGCACATTCGCCAGGTCCGCACAGTCCTCTTCGATGAGTTCGATCCGCTCGTCCACACCGAACATGCCGCGCTTGTTGGGGTTGACCACCACGGTGATCACGACCTCGTCGAAACACGCCGCAGCGCGTTCCACCACGTATCGGTGACCGAGGGTGAAGGGATCGAAGGAACCGGGACACACTGCCGTCGTCATGGCCCGAACTTACCGGTCAGACCAGGCGGGCGATCTCCACCCGGGTGTCGCCATAGGACTTGTCGACGACCACCTCGTACTCAGATGGCCAGATGTCGCCGGTGGACCGCGTCGAGCGTTCGACGACGATCAGCGCGTCGTCGTCCAGGTGTGACCGCAGCAGCTCCAGGTCCGCGGTGATCCGGTCGGCCCGGAGGTCGTACGGCGGATCGGAGAAGACGAGGCCGAACCGCCGTTCCGCGGCGCCGGCGAGGTAGGCCGACACCGTGCGCGTATGTACGGTGGCGTTCGGGCCCACCCCACAGGCCCGCACGTTGGCGGCTATCGTGACGGCGGCCCGGCGCCCGGAGTCCACGAACGTCGCCCCCGCGGCACCACGCGAGATCGCCTCGAGACCCAGCGCCCCCGATCCCGCGTACAGGTCGAGGACCCAGAGTCCGTCCAGATCGGATCGGGCGGCCAATATGTTGAACACCGATTCGCGAACCCGGTCGGAAGTGGGCCGGGTACCCTCGCCCGGAACACGCAGTCGGCGCCCACCCAGCCGGCCGGCGATGATCCTCGTCATGGGGCCATTCTGCAACCCCGGAAGCCACCCGAACCAATCCGGAATCACGTCTTTGTGACCCGCTTCACATTGTATGCCTGAACAGGGACAAGGTAGGCGTTCCGCGGACCAATTTCCGCAGGTACATGACTTCTACGACACGCATTGTTAACGTCGAGTGCGTTATGAGCCCTTCCCAAACAAGAACGGCCCCGACAACAACCCTCACCGTCGATTACCGGGTTCCCACGGTCGACGACGGTATCCGCCTCTGGGAAATCGCTTCGGACTCACAGGTTCTCGACGTCAACTCGAGCTACTCCTATGTGCTGTGGTGCCACGATTTCGCCACCACCTCGATCGTCGCCGAAGTCGACGGCCGCGCAGTCGGTTTCGTCACCGGATACCGGCGGCAGAGCGACCCCTCCACCCTGATGGTCTGGCAGGTCGCCGTCGACGACGAGGTGCGCGGACACGGCATCGCGGCGACCATGCTGCACGAGCTGTTCGACCGCGTCAACCGTCACGGCATGGTCGCCATGCACACGACGATCAGCCCGGACAACGTCCCGTCCCAACGCCTGTTCGCCTCGGTGGCCAAGGTCCGCGGACTTCGTTTCGAACGTCGAGACCTGTTCGCGGCGAACACATTCCCCGACTCCCACGAGCCGGAAGATCTCTACATGCTCGAGCCGGAGATCCCCGAGCCCTGAGTCCGGCGCGACTCCGATCGTCGTCTTGGACCACCGGGCCGACGCCTCAGATGCGGCACGCGCGCGGCGTTTCCATCTTGCCGACCCGTAATCGGTTGTCCCGCATAACATCCCGACCAAAGGCCGACCCCAGCCCGTGGGGCTCAGCCGAACCCGGCGATCGCGATGACGCGACCCCGAGCCGGGCACATGAACCCCACGTTGTCACACCAGAAGGAAGCACACGACATGCCACTTCTCGACACCCACATGGACGATTCAGTCTTCACCGCCCACGAATCCGAGGTGCGCAGCTACTGCCGTAACTGGCCGGCTGTGTTCACCACCGCCAAGGGCTCCTACATCACCGATCAGGACGGCCGCGAATACCTCGACTTCTTCGCGGGCGCCGGGTCCTTGAACTACGGCCACAACAACCCGGTCCTGAAGAAGGCCCTCCTGGAGTACATCGAGTCCGACGGCATCACCCACGGTCTCGACATGGCGACCGTCGCCAAGGGGAACTTCATCGAGAAGTTCACCGGCCACATCCTCGAGCCGCGCGGACTCGACTACAAGATCCAGTTCCCCGGCCCGACGGGTACCAATGCCGTCGAGTCGGCACTCAAGCTGGCGCGCAAGGTGACCGGTCGCGAGTCGATCATCAGCTTCACCAACGCCTTCCATGGCATGACGCTCGGATCGCTGTCGGTGACCGGTAACTCGATGAAGCGTGCCGGCGCCGGTATCCCGCTCGTCCACGCGACGCCCATGCCCTTCGACAACTACTTCGGCGGCGTCATGGAGGACTTCGCCTGGTTCGAGCGTGTGCTCGACGACTCCGGCAGCGGCCTGAACCGCCCGGCGGCGGTCATCGTCGAGACCGTCCAGGGCGAGGGCGGCGTGAACGTCGCTCGTGCCGAGTGGCTGCGGGCCCTCTCCGACCTGTGCCAGCGTCGCGACATCCTGCTGATCGTCGACGATGTCCAGATGGGCTGTGGCCGCACCGGCGAGTTCTTCTCGTTCGAGGAAGCCGGCATCAAGCCCGACATCGTCACCCTGTCGAAGTCGATCAGCGGCTACGGGCTGCCGTTCGCGCTGACCCTGTTCAAGCCCGAGCTCGACGTGTGGACCCCCGGCGAGCACAACGGCACCTTCCGCGGGAACAACCCGGCCTTCGTGACCGCCGCCAAGGCGATCGAGACCTACTGGGCCGACGACGCACTGACCCGCGACATCCATGCCAAGGGCGAGCGGATCCACGAGGTCTTCACCGACCTGTGCAACCGCTACGACGGCATCTCCACCCGTGGGCGTGGCATGGTGCGCGGACTCGCGTTCGAGGACCATACCGCCGCGGGCAAGGTCTGCGCGCAGGCCTTCGGCGCGGGACTCCTGGCCGAGACGTCGGGCCCGTCCGACGAGGTGGTGAAGCTGCTCCCGCCGCTGACCATCTCGCGCGAGGACCTCGACCGCGGCCTGTCCATCCTGTCCGATGCAGTCAAGGAGGTGATCGGATGATCGTCCGAACCACTGAAGAAATCACCGGGACCGACCGCGACGTCGCCGACCCCAAGGGCAACTGGGTCTCCAAGCGCATCATCCTCGGCGGCGACAATGTGGGATTCTCGTTCCACGAGACCACGATCAAGGCCGGCTCGGTCAACGAGTTCCACTACGCCAACCATGTCGAGGCCGTCTGGCTCGTCGAAGGCACCGGCACACTCCTCGACCGAGAGACCGGCGAGACCTATCCGCTCGCGCCGGGCACGATGTACCTGCTGAACGGCCACGAGCGGCACACCGTCACCGCCGACACCGAGATGCGCATGCTGTGCGTGTTCAACCCGCCTGTCGTGGGCACCGAAGTCCACGACGAGAACGGCGTGTACCCGCTGGTGACCGTGCCGCAGCCGGCCGGCAAGCACGCGGAGACGCCCGTCACCTGACGGCTCTCGCAGACACCTCGAGTACGCACCCTGCCTATCCTGGGCAGGGTGCGTACTCGTCTCCAGCTCGGCTCCGCCCCGGCCGAACACACGCCCCTCGACGATGACGTCGCGGATCGGATCGCGCTGGCCGCCGACATCCTCGCCGGACGCCGTTTCGCGGTTCTGACCGGCGCCGGCATCTCCACTGACTCCGGCATCCCCGACTACCGAAGTCCCGGCTCGCCGCCGCGGACGCCGATGACCCTCGAGATGTTCCTCTCGTCGGCGGACTTCCGACGCCACTACTGGGCGCGCAACCACCTCGGCTGGCGGCACATGGACGCCGCGGTCCCCAACCGAGCCCACCTGGCGCTCACCGAACTCCAGCAGCGCGGATGGATGTCGCGGGTGCTCACCCAGAACGTCGACATGCTGCACACCAAGGCCGGCACCCGCGGGGTCATCGAACTCCACGGATGCTACGGCCGTGTCCGCTGCCTGAACTGCGACTGGCGTATCTCCCGTCACCGGCTCGCCGAGCAGCTCGAGGAGATCAACACCGAGTTCGCGCGCCGGGTCAACGGCCGCGGTGCCATCGAGGTCGCCCCGGACGCCGACGCCACCCTGTCCGACACGTCCGACTTCGTGATGATCGACTGCCCGAACTGCGGCGGCATCCTGAAGCCCGACATCGTCTACTTCGGCGAGACGGTCACGAAAGACGTTGTGGACGAGGCATATTCAGTGGTCGACGAGGCCGACGCACTGATGGTCGTCGGGTCGTCGCTCACCGTCATGTCCGGCCTGCGATTCGCGCGGCGCGCGCACCGCGCCGGCAAGCCGCTGATCATCGTGAACCGCGGGGTCACCCGTGCCGACGAGATCGCGACCCTGAAGATCGATCACGAGGCCGGGTTCGTGCTCCCGGCGCTGGCGACGTTCTGACCTCTGGTCAGCGGCCCACGACCACCAGATCGTCGGCGTGCACCACCGGGCGCTGTAGTTCGGGCGGAAGATCGCCGGTGGAGCGGCCGACCATCGACGCGATGTCGTCGACGCCGTAGGCCGCGACTCCCCTGGCCCGCACCGTGTCGTACTGGTCGACGAGTTCGACGACGTCGCCCTCGTAGAACCTGCCGGTGACCCCGACGATCCCCGCGGCGAGCAGTGAACGCCGCTTGCGCGACACCGCGTCCACGGCGCCGTCGTCGAGCACGATCCGACCCCGCGCGTCGGCGGCGTGACGCACCCAGAACCGACGCGCGGACAGCCGCTCGGGCCGCGCGGCGAACACCGTGCCCACCGAGGCGTCGGCCAGCGCCTGCGCCGCCGAGGAGGCGGCCGCCAGCAGTACGGGCACGCCGGCATCGGCCGACAAGCGGGCCGCGGCCAGCTTGGAGGCCATGCCACCCGTACCCAGCGCGCCGCCGGAGCCGGCGATCACCCCGTCGAGATCCTCAGGGCCGTTGACCTCGGGAATCAACCGGGCGCGACGGCCGTCGACGTCGACCCGGCGCGGATCACCGTCGTAGAGGCCGTCGACGTCGGAGAGCAGGATGAGCGCATCGGCACCCGACAGGTGGGCGACGAGCGCGGCCAGCCGGTCGTTGTCCCCGAAACGGATCTCGTTGGTGGCCACGGTGTCGTTCTCGTTCACCACCGCCACGGCGCCGAGTGAACGCAGACGGTCAAGTGTCCGTTGGGCATTCGCGTGGTGACCGCGGTTGGAGATGTCGTCGGCGGTGAGCAGTACCTGCCCCACCGTGCGGCCGTAGCGCGCGAACGACGTACCCCACGCATGCGCGAGGGCGAGCTGTCCGACGCTTGCCGCCGCCTGCTTGGTGGCGAGATCCGTGGGCCGCTTCTTGAGTCCGAGCGGGGCGATCCCGGCCCCGATGGCCCCCGAGGACACGACGATCACATCCGACCCGGCCCGCATCCGGGCCTCGAGGGCGTCGGCCAGTGCGTCGAGGCGGTTGCGGTCGAGTCCCTCGGTGAGGTCGGTGAGTGCCGACGACCCGATCTTCACGACCACGCTGCGCGCGTGCGCGATCCGGTCGCGTACCGACCCCTCGTGAACGCGGTCGGCGGAACCGGTGCTCACGGGAGGTCCCGCTCCCCGCCGTCCTCGTCCGGCAGCCCGCGCCGCAGACGACGAGCCTGTTTGCGTTCGGCGGCGCCGACGCGATCGGAGCGATCGAGCCGGATGTCGGTGCCGCGCCCGGTGATCGGGACGTCGTCGCCCATCGGCGTAGACGGTTCCCAGTCGAACGTGACCGCACCGATGGTGACGGGCGCGCCAGGCTGTGCACCGCGCTTCACCAGTTCGTCTTCGACGCCGAGCCGGTTGAGCCGATCGGCGAGGTAACCGACGGCCTCGTCGTTGTCGAACTGCGTCTGCGCGATCCACCGCTCCGGGCGGGAACCGCGGACGATGAAGCCGCCCTCGTTGTCCGGGTCGGTCTCGATCGTGAATCCGGTGTCGTCGACGGCCTTGGGGCGGATGATCGCGCGCCGGGCGACCTTGGCGGGCTGGGCATCTCGGTATTCGCGCACCATCCGCGCCAGTGCGAAGGTGAGCTCGCGCAGACCTTCGTGGGCGACCGCCGAGATCCGGAATACGGGCCAACCACGTTCGGCCAGTTCGGGTTCGACGAGGTCGGCGAGCTCGGCGGCGTCGGGTACGTCCAGCTTGTTGAGGATCACCACGCGGGGGCGGGAGGCGAGGTCGCCGAGTCCGTGGTCGTCGTCGAGTGCCGGGACGTACGCGGCCAGCTCGGCTTCGAGCGCATCGATGTCGGAGATCGGGTCGCGCCCGGGTTCCAGTGTGGCGCAGTCGACGACATGCGCGAGCACCGCGCAGCGCTCGAGGTGGCGGAGGAACTCGAGTCCGAGCCCGCGGCCGGTCGAGGCGCCCGGGATCAGACCGGGGACGTCGGCGATGGTGAACACGTCGCCCGCGGTCTGCACGACCCCGAGGTTCGGGACCAGCGTGGTGAACGGGTAGTCCGCGATCTTCGGCTTGGCGGCCGAGAGCACCGACACCAGCGACGACTTGCCGGCCGACGGGAAACCGACGAGCCCGACGTCGGCGACCGACTTGAGTTCCAGAACTAGCGAACGCTGCTGCCCCTCTTCGCCCAGCAGGGCGAAGCCGGGGGCCTTGCGCGCCTTCGACGCGAGCGCCGCGTTCCCCAGCCCGCCGCGGCCCCCCTGCGCGGCCTCGAAGACCGTCCCCTCGCCGACCAGATCGGCGAGGATCGTGCCGCGCTCGTCGAGGACGACCGTGCCGTCGGGAACCTTGAGGACGAGGTCGCCGCCGGTGGCGCCGTCGCGGTTGTCGCCGGCCCCGGGCTTGCCGTTCGAGGCCTTCGCGTGCGGGTGGAAGTGGAAGTCGAGGAGCGTGTGCACCTGGGGGTCGACGACGAGCCGCACGGACCCGCCGTTGCCGCCGTTTCCGCCGTCGGGTCCGCCGAGAGGCTTGAACTTCTCGCGATGGACCGACGCGCAGCCGTGGCCGCCGTTCCCCGCGGCGACGTGGATGGTCACGCGGTCGACGAACCGAGACATCGAAATCCTTCTTCCGTCAAAAAAGAACAGGGCGGGCGGGGTACGCGATGACCCTGCCCGCCCTGTGTAAGAGCTTGTCGTGCCGGTTGCTCAGGTCAGACCGAAGCGGTTTCCGGGACGATGTTGACCGTCTTGCGGCCACGCTTGGAGCCGAACTCCACCGCGCCCGCGGCGAGCGCGAACAGGGTGTCGTCGCCACCGCGACCGACGTTGACGCCGGGATGGAACTTGGTGCCGCGCTGGCGGACCAGGATCTCGCCCGCGCTCACCTGCTGGCCGCCGAAGCGCTTCACGCCGAGTCGCTGGGCGTTGGAATCGCGACCGTTGCGCGAGCTGGACGCGCCCTTCTTGTGTGCCATGTGTCAGTCCTCCTGAGGTCTTCTCGAAGCGGGTCGAACTACTTGATGCCGGTGACCTTGAGGACCGTCAGCTTCTGACGGTGACCCTGGCGCTTGTGGTAGCCGGTCTTGTTCTTGAACTTGTGGATGCGGATCTTGGGGCCCTTGACGTGGTCGACGACCTCGCCGGTGACCGAGATCTTGGCCAGCTTGTCGGCATCGGTGGTCAGGTTCGACCCGTCGACGACCAACGCGACCGGCAGGCTCACCGTGCTGCCGATCTCTCCGTCGATCTTCTCGACCTTCACAGTGTCGCCTTCAGCGACCTTGTACTGCTTACCGCCGGTCTTGACGATCGCGTACGTTGCCATCGAAGTATTCCTCTTACTCGTCTACTCGGACCCTGGGGGCGCGAGCGCTCCTTGGGCGTTTGTGTTGTGCGTGCCGGGGCGGGCCACAGGGCACCCAGCATGTGGCCGGGGAAGCTGCGGTTCGCACCAGAGGGCCTGCCGACGGACTACGCACCGTTGCTGTGCCGAAGCGGGCAGAACAGCGCAGACCCTCCGCGGGAGGCGACTTTCCAAGGTTACGGGAACGTCGGCGGTCGGGTCAAACTCGCCCGACCCGGGTCCGGCGCGGCCCGGTCACCCGGGTCAGTCGTCGGCCGGTGGCGGTCCCGCGGGACGGCCCGCGCTGCGCTTGCGCGGCCGGCGCCGTACCGCGACCGCCGCCTCCGAGTTAGCGGCGGAGACCGGACCCGAGGTCGTCACCGGCGTCTCCGCCACGACATCCGCCGCGGTCATCACCACGGTGTCGGGCGGAGTGGTCGTCTGCGCCGGACGACGGACGACCCGCCGACGACGCCGTGCGGCCGCCGGGGCCTGTCCGTCGGTGGCCGAACCGGCCGGCTCGGGCACCGTCTCGACCCCCGCAGGCTCGGATTCAGCCGATTCCGTCCCAGCCGAATCCATCTCAGCCGGTTCCGTCGCCACCGGATACGGCAGGGTCTCGGTCGGCTCGGTAACAGCGGTGTCCACCCGGCTGTCGGCCGTCTGCTGCGGCGACGAACCCTCGACGACGGGTTTCGGCGCATCCTCGACCCGACTCGTGGTGTCACCGTCGGTGGTCGCGCCGGACTCCTCGCCGTGTTCGTCGTCGTGCGCGTGCGCCGCCATCGCCCGGAACATCGGGTGCTCGGCCGGCTTGTGAGCGGGCGCGACGGCCGGGGCGACTGCCTCCGGTTGCGCGTCGGCCTTCTTCTTGCCTCGACGGGGCCGCTTCGAGCCGGCACCGTCGCCACGCGAAGAGTCGTCGGTCTTCACCTCGACGGGATTCGCGTGCACGATGATGCCTCGACCGCTGCAGGCGGTGCAGGTGGTCGAGAACGCTTCCAGCAGACCGGTTCCCAGACGTTTACGTGTCATCTGGACGAGGCCCAGCGAGGTCACCTCGGACACCTGGTGACGGGTGCGATCACGAGCGAGCGCCTCGGTGAGCCTGCGGAGCACCAGATCCCGGTTCGACTCGAGCACCATGTCGATGAAGTCGACGATGATCATCCCGCCGATGTCGCGCAACCGCATCTGCCGCACGATCTCCTCGGCGGCTTCGAGGTTGTTGCGCGTCACCGTCTCCTCGAGGTTGCCACCCGAGCCGGTGAACTTGCCGGTGTTGACGTCGACGACGGTCATCGCCTCGGTGTGCTCGATGATCAGCGTGCCGCCGGAGGGCAGCCACACCTTGCGGTCGAGCGCCTTCGCGAGCTGCTCGTCGATGCGGTGCACGACGAACGAATCCGGCGCGTCGGCGTGCGGCTTGTCGAATTTCTCGACCCGCTCCATGAGATCCGAGGCCACCGAGCTGACGTAACCCTCGACCAGGTTCCAGGCCTTGTCACCTTCGACGACGAGCTTCTTGAAGTCCTCGTTGAACAGGTCACGGACGACGCGCACCAGGAGGTCGGGCTCCTCGTACAGCGGCTTCGGGCTCGACGACCCGCCCTTCTTGGCCTGGGTCACCGCCTCGTCGATGGACTTCCACTGCGACTCGAGGCGGGCGATGTCGGCACCGAGTTCCTCGGCGCTGACGCCCTCCGACGCGGTGCGGATGATGACCCCGGCCTCGTCGGGGACGAGCTTCGCCAGGATCTGCTTGAGACGTTTGCGCTCGACGTCGGGCAGCTTGCGGCTGATCCCGGTCGACGAACCGCCGGGCACGTACACCAGGTAGCGGCCGGCGAGGGAGATCTGCGTGGTCAGACGGGCGCCCTTGTGACCCACCGGGTCCTTGCTGACCTGGACGAGCACGTTGTCGCCGGGCTTGAGCGCCTGCTCGATCTTGCGCGAACCGCCGTCGAGTCCGGCAGCGTCCCAGTTGACCTCACCGGCGTAGAGCACGCCGTTGCGTCCGCGACCGATGTCGACGAACGCGGCTTCCATACCCGGAAGGACGTTCTGGACGCGTCCGAGGTAGATGTTGCCGACCATCGACGACGACGTCGCGGTCGTCACGAAGTGCTCGACGAGGACACCGTCCTCGAGGACCGCGACCTGCGTGTAGTCCTCGACCGCGGCGTGTTCGTGCCCGTCGTTGCCGGAGATGCGGCTGTTCGCGCTGCGCTCTCGGACGACCATGACGCGGTCGACCGCCTCACGGCGCGCCAGGAACTCCGACTCGGTCAGGATCGGCGGACGACGCCGGCCGGCATCGCGCCCGTCGCGCCGGCGCTGACGCTTGGCTTCGAGTCGGGTCGACCCCGAGATGCCCTGCACCTCGTCGCGTGCCCGCTTGCTGCGCGGCTCGCGCTCGTGCACCACCGTGTTCGGCGGATCGTCGGGAGACGCCTCATCGGGTTCGCCGCCACCTTTGCGACGGCGCCGGCGACGGCGGCGGCGAGTCGACGAGGAATCACCGGAGTCGTCGTCATCGGATGCATCCTCGGCGTCGGCCGTGTCGGCATCGTCGCCGGACTCGTCGGCGCGGTCGCCCGCGGCGCCGGACGCCTCGGAGTCCTCCGCATTGTCCGCACCCGAACGACGGCTGCGGCGGCGGGTGCGTTTGCCCGACGGACGGCCCTCCTCCGAGCGCGAGTCCTCGGCCGACTCGTCGGACGTGGTGTCCTCCGAGTCCGTGTCGGCATCGGTTGCCCCGTCACCGGTCGACTCGTCGGCATCGGACGCCTCGGCGTCGGACTCATCCGTGTCCGAATCAGAGTCGCCCCCCTGGTCTCCCCTACCGCGCCCGCGTCCACGACGCCCGCGTCGACGCCGGCGACTCCGACCCGACCCGGAATCATCAGCGTTGAAATCATCGGTGCTGAAATCATCGGTGCTGGAATCGTCGGCGTCCTCGGCGCCGGAGTCGTCCGGGCTCGAGACGTCGGCGTCCCGGTCAGCTGTGGTCGAATCATCGGCCCTCGACCTGTCCGAACGGGCGGGCGCGTCCGCCGATGTCGAGGTCGCGGTCTCGGCAGCGACGGACTCGTCTGCCGGGGTGTCCGCCGACTCGTCCTTCGCGCCCGTCTCAGCGCGGGTCTTCGCACGACCCGAGCGGGCGGCGCGGGGCTTGTCGGCCGGGGCCTGAGGCTGCAGGAACAGCGGCTGCGCGCCGGTCGAGGCGTCGGTCTCCGCGGCCGGGGCCGGCACCGGTGCGTCGTACTGGGCGGCCGAGAACAACGTCGGGGCCTCGGCCGCGGCCGGTGCCGCGGGCGAGTCGTCGGCGGTGGTCGGTGCAGCATCCTCGGTCGATGCGACGTCGGCCGTCGGTGCGTCGTCGGCGGGCGCCGCTTCGGCGGACACCGCCTCGGTCGGCGCTGTTTCGACGGATGCGGCCTCGGCCTGTGCGGTGTCCGTCGGCGGGGTGTCGGCAGGGGCCTCGGCCGGGGTCGTGTCGGCAGCGGCGTCAGGCAGAGCCGCGTCGCCGGCCGGGACGGCTTGCGGAGGTGTCTCGCCGGTCTCGTCGACGCCGGAACGCACCCGTTCGGCCACGGCTTTCGCCAGGTCACGATCGACGCTGGACTGCGGGCTCCGGGTCTGCACGCCGAGATTCGCCAGGTGAGCCAGTACCTGTCGACTCGTCAGGCCCAGGAAGCGAGCCAGGGCGTGCACACGAAGTTTGCTGGGAAATTCTTCCGCCGATTCCGACGCTGCGTTCGCGTCAGCCGGCGACCCGTTGTCGGTCACTCAGTCTCCTCGAACCCCCGGGCGCGTCGGGCTGACGCGGCCACGCGAGGGTCTGCTCTGTGTCCCGGTCCTCGTCGGACCGGTGTTGTGTGGTCTGCGCGTCGTCGCGGCGGTCCGTCTCACGGATCGTCCGACGACGCTCTTGCTGTGTCGATGACCGCGTCCCTGATCGCTTTCCACGCCACCGGGCACAGGCGGAACCTGAGTGTTCGCCCGCTGGCAGCAGGGCGAACTCGGTGGGGTCAGCTGCGGTTCCGTGGCGTCGCGGTGCGTCAGTGCCGCACCGCGACGCGCCGGTATCGGGGCGCGTCATCCGGTCGTCGTCGACAAAGTGTGTCGGCGATAACTGTGCAAGTATCCCACACCGCGGTCGGATGACCGCAAAGGATGAGCGTTTGACGTTGCGCGTCGAGCCGAGGCGCTCGCGTTCAGCCCTCGAGTCCGGGGAACCAGAGTGCGATCTCGCGCTGCGCCGATTCGGGCGAATCGGACCCGTGGACCAGGTTGTACTGGGTGTCGAGCGCGAAGTCGGCACGGATCGTTCCGGGCACGGCCTTCTCGACCGGGTCGGTACCGCCGGCGATCTGGCGAAACGCCGCCACCGCGCGGGGCCCCTCGAGAACGGCCGCGACCAGCGGACCGGACGTGATGAACTCGAGCAGCGAGGGGTGGAACGGCTTGCCCTCGTGCTCGGCGTAGTGCCCGCGAGCGACCTCGTCGCTCGCGGTCTTGAGTTCGAGAGCCACCAGGGTCAAGCCCTTGCGCTCGATACGGCTGATGATGTCGCCGACGAGGTTGCGTTCGACGCCGTCCGGCTTGATGAGTACGAGAGTGCGTTCAGTCACGACTGACACCCTATCGACCGGCTACGGTCACGTACCGGTCAGGAGCAGTACTCACCGGCGACCGGGAAGAAGCCGTAGTCGAAAAGGCTGCCGGTGCGCGAGCGCGGATCGACGACCACCTGCACACAGCCGCCGGGCGAGGCGAGCGCGCCGGCGAGCGCGAGATCGAACTGTTGCGCCAGACCGAGATTCGCGGGCCGGTACTGGGCGGGCACCGGGAGGCTGGCGATGGCCTCGGGCGCCTTCATGGTCGCGGCACGCTGGGTGATCTCGTGGGTGGCGACATAGCTGTACTCCCCCGGCCCGACTGGAACGGGTGCGTCCGCTGCGGGTATGAAGTTCACGATCCCGATCGGTGCCTGGTCCCGCTCCGGTTCGGCCGCCGCCGTGGCCGGGACGGTCAGTGCGAGCGCCGCGCCCGCGAGGACGACAACGGGGAGCACGGGGCGTCGGGTTCGGACGGAGGTGGTCCGGAAGAGCTGGAACTGCACGTATGTCCTCACATCGGGTGTCTCGAGAAGGGGTTCGACAAGCTGCGAGGATCGACTTGTCGGCCCCCGCGGCATGGGCCATTGTTACAGCAAGCCCACCTGGCCGCCCGGGTTCGGCGATAACGGTCCGGCCACAGGTCTTGCGGCCACCAAACCCCGCCCTGAGCAACGAAAACACCGCTGGTCGGACAGCCGGCGGCGAGACGGCCGTGGCCGCCGGACCGATTACTCGATCGGCTCCTGGCCGGGCAGCATCCCGCGTTCGACCCGCTTCTCGACGTCGGCCTTGATGTAGCGGATGTACAGCCAGACCGACCCGAAGACGACTCCCACCACCGCGATCGACCAGTGGAAGAGCCCCCCGATGATCAGCACGACCTGCAGGCCCAGATCGAGGTTGATCGCGTACGGCCGACCCTGCATCCCGGCGGCCAGGATCATCGCGATGACGACGAGCGTGAGGTATCCGCCGGACAACCAGGTCAGCCCGTCGCCGAGGCGCCACACGATCGGGAACGCCAGGATCACGACGATGACCTCCAGGATCATCGTGCCGGCCATCACGCCGCGGAGCCCCTTCCACGGATCGTTCGTGGGTGGGGTGTACCGGGTCATGAGGGTTCCTTACCGAAGAGTGTTCGCGCGGCACCGGCGGTCACGACGGACCCGGTGATGACCACGCCCGCACCGGACACGCGTTCGCCGTCGGCTTCCTCGGCCAGTGCGATGGCCTCCTCGACGGCGTCGGGCAGGAAGGGTTTGACGACCACGCGGTCCTCGCCGAACACCTCCCGCGCGTACTCCGCGAGCGTCTCGGGCTCCAGGGCCCGTGGCGACCCGTTGTCGGTGACGACGACCGCGTCGAGCACCGGCTCGAGGGCTTCGAGGACTCCGCGGGCGTCCTTGTCACCCAGCACGCCGATGACGCCGACGAGTCGACGGAAGTCGAACTCCTCGGCCAGCGCCTGCGCCAGCGCCGCGGCTCCGTGGGGATTGTGCGCCGCGTCGGCGAACACCGTCGGGGCGCTGCGCAGTCGCTCGAGCCGTCCGGGGTTGGCGACGGACGCGAAACCCGTACGCACCGCGTCGATGTCGAGCTGACGATCGGCGCCCGCACCGAAGAACGCCTCCACCGCCGCGAGCGCCAGCGCCGCGTTGGCCGCCTGATGTGCACCGTGCAGCGGCACGAAGATCTCGTCGTAGACACCGCCGAGGCCCTGGATGGTGAGCATCTGCCCACCGACGGCGATGACCGAGTCGAGGACCGCGAACTCCGATCCCTGGCGGGCGACGATGGTGCCCGCATCGACGGCCGCGCGCAGCAGGACGTCCATCACCTCGGGGCTCTGTTCGGCGATCACCGTGACGGGATCGACGGTGCCGGCCGCATCGGGTTCGGCGGGCTTGATGATGCCGGCCTTCTCCCCCGCGATGGCGGTCAGGGTGTCGCCGAGATAGTCCGCGTGGTCCATCGCGATCGGTGTGATGACCGAGACCGTGCCGTCGATGACGTTGGTCGCGTCCCATCGACCGCCCATGCCCGTCTCGACGACGGCGACGTCCACCGGCGCCTCGGCGAAGACCGCATACGCCATCGCGGTCAGCACCTCGAACTTACTCATCCGGGGTCCACCCGCCGCTGTCGACGAATCGTCGACCATGGTGATGTACGGCTCGAGTTCCCGATAGGTGTCGATGTAGGTGCGTGCCGGAATCGGCTTGCCGTCGACCGAGATCCGCTCGGTGACGCGCTGCAGGTGCGGACTCGTGATCCGGCCCGTGCGCCGGTGCAGCGCGGACAGCAACGCGTCGACCATCCTGGTGACCGACGTCTTGCCGTTCGTCCCGGCGATGTGGATCGCGGGGTATCCGTGCTGGGGGGATCCGAGCAGATCCATGAGCGTCGCGATGCGGGTCAGCGACGGCTCGATCTTGGTCTCGGGCCACCGGGTGTCGAGCTCGGCCTCGACCTCGGCGAGTTCGGCGAGATCGTCGGCGCTGTCAGTGACGCGCAGCCGCGCCGGCTCGGCATCCGGATCGGGTTCGTCCTCCCCCAGGATCGCCGAGAGACCCAGGGGGTCGCCTGCCGCATCCATTCCCAGGACGGCTGGATCCTCTTCGGGGAAACCGGTGTCGTCGCTCACGCGCCGGCCAGACTCGCCAGCTTCGCGTTCAACCGTTCGACCTCTTCGGTCGCGATCCGCTGACGGTCCCGGATCTTGGCGACCACGTGGTCGGGCGCCTTGGACAGGAACTGTTCGTTGCCCAGTTTCGCCGAGGTCGTCGACAGTTCCTTCTCGGCCACCGCCAGGTCCTTGGCGAGCCGCTTGCGTTCGGCTTCGACGTCGACGGTGCCCGAGGTGTCGATCGCGACGACCACGGTGGCCACGCTCAGGCGGACCTCGATGGTCGCGGTCGCGCCGAAGTCGGGACCGGCCGGGTCCAGGCGCGCGAGGGAGGTCACGTACGGCAGCAGGTGTTCGAGCCCGGCTTCGCCGAGTCCGTCGAACTGCACGGCGACGCGCTGGCCCGGACGGAGACCCTGATCGCTGCGGAAACGCCGCACCTCGGTGATCAGTCGCTGCAGATCGTCCACGCGGGCGGCCGAATCCGACGACCAATCGCGTCCGGAAGTGGTCGGCCAGGGGGCGACCACGAGCGATTCACCCCCGGTGAGCGCCTTCCACAGCACCTCGGTGACGAACGGCATCACCGGCGACAGCGCGCGCAGCAACGGCTCTAGGACCGCGCCCAGCACGAGCGACGTTGCTTCCGAACGCTTCTCGTCGTTCTCGGCGAACTGCACCTTCGCGAGTTCGAGGTACCAGTCGCAGACCTCGTCCCACGCGAAGTGGTAGAGCGCCTCGCATGCCTTCGAGAACTCGTAGGACTCGAACCCGGCGTCGATCTCGGCGAGCACCTCGTCGAGCCGGCCGAGGATCCACCGGTCGGCGTCGGTCAGCGTCTCGGCGTCGGGGAGCTCGCCGACCTTCGCGCCGTTCATCAACGCGAACTTGGTGGCGTTGTAGAGCTTGGTGGCGAAGTTGCGCGACGACTGGGCGTGGTCCTCGCCGACCGAGATGTCCGAACCGGGGTTGGCACCGCGGGCGAGCGTGAAGCGCAGGGCGTCGGCCCCGAAGCGCTCCACCCAGTCGAGCGGGTCGATGCCGTTGCCCTTCGACTTCGACATCTTGCGGCCGTGCTCGTCGCGCACCAGGCCGTGCAGGAACAGGTTGTGGAACGGGATCTCGTTGCCCGGACCCAGATCCTTGCCCACATAGGTGCCGAACATCATCATGCGGGCCACCCAGAAGAACAGGATGTCGTACCCGGTGACGAGAACCGAGGTGGGATAGAACTTCTCGAGATCCGCGGTCTGATCGGGCCAGCCCATCGTGGAGAACGGCCACAGCCCGGAGGAGAACCAGGTGTCGAGGACGTCGGTCTCCTGGACGTAACCCTCGGGGGCCTGCTCGTCGGGTCCGACGCACACCACCTCGCCGTCGGGTCCGTACCAGATCGGGATGCGGTGACCCCACCACAGCTGACGCGAGATACACCAGTCGTGCATGTCGTCGACCCAGCTGAACCAGCGCGGCTCCATCGACTTCGGGTGGATCACCGTGGACCCGTCCCGCACCGCGTCGCCGGCCGCCGCGGCCAGCGTGGAGACCGCCACCCACCACTGCATCGACAGGCGCGGTTCGATCGGCTCGCCGGTGCGCTCCGAATGCCCGACGCTGTGCAGGTACGGACGCACCTCTTTCACGATCCGGCCCTGTTCGGCCAGCGCCTCGCGCACCTTGACACGCGCCTCGAAGCGGTCCATGCCGTCGAATTCGGTTCCGGTGTCGGCGATCCGGGCCGATTCGTCCATGATCGTCGGCATCGGCAAGTTGTGTCGCTGCCCGAGCGCGAAGTCGTTGGGGTCGTGTGCCGGCGTGATCTTGACTGCGCCGCTGCCGAATTCGGGGTCGACGTAATCATCGGCGACGATCGGGATCATCCGGTCGACAAAGGGGTGCGGCAGTGCGGTGCCGACCAGGTGGGCATACCGTTCGTCGTCGGGGTGCACCGCGATCGCGGTGTCGCCGAGCATCGTCTCGAGTCGGGTCGTCGCGACGACGATGTGAGGCTCGGTGTCGTCGAGTGACCCGTAGCGGAAGCTGACGAGCTCGCCCTCGACGTCGGCGTAACTCACCTCGATGTCGCTGACGGCGGTCTTGAGGACCGGCGACCAGTTGACGAGGCGCTCGGCCTGATAGATCAGCCCGTCGTCGAACATCTTCTTGAAGACGGTGTGCACCGCGCGCGACAGACCCTCGTCCATCGTGAAGCGTTCGCGCGACCAGTCGACACTGTCGCCGAGCCGGCGCATCTGCTCGCCGATGTTGCCGCTGATCTCGGCCTTCTCGGCCCACACGCGGTCGATGAACGCTTCCCGGCCGAGGTCGTCGCGCGTCTTGCCCTCGGTGGCGAGTTTTCGCTCGACCATCGTCTGCATCGCGATCGCCGCGTGGTCCATGCCGGGGAGCCACAGCACCTCGTAGCCCTGCATCCGACGACGACGCGAGAGCGCGTCCATCAGGACGTGCTCGTAGGCGTGGCCCATGTGCAGCGAGCCATTGACATTCGGCGGCGGGATCACGATGGAGAACGGCGGCTTGTCACTCGCCGCGTCCGCGGTGAAGTACCCGGCGTCCACCCAGCCCTGGTAGAGCGACGCCTCGTGCTCAGCGGGGTCCCAGGACTTCGGCAACCCGGTCTCGGGTACGGCAGTCCGGGGCGACGCTGTCTCGGGCAACGCGGATGTCTGGTCGGGTGATGTCACGGCCGCTATTCTATGTTTTCGCCGGGCCGGACCTCGCCCGGGACCCGTCCGCGCCCGAGCGCTTCGTGCTAACCCGCGGAGACGCGCAATCTGTGCAGGTCCTCAGGCGCGTTGACGTTGACCAGCCAGTCCGGATCGGAGATCCCCACCCGATGGGTGTTGAGCGCCTCGATCGCGCCCAGCATGCGCCGTTCGCCGCCGGCGACGACATCCGCGATCATCGCCGCGGCATCCGTGCGGTAGATCCCCGCCATCGGATGATCCCGCTGGGCGTCGTGGGCGATGACCGCCTGCGTCGAGTCGGTCAGCCCCAGCCTCAGCTCGTCGATCAGTTCCGGCGCGATCAGCGGCATGTCCGTGGCACAGACGAACGCGAACTCGGCACCCGCGGCAGCCGCCGCGGACAGGCCCGCGACGAGCCCGCCGAGCGGACCCGTCCCCTCCTGTTCGTCGGTCACCCAGTGCACCTTCGACGAATCGATCCCCGGCGCCGCCCGGTCGCGGATGTCGTCGACGCCGCGGAATGCCGCAGACGTCTCGCCCGCGACGACCAGCACCGGATCGCAGCGCTGGGACACCACCCGCACCACTCGCGCGAGCATGGGTTCACCGTCCCAGTCGAGCGCGGCCTTGTCGCTGCCCATCCGTCGCGAACGTCCACCCGCCAGCACCAGGCCGGCGAGCACCGAGGTATCCGATCCGTGTTGAGTCACATCGCTCAGTGTGCTCGATGCGGCACCGCCGCGGGGCGAGATGGACAAGAGAAAGCCCCGCCCGGGTCTACCCGGGCGGGGCTTTCTCGTCGTCAGTCGTGCGCGTCAGGCGCTCTTGTCGCGACGCTCGTCGCTGGAGGCCTTGCGGGGCACGATGGTCGGGAGGACGTTGTCGCGGACTGTCTCCCCGGTCACGACGACCTTCTCGACGTCGTCGCGGCTCGGGATGTCGTACATCACCGGCAGCAGGACCTCTTCCATGATGGCCCGCAGGCCGCGGGCACCGGTGCCGCGGTGAATTGCCTGATCGGCGACCGCCTCGAGGGCGTCCTTGGTGAACTCCAGCTCGACATTGTCCATGTCGAACAGCCGGGTGTACTGCTTCACCAGCGCGTTCTTCGGCTCCGACAGGATGCTCACCAGCGAGTCCTTGTCCAGGTTCGTCACCGACGCGACGACCGGCAGACGGCCGATGAACTCCGGGATCAGGCCGAACTTGATCAGGTCCTCCGGCATGACGTCGGCGAACTGATCCGAGGTGTCCACCTCGTCCTTGCTCGCCACTTCGTTGCCGAAGCCGAGACCGCGCTTGCCGATCCGCTCGGACACGATCTTCTCCAGACCGGCGAACGCGCCGGCCACGATGAACAGCACGTTCGTCGTGTCGATCTGGATGAACTCCTGATGCGGATGCTTGCGTCCACCCTGCGGCGGCACCGACGCCTGCGTGCCCTCGAGGATCTTCAGCAGCGCCTGCTGGACTCCCTCACCGGACACATCGCGCGTGATCGACGGGTTCTCGCTCTTGCGGGCGATCTTGTCGACCTCGTCGATGTAGATGATGCCGGTCTCGGCACGCTTGACGTCGTAGTCGGCGGCCTGGATCAGCTTGAGCAGGATGTTCTCGACGTCCTCGCCGACATATCCGGCCTCGGTCAGCGCGGTTGCGTCGGCGATCGCGAACGGCACGTTGAGCATCTTCGCCAGGGTCTGCGCCAGGTACGTCTTGCCGCATCCGGTGGGGCCGAGCATCAGGATGTTCGACTTCATCAGCTCGACGGTCTCACCCGTCCGGGCGTCCTTCTTCTCGCCCGCCTGGATGCGCTTGTAGTGGTTGTAGACCGCCACCGCGAGCGTCCGCTTCGCCGTGTCCTGGCCGATGACGTACTTCTCGAGGAAGTCACGGATCTCGGTCGGCTTCGGCAGCTCGTCGAGCTTGACGTCGCCGTTCTCGGCCAGTTCCTCTTCGATGATCTCGTTGCACAGGTCGATGCACTCATCGCAGATGTACACGCCGGGGCCGGCGATGAGCTTCTTCACCTGCTTCTGGCTCTTGCCGCAAAAAGAGCACTTGAGCAGGTCGCCGCCGTCTCCGATTCGTGCCATCTCGCGCTGTACCTACTTCCTCGTTGCCGGACTGTCGTGTCTGGTCCGTCGCGTCGCACGCAGCCGGGCATGGGTCATTTGATCGACACTCGAATGCCCAGTAACCCGACGGTACCCGCGTGTCGCTCGAACTTCGACCGATAAGGCCAAATGTCGCGGCAGAAAATCACCGGGACTTCTGCACTGCCACAACTACTTCTTGGCCAGGACTACTTCTTCATCGACTTCTTGCGGTACTCGAAGACCTCGTCGACGATGCCGTACTCCTTGGCCGCGGCCGCGGTCAGGATGTTGTCGCGGTCGGTGTCCTTGCGGATCTTCTCCTTGTCCTGACCGGTGTGGCTGGCCAGGATCTCGTCGAGGCGATCGCGGATGCGCTCGATCTCGGCGGCCTGGATCTCGAGGTCGGAGACCTGACCCTGGTAGGCGCCGCCGGTGCGCGGCTGGTGGATCAGGACCGTAGCGTTCGGCAACGCCGCACGCTTGCCCGGGGTTCCGCCGGCGAGAAGGATCGCCGCCGCCGAGGCCGCCTCACCGAGGCAGACGGTCACGATGTCACAGTGCACGTACTGCATCGTGTCGTAAATGGCGAGCATGTCGGGCACGCTGCCACCGGGCGAGTTGATGTACATGGTGATGTCGCGGTCGGGGTCCTGCGATTCGAGGACGAGCAGCTGCGCCATGACGTCGTTGGACACGACCTGGTCGATCGGCGTGCCGACGAACACGATCCGCTCTTCGAACAGCTTCGCGTACGGGTCGTACTGTCGCTGGCCGTTCGGGGTGTGCTCGATGAACGACGGCAGGATGTACCGCGCTTCGATGTTCTTCAGCGCCAGGGCCGACGCGGGGATGCCGGCGGCGACCTCGGCGGGCATGCCGTCGAAGGAAAGGGAGTTGGTCATCTGTTGCTCCATTGGGTAGAGGTGGCTCGGCGGTGGGTACGGGAGCGGTCGTCGGACCGGGGTCTCACCGACCCGGGCGCGCGATCACCTTGTCGACGAAGCCGTACTCCTTGGCCTCTTCCGCGGTGAACCACTTGTCGCGGTCGGCGTCGGCCTCGATCTTCTCGAGCGGCTGACCGCTGAACTCGGCGTTGAGCCGGTTCATCTCCTTCTTGGTGAGCGCGAATTGCTCTGCCTGGATGGCGATGTCGGCCGCGGTACCACCGATGCCGGCGGACGGCTGATGCATCATGATGCGCGCGTGCGGCAGTGCATGTCGCTTGCCCTTGGCGCCGGCGGCGAGCAGGAACTGCCCCATCGACGCCGCCATACCCATCGCGTACGTCGCGACGTCGCATTCCGCGAGCTGCATGGTGTCGAAGATCGCCATTCCGGCGGTCACCGACCCACCGGGCGAATTGATGTAGAGGTGGATGTCCTTCTGCGGGTCCTCGGCCGAGAGCAGCAGGATCTGCGCGCACAGCCGGTTCGCGATGTCGTCGTCGACCTGGGTGCCCAGGAAGATGATGCGCTCGCGCAGCAGACGCTCGAACACCGAATCGGTCAGGTTCAACCCAGCCACACCCGAACTCATCGTGGGTGTGTGGATGGTCGGCTCACTCACGGGTTCCTACCTTTGCCTTGTTGTCATGACCTGCGCGTCACCCGCGGGTGACGCGCACGCACATCGAATGCTTCTCTGATGACGTCCTCACCGACACTAACCAATCGACACCCGCGGACACTCCCGAGGACACGCCTCTTCGCTGAGAGCAGAACGGCCTTCGGCACCGTGAACGGCCCGTGCGTGATGGTGGACCGACGGCGATCGCCGGCCCTCGTACTTCGAGGACCGGCGATCGCGGAGGAAACGTGCGGGCTGTGCTGGACCGCGGGAGCCCGATCAGTTGTCGGAGTCGGACTCGTCCGCAGCGGACTCGTCGGCGTCGTCATTGCCGCCGAAGTACTCGGCGGTGTCGACGGTGGCGCCCTTGGTGTCGGTGACGGTCACGTCGCCGACGATGCTCGCCAGCGACTTGCCGCGCCGGACGTCGGCGTAGACCGCACCGACCTGGTTGGCCTGCGTCAGCTGCTGGATGAACTCCTGCGGCTGCATGCCGTAGCGCTGGGCGGTGAAGATGATCTGCTGGGTCAGCTCGTCCTGGCTGACCTCGGTGTCCTGCTGATCGGCGATCGCGTCGAGCAGCAGCTGCTGCTTGACCGACTTCTCCGCCTCAGCACGGGACTCGGCATCCCACTCCTCGCGGGTCTTACCCTGCGCCTCGAGGAATTTGGCGACCTGCTCGTCGTCGTGTCCGAGCGCGTGGATGACCTGGTGCTGCTGACCCTCGACCTCTTCGTCGACGACCTTCTCCGGCAGCGGGATCTCGACGGTCTCGAGGAGCTTGTCGAGCACCGCGTCGCGGATCTTGTTGGCCTGCTCCAGCTTCGCGGACTGCTCGACCCGCTCGGCGAGGCTGGCGCGCAGCTCCTCGACGGTGTCGAACTCGCTGGCCATCTGGGCGAACTCATCGTCGACCTCGGGCAGCTCGCGCTCCTTGACCGACTGCACGGTCACCTTCACGAGGGCCTCCTCGCCCGCGTGATCGCCGGCGACGAGCTTGGTCGTGAACTCTTTGTCCTCGCCGGCCTTCAGGCCGATGAGCGCCTCGTCGAGTCCGTCGATGAGCTGGCCGGAGCCGACCTCATGGGACAGCCCCTCCGTGGTGGCCTCCTCGACGGCCTCGCCGTCGACGGTCGCGGCCAGGTCGATCGACACGAAGTCGCCGTTCTCCACGCCGCGCTCGACGCCCTTGAGGGTGCCGAAGCGGGCGCGCAGGCCTTCGAGCTGCTCGTCGACCGCCGCCTCGTCGACCTCGATCGCGTCGACCTCGACCGACAGGGTCGAGTAGTCGGGCAGGGTGATCTCGGGACGGACGTCGACCTCGGCCGTGAAGGTGACCGACTCGCCGTACTTCAGCTCGGACAGGTCGATCTCGGGCTGGCCGATGGCCTTGGTCTCGGTCTCGGCGACGGCCTCGGAGTACTTGGCCGGGATGGCGTCGTTCACGACCTGCGCGAGAATCGAATCGCGGCCGACACGGGCCTCGATCAGCTTCGCGGGCGCCTTGCCCGGACGGAATCCGGGGATCCGGATCTGCTGGGCCAACGACCGGTAGGCCCGGTCGAAGTCTGCCGACAGCTCCTCGAACGGGACCTCGACGTTGAGCTTGACCCGGGTCGGGGTGAGTTGCTCGACAGTGCTCTTCACGCCTGAATACTCCTTATATCTACGGTGGTGGAAGTTCGGTCGTTCGCGGGCCGTGCACCGGGTGACCGGTCGGGCCACATCGATCAAGTCGGGATGACAGGATTTGAACCTGCGACCCTCCGCTCCCAAAGCGGATGCGCTACCAAGCTGCGCCACATCCCGGGGTCCGAACACGCGAGGGAACCCCGGAGGGCGACCGCGCATCAGGGCCAACAAGAGATAGTACGTGCCACCGCGGCCGGGCCCGCGCACGGGTGCCGCGGCGACGCCGGAACCGATGGTCGTCCGTCGGATGCCACCTCGTCGCATCCACCCCGATTTCGGTTCCGGCGCCGCTGCCGGTACAGTCACTCATCGCACGCGACGCCGGGATCTCGACGGTCACCGCGAGCAACGCGGGTGTAGCTCAATGGTAGAGCCCTAGTCTTCCAAACTAGCTACGCGGGTTCGATTCCCGTCACCCGCTCCACCGGCTCGGAGACACTATCTCCGAGCCTTTTTCGTCGGTCCGGGCTACTCCGTGCGCCTAGTTGGGCGGCTCCGACGGCTTGTTCCACGGCAACGGCAGGGGCGCGTACTCGTAGACGATCTCGGGAGTCGCCTCCTCCTCCGGGTGCCCGGGTGCCGACGAATCGCCGGGGCCGGTCGAGACGATCGGTGGTGGGCAGGGCGCGAACTGGCCTGGCGTTTCCCTCACGTTCCTCCGCTGTCTGCGAACCACATGCGATTCGGGTCGGCGATGTCACAGACCCCCGCCCAAGTCACCCAACCGGACCACATCCCGCCGGTCCGGACTCGTCCTGTGATCCACGCCACACCTGGCGTACCGTTGACCCATGTCCTCCAGCCACACGAAAACCCAACGCCGGTGCGGATCCTGCGGCGCACCCCTGTACGTCCGCCGAGACGTGACCGAGTCCGAGGCCGGCATCGGTCGCGTCGACGTGATGCTCGTCTGCCGGGACGAGGCGTGTTCGCAACCTGCGCAACACCTTCGCACCGAACATCCACAACCCGCCTGAGCGGGAACACGGCGCCCCGAACGAGCAGTCCCCAGTGGGACAAACGATCCTGTTGCATACGAGGGTCCAGCGGCCACAATGAGTCCACGCCGGAACCCGCTGCGTATGCGCGACCTCGAATGTGACGACCGTCACACGCGGTGTCGACAACGACGCTACCTCGGGTTTTGCCACGTCGTACTGAGGGTTCGCGATGGCGGCGTCATTCGGCGTGACCCGCTCCTTGGACCCAAGGCAACGGTTGTGTAACGATGGTTCCGCGCTCAGGCCGATGCGCGAACGAACCATCGAACCGAAGGTACGACCTGTGTTGAACTCTCACCTGCCGACCCCGCGCGCCTCGCGCCGCCGTTCGGCTCGACGACTCGCGGCTGTCGTCTTCGGCGTCCTGGCCATGACCCTCGCACTTCCCGGCGTCGCCAACGCCGTCCCGGTCACCGTGATCCCCGGCCTGCCGCCGGTCGAGATCCCCGCGGTCCCCGGTCTGCCGACCCCGCCGGCGCCGACCACCCCCGAAGCTCCGCAGCCGCCGCCGTCGACGACCGAGGAGAAGCCGGCCGGGCCGGTCATCCCGAACGTCAAGACCGAGACCGGTTACATCGCCCTGGCCGACGACAACACCCACACCATCACCTGGTGGCACAACGGCAAGGTCGTCCGGACGATGCCGATCTCGATGGGTTCGGACAAGAACCCCACCTCGAACGGCGTGTACTACACCAAGGAGAAGTACCGCGACATGTACATGGACTCGTCCACGTACGGCGTCCCGGTCGACTCCGCCGAGGGCTACCGCACCTACGTCGAGTACGCGACCCGGATGTCGTGGGACGGCATCTTCATCCACGGCGCCCCCTGGTCGGTCAATCAGCAGGGTCGCAGCAACGTGAGCCACGGCTGCATCAACGTCACCAACGATCACGCCAAGTGGGTCTACGACAACGTTCCCCGCAACACCCCGATCGTGGTGCGCAACACCATCGGTGGGAAGTATCAGAACACCTAGTCTCGAGCAGACTACGAGGGCCGGTCACCGTCAGGTGACCGGCCCTCTGTCGTGTGACCAGGTGGCGGCCTGGTCGGCGAACGTCGCCTGGACCTGAAGCCACTGGGCGATGACCTGACAACCGGTGGACGCCGGATCGGTGACCGAGGTCCGCCGATAGGGGTCGCTCCGATACGACGTGTGCCGGCCACCCACGGCGTTGGTCAGCCACACACCACCCACCCGGATGCGCGACGGGAGGTAGCACCTGACCTCACGCCACGCCGCCAGCATCCGCCCGGGGTCGCGCCGCCACTGCGCCGGCCGGACCGACGTCCGCCGTGCGTTCTGCAAGTCGTTGGCGCGCAACACATCCCACGCACTCCTCCCCCATCGGCCGAGCCCGGCCAGCGTCATCGAGCCGGTGAGGTCGGCGACGTCGCGGACAAGCGAGTCCGCGTCGGCGTTGCAGATCACATCCTGGGACGCGCCCACCCAGTACACGGGCAGCCCGGTCGGTAGATCCGCTCCCGGGCCGGCGACTCCCCACCCGTCGCAACCGGGCACCACGCCCGGCGGCTGGTGCGGGTCGGCGACCAGCCCGACACCGAGCACCCGGTCCAGGTCGGACGCACTCTCGGCATCTCCGGTCGCCAGATCGGCGACCGCGGATCGGATGACCACGGCCCCCTGCGAGTAACCCACCAGCGCGACCGGTCCTGCCGTGGCGCGGATGGCCGCCCGCAGTCGGCCCGCACCGATCCCGACGCTCTCGACGAAACTCATCCCGCCCGGACGCGGGGCGGGACCATAGCTCGCGGGGTATCCGATCCACCGACAGTCGAAGCGGTCATCGAGTTCGTCGGCCACTCCGGTGAGGAGCCCGGACACCTCGGTCCGTGGGTCACCGGGATACGACTCCCCCGTCCCGCCGACCACGAAGACAGTGATCGGCGGTGTCCCGCCGGGCCGTGGCGGGGTTTTGACATGCTGCACCTCACCCATGGTGGGTCCCGGATGTGTGAACCGCCCGCAGGAGCGCTGAGGGCTCCCTGAGATTCCCACCTCGACCGTGTCACGGCGCCGCGGCCCACACCTCGCAGCCGTGACCGATCAGGACGCTTGCGCCGGTGGCGGTTTGGCGACGTAGTCGGCGGTCTCGATGATCGCCACGAAGAAACCGCTGCCCTCGATCACATTGGCGCTGTGCACCAGGCCGGCCGGTATGTAGATGCTCGCGGGCGCCTCGACCTCATAGACCTCGTCCCCGAGCGTGATCTCGTAGACCAGACGGTCGAGCGACAGCAGGATGTTGATCTCCGGGCAGTCGTGCACGTGCGGCTCGCAGTAGTCACGTGAAGCCGCCGAGACGGCCCGCATCTCATGTGCCACGACGCGTTTCTCGGCCTCCGGGAAAAGGTCCCCACCGGCCAGCACACGACGGGTGATCGGCGCGTCGGCCGCGCCGTGGAAAGGTACGTCTCGGAGTGGGGACACCTCGCCCCGCGAGATCAGTCCGGCATGAGACCGGATGCTTTCGCTGATTGTCACACTGCCCCCTCTTGTCTCCCCGACCGTTCGCATGAGTAAGAACCTCACGGCTCCGCACATGCTACTAAGGTTCGGCTATCCACACCGACCGGGCAGTAACCTGTCAGGTCTGGCAGACGGGACACCAATACAGTTTTCGGGCCTCCAGATCGGCGATCAGGACGGGTGTCCGGCAGATCCGGCATGGCTCGCCCGCCCGCCGGTACACGTAGGTCCGCGGACGGTTCGGGGCGTAGGACGGCGCCCCGGAATCGTCTTCGGGCCGGATCACGTGAATGCGTCCACGACGCACGCCGATCTTCATGAGAGTCACCAGGTCGGACCACAGAGCGTCGAATTCGTCTCGGAGAACACGCTTTCCGGGTCTCATCGGATCGATGCCCGCGCGGAAGAGGATCTCGGCGCGATACACGTTGCCGATCCCGGCGATGACCTTCTGGTCCATCAGCAGGGCGCCGACGGGCCGCGCGGACCGCGAGATCGCCGACCATGCCCAGCCGGGGTCGGCGTCGCGTCTCAGCGGATCCGGACCGAGTCGGGCGACCAACGCCTCGAGATCGGCGGGGTGGTAGATCTCACACGCCGTCGGACCCCGAAGGTCCGTTCCGGCGGTCTCGGTCTCGATGCGGAGTCGAACCTGCCCGACCGGTTCCGGCACGGGCACCGCGAGTTCGGTGAACGAGCCGTACAGCCCGAGGTGGATGTGCACCATTCGTTCGGCACGCCCGTCCCGGTAACGATGGACGAGATGCTTGCCCCAGGCCTCGGCCGCGTGGAAGGTGAGTCCGTCCACCATCGCTGCACCGTCGGCGAAGCGACCCTGCGGGCTGCTGACGCGAACCCGCTGCCCGCCGAACAGTCGCTGCTGCCGGCGGGCCAGTCGATGGAGAGTGTGGCCCTCGGGCACGGACTCGGCCGAGACCTACTGGGCCGGGGCCCCCGGCACCTCGGGAGCCTCGCCGGTGCGCTCGTACTCCGCGAGGATGTCGATGCGCCGCTGGTGCCGCGCCTCTTCCGACCACGGGGTGGCCAGGAACGCGTCGACGATGGCCAGCGCCTCGGCGGTGCTGTGCATCCGGCCGCCGATGCCGATGAGCTGTGCGTTGTTGTGCTGACGGGCGAGCTGGGCGGTCTCGACGCTCCAGGCGAGTGCGCAGCGCGCGCCGGGGACCTTGTTCGCGGCGATCTGTTCGCCGTTGCCGCTGCCGCCGAGGACGATTCCAAGGCTGCCGGGGTCGGCGACGGTCTTGGCCGCGGCGGCGATGCAGAACGCCGGGTAGTCGTCGGCGGGGTCCATCTCGTGGGCACCGCAGTCCACGACCTCGTGGCCGGTGGCCTGGAGGTGGTCTGCGATCTGGTTCTTGAGTTCGAATCCGGCATGGTCGGCACCGAGGTAGACACGCATGGCGTCACTATAGATTGAGGGCGTGGACACGCCCCTGCCCGTCCCCCGCGAGCCGGCCGCCGGCACACCCGCCTCCGGGGCGCCGATCCCCAACGTGCCCGGTGTCGCCGACCCGCCGCCACCCGCGCCGGCCGATCCCGGTCGACGGTGGCTGCGCCCGGCGCACTACGCCGCGCGGCCGCGGCTGCACCCCTGGGAGATCCCCACCCTCGTGCTGGTGATCCTCGCGACGGTGCTCGGGTACGCGGCGATCATCGTCCTCGTGGCGCTGGGCACCCTCGATCAACTCCTGTTGGGCGCGTTGCTGTTTCCGCTCCTGCTGTTCGTGATCCGCGGCCTGACCTATGCATCACCGCGGGTCAACGGCGTACAGATGACGCCGACCCAGTTCCCCGCCGGACACCGGATGGTCGTCGAAGCCGCAGCCCGCTTCGGACTGGAGTACGTGCCGGATGCCTACGTCGTCCTCGGCAACGGAGCGATCAACGCATTCGCCTCCGGGCACGGGTTCCGGCGATTCGTCGTCGTGTACTCCGACCTGTTCGAGGTGGGCGGCGCCGCCCGGGACCCGCAGGCGCTCGAGTTCATCATCGGCCACGAGGTCGGGCACATCGCCGCCGGGCACACCTCGTACTGGCGACAGCTGTCGACGATCGTCGGCATGAACATCCCGGTGCTCGGCGCCGCCCTGTCCCGCGCGCAGGAGTACAGCGCGGACAACTACGGGTACTACGCCAGACCCGGTGGGGCGCCCGGGGCGATGGGTGTCCTGGCCGCCGGCAAGTACATGCTCTCGGCGGTGGACTTCGACCAGTTCGCCGACCGGGCGACCCACGAGCGCGGGTTCTTCACCTTTCTGACCAACGCGATGTCGTCGCATCCGGTGCTGACCTGGCGGGCAGCCGCACTTCGCGACCGGACCCGCGCGGGGGCGATGCTGCTGCGTCCGAGCCAGATCGTCCGGGGCGTCGGGAGCGGAAACGTGGTGGCGGTGCCGCCGCCTCCCCATCCGGCGACGCTCGCGCCCGACGGACTGCCCAACGGCATCGAACCGCCACCACGCTTCTGACGTACGGAACCGCTGTCGCGCAACCGAACCCGATCAGTCGAACTGCGGATCCTCGTTGCGCGTCCGCTTGAGCTCGAAGAAGTGGGGGTAGGACGCGAGTGCGCGCGCACCGTCCCACACCGTCCCGGCGTCCTCACCACGCGGGATCCGCGACAACACGGGGCCGAAGAAGGCGACGTCGTTGACGTGGATGGTAGGCGTCCCGACATCGTCGCCCACCTTGTCCATTCCGCCGTGGTGGCTCTCGCGGATGACCTCGTCGAACTCGGTACCGTCGGCGGCCTCGGCGAGTGAGGCGTCGAGGCCGACCTCCTCGAGCGCGCCCGCGATGACCTCGTCGAAATCCTTGATGCCCTGGTTGTGGATGCGGGTCCCCATCGCCGTGTAGAGCGGCGCCAGGATCTCGTCACCCTTCTGCGCCGCGGCGGCGGCGATGACCCGGACCGGACGCCAGGCGTGCTTGAGGCCCTCGCGGTACTCCTCGGGGATGTCCTTGCCCTCGTTGAGGACGGCGAGGCTCATGATGTGGAAGTTGACCTCGATCGGCCGGACCTTCTCGGCCTCGAGGATCCAGCGTGAGGTGATCCAGCACCACGGGCAGAGCGGGTCGAACCAGAAATCGACGCGATCGGTGGGCTGGGCCTGCTCTGACATGGAACATCCTCTCGAGAGTCGACATTGAACACGTGCCGCCGACGATCGGCCGGTGGCGCCGTCGGACGGCTCAACACCCCGGCGGTTCGAACTGTTCCCGATGCGCGGAGCAGTCGCCGTCGCTGTGGATTCGCGGGGCCCGGTCCGGGCACGGTGTGAGATGGTGCAAGAACCGCCGAGGAAGAGGACCCGGGATGCCGTCGTCGCCACCGTCCGATCCGGAAGAACCCGCCCGGGTGGTCGCGCGTCTCCGGCCGCTCGAACCCCGGTCTCTCGGACAGCGCTCGGCACAGATCGTCCGGGCCGCCACAAGACTGTTCCAGGACGCGGGATTCCGAAACGTCAGCATCGAGCAGATCGGCGCCGCGGTCGGTCTCACCGGGCCGGCGGTGTACCGACATTTCCCCGGCAAACACGACATCCTCTCGCAAGCGCTGACGACGCAGGTGGAGCTCGTCGCGACACTCATGGCCGACGCCGAGGAGCACGGCCGCTCGCCGGTCGAGCAGCTCGCACTTCTGCTCGACGGGCTCGGTGACCTCACCGCCCATCGGGACGTGTCGACGCTGTGGCGTCGCGAGCAACGCCATCTGCAGCCGGCCGAACTCGATGTGATGAGAAGCTATTTCGGCCAGCTGAGCGAACACTTCGCCTCACTCATCGCCGCGGCGCGTCCCGACGTCGTGCCGTCGGAGGCGGCGATGCTGGGTGCCGCTGCACTCAGCGTGTACTCCAACACCTCCGAGATGCGGGGCTCGTTGTCGCCCGCCCGCCTCATGGAGGTCCAGCGCGCCGTGGCGGACTCCATCCTCGCGTGCCGGCTGCCGGGGCCACCGGAGCCGGACCCCGATGCCGAGCGCGCGCCCGCGCACCGTCGCCCCGCCTCCCGTCGCGAGCGCATTCTCGACGCCGCCACCCAGTTGTTCTCCGAGCGGGGGTTCCCCGACGTCCGGATCGACGAGATCGCCCGCACGGCCGACGTCTCGATCGCGACGCTCTATCAGGAGGTGTCGGGCAAATCCGATCTCCTGCTGGCCGTTCTGTGGCGCGGCGTGCAGGGCATCCTCTACGTCACCGCCCATGCGTTGAGCCGCGCCGGTTCCGACGACCCGCTCGACGTGCTCATCCGCGTATTCGTCGAGTACGCACTCGACGTCCACGGCCGCATCATGCCCGTCTTCACCAGTGACCTCATGTATCTGCCGGACACCGAGCAGACGCAGCTCCGGAACGCGCAGATGGATTACCGGGCCGAATGGATCGACGCGATCCGGTCCCGTAACCCACTGCTGACCGCGGCCGACGCGAATGCGCTCGCCCAGGCGTTGTTCGGCTACACGTGCGAGATCATCGAGTCGCCGCAGCTGCGGTCCCGGCCCGGGGTCGCCGCCGAACTCGAGACGATCGCACGGGCGATCCTGAACCCCGCCGGACTGCGTGGAGCACCGCCGGAGTCCTGACCTGGATAAGCTGGCCTGCGTGACTGCTCCGAACCTCACCAGAGACCAGGCCCGCGACCGCGCAGCGATTCTCGACGTGTCGAACTACCAGATCGAGCTCGACCTCACCGATGGTTCCGGCGCTCCCGGGACCACGACCTTCCGATCCACGACGACGGTGCGGTTCACCGCGACGGAGGGCAGCGAGACGTTCGTCGACCTCGTCGCACCCACCCTGATCTCGGCGACCCTCAACGGTGTCGATCTCGACGTGTCCGGATTCGACGAGTCGGTCGGAATCCCGTTGCCGGGCCTCGCCGCCGACAACACGCTCACCGTGGTCGCCGACTGCGCGTACTCCAACACCGGCGAAGGATTGCACCGGTTCGTCGACCAGTCCGACAATTCGGTGTACCTGTACTCACAGTTCGAGACGGCCGACGCCAAGCGGATGTTCGCCTGCTTCGATCAGCCCGATCTCAAGGCGACCTACACGGTGACCGTCACCGCTCCCGCGGACTGGAAGGTCATCTCCAACGCCGCGCACGCGGAGGCCCCTGGCGAACCGGACGGCTCCACATCCGCTGTGGTGCACCGCTTCCGGGAAACAGTACCGATGAGCACCTACCTCGTCGCGCTCATCGCGGGGCCGTATGCGGAGTGGACCGACGTCTACTCCGACGAGCACGGTGACATCCCGCTCGGCATCTACTGCCGCGCATCGCTCGCCGAGCACATGGACGCCGAGCGCCTGTTCACCGAGACCAAACAGGGCTTCGGCTTCTACCACCAGAACTTCGGGATCCCGTACGCCTTCGGCAAATACGACCAGCTGTTCGTCCCCGAGTTCAATGCCGGCGCGATGGAGAACGCCGGCGCCGTGACCTTCCTCGAGGACTACGTCTTCCGGTCCCGCGTGACCAAGTACCTCTACGAGCGTCGCGCCGAGACCGTCCTGCACGAGATGGCCCACATGTGGTTCGGCGACCTGGTCACCATGCAGTGGTGGGATGATCTGTGGCTCAACGAGTCGTTCGCGACCTTCGCGTCCGTGCTGTGCCAGGCCGAGGCGACCGAATACGCCAGCGCCTGGACGACATTCGCCAACGTCGAGAAGTCCTGGGCCTACCGGCAGGACCAGCTGCCCTCGACCCACCCGGTCGCGGCCGACATCCCCGACATCGCGGCCGTCGAGGTCAACTTCGACGGCATCACCTATGCGAAGGGCGCGTCGGTCCTCAAGCAGCTCGTCGCGTACGTGGGCCTCGAAGACTTCCTCGCCGGTTTGCGCAGCTACTTCGCCGCGCACCAGTTCGGCAACGCCACCTTCGCCGATCTCCTCGGCGCATTGGAGAAGTCGTCGGGCCGGGACCTGTCGGACTGGGGCGACCAGTGGTTGCGCACCACGGGCATCAACGTCATCCGGCCCGACTTCGAGGTCGACGACTCCGGCGCCTTCACGCGGTTCACCATCGTCCAGGACGGCGCCGCCCCGGGCGCCGGCGAGACCCGGGTACACCGACTGCGCGTCGGTGTCTACGCCGATAACGGATCCGGTGCCATCGAGCAGACGCACAGTGTCGAACTCGACATCGAGGGCGAGCGCACCGACGTCGCCGACCTCGTCGGTGTGCATCGTGGAGATCTGGTGCTGCTCAACGACGGTGACCTCACCTACGCCTCGGTCCGGCTCGATCCGGAGTCGCTGGCGACGGCGACCGCCCGGATCGGCGACATCAGCGATCCGATGCCGCGCACCCTGGTCTGGTCGGCGGCGTGGGAGATGACCCGTCAGGCCGAGATGCGTGCCCGTGACTTCGTCGAACTCGTTCGGCAGGGCATCGCCGGGGAGTCGGAAATCGGTGTGGTGCAACGAGTTCTGCTGCAGGCGACGACCGCCATCGAATCCTATGCCGACCCGGAGTGGGCGGCCACCACGGGCCGTCCCGGATTCAGCTCGCGCACGCTCGAACTCGCCCGCGCGGCCGAGCCGGGTTCCGACCATCAGCTGGCGTTCGTCAACACCTGGCTCGGCGGCCGGATCAACGACGACCAGACCGAGGTGGCCCGGGCGCTGCTCGAGGGCGCGGATCCCGCCGACCACGGGCTCGAGGGTCTCGCCGTCGACACGGACCTGCGGTGGAAGCTGGTGACCGCGCTGGCCACCGCCGGGGCGATCGACACCGATCCGGAGTCGACCCCGGTCATCGACGCCGAGGCCGAGCGGGACAACACCGCCACCGGCACGCGTTCGGCGGCGCTGGCGCGGGCGGCGCGTCCGCTGGCAGAGGCCAAGGCGGACACCTGGACTCGCGCCACCGAGGACGACACGCTGTCGAACGTGTACACCCGCACGATGATCGGCGGATTCGCCCGTCCCGGCCAGGGCGAACTCCTCGAGCCCTACGTGGAGAAGTACTTCGAGGCGGTCCCGAAGGTGTGGGCACGCCGGTCGAGCGAGGTCGCGCAGACCGTCGTCATCGGCCTGTACCCGAGTTGGGCGATGTCGCAGCAGGCCCTCGACCTCGCCGAGGACTTCCTGTCCGGGGACCATCCGTCCGCGCTTAAGCGGCTGATCTCCGAGGGCCGCGACGGCGTCGCCCGCTCGCTGCGGGCGCGCGCCTACGACGCGCAGGAGAGCTGAACCCCGCGGACGCCGGGTTCAGCGCCGTCGCCACCGGTAGCGCACCTGCGGGCGGCCCGCCGAGCCGTACTCGGTATCGCGTTCGAGTACGTGGTCGTCGGCGAGCCGCTCGAGGTAGCGCCAGGCGGTGACCCGCGACGATCCGAGGGCGCGCGCCACTTCCGAGGCGGTCAGCCCGTCGGGGCTGTCACGGACCGCCCGGCTGACCGCGTCCTCGGTCTGCGGCGCAGCGCCCTTCTTCGCCGATCGACGGGTGTCGCTCGTGCGCAGCTCGGCGAGCGCCCGGTCGACGTCGCGCTGACTGACCGCGTCGGCGTCGCCGGTGAGGGCTTCGCGGTAGCGCAGGTACTGCTCGATCTTCTCCCGGAACGCGGCGAAGGTGAAGGGTTTCAGCAGGTAGAGCAGCACCCCGCGCGACATCGCGCTCCGGACGGTGGCGAGGTCGCGCTGGGCGGTGATCGCGATGACGTCGGGCGCCGGGCGGACACCCGACAGCGCCGAGGCGAGGTCCACGCCACGTGCGTCGGGCAGACCCAGGTCGAGCAGCACCAGATCCACCGGTCCGGCGGTGGCCATCCGCAGCGCCTCCTGCGCGGTGGACACGGCACCGACGACCTCGAATCCGCCCAGCCGGACGAGATAATCGCGATGCGCCTCGGCGATCACGGGTTCGTCCTCGACGATCAGGACGCGGATCATCGTCCGCGCTCCCCCGCGTCGTCGCGCACGCGTACCGAGATGACCGAGCCGTAGGTGTTCTCGGCGCTCATCGTCCCGTGCCGACGGGCGACGACCTGGGCGACGAGGGCGAGACCGAGGCCGCGCCCGGCGGCGTCACCTCCGGGCTTCGTCGAGTAACCCCGAGTGGTCGCCAGTGCGAGCAGGTCGGCATCCATGCCGCTGCCGCTGTCGGCGACGACGATGTCGAGCACGCGGTCGTCCCCGACGACCGTCACCTCCACCCACGGGTCCGCGGGGTCGCAGGCGTCCAGGGCGTTGTCGATCAGGTTGCCCACGACCGTGATCATCTCACCGGGCGTGAGGAGCCCGGTGGCGGCGTCACTCACCTGCGATTCCTCGGTCAGGGACAGCGCAATCCCGCGTTCGGCCGCCTGCGCCGTCTTCCCCAGCAGGAGGGCGACAAGCGCGGGCTCGGCCACCGCCTGGGTCATCCGGTCGATGAGGTGCTGGGAGAGCTCGAACTCGGTCGTCGCCAGCCGGATCGCCTCGTCGGGCCGGCCCATCTCCACGAGGGCGACGATCGTGTGCAACCGGTTGGCGGCCTCGTGCGCCTGCGATCGGAGGGCCTCGGCGAGCCGCGTCATCGAGTCGAGTTCGCCCATCGCCTCCGAGAGCTCGGTGCGGTCACGGATGGTGACCACCGACGACGCGCGTCGGCCGGCCACCGGGGAACGACTCACCAGCAGCACCCGGCCGCGGTCGGCGTAGGTCACGTCTGTCTCCTCGTCACCGTCGGTGAGGAAGGCGGGCAGGTCCGCGGGGGCCGTGTCGGGTCCGATCTCGAGCAGGCGGTGCGCCTCGGAGTTGACGAGCGCCGGTCGTCCGTTTTCTACGACGACCAATCCCTCACGCACGGAGCGCAACACGGCATCGTGGTGGTCGTACATCAGCCGTAACTCGTCGGGCGCGAGTCCACCGGTCTGTCGCAGCAGTCGTCGCCGGATCCACCACACGCCGCCGACGGCGGTGAGCAGTGCCGCGAACGCGGCGAGGGCGATCATCGGCAGCTGGCCACGCCACGCCGACGTCAGCGAGCGCTGGGTGATCCCGGCGGCGACCATCCCCACCACCCGGCCGTCGGCATCACGGACGGGGACGATCGTCCGGATCGACGGGCCCAGCGTGCCGGTGTAGTTCTCGGTCACGGTCTGCCCGCGCAGTGCCGCGTCGATGCTCCCCAGATACGGCTCGCCGATTCGCGCAGGGTCGGTGTGGGTGTAGCGGGTCCGGTCGGGCGCCAGCACGGTGATGAACGCGATCCCGGTTGCCGCGCGCACCCGCTCGGTGACCGGCTGCAGCACCGCGCTGGGATCCGGAGATGTGAGGGCGGCGACGGTCGACGGCGACTCCGCCAGGCTGACGGCCACCGCTGTCACCTCGGCCCGGGCCGCGCGGTCCGCGTCGATGCGGGCGTCGACGGCCGCCAGAACGCTCTCGGCGACGACGACCACCGCGAAGACCGCCAATGCGAGCGCGGCGACCTGTCCGGCGAGCGTGCGCGGGTACCACCGCATCCCTGCCGACCTCGTTCCTGTCCGAAGTGAGGACTCCGGACGTGCTGAATATGAACGTAATGAACACAATCGTGACCCGCGTCACCACATCGGGCCACAATCCTCATCACTGTTGTCCGAGGTGTACGAGGAGAGAATCACCGATGAACATTCGAGGCAGGTCCGGCGACTCACCGGCCGGGGACGGTTCCGATCCCATCGCGACCACGCCCGACGATACGGCCGTCACGCCATCCAAGGCGAAGCGCGACCGCACCCATTGGCTGTACATCGGTGTCATCATCGCGGTGATCGCGGGCGTCGTGGTCGGGCTCGTCGCGCCGGGCGTCGGCAAGGACCTCGGAGTGCTGGGGACCATGTTCGTCAGCCTCATCAAGATGATGATCGCCCCGGTCATCTTCTGCACGATCGTGTTGGGCATCGGCCGGTTCGCAAGGCGGCGACGGTCGGCAAGGTCGGCGGACTCGCGTTCGTCTACTTCCTGGCTATGTCGACGGTCGCGCTGGCCATCGGCCTGGTCGTCGGCAACATCATCCAGCCGGGCGACGGCCTGAACATCGATTCGGTGTCGGGCAAGGGCCAGGAACTCGCCGAGGACGCACACGAGTCCGGCGGAACCCTCGACTTCATCCAGGGCATCATCCCGGAATCGATGCTGTCCGCGCTGACCGAGGGCAGCGTCTTGCAGGCGCTGTTCGTCGCGCTGCTCGTGGGGTTCGCGATCCAGGCGATGGGCCGCACCGGCGAACCGATCCTCACCGCGGTCTCCTACTTCCAGAAGCTCGTCTTCAAGGTGCTCACCATGGTGCTCTGGGTGGCCCCGATCGGCGCGTTCGGCGCCATCGCCAGCGTCGTGGGACAGACCGGCTGGGCCGCGGTCCAGCAGCTGCTGACGCTGATGCTCGCGTTCTATCTGACCTGCCTGGTGTTCGTGTTCGGCGTGCTCGGAGTGCTGCTGCGCACCGTGTCGGGCGTCTCGATCTTCAAACTCGTCAAGTACCTCACCCGCGAGTACATCCTGATCTTCGCGACGTCGTCCTCGGAGTCCGCGCTGCCTCGCCTGATCGCGAAGATGGAGCACCTCGGCGTGGAGAAGACCACTGTCGGCGTCGTGGTGCCGACCGGGTACTCGTTCAACCTCGACGGCACCGCCATCTACCTCACGATGGCGTCGATTTTCATCGCCGACGCGATGGGCGACCCACTGTCGGTCGGTGAGCAGATCGGCCTGCTCGCGTTCATGATCATCGCGTCCAAGGGCGCCGCCGGCGTCAGCGGTGCGGGCTTGGCCACCCTCGCCGGCGGATTGCAGGCCCATCGCCCCGACATGCTCGACGGCGTCGGCCTCATCGTCGGCATCGACCGGTTCATGTCGGAGGCCCGCGCGGTCACCAACTTCTCCGGCAACGCGGTCGCGACGCTGCTCGTCGGCTCGTGGACCAGCACCATCGACAAGCAGCGCATCGACGACGTGCTGTCCGGCCGGGATCCGTTCGACGAGAGCAACATGGTCGACGACGAACTCGACGACGACCCCACCGGTCGCGGAGCCCACGAGAAGGTCCTCACCCACTGACGACCCGCGACGACGAAGGCCGCCCCACCGGAATGGTGGGGCGGCCTTTCGTACGTCCGGGGTGTGCGAGCGATCAGCCGCCGGCGGCGGCGGTGGCCATCACGCGCAGCGAGGCGATCAGCCCGTCGATCAGATTGCCCTGGCGGAAGCCGGTGACCGCGGCGGTGACACCGAGAGCCGCGACGCGATCGTTCACGCGGGTGGACACCTTGTTGCCGGAGACGATGACCACGTCACGCGAGTTCGGCGAGACGGCGATGAGGGTGCCGTACGCGGGCTCGGGCGATTTCGCGAGGATCGCACGGGCGCTGGTCTCCAGCTCACCGTCGAGGTCGCCGATGTAGACCGAGAAGCGCACGAGGGCCTTCTCGCTGGCGGCCTTGAGCGTCTCGTCGAGCGCGATCAGATCCTTCTTGCTGAACGGCGGCGTCGTCGGAGCGTCGGCCGGGTAGCGTGCCGCGGAAATGCGACCGCTGTTGGTGAAGACGGCGCCCAGCGGCAGTTCGGCGGCCGACCGGGCCGCGACCTCGGCGCTCACATTTGCGTGCGTAACCTCACCATTTGCCACTGGCCGAGCTCCCATCGACGTCGCCGGGTTCCGCATGCCGCGGAAGTGCCATCGGTTCGATGTCGGTGGCACTGAAGAGAAGCGGTGCGTGTTCCCACTGCTGGTCGAGGGTGTATTCCTCGACCTTCGGGTACTTGACCCCGGAGGAGAACACCATCGCGACAACACAGAGCAGAACAGCAAGCACCGTGAGAATCGTGACTGGCACTCCGATGGGGACGATCAGGCTGTCGACGTCCATGTCACCCTTTCGATGGTCGCGCCGGACCCGCCCGGTTGTCGGCGCAGGTCATCGTTGATCAATCTAACCCACTGGCCGCCGCCCGGCCCACGGGGGCCTACAGCGCGTCGTAGACGTGTGAGGCGACCCCGTGCGACCGGATCATGCCCCTCACGCGGCGCCGGCATCGAGGTACTGCAGCCACGCCGGATCGATGTCCTTGATGGTGGCCAGCACACGCCAGTGCCTGCCCTTCGGCACGGTCGGAACCGTCCGCAGCGTCCACCCCAGCTCCCCGAGCAGACGATCCGCCTTCCGGTGATTGCACGAGGCACAGCACGCCACGCAGTTCTCCCAGGTGTGCGTCCCGCCCCGACTCCGCGGGACCACGTGGTCGATCGTCGTCGCCCGTGCACCGCAGTAGCCGCACCCGTTCAGGTCACGACGCATCAGAGCGGCCCGGGTCATCGGCACGGTCGCCCGGTACGGCACGTGGACGTATCTGCGGAGGCGGATCACGGTCGGAACCGGGACCGCACCACCCACGGAGTGCACCGCCTCGCCCTGTTCGTCGGCGTGCACCAGATCGGCGCGATCACGGAGGATGAGGACGACCGCACGCCGGACCGTCACGGCCGTCAGCGGCTCGTACGTGGCGTTGAGGAGCAGCACCCGGCGGCGTGTCCAGGCCCCGGCGCCGGGAGCGGGACGGATCTGCCCGCGTCCCGTCTTCGCGTGTGATCTGTGCGTCATCTCGCCTCCCGCCACCCCGCCGAGCACAAGTCCACCACGGTGGCGGTCCCCGTGACAGCTGTTTCACGGTGTCCGGCCAGCTCACGGGGCCGACCCGGCGTCGACGTTGAGACACCGCGCCCGGGTGAGGACAATGGCGAGGGTGACTGGCGAACCCAACACATCCCCTCCGACCGCACCGGCGCCGGCAACCCCCGCGCGGACCTTCTACGACGAGGTCGGCGGTGCCGAGACGTTCCGGCGACTCACGGCTGTGTTCTATCGCGAGGTGGCGCGCGACGAGGTGCTGCGCCCGCTGTATCCCGAGGAGGACCTGGGTCCGGCCGAGCGTCGGATGCGGATGTTCCTCGAACAGTACTGGGGCGGCCCGCGAACCTACTCCGATGAGCGCGGCCACCCCCGACTCCGCATGCGTCACAACCCCTTCCGCGTCGGTCCCATCGAGCGGGACGCGTGGCTGCGCTGTATGCACACCGCAATCGCCTCCATCGACGACGACACGCTCGACGCACCCCACCGCCAGGCGCTGATCGACTACATGGAGATGGCTGCGCAATCGATGATGAATTCACCCATCTGAGAGCGTTTTCTGTCCCGACACGCCGCCCGACTCGCCGACTGACCTGGATTTCTCCGAGAAAACTCAGGTAGGGCACAATGACCACGGTGAGCGATGAGACACCAGAGGTCGTCCCCGCCGAGCCATCCGACGGGGGTCAGCCCGACGACGTCGCGTTCGACGACGGCGCGATCGAGTCCGACGTCGCGTTCGACGACGGCGCGATCGAGTCCGACGTCGCGTTCGACGACGGCGCGATCGAGTCCGACGTCGATGCGCTCGAGGAGCCGGCTGCCGGCGAGGCCGTCGTCGCCGCCGACGCACCGGTCGCACCACCCGTTGTGTCGCAGCTGGATCCGGCTGACACCACGTGGTGGAAGTCCGCGGTGTTCTATCAGATCTATCCGCGCTCGTTCTCCGATGTCAGCGGTGACGGCGTCGGCGATCTCGCCGGTGTCATCGACAAACTCGGCTATCTCGAACTCCTCGGGATCGATGCGATCTGGCTCAGTCCGATCATGGCCTCTCCCATGGCAGATCACGGTTACGACGTCTCCGATCCCCGGGACGTCGATCCCCTCTTCGGCGACCTCGACGTCTTCGACGAGCTCATCGCCGAGGCCCACGAACGCGACATCCGGGTGACGATGGACCTCGTCCCCAACCACACGAGTGACCAGCACGAGTGGTTCCAGGCCGCGCTGGCCGCGGCCCCCGGCAGTCCCGAACGCGAGCGGTACATCTTCCGGGACGGCCTCGGTGACGACGGCGACGAGCCGCCGAACAACTGGCACAGCATCTTCGGCGGACCTGCCTGGACCCGGGTCACCGAGGCCGACGGCTCGCCGGGACAGTGGTACCTGCACATCTTCGCCAAGGAGCAGCCGGACCTGAACTGGGAGAACCCGGACGTCTTCGCCGATCTCGAGAAGACGCTGCGCTTCTGGCTGGATCGGGGTGTCGACGGCTTCCGCATCGACGTCGCGCACGGCATGGCCAAACCCGCGGACCTGCCCGACATGGATCTGTCGGCGACCAAATTGCTGCAGAACTCCGACGACGACCCTCGTTTCAACAACTATGCGGTGCACGAGATCCACCGCAAGATCCGCAAGGTCCTCGACGAGTATCCCGGGGCAGCCAACGTCGGTGAGATCTGGGTCAGCGACAACGAGCGATTCGCCGAGTACCTGCGTCCCGACGAACTGCACCTCGGGTTCAACTTCCGGCTCGCCAAGGCGCCGTTCGAATCCGGTGCGATCAGGGAGGCCATCGAGAACTCACTCGACGCGGTGTTGTCGGTGTCCGGTACTCCGACGTGGACGCTGTCCAATCACGATGTCGCCCGCGAGGTCACGCGATACGCCGTCGCCGACCCGGAGACCGGGGCACTCGACCTCGAGCGCGGCACGAGGCGCGCAAGAGCGATGCTCGTCGTCGAAATGGCGCTGCCCGGAACGGTTTTCCTCTACAACGGCAGCGAACTGGGACTGCCGAACGTCGACGACCTGCCCGACGACGCACTCCAGGACCCGGTGTGGGAACGGTCCGGACGCACCGAACGCGGGCGGGACGGCTGCCGCGTCCCGATCCCCTGGGAGGGGACCGAGCCGCCCTTCGGATTCAGTGCGACGTCCGAGACCTGGCTGCCGATCCCGGATTCGTGGCGCGCGCTCACTGTCGAAGCCCAGCTCGAGGACGTGGGGTCGATGCTGTCGCTGTACCGCGCAGCCCTCGACCTGAGGGTGACCCGTCCGGAGTTCACCGGTGAGCACCTCGAGTGGTACGGCGCGCCGGAGGGATGCCTGGCGTTCCGTCGTTCCGAGGGTCAGCTGGTCTGTGCGCTGAACGCCGGCGATGAGCCGGTGCCCCTTCCGCCCGGCGAATTGCTGCTCGTCAGTTCACCTCTCGTCGACGGGATGCTGGCGCCGGACGCAGCGGCCTGGCTGGTGTGACTGAACTCGGGCAGCCGGCCGCGGACCACGTGAGGGGCACGCAGGCACCTCACCGCCGTCGATAGCAAGCAAGACAATCGTGAAACGCTGCTAGAAGGGCGGCGGGTTGGCGTCGTTCCAGCGCTTCTCGGCGCGTTGGTGGCGTCGGAAGTCGTTGTCGCGCTGCTTGGTGAGTCTGTCGCGGGCGGGGTGATCGGGTGATCGTCTGGGGAAGAGCTTGTTGAACAGGTCGCGTCCGCTGAAGGCGTTGCCGACGAACATGTGCCCGGTGGGTGTGGTGAACCAGGCGGTGCGGGATTCGTCTTGGTGGTCCTGCCAGCTGGTGAAGGTCTTGATGCGGTGATGGAAGCGGCACAGCGGTTTGAGGTTGCGCGCATCGGTCGGGCCACCGCGCCGCGGGTCGGTGTGATCGAAGGGTTCGGTGTGGTCGAGGTCGATCTGCCAGACCGGGGCGTTGCAGCCGGGGAAGGTGCAGCACAGTTCGCCGGCACGCACCAGCGCCTGCAGCTTCTTCGACGGGGTGTACCGCGTTGTCGAACTGTCTGCCTCGGGAGCCGATGCCAGTGGCGCGGCGGGGGTCGGTGCGGGATGGATGTAGGTGCGTCGCGCTTCGGCGAGGAGTTCTCGCGCGGTGTCGGCGTCGATGATGCCATGGCGGTCGAGGAACGCGGGATCGTCGTCGAGACCGATCAGGGTCGACAGGTTCACCACGATGTGAAAGGTCGCGCGCGGCGCCAGCGAGTCCGACGCCGAGTCGGTCGGCGCGGCCGGGTCATCGGCAGCGGTGTCGGGGGCTGACGGGTCGACGAAGGTGTCCGCATCCACCATCTCAGCAGCTGGTGCAGGCGGCTCGGCGGTATCCACTGTCGCTGGGTCGAAATCTGGTGCTGTGTCGGGTTCGGTTGCGGCAGGTCGACAGTCGTCGCATAGGCAGGTGATGGCGGCTTCGCCGCGCGAAAGTGCTTTGAGGGCATCGACCCGGCGATTGGCCAACTTTCGAGGGTCACCGGCGTGGACCGCGGTGGCCATCGCCGTCAGGCGGGCGTCGAACTCGGCGGCATCAGCATCGGGCAGCGTCCCGGAGATCCGGGACTGCCCCGGCGTGAACCGATCGGGGGTGACCGTCACCTTGCGGTCGGACTTCACTCGCTCCTTGCGTCGGCGGATCGCGTCGGGTGCCCACTTGGCGACGATCGAATCGACCATGGCGGTGAACCGGGCCGTCGACATCGGTGGGCGGGCGAAGATCGCTTCGGCGAGATGGGCGTCGACGGTCTGCATCTCTTCGTCGTCGGTGATGAGATCGGTGCGCTTGAGAGCGATGAGGAAGCGGCGCTTGTCGATTCGACCGCACGCCAGTGCGTGCCCGGTGAAGGAGAGTCGGTAGCGCAGTGCGTCGCCGGCCTCGATGAGGTCTTTCGCCTCGGCCGGTGTCACGGTGAGGGTGGCGCCGACTTCGGCGATGGCTTGTTCGAGACCGTTGGGCCCGAACTGCTCGTAGGGGTTCTCGCCGGCGGCCACTCGCGCTGATAGGTGCTCGAAGGCTTCGATGGAGTCGAGTTCGCCGCTGTGCGTCTCGGCGCGGCGCTGCGCGTAATCCATCTCGCGTTCATCGTGAATGAGGCTGGCAACGACCATCATTCGATGCGCGGACGCTGCCGCCAAGCCCGCGCAGTGGTTGAGGACCTCGACGAGTTCGGATGCGGAGAGTTCATGGTCGGGACGAAAGCGCGGTTCGACGGACTCCTGTGATGGGTCCACCGCCGTGGATCCGGCCCCCGCCCCCGATGACATGACACCATCGTACTCGAAAATATGTTCGAGTCAAGGCTTGATTTTTCCAAGTCCCGGATGTTATCTCGCAGGACATCGGTGACACTTCCGCATCAGGACATCGGTGACAGTGTGAGTGGTCTTGGTGGTGACACTTCGCTGTGAACGACAGTCGAGGAGCCGATCATCTGTGCAATGTCCGCCTGTCGCGGCACCGCACTGTTGGTGGGCTCGGTCCGGTTGTGCACAAGGGTGGTGGGTGCGCGCTCGCCTATGCGAGAGACTGACCTGACGCAAGCTATGTGGTCGTGACTTCCTCAGCCCGCCCGTCAGTCCAGGGCTCTGGCGGTGCTAGTGGAATGCCGCGACGTCAACGTCTGCACCGGTTCAGCAGCACCCGGTGGTGGCGCTGAGGACGTTGCGCAGTGCTTCTAGCGAGTCGGGTTGTGCGCGGTAGTAGACGTTCATTCCTCGGCGGTCAGGGCTCACCATGCCGGCCTTACGGAGCTGACCCAGGTGATGGCTGGTCGTCGCCTCGGTGAGGCCGACCGCGGTCGCGAGATCGCAGGTGCAGATTCCGTCACCGGTGTCGGCGAGCAGGATCGACACGAGCTTGATGCGCACGGGATCGGCAAGAGCCTTGAGCCGCAACGCGATCTCGAGCGCGGTGTCGTCATCGAGCGGGGCTGCCGATACCGGGGCGCAGCAGATCGGGGCACTGATGTCGACCATCGGCAACGTCTTCGGCATGCCCCGACCATACCCTGTCACTTGACATATGTCGAAAAGGTAGGCACCCTGCAGGGTGACCGTAGTTCGATATATGTCTCACAGGTGAAGGTGATGGCCATGTCCCGTATGCAGCTCGCGCTCAATGTTGATGATCTCGATACCGCAATCGAGTTCTACTCCAAGCTGTTCAACACCACCCCGGCCAAACGCAAGCCGGGATACGCCAACTTCGCAGTCGTCGAGCCGCCGTTGAAGCTGGTGCTGCTGGAGAATCCGGGCCAGGGCGGCACCATCAACCACCTCGGTGTCGAGGTCGAATCCAGCGAGAAGGTGCACGCCGAGATCGCCCGGCTGTCCGGGGAGGGCCTGTTCACCCAGGAGGAGATCAACTCGACCTGTTGTTTCGCGACGCAGGACAAGGTGTGGGTGACCGGCCCGGCGCAGGAGAAGTGGGAGGTCTACACCGTGCTCGCTGATTCCGACACGTTCGGGACCAGCCCGAAACTGTTGGAACAGACCACCACTGAGGACACCGAACCGGGTTCGGTGTGCTGCGGCGGCAGCGCCGCCAACCCGGCCGAGGCACGCACAGCCTGCTGCTGACGAGCCGCGGGTCGCGTTCTCGCCTACCGCGTGAGTCGGTCGGCGAGAGCGCGAATGCGGTGAGTGATGTCGTCGCGGATCAGCCGCATCCGCTCGACGCCGTCGATGCCCCGCTGCGAGGGCTCATCGGTGTCCCACACTTCGAGGACCACACCAGGCGGGGGCGTGACCTCGGCGGTGCCGACCACCACGACGAGATCCGCAGCCTGCATCAGTTCGTCGGTCAGTTGCCGCGGCTGGTGGCCGGCGACATCGGCGCCGACTTCGGCGAGCACCTGGGCAGACAGTTCGTTGACCTGCCCGCCGATCTTCGCACTGGTTCCAGCCGATGATGCTGCGATCTCGTGGGTGACCGTGGGCGTGAGATATTCGGCCATCACCGATTTTCCGCGGTTGGACACGCACACGAACAGCACCTGCGGTGGCGTGTTCATCGGCCGGCCTGCTGGTCGGCGGGTGCGAGTTCGTCGAGCAGATCCTCGACGAGCCTGCGGATCTGGTCGCGGATCGGGCGGACCGCGTCAATGCCTTGACCTGCTGGGTCGTCGAGGGCCCAGTCGCGGTAGCTGATGCCGGGGAATACCGGGCACGCATCGCCACAGCCCATGGTGATCACGACGTCGGAGGATTCGACGGCGTCGGGGGTGAGGATCTTGGGTGACTGGTCAGAGATGTCGATACCAACTTCAGCCATCGCCTCGATGGCAGCAGGGTTGATCGAGTCGGCGGGTGTGGATCCGGCGGAGCGGACCTCGACGCTGTCGTGGCCGAGTGCGGTGAGGAAACCGGCGGCCATCTGCGAGCGGCCCGCGTTGTGGACGCACACGAACAGCACGCTGGGTCGAGAGGAAGACATGACAGACAAGCCCTTTCGGGGATGGTGGAAGCTCGGGAAAGTCACACACGTTCGGTCGCGAGCTCGACCAAGAGCTCGCGAACTCGGGTATCGAGATCGTCGCGGATCGCGCGAACCTCGTTGAGGGGGCGGCCCTGCGGATCAGAGACCGTCCAGTCCAGGTAACGCTTGCCGAGATAGATCGGGCACGCGTCGCCGCAACCCATCGATACCACCACGTCAGCGGCGGCGACCACATCGTCGGTGAGCGGCTTGGGGTACTCGGTCCCCAGATCGACACCGATCTCAGACATCGCCTCCACGACGGTCGGGTTGATCGAATGAGCCGGCACCGATCCGGCCGAGCGCACATGCACTCGCCCGGCGGCGTGATGGGTTAGCAGTCCGGCAGCCATCTGCGAGCGCCCGGCGTTCTGCACGCAGATGAACAACACCTCGGGCACATCCTTGGGCACTGAACCCTCGGCCTGGGCCAGGGCGCGTAACCGATCGGCAGCGAACCGGCCGGCGAGAGTCGTCAGGTGCGCATGCACCCGCGAGGTGCGCCGTAACGCGGTGTACGACTCGAAGACACAGCGTTCGACCGTCTGCCGAGACACCACCCCCTCGTACTTTGCGGCCAGGTCAGCGGCCGTGCGGGCAAGCACGGTATGGGGCATCAACAGTTCAGGTTGGGCGCGGTGTTCACCGCGCCTCAGACGTTCGTCCAACATGTACTCAGACATCGCGAGCGGTCTCCTTCACCCCGTCTGGGCTGGAACTGGCAGCGGCGGTCGGGCCGGTGAGGCGCTTCCGCAACGCGAGGGACACATAGACCAAGGCCACGAGGACGGGAACCTCGATGAGCGGTCCGATGACCCCGGCCAGGGCCTGCCCGGAGGTCGCACCGTAGGTGGCGATCGCAACCGCGATGGCGAGTTCGAAGTTGTTGCCCGCGGCAGTGAATGCCAGCGTGGTGGTGCGCGCATACCCCAAACCCATCGCGGCGCCGAGCGCGAACCCACCGCCCCACATCACCGCAAAGTAGATCAGCAGCGGCAGAGCGATCCGCACGACATCCCAGGGCTGCGAGGTGATCTGCTCACCCTGCAACGCGAACAGGATGACGATCGTGAACAACAATCCGTAGAGCGCCCACGGCCCCAGGCGCGGCAAGAACGACGACTCGTACCACTCACGACCCTTGGTGCGTTCACCAATCCGGCGGGTCAGATAGCCTGCGACCAAAGGGATGCCGAGGAAAATCAGCACCGACTTCGCGATCTGCCAGGGCGAGGCGTCGATGGTCGTCTGTTCCAGGCCGAGCCAGCCGGGCAGCACCGAGAGGTAGAACCACCCGAGCACGGCGAACATCACCACCTGAAACACCGAGTTCAGGGCGACCAGGACGGCAGCGGCTTCGCGGTCACCGCACGCCAGGTCGTTCCAGATGATGACCATCGCGATACATCGGGCCAGCCCGACGATGATCAGTCCGGTCCGGTACTCCGGCAAGTCCGGGAGCAGCAGCCAGGCCAGCGCGAACATCAACGCCGGGCCAAGGACCCAATTCAGCAGAAGCGACCCGAGGAGCAGGCGGCGGTCGCCGGTGACCGAGTCCAGCTTGTCGTAGCGCACCTTGGCCAGCACCGGATACATCATGATCAGCAACCCGAGAGCGATCGGCAGCGAGATGCCATCGACCTCGACCGCGGCCAACGTGTCACCCAGGCCTGGAACAATACGCCCGAGCAGCAGTCCGGCGACCATCGCTGCGCCGATCCACACCGGCAGAAACCGGTCCAGCGTCGACAGCTTGCCCGCGACCGCGGTGTCAGGGGCGGTCACCGGTCGGCCTCACACGAGCGTGTTTCCCCCACGACCGTAGCGAGATCGCCCAGCAGATCCGACAGTTGCTGCAGCGCTTCAGCGTTCACCCGGTAGTACACCCACGTCGCGCGGCGCTCACTGGTCACCAAGCCCGCTTCGCGCAGCACCTTCAGGTGATGTGAGATCGTCGGCTGCGACAACTCGAAGGGTCCGGAAATGTCGCACACGCAGGCTTCGCCTCCCGGATGCGCGGCAACCTCCGACAACAACCGCAACCGAACCGGATCCGCAAGCGCCTTCAACAGTGGGGTGAGGGCCCCGGTCTGGTCACCACTGAGGCCGCGGCCCGGTGGCAGCAGAAGATTCTTATTCGACACTCGTCAATATTGACATACGTCAATGCAAGCGACAAGGCGTCGATTCCGTTCAGCGGGTGTGACATGCCCGATGGGCTGCAGCCAAGCCGGCACCCTGGTCTTCGGTTCACGCTGCGAGCACTCGACGCTCAGGCGGTGGCAGTTAACGAACCTATCGATCCTGTCGTGCGGCTGGCGATCTCGCAGTGGCCTGATGATGCACCCCGCGGAGCGGTCTCGACATTCTGCGCCGAACACGGGATTTCGCGGAAGTCGTTCTACGAGTTGCGTAAACGAGCACGAGTGGATGGGCCGGCGGCGGTCCTGGAACCCCGTACCCGCCGCCCGAAATCGAGCCCGTCAGCGCTCAATGAGGAGGTCAAAGCGCAGGCGGTGGCCGTGCGCGCCGCGTTGGAAGCATCCGGTCTGGATCACGGGCCGATCAGCGTGCACGACAAGATGCAGTCGATGGGGTTGACGCAGGTGCCTTCGACGGCCTCGCTGGCCCGGATCTTCCGCGAAGCCGGTGTCGCTCGCCGTGAGCCGAAGAAGAAGCCCCGCTCGGCGTGGCGGCGGTTCGTCTACCCGGCGCCGAATGCGTGCTGGCAACTCGATGGCACCGAGTACGTCCTGACCGGTGGCCGCAGGTGCGTCATCCTGCAGCTCATCGACGATCACTCGCGCTACGCCGTGGGCTCACATGTGGCCGACGGTGAAACCGCTGAGGCTGCGATCGCCGTGTTCGACAAAGCAGTGAGCGCCCACGGAGTACCTCAACGACTCCTCACCGACAATGGGCCCGCGCTCAACCCCTCCCGGCGCGGACGTCTCGGCCAGCTCGTCGAGCACGTCCGCGTGCTCGGGGTGGAAACGATCACCGGCAAGCCCTACAAGCCGACCACGCAGGGAAAGAACGAGCGATTCCATCAGACGCTGTTCCGGTATCTGGACAAGCAGCCATTGGCTGACACCCTGGCCGAGTTGCAGGCCCAGGTTGACGCGTTCGATCACATCTACAACACCCAACGGCCTCACCAGGGCCTGCCGGGGCGGGTCACACCACTGGCCGCGTGGCAAGCCACACCGAAAGCCGATGCGCCACACCCGATAGCCGGTGGGTCAGTGTTCGACCGACCTACACCGCGCCCGCGGCCGGCGCCGCGCCCACCCGCCGATCTGCCCGAGGGCGTCCTGGTACGAACTGTCAGCACTTCCGGCACCATCAGCGTGGACTCAGTCACCTACATGGTCGATGTGGACCACGCCTTCGACCAGGTCCTCGTCGGCATCGACGAGGACGTAATCGTCATCGCCAGCACCGAACAAGAAGTCATTGTCGAACACCCCCGGCCCGCTCCCGGCATCACCTACGTCGGCAACAGCCGACCGCGCGGCCCACGTCCCACCAAGAAGACCGGACCGTCACCGAAGTCCTGACACACCAACTGTCACCGAAGTCCTGATTCAGAACTGTCACCGAAGACCCGATACATCACATTTCCAAGTCCCGGACGTCCTACAAATCGAACCACGACGTACTGACAGGCCTCCGACTTCGAGATAATCGTGTCTGCGTGGCGGCCAGTGCGAATCACCATGGCTGGAGCTCAGGCGACAAGAGAGATCATCGTGAGACACACCGTTTAGTTCAGGACGGTGACCGCGAGATCGCGGTGCCGGCGCTGATACACCGAGCCGAAGCGTGCATCGATCCGAATCCACGCCGCCGACATCCGGATTCGTACCGGTTCGTCGGCTGCGATCGCCCCGGTGTCGGAGGTCTCGGTGACCGCTCGTCCGTCCGCGTCGCGGATGAATCCCATGCCGGTCAGGGCGAAGACCGATCGCATGCTCACCGCGGCCCGCAGCGCACCCTCCTCCGACGTGACCTCGAGGACATCCTGATCGAGCAGACCCGTTGCGGGACCGTGCCCGCTCCCCTCCTCGCGCGCCACCCGGGCGCCTTCTCGGGACAGTTCGACCACGCTGCGGGCGGGTACGTCGTCGATGTGCCGGAACCCGACCGCAGCGGGAAGCGCTCCGCGCCAGGCACTGTCGAGTGAGAAGCCGGGATCGACCGCGGTGCCCGGGCCGGCCGATTCGACGGTCGCACGCAGTGTCGAAGCGTCGCACACGATGTCGGTCGGCGCGATTCGTCCGGTCACCGACCGGGTGGCGAGGACGTCGAACCCGGTATGTGCCCACAAGGCCACCAGACCGTCCGAACGCGCGACCACCCGGACGACGGCGGCATCGTCGAGACGTACTGCGTGCGAGAGGAACGCGAGGGCGTTCGATCGGTCCGAGGACGCGAACTCGATGAACCGCTCCATCAACTCGGCCCGCCGCGTGTGGCCGATTCCCCGGCAGGGCGGCGGAATCCGGCGAGGTAGACCTTCTGTTCCGGGGTGAGCCGGGCGATGCGCTGGGCCGCCACGTCGAAGGCGACGAGCTGTGTGCTGGCGACCACGGCGGGGCGAGAGGCGGGGTCGGCACCCGCCGCGCGCACTTCGTAGCCGACGGTGAAGTCGACGGCCCGCAGGCGTTCGACGAACATGGTGACCTCGATCGGTCCCTCGGAATGACGCAGCTGCGCTTGATATCTCACGTGTAGGTCGGCGACGAGGCAGCCGTCGCGCAGGGGCGCGGTCGGTCGGCCGTCGTAGAAGAGCCAGGGAATGCGCGCCTCTTCGAGCAACGTCACCATCCGGGCGTGGTTGATGTGCGCGTAGACATCCATGTCCGACCAGCGCACCGGCACCTTGACCAGGTATCCGTCAGCGGTCGTGGTCCCGGCGTCCTCGTTGAGCACGTGCGTCATCCCCTGTCAGATCGGTGTCGGCGGGCGGCCAGCGCGGCCACCCCGGCCCAACCCTACGCACTACCCGACCCGGTCAAGCAGGCGCGATCTCCACCGGCAGACCGTTGAGGACGACGGTCCCCGAGAGCGGGTCCAGCAGGGCGCCGTCGTTCAGGTCGTTCACGTTCGCACCCGGCTCGGCGGCAGCGACGCCCAGTCTGATGCCGTCGACATCATGACCCCACCCGTGCGGCAGCGACGCGACCCCGGGCCGGATGTCGGTGGTGATCTCGACGGGAACGGTCAGCGAACCGCCCGCACCACGGACCTTGGCGACGTCGGAGATGCCGAGTCGGTCGGCATCGTCGGGATGCATGAGCAGGGTGCAGCGATTGGTACCGCCGGTGAGGGCCGGGAGATTGTGCATCCAGCTGTTGTTCGAACGCAGGTGGCGGCGGCCGACCAGCAGCAGGCTGCCGTCGGCGGCCGGCGCCGGGTCGCCCCCGGCGTCCACCGCTGCGCTCAGGCGTGCGAGGTCGCCGATGAGCGGGTCGGGAGCGAGTTCGATCTTGCCGGATGCCGTGCGGAGCACCCCGGGCAGGCGCGGCCGCATCGGCCCCAGGTCGATGCCGTGCGGCGCGGCCAGCACATCCGCGAACGTGAGGCCGTTGCGCGCGCCGAAGGCGTCGCCGTACGCCCCGAGGCGGAACAGCATGTCCAGCCGACGCTGGTGCCCGGGCGCGTCGGGCAACTTCGCGACGAGCGAGGCGACGTCACGGCCGGCAACGGGCGAATAGGGGTCGGCGACCTCCTTCGACAGAGTCGCCGCGATGACCTGTTCGTCGACGAGCCCCGGGTCGGCGTCGACCCCGGCCCCGGACAGGCCCATGATCAGCCGGCACACGATCTCGATCTCGTCGGGACGGCCTGCCGGCAGCGGTAACACGGGCGGCGAGTAGCGGGCGGTGGCCCGGACCGCCAGGTTGTTCAGGATGGCATCGAAATGCGGACTCTGCGACGGGCGCGGCGGCGGCAGCACGACGTGTGCGTGCCGCGTCGTCTCGTTCAGATAGGGGTCGACGCAGACCACGAACTGTGCGTCGTCGAGTGCGCGTCCCAGTCGTGCGCCGTTCGGCGCGGACAGGACGGGGTTACCCGACACCGTCACCAGCGCCCGCAACCGCCCCTCGCCGGGCGTCTCGAACTCCTCGGCCATCGCGACGGCGGGGAGCTCACCGCCGACCTCCGCGTGACCGGAAACCCGGCTGCGCCACCGCCCGGTACGGAACCCCCGGCCCGCACGGGCCGGGCGGGGCGACGGAGCGGTCGGTGCGAGCGGGAACATCACTCCCCCGGGCCGGTCGAAGTTGCCGGTGAGGATGTTCACCACGTCGATGAGCCAACTGCCGATGGTCCCGAATTGCACTGTGGTGGTGCCCATCCGGCCGTAGACGGCGGCCGATTCCGACGCGGCGATCGACCGGGCGAGAGCCCGGATGTCGGCGGCCGCCACACCACAGAACGAGGCGACCCGTTCGGGAGTGAAACCGCTCAGCTCGTCGCGCAGCGCCTCCACGCCGGTGACATGCGTGGCGATCCCGCCGAGGTCGGCGGCGACGAGGTCCTCGTCGAACAGGCACTGCACCACCGCGCACAGCAGCGCCGCATCCGTTCCGGGCCGCGGCGCGATGTGGGTGTCCGCCAACTTCGCCGTGCGGGTGCGTGCCGGGTCGATGACGGTCAGGCGCCCGCCCCGGCGGCGCAGCGCGGTCAGTTTCCCGGGGAAGTCGGCGGCGGTGGTCACACTGCCGTTGGAGACCACCGGGTTCGCTCCGATGATCACGAGATGATCGGTGCGGTCGAGGTCCGGGACGGCAAAAGTCCCCGCATGACCGACGAGGTAACCGGTGGCCGCCTGCTTCGGCATCTGGTCGAGGGTGCTGGCGCTGAACACGTTGCGGGTACCGAGTGCCCGGATGAGCAAGGGCGCGTACATCGTGCCGGCGACGGTGTGCGCGGACGGATTGCCGAGGTAGAAGCCGATCGACTCGCCGCCGGAGGTCGAGATCACCTCGCGCAGCCCGTCGACCGCAGCGGTGAGCGCTGTGTCCCAATCGGTTTCGACGAGCCGACCATCGCGCCGGATGAGCGGACGGTCGAGACGATCGGGATCGTTGTCGAGCTGGGCGAAACTCGCACCCTTCGGACACAGGTAGCCGGCACTGAACACGTCGTCGGCGTCACCGCGCGCGGCGGTGACGATCTCGCCGCCGGTCGTGCGGTCCCGGCCGATGGTGAGGGTCAGACCGCAGGTGGCCTCGCAGAGCGGGCAGATGCGCGGTGCGGTTCGGGTCATGTGCTCAGGCTAGGCGCTCGGCACACCTGACTGCGACGGATTCGACGACGGCAGCCGTCGCCTGCGCATCAGCGGATCACGCTCCGCAGCTGCCGGGCCGCGACGGAGAGCGTGGCCAGGTCCGCGGTCCCGGTCTCCTCGATCTCCCGGAGCACGCTACGTACCCGGCTCAGCCGGTTCGACCGCGAGGACTCCCACTCGGCGATCTTGTCGGCCGTGCTCTCCCCGGGTTCGCTGACCTCCAGGATCCGCAGGGTCAGCGCACGGAGCGCACCGTGCATGTCGTCACGCACTGCCAACCGGGCCAGCGCATGCCATCGATCGCCGAATTCGAGTCCCGACACCGCCGTGAGCAGCTGTTCGAGACCGAAGTGCTCCATCACCCCGAAGTAGAGGTCGCCGACCTCGCCGGCGTCCCGGTCGGCGATCTCGGCCGCGTCGATGATGTCGAGCAGACAGAAGCGGTGCAGGCTAGCCGCGACGGTGTGGGCGAGGTCCTCGGGAACGCCGTGCTCGATGTAGGTGTCGGCGCGCTCGGCGACATCGCGTGCCGAACTCGGCCCGTACCAGTCGTCGATGACCTCGGACAGTGCTGCCACCCGCTCGCCGTAGCGGGTGATCTCGGCGGCCATGGCCAATGGTTGCGGCCGGAAGGCGAGCAGCCACCGCGAGGCGCGGAACAGCAGACGGCGCGCGTACAGCATCATCTCGTCGACGGCCTCGACCGGAGCCGGTGCATGCCGAATGCCCTCGAACACCTCGTTCATGCCGAAGACCTTGTTGGACACCACATACGCGCGGACGCCCTCCTCGGTACTGCAGCTGCTCCCCTCGCTCAACCGGAACAGGTGGGTCATCCCGGCGTGGTCGATCACGTCGTTGACGAGGGTCGTCGCCACGATCTGACGCCGCAACCGGTGTCCGCTGATCGCGTCGGAATGCTCGGTGCGCACCGCGTCCGGGAAGTAGCGCGCGACGCGGGGTGCGAACACGTCGTTGTCGGGGAGGTCGGTGGCGAGCAGGTCGGATTTGGACTCGAGCTTGACGTGCGCCATGAGCGTGGCGAACTCGGGCGACGTGAGACCGCGGTGGAGCTCACTGCCGACCCGCTTGCGCAGCTCGCGCGGCTCGGGCAGCGCTTCCAGGCGTAGGTCGACGCCCCGTTTGGCGGCGAGGTGTTCGAGCATGCGGGCGTGCACCTCCACTCGCAGCAGCTCGAATGTGCGGCAGAATCCGAGCTCGGAGTTCTGCGAGATGTTGTCGGCGAGAACGAGTTCGGCGACCTCGTCGGTCATCGACTCCAGTAGGGGGTCGCGTTCGTCGGCGTCGAGGCCGCCCGCCGAGACCGCCGCGTCGAGCAGGATCTTGATGTTCACCTCGTGGTCGGAACAGTCGACCCCGGCCGAGTTGTCGAGGGCGTCGGTGTTGATCCGGCCCCCGGCGAGGTCGAACTCGATGCGCCCGCGTTCGGTGACCCCGAGGTTGCCGCCCTCTCCGATCACCCTGGCACGCAACTCGTTTCCGTCGACGCGGATCGCGTCGTTGGACTTGTCGCCGACACTCGCATGTGATTCGGTCGACGCCTTCACGTAGGTCCCGATGCCGCCGTTCCACAGGAGGTCGACCGGAGCGAGCAGGATCGCGCGTATCAATTCGGGTGGTGAGAGTTCTGTCGTGCCGTCTTCCATGCCCAGCGCGTCCACCATCTCGGGGGTGATCGGGATCGACTTGCGGTCGCGCTCCCACACCCCGCCGCCGGCACTGATGAGGTCGGTGTCGTAGTCCGCCCACGACGACCGCGGGAGGCCGAACAACCGCTTCCGTTCGGTGAACGACGCCGCCGCCTCCGGATCGGGGTCGACGAAGATGTGCCGGTGATCGAACGCGGCGACGAGCCGGATATGCTCGCTGAGCAGCATCCCGTTGCCGAACACGTCGCCGCTCATGTCGCCGATCCCGACGACGGTGAAGTCCTGCGACTGCGTGTCGGTCCCCATCTCGCGGAAATGCCGCTTGACCGACTCCCACGCGCCCCGGGCAGTGATACCCATGGCCTTGTGGTCGTACCCGGCCGACCCGCCGGAGGCGAAGGCGTCGCCGAGCCAGAACCCGTACGACTTCGACACGTCGTTGGCGATGTCGGAGAACGAGGCGGTGCCCTTGTCGGCCGCCACCACCAGGTAGGTGTCGTCGGAGTCGAGCCGGACGACCCCGCGGGCGGGGATGACCTCCCCGGTCGCGAGGTCGATGTTGTCGGTCACGTCGAGCAGGCCGGCGATGAACTGCCGGTAGCACGCGATCCCTTCCTCCCGCTGCGCCTCCCGGTCCCGCGCGGCGTAACCGGTCGGCGGCGGCGGCTGTTTGACCACGAAACCGCCCTTGGCGCCGAGCGGCACGATCACCGCGTTCTTCACCGCCTGCGCCTTGACCAGGCCGAGGATCTCGGTGCGGAAATCCTCCCGGCGGTCCGACCAGCGCAGGCCGCCACGGGCGACCGAGCCGAATCGGAGGTGCACCCCCTCTACGCGCGGTGAGTAGACGAAGATCTCGTGCAGCGGACGGGGTTTAGGGGTCTGCGGGATGTCGCGCGGACGGAGTTTGAACGAGATGACCGGACAGTGATCGGAGTCCGACGACCCGCCGTCGACGAAGTAGTTCGTGCGGTCGGTCGCCGACAGCACCGCCGCGAACGCGGAGACGATGCGGTCGGCATCGAGGCCCAACACGAGTCCGATCTCCTCGTCGAGCTTGTCGCGTACCCGCTTTCGGCGCTGTTCGTCGGCGGTGTCGGGATCGAACGACGCGACGAACAGGTCGACGAGGCCGCGGGTGATGGCGAGGTGTTGGCCGAGGACGCTGGCGACGTGGGCCGAACTGTACGAGAACCCGCATTGGCGCAGGTACTGCCCGTAGGCGCGCAGCATCGCCGCCGACCGCCAGTCCAGGCCCGACCTGATGACGAGTTCGTTGTAGGCGTCGACGTCCGCACCGGCGAGCCAGATCCGGCGGAACGCCTCGGTGAACCGATCGGCGAGGTCGTCGGCGTGGTCGAGGTCGACGGTCATCCCGGCCGCGAGTTGGACGCTGAATTCGTAGGCCCAGCAGACGGTGTCGTCGAGCCGATGGATCTCGTACGGGTGCTCCTCGAGGACATCGAGACCGAGACTGTGCAACACCGGCAGGACATCGGTCAGTGTCGCCGACGCACCGCAGAGGTACAGCGTGAAGATCCACCGGTCCGGCTCGCGCCCGTCGGTCGCCGTCTCGGCGGCGTCGAGGGTCACGTCGATCTCACCCGGTTCCAGACCGACGACGCGGATGAGGTCGGCGAGGGCCGCATGCGGCTCGCGGAGCTCCTTGTAGTCCTCCGACAACGAGGACAACTGGCGCAGCAGCACGTCCGGGCCGCCGTCGAGTGCCGGGACGTCTTCTGCGACAGCCAGTTCGCGCACCCGCTCGTCCCAACCGCGGATGGCGGCGACCAGCGCCGCCTGCACGCGTGCGTGGGCCGGTGATCCGGTGTCGACCGAGCCGAGTTCGGCCGCCGTCGTCGGGTCGATACAGACCAGCACCTGCAACAGTGCCAACGGCATCTCGCTGACACGCGCCGTGTACTCCAGCCCGGTCCCGTCCACCTCGGCGACGAGCGCGCGCTCGAGGGCGAGACGGGTGGACGTGTTGTAGCGGTCCCGGGGCAGGTAGATGAGGGCGACGGCGGTGCGTCCGTCGAAGTTGGTGCGCAGGAACAGCCGCAGCGACCGCGTCGCCACCGCGTCCAGCATCTCGGTCAGGCGGCGTTCGAGCTCGTCCTCGGTGGACGAGAACATCTCCACCAGCGGATAGTTCTGCAGCAGCTCGATCATGGACTGACCGGCGAAGGAATCCTCCTCGACGCCCGCCTGCGCGAGGACGTCGTGCACCTTGGCGCGCAGGACCGGGACGTCGAGCACCGCCTGATGATTGCCGGCGGAGGTGAGGGTACCCAGGAAACGATGCTCGCCGTCGTGTTCGCCATTCGCATCGAACGTCGGAACCTGCACGAGCACAGGGAAATTGGTGCGCTGGATGCCGGTCGCCACGAACACCCGGCTGACCCGCGGGACCAGCGGACGATCAGTCACCGACGGGAAGTCGCGGCTGACGGAGTCGGTTCGCCACACACCGAGACGGGCGGCGTCCCCGGCGGGCCCGTCCCCGCCCACCCGCACATGGCCCAGCGGGTGGAAGTGGTTGCCGGCGAACCACTCGAGCAGTGCGGCGTACTCACCACGGTCGGCGTCGGAGACTCCGGCCCCCGGCAGCGGCGCCTCGGCCATCCCGGCGGCGCACTCGGCCATCCGAGAGCGCATCGCCGACGCATCGGCGTCGACGTCGATGACCCGCGAGACGACCTCGCGGAGGTCGTCGCGCAGCGGTTCAGGATCGATGCCCGGGTGACGTGCGAGGCCGCAGACCGCGATCCAGGACTCCGGGGTCGTCTCGCCGGAGTCGACGGCGACGAGTGTGCCGTCGGGGTCCCGCTGAACGGGTATCACCGGGTGGTCCATGCGATCGACGGTGAGGTCGTGCGCCTCGACCGTGGCCAGGACGGCTTCGACGAGCATCGGCATGTCGTCGTTGACGACGAGGATCTCGACGGTGCCGCCCTCGCCCGCGGTCACTCCGACGAGCGCCTCTCCGCGGCGGCGGACCCGCGCGTCATCGAGATGTCTGCGCACCCGGTCGGCGGCCGACTCACCTGCCGACCCGTCGGTCCGCGACCTGAAGTAGTGGTCCACCGCGTCCGGAACGAGTGACGTCACATCTGCCGATGCTAGTCACCCGCGCCGGGCGGAACCGGGATTAATCGCGAGTCAGTTTGCGGTGCGTGACCCGGTGCGGGCGGGCGGCGTCGGCGCCGAGGCGATCCACTTTGTTGGCCTCGTAGGCCTCGAAGTTGCCCTCGAACCAGAACCACTGCCCCTCTTCGACGTTGCCTTCCCACGCCAGGATGTGGGTACAGGTGCGGTCGAGGAACCAGCGGTCGTGGCTGATGACCACGGCACACCCGGGGAACTGCTCCAGCGCGTTCTCCAGCGAGCCCAGGGTCTCGACGTCGAGGTCGTTGGTCGGCTCGTCGAGAAGGATCAGGTTGCCGCCCTCTTTCAGGGTGAGCGCGAGGTTCAGGCGGTTGCGCTCACCACCGGAGAGCACCTCCGAGCGCTTCTGCTGGTCAGGGCCCTTGAACCCGAAGGCGCTGACGTAGGCGCGCGAGGGCATCTCGTTCTGGCCGACCTCGATGTAGTCGAGCCCGTCGGAGACGACCTCCCACACCGTCTTCTTGGGGTCGATGTTGGCGCGGCTCTGGTCGACGTAACTCAGCTTGACCGTCTCGCCGACCTTCACCGTGCCCGAATCGGGCTGCTCGAGGCCGACGATCGTCTTGAACAGGGTCGTCTTGCCGACGCCGTTCGGACCGATCACACCGACGATGCCGTTGCGCGGCAGGGTGAACGACAGGTCCTTGATGAGAACCCGGCCCTCGAAGCCCTTGTCCAGGTGCGAGACCTCGACCACGACGTCGCCCAGGCGCGGCGGCGTCGGGATCTGGATCTCCTCGAAGTCGAGCTTGCGGGTCTTCTCCGCTTCGGCCGCCATCTCCTCGTAGCGTGCGAGGCGGGCCTTGTTCTTGGTCTGGCGGGCCTTGGCGCCGGAGCGGACCCAGGCGAGCTCTTCCTTGAGCCGCTTCTGCAGCTTCTGGTCCTTCTTGCCCTGGACCTCGAGACGCTCGGCCTTCTTCTCCAGGTAGGTCGAGTAGTTGCCCTCGTAGGGGTGCAGCTTGCCGCGGTCGACCTCACAGATCCACTGCGCGACGTGATCGAGGAAGTACCGGTCGTGGGTCACGGCCAGCACTGCTCCCGAGTAGTTCGCGAGGAACTGCTCCAGCCACAGCACCGACTCGGCGTCGAGGTGGTTTGTCGGCTCGTCGAGCAGCAGGAGGTCGGGCTTCTGCAGCAGCAGTTTGCACAGTGCGACGCGGCGACGTTCACCACCGGACAGGTGGGTGACCGGCGAATCGGCCGGCGGGCAGCGCAGCGCATCCATCGCCTGCTCGAGCTGGGAGTCGAGGTCCCAGGCGTCGTTGTTGTCCAGGTCCTCCTGGAGCTTGCCCATCTCTTCCATCAGCTCGTCGGAGTAGTCCGTCGCGAGCTGTTCGGCGATCTCGTTGAAGCGGTCGAGCTTGACCTTGATCTCACCCATGCCCTCCTCGACGTTCTCCTTGACCGTCTTCTCCTCGTTGAGGGGCGGCTCCTGCAGGAGGATGCCGACGGTTGCGTCGGGGTCGAGGAACGCCTCGCCGTTCGACGGCTGGTCCAGGCCGGCCATGATCTTCAGGATCGACGACTTGCCCGCGCCGTTGGGTCCCACGACGCCGATCTTGGCGCCCGGGTAGAAGGACATGGTGACGTCGTCGAGGATGACCTTGTCGCCGTGCGCCTTGCGAACCTTCTTCATCGTGTAGATGAACTCAGCCACGTGAAAACTCCTTCGGACCTGCTCGATGCCGTGTGATCTGTCTGCCGCGGACGCGGGGGGTGTGCGCCCGGGCGCACACACAATGGGGACAAGCCTAGTCGCCGTCGCATGCCGGGCGACGGTCCGGTGCGTCTGCGCCGGTTCGGTGCACCGTCTTTCGCGGTTGACGCGCGGGTGGGCAGGTTTGCCGAGAGAATGTCGTGGGGACGAGAACGGGGGAATGGGTGAGCGCCGTGCCGGTGTGCGGCGGCGAGGCGATGGGAGCGGTCGATGGGTGCGGTACCCAGATGGACGATCGTGTCCGTGGTCCTGGGTGTCATGGTCGGGTCGATGGGCGTCGTCGCCTGCGAGCCGGCGCCGCGCGAGTGTCCGCCGACCATCTCTCCCCTGCACGGCCCGGCCGGGGACTGCCTGCGGTTCGGTGTCAGCACCCCGAGCGGCCCGCTCCGCCCGGCCGAGGTCGCCGCGGTCACCGACCTCGTCGGGGTCCGGCCGACCGTCAACCTGTTCTTCGAGGACTTCACCGCGATCCCCCCGATCGCCGCACTCGACGCCGTGGTCGCCTCGGGTGCCGAACCGGTGGTCACCTGGGAGCCGTGGCGCCACCTCGGCGGTGACGACTACGACTGGGGCGCGTTCACGATGTCGTCGATCGTGGCCGGAGCCCACGACGACTACCTGTACCGCTGGGCCGACGAACTCGTCGCCTGGGGCGGGATCGTCTACCTCCGGTTCGCGCACGAGCCGAACGGCGACTGGTACCCGTGGAGCCCCGCCGGCGGGACCTCCCCCGAGCTGTACATCGCCGCGTGGCGCCATGTCCACGACCTCTTCGCGTCCAAGAACGCGACCAACGTGAAGTGGGTGTGGGCCCCGAATGTCCCCCTTTCCGACGACGCTCCGCTGTCACGCTGGTACCCGGGCGACACCTACGTCGACGTCCTGGGGATCGACGGCTACAACTGGGGCGCGGTGCCCGGCCACCGATGGACTCCGCCGGCGGAGTTGTTCGCCGATTCGTTTGCACAGCTTCGTAACTTGTCCTCCGAGAAACCGATACTCGTCACAGAGGTCGGGTCGACAGAAGCCGGTGGTTCCAAAGCCGACTGGATCGCCGACCTGGTGACCTACCTCGACGACGCCGACGACGTTACCGGCTTTGTCTGGTTCGACCACGACAAAGAAGCGGACTGGAGATTGGGCAGCACGGCAGCAGCGGGCGCCGCGATGGCGCACGCACTCGAGAAAGCGGGACTGAGGTGACCCTGGTGGACGCGCACATCGATGCCGACATCGAAGAGGCACGACTGCATTCGATGCAGCAGTTGAACGTCCTCGACTCGCCCCCGGAGGATCGGTTCGCGCAGATCACCCGGATGGCGAAAGCCGTGTTCGGCGTACCGATGTCGACGGTGTCGCTACTCGACCGAGACCGGCAGTGGTTCAAGGCGGTCGACGGCATCGAGCTGCAGAACCTGCCGCGGGAACAGACGGTCTGCCAGGTGACGGTCGCGCGCGCCTATGACCACCCCGACGATCCGGCGCTGATCATCCCCGACGTCTCGAAGGTCCCGGCCTTCGCCGCGATCCCGCAGATCGCCGCCGACGACGGAATCCGCTTCTACGCGGGATATCCGCTGTACGGCCCCGGCGGACATCCCGTGGGGACCTTCTGTCTCTATGACACCCGGCCGCGGGAACTCACCACCGATCAGGAGGCGGCGTTCCGCGAGCTCGCCGCATGGGCGCAGCGGGAGATCGCGAACAGCGACGACCTGGAACGCGCGGCACTGGTGCAGCGTCAATTGCTGCCGCCGCCCCTCGGAGTCGTCCCCGGATGGTCGATCGCGGCGATGTGCCTGCCCGCCTTCGCCGTCGGCGGGGACTTCTACGATCACTACCCCTGGAGCGACGGCCTGGTGTTCACCGTCGCCGACGTCATGGGGAAGGGACTCGGCGCGGCGATCCTCACGGCGACGGTCCGGTCGGCGATCCGAGCCGCATCCCGCGCACTCGACGCCGCCGGACATGGTGCGGCCGACGCCGACCTCGCGAAGGTGGTCGGGACGGTGGCCGATCAGCTCGCCGACGACTTCGCCGGCACCGAGACGTTCGCGACCGCGTTCCATGCACGCCTGCACACCGACGAGGGGCAGCTCGAGTACGTGGACGCCGGCCATGGCCTGTCGATCGTCCGCCGGGCCGCCGGAGATGTGGAGTCGCTCCCCGGGGGCGGTCTGCCGATCGGCATCCTGCGCGACGACACCTGGGACTCCGCCCGGGCCCACCTCGATCCCGGGGACATGGTCGTCATCACCTCCGACGGGTTGCTCGACCTCCTACCGTCTGGTGACGAGTCGGCGTTGCGGGCACTCTTCGCCGACACCTCGACCCCGTCGGAGGTGTGCTCGATGGTGAGCGAACTGGTCGCCTCACGGCCGCCGATCGACGATGTGACCGTCGTGGCCATTTGTCGAGACGACGCCGGATGAGCGAGAGCGTCGAGGAGGCCACCCTCGCGCGCACGGCTCCGTCGCCATGGCTGCGACTGCTGATCGTCGCCGCCGCGATCCTCGGGATCAACTACATCGTGTGGCGCTGGCTGGCGTCGGTGAACTGGGACGCCTGGTGGATCGCGGTTCCCCTGGTCGTCGCCGAAACGTACAGCCTGATCGACTCATTGCTGTTCGGGCTGACGATGTGGCGACTGCAGCATCGCCCCGACCCGCCTCCCCCGCCCGAGGGCGCCACCGTCGACGTCTTCATCACCACCTACAACGAACCCCTGGATCTGGTGATGAAGACCGCCGTCGCGGCGAAGGCGATCACCTACCCGCACACCACGTGGATCCTCGACGACGGTGATCGACCCGAGCTCGCCGAGGCCGCGGCCCAGGCAGGCATCGGGTACATCACGCGATCGTCGAACTGGCTCGACAAACCACGACACGCCAAGGCCGGCAACCTGAACAACGCCCTGATGCAGACCGACGGCGAGTTCCTCCTCATCCTCGACGCCGATCAGATCCCCGAACCGCAGATCCTCGACCGCACGCTCGGCTACTTCCACGACGACAAGATGGCCCTCGTCCAGACGCCGCAGTATTTCGTGAACGTGCCGCCCGGGGACCCGCTCGGCAGCCAGGCTCCGCTGTTCTACGGGCCGATCCAGCAGGGCAAGGACGGGTGGAACGCCGCGTTCTTCTGCGGATCCAACGCCGTGCTGCGCCGGGAGGCGCTGATGCAGCTCGGCATCACCCAGTACGTCTCCGCCGTCTCCGACGGCATCGATCGCGCCCTGCGCACCGCGCGTTCTGTCCTCAAGTCGACGCGCAAGCAGGTCGGGAAAGACAACCCCACCGCCTCGGCCGCGCTCGACGCCGTCGACGAGGCCGTGAAAGACGCTCGCGCGCAGCTGAAGAAGAAAGAGCCACTGGCCGAGATCACCTATCGCTTCCAGGCGCGCGTCGACGAGGCGGCACGCGGGCTCGTCGACGCCGACGTCGAGGCCATGCGCGCCGACCTCGAGGCCATCGAGGCGCTCACCGAGCTGAGCGAGCAGGAAGCCGGTGCCGGCGCCGTCGACTACGACGCACTCGCGGTCCTCGCCGAGCGCGAGTGGTCGCCGCTCGGCGCCATCGAATCCATCCGCGCCATGGTCGCGGCGGTCGACGTCGGGCGATCCGACGAGGCCCAGCCCATGCTGCCCCTGGCCACCATCTCGGTGACCGAGGACATGGCGACCTGTATGCGGTTGCACGCCCTCGGCTGGAACTCCGCCTACCATCACGAGAATCTTGCCTTCGGCCTGGCGCCGGAGGACCTGAAAACCATGGTGACGCAACGGCTTAGGTGGGCGCAGGGCACGATCCAGGTGATGCTGCGGGAGAACCCGCTGGTACAGAAGGGCCTCACCCTCACCCAGCGACTCATGTACTGGGCGACGATGTGGAGCTACCTCGCCGGTTTCGCGGCCATCGCCTACATCGCGGCACCGGTGGTCTACCTGGTGCTGGGCATCCTGCCGGTCGAGGCCTACAGCTGGGACTTCTTCCTGCGGCTGATCCCGTTCCTGGTGGTCAACCAGATACTGTTCCTGGTGGTGGCACGAGGCACGCCGACGTGGCGCGGCCAGCAGTACAGCCTCGCTCTGTTCCCCGTCTGGATCAAGGCGTGCACCACCGCATTTCGCAACGTCTACATGAACCGTCCACTCGGTTTCGCGGTGACCCCGAAGACCAAGCAGTCGCAGGATGCGTTGCCCTGGCACATCGTTCGGCCACAGCTGATCGCGATGGCGTTGCTCGTGGTGGCCTCGGTCATCGGTGTCGTGCAGCTGTACCGGGGCGCCGTCTCCGTTCTCGGCGTCGGCGTGAACCTGTTCTGGGTAGTGTTCGATCTGGTGATCCTGAGCGTTGTCATCACCGCGGTGCGGTACCGCGGTCCCGATGAGGAAGGGCAGTGATGGCGAATTTCGCAACACGTAGCGTCGACGGCGGCGCCGTGGCGATCCGGCCCGAGGGCCGGCTCAACATGGTTGTCGCCCCGCGACTCCGAGACCAGTTGCACGAGTTGGTCGGGTCCGGTTCGGCCCGGATCGTCGTCGACCTGTCCGGCACCGACTTCATCGATTCCTCGGGCCTGGGCGCACTCGTCTCCGGGTTGAAGGTGGCACGCCAGGCCGGCGGCGACCTCCGGATCGCGGCCCCGACGCCGCAGGTGGTCACCGTCCTGGAGTTGACCAATCTCAATCGCGTTCTGCGCGTCCACCCGTCGGCCGACGACGCCTTCGACGGGGCCTGACGGGACCCGTCCCACTCACCCAGAGATCGAGGACCCGGCGATGACCGAGAACACCGCGACCCGCACCCTCGAGGAGATCACCTCGCTCGAGACCATGGACCACATCCACGCACTCCTCGCCGATCTCCTCGCGGAGTGCCCCATCGACGACATGGACGCGATGCAGTTCGAGCTCGCCGTGGCCGAGATCGGCGCCAACATCATCGAACACGCCGGGGACGGCGCAACCGTCACCCTGCGCCTCGAGCTGGAGGTCGCACCGGACCGGATCGAAGCCCGCTACTCCGACGACGGCAGTCCCGCCCGCGTCGATCTCGACGCCGTGAACCTGCCCGACGACTTCGCCGAGCGTGGCCGCGGCCTGGCCATCGCGATCAACGTCCTCGACGAACTCGCCTATCGTCGTGCCGACGGCAAGAACCACTGGCGACTGGTCCGGAACCGTTCGGACTGAGTCGTAATCGGCTCAACCCCACGATCGTGCGTTCACGCCGCCGACTCGCGGGTCTCGGGCGCGGTTGCGACGACCGGCGCGTCGGCCGCGCGCCCCTGGGCGGGCGTGCCCCGATAAGTGACGACGCAGCGACTCAGGTCGAGTCCGACGGCCACGGCCGTCATCTCGAGATCGGAGCGACGTGAGCCGTCCGCCGACGGGTACTCGTTGGTCTTGATCTGACCGTGCGCGATCACCGGTCGACCCTTGGCGATCGCCAGGCCGACCCCGGTCAGCAGGCGCCGCCAGCAGCTGACCGTCAGGTACAACGTGGGTCCGTCCGACCACTCGCCGGTGTTCTTGTCGATCCGCCGCGAGGTGCACGCCACGCGGAAGGAGATCACGTCCTCCCCGGTGGTCGTCTGCCGCCGACGGGGATCGGACACTACGGTTCCGATGACGGTCGTGTACGTCTCAAACATGGTCGTCTCCTACGGTTGTCGGCCACGGGAAGGTGTGGCCGCACCAGCATCACCCGCAGCGGGGCCGTCAACCGTCGAGGCCGCACGACTGTGGAGAACTCGACGGGTTACCCACAGATCGCGATGCACCTGACGCTCGCCGCCCATACACTTCGCAGGGTGCGCATCCGAAGGCTCCTGGTAGGTCTCATCTCAGCGGCAACAATGCTGGTTGCCCCGCCCCTCGCAGGCGCTGCGCCGGTCGCTTCGCCGACATTGACCGGTCTGACCGAGGCGATCGCGGGCCGGCTCGCACTGGCTGACACCGTCGCCGCGACGAAATGGGCGTCCGGCGCGGCCATCGACGACCCGGCGCGCGAACAGGTGGTCCTCGACACCGTGTCGCAGCTGGCCACCGACCGCGGTCTCGACCCCGCCTACGTACGCGGTGTGTTCCGCAATCAGATCGAGGCTAGCAAGACCGTCCAACGCGGACTGTTTGCGCAGTGGCGGCTGCCTGGGCAGACTGCTCCACCTGCGACGTCCGATCTCGGTCCGGTCCGGACCGCGATCAACGAGTTCACCGTGGCCATCGTCGACCAGCTTGCCGCCGCAGGCGAACTCGTGACGAGCTTCCGGTGTCCCCCAGAGCTGATCACTGCGACCGGCCGCACCGCTGCCGATTTCGGCTTCGATCCCCTGCACACCGGCGCCTTGATCCAGGCCGGGTCGTCGGTATGCACGGTGTCGACGGGGTCCGGCTGAGACCTGTTGCCGCTCAACCGCGCTTGTTGAGTTCCTTCAACATCTCGTTGTAGCTGCCGAGGTCCGCGTCGTGGTCGCGGTCCGCGTTGCGGTCGAAGCGTCGCGCCAGCTTCGTATCGCTGCGCTGCCACTGCACGAACAGCGCGAGCAGGACCACCACCAGGGGGATCTCGCCTGCGGCCCAGGCTATTCCGCCCCCGACACGTTGGTCGTCGAAGAGGCCGTAGTTCCACGGGAGATTGAGCCCGCGGTAGTAGGTCTCGGCGATGACCGCGGTCGTCATCATGAGGGCGATGCCGAAGAACGCGTGGAACGGGATCGAGGCCATCACGAGGCCCAGCTTTGCCACGGGTGACACCTGACGCGGGGCCGGGTCGATGCCGATCACCAGCCAGTAGAAGATGTAGCCGCTGATCAGGAAGTGCAGATTCATCAACAGGTGCGCCGCGTGGTACTGAACCACGGACTCGTACAGACCGCCGAGATAGAGAACGTAGAAGCTGCCGACGAACATGACCGCGGCGATCAGCGGATGCGTCAGGATCCGGGACGGCGCCGAGTGCACGCCCAGCTGAATCCACTCGCGCGGGCCCGGCGGATTGCCCCGACCGGCCGGCGGCAGTGCCCGCAGGGCGAGCGTGACCGGGCCACCAAGCACCAGCAGGACCGGCACCATCATCGACAGCAGCATGTGCGCGATCATGTGGATGCTGAACATCGCCGGGGCGTAGCGGCCCAATCCCGATGACGTCGCCAGCAACAGCAGCAGACACCCGAGGAGCCACGCGACGGTGCGACCGACCGGCCAGGCATCACCCCGGCGCCTCAGGCGGATGACTCCCCGGAGATACACGACGGCGAGCACGATCGCCGCGAGCCCGAAGATCAGGTCGAAGCGCCACTCGGTGAGAAGGCGGACGAACGTCGGCGGCCCGTCGAGGTCGTAACCGATCGCGTTCTCGGTCGCCGAGATCTGGGTGGTGTCCACGAGTGGAGGCGGCGTACGGCTCAGGCCGACGGCCAGGCCGAAGGTCGCGGCGAACACGGCGAGTTCGACCAGTCCGAAGCGGACGAACAGCGACGGCTTGTCGTCGGCGTCCAGTTGGGCGATGGTGACACGACGATGCCACGCGCCGAGTCCGCCGAGCACGACCAGGGCCACCACCTTGGCCACGACCAGACGGCCGTAGGTGTCGGTGAACAGGTCGCCGAGCGGCACCCGCACCAGGGCGTTGACGACACCGCTGGCCCCCACGACGAGGATGCACCAGAACGCGACGCGCGAGAACCGGCGCACCGCCAGGGCACGCCATCGTCCGTCGGCGAGGGCGTAGACCACGACCGCGGCGAGACCGCCGAGCCACAGGGTCGCGCCGATGATGTGCAGGATCAGGCTGTTGGTGGCGACGTCGTGGTTGCCACCCGACGAGGAGTGGCCCGCGAGCGCGGACGGCATCAGGCTGAACACGGAGAACGCGATGACCGCGATGGTCGGACCCCAGTGCAGGGTCATCCGGGCGATGATGGCCGCGACCAGTGCGAACACCGCGGTCCAGAACCAGGTGCGCACCTCCGCGACCTGGCCGTAGGCGGTCAGCAGGTTCGCCGGGCGGATCGCCTCCGCCAGCGGCGCCCCACTGACCTCCGACGCCGAGAACGGCATCGACAGCAGAGCGGAGACCGACCACGTCAGCGCGCTCGCCGCCGCGATCCGGATGGCGCGGTAACCCCCGACGTCGAGGACGCCGCTCGCCTGGGGCGGCACGAAGAACGCGGCGAACACGGCCGACCCGAGCGCGATCGCCGCGGCGAACTCGCCGATCGCGGTCAGAGCAGGTGCGCCGTAGGTGGTCAGCGGCCCCGGATCGGGCACACCGGTCAACCGGAGCGCCGACGCCGCGGAGATCGCGGTGACGGCGACGGCGACGATCGCGGCGAGCCAACCCGATGCCCACAGGATCGCGGTGACGACGCCGCGCGGTTCGTTCATCGCGTCGCGATGCTGCTCCGCGGAGGCGGGCGTCGACGTGCGGGTCATCCTCCAACTGTAGGACCGGCCACTGACGTGATCCCAATTCGACGTGGCCCGCCGTGGCGCACGGCATAGCGACGACGGTGTCGTAGACTCTCTCTGCCCGGCCGCTCGTGCGCCACGTCACGCTCGCCGGTCAGCCTCCGTAGCTCAGGTGGATAGAGCAAGGGCCTTCTAATCCCTAGGTCGCAGGTTCGAGTCCTGCCGGGGGCACGTCATGTGCCTGTCGCCGACCGCTCGAAGTGGATCGGGAACCGTTCAGGGCACGCCGTGCGTCATAGTCCTGCCCCACACCTCGGTGGGTCGCGACTCCCTGGAGGATCATGACGCTCCCCCGCTCCTTGTCCGGTTTCCCGCCGCTGTCACCTGGCCGGCGAACCCACAATCACTCAGAGACATCGCTGTTCGGTGTCGATCCCGCCGAGGTCGAGGGCATCGCGCGCACCTGGCGGGCCGCCGCGATCGCGATCCACGCCGCGGATGTCGAGGCCGTCGGCGCGGCGCTCGGACCCTCGAGTCGCGTCGTGCGTGCCCTCGCCGCCACGATCGGACCCGCACGGTCGGCGGTGGACTCCATCGGTGAACGCCTGACGACGATGAGCCTGATGCTGCGGACGTTCGACGCGACGACGGCAGACGCCGACGCGCGGTCGGGCACCCGGTTCCGCTCGCTTCGGAACCGCTGATGCGACCCACCCTCTCGCAGTTGCGCGCGTGGGATCCGCAGTCGATCGCCGCCACCGGGTCCGCTGCCTCGACGCTGGCCGAGTGCATCGACACCGGCATCGGTCGCGCGGTGCGTGCCTTCGACGACGCCTCGACGTGGTCGGGCGCCACGCATGATGCTGCGCACCAGGCCATCTGGGCGGAACACGATCATGCCGGCGAGGTCCGCAACGTGGTGCAGATGATCGCCGACGAGGCCACCGATGCCGCCGCCGACCTCGGCTACGCCCGCGACTTCGCACTTGGTGTCGTCCGGGGAGCAGAGGGGCTGGGCTTCACCGTCTTCGACGACGGCGAGGTGACCCATCCTGAGCGTGACTTCGACGGTCAGGCCGCCCTTCTCGCGGAATCCATCGCCGAGGCTCTCGACACCGTCGACGCCCTCGACGAGCGCTACGGTGCACGACTCGAGACGTTCGCGGCCGACCTCGCGTCGATGACGGCGGGTCAACCCGACGTCACACTGCCCGGGGGCGCCGAGATGGACGCGGATCAGGCCGTCCGCATGCTGGAGACGCTCACGCCGACCCAGGTCCGCGACGTCATCGAACAGATGGGTGCCGACGACGTCCGACGTCTGGTGCAGGCCGACCCGCATGTCATCGGGAACCTACCGGGTGTCCCGTTCGCGATCCGCGCCCAGGCCAACGAAATCAACATCCGCAACGCACTTCTCGACGAGATGTCGGCCGGCCGCGGGCACGGCCGAAGAGCTCGGACCCTGCGCGGACTCCTCGAGCCCCGCCCCGACCCGATCGCCGACGAGACACCCCGCGGCGACGACGGACTCGTCGAGCGGACCTTCATCACCTTCGTCAACACTCCGCGCGGACGAATCGTCGAGATGATCGGGTCGCTGCGGCCCGGTGCTCCTAACACGGCGATTTACGTGCCCGGGACCGGCACGAACCTCGACACCGTGGTCGGCCACAACCGCACGGCCGCAGCCGAACTCGCGGCACGCACCGGCGGACCGGTGTTCCTCTACCTCGACGGCGACCTCCCGCCCGACCTCCGCGCGGCGGCGAGTCCGAGCTTCGCCGTAGCCATGGCGCACCGCCTGGAGTTGTTCGGTTCCGAACTCGACGCCGAGATCGTGCACCTCGCTCCCGGTGCGACCACCACCTACATCGGTCACAGCTACGGCGGGTCGGTCGTGGGATCGGCCGAACAACTCGGCCTGTCCCCCGACCGCGTCATCTACGCGTCGTCGGCGGGCACCGGCATCTACGACACGCCGCATCCCGACGGCGTGGATCGATACTCGCTGACCTTCCCGGGCGACCCGATCCACTACGTCCAGTCCTTTCCCGGGAACCCGCACGGCCACGACCCCGACACCGCGCCCGGCGTGATCAGGCTCGACACCGGCACAGTCGAGCTCGACGAGCGCACAGTCGACGGGGGTCTGGTCACCCACGGTGCTTATTGGAACGACACGGAATCCACGGCCTTCCAGAACATGGTGAAGGTCATCGTCGGCGCCGAACCCGACCTCTACGTCCCTCGCAAGCCCGACGTCGCCGAACTCCCGCCACCGGTCGGCGCACCCGCTCCCCTGTGGTGGCTCTATCTCGTCAACGATCGCGCCGACGGGGACATCGACCTGCCGGGGCCGATTCCCGACATCCCGCTACGGCTGCCGTGGTGAGCCGCGACTCGAACACACGCCAGGCTTCCGAGTAGTCGTCTGTTCCATCCCGGTCCCCTCGCGACCGTCCACCTGCGAACCTCAACTCGACTCCTGGACCTCGATCGAAGTCCATCAGTCGAGTTGAGGTTCGTCGGTCGGACACCTATGCGTCGCCGTGGTGAGTGCCCGTCCGGCCGACGTCCACCGTCCCCCGCCACCCGCCGATGAGGCGCATGGAGTGATAGATGACCAGTGCCGCGACCGAGCCCAGCGAGATGCCGGCGAACACGAGGTCGCCGACCTGCCAGGTGTAGTCGGCAATGCCGATGATGAGTGGGATCGCCGCGGTGAACTGGTTTATCGGCTTGGAGAAGTCGACCTTGTTGGTCACCCAGATCTGGACGCCGATGACACCGACCAGACCGTAGAGCGCGGTCGTGACACCGCCGAGCACGCCAGGGGGGATCGCGGCGATCACGGCGCCGACCTTGGGCGACAGTCCGAGCAGGATCGCCGCGCCGCCGGCCACCCAGTAGGCCGCCGTCGAGTACACCTTGGTCGCCGACATCACACCGATGTTCTCGGCGTAGGTCGTCGTGGCCGACCCACCGCCGCTGCCGGCCAGCATCGTGGCCACGCCGTCCGCGGCCAGCGCCCGACCCATGGTCGCGTCGTAGTCCTTGCCGGTCATCATCGCGACCGACTTCACGTGGCCGATGTTCTCGACGACGAGCACCAGCACCACGGGCAGGAACAACGGCAGGACACCCAGGTCGAACGTGGGCGTCTGGAAGTCGGGCAGTCCGATCCAGGCAGCGTCGCCGATGGCGGAGGTGTCGATGTAGTCGTTGTCGCTGTCGATCCGGTCGAGGATCAGCGCGAGGACATATCCGGCCACGACGCTCAGGAAGATCGCCAGGCGACCGAGCAGCCCGCGGAACAGCACCGCGGAGGCCACCAGCAGCACCAGCACGATCGTCGCCAGGACGGGATCGGCGACGAAGTTGTTCTTGGCCGCCGGCGCCAGATTGAGCCCGATCAAGGCGACGATCGCGCCGGTCACGACAGGTGGCATCAGGGTCTCGATCCATCGCACACCCGCGAAATGACTGATGAGCCCGATGACGACGAGCAGTGCGCCGACCGCCACGAGTCCCCCGAGCGCCGACGACGCCCCGTCGGAGGCGACGGCGGCTGTCACCGGCGCGATGATGGCGAAACTCGAACCCAGGTAACTGGGCAGGCGGTTGCGGGTGATCAGCAGGAACAGAATCGTGCCGACGCCGGAGAAGAACAGCGTCGTCGACGGCGGGAATCCGGTCAGCACCGGGACGAGGAAGGTCGCGCCGAACATGGCGACCACATGCTGCAGACCGATGCTGACCGTCCGCGGCCAGGTCAGCCGTTCCTCCGGTGCCACGACCGCGTTGTCGGTCAGCTTCCAGGACAGCAGATTCCGAGACCTCGTCTCCGGTTCACCCATGCCGAACAGTGTGCGGCACGGATGCTGACGACGCCTCACTTCGGGTCTTCCTCGGTCGGCGTCGCCGCCGCCGATATGCAACTCGACTCATATATACCTTGTTGCATAGTGCGTTGTTGCAGTGTTAGCTTGCTCTCATGGCGCTCGAACACGCGATTCTGGTGTCGCTGGCCGAGCGACCGGGAACGGGCTATGAGATCGGTCAGCAATTCGACCGCAGCATCGGCTACTTCTGGTCGGCCACGCATCAGCAGATCTACCGGACGCTGAAGAAGCTCCTCGACGACGAACTGGTCAGCGTCGAGTCGATCAGTCAGGACGGTCGTCCGGACAAGAAGGTCTACACGATCTCCGATGCCGGGCGCGACGCCCTGGCCGACTGGGCGATGAGTCCGACCCCACTGCAACCGCTCCGCAGCGACATCGGCGTGAAGCTGCGGGCCGCGGAGTTCGGCGACCTCGCCGCCATCGTCGGCGAACTCAAGGCCCACCGCGACGAGCACCTCGCGCAACTGAAGCTCTACACCGGCTTCCAGGCCGACTACTACCCCGATCCCGACACGCTCACCGGCCGCAAGCTGCACCAGTACCTCGTCCTCCGCGGCGGCATCCGCCAGGAGCAGGGATACATCGAATGGTGCGACGAGGTCATCCACGGACTCGAACGGGAATTGACCGAGAGCTGAGTTAGCCAGTCCCGCAACACCTTCGAAACCGCCAAATCCGTCCACCCAGGTTCACCGAGATGAAAGGTCGCGCCATGTCAGCCCCGACGGCACAACCGAACCAGCACTATCCGCACCTGTTCACGCCCCTGCAGATCGGCGGCATGACCATCGAGAACCGACTGGTCATGGGTTCGATGCACACCGGTCTCGAGGACCGGTTCTGGGACACCGACAAGCTGGCCGCGTACTTCGCCGAACGCGCCAAAGGCGGTGCGGGACTGATTATCACCGGCGGCTTCGGCACCAGCCGGACGGGTTTGCTCGCCTTCGCCGGCGGCAAGATGACCAACGTCGTCGACATGACCCGCCACAAGCGCGTGACCAAGGCCGTGCACGACGAAGGCGGCAAGATCGCGATGCAGCTGATCCACGCCGGCCGCTACGGATACACGCCGTTCAAGGTCGCTCCCGGCACCGATCCGTCGCCGATACACCCCTTCAAGCATCTGAAGATGACCGAGCCGATCATCCGCCACGTCATCAGGTCGTTCGGGCAGTCCGCCAAGCTGGCACGCAAGGCCGGCTACGACGCCATCGAGATCATGGGCGGCGAGGGCTACCTCATCAACCAGTTCCTCTGCCCTCACACCAACGACCGCACCGACAAATGGGGCGGCAACACCGAGAACCGCCAGCGTTTCCTGGTCGAGGTCATCAAGGAGATCCGCCGTCAGGTCCCCCGCGACTACCCGGTGATCCTGCGTCAGTCGATCGCCGACCTGATCCGCAAGGGACAGACCTGGGACGAGGTCGCGCTGATGGCTCGCAAGGCCGAGCAGTACGGCGTCGACGCCATCAACACCGACATCGGCTGGCACGAGGCCCAGGTTCCCACCATCGTCACCTCGGTGCCGCGCGGGGCATTTGTGAAGTTCACCGAACGGCTCCGCGACGAGGTCTCGATCCCGCTGATCGCGGCCAACCGCATCAACACCCCGGAACTCGGCGAGGAGATCCTCGCGAACGGACGCGTCGACGCCATCCAGATGGCCCGGCCGTTCCTTGCCGATCCCCACCTGGCGAACAAGGCCCGCGAGGGTCGTTCCGACGAGATCAACACCTGCATCGGCTGCAACCAGGCCTGCCTTGACCACGCCTTCGTGGGCAAACACGTGTCGTGCCTGGTGAACCCCATCGCGGGACGCGAGACCACGCTCATCCTGGGTCCGACACGAAAGGCCAAGCGCCTCGCCGTGATCGGCGCGGGCCCGGCCGGCCTGTCGTCCGCCGTCGCCGGCGCCAAGCGCGGCCACAAGGTCACCCTGTTCGAGGGCGGCGACTCCATCGGCGGCCAGTTCTCCATCGCCGCACGCATTCCCGGCAAGGAGGAGTTCAGCGAGACGATCCGCTACTTCACCCGTCAGATCGAGGTGCTCGGTATCGAGGTCCGGCTGAACACCCGCGCCGACGCCGAGCAGATCATCGCCGAGAAGTTCGACGACGTGATCGTCGCGACCGGCGTCGTGCCGCGCATCCCGAGCTTCCCCGGCGTCGATCACCCGATGGCGATGTCGTACGCCGACGCCGTGCTCGGACATCGGGAGATCGGCAAGCGCGTGGCCGTGATCGGTGCCGGCGGCATCGGTTTCGACGTCAGCGAGTTCCTCACCACCGACGAGTCGCCGACGATGAATCTCAAAGAGTGGGAACAGGAATGGGGCGTGACGGAGGATCCGGAGAAGCCCGGCTTCGTCACCAAGCCGCGGCCGCTTCCGCCGGTGCGTCAGGTCTACCTGGTCCAGCGCAAGGTCGGTAAGCAGGGCAAGTCCCTCGGCAAGACCACCGGCTGGGTCCATCGCGCGACGATGAAGATGAAGGGCGTCGAGCAGATCAGCGGCGCCACCTACGACAAGATCGACGACCAGGGGCTGCATCTGAGCTTCCGCGACGACGAGGGCAACGTCACCGACACCCGCGTGCTCGAGGTCGACAACGTGGTGATCTGCGCGGGCCAGGAGTCGGTACGCGATCTGGTCGATCCGTTGACGCTGGCCGGGGTCACGACGCATGTGATCGGCGGGGCCGATTACGCCGGCGAGCTCGACGCCAAGCGCGCGATCCGGCAGGGCACCGAGGTCGCCGCCGGCATCGACTGACGCTCGGTCTCGGCGCGAGAGGCGGCGGCTACCATTGCGACATGCCGGTACCGCCGCCCTCCGCCACCGCCCGTGCCGTCGTCACCGGGGCCTCGTCCGGGATCGGACGGGAACTCGCACGCGCGCTGGCCGCCCGGGGTCATTCGGTCATCCTCGTCGCCCGTCGGGGCGACCTTCTCGAGGAACTAGCCGGCGAACTCCGCACGGCACACGAGGTCTCGGTCGAGGTCCGCGCGGTCGACCTGTCGGACCCGACGAAGGTGGAAGTGCTCGCCGCCGAGTTCGCGGGCCGCGAGATCTCGATCCTCTGCAACAACGCGGGCATCGCGACCTTCGGGCCGGTCGCCGACCTCGACGCCGACTACGAACGCGCGCAGGTTCGGCTCAACGTCAACGCGGTCCACGACCTCACCCTGGCGGTGCTCCCGCACATGGTCAGGCGCGGCTCGGGCGGCATCCTGATGGTCGGGTCGGCCGCCGGAAACATGCCGATTCCCAACAACGCGACGTACGCGGCATCGAAAGCCTTCGTGAACAGCTTCAGCGAGTCCCTGCGCGGCGAGGTGTGCGGGCAGGGCGTGCACGTCACCCTGCTCGCGCCCGGCCCGGTGCGTACGCACACTCCCACCCCGGACGAGGCGTCCATCGTCGACAAGGTCGTCCCGGACTTCCTGTGGCACTCCTCGGCCAAGGTCGCCGAGATGAGCTTGGATGCCTTGGCGCACAACAAGATGCGCGTCGTGCCAGGCACCCTGTCCAAGGCGATGTCGGTGGCCGGCGGGTACACACCGCGCGGGGTGGTGGCCCCGATCGTCGGTGGGTTCTACCGCAAGTTCAGCGCGGAGTAGGAGTCGTCCGGGCGCCGTTCAGCGCCGCCGGCGACGCCCCGTGCCGAAGATCGCGCGACTGAATTCACGTCCGGCCGCGCTCGCCGCCGATCGCAGGAAACTCTGCATCGGCTTGCTCGTGAGCACCTCGGTCAGGAGCCCTGGCTCCTCCGGCATCGGCTCCGGGGCCGGCGTCGGCGGCACGGGTGCCGGTGCGTCGGCGGGCTCCCCCGGTGCGAGGGTGTTGGCGGCCAGGATCTCGTACGCCGACTCGCGGTCGATGGGCGTGCCGTACTTCGCGTACAACGGCCCGGCTTTCGCCGCCGAGGTGACAGCGTCGGCGCCGATCGCCTCCATCGCCGACCGGGGCGCTCGGACCACCGTCCACGCCACCGGGGTCGGCGCACCGCGCTCGGACAGCACGGTCACGACCGCCTCGCCCGTACCGAGAGAGGTCAGCACCTGCTCGAGGTCGTAGACCTCCGACACGGGGTAGGTCTTGACCGTCGTACGCAGCGCCTTCTGGTCGTCGGGGGTGAAGGCGCGCAGCGCGTGCTGGATCCGGGCACCCAGCTGGGACAACACTTCTTTCGGGATGTCCGTCGGCAGCTGGGAGCAGAAGAACACGCCGACGCCCTTCGACCGGATCAGTTTCACCGTCTGCACGACCTGGTCCACGAAGGCTTTCGACGCGTCGTCGAACAGCAGATGCGATTCGTCGAAGATGAAGACCAGCTTCGGTTTGTCGAGGTCGCCCACCTCCGGCAGGAACTCGAACAGATCGGCCAGAATCCACATGAGGAAGGTCGAGAAGAGCGCGGGGCGGGCCGCCTGGGTACCGAGCTCGAACAACGTGATGATGCCGCGTCCGTCGGGCGCCGTCCGGATGAGGTCGGCGGGATCGATCTCGGGTTCGCCGAAGAACGTGTCACCGCCGTCGGCCTCGAGATTCGACAGCGCCCGCAGGATCACGCCGGCGGTCTGCCGCGACACCCCGCCGATCCCCTTCAGTTCGGCCTTGCCCTCGTCGCTGGTGAGGAAGGCGATGACCGACCGCAGATCCTTCAGATCGAGAAGCGGCAAGGCCTTCTTGTCCGCCCAGTGGAAGATGAGGCCCAGCGTCGACTCCTGGGTGGCGTTGAGCCCCAACACCTTACTGAGCAGGATCGGCCCGAACGAGGTGATGGTCGCACGGATCGGTACCCCGATTCCCTCCGCACCCAGCGAGACGAACTCGACCGGGTGCGCTGCCGGTTGCCAGTCGTCGCCGGTCTGGTGGGAGCGTTCGGCGATCTTGTCGTTGCCCACGCCCGCTCGGCTGAGTCCGGACAGGTCGCCCTTGATGTCGGCCATGACGACAGGAACGCCGTTGCTCGACAGTTGCTCGGCGATGAGCTGCAGCGTCTTGGTCTTTCCCGTCCCGGTCGCGCCGGCAACGAGACCGTGCCGGTTCATCATCGACAGCGGGATTCGGACCTTCGCCGCGGGATCCACCTGCCCCGCCACCGAGACGGCGCCCAGTTCGAGTGCGGCGGTGCTGAACGCGTATCCGGCGGCGATGTGCTGCGCCGGACTGGAGGCTTCGGTCACGAGCACACGATAGACCTCGGGGGCCGATGTCCCGCGGATTCGCGCGCGAGGTTGGCTAAGGTTGTCGGGTGCAGGACAAACTGGTGTGGATCGACTGCGAGATGACCGGACTCCGACTCGAGTCGGACAAACTCATCGAGATCGCGGCCCTGGTGACCGACGGCGACCTCAACATCCTCGGCGACGGTGTCGATGTCGTGATCCACGCCGACGACGAGTCGCTGGCGTCGATGCCCGACGTGGTGACCAAGATGCATGCGGCCTCGGGTCTCACCGAGGAGGTGCGGGCGTCCACCGTCACCCTCGCCGAAGCCGAGAAGCTGGTGCTCGACTACATCCGCAAGCATGTGACCACCGCCGGCGCGGTCCCCCTCGCGGGCAACTCGATCGGTACCGACCGTGGATTCATCACGCGGGACATGCCCGAACTCGACGCCTACCTGCACTACCGCATGGTCGACGTCAGCTCGATCAAGGAATTGTGCCGGCGCTGGTACCCCAAGGTCTATTTCGGCCAGCCCGAGAAGGGGCTCGCGCACCGGGCCCTCGCGGACATCCGCGAGTCGATCCGGGAACTCCGCTACTACCGCGCCGCGGCGTTCGTGCCCGCCCCCGGCCCGGACACCGATGCCCTCGCCGAGATCGTCAAGGACCTCGGCCCCGCCTGAACACGCAGGTCGGGTAACCGATTGGAGTTCTGCGGCACCGACCCGCTAGAGTGTTGATGGCTCTGAGACCCGGCGCTGACGCCCAGGTTTCCGACGCCGATGGTGGATGTAGTTCAGTTGGTAGAGCACCAGGTTGTGATCCTGGCTGTCGCGGGTTCGAGTCCCGTCATCCACCCCGACGAAGCCCCGGTCTGCGATCCGCAGGCGGGGCTTTTTCGTGGCCGTGATGCAACACGCTGTGCATCAGAGCGATCCGGATGACACCACACGTGGGCCTGGTTCTAAGATTCCCGGCACCCGGTGGACCAGCGTCTGGGTGATGGCCGCCGTAGCTGCCGCACGGTATCCCCAACATCGACGTTCGACGCACGCACCCGCTGGGTTGCGCGCGTGGGAGAAGGTCTCAGCCGCTTATGAGGTCGCCGTACCCGCGACGCTCGAAACTTCGGACGAGGCGCTTCGACGGTTCATGGTTCGCGAGCCAGTCACTCAGAGCGTGGCGGCGTTCGCGCTCGTCGGCGCGTCCCAGGCCGAGGTCGGCGAGGAGCGCGTCCAGTGAGGCGGGAGGCTGCGGGGTTCGTCCGACAGGGGTGAACGCGGAATCGTCCCAGAGTCGTTCCTTGGACATCACGCTCACCTCACTTCCACGGTCACTTCGGTCAGTCCTTCTTCAGTGGCCTGTACACCCACAATGTACAGCGCGGACGCTCCAAGCAGGAGTTCTCGCTGATTCGCAAGCTCCGGGTGGCCCACCGGTGGCACCCACAGGGCTCGTGTTCCTCGTGTGGCTAGCACTCGCAGGAGCACCGGGGCGCTGCCGGGGTCCGTGAACCCCACGTGATCGGCTTCGTCGTCGTCGAACTCCCCAAGTTGTTCGCGCATCCGCATCTGTACGCGCTGGTAGAAGCGGTCCGTACCCTGCCAGCGTCTGACCGCTTCTAGCTCATCGCCGGTCAGATCGAACTCGAAGTCGTCGTTGAGCACCTGTTCGAGTTGGGCGGCGTCTTCGTGGGTGGGGCCGCCGAGCGGGGCGCCTCCGGAATGAGTAGAGGACGGCTCGCCCGGGGGCGGAAGGGTGGGCGGTGCGTCGTCGGCTGCGGTGTCGATCTGTGGATCGTAGTCCGCGCCGTCGCCCGGTGTGGGTTCCTCGACCGAGTTGTTCGTCAATCTCATTCGGCGTTTGTCTGCTCCCACAGGACCATGTCGTTGACGTCGTTCGCGCGCTACGTCTCATGTCCCGAATCTCTTTTCGCAGCGCTGTCGATATCCGGAATCGCCGTACGTCACCATGGTGTCGGACCGATCCGGTTCGGCATCATGGCCACATCAGTCGGCCGAGACTGGAGGAACGATGAAGTACGCATTGCTGCTCATGGGACATGTCAACGATCCGGCCTGTGGTGAGGACGGTGGCGCCAGCCCCGAAGAGTTCTTCGCCTTCGACGAGGAGATCACCAAAGCCGGTGTCGTCGTCAACTCCTTCGCGCTGGAGGACGAGCGCGCGGTGGTGCACACCGACGACAGCGGCGAGCGGGTGGTCGCGTCGTCCGGGCCGTTCGCGGAAGTCCGGGAGTTCGTCGGCGGGGTCTATGTCATCGACGTCGCCGATGTCGACGAGGCGATCGAGTGGGCCCGCCGCAGCCCCGGTTCGGCACCCGGCGGCCATGTCGAGATTCGGCCGCTCGCACCGTACTGAGCGATGACGAACAATTCACACCGTTCGGCGGCCACGGATTCCGCAGGGTCCGTGGCCCGCCGGGCGGTGTCGGCCGTCGATCGCGACGTCCGTTCTCGTGTACTCGCCACGCTCACGAAGAAGTTCGGCGATCTCGACCTCGCGGAGGACGCGTTGCAGGACGCGATCGCGCAGGCCCTGATCACCTGGTCGCGTACCGGAGTCCCGGATTCACCGGAGGCATGGCTGACGACGACGGCCAAACGCAAGGCGCTCGACGTGGTGCGGCGTGAGTCCGTCCTCGCCGGGAAACTGGCCCGCCTGCACACCGAGACCGAACGTGCCTCCACGCCTGCGGAGTTCGCAGACCCGGCTGAGGAGCCGCCACCGGGGTTGCCGGACGAACGCCTCGGCATGTTCTTCGCCTGCACCCATCCCGTGCTACGCGCCGAGGACCGGATCGCGCTCACCCTTCGGTTCGTCGCCGGGCTGACCACCGCGGAGGTCGCGCATGCGCTGCTGATCCCGGTACCGACGACCCAGCAGCGAATCGTGCGCGCCAAGAAGCGGATCGGCGCGCTGGGTGTTCCGTTCGCGCCGCCGCGCGAGGGCGATCTCCCGCGTCGGCTCGGCGGGGTCCTGCGGGTCATCTACCTGCTGTTCTCCGAGGGGTTCGCGCGCTCCACCGGGGACGCGCACATCCGCGACGACCTCACCGACGAGGCCGTCGCCCTCGCGCGGACCTTGCGCGCACTGCTCCCCAACGCCGAGACGACCGGACTGCTCGCCCTTCTGTTGCTCACCCAGTCCCGCCGGCCGGCTCGGCTCGACTCCGACGGCCGACCGGTTCCGCTGGATGACCAGGACCGCCGGCTCTGGGACCAGGCGCTCGTCGGCGAGGGCATCGCGCTTGCCGAACACGCTGCGGCACAAGCAGGCGCCGGCCTGTACACGATTCAGGCGGCGATCGCGGCCGTGCACGCCGAGGCAGCCACCGCGGACGAGACCGACTGGACCCAGATCGCCGTCCTGTACCGACTACTCGAAGTGCACGATCCCGGACCCGTCGTGCGCGTCGGTCGCGCAGTCGCCGTCGGACGCGCGTACGGCCCGGCGCGCGGTATCGCGATGCTCGATCAGTTGCAGTCGGACACACAGCTCGACCGGTTCCGGCCCTTTCACATCGCCCGCGCCCTCACGCTGAGCGAACTGGGCGACGACCGCGGCGCGGCGATCGCGTACCGCCGCGCGCTCGAACTACCCGGCAACGGCGCCGAGGACGACTATCTCGCCGACGCCCTGTCCGGGCTGGATGTCTGACCGGCAGACTTCGGCCTCGACACCACCGGGGACCTTCGTCCCCGAAAGTCCTCGAAGCCGGGCGCATGGGCATGCCTCGCAGTAACGTTCACCACATGCCTTCCTACTGGGTCATGCCTGCCGTTGCCCTGATCTCGTGCATCATCATCGGGATCGGGTTCATCATCGGGATCCCGGGCGGCGACGACAACGACTGAGTTCGACGCCTGAACTGATCTCGACCACACGGCCGCGCCGTCAGGGTGTGTGCCGCGATGACATCGCACGTCTGCCGGTGTCGTCCGACGCCCGGAAGGACGGCACGTGGACCTCACGCGCAGACAGTTGATGGCCGGTGCCGCCGCGACCGCCGCCGCGGCCGGGCTCGGCTCCGGCCTGTCCGCTGCCCCGGCCGGCGCGTCGCCCTCCGAGTCGACGAGTTACCTCGTCGGCTGCGGCATCGGAGATGTCACCGGCGCGGTCGTCGGCCAGGGCATGATGGGGTATTCGAATCCAGAGCAGGTCGCGGCCGGGCTCCTGCAGCGTTGCTGGGCGCGGGCCTACATCATCGTCGATCCCGCCACCGGGCGGCGCGTCGTCTTCCTGACCGCCGACCTCGCGTGCCTGTTCCAGTCGCACCACATGGGCCTGATGGCCAGACTGCGCAACCGATTCGGCTCCTTGTACACCGAATCGAACGTGAATCTGAACGCACAGCACACGCACGCCTCCTGCGGTGGCACGTCCTGGGACTACGCGTATTCGCTCGCCGCGTTCGGGTTCAAGAAGAACTCCTACGACGCCGAGATCGACGGCATGTTCGCCGCGATCGTTCGCGCGCACGAGAATCTCGCGCCCGGCAGCGTCACGATCGGCCGCGAGGAACTGCACGACGCCAGCCGGAATCGATCCCGGGTCGCCTTCGACGCGAACCCGACGGCCGACAAGCGGCACTTCCCCGATGCGATCGACCCGCAGGTCACGGTGCTACGACTGCGGCAGCACGACACCTCCGGCGGCCGGGATGTCGGTGCCATCACCTGGTTCCCGACACACGGCACGTCTCTCACCGACCGCAACGTCCTCATCGCCGGCGACAACAAGGGCTACGCGAGCCACCTGTGGGACCGCACCCAGCCCGGGTTCGTGGCCGCGTTCCCACAGACCAACTCCGGCGACATGACGCCCAATCTCGCACTCGCGCAGTTCGATCCGCGCGGACCGACATCGGACAACAGACGCAACTGCGAACTCATCGGCGAGCGTCAGTACGTCGCCGGGCGACGGGGTTTCGAGGCGGCCCGGCCGATGACCCGGGGCGGCGTCGACTCCATCGTGCGGTACGTCGACATGTCGGCGGTCCGGATCTCCGGTACCTACACACCCGACGGCCGACCGGCGTCGACCACCCCCGCGATGATGGGTGCCGGCGCAGTGGCCACGAGCAGCGAGGACAACTACGAGAAACCGCTCCCCTTCCTCGTCGAGGGCATGACCAATCCCCTCGTCACCGCGCTCGGCGGAGACCGCGTCCCGCCGATCGCGCCGTGGATGCGAGACATGCAGGCGCCCAAGCTGATCGCGTTCCCGCTCGGTCTGCTGCCGCCCTCGGGCTGGATCCCGTCGGTGGTGCCGCTGCAGCTCATGCGCATCGGCGAACTCGTGCTCGTCGCCGTACCCGCCGAGGTCACCGTCGTCGCGGGCCTGCGGCTGCGTCAGGTGGTCGCCGACGAACTGCGGACCGACGTCGACAACGTCCTCGTGCAGGGGTTCGCGAACGCCTACACCCAGTACGTCACGACGCCCGAGGAATACGACCTGCAGCACTACGAAGGCGGCGAGACCCAATTCGGGCGATACACCCTGTCCGCCTACCTGCAAGAGTTCGCCGCGCTCGCCGCGGCCATGTCGTCCGGACGCCGGATCGGCCGTGGTCCGGCGCCGGTCGACAAGTCCGGACTGCAACCCGACCTGGTGCCCCCGGTCCCCGCCGACCGTCCGATACCGGGCCGACGCTACGGCGACGTCCTGCGTGAACCCGACGCCACGTACCGCCCCGGTTCGATCGTGACCGTGCAGTTCGTCGGCGCGCATCCCAACAACGACTTCCGGCACGGCCGGACCTATCTCGAGGTGCAGCGGCGTACCGGCAGCGAGTGGACGACGGTCGCCGACGACAACGACTGGTCCACGGAGTTCCGGTGGGCGCGCCCGGCCGGCAGCACCGACACGTCGCGGATCACGATCACCTGGCGGTCGCCGACGGACGCGTCCGGGATGTACCGCATCCGCTACTTCGGGGACCGCCGCGATGCGAACGGGTCGACGAGGCCCGTCTCTGGGACGAGTCGCACGTTCCGCGTCGGGTCCCGCTGACGCACGGACGCCACCGACCGCGCTGCGGTTCGGTGGCGTCCTAAGGCGTGCTGAGCGTCAGGCGTTGTCGGCGTTGCCCTTGCGCCACACCGACCATGGGATGTTCCAGTCGCCGAGACCATCGGTGCCTGACAATGTTCCGCCCGTGGTGTTCTTCACGATGACCGGGTCGCCGCGGAGGGTGTTCTCCATGACCCAGAGAGCGTTCTCCGGACTCAGGTTCAGGCAGCCGTGACTCGTATTGGTGTTGCCCTGCGCCCACACCGACCATGGTGCGGAGTGGAAGAAGATGCCGCTGTAGGACATCCGGGTCGCGTAGTCGACCGGGGTGCGGTAACCGTTCGACGAGTTGACCGGCACGCCGTAGGTCGACGAGTCCATGATGATGTGGTCGTGCTTGTCCGAGACCAGGTAGATGCCGTTGTCGGTCTCGTCGCCGGCCTTGCCCATCGACGTCGGCATGGTCCGGATGACCTTGCCGTCGCGTTCGAAGACGACCTGCTTGGTGTTGTCGTCGGCCGTGACGATCATCGAGCGTCCGACGGTGAAGTTGGTCCGCACGTTCTCCTGGCCGAAGAGTCCGTCACCCAGGTCGATGCCGTAGGTGTTGACCGCGACCCGCACCTTGGTGCCCGGCTTCCAGTACTCCGCCGGCCGCCACCGGACCTCGCTCGGGCTGATCCAGTAGAAGGCGCCCTCGACCGGAGGGTCGGTGGTGATCCGGATGGCGCGCTGCGCCGCACGACGATCCGCGATCGGTTCGTCGAACTTCACCGCGACCGGCTGTCCGATACCGACGGTCTCGCCGGGACTCGGTGTCAGATACGCCTGCGTCAGGTTGTTGGGGCTGCTCGTGGTGAAGGTGACCTTCTTGGTGACCGCACCACCGATGCCCACCGCGTCGGTCTCCAGGGTGTAGGTGCGGTTGTAGCCGAGGGCCTCGTTGCTGACCCACACCGTGTCGTTGTCGGCGAGGGTGCCCTTGACGGGGGTGCCGTCGGACTTCTTGATCAGCACCCGGCTGATGGTGCCCTCACTGGTCTTCACCTTAATGGGCGCACCCGGCTGCACGCCGACGGCGTTGTCGTTCAGGGGACGTTCGGCCCACTCGGTGATCTCGAGACCCGGCTTGAGCAGGTCGTCGAAGAGACTCGAACTGCTGACGTTGTCGGAGTACGACGCCTCCTGCGTGCACGACGTCACCAGCGCGACGATTGCCAACATCACACCGCTGACGATCAGCGGCATCCGCCGAGTACGACCGATCCCCATCTCACTCCCGCCTGTCGACGCCCCGACCCCGAACCGGTCGGTCACGCTGCCCCGCAACCTTGAGAACACTGCACACCCCGAATCCGAAACGGACATTCCGAACCCCGATGTCGCGGACCAGTGTACGAGAAATCGGACCGAACGCTTCGGCCGTCATCCATTCGAGCGGCGTGTTGCGCACCCGAAACGCCGAACGTTCACCTGCCGTTCATCGACCACCGGCCGCGGTCGAAACCGTCTGAGACGCCACAAGACGCCTCGCTCGATGCGAGGCGTCTTGAGTACTCTGTGCGCCATCAGGGACTCGAACCCCGAACCCGCTGATTAAGAGTCAGCTGCTCTGCCAATTGAGCTAATGGCGCTTGGCGGTGCGAGATGGAACCTTACAGGACCCCCGCGGCAGAAGTGAAATCGCCTGGTCGGAGCGGCTTCTGCCGTTCGACGGGCCCGTGCGGGCGAGCTCGCGCCGCCGATTGCTGGATCAGCGGGTCATCTCGAGGCGACCTTGCGGACGACGACGAGCAGGACCAGGGCGCCGACCCCGGCGAGTGCGTACTTCACCGCAGGCGTCTGCAGTGTCGCGAGAGCCTTCGACTTGGCGTCGTCGGCGAGCCGCTGGGGGTTGGCACGCTCGGCCAGCGCGTCGAGCGTACTGGCGAGGTCCTCACGGGCCTTGGCGATGTCCTGCTCGATACGTTCGGTATCTCCGGCCACGTTGCATCCTTCCGGCGCTTCTCGTTGGTCTTCTCACTTCCCGGCCGCCGCACGACCTCTCGGCGCCGGGGACGAACCGCCAGATGGCAGCGTCTCGATGCTACGACATCCCGGCATCCGGGCATGTCGCCATGCACTAGCCTGGCTCTCATGGCTGAGACCACCACCCGACTGTCCGTGGGCGACACGGCGCCGTCGTTCACGCTGCCCGACGCGAACGGCGACCCGGTCTCGTTGTCGGACTACGCCGGCCGCAAGGTCGTCGTCTACTTCTATCCCGCAGCGGCCACCCCGGGGTGCACCAAGCAGGCGTGCGATTTCCGCGACAACCTCGGCGAGCTGAACGAGGCCGGGATCGCGGTCCTCGGCATCTCCCCCGACAAGCCCGCGAAGCTGGCGAAGTTCGTCGAGGCCGAGGGCCTGACGTTCCCGTTGCTCAGCGACCCGGAGAAGAAGGTGCTCACCGAGTGGGGCGCATTCGGGGAGAAGAAGATGTACGGCAAGACCGTCACCGGCGTCATCCGGTCGACGTTCCTGGTCGACGCCGACGGCACGATCGAACTCGCGCAGTACAACGTCCGGGCCACCGGACACGTCGCCAAGCTGCGCCGCGACCTGTCCGTCTGAGCCGGCACCGATGCCCGAGTCCGCCGAACCGCTGGTGCCGCGCAAGCGGCCCACTCAGGAACGCAGCAAGCGCAAGTTCCAGGCGATGCTCGAATCGGCCCGCGAGCTGTTGATCGACGTCGGGTTCGAATCGCTGACCTGCGAGGAGATCGCGACGCGGGCCGAGGTGCCGATCGGGACCCTGTACCAGTACTTCGCGAACAAGTACGTCATCGTGTGTGAACTGGACCGGCAGGACACCGTCGACGTCCGCGAGGAACTCACGGCGTTCTCCTCGGAGGTGCCGTCCCTGGAGTGGCCCAGCCTGCTCGAGAAGTTCCTCGACCACCTGGCGGCCCTCTGGCGCACCGACCCGTCGCGGCGGGCGGTCTGGCTGGCCGTCCAGTCGACGCCGGCGACCCGCGCCACGGCATCGCTGAACGAGCGGGTGCTCGCCGAACAGGTCGCGCGGATCATCGCGCCGCTCACGCCGTCGCAGCGCGAACGCCGCGAGATGATGTCCCAGGTGCTCGTCCACACGGCCTACTCACTCCTGAGCTTCTCTGTACAGGACGGCCACGACCACGACGAGACCGTCGCCGAACTCAAGCGGATGCTCGCGGGCTATCTGCTGCTCGAGGAGTCGACGACGGTCTGAGGGCCGTGCTGGGCTACCTGCCCTCGAGGATGGCCACCGCCGCAGCGGTGTCCCCGTCGTGGGTCAGCGACACATGGACGGTCGTGTCGCGCAGATGCTCGCCGATCTCGCCCGACAGCCGGATGGCCGGGCGGCCCCACGTGTCGGTCACGACCTCGATGTCGCTGTGTCGGATCAGCGGCAGCAGCGGCGACCGCGAGAAGCGGCTCACCGACCACGCCTTCACGACCGCCTCCTTGGCCGCCCAGCGGGCGGCCAGATGCCGGGCGTCGTCGCCGGTCCCGGCGGCCGAGTCCCGACGTTCGCCGACCGTGAACCGGTCGGCGAACGTCGTACCCGGCTGCCGGAGCTGCTCGCCGAACTCCGGGATCGACACGATGTCGATGCCCACACCGAGAACGCTCATCCCTTGGGAGTCGCTCGCGCCATTCGCCTCACCGGGTGTCACCGACCACCCGCCACCGGCTCACCGGCGACGTAGACGTCGGCGCCGTCCAGACGGGTCTGCGGGTCGAGGAGCATGCCCGCCTCGGCGTCGTGCTCGTCGACCGACTCGTCGAAGCGACGGTTCGGCGGACGCTGGTAGGCCGGCTCGCCACCGCAGATCGACTGCAGGAAGCGCTGACTGCCCTGGCGGGTCCGCTCGTCGGCGCGCTGACGGTAGGCGTCGCGCTCCGCCGGGTTCAGCGAGGCGATGAACGCCTCCGGGTGCACCACCGCGATCAGTCCGGACACGTGACCGAAGCCGAGGCTGGTCAGCAGGCCGGCCTTGAGCGGGAACCGCTCGCCGAGCTGCAGCGTCTCCCGCGGCCACACCAGGTGCGGGTACTCCGCCATCTTGTCGTCGACACAGTCGAGGCTGCGGTTGGGCGGGATCACGCCGTCACGCAGGATCTGACACAGGCCGATGAGCTGGAAGGCCGCCGCGCCGCCCTTGGCGTGACCGGTCAGCGACTTCTGCGACACCACGAACAGCGGTGCGCCCTTGCCGCGGCCGATGGCCGCCGCGAGCCGCTCGTGCAGTTCGGACTCGTTCGGATCGTTCGCCTTGGTGGAGGTGTCGTGCTTGGACACGACCGCCACGTCGTCGGCGCTGACGCCGAGCGAACCGAGCGCACGTGCCAGCGGCGAGGACAGCGACCCGCGAGCCGCGCCCAGGGCACCGAGACCCGGAGCCGGGATCGAGGTGTGCACACCGTCGCCGAAGCTCTGCGCCCACGCGACCACACCGAGCACCGGCAGACCCATCTCGGCCGCGACATCACCGCGGGCGAGCAGGATCGTGCCGCCGCCGGCCGACTCGACGAACCCGCCGCGTCGGCGATCGTTGGCACGCGAGAACCGGCGATCGTCGATGCCGCGCGCGGTCATCTTCGCCGAGTCGGCGGTCGCCGACATCGCGCCGAAGCCGACGATGCCCTCGATACCCAGGTCGTCGAAGCCGCCCGCCACCGCGAACAGCGCCTTGCCGAGGCGGATCTTGTCGACGCCCTCCTCGACCGACACAGCTGCGGTCGCACATGCCGCCACCGGGTGGATCATCGCGCCGTAGCTACCGACATACGACTGGACCACGTGTGCCGCAACGATGTTCGGCAGGGCCTCCTGCAGGATGTCGTTGGCGTTGGCCTCGCCCAGCAGGGTGTTGACGTACAGGTCGCGCATGGAGGTCATGCCGCCCATACCGGTGCCCTGTGTGTTGGCGACCAGACCGGGGTGCACCCAGCGCATCAGTTCGCTCGGCGTGAAGCCCGACGACAGGAAGGCGTCGACCGTGGCCACCAGGTTCCACAGGGCGACCCGGTCGATCGACTCGACCATGTCGGGGCTGACGCCCCAGCGGGTCGGGTCGAAACCGGTCGGGATCTGCCCGCCCACGGTCCGGGTCAGCGCGAACTGGCGCGGAACGCGGATCTCGGTGCCCGCCAACCGGGTGACCTGCCAGTCACCGTCGGCGTTCTGCGTGACCCGGGTCTTCTCCGGGTTGGCACTGGCGAATGCTCGCGCCTCGGCCTCGGAGTTGACCGTGAAGGTCAGGTCCTCGTCGACGAAGACCGAGGTCAGCAGCGGAGAGGTGTTGTCGACCATCGCCCCGTCGTCGGCGTAGCGGCGGATACCGCAGCGGGCGACGACCTCGTCGTGGTACCGCTCGGCGATCTCGCTCTCCGGCACCGGGTCTCCGGACGCGGTGTCGTACCAGCCCGGCTTCGGCGCCGAATCCCAGTGCACCAGTCCGGTGTTCCAGGCAAGCTCGAGAACGCCTGCGGCCGACAGCTTCTCGTCGACCTCCATCTCGAAGCGGGTGCGGGCCGAACCGAAGGGACCGAGCTCGCCGGCACCCACGATGACCACGAGGTCCTCGGGTCGGGCGTCGATCGACGGCCACTGCGGACGCATCGCCTTCGGGGCGCGCGCCGGTGCCGGCAGCGCCGCGACGGTCGTCGCCGACTCCTCGTCGGTGTCCGCGGACTCCTCGGCGGCCGCCGCCGCGGTGGCCGCGAGCGCCTTGAGGTCGGTCGAGCTGTCCAGGCCGCCGGTGAAGTCGGCCAGGATCGGCGCACTCACCGCGGCCGACCGCTGCTCGGGGCGGCACAGGGTGAGCAGGTTCGCCGCCATCTCGTCGGTGCTCCAGGTGCGCACACCCGCCGCCTCGACCGCGTCGACCATCCCGTCGTTGTGACCCATCAGCCCGGTGCCGCGCACCCAGCCGATCAGTGCGTGGGCGAGCGTCGTCTTGGAACCCCAGGACTCCTCGGCCGACCAGCGCTGTACGAGCGCGTCGAGCGAGGCCTTGCTCTCGCCGTAGGCACCGTCGCCGCCGAACATGCCGCGGTTCGGCGAACCGGGCAACACGACGTGCACGCGGGCGGCGATGTCGTGATCGGAATGGACATCGGCGAGACCGCCGATGAGCCGCTCCACCGACCAGAGGAGCACCTTCATCTCCAGCTCGGCGCGACCGCCGGCGTCGGTGAGATCACCGGCGACCCGAGGTGCGGCGAACGGGAACAGCAGCGTCGGCTTCATCGCCGGCTTCACCACTGCCGTTGTGCCACCGAGGTTCTCCGTCTGCTCCCCCGCGAGCCAGCCGACGAGGTCGTCGACATCGGCGTACGACGCCATGTTCGCCGGGGCGATCCACAGCGCGGCACCGGCCCGGGCGTTCTCGCGGTACAGCTTCTTGTAGAAGGCGAGACGGTCGGAGTTCAGGCGCGACGTCGTGGCGACCACGGTCGCGCCGCCGGCCAGCAGCCCGGCGACCACGCCGGCGGCGATCGAACCCTTGCTGGCACCGGTCACCACGGCGATCTCGCGGCTGTAGGCACCCTTCTCGGGATTCTCCGCAGCGTGCGCGATCGCGCCGAAGACGCGGCCGTGCACGGCGTTTCCGTTCGCGAGGGCCTTGCCCTGCCACCAGGTGGCGTGGTCGGCGACGGTGTCACCGGCTCCGGCGAACCCGCCGACGATGGTGTCGAAGTCGGCGTCGAGGTCCTGCTCGTCGGTCAGCCAGAGTCGGACGAGATCCTCACGGGCGGTTGCCCACCGGTCGTCGATGAGGACGACCTTGGCCGCGTCGAAGGCCGGCGCCACCGTACGGGCCCAGTCCGACCCGAGTTCGGCGCTGACCAGCTCGGCGAGCTCGGCGTTCGGGTCGGCCGCGGCCTCGGCGAGATCGGCGACCTCGGCGAGTCCGAGCTTGTCCAGCAGGGTGTACGCGGCCGAGGCCAGCGCGCCGGACCGGCCGGTGATCTGCTCGGTGAACTCTCCCAGCGCCGCGGCGTCGACCGTTGCGCCACCACCGGATTCGGCGGCCGGCTTGCCGACCGGGATGCCCTTGACCGCACCCACCGCGGACACGGCCTTGTCGATGAGGGCGTCGAGGGAATCGGTGTTCGTCAGCGGGCCGTCGAGCAGATTGCCCAGCGCCTCGCCGCGGACGGACGCGCCGTCCCTGGTGCCCAGCGCCAGCGCGACGGTGGTGTGCAGACCCCACCCCGGACCCAGCTGCCACACACCCGACACGCGGTCGGTGATGTAGTTCTGGCGCTTACCCAGCGGGCCGAGCACCTTGCGGAACTGGTCGCTGACCGCATCGGTGAGCACCGCACCCAGCGGCCGGTAGCCACGGGCGAGGGTCTCCACGGTCGACGACAGCGCGGTCATGTCGGCTTCGGCGGCACCGTCGATGGCGCCGAGTCCGAGCTCGCCGCCGATGTCGAGGAGCAGCTGGTTACGACGCGACGACACACCGTCGCAGAGCGCCTCGATCGTGTCCGCGGACCCGATCTGGTCGACGCGCATCTTGGTCCACAGCGCGATCACGGACTTCACCGCATCCGACGGCGTGAACGCGATGTCGTCGGGACGCGGGCCGGCGGCGGGTGCCGCCGGTGCCGCGGGAGCAGCAGGCGCGGGCGCCGCCGCGGCGGCCGGAGCCGCGTCCGCCGCCGACGTCTCGGCCGCTGCGGGAACGTCGAGCTCGTCCTCGTCGGGCTCGTGCCCGGCGTCCTTGGCCAGGATCGTGTCGGTGTCGCGCTCGACGTTGAGCACCTCGGTGGTGGCCGCGGCGTAGTCGTCGAGCTTGAGGGTGTTGGTGGCCAGACCCGACAGCGTCGGGGCGCCCTTCAGACCGATCTCGACGAAGCGCTGGACTCCCAGCCCGTTCCGCTCGGGACCGCTGAACAGCAGTTCCTGGGTCTCGATCCACCGCACCGGGCTGGCGAACTGCCAGGCGAGCAGCTCGATCAGGATCACCCGGGCCAGTTCGTTCGGGGTCGCCTCCCAGGCGTCCCAGTCGGCGAGGACCTCGTTCAGCGGATCCGACGGCACCAGCGCCGCGATCTCCTCCACGAAGTCGCGTCCGAGGTTAAACAGGCGCGGCACCAGGTTGGGGATGTACCGACCGATCAGGATGTCGATGTCGATGTCGGCGGGCAGCAGCTCGGCGAGCTTACCGCGGAACTCCGGGACCCCGGCGCGCAGCACGCTCGAGTGGAACGGGACGTCGATGCCCGGGATCAGGATGAACGCGCGCTTGCCCCCGAACTCCGCACGCCGCCGGTCGATCTCGGCCTCGAGCAGTTCGAGACCGCGAACCGTGCCGGCGATCGCGTACTGCGAGCCGAGGAGGTTGAGGTTGACGACCTCGAGGAACTCGCCGCCCGCGGCGCCCACGCCGGACACGAAGTCGGTGACCTCGGCGTCGGCCAGACCGAACTGGCTCGGCCGGATGGCGGCCATCCGATAGTCACTGCGCCCCTGCTCATCTCGCGGGACGAGGTGATGCATGGCCTCGCCGCGCTGGAACACGACTTCGAGGACGGCCTCGAGCGGGAGGACGCCGGCGCATGCGGCGAGCGCGTTGTACTCACCGACCGAGTGGCCACACGTGATGGCACCCTCGACGAAGCCACCGGACTCCTTGAGCTCGGCGATCTGCGCGACACCGAGCGTCGCCATGGCGACCTGGGTGAACTGCGTCAGGTACAGCACGCCGTCGGGGTGGTTATAGGTGGTCCCGTTGGCGACGAGCGTCGTCGGGTTGTCGCGGACGACGGCGAGGATCGAGAAGCCCAACGCCGCACGGGTGTGCTTGTCGGCACGATCCCAGATCTTGCGGGCGGCCTTCGACCGCGAGCGGGCGTCGAGTCCCATGCCCTTGCTCTGGATGCCCTGGCCGGGGAACGCGTAGACGGTCCGCGGCGCGGCGAGCAGGCCGGTCGCGCTCATCACGAGGTTGTCGCCGACCTTGGCGCTGACCTCGACGACCTCGCGGCCGTTGTCGAGACCCACGCGGTCGACGCGCACCGAGATGCGGTCACCGAGCCGGACCATGCCGAGATAGCGTGCGGTCCAGCCGATCAGCGGACGCGGCGACGGCGTCGGATTCTTCGCGTCGGTCGCGGTGACGACCTGCTGCGCGGCGGCCGACAGCCACATCCCGTGGACGATCGGGTCGCCGAGACCGGCCAGCTTGGCGGCTGCGGCGTCGGTGTGGATGGGGTTGCGGTCACCGGACACGACGGCGAAACCGGTCATCCGGTTCGGCGCGGTGATGGTGGCCGTCCGGAGCAGCTTGCGGGTGGCCGACTGTTCGGCGGCGGGTGCACCGCCGGCCCGGGCCGGGTCGGTGAGCTCGGCGGCGCCCAGACGTCCACGGATCGCGAAACGCTCCTCGAGCGTCGCGACCGGGCCGGCTGGTCCGGCGATCTCCACCGTGACCTCGACGACACGACCGACGTCGGCATCCCGGACCGCGCCGGTCCGCGCGGTGACGGTCAGGTCGGCCGCGGTGGCGGGGATCTCGCCGGCCGGCGCGATCGCGTGATCGAGGTGGACCAGGTCGAGCAGACCCTCGACGACCGGGTCACCGGAATCGGTGCGGGCGGCGCCGATGACGCTGAACACGCTCGGCCAGCACGCGCCGACCAGGGTGTCGGGCACGGCGAAACCGAACGGGTCGGTCGGGGTGGTCGGACGCAGGTGCGGCGGCAGGGAGAACCCGGTCACCGCAGCGTGATCGGCGACCGAGTCCGGCTGCCAGGAGACGGTCGTGACCGACACGCCATCGGTCACCTCGGCCAGGCTGCCGCCGGCGGCCACGGTAAGGATCTCGCGCATCGCGGTCGACGCGTCGTCGAGGCCCACCAGCGGCGAACCACCGTCGCGCAGGCTCTCGCCGGCCAGCAGCGGGATACGCACGGAAGCGCCCGAGATGGGGACGACGAGGTCGAAACGGGTGGCGTCGGAGTCGGCGGAGACCTGCTCCAGGACGGCGCCGCTGACGGCGTGTTCGGCCCGCTCGGGTCCGACCACGGTCCAGGCGTCGCGATCGCCGAGCAGCGCGATCGGGCTCGCCACGATCCGGCCGGCCCAGCTGACGTCGTCGGACTCCAGCACCGAGGTCAGCACGCCGGCTTCCTCGGCCAGCCCGGCCCGGTGCCGGGAGGCGACGGCGACCGGGCGCTCCCCGGAGGCCTGCAGATCGGACGCGACACGGGCCTCGAACCGATCGAGCAGTTCACCCACGGGCTCGTCGACGCGGGTGATGCCCGCGACGGCGACCGGCCCCGGGATGACGCAGACCGCGTCGGCGCCGTAGCGCGGATCGTGGGCCTGCCACAGGGAGTCACTGCGCCACCAGCGGCGTACGTCCTTGTCGATCACCGGCACGAAGTTGACGGGCTTGCCCGGGGTGCGGCACAGCTCCAGGAAGAACGCGACGTCCGCGGGATGCAGGATGTCGGTGTCGATCTCGGGGTACACGCTGCCGAGCGCGTCGATTGCGGCATACGCATCGGCGGCGGCGGTGACCTCGGCGAACATCGTCGGGATGGGCCCGGAGTCCTGCGGGTGCATGCGCGCCTCGGTGCGCTGCAGCATCTCCACGAAGCGCTGCTGCCAGGTGATGTCGGCCCACGGGGCCTGCTCGCCCCGAGCGTCACCGACGGCCAGCGCGGCGTACCGGTCGAGCCACTCGCGGTAGGTCATGGTGGCGACGTCGCCGAAGTACGGCTTCGCGGTGTCGGCCATCGCGGCGATGATCTCGTCGCGGCGGGCGGCCACGGCGTCGGCGTCACCGGCGACCTCGTCGAGCAACCGGCCGCAGCGCGACGCGGTGTTGTCGACCTCGTGGATGTCGGCGCCGAGCTGCGAACGGCCGGAGGCCATTCCGGCGGTGGCGTGACCGGCACCGATCCACTCGTCGATGCCGGCGGTGTCGACGAGGAGCTGCTTGACCTCGGGGGTCGTCGTCGCTTCCTTGGCCGCCATGGCGGCGGTGCCGATGAGGATGCCGTCGAGCGGCATCGTCGGGTAGCCGTAGCCGGCCGACCAGCTGCCGGTGAGGTATTCACTGGCGCGCTCGGGCGTGCCGATGCCACCGCCGACGCAGATCACGACGTTCGGGCGGGCGCGGAGCTCGCCGTAGGTCGCGAGCAGCAGGTCGTCGAGGTCTTCCCACGAGTGGTGGCCACCGGCGCGGCCGCCCTCGATCTGCACGATGATCGGGTGATGCGGAACCTCGGCCGCGATGCGCACGACGGACCGGATCTGCTCCACGGTGCCGGGTTTGAAGGCGACGAACCGGAGTCCGGCCTCGACGAACTCGTCGACGAGCGCGACCGCGTCCTCGAGTTCGGGTATGCCCGCCGAGACGATGACGCCGTCGAGCGGGGCTCCCTGCGCGCGGGCCTTCTGCACGATGCGCTTGCCGCCGAGCTGCAGCTTCCACAGGTAGGGGTCGAGGAACAACGCGTTGAACTGCGCCTCGCGTCCCGGCTCGAGCAGATCGGTGAGCGTGGCGATGTTGCGCGCGAAGATCTCCTCGGTGACCTGACCGCCACCGGCCAGCTCGGCCCAGTGTCCGGCGTTGGCCGCGGCGGCGACGATGGCCGGGTCGACGGTCGTCGGCGTCATGCCGGCGAGCAGCATCGGCGAACGTCCCGTGAGGCGGGTGAAGGAGGTCTCGACGACGGTACGGCCGTCGGGCAGCTCGACGAGGGTCGGCGCGAACTGCGACCACGGGGTCGCGACCTCGGGCACGCCGCCGGGGCTGAACAGGTTGCGCTGTCCGACGCGCAGCGCGGCGGGCACCAGGCCGACACCCTGCCCGCGGACCAGTGATGCGGTGAGACGGGTCGCGATGTCCCCGGGACCGAAGTCCAGGACCCACTTGGCGCCGCCGGCGACGATCGAGTCGACCGAGGCGACCCAGTCGACGTGCCCGACGAGGATGTCGTGGGCGTGGCGGGTGGCGAGGTCACGGTCGATGCCGCAGCGGTCGGCCCACTGGCCGACCAGCTCTACAGCCTCGGCCATCGCCGGGTGGTGGAAGGCCACCGACACCTGCAGGTGGTCGAACTTCGGCGCGAACGGCGCCCCGCCGGTGCGCTTGCGCTTGCGCTCGTCGGCCTCGGTCGCGGCGACCCGCTCACAGAGGGCGGCGAACGCGGCGAGGTGCCGCGGTGCCCCGGACAGCACGACGGCGGTGCGGCTGTTCTTGATGGCGACCACCGGGGCGGTCGTCAGATCGTTGTCGGACAGGCCGGCGCGGTACTGCGCCAGGATCTCGTCGACGCGAGCCGGGCTGACGTTGGTCAGTGCGAGCATCGGCGTGCCGTCGGTGGTGACGCCCAGCCCGCGGCGACGCGCGGTCAACGAACCGGCGGCGCCGATGAGGTGCGCGACGGCCAGCAGCAGGCCCTGACCGGACTCGGCGATCCGGCCGTCGGCGCCCACCGCATCGGTGGCCAGCGAGCCCTGGGAATGCCCGACCACGGCCTTCGGCGGGAGCACGGCGGTGTCCAGGCCCTGCTTGCGGAGTGCCTCCACGGCGGCGAGCTGGGTGAGCAGCACACCCGGACCCGAGAGGGTGAAGTCGGCGAGAGTGGCCTCGGCGGGCACGTCTTCGCCTGCGTCGTGCGCGTGCACCCAGGTGAGCGGGTGGAATCCGGACACCCGTGCCACGACGAGTTCGTCGGCAACCGGCTCGACGAGCCGTTCGGCGGAATCGACGATGGTGGCGACCCGGTGTTCCAGGTCGGCGTCGACGACCAGCTCGGTCAGTGTGGGCAGCCATGCGCCGCCCTGCCCGCCGAAGCTGATCGCGTAGGGCTCGCCCTGCGTGAGCCGCTCGATGAGCGTGGTGGTGGGCCGTTCTGCGTTGGCGGCGCCCTGCGAGCCGGAGCGGAACTGGTCGACGGTCACGGATACTCCTCTGTGGTGGTCGGTCTCAGAGTGTGGATTTGCGGAGTGCGTAGGTGCGGTGCAGTAGATGTCTATGGGTGTTGTGCGGTTGGTCTGCGAGTCGCGGCGGCGCGAGAAACGCTGTCGGCAGCGGCCTTTCCGTGCGCTGACGTGATCGGTCTCGCCGCCGTCGCGCACGACCGGCCGCGGTGGCGACACCGCCGGATCGAACTAGCTGGTACAACAAAGGAACACGCCTGCCGCACAACAACATTGGCGCGCACCGGTTTTGTCCGGAGCCGGCGTCGGCGTGAACATGACACCTATGATGACACACGAAAGTGAGGGAACCCTCATGTTTGTCGGTGACCTGTCGGTATACCGACCAGTAACCGCGCGGGTAACTTTCGGCACCGTGTCAACCACCATGGGAAGCGTCGGAAAACCGCCAGGCCAGGCAACATACCCAGGGGTACGCGTGCGCCCGAACTCTCGCTCGGTCAACCGTTATCAAACCGTTATGTGATGTGGGGCACCACTGCGCGTCGCGGTCCAGCCGAGCCGCAGGCCGAGTGCCATCGAGACACCCCACTAGAGTCGGCCGCATGAGCAGTTGCATCTTCTGCGCCATCATCGCGGGCACCTCCCCGGGTCGCATCGTCTACTCCGACGACGACGTCCTCGGGTTCCTCGACATCCGGCCCGTGACCCGCGGGCACACCCTCCTCGTGCCCCGGGTCCACTCCTCCGGGCTCGACGACCTCGACCCCACCCTCGGCGCCGCTCTCTTCCGCGCCGGCCAACGAGTCGCCACCGCGATGAAGACCGGACCGGTGTCCGCCGACGGGGTCAACCTGGCACTGAACGACGGCCGCGCGGCCTTCCAGACCGTCTTCCACACCCACCTGCACGTCGTCCCCAGACACGACGGGGACAAGCTGAGTTTCGCCAAGGGCTTCCTCGTCCGCCGCGACCCCGACCCCGACGAGACCGCGGCTGCGGTGCGCGCCGGGATCGAGTCCGTCGGATGACCTTCGCCGGCGAGCCCGACCCGGACACCGGGGCCGGGACCCGGATTCCGGACGCGGTGGCCGACCTCGTGCGTCGCGCGGAGTGGATCACGGTGTTCAGCGGCGCGGGTATGTCGGCCGAGAGCGGCATCGCCACCTTCCGGGACGCCCAGACCGGTTTGTGGGAGAAGTTCGATCCCGCCGAACTCGCCACCCCGGAAGCGTGGGCGCGCGACCCCGCACTGGTCTGGGGGTGGTACCGCTGGCGCGCCCGCGAAGTGCTTGCCGCGCAGCCCAATGCGGGCCACCGCGCGCTCGCCGAACTCGCCACGAGCCGCACCGTCATGATCGTGACGCAGAATGTCGACGATCTCCACGAGAGGGCCGGCGGCGACGTCGTCAGCCACCTGCACGGCAGCCTGTTCGCCCCCCGGTGTTCGGTCTGTGGGACCCCGTACGACGGCCCCGGCGCATTCCCCGATCCCGGCGACACCGGTACCGCGCCGGATGACCCGCGCGTCGACCCGCCCACGTGTCCGCGCTGCGGCGGGAGGGTACGGCCCGGCATCGTGTGGTTCGGCGAAGCACTGCCCGAATCGGATTGGCAGCGAGCGGATCAGGCGTTCCGTGCGGCCGAGGTGGTGCTCGTCGTGGGCACCAGCGGGATCGTCTACCCGGCAGCCGCGCTACCCGAACGCGCGGTGCGTGCGGGCATCCCGGTCATCGAGTTCAACCCGTCGCCGTCCGCGCTGTCCGACATCGTGACCCACAGTCTGCGGATGCCCGCCGCCGTCGGTCTGCCGGCGTTGCTCGCGTCACTCGGCTGACGAGGTGCGGCGTCACTCCCCCGCGGTGAGGTCGATCGGCTGCCATCTCCCGACGTCGTCCGTCGTCTGAACCGCGACGAGCGACCCCGGCTTGCACCCGCGCTCGTCGAGCACGGCGGCGACATGATCGAGCACGCGGTCGGGATCGAGTTCGAACTCCGACTCGCGCACGCGGACGAATTCCCAACCGCAACGGCGCAATTCACGCTCGCGCTCCAGATCCGACCGAGCCTGCTGCCCGGTCCCGGCGAACTCGTCGGCATCACACTCGACGGCCATGCGCGCATCGGCCCCCAACACGACCAGGTCGACGATCCGGTTGTTGACCGTGACCTTCGGGGTCACGTGATAGCCGAGCGCCGCGAGACGGTTGAACACGCGCTGTTCGAGGAGGTTGTCGAACGGGCTCACGCGTCGATCGTCGGGCACGTCGGACGGCATGGCCCCGATCGACGGACCCTCGTTGGCGGACACATAGGACAGCAGCGAGGCACGAAGGTCGTTGGGGCGCAACTCGTCGAGTCCGATCGAATGGAACAGCCACAACTGGTCCATGGCCCGGGTGGCCGCCACGTTGACCCGGCGTTGGGACTCCGCGCGGGTCAGCGCGGAGATCGCACCGGCGTCCGAGACGACCATCGACAGGAAGACCACGCGCCGCTCGTCTCCCTGGAAGTCCGGGGGTGAGCCGACGCGGATACGACGCGAGCGCCAGGTCTCGGTGTCGATCGCGGCGCGCAGCGCCTTCTCGATCGTCTCCACCTGCTTGACGCCCTGCAACGCGATCACACCGAAGTCCAGATCGTCGTATGCCGGATCGGCCAGACACCCCCGGAGGGCGTCGACGATGGCGGCCGCCTCGGCCTCGTTGCTGATGCCGTTGCCGGTCCCGGTGGCCGTTCCGTCGACCGCGACCGTCCGCAATGGTTCGAGCCGGTCGGAACCGTACTGGCGCACCGGGATCAGCGGCGCGGACCCGTAGAACTGGCGCGACGAGAACTCGATGATCTCGGGCATGGACCGGAAGTGTTCCCGCAGTCCCACGACGTTGCCGAAACGGCTGCGCAACAACGAGAACAGGCTGGACCGCGGCGTCAACCCGTCGCGTAGGTATGTCGGGAGGTCGGGCAGCGTGGCATCGAGTTCGGCGAACGCGGAATCGAGGCTGGTGCCGCTGAGACCGACGGGCGCGCACTGCTTGTCGTCACCGACGACGATCACGCGCGGGGCCAGCCAGAGAAGGAACGCACTGGTGATGTCGGCCTGGGACGCCTCGTCGACGATGACGACGTCGAAGGAGTTGCGGCGCGGTGGGAGGGTCTCGGCCACCTGGCTGATCGACATGATCCAGGCGGGCACGGCGTTGCGCGCCTCGGCCATGGCCTCGCGCGCCGCGCGTCGGAAACGATTGGCATGTTTGCCCGATCCCTTGCCCAGGTTGATCATGTGGTCGCGGTAGGACTGCACGGCCTGCAACTCGCCGGCCGTGGTGCGCGCCAGCACCTCGCGGACGGCGCGCGCAGAGGCGAGCCGGGTGGTGAGGGCCGCGATGTCGACCTCGACGGCGTCGAGGTCGGACTGCAGCCGGTCCTCGGCAAACGGATCGCTGCGTTCCTCCGCCCAGGTGTGGGCGAACCGCCACGCCCACGCCGCGCCCATGTCCCGGGCGCGTTCGGTCCAGATCGGGTCCTGCGCGCTCGACCACATCGTCTTCGCGAGTTCGGGTGCCCGGCTGCGCAATCGGAGCCCGAGAAGCTCCAGGGCATTCTGCTCGTCGGCCTCGGCTGCGGCGGCCGCGAACGCGCGCCGCGCGTCTCGGATCGCGACCGGGTCGGCCGTGGCGAGTGCCGAGAGCAGCGCGTCACCCTCCGGCGACGGCCCCTGTTCGAGTTCGGTCGTCAGGCCGTACACGCGGTCGGCGAGTTCCTGTTCGGCGAGGACCGCGTCGTTGGCGGCCGCCACCGATCGCGCCTGATGGGCCACCTCGGCTGCCTCGGCGACGGTACGTGGTCTCGGGCCGCCGGGGCTGATCGCCTCGAGTTCACGGACGAGATGCTCCCGGCCGGTGAGCAGCCTCGAGATCCACGCCAGTTGGTTGTCCAGGCGGACGAGGTGGTCGAGCTGCGCCGACCGCGACCCCGACGCGTCCACCGGGACGTGCAGGTCCGCCAGGATGCGATGCACCTGATGTACCGCGTCGATGACGGTGAGGTGATCGGCGACCCGGCGCAACGAGGCCTCGTCGCGAGGAGGCCGCCCGTCCACGGTGGCCCGCACCGGCGACTCCTCGACCGCGCGCTGCTCGGGCGAACGCCGCAACCGTCCCCGCCACTGACCGCCGTCCCGCAGGAAGTCGGCGGCGGCGTCGAACAACGCGGCGTCGCCGGGCCGCGCCCCGTCGACGACGACCGCGTGCGCGCCCAGGTCACGGTCCCGACGAGCGGCCTCGGCGATGACCGGTGACAGCGTCGTCACCCGCGACCAGAGGTGCGCGGCGCGTCCGGCGAGCAGCCGATCCGCCATGTCGACGATCGGCTCCGGGTACGACGCCACCTCGCCGGAGGCGACGGCGAGTTCGTCGCAGATGTCCTTGATCCGGACCAACCGGTCACTGTCGACCCCGTCGAGCACGGACAGCAGCGTCCCGGCGCCGGCCATCGGCTCGCGGGGCCGCGCGGCGATCCGGGTGCAGACGGAGTCCATCTCCCCCGGCTCGGGCAGGTGGTGGTCGAGGTCGACGAACCGTTGCGCGAGACGCGATCCGGAGCCACCGGTGCTCGCGAGCAGGTCCGCCAGCCGGACGAACTCGGCCGAGTCCAGCGGGGGCACCGCGCCGTGGACCGGCCCGGGCATCCAGTCGAACGCGGCGGCGTCCGCCCGCACCCGGCGGACGATCTCCGCCGGGGATCCCCGATAGTCCCCCGCGACCCATTCGTGGACCTCGGTCTCTTCCGCACGCAGTTCCCAGAGTTCGCGGAGCAGCTGATCCCGTTGTCGCAGAGCGTGATCGCGGCGCGCGGCCAGGTCGGCGATCTCCGCGTCGGCGACCCCCGGCGTGAACGACGCCTTGCGTTCGGCGAGCTCGGTCACCGCATCGACGATGCCCTCGGAACTGTCCTGGGACACGTCGGCGATCGACACGGTGAGCGCCCGCAGAGCGGGCGGCAGCATGTCCCGGAGCACGTGGAGCGCATGGGCTTTCTCGCTGACGACCAGGACGCGCTGTCCTTTCGCCAGCAAGGCCGAGGTCACGTTGGCGATGGTGTGGGTCTTGCCGGTTCCGGGCGGACCCTCGACCACCACACCGGTGTCGGACCCGAGCCGGGCGAGCACATCGCGCTGTTCGGCATTGGACGGCAACGGGAACAGCGCATCGGCGACCAGGTCCGCTGGATCGAGGACGCCGGGGGCGCGGAGGGCGGCGAGACGGTCGGGAGCCTCGATCGGGCGGACGAGCTGGGTCAGCCCGACCGGTACCTCCGACTCCTCGTCCCGCAGGTCGTCGATGATGGCGTCGTAGAACGCGAGGGAACTCTCCACCCCGCGGCGACGGAGGACCACCGCGGGCCGACTCTCCACCGTCAACGACACACGCTCGGCGTCGACCTCGATCGCCTCGCGCCATTCGCCCGTCAGCTCGGCGGTCTTCGGCGACAGCACCGAGGTCTGCGCGGACAGCTTGCCGCGGATCCCGACAGCACCCGCGAGATCGAGACCGTCGAGAGCAGCGAGCAGATGAGTGTCGCGAACCGCGGGAGACGAGCCCGCCCCGAGCGTCAACCGGATCGTGTCGTCCGCGTCGCGGTCGGCGACCAGAACCTGACTGAGGAGGTGTTCGCGGACCATCGGGTCGGCGTCCGCGTCTGTTGCGTCCCGCACCGTGACCAGTGCGGACGCGATGACGAGTTCGAGTTCTTCGGGCTCCGCGCCGAGCGCGTCGACCAACGCGGCGAGTTCGGCGTGGACCGCGCCGGCCCGAGCGGCGTCGGGATCGTCCGGGCCGACCTCCACCACGACCTGGCCCGGCACCGCGTTCGACCGTACGGCGACGGCGGTGGACGGACCGACCCAGACATGGCCGGGGTGGTCGGAGATGTCGTGGACGTCACCGGAGCGAGACCGGACGAGATCGGCCAGAAACGTCATCAGTCGGGTGACCTGATCGCGCAACGTCTCGCGCGTGTCATCCTGCATACCGATGTGTTCCTCTCGTCGCCGGCGACTCCTACGCTACAAGACGCTGGTCAGAGGAACTCCGTGCCGCCGCGCGGGTCGGCCGGATTCCCGACACCGGGCCGGTCAGCCGACGGAACTCGAACGCAGCGCGCGGTATCCGCCGTCGACATAGCGCACGTTGGTGTATCCGCACTCGGCGATCTGTTCGGCGATCCGCGGGGCCTCCGAACGGACCGACACCACGGCGATCTCGGTGTCGCGGTCGCGGATCACCGGGAAGGTGCCCGACGGAGTCGGGGTGAACCGCTTCGGCACCTCGGTCGGGTCAACCACGAGGGCACCGGGCAGACTCCCCTGATGCCGGACCACCTGGGGCCGTGCGTCGACGACGACCGCGTTCCCCTCGCGGCTGTGATTCATTGCCTCGACTGCCGAAATCGAATTCACCACTGACACCGGTGACTCACCAATCCTGTTGCTCGAATTTGTCCGTGTTCATGCGTTCGCGACGGCCATCGGGTGACGGCCGTGGCGTGAATGACCCCCGTCGACCAGGTTACGGAACGATCTCGAATTGACAAGTTTTCTCACACAGCTCTCAGAAGGGCGCATTCATGCGCTCCCTCTGCTAGACGAGCCGCAGCGGAACCGTCAGGGTCAGGAATGGCGACCGCGGCCCGCGACACGCGGGGACGGACGCTTACCCCAATTGTCGCCACGACGACCGTCCCGCCCGCCGCCGTGCCCGCCGGCTCCGCGCTTGGCGCCCCCGCGCGTGCGCGGTGCGCCCATGTCCTTGCGGATGTCGATCGGGTTCTTCCCGATCTTGGTATGCCGCAGCGACGAGAGGGTCTCATTGTCGAGATCATCGGGAAGCTCGACGAGGCTGAAGTCGTCGCGGATGCTGATGTTGCCGAAGTCGGCACGGGTCAGGCCGCCCTCGTTGGCGATGGCACCGACGATCGCACCGGGCGACACCTTGTGCTTGCGGCCGACGGCGATGCGGTACGTCGCGAAGCTCGCGCCCGGGCGCCGCGGAGCACGCTCACGCTCGGGGCGCTTCTCCGACTGCGGCGGGTCCGGCGTCATCAGGAAACCGCCGTCTCGTGTCTCGAGCGCCAGCGCGGCCGCGATGTCGGCCATCGCGACGTCGTTGTCCCGCGCGTAGTTCTCGATCAGCCCGCGGAACAGATCCAGGTTGTCCGAGGACAGGTTCTGGGTGATCGAGTCGGCGAACTTCGCGACCCGCTGTGCGTTGACATCGTCCACGCTGGGCAGGCCGATCTCGGTCAGCGTCTGCCGCGTGGCGCGCTCGATCGCACGCAGCAGGTGGCGTTCGCGCGGCGAGACGAACAGCAGCGCGTTGCCCGAGCGGCCGGCGCGCCCGGTACGGCCGATGCGGTGCACGTAGGACTCGGTGTCGTGCGGGATGTCGTAGTTCACGACATGCGAGATGCGGTCGACGTCGAGCCCGCGGGCCGCGACATCGGTCGCGACGAGGATGTCGATCGAGCCGTTCTTCAGCTGGTTGATGGTCCGTTCCCGCTGCGCCTGCGCGAGGTCGCCGTTGATGGCGACCGCGGAGAACCCGCGCGAGCGCAGCTTCTCGGCGAGTTCTTCCGTCGCCTGCTTGGTGCGGACGAACACGATCATCGCGTCGAAGGTCTCGACCTCGAGGAAGCGTGTCAGCGCGTCCAGCTTGCGCTGGTGGGAAACCTGGAGATAGCGCTGCGTGATGTTCTGCGCGGTCGCGGTCTTGGACTTGACCGTGATCTCCTGCGGCGAGTTCAGGTACTTCTGCGCGAGGCGCCGGATGGCACTGGGCATGGTCGCCGAGAACAGCGCGACCTGCTTGGTGTCCGGGGTCTCGGCGAGGATGCGCTCGACGTCCTCGGCGAAGCCCATCGTCAGCATCTCGTCGGCTTCGTCGAGGACCAGGAACTCCAGACCGGAGATGTCGAGGGTCTTGCGATCGAGGTGGTCGATGACCCGACCGGGTGTGCCGACGATGACCTGCGCGCCGCGACGCAGACCCGCGAGTTGGACGCCGTAGGACTGCCCGCCGTAGATCGGCAGCACCTTCACCTCGGGCATGTGCGCCGAATACTTGCCGAAGGCCTCGGAGACCTGCAGTGCCAGCTCTCGCGTCGGCGCGAGGATCAGCGCCTGCGGGGTACGCGCGGAGGTGTCGAGGCGGGACAGGATCGGGATGGCGAACGCGGCGGTCTTGCCGGTACCGGTCTGCGCGAGGCCGACGACATCGCGTCCGTCCATGAGCGGCGGGATGGTCGCCGCCTGGATGGGCGACGGGGTTTCATAGCCGACGTCGGTGATGGCCGCGCGTACCCGCGGGTCGATCTCGAGGTCGTCGAACGAGCCGACCTGCGGGTCGGCGGGGGCGTCGTGCTCGCCGTGATTCGAGGTACTCATGCGGCGGAAGTCTCATTCATCGCCCTCAACTGTAATGGCCGTCCACCAGAAAGTCGGCATCACGCCCGGGCGGGGTCGCATCAGCCCCCTGAGCAGGGCACGAGCCACGTTCGGTCACCGGTGTGATGCATCTAACGAATACTGGTACTGTCAGTGCCACTCATCCGGCCATCGGTCCCGGTCACACGCACACCGATGTCCGGAATGTCCATTTGTTCTCTCGTCTCAGGAGTGCCATGCAGCAGCAGTACGCCACCCCGTCCGATCTGACGATCGACGACAAGGCGACGACCGTCGACACGATCCTGCGCTACCGCGCGGAGCGCCCCACGATGCCGCTCTTCCGCAAGCGCTCGCACAACCAGTGGGTCAACGTCACCGCCAAGCACTTCACCGACGAGGTGGACGCGGTCGCGAAGGGTCTGATCGCCTCGGGTGTGCAGGCCGGCGACCGCGTCGCGATCCTGTCGTCGACGCGCTACGAGTGGACCGTGCTGGACTACGCGATCTGGCGCGCCGGGGCGTGCACCGTCGCGATCTACGAGACGTCCGCCCCCGACCAGGTCCAGTGGATTCTCGAGGACTCCGGCGCCAAGCTCCTGTTCGTCGAGAACCATGAGCACTACACCCGCCATCTCCGGGTCATCGACGAGACGCCCACCCTCAAGGAGACCCTGGTCATCGACGACCACGCGCTCCCCACGGTCACCAAGCGCGGCGCGAAGACCGCCGACGCGGACCTCGACCAGCGTCAGGCGAATGCGTTGTCGTCGGATGCCGCCACGCTGATCTACACCTCGGGCACCACCGGACGGCCGAAGGGCGTCGTCCTGACGCACGCGAATTTCCTCGCCGAGACGGCCGCGACCCGCGACGCGGTCGGCGCCGGTATGCGGGAGGGCAAGTCGACGCTGCTCTTCCTGCCGCTGGCGCACATCTTCGCCCGCGTCGTCGCCGTCGGCTGCGTCGAGAACGGCGTGATCCTCGGCCACACCAACGACCTGACGAACCTCGTCGCGGACCTGGGCGTGTTCAAGCCGAACTACGTGCTGTCGGTGCCGCGCGTGTTCGAGAAGGTGTACAACTCGGCCAAGCAGAAGGCCTACGACGGCGGCAAGGGGTCGATCTTCGACAAGGCCACCGACACGGCGATCGAATACAGCAAGGCGACGGCGGCCGGCAAGGTCGGCCTCGGCCTGAAGCTCCGGCACGCCGTCTTCGACAAGCTCGTGTACGGAAAGCTGCGCGACGCCCTCGGCGGCCAGTGCGAGGGAGCGATCTCCGGTGGCGCTCCGCTCGGTGCGCGCCTCGGCCACTTCTTCCGCGGCGTCGGCATCCCGGTGTACGAGGGCTACGGACTGTCGGAGACCACGGCCGCGGTGACGGCCAACAACGAGGAGAACCAGAAGGTCGGTTCGGTCGGACGCCCGATCCCCGGCGTCACCGTCGCCATCGCCGAGGACGGCGAGGTCCTGCTCAAGGGGCCGGTCGTGTTCGGTGGGTACTGGAAGAACCAGGCCGCCACCGACGACGCGATCCGCGACGGGTGGTTCCACACCGGTGACATCGGCACCCTCGACGACGGCTACCTCTTCATCACCGGCCGCAAGAAGGAACTGATCGTCACCGCGGGCGGCAAGAACGTCTCGCCGGCGCAGCTCGAGGACACCATCCGGGCGCACCCGATGGTGAGCCAGTGCCTCGTCGTCGGCGACAACAAGCCGTTCATCGCCGCGCTGATCACGATCGACCCCGAGGCCGTGCCCGGTTGGTTGGACCGTCATGACCTGCCCGCCGACACCCCGATCTCGGACCTCGTCGACAACGCCGATCTCAAGGCCGAGATCGACGCCGCGGTGAAGGAGGCGAACACCAAGGTCTCCAACGCCGAGGCGATCAAGAAGTTCTCGATCCTGGACACCGATTTCACCATCGACACCGGTGAGCTCACCCCGACCATGAAGCTCAAGCGCAACGTCATCCACGACGCGCACAAGGAAGCGATCGCCGACCTCTACACCTGAGCGGATCTCTCTTCACGACTCGCCGCGGCCCGGGATGCCCCCGGGCCGCGGCGCTGTCTATCGTGCAAGTCAATGAAACGAGACCTGGCCATCGATGCCACCCGCGGGGTGGCCATCTGGAGCATGATCACCGCGCACTTCGCGCATGAGTCCGTGCTGGCCACCCCGACCCACGCCTTTCCGTACGTCGACGGCATGTCCGCGTTCGTGATGCTCTCGGGCGTCGTGCTGGGTCTGGTCTATCAACGGTGGGTCGCTCGCCATGGGCTGGCCTTCGCCTACAAGCGTCTTGCCAAGCGGATCGTCGTCCTCTATCTGTGCCAGCTGGCGATCGCCCTCGTCGCGGTCGCGGCCGCCCTGGCCGGTCACCGATGGCTAACGCTCCTGCTGCCGGTCGACGGGTGGGGTGACGGCCTGCGCCTGGCGCTGACCATGGACTATCTGCCCAGCGGGGGCAACATCCTGCTGCTGTACATGGTCTTGCTCATCTCCGCGTTCGGGCTGTTCTCCCTCCTGCGTCAGGGCTGGTGGCGCTGGGTGCTCGCCGGTTCGATCGCCCTGTACCTGATCTCGCTGGTCCACTCCCCCGACTGGTTCTATCTGAGCGCCTACCAGGCGGCACCGCACATCCAGAACGTCGCCGGCTGGCAGATCATGTTCGTCCCGGCACTGGTGATCGGCTGGAACTGGTCGCAGTGGCGTGTGCCGGAGTTCGTCGACCGCTGGATCATCGCGATCGTCGCCGTCGCGCTCGCGGTGGCACTGTTCTTCCACTTCGGCATCGACTACGGGCCGTGGGCCCATCTCGAACCGGCGGTCGCCGACAAACTCGACTTCCGCCCGGCCCGCGCGATCGGCGCCTATCTGGCCATCCCGGCCGTCTACGGGATCTTCCGACTGTTGCTCAGGTGGTGGCATCACGACTGGCTGCGTCCACTGGTCATGGCCGGCACCCGCAGTCTCGACTCCTACGTCATCCAGGCGATTGCCCTCGTCGTGGTGCCGATCCACATCGCACACCGCCCCTGGAACACCGTCACGATGGACGCCGTCGCGCTCCTGGTGTTCGCCGCCTGCTGGGGGTGGGCCGAGTTCCGGTACTTCGCGCACGTCGACAAACTGCACAAACTACCGCTGCGGATGGTCCGGCTCGTGCGTCCGCATCGACCCGACATCGTCCTCGGCCCCGAGCCCGGCGTCCCCACCCCGGAGAGCTCGGACGTCACCCGGGAACCCGGACCGGTCGTCGACGACCTGCCCGGCGTCGACCGGACCGGGACAGCCGGAGACGGGCCAGAACGAGACGGGCCAGTCCGGGCCGGAACAGCACCGGCCGGGACACGTGCGACCGAGCCGATGGGAGTTCATCCGTGACGGGTGAGATGACACGCAGCGTGCACGCCGGGAACGACTCGTCGGGCCCGTCGGTGCGGACGCCGATCACGATGGCGAACTCGTATCACCTCCCGCCCGAACCCGAGGCGATGAGCTGGTCGGGCACCGAGCAACTGTTCTACACACGCAACACCGGCGCCAATCAGGTTGCGCTGCAGAACAAGTTGGCCGCGCTGGAGGAGGCCGACGACGCCGTCGTCCTGGCCTCGGGCGTGGCCGCGCTGCACGCGGTGTTCTTCACATTCCTGTCCGCCGGGGACCACGTGGTGGTGTCCGACACCACCTACGAGGCCACCTGGAAGCTCTGGTCGGAACTGCTGCCGACCAAGTACGGGATCGAGGCGACCTTCGTCGATGTCGGCGATCTCGACGCCACCCGGGCCGCCCTGCGCCCCGGCACCCGCATGCTGATCGCCGAGACGATCGCCAATCCGACGACGAAGGTCGCCGACATCGGCGCGCTGGCGCAGATCGCCGCCGACGCCGAGGCCCTGCTGCTCGTCGACGCCACCTTCACGCCGCCCACTCTGTACCGTCCGCTCGCCGACGGCGCGGACCTCGTCGTCCATTCGCTGACCAAGTACATCAACGGGCACGGCGACGCCATGGGCGGTGCCGTGCTCGGCCGGTCGGAGCTCATGTCGCAGATCCGGGAACAGGCGATGGTCGACGTCGGCGGCGTCATCTCGCCGTTCAACGCATGGCTGATCGCCCGCGGCGCGATCACCCTGCCGCTCCGGTTCGCCCAGCATCAACGCAATGCCGAGCGGGTCGCGGCCTTCCTCGACGACGACCCGCGCATCACCTACGTGCGGTACCCGGGTCTGGCGTCGCATCCCGAACACGACCTCGCGGCACGACAGTTCGGCGGCCGCGGCTTCGGGGCCATGATCGCGTTCGCGGTGCGCGGCGATCCGGCCACCCAGAACCGATTCGTCGCGGCGCTGACGACGATCACCTCGGCGGTGTCGTTGGGACACGACGAGTCACTCATCGTCCATGTCGGCACCGACGGCCCACGGGTCGCGGCCTACCCCGAACCGTTCCGCGAGTGGGGACATCTGCGGTTCTCCGTCGGGCTGGAAGACGCCGACGATCTCATCGCGGATCTCGCCGCGGCGCTGGACGCGACCTTCCCGGCCTGAGTCACGTCGCCTCGTACAGAATCCCCCGGCCGATCGCCTCGCGCACCACGGGCAGCGCCGCCTCGGCGAGTGCGTCGGCGTCGACGCCGTGGAAGTCGGCGAGGAGTTCGAGCAGTACGCCCAGCGGGACCTGCCCCCGACTGCCGGCGAGCAGTGCGCGCGAGACCTCGTCGACACCGAGAACGGCGCCGGGACCCCCGGGCCGGCGGACGGCGGCCGACACCTGTTGCCAGCCCTCGTCCCCCGGGAGCGAGAGCTCCTCGAGCATGACCGGGGCCACCGACAGCCGCCGAGCGAGCAACTGTTCGTCGGAGGTCTCCCGCAGGTAGCGCCGTCGCGCGAGGAACGCCTGGGCCTCGGGCCCGGTCACCTCTTCACCGGCGCCGGTGATCTCCTCGATCACGACGTCGGGCTCGCGGTGCTCACCGTCGAGCGGGGCGCGGGCGGTGATCGAGCCCATCCCGATGGCGACGATGCCGTTGGCCTCGAACCATTCGAGCCACTCCGCACCTCGCCGCGCGGCGGTCGCCTCGTCCTCACCGGCATCGGACAACCACAGCGACACATAGCTGATGGGGTCGGCGACCTCCCGCTGGACGACCCAGGCGTCGAGTCCGGTGCCCGCGAGCCAGGAGCGGACCCGTTCCGGCCAGTCCTCGCCCTCGCGGATGACCCAGTTGGCCAGGATCTGGGCGGTGCCACCAGGATTCAGATGGGCAGGCAACTCGCGGACGAGTTGCTCGCACAACCCGTCTCCGACGACGCCCGAGTCGCGGTAGATGTAGTCCCGCCCGCCCGCGCCGACGACGAACGGAGGGTTGGACACGATGAGGTCGAACCGCTCCCCCGCGACGGGTTCGAACATGCTCCCCGCCCGCAGATCCCACGACATCCCGTTGAGGCGGGCCGTCGCGGCGGCCAGCGCCAGCGCCCGGTCGTTCGTGTCGGTGGCCACGATCTGCTCGCAGTGCGCGTCGAGATGCAGCGCCTGGATGCCACATCCGGTTCCGATGTCGAGAGCGCGGCGGACGGGTTCGCGGATGACGGCCCGGGCCAGCGAGATCGACGCGCCGCCGATCCCCAGGACGTGGTCGTGGGCAACGGGTCCGGGTCGCATCGCGGCATCCTGGTCGGCGATCACGAGGTAGTCGCGGGTGTCGTCGGCGTGCGGACGGATGTCAAGGCGGGCCCGCAGAAGCGATTCATCGACCCGGGCCAGCACGCCCTGCGTGACCAGTGCGTCCGTGCCCGTCGTCGGAAACGCCTCCGCGACAGCGGCTTCGGGTTCGTCCGAGCCCAGCAGGAACAGTCGGATGAGGGTCGCCAGCCGGCGGTGCTCGCCGGCAACATCACGCGTCGCGGCGAGGGCCGGCCACCAGGTGCCGCGGACGAGGGCATCGTGAGCGCCTTCGCCGAGCAGTTCGGTGACACCGTCGTTCGTGTATCCCGCCGACCGCAGATCGGCACCGAGGGCCGCCACGGCGGCGGGCTCGGACAGAGGATGACGATCCGCGCGGTCGGCGAGTGGCTGGGGTCGTCCCTGGTCCGCGGTCACGGTCCCCAAGGCTACCGACGACCGGCGCGCCCGCGGCTCGACGGGTTCAGCACGACGCGAGGACCCGACTCATGGCGTCGCGTTCGGCAGGCGTCACCCACAGCCCGTAGGACTTCTTGACCTCGATCTGCCGGCTCACGTAGGTGCACCGGTAGGACTTGTTAGGGGGAAGCCAGGTCGCCGCGTCGCCGTCGCTCTTCTGTTGGTTCACGGCTCCCGACACGGCCTGGAGGTTTCGCGGGTCGTTCGCGAACTCGATGCGCTTCACCGCGGTCCACCCGGCCGCGCCCTTCTGCCAGGCGTCCGACAATGCGACGACGTGGTCGATCTGGACCAGCGCCGAGGTGTCCTCGCCTCGGGTGAACGGCATCGTTGTACCGGTGTACGGGTCGGCCAGTGTGCCGGCGAGCACCCGGCACCCGTCGGCGTGGAAGGTGATGCCGGTGAGGTCTCGCCGCAGGATGTCCTCCCGGGTCCGGCAACCGTTGCGGCCGTACTGCACGTCGACCGCGTCGTCCCATGCCCTACCGAATCGCGACCGTTCATATCCGGTCTTGGGCGCGCGACCCTTCACCTGCAGCGACGCGAGATCGGCCTGTTCACGGCCGGCCGCCGGTGGTGGCATATCGGGTGACACACCAGCCGGCGGTGACGATGGCCCCGTCGTCGAGGGCATGGACTGGGTGCGCTCGGATGAGGGGCGCTCGAGGCCCGGGGCGGGTTCGACGTCGACGCACGACACGAGCGCCACGGCGACCGGCACCGCGGCGAGTACTCCCGACAACCATGCCGCTCGACGCCTCACCCCGGAATCGTTGCACGGCGCGCCGACATCCCCGTTCGCCGACCCGGTGCGCGGGTTCTCGCCGCGCACCTTAAGCTTCGTTCGACTAACTTTCCCTTCGCGGACTGCTGTGGTCACGCACGACGCCGCCGCGGCGCACGATCGCCGGCGGCGTCGCCGGGTCATCGGACGACTATTCGGGTAGTGGGTGCATGAGTTCAGGTCGGGGCAATGCGGCGCGGGGTGTACCGCCATGGGTTCTGCGGATGATCGCCGTGTTCACACTAGCGATGTCGTTGCCCACACTTGCCGGCGGGTCGGGCACCGCCGCGGTGCTCGGCAGCCCGGCACCCTTCTCCGCGTCACCCCTGCGTGCGACGCCGGTCCACGAACTGACTCCGACCGTCGACCCGGAGACCGAGACCTACCCTGAACGACTCGAGCGCATCGAGACCCTGACGCGCCCGCTGCTGCCGACGCCGAAATCACTCGAAGGCGTCGAGACACGCTGCGCGAGCGGTGATTTCACGACCCTTGCAGTGGTGTACGACTCGATCTTCGATGCGGTGTACGACATCCTGCCGCCATCTATGCACGCGTCGGCCCGGGCAAGTCGGATAGCGGCGCACCGCGACATGCGGCGCCTGCACATCTCGACCCTCGCCGTCACCGAACATCCGCTGACCCTTGGGGCGGACGACGACGATCCCGCACTCGACTACCGCGACCCGATCTCCCAACTGCTCGTCTCGAACCTCCTCAAGATCCGCGACGGCCGCCACACCGAGGCGATTCCGCTCGGGAACATCACCGTCATCCAGGCAGTGGAGACGGTGTGGCTCTACATGTTCACCACCGTCCTGGTCCCGGCACGGCTCCTCATCGGCTCGGCACCCGACCTCGGGAGCCCGTTCGCCGGGACCGAGGCCGACGGCCTCGCCCAGTTCGTCACCTACAACTGGCTCATCACGGCCTTCGTCTTCTCGTCGGAATTCGCGGTGAAGGCCCTGTTGCGGGCCACCGCGAGAACGGTCCTCGAGCAGTGCCTCGCACGCGTCACCGATGAACAGCGCGCCCTCGCCGGACGCGCGAGCGACACCGTGCATTTCGACATCCCCATCCCGCCGATGGTGGCCGAGATCGCCGAACACCTCGCACTGGCGGATGTCGAGACGTGTACGCCGATCGGGTCGCTCACACTCGGCCGGTTGGTGCGGTATGTGTCTGCGCAGGCGCAGGAGAACAACCCCGCCGACGCACCCCGCATCCGGGCCGAGACCACCAGAATTCTCGGTGCCATGCGCGGAATTCGCATTCACCACAACCTCATTCCGCTCGACCCGGCGGAGGACCGCTCCGTCGGCGAGATGGGCGCGTCGCTGTTCGGTTCGCTGATTCCGGTCTTTGGTGGCGCTCCGCTCGACATCCTCCTCGGCATCGGACACAACCTCGGCCACGGCGCGGATCCATGGGAGACGGTGTCGCTCGACGAGCTCACCGTCAGCAAGCCGATCACCGCGGCGCATTATGCGTACAAGTTGGCGCTGCATTTGATCCGGGAAGTAGGCAATGTCATCGAGCCGTCGATCGTCGGTGACAGCCCGCTACGACCCACCAGACTGCTCGTCACGGCCCTGGGCCTGCCGATGACCTACGGACTGGTGACCGCGCACCACGTAATCCGGTCGATGTGCCTACGCGTCGACGACACGACGGGCAGCGGACTCGGCGCGGAGGCCAATCGGCGGACGACAACCGACTCGACTCCCCGCATCAAGCCGACGCGAAAGCCGGAAGCCTCCCGGTCATCGGCGTCGAGAACATCGGAACCGTCACGTCCGGAAGAATCCATTCGCCATCCCGAACCGCCCCGATTCGCCATTCCCGGCCGCAATTGACTCCGTGTTGCGCATTCGGTAATCGCGATGTCGGACGATTCGCCCGAGAATCCCGACACCGGGAAAGCGCAGGTTCATGCTTCCCGCGCGTCTATCGACTACCGTTGGGGGCGTGTCGAAAATTCAGACGGTGACCTTTGTCGACGACCTGGACGGTCGCGAACTCGATCCCCAAGACGCACAGACCGTTTCGTGGTCGTGGCTCGGCGTCGACTACGAGCTCGACGTGTCCGCGGCCAATCTCGACAAGATCGAGCAGGGCAAGGTGACAGTCGCGAAACTACTCAAGGCATCGACCCGGGTCGGCGGCCGACGACGGTCGCCATCAGCACGGACGAAGACCAATTCCGCCGGGAGTGGTGCGTCGGTGAATGCCTCGATTCGAGACTGGGCAGCGGAGAACGGATATGAGGTGTCCGCACGCGGCCGCATTCCGAACGACATCGTCGAGGCCTACAACTCCGCACACTGATATAGCCCACCGTATTGTCACATTGATCGCCAGAGCCCGATTCTTCGGACTCTGGCGATTGTTCTTCCGCGGGGCTGATTGTCGATCCCCCGCCGATTACGTTCTGCCCTAAGGATTTCCGCCGGCAGGGCGGAAAAACCCTGCGGCGGCGTCGAATCGAGATGCCGCGCGGATTCCGCCACCGATCAGCACCTTCCCCGTCTTCATCCTGTCAATGGACATCTTTGATAAACTGATGTCCACGCATGGTGTGCCACCGACGTGCAACGCAGTCACCGTCGGAGGCCACCCGAGGGGACAGGACAACCGGATGAGCACAACGGAGAACGAGTCGGTCGACGCCGACCACGCTGACGGCGAGGCCCCAGGGGAGGTCGCCGTGGCGGCCCGGGTCAGGGTCACGCTCGACGACGGTTCGACAAGGGAGGGCGAGGTCGTCGACGACTTCGCGGACCTGGCCGGCGACACCACCGTCGAGACCCGTATCGACGACGAGCACACCGCACGACTACGCCGCTGGGCGATCTCGACCGACGATCACCAGATCGTCTTCGCCGACGACGACGCGGTCGAGGTCATCTCGGCCGAGCTGTGACTCAGAGCGGCGCGAGCCCGATCATTCGACGGTCCGACGAGAAGATCCACCCGTCGCCGTAGGGCTCGAGTGCTTTGCCGGTGACTAACGCATCCGCGTCGAAATCGATGGCGAGGAACGGTGCTGTCCACGCGACCTCGCCGGTGGTCACGTCGACAGCCGTGAGGGTGACGCCATCGCTGCCGGCCAACAGACGGTCGCGATAGCCGTCTGGGTTCACAATGGGCCGCCTAATGCACAGCGGTGCAGTACCGAAGCCCACACCCTGCTTATAGCGCTCATGAAGCCCCCGAGCCAACGCCCGCTCGCGCGACCTACACGAGCCATGAGCCCTCGCCGCATGGACTCTCAACCACCCTCGCACCCGAACACGCCATCACGACCCACGGGTTCCGGCTTATCATCAACGCCCCGGCCTGGTCGCCAACCACCATGAACATGTTTCTTCACTGACCTACTCGCCGCCCGCGCGATCGTATGCGAAGACGGTGACGATGCAGGGTCTCCTTCTCCGCACGGATCTACCGCCCGGTATAGGGGGTTCGCAGACTCCCGCTGCAGGTCAGCACGTGACAACAGTTCGGATTGGTCCAGCCTCGCGTGAACTCGTACCCAAACGGGCAGCGAGAACCATACGGCCAACTGATAGAGCCGACGTCGGCGTAGGTGAACCTTGCCGGCCCGTGAAGCTCTAAAAAGACTGAGTATTGCTAGTGGGAGACCGAATAGCAGAAAACCGACAAATGCGCCAGAGGAGATCCCGCGCTCTACGGCTGCGACCATGGTAGTCGGCAGGGCTACGCTACCCCAAAGAATCCAGGCTGCGAATGGCTGCAACACAAAATGCAGCTTCATTCTCTTCGTGTTGAATGATGACCAGGATGTAAGAGCGCAGAATCCGATCACAAACAGAAAGAATGTGACGACGGTGGGTACGAGTATCGCCGTTTGCCAGAGGTAACTCCCGGCCATCGCCTGATCCCGAAGCACCCTCACGACTGAGACATACAGTACAACGCCCACCCATAACGGGGCACTCACCGCTGCGGTCCTAACGAAGAGGGCGCCGACAAGGGAATGCCGCTGGCCGTTCGAGACACTTGGCACTCCCTTGTCTCGCAGGACTGTCCGCCACTTGTGCAGTCGGTCGAGTCGCTGCTCTAGTACTTCCTGGCGGCGGTAGCGACTCGCCGAGCTGAAGTCATCGAGCAGGATGCTGCTCATCAAGAAGATAGCGATCGTCCCAAAAGTCGCCAGCACCATCGCGCCGACGTCTGACTTGTCATGCACACCAAGCCAACCGACTGTCATTACTACAACGCACGCGCATGCTAACGCCGATGTCATCGCATCCATACACTGTCGCCATAGGGCCATTGCGGCTTGCTCAATGTAGGATTCGCTCCCCTTGTTTCGCATCGACAGTGTGATGCTTATCGACACCGAAGCAGCCAGCGCGATACCGATCCAGTTTCGCGCGGTCTCAGGTGTTACGAGGCCATCTAAGTGTGGTCGGATGTCAGGAACCCACTGATACGGCTCAAACATCTGAGCGTCCGTCTGCCCCGGGTGTCCCAAAAGCCAGACCAAATAGCCTGCGCCGTAGGTGACTACGAAGGCTCCGATCACGTCCCCGATTACGCGAGAGCGAAATCGATCGCGGACGTGGCGCCTGGCTTCCGCTGACAGTCTTCGGGCCTCGAGACGGGCTTCATCGGCGCAAGGCTTTTTTCTTCGTTCTAGACGCGGTCGTAGGAATCCAAAACGCAGACAAAGTAGAGCGATCATCGTCAATAGCAGACGTTGCGCTCTTGTTCGAGTCATTCTGTACCGCTCTTCCCGTCGAGTGCGGCTTGCATCCTAAAAGCGACGCAGAAACCGCAAAGGTAAGTTGCAACTGATTGGAAAGGTGACCATATCGAAGACCCCTGACATTCATGGAGTGATCTGGCGCCGCCAGTCGAAGGCGCTAGCCGGCCGCCGAGTCCGCGTCCATTGAGAACGGGTCATGGCATCGAAAGCGGAACTCCGCGAGATGCATGCAGCGGCCACGGCGCTCCAAGGGTTCGCGACCGTCCGCCCAAGATGATCGAAGAACGGGCGACGAGCATGTTGAGCGCAATCTCGATATGCACGCCGGTCGACTGAATTCGACGACGTCATCGGCGCTGCACTCGACGACACAATTCCGTCTGTTGAGGTCGATCCAGTCCCGACAACAGACCTTGCCGGCGCCGTTCCCAGATCGGAGTTTCTTCTCTGTGCGACGGTTCGCTACCGCCAAACTATGTCCAACATCCAGACAGTCGCAGTCATTGACAATCTAGATGGGCGGAATCTGAGATGCCCAGCGGGCGTCACTGCCAACCGTTGCCGCAAGTGTTTCCGTTCTGAGAAGGCTTGAAATGTTGGCATGCCGGATGCCGACGGGTGCTCGGCGCGTCGGTAGTTCTGCTGCGCCGAGTGCGCCGCGACTTGAGCTGTTACCTAGGCAAGGCTGCACCAGGCGCGAGGAGCACTGTCACCGTCGACTCACGATGCAGGGCTTTCGAGCGCAACTGCGGGTGCGAGTTTATGGTGCGCGAGGGGGGACTTGAACCCCCACGTCCTGAGACACTGGAACCTAAATCCAGCGCGTCTGCCAATTCCGCCACTCGCGCGTGGGCGCGACTCGCCGGAGTGTGAGTCACGCAGTGTAACGGCGACCACCCTACCGGCCGCGTTCTGATCATCGCAGGCCAGGTACCGTCGTAGCCATGTCCCCCACCCGTCGCCGCACCCACCGGCCCGCGCTCACGGTGCTCGCCGTATCCGCTGCGGTGGTGTGCCTGGTGCTCGCGTGGTGGCAGTGGTCACGGTACGAGTCCGCATCCGGTTCCGGACTCAATCTCGGCTACGCCCTGCAGTGGCCGGCGTTCGCCGCGGCCGTGATCTATGCCTATCGCCGCTTCGTCATCCTGGAGAGCGATCCCGAGGAAGCCCGCAAGGTCGCGGCGAAGAACTCCGTCGCCGAGATCCCGGAGGGCATCCTGCCCGAGCGACCCACCACCCCCAGCGCGTCGTCGTTGGCATCGCCGGACCCCGCCAACGATGTCGCCCTGGTCGAATACAACCGCTATCTCGCCGAGCTCCGCGACGCGGACGCTCACACCACCGACGCTCGACCCACCCCCTCATCGAAAGGCCCGCAGTGACCGAGACCGACCCCACCGCCCCCGCCCTCGCCGCCCCGGTGGAGAAGGTCCGCGGCGCGTTGTTGCGGTATCGCGTCCTCGCCTGGATCACCGGCGTGTGGTTGCTGCTGCTCGTCGTCGAACTCGTCCTGACCTACGGCTACGACAACCACGCTCTGGACTTCGTACCGTTCGTGCACGGCTGGGTGTACTTCGTCTACTTGATCATGGCCATCGACCTCGCTATCAAGGTCCGCTGGAGCGTCGGCAAGACCATCATCACCGCGATCGCGGGCACCATCCCCTTCCTGTCCTTCTGGTTCGAGCACAAGCGCACCAAGGAAGTGAAGGCGCAGTTCAACCTCTGATCTTCTCGCGCTGGTCGGCCGTTCACCCGGGTCGGGCTGACTGGACCCCGTGCGGATCGTCCAGCTCGCGAACTTCTACGGCGGCCGCTCCGGCGGTCTGCGCACCGCGGTGGACCGCTGGGGCGCCGGGTATGCCGGGGCCGGTCACGACGTCGTCCTGATCGTTCCCGGCGCCGATCCCGGCGAGGAGACGCTGAACTCTGGGGTCACGCGGATCACCGTGGCCGCACCGCGGATTCCCGCCTCGGGCGGCTACCGCCTGGCGTCGGCCCGCCGCGTCGCCGACGTCCTCGCCCATCTCCGTCCCGACGCCCTCGAGGTGTCCGACCGCCTCACCCTGCGCGGCTTCGGCCGGTGGGCTCGCGCGCGAGACATCCATTCGACGATGGTGTCCCATGAACGCCTCGACCGTCTGCTCGGCCAGGTCATGCCCGGCCGCTCCGCACGTGCTCTGGCCGACCGCGCGAACGCGGCCACCGCCCGTGACTACGACACCGTCGTGTGCACCACCGACTTCGCGGCCGCGGAGTTCGATCGCGTGAGGGCGACCAACGTCGTACGCGCCCCGCTCGGCGTCGACCTCGATGTCTTCGACCCACGGCACCTCGACCCGAACCTGGGCGCACGGTGGTCCGACGGCACCGGTGCGCTCATCGCCCACTGCGGACGCCTCTCGGTGGAGAAGCGCGCCGACCGCAGCATCGCCGCGCTCGGCAGACTCCATCGGTCGGGAACGCCGGCGCACCTGGTGATCGCGGGCGACGGGCCGATGCGAGCCCCGCTGCAGCATCTGGCCCGCGGATTGCCCGTGACCTTCCTGGGCCATCTCTCCGAGCGGAGTCAGGTCGCCGCCCTCCTCGCCAGCGCCGACATCTCCCTCTCCCCCGGTCCGCACGAGACCTTCTGCCTCTCCGCGCTGGAATCACTGGCCGCCGGCACACCGGTCATCGGGTCGCAGTCGTCGGCGGTCGCGACCCTGGTCGACGACACGTGTGGCGCGGCTGCCGAGGACTCCGGCCCGGGCTTCGCGAGCGCGATCCGGCAGGTCCTCAGCCTCCCCCGCGTCGACCGCGAACGGGCGGCGCGTCATCGAGCGACCCAGTACCCCTGGCCCGACTCGGTCGCGCGGATGTTGGGTGTTCACGCCGGCGTCTGAGCCGCCTGTACGAGCAGGCAGCGCCCTGCACCGACCTGAGCTTGAAACTAAACCGTCTGGACGGTATAGTTCTTTCACAGACGCTCGTAGGCGCCCATCCCTGCTCCCCGAGGTGCGAGCGATGCGAGCACGAAAGTGTTCGCAACTCGTCTCACCAGGCCCTTCGTGGCTCGTCGCTATCGCTCCTCACACCTCAGGGACCACGGGTTATGCGGTCCCTGGATTCGGGGGGTGGGATGACGGCACCACATTGGGAGGACTCGATGGCTCGCACGACCGGACGCACCGCCGCCGACACCCGACGGTTGATCCTCGACGCCGCGGCCCGTCTGGTCGCGCGACACGGCGCCGCCGTGTCGGTGTCCGAGATCGCCGCTGCGGCCGGGGTGTCCAAGGGCGGGCTGCTCTACCACTTCCCCGCCAAGGACGGCCTGCTCGAAGAACTCGCGGCGGACCTGATGGCCCAGTTCCGGTCGACCGTCGAGCGACTCGCCGACGAGGAGGACGACGCGCCGGGACGGCTGACCAGGGCCTACATCCGGGTGAGTTTCGCCGACGCGCGGGACTCCGCCGGCCTCCGCGACCAGATCGCGCTGGCCGCCAGCCTGATGTACGAACCGGGCCCGGCCGCCCTCGCCCAGCAGGACGCCAATCACTGGCGCGCCGCGCTGTCCGACGACGGTCTCGACCCGGCGGTCACGCGACTCATCATCGCGGCCGCCGACGGCTCGAACACCGCTCCCCTGTGGGGAGCCGTCCTCGACGACTCCGACCGGGCCACCCTCGAAGCGGACCTGATCGCTCTCACCCACACACACGCAAAGAAGGGGTCATGACCGACATCACCTATCGCCCCTACCGTTCCACCGACGCCGACGATGTGAAGAAGATCATCGACGAGGCGTTCTACATCCACCGATACGTCCACGGACAACACGTCCTGGACGCGGCACTCGAGGTCTACCTCCGCGATCAACTCGTCGCGAGTACCTGGAGTCGCGTCGCGGTGAAGGGCGGCCACGTGGTGGGGATCATTCTCGGACGGGTCGCCGGCGAGCCGCACCTGCGCGAACGGACGAAGAACCGAGCGCTGCTCTGGGCGCACACCGCTCGAGGCGCGATTCTCGGACTACCCCAGTGGAAGTCGCTGCGGGCCCTGTTCGCTTTCGAGTCGGTGGCCCACCGGCTCGGCGCCGCGACGGGCACGTCGCTCGACGACGAACTGACCCTGTTCGCCGTCGCCTCGACGACACGCGGACACGGCGTCGGAGCGGCGCTGTACGGCGCGTTCCTCGACCATCTCCGAAGCCGCGGCCGCTCCGACTTCCACCTGTACACAGACTCGCTGTGCACCTTCGGATTCTACGAGCGGCAGGGCATGTCACGTGCCGGCGCCGACGATATGGACATCCTGCTCGACGGCGAACCGCACACGCTGGGGGTCTACATCTACACCGGCGCCGCGAGCTGATCGGAGTCCGGACGCCGACGCAAGGGGGGGTCAGCCCGCGAGCGCCCGCAGCGCCGGAACCAACTGCGCCAACGCTTTTCCGCGGTGACTGAGCCCGTCCTTCTCCGCCGGCGACAGTTCCGCCGCGGACCGGCCGTCGGCGATCTCGTCGTCCGGGGCGAACAACGGGTCGTACCCGAAACCGTGCGGCCCGCGCTCCTCCCGCAGGACCCGCCCACGCCACTCGCCGCGCACCACCGTCTCCGTCCCGCCCGGCAGCACGAGCGCGCAGGCCGAGACGAACGCGGCGCCGCGTCGTTCGTCCGGGGTGTCCGACAGCTGGGCGAGCAGCAGCGCGTTGTTGGCCGGGTCGTCCCCGTGCCGGCCCGACCAACGCGCCGACAACACGCCCGGCATGCCGTTCAGGGCATCCACCGCGATACCGGAATCATCCGCGAGACATGGGATTCCGATGGCCTTCGCACCCGCGCGGGCCTTGATCAGCGCATTGTCCTCGAAGGTGGCACCGGTCTCGGGCTCCTCCGGGTAGTCCGGCACCGCGTCGAGGCCGACGATCTCGACCCCGGTGATGCCCGCGGCGTCGACGACGCGCTGGAGCTCGGCGAGCTTCTTGCCGTTGCGGCTCGCGAGAAGCACCGAGGACATCAGGCCCGTCCGGGAAGTTCGCCGGGGTACGGCTCGGCGAGTACGGCTCGCTGCGCCTCGAACAGCTTCTCGGTTCCGATCGCGGCCACGTCGAGCAGCGCATCGAGCGTCGAGCGCGGGAACGTCGCACCCTCGCCGGTGCCCTGCACCTCGACGAGCGTGCCGGCGTCGGTCGCCACGACGTTCATGTCCACCTCGGCGCGCGAATCCTCTTCGTAGGGAAGGTCGAGTCGGACGCGGCCGTCGACGACCCCCACGCTGACCGCGGCGATCGCGCACGAAAGCGGTTGCGGGTCGGACAGTTTGCCCGCGGCACGCAGGTAGGTGATCGCGTCCGCCAGCGCGACATAGGCACCGGTGATGGCTGCGGTGCGGGTACCGCCGTCAGCCTGCAGGACGTCGCAGTCCAGGGCGATGGTGTTCTCGCCCAGGGCACCGAGATCGACGCACGCACGCAGCGACCGGCCGATGAGTCGACTGATCTCGTGGGTGCGACCACCCACCCGGCCCTTGACCGATTCACGTGACGACCGGTCGTGGGTGGCGGCGGGCAACATCGCGTACTCCGCGGTCAGCCAGCCCAAGCCTGAACCACGACGCCACGGCGGGACACCCTCGGTGACACTCGCGGTGCACATCACCCGCGTCTTGCCGAATTCCACCAGGACCGAACCCGCCGGATGGCTGGTGAAACCGCGGGTGAACGTGATGGGACGGAGTTCGTCGTCGGCTCTGCCGTCAGCTCGTGTGGTCACGGGTCTCACTGTAACGACCGGCGCGGACACGACAGCTAGGTGAGGTCGAAGACCTGTCCCTGGCTGACGAGCTCCGTCGGACCGGAGAACGTGCTGCGGGCCTCGGCGAGGATCTCCGCCGAATCGGACCACGGGGCGACGTGGGTGATCGCGAGTGTTCGGACGTTCGCCTTGGTCGCGGCCTCCCCCGCCTCGATGCCCGACATGTGCAGATCCGGTGGGCGCTCCGAGGGCGCATGCGTCCACGACGCCTCGCACAGGAACAGGTCGGCGTCGGCCGCGAGGTCGATGAGTTCGTCGCACGGCGCGGTGTCTCCGCTGTAGGCGATGACCTGGCCGTCGGGACCGGTGATCCGCAGACCGAAGGTGTCGGGCGGATGATTGACGTTCATCGCCCGGATTCGCATCCCGCCCAGGGTGATCTCCTGGTCGTCGCTCCACTCGTGGACGTCGAAGGTGTCGGTGATGTCGTCGAGCTGTCCGGGGAATTCCGACGACCCGTAGCCGATCCGGAGGGCGGTGCCGGGTGGGCCGTAGAGCGGCGCCCGCCGCCGTGCCGGCTGTGGTGCGTACCGACGCCAGACGAGCATCGCGGGCAGATCGAGGCAGTGATCGGCGTGGAGATGACTGAGGACGACGGCGACATTGTTGGGGTCGGTGACGCGCTGCAGTTCGCCGAAGACACCCGGGCCGCAGTCCACGAGGACCGGTTGTTCACCGGGTACGGAGAGCAGGTAGCCGGAGCACGCGGCTCCCGGTCCGCCCACACTGCCCGAGCACCCGAGGACCGTGAGACGCATAGGCCCCACTGTGCCACGATTCCGCGCGCGGGCGGCGGCATACGGGTCACAAGTGCGCGGCGATGCGCGGTTGACCCCTCACACGTGCTGCACGGCTCCGATCACCGGCCCCAGGAATCGGTTCGACAGTTTCGCGAAGAGCTCCGGGTCACCGGTCGCCTGGAAGACGCGGGTGGCGTCGCGGCCGGTGTGCGGGTGCAGCAGGTCGGCCTCGGTGAGGACCCGGAAGAGGTCTTTCGCCGTCTCCTCCGCGCTCGACACCAGGGTGACCTCGTCGCCCATCGCCAGCTGGATGACCCCGGACAGCAGCGGGTAGTGGGTGCAGCCGAGGACCACGGTGTCCACGCCGGCCTGCTGCAGTGGTTCGAGGTAGCCCTGCGCGAGCCCGAGGATCTGTCGGCCGCTGGTGATCCCGCGTTCGACGAAGTCGACGAACCGCGGACAGGGCACCGCGGTGATCACCGCATCGCGTGCCGCCGCGAACGAATCCTGATATGCCCGTGAGAAAATCGTCGCCTCGGTGCCCAGCACGCCGATTCGGCCCGTCTTGGTGGCGACCACCGCGCGGCGCACCGCCGGCAGCACGACTTCGATGACCGGGATGGGGGCGTATCGCTCGCGCGCGTCGCGGAGGCAGGCGGCCGAGGCGGTGTTGCAGGCGATGACGATGGCCTTGACCCCTCGCTCGGCGAGGTCGTCGCCGATCGCGAGGGCGTGGCGTCGGATCTCGGGGATCGTCAGCGGACCGTACGGCCCGTTGGCCGTGTCGCCGATGTAGACGATGTCCTCGTCCGGCAACAGATCGATGATCGCGCGCGCCACCGTCAGTCCCCCGACACCCGAGTCGAAGATCCCGATGGGTGCGTCCTGGCCGCCCGCCGGGATTATGGCGCAACCCCCGGTGCGGTGACCGCCGGCTTCCGTCGATCCCGGGCCGCGAGTGCCCACGCCGCGAACACGCCGGCGATCGCGCCGAACAGGTGGGCCTGCCAGGAGACCAGGGGATCCGAGGGCAGGACGCCCCACAGGATCGATCCGTACACGAGGAACAGCACAAGGCCGCCGAGGATCTGCCACAGATCGCGGTTGAACAGGCCGCGGACGATGAGGAAGGTGAGCCAGCCGAACACGATGCCCGACGCCCCGACGGTGATCGAGTACGGCGCTGCGAACAGCCACACACCGACCCCCGACACCACCCAGATGATGCCGGTGACGATGAGGAACCGCCGCGTCATCAACACGAGAAAGCACAGCACCGCGCCGGGCATCAGGTTGGCGAACAGGTGTTGCCAGTCGCCGTGCAGCATCGGCGCCCACAGGATGCCGTCCAGTCCGTCGACCTGTCGTGGTTCGATGCCGTTCTGGTCGAGGTCGTAGTGGGTCGCCACGTCGATGGCCTCGATGACGAACAGCACCGCGACGATGCACGCGGTGATGATCGCCGAACGCAGCCACAGCGGACGCGCGCGTCGCGCGGGCTGCTGCCCGACCGGCGGGGTGTACGAGCTCATGGCTGGAAAGTCCTCGGTAGCGGGGTCAGGCCCAGAGCTGGCCTTCGAGTGCCTGCTCCGCGTCGTCGAGACTACCTTCGTACGCCCCGGTCGACAGATACTTCCATCCCGCGTCGGGCACGACGAAGCCGATGTCGGCGCGGGTCCCGGCCTTCAGTGCCCGTCGGCCGATACCGCGCGCGGCCTGCAGGATCGCACCGGTGGAGATCCCCGCGAAGATGCCCTCGAGGTCGATCAGTTCCCGCACCCGCGCGACCGCGTCGACGCCGGTCACCGAGAAGCGGCGGGTCAGCACCGAGTCGTCGTAGAGCTCGGGGATGAAACCCTCGTCGATGTTGCGCAGGCCGTAGACCTCGTCGCCGTACCGGGGTTCGGCGGCGACGATCTCGATATCGGGGTTGCGTTCGCGCAGGAACCGCCCGACGCCCATCAGCGTTCCGGTCGTGCCGAGCCCGGCGACGAAGTGGGTGATCTCGGGCAGGTCGGCGTACAACTCGGGGCCGGTGCCCTCGTAATGCGCCGCGACGTTCGCCGCGTTGCCGTACTGGTAGAGCATCACCCAGTCGGGATTGTCCGCGGCGAGGCCCTTGGCCACCGCGACCGCGGTGTTGGAGCCGCCCGCCGCGGGTGAGGAGATGACCTGCGCGCCGAACATCCGCAACAGCGAGCGCCGTTCCTCCGAGGTGTTCTCGGGCATCACGCAGATCAGTTGATAGCCCTTGAGTTTCGCCGCCATCGCGAGCGAGATGCCGGTGTTGCCGCTCGTGGGTTCGAGGATCGTCGAGCCCGGCCGCAGCAATCCGTCGCGTTCGGCCTGTTCGATCATCCGCAGCGCGGGGCGGTCCTTGATGGATCCGGTCGGGTTCCGGTCCTCGAGCTTGGCCCACAGGCGGACGTGCGGGCCCTCGTCGGAGTCGTCCCAGCGCGGCGAGAGCCGTTGCAGACCGATGAGCGGGGTGTTGCCGACCGAGTCGATCAGGGAGTCGTAGCGGGCCACGCTCAGCCGCCGGCGACCGCGGGCAGGATGGTCACCTCGTCACCGTCGTCGATCGGGGTGTCGAGGCCGCCGGAGAATCGCACGTCCTCGTCGTTGACGTAGATGTTGACGAACCGGTGCAGTTTGGCGGTGCCGTTCTCGTCGGGCGCGACGAGTCGTTCCTTCAGCCCGGCGTTGCCCGTCTCGAGGTCGTCGATCAGGGCGGCCAGCGTCGAACCCGACCCCTCGACGCGCTTCTCCCCGCCGGTGTGAGTACGCAGGATCGTCGGGATGGATACGGTGACAGACATGCTCAGCTCCTGATCTCGATCTCTTCTTCGGTGACCGCACCGTCGACGATGCGATAGCTACGGATCTCGGCGGTCTCGGGGTCGCGCGTGGACACCAGCACGTAATGGGCGCCGGGCTCGCCGGCGTAGGAGATGTCGGTGCGGCTCGGGTACGCCTCGGTGGCGGTGTGCGAGTGATAGATCACGACGGGTTCCTCGTCACGGCGGTCCATCTCCCGCCAGACCGCGAGCTGCTCGGCCGAGTCGAAACGATAGAAGGTCGGCGACCGCTCGGCGTTGATCATCGCGATGAAACGCTGCGGATCGTCGGAACCCTCCGGCCCGGCGATCACCCCGCAGGCCTCGTCGGGATGGTCGGCGCGCGCGTGCGCGACCATGGCGTCGACCAGCTCCTGCCCGATCTTCAGCATCGGTGTCGCATTCTCCTGTCCAGACGTGTCCACACCCGGGACCCCGGGGTTCCCCGAGGCGCAACATCGTCGCCGCGGCACCTATTCCGTTCGCCGTTCGCGACGACCCCGGTCAGCGGAACGCCGACGGCGCCGTCTGTGCGTAGGTGGGGATCGATGCGACCGGTTCCGCCGCGAGGACCGCGTTCACGATGGCCTGCTGGACGACGTCGGCCGCGGCCCGGCACACCTCGGCGACCACGGCGACGTCGGCATGCATACCCGCCGGCGCCGGCACCGGTGTCGACGGCCGGGCCGCACCCGTGGCGATGCCGAAGATCGTGTCCCCGTCGAGCGGCGAGTGCGCGGGCCTGATCGCCCGCCCGAGACCGTCGTGTCCGGCCATCGCCAGCCGCTTGGTCATCGGCGCGTCGAGCGCGGCATCGGTGGCCACGACACCGATCGTCGTGTTGAGCACGGTGTGCTTCGCCGCGAGGTCGGCGAGCGAGTCGATGTCGGCGGCCGACGGCCGGCGCAACCCCAGGCGGCCCAGTTCGGTCTCGCCGAGGTCCCACGGCAGCCCGGTCTGCGGGTCGATGACCGCCCCGACCGGGTTGGCGACCATCACTGCGCCGACGGTGATGCCGGCCGCGGGACCGGCGTCGAACGTCATCGACGCCGTCCCGACCCCGCCCTTGAGCGCGCCGGCCCGGGCGCCGACACCCGCACCCACACACCCGACGGCGAATTCCGTGTCCGCTGCGCGGACCGCGTCCACTCCGAAGTCCGCGTCGGGTCGGTGGTCCCAGGCACCGACGGGGAGGTCGAAGATCACCGCGGCGGGGACGATCGGCACCACGTGCCCGCGGTCGTCGAGCGGGAGTCCGATCCCGTCGGCCTCGAGCGCGCGCATGACCCCGTCGGCGGTGGCCAGTCCGTAGGCACTACCTCCGCTGAGCACGATGGCGTGCGCGGTCTGGACCGTGTTCGACGGGTCGAGGAGATCGGTTTCGCGGGTACCCGGACCGCCACCGCGGACGTCGACGGCGGCGATGGCGCCCGGCGCCGACACCCGTACGACGGTGGTCCCGGTGGCCCACCCGTGACCGTCGGGGGCCTCCGGTGCACCGGCGACCCGGGCGTCGGGGTCGACGCGGTGCGCGTGCCCGACGGCGAGGCCGGCGATGTCGGTGATGCGATTGCCGGCCGGGGCCGGTCGGCCGAGTGTGCTCACGAGACCCCTGACGTCGAAGCGGACGAAGTTCCCGAACGGAACCCTAGATCACATCAGGGCTTCGACGAGGAGGTCCTGCATCACCGTGAGCCAGTGGTAGACGTCGAGATGCGCCGCATGCGGGTGGTCGGGTGGCAACTGCTCGGGCGTGTCCTCGGAGATCCCGAGCATCGCGCCGAGTGCCAGTCGCACGTCGTTGAGCGAGGTGAGCCACGCCGCGGCCTCGTCGGGAGTCAGGGCGAAGTCCCCGCCGCCGGCCGGCAGGGTGTCGAGCAACACCCGGGCGGCGCCGAGCTTGGCGTCGATGATCTGTGGTTCGTGCACGCTCCGCAGCGCCGAGTTCAGTTCGCCGTTGACGACCTCGGCGGAGAGTTCGTCGTCCTGGTCGGGCCGGTGGAAATCCGGGAGGAGACGGCCCAGGGTCACATCGTCGGGTGCCTGCGAGTGCCCGACGTCGATACCGGTCAGCCTCGCGAGGTCGTCGCGGGGCGCGGAATCGGCTCGTTCGGTGAGCAATTCGCACATCGACGTGACCATCGACGCGAGCAGCTCTGCTTCGTGCGCGTCGAGTTGCGATGCGATGCGCATCGTCTCGCCGCGCCCCTTGCGTTTCCAGGTGCGCACGCGTCTCAGTGTGCCTGCCGCGCCGCGAAGGCCGACCGACCGGTTCGGAGTCGTCCGCGGCCGGTCCGGGTCACGAATCCCGCTGCATCGTCGCCCACAGCCCCGCGGCGTGCAGCTTCGCGACGTCGGCCTCGACCTTGTCCCGGTCTCCGGAGGACACCACTGCCCTGCCCTCGGTGTGGACCTGCATCATCAGTTCGTTGGCGCGGGACTCGGAGTAGCCGAAGATCTTCTGGAAGACGAAGGTGACGTACCGCATCAGATTGACCGGGTCGTCCCACACGATCGTCATCCAGGGCTTGTCGAGTCCCGCCGCGCCGTCGGCGACCTCTGGTTCGGCAACCGCCGTACCGCCGGGGGTAGCCTCGTGCGCACGAGTTTCGTCAGGCGCCATGAGGACAGGGTAGGCGATTGTGAGCAACGACAACACCGCGCTGCTGACCGATCAGTACGAACTGACGATGGTCGCAGCGGCACTTCGCCACCCGGTTGCGCACCGCCAGTGCGCATTCGAGGTCTTCGCGCGCCGCCTCCCCGACGGCCGGCGCTATGGCGTGGTGGCCGGAACCGGCCGCGTTCTCGACGAACTCGCAGCGTTCCGGTTCGGCGACGAGGAGATCGCCGTGGTCGAGCGATTCCTCGACGCGGACACGGTGGCCTGGCTGCGGGACTACCGGTTCTCCGGTGACATCGACGGTTACCGGGAGGGCGAACTCTACTTCCCCGGTTCGCCGATCCTCACCGTCCGCGCGCCCTTCGCGGAGGGGGTCCTGCTCGAGACCCTGATCCTCTCGATCCTCAACCACGACAGCGCGATCGCGTCGGCCGCGGCCCGCATGGTCAGCGCGGCCGGGTCGCGCCCGATCATCGAGATGGGCTCGCGGCGCACCCATGAGCGCGCCGCGGTCGCCAGTGCGCGCGCCGCCTACATCGCCGGCGTCGCCGCCACCTCGAACCTCGAGGCGGCCCGGAGCTTCGGCGTGCCCAGCGCCGGCACCGCCGCCCACGCCTTCACCCTCGGTTTCACCGGCCCGGACGGGCCCGACGAGAAGGCCGCGTTCGCCGCGCAGATCGAGGCCCTCGGGATCGGTACCACGCTGCTTGTCGACACCTACGACATCACCCAGGGCGTGCGCAACGCCATCGAGGTGGCCGGCCCCGGACTCGGTGCCGTGCGCATCGACTCCGGCGACCTCGGGGTGCTGGCGCGCCAGGTCCGCGCGCAACTCGACGACCTGGGCGCGACGGAGACGAAGATCGTCGTGTCCGGCGATCTCGACGAGTACGCGATCGCCTCGCTGCGCGCCGAGCCGGTCGACACCTACGGGGTCGGGACATCCCTGGTCACCGGGAGCGGGGCGCCGACGGCGGGGATGGTCTACAAACTCGTCGAGGTCGACGGCCTGCCGGTCGCCAAACGGGCGAGTCACAAGGAGTCACGCGGCGGCGCCAAGTCGGCCGTGCGGGCGGCCCGGTCCAGCGGCACGATCGTCGAGGAGATCGTGTATCGCGCCGACGGCACCCGCCCCGCGCCGGACGGGCTCGGCATCCGGGACCTGCAGATCCCGCTCGTCCGCGGTGGGACGCCCGTGGCGTCGCTGCCCACTCTCACCGATGCCCGCGCGCACCTCGCGGCCGGCCTGGTCAGCTTGCCCTGGGAGGGTCTCGGCCTGTCCCATGGAGATCCCGCGGTTCCGACCCGCTACGAGCTCGGCTGACCGCACCCCGACGCCCGGAACCGATGTCCCCCGACGACAGGAGAATTGGATGAGCGCCGAACGCAGCGACGGCACCCGTCCCGCCGACGCGCTGATCGTCGTCGACGTGCAGAACGACTTCTGCGAGGGCGGCGCCCTCGGGGTGAACGGTGGCGCCGCGGTCGCACGGGCGGTCACGTCGATCCTCGACGAATACCAGACCGTCGTCGCGACCCGCGACTATCACATCGACCCCGGTGCGCACTTCTCCGACGACCCCGATTACGTCGACACCTGGCCACCGCACTGCCGCGTCGGCACCGACGGTGTCGCGTTCCACCGCGAATTCGACGCCGCGGCGGCGCACGAGGTCTTCTCCAAGGGCGAGTACAGCGCCGCATACTCCGGCTTCGAGGGCGCGGCCGACGACGGCTCCACCCTCGCCGTGTGGTTGCGGGAACGGAAGGTGAAGTCGGTCGACATCGTCGGCATCGCCACCGACCACTGCGTGCGGGCAACCGCGCTCGACGCCGTGGAGGCCGGTTTCAGCACCCGCGTCCTCCTCAACTTCACCGCCGGTGTCGCGCCCGAGACGACGTCGAAGGCTCTCTCGGCGCTGCGGCAGGCGGGTGTCGAACTCGTGGGCGACCTGCTCTACGACGGGTCGAGTCGGACCGGGTAGCAGCGCCGCGGTCCCGACCACGATCCCGATCTCGACAGCGGGAACCGACCGGGCCCGCGATACGTCTGAAAGAACACCGTTCCCGCGCACGGCGAACCCAGCAAGGACAACCGGAACACACCTCATGCCCAACACACCCCCGGTGACCGACCTTCTCGACGCGGCGGTCACCGCACTCGGCGGTCACCGCCGCGGCGGTCAGGTCGCGATGGCCTCCGCGGTGGCGCATGCCATCGACACCGGCGAGCATCTCGCGGTCCAGGCCGGCACCGGCACCGGCAAGTCGCTGGCCTACCTCGTGCCGGCCATCCGGCACGCCGTCGAGAGCGGCCGCACCGTCGTGGTGTCCACCGCGACGATCGCGTTGCAGCGCCAGCTCATCGAGCGCGATCTCCCCCGCCTGGCCAAGGCGCTGAAGAAGCCGATCGGCCGCGAGCCCACCTTCGCAATTCTCAAAGGGCGCGGAAACTATCTGTGCCTGAACAAGATCCACTCCGGTACCGCCGACGAGCCGGACACCGAGCTGTTCGACCCGTTCGAGCTGTCGCGCACCGGCCGGGAGGTCACGCGTCTGCGGGAGTGGAGCAGCGAGACCGAGACCGGCGACCGGGACGACCTCGTCCCCGGCGTCTCCGACCGGTCGTGGCGACAGGTCAGCGTCACCGCCCGCGAGTGCCTGGGCGCGGCCAACTGCTCCTACGGCGAGGACTGCTTCGCCGAGCAGTCCCGCCGTCGGTCCGGGAAGGTCGACGTGGTGGTGACCAACCACGCGCTGCTGGCCATCAACGCCACGAGCCCGGCCAACGTCTTGCCCGAGCACGACGTCGTCGTCATCGACGAGGCCCACGAGCTCGTCGACCGGATGACGTCGGTGGCCACCGACGAACTGTCGGCGGCCTCGGTGGCGCTCGTCGCACGCCGGTGCGGGAAGCTCGTCGACGAGGAGACCGCCGACGCCCTCCTGGGCGCCGGTGAACAGCTGGGCGAATTGCTCGACAACGCGCCGATGCGCCAGTGGACCGGCCTGCCGTCCGACGCCACCGCTGTCCTCGTGATGCTGCGGGACCGGCTGTGGCAGGCGCGCACCGCGATCGGACCGGTACGGATGGCCGGCGCCGACGACGGCGCGGCGGCCGCCCGCTCGGCGGCCCTGACCTCACTCGAGGACATGCACGACACCGTCGTCCGCGTACTCGGTGCGTTCGACGAACCCGACGAGGCGAAGCGGCGCGACGTCGTGTGGGCGTCACTGGACACCTCACGCCGCGGGGCCGAGCCCCGGCCCATCCTGCACATCGCACCGCTGTCGGTCGGCGGCCTGCTGCGGGCCTCCCTGTTCGCCGACGCCACGGTCATCCTGACCTCGGCGACCCTCACGATCGGCGGCTCCTTCGACGCCCTCGCCGCGACCTGGGGACTCCCGGCATCGGGGCGCGGGACCGACCGTCCGGTGACAGACGAGACGAGCCCCGCAGCGGGGTCGAGCACAGCCGACGTCACCGCCAGCGGGAAGGCGGTCCCGTCCGATTCGGGTTCGGCACGCTGGACCGGCCTCGATGCCGGCTCGCCCTTCGACTATCCGCGGTCGGCGATCCTCTACGTCGCACGTCACCTCCCCCGACCCGACCGCTCGGGCATCTCGTCGCGGACGATGGACGAGATCGCCGAGCTCGTGAACTCCGCCGGCGGACGCACGCTCGGTCTGTTCTCCTCGATGCGCGCGGCGCGCGAAGCCGCCGACGCGATCCGCGACCGCACCGACCACCCGGTGCTGTGCCAGGGTGGCGACACGACGTCCACCCTGGTCCGGCGGTTCGCCGACGACCCGGCGACCTGCCTGTTCGGCACCTTGTCCCTGTGGCAGGGGGTCGACGTGCCGGGCCCGTCGTTGAGCCTCGTGCTCATCGACCGCATCCCCTTCCCTCGTCCCGACGATCCGCTGCTGACCGCCCGGCAGCGTGCGGTCGATGCGCGCGGCGGCAACGGATTCCTGTCGGTGGCGGCCAACCACGCCGCGCTGCTGCTCGCCCAGGGCGCCGGCCGCCTGCTGCGTTCGGTCGACGACCGCGGGGTCGTCGCGGTCCTCGACTCCCGACTGGCCACGGCGGGGTACGGCGGTTATCTGCTCGCGTCGCTGCCCCCGATGTGGCGTACCACCGACCCCGCGGTCGTCCGTTCGGCACTGACCCGATTGACCGATCCCGCCCGTTCGGTGGGCTGACCTCGACCGACCCCGCCGCGCCCCGCCCGCCCGACACGGCGGGCGATCCATGACAAGACAATCCCGTCCGCGGGGCACTAGGTTGGGTACCGGTGATACCAACGAAGGCGAGACCGACAGCGCACCCCGGCCACTCACGGGAGCTGACGACAGGAGGCTCCACGTGATCGGGCGCATGGGTATCGACGACATCGCACCCCTTGTGTCAGCGGGCCAGCAACCTGCCAAAGCCGTTGTGGGAGAATACTTCCCGGTCAGTACCACGGCCTGGCGCGAAGGACACGACGCGCTCGGCGTCACACTGCACGTCGAGGCTCCGCGACGCGGGCCGTTCGATGTCCGGATGGTTCCCGCGCCGGAACCGGACACCTTCAACGCAGCCTTCGTCCCCGACGCCGTCGGATTCTGGTCGTACCGGATCGAGGCCTGGAGCGACCCCTACGCGACGTGGCGTTCGGCCGTTCTGAAGAAGCTCGACGCCGGGCAGGGCGCCGCCGACCTCGCCAACGACATCGAGACCGGCGCGCGGGTACTGGACACCGCAGCCGACCTGGTCGCCGGTGATGACCGAGAACTCCTGCTCGACGCCGCGCGCCAACTCCGGGCACGTCGGCGCCGTGTCGAGAACCGGGTGGGTCTGGCGGTCTCCGACGAGGTCGTCGAACTGCTGACCGCCCATCCCGTCCGCGAGCTCGTCACCAAGAGCCGTACCTACCGGGTGTGGGTCGATCGCAAGCGCGCACTGTTCGGCTCGTGGTACGAACTGTTCCCGCGCTCGACCGGCGGCTGGGACGGTGAGGGCAATCCCGTCCACGGCACGTTCCTCACCGCCGCCCAGGATCTGCCGCGCATCGCGGACATGGGCTTCGACGTCGTCTACCTGCCACCGATCCACCCGATCGGTGAGATCAACCGCAAGGGCCCCAACAACACCCTCGTCGCGGGACCCGAGGATGTCGGTTCGCCGTGGGCCATCGGATCATCCGACGGCGGGCACGACGCCATCCATCCCCTCCTCGGCACCGAGGAGGACTTCGAGTACTTCGTCGGCCGGGCTCGCGAACTCGGCCTCGAGGTCGCGCTCGATCTGGCCCTGCAGTGCGCACCGGATCATCCGTGGGCGCTCGAGCATCCGGAGTGGTTCACCACCCAGCCCGACGGCACCATCGCCTTCGCGGAGAACCCGCCGAAGAAGTACCAGGACATCTACCCGCTGAACTTCGACAACGACCGCAACGGCATCTACCGAGCGGTCCTCAAGGTCGTCCTGCACTGGGTCGGGCTCGGAGTCGACATCTTCCGCGTCGACAATCCGCACACCAAGCCGCCGAACTTCTGGGAGTGGCTGATCAGTGAGGTGAAGAAGCGCCACCCCGACGTGCTCTTCCTCTCCGAGTCCTTCACCCGGCCGGCGCGGCTCTACGGCCTCGCCCGGCTCGGCTTCAGCCAGAGCTACACCTACTTCACCTGGAAGACGCTGAAGTGGGAGCTCGAGCAGTTCGGCCGGGAGATCGCCGACCACGCCGACGAGGCCCGCCCCAACCTCTTCGTCAACACCCCCGACATCCTGCACGAGAGTCTTCAGCACGGCGGTCCGGGCATGTTCGCACTGCGCGCCGCGCTCGCCGCGACCCTGGCCCCAACATGGGGTGTCTACAGCGGATACGAGCTGTACGAGCACGTCGCCGTGACCGAGGGCAGCGAGGAGTACCTCAACTCGGAGAAGTACGAGCTGCGGCCCCGTGACTACAAGGCGGCGGCGAGCCGCGGCGAGTCGCTCGAGCCGTGGATCACCTCGCTGAACGAGATCCGGCGCCGGCACCCCGCACTGCAGCAGCTGCGCAACATCCATTTCCACCATGTCGACAACCCGTCGCTGATCGCCTACTCGAAGATCGACCCGGTGTCGGGCGACCGGGTCATCGTCGTGATCAACCTGAACCCGTTCGGTCCCGAGGACTCCACGGTCTGGCTCGACCTGCCGAAGCTCGGCTTCGAGTGGTACGACCGCTTCCCCGTCCGCGACGAGGTCTCCGGCGAGGAGTACTGGTGGGGCCAGGACAACTACGTCCGGCTCGAGCCATGGCGGGCGGTGGCGCACATCCTCGCCTTGCCGCCCCTCGAACCTGTTGCCGCACAACAGCTCGCCTATCGGATCCAGTGAGGTATCAGTGACCGATCGCACCGATCCGCCAGACCTGCCCGACCCCTACGCGACCGACCACGACCTGCGTCGGCTCGCGGCGCAGACCCATCCCGATCCACACGCCTTCCTCGGCGCCCACGACGCGCCCGGCGGCGCGACGATCCTGCGCACCCTGCGCCCGAACGCGATCTCGGTGTCGGTGGTCATCGGCGGAGTCGATCATCCGATGACCCGTCAGACCGACGACCTGTGGGTGGTCACCGTGCCGATGGCCGACCTGATGGACTACCGGTACCGCGTCGTCTACCCCGATTCCACCGGGGGCACGTCGGAATTCGTCGTGGCCGACGGTTACCGGTTCCTGCCGAGCCTCGGCGACGTCGACATCCATCTGTTCAGCGAGGGCCGCCACGAGGAACTGTGGAATGCCCTCGGTGCGCGGGTGACGTCGTACACGACCACCGACGGCGATGTGCACGGCACCGCCTTCTCCGTGTGGGCGCCGAATGCCCACGGTGTCACCGTGATCGGCGACTTCGACGACTGGACCGGGCGCGTTGCGCCGATGCGCAAGGTCGGGGTCAGCGGGGTGTGGGAGGTCTTCATCCCCGACGTCGGCGACGGGACCCACTACAAGTTCCGCGTCCATGGCGCCGACGGCGTCATCCGCGACAAGGCCGACCCCATGGCCTTCCGCACCAGCACGCCCCCGGCAACCGCGTCCCGGGTCACCGTGTCCGAACATGTCTGGACCGACGACGCGTGGATCGCGCGCCGGGAACGGTCCGCGCCCGAGCGTGAGCCGATGAGCGTCTACGAGGTCCACCTCGCGTCCTGGCGTCAGGGCCTCGGCTACCGCGAACTCGCGCACGAGCTGGCCGATTACGCCGTCGAGAAGGGCTTCACCCACGTCGAGTTCCTGCCCGTCGCCGAGCACCCGTTCGGCGGTTCCTGGGGTTACCAGGTCACGTCGTACTACGCGCCGACGGCGCGCTTCGGAACGCCCGACGACTTCCGCTACCTCGTCGATCACCTCCACTCCCGTGACATCGCCGTGATCGTCGACTGGGTGCCGGCCCACTTCCCCAAAGACGACTGGGCGCTCGCCCGATTCGACGGCACCCCGCTGTACGAGCACGCCGATCCGATGCGCGGCGAGCAGCTCGACTGGGGCACCTACGTCTTCGACTTCGGCCGGCACGAGGTCCGCAACTTCCTCGTGGCGAACGCCCTGTTCTGGTTCAGCGAGTTCCACATCGACGGTCTCCGCGTCGACGCGGTGGCCTCGATGCTCTACCTGGACTACTCACGACCGGCCGGGCAATGGCGCCCCAATGTGCACGGCGGTCGCGAGAACCTGGAGGCGGTGCAGTTCCTCCAGGAGACCAACGCGACTGTGCACAAACATTTCCCGGGCGTGATCACGGTGGCCGAGGAGTCGACCGCATGGCCGGGCGTGACCCGCATGACCGATCTCGGCGGGCTGGGGTTCAGCTTCAAGTGGAACATGGGCTGGATGCACGACACCCTCGACTACCTGTCCCGCGATCAGATCCACCGCAGCTTCCACCACCACGAGATCACCTTCTCGCTGGTGTACGCGTGGAGCGAGAATTTCGTGCTGCCGCTCTCCCACGACGAGGTCGTGCACGGCAAGGGCACCCTGTGGACGCGCATGCCGGGCGATTCGTTCGCCAAGGCCGCGGGCGTGCGGGTCTACCTCGCCTACATGTGGTCCCACCCCGGCAAGCAACTGCTGTTCATGGGACAGGAGTTCGGGCAGACCGGCGAATGGGCCGACAACCGGAGTCTGGACTGGCATCAGCTGGAGGGCTGGGAGGGCGAACTGCACTCCGGCATCTCGGCCCTCGTCACCGACCTGAACCGGATCTACCGGTCCCGACCGGCGCTGTACACCCAGGACATCGATTCACTGGGTTACGAGTGGATCGACGCCAACGACACCGCCAACAACGTGATCAGTTTCCTCCGGTACGGCACCGACGGATCGGTCGTCGCGTGCCTGTTCAACCTGAGCGGCTCCGACCGCGCCGACTATCAGGTCGGGTTGCCCTCGGCCGGGGTCTGGGACGAGATCCTCAACACCGATGCCGACGCCTACAGCGGTGCCGGGCGCGGCAACATGGGTTCGATCACGGCGGACGGGCCGTCCTATCACGGACGTCCCGTGTCGGCTCGGGTCATGCTGCCCGCCAACTCGGCGATCTGGCTGGTGCCGCGGGAGTAGTGGTGTGTCTCGGAATCAGTCGCCTGGTTCCGAAACACATCACTCAAACTCCCGCGGCAGTGGCCTCAGCCCGTCAGTAGAGGGCGCTGGCGAGCTTGCGGCGGGCGCTCACGACGAACTGCTCGGCGGGATCGAAGAGTTCGAACAGCTCGAGCAGCCGGGTGCGCGCCCGGGTGCGCTCCTCCCCCGCGGTCACGCGCACGACGTCGATGATGCGGTCGAACGCGGCTTCGGGCTGTTGGTTGAGCAGCAGGACGTCCGCGGCCGCGAGCTGCGCGTCGACGTCACGGAGGGACGCCGACTCCACGATGGCGGGATCGTGCGCCTGCGCCCGCAGGATGAACTCGAGGTTCCGCGCGGCGGACACCGCTTCGAGGTTCTCCGGCTCGGCCTCGGCGATCGCCCGGTAGTCGGCGAGTGCGCCGTCGAAGTCGCCGTCGTTCAGCTTCGTCTCGGCGGCGACCAGCCTCGGGTCCTCGGGCTCCGGCTCGGGTGCGGGCCCGTCGGGAACGCCCGGGAGGATGTCGCCGATCTGGGCGAAGATGTCGTCGATCCACTGGGTGATCTCGGCCTCGGAGCGCACCCCGTTGAAGGCGGTCACCGGCTGTCCCTGCACGATCGCGACGACCATCGGGATCGACTGCACCCGGAACGCCTGTGCGATACGGGGATTGGCGTCGACGTCGACCTTCGCCAGCACCCAGCGCCCGCCCGACTGCGCGGCGAGGCGTTCGAGGACCGGCGACAACTGCTTACACGGCCCGCACCATTCCGCCCACAGGTCGATGACCACGAGCTGCTGCATCGACCGGTTGAGCACCTCGGCCTCGAACGTCTCCTCGGTGACGTCGAGGACCGCGGCCGCCGCGGTTCCCGCACCGGCGGCCGGCGATTGCCCGCCCTCGGCGGGCGGCTCACCGGGCGCGGCAGGTCGTGCTGCGGCCTGCGACTGGGCCCGTTGCGCTTGTGCGCGTTCGGCTTCGGCCCGCTCCTTGAGTACGCCGAGATCCACCGCGCCGGACATGGCCATGGCTGCTGCCGCCTGCTGTCGGGCCGCGGCGGCGGCCTGCTGACGATTGGTTGGTCGCGTCACCCCTCCAGTGTGTCACGACCGCCCACGCGGAATCAGACGACGTCGGGCGAACGCGTTCCGTCCGGCGCGGCGGTGCGCGTGCGGTCCGGGCGAACGACCGGCGCGAGCACGACGGCGAGGACGAGCGCCGCCACGGCCGCGAGCAACCCGGTGTTCAGCGAGGTCCGGCTGCTGATGAAGCCGACGACCGCGGGACCGGCGAGCATGCCGAGATAGCCGCATCCGACGACGGCGGAGATCGTCCGGCCGCTCGACTCCCCCGACAGATTGCCCGCCGCGGTGAAGATCTGCGGGATCAGCCCCGCCAGACCCAATCCGAACACGCCCCATCCCACGATGGCGAGGAGGGGTACGGGCGAGAGCACCGCGATCAGGATTCCGGCGGTGCCGAGCAGGCCGCCGTAGCGGACGACCGCCACCGGTCCCACCGACCCGACGACCGGATCGATGACGAATCGCGCAACGGTCATCGTCGCGCTGAACGCGCCGAACGCGATGGCGCCGACGGCTTCGGCGGAACCGAAGGTCTCGACCACGTGCAGTGCACTCCAGTCGTAGGCGGTGCCCTCGGCGAGCATGAGTGCGAACGCGACCACCGCCAGCAGGACCAGGCGGCGCCGGTCCACGGTGTGCCACCACTTCCCGGACGCGGGGCCGTCGGCGTCTGCACCGCGTGCACTCGCATCGTCGGTCCCCACCTCGCGACCAGCCAGACCGCGCGCGTTCCACGCCACGACGCCGATGCCGGCCGCCGCGGCGCAGGCCACGGTGAGGACGACACCGACGTCGGCCCACAGGGTTGCCGCGACCACTCCCGAACCCACGAGACTGCCCGACGAGAAGAACCCGTGGAACGACGACATGATCGGTCGGCCGTAGGCCCGTTCGACCACGACCGCCTGCGCGTTCATCGACACATCCAGGCAACCGTTGGCGAATCCGAAGGCGACGAGCGCGGCGGCGAGCGTCAGGGCGTCGGCGGCGAGCACCGGGGCGACGATGACCGCCGACAGCAGCAGCGCGGCACCGATCGTCACCGGCCGGGACCCCCGACGGTCGATCAGACGGCCGCAGACCTGCATGCCGACGAACGCCGACGCGCCGAGCAACAGCAACAGTCCGCCGAGTTGGTCGTGATCGACTCCGGTGCGCGCACTGATGACCGGGATGTGGGCCACCCACATCGCGGCGAGAAACCCGTTGAGCGCGAAGATCGCCCCGACGCTGCGGCGGGAGCGCCGGAGCGTCGGGGCGATCGAAGGCGGGATCGGGGCGGTCAGGCCGTGGCCTGCCTGGGCGCGCGGTCGGCGGACAGTTCGGCGAGATGGCCGTTACGGCGCGCCCACCACTCGAACACGATCGTGCCGAACGGCGGGAGGCTCGAGACCAGCGCCAGCAGGGTGACGATCGGGATTCCGATCCGCCGCGAACCCACCGGCAGCTCCCACTTCACCGCGTTCCACTTGAGCTGGATCGCTGTGATCAGAGCGACGACCACGAAGATCACGAAGACGATCCCGTGGATCATGCCCGGCTTGGCGATGGCCTCGTCGTCGTCGTTGACCCGCTTGACGACCATGGCGACCAGCAGGACCGCCCAGGTGATCGCCTCGGCGACGGCGACGAACCGGAAGCGCTTGGCGGGAGTGGTCAGGTCGAAGAATGACAGCATGGCCCTCATTGTGCCGAATCGGACAGCAAACTACTACAAGATGTCGTAGACATCTCGTTCGTTCAGGACTTCGGAACCCGGATGATCAGCGCGTCACCCTGGCCGCCGGCTCCACAGAGCGCGGCTGCACCGACGCCACCGCCCCGTCGCTTCAGCTCGAGCGCGACATGCAGCGCGACGCGCGCCCCGGAGGTCCCGATCGGATGTCCGACGGCGATCGCACCACCGTTGACATTGACGATCTCGGGATCGACGCCGAGCTGCTTGGTCGAGGACAGCCCGACCGCCGCGAAGGCCTCGTTGATCTCGATGAGGTCCAGGTCCGCGGGTGCGATGCCCTCGCGGTCACAGGCCTTGACGATCGCATTGGCCGGCTGCGCCTGCAGGCTGGAGTCCGGGCCGGCGACGACGCCGTGGGCGCCGATCTCGGCCAGCCACGTGACGCCCAGTTCCTCGGCCTTGGCCTTGCTCATCACCACGACGGCCGCCGCGCCGTCGGAGATCTGCGACGAGTTGCCCGCGGTGATCGTGCCGTCCTTGCGGAAGGCCGGCCGCAGCCCGGACAGCGACTCCACGGTGGTGTTGGCGCGAATCCCCTCGTCCTCGGCGAACTCGATCGGGTCGCCCTTACGCTGCGGGATGGCCACCGGCACGACCTCGTCGTCGAAGACGCCGTTCTTCCACGCGGCTGCGGCGAGCCGGTGGCTTCGTGCCGCGAACTCGTCCTGTTGCTCACGGGTGAACCCGTCGGCGTCGTTGCCCTGCTCGGTCAGCGCCCCCATCGGCTGATCGGTGAAGGCGTCGAAGAGCCCGTCGAAAGCCATGTGGTCGACGAGTTCGGTGTTGCCGTACTTGAAGCCGCCGCGGCTGTTGGGCAGGAGATGGGGCGCCTGGGTCATCGACTCCTGGCCGCCGGCGACGACGACGTCGAACTCTCCGGCCCGGATGAGCTGATCGGCCAGCGCGATCGCGTCGATCCCCGACAGACACATCTTGTTGATGGTCAGGGTCGGGACGTCCCAGCCGATACCGGCCTTGATCGCGGCCTGGCGGGCGGGCATCTGACCGGCCCCCGCGGTCAGCACCTGGCCCATGATCACGTACTCGACCTCGGATGCCGGAACGCCGGCCCGCTCGAGTGCGCCCTTGATGGCGACCGCGCCGAGATCGACCCCGCTGAAGTCCTTCAGGGAGCCCAGCAGGCGGCCGAAGGGGGTGCGTGCGCCGGCGACGATGACCGTGGTCTTGTCGGCAGTCGAAGTCATGAGGGAACCTCCGGGAAGTGTCTAGATAGGGGGCCAACCGAGCGCCCGCTCTGTGCGCTCAACACCTCAACGCTACCGTTGTCCCATGTCTTCCTCAGCAACGGACCCCAGCGCCACCGCACTCATCTCCGACCTGATCGTCGCCATCGATCACGTCGGCATCGCCGTCCCCGATCTCGACGCCGCCAAGGAGTGGTACGCCACCCACCTCGGGTTCGAGACGCTGCATCAGGAGACGAACGCCGAGCAGGGCGTCGAGGAGGCCATGGTCGGCCCGGCCGGCGGCACCGGTGCGGTCATCCAGTTGCTCGCCCCGCTCGACGAGTCGTCGACGATCGCCAAGTTCATCGACCGCAACGGTCCTGGGCTCCAGCAGCTCGCCGTGCGGGTGACCGACGTCGACGCGGTCACGGCACGACTCACCGAAGCCGGCGTCCGGGTCCTCTATCCTGCCGCGAAGCGGGGCACCGCGGACTCCCGCATCAACTTCGTCCACCCCAAGGACGCGGGCGGCGTGCTGCTCGAACTCGTGGAACCCGCCGCCACCGCACACTGATCCGCCGCAGCGGCCGAAAACCGTTGCGCCGCTAGCTGACTCGACATGCCGAGCCGGCCGCTCCCATCCGTGGACCGGCCGGCTCGGCACCTCCACGCACGGCGTCGCCGACGTCGAGGAGATCCCGCACTCTCTCCGATACACTGGCCGCCATGCCAGGTCCCGCACGGCAATTGCCCTTCGCGATCGTGATGCGCGGTTATGACCGTGAGCAGGTCGCCGATCACCTCCAGCGCCTCGACGCCGATCTGCGCGTCCTCGCCGCCGATCGCGACGCCGCCACCGCCAACGCACACGAACTCGCCGCGCATCTCGAGGACGCGCGCGACGAGATAGCCGAACTGCGCCGTGAGGTCGACAAGCTCTCGGTCCCGCCGACCACCGCGCAAGGGATGAGCGAGCGACTGTCGCGGATGCTGCAGCTGGCGTCCGACGAAGCGTCGGAGATGCGCGCCGAAGCGGCCGCCGAAGCCGCCGAGACGCTGTCCATCGCGCGCCAGGAGGCCGCCGACATGCGGTCGTCGGCCGCGGCCGACGCCGAGCGCGTCCGGGGCGAGGCACGCACGGCCGCGAAGAAGCTGGTCGACGAGGCCGCCGCCCGGGCACGGCAGGTCAAGGAGACCGCGGCCGCCAACGAGTCGGAGTCCGCCCGCCTCATCGCCGAGCGCACCGCCGCGATGGAGGCCGAACACACCAAGACCATGCAGGCCGCCAAGGACGAGGCCCGCCGAGTGGTGGAGAAGGCGAAAGCCGAGGTCGCCGAACTCGAGGCGGTCAGCGCCGCCGAACGCCGGGCCGAGCGGGAACGCCATGACGCCGAACTCGCCGATCAGCGCGAACGCGCACTCGACGAGGCGGCACACATCCGTCAGACCGCGCTCGACATCGCGACCGAACGACTCGATCGATCACGCGAACTCGCGCAGGCCGCTGACCGCACGCGTCAGGACATCGCCGCCAACCTCGGCCGGCTCCGCGAGGAGCTGGCCGAGTTGCCGGAACTGCTCGCCCAGCCCGACGACTCCGAGTACTCCGTGCTGTCCGACGCCGACGATCTCGACCTCCTGAACAGCAAGCTCTCGCCCGAGGCGCGGTCGCCGGAGGCCCGCTCCAACGCCTGACGGCCCTCCGCTAATCGAGCTTGTCCCCTCCGCTGGTTGAGCTTGTCCCCTCCGCTGGTTGAGCTTGTCGAAGCCCCTCAGAAGAGCCTGAACTCCGTGCTCTCCGCGCCGCGAAGCTCGTCGTAATCGAGCACCACGCAACGGATTCCGCGGTCCTCGGCCAGCGTGCGGGCCTGCGGCTTGATCTGCTGGGCGGCGAAGACGCCGGCCACCGGGGCAAGTGTGGTGTCGCGGTTGAGCAACTCGAGATACCGGGTGAGCTGCTCGACGCCGTCGATCTCCCCGCGACGTTTGATCTCGACCGCCACCGTGGCACCCGATGCGTCCCGGCACAGCAGGTCCACCGGCCCGATCGCGGTCATGTACTCGCGGCAGATGAGCGTGTGACCCGGACCCAACGTCTCGACATGCTCGGCGAGCAGCTCCTGCAGGTGCGCCTCGACGCCGTCCTTGACGAGGCCGGGGTCGATGCCGAGGTCGTGCTGGGAGTCGTGCTCGATCGACGCGATGGTGATGCGGAGTTCCTCGCCCGCCTTGTTGGTGACGACCCAGTACGCCTCCGCCTGCGTGCCGTCGGGAACCTGCGCCTCGGTGAGCCAGCACGGCGGACTCATCCAGTTCAACGGCTTGTAGGCCCGGTCGTCGGCGTGCACGCTCACCGATCCGTCCGATTTGATCAGCAGCAACCGCCGGGCCATGGGCAGATGGGCGGTCAGCCGCCCGACGTAGTCGACCTGACACTCCGCGATGACGAGACGCACGTGCCCACCCTAGTGGTGTGTCCCGGGACCAGGCGGCGCGGCCCGCTCACTCGTCGTAGTAGTGCTTCAGCAGAAACGTCTCGGCGTCGACGACCGCGTCGTCCATCGTCGAGTGCACGTGCGGAAGCGCCGGGTCGAATCCCCGGAGTTCCGGCGGCGCATCGAGATCGGGCACCGCCGCGTCGTCACGGTGCCGATCGACGCTGGCGCGGACGACCCCGTCCGGGTCGACGAGCGCGGCCCGCCGGCCGCTGTCGTCCAGCAGCCGTTTGATGCTCAGCACCATCGTGCGTGCGACCGCGTCGATCACCCCGATGCGGGAGATCTCGACGATGACGACGGTGTATGCGTCGATGTCGGCCTCCAGTCGCCGCTGAACGCTCTCGGCGCCGGCGAAGGTCAAATCTCCCTGGAGTTCGTACACACGGATCCGGTCGCGACAGGTCCGCAGATAGCTGCGCTCCTGCTCGCCCCATTCCGCGCTGACGGGGGTGTCGGCGAGGTCGTAGACCGACCGAATCGTCACCCGACTCTCCCGTGTCACGTTGAACATGTGCAGGCCCAGATCGGTGGACAGATGCCGACACACGTCGACGCCGCGGACGCTGTTGCCGTGACCGTCGAGCCGCGGCGAGTACACGCCGATGCCGAGTTGCCCCGGCAGCACCGCGAGGATCCCGCCACCGACGCCGCTCTTCGCCGGCAGGCCGACGGAGGTGACCCAGTCCCCCGCGCCGTCGTACATCCCGCACGTCGTCATGACACTCAGCAACCGCTGCGCGGTCTCGTTGGAGAAGACCGTCCGACCCGTGCGGGGATTCATCCCGCCGTTCGCGATCGTCGCGCCGATCCCGGCCAGGTCGTCGGTCGTCACCCGAATCGAGCACTGTCGGTAGTAGAGGTCGAGAGCGGCGTCCGGGCTGGTCTCTAGAGCCCCGAAGCTGTCTAGCATGTAGGCGATCGCGCGGTTGCGCGAACCCGTCGCGGCCTCGGAGGCATAGACCCCCTCGTCCATCGTGAGGCGCCGTCCGGCACATCCGGAGTAGAACTCGAGCACCTCCCGGAAGGCGGCGTCGACCGCCGCCTCGGCCACGTCCCGGGTCGGCGGCAACAGCATGGATGCGGCAAAGATGGCCCCCGCATTGATCATCGGGTTCTTCGGGCGTCGGCGCTCGTCCACGCTGATCTCGTTGAATGCCTCGCCGGACGGCTCGACGCCGATCTTCGCGTCGACCGCCGCGGTGCCGTGCTTCTTCAGGACCATCGCATAGGTGAGGGGCTTGGAGACCGACTGGATGGTGAACGCCGTCGCGGAGTCACCATGTGAGTAGGTGTGGCCGTCGTGCACGCACATCGACAGGCCGTAACCCTCGGGGTCGACGGCGGCCAGTTCCGGGATGTAGTCGGCGACATGACCGGATCGGTCCGAATGGCATTCGTCCATGATGTGGCTGAGGTAACCGTCGACGAGGGAGTCCATGACCCCATCTAAGCGTGTCCCCCGGCACCCCGTCGGAGATGACTAGGCTGGCGATGACCGGGACCGAGACACCGACGCTGGGAGTACCGATGAAGCTGCTCGTCGCATACATCGCCACCTCGGGAGGCGACGACGCGGTCGCCCTCGGCGCATGCCTCGCGCGGACCTTCGACGCCGAACTCGAGCTCTGCATCGTCATCCCACCCGAGCCGGACAGCGCCGACCCGTCCGAACAGGTCTCGGTCGAACGCCTCTCCGACGCCCTGGACAATGCGGCCCGCCGCTGGCTCGACGCCGCTGCCGCCAGACTCCCCGACGACATCGAGACCACCACGACGATCGCCGAACACGCCAACCCCGGGGAGGGTCTCATCGTGCAGGCCCGGCGCACATCGGCGGACATGCTGGTCATCGGCGGCGCGGGTGGCGGTATCCGCGGCCGGCACACACTCGGGACCGTGGTCAACGACATCTTGCATTCCGCACCGGTCCCGGTGGCGGTGGCGCCACCGGGGTTCGCGCATCTCGGCGCCGACGAGGTGCGAGAGATCTCGGTCGCGATCGGCAGCAGGCCCGGCACCCAGCTGTTGTTCCAGACGGCGTTGCGCAGCGGTGTCCGTGCACATCGGCCCATCCGGCTGATCTCGCTGGTCGCCGTCGACGACGTCCTACCCTGGCGCACCGAGCCGGAAGAACGGGCCCTCGACCACGCTCGCGAACACGCGCGACGCAGTCTCGAGGCGGCCAGAGAACAACTGCCACCGGACTTCCCGGTCAGCTCGGCGATCGCCCAGGGGTCGACCATCGAGGAGGCAGTCGGCTCCCTGGACTGGCAGGACGGCGATGTGGTCATGGTCGGCTCCAGCCGGCTGGCGGCGCCCAACACGCTCTTCCTCGGCACAACCGCGGCGAAAATCCTTCGCGCGGTGTCGGTTCCGATGATCGTCGTTCCGAAGGGCACCGACTGATCTCGTCTCGACCCAGAAAAGCATTGTGGCCCCTCACGAATCGCGAGGGGCCACAATGGGATGTTGTGTTCGGCGGTGTCCTACTCTCCCACACTGATTAGGGTGCAGTACCATTGGCGCTGGAGGGCTTAGCTTCCGGGTTCGGAATGGGGCCGGGCGTTTCCCCTCCGCTATAGCCGCCGTAACTTTGTGAAACAACACGCTCACGTAGTGTGCGTGTGTTTGTTTGTCACCTCTCACCACCCCGTCACACCGTGGTGTTGTGGGGGGTGTCCGGGGGGCGAAGCCACCCGGAGGAGTGTGTTGTTTCAGAAGTACATAGTGGATGCGAACACCAACCGAACCTGAGGTTTGGTGATGTTGTGGGTGTTGTTGGTAAGTCCTCGGCCGATTAGTACCAGTCACCTGAACACATTGCTGTGCGTACAGTTCTGGCCTATCAACCCCATGGTCTGTGGGGGGCCTTAACCCCGCGAAGGGGGTGAGAAACCTCATCTTGGAACAGGCTTCCCGCTTAGATGCTTTCAGCGGTTATCCCTTCCGAACGTAGCTAACCAGCAGTGCCCCTGGCGGGACAACTGGCACACCAGAGGTTCGTCCGTCCCGGTCCTCTCGTACTAGGGACAGGTTTCCTCAAGTTTCTTACGCGCGCGGCGGATAGAGACCGAACTGTCTCACGACGTTCTAAACCCAGCTCGCGTGCCGCTTTAATGGGCGAACAGCCCAACCCTTGGGACCTACTCCAGCCCCAGGATGCGACGAGCCGACATCGAGGTGCCAAACCATCCCGTCGATATGGACTCTTGGGGAAGATCAGCCTGTTATCCCCGGGGTACCTTTTATCCGTTGAGCGACACCGCTTCCACTTGCCGGTGCCGGATCACTAGTCCCGACTTTCGTCCCTGCTCGACATGTACGTCTCACAGTCAAGCTCCCTTGTGCACTTACACTCAACACCTGATTGCCAACCAGGCTGAGGGAACCTTTGGGCGCCTCCGTTACCTTTTAGGAGGCAACCGCCCCAGTTAAACTACCCACCAGGCACTGTCCCTGAACCCGATCAGGGTCCGAGGTTAGAAGTCCAATACGATCAGAGTGGTATTTCAACAACGACTCCATGAACACTGGCGTGCCCACTTCACAGTCTCCCACCTATCCTACACAAACCGAACCGAACACCAATACCAAGCTATAGTGAAGGTCCCGGGGTCTTTTCGTCCTGCCGCGCGTAACGAGCATCTTTACTCGTACTGCAATTTCGCCGAGTCTGTGGTTGAGACAGCAGAGAAGTCGTTACGCCATTCGTGCAGGTCGGAACTTACCCGACAAGGAATTTCGCTACCTTAGGATGGTTATAGTTACCACCGCCGTTTACTGGGGCTTAAATTCTCAGCTTCACCACCCGAAGGTGATTAACCGGTCCTCTTAACCTTCCAGCACCGGGCAGGCGTCAGTCCGTATACATCGTCTTACGACTTCGCACGGACCTGTGTTTTTAGTAAACAGTCGCTTCTCTCTGGTCTCTGCGACCCACACCAGCTCAGACCGAAAAGATCGTCACCAGGATGGGTCCCCCTTCTCCCGAAGTTACGGGGGCATTTTGCCGAGTTCCTTAACCACAGTTCTCTCGATCGCCTTAGTATTCTCTACCTGACCACCTGTGTTGGTTTGGGGTACGGGCCGTGTACCAACTCACTAGAGGCTTTTCTCGGCAGCATAGGATCATGGAATTCGCCACAACGGCTACGCATCACCTCTCAGGCTATGTGAGTGACGGATTTGCCTATCACTCGCCCTACAGGCTTACACCAGTACAACCACTGACTGGCCCCACTACCTTCCTGCGTCACCCCATCGCTTGCCTACTACCAGCCAAGGTCCCATGCATCACCCCACTCGGCACCCGAAGGTGCTCCCGGGGGATCAGGATGGTTAGTACAACTGATTCAGCATGGGCGCGGATACACGGGTACGGGAATATCAACCCGTTGTCCATCGACTACGCCTGTCGGCCTCGCCTTAGGTCCCGACTCACCCTGGGCGGATTAGCCTGGCCCAGGAACCCTTGGTCATTCGGCGGCAGAGTTTCTCACTCTGCTTTCGCTACTCATGCCTGCATTCTCACTCCCACACCCTCCACACCTGGATCACTCCGGCGCTTCCACGGATGCAGGACGCTCCCCTACCCACCCCACCCACTACACAGAAGTCCGTAAACCTCTGCGGATGTCATGGTGGAGTGCCGCGGCTTCGGCGGTGTACTTGAGCCCCGCTACATTGTCGGCGCAGGATCACTTGACCAGTGAGCTATTACGCACTCTTTCAAGGGTGGCTGCTTCTAAGCCAACCTCCTGGTTGTCTTCGCGACCCCACATCCTTTTCCACTTAGTACACGCTTAGGGGCCTTAGCCGGCGATCTGGGCTGTTTCCCTCTCGACTACGAACCTTATCGCCCGCAGTCTCACTGCCACACTCTCACTTACCGGCATTCGGAGTTTGGCTGACGTCAGTAACCCTGTGGGGCCCATCGGCCATCCAGTAGCTCTACCTCCAGTAAGAAACATGTGACGCTGCACCTAAATGCATTTCGGGGAGAACCAGCTATCACGGAGTTTGATTGGCCTTTCACCCCTACCCACAACTCATCCCCTCCATTTTCAACTGAAGTGGGTTCGGGCCTCCACGACGTCTTACCGACGCTTCACCCTGGCCATGGGTAGATCACTCCGCTTCGGGTCTAGACCCGGCGACTCAAACGCCCTATTCAGACTCGCTTTCGCTACGGCTACCCCACACGGGTTAACCTCGCCACCGAGCACTAACTCGCAGGCTCATTCTTCAAAAGGCACGCCATCACCCGCCCCGAAGGCACAGGCTTTGACGGATTGTAAGCGTCCGGTTTCAGGTACTATTTCACTCCCCTCCCGGGGTACTTTTCACCTTTCCCTCACGGTACTAGTCCGCTATCGGTCACCAGGAAGTATTCAGGCTTACCGGGTGGTCCCGGCAGATTCACAGCAGATTCCACGAGCCCGCTGCTACTTGGGGACACCGTCACGCAAGACCATGTGTTTTCAGCTACCGGACTCTCACCGACTACGGCAGACCATTCCAGGCCACTTCACCTAACACATAGTTTTCTCACTCACGCTTCCACAGGCAGATGGAAGAAGACGAACCCCACAACCCCACACACACAACCCCTACCCGGTATCACATGCGCATGGTTTAGCCTCCTCCGCTTTCGCTCGCCACTACTCACGGAATCACAATTGTTTTCTCTTCCTATGGGTACTGAGATGTTTCACTTCCCCACGTTCCCCCCACACAGCCTATACATTCAGCTGGTGGTAACACGACATCACTCGTGCTGGGTTTCCCCATTCGGACACCCTCGGATCACAGCTCGTTTGACAACTCCCCGAGGACTATCGCGGCCTACCACGTCCTTCATCGGCTCCTGGTACCAAGGCATCCACCGAACGCCCTTACACACTTACAACAACACCTACAAACAACCCCCCACCCACAACCAGCACAAAACCAGCCATGAACGAGGATCGAATGTAGACATCACAAACACTACAAATTTCTGCTAAATCACAGACCAACGCATAACGTTGATATGAAATAAAGATGCTCGCATCCACTATGCACTTCTCAAACAACACACACCATCCCACCTCCCACACCTCCGCACCCCATCACAGGACACCTCAACAGCATGATCGGCCGAACAGCTAGGTCAGAGACAACACGCGTGTGTTCTCTCAGAACCCCGATAGCGTGACAATGAACCCGCCAGCCCTCACGGACCCGCGGTGACCCCCCATCCCTCTACCGGTGTAGAAGGAGTGGGCCTGTCTGATGTTTCACCCTCGAACACACACCCACCGCACAGACATACGCCGGCAGAAATGGGTGATGTTGTGTGCTCCTTAGAAAGGAGGTGATCCAGCCGCACCTTCCGGTACGGCTACCTTGTTACGACTTCGTCCCAATCGCCGATCCCACCTTCGACAGCTCCCTCCCACAAGGGGTTAGGCCACCGGCTTCGGGTGTTACCGACTTTCATGACGTGACGGGCGGTGTGTACAAGGCCCGGGAACGTATTCACCGCAGCGTTGCTGATCTGCGATTACTAGCGACTCCGACTTCATGGGGTCGAGTTGCAGACCCCAATCCGAACTGAGACTGGCTTTAAGGGATTCGCTCCACCTCACGGTATCGCAGCCCTCTGTACCAGCCATTGTAGCATGTGTGAAGCCCTGGACATAAGGGGCATGATGACTTGACGTCATCCCCACCTTCCTCCGAGTTGACCCCGGCAGTCTCCTGCAAGTCCCCGGCATAACCCGCTGGCAATACAGGACAAGGGTTGCGCTCGTTGCGGGACTTAACCCAACATCTCACGACACGAGCTGACGACAGCCATGCACCACCTGTACACCAACCACAAGGGAACGACTATCTCTAGCCGCGTCTGGTGTATGTCAAACCCAGGTAAGGTTCTTCGCGTTGCATCGAATTAATCCACATGCTCCGCCGCTTGTGCGGGCCCCCGTCAATTCCTTTGAGTTTTAGCCTTGCGGCCGTACTCCCCAGGCGGGGTACTTAATGCGTTAGCTACGGCACGGATCCCGTGAAAAGGAACCCACACCTAGTACCCACCGTTTACGGCGTGGACTACCAGGGTATCTAATCCTGTTCGCTACCCACGCTTTCGCTCCTCAGCGTCAGTTACTACCCAGAGACCCGCCTTCGCCACCGGTGTTCCTCCTGATATCTGCGCATTTCACCGCTACACCAGGAATTCCAGTCTCCCCTGTAGTACTCAAGTCTGCCCGTATCGCCTGCACGCCTGCAATTGAGTTGCAGAATTTCACAGACGACGCGACAAACCGCCTACGAGCTCTTTACGCCCAGTAATTCCGGACAACGCTCGCACCCTACGTATTACCGCGGCTGCTGGCACGTAGTTGGCCGGTGCTTCTTCTCCAGGTACCGTCACTCACGCTTCGTCCCTGGTGAAAGAGGTTTACAACCCGAAGGCCGTCATCCCTCACGCGGCGTCGCTGCATCAGGCTTGCGCCCATTGTGCAATATTCCCCACTGCTGCCTCCCGTAGGAGTCTGGGCCGTGTCTCAGTCCCAGTGTGGCCGATCACCCTCTCAGGTCGGCTACCCGTCGTCGCCTTGGTAGGCCATTACCCCACCAACAAGCTGATAGGCCGCGGGCCCATCCCACACCGCAAAAGCTTTCCACCAACCACCATGCGACAGTTGGTCATATCCGGTATTAGACCCAGTTTCCCAGGCTTATCCCAGAGTGCAGGGCAGATCACCCACGTGTTACTCACCCGTTCGCCACTCGAGTACCCAGCAAGCTGGGCCTTTCCGTTCGACTTGCATGTGTTAAGCACGCCGCCAGCGTTCGTCCTGAGCCAGGATCAAACTCTCCATGAAAAAACCGTGAAACAAAACCAACCCCAAAAAAGGCCGGCGTTTCAACACAATCAGGAAAGCACAACCTGACCAAAATAAACCTAGCAAAATGTGACACCCAGGACGGGGCCCGGACGCCACACAAAAAAACAAACATCTACATCCACAAAGATGCACGATGCCACATTGGCATCAGACAATTCATCATCACACTATCGAGTTCTCAAAGAACACACACCCACCAGCTACCCACCCCTCAACAGGGCTCTCACCAGCAGACTTCGCATTCAACCTTGCCAGCCACCCCGTCTCCGGGGCAACTCTTCCAGCCTACCAGAACCCACCCGCAGCCCGCAACCCCGAAGAATTCCGAACCACTGAGAGACCCAGCAACCCCAAACACTCTACCCAAGCCACAACGACTCAAGCCAAAACATTCAGGGGCGGCCAGCCAAGAAACCCGGTCTCCACTCCCCACCATCAGACCCTCTCAGGCCCTTCCGGGGCGGCGCCGTGGCTCGCTGACTTGAAGAAAGTTACGCAACCGGATCGTCGGGGTCAAATCGCCTGCTCGCCGCCCGCCCCAACAGCCATCGGCGCAGGTCATCGCCTGCCGCGCGGAACCGAATCCCGCTGCTGCGCGCGGATTTCGGTGAATCACATCGATGTGACGTGCGTCGCAGACCGTCCTTTCGGACAGGTCATCACCCCCGGTCGGTCAGTTATGCGCAGGTCAGAGCGCTCATACGGTCGAGACATGACCGCGACCGAACTGGCCACGACCCCGACGAGCGCGCCCATCGGCTCATCGCCGGTACCCGGACTCCCACCGCGGGTTGTCTCGTCCGCGCTTGTCCCCGAGGGGTTCACGCGTTGCGGTCTCCTCTCCTGGCGTCGGGAGGCCGGCGTCCTGCAGATCGCCCATCCCTTCGACGAGCAGAGCATCTCCGACGGCGTGGTCGTCGACGGGCTCGTCGCCCTCGTCGAGGCCGGCGTGCTGGCCGGCCAGTCGCAGTTCGAATGCGCCGCGATGGGGATCATCCGCACCTCGGCGGGCACGGCCGACGACGCCTGGGCGGCTTTCTACGACAACTCGCTTCGCGAACTGCGCACGGGCACATCGGCATTCGCTCCCGTCCACAAACGCGCGCGGAGCCTGGTCTCGGGCGGGGCCGTCCTCGAGGTGGGATCGTGCTTCGGCGTCTTCGCTCTCGCCTGCGCCCTGGACGGTCTCCAGGTCACGGCCTGCGACATCTCGCCCGGAGCGGTGTCGTTGCTCTCCGACGCCGCTCACCGACTCCGACTGCCCGTCGTCGCAACCGTCGGGAACGCGACCGCTCTCCCCTACGCCGACGACTCGGCCGACACCGTCACGCTCATCCACCTCCTCGAGCACCTCGATCCCGCGGGGGCGCACGCCGCGATCGGCGAGGCCCTCCGGGTCGCCCGGCAGCGCGTGGTCATCGGCGTGCCGTTCGAAGACGAGCCGAGCCCGCACTTCGGCCACCTCGTCCGGCTCACCGAGAACGACCTGTGCGGCTGGGCTCGAGCCGTCCCGCATGCCGGCGCCGAGGTCGTCGTCGATCACGGCGGATGGCTCGTCCTCACCCCCCGGTCCTGATTCCTCGAGTCCGGCCGCGGTACCGAGCGACCGCGTCAGATCAGCCCGCGTTTGCTGGCGATGTACACCGCGTCGGTCCGCTTGGACACCCCGAGCTTGCGAATGATGTTGCGAATGTGGAACTTCACGGTTGACTCCGAGATGTAGAGCGTCTCGCCGATCCGCTTGTTCGACAGCCCGTCGGCGAGGAGCCGCAAGACCTCGCGCTCCCGGTCGCTGAGTGCCTCGGACTTCTCGTTCTCGCCGGACACCGCGCGGAGGACGACGGCCGCGCTGCGCGGGTCGAAGGCGCTGCCGCCGCCGGACACCGCCTGGATCGCGCGCACGAGTTCGGTCGTGTCGACATCTTTGACCACGTACCCCCGGGCTCCCGCCCGCACGGCGCGTACGACCAGATCGTCGTCGAGGAACGTGGTCAGCACCAGCGCAGCGACCTCCGGGTGGCGCTGCGCGATCTGCTCGATGAGCCGCAGCCCCTCGTACTCGGTGCCCGCCGACAGCTTGAGGTCGACCACGACGACATCGGGGTGTCGGGCGTTCACCTCGGCCAGCGCGGCGTCGGCCGATCCCGCCTCACCGACCACGTCGACGACGTCCTCGCGCTCCAGCAGCGACCGCATGCCCTGGCGCAGGAGGGCGTGGTCGTCGACGAGAAGCGTCCGGATGGGGCGCCTGATGTCGTTGTCGCTCAACCGAACTCCTTCGTTCTGAGCGGGTCGTCGGGCGTCGCGGAGCCGGCCGTGCCGATCGGCAGCACCACCGCGACGCGGATACCGCCGATGCGCGACCGGCGGATCCGCAGTTCGCCTCCGAGCTCGGCGGCGCGCGAGGACATGTTGGCCAGGCCGCGGTGCCGTCCGGCCGTGAGATCGCCGAGCGACGCAGTGCGCATCACCCGGCGCAGATGTTCGGGATCACCGACGCCGTCGTCGTCGACCGACAGTGCGACGGTGTCCACAGCGTAGGTGAGGGTCACCGTGACCTGGTGGGCACGCGAGTGGACGGCGGTGTTGAAGAGGGCCTCGCCGGCGATCCGCAGCAGGGCGTGCTGGACCTCATCGGCAAGATCGCGCTCCCGGCCGCGCATGTGGACCGCCGTGCGCAGGTCCGGCGGCATGTGCAACGAGCACAGCTCGGTCAGGACGTCGCGCACACTCGGCGACGGCGCGTTCGTGGCGTTGTTGAGCGCGTAGATGAACGACCGCAACTGCTCCACGGCCTCCTTGGTCAGCCGGCCCGCCATCTCCAGGCGATCGAGTGCGGGACCTTCGACGAGGCCGCGACACAGTTCGATCTGCACCCCCGCCGACAGCACCGACTGGGTGACCGAGTCGTGGAGCTCGCGGGCGATCCGTCCGCGCTCCTCGTTGAGCACGGTCGCCCGCATCGCCGCCGACAGTTCGCGCTGGGTACGTTCCAGTTCGGTGTTGCGCTCGGCGAGTTCCATTGCGTGGCGGTCGGTCTCGGAGAACAGCTCGGCGTTGAGCAGTGCGACGATCGCCTGGCTGGCCAGGATGCGCAGCACGACGAGATCGGTGGGATCGACCATGCGACCGACCGGTGTCCAGGCCGACAGTCCCCCGACGACGTTGCCGTCGAGTTCGACGGGGACGTGGACGTGGTCCTCCTGGAGGATCGCGCCGTGCAGGACGGTCTCGTGTCCGCGGAGTATGTCGTTGAGCCGGTTGAGCACCTCGTCGGGCAGGTCGTCGGGTGTGGCGGCCCGCTCGGACCCTTCGAAGGCGTAGAGCCGACCACCGCTCGCGCTGATCAGGTGTCGCGGGGCCGACTGCTCGAGCCGGCCGTCCGCGAGCGCGAAGACGACCCAGTCCGCGCCCAGATGGTCCCGCGCCGCCTCGACGACCGCGATGACCAACGCCTCGGGCCCTTCGGCGGTACGGACGAGAGCACGCGAGATCCGCTCCAGCGCACCGACCACCCGACTCAGCCGCGCCTCGACCCCGCGCAGCGCCGCGTAGTGGCTGCCCTTCACGCTGCGGAGTCCGACCAGGCTCTCGAGGTCGGCCTGTTCGGGGAGAGCGCTTCGCTCGGGCGACGGACCGGTCATCACAGCGCTTCGGCGTAGAGGTCCCGGATGCCTGCGGCCTGCGGACGCCGCGGGTTGGTTGTCATGCACGAATCGGCCAGCGCGTGGGCGGTGAGGCGGTCGAGGTCGGCGCTGCGCACGCCCAGCGGTTCGAGCGACGCCGGCATGCCGACCCGGGCGCCGAGCGCGGCGATCGCATCGGCCAGTCGGTCGGCGACGGTCCGGGCGTCGCCGGATGTCTCGACCCCGATGGCGTCGGCCAGGTCGACGAAGCCGTCGGCACACACATGGGCGTTGTAGCGGATCACGTGCGGCAGCAGGACGGCGTTGATCGCGCCGTGCGGGGCGTCACAGTGCCCGCCGACCGGGTGACTCATCGCGTGCGTGGCGCCGAGGATCGCGTTGGTGAACGCCATCCCCGCCCGTAGCGCCGCGAGCGACATCTCCTCGGCCGCGACCCGGTCCCGCGGATCGTCGACGAGGCGTTCGAGATGCGTCCACACGCCACGAATGGATTCCAGCGCAAGCGAATCGGTGAGTCGTCCGTGCGCGAGCGAGACGTAGGCCTCGACGCAGTGGGTGAGTACATCCATGCCGACCTGGGCGGTGACCGCGGCGGGCGCGGTCATCAGCAGGGTCGGGTCACTCACCGTCACGTCCGGCACGAGTGAACGCCCGATGATGGTCACCTTGGTACGCCGCTCGGCGTCGTTGATGATGCAGAACTGGGAGACGTCGGCGCCGCTGCCGGCCGTCGTCGGCACCGCGATGAGTGGCGGGAGCGGTCGTCGGGCACGGTCGATTCCCTCGTACTCGAGGATGTGACCGCCGTTGGCCGCCAACACCGCGACACCCTTGGCGGCGTCGATCACCGAACCGCCGCCCAGGGCGACGAGGCCGTCGGCATCGTGTGCCTTGTAGGCGAGGAACGCCGCCGCGACCTCGCCGGACCGTGGGTTGGGCGAGACATCCAGGTACGACGCCGCGTCGAGGCCGCCGGCACGCAGCCCGGCCATCAGCTGTGCGTACCAGGGGGTGCGTTCCAGACAACGATCGCTGACCACGAACGGTCGGCGCATCCCGAGTCCCGCCGTCGCGACCGGCACCTCCCCGAAGGCGCCCGGGCCCAGCACGATCTCCGGGGTGTGGAACTTGGCGACCTGGCCCGATGCGCGCCGACGGACGTCACCCACCATTCGTCCCGCCTCCGTTCCATCCACTCCGACCGCACCGTCCGACCACCTCGCCCCGGCGGTACCCCGACGCTACCCAGGTCACCTCAGCGCCGCACCCAGCTCGTCACAACGCGCGAGCATCTCGGCGCCGTCACGCACGCTGACGACTCCGCTGCAGTGCTCGGCGTAGTCGGCCATCGCGCACCCGGATTGCGCCCAATAGCGCTCGGGTTCCGGTGTGATCCAGGCGATTCGGTGCGATCGACGACCGACCTCGGCCACCAGGTCGACACGCGGATCGAGACCGTTGCTGCGCGCATCCCCGACGACGAGCACCGATGTCCGCCTGCTGATCAGGTCCCCGCAGCCGCCCAGCAGTTCGCCGAACATGCGCCCGTAGTCGCTCGTCGCGGCAAGATCCAGACCGTCGGCGGCGAGCACCGCCGCGAGAGCCGAGTCGGCCGCCGCGGACCGCAGTGCGGTCGTGACGCGCACCGGCCGATCGACGAACGCGACGACCTCGCAACGGTCGCCGAAGCGATGCAGAGTCTGCGCGAGACGCAGGATGAACCCGGTGACCGGCCGGACCGACAACGACACGTCGACGAGGACCAGCAGCCGGACCGGGCCGGGCCGCCTGCGGCGCCGCCACAGTTCGGCGGGCACACCGTCGGTCGCGACCGACGCGCGCATCGTCGCCCGGATGTCGAGGACACCCCGGTCGACCGGGCGGACCACCCGGCGCGGGGCGCCGCGCATGCGCTGGATCAGCCGGTGGCAGGCGCGATCGATCTCAGCTTGGTCGACATACCCCTCGGCCGACCGGTCGGCGCCGGAGACCGCCTCGGCGCCGCCGTCGGCGTCCAGGCGTGCGACCAGCGCGTCGACGAAAGCACCCAGTGCCCGTTCCAGTTCGGTCCTCCGGGCGTCGCCGAGGTCGTCGTTGCCGTCGGTGCCGTATGCCTTGCGCGGATCGTAGGCGTCGAGTGCGGCGAGGATTGCGTGGGCCCCGGTCAGCCCGAGCGGCCGGCTCGAGACCCGGGCTGCCGATCCGGTCAGTTCGCCGACGGTCGACGAGTCGGCGGTGTCGACCTCGACCGTGTAGGTCACTCCCCCACCGGTCGTGCCGCCGTCCGGGTCGACGCCGAGCTGCTCGGCGCCGGCCGAGACGCTGAAGTCGTTCTCCTCCCGGTGAGCGCTCTCGGCGTCCCGGTGCGCGGCGTCGGGATCGTCGGCCATCAGGTGGCCGATCTCGTCGGTGTGTTCGTCGGCGCCGATCTGGCGGGCCGCGCCCTCGAATTCCTCGTCCCAGACCACGTCATCGGGCAGATCGGCCGCGACGCCGCGGGCCCGTGGAAGGTCGTCCTCGTCGGCGCGATCGGGTTCGGCGCCGAGGAAGAAGAGCTCGAAGGCCCGCTCGAAACCCGCTGTCTCGTAGCCATATTTGACGCACACGCTCTGTAGCGCCGCACGCAGGACCGCCGGCTCGGCGGCGCCGATCATCGACAGGGTCCGCCGGATCTCGATGACCTCGGCGGGCGAGGCCGCGATCCCGGAGCTCCGCAGGACCCTTCCGAACGCGACCGCGAGCAGGTCGAGCGGGTCCGCCCGCCTCGCGGCGGCGACGGGTACCGGGGTGGCCGACGCCGCAGTCATCGGCGTCATCGTCCCGGTCGGACACCCGCACTGCGGGCGCGCCCGGCACCGAAGGCGCGCGCGGTCACCGACCCGCCGGGCGTGGTCCCGTCCACGCCGATCGGCGAGCCTTCCGCCGGCGGTCCTCCGTGTTCGGAAGACAGAGCGCGACGGGCGATCTCGCCGTCCGAACCGAACTTCACGAGCAACGCCAGCAGAGCGCTGCGATGCTCGGCGTCGATCGGCGTGCCCACCTGTCCGTCCCGTGCTCCGAGGTACGAGGCGGCCCGCGCGGCGTCGATCACCTCCGCGATGGACGGGCTCTTGCGCAACGGGAGATCGCGAAGCCGCCGGGCGAGGTCGACGACCTCGCCGATGATCGTCTCCTCGACGTCGGGGGCGCGGACCGCGACGATGTCCCGCTCGGTCTGCGGATCCGGGTAGTCGACCTGGAAGTGCAGGCAGCGACGTTTGAGCGCGGGCGAGAGTTCGCGGGTGTCGTTGGAGGTCAGGATGACCCACGGCGACGACCGTGCCGTGAACGTCCCGAGTTCGGGGACCGTCACCTGGCGCTCGGCGAGGACCTCGAGCATCACCGCTTCCATCGCCTCGTCGGTGCGGTCGATCTCGTCGACGAGCAGGACCGTCGGCGAGGGCGACGTGATGGCCGCCATCAGTGGCCGGGCCACCAGGAAGTCCTCGGTGTAGACGCCGACCTCGGCGCGCGCCAGCGCCGAACTCGCGGCCGAGAGGGTCGTCTCGGCGGCGAGTTCCGCACTGATGCGATCGCGCAGCATCTGCACATGGAGAAGCTGTCGTGCGTAATCCCATTCGTAGAGGGCACGCGACTCGTCGAGACCCTCGTAGCACTGCAGCCGTACCAGCTCGCGCCCCGAAGCCGCCGCCAACGCCTTCGCCAGCTCCGTCTTGCCGACCCCGGCCGGCCCCTCCAGCAGGAGGGGCCGGTCGAGGAGCGTCGCGAGATGGACGACGACCGCCAGTTCCGGACCGATCAGGTAGCCCTGCTCACCCAACGCGTCGGTCAGCTCCTCCACGGACGGGAAGGAACGGCTGTCCGGGGTGATGTCCCGGGTGATGTCCTCGGCGGTTTCCCGAGGTGCGCACACGTGCGTCATCGGATGTCGGACTCCTTGTCGGCCTGCGGTTCTCGGAACAGTCAGGATCTCGGATTAGGCGGGCGAGCGGGCGGATCAGTAGCTGCCGGTGAAGGCGTGCGCCACCATCGGGATCAGCGACTCGACGGTGCTCTCCCGCGGGTTGCCCGGCGTGCACCAGTCGTCCATCATGTGCTCGGCGATGGCGCGGATCTGCTTGTCCGAGGTGTCCATGGTCTCGCCGCGGCCCTCGTACTTGCCGGTGTTCATCCGGTTCTTGTCGTAGCTGCTCGTCGACAGCTGACCGAAGTTGTCGGGGATGCCGAGGTCTTTGCCCAAGCGGATGGCCTCCTCGACGGCGGCGTCGGCGGCCTGGACCGTCGTCATCTTCGATGTGTCGACACCGAGCAGCGCGGCGATCTCGGCGTAACGCTCGTAGCGAGACGGCAGGTTGTACTCCCAGACGCGGGGAAGGGCGATGGCGTTGTTCAGCCCGTGATGGCTGTCATAGAACGCGCTCACCGCATGCGACAGCGAGTGCACGAGACCGAGGCCGCCGGAGTTGAACGCCTGCGCGGAGATGTACTGCGCGTACATCATCCCGGTGCGGGCCGCCAGGTTTCGCGGGTCGTACACGGCGGTGCGCAGATGGTCGCGGATCAGCTCGATCGAGTACTTGGCATTGCCCAGCGAGGGTGCGAAGTCCAGACGCGACACGTAGGGCTCGCTCGCGTGCGCGAGCACGTCGAAACCGCAGAAGGCGGTGAAGTGCTCGGGGCACGTGTAGTAGAGCAGCGGGTCGTCCATCGCCAGGTCGACGAGGCAGGTGTCGTCGAAGGCCACCCATTTGTGCGGCTTGTTCATGTCCGAGGTATCGGTGATGACGTAGGCCCAGGAGGTCTCCGAGCCGGTGCCGGCCGTCGTCGAGACCGCGATGTGCTTCGGATTCTCCTTGTTGGTGGCCTTGGAGAAGCCCTCGAACTCGTTGATGTTGCGGCCGTCGTGGGCGATGACCATACGTGCACCCTTGGCGGCGTCGTGGCTGGAGCCGCCACCGACCGAGATGATGCCGTCGCACTTCTCCGACTGGTAGAGGGCCGCGGCGTCCATGCAGTTGTAGTCCTTGGGGTTGGACTCCACCTGGTCGTAGAGCACCACGTCGACGCCCTGGTACTCGATCTTGCCGATCAGCTCCTCGATGATGCCGGAGCCGCGTAGACCCGTCGTCATCAGGAGCGCACGGGTCATGCCCAGGTCCTTGGCCTCGACACCGAGCATGTCGTGCGCGCCGACACCCAGCTTCGCCTTCGGGAACGGGTGGAACTCCTTGATCGGGAAGTCCCAGATCTGGTTCAGCTCAATGGCCATGGTGGTGAACTCCTTGTGACGGTTGGTCTGTCACAACGAGAATGTCGTCCAGATCACAACCGGGACAAGGGGTCCTGCCCGTCCTCGACCAGAGTGCACCCGGCCGGACGGGCCGGTACCTGTCCGATCGGACAGGGTTCAGTCGCGCACGCGCTCGATCTCACCGCCGAGACTGCGCAGGATCTCCACGAAGTGCGGGTACCCGCGGTCGATGTGCTCGACGTCGTGTACTTCGGTCACGCCGTCGGCGACGAGCCCGGCCAGCACGAGGCCGGCGCCCGCCCGGATGTCCGAACACCAGACCGGCGCACTCGACAGGCGGTCGATCCCGCGGATGACGGCGTGGTGGCCGTCGGTCCGCGCATCCGCACCGAGACGGACCATCTCCTCGACGAAGCGGAACCGGGCCTCGAAGACGTTCTCCGTGATCACCGACATGCCGTCGGAGATGGCGGCGAGGCCGATCGCCATCGGCTGCAGATCGGTGGGGAATCCGGGAAACGGCAGGGTCGAGACGTTGACGGCGGTGGGCCGGCGATCGTGCCGGACCCGGAAGCCGTCGTCGAAGGTGTCGACCACCGCGCCGGTGTCGCCCAATTTGTTCAGAACCAGCTGCAGGTGTTCGGGTTTCACGCCGCGCACGGTGACGTCACCGCGCGTCATGGCGGCCGCAATCCCCCAGGTGGCACCGACGATGCGGTCTCCGACCACCCGGTGTGTCGTCGGATGCAGCCGGTCCACACCGACGACGGTCAGCGTCGAGGTGCCGGCGCCGTCGATCTGTGCGCCCATCTGCTGCAGCATCACGCACAGGTCGACGATCTCCGGCTCGCGGGCGGCGTTGTCGATGGTGGTCTGTCCCTCGGCGAGCACGGCGGCCATGAGGATGTTCTCGGTCGCCCCCACCGACGGGAACTCCAGCGCGATCGGTGCGCCGACCAACGTGTCGGCCTCGGCCACCACGCAGCCGTGCTCGATCGAGCTGGTGGCGCCCAGGGCGCGCAGACCCGCCTGGTGCATGTCGAGCGGCCGCGACCCGATCGCGTCTCCGCCGGGCAGCGCCACGACGGCTCGGTGACAACGCGCCATCAGCGGGCCGAGGACACAGACCGAGGCGCGGAACTGCCGGACCGCCGCGAAGTCGGCGTGGAACTTCGGCTCCGCCGGCGCCGTGATGGTGACCGTCTCGCCGTCCATGTCGACGACCGCACCGAGACCGCGGAGAACGTCCGCCATCAGCGGGACATCGGCGATCTCGGGTGCGTTGGTCAGCACGGTCGTCCCCTCGGCAAGGAGGGCCGCGGCCATGAGTTTCAGGACGCTGTTCTTCGCGCCCCCCACTGCCACCTCGCCGGACAGACGCGCTCCCCCGGACACCAGAAACCGATCGCTCACGACTGCCACCTTAACCGTCCGGGGTCACCGGCCCACCGGCCAGTACGTCCTCCGACCGTGCGTCCGATCCCGTGGGTCCGGCGCAGTACATTCGACGCATGGCGGTACACCTGACGAGGATCTACACCCGAACGGGCGACGACGGCTCCACCGGGCTGAGCGACTTCTCCCGGGTGCCCAAAACCGATCCGCGTGTCGTCGCCTACGCCGACTGTGACGAGGCGAACGCCGTCATCGGTCTCGCCCTGGCACTCGGGGGTGACGTCCCCGACGACCTCCGGGAAGTGCTCACGACCGTCCAGAACGACCTCTTCGACGCCGGCGCCGACCTCTCCACGCCGGTCGTCGACGACCCCGAGTACCCACCGCTGCGCATCGCGCAGGATTACATCGATGCCCTCGAGCGCTGGTGCGACTCCTTCGGTGTCGATCTGCCCGCACTGGACTCGTTCATCCTGCCGGGCGGCACACCGCTGGCTGCCCTGCTGCATCAGGCACGTACGGTGACCAGACGGGCCGAGCGCTCGGCGTGGGCCGCGGTCGCCGCCCACCCCGACGACACCAGCCTGCTGCCCGCGAAATACCTGAACCGGTTGTCGGATCTGCTGTTCATCCTGTCGCGGGTGGCGAACCGCACTCGCCCCGCCGCGGGAGGCGACCAGCAGGGCGCGAACTCGCCCGGCGACGTCAAGTGGGTTCCGGGCGGCAACCGGCAACGTCCCCCGGCGCGGCCGGAATCCTAGGCGCTGCGGCGCCGCTGCGATCTCGCGGACTGCCGGGATTCGAGCCAGGACTGGAACGCGGTCACCGCACCCGGGCCCATCGCCAGTTCGTAGTCGTCCTCGGCGCGGCCGGCGGTCTGCACCTGCAGGATGAGCATGCCGTCGAGGATATCCGTCTCGGTGCCCTCGGGGGCGCGACGACCGGAGATCTCCATGCCCTGTCGTGCGAACGTCACGTTCGGCCCCGGTTTCAGCGACGTGAGCCGGTAGTAGCGCAGAGAGTCGTCGCTGTAGTGCACGGTGCCGTGACGCCATCCCTGGTCGACGCCGGCCGGCACCGTGCGCAGCAGGACCGGAGTACCCGCGCGTCGGAGTTGCGCCAGACGCAGCGCCAGGAAGCCACACAACAGGAGCGCCACCGCCAGCAGCACACTGAGCATCACGACCGCCAGCGACATCACCTACTCCTTCGTGCAGTCACCGCGGATAGGCGAAGCGTCGAACCCGGTAGGGCTCCAGACGGCTTGGGCTGCATACACGCGGGACAGGGGGCTGTGGAACAAGCATGCCAGAACGTGCACATGAGACGCCAAACGACCTCGGCAGGCCATCGGAGAATTCCGATGGCCGGCCGAGGTCGGTCGTTGACCCGAACCGCTCGCGCGGCTCGCTCTACCGGGAAAGGTGTTGTGCCGCAGTCAGACGCGCGTGAGCACGGTGGTACTCGGGCGAATCCGGCTCCGCCTCGTCGAGCGCGGTCTTCTCCGCGTTGACGTCGACGTCGTCGGCCCAGTCGGCCGACTCCGCCAGCACCGTGACGGCCTCGCCGGTGACGGAGAGGAACCCGCCCTCGACCGCTGCCGCACGACGGTTGCCGTTCTCCTCGACGATGACCACGAAACCACCCGGGACCAACTGGCCCAGGAGCGGCTCGTGGTTGGCCAGGACACCCAGCTCACCGACGGTGGTCTGCGCGATCACGAACGTGGCCTCTCCCGAGTACAGGCTCGAATCCGCGGAGACAACCTCGACGTGGAAGGACTTCTCAGCCATGGCGAACCGCTACTTTCCGCTGATCTTGGCGGCGGCGGCCTCCACGTCGTCGAGTCCACCGCAGCTGTTGAACGCCTGCTCGGGCAGGTGGTCGAACTCGCCCTTGGCGACACGGTCGAAGGCCTCGATGGTGTCGGCGAGCGGGACGACCGAGCCCTTCTGGCCGGTGAACTTCTCGGCGACGAGGAAGTTCTGGCCGAGGAACTTCTGGATACGGCGCGCACGCTGCACCGTGACCTTGTCCTCTTCGGAGAGCTCGTCCATACCGAGGATGGCGATGATGTCCTGCAGTTCCTTGTACTTCTGCAGGATGCGCTTGACCTCGTTGGCGACGCGGAAGTGCTCGTCGCCGACGATCGACGCCTCGAGGATGCGCGAGGTCGAGGTCAGCGGGTCCACGGCGGGGTAGATACCCAGCTGCGAGATCGGACGCGAGAGCTCGGTGGTCGCGTCGAGGTGCGCGAACGTCGTGGCCGGTGCCGGGTCGGTGTAGTCGTCGGCGGGGACGTAGATCGCCTGCAGCGAGGTGATCGAACGGCCCTTGGTCGAGGTGATGCGCTCCTGGAGCTCACCCATCTCGTCGGCCAGGGTCGGCTGGTAACCCACCGCGGACGGCATACGGCCGAGGAGGGTCGAGACCTCCGAGCCCGCCTGCGTGAAGCGGAAGATGTTGTCGATGAAGAGCAGCACGTCCTGGTGCTTCACATCGCGGAAGTACTCCGCCATGGTCAGCGCCGACAGCGCCACGCGCATACGCGTGCCCGGCGGCTCGTCCATCTGACCGAACACCAACGCGGTGTCCTGGAGAACGCCCATCTCCTCCATCTCGAGGTGGAGGTCGGTGCCCTCACGGGTGCGCTCACCGACGCCGGCGAACACCGAGGTGCCGGAGAACTCACGCGCGATACGCGTGATCATCTCCTGGATGAGGACGGTCTTGCCGACGCCCGCACCACCGAACAGACCGATCTTGCCGCCCTTGACGTACGGGGTCAGCAGGTCGATGACCTTGATGCCGGTCTCGAGGATCTCGGTCTTGCCCTCGAGCTCGTCGAAGGCCGGCGGCTTGCGGTGGATGCTCCACTGCTCGCCGTCGCGACCCAGGCCCGGGCTGTCGAGGCAGTCACCGAGGGCGTTGAACACATGGCCCTTGACGACATCACCGACCGGCACGACGATCGACTTGCCGGTGTCGGACACGGCCGCGCCGCGGACCAGGCCGTCGGTCGGCTGCATCGAGATCGTGCGCACCAGGTTGTCACCGAGGTGCTGCGCGACCTCGAGGGTCAGGGTCTTGGCGACCGAGGAGAGAGCGACCTCGGCGTGCAGGGCGTTGAACAGTTCAGGAATCGAGCCCCGCGGGAACTCGACGTCGACCACGGGGCCGATGATGCGGACGACCCGCCCGTCGGCGGAACCCGCCGACTGCGCGGAGGGGGTTTCTACTGCTGCGGTCATGGTGCTTGGGTCACTTCCTCTTTATCGAAGTATGGGTTCTCGTCGATCCGGACTCGGCTGGCGCGCACGCTAGTTCGCCAGTGCGCTCGAGCCGCCGACGATCTCGCTGATTTCCTGGGTGATCTGGGCCTGGCGGAGCTGGTTGGCCTCGCGCGACAACGACTTGGACAGTTCTTCGGCGTTGTCCGTCGCGGCCTTCATCGCGGTGCGGCGCGCGGCCGACTCCGATGCCGACGAATCCAGCAGCGCCGCGTAGACCCGCGTCGCCACGTACTTCGGCAGCAGCGCGTCGAGCAGGGCGTCGGCCCCGGGTTCGAAGGTGTAGTTGCGCGACGGCGTGTCGTCGGACGAATCCTCGTCGTGCGACACGACCAGCGGGGCGATCCGCCGGACCTCGGGCACCTGCGCCAGCATCGACTGGAACCGCGTGTAGACCAGGTGCAGCTCGTCGACACCCTCGAGGGTGCCGTCTCCTTCTGGGCGCTCGACCTCGGTGCCCGATCCTGCCTGGAAGAGGTCCACCAGGAAGCTGGTCGCCGTCGCCGCGTCCGAGTACTGCGGTGACTCCGAGAAGCCCGTCCACGAGTCCGAGATCTCCAGACCCCGGAAGCTGAAGAACCCGACACCCTTGCGACCCATGACGAACAGGACCGCTTCCTTGCCTTCGTCGCGCAGGAGCGCGATGAGTTCGCGGGTCGCCTTGAGCACGTTCGCGTTGTAACCACCGCACATACCGCGGTCGCTGGTCACGACCAGGATCGCCGCGCGCTTCGGGTTCTCCCGCTCGTTGAGCAGCGGGTTGTCCAGCGATCCCGAGTTGCTCGCCAGCTCCGAGAGCACGGCGGTCATCTCCTGCGAGTACGGCTTGGCCGCCGCCACCCGTCCCTGGGCCTTGGTGATACGCGAGGTCGCGATCAGTTCCTGAGCCTTGGTGATCTTCTTGGTCGACTGGACCGACCGGATGCGTGAGCGCAGCTCACGAATGCTGGCCATGAGCCCTCACCCCTTCCTTTTCGCGATGTCCGTTGACGTCTGAGATCACTTGCGGATCTTGATCTCTTCGTTCTCGACGTTGTCGGCATCCATCGCCTCGGCCTCGGCCTCGTTGACGACGCGACGGCCGTCGTGGGTGAGGTAGCCGTTCTTGAACTTGTTGGTCTCGGCGATCAGGGCCTCGGCCTGGTCGTCGCTGAGCACCTTGCCGCCGGCGATCGAGTCGTAGACACCGGTCGCGTTGTGGTGCAGGTGGCTCAGCAGCTGGGTCTCGAAGTTGCGCACGTCGTCGACCGGGACCGAGTCGTAGTGGCCCTCACCGCAGAGGTAGATCGAGACGATCTGATCCTCGACCGAGAAGGGGCTGTACTGGTCCTGCTTCAGCATCTCGACCCAGCGGGCACCGCGCTCGAGCTGTGCCTTCGAGGCGTCGTCGAGGTCGGAGGCGAAGGCCGAGAAGGCCTCCAGCTCACGGAACTGGGCCAGCTCCAGACGCAGCGATCCCGAGACCTTCTTGAGGCCCTTGGTCTGGGCGGCGCCACCGACGCGCGACACCGAGGTACCGACGTTGATGGCCGGTCGAACACCCTTGTTGAAGAGGTCCGACTCCAGGAAGACCTGGCCGTCGGTGATCGAGATGACGTTGGTCGGGATGAACGCCGAGACGTCGTTGGCCTTGGTCTCGATGATCGGCAGACCGGTCATCGAGCCGCCGCCGAGCTCGTCGGACAGCTTCGCGCAACGCTCCAGCAGACGGGAGTGCAAGTAGAAGACGTCACCGGGGTATGCCTCGCGGCCCGGCGGACGACGCAGCAGCAGCGAGATGGCGCGGTAGGCCTCGGCCTGCTTGGTCAGGTCGTCGAACACGATGAGGACGTGCTTGCCCTGGTACATCCAGTGCTGGCCGATGGCCGAGCCGGTGTACGGGGCCAGCCACTTGAAGCCGGCCGAGTCCGAGGCGGGAGCCGCGACGATGGTGGTGTACTCCATCGCGCCCGCCTCTTCGAGGGCGGACTTGACGCCGGCGATGGTCGAACCCTTCTGACCGATCGCGACGTAGATGCAGCGAACCTGCTTGGTGGGGTCGCCGGTCTCCCAGTTGGCCTTCTGGTTCAGGATGGCGTCGATGCAGACCGCGGTCTTGCCGGTCTTGCGGTCGCCGATGACGAGCTGACGCTGTCCGCGGCCGATGGCGGTCATGGCGTCGATGGCCTTGATGCCGGTGGCGAGGGACTCCTCGACCGGCTGGCGCTCGAGCACGGTGGCGGCCTGCAACTCGAGGACGCGCTGCTCGTCGGCCTCGATGTCGCCCTGGCCGTCGATCGGGGCACCCAGCGGGTTGATGACGCGTCCCAGGAACGCATCACCGACGGGGACGGAGAGCACGTCGCCGGTGCGGCTGACCTGCTGGCCTTCTTCCAGGGACTCGTAGTCACCCAGGATCACGGCGCCGATCTCGTCCTCGTCGAGGTTCAGTGCGACGCCGAGGACGCCGCCGGGGAACTCGAGGAGCTCGTTGGCCATTGCGCTCGGAAGGCCGCTGACGTGGGCGATGCCGTCCGAGGTATCGGTGATGATGCCGACCTCGTCACGCGACGCTTCGGCTTCGAACGACGAGACGTACTGCTCGATCGCTCCCTTGATCTCGTCTGGTGAGATCGTCAACTCCGCCATGGGTTCTCGTCTTTCCTTGATGTGGCTCTGAGTCTCGAAGGCTCTGAGCTCTGGGCTTCGTGGGTTCGGGTGTGTCGGGGTGGTCGTCAGCGCGGCAGCGTCTCGGCGGCCTTGGCCAGCCGTGTCGCGACATCGGCGTCGATGACCTCGTCGCCGACACTGATCCGGAGACCGCCGAGCAGTTCCGGGGCGATATCGGTCTGCACCGAGATGGTCCGACCGTAGATTCCGCCGAGCACGCCCGACAGTCGATCGATCTGGGCATCGGACAGCGGTGAGGCGGACACCACGTGGGCGACCGACTCGCCGCGACGGGCGGCGGCCAGCTCGGCGAGCTGATCGACAGCGACGTCGGCGGCCTGGCCGTGCAGCAGGCGCACGGTCGAGGACAGCAGCGTCCAGGTGTGGGTGCCGACCTTGTCGCCGACCAGCTTCTTCAGCAGGTCGACGCGCTTGTCGGCGTCCTTGCCGTGGTCGGACAGCAGCGAGGACAGCTGCGGGTTGGCCTCGAGGACTCGGCTCACCCGGAAGAGCTCGTCCTCGACCTGCTCGATGACCCCGTCGCGTTCGGCGGCGGTGAGGACGATCAGGGAGTTCTGACGACGCAGACCGACGACGAAGTCGCTCGACGACGACCACCGCTGACTCGACGCGGTCGCGAGCACCTCGACGACGACCGGGGCGAGCTTGCCGTCGAACAGACGGTGCACCATGGCCTTCTTGCCCTCGGGGTTCTCGTCGTCCTCGACCAGGCGCTTGCGCAGCACCGGGTTCTCGCCGAGGAAGTTGATGGCCGCGGTGAGGTCACCCGAGGCGTCGGCCAGTGCCGAACCGTCGAGATCGATTGCCGCCGAATCGAAGTGCTCCGACACGGCGAGAGCGGCGTCGCGGCTGGCGGCACGCATCGCGTGCAGACCGACGAGCGAGGCGCTCGAGGGAACCGCGTTCGCCGAACCCGACGACATCTCCTGGAGTTCGTCGATGACCCGATCGACGCTGGCCGCCTGGGCCGAGTCGTCGGCGAGATGGTTGCGCACCAGTTCGCCGGCCTTGTCGACCGCGGTGAGTCCGAGATCGGTGCGCAGCTGACGAACGAGGTTGGCGCGCACCAGGGCGACCTGGTTGCGGCCGTGCTCGGAGATGCGCTTGACCTCGTGGTCGGCCTGTGCGCGGATGTCGGAGGTGATCGCCTCGGCGTCGGCCGCGGCGTCCTTCTGCATCTGTTCCGCCTCGGCCTTGGCCTCGGCGACCGCCTTCTCGCGGGCCTGCTTGCCGTCGGCGACGCGCTTGGCAGCGGCCTCGCTCTCGGCGAGCTGCTGACGCACGGTCTCCTGTCGATCCCGCATCATCTTCGCCACCGGCGGCCGGACGTACTTCCACAGGAGGAAGAGGATGACCGCGAAGCCGAAGAGCTGAGCGATGAAGATCGCGGGGTCGAACGCAGCACCGATGTCGTGCAGCCAGGTGCCGATGGGGCCCTGGTCGGATTCGGTCTCAGTGTTGGCAGCCATGATCAGTTCACCGCTCCGCTCGTCGATCGGGTATCGGAAAGAGTTGCCGAGTCGACACCGAGCACACGCGCCGCAAGCGTCTTGGCGAGTGCGTCCACATCAGCTGCAGCCGTCGAGGCGGCCTGCTCACCCTGCGTCGCCAGCTCGGAGCTGGTCGACTGCAGGGCGGCGTCGGCCTCGGCGGTCGCTCGCTGCTTCATCTCGTTCAGCTGTTCCCGCCCCTGGGCGCGAGCATCGTCGCGCTTGGCGGTGGCCTCACCGCGCGCTTCCTTGAGGAGCGAACGGAACTGGACGTCCGCATCCTCGAATTCGGCGGCGGCGGTCCGGTTGTCCTCCACGGTGCGGTGGATCATCGCGTCCCGCTCCTCGAGGACCTGCTGGATCGGCGGAACCACGAACTTGCGGATGACCAGCAGCAAAATCACGAAGATGAGCAGGACAACGAAGAACGTTCCATTCGGGAGCAGGAAGTTCTCTGCAGCAAGCGTCATTGTGGTGAGGTGTCGTTTCTACTCGGCGACAAAAGGGAGAGCGACGATCAGCCGGCGCTGATCGGGGTGGCGAACACGAAGAGCGCCATGAAGGCCAGGTTGATGAAGTAGGCCGCCTCGACCAGACCGACGGTGATGAAGAACGGGGTGAACAGGCGACCCTGTGCCTCGGGCTGGCGAGCGATACCGGCGATCAGCTGGCTACCGGCCAGACCGTTACCGATACCGGCACCGACGGCGCCACCGGCCATGATCAGGCCGCCACCGATGAGTGCGCCGAGGCCAATCATTGGATCCATTGTGATATTTCCCTTTCGTTGCTGACATCTGGTGTGTCAGGTCTGGAGTTGCGCCGACAGGTGCCGGAGCAGGTCGTCATGTTCGGTTGTGGGCGCGGCCGTGTCCGTCTCCGCGCGGTGCCCTGGTTCGGGCGGGTCAGTGATCCTCGGTCTCCATCGACTGCGAGAAGTAGAGGATCGTCAGCAGCGCGAAGATGAACGCCTGGATCAGACCGACGAAGAGCTCGAAGGACTTCCAGATCGCGTTGGGCGCCCACATGATGTACGGCGGGAAGAGTGCGATCAGGGCGACCATCATGCTGCCGGCGAAGACGTTGCCGAAGAGTCGCAGCGAGAGCGAGATCGGCTTGGTGAACTCCTCGATGACGTTGATCGGCGCGAGGAATGCGACGTGGCCCTTGATGATCCGCTTCGGGTGACCCAGCAGGCCGCGCTTCCGGAAGCCGGCGATCTGGTACCAGACGAAGACGAAGAGCGCAAGGGCGTAGGCGAAGTTCACGTCCGCGGCCGGCGGCTTGAGGATCTCGTGGTGACCGACCTGGACCGGCAGGATGGACAGCCAGTTGGAGATCAGGATGAAGGTGAAGAGCGAGACCGCGAGCGGGAGAACGTAGGGGGCGATCTTCATGCCGATGGCACTCTCGACCTGCCCACGCATCTGGATGGTGATGGCCTCCCAGAACAGCTGCACACCCGACGGCACGCCGGTCGAGGTGACCTTCGACTTCAGGTAGAACGCCAGCGCGAGCAGAATCGCCGCGGCCAGCGCCGTCGCGATGATGGTCTCCAGGTTGAAGGTCAGTCCGAACATCTCGAATTTGGTGTAATGACCCACCTGAATGGCCGGTTCGCCATCCTCTGCGGCAAGGTTGAAGGCGGTCGTCATGGTTGGCTACGAAGTCCTTTCATCACCGGAATGACCGTGTTCAGCACCAAGACCACTTGGCCGATGGCGAGTCCGAACATCGCGCCCAACCCGTCGGGTTGGACCAGGAAAGCCGCCAGCAGCGCGAGCGCCGTGATGGCACCGAGTCGCATGGCGGAGTTGAGTGCAAGGGCGGTCTTGCGCGGGTTCTCGTCGGCGACCACGACGTCGACGGCACGTCGGACGAGGATCGCGTTGACGAAGATCCCGGCGACACCGAGAAGGAAGAACACCGCGAAGAGCGGATGTCCGACGGCGAGCGAGACGGCAGCCACCACCACGATGAACCCGCCCGCGATGAGCGCGGGGCGGCGGAGTCCGGTCGGCGCCTGGGGATAGACGGGGGCCGAATCAGGGGCAGATGCGGTCATGTCCCTCCTCAGCTCTCCTACTCCATACCGATGGCACGGATCACCCGCGTACGTGCAGCAGCACATGGCCGCTGGGCGTCAGCTCGCGTTTCGTTGTGACCCTACCAACACCGTTCTTGGTGTCTCACCGGGGGGTATTGCGTCGTGTGAGACAGAACCGGGGCTTTGTGTCCGGGCCTGCGCACATGTTGACTACTACGGGCGATAGTACACGAAAATTTACGGTTTCCTTACCTTAGGCCGAGGTACCGCCATCACGGTAACCACAGGGTCGCCGGACACCGGTCAGTGGTACGCCTTCGTCGACGTTCGCAGTTCGGCGAGGCGTCGATGCAGGCGCGGCGCCATCGTCACCAGCATCGCGACGACGAGGCCCGCACCGAAGGCCGGCGCGACGACCGACAGCGGGAACAGCGTGCTGGCCGCCGCCGAGAACGCGAGAACCCCGACCCACAGATAGATGATCAGCGCGACCCGGCGCTGCGAGTGCCCGAGTTCGAGCAGCCGGTGGTGCAGGTGCATCTTGTCCGGGGTGTAGAAACCGACGCCGGCCCGGGTCCGCCGGATCACCGCCAGCAGCATGTCGAGCATCGGGATGAAGACGACGGCGGCGACCAGGATCAGCGGGGACAGCAGCGTGAAGATGTCGGCCGGTCCGTAGGCGTTCACGGCGATACGGCCCGAGGCGCTCGTGGAGGCCGCGGCGAGCAGCAGACCGATCAGCATCGCACCCGAGTCACCCATGAAGATCCGTGCGGGCGAGAAGTTGTGCGGCAGGAATCCGAGGCACGCGCCGGCCAGTGCCACCGAGATGAGGGCCGGGGGGTAGTAGCTGACGTCGCCGCCCTGGTCGCGCAGCAGACCGAGCGAGAACATGCAGATCGCCGCCGCGGCGATGAGTCCCAATCCCGCGGCCAGACCGTCGAGGCCGTCGACGAAGTTGATCGCGTTGATCGTCGCGACCGTGATCGCGACCGTGAGGAGACCGGCCTGCAGCGGGTCGAGCACCAGCGTGCCGATGTCGGCGAACGGGATGTAGAGCTGCAGCCAGCTGATGCCGAGCAGCACCAGGACGCCGGCGGCGGTGAGCTGACCGACGAATTTGGTCAGCGCGTCCAGGCCCCACCGGTCGTCGACGACGCCGACGAGGACGATCACCGTGCCGGCGGCGATCACCGCCGTCATGTCCGTGGTGTAGGCGAAACCGCGATTGAGCGCGGGGAGGTTCGCGGCGAGCGCGATCCCGGCGACCACCCCACCGAACATCCCGAGCCCGCCGAGGCGAGGTGTCGGGATCACGTGCACGTCGCGGACCCGCGGCACGGCGACCGCGCCGGCGCGGATCGCGAAGACGCGGACCGCCGAGGTCAGGAGGTAGGTCATGGCCGCGGCCGTGAGCCCCACGAGCAGGAGCTCGCGCAGAGGAACGCCCGTCCCTCCCCCGTCCGCGGCGGCGGCGAGCAACACCGGTGCGGCACCGGTCATCGCGCCACCACCGGTGTCAGACGGGCAAGGGTCTCCGACATTGCGACCACGCTACCCGTAGGCCAGTGCGGCGATCTCGCGACGGATCCGCTGGTGTGTCTCACGGTCGCGCGTCGACATCGCGGCGGCCATCGCGTCGGCGACGATCGGATGCATCGCGGCGGTCATGCCGCGCTCGGTGGCCACCGGCGTACCGATCCGGATCGCCGATCCCTCGGAGACGGGGCGGGTGTCGAACGGGAGGACCGCCTTGTCGACGACGATCCCGGCCGCGCCGAGCCGGTGCTGCGCCTCCATCCCGGAGATGCCGAAGCCGCTGACGTCGACGACCGCGAGGTGGATGTCGGTGCCGCCGGACACCACCCGGGCGCCCCGAGAGGCCAGTTCCGTGGCGAGACCGCGGGCGTTGTCCACCGCACGACGGACGTAGCCGGCGAACTCGTCGGTACCGGATTCCGCGCAGGCGACCGCCTTCGCGGCGACGGCGTGCATCGCGGGACCGCCCTGCACGAACGGGAAGACCGCCTTGCGCAGGGCCTCGCCGTGTTCGGCCCGCGCGAGGATGACCCCGCCGCGCGGACCGCGGATCACCTTGTTGGTGGACAGGGTGACGATGTCGGCGTGCGGCACCGGCGAGGGCAGCAGGCCGGCCGCGATGTGCCCGGCGAGATGTGCGGCGTCGACCCAGAGGATGCACTCGGCCTCGTCGGCGATCCGGCGCAGGGTCGGGAAGTCGAACGTCCGCGAGTAGGACGCGGCGCCGGCGACGAGGATGCGGGGGCGGTGCACCAGCGCGAGATCCCTGACCTGGTCGTAGTCGACGAGTTCGTCGTCGCGGCGGACCTCGTAGTGCAACGGCGAGAACCACCGCCCGGAGAAGTTCGCCCGAGAACCGTGCGTCTGGTGGCCGCCGTGTTCGAGGCGCAGCGCGAGCACCGGGTCTCCGGGCTGGGCGAAGGCGGCATAGACGGCGAGGTTGGCCGCACTGCCCGACAGCGGCTGGACATTGACGTACTCGGCGCCGAACAGCGCACGGGCCCGGCCGACGGCGAGCTCCTCGAGCTCGTCGGCCACGTCACAACCACCGTGGTAGCGCGCCCCGGGATACCCTTCGGCATACTTCGCGTCGAAGACCGACGCCATCGCGGCCCGCACCCCGGGCGTCGGATCGGTCTCGCTGGCGAGCAGCTGCACGGTGTCGCGGCGCCGTCCGACCTCGCGGCTCACCAGGGCGTCGACCGCGGCGTCGCCGGTCGGTGCGCCGCCCGCCTCGACGCCGGGTGGTCCGGACCTCGGCGCGTCGGGGCTCATCGCTCCGCGAGCAGTGCGGCCGGGTCCGTGTCGAGTACGTCGGCGACGGCGTCCGTCGGGACCGCGCCCTCGCGCAGGATGCGCGGACTCGGCCCGGAGACATCGACGATCGTCGACGCCTGCGCGGCCGGTGCCGGCCCACCGTCGAGATACACGGCGATCTCGTCGCCGAGTTGTTCGCGCGCCTCGTCGGCGGTGGTCGCCGGCGGACGTCCCGAGACGTTTGCGCTCGAGACCGCCATCGGCCCCACCTCGCGCAGCACGTCGATCGCGACCGGGTGCAGCGGCATCCGCAGCATGACGGTGCCGTCGGTGTCGCCGAGGTCCCACGCCAGCGAGGGTGCTTGTCGGACAACCAGACTCAGGCCGCCCGGCCAGAAGGCCTCGATCAGGTCGCGTGCGGGCTGCGGGACGGACAGGACCAGGCCGTCGATCGAGTGCCAGGAACCGACCAGGACCGGCACGGGCATGTCGCGTCCCCGGTGCTTGGCTGCGAGGAGCGCACCGACGGCGTCGGAATCGAAGGCGTCGCAACCGACTCCGTAGAGCGTGTCGGTGGGCATCACGATCAGCCGTCCGGCCTTCGCCGCCCCGACCGCCGCCCGAATCCCCGACGAGCGGTTCTGTGGATCGTTGCAGTCGAAAACAGTGCTCACGCGATCATCCTGCCATGCCGCGTCCGACGGACCCGGCCTGCCGTCGGCGCGCCATCACGAACCTCGGCCGGCCCGTGAGATCCGTGTGCCGGGTGACTTCCTCGAAGTCGCCGTGCGCGTGCAGGCACGACACGACGGCGTCGGCGGTCGTGTCGTCGTGTTCGATCCCGACGACGCCACCCGGCGTCAGCGTGCGGGCGATGACCGGCACCATCGGCACGATGACCGACATCCCGTCCGCGCCGCCGAAGACCGCGCGAGCCGGGTCGTGGGCGACCTCGGGTCCGACCACGGCGTCGAGCGGCACGTAGGGCGGGTTCGTGACCAGGACCGACACGCTGCCGGCCGGGATGGCTCCCGCGACCTGATCCGGATCGGTGACGTCCGCGGCGACGACGTCGACCCGTGACCCGACGGCCGGTGTCGCGTCGGCGACGTTGCGACGCAACCACACCAGCGCATCCTCGTCGGCCTCGATCGCCACGACCCGGGTCGCCGGACTCATCGCGGCGATGCCGATCGCCAGTGCCCCACTGCCGCTGCAGAAATCAGCCGCGAAATGCGATCCGGGGGTGGCGCGGAGTCGGTCGACCGCCCATTCGAGGAGGTACTCGGTCTCCGGCCGGGGGATGAACACCCCGGGGCCGACGGCCAGCTCGACGGGGCCGAAGGCGGCGGTCCCGATGATGTGCTGCAAGGGAATCCGCTGCGACCGCTGGTCGATCGCCGACCGGAACGCGCGGGCCGGCGCGTCGTCGATCGTGTCCACCAGCACCAGTCGGCCCGCATCGATCCCGAGCACGTGGGCCATCAGCCATTCGGCGTCACGGCGTGCGGAGTCGATCCCGGACGCGGCGAGACGGGCGGTCGCGGCACGCAGTTCGTCCGACAACGGGGTCGGCCTGCCGGTCACAACGTCTATTCCGCTTCCATGCGGGCCTGCCGGTCCGCGGCGACGAGCGCGTCGAGCAGGTTGTCCATGTCACCGGCGAGGACCGCGTCGAGATTGCTGGCCTTGTAACCGATGCGGTGATCGGTGATGCGGTTCTCGGGGAAGTTGTAGGTCCGGATCCGCTCGGACCGGTCCACGGTGCGGATCTGGGCCGCACGACCCTGCGCGGCGGCGGCCTCCGCTTCTTCCTCGGCTGCGGACTGCAGCCGGGCGGCGAGGACCTGCATCGCGCGCGCCTTGTTCTGCAACTGCGAACGTTCGTTCTGGCATGTGACGACGATTCCGGTGGGCAGGTGGGTGATCCGGACCGCCGAATCGGTGGTGTTCACGCCTTGGCCGCCCTTGCCGGACGAGCGGTAGACGTCGATGCGCAGTTCCGATTCGTCGATCGTCACCTCGGCCACCTCTTCGGGCTCGGGGTAGATCAGCACCCCGGCCGCCGACGTGTGGATGCGGCCCTGCGACTCGGTGACCGGCACCCGCTGGACGCGGTGCACACCGCCCTCGAACTTCAGTCGCGACCAGACCCCGTCGCGCACGGCCTCTTTCGACTTGATCGAGAAGGTGGCCTCTTTGTAGCCGCCGAGATCGGACTCGGTCACGCCGAGCACCTGCGCCTTCCAGCCGTGACGCTCGCAGTACTTGAGGTACATCCGGGCCAGGTCCGCCGCGAACAGTGCCGATTCCTCGCCGCCCGCACCGGATTTGATCTCCAGGACCACGTCGTCGGCGTCGTGGGGGTCGCGCGGGGCGAGCAGGTCGGTCAACGTCGCGTCGAGTTCCTCGACGGCCTCTTCGAGAGAGGGGATCTCGGCCGCGAACGACGCATCGTCGGCGGCCAGTTCACGTGCGGCCTCCAGATCCTCGCGTGCCGTCTTCAACCGTGTGTAGGTCGCCATGACCGGCGCGAGCTCGGCGAATCGCTTGCCGACGCGACGGGCCGCGGCGGGATCGTCGTGCAGGGCAGGATCGGCCAGTTGACGTTCGAGACCCGAGTGCTCGGCCAGGATGTCGTCGATGGCCGAGGGACTCTGCGTACTCATGAAGGCGACCTCACTTGTCGACCGGCGCCACAACGGATGATCGGCGACACCGGGAAGAACTCTGACCGGAAAACACAGCGACGCCCGTCCCGACATCGTCGGGCGGGCGTCGCAGCGTGGTCTACTTGGCGCGCTTGCCGTAGCGCTTCTCGAACCGGGCAACGCGGCCGCCGGTGTCGAGGATCTTCTGCTTGCCCGTGTAGAACGGGTGGCACTGCGAGCAGACCTCGACGTTGATCCGACCGTTGGCAGCGGTGCTGCGGGTCTCGAAGGTGTTGCCGCAGCCGCAGACGACGGTGGTCGTCGCGTACTCGGGGTGGATTCCCTGCTTCATGTCTGACTGTCCCTTTCTGAGGTCGCCGGGTCACCGTCGCTTGTCGACGGTGTGAACCGGAACCGGACTCGACCGACCAGTATGCCACGGGGGCATCACCCGGGAAAAATCCCGGTCACCACGGTCGCAGGTGCCTCAACGGCAGGCCACTCGGATCCATTCCCGACACGGCCACCGGCACTTCGCTACACGTGACGCAGATCGCGATCCTCGTAAGGGTTGCCTAAGTGTAGTACCGTGGCGTCGCCCGCCCTGTCGGCGGCACACGCTCCCCCGCACCTCGTCCCCGAAGGATTCCTCGATGTACGACGCCGCCTCCACCGGCAGCAGCCTCGCAGTCGACACCGCACGGACCTCCCCCGCCCGTCGTACCGGCAAGACGGCGCGATCGCCGTGGAACCGGCGCCATCCCTACCCGGCGACGGTCGTGCGGAACGAGCTCCTCTCCGGTCCCGGATCGGCCAAGGAGGTCCGGCATCTCGAACTCGATCTCGGCGACAGCGGCATCACCTACGAGCCCGGCGACGGCATCGGGATCGCTCCGACGAACGATCCCGCGTTGGTCGATCTCCTGCTCGCCCGGCTGCGCGCGGAGGGCGACGAGATCATCGCCGACCGCAAGGCGACCTACACCCTGCGCGAGGCACTGACCAGCAGGTACGAGATCGGCGCGCCGTCGAAGTACCTCGTCCGGGTCGTCGCCGAACGCACCGGACACCCCGAACTCGCCCGACTTCTCGACGCCGGTGACCCGCAGGCACTCGACGCGTGGCTCCACGGCCTCGACGTCCTCGATCTGGTGGATCTGGACCCGACCTTCACCCCGACTCCCGAGGAACTGCTCGAGGAGTTGAGTCCCCTCGCGCACCGCGAGTACTCGATCTCGTCGAGCCCGCGGGTCCACGGCGACACCGTCCACATCACGATGGCCACGGTGCGCTACCGCGTCGCCGACCGGGATCGCGGAGGTGTGTGCTCGACCCACCTGGCCGACCGCTGCGCGCCCGGCGACACCGTGCCCGTCTTCATCTCCCCGAACAAGAAGTTCCGGCTGCCCGCCGACGACGTCTCGGCCGTCATGATCGGCCCGGGCACCGGCATCGCCCCGTTCCGCGGTTTCCTGCACGAGCGGGCCGCGGCCGGCGCACCCGGCGGCAACTGGCTGTTCTTCGGTGACCAGCATCGCGGCCACGACTACCTCTATGCCGACGAGCTCGACCGGTTCGTCACCGACGGGCTTCTCGACCGGCTCGACCTAGCCTTCTCCCGCGATCAGGAACACAAGGTCTACGTCCAGGACCGGATGCGCGAACACGGCGGTGAGCTGTTCGCGTGGCTCGAGGCCGGCGCGCATCTGTACGTGTGCGGCGACGCCACGACGATGGCCGACGACGTCGATGCGGCGCTGCACGAGATCGTCGCCGAACACGGTGGTCTCGAGCCCGACCAGGCCGTGGCGTACGTCGATCGCCTGCGCGCGGAGAATCGCTACTCTCGCGACGTCTACTGAGATGACCCACTCCGCCGGGGACCATCCGCACGCCCGCAGCGATCTCGAGATCCTGCTGCGGACAGCCGGATTCGCGGGATCCTCGGTGAATCACGACGTCCCCGCGGTCGCCGCGCGCCTGCCCGGCCTGGCCCAGGTCGTCGGCGTGACCGTTGCCGGTCCGGTGATCATGAACGCGGTCGGCGTCCATGACCTCCCGACGGCCGTGGGCGGTCCGCTACGTGTCGACTCGCAGCAGATCGCACTGCGGCTCAACCCCTCTCGCTTGTCGTCGGCGTTGCTCAGCGATCCCGCCGCCCACGTTCCGCCGACCCTGCGACTGTTCGACCACCGCGGCAACACCGCTCACGCCACGTACCTGACGGAGAACTCCGACCGGCTGGCGTTCGAGGCGATGACCTGCACCGGCGCGGCCGCGGTCCTTGATGGGCCCTTCGTGGATTCGCCTGCGCCACAGTGCGTGGACCCGTCCGCCTCGATCGACGACGATCAGGTCGCACAATTCGACGCGGTACTCACCGACGGAGGTGTCGCCCGCCTGGCGGCCCTCCCCCATCTCGACTGCGCGCGTACCGTCCGCGTCGAGACACGTGCGGTGATCGCCGCACTCGAGCACGCAGCGGGACTGGGGATGACCGTGACCTTCGCGACGGCGGCGCCGGGATGCATCCAGATGCGCCAGGACCGTCTCGACGGAGCCCGCGAGCATCGGGGCCAGATGGTGCTGGCATCCGGCAGCACCCGCGTGATGATCAACTTCGACCTCGTCGGCGAATGCTGGGTGACGTGGCCCCGCGGGGTGTGGGACCGCACGGGATCACTCGAGATCTACAGCCGCGGAGGCGAGTGCGCGCTCATCGTGACCCAGACCGGGGCCGTCGCACCGCCGAGTGCGCAGGCGTGGCAACACCTGGCGGCCGACCTCGCCGGCTGAGAGGACACCGCGCGAGTCGCGCAACCCCGTCCGTCTCCCACCGCTCCCCAATCCGAGAGAAGCGAACCCCCATCGCTCGCTGATCCGAAGAGACTACAAAACCCCTGCTCCCTGAGGTGCGAGAAGCGCAAGCCGCCGGGCCGAGCAAGCGACGAAGGAGCGCGTCGAGGTCGACGAGTCACGAAGGGCTGGCGAGACACGTTGCTACACCCTTCGTGGCTCGCTTCGCTCGCACCTCAGGGAGCATGAGGTTCAGATGCTCGCGAGTGTTGTGTCGTAGTCCACGACGGCCGCCAGGCCGCAGTTCCCGAGGAGCGAAAACGACGAGCCACGAAGGTCCGGTGACCTTCGTGGCTCGTTTGCAGTCGCAGAACTCAGTCGTCGTTGTTCCCGCCCGGCGCGGTCTTCTGCACCGTCATCAGGAACTCGATGTTCGTCTTGGTCTTCTTGAGCTGACTGATCAGCAGGTCGATGGCCTGCTGCGAGTCGAGACCCGAGAGCACGCGACGCAGCTTGTGCACGATGGAGAATTCCTCCGGCGACAGCAGCAGCTCGTCCTTACGAGTACTCGACAGGTTGACGTCCACCGCCGGGAACACCCGGCGCTCGGAGATCTTGCGGTCGAGCTTGAGCTCGGCGTTGCCGGTGCCCTTGAACTCCTCGAAGATCACCGTGTCGCCGGTGGAGCCGGTCTCGACGAGCGCCGAGGCGATGATCGTCAGCGATCCGCCGTTCTCGATGTTGCGCGCCGCGCCGAGGAACCGCTTCGGCGGGTACAGCGCGGTCGAATCGACACCACCGGACAGGATCCGACCCGACGCGGGCGACGCGTTGTTGTACGCACGACCCAGACGGGTGATCGAGTCCAGCAGCACCACAACGTCTTTCCCGCTCTCGACGAGTCGCTTGGCGCGCTCGATCGCGAGCTCGGACACCGAGGTGTGGTCTGACGGCGGCCGATCGAAGGTCGAGGCGATGACCTCACCCCGCACCGAACGCTGCATGTCCGTGACCTCCTCGGGACGCTCGTCGACGAGGACGACCATGAGGTGGCATTCGGGATTGTTGGTCGCGATCGCGTTGGCGATGTCCTGCAGGATCGTCGTCTTACCGGCCTTCGGCGGCGACACGATCAGGGCGCGCTGCCCCTTGCCGATCGGCATGATCAGATCGATCACACGGGTGTCGAGTCGTTCGGGGGTGGTCTCCAGCCGCAGGCGCTGGTTCGGGTACAGCGGCGTGAGCTTGTTGAACTCGGGGCGACGCTTGGCCGTCTCGACGTCTCCGCCGTTGACGGTGTCCAGCCGCACCAGCGGGTTGAACTTCTGGCGCTGGTTCTGCTGGTCGCCCTCGCGCGGCACCTTGACCGCACCGGTGATCGCGTCGCCGCGTCGAAGTCCGTTCTTGCGGACCAGGTTCATCGAGACGTAGACGTCGTTCGGACCGGCGAGGTACCCCGAGGTGCGCACGAAGGCGTAGTTGTCGAGCACGTCGAGGATGCCGGCGACGGGCTGCAACACGTCATCGTCGGACACCTGCGGCTCGTTCGGGGTGTCGCGATTCTGGCCGCGACGACGCTCACGGAACCGGCGACCCCGACGGCGACCGCCGCCCTCGCCGTCGTCGTCCTGACCCCCGTCGCGGTTCTGGCCCCCGTCACGATTCTGATTTCCGTCGCGGTTCTGGTTGCCGTCGCGGTTCTGGTTGCCGTCGCGGTTCTGCTTGTCGCGATTCTGGCCCCCGTCGCGGTTCTGGCCCCCGTCGCGATTCTGGTTGTCGCGGTTCTGGTTGCGGTTGCGCCGAGTGCGCTGGTCGTTGCCGTCGGAGTCACCCGCGGCCTCGCCCGAGCCGTCACGGCCGCGGCGTCGCTCGCGTCCCGCACCGGTCTCCGACGAGTCGGTCTCGGAAGCGCTGCCGCCCTTGGGTGCATCCCCGGCCTGGGCCTCGGACTTCGCCGCGTCGGCGCCGTTCCGCGAGCCGTCGGCCTGGGTGGCAGCCGGGTTGTTCGTTGTTCCCGAAGCGTCGGCGTTCGCGGTCTCGGTGGACGACGCCTCGGCCGGTGCGTCCGCGGCAGCGGCCTTGCGGCCGGCGCCGCGCTGGGTGCGCGCGCCGCTCCGGGGGGCGTCGTTCTTCTCGGTCGTGTCCGCCCCGGTCGCGGCCGGGGAGTCGCCGATGGTCAGCTGGTCGTCGTTCGTCGCCGGCTTCGACGTGCCGGCCTTCGACCGGGCGGGAGCGCTCTTCGCGGCCGGGGCGTCGCCACCCGCTTGGCGCTCCTTGATCGCGGCGATCAGATCGCCCTTGCGCATCCCGGAGGTGCCCTTGATGCCGAGTTCACCGGCGACCGTCCGCAGTTCGCTGAGCACCATGCCGGACAGGCCGGTTCGTGCACGTGTCTTGGTGGCCGGTCGTCCCGAGTCGGGGCCGGCCGAACCCGCGGATTCCTGCTCGGCAGGTGCGGTGATCAGGTCCGTATCGGTCACGGAAGTCCTTTCGTTCCTCCCGCAGACGAGAACTGCGTGAGGTCTACGTTTCCCTGCTTCTGTGCGCTAGGGAGTCCGTCCGCGGTGGACGGTGAGAATGTGTGGTCCGCTGCGAGCGTGCCCGGAAACACCTGCGCTTCGGCACCGTCGACAGAGATCCATGACCCCGGCCCGGATACACAGCCGGTCATCTCCGATCGGTGAAGGATGAGAAGCGGCAGGACAAGCCTGCGCGGCTAGACCAGAATATGGTAACCCCGTTCGCATGATAGGGGCAACACGCCGGAAGCGCCAAATGAATGCGCTTTCACTCCGGCGGTCGTGCGGACGACGCCGATCAGCCGACGGTGATCTCGACGCCGCCGGCGACGGCGACCGACCGGGCGTCGAACCCGAGGCCCTGCGCCAGCTGACGGATCTCGGCGGGCACCGGCGCCGTACCGAGCACCAGGACGGTCGGTCCCGCTCCGGACACCGTCGCAGCATGTCCCCGAGCACGCAGCGCGCTGACCAGATCGTGCGTCGGCGCCATCGCCGACGCCCGGTACGGCTGGTGCAACCGATCCTGGGACGCGGCCATGAGGTTGCGCGGATCGGTGGTCAGCGCGACGACGGCGAGGGCCGACCGGCTCAGGTTGAACACGGCGTCGGCGCGCGGAACCGAATCCGGGAGCAGCCCGCGGGTGAACGACGTCGACGACTCGGTGTCGGGCACGAAGACCGTTGCGTAGATGTCGGGGTGCACCGGGAGACGGTGCGCGTGATACGAGGCGACGCCGTCGGCTGATTCGGTCCACGTGACGACCGCCGAGCCGAGCACGCTCGCGGCCGCGTTGTCGGGGTGACCCTCGAATTCGCTGGACAGTTGTACCAGTTCGTCGGCCGAGAGCCCCGGACCGAGGCCGGCGGCCGAGATCAGGCCCGACGCGGCGGCGAGACCCGACACCGCGGCGGCGGCGGACGAACCCAGACCCCGGGAATGCGGGATCCGGTTGACGCAGCGCAATGTCAGACCGGGGGCCCGCAGCCCGGCGTGTGCCAGTCCGTGCGTGAGCGCCCGCACCACGAGGTGCGAGTCGTCGCGGGGCACGGCGTCGGCGCCCTCACCCTCGACCTCGAGGGTGACGCCATCCGGGACCGTCTCGACGATCACCTCGTCGTAGATTCCGAGAGCTATTCCGAGACAGTCGAATCCGGGCCCCAGGTTGGCACTGGAGGCGGGCACGCGGACCCTCGTCGAGAGCCCTACCGGCACCGTTCCCGCAGCAGCCGCCGCGGACCCGGCCCCGTCAGCCGACACCGAGAGCATTCGCGACCGCCACCGGGTCCACCGGAATGGCCTCGACCGCCGGGATGCCCGCCAGCGCGGTGTCGGGGTCCTTCAGACCGTTGCCGGTGACCGTGCACACCACGGTCGAGCCCCGCTCGATCCAGCCGTCGGCACTCGCGGCGAGCAGGCCCGCGACGCTGGCGGCCGACGCCGGCTCGACGAACACGCCCTCCTTGCCGGCGACGAGTCGGTAGGCCTCGAGCAGCTTCTCGTCGGTGGCCGCCAGGAACTGCCCGGTCGACTCGTCCTTCGCGGCGACGGCCTGGTTCCAGCTGGCCGGGGAACCGATGCGGATGGCGGTGGCGACGGTCTCCGGGTCCTTCACCGGCGCGCCGTTCACCAGCGGCGCGGCGCCCGCGGCCTGGACACCGAGCATGCGCGGCACCGACGACGAGACTCCGTCGGCGCGATACTCCTTGTAGCCCTTCCAGTACGCGGTGATGTTGCCCGCGTTCCCGACCGGCAGAGCGTGGACGTCGGGGGCACGGCCCAGCACGTCGACGATCTCGAAGGCGGCGGTCTTCTGACCCTCGATCCGCGCCGGGTTGACCGAGTTCACGAGTTCGATCTCGGTGAACTCGGCGGTCGCCTTGCGCGCGAGTTCGAGACAGTCGTCGAAGTTGCCCTCGACCTGGATGATCTTGGCGCCGTGCATGACCGCCTGAGCGAGCTTGCCCATCGCGATCTTGCCCTGCGGGATCAGGACGGCGCAGGTGATCCCGGCCCGGGTGGCGTATGCGGCGGCCGATGCCGAGGTGTTGCCCGTGGATGCGCACAGGACCGCGGTCTTGCCGTTGTTGACCGCGTTGCTGACGGCCATCGTCATGCCGCGGTCCTTGAACGAACCGGTGGGGTTGAGGCCCTCCACCTTGAGGTAGACCTCGCAACCGGTCAGCGACGACAGATGCGGCGCACTGATCAGCGGGGTGCCACCCTCGAGCAGCGTGACGACCTTCCAGTCGTCGGCGACGGGCAACCGCGACCGGTAGGCCTCGATGAGGCCCGGCCACGCGCGGTGCACAGGCGTAGAAGTCGCTTCAGTCATCGGTACCTTCCAATCGCAACACACTCGACACCTTGATGACGGCGTCCATGTCTTCAAGCGCCGCAACACAATCCGATTGAGCTCGGTCGGGGGCGCGGTGGGTGACCAGGATCAGGCGGGCGTCGTCGCCCGCGCCCTCCTGGCGCACCGCAGCGATGCTGACCGACCGCTTCGAGAACTCCCCCGCGACCTGCGCCAGCACGCCGGGCTTGTCGGCCACCCGCATCGAGACGTAATACCGCGTGAACACGTCGTCGATCGGGGCGACGGGCAGGGAGGCGTAGGTCGACTCGAGCGGTCCGCGCCCGCCGTGCACGCGGTTGCGGGCGGCCATGACCATGTCGCCGAGAACGGCCGATGCCGTCGGTGATCCCCCGGCACCCTGACCGTAGAACATCAGCCGCCCGGCGTTCTCGGCTTCCACGACGACGGCGTTGAACGCGCCGTTCACGGTCGCCAGCGGGTGGGTCAGCGGAATCAGCGCGGGGTACACGCGTGCCGAGATCCGTTGCGCGCCATTGGCGTCACGGACGCGCTCGCAGATCGAGAGCAGTTTGATCGTGCAGTCGAACTTCTTGGCCGCGATCAGGTCGGCGGACGTGACCGAGGAGATGCCCTCGCGGTGCACATCGGCCGCCGTGACCCGCGTGTGGAAGGCGATCGAGGCGAGGATCGCCGCCTTGGCCGCGGCGTCGTAGCCCTCGACGTCGGCCGTCGGATCGGCTTCGGCATATCCGAGGCGGCCGGCCTCGGCAAGGGTGTCGGCGTAGTCGGCGCCCGTCTCGTCCATCGCGGAGAGGATGAAGTTGGTGGTCCCGTTGACGATTCCGTTGACCCGCTCGACGGTGTCGCCGGCCAGGGACTGCATCAGCGGACGGATGACCGGGATGGCGCCGGCGACCGCGGCCTCGAAGTAGAGGTCCACCTTGGCATCCGCCGCGGCGGTCGCGAGTTCGCCGGTGTACTCGGCGAGGAGCGCCTTGTTCGCCGTCACCACCGACTTGCCGCTCTCGAGCGCCGACCGGATCAGACCGCGGGCCGGGTCGATGCCGCCCATCAACTCGACGACGATGTCGACGTCGTCGCGCGCGACGAGTGCCGCCGGGTCGTCGGTCAGGAGATCCTGCGCGATCTTGCGGGGACGGCCGAGATCCCGCACCGCGACGCCGCGGATCTCCACGGGAGCCCCGACGCGCGCCCGGAGGTCGTCGGCGTTGTCGGTGATGATGCGCACCACCTCGGCACCGACATTGCCCATGCCGAGCACCGCGACACCGATGGTGCGCGAGTCCGCATCGGTTGCGCCACTTGCGTTCTGCACGGATCCGGTCACAGGCCCACCTCCAGGCTGAGGAAGTCGTCGATGGTCTCCCGGCGCAGCAGCAGCCGGGCGTTCCCGTCGGCCACCGCCACCACGGGCGGTCTCATGGTCATGTTGTAGCGGCTCGACATCGAGTAGCAGTAGGCACCGGTGGCCGCCACCGCGATCAGGTCGCCGGGGCCGAGATCCTCCGGCAGCCAACAGTCCTTGATCACGATGTCGCCGCTCTCGCAATGCTTTCCCACCACCCGGCACACCACCGCACGGGCCTCCGACACCCGGGACACGAGCCGCACGTCGTATTCGGCGTCGTAGAGAACGGTGCGGATGTTGTCGCTCATGCCGCCGTCGACGGAGACGTAGCGTCGTACGGCGCCGCCGCCCAGTGCGACGTCCTTCACGGTGCCGACGCGATACAGCGTGATCGTGCCGGGACCGGCGATGGCGCGGCCCGGTTCGACGGCGATGGTCGGCATGGGCAGCCCGAGTGCTGCCGACTCCCGCTCGACGATCGCCGCGAGCGTCTCCGCCACCTTCTGCACCGGCAGCGGGCGTTCCTCAGGGAGGTACGAGATCCCCAGTCCGCCACCGAGATCGACGACCGACATCTGCGCGGTCTTCTCGACACCGAACTCGCCGACGACGTCGCGGAGCAGTCCGAGCACCCGGTGGGCGGCCAGCTCGAATCCGTCCATGTCGAAGATCTGCGACCCGATGTGGCTGTGCAGACCCACGAGCCTGAGGTTGTCGGTCGCGAAGACCCGCCGGATGGCTCCCATCGCGATCCCACCGGCGAGGGAGAATCCGAACTTCTGGTCCTCGTGTGCGGTCGAGATGAACTCGTGGGTGTGCGCCTCGACACCGACGGTCACGCGCACCAGCACGTCGGCGACGACACCGCGTTCGCCGGCGATCGCGTCGAGCCGATCGATCTCGATCATCGAGTCGAGGACGACGTGCCCGATTCCGGCGTCGACCGCAGCGCGCAGCTCGTCGACGCTCTTGTTGTTGCCGTGCAGTGCGATTCGCTCCGGCGGGAAACCGGCGCGCAGTGCGATGGCGAGTTCACCACCGCTGCAGACGTCCAGGGACAGCCCCTCGTCGTCGACCCAGCGCGCGATCTCGGTGCTCAGGAACGCCTTCGACGCGTAGTGCACTCGCCCGTACGGGCCGAACGCCGCCATCATGTCCCGGCAGCGCGACCGGAAGTCGGCCTCGTCCACGACGAACGCCGGCGTCCCGAACTCTTCGGCGAGCTGACTCACCGGCACGCCGGCCAACCGCAGCTCGCCCGATTCGTCGCGGGATGCGTTGCGCGGCCACACCTGTGCGGGGATCTCGGCGAGCACGGCCGGGTCGTTCGGACGCTCGGCGAGATGGGGCGCGGCCAGCAGTTCGGCGTGCCGGGGGCCGGCGGGGTGGGCGTTCACATCTGCTCCGGCGCGGTGACGCCGACGAGACCCAGCCCGTTGGCCAGGACCTGACGGGTGGCCTCGCACAGGGCGAGCCGGGCCCGGTGGATGTCCGCCGGTTTCTCGTCACCCTGCGGCAGGACACGGCACTTGGCATAGAACCGGTGGTAGGTGCCGGCGAGGACCTCGAGGTAGCGACAGACCCGGTGCGGCTCGCGCAACGTGGCGGCGGTCGCGACGACATCGTCGAAATCGCCGATGGTGCGGATCAATTCGCCCTCGGCGGGATCGTCGAGCAGGTCCAGATGGTCCAGCGACGACACGACCCCGAGGTCAGCGGCGTTGCGGGCCAGTGCGGACATCCGCGCGTGGGCGTACTGCACGTAGTACACCGGGTTGTCGTTGGACTGTTTGGTGAGCAGGTCGAGATCGATGTCGATGTTGACGTCGACCGACGAGCGGATCAGCGAATAGCGCGCGCCGTCGACGCCGACGGCGTCGACGAGGTCGTCGAGCGTGATGACCGTGCCGGCACGCTTGCTCATACGAACCGGCGTGCCGTCGCGCACGAGGTTGACCATCTGGCCGATCAGCACCTCGACGGTGGCCGGGTCGTCGCCGAGCGCCGCCGCCGCGGCCTTGAGCCGGCTGATGTACCCGTGGTGATCGGCGCCGAGCATGTAGATGCAGAGGTTGAAGCCGCGGTTGCGCTTGTCACGGTAGTAGGCGATGTCGCCCGCGATGTAGGCGGCGTTGCCGTCGCTCTTGAGGACCACACGGTCCTTGTCGTCACCGAACTCGGTGGACCGCAGCCACCACGCGCCGTCCTTCTCGTACAGGTTGCCGTTGGCCTTGAGCTCGCCGATGCACTCGTCGACGAGGCCGGTGGCGAACATCTTGTCCTCATGGGTGAAGACGTCGAAGTCGGTGCCGAAGTCGTGGAGGCTCTGCTTGATGTGGGTGAACATCAGGTCCACCCCGACCGAACGGAACGTCTCGAGGCGGTCGGCGTCGGGCTGCGACAGCACCTCGGGGACCGTCTCGACGACCTTCGCGGCGATGTCGGCGATGTAATCGCCCGCGTAGCCGTCCTCCGGGGTCGGGTTGCCCAGTGCCGCGGCCTCCAGCGACCGGGCGAACCGGTCGATCTGGGCACCGTGGTCGTTGAAGTAGTACTCGCGCGTGACCGCACCACCGCGAGCGGCCAGCACGCGGCCGAGCGCGTCGCCGACGGCCGCCCAGCGGGTACCGCCCAGGTGGATCGGCCCGGTCGGATTGGCCGACACGAATTCGAGGTTGATGACCGAGCCGGCGAGTTCGTTTCCGCGGCCGTAGTCCGCACCCCGGGCCAGCACCGCCGCGACGACGGTGTTCTGCGCGGCGGCCCCGAGCCAGAGGTTCACGAACCCGGGACCGGCGATCTCGGCCTTCGCGACACCCTCGGCCGCGGCGAACGCCTCCGCGAGCCAGCCGGCGAGTTCCCGCGGGTTCACGCCGAGCCGCTTGCCCATCTGCAGGGCGACGTTGGTGGAATAGTCGCCGTGGTCAGCGTGACGGGGGCGCTCGACGACGATGGAGTCGGGCACCAGGTTCTCGTCCAGTCCGCGGTCGCGGACCACGGTCAGGGTCACGTCGCGCAGCAGCGCGGCCAGGTCGGCGGGAGTCACAGGACACCATCCTATTGGCCGCGGCCACTACACCCACAATCGCACCCTGCTCCACCCATCGGGCCCACCAGTACACTCGTGTGCGCCGAGCGCGGGTCGGGTCTGCCGCGGGTTCGCTCGGCCCCCGCAGTCGGATGAGGAAAGAAGTCAATGGCGCGCAAACCAGGGGCCAACGTCCCCAAGTCTCGCAAGCGAGCAGGATCCGTTCCCTCGGCGACGGGACGTCAGGTCGACTGGATGCTGATCGGCGCCGTCGTGGTGGTCATCGGCCTCATCGCCGGACTCGCGATCTACCTCGTCCCCAAGTTCAACGAGCGGCGCGCCGAACAGAAGGACGACTTCGCCGTGGAAACGGTGTCCGAGTTCGTGCCCTCACCGCAGAATCCCGATCCGTCGGTGAACATCCCGGGTGTGACGAAGCGCTACTACGAGGCCGCCCGGCACGTCACCGCGACCCAGCGGGTCGCCTACGACCAGTCGCCTCCGTTCGGCGGACCGCATGACGAGATCTGGGCGACCTGCACCGGCGTCGTCTACCCGAACCCGTTGCGGTCGGAGAACGCCGTCCACGCCCTCGAACACGGCGCGGTCTGGATCACCTACAACCCGGACACGATCTCACCGGAGGATCTCGACTACCTCAAGCAGCTCGTCCGCGGTGAGCAGTACCTGTTCGTCTCGCCCTACCCCGGACTCGACCAGCCGGTGTCGCTGCAGAGCTGGGGACACCAGCTCAAGCTCGAATCCGCCCGCGATCCGCGCGTCAACCAGTTCATCACCGCGTTGCGCCGCAACATGATGCCCGGTGTCTACCCGGAGAACCCGCAGACCGCCGCATACCCCGAGACCCAGGCCACCTGCACCGCCATCCCCGGGTTCGATCCGTCGAACCCCCCGCCGGCCGACGAGGGTGAGCCCGGCCCCGACGCCGTCCCGATGGATGGCGGCAGCGGCAACCCGCAGCCCGCGGGCTGACGCGGGTTCCCTCCGAGCAGCAGACCAGGTAACGGACCGGGCCGCACGCCCCGACGAGATCGGCGAGGACCAGCGATGACCGACAACAGCGACCGGCCCGAATCCCGGGACGAGACAACGACTCCCGAGGGCCCGGACGACACCGCCGAGCCGTCGTCGCGGCCTCGGATCCTGCTCGCCCTGGGCGGCGCCGCCCTCCTACTGTTCGGTCTCGGCCTTGGACTGCTGATCCAGGCGAGCCTCGCCGACGACTCCACCGGCGACGATTCCCCGGCTGCGAACTCGGCGGCCGTCGGCTTCGCGCAGGACATGACCCGCCACCACGAGCAGGGCGTGGAACTGGCCGCGATCGAACTCGAACACGGCACCGACCCCGAGGTGCGAAGCATGGCGTTCGACATCCTCACCGCCCAGAGCAATGAGATCGGCCAGATGCAGTCCTGGCTGACCCGTTGGGGTCAGCCCGTCACCAACCCCGGCGCGACCATGGCGTGGATGGGCCACGGCGGTTCCGAGGCCGACGGACACGACCACTCCGATCCCGCGGATCACTCCGCCGGCGGCCACGATCACGGCCACGGTGGTGACGGAAGTTCGGACCACGGGGACATGGACCACGGAGACATGGATCACGGGGACATGTCCGCACCCGCCTCAGGTGCCGCGGAATCCGACGCCGAACAGCCGCCGATGCCCGGGATGGCGACGTCGGCGGAGATGGAACAGTTCCGCGCGATGCGGGGTCCCGAGGTCGACATCCGGTTCCTCCAGCTGATGCTGCGTCACCACGAGGGCGGTCTGCACATGATGGAGTACGCGGCCGACCCGGCCAACGTCGAGCAGGCCTACGTCCGCGACCTGGCGTCGAGCATGAAGCGGACCCAGGACAAGGAGATCGCCATCATCACCCAGATGCTGGCCCTGCGTGGCGCACAACCACTTCCGCTGAACTGAGCGCCCCGCACGGCGGGCACGCCGGTGAGGTGAGCAAGTTCGGTCGGGCCACGCGGCACTCCCAACGGGGATGATGGCGGCATGCTCTCCGCACGACTCGCGGCCGCCGTCGACGCGTTGCCACTGGCCCCTGGTCTGCGCGTCCTCGAGATCGGCTGCGGGCCCGGGCCGGCAGCACGCGAGGTGGCGAGGCGGGTGGGACCCGACGGCTTCGTACTCGGCATCGATCGGTCGCCTCAAGCCGTGAACGCCGCCCGCCGGGCCGCGATCGCCGGCGGCTTCGGTCCGGACCGACTCGACTTCGACTGCAGCGCCATCGAGGACTTCGACCTCGGTGCGCGGATCCCGTTCGACGTGGCGTTCGCACTGCGGGTCGGCGCACTCGACGGGCGACACCCCGATCTCTACGACGCGGCCGTGCGGGCCGTGGCCCGGGCGCTGCGTCCGGGCGGAGTGCTGCTTGTCGACGGCGGTGATCCGTTGCGGCGCATCGAGTTGCCGGCGAGTTGAGGCAGATCAGCACCGCGTGCGCGTGGAACTGTGGCGATCACGCCGGGGCTGTGGCACGCTGCTGCCCAGCGCCGCGTGCCGGTGGCGGACCGCATCAGGCATGGAGGCGCCGGGAGAGCCGTACGTGTGAGGGAACATCCTCCGGGCTGCTCGGTTCAGCAATAGGTATCGGTATCCGATACCTATTGCTGAACGCGGCAGAAGCCGCCTGACAATGGCACATACCCCGCCAAGCCCACCTGTTCAGCGCGGAGGCCAGGGATTATGGGATCGGGCCCCGGAGACTCCCGGGAAGAACGGCTACGCCGGCCAGTGCTACTGGTGCCCCCGATAGGATTCGAACCTATGGCCTTCTGCTCCGGAGGCAGACGCTCTATCCCCTGAGCTACGGGGGCTCATCGGGCGGGACTCAGCCTAGCGCACCGATCCGTCGACATCCCAATCGGCAGCTCAGGACACGCCGAGCGGGCTCTGCACTCGGACCGACGACCCGTGCTCGCCGCGGAGGACGTGCAGCTGGGCCGGAATTCGTGCGCGGAGTTCGTCGACGTGACTCACCACGCCGACGACACGCCCGCCGGCCCGCAAGTCATCCAGGACCCCCATGACGAGGTCGAGCGCCTCGGGATCGAGGGTGCCGAATCCCTCGTCGATGAAGATGGTGTCGAGCACGCGGCCGCCCGACTCCGCGGAGACGACATCGGCGAGTCCGAGTGCGAGGGCCAGCGATGCGAAGAAGGTCTCGCCGCCGGACAGCGTCGTCGTCGGGCGGAGCGCGCCGGTGTACTCGTCGCGGACCTCGATACCGAGGCCGCCACGCCGGCCCCGGACACCCGCGGCGTCGGTGTGGACGAACTCGTAACGCCCCGAGGACATCTCGCGGAGACGACCCGACGCGGCGACGAGGACCTCGTCGAGACGTGCGGCCAGCACGTAGGACCGCAGCGACAACCGGCGCGCGTTCTGTCCGCGCCCGCTGACCAATTCGGCGAGTCCCTGGAGTTCGGCGTGGCGTGCCTGCAGAGGCGCCAGGGCGTCGATGGCCTCCCAGAAGTGGGTGACGTACTCCTGGAGGTCGGCCGCCTGCCGGCCGGCCACGGCGTGTTCCTTCGCGGCGGTGTCCAGGCGGCGGCGGGCGGCATCACGGTCTGCGGTGAGCTGTTCGACATCCGGCTCCGGAGCCGACATCGCGGCGCGCACATCCTCGTCGGCGAGAGTCTCCTCGGCAGCGGCGCGCAGACTCGCGGCCTCCTGCAGCAACGTGTCCCACGCCGCGATCTGCTTGTCCGGGGCGAACGCCGCTCGGACGGCGGCGACATCGTCGAACCCGGCGTCGGCACACGCCGCGGACAATCGATCGGTCGCCTCGGCGACCCGGTCCCGCGCTCGCGCAGCTTCTTGCCGGGCGTTCCGGTGACGACGTGTGCGACGGACCAGCTCGGCGAGTTCACGGCGCCGCTCGGCGACCCCGCCGCGGCCGCCGGTTGCCTCCCGGACGGCCTCATCGAGCTCGTTGAGGTTCTGCCGCAACGCGGTCGCCCGCTCGCGACGGGCGGACTGGGCCGACTCGTCGTCGGCGAGGGTGGTGCGCCACCCATCGACCTCGGCGTCGATCCGATCGACCGCTGTCTGCAGCGCTGGGAGTCGCGACGCGGCACGTTCCGCGGCAGCCAGTTCGGTGCCCACCCGGGCGAGGTCGGCGTCGACGGCGTCGGCCCGAGCACCACCGATGACGGCATCGAGATGCGTACGGCGTTCCGCGAGAGCCGCCACCGCGGATTGCGCGATGGCCTTGATCGCGCTCGCCCGCTCCTCGGCGGCCGCTGCCGCGTCTTCGTCGACCGCGACCTCGGACGCCGGGGCGCCGCCGTCGTCGGTGGCCGGTCGAGGGTGTGTGACAGAACCACACACGACGCAGGGTTCACCCTCGGCGAGTCCGCCCGCCAGTTCCACTGCCATCCCGGCGAGGCGACGCTCGCGGGCGTCGAGCACGCGCTCCCGCGCAGCGGCATGGGCGTCGCGGGCGTCGAGCAACTCCTTCTCCGCGGTCGCGAGCCGGGCCAGCACCTCGTCCCGGTCGGTGAGTGCGTCGCGTACACGGCGGAGTGCGTCGCGCTCGGCCCGCAGTGTCGGGGCCTGCATCCGCAACTCCCCCGCTTCCGCCAGCGCGGCAAGGGCCTCGGCGCGACGGCCCGGCGCGGCGTCGAGCAGGGTCCGGGTCTGGGCAGTGCGGCGGTCCGCCTCGACGATCGCCGAGTCCAGGGTCTGGATCTCGCCGACCAGAGCCGGCCGCTGCGCGACGCGTTCGGCGAGGGGCTCCCACCGCCCCGACTCCTCGGTCCAGCGATCGATCGCAGCATCCAGGCGTGCGTCGAGATCCTCGTCTGACCCGCCGGCGCACAGCGACTCACCCTCCGGCAGCGCGCACAGCTCTGCGTGCGCACGCGTGACGGCCTGCTCGGTGACCGTGAGTTCGCGGGTGACACGGTCGGCGTCGTCGGCGAGCGGCACGATGGGCGCCGCCTGCAGGGCCTGCCGACGAGCCTGTGCCGCCGCGCTCAGAGCGGCTTCGCCGTCCGCGAGCCGGGCGAGTCGCTCGGTGGCCGCACGCCCCCGGCGACGCAGCTCGGCGAGCCGGCTCCCGCTCTCGTAAGCGGCCTGCGTCTGGTCGGCCGCGGCCTGCGCCGCACCTGACTCGAGGCGCGTGCGCTCCGCGGCGGTGCGCGCACGCTCGAGACACTCCTGCGCCCAGTCGAAGTCGGGTTCGGCGGTCGGTTCGACCCCGCCCACTGCCACGATCTGACCGGCGACCCGGTCGAGCACGGCGGTCTGTTCGGTCAGCTTCGCCGCGCTCTCCCGCGCCCGGTCACGCAACCACTCCTCGAGGTCGCCGAACCGCTCGGTGTCGAACAGCCGCTCCAGCAGCGCTTCCCGCTCATCGGAGTGGGCGCGCAGGAACCGGGCGAAGTCGCCCTGCGGCAGCAGGACCACCTGGAAGAACTGATCGGCACTCATCCCGAGCAGCCGGACCACGGCGTCGCCGATCTCGGGGATGCGGGTCAGGTCGGGTCCGGATCCGTCGACCCACACGAGAGTCGCCCGGGCATTCACCTTGCGGGTGCCGTCGCCGCGCTTCTTGGGTCGTTCGTGCTCGGGCGACCGCGTGATCCGGAGTCGGCGGGACGCGATGGTCGCCTCGAGTTCGACCTCCGGGATGTCCTCGGCCGCAGCGTGATCCGAGTGCAGGCGCCGGTTGGTGTCGCGCACGCCCGGTACCCGGCCGAACAGCGCGAAGGCAACCGCGTCGAGGACCGTGGTCTTGCCGGCACCGGTCTGGCCATGCAGCAGGAACAGTCCGTCACCGCCGAGGTCGTCGAAGTCGACCGTGATCTCGTCGGCGAACGGACCGAAGGCCCGGACGCGCAGACGGTGCAGCCTCATGCGGACTCCGCGACGATCGCCTCGATGTCGAACAGGGTCAGTTCGGCCGCGTCGGACTCGGGTTCACCGACCACGGCGCGGAGTGCGCGTTCGAGGAGCACCCGCTCCCCCTTGGTCGGCTCGTCGCGCACGTCGGAGATGAACGACGCGACGATTTCGGCGTCGGTCCGGCCGCGCACGCGGGAACGGTAGTCGACGCCGGAGCCGGAATGCGGCCGCTCCCACTGCACATGGACCGCGAACGGAAACCGCTCGCGCAGCCGACGCATCGCGTCGGTCGGGCGGACCGGGTCGGTCAGCGTCACCTCGACGTAGTGGTCCTGCGCCGCGGCGTACCGTTCGTCGGTCAGCAGGTCGCCGAGAACGCCGGTGAGAGAGCTCAGTTCGCGGACGACGGGCAGCTCGTGTGCGCGGACCTCGGCGACGCCGTCGGCGTCGAGCTCCACCACCAGCGCCGCCTTCCGGTGGGTTCGCTCACCGAAGGAGTACGGCAGCAGCGAACCGCTGTACCGGACCGTGTCGGTGACACGTTGCGGCGAGTGCAGATGCCCGAGGGCGACGTAGTCGGCGCCCGAGAACGTCTCGGCGGGAACCGTTTCCACCCCGCCGACACTGATCGAGCGCTCCGAACCGGAGGCCGCGGCCCCGTTGACGAAGGCGTGGGCGACGACCACGGACCGAACCCGGCGCGCGGCCAGATCGGTGCGCACGCGAGTCATGGCGGCGCCGAGGACAGCGGTGTGCCCGCCGATCGACTCGACCCCGAGGTGGCGTCGCGCGGTGTCGGGTTCGAGATAGGGGATGCCGTAGAACGCGACGTCTCCGTGGGCGTCCGACAGGATGACCGGACGGTCGATGTCGGCGATCGAGGTCCGCAGATGCAGGCCACCGGCGGCGGCGAATCCCGACCCCGCACCGAGGCGGGTGGGCGAGTCGTGATTGCCCGAGGTGACGACGATCTGCGCTCCCGCAGCGGCGATCTCGGCCAGGCCCTCGTCGTACACGCGGACCGCGTCGGCGGACGGAACGGACCGGTCGTAGACGTCACCGGCGACGATGACGGCGTCGGCCGACTCCGCGGCGACCAGTGCGGCCAGATGCGACAGTGCGCGCCGCTGGTCGGCGAGCAGCTCGACCCCGTGGAACGTCCGGCCCAGGTGCCAGTCGGAGGTGTGCACGATCCGCATGGGCGCAACCTTACGGTCGGGTGCCGACAGATCGTGGGACGCGCGCTCGCCTACGCCGTCGACCCCGGCACCGAGTCGGACCGACCGGCGTCGGCGCCCACCGCGTGCGGGTCGACGACCTGCGGTGGGACCGTCTGATGCGCGGGCCGGACGAAGAAGAAGGTCGCCACGACGCCGATCAGCAGCGCGGCCGCGGGCAGGTAGAGCGACTGCCCCATGGCGGTCGCGAACCCTTCACGCAGGAACTCCGGCAGTTGCCCGGCCGCACCGTCCTGGGCGTTCTCGGCGTCGACGCCGGGCAGCTCGGCCGCCAGCCGGGTCTGCAGAAGCGCTCCGATCATGGCGGAGCCGAGAACCGAACCGATGACCCGCAGCGTGTTGTAGACGCCGGCACCGGCCCCGGCCTGATGCCACGGCAAATTGCGGGTGGCGGTCGCGGCCAGCGGCGCCCAGATACCGGCCGAGGCCACACCCATCAGGCACAACGGGACGACGATCAGCCAGACCGGGGTCTCCGGGCGGGCGACGAAGCCCAGCCACGCGATGGCGATCGCGTTCAGCAGCAGTGCCGAGGACACGATCGTGCGTGGGTGGACGCGATCGACCACCCGGCCCACGATCGGAGCCAGGACACCGGTCAGCACCGCCATCGGCACCAGGACGACCGCCGACTCCGTCGGCGACATCCCGCCGACGAGCTGGAGGAAGAACGTCAGGGGGATCATCATCGCCGACACGGCGAAGCCCATCGACGCGATGCCGATGGTCGACAGCGAGAAGTTACGGTCGCGGAACAGCGACAACGGGACCAGGGGCTCGGTGCGGATGCGGGACTGCCAGTAGACGAAGACCCCCAGGACCACGACTCCGCCGACGATGAGCAGCCAGATCCAGGTGTCCCAGTCGAAGGTCTCCCCCTCCTGGATGCCGAATACCAACGCGGACAGACCCACCGCGGACAGGCCGACCCCGATCCAGTCGAACTGGTGGTCGTTCGTGCTCACCCGCGGGACGAGAACGGCCGCGAGGACGAGACCGGCGAGGCCGACGGGCAGGTTGATGAAGAAGATCCACTCCCAGCCGAACGCGTCGGTCAGCACGCCGCCGAGCAACGGACCGACGAGGGTCGCCACGCCGGCGACCGTGCCCCACACCCCCATTGCGGCGCCGCGCTTCTCGGCCGGGAAGATGCGGGTGATCAGCGCCATCGTCTGCGGGGTGATGAGGGCGGCGCCGACACCCTGCAGACCGCGGGCCGCGATCAGCTCACCGATCGACGACGACAGGCCGCACCAGAGGCTGGCCGCGGTGAAGACCGCCAGACCGAGCTGGTACATCGTCTTGGGGCCGAACTTGTCACCCAGGCGACCGGTGATCAGCAGCGGCACCGCGTAGGTGAGCAGGTACGCACTGGTGACCCAGACGACGCCGTTGACGTTCGTGTCGAGGTCGGCCTGGATACGCGGCTGGGCCACGGCCACGATCGTCATGTCGACGAGGATCATGAAGAAGCCCACGCAGAGCGCCAGCATCGCGGCCCACGGGCGGGCGGTGACCATCTCGTCGGTGCCCGCGTTCTGGCCGCGGGTGGCGTCGCTCGACTGCATTTCCCGATGCTAGTGGTGTGTCTCGGAAAGAGGTGGCCGGTATCCGGTGGAGCGATCGGTGAGCTGGCAAGGCGGAGGAGGGAGCGATAGCGGAGCTATCTCGACCGACGACAACGCAGCCAGGCGCCGATCGAACGCCGGAGACCAGTCGCCTGTTTCCGAGACACACCACTCACCCTGTCCGATTCGTGAACGGCCCGCGCGATCACGGGATTCGCGGCAGCTCGGGGCGGGATGTCGCTCCGGATCATTACTGTGGAGCCATGAGCACAGAGTCCGAGCAGAGCACCGCGTCCGAGGGCGAACAGGGTTCGTACGTGATGACCGGCGAGGAGTTCGTCCGGGACACGAAGTACATCGAGACCCGCATCACCGCCGACGGCCGGGACGGCTATCCGGTGGAGGCCGGTCGGTACCGGCTCGTCGCAGCCAGGGCCTGCCCGTGGGCCAACCGGACCCTCATCGTGCGGCGGCTACTCGGCCTCGAGGACGCCATCTCGCTCGGGCTGTGCGGTCCCACGCACGACAAGAACTCGTGGACCTTCGACCTCGACCCCGGCGGAGTGGACCCGGTCCTGCAGATCCCGCGACTCAAGGACGCCTACGAGAAGCGGATCCCCGGCTACCCGAAGGGGATCACCGTGCCGGCGATGGTCGACGTGCCGACCGGCGAGGTCGTCACCAACGACTTCCCGCAGATCACCATCGACTTCTCGCTGGAATGGACCGCCTTCCATCGCGACGGCGCGCCGGAGCTCTACCCGGAGCGTCTGCGCGACGAGATCGACGAGGTCAGCCACGGCATCTACACGGAGGTCAACAACGGCGTCTACCGCTGCGGATTCGCCGGCAGCCAAGAAGCCTACGACGCGGCGTACGACCGGTTGTTCACCAAACTCGGCGAGTTGTCCGAGCGGTTGTCGACGCAGCGCTACCTGGTCGGCGACACCATCACCGAGGCCGACGTCCGGCTCTTCACCACCCTGGCGCGATTCGACGCGGTGTATCACGGCCACTTCAAGTGCAATCGGAGCAAGTTGAGCGAGATGCCGGTGCTGTGGGCCTACGCCCGGGACCTGTTCCAGACGCCCGGCTTCGGCGACACCACCGACTTCACCCAGATCAAACAGCACTACTACATCGTCCACACCGACGTGAATCCCACGCAGATCGTGCCGAAGGGCCCGGACCTCCGCGGCTGGCTCACCGCACACCATCGCGACGACCTGGGCGGTCGCCCGTTCGGTGACGGCACACCCCCCGGTCCCCCACCACCGGCCGAGGTCGTGCCCGCAGCGGACTGGGTACCGACGGAACGAGCGGCGGCCGAATGAAAGACAAGGCGTCACAGGGACTTTCGGCAGACTACGGCCGTACGCCCCCCGGCAAGGCCGTCGAGGTGACCGGCGGAATCCTGGACCGGGCACAGCGACTGCAGGCACCCGCGGTGAAGAAGTACGTCGATTCACTGCGGCGGAAGTACCCCGACGACTCACCCGCGCAGATCATCGAGCGGCTCGAGAAGCGTTACCTGAACGCGGTCACCGGTTCCGGCGGCGCCGTCGGCGCGGCGGCCGCGGTGCCCGGTGTCGGCACGATGACCGCGTTCGGGGCGATGACCGGGGACACGGCGTTCTTCCTCGAGGCGTCGGCCCTGCTCGCGCTGTCGATCGCCGAGGTGCACGGCATCCCGGTGCACGAGTCCGAGCGTCGCAAGGCCCTGGTCATGACCGTCGCGCTGGGCGAAGAGGGTGTGCTGGCCCTCGGTCGCGTGGTCGGCACCGGAGGCGGTGCGCTGCGCCGACTCGGTGGAGCCGCCCTGCCATCCGGTGCGATCACCAAACTGAACAAGACCCTGGTGAACAAACTCGTCAAGAAGTACGCGATCCGCCGGGCGCCGCTGATCTTCGGCAAGCTCATGCCCGCCGGTATCGGTGCGGTCATCGGTGGTGTGGGGAGTCGCGCCCTCGGCCGGAAGGTCGTCCACAACGCGCGCGAGGCGTTCGGGCCGGCACCCCGGACGTGGGTCATCGACGTCGACTTCAGTGAGGCACCCACCCCGGATCCGCTCCCACCCGGTTCGTGGTGACCGCGGCGGCCGCACCGTCCCCGCAGTCGGCAGCCACGCCCGGCTGGATCCGCCGGCTCGTCGGCGAGTCCTGGCGATACCGACGCGTCGCCGTCGTCACGATGATCTTCACCCTGGTCGCCGTCGGGGTGGACGTGCTGATGCCGCTGCTGACCAAGGCCGCGATCGACCACGCCACCGGCGTCGTCGACGACGGCCTCTCGCTACAGACCGTGATCGTCGCGCTGGTCGTCTTCGCCGTCGTCCGTTACGCCTGCCATCTCGGCCGGCGGGTGTTCGCGGGACGGCTCGCGGTGAACGTGCAGAACACGCTGCGACTCCGACTCCTCGACACCCTGCTGCACCTCGACGGCCGCAGCCAGCACCAGATCCGCACCGGACAGATCGTGTCCCGCTCGATCTCCGACATCCAGGTCGTCCAGAGTCTGCTGGCCATGGCGCCACTGTCGTTGGGCGCCGCGGTGCAGATGGTCGTGGCCCTGGCCATCATGGCGTACCTGTCGCCGCTCCTGACCGGGGTGGCGTTGCTGATCGCCCCGCTCATCGCCCTCGAGGTGTGGCGTACCCGGCGTCGGCTGTTCGCGGCGACGTGGTCGGCGCAGCAGGCCGCCGCCGACGTCGCCCAGCACGTGGAGGAGACCGTCACCGGCGTGCGGGTCGTGAAGGGTTTCGGCCAGGAGGAACGCGCGGTCGACGACCTCGTCACCCGGTGCCGGACGGTGTTCGCTCGCCGACTCCGCGCCGCCCGGATCAATGCTCGATTCGCCCCGACCCTGGCCGCCATCCCGCAGCTGGGCATGGTCGGGGTGATCGTCGTGGGCGGCTACCTCACGATGACCGGCGCGATCACGGCCGGCACCTTCGTCGCGTTCAGCACGTACGTCGCCACCATGACCGGCATCGCCCGACTGCTGACGAACCTGATCGTCAACGCCCAGCTGGCGCGGGCGGCCGTCGAACGCGTCTACGACGTCATCGACCATCCCCACGATCCGGGCGACACCGCGACCGGCACGCTGCCCGACGGCCCCCTGGGCGTCGAACTGGACGGTGTGGGGTTCGCCCACCACACCCACGACGCCGACGACCCGCCCGCCGTGTTGTCCGGTATCGACCTGCGGATCGATCCGGGTGAATGTGTGGCGATCGTGGGTCCGCCCGGTTCCGGCAAGTCGACCATCGCCGACCTGGTCAGCCGGTTCGAACGACCCGACTCCGGGACGATCTCGCTGCTCGGCGACAGCACCGGTGACGAGCCGTCCCGGACCCGGTACCGGATCGACGACCTCGCGCCCGAGGCACTCCACCGTGCCGTCGCCGTCGTGTTCGACGAGCCGTTCCTGTTCTCCGACACCATCACCGCGAACATCGCGATGGGCCCGGCAGCCGCCGGGGCCGACGCCGCCGACCGGGTTCGGGCGGCAGCCGCCGCGGCCGACGCCGCGGAATTCGTCGAGGCGCTCCCCGACGGATACGACACCGTCATCGGCGAACGCGGGCTCACTCTGTCGGGCGGGCAGCGTCAGCGCATCGCTCTGGCCCGCGCCCTGTTCGCCGACCCCCGCATCCTCGTGCTCGACGACGCGACGTCCGCAGTGGACGCGACCACCGAGGCGCGCATCCTGGGCGGGCTCCGCGACCGCCGCGCCACGATGCTGGTCCTCGCCCATCGACGTTCGACGCTCGTCCTCGCCGATCGCGTCGCGGTGCTCGACGACGGCCGGATCACCGCGCTGGGGACGCTCGCCGAACTCGAGGCGACCTCACCGCGCTTCCGCGAGCTGATGTCGAGCACCACGCAACCGGCGCCCGACGGCGTCCACGACGACATCCCCGGCGCGGTCGCCGACACCGCGCCACCGCTGCGCGGACCGGGCCTGACCGAGATCGAGAGCCTGTGGCCCGAAGTCGCTTCCGACTCGATCGACGTCGCGGCCCGGACCTCTCCGGCGATGGGGGCGGGCTCACGGACCGGTCGCGGCGGCGGCGTGGCCAGCGCTCTCGGTTCGATGCCGGCCACCCCCCAGCTCCAGGCCTCGGTGGACGCGCTCCCGCCTGCGGTCGAGCGGCCAGAGGTCGACGTCGCCGCCGCCCGACGCGAGAACCCGGTCTTCACCCTGCGCGGACTCCTCGCGCCGGTCCGGTGGCTGCTCGCCGCCGCACTGCTCGCCATCGCCATCGACACGCTCGTCGGCCTGGCCTTCCCGAGCATCGCCCGGGCGGTCATCGACTCGACCGGACACACCGAGGGGTCGACCCTGATGTGGGCCGCGGTCGGCGGCGTCGTACTGGTCGGAGTCGGCTGGGTCGCCGCGTCGTCGATGGCGATCACCTCGACCAGGGCCGGCGAACGGGTGCTGTTCGGACTGCGGATCCGCAGTTATGCCCACATCCAGCGCCTCGGACTCGACTACTACGAGCGCGAGCTGTCGGGCCGGATCATGACCCGGATGACGACCGACATCGACGCCTTGTCGACGTTCCTGCAGACCGGACTGACCTCGGCGATCGTGGCGGTGCTGACGCTCGTCGGCGTCGGTGTCGCGCTCCTGATCACCGGCCCGCTGCTCGGACTCCTGGTGCTGCCCGTCTTCCCCCTCCTGATCGCCGCGACGGTCGTCTTCCGCCGCGTCGCAAGCCGCGCCTACACGCGCTCGCGCGAACTGATCAGCGTCGTCAATGCGGACTTCCAGGAGAACATCGCCGGCATCAAGACCACGCAGACCTACCTGCGCACCGACGACGCCCAGGCCCGGTTCGCGCGTCGCTCCGGAGAATGGGTCGAGGCCCGGATGGTCTCGCAGCGGGCGATCGCCTCGTACTTCCCGCTCATCCAGCTCATGTCCGACATCGCGACCGCGATCGCGCTCGGCGTCGGCGCCGGGCAGGTGGCGTCGGGCTCGCTCTCGGCGGGCACACTCGTCGCCTTCGTCCTCTACCTGACGATGCTGTTCGGTCCGGTGCAACAGCTCTCGCAGGTCTTCGACGGCTACCAGCAGGCGGCCGTGGGGCTCCGCCGGATCGGCGACCTGTTGCGCACGCCGAGTTCGCTGCGCACCTCGGCAAGCGCCGAGTCCCCGCCACACGGCGGGTTCGACGGCGTCGTCGACTTCGACCGGGTCGGATTCCGCTACCAGGGTTCGACGACGGATGCGCTGTCCGCCGTCGACCTGCACATCCCGGCCGGGTCGTCGCTCGCCCTGGTCGGCCGGACGGGTGCCGGCAAGTCGACGATCGTCAAGCTGCTGGCGCGCTTCTACGATCCGACCACCGGACGCGTCCTGGTCGACGGCACCGACATCGGTGACTACGAACTCGCCGGATATCGGCGGCGGCTCGGCCTCGTCCCGCAGGAGCCGCACCTGTTCACCGGCACCGTCGCCGAGAACATCGCCTACGGCCGGCCCGACGCCGATCGGGCCGCGATCGTCGACGCCGCCGCCGCGGTCGGCGCACTGCGCATGATCACCGCCCTGCCCGGCCGGATGAACCATTCCATCGGGGAACGCGGCCAGGGGCTGAGCTCGGGCCAGCGCCAACTCATCGCACTGGCCCGGGCCGAACTCGTCGAGCCCGATCTGCTGCTGCTCGACGAGGCGACCGCGACCCTCGACCAGGCCACCGAGTCGCAGGTCCTCGCCGCCGGTCGGGCGGTGACCCGGCACCGCACGTCGGTGATCGTCGCCCACCGACTGGCCACGGCCGCCCGCGCCGACACCATCGCGGTGGTGGACGGCGGACGGATCGTCGAACTCGGAACACACGAGGAGCTGCTCGCGTTGGGACAGAGGTACCGCGGCTTCTGGGATGCCGGTGTCGATCCCGACGAGCCGGCGGTGCCCCGCCCCGACTCACCCGCTCCAACCAGCGCACGGAGGGCCGCCACGACGGTCACGCGGGCCACCTCGGAACTGACTCCGTAGTAACAGGTCGGTAGGTGTGAGCGAGTCGACGACGCGTAGCATCGTCAGGTGGTTCACCGATAGTCTCCACAAGAGACGACGCGTGGCAGAGAACCCGGCACCTTCAGGGAATTGAGGCGAGATACCGCTGTGAGCAGCAGTTCGATTTCAGACTTCGGACAGAACACGTGGCTGGTCGAGGAAATGTACCAGCAATACCAAGAAGACCCGAACTCGGTCGACCCGAGTTGGCACGAACTACTGAAGAACTACGAACCCGGCGACAACGGTGGCTCCGCCCCGGCCGCCGCTCCGCCCTCGAATTCCGCAAAGCCCACTGCCGCAAAGACTTCGGCCTCCACAGCGGCCGCCTCGTCCTCCTCCTCGACCACGAGTGCGTCGACCAACGGGTCGGCACGCAACACCTCCGCGCCGGCCACCGAGACCACGCCGCGCAAGCAGGTCACCCTGGATCAGACCCCGGCGCGCACGGCACCGCGCAAACCCACCCCCGCCAAGGAGTCGACCGCCACGAAGGCGGCGTCGGGGCACAGCGTCGCCAGCCGTGACGGTTCCGCCCGCTCGCAGCCCAAGCCCGAGGCGGGCAAGGCCGCCGCGCCCGAGGCACAGAAGTCCGGGTCCGCGAAGTCGGACGCCCAGAAGTCCGAGAGCGCCGACGGCAACAAGGTCCTGCGCGGTCCGGCCGCGGCCATCGCGAAGAACATGGCGCTGTCGTTGGAGATCCCGACGGCCACCAGCGTCCGTGCGGTGCCCGCCAAGGCGATGATCGACAACCGGATCGTCGTCAACAATCACCTAGCGCGCACCCGAGGCGGCAAGATCAGCTTCACCCACATCCTGGGTTACGCGATCGTGCAGGCCATCAAGGCGTTCCCGAACATGAACCGGCACTTCGCCGAGATCGACGGCAAGCCGAACGTCGTCACACCCGCGCACACCAACCTCGGCCTGGCCATCGACCTGGTCGGCAAGGATGGCAACCGCACCTTGGTCGTCGCCGCGATCAAGGAATGCGAGACGATGGGCTTCGCCGAGTTCTACACGGCGTACCAGGACATCGTCCGTCGCGCCCGCGACGGCAAGCTCGGCGCGGCCGACTTCTCCGGCGTCACCATCTCGCTCACCAACCCGGGCACGATCGGCACCGTGCACTCGGTGCCGCGCCTGATGAAGGGCCAGGGCGCCATCATCGGCGCCGGCGCGATGGAGTACCCGGCGGAGTTCCAGGGCGCGAGCGACGAGCAGATCGCCGAACTCGGCGTCGGCAAGCTGATGACCCTGACGTCGACCTACGATCACCGGATCATCCAGGGCGCGGAGTCGGGCGATTTCCTCCGCACCATCCACGAGCTGCTGATCGACGACGCCTTCTACGACGAGATCTTCACCGCGTTCCACGTGCCCTACGAACCGATCCGCTGGCGTCGCGACCTGCCCGCCGGCCTCGTCGACAAGAGCACCCGCGTCCTCGAGCTGATCGCGGCCTACCGCAGCCGCGGCCACCTGATGGCCGACATCGATCCCCTCATGATGGACAGCGATGCGCGCAGCAGCCATCCGGATCTGGACATCCAGAACTACGGGCTGACGCTGTGGGATCTCGACCGCAGCTTCAAGGTCGGCGGGTTCCACGGCCAGGAGAAGATGAAGCTGCGGGACGTGCTGTCGATCCTGCGCGACGCGTACTGCCGGCACGTCGGTGTCGAGTACACCCACATCCTCGAGCCCGAGCAGCAGAAGTGGCTGCAGGAACGCGTCGAGATCAAGCACGTCAAGCCGCCGGTCGGTGAACAGAAGTACATCCTGAGCAAGCTCAACGCCGCCGAGGCGTTCGAGACGTTCCTGCAGACCAAGTACGTCGGGCAGAAGCGCTTCTCGCTCGAGGGCGCCGAGTCGGTCATCCCGATGATGGACGCGGTCATCGACCAGAGCGCCGAGCACAGCCTCTCCGAGGTGGTCATCGGCATGCCGCACCGCGGCCGTCTGAACGTGCTCGCCAACATCGTCGGCAAGCCGTACTCGAAGATCTTCACCGAGTTCGAGGGCAACCTGAACCCGTCGCAGGCGCACGGATCGGGCGACGTGAAGTACCACCTCGGCGCCGAGGGCAAGTACTACCAGATGTTCGGCGACAACGAGATCAACGTGTCGCTGACCGCCAACCCCAGCCACCTCGAGGCAGTCGACCCGGTGCTGGAGGGTCTGGTCCGCGCCAAGCAGGACCTCATGGACGAGGACGATCGCTTCCCGATCCTCCCCCTCATGCTGCACGGCGACGCGGCGTTCGCCGGTCAGGGTGTGGTCGCCGAGACGCTCAACATGGCGATGCTGCCCGGTTACCGCACCGGCGGCACCGTGCACATCGTGGTGAACAACCAGGTCGGCTTCACCACCGCACCGGAACACTCGCGCTCGACCGAGTACTGCACCGACGTGGCGAAGATGATCGGCGCACCGATCTTCCACGTCAACAGCGACGACCCCGAGGCCTGCGTCTGGGCCGCGAAGCTCGCCGTCGACTACCGCCAGGCGTTCCACAAGGACGTCGTCATCGACCTCGTGTGCTTCCGCCGTCGCGGACACAACGAGGGCGATGACCCGTCGATGACGCAGCCGGCGATGTACGAGGTGATCGACACCAAGCGCGGCGTCCGCAAGAGCTACACCGAAGCCCTCATCGGCCGCGGTGACATCTCGACCAAGGAGGCCGAGGACGCTCTGCGCGACTACCAGGGACAGCTCGAGCGCGTCTTCAACGAAGTCAAGGAACTCGAGAAGTTCAGTGTCGAGCCGTCGCCCTCGGTCGAGGCCGACCAGACGCTGCCGACGAAGTTGGTGACCGCGGTCGACAGCAAGACGCTCGAGCTCATCGGCGACGCGTTCGTCAACGTGCCCGACGGTTTCACCCCGCACCCGCGTGTGAAGCCGGTCCTGGAGCGTCGCGCCGAGGCCGCCCGCAAGGGCAACATCGACTGGGCGTTCGCCGAGCTGCTGGCGTTCGGGTCGCTGGTCATGGAGGGGCGCACCGTGCGTCTGTCCGGCCAGGATTCGCGCCGTGGCACCTTCACCCAGCGCCACTCGGTGCTCATCGACCGCAGCACCGGCTCGGAGTACACCCCCCTCAACCACCTGCAGCCCGCAGACGAGGAGAGCAACGGCGGCCGGTTCATGGTCTACGACTCCCCGCTCTCGGAGTTCGCGGTCGTCGGGTTCGAGTACGGCTACTCGGTCGGCAACCCGGACGCCCTCGTGGTGTGGGAAGCGCAGTTCGGCGACTTCGTCAACGGCGCGCAGTCCATCATCGACGAGTTCATCTCGTCGGGTGAGGCCAAGTGGGGCCAGCTCTCCGACGTCGTGCTGCTGCTGCCGCACGGCCACGAGGGACAGGGACCCGACCACACCTCGGGCCGCATCGAACGGTTCCTGCAGCTGTGCGCCGAGGGTTCGATGACGGTGGCCCTGCCGTCGACGCCGGCGAGCTACTTCCACCTGCTGCGCCGCCACGTGCTCGACGGCATCAGCCGTCCGCTCATCGTCTTCACCCCGAAGTCGATGCTGCGCAACAAGGCCGCGGTGAGCCCGGTCGAGGACTTCACCGAGGACAAGTTCCGTTCGGTGATCGACGACCCGCACTTCCTCAAGGACGGCGCGGACCGCAGCAAGGTGAAGCGCGTCCTGTTGGTGAGCGGCAAGCTCTACTACGAACTCGCCGCGCGACGCGACAAGGAGAGGCGCGACGACATCGCGGTCGTGCGCATCGAGCAGCTCTACCCGGTGCCGCACCGCCGCCTGCGCAAGACGCTCGAGCAGTACGGCAACGCGAGTGAGTTCCGGTGGGTCCAGGAAGAGCCCGCGAATCAGGGTCCGTGGCCGTTCCTCGGCCTCTGGCTGCCCGAGGTGCTGCCGGATGTGCTCGGCGGACTGCGCCGGGTCTCGCGCCGCGCGATGTCCGCGCCGTCGTCGGGATCGAGTAAGGTCCACGCGGTGGAGCAGCAGGAGATCCTCGACGAGGCCTTCGGCGAGTAACCTGCCAGACGACGACTGCGGCCACCGACCCGAGAGGGTCGGTGGCCGCAGTCGTCTGAGCGGTCGTGGGTGCCGGTTCTAGGTCAGCCGGGCTTCGCAGATGTCGGCGGCCGCCGCGACGGCCTTGTCGGCGGGCGTCACCCGGCGGGCGAGAGCAGCAGCGGCCGAACGGGTTCCGTCGTCGAACAGGACCGCGAGACCCGCGCGCGCGTCGTCGTCGGTGAAACTCGACAGCCGGACGGCCGCCCCGACGCCCAGGGCACGGACCCGTTCACCCCAGAACGGCTGATCGGCGGTGACCGCGCAAACCAGGGTGGGGAGGCCGGCCCGCAGACTCGCCGCGGTGGTGCCGGCGCCGCCGTGATGGACTGCGGCCGCGCATCGCGGCAGGACCGACGCGTGGTCGACACCCGCGACGTAGAACACGTCCGGGTCGTCGGGATCGACTCCGGTCGGATCTCCCATGGCGATGAGGCAGCGCACCCCCTGGGCACGGGCGGCTGTCCGCCAGCGGGCGATCAGAGCCTCCGGGTCGAGGATCGGCATGCTGCCGAACGTCACGAACAGCGGAGCTTCGCCGGCGGCCAGCCATCGGCCGAGATCGGTTGCCCCGGCGTCGATCTCGGAGATACCCGCCCGGCTTCCCGCGGGCAGGTCGAAGAATCCGACGACGGGTTTGCGATCGTCCCACTCCGCGGCGAGGCCCGGAACCATCTCCGCATCGTAGGCCTGGATCTGGGGGATCCCGGAGGCGTTCAGCCGCACCGGCAGCGGTCGCCGAGCCCGGTCGAGCCCGAGCCGGCGCCGGAACCGATTCTCGTTCCATCCGGTCGCGGCCCAGGTCAACCGGTCGGCGAGGCGCCAGGAGCGCCGCTTCCACTCCGGCGACCATCTGTCGGTGAGTCCCGGTACGGCGCCGAGGAGTCCGTTCTCCGACATCGGGCCGTATCTCAGCACGGTCAGCGGGATGCCCAGATGTTCGGCGACCGCCAGCCCGCGGTCCTGGCACAGCGGCGCGACGACGAGGAGGTCGGTGTCGCGCAGCGGCGCCGTACCCGCGATGAAGAGTCGCTCGAGGGCGGCGTCCAGGGCGTCGAATCCGCCGCGGACCGTCCGCAGCGCAAACGCCATCCGCGCCAATGGGTTACGACTGTTGCGCGCTGACCGCGCGTCCTCCGACGACCACGCGGTGCCGGAGTCGAGGCCGATCTCGTGGACGTCCCGCACGCCCGTTGCCCGCGCGAGACCGGCCAGGTTCGGTGGGACGAGGGCGCTCACGCGGTGGCCGCGCACCTGGAGTTCGAGGGCGAGGCAGATACCGGGCTGGATGTCGCCCCGGCTGCCGTACAGAACGATCGCGATGTGTGCCGGCGTCACCAGAATCGATGTCCGATCCGCCAGGCGGTCAACTCGTCGGCGATCAGTGTGCGCAGCCGGACGGGATCGCCGAAATCGTCGGGGTCGATGCCGAAGAACGTGAGCGTGACGGTGTCGCCGTAGGTGACCGCCCAGGCGGCGACCGCCGGGCCGCGTTCGCGCCGCTCCTGGGCGGGCATCCCCTGCATCACCGCGCGGATGGCGAACCGGGAAGCCGTGTGACCGCCGATCCGCATCGCCGAGTCGGGCGTGGCCCCGAGATTCGACACGGTGGTGTCGGGTCCGGGGATTCCGCGCATCAACCGACCGATGAGTCGTCTCGGCAGGATGCGCACGATCGGCTGCAGGTTGTCGGCGGCCTGATCGGCCCCGGACTCGGCGTAGTCGACGAAGGCCCGTTTGCTCGATGACCGGATGGCGGTGAGGTCGGTGTCCGGTTCGACGGGGTCGGCAAGGCGGATCCACACCCCGCCCGACGCATTGGCGCGGTTGTCGTCGTCGCCGTCCCGCTTGCTGACCGCGATGCACACCTTCATCGGACCGTCGAGCGGGCGACCCGAACGGTGCACGATACCGGCGAGCAAGGCGGTGAACAGGGAGTTGCCGGTACCGCCGTGCTCGGTGGCGCGCGCGGCCCATTCGGTTGCCGAGACGTCGACCGTCGCCAGCGTCGTGTCCGGCTCGGGCGCGGACCGTGGTCTCGCCGGACGCGTGGTACGCGACGATCCCGGCGCGGATCGGGTGTCGGCGGATCCGGTGTCGGTGCCTCGCGCCGCCCGGGCCTCGCGGATCAGGATTCGCGCTGATCGGGCGGCTGCGCGCACCGACTCGGCGGCGTCGGCGGCGTCGGCGCGGACCGCCTCCCAGGAGTGTCCGCTGACGGGAGCGGGCAGACCGGCGGTGCGGCCCGCCGCGGCGTCGGCCACCAGCCGGTAGAGGCCGTGACCGTCGGTGATCATGTGGGAGGCGAGCAGGGACACCGCGCGCCCGCCGCCGCGGATCCGGGCCGAGTCGAGCTGCCAACCGGTTCCCCGCACGGGATCGAGACGGCTCGCGCGGAGGACGGCGTCGGCCCACTCCCCGACGGCGTCGGCCTCGACGACCGCCACCGGCCCGGGTCGGACCGGCATCGTCGATCGCACCCAGCGGTGCCGGGCGAACGGGACCCGACGGCGCGACACCGCACGATGCAGCGGCCCGGCCGCGAGTCCGGCGCACAACGACTCGATCGCCGCGTCCCCCGGGTCGTCGTCGAAGACCCAGGTGATCTGGATGGGCGCACCCATCCCGAACAGTTCCGCGACGAGCAGGTACGACTCGTCGGGGCCGGTCACGCGGAGTACCTCGGCGGGACGGGTGTCGGTTGCCGTTGCCGTCACGTGTGCTCCTCAGCTTCACGAGGTGTCATGATCACCAGATCTCATGGGGCAGACCCCAGGCCGTCAGTTCCCGGTCGAGCAGGTCCGCGACCACGGCATCGGAGGGAAAACTCGTCTCGTCGCAACCGAGCACGGTGAAGGTCACCTGATCACGGGTGCGGACCAGCCACGACTGGACGCCGTCACCGAAGCGCTGGCCGACCGAGGCGTCGACGCCCTGAGCCATGCCGCGGAATGCGACCTTGCGCGCCGACCGCCCGCCGAGCACCGTTGCCTCCGGGGGGATGTCGCCGAGGTTGGAGATCACCGCGTCGGGGATCCCGTTGCCCGCGCTGACCAGCTTCACGATGACCGCGGGCGGCAGGAACCAGGCCAACGGCCGCAGGTGGATGTGCGGTGCCCGGCGACCCTCCGACAGCCGGACGAAAGCCGCCTTGCACGCCGCCCGGATGCCGCCGAGATCGCCACCGGCGACCGGCTCGTCGGTGAGGTACACCGACACACCGGCGATCGGGTTGGACCGGGTGTCCGCCTCGCTCTCACGACGGTCGACGGGGACCCCGACCTTGATCGGATTCGGCAGCGGCGCATGGCCACTGGAGCGCAGCAAGCCGGTGACCACCGCGATGAACAGCGTGTTCGCGGTGCCGTCGTGCTCGGCGGCGACCCGGTCGAAGTCCGTCGCGGGGACCGTCGCGGTCGCCCAGGTGAAGTCGGCGGCCGGCGACCGTTCGGCTATCGGCGCGCGGACCGGACGCGGGTCGGGTTCGGGGCCACCGGCCTTGCGCCGCTCGAGTGCCGCCCGCACGAGCCCGGCAAGGACCGCGCCGGCCTGCGACCCGGCGTCGGCGAGGTCGCCGATCCGCTGCCGCCGCCACGAGACCGGCGGACGCGTCGTCGCCGCCGGATCGGCCCCGGACGCCCGGTCCGCGTCGCGAGCCAGTGGCACCTCCGACGCCGAGGCGGCCTCGGCGGCCGCCGCGAGCATGCCGCGACCGTCGGTGACGACGTGCAGGGCACAGAGGGACACCACCGTCCCACCCGACGCGGTGGGCGCCGACCGCAGGCGCCAGCACCGTCCACCCTCGGCGTCGAGGGGAACCGAGGACATCTCGGCGGTCGCCCAGTCGTCGATCTCCGCCTCCGGCACCGGTCGGCTGTCGGCGGCCAGCCCGGGTGCGTCGGGCGCGGCAACCCACCGCGGGCGGGCTCCGACGACATCCGGTACGACGAGCATGCGGTTGAGGCGGCCCCGCGCGAAGGCGGCGTTCATCGCGGTCAGCGTCTCGATCGAGACCTCCTCGTCGAACACCCACACGAGCTGGAGCACCACCGACCAGCCGAGTGCCGGCGTGACGAACCAGAACGGGGCGTCCTCGGAGGTCAGACGCTCGCCTCGGATCGCCGCCCGCTCGTCGCGGAGCCGGGCTGCGAGGCCACGCAGACCCGGCGCCCGCCCGGCGTCGGGTTGTTCGGCCATGGGCGACTTCGTCGTCGTCATACGTCCACCTTCGTTGTGCTTTGACTGTGTGGTCCCTGTAGGAGCCGTGGCCCCGTGCTCGAGCTTGTCACCGAACGCTCGATCTCGCGCACGGCGTCCCCGAGCGCCACATCCTCGGCCACCAGGGCGTCGCGGAGCCGTCCGGACCGCTCGGCGGCTGCGGGATCGAGCATCGACGCGACGGCGTCGGTCAACCGGTCCACGTCCAGGTCCCGTCCCGCGCGGGCCATGGGCATCGCCACGCCGACCCCCAGGCGTTCGAGTTCGGCGCCCCAGAACGGCTGATCCGCGCCGTACCAGCAGACGACCGACGGCCGGCCCGCGCGCAGAACGGCCGCCGTGGTTCCGGCGCCGCCGTGGTGGACCACCACCGCGCATCGGCCGAAGACCGTGCGGTGATCGACCTGGGACTCGATCCGCACCGCCTCGGATGCGATCTCGGCCCGGACCTCGGCGTCCAGTTCGGTCCAGCCGGCGCACACCAGGACTCGTCGACCGAGCCGCCGACCGAGTTCGGTGACGACGCGCAAGGTGGCCGCGTCTCCCCGCAGCGGCATGCTCCCGAATCCGACATAGATCGGGGCGTCCCCGGCGTCGAGCCAGGACGTGAGCGCGTCGGACCCGGCGACGGGCTGGTCTGCCGGCGATCCGAGGAAACCGACCGTCGGACGACGACGAACCGCGGAGTCGGCGGTCCATCTGCGTTCGTGCTCTACGCCGAACATCGGGTCGTAGGCCTGCAATTCGAGGCCGGGCGCTGCCCGTAGTCGGGCGGCGTAGGACGCCGACGACCCGGGCGACCCGAGGTGCATGCGCAGCCGGCGCTCACGCCGTCGGGTGAGGACGGCGAACGCGGCGTCGTAGGCGGCCCATTGCGTCCGGACGGCACGCGGTCCGCCCGGGAGGTGACCGGGCACCGGTGCGACCCGACTGTTACGCCGCACCGGCGCGTGATGAAGGGAGATCAGGGGGACGCCGGCGGACTCGGCGAAGGCGAGAGCGGGCTGTTCGGTGATCAATCCCGTGACGATGACATCGGCACCGTCGACGACCTCGGCCATGTCGGAGACGAGCTGGTCCCACCCGGCGTTCCGGAGCGACAGCAGCACGCGCAGCCGTCGCAGCGGATGACGGCCGGCCTGCTTCCGGGCTCGCGCCACCGACTCGAGGTGGGCCCGGGTGTCCACGCCGAGACGCACGACCTCGAGCCCGGTGATGCCGTCTGCCCAGTCCAGAGCCGCCCCGATCATGTTGGGCGGCACCCCGAGACGGACGTCGTGTCCGCGCCGCGCGAGCGCGCAGGCCAGCACCGTCGCCGGTTGGACGTCCCCGCGGGTTCCGTTGATCACGAACGAGATCCTCATGCCGACCGCCCGGTGATCCTGGTTCCCGGCCGGGTGGTGATCCCGGTCTCCGGCCGCGCGCCGCGGTGGCCGACCGTGTTTAGAATCGGTCCCGATCCGCCACCGCCGAGCACGGGTCGCCCATCCGACCGCACCCAGACGTGAGGGTTCGACGTTGAGGTTCGTGATCGCAGTCAACGGCAGTCGCGGCGATGCCCAGCCGGCCGTCGCCCTGGCCGCCGAGCTCGTGGGCCGGGGCCATACGGCGACTCTCGCGCTGCCACCCGACCTGGTCGACTTCGGCAGCGGCGCAGGGGTTCCCACCGAGTCGTACGGGTCGAGCACCCGTGCCCTGCTCGACTCGGAGATGGTCCGGGAGGACATGCGGTCGAAGAACCCCCGGACCCGGTTGCGTGCGGTGTCGGCGATGTCGGTGCGGGACGGCCGGGCGATGCAGCAGCGGTTGCTCGAACTCGCCGACGGCGCGGATGCGATCATCGCGAGCAGCGCCGGTCAGGAACGCGCCCACAATGTCTCGGCGGTCCTCGGCATCCCCCACATCCCGTTGCACTACTGCCCCATCCGGCGCAACAGCTCGGTGTCGTTGCTCGCGCACCTGGGCATCGACGCCCCGGCGATCGTCAACGACCTGAGCTGGCGCGTCGCCGAACGCGCCCTGTGGCTCGCCACCCGCTCGGCGGAGACCACGCTGCGGGCCGATCTCGGACTGTCGCCGCTGAACCACCCGTATTCCGAACTCATCGGCCGTACCGGCGTTCCCGAGATCCAGGCCTACGATCCGGCCCTCTTCGACGGACTCGCGACCCAGTGGGGCCGGCGCCGGCCGCTGGTCGGGTTCTTCACCCTTGCGGCCGCGCAACGCGCCGGGGTGGGCGACGCCGGACTCGACGGGGCCTCGGGAGCGGGGACGCTGGCCGACTGGCTCGACGCCGGCGACGCCCCGGTGTACGTCGGCTTCGGCAGCATGCTGCCCGCCGACCCCGACGGTCTGGCCGATGCATTCCGGACCGCAGCGCGGCGACTCGGGATCCGCCTGCTGGTGTCGGGCGGCTGGAGCGGTTTCATGTCGACCGAATCCGGCTCTGCCACATCCGAATCCGAGGCATCGGGACTCACGGATGCGATCCGCGTCGTCGGACACGTCGATCACGACACCGTGCTGCCGCGGTGTCGGGCCGCGGTCCACCACGGCGGCGCGGGTTCGGTGGCCGCCGGGTTGCGTGCCGGCCTGCCGACGCTGATCACGTGGGTCGGCGCCGATCAGCCGATCTGGGGCCGGGCGGTGAGCAAGGCCGCGGTCGGGGCCACGCTGCCGATGGCTCGGGTGACAGCGGAGTCGCTGATCGGCGCCCTCGACACGATCCTGGACACCGAGGTCCGGGGACGGTCCGCCGAGCTCCGCAGTCGGCTCATCGCCCCCGACGAGGCCGTACACACGGCGGCCGACATCGTCGAGGACACGGTGCGCGTCACGACGGTGCGCGGCGCCGGCTGATCCCGGAACGCCGACCGACCGCCCGACCCTACGGGAGGACTCGATCGGAACCACCGCCCCGCAACAGGTTTCGCGGGTCGACGCGCCCGGTCCGGGAGTCGTAGGACCGCAACACGACAAGTCGTAGCGCGTGCGCGACCGTGATAGCGGGCACGTACACCGCCGCCGAACCCGCTGCCAACCCGACGCGACGGTGCAGCAGGAACGTTCGCGGCAGGAAACTCATGTAGCGGACGAACGGCACCATGCCGGTCTCCATCCGGCGCGGTGACACCCCGACGGTCAGCGAGCGGAGAAACGCGTTACGGCCCCCGGCGTCACCGACACACAGTCCCATGTCGACGTCTTCGAAGATGTTGCGTCGCATGCTGACACGGTCCCGGATCCGCACCCAGGTCGCACGGCGCACCACCATGTTCGAGCCGTACAGGACAGGCACCTCGGACACGGACTTCTCGCTCCGCAACTTGTTCAGCGGGTGCAGCCGGGTCTTCCACCGGTCGAACCTGCCGGCGAGCGGCACGTCGTAGGCCTCCCCGCGCCCGCACAGGGCCGCCCAGTCACCGCGGACATCCGCGGTGAAGAACTCCACGATCGTCCGCGCCCAGTCCGGCGGCACCCGGGTGTCGGCGTCGATGCGGGCGATGAGATCACCGGTCGCGGCGTCGAGTCCGGCGTTGCGCGCGTAGACCAACCCCTGTCGTGCTTCGTCGATCACCCGGACACGGGGATCAGCCGAACACCAGGCATCGATCACCGCCCGGCCGCCGTCGGTCGAGTTGTTGTCCACCACCACGATCTCGGTGATCTGGTCGAACTGTGCGGCCAGGCGGGTCAAACAGTCGCCGATCGTGTCCTCCTCGTCGAAGACCGGGACGACCACCGAGAAGGTGAGCGGCGTGCCCATGATGGCTACTCCTTGCGCTGATCGGTTCGGTGCGGACACTCAGGTCCGCCGCATGTAGGTCCGCAGGGTCACCGGCACCACGACGGCGAGGACGGCCGCCGCGCCCACGAGCGTGTAGGCGATGTCGGTTCCCACGTCTTCGCCCGCGGCCAGTCCGCGCGCTGCCGTGACGAGATGGGACACCGGATTCGCCGACGCACAGGCCTGCATCCATCCGGGCATGGTGTCGATCGGGACGAGGGCGTTCGACACGAAGGTGATCGGCATCAGCACGAGCATCGAGACGCCCTGGACGGTCGACGCCTTGTCGAGCAGGACGCCGAGCAGCGCGAAGATCCAGCTCAGCGAGAATGCCACCACCACGATCAGGACACAGGCGATGGCGACCCCCACGGGGCTCGCCGGCCGGTACCCCATGATCACCCCGACGCAGACCGTGATGGCCGAGGCCACCACGTACCGCAACGTGTTGGCCACCAGGGCGCCGGCCAGCGGCGCGATGCGCGCGATCGGCAGCGACTTGAACCGGTCGAACACCCCGCGATCGAGGTCCTCGCGCAGCTGGACGCCGGTGACCACCGACGCCGCGACACACACCTGAACCAGTACGCCGGGAATGAGCAGCGGCAGGTAGCCCACCACGTTCCCGGCGATCGCGCCGCCGAAGATCGAGGAGAACATGACCGTGAACACGATGGGCAGCACGATGACGTCGAACAGCTGCTGCGGGTTGTGTTTGATCTTCAGCAGGCCACGATGGGTCATGGTGAGTGACTGCATCACCGCGGCGGTCGGCCGAACCCGGTCGTGGGGTTCGGCCGGGGCGTCGCCGGCGGCGAGTGCGCTCGGCTGCAGGGAACCGGTGGTCATGCGCGGGCTCCCGCCGAATCCGCCTGTGCCGCCATCGGTGCCGATCGCGTGGGGTCGCCCCCGTCGGTCAGCGCGAAGAACACCTCGTCGAGGGTCGGGCGCACGACGTTGACCGACGTCAACCCGAGCCCGCGCGCGCGGAGCGCACCGAGGATGTCGGCGAGGGGGTCGATGTCGGACATGGGCAGTACGAGGATGCCCTGGCCGCGCGCGATCGTCGCCTCGCCGTTCGCGGTGAACGGCGCGCACACCTCTGCCGCGGCGATCAGATCGTCCGCATCGGCCAATTCGAGTTTCACACTCATGTCGCCGACTCCGGCTTTCAATTCGTCGGCGGTCCCGTCGGCGACCACTCGGCCGCGATCCATGACCGCGATGTGATCGGCGAGTTCATCGGCCTCGTCGAGATATTGGGTGGTCAGCAATACGGTCGAACCGCGCGACACCATCTCACGAACCGTCTGCCACATCTGCGCCCGCGTCCGCGGGTCGAGTCCGGTGGTCGGCTCGTCGAGGAACAGCAGGCGAGGCCGGGTGATCAGCGAAGCCGCGAGATCGAGGCGCCGGCGCATCCCGCCGGAGAAGTGCCCCACCCGGCGGGTGGCGACCGCACCCAGCCCGAATTCCTCGAGCAGTTCGTCGGCACGGACCCGGGCGCGGCGGCGCGACGAACCGATCAGACGACCGAAGATCATCAGGTTCTCGCGGGCGGTGAGATCCTCGTCGACCGAGGCATACTGCCCCGTGACCCCGATCAGCGATCGAACCGCCGTCGCCTGCGCGACGACGTCATGCCCGAAGATCCGGGCGTCGCCGGCATCCGGGCGCAGCAAGGTCGCGAGCATGCGCACGGTGGTGGTCTTGCCCGCACCGTTGGTTCCGAGCAGGGCGAACACCCCGCCCGCGGGTACGTGGAGGTCGACGGCGTCGACCGCACGCGTCCCGCCGTACTGCTTGGTCAGACCGTGGGCCTCGATGGCCGGGACGGTCGTGGACATGGCACCCCCGATGCGTGTGGTCGACTTCGAACGGGCCCGCTCCCGGCGCCCTGCTCGGCACTCACGGTAGGTGAGCTCCCCGGGTGCCGCAACGTGACCTGTTACGGCATACCGTGCTGCCCGGCAATGCATTTCGGCGCAACCCGGCCTGACCGCGCATTCCCTCCGATGCCACCCCTGTGCGGCAACCGCTCGTCATGAGTTCTTTACATGAACGCAACGAAACGCCCTTGACCGCAAGGCCGAACACCCAGCTCGGATCGAAAACCGCTGTCTCGCAGCGCGATTCCGAAACCGGCGGTGCGTCCGCGCACACCTGGACACCGTCCCCGTGATGAAGCTCACGGACTCCTGCCGCTGCACATGTCCGATGTGACCGCTTAGGCTCGGTTCAGACACAGGCGGCCGTGATGCGGTCCGTTCGACCGGAGAGGCCTCCGGGACGTCGTCGGACAAGGTCGTGCGCGTGCATCGGGGTACGGTCGATTCCTGTTGTCTCAGATCAGAACTCATGGGCCGGGGGGCCATGCCGGTGAAGGCGTGGCATGGCGTCGCGGCCCGAGAACGGATGACCGACGCATGGACGACCGCGAATGAAGTTCACCGAACTGTCCGACTATCCCGTCCCGCCCGGGACGGTGACGATCTGGACACCGACCACACGCGCGGATTCCGCGGGCTGGCACACCGATCCGCGACCGTTCACCTACGACCAGTCCGCCTCGATACGACGGTCGACCGCCTGCGACTCCGACGAGACCTCCTGGCTCGGGGCGGTTTTCGAGATCGACGACGATCTCGACGACGAGCACTTCGATGCGTGCCTCCGCGGGTGGATCACCCGGCACGAAGCCCTCCGCTCGACCTCGGACCCGACGGCCGACGACCCGCACCACGGCCGGCGTACCTACCGCGGAGCGCACCTCGGCGTCGACGCCGAGGACGTCGGCGGATTCGACTCGGGGGACGACGTCCGCGAGCTGCTCACCGCGGTCTTCGACACCAGGCTCGCGCCGACGCGGTGGCCGCACTGCATCGTGGCCACGATCGAGTCCGAGCGCGGCTTCACCGTCGCCTTCGCCGCCGACCACGTGGTCATGGATGCGTACTCGATCCTGTTGAGCATGAGCGAGATACGCCGGCTCTACCTCTCCCCGCGGCGCGGCTCGTCCACCGAGATGGCGGAGGTCGGCAGCCACCTCGACTTCAGCGTCCACGATCGGGCGGTGGGACTCGGAATCACCGTCGATCACCCCGTCGTCGCACGATGGCGCGCCTTTCTGGACAGCTCCGCCGAGACCCCGGGCTTCGACCTCCCGCTGGTCCGTCCGCACCTGCAGACCCGGGACCGTGCGCGCACCCCGCGCCAGCGCGGCATCTCCGAGTATGTCGCCACCGACAACCAGGCGACCTTCATGACCTCGGCGGCGCGTGCGCGCGGACACGGCACCCAGACCGCGGTGTTCGCCGCCCTCGCGGTCACCCTCCGCGCACTCACCGGCCGAGACACGCTGCGGCTCACGATGCCGATGCACACCCGATCCGAGGCACGGTATGCCGGGTCGGTCGGCTGGTATGTCGGTCTGGCGCCTCTGGAGGTCGACCTCACCGCCGCCCACACGTTCGACGACGCGCTCGACGCGACCGCGGCCGCCATCGACACCGTGCGCCATCTGCCGGCCTTCCCCTACCAGCGCATCGTCGAACTGCTCGGTACCGGCGGCGAACCCGAGTTCGTGGTGTCGTATCTCGACATCCGCCACGTCCCCGGGGCGGCCGAATGGGAGGCGGCTCGCGCGCAGATCCTGCGGGGCGGCTCACGGTCGGACCGCGAGGTCTACCTCTGGATCGCGCGTGTACCCGGCGGGATCACCCTGTCCGCCCGGCATCCCGGCCATGACCCCGCCGACTCGAGCATCCGCGACCTCCTCACGACGTACGCGACCGTCCTGAGAGCACTCGCCACCACCGGCACCGGACTGCCCCTGTCCTCCTACACCCACGCGAACTTCGCCGGCGCCACCGCGATCGACGGCGCCCGCCCCGCATGACCGACGAGAGGACCCGATGAGAATCACGGCCATGGGCAACTGGCGCCCACAACCCGGAACCGCCGTGCGATTCGATCCGACCGAGGCGTGCCGCGCGGCCGCGGCGGCGGCGCCCGCCCACACCGCTCCGGTGACCTTCCTGGCCCAGAACCACGTCCGCGGTGCTGCGGTGGCCCGGGCCGCGGGCCGTACCCATCGCGGATACCTGGGATCGGGCACGGAGATCGACGGCGACCTCGACACCGCGGCACTCGGGACCGCCCTGACGCTCTTCGTCCGGCGACACGAGGTGCTACGCACCTGGTTCGAATGCCGCGACGGAGAGGTCACCGCCCATGTCGTCGACCCGTCTGACATCGAGTTCGAGGCACACGTCGACCGCGAACTGGCGAGCACCGAGGACATCCACCCCTATCTCGTCGACCGATTCGACCGCGAGACCCCGAGCGACTCCTTCCCCGGCTTCGCCTTCGGGGCCATCCGCCGCCCGGGCGGCTTCGCCATCTTCCTGGCGTGCGATCACGCGCTCTCCGACGGCGCCTCACAGGCCCTCGCCCTCGACGAGATCGCGCAGATCTACGCCGAACTGATCCGGCCGAACGGGCACGGCCACCCCGAGCCGGACCCCGCGACGCCGGCCGCCGGGAGCTACTTCGCCTATGCGGCCGCGGAAGCGGAGGTGACCGCCGAGCATCTGGCCGGGTCACCCCAGACCAGGGCGTGGCAGGACATCTTCCGACGCCACGACCTGCAGATGCCGCGCTTCCCACTGGACCTCGGCCTGGGGCCGGGAGAAACAGCGCAGGTGGCCGGGGTCGAGGTCTCACTGCTCGATCGTGGCGGCATCGTCGCCTTCGACACCGTCTGCCGGGCGGCGGGGGGTCGGTTCGTCGACGGCATCTACGCCGCCATCGCCGTCGCCGACCGCGAACTGGCCGGCGCGGACGACTACTACGGCATGACGGTGTTCAACACGCGTGCCGCGCTCGACGGGTACGCGACGTCGCAGGGATGGTTCTGCAACTTCGCCCCGGTCGAGTTCTCCCTCGCCGGCGCGTCGACGTTCTCCGAACTGATCCCGGCGGCCCATACGGCCCGTCGCCGCGCTCGTGACCTGGCCGCCGTCCCGGTCGCCGCCGCACTGACCGCCATCGCCGCCGCCGGGGCCACCCCGGACGCGATCATCACCGCACCGAACCTGTTGTCGTACATCGACTTCCGCTGGTTCCCCGGCACCTCGCGCGAGGCCTTCCGGCGCGGTGCGCTGTTCACCGGGGAGGGGCGCACGGCCAATGCGTCGGCGTGGATCAATCGCGACCACGACGAGCTCTACCTGGGTAGCCAGATCCCGGGCACGCGCTTCGCCGAGTCGGTGGCCCGCCCCTACTACGAGCGGCTACGCGACATCATGACTGACATCGCCGCGACCGGCGATCGGCGAATCCAGGCACCGGCGGCCGGTTCCGGGCGAGCTGCCCCGCCCACCGACACGGCGTTACGCAAAGGAGCGTGAGTGGGCGTGCACGTCACCACCATCGATCGCTACTGCCCGCCCGCCGGCGAGCTGTTGACCTGGACCGTGGACGTCTCGGCCGCCAGGCCCGAGATGTCGGACGTTCCACCGTCGTTCAACCAGACCGTGCACCTGGCCACGGCCGGTGACTCGAGTACGTGGCTGGCCGCCGCGTTCACCGTCCGCGGGCGCGTGGACCGTGCGGCGCTCGGGTCCGCCTACCGGGCGCTCATCGCCCGGCACGGCACCCTGCGGTCGTCGTTCTCGGCGGGCCCCGCGGGAATCCGGCGACGCGCATACGATCCGGACGACCTGGTCCTGCACCTCGGCAGCGTGGTCGACACGACCGCCGACACCGTCCTGCGCGACCGGCTTCGCGACACCCTCGATCGCGCGTGCCATCCCTTCGGTTACCCCGCGTTCCTGTTCGCGGCGATCGACCGCGACGACGCGTCGACGATCATCTGCGGATTCGACCATTGCCATGTGGATGCCTACTCGATCTCCATCGTCATCGACGACCTGCACCGGTTGTACGACGGATACCGTTGGCACGGCGAGCGTTTCGATCCCTCCACCCTGGCGATGAGCGGGAGTTTCGTCGACTTCTGCGCCGCGGAGTCACAAGCGCCCCCGGTCGCACTGTCCGACCCGCGGATGCGCCGGTGGCTCCGGTTCTTCGACGACCGGGACGGCACACTGCCCACCTTCCCGCTGGATCTCGGGGTCGAACCCGGGGCCACCGCGCCACAGGCCACCGAGGTGCGCGCACTCCTCGGCCGGCGGGCGACGGAGCAGTTCGCCGAGTTGTGCCGGCGCAGCGGCGCGAGCGTGTTCGGCGGGACGCTGGCCGCGATGGCCGACGCCGTGCGCCGCTGCGGCGGCGGACCCGAACTGCCCCTTCTGTTTCCGATGCACACGCGACGGGAAGAGAGGTGGCGCAACGCAGTCGGATGGTTCACCACCAATGCCCCGCTGCGGGTCGTGGGCACCGGCGATCTGCTGGAGACGATCCGGCGTACCGGGCCCGAACTCCGTCGCGCGGTCACGCTCGGCGAGGTTCCCGTCCCACAGGTGATCGAGGCGATGGGCGGACTCCGTCGCACACGCTCGGACATCTTCATGGTGTCCTATGTCGACTACCGGCTGCTGCCCGGCGCCGACCGACACCGGACCATCGACGCCCACCACATCTCGAACGCGACCACCGCCGACGACGCGCAGTTCTGGATCTCGCGCACCGACGACGGACTCGCGCTGCGGGCCCGGCACCCCGACACGCTGACCGCGCACCGCACCATCCGCCGGTTCACCGACGAGCTGATCCGTACTCTGCGAGCGGGCGTCGAACTGGCGGGGGCCGACGACAACGACATCCAGGAGCTGGACGGAGGCGCGGACACCGCGCACGTGGTCGGTCTCTGACCACCAGGTTTGGGAGGTCGCGAGGTGGATATCCCCCAGTCGTCCCCTGCCGTGGTGAAGAAACCGCCGCGACGATCCAGGTCTCTTCCGGAGGTCGGCTCTCATGACATCTGCGAACGCGCGAACCGCCCGGTCACCCATCCAGATCGCGGCACTGGCTGTCGGTGCGGTGTTTCTTCTCGTCGGCATCCTGGGTTTCATCCCGGGCATCACCACCGGCTACGACACCCTCACCTTCGCGAGCCACCATTCCGAGGCTGCCCTGCTGGGGATCTTCCAGGTGTCGATCTTGCACAACATCGTCCACCTGCTTTTCGGCGTGGCGGGCATCCTGATGGCGCGGACGGCGTCGTCGTCGTTTCTGTACCTCGTGGCCGGCGGCGCGGTGTACCTGGTGCTCTGGGTGTACGGACTCCTGATCGACCAGCACAGTGCCGCCAATTTCGTCCCGGTGAACACCGCCGACAATTGGCTGCACTTCGTACTCGGCGTCGGGATGGTTGGTCTCGGCCTGCTCCTGCGCGGTCGTTCGGTGCCGGCCGGCACCCGCCGCACGGGACCGGTCGGCGGTCAGCGGATCTGAACCCGGTCGCCGGCCTCTACTGGATCGTCGCCGCCGCGAGGGCGGGCAGCGCGGCGGTGATGAGGGCGAGCAGTTCGTCTCGGGTGAGCGCTTCGGCGTCGATCGGTTCGGCGGTGAGCCAGCGGATCGTGGTCTCCTCGACGAACGCGATCCAGCCGTGCACGCTCATCTCGACGATCGGCGTCACCTCGACCCCGAACACGGGCGCGTGGTCGAGAACCCGGCCGACCATCACCTCGCGGGTGCGGTCGACGACCTCCCGCATCGCCGCGTCCGAACTCGACGCGCCGCGGATCAGCGCGGTGTAGGCGGTCCGGTTCTCGCTCACGTAGTCGACGAAGGCCGCCATCGACGCGGTCAGGATCGCGATCGGGTCGCCGAGGGACTCGTCCGGCTCGGTGCGGGCGAGCATCCGGTCGGCCTGGGCCTGTGCGATCGCGACGTGGAACTCCTGCTTCGACGCGAAGTAGTGGAACAGCAGGGCGCGCGACACCCCGGCGGCCTCGGCGATCGCGTCGATCGTGATCTCCTCCAGCGGTCGTTCCCTGACCATCGCGAGCCCGTAGTCGATGAGCTGGTCACGACGTGCCTCGGGACTCATGCGCGTGCGTTTGTGCGGCACGCGCCGGTCACCGCCGTCGTCGCCGATCGACTCGTCGCCGATCGTCTTGCCGTTGGTCACCGACACCGCGCACGTCCTCGTCTACTGGGCACGCCGCCAGCCTACCCTCTATTGAGTGTTGTTCAATAACTATTGACACGTGTTCAGTACCACCTTATGGTGACACCATGACAACGAACGATGTAGAGATCGCCATCATCGGTGCCGGCTTCTCGGGTCTGGGCGCCGCGGTCCGTCTCAAGCAGAACGGCTTCGACGACTTCGTGCTCCTCGATCGCGGTAGCGACTTCGGCGGGACCTGGCGCGACAACACCTACCCGGGCGCAGCGTGCGACGTGCCCTCGCAGCTCTACTCCTTCTCGTTCGCGAAGAACCCCACCTGGTCGCGGTCCTACTCTCACCAGCCTGAGATCCACGACTACATCAACGGGGTCGCCGACCGGTTCGGCATCGCCGCGAAGGCCCGCTTCGGCACCGAGGTGACCCGGACCGAGTGGAACGAGGACGAGGGCCGGTGGATCATCGACACGCTTCAGGACGGGAAGACCGACCAGGTGCGGGCACGAGTCCTGGTCGGCGGTGTCGGCCCGCTCTGTGAGCCCAACCTCCCCGACATCGAGGGCATCGAGTCCTTCGAGGGCAAGATCGTGCACTCCGCCCGCTGGGACAACGACCACGACTTCGGCGGCCAGCGCGTCGCGGTGATCGGCACCGGTGCGTCGGCGATCCAGCTGGTTCCCGAGGTCGCGAAGGTCGCCGGACGCCTCGACGTGTACCAGCGGACCGCACCGTGGATCGTCCCCCGCACCGAGCGCGCCTACAGCTCCGTCGAGCACTGGGCCTACAAGAACGTCCCCGGGTACCAGTCCGCGGTCCGCGGTGGCATCTACGCCGCCAACGAGGTCGTCGCGTTCGGTCTGACCTACTCCCCCAAGGCCCTCAAGCCGGTCGAGTTGCTCTGCCGCGCCAACATCCTGCGCGGCATCGGTCGCGACGCCGAGCTGCGGCGCAAGGCCACCCCGACCTTCCAGGTGGGCTGCAAGCGCATCCTGCGGTCCAATGACTGGTACCCGGCCCTCGCCCGTCCGAACGTCGATCTCGTGACCGACGGCATCGACCGCATCACCCCGACCGGGATCGTGTCGAAGGACGGCACCGTCCGCGAGGTGGACGTGATCGTCGTCGCCACCGGATTCCACGTCACCGACTCCCCGGTGTTCGAGAAGATCATCGGCAAGGACGGCCGCAGCCTCGCGCAGGTGTGGAACGAGATCGGCATGCAGGGCTACAAGGGCTCGTTCGTCCACGGCTTCCCGAACATGATGCTGATGGTGGGCCCGTCGACCGGGCTGGGCCACACCTCGATGGTGTACATGATCGAGTCGCAGCTGAACTACCTCGTCGATTATCTGAAAACCTCTCGCGCGCTGGGGATCACCCGGACCGAGGTGAAGCTCTCCGCCCAGCAGGAGTTCAACGCCGGAATCCAGCACAAGCTGCGCAACAGCGTGTGGGTGAACGGCGGGTGTGCCTCCTGGTACAAGGACGCCAACGGCAACATCACCACACTGTGGCCGGGCTTCACCTTCGCGTTCCGGCAGACGACCCGTTCCTTCGACGTCGCCGCCTACGATGTGACCCGCGGTGCCCGGCGATCCGCCGCACCCGCGGTGCCGGCCGGTTCTGCCACCGGCGACGACATCGCGTCGCCCGCCACCGCCAACGCCTGACCGAACCCACCCACAGGAGACAAGACATGAAGGACTTTCGCGGCAAGGTCGTCGTGATCACCGGCGCCGGTTCGGGAATGGGCCGTGACATCGCCGTCAAGCTCGCGCGTCGCGGTGCGCGGCTGGCCATCTCCGACGTCACCCCCGACGGCCTGGCCGTCACCGAGAAGCTGGTGACAGAGGCAGGCGCCGAGGTGCATTCGCAGCTGCTGAACGTCGCCGAGCGCGAAGCGGTACTCACCTACGCCGACACCGTCGCCGAGCACTTCGGCGTGGTCAATGTCGTGTTCAACAACGCCGGCATCGCCCACCACGGCGAGATCGAGCGCACCGAGTTCAAGGACATCGAACGGGTGATGGACGTCGACTACTGGGGAGTCGTCAACGGCACCAAGGCGTTTCTGCCGCACGTGATCGCGTCCGGGGACGGGCACATCGTGAACACCTCGTCGTTGTTCGGCTTGCTGGCCGAACCAGGCCAGGCCGCCTACAACTCCGCCAAGTTCGCGGTGCGCGGATTCACCGAGGCGCTGCGGCAGGAGATGATCATCGCCAAGCACCCGGTGCAGGTGTCGTGTGTGCATCCCGGCGGGATCAAGACCGCGATCGCCCGGAACGCCACCGTGTCCGGGGATCACGACCAGAAGGCCACGGCCGCGTTCTTCGACCGCTACCTCGCCCGGATGACGAGTGAGGATGCGGCCGAGGTGATCATCGAGGGCGTCCGGAAGAACAAGGCACGCATCCTGGTCGGCACCGACGCCAAGATCCTGGACCTGTCGGTGCGCCTCGTCGCCTCGAAGTACCAGTGGGTGTCGGCGAAGCTCACCGGTTGGGCGCTGTCGAAGGCGCGCTAGACGCCGGATCACACAGGTCGTGACACCGACACGCGGTCGGGGCGTGTCGGTGTCACCCGTCGTGTCGGCACGGCGTCTTCGCCGCGCTGCTACAGCCCGTGTTCGCCCAGCCAGGCCAGCGCGACCTCACGCGGGTCCGCACCGCCGTCGACCTCGGCCGCCATGGTGGCGAGATCAGCGGTCGTGATCTCGCCCGCCACCTTGTTCATGGCCTTCACCTGATCGCGGTTCAGCGCCGCGGAACGGAACACCGGGACCAGCACCTCCGCCCGCGGACCCGACTCGTCCGCGGGTTCGGCAGCCGCGGCACCGTCCGCGGTGTCGCCGCCACCCGGTGATGTGCGGAGCGCCTGGACCTCCGACGACGCCCCGTCGGCGTCCTCGCCGGCGATCTCGAGGGGGGTCAGCAGTCCGACCGCGCCGCCGTCGGCGGCACGTCGGAGTACCTCCTCTCCGGTGGCGGTGACCTCGACCGGACCGAAGGCACAACCGGCGTCGGCGAAGGCACGCATCGTCGAGTCATCGGGTTCGGCGACGGCCACGACCGGCAGGCCCGCCGGCAGTCGGCCGCAGTCCTCGAGTCCGGTGGCGCCGACGTCCCCGGCGAGGGCCGTCGACACGAAGATCTGCGGCGCCGCCGATACCGGCGTCTCATCGCCGACCGAAACCCCCTGCGGGAGTGAGCGGTTCAGGTCGTTGTAGACGTCCTCGGCGCCGATCGCGGTAGACGACGGGGACAACAACGTCAGCAGTTCCCCGGTGAAAGCCGGGAAGAGATCGAGCGCAGCGCGGTCCATCTCGTCCAGCAGCGCCGGCGCGTCGCCGCGGAGCTGGTCACCGGACACCACCGACCCCGAATTGCGCAACGCACCCGCGTACACCTCGGCCATCACGCGCATCGCCGGGTCCTCCGACGAGCCGATCACCACCCCGCGCGGCGGAGACGACGAGTCGTCGGCGCACCCGGCGATCACCACCGCCAGGACGACGATCAGGCCGGCCACCGTGATGAGACGTTTGCGGACACGACGTTCAGTCACCCCGCCACCGTATCCGCAGCACGTCCCACGTCCGAACGAGGCGGGTCCCCGGGTCGGCTCACGCTCCCTCGGCAATGAATCCCGTGACGGAGTCGGCGATGAGCTGCACGGCGATCGCGGCGAGGAGCAGGCCCGCGATCTTGGCGAGCAGCGTGATGCCGCCGATGCCCAGGAGGCGGATGAGCGCCGTCGAATAGCGCAGGACCAGCATCACCACCAGGTGAACGCTGACGATGGCTGCCGCGATGGCCAGATAACCACCCGATCCGGCGTCGACGCCGCTCACACCGACGATGACCGCGGCGATGGCACCCGGTCCGGCGAGCAGCGGGGTGCCGAGCGGGACCAGCGCGACGTTGACGTCGTCGGCGGCCGTGGGCTTACCGGCGTTGCCGAGGCCGGTGAGCAATTGCAGCGCCACGAGCAGCAACAGCAAACCGCCGGCGCCCTGCAGCGCCGGGATCCCGATGTGGAGATAGTTCAGGATGGCTTTGCCGGCGACGGCGAACACACTGATCACCAGGAGGCTGACGAGCGGCGCCTGCCAGGCCGCGCGGCGCCGGTACTCCGGCGAGCGTTGACCGACCAGGCTGAGGAACAGCGGGATCTGGCCAGGCGGGTCCATGATGACGAGCAGCGTGATCAACGTCGTCGTGTACACCGTGACGTCGAAGGACACGTTCGGAGAGTGTACGGGGCCCGCCGGGTAGCATCGGCACTCGTGCCCTCGATCCCCCGGCCTGGTCCGCGCGGGTTGTCACCGCGCCGCGAGCGCCGCCCGCTCCCCGAGATCCGTGTCCCCGTCGCACGGGCGATCGTCGATTGCGCGGTCTACGTCGACGGCCACCGGCAACCGGGACGGGTGAGCTACACCGAGGGTCTCGCCCGTGTGCGGGCCGCCGGCGAGGGCTTCGTCTGGGTCGGACTCCACGCCCCCGACGACGCTCAGATGGCCGACGTCGGCGCCACGTTCGGCCTTCACGAACTCGTCGTCGAAGATGCGGTACACGCGCACCAGCGGCCGAAGCTCGAGGTCTACGACGACACCCAGTTCCTCGTCCTGCGCACCGTGCAGTACATCGAGCACGAGACGATGGCCAAGGCGAGCGAGGTCGTCGAGACCGGCGAGATCATGGTCTTCGCGGGGCCGGACTTCGTATTGACCGTGCGCCACGGTGAGCACACCGAACTGTCGGAACTGCGCCGTCGCCTGGAGACGCACCCCGAGCGTCTGGCCCTCGGCCCGACCGCGGTGCTGCACGCCGTCGCCGACAAGGTCGTCGACAGCTACCTCGCCGTCACCGACCGGATGGACGCCGATGTCGCGGCGATCGAGGAGGTCGTGTTCGGTCGGCAGGGTCACGCACTCGACATCGATCCCGTCTATCTCCTGCGGCGCGAGGTGCTCGAACTCCGTCGTGCGGTGACACCGCTGGCGGCCCCGCTGCAGAGTCTCACGGCGAGCGGTAATCCACTGGTGCCCAAGGAGATCCGGCGCCAGTTCCGCGACGTCGCCGACCATCTCACCACCGTCATCGACCGGGTCCTCGAGTACGACGAACTGCTCACCTCCCTCCTGCAGGCCGCGGCCGCGAAGGTCGGCATCCAGCAGTCGACCGACATGCGCAAGATCTCGGCATGGGTCGCGATCGCCGCGGTGCCGACCATGGTCGCCGGGATCTACGGCATGAACTTCGACCACATGCCCGAACTGCACCAGGAGTGGGGTTATCCCGTCGTGCTGGGCTGTCTGGTGGCCCTCTGCGCGACGCTGTTCGTCGTGTTCCGCCGCAGTCACTGGTTGTGACCCGCGACTGGGATTGCCCACGCACCGGCGTGGGTAACCGGCTTCGATGACCCGCACGGACCACGCCGAGGACACAGCGCGACAACTGATCGACCGCGCCGGCCGCACCTACGCGCAGGACGCCGGCATCACGCTGAAGAACACGCCGTCACCGCTCTTCGAACTGTTGGTGCTCACCCTGCTCCTCAGTACGCGGATCTCCGCGGACATCGCGGTGGCCGCCGCGCGCGAACTGTTCACCGCCGGTTACCGGACCCCGGAGAAGATGGCCCGCGCCGACTGGCAGAAGCTGGTCGACGCGCTCGGCCGCGGCCACTACGTCCGCTACGACGAGAGCACCGCCACCCGCCTCGGCGAGGCGGCGCAGAAGGTCCTCGACGACTACCACGGCGATCTCCGTCGGCTCGCCGACGACGCCGACTCCGACCCCACCCGGGCGGCAGAACTGCTCCAGGATTTCACCGGCATCGGTCCGGTCGGGGCCGACATCTTCCTGCGTGAGGTGCAGTCGGTGTGGGAGTGGGTCGCGCCGCGTTTCGACAAACGCGCGCTCGCCGCCGCCCGCCACCTCGGACTACCCGAGGACCCGGCACGGCTCGCCGATCTCGCCGACGGCCGGCCCGAGGTGCTGGCAGCGGCGCTGGTGCGTGTCTCGCTCGACGAGCAGTTGCGCGCGGAGATCGCCGGATCCGACAACCGGGCCTCTAGGCTGGGACGACGGTCACAACCACCCGGTGATGGTTTGTGCCGTCCCCGATCCGGTTACCCAGGAGAGCCGGCGTCCGCCGCGCACCGCGGTGCCCGACGCCCGTACCCGACAGGAGGACTCCCAGGTGTCAGCTGACCCGATGGTCGACGATCCGACGGCGCACGACACGGCCTTCCGACGCCCCCTGTTGCCTGGTGCGCGCGGACCGCTCTCGGCCCTCGTGATCGATCTCCTCCGCGGTGACCCTACGTCCGCATCAGTCCTCGACCTGCCGGCCGACGACCCGAGGGTCGTCGATGCCAACCCCTACGGCGACGATCTGCAGCTCGCGCTGTACCTCTGCTACGAGATGCACTACGTCGGGTTCGTCGACGCCGACGCCGGATGGGAATGGAGTCCGGCCCTGCTCACGGTCCGGGCCACCCTCGAGCAGCGATTCCTCGCCGCCCTGCATCGCGACGTACCGGCGATGACCGCCGACGATTCCGCCGAGCACGAGATGGACGAGCTGTGCATCGAGAACCCCGACGGTGACGGCGCCTCCTACCGGCTCCGCGACGCCGGGACGTGGGAGCAGTACCGGCAGCTCTTCGCCCTGCGCTCGCTGTACCACCTCAAGGAGGCCGATCCGCACGCCTTCGCCATCCCACGTCTGCGCGGGCACGCCAAGGCCGCCTACGTCGCTGTCGAGTTCGACGAGTTCGGCGGCGGGCGCGGCGACGCCGTACATCAGGAGTTGTTCGCCGATCTGCTCCGCGCTGCCGATCTCAGCGCCGACTACCTCGGCTACCTCGACACCGTTCCCGGCGTCGCCCTCACGCCGGTCAATCTGATGTCGCTGTTCGGGCTTCACCGGCGCTACCGGGGCGCGGCGGTCGGGCATCTGGCGGCCACCGAGATCACCTCGCCGCCCGGTTCGCAGCGCCTGCTGGCCGGTTTGGAGCAGCTCGACGCTCCGGAGGCGTGCCGGCGGTTCTATCGCGAACACGTCGAGGCCGACGCCGTGCACGAGCAGATCCTGCGTACCGATGTCGTCGGCGATCTCATCCGCACCGAGCCGGACACCGAAGCCGATGTGATCTTCGGGATCCGCGCCTTCCTGTTCGTCGAGGACGCCCTCGACCGGCATGTGCTGTCCGCGTGGGACGACGGAAAGAGCGCCTTCCCGGGTATCTGATCCGGGCAAGGCGCTCGTTCGGGCGGGCGCTCGTGAGCCGTCAGGTCGCGCGGCGGCGCTTCTTGCGGTGGCTGGTGTCGCACAGGGGGTAGTTCTTGCTCCGCCCGCACGCACACACCGCGACCATGAACCGATCCGACTGCACCCGGGCGCCGTCGGGGAGTTCGATGTCGACGGGACCGGACACCAGGACGGGTCCGCCTCGGATCACCCGCACCGCATTCGGCTTCTTGTCCCCGCTCACCGCGACGCTCCGGCCGGGGCGGGACCACCCGGGGCGACAGCGACGATCGCGACGAGACGCTCGATGCGACGGTTGCGTTCGAGCATGCCGCACTCTTCCATCCAGCCCGCGCGTGCGGTGAGGACCGGACCGAACGGGATGACCCGCTCGGCCACCACTTCTGCGGTCAGTCCCCCGGCGCGCAGGGCGCGCAGCGAGGCTTCCTCGTCCGCGAATTCCGAGTGGACCAACACGAAAGCGCCGCCGGGCACCAGCAATTCGGGAACGCGTGCGCACAGCGGGTCGAGGACGGCCCGGCCGTCGAGTCCGGCGTCCCAGGCGTGCGACGGGCCGGCCGGATGCAGTTCCGACTCGGACTCCGGCGGGGTCGGAACATACGGGGGGTTGCAGGTGACGACGTCGTAGTGACCCTGATGACGCCGGAGATCACCGTGCGCCACCTCGATCCGGACGCCGGCGTCGGCTGCCGCGCGCCGGGCATAGGCGACCGCGTCCGCCGATGCGTCCACCGCGGTCACGTGCGACGCACCCGCCCGGGCGGCCGCTATCGCGATGGCCCCGCTGCCGGTGCAGAGATCGAGCACGCGGGCCCCCGAGACGCCGCGGGAACGAAGGGTGTCGATCAGCAACTGGGTGTCCTGCTGTGGCAGGTAGACATCGAGCTCGGGTCGCGCTGCGGTCGTTGTGGGAAGCGACGATGAGGTGATGGTCACGCCGGGCACCGCCCGTCCGTCGTGCCGATGGTCCCTGCTCCCCGTGACTCCATGCACCCTCACTTCTCAGACGGACCGTACTCAGTTGGTCAGATGTTCCCTCTGTCATACGTTCCGAAACCTCGACGCGGATGAGTCCGCCGGGAATCCGCCGGCCGGTCAGGCCGGGGTTGCCGAGGCCCGATCCGGCCGCCGCACATCGATACCCGCCTCACGCCAGGCCTCGCGGAGTGCGTCGGCACCCTTCAGTCGGACCCACGCGGCCTCGTTGGCGGTGATCGGCACCGCCCGGAGCATGCTGACCGGGTCCATGGGCGTGGGCAGCTCGACCATCCCGAGTTCGTCCGCCTCGAGCAGGACCGCGGTGAACGGCGAACCGTCCCACAGGGGTTCGCCGAGGTCGACCAGCGCATCGGCGGCGATGACGAGGCCCTCGACCGCCGGCGCGGCCGCCAGCGTCGCCAGGCGCTTGTGCAGACCGGGCAGCGGCGTTCCCGACGACACGCGCACGACGAGTTCGGCGCGGGGGCCGCGGACCGGATCGGCGTGCAGGTCGGTGGGATCGGACATCGGGTGCCGTGCGCACCCCGACGTCACGTAGACCACCTCGCCCCGCTCGCCGGCCTCGTCGGGCACGAACCGCAGGACGTCGATCGGTTCGACACCGAGGAACGTCACCGACGCACGTTGGGGGGTCGCCCCCAGCCGGTCTTCGAGAAATCGTCCGACGACCTCAGTCACGGCTTCGCTCACATCCGACAGGCTACCGACTCCGGCGCACGGGCCCGGGGTGCTCCTCTAGCCTGGAGCAATGGTCCGGGTTCTGGCGGTCGCCGACGAGGTGGTGGACTCCCTCACCTTCGGGGTGGGGATCGAGTCCCGGCCCGACCTCATCCTCGGTGCGGGTGACCTCCCGTTCGAGTACCTCGAGATCCTGTCGTCCCTGTGCGACGCGCCGTGCGTGTTCGTGCCCGGCAATCACGACCGGGACCTGCGCGGGTACCGCCGCGGCCGCACCGGCTGGACGCGCGCCGGACTCCCCGTCGAGGACCCCGGACCGTGCGGTGCAATCAACGCCGACGGCCGGACCGTGACGGTCGCCGGACTCCGTATCAGCGGCCTCGGCGGCAGTCGCCGCTACAACAACGGCACCAACCAGTACACCGACACCCAGCAGCGGTTGCGGTCCCTCCGGTTACGATGCACCACCGCCCTGTCACCTCCCCGCGGTGCCGACATCCTGCTCACGCACAGCCCTGCTCGCGGCGTCGGCGACCGCGACGATCTGCCCCACCGGGGTTTCGACTGCTTCCACCCGCTGGTCCGGTCGCTGCAACCGGCGCTGCTGGTTCACGGCCACGTCCATCCGTACGGCGAACAACCCGCTGACCTGCCCATCGGCTCCTCGACGACCTCGATGAACGTCGTCGGCTACTGCCAGTTCGACTTCGATCCCGCCACCCGGGAGGTCGAGATCGTGAGGCGCAGACATGGCGCGTGACACCGGATTTCCCGACGCCGACGCGGAGAACGACTTCGCCCGGATGCGACGCCAGGCCGAACGCGCGCGGCTCGCGCAGTGGTTCATGCGTCAGCCCGCCGACGTGAACACCATCCTCCCGTTCGACGAGGTCGTCGCCGCGCTCGGACGGACCGGGGAGACCTCACTCGGACTGCAGGTCGTCGAGGTGTCCTCGATCGTCGGAAGTGTCGACCGCACCAAGGATTTCGACCGCTACTTCCGGCCCACCTCGTCGCGCGGCCGGGAGCGCTGGCAGCGGCTGGCGGCCGCGCAACGCCGCGGCGAATCCGTCCCTCCGGTACAGCTGTACCGGATCGGATCGATGCACTTCGTCATCGACGGCCATCACCGCGTGTCCATCGCGATCGCGCGGAACTGGGTCACGATCGACGCCTACGTCACCCTGATCCACACGCGCATCTCCCCCGAGGGCATCACCGCGACCTCCGACCTGGTCCTCAAGGACCATCGTCGGATCTTCCTGTCACGCGTGCCGCTCGAGGGCTCCCAGGCCGAGGCCATCCGACTCAGCTTCCCGTTCGACTACGCCGAACTCGCCGAGAACGTCGAGGCGTGGGGCTTCCGCCTGAGCCAGGAGATCGGCGAGTTCCTCAACCGCACCGAGACCGCCCGGCGCTGGTTCGGTGAGGAGTTCCTGCCGGTCGTGCGGATGGCGCGCCGGGCGGGCATCCGGCCCGACCTCGACAGCGACGCCGAGCTGTACATGTGGGTGGCCTGCGAACGGTATCGGCTTGTGCGCAGGCACATCTGGGACGAACACGTCTTCGACGAACTGCTCGACCACTCCCGCAGGCGCCGGCGCTGAGCCGACGCCTGCAGGGACCGGCGGGACACTAGCGGACGCGCAGGGACTGCCCCGAGCTCTGGTCGAACACCGCGATCTTAGACGCGTCGTAGAACAGCTCCGCCGAACCGCCGCGGCTCACCTTCGAGTCCGGGGACAGTCGGGCGATGAACTGGTTGCCGCCGAGATCGGTTCCGGAATCGGCGGACAACTCCGCGAGGGCGTCGCTCGACGCCCGGCTCGACCCGACGCCGAAGTAGGCGTAGATGTCGGAACCCATCGACTCGAGCACGTCGATGTTCGCGGTGAAGGTCCCGCCGTGTCCACGGGTCGTCGAGTCGACGAGCGACGCGTCTTCGAGGTGCTCGGGCCGGATGCCGATGAGCACGTCGCCGCCACTGCCGACGTCGCCGGCACGGGAGACCACCGCACGATGGTCGTCGAGGACGATGGTGCCGATCGCGGTCTCGATACCCTCGCTGCCGAGGCGACCGGACAGGAAGTTCATCGCCGGGGAGCCGATGAAACCGGCCACGAACACGTTGGTCGGATTGTTGTACAGCTCCTGCGGCGTACCGATCTGCTGCACATACCCGTTGCGCAGCACGACGACCCGGTCACCGAGGGTCATCGCCTCGGTCTGGTCGTGGGTCACGTAGACCGTGGTGGTCCCCAGGCGCTGCTGCAGCTGTGAGATCTCCGTACGCATCTGCACGCGCAGCTTCGCATCGAGGTTCGACAGCGGCTCGTCCATCAGGAACGCCTTCGGGGAGCGCACGATCGCCCGGCCCATCGCCACGCGCTGTCGCTGGCCGCCGGAGAGATTGGCCGGCTTGCGGTCGAGGTACTGCCCGAGGTCGAGGATGCGCGCTGCCTCGTCGACCTTCGCGGCCACCTGATCCTTCGGCATCTTCGCGAGAGTCAGTGGGAAGGCGATGTTCTCGCGCACCGTCATGTGCGGGTACAGCGCGTAACTCTGGAACACCATCGCGATGTCGCGGTCCTTGGGTGCGCGCTCGTTGACCCGCTCCCCGCCGATCCGCAGCTCGCCACCGGAGATGTCCTCGAGTCCGGCGATCATGTTGAGCGTCGTCGACTTACCGCATCCCGACGGGCCCACCAGGATCACGAACTCGCCGTCGGCGATCTCGATGTCGACCCCGTGTACGGCGGTCGAGCCGTCGGGATACTGCTTGGAGACGTTGTCCAGAACGATGTCTGCCATGGGTTATCCCTTCACGGCGCCGGAGGTCAGGCCGGCCACGATTCGACGTTGGAAGAAGAGCACGAAGATGATGATGGGGATGGTGATGACCACCGCGGCGGCCGAGATCGACCCGGTCGGTTCCTCGAACTGCGAACTGCCGGTGAAGTTCGCGATCGCCACCGGCGCGGTGATCGCCCGTTCGGTCGACGTCAGCGACAGGGCCAGGAGCAGGTCGTTCCAGGCGAAGATGAACACCAGGATCGCCGCCGTCACGACGCCCGGGGCGGCGAGCGGTGCGATGACCTTGCGGAAGGCCTGCCACGGGGTGGCGCCGTCCATCTTGGCGGCCTTCTCCAGCTCCCATGGGATCTCGCGGAAGAATGCGGACAAGGTGTAGATCGCCAGCGGCAGCGCGAAGGTGATGTAGGGCAGGATCAGGCCGGGCCAGGTGTCGAACAACCCGATGGCCCGCTCGATGTTGAACAGCGGTGTCACCAGCGAGATCTGGGGGAACATCGCGATCAGCAGCGCGGCACCGATCAGGAGCTTCTTGCCCGGGAAGTCCAGGCGGGCCACCGCATAGGCCGCCATCGTCCCCAGCAGCACCGCGATCACCGTGGTGATCAGACCCACGCCGATCGAGTTGATCAGCGCCGAGGTGAAGGCGCTGGTCTCGAAGATGCTCTTGTAGTTGTCGAGGGTGAACTCACTCGGCCAGAACTTCCCGTCGGTCACGCTGCTCGCCGGCTTGAAGGACAGGCTGATGATCCACAGCAGCGGGATGAGTGCATACAGGATCACCAGGATGTTGGCGATCGACCACCAGGCCTTGGACTTTCCGCTCGCATTCAACGGCTTACCTCCCCTCGTCGTCGGAACCCGGTGCGGCGGTGCCGAACCCCTTGATGAACACGAACGCGATGATCGCGACACAGATGAAGATCAGAATCGAGATCGCCGAGCCGACGCCGAGATTGAAGGCGCCGAACAAATTGTCGTAACCCAGCATCGACACCGAGTAGGTGTTGTTGGACCCGCTGGTGAGGACGTAGATGTTGTCGAACACGCGGAACGCGTCGAGTGTGCGGAACAGCAGCGCCACCAGGATCGCCGGCTTCATCAGCGGAAGGATGATGCGCCACAGTCTCGTCCACGCCCCGGCACCGTCGACCTGGGCCGCCTTGAGCAGATCGTCCGGGACGAGCGCGAGGCCGGCCAGCAGGAGCAGGGCCATGAACGGCGTCGTCTTCCAGACCTCGGCGAGGACGATGATCGCCAGCGACGGCCACTGCTCGGTGAGCGGTGCGGTGCCGTCGGGTAGCAGGTTGGCGAGATATCCGGTGCCCGGCGTCCACGCGTAGTACCAGGAGAACGCCGCCGCCACGGTGACGATGCCGTACGGGATCAGGACGACGGTGCGGATGGTGCCCCGCCCGAAGATCGTCCGGTGCATGACGAGCGCGATCGCCATGCCCAGCACGAGCTCGATGAGTACCGACACGACCGTGATGCCGACCGTGACGGCAAAGGCCGTCCACCAGTAGTTGTCGGTGAGGACGGTGGCGTAGTTGGCGAACCAGACGAACTCGCGTTCCCCCGGCGCCGAGAGGCTCATCTTGTTCAGCGACAGCCAGACCGCGTACACGATCGGGTATCCGGTGACCAAGAGCATCATCAGTGCGGCCGGCGCCACGAGCCAGAAGGCCAGCCGGCGCTCGGCGGTTTTGCCCTCGCTGCGCTTGCGCGGGGCGGCCGGCGGCGTGTCGGCCCGGGGCCGATCGATCACCGCGGTACCCCCGCCCGTCCCGGTCGCCGGCTTCGACAGCGAGGCGGGCGCGGGATCCGGGGTGGGCCGGTCGGTGTGCGACGACGCCGCGGTCACCTCGTGCCGACCTCCCGGCGGAGCGGTCCACACCTGATCGGACTGCACCGGAGGTGTGTCGCCGACGATCGGGATCGGACCGGTTTGGGGTGGGGCATCATCCGGGAGGGCGTGTCGCCCGGCGCGGAACCCCGCGTCGTCGGGGTTGCCGCCCGCGTTCTCGGCGTCGTTGCGCGGAGTGTCGTTGTCGCTCACGGGACCAGCCCTTCCCCGTCGATGGCCTTCTGGACCGCTTCGGCGAGCTCGTCGACCAGGGCCTCCGGCTCCCAGGCGCCGACCGGGCTCAACTTGGCCTGCAGCAGCGTCGAGATTGCTTGATAGTCGGGCGATTTCGGCCGCAGAGCAGCGTGCTCGGGTTCGAGCTGCCGCTTGATCTCGTCGGCCATCGGGTACGCGAGGCGGAAATCGGCGTCGTCGTAGATGGACTCGATGACCGGCGGCGGACCCGCACTGAACGAGAACGCCTTCTGCGATGCCTCACTGGTGATGCACTCGGCGGCCTGGTAGGCGAGGTCCTGCTGTTGCGAGGTGCTCGCGACGGCGATGTTGATGCCGCCCAGGGTCGTCTTCGTGGGAAGTCCCTCGAAGCCCGGATAGGGCGCGAAGTCGAAGACCCGCCGCATCTCGCGGTTGAGCGGGACCACCTGCGCCGGGGTCGGCGGATTCGCGGTGTCCGCGTACAGGTTCGCGTATTCGGTGAGGTCGAGGAAGGCGACGCTGCCCGCCACGGCGTTCTCACGCATCCCGGCGAAGACGAACGGCCAGTTCACCTGGTACAGGGCCTCACCGCTCTCCATGCCGAGCCGCGCGGCGCCCTCGTCGGAGTTGGTCAGCGACGGATCGGCACCGGGGGCGGTGGCGACCCGCTTCAGCGTCTCCAGTGCGCGGACCGTCGCGGCGCGGTGTTCGGGGGTGTCGTTGAGGGTGACCTTGTCGGGGTCATCCGGGTCGACGATCTGCCCACCGGCGCTGGCGAGTACCGAGTTGAACCACACCATCAGGCCTTCGTACTGCCTGCCCTGCACCATGATGTAGGTCGGTCCGCCGTTGCGACCGCTGACGAGCGCGTCCTCGAGCATGCCGTTCCACGTCGACGCCGGGCGCCGGCGGTCGACGTCCTCGACGAGCACATCCGGTCGGTACCAGAGCAATTGGGTGTTCGTGGAGAACGGGATGGCGTAGAGCCGTTCCCGCTCGTCGTCGTCGGTCTTCCAGACCGCGGTGTCGAGCGGACCACCCAGGGTGCGCGCCGACACCTCGGCGGCCATGGCGTCCGGCACCGGCACCATCCAACCCGCGTCGGCGAATTCGGCCGTCCACACCACGTCCATGCCCATCAGGTCCAGCCCGCTGTCGTTGCCCGCGAGGCGCCGCGCGAGCTGCAAACGCTGATCGTCGGCGCCCTTGGGCAACGGGGTGGTCACGACCTTGTACGCACCACCGGAATCCGCCGAGCACTTGTCGCCGATCTCGGCGAAGGTGTCCGCGCCGTCGGCCGGCGGATAGAAATTGAGTACGCCCGCTTCATATCCCGAGCCACATGCGGACAGCACGGGCAGCATGGCCACCGCTGCCACCGCCGCGGCGAGGACCTTTCGTCTCACGCGCCTGGTAGATCCGTCGGTGCTGATGGATCCGTCCGTGCTGACCCTGCTCCGCACGCAGCCTCCTCGATGTCGTACGCGGCGCCGCAGCGGTGCTCCGCCGTGAGCGTCCGAAGAGCAACGCTATACGTGAGGATTCGTGACATGCAACACATTCGGCATGGGCGTGCCATTCCGCGGGCGATTGTGATCGCTCCGTGTCCGACCGCGGGAGGCGACGTCAGAAGGTGAGACGGGCGAGCATGTCGCGCGCCTTCTCTGCGCTTTTCGGGTCGCACAGCACGTCATAGCGGCCGGCGACCAGCTGCATGGTCGACGCGAAATCCCGCTGGCCCCGGGTCGCCGCGTACGGAATGGTCGCGGAGATCACACCGAAGACCATGCCGCCGACGATGCCCACCAGGATGGGCGCAATGGGCGAGCCGGCGAAGACGAGCGCCACCAGACATCCGAAGAAGAAGCCGAGCCAGGCACCCGAGACCAACCCGCCGCCGATCACCTTGCCCCACGTCAGCCGGCCGATGACCCGCTCGACCTGCATCAGATCGACGCCCACGATGGTGACGTCCTGGACGGTGAAGTTCTCGTCGGAGAGGAAGTCCACCGCGCGCTGGGCCTCGGCGTAGGTTCCGTACGAACCGATCGGCCAGCCCTTGGGCGGGGTGGGGAGTCCCGGCGTCTCGCGGCTCGGGCGCATGGGATTGGTCATATCGGGGCCTTCCCTGTTGTCAGACTCCAGTGCTGGACGTCGCGGTGAGACCCGACAGTGGGACTGGTCTCCCACCGGTGGGCGTTCGTGTCTGCCGTCGGCCTCCGCTGCACCGATGGCACTACCCTTACTCCCATGTCGTCGGTGAGCAAGGTGTTCGTGGCCAGATTAGTCGGGTTGGCCGTCCTTGGTCCCGACGGCGAGTCCATCGGACGCGTCCGCGACGTGGTGATCTCGATCCGCATGTCCGGGCAGCAACCGCGCGTCCTCGGCCTCGCGGTCGAATTGACCACTCGGCGTAGGATTTTCGTGCCGATGCTGCGGGTGACCGCGATCGAGCCCCAGGCCGTGGCCCTCAACACCGGCACCGTCAGCCTGCGCCGGCTCCACCTGCGGCCCGGCGAGGCACTCGCCATCGGACAGGTCCTCGACACCCACGTCCGGGTCGTCGATCCGGATCTCCCCGAGCTCGCCGACGCCGACGTGACGGTGATCGACCTCGGGATCGAGAAGACCCGGACCCGCGATTGGGTCGTCTCCCGCGTCGCGATCCGGGCGGGACGTCGCGGCCTGCGCCGGCGCCACGAGACTCAGGTCGTGGAGTGGTCCAGCGTGCAGGGCATCACCCAGAGCTCGCTGAACCTGCCCGGACAAGGAGTCGCGCAGGCCCTCCTGCAGTTCGAGGGCATGCGCCCGGCCGACGTGGCCAACGCCCTGCGCGAACTGCCCGCGAAACGTCGCGACGAGATCGCAGCGGCCCTCGACGACGAACGGCTCGCCGACGTGCTGCAGGAGTTGCCGCCCGACGACCAGAAAGAGGTGCTGGCCGCGCTCGGACGCGACCGCGCCGTCGACATCCTCGAGGCGATGGACCCCGACGACGCCGCCGACCTCCTCGGCGAACTGCCCGACACCGAGGCCGAGGCCTTCCTCGAGGAGATGGACCCCGTGGAGTCCGAGCCCCTCCGCCGACTCCTGCTGCACTCCCCCGACACCGCGGGCGGCGTGATGACCTCGGAGCCGATCGTGGTCACCGCATCGACCACCATCGCCGAGGCCCTCGCCCGGGTCCGCAACCCCGACCTGACGCCGGCCGCGGCGAGTCTGGTGTTCGTCGTCCGCCCGCCCACCTCGACGCCCACCGGCAAATACCTCGGATGCGTGCATCTACAGGCCCTGCTCCGGGAACCGCCCGCGAATCTGGTCGGCGGCATCCTGGACACCGACCTCGCCCAACTCCATCCCGAGGACTCCCTGGAGACGATGACGAGATATTTCGCGACCTACAACCTGGTCTGCGGCCCCGTCGTGGACGAGGCCGGCCACCTGCTCGGCGCGGTGAGCGTCGACGACCTGCTCGACGAGATCCTGCCGCGCGACTGGCGTGAGACCGAACCCGAGGACGTCGTCGAGGCCGACGGGTACGGCGTCGGGAGCGGCCCGGAACCGGCATCGGGCGGCGGCCCCCAGGTGCGGATCCGATGAGCGAACCGGGACGCAAGCTCGACACCCCCAGCACCCGCCGCACGATCTCGTTCAATCTCGACTCCGACGTCGTCGGGATGTACAGCGAGCGGATCGCCCGGTTCCTGGGCACCGGACGATATCTGGCGATCCAGACGGTCATCGTCATCGTGTGGATCGTGCTGAACCTGGTCGCGGTGTCGATCCAGTGGGACCCGTACCCGTTCATCCTGCTGAACCTCGCGTTCTCCACGCAGGCGGCGTACGCGGCGCCGCTGATCCTGCTGGCCCAGAACCGGCAGGAGAACCGCGACCGGGTGTCGCTGGAAGAGGACCGGATGCGGTCCGCCCAGACGAAGGCCGACACCGAGTTCCTGGCCCGGGAGCTCGCCGCGGTCCGTCTCGCGGTGGGCGACACCGTCACGCGCGACTACCTGCGCAAAGAACTCGACGACCTGCTCGACGAACTCACCGAACGGCTCGGCGCCCCCGCCGGCGACGAATCCGGCCGCCGCGGTTCCAAGGATCACTGACACCAAAAGCCGGGTTCGTGTCTGGGACGTCAGACCCATATGTATGGTGGGTCACAGTTCGGACCGGATTTCGGCGTCTGTCACGACGCGACGAGATCCTCCGACACATCCATGAGAGCGGCTCTGGACCTGGGCCGCGGGTGGGCATCGCCGCGTTCTCGGGGGCAGAAGTGTGTGTTGACAACGGAGTGAACAGGACCGGGCAGCGGCCCGGGGCCGCACGATGTGCAGGAGGCCTCCGGTGAGGCCCCTCGACCTCGTCCGCCGTCGCCGTGGTCCGCGCCGTCCGTCCTCGTTCCCACGACGCGCCGCGACGCTGGTCGTCGGCGGCGGTCTGGTCGGTGCGCTGGTCCTGGGGACCGCGACGTCGAGCGCCTCCGGCGGCAACGTCGCGTCGGCCGTCGTCGAGCCCGATGCCCCCGTGATCGTGGCCGAACTCGTCGCGGGTTCGCCGGGCACACTCCTCGGCTTCGCGCCGCCGCCGGAGAAGCCCGCGACCGCGCTGCCGGCGCCGCAGTTCCGGCTCGCCAGCGACCTCCCCTCGGGCCCACTGGGGATCCCGGGCGTCGTACTCCAGGCCTACAAGCTGGCCGCCAACCGCGTCGCCGCCGAGAGCGCGGCCTGCAAGCTGCCGTGGTTCCTGCTGGCCGGCATCGGACGCATCGAGTCCAATCATGCGAGCAACGGCTCGGTCGATCAGTACGGCACGACGATCAACCCGATCGCCGGGCCGGTCCTCGACGGCTCGCTGGCCGGCAACGCGGTCATCAAGGACACCGACGGCGGACGCATCGACGGCGACGCCGGACACGATCGCGCGATGGGCCCGATGCAGTTCATCCCGAGCACGTGGGCAGCGTGGGGCTCCGACGCCAACGGCGACGGAAAACCCGACCCCAACAACATCTTCGACGCCACGTACTCGGCCGGCCGGTATCTCTGCGCCGGGGTCACCGACATCATGAACGAGCGCACCCGCGTGTCGGCGGTGCTGCGGTACAACCGCTCGATGGAATATGTCGCCAACGTCCTCGGCTGGGCCGGGGCCTACGCGACGGGCGTGATGCCGACCGACCCCATCCCGGAGATGAAGCGCAAGCCGTCGAGCAGCTCGAGCTCGTCCAGCAAGCCCAGCCGGCCGGAGTCCGGGTCGTCCTCGTCGTCGTCCTCCTCCACCACGAGGCGGCCGAGCCCTCCGCCACCGCCATGCATCATCGTCTGCCTGCCGTCGATCCCGCCGCTGTTCCCGGGCCAGCCCGCTCCCCCGCCCACCAAGAGGGAGGCCCCGGCGGTACAACAGGCACCGGCGGGGAACGCCGGCCCGAACAGGCCGGGAGGGGCGAGCGCCCCCGTTCCCGTCCGCTGACGGCGCCACCGGAGGACCTGCGCCCGGAACCGCTGGCGCCGCCGGTAGTCTGGGCCAGATGACAACAGGAGTCGCGCCCACGGAATCGGCAGTTCGCGCCGCTCTGGGCAAGGTCAAGGATCCCGAGATCGGCAAGCCCATCACCGACATCGGGATGGTCAAATCGGTCACGATCAACGACGACGCGAGCGTCGATGTCGGGGTGTACCTCACGACGTCGGGGTGCCCGATGCGCACCGAGATCTCCCAGCGCGTGGAAACGGCCGTCGCCGACGTCCCGGGTGTCGGCGCGATCCGCGTCGAACTCGACGTCATGGACGACGAGCAGCGCACCGAGCTGCGCAAGAAGCTCCGCGGGGACAAGGCCGAGCCGGTCATCCCGTTCGCCCAGCCCGGCTCACTGACCCGCGTCTACGCCGTCGCGTCGGGTAAGGGCGGCGTCGGCAAGTCGAGCGTCACCGTCAACCTCGCCACGGCGCTCGCCGAACGCGGGCTCACCGTCGGCGTTCTCGACGCCGACATCTATGGCCACTCGGTCCCCCGCATGCTCGGGAGCGACGCCAAACCCACGCAGGTCGAGCGCATGATCATGCCGCCGAGCAACCACGGCGTCCGCTTCATCTCGATCGGACAGTTCACCGACGGCAACACGCCGGTGACCTGGCGCGGTCCCATGCTGCACCGAGCCCTGCAGCAGTTCCTCGCGGACGTCTACTGGGGCGATCTCGACGTCTTGCTCCTCGACCTGCCGCCGGGCACCGGTGACGTCGCGATCTCGATCGCGCAGCTCATCCCGGGCGCGGAGATCCTGGTGGTGACGACACCCCAGCAGGCCGCGGCCGAGGTCGCCGAGCGCGCCGGGGCCATCGCCCTGCAGACGCGGCAGAAGATCCTCGGCGTCGTCGAGAACATGTCGTGGCTGGAACTGCCCGACGGCAGCCGCATGGAACCGTTCGGGTCCGGCGGCGGCGAGCAGGTGGCGCAACGCCTCACACGCGCGGTGGGCGCCCAGGTCGACCTGCTGGGTCAGGTACCGCTCGAGACGGCCTTACGCGAAGGCGGCGACGCCGGTGTCCCGGTGGTGCTGTCGGCACCCGAATCGGCGTCCGGCTCCGCCCTGCGCGCCATCGCGGGCAAGCTCGCGGCGCGTAAGCGCGGCCTGGCGGGTATGAGTCTGGGACTCGACACCATCCGGAATTCCTGACCGGTCAGGTCGCGTCCCAGTCGGCCGCGGCGGGACGCGACCCCGACCGCGACGGGCGGTCCGACGCCGCGGCCCCCGCCGGGCCGGCGGAGTCCTGATTCCCGGTCTCCTGCTTCTCGAACGACAGGGGCGCCGACACGGGCTTGATCTCCGGCGCCGCCGGGGTGGTCTTCCGGTCGACCGTCGTGGCGCTCTCGTTCAGCCGGAACAGTGAATCATCGCCGTCGAGAAGGTGTTTCGTGACGATGGACCGCGGCGTCATACCCCGCAGTTCGTTGAGGTCGGCGAGCGGCTTGCGCAGGTCGTCGAATTCGGGACCCAGCTCGTCCTTCAGCTGATTGCTCGCACCGGTCGCGTAATCACGGACCTTCTTGGCCGACTGCATCGTCCTGGAGACGGCACCGGGGAGACGCTCGGGGCCGAGGATGACGAGTGCCGCGACCACCAGGATCGCTATCTCGCCCCATCCGATGCTGCTGAACATGTGCCTCGTCCTGACCTGTGCGGTGGTGTGATTAGTCGCTCGCCGGAGTGATGGTACCGCTGAACGTGCGACCCGCCCGCCAGTACTGGAACGGGACGGACTCGCCGATGCTCGCGGTCCGGATCGCGACGTTCAGCTCGTCGGCGCTCTCGATCGCGCGATTGTTGAACGAGGTGATCACGTCGTTCTCCCGTACGCCCGCGCGTTCGGCGGGGCTGCCGGCCACCACGTTGCGGACCTGTGCGCCCAGCACGCGCTCGTTGCGCACCGAACTGGCGTTGACGCCGATCTGCGGGTGGTTCACGCGGCCGTCGCGGATCAGCGCCTCCGCGATGGGCTTGGCCTCGTCGATGGGGATCGCGAACCCGAGCCCGATGTTGCCGCCCCCGGCGCCGAGGCGTCCGGCGGTGTTGATGCCGACCACCTGGGCCTCGCCGTTGACCAGCGGACCGCCCGAGTTGCCCGGGTTGATCGCCGCGTCGGTCTGGATGGCGTCGATGACGGCGTCGGTGTCGGACTCCGCGTCGGGCGTCAGCGCCACGGCACGGTCGGTCGCGCTGACGATGCCGCTGGTCACGGTTCGGTTGAGCCCCAAGGGAGATCCGAAGGCGACCACCTCTTCGCCGATCTGCAGGTCGCCTGAGGTACCGAGTACCGAGACCGTCGGGTTCTCGACGTTGTCGACCTTCAGCACGGCGAGATCGGTCTTGGGATCGCGACCGACGATGCGCGCCGGGACGCGCTGACGGTCGAAGAACACGACCTCCAGTTTGGCGCTCTTGTCGTTCGCGGCCATCGAGATGACGTGGTTGTTGGTGAGGATGTAACCCTCTTTGTCGATGACGAATCCCGACCCGGTCGCGTAGGCGCCCGCCGCGCGGACGTCGATGGCGACGACCGACTTCTCCACCGCCCGGGCCACCTCGGCCACGGACGACCGCGGTCCGGCGTCGCCGCCGGTGTCCTCGGTGGACAACTCGACCGTGTCACTGGTCAGCGGCGCGGCCACCTCCGCGGTGTACCGACCCATCAGCCCGCCGACGAGCCCGATCAGCAACGCGATCACCGCGAGCGTGGCCAGGGCGACCCAGCTCAGGCGATTGCCGAGCAGGATGTCGCGGACACCGAGCTTGGGGCCGGTCTCGGTCGGGATGTCCGACGATGCGGATGCCAGCGCGGGTGCGTCGAGCCGCGCCGGGCTCTCCGGGTCGCGCCACGGGTCCTCCGGCGCCTGCGGCTGCTCGGTCTGGCCGTAGGTTGCGAGCGGATCCCGCTGCAGGGTGTCGCTCGATCCGGCCGGCCGGCCGAAGGCCTCGGCGAGCACCGGGTCCGGGGGTGCGATCTGTGGCTCGGGCGGCCGCTTGTCGCCATCCGAGGTGGCGAACGAGCCGCGCACACCCAACGGGCGGCCGAACACCTGCGCGGTGGACGGCGACACGGGCGAGTGTCGGGTCCGCGACGGCGTCAGACGTTGTGACTCGGGCCGTTCGGCGCGCCGCGCGAACTGTGCGTCACCGGTATCAGGAGAATCGGCGTCGGGGGCCACGGTCACCGGCCCCGGCGACGGAAGGCGCGGCCGCGGGCCGCGGGGATGCCGTCGGTCGGCGCATCGGGCGACACGGTCGGCCCGAACCCTGCCGGGCGGGGCGGCTCGGAGCTCAGATCGATCTCACGCGTGGGGATCTGGGAGAGCTGACCGAGGAGGGAGTCCGGGATCGACACGCGGCCAGACTCGCGGAGTCGGGTGCGGGCCAACGACTGCGCCTCGACCGCGGCGACGCACTCGGGGCACAGCGCCAGATGATGAGCGGCCCGCGCATGCGCGGACATCCCGAGCTCGCCGTCGACGAAGGCGGCAACCGCCTCGGGGGCCAGGTGCTCGGTGGGTGCGAAGCCGCGTCCGCCGGCCGTACCCGGCGCGCGGTAGCCGCGGTTGGGCAGGAACGACGAGGGAGCCGGACTCCAGGTGTTCGTATTCCACCTGGCTGGGGTCCAGGAGGACCGCCGGCGACGAAGGTTGGGAGTCGGCGGTTCGACACCGCCACTTCCGGTCGGACGCCCGCGATCGCCGTCCATCATCGTCGTTCACCCCTCTCCACGACGAAACCGCCGCACGATGAATCCTGTGTTGCCACTGGGCTCTGCTGCTGTCTGCCACGGTACCGACCGGCGGCATCCGATGCCGTCCCCCGAACGCGCGGCGTCCGCGGACTGCGGACTCCGATCGCATCGTGTCCCGTGACACAGGCAACGTCTCAGCGTATCCGAGACTCTCAACGATGCTCGGCGGAGCAGGGTTCCCGGCAGCGACCTCAGGCGTGCGAGCCGAGCGCGACCGAACGGCTGCTGGTGTGTCCCTGGGCCGCGAGGGCGTCGCGGATGCTCTGCCGACCGCGATGGATGCGGCTGCGGACGGTACCGAGCTTGACACCGAGGGTCGCGGAGATCTCCTCGTAGGACAGCCCCTCGATGTCACACAGCACCACGGCCGCGCGGAAGTCGGGAGCCAGCGAGTCGAGGGCGCGCTGCAGGTCGGGGTCGAGGTTCGTCGCGTCGAAGACCTGCTGCGGATCCGGGGTGTCGGCCGGCACCCGGTCGTACTCCTCGGGCAGGGCTTCCATCCGGATCTTGCTGCGGCGACGGACCATGTCGAGGAACAGGTTGGTGGTGATGCGGTGCAACCAGCCCTCGAAGGTGCCGGGACGGTAGTTCGACAGCGAGCGGAAGACCCGGATGAAGGTCTCCTGCGTGAGGTCCTCGGCGTCGTGCTGATTCCCCGACAGACGGTAGGCCAGACGGTAGACGCGGTCGGCGTGTTCGCGGACCAGGTCGTCCCAGGACGGCATGAGCAGTTCGTCGCCGGTGGCGTCGAAACCTGCGGTGCCCGCCGGAACGGCGGGCACGGCGTCGGCAGGATCGCGGGGATCGGTCATGGTCGGTGGTCGGTTCCTCTCTCGTGAAACACGCACCCGGTGACCCAAGCACTCACCGAAGACGAACGGATGATTCCGGCTGGGTATTCCCGAGCTGCCAGGGAGTTCACACCGACCTCCCGGGACCTGCCCCAACCGGAACAGCTCTCACCCTCTCCTATCGGAGTGTGGCCGCCGTATGAGGCGCCTGAGTGTTGCCTGAGGATGCATCGGCGGTCTCGCCGCGAGCGGATTCGCCCAGGTCTGGCGTGCCGGATCGGGTTCCGCCGCGGGCCCGGACTAACCTCGACGCGTGACCGAGTCAACGCCGTCCACACGCCCCGACCTGATCGCCTACGCCGAGTCGGCCATCGTCGAGGACGACGCCGTCATCGCCGCCCGCGCTCGCGCCGAGGAGCTCGGCGCGACACCGGTCAGCCCGGCGGTCGGCGCGCTACTGGCTCTGCTGGCCCGCGCGGCCGATGCGCGCGCCGTCGTGGAGATCGGGACCGGCACCGGGGTGAGCGGCCTCTGGCTGCTCAACGGCATGTCGGCCGACGGCGTGCTGACCACGATCGATCCCGAGCCCGAACATCACCGGGCCGCGCGGGCATCGTTCGCCGGCGCCGACATCGCCCCGGGCCGCACCCGGCTCATCAACGGCACGCCGGTCGAGGTGCTGCCGCGGTTGTCCGACGCGTCCTATGACCTCGTCTTCGTGGACGGACCACTCCTGGACCTGCCGCGGTTCGTGCGCGAGGCCGTCCGGATGTTGCGACCGGGAGGTGTCGTGGTCGTCCACAACGCGACCGCGCACGGAACGGTCGGCGACCCGGCCCGCACCGAACCGCCGACGGCGGCGGCCCGCGAGGCGGCCCTGCTGATCGCCGACGACGAGCAGCTGCTTCCCGTGGTCATCCCGCTCGGGCCCGGCGTGCTCGCCGCCGCGAAGATCCGCTAGTCGGCCGCGCTCCTGCTGGACTAGACGTCCGTCGAGAATCGAATCCCGTTGTCGGGGATCTCGATTCCCGGCCACACCCGGGCGCCGCGCAGCAGCTCGCAACGGGCGCCGATGTCAGCACCGTCGCCGATGACCGTGTCCCGGACCAGCGCACGCGGCCCGATGCGGGCACCGAAGCCGATGATCGACCGTTCCACGACCGCGCCGGCCTCGATCACGGCGCCGTCGAAGACGACCGCGCCGTCGAGACGGGCGCGCGGGCCGACCTCGGCGCCACGGCCGACCACCGTGCCGCCGATCAGAAGGGCACCCGGGCCCACTCCCGCGCCTTCGTGCACGAGGGACTCGCCGCGACGGTCCCCCAGGGCGGGCGACGGCGCGATTCCGCGGACGAGGTCGGCCGAGCCGCGGACGAAGTCCTCGGGCGTACCCATGTCCCGCCAGTACGCGTGATCGACGTGTGCGTGGACGTGACTGCCCTCGGCGAGCAGCCGGGGGAACACCTCACGCTCGACCGACACCGGCAGGCCGGCCGGGATGGATTCGATGACCTCGCGCTTGAACACATAGGTGCCGGCATTGATCTGGTCGGTCGGCGGGTCCTGGGTCTTCTCCAGGAACGCGGTGACCCGGCCGTCGGCGTCGGTCGGGACGCAGCCGAACGCGCGGGGGTCGCTGACCCGCACGAGGTGGATGGTGACGTCGGCGTCGGCGGCGCGGTGACTGTCGATGACGTCGCCGACATCGGTGCCACCGAGGACGTCGCCGTTGAACACCACGATCGTGCTCGCGGTCAGTTCGTCGAGGACGTTGCGGATACCACCGCCGGTGCCCAGCGGCTCGTCTTCGGTGACATAGCGCATGCGCAGGCCCAGCTTCGAACCGTCGCCGTAGTACTCGCTGAAGACCTCGGCCTTGAACGAGGTGCTGAGCACGATGTCGCGGATACCGGCCGCCCGGATGCGGGACAGCAGATGGGTCAGGAACGGCAGCCCGGCGGTGGGCAGCATCGGTTTCGGCGCCGACAGGGTGAGTGGGCGCAGGCGGGTTCCCTTCCCGCCGACGAGGACGACGGCCTCGACGTCCTCCCTGATGTTGTCCGATCCCCCCACGGACGGTCTTTCCACCGACTCACGCACGGTGTAGTTGTCCACTGGATCGGGTCCTTCCTCGAGGTGACTGGTGTTCACTTCAGCATTCATCGGGAGTTCTCGCTCGCCGACGCGCGTCGCGCCGCGCGCACGGCGAGCCGGGATCGGACCTCCAGGCCGATGCGCAACGCCAGGCGCAGCGGCGCCCGCCACGGTCCCGGATTGCGGTCGGCCTGGAACCGGTAGGCGCTGCGGTGGTGGGCGGGCAGCATCTTCTCCGGATGCCGGCCGGCGCTGTGCCCCTTGGTGTGCACGACCTCCGCGCTCGGCACATAGACGTTCTGCCACCCGGCCTTGCCGAGGCGGTCGCCGAGATCGACGTCCTCCATGTACATGAAGTAGCGGGCGTCGAAGCCGCCGATGGCGTCGAAGGCCTCGCGCCGAACGAGCAGGCACGAGCCCGACAGCCACCCCACCGGGCGTTCCGACGGTGTCTCGTCGTCCGCGCGGTAGGCCGCGGTCCACGGATTGGACTTCCACACCGTGCCGAGGATCGCGTGTCCGGTGCCCGACACGAGGTCGGGAACGCGCCGCGCCGAGGGGTAGATCGAGCCGTCCGGTTCGCGGATCAGCGGGCCGAGCGAACCCGCTCGCGGCCAGCGCTGCGCGGCGGCCATCAGCTCGTCGATGGCACCGGGCTTCCACTCGACATCCGGATTGGAGATGAGCACGAATTCGACATCCGGGTCGAGTTCGGCGACACCGCGGTTCATCGCACCGCCGTAGCCGATGTTGCCGCCGGTGCGGACCAGCGTGACCGTGTCGTACTCCTGCTCGGCCCGCTCGGGCGCGCCGTCGTCGGACCCGTTGTCGGCGATGATGACCTGCGGCATGACGTCGGTGACCGCGTCGAGGCTACGCAGGAAGGTCACGAGGTGATCGCCGGAGAAATAGGTCACCGTCACCACGGCTGGCTGAACTGGCACGCCGCTCAGGGTAACGAACCGGGGTCGGCGTCCGACGCGGCGATCGCCGCGTGCAGCGCGGGTCGCCACGGCCGGAGCGGGGTGAGGCCGGCGGCCTCCCAGGAGTGGCCGGAGAGCACCGAGAACGCCGGCCGCGGGGCCGGGCGCGGGAACTCGGCGGTCGTCGTGGGCAGGACCCGGTCGGGCTGCGCCCCGACCTCTTCGAAGACCCCGCGGGCGACGTCGAACCAGGTGGCCGTGCCCGAGTTCGTCGCATGCAGGACCGCGCCACAGACCTCGTCGCGGGGGCCCGCGACGACGAGTTCCCAGAGCCCGTCGGCGAGGTCGTACGAGTAGGTCGGGGACCCGAGCTGGTCGTCGACGACCGACACCGTCTCCCGCGACTGTTCGAGCCGCCGCATCGTGCCGACGAAGTCGCGGCTGTCGGGCCCGCCGGTGTAGACCCATGCCGTCCGCACGACGGTGGCCCGCGGATCCGCCGACAGTGCGGCGCGTTCGCCGTCGAGTTTGGTGCGGCCGTACACGGTCGCGGGCGTTCCGCTCACGTCGTCGGGTTCGTATCCGTTCCGCTCGACCGGCCGGGAACCCTCCGCGGCGGCACCGGGGAACACGTAGTCGGTCGACACGTGCACCAACCACGCGCCGGCGTCGGCGGTCCGGCGCGCGAGCACCTCGGGCCCGGTGGTGTTGACCCGCCGCGAGCCCTCCGCGTCGGCCTCGGCTCCGTCGACGTCGGTGTAGGCCGCGCAGTTCACCACGATGTCGTCGGGGCCGAGGTCGCCCAGCGCGGCGGCCACCGAGGTCGGGTCGGCGATGTCGACGTCGGCTGAGGTGAGCGACCGCACGACGACGTCGGGAACTTCGCTCGACCGTGCTTGCAGGGCGGTCCCCAGCTGCCCGCCGGCGCCGACGATGTACACGGTGGGGTTGCTCGGCGTCACACGCATGGGCACCATCGTGCCGGAGTCCGGCGGTACCCACGCGACGACGCGCTCGCCGGCACACGTGACGACGGCTACTCACACGACCGGCGTTGCGTTCTCGAATTCGCGAATCACTTCAGTAGCCTGGCGACAGCACACAACAGCCGACCCGCCTTGCACATCAGCATCGACATCCTCAGGCGTAACGCTCGCCGCGTCGACCCCGAACCCGATGTACCGACCTCGAAAGGGACCGCTCACCAGTGGATTCACCATCCGACGGCCCGCGTCGGCGCGCGCAGCCGCGCCGTCCGGCACGGCCGGGTCCGGACGGGCGTCAGCCGATGCCCGGCGATCGGCGCGCCCCGGAGCCCGGTGCGCGCAGGCGCCCGGCCCGGCCCCCGTACGACGGTGGACCAGATGGACGCGAATCCCCGCGCCGCGCCGCTCCGCTCCCCGGTGAACCGGGCAATCCCCCACCCCGAGCGCGACGCCAGCCCCCGCCGGACCCGCGACGTCGCGCTGCCGATCCACGCGAACCCCGCGACCCCCGGCGTCGGCCGGCCGCCGACCCCCGCAACTCCGAACGTCGCGCCCCCGGCGGTCGACGAGCCACGCCAGAAGCCGTGGAACCCACCCCGACCCGGCAGCGCCGCCCCGGCGAGCCGCGGCCCGTCCGACGCACCTCCGGCGAGATCCACACCCGCCCGGCCCCGGCCGCGAAGCGGACGTCCGAGCGGAAGCCGGGCGACCCCAAGACGAGCCCGCGGAAGCCGACCGCACGTCAGTCCGCCGACCCGAAGCCGACCGGACCGAAATCGGCCGGACCGAAGCAGACCGGACCGAAGTCCGGCGACCGGCGCACGGCGGCGACGTCGTCGACACCGGAACCACCGTCGAAGCCGCCGGCGGACAGCCGACGCAAAGGTGCCCGGACCCCGGGGGCCGGCTGGGGTCGTGCGCTCATCGCGGTCGCCTCGGTGGCGGTGCTGTTGTGCACCGGATACGCCTGGAACACGATGTCGGATCTGCAGACCCGCATCACCCAGCTCGGCGGACTCGATCTCGGCGGTGGCGCCGAAGACGGGGCCGTCGACATCCTCCTCGTGGGCACCGATTCGCGGACCGACGCCAAGGGCAATCTGCTGTCGCCGGAGGAACTCCGACTCCTGCGGTCGGGAGACGAGGTGGCGACCAACACCGACACCATCCTGCTGATCCGCATCCCCGACGACGGCTCGTCGGCGACCGCGATCTCGATCCCCCGCGACTCGTATGTCGACGTGCCCGGTGTCGGGATGAGCAAGATCAACGCCGCCTACGGCACGACGCGCGAAACCGTTCGCGCGCAAGCGGTCACCGATGGCAAGTCGGAGGGCGAGGCCGAGTCCGAGGGCACCCTGGCGGGCCGGAAGGCGTTGGTGGACACCGTCGCCAACCTGACCGGCGTGCAGGTCGACCACTACGCGGAGGTGGGCCTGCTTGGTTTCGTGCTGCTGACGAACGCGGCCGGCGGCATCGACGTCTGCCTGAACGAGGCGGTCCGGGATCCCTTCACGGGCGCGCGGTTCCGCGCCGGCCGTCAGACTCTCGACGGGCCCAAGGCGCTCAGCTTCGTGCGTCAGCGCCACGGCCTCCCCCGCGGCGATCTCGACCGCATCACCCGCCAGCAGGCGTTCATGGCGTCGCTGACGCAGAAGATCATCTCGGCGAACACCCTGACCGACCCGGGCAAGTTGTCGGAGCTGCAGAACGCGGTGTCGCGGTCGGTGGTCATCGACGACGACTGGGACATCATCCGGTTCGCCGAACAGCTCAAGGACCTCAGCGGCGGCCGGGTGAAGTTCGCGACCATCCCGATCGTGACCGAGCAGGGCTGGAGCGAGGACGGTCAGCAGAGCGTCGTCCAGGTGGACCCGCGCGAGGTCCAGGCCTTCACCGGTGACCTGCTGGCACCGAAGCAGACGCAGGGCATCCAGCGCGGCGACTACACGGTCGACGTGGTCAACGCAGGAACCATCGACGGGCTCGCCTCGAATGTCGCGAACATCCTGACCAACAAGGGTTTCCGGGTCGGAGCCACCTCCAGCGGCAAGGCCGACACGAAGGACTCGATCGTGTACGCCAAGGAGGAGAGCGACGCCGCTCGGCTCCTCGCCAAGGATCTCGGCGGCGCCCAGGTCGTCGCCGATCCCGCTCTCGCCGACGACCAGCTGAAGGTGGTGCTGACCAACACCTACGCCGGTCCGGGCTCGATCAGCGACACCGGCGACCAGACCGACAACACCCCGGCGAGCGAGCGCGTCGGCAACAAGCGCCCGCCGATCACCGCGGGCAACGAGGGGCCCATGTGCGTGAACTGACTCCGAACACTCTCACCGACGCGATCTTCGCCGCGGTCGCCGATCATTCGCGTCCGCTGCTGACCTACTACGACGACGCGACCGGCGAGCGCACCGAGCTCTCGGCGGCGACCCTCGGCAACTGGGCGGCCAAGACCGCGAACTACCTACGCGACGAGATCGGGGTCGCCGAAGGCGATGTCGTCGCGGTCGATCTCCCGGAGCACTGGCAGACGGCCGGCATCCTGCTGGGCGCGCTCTGGGCGGGCGCCGAGGTGCACTTCGACTCCACCGAAGACCCGATGGTCGTGTTCACCAGCCGTGATCGCCTGGACAGCCATCCCGACGTCGACGAGATCGTGGTCGCCTCGCTCGATCCGTTCGCGCTGCCGCTGCGCGACCTGCCGCCCGGCGTCGGCGACTACGGCAGCGTCGTCCGCGTCCACGGCGATCAGTTCGTCTCCCGCTATCCGGCGTCGGCCACCCTCGAGGGCGCCGCCATCGGCGAGGCGCTCGACGACGCCCGGGCGACGGCCGAGCGCGAGGGAATCGGACCGGGCGCCCGCGTGGTGTCCACCCGGCCGTGGTACTCCGGCGACCGGGTGATCGCCCACCTCCTGGCACCTCTGCTGGCGGGCGGCAGCCTCGTCCACGTCTCCGCGGCCTCACCGGAACGGCTCGCGGCGATCGCCGAGATGGAAAAGGCCACCCTGATCCTGTCGTGAACCCCGCGGGCACGCCGTCGATCGGGCACAGTGGGGACATGCGAATCCCCCGCGCGGTGGCCCGGCTGAACAAGCGAGTGACCAATCCCATCCAGCGACAATGGGCGCCCAGACTGGCTCCGTACGCGATGGTCGAGCACGTCGGACGCAAGTCCGGCAGGCACTACTCGATCCCGGTGATGGCGTGGGTCGACGGCGATCGGCTCACCATCATCCTCACGTACGGGCGGCACACCGACTGGGTCCGCAATGTGCGGGCCGCCGGGACCTTCGGCCTGATCCGCAAGAACCGGCACTACCGGGTGACCGGTCCGCGGGTGGTGCCGTCGGACTCGCCGGACATCGCCCGGGGTGCCCGCATCCCGGCGCGACTTTTTGACTCCGCACTCCTCGGCACACTGCACGCGGCGTGATCTGATGGCCGACGACCCGCTCGACGACTTCGACGCCGAGGACGTGACCCTGTACGGGACCACCCGCCGGGTGCATCGCCTCGGCAGCGGTCCCGCCGTCATCGTCATCGCCGAGATGCCGGGGATCAGCCCCAAGGTCGCCGACGTCGCGCGCCGGGTGGCCGGGGCGGGCGCCACCGCGGTGCTGCCGTCGCTGTTCGGCGTCGACGGCCGTGATCCTCGCCCGGACAACCTCGGCGCGGTCGGCTCGGCGACGAACATGCTCGGCACCATCGCCCGGGCCTGCATCACCCGCGAGTTCACGATCCTGGCCACCGGCAAGACGTCACCGGTCGCGTCGTGGCTGCGGGCGTTGGCCGCCCGCGAACACGACCGGTGCGGCGGCCCCGGGGTCGGTGCCGTCGGGATGTGTTTCACCGGCGGGTTCGCACTCGCGATGGCCACCGACGAGCGGATGCTCGCCCCGGTGCTGTCCCAGCCCTCACTGCCGTTCGCGGTGTTGCCGGGGCGCGCGCGGGCCATCGACGTGAGCGAGTCGGATCTCGCTCTGGTGCAAGCGCGGTGCGCACGCGGCCTCGAGGTGATGGGTCTTCGTTTCCAGGGCGACCGTCTCGTGCCGGGAGCCCGATTCGCGTATCTCCGGGAGATCCTCGGCGACGCCTTCATCGGCATCGAGCTACCCGACGAGTCCGCGAACCCGGATTCGATGCTGCCGCGGCCACATTCGGTGCTCACCGAAGACCTCCGCGACGAGCCCGGGCAGCCGACCCGCGAGGCCTACGATCGGGTCATCGACTTCTTCACCGCGAAACTCGGCCTGCAGCCGACGATCTGATCGGCGGAAGACCTACTCCCCCAACAGTTCCTGCTGGAGCGCCGCGTCCTTGTCGAGAACCATCTGCTCGAGCCCCTGCTGGAATTCGACCATCCGGGCGCGCAGGTCGGCGTCGGCGGCGGCGAGGATCCTGACCGCGAGCAGCCCGGCGTTGCGGGCGCCGCCGACCGACACCGTGGCCACCGGGACCCCGGCGGGCATCTGCACGATCGACAGCAGCGAATCCAGTCCGTCGAGATGCCGCAGCGGGACCGGTACCCCGATCACCGGCAGCGGGGTCGCCGACGCGACCATGCCCGGAAGATGCGCGGCGCCACCGGCGCCCGCGATGATCACCTCGATGCCGTGGCCCGCCGCGCCTGCCGCGTAGTCGAGCATGCGCTGCGGCGTGCGGTGAGCCGAGACGACACCCACCTGGAACGGCACGTCGAACTCGGCGAGCGCCTCGGCGGCCGCCTTCATCGTCGGCCAGTCCGAATCACTGCCCATGATCAGGCCCACCCGCGGGCCCTGCGTCTCACTCATGAATGTTCATCCCATCCGTCGGTCCACGTCGCCCGCGACATCCACTGGGCCGCGCGTTCGGCACGCTCCCGTACCGACTCCGGCGAATCCCCTTCGCGCCCGACGATGTTCACATGCCCGATCTTGCGATCGGGTCGCTCGCCCTTGCCGTAGAGATGCACCTTGGCCTCGGGCATCCGGGCCATGAGGTGGTGCAGCCGCTCGTCCATCGACATCGCCGGTGCGTCCGCCGCGCCGAGGATGTTGGCCATCACCGTCACCGGCGCACTCGGTGCCGTACTGCCCAGCGGATAGTCGAGGACGGCGCGCAGGTGCTGCTCGAACTGGGAGGTCACCGCGCCGTCCATCGTCCAGTGCCCGCTGTTGTGCGGACGCATCGCCAGTTCGTTGACGACCAGCTCGCCGTCGACGGTCTCGAAGAGTTCCATCGCCATCACACCGACCACACCGAGCTCGTCGGCCAGCCGCAACGCCATCTGCTGTGCCTGCGCGGCGACCTCGTCGTCGAGCCCGGGAGCCGGTGCCAGGACGACCGCGCACTGCCCGTGGCGCTGGATGGTCTCGACCACCGGCCACGCCCCACCCTGACCGAACGGCGACCGCGCGATCATCGCCGACAACTCTCGTCGCATCGGCACCTTCTGTTCGGCGAGCAGCGCCGGTGCGTCGTCGGGGTACTCGTCGAAGACCGCGAGAGCGTCGTCCGCGCCGTCGACGAGCCACACCCCGCGGCCGTCGTAACCGCCGCGGACCGCCTTGACGACGATGGCCCAGTCGTTGGCCTCGCCGAACTCGATCAGACGAGACCGGGCCGCGGCCCGGTCCCCGGACAGGTCGGCGAAGTCGGGCACGGGCAGTCCGAGCTCGGCCAGCCGGACCCGCATGGCGAGCTTGTCCTGCGCGAAATGCAGCGCCTTCGACGGCGGCAGCACCGCGACGCCGTCGGCTTCGAGTGCCTGCAGGTGCGCCAGCGGGACGCCCTCGTGGTCGAAGGTCACCGCGACCGACCCGGACGCGGCGCGCCGCAGATCGTCGAGGTCGTCGTGCGACCCCAGGACGATGTCGGCGCTCACCTGGGCGGCCGGATCGGATTCCGAGGCCGCCAGTACCCGCAGGCACTGGCCCAGGGCGATGGCGGCCTGGTGGGTCATCCGAGCGAGTTGGCCGCCGCCGATCATCGTCACGGTCGGCATCCCCGACGCCCGGCCGCCCGGGCGCCCCGATTCAGGGACCGGCGGCACCTGCGACGACGGGGACACGGCCCCGCCGACCTGCTCGCGTGAATTCACGCGCACCATCGTGGCATGTATGCGGCATCATTCGCACAACCGCCCGGCACGTGTCCCGGCGGTTTCGTTTCGTACACTCGGATCTTGTGCCATTGATCGACGAGATGATCGCCCGCCTCCCAGCGCCGGTCCGTCGGCTCGTGATGCGGCACCACGAACTGATCAAGTTCGCGATGGTCGGCGGGACCACCTTCGTCTTCGACCTCGCCATCTTCTACAGCCTGAGCCTCACGGTCCTGGAGACCAAGCCGGTCATCGCCAAGGTCATCGCCGGCGTCCTGGCCACCATCCTGAGCTACATCCTCAATCGCGAGTGGGCGTTCAAGAACCGCGGCGGCCGCGAACGTCACCACGAGGCGATGCTGTTCTTCGCCATCAGCGGTATCGGCGTCATCCTCCAGGCCGCTCCACTGTTCGTCGCCAACAACATCTTCGACATGCGCTCCAACCTGAGCGTGTCCGAGATCGTGGTCATCGACTTCGTGCTCGGCTACATCATCGGCAACCTCATGCAGATGGCGTTCCGGTTCTGGGCACTGCGCAAGTTCGCCTTCCCCGAAGAACAGTTGCGCGGCGGGGACGCCGGATCGACCGACCTGCACCCCTCGCTCGCCGAGCTCAACGATGAGGAACTCGGTCACGCCTGACGCCCGATCGCGGGGACCGGCCGGAGTTCTCGTCGATCTCGTCGGCGAGTTCGGAGTCGCCCCGGTCGGTGCCGAGCTGATCGCGTCCGGTGACGAGCCGCGCGGGCACGACGATCGCGAACACCGGCGGTCGCCGGACGGTCAGTTCGAGTCGGCCACCGTCGGATTCGATCAATGCCCGCGCGAGTGACAGGCCGACCCCGCTCCGGCCCGCGCCGGGCCGTCGCCCGGCCGAGAAACCCCGACGGAAGATGTGTGCGGCGATCTCGTCGGCGACCCCGTCACCCTCGTCGGCGACGGTGATGCGCACCAGATCGCCCGCGGGCAGGGTGCCGACGTGGATCCGGCAGGTCCCGCGGCCGTGCTGCAGGGCGTTGTCGACCAGCACACTGACCGCCTCCCGGAGACGACCCGGGTTCGCGGTCAGCGCGTGCGGGACGCCGTCGAAGGTCGCCAGCAGTTCGCGGCCCCTCGCCTCGAAGGCGTGCCGGAAATCCCCGACCAGCGTCGTCAGCATGTCCGACACGTCGACGAACTCGGGCGCGGGTTCGTCGGCTCGGGACGCCTCGACCAGCTCGTCGAGTTCGGCGGAGAGCCGCTCGATCTGATCGAGGGCGGCCTCGGCCTCGGTGACGACCGCGGGGTCGTCGTGCAGGGAGAGTTCCTCCAGGCGCAGCTGGATCGCGGTGAGGCGGCTGCGCAGCTGGTGGGAGGCGTCACCGGCGACCTCTCGCTCGCGCTCGAGGCGCAGGGCGAGTTCGGCGTTCGCGTCGGCCAGAGCACGCGACACCCGATCGAGTTCGGCGATGCCGTACATCTTCCACTGGGTCCGGAAGTCGCCCCGACCCATGGTCGCGGCCCGATCGGCGAGATCGGTCAGCGGATCGACGATCCGACCCGCGGTGACCGCGGCGACCAGCGTGCCGCCGATGACGGACGCGACGACGATGACGGCCACGATCGAGGCCGCGGTGAACTGGTCGTTGCGCACCTCGTCGCGCGGGATGGACAGGGTCAGCGTCCCGGCTGCGCCGAGGGCAATGGACTCCGAGAGCCGGGGCTCGCTGATGTCCGCCCCGACCACCGTGCGCTGCAGGGTGCCGGTGGGGTCGGGGAAGGTGACGATCAGGCTGCCGTTCGGCGGCAGCAGCAGCCGGAACGCCTCACGGTCGAGGGACTCCGGCGGGATCCGGCCGTCGGCCCCCTCCTGCCGGATCAACTGGTCTGCGATGACCTTCAGCCGGTTGTCGAGGTCCTGGTGCGCGTTGTCGGCCACCCACCACCACGCGACGACACTCAGCGGGATGCCCAGCAGCCCGCCGACCGCCAGCAGGACGGCGATCATGGTCGTGAGCAGGCGACGGCGCATGGGCTAGGGGTCGAACCGGAATCCGACGCCGCGCACGGTCACGATGTGGCGGGGACGGTCGTGGCGGTCGTCGCCGATCTTCCGACGCAGCCACGAGATGTGCATGTCCAGGGTCTTCGACGACCGCAGATCGGCCGAACCCCACACCTCGGTGAGGATCTCCTCGCGCGTCACCACCTCGCCCGCGCGTTCCATGAGGAAGCGCAGCAGGTCGAACTCGCGATTGGCCAGGGTGAGGTCGTGTCCGTTCACCAGGACGCGGCGCGCCCGCGCGTCCAGGCGCAGGGCACCGCCCTCGAGGACGACGTCGCCGGGCTGGCGACGCCGCAGGAGGGCGCGCACCCGCGCCAGCAGCTCGGCCAGGCGGAACGGCTTGCCGACGTAGTCGTCGGCGCCGGCGTCGAGGCCGACCACGAAATCCACCTCGTCGGTGCGTGCGGTCAGCATCAGCACCGCGAGCGCGGGTCGCTGGGCCCTTACCCGCCGGCACACCTCCAGACCGTCGAGCACCGGTAGCCCGAGGTCGAGGATGAGTAGCTCGAAGCGGGTGTCGAGGGCCTTCTCCAGGGCATCGGCCCCGGTCGAGACCACCTCGCAGCCGTAACCCTCACGCGACAGCGCCCGCGCGAGCGGTTCGGCGATCGCGGCGTCGTCCTCGGCGAGCAGCACGGTCGTCATCGGTCGCGGACCCCCCGGTTCTCCGCCCGGTCACCAGGGTGCGCGGGACCGTCGGCGGGCTGGTCGTGGGAATCGCGCCGGTGTCCGTCCCACGGATGATCGTCGTCGTCGTGGACGTCGAGCACCTCGTGGTAAAGCAGCGCGTGCACCCTCTCCACCTGCGGGATGTCGTCGAAGGACAGCGGTTCGTCGGAGGCCGACTCGATGACCAGCGTGCCGGTGCGCAACATCCGGTCGACGAGGCCGTGCCGGAACTCGACGGTGTTGATCCGGCGGATCGGGATGTCGATGCCCGACCGGGTGATGATTCCGTTGCGGAACATCACCCGCCGGTCGGTGAGCACGAAATGCGTTGTCTTCCAATACATCAGCGGGCGGACGAAGTACCAGCAGAAGCCGATGGCCCAGACCGCCGCGACCGCGATGAGCAGCACGGTCTGCGGCGTCGACCGCAACCCCGACGACGTGATGACGCCGAGGAGTACGCCGGCGGCGGCGGTGAGGAGCCCGAACAACAGGAACGGCCCGAGCAGGCATTTCCAGTGCGGGTGCCGATGGAGGACGACGCGTTCCCCCGACGCCAGATTCTCCCGCGGATAGGCCATGCGGCTCAGCATAAACGGCCGGGTGCCGCAGTAGACTGCCAATCACGCCGACCGCCGCCGTCCTCGTGCCGTGAGCATGCCAGGGCCCTGACACCAGATCCGACCGACACCAGATCCGACCATCGGCTCCCACGACCGGTCGGGGAGGAGAACGCCATGAGCTACCAGGATCCCCGCGACCCGCGGACCGCGCGCTACGAGTCCGGTTACACACCCGAGTCGCGTGCCTACAGCAGCCAGAACGATCCGTATGCCCGCGATCCGTACGCCGCCGATCCCTATGCGGGGGATCCGTACGGGGGCCAGACTGGCTACGGCCGGCCCGGCCAGCCCGCCAAGCCCCGTCGTGGCCCGGACATCAACCCCGTCACGTTCGCCGGCGGTGTGGTCATGACCGGCGTGGTGACCGGCCTCGCGGCATGGCTCGTAGCGTGGATCATCTCCGCATTCGTGGAGAAGGTGAACGAGTCGGGCAAGTTCGGCGTGTGGAACCCGGTCGCCGCCAGCGAGCTCTGGTTCGGCGTCGTCGGCTTCCTGTGCGCGCTCGCCGCGGGTGCGCTCTGGTACGTGCTGCACCTGGTCACGCCGTCACCCGATCAGTTCTACCGGTGGATCGTCGGCCTGCTGCTGGTGGCGGCCGTGCTGATCCCGATCCTGACCTACAACCAGATCTCGGTGGGCATCGAGACCGCGATCGTGCATCTGGTGATCGGTCTGCCTTCGCTGACGATCATCCCGGCGATGGCCGGCAAGAGCGTCCAGCGCCCCGCCGGCTGAGCCGGCGAGGAGCGGAGCGACGAGCCGAGTCGAAGTCACTCCGGCCGCAGGTGGGTGACGTCCCCCGCGGCGGCCACCACCTGCTCACCGTCGGCGTCGACGACGATCCGGCCGGAGGAGTCGACACCGGTCGCGGTGCCGACGACCTCACGATCGCCGGGCAGGACCAGTCGTACGCGACGGCCGATGGTGTCGCTGTCGTCGCGGTACCGCGCCGCGAGCCCGTCCAGGTCGTGCGGCCACAGGTCGAGCAGCTCGGAGAGCGCCCGCAGGTACGACGCGGCGAGCTCGGTCAGCGGGACGTCGCGGCCGGTGGCGAGCCGGAGCGAGGTGGCGGTCGGGACCGGCAGCTGGTCCTCCGCCATCGTGGTGTTGAGCCCGGTGCCGATCACCGCCACGCCTCCCGGGCCACCTGCGGCATGGTCGCTGCGGGTGTATTCCGAGAGGATGCCCGCGACCTTTTTGCCGTCGATCAGCACGTCGTTCGGCCATTTGAGCGTCGGACGAATCCCCATCGCGTCGTCGACACCCTGCACCGCGGCGAGTCCGGCCAGCAGCGACAGCCAGCCCAGGTCCTCGGTGTGGTCGGCGACGTCGAGCGCGGCCGACATGGCCAGCTGCGTGCCGGCCGGCGCGGTCCAGGTGCGGGCGTGGCGGCCACGTCCGGCGGTCTGGTCGGTGGTGATCCGCACGGTGCCCCCGACGGATTCGCCGGCGGCGCGCGAGACGAGGTCGGCGTTGGTCGAACCGGTCGCCTCGACCACCTCGATCCGGTGCCAGCGGGTGCCGGTGAGACGGGTGCGGAGCAGATCGGCGTCGAGACTCATACCTGACGAAACTACTGGCCGCCGCCTCCGCACGAACGGATACCACCGGTTTCACGGTCGACCCGAGTGCCCACCGACCGATCGCTCGTAAACCTGAGGGATATCTCACGTTGATCCGGTTGACGTGGCTCACACTCGGGTAGTTAGCATCGTCAGTCATGACCACTGCTTCGCGCGACGACGCCGCCGCTCCCGACATCCACACGACGGCGGGAAAGCTCGCCGATCTGCGCAATCGTCTCGAGGAGACCAAGCATCCGGTGGGTGAGGCCGCCGTCGAGAAGACCCACGCCAAGGGCAAGCTCACCGCGCGGGAACGGATCACCCACCTGCTCGACGAGGGGTCCTTCGTCGAACTCGACGCCCTCGCCCGGCACCGCAGCACCAACTTCGGACTCGCCGAGCGCCGCCCGCTCGGCGACGGCGTCGTCTCGGGTTACGGCACCATCGACGGTCGCGAGGTCTGCGTCTTCTCGCAGGATTCCACCGTCTTCGGCGGCAGCCTCGGCGAGGTCTACGGCGAGAAGATCGTCAAGGTCATGGACCTCGCGATCAAGACCGGTCGCCCCCTGATCGGCATCAACGACGGCGCCGGCGCCCGCATCCAGGAGGGCGTGGTCTCGCTCGGCCTCTACGGCGAGATCTTCCACCGCAACGTGCGTGCTTCCGGTGTCATCCCGCAGATCTCGCTGATCATGGGCGCCGCGGCCGGCGGTCACGTGTACTCCCCCGCGCTCACCGACTTCGTGGTCATGGTCGACCAGACCAGCCAGATGTTCATCACCGGTCCGGACGTCATCAAGACGGTCACCGGTGAAGAGGTGACGATGGAGGAGCTCGGCGGCGCCCACACGCACATGTCGAAGTCGGGCACCGCGCACTACGTCGCCTCCGACGAAGAGGACGCCCTGGAGTACGTCAAGGAACTCCTGAGCTACCTGCCGAGCAACAACCGCGCCGATGCCCCGCGTCTGCCCGTCGCGCAGCCGGCCGCCGGTTCCATCGAGGACACCCTCACCGAAGAGGACCTCGAGCTCGACACGCTGATCCCGGATTCGCCGAACCAGCCCTACGACATGCACGAGGTCATCCGTCGCATCCTCGACGACGACGAGTTCCTCGAGGTGCAGGCCGAGTACGCGACGAACATCATCATCGGCTACGGCCGGGTGGACGGCCGCAGCGTCGGCATCGTCGCCAACCAGCCGACGCAGTTCGCCGGCTGCCTCGACATCGACGCCTCGGAGAAGGCCGCCCGGTTCGTGCGCACCTGCGACGCCTTCAACATCCCCATCGTCACCCTGGTCGACGTCCCGGGCTTCCTTCCCGGCACCGATCAGGAGTACCGCGGCATCATCCGTCGCGGCGCGAAGCTGCTCTACGCCTACGGCGAGGCGACGGTCGGCAAGATCACCGTCATCACCCGGAAGGCCTACGGCGGCGCGTACGACGTCATGGGCTCCAAGCACATGGGTGCCGACGTGAACCTGGCGTGGCCCACCGCCCAGATTGCCGTCATGGGCGCCTCGGGTGCGGTCGGGTTCGTGTATCGCAGCCAGCTCAAGGACGCGGCCGCCAAGGGCGAGGACGTCGACGCACTGCGTCTGCAGCTGCAGGAGGAGTACGAGGACACCCTCGTCAACCCGTATGTCGCGGCCGCCCGCGGGTACGTGGACGCGGTGATCCCGCCGAGCCACACCCGCGGTCAGATCGCCACCGCGCTCAAGCTGCTCGAGCGCAAGATGGTCAACCTGCCGCCCAAGAAGCACGGCAACATCCCCCTGTGACACCAGCGGTCAGTTCCGAGAGCGAGAATTCCGTGAGCGAAGACTCCACGAAGTCCGAGCGTCCGTTCCTGACGGTCGTCGGCGGCAATCCGACCGACGAGGACCTCGCCGTGCTGGTGACCGTCCTCGCCGGCGCCGGTTCGGGCGGCGGTTCGGCCGAGCCCGAGACCCGGAACGACTGGGGCCACCCGATCGACCGGCTGCGTCCGCAGTGGGGCGGTCCGGGAAGCTTCACCAACCTGCGTTACTGACGATGACATCCGAATCCGAGATCGGGCCGGGTACTCCCGGCCCGATCTTCGTACTCGGTTCGGCCTCCCCTGCCCGGCTCCGCATCCTTCGGGCGGCAGGCGTCGAGCCGGTCGTGCGGGTGTCGGATGTCGACGAGGATGCGCTCCTCGCCGCGCTCCCCGATTCCACACCGGCCGGTGTGGTGGTCGCCGAACTCGCCCGCGCGAAGGCGGAAGCCGTTGCGGCACTTCCGGAGATCGCCGAACTCGCCGGGTCCGGCAGCCCCGTGGCCGTCATCGGCTGCGACTCGATGCTCCATCTGGGCGGCCGGCTGCTCGGCAAACCGCACACCCCCGAACGCGCCGTCGCGCAGTGGTCGGAGATGGGCGGTCGTAGCGCGGACCTGCTGACCGGCCATCACCTGATCCGCCTCGACCGGCCCGCGACCGCCGGCGGGACGAGCTCCACCACGATCCATTTCGCCGCCGCCGACGACCACGTCATCGAGCGGTATGTCGCCAGCGGTGAACCCCTGCAGGTGGCCGGCGCCTTCACCCTCGACGGTCTCGGTGGCTGGCTGGTCGAGCGCATCGAGGGCGACCCGTCATCGGTCATCGGTATCGGCCTGCCGCTGGTCCGCACCCTCCTGGCCGACGTCGGGCTCTCGGTCACCGACTTCTGGCGCCACTGACGACGACCCGCTCCCTGAGGTGGCCCTACTCCACCTCGAAGAATTCCGGCCAGTACCGCTCGATGCAGTCGACCGGCTGACCCTGGCGGTTGAACTGCGGGCCGGTCAGTCCGACCGTCAACGCCACCGCACGTTCGCGCGCCGAGCCGTGTCCGGAGGCGCCGCCGGTGTCGCCGATGATCGGCAGCAGCGTCGCGACCTGCAGGATCTCCCGCGCACCGAGCGCATCACGCTGGTAGGCGGTTGCACCCCAGTTCGCGGCCAGGCAGTCGGCGATGAGCTCGCTGTTCTTGCCGGCCGGGAGACGGCTGTCGGGGATGTCGAACGCCTCGGCCATCCGGAACACGACGTTGTGGCCGTACTCGTGCGCGACCACGATCGCCGCGGTGAAGTCGCCGACGATCGGCGACGGCACCCCGAAGACGTTGCCGTCCCAGATGGCCGCGAAGGTGTCGACCGGGAGCACGATGCTGCCCTCGGTCGGGGTGCCCTCTCCGTTCGGTTCGGTGTCCACTCCACAGAAGAACGCGTTCGCCTCGTCGGACGGGATCGGTACGGGGTCCGAATCCTCGTCGCCGGCAATGCACTCCGTGGCGAAGGAGGTGCCGGACTCGATCAGCACCCGTCCCGGTGCCGGGTCGCCCCAGCCCAGTTCGTCGAACCACCCACCCCATGTCTGGTCGAGGTCGTCGAGGAGCGTGGTCAGGTAGTCGGGCACCGCGGTGTCCACGTTGGCCGGGGTGACCCCGCTGGTCATGAGTTCCGCGGTCGGCGTCGGCAACTTCGGGCAGTCGTCGGGCCGGCACTGCGCCGCGTCGGCGTCGCCGGTCGGGTCCGGTGAGCGCGACGGCGTCGGACTCGGTGCGCTGCTCGTCGACGCGGACGACGGACGGGACTCCCCGGAATCCTCGGACGGGATGAGTGCGCATCCGCTTCCGACGGTCAGTGTCACCACGGCGGCCAGAGCGACCGCCCACCGCATCGCGAGGGGCCCGCGTCGATCGATCATTCGGCGAACGTAGCAGGCGGGACCCGCTTCACCTGGCGTTTGTCGTCTGATCGAAGCACGGTCCGGCCGATGCCCTACGCTTTATCAGCGGGACCGCAGATGGTCCGCGCGTGATCCACGCGGAACGTCCGAACAGCGAGCTGGAGAGCACCGTGAGCGTTGACACCGACCCGAATCCGGCCTTCGCCGACTACGCCCACCCCGAGCGGCTGGTGACGACCCAGTGGCTGTCGGCGCATCTCGGCGCCAAAGGACTCAAGATCATCGAGTCCGACGAGGATGTGCTGCTCTACGACATCGGCCACATCCCGACCGCTCAGAAGATCGACTGGCACCTTCATCTCAACGACCCGGTCACGCGCGACTACATCAACGGCGAGCAGTTCGCGGAACTGATGCGCAGCAAGGGAATCGAACGCGACGACACTGTCGTGATCTACGGCGACAAGAGCAACTGGTGGGCCGCCTACGCGCTGTGGGTCTTCACCTTGTTCGGCCACGAGGACGTCCGCCTGCTCGACGGTGGCCGCGACGCCTGGATGGCCGAGGACCGTGACACCTCCTTCGACGTCCCTGATTACCCGCGGTCGGACTACCCGGTGGTCGAGCGCGACGACGCCAAGATCCGCGCGTTCGCGCCGCAGGTCCTGGAGGCCCTGGGCACCGAGCCCCTCGTCGACGTCCGTTCTCCGCAGGAGTACACCGGCGAGCGCACGCACATGCCGGACTACCCGGAGGAGGGCGCGCTGCGCGGCGGGCACATCCCGACCGCCATCTCGATCCCGTGGGCGAAGTCCGCCGCCCCCGACGGCCGTTTCCGCAGCCGCGCCGAACTCGACGAGATCTACGCCGGGCTCGACCCGAAGACGCCCACGATCGCCTACTGCCGCATCGGTGAGCGGTCGAGCCACACCTGGTTCGTGCTGACACATCTGCTGGGGCACACCGCGGTCCGCAACTACGACGGATCGTGGACCGAGTGGGGCAACGCGGTGCGCGTGCCGATCGCCGTCGGCGAGGAGCCGGGCGCCGTTCCCGGCACCGAGTGAACCCGACCGCACGATGAGTCTGCCTCCAGCCCTGGCCGAGATCGTCGACGACTTCGGCGCACTCGGCGACTCCGACAAGGTCACGCTCCTGCTCGAGTTCGCCGGCGAATTGCCGGACATACCGGCGCATCTCGAGCAGGATGCGATGGAACCGGTACCCGAGTGCCAGTCGCCGGTCTTTCTGTCCGTCGACGCCGCGGACCCGTCGTCGGTGCGGCTGTATTTCAGCGCTCCGCGCGAGGCGCCGACGACCCGCGGTTTCGCCGCCATCCTGCATCAGGGACTCGACACCGCGTCGGCGCGCGAAATCCTCGACGTGCCATCGGATTTCTATTACGACCTGGGACTCGGCAGCGCCGTGAGTCCGCTGCGCCTGCGGGGTATGGCGGGCATGCTGGGCCGCATCAAGGCGCAGGTTCGCGCCCAGGTGCCCGACACGCCCGGGGCATGAAGTTCATCCAGATCCGCGACGAACCCATCGCGCCCGGCGGTCTCGTCGAGTGGACGCCGTATGTGCCGGGCGGACTGGGTAATTGGGACTACGACTCGCGCCTGACCTCGCATAATCACGAGCAGCATCTGCGGGCGGCGTTCGAGTACCGGGTCCGCACGCGTCGCGAGGGCGGACGTGAGGCCTGGCTCGGGTTGAGCATCGAGTTCGACGAGCCGCTGTCGATTCCAGCCATCCGGTCGGTGCTGACCCAGTGGATCGACCGGCACGAGGTGCTGCGTAGTCACGTCGTGATCAAGGGCTCCGGCCTGCAGCGGCTGACCACCGCGCCGGGAACCGTGAAACTCAAGATGGGCCGGGTCGGCTGGTACGCCGAGTCGGGTCCGCTCGTCGAGCAACTGGCGGGCTCGTTCGATCGCGCCACCGCACCGCTGCACTGGCCGGCCTACCGGTTCGCGACGGTCGGACGCGAACGCTCGTTCACGCTCCTCTTCGCCGCCGATCACTCGCTGGTCGACGGGTACTCGCTGATCATGGCCCAGCAGGAACTGGTGTCGATGTACCGGGCGGCCCGCGAGCACCGTGGCGCGAATCTGCCCGAGGTCGGCAGCTATGTCGACTTCAGCGCCGAGGAGCGCCGGCTCGCAGACCAGACCGGTCGCGACCACCCGGCCGTCGGGCTGTGGTCGGCCTTCCTGGCCGCCGGCAACGGTGACATGCCCGGCCTGTACACGGCCGAACCGATCCGAGACGATCACACCCCCGACGATCGCGTCTCCGACGAGGCGACCGCTGACCATCGCACCGCGGACACAGCGCTCCCCCAGGAGTCCCTGTGGGGCGTCATCGCCGACGACGCGACGGCCAACCGGTTCACCGCGATCTGCTCGGAGGCCGGCGGCACGCTGACCGCCGGAGTGCTGGCGGCCTTCGCCGTCGTGCACCACGAACTGACCGGCGATCGGCAGTTCCGGTGTGTGCTGCCGCGGCACACGCGCGACGACGCCCGCTGGCTGACCTCCCTCGGCTGGTTCGTCGGGGTCGCTCCCTTCTGTCTGGACATGTCCGACTCCCCGACGTTCGACCAGGCCGTCGTCCGATCCACCGCCGCGCTCAAGCACGGGCGTCAGGGCGCTTCGCTGCCGTTCCTGCGGGTGGCCGATCTGATCGGGCACGAGGGTGGCCCGCGGTTCGTCATCTCGTTCATCGACACGCGCTATGCGCCGGGCGCCGGGGCCGCCGACGCGGGGCGTGCGAAGGTCCTCCGCAGTCACAGCTACTCGCCCGACGAGGTGTACATCTGGATCAACCGCACCCCGTCGGGGCTGCGGTACTCCGCCCGGTTCCCGCGCGAGTCGCCGCTGCGTGAGCTCGGCGTCGCCGCCTCGGCGAACACCCCGGGTGCACAACATGAGGGAAACGTCACATTTCCCGCCGCCAAGGCCCGTTCCGAAGACGGTTGGGCGATCGACTCGACAGGTGGTCCCGTCCACGCCTACCTGCGTGCTTTCGCCGAACTGGTCCGACGCCTCGGTGATGCGAGCACATTCTCTCCGGCGTTGTGACCCAGGGCTCCACCGAACGATTGCTCGGTGGGCTAGGGTATTGCCCGGAAGGTCGCGACACCTGCATCGCGAAGGTGTCGCATCGCCCTCGCCGTCCACATCCCGGCCGGTGACGGCGGGCCGCCAGACTTGACCGACGTCCGCCAAACGTGTCGCGTGCGCTACCGCGTCGTGCACCTGAGTACGAGTAAGGCCCAGGAGAACAAGTGCCCAGTACCTCTGCGAACACTCCGTCCGCAATCAGCAAGGTCCTCATCGCCAACCGTGGCGAAATCGCTGTCCGCGTGATCCGCGCCGCCCGGGATGCAGGCATCGCGAGCGTCGCGGTGTACGCCGAGCCCGACGCGAACGCACTGTTCGTCAAACTCGCCGACGAGGCTTTCGCACTGGGCGGGCAGACATCGGCGGAGTCGTACCTGGTCTTCGACAAGATCCTCGACGCGGCCAAGAAGTCCGGCGCCGACGCGATCCACCCGGGTTACGGCTTCCTGTCCGAGAACGGCGACTTCGCGCAGGCCGTCATCGACGCTGGGCTGATCTGGATCGGTCCGTCCCCGCAGTCGATCCGCGACCTCGGCGACAAGGTGACCGCGCGCCACATCGCGCTCAAGGCCGACGCACCGATGGCCCCCGGCACCAAGGATCCGGTGAAGGACGCCGACGAGGTCGTCGCCTTCGCCCAGGAGCACGGCGTGCCGGTCGCCATCAAGGCGGCATTCGGCGGCGGTGGACGTGGCATGAAGGTCGCGTACACGATCGAGGAGATCCCGCATCTGTTCGAGTCGGCCACCCGCGAGGCCGTCGCGGCGTTCGGTCGCGGCGAGTGCTTCGTCGAGCGCTACCTCGACAAGGCCCGCCACGTCGAGGCCCAGGTCATCGCCGACCAGCACGGCAACGTCATCGTCGCCGGCACCCGCGACTGCTCGCTGCAGCGTCGATTCCAGAAGCTGGTCGAGGAGGCCCCGGCCCCGTTCCTGACCGACGAGCAGCGCACCAAGATCCACGAGTCCGCCAAGGCCATCTGCCGCGAGGCCGGCTACTACGGCGCCGGCACGGTCGAGTTCCTGGTCGGCAGCGACGGGCTGGTCTCGTTCCTCGAGGTCAACACCCGCCTGCAGGTGGAGCACCCGGTCACCGAGGAGACCGCGGGCATCGACCTGGTGCGTCAGCAGTTCCGCATCGCCAACGGCGAGAAGCTGGAGTTCACCGAGGACCCGACCCCGCGCGGCCACGCTTTCGAGTTCCGCATCAACGGTGAGGACGCCGGCCGCAACTTCCTGCCCGCCCCGGGACCGATCTCGGTCTACAAGGAGCCGACCGGCCCCGGCGTCCGCGTCGACTCCGGCGTCGTCGAGGGTGACGTCATCGGCGGCCAGTTCGACTCGATGCTGGCCAAGCTGATCGTCACCGGCGAGACCCGCGAGCAGGCGCTGGAGCGTTCGCGTCGTGCACTGGCCGAGTTCGAGGTCGAGGGCCTGGCGACGGTCATCCCGTTCCACCGGCACATCGTCTCCAATCCCGCCTTCATCGGCGACGGCGAGAAGTTCGACGTCTACACCAAGTGGATCGAGACCGATTGGGACAACCCGATCGAGCCGTACACCGACGGCGAGCCCATCGAAGAGGACGAGGCCGCCCCGCGGCAGAACGTCGTCGTCGAGGTCGGCGGCCGTCGCGTCGAGGTGTCGCTGCCCGGCGATCTCGCCCTCGGTGGCGGTGGCGGCTCGGCCAACGGCGTCGTCCGCAAGAAGCCGAAGGCACGTTCGCGCAAGAAGGGCGGCGGCGCAGCCGTTTCCGGCGACGCCGTGGCCGCTCCGATGCAGGGCACCGTCGTCAAGGTCGCCGTCGAGGAGGGCCAGGAGGTCGCCGCCGGCGATCTGGTCGTCGTCCTCGAGGCCATGAAGATGGAGAACCCGGTCACCGCCCACAAGGACGGCGTCGTCACCGGCCTCACCATCGAGGCCGGCGCTGCCGTCACCCAGGGCACGGTGCTGCTCGAGCTGAAGTAAGACACACCGCTCCCTCGCTGCCTGAGGTGCGAGCGCCCCTGCTCCCTAATCCGAAGAGTTAGGTGAGGTGGCTGCTCAGGCCGCTCCGTGGGGTGTGATGGTGACGTCGTATCCGAGTTTGTGTAGGTCGTAAATGGCGCGGTTCTTGGTGCGTTCGGGGTGGCGTTGCTGGTGGTAGTCGGGGCCGGGTTCGTCGTAGACGACGTTGTCGGTGAGCATGATCCAGACCACGGTGAGCAGGGTGTGCTCGAGGGCGACGATCGCTTTGGGTTTGCCGCGAGAGCGGACCAGGCGCCGGTACTTGGCGTTGAGGAACGTGCCTTTGTGGCTGGCGATCGATAACGCTGTAGCCCCGAGAGCACCTTTGAGGTGACGGTTACCGGGGCGGGTTTTGACGTTTTTGACCCGTCCGGCGGATTGGTGCTGGCCGGGGCAGACTCCCGCCCACGAGGCCAAATGGCCTGGTGTGGGGAACTGGGCCATCTGGCCGCCGGTCTCGGCGATGATCACATCGGCGGTGGTGGTGGAGATACCCGGGATCGTGCAGATCAGGTCGCGTTTGGCTTGAAACGGCGCCATCACCTTCTCGATGCGCTCGGTCAACGCGTCGATCCGGGTGGTGTGTTCGGTGATGAAATCCAGATGCAACTCGACCAGGAACGCGTGGTGGTCGGTGAAGCGGCCCTGCAACGCCTGGGTCAACGCGGGGATTTTGCGGCGGAGTTGTTTCACCGACAACTCCGCCAACACGGCGGGATCGCGTTCACCCTTGACCAGCGCCTGCAACATGAATCGTGACGAGACCCCGTTGATATCGGAGACCACCACCGACAGTTTGATGCCGGCGTCTTCGAGGACTTTCTCCAACCGTTGAATCTCGCGGCCGCGTTCGCGGGTGATCGCGGTGCGGGTGCGGGTCAGATCGCGTAACCGTCGGATCGGTTCGGGCGGCACGAACGAGGCCCGCAACAGCCCGTGGGCGGCCAGCTGCGCCAGCCACGCCGCATCCGACACATCGGTTTTGCGGCCCGGGAGGTTCTTGGCGTCGTGGGCGTTGACCAGCATCACCTCGAACGGGGCGTCTTCGAGGAGGTAGTAGAACGGTTTCCAGTAGTCGCCGGTGGCTTCCATGACCACACACGTCACCTGCTCGGCGATCAGATAGTCCCGCAGCCGCAGAATGTCGCCGCTCATCGACGACCAGGTCGTGGTATCTTGCACGGTCTTTCGGCCCGGACTAGCCAGGCGGACACAGACTTTCACATCCTTTTTGGAGACATCCATCCCGGCGCATCGGGGATGCAGCACTTCCATCTCGGTTTCCTTTCGAGTCCTCGGAAGTGGGCTGCGGACGGGGCAAACAAATGCAGGAGTCTAATCCGCGTGCTCGTAGCAACAATCCACGATTCCCGTGGCAGGCCCCGCGCCTCACACTGAGGTACTGGCTCTTCGGCACAAGGGAGGAATTCAAGGTCACCGCATCCCACCCCTCCACTATCAACCCCCCACGCGCCGGTGACCAGCACGAACTCTTCGACCCCCACGACGGCCGCCAGGCCGCAGATACTGAGGTGCGAGGAGCGCAAGCGACGAGCCTCGAAGGGCGGGCGTACAACAAGGCAATGCAACCAGTCGAGATCAACGCCGGGACGTGGTATCTGCGTGCGCTTCGTGCGGACGAGCGGATCACCGACGTCCCGGCGTTGTCTCATCTCGAGGTCGACGACCCCGCCGCGTTCGTCGCTGCGGCGCAGCGTGACTGGGAGTCGGAGACACGATTCGTCTGGGCGATCTGCATCCCCACCACCGGTGAGCTCATCGCCCTGATCGGGGTCACGCCGAACGGCTCGTCGGGCCGCCTGTGGGGCCAGGCCCGCGACGGCTACGACGAGGCGCTCGACACCGCCGTCGGGCCGGTCTCGAGGTTTGCCGAGAATGCGCTCGGTCTGGTTGTCGAGCAACCGCTCTCGCGCGTTGTTCGCTGAGAGCGGCATCATGGGCCTGGCGACGTGGTGGCGCATTCGGCGCATGACCGACCCCGTGCCGGGGATGCTTCGCGTCAAGGTGTGCGCCCAACCAGAGACCGCAGTGGAGTCCGCCTACTATTCGGCGCGGATCATCGGCACCGTGACCGCCCCACAGCTGACGGGGAGGTTGGTCACCTTCGACTGCACCGTGCAGGCGAAACGATGCCCGCGGTCTGGTCAGTCGATCCCGGTCGTCGTGGACCGGGCCGATCCCGATCGGATCGCGATCCGTTGGGATCGGGTTCCGGTGCGCGCCGAGCGGCTATAGATCGCGGTGCACTCAGTTACGCAACCCGATGCCACGGCTCTCGACGGCATACGGCGCGGGGCACCACACTCGGGCCGTCTTACCGCTTCTCGCCTTCTGCCACGAACTCTGCACGAACTTCTTCCCGAACAGCTTGGGGTTGACTGTGTTGAAGCAGACCGCATATGCCTGGTACGAACCGTTTCCGCCCTTGCACAACGCATCTGAGTAGGTGAAGCCCCCACCCTTGGTGCACTGGGTCGGCGCTGCGGATGCTTCACTTGCTCCGCCCACCGCGAGTGTCAGTGCCGCAGCGCTCGCAACCATCGTGGCGGTCAATCGTTTTCTCATTGGTCATCCCTTCCGATGCGCGAAGTGCGCGGATCGAAGACTCCACGCATTGGACGAAATCTACGGTGCAAGATCAAGCAGGTCTGTCCTCCGGACCGGTGAATTGTCCCACCTCACTGTCCGACTCCGATCACCTTGATCGTCTCTGTGGCCACGATCGGCTGTCCACCAATGGGCGGGGTCACCGACACCGTGATCCGGTAGTCGCCCGGTACGGTGATCGATGGCATCTGGCTGAACGTCCGCCCGCCGCTGCATTCATCGCTCCGGTACCGTTCATCGACATCGCCTGGACCGGTCACATCGATCACCACCGCACAGTCATCCGACTCGAGGTCGCCGTCCTCCGACCGCGACGTCCAGCTCACTCCCGGGAAGCTCGTACCGCCGCGTCGATTGAGCTGGATCATCTTGTCTCCCACTTTGTCCCCGCTGTAGAACTCCAGCTTCACAGACCGGATCGCATCGACGTCGGCACTCGCTTCAGCACTGGTCCCCGACGAGTATGCGGCGGCACCGGTGGAGACCGCGGTCGTGGAGCTGGTGGCCTGAGTGGCGGTGACGGTTGCGGTCACCGTCTCCGGCGCAGGCGCCTGCTCCTCCGCACACCCTGTGATCACACCCAGAGCGGCGATCCCGATGATTCCCAGCACGATCCGACGCATGTGCGACCCTTTCTCAGTACCGACAGACACGGCATCGTCCCACGGCTCGATACGGACAGCGCGCTCAACGGATGGCCCGCGGCTCAAATTGGTACGGACGGACTACACGTCCAGACAAGGGCGCCCCGGTCGAGCAGGCTTCGATCAGCACATGGCCCAAGCGCCGTACTCGGAGCGGTCCTCGTCGCGTTCAGCGATCTGCCCGTTGATCCAGATGGCGCAGTACACGTAGCTCGCGTTGTCGTTCTGGATGTCTGCCGAGATGTACTGGCCGTACTCCTTGTACTCGGTGAAGCTCGACGACCCGCACCACAGTCCGTTGTTTCGCTCCGACAGCTGGACCCGCTGATCGTAGTGGCGGTTGCCGTTGTCGTATTCGACGTCGTTGCCGTACCGCTCGGACGAGCAGAATACGGTCTTCACGCGGTCGTACTGGTCGGTGATCACGGCCTCGGCAGGGACCGCGATTGCGAGTGCGGGGATGACGGCTCCGACGCTGATGAGGGCAGTGCGGATGATCTTGCGCATTTCATTTCTCCTTGTGTAGCGATGGTTCCAGGTGACGCCGCGGACACAGCGCTGTGTGCGTGTCGGCCGGAGTTCACCCGGGTGATTGACAGGGCGGACCAGGCATTCGTCCGGTCGCCCGACAGGCGGTGCGGGCCTACTGCACATCTGCTCCTCGGAAGCACGTCTCGCATGCGGTCCGGACGCGGGCCATGCCGGTTCGGATTCGTCCGCGCCGGCCACACAGTTCGCAGATCGTGCTGGACTCGTCCTCGCTGGCGTCGATGAGGAGCTCGCAGACGCCGCGGGTGAATTGGTCGACCGAGTCTCCGTAATTCACGTAGCAGCGCAGGACCCCGAACTTCTCCTTGATCTGCATGTAGGTGAAATCGTCGGTGACGGCGGTGAGTTGACGATGGAGACGGACCAGAAGCGGATACCACCCTGTGTTGACGGAACAGTCAACGGCCGGAGGCGCCATCGCGTCGGGGAGTCGGACAGGCTCCGGCATCACGCGACGCCGCGTTCGGTGGCGATTGCCGAGTCGTCAGAATCCACGCCCGCCAGCGCGTTCAGGGCGTCGGCCAGCAGTCGGTCGATGGCCGAGTAGACAGCCCCGCAGGTGTTCTCGATCTTGCGCACGTTGTTCGCGATCGCACCGGCAGACTTCTTGATCTCGTCGATCTTTTCGAGTTGTTTGACTGCGGCGGTGATCTTCTCCTCCGCGGTGTTGATCTCCTGCGCGCCCGACCTGGTGGCCGCAGCCAGGGATGCGGTCCGCAGGAGCATGACGACCGCACGCATGAGGTCAGGGTCATCGGCAGTCGGGTCGAAAGCGAGCACGATTCGACGCCGACCGAGCACGCGGATCGTCTCACCGCAGTTCTGTTCCACGGACCGGACCAGGCCGATCGCGGCAGTGGCGTTCCGGTTTCGTTCGGCTTCGTCGAAGTACGCCCCCCAATGATCCCGCTTCGAGTCGGTCACCTCGACGACGACGCGCGCGTCTCCGCCGTCGACGACCAGCACGCCGTCGCCCTTCTTGCAGCGAACGACCGAGCCGACGACGGCACCGGTTTCGAGGTACTCATCTCCCAGGCCGGCGGCGACCTGGTGGAGAACCTGATGGATCTCGGCCTCGTAGGTGCTCCCCTTGATCGGGGACACCTTGCTGACCGACGCTTTCGCCTCGGCTACCTTCAACGCCGTGACCACCTCGTCGAGCCGTAGGGCAACCGCCGAGTGCTGTTCTGCGAGTTGGGCAGTCAGAGCGTCCTGACGCTTGGCGAGGTCTGCGGTGTGCTTGGCCATGGGAGATGTCGGGTCGGCAGGATCGAACTGTTTGGCCGCCTTGGCGAGCAGTTCGCTGGTGTTCTCGGCGGCTCGTTTGTCGAGGTTCGCGGCAAAACGTTCGAGCAGTGGCGCGAAGCGGTCGACGACCTCCGGGTCGGTACCTCCGAATAGCCGTTTGAGTTCGGTTTCGCTCTCGCGGCGCATCAGTGCAATGGCGTCCGAGAGTGACTTGCGAGTTGCCTCGTCGGCCTCGCGAAGGGTCTTCTGCGCTTCCGCGGCAGCCTTGCTGACGGCCTCCGACGCGGCTTTCACGCTGCGGTCGGTCATCGAAGCGGCCTCTGCCGTCGACGACGCAGCCCTCTCACCGAGTTCGGTGATCATGCGCTCGAGGGCACGCGATTCCTGGGCGTCGCCGGTCGCCGACAGGGCGTGAGAACCAATGGTGATCGCCTTGGCAACGAAATCACCGAGGTCGGCCTCGACGAGGGTCGCCTGGTCTTCGACGATCGGCCCGCGTTCGCCGGTGGTCCATCGCTGCGCTTCGCGGACAACGTCTTTGTCTCGGAGTGTCACCCCTTCGATGACGACAGCTGCGGCCAGTTCATCAAAGTGTGCGGGTGCTTTCGGTTCGGTCATTTCAGCTCCTCCTGGTCTGGCCGACCAAGGGGATCGGCTGCCGAACACAGACTGCGCCAGAGCCGACCTTTGCCGATACTATTTCACTGTTAAGCCGCCTTAACAGTAGAACGAACTCTGTACAAGTGCCGGCTGGGTAGTGTTCTCCGGGGAAACGATGAGCAGTCGACAAGGGCGAGGAGGTGACCGCAATGACCACACTGACGATGCAGGACATCGCCGACCTGGCGAGAGTAACGCGGCCGGCAGTCAGCCAGTGGCGCAAACGCCCGATCGTGCGCGGCGAGTCGTTCCCCTTCCCTACTGCGGTCTCGACGATCGGTGGCATCGAACATTTCGACCGCACCGAGATCGTGGAGTGGCTCGACCGAACGGGTCGTGGCAAGAACCGCGCCGAACAGCATCTGGACGTCGACGCCCTGGCAGTGCCGGAGCACGTCCGGTTCGACGATGTCGTTTGCCTACTGGCTCTGTACGCGTTGTCAGGAGTCGACTTCGCGGATGCATCACACGGCGAACTGACCACTGCGGCCGCGCGAGTCGACCCTGACGATCAACTGATCCGACGCGAAATCGACGCGTTCACGGCAACATCGGATTCGGTGCGGTTCACCGAGCAGCTCGTCGACGCCTCCCTCGGCACACCTGATGCGCTGACGCGTCTGGAGCGAGGGCGGTTGGGCAGAGCACGCGGCGTACGCGACCTGACCCCCGACGCTCTGGGTCTCGTCCGCGGAGTTGTCGGCGCCGCAGTGGCGCACCTCGACGCAGATGTGTCCATCGTTCCGGCCGGCGACCCGACCCTGGCGCTCGCGTGCGCCGACCTGGCGTCGGAGCTGGTCGTCCGGGGCACCGACAGCGAGGCTCGGGATCTCCGGCGGCGAGCGGCGATCGCGAGAGTCGACGTGAGCACCTCTGTACAGGCACGAGGCGCAGTTGTCGCCTCGCTCATCGGGTCCGAGGTGTCCGATGTGCTCGAAGCTGTGGATGCACTCCTTCTCGATCTGCGGGACGGCGACGTCGCGGTTTTCATGGCACCGGCGGCCGCGCTCACCGATCACCTCGCCGGCGACTTGCAGATCCGCCGATCCGAGACACTCAAGCTCGGCAGCGTCGTTGCGGCACTACGCCTTCCGCGCGGTCTCTGGCGCGAGGCACATCGGCAGAGCCAGGCTTTGTGGATCTGTCGGGGCGGGACGGACTCGGACCTCATCGGCACCGCCGAACTGGACAGGTTCAGCGTCGACGACCTGGGCGACCTCGCCAGTGACGTCACCGCGATCCTCGACCGGGATGCCAGGCGCGCCCACCGGTATTTCCGGTCGCGCGAATTGATCGCGATCCGGGGAAGCGGCACGGTCGTTCCCCGCGGGACCAGTGCGCCTCGCCTCCGATCCCGCGCGCTCGCTGACCACGCTGACCGTGTCCATCACGCCACGCTGCAGACGTCGACTCCCGCACGCACGGTGGACGTCCTCATCAAGGCAGAGTCCGGGCGGTTCCGCACGCACGATCAGTCGCTCGCCGAGTTGCAGGAGAGCAAGCTCATCACGGTGCGCTCAGGAAACCGGTTCGACGAGTCGGATGCCGACCCTGATGGAACCGTGGTGGTCTTACCCGAGGGAACACTCCGACTCGATCCGTTCGATGCAGCACAACGCTACCCACGCGCCCGACGAACCGACCCAGGGGACATCGTCTTCGTCGAGAAGCCCGTCCCACACGCGGTCATCGACAACGTGGGCGGGTCGCTGGTGAAGGCTCCCGCGAAGCTCCTGCGAATCGACCCGCGGGCGCCGCTCGGTCCCCACACGCTCGCGGCGATCATCAATTCGCGATGCGAACCCGGCTCCGAGTGGCAGACCTGGCGTGTACCCGGGCTCACCTCCACCGAGTCCGACCAACTCGAACGAGCTCTCGCCGACGTCGCGGACTACCAGCGCGCCGTCGAGCGAAAGGTGGCGGCCGCCAAGGATCTGACTGTCGCACTCATCGACGGCGTCGCCGCCGGCGACATCTCCTTGGACACCGAAGAAACCACACCTGGCATAGCAGCCGTGACAACTACAGCGGAATCCGGATGGCGGTCGATGACCATCTCCCCAGCCCCACAACAGCTTCGATAGAGAGGAATTACCCAATGGCCGCGAGGCGCAAGGCAGAGCCGTCGGCTCCGTCGACGATGAAAGAGCTCAAGGACACCCTGTGGAAGGCGGCCGACAAGCTCCGCGGTTCGCTGTCGGCGAGCCAGTACAAGGACGTGATCCTCGGTTTGGTCTTCCTCAAGTACGTCTCGGACGCGTACGACGAACGCCGAGAGGACATCCGGCGTGAGCTGGCCGCGGACGGCTTCGACGAGTCGCAGATCGCGGATGTCATCGACGATGCCGGCGAGTACCAGGGTGCTGGCGTCTTCGTGGTCCCACCAATCGCTCGCTGGTCGTTCTTGGCCGCCAACGCGAAGGGTCTGACCTCCGACGACGGCTCGCCAGACAAGAACATCGGCCAACTGATCGACGAGGCGATGGACGCGGTCATCGCCGCCAACAAGTCGCTCGCGGGTACGCTCCCCCGGATCTACAACCGCGACAACATCGATCAGCGTCGTCTGGGCGAGCTTGTCGACCTGTTCAACAGCGCCCGGTTCAGCCGCCAGGGTGAGCACAAGGCTCGCGACCTGATGGGTGAGGTCTACGAGTACTTCCTGGGCAACTTCGCTCGCGCCGAGGGCAAGAGGGGCGGAGAGTTCTTCACCCCGCGCAGCGTCGTCCGGGTGATCGTCGAGGTCCTCGAGCCAACGAAGGGACGCGTCTACGACCCGTGCTGCGGCTCGGGTGGCATGTTCGTGCAGACCGAGCAGTTCATCTATGAACACGACGGTGACCCCAAGCAGGTTTCGGTGTATGGCCAGGAGGCCATCGAGGAGACCTGGCGGATGGCGAAGATGAACCTCGCGATCCACGGCATCGACAACAATGGCCTCGGCGCCCGGTGGGGCGACACCTTCGCTCGGGACCAGCATGCTGATCTCCAGATGGACTATGTGATGGCCAATCCGCCGTTCAACATCAAGGACTGGTCCCGGAACGAGGAGGATCCCCGCTGGCGGTACGGGGTTCCGCCGGCGAAGAACGCCAACTACGCGTGGTTGCAGCACATTTTGTCGAAGCTGGCTCCTGGCGGCAAGGCGGGCGTGGTTCTGGCAAACGGTTCGATGTCGTCGAACAACAACGGAGAGGGCGAGATACGCGCCCAGATCGTGGATGCCGACCTGGTGTCGTGCATGATCGCTCTGCCGACGCAGCTGTTCCGCAGCACCGGGATCCCGGTGTGCCTCTGGTTCTTCGCGAAGGACAAGACGAAGGGCAAGCAGGGTTCTGCAGACAGAAGCGGGCAAGTGTTGTTCATCGACGCTCGGGACATGGGATACATGATCGACCGTGCCGAGCGTGCGTTGACCGACGAGGAGATCGTCAAGATCGGCGACACATTCCACGCGTGGCGCGGATCGGCATCGGCGGCGAAGAAGGGGGTGAAATACGAGGACATCCCCGGATTCTGCAAGTCCGCGACGCTTGAAGAGATCAAGGCAGCGGGCTATGCGCTCACGCCGGGGCGGTACGTGGGCGCGGCTGAAGTCGAGGATGACAGCGAGCCGATCGACGAAAAGATCGTCCGGCTGAAGACCGAGTTGTTTGCAGCCCTCGATGAGTCATCGAGACTCGAGAAGGTTGTGCGTCAGCAGATGGAGCGGGTTGATGGGTGATTCGAAACGCTTTCAGTGGGGCGACCTTGGCCAGCTTTTCGACGGACCGCATGCGACTCCTACGCGAGTGAGTGCGGGGCCATATTTCCTCAACATTTCTAGCCTGAAGTCTGGCCGCCTCGACCTCTCGGAGTCGGATCACGTGTCCGACGACGACTTCGCCAAATGGACGAGACGAGTAACGCCACGCGAGAACGATCTGTTGTTCTCATACGAGACTCGGCTGGGTGAGGCAGCGCTCATGCCACCGGGAGTTGAGGCATGTCTTGGCAGAAGAATGGCGCTATTACGCCCCGACCCTGGGCTGATAGTGCCACGATATCTGCTCTACCTCTACCTCAGCCCGGGATTCCAGCACATCATCGCGACTCACACGATCCACGGAGCGACGGTACCTCGAATCGGCCTCGCAACAATGCCGGAGTGGGAAGTCGAGATCCCTTCGCTCGACGACCAGCGTGCGATTGCCGAAGTCCTCGGCGCCCTCGACGACAAGATTACAGCGAATGAGCGGACGATCTCACTCAGCGCTGAGCTCTCCACATCGATATGGCGAAGCACCACCCACAAAGTCGAGCACGAACTTGTTGCCCTCTCGAGTCTCGCCCGCTTCGTAAATGGCCGCGCATACACCAAGAACGCGACTGGTACCGGACGCGTAGTCATCAGAATCGCGGAATTGAACTCCGGAATCGGCAGGTCGACCGTCTACAACGATATAGAAGTACCACAGGACAATATCGCCAGACCCGGCGACCTATTGTTCGCCTGGTCAGGTTCGTTGACTGTGGCCCGGTGGCACCGGCCAGAGGCCGTCGTCAACCAGCACATCTTCAAGGTGATACCGGTCAACGGACGTCCCCAGTGGTTAGTCGAACACGCACTTCGCGAAAAGCTAGAGGAGTTCCGAGCAGTCGCAGCCGACAAAGCGACGACAATGGGGCACATCCAACGACGACACCTCGATGAGCCGGTGAGAATTCCCCATCAAGACCGTATCGACTCCGTCGGTCCGCAAATCGAGGCGTTGTCATACCAGATCTCTTCGCTTCATATGGAAAATCTGGCGCTCGCCCACACCCGCGACAAACTGCTCCCCCTCCTGATGTCTGGCAAGGTGACGGTCAAGGACATCGAGGGCGACATCGAAGACGTCGTCTGACCACTGCACACCGATAACAGCAGAGCCAGCCACCCCAGTTGACAGTCAAAGGATCACCAGATGAGCGTATTCCCCGAATCCGAATGGGAGACGTTGGCACTCGAATGGCTGGCCGACCAGGAGTGGCAGCCGACACACGGCTCCGAGATCGCACCGGGCACCGAGAATGGTCGCAAGTCGTGGGACGATATCGTCCTCCCCGAGCGACTCCTCGCGAAGATGCGGGAGCTGAATCCCGGTGTACCTCACGAGTATCTGGTTCAGGCCCGCGCGGGCATCCTGGCTCCTGAGTCCGGAGACCCGCTCGCCGAGAACCGTCGGCTGCACGAGATTCTCGTCAAAGGCTACCGAGGTATTTCCTACGTCGACCACGAGGGCCTCGAGCAGACACCAACCATCCGCCTGATCGGTGCCCGCCCGGAGGACAACGAGATGCTCGCGGTCCAGCAGGTGACCGTGCGCAACTCAGAACACCAGCGTCGTTTCGATGTGGTGCTCTACCTCAACGGCCTGCCAGTCGCGTTCTTCGAACTCAAACAAGCCGGTTCGGCGCAGGCGGACCTGGCGTCCGCCCACGCTCAGCTCCAGACCTACCTGCGCGAGTTCCCGATGGTGTTCCGATTCGCGGTGGTCTCGGTGATCAGCGACGTGATCACGGCTCGGTACGGCACCCCGTTCACACCTCTCGAACACTTCGCACCGTGGAATGTCGACGACGACGGTAAGCCCATCGCGTCCGGCCACCCGACCGATCCCGAGAAGATGGGGCTCGAACTCGAGTACCTGATCGACGGTGTCTTCAATCCCGAACGGTTCCTGCAGATCCAGCGGAACTTCACCGCCTTCGACGCCGGCGCCGACGGCTACCTGAAGCGAATCGCCAAGCCGCACCAATACTTCGCGGTCACCAAGGCCGTCGGCAATACCGTCGCAGCTGCGGAGAGCAACGGCAAAGCCGGCGTCGTGTGGCACACCCAGGGGTCGGGCAAGTCCATGGAGATGGAGCTGTACGCCCACCTCGTGGCACGTCAGCCGAAGCTCAAGAACCCGACGATCGTCGTGGTCACCGACCGACGTGAACTCGACGGCCAATTGTTCGAGACCTTCAACCGGTCCGAACTACTCGACGAGTCACCGGTGAAAGTCACGTCGCGAGAACAACTCCGCGACGAGCTGTCCAACCGGACAACCGGCGGCATCTACTTCACCACCCTGCAGAAGTTCAGCCGCACGCAGGCCGAACGTGAGGCCGGCGCCGACCACCCGCTGTTGACCGATCGTCGCAATGTCATCGTCGTCGTCGACGAGGCGCACCGCAGTCACTACGACGACCTCGATGGCTACGCCCGCCACCTCGCCGACGCGGTTCCTCACGCGACGCTGATCGCCTTCACTGGAACCCCGATCTCGTTCGCGGAGCGGAACACCCGAGAGGTCTTCGGTCCGTACATCGACATCTACGATCTAACCCGGGCCGTCGACGACGGCGCCACCGTGCCGGTCTACTTCGAGCCGCGACTGATCCGGGTCGGCCTCACCGAGGACGTGACCGAGGACGATCTCGACCGCGCCGCCGATGAGGCGACCCGCGGCCTCGACGACGCTGAACGCGCCCAGATCGAGAAGTCCGTGGCCGTCATCAACGCGGTGTACGGCGCCCCCGAGCGCGTCAAGGCACTCGCTGGCAACATCGTCGAACACTGGGACGGCCGATCGGCGTCCATGAAAACCTTCATCTCGACCCCCGGCAAGGCGTTCATCGTCACCGCAACCCGCGACATCGCCGCCCGACTCTACGAGGAGATCGTCACACTCCGTCCGGACTGGCACGACGACGCCGTCGACCGAGGAGTCATCAAAGTCGTCTATTCCGGCAGCGCCAAGGACCAGGGCCTGGTCGCGAAACACGTTCGGCGGGATGGGCAGAACAAAATCATCCAGAAGCGGCTGAAAGACCCCGACGACGAACTGCAGATCGTCATCGTCAAGGACATGATGCTCACCGGGTTCGACGCGCCGCCATTGCACACGCTGTATCTCGACCGCCCACTCAAGGGCGCCCTGCTCATGCAGACCTTGGCGCGTGTGAACCGGACTTTTCGAGGAAAGCCGTCCGGCCTGCTCGTCGCGTACGCTCCCCTGGCCGACAACCTGCACAAGGCACTCGCCGAGTACACCGAGACCGACCAGGCACAACAACCGGTCGGCCGGAACATCGACGAGGCGGTCGCACTCACCCAGCAGCTGCTCGTACAACTCGATGACGTGTGCTCCGGATACGACTGGCGAAGCAAGGCCAAGGACCCCGACCGCGGGTGGATGAAGGCGGCAGTCGGTCTGACCGAGTATCTGCGTTCACCCGAGACCCCGGGCAACGTCGTGTCCGACGGCGAGGAGACTCTCGGCGGACGCTACCGCGCCCTCTCCGCCCACCTCGCAAGAGCCTGGGCACTGGCCGGTGGAGAGAAGTCGCTCGGCGAGTTGCGGCCGACGGTCCAGTTCTACGAAGAAGTCCGCGTCTGGATGGGCAAGTTCGACGCCGCCGACCGGCAGGCCGAAGGTCGCCCGGTTCCGGAGGAGATCAAACGCCTGCTGTCGTCGTTGGTGGCGCGCTCCACCGCGAGCGGTGAGATCGTCGACATCTACGACGCGGCAGGACTTCCCAAGCCGTCGTTGTCCGACCTCGGGGCCGACTTCGAGACCAAGGCCAAGGCCGCCACCAACCCGCATCTGGCGATCGAAGCGCTTCGCGCGACCCTGACCGAGGAATCTGCGCGTGCAACGCGGAACAACGTAGTTCGGCAGCGTGACTTCTCCGAGCGGATCACCGATCTGATGAAGCGCTACACCAACCAACAGATCACCTCCGCCGAAGTCATCGCCGAGCTCATCGCGATAGCCAAAGAAGTGGCGGCGGAGGGAAGCCGCGGTGAACGCTTCTCCCCCGCTCTGAGCGAGGACGAGCTCGCCTTCTATGACGCCGTGGCGAAGAACGAGTCGGCGGTCGAGTTCCAGGGCGACGAAGTCCTCGCCCAGATTGCGCGCGAGCTGGTCCGGATCATGCAGCGCGACACCAAATTCGACTGGACCGTCCGCGACGACGTGCGCGCGAAACTGCGGTCCTCCATCAAACGCTTGCTGGTCAAGTACAAATACCCGCCGGACAAGCAGCCGGCCGCCATCACCACGGTGTTCGAGCAGATGGAGATGATGGCACCTAGGTTCGCAGCAGAGAACGCCCCGGGAGATGACGATGACTGAACGCTGGATCGATTGGTCCTCTGATGCACGCGACCGATTCACTCGCGTCATCTCCGATCTGCGGGAGCTGTCGCTCCTACCTGGCACGACGTCCGCAGACGACATCAGTTCGCTCGTGTCGGACATGCTTGACCGGCGCGATCAGATCGCCACCAAAACGTGGGACTCCAAGGCGTCCGAAATTCCGGTGCAGGATGGAAGAACCGCTCTGCGCCAGGTTTCCGAAGTGCTGTACGCCGCCGACCAGGCAGTGATCGACGAGCTCGTCTCGCGGATCCCAGCGAAATCGGTTCATGAGCGGATGAACTCCGCTGCGTATCTCGCAGCCGAGATCGACGCGGCGACAGCCGAAGCAGCGACGCTCGACTCGCACCGCTCAGGTGGTCCGGCAAGTCAGCAGGATGCCACCGATACCGAACTGCTCGGCGATCCCGCCGACTACGCCGGAATCGATCCCATCGAAGACGTGGCGATTCCGCCCCAGGTCGTATGGACCGAAGCCGACCGTAAAGCTGTCCTGGACGAGGCCATCAGCACGTACGGCATCGCCCCTGGCGAGTGGTACTCGGTCGAATGGCCTCCGACCGATGGCTCACTGTGGACCCCCGGATATCTCGTCACCTCAGACCGAGAGCCGTGCGACGAACACACCGACGACCCGGACAGCGACACAGCACTCGAATGCGTCCGGTGTGAAGACTCGGTCACCACCGACATCGAGGAGATGGCCGTCTGGAAGTTCACAACCAGGCTGACCCACCACCGAATCGGTTTCGACAGCAACGGTTCTCTGGTCGTCGACCGTTTCACCGAGGAGATCGACCCGTCGTTCGAGGTACGCGAGATCACGCAAGACCCACGACTGATCCGCATCGGCCTTCCACACGGACACCGCTGACAGCGAGTTCGCACGACCCAGGCACAACTCGCTACATCAGCTGCTCGAGACGCGGGCGCGGGCCTCCGAAGACGCGCCACACGGACGGGGTGCCGCTCATGCAGTGCGTACACATGTCGCGCAGGTTCGCGTGGAGGGCATCAATCAGCTACTGCCTGGTTGCCTGACCGTGAAACAGGAACAGGTGGATGCGAGCGCGCTTGTAGGCCTGCAATTCCGAAGGCGTGACGAGAATTGTGGTGTCCCGACCTATTGCCGCCCACCCGTTCCGGCCGACATCACGGAGCCAGCGTTCATCCGGCGTCCCCTCGGCTGCCGCGCGAGTTCCGTACACCGCAGCCGGAGTATGGACGATATAGCCGAGCTCTTCGATCGATCGCCGCAAGGTCCTGCCGGCGATGTTCTCGTCCAGATAGAACTCAGGCGGTGCGGCCCAGGAGGACGCGGGCGGCGGTTCGAACCTGGGATCTCGAGATGTCGAACTCCTCGGCAACGACCTCGCCGTCCTCTCCGGCTTTCAGCATTGCAGCGACGTCCGCTAGGCGAGGTCCTGATGCTCCGAACCGCGGCTGCCCGAACGCAACGTCTGGGTCGACGATGACCTTCTCCGGCTCCCATTCGCGTAGTTGTAGGCGGTTCGGATGCTCACCGTCCCAACTGACATATGAGATGTAGTCCTGGACGATCTCGCGGATGACATTCTGCCCGGATCGCGCTTCGATGAGCCCGGCACCGGCTCGGGTCTTGGCGAAGTCCCACAGGACATCAACACCGTCTGTGGCCAGATTCGGCGCTGTCAGCACGTAGTCACGGCCGAAGTCCCGTCGCAGCTGCTCGAGCGCGGGACGGATCTTGCGAACGTGAACGCCTGCGCTGCGAAGGGCGTCGAGTACGTATGCCTCGGTCAGGGCGATGAAGGACACGTTCGCTTTTCGCTGTGGCGCGTCCACCACATGAAGGAGCGGCTCCCCGCGGTCGTAGCCTTTCGCCCAGCGGTGGAACGTCTGCTGACTGATGGCGAGATAACGAGCCGCGTCGCTCATGGTGAGAATGCCTGCATCAAAGCGAGGATCGCCGATGGTGGTCACGCTGCGTTCTACCTCCCGCCTGACCCTGGACTACGAGTTGTCGATTGTAGCCACATCATGATGGCACCGTGAGCAGCTCTGTGGAGTCTGCACCCCGACTGCGGTAGGCAGTGAGCACCCTCCGACCTGTCGGTGCGTCGTGATTTCATTCGACGAGAGTCTGACAAAGTTGAAAATCAACACTTTACTCGAACATGTTTTCGAGTACTCTGGTGTCATGTCATCGGGGGCGGGGGCCGAATCCACGGCGGTGGACTCGTCACAGGAGTCGGTCGAACCGCGCTTTCGTCCCGACCATGAACTCTCCGCATCCGAACTCGTCGAGGTCCTGAATCACTGCGCGGGCTTGGCGGCGGCGTCCGCGCATCGAATGATGGTCGTTGCCAGCCTCATTCACGACGAACGCGAGATGGACTACGCACAGCGGCGCGCCGAGACGCACAGCGGCGAACTCGACTCCATCGAAGCCTTCGAGCACCTGTCCGCGCGAGTGGCCGCGGGCGAGAACCCCTACGAGCAGTTCGGGCCCAACGGTCTCGAACAGGCCATCGCCGAAGTCGGTGCCACCCTCACCGTGACACCGGCCGAGGCGAAAGAACTCATCGAGGCCGGCGACGCACTGCGCTACCGACTCTCCTTCACCGGGCACGCACTGGCGTGCGGTCGAATCGACAAGCGCCGCTTCCTCATCGCTCTCAAGCGCACCGATCTCATCACCGACGACGAAGAGATGCAGACCGTCGACGCCCATCTCGCCGAAGCGATCTTCGCCCGCGCACCGATGTCGACGGCCCGGTTCACCGCCATGGTCGATTCGATCGTCGCCAAGTGGGCACCCGACGCGATCCGCCGACGCAAGGAGCGAGTGAAGTCCGACCGCAAGGTGACCGTCACTCCTGATCGCTTCACGCCCGGGCAGTCCCGGATCTCCGGGACGCTGCCCAATGCTGATGCCGCCGAGTTCGACGCCCGCCTGACGGCGATGGCCACCGCGGTCCACGCCGGTGACCCTCGAAAGTTGGCCAATCGCCGAGTCGACGCCCTCAAAGCACTCGCGCGGGGTGAAGCCGCCATCACGTGCCTCTGCGACGACTGCGCCACCACCGCAACCGAACCCGACACAGCACCAGACCTCGACGCAGCGACAGTGGAGACCGGCGAGACGCCTGCACCAGCTGCTGAGATGGTGGAGGCCGACACCGTCGTCGACCCGTCAGCCGCAGACGCCGACGCCGCGGTCGATGACCCGGCCGTGCCGACCGCCTCGCCGTCGGACTCGCCCGCACCGCGCGCGACCTTTCACATCGTGGTGAACCTGTCGACCCTGATCGGTCTCGACGACGATCCCGCCTTCCTCGACCGCCACGGCATCATCGACGCCGAGACCGCGCGAGAACTCCTCGCCGAAGCGCGACGCACCTACATCCATCCCGCACCGACCCCCGCCGCGCCCGACGCGCCACCGGTATCGCCTCCCGGCGCGGACAGTTCGACAACCCGGTACACCCCGTCGAAGAAGCTGCAGGCGCTGGTGCGTGCCGGTGAACTGTGCTGCACCTTCCCCGGCTGCAACGCCCCGGTCTGGCAGATCGATCTCGACCACACCGAACCCTTCGACCACGCCGACCCGCGGCGCGGCGGCCCGACCGATGCACGCAACCTCAAACCGCTGTGCCGGTTCCATCACCGAATCAAGACCTTCACCAGCTGGCAGGACCACCAAGACGAACTCCAGACCGCCTGGTTCACCACACCCACCGGGCACATGTTCGTCGGCAACGCCTTCAGCGGACGCGACCTGTTCAACAAACTCTTCCCCAGACGGTCACCCGATCACCCCGCCCGCGACAGACTCAACACGCAACGCGACAACGACTTCCGACGCCAGCAACGCGCCGAGAAGCGCTGGAACGACGCCAACCCACCGCCGTTCTGAACACCGCCGCTACCCCTATCGCCGGTCAGGAACACCCTGACACGGTGGGTGAAGTCATGCGGCGAATGTCGACCTCGCGACGCGGCCGTTCACCACCGCGACGTCAAGGACAGGCACGCCGTTGCCCCCCCGGACGCAACCAGTGATGAACGCGCTCGACCGTGCGACATCAACTCGCAGACCGCATCAACCGCGGGCCAGAGATAGGACAATGACAGGGAGCCGCTGCGCATTCGAGTTCCGTCCCGTCCGGCATCGCCCGTCGCAACCCATCGAAGGACGACCCCGCCCCAGTAGAATCGGACACATAACTCGGGCACACATCGCGATAACCGTAGCCGGCTTGCTCGGCGGACTCGCCGCCGGCGGGTGGATTGAGAGCGAATCGTACATCGCCGCAACACTTGTCATCGTCGGTTGGTTGACCTTCTTTGGCGTGTTCGTCTGGCAGGAACGTCGAAACCGGCACGAAGCCGCAGCGTCGACGTAGAAGACGACGAGGCGCCCCGACTCGTAGCAAGCACCCGGCGCGGCGTGGCTGTGGTTCGAGCCGGTCCTGTGAAACCGCTGCGCAGAGACACACGCAACGGCTATCGTTCCATCCGTCCGCGACCGAGCCGGTGGATGAAGTTCGCGATGAGCGTGCGAACCGAGAAATTCGACGCCGTCATCGTCGGTGCCCGATGCGCGGGCACCGCAACGGCAATCGCGCTGGCCAGCCGTGGGTTACGCGTTCTTCTCATTGATTCGGCACGTTTTCCGTCCGACACCTTGTCGACTCATCTGCTGTGGCCGTCGACCATGGCCGAGATCCACACGCTCGGCGCTCTGCCCGATGTCGAGGACGCCGGCGCGCCGCGACTTCCGACAGCCGAGGCCGCTCTCGATGACATCGGCTGGCGGACCACGTATTCGCCGGTCTCGGGCATCGATTACGCGATGTGCCTACGTCGTTCGCACCTCGACGCCGCCCTCCAGCGAACCGCCGTCGCCGCCGGCGCCGACCTTCGGCAACTGTGCCGGGCGACGTCGTTGATCTGGACCGACGGCCGCGCGGCGGGCGTCGTCTACGTCGACGAGGACGAACATGAGCATCGTGCGGTCGCCCCCGTGGTGATAGGCGCGGACGGGCGCACGAGCATGGTGGCGCGGGCGGCGAATGCCCAGATCCCGCTGGTCTCCACGCCGAGCGGCCGTTCCTGCTATTTCGCGTACTGGACGGACCCACGAACCGAGTTGCGCCACATCGCTTCCCAATGGCGTGTCGGCGGTCTCCTCGGGACCGCGTTCCCGTGCGACGGCGGCCACACGCTGTGCCTGCTGCAGCCACCGATCGGAATGGACGGCGAGTTCCGTGGCCGCCGGGTCACCGATGCCTACCTGGCGGGAGTCGCCGCGCTACCCGGACTCGCACGCCGTCTCGACGGCGCCGAGATGACCTCACGCGTGCGGTCGTGCACGGGCATCGAATCCTACTTCCGCCGGTCGAGCGGACCGGGATGGGCGCTGCCCGCGACGCCGGGCACTTCAAAGATCCCGTCACCGCGAAAGGAATCCGGGATGCCTACCGGTACGGCCGCCTGCTCGGCGAAGAACTGGCACCCATCCTGCGAAGCCGTGACCCCGACCCCGATGCCGTCGACACCGCCACCGCGGCCTGGGCGAGCAGACGCGAGCGCGAATGCGTCGAGATCTACCAGTGGACGAACTTCCTGGCGTCCGGCACCCCACCGTCGCCGCTCGAGCACGAGGTCAACCGCCGGGCCCGGGATCGACCCGAGTACGCCGCGACACTCGGATACATCTACAACCGGACGCAACCGCCATGGGCGATGCTCCCCATGACCGCGCTGCCGGGGCTCGTCTACGGCGCGACTCGGCGCGCGTCGCTGCGCGACATCGCCGCCGACCTACGAACACAGTCGCAACGCATGCGATCCGACCGACGTGAACGCCGCACGCTCGCCCGCCTCAGCCCATCAACACCGACCCCGACGGGTAGCTTTCGGCGAATCCGTCGGGAAGCGGCGCGATGAAGACGTTCTCGGTGCGGGTACGGGTGATCCGCCACCGGCCGTCGTCCTTGCGAAAGGCGTTGTTCAGCCGACTCGACCGCAACAGCGCTGTCCCGTCGCCGAAGAGCCACGGTTGCATGTGAATCCACTGTCCCTCGGCGTCATCGCCGTCGACGTGGATCTGCTCCGACGTCAGGTAGTGCGCGTTGAGCAGCAGTGCCGGGTCCCGCTTCTCGCTCCAGAAGCGCTGGAAGTGTTCGCGGATGGCCTGCTTGCCCTCGGCGCGCCCGAACTGTCCGTCGTAGTACTCGCCGACGCCCTCCCACACCGCGTCGTCGGTGTAGAGGTCCAGGATGCGCTCGATGCGCTCGGCGTCGTCGGCGAGACCGGGTTCGGGACACGGAGTATCGCAGAGGAACATGTATCGAGCCTGGATTCGTCGGATCTCGGCTTCGGCCTCCAGGGTCTCGACCCGCGCGACGAGCGCCGAGATCCTGGCATCGACATCGTTCATCGGCCGAGCACCTCGACCACCGCACGCGCCTCCGAGATCCAGGCCTCGACCTCAGAGCCGTTCACGCCCAGCGGCAACTGCGACAACCGGAGCGTCATCGAGTATCCGCCGCGTGAGTCCCGGATCGGCAGGACGACGGAACCGACGTCGTAGGTCTGATCGGGTCGCACCTCGCGGAGGCGATAGTCGACGGCCGACTTCCCGATGGACTCGCAGATCTCGCGTTCCTGCGAAGGCGTCAACCGCCCTCGCTCATAGGATTTCGTCGCCTCTCGCATCTCCTCGTACGCAGTCGATGAGGCATCGGGCAGAAAGGACACCAGGTAACCGTGCCGCCGCACGAAGTCGAGACGGTCGCGATGTACCTGTCGCACATCATCGTCGGCATGCCGGAGCTTCGCCAGCCACCGCTCCCGGGTCTCGTCGTCCTGGTCGAACACGTACGTGTCCCCGATGGGCGGCACCATCGGGATGCGGTACGCCAGACCTTCCTCACGGTCGACACCCGGCGCGGTGGCCGACAACACGACGGCCATCTCGTCGCGGCTGACCGCGGTGAGGACCGACACCTCGCAGCCGACGGACGTCGCCAATGCCTCCACCTGCGGGCGCGCCGCGTGCGCGGCGTGGATCGTCGGCAGGATCTCGTGGTCCATCCGGGCCATCAGCGACGTCGACACGAAACTGCCGTAGCCACCCTGGAAGAAGATCAGCGGCGATACCGGGTTGGTCACGGCCAGATCCCGCACCTCACAGAGCGTTATCCAGTGATCACCCGCTTCGACGACGTTGCTGATGCGGGTGTCGATCCAGGCCACCGAATCCGCGAGAACCGGATCGCCCGACGGCGAGGGGAACCAGTCGATACCCGCGAGCTTGTCCTCCCAGCGTTGCGCGATGGTGAGGACGACGTCCTCCTGTTCACCGCCGAGGATGTTGATGCACAGTGACTCGCAGGCCCGCATCTTCTCGAAGGTGCGCGAGGTCTTCATCGGCATGAAGGACACCAACGGCGGGTCCATCGACACCGAGCTGAAAGTCCCGACGACCATGGCCAGCACGGAGCCGTCGTCACCGCGTCCCGTCACCACGACCACGCCGGTGGGATAGTGCCCCATCACATTTCGGAAGATGCCTGGGTCGATGGCACTGATCACGTTGTCGGACATGTCTTCTCCTGGGATCGAATCGTCGCGGTGGTCGGGCACTCAGGCGGACCGGGCCTCGACCGGCTCCTGGACGTAACGCTTCTGCAGAATGGCACCGAGTCGCTCCGGCCGGAGGAAGGCGATGCACAGTGCGCCGCCGACCAGCAGGACGATGCCGGTGATCGTGAACGCCTGGTGCACGCCGGCCGCCATGTTGTCGGCCATCTCCGCGCTGGGCTTCTCACCCTTCGGCGGCGACACATACCCCGCGTCGGTCATGAGCCAGCCGACCAGGATCGGCGAGATGACCGCGCCGAACGACGCCACGCCGCCGAGGGTGGCCATGAGGATCGGTCGCTGCCGAGCGCCGACCGCGTAACCGATCGCGGTGGCGGTCATCGGGAACGCCAGGCTGCATCCACCGGCGAGGCACAGCAGTGCAACCGCGGTGATCCCGGACGACGCCTGGATGGCGATGAAGCACAACCCGGCCAGGACCGCGGCGCAGCCGAACGGGACGGCGATCGCCCGATGTGCCGAACTCCCCAGGTGCAGCATCCGGTGCCCGAGCGCACCCAGTCCGAGCAGGACGAGCGCGCCGACCACCCACGGCACGGTGGTCACCGCACCGACCTCACCGAGCGACAGCCCGACCACGGTGCCCAGGTACTGGGGCAGCCAGGTCGTCAGGAAGCCCTGCACCCAGAAGTTCGACGCCCCGCCGATCACGGCGGAGATGAACGCCAGGCTCAGCAGCGCACGCCAGATCTTGACCGGCTTCTGCTCGTCGACCGCGGAGGTCGCGACCTCCTTCGCATCGGGAACCGTCTCGTCGGTGTCGAGTGCCGGCTCGTCCGGCGACGAGGCCTTCTTGGGACGGTAGGGACCGTCCGCGCCGATCGCCCACCAGGCGATCACCCACACCAGGCCGATGATGCCCAGAACACCGAACGCCCAGCGCCAACCCCACACGGCGATGACCCAGGCCAGCAGCGGCGCCGCGAAGACAGGACCCAGCGTGGAGCCGGCGGCGATCAGGTTCGACGGCAGCGCACGACGGGTGGGCGAGAACCAGGTGTGCGCGGAGGTGAGCGACATGGCGGTCGCGGGCCCCTCGGCGCCGCCGAGGATGATCCGCGTCACCAACAGGATGGCGGCGCCGCCGCCGAGCAGCATCGGGAATTGCAGCACCGCCCAGGTGACGCCCATCGCGAACAGGATCCACTTCACCGAGATCTTCGACGCCAGGAACCCGGTGACGACCGAGACGATCGCGTACAGGAAGAAGAAGGCACTGCCGATGAATCCGAATTCGGTTGCGGTCAAGCCGAGTTCGGGCATCGCGTCGGCCGAGACCAGGCCGAGCACCGCCTTGTCGGCGAAGGCGATGATCTGGAACAGCACGAGCAAGCCGGTGACGATCCAGGCCCGTCTCGACATGCGGCCGAAGTCGATTCGTCGATCGGGGGCGGTCGGGGACGACGGCGTCGTCACCGCGGGTTCTCTGAGGCTCATTGGGTTTCCTTGGACTGGCGGGTGCGAAGACGCCGGGCTGTCGGGGGCTGGCAACGACGTTATGGCCACCCGTCCCTACGGGGATACGAGGGAAATCTTTACTGTCGCCGCGATGCGCGACAGGGCAGACTGGTCCCAGCACATGAAGGAGGAACGGTGAGCTCGGCCTACTGGAAACAGCCCATCAGTGAGCAGGCGACCGCGGTCCACGAGAAGGTGGTGTCGGCGGAGATTCTCGCGGAACAGGTCCGTGAGGAGATCGTCGGCACCGACACCGATCTGCGCGCGTGGGTCGAGCTGTCCCCGGCCGTCGTCGACGAGGCACGACGGCAGGATGGGATACCGGGTCGTCGGCCCCTGCGAGGCGTCTCGCTCGGGGTCAAGGACCTCATCGACGTCGAGGGTCTGCCGACCCGTGCCGGTTCACCCGTCACGTCGTCGTCGCCGGCAGGGTCGGATGCGCCCTGTGTCAGTCGTTTTCGCGATCTGGGCGCGGTGATCCAGGGCAAGACGGTCACGACCGAGTTCGGCTACTTCTCGCCCGGGCCGACGCGCAATCCGCACCACCCCGGGCACACGCCGGGCGGGTCGTCGAGCGGTTCGGCCGCCGCCGTCGGGGCTGGCGTCATCCCGGTGGCGCTGGGTACGCAGACCGCCGGCTCGTTGACCCGGCCGGCCGCCTACTGCGGCGCCGCGGGCATGGTCCTCGCGCACGGCTCGACGGATCTGTCCGGCGTCAGCGGACTCTCGGAGTCGCTGGACTCGCTGGGCATCCTCACCCGCGACATCGCCGACCTGCAGTACGTGTACACCGCCTTCACCGGCCGCTCGCCGATCGTTCCCGGTCGCTCCACCGTCCGGACCGTGGTGGTGTGGGGCGGCAGCGACCTGCACCCGATTGACCCGGCAATGGCGGACCTGGTCGACCGGCTGCCGGACCTGCTCGAGCGGGCCGACGTCGAGACCCGCGCACTCGAATACGACGATCATGTCCGCACCCTGGCCGACGACCACGTGACCGTCATGTCCCATGAGGCGGCCGAGACGCTGGACGATGTCGTCCGGGACCATGCGGCCGCGCTCAGCCCCGCGCTGCTCGACCTCGTCGACGCCGGCCGCGCGGTCCGGCCCGCGGACCACGCGGCCGCCCTCATCCGCCGCGACCGCTCGCGGGATCTGCTGGCCGAGACGCTCGGCGATCACACGGTGATCGTCGGTCCCGCCGCACCCGGCCCCGCACCGAGCGGCCTCGACGCGACCGGGTCGCCGGTCCTGAGCCGACCGTGGCAGCTGCTCGGCTGCCCGGTCGTCGTCGTCCCGGGGGCGACCACGGACTCCGGGATGCCCCTCGGACTACAGGTGATCGGCTTGCCGGGGCGGGAGTCGGCCCTGTTCGAGGTCGCCGCGGTGCTCGAGAACGAGCTCCGGTCCCATCCGGTCGTCCCGGCCTGATCCGGTTGCGAGAGAGAAGATCTGCATGACAGTCAAACCCCGTCCCGAGACGCACCACCGGATGTTCCTCACGTGTTACGAGGACACCTTCAACTACGGCTGGCACCATGTCGACCTGTTCGTGCACGACGAGTACGGCCGGGAGGTCAACTGGGTGCACTGGACCGTCGAGGCCGACGGCCCGGAGGCGGCCGACGAGTCGGTCCGGCGCGAGGAACCCTGGCTCAACCGGACGTCGGAGTGGCGCCACCAGGTGAGTGCCGTCGGGATGAACTACTGGACGGCCGACGCGGCGTGGACGTGACCGCATCGGATGCGACCGCGACGGTGTACGTCGTCGACGACGACCCGGAACTCTGCGAATCGGTCGACTGGCTGCTCGGCAGCATCGGGATCTCGCCGCGGATCTGCAACAGCGCCGACGACTTCCTCGCGCAGTACTCCGGGGACACCCCCGCGTGCATCGTGCTCGACGTCCGCATGCCGACGATGAGCGGCCCGCGGCTGCAGGAGAAGCTCAACGAGTTCGCACCGCACGTCGCCATCATCTTCGTCTCCGCGCACGGCGACATCCGGATGTCGGTGTCCACCCTGCAGGCCGGCGCGATGGACTTTCTGGAGAAGCCCTACGACCCGCAGCGGCTGCTCGACGCGGTCCAGGCGGGGATGGAGAAGGCGGTCGAGCACTTCCGCACCCACGCGCAGAAGCGGTGGGTGGAATCGAAGGTCGCGCTGTTGACCCCGCGGGAACGCGAGATCCTCGCGCTGGTCGTCGAAGGTCTACCCAGCCAGAACATCGCCCGCCGCCTCGACATGAGCGTCAAGACGGTGGACGTGCACCGTGCCCGGATCAAGAGCAAGACCGATGCCGACAGCATCAGCACGCTGGTCCGGGACATCCTGCGGTTCGACGTCGAGGTGCCGACCAACCCCTAGGGCAACGGATAGGGGTGGCCGGCGCGCTCGGGTCAGTAATAGTCGAGCACGATCTTCTCGCCGGTGGTCCGCGAGACGCAGACCGCCATCACCTCTCCGGACTCTCGCTCGGCCTTGGTCAGCACGTTGTCGCGGTGCTCGGGATCACCGGAGAGGACCTGCATGATGCACGTACCGCAGATGCCCTCCTGACACGAGGTGTCGACGTCGCAGCCGTTCTCCTCGAGGACCTCGACGATGCTCCGGTCGGCCGGGACGTGATAGGTCTCGCCGTCGAGTTCGACATCGAAGGACGTGTTCTCCGACGCATCCGGCTGATCGGTGGCGTGGAAGTTCTCGAAGTGGACCGCGTCGGCCGGGATGAACTGTTCGGCCAATTCCCGGACCTTGGTCATGAACCCGTCCGGGCCGCAGACATAGACATGCGAGCCCTGCGGCGCCGATTCCAGCGCGGCGGTCAGGATCGGTCCGTGGGCCTCACGACCGACGCCGACATGCGCGTGCAGCTTCTCCGGGCAGCGTTCGCGCAACAGCGGCAGGAACGCCGCGTCATCGACCGTCCGGGCGAAGTAGTGCAGTTCGAAGCCGATCCCGTGCACGTCCATGTAGCGCGCCATGCTGAGCATCGGGGTGATCCCGATGCCGGCCGCCACCAGGACGTGATGCGTTGCCGTGGAATCGATCCCGAGCAGGTTCCGTGGCTCGCTGATCTGCAGCCGGTCGCCGACGCGCAGTTCGTGCAGTGCGGCCGAACCACCTCGGGACTGATCCTCGCGCTTGACGGCCACGGCGAAGGACTCCCGGCCGTCGGGCCGGCTGCACAGCGAGTACTGGCGGGTGATGGCGGTCGGCCCGACGACATCGATGTGCGCTCCGGGCGTGTACTCCCCCATCGTCGAGCCGTCGGGCCTCGACAGGTAGAAGGTCTTGATGCTCGGGGTCTCCTGGACGATCGCGGAGACGACGACGTCGGTGAGGGCCATGGCGGTGCTCCTGGTGGTGGCGAATAGTTCTCGAGGTGCGATCAGCGGACGAAGAGCCCGCCGTTGACGTCCCAGCACGCACCCGTGACGAAGAAGGCGTTCTCGGCGGTCAGCAGGCCGACCATGTCCCCGATGAACTCGGGGCTGCCCAGCTTCCCGACGGGGATGCCGGCGATCACGGCGTCGAGTTTCTCCGGCGGCACGGTCGCCTTCACGACGGGCAGGTCGTGCGGCCCGGGCGCGATCGCGTTGACCGTGACACCCTTGGCCGCAAGTTCTTTGGCGAAGATCTTGGTGACCGTCAGGATCGCGCCCTTGGACGTGGCATAGTGCGCGCCGGTGGCGGTGCCGCCGTTCTGACCGGCCAGCGACGCCATGTTGACGATGCGGCCGTACCCCTCGTCGGCCATCGCGGCCCCGAAGACCTGGCAGCCGAAGAAGATGCTGTTGACGTTGGTGTTCAGCACGCGGGTGAAGTCCGGCTCGTCGAGCGTCATGAGATCGGCCGCCTGGGTCAATGCCGCGTTGTTCACGACGATCGTCGGTGTGCCCCAGACGGATTGCACATGCGCCAGCGCGTCGACGAAACCCTGCCGGTGCGCCACGTCGAGGACGGCCGCCCGTGCGGTCGACCCGTCGGGCGAGAGTTCTTCGGCGATGCGCTGGGCCGGATCGAGGGCGATATCGGTGAGCAGGACGCGATGACCGTCCCGGTGCAGCCGGCGGGCGATGTGCGAACCCATGCCGCCGGCGGCACCGGTGACGACCGCGATCCCCTTGTTCGTCGAACTCATCTCCAGGTCCGTCCTCACACCAGGTAACCGGAGGCGCTGACCGCGTCCTCGCTGTCGATGAGACGGGCCACCTTCAGACTGATCCGGTCGTTACCGTCGGAACCGAGGCTGATGGTGTGGGTGAGCTCGGCGCCGATCGTCGAGAAGGCATCGCGCTTGAACGCGTTGAGGATCTGCGCGGACCGCAGGATGACGGTGTCGTCGCTGACGTCCGACACGGTGAACCGCGAGATGACCCGGACCGTGCGGGCAGCGGCGACCGCCGACGGTGCGTAACCCTGCATCATCCGTTCGACGCGCAGGCGCCGCATCCGCTGGTCGTCGTACACCATGTTCAGCGACGAGTCGAAATCGTCGGTGTCGGGATCGATCGGGATGACGTAGTGCGCGTCATCGGTGTAGAGGGCCTCCCACGCCGGGTAGTCCTTGGCGTCGAGGAGTTCGGCTTCCTTCCACACGAGCGCGATCGCGCGCAGGACGCGCGGGTCGTTGAAACTGTGCAGTTCAGTCATCGCTCATCATCTTCTTCCACATGGCGTAGGACTCGCGCATCCCCGTCTCGTCGGTGACATGCGATGTGGGCCAACCCTCTTCGGTCGTGTACTCGCGGTTCTCCCCGCGGTTGACCAGGATCGGCATGTTCGGGTTGCCACCGGCGCCGATCTGGACGCGATCCCATCCTTCGGCGTCGTCGGGGCTGCCGAAGCCGAAGGGGCCCTGGAAGTGCTCGTGGATCCGGAGGCGCTCGCGGTTGATGCTCTCCGGCCCACCGTCCATGCCGATCGCCATGTGCCACACCTCGGTCACGTCCACGCTGATCGGGATGAGAACCCGGAAGAACGACGACGACATGGCGATGTTCGGGAACATGTTGAGGTTGAACCCGCAGCCGTGCATCGAGCGCATGTAGCGACGGATGCGTTCGGGACTCTCCCCCGCCTCGGCGAGTTCGTCGACGAGATGCTGGAACCGCGGCTGCACCTCCTCGGAACCGTCGTCGATGTCGAGGTCCGCGTGCGCGGCCGCCATGATCGCGACGCTGTGACCGTTGCCGAGCGCGTGCGTCTCGGCGGCCGGATCGTCCATGAAAGACATCATGTTCGCGGTCTCGGCGTCGACAGAGGCCATCCACGACTTGTGCACCATCGGGAAGTGGTAACCGTCGGTGGTGTTCTCGAGCTGGATCTTCCAGTTGCCCTTGAACCGGAACTTGTGACTGCCGAGGACCTTGGTGGGGAATCCGTTGGACTGCTTCAGGAATCGCTCCATCCAGATCTTCGCGTCACCCAGGTGGTCTTCGAGCGGTTCGATCTCGGTGTTGAACGTCGCGAAGATCATGCCGAGATAGCTCTCGGTGCGCAGCTTCTGCAGGGGGAAGTCGTTCTTCTCGACGACGCCCTCGTAACCGTCCGGGTACGGGATGCCGCGCAGTCGACCGTCGAGGGTGTACGACCAGTTGTGGTACGGGCAGGTGAAGCCGTTGGCCTTGCCGCTGCGCTGGTCGCACACCGTCGCCCCGCGATGCCGGCACCGGTTGAGCAGGGTGTTGAAGTTGCCCTTGCGATCCCGGGTCACGATGACCGGTTGGTCCCCGACCTGGGTGGTCTTGAACGAGCCCGCCTCGGGGACCTCGCTCTCGTGCGCGACCCACACCCAGGTGCGGTAGAAGATCTTGCGCATCTCCTCGGCGAAGATCTCGGGATCGGTGTACAGCTGACCGGCGACGCGGTCCTTCTCGGCGAGGTCCGCGAAGCCGCGGGTCGGCCGCTCGATGGTGGTCATCGATGTTCCTTCGTGTGTCGACCGCGCCGGGGCGCGGAGAGGGGCTGTCGGTGCGCGAGAGATCAGGAGGCGGTGCTCATGAGGGGACGTCGTCGCGGATGGTGAGGGCTCGTCCCATCCGCGCCTCGACCTTGAAGTACTTCCAGAGCGCATGTTCACCGACCATGATGGTGCGCAACAGGTTGCAGGCCGCCCGGACGGTCGGCTGGTCGCGCACGTCGGCGAGGACGTAGAACGTCCACGGCCAGCCGTCGGACGGGCCGACCATGTGGGCGTCGTCGTCGAAGGTCCCGATGATCTCGACGCCGTCGAGGTTCTTCAGACTCGTGAGGAACTCCATCGTGGCCTCCCACACCGGACCGATGTCGGCCTTGGGCAGGTCGAAGAAGTTCTGGTTGTTCCCGACACAGAACAGCGTGCGCAACGGTTCGTCGGACATGGGTGATGGTCTCCTCGCGGTCGTGACGTCTGGGCTGGATGACGGGTGGGTCAGGGAAAGCTGGGGATTCCGGCCTCGAGGCCGAGAAGCAGTGCACCGGCGGCCTCGTAGGTGTTGGTCTGCAGCATCGCGTGCTGCGCGGGCACCAACGCGTCCTGCAGGAACCGCTGCAGCGGATGGGTCTCGTAGATGGCCCCGGTGCCGGCGAGGTCGAACACCTGCAGCACGACGCTGCGCCCGACGTGCGCGGCGTGGGTGGCACTCAACCGCAACAGGGCCTGATCGTCGGTCGAGATGTGCTGTCCCGCGACGGCCTTGGCCCACACCCGGTCGGTGCTGTCGTAGAAGAACGCTCGCGCCGAACGCAATTCGGCCTCGGCGACCGCCAGGCCGCTCTTGTACGCCGGCCGGTTGCCCTTGCTGGCACCTCCGGTGATCGAGGTCCGCGCCGCGCCGACCTCGATCGCGTAGTCGAGGGCGCCCCGGGCCGCGCCGAGGGTCACCACCGCCAGCACCTGCGCGGCGTAGGCCAGCGCGGGGTACCGGGTCAGGGGTTCGTCGATCTGCGGAGCGCCGCCGCGCACGAAGGTCATCTCCTCGGGCACGAACACGCGGTCGGCGCGGATGGCATGGGAGCCGGTCGCCTTCATCCCGGCGACATCCCAGTTGTCGACGATCTCGACCTCGGCCGGATCGACCAGCGCGGTCAGCGGTTTGCCGCCGGTCTCGGGTCCGCCGGCCAGACCGATCCCGAGGAGGTCGGCGCCGCGACATCCGCTGGCGAACTGCCAGACCCCCGAGCACAGGTAGCCGCCGTCGACCCGCTGTGCCTCCTGCATGGGGAACAGCCCGCCCGCGTAGGCGACATCGGGACCGTACGCGTAGATCTTCTGCTGGGTCTCGGCCGGCAGCGCGGCGAAGTAGACCAGCGACGATCCGAAACTGGACACCCACCCGGTGGCAGGGTCGACGGCGGAGATGCGTTCGACCAGCGACATGAAATCCGACGGTGCCATCGGCTCGCCACCGAACGCCGCCGGCGTCGAGGCCCGGTACATGCCGGCACGCTTCAGCAACGCGATGAAGTCGGCGGGCACGTAGCGCTGCGAGTTGAACTCGTCCCGACGATCCCGGAGCACGTCGAGCGCGTGGTCGAACGCGGCGTCGCGCGCCGCCCCCGCCGGTTCCGCACACACCCGTTCGGTCAGGCTCTCCGCGGTCATCACTGTCTCCGTTCGGAATCGACTCTCGATCTCGAGTCCGACACTATGGACGCGGGACCCGACGCGGTATCGGGATTTCCCGCGCCGCGGGTAAGCAATTCCTTACTTGCGTGTCCTCACCCGCATGGCATCGTGGCGGGGGCGAAGACGAGAACTCGGCGAAGGTGAGGTGATGGCGATGTTCCCCGCCCGTCGGGACTTCGAGCAGATGATCCTGCACACCGGCACCGGCATCCTCATCCACGAGGCGAGTTCGAAGAACATCCTGTGGGCCAACCCGGCCGCGTGCCGGATCTTCGGGTTCACCCTGGAGGAACTCAAGCCCCTCAAGGCACACCACATGAGCGCCCAGGAGCGTCAGTACCGCCGCGAGGTCGGCGTGGCATGGCTCCAGTCCGCGGTGGTGCACGGGTCGAGCCGCAAACAGTGGAAGTACCGCGCCAAGGACGGCACCGAGTTCCTCACCGATGCCCGCGCGACCCTGGTGCGCTGCGAGGACGGGCCGGTCGTGATGGTCGAGTTCCGCAACATCTCCGACGAGGTCGAGTTGCAGGAAGAACTGACCTGGGTGTCGGAGTCGTTGCAGCGCATCATGACCCACACGTCGGCCGGGATCGTCGTGCTCGACGACGACAACTGCATCGACGACATCTCCCCACTGGCCGCCAAGCTGTTCGGCCGCACCCCCGCGGAGCTGTCGGGCGTCCATCTGGAAGACCTCGGCCGGTGTGAGCCCCGGCTGACCAGTGACCCCGTCGTCGAACGGCTGACGGACGGTGCGGGTTCGGTCGAGATCCAGCAGGAGATCATCAAGGACGACGGCAGCACCGTGTGGCTGGCCGGCGAACTCGAGATCGTCGCCCACGACGGCATCTCCTCGCGGGTCCTGACCGTGCGCGACGTGACCGACCGCGTCGAATGGGAACGCCGCAACGCCTACCAGGAGGCCAATCTCCAGTATCTGAGCCGTTACCACGCGATGGGTGACATGGCGATGATCCTGGCCCACGAGCTCGGGCAGCCGCTCGCGGCGTCGACGAACTACCTGAGCGGACTCAAGGCCCGTGTCTCCGCCGAGACCGTCGACGCCCGCAGCCTCGCCTACGGCATCGACCAGATCGAGAAGCAACTCCACCGCGCCGCCGACATCGTGGCATCGGTCCGCCGCTACGTACGACGCATCGAGAGCACCTCGACGCTCATGGATCTCAACGAGACCGTCGAGGAGAGCCTGTACTTCGTGCGGCTACGCGCGGCCGAGCAGGGCGTGCGCGTGTACGCCGAGATCCCCGACCGCGACCTGCCGATCCAAGGCGAGAACGTGCTCATCGGACAGGTCATCATCAACCTGTGCGTCAACGCACTCGACGAGATCGTCCGTCCGACAACCGAGGTGAAGGAACTGACGATCCAGACCGGCGAGGCCGACGGACTGGCCTCCGTGTGGATCCGTGACCAGGGACGCGGCATGACGGGCGCGCCCACCGATCGCCTCGCCTCCGGCGCGTTCTCGTCCAAGCAGGACGGTTCCGGAATCGGGCTCATCATCTCCGAGCACATCGTCGAACGCCACGGCGGGACGATCCGGTACCTGCCGAACGAACCGTCGGGCACCACCGTCCAGGTGACTCTCCCCCTCGCGACGATCGCCGAGGACGGCGCCGGCCACTCCCCGGCTCCCGCGTCGCCGTTTCCGTCCCGCTGATTGAATCCAATAAGCGGGACGGAAACGAGGCCGCGCGAATTAGCCCCGGCTAGGCGTTCGCGTTAGCGAACGAGTCCAGGCTGCTCGTGGCGTCGATGTACTCGGTCACCCACCGCTCGATCACCGCAGAGGTCTTCTCGACCTTGCGGAACTGCCCGACGACCTGCCCGACGGGGTTGAAGGCGACGTCGATGCTCTCGTCGGGGTGCTTGTGCGTCGCCGCCACCGCCATGCCGGAGACCATGTACTGCAACGGCATTCCCAACGGATCGGGATTGTTCGGGTCCTCCCAGGCCTCGGTCCAGTCGTTGCGGAGCATGCGGCACGGCTTGCCGGTGAACGACCGGCTGCGCACCGTGTCGCGACTGGAGGCGTCGATGTAGGTCTGCTGCTGGACCGGGGTGTTCTCCGCCTCTTCGACCATCAGCCACTGCGAACCGCTCCACGCGCCCTGCGCACCGAGCGCGAGTGCCGCCGCGATCTGCTCACCGCTGCCGATGCCCCCGGCAGCCAGAACCGGCACCGGCGCAACCTCTTTGACCACCTGCGGCCAGAGCACGATGGAACCCACCTCGCCGCAGTGACCGCCGCCTTCGCCACCCTGGGCGATGATGATGTCGACACCGGCGTCGGCGTGCTTGCGCGCCTGCTTCGGCGATCCGCAGAGCGCGGCCACCTTGCGGCCCGCGGCCTGGATCTTCTCGATCATGTCGGCGGGCGGCGTCCCGAGCGCGTTCGCGATCAGGGTGACCTTGGGATGCTGCAGCGCGATCTCGACCTGCGGGGTGGCCGTCGCCTCGGTCCAGCCCAGGAGCTGCAGGGAGTTGTCGCTGTCCTCGTTGAGCGGCACACCGTGGTCACGCAGGAGCTTGCGTCCGAAGTCGAGGGTCTCCGCCGGGACCATCGACTGCAGCATCTTGGTGAGCTCGTCACCCGACATGTTCGAGTCCATGCCCTCGTACTTGTTCGGGATGACGATGTCGACGCCGTAGGGGCGGTCGCCGATGTGCTCGTCGATCCAGTTCAGCTCGATCTCGAGCTCCTCCGGGGTGAACCCGACCGCGCCGAGCACCCCGAATCCGCCCGCCTTGCTCACCGCGACCACCACGTCGCGGCAGTGGGTGAACGCGAAGATCGGGAACTCGATACCGAGCTCGTCGCAGATCGGGGTGTGCATGGAGGACTCCTCGCCGGTCAGAATTAGAACGTGTTCTACTCTGGATACCAGGCCAGGGGGTCACGGACAAGCGTTCGACGGGAACCCGGGCCGCATCAACCCCGTCACTGCCCGTACGGTTGCCGCGCCGTCTCCGGGTCGCCGTAGGTGATCGCGCGCTCTCGCCGACTGTCGGTGAGCAGCGTTGCGCCCCAAGTCATCACAGTGCCCATCCGATTGCGCACACCCGCCAGGAACGCGATGTGGATGACACCCCACGCGACCCAGCCCAGGAAGCCCGACAGTTGCAGGGGTCCCGACTGCACGATCGCGTGCCGGCGCGCGATGTAGGCCGCCGTGCCGAGGTCGCGGTACTTGAACGGGGACCGGTCCCTTTGTCCCGCAACGGTTTCGGCGATCACCGCGCCGACGTGCCGGCCGCCCTGCATGGCCACCTCGGCGACCCCTGGGAGGTCGCGGTAAGCGCTCATGTCACCGCACACGAAGACGTCGGGGTGACCCGGGACCGACAGGTCGGCTTCCACCGGTATCCGGCCGCCGCGGTCCTGGTCGGCTCCCAGCGCCCGGGCGAGCGTGGTGGCGAACGGGACGGCCTCGACACCGGTCGTCCACAGCGTCGTCCGCGCGGGGTACGTCTGCTTGTCGCCGTCGGCCTTGCGGGTCGTCTCGACGTGGTCCTCCCCCACACCGGTCACGTGTACGCCGAGGTGGGTCTCGACCCCGAGTTCGTCGAGTGTGCGCTGGGCCCTGGCCGACAGCTTGGTGGAGAACGACGGCAACACCCGATCACCGCCGTGCAGGAGCAGCACCCGCGCCTGCGCCGGATCGATCGCATCGAACTCGCGCTCGAGCGCGAGCGTCGCGACCTCCCGGATCTGCCCCGCGAGCTCGACTCCGGTCGGCCCGCCGCCGGCCACCGCGAAGGTGAGCCAGGATCGCTGCTCCTCCGGGTCGGTGACCGTCTCGGCCATCTCGAACGCGGCCATGATCTTGCGCCGGATGGACAGCGCGTCGTCGAGGGTCTTCATTCCCGGTGCGTGGGCGGCGAAGTCCTCGTTGCCGCGGTAGGCGGTGCGCATCCCGGCCGCGACCACCAGATGGTCGTACGACAGGCGAAAGGACGATCCGTCGATGCGATCGACCGTCAGCTCGCGGGCGTCGACGTCGATGTCCGATGCCTCGCCGAGCACCACGTCGAGGTTCTTGTGCCTGCGTGTCAGATGACGGACCGGGCTGGAGATCGCGCCTTCCGACAGCAGCCCGGTGGCGCACTGATACAGCAGCGGTTGGAACAAGTGACTGGTTCCGCGGTCGACGACGGTGACGTCGACCGGCTCGTTCTTGAGCCGGCGGACACAGTGCATGCCCGCGAATCCGGCGCCGATGACGACAACTCTGGGTCTTGGGGTGGCCACCCGGCCGATTGTTCCAGACATTCCCGCGCCTGCGGCGGGTGTTTACCGCCCGGGACGTCGGGTACGCCCCGCGATGTGGAAGCCAGAATCTCGCTGTCCGTGAACGGTGCCCTCCGCGACGTCGTCGTGGACACGCGCACGACCCTGCTCGACGGCCTCCGCGACCGCCTGGGCATCTTCTCCCCCAAGAAGGGATGCGACCACGGGCAGTGCGGCTCGTGCACTGTGCTGGTCGACGGTCGCCGGATCGTCAGCTGCCTGTCGTTCGCGGTGGCCTATGAGGGCACCGAGATCGTGACCGCCGAGGGGCTCGGTGACGGCGACGACCTGCACGAGATGCAGGAGGCGTTCATCGACGAGGACGCCTTCCAGTGCGGCTACTGCACCCCCGGCCAGCTGTGCTCGGCGGTCGGCATGCTCGACGAGGCGAAACAGGGCCACCCGAGCCACGTCACCGAGGACCTCGACCCCGCGGCCACCGATGACGCGAACGGTCTGGCCGACGACGAGATCCGGGAACGGATGAGCGGCAACCTCTGCCGCTGCGCGGCCTACCCCAACATTCTCGCCGCGATCCGACAGGTGGCCGATCGATGATCCCGTTCACCTACGACCGCGCGACCGATGTGGCCGGCGCTGTCGCATTCCTGCGCGACCACGACGGTGCGAAGCTGATCGCCGGCGGCACCAACCTCGTCGACCACATGAAGCTCGGTGTCGCCGATCCGCCTGCCCTGCTCGACATCTCGCGCCTCCCGCTCGACGACATCATCGAGCGGCCGGACGGTTCGCTGCGTCTGGGCGGCACCGCGCGCAACGCCGACACCGCCGCCCACCCCCTGGTCCGGCGCCGCTACCCGGTGTTGGCGCGCGCTCTCCTCTCGGGGGCGTCACCACAGTTGCGCAACCTCGCGACCAACGCGGGCAACCTGCTGCAGCGCACGCGGTGCGTGTACTTCCAGGACGTCACGACGCCGTGCAACAAGCGGACGCCGGGCTCGGGTTGCTCGGCCATCGGCGGCTACACCCGGTACCACGCCATCCTGGGCGCGTCCGACGCCTGCGTGGCGACCCACCCGTCGGACATGGCCGTCGCCCTGACCGCACTCGACGCACGCGTGGTGGTGCAGGGTCCCGACGGCGAGCGCGTCGTGGACATCCTCGATCTGTACCGGCTTCCGGGGGAGCATCCGGAGCGGGACACGGTCCTCGAACCGCACGACGTCATCGTGGCCATCGACGTGCCGCCACCGCCGCCCGACTCGGCGTCGACCTATCGCAAGGTCCGTGACCGCGCCTCCTACGCCTTCGCGCTCGTGTCCGTCGCCGCCGAGCTGAGCATGAACGGTGACGTGATCGGTGAGGCACGCATCGCACTCGGCGGTGTCGCCCACAAGCCCTGGCGCGCCGAACGCGCCGAATCCGTGGTGCGCGGACAGCGTCCGTCGACCGAATTGTTCGCCGCGGCGGCCGATGCCGAACTCGGCGACGCGCGCGGTCTGGACGGAAACGAATTCAAGGTGCCGCTCGCACGACGCACCCTGGTCGCCACCCTGCGGGAACTGAGCACCCGATGACCGCCATCGGCACCTCCCACGCCCGGATCGACGGCGCCGACAAGGTCCGCGGCACAGCGCCGTACGCGTACGAACATCTCACCGACGCGGTGTACCTGTGGCCGATCACCGCCGCTGTCGCGCGTGGCCGCGTGACCGGATTCGACACCGCCGCAGCCGAGTCGACGTCCGGCGTCCTCCTGGTCCTCACCCATGAGAACGCACCCCGGCTGGCAGACACCTCGAACGGTGACCTGACGATCCTGCAGTCACCGGAGATCGCCTACCGCGGCCAGCTCATCGGCGCCGTCGTCGCGGAGAGTCCCGAGACTGCCCGGGAGGCCGCGGCGGCCGTGATCGTGACCTACGACGACGACGATCACGACACCGAGTTCCGCGTGGACCACCCCGACAGCTACCGGCCCGAGCAGGTCAACGGCGGGTTCGAGCCGACCTCGCTGGACGGGGACCCGGATCGTGTTCTCGACGAGGCTACCGGGGGACGTGGCGAGTCCGGCGTCGTCACGATCGACGAGTGGTACTCGACGCCGGAAGAGCACAACAACCCGATGGAGCCCCACACCGTCGTGGCGACGTGGCAGCCCGCCGAGTCGACGCTGACGCTGTACGACTCGACCCAGTCGACGCAGGGCGTGGTGTCCGCGCTGGCTCCGGTGCTCGGACTCGAACCCGATCAGATGAGAGTCGTCGCGCCGCACGTGGGCGGCGGATTCGGCTCCAAGGGGTCCCCGCATTCCCACGACGTGCTGGCCGCATTCGCGGCGATGAGCCTGCCCGGGCGAGCGGTGAAATTCGCCGTGACCCGGCAGCACATGTTCGCCTACGTCGGACACCGCGCGCCCACACGATCGCGGCTGCGACTCGCCGCCGACCGCGACGGCCACCTCACCGCCCTGGTTCACGAAGCACACACGCACAGCGCGCACGTCAAGGAATTCGCCGAGCAGGCCGCGGTCACCTCCCGGTCGATGTATGCCGTCGCGAACCGCCGGACCGACCACCACGTCGTCCCGCTCGACGTTCCGGTCCCCTTCTGGATGCGCGCGCCCGGCGAGGCGCCGGGGATGTTCGCCGGCGAGGTGGCGATGGACGAACTCGCACACGCGATCGGGATCGACCCCATCGAGCTGCGCGTGCGCAACGAACCGCCCGAGGACCCCGAGACGGGCAACCCGTGGTCGTCGAGGCGGCTCCTGGACTGTCTCCGCGAGGGCGCCGACCGATTCGGCTGGGACCGGCGTTCCACCGAACCCGGGTCCCGACGCGACGGCCGGCACCTCATCGGACTGGGTGTCGCATCATCGACCTATCCCCACATGGTGCAGCCCGGGAACGAGGCGTCGATAACCCACCGGTCCGGCCGCTACTCGGTGCGGATCGCCGCCACCGACATCGGCACCGGCGCGTGGACGACGCTGCTGCTCATCGCCGCCGACGCGCTCGGGGTGCCCACCGACGTCGTCGACATCGAGATCGGCGACAGCGCTCTGCCGAGCGCGACCGTCGCCGGCGGCTCGTCGGGCACCTCGTCCTGGGGATCGGCGATCGTCACCGCCGCGCATCAGTTCCGCGCGCGATTCGGCGACGATCCGCCCGAGGGCGCCGAGCTCAGCGCGGAGGCAGCCGACAACCCCGATCTCGAGAAGTTCACGGTGGCCTCGTTCGGAGCGCACTTCGTCGAGGTCCGCGTCGACGTGGACACCGGCGAGATCCGGATCCCGCGCATGCTCGGGGTGTTCTCCATCGGGCGTGCCATCAATCCCCGCACCGTCCGCTCGCAGCTCATCGGCGGGATGACCTTCGGCATCTCGATGGCGTTGCACGAGGAGAGCGTTCGCGATCACCGCTTCGGGCACGTGGTCACCCAGGACCTCGCCGAGTACCACATCCCGGTGCACGCCGACATCGCCGACGTCGACGCGATCTGTCTCGACGACCGCGACGAGCACGCCACCCCGATGGGTTCACGCGGTGCGGGCGAGATCGGCATCGTGGGCAGCGCCGCGGCCGTGGTCAACGCGATCCACAACGCCACCGGGGTGCGGGTCCGCGATCTCCCGGTGCACTGCGACGACCTGCTCGACGGGTTGCCCGACCAGTAGTCCGTGCGGGATCAGGCTGCGCCGGGGTAGCTCGACCATCCCGGCGACTGCGACAGCGACGGCCACGGTTCGGTGGCGGTATTCGGCAGCCAGTGCGGCATCCCCGCCGGAGTCAGTGCCGCGCAGGACTTCTGATCCGCTGTCGGGGTCGGATACAGCGCCGCGAAGTCGTAGCGGGAGGTGAACCACCCGCCGAACACATCGGCGCCCGGGGTCCGTTCACCACCGCGTGTCGCGGCCGCGGGATCGTCCCCGACCCGCCGGATGTCGATCTCGACCGGCCGCGGGGCGTCGAAGCCGACGGTCCACCCACCGGCGCGCTGCACGGATCGGTATCCGTGGCGGCACAGCACGATTCGCACCCATCCGTTGTCATCGACCCGGCGCAGCGCGCTGTAGAAGGCGGTGCCGACCTCGCGACCCGTCGACGAATCGGTGGGATAGGCCGTGACCATCTGATCGATGTTCGACGGGGCGGCCTCGACGAACCCGGGATAACCCCACCGCACGGACCTGCCGGCATTCGCGAGTTCGAAGGACTCGGTGAAGGCTCGGACGAAGGTGCCTTCGGCTGATTGCGGGTCGAGGACGCCGGTGGCGGCCCAGCGGAAGGTGGTGTCGACACCGGGCGGCAGATGCGCGTCCTCGACGGACCGGGGCGCCGGGTCGGCGACATCGGGACCGGCCGCGCACGCCGCGAGCCCCGTTCCCAGGACCAGCGCGGCGATGATCGCGGTGAGGCGTCGACGGCGATCGTGCGCCACGGCGATCACCCGCTTCGAGAGAGTGCGGTCCGTTACCCGGCTATGTCTGCACCCTAGACATGGAGGCTTGTCCCACGCGGGATCCCCGTGCACCGGAACGGCGACGAGAAGGTCTCGAAATGGGCACGCTCACCGCAGGTCAGCGTCTCTCGTCGATGTCCTCGCCCGTCGACAGATCCCCACATTCGACGGGTGTGACCGCCCGGGAGCGGAGGTAGACCTGCGCCCCGACGTCACCACCGATGTCGCGCAACGCGGGCCCGAAATGGTCGGCACCGATGTACACCGGGTGTCCCGGCCGGCCCTCGAAGACCGCTCGCGCCAACGCGGCTCGATCAGACCCGACCGCATCGAGCAGCCGGGCGGTGATCTCCGGGCCGCTGTCCGGGGTGTCGACCACGTGCACCACCAGTCCCGCCGCATCCGGTCGTGCCATCGCCCACCGCAGGGCCGCCGCCACCGAGGCGCCGACACCGTCGGCCCAGTCCTCGACGACCAGCGCACCGGCGCCCGGGGGCGGTTCGACGACCGCCGCTCCCATGGCGACCGCCACCTCCGCGCATCCGCCGTCGCGCAGCGTCGCGACCGCGTGTCCGAGCCACCGACCGTCGTCCGCCAGAATCTTCGGCATCCCGTACCGGGTGCCCGCGCCGGCGGCGAGCACCACACCGAGCACCCGACCCGGCGATCGCTGAGCTCGTCGGGGCGCGGCGGCGTCGGTCATCGCTCCATCTTCCACGCGACGGCCACGCGCGCGCCTCCTACGCTGGGCAGCATGATTCTCGACGAGATGGACGATGCCGAGGTCCGGGCGGCGTTGCGGTCGTGCTGCGCCTCGACGGCCTGGATCGAGCGCATGATGCGCGCGCGGCCGTTTCACGATGTACCCGCACTGCTCGACTCCGCCGACCGCACGTTGGCGGAGCTCTCCGAAGACGACGTCGACGAGGCGCTCGCGGGGCACCCCCGGATCGGAGACCGGCCGGACAACGCCTCGTCGGCGCGAGAGCAGGCCGGCGTCGCGAGTTCGGCGGCGTCGGTGCTCGCCGACCTGAGGAAGGGCAACGCGGCCTACGAGGAGCGGTTCGGGCACGTGTACCTGGTCTTCGCGAACGGTCGTCCCGCCGACGAGCTCCTCGCCCTCCTCCACCAGCGGATGACCAACGACGCCGCCACCGAACGGCATGTCCTGCGCGAGGAGTTGGCGAAGATCAATCGCGCCCGCCTGCTCCGTATGCTGTCGACCGAGCGCACCGCCGACGAAGGGATCCCGAGATGACCGGTCTGTCCACACATGTCCTCGACGCGGTGTCGGGTTCACCCGCCGTCGGCCTCGAGGTGTCCCTGCAGGATGCGTCGGGGACCGAATTGTCCAGCGGCAGCACTGATTCGGACGGTCGCATCACCGCAGTGAACACCGAGGCGCTCGTCCCCGGGATCTACCACCTCGTCTTCGACACCGGTAACTGGTTTGCCGACAACGACATCAAGGGTTTCTATCCCGAGATCGACGTCTGTTTCGAGATCGACGATCCCGGGCGACATCACCACGTACCGATCCTGTTGAGCCCCTTCGCCTACTCGACGTACCGGGGTAGCTGAACCGGCGGCGGGGCCAGGCGCCCCGCCGCCGATCTGCTCAGCGGATCTCGATCAGCAGATCCCCCGGCGCGACCTGCGTCACCTGTCCGATGGCGAGTCGGGTCACGGTGCCCGCGACCGGGGCGGTGATCGCCGCCTCCATCTTCATCGCCTCGATGGTGCCGATCGTCGCGCCGACGGCGACCTCGTCGCCGACGTCGACCGACAGCGACACGACGCCCGCGAACGGGGCACCGATGTGGTGCGGGTTGGAGCGGTCCGCCTTCTCCGCCGACGCGACAGCCGAGTCGACGGAGTGGTCGCGCACCGCGATCGGGCGCAGCTGACCGTTCAGGACGCACATGACGGTCCGCATGCCCTGCTCGTCCGGTTCGCTGACCGCCTCCAGCCCGATGAGCAGATCGACACCGGGTTCGAGTTCGACGCGGTGTTCCTCGCCGTAGCGCAGTCCGTAGAAGAACTGGTTGGCCGAGAGCCTCGACGTGTCACCGTAGGCCTCGTAGTGCTCCTCGAATTCCTTTGCCGGACCGGGGAAGAGCAGGTGGTTGAGCCGGACCTGACGGTCACGACCCGGCTTGTCGAGGATGGCCTCGTCGTCGGCGGACAGTGGGGTGACCTCGGGGGCCGGCGCGCGGCCCTGCAGCGCGAGGGTGCGCAGCGGTTCGGGCCAGCCACCGGGTGGGTCGCCCAGCTCGCCGCGCAGGAAGCCGATCACCGAGTCCGGGATGTCGTAGGACGCCGGGTCGGCCGCGAAGTCCGAGGCGGTGATGCCGCGGCCGACCAGCGCGAGCGCGAGGTCGCCGACGACCTTCGACGACGGGGTCACCTTGACCAGTCGGCCGAGCATCGAATCAGCGGCGGCGTACGCCTGCTCGACGGCCTCGAACCGGTTGCCCAGCCCGAGGGAGATGGCCTGCTGCCGCAGGTTCGACAGCTGCCCGCCCGGGATCTCGTGCGAGTAGACCCGCCCGGTCGGCGCCGGGAGACCGGACTCGAACGGCGAGTACACCTTTCGCAGCGCCTCCCAGTACGGCTCGAGGTCACACACCCGCGCGAGGTCGATGCCGCTGTCCCGCTCGGTGTGGGCGGTCGCGGCGACGATCGCCGACAGCGGCGGCTGGCTCGTGGTGCCCGCCAGCGCGGCACTGGCGCCGTCGACCGCGTCGGCCCCCGCCTGCCACGCGGCCATGTAGGTCGCCAGCTGTCCGCCCGGGGTGTCGTGGGTGTGCACGTGGATCGGCAGATCGAACTCACGCCGCAGCGCCGACACCAGGGTGGTCGCCGCGGGAGCGCGCAGCAGACCCGCCATGTCCTTGATCGCCAGGACGTGCGCGCCCGCCTCCACGATCTGTTCGGCCAGCCGCAGGTAGTAGTCGAGCGTGTAGAGGTCCTCGCCCGGGTCGGACAGATCGCCGGTGTAGCTCATCGCCACCTCGGCCACCGCCGTACCGGTCTCGCGGACCGCGTCGATCGCGGGTCGCATCGCGTCGATGTTGTTGAGCGCGTCGAAGATCCGGAAGATGTCGATGCCGACGTCGGTCGCCTCGGACACGAACGCGGTCGTCACCTTGGTGGGATACGGCGTGTAACCGACCGTGTTGGCGCCGCGCAACAGCATCTGCAGACAGATGTTGGGGATCGCCTCCCGCAACTGCGCCAGCCGATCCCACGGGTCTTCCTTCAGGAAGCGAAGCGCCACATCGTAGGTCGCCCCGCCCCAGCACTCGACGGACAGCAGTTCGGGGGTCAGCGCGGCCACGTACGGCGCCACGTTGAGCAGCCCGTTGGTGCGCACGCGAGTCGCGAGCAGCGATTGGTGCGCATCGCGGAACGTCGTGTCGGTGATGCCCAGCCGCGGGTTCTCGCGCAGGTCGCGCGCGAACCCCTCGGGTCCGAGCTCCAGCAGACGCTGCCGCGAGCCGTTCGGCGGCGAGGCGAGCACCGAACGCTCGACGGTGGGCAGCTTGTCGCGCGGGTACACCGTGGTGGGCCGCTCACCGTGCGGCTTGTTCACGGTGACGTCGGCCAGGTACGACAGGATCTTGGTACCGCGGTCGGCTGACGAACGCGAGGTCAGCAGACCGGGACGCTCGTCGATGAACGAGGTCGTGACGCGCCCGGCGCGGAAATCAGGATCGTCGAGCACCGCCTGCAGGAACGGGATGTTGGTCGCGACGCCACGGATTCGGAACTCGGCCACGGCGCGGCGCGCACGCCGCACCGCGGTCGGGAAATCCCGTCCGCGACAAGTCAGTTTGACGAGCATCGAGTCGAAGTGGCCACTCACCTCGGCGCCGAGGTTCGCACCGCCGTCGAGCCGGACGCCGGCACCGCCGGGGCTACGGTAGGCGGTGATGCGCCCGACATCGGGCCGGAAGCCGTTGGCGGGGTCCTCGGTGGTGATCCGGCACTGCAGCGCGGCACCGCGGATGCGGATCGTGTCCTGGGTCAGTCCGAGATCCGCCAGCGACTCCCCCGATGCGATGCGCAGCTGCGCGCTGACGAGGTCGACGTCGGTGATCTCCTCGGTCACCGTGTGCTCGACCTGGATACGCGGGTTCATCTCGATGAACACGTGGCGACCCTGTTCGTCGAGCAGGAACTCCACCGTGCCCGCGCACGAGTAGCCGATCGATCGCGCGAAAGCCACTGCGTCCGAGCAGATCTGCTCGCGCAACTCGTCGGAGAGGTTCGGTGCGGGCGCGAGCTCGATCACCTTCTGGTGGCGGCGCTGCAGGCTGCAGTCGCGCTCGTAGAGGTGGATGACGTTGCCGTAGGTGTCCGCGAGGATCTGCACCTCGATGTGCCGCGGGTTGACCACGGCCTGCTCCAGGAACACCGTCGCGTCGCCGAACGCGGCCTCGGCCTCGCGCGACGCGGCCGCGATGGCCTCGGCGAGGTCGGCACGCTCGTCGACGCGGCGCATCCCCCGCCCGCCGCCACCCGCGACCGCCTTGACGAAGACCGGGAACTGCATGTCCTCCGCCGCGGCGAGCAACTCGTCGAGATCCGACGACGGCTCCGAGCTCGCGAGCACGGGGATCCCCGCCGCCTTCGCCGCGGCCACCGCGGTCGCCTTGTTGCCGGTCATCTCCAGGATGTCGGCGCTCGGGCCCACGAAGGTGATGCCCGCCTCCGCGCACGCGGCGGCGAGACCCTGGTTCTCCGACAGGAATCCGTAACCGGGGTAGATAGCATCGGCGCCACACCGGACCGCCGCGCCGACGACCTCGTCGACCGACAGGTAGGCCCGCACCGGATGTCCCGGCACCCCGATCTGGTAGGATTCGTCGGCCTTCAGCCGGTGCACCGAGTTGCGATCCTCGTACGGGAAGATCGCGACCGTGCGCGCGCCCAGTTCGTAGGCGGCGCGGAATGCGCGGATGGCGATCTCGCCGCGGTTGGCGACCAGAACCTTGTCGAACATCGTGGTGTTCTCTTTCTCTCACGCCTGCGCCGGTCCGGCGCGTGCTCAGCGACTCGCACAATCGCGGTGGAGATCGCGCGAACAAACTCCCGGCGGGCACGGATCGACGCGAATGTCCCGACGACGCCGACCCGTTTCCACGGGCAGTTCACGTCGTGATCCTACTCACCGAGACCGGCCGTTCGGCCACCCCCTCACACCGCCTTCGACCCCCTCGGAAACCGTGCTCCCCGACGCCGTCCACCGCGTCGGAAAGGCGGCGGCACGGCACTGTGACGCCTCGGGAAAGGTGATCGAAAACAATTGCCGCGCAATGTACGTGGCACTCATTGCCGCAGTGTTGAGAAATACTCTCCAGCAGGATTCGACAATGAGAGATCCGCAGCGTCGGAAATTCGCGAATGCCGATCGGTCGCTCCGTCGGAATGCCGACCGATCGCTCTGTCACGGGCTCGCTTTGTCGGCCGACGGCGCACGGGATTAGCGTCGTCGGAACCACTCCGATCCGACCGGAAGGCGTTGCCGTGGGCTTCACCCGTTACGTCGCCTTGGGCGACTCGTTCACCGAGGGAGTCGGCGATCCGGACCCGGCCCGACCCAACGGGGTACGCGGGTGGGCCGACCGTGTCGCCGAACAACTCGCCGCCGCGGCGTCCGCCGAGGGCGGGGCGGACTTCGGCTATGCGAACCTGGCCATCCGCGGCCGGTTGCTCGACGAGGTGCTCGCCCAGCAGATCGGCCCGGCGATCGCCCTGGAGCCCGACCTGGTCACCATCTACGCCGGCGGCAACGATCTCATGCGCCCGTCCCTCGACCTCGACGCGATGATCGCGCGGTACGACGCGGCCCTGCGCGACCTGACCGCGACGGGCGCCACCGTCGTCGTCTTCACCGCCTACGACACCGGATGGGCTCCGGTGTTCCGGATGCTGCGTGGACGGGTCGCCATCTACAACGAGCTCGTCCGGGCGGTCGCCGAGAAGCACGGTGCACTGATCTGCGACTTCTGGCGGATGGCCGGTTACGACGACTACCGCATGTGGGACGCCGATCGCCTGCACATGTCGCCGCTCGGTCACGCACAGATGGCCGGCCGGGTCCTCGACCTGCTCGGCGTCGACCACCACATCACGCCCGAGACGCTGGCCGCCGCCGCGGTCGCCACCCGCCGGGAGCAGCGGCGACAGAACGCGGAGTGGGCCCGCACCTTTCTCGGCCCCTGGGTGGTGCGCCGCATCCGCGGCGTCTCGTCGGGCGACGGACTCACCCCGCGCTGGCCCCGTCCCGTCGGCCTGGCAGACCTCGCTTAGCCCGGACGCCGGGGCTTCCCGCCGGGTGCGAACGTCTGCACCCGCGACCCGCCGGATAACCTGGTCGTTCGGAGGTGTGCACAATCGATGAGCGGAACCAGCGGGATGTCGGCGTGACCAGCCGCACCGACGCCGACGGGACGACGGACAGCACTCCGGACCTCCCGCCCCCCGATCCCACCGCCGAGAAGCCCCACCCGCGACTTGCGGTGGCCGTGCTCTGCCTCGCCGGCATCGTCGTCGCGCTGATGCAGACGATCATCGTGCCGCTGATCCCTCAGCTGCCCGCTCTGCTCGACGCCGACGCCTCCGACACCACGTGGGCGATCACCATCACGCTGCTGCTCGGCGCGGTCGCCACCCCCATCGGCGGGCGGATCGGCGACATGTACGGCAAACGCCTCGCCATCCTGGTCAGTCTCGGCTTCGTCGCAGCGGGTTCCGTGGCCTGCGCGGTCGCGACGTCGCTCCCGCTGTTCATCATCGGCCGCGGCCTCCAGGGGCTGGGTTTCGGCATCGTCGCGCTCGGCATCAGCGTCATGCGCGACATCGTCCCGCCCCGCCACCTCGGCTCGTCGGTGGGAACGATGAGCGCCTCACTCGGTATCGGCGGGGCGCTCGGGCTCCCGGTCGCCGCCCTCATCGCCCAACACGTGAGCTGGCACGCCCTGTTCTGGTCGTGTGCGGGTGCCGCGACGCTGGCCGGTGTCGGCGTGGCCCTCACGGTCCGCTCCACCGCCAAGCCCTCCGGCGGACGGTTCGACGCGCTCGGCGCCCTCGGTCTGACGGTGCTCCTCGTCTGCCTGCTGCTGCCGTTGTCCAAGGGCGCCGAGTGGGGATGGTCCGCTCCGCTGACGCTCGGTCTGTTCGCCGGCTTCCTCGTGTCGCTGGGGGTGTGGGTCCTCGTCGAACTCCGTCGCGACAGTCCGTTGATCGATCTCCGCATCCTGGGCAAGCGCCCGCTGCTGTTGACGAATCTGGCCTCGATCGCGACCGGTTTCGCCTTCTACGCGATGCAACTCATCCCGATCCAGTTGCTGATGGCCCCGACGAACAGCCCGGACGGCTTCGGGTACGACATGGTGCACGCGAGTCTCATCCTCGCGCCCAGCGGTCTGGTCATGTTCGTGTTCTCACACATCAGCGGTCGCATCAACGCCGTCTTCGGCGCCCGTATCTCCCTCGCCCTGGGCGCGGTCATCATCGGCATCGGCTACGTGACATTCATCGTCGGGATCGCCGGCCCGTGGGACCTCACCTGGATCCACATGATGGTCATCGCCTGCTGCATCGGCGCGGGCCTCGGCATCGCCTACTCGGCGATGCCGGCCCTCATCATGCAGTCGGTCAGCGTGGAGCAGACCGGCGAGTCCAACGGCGTCAACGCCCTCATGCGGATCATCGGCACCTCGACGGCCGCCGCCGCGGTCGGCATGCTGCTGACGTGGTCGATGATCTCGGTTCCCGTCGCCGACGGCACCGCGATCGAGGTGCCGACCGCCGAGGGCTACCTGTGGGCGTCGGCGATCGCCCTCGTCATGAGTGCGATCGCCGCCGTGGTCGCCTTCGCGATTCCCGCGCACGGCCGCAGCACCGAGACCCCGGTCTGACGACCCGGTCACCTGCGGGCCGGGTCGCCGGCCCACGAGATGCGGACCGTACCGGATGCACGTAGCGTGACGCCGTGCTTCTCTCGACGTCGATCTCCGCGATCCGCTCCGACGGGCGCATCGGCCTCGTACGGTGGGAGCCACCCACCGCCGCATCCCGCCTCCTCGACAGGGCACGCTGATGGACCTCACCGCCGTCTCCCACTACCGGTTCGCGCGCACGCGGGATGAGGCGTTCCCCGCCCCCGGCGAACAGATCGTCGCCGGGGGCACCTGGGTGTTCTCCGAGCCGCAGCCGGCGACCACGGGACTCGTCGACCTGAGCGAGATGGGTTGGGCACCTGTCGAAGACCTCCCGGGAGGTGGTCTCCGGATCGCGGCCACCTGCACGATCGCCGAACTCGTCGCACTCCCCCCGCGCCCCGGCTTCGTGGCCCACCCGATGTTCGCGCAGTGCGCGAACGCACTGCTGGCGTCGTTCAAGATCTGGAACATGGCGACCGTCGGCGGCAACATCTGCCGGTCGTACGCCGCGGCGTCGATGGTCTCGCTGGCGGTCGGGCTCGACGCGACCGCCCACGTGTGGAGTCCCGATGGCTCCGACCGCGATCTACCCGTCGCCGAGCTGGTCATCGGCAACGGCATCAACCTCCTCGCACCGGGAGAAGTCCTGCGCGCCATCGACTTCCCCGCCCACGCGTTACGCGCCCGCACCGCCGTGCGCAAGATCGCCCTCGCCGAGCTCGGTCGCTCGGGGGCCGTGGTGACCGGGCGGGTCGACGACGACGGCGCCGCCATCTTCGGGATCACCGCGGCCACCGAATGGCCGACTGTGCTGCGCTACAACGGGTTACCGACCCGCGACGCGCTGCACGACGACATCGTCGCGGCAAGTGGCTATTACACCGACGCACTGGGTTCGGCCGACTGGCGCCGCGGCGTCTCGGCGGTGCTGGGCGAGGAGATCCGCACGGAGTTGTCGTCGGCGACGAACGGAATCAAGGACATGGGATTCGGAGCCGGCGCATGAGATTCGAGGTCAACGGAGAGTCGCTCGACGCCGAACCCGCTGCGGGACAGTGCCTTCGGATGCTTCTTCGCGAACACGCGCACTACGAGGTCAAGAAGGGCTGCGACGCCGGCGACTGCGGGGCGTGCTCGGTGCTCGTCGACGGACAACCCGTGCACTCCTGCATCTATCCCGCTCACCGCGCCGCCGGGAAGTCGGTGACGACGGTGGCCGGGCTCGGCACCCCCGACGACCTGCACCCCGTCCAGCAGTCATTCGTCGACAACTTCGGATTCCAGTGCGGTTTCTGCACCGCGGGAATGATCGTGACCGCCTCCACCGTCACCGCCGAGCATCTCCCCGACCTGCCGCGGCGGATGAAGGGAAACCTGTGCCGCTGCACCGGTTACCGCTCCATCCGGGACGCGATCACCGCGGCCGCCACGGGCACCGCGTCCCCCGCTGCGCCCGCGGAGCCCGCGCAACGGCCACTCGTGGGCGAGTCGGTCGCTCCGCTCGCCGCCCGGCGCGTGGTGACCGGGACCGAGCCGTACACCTTCGACGTCCCCACGCCCGGGACGTTGCACATCCACGTACTCGGTTCGCCGCACGCGCACGCACGGATCACCGCCATCGACACCACCGACGCCGCCGCGCTACCCGGCGTCGAGCTGATCCTCACCCACGAAAACGTCTCCACTCCGCGGTTTTCCACGGGACGCCACGAGAGCCGCCTCGAGGATCCCGACGACACACTCGTCTTCGACCCGGTGGTGCGATTCGTCGGTCAGCGGGTCGCCGCGGTGGTCGCGTCGTCCCCAGCGGTCGCCGACCAGGCCCTGGCGCTCATCGACGTCACCTACGAAGTGCTCCCCGCGGTCTTCGACCCGGAAGAGGCCAGAAGCCCCGGAGCCCCACTGCTGCATCCCGATCGCACTCCCGCCGACCGGGTCGCCGAGGCCCATCGGAACGTCATCGCCACCTTTCACGAGGGGTTCGGCGGTGACGTCGACGCCGCACTCGCCGCATCGTCGGCGACTGTGCACGGCACCTGGTCCAGTGGGCGGGTCTCGCACGCCCAGTTGGAGACCCACGGGTCGATCGGGTGGTTCGACGAACACGGGCGCCTCGTCATCCGGACCAGCACCCAGGTCCCGTTCCTGGTCCGCAACGAGCTCGCGCTCCTCTTCGATCTGCCGCCGGAGCGTATCCGGGTCTTCAGTGCCCGGGTGGGCGGTGGATTCGGCGGCAAGCAGGAGATGCTGACCGAGGACCTCGTCGCCCTGGCCGTGCTCCGCACCGGCAAACCCTGCGCCTACGAGATGACCCGCACCGACGAACTGACCCGGACCACGTACCGGCACCCGATGCGGGTCACCGTCGACGTCGGCGCCGACGAGGACGGCAGGCTGACGGGCCTGCGGGTGAACCTGTTGTCGGACACCGGCGCCTACGGCAACCACGCGATCGGCGTGATGTTCCACGCCTGCGCCGAATCGGTGTCGGTGTACAACTGCCCGGTGAAGCGGCTCGACGCCGAGGTCGTCTACACCAACAACCCGCCCTCGGGCGCGTTCCGCGGTTACGGCCTCGGCCAGGTGGTCTTCGCCGTGGAGAGCGCGATGGACGAACTCGCGATCGAACTCGGCATCGACCCGTTCGAGTTCCGACGCCGCAACGCCGTCGCCGACGGCGATCCCCTCCTCATCGCACGCGCCGATCCCGAGGTCGACCTGGTCTACGGCAGTTACGGACTCGACCAGTGTCTCGATCTGGCCGAGCGTGCATTGCACGCCGGCAACGGGGTCGAGGCACCGTCGGGAGATCGCTGGCACGTCGGCGAGGGCATGGCCATCGCCGCGATCGCCACCATGGCCCCGCGCGGGCACTTCGCCGACGTCACCGTCGCGGTCGACGCCGCCGGCACGTACCACGTGGGCGTGGGCACCGCCGAGTTCGGCAACGGCACGACCACGGTCCACGCCCAGATCGTCGCCACCGCGCTGTCGACCGGACTGGACCGGGTCTCGCTGTGGCACGGCGACACCGATGCCGTCGTGCACGACACCGGGGCGTTCGCCTCGGCGGGCACGACCGTGGCCGGGAAGGCGCTGCACTCAGCATGTCTCGCGTTGCGTGACGTCCTCGTCGACGCCGCGGCGCGGCTCACCGGAACGGACCCGGCACAGGTCGGCCTCGGCGTGGAGGGCGCGCTCGTCGACGGCCGGATCGTCGGGTTCGGTGATCTCATCGGCGCTGTCGATCCGTCGAACCGGGTCGAGCACCCCGCGGGAGCGCGCGCCGTCGCCGCGGGCGCCGAACGCGGGGAGATGCGGTCCATCGCGTTCAACGTGCAGGCCTTCCGCGTCGCGGTCGACACCGAGACCGGCACCGTTCGCATCCTGCAATCGGTGCACGCGGCCGACGCGGGCACCGTGATGAACCCCGAGCAATGTCGCGGCCAGGTGGAAGGTGGTGTCGCGCAAGGCATCGGCACCGCGCTCTACGAGGAGATCATGATCGACGACGGCGGACGGCCGATCACGAACGTCTTCCGGGTGTACCGCGTCCCGCAGATGGCCGACATCCCCGTCACGGAGGTCTACTTCGCCGAGACCAGCGACGAACTCGGCCCGTTCGGCGCCAAATCGATGAGCGAGTCACCGTACAACCCGGTCGCGCCGGCGCTCGCGAACGCCATCCGTCGCGCACTCGGGAGCCGGCCCGTCGAGACGCCGATGTCACGCGACCGCATCTGGCGACTCGCTCGGCAAGAGACCTGACCCTTTTTCGTTAGCAATGCGCATCGGTTTGCGCGGCAACGGCATCGAGTTCCGGCACATGGTCACAATTCTGGGCCCGCTCTCGCCGAAACGGTTGCGGGGCGGCATGACTCGTAGGACACTCCCCCTGTACGGGTAGTCCACAGTCAAGGTTGTCCAGAGAAGGGCGTCGTCATGACTCACACCGCACCCACCCACGAGAACAACCGTCCATCCACCTCACAGAACATCGCCGCGGGGACCTCCATCGGCGCCGCGATCATCCTCATCGTCCTCGGTGTCATCCAACTCTTCCAGGGCATCGCCGCGGTCGCCGAAGACGAGGTCTTCGTCCGCGGCGTCGAGTATGTCTACAAGCTCGACTTCACCACGTGGGGCTGGATTCACATCGCCCTCGGGGTCGTGATGGCCGGCGTCGGCGTCGCACTCGTCACCGGCGCGACCTGGGCGCGGTTCACCGCGATCGTGATCGCCGGCCTGTCGATCATCGCCAACTTCCTGTGGTTGCCCTACTACCCCTGGTGGTCGATCCTGATCATCGCTCTCGACATCGTGGTCATCTGGGCCGTCTCGACCTGGCAGCCGAAGGCCGAATACCGCTAGATCCCGACCCACGCTCCACCGTCGAGGCGCCCCTCGGCGGTGGAGCGCGTTCTGTCAGCACCGGAACCCCAGACGATCAGCGGCCGGAAGGGCGGCGTCGAGATGACCACGGACACCAACGGACAGAGCGCGGAGCCGAGCGTCGGCATCACCGACTCCGAGCGCGCCGAACTCGAACAACTACGAGCCGAGGTCGCGCGCCTGCGCGACGCGGCCGGCACCGGGCCGGCCACCAAGACCCCCGACCCGACCCGGCGGAACCGGTGGCGCTGGTTCGCCGTCGCGGTCCTGTGCATCCTCGTCGCCGTACTCGCCATCACCTCGGTGACTTCGCGGTTCGTCCGTGGCGAGATCCTCGACACCGACCGCTACGTCAGCACCGTCGCTCCGCTCGCCTCGGATCCCGCAGTGCAAGCCGAGATCTCGAACACGATCACCGATGAGATCTTCAGTCGCATCGACGTCGAGGGACTCACCGCGGCGGCGCTGACGACCCTGACCGACGCGGTTCCGGCCACCGAGAACGCACCACGCGTCGATCGGGCGGTCGAGGGTCTCGCTCCCGTCCTGGCCGGCCAGGCCCGCGGCTTCGTGCAACAGACCGTGTCGTCGTTCGTCGCCAGCGATCAGTTCGAATCCCTGTGGCTGCAGGCGAATCGGGCCGCACACACCGCCCTTGTCGCGGTCGTGACCGGTGACGTCGGACCGTCGTCGGTGACCGTGGACGACTCCGGCACCGTCAGCATCTCGCTCGGCACCGTGATCGACAACGTCAAGGCACGCCTCCTCGACCGCGGCTTCACCTTCGCCGAGAAGATCCCCGCCGTCGACAAGCAGTTCGTCCTGTTCCGCTCACCCGAACTGGTCCGCGCCCAGCGTGCCGTCTCGGCACTCGACACCGCCGCCGACGTCCTGCCCTGGCTGACGATCGCGCTCGCCTTCGCCGCCGTGGCCGTCGCACCCCGCGGTCGGCGTCTGCGGGCCCTCTCGCTCGCCGGACTGTCACTCGTCCTCGCCATGCTCGTCCTCGCCATCGCGTTGCTGATCGGCCGAGCGCTCTATCTCGACGCGATGCCGCCCGACATCCTCGCCCCGGATGCCGCGGCCGCCACCATCGACACAGTGCTCGATCCGCTGCGGTTGGCGCTGCGTGCCGTGGCGGTCCTCGGGCTCGTGGTCGCCGTCGGGGCCTACCTGCTGGGCGGGTCCGCCTCGGCCACGGCCGTCCGGCGCGGATTCGGCCACGGACTCGACTCGGTGCAGCGGATACGACGCTCGCGGCCGCCGAATGCCTTCGAGGAGAGCCTGTTCCGCGCGCGAATCGCGTTGCGCAGCGCGATCATCGGCATCGCGGCGCTGCTGCTCGTCTTCTGGAGCTATCCGACCGGTCTGGTGGTCCTCCTCATCGCCGTCTTCGGACTCCTCGCCCTCCTGATCCTCGAACTCGTGATCAGGCCGGCGAAGGACTGGGCCGCCCAGGACCGGAGCGAGGAGCCGGATCCGCCGGATCAGCAGACGCCCGATGAGGCGACGCCGGCCATCGAGACGGTATGAGTCAGGCGTCGGTCGCCGCCGAGGTCGCGCCGCCCACGACACGCAGATGGTGGGCGCGCGCGGCCATGGCGCTGACCGTCGCCGCGATCCTGCTCCCGGTGGCCGCCGCCGGCCTCCTCCGCCTGCTGGGCCTCCTGGCGATCTGTGGTGTCTGTGCCGTCGTCATCGTCGCCGCGGTGTACTGGTTCCTCATCAGCCGTGGTGTCCTCCGCATCGTCTCGGCCGCTCTCGCGGTCCTGCCGGTGGCGGTTCTCGTGGTGTTCCTCCTTCGCGAGCGACAGCTCTGGGTCGTGATCGCTGCCGCGCTGCTGGCGGCCGCCGCGGTCGGATGCGGTCGGCGCGCGCTGCGGCCGTCCCGCATCGACTCCCTGATGCCCGAACACCCGGCGCCGGACGTCCACCGCCCGTTCATCATCATGAACCCGCGTTCGGGTGGCGGGAAGGTCGTCCGATTCGATCTGCAGCGCAAGGCCGAATCCCTCGGCGCCGAGGTCGTATTGCTGGACGGGCCGGTGGAGATCGACGTGGAGCAATTGGCACGGGACGCGGTGGCGCGCGGGGCCGACCTGCTGGGTGTCGCGGGAGGTGACGGCACCCAGGCCCTCGTCGCCGGAGTCGCGGCCGAGGCGGGCGTACCCTTCCTGGTCATCAGTGCCGGCACCCGAAACCATTTCGCGCTCGATCTCGGGCTCGACCGTCAGGACCCCGCCCGGTGTCTCGACGCGCTGCGCGACGGCGTCGAGTTCCATGTCGACCTCTGTCACATCAACGGTCGGCCGTTCGTCAACAACGCGTCGTTCGGCATCTACGCCGAGGTGGTCCAGAGTCCGCAGTATCGAGATGACAAGACACGCACGGTGTTACGCATGCTTCCCGACCTCCTGGGCAGAGGGACGAGGTCGGGTCTGCGGGCCGTCGTCGGCAGCGAGACCATCGCCGATCCCCAGGCCGTCCTCGTCAGCAACGGCCCCTATGCCACGAACGACGTGGCCGGGCTCGGTCGCCGCACCCGCATCGACGAGGGACGGCTCGGGGTCGTCACCGTCTCGGTGTCCGACACCCGGCAGGCCGTCGGCCTCCTGCGGCGCACCCACGACCGCGGACTCGTCCAGCGCATCGCCACCGAGGTGACCGTCGACGCCGACGCCGAGGTCATCCCGGTCGGGGTCGACGGTGAATCGTTGCAGCTCACGACGCCGGTGCGGTGCACCATCACGCCCGGGGCGCTCCGCGTACGGGTCCCCCGGCACCGGCCCGAGACCCGGGTCGCGCCACCACAACTGGACTGGCTGCAGTTGTGGTACCTGGCGTGGAACCCACACCGGGCCTCGTAGCCGCCCGTTCGGTCAGCGAAGAGCTCGCCGGGGTGCCACCGCTTCCACGGCCGAGATCGCGGACACCGCCGGACTCCGGCGACGTCGCACCCACTTCTCCGCCTCCACCACGACGGGGATGATCAGCGACCATCCGATGCAGGCGAGCCACTGGCCGCCGGTCAGCGAGGTCGTCTGCAGCAGGTCTTGCAGAAATCCGAGCTCCACCGCGAGCACGGTGACGATGATCGGGATCGACAGGATCTTCACGGCGTTGACGATCGGCGGTGTGAGGCCCGACTCCGGATCGCGCCGCATCACCAACCCGGCGAACACCGAACCCAGGGACAGCACCACGAAGCCCATGGTCATCGGGACGTTCGGTTCGGTCGGGCTCATCGGACCGGGCGCCACCATCATCGCGACGAAGGTCACCGCGAACTGCAGGACCCCGTAGGCGAACCACTGCACGAACGACGCGCGATTCGTGATCGGCTGTTTCGGGTCCCGTGGTGGTTTGGCCATCAGATCCGGTGCCGGCGGGTCCTGCATGATCACGATCACCGGGAACAGGGTGATGAAAAAGTGCTGGAAGACCACCATCAGCGGCGCCAGCGCGACGCCCTCGTTGATGTCGAAGATGCTCGCGACCAGGAACAGGAGCACCAGTGAGAACAGCTTGGACATCTGGTAGCGGATGTAGGCGACGATCTTGTCGTAGACGCTGCGCCCCAACCGGATCGCGGTGATCAACGTCCCGAAGTTGTCGTCGGTGAGGATCAGCTTGCCGGCCTGCTTGGTGACCTCGCTGCCCGAGCCCATCGCCACCCCGATGTCGGCCTTCTTCAGCGCGGCCGCGTCGTTGACCGCGTCGCCGGTCATCGCGACGACCGCGCCCTGGCGCTGCATCACGTCGGCGAGCCGGAGTTTGTCCGACGGCGTGACACGCCCGAACACATGCAACCGCGGAAGCGCCTCGGCGAGTTCCTCGTCGGACATCGCGGCGAGTTCGGTACCGCTGATGGCCCCGGGACCGAGTCCCAGCTGCGCACCGATCGCCGACGCGGTTCCCGTGTGGTCCCCCGTGATCATCCGCACATCGATCCCCGCGGCGTGCGCCGTCCGGACGGCGTCGACGGCCTCGGCACGCAACGGGTCGATGATCCCGACCATCCCGACGAAGACGAGATCGTCCACGAACGCCATCGGGTCGGCGGTCACCTCGTCCTCCCGGCCGTCGAGCACGCGCGCGGCGAAGGCCAGCACACGTAGGCCCTCGGCCGACATCTGCTCGTTGGCCGCCTCGATCTCGGCCCGGACCTCCGCCAGCTCCACCCTCTCCCGTCCGGGGCGGAACGCCCAGCGGCAGCGGTTCAGCACGACATCCGGACCGCCCTTGACCATCTCGACGAAACGGACGGTGCCGTCCACCGGCAGCCGGTGGAACGTCGCCATGAACTTGTAGGCCGAGTCGAATGGAACCTCGGCGAGACGGGGATAGGTCTGGCGGGTGAGTGGCGCGTCGACCCCCATCTTGGCTGCCAGCACGATCAGCGCCGCCTCGGTCGGATCGCCGATGACGGCGCCGGCGTCCGACACGGTGGCGTCGCTGTCGAGGCACAGTCCGTACGCGAGCATGGTGAAGTCGGGAACCGGCTCGCCCGCCGCCTGGGTGATGCTCCCGGTCTTGCCGTAGCCCTCACCGTCGACGGCGAACCACTGACCGTGGAAGTACAACGAGCGCACCATCATCTGGTTCATGGTGAGCGTCCCGGTCTTGTCCGAGTTGATCAGACTCGTCGCGCCGAGCGTCTCCACGTCGGTGAGGTTCTTGACGACCGCCTTCGCATCCGCGAGCTGCCGGGCCCCGAAGGCCAGCATCGCCTGGACGAAAGTGGGCAGACCGGAGGGTATCGCCGAGATGCCCATTGAGATACCGAGCAGCATCACCGTCGCCAGGTCTTGTCCGCGCACCAGCCCGATCACCACGATGATCGCCACGGCGGTCCAGGCGATCACGCCCAGGATCTTGGTGAGTGAATCCAGCTCGCGCTGCAGGGGTGACCGCTGTGGGGCGATCGCCGACAGCATCGACGCGATCTGTCCCATCTGCGTCCGCATCCCGGTCTCGGTGACGACCATCGTCGCCGTGCCGCGGGTGACCGAGGTGTTCTGGAAGAGCATGTTGCTGCGGTCACCCAGGGCCAGCTCGACATCGGTGAGCGCGGCGGGGTCCTTCGGGATCGGCGCGCTCTCGCCGGTCAGCGCGGCCTCCTGCGTCTCCAGCGTGGCGGCCCGCACCAGACGTCCGTCGGCCGGCACCAAGTCGCCGGCTTCGAGCTGCACGATGTCCCCGGGAACGAGTTGCGCCGCGGGAACTTCCACCAGGACTCCACCCCGGACCACGCGGGCCTGCGGAACCTGAATCCGCGCCAGGGCGTCCACGCTGGCCCGGGCCTTCAGCTCCTGCCGAGTGCCCAGCACCAGGTTGAGCACCACCAGGGCGGCGACCACCAGCGCGGTCGAGACCTCCGCGATCACCAGGCTGACGATCACCACGGCGATCAGCATCAGGTTCATCGGATCCTTGAGCTGCAGCAGCACCAGTGCAGCCACCGACGGGGCCGGTTCCGCGGCGATCACGTTGTCGCCGAACCGCGTCCGTCGGTCGTCGATCTCGGCCGACGACAGTCCACCGGTGCTGTCGGACTCGAGCGCCGACACGACGGATTCGACGTCCTGGACGTGCCAGGCCGGTGCGGGGGCGTCGTCCTCCCGACGTTCCGGTGACGACGGCGGGCGTGCGATGGCCATACAACTCTCCTGCCTCGGGCTCGGGCGGTGTCGTGACTACTCGACTGCGGTTCGGTTTCGGGTCGTCAATACGGGGTCGGGATCCAGTGCAGGGCCTGCTCGGGTGGCCGATAGTCCTTGGCCTTCTGCCGCTTCGGCAGTTCGATCCGGGGACGTTCGAGCGGCGTGTAGGGAACCTGACCGAGAAGGTGCTCGATCACATTCAACCGACCCCGTTTCTTGTCGTCGGTGGAGACGACATACCAGGGCGCCCAGCCCGTGTCGGTGAACCGGAACATCTCGTCTCGGGCCCGCGAATAGTCGTACCAGCGGCTGTAGGACGCGAGGTCCATGTCGGAGAGCTTCCAGATCTTCCGCGGATCGTCGATCCGGCTCTGCAGGCGAAGGGTCTGCTGTTCCTCGCTGATCTCGAGCCAGTACTTGAGCAGGATGATCCCCGACTCGACCATCGACCGTTCCACCGTGGGCACCTGTTCCAGGAACTGGTGTGCCTGCTTCTCCGTGCAGAATCCGAGCACTCGTTCGATGCCGGCCCGGTTGTACCAACTGCGGTCGAAGATGACGACCTCGCCGGCCGCGGGCAGATGCGGGATGTACCGCTGGAGGTACATCTGCGACTTCTCCCGTTCGGTGGGCGCGGGCAGCGCGACCACGCGGAAGACCCGCGGGCTCACCCTGGCCGTGATCGCCTTGATGACTCCGCCTTTGCCCGCCGTGTCCCGGCCCTCGAAGACGATGCAGACCTTCGCCCCGGTCGCACGGACCCATTCCTGCATGGCGACCAACTCGGCGTGCAGCGGTTCGAGATGCTTGCGGTACTTCTTGCCCGACATCGGGCCCGACGGGCCGTCGTGATCCGGGCCTCGGAGTTCACCCGAGGACGATGAGAAATCAGGCATGGCCGTACGCTCCCGTGGCTGGACCGAATGACTAACTGGTCATTCTGTGCCACGTCCGAGGCATCCGCGCGGTAACCGACGAAGAGGACGCGCAATTGTCGTGGCAGGTACGGGGCACACCGTCGCATGCTCGATCGTGACCAGTCGTTTCCCCGATGAGCCTGCAGCCGCAAAGGTTTTCCCGCAGAATGTCCCAATGGCTCGGGTTGAGGAGATGCTCGAAGTCGAACAGGTGATTCGACGCCTGATCGCACGGTTTCCGGTTATGGCTGTCGACGACATCGACGCACGTGTGCACGCCGTCTACGGACGATTCGCCGACTGCAAGGTCAGGATCTTCGTGCCGTTGTTGATCGAGAAAGCGGCTCGACGCGACATCGAGGACTTCCTGGCACAGCCGGACCACCTGACGCTCGTGTCGCCGACGCCCGGCACCACGCCGCAGACGGTCGAGGTCCGGGCCGACGAGGTCGCCTGAACCCGGCCCGATCGTGTCGGCATGGTCCGACACGACCGGGCCTGTTCGTCAGCCCCGCAGCAGCCCCTTGGCGACGTGGGTCACCTGGATCTCGTTGCTGCCGGCGTAGATCATCAGCGACTTGGCGTCGCGCGCAAGCTGCTCCACGCGATACTCGGCCATGTAGCCGTTGCCGCCGAACAACTGCACCGCCTCCATCGCGACGTCGGTGGCCGCCTTCGACGAGTAGAGCTTCATCGCCGACGCCTCGGACAAGCTCAGCGGCTTGCCCGCCTTGCCCCGCTCGAGGGCACTGAAGAGCATGTTCTGGACGTTGATGCGCGCGACCTCCATCTCGGCCAGCTTGAGCTGGATGAGCTGGAACTGTGCGATCTCCTGGCCCCACAGCTTGCGGTTCTTCGCGTAGTCGATCGAAAGCCGTTGCGCCTCGTTGATGATGCCCAGCGAGAGGGCGGCGATCCCGACCCGCTCCGCGGTGAAACCGGCCTTAGCGCCTTCGGATCCGCGCGCGTCCGAACCGGTGTCCTCGGTCTCGCCCAGCAGGCGGTCCTTGCCGACGCGCACGTTGTCGAAGAACAGCTCGCCCGTCGGCGAACTCATCATGCCCATCTTCTTGAACGGCTTGCCCTGGGTCAGTCCCGGCATCCCCTTGTCGAGGACGAACGACAGGACCTTACGGTCCCGCATCGGGGTGCCGCTGCCGTCGTCGAGTTTGGCGAACACGACGATGGTGTCGGCGTAGGGGCCATTGGTGATGAAGGTCTTCTGCCCGTTGAGGATGTAGTCGTCACCATCGCGACGGACCGTCGTCTTCATACCGCCCAGCGCGTCCGATCCGGAGTCGGGTTCGGTGATCGCCCAGGCGCCGACCTTCTCCATCGTGACCAGTTCGGGCAGCCACCGCTTCTTCTGGGCGAGCGTGCCCTTGCCGCGGATGGTCGAGGCGGTCAGGCCCATGCTCACGCCCAGGGATGCGACGAGACCGAGACAGACCCCCGCCAGCTCGATGTTGACCATCATGAACATCGAGCCGCCCATACCGCCGCCGTCGCCCGAGGGCTTCTTCTTCTCCCCGTTGGCCTCGGCCTCGAGTTCCTTCTCGAGAGCGTCCTTGGCCATCGCGTCGACACCGAAGCTCGACAGCAGTTTGCGGGTGATGTCGTAGGGCGGCAGCGTGCCGGATTCGAGTTCGTCGAGATGTGGCCGGATCTCCTTGTCGATGAACGCCCGCAGGGCGTCCCGAACCATCAGATCTTCTTCGGACCACTCGAACATCGTCACACTCCCAGACCGGTGTCCGCGCAGGGGCGAACACGTTTCAGTTTTGTCGTTCCCAACTGTGTCAGGAGTCACTGCCGATGTCTAGGTACGTCGTCGCAGATCTGTTCCTACCGAGCATCGGTGCAGGTGTAGAGGGTGGCGGGACGCACCTCCCGCGCGAAGAACCCGTCCGCATCGACGCACAGCAGGGCCTGCGCCACCGACATCGCGACCACCACGTAGCCATCGCCGTGCTCGGCCTGCCCGGCACGCCAGGCATGGACTCGGTCGACGAACCGCGCGACACTCTCACCCCCGTGCGGGCGGGCCTCCGGGTCGGTGAACCACCCGCCGAGGTCGACGGGGTCGATCTCCTCCGGGGACAGGCCCGACCACGCACCGACATCGAGCGTCCGCAGCGCGTCGTCGACGATGAGGCCGCCTGTCGCGCCGAGTATCTCGGCGGTGGCGCGGGTCGCCGCCTCCGGGCCGCAGATGTCGATCGGGCGCGTGAGCGACGCGCTCAGAGCGAGCACGTCGCGTCGACCCCGCGGATCGAGGTCCGGGTCACCGCCGAACCGCACCGACCGGTTGGGGCCGGTGCGCCCGGCGGTGATGATCTGCATGTCGTGCGGTGACCGCCTCAGTTCGGCGCGGAGACCGCGCGAGCGCGGTCAGTCGCCCGCGACCGGGCCATCGCCCCCACGATCAGTGCGAACGAGACGGTGAGAACCGTCCACAGAATGACCTGGTTGGCGATCGCATACACCCGGAAATCCCCGATCACGTCACCGGGGAAGCCCGGGAACACGACCTGTCCGGCGCCGTCGCGGACCGGGCCGGGGACCTCGCTGAACGACGGCAGGAAGGCGAGCACGATCGCGATGCCGGCCAGATACGCGACCGTGGCGGCGACCGCCGAGACCAACCCACCGATGCGCGGGCGCAACCACGACGCCAGGACCACCGCCGCGATGGCGAGGATCACCGACGACACGGTGATGGTGAGGAAGGCACCGGTTCGTTCACCGATGGTGTCGTCGTCGCCGACGGCAGGTGGATTCGCCGGGTAGGCGAAGAACGGGACAGCGAAGACGGCGACGAAACCGATGCCGCCGAGCACGCCCGCGACCGCACGGGGATCCGTGGCCGGGTGACGGCTGCCGACGTGGCTCCACAAGACCGTGAACGCCACCGCGAAGAACGCACCCATGCAGACCGCGAACACGACGTTGCCGATCCCCGCGCCGAGGTTCTCCTGCATCGCGCGGGTGAACAACTCTCCGCCCTCACCATGGGTGTGACCACCCGGTTCGGCGGCATGGGCCAGGGCCTCCTCGGCCGCCGAGCGGGCGCTCTCGTAGTCGATGGCCTTGCCCACGACGGGTTCGAGGTAGAACCGTGCGAACACGAACGAGACGATGCCGGCGATCAGACCTGCTAGCAGGCCGGCGCCGATGAACTTCTTCTCCATGTCGACTCAGTGGCAGGGGAAGCCGAGGAAATGGCGGGCGTCGTGCACGAACTCGTGCACATGGGTGTCGGAACCGAAGACCGACACGACTCCCTGGTCGTAACCGAGGAAGTAGTACGCCAGCCCGGCGAGCAGCACGGTCAGGCTGAGCCAGAGCGCCGCGCTCGCGACGGAGATGTTCGGTACGGGCAGGGCACGGGCCGGGGCGACCGGTGATGCTGACTGGGTACGGGGAGCTGTCATGGTGGGTCCTTTCGCCGATCTCGCGTCGGAGAGTTCACGGGTGGTGCACGCCGGCACGGCATCCTGACTCACGCATGCCCCGTCACGTCGACCGTGTCGATCTGGGCTGCGTTCACAGTGGCGCGACCGTTCCGGACTCTCACCGGATTCCCCGTACAGGCGTGAGGAGACTGTATACCGCGTTCTGTCGTACGCGTGCGACATAGTGGAGAGATGCCCCGCCCCTCGGTGCTCGACCGCTTCACCGCCCCCACCCGGCGGTGGTTCTCGGGTGCGTTCACCGCGCCCACCGCTGCGCAGAAGGGCGCCTGGACCTCCATCGCCGACGGCGCGAACACCTTGGTCATCGCACCGACCGGGTCCGGGAAGACCCTGGCCGCGTTCCTCTGGGCTCTCGATCGGCTCGCCGCCGACGCCGGCAATCGTCCCGCGGGCACCAAGGTCGTCTACATCTCGCCGTTGAAGGCGCTGGCCGTCGACGTCGAGCGCAACCTGCGCGCACCGCTGACCGGCATCACCCGGGCGGCCCAGGAGCTGAACCTTCCGGAGCCCAACATCACCGTGGGCGTGCGGTCGGGCGACACCTCCGCCGCCGATCGGCGTGCGCTGGTCAAAACCCCACCCGACATCCTCATCACCACCCCCGAGTCGCTGTACCTGATGCTCACCTCGGCCGCGCGGGAGAGTCTCACCGGCGTGGAGGCGATCATCGTCGACGAGGTCCACGCGGTCGCCGCGACCAAACGAGGTACCCATCTCGCGCTGACCCTCGAGCGCCTCGACGAACTGCTGGACAAACCCGCCCAGCGGATCGGCCTCTCGGCGACGGTCCGCCCGCCCGAGGTGGTCGCGGGGTTCCTGTCCGGCGCCGCGCCGTGCCAGGTGGTCAAACCCAAGGCCGACAAGACATTCGACCTGCGCGTCGACGTCCCCGTCGAGGACATGGCCAACATCCCGCCGCCGGTGTCCGATGCCGACCCCGCGGCGCTGGACGACGCGTTCTCGCCGACTGCCGGCTCGTTGTGGCCGTACGTCGAGGCCTCGATCGTCGACCAGATCGAGGCGAACCGCGCCACGATCGTCTTCGCCAACTCCCGACGCCTCGCCGAGAAGCTCACCGCTCGGCTCAACGAGATCCACGCCGAGCGCCACGGCGAGCCTGCCGAACCGACCGGCAATCCGTCGGTCGCGGGCGGCGCCCCGGCGTTCGTGATGGGCAGCGGCGCGAGCTCCGGCGCCGAGCCGGTTCTCGCCCGCGCCCATCACGGCTCGGTCAGCAAGGAGCAGCGCGCCCAGATCGAGGACGACCTGAAGGCAGGCCGCCTCTCGTGTGTGGTGGCCACCAGCTCACTCGAACTCGGCATCGACATGGGTGCGGTCGATCTCGTCATCCAGGTGGAGTCCCCGCCGTCGGTGGCGAGTGGACTGCAGCGGATCGGCCGCGCCGGGCACCAGGTCGGCGAGATCAGCCAGGGCATCCTCTACCCCAAGCACCGCACCGATCTGCTGCACTGCACGGTGACGGTGGGCCGGATGCTCGACGGCGCGATCGAGGAGATCAAGGTCCCGCAGAATCCGCTCGACATCCTCGCCCAGCAGACCATCGCGGCGGCCGCGGTCGACGACCTCGAGGTCGATCACTGGTACGAGGTCGTCCGGCGCGCGGCGCCCTACCGTGAACTGGGCCGGGGCGTCTTCGACGCGACCCTCGACCTGATCGCGGGCCGCTTCCCGTCCGACGAGTTCGCCGAACTGCGCCCCCGGGTGAACTGGGACCGCGACGCCGGGGTCATCACCGGCCGGCGCGGCGCCCAGCGGCTCGCCGTCACCTCGGGCGGGTCCATACCCGACCGCGGACTCTTCGGCGTGTTCATGGTCGGCGAGAAGGCCACTCGCGTAGGCGAACTCGACGAGGAGATGGTCTACGAGTCCCGGGTCGGCGACGTGTTCGCGCTGGGCGCCACCAGTTGGCGGATCGAGGACATCACCCACGACCGCGTACTCGTCTCCCCCGCGTTCGGTCAACCGGGCCGGTTGCCGTTCTGGATCGGTGACGCGATCGGACGCCCCGCCGAACTGGGCGCCGCGATCGGCGCCTTCACCCAGTCGATCGCCGATCCCGGGAAGCTCGACGACCAGGCAGACCGACTCGGGCTCACCGACAACGCCCGCAGCAACCTCGCGACACTCATCGCCGAGCAGCGCGAGGCGACCGGACACCTGCCCACCGACCGCACGCTGGTCGTCGAGAGGTTCCGCGACGAGCTCGGCGACTGGCGGGTGATCCTCCACTCCCCCTACGGCTTACGTGTACACGCCCCCTGGGCCAGTGCCATCTCGCAGCGCCTGCTGGAGACCCTCGGCATCGAGGGCGCCACCACCGCCTCCGACGACGGCATCATCCTGCGGATGCCCGACACCGACGACGCCCCTCCCGGAGCCGATGTGTTCCTCCTCGACCCCGACGAGGTCGAGCAACTCGTGACCGACGGTCTGGCCGACTCGTCGATGTTCGCGTCCCGTTTCCGCGAATGCGCCGCGCGCGCCCTGCTCCTGCCGCGACGGGATCCGGGCCGGCGCGCCCCGCTGTGGCAACAGCGCCAGCGCAGCGCCCAACTGCTCTCTGTCGCATCCAAATTCCCCGACTTCCCGATCGTGCTCGAAGCCGTCCGCGAATGCCTGCAGGACGTCTACGACCTCCCCGCCCTGCTCGATCTGCTGACCCGCATCCGCACGCGCCGGATCCGGGTGGTGGAGACCGAGACCCAGAGCCCGTCTCCCTTCGCCGCGTCGCTGCTGTTCGGGTACGTGGGTGCGTTCATGTACGCCGACGACGCGCCGCTCGCCGAGCGCCGCGCGGCCGCCCTCTCCCTCGACACCAGCCTGCTGGCCCAGTTGCTCGGGCGCGTCGACCTGCGCGAGCTCCTCGATCCGGCGGTCATCGCCGACGTGATCGCCCGGCTCCAACGCCTGTCCCCCGAGCGTCAGGCGCGCGACGCCGAGGACATCGTCGACCTGCTGCGATGGCTGGGCCCGCTCACCACCGAGGAGGTCGCGGCCCGGTATCGCGGCGACGAGCCGGCCGCCGATCTGCTCACCGAGTTGCACCGGGTCGGGCAGATCATCTCGGTCAACCACAACGCACGTGCGCTGTGGGCGGCCATCGACGACACCGCCCGCCTCCGTGACGCTCTCGGGGTGCCCGCACCTCTCGGCATCCCGGCGGCCTATCTCGAGGAGGTGCCCGACCCCGTCGGAGACCTCATCGGCCGGTACGCCCGCACCCATGGCCCGTTCACCGTGCCCGAGGCCTCCGCGGCTCTGGGTATCGCGACCGGGGTCGTGCGCGACACCCTCAACCGTCTCGCATCGGAGCGACGCGTCGTCGAGGGTGACTTCCTGCCCGATGCCGGTACCGGCCCCCGGGACGGGCAATGGTGTCACGCCGACGTGCTGGGTCAGATCCGACGCGGTTCCCTGGCGGCGAGCCGCGCCGAGGTGGCTCCCGTCGGTACCGACGTCCTCACCCGGTTCCTCCTCGACTGGCAGCACGCGTCGTCGGGCACCCAGCTCCGGGGTGTCGACGGGGTGGCGACGGTCATCGACCAGCTGGCCGGGTTCCCGCTGCCGGCGTCCGCGTGGGAGTCCCTCGTACTGCCGGCCCGGGTGTCCGATTACGCAGCGCCGATGCTCGACGAACTGCTCAGCGCCGGTGAGGTCATCTGGTCCGGACACGGTCGCATCGGGAACTCCGACGGCTGGGTGGCGCTGCATCCCGCGGACGTCGCCGTCCTGACGCTGCCCGACGCCGACGAGATCGACACCACCCCGGTCCACGACGGGGTCACGGCCGCACTCGAACCCGGTGGTGCCCTGCGGTTCCCTCAGATCGCCGCCGACATCAGCACCGGCACCACCACGCCGGCCGCCGACATCGAGACCGCCCTGTGGGACCTCGTGTGGGCGGGGCGGGTCAGCAACGACAGCTTCGCGCCCGTCCGGGCCCTGCTGCAACCGCGGCGCAGCCCGTCCGCACCGCGCTCGGCGCCCGCGCATCGGGCACGCGGACGCGCACCCCGGCTCCGGGCCGGCCGCCTGTCGGCCCGGTACCTCACCGAACACTCCGTCGCTCCCCCGGTGTCGCCGACGGCGAGTGGCCGCTGGTTCGCCCTCGACCACCCGTCCACCGAGCCGACCATCGCCACGCAGGGCCTCTGCGATCAGTTGCTGACCCGATACGGCGTGATCACGCGCGGCAGCGTCGTCTCGGAGGAGGTGACCGGCGGCTTCGCGCGGGTCTACAAGGCGCTCACCGTCTTCGAGGACAACGGACATGTTCGTCGCGGCTACTACGTCGACGGCCTCGGCGGGGCGCAGTTCGCCTCGCCGGCCACGGTCGACGAATTGCGCCGGCATGCGCTGCCCGATCGCAAAGCGCCCCGCGAGGCAACCGTGCTGGCCGCGACGGACCCGGCCAATCCCTACGGGGCGGCGCTCGAGTGGCCGGCGTCTCGCGACACCGAGGCCGGTCACCGCCCGGGCCGCAAACCGGGGGCGCTCGTGGTGATCGTCGACGGTGACGTGGTGTGTTTCGTCGAACGCGGCGGCAAGACGCTGCTGACGTTCAGCGACTCGATCCCGCGGCTGGAGTCGGCCGCGGGCGCGCTGGTCGCACTGGTCCGGCGTGGCCGGATCGCACGTCTGACGATCGACCACATCGACTCGGAACCCGTGCGCGCCACCGACTTCGGCAAGGTGCTCGTCGAAGCGGGATTCTCGACGACCCCGCGTGGCATCCGCCTGCGTTTCGGTGATCATGCCTGAGGCGGACCATGCCTGAGGGCGACACCGTCTTCGCCGCCGCCGCACGACTGCGGGCGGGGCTCGCGGGACGGGTGCTGGAGTCGTCGGACTTCCGCATCCCGTCGCTGGCCACCGCGGACCTCTCCGGACGCGAGGTCCTCGCGGTGCGATCGGTGGGCAAGCACCTGCTGATCGACGTCGCCGAGAGCGGTCCGGGTGTCGGCGACACCCTCAGCATCCACTCGCATCTGAAGATGGAGGGCGCCTGGCACGTGCACCCGCGGGGGCAACGGTGGCGCCGCCCGGCCTACCAGGCCCGCGCGGTCCTGCGCACCGCCGACCATGAGGCGGTCGGTTTCGACCTCGGCGTACTGGAACTGCTCGCCGACCCCGACGCCGCGCTCGCCTACCTCGGCCCCGACCTGCTCGCCGACGACTTCGATCGCGAGGAGGCGATCCGACGCCTCGGTTCCGACCCGGACGCGACGATCGGTGCGGCCTTGCTCGACCAGCGGCTGATCGCGGGAATCGGCAACGTCTTCCGCAGCGAGATCTGCTTCCTGCGGCGGGTCCTGCCGACCCGCCCGGTCGGCGAGGTCGACCTCGGGCCGGTCGTGGACCTCAGCCGACGCCTGCTGTGGGCGAACCGCTTGCGATCGGCCCGCACCACCACGGGCAACACATCGCCCAATGCGCGGATGTGGGTGTACGGACGCCACGGGCGGCTGTGCCGGCGCTGCGCCACCCCGGTGAAGCGGGGCGAACTCGAATCCCCGGGCGGCGAACGATCCGTCTATTGGTGTCCCCGGTGCCAGGTGTGATCCGGCCGAGGCCCCTCACACGGGGTAGCGCTCGGGCTCGGGCCCGAACTCGAAGCGGCGGGCGGTGATCGAGTCGACCGTGATCTCCACGTAGTTGTATTTCATCGTCGCGATCCACGGGCGCAGCGGCAGCTGGTCGGCCGCCTCGATCTCCCGGAGCGACACCAGTATGCGTGCCGTCCCCTTGGCGACCACACTCCACCCGTCGGCGTCGGTGTGTCCGTCGGCCTCGAACGCCACTCGCGAATTCACCGCCAGCTCCGACAGTTTCGTGCCCTCGCCGGACCGCAGCATGATGCGGCCGTCGGTCGCATGGAAGTTCACCGGAAAGATGTCGGGCTGGCCGTCGACGCTCAGAGCGATCCGACCGAGCTCGGCTACTCCCAACAGATCCCAGGCCTGGTCGGGGGTGAGCACCCGAACCGATTCGTCGACCATGATCTCGTCTCCTTCTTCCCCCACCCCGATCGTGCCGCGGCATCAGGGGGCAGAGACAGAGGCCAACGTCCCGACTCGACCGGAGCCACCGTCACTTCGGAACGGGCACCGGCTCCAGGATCTCGGCCCGGGCCTCGGGGGCCGCGGCGCGCAGGGCGTCGGCGGAGTCGTCGTCGGGTTGCTGCTGCGAGGCCACCTCGGCCTCCACGCGCGCGACGTAGGTCGCCACCTCGAAGTCGCGTTGCTCGGTGGTCCAGCCGAGCAGGGGCGCCAGCAGGTCGGCGACCTCGTCGGCGCAGTCGACGCCACGATGGGAGTATTCGATGGCGATGCGGGTCCGCCGGGCGAGGACGTCCTCGAGGTGCAGCGCCGCCTCGTCGACCGCGGCGTACACCACCTCCACGCGCAGATACTGCGGCGCCGCGGCCAGCGGTTGCAGCAGGCTCTTGTCGCCGTCGGCGTAGTACAGCACGTCGTCGATCAGCGAGCCGTAGCGGTTCAACAACCGGCGAATCCGGTACGGGTGCAACCCGAATCGGCGTCCGAGGTGCTCGCACTGGTTGATGAGCGCGAAGTAACCGTCCGCCCCGAGCAGCGGGACGCGTTCGGTGATCGACGGCGCCACCCGGGTCGGGATGAAGTCGTCGCACGCGTCGACGGCGTCGGCGGCCATCACCCGGTAGGTGGTGTACTTGCCGCCGGCGATCGACACGAGCCCGGGCGCGACGGTCGCGACCGCGTGTTCCCGGGACAGCTTCGAGGTCTCGTCGTCCTCCCCGGCCAACAGCGGCCGGAGGCCGGCGTAGACGCCTTCGATGTCGTCGTGGTTGAGCTTGGTGACCAGGACCTCGTTGACGCGTTCGAGGATGTAGTCGATGTCGGCGCGGGTGGCGGCCGGATGCGCGAGGTCGAGGTTCCAGTCGGTGTCGGTGGTGCCGATGATCCAGTGCGTCTCCCACGGGATGACGAACAGCACCGAGTTGGCGGTGCGCAGGATGATCGCCGTCTCGCTGACGATGCGGTCGCGCGGCACCACGATGTGCACACCCTTGGAGGCCCGGACCTTGAAGTGCCCGCGCTGCTTGGACAGTGCCTGCACCTCGTCGGTCCACACGCCCGCGGCGTTGATCACGCAGTGGGCACGGATCTCGGTCACATCGCCGTTCTCGGTGTCGCGCACCCGGACTCCGAGCACCCGGTCGGATTCGCGCAGAAATCCGGTGACCTGGGTCGAGGTCCGGATGACCGCACCGTAATTGGCCGCTGTGCGGGCGACCGTGAGGCTGTGCCGCGCGTCGTCGACGACGGTGTCGTAGTACCGGATCCCGCCGATGAGCGAGCTGCGCTTGAGTGCCGGGGCCACGCGCAGAGCACCCGATCGGGTGACATGACGCTGTCCGGGAACGGACTTGGCGCCGCCCATCCGGTCGTAGAGGAAGATGCCGGCTCCGACATACGGCCGCTCCCACACGCGTTGCGTGAGCGGATACAGGAACGGCAACGGCTTGACCAGATGTGGCGCGAGGAACCGGAGCGACAACTCGCGTTCGCGTAGAGCCTCACGCACGAGGCCGAATTCGAGCTGCTCGAGATAGCGGAGGCCGCCGTGGAACATCTTCGACGACCGGCTCGATGTGCCCGAGGCGATGTCGCGTGCCTCGACCAGCGCGACGCGCAGACCGCGTGTCGCGGCGTCGAGTGCGGCACCGACACCCACCACGCCGCCACCGATGACCACCACGTCGAACTGTTCCTCCCCGAATCTCCGCCACGCCTCGGCGCGGTAGAGGGGCCCCATGTCGGCGGGCCGGTCCGCGTTGAACTCGGTGTTCATGGTTGCTGAGCCTAATTGATCTCTGTGGCCTCGACAGCGTGCGACACTGTCCGGCGTGGGTAGGTCAGGCAAATACGTGGCGGCAATCGACCAGGGCACCACCTCGACCCGGGCGATGATCTTCGATCACGAGGGTCGCGTCGTCGGCGCCGAACAGCTCGAACACGAACAGATCTTCCCGCGCGCGGGCTGGGTGGAACACGACGCCGCCGAGATCTGGCGTAACACCCGCCGCGTCGGCGCCGCTGCCCTCGCGTCGGCCGAACTGACCGCGAAGGACATCGTCGCCTGCGGCCTCACCAATCAGCGCGAGACCACCGTGATCTGGGAGCGCGACACCGGCAAGCCGGTGCACAACGCCATCGTGTGGCAGGACACGCGAACCGATGATCTGTGCACCGAGCTGGCCGGAGATGTCGGCATGGACCGGTTCCGCGATCGCTCCGGCCTGCCGTTGTCGACCTACTTCGCCGGCCCCAAGGCCCGCTGGCTGCTCGACTCCGTGGACGGCCTCCGCGAACGCGCCGAGAACGGCGAGTTGTGCTTCGGCACAATGGATTCCTGGATGGCGTGGAACATGACCGGCGGCGTGGACGGGGGTCAGCACGTCACCGACGTCACGAATGCCTCCCGGACGATGCTGATGGACCTGCGCACCCAGCAGTGGGATGCCGAGATCTGCGCCGACATGGGCATACCGATGGCCATGCTGCCCGAGATCCGAAGCTCCTCGGGCGACTTCGGGGCGCTCCGCGGCAACGGCCCGCTGCCCGGCGTGCCCCTGGCGGGCATCCTCGGCGACCAGCAGGCGGCGACCTTCGGCCAGGCCTGCCTGGAACCCGGCGAGGCCAAGAACACCTACGGGACCGGCAACTTCCTGCTCCTCAACACCGGCACCGAGCCGGTCTTCAGCGAGCACGGACTGCTCACCACCGTCTGCTACCGCATCGGCGAGCAGCCCGCACGATACGCACTCGAGGGCTCGATCGCGGTGACCGGTTCGCTCATCCAGTGGCTGCGCGACAACCTCGGCCTGATCCCGCAGGCATCTGACGTCGAGAAACTGGCCGGCGGGGTCGACGACAACGGCGGCGTCTACTTCGTCCCGGCGTTCTCCGGACTCTTCGCGCCGCGCTGGCGCCCCGATGCCCGCGGCGTCATCGTGGGTCTCACCCGGTTCGCCGACAAGGGCCACATCGCCCGAGCCGCACTGGAAGCCAGCGCCTTTCAGACGCGTGAGGTCATCGAGGCGATGCAGGCCGACTCCGGGGTCGAACTGTCGACGTTGAAGGTCGACGGCGGAATGGTCGTGAACGAACTGCTCATGCAGTTCCAGGCCGACATCCTCGACGTACCCGTCGTGCGGCCGGTCGTCAACGAGACGACCGCCCTCGGCGCGGCCTACGCGGCCGGCCTGGCCGTCGGTTTCTGGGAGAGCGAGGACGACATCCGCGCCAACTGGGCCGAAGACCGCCGGTGGGAGCCCGGGATGGCCGCCGACGACCGCGACCGCCTCTACGCGGGATGGAACCGAGCCGTCGAGCACAGCTTCGGCCTGACCTGACCGGCGCGACGGTGCCGCCGCCTCACATCACGTGGTCGGCGAGGATGGCGACCACACCGGCCGTGCCGCCCAGTGCCGCGGCGGCCTCGTAGGCTGATTCGCGGAGCGCATCGCGCAGCGACTCACCAGCGGCGGGCGTCGACATCGCGGCCACCAGGCAGTCGACGGCGCGGGCGCGGCGGAAGCTGTCGCGCTGGGCGTCCACGTCGCCACGACGCTGATGCGCGAAGGCGTCGAAGTCGTGCTGTGCCGCGACGAGCCGCAGACGTGCGATGCCGGCCGTCGACGCACCGCCCTGCCGCCGCCACTGGCTGATCGCCTCCCGGATCTCGGGCGTCGAGACCGCCGTGACGTCCAGGACGGTCGCGACGATCAGGTGCAGACACGCCGTGAGGTCCTCGTCGGGCACCGAGTCGACGAGGCGGGCGACGCCGCCCGGTAACCGGTCGACACGCTTCAGCCCGGCGTTCACACGGTCTCCGGTCTCGACGTGGCCGAACCGCCCGACGGTGCATCGGTGTCGTCCGAGACCTCCTGCGCCGCACCGTCGACGGGGGTCCGGGAGACGGCGTCGCCGGGTGCCGCGGGCCGCAGGGACAAGGCCTGATCCGGCCCGGCCGGCGCGGCGTCGTCGACCGCCGGGGATGCCTGCCGGATCCAGTCGCCGATGACGGGCGGACCGACGAGCGGCATGTCGCCGACGAGCTGCGCGCCGTGTTCCCGAGTGTGCAGGTACGGCGCTGCCCGGTGGCTGTCGTCGTCGGCGCCGGGCCGCCGTCCGCCGCCCGGGGCCCCGGCGAGCGGCATCCCCGTCGGGCGCTGGGCAACCGGCCCGGCGGTGGCGGGGGTCGCCGGCGTCGGTGAGCCGCCGGCGACCGGGGTCGGCGTCGGCGCCGACGCGGGTGGGAGCAAGCCGGGAGCGGGCATCGCGACCGGGACCCCGGCGCCTCCACTCGCCGGCGCACCGCCACCGGAACCGGATCCGCTGTTCTCGCCGATCCCGTCGGCGCCTCCCGACCGGTGCGTTTCGGGAGCCGCGGCGCCGCGGGTCGTCGACTCGGGCGTCGCCCGACCACCACGCACCAACCCGTCGGGGCCGTCGGTGTTGCCACGACCGGATGGTCCGCCGCCCGGACCCGCAGGCCCTGGCGGCGTCGACGACGCACCGGGTCCGCCGCCACCGGGTGGTGGACCGCCCGCAGCGACCGGCACCGGCCCGGCAGTCGGAGTGGCACGCCCGAAGTCGCCGGCGTCGACGGTGTTGGCGGCCTGACCGCGGGGAGCGTCCGGCCCGGAGCCCGCGGCCCCGGAACCGCCTGCGGTCGGCCCGCCGCCGAGTCCTGCGGTCACCCCGTTCGCCCCGGACGGGTCGTTCGGCAGGGAGCGCTGCAGCCCGATCATCGGCGAGGAGTAGGCGCCCGTCATCGCCCGGTCGACCTCGTGCCGGACCGCCGGCGCGTCCTCGGGATTGTCACGGATGTGCTGCTGCAGCTCACGCAACCGTCCCTCCTGCCCGCGAGCCGACCCGAGGATGCCCGTCGCGCCGGCCAGCGCATCCCCGATCTGACCGGCGGTCTCCGAGGTCGTCGCCAGATCGGCCGACAGCGACCGGCCCGCCTCCAGCGCCGCGTCGGAAGCCTGACCGAGCATGCCGTCGCCGAACATCGCGTGCATCCGTTCGGCCGCGCGGCGGACGGACTCGATCGCCTGCAGGATCGTGTTGACGTCACCGCCGGCACGACCGGGTTCCATCGTGCTCAGGACGTCGAGGATCTCATCGATGCTCATGCCCGCCCACTGCGTGCGACCGCGAGCGAACGCGCGGTCGTTGCGACTGCCGTAGGTGTTGTAGGACTGCTGCGGCGAGCTCACGACACCCCCTTTGTCGCCGGCCGGGACGAACGAATTCGTCCGACCCTACCGTGACGACGCAGCCGGCGGCGCACACCGGCACCGGCTGTGCACAGTGGGCGGGCGGCGCTCAGTCCAGGTCGTCGTGCCGAACCAGCTGCCGCGCCGCCTCGGTGATGGACCCGGTCAGCGACGGGTACACCGAGAACGTCTGGGCCAGGTCGCCGACGGTGAGCTTGTTCTGCACCGCGAGGGCGATGGGCAGGATCAGTTCGGAGGCGTTCGGTGCGACCACGACGCCGCCGATGACCACACCGGTGGCCGGCCGGCAGAAGATCTTCACGAAGCCCCGGCGCAGACCGCTCATCTTGGCGCGCGGGTTGGTGGCCAACGGCAGCATCACGGTGCGCGCCGGGTACTCACCGGTGTCGATGGCGTTCTGCGACACTCCCACCGTGGCGATCTCCGGACGCGTGAAGATCGCGGACGCAACGGTTTTCAGCTTGATCGGGCTCACGCCCTCGCCGAGTGCGTGGTACATCGCGATGCGGCCCTGCATGGCGGCCACCGATGCCAGCGGAAACAGCCCGGTGCAGTCGCCGGCCGCATAGATCCCCGCGACCGACGTGCGGGACACCCGGTCGACCTCGATGTAACCGCCCTTGCCGACCGCGACCCCGGCACGATCGAGTCCGAGATCGGTGGTGTTCGGGACCGAACCGACGGTCATCAGCACGTGACTGCCGGTCACGGTCGAGCCGTCGGCCAGATGCGCGGTGACCGAATCGCCGTGCCGCTCGACCTTGTCGGCGCGGGCGTGCTTGACCAGCTCGACGCCGCGTTCGGCGAGTGCGTCCTCGAGCACCAGCGCGGCGTCCTCGTCCTCGTGCGGGAGGACCCGGTCGCGGCTCGACACGAGCGTCACCTTGACGCCCAGTTCGGTGTAGGCGTGGACGAACTCGGCGCCGGTGACGCCGGAACCGATGACGACGAGGTGTTCGGGCAGCTCCTCGAGGTCGTAGAGCTGACGCCAGGTGAGGATGCGCTCGCCGTCGGGCTGGGCGTCGGGCAGCACGCGGGGCGACGCGCCGGTCGCCAGCAGGACCACATCGCCGTCGTAGCGTTCGGTGGTTCCGTCGGCGAGCGTCGCGACGACGGTGTGCGTCGAGACGCCGACCTGCCGCTCGTCGAGCACGGCCGTACCGGAGACGAGCGTCACGCCTTCGCTGATGAGTCGTGAGCGGATGTCCGCGGACTGGGCGAACGCGAGGTCGCGGACCCGCTGGTGGATCTGCGGCAATGTGACGGAGGTGTCGTCGGTCTTGATGTTGATACCCAGATCGACGGCGCGACGGACCTCGGTGCGGATGCCGGTGGACGCGATGAACGTCTTCGACGGGACGCAGTCCCACAACACGCAGGCACCGCCGATCCCGTCCGAATCGATCACCGTGATGTCGGCCCCGTAGGCGGCCGCCGCGAGCGCCGCCTCGTAACCCGCGGGTCCGCCGCCGATGATGACGATCCTGGTCACTGTGACTCCTGTTCTCCACGCCGGCTCGCCGCGTCCTTCGTGGGGAAGCTGCGCCCGGCTGTGTGTCGTGGCTCGACGGGAACGCGGGGTGACACGCTCCTCGGGTCGCGCGAGACGGTCGACCCCGTTCGCGCCGCCTACCAAACTAGTCGGGCGGGTCCGTCGTTGTGAACGTGGTCGCACACCGGGGCCGGGCCACGGTGTCGCCTTCCGGACTCGGCGGAGACCATCTAGGCTCCATCCGTGCCCATCTACGCCGCCTATGGATCCAACATGCATCCCGAGCAGATGGCCGAGCGCGCGCCGCACTCCCCGATGTCGGGCACCGGATGGCTCCGCGGCTGGCGTCTGACGTTCGGCGGCGGCGACATCGGGTGGGAGGGGTCCCTGGCCACGGTCACCGAGGACCGCGACGACCCCGACGCCCGGGTGTTCGTGGTTCTCTACGACGTCACCACCGAGGACGAGGATCTGCTCGACCGGTGGGAGGGTTCCGAGCTCGGCATCCACCGCAAGATCCGCGCCCGCGTCGACACCGCCGACGGCCCGGTACTGGCCTGGTTGTACGTCCTCGACGCCTTCGAGGGCGGGTTGCCCTCGGCGCGCTACCTCGGCGTCATGGCCGAGGCGGCGGAGATCGCCGGCGCACCCGCGGAGTATGTGCAGGACCTCCGGTTGCGCGAGTCGCGCAATGTCGGACCCGGACCGGGGCCCGCGGAATAGAACGAGGTGTCCTAGCCGGCGGCGCTGGTCGCGTTCAGCACGATCCCGGCGAGCGCGCGCACACCGATGGCGAGGGCACGTTCGTCGAGATCGAAGTTGGGCGCGTGCAGATCGACCTGCGGTCCGAATCCGTCCCACACGCCGAGGCGGGCCATCGCTCCCGGGACGTGTTCGAGATACCAGGAGAAGTCCTCGCCGCCGGGTGACTGCGGGGTGTCCGCGATCGCCTTGGACCCGATCGCGGCGACGGACCGTTCGAACATCCCGACCGCGACCTCGTCGTTGACGACCGGCGGCACCCCGCGGAAGTACGAGAGGTCGTACCGCACGCCGAGCGGTGCCAGCAGCTCGCCGACGACGCTGCGGACCAGCGGCTCGAGCTGGGCCCAGGTGGCGTGATCGCCGGTGCGGACCGTGCCGCGCATGCGACCTTCCTGCGGGATGGCGTTGGCGGCGCTGCCGGCGTTCGCCGCGCCCCACACCATCACCGTGCCCGAACGCGGGTCGATCCGTCGCGACAGCACCCCGGGCAGGCCGGTGATCACCGTGCCCATCGCGTAGATGAGATCCCCGGTGAGGTGCGGCCGCGACGTGTGCCCGCCGGCCGAGTGCAGTTGCAGATCGATGTGGTCGGCCGCGGACGTCAACGGGCCCGACCGCAGACCGACCGTGCCGACCGGCAGGCGCGGGTCGCAGTGCAGGGCGAAGATGCGGCCGAGACCGGTGGTGACGCCCGCCTCGATGGCGTCGAGGGCTCCGCCGGGCATGACCTCCTCGGCGGCCTGGAAGATCAGACGCACGCCGACCGGAAGTGGTTCGGCCGCGGCGAGGAGCTTCGCGACGCCGATCAGGATGGCCGTGTGCGCGTCGTGACCGCACGAGTGCGACGCGCCCTCCACCGCCGAGGTGAACGGCAGGCCGGTGTGTTCGGTCACCGGCAGGGCATCCATGTCCGCGCGCAGCGCAATACGGGGCTCACCGGCGGGACCGAGGTCGCACATCACTCCGGTGCCCAGCGGCAGCCGGCGCGGGGTGAGTCCGGCAGCGGTGAGCTCGCTCATCACCAGCTCGGTGGTGCGGACCTCTTGCCGGGACAGTTCCGGATGCGCATGGATCTGCCGGCGCCACGCGATGAGATCGCCGCCGTGCTCGGCGAGCCAGGCGTCGATGGGATCGTCCGCCGCGGCGAAGTCCGCTCCCGCGGCCGACATCAGAAGACTCCGGGCGGGGTCTGACGTGCGAGGTCGTCGAGCAGGGGGCCACGGAGTCCGCGCTTGATCAGCGCCAGGTTGGGTCCGGCGGTCGCGGAGCGGGCGGCCGCGATCTCGGTGGCCCGCTTCACGAGGAGCTCGGCGTCCACGGCCTCGTCGACGATTCCCGCACGCACCGCGTCGTCGGCGCCGTACCGCCGGCTGGTGTACATCGCCTCGGTGGCGGTGCGATCGGTCAGTCGGGTGCGCAGCAACGTCGCCATCCCACGGGTGAACGGCATGGTGAGAGCGGCCTCGGGCAGCGACCAGAAACCGCGTTCGGTGCGCATCAGGACGTGGTCGGTGCACAACGCGAGCATCGCGCCGGCGCCGAAGGCGTGCCCGTTGACGGCGCTGACCGTCGGGACGGGGACGGTGAGCACCTTGGCGTACAGGGCGTGCACGCGGTCGAGGTAACCGGGCAGCTGGTCGGGAGCGGCGAAGATGTGGTCGGTGTCCAGGCCGTTGGAGAAGAACTTCCCGGTGGCGGTGATCACCAGCGGTCGTGTCGGGTCGGCGACCACCTGGTCCAGCAGTGCATCGACCTCGTCCAACCAGTCGGTCCGGAAGCGGTTCTCCGGATTGGACTCGCTGATCTCCTCACCGCGCGCTCCGAGATGGAGCTCGACGACCTCCCCGTCACCGTTCAGAAATGGCATGTCCCGACCTTATCGCTCCCGGTCTCGTCGCCACCGACCCGATCGGTCGGCGCGGTGCGACGCGCGGCCGTGTGGGCCGGGGAACGGTTTAGGGTTGGCGCATGGAGCCCACCGCCGACCCCGATGCCGCGGCCATCGTCGCCGCGGCCACGATCGCTGCCGAGACCGACGCCGCTACACACGATGTGGCCGTCATCCTCGGGTCGGGATGGTCACCCGCCGCCGACGCCTTCGGGCGGCCCATCCGCTCGTTGCCGATGGCGTCGATCCCGGGATTCGTCCCGCCCAAGGCCGCCGGCCACGGCGGCGTGGTCCACTCCGTCCGGATCGGCGATCGACGAGTCCTGTTGATGCTGGGACGTATTCACGCCTACGAGGGCCACGACCTCGCTCGCGTGGTCCACCCGGTCCGCACCGCAGCCGCGGCCGGTGTCCACACCGTCGTGCTCACCAACGCGGCGGGCGGTCTGCGCGAGGACATGTCGGTCGGGCAACCCGTGCTCATCTCGGATCATCTGAATCTCACGGCCCGCTCCCCGTTGGTCGGCGCCCAGTTCGTCGACCTGGTCGACGCCTATTCACCGCGGCTGCGACAGATCGCGCGCGGCATCGACCCGGGCCTCGCCGAGGGGGTCTACGCCGGGCTCCCCGGCCCGCACTACGAGACCCCCGCCGAGATCCGGATGCTGCGGACGATGGGTGCGGACCTGGTCGGGATGTCGACCGTGCACGAGACCATCGCGGCGCGCGCGGCCGGACTCGACGTGCTCGGCATCTCCCTGGTCACCAACCTCGCGGCCGGCATGACCGGCGAACACCTGAGCCACGCAGAGGTCCTGGAGGTCGGCCGCGCGTCGGCAACCCGGATGGGCGAGCTGTTGGCCCGGATCATCGGCGAACTGTAGGACCGAACGGAACCGCGGCCGGCCGAACCGAAGGAGCGAGATGACCTATCCACCGAGCGGTCCAGGCGGCTATCCCCAGGGTGGCTATCCGTCGGGCGGTTACCCGCAGGGCCCGGTGCCACCTGGCCCGCCTCGGTCCCCGTGGTCGTCGCCGGCGGTGCTGGTGGCGATCGGCGCGGGCGTGCTGCTGGTGGTGGTGGGCGTCCTCGCGGCGCTGCTCCTGATCCCCGCGGACGACGAGTCCGCGGACCGCGACAGCGCGGACGGCGGACAACCGTCGGCGTCGACCTTCACGAGTACCGTCACCCGCCCCGCGGAGACGACGACCCCCACCACCGCGACCACCACCACGACGCCGCCGCCCCCGGTCCGGCCGACCCCCACCGTCGCCGGCGCGGACTGGCAGGGATTCACCAGCGGTCCCCGCTGCAACGCCGCCGACGACCCCGCCGTGGCCGTCGGACAGACCGCCCGGTCGCGCGTGGTGATCTGCCAGGTGGGCACCCAGACGGGCCGCTTGTACTACAAGGGCGCCGCACCCGAGGGCGGGATCGAACTCCAGTTCCCGACCCGCACCGGAGACACCTTCGAGGCGCGCAACGGCTCGGTGCGTTACCTCGTCTCGCCGACAAGTCTCACCATCGTCGACGGCGGCGCCGTGCTCACCGAGGAGCCGATGCTCGCGTACTGGTCGCTGCCCGGCTGAGACCCGCCGCACCTCCCTGACCGCGGTTCGGCTCAGCCCGGTCACCGAAATGCGAAGCGTGCGTGACGGGATGACCGTTGCGTCCGACGTCGCCGCCCGCCGCTCGGGCCGTCGCCAATTGGCTTGGAACACAGACGACGCCGATATCGAGATCACCCGGTGGAATGCGCTGACACAAAGCCGGACGCTCGCTCAGCGCTCAACAGTTCCCATCCACTGCGTCGAGACGGGCCGGTCTCGTACGGGGGGCGGTTGCCTCTGGGGTGACACTGTGGAGTTGTCAAAGGACGGATGCGGTCCCGGGTATGGCCCGGGTGCGGAAGGTGCTACGCGAAAGTGGTTGTCGGACGGCCGGTCAGGCGGCCTCGTCGAGGCGCATGGTGCGCCGGTTGTAGGCGGGTAGCGGTCGGCGTTGCGGGTCGATACTGGCGGGTGGGACGAGCCAGGGATGGCGGTCGAATCCCATCACGATGTCCCAGCCGTGGTGGTGGACCTGCGTATGGCAGCGCTGACACAGCAAACAGCCGTTGTCGAGGTCGGTGGGTCCACCGTCGGCCCACGACTTGATATGGTGAACCTGGGTATGTGACGGTGGTGCACCGCATTTGACGCAACACGCGTCGCGGACGATCACCGCCTTACGTAGGTGCGCCGGATACAACCGACGGGTGTGACCCATCTGCAGCGGTACGCCCTCACTGTCGAGGACGATCTCGGTCAGGGATCCGTCGCAGGAGACCTGTTTCGCGGTGGCATGGCTGACCGTCCCGGTCCACGGCAGCGTTGCGAGTTCTCCGGTGGCGGGGATGGTCAGCATCAGTTGCGTGCGTGGACTTCCGACGGTATCGATGGTCGCGCCGATCGCGGCTTGGTCGAGGATCAACTCGAAAGCGTCGGCGCGACGCTGCTCGGCGGTGCGACGATCCTCGGCGCCGTCGGGTTCGGGCCGTGGACAGGACCGTTCGTCGATCATCGCCAGGAACTTCTCGCCGACCAACTGGGTGAGGTCAGCGCGGACCTCGACGCGCCCGTCGTCGGTGGTGTGCACGTTGACCGCGTTCAGCGATGGGTCGTCGGTGGCCGGTACACCGGTGTCAGAGTCGTCGCAGAGTGTGTTGCTGATGGCTCGAGCGTGCTTGAGTACTTCAGTCGGTGTCGCGCCCGACAGCGCCTAGGCGACGAGCTCGCTCTCATACCGGGAGCGATCGTCGTCGGAAAGCGCCTCACCACATCGTTTCTCGATCTCGTTCATGCCGCGGACGATGGCATCGACGATCTCGCCGGACAGCCGCCCATCGGCGGCATGACGCGCCAAAGCGGGCAGGTTGGGCAGCGCGTCGACACTCCGCATGGTGCGGAGGGCGGAGGCCGGCGCATGTCCTGACTCGATCAGCAGCTTCTTGGTGGTGCTACCGGTTTCTGCGCGACCCCGAGAGCATCGAGTTGCGCTGCGTTCGTGGCGATTTGATGATCGGCAAGGTTGCGGATCAGGCGCCACGTGTCGAGGGCGTCGAATGTCGCTCTGCCGGTTGGGTCGTTGGTGGGCGGGGTGGTTCCGATGAGTTGATCGAGGAGAGTGGCTAGCTCTGACATGACTCCAAGGTACAGGAACATGCGTTCGACCACGAAGAGTTTCCACAGGCCCAGAAATAGCGAAACTATCCACTGTGCAGCGTTTTTCGTCGACTGTGCGCTGATTCTCGTTGACTGGCGTAGATCGTTGACAGCGGTGAACTTCAGTCACACCCGTTTCAGATTTCATTCTGTAAGCGAATAATTCGTCACGATCCAGCGCTTCTATGTCGCCGCCCCGGCCCCCGCGATCGCTCACGACAAGTGGCGCTCCCAGGTCGGCGGACCCTGTCACTGATCGTCGTCGAGCCAGGCTCATGAGGCCCCTCGCTACTGCGACCGTGATCATTGCGTGGATGTCGATGACCATGGCTTGGCTGTGTTTGCAACGTGTGTGGCGTGAGACAGAGGAGGCGGGGTTCGGCGCAAACGCGCGGCCGCACCGGCGCGGCACTGGGCGCCCACCGAGATGCAGACACCCGGATGCCCCGCCGCGCCTGGGTGTCCGGCCACTGGCGAGTCGAGTTCAATGACCCGAATCGGTCAGCGGAATCGACGGCTGGATATGCGGTTTCAGCGATCCCCTGCGTTCAAGCCAACGGTCAGAAGCGGCGCGACGAGCTCGCTCGGGTGGTCCCGACCCTCACAAATACCTCGGACCGAACTGCCGGTCGCCCGCGTCACCGAGACCGGGCACGATGTAGTTGACCTCGTTGAGACCGTCGTCCACGGCAGCCACGACGAGCCGGCACGGGTGTCCCGAATTCTCCAGCGCCGCAACCCCTTCAGGTGCGGCGACGACACATACGGCGGTGATGTCGGTGGCGTTGCGGGCGACCAGCAACTCGATGGTGTGGAGCATGGAGCCGCCGGTGGCGAGCATGGGGTCGAGGACGAACACCGGCCGTCCCGACAGGTCCTCCGGCAGCGACTCCAGGTACGGCACGGGTTGTGCGGTCTCCTCGTCGCGGGCGAGGCCCACGAAACCGACATGCGCCTCGGGCACCATCGCGTGCGCCTGCTCGACCATGCCGAGTCCGGCCCGCAGGACCGGGACCAGGAGAGGCGGGGATGCCAGCCTCGATCCCGTGTGCGCGGTCATCGGCGTGTTGATCGCGACGTCGGCGCGCGGCGCACCGGCAAGCGCCTCGTAGATCAGCATCTGGGTGAGGTCAGACAGCGCAGCCCGGAATCCGGCGTTGTCGGTGGTCTCGTCGCGCATCGTGGTCAGACGCGCGGCTGCGAGGGGATGGTCGACGATCAGGGACTCCATGCCGACACCCTATTTCCTCCCCGGCGCTCGCGTGCCGCTTGGGCGAGCTCCACCACGCCGGTCTGGGTCGCCGCGAGAATTTGATGGAACCCAACGGGGCCGCGCCGCGTCGAAAACCCATGAGCCCGTCCTCCCCCCATCCCTATCCCGCACCCACCCGGCCAGGCCCGGACACAGGTGGCCGACTGTTCGCCGATTCGTCTGCGCTGCACGAGTTCTCCGGCGCACACCGCACGAACGCCCAGATGCTCGAGGGCGGGACCGGCAGCGACGACGCCGCCGTGGTCGAACTCGCCATCACCTTCGGTCTCATCGGCATCGAGTTCCTCACCGCCGTCGTCGAGTTCCTCGACCTGCACCGTCGCACCATCGAGGCCGCGACGGCGCGCGAGGAACGCGTCGGACTCACGACGAGCTCGGCCGCAACGTCCTACGCCGACTGCGACTGCGCCGCCGCCGACCGGATCGCGACGGCCGGTGAGCTGACGCTGTGATCCCCGTCGAACTCCTCATCGAGCCACTGCGGCAACTGATCGCCGCGCTGGGGACCGGGATCCTGGCACCGGGCAACCCCGCCGAGCAGGTCCGGACCGTAGCGGGCACCGTCGAGTCGGTGCGCCAGCGGTCGACGTCGGCCGCCGAGTCCGTCCTCACGCGGTGGGACGGAGCCGGGGCCGCCGGAGCCGCAGCCGCGACCGCGGCGAACCAGCGCCGACTCACCGAACTCACCGAATGCGCCGCCGAGTTCGGCCGGCTCGTCGAGAGCGCCGGCCGTACCGTCCACATGGCGTCGACCGCGCTGAACGGCCTCGTGGACTCCCTGGAACGGCATGTCCGTGGCCTCGCCGGCGGATTGGCCACTCCGGCAGTCCTTCTCGCGGTCCTGCCGATCGCCGTCGAGCATCTGAGCCGCGGCGTGGAGATCATCGGTCGTGCTCGCGCCGAGCTCGGCTCCGACACCGAGGCGATGGCCGCCCTGGCCCGCCGCACGGCGCCGGCCGAGATGGTCGGAGTCGCAGGCGGCGACGCCGCCAGACTGTCGCCCGTCCCCACGCCCGGCGGCGTCCCCATCACGCTGCCCGACGGCTCGGTCGCCCACGCTCCGAACGAACGCGCGGCGACCGCGGTGCGGGCCGCGCTGAGTCAACGCGGGGTGCCCTATGTCTGGGGCGGGACGACGCCCGACGGATTCGACTGCAGCGGCTTCACACAGTGGGCTTACCGGCAGGCCGGGCTCGAACTCCCCCGCCTCGCCCAGGAGCAGGACACCGCCGGGTATCAGGTGTCCCAGGCGCAGCTGCAGCCCGGAGACCTCGCGGTGTGGTCCGGCCACGTGGCGATGTACATCGGCAATGGTCAAATGATCGAAGCCGGTGACCCCGTGGGCGTCTCGCCGGTACGCACCTCGAACCTCGACCAGGCATTCGAAGGATTCTTCCGTCCACGATGAGAGCCGCGCCGATGGTCGCACCCGCGGGCGGGTCAGGAGTTCATCGAAAAGTCGTCGGCACACCACCGACCGTCTGTGGGGGCACTACTGGATCCGCCGCCGACAATCGCTAGGCTGTGTCCCCATGGCCGGAGACATCGTCCCGATTGAGCTCGGACTCACCGACGGAAACAGCTTCACCCTGTGGGCACCCCGCTGGCGTGAGGGCGACGATGAATGGGAGGCCTTCCTCGGACTGGACGAGGACCTGTACGTCCTGCCCTCTGTCGCCGAGCTCGCCGCGTTCATCCGCACCAACGAGGACAACGATCTCGTCGAGCACCCGGCGTGGTCGACCGTGGTCGGCCTGCAGGCCGATGAACTGGTCCCCGACGGGCGCCACAGCTACGACCTCGTCGGCGTACCCGAGCTCGCCGCGGAGGACCCCACCGCCGAGGTCATCGCCGAACTCGAAGACGCACTCGAGATCGTCCGCATCCTCGGTGAGGTCTGCGAATTGACACCGGTCACCAAGTTCTTCAACGGCAACCCGATCCTGGGCGCCGTCACCACCGGCACACGCAACTTCGACGGCCGCGAGGGCACCGACCTCTGGGTGCGCATCGGCCGGCTCATCGCCAAGCACTGGGATGACGTGCTCGATGCCATCGACGGTGTCATCAGCACACCGAAGGTGGACGCCAAGGCCGTCGAGACCGCCGAGGCCGAACTCGAGGCCGCCGCGTCCGCCGAGGACGAGGACGAGCCGACCGACGATGACATCGAGATCGTCGGTGCCCCCGACTCCGAGTCCTCGGACGCCGCCGACGACGATGACCTCGAAGAGGACACGGACGAGGAGGACGAGGACGACTACGACGACGACGATTTCTGGGCGTCGGTCGGCATCGACCCGATCAAGATCGTCACCAGCGCGAACGAGTACCTGACACTGCGGTGTTACCTCGGAGACGACCCGGTGTTCCTCGGCACCAAGGGCAAGATCTTCGTGTTCACCTCGGCGCGCTCGCTCTCGCGGTTCCTCGCCGACGACAACACGCACGACCTCGCCGACCTGTCCACGTTCGACGAGGTCCGCACCGAGGCGACCAACGGATCACTCGAGTTCGACGTCATCGACGACAACGTCTACGTCCTGCCGGGTCTCGCCGACGACATCGCCGACGGCCCCCGCCGAATGGATCGCGACCAGCTCGACCTCGCCGTCGAACTCTTCACCGACGCAGCCGACTACGCCGGTGACAACACGGTCTCCGAGGCCCTCGGCACCACCACTCCGCTGGGATGGTTCGTCGACTACACCGTCAACCCCGACCCCAAGCGCATGGCGCCCAGCGGTCCGTTCGACAACGAGGCCGAGGCGTGGCGCGCGCTCGAGCACGACTTCGAGGCCCGGCTCACCAAGAAGGGATGACGGGCGCAGTCCCCTCCTCCCGCCCGTAACCGGCCGCGACGGTGCTGCTCAGCCGAGCAGCACCGCGTAGCCGGGCTTGATCACGTCGTCGATGAACGCCAGCCGCTCGTCGAAGTGGATGAACGCCGACTTCATCGCGTTCACCGTGAACCGCTCGAAATCCGCCCAGCCATAGCCGAACCGATCGGCGAGCAGGCCGAATTCCTTGCTCATGGTGGTGTCGGACATCAATCGGTTGTCGGTGTTCACCGTCACCCGGAACCGTAGGCGCGCCAACACGTTGAACGGATGCTCGGCGAGTGAACCGACCGCCCCGGTCTGCACATTCGAACTCGGGCACAGCTCCAGCGGAATCCGCTTGTCCCGCACGATGTTCGCCACCTGACCCAGCCGCGCACCCGCGAACGAGTGCGCCGCGAGATCGACCCCCTCCGGGAGTTCGATGTCGTCGAAGACGCGGACGCCGTGACCCAGCCGGTCCGTCCCGCAGAAGCCGATGGCCTCGTGGATCGACGGCAGCCCGAATGCCTCGCCGGCGTGGATGGTGAAGGGCGCACAGTTGGCCCGCATGTATTCGAAGGCGTCGAGATGGCGGGTCGGCGGATGCCCCGCCTCGGCGCCGGCGATGTCGAAACCGACGACACCCCGGTCCCGGTAGCGGACCGCGAGTTCGGCGATCTCGCGTGACCGGGCGGCGTGGCGCATCGCGGTGACCAGGCACCGCACGGTGATCGTCCGGCCCCGCTCGGCCGCGACCGCCTCGCCCTCGGCGAAGCCCCGCAGCACCGCCTCGACGACCTCGTCGAGGGTCAGCCCACCTTCGAGATGCTGTTCGGGCGCATAACGCACCTCGGCGTACACGACCCCGTCGGCGGCGAGGTCCTCCACGCACTCGCGCGCGACGCGTTCCAACCCGCCGACGGTCTGCATCACCGCGACGGTATGCGAGAAGGTCTCGAGATAGCGCTCGAGCGAGCCGCTGTTGGCCGCACGTCGGAACCACTGCCCGAGCGTCTCGGCGTCATCGATCTGCCTGCCGTTCTCATCCGCCGGGAGGCCGTCGTATCCCACCTCGTGGGCCAACTCGAGGACCGTCGCGGGCCGGAGTCCGCCGTCGAGGTGGTCGTGAAGGAGCACCTTCGGGGCGAGGGAGATGTTCGCCGGGGTCAGCGTCGTCATGATGGAAACCTAACGCGGTCGATGATCAGTGGACGGGTGCGCGCGCCGCCCGCGTGTTCGGCGGAGTCGGGCCCCACGGTCGTCGCCCCGGCCAGGCAGGAGCGGGCGCCGGGGATCCGGTCCTCATCCTGCGTGTGCAGGGTGAACAACGGTTGACCGGCTCGGACACGATCACCGGGCTTCGCATGGATGGTCACTCCCGCCTCTGCCGCGACCGCCTCCCCCGGCTTCGATCGGCCGCCGCCGAGGCGCCACGCGGCGTCGCCGACCGCGCGCGCGTCCATCTCGGTGACGATGCCGTCGCCCGACGCGGTCACGGTGTCGTGGTGGCGCGCCGTCGGCAGGGGCGCATCGGGGTCGCCACCTTGCGCCGCGATCATCGCCCGCCACGTGTCCATCGCCCGGCCGTCGGCGAGATGGGTTGCGGGGTCGGCGTCGACGAGCCCGGCGGCGTCGAGCATCTCCCGGGCGAGAGCCAGGGTCAGTTCGACGACGTCGGCGGGTCCGCCGCCGGCGAGTACCTCCACCGACTCGGCCACCTCAACGGCGTTGCCGATCGCGAGTCCGAGCGGTGTGCCCATGTCGGTGATGACCGCACGGGTGTCGACACCGGCGTCGTGACCGAGTTCGACCATGGTCGACGACAGTTCGCGCGCGTCGTCCTCGTCGGGCAGGAAGGCACCCGACCCGGTCTTGACGTCGAGGACCAGCGCACCGGTGCCCTCGGCGATCTTCTTGCTCATGATCGACGACGCCAGCAGCGGAATGGACTCGACCGTGCCCGTGACATCGCGCAGGGCGTAGAGCTTGCGATCGGCGGGTGCCAGGTCGGCGCCTGCGGCACAGATGACCGCGCCGACCCGCTCGAGCTGGTCGAGCATGTCGGACGTGCTCACCTCGGCCCGCCACCCCGGGATGGACTCCAGCTTGTCGAGCGTCCCACCGGTGTGACCGAGCCCCCGACCGGACAGCTGCGGCACCGCGACGCCGAACGACGCGACGAGCGGCGTGAGCGGGAGGGTGATCTTGTCCCCGACACCGCCGGTGGAGTGTTTGTCCACGGTGGCCAGCGGCCGCCCGTTCCGCTGCAGACCGGACAGGTCCATCCGGCGCCCGCTGTCGATCATCGCGTGCGTCCAGGACGCGATCTCACGGCGATTCATCCCGCGCAGATATATGGCCATCAGCAATGCCGACATCTGTTCCGGCGCCACCTCGCCGCGGGTGTAGCCGTCGACCATCCACGCGATCTGTGCGTCGGCGAGTTCGTGTCCGCCCCGCTTGGTGGCGATCACCGACACCGCGTGGATGATCTCCCGGGCGTCGACCGTCATGAACGGACCGCCTCGAGATCGTCGGGTCCGAAGGCATCGGGAAGCAGCTCGGCGAGCATCCGGGGACCACCGGGGTGGTCGACGAGGAGCTCGCGCCCGCCGTGTTCGAGCAGGACCTGTCGGCACCGTCCGCACGGCATCAGAACCGCCCCGCGGGCGTCGCAGACGCTGACCGCCCGCAGCGCCCCGCCTCCGTCGTTCACCAGGGCCGCGACCAGTGCGACCTCGGCGCAGATACCCAGGCCATATGAGACATTTTCCACATTGCAACCGGCGACGACACCGCCCTCGGCTGTGATCCCGGCGGCGCCCACCGGGTACCGGGAGTAGGGTGCGTAGGCACGACCGATCATCGATCTGGCCTTGTCCCGCAACACATCCCAATCGATTTCTGTAACCACGTGGATCTCCTGTCGCCCGGCGTCATCGGCCGTTCATCCGGATTTCATCACCGCAAAGCTTGGGTAAGGCAAACCTAAGTCGTAATGTCTTGTCGCCCAGATCGGTTCGGGCAATTTACCACCGGAATGTGCATGGGTTTAGAGTCTCTTCGTATGGGTCCATGGTCGAGTCGGAGCATGCCGATTCGACGCGTCCATCGACGATGTTGGAGGCCACTTTCCCGATGAGCACCTCGACCGAAGTCGCACCCGACCCGGTGCGCAGACGATCTCTTTATCGCGGCGATCCCGGCATGTGGTCGTGGGTCCTGCACCGCATCACCGGCGTCACGATCTTCTTCTTTCTCTTCGTACACGTGCTCGACACCGCGGTCATCCGAGTCGACCCCAATCAGTACGACGAGATCATCGAGACCTACAAGACGCCGATCATCGGTCTCATGGAGATCGCCCTGGTCGCGTGCGTCCTGTTCCACGCCTTCAACGGTGTGCGCCTGATCCTCGTGGACTTCTGGTCCAAGGGACCCAAGTACCAGCGACAGATGCTGTGGGTGGCCATGACCCTGTTCGTCATCGTCTTCGGTGCCGGCACGGTCCGCCTGCTGCAGATCATGTTCAGCCACCTGTAGGAGACACCAGAGATGACCACCTCGGAAGCCACCGGTGTCGCCAAGACCCTCGGTACTCAGCACGACCGTCCCGCGAGCCTGGACAACCCGCGCTCGCCCCGCAAGCCCAAGGGCGGCAACTTCGAGAAGAACGCGTGGCTGTTCATGCGGTTCTCCGGGCTGCTGCTCGTCGTCCTGACGATCGGGCACATGTTCATCATGCTGGCCTGGGACGGCGGCGTGCACCGCATCGACTCCTCGTTCGTCGCCGCGCGCTGGAGCTCACCCTTCTGGCAGATCTGGGACCTCACCATGCTGTGGCTGGCCCAGCTGCACGGCGGCAACGGTGTCCGCACCGTCATCGCCGACTACTCCCGCAAGGACTCGACCCGTTTCTGGCTGAACGTGCTGCTCGCCGTGTCGATGATCCTCGTCCTCACGATGGGCACCTACGCCCTCCTGACCTTCGACGTCAACAGCGTCGGCTAGAGGAGACCCACAACATGCAGGAACATCGCTACGACGTCGTCATCGTGGGCGCCGGCGGCGCAGGCATGCGCGCGGCGATCGAAGCCGCCCCTCGTGCTCGCACCGCGGTGCTGACCAAGCTGTACCCGACCCGCAGCCACACCGGCGCGGCCCAGGGCGGCATGTGTGCGGCACTCGCCAACGTCGAGGAAGACAACTGGGAGTGGCACACCTTCGACACCGTCAAGGGTGGTGACTACCTCGCCGATCAGGACGCCGTCGAGATCATGGCCAAGGAGGCCATCGACGCGGTGCTCGATCTCGAGAAGATGGGCCTTCCCTTCAACCGGACGCCCGAGGGCAAGATCGATCAGCGACGCTTCGGCGGCCACACCCGCGATCACGGCAAGTCCCCGGTCCGGCGGGCCTGCTACGCCGCCGACCGCACCGGCCACATGATCCTGCAGACGCTCTACCAGAACTGCGTCAAGCACGACGTCGAGTTCTTCAACGAGTTCTACGCCCTCGACATCTGCCTCACGGAGAACGAGAAGGGCGAGCAGGTCGCGACCGGTGTCGTCGCCTACGAGCTCGCGACCGGCGAGATCCACGTCTTCCACGCCAAGTCGATCGTGTTCGCCACCGGCGGCTCGGGCCGTATGTACAAGACGACCTCGAATGCGCACACGCTGACCGGCGACGGCATGGGCATCATCTTCCGCAAGGGCCTGCCCCTCGAGGACATGGAGTTCCACCAGTTCCATCCGACGGGTCTCGCGGGGCTCGGCATCCTCATCTCGGAGGCGGTCCGCGGTGAGGGCGGCATCCTGCGCAACGCCGACGGCGAGCGTTTCATGGAGCGCTACGCCCCCACCATCAAGGACCTCGCGCCGCGCGACATCGTGGCCCGGTCGATGGTGCTCGAGGTACTCGAAGGTCGCGGCGCCGGGCCGAACAAGGACTACGTCTACATCGACGTGACCCACCTCGGCGAGGACGTCCTCAACGAGAAGCTCCCCGACATCACCGAGTTCGCCCGTACCTACCTCGGCGTCGACCCGGTCACCGAGTACGTGCCGGTGTTCCCCACCTGTCACTACGTCATGGGCGGCATACCGACCAACATCAACGGTCAGGTGCTGCGCAACAACGACGAGGTCGTCCACGGCCTGTACGCCGCCGGCGAGTGTGCGTGCGTGTCGGTCCACGGAGCCAACCGGCTGGGCACCAACTCACTGCTCGACATCAACGTCTTCGGACGACGCGCGGGGATCGCGGCCGCGGACTACGCGAACTCGGCCGAGTTCGCCGAGCTTCCCGAGACGCCCACCGAGATGGTCGACTCGTGGCTCGAGCTGCTGCTCAGCGACCACGGACACGAGCGCGTCGCCGACATCCGTACCGAGCTGCAGGCCTCGATGGACGCGAACGCCTCGGTGTTCCGCACCGAGGAGACCCTCAAGCAGGCCCTGACCGACATCCACCGGTTCAAGGAGCGCTACGCCCACATTCGAGTCCATGACAAGGGCAAGCGCTTCAACAGCGATCTCCTCGAGGCCATCGAACTCGGCTTCCTGCTGGAGATGGCGGAGGTGACGGTGGCCGGAGCCCTGAACCGCAAGGAGTCGCGCGGCGGTCACGCACGCGAGGACTACCCGGATCGTGACGACGTCAACTACAAGCGGCACACCATGGCCTATAAAAAGGGCACGGACCTCCTTGCAGACATCGAGTTGGAGTACAAGCCGGTCGTGGAAACCCGCTACGAGCCGATGGAGCGTAAGTACTGATGACATCTGTTCTGGACAAGCCCGCACCGTCTTCCGACGATCCGCCGTTGCCTCCGGTGCCCGACGAGGCCACCATGGTGACGCTCAAGATCTTCCGCTTCAACCCGGAGAATCCCGACGCCCAGGGCTTCGAGAGCTTCCGCGTCCCGGCGCTGCCGACCGACCGCCTGCTCAACCTGCTCCTGTACGTGAAGGGCTACCTGGACGGGACGCTCACGTTCCGTCGTAGTTGCGCCCACGGCGTGTGCGGGTCGGACGCGATGCGGATCAACGGCGTCAACCGTCTCGCCTGCAAGCTGCTGATGAAGGACATGCTCCCGAAGGACAAGTCCAAGGAGATCACGATCACCATCGAGCCGATCCGCGGCCTGCCGGTGGAGAAGGATCTCGTGGTCGACATGGAACCGTTCTTCGACGCGTTCCGCGCGATCAAGCCGTTCCTGATCACCTCGGGCAACGAGCCGACCCGCGAACGCATCCAGAGCCAGGCCGACCGCGCCCGGTTCGACGACACCACCAAGTGCATCCTGTGCGCCTGCTGTACGACGAGCTGCCCGGTCTTCTGGACCGAGGGTTCGTACTTCGGTCCCGCCGCGATCGTCAACGCGCACCGGTTCATCTTCGACAGCCGCGACGAGGGGGCCGTCGAGCGTCTCGACATCCTCAACGACGTCGACGGTGTGTGGCGTTGCCGCACCACGTTCAACTGCACCGACGCGTGCCCGCGTGGCATTCAGGTCACCCAGGCGATCTCGGAGGTCAAGCGCGCACTCATGTTCTCGCGCTAGCCGATTCGAACTTTCTCTGCAGCCCGGCAACGGCCCGCACCCTCAGGGGTGCGGGCCGTCGTCGTCGGTGCCGGGGTCCCGACGGAAGATGCCGGCGACGATCGATTCCGCGCTCCGCGCCTCCTCGTCGGGTTCGGCGGGCCAGAGCAGCAGGGCGAGAACGGAACGGATGAGGAACCGTGCATCCGCGGGATCATCGGGGTCGACGCCGACCAGATCGGCGGCCACCGCGTGCACCGCGGGGGACGACAGGACGGTTGGCGTCGCGCCGATGAGGTTGTCGGGCCGGAGGAACTGCCGGATGACCCGGTCGCCGCGTAGTGCGCGCAGGGTCTCGATGATCGCCGTCTGGGCGCGATCGGGCCCGGTGAGATCCGCGACGGTCGCACGGATGGCGGCGAGCACCGGTGCCGACGTGGTGGCCAGCACGGACTCGATCAGCGCGGACCGACCGCCGGCATGGCGGTAGATCGTCGCCCTCGAACAGTGCGCCCGACGACCGAGCTCGTCGAGGTCGAACCCGTCGAGGCCACGGCGTGCGATGAGGGCCGCCGCGTGCGCGATCAGACGCTCGCGTGCAGCATCGTGCCGGTCTCCGTCGACCAGCCAGTCCCGGGCCATCGCTCCGCCGTTCTCATGGTGAGACGAACCATCCTGTCGATGAAGGACGTTCCAGCTGTTCACGAGGCTAGCCTGAGACACCGGATGGTGTCGTGACTTCTCACCGATCTCGACTTCGGGGATATGCGTGCATCGACGGCCCGGGGTCGCCCACGCTGGACTCCATGGACACCACCGCCGATCCCACGACCTTCTACTCGCGTCTGCACACCGGTTCGCCCGTGCAGCGGATCGGGGATTCATCGTTCTTCGCCGTCGGCTCCTGGGACCTGATCGCCGACGCGGTCCGACGCCCGGAGGACTTCTCGTCGAACCTGACCGCCACGATGGTGTGGCACGGCGACGGCACGGTCTCGGAGTTTCCGGTCGCCGGCCTGGGCGACGCTATGCACGTCCTCGCCACCGCCGACGGGGCCAGGCACCGCGATCATCGGAAGCTCGCCATGCGGTCGGTGTCTCCGGCACGTACCCGCGAGCTCGAACCGACCATTCGTCGATACATCACGGAGGCATGGGCCGACGATCTCCGTGGTGGCCGGATCGATTGGGTGAGCGCTGTCGCGCAACGGATTCCGATGGAGGTCGCCACGGCGGTGATCGGATTGCCGGTCGCCGACCGTGCCACGCTGACCCGGTGGGCGATCGCGACGAACGTCCTGATCGACGGCGTCATCACGCCGGACCAGCTGACGACGGCAACCGCGGCGGTCGGTGAGCTGACGGCCTATCTGTCGGCGGCGATGAGCAACGCACACAATGACACCGGCGCCGGGAGCGAAGCGAGCGGGCCGACCGCGCTGGTCGAGGTGGCACGCCGCGTCGCCGAGGGCGGTCTCGATCACGAGACCGCGGTGATGATCCTGTTCCAACTGGTCGCCGCCGGGGCCGAGTCGACCACGAGCCTGCTCAACAGTGCCGTCTGGCTGTTGGACCGCCATCCCGACGTCGTCGAACGGTTACGCAGCGACCCCGGGCTCATCCCGGTGTTCGTGGAGGAGGCCCTTCGGCTCGAGACCCCGTTTCGTGGGCATTTCCGGCACGTGGTCGCCGACACGACGCTGGGCGACACCGCATTGCCGGCGGGGTCACATGTGTTCCTGATGTGGGGTGCCGCCAATCGGGATCCCGCGCATTTCGACTATCCCGGCGCGATCGATCTCGATCCGGCGGCGCGGCGGTCGCACCTGGCGTTCGGCAAGGGCCTGCACCTGTGTGTCGGAGCGACACTGGCACGATTGCAGGCGCGCCTCGCGGTCGAGCATCTGCTGCGCTCCGCGACTGACTTCCGGGTTGATCTGACGCAGACGGCGTGGGAGCCCGGGGTTCTCGTCCGTCGTTTCACCACGCTGCCGCTGACGATCAGCTGACCGGAAGACCTCGCCTTCGCTGCCACTCAGCAGCCCGATGGAACCGATACGCCGTCCGATGCGTCGAAGGAGTACCGAGGAACCCGGCCCGTCGCCGGACCGGTGATCGCCCATCGAACGGAGTACTTCATGGCCCGCGCCCTTCTGTTCCGGCTGCTGCTGACGCTCGCGGTGAGTGCCCTCGCGTGCCTCCTGGTGTTCGCACCGGCCGCGGCAGCGCCCACCACCGACACGCAACGCATCACGATCACGCTGATCTCCGACCACGAGCACAACGGCGCCGCAGCGTGGACGGACGCAGACGGAAGACTCCGCACACAGTCCGAAGTGCCGCTGTCGCAACGAGATCCAGACGGCAAGTTCAAGGCGTCGTTGGTGTACACGCGGGCCGCGGCCGAGGCACCGGTCGACGCGCTGTTCCAGTCCGGCGGGCGGTTCGCACGGTGTGAGATCACGGTCGACAGTGAACGGGTCGCCGACCACACCGCGCACGGGTCCCGTCCCACGAGTTCATGTCATTCCGGTTGACGCAACCCGGCGTGGGTTCCGCCCCCGCGTCGGTGAGAGGAATCGCCACCGAGACCGTACTCTTGAACTCGTCATGAGCACCAGAACACAGCCGGTCGAACGCCCGCGGGAGCGGTTGCGGGTCTTGGAGATCCGGCACGCGGAGTCCGAACCACCCGGCGCCTACGGACCCGCCCTGCACGCGATCACCGAGACGACCACCCTGCGGATCTGGCGCGAACCCGCGACCGTCGACCCAGCGGATTTCGACGCCATCCTCGTTCTCGGCGGAGCGATGGGAGTCGGTGACGCGGACCGCATCCCGTGGATCGCCGACGAAATCGACCTGCTCCGCCGAGCCCGTGAACGGGATGTGCCCATCTGGGGTGTCTGTCTGGGCGCACAGATGCTGGCAGCGGCTCTCGGTGGCGAGGTGCACACGAGCGACACACCGGAACTCGGTGTACGCCGGGTGCGTCTCAACGAGGCAGGGATGGCCGACCCGGTGTGGGGCGGTGCGGTCACCGCACCCGCACCACGCGACATCGACACCGTCCAGTGGCATTTCGACACGTTCACCCTGCCACCCGGGGCCACCCTGCTCGCGTACTCCGACGCCTGCGTCAATCAGTTGTTCCGCGTGGACAACTGCTACGGAGTGCAGTTCCACCTCGAAGCCGGCGGCGATCTCGTCAGGGGATGGCTGTCACACCCGGAATCACGGTCCGCGGTGGCCGAGGTCCTGGGTGAGTCGGCCACCGACCGCTTCCCGATCGACGCCGCGGCCGCGGAGAAAGTGACCGTGCCGACGGCGGAAGCGGTGATGCGGCGCTGGTTGCAGGATGTCGTCGGCAGCGCACGGCCCCGCTGGTAACGTGCGGCCGATGACCCCGACGTGGACTCGTCGTACCGCGTGCGCGCTCGTCGCCGTACTGACCGTCGGAGTGCTCGGCCTCGTCTTCCGCGCAGCGCCGGCCGTGGCCGTCCCGCTGCCGACCGTACCGCCTCCGGCGATCACCACGCCGGTCACCGATCACTGCCCGCACAAAGTCGCCACGCCTCCGGCCGTCGACGAATCCGAGGTCGTCGCACCGGGTTCGACGACCCCCGCTCCCCTTCCGGTTCCCTCTCCCGCCGTCGGGGGTGCCGATCTCGCCGGTTGCGGGGTCGTCGCCGATCCGTCGGCGGGTCCCGTTCCGCCACGGCTGACCTCCGCGGGTTGGTTGATCGCCGATCTCGAGTCCGGACAGGTCATCGCCGCCAAGGATCCCCACGGCCGTTACCGGCCCGCGTCGACGATCAAGGTGCTGCTCGCACTCGTCGTCCTCGACGAACTCGACCTCGCGGCGCCGATCGTGCCCACCGTCGAGGACTGGAGCACCGAAGGCGACTCATGCGGCATGGGGCCCGGCGGTGTCTACACCGTTCGCGACGTGCTCACCGGACTGTTGTTGGTGTCCGGCAACGACTGCGCGCGTGCGCTCGCGCGTCAGCTCGGCGGTGTCGACGCGACACTCGAGAAGATGAATGACCGGGCCGCGCAGCTGGGCGCGACGGACACGCGTGCTGCCAGCCCGTCCGGACTGGACGCCGCCGGGATGTCCTCCTCGCCCTACGATCTGGCGCTGCTGTTCCGGGCCGCGATGACCGAGCCGACCTTTCGCGAGATCATCGCGATGCCCACGTTCCGCTTCCCGGGCTACCCGCGGCGTCCAGATGTGCCCGGCGACAAAGATCATCCGCCCTACGACATGTACAGCACCAACCGCCTCCTCGTCGATGGGTATCCGGGAATGCTCGGCGGCAAGACCGGTTACACCGACGACGCACGGAAGACGTTCGTGGGTGCCGCCGAACGCGACGGCCGGACGGTGATCATCGTGCAGATGTTCGGCCTGTCCGTCGACGGGGATCTGTACTGGGACCAGGCGAAGGCGATGTTCGACTACGGATTCCGAACCGACCCCGCCATCTCGGTGGGCCGCCTCGTCGAGCCGTCGGCCGCGTCCGGACCGTCCTCGACACCAACGCCGACGCGGACCGAGAACCGCGCCGTCGCAACAGGTTCCGACCAGGCGTCGTCGACCTCCGTCCAGATCCTCATCGGGCTCGTGGCCGCACTCGCGGCGGTCATCCTCCTGCTCATCGGGTTGAAGCTCGCCGGACGCCGCTGATCAGACGACCAGCGCCGGAGGTCAACGCCGCCGAAGGGCTCCGATCAGCGCGGCCGCGACTGCGCCCAGTCCGACGGCGGCCGCGAGGGCGCCGGGCCGGGGCGCCGGGCTCACCTCGACCGTCGGCGAAATCTGGACCGGCCGGTGCAGTTCCGCGTCCGGCTCTTCCACCACCTGGTACTTGCTGTTGATGGGGTCGGTCGCGCACCACGCGGTGGCATACAACACGATCCGCGACGCAAGGTACGCGAAGACGAACACACCGAAGATCGGACCGAACGCCACCCCGGCCGGCGAGCCCAGGACCGACTGGAGATACAGCCCGCCAAGGGATTTCATCAGCTCGAACGCGATCGCGATGACCAGTCCGGCCTTCATGGCGTGCGTCATCGGCAGCGGCACCAGCGGTAGCCGCGCCAGCACGAAGGTGAAGAGCAGCCAGCTGGCGAACACCGACACGACGATGGCGACGGCCCGCACCACGACCGGGGCCCATGACGCGTCGTCGAGGCCCACCCAGGAGAGCATCGTGGTGGTGAGCCCGCTGTTGCCCAGCGTCGTCAGCGCCATCGTCACGGCGAAGGCCATGCCCAGCAATGCGAACGTGAGGAGATCCCACACCTTCGACAGCACGGGGTTGCGGTCGACGCGACCCCCGTACATCTCGGTGAAGGCCACCCGGACGCCGGAGATCCACCCGATCCCGGTGAAGGCGGCACCGATCAGACCGACGATCCCGACCGCGGCGCGGGAGGAGATCGCCGAATCGATGACCTCACTGAGCTGCTCGCCCATCTTGCCGGGCGCGGCGTCGACAACCGCCTGTTGCAGGTCTTCGAGCAGCTGTGGCTGATTCGCCAACACGAACGCGGCGACCGAGAACACCACCATGATGATCGGGACGAGCGCGAGGATGCCGTTGAAGCTGATGGCCGCCGCATACACGTTTCCGCGCCGGTCGTTGTAGCGTTCGACGGTCTGCACCAGGTGCTCGACGGCGGGCCACTTCTCCCGCGCCGCGGCGAAGGCCGACTTGCCCTTGTCGACGGTCGTCATCCCGTTGTCCACAGCCGATTTCGCCGTGTCCACCGGTGATCTCGCCGAGTCGCGCGCGGAGGTCATGGATCGCCTTCCTGGTCGGATCGCGGGACGGCGTCCGGCGGATGCGGTCTCACCGGCCAGGCGCCAGGAACCCCACCTTGTCATAGACCGACGCCAGCGTCTCGGAGGCGATGGCACGCGCGCGGGCCGCGCCCCGAGCCAGGATGGCGTCGAGTTCGGCCGGGTCGGACAGGTACTCCTCGACCCGCCCGCGCAGCGGGGTGACGAACTCGGTCAGCACCTCCGCGGTGTCGACCTTCAGGTCGCCGTATCCCTTGCCCTCGTATTTGGCGACCAGATCGTCGACGCCGACACCGGACAGGGCCGACTGGATGGTCAGCAGGTTGGAGACACCAGGCTTATCGACGACATCGAACCGGATCTCCGAACCGGTATCGGTGACAGCCGACCGGATCTTCTTCGCCGAACGTTTCGGATCGTCGAGCAGATTGATCAGACCCTTGTCGGTCTCGGCGGATTTGCTCATCTTGGCCGTCGGGTTCTGCAGGTCGTAGATCTTGGCGAACTCGGCGACGATGTGCGCCTGGGGCACCTTCAGCACCTTGCCGAACCGGGAGTTGAATCGCTGGGCGAGGTCGCGGGTGAGTTCGAGATGCTGCCGCTGGTCCTCCCCGACCGGAACTCGATCGACCTGAAAGGCGAGGATGTCCGCGGCCATCAGGATGGGGTAGGTGAACAGGCCGACGCCCGCCGCGTCGACGCCCTGCTTGGCCGACTTGTCCTTGAACTGGGTCATCCGGCTGGCCTCGCCGAAACCGGTGATGCACGACAGGACCCACGTCAGCTGGGCGATCTCGGGGATGTGGGACTGCACATAGATCGTCGACCGCTCGGGGTCCACACCGACGGCGAGCAATTGCGCGACGCTCAGGCGGGTGCGTTCGGCGAGGACCTTGGGGTCGAACGGCACCGTGAGTGCGTGCATGTCCGGGATGAAGTAGAACGCCTCGAAGTCGTCCTGCAAGGCCACCCACTGCCGGACCGCACCGAGATAGTTCCCGAGGTGGAAGGACTCACTCGTCGGCTGGATACCGGACAGCACACGCGGACGGGTCGGCATCGATTCGGCCGCGGGCTCTCCGGTGCGCTCTACGTCGCTGGTCATGACGCCCAGTTTGTCAGACCCGGTCACTCGTACCGCACGGTGACCGGAGCGTGGTCGGACCAGCGGAGGTCGTAGGCCGCCGCACGTTCCACCTCAGCCTTGGTCGCCCGGCCGGCCAGCATCTTGTTGGTGAGCTGATAGTCGATCCGCCATCCGGAATCGTTGTCGAAGGCCTTACCGCGCCACGACCACCACGAGTAGGGCCCGGCGTCGTCGGGGAAGAGTTCGCGCATGACGTCGCGCCACCCGGCGGCGAGCAGGTCGGCCACCCAGGCCCGTTCGTGCGGTAGGAAGCCGGGGCTCTTGAGATTACCCTTCCAGTTCTTGATGTCGGCTTCGGCGGGCGCGATGTTCCAGTCGCCACCCACGACGACGTGGCGGCGTCGACGGACCAACCGATCCAGGTATGCGCCGAACTCACGCATGAAACGGACCTTCTCGTCGTGCTTGGCGATGTCCTTCTCGGCGTCGGAGAGCGCGGCACCCTTCGGCAGGTACAGGCTTCCCGCGGTCAGCGGTCCCAGGTCGGTGTCGACGTCGACTTCGAGATAGCGGCCGAGGTCGTCGAAGTCCGCGCTCCCGAATCCGACGCGCACCGCCGACGGCGCGCTACGTGTCAGCACACCGACGCCCGCGTGACCCTTCACCGAGGACTCGCTCATCGTCAGATGCCATCCGGTGTCGAGCACCGGCGCCAGCGCGTCGCGGGCGAGTTCCTCGCTCGCGCGGACCTCCTGCAGCAGGACCACATCCGGTCCAGATGTGTCGAGCCAGGGCAGCAGGCCGCGGTTGGCCTCCGATCGATGTTTGACCGCTGCGCGGATTCCGTTGACGTTCACCGTGGAGATCGTGAGTGGCACGGGGCCACATCCTACGGCGGCGGTCCGACAGCCCATCGGCCGTGATCGCGCCACTCGGACAGCGTCGATAAAAGGTAAGGCAACCCTTGTGCGGACACCCTAAAATATGTAAGCATTGCCTAATCCAGGCACGAAGGTGAGTTTCCGAGATGTTCGTTTGCATATGCCGCGCCGTCACCGTGGACGAGGTCCATGCGCACTGCGATGCGGGCGCGTACACGGTCGACGCGATCAGCGACCGCTGCGGCGCGGGCGAAGGCTGCGGGACCTGCCTGGACGAACTGCACACCATCCTGAGCGAAAGGGCGTCAACCGCGACGACCGCTGCATGACCTGACCTCCGACCCGACGAACCTCGCGCGAGACGACGCGCGGGGGGTTTTGTCGTGTTACGGTTCGAACGGACATACACGGGAAATGGGAGGCGGACAGATGCGTGGCGACCCCGAGGTCATCGACCTCCTCAACGAACAGCTCACGAGTGAGCTGACCGCGATCAACCAGTACTTCCTGCACGCGAAGATGCAGCAGAGCTGGGGTCTCACCGAGATCGCCGCGAAGACACGGGCCGAGTCGATCGAGGAGATGACTCACGCCGAGGTCCTGACCGACCGCATCCTGTTCCTCGACGCCCTGCCCAACTATCAGCGCCTGCTGCCGCTGCGTATTGGGCAGTCGATCCGGGAGCAGTTCGAGTCGGACATGTCGATCGAGGTCGAGGTGGTGGAACGACTCCGCCCCGGAATCGCGATGTGCCGGTCCAAGGGCGACATCACCAGCGCCAACCTCTTGGAGCAGATCCTCGCCGACGAAGAGGAACACATCGACTATCTCGAGACGCAACTCGAGCTGATCAACAAGCTCGGCGAGCAGCTCTACCTGTCGAAGACGATCGCCACACCGCCCACGAACGGCTGATTGCACCGACTCGACGACACGAGGGCCGACCGGACTCATCCGGTCGGCCCTCGTCGTAGGTAGAACGGCCGCGCTCGTTCAGGACCCGACGGGCTGGTGCCGCGCGGTCGCCAGGGCCACGACGGTGACCGCGATACCCGCCACCGCGAGCATCACCCCGACCACCGACGGCGCCAGGTATCCGTAGCCGGCACCGACCACCACGCCACCGAGCAGCGCTCCGGCCGCGTTGGCGATGTTGAGCGCGGAATGGTTCAGGGCCGCGGCCAGGGTCTGTGCATCGGCCGCCACATCCATCAGCCTGGTCTGCAGCGCGGGTAGCATCATCGATCCCGTAAGCGCCACGAGGTAGGTGAGGATCAATGCCGCCCAAGCATTCTCGGCCAGCACCGCAAAAGCGCCGAGGGAGAGTGCGGTGGCGGTGAGTCCGCCGAGGATCGCCACCGCCACGCTGCGGTCCGCGACATAACCGCCGACGAAGTTGCCGGTCACCATTCCCAGTCCGTACAACATCAGGGCGAACGGCACGACCGACACCGACAGCCCGGTGTCGGTGGTCAGCGCGGAGTTGAGATACGTGTAGAACGCGAACATCCCACCGAACCCGACGGTTCCGATGACCAGTGTGAACCAGACCTGGGACCGCTTGAGTGCACCGAGCTCGGTGAGCGGGTCGGTGGTCTTCACCCCGCTGAGCGTGGGAAGCACCCGGATCAGCGCGACGACGGTGGCGATTCCGATCACGACCACGATCGCGAACGCGGACCGCCAGCCGAGCGTCTCGCCGAGCCAGGCGGCCGCCGGTACGCCGAGGACGTTCGCGACGGACAGACCGAGCATCACCTGTCCCACGGCCTTGCCACGGTTGCGCGGGCCGGCCAGATGAGCGGCGACCAGAGCCGCGACACCGAAGTAGGCGCCGTGCGGGAGGCCGGCGACGAATCTCGCCACCAGCAGCAAACCGTAATCCGGTGCGAGGACGGTCGCGAGGTTGCCGACCGTGAACGCCACCATCAAGCCGATCAGAAGCGTCCGACGGGACATCCGCGCGGTGAGCGCCGCGATCAGCGGCGCACCCACCACCACACCCATCGCGTAGGCCGAGATGACATGTCCGGCAGTCGGTTCCGAGACACCCAGAGATCCGGCGATGTTGGGCAGGAGGCCCATGGCGACGAACTCGGTCGTCCCGATCCCGAATCCACCCAGCGCAAGGGCGAGGATCGTCCACCGACGCACCCGGCGGGACACCTCGGCCGATTCGGCCCGCGCGGGGCTGCGGAGTTCCCCGGCGGTGGACGGACCCGTCAGTGAGGGGTCGGCCGGGGCTTCGGTCGTCGAGAGAGCATCAGGCACGGTTGATGCCAACCCGCGCCCGTCAGCGCTGATTCCTCAGCCGGTGGTGAGTTCATTCACAAGCGCAGTGTCCTGAGCATCGCGCGGGGTGTCAGTCGCCGGCTTCGGAGCCCCCATCGCTGTCGGGCTCGGACAGGTCTGGGGAAGACCCGTCCGGGTCCGAAGCCGTGTCGGACGAGCCGGCCCTCTCGCCGTCCTCTCCCCCGTGACCGTCGGTTCCAGACGTCTCGACATCGCTTCCCGAGGGATCGGTGACGGCCGGCGAGTCGTCGTCTCGAGGCGGGGCAGGCGCGGGGTCCGCGTCGGGCGTATCGGTCTCGGCATCGTCGCCCGTGTCGGCACCCGAGGACGTGTCGGTCGTGTCGCCCACCGGGGGCTGCTCGGCCGGTGACGGGTCGGTGGCATCCGGTTCGGCAGCCCGGGCCGCCGACGGCTCGGACGAGGGGCCGGACCCGCCCACTTCTTCAGCGCGGACCGGCCCCACGGACTCGTCGGGTACGGCCGCCAGTCGCGCGAACGTGGACGATCGCAGGTGCGACGTGTCCGCCGCGAGAATCGTGACGGCGCCGCCCTCCGACGCCACCGGCCCGATGAGCGCGCCCGCCCAGTATCGGACGAAGTTGACCGGCAGCAGGACGATGCTGCGCACGCTGGCAGCCAGGGCGCTGACACCGCGCACGAACCGAGCCGGTGTCGCGGTGACGATGCCCTGCAGGATGTCCTCGAAGACGAAGATGTCGGGTAGGTATGCGCCGTACCCGAGACGTGGGAGTGGCGGCAGCAAGCCCTGCACCAGCCGGACCACCGGCTGCAGATTCGCCAGTTCGATGCCGAACGGAAGCCCGATGGTCGGTCGATCGGACAAGAAATCGCCGATGGCGCCCTGGTAGCCGAGGTTGCGAGCCCAGCCCTGGACGAGTTCGGCGAGTGCGGAGTCCGCAGCGACCATACAGACGCCGTCCGCACATTCGACCGGACGTTTCGCCCACGTGTATCCCGGCTGCAGCGGGTTGCCCGACATCTCCTCTGGATACAGGAAATGCTTGACCTGGTAGCCGAGGATGCCGTCGATGGCGCCGATCGGGTCGTAGACGGGATCGGGCAGGTCGCAGATCGGGTCGCCCTCGATGCACACCGACACGACCCGGTCGCTGACCGTCCCGAAGCCGGCGTCCGTACTGTCGGCACCACGCGACCCCGACATGGTCAGACCCGGGATGATCCCGATCAGCGACAACTCGATACCTCGCCCGGTCTTGTCACCGGCCTGCCGCGGATCCGAATACAGCTCGCCCGACACCCCGACGTCGGAGATCACGACGTCGTCGCTGGGATCGTCGGGCGTGTTCGCGACATCGAACTTCCGGCCGTTGCCGATACCGGCGAGCACGTCTCCAGCGATGCGCGCCCCTTGCGAATAGCCCGTCACCACCACCGGCGCCTCGGACCCGCACGCTTCTCGATACGACGAGATCGCGGACGCCGTCGATGCGATCCCCTGTTCGGTACTGCGGTCGTACCCCGTCGCTCCGAGCGGCCATATGGTCGCCGGGTAGGGCGCGTTGATCACCTCATAGCCCTGCTCGCGGTAACGCTCCTTGACGCCCTCGAGCAATAGCGACTCAGCGTCGACGGTCCCCCCGACCACCACGACGGCACCGCTGCACGAGGGCCCGCCGGCTGTCGCCGCCGCCACCCCGGTGAAGCCGAATGCGGCGAGGGTCGACAACGTCGACATCGAGGCGGCCAACAGAGCGACGCGTCGGGTCCGGAGATGAGCCATCACGGCCATGAGCGCTCCTGTGCGAACCCGGACCACCTGAGCGGAGCATTCCGGTGCAGCCGGGGCTGTCCCGAACTCTAGATCCGCGATCGCGGAACCGACAGCACGCTGAGCGTCGCTAACTATCTTGACCAGCGGTTTCGTATCTGACCACACCCGATTTCACTCGGTCGGAGGACAGCCACCGGCACCCTTCCGGTGCACTTCTCAAGGGTTGGGCGCGGCGTGACCGGGACGGTTCTCGGGCGCTCACATCCGTGTTATATCCTTGTCGCCAGGTCATGAGTATCAGTGCGAAGCCCCGGCTGGCTGATCGGCAACCCTCCTTCCGCGGTGGGGTGCTCCGGGTGATGACCGGGTTGCGGGATCGCAGTGGCGATCCCCGGCAAGCGCGGGTCCGAAGGTCGGACCCCAACAGGGTCGAGTTGGCCCTGCCGACCGTAGAAAGTGATGAATCGCCATGTCTGATGTCCCTGACGGCACCCTCGACAGCAACGATCCCAGCGAGAACTGGAGCTTCGAGACGAAGCAGATCCACGTCGGGCAGTCCGCGGACGCGGTGACCAACGCCCGTGCGCTGCCGATCTACCAGACGACGTCGTATGTCTTCAACGACACCCAGCACGCGGCCAATCTCTTCGGTCTCGCCGAACCGGGCAACATCTACACGCGCATCATGAATCCCACGCAGGATGCCGTCGAGCAGCGGATCGCCGCGCTCGAGGGCGGCGTCGCCGCGCTGCTCGTCGCGTCGGGACAGGCCGCCGAGACCTACGCGATCCTCAACGCCGTCGAGACCGGCGGGCACGTGGTGTCCAGCCCCCGCCTCTACGGCGGCACGTACAACCTCTTCCACTACACACTGCCCAAGCTCGGGGTCGAGGTGAGCTTCGTCGAGGACCCCGAGGACCCGGCGTCGTGGCAGGCCGCCGTCAAGGACAACACCCGCGCGTTCTTCGGTGAGTCGATCTCCAACCCCAACAACGAGATCCTCGACATCTCGGGGATCGCGGAGGTCGCGCACCGCAACGGCGTACCCCTCATCATCGACAACACCGTCGCCACCCCGTACCTGATCAGCCCGCTGGCCCACGGCGCCGACATCGTCGTGCACTCGGCGACGAAGTACATCGGCGGTCACGGCACCGCGATCGGCGGCGTCATCGTCGACGGCGGCACGTTCGACTGGCGGGTCCAGCGCGACGGGAAGGATCTGTTCCCCGGTTTCACCACGCCGGACCCGAGCTACCACGGTGCCGTCTTCGCCGACCTGGGCGCGCCCGCGTTCGCACTCAAGGCACGTGTGCAGTGGTTGCGCGACACCGGCGCGGCGATCTCCCCGTTCAACGCGTTCCTTCTGGCACAGGGCCTGGAGACGCTGAGTCTGCGCATCGAGCGCCACGTCGCCAACGCGCAGAAGGTCGCCGCCTTCCTCGAGGCACACCCGCAGGTCGAGTCCGTGGCGTACGCGGGTCTCGAGTCCTCGCCCTGGTACAAGCGCGGTCAGGAATTGGCCCCGAAGGGTCAGGGTGCGATCATCGCCTTCGAGATCCAGGGCGGAGTGGACGCCGGCAAGAAGTTCGTGGACGCGCTCAGCCTGCACAGCCACGTCGCCAACATCGGCGATGTGCGGTCGCTGGTCATCCACCCCGCCTCGACCACCCACAGCCAGCTCACCCCCGAGGAGCAGCTCGCCGCGGGCGTGGCCCCGGGACTGGTCCGGCTCGCCGTGGGCATCGAGGGAATCGACGACATCTTGGCCGACCTCGAACAGGGATTCGCGGCGGCCAAGTGAAACAGGTGAGGCAGCTTTGTCGGTGAGTATCGACCTGAATGCGACAGCATCTGATCAGCCCGACTGGGAGACCCTCCCGGACGGGGAACTCGTCGGCATCCCCATCGGCTCGTTGCCTCTCGACAGCGGAGCACGGATCGACGACGTCACCCTGGCGTTCCAGCGCTGGGGGACGTTGTCACCGTCCCGCGACAACGTCATCCTCACGCTCCACGCATTGACCGGCGACTCGCACGTCACCGGACCCGCCGACGCCGACCACGACTCGGCCGGATGGTGGGACGGGCTGATCGGCCCGGGACAGGCCATCGACACCGACGAATGGTGCGTCATCTCCGCCAACGTCCTGGGCGGATGCAAGGGCTCGACGGGTCCGGGCTCCATCGCACCCGACGGTCGGCCCTGGGGCTCACGCTTCCCGCAGATCACCGTGCTCGACCAGGTCCGTGCCGAGGTGGCACTGCTGGACCGCCTCGGAATCCGCAGCGTCGGTGCGGTTCTCGGCGGTTCGATGGGCGGCGCCCGCGCGCTCGAGTGGGCCATCGAGTACCCCGACCGCGTCCGCAGCGCCCTCGTGCTCGCCGTCGGCGCCCGCGCGACCGCGGATCAGATCGGTATCCAGTCCGCACAGATCGCCGCGATCAAGGCCGACCCGGACTGGTGCGGCGGCGACTACCACGGCACCGGCCGCATTCCGTTGCAGGGCATGGGGATCGCGCGCCGGATCGCCCATCTCATGTACCGCAGCGAACCGGAGCTCGACTCCCGCTTCGGCAACGACGCCCAGGGCGACGAGAATCCCCTGACCGGCGGGCGCTACGCCGTGCAAAGCTATCTCGACCACCAGGCGTCGAAGCTGATGTCCCGCTTCGACCCGGCCAGCTACGTCGTCCTCACCGAGGTCCTCAACCACCACGACGTCGGCCGTGGTCGCGGCGGAGTCGCCAAGGCGCTCAACAATTGCCGCGTTCCGGTGATCGTCGGGGGGATCGACTCCGATCGTCTCTACCCGATCCGGCTACAGGTCGAACTCGCCGACGAGCTGGGCAACTGCGTCGGCGGACTTCAGGTCGTCAACTCCGAGACCGGCCACGACGGATTCCTGACCGAGTTCGATGCCATCAGCGATCTACTCAAGCGCACGGTCGAACTCGCGCGTCGCGACGCCTGACGGACCTGTCGGCGGCGTCTCGTCAGCGCGGCGCCGGGACCGACGGGACCGGGCTGCCGGACCGAGGTACCGGAGTCACCGGTGAGCGCGACTCCCCGTCAACGGATTTCGCGGGCTCGGGTACACCCGGAATCTGAGTCGACCCGGTCGCGCGGGTACTGCTCGGGCGCGGCGGGGCGCTGGGCGCGGAGCGCAACGTCGACGTCGAGTACGTGGGCGGCGGCGGAGTGGGCGCCGCACTCGGCGGGCGCAGACCCGGAGGGAGCAGGTCCGGCGGGATCGTCGGTGTCGAACCGGGCGGGAAGGTCAGGTCCGGCCACGGGAACGGCGAGAGGGTGCGGGTGCTGGTACTTGTCGAGGGCCGCGTCGGCGGCAACTCCGTGGTCGCCCATGCCGGCGGGTCGTTCCAGCCGGTCTCGGGCGCGGGCCGTTGCGTCGGAACGGGAGTGACAACTGTGGGCTCGACGGGTTCGGCCGGGATTCGGGTGATCGGCTGGGAGGTGGGCCGCGGGGTGGACGGCGGCTCCTCCTCGCTGGTCGCCGCCGCGGGGGGCACACTGCTCACCGACGGCTGCGGCTCGACGGCCGGACGGTCGGCGAACGACGAGCTCACCGCGTAGATCGTCATCAGCGTGGCCGCGATGACCGCCCCGGCGACCGCAATCGGGGTCGCCGAAAGCCACTCGCGCTGCGGCTTGCCCCCGATGAACGCCAGACGCGCTGCGCCCGAATAACTCTGGAGGGCCAGCAAGGCTGCGCCGGTGGCCACGACCAGCTCCGGCGCCGTCGGGTTCACGACCTCGAGCTCATGCTCTGACGCGATCGCGCGCACCGCGGGGAGGTTGGCGAGTCCGCCGATGAACACCACCGCGTCCGGTCTGACGCCGCGTGACCTGACGGCCGCGACATAGCGGGCGAACACCTCTTTCGCATCACCGATCATCGGCGCGATCGCCTGCTCGACCTGGGTCGCGGACAGCGCCACACGACCGGTGTTCGCCGAGACCGCGACGACCGACTCGGCGGCCGCGACGCCGCCGTAGGCGATCTCTTCTTTCGCGGTCCGGCACGCGCTGCGCAACTCGCTGCGCTCCGCCCGCGTCCGCGTGGCGTCGCTCAGGACGGGATTGTCGGCGGTCAGCTGGTCGACGATGGACCGGTCGAGACGGCGACCGCTCAGGACGGTCGAGTGCTCGGCGTCGCCGATGCGACCCTCGCGGGGATCGACGGTGTAGAGCGACATGCCGGTGTCGCCGCAGTCGACGACGACGGCCGACGAGAAACGGTCGATCTCGCCGGTGTCGGTCAGGTAGGCCAGCACGGCCTCGTCCTCGCCGGCGAGACGGACCTGACGCCGGGGTCCGCTGCCCCGTGAACGCAACTGCCGACGCTGGCTCCCCGTGCGTGCGGCGACCCCGATCGGGCCCACTCGCGTCCCGGTCTCGCGGGCGGCGGTGAGCATCACGTCGATCCCGGCGTTGACCCGGCCGGCGGAGTCGAGGCCGTCGGTGGGATCCACGTCGATGACGCGGGAATCGACCACACTGCGACCGAGATCGTCACGCGTCAAGAGGACGTAGTGGATCATGCCAGCCCCTGCTGACACGCCCATGGACGTCACTTCATTCACGGTGCCGTCGGTTGGTGATGCGGTGATACAAACTCCAGCGGTCGGTGTGTCTGCGCAGAGCAGCGGAAAATTGCCTGGTTGAGCGCATGACTGGTCCGCCAGGTCACGCTCAGGTCTCTATTGTAATCAATCCGTGCCCAAAGAGTCGATCGACGCCGCCAGCCACAGCATCACACCGCCGACCGTGGCCATCGCCGTCACGTCGAACGATTTGCCCCTGACCTGCAACAGACCTGCCTGCGACGACGGGATGAAGGCACGGAGTACGGCTCCGACGAGCAGCGCCGCCCCGAAGACGAAGGATCCACGTCTCCAGCGATCGAACATCACGAGCAGCGCGGCGGCCAGAACACCCAGCATCACCAGCAGGTACGGGAGCTGGACGAGCACCGCCCGCAACCGGGAGGAGTCGGCGGCCCGACGCCCCCGGTGTCCGGGACGGGCGTCCGCGGTGCCGGGCGACTCGGAGTGAGCGGACTCACTCTGGTGCTCCTCTCGGGTCACGCGTCGCTGCCACTCCCCGAGGCGAGCATCTGCTCAGCGCGTTCGACCACATTGACCAGCAGGAACGCCCGCGTCAGCGGACCCACACCACCGGGGTTCGGCGAGACGTGGCCCGCGACCTCCCAGACATCGGGATGAACGTCGCCGGCGAGACGACCCTCGTCCGTACGGCTGACGCCCACGTCGACCACCGCGGCGCCGGGCTTCACCATGTCCGCGGTGATGAGGTGCGGCACGCCGGCCGCGGCGATCACGATGTCGGCGCGCTCGATCTCCGACGCCAGGTCGGTGGTACCGGTATGGCACAGGGTGACCGTCGCGTTCTCGCTCCGGCGGGTCAGGAGGAGCCCGATGGGCCGGCCGATGGTGACCCCGCGCCCGACCACCGTGACCCGGGCGCCGGCCAGCGGGACGTCGTAGCGTCGCAGGAGGTGGATGACCCCGCGCGGGGTGCAGGGCAGCGTCGACTCCTTGCCCAGCACCAACCGCCCGAGGTTGATCGGGTGGAGTCCGTCGGCGTCTTTCAGCGGGTCGATCCGCTCGAGGGCGGCGTTCTCGTCGAGATGCCTGGGCAGCGGCAGCTGCACGATGTAGCCCGTGCAGGCCGGATCGGCGTTGAGCTCGTCGATCGCCGCGTTGAGCTGGTCGGTGGTGGCATCGGCCGGCAGGTCCTTGCGGATGGAGGCAACGCCGATCCGGGCGCAATCGGAGTGCTTTCCCTTGACATAGGAGTGCGAACCCGGATCGTCGCCGACCAGAACGGTACCCAGACCAGGCGTGATGCCCGCCAGCCTGAGCTTCTCCACCCGCTCGGCCAGATCTGCGAAGATCTCGTCGCGCGTGGTCTTGCCATCGAGTCGTATCGCCGTCACGCCGACATTCTTCCACGGCGCTACTGTCGGAACGGTGACCGTGGTGCGCAACGACGTCGTCCTCGCCCGCGCGGCGATCGCACCCCATCTCCGACGCACCCCGGCGCTGCGCACGACCATCGGCACCGTCGACGGGCCGGTCGAGGTGGTTCTCAAACTCGAGTACACCCAGCTCGGCGGGTCCTTCAAACCGCGCGGCAGTCTGTGGGCCGCGCTGCACGCCCGTGAGCAGGGTTTGCTGACCGACGCCGGCGTGCTCGTCGCCTCCGGCGGCAACGCCGCGATCGGCGCGACGGTCGCCGCGCGGATCGTCGGCGTGCCGGTCACCGTGGTGATCCCCGAGACCGCGCCGCCGGTCAAGGTCGACGCGCTGCGCGCCGCGGGAGCGCGCGTCCACCTCATCGGACGTCGCTATTCCGAGGCCGCCGACGCCGCCGTCGCGCTGGCGGAGCAGACCGGCGCGCTCGCGCTGCACGCCTACGATCTCCCCGATGTCGTCGCGGGCGCCGGCACCATCGGCCTCGAGATCATCGACGACGTGCCCGGACCGCTCACGACCGTCGTCTGTGTGGGCGGGGGCGGGCTACTGGCGGGCCTCACGGCGACGCTGCGCCCGGGCGATCGCATCGTCGGCGTCGAACCACTCGGTGCGTCGTGTCTGCATCAGGCCCTCGCCGCGAGAGCTCCCGTACCCGTCGAGCTCGAGAGCATCGCCGCGGACTCGCTCGGCGCCACCAGCGTCGGCGAGCTCTGTTGGGACGCCGTCGCCGGGAACCCGGCGGTCGTGAGCGTCCTGGTGACCGACGAGCAGATCATCGCGGCGCGACGGATGCTCTGGGACACCCACCGCATCCTCGTCGAACACGGCACCGCCACCGCGGTCGCCGGTGTGATCTCGGGAGCTGTTCGGCCGCAACCCGATTCGACGCTGTGCATCGTGCTTTGCGGGGCCAACACCGCGCTCGCCGTGTGACCGGCGCGATCGCGCGCATCTGCGAAGGTCGTCACCGACTACGCTGGCACCATCATGTTCCGAATCATGTTCTACCAGCCGTGCATCCCGCCGAACACCGGCAACGCGATCCGGCTGGCCGCCAACACGGGGTGCGAACTGCACCTCATCGAACCGCTGGGGTTCTCGATGTCCGACGCGCAGGTGAAGCGCGCGGGACTCGACTACCACGAGATGGCCAATGTCACCGTGCATCCGAACCTGGTGACCGCCTGGACGACGCTGAAGCCGGAACGGGTCTTCGCGTTCACCGCCCATGCCGAGCGCTACCACACCGACGTCGACTACCAGCCGGGCGACGTGTTGCTGTTCGGCCCCGAGCCGACCGGGCTACCGGCGGAGGTCCTCGACGAACCCGAGGTGACCGACCGGGTCCGCATCCCGATGCTCGCCGGACGTCGTTCCCACAACCTCGCCAACGCCGCGAGCATCGTCGTCTACGAGGCGTGGCGTCAGCACGGTTTCGCCGGCGCGGTCTGATCAACCGACGCGGTAGCGCTTGGTGCGTGCCGTGGCACCGCCGATGAGCGCGATCTTGCTCTTCGGGACCCGGCATCGCTCTTCCTGCTTCTTCGTGAACACCGATCCGTCTCGAACATCCCGGCGTACCCCGCGGTGGACTACTGCCAGTCCCGAGATCTGCTCCCTACCCGAAGATCCATGCGCTGCAGTCGATCTGCGACGACGGTCACAGCGCCTTCGGCGTTCTGCACCCGGCCGCGGATCAGCAGAGCGGGTGCCGTCTGAGCGAGTACACGGTACCGCGCCCACAAACCGACCGAACACACCACGTTGACCATCCCGGTCTCGTCCTCGAGGTTGATGAAGGTCACCCCGGACGCGGTGGCGGGACGCTGCCGATGGGTCACCGCGCCACCGACCAACACGCGCGAACCGTCGGGCACCGACAGCAGGCGATCGGCGGCCAGCACTCCCATCGCGTCGAGCCGGGGACGCAGGAACTGCGTCGGATACGACGTGGGGGTGATCCCCGTGGCCCAGGCGTCGGTGGCCGCCAGCTCGACGTCGGAGAGACCCGGAAGGGTGGGGGTCGCCTGCGCCGATTCCAGGGCCAGCTGATCGTCGCGCACCGTCGCGGCGGCCCCGGCCTCCCACAGGGCCTGACGCCGGCTGAGGCCGAACCCGTCGAAGGCGCCGGCACCGGCGAGCCCCTCGAGTTCCTTGGTCGTCAGCCGGGCGCGCCGGGAGAGATCGGTGATGTCGAGGTAGAGACCGTCGGACCGGCGGTCGACGATGCGCTGCGCCGCCTCCTCCCCGACCCCGCGTACACCGTCGAGACCCAACCGGACATCGAGACCCTCGTTCTCCAGAGTGGCGTGCGCGAGTGAGGCATTGATGTCGGGGCGATGGACCGCGACACCGTGCCGTCGGGCGTCGGCCACCAGGGTCTGCGGTGAGTAGAAACCCATCGGTTGCGCCCGTAGCAGCGCGGCGCAGAACGCCGCCGGGTGATGCAGCTTGAACCACGACGAGTAGAACACCAGGGACGCAAAGCTCTGCGAATGACTCTCCGGGAAGCCGAAATTGGCGAACGCGGCCATCTTCTCGAAGATGCGGTCGGCGGTGTCCCCGGTGATGCCGTGCAGGTTCTCCATGCCCTCGTAGAAACGTTGCCGCAGGCGTTCCATCTTCTCCGGCGACCGTTTGGAACCCATCGCCCGGCGCAACTGGTCGGCCTCGGAGGCGTCGAACCCGGCCACGTCGACGGCCAACTGCATCAGCTGCTCCTGGAACAGCGGCACCCCCAGGGTGCGTTCGAGCGCCCTGCTCATCGACGGATGCTCGACCGTCACCGGCTCTTCTCCGTTGCGCCGCTTGATGAACGGATGCACCGAGCCGCCCTGGATGGGGCCGGGCCGGATCAGGGCCACCTCGACGACGAGATCGTAGAAGCAGCGCGGTTTCAGCCGCGGGAGGGTGGCCATCTGAGCACGGGACTCCACTTGGAACACGCCGACCGAGTCGGCGCGACAGAGCATCTCGTACACGGCGGGTTCAGCGAGGTCGAGGGTGGCGAGGTCGACGTCGATCCCCTTGTGTTCGGCGACCAGGTCGATCGCATAGTGCAGGGCGGAGAGCATGCCGAGACCCAGCATGTCGAACTTGACCAGTCCGATGGCGGCGCAGTCGTCCTTGTCCCACTGCAGCACGCTGCGGTTCTCCATCCGCGCCCACTCCGTGGGGCAGACATCGGCGATCGGCCGGTCGCAGATCACCATGCCGCCGGAGTGGATACCCAGATGCCTTGGCATGCCGAGGATCTCGCCGGCGAGTTCGGCGACGTCGGCGGGAGCGGTGTCAGGCATCTTGGCCCAGGCGTCCTGCTGACCGGGCGCGTACCCGAGCGCCCGGGCCATGTCCCGGATCGCCGACTTCCCCCGGTAGGTGATGACGTTGGCGACCTGCGCGCTGCGCTCCCGGGTGTAGCGGCGGTAGACGTACTGGATGGCCTCCTCGCGTCGGTCGGATTCGATGTCGATGTCGATGTCGGGCGGGCCGTCGCGCTCGGGGGCCAGGAACCGTTCGAAGAGCAGCGTGTTGGCGACCGGGTCGACGTTGGTGATGCCGAGGGCGTAACAGACGGCCGAGTTGGCCGCGCTCCCCCGGCCCTGGCAGAGGATGTCGTTGGCCTTGCAGTAATCGACGATGTCGGCGACCACCAGGAAGTAGCCGGGGAACGAGAGCGTCTCGATGATGGCGAGTTCGTGCTCGATCTGCCGGTAGGCCTGCGGATGTTCGGCGGGGGTGCCGTACCGGCGGCGTGCCCGGGTCATGGTGAGTTCGCGCAACCAACTCGCCTCGGTGTACCCGTCGGGGACGTCGAAGGGTGGCAACTGCGGTGCGATGAGGCCCAGGTGGAATGCGCAGTCCGCGGCGATGCCCACCGCGTTGTCGATGGCATCGGGATGTGCGGGCAGCAGCCGCGCCATCTCGTCGCCGCTGCGCAGATGTGATCCGGCAACGCCGGGCATCCACCCCGAGATGGTGTCGATGTCGGTGCGGGCCCGGACGGCGGCCATCGCCATCGCCAGCCGTCGGCGCCGGGGCGCGGCGAAGTGGGCGCCGGTGGTGGCCACGGTCGGCACGCCTGCCCCGGCGGCGAGGCCGGCGAGCACCGCGTTGCGTTCGTCGTCGTCGGCCATGCCCTGCGCGGTCAGCTCGACGACGACGTTGTGGTGGCCGTAGGTCTCGATCAGTTCCCGCAGTGCCTGCTCGGCAGCCGGGACGCCGCCACGATCGAGGGCGCGACGAAGAGCACCCTTCCGGCAACCGGTGAGGATGAGCCAGTGTCCGCCGCCGGCATCGGCGAGGACGTCGCGGTCGTAGCGGAGCAAACCCTTCTCCCCCGCGACCATGTGCGCGTCGGCGATGGTCCGCGACAGTCGGCGGTAGCCCTCCCCGTCCCGGGCGAGAACCAGCAGATGCTCCCCTGGGGGGTCGTTCTGGCCGGTTCGGGCGACGTCGGGCTCCAGCGACAACTCCGCACCGAAGACTGTCGGCATGTCGAATTCCCTTGCCGCCTCGGCAAATCGCACGATGCCGTAGAACCCGTCGTGATCGGTGACGGCCAGCGCACGGAGCCCGAGTCGTTGCGCCTCCTCGACCAGCTCCTCCGGCATCGACGCGCCGTCGAGGAAGCTGTACGAACTGTGCGCATGGAGTTCGGCGTAGGGCACCGCCGAGGAGCCACGGGAGATGTCCTCGGCCTGGTATGCCCCGCGCTTGCGCGACCAGGCCGGGCTGTCGCCGCCGTCGCCGGGGAACGGCGCCCATTCACTGAGATCGGGACCGAATTCGGTGCCGGGCCGGTCGGCACCGCCGGGCGCCCGACCCGCGAGCACCCGCTCCATCTCCGACCACGTCGGTGGTCCTTGATCCCAGCCCACCCAGCAAGCTTATCGAACATCCGTTCGATACGACAGCGGGAGTGGTTCCCCAGCTGATTCAGCTGTTGGCCCGGCCCCGCTCGACGATGCCGGACCGACGGTCGGCCACCCGAGCGGGGTCGAAACCTGCCATCCACTCAACCGACGTGCGATTTTCCGCCTCGAGCGCTGGACCGACGACATGCTGCTCGGCACGCCGATACGACTCGAGCATGGTCCGCACCGCGAGTTGGTCACTTCCGGCGATGGACAGCGCGAGGTCCATCGCCGAGGCCATCAGCCGATCAGGAGCCACCACCTCGGTGACCAGACCGACGCGCAGCGCCGTCGCCGCATCGACGAACTCGCCGGACAGGCTCATGCGGTGCGCGAAACCCCGGGCGACCGCCTCCGGCAATCGGGACGTCAGACCCCAGCCCGGCAATACCCCGACCCGAATGAGTGTCGACGAAGCGAGCGCGTTCGGACGCGATCAACACGTCGCACGCGAGGGCGAGCTCCAGGCCACCCGTGGCAGCGACACCGTTGACCGCGCCGATGATCGGCTTCGGGATCGGGCGCCACGGATGCCCGAGAGGTACGTCCGCATGATCGAGTAGCCGAGCGCTCTCGGTCGACGAGCCCAACTCGGCCAGATCCAGGCCGGCACAGAATGCCGAGCCCGCACCGGTGAGGATGACCACGTCGACGTCATCGGCACGACCGGCGTTCGCCAACTCCGAGCGGAGAGCCTCGATCAGGCCGGAACTGAGCGCATTCCGGACCTCCGGCGGTTGAGGACCAACGTCCGCACCCGTCCGGATTGTTCGACCACCAGAAGCGGCTCCCCGGTCGTGGCCGCTCGATCACTGCTCATGCGATGCCTTTCGGTTGGTCGACTGCCACCGGATCAACCCGCCGATTGCGGACGCTCGGCGAGCCCGAGGCGCAGATGTTCGCTGTGGTAGACGGCCTCGTCGAGCAGTTGGGCCACATGACTGTCGTACAGGCTGTAAGTGATCGACCGGCCGGACCGCGTGCCGGTGACCAGCCCGAGATTGCGGAGCAACCGGAGCTGATGGGAGACCGCGGACTGCTCCATGCCGACGGCATCGGCGAGATCGGTGACCGAACGCGCACCGGCGCGCAACTCGGTGAGGATGAGCAATCGGCTCGGGGTTGCCAGCGCCTGCAGCGTGGTGGCGACATGCGCGGCCGATTCCGGGTCGAGCCGCGCAGCCGGCCGCATCCCCTCGTCGATGCCGTGTCCCATGCAGCGAGATCCTACCGGCCGCACCTCACATGAAAATCTCTTCATATGAACTGTTACTGTCGAGACAGTGGCCTCGGCAGACGGGAGACAGCATGGACACGGCAGTGCGCGACGCCGCGCCGAGAGCGGGAACCGGACGCGGGACCACCGCCCCACGATCGATGATTCGGACCGGGCTCCGGCTGCCCGAGGTGCGCTGGGCAGGCATCGCGCTGACCCTCTTCCTCGCGGGTTGGTTGCTCCAACTTGGCGGGGCGCCCGAATGGTCCTGGTGGACTGCATATCTCGCGTGCTACCTGAGCGGCGGATGGGAACCGACCCGGTCCGGTCTGGAGGAACTGCGGCACCGCCGACTCGACGTCGATCTGCTGATGATCGTCGCCGCCATCGCCGCCGCGTCGATCGGGCAGGTCTTCGACGGTGCGCTGCTGATCGTCATCTTCGCGACCTCGGGCGCATTGGAGGTCATCGTCACCCAGCGCACCGCGGACTCGGTGACCGCCCTGCTCGAGCTGGCCCCCGAGCGGGCGACCCGCTACGACGACGACGGTTCGACCACCGTGGTCGACTGCCGTGATCTCGAAGTGGGACAACACATTCTCGTCCGTCCCGGCGAACGCATCGGCGCCGACGGGCTGGTGCTCCGAGGTCGGAGCGAGGTCGACCAGCAGGCGGTGACCGGCGAGTCGATCCCCGTCGTGCGTGCGGCGGGCGACGACGTGCTGTCCGGCACCGTCAACGGCACCGGCGCACTGGTCGTCGAAGTCGCCCGTCCCGCGTCGGAGTCGGTGATCGCCCGCATCGCGACACTCGTCGCCGAGGCGTCCGAGACGAAAGCGCCCACCCAGCTCTTCCTGGAGAAGGTCGAGCAGACATACTCCGTCATCGTCGTCGTCGCCACGCTCCTGGTGCTGAGCGTTCCGATCCTGTTGTTCGACAACACATTCGACGAGGCGCTGCTACGCGCCATCGTGTTCATGATCGTGGCCTCCCCCTGCGCCGTCGTCCTGTCGACGATGCCGCCGCTGCTTGCGTCGATCGCCAACGCCGGTCGCCACGGCGTCCTGGTCAAGTCCGCCGCGGTGATGGAGTCGGTCGGACGGACCTCCGTCGTCGCCTTCGACAAGACCGGCACCCTGACGGAGGGACGCCCACAGGTCGTCGACGTGACGTCACTCGATGGTCGCGAGCCGTCGGCGATCCTCGCGCTCGCCGCGGCGGTCGAGCACCCCAGCGAACACCCGCTGGGACGCGCGATCGTGACCGCCGCGGTCGACCGTGGGCTGGACGTCGAAGCGGTCGACGATTTCCGGGCACTCCCCGGCCGCGGCGTGACCGGGACCGTCGGTGGCCGCCGGATCACCGTCGAGCGCACCCTCGAAGCCTCGACCGGCACCGCGGTCGGCGTGCTCGTCGACGACCTGGAGGTCGGCCGGATCGAGCTCGTCGATCGCCTTCGGGACGACGCGGCCGAAGCCGTGGCCCAGATCGGCGACGTCACGTCGGGCACCGTCCTGCTGCTGACCGGTGACCGTCCCTCGGTCGCGGCCGATGTCGCGGACCGGACCGGCATCGACGAGGTACACGCGGACCTGCTGCCCGAGGACAAGGTCCGGATCGTGCGCGAGGCGGGCGGGCACGTGCTGGTGGTCGGCGACGGGATCAACGACGCCCCGGCGCTGATGGCAGCCGGGACCGGCATCGCACTGGGGCGTCGGGGTGCGGATCTCGCGGTCCAGACCGCCGACGCGATCATCGTGCGCGACGATCTCACCGCGATCCCCGCGCTGATCCGGTTGTCACGCCTCGCGCGCCGCTACGTGATCGCCAATCTCTGCATCGCGGCAACCGTGATCGTCACCCTCGTGACGTGGGATCTGATCGGCACCCTGCCCCTCCCCCTGGCCGTCGCCGGCCACGAGGGTTCGACCGTGCTCGTCGCCCTCAACGGGGCCCGCCTGCTCCGGAGGTCGGCCTGGTCGGGTTCCCGGGGCGCACGGTCGACGAAATCGGGCGCCCAGTCGACGAATTCGGACGCACAGTCGACGGATTCGGACGCACGGTCGACGGATTCGGACGCACAGTCGACGGATCGTTGAGGTCGCCGGAGCGTCGGGCCTCGGCGAACGCCCACATCGCGAGCCCGACGGCGAGCAGGATCCCGTGTGCGATCCGGACCGGCCCGGGCGCGAAGAACTGCGGCAGGAAGAGCAGCAGCCCGACCGCGGTCAGGCGGACGCCCCACCGGTCCGGTGACGCCGAGCGGCCGTCGTCCCGCACCAGTCGGATCGCCACCCACCCCAGCAGAACCCACCCGGCGAGGAAGGTCACGAGCGGAACGGGCGACATCCGGAACGAGTCGGCGATCGCCATCGCGGTGGGATCGCCACCCGAGTCGACCCACTGCCCGATCGCGTTGAGCGCGAACGTCTCTGCTCCGTAGTACGGGAGGAGCAGACAGGTTGCGAGCCAAGCGATCAGCTCGGTCGACCGGCGTCGCGGATCGTGGGAGCCCAGACGGAGTGCGACGGCCAGTGCGACGAATCCGATCATCGCCGCCCCGTGCGCGGCCGCCCAGCCCGGGGAGCCGAGATGCCGTGCGCCGGCAAGTCCGGTCTCGGGACCGAAACCCCGCAGGAGCGGGTACAGCAGGAACGAGAGCGATGCGAGTCCGAGCAATGCCGGGCGAGAAGCGGGGAACATGGTGTGTCCGTTTCATTGTGTGAGCAGTGCTCTCATTATTAGAGAGCACTGCTCACGAATGGTCAACACCGATGACCTTTCCCCTCGGTGAACCGTTGCCTTCGCCGCAAGTTGGTGTCACCCTGAGTACCAGATACATCCGCGGCCTGCGGGGCGCGGACAGCCAGCGGGCCGCCGGCCCGCCCATCTGATGGGATCTCTCACATGACGAGCTACTTCATCACCGGGGGCAGCGGGTTCATCGGACGACGCGTTCTCGACCGTCTGCTCACCGTCGCTCCCGACGCCACGATCCACGCTCTGGTTCGCGAGTCGTCGCTGGCGGCCTTCGTCGCCATGCTCGACGACCTCGACGCCGGGGACCGCGTGACGCCCGTGGTCGGCGATCTGACCGCGCCGGGACTCGGCATCGCCCCGGATGCGATCCCCGCCATCGATCACGTCATCCACCTCGCCGCGATCTACGACATGGCAGCCGACGCGGAGTCGCAGCGCGCGGCCAACGTCGTGGGGACCTCCCGGGCCGCCGACTTCGCCATCGCGCACGATGCACTGTTCCATCACGTCTCCTCGATCGCCGTGGCCGGTGACCACCGCGGGCGCTTCACCGAGATGGACTTCGAAGTCGGACAAGGATTCCCGACCCCCTATCACCGCACGAAGTTCGAGGCCGAGCGCGTCGTCCGCGAACGCGAGGGACTCCGCTGGCGCGTCTACCGTCCGTCGGTCGTGGTCGGCGATTCGCGTACCGGCGAGATGGACAAGATCGACGGCCCCTACTACTTCTTCGGCCACCTGGGGATGCTGGGCCGATTGCCCTCGATGCTGCGACTGCCGATGCCCGACCTGGGCACGCTGAACATCGTGCCCGTCGACTATGTCGCCGCCGCGATGGTCGCGCTCATCGGCGTCAATCCCACCCGCAGCGGACTGGTGTTCCATCTCAGTGACCCGAAGTCGCTCACGACCACCGAGATGTACAACGCACTGGCACCGGCCTTCGGTGCCCCCCGCGGCTTCGATGCCATCCCACGTGCCGCGGTCGAGCCCGTGATGGCGTTGTCCGGCATGGGACTTGCGCGCGTCGGACGCAACCTCGTCGCCGCCCAGCAGGGCATACCCGGGGCACTGCTCGACGCGGTGACCCTGCCGGTCGACTTCCGCGCCGACACCACCGTCGCGGTCCTGGGCGACCTCGGCATCTCGGTGCCCGACTTCGCCGAATACGCTCCGCGCCTGTGGACCTACTGGTCACGACATCTCGATCGGTCACGCAACCGACGCACCGATCCGCGCGGACCGCTCGTCGGCAAGAACATCCTGATCACCGGCGGATCCAGCGGTATCGGCAAGGCCACCGCCCGGATGTGTGTAGCCCGTGGGGCCAACGTCCTGATCGTCGCCCGCACTGCCGAGGAACTCGATTCGGCGACGCAGGAATTGAACTCGACGACGAGCAAGAAGGGCATCCCGCCCGGCCAGGTGACCTCCTACCAGTGCGACATCACCGACGAGGAGTCGGTCAACGCGCTCGTCAAGACCGTCCTGGCCACACACGGTCACGTGGATGTGCTGGTCAACAACGCCGGGCGGTCGATCCGGCGCGCAACCCTCAACTCGGTCGACCGGTCACATGACTACCACCGGGTGATGGCGGTCAACTACTTCGGGGCGGTGAACCTCGTCCTCGGACTGCTGCCGCACATGGTCACCCGACAGGCGGGCCACGTGGTGAACGTGACGTCGGTCGCGGTGCAGTCGCGCGGACCGCGGTTCGGAGCCTATGCCGCGTCGAAGGCCGCACTGGAGGCCTTCAGCGACGTGACCGGTACCGAAACCGTCTCCGACCATGTCACCTTCTCCAATGTCCGCCTCCCCCTGGTGAAGACGCGGATGATCGCCCCCACCGAGGCCTACGACAATCAGCCCGGCACCTGGAACGTCGATCGTGCCGCCGCGCGCGTCCTGCACGCGATCGTCGACCGACCCAAGCGCGTCGACTCGCTCGTGGGACTCGTCGCCGAGATCGGGCACCGGGTCACTCCCGGGCTGACCACCCGCATCCTGCATCAGGAGTACCTCGTGTTCGGCGAATCAGCCGCGGCGCTGGGCCGTTCGGATCAGGTCGTCGACGGGCCGGACGCGTGATCGACACCCCGTATCTCGAGGTCGACGTCGACCGTCTCACCCACAATCTCACGTCCCTCGCCGACCGTGCACGCTCGACCGGAGTCGACGTCCGTCCGCACGCCAAGACCCACAAATGCGCCGAGATCGCCCGCATGCAGCTCGATCTCGGAGCCGTGGGGCTGACGGTGGCGACCATCGGCGAGGCCGAGGCGTTCGCCGACGCGGCCGAGATCACCGCCTGCACAGACGTCTTCATCGCCTACCCGATCTGGGCGACGTCGACGAAGGCCGCTCGACTACGCGCCCTCGCGGATCGAGTGTCCCTGCGGGTGGGTATCGATTCCGTCGAGGGCGCACGGCATCTCGGGTCTTTGCTCGGTGAGCAGCGCATCGAGGTGGTCGTCGAGGTCGACTCCGGGCAGCACCGGACCGGGGCCGCTCCCGAGCAAGCCGGTGACGTCGCGGCGGCGGGAGCGGCAGCCGGCCTCGACATCGTCGGCGTGTTCACCTTCCCCGGTCACGGTTACGGCGTCGGCGACACCCGCCGGCGAGCGGCGGAGCAGGAGGTGGCGGCGCTTCGTACGGCAGCGCAGAGTCTGCGAGCGCAGGGGATCGATCCCCGGGTGCGCAGCGGCGGATCCACGCCGACCGTCGACTTCGTCGGCGACCCGTCGCATGCGGGTGTGCTCACCGAGATCCGACCGGGCGTGTATCCCCTCAACGACGCCCAGCAGGTCGAGATCGGCACCTGCGGATTCGACGACGTGGCGCTGACCGCGGTGGCAACCGTCGTACGGAGTGAGCCGGGGCGGATCGTCGTCGACGCGGGCAGCAAGATCCTCGGTGCCGACCGAGCAGCCTGGGCGACCGGCCACGGACGGCTCCTCGACCACCCCGAGGCCCGCGTCGTGCAGCTGTCCGAACATCATGCCGTGGTGGAGTTCCCGACGGAGTCGACACCGGTTCCCCGCCTGGGTGACGTGATCCGGGTGGTGCCGAACCACGTCTGCAATGCGGTCAATCTCGTCGACGAACTGGTGGCCATCGACGGCTCGGACAGCCGGTGGCCGGTCATCGCGCGCGGACGCAACAGCTGAACTGGTCGACCGGCCTGCGACACTGGACGCATGGACCGTTCCGGTGATCGCGTCGGCAGCACCGCTTCGGCATCTCCGGAGCAGCGGGTACGACGGTCGGTGGTGGCGCGCACGGCGGCCTCGTGGCGGGAACTGTCGGGACCGCAGCGGTACCGGCTCTACACCAGATGCACCTTGCAAGCGGTCGTCGTCGCCATCTCCGTCGTCCTGAGCGTCTCGGCCCGCGCCGAATGGTCGGCGGCCGGGCTCCTTCTCGCCGGGGCGGCCGCCGTCGTCGCTCTCGAGGCACAGCCCGATTTCGCCGTCGGGCCGACCGCCCGATGGCGCCGGGGCCTGCTCGTCGGTGCCGCGCTGACGATGGCGGCCGTCTGGACGACCGCGGTGGTCATCTCGCACACGGCCGCCGCGCGCTTCGACGTCGAGGCGGCAGGCACACTCGGCATGTATGTCGCCTTCCTCGTGGCTCTGTCCGTACTGCCGTTCCTCCGGCACCGCTGGTGGTCGTTGGCCGCACTGAGCCTCGGATCGGGTGCGTTGCTGTCGGGTTCGGCGCCGGGCGCGGTCCGACTCGCGCTCTACGTCTTCGTCATCGGCGTGGTCATGGTCGGCACCACGCTCGCCACCCAATGGGGCCTGCACGTGATCGACGACCTCGAACGCGCCAAGGCGGTCGAGGCCCGGCTCCGTGTCGCCGAGGAGCGACTGCGCTTCTCACGTGATCTGCACGACGTCGTCGGACGCGGGTTCTCCGCGATCGCCGTCAAGAGCGAACTGGCCGGTTCTCTGCTCCGCGCCGCCGCGAATCCCCACTCCGATCGCGAGACCGTGACCTACCGCGCAGCGACCGAGATCGACGAGATCAAGGCACTCGCCGTCCAGTCGATGGAACAGATGCGTGCGCTGGTCCGCGGTTACCGCGACATCGACCTGGCCGGCGAGGTCGCCGGCGCCCGGTCGCTGCTGTCGGCGGCCGGTTGCGGACTCGTCGTCGACGGGGACCCGGCCGACGTACCCGATCGCTGTCGCGACGTGGCGGCGTGGGTGGTGCGTGAGGGTACGACCAACATCGTCAAGCACTCGTCCGCGTCGTCGGCGTGGCTGACGCTGCACCCCACCGGTATGTCGTTGCGCAATGACGGTGTCCCGGTGGGTGCCTCGCGCGCACCGTCACCGCACTCCGGCCTACGCGGTCTCGCCGAACGACTCGAGCCCGTGGGCGCAACACTCGACACCAGCACGCACGACGACGAGTTCATTCTGCAAGTCCGTTGGGAGAGATCATGATCCCGGTCCTGATGGCCGACGACGAAACACTTGTCCGCACGGCGATGGCGACGATGCTCGATCTCGAGGCAGACCTCGAGGTGGTCGCCCACGTCGAGTCAGGTGAGCAGCTCGTCGACCTGTGGCGCGCCCGCGTCGCCGCCGGCGAGCCCGTGGCGGTGGCCGTTCTCGATCTCCAGATGACCGGCATGGACGGCATCGACACCGCCGTCGAGCTGCTCACCCTCACGCCCGATGCCGGTGTTCTCATCGTCACCAGTCACGGCCGGCCCGGTTACCTCAAACGTGCACTGGCCGCGGGCGTGCGGGGCTTTCTCCCGAAGACCACGCCCGCCGCCACGCTGGCGCAGGTGATCTCGACGGTCCACCACGGTGGCCGGTACATCGATCCCGACCTCGCCACCGAGGCGATCAGCACCGGCGACTCGGTGCTGACCGCCCGTGAGGCCGATGTCCTGGAGTTCGCTCTCGACGGAGCCTCCGTCGAGGAGATCGCCGGTCGGGCACATCTCTCCGCGGGCACGACGCGCAACTATCTGTCGTCGGCGATGACGAAGCTCGACGCGTCGAACCGCTACGAGGCCGCCCTCAAGGCACGGGAACTCGGCTGGATCTGACACGCGCGTCACTCGACCAGCTGTCGCGTCGACCGCCGGAACGCCCACACCGCGACCCCGATGAACGCGGCGAAGAGCGGGAATCCCATCGCGATCTTCGCGGTCGCGAGCATCCCGGTGGCATGCGTCTCGTAGAACCACAGCTGCACACCGAAACGCGATGCCAGTACGGCCGTCAGGGTGAGGGTCGCGATATCGTGCGCGCGCATCACCGATCGGTCGTGACGCCACGAATACTTGTTGCCGTGCAACAGATTCCACAGCAAGCCGGTCAGCGGTCGGCGCACGAGCACCGTCACCAGCACGATGAGCGCCTCGATCCCGTTGGACCAGATCCCCAGCAGGAAATAACCGTCCGCCGACCCGGTGGCCGCGGCGACCGCCCCGGCGGCGGCCACTCCGATGATGCCGCCGGACGCCTGCACCACGGGCTCATCCCGGGCGAGACGTAAGCCCGCGGTGAGGACGGCGACAGCGATCGCGGCACCGATGGCGATGGGCAGATTTGTGGTGGCATTGGCGATCACGAACACCACGACCGGGATCGCGGAGTAGATCATCCCCGACATCCCGCCGAGCTGATCCATCAGGACCTGCTGGGCGTCGGGGGTTTTCGGCCGACGCTCGTCGACATCTGTTCGGTGCGTGGTCATGACTGCTCCCGTCCGCCGAGATGCCGGGCGAGGAAACCCTCGACCGCGCGATAGAAGGTCATCTGGTTCTCCGGATTGACGAATCCATGTCCCTCGTCGTCGAAGACGAGATACTCGACGTCGACCTCCCGCTGCCGGAGCGCGTCGACGATGATGTCGGATTCGGCCTTGACGACGCGGGCGTCGTTCGCACCCTGTGCGATCAGCAGCGGTCGCTTGATGTCGTCGACGCGGGTGATCGGCGACCGCGCGCGGACCTCGGCGATCTTTTCGGGATCATCGGGATCGCCGACGTAGAGATGCCAGTTGTTGGCCAAGGACTCCTTGCCGAGGAACGACGGCTGCGTACGCATGAAGTTCTCGAGGTCGGAGATACCGACGTAGTCGACGGCCGCGGCGAACACGTCCGGCGTGAACGACGCACCCACGAGTGCCGCGTACCCTCCGTACGAACCACCCATGATGGCGACGCGGTCACGATCGACGTAGCCCTGCGCCACGGCCCAGTCGACGGCATCGAGCAGGTCGGTGTGCATCTTCCCCGCGAACTCGCCGATCGCCGCGCGGGTGTGGGCCGGGCCGTATCCGACCGAACCGCGAAAGTTCACCTGCAGCACGGCATATCCACGATTGGCGAGCAACTGCACCGTCGGCTGGTATCCCCACGCATCGCGGTACCACGGGCCGCCGTGGACCAGGACCACGAGGGGCAGTCCGGTCGGATCGGTGTCGACCGGAAGGGTCAGGTACGACGGCAGATCGAGCCCGTCCCGGGCCGAGATCGTGACCGGTGCCATCGGTGCCATCGCCTCGGGATCGAGGTGCGGGAACGGACGGTAGAGCCGACGGCTCTCGCCGGTGGCGTGATCGTAGAACCAGGTCACCCCCGGGTCGCGGTCATGGGTGAAGCTGACGATCCACTTCTCCCCGCTCTCGTCGGAGGACAGCTCGCCGACATCGCCGTCGGAGAGGGCTTCGAGGTTCTTCAGCACCTCGGCGAAGTCCGTCGTCAGCGCATGGATGACCTGTCGTTCGCCGAGGTAGCGGACGCCGACGAGTTCGCCGGTGGCGCGGTCGGTGATCAGCGCCGACGACATCTCGGCCACCGCGCGCCGGGCACCGTCGATCTCCAGCGTGGGATGGGCGTCGACTTCGGTGGTCTCACCCGTTCGCACATCGACGTGGATCAGGCGCGTCAGGTCGGCGCCCTCGCTGGAACCCACCCAGAGCCCGGTCCGGTCCGGTGTGGGTTCCAGCGGCGCCACGCCCAGTGGATGGTCGTCTCCGTCGACCGAGATGACCGGGATGAGCTCGCCGGTGGCCGAGTCGAGGCGGGCGACCTCGAGACTCGTGCCGGCGGTCTGGGAGAGGCGGAGCAGATCGTCCCCGGGTCCGCGCATCCAGGACTCGGACACGCCCGGGCTCTGCGCCACCGTGGTGAGTTCGCCGCTCGCGATGTCGATCTCGTGGAGGTCGAACTCACTCGGGTCGCGCGCGTTCATGAGGAGGGTCAGGGTTCCCGGCCGGCCGGCGACAGCGTCGGCGCTGACGACCCGCGCCCCGGGGTACGGGGTGAGATCGACCGAATCCGCATCCTCGGCGTCGAGGTCGACGCGGAACAGATGCCAGTTCTCGTCCCCTCCGGTGTCCTGGAGGTAGACGATCCACCGCGGATCGTCGGTCCATCGGAAGTTGCGGACGCTGCGCGTCTCGTCCGCGGTGACACAGCGCGGCTCGCTGCCCGGCTCGAGATCCTCCACCCAGACGTTGAGTCGATTACGCCACGGGGCGAGGAACGCCATCCGGGTGCCGTCGGGTGAGATCGTCGCGCCGGCGCGCTGCGGCGGGCTGAAGAAGTCCTCGAGCGGGATCGGTCCGGGTGTGGTGTGTTCTCGTGTCGTCGTCATGTATTCGACCCTGCCCGGGACCGGACGCGGTCAGTAGTGCTGCCGATCATCGGAATGCGGTGACATTCCGGCATGCCGGCCCATGACAGATGTCAGAATGCGCAGGTCAGGTCGGTCGAATTCCTTGACGCACCAGGAACTTGCGTGCCCGTCCGAACTTGCGATCGGTGGAGAACGCATACCACTGCTGACTCATACCCGCCTCGTGGACGACGTCCCGGAACCTGCGGAACGCACCTCGTCCCTCGATCGCACGCTCCAGACGGCTCCGCAGGTCGGGATCGGAGATGCGCGTCGCGAAATCCGCCATGTCCCGCCAGCTGTCGCGCGAACCGATGCAGTCGAAGCGCAGCCAGCGATCCGGGTCCTCTTCGACGTCGAACTCGTCATCGAGCACGCCCGGCTCGAGCATCTCGTCGTTGTACACGAAGCCGGTGTCCAGGTCGATGAGTCCGCCGGTCGACCGGTTCGGATCACCTTCCATCTCGTCGCTGAGCATCTCGAGATCCACGGCGACCGGCCGGCCCGGTACGGGTTCCCCGCGCAGGATCGTGAGCAGTTCCTCGGCGAGTTCGGCGTCGCCGGGCTCCCCGCGTCTGGTCAGACGATTGATCACCGAGACGGCCACCGGTTCGGCTCGCTCGCGTCGTTTCTGCAGCGCCATCGGTACCCCGGGGCCGACCTGCTGGAGCGCGTCGTCCAGATCGCATCCGGTGACGGCATCCAGGAAACGATCGGCATCGGCGGAGTAGATCGACCCGCGCACCTCGCCCAGATCCAGCTCGCGGATCTCCCGCTGTGCGGGCCACTCGCCGATGAGCATCGGGTGCGGAACGGTGGGGCGTGGTGGCGTCTCGGCGTCACCATCTGCCGATCGGCGACCGTACTGGTCCGGGATGTCGCCCCAGCCGAAGTACGGGAGGGGCGCCTTCGGTTGGATGCCGAGCACGTCCAGCGGGTCGACCTTCAGATCCCCCACGACGCACCGATGGGTCCACTCGTCGCCGAGATCGAAGGTGTACTGGAACTCGGCGCCCGTCGCCACCAGCTTGGAGACCTTGGCCGTGGCGATGTCGATGGGTTCGGAGATCGGGCCGCCGATACCACCGGCGATCTCGGCGCCGAAGGTGGCATCGGCGACCAGCCTGCCGTCGTCGAGGGTGAACAGTGACTGATGGGAACGATCCCACCGGGCGAACGCGCCGTCGACAGCGGTGGCCAGATCCCTGAAGGTGTGCGCCGGACCGACCGCGAAAACCCTCCCTGGCCAGGGCCACAACTCCGTACCCCGGCCACCGAGCAGTTCCACGGTCACCGACAACCATGTGCGCGCCATGCGTCGAGACTGGCATCTTCGAGGCGACGGCGCACGCTTTCGGTCGGGGCGTTTCGTCCCGCCGGCGTGTGTGCGGGTCTCCGGGTCAATCGGCGCTGCCGTACACCTCGATGATGTTGGCCGCCACCTTCGGTGCCGTTACCGATCCGCCCATCGTCGTGTCGTAAGTTTCTGACCCCTTCACGCTCACCCACATGGTGACGAGGTCATCCTCGACGACCTCTTCGAACGAGCCGAGACCGGCGTCGACGACGGTGTTGATGTCGTAGTCGTAGGACTCAATCTGCTGACCGTCGGTGTTGACGCGAATCTGGTATGCCCCCATCGCGCTGTCGGCCTGCATCACCCGTCCGTAGACAATGTAGAGCTCTCCGATGTGAACGTCAGGGTTCTTGGCGACGAGCTGCCAGTCGCGCGAGGATACTGACCGGTATGACGCCTTGTTTGTGAGCCTGAGGCGATCAAGCTCTGCAGACCGACTTGCAGCCGCCGCGGCTGACGTGTTCACCGGGCGACTGGTGGTGTCGGGACTGGCTGCCGGGAGGGGGTCAGATTTCGTGGCCCCGAGAGCCCCCACCACGACAATGACGATCGCGACAACAACCGCGCTGACGACAAGGCCGACCCCGATGATGAGTGGCAGTGCTGCGCTCGATCTCTTCCTCGCCGGCTGGTCAGCGAGCTCCCAGTTGTCAGTCCATTGGTTGCCGTCCCACCACCGAAGCATGGTCGGATCCCCAGGGTCACGATGCCAACCGGGAGGCGTAGATGGAGGGGGCGGCTGTGTCATCACGGTGCTCCTGATCGGCCGAACCGTACGCGGCGCAAACGGTTCACGGCATGTGGCGTTACTCTAAATTCTCGCGAATACCGATAATCCGAATCGCTTTCGAAGAGCCTGGTCAGACGAATTTCAAACTCGTCACAAATCGTCGCTCAAGGCTGCCGGAGATTTCGAGTGCTGGAACAGTCGTGCACGCGACGTCGTTGGTCATCGGGTGTGGCGCCCAGGTGATCCCGCCCATCGCCTTGATGACATCACTGGATGATCTCAGTCACTCGTAAACCCCCTCGACGATCCACTCCCCGGCGCGGTAGCACAGCAGCAGGGCACGCGAATCGTCGAGCAGCACCTGCGCCCGGGCGATCAGTCCGGTCTCGGTGGTTCCGGCCGACACCGACGCCCCGGCGGGCCGGTCGGTGCTCCCGACCGGCCAGGGTCCGGCCCACCAGCACAGGCCCCAACTCGATCGGCGTGCCCGGGACGATGCCAGTGCGACGGTCACCGGTTCGGCGGTGAAGGCCCCGCGATCGGTCACCTTCACCGGTTGCCCCACCGCATCGAGCACGTGGATCGCGGTCTCCACCAGCACCGTCGGACTGGGTTGCGGTAGACGCCCGGGCCACGGCGCCGACGGGTCCCGGCGCGGAGCGGGCTCGTCGCCCAGGGAGACCATCGTGATCCGTTCGGCGGGTCCGCGACCACCGCTCAGCACGGGAATACGGACCGCATCCCCGCCCAGCAGCCCCTGTATCCGCACCAGCGAACGCCGGGCGCGCTCCTCCACATCCGGTTCACCGGCCAGCCCGCCACGGGAGAGATCGTCGGTGAGCTGATAGTGCAGGGCCCCGGCCTCGACGACCTCGACCGGTTCGAGCCGCAGGCGGACGATCGGCGAGTCGGGTCGGGCACTGCTCCTCGCTGCGCGCGGCTCGACCCGCGGGGAAGTGGGCCGCGCCGCGCCGGTCAGCCACCCCTCGAGTTGCCATCGGATACGATCCGCGGTCGTCTCCGGCGTCAGCGGTTGGGCACATCGCCAGGTCCGCGAATGCTGTTGTCCGCGTTCGGTGGTCGCGATGATGGTGAGTCGCGTGCAGGCCACCGCGGCATCACGCAGGCGCCGGTGCAGCACGTCGGCGAGGGTACGACCGATGAACGCCGCGACGTCGATGCGGTCGACCGGCGGGTCGCAGGTGTGGTCGACGTCGAGTTCGGCCGGCACACCACGTGACGACGGGACACGCCCCGGCAGCGCATTGGCCAGCCGGTGCGCGACGACCGCATCCCGGGCGAACCGGGTGGCGACGTCGGTGACGGACATGTCGGCGAAGGCGCCGATCGTGCCGATCCCCAACCGGCGCAGCAACTCCACGAGATCGGCACGGGACGGATCGCTCATGCTGGGTTCGACGGCGAGGTCGGCGACGGGGCGGCCGGCGAGGTACTCCCGGTCACCCCCGGGCTCCACCTGATGCCCGTGCCGGGCGGCGAGGACGGCGGTGAAGATCTCGTCGGCGATGCCGACCTGCGACTCGATGCCGCACGCCGACACCACGTCGACGAGCTCCTCCGCGAGGGCCTCCATCCCGCCGAAGTAGCGGGCGGCACGGTCGCCGGCGATCACCAGGAGACCCGGCCGGAGCACTTCGAGGGCGGGGATCACCTCGGCGACCGCGGCGACCACCTGTTCGAACAGCCGTCCGTCCCGGTTCTCGTCGGCGGCGACCACGGTCATCTCCGTGCACGCCGCCTGCGCCTGTCGCTTCCGCATCCCCCGCCGCACACCGGCGGCCCGTGCCGAGGCCGAACAGGCCACCACCCGATTCGCCGACAGCACCGCGACCGGATGCAGCGGGGGCAGATCCGCCTCGGCCGCCGCGGCCATCGCCGGCCAGTCCGGGCACCAGAGCGCGAGGATACGCCGGGACCCCGGCTCTCCGGAGGGCATCAGTTCGCCACCGCGAGCACCGGGGAGACGGTCGCCGCCGCGACCATCTCGACCGTGCGATCGGCACCGTGGCCCGTCGCCCGGAGTTCGACCTCGGTGCTCTCGGATTGCCGGCCGCGGCCCGACACCGTGACCTGCAGCCGCATCCCGCCGATACGGCCGTAGCCGCTGCGTGCGGAGTCGAGACCGGCCGCACGGGAGGCGGGAGCAGACCGGCCGGGCAGGACCGGACTGTGCCGGTAGGTGAGGACACGGGCCTCGATGGCCAGTTGCGCACCCGGCCATGCGCCACCGGTCACCAGCAGCACCGACGACTGCTTGCGCACGCGTCCCATGACCACCCGGGCACGCGAGGGGGTCACCATCTCGTTCCGCGGGCGAGCCCCCTGGCCGCCGCTCCCCAGGTCCAGGATCACCAGGTCCATACCGTCGAGCAGCACCGCTGCCACCTCGACCGGGTCGGGACCGGGATCGGGGATGGTGGCGATGCGGGACAGGTCGGCGCCCATCTCCGCCGCGGGCAGCAGACTCAACCGGGGCAACCCGACGATCCCCACCTGTCCACCTGCACGGGTCACCGAAGCGATCATCGCGATCAGCACCGAACGGGCGCCGTCGAGCCGGGCCACCGACCCTCGCGGAATACCGTTGTGCGGCAAGATGTCCGACAACGATTCCGGCACGGGGAGGACACCCACCGACCGGTCTCGAACCTCGACCACCCGCTGGTCGGGCCGACCGGACATGGCCGCCATCCGCCGGCGCAGACCCGCCAGCTCGTCGGCCCGGCCACCGGCCGCCGTATCGGTCACGGCATCGGTCACGGCCACACCAGCAGAGACATCCATTCCGGCACCCTCCAGTCGACATGAGTAGTTCTCGAGCGAGCCGGGAAGGTGCGCGCCATCAGGGTTCTCGACACAGTCCCGAACGATCCCGAGGGAGGCCCCTCGTCCGCCGATCATTCGAACACTGTTTCGATCATTCGAGAGTAGAACCAACCACCGACAAGCGTCAACTGGAGCCGAAAGCCGTTGCGCAGCAAGGGATGTTCGCATCCACGTCGAATCCGCCCAGCTCAGGGGCGCGGTCAGGACGGCACGGGTCAGAACAGGGTGAGGGCGTGCTGCAGCTCGGGCGCGGCCACCGTCGCCGGCGAGTCGGGACCCGATTGCCGGAGACCGCCGGAACCGGCCAGGCCATGCCGGTGCACGAGCGGCTTCATCCGGTCACGCAGCCACGAGGAGTACTCCGGGGTGACATAGGCGCCACGCCCGTAGAGCCCCCGGTACCGGCGGATGAGCGCCGGATGCTCCCCCGCCAGCCACTCGAGGAACCACGGCTTGGTCGAGGATCGCAGATGCATCGGGAACGCGGTCACACCAGACGCGCCCGCCTCGGCGAGGGCCTCGAGCAACGAGTCGAGATGCGCGGTCGAATCCGTGAGGTACGGGACGACGGGGGCCACCATCACGTGCGGCGCGATGCCGGCGTCGGCGAGATCGCGGATCACCGACAGCCGCGCCTGGGGCGACGGCGTCCCCGGTTCGATCTTCTTCTGCAGGTCCTGATCGAGGATCGCCAGCGAGATCCCGACACTGACCGAGACCTCCCCCGCAGCCTGACGCAACAGCGGAAGATCCCGACGGATCAAGGTGCCCTTGGTCAGAATGGAGAACGGCGTCCGGGACTCGGCGAGCGCGGAGATCACGCCCGGCATGAGTCGGTACCGCCCCTCGGCACGCTGATACGGGTCCGTGTTGGTGCCCAGCGCCACCGTCTCCCGGGTCCACGACCGGCGTTTGAGTTCCTTGCGCAGCACCGCCGCGACGTTGAGCTTCACCACGACCTGGGTGTCGAAATCGGTGCCCGCGTCGAGGTCGAGATATTCGTGCGTCGGACGGGCGAAACAGTAGCGGCAGGCATGCGTGCACCCGCGAAAGGTGTTGACCGTGAACTGGAACGGGAGCTGCGAGGCCTCTGGCACGCGATTGAGCGCACTCTTGGCCAACACCTCGTGGAATGTGACACCCTCGAAGTCCGGCGTACGCACCGACCGCACCAGACCCGAGCGGCTCAGCCCCGGGAGCGACCCGTCGTCGACCTCGACCGCCTGATCCGACCATCGCATGATGGGAGTCGAACATACGTACGAGATGGCTGTCAAGTGCGGTGCCCGCGGCGTCGACCTCGCCGCTATCATCTCCGTATGTCGACGACCGCCGGAACCCACCATGCGCCGGGTCCCCAGTACCTGGTGGCCGGCCGGTACCGTCTGAAGTCGCGCATCGGCGGCGGCGGCATGGGAACCGTGTGGCTCGCCCGCGACCAGCTCCTCGACCGTGACGTCGCCGTCAAGCAGGTCGTCTCCACCGAAGGCCTCACCGAGGACTCCGCCGACAACGTACGCAAGCGGGCCATGCGGGAGGGACGGATCGCCGCGAAGCTCTCCCACCGCAATGCGATCGCCATGCACGATGTCGCCCTCGACCGGGGCGAGCCCTGGCTGGTCATGGAATACCTACCCTCCCGCAGTGTGGCCCAGATCTTGCACGCCACAAAGACTCTCGCGCCCGCCGAGGCCGCCCAGATCGGCGCCCAGGTCGCCGATGCGATGGTCGAGGCCCACGCCGCGGGGATCGTGCACCGCGACATCAAGCCCGGCAACATCCTCATCGCCGAGGGCGGACGGCTGACCGGCCTGGTCAAGATCACCGACTTCGGGATCTCGCGGGCGAAGGACGATGTCACTCTCACCCAGACCGGCGTGATCACCGGAACGCCTGCGTATTTCGCTCCCGAGGTCGCGCGCGGCGCCGATCCGCAGGAGGCCTCGGACGTCTACTCGCTGGGCGCGACCGTCTACACGATGGTGGAGGGTCAGCCGCCCTTCGGTGTCGACGACAACTCGATCGCGCTGCTGCACAAGGTCGCACGCGCACGCATCAATCCCATGCAGAATGCCGCCGAGCTCGAGCCGATCCTGCTGCGCCTCCTGGAACCGAGCCCGACCAAACGCCCGACGATGAGTCAGGCACGAGACATGCTCACCTCGTTCGCGGCCGGTTCTCGAGGCACCCGCGACCAGGTCCTGACCGGCCTCATCACCCGGCCGGGAGCGGGCACGCCGGCCTGGTCACAGCGCGCCGGCCGGTCGTCGACGACCGGTTCGCATCGTCCGGCCGGGGCCACGCTGCCCCCATACGCCCCGACGATGTCCGCCGACCGCGGCTCCCGCGACCTGCCGGACACACGTCGCGGTATGTCCCCGACCCTGATGTCGACGCCGCAACCACTGTCGTCGACGCCGAGACCGCCTGCCTCCCAGCAGTACTCGTCCGGTTCCCGGCAACCGACCCCCGGTCCGCCGGCGCCGGGCACGTCGAGCACGGCACTGGCGGTGTCGATCTTCGTGTTCTTCGCCGTGCTCGCGGTCGTCGTCGTACTCGCGATCGCGCTGTTGCGCTGAGCCGGCGCCGCTGCGGTCAGCCGATGTGACGGGTGGCCGCCCATCGGGTGAGGGCATTGCGGTTGGACTGCTGGGTCTTCCGCAAAACGTTCGACGCATGTGTCTCGACCGTCTTGATCGAGATGAACAGCTCGTCGGCGATCTCCCGATAGGTGTACCCGCGCGCCAGCAGGCGCAACACCTCCAGTTCGCGCCTGGTCAGCGAGTCGAGTTCCGGGTCGAGCGGCGGTTCGGGTGCCGAGGACTTCCCGGTGAACGAGTCGAGGACGAAGCCCGCGAGACGTGGGCTGAACACCGCGTCGCCGTCGGCGACCCGGCGGACCGCGTCGGCGAGTTCCGGGCCCGCGATCGTCTTGGTCACGTAACCGCGGGCACCGGCCCGGATGGTGGCGATGACGTCCTCGGCCGCGTCCGACACGCTCAGGGCCAGGAAGACCGGCGGTGTCGAACCCGTGGCATTCGAACCGGTTGCATTCGAACCCGTTCCGTTCGATCCGAGCCGATCGAGCACCCCGCGCAGGACCGCCACCCCGCCGCCGGCCGGCATGTGCACGTCGAGCAGGACCACATCCGGAGCCGCCGCGACGATCCCGTCGATCGCCTCGGGTACGGTGCCCGCCTCGCCGACGACGCGTAGGCCCGGTTCGTCGGCCAATTCGGCACGGACCCCGGAGCGGAAGACCGCATGGTCGTCGACGAGATAGACGGTCACCGGATCGGGGCCGGTCGGGTCGGAACTCGGGGAACTCGGCGTCATCGTGCCTTCCTGTTGTCGGTCGGGGCGACCGCGTCGACGGTCACCTCGGCAGAGCGTCGGGTGTCGTCCGCTCTCTCGTCGATTGATCCCGATCCCCCGTCACCACGCGGCATCATCAGACCCACGTTCGTCCCGCGCCCGGGGGTCGACGTGATCCGCACGCGGCCGCCCATCCTCTCCACACGTGCGCGGATCGACCGGGAGATGCCCTGGCGGTCGTCGTCGACGGCGTCGGGGTCGAAACCGATTCCCCGGTCACGGACATACACCTCGACCTCGTCGTCGGTGATCTCGCCGTACACGTCCACGGTGCGTTCACCGGAGTGCTTGGCGGCGTTGACCAGCGCCTCGCGGGTGGCCCCGACGAGAGCCGACCAGCGTTTGGCGTCCCGGGTGTTGTCCGGACGGAGATCGCCGACGGTGATGATCTCCACCTCGATACCGTAGGCGTCCTCGACCTCGGCGCCGACACTTCGCAGTGCCGCCGCGAGCGAGCCGCGTTCGGTGGCCGGGTCGCCGAACAGCCAGGCCCGCAGCTCGCGTTCCTGACTCCGGGCCAGGCGTGCCACCTCCTCGGGGCGGCCCGCCTTCTTCTGGATCAGGGCCAGGGTCTGCAGGACCGAGTCGTGCAGATGCGAGGCGATCTCCTCGCGCTCGGCGTTGCGAATGCGGGCCGAGCGCTCCTCGTTGATGGTGCGCAGCATCCGCATCCACAGGGGCACGGTCAACAGGACGACGCCGATCAGGGTCGCCCCGACCGCGAGGATCGTGGAATTGAGACCGCCGAAGCTGCGATCCCCGGCCACCACCACGACCACGAGGCCACCGACGACGAGCGCGACCCCGCCGATCAACCGTGTCCAGGTCCGCAGCGGTGTGCGGGGTGCCCTGGGGGATGTGTCGAACTCGCGCCACACGAGGGCGGCGCCCAACGCGATGAAGACGAACGGGATGAGGTACTCCGCCGGGGTCCCCGACGCCGCGAATCCGACCACGCCCATGGCCACCAGCCCGACCATCGCCAGACCGAGGGATTGACGACGCTCTCCCGGTGCCGGTGACGTGGTGTCGTCGCCCTGCGGGCAGAAGAACCACAGCAGCCCGTAGGCGGCGACCCCGGCGCCGGCCAGCGCGGCCAGGACCACGAAGACGATCCGCACGCGGAAGACCTCGACCCCGAGATGATCGGCCAATCCGCCGGCGACACCGGCGACGACGCGGCCGCCGTCGCGGCGCACCAGTTTCGAGACCGGCTCGACCTCCATTCGACTCACTCCTCGATCGTCCCATGCGATCGGCTTCGCGACATCGGGGTCAACCCCGGTTCATGCGCCGCGATCTCAGGGTGTGTCCGCTCCGCAGCCCCCGGGCCTCGGGATTCTCCGGGGGACAATTCAGGGGATCACCCGATGTGTCCGGGGCCGGACGGGCGGCACGATGATCGTCATGGACACCAAGGAGTTCCAGCAGCAGATCCAGGGCCTGTGGGCGACCCGTCCGTATCGGCCCGACGATCGGACGATCGCCGGCGTGTGTACCGGCATCGCCGCCCGGTACCGCGTCGACCCGACTCTGGTGAAGGTCGCGTTCGTGGTGGCCGCCTTCTTCGGCGGCAGCGGACTCATCCTCTATCTCGCGGCCTGGGTCGCGTTCCCGGGCGCCGGACGCGCCCGGGCCGATGCGCTCCGTGTCGATTCCTCCCGGGCCGGTCACACCGCGTCGCACAACTCGATGCACGGACTGGGGAATCCGCAGGTGATCCTGCTGGTCGTGCTCGCGATCGTCATCGTCACCTCATTCGGCCCCAATCGCACCTGGGGCTCGGGCGGGCTCGTCGGCGCGATCCTGATGCTCGGCGGCTGGTACCTGCTGTACCTGCGGACCCCGACTCCAGCGGCCGGTACCAGCATCGACACCGCGGCGGTCACCGACATCGTCGTCCCGCCGCCGGCGGCCGGGCAGTTCGAACGGTGGGTGCCGCGCGCGATGAGCCACCCGGCCCCCGGCGCGGTCACCCCCACGGACGGCCCCCAGACCCCAGGAGTATCCATGACCAAAGCACCGGGCACGTCCGCGATCGGCGGGAATCCGGCCACCGAACACCCGGCCACCCCGGCGCCGGGAGTTGAACTGTCGGAGGACCCTTCGAGGCTCGTCGCTAACGCTCCTCACACCTCAGGGAGCGGAGAGAGGGGCGCTGACGCTCCTCACACCTCAGGGAGCGGAGGGCCGAGCGACGTGCAGACCCAGAGCAGTCGAGAACTCGATGCCGACTTCGAGGCGAGTCCACCCGCGTGGGATCCGTTGGGAGCGGCGCGGTTCGCCTGGGATCTGCCCGAGCCGACCCGCCCGGCCGAACCGGCCGTCCGTCGGCACCGACGCTCACCGCTGACCTTGATCGTGGTCGGTCTGGCGACCATCGTGGGTGCGATCGGTGCGGGCCTGCACCAGATGGGTGTCGAGTGGTTCACCGTCCCCCACATCCTGTCGCTCTCCCTCGCCGTGATCGGAGCCGGACTCCTCGTCGCGGCCGTCGTCAAGCGTCGCACCGGCGAGCACAGCACGGGCCTGGCGCCCATCGCGGTCTCTCTCGGTGCCGCGGTCATCGTCACCACCGTGATCTCCGGGGTCAACGGCCTGTCCGGCCCGCTGCCGCCCGGCGGGGTCGGTGACCGCGAGTGGAAGCCGTTGACCGAGAACGACATCCAGGCCGATTACTCACTCGGCATCGGTGAGATGGCCTTGGACCTACGTGCGGTCGACCTCACCGCCGACCGGACCGTACGACTCGAGAGCGGGGTCGGCAAGATCACGGTCCACGTGCCGGAGACCATGAACGTGCGTGCCGACTGCCAGACCGGTGTCGGCGACTACAACTGCCCCACCGGGCTCGACGGCGGACGTGACGGCACCGATGGCCCGGTCCTGCAGATCGAGGCCCGCACCGGATTGGGAGAGGTCGAGGTCCTGCGATGAGCACCGAGATGAACGCTTCCGGCACCGATGACGACCGAGGTTGTGGCGCCACCCATCGCGCTCCCGGTCTGGGGCTGCTCGGACTCGCCGCCCTTGCGGTGGCCGGGTGGGGGCTCGCCGACGGGCCGGCACTGCCCGACGCCGCCGACCTCGGATGGGTCGTCGTCGGGATCGGGCTGCTGGTCGGACTCGTGCTGATCGTGTCCGGCACGCGTTCGCGGCGCTGAGAACCGGCACGCACTGACGAGAGCGGCCGGTGGCAGACGCCACCGGCCGCTCTCGTCAGCTCATTCCCACTCGATGGTGCCCGGCGGCTTGCTCGTCACGTCGAGCACCACCCGGTTGACCTCGGCGACCTCGTTGGTGATGCGGGTGGAGATGATCTCGAGGACCTCGTAGGGCACACGCGTCCAGTCCGCGGTCATCGCGTCCTCGCTCGACACCGGGCGCAGCACGATCGGGTGGCCGTAGGTGCGGCCGTCTCCCTGCACGCCCACACTGCGCACGTCGGCCAGCAACACGACCGGACACTGCCAGATCTGCGAGTCGAGGCCGGCGGCGGTCAGTTCCTCGCGCGCGATCAGGTCGGCCTTGCGTAGCGTCTCCAGTCGGTCGCCGGTCACCTCGCCGACGATGCGGATCGCCAGGCCGGGCCCGGGGAACGGCTGGCGGGCGACGATCTCCTCGGGCAGCCCCAGTTCGCGGCCGACCGCACGCACCTCGTCCTTGAACAGCAGACGCAGCGGTTCCACGAGACTGAACTCGAGGTCGTCGGGCAGACCCCCGACGTTGTGATGACTCTTGATGTTCGCGGTGCCGCTGCCGCCGCCGGACTCGACGACGTCGGGGTACAACGTGCCCTGGACGAGGAAGTCGACCTTCTCCCCCGCCTCGGCCTCCTCGCCGAGGACCTCGCTGACCGCACCCTCGAACGACCGGATGAACTCGCGGCCGATGATCTTGCGCTTGGTCTCGGGGTCGCTGACGCCGGACAGCTCACGCAGGAATGTGTCGGCGGCGTCGACCGTCACCAGCTTCGCCCCGGTCGCGCCGACGAAATCGTGCTGTACCTGTTCGCGTTCTCCGGCGCGCAGGAGACCGTGGTCGACGAAGACACAGGTCAGACGATCGCCGATGGCCCGCTGCACCAGCGCGGCGGCCACCGCGGAATCCACGCCGCCGGAGAGCCCGCAGATGGCCCGCCCGTCACCGATCTGGTCGGCGACCGCGTCGATCAGCGCGTCGGCGATGTTGGCCGCGGTCCAGGTGGCCTCGAGACCGGCGATCTCGTACAGGAAACGGGTGAGGATCTGCTGGCCGTGCGGCGTGTGCAGCACCTCGGGGTGGTACTGCACACCGGCCATCCGGCGCTTCAGGTTCTCGAAGGATGCGACCGGCGCGCCGGGCGTCGACCCGGTGACGGTGAACCCCTCCGGCGGGGACTGGACGGCGTCGTTGTGGCTCATCCAGACCGGCTGGGTGTCCGAGAGACCCTGGTGGAGAACGCCTTCGCCGTTGGTCGTGAACGTCGTCCGGCCGAACTCGCGCCCGCCGGTGTTGGCCACCTCACCGCCCAGCTTGTCCGCCATCGCCTGGAAGCCGTAGCAGATGCCGAAGACCGGGACGTCGAGGTCGAAGAGAGCGGGATCGAGGTCCGGCGCGTCCTCCGCGTACACCGACGACGGTCCGCCCGACAGGATGATCGCGACCGGATCCTTCTCCTGGATCTCCGCGATCGGCGCCTCGTGCGAGATCACCTCCGAGTAGATCCGCGCTTCCCGCACCCGACGCGCGATCAGCTGCGCGTACTGCGCGCCGAAGTCGACGACGAGCACCGGCCGCGGGCCCTCGAGGAAGTCCTCGGGAGAGGACGAGTTCGCAGAAGAAGTGTCTGTCACCGGGCCGAGTCTAGTGGGCGGACCGGCGTCGATACCTGGTCACCCCGCCCGGTGGGTGCGGCTGCGCCGCCGCCGCGTGAAATACTCCGGAATCGACATGACTGCATCGCCGAAATCCCCCAACCGCTGGTCGCTGAGCATCGGCGACCTCACCCAGGCCGCCGTGTTCGCCGCGCTGATCGCCGCGCTCGGCCTGCCCGGGACCATCAACATCGGCACCAGCGGTGTGCCGATCACGTTCCAGTCGCTCGGGGTCATCCTCGCCGGGGCGGTCCTCGGCCCGAGGAAGGACACGCTGGCCGTGGTCATCTTCATGGTGCTGGCGATCGCCGGACTCCCGATCCTCTCGGGCGGACGCAACGGCCTCACCGCGCTGTCCTCCCCGACAGCCGGATACTTCATCGGGTTCCTCCCGGCGGTCATCGTCATCGGGGTGCTGACCGCGATGATGATCTCGACGGGCTCCGAAAAATACCGCGTGTTGTGGGGCATCGGCATCAACGCGCTCGGCGGCATCGTCGTCCTCTACGCGTGTGGGGTGCTCGGCCTGCTGGTGCGGACCGACCTGACACTGTGGGCGGCCATCGCGACCAACGGGTCGTTCATCCCCGGCGACATCGCCAAGTGCGTCATCGCGGCCCTGGTCGCGGCCCAGGTCCACCGCGGCCGGCCGGGCCTCATCGAGCCGTTGCGCGGGCGCCGATCCGGCACCGTGGCCGGCTGACCCTCGCCCCACCCCACCGGCGATGATCGAGTTCACCGACGTCACCCACGCCTACGGCGACCGCGTCGTCCTGCGCGAGGTCTCACTGACGTTGTCGGAGAACCGGATCGGGATCGTCGGCGCCAACGGGAGCGGCAAGTCGACGCTGGCGCGGATGATCAACGCGCTCGTCGTGCCCGATTCCGGGACCGTCATCGTCGACGGGCTCTCGGTCGCGAAGAACAAGCGTGAGGTCCGACGCCGGGTGGGCTTCATCTTCTCCGACCCCGACCGTCAGATCATCATGCCGACGGTCCGCGAGGACATCGAACTGTCGCTTCGCCGAACCGATCTCGACAAGTCGGCGCGCGCCGAGCGCGCCGGCGAGGTACTCGCCCGGTTCGGGCTCGCCGACCACGCGGACCATCCCGCCCAGCGGCTCTCCGGCGGACAGAAGCAGCTCCTCGCCCTGGCGTCGGTGTTCGTGACCGACCCCGCGATCATCGTCGCCGACGAACCCACCACCCTGCTCGACCTGCGCAACACCCGCATGCTCGCCGACGTGTTCGCGACCCTCGACGAGCAAGTCGTCGTCGTCAGCCACGATCTCGACATCCTGGCCGACTTCGACCGTGTCATCGTCGTCGACGAGGGGCGGGTCGTCGTCGACGACGAACCTCGGCCCGCGCTGGCCGCCTACCGCGGGATGATGTCGTGAACGTCCTCGGCGTCTACCGTCCCGGCAACACGCTGCTGCACCGACTGCCCGCGGGCGTCAAGTTCGTCGCGATGGGCGTGGTGATCCTGGTGCTGTCGCTGACGGTCCGGTCGCTCACCGCCCTCGGCATCGCGACGGCCGGGGTCGCGGTCGTTTACGCGCTGGCGGGGATCGGGCCGCGCGAGGCGTGGCGGCAGCTGCGGCCACTGATGTGGTTGCTGCTGTTCATCTTCGCGTTCCAGGTCGTCTTCACCGACTGGCGGCGGGCGGTAATCGTCTGCGGCGTCCTCGCGCTGTCGGTCGCACTCGCCGCGGCCGTCTCGCTGACCACCCGCACGACGGACATGCTCGACACGATCGTCCGTGCGCTCGGCCCCCTGAGACGGCTCGGGGTGCGCGTGGACCTCATCGCGCTCGCGCTGGCACTGACCATCCGGGCGATCCCGCTGATGGTCGAGGTGGTGCGGGAAGTCGACGAGGCGCGCAAGGCGCGCGGGCTCCGGCCCGGTCCACGCATCCTCGTCGCCCCGGTCGTCCTCGCCGCCCTGCGCACCGCCGACGGTTTCGCCGACACCCTCACCGCGCGCGGACTGGACTGAGGCGACCTCTCAGAGCAGATCGGAGAGTGCGTCCTCGAGCCGTGGGAAGCGGAAGTCGAACCCGGCGTCCGCGAGCACATCCGACCGCGCACGGCGCCCCGTGAGTCCGAGGGCCGGGTCCGTGCGCAGCACCACCGCACCGAGTTTGAGCAACCACGCGGGCGTCGGCGGCGCAGGCGGCCGTCCGATCTCCGCGCGCAGCATCGCCATGAGTTCGGAGTTGCGCACCGGATGCGGACTGGCCGCCACGACGACACCGTCGGGCAGCGTCACCGCGTCGTCGACCCGCAGTGCCGCGCGGGCGATCGCGAGCCAGTCGTCGATGTGAATCCAGCTGAACCATTGCCGGCCGTCGCCGACCCGGCCGCCGAGCCCGAACCTCGTGAGCCCCACGAGGCGTCGGATGGCCGGCGAATCAGCATCGAGCACGATCGAGGTGCGCAGCACGGTCAGATGGTCGGTGTTCGCGCCGTCCACCGCCTCCTCCCAGGGCCGTGCGACGCCGGTCATCTGCGGGAGGCCCACCGGGATCGGCGTCGATTCGGTGCACCACAGTTCGCCCGCGTCGCTCCAGATCGCGGTCGTGCTGGACTGCAGCCAGTACGAGATCGGCGTCGTGCGTTCGCGCGATGCGGTGACGAGTGCGCGCGTCGCGTCGACCCGGCTGTCCCGCAGTGCCGCGATGTTCTCGGCGCTGGGGCGGCAATCCACGAGCTTGCCCGCGAGGTTGACCACCGCCGTCGGACGGTTCGCGGTCAGCGCTTCGGCCCAGTTGCCCTGGGTCCTGCCGTCCCAGACCACCTGTTCGAACGGCGACGACGGATCGATCCTCCGCGTCAGGATGACCGGATGATGCCCACGCGCGGCGAGATCGGTCGCCAGATGCGTTCCCAGCGAACCACTTCCGCCCGCCAACACCACGGTCAGCGGTTCTGTCCCCGACATGCGTCTCCCCCGTTCGGCACTGGACGACGACACTACCCGCCGACGCCGCCGACCGGGGTCACGTGCTCACAGGGCGGGTGATCGGCGCACCGACGCTACGAGATCCGTTGAGCCGTCAGTGGAGTGGCCGGGACGACCGGGGTGATCGGCAGCCGCAGGGCGCCGGGTGCGTCGGCCGGCACCACCGGGGACGTCGGCGTCGCAGGCTCGATGCGGCGATACGGCTCGCCCTGGACAGGACGCCGGTCCTGTTCGCCCTTGTTCGGCCACAGTGCCGCCGCGCGTTCCGCCTGCGCACAGATCGTCAGCGACGGATTGACGCCGAGGTTCGCCGACACCGACGCACCGTCCGCGATGTGCAACGTCGGGTAGTTCCACACGCGCTGGTAGGGATCGATGACGCCGTTGTCCGGGTCGTCGGAGATCGCGCACCCGCCGAGATAGTGCGCGGTGAGCGGCATGTTGACGATGTCGCCCCAGGTCCCGCCGGCGACGCCGCCGTCGAGTTTCGCCGCGATACGGCGAGTTGCCTCGTTGCCCTTGGGAATCCACGTCGGATTCGGCTCACCGTGGCCCTGTTTGCTGGTGACGTACCGCACCGGTCCGCGCTTGCGCACGAAGGTGGTCAGCGAGTTGTTGTTGTTCTGCATGACCAGGGCGATCACGGTCCGCTCGCTCCACTGTCGCACCACGAGCAACCGCACCAGCAGGAACGGGTTGCGGGCGACCTGACGCAGGAACTGCCCGAACCGATTGCGCCGGGACCCGCCGTCGGTGAGCAGGGTCTGCAGGTACGCGATCGCGTTGGAGCCCTTGCCGTATCGCACCGGTTCGATGTGCGTGTTCGGCTCGGGATAGAACGACGAAGTGATCGCGACGCCGCGCGAGTAGTCGTTCTCCGGGTCGATCCGCGACCCCATCGCACCCAGGATCGACTCCGAGTTGGTGCGCGTGAGCCGACCCATCGCGTCCGAGATCTGCGGCAGCGTACCGAGTTTCGCGTGGTGTAGCAGTCGTTGGGTGTTGAACGTGCCGGCCGCCAGGATGACCTGGCCCGCCGTGATCGTGTGTCGACGGCGTCCGAGCGGACCCCACGACGACGAGTGATGCGTGCCCACCTCCCAGACACCGTCGGCGCGCTGCCGCAGCGAGTCCACCGTGGTCCGGTCGATGATGGTGGCGCCGTGGCGTTCCGCGAGGCCGAGATAGTTCTTCAGCAGGGTGTTCTTGGCACCCACCCGGCATCCGGTCATGCACGCGCCGCACTCGGTGCAAGCGGTTCGGGCCGGACCCGCACCGCCGAAGTACGGGTCGGCGACGGTCTCGCCGGGCGCCCCGGACAGACCGGTCTTCGCACCGAAGAACACACCGACCGGTGTCGGGGTCACCGTGTCCCCGACACCCATCTCGGCGGCGACTTCGGCGACCACGCGGTCGGACGCGGTGACCGTCGGGTTGGTGACCACCCCGAGCATCCGCCGGGCCTGGTCGTAGTACGGGCTGAGCTCGTCCTCCCAGTCGGTGATGTGATTCCACTGCGGATCGGTGAAGAACGGCGTCGGGGGCTTGTAGAGCGTGTTGGCGTAGTTGAGCGAGCCGCCGCCGACGCCCGCCCCGGCGAGGATCATCACGTCCTTCAGGGCGTGGATGCGTTGGATGCCGTACAGGCCCAGCTTCGGTGCCCACAACCACCGGTTGAGGCGCCAGCTGGTCTTGGCGAAGTCCTCATCCTCGAACCGACGACCGGCCTCGACCACGCCGACGCGGTACCCCTTCTCCACGAGCCGCAACGCACTCACGCTGCCGCCGAACCCGGAGCCGACGATCAGAACGTCGAAGTCGGTGGCGTGTTCTGTCGACTTGTCGAATCCCATGCCGAACATACTAACGCGCATTGTCACATAAAGAGACCCAGGTCACCCTAACTATCAGCCGCGGACGGACAACCCCACGCGCTGGAATTCCTTGAGGTCGCAGTAACCGGCCTTCGCCATGGCCCGACGCAGTGCGCCGACGACGTTCAGCTCGCCGTACGGGTCGTCGGAGGGGCCGTAGAGGACCCGCTCGAGACTCGGTCGGTCCTCGCCCGCGGCGACCTGCAGGAGGGCGCCGCGCGGGGTGTCGGGGTGAGCAGCGGCCGACGGCCAGTACCACCCGTTGCCCGGCGCGGAACTCGTTGCGGCGAGCGAGGTTCCGAGGACCGCGGCGTCGGCTCCACAGGCGATCGCCTTGACGATGTCGCCCGAGCTGTGGATGTCGCCGTCGGCGATGACGTGGACGTAGCGACCGCCGGTCTCGTCCAGGTAGTCGCGACGCGCGGCGGCGGCGTCGGCGATGGCGGTGGCCATCGGCACACCGATGCCGAGCACCTCGCCCGTCGTGGTGGCTCCCGCGGCGGAACCGTAGCCGACGATCACGCCCGCGGCACCCGTCCGCATCAGGTGCAGCGCGGTGCGGTGGTCGTGCACGCCGCCCGCGATGACCGGTACGTCGAGATCGGCGATGAAGGTCTTCAGGTTCAGCGGTTCCCGCTGCGTGCCGTCGGCATCGACCTGCGCCACGTGCTCCGCCGAGATGATCGTGCCGTGCACCACCAGGATCTCCACCCCGGCGGCCAGCAGCGCCGGGGTCAGCTCGGGTGCGTGCTGCGGGCTGACGCGGACGGCCGTGGTGACCCCCGCGTCGCGGACCTGGGCCACGGCCTCGCCGAGCAACCCGCTGTCGAGCGGGGCCGAGTGGAGTTGCTGCAGGTGTCGAACCGCCGCATAGGGATCCGGGTCCTCCGCCGCGATGGCGACGAGTTCGGCGATCTTCGCCTCGACATCGCGGTGACGGGCCCACAGCCCCTCACCGTTCAGGACGCCGAGCGCGCCGAGCTTGCCCAGTTCGATCGCGACCGACGGCGACACCAGGGCATCCGTCGGGTGGCTCAGGATCGGCGAGGAGAACCGGTAGGCATCGATCTGCCATGCGGTGGAGACGTCCTTGGACGAACGGGTCCGACGGGACGGGACGATGCTGATGTCCCCCAGCTCGTAGGTCCGTCGGGCTGTCCGGCCCATGCCGATTTCGACGAGGTCACGCACCACTGCGCCTTTCTGCGGAGTTCAGCTGCACAACGACCCTACGGCCTGGCCCGCCGGACGAGTCCGGCGGGAACGACCTCGGGGAGTTCAGCGGGAATAGTAGTTGGGTGCCTCTGCGGTCAGCGTGATGTCGTGCGGGTGGGATTCCTTCAGGCCGGCCGCGGTGATCTGGACGAACCGCGCGGTCTGCAGATCCGGGATCGTCGACGCGCCGGTGTAGCCCATCGCGGCACGAAGGCCGCCGACGAGCTGATGTATCACCTGCGACAGCGGACCGCGGAACGGCACCCGTCCCTCGATGCCCTCGGGAACCAGCTTCTCCTCTTTGAGGACGTCGTCCTGGAAGTAGCGGTCCTTGGAGTACGACTTCGCCTGTCCGCGACCCTGCATCGCACCCAGCGAACCCATGCCGCGGTAGCTCTTGAACTGCTTGCCGTTGACCAGGACCAGCTCGCCGGGGGCCTCGGCGGTGCCGGCGAGGAGCGAACCGAGCATCGCGGTCGACGCCCCCGCCGCGAGGGCCTTGGCGATGTCGCCGGAGTACTGCAGACCACCGTCGGCGATCACGGGCACTCCCGCCTTCTGACAGACCGCCACGGCTTCGAGGATGGCGGTGATCTGCGGGGCACCGACACCCGCCACGACGCGGGTGGTGCAGATCGAGCCCGGTCCGACGCCGACCTTCACCGCATCGGCGCCGGCGTCGACGAGGGCCTGCGCGGCCTCGCGGGTCGCGACGTTGCCGCCGACCACATCCACCCGATCGCCGACCTCGGCCTTCAACTTGGCCACCATGTCGAGCACGAGCCGGTTGTGCGCGTGGGCGGTGTCGACGATGATCACGTCGGCCCCGGCGTCGGCCAACGCCATCGCCCGGTCCCACTGCGGGTCACCGGTGCCGACGGCCGCCCCGACGAGCAACCGTCCGTCGGAGTCCTTGGTCGCCAGCGGATGCTGTTCGGTCTTGACGAAGTCCTTGACGGTGATGAGTCCGGTCAGGCGACCGTTGCCGTCGACGATCGGCAGCTTCTCGATCTTGTGCCGGCGGAGCAGTCCCAGCGCGGCCTCTGCGGAGACGCCCTCCTGGGCGGTGATGAGCGGGGCCTTGGTCATCACCTCGGCGACCGGACGGCTCTGGTCGACCTCGAACCGCATGTCGCGGTTGGTGATGATGCCGACGAGCTCACCCTTGTCGTCGACCACCGGAAGGCCGGAGATGCGGTAGCGCGCACACATGGCGTCCACCTCGGCGAGCGTGTGCGTGGGGGTGCACGTCACCGGATCGGTGACCATGCCCGCCTCGGACCGCTTGACGGTCTCGACCTGACCGGCCTGGTCCTCGATCGACAGATTGCGGTGGAGGACACCCATACCCCCGGCGCGCGCCATCGCGATCGCCATCCGGGACTCGGTCACGGTGTCCATCGCCGAACTCACCAGCGGGACCCGCAGCGTCACGTTCTTGGTCACCCGCGACGAGGTGTCGACCTCGCTGGGTATCACGTCCGACGCCGAGGGCAGCAACAGGACGTCGTCGAAGGTCAGGCCGAGCATCGCGACCTTGCCGGGATCGTCTCCACCGGTACGAACAGCAGTCATCGGACCATGGTATCGAGTCCCTTGTTGCGGCGATCGTCACACAGGAGTCTTCGCGCCGATGAGGTCGCCCGACCCACTCTCAACAGGTGCGCTCGACCGGTGAACGCCTGCGGCGCGCGCACCCGCGGATCGGCTACGGTGGTGTGGTGCGTGACCACCTGCCACCCGGCCTCCCGCCGGATCCGTTCGCCGACGATCCCAGCGATCCCGCATCCGCATTGGACAGCGTGGAGCCGGGTATCCCGTTGGACGAGAACGAGCGGCTCGCGGTCGAGGAAGATCTCGCCGATCTCGCACTCTACGAGGCCTTGCTGGCCAATCGCGGTGTACGCGGCCTGGTCGTCGTGTGCGAGGACTGCCGCGAGGACCACTACCACGACTGGGACATGTTGCGCGCCAACCTGATCCAGCTTCTCATCGACGGCACCGTCCGGCCGCACGAGCCCGCGGTGGATCCCCGTCCGGACGCCTACGTCACGTGGGATTACTGCCGCGGTTACGCCGACGCCCGTAGTCATCTCGACGACGAGCGCTGACCCTCCACGGACGCAGCGGTAACTGTCGCCGACTCTCCGGCGCAACGACATGAGCGAGGCCCCGCACCGATCCGGTGCGGGGCCTCGCTCATGATCTCCACCGACCGTTCGGGCCGGCGATGGTGCGGTCGCGTCAGCCGATCGGCCGACCGGCGTCCACGCCCGGCGGCGGCGTCCACGGGATCTCGGGGAACTCGGCCGGGAAACGGGTGACCTTCGTGCTCGACGACGGCGTCGACGGTTCTGTCGGCTCGCTCGAGGGCGGGACCGACGACGGCTCCTGCGGTTCGCTCGTCTGCTCGGACGGCGTGGTCGGTTCATCCGTCCCGCCACCCGGCGGATTCGACGCGTCGGGCGCGGGCTCGTCCTCGGAGCTCCGGAGATCGGGTCGGGTCGGGTCGATCGTCCCGGGCTGTTCCGCACCGGTCGACGGTGCGGGATCGGTGGTCTCGGTCGGCAGACCCGCACCCGCGCGGATGCGGTTCATCCAGTCCGTCATCTCGTCGCGCATCTCGTTGTCCATCGGACCCATGCGCTCCTGCGCCTCGGCCAGCAGGCTGGCCGCCGCACCCGGATCACCGGCAGCGATCGCGGCCTCGGCACGCTCGAGGTTGTTCCGGACGTCGTGTGCCGCCTGCGTCTGCGACGCGGCCTCGGCGAACACGACCTGCTTGATGCCCCACAGCGGGTCGCCGGGTTGCGAGCCCTCGGAGAGCACGGTCAGGCCGGCTGCGGCGACGATGACGATCGCGGCGGCACCCGAGACGACGCGCAGGTGACGAACCATGCGGCGGCCGCGACTCGCGCGCTCGCTGGTCCCGATGGCCCGCTCGACGTCGTCGACGGACAGCAACTCGGGCTCCGGGGTGGACACGATCTCCGACCGCCAGCCGGACAGCATCTCGGCCAGCTGATACTCGGCCGCGTCGCGGGTCGGCACCGGTACATCCCGGGTCAGCGCGTCGAGGAAGTTCTCGTCGAAGTTCAGTTCGGAGAGGTCGAGCGCGTCGTCGGAAGCGGAGAGATCGAACGCGTCGAGTCCGGACTCCGCGTTCGAGGAGAACGGGTCAACCGGGCGGGGTCCGGGCCCGGCGGGCGCCGGGCCGCTCGAACCGGGCGCGCGACGGTGCGCCGGCGGCTGACCGGGTCGATTCGGCTGGTCACCACCGGCGACACGGCGTCTACGCCAATCAGACTGTCCGCTCATCGTGACCTCCTGTCCGTCTCAACTCGTCTTTCAATTTCGCCAGCGCTCGATGCTGGGCGACTCGTACTGCTCCCGCGGTGCTGCCGATCGCCTGCGCGGTCTCCTCCGCCGACATTCCGACGATCAACCGCAGGACCAGTACCTCGCGTTGCTTCTCGGGGAGGATGCCCAGCAGGGCTCTCATCCGCCTGCTGCCGTCGGCATCGATCGCGAACTGCTCGGGACCCCCGGTGACGTGTGAGACCTCGGGGATCTCCTCGACCGGGTCCGACTTCACCCGTGCCGCCACCCGCATGGCGTCGGCGACCTTGTGCGAGGCGATGCCGTAGACGAAGGCCATGAACGGTTTGCCCTGGTCACGGTACCGTGGCAACGCGGTCATCACCGCCATCAATGCCTCCTGCGCGATGTCGTCGGCGGAGAACAGATGCCGTTCCCCTACCCCGATGCGTCCTCGGCAGTAGCGCAAGATCGGTTCCTGCACGCTTTCGAGAACTGACGTGAGAGCTGCCCGATCGCCTTGGCCCGCGGCCCGGACGGCGTCGTTCAACTCACCACCTGTCAACTTCATCGCGCGTAGGAATCCCCGTGTTACAAGTCGGCCAACCGGTCTAATTGCCGGTCCTGGTCCGGGCCCCGGCACGGTGACGCCGCCGGTGGCGATCGTCGTGGCACGGACGCGGCTGGAGAGCGCGTTCCGGCGACGTCTCCGGCGGCGACGACGTGGCAGACCCCAACACACCTTAGCGATCAACCGTCCGGCATCAGCGCCATGCCCTTGCCGATCAGCGTGGCGCGGAGCCGGCGGTGGTGAACGGCCTCGTCGCCGGACGCGGCTCCGGTGCCCAGCAGCAGGCTCATCGCCGCCCACTCCAGGGGCAGGAGGGCCTCGTCGCGAGCGTCGGCGACGACGTCCCGCGCCGCGTTCGCGGTGCCACCCCGATCCCCCGCGCCCGCGGCGGCAGCCGCGGCAATCAACGCGGTCTTCACTCGATGGCGGGCCGGGACCGGAGTCGCCGCGTCGTGCATCTCCCGCACCAGCAGTGCCCCCGCTCGGGCGTGTTCGAGCCCGGACGCCACGTCACCGCGGTACAGACCGAGTTCGGCGCTCACCCATTCCCAGCGCAGGCGGCAGCGCGTGGCCGTCATCCAGTCCGCGTCCGCCGGCCGCCAGGACCACTGTTCGGGGTTCGCCCCGACCGGCCGCTCGTCCGTGGGATCGAGGACCGTTCGCGCCCGGTCGAGCAGCCGACGGGACGCATCGAACCGCAGCAGACCCAGATTGTCGGCCGCGAGCCCGACGAGTCCGTCCGCGACCGCCGCTCGGATGAGCGAGACCTCGCGTGGCCCGGGGCCCGGTGCACCCGGCTCGGCCCGGGCGCCGGAGATGCCGACGGTGAGGAGGGCTCGACCGTCGACCCCATGCGAGATGTGGTGTCGCCCGGCCTGGCGGATCAGAGAGGCCCGCGTGCTCTGACACAGCGACAGCACGGCGAGGTGGGGGTCGGTGGGCGCGGATACCCGCGCCCGTACACCGGCGACCCGTTCGAGGGACGCGAGTTCGGTGAGCGCGCGGGCGTAGTTCCCGTCCCCGCCGACGGAGACCGCCGCGGCCCACGCATACAGCAGCGGGACCACCGAAGGTCGCATCGAGGGGTGTCGACGCAGCTCAACGGCTTTGTCGAGCGTCGAGGAGGTGTTCTTGGTCACTCGATCTTTTTCGGTTTGCATGAATTTAACGAACGATTCCCAACGTTAATTCTCTGGACAGATCACGGGTGCATCATCGGAAGATTTCCGCCGTGTAAATCGGTTCGATCGACGTCACCACACCCCTACGTCCGACGCGCTGGACGGAGACCTGGACTAGGCAGCCATCATTGCAGGTCACACCGGGTCGGTCGCCCCGGTTCAGGGGGTACCGCAACGACGCATCCGCGCTGTGCTATCCAACCGCGATCACCTAACCCGCCGTTAACATTTCTGAGACTTTCGCAGCAATCCTGTCCCATTTCAGGGCTATTGACGCAATTTCTCAGGCCCGCTTAATGTGAGTTCAGCGTTGCAGGAAATCGACGTTTCCCACCGAAGCACCCCGGTGCGGCCCACGACAAGGAGTAGCTGTCATGCCTCAGCCCAATCATCTCCCCGGCCCCAACGCTGACATCTGGGACTGGCAGATGTCAGGACTCTGCCGCGGCGTCGACTCGTCGATGTTCTTCCATCCGGACGGCGAACGCGGCCGCGCCCGAGCGCAGCGTGAGCGACGCGCCAAAGAGATGTGCCACCAGTGCCCGGTCATCGCGCAATGCCGGGAGCACGCACTCGCGGTGGCGGAGCCGTACGGCATCTGGGGCGGACTGTCCGAATCCGAGCGCAGCATCTTGATGAAGCGGGGCGTCGGCCGCCGGATGGCCAGCTGAGGCCAGGGGCGTCGAACCCGACCAGACCACGACCCCGAGAGCCGGGCATCCCTGCGAGGATGCCCGGCTCTCGTGTTCGTCGAACTGCGCGGAGTTACGTCAGTGCGCGTGCCCGTGTCCGGCGTGACCGGCCGGTTCGTCGGCCGGCTGATCGGTAATCGCCGTCTCGGTGGTCAGCACCATGCGGGCCACCGACGCGGCGTTGACGACCGCCGACCGGGTGACCTTCACCGGGTCGATGATGCCTTCGGCGACGAGGTCGCCGTAGGACAGGCTCGCGGCGTTGAACCCCGAGCCCTCGGCCCCACCGGCGACCTTGTCGACCACGACCGCGCCGTCGAGTCCGGCGTTCGCGGCGATCCAGTAGAGCGGCGCCCGCGCGGAGTCGCGGACGACCCGCACGCCGAGGGCTTCGTCACCGGTCAGGGACTCGGCGAGGGCGTCGAGCTTCTTCGACGCCTGCACGATGGCCGAGCCACCACCGGGGATGATCCCCTCCTCGACGGCGGCCTTGGCCGCCGCGACGGCGTCCTCGACGCGGTGCTTGCGCTCCTTGAGCGCGGTCTCGGTGGCCGCACCCACGCGGATCACCGCGACACCACCGGAGAGCTTCGCCAGACGCTCGGCGAGCTTCTCCTTGTCCCAGTCGGAGTCGGACTGCTCGATCTCCCGACGCAGCTGCGCCGAACGGTCCGCGATCGCGTCCTTGGTGCCGGCACCCTCGACGAGGGTGGTGGCGTCCTTGGTGACGACGACGCGACGGACCGAGCCGAGCACGTCGAGACCGACCGTCGGCAGGCTCAGGCCGATGTCGGAGGAGACGACGGTTCCGCCGGTGACGATCGCGAGGTCTTCGAGGAAGGCCTTGCGGCGGTCGCCGAAGAACGGCGCCTTGACGGCGACGGCGCGGATCGTCTTGCGGATCGAGTTCACGACGAGGGTCGACAGCGGCTCGCCCTCGACATCCTCGGCGATGATCAGCAGCGACTTGCCTGCTTCGACGACCTTCTCCAGCAGCGGCAGGAAGTCCGGCAGGGAGCTGATCTTGTCGCGGTAGAGCAGGACCAGCGCGTCCTCGAGAACCGCTTCCTGGCTGTCGAGATCGGTGACGAAGTAGGGCGAGAGGAAGCCCTTGTCGAACTGGACGCCCTCGGTGATCTCGAGGTCGGTGCTCAGCCCCGAGCTCTCCTCGACGGTCACGACACCATCGGCGCCGACCGCGGTCATCGCCTTGCCGACCATCTCGCCGATCTCCTCGTCGCGGGAGGACACGGTGGCGATCTGGGCGATGGCCTGTTCACCGGCGACGGGGGTCGCAGCGGCGAGCAGGGCCTCGCTCAGCGCATCGGCGGCCTTGCTGATGCCCTGCCCGAGAGCGATCGGGTTGGACCCGGCGGCGACGTTGCGCAGGCCGGCCTTGACCATCGCCTGTGCCAGCACGGTCGCGGTGGTGGTGCCGTCGCCCGCCACGTCGTTGGTCTTGGTGGCGACGGACTTCACCAATTGCGCGCCGAGGTTCTCGAACGGATCGTCGAGCTCGATGTCGCGCGCGATGGTGACGCCGTCGTTGGTGACACTCGGTCCGCCGAACGCCTTGGCGAGGACCACGTGCCGTCCGCGCGGGCCGAGGGTGACCTTCACGGTGTCGGCGAGCTGGTCGATGCCTCGCTCGAGCGCCCGGCGCGCGGTTTCGTTGAATTCAATCTGCTTGGCCATGAATCACTTTCTGCAACGGGAGCCTGTCGGCGTAACGCACATCGCCCCGGTACCCCTGCACGGGGCGCCGGGGCGATGTGAGACGCGATGAAGGCTCGCGGGGTCTAACTCGGCCGGAGTTCGGTGCCGGTCCTACTTGCCGATGACGGCGAGGACGTCGCGCGCCGAGAGGATCAGGTACTCCTCGCCGGCGTACTTGATCTCGGTGCCGCCGTACTTGCTGTAGATGACGGTGTCACCTTCCTTGACGTCCACGGGGACGCGGTTGCCCTGCTCGGTGACCCGACCCTCGCCGACGGCGATGACGGTGCCTTCCTGCGGCTTCTCCTTGGCGGAGTCCGGGATGACCAGGCCCGACGCGGTGGTCGTCTCGGCCTCGACGGCCTGCACCAGGATCTTGTCCTCAAGCGGCTTGATGTTCACGCTCGCCACGATGTGAGTCCTCAACTTTCGTACTGAGAAAGAATCTGCACGTTCACGGCCCTGCAAAACCCCGTCGTCGCGGGTGTCCGAGGCTTCGGTCAGCGCCATCTAGCACTCTATACATGCGAGTGCCAGCACTCAAGGGTGGAGGCTGCAAAAACCCGGCCGTGTTCGCTCCCCGCGAAGACGGCCGGGCTCCGTCCGCTACAGCTGACTGACACGCACCGACATCGCCGGGTCCGACGCCACGGTCAGCGGCGAGGGCGCCGCGCCCCCGCCGATCACATGAGCGCCGAGCGTCGCGATCATGACGCCGTTGTCGGTGCACAGGCGCGGCTTCGGAACCCGCAGGTCGATCCCGGCCGCCGCGCATCGTTCCTCCGCCAGCGATCGGATGCGCGAATTGGCGGTGGCACCGCCGCCGAGGACCAGGGTGTCCACCCCGAGGTCACCGCAGGCCCGGACCGCCTTCATCGTCAGCACGTCCGCCACCGCCTCCTGGAACGAGGCCGCGACGTCCGCCACCGGTACCTCCACACCGTCGCGCACGCATTTCTCGACATACCGTGCGACCGCGGTCTTGAGTCCGCTGAAGGAGAAGTCGTGCCGCGAGTCGCGGGGACCGGTCATACCGCGTGGGAAGGCGATCGCACCCGGGTCACCCTCACGGGCGACGCGGTCCAGCGCCGGCCCCCCGGGAAAACCGAGATCGAGCAGGCGGGCGACCTTGTCGAAGGCCTCCCCGGCCGCGTCGTCGACCGTGGTGCCCAGTTCGACGATGGGCTCGGCGAGATCGGTGACGTGCAGCAGGTGCGTATGTCCACCGGAGACCAGCAGTGCGACGCACTCCGGCATCGGTCCGTGCTCGAGGGTGTCCACCGCGACGTGCCCGCCGAGATGGTTCATCGCGTACAGCGGTACGTCCCAGGCGAGTGCATAGGCCTTCGCCGCGGCCACCCCGACGAGCAACGCGCCGGCGAGTCCCGGCCCGATGGTGACCGCGATGGCGTCGGGGCGGTCGATCCCGGCCGCCTCCCGCGCCCGACGCATCGTGGGGACGATCGCCTCCAGGTGCGCTCGGGAGGCGATCTCGGGGACCACGCCGCCGAACCGGGCGTGTTCGTCCACGCTCGACGCGACCTCGTCGGCCAGCATCGTCGCGAATCCGGGTGTGTCGCCGTCGCCCGGCGTCCACCGGACGATGCCGACACCCGTTTCGTCGCAGGAGCTTTCGATACCGAGAACGATCACGCCGGGCCCTCCTCCGGTTCGAGCGGCCGGCCCGACACCGGGAGCCGCAACATCGTGTAGGCATCCGCGCCGGACGGCTGATAGTAGTTGCGGCGAAGACCCGCGGTGCTGAACCCGTGATGTGAGTACAGCCCGATCGCCACCTCGTTGTCGGTGCGTACCTCCAGGAACACCGCGGCGTCGTTCTCGTCCGCGACGGCGAGCATGGCCTCGAGCAGCGCCCGGCCCACTCCCCGTCCCCGATGGTCCGGATCGACGGCGATGGTGTGGATCTCGCACTCCCAGGCGTCGGGTTGCCCGAGCGTGGAGATCCCGGCGTAACCGATGACGTCGGCGCCGAGGCGCTCCCGAGCCGCGAAATAGGTGTTGTACGGGGCGTTGAGTTCGGCGCGGAAAGCCGCGGCGGGCCAGGGCGAGTCGTCGGCGAACATCCGCCGTTCCAGCGCGGCGCAGCGCGGGATGTCACCGAAGGTGAGCGCGTCGATGACCAGCTCCGGTGTGGTCATCGCGCCACACCCGCCCGGCGGGCCTTCTGCTCGACCGCGTCGGGGCGTCGTAGATACAGCGGCACAAGGGGTTCGGGTTCGGCGCCCGCGACGATGTCGGCGGCGGCCGCCATGACCACCCCGCGTACGGTCGGGACGCCGGCCGCGGGTGGATCACCGGTCCAGCCGGCGAGTTCGAGGTGGACCGCCGAACCCGCCACCGCACCGATCCGCCCCCCGGCGACATCGGGGGCGAGCTCCTCGGCGACCACCCCGGGCGCGGTCACCTCGGGCCCGCGCACACGGCGGCCACCCTCGTAGAGCGCCCAGTAGACCTCGCGCCGGCGCGCGTCGGTCACCACCAGAGCTCGCGATCCTGCGTCGTCCGGACCGGCGTCGACGGCAAGCGCATCGAGGGAGCACACGCCGTACGCCGGTATCCCCAGCGCGTCGGCGAAGGCGGCGCCGGTCGCCATCCCCACCCGGAGTCCGGTGAACGGCCCGGGCCCGCAGCCGACGACAACCGCGGTCAGTTCGGTTCGGGCCGTGCCGGATTCGGCAAGACACTCGGCGACCAGGGTGGTGAGCAGTTCGGCGTGCCGCCGGTGGTCGGCGACCACCCGTTCGGCCAGCACGCGCACCTCACCGTCGCGCAGTTCGGCCACTCCGGCCACCACCGAATCGGTGGCGGTGTCGACCGCCAGCACCAGACCCTGACTCATTCCGCGCTCACCCACTCCCACTCGGCGTGTCGCACATCGGTTTCGGTGTCCCGTCGCAGCCGCACGACCAGATGCCGGTCGGCGAGCCGCTCGGCCACACCTTCGCCCCACTCGACGACGACGACCGCCTCGTCCAGGTCGGAGTCCAGGTCCAGGGCATCCAGTTCGTCGAGCATCCCGGAACCGCATCCCGTACCGCCGAGCCGATAGGCGTCGACGTGGACCATCCCCGGGCGGTCGGGCCGGCCCGGCCGGTGCTCGCGGGCGATGATGAACGTCGGCGAGGTCACCCGCCCCTCGACGCCGAGACCGGCACCGATCCCGCGGGCCAGCGCCGTCTTTCCCGCGCCCAACGGACCGTCGAGGATGACCACGTCACCTGCGGACAGGGTCGACGCCAGCTCGGCGCCGAAGGCCTCGGTGTCCTCGACCTCGCGGAGGTCGCGCGTACCCCGGGGACCCACGCCGCTCATCGGCGGCCTCGCTTCCACCAGCGCCGACGAGGGGCCGGCAGAGCGATCCGCGCGCGATCCACCAGTTCGGCGATCGCGTCGCTGACGAGCCGGGGCTCCTCCATCTGGACCATGTGGCCGGCGCCCTTGGCGACGACCAGGCGGGAATCGGCGCCCAGTTGGGAGTACATCCGGACCGAATTGCGCAACGGCGTGAGCCGGTCCCGGTCTCCGCACACGACCGTGGTCGGCACCTGGGCGACCACCGGCAGGGCGGTCGACTCGTCGTGGATCTCCAAGGCGTGCAAGAAGTTCACGATGGTCTCGATCGGCGTGCTCTGGATCATCGTGTCCACCGCGGCGCCGAGGGCCGGGCTGTAGAACGTCGGCCCGAAACTCGCCGCGACCAGCACCGGTTCGAGGGCGGCGCGGGTCAGTCCGCGGCCCGCCTGGACCAGTCGCGGCGCGCGGCGCACACTCATCCGGAAGGCATCCACCACCGGATTGCGCAGTCCCTCACCGAGTCCGGCGTCGGTGACACCGCGCGACGCCGTCGCCACCAGCGCCACCCCGGCGACCGGACCGTGCGATGAGAACAATGCCGGGTGCCGGCGCGCGAGCCCCATCAGCGTCATCCCGCCCATCGAATGACCCACGAGGACAACGGGTCCCACGGGTACGGTGGCACGGATCACCGCCGCCGCGTCGTCGGCCAGCTGCGCGATCGTGCAGGTCTCGGTCGGGGCCGGGTCGCTCTCCCCGTGCCCCCGGTGATCGAAGAACACCAGCCGGTAGTTGCGATCGTGCCACTCGGCGGCGAGTTGCTCGCGCTGGAAATGCCAGCTCGACAGCCGGAGGCTGAAGCCGTGCACGAACACGATCGTGAGGTCGGGCACGGAGCCTTCCGACACCGTCCCGAGGTCGACGATCCGCACCGCGAGATCCAGCCCGTCGTCGGCGGTGACCGTGGTCCCCCGCTCGCGGTAGAGCGCGGTGAGATCGACATCGGCGTGCGGGTCCGGACGGCCCACCACGCTCTTGCGGGCGATGTTGCGCGCTGCCCCGACGGCTGCCATGCCGCCCAGGGCGGCGACCCCCGCCACCCCGGCCAGCAGTCCGACCCGGTCGGATTCCACCACTGCTGCCTCGCTCACTGTCCGGTCCCCATAGACTTCGTGGTTGCCGTTGTCTCGGCGGCGAGCCCGACCTGCCTCTCGCCGAGGTAACGACGGACCACGCGCGTCCCGACCTGGGAGACGATCTCGTAGTCGATGGTGCCGATCGCGTCCGCCCAGTCCTTCGCGGTGGGGCCGCCCGAGGCGCCGGTGCCGAACAGTTCGGCCTGGTCCCCCTCGCGGACACCCGCGCCGTCGGGTCCGAGGTCGACGACCAGCTGATCCATGCAGATCCGGCCCACCCCGTCGAACATCCGCTCGCCGATCCGGACCCGGATCCGGCCCGACAGCAGTCGCGGCACGCCGTCGGCGTACCCCGCGGCGACCACGGCCACCACCGTGTCGCGCGGCGCGATCCACGTCTCGCTGTAGGACACACCCTGCCCAGCGGCGACCTTCTTCACGAGCGCGATGGTCGCGGTCAGGGTCATCGCCGGGATCAGCCCGAAGTCGCCGCGTGCCGGTACCGGGGTCCGGCCGTAGACGGCGATCCCCGGCCGTACCAGGTCGCGGGCGAGATCCGGACGGGTCAGCGCCGCAGGCGAATTGGCGATGTGGACCACCTGCGGTGCAGCGCCGAGGCGGGCCAGGTCGGCGACCGCGGCGTCGAGCCGCTGCGCCTGCGCGTCGTTCAGCGGGTGCTCGGGTTCGTCGCCGCGCGCGAGGTGGCACATCGCCGCACGCAGGGTCACCGAGCCGTCGACGTGCGCCTTCGCCACCCGCTCGGCGAAATCCGCCCACTCGTCCACCGCGACGCCGCTGCGATTGAGGCCGGTGTCCACCTTCGCGGTGACGACCGCCGACCGACCGGTGCGGTGTGCCGCCGCAATCACCGCGTCGAGCTGGGAGATCGACGAGAGTGCGATGTCGATGCCGTCGACGATCGCTCCGGCGAAGTCGGCTCCCGGCGTGTGCAGCCACGCGGTGATCGGGGCGTCGATGCCGGCGGCGCGGAGCGCGGCGGCCTCGGTGAGGTGCGCGACCCCGAGTTCGGCGGCGCCGGCCGCGAGCACGGCGCGGGCCACCGGCAGGGCGCCATGGCCGTAGGCGTCGGCCTTCACGACCGCCATCACGTCAGCGCCCGAAGCGGCGCGCAGCACGCCGACGTTGTGGGCGATCGCGCCGAGATCCACGGTCGCGGTCAGAGCAGGGGAAGTCATCGTCGACCATTGTCCCAGATCGCCGGGTGCGGCTCGTCCCGGCTGCCTCCGGCGTGAGGTGCGCGTCGTTCTGCGGAGATGGTCTGAGTAGTCACACCGATGCGCGGCGTCGGGCAGGACGGTTGAGTGGACCCCGACGCTGATCCCGAACCGCCGCATCCACCGGAAGTCACCATGTACACGAACTCGAATCCGCAGGACCCCGCCGTTCTCACCCCGGTCGGCCTGCGCCCAGCCCACGACCTCGCCGGCTTCACGCCCGCCGGCTTCGTGCCCGTCGACCCGGTCGTCCCGCCCGCGCCTCCCGGTCGGCCGGGCCTGCGCGCATCGCTGACGTCGTGGGCCGCCAACACGATCGGGTGGGTGGCGTTCGCCACGGCCGCGGTGCTCTTCCTTCTCGCCCTCGGGCACGCCATGGCGGGCGAACCCGCCGACGGGTACGGGGTCGCGGCTCTCGTCGCCTTCGGCGTGGGAGTACTCATGACGATCGTCGCCTGCGCGGGTCTCGTCGTGTCATTCGTCCAGCGGGTCAGGCACGGCGCCTTTCGGCGCCCGGGCGTCATCGCCGACGCGATCGTGCTGTCGTCGGTCACCGCGTTCAGCGTGCTGACGGCGCTGTACCCGCTCGCGTTCGTGCTGGCGGCGTGGTGAACTCGCGGATCGCCGGCCGCAGCGCCCCCAGCAGCGTCGACGCCCCGATCGGCGCGCCGCCACTCGCGAGCTGCGCCGCCCGGGCGTGGACGCGCGCGGCCGACGCACCGGCGACCAGCGGCGACCTCCCGGCGGCAAGCAGGGCCCCGGCGATCCCCGACAGGACGTCGCCGGCCCCGGCGGTCGCCGCCCACGACGACACGGCGTCGTTGCCCAGGACGTGACCCGTCGGGTCGGCGACCAGCGTGATACGTCCCTTGAGCAGCACCGTGACGCCCCACCGCGCGGCGAGACCGGAGACGGCGGTCAGACGGTCGGCGCCCAGTTCGGTACCGGTCAAGCGGGCGAATTCGCCGGCGTGCGGGGTCAGCAGCGTCGGTGCCGTCCGCCCGTCGACGAGCCCGGGGTCGCGGGCGATCAGGGTGAGCGCGTCGGCGTCGGCCAGGACCGGCAGATCGGTGTCCAGGACGGTACGCAGGGTCGTCGCGGCCGCATCGTCGGTACCCATGCCGGGGCCGAGGACCCACGCCTGCACGCGTCCGGCACCGGCGAGGTCGGGCGTGGCGACGACCTCCGGCCACTGCGCCACCACCTCGGCGTGGGCGGAGCCGACGAACCGGGTCATTCCCGAGGTGGCGGTCACCGCCGCGCCGGTGGCGAGGACGGCCGCACCGGGGTACCGATGCGACCCGGCGATCACCCCGACCACCCCCTGCGTGTACTTGTCGTCCCCGGGACCCGGTGTCGGCCAATCGATCTCGTCGTCGGTCAAGGTGGCGAGCGCCGAATCGGCGGGGTCGCCGAGGCCGATGTCGACGAGGACGACCCGCCCGCACTGTGGGGCGGCGAGCAAGTGCGCGCGGCGACGGAAGCCGAAGGTGACGGTGATGTCGGCACGCACCGCCGGGTCGTGGACCTCACCGGTGTCGGCGTCGACGCCAGACGGCAGGTCGACCGCGACGACGGTGGTTTCCGGACCGACCACCGCGAAGACCTCGGCGGCGTTCGCCCGCAGCGGCCCCCGGCCACCGAGTCCGACCACGCCGTCGACGATCACCTCGAGGCCGTCGGGTAGCCGCTCGCCGATCCGTCCGCCGGCGGCGCGGAATGCCCGCAGCCCGGCGGCGTGGGCGCGGTCCGGGGCGAGCAGGACCGCGTCGACCCGCACGCCGCGGCGGCACAGCTCGGCACCGGCGAACAGCGCGTCGCCGCCGTTGTCCCCCGCACCGACGACCAGCCCGACCGACCGTCCATAACATCCGCCGGTCCGGCTCAGCTCTGCCGCGATCACCCGGGCGACGCCGTGCGACGCCCGGCGCATCAGCACGCCGTCGCTGAGCAGGTTCCCCGTCGCCCGCTCGGCGGCGCGGACCTCATCGGCCGTCAGGTACCGGATCGGCATGCGGAACCGCTATTCGACGGTCACCGACTTGGCCAGGTTCCGCGGTTTGTCGACGTCGTAGCCACGGGCCTGCGCGACGCTCGCCGCGAACACCTGCAGCGGCACGGTCGACACCAGCGGTTGCAGGAGCGTCGGCGTCTTCGGGATGGGGATGAACTCGTCGGCGACGGCACGGGCGGCCGCGTCGTCGGGCTCGGCGATGACGATCGTGCGGGCTCCGCGGGCCTGGATCTCGCGGATGTTGCTGACCATCTTCGAGTGCAGCACGGCGCGGCCGTCCGGCGAGGGCATGACCGTGATCACCGGGAGCCCGTCCTCGATCAGCGCGATCGGCCCGTGCTTGAGCTCGCCGGCCGCGAACCCCTCGGCGTGCATGTACGCGAGTTCCTTGAGTTTGAGAGCGCCCTCGAGCGCCACCGGATACCCGACATGCCGGCCGATGAACAGCACCGTGTTGTGGTGCGCCAGCGAACGCGCCAGCTCCCGGACCGGCTCCATCGTGTCCAACACCTGCGCGACCGAGTCGGTCATCGCCTCGATGGCCGCGAACTCGCGGGCGACCTCGTCGGCGTACTTCGTGCCGCGTGCCTGCGCAAGCGCGAGCCCCACGAGATAGGCGGCGACGATCTGCGCGAGGAAGCACTTCGTCGACGCGACGCCGATCTCGGGGCCCGCGTGGGTGTAGAGAACCGCGTCGGATTCCCGGGGGATCTGTGCCCCGTTGGTGTTGCAGATCGCGAGGACGCGTGCCTTCTGGTCCTTCGCGTGCCGGACCGCCTCGAGCGTGTCGGCGGTCTCACCGGACTGCGAGATGGCCACCACCAGGGTCGACCGGTCGAGAACCGGGTCGCGGTAGCGGAACTCACTGGCGAGTTCGATCTCGACCGGGAGGCGCGTCCAGTGCTCGATCGCGTACTTGGCCAGCAGCCCGGCGTGGTAGGCGGTGCCGCAGGCCACCACGAACACCTTGTCGACGTCGCGCAGATCGTCGTCGGTCAGGCGTTGCTCGTCGAGCACGATGCGACCGTTCTGCAGGTGCCCGAGGAGGGTGTCGGCGATCGCGCGCGGCTGCTCGGCGATCTCCTTGAGCATGAAGAAGTCGTAGCCGCCCTTCTCCGCGGCCGCGAGATCCCAGTCGATGTGGAACGGCTTGCCGTCCCGGGCGTTCTCGTCGAAGTCGGTGACCGTGTACGAGTCGGCGGTGATCACCACGACCTCGTCCTGGCCGAGCTCGACCGCGTCCCGGGTGTGTTCGATGAAGGCCGTGACGTCCGACGCGAGGAACATCTCGCCCTGCCCGACACCCACCACGAGCGGGGTCGACCGCCGCGCGGCGACGATGGTGTCCGCGTGGTCGGCATGGGTGAACACGAGCGTGAACGCACCTTCGAGGCGACGCAGCGCCGCATACGCGCTCGCCACGAAGTCGCCGGCGGTCGGCCCGAACGCGTAGTACTTCGACACGAGGTGCACGGCGGTCTCGGTGTCGGTCTCGGACACGAACTCGATGCCGTCGTCCTCGAGTTCGGCACGTAGCTCGGCGTAGTTCTCGATGATGCCGTTGTGGACGACGGCGAGCTTGCCGTCGTCACTGGCGTGCGGATGCGCGTTCCGATCGGTCGGCTTGCCGTGTGTGGCCCACCGCGTGTGTCCGATGCCGGTCGTGCCCGACAGCGACTCGCGCCCGACCGTGGCGATCTGCTTCTCGAGGTTCTCCAGCCGGAGTGCCTTCTTCTGGATCGCGGTGCTTCCCTCGCCGTCGAGGATCGCGACGCCCGCCGAGTCGTACCCGCGGTATTCCATCCGCCGCAGCGCGTCGACGACGATGTCCAGGGCATCGCGCCGCCCCACGTATCCCACGATTCCACACATAGCTAGTCAGGGTACCTGCGGACGCGCGAGCGGCAGCGCGGCGCGTCGGGTGCCGAGCGGGGGTCACAGCAGGCCGCCACCGGGTACCGCGGCACGGACGTCACTCGATGGTGTCGGGCACCACCGCGTTCGGGGCCCGGGACGGCACCGGACTCGCCGCACGGCGGCGTTTGCGCTCTTTCGCGCCGAGCAACTTGGCGATCTTGTCCTGGATCTCCGGCGGATCGTCGAGGTCCACCGCGGGCACCTTGCCGAGCTCGGTGTCGGCGTCGGCGAAGGCCTCGTACCGGCTGTCGTCGTCGAGGGTGTGCAGCAGGAATCCCGTGGTCAGGGCGCGTGCGGCGGTGTGCGTCTTCTTGTCGGCGCCGTTGCCGCCGAGGAGTGATTTGATCGACCGGTGCTCGATCAGCCCGCGGGACGTCGCGGCCGGCGGGGTACGCAGCACCACACCGGGACGGGGATCGGCGGCCGACTCCGACCCGTACGCCTGTGCCAGGGGCAGGGCGTTGCCGTCGATGGTGTCGAGTTCGCCGATCGCCGACACGATGAGTCCCGGAGCACTCACCCGGCGGGCCGCGGGCAGGAGTTGCGCAGTCGTCGGCGCAGGGAACAGTGCGACCACCCCCCGGGCCGACGGTTGCGGCTGACCGTGCAGCACGCCTTCCGACGCGGCCAATACCGCTGCGGCGGCACCGAAGCCGTGGCCGGCGAACCCGATCTTGCGCGGGTCGACGGTGATCTCGCCGAAGCCGAGCGGGACCCGGGTCACGATCGACAGCGCTGAACGGAGCTGGGCGGCCATCGTGTCGTCGGACGCGAGCAGGCCTCGCTGACCCGCCGGGACGGCGACGACGATGCCCCAGGACGCGAGGTGGTGGCACAGGTCGCGGTAGCGCTCGACCGACGTCATCCACCCGTGCCCGAACGCGATGGCGGGGAGTCGTTCGCCCTCGGCGGGAGTGAACACGACACCCGGGGTCCCGACGATCCCGAGGTCGCCGCGCAACACGCGATGGGGGCCGCGTCGGGCGAGCGCCTTCATCAGCTTCGCGGGCGACTGCGTCGGCTTCTGCTGCTTCTTGCCTGGCACAGCAGACAGCCTATGTGTTGCGCGGCGGCAGATGGGGACTGGCGTCGGCCACGTCGGCCGGCAACATGATGCCCGGGGTGGCGTCCGCGGCGTCGGCGGCGTTCTCGAGGTCGTCCCGGAGTTGCTGCGTCTCCGACCGCACCGCGTTGCGGCCATGCTCGTCCATCGCGAGTTCGAGGTCCCGCTGTCGAGCGGAGAACACGTGTGACGCCTCGGCGACGCCGGCGGTCGCGGTGCGGGCGAGGGCCTCGATCTGGTCGGCGAGGTTCACTGGTCACCCGCCAACGCCAGATCACCCGACGATCGGTCCGGCGATGCCTCCGGTTCCGGCCCCGACCGATTCTGTTCCGACCGATTCGGTTCCGCGGCTTCGGTTTCGGCGACCGCCCCGGTTGCCGCCTCGACGGTGGCCGAGGCCGTCGGCCCCGACGCGACGGGCGCGTCGTGTCCCTCGGCGCCGCCCAGCCGGAACGGGACGTCGACGCCGTCGTCGCGGGATGCGCGCGCCGACTCGTCGGGCTCCGACGACCGTACGGACGCCGGGGGCTCGGACGCGGCGACACCTGACATCGACACCGGGGGCTCTGATCGTGCCGCGGCGGTCGCCGCCCCGGTTTCCGCCGGTCGGGCATCGGTGGTCGATTCGGCCATCCAGGTCTGGGGTCCCGGTGCGGGCGCGGCGACGGTCTGCGCCGGTGCCGCCGCGGACGGTGATCCCGGCGACACGACCGGGACGGCGCCCGGGTGCCCGGCGTCGACCGGATAAGCCTCGTCGTCGATGCCGTCGACGGACCGGTTCAGGAGGTCGAGGATTCCGGCGATCCCGCGGGTCGTCGTCTCGAGCGAGGTGCTGAACAGGGCCAGCCGGGACGAGATGTCCTCGACCGCCACCCCGATCGGCACGCGACCGGTGAGCACCGCCTGCGGCAGTTCCGCCGGCGGCACCCCGGCCGCGGTCGGTGCCGACAACCGGGCGACGGTCAGATAGAAGGTGCGCAGCAGGCGGTCGATGCCCGACGCCGCGGCCGAGGTGGCGTCGGTGAGGGTGCGCAGGATGTGCAGGTCCGATTCGGCGCGACGCTGATGGTCGATGACCGTCGTGAGGGCGACAGTCGCGGACTCGCTGTTCCAACCGTCGTCGAGGCGGACCTGCTGTTCGGGGAGATGGTGGAGTTGTTCGGACACGGCCCGGTGCGCCGACACCAGGGCGCGGCTGTCCGCGGACAAGGCCGCGATGTCGAATCCGTCGACCACGCGGAGTCCGTTGCGGAGGGTGGCATCGTCGGGGGCGGCGACCCCCATCAGACGCCCGGCCGCCACGAGTTCGATCAACGTCTCGACGCCACCCCGGGCGTCGGACCTCAGCACCGACAACGAGTCCGCGCCGCGCCTCACCGGCCGTCCACCCCCGAGGGCGGCAGCGCTCGCGAGATCTCGTCCGCCACGCGCCGATCCCCGTCCGCCATGGTCAGCGCACTGTTGCGGAGAGTGTCCGCGAGCGCCGCAGCGGCCGTGGCCTGCACCCGTAACCGGCGCGACAGGGTCGCGCTCATCTCGGCGTACGCCGCGGCCGACGGCCCGAAGGCGACCGTGTTCTCGTCTCCTGCGATCGACTCCCGAGCCCAGGTCCCGAAGTCGTGTGCGGCCAGATCGTCGGCGACCGCCGACAACACCAGCGAGGACCTGCGGTAGTACGCCGACACCGCGGACACCTGGGCGGTGTCCATCGAGATCGGGCGCGACCCGACACCGTCCGCACCGTCGCCGTTCATGTCACCCCTCCCCGACGCGCGTCCGCCAGTTCACTGCCATCCTCCGAGCGGCCCTGCATTCTTGGACGCACGGCAGCGGCCGCCGGTTCCCGGGAATTCTCCGGACACGCAGGGAATTGTCGCGTACGGAGGGGCGAGGCGCCAGTGCGCCATCAGGCGAGCGGTCAGTCGGGCAGTTCGATGCCGTGCGAGGTCACGGCGTCGAGCAGAGCGGTGGGCCGGTCGGCGGCCGGGACGTCGTGGACCAGCGCGAACGAGCAGCCGAGGGCGCGCGCCCCGCCGTCGGCGGTCTCGCTGTCCCCGACCATCAGCACCTCGTCGGCCGGCACACCCAGCGGATCGAGCGCGGCGTGGAAGATCCGGGGGTCGGGTTTGATCGCCCCGACCTCGTAGGACAGCGCGAACGCGGCGACGAGGTCCTCGACGCCGTGCAGGGCCAGCACCTTGCGCAGGTCGAAGGCGATGTTGCTGACGATGCCGACCGGAACCCCTACCGCACCGAGCTTCTGCAGCACCGCGACGGTGTCGGCGAACGGAACCCACGAGGACGGGTCGAGCACCCGGTTGTAGAGAGCGTTCGCGTGGTCGGCATTGCTCATCCCGACCGTGCGCAGCAACGCCAGGTAACCGGTCCGATGCAGCGCCGGGTCGAGATCACGACGTTCCCAGGCATCCTGGTCGGCACCGACGACGCCGTCGGGCAGACCGACGGGTGCGACCATGCGCCGGATCATGTCCGCCTGACGGTCGCGGTCGAACTCGGCACCGGTGTCGTCGCGCAGGTCGGCGAACCACTCGTCGCGCGCCTCGAAGCGGAACAGGGTGCCGGAGAAGTCGAACAGGACCGCGCGCGGTGCCCCACCGGTCATGCCCCGGCCCCCTGGACGACGTCGGCCAGACGGCCGGCCACCGCCAGCGCCTGATCGGCGGTCGCGGCTTCGACCATCACGCGGACGAGCTGCTCGGTTCCCGACGGGCGCAGCAGGACGCGACCGGTCTCCCCCAGTTCGGCTTCGGCGGCCACGACCGCTTCTTTCACCGATTGTGATTGGGCCACTGCGTGTTTGTCGCCCACGCGCACGTTGATGAGCTCCTGCGGCAGCACCGTCACGATGCCGGCCAGGTCGGCGAGCCGCGTCGACGTGGCGGCCATCCGCGCCATCAGCATCAGCCCGGTCAGGATGCCGTCACCCGTCGTGCCCGAACCCGGGACGACGATGTGACCGGACTGTTCCCCGCCGATCGAATAACCGCCCCGCCGCAGTTCCTCGAGGACGTACCGGTCCCCGACCCCGGTGGTGTGCACGGTGATCCCGGCCTCGCGCATGGCGATGTGCAGTCCGAGATTGCTCATGACGGTCGCGACGAGCACATCGTCGTGGAGCTTGCCCTGGTCTTTCAGGGACGTCGCCAGCACGGCCATGATGGCATCGCCGTCGACGATCTGACCCGTGGAATCGACTGCGAGACAACGGTCTGCGTCACCGTCGTGAGCGAGTCCGAGGTCGGCTCCGTGCTCGAGCACGGCCGCCTGCAACTTGTCCATGTGCGTGGACCCGCAGTCGGCGTTGATGTTGAGGCCGTCCGGCTCGGCGTGGATCGCGATGACCGTCGCCCCGGCGTCGGCGTAGGCCTGCGGAGCGAGCTCCGACGCCGCGCCGTGCGCGCAGTCGACGACCACGGTCAATCCGTCGAGGCGGGTGTCGACGGCCTGTGCGAGGTGGCGCCGGTAGCGGTCGCCGGCGTCCGGCGCAGCGACGATCCGGCCCACCGCAGCCCCGATCGGGCGGATGAACTCGCCGTCCATGGTCGCTTCGATGCGGTCCTCGACAGCGTCGTCGAGCTTGTGCCCGCCGCCGGAGAAGAACTTGATCCCGTTGTCGGGCATGGGGTTGTGCGACGCGGAGATCATCACGCCGAAGTCGGCGTGGTAGTCCGCGGTCAGGAAGGCGACCGCCGGGGTCGGCACGGTGCCGACGCAGATGGCGTCGACTCCGGTGGCGGCGAGCCCCGCACACACCGCGGCTTCCAGCATCTCGCCGGATGCGCGCGGATCACGTCCGACGACCGCGCGCGGACGCCGGTGCGACTCGGTCGCCGAACTCTCTGCGAAAACGACCGCGGCGGCCGAGGCCAGGCGCAACGCGAGCTCGGGGGTGAGCTCGTCGTTGGCCAGGCCTCGGACGCCGTCGGTTCCGAAAAGGCGTGCCAAGATCAGCGCTTGGAGTACTGCGACGCCTTGCGGGCCTTCTTGAGGCCGTACTTCTTGCGCTCGACCGCACGCGGGTCACGGGTGAGGAAGCCGGCCTTCTTCAGGGCGGGACGATCCTCCGGGGTGACCTCGATGAGCGCACGCGCGATGGCGAGACGCAGCGCGCCGGCCTGGCCCGAGGGGCCTCCGCCGACGAGCTTGGCGTAGATGTCGAACGACTCGGTGCGCTCGACGGTGACCAGCGGGGCCTTGATCAGCTGCTGGTGCACCTTGTTGGGGAAGTAGTCCTCCAGCGACCGGCCGTTGAGGGTGAACTCACCGGAACCCGGGGCCAGGCGAACGCGGACGACGGCCTCCTTGCGGCGGCCGACGGTCTGGATCGGACGGTCGATGACGACCGGCTCGCGGACCTCTTCGACCACAGCGGCGTCGTAGTCGTCAGCGGCGACCTCGACGGCCTCCACGACCTCGACGGCAGCCTCGTCGACGGCCTCGACGGCGTCGTTGATGTTCTCGTTGCTCACTGGGCCACCTGCTTGATCTCGAAGGGGACGGGGCGCTGGGCCGCGTGCGGATGGTTCGGGCCGGCGTAGACCTTCAGCTTCGAGGCCATGGCGCGGCCGAGCTTGGTCGACGGCAGCATGCCCTTGACGGCCTTCTCGATGACCCGCTCGGGGTAGGTCGCGAGCAGCTCGGTGGTGGTGCGGGACTTCAGGCCACCGGGGTGCCCCGAGTGGGTGTAGTTCAGCTTGCGATCAGCCTTGTTGCTGGTCAGCGCGACCTTTTCGGCGTTGATGATGACGACGAAGTCGCCGCCGTCCATGTGCGGGGCGTAGGTCGGCTTGTGCTTGCCGCGAAGCAGGTTCGCGACCTGCACGGCCAGCCGGCCGAGCACCACGTTCTCGGCGTCGATGACATGCCACGTACGCGTGATGTCACCGGCCTTCGGGGTGTAGGTAGGCACAGTTGTCCTCAACTCTTGTCGAATGGATGCTGGTCGGGTGCACGGCAGAGGTTGTTCCCGGCGACCAGTGGGGACCCGGGCCTCCGCTGACCTGGACACACAGCTGTGCGCCAGGCGCCGAGCACCAGCGATCCAGGCTACGCGACCGCGCTGGTCAGGGTCAAAACGGACTCGGCCTCACGACGACGGCGACACCCGGACCGACCGCACCGCCGCCGCGCATTCGTCGTCGGCGGATTCGGCCGCGGTACCCGCCTGACAGCCGATCGAGACCTGCAGACCGTCGTCGACCACGACGTACCAGCGGATCGCGCCGCCCGAGGCCGGTGACTCGCGGTAGCCGATCACGTCCCGCCCGCCGAAGCGGGTGGCGGCGGAGAACTCGGTGACGACGTCGTCGCCGCGCTGCTCGATCCGGTTGCGCAGGCTCCCCGCGACCGATTCCCGGGTCGAGCCGGCGCGCACCTCGGTGAGGACGGCGATGATGCGCCGGCCGTCGTCGGGATCGACGAACACCGCGCGAGTGGTCGACGGGTCGTCGGCAGAACCGCTCGGGGTCCGCTGTTCGGACTGCCGCCAGTCGCCGGGCACCGTCAGCGTCGCACGCCCGAGGCCGACCTCCGTCGACGCCGCGTCCGGTGCGGTGCCGCGCTGCCAGAGTCCCACCCCGATCGCGCCGCTCACGACCAGGATCGCCATCACCGCCGCGGCGAGCAGCGTCCCCGACCGGCGCCGGGCGGCGCCGACCGGGAGCGGGTCCGGGGGCCCGGGATCAGGGGCCGGGGCCATCGTGTCCTCGTCCGCACCCCCGGTGCGGTGGCCGAGCCGGACCACGAGCTCGCGGTCGACGGCGACCACGCGTCCCGCGACCGCGTGCCCGGCGATGACGCCGATCGCCGCGGACACCTCGTCCGGGCGGTCCCCGTCGACGAACACCGCCTCGACCGAGTCGTCGATGATGTCGAGCCCGTCCGCATTCGGCGAGGAGCGCGGCGCACGGCCGGCACCGGGACGGATGAGCCCGGAGCGCTCGATCACCCAGCCGTCCGGACCGCGCCCCACGATCTGCACGTCCCACCACGCTGGTCGCGGGTGGCCGGGATCGGCGGGCGGCCGCGGGAGATGAGTGGTCTCGACGACGGCGCACCGTCGCACGGTGAGGTCGGCGTGACTGCGCGCGACGAGCACCGCCCGCGGTAGGAGAGCCACCGGCGCGCGGCCGTCGGCGAGGTCGGCGAGGGCCGATGCCCGACGGGGTCCCCAGGTGCTCGGGTGCCCGACGACGAGGGGTCGGCCCGCGGGCAAGTCGAGGCCGGCGAAGACCCGTCGCCACACCTGGCGCAGGTGTTCGCGCCGACCGTCGGCCACGACACTCATCTGGTCCACCGACTCGAGCAGCGGCCGCACATCGCGATCCACCCGGCGCAGCCCGCGCTCCGGGTCGTGGACCAGCGGCGTCCCGAACGCGAGATCGACCACCGTCGGACGGTTCCCGTCGCCGATCGGTTGCACCTCGCCCGGCTGTGTCATCCGGCCCGACCCACCCCTAGTCGCCGATCGGGAGATGGGCGACCTGGATCATCTCCTGCGGCCGGACGCGCGACACCAGTTCGCCGCGGCCGGGCACCAGCGTCTGCAGCCTCGACCGGCCGGTGATGAATCCCTCGTCCCGGTCGCCGCTCATCAGCAGGATGTCCGACGACAGGTCCTTGAGGCGCGCGATCAGCGGATCGAACATCGCCCGACCGAGGCCGCCGGAACGTCGGGCGAGCACGATGTGCAGCCCGATGTCGCGTGCATGGGAGGCCAGTTCGACGATCGGCAGCATCGGATTGCCGGTCGAGGTGACGACCATGTCGTAGTCGTCGACCACCACGTACACCTCGGGCTGGCCGTCGAGCCAGGTGCGGTCCCGCAGTTGCTGGACCGTCACGTCCTCGGGCGGCATCCGGTTCTTCAGATACGCCGCCAGCTCCGTCATCATCGACGCCGCGCGGTCGGGCGAACTCGCGTAGCCGGCAAGATGATCGCCGTCGATGATCCCCAGCATCGTGCGGCGGTAGTCGACGAAGACGATGCGCACCTGCTCGGGTGTGGCACCCGCGACCAGCCCGGTGACGATCGTCCGCAGCAGGTTGGTCTTGCCGTGTTCGACGTCGGCGAACGCCATGAAATGCGGTTGGGCGGTGAAATCGAGGACCACCGGGGCGAGTTCGAGCTCACCGACACCGATCGCCACCTGATTGGGTGCCAGCGTCAGCCCGGCGGCGGCAACCGCGCGCTGCACCGATGCGTAGCCGATCTCGGTGCTCAGCTTGCGCACGGCCATCGCCGAGCGGCCCGGATAGGCGGCGGTGAGCTTCTCGACCGACTGGGCGACCCCCGCGGGCAACGACTCGGCACTGCTGACCGAATCGAGCCGGGGCAGCGCGATCAGCATGTGCAGCTCCTGCCCGGTCAGGCCGCGGCCGGGTCGGTTCTGCGGGACCAGCGCGGCGGCGCGACGACCCATGTCGGAATCCATCGGGTCGCCCAGCCGCAGCTCGATCCGGGTACCCATGAGATCGCGGACCGCCGGGCGCACCTCGGCCCACCGGGATGCGGTGACCATGACGTGGACGCCGTAGCTCAACCCCTGGGCCACGATCGCGGTGATCTGTTCCTCGAGCGATTCCAGTTCCGTCCGCAGCACGTTCATGCCGTCGAGGACGAGGAACACGTCGCCGAACCGGTCCTGCGCCAGCGGGTCCGACGCCGGCGAGGTGACGCCGGACCGGAACCACGCTTCCCGGCGGGACCGGTAGTCGCGCATCGACTCGATGCCCAGCCGGGTGAACAGCAGTTCGCGCGACCGGACCACGGCCGCCACCTCGGCGACCGTACGGCGGACCGCGTCCATGTCGCCGCGCGAGGCGACCGAGCCGACATGCGGGAGCCCGGCGAGACCGGCCAGACTGCCGCCGCCGAAGTCCAGACAGTAGAACTGCACCTGTTCGGGCGTGTGGGACGCGGCGGCCGACATGATGATCGTGCGCAGCGTCGTCGACTTGCCCGACTGCGGACCGCCGACCACCGCCACGTTGCCCGCGGCCCCCGCGAGGTCGATGACGAGCGGGTCGCGTCGCTGGTCGTAGGGCCGGTCGACGACACCGATCGGAACCGTGAGATGCCCCGGCACCGCCGGGTGGGACCAGTCCCGCTCGCCGAGAAGATGTTCCACGGTGGGCGAGTCGTCCAGCGGCGGCAGCCACACGCGGTGGGCCGGCGGGCCCGCGTGCTCCATGCGTTCGACGATGGTCTCCATGAGCGTGGGCACCTGCGCCGAGACCGGCTCGAACTCGGTGGGCGCCTCGGGTGCCGGCGGTTCCTCGTCGAGCAGGCTCTCGGCCTGATCGAGCAGCGAACGCGACGCGCCCTCCTCCAGCGGCACCGGAAGTGCGGTGAACACCTTGAGGTTTCCGCGACGCGATGACGCCGTGGTCGTCGGATCGACCGACTCGGTGACCGTCGGCGAGTAGTAGGCCCCCGACACGTAGGAGGTGTTGAACCTGATCGGGTCCGCCGAATCGCACTTGAGGTACGCCGAACCCGGGACGCTCGGCAGGTGATAGGCGTCGGGAACACCGAGAACCGAGCGGGACTCGTTGGCGGAGAACGTCTTCAGGCCGATCCGATACGACAGGTGCGAGTCCAGGCCCCGGAGTTTGCCTTCTTCCAGCCGCTGCGAGGCGAGCAGCAGATGGATGTGCAGCGAGCGACCCAGACGACCGATGGCGACGAACAGTTCGGCGAAATCGGGCTTCTGCGAGAGCAGTTCGGAGAACTCGTCGACGACGATGAACAGTGCCGGCAGCGGATCGAGGCGCACCCCCGAGGCGCGGGCGCGCTCGTAGTCGGCGACGTTCGCGTAGTTGCCCGCCGCCCGCAACACCTCCTGGCGCCGGTTCATCTCGCCCGAGAGCGCGTCCTTCATCCGGTCGACCATCGAGAGTTCCTGCTCGAGGTTCGTGATGATCGCGGCGACGTGCGGCGCGGATTCCAGGCCCAGGAACGTCGCACCGCCCTTGAAGTCCACGAGCACGAGATTCAGCTCCGACGGCGAATGAGTCGCCAGCATCGCCAGGACCAGCGTGCGCAGGAACTCCGACTTCCCCGATCCGGTGGCGCCGATGCACAGCCCGTGCGGACCCATGCCGCCGTGCGCGCTCTCCTTGATGTCGATCTCCACGGGCGCGCCCGTCGGCGTGTAACCGATCGGCACGCGCAGGCGCTCCCGGCCGGTACGACCGCGCCAGGCCGTCGAGGGATCGAAGCGTGCGGCGTCGTCGATGCCCAGCAGCGCGGGCAGGCCGGGGTCGGCCGAGGTCGCCTCGGACTCGAGGTGGGCCAGCGTCGCCGCGGTGGCCAGCCGGTAGCGCGCCATGCGCCGGGCGATCGCCTCCGCCTCGGGAATCGTCAGCGAGTCCATGTCGGCGAACTCCTCGACGCCGGCGGCGCTGCGTGCGGAGACCTTGCCCCCGCGCACGACGAGTTGCAGCCCGCGCCGCACCGCGAGACCGTCCGGCGGCGCGGTCAGGTCGAGGATCGTGACGCCTTCCATGCCGGCGTCGTTGATGATCCGCTCGTCGCCGGCGACGTAACCGTCGTCGATGATCACCACGAGGTGTGCACGGTTGGCGTTCGGCGGCGCCGACCGGCTGAACCGGCCGCGCTCGAGGAGGTCCGCGGCCATCGAGTTCTCGAGGTCCGCCAGCGTCGGGTAGATCATCCGCATCGCCCCGACGCCGTCGCGCAGCGTCGGATGTCCCACGTGCGGAAGCCATTTCGCCCAGTCCCAGGCCTCCCCCGCCGGATCGCCGGTCACGATGCCGATGTGCAGGTGATCGGGACCGTGGAACGCACACAGCTCCACGACCATCGACCGGATGAGTTCGCGGGTCTCCTGCCGCGCACCCTCGATGTTGATGGCGGGGAAGCCGCGCAGCGAGATCGAGGTGGGCAGGCGGTACACCGCGGAGTGCGTGCGCACGAACCGACGAAGGGCCACCATCGACACCGGCTCGATGTCCTCGAGGGGCCCGGTCTCCGGCGGCATGAGCCGCGTGGCGAGTCGCTGGACACCCACCCCGACGCGCACATGGGCGAAGTCGGCGTCGCTGGGGCGGCGTTCCCACATGCGCCTGCTGCCGATCACGTCGAGCAGCGCACGCGGGTCCGGGTGGCTCCAGGTGCGTGCTGCGCGCTGGTTGTCGACGGTCTCGAAGACCTGGCCGCGCAGCTGGCCGAGATAGCGGAAGTAGTCCTTGCGTTCCTCGTTGAGTTCTCCGGCGCGTTTGCCCCCGCCACGGCCGCCGGCGGCGAACATGCCGAACATCGACATCAGCATCATCAGCGGGAACATCATGAACAGCGGGTTGGTCAGGATGTTGCGCCCACCGGTGACGACCATCAGTGCCACCATGCCGACGACGGCGACGACCATCACCACCGGCAGCAGTTTCATCAGGAGGCCGCCGGGCACCACCCGCGGCACATCCGGCGGCGCCTGGATGTTGACCTCGCCTCCGGGCGTGCGTGGGGGCGTGATGCGCGGGCGACGCACAAAGCCCTCCGTCGTCGTGACCACACGTCCCCCCTGACATGTCGCGCTGTGTATCCCCGGGCGGTCGAACCCGCCGCGGTTGGCTATGTTAGCTGCTGAATCTAGGGGGAGGATTGACCTGATGTCGTCTGTGGACGGATTCGCACCGGGGTACCCGGCCACCGCTGCCGACGCGGACACCGGGGATCGCCGGCGGGGTGAGGGGGCCGTCGAGCCGCAACTCGTACGGGTGTCCGTGCTGGGCGGCAACACCCAGCTCGACGTCGGACTGCCGGCCGGCATCCCCATCGCCGGACTCATCGGTGACCTTGTCGCCCAGATCGAATCGCGCAATCCCTCGAGGTCGGACCCCGACGACCCGGATGCCGACGCCCGCAATCCCGGCCGACCGCACGACCGGCAGAACAAGTGGACGCTCGCGCTCGTCGGACAGGACCCACTGCCCCTGCACCGGTCGCTGTCGGAGTCGGGTATCCGTGACGGCGACCTGCTGCTGTTGACCTCCACGCGAACCGGGGAGTCCCCGGTGCTGTTCGACGATGTGGTCGACGCTGTCGCCCGATTGAACGAATCGCAGTTCGTCGACTGGACCGCGGCGTCCGCCCGGAAGGTCGGTTACGCACTGGCACTCGTCGCCGCGATCGCGGCGGCGGCGTCCCTGGCCGCGGTCCGCTCCGGCACCGGCGCCCTGTGGTTCGCCGGGTTGTCCGGGCTGGCGGTCGTCGGATTCGTCACCGCCTCGACGATCGTGTCCCGCTACTACCGCGACGAGCAGAGTTCGACGGTGCTGTCCCTGTGTGCCGCACCGATGGCCTTCGTGACCGGGATGATCGTGACGCCCGGGTCATACGGCGCCGCACACCTCACCCTGGGCTTCGCGTTCGCACTCGTCGCCGCGGTCGTCAGTTATCGCATGACCGCGGCCGGGGCGACCGCACACAGCGCTGTGACCAGCGCGGCGCTGCTCGGCGCCACCGGTTGTGGGGCGCGACTCCTCATCGATGCGCCGGTGGCCGATGTCGCCGCCGTCATCGCCGCGGTCGGTCTGCTGTGCATCGGTCTGGCTCCCCGCACGACGATCCTGCTCGCGAAACTGCCGCTGCCCCCGGTGCCGACCGCGGGTGCCGCCATCGACGTCAAGGACATCGAACCGCGACCGGCCATCGAGGGCATCGGGGCGATCGGCGCGACCGCCCTTCCCAACGCCGATGCGCTGGAACGTCGTTCCTACCTCGCCAACGCGTACCTGACCGGAATCGTCGGCGGGCTCACGATCGTCACCGCCATCGCGGCCGTGCTCACCGCCGCCCCGCTCGCCGGGTTCGAATGGCGCAACGCCGTCTACGCCGCGATCATCGGCGTCGTGCTGTGTCTGCGGGGCCGCTCTCACAGCGACCTGTTCCAGGCGGGAATCCTCGTCATCGGCGGATCGCTCGTGGTGATCACCCTGATCACCGGTCTCGCGTTCGGCGACGACCAGTGGCCGGTGATCGGTTTCGCCCTCGGCATCCTCGTGGTGATCGGCGCCCTCGTCTTCGGGGTCGTCGCACCGAACCAGGACTTCTCACCCGTGATGCGTCGGTGGGCCGAGATCGGCGAGTACATCCTCGTCGCCCTCATCGTGCCCCTGCTGTTGTGGCTGCTCGACCTGTACCGAATGGTCCGCGAGATCTGATGCGCGACAACCGTGTCCGTGGTAGTGGAGTATTCGCGACGACCCTCGTCGCGACCCTCGTCGCGACCCTCGTCGCGGCACCCGTCGGGGCCTCGGCGACGCCCGCCGCGGCGGTGACCCCGCCTCGGATCGATCCCGGCGCCCTCGTCCGGTCGGCCCCGGTCGCCCCGCTCGAACCGACCGAGCAGCGGCACCTGTGCAACATCCCGGAACTGACGCGCACCGTGACGAAACCGACCGCGGCGCAGGCGATGATGAATCTCCCGGAGGCGTGGCGGTTCAGTCGCGGACAGGGTCAGCGAGTGGCCGTCATCGACACCGGGGTGACGCCCCATCCTCGGCTCGGTCGCGTCGTCGCCGGTGGCGATTACGTCTCGGGCGGCAACGGACTCGACGACTGCGACGCCCACGGCACCCTGGTCGCCGGGATCATCGCCGCCCGGCCCAGCACCGCCGACGCGTTCGTCGGCGTCGCGCCCGCGGCATCCATCATCGCGATCCGCCAGTCCAGCAGCGCTTTCCAGAAGAAGAACGACCGCGCCCGGGACTACGCCGCACCGGTGGTCGGCTCGGGTTACGGGTCCGTCCGGACGCTGGCGCACGCCATCGTGCGCGCGGTCGATCTACGCGCCACCGTCATCAACATCTCCGAGGTGGCGTGCGCGTCGGCGGCGGATTCGGTCGACGACCGGGCGCTCGGTGCGGCCATCCGGCACGCCTACGACCGGAACGTCGTGGTCGTCGTGGCAGCCGGCAACCTGACGCGCGACGGCGCCTGCCAGAACCAGAATCCGGCTCCCGCCGCCGACGACCCCGACGGATGGCGGTCGGTCGCGACCGTCGCCAGTCCCGCCTGGTACTCGCCGTACGTCCTCACGGTCGGCTCGGTGGACGCCGACACCGGCTCACCGAGCGATTTCAGCCTGCATGGCCCGTGGGTGAGCGTCGCAGCGCCGGGCACCGACATCGTGAGCCTGGACAGCAAGCGCGGTTCGAGCCGGCTGGCGTCGGCCCAGCAGAGCGACGGCGGGCCGGTGCCCTTGATCGGCACGAGTTTCGCCGCGCCGTACGTCGCGGGCACCGCCGCGCTGATCCGGGCCCGCTTCCCGGATCTGACCGCGCGCGAGGTGATGGACCGCATCATCGCCACCGCCCATTCCCCGGGAACCGGGCGCGATCAGCGGATCGGACACGGTGTCATCGATCCGGTCGCCGCCCTGACCGCCGAAGTGCCGGCCGATCAGCAGCCGGACCGGGCCTCGGCGCCCATCGCCGCACCTCCCGTGGCGCAGCCACCGGACGATTCCGCGCGCAACGTCGCGATCATCGGCAGCGCCGTCGCGGCGATCGTCATCGCCGCCGTTCTCGCGATCGCACTACCCCACCGGCGGGTGCGCAAGCTCGACCCGGACGAGTTCTGAGCAGCCGAGGCCGGATCGTGGCCGGAGGTCAGCTGGATGAACGTGCGGGGCGCAGCTCGCGCGGGAGCGCGAAGGTCAGCGTCTCGTTGGCCGTGTTGACCGTCTCGACCGTGCCGTAGCCGCGTTCGGCGAGGTAGTCGAGAACCCCGCGGACCAGCACCTCGGGCACCGACGCGCCGGAGGTGACGCCGACCGTCGTCACACCCTCGAGCCACGAGTCGTCGATCTCGCGGGCGTAGTCGACCAGGTGGCCGGCCTTCGCGCCGGCCTGCAGGGCCACCTCGACGAGGCGCACCGAGTTCGAGGAGTTCTGCGATCCGACGACGATCACCAGGTCGCATTCGGGAGCCATCGCCTTGACCGCGACCTGCCGGTTCTGGGTGGCGTAACAGATGTCGTCGCTGGGCGGGTCGTTGAGTAGCGGGAACTTCTCGCGGAGTCGACGGACCGTCTCCATGGTCTCGTCGACGGACAGGGTGGTCTGCGACAACCAGACGAGCTTCGACTCGTCACGGACCTCGACCGCGTCCACGCTGTCGGGACCGTCGACGAGCTGGATGTGCTGTGGGGCCTCGCCGGCGGTGCCCTCGACTTCCTCGTGGCCCTCATGGCCGATCAGGAGGATGTCGTAGTCGTCGCGCGCGAATCGCTTCGCCTCTTGATGGACCTTCGTGACCAGCGGACACGTGGCATCGATGGTGCGCAGGTTGCGCTCCGCGGCGGTCTGGTGCACCAGCGGGGACACCCCGTGCGCGGAGAACACGACCAACGCGCCCTCGGGCACCTCGTCGGTCTCGCCGACGAAGATCGCCCCGCGCTCGGCCAGGGTCTCCACGACGTGCCGGTTGTGCACGATCTCCTTGCGCACGTAGACCGGAGCGCCGTGCTTGTCCAGGGCACGCTCGACCGTCTCCACCGCACGGTCGACACCAGCGCAGTAGCCGCGGGGTTCGGCGAGCAGGACACGCTTCGTCTCAGACATGCTTCCCAGGGTACGGGTTACGCGGCGTTGCCCGTGATGGCAGAGTGTTGGCATGGATCGCGCACCGTACCCCGCCCGGATAGCCGCAGGTCTGATCGTCACCGCCCTCGAGGAGACACGCAAACTCCCGGCGCTGCTCATCACGTTGCCGATGACCGCCATCAGCCAGACCCTCCAGGCCGGTATGCGAGCGCAACAGAACATCGCCGAACTGGCCATCAAAGGCGACGCCGCCCTGGAGATGCTCTTCGACCGGCCCGACGAACAGCCCGAGTGGGCACGTTTCGACGAGGACGACGCAGCGGGTCCCGACCCGGTCGCGCCCGCGGCGGTCACCGACACGTCTGTGCAGGACGAGAAGCCGAAGGCCGCCGCGACGACCCCGTCGCCCACGACCATCGACGAGGAGATCGAGGAGGCGGCCGCCGACGCCGATCTCGCCGCACCGCCGCGCGCCGATGCCGGGCGGTTCGCGCTGTACAGCTCGACCCCCGACGAGGTCGTCGCGGCCGAGGTGCCGGGCACCGAGGCGGTGGGTTCCGCCGACGGCTCGGGGCCCGAGATCGTCGAGCTCATCGACTACGACACCCTCACCCTCGCGCAACTCCGGGCCCGCCTGCGGTCGGTCGCCGTCGAGGACCTGATCGCACTCGTCGACTATGAGAAATCCCACCGCGACCGCGCGCCGTTCGTGACGATGCTCGAGAACCGGATCGCCGCGCAGAACAAGCGCTCCACCGAAGCGTGACCGGGGCCGACACGAGCGACACACCGCGACGTTCCTCGTCACCGAACTCGGCCGAGCATCCCTGGCCGGTCCGGACGGTGAACACCAAGATCGCCGACTGGATCCATCGGCTCGGACAGATCTGGGTCGAGGGACAGGTCACCCAGATCAGCCGGCGGCCGGGGACCCGCACTGCGTTCCTCACCCTGCGCGATCCCGCTGCCGACATCTCGATCTCGGTGACGTGCAGCCCCGACCTGCTGGCACGCACCGAGGTCCCGCTGACGGACGGCAGCTCCGTGGTGGTCCTTGGCCGGCCGAGTTACTACACCGGGCGCGGCACGGTGTCGCTGCGGGTCAGCGAGATCCGGGCCGTGGGCATCGGCGAGCTGTTGCTGCGTATCGAACGGCTGCGGCAGCTCATGGCCGCCGAGGGCCTCTTCGATTCACGGCTCAAACGGCCGCTGCCGTTCCTGCCGCGCGCCGTCGGCCTGATCAGTGGCCGCGCGAGCGCAGCGCAGCACGACGTCGTGAGTGTCGCCACCGCTCGATGGTCGAACGTGCGCTTCGACATCCGGGAGGCCCCCGTGCAGGGGCCGACGGCGGTCGCCCGCATCCTGACCCACCTGGCCGACCTCGATGCCCACCCCGATGTCGACGTCATCATCATCGCGCGCGGCGGGGGCAGCGTCGAAGACCTGCTCCCGTTCTCCGACGAGGCGTTGCTGCGCGCGGTGTCGCGGTGCCGGACCCCGGTCGTCAGCGCGATCGGGCACGAACCCGACAATCCACTGCTCGATCTCGTCGCGGATCTGCGCGCCGCCACTCCGACGGATGCGGCGAAGCGGGTCGTTCCCGACGTCGAGGCCGAACTCGCGGGCATCGCGGAACTGCGTCGACGCAGCGCGCAGGCCCTGCGCAACTGGGTGCGCCGCGAGTCCGGCGTCGTCGCCGCGCTGCGGGCGCGGCCGGTGCTCGCCCGACCCGGGGTGCTCGTGGACTCCGAAGCCGGGCAGGTGGCCGAGCTGGTCCGCGCCCTGCGCCGAGATGTGTTGCGCCACATCGACTCCGAGGAACGACGTACCGACCATCTCGGTGCGCGCCTGGCGACACTCGGTCCCGCGCAGACCCTGGCGCGCGGCTACGCGGTGGTACAGCGCACCGACACCGACCCGCCCCAAGTGGTCGGCACGCTCGCGGACCTGCCGCCGGGTGCACCCCTGCGCATCCGGGTCGCCGACGGCGCCGCAACCGCCCGGGTCGACGAACCCACGACCATGCCGGAACACGGAGGAAATGCGTGAGCACCGACGAATCATCCACTCCGATCGAGGAACTCGGCTACGAGGAAGCACGCGACGAACTCGCCGAGATCGTCACCACCCTCGAGCACGGCGGACTCGACCTCGACGCCTCGCTGGCGCTCTGGGAGCGTGGCGAGGCCCTCGCGACCCGCTGCGAGGAGCACCTGCGCGGTGCCCGCGAGCGCATCGAGGCGGTCATCAGCACCGGCTCCGACCCCGATGACCCCGAGGACGACTGAGACCGATCAGTCGAACCGGGTGAGCGCCTCGCGGTCGAGAACACTGATGCGCGTGTGCTCGGCGGTCGGTCGCGCACCGGCCCGCGCGAGGACCGGCCGACGATCCTCCCCACCCCTCGATGAGGAGGAAAGCGGCCGCCCCACAGCGGAATCCGGAGGCGGCCCGACGATGTACGGAAGACCGGATGCGGTCGCGGCCCCGGATCGCGGGTCGGTCGGCGCATCGATGGCGCCCGCCTGTTGCACCGGAACGGTCACCACGAGCAGCACGAGGACCGCGACGAGCACGAGCCTGGCCCACACGAGGTGCAAGCCGAACCCCGATCCCCCATCCATGAGCGCCTCCTGCCGAAGACGCTAGGAACCGCGGGCCGGGTTCTCACGAGTAGTGCGCTACCCCAATTGCAGCGGCTGCTGGGCGACGACCGACGACGCGATCGTCTCGATGTCGGCGTCGCTGCCGCGCGACAGGACCGCGATGCGTACCTTGCCCAGGTCCGTGATCCAGAACCGCTTGCCCTCCGACGTCTCGTAGGTCACCCACTGCCGCCCGCCCGCCTGGCGTGTACCGGTACCGGAGATGTCGGCGAAATCACCCCCGCTGCCGCCGCCGAGGTAGGGGACGAACACGTCCTCGGGCGCATCGGACTGACTGAGCTGGACGTAGGCGCCGTCGCGGCTGAGCCATCCCACCGTGCTGACCCGGTGCCCCTCGATCGCGTCCGACGAACCGGAGTTGGGCCGCCAGCCCTCCGGCGTCGGCGGGCGGCGGATCGGGAACGGGAGCTGGGCGGCGTCGGCGTTCAATGCGCTGACCACGTCGAACGGCGGTAGCTTGCTGTCGGCCACGTCCTTGGAGGCCCCGATCGAGCAGTTCCCCGACGCGATCGCCACCAGCGCACACAGCGCGAGCAACGGGACCAACGACCAGAACATGTCCTTGCCGTTGTTCAGAATGCGGGGTTTGTCAGCCATGGCGCCGAGTATCCCACCAGCAGGGTCACTGACCGAATGCCCGGTGTGACATGCAAGGATGGTGGTCGAGACCACCGCCACCATCACTCGGCGCCGCTGGAGTCGACCCGCGCCGAACAGAGGAGTCGATTGCCCATGACCGTCAGCACCCAGCAGGCCCCGGACCGCAACCTCGCGATGGAGTTGGTCCGCGTGACCGAGTCGGCTGCACTCGCGGCCGGTCGTTGGGTCGGTCGTGGCGACAAGAACGGCGGCGACGGCGCGGCGGTCGACGCGATGCGCGAACTGTTGTCGTCGGTGTCGATGCGCGGTGTCGTGGTCATCGGTGAGGGCGAGAAGGACGAGGCGCCGATGCTCTACAACGGCGAAGAGGTGGGCAACGGCGAAGGCCCCGACTGTGACGTCGCCGTGGATCCCATCGACGGCACCACGCTGATGGCGGAGGGCCGCCCCAACTCGATCTCGGTGATCGCGGTCAGCGAGCGCGGCACGATGTACGACCCGTCGGCGGTCTTCTACATGGACAAGATCGCTGTCGGGCCCGAGGCCAAGGGCGCCATCAACATCAACGAGTCCGTCGAGTGGAACATCAACTCGGTCGCGAAGGCGAAGGGCATCGACGTCGCCGATCTGACCGTGATCGTCCTCGACCGTCCTCGTCATGCCGATCTCATCGGTGAGATCCGGCAGGCCGGCGCCAAGATCCGCCTCATCTCCGATGGTGACGTCGCCGGTGCGGTCGCCGCCGCCGACGACTACTCCACCGTCGACATGCTGATGGGCGTCGGTGGCACTCCCGAGGGCATCATCACCGCCGTCGCGATGAAGTGCATGGGCGGCGAGATCCAGGGCAAGCTGTGGCCGCGCAACGACGAAGAGCGTCAGAAGGCCATCGATGCCGGCCACGACCTGGACCGGGTGCTGACCAACGACATCCTGGTCAGCGGCGAGAACGCCTTCTTCTGCGCCACCGGGGTCACCAACGGCGACATGCTGCGCGGCGTCACCTACCGGCCCAATGGCGCGACGACCCGGTCGCTGGTGATGCGCTCGAAGTCCGGCACCGTCCGCCGCATCGAGGCCGTCCACAAGCCGGCCAAGCTTCGCGGCTACTCCCGAATCGATCTCTGAGACACGACATCGGCCCCACACCAACACCGGTGACTTCACGAGTCAACCTCTGGCGTGGGGCCGATGTCGTGGGCGATACGATGCGGTCCGTGAGTAAACCAGCCTCAGCCCCCGAGTTTCTCTACTCCGATCTGCTCCCGACCGGCGCCGACGAGACCCCGTACCGGTTGATCACGACCGAGGGTGTGTCCACGTTCTCCGTCGACGGTCGGACCTTCCTGAAGGTCGACCCGGAGGCCATCCGGAGGCTCACCGCGGAGGCCATGCACGACATCAGCCACTATCTCCGCCCGGCTCATCTCGCGCAGTTGCGCAAGATCATCGACGACCCGGAGGCCTCGGGCAACGACCGGTTCGTCGCCCTTGACCTGCTGAAGAACGTCAACATCTCCGCCGGCGGCGTGCTGCCGATGTGCCAGGACACCGGCACCGCCATCGTGATGGGCAAGAAGAGCGAAGGGGTCCTGACCGGCACCGACGACGCCGAGGCCATCTCCCGCGGTGTCTACGACGCCTACACGCAGCTCAACCTGCGGTACTCGCAGCTCGCCCCGCTGACGACGTACGAGGAGAAGAACACCGGCTCGAACCTGCCCGCCCAGGTCGAGATCTACGCCACCGAGCAGGGGCCCAAGGGTCCGGAGTACAAGTTCCTGTTCATGGCCAAGGGCGGTGGCAGCGCCAACAAGTCGTTCCTGTTCCAGGAGACGAAGGCGATCCTGAACCCGACGAGCATCCTGGAGTTCCTCGACGAGAAGATCCGCTCGCTGGGCACCGCGGCCTGCCCGCCGTACCACCTGGCCGTCGTGATCGGCGGCACCTCAGCCGAATTCGCGCTCAAGACCGCCAAGTACGCGTCGGCGCACTACCTCGACAACCTGCCCACGCAGGGTTCGATGTCGGCGCACGGTTTCCGCGATCTCGAGCTCGAGGAGGAGGTCTTCCGGCTGACCCAGTCGTTCGGCATCGGGGCGCAGTTCGGCGGCAAGTACTTCTGTCACGATGTGCGCGTGGTCCGGCTGCCCCGCCACGGTGCGTCGTGCCCGGTGGCGATCGCGGTCTCCTGCTCGGCCGACCGTCAGGCCCTCGGCAAGATCACCGCCGACGGCGTGTTCCTCGAGCAGCTCGAGACCGATCCGGCCCGCTACATGCCCGCAGCCGGTGTGGCCGAGGACATCTCGGGTGGCGAGGTGGTCGAGGTCGACCTCAACCGCCCGATGCCGGAGATCCTCGCGCAACTCTCGCAGTATCCGGTCAAGACGCGCCTGTCGCTGACCGGACCGCTGGTCGTCGCGCGCGACATCGCCCACGCCAAGATCAAGGAACGCCTCGATGCCGGCGAGCCGATGCCCGACTACCTGCGCGACCACCCGGTCTACTACGCCGGGCCGGCGAAGACCCCCGAAGGCATGGCCTCCGGATCGTTCGGTCCGACGACGGCAGGCCGGATGGACAGCTATGTCGAGCAGTTCCAGGCCGCCGGGGGCTCGATGGTCATGCTGGCCAAGGGGAATCGATCCAAGCAGGTCACCGAGGCGTGCGGCGCGCACGGCGGTTTCTACCTCGGCTCCATCGGCGGGCCCGCGGCACGTCTCGCGCTCGACTGCATCAAGAGCCAGGAGATCATCGAGTACCCCGAACTCGGCATGGAGGCCGTGTGGAAGATCGAGGTCGAGAATTTTCCCGCCTTCATCGTCGTTGACGACAAGGGCAACGACTTTTTCACCGACCCGAGTGGGGCCGTCAACGTCCCGCTGAGCGGCATAAGGATTCGATCGAAGGAGTAGGCACGCCGATGACCGAGGACACACAGACCGACGCGCAGGGCGAGCAATACCGCATCGAGCACGACACCATGGGCGAGGTCCGGGTACCCGTCGACGCCCTGTGGCGGGCACAGACGCAGCGTGCCGTGGAGAACTTCCCGATCAGCGGACGCCCCCTCGAACGGACCCAGATCCGGGCGATGGGACTGCTGAAGGCGGCCTGCGCCACCGTCAACGCCGACCTCGGTCTGCTCGACAAGGAGAAGGCCGACGCGATCGTCGCCGCGGCCACCGAGATCGCGGACGGACGCCACGACGACCAGTTCCCGATCGACGTGTTCCAGACCGGTTCGGGCACCAGCTCGAACATGAACACCAACGAGGTCATCGCGTCGATCGCCAAGTCCAACGGCGTCGAGGTGCATCCGAACGACCACGTCAACATGTCCCAGTCGTCCAACGACACCTTCCCGACGGCGACGCACGTCGCCGCCACCGAGGCCGCCGTCACCGACCTGATCCCGGCGCTCGAACATCTGCAGAAGACGTTGGCCGACAAGGCAACCGAATGGCGTGAGGTCGTCAAGAGCGGGCGCACGCATTTGATGGACGCGGTACCGGTCACGCTCGGACAGGAATTCGGCGGTTACGCGCGTCAGGTCGAGGCCGGCATCGAGCGCATCACCGCCGCCCTCCCGCGCGTCGGCGAACTGCCCATCGGCGGTACCGCGGTCGGCACCGGCCTCAATGCGCCAGATGGCTTCGGCACCAAGGTGGTCGCCGAACTCGTGTCGCTCACCGGCGTCGAGTCACTCACCCTCGCGAAGGACAACTTCGAGGCGCAGGCGGCCCGTGACGGGCTCGTCGAACTCTCCGGCCAGTTGAAGACCGTCGCGGTGTCGCTGACCAAGATCGCCAACGACGTCCGTTGGATGGGCTCGGGTCCGCTCACCGGGCTCGGCGAGATCCTGCTCCCCGACCTGCAGCCGGGCAGTTCCATCATGCCGGGCAAGGTCAATCCCGTTCTGCCCGAAGCTGTCACGCAGGTGGCGGCGCAGGTCATCGGCAACGACGCCGCAGTCACCTGGGGCGGCGGCAACGGCGCCTTCGAACTCAACGTCTACATCCCGATGATGGCGCGCAACGTCCTCGAGTCCCTGAAGCTGCTCGCGAACGTCTCGCGGTTGTTCGCCGACCGCTGTATTACCGGTCTGCAGGCCAACACCGAGCGGTTGCGCACGCTCGCGGAGAGTTCGCCGTCGATCGTCACCCCCCTCAACAGCGCCATCGGCTACGAGGAGGCAGCGGCCGTCGCCAAGCAGGCGCTGAAGGAGGGCAAGACCATCCGCGAGACCGTCCTCGACCGCGGCCTGGTCGGCGACAAGCTGACCGAGGACGAACTGGACGCCCGGCTCGACGTGCTGAAGATGGCCAATCTCGACCGGGAGCGCTGACAACCGTGACGGCGCAACTGCTCCCCTTCCCCACCGACTGGCAGACCGCGCTCGTGCTCGTCGCCCACCCCGACGACCCCGAGTACGGGATGTCGGCGGCCGTCGCCCGCTGGACCGGCGAGGGCCGCCGCGTCGTCTACGCGCTGGCCTCCAGCGGCGAGCGGGGCATCGAAGGTCTGCCACCCGCCGAGTGCGGCCCCCTGCGGGAAGCGGAGCAGCGCGCGTCCGCGTCGATCGTCGGCGTGGACGAGGTGGAGTTCTGGGGGTTCCCCGACAGTGACATCCGCAACGTGCCGGAGTTGCGGGACAAGATCACCGAGACCGTCGAACGGGTGCGGCCGCAGGTGATCGTCTCGCTCTTCGGTGGGCCCGAGTGGGCGCCGGGCATGCCCAACCAGCGCGACCACATGGAGTTCGCCGCGGCGGTCGTCGAGGCCTACGACGCCCTGGAAGCCCCGCCGTCGTGGTTGTTCGAGAACGGTCCGGCGGCGACCCACGGCGTCGAGGTCGAGGAACAACTCGACACGGCCGTTCGCGCACTGGCCGCCCACGACCGCTACCTCTCCGTCCTCGATCCGGACACCCCGGTCCTCGACCAGGCGCGGGCGCAGATCGAGATGGCGACCGCGCCGCGGGACGGCGATGCCCGTCATGTGACCGGCTTCGAGCTCAAACGGGGTCGGCCCGCCTGAGTCGGCACGACCCGCCGCGCATCAGCAGCGGCAGCGGCGACGACCCGACGTTTCCTTGGCCCCTCGGATCGGTGACCTTCGGCCCCTCCCGGCGGGCGTGCCGTCGGTGGATGGTGTGAGGGTCATTTTCTCCGCACACCGTTCGGAGCAAGCTCTCCCAGGGGGACCGTCATCACTCTCTCGGCCGTTCTCGTCGCTTTCCTCGCCGCATTCGCCGTCTGCGCGGTCATCGGATTGTCCGTGTGGCTGCTCGTGCTCTTCGGCGTGCTCACCGGACTCCAATCGGTCGCCTGGCTGACCGAGCACATGTCGGCATGGCGACTACCGGCCGAAGCGGACACCCCCTAGTGGTGTGTCTCGGAAATAAGCGACTGGCCTCCGGCGCTCGATCGGCGCCTGGCTGCGTTGTCGTCGGTCGAGATAGCTCCGCTATCCCTCCCTCCTCCGCCTTGCCAGGCCACCGATCGCTCCACCGGATACCGGCCACCTATTTCCGAGGCACACCACTAGAGCTGCGCCGACCACCGCAGCGCGAGACCGCCGCCCGGCGGCGGGGTCGTCGTGAACGTCCCACCGGCCTTCTCGGCCCGGAGCGCGAGGTTGGCCAGACCGCTCGGAGTCACGTCCGCCGGCAGCCCGATGCCGTTGTCGATGACCTCGACGACCAGCTCGTCGGCGACCGTGATCGACACCGTCACCGTCGTGGCCCGGGCGTGCTTCACGACGTTGCTGACCGCCTCGCGTATCACCGCGACGACGTTCTCGGCCAAGGGGCGATCGACCACGGACAGCGGACCCGAGGTCCGCACGTGCATCTGGATCGGCAGATCGTCGATCTGCTGGTCGATGACCTCCTGCACGCGCTGCCGCAACCGCGTGACCGTCATGTCCTCGGTCTGCAGGTCGAAGATGGTCGAGCGCACCTCCTGGACGATGTCCTGGAGGTTGTTGATCGAGCGGGTGAGCCGCGAGCGGATATCGGGTGAGTGGGTGCGCTGCAGCGTCGCCTGCAGGCTGAGCCCCTCGGCGAAGATCCGCTGGATCACGTGATCGTGGAGGTCGCGCGCGATGCGCTCACGGTCTTCGAGCACGCGCATGTGATGGGCCTGCAACGTCGCGGTGGCCAGCTGCATCGCGAGTGCGGCCTGGTCGGCGAAGTCGGCGCACAGCCTGAGGAGATCCCGGGCGAACGGCTCCCGCCCGTCGGCCCGCATGGCGATCAACACGCCTCGTGTGGAATCGACGGTCCGCAGCGGCGCGGCCATGACCGGCCCGTAGCGCGTCGAATCGCCGACGTCGTACTCCAGGTGATTCCGGAGCACGGGCCGGCGCTGGACGAATGCCGTCCCCGAGGTCGACCCGGTGATGGGGATGCTCTGGCCGCGGAAGACGTGTCCGTCCTCTCCCTCGGCGACCGTGATCACCAGTTCGTCGATCAGCTCCACAGGCTCTTCGGTGTCGTGGGGCTCGGCGATGAAGACCAGGTCGGCATCGGCCAGGGTCAGCACCTTCCGCGCGATCTGCTCGAGGACGTCTTGATGATCGGCGCCGGTCAGCAACTCGGTCATCACGTCGCGGTTGGCCTCGATCCAGGCCAGCTGGTTCTGCGCCTGCGCGTAGAGCCGGGCGTTGTCGATCGCGATCCCGGCAGCCGACGCCAGCGCCTGGATGACCACCTCGTCGTCCTCGGTGAAGACGCCGCCATTCCTCTTCTCGGTCAGATAGAGATTGCCGAAGACCTCGTCGCGGACCCGGATCGGCGTGCCCAGGAAACTCGTCATCGGCGGGTGGTTGGCGGGGAAACCCACCGATTCGGGGTGCTCGGACAAATCGGACAACCGCAGGAGCTCGGGCTGGTCGATGAGCTGACCGAGGACGCCACCGCCGGTGGGCAGGTCGCCGATGAGTACCCGGGTCTCGGCGTCGATGCCCTGGGAGAGGAACGCGGACAGATGATGCCCGCTCCCGAGCACGCCCAGCGCCCCGTACTCGGCGTCGACGAGACGGATCGCCGACGCCACGATCGATTCGAGGGTGGTTTCCAGATCGAGTCCGGAACTGACGACCAGCATCGCCTGCAGGAGTCCGTCGGTCTGATCGCGTACGTCGGCGATCTGGCTGATCCGGTCGGAGACCTCGTCGAGCAGTTCGCGCAAACGCATCTGCGACAGCGCTTTCTGCAATTCGAGCGATCTCGGATCCAGTTCCGAGAATTCGGAAACCATGTACCGGATCATAGTCAGGTTCATTTCCGGGTGCTGCGCTTCGGGCTCGAACGCGGTTTCGCACCGGTTTTGGATCGTGCGATGACCTTTAATTAGGCCTGCACACATTCGTCGAATTCGTCCGGCCCGTCCTACAATCCGATTCAGGTGTCCGATCCGGAGGGAGACGGCATGATCAGGGTTTTCCTGGTGGACGACCACGAAATCGTCCGACGGGGACTCGTCGAGTTGCTCGACTCCGTTTCCGACGTGGAGGTCGTCGGCGAGGCCGCCAGCGTCGCGCAGGCGCTCGCGCGCATTCCCGCGGTGTCTCCGGATGTCGCCGTGCTCGACGTCCGGCTTCCGGACGGCAACGGCATCGAATTGTGCCGTGAGCTCCTCAGCAGGGTGGACGGCCTGCGTTGCCTCATGCTGACCTCACTGACCGACGACGAGGCGATGATGGACGCCATCCTGGCCGGGGCCAGCGGATACGTCATCAAGGACATCACCGGGATGGAACTGGCGCGTGCGATCGCCGAGGTGGGCGCCGGCCGGTCTCTGCTCGACAACCGCGCCGCGGCGGCGTTGATGGATCGGCTACGCGCCCGGCAGGACGCCGCGGAACCGGCGGACGACGGACTCAGCGAGCAGGATCGGACGCTACTGGCCCTTCTCGGCGAGGGCCTGACCAACCGGCAGATCGCCGCGCGGATGCATCTCGCCGAGAAGACCGTCAAGAACTACGTCTCGCGACTGCTCGGCAGGCTCGGCATGGAGCGTCGGACCCAAGCGGCGGTGTACGCGGCGAAGACCGCGAACCGCGACCGACGACGCTGAAGCGCCACGCGGAGGGTCGATCGAACGATGTGTCATTCGACTCTTGAGATCTACGTCACATAAGCTGACACTGAAATGGTCGCTCGTCCGACAGGGAGGGCTCTCGGACGAGTGCGGCCCGACGCCCCAACAAGTGACAGAGAAGGTCCATCGAGATAACAGTTGTTTCCGCATTCGTGGAAACCGGAACTTCCCCCTCCGACCGGCACTGCGGTAGTTGCGGACGCGCGTTCGCGATCCGTACGCCGCTCCGCCAGTCCGATCTGGACGATCTCGCCCGGGTCAACGGGTGGCACATCAGCACCGAGGCCACGTGGTGCCCCGGCTGCCGATGTGCCCGGATGAGTTTGTCCGACGTTCGCGCCCGGCCCGGCCCGCACCGATCAGCCCGCCTGACCGCCGAGCCCGAAGAGGGCCGGAACCACGCCGACGAGCTGCGAGAGCAGACCGGTCAGGACGTCGGCACCCGGAACACCCGAGGTGGTGGGAGGCGTCGTCCCCGGCGTCGTGTCCGGAGCGGTTTGAGGGGTTGCTCCGGGCGCGTCGCCCGCGGGTGCACCCTGGTTGACACCGATGGTGATCTTCGGGCTCTTGGCCGGATCGAGCCACACGAGGATCTGTTTCATCAGCTCGCGTTCGATCGCGACGCAGCCCATCGTCGGTTCACCGTTCGTCACGTGGAGGAACATCGCCGACGCCCGACCCGGGGTGCGTTGCGGGTTGTGCGCGATGTTGACCGCGTAGTCGTAGACCGGACCGGAGTTGTAGAGGTTCTCACTGTCCCCACCGGGGCTCTGCGGCTGACGCACGTGCGTGTTGTAGGTCGGCGACTTCATGTTCGAGTCCCACCAGTCCTGCTGGTCGACCTTGCGATACGGCATCTTGGTCCCGGGATTCTCCGCACGGCCGAAGGCCTGGTCGAGCGGGAAGGTGCCCTGCGGGGTCCGGTGGACGTTGTCCTTCGGCTCGCCCATGCCCAGCGAACCGAGGTAGGCCTTCGTCGGGCCGATGACGGGTTTCCAACTGCCGTCGGCGCCCCGGTCGAAGGCCGTCAGGGTGGCGGTGGTGTCGGACGCCTTCGGCGCGGTCACCACGATCATCTGGCTCGTCGGCCCACCCGCCCCGGGTGCACCGGCACCGCCGGTGCCGTCGTCCGACCCGGTCCCACCGGCGAGCTGGTCGAGAATGCCGTCGAGCAGCGGCATGCCCGACCCGGGCGTCGTTCCCGGACTAGGTGTGGACGTCCCCGGCGTGGATGTCTCGGGTGTAGTTGTCTCTGGGGCGGCGACCGACTGCCCGGCGCCGCCGACAATCGCGGCGAGCACCGCGATCACCAACAGTCCCAACAGTCTCATTCGCCTCATCAGTAACTTCTGCACCATGCCAGTCTGACAGTGCGCAAGAGACCATGAGTCACGCCCTGGTCACGGTGCGGTTCGGATCAGGTGTCGGCGACGAGCCGGTCGGCGTATGGACAGAAGCCGGATTCACGCGGTCGAGGTCGATTTCTCGATACGAAAACACAGAATTGCCATGATTCGAGATGCAGTACAAAAACGCATTCGACGAATCAATCTGAGAAATGGGTCGAATTCTCTTGGACTTTGTTTGCGCGTTTGTTATCAGATCATTACTGTTGCGAACGACGGCGTCGAATAAAGGCGGCCGTCGAAACGGATAGCCATTCGATTAAGGGAGAACAATGACATCCTTGGAGAACGTCGAACTGCTCACCGCCATCGTCGACCTCTTGAATTCGCTCCGCGACTTCACCCCGATCGAACCGCCGACCGCCTGATCTGACACACGAGGGCCGCGTCGACTCCCTTCCGGTGTCGACGCGGCCTTCGAGTTTCCGGCGGCGAAATCCTTACGGCCACCGAGCAATTGGAACCCAGAGGTCGGCGCCGACCCTACGGCGCGAACTCCTCGAGCATCTCGGTCACGAGTGCGGCGATCGGCGACCGCTCGCTGCGGGTGAGCGTGATGTGCGCGAAGAGCGGGTGTCCCTTCAGCTTCTCGATGACCGCGGCGACGCCGTCGTGGCGGCCCACGCGGAGATTGTCACGTTGCGCGACATCGTGGGTCAGCACCACGCGAGATCCCGATCCCAGGCGGGACAGAACGGTGAGCAACACGTTGCGCTCCAGCGACTGCGCCTCGTCGACGATGACGAACGAATCGTGCAGCGACCGCCCGCGGATGTGCGTCAGGGGCAGCACCTCCAGCATGCCGCGGCTCAAGACCTCGTCGATGACCTCCGGCGACGCGAGCCCCTCCAGCGTGTCGAAGACCGCCTGCGCCCACGGACCCATCTTGTCGGACTCACTACCGGGCAAATAGCCGAGCTGTTGTCCGCCGACTGCGTACAGCGGCCGGAACACGACGACCTTCCGCTGGGTACGCCGTTCCAGGACCGCTTCCAGTCCCGCACAAAGCGCGAGCGCCGATTTTCCGGTACCGGCCTTGCCGCCGAGCGAGACGATTCCCACGCTCTCGTCGAGGAGCAGGTCGAGGGCGACCCGCTGCTCGGCCGACCGTCCGTGCAGTCCGAAGGCCTCGCGGTCGCCGCGGACCAGTTGCACCCGCTTGTCCGCGTTCACCCGGCCCAGGGCACTCGACGTGGCGCTGAGCAGTCGAACACCGGTGTGACACGGCAGTTCGCGTGCCTCGTCGAGGTCGACGACGCCCTCGGCGAACAACGTGTCGACCGTGGCGGTGACGACATCGAGTTCGGTCATGCCCGACCACCCCGAGACCACGACATCCTGGGCGTGGTACTCGTCGGCGGCCAGGCCCACCGCGCCGGCCTTCACCCGCAGCGGTGTGTCCTTCGAGACCAGGGTCACGTCCTTGCCCTCGGCGCGCAGGTTCAGTGCACAGGCGAGGATCCGGGAGTCGTTCGAATCGGTGCGGAAGCCGGCGGGCAGTACGGCGGGGTCGGTGTGGTTGAGCTCCACCTGGAGGGTGCCGCCCTCGTCGCCGATCTCGAGCGGCAGGTCGAGCCGGCCGTGTTCGAGTCGCATGTCGTCGAGCATGCGCAGCGCCTCACGCGCGAACCAGCCGAGTTCGTGGTGGTGACGTTTGCCCTCGAGTTCGCTGATGACCACCAGTGGCAGCACGACGTGGTGTTCGGCGAAACGCATGACCGCCCAGGGATCGGACAGCAGCACGGAGGTATCGAGGACGTAGGTGCGTGTGGTCACGTGGGGCTCCTACGTTCGTGCGGCTCCCGCACAAACCAGTGTTGGTCGACCGGCCGGTCCAGTTGTCCGTTGTCCCGGCGTCAGCCGAGGTGGACGAGGACCGGGGCCGGCCCCCTCGCGTTGCTCGCACAAACCACGAATTGAACCTCCCGAACGAACCGCTTCCCCGCGGTCCGTCACTCGCCAACGTACGCGCGAAAATCGTTGGCGGCGCGCCGGAATCCGGTGTGTCGGCGTGAATTGTGGGTAAACCGCCGTATCGTTTCCACCGGAGACGCAACACGGCGCCACCAGGACTTTCGTCGTCCCGGTGGCGCCGTGTTCGTACTGGGGCGCGAGTCGTCAGCGGCCGGTGCGCGCGAGGATGCGGGTGCGCGCGGCCTCCGCCTCCTCACCGAGACCGGAGACGGTGTCGAGCTTGACCGCGTCGGCCAGGGCCGCCGCGATGGCCGCCTTCACCTCGGCGTTCTCGTAGTCGGCGATGAGTGCGCGCTCGGCGTCGAAGTCGGCGATGTCGTGGCCGATCGGCTCGTCGAGGGCCAGCGCCCGGTCGATGGCGAGGACGGTGGCGTCCTGGTCGGCGACAATGCCGGCGTTGAGGAACGCGCCGAAGGTGGTGGCCTGGCCCGCGTCGTCGTTGGAGATCTTCGTCAGGATCTCCACGAGTGCCTCGTCGCCGGCGACCGCCGACAGGCGCTTGATGAAGTGGACGCACTGGTTCTCGTGGACCGCCATCAGCGCGAGCACGTCGAGCGGTCCGAGCGGCTCGACCTGCTCCGGCGTCTGCCGATACCCCTGCGTGACGTGGATGCGACGGCGCTCCTCGGCGTCCACCGGATCGATCGCGCGCCGGACGACGAGGTAGTCGCGCAGGACGATCGCGTGGCGGTTGTCCTCGGCGGTCCACACGCCCACGAGCTGCCGCCAGTCGGAGAAGGCCGGGAAGTGCTTGGCCAGCACCCGGTGGTACGACGGCAGGTTGTCCTTGGTCAGCAGGAGGGCGAGCAGTCCCGCACGTGCCTCATCTGACAGGAAGGCCTCCGACGGATCGAAATCCGCTCCGCCGAGGAACCCGAAGTTGCGTCCGTCGTCCCACGGCACCCAGTCGTGCGGATTCCATGGAGCCGCGGCCGACTGGTGGTCTTCGGCGATCTCGGGAAGAGCCTTCTCGAGCGCGATGATCAGGTCGTCTTCAGTGAGGGCGTTCATCGCTGAAAGGATACGGACGCGCCGCCGGGACAGGCAATCCAGGTCAGATCCGGCTCATCAGGCCCCACTCCTCGAGACCGTCGTAGAGCGGGAAGTCGAGGGCGAGCTTGGACACGCGCCCGCGCAGGGCCGAGACGTCGGCGGCATCGCCGGCCGCGAGCGCGGTGGCGATGATGTCGGCGACCTCGGTGAACTGTTCGTCGCCGAAGCCGCGGGTGGCCAGTGCCGGGGTGCCGATACGTAGACCCGAGGTGACCATCGGCGGTCGCGGATCGAACGGCACCGCATTGCGGTTGACGGTGATGCCGACCTGATGCAGCAGATCCTCGGCCTGCTGGCCGTCGAGGGCGCTGTTCCGCAGATCGACGAGCACGAGGTGGACGTCGGTACCGCCGGTCAGGACCGAGACGCCGGCCCCGGCCACATCCGAGCCGTTGAGGCGTTCGGCGAGGAGCCGCGCCCCGGACAGGGTGCGCCGCTGGCGCTCGGCGAATTCGTCGGTGGCGGCGATCTTCAGGGCCACCGCCTTACCGGCGATCGCGTGCATGAGCGGCCCGCCCTGCTGACCGGGGAACACCGCCGAGTTCAGCTTCTTGGCCCACTCCTGCTTGGCCAGGATGATCCCCGAACGCGGGCCGCCGAGGGTCTTGTGCACGGTCGAGGACACGACGTCGGCATGCGGGACCGGCGACGGATGCAGGCCGGCGGCGACGAGACCGGCGAAGTGGGCCATGTCGACCCAGAGGTGTGCGCCGACCTCGTCGGCGACGGAGCGGAACGCCTCGAAGTCGAGCGTGCGCGGGTAGGCCGACCACCCGGCGACGATGACCTCCGGTTTGACGTCGAGGGCGATCTTGCGCACCTCGTCCATGTCGATGCGGAAGTCCTCTTTGCTCACGCCGTAGAAGGCGTTCTCGTAGAGCTTGCCGGAGAAGTTCAGGCGCATGCCGTGGGTGAGGTGACCGCCGTGCGCGAGGTCGAGACCGAGCATGGTCTCCCCCGGCGCCATCAGGGCCTGCAGCACCGCGGCGTTGGCCTGGGCGCCCGAATGCGGTTGCACGTTGGCGAAGTCGGCGCCGAACAGCTCCTTCGCCCGGTTGCGGGCGATGTCCTCGACGACGTCGACGTACTCGCACCCGCCGTAGTAGCGACGTCCCGGATATCCCTCGGCGTACTTGTTGGTCAGCACGCTGCCCTGGGCCTGCAGCACCGCACGCGGCACGAAGTTCTCCGAGGCGATCATCTCGAGGGTGTCCCGCTGCCGGCTGAGTTCACCGTTCATGGCGGCGGCGACGTCGGGGTCGAGCTCGGCCAGGGACATCGAGTTCAGGGATGACGGGTTCGCGGTCATACCCCGATTCTAGGTACCAGGCGCCGGGAGCGAAGCGAGCGGGCCGAGTGTCTACAGCAGTTCGCGCCGCAGACTCGCCGGGATGAGTGGTTCGTCGAGCAGGCGTCCGAAGGCGGCCGCGCGGTCGTCGGCCTGCTCGAGCCACGCCTCGAGCAATCGGTATCCCTCGACGTAGGTGCTGATGTACGCGCGCCAGAGCGGCGAGGTGAGGAATCGCAGCATCTGTCGGGCCCGTTCCTCGGGTGCGAGAAGCCAGCGCCGGAGATGTTCGGCGACGGTGTCGGCGTCGGCGTGGCGGTCGTGCAGCAGCAGCGCGGCGTCCTGACGAACGCCGAGGAGCCCGGCGGTGGCGCGTCCGACGCCCATCGCCCGCCCGGCGTCGAAGCGGAGTCCGAGGTCGGCGTAGATCTCCTGTGCCCACGTTCCCCACTCGGGACCGACGATCGCGGCCAGCGCGTGGTCGGCGAGGCCCTCGGCCATCAGGCACTGTGGGGTGTTGACCAGGAAGATCGACTGCTCGTCGTGCCCCGCGCCGACGAGCAACTGCTCTTTACGGCAGTGCTCGGTGTGGTGACCGGGGTATGCCTCGTGCGCGATGAGGGCCGGCAGGGAGGACATGTACTGCGTGAGATCGGCGTTGATGGCGACGCGTGAGCGATAGTTGCCGAGGTAGTAGTTGAATCCCGACCACGGCTTGTCGGTGACGACCTCGAACTCGACGATCTCGTTGTCCGGCAACGGATATGCGGACCGTACTCGTTCGCGGAGCGCGCTGCTGAACGCGCGGACGCACTCGTCGACCCGCTCGGGTGGGATCTCGTCGGCACGCCGGTGCGCGGCGTAGATGTCCCGGAGCTCGTCGCCGGTGGCGCCCGGGACGCCGAGGGCCTCCGCCAGGTCGGCGTGCGCCTGCCGATACCGGTCCGGATCGGCCATCGCGATGTCGACGTCGAAGTAGGCGCGGACCTCGTCGATGAATCCGACGTCGTCGCCGGCGAACTTGCGCGCCGAGCACTCCAGCGCGCGCAGGTGGGCGCCGATGAACTCGGCGCGCGCCGCGTCGAGCGCGCCGGGCAGGTCGGCGAGCAGCCCGCGCGCGCGGTCGGCGAGCCGGGCGGGATCGGGTGCGGGCGCGTTCTCGACCTCCGCCTTCAGCGCGGGATCACCGGTGTAGGCGTCGACGAAGCCCCGTTCGAGGCGATCGAAGGCGAGGCCGAGACGGAGGTACTCGGCCACCAGCGGGTCCGAGGCGTGGTCGGCGTCGGCGACGGTCGGGGACGGCATACCGGCAGGCTACCGATCGACGCTGTCACACGTCGCCCTAAGCTGTACGCATGATCACTCAGGGAGCGGCGGAACCGACATCGGCGGAGCTGCCCTGATGGCCCGCAACGCCACCGATCGGGATCCCAGTCTGTACCTGGAACTCGACCGGAGGCAGTGGCGCGAACTCCGCGAGTCGATGCCCCTGGTCCTCAACGAGGACGAACTGGCCGAGCTCGTCGGCCTCGGTGAGCAGATCGACCTCGACGAGGTCGCCGACGTGTATCTGCCGCTCTCTCGTCTGATCCACCTGCAAGTCGCTGCGCGGCAACGGTTGTTCGCCGCGACCTCGACCTTCCTCGGTGAGCGGCAGACCAATCGGCAGGTGCCCTTCGTCATCGGGATCGCGGGCAGTGTGGCGGTCGGGAAGTCGACGACGGCCCGCGTGCTCGCCGCCCTGCTCGCCCGCTGGGAGTCCCACCCGAAGGTGGACCTGATCACCACCGACGGTTTTCTGCTGCGCACCGCGGAGATGCAGCGTCGGGGCATTCTGCACCGCAAGGGATTTCCCGAGTCCTACGATCGCCGGGCCCTTCTGCGCTTCGTCACCGAGGTGAAGTCGGGTGCGCGCGAGGTCGCCGCGCCGGTCTACTCGCACCTCGCCTACGACATCGTGCCCGACGTCTATCACTATGTGCGCCAGCCCGACATCCTGATCCTCGAGGGCCTCAACGTGCTCCAGACCGGAGCGACGCTGATGGTCTCGGACCTGTTCGACTTCTCCATCTACGTCGACGCCAAGATCGACGACATCGAATCCTGGTACATCTCGCGCTTCCTGCAGATGCGGACCACCTCGTTCGCCAACCCGGACTCGCACTTCCACGCGTACGCGTCGCTGACCGACGATCAGGCGACCGCCGCGGCCCGGGATCTGTGGACCTCGATCAACCGTCCGAATCTGATCGAGAACATCCTGCCCACCCGGCCGCGGGCGTCACTGGTGCTGCGCAAGGACTACGACCACTCCATCAACCGGGTGCGCCTGCGGAAGCTCTGACCGACGACGCGGCCCGGCGTTCGTCGAGTCCGGCCGGGTACCCGCCGGCCAGCGCGATGCGGTTCCACGCGTTGATCATCACGATCGACGCGACCAGCTGACCCATCGCGGCGGCGTCGAAATGGGCTCGTGCGGAATCGAACACGTCGTCGGGGACACCGTTCTCGCCGATCAGCGTGACGCTCTCGGTGAGAGCCAGCGCCGCCCGTTCGGCCGGGGTGAACGCCGATCCGGCCTCCCGCCACGCGGCGATCAGCATCAGTTTGTGCGGGTCGATGTCCTTGGCGAGGGCATCGGAGGTGTGCATGTGCAGGCAGTAGGCGCACCCGTTGAGTTGCGAGGCCCGGATGACGATCAGTTCGGCGAGTTCTGGGTCAACGCCGGCCGACGATGCCCGCTGCAGCGCCACGAGGGCCTTGTACACGGACGGATTGTCCTGCGGTATCCACATTCTCGTCGCGGGCCGGGCGGCGGCGCTCATCGCCGTTCCCCGGCATTCGCACTCTCGCGACCGGCCAGCCACCCGTCGAGCGTCGTCGACGTGACGACGTCGGGATCGGCGGGCACGAGTCCGCCCCCGCGGATCGCCGGCCCCCCGAACCGGACGCCGAATATCCATCGTGGTGAGCCGGTCTGCGCAGCAACCGCTTTCGCCACATCGACCAGGTCCATCTCCACCGGTCCGCTCACCTCGATCGTCCGCTTCCCGGTCGGACCCGCGGTCACCACGTCGGCGACCGCCACGGCCACGTCGGCGACCGCGGCCGGGGCGCACCGCATCCTGGGCACCGCGGCGATCGGACCGAACCCCATCGACGACATCATCTGCTCGGCGAGCTCGAACCACTGCACCGACGCCAGGATGGTGAGTGCCGCGGGGTCGACGACCTCGCCGTAGGCGGCCTCCTGTGCCGCTTTGCCCTGGTAGTAACCGAATTTGGCGTTGACCGCCGGATCGCCGGCGTTGACGATCGACACCACGACGACGTGCGCGACGCCTGCCGTCGTCGCGGCGCGGCCGATCTTGGTCGCCGTGGTCTCGAAGAATTCGATCGCCTCCTTCGCCTTCAGCGTCTGGAGACTGAGGCAGTCGACGACGGCGTCGGCACCGTCGAACGCCGCCGCCAGACCCGTTCCGGTGTAGGCGTCGACGCCGGTCGCCCGGCTGGCGCGCACCACCTCGTGGCCCCGCTCGACGAGCAGGTCGGCGACCCGACTTCCCAGCGCACCGCTGGCACCCACGACCACGATCTTCATCTCGTTCCTCCTCAAGGACGGACAGCTCTGTGTTGTGGGTTTAGGCTATGCCGCAATTAGCTCAAGAAAGTGGTCCAATCCGATGGCAGAAAAGCGGGTCAATTCGATGGCGGATCCCTGGGCCGAAGTAGCCGAGCGGCTGGGCGCGGACCTTTTCCTCGATCTGCAGCCCGATCCGGGCGCGGGTGCACGCGGGCGCGGTGCCACCCTGCGCCGGGCCCTCACCGAGGCGCTGCGCTCGGCCATCCTCGACAACCGGCTGCCCGCGGGCACCGCATTGCCGCCGTACCGATCCCTCGCCGCGGACCTCGGTCTCGCTCGCGGCACCGTGTCGGCGGTCTACTCCGAACTGATCGCGGAAGGGTGGCTGACCGCGCGCCAGGGCTCGGCCACCCGGGTCGCCGACGGTGCGGCACGGCCACCGGCCATCGACGATCCCGGTGCGTCCACCGCCTTGCCGGCCCTGCGTCACGACTTCTCGCTGGGACGACCCTGCGCCGGGATGTTCCCGCGCAACGACTGGATCCGCGCCACCCGACGCGCCCTGACCGAGACCCCCGACGACGCCTTCGGACCGGCTCACCCCCGCGGGCGCCTCGAGCTGCGGAACGCCCTCACCGGTTACCTGGCCCGCACGCGGGGCGTCCGCACCGCACCGGACCTGATCGTTCTCGGGACGTCGGTGCTGTCGGCACTGGAGTTGTTGGCGCGCACGGTGATCGGTGGTGTCGTCGCGGTCGAGAGCCACGGTCTGCCCTTTCATCGGCACGCCCTCGAGCGCGGCGGCGCGCGGGTCGTACCGGTGCGCATCGACGCCGACGGCATGGTGATCGACGAGCTCGAACGCACCGGGGCGGCCGCGGTCGTGCTGACCCCCAGCCACCAGTTCCCCACCGGTGTCGCTCTTTCGCCGGCGCGCCGGATGCAGGTCGTCGACTGGGCGCGGCGGACCGGCGCGGTCATCGTGGAGGACGACTACGACGGCGAGTTCCGCTACGACCGCGAACCGGTCGGTGCGTTGCAGGCGCTCGGCCCCGACGTCGTCGTCCACACCGGCTCGCTGAGCAAGAGCCTGTCGCCGGCGGTACGCGCGGGCTGGCTGGCCACTCCCGCCCACCTGGTCGAACCGGTGTTGCGCGGCAAAGGCTTCCGTGAGGCCGACGCGAGCATCGTCGATCAGCTCACGCTGGCCGAACTGATCGGTTCCGGAGCCTACGACCGGCACATCCGGCGCAGCCGTCAGGCCTACCGGACCCGGCGCGATGCGCTGGTGTCGGCCCTGGCCGGAATCGGACTCGAACTCCCCGGCATCGCCGCCGGACTGCACGCGTTGATCCCCGTCGACCATGCCGACGAGGGAACCATCGTCCACCGGGCCTACGAACGCGGAATCGCGGTGACCGGACAGTCCCTGTTCCGGCATCCCGACGCCGACCCGCTGCCCTCCGGCGGGATCGGCGTCGGCTTCGGCACTCCCGCGGCGTCGACCTTCGGCGCCGATCTCACCGCATTGACCGGGCTCCTGGCCGACTCCGCCGCACGCTGAACCCGGTGCGGATCGACACCGGCGGAGTCACTTGCCGAACCGCCGGCTCCGCGCGGAGTAGTCGCGCAAGGCGCGCAGGAAGTCCACCCGACGGAACTCCGGCCAGTAGGCGTCGGTGAACCAGATCTCCGAATAGGCGCTCTGCCACAACAGGAATCCCGACAGCCGCTGCTCTCCGGAGGTCCGGATCACGAGATCCGGGTCGGGCTGACCCTTGGTGTAGAGATTGGCGTCGATCGCCTCCACGGTGACCGCATCCACCATCTCGGCCGCAGTCGCCCCGGCGGTCACCTTCTCCTCCAGGAGTGCGCGAACCGCGTCCACGATCTCCTGGCGCCCGCCGTATCCGACGGCGACGTTGACGTTCATCCCCTGCCGTTCGGCGGTGCGGTCGGCGGCCGCCCGCAGACGTCCGGCCACCGGCTCGGGCAGTGCGTCGAGGGTGCCGACGATGCGGATCCGCCACTCGCCCTCGGGCGCGGAGATCTCGTCGACGATGTCCGGCACGATCTCGAGGAGTGCGTCGAGCTCGTCCGACGACCGGTTGAGGTTCTCGGTCGACAACAGGTAGATCGTGACGGCTTCGATGCCCAGGCCGGCGCACCAGCCGAGCATGTCCGCGATGCGCTGGGCACCCACGCGATGTCCGTGGCTGACGTCCTCGAAACCAGCCTCACGCGCCCACCGCCGGTTGCCGTCGCAGATGATCGCCACGTGACGCGGCAGGCGCTCGGTGTCGAGGAGCTGGATGAGCCGCCGTTCGTAGACGGAGAGAACGGGTCGTCGAAGCCGGTCCGGCAGGAGCTTCATCCTCGCGTCGTTCCCGCGTCGTGTCGGCCTCGTGTCACGCAGGACACCTTACGCGTCGCATCGCGCCTTGCCGGTGACGCTGTGGACGCGCGAAGTTACGGTACCGTAGGTTCGGTGAGCACGTTGCTGAACCCGCCGGCTGACGTCCGCCCACGACTGCGCGGGGTCATCCACCACTACTCCGCCTATGTGGCCGCGGTCGCGGGGCTGGCTCTGGTGATCGGCGCGGCCACGGTCGGCGACCCCGTCGCCGTCGTCCCGTGTGCCGTCTACGCGGTCACCGTGCTCGGACTCTTCGCGATCAGCGCCGGCTACCACCGGATTCCGTGGAAGACCGCCCGCGCGCGGACCCGGATGAAACGTGCCGACCACGCGATGATCTTCCTGTTCATCGCCGGCACCTACACGCCGTTCTGCGCCCTCGGGCTTCCCTCGCCGACCAGTTGGTGGGTCCTCGGCATCGTCTGGGCCGGCGCAGCCGCCGGTGCGACCCTCAAGATCGCGTGGCCCGGCGCACCCCGCTGGCTCGGGGTCACCCTCTACATCGTGCTGGGCTGGGTGATCGTGGCCGTCGCCCCGGCGCTCGTCGGCGAGACCGGTCTGCCCGTTCTGATCCTGCTCGCGCTCGGCGGTGTCTTCTACAGCGTCGGTGGCGTCCTCTATGCGGCACGCTGGCCCGACCCCTGGCCGGAGACCTTCGGTCATCACGAGGTGTTCCATGCATGCACCGCAGTCGCGGCCCTGCTGCACTACGTCGCCGCCTGGCTCCTGGTGTTGGGCTGACCTGCCCGTTCGCTGACCGCGCGCGGTTCGGGCATGACCGCCGTCGCTATGCTCCTTCCGTGAACCCGGACGTGCGCGCCCTCCACCGCCTTCGCGGTGGGGTCGTCGGCGCGCTGTCGGCGAGCACCGCGGTGGCCGCGCACGGGCTCGCGACCGGTTCTCTCCCCGCCACCTCATCTCTGGTGTTCATGATCGCGGCGTGCACCGTACTCGGCTGGACGATCGGCGCGACGGCCCGTCGTCGTCCCGGGTGGCTCGGCACGATCGGGCTCCTCGCGGCCGGACAGGTGCTCGCACACGTGTCCCTCAACGCGCTCGATGCCTCGTCGGCGCACCACGCCGGTGTGAGTGCGCTTGCACACGCGCCGAGCGGGACCATGCTGTTCGTCCACGCGGTGGCGACTCTGCTCACCGCCGCCGCCATCCACGTCGTCGAACCCGCCCTGCTCAGCGTCCTGACCGCGGTCGTCGCACTCATCCGGGCCGTCCTCGACCCGCCCGCTGACGACGCGATCCTGCGCGCCCCGCGGGCGACCCACGACGACGCGCGGCCCCGCCTGCGCGCCATCGCCGCTCTCGACACCCGCGGACCCCCGGCCCTCACGCGCTGATTCCCTACTCCGCCGACCCGTCACCCGACGGGCCGGTCGGTGCGCGTCTGCCATCCCGCCTGACCGCGGTCGATGCCGCGCGCCGTCTTCCGCATGAGAGGCCCACCGTGTCCCTGTCGAACCTGTCCCGCCCCGGTGAACCCACCGGGCCGCCCGACCCCCGTCCCGAAGCATCCGACGACAACCCCACTCCACCAGCCGCCGCACCAGACCGGCGGGTGACCCCGAACAGCTGGCAACCTCTGCTGCGCCGCTTGCACTTCTACGCAGGCATCTTCATCGCGCCGTTCCTGATCGTTGCGGCGGTCAGTGGCGGGCTCTACGCGATCTCCCCGTCGCTGGAACAGGTCGTCTACCGCGATCAACTCTCCACCGACAGCACCGGCGACGCACGTCCGATCTCCGAACAGGTCGAGGCGGCGGCCCGGCTCCGGCCGGACCTCACCCTGTCCGCGGTGCGCCCGGCCGCCGAGGCCGGCGACACGACCCGCGTCCTGTTCGACGATCCCTCCCTCGGGGCGTCGAAGCGCCAGGCCGTGTTCATCGATCCGGTGACCCTGGAATCGAACGGAGAGCTGGTGTCCTACGGCAGCAGCGCGGCGTTGCCGATGCGCACCTGGATCAGCGAACTGCACCGTCACCTCCATCTCGGCGAGCCCGGCCGGATCTACAGCGAGCTCGCCGCCTCCTGGCTGTGGGTCATCGCCGTGGCCGGCCTCACGCTGTGGATCTCCGCGTATCGCGCGCGCCGAAAACGACGCGCCGCCGACCTGGTCGCCTTCGACCGATCGGCGACCGGACGCAACCGCACCCGCAACCGGCACGGCGTGATCGGCGTCTGGATCGCGGTGGGGTTGGTGTTCTTGTCGGCCACCGGTCTGACTTGGTCGAAGTACGCCGGTGAGCACGTCTCCGATGTGCGCACGGCGCTGAGCTGGACGACCCCGACGGTCGACACCTCGCTGTCCGGATCGACGTCCGGATCGGACGGGCTGGGTGATCACAGCGGGCACGGCGATCACGGCGGCGCGGGTCACGAGCAGCGCGTTCCGGAAACGTCCGGCCAGACGATCGCGCAGCTCGACCGGGTGCTGGGCACCGCTCGGGCCGCCGGTGTGGACGGCCAGGTGGAGGTCTCGATCCCGACCGATGCGGACACCGCCTTACCGTCGCCGAGACCAGGCAGCCCTGGCAGTTCGCCCAGGACACCGTCACCGTGAACGGCGAGACCGGTGCCATTGTCGACGAACTGCGGTTCGCCGACTGGCCGCTCGCCGCGAAACTCACGACCTGGGGCATCGCACTGCACATGGGCATCCTGTTCGGCTGGGTGAGCCAGCTGGTTCTCCTGCTCCTGGCGATCGCGCTCGTGGTGCTGATCGTCCGCGGCTATCAGATGTGGTGGCAACGGCGGCCGAAGCGTGGCGGCGCGGTCGCGGTGGGTCGCCCACCGGCACGGGGTGCACTGCGTCGGGTGCCGGTGGCCGGCGCGGTCGCGATCGTGGTGGTGGCCGCGGTGGTGGGCTGGTTCGTGCCGTTGCTCGGACTCAGCCTCCTCGGCTTCCTCGTGGTCGACGCCGCACTCGGAATCCGCGCCCGTCGCAAGCGAGTCGGCGTCGTCACCGGCGCCGGGAGCGAGTCGAGCGGGTCGATCGACTCGCGGTAGCCCGTCGGGCAGGCGGCGGGGACGTACGCGTGGAGGTCGGAGACTTCACCTCCGCATCATGTCCCCGCCGTCTGCAGGTGGAGCCCAGGTCAGGTGATCCTGGTCGGCTGAGGCCATGCGGGGAAACCCGGCCGACGCATCACCGGCCCTTCTCACACCGTCGACCATCCGTTGTCATCCCGACCTCACGCTCCGCGGCGGCACTTCCCGACGCCGCTTCCTCACCTGGTCGGCACTCGTCGCCGGTCTCGCGTTCACACCCGGCCTCCTCGGCGGCACCTCGCCGGCCCTACCCACACCGGCTCACCCCGCCGGCGTGTTCGGACTCGGGGTGGCGTCCGGTGACCCCCTCTCCGACGGCGTCGTGCTGTGGACGCGATTGTCGCGCAACCCGTTCGCGCCCGGTGGCGGCATGGGACCACGCCCGGTGCGAGTCGACTGGGAGATCGCCGCCGACGAATCCATGACCCGCATCGTGCGTCGGGGTACGGTCCACGCCACCGCGGACTGGGGGCACAGCGTGCACGTCGATGTCCGCGGTCTCGCGCCCGCCGCCGACTACTTCTATCGGTTCCGGGCACTCGGCGAGGTCTCGACGATCGGCCGGACCCGAACGGCACCAGCATCTTTCGCACGCGTCGAGAAGATGACGGTCGCCGTCGCGTCCTGCCAGAACTGGTCCGACGGCTACTACCATGCGTACGCCGACCTGGCGGCGCATGCACCCGACGTGGTGCTCCACCTCGGTGACTACATCTACGAGAAGCCGATCCCGGTTCATGGTGGTGCGAGACCCGATGCGGTGCTTCCTCTCTCGGCAACACGGGAAGCAGTCGACCTCGACGACTACCGCGAGCGCTACGCGCTGTACAAGTCCGACCCCGACCTCCAACTCGCCCACGCGATGGCACCGTTCGTGATCACCTTCGACGATCATGAGGTCGACAACAACTGGGCCGCAGCGATTCCCGAGGACCACACCCCACTCACCGCGTTCGCGCTGCGTCGCGCCCGCGCGCTGCGCGCCTGGTGGGAGAACACGCCGGTGCGGGTGGCGGCCCGACCGAACGGAACCGTCATCCGCGCGCATCGGCGGCTCGGTTTCGGCGATCTCGTCGACCTCACCCTCCTCGACACCCGCAGTCACCGCAGCGATCAGGCCAACGGGGACAACGACACCGGGCAGAACGCGCGCACCGCGGACGTCTCCCGCACCATCCTCGGCGCCGAACAGGAGCGATGGGTGCTCGACGGTTTCGCCTCGTCCCGGCACCGGTGGAACGTCCTCGCCCAGCAGGTACCGATGGCCGACCTCGCCCGAACCGTCGGCTCGACCCGGGCGGTCAGCATGGACGGGTGGAGCGGCTACGAGGCCTCGCGCTCCCGCATCCTCGGCGGCGCCGCCGACCGGGGCGTGCGCAATCTGGTGTCCCTCGCCGGCGACATCCATCGCAGCGTGGTCGCCGACCTCCGGACCTCCTACACCGATGAATCGCCCACGCGCGGCGTCGAATTGGCCGCGACGTCGATCACCTCCGGCGGGGACGGGGAGGACAGCGACGACGGCGACCGCCGCCTCAAGGAAGCGTCACCCCACGTCCGGTTCGGCAACTCGCAACGCGGCTACCTGCTCAACCGGATCCACTCCGATCGGTGGGAGGCCGAGTTCCGCGTGGCGCCGTCGGTACGGTCGCCCCGCGGAACACTGCGTCGTCGAGCACTGATCACGATCCCGGACTCGACGTCTGAGGTCGACGTCGTCTGACGCCGCTCCCTGATCCGAAAGAACGCCCTGCCCCCTGCTCCCTGAGGAGCGCCCGGAGCTTGCGGAGGGCGCGTCACGAAGGGTCAGCCCCGCGCGAGCGCCGCCAGGACCTGGGCGCTGGCCTCCCAGCCCATGCACTTGTCGGTGACGGACTTGCCGTACACCAGCGGGGTGGCCTCGGTCGATTGCGCGCCGGGCTCGAGGAAGCTCTCCAGCATCACGCCGCTGACGTTCGAGGGCTCACCGGCCTCGCGCGCCGCCCGGAGTCGCGTCGCGATCTCGGTGGCGACCTCCGCCTGACGGACATGATCCTTGCCCGAATTGGCATGCGAGCAGTCGATCATGACCCGGGCGGGCAGGCCGGCCGCGGCGAGCGCCTCGGCGGCCGCCGACACCGACTCCGCGTCGAAGTTCGGGCCGCGCGTGCCGCCGCGCAGGATGATGTGGCAGTCCTCGTTGCCTGCGGTCTCCACCACGGCGCCGTTGCCGAAGTCGTCGACTCCGAAGAAGACGTGTTCGGCCGCAGCGGCTTTCACGCCGTCGATGGCGACCTGGACGTTGCCGTCGGTGCCGTTCTTGAAGCCGATCGGCATCGACAGGCCCGACGCCAGCTGCCGGTGGACCTGGGACTCGGTGGTGCGGGCGCCGATGGCACCCCACGCGACCGCGTCGGCGATGTACTGCGGGCTGGTCGGTTCGAGGAACTCACATCCGACGGGCAGACCGAGGTCGATGATGTCGAGCAGCAACGACCGGGCGGTGCGCAGGCCACGCTCGACATCGAAGGTGTTGTCCATCCCGGGGTCGTTGATCAGGCCCTTCCACCCGACGGTGGTGCGCGGCTTCTCGAAGTAGACGCGCATGACGATCTTGAGTCGCTCGGAGTAGGCATCGGCCAGCGGCGCGAGGCGCCGGGCGTAGTCGATGGCGGCGATCGGATCGTGGACCGAACAGGGCCCGACGATGACGAGCAGCCGGTCATCGCGGCCGGCGAGGATGTCGGCGATCTCGTCCCGGTCGCGCTGGACGGCGACTGCTCGTCGTGCCGAGAGGGGCAGTTCGCTGCGCACGGTGTCGGGCGACGGGATCGGACGGAACGCCCGGATGCGGCGGTCGGAGGTCGATTCGGCGTTGTCGTCGGATCGGATCGGGAGGTCCGGCAAGGTGGTCACGTTGTGTGCCTTTCGAGGTCATGCCCGTGTCGTTGTGGTGACGAGGCATGCCCTGGGTGTGGTCGGAGCCCCGCTCAAATGACAAGAGCAGCGACCGTGGGGTCGCTGCTCGGGCTCCGGGTGTGTCGTGCGCGCGTCAGGTCAACGCATCATCGTGGCCCCACCCGGAGCCTCGATAAAGCGCCAATACGCGCGCACGGTGCTGATCACGGCGACCACACTAGCACAACGGTTTCGACACCCCGATTTTCACGGGTGCCCCCGGTCGATCAGCTCGCTGAGCACGAGAATCGACTCTGATCGATCCACCGGGCCCGCCCGCCGGATGCGTTCGAGCGCCTGCTCGAGGTGCCGTACGTCGCGGGCCATCACGCGCAGGACGGCGTCGGCCTGACCGGTGACCGTCGCCGCGCCCACGACCTCCGGTATGGGCTCCCACGCCGCCTTCAACTCGTCGGGCGAGATGTTGCCCCGGCAGTAGACCAACACGTATGCCTCGGTGGTCCACTGCATCGCGTGCGGGTCGACGACCGCGGTGAAACCCCGGATGACGCCGTCGGCGACCAGGCGGTCGACGCGTCGTTTCACCGCGGGGGCCGACAACCCCACCTGCTGCCCGATCTGCTGGTAGGTCGCCCGGGCGTCCCGGGTGAGGTGCGCGAGCACGCTCTCGTCGAGGTCGTCCAGTGTCCGCAACAGACCGCTCCCCTTCGCTTCCATACCGGCGATCCGTTGCGTTCAGACGCAATCGACGTCGATTGTTTGCACCAGACCTCGACGATACCCTCGATTCATGACGATGACGAGCCCCGGCACCGGCACCCACGCCAGCGCGGGCGCACCGCTCGGCGTCGTCGAACCTCATGTGGCGCACAACTATTCGCCGATCCCGGTGACCGTGGCCACCGCCGAGGGGGCCTGGATCACCGACATCGACGGCCGTCGACACCTCGACTGTCTCGGGGCCTATTCCGCGGTCAATTTCGGCCACCGCCATCCACGCATCGTCGCCGCCGCACTCGATCAGCTGGCGCGGGTCACCCTCACCAGCCGCGCATTTCGGTCCGATCGACTCGAACCGTTCTGCGCCGCACTGGCTTCCCTGTGCGGCAAGGACATGGTCCTGCCGATGAACACAGGTGCGGAGGCGGTCGAATCCGGGATCAAGGTCGCCCGCAAGTGGGGTTACGACGTCAAAGGCGTACCCGACGGCCGCGCCACGATCGTGGTGGCCTCCGGGAACTTCCACGGCCGCACGACGACGATCGTCTCGTTCAGCGACGACCCCGAGGCGCGCGCCGGATTCGGCCCCTACACACCGGGATTCGTTCGCGTCCCGTTCGGCGACCTGGCTGCCCTCGATGCCGCGATCGACGAGAACACGGTGGCCGTCCTGCTCGAACCCGTCCAAGGCGAAGCCGGCGTCGTCGTGCCTCCCGACGACTACCTGCCCGGCACGCGGGCCCTCTGCTCCGAACGCGGCGTGCTGTTCATCGCCGACGAGATCCAGTCCGGTCTGGGCCGCACCGGTAGGACCTTCGCAGTAGAGCACTGGGGCGTCGAACCCGACGTCTACCTGCTGGGGAAGGCACTCGGCGGCGGGCTCCTACCGGTGTCGGCGGTGGTTGCCGACCACGACGTCCTCGGCGTCCTGCATCCCGGTCAGCACGGATCGACCTTCGGCGGTAACCCGCTCGCCGCGGCCGTCGGTCACACCGTCGTCGACATGCTCGCCGACGGGACCTGGCAACGACGGGCGGCGGAACTGGGCGATCATCTGCACGCCCGACTGCGCGACTTCGTCGGGAACGGGGTGGTGGCGGTGCGCGGCCTCGGCCTGTGGGCAGGGATCGATCTCGACCCCGCGCTCGGCACCGGCAAGGACTTCTGCCTGCGGCTGTCCGAACGCAATGTCCTCGCCAAGGACACCCACGGCTCGACGCTGCGACTCGCACCGCCGCTCGTGGTCACGGAATCCGAGATCGACTGGGCGATGGATCGATTCGCCGCGACGCTCAGGCATGCGCCGGTGACCGCCGGCCACGATTGAGCCACCAGGTGCTCGTGGAGAGCACGGTGGCGAACGCGCACCACGCCGGGTAGGCGGCCAGCGCGGCACCTGCCGTCCGGTTCGTCCGTGCGGTGCGCCGGGCGAGGTCGGCACTGCTCACGGTGAGCGCCGCGGCCGCGACCGACGCGGTTCCCAGGGCGCCCCGGCCGAAGTAGATCCAGCTCCACCCGCCGTTGAGCACGAGGTTGGCGCCGAGCGCCGCGAGATACCGCTGCCGTTGTTCGTGGTCGCCGTCGTCGGCCAGGTCGTCGAGGGTGACCGCCGAGGTCACCGCGAGGTCGGCGTAGAGCGAGGTCCAGGCGAGCGGAAACGCCCAGTTCGGCGGCACGAAGGACGGTTTCGCCAGCTTCGGATACCAGGTCTCGACCGCCGGCTTGGTGACCACACTGCCGATGGCTGCCGCCGCAGCGGTCGCGAGTGACGTCCCGATCAGAGTGGAGATGCGCATGACTCCACTTCTACGCCTCGACTCAGGTGTCGGCGGGCCGCCGGTCGTCGGTGCCAGCGGCACTGGTGGCACCCGGGGTCCCGGGCGGGTTCGGTGCGACCGCGTCCGAACCGGCCGGGCCCGGCGAATCGGTTCCCTCGTCGAAGGCCTGGTCGGCCTCCGGGTGTTCGGCGTCGAAGGACGCGGGCAGCTTCTTCAGCTGCCGGTTCATCGACCAGATGAGGAACGCGGTCCCGACGAGCAGCAACAGGATCACAAGAAGGCCCAGCGGAGAGGCCTTGCCGAACTCCGGTCCCTGGGGTTCCTGCGCCAGGACCATCAGGGTGTCGTTCACGACGGTGCTGGTGCCCATCACGCCTCGATCCCGGCGAAGAGATCGGTCTCCGGCAACGCGGTCTTGACCCGGGTCCGGGCGAGCTCGAACTCCTCCGTCGGCCACAGGCGTTGTTGCCACTCCAGCGGCACCGCGAAGAACACCCCGTTCGGATCGATCTGCGTGGCGTGGGCGCGCAGCGCGTCGTCACGCTGCGGGAAGTACTTGGAGCACTCGACCTGGGTCGTCACACGGCCCATCAGATCGCCACGGCTCGGGTCCCACTTGCTGAGCCACTCGGCGAACGGACTCTCCTGGCCGTGCCGCGCGAACTCGTCGGAGAACAGGACCATCCGGTCCCGGATGAACCCGTGGGTGTAGTAGAGCTTCGACACCGTCCACGGGTCGCCGGCGTCCGGGAACGCGTCCGGATCGCCGGACTGCTCGTACGCCGCGACCGACACCTCATGGCAGCGAATGTGATCGGGATGCGGATATCCGCCGTGCTCGTCGTAGGTGACGATCACGTGCGGGCGGAACTCGCGGACCACACGCACCAAGGCCTCGGTGGCCTCGTCGAGCGGCACCGTGGCGAAGGAACCCTCCGGAACAGGCGGGAGCGGGTCGCCCTCGGGGAGGCCCGAGTCGACGAAGCCGAGCCATGTCTGTCGGACGCCGAGCGCCTCGGCGGCCTCGGCCATCTCCTCGCGACGGACCTCGGTCATCCGCTCTTTGATGCCCGGGCGGTCCATCGCCGGATTCAGGATGTCGCCACGCTCACCGCCGGTGAGTGTGACGACGAGCACTTCGTTGCCCTCGGCCGCATACTTCGCGGTCGTGGCGGCACCCTTGCTCGACTCGTCGTCTGGGTGCGCGTGCACCGCCATCAGCCGGAACACACCCGACTTGGGGTCGCCGACGTGGGATTCGGTCACAGTTCCTCACCTTCGGATCGCTACTCCTCCCATGGTAGGTATTGACGCGTGAACAGTTCGGACGGGGGCGCCGCAGACGCCGGTGACGCGCCGCGCGCGACACCCGACAACTCGCGACCGCACAGCGGTCCGCGCGCCACCTATCCGGAGCGTTCGGAGACCGCCTCTGGGCGTCGTCGCTGGTTCATCGCCCTGTCGATCCTGGTCGTCGCAGCCGGGGTGGCGCTCGCGGTGATCGGCTACAACCGGTTCTCCACGGCCGATGTCACCGGCGAGGCCACCGGATACGAGATCCTCGACGACTCGACGGTCGCGGTGCAGTTCACCGTCGAACGGTCCGACCCGAACCGTCCGGCGGCCTGCGTGGTGCGCGGACGTTCCCGAGACGGCAGCGAGACCGGCCGGCGCGAGATCCTCGTCCCCGCCGACTCCGCAGATCGCATCGGCGTCCGCACCGAGATCACGACGTCGAAACCGCCGGTCATCGGCGAGGTCTTCGGCTGCACCCTGGATGTCCCCGCCTACCTGAAGCCCTCGGCCTCGTGACCGCGTCCACCGGCAGCGAGCTGCCGTCGCCGCGCGCCGCCTTCGCCTCCATCGGCAGCCGCTACTTCCCCCTTCTGGTCGCCGTCTTCGTCGGCGTCATGCTCATCAGCAACGTCACCGGCACCAAGGGCGTCGTGCTGTTCGACGAATGGCTGCAGGTCGATCTCGGGCCGATCCAGATGGACGGCCTGGTGACCGACGGCGCCTTCTTCCTGTTCCCGCTCGCGTACGTCCTGGGCGACGTGATCAGCGAGGTCTACGGGTTCCGTGCCATGCGCCGGACGATCCTCGCCGGGTTCGCGGTCCTGATTCTCGCGTCGTTGTGTTTCTGGTTGACCATTCACCTGCCGGCCGCCGAATTCTACGAAGGCCAGGCGGCTTTCGAGACGGTTGCCGGGGTCGTCCCACAATTCCTGCTCGCCGGATTGGCCGGTTACGTCGTGGGCGAATTCCTCAATTCCTTCGTCCTGGTGAAAATGAAGGAACGCGCCGGGGAAAATCGCCTCTGGGCGCGCCTGCTGGGTTCGACGATTGTCGGCCAGTTGGCCGACACCATCGTCTTCTGTTCGATCGCCGCCACCGCCCTGGGTATCTCGACCTGGGGAGATTTCATCAATTACACGATCGTCGGGTTCGTGTGGAAGACACTCGTCGAGGTCATCCTCATGCCTGTGACGTATTTCGTTGTGGGATGGCTAAAACGGATGGAACCGACGTATCAGGACGCTCTCGGCGCGCTGTCGCGCGGTAGTACCGATGTGCCATAGGTCTCACCACCTGGTACCCTGAACGGATACACGGCTCCGCGAGGGGTCGTGTTGCTGCATTTTCAGCAGTCCATATGCCCCTGGTGTAAACGGTCGCCCGGGGCGCGGACAACACAAAGGAGTGACCGATGACCGACACCCAGGTGACCTGGCTGACCCAAGAGTCGCATGACCGCCTCAAGAGCGAGCTCGATTCGTTGATCGCCAACCGTCCGGTCATCGCCGCCGAGATCAACGAGCGTCGCGAAGAAGGCGACCTCAAGGAGAACGGTGGCTACCACGCCGCTCGCGAGGAGCAGGGCCAGCAGGAAGCGCGTATCCGCCAGCTGCAGGAACTGCTGAACAACGCGAAGGTCGGCGAGGCGCCGACCCAGTCCGGCGTCGCACTGCCCGGTTCCGTCGTGACCGTCTACTACGACGGTGACGAGAAGGACACCGAGACGTTCCTCATCGCCACCCGCGAGGAGAGCGGCCAGGGCGGCCTGGAGACCTACTCCCCGAGCTCCCCGCTCGGTGCCGCCCTCATCGACGCCAAGGTCGGCGAGACCCGCGAGTACTCCGTGCCCAGCGGTGCCACCATCAAGGTGACCCTGGTCAGCGCGGAGCCCTACCACGGCTGATCGGACGACGAACACAACCCGGGACGGTATGACCGTCCCGGGTTTCGTGTTTTCGGGGGTTCTCGTCCGTGAGCTACCGCCGGTCGCGCGACCGGCGAACCTCAACTCGACTCCTGGACTTCGATCGAAGTCCAGGAGTCGAGTTGGGGTTCATCGGTCGTGCCCTACGCGTGGTCGACCCCATACGTCGCCTGCGTGGACGTGAAGCCCTCATACTCGAGCTGTTCGATCAAGCCCTGCCGCGAGAACGCCGTCATCGAACGATAGTCGCGGGCCTTCTGCGCCGCCTGTTCGTTCCAGTCGACGGCGCCCTGAGCCTCGACCTCGGTCACGGCGTACGTCGCGTCGGCCGTCGAGAACCCTTCGTACTCCAGCTGATCGATCAGACCCGCTCTCGAGAACGCCATGATCGAGAGGTACTCCTTCGCCTTCGCCACTGCGCTCGTCTGCTCCCAGGTCGCGAGTGACTCTGCACCGGGAGTCCCGGTCGTCGGTGACTGCTCGAACACCTGGCTCGAACCGGTAGCGGTCACAGCGACGCCACTTTGAATGCCGATCGTACTGACTCCCAACGCAATTCCGCACACCGCGACCACGCCGGCAATCAGACGGGGCCACACACGGCGTGCCAACGACGGTCGTGCTCCGACCGGCGAACCTCGACTCGACTCCTGGACTTCGATCGAAGTCCAGGAGTCGAGTTGGGGTTCATCGGTCAAGCCGCGGTCAGTTTGTCCAACCACGGCCGGAGCAGATTGGCGAGCCCGCCGCGCTCGAGCGTTCCCCACGTCCATCGGATCACCATGATCCCCTGTGCGCGCAGCGCATCCTCCCGACGCTTCTCCCGGATGAGTGCATCGCGCGGGCTCTCACCCTGGCGCAACAGTCGGCCGTACTTCTGTAGTCCGTCGAACTCACCGACAAGTGTTCCGTCCCAGTCGAAGTCGGTCCGCGCGTCTCCGGCGTCCGTCTGGAACGTGTGCTGCAGTCGCGGAGTCGGCAACCCGGCCTCGATCATCTGCGCCCGGCTCCACGACTCCCCGACACTCTCCGACGCACCGTCCGCATGCGCAAGGGCACGACGCGCGGTCCCCGCACCGCGCCAACGGTTCCGCGACGCGAGGATACGGGTCATCGTGGCGATGTCGGCGCCGGACGCTAGCGCGCGATCGAACACGGCCAGCGCTTGGGCGAAGTCACCGGACATCGCAACATCTACGGCGGTTCGCTCACGAGACGTGACCCTGATTCCGCCGATGTCGACCACCTCGTCGGGCGCCACCGGCCCGGCATGGACGATCCGTAACCCGTGCCCGAACCCGCCCACCTTCGACTTCTTCGTCAGATGCACGACCTCGCGTTCCGGGTGCAGCAGCGGCAGCTCGTGAACGGCTGCCGCCGAGTCGTGACTCAGGATCGACGCGTCACAGTCTCGAACAGACGTCGCGACCGCGATCGATCTCAGTCGGTACAGACGGTCACCCGGGTCCTCGGCGGACGCCTCGTCGGCCGCCAGTGCGCAGACCCCCGGGGCAAGACGAATCAGTTCGCCGCGCCGTACGGCGGCTGTCACAGCGTCGTCGTTGATGCCGAGTCGCAGCGTTGCCGTGCGGCGAATCAGCCCGTGTCTGTCGGTGGGAAAAGAGGTCATGACTTTAGGACGCACCAGGGCCGATATCGGATCCGCTTGCGAGGGTCGCTTACCCCACGACCGGCGAACCTCGACTCGACTCCTGGACTTCGATCGAAGTCCAGGAGTCGAGTTGACGTTCACCGGTTGCGACGACTCACGCCGTGTCGGTCGACCTGACCTTCAGGAATCAGCGTTGTCGGCCCCGTATGCAGCCTGTTCGGGCGTGAAACCTTCAAACTCCAACTGCTGGACGAGTCCCTGGCGTGACATGGGTGTCACGGCTTGGTACTCGCCGGCCTTCTTGGCCGCCTGCTCATTCCAGTTCACGTCTCCGTCAGACTCCAGTTTGTCCACCGCCACCGTGGCATCCGCGTTCGAGAAACCCTCGAACTCCAGTTGCTTGATCAAGCCGGACTTCGAGAATCCGGACAGGGACAGATAGTCTTCCGCCTTCGACACGGCGTTCTTCTGCTCAGAGGACAGGTCCTGCTCAGCGGGTGGCTGCGGCTCCGTAGCCTGTGCCGGCGTCGAGGCCTCGTCAGTCACGGAATCTTCTGCCGCAGTGGGTTTCTGAGGGGCGGACGAAACACCCGAATCAGCCGTGGTGTCCGTGTCCTCCGCCCCTCCGCCGGAGGTGGCGGCAAGAATGATGATCAGCAGGACCACGAGAGCCCCCAGGATCCAAGGCCACTTCTTTTTCTTCTTCGCAGGTGGGCTCGGGTATGGCTGCGGCGGAGCGCCGTACTGCGGAGCCCCGGGTTGCGGAGCCCCGGATTGCGGCGGAGCACCGTACTGCGGAGCGCCGTACTGCGGAGCGCCGTACTGCGGAGCCCCGGGTTGCGGAGCCCCGGGTTGCGGCGGCTGTCCGTACTGCTGCCCTTGATACGGCTGGCCGTACGGCGGCTGCTGACCCGCGTTGGGGTCGGGATTCTGGTTCTGGGGGTCGGTCATCGTATGTCCTCATCTACCGTGCGGCACCTGGGAAGCGGTCCCGCATCTGCACGCACTGTCGCACCGGGGTCCGACAGAACCGTTGCCGCACAGTGTCATCCGAACGGACGAACCTCCAGCCGCATCACCGTGCACCGTCGGGACCGAGGCACGCCCGACGCGCCGGTCATACGCCCGTGCTTCAATGTGACCCATGGCACGTTCCCATGAGCTGGAGTCCTTCGATCTCGACTTCTTCGACGATGCGCCGGTGCGGCACGTCATCGACGTGCGTCTGCCGGTCGCGCCGGAGCGCGCGTGGGCCGAGTTCACCCGTCAGCACACGCTGGACTGGTGCCGCGCGATCAAGAAGATCGAGTTCGTCTCACCGCCGCCGTACGGTGTGGGAACGCAACGCCGCGCGGTCCTCGGTCCCGGCTACGTGACCCTCGACGAGGACTTCTTCGACTGGACCGAGGACCCGGCGAACGGTCACTACCGCAACGGTTTCCGGGTCCTGAGGGCGAACGTCCCCGGCATCCGACGCTTCGGCGAGGCCACGGAGATCTTGCCCGCCGACATGGGTTGCCGACTCAAGTGGACCTTCGCGCTCGAGTTGCCCACCTCGTCCCGTGTGGTCACCGCGTTCTCCGGTCCCGCGTCGTCGACGGTCTACAAGACCATCGAGGCCGACACCCTCAAGCATTTCGCGAACCTCGAACCTGCGAAGTGAGTCACCGGCCGGTTGTCAGGCAACCACCGCGACGGCCGCCGAAGTTCGACCCGTCGTCGGCATAGGCGAGGCAGTCAGCGTGCCCCGGACCAGGTCATCGGCGAGACGCATCAGCACGCGAACCGATGGAGACGCTTGTGCGCTCCCCGTCCACGCAGGCTCGACCGCCACGGTGAATGCATCCACGTCGACGACCGCCGGGCGTCGCCCGTCGACCTCTGCAGAGCGGCAGAGCTTCCGGTCGCGGGTCAGCACATGCAGCGTGATCATGTCCACGACGGGCGGCGAGTTCTCCCCACCGAGTGTTGCTCGCCACCAGCACAAGCCGTCGATCCCGACGTCGCGATTGTCGAGACCCGGACATCTCTTCGATGGACGATGGCGTCCGGCGGACCTCTCGAACAAGGCGAGACCGGCGCTACCCAATGTTGGTAGGACGCGGGTGTCCACACCGCCATCCCCGGCGGTGGCTTCCTCGTTCCGCACGCCTGTGATCAGCTCTACTGCCGGGGCAGTGACCCAGTGCACCGGCGCGTCGGCGAGATGCAACACCGTCACCGCGAGGGACGAAGACCACCAGTTGATGAGCCTGAGGAGTCGGTCCGCCTCCTCGAGTGCGGCCTCCCTGTCGGTGTACTCGTCCGGATCGAGATGCAGCGAGCCATCGTCCGCATCGTTGAGATCTTCGGCCAGCAGACTCGCTTCGGCCTCGAGTTCGTCCAGCCGCCGGTAGGCCTTCCGTCGTTGCTCATGAAGGTCATCCATGAGCTCGTGACGGACGCGGTGAGCAATCCGTGGTGTCCAGGCCGCCTCGGCGGAGTGTGTGCGTCGTCCCATAGCGGGCAACGTAATCCGTCCCGCTATCGCAGCCGCACCGAGAATCCACAGCACAGACGCTCATCCACAGAACTCCTCGTGTCAGCCGCGTCGAATCCACGCCGGTCGCCCGTTGGCGGCGACGTGAATCACCCCTGGTTTGATGCCGCTTCCTTCTGAGTCAGGAAGGATGAGCTCATGCCTAAAAAGATCGATCCAGAGGTCCGTTCGAGGGCTCTGCGGTTGCTGGAGGCCCACGGCGGCGAGTACACGTCGTTGACTGCCGCTGCCGAAGCGATCGCTAAGCAGGTCGGTGTCGGCGGGGAGACGGTACGTAGGTGGGCAGTGCAGGCGCAGGTCGATGCCGGCGCCCGCTCCGGGACCACCTCGAAGGAGTCCGCCGAGATCAAGCGTCTCAAGGCGGAGAACAAGCAGTTGCGAGAAGACGTTGCCATTCTGAAGGCGGCGACAACTTTCTTCGCGGGGAACTCGACCCCCGCAACCGATGATCGTGGCGTTCATAGATCAGATGCGCAGCAACGGTTTTGCGGTCGAGTCGATCTGCCGGGTCCTGCGTGAGCAGGGCTGCATGGTTGCCGCACGAACCTACCGGGCATGGCGAACACGAATGCCTGCTGCTCGTACCGTCTCCGACGCTCACGTCGTCGATGCGGTGCGCAATGTCGTCTGGCGCACCGATGACGACGGCCGACGGAAGATGACTCCCGAGGGCCTCTACGGGCGGGTGAAGATGCGCGCCCATCTGCACCGCACAACACTGCCTGGGGTGTCCTACGGCGCTGTTGATCGAGCAATGAAAATGCTAGGCCACAACGGAATTCGAAGATCCAAAGGGGTCCGCACGACCGTCCGCTCCGCTGACGGTGTACGCGCGGAGGATTTGCTGAACCGACAGTTCAGTGCCGCCGAACCCAACCGGGTCTGGGTGACCGATTTCACCTACTGCCGGACATGGGCCGGGTGGGTGTACGTGGTGTTCATCATCGACGTGTTCTCCCGTCGAATCGTGGCGTGGCACGCATCGACATCGAAGACAGTCGAGCTGGTGACGGTCCCGCTTCGGATGGCGCTGTGGCAGCGCAAGCGGGAAGGGCATCCGGTGAAAGCTGCTGAGCTGATTCACCATTCAGATGCCGGAAGTCAGTACACATCGGTTACACTGACTGAACGTCTGCGACTCGAAGACATCGCCGCGTCGATCGGAACGGTCGGGGACGCCTACGACAACGCGCTGGCCGAGTCGGTGAACGGCTTGTACAAGACCGAGTGCATCCGGACCACGATCTTCCACTCCGGTCCGTACAAGACAGTCTCCGACGTCGAGTTCGCGACCGCTGGTTGGGTCGACTGGTACAACAACAGCAGGCTGCACTCGAGTATCGGCCAGATCCCCCCGACCGAGCTCGAAACGCTTCACTACGCTGGCCTCGGCCCCGAGGACCAGCCCACATTGGAGGCGGCACAGAACCTAGGGTGATTCAACGTCCCTCCGGAGCGTTCTGCGGGACACTTCGCCCCAACGACAGCGCCACGTAAGCCGACGCAAGCCCGACGACAGGCTACGGCGCCACAGTTGTCGGCATGACAACGACAACCACTCCCCGGCCCGACGTCGGGTCGGCCCGGTCCCTCCGCACCGACCTCGCGATCGACGCTCGCGGCCTCGTCAAACACTTCGGTTCGACCCGCGCGGTCAACGGCGTCGACCTCGCCGTGCCGACCGGATCGGTGTACGGCGTCCTCGGCCCCAACGGTGCGGGAAAGACGACCACCGTCAGCATGCTGGCGACCCTGCTGCGGCCGGACGCCGGAGAGGCGCGCGTGTTCGGCTACGACGTCGTCGACGACGCGGTCGCCGTGCGCTCGCTCGTCGGCGTCACCGGTCAATACGCCTCCGTCGACGAGGACCTCACCGCCACCCAGAACCTGGTGCTCTTCGCCCGCCTGCTCGGCTTCTCACGGACCGCGGCCCGCTCGCGCGCAGACGAGTTGCTGGAAGCATTCGCCCTCACCGACGCCGCGGCTCGACCGCTGAAGAACTTCTCCGGCGGTATGCGACGGCGCCTCGACCTCGCGGCCAGCCTGATCGACACCCCGCCGCTGCTGTTCCTCGACGAACCGACGACCGGCCTCGACCCGCGAACCCGCGCCCAGATGTGGGACACGATCCGCCGGCTCGTCGCCGGCGGATCGACAGTCCTGCTCACCACCCAGTACCTCGACGAGGCCGATCAGCTGGCCGACCGGATCGCCGTCATCGATCACGGCCGCGTCATCGCCGATGGCACGGCTGACGAACTCAAGCACTCGATCGGCGCCAGCACACTCCAGCTCGTCGCGGCCGACCGTGCCGACGCACCCCGCGTGTGCGAGATCGCCGAGTCGATCCTCGGGCAGAAGGCCACGTTGAGTCCGGAGGCCGCGCGGACGACCGTGCCGCTGAGTTCGGCCGAGCTTGTGCCCGACGTCCTGATCGCACTGCGCGAGAACGGGATCGGCGTCGAAGAGATCACCGTGCAGAAGCCGAGCCTCGACGAGGTGTTCCTCACCATCACCGGTAGGCCCGCGGAATCCGACGCCGACACCGGCGCACCCGGGCACCGGCCATCCGACACAGATTCTTCCGACACCACCCAGGAGGCCCGTTCATGACCACGACCCTCGACAATCCCCCGTCGACCTCGATCACAACCCGCGCCGCACGCGCGCAGGTCAAGACCTCCATCAGCCTTGCCGAGTCGTTCCGGCAGTCCTTCAGCATGGCCTACCGCGGTGTGCTCAAGATCCGGCACAACCCCGAACAGCTCTTCGACGTCACCTTCCAGCCGATCATCTTCACGCTGATGTTCACCTACATCTTCGGCGGCGCGATCAGCGGCAACGTGGAAGCCTATCTCCCGGTGATCATTCCGGGCATCCTCGTGCAGACCGTGATCATGACCTCCATCGTCACCGGCACCCAGTTGCGGGAGGACATGGACAAGGGCGTCTTCGACCGGTTCCGTTCGCTACCGATCGCCCGGATCAGCCCACTCGCCGGCGCCCTGCTCGCCGACGTCATCCGCTACTCCATCGCCACCGTACTGACCGTCGTGATGGGCGTGCTGATGGGCTGGCGCCCCGATGTTCTCGGTGTCATCGCCTCGGCCGCACTCATCATCGTGTGCAGCTTCGCGGTCTCGTGGATCTTCGCACTCATGGGCTGCCTCATGAGCAAAGCATCAGCCGTGCAGGGCATCTCGATGATGATCATGTTCCCCCTGACCTTCATGTCGAATGCCTTCGTCCCGGTCGACAGCATGCCCGGTTGGCTGCAGGGCTTCGTGAACGTCAACCCGGTCAGCCATCTGGTCACGGCGGTCCGCGAACTGACGAACTCCGGTCACGCCGGAATCCACGTCGTGTGGGCCCTGATCGGCGCCGCGGTGATCACCGCGGTGTTCGCACCACTCGCCGTGCGGGCCTATATGCGAAACGCCTGATCGTGCAGTAGTCGCTGCAGCTCCTCGACGGCCACGTGGCGCGGCACCGCAGGGTGTCGCGCCACCCCGTCCTTTCCGGCCTGCTCCTGTGTCCAGTGCCATGCCCAGTCCAGCGACGGGCAGTCTCGTCGTCCGGGCAGACTCACCGCCAACTCGACGAGGCGTCGGCCGACGGAATCCGTGGGGCGGCCGGCGTTCCACAGCACGGTGAAGGCCGATGCCACCGTGCCCGCCTGCGGCAGGTCCTGCCACCCCGGACCGAACGTCATGTCGTCGAGTCCCTTCACCATTTCCGGAACCAGCTCCCACGCGGCGTCGACATCTCCGCTGCGGACGAGGCCCGCGACGGCGGCGGACACCACCATGAGCACCGCGGGGTCGGCGACGCCGAAGGGGTGTTCCCGCAGCATGACCCGTGCGGCGCGCAGAAAACCCGCGGCCACCTCCGGATTCGACGCGCCGTCTGCGAAGGCGAGTTCGGCAACACCCAGCAGAGCGGGCCCGATCACCTCCGGATTGCCCTGTGGGTCCTCGGCCTCGAGGTCCCAGTCGTCGGTGATCACGTGGAGTTCGCGACGCGCGTCGTCCGGGAAGTCGCCGGCGAGCAAGGTGAGGACCAGCATGGTCCTGATCTGGCGGACGTCTTCGACGGCGCCCAGTGGTGCCAGCAAGTCGATTCCGGCTCGATAGGTCGCCGCGGCTTCGGAATACCTGCCCTGCTGTCCGTACAGACCGCCCGTGCTCGACTGCCGCATGCCCTGGAACCACGAGGCGTAGCGGCTGCCCGCGAGCCATCGGCCGGAAGCCGTCGAGTCCCGGAGTGCCGGACCGACCAGCCCGCGATTCTCTCGGAGATGTGACCGTAGCGTCAGGGCCAGTGCCCGGACCTCGTCGTCGACCGCGGTCTCGGCCGCCTCGCAGATGATCCGGTACGCGCCCGTCGACGTCGAGGCCAGCGCCACGGCCGACAGGAACTCGCTCGCCCGGTGGAATGTGAGGTGGGCACGATGGAGCGAGCGCAAGAGGAACCGGGCGGTGGCCTGCACTCGGAGTTCGCCCGTCATCATGCCGTGCACCGCACCGACGATGGCGGTCACCTGCCAGTTCTCGCGCAGGGCGTCGTCGGGTGCCGCGGGTGGGCGCGGTAACGCCATCAGGACCCGCGCGCCCCACGCGCGCGTCTCCCCGTGCAGACCACGAACCGTCCAGTGATACGCCAGTGCCGGGTACAGCGTCGTGAGTACCGCGACGATGTCGTCGGTGGGCGCCACGACCGCGGACTCGCAGGCCGACCGGAGAATCCAGGTCAGGTTGTCGGCCTCCCGGGCCAAACCGCCGGCACCGGCGGGGTGGTCGCCGTTCTCGGCCAGGTCGCGCATACGGGAAACGAATTCGATGGCCCAGCCACGCATTTGCGACTCGACCCGGGCCGCCAGGTCGGCGGCCATCCGGGTCTCGCCGAACTCACGAACCATCTCCAGCATGCGGAAACGGACCGAACCGTCGGTCTCCACGACCGACAGCAGCGACTGGTTGGTCAGACTCTCGAGGGTGTCGTCGAGAACCGTCCCGGAGGCCCCGGTCACCGCCCGGGCAGCCGATCGGCTGAACCCACCGGGAAAGCGGCACAGCTGCACCAGCGCTGCCCGGCCGGCGTCGTCGAGCAGTTCCCAGCTCCACTCGATCACCGCGTAGAGGGTGCGATGGCGATCCGGCGTCGTGCGGTCGGCGGACCGCAGGAGCGCGAACTTCTCCCCCAGGCGGTCGGCGATCTCCTCGACCGTCATCGTCCGGATCCGGGCCGCCGCCAGCTCGATGGCCAGCGGCAGTCCGTCGAGGTGGCGGCACAGCTCGACGACGCGCCCCGCGGGCAGCTCCGCGTCGGGACGCACAGCCCGAGCGCGGGTCCGGAACAATTGCACCGCAGATGAATTCACGTCCACCGCCGCAAGTACGGGTAGCTGATGCACCTGCTCGCCGACGATGGCCAGCGGCGTTCGGCTGGTGGACAGGACGCGGACGCCGGGCACGGCCGCGGTGAGTTCGGCGACGATCCGGGCGCACGCGCCGATGATCTGCTCGCAGTTGTCGAGGATCACCACCGACGCCCGCTCGCGCAGCGCGTCCTCGAGACGTGCGGTCAGGTCTCCGGGGGTCATGCGGGGACGGCCGGTTGCGGAGAGATCGGATTCGCCGACCCCGAGCGTCGCGGCGATCGCCGGGATCACGTCCTCGCCGGACCGCACCGAGGCGAGCGACACGAAGTAGACCGGGGCGCCCGCCGCATGCAGCCGATGGCCGATCTCGGTCGCGATCCGCGTCTTGCCGACGCCGCCGGGACCGAGCACGGTCACCACGCGCCCGGTGTCGAGCATGCTCGCCACGGCGTCGAGGTCGGCACCGCGTCCGATGAGTTCGGTGGTGGGCGAGCGCAATCCGACGGCACGCACCGGCCGTGGCGCGCTGATCTCAGGTGGTGATGTCGCGGTGAGGATCTCGGCGTGGACCCGCGCCATCTCGGTACCCGGGTCCGTCCCCAGCTCGGTCGACAACCGCCGTCGGAGCCGGTCGAACACCACGAGCGCGTCGGCGGCGCGGCCTTCCCCGGCGAGCGCCCGCATCAGGGCGGTGTGTGCCGGCTCGTCGAACGGGTCTCGCGCGCAGCGTTGTTCGGCGATGGATCGCGCGGTCGCGAAGTCACCCTCGGCGAGCGAGGCCGTCAGCTGCGCACCGTCGAGCGCGTCCTGGGTACGTCGAATGCGTGCGGACAGTGTCACCGTCACCGGGGACCCGTCCCCGAGATCGTCTCCGGGCACGCCGCGCCACCACTGCCGGGCCCGGTCGTGGGCATCCCGGCCGCCTTCGGCGAGCAGCGTGTCGACCACGTCGAGGTCGGTGCGGCTGTTGCGCAGTCGATAACCGTTCTCGGTGCCCTCCAGAACCCCCTCGGGCAGGAGCTTGCGCAGCCGGGACACCTGGGTGTGCAACGCACTGTGCGGCGAACGCGGCGGATCGTCAGCCCAGACGTGGTCGATGAGGCGGTCCGCCGAGATCACGCGCCCGTCGGCGAGGGCGAGCGACACGAGCAGGCGTCGGGCCCGCAGCCCCGGCACCGCGACGAGCCGATCGGGGCTCTCGGCGCCCACCGGGCACGCGCCGACCGCGATCGGGCCCAGCACACCGATCAGGGCGGGTCCGTCGGCAGCCACCCAGACAGGTTAGCGCCGACGTTCGCCCTCAGTCCCGCAGGAACCCCGCGTCGGCGAGGGCCCGCCGGACGTCGTGCTGGTGGTCGTGTCCGCGGGTCTCGACACTGACGGTCACCTGCACCTCGCCGAGATACAAATCGTCGGCGACGCGGGAATGGACGACGTCGAGCACACTCGCGCCGAGGTCGCGGAGCAGTTCCAGCAGTGCGACCAGTCCACCGGGCCGGTCGGAGACGGTCGCGGTCACGGTCAGGAATCGTCCGGCGGCGGTCAGGCCGTGGGTCGTCACATGGCGCAGCAGCAGCGGGTCGATGTTGCCGCCGGACAACACGACGCACACGGTCCCGGACAGCGCGAGCCGACCGCTCACCGCCGCCGCCACCGCCGCGGCCCCGGCAGGCTCGACCACCAGCTTCGCCCGCTCCAGCATGAGCAGCAGCGCGGTGCTCAACTCTTCCTCGCTGACCGTGACGATCCGGTCGACGAACTCGGAGACGTGCGCGAACGGGACCTTCCCGGGTGTCGCGACGGCGATGCCGTCGGCCATGGTGTTCATCGCCGCGACCGGCGTCGGTCGCTCCTCGGCGAGTGATGTCGGCCAGGCCGCGGCCTGCGCCGCCTGCACGCCGATCACCTCGACCTCCGGTCGTCGCAGACGCGCCGCCGCGGCGACGCCGGCGAGCAGCCCACCGCCGCCGAGTGGCACGAGAATCGTTGACACGTCCGGGATCTGCTCCAGGATCTCGACGCCGACCGTCGACTGTCCGGCAACGATGTCGAGATGATCGAACGGGTGGATCAGAGCCGCGCCCGTCGTACCGGCATGACGCTGCGCCTCGACGAGCGCCTCGTCGACGGTCGATCCGGCGAGCACCACCTCTGCGCCATAGGCTTTCGTCGCGGCGATCTTCGGCAGCGCGGCTCCGACCGGCATGTAGACCCGTGAGGCGATCCCCAGTTCCGATGCCGCCCAGGCGACTCCCTGCGCATGATTGCCCGCACTGGCCGCGACGACCCCACGGGCACGTTCCCCCGCCGACAACCGCGAGATACGCAGGTACGCGCCGCGTGGCTTGAAAGATCCGGTGCGTTGCAGGTTCTCGCACTTGAGCCACACCTGCGCACCGCTCCGCTCGGACACCACCCGCGACGCGATCGTCGGGGTCCGCCGGATCACGGACGCAAGCTCGTCGGTCGCGCGGTCGACGTCGTCGGCAGTCAGCAGCATGCGACCAGTATCGGCCATCTCCGCCCTGCAGGAGCCACCCGAGGAGACGTCATCGCGCCGCCGAGCTCCCGCGGTCGTCCGATGACGTCGACTCCCTGATCTCTCGGAGTTCGCGCATCGCCCGGTCGAGCACGACTTCGGTGTCGGCGTGGACCGTGTTGTCGGCGTGCACCAGGTCCCCGAAAGCACGGTCCGCGGCACCTCTGCGTGTGTCGAAGGCCGCGGCGGGGTCGAGATCGGCACACTCGACGAGCACGTCGGCCACGTCGATCCGGCCCCGGACGCGCAGCAGTGCGGCGGCGTCGCGCGCCGTGGTCCACAGCTGCGTCGGCTGACCGCTGTCGCGCCATGCCCCGAGCAGGACGACGTAGGCCTCCGCGGCACGCGCTACATCGCCGACGCGGACGAGACACGCCGCCGCGCCGACACGAGCGACCCCGACGATGAACGTCGCCCCGACGCCGGCGGCCCGTTCGTGGGCGCGTTCGTAGAGGGCGAGCGCGCTGGACGGGTCGTGCGCGGACAGCAGCTCGCCGTGGACGTAGTCAAGGAAGGCGTGCTGCGACGGCCCCGCCGACGGGTCCAGCGTCGACCGGGCCTCGGCCAACAGCCGGGCAGCCCCGCTCGAGTCACCGGAGTACGACGCGGCGAGCGCCGCAGACGCGAGGAACGCCGACCCCAGGGACGGGTGTGTGCCGCAGCGGGTCCATTCCCGTACCGCCACCGCGAAGTCGCCACGGAAGTGCGCGACCGCCGCCCTGGCCGCCCGCGCGCCGACCAACGCGGGCGCATCCGGATCCGGTGGTGCCCCGGAGGCATCGGGACGTAGGGCGGAGGTCGCGAAGTCGACGGCGAGGTCGAACTCGCCGACGAGCCGCGCGGCCTCGGCCGCCGCGGACAGCATCTCGGCGCGATCGGGATGACCATCGAGCCACGCCGAACGCGCCGATTCGACGGCCCACGTCCACAATTCGTTGAGGTTGCGCCATGTGCTGATCAGCGACAGCGATGTCGTGATCGCCACGAGTACGTCGACGCGTCCGCGCGCCAGTGCCAGGTCCCGCGCCGACCGCAGGTTGTCCATCTCGGCATGGAGACGCTCATTCGCCTCGAACTCCGCGACGCCGAGCCACTCGTCGCCGATGTCCCGCACCGTTGCGACACATTCGTCGAGGAACCGGTCCTCGGCCGCGGCGAGCACGCCCGCACGGTCGAGGTGATCAAGCAGATGGGTGCGGATGAGATGCACGAGACGGTATCTGCCGCCCGACGCGTCGGCGACGAGCAACGAGCTGTCGATCAGACGGTGCAGGGTCTCCACCGGGTCGAGCCCGCCGTCACCTCGCGTGCCGATGCCCGCTGCGCCGACGACCTCCGCTTCGACGCTCAGTGCGACGGATTCGAACGTGCGCAGCGACACACCGCCGGGAAACGGTGCGAGGGCGGCGAGTACGGCTTGATCGACCACGCTCAGCCGTCGGAATGACATGTCGATGCTGCTGCGGAGCGTCAGCCGCCGCTGGTCGTCGGCTCCGGTTCCCGTCGCGAGATCGAGTGCACCATCGAGCATTCGGGCCACGGCCGACATCGGCATCACGGCGGCCTGACGCGCCGCCAGCTCGATGCCGAGCGGGAGCCCGTCGACACGGCGCACGACGTCGACGAGGTCCGTGAGCTCACGACTCGACACCGCGAAGGTCGGATTGCGTCGCAGCGCGTGCTCGACGAACGCGCGCACTGCAGGCTGCCGAACGACCGCGTCGACGTCGTCGACGCGGGTGGGAAAGGTCAGGGGCTGCAGACGCAGGACGTACTCGGCGGAGAGTGAGAGCACGACTCGGGAGGTGGCCAGGATCCGCACTGCAGGAGCCAGTTCGACGATCGCCGCGACCAATTCGCGGCAGGACGACAACACATGTTCGCAGTTGTCGAGGACGAGCAGGAGCGACCCGTCGACGGCGCGCGCGATCGCGTCCACGGAAGCACCCACCCCGACCTCGAGACCCAGGGTGGACACCACCGACGGGAGGACGCGGTCGGCTCGCGCGACCGCGGCGAGGTTGACGACGGCAACGCCGTACCCGGGGAACACCGCGGGGTCGGCGGCGACGTCGAGCGCGAGACTGGTCTTGCCGACGCCGCCCGTACCGGTCAGGGTCACGACCCGATGCGCCGACAACAGCCGGATGATCTCGGCGCGTTCTCGCTCCCTCCCCACCAGAGGCCCGGCCGGCGCAGCAGGTCGACGCCGCGACGTCACGCCGGGCCCCGGATTCGTCTCGGCCTGCCCGTATTCGGAGCCCGCCGCCACCCGCTGCTCGAGCGACGCGAGGGCCGGGCTCGGATCGAGACCCGTCCGCTCGCGCAACCGGTCGCGGAACTCCATCGCGACCGCCATCGCGTCGCCGACACGCCCGTCGGCGGCGAGTGCGCGGATGAGCAGTCGTGCCGAACTCTCGCGGAGCGGCGCGGACGCGACACCGGCCCTCGCTGTCGCGGTCGCGCTCGGGTCGCGGCACTCCACCAGCGCTTCGACGTGGGTGTCGGCGAGCCGATTGTGGAGGTCCTCCAACGCAACGCGTTCGGTGTCCAGGTCCGGGATGCCGGCGAACTCGCCGAGCGGCTCGCCGCGCCAGAGTTCGCGGGCACGGACGGTCAGACGGAGACGCTCGGCGGGATCGGGCGTGTCGGCGGCGGATGCGAGCAGGTCGCGCACGATCGTCACATCGACGACGGACACCCGGAGCCGGTAGCCGTCGGGGCGTCGTTCCAACAGATCGGCGTGTCGGCCGAGATGGCGTCGCAGCCGGGACACCAGATTGTGCAGTGCGGCAATCGGTTCCCGCGGCAGATCGTCGCCCCACAGCGCGTCGACGAGCCGCCCGATACCCATGCCGTGCCGGCCGGCGACGGTCAACAGCGCGAGCAGGGCGCGTCGTCGTTCCCCGGGGACCGCGACCTCGGCACCGTCGACCCGCAACCTCAGTGCACCCAGCAGGCCGACCTCGACCGCGGGCGACACGTGCCCGTCTTCGGTTTCGCGCACCACCATCCCGATCGTCGCTCTCTGTTCTCCGACGGCCTATGCAGGATGAGCGTAGGTCTCCACCGACACCCATGTTCGATATCGCTCGAGGCCGATCGCCGCGGCCAGGTCCGCGGTCTGCGAGCGCTGAGCCAGCAGGGCTCGCACCTTACGGTCCAGTTCGGCCCCGTCGAGATCGATTCGCAACGCGACCATCTCCTTCGGACACTGGCGCGGCCCGCCCAGCGCCCACATGTCGAACTCACGGGCGAGGTCGAACTCGATCCCCCGCCCGGTGCCCACCGGGTGAAGGATTCGCGGGCAGGTCGACGAACGGTCGACGGCGAGGCGGACCCACCGGTTGACGGTGCGGTGGTCGGGGTGCCCGGTCACGCCGTCGGGACCGAAGGTCAGGACGGTGTCGGGTGACACGTCGTCGAGGAGGGCGGTGATGCGTCCGACCGGGCCGCTCTCGTCGATCGCCGCCAGTGAACCGTCGGGTAGGTCCAACCAGTGGTGCTCCTGGATGCCGAGCTCGATAAAAGCCTTCTCAAGCTCGCCGGTCCGGACCAGGGCGAGCTCCGAACGCTCTGCGGCGGTGGCATTCTCGTCGGCCGCTTCGCCGCGGGTCGCGGTCACGCACACCACGCGCCCACCCGCGTCGCGGACGGCGGCCATCACGCCGCCGGCGAGGTAGGTCTCGTCATCGGGGTGAGCCCAGATGGACATCACGGTGCCCAGGTCGCTGATCTGTGTTGTTCTCATGCGTCGACGGTCTCCGAGCCCGCTGTCACGGGGCTGTCACCATCGGCTCACCGCCCAGCGGGTCACGGTCCGGTCATGACAGCGCCGCGACAGGACGCCGGCGCACGCTCGGTGCACACGCCGCCCGGCGTGGTTACGACATCGCACACGAGAGGTTCATCCCATGACCACCACACACGCCGCCGGTTCCGGCACCGCGACCGACTTCGCTCGGGTCGAGGCCTTCGCCGGCCAGGTGAGCGCCGATCTCACCCATGCCTATCACTCGATCAGCACCTACCTCGGCGACCGCCTGGGACTGTGGCGGGCTCTGGCGCAACTCGGTTCGGCGACGAGCGCCGAGCTCGCCGAACGCTCGGGACTCGCCGAACGGTATGTGCACGAATGGTTGTGCGTGCAGGCCGCGGCCGGATACGTCCTGCTCCACGACGCCGGCGATGACGCCGCGAATGGCCCAGAGGTGTTCGTGTTCCCCGCCGAGCACGCGATGGTGCTCGCCGAGGACAACAGTCCGGCGGCGATCGTGGCCGGCTTCGAGGTCGCTGCCGCGGTGTGGTCCTCGGTCGACCAGCTCGCGCATGCGTACGCGACCGGCGACGGCGTGCCCTGGCACGCCCACGATTCCCGGCTGTTCTCCGGCGTCGAACGGTTCTACGGCACGATCTACCGCGCGTCGTTGCTCAGCGAGTGGGTTCCGGCGATCGACGGCCTCGGACAGCGCCTCACCGACGGCATCCGCGTTCTCGACGTCGGGTGCGGGTACGGGGTCCCCACGATCCTGCTCGCCGAGGCCTTCCCGAACTCCACGTTCGTCGGCGTAGACAGCCACGAGGAGTCCGTCCGGCGCGCCACCGCAGCCGCCCATGCGGCCGGGGTCGACGACCGGGTCCGCTTCGAGGTGGCCACGGCCCAGTCGTACGCCGGCGACCACGACGCGATCATGATCTTCGACGCCCTGCACGACTTCGGCGATCCGGTGGGTGCGCTCGCACACGCACGGTCGTCACTGCGTCCCGGCGGTCAGGTGATCGCCGTCGAACCGCTGGCGCACGACACACTGGCCGAGAATCTGACCAATCCCGTTGCACTGCTGTTCTATTCGGGTAGCTCATACCTCTGCGTACCGCACAGCATCGCCGACGGCACGACCTCGCTGGGCGCCCAGGCCGGCCCCACTCGACTGCTCGACACCTTCCGGGCGGCCGGTCTGACCTCGGCGCGTGTCGCGGCGACCACTGCGTCGAACCTGCTCCTCGAGGCGCGGGTCTGACGCCCACCCGACTCCTCAGCGCAGCGCGTTCTCCAGGTCCCCGAGGAGGTCGTCGATGTCCTCGATACCGACCGAGAGCCGGACGAGGTTGGCGGGGACCTCGAGGAGCGATCCGGCCGTCGAGGCGTGCGTCATCGCACCGGGGTGTTCGATCAGCGACTCGATGCCGCCGAGCGATTCGGCGAGCGTGAACACCTCGGTGCGGGCGCAGAACTCCTTCGCGGCGTCGAGCCCGCCCTTGACCAGCACCGACACCATGCCGCCGTAGCGCTTCATCTGCGTGCCCGCGACCTCGTGGCCCGGGTGGTTCTCCAAGCCCGGGTACAGGACGGCGTCGATCTTGTCGTGGCCGCTCAGGTAGTCGACGACCTTCTCCGCGTTGTCGCAGTGCCGGTCCATCCGGACGCCGAGGGTCTTGATGCCGCGCAGGGTGAGGAACCCGTCGAACGGTCCGGGGACCGCCCCGGCGCCGTTCTGCAGGAACGCGAACGCCTCGTCGAGCTCCTCGCTGTCGGTGACCAGTGCGCCGCCGACGACATCCGAATGCCCGCCCAGGTACTTGGTCGTGGAGTGAAGCACCACGTCGGCGCCCAGGACGAGCGGCTGCTGCAGGTACGGCGAGGCGAAGGTGTTGTCGACCACGAGCTTCGCGCCGACCTCGTGCGCGACGGCGGCGAGGGTCTCGATGTCGCCGACGTTGAGCAGCGGGTTGGTCGGCGTCTCGGTCCAGACCAGCTTGGTCTCCGGCCGGATGGCGTCGCGCACCGCGGCGACGTCAGAGACCGGGGCCACCGAGTAGGTGATACCCCACTGGCTGAACACCTTGTCGATGAGCCGGAAGGTCCCGCCGTAGGCGTCGTTCGGGATCACCAGATGATCGCCCGGCCGCAGCGTCGAGCGCAGCAGGCAGTCGGTGGCCGCCATGCCAGAGGCGAAAGCCCGTCCGTAGGTGCCGCTCTCGAGAGCGGCGAGATTGGCCTCGAGGGCGCGTCGGGTCGGATTGCCGGTGCGCGCGTACTCGAAGCCGTCGCGCAGCCCGCCGACACCGTCCTGGGCGAAGGTCGAACTGGCGTAGATCGGGACGTTCACCGCGCCCGTCTGGGGATCCGGGTCGTAACCGGCATGGATGGCGCGGGTCGAGAAGCCTTGCCAGCGAACCGAATCCGCGGCACTGCGTCGTTCACTCACGGTGATGCTCCTATCCGACGATCGGGTGGCTCGACACGAAGGCGAGCAGGTCGTGGCGCGTAATCACGCCGATGGGCTTGCCGTCCTCGACGACCATCAGCGCGTCACAGTCGCCGAGCGCTTTGGTGGCCGCCGACACCGGTTCGCCGGAACCGATGAGCGGGAACGGCTCCCCCATGTGTGCCGACACCGGGTCGGCGAGGCTGGCACGACCTTCGAAGACCGCGCTGAGGAGGTCACGTTCGGTGACCGCACCCGCGACCTCACCGGCCATCACGGGCGGCTCGGCGCCGACGACCGGCATCTGCGAGACGCCGTACTCGCGCAGGATCTCGATCGCGTCGCGCAGGGTCTCCTGCGGATGGGTGTGCACGAGGTCGGGCAGCGCGCCGGTCTTGCCGCGCAACACATCCCCGACGAGAGATTCCTTGGTGTTGGCGTCGAGCGGGGTGCGCAGGAAGCCGTAGCTGCTCATCCACTGGTCGTTGAAGATCTTCGCCATGTAGCCGCGGCCACCGTCGGGCAGCAGTACGACGACGACGGCGTCGGGCCCCTCGCGTTCGGCGACCTGCAGGGCCGCGACCACCGCCATCCCGCACGAGCCGCCGACGAGCAGCCCTTCCTCGCGGGCGAGACGCCGGGTCATGTCGAACGAGTCGGCGTCGGAGACCGCGATGATCTCGTCGGGGATGTCCGGGTCGTAGGCCGACGGCCAGAAGTCCTCCCCGACACCCTCGACGAGGTAGGGGCGCCCGGTCCCGCCGGAGTACACCGACCCCTCGGGGTCGACGCCGACGATCTTCACCGAGCCGCCGGACACCTCCTTGAGGTACCGGCCGGTGCCGGTGATGGTGCCGCCGGTGCCGACGCCGGCCACGAAGTGCGTCACCTTGCCGTCGGTGTCGGCCCAGATCTCGGGACCGGTGGTCTCGTAGTGACTCTGCGGACCGGCCGGGTTCGCGTACTGGTTCGGCTTCCACGCACCGTCTATCTCGGTGACCAGGCGGTCGGAGACGCTGTAATAGCTGTCCGGGTGGGACGGCTCCACCGCGGTCGGGCAGACCACGACCTCGGCACCGTAGGCGCGGAGGACGTTGCGCTTGTCCTCGCCGACCTTGTCCGGGCACACGAACACGCACTTGTAGCCGCGCTGCTGGGCGACGAGCGCCAGGCCGACGCCGGTGTTTCCCGACGTCGGTTCCACGATGGTCCCGCCCGGCTTCAGTTCACCCGAGGCCTCCGCCGCGTCGATCATCCGCACGGCGATGCGGTCCTTGCTGCTGCCACCGGGATTGAGGTACTCGACCTTGGCGGCGACCAGGCCCGATCCGGGTGAGGTCACCGAGTTCAGCTTGACCAGCGGGGTGTTGCCCACCAGGTCGACGACGTGATTGGCGATGCGCATGTGTCCATGGTCCCAGAGCCACCGCGAACAGCGACACCCGGCCGCTGCCCGACGTCGGCAGTCGGTTCTACCGCTGGCTGAGCCGACGACGAGCGCAGCGAGGAGTCGTGTCGAAGTCGCCTAAACTGGCACTCGTGTCCGGTTCGAGTCGTCGAGGAATCGTCCCCGCCAGGATCGTGCGCGACGTCGGCGCGACAGCGGTTGCGACCGCGGGCGCGGCCGGCGCCGGCTGGGCCGCCTACAACCTGTTGAACAGTCAGGCCGCCGAGGCCCGCGTGGTGATCCCGCACCGTACCGACAACGCCCCGGACGGCGACGGCGTGTACCGCCCCGACGGCACCAGCGCACGTTTCACCCGGGACACCGTGTACGACCTGTATCTCGTGGTGTTCGGGGACTCGACCGCGGCCGGACTGGGTGCCGAGACCGCGGACGAGACGCCAGGAGTCCAGATCGCCCGCCGCGTGGCCGCGGAGACCGATCGGGTGGTCCGCTACGCCAACAAGGCCATCGTCGGCGCGACGTCGAAGGGGCTCGCGGCCCAGATCGAGGCGATGTTCGTCCATCACGAGCGACCCGACGTGGCCGTCATCCTCGTCGGCGCCAACGACGTCACCGCCCGCAACAGTCCGCTCCCGTCGGCGCGCCGGCTCGGAGATGCCGTCCACGCACTCGTCGACGAAGGCGCGAAGGTCGTCGTCGGCACCTGCCCGGATTTCGGCGTGGTGACCGCGATCCCCCAGCCCCTGCGAATGGTGTTGCGACGCTGGGGACTCACGCTGGCGGCGGCGCAGCGATCGGCGGTCCGGGCCGCCGGGGGGCGGCCGGTCCCATTGGCCGACCTGCTGACCGAGGAGTTCCTCGCGCGCCCCGAGCACATGCTGTCGCCCGATCGATTCCACCCGTCGGCCGCGGGGTATGAGCTCGCCGCCGACATCCTGGTGCCCGAGGTGCTCGCCTCGATCGGCGAGTGGGGTCCGACGCCGCTACCCGAACCGCCGAAGGTGTCCGAGGCCGTCGAAGAAACACGGTTCGTCACACGTCTCAGGAGACGTCTGACACACCGGTGACCAGCCACGACCCGGGCTGACCGACCTCGTGACCAAGCAGATGCTTGGTGCGGTAGTTTCGAGGTATGCCTGAAGCCGTCATCGTCGCCCACGCCCGTTCCCCGATCGGCCGCGCCGCCAAGGGATCCCTCAAAGACATCCGACCCGACGAACTGTCGCGCCAGATGGTCGAAGCCGCGCTCGCCAAGGTGCCGGAGCTCGACCCGGCACTGATCGAGGACATCCACTGGGGCATCGGCCAGCCCGGCGGACAGGGCGGTTACAACATCGCCCGGGTCATCGCGGTCGAGCTGGGTCATGACCACATCCCCGGCGTCACGGTGAACCGCTACTGCTCGTCGTCGTTGCAGACCACCCGGATGGCGCTGCATGCCATCAAGGCCGGCGAGGCCGACGTCCTCATCTCCGGTGGTGTCGAGAGCGTGTCGAGCTTCGGCATCTCCGGCGGCGCCGACGGCGCACCGAATTCCAAGAACCCGCTGTTCGACGACGCGATGGCCCGCACCGAGAAGGCGGCCGCCGGTGACGCCGGCATCTGGCACGATCCGCGCAAGGACGGGGTCATCCCGGACGTGTACATCGCGATGGGCCAGACCGCCGAGAACGTCGCCTCGTTCACCGGCATCTCCCGCGAGGACCAGGACAAGTGGGGCGTGCTGAGCCAGAACCGCGCCGAAGAAGCCATCAAGTCCGGTTTCTTCGAGCGGGAGATCGACCCGGTCACCCTGCCCGACGGCTCGCTGGTCACCACCGACGACGGCCCCCGCGCGGGCACGACCTACGAGAAGATCTCGCAGCTCAAGCCGGTCTTCCGCCCGGACGGCACGATCACCGCGGGCAACGCGTGCCCGCTCAACGACGGCGCCGCGGCGCTGGTCATCATGAGCGACACCAAGGCGAAGGAACTGGGCCTCACCCCGCTGGCGCGCGTTGTCGCCACCGCGGCCACCGGCCTGTCGCCGGAGATCATGGGGCTCGGTCCGATCGAGGCGATCCGCAAGGTGCTGCGGGTCTCGGGGATGTCCCTGTCGGACATCGACCTCGTCGAGATCAACGAGGCCTTCGCCGTGCAGGTCCTCGGTTCGGCCCGTGATCTCGGCATCGACCACGACAAACTCAACGTGTCGGGTGGCGCCATCGCCCTGGGTCACCCGTTCGGGATGACAGGCGCCCGCATCACGACCACCCTGCTCAACAACCTGCAGACCCGCGACAAGACCTTCGGCATCGAGTCGATGTGCGTGGGTGGCGGTCAGGGCATGGCCATGGTCCTCGAGCGCCTCAGCTGATCACTGCTGGAGCGCCTCAGCTGAGCGAAGCCGTCTCCGTCTCGTCGACACCCCTCGCCGCGTTCGGTCCCTGGACCGCGACGCTGCGGGGGGTCGTTCGTCGGTACACGAACCAGGCGATGACGACGGCACCGACGATGTAGATCTCGGCGGGGATCGCCCAGACGTTGTTCGTCGCGGTGTTGTCGTGGATGTAGTACTGCGAGATGTGACCGGCGAGGTCTCCCCCGTAGCTGATCGCCAGTGCCCACACGGCGGCGTCGAGCCATCCGCCACGATTTCGCACCCGGTAGCAGAGCACGCCGAGCACGCCCACGGCGATGTCGTTCCACCCGAGCTCCCACTGGAACATGGACGGGATGAAGTCCGGCCCGATGCCCTCGGCGATCTCGGGGGCGTTCGGGCCGACGTGGCCGACCCCGGCGAGGATGCCGAATGCGCCGCCGGGGACGAGTATCCAGAGCAGCACGAGTTCGGCTGCGCGGCCGACGGTGCGTCGTCGCATCGATCGGTCCACCAGTATGTGTACGACGGCGCCGATGATCATCAGCGCCAGCTGGATCATAAAGAACACCATGTCCGCACGGTAGAACCGCGGTGATGGGGTTGTTCCCGCAAACGCACCCGGGTGGCACACTTTGTCGCCAACCGACCCCTGACACGACAGTGGCCCCGCACCTGCCGAGGTGCGGGGCCACTGTCACATGACTGGCTAGTCGGAGTTGAAGTAGGTCAGCAGACGCAGGATCTCGACGTACAGCCAGACCAGGGTGACGGTCAGGCCGAGTGCCACGCCCCAGGCGGCCCGGTCGGGTGCGCCGGCACGGATCAGGCGATCCGCGGCGTCGAAGTCCAGCAGGAAGCTGAACGCGGCGAGGGCGATGCAGACCAGCGAGAAGATGATGGCGATCGGGCCACCGTCGCGCAGGACTCCGGCCTCACCGGTGAACAGACCGATGACCAGGTTGCCGAGCATCAGGACCAGGACACCGATCATGCCGGCGAACAGCATGCGGGTGAAGCGCGGCGTCACGCGGATGGCGCCGACCTTGTACACGAACAGCATGCCGAAGAACACACCGAAGGTGCCGAGGACGGCCTGTCCGATCAGCGCACCGGCGGAGGTGTCGCCGGCGACCGCCCAGTTCGCGAACACGAACGAGATGGCACCGACGAAGATGCCCTCGAACGCGGCGTAGGCCAGCACGATGGCCGGGTTGTCCTGCTTGCGACCGAAGCTCGCCACGAGGACGAGCACGAGACCGGCGATGGCGCCGACCAGCATCAGCGGGGTGGCGAGAGCTGCCTGGGCGGCCTCGGTGGCGCGGCTGCTGATCGCGAAGTACGTGGCAGCGGCGGCCAGCGTCAGCACTCCGAGCGTGATCGCGGTCTTGGTGACGACGTCGTCGATCGTGAGCTGACGAGTGGCCGGCGGTGCCGGCTGGGTGTAGGGGTCAGTGGCCTGACCGAACTGGTTGGCCGCGGCGCCGGCGCCGGCCATGCCGGCCCCGAAACCCGCGTATCCGGATTGATTGTCGCGGACCACGCCGCGCATCACCGGATTGCTGCTTTCTCGCACGAAGCGCTCCTTCATCGGTACGGATGTATGCCGTCTCAACGTCGGGCCGTTTCTGAGAGTTCCCTGACGGGAGCTCGCAACGACCGAGTCGACGTCGACTTTACCGACTCTTGACCCTTCTGTCGTCAGACACCCGCCACCGGGTCAGTTCACCCGGTCGCGCAGCGATCTCAACCGGCGGCCCAGTGCGGTCTGATCGATGCCGCCGTCGGTCGCGAGCGAGGCCCGGCCCAGGCACATGGCGGTGAGCATGGCTTCCGCACGCGCGAAGTCGTCGCCCCAGGCGAGACCCGGTTTGGCGAGCATCAGCGACGCGATCCCGTGGGCGGCGGCCCAGAACTCGAGAACGATGTCGGCGATCTCGGCGTGATCGAACACCCCGTCGTCGGCCAGCTCGGTGACGGTTCCGGCGAACCGCGAGTACGCACTGGCGGCGAGTACCTCGTCGACCTTCGACGGATGCCCTTCGGGAGTGGGTTTGCCGAACGCCACGCGATAGAGCACGGGCGTGGCGACGGCGAAGCGGACATAGGCCATCCCCTGGCCCAGCGCTCGTTCGAAGGCGTCGTCGACGCCTTCCGATGCGGCGGCCATCTCGTCGTCGAGACGCTCGAAGTAGCGGGCGCACACGGCGTCGAGCAGGGCTTCCTTGTCGGCGAAGTGCAGGTAGATCGATGGCGGTGTGACCCCCACGCGGTTGGCGACCGCGCGAATCGACATCGCGGTGTCGTCGCCGTTCTCGACCAGCAACTCACCGGCGGCCTCGATGATCTCCTCCGCGAGGATCTCTCCGGACCCGCGCGGTGATCTCGCTCGTCTACGTGTCGTCACTGCACTCCTGCACCTGTCCCGCCGTTGTTCGTCCGCCGTTATGACGTATTTGGTGTCAGACCCTCGTCGGCGCGGTGTCCGGCGCCGCTTTCTCGGGACGCCCGACCTCCGGAGCCTCCTCGGACAACCCGATCCGATCATGTAGCCGTCGCAGCGGACCCGGCGCCCACCAGTTCGCCCGCCCGGCCAGCCGCATGTAGGCGGGGACGAGGAACATGCGGATGATCGTCGCGTCCATCAGGACCGCCAGGGTGAGACCGACCCCGAACATCCGCATGAACGACACCTCCGACGCCGCGATGGCGGCGAAGACGATGCTCATCAGCAGGGCCGCGGCCGTGATGACCCGGCCGGTCCGGGCCAAGCCCAGCGCCACCGCGTGGTCGCTGGCCGCGCGCGTCCGGTCCGATCGCAACCACTCCTCGCGGATCCGTCCCAACAGGAACACCTCGTAGTCCATCGACAGACCGAACGCCACGCAGAACAGCAGCACCGGCATGGTCGCGCTGAGGGTGCCCGTGGCGGTGGTCCCCAAACCTCCGAGGTGCCCCTCCTGGAAGAACCAGACCATCGCGCCGAACGTCGCCGACAGCGACAGGATGTTGAGGACGAGCGCCTTCAGCGGCAACACGACGCTCCCGGTGAACAGGAACAGCAGCACGAACGTCGCGATCGCGATGAGGCCGAGCACCCAGGGCAGATGCGCGTAGATCGACCCGACGGTGTCGTCGGTGGCGGCGGCGAGCCCGCTGAACAGGGTCTCCGTTCCCGCCGGCGGTGGCACCGCCCGCAGCTCGTCGAGCTGGGCGATCCCCGACTCACTCATCGGGTCGCGGTCGGTCGACACCTGCAGGACGTGTACGTCGCCCCGGGTGTCGTCCGGGCTGCCGGGCGCGGCCGGCGCACCCCGGACGAACGTCCCGGCCGACGACCCTACGGAGTTGACATCTCCGACCGTCGACAGGGCGCGGGTGTAGTCGGCCAGGGCCGCATCGTCCACCGGCCCCCGCACGACGACGGTGACCGCTGCGGACAGGTCGTCCTCGTAGTCGTCTCGGATCTCCTGCTGGATCGCGTGGGCGCTCGCCGACTCGGGGAGCACCCGGTCGTCGGGGAACCCCAGTTTCATCGACAGGAACGGCGCACCGAGTACCAGTAGGAAAACCGTGACGACCGCGGCGACCGGCAAGGCGTGGCGCAGCACCCACTGGACGAGCCGGTACCACCAGGTGTCCTCGGGTTCGACGGGCCGCGCCGGCGGCAGCCGAAGCAGGCGCCGGAGTGGCTTCCGGGCATCGAACGCGTCGATGCGATCACCGAGGAGCATGAGCACGGCCGGCGTGAGCACGAGCGCCGACACCGCGGCCACGACCACGACGCCGAGACCCGCGAAGGCGAAGCTGCGCAGGAAGTACTGCGGGAACAGCACGAGCGCGCTGAGCGACAGGGCGACGGTCACCGCGGAGAAGGCGACCGTCCGCCCGGCCGTGGCCAGGGTCCGGACGATCGCGTCGGGCCGGCTCAGACCGTGTCCGACCTCTTCCCGGTAGCGCGTCAGGATCAGCAGCGTGTAGTCGATCGCGAGCGCGAGACCCAGTGCGGTGGTGAGGTTGAGCGCGAAGACCGAGACGTCGGTGACCGATCCGATCGCCCGGAGCAGCGCGAAGGTGAGGATGATCGAGACGATGCCGATGCCGACCGGGACGGCCGCGGCGAGCAATCCGCCGAAGATGAAGATCAACACGATGAACGTGATCGGGATCGCGATGGCCTCGGCGACGAGGAGATCGGACGCGGTCTGATCGTTGACCTGTGCGAAGACCATTCCTTGACCGCCGACCTGCACGGTGATCCCGTCGCGGTCACCGGCCAGGGCCGCGGCGATCTCCTCGGCGTGCCCCGGCGCCGAATCCTCGCCACCGTCGAGCGAGGCGATGATCAGCGTCGACGTCCGGTCGCGACTGACGAGCGCGGAGTCGAGCGCCGGATTGGCCCACACCGACAAAATCTGGTCCTGCACGTACTGATTGCGATTCAGGTCGGCGACGATGTCCTCACCGACCGCCCGGGCCGTCGGGTCGCGGGAGACGTCGACTCCGTCGGGACCGTCCAGTTTGAGCACGACCTGGACCCCGCCGCGGTTGAACGTCTCGTCGAGCGTTCTCTCCGCCCGCGCCGACCCCGAGTTCGGATCGCTGTACCCTCCGGCCAGCAGATGTTCGGCCGCGGTGGCGCCGTACGCGCCGCACACCACCAGCAGGATGAGTGCACCCAGCAGCACTCGTTTGGGCATGGATATGACCAGCCGTGTCAATCTGACCAGCATGCGGACCCCTGTCGCGTCGGTCGACTTTACGGCGTTAAGTTATCAGCAGTAATTTAGGCGGTCAAGGACGATTCAGGGACGTGCGGCATGCCGAGTCCGCGTCGGACCGTTCGCAGTTCGCGCTCGATCACCGTCGACCCCGATCCGAGCAGTCCGGTCGCCCGCGCGATCTCGCGCAGCCTGACGGCGGGCCGTGCGACGTCGACGAGATGGTGCAACGGCGTCCGGCGCAGACCCATCCGCCGGGCGACCGGGCGCTCGACCCATCTGGTGCTGATGGCCGAGAACGACGACATGAGCAGGGGTCTGGTGATCGCATCCACCGCGGAGACCAGCAACCCCGGCACCGGAATCGGCGCGGCCCCGTGCACGACGCGCGGAAGGTCGTACCCCTCGCGAAGCAGCGCCTTGATCAGCACCTTCGACGAATCGTCGGGCTGCAGCTCGAATTCGCCTGCGATACGGAACAATTCGCTCGACGACTCGTAACTCGGCGGCAGGAGGTCGTCGTCGACCCCGATGACCCAGCCGATCCAGCGCCACAGATGCGTGATCGCCTCACATTCCGCACTGCTGTAGTGGATCCCGAAATCCCGTGCGACGACGAGAGGTAGAGCCAGGAAGCCGCACGAGATGGTCATCACGGCATACGTCTGGTTGATGGGTGCGCCCCACTCCCCTTCGTCCCAGGCCCCGGCGTCGTCCGTCGGATCGCCGCCGGGCGGGTGCCGCAGGACGTCGCGGATGTAGGCATGTAGCAGCCGAATACGAAGCGTTGCAACCCAACCGGGACGGCCCGGGAGCATCGATCCGGGCGTGGTCGCCTCGGCGACCCAGCGGGCCGTCGACTCGACTCGATCACGTGTCCCCGATCCCAGCCGGCCGGTGGCCACCAGCGGACGGACGAATCCCTGCGCCTTGAACCCGTAGATCAGCGACTGATACAGCGTCGACGACTGCAACGTGCCGAACCGCCACCAGGCGCGGGCGCCGGCCTCCGCCCAGGCCGGGTCGAACCACGGAGGTGGGGCGCTCGCGACCTGCAACAGATGCGTCATCGAGGCGGGCATCTCGAGGTGTTCGACATCGGTCTCCTCCTCGGCGGAGGTGTGCTCTTCCAAGAGCGCGACCAGTGTGGAGAAAGAGATTCCGCGTTCTCTGGCCTCGACGATCACCGTGTCGGCGAGCGGATCACCCTGCGTCAGACCCGCCTCGAGGCGCTCGACGATGGCGGGATGCCGTTCTCGGACGGCCTCCCAATTGCGTGCCCCGGTCACCGCTGCCGCGTCCATGCCCCATGATCACCCCGGCGACTGGGCCGGTCAAGGACGGCTGACTCCCAGACGTCGACTCGACTGCCAGACCTCGATCGAGGTCTGGCGGTCGAGTTGACGTCTGTCGGTGGCAACGCCGGACGAATTCGGACACGCTGCCGCGGCTGACTATGCTCACCGTGGGGACCGTCGTCGAGCGGACCCTTCGCCCCCATAGCCCAATTGGCAGAGGCAGCCGACTTAAAATCGGCACAGTGTCGGTTCGAGTCCGACTGGGGGCACCGCATCGCCGCAGGTAGATTGACTATTGCCGTTCCCTCGCGTCATCCGAACGATTACAGTGCCACCCCCGTGCTACCCAAGCTGCCGCATCAGCGCGACACGCGGGATCAGATGTCAGACGCAATGAGTTGCGTACGTGCGATGCTTACAGGCTGTCCACGACGAGGCCGCGAAGTTCGAGCATGACAGGAGTCGAAGTGTGCCACCGGAAGACGATGAAGCCAAGACCAGTTTGGAAGACTGGATACGAAAGTTAGACGGACTGATCGCCAAGTTAGACGAATTCGACGGCGACAGCCCATTTGACTTCTGCGAACACTTCATGGACGCGTGGCGGGACCTAATCTCCAGGGAAACCGCGCCACCGCCTCAGAGCGCGGCCATGGTCATTGTGCTGGAGACAATGCGGGCTCAAGCGGAGGTCTTGGCCTCCGCGGCAATGGACTACGCGAACACACCAGACGCCCGCGACCGAATGACGAGAAACGACGTCCAGAACTCAATGCGCACCGCACTACAAGAAGTCGCTCAGCGCGCTCGCAACTGGCTATCTACAAAGCTCCCGACAGAAGATGAGATTCGCGAAATAATCACCAATTCTCTGTCGGTGTTCAATAAGATACAGGAACAGGGAGAGCAACAGATAAAACAGGACGCTGACGACGACGCAGCTGCCGCCTCCGACCCGTACGGAGCAATGTTGGGATATTCCGATCCGGGTATCGATGCTGCTATCATCTTCAAAAAGCTCTGCTCATTCACTGCAGATGAAGACGCAGAGTATCGCACGGCACACGAGCGCCTCCGCCGCATGATTGACAGCGAACTTCTCCAGCACATTTCTGATGAAAATGAGAGATTCTGCGATTTGCTTATTGCAGTAATTTCCGATGTCACTAGTCGGCGAATTTCACTGTCCGATCAAGATGCTTTCGACGAGCGCCGACGGCGAATCCGTTCAGCGCTCATATCTTTCACTAGCGCGCTCCACAGTCATAGAGATCAGTCCATCCGCGCAGTTCGCGAGCAGTTCGGCCGCAAGACCGTAGAGGAGAAACAAGCTCTCGATCTGTTTGATGATCTGCTCGTGTCATCGTTTGATTACCGATGGTTAATCAAAATGCGTGACGCCCTGCTTCATGGCGACATTAATGCTTTCAAGATTGAACTCAATGCTCGCCTAGAAGGCGAGAGCACCGCGAACGTGTTTATGGACCGTGATTACATGATCAAATTCAACAGGGCTGCACGAGAAAAATGGATCAAGATCACCGAACTCGAGGCCATCGACTACGATCCTAGCGTCTTGGACATGATCAAGGCCGCCCAACCTCAGATTGCTGAACTACAAGACCAACTGGATGCGATTCTGTATCCCGATATCGCTGACGATGTCGCGACTGTGAAAGACCTTGTCGACCGTTTCGAAGGAAAAGAGGGTCTTTACGCGTTGCAGTCCGGTCTAGGGTTCACACGGAAGGTTCCGGTTCCGCCCTACATTTTACTCGCGCCACGTGTCTTGACGTACGCGAGCAACTACGCCCATTTACCTTCACCGTCCGAATAGAGGAACGTCATCCGACGACTCGGGGGCCTCATGCGGAATCAGCTGGGAGGGATCGGGCAAATCGTTCAGTGCGCCGCCGCCTTCCTCAGGAATCCAGTCACCGTAGGCGTCGAGTGTGTGGGGTGAAGGTGCTGCGACCCATCCACCGGCTGACCACATGAAGTGCTCCCCTCCATAAGTTGCATCTCCGCGAACGTGTGGCGCAGGCTTAGCGATGCCGTTCGCCTTTCGCGGCCGCCCGCTACCGCAGGGAAAATCGTGCGGCGGACGACACCTACGCCTGGCCCGCAGTCGCCGAGTGTCGGCGCAACCCGAACTCGGACGCCAACATTTTGGCTCGGCAGAAACGCCGGGAGTGAGAGGATATGTGAATGGACCCGGTAGCAGGAGCGGCATTGGCAGGACAAGCGGCGCAGGCCTATCTGCGTCGATCCCGAGTCACAGTTAGCGTCGACGAGGACTATGACACCTTCGGTGACATGAGGGTCAAACGCTTCTTCTTCCCCGTAGGGACGCCGGACGAGTTGACCGAGCTGCGGGATCTAGGTTCTCGGACCAGCTACAGTAAGCCCTTTGATTGGATCAATGAGAACAGGGGAATCGAGCTGGGGCACACCGTGTTCGAGTTCGAAGTACAAGCTCAAAATGCGACCGTTGCCCTGACGGGCGGTAAACCCGTCTTGCGGCCCGGCTTCGGCAGTGTCGATGGCATAGCGATTCTCCCTCCGCCCGCGGGCGGGCCATTAGAGGGTAACTATCTCCTCGTGTCACTCGATGACGAAACACTTGTATGCCATCGCGGTGACGACCCAAGTGCCCCACGCGTGCCATTTCGCTTCGAAATACCACAAGGTTCGACCGAAGTCTTCCGAGTACACGCGTACACCACCAGTCGACCCACCATGTGGTTCCTGCGGCTGCGCTTCATCGTCAACGGCAAAACTGTGCGCTATGACCTGAGGCGCGACAATGGCGAGGATTTTGTCACCCTGCCCTTCGATTACTCAGGGATCAGGGATTCTTACACCTGGGAGCAAGGTCGTTGGGAGCTTGTTCCGAACCGATAGCCAGATCGCCCATCCCGACTCACTCCGCAGTGCGCAACGGCGACATCCCAATTGCGCGGGAGCACGTCAAGAACACCGCCAGACCTCTGCGCCTGATCCCGCTACCTGCGTCGTTGCAAACGCGTTGCGTCGAAAGCACGAGACGAAGTGTCACGGAAAGCCGGCACGCCACTGGGCTGTCTCGATCCGCGTGCATCCCCCGAGCCCGCTGATGATGTACTCGGTGTCATGTCCACTCGGGTTGTCCTGCTCGCCGACTCCTCCGTCGCCCTGCTCACCCTCGGTATCTCGGTGTACTCGATCGCGGTCCTGGTGTGCCTCGGGATCGCAATCAACGCGGCCCGGTTCGGACGCAGACGGGTCGCGATCACGATGGCCTGGGTCGTCGGTGTACTGACCGTGGCAGGTGTCATCATCGCCATCCTGAGCAGCACCGCCGGCGGTTAACCCTCCGGCCGCAACTCCGCGCGTTGCCGATCGATGAATTGCGCGGCAAGCCGATTCGTGAGGCCGGGCGCCAATCGCTGGACGCGCCAGGTGATCCGGGATCGACGCGGGACGACCAGCAGTGGTTGATTCCGCTCGATGGCGGCGAGCGTGTCCCGGGCAAGGCGGTCGGCGTCGTACGCGGTCGACGAACCCTGACTCGCCAGATAATAAGAGCGACCGACGAATCCGCCGACCGATCCCTTGTCCAGGATCGGGGTCTCCACTGCCGAGGGACACACCGCCAGCACGTTCACCCCGCGGCCCGCAGCCTCGGTCCGTAGTGCGAGCGACAGCCCCACGACCGCATGTTTGGTCATCACGTAGCTCGTGATCAGTCCGGCGGCGACGAGCCCGGCCATCGACGCCGTGTTGACGATGTGTCCGGAACGCTGCTCGATCATCACCGGGTACGCGGCCGCGACCCCGTGCACGACGCCCCGGATGTTGACGTCGATGATCGCGTCCCATTGTTCCGGCGTCAGCATCTCGGTCGGACCACCCCAGGTGATCCCTGCGTTGTTGAACATCAGATCCAGGCGCCCCCACTCGGCGACGACCTCGTCGACCACCCGCTGCACAGCGGCAGCATCCGTCACATCCAGTTGCACCGCCCGTGCGGTGCCCGGCCCACCGGACAAGGAGTCCGTCACCCGCTGCGCCGCGGGTAGGGCGATGTCCGCGCAGGTGACGTGGGCTCCCCGGGTCACCAGCGCGCGCGTGAGCGCGGCCCCGATACCGGACCCGCCCCCGGTCACGATCGCGATCCTGCCCCCGACATCTGCTCCGCGCGTCTTCCCGAATTCCAGCACGAACAGAGCATGACCGATCCCGTTCCGGCGGGGTGCGCTTTGTGCGAACCGGGTCTTGACATCCTCACAGGCCGCTCTTAGTGTTGCTGCCATCACAAATTGAAACGTTTTAATTCGCCGGGTTGATCCTCTCTCGACGGTCTGCGTTTCCCATCACGTCGTTTGTCAGGAGCAGCCATGCCCGATACCCAGCGCGTCTGCTTCGTGCTCCAGCTCCGCCCGGAGCGCGTCGAGGACTACCTCGACGCCCACACGGAGGTGTGGCCGGAGATGCTCGACGCCCTGCGCGAGACCGGATGGCGCAACTACTCGTTGTTCCTCCGCAAGGACGACGGCATGGTCGTGGGTTACCTCGAGACCGACGACTTCGCGACGACCGCCGCCGCCATGGAGGCAACGGACGTCAACGCCCGGTGGCAGGCGCACATGTCCGAGTACTTCCTCCCGGCCACCGGCGGAGACGCCGACTGCGCCAATCCCGACACCATCCGTACCGAACTCCTCGAGTACTTCCACCTCGACTGACCGACATCGAACACACGACGCGTACTGACGGGCACACCGACATCAGCGAACCCGGCTTGACCCCTCCGATCCCGACCCTCTCTACTGATCTCCGACGCTAGGAATCCCATGAAAGTAGGAGCGCGCTCCACCACCGGCTGGCGGGCGACCATCTCGGTTGCCATGTCGAACTACATCGAAGCCGGCTCGATCATCGCGATCGCCACCAGCCTGACCTTCTGGCAGGACGAGTTCGGCATCAGCAACTTCGCCGTCGGCCTGCTGGCCGCACTGAGCGCCAACGCGTTCGGCGCGGCGGTCGGCGCCGCCATCGGCGGACCGCTGTGCGACCGCTACGGCCGCAAGGCGATCTACACCTACGACCTGCTGGTCTACATGGCCGGCGTGTTGCTCGCCGCCTTCGCGCTCAACTTCACCATGCTGCTGGCGGCGTTCATCATCACCGGCCTCGCGGTCGGCGCGGGCGTACCCGCGTCCTGGACCTACATCGCCGAAGAGGCGCCATCGGTCGAACGCGCCAAACACGTCGGCACCGCCCAGCTCGCCTGGTCGGTCGGACCCCTGATCGGCTTCGCACTGGCGGCCGCGCTCGCCCCGATGGGCCTGCTCGGTTCGCGGATCATCTTCCTGCACCTCTTCGTCGTCGCCGCGGTCGTCTGGTGGATTCGCCAAGGGCTCGCGGAGTCCAAGATCTGGTCCGACGAGGCGGTCAACGAGACCCGTGAGCTCACCGCTTCCGTCGGCGCCCGCGGAATCAAGGGCCTGTTCTCCAAGAAGGTCAACATCACCGCACTACTCCTGCTCGGTGGCATCTACCTCTTCTGGAACACCGTGGCCGGACAGGCCGGCATCTTCATGCCGCGTGTCTACGAGACCGCGGGCGTCGAGAGCGCCGTCCAGCAGAACCTGCTGCAGGTGCTCGTCTGGGGCTGCACCGTCCTCGCGACCTACTTCGGCTTCATGCGGTATGCCGACCGGGTCTCGCAGCGCGCGCTGTACGTCTTCGGCGCCGCATTGGGCATCGTCGCCTGGATCGTGCTGGTCGCCTTCACCGACAGCGGTGTCGCCACGATGCTCGTCTTCGCGGTCCTGTGGGGCATCTCCTCGGGCATCGGCGCGCAAGCGTTCTACAGCCTCTGGGCCAGCGAGATGTTCGCGACGCCCTATCGGGCCAGCGCCCAGGGCGTCATGTTCTTCGCCGTCCGCACCGCAACCGGTCTGTTGAGCTACTTCTTCCCCACCATGCTCGCGGCGACCGGACTCACCACGGTCGGCATCCTGCTGGTCGCACTGCTCACCGTCGCGCTGATCATCGGCGCCATCGCGGCTCCGGACACCCAGGGCAAGACGCTGCAGCAGATCGAGGTCGAGCGTTACGGCGCTCCGCTGTCACCCGAGCTCATCGAGACACCGGCATCCGCCGCGCACCCGACCCCGGGCACCAACCCGGCCGCGGAGTCGGGACACAAAGCCCCGGCCTGACACCACGGGCCTGATCGCGCCGTGCGCGATTGAAACGTTCCACCAGTTCGACTGTTCCACTCAGACCTCCCCGCCGCCGGCTGACCCCGACGCCGGCGGCGGGGAACCCCAACCGAAAGAAATTTCATGGCCACCTTTGACGAGACGATCCTCGACAACCTCGAGATCGAGCTCCCCTCCTGGGCGTTCGGCAACTCCGGCACCCGGTTCAAGGTGTTCGGCACCCCGGGCACCCCCCGCACCATCCACGAGAAGATCGCCGACGCCGCGAAGGTCAACGAATTGACCGGCCTGGCACCGAGGGTCGCGCTGCACATTCCGTGGGACACCGTCGACGACTACACCGCCCTGGCCGCTTACGCTAAGGATCTCGGCGTCGGCCTGGGCACCGTCAACTCCAACACCTTCCAGGACGACGCCTACAAGTTCGGCAGCCTGACCCACACCGACAAGACGGTGCGGCAGATGGCCATCGACCATCACCTCGCCTGCATCGAGGTGATGAACGCGACCGGTTCGCGCGATCTGAAGATCTGGCTGGCCGACGGCACCAACTACCCCGGACAGGGCGACATCCGCGGACGCCAGGACCGGCTCGCCGAGTCGCTCGCGACCATCTACCAGCACATCGGCGACGACCAGCGACTCGTGTTGGAGTACAAGTTCTTCGAGCCCGCCACCTACGTCACCGACGTCCCCGACTGGGGCACCTCCTACGCCCACGTGACCGCGCTCGGCGAGCGGGCGATGGTCTGCCTCGACACCGGCCATCACGCGCCGGGAACCAACATCGAGTTCATCGTCGCGCAGCTGCTTCGCCTCGGAAAGCTGGGTTCCTTCGACTTCAACTCGCGCTTCTACGCCGATGACGACCTCATCGTCGGTGCCGCGGATCCGTTCCAGCTCTTCCGGATCCTGTTCGAGGTGATCCGCGGCGGCGGGCTCGACGCCGGGTCGCCGGTCGCTCTCATGCTCGATCAATGCCACAACGTCGAGGAGAAGATCCCCGGCCAGCTCCGTTCGGTGCTGAACGTCGAGGAGATGACGGCCCGCGCACTACTCGTCGACACCGATGCGCTGACCGAGGCACAGGCCGCCGGAGACGTGTTGGGCGCGAACGCGATCGTGATGGACGCGTTCTACACCGACGTCCGTCCGATGCTCGCCGAGCGTCGTGTCCGTCGCGGCCTGCCCGCAGACCCGATGGCCGCATACGTCGACTCCGGATACCACGAGCGCATCGTCGCCGAGCGTGTCGGCGGTACCCAGTCGTCCTGGGGCGCCTGAGCCCTCCCCCAGCCCCAGTTCCCTGAACTCCCGAGGAGATCACCCCTAATGACCAATCCCGCAGTCGCCGCCCTCATCGAGCGGTCCAACCGACTCGGATCGGATCCGAAGAACACCAACTACGCCGGCGGCAACACCTCCGCCAAGGGCTCCGACACCGACCCGGTCACCGGTGAAGACGTCGAACTGCTCTGGGTGAAGGGCTCCGGCGGTGATCTCGGCACCCTCACCGAGAAGGGCCTGGCCGTGCTCCGGCTCGATCGCATGCGTGCGCTCGTCGACGTCTATCCCGGCCTCGACCGTGAGGACGAGATGGTCGCCGCCTTCGATTACTGCCTGCACGGAAAGGGCGGTGCCGCACCGTCGATCGACACCGCGATGCACGGCCTCGTCGACGCCGCGCACGTCGACCACCTGCACCCGGACTCCGGTATCGCCATCGCGACCGCGGCCGACGGCGAGGTCTTGACGCACAAGATCTTCGGTGACCGCGTCGTGTGGGTGCCGTGGCGTCGTCCGGGTTTCCAGCTCGGGCTGGACATCTCGGCGATCAAGAAGGACAACCCGCAGGCCATCGGTTGCATCCTCGGCGGCCACGGGATCACCGCCTGGGGCGACACCTCCGATGAGGCGCAGGCACATTCGCTGGAGATCATCCGCACCGCCGAGGAGTACATCGCCGCCAACGGTCGGCCGCAACCCTTCGGCGGCCCGATCGACGGCTACGGCGCATTGCCCGCCGAGGAACGCCGGGCCAAGGCCGCGGCGCTCGCCGCGTTCATCCGCGGCCTCGCCTCGATGGACAAGCCGCAGGTCGGTCACTTCACCGACGTCGACCCGGTCCTCGAATTCCTGGCGGCAGAGGAGCATCCGCGCCTGGCCGCACTCGGCACCAGTTGCCCGGACCACTTCCTGCGCACCAAGGTCAAGCCGCTGGTCCTCGACCTCCCGGCCGACGCGAGCGTCGAGGAGTGCAAGGAGCGCCTCACGGCACTGCACGAGGCCTACCGCGAGGACTACCGCGCGTACTACGACCGTCACGCCACCGCGGACAGCCCCGCGATGCGCGGCGCCGACCCGGCCATCGTGCTGATCCCGGGCGTCGGAATGTTCAGCTTCGGCAAGGACAAGCAGACCGCACGTGTCGCCGGCGAGTTCTACCTGAACGCCATCAACGTGATGCGCGGCGCCGAGGCCATCTCGACCTACGCACCGATCGACGAGTCGGAGAAGTTCCGGATCGAGTACTGGTTGCTCGAGGAGGCCAAGCTCGCCCGCATGCCGAAGCCCAAGCCGCTCGCGACCCGCATCGCCCTGGTCACCGGGGCGGCATCCGGCATCGGCAAGGCCATCGCGACGCGTCTGGCCGCCGAAGGTGCATGCGTGGTGATCGCCGACCTCGACGCCGAGAAGGCACGGGCGGCCGCCGAGGAGATCGGTTCGACCGATGTCGCCATCGGGGTGGCCGCCGACGTCACCGACGAAGCGGCCGTACAGTCCGCGATCGACGCAACGGTGCTCGCCTTCGGCGGCATCGACCTCGTCGTGAACAACGCCGGCCTGTCGCTGTCGAAGTCGTTGCTGGACACCACCGCCGCCGACTGGGACCTCCAGCACGACGTGATGGCCCGCGGTTCGTTCCTGGTGAGCAAGGCCGCCGCACGCGCCCTCATCGATCAGAAGCTCGGCGGCGACATCCTGTACATCTCGTCGAAGAACTCGGTCTTCGCCGGGCCGAACAACATCGCCTACTCGGCGACGAAGGCCGACCAGGCCCATCAGGTCCGTCTCCTGGCCGCCGAGCTCGGCGAGCACGGGGTCAAGGTCAACGGCATCAATCCCGATGGCGTGGTGCGTGGTTCGGGGATCTTCGCCGGCGGCTGGGGCGCCAAGCGCGCTGCCGTCTACGGCGTCGAGGAGAAGGATCTCGGCAAGTTCTACGCGCAGCGCACCCTGCTCAAGCGCGAGGTGCTGCCGGAGAACATCGCCAACGCCGCGTTCGCACTCTGCACGTCCGACTTCTCGCACACCACCGGCCTGCACGTGCCGGTGGACGCGGGCGTCGCCGCCGCGTTCCTGCGATGAGCCGATCCACCCGGTCCGCCCAGGTCGCCGCGATCGACCTGGGCGCGACCAGCGGCCGGGTCATGCTGGCCGACGTCTCGCGCGGACGACTCGAGCTCGAACAGGTCGCCCGGTTCACCAACGACCCGGTCCACATCTGGAACGGGCGCAGGTCCGCTCTGCACTGGGATGTCCCGGCGCTGTTCCGCGCCGCGTCGGCCGGCCTCGCCGAGGCGGGCAGGCAGTCCGACGATCTGGTCGGGATCGGGGTGGACTCCTGGGCGGTGGACTACGCGCTCCTGCGGGAGGGCCGCATGCTCGGGTTGCCGCACCACTACCGGGACACCCGGAGCGCGGCTGGGGTCGACGCCGTGCACGCCGAACTCGGTCCCGCGGACCTGTACGTGCGCAACGGTTTACAGTTCCTGCCGTTCACCACCGTGTACCAATTGGCCACCGAGAAGGCCGACGGGTTGCTCGATCAGGCCGACACCGCCCTGCTGATCCCCGACCTCATCACGTACTGGCTCACGGGCCGGCGCGGCACCGAACGCACCAACGCCTCGACCACCGGACTGCTCGGCATCAACGGGCGGTGGGACACCGCGATGATGGAGCGTCTCGGATTGCCCGTCGGCTTGTTCCCCGACCTCGTGGAGACCGGCACCGACCAGGGCCCGTTGCTCGGCGACGTCGCCGAGCGCCTCGGACTGTCGACGTCGACCCGCGTCACCGCGGTCGCGTCCCACGACACCGCGTCGGCGGTCGCCGCCATCCCGATGGACCCGTCGCGGTCGGCGTACATCTCGTGCGGGACCTGGGGTCTGGTCGGCGTCGAACTCGAGCAGCCGGTCGTCTCCCGCGACGGGTGGAAGGCCAACTTCACCAACGAGGTCGGCGCCGACGGCCGTATCCGCTACCTGCACAACGTGATGGGCCTGTGGCTGCTCAGCGAGACGGTCCGCCAGTACCAGCGCGAAGGGTATCGCGCCGATCTCGGTGAACTGCTCGCGCAGGCCGCCGAGGCGCCGGCGACGGTCGAGATCTTCGACACCGACGACGCCCGGTTCCTCCCACCGGGAGACATGCCCGGACGCATTCGCGACTGGTACGACGAGCGCGGCATGCGTCCGCCGATGACGCGCGCCGAGATGGTGCGCGCGATCGTCGAGAGCCTCGCGGCGGCCTTCGCCGACGGGGTGGCGCGAGCGGCCGAACTGTCCGGCACGACGGTGGAGACCGTCCATCTCGTCGGCGGCGGCTCGCAGAACCGGCTGCTGTGCCAACTCACCGCCGACCGGCTGGGTCTGCCGGTGCAGGCCGGTCCGGTGGAGGCGACCGCGCTGGGCAACGTGCTGATCACCGCCCGCGCCCACGGTCTGATCGATGGCGACCTCGAGGCGATGAGGTCTATCGTCGCCGATAGGTTCCCGCCGCAACACTACGCACCCCGACACTCCCGCGGCACGCGCTCCCGGACCGCGGTGGGGACAGGAAAGGCATGACCATGCAAGGCAGTTCTCCCATGAAGCGTCGAGTTCCCAAACCGCGCGACCTCGCGCCGCTGATGCAGTTCAAGAAGCCCCAGTTCGACGCGAAGAAGCGCCGTCTCGACGCCGCCCTCACCATCGAGGACCTGCGCGCGATCGCCAAGCGCCGCACCCCGAAGGCGGCCTTCGACTACACCGACGGATCGGCCGAGGCCGAGCTGTCCATCGAACGCGCGCGACAGGCGTTCGCCGACATCGAGTTCCACCCGGCCATCCTGCGTGACGTGTCCAAGGTCGACACCTCGTGCACGATCCTCGGCGGGCGTTCGGAACTGCCGTTCGGCATCGCACCCACCGGGTTCACCCGGATGATGCAGACCGAGGGCGAATACGCTGGTGCGCGCGCCGCCGGCCGGGCCGGGATCCCCTTCTCGCTGTCGACGATGGGTACGGCGTCGATCGAGGACGTCCGGGATGCGAATCCGCACGGCCGCAACTGGTTCCAGCTGTACATGTGGAAGGACCGGGAGCGCTCGATGGCCCTGGTCGACCGCGCGGCGAAGGCCGGATACGACACCCTGCTGGTGACCGTCGACGTGCCGGTCGCCGGGGCTCGTCTGCGCGACAAGCGCAACGGCATGTCGATCCCGCCGGCGCTGACCGCCAAGACCGTGCTCAACGCCATCCCGCGCCCGCAGTGGTGGATCGACTTCCTCACCACCGAGCCCCTGGCGTTCGCCTCGCTCGATCGATGGTCCGGAACGGTGGCCGAACTGCTGGACACGATGTTCGACCCCACCGTCACCTTCGACGATCTGGCGTGGATCAAGTCGCAGTGGCCGGGCAAGCTGGTGGTCAAGGGCATTCAGACCGTCGACGACGCCAAGGCCGTCACGGCCCTCGGCGCCGACGGCATCGTGTTGTCGAATCACGGAGGGCGCCAACTCGACCGCGCACCGATCCCGTTCCACCTCCTGCCCGAGGTGGCCCGCGAGGTCGGCGCGGACACCGATGTCATGCTCGACACCGGCATCATGAGCGGTGCCGACATCGTGGCGTCGGTCGCCCTCGGCGCGCGGTTCACGCTCGTCGGCCGGGCCTACCTGTACGGCCTGATGGCCGGCGGGGAGGCCGGGGTGGACCGGATGATCGAGATCCTCGGCGAGCAGATCGCACGTACGATGCGGCTGCTCGGTGTCGCCTCGCTGGACGAGCTGACACCCGCGCACGTGACCCAGCTCGAGCGGCTGGTGCCCCGGGCGCGTTCCTGAGGCTCGACTGCCGAGGTCGCGTGGGCATCAGACCGGCCGCCTACGCGACCTCCGCGTCCTCGCGGCGGTGGGCGAAGTGATCCACGAGGCCCACCACCAGCGCGATCAGCACCAGGACCGCGGCGGTCGCCAGCCCGATCTGGAACGCCCGCGCCCAGTCGCCTCCGGTGTTCGCCACCTGGGCGAAGAACACCGCACCGACGAGCGCGATCCCCGCGGCGGCCCCGATGCGCTGACCGGTCTGCAGGACGCCGCCGGCGATGCCCGCCTTGGTCACCGGCACCTGGTCGAGGCTGAGCGTGAGGTTGGGCGAGATCACGAGACCGGAACCGATACCCGCCACCAGCAGCGGCAGCGCGGCGGCGTACCCGACACCGGGACCAGACACGAGCGCGACGGCGACGATCGTCGCGATCATCCCCACGACCACCAGGCCCAGACCGAGCAACACCAGCGAGCGCCCGACCCGGTTGACGATGTTACCGCCGACGCTGGCCGACACCGCCGAGCCGAGCGCGAAGGGGGTCACCGCCAGACCGGCCTGCAGTGCCGAGTAGCCCAGGCCCTGCTGGACGAACAGCGTGTAGATGAAGAACACCGTGGTGAACCCGGCGAAGTAGACCATCGCGATGATGCACCCCAACGTGTACGACCGCATGGAGAACAACGAGAGGTCGACGAGTTGCTGGCGGCCGACGCGGCCCTGCCGGCGTTCCCACAGGACGAACGCACCGATCAGCACCGCCGCGACGACGAGCAGCAGCCATTTCCGCCCGCCGGGCCACTCCTGCTCCTGGACCATCGGCAGCATCAGCGCGAACACCCCGGTGCCCAGGAGCACAACGCCCACCGGGTCGAAACTCCCCCGCAGCGGTTGTTTGAGTTCTTCGGGCCGAGCCGGGATCAACCGGATCGCGGCGAGGAAGGCCGCGATGCCGATCGGCACGTTCACGAAGAAGATCCAGCGCCACCCGTCGGCGGACCCGCCCAGCTAGATGAGGACCCCACCGAGCAGCGGCCCGACCGCGGTCGAGATCCCGATGGTCGCGGCGAACATGCCGAAGGCCCGGCCACGCTCGGCCCCGCGAAACAGCAGCTGGATGAGCCCGGAGACCTGCGGCGCGAGAATGCCGCCCGCGACGCCCTGGATCAGGCGGAAGACGACGAGTTGCGTCGGGCCCTGGGCGAACCCACATGCCGCCGACGCCAGCACGAACAGGGACAGCCCGATGAGGAAGGTCACCTTGCGGCCGCGCGCGTCCCCGACCCGGCCGGCCGGGACCAGGACGAGGCCGAAGGCGAGGGCGTAGCCGGACACGACCCACGACAGGTCGGCCGAGTTCGCGCCGAGACCGGATTCGATGGACGGGAGCGCGACGTTGACGATCGAGACGTCGAGAAGGGTCATGAAGCCGACCACCAGGCACACCGCGAGCGCCTTCCAGCGCCGCGGGTCGGGTTCGTAGTCCGCGGAGAACGGGCTGGCCGGAGTCGACATGGATCGCCTTTCCTACAGGGGGTACCGCGGGTGTTCGTAGTCAATCAGCTCGCGAGATGGGCGACCCTCCCGAGTCCGCGAAACGCGAGTACCGGCATCGCATCTGGTGAGATGGACACATGGGTGTGAGCATGCGGGATGTCGCGGCGGCGGCCTCGGTGTCGGTGGGCACGGTCTCGAACGTGCTCAACTCGCCCGGAAAGGTCTCGCCCGCGACCGTCGCGCGGGTCCAGGCGGCGATCGACAAGCTGGGTTTCGTGCGCAACGACGCCGCGCGCCAACTCCGTGCGGGCCGTTCGCGTTGCGTCGGCATGGTGGTACTCGACGTGGGAAACCCCTTCTTCACCGACATCGCCCGCGCCGCCGAACAACGGGCCGGCGAGCACGACCTCACGGTGCTGCTCGGCACCTCCGACGACGACGAATCACGCGAACAGGCCTATCTCGACACCTTCGACGAGCAGCGGGTGTTCGGTTTGCTCGTCTCGCCGATCGGCGACGATCTGCGGCGGTTCGACTCGCTGCGACGTCGCGGTACCCCGGTGATCCTCGTCGACCGGGACGCCGGCGGCTCCCCCTTCGATTCCGTCGCCGTCGACGACATCGCGGGCGGGCGGCTCGCGGTGTCACACCTGTGCGAGACCGGTCGTCGCCGGATCGTCTTCGTGGGCGGACCGCCCGGACTGCGGCAGGTCGCGGACCGTCGGCGGGGCGCGCAGGAGGCCGTCGACGCCGTCGAGGACGCCACGCTCGAGGTCGTGCAGACGACGAACCTGAGTGTGCTGGCCGGACGCGAGGCGGGACAGGCCCTGCTGGCCAGGGCCCCCCGCGACCGACCGGATGCGGTGTTCTGCGCCAACGACCTCCTCGCGATCGGGGTCCTGCAGGCGTTGACGATGCTCGGCGGCGACGTCCGCGTTCCCGACGACATCGCGCTCATCGGTTACGACGACATCGATTTCGCCCGCTCGGCCGTCGTCCCGTTGTCGTCGATCCGGCAGCCGACCTCCCGCATCGGCGTCACCGCGGTCGATCTGCTGATGAGCGCGGCCGACGATCCCGCCGAACGCCACGTCCCGTCGAACCTCGTGTTCCAGCCCGAGTTGGTCGCCCGCGCATCGACACTGGGCTGAAGGTGTGACGCACGCCATCGCCGGGTAGACGGTGTGAGGACTCTCCTAATATTGCGTAGTCCTGCAAGTTTGCAGGGTTCTGCAAGTTCCGTACCGTGGGTGAGGTGAACTCCCCCGGACTCCGCGAGGCGAAGAAGGCGGCGACCCGTTCGGCGCTCGCCCGCGCTGTGCTGCGGTTGTCCACCAGCGTCGGGATGGATCACGTGATGATCGACGCCGTCGCGGCGGAGGCGAACGTCTCGGTCCGCACGTTCCACAACTACTTCAGCGGCAAAGAGGATGCGCTGCTGCACTTCGTGTCGTCACTGTTCGACACGCTCGTGGAGCGGATCGAGGCCCGACCGACGGACGAGAGCTTCTTCTGCTCGGTCCGAACCGCCCTCATCGAGGCCGCCACCTCGCCCGACGTCGGCGAACCCGCCGAGATCGTCGCGCTCCTGCGCCTCCTCGACACGGATCCGGGGCTGACGGCCAGGTCCCGCGACATGGAGTTGGGCGACACCGTCGAAGCGCGTCTCGCCGAACTGTGCGCGCAGCGCGGACAGCCGGCACACACCCTGTATCCGCGCCTCGTCCTGCACAACGCGATCACCACCATCCGCGTCGCCCTCGAATTCTGGGTGACCCATCACGACGACACCCCGGGCACCACTGCCGACCTGGCCACCGTGCTGGAGTCCGCCTTCGACCAACTGGCGTCCGGGCTCGCACAACCCATCCCACCGTTGAACGAACTCGCCGACCCATCCCTCGAGGAGCACTGACGTGGCAACACACCTGTACCGACTAGGGCGATGGGCGTACGAGAACCGCCTCAAGACCATCGCGATCTGGGTTCTGGTCCTGATCGGGCTGGGCATCGGCGCGAGCCTGCTGGCCAAACCGACCTCGGAGTCGTTCTCGATCCCGGGCATCCCGTCGGAGCGCGCCCAGGACCTGATGATCGAACGCTTCCCCGGGGAAGCGACGTTCGGTTCCGACATCGGTGTCACGTATGTCGTGCGCGCACCGGAGGGTTCGACGCTGAGCGAGCCCCGGTTCCAGAGCACCATCGACTCGATGGTGGCCGGCCTCAAGACCGTCGAGAACGTGAAGAGCCCCGATTCGATCGCCAACCCGTTCGTCTCGTACGGCACCGAGCAATCCCCCGGTCAGCTCCGTGAACTCTCGGCGACCTTCCAGCGGGAAACCTTCGGCAAGAGTGCGGACGAGGCCGCCGCCGACGCGCAGGCCACTTCGCCGATCAACGCGGCGGGCACGGTTGCGCAGCTCGGCGCCTCCTTCGACGTCAAGGCATCCTCGGACGTCACCGAGACCATGCGCGAACAGATGGACGCCATCGCCGACGACGCGCGGGCCGCCGGCCTCACCGTCGAGATGAAGGGTTCGGCCACACAGCAATTCGAGCTCGGGATCACCTCTGAGCTGATCGGCATCGGGGTCGGTGCGCTGATCCTCATCCTGACGTTCGCCTCCCTGGTCGCGTGGGGCATGCCGATCATCACCGCGATCGTCGGCGTCGCGATCGGCATGCTCGGCGTGCAGATGGGCACCCACTTCTTCGACCTCAGCAACGAGACACCGATTCTCGCGACGATGATCGGCCTCGCGGTCGGCATCGACTACGCGCTGTTCATCGTGTCCCGCTACCGCCACGAGATCCATCGGTCGACGAACCGCGCCGACGCGGCGGGGCGGGCGGTCGGCACCGCGGGTTCGGCGGTCGTCTTCGCCGGCAGCACCGTCGTCATCGCGCTGGCCGCACTGGCGATCGTGAACATCCCGTTCCTCACCGCGATGGGTATCGCCGCCGCGGGCACCGTGGTGGCTGTCGTGTTGGTCGCGCTCACCCTCCTGCCGGCCATCCTGGGCCTGTTCGGCGGCAAGGCGTTCGCCGGACGGGTGCCGCGCCTCAACGCTCCCGATGTCGGACCGCACGATGCGGAGCGGTTGCACAACGGCCAGCGCTGGGTCCAGCGCATCGTGGCCCGGCCGCGCACCGTGACGGTCGCGATCGTCGGCATTCTCGTCGTCCTCGCGATCCCGATGGCCGGGCTCAAGCTCGCGCTACCCAACGACGGGACCGCCGAGCCGTCGGAGACGCAGCGCCGGGCCTACGACATGGTCGCCGAGGGTTACGGACCCGGCGTGAACGGACCGCTGGTCGTCGTCGCGGACGGTCGCGAGATCCAGGACACCGGGGAGCGCTTGCGCGCCTTCAACTCACTCGTCGACGACCTGGGTCGCGTCGACAACGTCGAGGTGGCGCAGATCGGTGCCGGCGGGCTCAACGAGGCCCAGGACACCGCGAAGATCACGATCATCCCGTCGACCGCGCCGGCCGACGAGGCGACGCCCGCACTCGTGGAATCGCTCCGCGAGATGGAGTCTCGGGTACAGGGCACGACGGGCATCTCCTACGGGGTGACCGGGCAGACCGCGATCGAACTCGACATCTCCGACCGCCTGTCGAGTTCGCTGATCCCCTACCTCCTGGTCGTGGTGGGTCTCGCCTTCATCCTGCTGATCATCGTGTTCCGCTCGATCCTCGTGCCGCTGACCGCCGCGCTCGGCTTCCTGCTGAGCGTCGCCGCGACCTTCGGTGTGACCGTCGCCCTCTTCACCGACGGCGCCCTGGGGATCGTCGACAACCCGCAACCGCTGGTGTCGTTCCTGCCGATCATGTTGGTGGGCATCGTGTTCGGACTCGCCATGGACTATCAGGTGTTCCTGGTGACCCGGATGCGGGAAGCGTACGTGCACGGCGCCGACGCGAAGACCGCGGTGGTGGAGGGATATCGCCACAGCGCCCGCGTCGTGGCGGCGGCCGCGGCCATCATGATCTCGGTCTTCGCCGCATTCATGCTGCAAGACATGGCCTTCATCATGGTGATGGGCTTCGCCCTGGCCGCCGCGGTGTTCCTCGACGCCTTCGTCGTCCGGATGACCCTGATGCCGGCGGTGCTCACCGTCCTCGGCGACAAGGCGTGGTGGATCCCGCGCTGGCTCGACCGCATCCTGCCCGACGTGGACATCGAGGGCGAGAAGCTCGGCATCGGCGACGACGCGGCGCGACCGGCGGACCCGGCGGGGGCCGACACGGACTCCGAGGTCCGCGCCGGCCGCTGAGAGAGGTCAGTCGACCCGGAACTCCCCGAGTTCGGACCAGGTGTCGCCCTCGATCGTCGTGTTGATGACGTCGGGTGTGCGCTGGAGGTACTTGGGGAGTTCCTGCTGGGCCTGCTTGAAGTGCGGGGCGGTGACATGTGCCTCCGCGGCATCGTCGTCGAACGCCTCGACCAGGACGTAGGTGTTGGGGTCCTCGAGCGATCGCGACCAGTCGAACCACATGTTACCCGGTTCGGCGCGGGTTGCCTCGGTGAACTCGCGGGACAACTCGGGCCACTCGTCGGCGAATTCGGGCTTGATGGGGAACTTCACGACGATGAGGATCATGATTCGACCCTAGTCGTTCGCGGCCGGGCCGAGCGTCGCAGCATGCGACTGGGACGGCTGTTCCAGAACCGGTCACAAAGTGTCGCCCCCGGAACGCCGGGATTCGCGAGACCCCGGTCGCGGCAGCGCCTAGAGTGTGAAACAGACAACAATTGTCCTCACTTCAGGCTGCAACGGAGGCACCATGCCGGACATCACCAAGTTCTACATCGACGGTCAGTGGGTCGAGCCCGCCGAGCTCAACCTCATCGACGTCATCAACCCGGCCACCGAGAAGTCGGCCGGACAGGTCGCCATCGGCAGCGCGGCCGACGTCGACGCAGCGGTCGACGCCGCCCGTCGCGCATTCGTCACCTGGGGACAGACGACCGTCGAGGAACGTCTCGAAGTCCTCAACCGGATCATCGCCGAGTACCAGAACCGCATGGGCGACCTCGCCGCCGCGGTCACCGAGGAGATGGGTTCGCCGGTCGGCCTCACGAACGCCGCCCAGGTGCCGATCGGTCTCGGCCACCTGATGACCGCCGCCGCGCAACTCCCCGACTTCAAGTTCGTCGAGGACCGCGGCAGCTCGCGCATCGCCAAGGAGCCGATCGGCGTGTGCGGCTTCATCACCCCGTGGAACTGGCCGCTCAACCAGGTCATGTGCAAGGTCGCCCCGGCACTCGCCACCGGTTGCACCATGGTCCTCAAGCCCTCCGAGGTCGCGCCGTTCAGCGCGGCGATCGTCGCCGAGATCTTCGACGCCGCCGGCGTACCCGCAGGCGTGTTCAACCTCGTCAACGGTGACGGCCCCGGCGTCGGCGCCGCGCTGTCGAGCCACGAGGGCATCGACATGATCTCGTTCACCGGGTCCACCCGCGCCGGCATCGAGGTCGCCAAGAGTGCCGCGCCGACCGTGAAGCGCGTCGCCCAGGAACTCGGCGGCAAGAGCCCGAACATCATCCTCGACGACGACGACTTCGCGAAGAACGTCGCCGGCGGCATCGCGACGATGATGATGAACTCGGGCCAGTCCTGCAACGCCCCGAGCCGCATGCTGGTCCCGGCCGGCCGCGTCGACGAGGTCGCCGAGATCGCCAAGGGGGTCGCTGCCGAGCTCACCGTCGGCGATCCCACCACCGACGTGAAGCTCGGCCCGGTCGTGTCCGAGGCGCAATTCGACAAGATCCAGGGTCTCATCGAGCGTGCCGTCGCCGACGGCGCGACCGCGGTCGTGGGAGGTCCCGGGCGCCCCGAGGGTCTCGAGACCGGCTACTACGTGAAGCCGACCGTGTTCACCAACGTCACCAACGACATGGAGATCGCCCGCACCGAGGTGTTCGGCCCGGTCCTCGTCGTCATCGGTTACGACTCGATCGACGAAGCGATCAAGGTCGCCAACGACACCGAGTACGGCCTCGCCGGCTACGTCTCCGGCAAGGATGTCGACGAGGTCCGCCGCATCGGATCACAGATCCGTGCGGGTTCGATCTCGCTCAACGGCGCCCAGCTCGACCCGAGCGCACCGTTCGGCGGATACAAGAAGAGCGGCAACGGCCGCGAGTGGAGTGACTACGCCTTCGACGAATTCCTCGAGGTGAAGTCGCTGCTCGGTTTCGGGGCCTGACAACCCAGCCCGTTCCCTCTCCCGACGCCGCCGGGCGCATCCCCAACGGATGTGCCCGGCGGCGTCGTTCGTCGAGGCCGCGGAGTCGCGCCCATCGCGGTACCCCGGGATTTCGCAAGGCCCGGACAGGACTGCGCGAACGTCCTACGCTTGCCGAACGACTTCGATCCGGCGGCCCGGCCGCCTACCGATCGAATCCACATTCTTCGGGGGAAGAGCGTCCGCGCGGTACACATGGGGGAACGGTGCTTCGAGTGATTCTTCGTGCGGTCTGTGCCGCATGTCTGGTGATGCTGTGTCTGGCCGCCGCGCCGGCGGCGGCAGCGCCCGTGGCGCCGCGGGTGGTGTCGGTCGTGCACGAGTCCCCCACACGCGCCATAGTCTGGGTCTACTCGGCGGCGATGGCCAAGAACATCAAGCTCTTCGTCCTCACGCCACGAACGAAGACCGGACCCCGGCCGACGCTCTACCTACTGGACGGGGCGGGTTCGCGCGGCAACGACAGTGGATGGCGTGGAGCCGGCAATGCCGACGAGTTCTTCGCCGACAAGGACGTGAACGTCATACTCCCGACGGGTGCGTACGGCAGCCAGTACGCCGACTGGCAGCGCCGGGATCCGCGCGTCGGACAACCGATGTGGGAGACGTTCCTGACCAGGGAACTCCCGCCCCTCATCGACGCCCGCTTCGAGTCGAACGGTTCGCGCGGGATCGCGGGCGTCTCGATGGGCGGGCAGGCGGCGTTCACGCTCGCGTCACGGGCCCCGTCGCTGTACCGCGCGGTGGCCTCGATCAGCGGATGTCCTCCGGTGTCCTCGCCGCAGGGAGAGTCGTACGTGCGGGCCACCCTCGCCCGGGGTGGGGCGAACGCCGACAACCTCTGGGGGCCGGTCGGTTCGGCCGGATGGCGGGACCACGACCCGGCGCTGCATCTCGACCGTCTCCGCGGCAAGGCCCTGTACCTGTACTCCGGTGCCGGCCGGCTCGGTCCCGCCGACCTCAAGCGGAACGTGACGCCCGAGGAAGGCCTCTACCAGGTGGTACTCGCCGCATCGTCGGCGTTCGAGATCGCGACCAGCGACTGTTCGCGCCGGTTCGCCGGGTTGTTGCGCGGTGCGGGTCTGCCGTTCACCGACGCGTTGCAGGAGGTCGGAACCCACCATTGGTACTACTGGGAGAAGGAACTCCCCAACATGTGGGCGGCGATCTCGCCGGCGCTCTGAGGCGAATCACGGAATCCGGTCATCCGCCTGGCTACCATCTCCGCATGCAGATCCCCGTCGCGTCCGATACCGGTCCCGTCCTCGACACCGAGGTGTTCGGCGAGGGCGAACCGCTGCTGCTCATCGGCGGCATGTCCGCACACCGCGGGATGTGGACCGATGAGCTCCTCGACGCCCTCACCCCGCACTTCTCGGTTGCCGCCTACGACCATCGCGGCATCGGCACGAGCAGTCGGGCCGAGGGACCGTTCACCATCGCCGACCTGGCCGCCGACGCCCGCGGAATCCTCGACGGCCTCGGCTGGGACTCCGCCCACGTGCTGGGCACGTCGATGGGCGGCACGATCGCACAGGAACTCGCCCTGAACTCGCCGGACCGGGTGCGCAGTCTCGTCCTCGGCTGCACCACCGCGGGCGGCCCCGGGGCCATCGGTGCGCCCGGCTCGTCCGGCGCCGCCCGCCTCGTCGAGGCGATCTCGTCGCGCGATGCCGACCGCGTCGCACGCATCGCGTTCGAGGTCAATCTGTCTCCCGAGTTCATCGCCCGCGCCGGCGCCTTCGACCATTTCGTCTCGCTGTCGAGGCAGCGCCGCGTTCCGTCGGCAGTCGTCGCGTGGCAGGCGGGCGCCTGTGCGGCACACGACACCCGCGACCGGATCGGCTCACTCGACATGCCGACGGCGGTCATCCACGGCGACGTCGACGAGATGATCGCGGTCGCCGAGGGCGAGCGGCTCGCCGACCTCATCCCGCAGGCCACCCTGGCGCGCTGGTCCGGTGTCGGACACATGTTCTGGTGGGAACGTCCGGACGAGACCGCCGAGGTCGTCCGGAAAAATGCACTCGCCCGGTAACGCCGGTCCACTCTCCGAACGACATCCCTGACATCGGCACCGTGTAGTCGGGTGGCCGCGTATGTCAGGAGCTCCATGTCGCACTCGCACAGCGAACCGCCCGTCCCCTCCACCCCCGCGGGCCAGACGCCCGAGTCGCCACGCCGACCCTCACCTCGTCGCCGACTCCTCACCGGCATCTCGGTGGTCGCGATCCTCACGCTCGGCCTGTTCGGCGCGAGCACGCTGATCAACTCGTCGAACACCGCCAGCGCTCTGCGTGGGCATCCCGAAGTGCTGCGGCCGGGCTGCACGTGGGACTCCTCCGGGAACTACGTCCAGAACTGCAAGGTCTGGTCGGAGTCGCAGAAACGGCACGTGATCGTGCAGATCCGCGCCTCGAGCGGCAGCGACAGCGGCGTCTACCTGCTCGACGGCATGCGTGCCAGCGAAACCCGCTCGGCATGGACCACCGACGTGCAGGCCGCCAAGGTCTACGACGCCAAGGCCGACACCACCCTGGTCATGCCGGTGGGCGGCGCATCGTCGTTCTACACCGACTGGGACGGCGGCGCCGGTGACAAGAACACGGTCATCAAGCAGGAGACCTTCCTGACCTCGGAGCTGCCCGGCTACCTCGAGCGCGAGTTCGGCGTGGCCCGCAACAACAACGCGATCATCGGACTGTCGATGTCCGGCGGGCCCGCGGTGACCCTCGCCGAGCGCCACCCCGAGCAGTTCAAGGTCGTGCAGGCGATGTCGGGCTACTACCAGACCGACAACCCGGTCGGCGCCCTCGGCGTGTTCGCCACGCAGACCATGGTGTCCAACTACGTCAACGGCGTCGTCAACATGTGGGGCGCGCCGGGCGGCACCCGCTGGACCGACAACGACCCGTCGAAGAACCTGACGCAGCTGGCCGACAACGGCCAGGTTCTCATCATCTCCTCGGGCAACGGTTTCCTGACGCCGTCGGAGATGGCCAAGCTGTCGCCGCAGGACCAGCTCAGTGCGATGGCCCTGGAGATCCTGTCCGCGGTGTCGACCGTGCTCATGCAGTTGCAGGCCAAGCAGGCCGGCGTATCGGTGATCTCGTTGCCGAACTACGGCGGCCACACGTGGGAGAACTGGGGACGTGCGCTCGGTGACGGCAAGGAGCACGTGCTGACCACGCTGCGCAACAACCCACCGGTGACCACGAAGACGACCGTCGTCTCCGCCTCGGGCGACCCCGATCCCGAAGGCCCCGCGAAGGTGACCCTGGCGGCGAAGAAGGCGGCCGAGGAATCGCCGGCGCTCGACCTGTCAGGTCTGTCGGCCCGTGGTTCGGACGAGACCGGGTCCGCCTCTCAGTCGGCCTCCTCGTCCGCCGAGTCGTCCGCAGCGGAGTCGTCGGCCTCCGGGTCGTCCTCGGCCGACCTCGCACCGTCCGCGGTGTCGGGCTCGGCGTCGGTGGACGCGTCCGTCCCGGAATCGGCCACCAGTTCCGAGACGAGCACGCCGACCGTGCCCCAGCTCGCCCCGACGGGGCCCGTCACACCCGGTACCTCGAGCAGCACCCCGGTCCCGTCCCGCTGACCGGCGCTCCCGCTCACGGTTTCCGTTCCCGCTCACCGGAAGTGTGAGCGGGAACGGACTGCGTGAGCGACCGATCCCTTCTACCGCACCTGCTGCTAGCGTTCAGCCATGACCGCCGACCCCGATCTCGCCGACCTCGTCGGCGTCGACACCATCGTCGTGGTCGTGGCGTCCGGTGTGATCCTCGTCTGGGCACTCGTCTTGGGCGTGTGGAAGTACCACGGCATCCGCACCTCACCGGACCGGACGGCCCATGTGTATGTCGACATCGCGCATCGGGCCGCGCTGATGTACTCGTTCGCCACCCTGGTGCTCGCCGCGCTGGTCGAACTCAGCGCCTTCCCGACGACCGTCAACGTGATCGCCGCGGCGGTCCCGATCGTCTTCTTCGTCGCGGCGATCGCCGCGTATTGCATCCACGGCGCCCTGCGGGACACCACGAATCAGTTCGTCGACCCGACTCCCGGCACCTACCTGTTCATGCTCGCGCTCATCGTGGGCGAGATCGGCGGCGTGCTGGTCCTGCTGGCCGGGGTAGTGGTGCGACTGACGTGAGTGGTCGCGCGACGGTCACGGGCGCTCGGTGTGACCGCGCAACCAGGTGATCACCGCGTCGAGCACCACCGCCTGCTCGGGTTCGTTGAAGATCTCGTGGAACAGGTCGTCGTAGATCACGAGCGTCTTGTCCGCCGATCCGGCGAGCCGCTCGACGAGTTCGCTGCCGCGCGGGTCGGTGAGCGCGTCCTCGCTGCCGTGCATCACCAGGATGGGTAGTTGCAGGGACGGCAGGCGCTCGGGAAACGACCGCATGGTGCCGATCATCGCCCCGCCCAGCCCGGCCGGGATCTTGCCGCGCGTCACCAGCGGGTCGGCGTCGTAGGCGGCCACGACGTCCGGATCCCGGGAGATGCTCGACGAACTCAACTCGGTGGTGGGCAATCCCGGTGCGATCCGACCGATCAGCGGCGCGAATCGGACGGCCAGATCGGGCAGGTCGTCACCGGGCAGCACGGCCGCCCCCGACAGGATCAGTCCGTCGAGCTTGTCCTGGTGGTCGAGCGCATAGTCGAGAGCGATGCACCCGCCCATGCTGTGCCCGATCAGGAACGTCGGGACGCTGCCGTCGGCGACATGGGCGAGCACGGTGTCGAGGTCGTCGGTGAAGTCACCGAACCGGCGCAACCGGAGTCGCTTGCCACCCGAGCGGCCGTGACCGACGTGGTCCGGTATCGCGACGAGGTAACCGTCGTCGACGAGCCGACGGGCCACATGCAGATACCGTCGTCCGTGTTCGGCGAGTCCGTGCACCACGACGACCACGCCGCGCGGGCTGTCCGCGGGCCGGTGGACGTCATAGACGATGGTGTGCCCGTGCCGGCCACGAAAACTGTGTTCTTCCGGTGTCATTCCCTGATCTCGTTTCGATGTTCAGTGCCAGCCGAGTCGGGCGGCGACCGACTTGCCTGCCGACTCCAGGGCGCCGAGCGGACGGAAGGCGGCCTCGCCGATACCGACGAGTGCCTCGACCCGCCCGACCACCCGTTCGAGCCGCCCGACGATGTCGGACATGCGGTCGGCGGTGGCGTCGACCTGGTCGAGGGTTCCGGAGAGTCGCACCAGCGTCACGTCGAGTTTCGCGATCGTCGAGTTCAGCCCGTCCAGGGTGGGACCGAGTCCTTCGAGGGTCTCCCCCATGTCGGCGATGATGCCCTCGAGTTGCTCGACGGTCACGTCGGCGTTGAGCGCGGCCTGGGCCAGCTTCTTGATCCGTTGACGTTCCGGCGGTCTCGATGATGTGTGCTCGCCCCTGTCGGCCATGAGGTGGATTATGGCCCATCGCGGTCGGCCCGGGTGCCGGGTCGGGGGAACCCTTCGAGGACACTCCGCTGTCTAATCCGACAGAACCACCAAACCCCTGGTCCCTGTGCCGAAAGAGGCGCATAACCCCTGCTCCCGAATCCGAAAGAACCACAAAACCTCTGGTCCCTGAGGTGTGAGGAGCGCAAGCGACGAGCCACGAAGGGCCTGGCGAGACACGTTGCAACACCCTTCGTGGCTCGCTTCGCTCGCACCTCAGGGAGCATGGGATCTAGCCACTCATACTCGTGGGCGGGTGCCTTCATGGTCCACGACGGCCGCCGGGCCGCTGACACTTCGGAGCAAGCTTTACGAACGCCGCACCCAGCAGACGGGGTGCCCGCGGGCGCTCACGCCAACTGCGGGGCGACCTTCGACGCGACGAGCTCGAGGTGATCGAGATCCGACAGATCAAGGGTCTGCAGATACATGCGCGTGACGCCCAGCTCGCCGAAGGTCGCGATCTTCGCGGCGACCTCGTCCGGGGTTCCGGCAGCCCCGTTCTCGCGCAGCTCGTCCGGTTCCCGGCCGATGGCCTCGGCCCGGCGCCGGAACTCGGCTTCGTCGCGGCCGCAACACAATACGAGCGCGGCGGAGTAGGTCAGCGACTCCGGGTCGCGGCCGGTGTCGACGCACGCCGTGCGGACGCGCCCGATGAGATCCCCGGCGACGTCGAGTGGTTGGAACACGACATTGAACTCGTCGGCGAAACGCGCGGCCAGCGCGGGCGTCCGCTTCTTGCCACTGCCCCCGATGATGATCGGCGGGCGCGGGTGCTGCACGGGTTTGGGCAGGGCCGGCGATTTCGAGAGGCGAAAGTGTGTGCCCTCGTAGTCGAACTCCTCGCCCAGCGGGGTCTGCCACAACCCGGTGATGATCTCGAGGTTCTCCTCGAGGCGGTCGAACCGTTCCCTCAACGGCGGGAACGGGATTCCGTACGCCTCGTGCTCACCCTCGTGCCAGCCCGTTCCGATTCCCAATTCGACACGGCCACCGCTCATCTGATCGACCTGGGCGACTGCGATCGAGAACGGCCCGGGTAGCCGGAAAGTGGCCGACGAGACGAGCGTCCCCAGCCGGATTCGCGAGGTCTCGCGCGCCAAGCCCGCCAACGTGATCCACGCGTCGGTCGGCCCGGGGAGGCCGTCGCCGCCCATTCCGGCGAAATGGTCGGAACGGAAGAAGGCATCGAAGCCCAGGTCTTCGGTCGCCTTGGCGACGGTGAGCAGGTCGTCGTAGGTCGCACCCTGCTGGGGCTCGGTGAAGATTCGCAGTTGCACGTTTTCAACCTACGCGCGCTGGGCACACGACCGGTGGCGAGGCGGCGTGCGAAGCGGACCCAATCCGGCCCGGCGGCCATTCCGAATCGCTCCACGCACGACACCGTTCCTCGACAAAGGAGTCCCAACATGAAGACGTTCACGCGCACAGCTCTGGGTTTCGTCGTCGCCGCCGCAGGTGCGACCGCAGTATCGCTCGCCGCCGCGCCGTCCGCCGGCGCCGCGCCCACCGTATGTCCGGCACTTCCCGGCCAGTCCGCCTCTGCGGCCTCGTGTAGCGCCGACTCCGGCCCGACCGGACTCTCGCTGGCCATCACCGACAACGGCGGCGAAGCCAACGTCACCGCCGACAACTTCGCCGGACCCGCGGCCATCGCCCTCGGTCCCGGAGCGACGGTCACCATGGACGGCATTCGTCCCGGCCTGGCCATCGGTATCGCCGGACCCGGCGGCGAGGTCGTCGTCGACGGCAAGAACGGCCCGACCTGCAAGGGACCCGCGTTCGCCGGTGACTTCCAGACCTTCAAGGGCTGCCTGTCCTGACCGTCCGGCACCGGTGCCTGAGGTGCGACGTAGATAGCGACCAACCCCCTGCTCCCTGGGGAGCGCCCGGAGCTTGCGGAGGGCGCGTCTACTCCTGCTCCCTGAGGAGCGCCCGGAGCTTGCGGAGGGCGCGTCTACTCCTGCTCCCTGAGGAGCGCCCGGAGCTTGCGGAGGGCGCGTCACGAAGGGTCTTCGCAACCCGACTCACGAGGACCGTTCGTGACGGCCTCCGCAAGCTCCGGCCTCCTCAGGGAGCAGTAAATGGGCTCGCACCGCGCACAACGGTTCTGTCGTGGTCCACGACGGCCGCCAGGCCGCAATTACTCAGAACGCAGCGCGACAGCGACGAGTCAGGACAACAGTCCCCGGACGTATGCCGCCTGGCCGATGTGCTGGGTGTCGTCGTCGATCACGCTGAGCAGTCGTACGCCCAACGTGACCGGCGGGTCCCAGTTGTCGTCGACGACGCGGTCGAGATCTGAATCCGACAGCGCGCCAATGTAGTCGACGCTGACCGCGTGTGTTGCGTCGTAGTAGCCACGCAACAGGTCCGGGTCGTCGACGACGACCCGCGCCGCCTCGTCGGCAGACTGCCCGTACCCGCTCTCCCCGGGGTCGAACGGCAGACCGAACCGTTCGACCCATCCCCCGGTCACCCACACCTCGTCGGTTCCGGCGACGTCGGCGACGTGCGAGTCCTGCACGCGCGTCAGATGCCACACGAGCCAGGCGATCGTGTTGGCACCGGGCGCGGGAGCCCGATTCAATTCCTCGGTGGAGATGTCGTCCAGGACGGCGTGAACATTCTCGACGACTCGACCGAGACCGTCGAGCAACACATCTGTGGATCGCATGGCACAAGTTTAGGTTCGCGGTGGGCACAACGATGGCCACTCCGACGATCCGTCAGCATCATTCCTCCAGTGTCAGAACCGAATGCCCCACGTAAGATCCGATTCAACGCCTTCGACATGAATTGCGTTGCGCACCAGTCACCGGGTCTGTGGCGCCACCCCGACGACCGGTCGTGGGACTACAACACCATCGACTACTGGGTCGACCTCGCCCGCTTGCTGGAGACCGGCGGATTCGACGGTCTGTTCATCGCCGACGTCCTGGGCACCTACGACGTGTACGCCGGCAACGACGAAGCCGCCATCCGCCAGGGTGCGCAGATCCCCGTGAACGACCCGCTGTTGCTCGTCTCGGCGATGGCGCACGCCACCGAACACCTCGGCTTCGGGGTCACCACCGGTACGGGTTTCGAGCATCCCTACCCCTTCGCACGGCGCCTGTCGACGCTGGACCACCTCACCCGTGGCCGGATCGGCTGGAACGTGGTGACGGGATACCTGCCTGCGGCAGCCCGTAACATGGGCGCCGACGATCAACTCGAGCACGACGAGCGCTACAACCAGGCCGATGAGTACCTCACCGTGCTGTACAAGCTCTGGGAGGGTTCGTGGGAACGCGACGCGGTCCTCCGCGATCGCGAGGCGGGCATCTTCGCCGACCCGGCCCGGGTCCATCACATCGGGCACCGCGGAAAGCACTTCACCGTGCCCGGCATTCACCTCGCCGAGCCGTCGCCGCAGGGTTCACCGGTCATCTACCAGGCCGGGGCCTCGCCTCGCGGCCGACGTTTCGCCGCGGAGAACGCCGAGGCCATCTTCGTGGCCGCGCCGACCAAGGCCATCCTGCGTGATGTGGTGAGCAAGGTGCGCGACGAGCTGATCCTGGCCGGACGCGACCCGTACGACGCGAAGATCTACACGCTGCTGACGATCATCACCGACTCGACTCCGGAGGCAGCCCGCGCGAAAGCCGCGGAGTACCAGTCCTACGCCAGCACCGAGGGTGCGCTGGTCTTCATGTCGGGCTGGATGGGCATCGACCTCGCGAGTTACGAGATCGACGAACCGATCGGCAACGTGCAAGCAACGCGATCCAGTCCGCGGTCGCCGCTTTCCAGCAGGCGAGTGACACCGGCGAGGAATGGCGCGTGCGGGACATCGCGGCGTGGGGCGGCATCGGCGGAATGGGTCCGGTCCTGATCGGCTCCGGCGACGAGGTGGCAGAAGCTCTGCAGGACTGGGTGACCGAGACCGACGTCGACGGCTTCAACGTCGCCTACGCGGTGACCCCCGGATCGTTCGAGGACATCATCACCCACGTGGTGCCCGCCCTCGAGCGGCGCGGACTCTACGACCGGGACTACGTCCCGGGAACCCTGCGCCACAAGCTCTTCGGGCGTGGCGATCAACTGCCGGAGAATCATCGCGGGTCCACGTACCGGGTCGGTGGGAGCAACTCGACCATCGACGATTCGATCAGGGAAGCCGCTCAGCTCACCAGCGCGAACGGGGGCCTCCGGTGATCGAGGTGGTGGGGTTGACGAAGGTGTTCGGTGTCGGTTCGCCCGACCCGACGACGGTGCTCGACGAGGTCGACTTCACTGTCGACGCCGGTGAGATCTTCGCCGTCGTCGGCCCGTCCGGCGCCGGCAAGAGCACGCTGGCCCGGTGTCTGAATCTGCTGGAACGTCCGACGTCGGGCAAGGTCGTGGTCAACGGGGAGGATCTCACCGCACTGGGCACGTCGGGCCTTCGCGACGCCCGGCGCCGGATCGGCACCGTGTTCCAGTCGGCGAGTCTGCTGTCCCGGCGAACCGCGGCGCAGAATGTCGCTTTGCCTCTCGAATATCTGGGTGCGACAAAGCGATCGACCACGGCACGCGTCGGCGAACTTCTCGATCTGGTCGGCCTTGCCGACAAGGCGGACCTGTATCCGCATCAGCTGTCCGGCGGTCAGCGGCAGCGCGTCGGCATCGCTCGGGCCCTCGCACTCAAACCTTCCGTCCTGCTGTCCGACGAAGCCACCTCGGGTCTGGATCCCGCGGCCACGGACACCTTCTTACGGCTCCTCACCGACGTTCGGGACGAACTGGATCTCGCGGTGGTGTTCATCACCCACGAGATGGACACGGTCGTGCGGGTCGCCGACACCGTCGGCCGTCTCGAACGCGGCCGCATCGTCGAGCACGGAAGACTGGAACATGTGGTCCTGGAACCGGATTCGGTTCTGGGACGGGCACTCCGGCCGCGCGGGCCGAGTGCGCAACCGGCCTCGGCCGAAACCCCGATCTCGGTGGTCTACCACTCCGCGACGGTCCCCGCGGACTGGTTGACCCAGCTGGGCAGGCGACTCGACATCTCGATCTCGGTGCTGGGCGCCAACGTGCAGACCATCGACGGCACCGTCTTCGGCGATCTCACCGTGTCGGTGCCGACCGGACACGCGTCGGAATTCATCGGCGCCGCGGGTGAACTAGGCCTGGCCGCGCGCCTTCTCGACGCCACCGCGACCGCGGGCGGTACCGCCGTCGAGACCGTCACCGGCTCCGAGGTGGCCGCGTGAGCACCACGTATTCGGCGAACATCACGGTGCCGCTCGACGAGATCCCCGACCTGCTCATCCCGGCGGCCATCGGCACGGTCCTGATGGTGAGCATCGTGATGGTCGTCGTCCTGGTGGTGGGAGTCCCGCTGGGCGCACTCATCCACAACCTCGCTCCCGGCGGGCTTTTCGCACGACGCTCGTTGCACACCCCCCTGTCGTGGGTGATCAGCATCGGTCGGTCGTTGCCCTTCCTGGTGCTTATGACGGCGATCATCCCGTTCACCCGCCTGGTCACGGGCACGAACATCGGCATCGCCGCAGCGGTGGTACCGATGTCGATCGCCGGCATCGCCTTCTTCACACGCATCGTCGAGAACTCGCTGCGGTCGGTCCCGGCCTCGACCATCGACGTGGCACGTGCGTCCGGCGGATCGAACGCCCAGATCATCTGGAAGGCACAAGTTCCCGAGGCGCTGCCGAGCATCGTCGGCGGACTGACGATCAACACCATCGCGATGATCGAGTACTCCACGATCGCCGGCACCATCGGCGCCGGCGGACTCGGATACGTGGCCGTGACCTACGGCTACCAGCGATTCGATCAGGGAGTCATGGTCGCCACCATCATCGTGCTCATCGTGACGGTGGCCGTGATCCAGGTCGCCGGCGACGCCCTCGCCCGCAGCCTCAACCCGGTCACGTCCCGCCGGGTCAACCACTGAAGAACCACAAAACCGCCGGCCGGCTCTGCTCCCTGAGCGGCGGAGCGCCCGTCACCGCATCACCCAGCCACACCCGAAAGGCACCCCATGACACAGGACACCGGTTCCACCACCGGCACCTCATCGAAATCCGGCGAGACTCCCTCTCCGCCCGGCAGTTCCGGAATCGAGATCTCGACACGTCGCCGCTGGCCGCTGATCGTCGGCGCGCTGGTCGTGGTCGCCGTGATCGCCGCCGTCGTCGGCTGGCGCTTCCTCGGGTCCGACTCGACGTCGCCCAACGAGACCGCCGGTGCGACACTGACCGTCGTCACCGCCGAGGGCAACGCCTCCGAGCAGGCACTGGTCGAGTTCATCGCCGACGAGGTCGCACCCCGGTATGACATCAAGGTCGCATTCAAGGGCCTGTCCGACTCCACGACGCTGAACCGTGCGGTCAGCGACGGGGAGGTCGCGGGCACCGTCTATCAGCACAAGCTGTGGCTGTCGCAGGTCCTCGAGGCGAACCCGGACTTCCAGGAGGAAGCCGCGACGCCGGTGTTCCGCTGGGGATTCGGCATCTGGTCGGACAAGTACCGCGACGTCGCCGACCTGCCGCAGAACGCCCGCGTCTCCCTCTACTCCGATCCCGCGAACGAAGCCCAGGGACTCTGGCTGCTCGAACGCGCCGGACTCATCACGCTGAAACCAGGCGTGGACAAGTGGAAGGCGACCCAGAAGGACATCGCCACGAATCCGCGGAACCTGCAGTTCGTCCTGCTCGACTTCGCCGCCCAGTCGCGCTCGCTCGCCGACCTCGACGCCACCGTGGGCTACACCGAGTACTACCTCGCCGCGAACATCGACATCGCCAAGCAGATCTACGCTCCGCCCGCTCCCGACGAGTTCGCCGGGCAGCTGACCATCGGGACGCAGTGGAAGGACACCGAGAACATCAAGAACCTGGTCGCCGCGTTCAAAGACCCTGCCGTGCAGGAATTCCTGCGGACCGATCCGCGGGTCAAGGGCATCCTGCTGCCCCTGTGACCAGCGTCGGCACTGCTGCACACCCCATCACCGCACCCGGGTCGCCCATCGCGACCCGGGTGCGGTGCGCATAGGCTCACCGCGTGAGCCGCACACATCACGGGCACGGTCATGCGCACTCGCTGTCCGACATCAGCCACACGCTGTCGCCGATCGCCCGGTGGTTCGTCATCGGCACGCTCGCGGTGACCGCGGTCGCGGTCGCGGTCGGCATGGTCGTCCTGTGGCCGTCGGATTCCGAACACCCGATCCCCACCCAGTTCCGGTCCGCCGACGGCGGGCCGATCACCACGGTCGACGGCGAGATCGTGGACCAGTTCCATGCGAATTGCCTCAACTCGGTGGCGGGATCAGTGCTCGAGACCGCCGACATACCGGTGAATCCGGTGCCGGGTGGGCCGTGCATCCTCAACGCGGTCCGGTTCACCTCCGGTGACGTGGCCGGCCAGTACACCGTCCTGGAGATCCCGACCAACCGGGCACAGGCCGGATCCGGGCCCGACACCGTGGCCCCCGCCGCCGGCACGCTCGACGACCCCCAGGCCGGCCAGCCGACGTTGAACGCCGGTGACGACATCCGGCTCGCGACCGTTCCCGGCCCCGACGGCAGCGACCGGTACAGCTTCTTCGACTTCCAGCGCGGACCGGCGATCATCTTCTGGGCCGTGCTGTTCATCGCCGCGATCGTGCTGGTGGCGGCGTGGCGCGGGTTCCGCTCGATCATCGGGCTGGCGATCGCCTTCGGGATACTCACCGTGTTCACGCTGCCGGCCATCCTCGACGGGTCGTCCCCTGTCGCGGTGGCGGTCGTGTCGTCGGCGGTGATCCTGTTCGTGGTCCTCTACCTCGCGCACGGTGTCAGTCTCCGGACCAGTTCGGCTCTGCTCGGGACGCTGACCTCCCTGCTGCTCGCGGGATTCCTGAGCTGGCTCGCCATCCGGACCATGAACCTCACGGGGCTCTCGGGCGATCAGACCACCAATCTGCAGGTGTATCAGGGCAACATCTCGGTCAGCGGTCTCCTGCTCGCCGGGTTCATCATCGGCACCCTCGGTGTTCTGAACGACGTCACGATCACCCAGGCCTCGGCGGCCTTCGAACTGGCCGCGGCCGGCGAACCGTCACGGCTCGCGACCTTCCGCGCCGCGATGCGCGTGGGCCGCGACCACATCGCGAGCACGGTGTACACCCTCGTCTTCGCCTACGCGGGCAGTGCGCTGCCGCTGATGCTGCTGTTCTCGGTGGCCCAGCAGCCGTTGGGCGGACTGCTCACCACCGACGTCGTGGCAGTGGAGTTGGCCCGCTCGTTCGTCGGCGGAATCGCGATCGCGCTGTCGGTTCCGCTCACGACGGCGATCGCCGCCGCGCTCACGACCCCGGCGGGCGCGGGACGTACACCGGCCGCGCACGCCGCGGCCTGAGGTCACGGCCCGCGATCAGCATCGACCCTTGGGGAGGTCGGCCAGGTTCTTTCCGAGCCAGTTGCCGAGCCGGGTCAGCATCTTGGTCCCGTCGGTGAACGATCCACTCCGCGGGATCGCCGCCATCGACACCGCGACCTGGCCGCTGGTCGTGGTGATGATGCCCAGTTGCCGCACCAGATGCGCCGACGACTTCGACGTCGCCGGACCCCAGCCGCCCTTGACGGCGGTCACCGCTCCCTGACTGCGCCCCACCTTCGCGATACCCCACTGCTGATTCGGGGCGACGGCGCTCATCAGCCGGATGAGGTGTTCGCTGTCGGGCAGACACGGCAGGTGAGCGCCGAAGATCGCCTGGTCGCGTAACGCCCACGCGGTGTGACCGGGGTACGACGGGGGGTTGTCGACCTCAGAGGACACGTGCGTCCGGACGTCGTGGCCCTCACGGAGAACCGCACTGACAGCGTCGACGGACGCGTGCCCGCCGCCGAGCACCCCCCACAATTCGCCGGCTGCATCGTTGTCGGAGAAGGTGATCGCCTTGTCCTCCATCGCGGCGACCGCGGGACCGCGCTTGCGCTGCGCGGCGAGCGACACCGGAACCTTCATCGTCGACCATGCACGTCCCGATTTGAGCGACCCGAGGGAGATGACCTCGTCCCCGCCGACGGGCACGATCGCGATCCCGAGCTGGCCGGGCAAGGACTTCCGCATCGACTTCGTCAGTGCGGCATAGCTCTTCGCGAGCTTCTTGTCGAGCGGCTCCGGTGGCTTGAACCACGTGGCGAAGGGTTCCGGCAGTGGCGGCAACACCGGGAGCGGTATCGCCGTCGCCGAGCCCGCGCCGATCACCATCGACATCGCCACCGCGCAGAACACCACGCCGATCCTGGTCACAACTTTCACATCTGTCTCCTGAGTCACTTCAGACACATGAGACTAGGGCGGTTACGCACCAGGGACCAGGCTGTATACCCAATCGGAACCTTGCTGGGACCGGGGTCACACCGCTTCGAGGACCGGTCAGGCGGAACAGCGGCCGCGCGGAAGACGGGCGAGGTTGGTGTCGAGCCAGTTCGCCACCGAATTCAGCGCGGCGATACCCCCCGACATCGAGCCCCCGACCGCGCTCATCGCCACCGCCGCACGTTGGCCGTCGCGGAAGGTGAGAATTCCGATCTGACGGACGAGGTATCCCTCGGAAACTCCCGGACCCCAACCACCCTTCACCGCAGTTGCGCGGGGCGCCGGCATGATCTCGATTCCCCACTGCTGATTGCCGCCCACCTGACCCATGAGGGCGACGACCTGTCGCGAACCCGAGATGCAGGGCAAGCCGGCGGTGAACGTCGCGGCCCCCGGCAGCGACCACACCGTCTGCCCGAACACGGTGAAACCGGCACGACGCTGCGTCGCCGGGACCACCGTCGTGGTGTCACCGCCGTCCCGCAGCACCGCGGTGACGGCGTCGGCTGCCGCCTGTCCGCCGCCCAGCGAGGACCAGAGGCTCTCCGCGGCGGCGTTGTCGGAGTCGACGATCGCCGCCCGCGCCGCCGGGCCCGGGCCGTTCGCCCGTTCTGCGGCGACCGCGAGCGGGACCTTGATCGTCGACCACGCCACCCGGGGTGTCGCATCGCCGAGGGTGAGCCCGGGGACGGCCGACCCACCGACCGGTGCGATCGCGATGCCGACCGTCAGTCCGGTCGACGCGGCAACCCTGCGGAAACTCGCCGCGAGGCCTCCATACGACCCGGAGGCGACGGCCGCCGACGACGTCGGGATGTCTGTAGCGCGTGCGGCGGGTGTTGACGCCGATGGGTCGGCGGTCACCGTGACGGTGACCGGCACAACGGGTTTCGGGTCGGATTCGGTCGAGCAACCGGCGAGGAGCGCGAGCGCGCCGAGCACGACGATGCAGCGGTTCCGCCGAGTCCGCGTGGGCCACAACGGCCGTCGGGTGGTGTCCATCAGTAGATGTGCACCAGGGCGTCATTGCCTCCCCGGCACGCGACGATCCCGCCTTCGGGAACGCAGTTCATCGCATAGGCCTGCCCGGTGACCGGGCTGACCGCGACCACGACGCGCGGCGACCGTGGCGCACCCGCTCCCACATACGCATCGCGCACCGCGAACGCGAACGGGCAGCTGGTCACCGATGTACCGATCCCGACCGTCGCATCGCACGGACTCGAACCGGGCGGCGGCGCAGCCGGGGCCGGCGGCGCCGGCGGAACGTTCTGGACGGTCGGCGGGGGCGCCACCGTCTCGGTCACGGTCGGTGTCGTCGGCTCCTCGTCGGCCCGGGTCTCGGCATCGTCACCCGAGCCGGCGATCAGGACGCCGCCGAGGACGGCGAGCCCGACGAGTGCCACCGCGATCAACCCGATCAGCACCGGTATCGCGACCGAGCGTCGCTGCGGCGGCGGATAGGCGGGCGGATACCCCGACGGCCCGTACACCGGCGGACCGGGTTGCGGTCCTGCGTAGTTGTGCGCCCCCGAGAACTGCTGCGGCCCCGAGAACTGCTGCGGCCCGGAGAACTGCGTGGTCCCGGCTCCGGCCTCGGGGCCCGTCGTGTGCCGCACGAGGGTCGGTTCGTACCCGGGGTCGGTGGGCGCGATGACCGTGTCCGGAGCGCGGACGACACCGGTGGGTGCTTCCGGAGGCGGTGGCGACGCCTTGACGAGATCCGGCCCCGGCCCCGGCCGGACCCCCTCCACTCCCCCGGCGAGCGCGCTGCGAGCCGCGCGGGCGAGCGCGACCGCGGAATCGTGACGGGAGGTGGGATCGGCGGCCAGGGCCGTGCGGATCACCTCGTCCATCGCCGGCGGGACGTCGGCGTTGACCGCACTCGGCGACGGGGCCGGTGACAGTACGGCCGCCTTGATCGCCGCACTCACCGTCTTCGCCGGATGCGGCACCCGCCCGGTCAGGCACTCGAAAAGCACACAGGCCAGGGCGTAGATGTCGCTGGCCGCGCTGACCTGGGCGGCGTCGAACAACTCCGGGGCCATGTAGGCGATCGATCCCACGGCCGTCCCGGTCTGGGTGAGGTGGGTGTCCTCGGCGGCATGCGCGATGCCGAAATCGACGAGATACGCGAAGTCGTTCGCCCCGACCAGGATGTTCTCCGGTTTGATGTCGCGGTGCACGAGCCCCTCGGCGTGTGCGGCGTCGAGCGCCGCGGCCACCTGTTCGATGATCGACACCGCGCGTTCGGGCGGGAGCCGCATCTCCTGCGTCAGGAGCGCGCGTAGATCTTCTCCGACGACCAACCGCATGTCGATGAACAGCACGCCGTCGATCTCGCCCCAGTCGTGGATCGGGATGACGTGCGGTTCGCCGAGGCGGGCCGCGGCATGCGATTCCCGGCGAAACCGTTCCTGATACATCGGATCGTGTGCCAGCCCGGGGTTGAGCAGCTTCAGCGCGACGACCCGGTCCTTGGTCGTGTCGTATGCGCGGTAGACCTCGCCCATCCCACCGCGGCCCAGTAGTTCGTCGAGGCGGTACGGCCCGAACTGTGTGTTGACCCGACTCCCAGCCATACGCAGGAGCATATGTCGGTAATCGGACATCGTCTGTCGACCACTCGATTGCACCTTCCGAGTACAGGTGTCGCGTCGGGCCCCGAGCCCGCGCCGTCGCGTGACTACGCTGTGCCTGGTGACGCCGTCCACCCGGACGGCACGGACTCGGCCCGCTCGCTCCGCTCCCGGCGCCGATACGGACTCGGCCCGACTGATGTGAGGAAACGCCCGGAGATGTCTGCTCTGACCAAAGGCCAGAACGGCCCGTTGCCGACCCCCGATGTCATCGTCTCGGTGGACCTCGCGACCGCCGCCGACCTGTCGGCCCTCCTGGTCACCGACCGGGCGGTGGTGCGTACCGACGACGACTTCGTCTTCTACAACCAGCCGACCGGGCCCGGCGTCCGGCTGGAACAGGCCGCCGCAGGTTCTGCGCGTCTGCACATCTCGACCGCTCGAGTACCTGCCGACATCGACGCGGTCCGCGCGGTCATCACGCTCGACGACGCGTCGTCGACCTTCGGCCGTTTCGCACCGCCGGTCGCTCACGTCACCGACGAAGCGGGCCGGCCGCTGTACGACTTCACCGTCACCGGCCTCACCAGCGAGTCGGTGGTCATCGCCCTCGAGGTGTACCGACGCAACAGCGAGTGGAAGGTACGTGCCGTCGGTCAGGGATACGCGGGCGGTTTCGCCGACCTGGTCCGCGACCACGGGGTGAGCGTCGACGACGAGCCGCAACCGATACCCGCCCCGCCCGCGCCGATCAGCTACTCGCAGCCGTCGGCTCCCACTCCCCCGGCACCCGCGCCCCCGGCGGCGGCGCCCACTCCCGCGCCCCCTGCACCCGGACCGCCTGCTCCCGCACCCCCGGCGCAGCCCGCCGAGGTCAGCCTGCGCAAGGGCGCCCCGGTGAGCCTGGCGAAAGGCCAGAAGGTCACCCTCCGCAAGGAGGGTGGCGTGGCACTCACCGACATCCAGATGGGACTCGGGTGGGATCCGGTGCGCGGCGGATTCGGGCGCCGGGGCTCGATCGACCTCGACGCCTCGGTGCTCATGTTCTCGGGCGGGAAATGCGTCGAGACCGTCTACTACGGTCACCTCAACAGCAAGAACCGTTCGATCCTGCACTCCGGCGACAACCTCACCGGTGAAGGCGAGGGCGACGACGAGGTCATCCGCGTTGCGCTGCAGTCGGTCCCACCCCAGATCGACGCGTTGATGTTCATCGTCACGTCGTACCGGGGCCACACGTTCGAGAAGATCGAGAACGCCTACTGCCGGCTCGTCGACGAGACGACCTCCGCCGAGCTGGCCCGTTACACCCTCAAGGGCGGGATGCCGTTCACCGCGGTCGCGATGGCGGTCATCTCCCGCGACGGCGGCGAGTGGAAACTGCGTGCGATCGGCGACGGTTTCAACGCGAAGACCCCGAAGAAGGCCGTGCCGCTCGTCGGCCGCTACCTCTGACGCCGACGCCGGACGCCCCCGCGGTCAGATCACGCCGTGCAGGGGCGGCTCCTCGCCGCGCAGAACCCAGCGCCCGATGTGCTGGTACTTCCATCGCACGGGGTCGTGCAGCGTGTGCGTCCGGGCGTCGCGCCAGAAGCGATCCAGCCCCCCACCACCGGCGGCACTGCGGGTCCCGCTCACCTCGAACAGGGCCGACGCCACCGAGGGGGCCACCCGGTCGGCCACCACCTTCGCCGTCGCGACTGCGATCGAGGCCTCCGCGACCAACTCGCGCGAGGACGATTCCGGGGTACCTCCCACTGCCGCGTCGACTCTTCGACCGGCCGCGGCGAGGGTCGCCTCGGCGGTCGCGACCTCGACCTCCAACTCGCCGAAGCGCTGCACCAACAGCGGATCATCCACTGCCCGTTCGACATTCGCCTCGAACCACGGTCGCGACTTCGTACGCACGAACTCCGACGCCGCGCGCAGCGCACCGCGGGCGATACCGACGTCGATCGCCACATGGAGCAGCTGGGCGAAGGCGCCGTAACCGGTGGGCGCCGATGTTGCCGGTGCGCGCGCCACCAGATCCGCGAGACCCACGCCGACCCCGCTGAACCGGACGGTCCCCGAGCCGGTCGTGCGCTGTCCCACCGCATCCCAGTCGTCGACGATCTCCACGCCGTCGGCATCGGCCGGGACGAACGCCACGTACTCCCCGGGCGCGACGTCGCCGACGGCGACGTCCAACCGCGCGAGGACGGCGAGGGTGTCCGCGAACAACGAACCGGTGCAATAGAACTTCTCACCGTCGAGGACGAATAGCGTCGATGCTCGATCGGCCACCGGACTCAACCGTGTCGAGATGTCGGCGATGGTCTTGCCGCCCCGCTCGGACTGAGCGTTGGCCACCCGTCCGCCGGCGAGGACGTCGGCGAAGATGCGCTCCTGCAACACTTCTCCCGCGGACAGGCGGACGAGGTTGAGGTAGACGAAGTGGCTGTGCGGGATCTGCGCGATGCTCGCGTCCGCGGCGGCCAGGATGGACACCACCTCGGCGAGCGCACTGGGACGCAGGTCGAGACCACCGAACCGAGCCGGGACGGTGAGTGCCAGCAGCCCCGACTGCGACAGACGGTCGATCTCGGCATGGGGCAACCGACGTTCGCGGTCGCGCTCGGCCGCCCCGACCGCGAATTCGGCGGCCAGTTCGCGCGCGATCGACAGCGCCTCGGCCTCGGACCCGATCCGCACGGCGGACCGGACCCGCGCCTGGCTCACTGCGGTCACGCCACTCCCGCAGGCGTCGGGGCGGTGTCGCTCTGGGCGCCCTCGATCTCGCGCACCAGAGGCAGCACCTTCTCACCGAAGTACTCGATCTCCTCCTGGAAGTGCAGGAAGCCGCCGAGGATCAGGTCGACGCCCAGACGCTTGTAGGCGACGATGCGTTCGGCCACCTGCTCCGGGGTGCCGATCAGCTGGGTCCGGAAGCCGTCGTTGTACTGGACGAGGTCCTCGAACGACGAGTCGGCCCACATGCCCTTCTTGTCGCCTGTCGAGTTCCCGGCCTGCTGGACGGCGTCCCGGAAGCCCTCCACCGCAGGGCGATTCGCCTTCTCGACGATCTCGCGCAGAGTGTCGCGGGCCTCTTTCTCGGTGTCCCGCGCGATGATGAAGCCGTTGAGCCCGAACTTCACCTCGCGCTCGTGGGCACGTGCGACGGCGCGGAGGTCGTCGAGCTGCTCGGTCACGCCGTCGAAGTCCTTGCCGTTGGAGAAGTACCAGTCCGCGTACCGTCCGCCGTTGTTGCGGGCGGCCGAGGAGTTCCCGCCCTGGAACAGCTCGGGGTTCGGACGCTCGACGGTGTTGAGCGGCTTGGGCTTCAGCGTGAAGTCGTGGATGCGGTAGAAGTCGCCGCGGTAGTCGACCTCGTCCTCGGTCCAGATCTTGCGGATCACCTCGAGGAACTCTCCGCTGCGCCGGTACCGCTCGTCGTGCTCGAGCCACGGCTCGCCGAGGTGGGTGAACTCGTCCTTGAACCAGCCGCTGACGACGTTGATCGCGAAGCGACCCTTGGACAGGTGGTCGGCGGTGGCGCCGAGCTTCGCCAGGACGGCCGGATGCCAGAGCCCCGGGTGCACCGCCGCGATCACCTTCAGCCGCTGCGTGGCGAGCAGGAGCGCGAGGCTGAAACTGGTGGATTCGTGCTGGTATTCGGCTCCGTAGCTTGCCTCGTACCGCACCTGCGACAGCGCGTACTCGAAACCGTTGTTCTCGGCGGTCTGCGCGAGTTTGACGTTGTAGTCGTAGTCCCAGCCGGTGCGTTGCTCGATGGTGCTGGTGACCAGGCCACCGCTGACGTTGGGCACCCAGTAGGCGAACTTGATCTGGTCCGCGATGGACTCGGTGGACATGGCTACCTCCGCGAGGTGTCGGTTACATGGCGAGAAGGGACGTGGTGAAGGTGAAAAGTGTTGTCGATCAGGATGATGCGGCCTGCAAACGCGGCAGGAACGCGGTGCGCACGGCCTCGGACGGGCCTGCCGACGCCGGGTCGAGCAGTCCGAGCCGGGCGAGAGCGGGCCGGACCCCGTCGCCGAAGTGGTACGCCTCTTCGAGATGCGGATAGCCCGACAGGATGAAGTGGTCCAGTCCGAGCGCGGCGTACTCGGCGATGAGTGCGGCCACTTCGTCGTAGGAGCCGACCAGAGCGGTGCCGGCACCACCACGGACGAGTCCGACCCCGGCCCACACGCCGGGGTGGATCTCCAGCGAGTGCGGATCGTTGTGGTCGGCGAAACCGGCTCCACGACCGTGGAGTTCGGACATACGTCGCTGACCCTCGGACTCCGAGCGCGCCAGATTCTGCTGGGCGGTCGCGACCTGCGCCGGATCGAGCGCACCGAGCAGACGGGCCGCCTCGGCCCAGGCCTGCTCCGACGTCTCGCGGGCGATCACGTGAAAACGGATGCCGTGCGAGAGTTCCCGGCCCTGCGCGGCCGCGAGGCCGTTGACCCACGCGATCTTCTCGGCCACCGCGTCCGGACGTTCGCCCCAGGTGAGGTAGGTGTCGGCGTGCTTGGCGGCGACGTCACCGGCGGCCGGCGACGATCCGCCGAAGAAGATCTCCGGCGTCGGATCGGGACGACGTCCGAGCTGCGCACCCTCGACGCGCAGGTACTTCCCCACCACGTCGACGGGTTCTTCCTCGGTCCAGAGTCGCCGGATGATCTCCAGGTACTCGTCGCAACGCTCGTACCGCGCGTTCTTCGCCAGGAAGTCGCCGAAGGCGCGCTGTTCACTCGACTCGCCGCCGGTGACGACGTTGACCAGAAGGCGGCCCTGCGAATGCCACTGGAACGTGGCGGCCATCTGGGCGGCCAGCGTCGGCGAGATGAGCCCGGGGCGGAACGCCACCAGGAATTTGAGGCTCTCGGTGGCGTCGATCAGAGCGGCGGTGGTCAGCCAGGCGTCCTCGCACCAGAGACCTGCCGGGGTCAGGACGGCTTCGAAGCCGTTGGCCTCGGCGGCGCCGGCGAGCTGTTTGAGGTAGCGCAGATCGGCCGGCCGGTCCCCTGTCATCTGGCTGCCGTGTCCGCCCGCGATCAGATTGCGCGAGTCGCCGTAGGTGGGCAGGAACCAGTGGAAATGCAGAGACACCGCGAGGGCACCTTTCGGTCGGGTCGGCACGTGACTAGCACGACACCGCCTCGACTCCCGCCTCGAGGCGAGTGGGCCGGCGCGGTGCCTCGGCCCAGTGTCCGGCACCATCGCGTCGACGGACCACAGTTGAAATCGCCCTGAGGGCAAATCGACAACCGCGGGGCCCGGCCGCTAGGCGTCGGCGGATACGACTGTTTCAGCAGTCACAGACCACCGAGTCCAGTGGCGCGGTGAGCGGGTCTTTGGACCTGATGATCCGGCTGTGATCATTCTCGACGGGGTAGCCCTCGCGCGCCCAGTACTCGTAACCGCCGATCATCTCCTTGACCCGGTAACCCAGCTTGGCGAACTCCAGCGCGGCCCGCGTCGAACCATTGCATCCGGGCCCCCAGCAGTACGTCACAACCGGTGTGCTCGTTGCTATCTCGTCGACGGCGCGCGCGGCGATCTGTGACGTCGGCATGTGCACGGCTCCGACGATGCGCCCCTGCGCCCACGCCGCCTCACCTCGTGAGTCGATCAAGACGAAGTTCACACCGCGTTCCTGATCGGCGTGCACGTCGGACGCATCGGTCTCGAAGCCCGCCTCGAAGAATTCGGGGTGATTCAGCGGCTACAGCGCCAGCGTCGACCCCGAGCGGCTCGGGTTCGCGATCCTGGCCTTCCTACGGCTGCGGTATCCCAGCAGCAGGTACGAGCCGTTGCACACCCTGCTCGCGGAGCTACCCGAAGTCATCGAGGCGCATCACGTCACCGGCGACGACTGTTTCATCATGAAGGTCGTCGCCACCGACATGAAGCACCTGGAACGGGTCAGCGGCATGGTCGGAACCCTCGGCAGCGTCACCACCAATGTGGTCTACTCCTCCCCGCTGCCACCTCGCCCGCTACTCCCGCCCAGCGGGTCGGGACTCACCGAGAGCGCCGCCAAGCTGTAGGTCGGCAACTACCAGGGCGTCCGATCCCCGCCGCTCAGTCGGTCGACGGGCGCCATTGACCCATACCGAGGAAGACCATCACGAGTTGTCGCTCGGTGCGCTCGACGATCTCCTGCTCGGCGGAACGTCCGCGATACTCACCGTCGAGCAGATCGGCCACCGCGGTGAGCATGATGATGACGATCAGCTCCGCTGCCAGTTCGAGGTCGTCTGATTGCCACCGTGCCAGGTCCGGGATACGGGCGAGATCGATCGCGAGTTCCTTGGAGAACAACCGGAGTTCGGTGTCGATCGCACGACGGATCTCGGCGATGCCGCCCCGCTGCTCGCGCACCAGGAACCGGAATTGCGACTCGTTCTCGCGGACGTGCCGCAGCAGGATGGCCAGCGAGTTCTGTGCGGTGGGCAGGGCGTCACGCGCCGCCAGGTCGCGTCGTCCCTCACGCAGCGCCCGTCGCAGGACGCGCATCGAGTCCTCGACGACGGTGACCCCGAGATCCTCCATCGATGCGAAGTGGCGATAGAAGGCGGTCGGCACGATCCCGGCGCCACGGGCGACCTCACGGAGGCTGATGCTGCCGAAACTGCGCTCGCCGACCAGTGACCGCGTGGTGTCCAGCAACGCCTGTCGCGTCTGGTTCTTGCGGTCCGCACGGGTCTGCGCATCGCGCCGGCTCGGCTCTCGCGTGCGTGTCACGCATCCGAGTCTATGCGTCGGGTCAGCCGACGCGGCGGAGAGGCACAGGCGGTGTCGTGACGGCAGTCACATCAGCGAACACTTGACGATCGACCATCGCGCTGTGTCACACTTGCCGGTGTACACATGTACACCGAAACAGACCGAACGGAGCCCAGCCCATGAGCATCCGCACACCCCAGGACCAGACCCGCGCCGGCACCGGCGCCGAGCCCGGCCGGTGGAGCCGTCTGGTCGGTTCGATCGTGGAGGCAGCGCTGTCGCCGCATCCGGTCGACCGCTACCTCGAGTTGCTCGATCCGATGATCACCTGGCGCGATCTGCGCGGCGAGATCACCCGTGTCGAGCGTCCCACGGCGCGCACCGTCCGCCTCACCATTCGTCCGACCCGTCAGTGGCGAGGCCACGAGGCCGGCCAGTTCGTGCAGCTCAAGGTGGTCATCGACGGCGTTCGGCACACCCGCTGCTTCTCGCCGGCCAACGCCGCCGCGGGCCCGCACGGCGAGATCGAGCTGACCATCACCGCACACGACGACGGCTTCGTGTCCACCCACCTTCGTGAGCACGCCCGCGCCGGGGACGTCGTCGGGCTGTCCGCCGCCGACGGCGAGTTCGTGCTTCCCGACACCGACCCGACGTCGGCGGTCTTCGTCAGCGGCGGCAGCGGGATTACACCTGTACTCTCAATGGCGCGAACACTCGTCGCCCGACAGTACGCGGGACCGATCACGTTCGTGCACTATGCGCGCACCCCGGCCGACGTCGCCTACCGCGACGAGCTGCGTGAACTCGCGGACAGCCATCCCCGGTTCGACCTGCGCGTGTACCACACGCGCGACGACGGACACTTCAGCGCCGACCACCTCGACGGAATCCCGGGATTGTCCGACGCCGACGTGTTCGTCTGCGGCCCCGCCGCCCTCATGGACGAGGTCGCACGGGTCCATGCCGAACTCGCCATCAGCCAGCCGTTGCACAGCGAGGCCTTCGCGCCGGTCATCCCGGCCGTCGACCCGGACTCCGTCGAGGGCGAGGTCACGTTCTCCTCGTCGGGGACGTCGGCGGCCAACGACGGCCGTCCGATCCTGGACCAGGCCGAAACGGCCGGGCTCACGCCCGAATCCGGGTGCCGGATGGGGATCTGCTTCTCCTGCGTCGCGACGAAGAAGTCGGGGTGCACCCGCAACGTCCTGACCGGCGAGATCGACGACGAGTCGGACACCCAGATCCAGTTGTGCATCAGCGCGCCGGTCGGCTCGGTAGACATCGACATCTGATGCCCGCGAGCTGATCCCCCAGATCCACCCTTCCCAGCCACATCTCCTCTCCGAGAAGGAGGCAATGCCATGACCATCGACATCAGCCGTGACATCGAGACCACCATCGACGACAACCTGCCCGCGCTGCACCGCGTCGGCGCCGACCAGAAGGTCGCGGACGATCCCAACACCGTCGTCATGTCCTACGAGCAGGTCGAAGCGCTCGGGCGGGACCTCGACGCCCTGCGAGCCCGGATCGTCGCCGACCTGGGCCAGAAGGACCGCGACTACCTCTACTCGGTGATCCGCGCCCAGCGCGGCTTCGAGATCGGCGGACGCGCACTCATGTACCTCGGGTTCTTCCCGCCCGCATGGATCGCCGCGGTAGGCGCCCTCTCGGTGTCGAAGATCCTCGACAACATGGAGATCGGCCACAACGTCATGCACGGTCAGTACGACTGGATGCGCGAGGACACCTACAACTCCCGCGAGTTCGAGTGGGACACCGTCTGTCCGGCCGACCAGTGGAAGCACAGCCACAACTACCTGCACCACACCTTCACCAACATCCTGGGTGAGGACCGCGACATTGGTTACGGCATCCTGCGAATGGACCGCGATCAGAAGTGGAACCCCTACTACCTGGGCAACCTCGGCTACGCGACCGCCCTCATGCTGCTCTTCGAGTGGGGCGTCATGCTGCACGACCTCGAAGCCGAGAACGTCATCGCCGGCAAGCGCAAGTGGAGTGACGTCAAAGGCCTGCTGAAAGGCATGTGGCGCAAGGCCGGTCGTCAGGTCCTCAAGGACTACGTCGTCTTCCCCGCGCTCACGGGCCCGCTGTTCGTCCCGACCCTCATCGGTAACGCGACCGCCAACCTGGTGCGCAACGTGTGGACCTACTCGATCATCTTCTGTGGCCACTTCCCCAGCGGTGCACAGACATTCACGTCCGAGGAATGCCAGAACGAGACGCGGGGCCAGTGGTACCTGCGGCAGATGCTCGGTTCGGCCAACATCACCGGCAGCCCGTTGTTCCATGTGATGAGCGGCAACCTCTCGCACCAGATCGAGCACCACCTCTTCCCCGACATCCCGGCCAGTCGCTACCCCGAGATGTCCGCGGAGGTCCGGGAGATCTGCGAACGCTACGGACTGCCGTACAACACCGGCTCGCTGAGCCACCAGCTCGCGTCGACCTGGAAGAAGATCGCGAAGCTGTCGTTGCCCAACTGGATGACGCGCGACGACAACGATCTCACCGTCATCGTCGAGCGCGAGAAGCCCGCCTCGGTCGCCTGACGCCGGTTTGATCGGTGTGCCCCGGGGGTAGGCTCTGGGCACACCGATCAGGCTCCAGCCGCAACCAACTGCAGGGGGATTCCCGAAGCGATGGTCGACAGCATCGAACGCAACAAGGATCTGTTCCAGGAATTGATCGAGTCCACGGCCACCCATGTCGGCCGGATAGCGACCATCATCACCGGAGCCGTTGCGGGCGTGACCCGCGAGATCGGTGAGATCGTGACCGACGGGTTCGAGATGCGCGAGGCCGCCCGCAAGGCCAAAGCCGACGCGCACTCGCGATACGACGCGAGCGGCATCATCGACGCCGAGTTCGCGGACGCATCGTCCGAGGTGGACACCTCGGCCCCGTACGCCGAATCCGAACAGGCCAGAGAGGTGACCGGAGTGGACATGGACGAACTGCCAGACCGCATCGACGTCGGCGAGCAGGCCGGTATCGACCAGGAGGGCGAGGTCTCCCGCGAGGCGGAACTCGCCTCCGACGGCGGCGAGACCGACAAGGACGAACCGGACGTCGACGACCCGCGGGACATCGCCGCGTCCGAGCCGCGAATGGACCCGACCGCAGGGTCCTGACCGGCGCCGATCGATTCACCCTGGGCGCAATCGTTGCCCGATGGGGCCGTCGCACGTACCTTGGTCGGCGATTGTCCCCGCTCTCCGGAGGTTGTTGCCCGATGTCGGTGCGCTCTGTCCTCACGTTCCCGAACCCGGTCAACGACTACGCCGCGCGCAGTACCGCCGGGTTGGTCGTCGTCCTCGCGATCATCGCGGTGTCGGCGAACACGCCCGTGCTCTACGGCATCCTCGCCCTGGGGTTCGCGCTGCGTGTGGCATCGGGACCGACCCTGTCGCCTTTCGGGCAACTCTCGGTGCGCTTCCTCGTGCCGAAGATCATCCGCAAGGAGAAGCTGGTCCCGGGGCCGCCCAAGCGGTTCGCCCAGACCATCGGCCTCGTCGTCAGCGGGACCGCCTTCGTGCTCAGCCTGCTCGGCTACGGGCTCGCCGCCCAAATCGCCACGGGCGTGCTGATCGCCGCCGCTACGCTCGAGGCCGTCTTCGGCTTCTGCCTGGGCTGCACGATCTTCGGATTCCTGCAGCGCCGCGGTGTCATCCCCGAGTCGGTCTGCGAGGCGTGCAACAACATCTCGCTGCGCGATCCGGCTGCCGTCTGATCCGACGCCGCTCAGCCGTCGGACTTCACCGAACGGTCGGGAACGGTCATGGCCACCATCATGATCTCGGTCTCGCTGTAGTCGCGGCCGGGATGTTCGGCGGCGAGGTGGGCCTGGACCGACGGCACGAAGTCGGCTTCGAGGGCCGTGATGGACTCACCGCAGGGGCAACGCAGGTTGTATGCCATGCGACGCATGGTAACTGGATCGAGCATTGCTCAGTCGAGTATTCCCAACGCGATCCCGTCGAGGATGTCGTGTTCGCTCACGACTAGTTCGTCGATACCGGCACTTTCCGACAGCACTCTCGCGAGCTCGAGGGTGATCAGTGATCCGCCGCCGATGACGTCGACGCGCCCGGGGTGCATCGGTCCGAGCGCCGCGCGGTCGGCGCGTGTCATACCGATCAGGTTCCGGCAGACCCGGTCGAGTTCGGGCAGCGAGATCGTCGACAGATGGATCGCGTCCGAGTCGTACTCGGGGAGGCCGGCACCGAGCGCGGCGAGCGTCGTCATCGTGCCGGCGACGCCCACCCAGGTGCGAGCGGACTGAACCGGCACCGCGGCGAACGCCTCGGCGAGACGTGCGCGTGCGAATTCGGTCGCCGCGGCCAGCTCCGCCGGCGTGGGCGGGTCGGACGGCAGAGCACGCTCGGTCAGCCGAACACACCCGATGTCGGCCGAGTACGCCGCGGTCACACCGTCCGCATCGCCCAGGACGACTTCTGTCGAACCGCCGCCGAGGTCGGTGACCACGAACGGCCCATCCGCCGAATCCAATTCGCCGACTGCCCCGCGGAACGACAGCCGCGCCTCCTCGTCGCCGGTGATGACCTCGGCGATCGCGCCTGCGGACACGCACCCGAGCAGATCGGCGGTCATGGCGAAGAACTCGTCGCGATTCGACGCGTCGCGGGTCGCGGAGGTGGCGACCATCCGCACTCTCTCGACGCCGAGCGCTTCCATCGTGTCGACATAGTCGCTGAGGGCGACCCGCGTCCGCTCGATCGATTCCGCGGCGAACATCCCGGTCGCGTCGACGCCGTAACCCAGTCGGACCACACGCATCTCACGATGGAGATCGACGAGTCGCCCGTCCGGGCCCGGCTTCGCCACGAGCAGGCGGATCGAGTTGGTGCCGCAGTCCACGGCTCCGACGACGGTCACTCGTCGGTCCCCGTATCCGACGGCTCGGGCCAGTCCTCCGGAATCGCGCTGCCGCGCAACCCGTTCGCGGCCGCGAGCGCCACCGCCTCGTCACCGAGCGGATTGAGTCCCGGACCCTTGGCGAGGGAGTGCGCGATCAGGACATGCAGGCACTTCACCCGGTCCGGCATACCGCCACCGGTGAAATCGGTGCCGAGGGGTTCGATCGCGTCGCGTTCGGCGAGATAGTCCTCGTGCGCACGGCGGTACGCCGCGGCGAGTTCGGCGTCGTCGTGCAGGCGCGCGGTCATCCCCTTCATGACGCCGGCCGACTCCTGGCGGCTCGCCTCGGCGGTCAGACGCGGATCGGTCAGGTAGTACAACGTCGGGAACGGTGTGCCGTCGGGCAGCCGGGGGGCGGTCTTGACGACCGCGGGCTTCCCGTCAGGTGTGCGGTAGCTGATCTCGAGGACCCCGCGCGGTTCGCGTCCGAGCTGGGCGGCCACCGTGGCGAGATCCTCCGCGGAGACACCGTGGCCGGAGGAGGAGCTCACTGCACGCCGGGAGGGGTCGACAGGGTGTCCCAGAGATTTCCGTACCACGGTGCGCGAGCGCGCTCTTCGGCACGTTCGGCGGCCTCGCGCCGTGCCTCGTCGGCGGGGAACAACATCACGAGCGGGATCTCTCCTGGTTTGACGAACTGCAGACGCGTCCGCGCCTGGGCCTCGATGTAGGCGGGATCGTTCTGCTCGTTGACCTTCTGCTGATAGTCCGCGACCTCGCGTTGCAGCTGCTCGTTCGACGCGGTCAGCTGACGGAATTCCGAACGCTGACTGAAGTACGTCCGCAGCGGCATCGCGAGGGTCAGTGCCACCACGCACACCACCACGACGGTGATGACGAGCGTCGCAAGGCCGGCCGGGGTCATCTCGACACCACGCAGGCGGGCGCCGATGCCGGCGCGGGCCGGACGACGGCGGGTTCGCGGCACACGCTCCGGCGCCACCCGACGGACCCCGGAATCCGAGGTCTCGTCGGCGACCGGTGCGTCGAGATCGGCGGGAACTTCGTGCCCGGCCGCCTCGACCGCTTCCTCGGGCGCCGCCGACGACGCAGGACGAGCGTGCCGCCGCGTGCGACGGGCGCGTTCGCGTGAGCGCGCGTCTACCCGACGATCGCGCCCACGCTGACGCCCGTCACCGCGGTGACGTCGCTGCGAAGCCATGCAGACAGCTAATCACGAACCAAACGAGAAACGCGGGAAGGCGAGGTCGCCCGCGTACCGTGCCGCGTCGCCGAGTCCTTCCTCGATCCGCAGCAGCTGGTTGTACTTGGCGACGCGCTCGGAGCGGGCCGGGGCGCCGGTCTTGATCTGTCCACAGCTGCAGGCGACGGCGAGGTCGGCGATGGTGGTGTCCTCGGTCTCACCGGACCGGTGACTCATCATCGTCTTGTAGCCGTTGTTGTGCGCGAGTGCGACGGCGTCGAGGGTCTCGGTCAGGGTGCCGATCTGGTTCACCTTCACGAGCAGTGCGTTGGCGATGCCCTTGGAGATCCCCTCCTCGAGACGCTCGGGGTTGGTGACGAACAGGTCGTCACCGACGAGCTGCACCCGATCGCCGATCGACTCGGTCAGCTTGGCCCAGCCGTCCCAGTCGTCCTCGGACAGACCGTCCTCGATCGAGACGATCGGGAAGTCGCTGATGAGCTTCTCGTAGAACGACACCATCTCGTCGGCGCCGAGTTCCTTGCCCTCGAGCTTGTAGGCACCGTTCGAGAAGAACTCGGTCGCTGCGGCGTCGAGCGCGATGACGACGTCGCGGCCGAAGTTGTAGCCGGCCTTGCCGACCGCCTCACCGATGACCGCGATGGCCGCCTCGGTGTTGGGCAGGTCGGGGGCGAAGCCACCCTCGTCGCCGAGTGCGGTGCTCATGCCCTGCTTGCTCAGGACGCCCTTGAGGGCGTGGTAGACCTCGGCACCGCACCGCAGCGCCTCCTTGAAGGTCGGCGCGCCGACCGGGGCGATCATGAATTCCTGGAAGTCGATGCCGTTGTCGGCGTGCTCGCCACCGTTGATGATGTTCATCATCGGCACCGGCAGGATGTGGGCGTTGGGTCCGCCGATGTAACGGAACAGCGGCAGCCCGGCCGATTCGGCCGCGCCCTTGGCGACCGCGAGCGAGACACCGAGCAGCGCGTTGGCGCCGATACGGCTCTTGTCGGGGGTGCCGTCGCAGTCGAGCAGTGCCTGGTCGACGAGGCGCTGTTCCTCGGCCTCGATCCCGATCACGGCCGGGGCCAGTTCCCCGAGGACACCCTCGACGGCCTTGGTGACGCCCTTGCCCAGGTACCGGTCGCCACCGTCGCGCAGTTCGACGGCCTCGTGTTCGCCGGTCGACGCCCCGGACGGCACGGCGGCCCGGGTGAAGGTGCCGTCATCCAGGACGACCTCGACCTCGACCGTCGGGTTGCCCCGCGAATCGAGAATCTCACGCGCACCTACCTGCTCGATGATTGCCACGGTTGCACCCCAATCTCGGTGGACGAGTTCGTCGGCGTGATCCCAGGAGATGTGTCCTCCGACGGGGCCGCCTACGCCGACGACGGCCGGTTCTGGTGCCGGCCGATAGGCAAGAGCCTAGTGGCTGCGCCGAAGCCGCACGTGACAAGGTCGACGCAAGCGCTGAAGCCCTTCCCGGCAGGGTTCAGAAGCGGACGTTGATCGAGTAGGCGTTGGCGTGATCGCGCACGTCGAGGACGTAGGCCATCGAGTTGTTGTAGGTCCGGACGGCCTTCTCCCACCCTTCCGGCGTCGTCATGTCGTTGCCGGCGGAGACACACAGATAGCGGGCCGCCGAGAGGGCGGCGTCGTCGATGTTGTCGGGGTCGGGGACGCCGTCACCGTTGGCGTCGACGCCGTAGCGCTTCCACGTCTCCGGGATGAACTGGAACGGCCCCATCGCTCGATCGTGGGTGGCGTCGCCGTCGAGTGCGCCGCCGTCGGTGTCGAGGATCTCCATGTTGCCGCGGGTGCCGTCGAGTTTGACGCCCCGGATGGGCGGGTTGACGTCGCCGTTGTCGGCCACGTCGGAGCCGCGGTAGTGGCCGTGTTTGCTCTCGACGCCGGCGATCCCCGCCAGCGTGGTCCAGTTCAGCCCGCACTCGGGGTGTTGCTGGCGCTGGATCTCGGCGGCGTTGCCGTAGGCCTGGAGCGAGACGACCGGGATACCGGTGGACTCCGCGATGGGCACGGCCCAGTCGTGCATCCTGTCCGCGGTACGCCCGGGTGCGTTGATGTCGATGTAGGGCTGGGGCACGCCTGCCCCCGGCGGGATGCCCTCCGGGATGTCCGGCCTGGTCAGCGACGGCAGGTCGATGCAGCCGGCCAGCAGCACCGACGACGCGACCGCCACGGCCGAGGCCATGAGGCCGTTCCTCCACGGGTTCGGCCGCCTCGACTCCCGACGCACCGCATCCCGGCCCTCCACACGCATTCCTGCCCTACTCCCCTCTCCGGTCCGACGACTTTCGGGCGGACACCGCCCGAGGGGAACCACGATCGCACAGCCGATCGGGTCTCCCGGAAATCGACACACAGTCTGCTGATCCAACTGACCACGGCGGAGTTCGGTTCCCGGGCGCCGGGAGCGCAGCGAGCGGGCCCTGTGTCCCGGGCGCCGGGAGCGCAGCGAGCGGGCCCTGTGTCCCGGGACGTGCAGGACGGGTTGTCGGCCGGATGGAAGTCAGCCGGCCGCGGGACCGACGGTCCGGAACCCGATGTTGCTCGCCGTCGACTCCGGCGTGTTGTGCGATCGCGCGGCGACCCGGTAGCGATGACAGTACGAGTCGTGGCAGAGATGGCTGCCGCCCCTCAGGACGCGAGCGCTTCCCCGGCCCGGCCCCAGCGGGTTGCTGCGGTCGGACACGCGGTAGTACCGGGCGCTGAACGTGTCGGCGCACCACTCCCAGACGTTGCCGGCGCACTGGTACAGGCCGAAGCCGTTGGGCTCGAAGTCCCGCACGGGCACGGTGCCGACCCGGGCGGTCGGCGCATCCGGGAACTCGCCGCGAAAGATGTTGCAGCGGGGCGCTTCTGCGGTGGGTGGTTCATTCCCCCAGGGGTATCGGGCCCCGCGCAACCCACCCCGCGCCGCGTTCTCCCACTGCGCTTCGGTGGGCAGGACACGTCCGGCCCAGGCGCAATAGGCCTGCGCGTCGCGGTGGCTGACGTGGACGACGGGGTGGTCGGCCAGATCGTCGACCCGGCTGCCGGGACCCGCCGGGTGGCGCCACGACGCACCTTCGACCGCGAGCCACCACGGTGTTCCCGGCACGGGTTCGCCCGGCGCGGTGGCGTAAGTGTGGAACACCGCGGAACCGCCGAATCGCTCGGCATCGGTCTGGTGTCCGGTCGCCGCGACGAACGTGGCGAACGCGGCGTTGGTCACCGTCGTCGCGTCGATCGAGTACGCACCGAGCTCGACCTCGTGCACCGGTCGCTCACCGTCGGTGCGGTACCCCTCGTCGAACGCATCCCCCATGGCGAAGCCCCCGGCCGGGATGTCCACCGTCTCGATCGGGTGCACTCCGGGACCGCCACCGGCGTGCTCGGCCGGCGGGAACGGCGCACCCGGGCCGCCGTGCGCGGGTCCCGGGGGATGACAGCAACTCACCCCGCCATGATGCCGCGATCCATCAGCGCACCGAGGATGAGCGACGCCAGCCGGTCGATGTCCGCGCCGGTGGTGTCGAATCGCAGATCGGGGCTCTCCGGACTCTCGTAGGGCGCATCGATGCCGGTCAGCCCGCGGAGTTCGCCGCGTCGCGCGCGTTCGTAGAGGCCCTTGGGGTCACGGCGTTCGCATTCGGTGACCGGCGTGGAGACGTGGACCTCGATGAAGTCGAGGTCGGCGGCGCGGTGCAGTTCACGCGCGATCTCCCGGTCGGAACGCAGCGGCGAGACCATCGACGCGATCGCGATGACCCCGGCGTCGGCGAAGAGTCGGGCCACGTGGCCGACACGGCGGATGTTCTCCGCGCGGTCACCGGCGGAGAAGCCGAGGTCGTCGGAGATCCCGTGCCGGATGTTGTCGCCGTCGAGGAGGTAGGCGACGCGCCCGCGGCTGACGACGGCCCGCTCGAGCGCGACGGCGACGGTGGACTTGCCCGACGCAGGTAGACCGGTGAGCCACACCGTCGCTCCGCGCTGCTGGGTGTGCGCCCACCGTTCCGCACGCGCCAGCGAACTCGGATGCCATTTGATGTCGTTGCGCGTCGCCTTACCCGGGACGACCTCGCGCGGCTCGAGGATCGTCCCCGCGCCGACCGTGTCGTTCGAGGCCTCGTCGATGAGGATGAACGCGCCGGTGTCGCGGTTGCTCGCATAGGGGTCGGCCGGCACCACCGACGACGTCCGCAGCGTGACGGTGCCGATGTCGTTGAGCACGAGCTCACCGGGAGCGACGTGCTCGATGAGGGTGTCCGGGTCGAGGCGCCGCTCGAGGGACTGGACGGTGGCGCGGACCGTCGACGGGCCGTGCTTGAGGGCGACGCGGTCACCGGCCCGCAGCGGCGAGTTCGACAACCAGCACACGTGCGCATCGACCTCGCGGGCCAGGACCGGTACATGCGCTCCGTCCGCACCGCTCACGATGACGTCGCCGCGACCGATGTCGATGTCGTCGGCGACCTGGATTCCCACCGAGAGAGGCGCCACCGCAACGTCTCTCGTGGGATCGAGGGTATCGAGCGCCGTGACGGTCGACCGGCTTCCCGACGGCAGCACGACGATCTCGTCACCGACGCGCAGTGTTCCGGAAGCGAGCCGGCCGGTGTAGGTACGCCGGTTCGACTCGCTGGGACGCGACACCCACTGGATCGGAAGGCGCAGTTCCTCGGTCACCGGCGCGGGCGCGTGGAGCTCGACGTCCTCGAGGTACTCCAACAGCGTTGTCCCGGAGTACCACGGGGTGTTCGACGAGCGGTGCACGACGTTGTCCCCGTGCTTGGCGGCCACCGGGATCGCCGGGATCTCCCCGATCCCGAGTTGCACCGCGAGTTCGGCGAGGTCGGCCCGGATCTCGTCGAAACGGTGCTCGGAGTAATCGACGAGGTCGATCTTGTTGACCGCCGCGATCACGTGCGGCACGCCCACGAGAGTTGCGATCCGGGCGTGGCGTCGGGTCTGCCGCAGCAGGCCGTGCCGGGCGTCGACGAGCAGGATCGCCACGTGCGCGTTCGACGCCCCGGTGAACATGTTGCGGGTGTACCGCTCGTGTCCGGGGGTGTCGGCGAGGACGTAACTCCGTGTGGGCGTGGAGAAGAAGCGATAGGCGACATCGATCGTGATGCCCTGTTCGCGTTCGGCGCGCAAGCCGTCGGAGAGGGCGGCCAGGTCGACATCACCGTCGCCGTCGGTGACCGCGGCGAGATGATCGGTCGGCAGACTGCCGGTGTCGTGCAGAATCCGGCCGATGAGCGTGGACTTGCCGTCGTCGACACTGCCCGCGGTCGCGATCCGCAGGAATTGCCTTGCGGACGTGCTTGTTTCGTCACCGGCGGGGACGACCGGCTGTGGCGAGGTGAGAGTCATCAGAAGTATCCTTCGCGCTTGCGGTCTTCCATGGCGGCGCTCGACGTGCGGTCGTCGGCGCGGGTCTCCCCGCGTTCGGAGACGGTGGATTCGCTGATCTCGGCGATGATCTCGGCGATCGTGGTGGCCCGCGAGCGAACCGCCCCGGTGATGGTCAGGTCACCGACGGTGCGGTAGCGCACCCACTCGGTCCGTACCTCCTCACCGTCGCGGGGCCGTGAGTACTCCGAGACCGAGAGCAGGATGCCGTCCCGGTCGAAGACCTCCCGCTCGGCGGCGAAATAGATGGAGGGCAGCTCGAGGCCCTCGAGCTCGATGTAGCGCCAGATGTCGGTCTCGGTCCAGTTCGAGAGCGGGAACACACGCACCGACTCCCCACGACGGATCCGCCCGTTGTACAGCGACCACGGTTCGGGTCGCTGGGCGCGGGGATCCCATTGCCCGAACTCGTCGCGGAAGCTGAAGATGCGCTCCTTGGCGCGGGCACGCTCCTCGTCGCGGCGGGCGCCGCCGAACGCGGCGTCGAATCCGCCCTCCTCCAGCGCATCGAGCAGGGTGCGGGTCTGCAGGCGGTTCCGCGAACCCGACGGGTCGGTGGACTCGGCGACTCGTCCGGAGTCGATGGACTCCTGGACCGAGGCCACGATGAGTTCGATGCCCTCGGGATTCTCGGCGGTCGGCGCGACCCGTCGGTCACGGAATTCGATCACCTCGTCGAAATTGTGGCCGGTGTCGACGTGCATGATCGGGAAGGGCAGGGGCGCGGGCCGAAATGCCTTCTCGGCCAACCGGAGCAGGACGATGGAGTCCTTGCCGCCGGAGAACAGCAGCACCGGCCGCTCCAGTTCCGCCACCACCTCGCGGATGATGTGCACCGCCTCGGCCTCCAACACCCGGACGGCGGTCACATGGTCGAAGTCGCCCGCGTCCCCGGGCCGGGCCCGGTCGCCGGTCGCCCGGTCGAGCGAGGTCTCGTCTACAGCGGTCACAGTGGGTATCCGTTTCGTTCGGCGTCTTCTCGATAGCGTCGGGCCCACTCCTTGGACCGCGAATTGGACTGTGGCTTCAGCGGTGGCGGCGGCGCCAGCTCCGGGTCCTGCCCGATCTTCTCCAGCACCAGTGCGGTCGCCTTCGTGGGATCGGTGACCAGGTCCCGGAACCCGATCTCGAGCGGTTCGATCCCCTCGGCGGCGAACCAATTGCGCCACTGTCGTTCCTGGTCGCTCAAGATGCCGGCGAGATGGGCGATACCGCCGGCGTGATACACCGCCTCGTCGTGCTCGTCGGTGTCCGAGCCGTCGTGCCGCCACACGCGGGTCTGCACCGCGCGCCACATCGACACCGCTTGCGGCACAACATCTTCTCGATGGACGTGCACGTAGAGCGGATCGGCTCCGTCGAACAGCCAGCGGACGGCGCCGCGCAACGAACCCGACGCGACCCGGCTGCGCGAGATCAGCAGCGGCGTCTGGTTCCACATGAGCTTGCCGCCCCACACCCCGTTCGGCGTGCGACCCGCCGCCCGCACATCCGAGCGCCAGGTGGCCGAATCGCGGGTGTCCACCACCCCGGGATCGAGTGGCTCCAGGAGCTCGAGGATGGTGGGATCGCTGACACCGGCGAACCATTCACGCGGCTGCGGAGCCGCCGAGGAATCCGAGAAGTACTGGAAGAACTCCTCCGGACGACCCGCGACGCCGGTCGCGGCGAGCGACTCCACCAGCAGCGTGCTGCCGCTGCGCTGGCTGGCACACACCAGATAATTTGCCGGTCCCGACGAGGACTTCGCTGACATGAAAGACGAGTCTAGCGAGCGGGAAAAGCACCGCAAGCTGGCCTTTTACGCGCAGCCGGGTCGAAACCATTGACACCGAAACCGCGCTGTGGGTGGCGTGAGATCGCGTGTCCGAGATGACGCTTTCGCGCCGACGCCCCTCAGCGCTCGCCCGACGTGAGGTCCCCGGCCAACTCGCGACGGGCACCCAGCGGACGCCGGGACGGCAATGCCTCCTCCTCGGCCTCGACCTGCGCCGCCTTGGCGTGGAATGCGTCCATGAAGGCCTCCGCCGTCGCCGTGCCGGCCGCTTCATCGGGCAAGTCGTCATGGGTGCGCTCGCGCCAGTCGGCCAACGCCCGCGCGAGCTCGTCCCGGACGTGCGCATACGACGGGTCGTCGGCGAGGTTGTTGCGCTCATGCGGATCGGAACGCAGGTCGTAGAGCTCGACCCGCGACCGATCCTGTTGCACCTCTTGCCGATCCAGCGACCGCGCCGACAAACTGTCGGCGATGTCGAGCGGGAGCAACAACGCCGGCCGCGCCGCGTAGTTCTCGATGTAGCTGAAGTCCTTGGTGCGCACGGCCCGGATCGGATCGAAGGCATCGTGGTAGGTCTTCTCGGTGAACACCTCGGTGCGAACGGCCGTGGATTCGGTTCCCACCAGCGCGGGGGCGTGCGAGTCACCGTCGACCGTGTCCGGGATGTCGACGCCCACCAGGTCGAGCAGCGTCGGCGTGAGATCGACCCCCGAGAACAGATCGTCGTAGACCGTCGGCGTGATCCCCAGCCGCGACGGCGGGCGCATGATCAATGCGATCCCGGTGCCCTCGGCGTACAGCGTCGATTTCGCCCGTGGGAACGCCAGACCGTGATCGGTGACGAACACGATCCAGGTGGAGTCGTCGAGACCGAGTTCGGCGACGGTGTCGAGGAGCCGGCCCACGGCCGAGTCGGCCTTCGTGATCGAGCCGTGCAGACCCGCCAGATCGTCGCGCACGTCGTCGGTGTCCGGAAGGAACCCGGGCACCGCGATCGTGCTGGTGTCCGCCGGCTTGTACTCGTCGGCCGGGTAAGGCCGATGCGTTTCGAAGAAGCCCGCTGTCAGGAAGAACGGCCGATCGTCGTGCGCATGTCGTCGCAACCAGTCCTGGGACCGGTCCACCACGTAGTCACAGCGCGAGTCGGACACATCCACCGAGTCGAATCCGAGCCGGCCGGGGTCCGCGCTCTCGTGCTGCATCCCGAAGAGTGCCGAGCGGTAGCCCGCACCCGCGAGGAGAGCCGGCAGGGTCTGCACGTCCGGGAAGTACTCGAACCCGTGGTGGGCCAGGCCGACGAGCCCGTTGCCGTGCGGATAGCGCCCGGTGAACAGGGAACCGCGGGCCGGTGAGCACAGCGGCGCCGTCGCGTGTGCGTCGGCGAACCGGATGCCGACGGCCGCGAGGTCGTCGAGGACGGGACTCTCGACGCCATCGGCGCCGTAACACCGCAGATGGCGACCGAGATCGTGCCAGTGCACCAGGATCACGTTGTCGCGTCGCGCGGCATCGGGTGAAGAGACCATCCACCCATGATGGCGCAGACGATTCCCCTCCCGGGGCCCACCCGGGGCGGCGGATGCGCTCTCTCCCGCCGCCGCACCGCCTGACGAGATCAAATCAGCGTGGGCGAAAGTCCGGTGGCCGGGGTCACGGCGATCGCGCACCGGATCAGGTACGGAGCAGCCGGACGAGCACGCCGGCGGCGTGGGCGCGCGCGGCCCGGTCGGCTTCGTCGGCATCACCGACCTCCAGTGCCGCGACGATCCGGCGATGCTCGGTCACGGCGTGCCGACGGTTGTCCTCGTGCGACCACATGTCGGATCTATACAGGTGTGACTGGGTGTCGAGCTTCAGCAGTGCGTCGCACAGCGGGGCGTTTCCCGACAGCGACCGGACCGCGGTGTGGAAGTCGAGATCGAGTTCGGCGTCGCGTCGGTGATCGGGCTCGGTCTCCAGCAGACGCTCCTGCTCACGCACCTGATGCCAGAGCCCGGTCAGCGCGGCACGGGTCACCCGGATGGTGGCCTGGCGGGCGGCGAGCCCGTCGAGGACCTCGCGGACCTCGAAGACGTGCCGCAGCATCTCGTCGTCGAGGACGGCGACCTTCGCACCGACACGAGGCGTGTAGACCGCCAGCCCGTCCATGACGAGTTGTTGGACCGCCTCGCGCACGGGACTCCGGGACACGTCCAGTCGGGCGGCCAGACCGGGAACCGAGAGCGACGCACCGGGTTCGAGCGTGCCGTCGAAGATCTCGTCTCGTATCCGGCGCAGGACCGACTGCATGAGCAGCGCGCCGTCGTCTCCGTTTCCCGTCATGATCGTCCCAGCGTAAGGCCGATGCCCCGGCCTCATCCCGCGGCCATCACGCGCTGCGCCTCGCGCTCGGCGCCGGCGGGTGCGATTACGCTCTTCATCCCGGCGAGTTTCGCATCGATGTTCTCGGCGACGGTGATCGGCGGATATCCCGGGTGGTCGGTACGCGCACACCCGGGCAGCGTTTCGATGACGGCATCGGCGTTGCCGTCGAAGAAGAACGCTGCCGACCGACGACGCAGGATCCGGCCGTCGACGACGGGCGGGTCGACGCGGTGGACAGTCGATCGCCACCGGTCGTTCGTCCACCGCGCCATGGCGTCGCCGAGGTTGACCAGCAGCGCGCCGTCGGCGGGTGTCACGTCGTGCCACCGCCCCTCGTGATCGAGCACCTGGAGCCCGGGCACCTGGTCGGCCCACAGCACGGTGAGGATGCCGAAGTCGGTGTGCGCACCCATCCCGGTCAGCTCCCCGGCGATTTCGATCTCGCCTTCGGGGAGGGTGTAGTTGTTGAGCTTCAGCGCGTCGATGGAGTGATCGGTCATCCCGTCGAAGTACCCGGGCGGCAGACCGAGCGCATCGGTGAAGGCGGTGAGCAGAACTCGCGAGAGGCCCCGCGCCGCGTCGAACCAGGATTCGACCGCCGGGCGGAATCCCGGCGCCGCGTCCGGCCACGTGTTCGTCGGGTAGCTGGACTCCGGCAGGTCGAGGCCCGGGAACCAGGAACCCTCCGAGCCGACGGTGAACGCCTCGTAGAAGTCGTTCATCTGATTCGCCGCGGCCACACCCAGACTCATGCTCAGCGACTCACTCTTCGGCGGGCTGTAGCCACGATTCTGCCCCGGCCGGGCGTATTGCTTCTTCACCTCGAGGGGCAGCGCGTAGAACTCGTCGAGCGCCGCGGTCAGTCCGTCGATGACGCCGGGTGCGATCCCGTGACCGACGACCTGGACGAAACCGACTCCGCCACAGGCGTCGTCGAGGGCGCGCGCCACGTCGTCCCGGGCCGCGGCCGAGCTCTCCGGGTCGAGGTAGGGCGAGATGTCGATGGTGGGAACGGTGAACATGAATCTTCCGGATGGGTTCGGGTCGAGGTGGTTGCGAGCGCGGAGATGGCCTCAGCGACGACGGTTCACGGCGGCGTTGAGAATGCTGAAGGCACCGAAGACGAGGATGCCGAACACCGAGGCCAGGACGATCGCCGCGATGAGGTCGTCGGACTGCAGGCGAGCCCGGTAGATGTCGAGCAGGGTCCCGATACCGGGTTCGCCCTTGGCGAAGAACATGTCACCGATGATGGCGCCCACCACGACCAGCCCCGAGGCCGTCCGGAAGCCGGTCATCATCGACGGGAGCGCCGACGGGAACTCGAGCATCAGCAGGCGTTGCACCGGTGAGGCCTTCGACAGGGTGAACAGCTCCTGTGAGGACTTGTCGACCGAGACGAGCCCGAAATGCGTGTTGGCGATGATGGGGAAGATCGCGATGATCACGCACACGATCGTGCGGGCGACCATCCCGTAGCCGAACCAGAGCCCGATCAGCGGAACGATCGCGAGCACCGGGATCACCTGCAGCACAACGGCCCAGGGGTAGATCGCGCGTTCGAGGAAGGACCCCCGGCTCATCAGGACGCCGATGACGACCCCGATCAGCGCGGCGAAGGCGAAGCCCACGAGACAGACCTTCGCGGTGACCCACAGGGCGTCGAGCATGGGGCCGACGCTGTCCGGGTCCAGCAGCGACTCGGTCAGCACGCTGTGTGGCGACGGGAGCAGGAAACGCCGTTCCGGAGTGAGGATGAGATAGCTGACCGCGTACCAGGCGGCGATTCCCACGGCGAGGGAGAGGACCGGGGGTGCTCCGTACCTCAGCACGGCTGCCGTGACACGGCGGGCGCCACTCTTCCGCGACGACCGTTCGCCGCGTGTGGGTTCGGGCTGCGGCGCGGAGACCGGTCCGTGGTGCTCGCCAGCGGCGGGACGAGATCGGGCGGCGGTGGTCATCGTGCACCTCGGAGGGTCTCGGAGATCTCGGCGACGTGGTCGGTGAAACGGCTGTCGTAGCGCAGATCCGGGTGGCGTGGGTGAGCGAAGTCGATGCCGATGTCGGCGACGATCCGCCCGGGGCGTGCGGACATCACGATCACCCGGTTGGCGAGGAAGACCGCTTCGGACACCGAATGCGTGATGAACATCGCGGTGAACCGGCGTTCGGCGTAGAGCCGTTGCAGCTCGAATTGCATGTCGAGCCGGGTCATCTCGTCGAGAGCGCCGAAAGGCTCGTCGAGGAGCAACAATTCGGGCTCGGAGGTCAACGCGCGGGCCAGCGAGGCACGCATCTTCATGCCACCGGACAGCATGCGCGGCAATTGCGACTCGAACCCGGTGAGACCGACCGCGTCGATGGCGGCCTGCGCCCGGCGTCGTCGTTCACCCCGCGGCAGCCGGGCGATCTCGGCGCAGAGTTCGACATTGCCCCGCACACTGCGCCAGGCGAGGAGGGTCGGTTCCTGGAAGATGAACCCGACCGACTCCGTGGACAGTGCCACGCTTCCCTCTGTGGGCTTCTCGAGACCGGCGGCCATCCGGAGCAGGGTCGACTTACCACAACCCGACGGTCCGACGACGGCCACGAAGTCGCCGGCGCGCACGTCGAGGTCCACCCGGTCCAGCGCCTGGGTCCCGGACTCGAATCGCTTCGTCACCCCGGAGACGGACGCGACCACATCTTTGGTGAGATGACGCGCATCCACATCCCTCACCGTGTCGTAGAGTTTCATCCGGCCTTCCCGCCCTGTGCATGTCTACATGTAACTGTTGCAGTCTTTCTGCTATTAGATGACCCGCCTCCGCACGTCGCGTCTGGCCGTGGCCGCCACGGCGGCGACGATCTGCGCAGCGGTTCTCGCCGGCTGCTCGAGTTCCGGGTCCGACGACACCGCGTCGTCGAGCCTCCCCTCGGCGCCGGCCGAATCCACCCTCGCCGGAACCTGCCCCGACAACGTGGTGGTTCAACTGCAGTGGCAACCGCAGTCGGACATGGCCGGGGTCATCGGACTTCTCGGACCCGGGTACACCGTCGACACCGACAACAAGTCGGTCTCCGGACCGCTCGTCTTCGACGGCATGGACACCGGCGTCGACATCACGCTGCGCGCCGGCGGCCCGGCCATCGGATTCCAGTCGGTGCCCTCGGCCATGTACTCCGACGACTCCATCCACCTCGGTCTCGTCCACGGCGACCAGATGATCTCCGCCGCCAAGGACCAACGCGTGGTCGGTGTGACGCCCCTGCTGCAGTACAACCCCTCGATCATCATGTGGGACCCCGCAACCCACCCGGACGTGAAGACGATCGCCGACATCGGCCGATCCGACGCCAGCGTGGTGGTGTCGAAGGATCAGATCTTCCCGCAGTGGCTGGTCGCGAAGGGGCTGCTGCAGCAGGATCAGCTCGACACCAGTTACGACGGCGCCCCGGCACGTTTCGTCGGCGACCCGTCGATCACCCAGCAGGGGTTCGCCAACTCCGAGCCCTACACCTACGAGAACGAGACCCCGTCGTGGAACAAGCCGGTCGCCTACGCGATGGTCAAGGACGCCGGGTACGACGTCTACGCGTCGAACGTCTCGGTCCGCGCCGGTGACGTCGAGGAGATGTCGCCGTGTCTGGAGAAGCTGGTCCCGATGATCCAGCAGACCGGTAAGGACTACGTGGCCTCGCCCGACGCGGTCAACGCCACCATCGTCGACTGGGTGTCCCAGGACGTGTCCTTCACCCCGTATTCAGCCGGCGAGGCGGCGTACTCGGCGGGCTTGCTGAAGGATCGCGCGGTCATCGCCCCGGGCGCGGACGGTGTCTACGGCAGCTACGACATGGTGAAGGCGCAGAACGTGATCAACGACCTCGTGCCGATCCTGAACGGCGGAGGCGCCGACCTGCCGGCCGCATTGCCCGCCGACCAGCTGTTCACGACCCAGTTCATCGATGAGCAGATCCGCTGACCCGACGCCCACGTCTTCCCCGACCACAGAGAGACACACGATGACAGAGACCACCACACCCCCGTCGCCGGCCGCCTCGGCCGGCCTGACCGAGCTCGACCGGGAACGCCGGATGGGCGGGCTGGGGACCGAGACCACCGACCGCGAGATCCGCCGGATCAGTCTGGCCGATCTGGACAACCGCCGCGACGAGATCGCCGACCAACTCTGGTCGGCCGCAACCGACATCGGCTTCTTCCAGGTGATCGACCACGGCATCGACCTGGCCGCGGTGGACCACGCGTTCGAGATGTCCGCCCGGTTCTTCGCGCTCCCCCGTTCGATCAAGGAGCAGTATCCGCTCAAGAAGGGCCAGAACGCGGGCTGGGAGTACCGCACCCAGGTACGCCCGTCGATCGGCACACCGGACCAGAAGGAGTCCTACCAGTTCACCCGGCCCCGCATGGACGGACTGTGGCCGAGTGAGCGCGAGCTCGCCGGATTCCGCTCCACCATCGAGGATTTCGAGCACCGGTGCTGGTCGGTGGCCATGACCCTGCTCAGCTGTTTCGCCGAGCGTCTGGGTCTCGACCGCGACTTCTTCACCCGGGCGCACGACCCGACGGCGGACACCTACCAGAGCACCCTGCGGCTGCTGCACTACTACGCGTTCCCCGACGAACTGATCGACTCCGAGAACAGTTGGCGCGCCGGCGCACACACCGACTTCGACGCACTGACCCTGCTGTTCCAGCGGTCCGGTCAGGGAGGCCTGCAGGTGCTACCGGGAGCCGAGGCCGACGGTCAGGCCTGGACGTCGGTCGAGCCGTCCGACGACGCCATCACCTGCAACATCGGCGACATGCTGATGCGCTGGTCCGACGACCGACTGCCGTCGAACTTCCATCGGGTCCGGGCTCCCCGACGGGGCGAGTACACCGGTCCGCGCTACACGCTCGCGTACTTCGCCCAGGCGAACTCCGACGTGCTGATCGAGAGCGCGGGCGGCACCTACCCGCCGATCACCGCCGCCGACTACCTCGCCCAGCGCATCGCCGCGAACTTCGCGAAGTGACCGACACATCATTGCCCGGGGCCGCCGTCACCGCGGCGGCCCCGGCCTTTCGCGACGTCACCGTCTACACGGCCGGGCAGTGGAAAGCCCATCACGACGTCCATGTCGTCGACGGGATCGTCACCGCGATCGCACCCACCGCCCGTCCGGGCGGTGGAACCGGTAACGGTTACGTCATCCCCGGGTTCGTCAACACCCACACGCACCTCCAGCAGTCGCTCATGCGGGGAATCGCCGAATGCACACCGTTGCTCGAATGGTTGCTGGCCGTGGGCGAGGAATCGGTGGCGATCACACCCGAGCGGGCCTACCTCGCCGCTGTCTCGGCCTGCCTCGAACTGTTGCGATCGGGCACGACGACCGTGGTCGAACACATGTGGCCGCACCCGTCGCACGAGATCCATGACGCCGTCGTGCGGGCACTGCGCGACACCGGAATCCGGGCGATCCTCGGCCGCGGGGTCGCCGACCGCACCGACCCGAGCCGCAAGTGGGGGTTCGAACCGCGGCTGATGCAACCCCTCGGCGAGGTCCTCGACCACGTCGACCATCTCCGCAACGAGGTTGCCGGGTCAGCGATCTCGATGGCCCTGGCGGTACCCAATCCGCGCTCGGTCACCGACGCCGGGATGCGGACGATCCGCGACTTCGCGCAGGAACGTGGACTGCCGGTCTCCATCCACCTGCTCGAGACCGGCACCGACGAGCAGATGTGTCGGCAGCACACCGGCTTCGGGGCCGTCGACCACCTCGACCGCAACGGCTTCCTGTGGGACCGCGTGCTCGCCGTCCACTGCGTCGAGCTCGACGACGCCGGCCAGCGCACCCTCGCCGCCCGGAAGGTGGCGGTGTCGCACAATCCATTGTCGAACATGCGTCTCGGCAGCGGGGTGGCCCCGATCCCGGCGATGCTGGAGCGCGGCCTGGCGGTCGGGCTGGGCGTGGACGGCGCCGCCAGCAACGACACCCAGGACATGCTGGCGACGCTGCGCATCGCCGCTTACCTGCAACGTGCCGTCCACCGGCGTGCGGACCTGCTCGGGTTCCCCCAGATGCTCGACATCGCCTGCGGCGGCGCCAACTACGCGCTCGGTCTGTCGCCGGTGACCGGCGGTGTGACAGTCGGGTCGCCCGCGGACCTCACGCTGGTGCGGTTCGACCGCGACTACGCCACCCTCCCCGTCCGCGATCCCGGCGCGTCGCTGCTCACCACCGGATCACGGTCCATCGTCGACACGGTGATGGTCGGCGGCGAGATCGTCGTCGAGGACGGACGCCACACGCGAATCGACGAGGGGGAGTTCACGAAACAGCTGGCCGCACTGTCCGTCTGAGCCTCGATCCGGTTCATCTCCCCAAACCCCGCGACAGTGGTCGCGTTTCGTTGCGCGGATCGCAACGAAACGCGACAACTGCGCCGCTTGATGATCAGGCCGGGTTCTCGCCCAGTACGGCCGACCACGCCTCGGGCGAGTCGAGGGTGACGTCTCGCTCGGCCGCACGCGCTTCTGCCGCGCGCACGTCGGCCATCAACGCGAGCGCTCGGTCCCGGGCCTGCGCCTCGACGCTGTCGCCGCCGGCGACGACCGTCACGGTCAGGGTCTCCGCGGGGATGGTGTCGACGGGATAACCGGCCGCGGTGAGCCGTTCGAGGACCTTCTGCCACAGGGCGAGAGCGGGCTGGGTCGTGGCGACGCCGTCGAACACCGAGCCGCGGCGCTTCTCGGCCGCCTTGCGTTCCTCCCATTCCCGGATCTGGGTCTCCAGATCCGAGTGGGCGCCGGACAGCACGCCCGGGGTCCGGCCGGTCACCTTCGACGTGAAACTCCGTGCGACGTCGTCGATGTCGAACGGCGACTCCGGGTCGTCGGCGGCGATGCGCGCGTGGAACAGCACTTGCAGCAGGAGGTCGCCGAGTTCTTCACGGAGCTCCACGGGGTCACCGGCCTCGATGGCGTCGAGCAACTCGTAGACTTCTTCGAGCAGGTAACGCCGCAACGAGTGGTGCGTCTGGGTGCTCTCCCACGGGCCGTTCCGACGCAATGTGTCCATCAACGCCACGGACTCGAGAAGCGCCATGCCGGAGACCGCCTGCGCCGCGATGACGTCTTCCCCGCGCGCGATTCGCGCCTGCACCAGCGGATGTTCGGGATCGGTACTGACGAGCACCGATCCCGGATCAACGGGTGCGTCGTCGAAGACGGGTTCGACGTGGTCGAACTCCCACAGCATCGCCGCGGGCACGTCCTCGGTGACCTGCACCGGCCCGGCGAGACATGAGCGTGCCCGAATGGGGATCAGATCTGGCCGTGCCGGGTCCAGCAGCACCACCGTCACGTGACCGGCTCCGGCCGCAGTTGGGTGAGGAAGGTCGTCAGATACTCGATCAGCTCGTCGTCGCGCAGGCGCGCCGACCCCACGCCTCCGGTGCGCGGGATGGGCAGCGTGACCACCGACGTCGTCGCCCGGTAGGTGGCCGACGAGTACAGGCGACGAAGACGCACCTGCTCGCTGTCGAGCAGCGACAGCGGCGAGATCTTCATTCCCTGTCCGGCGAGACCGATCTCGGTGATCCCCCGCTCCCGGCATCGCAGGCGCAGCCGGGCGATGGACGCCAGCCGCGTGGTCTCCACCGGTGGTGGGCCGTAGCGGTCGTTGAGTTCGACGAGGACCGAGTCGACCGCGGCGTCGTCGGTCGCCGACGCGAGCTTGCGGTACGCCTCGAGACGCAGGCGGTCGGAATCGACGTATTCGACCGGGATGTGTGCGTCGACGGGGAGGTCGATGCGCACCTCGCCCGTCTCCCGGGATTCGACGGGCTTCCCGTCCGCGGCGGCACGGTAAGCCTCCACCGCCTCGCCGACCAGCCGGACGTAGAGATCGAAGCCGACGCCCGCGACGTGCCCGGACTGCTCGGCGCCCAACACGTTTCCGGCGCCGCGCAACTCGAGATCCTTCAGCGCCACCGCCATTCCCGCGCCGAGCTCGTTGTTCTGCGCGATCGTCGCCAGGCGGTCGTAGGCGGTCTCGGTCAGCGGCCGGTCCGGGCTGTAGAGCAGGTAGGCGTATCCACGTTCGCGGCTGCGACCGACGCGACCACGCAGCTGATGTAGCTGCGAGAGGCCGAGGTTCTCGGCGCGGTCGACGATCAGGGTGTTGGCGTTCGAGATGTCCAGACCGGTCTCGATGATCGTCGTACAGACCAGCACGTCGTACTCACGGTTCCAGAATCCCGACACCGTGCGCTCGAGCTGATCCTCGCCCATCTGCCCATGTGCGACAACAACTCTCGCCTCCGGGACCATCGCCGCGATGTCCTTGGCCATCTTGTCGATGGTCGACACCCGGTTGTGCACGTAGAAGACCTGGCCGTCACGCAACAGCTCGCGGCGGATGGCGGCGGCGACCTGCTTGGGCGCGTAGGCACCGACGTAGGTGAGCACCGGGTGCCGTTCCTCGGGCGGGGTCAGGATCGTCGACATCTCGCGGATCCCGGCCATCGACATCTCCAGCGTGCGCGGGATCGGGGTGGCCGACATCGTCAGCACGTCGACATGGGTGCGCAGCGACTTGATGTGTTCCTTGTGTTCCACACCGAACCGCTGCTCCTCGTCGACGATCACGAGTCCGAGGTCTTTCCAGACGATCCCGGTCTGCAACAGTCGGTGGGTACCGATGACGACGTCGACCTCGCCCTTCGACATCGCCTCGGCGATCTCGCGTGACTCCTTGGCATCGGTGAAGCGCGACAGGCCGCGCACGCGCACCGGGAAGCCGCTCATCCGTTCGGTGAAGGTCTGCAGATGTTGTTGCGCGAGAATCGTCGTCGGGACCAGGACCGCGACCTGCTTGCCGTCCTGGACGGCCTTGAAGGCGGCACGGACGGCGATCTCGGTCTTGCCGTAACCGACGTCGCCGACGACGACGCGGTCCATCGGCACCGCACGTTCCATGTCGGCCTTGACCTCGGCGATGACCGTGAGCTGATCCACGGTCTCGGTGAAGTCGAAGGCGTCTTCCATTTCCTGCTGCCACGGGGTGTCGGGACCGAATGCGTGTCCGGGCGCGGCGTGGCGGGCGGCATAGAGCTGTACGAGCTCGCCGGCGATCTCGCGAACAGCCTTGCGCGCCTTGCGCTTCGTGTTCTGCCAGTCCGACCCGCCGAGTTTCGACAGCGACGGCTGTTCGCCGCCGACGTACCGCGAGAGCTGGTCGAGTGCGTCCATCGGGACATACAACCGATCGGCCGGCTGGCCGCGTTTGCTCGAGGCGTACTCCAGGACGAGGTACTCGCGCCGGGCACCCGAGACGGTCCGCTCGATCATCTCGACGAACCGGCCGATGCCGTGCTGGTCGTGCACCACCAGGTCGCCGGCGGCCAGGGCGAGCGGGTCGACCTGGTTGCGCCGCTTCGCCGGCAGCCGGCGGCCGTCCCGGACGTTCGCGACCCGTGTACCGGTGAGGTCGGCCTCGGCGACCACCACGAGACCCGCGTCGGGACAGACGATTCCGGCACGCAGCGGCGCGCAGAAGACGGTCACCTCGCCGGGCTGCGGCCGATGTCCGGGTTCGGCGATCACGTAGGGCACCTCGGCGTCGGACAGTCGTTCGCCGACACGCTGCGCGGTGCCCTTGCCCGCCACCACGATCGCCGCCGTCTTGCCGTCGGAGACGTGGGCGCGCAACTGCGCGAACGTCGCCGCGATCTCGCGGTCGTCGCCCCGTGGCGCCGGGCCGGGAGCCAGGTCCAGTTCGAGTTCGTCACCGCTGCCGGTCGCGAGCGGACTCAGGGTCCACCAGGGCCGGCCCGCGGCGAGTGTCGCCTTCCGCACCTCGTCGAGAGACCGGTACGCGCTGGCCTGCAGATCGATCCCGAGGCTCTCCGACGACCGGCCGTCGATCGGCGCCGAGGCGCCCATGGCCGCCGCCGTCCACGACGCCTCGAGGAACTCCGCACCCGTCTTCGACAGATCCGAGGCCCGGGTCCGCACCTTCTCCGGGTCGAGGATGAGGACCCGGGTGCCGTCGGGGATCACCTCGGTCAGCAACTGCATGTCGCCGTCGACGAGCGCGGGGATCAGCGCCTCCATCCCCTCCACCGGGATGCCCTCGGCGAGTTTGCCCAACATCTCGGTCATGGTCGTGTCGCCCGGATCGGCGGCCGCGAGATCGGCGGCCCGCGCACGGACCTTCTCGGTCAGGAGCAGTTCACGGCACGGGTGAATCCGCACCTCGCTGGCCTCGACCTCGGGCTGGCTGCGCTGGTCGGCCACCGAGAACGCACGCATCTCGGTGATCTCGTCGCCCCAGAACTCCACGCGCACCGGATGATCGGCGGTCGTCGGAAAGACGTCGAGGATACCGCCGCGTACCGCGAACTCGCCGCGTCGGCCGACCATGTCGACGCGCTCGTAGGCCATCTCGACCAACTGGGACAGCAGTGCGTCGAAGTCGACCTCGATGCCCTCACGCAGGGTCACCGTGGCGACGTCGGCGAGGCCCGGTGCCATCGGCTGGACGAGCGAGCGAACAGTGGTCACGACGACCCGCAGTGGGGTGTCGCCGGGGTTCGCCAGGCGGTGCAGCACGGCCAGTCGCTGTCCGACGGTGTCTGCACTCGGGGAGAGCCGCTCGTGCGGCAGCGTCTCCCAGGACGGGAACTGTGCGACGGCCCCGGCGTCGTCGAGGAGTTCGCCCAGCTCCGCCGTCAGATCATCGGCCTCGCGGCCGTTGGCCGACACGACCAACAGCGGCGCCTGCGCATCGGTGACCAGGCACGAGACGAGGAAGGGGCGCGCGGCATCCGGCGCGGTGATGTCCAGTCGGCGCTCGTCGCGGTGCTTGTGCACCTCGCGGAAGGACTTGTCCGCACACGCGAGTGTGGCCAGACCGGACAGGGCAGACAGCGTCGACACTCCGTCGATTGTATGGGTCGCCGATCGGCCCGCCCTGCCCGGTCGGCGGACTCGTCCCGACGGAGTTCTCGCCGTCGGCGCCCCTGCCCTACCCTCATCGGCATGAGCGACCGCACCTCCGGCGCGACCTCGCCCCCGATCCGCGTGTCAGACGCGACGATCGACGATTGCGAGGCCGTCGCGGACATCTACGCGCACTACGTGCAGCACACCGTCGCGACCTTCGACTACCTGGTTCCGTCGGTCTCGCAGTGGCATGCCAAGCACGCCGCGATCACCGCTGCGGGCCGGCCGTTCGTGGTGGCCCGCGCGGTCGACGACGGGGTCGAGCACGTCGTCGGATACGCCTACCTGGGGACGTTCCGGACGATGCCCGCGTACGACCTGTCGACCGAGGACTCGATCTACGTGCGGCCCGGTCACGGGGGACGCGGGATCGGCACCGCGTTGATGTCCGCGCTGCTCGCCCGCGCCGACCCGGACAACGTCCGCCAGATCGTCGCGGTCATCGCCGCGACCGGAGGTGAGGGCTCGATCGCACTGCACCGGCGGTTCGGATTCGACGAGGTGGGTCGCCTGCGCGCCATCGGTCACAAGGCCGAGCAGTGGATCGACTGCGTCTACATGCAGAAGGACCTCTGGAGCGGCGACGACGCTTCCGGCGCGGGCAGCTGACCGGCCTGGCCACCGGGTCGGGGTGAACCGTCGCTCAGCGTTCCAGACCTGCGGCCTCGGCGGCCGCGTCGGCCAGTCCGACGCCGGTGCCCTCGTAGATGTGGAACGCCACGTCGGCCCCTCGCTGGAGTAACTCGTCGCGTTCGTCGTCGTACTGCGCGACGACGGCGATGGTCCCGGTGACGCCGAGCTCCTCGATCCGTTCGAGAGCCACGAGATTCGAGCCGTGGAAGGGCATGGCCAGGACGAGCAGTTCGAGCTCGCCGACGCCGACGGCCCGGTCCCAGAAGTCGGTCTCGGTGGCGTCGGCGTCGAGTACCCGGACACCCTGCTCGGCCAGTTCGCTCGCCTTGAGCGGGTCGTTCTCCACGCCGATCACGGGTAGGCCGTATTCGTCGACCAGCCGGTCGTAGACCGAGTGGCCGACGCGACCCATCCCGAGGACGAGAACGCGCGCCGGTGCCAGGACGATCGGCGCGTCGTCGGGGTGCGCCCGGGCGGCGGCCGTGGTCGGGACGAACGCCGAGAGCCGGGTCACCAGGCCCGTGCCGCGACGGTTGACGAGGGTGGAGAACACGAAGCTCCCCGCCACCGCGACCGATGTCACCACCAGCCAGTCCTCGCCGATGATGCCTGCCCCCACACCGGTCGCGATCACGATGAGCCCGAATTCCGAGAAGTTGGCCAGAGCGAGTCCGGTGAGGATCGACGTCCGGCGACGCAGGCCGAACAGCGAGAGGACCAGCGTGTACACCGCTCCCTCGAGCGGCAGCAGGATGAGCAGGAGCAGACCGAGCAGCACGGTCTCGGTCGTCGGCGTGACGTGCAGCCCGATCGACACGAAGAACCCGACCAGCAGCAGCTCACGCAAACCGAACAACGTCCGCGACAGCTCCCCCGCACGGGGGTGAGAAGCGAGGAGGACGCCGATGATCATCGCGCCGAAGTCGCCCTTGACACCCACGGATTCGAAGAGCCAGTAGCCGGGTACGAGCGCCATGACGATCCCGAACAACGTCTGCAACTCGCCGTGGCCGAGGGTGTTCCACAACCGCCGGACGATCCACGCGCCGGGGATCAGCAACACCAGGGCCAGCGCCCAGGGGCTCGGCGGCTCGCCCTGCATGGCGGTCAGATAGACGACGGCGACGATGTCCTGCAGCACGAGGACGCCGATGGCGATCCGGCCGTAGAGGGAATGCGACTCCGACCGCTCGTCGAGTACCTGGACGACGAACACCGTGCTCGAGAAGGACAGCGCAAATCCCAACAGCGCCACCGTCTCCCAGCCCTCGCCGGCGAGCAGCCGCACCCCGATGGCACCCAGGACGCCGAGGAAACCCATTGTGAGCCCGAGGATGACGAGCAGGTTCGCCGCCGTGGTGATGACGACCTCGCGCCGGAGCAGCATCCGCACGTCGAGCTTGAGCCCGATCGTGAACAACAGGATCGTGACGCCCAGTTCGGCCATCGTGTCGATGATCGGCAGTTCGTCGATTCCCGGTGCGTGCAGGATGAACCCCGCGGCGAGGTAGCCGACGAGGGTCGGCAGGCGGGCCACACGTGCGAGGAACCCGCACGCGAAGATGACGACCAGGTAGATGCCGACGGTCTCCACGCGCGGCGCCTCAGCGGGATGCGATGGCCGGCCGGCCGGCGCCGTGCGGGGTCGACATCGGTTGATCCTTCCGGCCGGGGGACGCAGAGTGAATCAACAATAGACGCGGTCCGGGCCCCGTGCCGGGCACCTCGGGTCGGGTGTGGGCCGGGCCCCCGGTCAGGCGTCGTCGACGGTGGTCCGCTTGCGCGATTCGACGTAGTCGGGCCCGACGAGTTCGGGATCGGGTTCGAGTCGGGTGAGCCCGTTCCAGCACAGGTTGACCAGGTGCGCCGCCACGACCTCCTTCGACGGTTCGCGGACGTCGAGCCACCACTGCGCCGTCACCGACACCATCCCGACGAGCGCCTGGGCGTAGAGCGGTGCGAGGGCGGGATCGAAGCCGCGTCGTTCGAAGTCCCCGGCCAGGATGTGCTCGACCTGACTGATCGCGTCGTTCAGGAGACTCGAGTAGGTCGCCGTCTCGTCCGTGCTCGCGGTGCTGTCGCCGCGGACCAGGATGCGAAAGCCGTCGGTGCGCTCCTCCATGTACGTCAGCAGCGCGAGTGCGACCTGCTGGATGCGATAGAGCGAGCGGTTCTTCGACAGCGACGAGGTCACCATCTCCAGCAGGGTCTCCATCTCACGGTCGACGACCACCGCGTACAGACCTTCTTTGCCGCCGAAGTGCTCGTAGACGATAGGTTTCGAGACACCGGCGCGCTGCGCGATCTCTTCGATCGACGTGCCCTCGAAACCCCGTTCGGCGAACAGTCCGCGCGCCACCTCGATGAGCTGCAATCGCCGTTGCGCGCCGGTCATCCGCGCCCGCGGCGCGCGCTGCACCTCCGCCGAACCCTCCGATGGACGCCCGATAGCCATGGGCCCAGCGTAGTGGTGCATCTCGGGAGATTCCGAGCGGTCGCGCGAGGTCGGGTTCAGTACAGGCTGGACCAGTACGACCAGAATCGCACCGCGATCAGCACGATCACGAGGCCGACCCCCGCGACGAGGATGGGGGCGTGATTGCGGGCCAGGGCGAGCGCGACACGGGACCGCGAGGTGAGACCGCTCGCGTGCGCGTTGCGCACGCTGACCAGGACGAAGATCGGCAGTGTGACCGCCCAGACGACCATGCAGTAGGGACACAGCGCCCCGATCGAGTAGAGGCTCGAATAGATCAGCCACCCGATGAAGACCATCGCCGCGGTGACCCCGACCTGTAGCCCCGCCCAGTACCAGCCGGCAAGGCGCGCCCCGGCAAGCAAGGCCATCCCGGTGGTGATCGCGACCGCGAAACCGGCAATCCCGAGCAGCGGATTGGGGAACCCGAATACCGCCGCCTGCGGCTGAGCCATCACCGAACCGCAGCTCAGCACCGGGTTGAAGTTGCAGGACGGCACGTAGTCGGGGTCGGCGGCCAGTTCGAATCGTTCCACGGTCAGCACGAACGCCGCGACGAAGCCGATGGCCCCGCCGACACTCAGCACCCAGGCGACGATGCGCGTCCAGGAACGCACGGCCTCGGCCAGGTGGGCCCGATCGTCGTCGGGTCCGACCTCCGAGCTGGTCAGCGCAGTCTCACTCACCCATCCAGGATGGCACCGCGTCGAGCGGAGATCGACCCACGCCGCGTGAAAGCCACACTGGATCGGTCCAAATGTCGGCAGTCTCGTTCAACTCTGCGTAATGTCGACGCAGACACCGGGGGTGGGACACCGGGGATGGGACACCGACAGTGCAATTGTGGGATTACCTCAGCGAGAACGCCCGATCACTCACTTTTCTGACCTACCAACACGCGTCGCTGTCATTTCAGACAGTGCTCGTGGGTACGGCCGTGGCGATCCTCATCGCCGCCGTGGTCTATCGCCTCCCGCTCGCCAGCGCGCTGACGCTGACGTCGAGCCGTGTGGCGCTGACCATTCCGTCGCTTGCCCTCCTGGCCCTGTTGATCGTGCCGTTCGGACTCGGTGTGACGCCGTCGTTTCTGATGCTGGCCTTCTTCGCCACGCTGCCGGTGATCGGCAACGCGGTCGTCGGCCTACGGTCCGTGCCGCCGGCCGTGGTCGAATCCGCCCGCGGCATCGGGCTTTCGAGATGGCGCATCCTGCTCAGCGTCGAGTTGCCGATCGCCTGGCCGGTGATCCTGACCGGCATCCGCGTGTCGACCCAGATGATCGTCGGTGTCGCCGCGATCGTCGCCTACGTCCTCGGCCCCGGCCTGGGATCGCTGATCTTCAACGGGCTTTCCCGCCTCGGTGGTGCCAATGCACTCGAAATGGCGCTCGCCGGAACGATCCTGATCGTCATCATCGCCCTCGTCTTCGACGCTCTCCTGGTTCTGCTCGGCCGACTCACCATCTCCAAGGGACTCTCATGACCGACTCCGCCACCTCGTCCGCGCCGAACGGCAACAACCGCAACGTCACCGGCGAGTCCATCCGCCTCGACGGCGTGGCCAAACGTTACCGCGGAGCCACCACACCGGCCGTCGCTCGTCTCGACCTGGAGATCGACGCCGGTGACATCGTCGCCTTCGTCGGCCCGTCCGGATGCGGCAAGACGACGACGCTGAAGATGATCAACCGCCTCATCGAACCCACCGAGGGGCGCATCTACATCGGTGGACGCGATGTCACCGCGGAGAACCCGGACAAGCTGCGGCAGTCCATCGGTTACGTCATCCAGTCCGGCGGCCTCTTCCCGCACTGGTCGGTGAGCAAGAACATCGGCGCCATTCCGCGAATCCTCAACTGGGACAAGAAACGTATCGCCGAGCGCACCGAGTACCTGCTCGACCTCGTCGGACTCGACGCCGCGACCTTCGCCGACCGGCTCCCCAAGGACATGTCCGGCGGCCAGCAGCAGCGGGTCGGCGTCGCACGCGCCCTCGCCGCCGATCCCCCGGTGCTGCTGATGGACGAGCCGTTCGGCGCCGTCGATCCGATCACCCGAGCACGCCTGCAGGACAAGCTGATCGCGATCCAGCACGAGCTGGCCAAGACCATCGTCATCGTCACCCACGACTTCGAGGAGGCGACCAAACTCGGCGACAAGGTGTTGATCCTCTCCGAGGGCGGGCACATCGAACAGTTCGCGCCGCCGGAGGAGATCCTGGCCAATCCGGCGAGCCCGTTCGTCGAGGAGTTCGTGGGATCGGGCGCGACTCTCGCCCACCTGACCCTCACCCGCGTCCGCGATGTCGACTTCAAAGAGGTGATCACCGCCCGAGTCGGAGAACCGTCCGGCGCCGTGGTGACCCGCGCGAAGGCGGCCGGCGAGGACTGGGTCGCCGTCGTCGACCAACACGGCCGCCCACGCGCCTGGCCGTCGGTCGAGGAGATCCGCGCCAAGCCGGAGGTCTCCGACTACCTCGACCATCGACTCCCGGTCGTGGCCAAGTCCTCGACGCTGAACGACGCTCTCGACTCGATGCTCGCGACGAGCCAGGGTGGTGTTCTCGTCACCGACGGACGCGGCGCGGTCGTCGGTGCGCTGAACATCGCCTCGGTGATGGAGGCGATCCGCGGCCAACTCGCGACGGTGCGGGAGGACGACGACCACGGCGGCTATCTCGACCACGCCGAGGGTTCGGCTCCCGTCGAGACCCCGGTCGTCGCGGCCGACGACGAGCCCGGCCTGGAACCTGCCGCAGGCGCCGGTTCCGCGACAGCGCCGGTGGGCACGCCCGAGACGAGCGCCGAGCGGTGACGGGTTTCATCGCCGAAGAGGCGAGGATCACCGAGACCGCGAAACCGCCTGCCCCGGAGTCGGTCCCGAGCGGCTTTCGACGACGGCTCTCCCGCATCCCCATCGACGTGTGGTTCGAACCGCTCGTGATCGTGGTCGTCGGCGTGGGTTTCGCCATCTGGTACGCGAACACCACGTTCACCACCACCGAGAGCGCGTCGATGTCGTGGGCCGCGCTGCGCGCCACCATCCTCGATCACATCCAACTGACTCTCGTCGCCACTGTCATCGTCGTCGTGATCGCGATCCCACTGGGTATCGCGCTCACCCGACCGTCGCTCCGGTGGCTGAACCCGATCGCGGTGAACATCGCCAACATCGGGCAGGCGGCGCCGGCGATCGGTCTGCTGGTGCTGTTCACCTTCTGGCTCGGGACCGGTTTCAACACCGCCGTCGTCGGCCTGGTCGTCTACGCGGTGCTCCCGATCCTGCAGAACACCATCGTCGGATTGCGTCAGGTCGATCAACGGACCGTCGAGGCATCCCGGGGCATCGGCCTGTCCGCCGTCCGCACCCTCGTCCAGGTCGAACTCCCGCTCGCCGTACCCGTCATCCTCAACGGGGTGCGGACCGCACTGGTGATCCTGGTCGGCACCGCCACCCTCAGCACGTTCATAGGCGCGAACAGCCTGGGCACGCTCATCACCACCGGCATCACGCTGTTCCTGCCCAAGCTGCTGGTCTCGGGCGCGATCCTGGTCGCGCTGCTCGCCATGACGATCGACTGGCTCGGGCGCCTCGTCGAACTCGTCGCGACACCACGGGGGATCGCATGATGACACGGTCGCAGTCGGCCCGCTCGCTGCGCTCCCGGCGCCGGTCACATTCGGCCCGCTCGCTGCGCTCCCGGCGCCGGTCACATTCGGCCCGCTCGCTGCGCTCCCGGGCACTCGCAATCCTGGCCGCGTCGGCGGCCCTCGTGATGACGCTGTCGGCGTGTGGTCTGGTGAGTTCGTCCGGAACCTTCCGTCCCGCTTCCCTTCCCGGCGGCGAACGTCCGCTGGAGGGTACGTCGGTGGCCGTGACGTCGAAGAACTTCACCGAACAGGTCCTGCTCGGCAAGATCACCGCGACGTATCTGGCGGCGGCCGGGGCCGACGTCGACGACCTCACCAACGCGCCGGGTTCGATGTCCTCGCGGCAAGCGGTTCTCAACGGTGACGCCGACATCGTGTGGGAGTACACAGGCACCGCCTGGCAGACCTATCTCGGTGAGACGGAGACCATCGCGGACCCGCAGCAGCTGTACGAGCGCGTCCGTGACGCCGAACGCGCCAACGGTGTCGAGTGGCTACCGCCTTCGTCGTTCAACAACACCTACGCCTTCGCCGCCTCGGCACCGACGGCCGAGCGGTTGAACGTCACCAAGATGTCCGACATCGCGAAGCTGCCCGAATCCGAGCGGACGTTCTGCATCAACGACGAGTTCCTCTCGCGCGCCGATGGCTTCATCCCCATGCTGGAGGCCTACGACATCCCGCTCGACGCCCCCGGCGGCGTGCCCAAGAGCAACGTGACGACCATGGACTCCGGCGTCGTCTACACCTCGACCGCACGGAGCGAACCCTGCAACTTCGGCATGGTCTACTCCACCGACGGCCGGATCAAGAACCTCGACCTCGTCGTCCTAGAAGACGACAAAAAGTTCTTCCTGCCCTACAGCGGCTGCCTCGTGGTGAGCACCGGCGTCAACGACGCCAACCCGGAAATCGCCGAACTCATGGCTCCCGTGTCGGCGAAACTCACCGACGAGCTCATGCAGGAACTCAACGGACTCATCGATATCGACGGTGCCGACCCCTCCGACGTCGCCTACGACTGGCTCGTGAAAGAAGGCTTCATCGTCCCGGTCGACTGACCGTCGACTCACAGTCAATGAGACTGGCTCGGTGCGTAGACCGTCATCCAATGCGGGTGCAGGCGAAAGTAGATGACCTCGACGTCCCAGTCGAACGCATCGTCGCCGTAGATCTTCTTGAAGTGGGCCACCAACTCGGGCCAGTCATCGGCGCGGTCGCCGTCGAGCGGGTTGAGGATCTCGACCGTCCCGTGGGTGAACACGCCGAGCTCCTCGCCCTGGATGTGAGCCGCGCTGGCGGCCGGGCGGGCGGCGAGGTGCCGAGCCTTCGCAGCAGTGCGCGCCGTGCCGAAGACCCACTTCCCGTGGAGGAAATGCCCGTCGACGGCGCTGATCCTCGGCTCGCCCGCCGAGGTCACGGTCGACAACGCGAGAACACGCATGCCCGTCAGGATCTCGACCAATTGCGGTGCGCCGACCGTGTTCTCGCTGCTGATGATGGACCGCAGATGATCAGTCGATCGGGACAGAGACGCGTCGAGAAGGGTCTGCAGTTCTTGTAGTTCATCCGGGGTCTCGTACATGGTGGACGTCCTCGTTGGCTGCTCGTCGGCGACGACCGTCGTCACCGGAGAACCTCATGGTGCCACCGGGACCCGGTTATGAGACCTTTCCGCGGCCGACCGTTCTTGCTGACTCCAACGGGAGACCCAGGGGCGGTGCCTCCGGATGCAGCGCCGCACACACGGCGAGTAGGTCCACGTCGACGCGACACCGGAAGCCGGTGAACAGCGCCCTCAACGACCACCGCCCACCGGCGCCTCGCCCGAAGCCCTCTGCCGCGTAGCCGGTCATCTCACTTCCCTCGCAATCCCCATGCGGCCGCCAGCAACTCATGCGACGCCAGCCGATGGTCGAAGTCGTGGGTGACGCTGGTGACGAGCAGCTCGTCGGCGCCGGTCACCCGCACGAGTGTGCGCAGCCCGTCCACCACGGTGTCGGGGTCGCCGACAAACTGGGTGCGCACGCGATCGTCGACCAGCGGGAGCGCGTCATCGTCGAGCGGCCGTGCCGTGTCAGGGTCCGGGTACGGTTGCGCGCCGGCTCCGCTGCGGATGCCGTACACCCAGTGTCCGTAGGTGGATGCACGGTGCCGTGCGGTCGATTCATCCGCGGCGACAACGACATCCGCGGAGACGACCACATACGGCTCGGCCAGGACCGGCGACGGCCGGAACGCACTTCGGTATGCCTCGACGGCCTCCAGGACCGTGCTCGGGCTGACGTGATAATTGGCGACGAACGGCAACCCGCGCGCACCTGCGGTCTGGGCGCTCTGCCCCTTGCTGCTCCCGAAGATCCAGACCGCCACGTCGGCGCCCTGCCCCGGCACCGCGGTCAGTTCGACGTCGCGGTGACTGAACCCGCCCGTCAGGAGCGCGAGGACATCACCGACGGCGTCGTCGAAGTCCGGCGGCGACGCACCGTCGAATTGCGAGGCCTCGAACGCGGCGACGACCCGCGGTGCGTTGAGGATCGACTCGACGGGGAACGGCGACGGTATGAGCAGGCCGTCGACGACCTCGTCGGGCTGTCGGGGTGCGGGCTCGCGGGGTGCGGATTTCCGGTCGGCGGTCGCCAACTCGGTGCGACGCTGCGCGGAACGACCGAGACCCAGGTCCAGTCGGCCAGGGTGGAGCGCGTCGATGGTCCCGAAGGCCTCCACGATCGACACCGGGGTGTGCAGGCCGCTCTGGACCGCCGCCGATCCCACGCGGATGGACTCGGTCGCGCCGGCGATGAGTCCGATGAGCGTGGTCGTCGATGAGCTGGCCACTGCCACGAAGTGATGCTCGGCGAGCCAGAAGCGGTGATATCCCAGCCGTTCGGCGTGCCGGGCCAAGGCAACGCTGCGACGCACCGCCGTCGCCGCGTCACTTTCCTCGGTGACCGGCGCGAGGTCGAGCACCGACAGCGGTATGGGTTTATCTCCCGTCATACCGCTCCCCGACCGTCTCGAGTCCTGTGCCGAACACACCTCATCCTGATCAGCGAAGCGGCATCGGCGGGACATCGGAAGGGTTAGGCCCACGCCGATCCGATGGCCTGGTCCTGGAATCCCGTGTCATGCCGCCTCTGTTCGAGACGGAGACACACATCGACGACACGACTCGAGGGGAGACTCGATGACCGAACACGTACGCGTCGCCGTGGCGCTGGACGGTTGCGGGTCGCATCCGGGTGCGTGGCGTGCGCCCGGGGCCCGGGCAAACGCGCTCACGACAGCGGCGCACTGGCAGCAACTGGTCGGCGAGGCCGAAGCCGGGCTCCTCGACTTCGTCACCCTCGCGGATACCTTCGCCCTGCATCGCGGGCATCCCCGCACCGACCGGGCGACGGGAGGACTCGATTCGGTACTACTCGCCTCCCGTCTCGCTCCCACGACCCGTTCGATAGGGCTGATCCCGACGGCGACCGCCACCCACACCGAGCCGTTCCACGTCTCCAAGGCGATCGCGACCCTCGACTATGTGAGTCAGGGTCGCGCCGGGGTCCTGCTGCGCACGACCGCGGACCCGGACGAGGCCGCGCTGTTCGGCCGACGACGATTTCCCGACGATCCGGCGGTGCTCGCCGATCTCGCGTCCGAGGCCCTCGACTTCGCGACCGTGCTCGGTCTGCTCTGGGATTCGTGGGAGGACGACGCCGAGATCCGCGACGTCGCAACCGGTCGCTTCGTCGACCGGGACAAGCTGCACTACATCGACTTCGCCGGGGATCAGTTCTCGGTGCGCGGCCCCGCCATCACGCCGCGCCCGCCGCAGGGCCGGCCGGTCATCGCCGCGACCGGCGCCCACCCCACCGATCTGCGGCTGATCGGTCGGGGCGCCGACCTCGGGTTCATCAGCCCGCGCGACGTCGACGACGCCGTACGCGCGGTGGACGCCGTGGGCACCGCACACTCCGACGCCGGTCGCGAGATCACCGATCCAGCACTCCTGTTCGTCGACCTGTTCGTCGTGCTCGCCGCATCGGAGGCGGAGGCCGACGACCGTCGGGCGCGGCTCGACGACTTAGCCGATGGACCGTTCACGCCCGACAGCGCGGTCTTCACCGGCACACCGGTCGGGCTCGCGGACGAGATCGAGCGCTGGGCCGCGGTGGCAGGGATCAGCGGAATACGACTGCACCCGGCCGCCTTGCCCGAGGACCTGCGCGCGATCACCCGAGAGCTCGTACCGGAACTGCGGCGCCGCAACCTGTTCCGCGATGAGTACAGCCATTCGACGCTGCGCGGGCACCTCGGCCTGGCGCGCCCGTCCAATCGTTTCGCCACTGGAAAGGCCGGTGTCGCATGACCAAACAGGTCCATCTCGCCGCCCACTTCCCCGGGGTCAACAACACCACGGTGTGGAGCGACCCGGCGTCGGGCAGCCAGATCGAGTTCGACTCGTTCGTCCACCTCGCGCAGACCGCCGAGCGCGGGAAGTTCGACTTCTTCTTCCTCGCCGAAGGACTGCGGCTCCGCGAGCAGAACGGGCTGATCTACGACCTCGACGTGGTCGGTCGACCGGACACCTTCACCGTGCTGTCCGCGTTGGCCGCGGTCACCACCCACCTCGGCCTTACCGGCACCATCAACTCGACCTTCAACGAACCCGTCGACGTCGCACGGCAATTCGCCACCCTCGATCATCTGTCCGCCGGACGCGCGGCCTGGAATGTGGTGACCTCGTGGGACGAGTTCACCGGCGAGAACTTCCGCCGTGGCGGCTACCTGCCCGAGGACCAACGGTACGCACGCGCGAAGGAATTCCTCACCGCCGCCGCGACGCTCTGGGACTCATGGCGCGACGATGACGTCGTCGCCGATGCCGAGAACGGCCGATTCCTGGCACGCCTCGAGGCGGGTGAATTCGACTTCACCAGTTCGCAATTCGACATCCGCGGACACTTTCCGACGCCTCGTCCGCCACAGGGGCGGCCGGTCATCTTCCAGGCCGGGGACTCCGACGAGGGCCGAGAGTTCGCGGCCGCGACCGCCGACGCCATCTTCTCCCGGCACGCCACCTACGACGCCGGCCGGGCGTTCTACACCGACGTCAAACGACGACTCGCCGCATACGGACGACGCCCCGAACAGCTCCTGGTACTGCCCGCCGCCACCTTCGTCGTCGGCGACACCGACGCGCAGGCAGCCGAACTCGCCCACGAGGTGCGCCTGCAACAGGTCAGCGGGCAGACGGCGATCAAGTTCTTGGAACAGCTGTGGAATCGGGATCTGTCCGATCACGACCCCGACGGCCCGCTGCCGCAGGTGGATCCGATCCCGGGCGAGAACACGGTCGCGAAGGGACGCGCGAGCGTGCGCATGCACCGTGACCCGGTCGCCGTGGCGCGCGAATGGCGCGACCTGGCCGAGGCGAAGAACCTGACGACGCGTGAACTCATCATCGAGGTCACCGGCCGCCAGTCGTTCGTCGGCTCGCCGCAGACGATCGCGCACACGATCAACGATTTCGTGCAGGCCGACGTCGCCGACGGTTTCATCCTGGTGCCCCACATCGTGCCCGGCGGGCTCGACCGGTTCGTCGACGAGGTGGTGCCGGTGCTGCAGGAGCTGGGCGTATATCGCACCGACTACGAGGGATCGACGCTGCGGGACAATCTGGGACTGGCACGCCCGGGGGGTTGAGCCTCGCCGGGGACCCGCTGCTCGTCGTGAGACTCTCCGGAGGCCGCGGCTGCGCCGCGACTCATGAGCTCCGCCACCAGGACTCGAACCTAGAATGCCTGAACCAAAATCAGGAGTGTTGCCGATTACACCATGGCGGATCACTGCGCTGACGATTGTGCCACAGCCCGCGGGCACTCACGCCAGGTGACCACTCGACGTCAACTCGACTCACAGACTTCGATCGAGGTCTGGGAGTCGAGTCGACGTCTGGGAGTGATCAGTCCTTGGGGCCGCCGGCCACGTAGACGACCTGCCCCGACACGAAGCCGGCACCTTCGCTGATGAAGAACGACGCGGTGTGGGCGATGTCCTCGGGCACGCCGACGCGGTTGACCGGGATCTGGCCGGCGGCGGCGCGCTTGAAGTCCTCGAAGGGCACGCCGACGCGCTCGGCGGTGGCGGCGGTCATCTCGGTCTCGATGAACCCGGGCGCGATGGCGTTCGCGGTCACGCCGAACCGGCCCAGTTCGATGGCGAGGGTCTTGGTGAAGCCCTGCATGCCGGCCTTGGCCGCCGAGTAGTTGACCTGTCCTCGGTTGCCGAGTGCCGAGGTGCTCGACAGGTTGACGATGCGTCCCCACTCCGCCTCGACCATGTACTTCTGGGCGGCCTTGGTGACGTTGAACGCGCCCCGCAGGTGCACGGCCATGACGGCATCCCAGTCATCGACGGTCATCTTGAACAGCAGGTTGTCGCGGGTGATGCCGGCGTTGTTCACGACGACCGTCGGCTTTCCGAGTTCGGCGACGACCTTGTCCACCGCCGCGTTCACCGAGGCCTCGTCGGCGACGTCGGCACCCACCGCGATCGCCTTGCCACCGGCGTCGGTGATGGCCTCGACGGTGTCGGCGCAGGCGTCGGCGTCGAGGTCCAGGACAGCCACCGCGAGCCCGTCGTCGGCCAGGCGCTTGGCCACCGCCGCACCGATCCCCCGTGCGGCCCCGGTGACGATCGCCGTCTTCTGCGTGCTCATTCACTACCTCCGTGTGGTCGTTTCGCGAGCCGGACAACTCCGGCGCACATGGTTGGTTCCCCCGCACCCACCCTGTTCCGTCAGCGACAACGGCAATGATCTACCCATTGATCGCTCGGCGTTGCGGTCCCTATGTGTTCTATCAGGCCCGGTCGCGAGGTTTCGCCACAAACAGCGCGCTGCATTTCTGCCATCGGGTACCGATGCGTAGGATCGCACCCGACGTGCGACCGCGAACCCGGTCAGCGACCCCCGCCGGCGCCGTCGGACAGACATGATCGTGGCAGTCACCGATCAGGAAGAGGGTGGGCATTCGATGACGGGAACGTCGCCGTCCGTGGCCGTGATCGTCCTGGCCGCGGGTGCCGGTACCCGCATGAAGTCCAAGACCCCGAAGATCCTGCACACCATCGGCGGCCGCTCGCTCGTCGGCCACGCGCTCCACGGGACCGCGGGCATCGACCCCGAGCATCTCATCGCCGTCGTCAGCCACGAACGCGAACGGGTCTCGGCTGCCATCGGCGAGATCGGGGCAGGCCTCGGCGTCGAGATCGGGATCGCCGAACAGGACGCCCCCCGCGGGACCGGTGACGCCGCTCGGGTGGGACTCGGCGGACTCCCCGACGAGTTCGACGGCACCGTCGTCGTCACCGCTGCCGACGTCCCCCTTCTCGACGCCGACACCCTCCGCGCGCTCATCGACACCCATCTCGCCGACGGCGGGGCCGCGGTCACGCTGACGAGCTTCGTCGCCGACGACCCGACCGGATACGGACGCATCATCCGCGACGGGAAGGCCGTCACCGCGATCGTCGAACACAAGGACGCCTCCCCGGAGCAGCGCGCGATCACCGAGGTCAACGCCGGCGTGTACGCCTTCGACGCCGCTGCGCTGCGCGACGGGTTGTCGAAGCTGTCGACTGACAACGTGCAAGGCGAGTACTACCTCACCGACATCGTCGAGATCGCCCGCGGCGAGGGACGGGCCGTCCGCGGACACACCGTCGCCGATCCGGTGCTCGTGGCCGGCTGCAACGACCGTGCCCAACTCGCCGCCCTGGGCGCCGAACTCAACCGCCGCATCATCCGTCGTCATCAGCTCGACGGGGTGACCGTCGTCGACCCGGCCACCACCTGGATCGACACCGACGTCACCATCGAGCCCGACGCGCACATCGCGCCCGGCACACAGCTGCACGGGCGCACGCACATCGCCGCCGACGCCGTGATCGGACCCGACACCACTCTGACCGACGTCACCGTCGGACCCGGCGCGCAGGTGATCCGCACGCACGGCAGTGACGCGGTCATCGGCGCCGAGGCCACCGTCGGGCCCTTCGCCTACCTGCGACCGGGCACGGCCCTCGGGGACGCGGGCAAGATCGGCACCTTCGTCGAGACCAAGAACGCGACCATCGGCGACGGGTCCAAGATCCCGCACCTCACCTACGTCGGCGACGCCACCATCGGCGAGCACTCCAACATCGGCGCGTCGAGCGTCTTCGTCAACTACGACGGGGTTGCCAAGCACCGCACCGTGATCGGCGACCACTGCCGCACCGGCTCGGACAACATGTTCGTCGCGCCGGTCAGCGTCGGCGACGGGGCATACACCGGCGCCGGAACCGTGGTGCGGCAAGATGTACCGCCGGGAGCCCTCGCGGTCTCGGCGGGCGAACAACGCGTCATCGAGGACTGGGTCGTGCGCAAGCGGCCCGACACCGCGGCGGCGCGCGCGGCCCTCGAGGCACGCGACAAGAACCCTGGGACGGCCTGACACCCCGACCCGAGCTCGACCCTGCAGATCCGAAACGACACGAACAGAAGAGTTTTCATGACCTGGACCACTGACAACCAGAAGAACCTGATGCTGTTCTCTGGTCGTGCCCATCCCGAACTCGCCGAAGCAGTCGCCGATGAACTGGGCATCAAGGTCACCCCGCAGACCGCCCGCGACTTCGCCAACGGCGAACTGTTCGTTCGTTTCGAGGACTCGGTCCGCGGATCGGACGCCTTCGTCCTGCAGAGCTGCCCGTACCCGCTGAACCAGTGGGTCATGGAGGCGCTCATCATGATCGACGCCCTCAAGCGCGGCTCGGCGAAGCGCATCAGCGTGATCCTGCCGTTCTACCCCTACGCCCGCCAGGACAAGAAGCACCGCGGACGTGAGCCGATCTCGGCCCGCCTCATCGCCGATCTGCTCAAGACCGCGGGCGCCGACCGGATCATCACCGTCGACCTGCACACCGACCAGATCCAGGGCTTCTTCGACGGCCCTGTCGATCACATGCACGCTCAGGGACAGCTCGCCGAGTACATCCGGGGCAAGTACGGCACCGACAACATCGCCGTGGTCTCCCCCGACTCCGGTCGCGTGCGTGTCGCCGAGAAGTGGGCCGACACCCTCGGTGGCGCGCCGCTGGCGTTCATCCACAAGACGCGTGACCCGCTCGTGCCCAACCAGGTCAAGTCCAATCGCGTGGTGGGCGAGGTCGAGGGACGCACCTGCATCCTCATCGACGACATGATCGACACCGGCGGCACCATCGCCGGCGCCGTGCGGGTCCTCAAGGACGCCGGCGCGGGCGACGTCATCATCGCCACCACTCACGGCGTGTTCTCCGATCCCGCGGCCGAGCGTCTCGCGTCCTGCGGCGCCAAGGAGGTCATCGCCACCGACACCCTGCCGATCCCGGCCGAGAAGCGCTTCGAGAACCTCACCGTCCTCTCCATCGCGCCGCTGCTCGCGCAGACGATCCGCGAGGTCTTCGAGAACGGTTCTGTCACAAGCCTTTTCGACGGCATCGCCTGAGTGTCCCCGCTCCCTGAAGTGCGAGCGAAGCGAGCCTCCCCCGCACCCTGAGGTGCGAGCGAAGCGAGCCCAACCACTGCTCCCTGAGGAGGCCGGAGCTTGCGGAGGCCGTCACGAAGGGTCCTGGCGAGATGACGTCGCCAGCCCTTCGAGGCTCGTCGCTTGCGCTCCTCGCACCTCAGGGAGCAGAGGGATTGACGCTCCTCAGCCTGAATCTTTCACGGGTGGGTAGGGTTTCGCCGATCGGTTGTCGGTGTCGCCTTTTGATGGTTGGTGCTGGTGTGTGGGCAGGGTGGATCGCCAGCGTTGGGTTCGCTGGTTGTTCGGGTTCTGAGGTGGGGTGGGCGGCGGTGACGGGGCGCGGTGACCGAGGGGCTGGTTAGGCGGTGAGGCGTTGCCAGCCGTGGCGTATGTGGTGGTTGTAGGGCCAGTCGGTGGGTAGTCGCAGGGTGGTGGTGCGGGCGTGGGTGATGATCTTGCCGCCGACGGTGAACAGGCGGTGGCGCAAGCGTTTGGGTTCCCAGCGGCGGATGGGGTCGTGGCGGTGGTAGCCGAGGGTTTGAGTCCAGGCAATGAGGTCGGAGGCCAGGGCGACGATATCGAGCCACAGTTGGTTTTTGGCGAATGAGTCGAACGGTAGGTTGGCCATGCCGGTGTCTTTGAGGCAGCGGATACGGTCTTCGGCGCGGGCACGTTGACGGTGACGCAGTTCCAGGATCGGCAGTGTCCAGCCGCGGCCGCGGGTGTTGGTGGCGAACACGGTGTAGCGGCGGCCCTCGATGTCGGTGATGAGGTGTTGGGCTCCGTTGTGGGGATATTCGCGGCGCGCGATCAGCCGCATCCCGGGTGGCCAGGGCTCGTAGGCGGTTTCGGTGTCACGGACCGAGCGCGGCATGTGGTCGGTGATCTCGGCGACCTGGGCATCAGCTCGTGGATCGGCGTCGTCGGTGTTGATCGCGGTCACCCAGGCGGCCTCAGGCAGCACGTCCAATGCGTCTTTGACCAGTTCGGAGATGGTGAACCCGACCGAGTACTGCAGGCGTTGCTCGGCCAGGTGGGCCAGGAACTTTTTGGCACACCCGGCCGAATCGGTACGTATGAGCACCTGGGCGCGTTCAGCGGCGGGCAGCTGGGCCAACGCCGCCTCGAGGGCCGCGATGTGCATGTCCGCACCTTTGGGTGAGGCACCTCCACGCCGCAGGTCCAGGTTCAGTGTTTCCCCGGTGCCGAAGGCGCCGTGGTCGACGAACGAACACATCGGGGAATGCCCGAACACCCGCTTATACGTTTTCTGGGCCTGTTCTTTGGCCGAGCCGGCGGTCACGGTCGTGGCATCGAGATCAACGATCACCAGCCCGCCATCGATGCTGCCCGCAGTGCCCTCCAACGGGCGGGCAATGCCCCACACCCGCTCCCGCGCCGCGGCGCGAGCCGCGCTGATCGCGGTACTGACCGCCTCGACATCGGTAGCCAGCCTGCTGATCACCCGCGAAATCGTCGGATCAGAGGCCACCTGCCCGTACAACTGTGGCTGAGCCCGGACTGTGGCCACATCGGCCACACAGTCACCACCGGTCGCCAAGGTGAGCGCCAGATCCAGCACGATCTTGGCCGGATCATGGACCGTCGCCGCGGTCCGCCACGGCGCCATCGCCGCGGTCAGCTCGGCTCCCAGGCCCGAGACCTGCACGGTTTTCGTCAGCAACACCCCGCCCGAGGTCGTCAGCACCGACTCAGTGCGCGTAGGGTCCACCATCAACTCGGGATACACGTTATTCTTCACCTGCGAGGTGCCTTTCTTCTTGTGACTATTTGTTTGTGGTGAATCAATAATCACAAGGCAGGCAGGCACTTTCGCGTATCACACGCCGAACACCAGCAACATCAGTGAAATATCCAGGCTCAGGGAGCAGAGGGATTAGCGCTCCTCAGGGAGCAGGCGGCGGCTCCCCGCACCTCAGCCAACAAGCGGCGCCCCACCGAGTACCGTGTCACCCGTGGACGCGACGATCTATCACAACCCGAAGTGTTCGACCTCGCGGAAGGCGTTGCAGGCCCTGCGCGACGCCGGGATCGAGCCGGCAGTCGTGAAGTATCTCGACGAGCCGTACAGCCGCGAACAACTCGTCGAACTGTTCGCCGACGCGGGGATCACACCTGCGCAGGCCGTCCGCAAACGCGAGGCCCTCTACAAGGAGCTCGATCTCGCATCGGCCACCGACGAGCAGATCCTCGACGCCATGGTCGAGCACCCGATCCTCGTCGAACGTCCGATCGTGGTGACCGACAAGGGCACTCGCATCCCCCGGCCGATCGAGAAACTCGACGAGATCCTCTGACTCCGGGGCGCGGCAGCGCTCAGGTCAGGCCGGCACGGCCGGCGCGGGCAGCGGCCGCTGCACCGACGGCACGGCCAGTGCCGCGACGCCCCGCGCGAGCGCCTTGGTCATGTCGAAGTAGTCGAAGTAGTCGCGCCACACCGTGATCCGGCCCTCCCGTACCTCGAACCGGCCGCAGACCCAGAACTGGAGATGCAGCCGCCCGAACCGGAGTTCGTCGACGCGCTCGGTCAGCACCACGCCGGTGTCGTCGGCGGACACGTTGATCATCCGGTAGTTGAAGCCCACCGACTCCTTGCGCGCCACCCCGCCCAGGACACCGGCCACCTTCCGCTTCCCGCGGATCGTCGGCAGCGAGACGTTCGTGTAGGCGATGTCGTCGTCGATGGTCTCCAGCGCGGCGGGCACGTCGCCCCGCGCGAACTCGTCCAGCAGGGTCGTCACGATCTCGATCGGCGTCTGTGAGGTCATGGCAGACCAGTATCCCCCAGCGCGGCGAACCGAGCGGGCGATGTGACATCCCGGCAGGTCATCGACTACTCTGATCGCCGTTGTCTCGGCGAGGGTGACCCAGTCACCGTGATCGGCGCGGCCATCGCAGGTCTTCATCATGCCCCTCGGGGCAGATGGAACGCCCGCGGTCGGAACTCGTGCCCGGTGTTGCTCGTCGCGACGCCGACAGAACGTACCCACCGATCGCGAGGAGACCGTCATGGCCACCCAGACCAGCAAGCTGTCCGTCAGCACCCGTACCGAGAAGGGCAAGGGCGCAGCCCGCCGCGCGCGTCGCGAGGGCAAGGTCCCCGCCGTGCTGTACGGCCACGGAACCGACCCGCAGCACCTGCACCTCCCGGCCCGTGAGTTCGCCGCCATCCTGCGTAACAGCGGCCTCAACGCCGTGATCGATCTCGACATCGAAGGCAGCAGCCAGCTCGCACTGACCAAGCAGGTCGACGTCCACCCGATCCGCAACTACATCGAGCACGCCGATCTGCTGATCGTCCGTCGTGGCGAGAAGGTCACCGTCGAGATCGCGATCATCGTCGAGGGCGACGCCGCCCCGGGCACCCTCGTCGTCCAGGACGCCAGCGTCGTCGAGGTCGAGGCCGACGCCCTGTCGATCCCCGAGCAGATCGTCGTCAGCGTGGAGGGCGCCGAGATCGGCCTGTCCGTGCACGCCTCTGATCTGGACCTGCCCGAGGGTGTGACCCTCACCGCCGATCCCGAGACCCTCATCGTGTCGGTCACCGAGGCGCAGCTCGCCGCCACCGAGTCCGACGCCGACGGCTCGGCAGACGCCGCGGCCGAGGGCGACGCCGAGGGCGAGGCGACCGAGGAAGCCGCCGAGGAGTCGGAGTAACCCGACCCCGAACTGCCCGGCTCGGGTGGTGAAACTGCGTAAGTTGTGAAACTCATTGTCGGACTCGGCAACCCCGGGTCCAAGTACGAGAAGACGAGGCACAACGTCGGCGCGATGGTCGCCGACGGCCTCGTCGCCTCGGCCGGCGAGCGCTGGAAGGTGCACAAGAAGTCCGGCGCCGAGGTCGCCGAGGTACGCCTCGGCGGCCAGTCGGTACTCGTGGCCAAACCCCGCACCTACATGAACGAGTCCGGCCGTCAGATCGGCCCGCTCGCCAAGTTCTACTCGGTCACGACTGACGACCTGATCGTCGTCCACGACGAACTCGACATCGACTTCGGCGCCGTCCGTCTCAAACGGGGCGGCGGCGAGGGCGGCCACAACGGGCTGCGGTCGCTCAGTCAGGCACTCGGTACGCGCGACTATCTGCGCGTGCGCATCGGCATCGGCCGGCCACCGGGCCGGCAGGATCCCGCCGATTTCGTGTTGAAACCGTTTCCGTCCTCGGCTCGCAGCGAGGTCGAACTCCTCATCGCCAACGGTTGCGACGCCGTCGAACTATTGCTCGGACAGGATCTGGAGTCCGCGCAGAACACCGTGCACGCCTGGTGAGGACACCGAATTCGGCGGCGGCGCGGCCGTAGAATCGCTGCGGCGGGCAATGCGAAGGGATCGGCAACAGTGGTCAACCTCTCGGTGAAGACCGGACACCAGAACGTCTCGATGCTCGGCATCGGCGCCTACCGTCCGCGACGCCTGGTCAGCAACGCCGAGGTCTGCCAGGTCCTCGATTCCTCCGACGAGTGGATCTTCGAGCGGAGCGGTATCCGCAACCGCCGCTGGATCAGCGGCGACGAGTCGGCGCGTTCGATGGCCGCCGCGGCCGCCGAGCGGGCCATCGCGAACTCCGGGGTGGCGAAGGAGAAGATCGGTGCGCTGATCCTCGCCACCAACAGTTGGAAGACCAAGATCCCGCACGGTGGCCCGATCGTCGCCTCCGACATCGGGCTCAACGGCATCCCCGCCTACGACGTCGCCGCCGGGTGCGGCGGCTTCGGCTACGGACTCGGCGTCGCCGCCGACACCGTCCGCGCCGGCAGCGCCGAGTACGTCCTGCTCGTCGGCGTCGAGACCATGTCGGTGGTCATGGATCCCACCGACCGCAACACCGCGTTCATCTTCGGCGACGGAGCCGGGGCCGTGGTCGTCGGGCCGAGCGCGGACAACGGCATCTCCCCGACCGTCTGGGGCAGCGACGGCGAGAACGCCGAGGCGATCGGCCAGAACTGGGACATCCCCGAGTACATGGACCGCGCGCAGGCCTACCAGGACAAAGACCCCGAGACCGACCCGGTCGGTCGCATGGTGGTGACGATGGCGGGACCCAAGGTGTTCCGCTGGGCGGCCGTCACCCTGCCCCGGGCCCTCGCCACCGTGCTGGAGACCTCCGGCGTCGGCGTGGAGGACATCGAGGTCTTCGTGCCCCACCAGGCCAACGCCCGCATCAACGACCTGATGAAGAAGAATCTCGGCTTCCCCGACGACCTTCCGATGGCGAACGACATCGAGAACACCGGGAACACCTCGGCGGCCTCCATCCCGCTCGCCATGGAGGAGATGCTCGCCACCGGCAAGGCCAGGGGCGGACAGACCGCGCTGCTCCTCGGCTTCGGCGCCGGCCTGAGCTACGCGGGCGCGGTCGTCACCCTGCCCCCGGCCCCGGCGATCACCAGCTTCGACTGACCCCCGCTCCTCAGGCGTTCTCCTTGCGGAACACCGAAGTGCCCCACAGCGTTCCGAGTACGGCCAGGATGAGCGATGCGAGGACGCCCCAGAGGACCTGAGCACTGGCGAGGTCGCCGGAGAAGGTGTCGCGCACCGCGTCGACGATCCACCGGAACGGCATGAAGTCGCTGAGACTCTGCAGCCACGACGGCCCGAGGGTCATCGGGAGCAGGATGCCCGACAGCAACAGGACCGGCATCATGACCATGTTGATGAGCGGCGCCATCACATCCTCGCTCTTGGTGGTCAGCGCCAGGGCGTTCGACGCCGCGGCGCACGCGCCACCGATCAGCATCGTGATGATGATGCCGAGGATCACGCCGATCACCGAACCGCGCATGCCCATCAGATAGCCCAGCACCACCAGGATCAGTGCCTGCACGAGAAGTTGCAGCATGTCGCGCATGAGTCGACCGGTGAGCAGGGCGGTGCGGCTGGCCGGGGTCACCCGTTCGGCCTCGATCACACCCTCGCGCCATTCCCCGATCAGGCTGAATCCGGCGAACAACGCGCCGAACAGACCGAGTTGCACGAGCAGACCGGGGACCAGGAACGTGTACGGATTGTCGGCGCCGCCCGGGAACTGCGCGACGAGGGGCTTCAGCAGCGGCCCGAAAAGGACGAGGTAGAGGACCGGTTGCATCACCCCGATGAGGACCCAGGCCGGGTTGCGCAGGTTCATGCGGATCTGTCGGCGGAACACGATGGTGCTCTCGCGGAGGAACGTGGTCATCGGCTGGCTCCCTGCCGGTTGAGTTCGGCCGACGGGGCGTCGGCGCTCGTCGAATCCGTTGTTTCCGAATGGATCTCGTTGCCCCGCTCGGTCTCGGCGTCACGCAGCGACCGACCGGTGAGGGTGAGGAAGACGTCGTCGAGGGTCGGGCGGATGACCTCGATGGAGTCGAGGGTGATGCCCGCGGCGTCGAGGTCGCGCAGCAGTCCGGGGACGGCCCGGCCCGCCCGCGGCACCCGGCTCCGGACATGCCGGCCGTCGATCTCGATCCGGCCGTCCCCGCGGCCACCGGTGACCGAGGCCAGTTTCTCCGCGGCGGTGGACACCTCCGCGGAGTCCGCGACCTCGAGTGCCACCAGATCGCCGGACACCTGCGCCTTGAGGTTGTCGGCGGTGTCCGCGGCGACGATCCGGCCGTTGTCGATGATGATGATCCGATCGGACAGTTCGTCGGCCTCGTCGAGGTAGTGCGTCGTCAGGAAGACGGTCGCGCCGCGCTCGGTGCGCAGACGCCGGATGTGGTCCCAGAGATTGGCCCTCGCCTGCGGGTCGAGGCCGGTGGTCGGCTCGTCGAGGAAGACCAGGGACGGTTCGTGGACCAAGCCCATCACGATGTCGAGCCGGCGTTTCTGCCCGCCGGACATGTTCTTGGGCTGGCGTTCCCACAGGCCGTCGAGCTGGAGCTGGGAGAACAGGGCACGGCCGCGGCGGGTCGCCTCGGCCCGGGACAGCCCGTAGAGCATGCCGTGATCGACGATCTCGTCGCCGGCCTGGGCCTGGCTGAAGGTGCCGCCGGCCTGCGAGACGTAGCCGATGCTGCGGCGGACCGAGACCGGGTCGGCCACGACGTCGTAACCGTTGACGGTTGCGGTACCCGCCGTCGGCCGCAGGAGGGTCGTCAGCATGCGCAGCGTGGTGGTCTTGCCCGCGCCGTTGGGCCCGAGGAACCCGACCACCTCCCCTTCGGCGATGTCGAGGTCGACGCCGTCGACGGCCCTCACCTCGCGCTTCTTCTTTCCTTTCCCGGTGCTGAACACCTGGACCAACCCGCGTGCGTGGATCATGCGGACTCCCCCTCTCGATGCCGTCGAATGGTGTGCTGACTCGTGCGTTCGGCGTTGCGCGCACGTCATCGTGTGCTGATCGTCGTGACCGCGGGCCGCTTTCCGACGCCCCGGCGGTGGTCGACCGACCTGCGGACCAGCATTCCCTTCATCGAGGACGACTTCGGTCCGCACTCAGCAGCTCCGTAACGATTGCGGGCGGGGTCCCGCTACTTCCCAGTAAGAGGCGGTGTGAGTACCGTCGTATGTCGGGTCACATATTCGCCGGGCACGTTTTGGGAAGGGTTCACCATGGCGGTCATCGCAGACACCACTGGCATCAACAACATCGGCATGCTCGGCATCGGCGCGTACCGCCCCGAACGCGTCGTCACCAACGAGGAGATCTGCCAGCACATCGACTCCTCCGACGAGTGGATCTACACCCGTACGGGAATCAAGACGCGCCGGTTCGCGCGTCGCGACGAGAGCGTCATGGAGATGTCGGTCAACGCCGGCCGCAAGGCGATCGCCAATGCGCTGCTCCAAGGCTCGGACATCGACGCCGTCATCCTCGCCACCAACACCCACCTGCTGCTGACCCCGGCCGGCGCCACCAAGGTCGCGACCGAACTCGGCTGCAACGGCGTGCCCGCCTTCGACGTCACGGTCGGCTGCGCCGGCTTCGGCTACGGCATGGCACTCGCGTCCGACATGATCCGCGGCGGCAGCGCCACCCACGTGCTGGTCATCGGCGCCGAGCAACTCTCGGTGACCATGGACATGACCGACCGCACCAACTGTTTCATCTTCGGCGACGGGGCCGGCGCGGTCGTCGTCGGACCCACCGAGCAGCAACAGCTCGGCCCGGTGATCTGGGGCTCGGACGGCTCCCAGTTCAACGCGATCCGCCAGGACTTCGACTGGGTCACCTTCCTCGACAGCGACCGCACCCAGCGTCCCTACCTGCGCATGGAGGGCACCGCGGTGTTCCGCTGGGCCGCCTTCGAGATGGGCAAGGTCGCCCACCGCGCCCTCGAGGCCGCGAAGCTCGGCTCCGAGGACCTCGACGTCTTCGTGCCGCACCAGGCAAACGCCCGTATCAACGAACTGCTCGCCAAGAACCTCAAACTCCGCGACGACGCGGTCGTCGCCAAGGACATCGAGTACACCGGCAACACCAGCGCCGCCTCGATTCCCCTGGCCATGGAAGACCTGCTGTCGACCGGCAAGGCACAGCCCGGCCAGACCGCGCTGCTCCTCGGCTTCGGCGCCGGACTCTCCTACGCCGCGCAGGTCGTCACCATGCCGCCGGTTCCGTTCGAGTAGGGCGCAGTGTCGAGTCCTGGGGCAATCTGATCCGCTCAGCGGCTCATGATGCCCCCGGATTGGTCATGCCGGCCGGTCGCGCTGCAAGCCGAGCGCCTGGCGGACACGCGCCACGACGTCGTCGGGCCGCTCCCGCAGATCACTCCACGTGAAGTTGAGGACGGTCCAACCCAATGCGATGAGGTCGTTTCGGCGTCGGCGGTCTCGCTGGAACGTCTCCGCGTCGCGGTGGAACGCCATCCCGTCGATCTCCACCGCCAACAGCCGATCCGGGAACGCGAGGTCGATGAAGTACCCGCCGGCCGGGTGACCGCACGACCAACCGCTCACACCTCCGGCGCCCAACACGTCGACAGCCAGCCGCTCCGCCACCGAACGCGCGCCGGATTCGGCGCCGTCGACGAGGGCCGCGATCGCGGGTCCATCCTCCTTGCCACGTCGACGATCAGCGGCGACGCGCAGCTGACGCAGCGAGACCTTGCGAACGAGCAGCGCGTTGTCGAGGACTCCGCTGTCGCGCTCGAGTGCGGCTTCCAGCACGGACAGCGGCAAGGCTGTCACGAGCAACTCCTTGCGGGTCACCACCTCCGCGTCCGCGAGGCAGCGGCGCCGGACCCGAACGCCCTCGACCGGAGAGCCATGCCGCGATCGCGGTGCGGTGACCGTGAACTTCTTCGGCGGCTCGTCGAGGAGCCCGTGCCACCACGCCGCTCCCGCTCCGGACAGCGCCGCACCGCGGCCCACGCTCGCGACTGCCAGTCGCGCACGGGTGGCCGGCGTCGTCGGATGATCAGCGAGCGAATACACCCCGCGCGTGTGCGGCATCCAGTCTCCGCAATCGACTCGACGCCGGACCGCGGACCGCGTGAGGCCGAATTCGAGCGCATCCGCCATGGTCAGTACCCCGTCACGGGCGAGAACGCGGCGCCGAAGGCCCGGTGGAAGCTGCACGACCATCAGACGCACAGCAACGGTGACGGGTTCCCAGTTTTTTGGGCGGGGGCACAAGGTGCCGCATTCCGGCACAACCTGCCCCGGCACTCCACCGCGAGCGAGTTTGGCCGCCCCCTGCACGCCCGGTAGCCTGGAACCTCGTGAGTTCCGAGGTGATCAGTCGCGAAGTGACGCGTCGTCGTACCTTCGCCATCATCTCCCACCCCGATGCCGGCAAGTCGACGATGACCGAGGCGTTGGCGCTGCACGCGCGGATGATCAGCGAGGCCGGCGCCGTCCACGGCAAGGCCGGACGTAAGTCGACCGTCTCCGACTGGATGGAGATGGAGAAGGCGCGCGGCATCTCCGTCAGTTCGACGGCGCTGCAGTTCAACTACTCGGCCGCAGCCCAGGCCGACCCCGAGATCCCGAGCGTCATCAACCTCGTCGACACCCCGGGTCACGCCGACTTCTCCGAGGACACCTACCGCGTGCTGACCGCGGTCGACGCCGCGGTGATGCTCATCGACGCCGCCAAGGGACTCGAGCCGCAGACCCTCAAACTCTTTCAGGTGTGCCGCCACCGGGGCATCCCGGTCATCACGGTGATCAACAAGTGGGACCGGCCGGGTCAGAGCCCCCTCGAACTGATCGACGAGATCACCGAGCGCATCGGCCTCACCCCGACCCCGCTGTTCTTCCCGGTCGGCATCGCCGGCGACTTCCGTGGTCTCCTCGACCGGCGCACCGGCGAGTACGTGCACTTCACCCGTACCGCCGGCGGCGCGAAGATCGCGCCCGAGGAGATCATGTCCGCCGACGACGCGCTGGCTCGCGAGGGCGACGAGTGGACCTCGGCACTCGAGGAGAGCGAACTGCTCACCGAGATGGGCCAGGACCACGATCAGGAATTGTTCCTCGCCGGGCAGACCTCGCCGATGATCTTCGCCTCCGCGATGCTGAACTTCGGTGTGCGGCAACTCCTCGAGGTCCTCGTGGAGCTCGCTCCTCCCCCCGGGCCGCGGGCCGACGTCGAGGGCAATCCACGGCCGGTGACCGACCCGTTCAGCGCGGTGGTCTTCAAGGTGCAGGCCGGGATGGACTCCAGCCACCGGGATCGCCTGGCGTACATGCGGATCGTGTCCGGCGAGTTCGAACGCGGCATGGTCGTGACCCATGCGCAGACCGGAAAGCCGTTCGCCACCAAGTATGCCCAGGCCGTCTTCGGCCGCGACCGCTCGACGGTCGACACCGCCTACCCCGGTGACGTGGTCGGGCTGGTGAACGCGACCGCGCTCGCGCCCGGCGACACTCTCTACGACGGCCCCAAGGTGCAGTTCCCGCCGATCCCGTCCTTTGCGCCCGAACACTTCTCGACCCTGCGTGCCACCACCGCAGACAAGTACAAGCAGTTCCGCAAGGGCATGGACCAGCTCGAGAGCGAAGGCGTGGTCCAGGTCCTGCGCAACGACACCCGCGGTGATGCGTCGCCGGTGCTCGCCGCCGTCGGACCGATGCAGTTCGAGGTCGTGACCGCGCGGATGAAGGCCGAGTACAACGTCGACACCATCATCGAGCCGCTCGGTTACACCCTCGCCCGTCGCACGGATGCCGACAGCGCGCCCGAATTGAATCGGCAACGCGGCGTCGAGGTCTTCACCCGCACCGACGGCGCCGTTCTCGCGCTCTTCAGCGACAAATGGCGCCTGCAGTACATCGAGAAGGAACACCCCGACCTCACTCTCGAACCCCTTGTCGCGGCAGCGGACTGACCGGTCGACGAGCACACGGCGCCGGCCGGTGCGCGCCGCCGTGCTGATGTGCGCGGCGGTGTCGTCGCTCGTCACCGCCTGTGGCTCCGACGCCCCGCCCCAGTCCACGCCCACCACCTCGACGCCGGTGCCGACCGCACGCCCGGTCGACCCGACGCTCTGCACCGAGAAACCACCGCAGGGCAACGTCGACCGCAGTGGCCAGAACTTCGAGTTCCGTCACGGCGACATCAAGATCGCGGTCGCGGACACGCCGGCGGACTCCCGACGCGGACCCGCAGTGGGCGCCACCCCCGCCGACGAGCCCAACTGCTATAAGTTCGACCGGTGGGGCCCGGCGCGGCCCGATGTGCCGCCGGACTCGCTGCTCTTCGTGTTCAAGGACGCCGGCACCGGCGGCGCGCAGATCGAGTTCCTGATCAGCGAACTGACCGGCGGCCTGTTGCCACCGGTGGGCGCGACACGTCCGACCGTCGGGCCGTTGACACGACCGATCAACGCCCAGATCGGGGTCTCGATCAACGGCGACTACCACCACTCGTCCGCGTGCCAGCTCAGCGTGAGCGGCATGTCGGGCTCACTCGCGGCCGGCTCGTTCACCTGCCCGACGGCGACACGGGTCGAGGCCAACCCGCTCGCGCCCGACGACGACGTCCGCTACGACCTCGACGAGTCGTCGGCCACGAAACAGCCGGAGTCCGAGGGCAACTCGACCGACAGCGTGTCGTTGTCGGGGTGGTTTCAGCTCACGCCCTGAGATCTGCCGGTCGAGCAGCGTCGAGCGAGCGTAGTAAGGACGCCACCCCCCGCTGGTCGAGCAGCGTCGACCGAGCGTAGCGAGGACGCCGCGTCCGTCGAGGCCACCTCGGCAACCGACCTCGCAAACCCGACCAGTGGCTTCGACAAGCTCAACCAGCGGGGAGGCGACTCAACCAGCGGGGAGGCGACTCAACCAGCGGGGAGGCGGCTCAACCAGCGGTGGCACCGACGATCCGGGCCACGACGGCGGGATCGACGTCGTCGATGCGCGCCGGGTCGAATTCGGGACTGCGATCCTTGTCGACGAGCACGGCCCGCACGCCCTCGCGGAAGTCGTGGGTCTTCGTGATCTCCTCTGCGGCATGCAGTTCCCGGTCGAAGCACTCGTCGATCCCCGACCTCGCCCCGGCGCTGATCATCGCCGCGGTGACCCACAGACTGGTGGGTGAGGCGCCCTCGAGCAGACCAACCATCTCCTGGGCCCAGTCGTCGCCGACCGCGCCGCGCAGGCCGCCGAGGATGGCGTTGACGTTGTCGTCGGCGAAGTACTCGCCGATCTTGCGCAACGGCACGTCGCTGGCGTCCTCGGTCCCCGACGTGGCCAGCGCGTCGGCCAGCGGGGCACCAGAACGGATGCTGTCGGCGACCGCCGGCAGGTCGGCGGAGGACACGAAATGCGTTGCCAGTCCGACGGCGACCGCGTCCACACCGCGGATCCGGGCGCCGGTGAGTCCGAGCCACATGCCCACCCCTTCCGGGAGCCGCGGCAGGAAGTAGGTCGAACCGATGTCGGGGAAGAACCCGATCGCGGTCTCGGGCATGGCGATCATCGCCTTCTCGGTGACGACCCTGATCTCGCCGTGCACGCTGATCCCGAGACCCCCGCCCATGGCCGCCCCGTCGATCAGGCTGATGTAGGGCTTCGGGTAGTCGGCGACGAGCTGATCGAGCCGGTACTCGCCGGCGAAGTAGCGGCTGATCGAGGCCTGGTCGCCGTCGATGGCGTGCTCGCGGATCGCACGGATGTCGCCTCCGGCGCAGAACGCCCGGTCGCTCGCCGAGGTGACCAGGACGGTGTCAATCCCATCGTCGTCACCCCATTCGCCGAGCGTGACGTACATGTCGTCGATCATGCTCTGGTCCAACGCATTGAGAGCCTTGGGCCGGTCCAGGACGATCTCGCCGACGCCGTTGGACACCGAGGTGCGGAGAAATGACATACCCCAACCGTAGCGGTGAGCCCGGATCCGACTCGTCGGCGGATAATCCGTTGGCAACTCCGAGCGCGTCCGCTACGGTGGTCACCACTTGCCCCCAGACCCGCCAGGAGTGATCCACCGCGATGAAGAACTGAAGTGGCCCCGGCCGTCGGCACCGCCGACGGACTCCACCGACGCCCTGTCGGTGTACCCGACCCACTTCAGGAGCCCTCATGCCATCTTCCATCGTGCTGTCCGACGTCTCGTTCGCCTGGCCTGACGGGACAGTCGTCTTCGAACACCTCGACCTCACCCTGGGCGCCGAGACCTACTCCCTCATCGGCGCGAACGGTGCGGGCAAGTCCACCCTCCTCGGCCTGATCGCCGGTCGATCACGCCCGGCGTCGGGCAGCATCACGATCGCAGGCGACACGTCGACGACCGATGTCGCTGTGGTCGTGCAGGACCCGCAGTCCGATCCGTCGTCGACCGTGGCACAAGCGCTCGGCATCGACGAGATTCGTTGTGCGATACGACGAATCGAGAGCGGCTCGGTAGATCCGCAGGACTTCGACGCAGTCGGGGACGACTGGGGCGTCGAGGAGCGCGCCATCGGACTCCTCGAGCAGATGGGACTGCCGCCCGACCTCGACCGCACGGTCGGCGCCATGTCCGGCGGGGAGGCGACCCTGCTGGCGATCGTCGCCGCACTCATCGCCGACCCGGCGATCCTGCTCCTCGACGAACCGACCAACAACCTGGACACCGACTCCCGCGCCCGGCTCTTCGACGCCATCGAGTCGTTCCCGGGCACGGTGGTCGTGGTCAGTCATGACCTCGAGCTCCTCGAACGTGTCGATACGACAGTCGAGCTGTACCGAGGTCGAGTGCGGCTGTTCGGCGGGCCCTACTCCCGGTACCGCGAGATCATCGACGCCGAACAAGACGCCGCCGAGGCAGCGGTTGCCACCGCCGCCGGCGATCTGCGCAAGCAGCGCCGCGAGATGACCGAGGCGTTGATCAAACTCGATCGGCGGGCCCGGACGGGCGCGACGGCCGAACGCGAGAAGCGGGTGCCGAAGATCGTGGCACACAACCGCCGGAGCGAGGCGCAGGTGTCGGCGGGCAAACTGCGCAACGCCCATCGTGACGACGTAGCCTCTGCGGCAACGCGTCTCGACGAGGCCCGCGAGGACATCCGCACCGACCGCACCGCACGGATCGTCGTGCCGACGCCGGAGGTGGCCCCGCGCGCCCAGATCGTCGTCGATGACCGCCTGCGCATGGACGGACCCGAGCGGGTGGCTCTGGTGGGGCCCAACGGTTCCGGGAAATCGACGCTGATCGCGGAGTTGATCGCCTCCGAATCCGTCGTCGTACCGTTCGCCTTCGTACCGCAGCAGATCACCTTCCCCGACCCGACCGTCTCGATCGCGGAGCACCTCGCGCGGACCCACCTGGACATCTCGACGCAGGAGGTGCGGGCGCATCTCGCGCGGTTCCTGTTCCGGGGTGCGCGCGCCGATCGCGCACTCGCCGAACTGTCCGGCGGCGAACGGCTGCGCGTCGCACTGGCCGATGCACTGCTCGGTGACCCGACACCCAAACTGCTGATCCTCGACGAGCCGACGAACAACCTGGATCTCGACACCGTCACGCAACTCGTGGACGCACTCGAGGCCTGGACCGGTGCGCTGCTGGTCGTCTCCCACGACGCCGGGTTCCTCGACCGCATCGGCATCGGTCGGCGCGTGTCACCGGCGTTCCCACCGGGCGAACCGTCGGGAACGCCGGGGCAGATAGGTGCCGAACAAACCGACGTCGAAGCAGATCGCTGACGAACAGTCGGTGACGCCGGCGGCGTCGAGAACCGTTCGGCGGCATACTGCGTGCGATGGCCGAGCCCGTACCCGTTCCCGTCGACGCGGCGGTGGTCGAACCCACGCCCGTCGTCCTCGTCCACGGTTTGCGCGTGAGCGGCGCGACCCTGCACCGGGTCGCGGCGGCTGTGGCCGGTCCCGACTCGAGGCGCGCGGTCGCCACCCCCGACCTCCCTGGCCACGGGCAGCGCCGCGACGAGACGTTCACGATGTCCGGCGCGGTGGACGCCGTGCTCGCCGAGATCAGCAGGTTCGGCCGGCCGGCGGTCGTGGCCGGGATGTCGATGGGCGGTTATGTGGCGATGGCGGTCGCCGGACGCCATCCGGAAGCCGTCGCGGCCCTGGTCCCGATGTGCGCGACCGCGCAGCCCAGTCCGCTGCTGGCCGCGCCGTTCGAGACGTTCGGTGCGGTCACCGCGTTCCTGCCGCGTCAGGCGGCGATCATCAGTCAGGTGGCCACCCGCCTCGCCGTGGGACGTCGGGTGTCCGCCGACATGGAGATCGGCGGACTGGCACTGGGGTCGATCGCCGACGTCGTCGCCGAGATCAAGCGGTTCGACGCGCTCGGCGAGGTCCGGCGCTACCCCGGCCGAACGATGTTCGTCAACGGTAGCCAAGACCAGTTCCGGGTCCACGAACAACGTTTCGTCGAGGCAGCACAGCACGCGTCGCTGACCGTCGTCCCCGGGGCAAGCCATCTGTTCCCGCTCATCCAGCCGGAACTCGCCGGGCGACTGGTGCTCGACGTCGCGGCGAGCTGCGACGGGGCCGCGGCCGGACTCGCCGACCTGGATCCATAGGTCCTACCTCAGGATGTCTGAGCCGCCCACAGCTTGAGCGCGATCGCCTCTCGTGATCGGATGACTGTTGATCACTGCAACGATCATCAGCGGTGTCACCACGCGACGGACCCGGCGGGAGGCTGGATGGGCACGATCGAGGTCACCGGCACGCTGCAGAAGCAGGCCTGGGCCGACAAGGTGTTGCCCCCGGTCGAGGAGGTCCGGCCGCAGCTGTGGTCGATCCCGGTCCCCATGGGATCCAATCCGTTGCGATACGTCCTGGTCTACGCCCTCGGATTGCCCGACGGCGGTCTCGCACTGATCGACGCCGGCTGGCCGTCCGACGAGTCGTGGGACATCCTCGTCGCAGGCATCCGCTCCACCGGCCACGACCTCGCCGACATCAGGTCCATCGGCGTGACTCATCTGCACCCCGACCATTTCGGGCTCGTGCCGCGTCTACTCGAGTACGTGGACGCCGAGCTGTGGATGCATCGCAACGATTCCCGGTACCTGCGCCACTACTCCGAGACCGAGGTGGAGAACCAACTCGGCCAGGCGCGATCCGAACTCCGCGCTCTCGGCGCACCGACCGAGGTCGCCGACGAGGGGCTGGTCGGTTTCATCCGCCTGCCCGACGGGCGGTCCGTCGACCGCGAGCTGACCGGGGACGCCCCGCTCGACATCCCCGGCTGGGATCTCCGCGCCGTCTGGACCCCGGGCCACACCGCGGGGCACCTCTGCTTCGCCGACGACACCGCCGGCATCGTCTTCACCGGCGACCACCTGCTGCCGCGGATCAGTCCGAACATCTCGACCAATCCCATGCAGACCGACAGTCCCCTCGCCGACTACCTGATCTCGCTGGCCAACACCGAGAAGATGCGCGACCACGAGGCGCTGCCGTCCCACGAGTACCGGTTCCGAGGCCTCGGCGACCGCGTCACCGGTCTCCTCACGCATCACGAGGAGCGGCTCGACGAGATCGCCTCGACCGTGACCCGATACCCGGAGAGCACGGCCTGGGAGATCACCCGGTCGGTGACGTGGTCGCGTCCGTTCGAGGAGCTGTCCCTCACCCTCAGCCGACTCGCGTTGCGGGAGACGCACGCCCATCTCGTCGTCCTGCAGGAGCGCGGTGTCCTCGACGCCCACGTTCCCGATGAGACGGCGACCGATCCGACGACCCCGGATCCGATCCGCTGGGTTGCCGCCGGCGAGCCCACACCGGCTGAGCCGCAACAGATCTCCACATCCGAGAACACCTGACCGCCCGTCCCGTCCACCAACTCCAGGAGTCCCATGAGTGCCGTGCTCACCGAGTTCGCTGACGGCGTCGCCGTCATCACGATCAACCGCCCCGAGGCGAAGAACGCCGTGAATCTCGAGGTGTCGGAGGGTATCGCCGCCGCGATCGACGAGCTCGAGTCGCGTGACGACCTCACCATCGGCATCCTCACCGGTGCCGGTGGCACGTTCTGCGCCGGGATGGACCTCAAGGCCTTCGCCCGCGGCGAGGTGGTGTCCCTGGAGGGTCGCGGGTTCGGTGGCCTCACCGAGGCCCCACCGACCAAGCCCCTCATCGCCGCCGTCGAGGGCTGGGCGCTGGCCGGCGGATGCGAACTCGCGTTGTCGGCGGACCTCGTCGTCGCAGCAAACAACTCCAAGTTCGGCATCCCAGAGGTCAAGCGCGGACTCGCCGCCGCCGCCGGCGGCCTCCTACGCCTCCCGAAGATCCTCCCCTACCAGCTCGCCATGGAACTCGCGCTCACCGGCGACCCGCTCACCGCCGCACGCGCCCACCAGTTCGGCCTGGTCAACCGGATCACCGAACCCGGCGAGACACTCGCCGGCGCACGCGAACTGGCCGCCGCCATCGCCGCCAACGGCCCCCTCGCCGTCCGCGCCACCAAACAGGTCACCTCCATGGCGATCCGCTACACCGATCCCGAACTCATCAAGAAGCAGTGGGACTTCCTCGGTCCGGTGTTCGCCTCCGACGACGCCAAGGAAGGTGCGATCGCCTTCGCCGAGAAACGCGCGCCGCGCTGGACCGGCAAGTGACCTGACACTCGGGTCACTAGAGTGACCGGGGTGGACCTGCACCTCGTGACCTACTTCGTCGCCGTGGTCGACCACGGCGGCATCACGAAGGCCGCCCAGTCGCTCTACATCTCACAGCCGTCGCTGTCCCAGGCGATCCGCACCCTCGAGAGACGTCTCGGCGTCACCCTGTTCGACCGCACCGGACGACGCCTCGAACTCACCGAGGCCGGACGCAAACTCGACGTCGCCGCCCGGCGCATCCTGGCCGACGTCGACCGCGCCAAGGCCAAGGTCGACGCCGTTCGGGAGCTGCGCGCCGGTCGCGTCGACATCGTGACCTACGCGGCGTTCAGCGTGGACCCGGTGGTCAACATCGTCCGCCTGTTCCGGGAACGGTTCCCGCGCTTGTCGGTTCGAGTCGTCTCCGCCGACAGCCCCACCGGGGTGTTGTCGGCGTTGCGATCCGGGGACGCCGAGGTCGGGATCATGGACTCGGCCGCCGAACACGCAACCTTCACCGCCATCCCGATGGCCGAGCAGGAACTCATCGTCGCGGCGCCGACGACGCTCGCCGACGGTCTGCCCGAACCGATACCGCAGTCTGCGGTGCGCTCGCTGCCACTCGTCGTCGATCACAGCGACCCGATCACCGCGGAACTCCTCGGCGGACTCCTCGACGACAACGGCAAGAACGTGGTGGTCGACTGCCAATTACCGTCCGCGGTGTGGAGTCTGGTCAAGAAGGGCACGGGCGCAACGATTCTCCCACGCACCGTGGCCGACCGGCAGCTTGCGGGACTCCGTCGACTCGCGCTCGACCCACCACTCACCCGACCGTGGGGTCTCGTGCTGCGATCCGGGCTCCCCTCGCCGGCCGCCCTCGCCTTCATCTCCGCGGCGAAGGTCCACTGCGGGATCGCGCCGGACCCCGCCGAACCACGGGATTGGTGACACGCCATGGAATTGCGACAGGTCGAGTACTTCCTGGCGGTGGTCGAGAACAAGGGCATCGGCGGGGCCGCGTCGGCTCTCGGTGTCGCGCAACCCACCGTGTCCCAAGCACTCCGGGCGCTCGAACGCGAACTCGGAGTCCAGCTGTTTCACCGCATCGGTCGCGGGATGGTCCTGTCGGCGGCCGGGCGCACGATGGTCGGTCCCGCGCGACAGATCGTGCGCGACATGGACGCCGTCGACGATCTGCTCTCCGCCTCGGCGGACGAACTCACCGGCCACCTCGAGATCCTGGCCTTCGCCGCGACCGCGGTCGGGCCCGTCGTCGATCTGGTCGCCCGGTTCCGGGCCGCCTATCCGCGGGTTTCGGTGCGACTCGGCGAGTTACGCGACGAGACCAGGGCCGCGTCGGCCATCGAGGACGGTCATTGCGAGTTCGCCGTCGCCCACCTACCCATCGCCGGCGACGACCTCGAGGTGATCGTGATCGGCGAACACGAACACGTGCTCGTCTACCCGCAGGGCACCGATGTACCCGTGGGCCCGATCCCGCTGAACAATCTGCCGGCGATCCCGATGGTGTTCGTGCCGCGCGGCTACTCGGTGGCCGACGAGTTCGAGGAGGCGATCCGCGTCGGGGGCGTCCGCCCGCCGCTGGCCGTGCTGTCGGAGATCCGCGAGGAACGGCTCCCGATGGTGGAGTCCGGAATCGGCGGCACTCTACTCGAACGATCGGTGGCGGAGTCGGCCGACGAACCGGTCGTGATCCGTGAAATCGAACCGAATGTGGTGCGACCCTTCGCCATCGCATTCCACCCGCCGTCGCTGTCGGCCGTCGGGCAGGCCTTCGTCGACCTCGTGCGCGAAACTGCGGGGTGACGGGTGGAACACCGGGCCCCACCGGTGCGTGCGGATCAGGTGGGGCCCGGTGAGTCTCGGGTCAGCTGACGCGTTCGAAGACCGCGGCGAGGCCCTGGCCACCGCCGATGCACATGGTCTCCAGCCCGTAGCGGGCCTCGCGCCGGTGCAGTTCACGCGCCAGGGAGGCCAGCATGCGTCCGCCGGTGGCGCCGACCGGGTGGCCCAGCGAGATGCCCGAGCCGTGGACGTTGGTGCGGTCGAAATCGCCGCCGGCACCGAACCGGCCGAAACCCCACTCGCGGGTGACCGCGAGTGCCTGGGCCGCGAATGCCTCGTTCAACTCGATGACATCGATGTCGGCGAGTGTTAGTCCGGCCTTTGCCAGGGCCTTCTCGGTCGCGGGGACCGGCCCGATCCCCATGGTGCGCGGCGGTACCCCCGCCAGACCCCATGACACCAGCTTCACCAGCGGGCGTAGACCCAGCTTCTCCGCGACCTCGGGTGTGGTCACGATCGCCATCGACGCGGCGTCGTTCTGACCGCTGGCGTTGCCCGCCGTCACGGTCGCGTCCGGGTCGGTCTTGCCCATGATCGGCTTCAGCTTCGACAGCGATTCGACCGAGACATCCGGGCGTGGATGCTCGTCGGTGTCGATGACCTGATCACCAGATCGCGAAGCCACGGTGACCGGGATGATCTCCTCGGCCAGTACGCCATCCTTCTGGGCCCGCACCGCTCGTTCGTGCGATGCCACAGCCAGTTCGTCCTGTTCTTCCCGGGAGATCTCGTAGTCCTTGCGCAGGTTCTCGGCCGTCTCGATCATTCCGCCGGGCACCGGGTAGTTCTTGCCGCCGGCGGTCGAGCGCGCCCGGACGAGGCTGTCGTGCATGGCAATTCCGGTCCGGGCCCCGCCCCACCGCATGTCCACCGAGTAGAACGACGCGTTGCTCATCGACTCGGCACCGCCGGCGACCACGACGTCGTTGTCCCCCGATGACACCTGGTAGGCGGCCTGGATGACGGCCTGTAGTCCCGACCCGCAACGACGATCGATGTGCATGCCGCCCACTGTGATCGGCAACCCGGCATCGAGTGCGATGACTCGTCCCAGGGCGGGCGCCTCGCTGTTCCCGTTGCAGTGACCGAGGATGACGTCCTCGACCTTCTCCGGGTCGAGTCCGGTCCGGTCGAGCATCCCCGTCAGCGCGGCGACCCCGAGATCAACGGCGGTGAGATTCTTGAACATCCCGCCGTAACGGCCGATCGGGGTACGGACCGGTTCGCAGATGACGACGTCGCGCATGGGTGACCTTTCGGTGTCAGAGGAGGCGTGGAGCAGGGCCGGCGGTCACATGAAACGGCCGCCGGTCACCTCGAGGACGGTGCCCGTCATGTACGACGACATGTCACACGCCAGGAACAGCGCGACGCTCGCGACCTCACCGACCTCGCCGGCGCGCCGCATCGGGATCTCCGCCATCTTCTGGTCCCACGCTTTCTGCGGCATCGCCTCGGTCATCGCCGACCGGATGAGGCCGGGCTGGATCGCGTTGATCCGCACGCCGTGATGGGCCATCTCCTTGGCCGCGGCCTTGGTGAGGCCGACGATGCCCGCCTTGGCGGCCGAGTAGTTGGTCTGCCCGACCATGCCGACCTTGCCCGACAGCGACGAGATGTTCACGATCGCACCACGCTTGGCCTCGCGCATGATCGCCGCCGCCTTGCGTGTGCCGTTCCAGGTGCCTTTGAGATGCACCGAGATGACCTGATCGAAATCGTCTTCGGTCATGGTGCGCATCGTCGCGTCCCGGGTGATCCCGGCGTTGTTCACCAGCACATCGAGTGAGCCGAACCCGTCGACCGCGGCCGCCAGCAGCGTGTCGACCTCGCCCGCGTCGACGACGTCGCACCTCACCGCGCGGGCCACGTCGCGGCCGCCGAGCTCGTCCGCGGCCGCCTGCGCGGCGTCGAGGCTGAGGTCACCGAGCACGACTCGCGCGCCGGCGTCAACGAACGAGCGGGCGATCTCGAAACCGATGCCCTGGGCGCCGCCGGTCACGACGGCGGTACGACCCTCCAGCAACGCGGCGGCGGGCGGGTGCGATGACATGTATCGGAGTCCTTTCGAGGGCGGCGGGGTGACGGTCGTCGGGCAACCGGTCGCGAAGCGCCGGCCCGTGGTGAGTGCCGCGGGGACAAATCTATCGAGGTTCCGCCCCGATCGACCCCTCCGCGCTCATACGCAACGGCTATCGCAGCGATCCCGGTTTCGTATTGGACCCCTCGCCCGCCGGCCGCGAGAGTGACAACATGACCGGAGTGATGCATTCAGCGCGGACGACCTCCTCCGAGGTGGGCGACGAGGACTTCGCCGACATCCTCGCCGCGACGCGCGAGTTCGTCCGCGAGGTGGTGGTCCCGCGGGAGCAGGAGATCCTCGACACCGACGCCATCCCCGACGACATCCGCCAGACGGCGAGGAGCATGGGCCTGTTCGGCTACGCCATCCCGCAGGAGTGGGGCGGTCTCGGCCTCGATCTGACCCAGGACGTCGAACTCGCGATGGAGCTCGGGTACACCTCCCTGGCGCTGCGCTCGATGTTCGGCACCAACAACGGCATCGCCGGCCAGGTCCTCGTCCACTTCGGCACCGACGAGCAGAAGTCCGCGTGGCTGGAGAAGATCGCGTCCGGCGAGGTCGTCGCCTCGTTCGCGCTGACCGAACCGGGGGCCGGGTCCGATCCGGCCGGACTGCGCACGAAGGCCGTCCGCGACGGTGACGACTGGGTGATCACGGGCGAGAAGCGGTTCATCACCAATGCGCCGCTGGCCGATCTGTTCGTCGTGTTCGCACGTACCCGTCCGGCCGACGAGAACGGCACCGGCATCGCGGTGTTCCTGGTCCCCGCCGACGCCGCGGGGCTCAGCGTCGGCGCCAAGGACCGCAAGATGGGCCAGGAGGGCGCCTGGACCGCCGACGTGCACTTCGACGCCGTGCGGGTGCCGGCGTCGGCACTGGTCGGCGGCAGCCAGGACGTGGGCTACAAGGCCGCGATGATGAGCCTGGCCCGAGGCCGGGTGCACATCGCGGCTCTCTCGGTGGGCACCGCGCAGCGTGCGCTCGACGAGTCGGTCACCTGGGCCGCCACCGCCACCCAGGGCGGTACCGCGATCGGCGAGTTCCAACTGGTCCAGGCCATGCTCGCCGACCAGCAGGCCGGGGTGATGGCCGGGCGCGCACTGGTGCGCGAGGCCGCCCGGGCGTGGGTCGACGACACCGACCGCCGCATCGCCCCGTCGGCTGCCAAGCTGTTCTGCACCGAGATGGTCGGCAAGGTCGCCGATCTCGCCGTGCAGATCCACGGCGGCAGCGGTTACATGCGCGATGTCGCGGTGGAACGCATCTACCGCGAGGTGCGGTTGCTGCGCCTGTACGAGGGCACCAGCGAGATCCAGCGACTCATCATCGGGCGCAACCTGATCAAGCGCGCGCAGCGCTGACCACACGCGCGTGCGCCGGCGCCTCGGGCGCCGGCGCTGACCCTGTCAGGCGTTCGCCAGGCGCTCCCGCAACGCCACCTTCTGGACCTTGCCGGCCGCCGAGGTGGGCAGCTCGTCGACCACGTACACGTCCCGGATCTTCTTGTAGGGCAACACCTGCGCGGCGACGAAGTCCGACACCGCATCGGCGTCGATGACGTGACCGTCCCGGGCGACGAGAAAGGCCACCGGCTCCTGCCCCACCGCACCCGCCTCCCGGGCGACGACCGCCGCCGCACCGACGTCGGGATGCGTCACCAGGATCTCCTCGAGCTCGCGCGGATACACGTTGTAGCCCTTGTAGATCAGCATGTCCTTCGCACGGTCGCAGATGTAGAGGTACCCGTCGGCGTCGCGGTAGGCGATGTCACCGGTGTCGAGCCATCCGTCGACGAACTGCTCGGCCGTCTTCTCGGGGTGATCGAGGTAGCCGTCGGTGACCTGCGGTCCGCGCACCCACAACTGTCCCTTCTCCCCCGGCGCGAGGACGACGGCCGGATCGTCGACGGCGCGGATCTCGATCTGGGTGTCGAACGTCGGCAGACCCACACTCCCGAGCCGGTATCGACCCCCGGACGTCAGGGGCGCCGAGGACACCAGGCACGTCGCCTCGGTGAGGCCGTATCCCTCCACGATCGCCGCTGCCGGGAACGCCTTCTCGAGCTGCTCCAGGGTCACGTGATCGATCGGCGCCGCGCCGGAGGAGACCACCCGCACCGAGGTCAGGTCCCTCGTGGGGACGTCGGGGTGCACGGCGAGCGCATGCCACATCGCGGGACTCCCGGTCACGTACGACGCCCGATGCGCCTCGATGAGGGCCAGCATCCGACCGGGCTCGAAACGACCGGCGAACACGTGCGTGGCACCGCACAGCAGGAGAAACGACATGTTGATGAGGGCGTGCGCGTGGAACAGCGGGGAAACCACGACCGTCGCCGCATGCCCGGGGACCACCCCCGGGTTCTCCGCCGACCGGGGGGTGAGGGTCAGGAGACCGTCTGTTCCCACCTCCACGGAATGACCTGCCCGCCAGGCGATCATCTGCGTGACGTTGCCGAGCACGTTGCGGTGCAGGACCCGAACGCCCTTCGAGACACCCGTGGTGCCGCCGGTGAAGGCGAGGTGCGCGACATCGTCGCTCGTGGTCGAGACCGGCGGGGCCGTCTCGTGCCCGACGACGAACTCCGCGAGGGCGACGGAGTCGATGCCCTCCGGCGCTCCCGCGGCCCCGTCCACCGTCACCACCGTCGTCAACGCCGTGCCGACGGCGGCGGACAAGAGACGCGCGGACTGCTCGACCTGCGTGAAACCGACCACCGCACCGGTTTCCGCGATCTGACGCCGCAGACCCGGTACGGGCTGCAACGGATTGACCAGGGTCACCGCCGCACCGGCCCGCAGTGATCCGTAGTAGGCGACGACGAACTCGACGCTGTTGGTCAGGTACAGCAGGACCACATCGCGATCGCTCACTCCGGCCGCACGCAGGCCCGACGCCACGGCGGCCGAGCGCACGTCGAGCTCGGTGAACGTGAGCGTCGTCGCGCAGTCGATGACGGCCGCGCGCTCGCCGTAGAGGGCGGCCATACTCGCGGGCAGCACCGCCATCGTGGTGTCGGGATAGCTCAGAGTGGTGGGCGCCGTGACAGACAACGCGATGAATCCTCTCGAAAGGCGTTGTGGGGGAGGAAGAACGGACGTGCCGGAGTTCGGGCTACCGCGGTGCCATCCGGATCGCCCCGTCGAGGCGGATGGTCTCGCCGTTGAGATAGGTGTTCTCCAGGATCGACGCGGCGAGTTGACCGAACTCCTCCGGCCTACCGAGCCGCGCCGGATTGGGAATGCTCGCCGCGAGCGCATCGCGCACATCGTCGCGCAGCCGGGAGAGCAGTGGCGTGTCCATCGTGCCGGGTGCGATGGTGTTGACGCGGATGAGCTTGTTGGCCAGGTCCCGCGCGGCGACGAGCGTCATCCCGACGATGCCCGCCTTCGACGCCGAGTAGTTGATCTGGCCGATCTGTCCCTCGTACGCCGCGACCGACGCGGTCATGATGATGGCGCCCCGCTCCCCGTCGACGGGCTCCTGTCGCGCGATACGTTCCGCGCCGAGCGAGAGCGCATGGAACGACCCGACGAGGTTGAGCTTGATGACGAACTCGAAGTCCTCCACCGCACCCGCCTTGCCCTCCTTGTCCAGGATGCGCATGCGCCGGCCCGCGCCGGCGCAGTGCACGAGTCCGCGCAGGCCACCTCGGTCGTCGGCGACATCGAGTGCGGCGGCGAACTGTTCGCGGTCGGTGATGTCGGCGGCCGCGAACGACGCTGCGGCGCCGAGTCCGTCGGCCACGGCCTGACCGTCCGACGTCGGCAGGTCGATCAGGGTGACCAGGCCGCCGGCGTCGATGACGCGCTGGGCCGTGGCGAGCCCGAGACCGGATGCGCCGCCGGTGATCGCGACCGACAGTCCATTGAGTTTCATTGTTTACGAATACCTTTCGATGTGATTTGTCCGCTCCCTGAGGTGCGAGCCTGCGAGCCCAACCCTGCTCCCTGAGGAGCGAGCTTGCGAGCGTCACGAAGGGTCTCGCAACCTCCGTCGCCAGGACCCTTCGAGGCTCGTCGCTATCGCTCCTCGCACCTCAGGGAGCAGAGGAGCGGAAGCCCGCGGTCAGAGCAGTTCGAGGATGGTGGTGTTCGCCATGCCGCCGGCCTCGCACATCGACTGCAGTCCGTACCGGATTCCGTTGTCGCGCATGTGGTGTACGAGCCGAGTCATGAGGATGGCGCCCGACCCGCCGAGCGGATGGCCGACGGCGATCGCTCCGCCGAGCGGGTTGAGGCGGTCCAGGTCGGCACCCGTCTCGGCCTGCCAGGCCAGCGGGACCGGGGCGAACGCCTCGTTGATCTCGAAGGCCCCGATGTCGTCGATCGACAATCCCGAGCGCTTGAGCGCCTTGGCCGTGGCCGGGATCGGGCCGGTCAGCATGATCACCGGGTCATCGGCGGCGACGACCGCGGTGTGGATTCGGGCGATCGGCGTGAGCCCATACGACTTCGCGGTCTCACCGGACATGATCAGCAGGGCACCCGACCCGTCGGAGATCTGTGAGGAGTTGCCGGCGTGGATCACGCCGTCCTCGCTGAAGGCCGGCTTGAGCTTGGCGAGCGATTCGAGCGTCCCACCGCGGCGGATGCCCTCGTCACCCTCGAGCACCCCCGGGATCGGCGCCAACTGGGCGTCGAACGCACCGCGGTCGGCCGCCTGCGCAGCGAGTTCGTGCGAGCGCAGCGAGTACTCGTCGAGGCGGGTACGGTCCAATCCCCATTTCGCGGCGACCATCTCGGCGCCGATCCCCTGGCTGAACTTGTCGACGCCGTAACGGTCGAGGACCGTGGGCGGCTGATGCTCGCCGTTCGGTGCGGCGCTGCCCATCGGGACCCGGCTCATCGACTCGACCCCGCCGGCTATTACAACATCCTGCTGGCCGGACACCACCGCCGCGGCCGCCATGCTGACCGCCTGCTGGCTGGACCCGCAGGCGCGCGTCACGGTGGTTCCGGGGACGCTCTCGGGCCAGCCGGCGGCGAGCACGGCCGTCCGGGCGACGTTGCCCGCCTGCTCGGCGGCTTGGCTGACACATCCCCAGACGACGTCGTCGACGACGGCCGGATCGATGCCGGTCCGCTCGACGAGCGCCTCCAGTACGTGGGCGGACAGGTCGGCGGGATGGATACCGGACAAGGCGCCGCGGCGGCGGCCGATGGGCGCGCGGACCGCGTCGACGATCACTGCATCACGCATGGGGACTCCTCGATGTCAGGGCAAGGGATGAAGTTGTGTCCGACGTGCACCACGCCGGCGGACGCCGATCGCCCGTTGTGACGAGCCGACCACCGGGGCGCTTGGCAGACAAGTCGATTCACACTCACAGTCGATGAGGCCCTACCTATGGGACGCGCGCCTCACGAGGTGGCGCCTTCGACGGCCGGCGCGTGCGGACGCAACCGAGCACGATCGCGCTCGGGATCGGCGAAGACCAGCGCGAGCACCGCGCACACCGCGGCGACGATTCCGAGCACCTGGAACGCGGTGGCGTAACCCTCGGCCGGCGTGGCGGCCGCGTCGACGATGACACCCGTCGCGTACGGCGCGACGAGACCGCCGATCGCCATGATCGCCAGGAAGACACCCAGCGTTCCGGCGGTCTGCCGGGGCGGGCAGATCTCGGCGACGGCCGCGTTGAACAGCGGGAACACCGTGGCCGCGAATCCATAACCGATCGACAGGATCGCGACCGCGACGATCGGTGTGCCAACCGAGGGCAACAGGAACAGCAGGACGCCGGAGACGAGAACCCCGACCGACGGCACGACGATGCGCAGCATCCGCGAGGTCGCCCCTTTAGAGATCATCCGGTCACTCGTGATCGAACTCAGCACCATCAGGACCAGGCCGACGATCGAGGGGAACGCGAACATCGCCCCGGACTGCAGGCGGCTGTAGCCCAGCCCCTCTTCGAAGTACGACGGCAACCACGTGAGCACGACACTGACCAGCGCATAAACGCTCATCACAACGAGCGCGCCGGTGACGAAGGTGCGTGAGCGGAAGATCGAGATCCACGGCGTCGCGGGTTCGGCGTCGGCGCTCGCGGTGGTCTTCCCACTAGCGATGTACGGGCCGTTGCGCCACGTCGAGAGCCAGATGACACACCAGATGAGACCACCGGCGGCGAGAGCGATCAGTGCCCAGCGCCACCCGAAGCTCACTGTGATCACGGCGAGCAGCGGAGCGATCGCGATCTTCGAGATCGACGCGGCACCGGCGAGGAGGGCACCGGGCAGGGCGCGCCGGGCCGGCGGATGCCAGGAGTAGGCCGCCGTGTGCAGGAGCGCCGAACTCGGACCTTCGGCGAGACCGAGGAACAGCCGGCTGAGGACGAGGACCGCGAACGACGCCACCACCACCATGGGGAGCATGGCCGCGGCCCAGCACAGGGCCAGCAGGACCAGCGACCAGCGCAGGGTCATCCAGCGGTTGAGCAGTCCCGCGAAGAATCCGCCGATCGTGAACGTCAGGAAGAACAGGCTGCCGACGAGACCGATCTGCGAGGAGCTCAGGCCCAGCTCCTCGCGGAGCGGTTGCGCGATGATGCCCAGCACTGCCTTGTCGGCGTAGTTGATGACGTAGAGGCTGACCAGCAGAGCCGTGAGACCCCAGGCGCCCGCGCGTGATTCGCCGCGTGGGCCGAGACCTCGCGGCGTCTGGGCCGCTTCGAAGTCGACGGTGTGGGCGGGACCAGCGGGTCCCGTGCGCGCCGCTGACCCGGGCTTGTCGCCGGCTCCTGATCCGGAGGCGGTGGAGACCGTCATGGCATTACCTCTTCCAGCCGAGTGATCTGGGTTGCGATGCGCTCCGTCAGTGTTATGGCTCACATCCGTTCCGATTCAAACCAGGGTCGAACCCATGTGACAACGTTCGCTCGGCGAACGACCTGACTGTCGCTGCCTATGTGTCGAGGACACGGAGTTGCGAGCGGGGTCATCGGCGATGGCTATCGGACCGATAGGCGCCGGTGGCCGAGAGCCATTGGCTCGCGCTATCGCTCCCTTAGTTCACCGCGACTACTTCGCCGGGCCGCCGCCGGGCATGCTGTGAGACGGACGCGTGCCGGTCGCGCACCACGTCCGCCCGACGGTGCGAGCGCACCCCGACCGACTTCGGAGACCAGCCACCATGACCCGCCTCGCGCCGACCCTGGGCCTCACCGAGATCCAGACGGAGATCCTGGCCAACGTCCGTTCGTTCGTCGACAAGCAGATCATCCCCACCGCACAGGAACTCGAGCACGCCGACGAGTATCCGCAGGCCATCGTCGACGGCATGGCCGAGATGGGCCTGTTCGGCCTGATGATCCCCGAGGAGTACGGCGGACTCGGCGAGTCCCTGCTGACCTACGCGTTGTGCGTCGAAGAACTGGCACGTGGATGGATGAGCGTGTCGGGCGTGATCAACACCCATTTCATCGTGGCGTACATGATCCGCCAGCACGGGACCGACGAGCAGAAACAGCGCTTCCTCCCCCGCATGGCGACGGGCGAGGTGCGCGGCGCGTTCTCGATGTCCGAACCGGAACTGGGGTCCGACGTCGCGGCGATCAAGACCAGCGCGAAGCGGGACGGAGACGACGGATACGTCATCAACGGTCAGAAGATGTGGCTGACCAACGGCGGGTCGTCGACTCTCGTTGCCGCTCTTGTCCGTACCGAGGAGGGCAACGAGAAGCCGCACAAGAACCTCACGACGTTCCTGGTGGAGAAGCCGGCCGGCTTCGGCGAGGTACTCCCAGGCCTGACCATCCCGCGCAAGCTGGACAAGATGGGCTACAAGGGCATCGACACCACCGAGCTGATCTTCGACGGTTACCGCGCGCCCGCCACCGACATCCTCGGGGGCGAACCGGGCCGCGGCTTCGCGCACATGATGGACGGCGTCGAGGTCGGGCGCGTCAACGTGTCGGCCCGCGCCTGCGGAATCGCCCAGCGCGCCTTCGAACTCGCGGTGAAGTACGCGCAGCAGCGGTCCACCTTCGGCAAACCCATCGCCGAACACCAGGCCGTTGCGTTCTCGCTGGCCGAGATGGCGACGAAGGTCGAGGCGGCACACCTGATGATGGTCAATGCGGCACGACTGAAAGACTCCGGCGAGCGCAACGACGTCGCCGCCGGGATGGCCAAGTACCTGTGCAGTGAGTACTGCGCCGAGGTCACCCAGGCCAGCTTCCGCATCCACGGCGGTTACGGCTACTCGAAGGAATTCGAGATCGAGCGCCTCATGCGCGACGCGCCCTTCCTGCTGATCGGCGAGGGCACCAGCGAGATCCAGAAACAGATCATCTCCAAGGGGCTCCTACGCGAATATCAGGAGCGATGACCACTTGAGGTGAATGTCGTCAGACCCGTCCGCCCACAACAGTTTCGAGGGACCAATGCAGCGTCGCATCTTCACCGAGGACCATGAATCCTTCCGCAAGACCATCCGTGACTTCATCGCCAAAGAGGTCGCGCCGGTGTACCACGATTGGGAGAAGCAGGGCCATCCGCCGCGCGAGTTCTACAACAGGCTGGGCGAACTCGGCGTCCTGGGCATCGAGGCACCCGAAGAGTTCGGGGGCGGTGGCGTCTCGGACTTCACCTATTCGATGGTGATCGCGGAGGAGACATCGGCGGCCGGTGTCACCTTCGGCAGTTACTCGGTGCACTCGAACCTGATCCTCCCCTACCTCGTCGAGTACGCCACCGACGAGCAGAAGCAGCGGTGGTTGCCCGGATTCTGTTCCGGCGAACTCATGTTCGCGATCGCCATGACCGAACCCGGCACCGGGTCGGACCTCGCCAACATCTCGACCACCGCCAAGCTGTCCGAAGACGGGTCGCACTACGTACTCGACGGCGCGAAGACGTTCATCACCGGCGGCGCCCTGGCCGACCGCATCCTGGTCGTCGCCCGGACCGCACCGTTCGACGAGTCGAATCGTCGTGCGGGCCTGTCGATCCTGGTGGTCGACACCTCGTCGGAGGGTTTCGCCGTCGGACGCAAGATCGAGAAGATCGGCCTCAAGGCCTCCGACACCGCCGAGCTCTCGTTCAGCTCGGTCAAGGTGCCGGTCGAGGACCGGCTCGGCGAGGAGGGTGCCGGCTTCTCGTACCTGGCGCACAATCTCGCGCAGGAACGACTCACCATCGCCATCGGGGCGTCGGCCACCGCCGCCGCGGCCGTCCAGCACGCGATCGCCTACACCAAGGAGCGCGACGTCTTCGGCAAACCCGTTGCGGCGTTCCAGAACACCAAGTTCGTCCTCGCCGAGTGCTCCGCCGAGGTCGAGGCCATCCGGCAGTTCGTCGACCGCGCACTCGAACTCCACAACGAGGGTGAGCTCACCGTCCCAGATGCGGCCCGCGCGAAACTGTTCGCGACCGAGACCGCCGGCAAGGTCATCGACAAGTGCCTGCAGTTGCACGGTGGGTACGGCTATGTCCTGGAGTACCCCATCGCCCGGCTCTACGCCGACACCCGCGTCACGCGGATCTACGGCGGCACCAGCGAGGTCATGAAGACGATCATCGCCAAGGATCTCGGCCTGTAGGTGGTCCAAAGCTCTTCCAAAGTGGGGGATTCGTAACGGTTTCCAGTACGAATCCCGCACTGTGCGGAGGGTGATCAGACGGTCGCTCGTCGCACCTGCGACGCGACGTATCCCGGGCGTTCCACGAGATCCGCCCAGGTGAAGTTCAACACCGTCCAGCCCAGGGCGATGAGGGTGTTGCGGCGGGTGCGGTCGTGCTGGAACGCTTCGGCGTCCCGGTGATGAGCCATGCCGTCGATCTCGACCGCCACCTTCCTCCCGACGAAGGCGAAGTCGATTTCGTAACCGGACACCGGGTGGTTGGCGACCCAACCCGCTATGTCGTGCTCGGCGAACAGTTCCACGGTCAGCCGTTCGGCAGCCGAACGGGCACCAGAACCGACGAGCACGAGCATCTTCGCCATCTCGGTTGCACCACGGCAGCGGCGTCGCCGCTGGTAGGTCTCGAGGAGAGCGTCAACCGTGACCTTCTTGTTCTGAAGTGCCCGGTCGAGTACGTCCATCTTTCCTTCGCCGGCGCCTTCGAGGACGGACAACGGCACCGCGGTCACCGTGAGTCCCTTCTCGACCACGACGTCGGCCGCGTCGAGTGATCTCCGGATGACCACCGTCCCCTTCTCCGGCGAACCGTGCCAGCTTCGGGGAGCGGTGACGGTAGTCGTCGTCGGCCGCTTGGTCACGAGGCCGTGCCACCACGCCGCCGCGAGTCCGCTGAGAACGGCGTCCGCGGAGACCTGCAGGGTCGCCAGTCGGGTCCACTTCCCGCAGAGTGCGGGATTCGTGCCGGTTTCCAATACGGATCCCGCACTCTGTCGTCGGACCCGAGGTCGTGCCTTAAGATTCCCTGAGCAAACTCGGTGGGCAGTGGAAGCGGTGTTCGGTGGTAGGCAGGTTTCGGGGCGGGCTCCAGATCTTGGCGACGGTGCTGGTCACCGCGTTCGTGGTGTCGATGATGGCGGCGGTGGCCGCGCCCGCGCAGGCGGCCCCGACGCGCTACACCGGCGGTACCTACGTCGCTCTCGGTGATTCGCGTGCGTCCGGCAGCTTCTACACCCCGACGCCCGCCTACTTCGGCGGGTGCAAGCGGTCGGCGTTCAACTACCCCACCCTCGTCGCCGCCGCGACCCTGCCGCGACGCTTCATCGACGCCTCGTGTGCGGGCGCACAGTCGGCACATCTGTACCGGGCCCCGCAGCACACCAGCGGTGGCACGAAACCCATTCAGCTGCACCTGGTTCCGCGCGACGCTCAGCTGATCACCGTGAGCATCGGCGGCAACGACATGCGGTGGGGCGCGATCTTCGGCCAGTGCCGGACCCCGGCGTTCACCGACCGGCGCTGCCGCCACAACCGTGCCCTCGAGAACGAGGTCCGGTGGCGGATCGAACTCATGGAGAACCGCGTCACCCCCGCTCTGCGCGCGATCCGGAACAAGGCGCCGCACGCCCAGATCATCGTCGTCGGTCTGGGCGGCTTCATCGGGTTCACCGGGTGCTGGCCGCTGGTCCCGCTGAGTGACCCCGACGCCCGGTGGATGCGCGATGTCTTCAACCGCGCCAACGGCGCGCTCTGGCGGGCGTCGACCGAGGTCGGCGGCACCTTCATCGACGCCAACCGAGGATCGGCGGGACACGATGCCTGCAACCTCATCAATCCCTGGTACGAGAGCGCGCTGTCGAATCGGATCGCGCTGCCCTTCCACGTCAACCAGGCCGGCGCCGTCGCGTTCGCGGCCATGATCAACGGGGCCATCCGCCGTTAGGTCGAGACCGGTCACCCACTAGCGTTTGTCGGGTGGCTCATCTACTCGGCGCGGAAACCCTTGGCCTCGAATACCCGACCACCAAGGTCTTCGAGTCGGTGTCCCTCGGGGTCAACGAGGGCGACCGGATCGGCATCGTGGGCCGAAACGGCGACGGTAAGTCGAGCCTGCTGGCGATGCTCGCCGGACGGATGCAACCCGATTCCGGTCGCGTCACCGTCCGCGGCGGCGTCCGCATCGGCGTGCTGGACCAGGTCGACGTCTTCGACGACGACGAGACCGTCGGGCACGCCGTCGTCGGCGACCGTCCCGAACACGAATGGGCGGGCGACGCGAAGGTCCGCGACGTCATCGGCGGGTTGCTCGGCGACGTCGAATGGACAGCGCCCACCAGTTCGTTGTCGGGTGGTCAGCGCCGCCGCGTGTCGCTGGCACGACTCCTCGCGGGCGAGCATGACGTCCTCGCGCTCGACGAGCCGACCAACCACCTCGACGTCGAGGCCATCACCTGGCTCGCCGACCACCTGAAGCGACGCTGGCCGGCCAACGCCGGCGGACTGCTGGTGGTCACCCACGACCGGTGGTTCCTCGACGAGGTGTGCACGGTCACCTGGGAGGTCCACGACCGCATCGTCGAACCCTTCGAGGGTGGCTACGCGGCGTACATCCTGCAGCGGGTGGAACGGGACCGGCAGGCCGCCGCGATCGAGGCACGACGACAGAATCTCGCCCGCAAGGAACTGGCCTGGCTCCGCCGCGGCGCGCCGGCCCGGACGTCGAAGCCGAAGTTCCGCATCGACGCGGCCAATGCCCTCATCGCCGACGTCCCACCGGTCCGCGACACGGTCGCCCTGCAGTCACTGGCCACCGCTCGTCTGGGCAAGGACGTCGTCGACCTGCTCGACGTGTCGGTCTCCTACGGTGACCGCACCGTCCTCGACGGCGTCGAGTGGCGGCTGGCGCCCGGTGAGCGCACCGGCATACTCGGGGTCAACGGCGCGGGCAAGTCGACGCTGCTCGGCCTCATCGCCGGAACCGTGGAACCGACCGGCGGCCGGGTCAAACGCGGCAAGACGGTCAAGGTCGCCACCCTGACCCAACGCCTCGACGACCTCGACCGGTACCTCGACGACCCGGTGCGGGTGGTCATCGCGCAGTTGCAGACCACGTACACCTTCGGTTCCGGGTCGAAGGCACAGGAACTGTCGCCGTCGCAGTTGCTCGAGCGGCTCGGCTTCGACGGCGCGCAGCTCTCGACCCCGGTCCGCGACCTCTCGGGCGGGCAGAAGCGGCGGCTGCAGTTGCTGCTCATCCTGCTCGACGCGCCGAACGTGCTGATCCTCGACGAGCCGACCAACGACCTCGACACCGACATGCTCGCCGCGCTCGAGGACCTGCTGGACTCGTGGCCCGGCACGCTGATCGTCGTCTCGCACGACCGGTACTTCCTGGAGCGGGTCACCGATCAGCAGTTCGCCGTCCTCGACGGCGGGCTCCGCCACCTCCCCGGCGGCGTCGACGAGTTCTTGAGACTCCGCTCGGCACAGGCGAAGACGTCGGGTTCCGGATCGACATCGGGCGGATCCGGTACGAGCGCCACAGCTTCGGGGAACGGCGGCGTGTCGGGCTCCACCCTCAGCGGCGCCGAGCTGCGCGCGGCCAACAAGGAGCTCGCCTCGCTCGAGCGTCGGATCGACAAGCTGCACAGCAAGATCGATGCTGCCCGGACCGCGCTCGCCGACCATGATCAGTCCGACTACCAAGGCCTCGCCGCGGAGACGGAGAGCATCCGCAGCATGGAATCCGAACTCGAGGAACTCGAGGAACGCTGGATGGAACTCGGCGAGAGCGTCGAGTGATCGACTCCGCGAGAACCGGTCGGCCCGACCTCAACGGCCGAACGACTCCCGGATCGCGGCCAGCACGTCCGGCAGCGACTCGTCGACGACGCCGCTGTGATCAGCTCGCGCGTAGGTCTTGAGGTCCACATCCGTGCCGGAGTCGCGCATCGCGGACCGCAGCGAACGACTCAGCGGGTACGGCAGCACGGGATCGAGAAGACCATGTGCGAGCGTGACTTTCACCGGGTAGCCGGAGACGGGCACCTCGGCGTACTCCCGCAGGGCGTCCCGGAAGTCCTGCTTCGCGGTGAACGACGACGCCACGAGGGAGCCCGGTGGCACCGACCGCAACGCGTCCACGACATCCCCGTTGCACCGGGCACGCGCGCGGTCGAGAAAACGCTTGCCGTCCGACGTCAGGGAATCGGCGACGCGGAGTTCTGGATTCGCGTGGTCGAGACCGGCGAGGGTGAACAGGAACGGCGCACTCAGCACATTGAGCGCGCCGAGGCCGGGCACGCGGGGACCGAACAGGCTGAACAGGTTCTCCAGCGACGAGACCGGGGCGATCGCGACGATGCCGGCGACCGGCAGTTCCGGTGCGAATTCCGCGGCGAGACGGCCCGCGTGCAGCGCAGCGTGGCCGCCCTGGGAGTGCCCGGTCGACACCCAGCGTGATCCGAGCGAGGCGTCGACCGACCGCGCCGCGCGGATCATGTCGATCACCGAGTGAGCCGCCGCGCGACCGCCGAGGTATTCGGTCTCCCCCGCCGACCCGAGCCCCGCGTAATCGGTTGCCGTGACCGCGAAACCGGCGTCGAGCGCCGCGCGCACCGGGGCCTCGACGCCGTCGCCCAGCCGGTGCAGGGTCGGCGCGCATTCGTCGGCCAGGCCCACCGTTCCGTGGGCCCAGGACACGACGGGCCACCCACCGGCGGGCGGCGTACCCTTCGGCACCCAGTACACGCCGCTCGACATCGCCGGGCGGCCGTTCTGATCGCGCGTCGCATAGGTGAGGCGGGTGCCCGAACCGGCCGCCGACGGGAGTTCGTCGTCGGGAACCTCGGAGGTGGTGAAGACGAAACCGTCGGCGGGTGCGGCGGCCGTCGACGGGCCGGCCGTGACGATGCAGAGCGCGAGCAGTAGAGCGACGACTACGCTGACCGCGAGCAGTGGGGCGACGACTGCGGAGGGTCTGCGGGACATCAGGCAACCGTAGGCGATCAGTGGCGGACGTCGGCTCCGAGGACGCGCGTACCGGCGGCGGGACCGCTGGCGGTGCGGACCGACCGGGCGACGCCGGCGCCGGACAGTTCGGCGGCGACGTTCACCGCGCCGGTCTCGTCGGCGCACAGGAAGGCGCATGTCGGACCGGAGCCGGACACGATGCCGCCCAGTGCTCCGGCGTCGATTCCGGCACGCAGGGTCCGGCGGAGGGTGGGTTGCAGCGACAGCGCCGCCGGTTGTAGGTCGTTGTGCAGCAAGGGCGCCACCGCGTGCGGGTCACCGGACGCCAGGGCCTGCATGAGTTCGTCGGGGCGGCGGAGGAGGTCCCGCTCGTCGTCGGTGGCGCATTCTCCGGAACGGCTGTCGCGCAGCCGATCCAGTTCGCGGTACACCGCGGGCGTGGACAGTCCGTCGCGTGCGAGCGCGAGCACCCAGTGGAAGTCACCGCGGGAGAGGACCTGCATCAGCCGCTCGCCGCGTCCGGTACCCAGGGCGGTGTTGCCGTGCAACGCGAACGGGACGTCGCTGCCCAGGTCCGCCGCGATCGCGGCGAGGTCGTCGCGGCCGATGTCGAGCTTCCACAGGGCGGCGAGTGCGACCAGCGCCCCGGCGGCATCCGCGCTGCCACCGGCCATGCCCCCGGCCACCGGGATCGTCTTGTCGATGTCGATCGCGACCTTGCCGGGACGGTCCGCCCACTCGGCAAGTGCCAGCGCCGCCCGGACCGCCAGGTTGGACTCGTCCGTCGGGACCGACCCGGCGCCTTCGCCACGAACCGTGATGCTCATCTCGTTGGCCCGGGCGACCCTGATGTCGTCGTGCAGGGACAGCGCCTGGAAGACGGTCACGAGGTCGTGGTAGCCGTCCTCGCGGCGCGGACCGACCCCGAGGTGCAGATTGACCTTCGACGGAGCCCGCGCGGTGACGGAGTCCGACACCACCGACAGCGACGTTCGCGACACAATGATCCAGCCTAGCGCCCCGACGTCGGCCCCGCGCCGACCGATGCGGTCGGTCCGGCGCTCCAGCCGCCGTCGATCAGGGGCGCCAGCCGCGGTCGACGAGTTGTCCGACGTGCTCGACGACCAGCACCGCGCCCGCGTCGCGCAACTCACCCTCCGCGAAACCACCGGACCGTACCGCCACGCACTCCGCCGGCAGGCGATGCGCCGACGCCACGTCCCACACGGTGTCGCCGACGACGACAGCCTTTCCACCGCCGGCCTCGGCGAGCGCGACCGACAGGATGTCGGGCGCCGGTTTGGACGAATCGGCGTCGTCCGAGGTGGTCACGGCGGCGAAGTCGTTCCGCGACAATCCCATCGACTCGAGCGCGGCGTCGGTGAACTCCGACTTGCCCGACGACGCGAGCGCCACCCGGTAGCCGGCGTCCAGCAGTCCCCGCACCAAATCGGCAGCGCCGGGCAGGGGCCGCACGTCGGGCAGCAGGTCGCGATAGGCCTCCTCCCACTCGTCGCGCAAGGTGTCGCCGAGCGATTCCTCCACGTCGTCGCCGAGCAGCTCGCCGACGAGCCGGTCGCCACCCATGCCGATCGCCCGGTGCACCTGCCACCACTGCGGGATCAGGTCGTGAGCAGCGAAGGCCCGCATCCACGCCAACGCGTGGAGGTAGGTGGAGTCGACGAGCGTACCGTCGACATCGAGCAGCACGGTGTCGATCGACCCATCCGCTTTCCGGTCTGGCATCTGCGCCTCGTTTCCGGGGTCGAGAACCGCGCCCCGTCGTCGAACGTCCGTCGTCCGGGCACCACCGTCTCGAGCGTCCCGGGTTTCGGACCCATGACTCATGGCTACACCGAGGCGACCCATCTCGCAGAGGAGACCTCCATGGCAACACGTTTCGGCTACACCCTGATGACCGAGCAGGCAGGCCCGAAAGAGCTGGTGCGGTACGCCGTCGGCGCCGAAGACGCCGGCTTCGACTTCGAGGTGTCGAGCGACCACTACTTCCCGTGGCTCTCGGCCCAGGGACACGCCCCGTACGCGTGGACGGTCCTGGGAGCCGTGGCCCACGCGACCGAGCGGGTCGACCTGATGACCTACGTGACGTGCCCGACGATCCGCTACCACCCGGCGATCATCGCGCAGAAGGCTGCGACGCTGCAGATCCTCGCCGACGGTCGCTTCACTCTCGGCCTCGGCTCGGGCGAGAACCTGAACGAGCACGTGGTTGGCGAGGGCTGGCCCTCGGTCGCCGACCGCCAAGACATGCTCGCCGAGGCGATCGAGATCATCCGCAAACTGCACACCGGTGAGCTTGTCGACTTCCGCGGCGAGTTCTTCCAGGTCGACGCCGCCCGGATCTGGGATCTGCCCGACCAGCCCGTCCCGATCGGCGTCGCGGTGGCGGGCAATGCGGGTATCGAGACGTTCGGGCCACTCGCCGACCACCTGATCGCCGTCGAACCCGACGCCGACTTCATCAAGGCCTGGAACGAACATTCGTCGACCCCGACCGTCGACGGGCAGCGGTCCCGCGCGATCGGGCAGATCCCCATCAGCTGGGATCCCGACCGCGACAAGGCGATCGAGCGCGCCCACGATCAGTTCCGGTGGTTCGCCGGCGGGTGGGATGTCAACGCCGACCTGCGCACCACCGCGGGCTTCGCCGCAGCGACGCAGTTCGTCACGCCGGACGACGTCGCGGGCAACATCCCCTGCGGCCCGGACCTCGACCAGATCGTCGAGGCGGTGAAACCGTTCTGGGAGGCAGGGTTCACCGACATCGCGCTGGTGCAGATCGGGGGCGACACCCAGGACGCGTTCCTGCGCGACGCCGCTCCCGAGCTACTGGAGAAACTGCGCGTCGCGTCGAACTGAGTCCGATTGCTCGAGGTTCCAGGACTGCTGGGTGCGGTCCTCGCCCGCTCGCAGCACGGCGGTGTGCACATCGCCGACGTGGCGACCCGACGGGAGTTGATCGATCTCGTCCTCGGGGCGTCGGCCGGTGTAGCGGAAGCCGGCCGACGCCGCCAGCCGCGCCGAGGCCACGTTGTCGACCAGCGCCCGCCAGATCACGCGATCGAACCCGGCTCCGCCGTCGGCGGGGTCGGCGAAGGCGTGGTCGAGGACCGCGGCGAGCGCCTCGGTGAGGTAGCGATGGCCCCGATGCGACGGCGCACACCAATAGCCCAGTGACGCAACGCCTTTCTCGACGGTTCGCAGTCCGATGGTGCCGACGAGTTCACCGCCGGGGATCTCGATCGTCCACACCGACGACCCGGCGGCCGGGGCGATGTCGCGGACCGGGACCAGTGTGAAGCGCTGGATGTCCGGGTCCTGGCAGGCGCGGAAGATCGGTTCGATTTCACGGTCGGCGGGTGCGCGCAGCCGCAGCCTCGGCGTCGTCAGAGTCTGTGGTGGAGCCATGTCGGACCTCGTCGTCGATGCTGTGGATGCACAACACGGTTCGAGCCTCTCCCCGCCGACGGCGAGTGGTTTTGCGCCCGCCCCCACGACGAGCCGCGGTCTCCCGCGATCAGCGACCCGGCGTCGAGATCAGGTCGTGCGAGCGAGGCGGACGAAGTCGTCGACGTCGAGCTTCTCGCCCCGCACACCCGGATCGATACCGGCCTCACGGAGCCGGCGTTCGGCCTCGGCCGCCGAACCGGCCCAGCCGGCCAGCGCCGAGCGCATCGTCTTGCGTCGCTGGGCGAATGCAGCGTCGATCGCGGCGAACACCTGTTGCCGCACAACGGGATCGGTCGAGTGGTCGTCGGTTCGTTCGATGCGGACGAGACCCGACTCCACCTTGGGTTCGGGCCAGAAGACGTTGCGCCCCACCGCACCGGCCCGGCTCACGCGACCGTGGTAGCGCGCCTTGACGCTCGGCACCCCGTAGGTGCGGCTGCCCGGGCCGGCGGCGAGGCGGTCGGCGACCTCGGCCTGCACCATCACGAGGGCGGTGGTGATCTCCGGGAAGAGTCCGAGCAGGTGCAACAGGACCGGCACCGACACGTTGTACGGCAGGTTCGCGACCAGAGCGGTGGGGACCACCGGCAGGTCGTCGCGCGTCACCTGTAGCGCGTCGGCGAGGATGACTTCGAAGTTGCCCTGCCGACTCGGGGCATACTCCGCGATCGTCGCCGGAAGACGTTCCGCGAGCACCGGATCGATCTCGATGGCGACGACCCTGCCCGCCGTCCCGAGGAGGGCGAGGGTGAGCGAGCCCAGCCCGGGCCCGACCTCGAGGACGGTGTCGTCAGGCCCGACCCCCGATGCCGCGACGATCCTTCGCACGGTGTTCGCGTCGTGGACGAAGTTCTGTCCGAGAGTCTTGGTCGGCCGGACGCCGACCTCCGCCGCGAGCTCCCTGATCTGTGCCGGCCCGAGGAGACGCGGAGCCTCGTCGGGCGCGCTGTCGGGTGAACCCGCTGTCGAGTCGCTGATCAGCGCAGGCCCAGCTTGGACGAGCAGGACGGCCATGCGCCCCAGCCCTGGACCGCCTGGGTCTTCTTCGCGATGGCGATCTGTTCTTCGCGGGTGGCGAGGTCGGCGCGCGGCGCGTACTCGAGTCCGCCCCAGCGTTCCCAGGTGTTCTGGTCGAACTGGACGCCGCCGTAGAAGCCGTTGCCGGTGTTGATCGCCCAGTTGCCGGTCGCCTCGCACGCGGCGAGCGCATCCCACACCGACCCCGGCGGCACGAACGGCGCACCCGGCTTGGTGCCGATGCGAACGGTGGCCGCGACGGGCTCGCTGAGCACCTCGCTGGTCAGCTTGTCGCGCTTGACGACCCGGCCGTTCACGGTGGTCACCTTGTAGGTGACACGCGCCTCGCCGGGCGTGCCCTTCTTCTCCACGACCTTGCGGTCGCGGACGAGGGTCGGGTCCTCTTTCTTGACCTCCGGCGGGGCGACCGGTTCCGTGAGCGTGACGTCCTCGGTCTTGATCCGGGTGACGACGATCTTGAGGTTCGGGGTGATCTTGGTGTCGGCGGCCGGGGTGACCTTGTCTTCGGCGCCCAGCGGGGTGCCGAGCGACTCGAGCAGATCCTTGACGGTATGCGCGGCGACGGTCGGGCGCTTGCGGGCCGGTCCGTCGACGAGGTTCACCGGCTTGGGCAGCGCGACCTCGATCTGACCGCCGTCGACCGGCAGTTCCTCGCCGAAGGCGGTCTCCTCGGCGGCGTGGGTCAGTCCGCGTTCGGCCATCAACTGGTCCACGGTCGAGGCGTTGGTGACGATGGTCTCGCGCTTGCCCTCGATGTCGAGGGTGAGTTCCTTGAGCTTGTTGACCTTGATGGTCTGGCCGTCGCCGAAGCCCGAGTCGGGTGCCGGGCTCACCTTGTCACCGTCGGCGGGCGCCAGCCCCTCCGACTCGAGGAGACTCTCGACGGACATCGCCATGGTGGACACGTGCCGGATGTCGCCGTCCACGTCGATCGCGACGTTCTTGTGCATGCTGACGCCCATAACCCCGCCGGCCGCGACGGTGGCGCACACGGCGCCGACGGCGACGCGGACACGCAACGACTTCGAGCCGTTGATCTTGGCGAACACCGAATTGGACGATGTCGGAGCGGACGGCTCCGGGTTCGAGAGTTCGGGGTTTTGCAGCTCTGGGTTGGGCAGAGAAGACAAGGGCACGACATCCTGATAGGCAACACTGGCACCACGCCGGCCGAGTGGATCAGCACGTCGGCCAGCTGGATCACAGTACGATAACGAACCGGCCAGATTATGGCAAAGGGATGCCGTAGACGCGCCGTGCGTTCGCCCCGAGGATGCGAGCCATCTCCTCGTCCGCCACGCCGCGCACGGCCGCGAGGGCCCGGGCCGTGTACGGCAGACAATAGGACTGATTGGGCTGGCCACGGTAGGGATGCGGGGTCAGGAACGGCGCGTCGGTCTCGACGAGGATCTGGTCGTCGGGGACCAACTCGGCCGCGACCCGGAGCTCATCGGCGTTGGCGAAGCTCACAGTGCCGGCGAAACTGAGCATGAACCCACGCTCGACACATTCGCGTGCAACATTTCGGTCACCGGAGAAGCAGTGCATGATCACGGATTCCGGGGCGCCCTCCGCGGCCAGGACGTCGAGTAGATCCCGGTCGGCCTCGCGGTTGTGGATCATCAGCGGCTTGCCGACCCGCTTCGCGAGGTCGATGTGCCAGCGGAACGTCTCGTGCTGCACCTCGGGCGACGCACAGTCGTCGGACCTCCCGGGCCAGTAGTAGTCGAGCCCGGTCTCGCCCACCGCGACGACTCGCGGGTGACGCACCATCCGCTCGAGCTCGGCGGCGGTCTCGTCGTTCAGATCGCCGGCATGCATCGGGTGCAGGGCCACCGCCGCGTAGACGCGATCGTCCCACTCCGCGGCGGCGACCGCCCACCGTGCATCGACCATGTCGTCGGCGACGGTGACCACATGGCCGACGCCGACGCCCTGCGCGTGGTCGCAAATCGCGCGGACCGTCTCGGCGTCGCGTCCGCCGCATGCAGCGAGGTGGGTGTGCGCGTCGACGAGGCCGGGCAGCGGCGCCGGGTCCGGTGGCGGTTCGCGTCGACGTCGCTTCTTGGCAGCCTTGTTGCTCAGGGTCTCGCCGCCACCGCTCTCGGCATCACCCAGCGCCGAGTTCTCCGGGGCGTCGCTCATGGCACCCACCTTGGCACAGCGCGTCGGAACCTTCCCCTGCGGTCCCGACATCGCTAGAGCGTCACGGTCCCCTCGATCACCGTCGTCGTGTCGCCACCGACCCAGATGTGCTCGCCGTCGTCGTGGACGTGGATGCGGCCGGCCCGACCGAGCGCCGCACCTTGCGCGGCGACGTAGGACGCCGGCGCCTGCCCGGTGGCCCGCAACCACATGGCGATGCCGGCGTTGAGACTGCCCGTCACCGGGTCCTCGGGGACCCCGATGCCCGGCACGAACGCGCGCACCTCGCCGAAGACCTCTCCGTCCCCCGAGCCGTACCGCCCGAACAACCCGACCTTGTGATCGCCGAGGGCAGGGATGTCCGGGGTCACCTCGAGCACCCGCTCGCCCGATTCGAGTTGCAACACCATCCATTCCGGCCCGTTGTCGACCCACTCGGCCGCGCGGACCTCGGCCGTGTCGACCCGTAGCGCCGCGGCGACCTCGGTGACGACGGCGGCGTCGACGGGTCCGGACCGCCGCAACGGCGGCGCCGCGAAGGCCAGCCGTGCACCAGTGCGCCGCAGTCGCACCAGGCCGACGCCGCACTCCTGCACGATGTCCTCCCCCGCAGGCCGGCCGCCCGTCGTCAGCCAGGCATGTGCCGAGCCGAGGGTGGGATGCCCGGCGAACGGCAACTCGCCGTCCGGGGTGAAGATGCGCAGACGGTAATCGGCGGCAGGGTCGGTCGGCGGCAGCACGAAGGTCGTCTCCGACAGGTTCGTCCAGCGCGCGAACGCGGCCATCCGGTCGTCGGGGATGTCGGTGGCATCGAGCACCACGGCAACCGGGTTACCACCGGTCCCGGTAGCGGAGAACACATCGATCTGAGCGAATCGTCGAGTCATCGGACCATCGTCTCACCTCCAGTTGTCGCCCGGCCAAAGCCTTTTCGGGCGCGCAGGCGTCGCCGGCGGAACCGCTGTCCGGGACGACGCGTGCGATCGCGCGCCCGCGGCCGGCAGAAAACGCCCGGGGTGGCCACGCAAATCGCGCCGGAGTCGCCCGGGACGGGTAGCGTGGCGAAGCGTGTTGGGATTGCCAGATTCGATCACCGTCGCACTGTTCGACCTCGACGGGGTTCTCACCGAGACCGCGGTGCTGCACCGCAAGGCGTGGAAGAAGGCGTTCGACGCCTTTCTCGCCGCCCGTGCGGGCGGCGCAGACCACGCCGACTTCGTCGAGTTCACCGATCAGGACTATCTGGACTACGTCGACGGACGTCCCCGCGAGGACGGCGTCCGGGCCTTCCTCGCCTCTCGCGGAATCGACGATGTCGACGCGCAGACCGTGACCGCGATCGGAGACGGGAAGAACGACATGTTCCTGGTCAGCCTGGCCGAGGACGGTGGGCAGGCCTATCCGGGGTCCGTGCGATATCTCGAGGCGGCGCGCGACGCCGGTCTCCGGATCGCCGTGGTGACCTCCTCGAAGAACGGAGCAGCAGTGCTGGATGCGGCCGACCTGTCGAAATTCGTCGAGGTCCGGGTGGACGGACTCGACATCGTGTCGAAAGGGCTGAAGGGCAAACCCGCACCCGACTCGTTCCTCCTGGGCGCCGAACTGATGGGCGTCGAGCCCGCCGCGGCGGTCGTCTTCGAAGACGCCATCTCCGGCATCGCGGCCGGCAGCGCGGGAGCCTTCGGCTACGTCGTCGGCATCGACCGGGTCGGTGGCGGCCAAGCCGAGGCGATGCGTGCCGCCGGCGCCGACATCGTCGTGAACGACCTCGTCGAATTGCTCCCCGCATGACCGCCGAGCACGGCCACGACTTCGGCTTCGAGATCCATCCGTGGCAGCTGAAGTGGCGCGGCGGCGTCGATCTGGACATGCTGGGCCGAACCGAGACGCTCTTCGCACTGTCCAACGGGCACATCGGTTTACGCGGGTCCTTCGAAGAGGGTGAGCCGGTCGATCATCCCGGCACGTACCTCAACGGCTTCTACGAGCTGCGCGGCCTGCCCTATGCCGAGAGCGGCTACGGATATCCCGAATCCGGACAGACCGTCGTCAACGTGACCGACGGCAAGATCATCCGGCTGCTGGTCGAGGACGAGCCGATGGACCTTCGGTACGGGCGTACCGAGGAGCACGAGCGGACGCTGGACTTCCGGACCGGCACCCTGCGTCGTCACACGGTGTGGACCTCACCCACCGGCCGGAAGGTCCGCATCAAGTCCGAACGCCTCGTGTCCTTCACCAAACGCACGATCGCCGCGATCCGGTACGAGGTCGAGCCGGTCGACGAGGACATGAAACTCGTTCTGCAGTCCGATCTCCTGGCCAACGAGCCGGTTCCGGCACCGGGCAACGACCCGCGTCTGGCGGCGGCGCTCGACGCCCCGCTGGTCTCCGACCTCGCCACCTGCCGCAACTACTGGGGCATGCTGGTCCACCACACCAAGAAGTCCGGCCTGCACATGGCGGCCGGCATGGACCACGAGATCTATTTCCCCGACAAGGCCGACACCTTCATCCGCGCCGACGGCGACCTGGCCCGGCTCACCATCGCGGCCAACGTGCCGAAGGGCAAGAGTCTCACCCTCACCAAGTACATGGGGTACGGCTGGTCGGCCCGACGCTCGGTGCCGGCGCTGCGCGCCCAGGTCGACGCGGCCCTCGCGATGGCGATGGAGACCGGTTGGGATTCGCTCAAGGCCGACCAGGTCCGGTACCTCGAGGACTTCTGGCGCGACGCCGACGTCGAACTCGACGGCGATCCCGAACTGCAGCAGGCGGTTCGCTTCGCGTTGTTCCATGTCCTGCAGGCCGGCGCGCGCGGTCAGTCCCGCGCGATCCCGGCCAAGGGTCTCACCGGCCCCGGCTACGACGGTCACACCTTCTGGGACACCGAGAGTTTCATCCTCCCGATGCTCACCTACACCGTGCCCGCCGCCGCCGGCGAGGAATTGCGATGGCGCCACTCCACCATGGACAAAGCGAAGTCCCGGGCCGCCGAACTGGGGCAACGCGGGGCCATGTTCCCGTGGCGCTCGATCAACGGCGACGAGTGTTCGGGGTACTGGCCCGCGGGCACCGCGGGCGTCCACGTCTCCGCCGACATCGCCAACGCCACCGCGCGCTACCTGCGGGCCACCAACGACGAACAGTTCGAAACCGAATGCGGCGTCGAACTTCTCGTCGAGACCGCCCGGCTGTTCGCCGGTCTCGGGCACCACGATGTGAACGGCAAGTTCCGCATCGACGGGGTCACCGGTCCCGACGAGTACACCGCCGTCGTGAACAACAACACCTTCACCAACCTGGCGGCGCAACAGAATCTGCGCGACGCCGTGGCGGCGGTGCATCGCCGTCCGGATCTCGCCGAGCAATTCGGGGTCACGACCGCCGAGGCAGCGCACTGGGAAGCGTGCGCCGACGACATGACGATCCCCTTCGACGACGCGCTCGGCGTGCACCAGCAGTGTGAGTCGTTCACGTTGTTGGGCGCCTGGGACTTCGAGTCCTCGGTGGGACGCTATCCGCTGCTGTTGAACTACCCGTACTACGACCTCTACCGCAAGCAGGTGGTCAAGCAGGCCGACCTGGTCTTCGCGACCTACCTGTTCGGCGACGCCTTCACGCCCGAGCAGAAGCTGCGCAACTTCGACTACTACTACCCGCTGACCGTTCGTGACTCGTCGCTGTCGGCCTGCTGCGAGGCGGTCACCGCCGCCGAGGTCGGTTACCCCGATCTCGCCTACGACCTGCTCGCCGAGTCCGTGTTCACCGACCTGCACGACCTGCACAACAACGTCAGCAGTGGCCTGCACATCGCGGCTCTCGCCGGTGCCTGGACCGACTGCGTGGCGGGTTTCGGCGGTATGCGCGACTTCGGCGGGAACATCACGTTCGCACCGCGGCTGCCGAAGCGGTTGACCTACATGTCCTTCCGCATGATCATCCGGGACTCGAAGATCGTGGTGGCCGTCGACAAGGACAATGCGACGTACCGGTTGTTGTCGGGTCCGCCGATCGACCTGGCGCACCACGGCGAGAAGTTCACGCTCGAATCCGCGCCGATGACCATGCACATTCCGGAACTGGAATACCGCGAACCGCCGAAGGCCCCGCCGGGGTGCGAACCGTATCGCCGGGAGATCTAGTGGTGTGTCTCGGAAATAGGTGGCCGGTATCCGGTGGAGCGATCGGTGGTCTGGCAAGGCGGAGGAGGGAGGGATAGCGGAGCTATCTCGACCGACGACAACGCCGCCAGGCGCCGATCGAGCGCCGGAGACCAGTCGCTTATTTCCGAGACACACCACCACATCTCAGCGCTTGACCTTCTCACTGTGTCAAGCGCTCAGATGGGTGGCGAAGGAGGTGGTCGACGATGACCGACCAGACAACCCACGCGCCCGACCCTGCCCTGCTGGCGGCGCTCGCCGCCGACGACGCCTCGACGAGGCTGCGGGCCGCGATGGCGGCGGGCAGCAACCCGCATCCCGGCTACGCCGAGGAGCTGATCCGACGCTGCGGCGTCGAGCCGGATTTCTTCGTGCGGGACATGCTGACCTGGGCCCTCACGCGGTTGCCCGCCGATCTCACGGTTCCCGGACTCGTGACCGAGCTGGGGTCGGCGTCCCCACAGGCGCGGGCCCAGGCCCTGCACACCCTGTCGAAGATCGGGGATCGATCGGCGTGGACGTCGATCACCCTCGCGCTCCTGCACGACACGGACGACGAGGTGGCGCGCGCCGCGTGGCGGACCGCCGTCGGCCTGGTCCCGTCCGGGCGGGAGACCTGGCTCGCGAACGAACTGGCCGGCGAACTCGGTCGTGGGAGCACGGACGTGCAGCGGAGTCTCAGCCGTGCCCTGGCCGGGCTCGGAGGCTTCGCCGCCGGACCATTGACCGCCGCGAAGAAGCGCGGTGATCTGACGGTACAGGCACACGTGGCCGCCACCGAGCGGTTGATCGACGACCCGGACAGCGACTTCGCCGCTGCGTTGGAGTACGCGACACGGTTGGTGAACAGCGATGCCGCGGCTGAGGATTCGTCGGCGATCGGGCCAGAGGACGGTACGTAGCGGTGCTGATCGGCGAGGTGGCGCGGCATACCGGTCTGAGCAACCGGATGCTGCGCCACTATGACTCGCTCGGCCTCGTCCGGCCCACGGGCCGGACGTCGGGCGGTTATCGCGAATACTCCGACGCCGACCTCGAACGGCTGATGCACGTCGAGAGTCTCCGCTCGCTCGGACTGTCGCTGCGGGAGGTGGGACTCGCGCTCGACGACCCGGAGTTCGCGCCGGACTCGCTCATGGACCGGCTCGTCGACGACACGAAGGCGAGGATGGCCGCCGACGCGCAACTCCTCGAGCGCCTGCAAGTTGTCCGGGCGACGGGCCCCTCGGACTGGTCGTCGGTGCTGGGTGTGATCGGCCTCCTCCGTGCGGTCCAGTCCGAGCATGCGGCCCTTCGTCAGCAGGCCGCACTGCTCGCCGGGGAGGTGGGCGTGTCCGGGGATTCGCTGGCCGAGGCGCTGCTGGCCGAGACCGATCCCAACGTCGCCGGCGCGCTGCGCTGGGCCCTCGCGCAGCGGCCGGGCGGCGTCGAGCGTCTCGCCACCGGCGCGTCGGACCCCGACCCGTCGATCCGACGCCGAGCGGTCACCGCCCTCGCCGCCGTCGACGAGACCCCGGAGGTCGCCTCGGTGTTGCGCGGCCTGCTCGACGACCCCGACACCGTGGTCCGACGCATCGCCGCCCTGACCCTCGGGCGTCGCGGCGTCGCCGCTGCGGTCGATGCACTGGTCGAGCTCATCGCAGCCGGCGACCGGGACGTCGAGGCCGCCGAGATCCTCGCCGGCCACGAGGCACATCGAGAGCGGATCGTCGACCTTCTCGTCGACCGCCTGGGCGCCGACCCGGACGCGGCCGTCCGATCGAGGCTGGTGCAGGCACTCGCCGAAATCCCCGGTACCGCATCGACTTCGGCGCTACAGGTGTACATCCATGATGCCGACGACATGGTCGCCAGGACAGCGGTCGTGATTCTGGACCAGCGGCCGGTGGACTGAGCGCCAGGTTCCATGAGCCGCAAACCCACCCCATTTCGGTGAACCCACGTCCACACCGGGCCGTGGGTTCACCGAAAAGGGGTGGGTGTGAACCGACCGAATCGGCCGGACCGGAATTGGGTCCGGTCGCGCGCGGTCGGTAGTCTGTTGGGCACTATGGCACCCGATCTGACCAGCCCTGATCCGTCCGGCGCGTCCCACGGCGGCGGACGCCCGTACTACATCACCACCGCGATCGCCTACCCCAACGGCGCTCCGCACATCGGGCACGCCTACGAGTACATCTCCGCCGACGCGCTCGCACGGTTCAAGCGGCTCGACGGTTTCGACGTCCGGTTCCTGACCGGCACCGACGTCCACGGGCAGAAGATGCAGCAGACCGCCGCCGCGGAGGGCATCCCCACCGCGGAACTGGCCAAGCGGAACTCCGACCGGTTCCAGGCCCTGCAGGAACGCCTCGGGTCCAGCTTCGAGCGCTTCATCCGCACCTCCGACGAGGACCACAAGCGGGCCTCGGAGGAACTGTGGAAGCGGATGAGCGACCGCGGCGACATCTACCTGGACAAGTACTCGGGCTGGTACGACGTCCGGGACGAGACCTTCTACGCCGAGGCGGACACCCGGGTCGACGAGTCCGGCGACCGCGTCGCGACCGACACCGGACACGTGCTCACCTGGACCGAGGAGGAGACCTACTTCTTCCGGCTCTCGGCATACCAGGACAAACTGCTGGAGCTCTACGAGTCCCAGCCGGAGTTCGTCGGCCCCGACGTCCGGCGCAACGAGGTCATCAGTTTCGTCAAGGGCGGTCTCACCGATCTGTCGGTGTCGCGCACGACCTTCGACTGGGGCGTCCCGGTGCCCGGCCATCCCGAACACGTCATGTACGTGTGGGTCGACGCCCTGACCAACTACCTCACGGGCGTCGGATTCGTCGACGACCCGGAGGCCTTCGCGCGCTTCTGGCCGGCCGACCTGCACATCATCGGCAAGGACATCATCCGGTTCCACTGCGTCTACTGGCCCGCGTTCCTGATGAGCGCCGGCGTCGAACTGCCGAAGCGGGTGTTCGCACACGGATTCCTGTTCAACAAGGGCGAGAAGATGAGCAAATCGGTCGGCAACGTCGTCGACCCGGAGAACCTCATCGACGAGTTCGGGCTCGACCCGGTGCGGTTCTTCTTCCTCCGCGAGGTGTCCTACGGGCAGGACGGTTCGTACTCCGCCGAGGCGATCGTGTCGCGCATCAACGCCGACCTCGCCAACGAGTTCGGCAACCTGACCCAGCGCACCTTGTCGATGATCGGCAAGTACTTCGACGGCACCCTGCCGGCACCGGGCGAACTCACCGACGTCGACACCGCGCTTCTCGCGCGTGCCGACTCCCTGCTCGACGCCGTGCGAGCCCACATCGACAACCAGGCCATCCACCTGGCGCTGGAGACCTTGTGGGCGACGCTGGCCGAGACCAACCGGTACATCTCGGCACAGGAGCCGTGGAAGCTGGCCAAGACCGATCTCGAGCGCACCGGCACGGTTCTCTATGTCTGCGCCGAGGTCGTGCGCATCGTCGCACTCCTGAGCCAGCCGGTCATGCCGGAGTCGTCCAACAAGATCCTCGATCTGCTCGTCGCCGACGTCGATCGTCAGTTCACCGCGGTCGCGAGCCGGCTGGAACCCGGAACCGTGCTGCCGAAGCCGACTCCGGTGTTCCCGCGATACGAGAACTGACCTCGCACACTCCGTATGGTCGCGTCGAACGGGGTGGGATCTGCGTTGCCCGGCCCGGTCGCGGCAGCGCCTGCGCTCGACGTGCTCCGCGCCCTGCACGCCGAGACCGCCGCCCGTCGCCTGCCGCCGCCGGCCGCGCTGATCGGTGACTGGTACGACGCCGACGCGGTCATCGCACCGTCGGTCGCACTGACGCCCGGCTGCCTCCCACCCGACGATCCCGACCGGTTCTGGTTCGGCTACCTCGGGTTCCCGGTGCGGCCGGACGAGGCGTCGTTGCCGGCGAACGTCGGCGGGCACACCGACGGCGTGCTCGTGCTCCGCGACGGCCGATGGGAGTGCGTCGGGACCGGCATCCCAGACTGGGCGATGGCGACCGTCCGTGCCGCCGGCGACCGTTCCTCGGCCCGGCCGAGCGCCACCACCCCATCGTCGGCGACGGAATGGCATGCCCCGGAGCGGGTTCCGCACCTCGCCGCCATCGAGAGGTGTCTCGACGCGATCCGGGACGGCGAGGTCTACCAGGCCTGTGTGTGCACCCGTTTCACCGGCACGCTCAGCGGCGACCCCGTCGACTTCTTCACCGAACTCGCGGGCGCCACCGCACCGGCGAAAGCCGCTTTCCTACAAGGAGACTGGGGAACAGTGGCGAGCCTGTCGCCGGAGACGTTCCTGCGCCGGACCGGCAACATCATCACGTCGTCGCCGATCAAGGGCACCCTGCCCGCACACGCCGACCCCGACGCGTTGGCAGCGTCGGCCAAGGACATCGCCGAGAACATCATGATCGTCGACCTGGTCCGCAATGATCTGGGACGGATCGCGGTGACCGGCAGCGTGCGGGTACCCGAGCTCCTGTCGGTCGTGCCCGCCCCGGGCGTCTGGCACCTCGTCTCGCGGGTGGAGGCCATCGTGGCACCGGGCACGGGCAACGACGCCGTTCTCGCGGCGACGTTCCCGCCGGCGTCGGTCACCGGCACCCCGAAGCTGCGGGCGATGGAGTTGCTCGACGACTGGGAGGCCGATGCCCGCGGCGTGTACTGCGGGGCCATCGGCATGGCCGGACCCGACCGCGCCCTCGACCTCAACGTCGCCATCCGGACCGTGGAGATCGCACCCGACGGGGCCCTCGCGCTCGGTGTCGGCGGTGGGATCACCATCGACTCCGACCCGGCTCGGGAATGGCAGGAGTGCCTCGACAAGGCCGCGAGCATCGTGGGGTCGCGCGGATCGGCATGATCGAGTGCCGCTTTGGGTACGATTCCGCCATGACTGTGCCCATCCGGTCGTCCACCGATCTCGCGGTGCTCGATCGCGATCTGCGCCGTGACCACGATGCCTTCATGTCCGGCGGCACCCCGCGTGCCGAGGTCCCGGGGGATGTCGTCGAATCATGGGGTCGTGTCCGGTCGGGTCGACACCGGTCCACCGTCGACACGCACAATCCGGGTCACATCTCTGACGACGAACTCGAGACGCGCCGGGCCACGCACCCGCTCCGGGACGCGGTGCAGCCGCTGCAGCGTCTGTTCGCCCAGTCCGCGGACGACGCGTCGATGACCCTGGGCGTGTTCGACGCGGACGGCGTGCTGCTGTGGCGGGGAGGTTCCGCGTCCGTTCTCCCGGAGGCCGATCGACTCGACCTCGTCGAGGGCAGCCGCTGGGACGAGAACTCCACCGCGACCACGGCCGTGGGCCTCGCGGTTCATCTCCAGCGCCCGACCCGGCTGTTCGGCGCCGAGCACTACTACAGTTCGCTGCACGGACTCTTCTGCACCGCGGTGCCGGTGCACGACCACCGCACCGGCGACATGATCGCCATCGCCGGCCTGGCGGGCCCGGCCATGGAGATGCAGCCGGCGGCATCGGCGTTCACCTCGGCGCTAGCCGCACTCGGCGAACACGAGATCACCCTCGCCCACCAGCGAGAGCTCGCCGAACTCCGGTTCTCCGGCCAGGCGCAGTTGGCCGGCCTGCACGGACCGGGACTGCTCATCGACGACGACGGGTGGGTGGCCGAAGGACGCGGCTGCACCCCGCCCGTGCGCGTCGCGGTGCCGACGGACGACATGCGTCAGTTCGTGCCGGGACTGGGGATCTGTGTGGTCGAACGTCTCGGCCGCGGATGGCTGGTCCGTCCGGCGGGTCCGTCCGGCCCGGTCCTGGCCGAGCTCTCCCTCGACGGTGAGCCGACGGTCACGGTGACCGGCGACGGTGAACCGTGGCGCACCGTCCTGACCCGTCGCCACGCCCAGATCCTGCTGTTGCTCGCCGACGCCGGCGAGCAGGGCCTCACCTCACAGCGCTTGAGCCAGCTGCTCTTCGGCGACGACGGCCACACGGTGAGCGTGCGCGCCGAACTGTCGCGGCTGCGCCGGGTGGTCGGCGCGCTCGTCTCGAGCCGCCCCTACCGCCTCGCGCCGCGGGTGGAGTTGCGCGTCAGCCCGGATCAACTCGACGTCTTTCGAGCACCTGCTGGTAGACGTCGCGTCGAGAGGCAGCGGAACCCTGCGTGACCGCGGCGCAGGCGTCTTTGAGGCGCATGCCGCCGGCCACGAATTCCTCGGCTCGATCGGCGAGGTCGTCGATGTCGGGTTCGGCCGCGACCGCACCCGCGATCACGACGGTGATCTCGCCGCGGACGCCCCCACTCGCCCATTCCGCGAGTTCGGCGAGTCCGCCGCGCCGGACCTCCTCGTAGGTCTTGGTCATCTCACGACACACCGCCGCGCGACGGTCCGGACCGAGGATCTCGACCGCGGCCGCCAGCGTGTCGGCGAGCCGGTGCGGTGATTCGAAGAAGACCGCGGTCCGGGGCTGAGACACCAGTTCACGCAGCCACGCGGCCCGTGCGCCGGGCTTGCGGGGAGCGAACCCCTCGAAACAGAACCGCTCGGAGGGCAAGGCCGACACCGCGAGGGCCGTCGTCACCGCCGACGGCCCGGGCAGTGCCGTGACCGGTAGTCCGGCGTCCGCGCATGCCACGACGACGCGGTATCCGGGATCGCTGACCGACGGCATCCCGGCGTCGGTGATGAGCAGTACGGTCTGCCCCTCGGCGATCGCGCTGACGAGACCCGGCGTCCGAGCGGCCTCGACCTGGTCGTAATAGCTGACCAACCGTCCGCCGATCTCGACATCGAGCGCCGCGGCCAGCGCACGGGCGCGACGGGTGTCCTCGGCGGCGACGATGTCCGCGGTCCGCAGCGCCGCACGCAGACGCGGCGAGGCGTCGTCGACCTGTCCCATCGGGGTGGCCGCCAACACCAGCCGGCCGCGCGCGTCCGACGAGTGACCGGGACCGGGATCGGCGTCCCCGGTGGCGTCACGAGACACGGTCGTATCGTCGTCGAGCTGGGGCGAGTCGGACTGGGCGGCGTTCATCGACAGCCAGCTTACGAGGGACCACTAGGATCGATCGGGTGCCACCTCGCCTGGGCCCGGACGTGCCCGCACCGCTCTTCGGTGCCCCCGACCGCGGGCGTGGACTCCTCGTCGGCGTGGTCATCGCATTGCTGGCCACCATCACCCGCTTCTGGGCCCTGACCCACCCCACCGACAAGGGCACGCCGGTCTTCGACGAGAAGCACTACGTCCCGCAGGGCTGGCAGGTGCTGACCGGCGGCAACTGGATCGAAGACAACCCCGCGTACGGCCTCGTCGTGCACCCACCGGTGGGAAAGTGGATGCTGGCCGCCTCGGAAGCGGTCTTCGGTTACGGCCCGCTCGGATGGCGCGTCGCACCGGCCATCTCGGGCGTCCTCATCGTCGTGTTGATCTACTGTGCGGTTCGGCGGCTCACGCGTTCGACGCTCGTCGGAGCGATCGCGGGTGTGTTCGCGATCTGCGACGGCGTGCTGTTCGTGCAGTCCCGGATGGGCATGCTCGACATCTTCCAGACGCTGTTCATCGTGGCCACCTTCGCCGCGCTCGTCGCCGACCGCGACCAGGTGCGGGAGCGTATGGACCGCGTGTACCGCGAGGGCCGGATCGCCGACAGTCCCTTCGGGCCGCGCCTCGGCTTCCGGTGGTACCGGTTCGTCGCCGGCGTGATGCTGGGGCTCAACTGCGGCACCAAGTGGTCGGGCATCTACTACGTCATCTTCTTCACCGCACTGGCGATCGGCTTCGACGTCGCCGCCCGCCGGGCGTACCACGTGCAGCGCCCCTGGGTGGGCACCCTGGTGCGCGACGTCGTACCGAGCGGCGCGAGCCTCGCGGTGATGCCGGTCGTCATCTACTTCCTGACCTACCTGCCCTGGTTCAACAGCGAGACGGCCGTCTACCGCTATCAGGTGGGCAACACGATCGGTACCGACGGACCGTTCGCCTGGGTCCCGGGCGCCTGGCGATCGCTGTGGTACTACGAGTCGGGAATCCTCGAATTCCATTCGGGGCTGACCAATTCGGCGGGCAACCAGCATCCGTGGGAGTCCAAGCCGTGGACGTGGCCGATGAGCCTGCGCCCCATGCTCTACGCGCTCGAGAACGGTCCCGACCAGTGCGGGGCGGGCGAGTGCGTGCGCGCGCAGATGCTGATCGGGTCACCGGCTCTCTGGTGGCTGGCCTTGCCGATGCTGCTGTGGGGACTGTGGTCGTGGATCGTGCGGCGTGACTGGCGGTACGCGCCGGTCCTGGTCGGCTACCTCGCCGGGATCCTGCCGTGGTTCCTCGCCCTGGACCGGCAGATGTACTTCTTCTATGCGACCGTGCTGGCGCCGTTCCTGGTGATGGGCCTCGCGCTGTGCTGCGGCGACCTGCTGCGTTCGGCCGCGGCGACTGCCCGCGCCCGGCCCGAGCGTCGGGCCCTCGCGATCATGGTGGTGGCGATCTACGTGGGTCTGGTCGTCACCAACTTCGTGTGGTTGTGGCCGATCCTCACCGCTTCCCCGATCTCGCCCGGCCTGTGGCGGCAGCAGATCTGGCTTCCGAGCTGGGGCTGAGCAACCGTGACGCGGCCTGGTCCCCTACCGGGAGACGGACACCGGCCGGCCGTTCTCGCCGCGGTATTTCCGGTGGTACTCGGCGTACAGGTCGGCGTTCTTCACACGATCGACGGCGTTGACGAGCTCGGGGTCCAGTCCGTGCTGGACCAGTCGGTAGCGACGGTAGACCCGGTTCAGTGCGATGGAGAAGAACAGGTACGACAGCAGGATCGGCATCGTCATGGTGATCCGCACTCCCCACGGGGCGGGGACGAACAGCATCGGCAGCAGGAGCAGGATGCACGGTATCGACCACCGGGCGACCATCCGCACGGACGCACCGGGGCCGGCGAGGTCGTTGCCGACCCAGTCCGTCATCGAGGCCGGCAGTCGGCCGCCGTACCAGTAGGCGACCTGGCGCCCCCAGGCCGGACGGGCGGATTCGGGACTTCGGTTCATGGCGCACAACTCCTGATCTCGGTGCCGTGCGACCACCGTAGCATTTGTCCTAGGACAAAAGAACGTGATCTTGATCAGCAGGGAGGTCGTGGTGAGCGTCGTGATCACCGGGCAGACGGTGCAGGCCATCGTCCAGAGCGTGCGAGACGCCATCGTCTCCGGTCGTCTGCGACCGGGCGACTCATTGCCGCCGATCCGTGAACTCGCAGCCGAGTTGGGAGTCAACCGCAACACCGTGGCCGCTGCGTACCGGCAGCTCGTCTCGGTGGGCGCCGCGGACACCCGCGGTCGGGGCGGAACGGTGGTCGCGGACCGGCTCCGCCCCGGCAGTGAACTCGCCGCTCCCGCGGACACCATCGACCTCGCCGATGGCAATCCCGATCCCGATCTCCTGCCCGACCTGCGCGCCGCGATCGCCGCGGCCCCCTACCGACCGACGATGTACGGAAGCGCCGCGGTGGCGCCGGCACTGCGGGAGGCGGCGTCGGTGCTGTTCGGGGAGCACCCGCAACGGGGGGAACTCATCGCGACCCACGGAGCCGTCGACGCGATGGAGCGGCTGCTGAACACCCACCTCGTCCGCGGCGACTGCGTCGCAGTGGAGAATCCGTGCTTCCTCGCCAGCGTCGGCACGATCCGCGTCAACGGGTACCGCGCGCTCCCCATGGAGCTCGACGAGCACGGCATGCGCCCCGATCATCTGGCGCGGGCGCTCGGTGCGGGCGCCCGAGCGGTCATCGTCACCTGCCGTGGTCACAACCCCGGCGGGATCGCCCTCTCCGCGGCTCGTGCCGATGAACTACGGACGGTTCTCGAGCGATACCCGGAGGTGCTCGTCATCGAGGACGACCACTTCTCACTCCTGTCGGTTCGCGACTATCAGCGGGTGATCCCGGACAACAGCCGACACTGGGCGGTCGTCCGGTCCGTCGCGAAATTCCTGGGTCCGGATCTGCGGGTCGCGCTCGTCGATGCCGACCCGACCACGGCCGCCGCGCTCGACGCCCGGCTGCGTTCCGGCCGCCCCTGGGTCAGCCACCTGCTGCAGACCACCGCGGCGCACCTGCTCACCGATCCGGCGACGACCGCGCTCATCGCCACCGCACGCCTCGAATACGCCCGTCGCACACGACTTCTCATCGACGTGCTCGATGCCCGGGGGGTGGCGTCGACCATGGGACCGCCCGACGGGATCAACGTGTGGGTCGACCTCCCGCCCGAGGTGCCCGCGGAGCGGGTCGGCGTCGAACTGGCGCGCCTGGGGTGGGCCGTGCAACCCGGGACGGTATTTGCCGTCGACGGGGCCGAGCAGCGAAATGGTCTGCGCGTCACCACCTCCCGGCTCGACCGGGCGACCGCGAAGACCTTCGGCACAGCGCTCGCCGGGGCGGTCGGACAGGGCTGAGGACCCACCGACCCGACGACGACTCACCCACCGGGATCGGTTGCCGACCCCGGTGGGGGTTGTCACACCGTCGGTCCGGTCAACCGGTCGGTGCCGTGAGTGCCTTTGTCCCGAGGCTCGTCGTCCGGCCCCGGGTCGACCGTCGGCTCGGCGGGCGCCGATCCGTTTGCCTGGTCGACGTAGTCGGGGTCGATCTTCTCGAGGTGTCGTATCGCGTCGGCATCGATCGCCTCGAGCTCCCCGGTCGCGATGGCGTTGGCCTGTTCCCGGACATGCTCGTCGACCTGAGCGGTCAGCACGTGGCGGGAGACGATCAGCGGATCGTGTCGGAGGTCGAGATAGAGCGACAGACACATGCCGATCATCACCACGACGAACGGCAACGCGGCGATGATCGCCATCGTCTTGATGCCGTCGAGGGCGTCGTCGCCGCTGATGGCCAGCAGCAGCGCAGCCACGACACCGGTCAACACACCCCAGAACACGGTCAGGGGACGCGACGGGTGTTCGACGCCGCGCTGCGAGAGAGTGCCCATCACGAGGGACGCGGAGTCGGCGCCGGAGACGAAGAAGATGCCGACCAGGATCATCACCAGCGCCGAGGCCACCCCGGTCCACGGCAGGTGGGCGAGCACGTCGAACAGCGTGCTCTCACTGGCCGCGGTGGCCGGATCGAACGCCAGGGTTCCCTCGATGTCCTGATGGATCGCGGTACCACCGAAGATGCAGAACCAGACCAGCGAGACCGTCGTGGGTACCACCATCACACCGATCACGAACTCGCGGATGGTGCGACCGCGGCTGATCTTTGCGAGGAACAGACCCACGAACGGGGTCCAGGACACCCACCACGCCCAGTAGAAGATCGTCCAGTCAGCCAGCCACTGATGTCCCTCCTCGGTCATGATCGTGGCGTCCGAGCGGGCCGCGAAGCTCGTCAGGTCGGTGGCGTAGGCGCCGAGGGTCGTCGGCAGCAGGTTCAGGATGAAGATCGTTGGGCCGAGGACGAAGACGAAGAGTGCCAGCACGATGGCGAGCACCATGTTGATGTTCGACAGCCACTGGATGCCGCGCGCGATCCCCGACACGGCCGACGCGACGAACGCGGCGGTGAGGATGGCGATGATCGCGACCAACAGCATCTTCGTCGGCTCGCTGACCCACCCGAGGGTGTCTAGTCCCGATCCGATCTGCAGCGCGCCGAGGCCGAGTGATGCCACCGTCCCGAACAGCGTCGCGAAGATGGCGAGGATGTCGATGATCTTCCCGCCCGGGCCGTTGGCCACCCGCGGTCCGAGGAGCCGGGTGAACACCGCGCTCATCAACTGGGTCCGGCCCAGCCGGTACGTGCCGTAGGCCAGCGCCAGCCCGACGACCGCGTACATGGCCCACGGGTGGAAGCCCCAGTGGAACATGGTTGTCGCCATGGCCGCGCGGATGTCGTCGGCGCCGATCTCCGGTGGCGGACTGGCGAAGTGGTAGAGCGGCTCGTAGGCACCGAAGAACATGAGGCCGATGCCCATGCCGGCACTGAACATCATCGCGATCCAGCTCACGGTGCGGAACTGCGGCTTCTCCCCGGTGCGGCCGAGCGGAATCCGGCCGTACTTGGACACGGCGAGGAACACCGCGAAGATCACGAAGCCAGTGGCGGAGAGGATGAACAGCCAGCCGAGGTTCTTGGTGATCCAACCCAGCACCTCGGTGGTCGTCGTGTTGAGACTCTCCTTGTCCCCGATCCCCCAGATCACGAACGCGATGACCAGTACCGCGGTGACCGTGAAGACCACCGGGTCCAGTGTCTGCTTCGGACGCCCGGTGATCACATCCTGTTCACTTGTCATTCGTCAAGCCAATCAATCTCGGTTCAGGTATTCAAGTTCGCCCGAGCGCACGGTTGAGTATCTCAACGATCACGGGATCGTCCAGGCCCAGCTCGCGAGCGTTTTCGACGTACTGCTTCGCAGCCGCGAAACCCGCGTCGAGCGCATCGTGGCGACCCGCCTTGATGAACGAGCCCTGCCGCCCGCGGGTCTCGATGACGCCGGCCGCCTCGAGTTCCCGATAGCTCCGCGCGACCGTGTTGGCGGCCACGCCGAGCCGCGAGGCGAGCGCCCGGACCGTCGGCAGACGCTCGCCGCTGAGCAGTTCGCCGGACTCGATGAGCTCGATGATGCCGACTCGTACTTGCTCGAAGGGCGGCCGGTCGGAGGCCGGGTCGATCTGCAGTGCGTCGAGCGCCACCGGGGTGTCGGGGGTCACCGGATACTCCTCCTCACCGGGGATCACGGGCCAACGGACACGACATGCACCGCGGCCCACCGCGGCCCGATCCCAGTTCCCGACCCTCGATCTCGATGACCTCGATGCCGGAATCCCGGAGTCGCCGGTTGGTCTCCACGTTCCGGTTGTAGGACACCACCACCCCGGGTGCGAGGGCGAGGGTGTTGTTGCCGTCGTCCCACTGCTCCCGCTCGGCTGTCACCGGATCGAGCCCGGTGTCGATGACACGCAGCTTGGAGATGCCCATCGCCTCGGCAGCGGCGTCGACGAAGGGCCGCTCCCCGGTGATCCGGACCGCGTCGGTCGCGGCGTCGTGGACGAGGGTGAACGCGGACATGGTGTCGCGGATGTTGGGATACATCACCACGGCGTCGGTGTCGACCATCGTGCAGACGGTGTCGAGGTGCATGAAGGCGCGCGACTGCTCGATCGGCACCGCCAGCACTGTGTGCGCCAGGTGGTCGTCGAACAGACTGCGCGCCAGTGCTTCCGCCCCGGCGGGCGTCGTCCGTTCGCCGACCCCGACGGCCACCACACCGGCGGCGAGCAACAGCACGTCACCGCCTTCGATGGGCGCGACCTGCGATTCGTAGGCCCGCCGCGCCCCGGTGAATCGCGGGTGGTGGGCGTAGATGAGATCAGTCAGTGACGTCTCCCGCGCGCGGGCGGGAAGCGCGAGCGAGGTGATCGCGAACCGGCCGCCGATCCAGAACGAACTGTCGCGGGTGAACAGCAGATTCGGCAGCGGTTCGATCGCGAACTCGGGTCCGTGGTGCATCCGACGCACGAGCGAGGACCGCTCGGCAGAGGGTGTGATCGGCAGCTCGTCGAACGTCATGCCGGCCGTCAGCACGTACGCGAGGTCGGTCGGCGACAACCCTCGCAGATGGGTCGCGAGATCTTCCGCGAGGTGTGTGCCCAGCCGCCGCGCGCTCACCGCCGCGGCGATGCCCTGGATGCGGGCCGCACCGCTGTGCGCGATGGTCTCGGCGAGCAGGTCACCGAGGAGATAGACGTCGGTTCCCCGCTCGCGCAGCACCTCTGCGAAGGCGTCGTGCTCCTCCTGCGCACGCCCGACCCACGGCAGCCCGTCGAACAGGAGCTGGTCGCTGTTGCGCGGGGTGAGCCGACGCAACTCGTCGCCCGGGCGGTGCAGCATGACCGCTCGCAGGGTGCCGACCTCCGAGTCGGCGCCGAGCGCGTAGTCGTAGGCGGGCGCGGTCATCGCTCAACCGTAATTCGTCGTCCGCCCGCGCACATCACTCATCGTCTGCGCGGGCCTTCGTGTCGGTCGGAGTCATCGTCGGGCCGTCGCCCACGATCACCGGCGCGGTCTCCCGCGCGAAGATCCAGAGGACCAGTGCCACCGCGGCCACCACCCCGGTCAGCACGAACGCCGGCCCGAAACCGACCCGATCGGCGACGAATCCCACGATGACCGGACCGGTGACGGCACCGAGGTCCGACGACATGCCGTAGGCGGCGAGCGCCGACCCGCCTTGCTGGCGGTTGCCGAGGACGTCGGCGAGAGCGGCTTGATGGGTGGGTGCGAACAGTCCCGAGCCCACCCCGGCGGCCACCGACAACGCCAGTACGACGCCCACATTCGGCGAGAACCCGAGCGCGATGGTGGCGACGACGGTGATGACGAGTCCGGGCAGCATGATGGGCCGCCGTCCGAACCGGTCCGACAGCCGGCCCGCGATCAGGATCGCCAGCACGTTGCCCGCGGCGTAGATCGCCAGCACGATTCCCGCCATTCCCGCTCCGGCACCGAGACTCTCGGTGATGAACAGCGGCACCACCGCGACCCGGACCCCCATCGACGCCCAGCCCTGGGTGAAGTTGGACGCGAGGATCGCCCGGTAGGCGCTGTCGCGCAGGGCGGTCCGGAAACCGATCAGCCCGCCCGTCGGGCCGTCGACCTGATCCGGTGCGATCACCTCCCGCAACTGGGTCGCCACCACCGTCGATGCGACGAGCAGCGCGACCGCGTACACCACGAACGGGACCCGGAGTCCGAAGCCGACCAGCGCCGCCCCGATGAGCGGACCGGTGATGCTGCCGATGAGGAACCCCGCCGAGAAGAAGCCCGACACGCGACCGCGAATGTCGCTCGGCGCCATACGGATCAGCAAGGCCATCGCCGAGATGCTGAACATCGTCGACCCGATGCCGCCGAGGCCGCGGAAGATCAGCAGCTGCCAGTAGGACTGGGCGAACGCGCACGCCAGAGTGCTGGCCGCGACGATCAGCAGACCGGTCAGGTAGATGCGCCGCTCGCCGAAGACGGTGACCAACCGTCCCGTTGCGGGCGCGAACGCCAGGCGCATCACCGCGAACGCCGAGATGACCGCGGTCGCGGCGGTGAACGAGACGTTGAAGGTGCGGGCGAAGGTCGGCAGCGCGGGCGCGATGAACCCGTATCCGAGTGCGATGACGACGTTCGCCGACAGCAGCACCCAGATGCCGCGGGGGATCTGCCTCATGGCAGCTCGGGGAGGTCGTCGAGGGCCCGCGCGGTGAGGGTCCGGCCGAGCTCGATCATCTCCGATGCCTTGTGGAAGTCGAGCGTGCGGACCGTCCGGCGGGGTACCCGGATCAGCACATCGGGCGGATAGCCGGCGACCTGGTAGCGGGTCAGGGCCTCCTGCATGATGTCGAGCGACCGGCTCAGCACCTCCACGCGTCCCATCCGGGCCGGTTCGTCGACGCCGAACGCGGGCGCCACCCGTTCGGCGGACGGGACGGAGCCGGACTCGGCCGCGGCATCGACCGCGACGGCGCCGCCACCGGTGGCGGCCACCGCCGCATCGGACGCCTCGGCCTCCCCCGAGGGCATCTCGTGGCCGAGCCGGTCACGGACCGCGCGGATGAACTCGTTGTCGAGGATCGGCGCCACGTTGCGCCGCAGCAGTCCCCTGGCCTTCTGTTCGCGCGTGGCGCCCGCTTCCGGGCCACCGTCGGAACCGATGATGACGCCGATGGTCACATCGCTGGGCACCGTCGAGGTGGGCGCCACCGGCAGCGGGTCGAGAATCCCGCCGTCGGCCAGCAGCCGCCCACCGTGCTCGTGCGGGCTGATGACGCCCGGGATCGCGATCGACGCACGCAGGGCGTCGGCGAGGACACCGCGCTGGAACCAGACCGCGCGGCCGGCGTTCAGATCGGTGGCGACCGCGGTGAACGGGACGGGCAGGTCCTCGATCGCGGTGTCTCCGAGGATCTCCCGCACCCGCAGCAGGATCCGCTCGGCCCCGATGACGCCCGGCTTGGTCAGCGAGACGTCGAGCAGCCGGACGACGTCGAGCTGGGACAGACCCGAGATCCAGTCCACGTAGTCGTCGAGTTTCCCCGCGCAATACAACCCGCCGACGAGAGCACCCATCGACGAGCCGGCGACGGTGACGATCTCGAACCCCCGCGCCTCGAGTTCGGCGATCACCCCGATGTGCGCGTAACCGCGGGCGCCGCCACTTCCCAGAGCCAGCGCCACGCGCGACGGTCGAGCCATGGGCCAACAGTACCGCCGCCTGTTCTGCTCCCCGACATCGCAACTGGCGGAGACGGCTACTGCTCGGTGAGGAGTCGCCGCGGCCCCGGGCCGAGTTTGTTCAGTTCGTCGCCGGGGTTGAGGAGATGGCACTCCCCCAGCGACAGGCAACCGCAACCCACGCAGGACCCGATCATGTCCCGCATGTTCTCGAGCAGTGCGATGCGCTGGTTGATGTCGTCCATCCAGCGTTTCGACGCCGCTTCCCACATCGATTTCGGGGGCGACTCGTGGTCGCCCAGTTCGGCGAGCACCTCGCCGATGACCGACAGCGGAATCCCGGCGACCTGCGACGCGCGGATGAATGCGACGCGCCGCAGCATCGCCCGGTGGTAGCGGCGCTGGTTCCCGGAGGTGCGCCGGCTGAAGATCAGGCCCTGGTCCTCGTAGAAGCGGACCGCCGACGGGGCGATCCCGGCTCGCTGGGCCAGCTCGCCGACCGAAAGCTCCAGCTTCTTCAGCGTCATGGGTCGATGGTAAGCGCCACCGACGGCGTCGTCCCCGGTGCGCGACCGGGGACGACGGGCAGCGCTCACCGTGGGGTCAGGTGCGGACGACCATCACCGGGCAGTCGGCGTGGTGCATCACCTTCTGGCTGGTCGAGCCCAGCAGGAGTCCGCGGAAGCCACCCCGGCCGCGACTGCCGACCACGAGCAGCGATGCGTCCGCGCCCGCCTCGTCGAGCAGCGCCTTCGCCGGCTCCTCGGGCAGGACGGACCGTTCGATCGTCACGTCCGGGTAGTCCTGGGCGTATCCGGCGAGGCGCTCGGCGAGCACCTCGACCGCGTCCTGGGTCATCCGCGCCACCTCGTCGGCGCCGATGCCGTACCCGTGGAGCGCGTCCGCGTCGAGCGGGGTCCAGGTGTGTACCGCGCGGAGCGGCACGTTGCGCAGCGAGGCCTGCCGGAACGCCTCGGCGACCGCGGCATCGCTGACAGGTGAACCGTCGACCCCCACGACCACCGGTCCGTCGGGGTTGCCCCCGGCGGCGACGACCGTGACCCGGCCGTGTGCGTGAGCGGCGACACTGGTGCTCACCGAACCCAGGAACAGGCCCTTGACGCTGCCGAGACGGCGCGTGCCGACGACGATCATCGCGGCGTCCTTGCCCAGCTCGAGCAGCACGCGCGCGGCGTCGCCGTCGACGATCGAGGTGGCGACCGTCACGCCGGGTGCCGCTTCTTTCGCGGCGTCGGCGGCCGCATGGACCGCGTCGGAGGCGTCCTGGCGGATGGCGTCGACGACATCCTGCGGGATGATCAGGCCGGGGGCGTAGTCACTCGTGCTGGCGTCGTACGCACCGACGACCTTGAGGTCGAGACCTTCGGCAGCGGCCGCCCGCGCCGCCCAGCGCACCGCGCCCGTGGCCGCGTCCGACCCGTCCACGCCGACGAGTATCGCATTCATGTTGTGGCTCATCTCCTCTGATCGCGACGGCCCCTGGCGGGGTCTTCGGTTCGGCCGCGGGTCGGCCCGGGCTCGCCCCGGGCGGCCCGGTATCGGCCCCGGCCCCCATCCTGCCCCGGCGCCGTTGCCGCGGCAATGAGTACGAGGTCCCGACCACCGTCGCTTTCTCCACGATTCGGGCGCCGTGTAACCTGGCGGACACCATGACGTCACCCCTTCCGCAGAACGGCACCAACGACTTTCGCGCAATCATGATCCACATCGGGATCACCGTCGCACTCGGACTCGGCCTGCTGTTCTTCGCGCATGCGTCGTCGGATCCCCTGCAGACCGTGTTGGTCGTCGCCTCTCCCGTCGTGGTTCTCCTGGGCGCGAGCACCATGCTGTACCGCACGTACCGGGTCTGGAAACGCAACGGTCGCTGGCAGGTGTGGCAGGGGGCGGCGTGGTTCCTGTTGTTCTTCTTCATCGTCATGCTGTTCAACTCCGCGCCGGTCCTCTTCGAATGACCCGGGCGGGGTCGCCCGGCGCCTGTTCGCCCCGGTGGACGCCTCCTGACCGGTAGAGTCGGGTCTTCCACGTGAGGTGAGGGAGGCGCCGTGTCCGTCGGTCCGACCCACGACGAACCACTTCCTCCGGGCGCTCTCGTCGGGCGTCACCGCATCGAGCGCCTCCTGCGCAGACGCGTCGCCGGCACCGACTACCTGGCGACGGCCCCGTATCCGGGGGCGCCCGCCGAGCGCGTGCTGCTCACCGTCGTGGACCGGACCACCTCGGCCACCCCCACGTTCCGCAACTGGTTCCGGGATGCGATCGAAAAGGCTTCCGCGATGGCGCATCCCGGAATCGCGCGGATCACCGGACACGGCGTCGCGGACGGCCGGGCATGGGTGGCGGTGGCCCCCGTGCCCACCTCCGACGCCGCCCTGCTGATCCGGCGCCATCCCGACGGCATCGACATCGATCTGGCGGTGCGCATCGTCACCGTCGTCGGCGATGCACTCGACGCGGCTCATCGCCGGCGCCTGGTCCACGGCAACGTCTCCCCCGCCGACATCCTGCTCACCGGCTCCGCAGACCCGAGCGTCGCCGCGGCGTCGGTGCCCGGCGCCGTCACGCTCACCGGTTTCGGCCTCACCGCACCGACGGCGGGCGACGAGATGCCGCACCCGGCAGCCGATGTCGCCTCGTTGGGACGTACGCTCGTCGAACTGCTGACCGGCGCCGGGAGCGAAGCGAGCGGGCCGAATGTGACCGGCACAAGCTCGGTCGCTCGGCACCGGGTGTCGGGAGCAGTGTCGCCGGCGTTCTACGCCGTGCTGGCACGGGCGCTCGACGCCGATTCAGCACACCGATACCGCACCTGTGCGGAATTCGTCCGAGCGGCCGAGCTCGCCCTACACCTCACCCACTCCGACGGCGAACCACCGACCGAGGTCATCCCCGCGAGCCACCCTGACTCCGAATATGATTCCAGTGCAACCGATTCCGACACGACGGAGGTCGTGGACAGCGCGGGGCCGGCCGTCGGCGTCCCGCGCGTGTTCCAGCCCGCCGGTCATCCGGATCGGCCGACCGAGGTCGTCACCGACCGGCCGCGGGGGGCCGGGCCGGTGAACCGGCCGTCGACACCCCCACCGATCGCGCGCCCGCCGACGGCCTCCCCGTCGATGCGTCGACGACGGCTGATCGCGCCGTTCTTCGCCGCCACGGCGATCGTCGCGGTCGTCGTCGGAACGGTGATGCTGCTCGGCGCCCGCACCACACCGCCGCCGTGGCCGGCGGGCGTCGCTCCTATCGCTGCCGCCTTCCCGCAACTCCTGCCGGAGACGCCCGAGGCGTCGGGGTGGGGAGATGCCGACTGTGAGCCCGTCGTCCGCGACGGCATCGACGGGATCTCGTGCACCGACGCCGCGAACGTCGGATTCGTGGTGTGGCACACGCCGACGTCACCATCACGCGCTGCCGTCACCACCGGCCTCAAGGGCTACCCCGGGGACGAGATCAGCTGGCGCGACGGTCCGGCGTCGGCGAGCCGGGACAGCGTCGTCGACGGTTGGGTCGTCACCAATTTCAGCGGGCCACCGCATGCGCAGTACACCCTGGTGACGACGTGGCCCGGACACACCGGCCGCGACATCCTCGACGACTGGTGGCGCACGGCGCCCCTCGGCTGACGACCGTGACCGGGACGAAGGCCGACCCTTCGTGACGCAGGGAGCAGGGGGCGAGAACCGCCCGATGACGCCTGTCCTCAACGCCCGCGCAGCCCGTCGATCCGGTCGGCGACCTCCATCGCGGTCGACGGACGGGAGCCGGCGAGGGCGAGACAGTTGGCGATGAGGGTGCGCTCGTCGCGGTCCAGGTTCTCCGAGAGGGCCGGCGGCGTCGACAGCGCCGCCCGGATTGCCAGCAGCGGCTGGGTGTCCGGCACCTCCCCGTACACCCCGTCGCCGGTGAGGGCACGGTGCAGACACGCCCCGAGCGACCAGATGTCGGTCGCCCGCGACGGCACATCGCCGGCCAACAATGCGGGGTCCATGTACTGCACCGCGCCGGGCTGGGCGAAGCTCGTGATGGGCTCGTCGGCCGCCAGCACCCGGGCCAGACCGAGATCGGAGATCTTGCCGCCGGTCTCGGTGACCATGATGCTCGACGGCGTGATGTTGGCGTGCGCGATACCCGCTTCGTGCAAGGCGTCCACGCCGCGCGCCGCGTCGGCGATCGCCGCCAGCTTCTCGTCTCGGCTGAGCTCGCGCGCCGGACTACCCAGCGAGCCGAGCGGGAAATACTCCATCGCATACATGAACTGGCCCTGCAGCACGGCGTCGTAGAGCCCGGCGAGGTAGGGCGAGACGACGGCGGCGAACGCCCGCAGTTCGCGTACCCCGCGGCGGTAGGCGTCGTCGCTGCAGACGCCGCCGAAGACCTTCACCACGACGCGGTCGGTGGCCACGCCCAGTCGCGCGGGGGGTACGGCGAGATAGAACGTGCCGTTGCCCCCCATGCCGAGCTTCTCGAGCACCGTGAAATCCGCCAGCTGCTGCGGGATCTCGACTTCTGGCATGTCAGTGCCTCTCCGATGATGAACCGATGTTCGGACTGGACGGATCGTCGGCCGCCCTCGTGGGTGCGGATGGTGCGGCCGGAGACGGGTAGAGCATCGCGACGCGGTCGCCCAGCGATTCCTCGCTCGTCTCGGTGTTGTCGACGACGGTGACCGGAACGGGTACGGCCGGATCGCCTTCGTCCGATCCGGCGACGGTGAACGACACGGCGTTGTCGCGGTGTCGGCGGGGATCCTGCACCGACACCGAAACCCCCTGTTCGGCAACAGCGTTGAGGTCGGCCAGCCACCGACGCCGAGAGCCGGATGCGACGACGGTCAGCGACCGCGACCCGAAGAGCGCCAGACCCGCGGCCATCAACGCAGCGGTCCGCCCGCTGCGATCGTCCGCGGCGATACAGGTGATGGTGCTACGACTCGGTGCCACGGTGTCATCGGCGGTCTCGTCGACGACGGCCACCGGAGCCGATCGCAGCGACTCCCCCAGGAGCCGGTCGCCACTGTCCACGAGGACGAGGTCGGCATTGGCGTTCTCCGACATGGCCTCGAGGTCGGCTGCGGGATCGGCGCTGAACCGGCACAGCACCGACACCGCACCCGCGCCGGTCAGCGACGAGCCCAGCTCGTTGAGGCGCTCGACGGCCGATGCGATCGCCGCGAAGTCCGGTACGACCGGAATCCCGACCTCGAGCGGACGCACGGACCGGTCCGGGGCGGTGAGCAACCCGGCCAGGACGACGTCGAATCCCGTGGTGCAGTCCAGCATTCGACGATGCCGCGCCCGCAGGTCGGCGGTCGTCCCGACGGGATCGCGCATCAGCACCAGGACCCGAGGGGCGGTGGCGGTGGCCAGGGCGCGACGTTCGGCGGCGGCGATGTCATTGGCCACCACCTTGTCCGGATACACCACGCGCAGCAGGGGTTCGGTCAGGATCGTGGTCACGAGCGCCATCACCACGAGCATCGCGAACAGTTCGTCGCTCAGCACGCCGAGTTCGCGCCCCGCGGCCAGGATCACCAGCTCGGTGAGTCCGCGCGTGTTCATGAGCACCGCGATGGCCGCGCTCTGTCTGGTGGGGATGGCGCTCGCCCGCGCGCCCGCATAGGCGCCGAGGAACTTGCCCGCGATCGCGACGAGCAGGACCAGCAGCAGCTGCCCCATGCCCGCGACGCCGATCTGGGTGAGGTCGACGTTGAGGCCGGTGACGACGAAGAACATCGGCAGCAGGAGCAGCACGCTCGCCTGCTCGAGCCGTTCGAGGATCTCCCGGTGCAGCTGTTCGGCTCCCACCTTCGGCATCACCGCGCCGAACACGAAGGCGCCGAAGATCTGATGGATGCCGATGACGTCGGTGGCCGTCGCCGAGAGGAAGAGTCCGATCAGGATGACCGCCAGGATGTCCGGCGTGAGCCGGCCGGCGCTGTCGCGCCAGGCGATCAGCTTCGCCAGCAGTGGACGGACGACACCGAACATCACCGCGGCGTAGACGAGCGTGAGTCCGACGATCTTGGCGACCTCGAGCGGACTGCCGCCCTGGATGATGGCGATGATGAACGCCAGCAGCGTCCAGGCGAGGATGTCGTCGATGGCGGCCGCGGCCAGGCTGAACACCCCGGGAATCGTTCTCATCATCCCGCGGTCGGTGAGGATCCGCGCCAGCACCGGGAAGGCGGTGATGGACATCGCGACACCCATGAACAGCACCATCCCCAGCCGCTCGATCTCCATTCCCCCGACCATGTCGTGCGAGGGATAGAGCAGCAGGCCGAGGGCCGCGCCGAGGGCGAACGGCAGCGCGATCGAGAATGCCGAGATGCTGGCCGCCGCGCGTTCACGCCCTTTGGTCAGCCGCATGTCCAGTTCGAGGCCGACGATGAACATGAACAGCACGAGGCCGATCTGGGCCAGTGCTCCCAGCAGCGGCCGGACGTCGTCGGGGAAGAGCCACTGGTCGGGATTGCCGGGCAGGAGCCCGAGCAGGCTGGGACCCAACGCGATCCCGGCGGCGATCTCGCCCACCACGGCCGGCTGACGGCAGGCACGCGCGATCATCCCACCCACCCGGGCGGCGGCGATGACGATCGCGACGTCGAGCAGCAGGAAGGCGACCGTGTGTTTGTCCATGACCTCGGATCCGTTCTCAGATACGGGCGTGGTGTGACTCGAAGATGAAGTGGCGCCCGCCGATCCGGACATGCGACCCCGGCACCAGCACGTGGGCACGATGCGGGAGCAGCCGGGTCTCCCGGTTGCCGCTGCTCGGATCGGTGACGAAGGTGCCGTTCGCCGACCCGAGGTCGACGAGCTGCACCGTCCACTCCACCAGCCGGATCTCCACGTGGCGACGCGAGAGCTGACCTGTCTCGTCCTGCACGCGAATCGGTTTGGGCGAACCCGCCGGTCCACCGCCGGCCGAGCCCGGTTCCCGGCCGATCACCAGGTCCTCGTCGAGGAGGAAGGTGAACCCGTTGTCGAGCAGCAACCAGCCCAGCGGCGGCCGCTCCCCCTCGACGAGGAACGTCGTCAACTGGTCCATCCGGATTCCGCAGACCCCGCACAGCCACGACTGCGGATGGTTCAGATGGCCTCGCGAACAACGGATGCCGTGCACCATGGCCCGCGACGCCTCGATCTTGACGACCTCGGTCGCGGGTTTCTGATGCTCCTCCTTGGGCAGCGGCGCGCGCGGTTCGAGCGGTTCGGCGAACGAATTCGGCGCGGGAGCCGGCTCGACGCGAGGCCGGCCGCTCGGCGGGTTGGCGTCCCGCGGCGGCCGCTCAGGTGGGTGGGAAACGTTCGGGGACAACGGTTCCGACCCGAACGGACCGCCCAGCGGAGTCGAGGTGAACGGCAACGGATCGGGTGCCCGCAGGTCGGCACCACCATCGGCGCCGGGCGCCATCCGCTCGGTCGTGCCCATCGGGTCCGGCTCCGGCGGCAAGTCGTCGAAGGGCGACCGTTTCCGGATGGGCTCGGGCGCCGGGGGTTCCGGCGCCCCGGGTGCCGGCTTGTCGAGATCGTCCAGGGCCTCGGTCGGTGGACCCGCGTCCGGGTCGGGACGGGACGGTTCGACGGCCGGTTCCGGCCGCGCCGCCGCCGGTTCCGGCCGCGCCGCCGCCGGTTCCGGCCGCGGTTGCGCCGGTCGCTCCGCCAGGGAGTGGAATTCGGTGCCGCGCAACCCCAGCGGGGTGTGCAGCAGCGCGCCCGCGGCAGGCACCGTGCCCTGGACCAGGTCGAAGCGCTCGTCACCGACCTCCGCGGGCTTCGTGCCGGCGAGGTAGAGCCCGAGACCCTCGAACGGCCACGGCACGGCGCGGTCATAGGAGTCGCCCGCGGGCGGCTCGATCCGCTTGCCGTCGGTCTCCCCGTACACCCGACCCGAGAGGAAGATCGCGATGCCGGCATTGTCGGGAGCCGCGAAGGCGATGTCGACCGGGTCGTCGGCGGTGGCCACCAGCTGAGCCAGCGCCCGTACCAGGTGCCGGCCCCGCCGCGGTGCCGAATCCGGCACGACCACCGCTGATTCGATGTCGAGCAGATCGGTGAGGAAGGACGCGGGCACCGCGTCGTTCGTCAGGCACAGGAACGCCGGGGTGCGGATCACGATCCCCCCACCGGGGATCAGCGTCACCGTCGGCGTGACGCTCGGGATGTCGCCCGGACCGGTCACAGGAACCGTCCTCCCTGGAATCGCCAGTGAGGGAAGACGGCGCGTAGTGGACCGTTGACCGCCACCCACACCAGCAACCAGGTGGTGACGAACTGGACGGTGAACACGACGGGCGACGGTTGCAGCGGCTCCGGGATCAGTCCGGTGCCATCGATCACGATCCACACCAGGATGCCCTCGTTGATCGCCGTGAGGAGCCCGAAGAGCGTCGGCCAGTCCTTTTCCCAACGGAACTGCTGCAGGAAGTGGTACAGGAATTCCCAGAGCACCCCGAGGACGATGACGGTGACGAGCACGGTGAAGGCGACCCGGTAGACGTCGAGGATCGACGGGTCCCCCGAGGAGATGAGCCACAGGAACGGGACGAGCACGATGGTCCACAGGCCGCCGAGGATGCCGAGCACCAGCACGCGGGTCTGGATTCGCCCCCACAGGGTGGGCAACATGTCAGTCGACTCCCTTGTTGTTCATCCAGCGCCACCACTGGGCGGTCGATCGCCAGGGCGTCAGTCGTCGACAGAACCCCTGGCGGGCAAGGTCGTCGACGATCTCGAGGGCGGCGATCTGCAGACCGAGGAAGGTGTCGACGCCGGGAAAGTAACCGCCGAGCGTCGCGCTGCCCGAGGCGTACAGCTTGCCGTTCCCGCTGCGTGTCCCCTTCAGCTCGAAGTCGCGTTCGACGTCCATGCGGCCGACCGGGTTGATGCCGGCGCCGGTGTGGTCCAGCAGATCACGCAGCAGGCGGTGCTCGCGGACGTCGGCTTCGAGTCCGGTGCAGTCGATCACGTAGTCGGCGTAGATCTCGAAGGTGCCGTCGGGCCGGTGGTCCTGCCGGATCGGTGCATGCGGATCGACCCGCACGGTGGTCACCACCCCCTGCCCGCCCGCAGCCGGCAGCAGACTCTCCGCCTTGCCGACGGCGACGCGGTACCAGCCCTCGCGCCGCCCACGGGCCAACTGCTCCTGCCAGTCGTCGCGGACAGGGGTGTTCGTCCCGCCCATCTGCTTGTACGCCTCCGCGCGCTCGTGTCCCTCGAGCTTGCGCATGCGGGCCTTGAGCTGCCCGCCCCAGACCGACTTCGGATAGTTGAAGCCCTGGTAGGCCCAACCGTCTTTGCCCTTGCGCCGCATGAAGATGTGTGGGCCGTGGGGTTTGTCGTAGTACGTGCGGAAGAGGTGCACGATCTGCGTCTGGAGCCCGTACGCGTCGCGATCGTCGATGAGCCGCTGCAGGACCCGCGACGCGACGATCCCCGCTCCGCGGATCACCACGGTGCCGGGTTTGCGTTGCAGCGATTGGTAGATGTGCTCGTGCGACTCGTAGGCATTGACGACCTTGCTGGCGTCGCGGTAGGTCTCGCGGAACGCCTGGAGATCGGGCAGGAGCTTGATCCCCGGGTATCCGATCGCGACATGGACCCACTGGCTGCGGAAGGCCACCCGCTTGGTGGGCGAAGTCCCCTGCGGCGGTGTGAGAATCGTGAAGTAGCCACCGGCGGCGCGGCGTCGGATCATCCGGACCTGACCACGGTGCAGGCACTTCAGGTAGCCGATCCGTTCGCATTCCTTCTGCATCGACTCGAACGCCTGCCCGGCCCTCGGCGTGTAGAAGTTCGCGAAGACGGGCTCCACCAGCACATTCCACAGCGGCTTGAGCTTCTTCTCCGCCCAGGCCTCCCGCACCGCGTACGACGGGAAACCCCAGATGTTGTCCGGGGTCGACGCGGAATCCGAACGCAGGCGCTCCGTGCGCGGGATCTGCGACACCCGGGTCAGGTACTCGTAGCTGTGCCAGGGCACGTCCTGGGGGCCGAGCACCGCGATCCGGTCGAGCGGCACCCCGCAGATGCGCAGATAGTCGACGGTCACGAATGACCCGATGCCCGAGCCGACCGTGACGAACGGGACGTCGACGATCGGGATGCCCGCGGCCTCGATCATCGCATCGGTCCAGATGTCGGTGTCGACCAGCCCCGGTGTCAGATCGCCGACGGCGCCCGCGGGCCCGGGAGCGCCTCGTCCGGGCGCCGGAACAGGCCCAGGGCCCGGCCGCGGCGCGGGGGGCGCCTGGCCGGGCATCGGTCCGGGACGAGGCGGAACGGGCGGTGGGGGTCCCGGGCGACGCGGGGCGGGCCCCGGTGGCCGCGGACCCGGTGCGCCCGGCAGGGGCCCGCCGGGGTCGGGGACGACACGCGTCGGACCGTGCGGCGGCTGGGTCACGACCGGACCCGGGTGCGTGGTACCGCCGGCAGGCCGCGTCGACCGACGCGGGCGGCATGCGTCGCGCCCCGAGAATGCCGGGACGCGTGCGGAACACGACGGGACATCGCTCCTCCAGGTGAGCAGACGCGGTTACGGATGGTGCGGTAACTCTAACCCGCGGCGATGCTCGCGACGGGGTTATATAACCCGAACGAATTACACCCGTCGCACCAGGTCAGCCCCTGAACTGCGCGGAGTCGGGCAGGCCTGCCGGTGAACGCACCGGTGCATTGTGCCGGTATCGAACGTGACATCGAGTGTTGACAAATAGCGGCCCGTCGAAATACGTTCGAGTCATCCGCTGTGGTCTGTTTCACCGGCCGAGCCGCCCACCCCGAAGGGATGCGACGATGACGAAAGCACTGACCCCGACCGACCGGGAGCACGAGGCCCCCGCCCGCTACGTGCCGCAGCACGACAAGTCCGGCAGCGACCACGATTACGACCAGGTCCTCGACGACCTGTCCGCGGCATCGGTCCATCGCAACTTCGACCCGTACGTCGACATCGACTGGGACGCGCCGGACATGGCGATCGTCGAGAACGATCCGCGGTGGATTCTGTCCTACGAGGTCGACCCGATCGGCCGCCACCCGTGGTACCAGCAGTTGCCGCAGGAGAAGCAGATCGAGATCGGCATGTGGCGCCAGGCCAATGTCGCCAAGGTCGGCCTGCAGTTCGAGTCGGTCCTGATCCGCGGCCTGATGCAGTACAGCTTCAAACTCCCCAACGGTGCCCGCGAATTCCGCTACACCACGCACGAATCCAAGGAGGAGTGCAACCACACCCTGATGTTCCAGGAGTTCGTCAACCGAACCGGCATGGACGTTCCCGGGGCCAAGCTGGGCTATCGCCTCATCTCTCCTCTCGTTCCGCTGGTCTCGACGGTCTTCCCCACCGTCTTCTTCTTCGGTGTGCTCGGCGGCGAGGAGCCGATCGACCACATCCAGAAGGACTTCCTGCGCACCCGCGCGAGCCTGCACCCGACGATGGCCGCGGTGATGCAGCTGCACGTCGCCGAGGAAGCACGCCACATCTCCTTCGCCCACCACCTGATCCGCGAGCAGGTGCCGCAGCGCGGACGCGTCCAGCGTTTCCTGTTGTCGCTGATGCTCCCGCTGACCATGCGCATCCTCTGCGGCGCCATCGTGGTGCCCCCGCGGAGCTTCGCCAAGCGGTTCGACGTGCCCGACGCGGTCATGAAGGACATCTTCTGGCGGTCGCCGGAGTCGAAGCGGTTCCTGCGCAACGTCTTCGGTGACGTCCGCATGCTCGGCGAGCAGAGCGGACTGATGAACCCGGTCTCGCGCCTGCTGTGGCGCGCGCTCGGCATCAGCGGCCGCCCGTCGCGGTTCCGCAGCGAGCCCACCTACACCGCGGCCTGAACCCGAACCCCGAACGCAGGTAGAACCCGAGACCATGCCCCACGTCGTCACCCAGGCGTGCTGCGGCGACGCGTCGTGCGTGTACGCATGTCCCGTCAACTGCATCCACCCCACGCCTGAAGAGCCCGATTTCGGCATCGCCGAGATGCTGTACATCGATCCCGCGACCTGCGTCGACTGCGGCGCATGTGTCAGTGCGTGCCCGGTCGGCGCCATCGTCCCGGGACATCGCCTGACGGAGGGTCAGGAACGGTTTGTCGAGGTCAACGCGGCGCAGTACCACGATCCGGCCGACGGCGCGGCGCGCTTCCCGGTCGACCCGGCCCGGCGCCTGCCGCTGGCTCCCATCGACCGGCCCCGGCAGCTCGCGGTCGACCGGCCGATCTCGATCGGCATCGTGGGGTCCGGCCCGTCCGCGATGTACGCCGCCGACGAGCTGCTGCGGCAGCCGCAGATCTCGGTCACCATGTACGAGCGTCTCGACCGGCCGTTCGGGCTGGCACGGTTCGGCGTCGCGCCCGATCACCTGCACACCCGCAAGGTGATGGAGCTGTTCGACGACATCGCGCGCAACCCGCGGCTGGAGATCCTGCTGAACACCGAGGTGGGCCGCGACCTCACCCTCGCCGACCTGCGTGCACGGCACCAGGGCGTCATCTGGGCGGGCGGGGCCCCCACCGACCGTCAACTCGCGCTGCCGGGATTCGATCTCCCCGGAGTGTCCAGCGCGACGTCCTTCGTGGGTTGGTACAACGGCCATCCCGACTTCGCCGACCTCGACGTCGATCTCGACACCGAGCGCGTCGTGGTCGTGGGCAACGGCAACGTCGCCCTCGACGTCGCACGCATCCTCGTCGCCGACCCGGGCACCCTCGCCGCCACCGACATCTCCCGTCCGGCACTGGCGAAGCTGCGGTCCTCGTCGGTCCGCGAGGTGGTGGTGATGGGCCGTCGCGGACCCGCGCACGCGGCCTTCACCCTGCCCGAACTCATCGGACTGGTCGACTCGGGGGTCCCGGTCACCGTCGACGCCGCCGACCTCGAAGCGCTGCCCGCACCCGCCGACCTGGACACCACGACTCGTGCCAAGCTCGATCTCCTGGCCGAGTGCGCCGCCCGCCCCGAACCCGAGGGCCGTCGAATCCGATTGGCGTTCTTCGCCTCTCCGATGAAGATGACCGCCGGTGCGGACGGCCGCGCGAGCACGTTGACCGCGGGCCGCAACCGCCCGGTCACCGACGACTCCGGAGCCGCGGTCGGCATCGAACCCACCGGCGAGACGGTGGGGCTCGACACCGGGCTCGTCCTCACCTCGGTCGGTTACCGCGGTGTCGCGGTCCCGGGTCTCCCGTTCGACGACGCGGCCGGGATCATCCCGCACCTCGACGGCCGCGTGCTCGACGGGACCGAGCCCGTACCCGGGATGTATGTGACCGGCTGGATCAAGCGCGGTCCGTCGGGCTTCATCGGCACCAACAAGACCGACTCGGCGCAGACCGTCGCCTCGTTGCTCGACGACCTCGAGTCGAACGCGACCGAGGCCTCGGCACCGCGTCGCCGTCGGTTGCTCGGCCGACGCCTCGGCGTCGCGTCGTCCGTCGCCGGCCTCGATTGACGGACTGCTGCGCTAGATTTCAGCCATGGGGCTCCCCGCGTACCAGCGCACCACCGTGCGCGCCGATCTGTCCGATCTGCCCGCCGACGTCGCCGCCACGCTGCGCGACCATGCCGAGTCGACACAGCTCACCGTCACCGACGACCTGCCGGCGTGGATCACCCGGAGCATCAACCCGCCGTCGACCACGTTCTTCGGCAAGCTCTTCGGACGACGCAGCAACCCCGTCGACCCCGATTCCGAGCACCAGACGCTCATCGTGCTGCATCCGACCCACCTGATCGTAGTGGTGTCCGGGGCCGAACGTGGGGTGTCGGCGCTGTCGTGTCCGCTCGCCGTCGCGTCGATGTCGTCGACCCCGTATGTCCCGGAGTCCGACGGATTCTCGGTGACCGGCTTCGCCGGTCACGAAGGACGTCCGGGCAGCTTCTACCTCGGAACGGGTGAGCCGGCGGGCACGGAATGCCGGGAGGCCGTTCGCTCGGCCATCGTCGCCGCCAAGAATCCGTGAGGACCGCGGACCGCACTGCGCCGCTCTCGCGACCCGCGCTGGGTCTCACACTCGCGCTGATCTCGTCGGCCTGTTTCGGCATCTCGGGGGTGCTCGCCCGGGCCATGATCGAGGCGGGATGGACGGCCGGTGCGACCGTCACCGTCCGCATCGCACTAGGCGGTCTGGTCCTGGCCATTCCCGGCTTCCTCGCCTTTCGCGACCGTCGGCAGCCGCTGCCCGAGCAGCCGGGCCGACGGTCCTGGACGGTGCTCGTCGCCTACGGACTCCTCGCGGTGGCCGGCTGTCAGCTGGCCTACTTCTATGCCGTGACTCACCTGCAGGTCGGCGTCGCGCTGCTCATCGAATACACCGCCCCGGTCGCCGTGCTGGTGTGGATGTGGCTGCGCCACGGTCAGCGTCCGGGTCGCGTCACCGTGCTCGGCGCGGCACTCGCGATCGGCGGACTCGCGCTCGTCCTCGACCTGACCGGCGACGTCCCGATCAGCGCGATCGGGGTGCTGTGGGCGCTCGCCGCGATGGTCGGGGCCGCCGCCTACTTCGTGATCTCCGCCGACGACCGCACGGGCTGGCCGCCGCTGAGCCTGGCCGCGGGTGGCCTGCTCATCGGCGCACTGGCCCTCGTCGTCGCCGGACTGACCGGGATCCTGCCGATGACCATGACCACGGACCCGGTCGAGGTCGGTGCGCTCGAGGTGGCCTGGTGGATCCCGCTCGTGCTGCTGGGTGTGGTCTCGGCCGCCATGGCCTACGGCTTCGGCATCGCGGGCGGCCGGCTGCTCGGGGCCCGGGTGATGTCGTTCGTGGCGTTGTCCGAGGTGCTGTTCGCGGTGGTCTTCGCCTGGCTCGTACTCGACGAACTGCCGGCACCGATCCAACTCGCCGGCGGCCTGCTCATCGTGCTCGGCGTCGTCTGCGTGCGGCTCGGCGAAGCCGTCCCGGCGGTGTCGCGCGACTGAGAATCACCGTGCGCGTTTGTGAATAATGTTGCGCACCTTGCACATCTGTCCACAGGTTCGACGTGTTGGCACGGAATGTGTCGCACGTCGCAACGGGCCGGGGTAATCTCGTGCCCCATGTGGGGGGAGGAACCACGCGCGACGAGGATGTTCTCGAGGTTTGACTACATCGACGCCGCGCTCACGACTGCGGATCGGTTCACCGATCTCGTGCTCGGTGTCGGCGACCCCGACACCCGGCTTCCCGACGCCCCCGCCTGGACGCTGACCGATTGTGTTGGCCATGTCGCGATGGCGCCGTCGCGCTTCCTCGAACTCGCGCGCGGCGAAGGTGAGTGGTGCTGTTCGGCGGTCGACGTACCCGACTTCAATGCCAAACAGATCGCCAACCTGCCGACGCGCGACGTGACACTGCTCTGCCGACGATTGACCGACGACCTCCGCGAACTCGTCGACGAGGTGTCGCATTTCCACGCGCAGGTCCCGAAGATGCACTTCGACGGCGACCGCGTCATCCGGGCCGACGCCGCTCTCGGCCTGCTGATCGGCGAGTTCGTGGTGCACGCCCACGACATCGCACGCGCTGTCGGGGCCCGCTGGTGGGTCGAACCGGACGTGGTGCTGATGATCATCCGGGCACGCCAACACATCCTGCCCAGCTGGGTCGATCCGGTGCACGCCGCCCGGCACTCCGGCACCTACGACATCCGGCTCCGCGGGTGCGGCGAACGGCACGTCTACGAGTTCACCGACGGCGAGTTGCACATCGATCCGCCGGAGCCACGCCGGGCCGATGTCCACATCAGCGTGGACCCCGCGACCGCTCTCCTCGCCGGTTACGGTCGCCTGTCACCGGGGTGGGTCGGCCTCACCGGGAAGGGCATCGCCTGGGGTGCCCGGCCGTGGCTCGCGCCGCGACTCGCCCAGCGGTTCCTGCCTGCCTGATCGCCCCGCTGCAGAGCGCGCGACCAACCCCCGCTCCCTGTTCCGAAAGAAGCACATAACCCTTGCTCCCTGAGGTGTGAGGAGCGATAGACGGTATGAGGGCCTTGGGGCCGAAGGCCTCAAGCTGCAAACACATCGTGGGTTGCTGCTGCTGAGTTCACACTCGGCGGTAGCACCACATTGCAGATCAGGAGGCCTCCGGTGATTGTTCAGGGTACAAGTGTCGGATTGGATGTTCACGCACGCTCGGTGGTCGCTCACGCCATCGATGAAGACACCGGGCAGGTGATTCGGGAGACCTTGGTCCCTGATGCGGCGACCATCGTCAGCTGGCTACAAGGCCTGGCCCCGCCGGTGCGGGTGGCCTATGAGGCCGGTCCGACCGGCTTTGGATTGGCGCGGGCGATCACGGCGGCCGGGATGGAGTGTGTGGTTGCCGCGCCCTCGAAGCTGCAGCGGCCAGCCGGGGACCGCGTCAAGACCGATGCCCGAGACGCTGCACACTTGGCGAAGTTGCTGCGCCTGGGCGAAGTGGTGGCGGTCAGTGTTCCTGAGGTGGGCACCGAAGCCGCACGGGATCTGGTCCGCGCCCGCGAGGACGCCCGCAGCGACTTGATGCGCGCTCGGCATCGATTGTCCAAACTGCTTCTGCGACAGGGGATCGTCTACTCCGGCGGGAAACCCTGGACCGGTGTTCATCAGCGGTGGCTGCAGCGTCAACGTTTCGAGCTGCCGCTGCTGCAAGCCGCCTTCGACAACGACCTGGACGCGGTGTTGAGCGTGACCGCCCGCCGTGACCGCCTCGATGAGCTGATCGAACAGACCGCGGCCACCGATCCGTGGCGGGCGGTGGTCACCCGGCTGTCGTGTCTGCGGGGCGTGTCGACGCTGACCGCGTTCGCTTTGGCGGTCGAGATCGGCGACTGGTCACGGTTTAGTGGCGCCACGATCGGCTCCTACGCCGGGTTGGTGCCCTCGGAATACTCGACCGGCGGGACCCGCAGTCAGGGATCGATCACCAAGGCCGGTAACGCCCACGTGCGGCGGCTATTGGTCGAGGCGGCCTGGCAACACCGACGCCCCTACGCCACACCCGGACAGACCATGCGCCGCCGGTGGGAGGCTGCTACACCGGCTGCCCGCGCCCGTGGCCATGCCGGCAATCGTCGGCTACACAAGCGCTGGCAACAATTCGACCGCCGCAGCAAACATCCCTGCGTGGCCAACACCGCGATCGCTCGTGAGCTCGCCGGCTGGTGCTGGTCGCTGGCGGTGCTCGACGACTAACCAGCACTGACACACAATCTTGGCCACCCGTCGCGGGACTCCCGCTGTGGTGAACAGGGAACGAATCCACGGCGTCGCTATGTGCGCCAGCACTTTTGGGTGCACGGTACGCACGTTTACATAGACCCGTCGGCCAGCGTTTTCATCTCCTGTCGAACACCGTTGAGCGGTAACCAACCCGCGTATATCAGTCCGACAACACCGTCGCGAGTAACGACCACCACACACCGCGGCGGGTGGCCAACCCCACAACAGCCCCTGAGAAGGAGGCAATTTCGCCATGGGACTTGACAGAGCAGCACTACATATCAGCGACGAGCCACGAAGGGCTGGCGAGCGTTGCACCTCGCCCTTCGTGGCTCGCTTCGCTCGCACCTCAGGGAGCATGAATCTGGACGCTCACGGGTGTTCTTTCGTAGTCCACAACGGCGCCGCCAGGCCTCAGATACTCCGGGCGCGCAATAACGTCGATCTTCAGTTGTCTTTCGCGGGTGAGGCCCGGTCAGCGACCGGTCGGCGAACCCGCCGGACGGCTCGCCCGGCGTCCCTGCCCGCGGGCGCCCGCCCGCTGCTGGTCACCGCCGCGCGACTGCCCGGCGCCGCGTCCCTGGCCTCCGGTTCGTGCGTCCGATGAGCGCGAACCGCCCGCGCGCGAGTCGCTGCGAGCCGGACGGCCGCGGCCCTCGCCGCGAGTACCGCGCGAGTCACCGCCGGTGGCGTTCCGGCCGCCGCCGGTTCCGGCGCTCCGGCTCTCGCCACGAGCGCCGCCGTTGCCGCCCTGGCCTCGGCCACGACCGCCGCGTCGACTCCCCTGCGAACGACCGCCCTGGGAACGACCTCCCTGGGACCGGCCGCCCTGCGCACCGCCACCACGAGCGGCCTCGGCGGCTGCCCGTGCCGCAGCGGACACGCGGGGGGCGCGCTCGCCGACGAGCTCGTCGACGGCTGCCGACGATGCGTCGACAGCGATGGGTGTCACCTTGATCTTGGCCTTGCGCAGTAGCTGTGCGACCTCACGACGCTGTTCGTGCAGGCAGACGGTCACGACGTCGCCGGCCGACCCGGCACGGGCGGTGCGGCCCGAGCGGTGCAGGTACGCCTTGTGCTCGGCCGGCGGATCGACGTGCACGACGAGTTCGATGCCGTCGACGTGCACGCCACGGGCGGCGACGTCGGTGGCGACGAGGACGCGGACGTCGCCCTCGCCGAATGCGGCCAGGTTGCGGTCGCGCTGCGCCTGGCTGAGATTGCCGTGCAGGTCGACGGCCGGGATCCCGGCCTCGGTCAGCTTCTTGGCGAGCTTCTTGGCCTGGTGCTTGGTGCGCATGAACAGGATGCGTCGACCGGTGCCGGAGGCGAGCTCGGCGACGAGATCCTGCTTGTCTGCCGAGGAGACCTCGAAGACGTGGTGGGTCATTGCGGCCACCGGCGACTCCGCCGAATCCACCGAGTGGAGCACCGGGTTGTCGAGGAACCGCTTGGCCAGTTTGTCGACGCCGTTGTCCAGCGTCGCCGAGAACAGCATCCGCTGACCGTCGGCGGGGGTCGCGGCGAGGATCTTGGTCACGACGGGCAGGAAGCCGAGGTCGGCCATGTGGTCGGCCTCGTCGATCACGGTGATCTCGACCTCGTCGAGCCGGACGATGCCCTGACGCATCAGGTCCTCGAGACGTCCGGGGCACGCGACGACGATGTCGACACCGCGCCGGAACGCCTGCTCCTGGCGGGTCTGCTTGACGCCGCCGAACACGGTGGTGACGGTGAGTCCCACGGACGCGGCGAGCGGCTCGACGACCGCGGCGATCTGGGTCGCGAGTTCGCGGGTCGGCGCCAGGATCAGTCCCGTGGGTGCCCCCACGTAGCGCTTGACCTGCATCTCGGCCAGACCGGCGACGAGCGGGATGGAGAAGGCGAGGGTCTTGCCCGAGCCGGTCTTGCCGCGGCCCAGGACGTCCTTGCCGTCAAGGGTGTCGGGGAGGGTGTCCTTCTGGATCGGGAAGGCGTCGGTCTTGCCCTGAGAGGCGAGAACCTTGACGAGTTCGGCTGGGACACCGAGGGATTCGAACGACACACCAGGCGCCGACGCAGCAGCATCGGTGGAGGTGGCCGGGTTTTCGAGGACAGCAGTCATGTGGTGTGCAGGTTTCTTCCTGTGCTTGGCACGCGAACAGCACGACTGACGTGCAGGGGCGGTGCCGGTGGCGAACACGCGGGTGCGCGAGCTCGTTCGCCGTATGAAGTCAATGGCAGGTGGCCGACCGGTGTCGGATGCCCGGACCTGCGAGAGAGGCGTTCTACGACGCTAGACGCGCCCTGTACGGGCGCATCACTTCTGGCAACAGTACGCGTCGGTGATCGATACCGCGAATCGCTGTGATGCACGTCGCGTTTCGCCCACACCGGCAGGGTCGTCGAAAATCCGACCGAAGACCGCCCAGGACGGTGCTTCCGACGGCACGCGGTCGACGCTGCGCCGCCCGAGGGCGGTTTCAGCGGCGCTTCCCGGGCCTGCACGAACTTGAAAGGTTGTGTCCCGCAACCTCAGAACGCCTCACTGAGCATCACGGCAACAGTGCCGGGCTCGAGCGCGTCGAAGACGTGCTCGACATCGCCGGGATACGAGATGTAGTCACCGGCCGACAGCACCTCGGTGGCCTCGGTGGGTCCGAGACGCGCTCGGCCGCAACTGATCACGACGTGTTCGATGATCCCGCGCGCATGTGGTGCCGACACCCTCGGCTTGCCCGGTTCGGCGCGGATGACATACATGTCGCGCCGCGACCCCGGCGACGCGGTGGACAACAGGGTTGCCGAGTAGTCGGCGTCCGCGGCGGGGATCACGGGCCCCTCACCGAACCGGATGACCTCGACGGTTGGCGTGGGCGAGTCCAGCAACGCCGAGAACTGCACACCGAGCGCCGTGGAGAGCGCCCACAGCGTCTCGACACTGGGGTTCCCCTCCCCCGATTCGAGCTGGGACAACGTCGACTTCCCGATCCCGGCACGACGCGCGAGCTCGGTCAGCGACAGACCCGCTCGTGTGCGTTCCCTCTTCAACGACGCGGCGACCAGCTCTTTGGGGTTCACCGACCGAGCCTCGTTCATCAAACCGTCCGATCGTCCATCTTGACGAACACACTTCTCTTGTTCACTATGATAGTCATGCGTTCGGCTTGGAGAACACTCGACACGGCGACTTTGCGCGCCGTCGTGGTGATGTCCCTGTCCGTTCTGGTCATCGGGACGTCGTACGGGGTGGCCGCGCACGGCGCGGGTCTCGCCCTCTGGCAGATCGTTGTGATCGCCACGGTCGTCCTCGCCGGATCGTCGGAGTTCGTCTTCGTCGGCATCCTGGCCGCCGGCGGCGCGCCGATCCTCGCCGCACTGGCGGGTTTGTTGGTCAACACCCGCAACTTCGGGTACGGCCTCGCCGTCGGGAAGCACCTGCGCGGCACCCCCGAGATCGTCCTCGGCGCCCACCTCATCAACGACGAGACGGCCGCGCTGGCGACCGCCGAATCCGACCCGCGTCGGGCACGGGCCGCCTTCCTGTTGTGCGGACTCGGCGTTCTGGTCTCGTGGCCCGTCGGCGCAGCACTGGGTGCCACGCTCGGCGGTGTGGTCGCCGATCCCGCGAGCCTCGGGCTCGACGCCGCCTTCCCCGCTCTGCTCGCCGCGCTGGCCATCCCGGCCCTGCGCGACGGCGCCACCTGGGCAGCCGTGACGATCGGCGCGGCGGTGGCCGTGGCCTCGACGCCGTTCCTACCGGCCGGGTTGCCCATCATGGGAGCGCTTGTGGGCTTCGCCGCCGTGGAGTCACTCCGCCGGCTTCGGCGGACCCCACCGAGCGCACCGGCCCTACCCGGCACGAGGACGGACACCGTGAACGAGACCGCATCGTCGCGAGAGGCGCTCCAGCACAACAGCGCTCCGGGCTGTCGATGAGCACCGGCATCTCCCTCGCCGTCGGCATCACGGTTCTCGCGCTCGGCACCTATGCGATGCGCGCCGCCGGACCCGTTCTGCGAAACCGCATCTCGGTCTCGGACGCGGTCGAGAAGCTGTTGGATCGGGCGACCGTGGTCCTGCTCGTCGCCGTCGCGCTGACCGGCGCTTTCTTCATCGACCACGACTTCGCCGGCTGGGCGCGGCCCGCCGGCGTGACGGTCGGGGTGATCGCGGCGCTGTTGAGGGCGCCCCTCGCGGTCGTGGTCATCCTCGCCGCGGCCACCGCCGCCGGCCTGCGGGCCCTCGGCGTCGCGTGAGTGTCGGCGAGAAAGTCACCGCACGACAGCCGGATTCGCGCAACTGTCCGGCACCGCCACGAGTGAACACGTCACCGGCATCCGCGTCGGGCGGTACCCCGGGCGAACGCCGTTGTCGCGAGTGATCTCACGGTAGGCGGCGACTGCATCGGTCGGGTGACGGGTCAGAGTCGGGTCACGCTCCGCATCGACGGTGTACAGACCGAAGCGCGAATCGAAGTCGCCCCATTCGTAGTTGTCGGTGAGACTCCAGTAGTTGTAGGACGCCACGTCGATGCCGTCCTGTCGGGCGCGCTGCAACCAGTAGACGGTGTCGCGAAGGTGATCGGCCCGGCGGTAACCGTCGGGCCGCCGGCCCTGCGGGTCGGTGGCCAGTCCGTTCTCGATCACCCGGATCTGCTTACCCGGGAACTGTTGCGCGACATGACGTAGCACGTAGTAGATGCTCTCCGGTGCCTGCGAGCTCTTCCAGAACTCACCGGAGGCACCATTGGCGACGGAGGCGTCGGTGACCGAGAACGAGTAGTAGTGGTCGACGCCCACGAAATCGAGCGTGTCGCGCATTCGCTGCGGGAAGACCGATTCCAGCCATGTCTGCAGGCCGGCGATCGGGTAGTACGCCATGTTCGACGACACCTGGGCGCCCGGCTGCACGCGGTGGATGTATCGGTGGATCGCCCGGTGCGCGGCGACGATCCCGTCGGCCATGAGCCCCACGTTCTGCGGCGCCACTCCCCCGTACATCAGTTCGCGCCGAACGTATTCGGTGGGTTCGTTGAAGGTGATCCACAGCGGGTCGGCCCAGGAGTACCGGTCGACCACACGCTCGGCGAAACGCACGAGGTCCGCGGACATCTGCGGACGGTTCCAACCCCCGAGATCCACCGCCCAGCCCGGGTGCACCCAGTGGTTGAGGGTGATCATGGGTCGCATCCCGGCGTCGACGACCGCGCGGATCACCCGGTCGTAGAACGCCCACCCTGCCGGATCATCCCGGCCGCGCGACGGTTCCACTCGCGACCACTCGACCGACGTCCGATAGATGCCGACGCCCAGGCTCTTCGCGCGGGCGATGTCCTCGGCGTAGCGATGGTAGAAGTCGACGGCGTTGCCGACACGGTGGGCGACCCGGCCCTGGTTTCCGTAACGGACCCAGTTGGAGTCACGGTTGTATCCCTCGGACTGGAAACCGGACTGGGCGACGCCGAATTCGAAGGCGGGGCCGAGCGGCGGAACGGATGCCGAGGCGGTCCCGACACCGCCGAGACCGCAGATCGCGAGCAGCATCGCGGCGCACGACATGGCCACGACGCCGGCCCGCACCCGCCGACGGCCACCACCGAGACGTCGCCTGCTCACGTTCAGAACGGACTCCCGGTGATGGGTGCGGCGCGATCGCACGGAACCGGTCGTGGATTCGCCGGATCGAGCGCGTTGAGCACGAAGAACGCCGCGCGACGCGACCCGGCGATCCCGGCATGCTCGGTGTAGTCGACCGAACACCCGTCCTGCACAACGATGTTGCGCACGTTCGATCCGCCCGGCGGCAATCCCAGCGTGTACGGCACCACGAGCTCGTCGTAGCGGGTGGCGATGTTGGTGTACCGGATCGACGGCAGGTAGTAGCCCCCGGCGGCGATCTTGCGCAGTACCGCCGCGCCGGGATCGAGCTGGGCACAGGCCTGACAGAACGGCACCTGCTCGGGCCGCAACCCGAGAGACCGGACGATCGGCATGATGACGTCGTTCCCACCGACCCCAGAGCCCCGCCACGCCGGAGCCAACGACACATAGTTGCCGATGGCATCCCGTCCGCCGAGGTACTTCGCGTAGTACGCGGGCACCACCGTCCCCTGGGAGTGGCCCACGATGTCGACCTTGGACGCGCCGGTCGTCCGACGGACCTTGTCCACGAATGCGCCGAACTGGGCGGCGCTGGCGGACATCTCACCCATGCCGCCGATCGCGCTGATCGGCCACGGGGTTCCCTTCACCGCGCCGTAGGTCAGCGCGAACACGCAGTAACCCTCGTTTTTCAGCAGCGGGACATAGGTGCCCCAGTTGGTCTGCTGCGATCCGCCGGTCCCGTGCACGAGGATGACCGGGTTGGGATGCTGCGCCGAAGGCTTGCAGTTCCAGTCGTTCGACCCGGGCAGCGAGCCCCCGGGGTCCGCGAGCTCGTTCGGTATCCCGGCCAGGAAGTTGTAGGTGACGGGCAGCGGGTCGGCGCGCGCCGGTGCCACGGTCACGACCAGCACCCCGATCACGGCGACGACCAGGCCCCACACGATCCTCGGCGATCTCATGGACGGAAACTAACAAACCGTCTCAGGGCACGATGTGTGTTTCACAGGACCCACTGTGAGATGGCGGATCCCAGCGCGACGGAACTCGGCTTCCGTGAGCGGAACGTCGTCAGTCGGACGCGGGTTCCTCGTCGTGACGGTGCCGGATGTCGCGGATGGTGGCCACCACCGAGGCGAAGACGAGCACGAATCCCAGCACGAGAAGCGTGACCGCGACGTAGTGCATGATCTGCTCGTAGTGTCCGACGTCGAATTGCTCGGCCGCGATGCGCAGGCCGACCACCACGAGCCAGGCCAGCAACGCCATGGTGAGTGCCCGACGCTGGAAGACCGCGCTCCGCCGCCGGTGTTCGTACTCCGCGAGTTCGTCGATGGCGTCGAGGACGATTCCGCTCATCCGCGCATGTGCCGCCGAGTCGTGCGGCAGCTTCGCCAGGATGTCGACCTTCTGCGACAGCTTCTGGTGCCGGTATTGGCGTCGAGCCGCGCGATGACCGCGCCGATCATCGCGACGAGCAGCGTTCCGGCGAACGTCAGCATCGCGGCGGTCATGCGCGAAAATCTACAACGACGACCGCGGTGATGCGGTCGTTAGCCAGCGGATCGGATACGAGAAAACCCGCCCCGGCGAGCGCCGGAACGGGTTGTCGGTGGAGCTATGGGGAATCGAACCCCAGACCTACTCGATGCGAACGTGTCGCGCTACCGCCTGCAGGCGAGAGTGCGGACCCTACGCGTGGCTCTCACCTTTAACGTCGCCGGCTTCACGGTCGAACTCGGCGAGAAGGCGCTCCAGCACCGGTATGAGCGCGGATACGTCTTTGGTTGCCGCCGTCCACACGATCGAGCTGTCAACCTGCGCGTAGCCGTGAACGAGGAAGTTTCGCATCCCGATGATCTTGTGTACATGCGGTATTCGCTCAGCAAGAACGTGATCCCGATGTCTGAGACCGCGAAGCGCTTCACCGACGATCTCGATCTGACGTTCCGTCGCCGACTCGACCAGGAGGTCACCGATGTACTGGTCCAAAGACACGTCGGCCACGATGAGCCGGACGTTTCGTGCGGCGGTTAGTGCCTCAGATGTAGGCAGCCCGATTCTTCTCAGGCCGCATAGACATCTTCGGCATTGTCGAGTATCGACTTCGCCACGAACGGATTCTTCACCGCGTTGGCCATCACCAGGTCGACGTCGCGCCCCACGATCTGTTCGAGCGCCGCCTCAAGGTCGAAGTAGTCATGGAAGACGTTGTCACGATCCCCCCTGAACTCCACGAGAAAGTCGACGTCGCTGCTGGGATCGAAACTCTCGGTGAGTACCGAACCAAAGACTCGTAACCTGGCAACGCCGAAACGCGCACACACCGCACCGATCGCATCGACGTCGAGCGGGATCGCGGTGATCATGTTCACCAGTCTCTCAGATTTGGCCATGGCTCGACGACCAGCGCGTCAGAACGAGAGGCCCCGTACACCTACTCGGGTGAACGGGGCCTCTCGTGCGGTGGAGCTATGGGGAATCGAACCCCAGACCTACTCGATGCGAACGAGTCGCGCTACCAACTGCGCCATAGCCCCGGGAGGCCTTGCGACCAACCGCGAGCCACTTTATCAGCCCGGGGCCGCCGACTCCCAAACGGCTAGGCTGGTCGGGTGCCTCAGATGTCTGATCAGCAGTTGGCCGGTGTTCTCGACAATGTCGTGGGGGTGATCAACCCCGTGCTCGATGCCCTCGCCGAGCGCGATCCGCTCGGCTTGAAGGGCCACACCTTCCACGATGACGATCATTCCGACTCGCGTCTGCAGCAGGCTCAGCACGCGGCGTCGAAGCTGCTCGACGTCGCGGAGTGGCCCGGCACGAAGGGCTGGTCCGAGCGGTCGATGCACAAGCGCGCGAGCTGGTGGGTGACCCGGATCGGCACCCTGAACACCGGCGCCGTGGCGTTCCCGGGCGTCTTCGGGGTGTGGGCGAAGCGTCTACCGATCACGCCGTACCTCGGGTTCGCCAACCAGGCGATGGTGCTGGTCGCGATCGCCCGGGAGTACGAGGTCACCGATCGCAAGCGACAGGTGCAGTTGCTGGCGTCGGTGCTGTGCAAGCGCGACCTCACGAACCCCGATGTCACCGCCGAGTCCGGCAAATCCCTGCCGTCCGAACCCAAAGAGCGAGAGAAGTCGCTGTTCGCCGCGATCTGGGATGCGGCGAAGTTGCTTCGCGCCGTCGACGACGAGTTCGAGAAGCGTCCGCAGCCGATGGCGTTCTTCCGCATGCTGGCCTACATCCCCGTGATCGGGGCGCCGGCCACCTACCTCGGCGAGCGTTTCGCACTGTCCCGGGCCGCGAAAGCCGGTCAGGCGTGGCTCGACGCGCACGGCAAGCCGGCACTCACCAAGTAGGCCCTGAACGCGTCAGCAGTGGGTGCCGCCGGGCGACACCCACTGCTGAACGGATCCGCTGCCGAAGTGCTCTCGACGAGTCAGCCGACGCGGCGGTACTGCAGGTCCTCGCGGTCCATCCGTCGACGCTGGAACGGCGGGATGTGATCGAACACAGGATCTTCGTCGTCGATCTCGAGAACCGTTGCGCCACCGGGTCGCCGAAGTCGCGGAGGGGGCGGGGCGGCGGCGAACTCCGGAACCGCGGCGGCGCGTCGACGACGCTCCTCCTCGGCGCGCGCCGACCGCTTGGCACGGGCGAGTCGCTGTGCCCGGATCTGCTGCTCCGTCTTCACCGCGCGCCGCAGGTACGCGAGGTAGCCGACCAGTAGCAGGCCGAGGACGCCGGTGGCCACCCAGCCGGGCGTCCCGACGACGACGCCGGCCACGACCGACAACAGCACCAGCACGAACAGACCCACCGTGACCCGTTGGCGTTCGCGGTATTTGAGCTCGCGTTCCTTCTCCGACGAGTAGACACTGCGCCCCGTCCGCCGGCTGCTCGCCGTCCGCGCCGCCGGGCGGCTGTCGGCCACCTCGTCGAAGTCGGTGTCGGCGGCGTCGTCGACGTCATCCTCCTCGGACTCCGCGACGGGAGCCGACGACGATTCGGTGCGACGCGACCCGCGGGCGTAGTCGTCGTACTCGTCCTCGTCGAGTTCGTCTGTCGCGTCCTCGTATTCGGAGTCGTCCTCGTATTCGGAGTCGTCCTCGTATTCGGCGTCGTCGTATTCGGCGTCCTCGAGCTCGCCGTTCTCGACTTCTCCGTCGACGTCGGCGAAGTCGTCCTCGTACTCGTTGTCGAGCTCGTCGGTGTCATCGACCTCGGCGGCAGGGGTGCTGTCCGCGTCCGCGGTCGCCTCGTCGTCGGACTCCGCATCGAGGTCCCGGTCGGTGTCCGCGTCGGCGTCGGCGGAGATGTCACCGTTCACGGAGTCGTCGTCGGAAGCCGCGTCCACCGTCTCGGAGTCGGTGTCGCCATCCACGGATTCCACCGTCGGCTTCTCGACCTTCGCGCTGCCGGCACGTCGGGTCGAAGGCTTGGCCTTCTCGGCGTCGACATCGTTCTCGGCGTCGGCGTCGGCGTCGGCCTCGAGCGTCGCGGTGGCGCTGCGGCGCGAGGACTTCCAGGACGGATCGTGCGGGTGACGCGCCGACGACCGGCGGCGGTTCTTCGTCGCGGTCGTGGCACGCGATCCTCCGCGATGCAGCAGTCGCGTCTTCCGTGCCGCGTCGGTGGACTTCAGGATCTGCGGGCGTCCCTTGATGACCATCGGGACCAGCACGAAGAGCCAGACCGCGACGAGACAGACCCACAGTACGGAGTTGGGCATGCGACTCTCCCTTCATTCACTCTGGTCACACGAGGCCACTCCACAATCTAGGGCTGCGAGCAGTCACGCCCGGGTAGACGCGCCGTGGGACAACCGAATCGGCGTGGTTTCACACGCGCCTCTCAGCAACACCGGCAGCAGAAGCGGGTCAGGCCGTGCGGAAGCGCGCGTCGACCGCGACGCCGATCTCGATGTCGTCGGTCCGCAGTTCCAGTGACGGCGGGGGCGGGCCGGCCGCGACCGCCATCGGCATGGCCCGACGAGATGCCTGCGGCACCCGCGGCGCCATGTCCGGATCGGACAGGAGGACGGGAACCACCGGCCCTCGACCCACGGCGTCGGAGTAGGCCTGCGCCTTGACGATCGCGTCGTCGACCGCGGCACGACGCAGCTCCCGTTCGCGGTCCCGCCGGGTCTCCGCGCGGAGGTCCCAGTCGACGTCACCGATCTCGACGGCGTCGACCGACGCCCAGACGTCGATGAACTCCGACAGCCGCTCGAAGTCGACGAACTCCGCTTCGACTCGGATACGCGTGTTGTAGACCGGGTCTCGTAGATCACCGGTCTCCGAGTACGGGCGGTACGAGTACACCCGGACCGAATCGGCGGACCAGCCGGCCACCGCGCCGGCCGTCTCGTGATCGGTCAGCGCGCGCGTCAGGTCTGCGTGGACCTCGACCGCCCGCGTGTAGACGGCCGACTTGTCCGCACCCTCCACTCGCACGGCGAGGTGGATGATCCCGCGTTCGGGCCGGTAGCGCCCGCGGGCGGAGCCACGGACGACGATCTCGAGATGGTCGGTGTGCTCGGTCATGCGAAGAGCCTATGCGTCGGCGAGCCGGCGCGGACTATCGTACAAATCGGACATCGTTCAAGTGCCGTGAAGGGACGATCGTGGTGCGGATGAGAAGACTGATTGCGTTGTTCGCGACAGCGATGTCGGCGTGCGCGGTCGCCGGGTGCGGGTGGATCGCCGAGGTCGTCTCGACGCGCGTGGACGCGGCCGACTACTTCACCGCCCCCACCGTTCGATTACTCGACGCCGCCCGGCGGGACGACCGGGCGCAGATCGAATCCCTTCTCGCACAGGGCGCTGACCTCCACGAACACGGCGGTGATCCGGACACCGACCCGCGCCGCGTGGACATAACGCCGCTGCAGTGGGCAGTGGAGTTCGAACCACCGGGCGCGGTGGCGGCATTGCCGCAGGCGGGCGCCGACCCGCATCTCCCCGGCGCCGGCCGATACAACGCAGTTGCCTACAGCGTGTTGCTCGACCGTTTCGCTGCCTTCCGCACCCTGATCGGGTTCGACGCGGGACTGGTCGAGGCATCCGACCGGATCGGCGGCAACGTGGTCCACACCGCGGTGCGCCACCGTCGCGACGATGCGTTGCGCCTGCTGATCGACCGCGGCGCCGACCTCGACTCCGTGCAGCCCCTGGCCGGCCGGACACCACTGTTCACCGCGGCCGACGTACTCAACATCGACCACTGCCTCGCCCGCTACAGGCGGGAGCCGATGGTGCACATCGTGATCAGCGAGGTGCGACCTTCATGCCGTCGCTGTTCACCGCCGACGACTCGATTCGGACGAGTTCGTACCTCCGGACGCGCGCCGCGATCGAAACCGAAATGCGCGCACGGGATTTCCCGGTCGAAACCGGGCGGTGACGCCGCCGCGAACTCAGGGCGACCGCCGTATCGCCAGCGGAGGGTCAGTGGAACGACGCACGACCCGCCCGGACGAGCGCCTCGGCCGCACTGCCGACGACCTCCTCGGCCGTGAGCGCGAACAGCATGTGGTCACGCCAGCGTTTGTTGACGTCCATGTACCGTTGCAGCAGTCCTTCTTGCCGGAATCCGATGTTGGTCAACACCTTCTGCGATGCCTCGTTGGCGGGCTGGACCGTCGCGTCGAGCCGGTGCAGGCCGACGGCCCCGAAGCAGTGGTCGACCCCGAGTGCCACCGCGGCGGTCGCGATGCCGTTGCCGGCGACGGCCGAGTCGACCCAGTAGCCGATCCACGCGGTCCGCACCGCGCCGCGCTGGATGTTGCCGACCGTCAGCTGCCCGACGTAGCGGCCGTCGAGTTCGATCACGAACGGGAGCAGCGCACCACGTTTGGCCTCGGACTTCAGCACCGCGAACAGCGGCGGCCACGACCCCGGCTGATGGCGTTCGGCCCAGCTCCCCACACCCGTCGGTTCCCAGGGCAACAGGGCGTTCTGGTTGCGGATCCGCAACTCGCTCCACGGCTTGGCATCACGCACCTTCACGGGCCGCAGGGTGACCGCGCCGGTCCGGGTGCGCAGCGGCCCGAGGGTGGCCGGCCATCCCGGACTTCCCTGACTGCCGCTCAACCACCTGAACACGAGAAGAAGTTTATGCGCTGTCACAGTGCCGACGGCGTGAGACCTGGATCTCGCGTCGGACGGACACGACGTCCGACGTCACCCGCGCTGCGCGAGGAAGGCCACTTCGACCTCGTCGCCCGTGCCCATCTCCTCGACATCGGGGTCGACCATGATCAGGCAGTTCGCCTCGGCGAGTTCGGCGAGCAGGTGCGACGACCCGGTCGGTGAGGCGCCGAGCACCTGCACCAGGTAGTCCCCCGACCGTTCGTCCCGCATCAGCTGCCCACGCAGGTAACCCTTGCGGCCGCGCACCGACGCGATCGGTCCGATGGTGCGCGCCTTGATGATCCGCCGCATCGGTTGCCGTTTGCCCAGCGCGATCCGGATGAGCGGCCGGACCATCACCTCGAAGGTCACCAGAGCGCTCACCGGGTTGGCGGGGAGCAGGAACGTCGGCACCTCGTCGCGTCCGAGGCGCCCGAAGCCCTGGACCGACCCGGGGTGCATCGCCACCCGCACGATCTCCAGGTCGCCGAGGTCGGCGAGGGCGTCGGCGACGGCGGTCGACGCACTTCCCCCGACGGCACCGCAGATGACCACGATCTCGGAGCGGATGAGCTGCGCCTCGACGACCTCCCGCATCCGCGACGCCTCGCGCTCGGCGATGCCGACGCGGTTCACGTCGGCGCCGGCGTCGCGGGCGGCAGCGGCCAGCGCGTAGCTGTTGACGTCGTAGATCTGACCGGGTCCGGGTGTGCGGTCGATGTCGACGAGCTCACTGCCCACCGAGATGACCGACAGGCGCGGGCGCGGGTGCACCATCACGCGTGCCTGACCGACCGCGGCGAGCAGCCCGACCTGGGCCGGGCCGATGATCGAGCCCGCGCGGACGGCGACATCGCCCGGCTGCACGTCGTCGCCGACCCGCCGGACGTAGTTGCCGCTCTCGACGCCGTGTCCGATCTTGACCTTCTGGTCGCCACCGTCGGTCCAGCGCAACGGGACCACGGCGTCGGCGAGCGTCGGCATCGGGGCCCCGGTCTCGACGCGCACCGCCTGACGCGGTTGCAGCCGCGTCGGTGTCCGCGAGCCCGGCCCGACCTCGCCGACCACCGGCAGGGACACGATCATCGGTTCGCCCGGTTCGAGGTCGACGAGCTCGGCGCCGTTGGCGTCGAAGTCCTCCAGGTCTTCGGGTGCGAGCACCCCGGCCAGACCGACGTCGACCGCACGCACCGCGTAGCCGTCGATGGCCGCCTGGTCGAAGCCGGGCATCGGGTGCTCGGTGACGACCTCCTCGGCGCACATCAGGCCCTGCGCCTCGGAGATCGCGACGCGCACCGGACGCGGCGCCACTGCCGCCGCGGTCACCAGCGTCAGATGATCTTCGACAGACCGCATCTCACCGCTCTCCCCGTCTCAACCGGTCAGTGCACCGGGACGTGCGGCCGACAGCGCTCGGCACGTCGTGCACTCGATACAACACAGGAGAACGTTATCGAGCGCGCCCACGACAGCGTGCGAGGCGCGCGGATGCGACCGGTGATCACCCGTGCGGAATCAGCCGTCGGCGAGACGCTTCTCGAGCCATTCGCGCAGATCGGGACCGTAGTCGTCGCGGTCGAGCGCGAAGTCGACAGCGGCCTTGAGATAGCCGCCGGGGTTGCCGAGATCGTGTCGGGTGCCGTGGTGGACGACGACGTGGACCGGCTCGCCCTCCTCGATGAGGAGCGCGATGGCGTCGGTGAGCTGCAGTTCGCCACCGGCGCCGGGTTCGATGCGGCGCAGCGCGTCGAAGATCTTGCGGTCGAGGATGTAGCGACCCGCTGCGGCCAGATTCGACGGCGCATCCTGCGGTTCGGGCTTCTCGACCATGCCCTTGAGCCGCATCACGTTGGGGTTGTTGGCATCGGGCAGCGGCTCGACGTCGAAGACGCCGTACGCGCTGATCCGGTCCTCGGGCACCTCGATGGCACACAGCACGGACCCGCCCCGGCGTGCACGCGTGCGGGCCATGACCTCCAGGACGCCCCCGGGCAGGACAAGATCGTCGGGCAGCAGCACCGCGACGGCGTCCTCGTCGTCGTCGAGATAGCTTTCGACGCACCCGACCGCATGCCCCAGGCCCAACGGCTTCTCCTGCACGACCGACGCGACCTCGAGCAGGTTGGGCGCCTTGCGCACCTTCGCCAGCATGGACTCCTTGCCGCGCGTGGCGAGCGTGTTCTCCAGGACGAGGTCCTCGACGAAGTGGGCGACCACGCCGTCCTTGCCCGGCGAGGTCACGATGAGAAGACGCTCGGCGCCGGCCGCCTTGGCCTCTTCGGCGACCAGCTCGATGCCGGGGGTGTCGACCACCGGCAGCAACTCCTTGGGCACCGTCTTGGTCGCCGGCAGGAACCTCGTTCCCAACCCGGCTGCCGGGACGACCGCGGTACGCGGGATCGGCGGAGTGTTGGGTACACCTTCGTACTCACTGAAACCAGCTTTATCCGTCGCACTCATGAATCCACCCTAGGACAGGTGCCGGTTCTCGGCCGGACAGACGGCGGTGACCGGGACCTCACCACGCTCGTTCCGACGGTCGGATACAGTGCGGGCGTCCCGGCTGTCCCGGCCGGGGTGCACATGCCACCGGTCTCGAGACGACGCGAAGGACGGTCGGGTCTTGACAACGCTGAAACAGCAACTGCGACAAGAGATCGAGGATCGACGATCGCGTCGGTCCGCCGACGAGCGGGACCGGTCTGCCGCGGCCCTCGCCGAATGGATGTACTCATGCCCGTTCCGGCTCGAATACGACGTCACGGTCGCCGCGCATGTCCCCGTCGGCACCGAACCCGGCTCGAATTCGATGCTCGACGCGCTTGTCGACCGAGGCGTGTCGGTTCTGGTCCCGGTGGTCCCCGACGGCGATCCCGCACCGATGGACTGGGCGCCGTACACGGGGCCGGACTCGCTGGCTCCCGGACGCTGGGGACTTCTCGAACCGACCACCGACCGCGTCGGGGTGACCGCGATCCGCGCGGCGTCGGTGATCCTGGTCCCGGCGCTCGCTATCGACAAGAGCGGTGTGCGGCTCGGACGCGGCGCCGGATACTACGACCGGACCTTGCACGGTTTGTCGGCCGACCTCGTCGGCGTGGTCTATGACGACGAGGTCGTCGACTCACTGCCGTCCGGCGACCACGATGTCCCGGTCGGTTGGACTCTCACTCCCGGAGACGGGTTCCGCCGACTCGGCTGACCCGGGGTACAGCGGAACCCGGGCGGTGTCGGGTGACACCGGCCCGGGGTCGGCATATGACGTTGTCGTCGTGGGACGCGGGTCAGGCGGGAGTCGCGGCCTTGGTCTCGCTCTTGGTCGACGACGCCGAGCTCGCGGAGTCCGACTTGGAGCTGCTCGACGAGCTGTCCGACGACGAGGAACTCGACGACGACGAGCTGTCCGAGGAGGACGTCGAGGTGTCCGAGGACGAGCCGGGACGCGAGTCCGTGCGGTAGAAACCGCTGCCCTTGAACACGATGCCGACCGAGTTGAACAGCTTGCGCAGGCGGCCTGCGCACTGCGGGCACTCGGTCAGCGAGTCGTCGGAGAAGGACTGGACGATGTCGAACTTGTTGTCGCACTCCGTGCAGGCATACGAGTAGGTGGGCACCGCGAAACCTCCGAATGTCAGTAAACGATGACCAGTGTAACCGACTTTGGCACTCCCTCATTCCGAGTGCTAAGCGTGGCTCCCGGCCGGCGGATTTCGCACCTTGGCGCGCACCGCCGCGTGCAGTCGTGCAAAGTGTTCCCCTAGCTGAAGCAACCAGTTCACCGCTCGATCACCGGGTCGGACCGCCACGAGCGGCCGATCCCACCATCGCTGGAGCCGCCATGACCGACTTCCTCAACGACCTGAACAGCATCATCTGGAGCAATCCGTTGGTGTACCTATGCCTCGGAGTGGGGGTGTACTTCTCCATCCGCTCGCGGTTCCTGCAGATCCGGCACATACCGGAGATGATCCGGGTGATGCGCCACGGTCAGAGTTCGCCCGATGGCGTCTCGTCCTTCCAGGCGTTGATGATCTCGCTGGCCGGTCGCGTCGGCACCGGGAACATCGCCGGTGTGGCGACGGCGATCGCGTTCGGCGGTCCGGGTGCACTGTTCTGGATGTGGGCGATGGCGTTCCTCGGGGCCTCGACCTCGTTCGTCGAGTGCACGCTCGGCCAGATCTACAAGACCCGCGATCCGCTGACGAACGAGTATCGCGGCGGCCCGGCCTACTACTTCAGCAAGGCGCTGGCCCACACCAAGGCGGCCCCGTTCTTCAAGGTCTACGGGCTCATCTTCGCCGCCGTGACCGTCCTCGCCTGCGGGCTGCTGCTCCCGAGCGTGCAGTCCAACTCCATGGCCCTGGCGATGAACCAGGCGTGGGGTATCGCGGACTGGGCCGTCGCGATCGGCGTCGTCATCGTGCTCGCCTTCGTCATCATCGGCGGGGTCAAGCGCATCGCTACCTTCGCCACCGTTGTCGTGCCGTTCATGGCGGTCCTCTACATCCTCTTCGCGCTGGTGGTGGTGTTCCTCAACGCGTCCGAGATTCCCGAAGTCCTCCGGATGATCTTCGCCAGCGCCTTCGGGATCGACTCCGTCTTCGGTTCGGTGGTCGGCGCTGCGGTCATGTGGGGCGTCAAGCGCGGCATCTACTCCAATGAAGCCGGCCAGGGCACCGGACCGCACGCAGCCGCGGCCGCCGAGGTCTCGCATCCGGCGAAGCAGGGCTTCGTGCAGGCGTTCGCCGTCTACATCGACACCCTCTTCGTGTGCTCGGCCACCGGCTTCCTCATCATCTCGACCGGTGCGTACCGGGTGTTCGAGGGCGAGAGTGCCGACGGCGCGGTGATCGCCGACGGCGGACTGCTGCCGACGGCCACCGACGTCGGACCCACCTTCGTCCAGATCGGCTTCGACAGCATGTGGAGCGGCGCCGGTTCGACCTTCGTCGCGGTGTCTCTGATGTTCTTCTGCCTGACCACGATCATCGCCTACTACTACATGGCCGAGACCAACCTGCGGTTCCTGATGGGGAAGGCGGCGACCATCTACATCGGTCCGCTGCGCAGCACGCTGGGCTCGAACCTCACGATGCTCCTGCAGGCACTGATCCTCGTATCGGTGGCCATCGGATGCGTCTCGACCGCCAGCGAGGCGTGGACCCTCGGCGACATCGGAGTCGGGCTGATGGCGTGGCTGAACATCGTCGGCATCATCATCCTGCAGCAACCCGCGTTCAAAGCGCTGCGCGACTACGAGAAGCAGAAGAAGGAAGGCAAGGATCCGATCTTCGACCCGATCGCTCTCGGAATCGTCGGGGCGACGTTCTGGGAGTCCTACGGCCGGGCCGACGAACGCACCGACGAGGTCACGGTCGCGAAGTAGGACCGTCGACCCGCGACCCGCGGGCCTCGGACCGAGGCTCGCGGGTTCATCCCCCGATGACGTCCTTGTCGATGTCGGGGATGTTGTCGCGGTTCATGTCCGGATCGCGGGCCTGTCGAGCGTCCCACCGCAGCAGGAACGCGGCGAGCACTGCCGAGACGACAGATCCGACGAGGATGGCCGCCTTGGCCGCGGCGGCGTGGTCGTCGGAGCCGCCCTCGAAGCTCAACTCGGCGATCAGCAACGCGACGGTGAAACCGACTCCGGTGAGGAATCCGACGGGCAGCAGATCGCGGATGCCGATCGCGTCTGGTAGGCGCAACGGCGTGAACCGGGTCATCAGCCACGTCGAACCCATCACACCCACGACCTTGCCGACGACGAGACCGACGACGATTCCGATCGACACCGGTTGGACGATCGAACCATCACCACCCACGACGGTGACGCCCGCGGCCGCGAAGGCGAACACCGGCAGGGCGAGCGCCGAGGAGTACGGGCGGACCGCGTCGTCGAGTCGCTCGGTGCGCGGCTCCTCCTCACCACGGATCGCAACGGCCGGCACCACGAACCCGAGGAGTACGCCCGCAACGGTCGCGTGCACCCCGGACGCGTGCATCAGACCCCACGCGACGACGGCGACCGGGATGAGGACCGGCCACCACCGCCACGCCTGCCGCACCAGCACGGCGAAGAGCGCCACCGCGGCAAGGGCGGCCGCCAGCATGACGAAGTCGATCTTCTCGGTGTAGAAGGTCGCGATGACGATGATCCCGAGCAGGTCGTCGACCACTGCGAGCGTCAGCAGGAACGTCCGCAGGGCGAGCGGGAGACCGCGGCCGAAGATCGCGAGAACTGCGAGAGCGAAGGCGATGTCGGTGGCGGTGGGGATCGCCCAGCCGTGCAGCCCGTCCGGGTCGCCGATCGCCACCACGACGACGTAACAGAGCGCGGGCGTGACCATGCCACCCACCGCGGCCGCAATGGGAACACCGGCGAGTTTGAGATCCCGGAGGCTCCCGGCCACGAACTCGTGTTTCAGTTCGACTCCGACGACGAAGAAGAAGATCGCCAACAGCCCGTCGGACGCCCAGTGCGCCAGCGACAGATGTAGGTGCAGCGCCTCAGGCCCCACCTCGACATGGAGCAGAGAATCGTAGGCCTCCCGCCACGGCGAGTTCGCCCAGAACACTGCAACAGCGGCGGCCACCAGAAGCAGCGCCCCACTGGTCGTGTCTAGCGCCGCCCAGCGCCGGATGCGATCGGCCTTGCGTGCGCTGTCTGCTGTCGGTTGCTCGTCGGCCATAGGCTCTCCTCTGCTCGATCGCACGCGGTGCGCCGGAAGCCGCCCGCGCGACGAGCGGCCGACCAGACTTCCCGGCACAGAACATCGATTCTCCCCCACCGCAATGCCGCGGGCCATTCCGGGCCCACGGCCGGACCGCTGTCCACACCGGTCGACGGCCCGATTGATGTTGTCCACAGACGAGTTCCACGGGCCGATCACCCGGGCAGACGGACCTAGCCTTCGTCACATGTCTCCCCCGTCGAAGCTTCCGTCGAAAGCCTCACTCGGGCCTCGAATTCGTGACCGGGTGAGTTCGGCGCTGCGACCGGGGTGGACGCGCAGCGTCCTGATCCGACGTGTCGCCGCGACAGGACTGGTCGTCGCGGCCGTGGTGGTGGGGGTTGCCGGAACACGCGCCGACGGCGACGTCGAGGTCATGGTTGCCGCGCATGACCTGCTGCCGGGACAGGTGGTCGAGATAGACGATCTGGCGCCGCGGAGCGTCGCGGAAGCCACGGTTCCCGACGGTGTCCTCACCGAGGCGGCACCCGCACTCGGGCGAACCGTGACCGGGCGTGTCCGCGGAGGAGAAATCCTCACCGATGCCCGCCTGCTGTCGTCACGTCTACCCGCCGACCTGACCGGGGACGACGATGCCCGGCTCGTACCGATACGACTGTCGGACGAGGCCGTGACCGCGCTGCTGCGACCCGGCGACGTTGTCGACGTGTTGACCGAAGAGGCGGAAGTGCTGGCCCGCCGCGCCGTCGTCGCACTTCACGCTGCCGAATCACAGTCGGGTGGTATCGCTCCCGGCGGGACCGCGGCCACCCCGGTGCTGCTCGCGATGGACGCCGCATCCGCTCATCGGGTCGCGGCGGCGGGGCTCGATACGGCGCTCGCGGTGGTCCTGCACTGACGAACGGGCGGGTCACGGCATCACGACACAGCCGGGGAAATCAAGTCAAATGGATTGGTTCGTTCGCGATCGTGGATAGGGTAGTACGAGCTCGCCAAGCTGCATGTCGGATTTGCTCCGATCGTGCACAGAATCGCCGGACAAGAGCAGGACATCACCGAAAAGAGGCCGCACACCGTGCTCAAGGGATTCAGGGACTTCATACTCAAGGGCAATGTCGTCGAGTTGGCGACAGCGGTCATCGTCGGCGCTGCGTTCACCGCGATCGTCACCGCGTTCACGGATGGCATCGTCCAGCCGATCATCAACTCGATCCCCGTCGGCTCCGACGCGGCGCAGGGACTCGGCTTCCAGATCACCGACAACCCATCGACATTCGTCGACCTCGGCAGTGTCATCACCGCGGTGATCAACTTCCTGATCATCGCCGCAGTGGTGTACTTCATCATCATCCTGCCGTACAACAAGCTGGCCGAGCTGGGCGGTTTCGGCAAGAAGGCGGAGGTCACCGAGATCGCGCTGCTGTCCGAGATCCGTGATCTGCTGGACCCCGACGGCGCCTCGAAGGCCAAGGCGGAGGCCGAGAGTGATCTGCCGGCGCATCTCTCCGATCCGTCCGGTCCGGTCGGCGACTCCTACGGTCCGCCGTCGGGCTCCTTCGCCCCGTACGAAGCACCCGCCGGAGCCGGTACGACGCAACGCATCTCGACTCCGCCGACACCACAGGGCCCGCCGTCGCAACCCACTCCCCCGCAATCGGTTCCGCCGCAGAACGTTCCGTCCCAGTCCGTCCCGCAGAATCGTCCGCCGCAGGGCCCGCCGCCCGGAAGCCCTTCGGGCCAGCCGTATCCGACGCCGCAGCCGGCACCCGGTAGCTACCCGCCGCCCGGGAACTACCCGGGCCCCGGCAACTACCCGCCTCCCGGCCCCGGAAGCGGTTATCCCGGTGAGCAATACCCGGGCGACTTCCCGGGTGAGGGCCCGGACGCGCCGGGGCGTCACTCCCGCTGACACGCGGGCTCCGTCTCCCAGGAAGCTGACAGCCGGAGCCATCCGAACCCGAAGGTCGGCCCCCTACTTTGGGATTCGTCGCCGGAACGTGCGACCGCACCGGACCTGAAAGACCGGTGCGACCGAACGAGAACAGGATGAACGAATGCCGAACAAGCCCGCACCGAACCGTCAGTCGCAGACCCAGAACCGGCGTCCGGCGCGTCCGCAGCAGCGCACCCAACCGCGTGCGCAGGCCCGCCCCAGGACGTTCCCGTGGTTCTTCGGTAGCTGAGTAACCCCGCTCCCAATCCAAAAGTCTGCACAATTCCTGCTCCCTGAGGTGCGAGGAGCGCAGGCCACTGCCCTCTGCTCCCTGAGGTGCGAGGAGCGCAATCTACGCTCCCTCTGCTCCTTGAGGTGCGAGGAGCGCAGGCCACTGCCCTCTGCTCCCTGAGGTGCGAGGAGCGCAAGCGACGAGCCACGAAGGGTTAGGCGACTTACCTCGTCAGCCCTTCGTGGCTCGCTTCGCTCACACCTCAGGGAGCATGGGGAGGGCGCTTCGCTCACACCTCAGGGAGCATGGGGAGGGCACCTCAGGGGCAGTGCCAGTTCACGCCGGCGGATCGACGCGCTGCACCCAGACGGTCGGCCCGTCGGTCAGGGTGAACTGAGCCCGGACCTGCGCGTCCCACCGGCGCGCGTAGAGGGCCGACAGCTGTTCGTCACTCGTGCTGCACGTGACCGGCAGGCCTTCGCGACGGCCGCGCTCGATGACCGGGTCGACCAGCCCGGCGAGGGTCCCGCCTCGCCGATGATCCGGATGGACGAGCGCGAAGATCACCCGGATCGGATTCTCCGCGACCTGCGCTTCCTCCGATTTCCGCTGCAACTCGGTGAAGCGGTGGATGAAGCCGTCTATGACCTGCACCTGATGCTTGGTGCGCGCCTTCATGTCCTCGTCGATCCGCCCGGCCTCGTCACCGGGGGCCGAGACCGCGATCAGCGCAATGAGGTCACCCCACTCGTCGAAGACTCCGTGTAGGCCTCGCAGGTACTCGACGAACAAGATTTCTCCGTACCAGCGGTACGCCTCGACTGGCGAGTCCCGCCCGATCAGCCATCGGTACACCGGGACCTCGCGCAGGCCGTGTTCGAGCAGATCGAGGGCGGCATCTTGATCCGATTCGACCAAATGTCGGGTCGTCGTGCCGCCCACTTGTACGCGATGCGTCATCGGTTCATATCAGCACATCGATTGCCTGTACGCGCCACCGGTCAGCAACAACCCCGGTCTTGGCATTCGGAAAGCTGAACCATACGGGGTTGCGAGAACTCTTCTAGTATTTGTCCCCTCACCATCACGACGATGACCGAGAGATGACCGAACGCCGAACTCTTGCGGTCAACCCTATTTATCGACCCCGCACGAAATGCTAGCCCTCCTGTAATCGAATAACGTACTGTCTGCGACGTGCTCGCCAATCGAAGTGCGTGCGAGCACGTATGCACCACCACCGACGAAGGAGATCTCATGGCAGAAGTGATTCAGGGCGCAATTTCCGACGCTATCGTCGAACTCGTCACCGGCTCGATCGAATCGGGTTCTGAAGACGCACCCGCCTGAACGACCCGAATACTGAGCCGCTCCGTGGTCAACTGCGGAGCGGCTTTCTTCGTCTCTGGAGCTCCTCGAATTGATCGCTGAACACTCCATTTAACAATCGTTTGAGACACATTGTTGATCAGCATTCCTGGTAAGAGCTTGCCACATGGATCAATTGCATAGACTGCGCTGGAACCGGCGTGAGCGGCTTCCGTCACCGAGCAAACCACCGCGCCAGCGTCACGACGACCCGGAGTAGCCTCACCAGATGCCCGTCACCCGCTCGATGAGCAAGGATGAGGTACGCGCGTTGCTCGCGCTCCTGTTCGACGCGCTCCGGACAACCCGTTGGGCCTGCGCCGGTTTCGTCGTCTTCCAGCTCGCGTCGGTGTTCACCACGCTCGCCCAGCCCGCTCTCAACGCCGCGATCATCGACGACGGAATCCTGCGCGGTGACGTGGCGACCATCAAGCGCGTCGGGGTGCTCATGGTCGTGGTGGCCGTGGTCAACCTGGTGGTGTCGATCGGTGCCACATTCCTGGCCTCCCATATCTCGGCGACCGCGGCTCGCGACCTCCGCACGCGTGTCCACGGTCGGATCAGCGCCTTCAGCGATCCGCAGGTCCACTCCATCGGCCTTTCGAGCCTGCTGACGCGCTCCACCGGAGATGTGGGCCAGATCCAGGGATTCCTCTTCATCAGCCTGACCGTCGTGGTGACCGCGCCGTTGATGCTGTTCGGCGCGCTGGTGTTGTCGCTGGCGCAGGGCTGGCGGATGGCGCCCGTGCTGGTGGTCGCCGGGGCGGTGCTGGTCGTCGTCGTCGCCGTCCTCGTCCGGCGTCTGGTGCCGTGGGCTGCGCAGTTGCAGCGTCGTCTCGACGTCGTGAACCGGGTGCTGCGCGAGCAGCTGCGTGGGATCGCGATCATCCGCACCTTTCGGCGAGAGGACCGGGAACGCGCCCGGTTCGCGGTGGAGAACGACGAACTCACCCACGTGGCCCTGCGCCTCGGCCGACTGCAGGTCCTGATGCTGCCGTTGGTCACCGTGGTCTCGAACCTCGCCGTGGTCGCGGTGACCGCACTGGGTGCGATCTTCGTCGACCGCGGTGAGATGCAGATCGGCCAGATCACCGCGACGGTCGGCTATCTCGCCCAGATCCTGCTGGCGGTGTCGCTGCTGACCATGATCGCCGGGGTCATCCCGCGTGCGGTGACCAGCGCCGGACGAATCACCGAGGTACTCGACACCGACCCGCTCGACCCCGGCGACCCCGGTGACGGCCGGGCGCCCTCACCGCCCGCGATCGTCTTCGACGCGGTGTCGGTCGCCTATCCGGGCGCCGAGTCCCCCACCGTCGACCAGGTCTCCCTGTTCTGCGCACCCGGCACGGTGACCGGCGTCCTCGGCGGAACCGGCAGCGGCAAGTCGACGCTCCTGTCCCTACCCCTGCGGTTCGCCGACCCCACGTCGGGCGTGCTCCGATGGGATGCCGCCGACGTGACCGCCCTGGCGCCCGCCTGGGTTCGCGCACGCAGCGCCTTCGTGGGTCAGGGTGCGGAGCTCATCACCGGGACGGTCGCCGACAATCTCCGGATCGCCCGACCGACCGCCACCGACGACGAGCTGTGGGACGCCCTGGAGGTCGCCGCCGCGGCCGACTTCGTCTCGGCTCGCCCCGGCGCTCTCGACGCCACGGTGGCGCAGGAGGGACGCAACTTCTCCGGTGGTCAGCGCCAACGGCTCGCACTAGCGCGTGCCGTGCTCCGCCGGCCCGCGCTGTACGTCCTCGACGACCCGTTCAGCGCTCTCGACGTCGACACCGAGGCCCAGATCATCGGACGGTTGCGCCGGACCGATCCGGATGCGACGGTCCTGATCGCCGCGCAGCGTGTGTCGTCGGTCCAGCACGCGGACGTCATCGCGGTGCTCGACGCGGGACGGATCGTCGGCCTCGGAACAGATTCGGAGTTGCGGTCACGCAGCGACATCTATCGGGAGATCGCCTACGCGCAGGCGGTGACCAATGCTTGACCAGAGATCGCAGGCGCCGGCGGTCGGGCCGAGGGGGAAGAAGGCGTCGGCAGACCGACCGACGGCTCGACGGCGCGATGGATCGCTGCGTTGGATCGTCCGGCAACTCGACCTGAGCAGAGGACGTGGGGCGGCCATCTCCCTCTTCGCGATCCTCGCCGCGGTCGGCGGCGTCGTAGCGCCGATCCTGTTCGGTGCGGTCACCAACGTGATCGTCGACGGCGCGGTCGGCGACGCGACGATGAACTGGGGACTGCTCTGGACGCTGCTGGCGATCCAGGTCGGGGTGTTCGTGGCGGCCGCGGTCTGCAGCCTCGCGCAGGGCCGGTTGCTGACCGTCGCCGTGCAGCGGTCGGTGGCCGGGTTGCGCGCACGCATCGAGGACAAGATCCACCGTCTTCCGTTGCGCTACTTCGAGAACACCACACGCGGTGTGTTGGTGAGCAAGCTGACCGCCCACACCGACAACGCCGCGACGGTGATCGCACCGGTGCTGGTGACCGTTCCGACGAATGCCTTGACGCTTGTCGTCGTCACCGCCGTGCTGTTCGTCATCTCCCCGGTGCTGGCTTGTGTCGCCCTGGTCGCAGCACCCGTGTCGGCGCTGGCCGCGGTCCTGCTCGCCCGCCGGGCACGACCGCACCTCGAGTCCCGCTGGACGACCACGGCCGCCCTCACGGGGCACAACGAAGAGGAACTCAGCGCGCGCCGGATGTTGCAGGCGTACAACGCCGAACCGACCGCCGCGCGCCGCTTCGACGACCTCAACGACAAACTCTTCGCGTCGGTCCGCTCTGCCCAGTGGATCGGCGGTTCCCTGCCCTCGGTCCTCACCGCGATCAACGCCCTGGTGTTCCTGATCCTGGCGGTCCTCGGCGGGATCATGGTGGTCGACGGGCACCTCAGTCTCGGGGCGGCTCAGGTTGTGGTGGTGTTCGCACAGCAGCTGACGAGCGCGGTTCGCGAACTCGCCGGGTTCGTCACCAAGGTGCAGTCCGGCACCGTGTCGGCGAGCAAGGTCCGCGAGGTGCTCGAAGCTCCCGAAGACGCCGGCGCCGACACCGGCCAGCCGGTGCCGGTCTCGTCCGGCCGGCACCAGCTCCCACCCGAGATCGTCTTCGACGACGTGGGCTTCGCCTACGAGGAGGACAACACCGTTCTCGACTCGGTGAGTTTCCGGATGGCGCCCGGCACGACCACCGCCGTGGTGGGGACCACCGGGTCGGGCAAGACCACGCTGACCAATCTCCTGCAGGCGTTCTACGCACCCAGCCGGGGCTCGATCACCATCGACGGGGTCGACCTCGTCGAACTCGGACCGCACCGGGTACGGGCGGCCATGGCCGTCGTCACCCAGGAGCCGTGGCTGTTCACCGGGACAGTCCGGGAGAACATCGCCTTCGGCATCGAGGACGGCCGCGCCGTCGACGCGGCTCTCACGGACAGCCACGTCGCGCAGATCGTCGCAGCGCTCCCCGATGGCATCGACACCGTGATCGGCCAGGAATCCGAGAACCTCAGCGCCGGCGAGAAACAGCTGGTCACCGTCGCGCGCGCGATTGCCGCGTCGCCCGGGGTCCTCATTCTCGACGAGGCGACGAGCGCCGCCGACCCCCGCACGGAGTTGCTCGTTCAACGTGCCCTGCACCGTCTGCGTGCGGGGACCACCACCCTGCTGATCACCCACCGCATGGCGACCGCGGCGTTGGCCGACCAGATCGTCGTCCTCGACGATAGGGTGATTGCCGAAGCAGGGACCCACCATGAGCTGCTCGCCGCGGGCGGGATCTATTCCCGACGGTGCGGACTGGCGCCGGCAGACGCCGCGGCCGGCGACGACGAGAGCGTGAGCGGCAGCAGTCCCAGCGGTCCGGACGCGAGGTCGGACCCGTGACAGATGACAGGAGCCAGCGCGAGTCGGATCATCGGCTCGTCGTCTCCCGATCAGGAGGAAACGTGTACAGAGGTTTGCGCAAGCTCGGGATGGCAGCGGCGGTCGCGCTCAGCATCTCGCTCGTCGCTCCGATGACCGGCGGGGCGAGCGCCGCACCACGACTCGTCGACGCCGGATCGCCCGGGCGCGTGACCGACATCGTCGTGCATTCCGACGCGATGAACCGTGATGTACCGCTGACCGTGATCAAGCCGGCCGACGAGTCCAAGCCGCGCGGGGTGCTCTACCTCCTCAACGGTGCCGGCGGCGGCGAGGATCGCGCCAACTGGCTGGAGAAGACCGACATCGTCGAGTTCACGCGCAACAAGAACCTGTACGTGGTTATCCCGAATGCCGGCCAGTACAGCTACTACACCGACTGGCAGAAGCCCGATCCGGTTCTCGGCGTGCACAAGTGGTCGACTTTCCTGGGCAAGGAACTCCCCGCGGTCGTCGATGCCACCTACAACACCTCCGGGCGCAACGCCATCGGCGGGATCTCCTCGTCGGCGACGTCGGTGCTGAATCTCGCCATCGAGCATCCCGATCTCTACCAGGCCGTCGGCTCCTACAGCGGATGTCCGACGACCTCCGACCCGTTCGGTCAGGAGTACATCCGACTCGTCGTGGAGATCCGCGGGGACGGCGACGCCACCAACATGTGGGGTCCGTACGGCGGCTCCGGCTGGCGCGCCCACGATCCCGTGGTCAACGCCGCCAAGCTGCGTGGCCAGAAGCTCTACATCTCCAACGCCGGCGGTCTGCCCGGGCAGTACGACAATCCTCGCTACGTGAAGGACCTGGACACCCTGGCCGACCAGATCGTCGTGGGCGGAGTCATCGAGGGCGCCACCCTGGGCTGCACCGTCCAGCTCCTGAATCGTCTCGGGCAGTTGAACATCCCGGCGACGGTGGACCTCCCGCCGGCGGGAACCCATTCATGGCTGTACTGGCAGGACCAGCTGCACCGTTCGTGGTCGTTCTACGAGCGCGCCCTCGCCTGACCGCGGCGCCACCGGAGCCGCATCGGCGAACCGTCCGTCGCGCAACTCGACTGTCCGGTCGGCGAGGTCGAGCACACGCGGATCATGGGTGATGAGAATCGTGGTCCGCAGTGACGCGACCCTGGCGAGTGGTTCGAGGATCCCGCTGAAGGTCTCGTCGTCGAGGCCCGTGGTCGGTTCGTCGAGGACGAGTACCGGGCGGTTCCGAAGGATCGTGCGCGCCAGCGCGATTCGCTGCTGCTGACCACCGGACAGATTCTCCCCACGTTCGACGACCTCGGCGTCGAGGCCGCCGTTCATCCGCGAGATGAATTCGGCGGCCCCTGCGGCCCGCGCGGCAGCTGCGATGTCCGCTCTGGTCGCCGTGGTGCAGCCGAAGCGGATGTTGTCCGCGATCGTGCCACTCATCAACGCCGGCCGCTGATGCAGCACCGACAGGTGCTCTCTCAGATCGCTCACGTCGAGGTGGCGAATGTCGGTGCCGTTCAGTCGGATCGACCCCGCGTCGGGGTCGTACAGACGAAGCAGCAGACGGGTCAGGGTGCTCTTGCCGGCACCACTGGGTCCCGTGACCGCGACTGTCTCGCCCGCACGGATCTCCAGGTGGGCGTCCTCGAGGACTCGGGACCCGTTGTCCGGGTACGCGAAGGACACCCCGGTCAACGACAGACTCACCGATGCGGGCGCGACCGGACGACGGGCCGGAATCGGGTCGATGGCCGCTGGTTCGGACGCAATCGATTCGGGCGCAATCGATTCGGGCGCAATCGGTTCGGCGACACCCGCAGGCGCGTCGAGGACCTCGGCCACCCGTTCGGCACTCGCGGTGGCGGACGTGACCTCGACGAGCAGACCGCCGAGTGTCTGGATCTGCGGGTAGAGGTACCCGAGATATCCGGTAAGAGCGATGAGCGTGCCCAGTTGCGCATCACCGCCGGCGATGAGCCACGCCCCGAACGCGATGACGACGATCATGCAGAGCACTTCGGCAACCGTGACCGCCTCGGCGAAGGCCGCCCCGGCGCGGGACTCCGACATCCGGGCCTCCCGCCATCGGCGGTTCTGCTCCAGGACCCGGGCTCGGTGGTGCGAGGTCTGGTTGTCGGCCTGCAACGCCACCATGTTGCCGATCCCCTCGGCGACCAGTGAACTGATTCGGCCGGCAGCCTGCCGCTCGCGACGCGACGCACGTTTGACCACGGCGCCGAATCGGCGGGCCGTCACCCAGAGCAGCGGCGCGAGAACGGCGGCGACGAGGGCCAACTGCCAGTTGGTCGCGAAGGCGGCGGCACCGTAGACGAGGAGGCTCACGGTGGCGACGACGCCGGAGACCACACCCGACGACACGAGACTGTCGACCGCCTCGACGTCGGCGGTGGTGCGCGACACCAGGTCTCCGTCACCAAACCGGTCCCGCGTGTGCGGCGCGAGTCGTTGGATGTGCGCGTACAGCTGACCGCGGAGACGCAGCAGCACTGTCTCGGTCACGCCTGCGGTCAGGATGCCGCCCGCATACGACGACACGGCGCCGACAAGGGAGACGGCCACCCAGATCATCACCGGGGTGGACAGCGCGCTCAGATCGCCGGTCGCCAGCACGTCGTCGACGATGTGCGCGAACATCGCGACGGTGACCACCGTGGTGCCGACCTGCACGAGGTGGCAGATGACAGCCACCGCGAGACGCCATCGCAGTCCGACGACCAGGGGCGCGAAACGGCGGACGGTCGCCGACACGGTGAGAGTCGCCGGACGGGACTCCGGCGTCGGGACGCGTGGCCCCACGTCGCACGCGCTCGGATCGTCAACCGGTCGCAGTTCGGTGGCGGTGGACATGTCGATGGCTCCTCACCGGCGGGATGAGCACCGCCGGCACCGAGACTACGACCGAGGACCGATGAGTTTCACTGCCAGACAGCCGAATACAGCAGACTCACAGCGACACCGAACCGACCGCACAAGAACGACCGCGGGGCGGGAATCCTGTCGGATTCCCGCCCCGCGGCGTGAGGGAAGAGTCGATCAGCCGAGGCTGAAGTGCTTTCCGTTGAGCACCACGACACCCTTGACGGCGTCGGTATTGACCGTCACCTGGACGAAGGCGCGAGCAGCGGCGTAACCGGCGCAGCTCTCGACCTTGAACTGCTCCTGGCTGTAGGCCACGCCGCCCCGATTGCCTTTGAATGTGTAGGCACTCAGCTCGTAGTCGGTGTACGACTTGTCGGAACCCGACGTCTCGTTGATCAACCAAACGCGGTTGACTTCGCCGGGGCCGAGCGACAGACTGCCGCCGGAGCCGATGCTAGTCTCCGCTCCGCCTTGACCGGTAAGATCGGGTGCGGTCTCACCGTCGGCGCCGACGCCGCCGCCGCCAAAGTTGACCTGGCAGCCAACGTCATAACCGACCTTGACCGCACCACCCTCGGCCTTGCCGCCGACGGTCACACGGACCTTGCCCGACAGCCAGACCTCACGGGAAGTGGGGACGTTGCTGATCGGCCGCTGCACATTGACGTACTCGTCGAACAGCTGGACGGTGACGGGCGTGCCGTCGACCAGGGTCTTGGTGATGGTACCGCCCGGCAGCGGTCCGGCGGTGGCGCCGCCCGCGCCGAGGCTGGTGAGGCCCATCGCGACCGCACCGGCGATGCCCGCCGCCGCAACCACGCGACGCGTGATGTTCTTCTTCATGATTCCCCTTCGTGGAATATCGATCTGCTCAGGGCAGACAAGTCAGGTAAAGCTGGTTATCTGCGCCCTGGTCAGCCGATGCTGAAGGGCTTGCCGTACAGGGTGGACTGAATGAGGGTGCCCTCACCGGACAGCTTGCCGTCGTCGGTGCTGTAACCCTTTGCGCCGATGACCTTCACTGCCGAACGGGCCGATGCGAAGCCACCGCACTTGTTCAGGTTGAACGACAGCTGCGACAGCTGAACCGCCGCGACGCCCGAATCGGACAAATCCTTGTCGGTGATGTCGACAACGGTGACCTGGCCGGGCTTCAGACCAAGGCTGACCGCTCCATCAATGGCGATTCCGTCGAGAACGCCGCCAACGAAGTCAATGCCGCCGCCGAGTTCGAGGTCGATGCCGCCGACATCAACCTGGCAGCCGACGATGTACTTGACCGCCAACTTACCGCCGACTCCGGCGGACGCCTTCGCCGAGTAAGTGCCCGAGATCACGAAGCCGCGCGCAGCGGGATTATTCGCGACGGTCGGGATCGGGTACGCGTTCTCCCCGGTCCGCCAGGTCTGGATGGACTCCCCATCGATACCCGACGCCTTTTTGTACCCGTTCGGCAGCGGCGCTCCGGCCGCTTCGCCGACGCCCATGCCGGCCAGGCCCACGACCGCGGCCGAGGCGATCGCGACCGCGCCCGCGGCGCGGCGCAGCCCAAGCTTGCTGAACTTGCTCATTCGTTCCCTCTCACAGGATTCGGCTGTTACCCCGCGGAATGCACTCACACCCGCAAGTCATGACCCACGACGTTCGATGGGCTTCCACACAGTTACCACCAAGCCAGCTCTTATGCATGCCTTAGCTGTCGTTGAGAATCCATCGAATTCCTGGTCACTGCTGCGTTGTCACTCGCGACAGATCGCAGGACTCCCCCCGGTCCCCGACTCTGGGGACCGCGCGTCGTCGAGCCGAACGTTATCGGAGCGGTCTCAACTCGGGCAACAGGAGGACTCGGCCGTGTCACGAAGAGGGCACGCACCAGCGTGAATCTCGGATTCGCCAACGATAGAACGGCGAAAGTTAACGACAGGAAAACACGCTGATGTGACTACGTACGTAAAGAGCGAAATCACCCGTGATGCGGCGGCCGCTGCGCCTCGTACCAATCCTTAGAGCGCCCTGTGTGATGTTCGTCACTCTCGTCTGAAGTCAGTTCAGGAAGGGTGTTTCCGAACACCGCGTCGAGACGACGACGCCGCGCAGCTCGGTGCTGCGCGGCGTCATCATCGCTGTTCATCGGCAATTTCCGGGGTTCTGAAGACTCTGTTCCCACCGGTCGGATATCCCATCGAAAGTGGCCCGTCACCCTGTTAACCAGGAGTTTTCTTTGTATTGCTGAACAGATTTCGGGGCCGCTCGGAGGCCCTGCCGAGCGACCGGCTCAGAACTCGCTGATCGACTCGATGACGTACTTGGCGAGGGGTGCGGCAGTTGCCATGCCGTCGCGCACCGCAGCCCGCGAGTTGGCCAGGTTCACCACGAGTGTCTGTCCGGAGATTCCAGCCAGGCCGCGCGAAAGTCCGCCGTCGGTGGCTCCCGCCGCCAGACCGGAGCTGCGGACGGCCTCTTCTATACCCCGCAGACGCCGGTCCAGAAGGGGTTCGGTGGCTTCGGGCGTCACATCCCGGGCGCCGACGCCGACGCCGCCCACCGAGACCACGAGGTCCACTCCGCCGATCACCGCGGTGTTGAGCGCATTGCGGATCTCCACCTCGTCCCCGGAGACGACCACGGCGGCGTCGACGTGGAACCCCGCCTCGGCCAGCAGTTCGCTCACGAGCGGCCCGAGCAGACGCTGGTCCTCACCGTGGGCCGCCTCGTCGTCGACGACGACGACCAGCGCACGACCGATCTCTTCGCCCTGGGGGCGGTGAGCGGCCTGTTCGTGGCGCGCGACGAATTCCCGTGCCGCGGCGTCGGCCGCGACCACGTCGGCGGGGTCGACCGGACCCGGCCCGCCCGCGAGGCGGACGTCCAGTGAGTTCTCGTCGAGATCGGTCTCGGCGGAGACGGCGGTGGTACCCGGGTTGCGCGGAGCAGCGTCGGACATGACAGGCCCTTTCTTGATGGGTGGGACCGTCGAAACGGTCGTTCGTGCTGCGCTGTGCCGGCGCCCGCGGTGGGCGCCGGAACAGCCTCCTCGATGCAGTTGTGGTGGTCGGTCAGCCGGCCGCGAGCGTGCCGAGCTTCACCTGGGCGGTCTTGGTGGCGCCGTTGTCCACGTAGGTCACGGTGACCGTGTCGCCCGGTGCGTGCGATCGGACCGCGGCGACGAGGGCGTCCCCGGAGGAGATGACGCGGTCGTCGACCTTCGTGATGACCGCGTCCTCGGGGATGCCCGCGTTCGCAGCCGGACCGCCGGGCGTCACCGCGGTGACGACGGCCCCGGGTGCGTCGGACGCACCGCTCGGCCGTACCGACACACCGATGTTGGCGTGGCTGGCCTTGCCGGTGGCCTCGAGTTCCCTGGCCACCCGGATGGCCTGATCGATCGGGATCGCGAACCCGAGTCCGATGCTGCCACCGGCCTGTTGCTCACCCCCACCGAGGGTGGCGATCGCGGTGTTGATCCCGATCAGCGCGCCCCGGGCGTTCACCAGGGCACCGCCGGAGTTGCCCGGGTTGATCGCCGCGTCCGTCTGGATGGCGTCGATGACCGAGGTGGTGTTGGTCCCGGGGTCACGCGAGGTCAGCACGGGACGGTTGAGCGCGCTGATGATGCCGGTGGTGACGGTGCCCGCGAGTCCCAGCGGTGAACCGATCGCGATCACGTCCTGCCCGACGGCCAGGTTGTTCGAGTTGCCCACGGTGATCGGTGTGACGTCGTCGCGGTCGACCTTGATGACCGCGATGTCGGAGATCGGGTCGGCCCCCAGGACACGGGCCTCGGCCCGCGAACCGTCGGCGAAGTTGACCGCGACCCTCGACGCCGGGCCGTTGCCGCCGGCACTGACGACGTGGTTGTTCGTCATGATGACGCCGTCCTCACTGAGGACGACGCCCGAGCCGGAACCCATGGCCCCGCCGGACGCGACCTCGATGGAGACCACCGACGGGGTGACCCGGGCCGCGACCTCCTGCACGGAACCGGCCGGCGCGGCGACCGGCGTCGTGTTGTCGTTGCCGGGATCGCCGCCCAGCGGACCGTTGCTGGAACTGGAACCACCGTCCGACTCGGCGAGGTTGTATCCGGCCACGCCACCTACACCGCCCGCGACCAACGCCAGGACGAGTCCGGCCACCCCCAGCGCCACGAGGCGTCCGCCACTCTTCTTCTTGGCGGGTGCGGCCGAGGGGCCGTCCGGGCCCTGGTTCCCGAAGCCGGGCTGGGAGCCGAACGGCGGCTGTCCCGACTGTCCGTACGCGGGACCCGGACCGTAGTTGCCCTGTGGCGGGAACGGACTCGTCCCGGGCCTGCCGTACGACGATGTCGGCGCGTTGGCACCCGGATAACCCTGACCGCCCGGTGCGGGGAAGGAGCCCGACGGCGGACCGAACGGCCCGCCCTGTCCCGACGCCTCGTTGCCGGACGTCGCGCGGTGGCCCCCGCCCGGCTGGCCCCCACCGTGCTGACCACCGCCGTGTTGACCACCGCCGTGCTGACCGCCCCCGTAGGAGCTGTCACCGTGCGAACCGCCAGTCGTCATCTTCGTCTCTTCCTCGTCGGCCCGGCCATGCGCCGGTGCTTGTTGTCAGTGGCCGGGCCGGGACCGCAACACCTCGGCATCGTCGTACCCGAACTGCGCCTTCGGTCAACCCTAGGTGATCCGAGACCAGGTCACACCGGGCGAGTTCAAGGCTGTTCGCAGTCGTCGACAACCGAGTCGTCGGCCCGGCGCCACCCGCTTCTCCTCTACTGACGAATCACCTGCGGGGATGGTTCCGCCGCAGTTGCCCGGCCCGGCAGGGTCATCCGGATCAGCGCTCCCCCGAGCGGCGACGTGTCGGCGACCACGGTGCCGCCGTGTCGTTCGACCACCTGACGCACGATCGCCAGTCCCAGACCCGATCCCGGCATCGACCGCGACTGCGTCGACCGATAGAACCGCTCGAAGACGAGACCTCGGTCCTCCTCGGGAATTCCGGGACCGGCATCGGCGACGGTGAGCTCCGCGGTCGACATCCCGATCTGGGTCAGGCCGACGCTCACCGTGCGGCCGGGAGGACTCCACTTCGCCGCGTTGTCGAGCACGTTCAGCACCGCGCGCGACAGTCCATGTGCCTCGCCGAACACGAACCACGGGGCGAGGTCGACCTCGAACTCGACGTCGTTGCGGCGGCGTCGAACTCGTTCGAGGGCCTGCTCCACGGTTTCGGCGAGATCGACCTCCTCGTAGACCACTTCCGGCGCGTCCTCGCGGGCGAGGTCGACGAGATCGCCCACGAGCGTGGACAATTCCTCGATCTGCGCCATCACATCGGCACGGAGATCGACCATGTCCTCCTCCGGTACCGCCCGCGCCCCGGGACGACTCGCGGCGATCAGCAACTCCAGATTGGTCCGCAACGAGGTCAACGGGGTCCGCAGCTCGTGTCCGGCGTCGGCGACCAGACGTGCCTGCCGATCCCGGGACTCGTCGAGGGCGCGCAGCATGGCGTTGAAACTGACCGTGAGCTTGGCGAGTTCGTCGTTGCCGGTCACCGGGATGGGCGTCAGGTCGTTGGTCCGCGCGACCCGCTCCACGGCGCGGTTGAGCCGCGAGACCGGCCGCAACCCGGCGCGCGCCACCGTCGTCCCGGCCAGGGCGGCGAGGGCGACCCCGCCGCAACCGACGACGAAGAGCACCCAGGCCAGACGCTTGAGCACCCGGTCGGTCTGGATGAGGCTCTGTGCGAGCACGAGGGTGTTGCCGTCGTCGAGTTTGCGGGTCAGGACACGCTGATTGCGCGTGGTGCGCAGGCTCTGCTGCGTGGAACCGGGCACGGACGGCGACCGGACGATGCCGCGCTCGACGTCGTCGAACGGCACCTGACCGATGAGATACGTCTCGCCGCTGGGGGTCACCAGCGCGATGGAGATGTTGGTGGAGAACACCGTTCCGGCCACCAGTTGCTCGGGCTGCGTACGCAGGACCCCCGCGCGGGCGAGCGCGGCCATCCCGTCGGCGCGACTCTCGAGCTGCTGGTCGACATCGTTGTACATCGCGCGATACACGACGAAATACGCGGCCGCGGCCATCAGACTCACCGAGACCAGCACGACGGTCGCCGACAGGATCGTCACGCGGGTACGCAGCGACACCGCGCGCATCAGCGGCATCGGCGCCCGCATCTCCTTTTCGTCCGACCCGACACCGGTGGTGTGCCCCGTGATCGCCCGGGTGAGGCGGTCGCGGAGGAGATCCCGGGTCTTCGGGTGTCGCGACGTCGAGTTCGACGACTTGCCGATCACTAGGGCGGCGTCTCCCGCAGGACGTACCCGACGCCGCGCACGGTGTGGATCAGTCGGGGCTCGCCGTCGGCCTCGGTCTTGCGCCGGAGATAGCCGACGTACACCTCGAGCGCATTCCCCGACGTCGGGAAGTCGTAACCCCAGACCTCTTCGAGGATGCGGCTGCGCGACAACACCCGGCGCGGATTGGCCATGAGCATCTCGAGCAGGGCGAACTCGGTGCGCGTCAGACTGATCGAGCGCTCGCCGCGGGTGACGTCGCGGGTGACGGGATCGAGCGACAGATCCGCGAACGTCAGGGTCTCCGAATCCGCGTCCTCGTCCGGCGAGGCACGGCGCAACAGCGCCCGCAACCGGGCGAGGAGTTCCTCGAGGGCGAACGGCTTGGGCAGGTAGTCGTCGGCTCCGGCGTCGAGGCCCGACACCCGCTCGGACACCGAGTCGCGTGCGGTCAGCACCAGGATGGGGAGGTCGTCACCGGCAGAGCGGAGCCGGCGGCACACCTCGAGGCCGTCGAGCCGAGGCATCATCACGTCGAGGATCGCCACGTCGGGCCGGTCGGCCAGGATCTTCTCGAGTGCCTCGATGCCGTCGCCCGCGGTCTCGACGCTGTAGCCGTTGAAGGTGAGCGACCGTCGCAACGACTCCCGGACGGCCCGATCGTCATCGACCACGAGGATGCGCATGGCTACAGTCTTATCCACCCCGGCTGAGATCCGGCTGAGCAACGCCGAAACCCACCCGTTCAAGTGACGGAGTCGGCGTTCACCTGCGGTTCCGGCGGCCTTTCACATCGGGGACCGAGTTCTGTGAGGTCAAGTTGATGGATGCGTAACGCCGGGCTTCGGGTCGCGAAACATCGACCTCCGACGCTGGAACCCGTGACCCTGTCTGCCCCGACTCGATCTGTCGTGTCCCGATCGGTGATGTCGCTGTGCGCCTATTGCGGTGTCGGTTGCGGCATGGAGATGAAGCTCGACGACGATTCCGACCGCGTCACCAAGACGATCGGCCGGCCCGATCATCCGACGAACTTCGGGCGACTGTGCACCAAGGGGTCCACCACCGCGGACATGCTCGCCGCCGGCGGGCGCCTGTCCACCGCGCTGGTCCGAGACGATCGGGGCGGCCAGCTCCGGCCCGCCGAACTCGACGCCATCGTCACCGACACCGCGCGACGCCTGCGCGACATCGTCGACGAGCACGGGCCCGACGCGGTGGCCCTGTATGTGTCGGGCCAGATGTCGCTGGAGGCGCAGTACCTGGCGAACAAGCTGGCCAAGGGATTCCTGCGCACCAACCAGATCGAGTCGAACTCGCGGCTGTGCATGGCGAGCGCCGGGACCGGATACAAACTGTCGCTCGGATCCGACGGGCCGCCCGGGTCGTACCAGGACTTCGACCACGCCGACGTCTTCCTGGTCATCGGTGCCAACATGGCCGACTGTCACCCGATCCTGTTCCTGCGCATGATGGACCGGGTCAAGGCCGGGGCGAAGCTGATCGTCGTCGATCCTCGACGCACGGCGACGGCCGACAAGGCGGACCTGTTCCTGCAGATCCGGTCCGGGACCGACCTCGCCTTCCTCAACGGCCTGCTGCACCTGCTCATCGAGAACGGCCACACCGACACCGAGTTCATCGAGTCGTTCACCGACGGCTTCGACCAGATCCCCGACTTCGCCGCCCAGTACCCGCCGGATGTCGTCGAATCGATCACCGGGATCGCGGCGTCGGACCTGCGGGCCGCGGCCGAGCTCATCGGCAACGCAGCCAACTGGATGAGTTGCTGGACGATGGGCCTCAACCAGTCCACCCACGGGACCTGGAACACCAACGCGCTCATCAACCTCCACCTCGCCACCGGCGCGATCTGCCGGCTCGGCAGCGGACCGTTCTCACTGACCGGACAGCCGAACGCCATGGGCGGGCGCGAGATGGGTTACATGGGCCCGGGACTGCCCGGCCAGCGCGCTGTCGTGTCCGCGGCGGACCGTGAGTTCGTGGAAGGTGTCTGGGGTGTTCCGGCCGGGACCCTGCGCACCGACGTGGGCGGCGGCACCATCGACATGTTCCGTCGGATGGCCGACGGCGAGATCAAGGCGTGCTGGATCATCTGCACCAATCCCGTTGCCTCGGTGGCGAATCGCAAGACCGTCATCGAGGGACTCGAGCGCGCCGAGCTCGTGATCACCCAGGACACCTTCGTCGACACCGAGACCAACCAGTACGCCGACGTGGTGCTGCCCGCGACGCTGTGGTCGGAGTCGACCGGTGTGATGGTCAACTCCGAACGCAACCTCACCCTGTTCGAACCCGCGCTCGACGCCCCTGGACAGGCGATCCCGGACTGGCAGCTCATCGCGCGCATCGCCGCCGAGATGGGGTACGCCGACGCCTTCGACTATGCGAGCGCCGAGGAGGTGTTCGAGGAGATCAAACGGTTCGCGAACCCGAACACCGGCTACGACTTGCGCGGGGTGACCTACGACCGGCTCCGCCGCACGCCGATGCAATGGCCGTGCCCGCCGGCCGAAGACGGCGAGCCCGATCCGGTGGACACCGGTGCCCGCAACCCGATCCGGTATCTCAACGACGGTCGCAGTCAGACTCTCCACCGCCTCGACGACGGGTCGACGCCGCGCCTCGCGTTCGCCACCCCCAGCCGCCGCGCCCAGTTCTTCGCCCGTCCCCACCTCGACCCGGCCGAGATGCCCGACGACGACTACCCCTTCCTGCTGAACACGGGCCGGTTGCCCCATCAGTGGCACACCATGACCAAGACCGGCCGGGTGGCCAAGCTCAACAAACTCAACCCGGAGCCCTTCGTCGAGATACATCCCGACGATGCCGACCGGTTGGGCATCACCGCCGCGGACAAGGTCGAGGTGGCGTCCCGTCGCGGCCGGGCGGTGTTGCCGGCGCGGATCTCCGACCGCGTGCGACCCGGCAACTGCTTCGTACCGTTTCACTGGAACGACGTCTTCGGCGAACACCTGGCGATCAATGCCGTCACCGCCGACGCGGTGGATCCGTTGTCGCAGCAGCCGGAGCTGAAAGTGTGTGCGGTGACCCTGATCCGGGTGCCCGGTTCGCGCGGTGACGTCGACGATGCGCCGGTCGTCGCCGCGGGTTCGACGGAACTCGGGGTCGCACTGGGGGTCTCGGGTGTCAAGGCGCCTGCGATGACCCCCGCCGAGCGCCTCTACCTGGCCGGTCTGGTGGCCGGCGTGGGCGACTCACCCGCGGGCAGTCCAGTGCTCCCGGCCGATGCGCCGCTGGGTGCCGAGCTCCGCGTCTGGGTGTCAGGTGTTCTCGCCGGCCTGTACTCCCGCGCGGCCGCCGCACCCGATCCCGCTGTCCCCCGGTCCGACTCATCGCCGTCGGAACCGGACACCGACACGGTGACGGTGCTCTGGGCCTCGCAGATGGGCAACGCCGAGGAGCTCGCCGCAGAGGCCGCCGAGCGCGTCAAGGCCAGCGGCCTCCGGGTCGACGCCCGGTCGATGGACGATGTCGAGGTCGGCGAACTGAAGGGCACGGCCCTGTTCGTCACCTCGACCACCGGGGACGGCGATCCGCCGGACAACGGTACATCGTTCTGGGACGCGCTGAACTCCGACGACGCACCCGACCTGTCCGGTGTCGACTACGCGGTGCTGGCGCTCGGCGACTCCAATTACGACGACTTCTGCGGCCACGGACGCAAACTCGACACCCGCATCGGTGAACTGGGTGGCCGTCGCCTGCTCGAGCGCGTCGACTGCGAACCCGACTTCGAGGAGACGGCGGGCGGTTGGTTGACCGAGGTCATCCGGGCGATCAGCATGTCGAACCGGGCACCCACCTCGGGGGTGACCGGTGACCGGGTGACCGTGGTCAGTGAACCGGCCGACTCCGCGGCGGCGCCCTCGGTACGTTCCGCGCCGGCCTATTCGCGGAAGAAGCCGCTGCTCACCTCGCTCGTGCGGAACGTCAAGCTCAACTCCGAGGGTTCCGGTAAGGACGTGCGTAACTTCGGGTTCCACTTGCCCGCCGACACGATGTCGTACCAGGCCGGGGACGCGCTGGGGGTCTGGCCGCGCAACGACCCGACGCTCGTCGAGGAGTTCCTCGACCGCACCGGCCTCAACGCCGACGCGTCGGTGACCGTGGGCGGCGATGAGGTCGCGTTGCACATCGCCCTGCGCGACCGCATCGAATTCGCTCGTGTGACACCGGATCTCATTCGTTTCGTCGCCGACCGTACCGGTTCCGCCGATCTCAGGACGCTCATCGCACCGGGGAACAAACAGCAGTTCAACGACTGGGCATGGGGGCGACAGTCGGTCGACGTGCTGGCCGATCATCCCGTCACCGCCGACGCCTCGGAGTGGATGCAGGTCCTCAAACCGATGGTCCCCCGGTCGTATTCGATCTCATCGAGTCCCCTGGAGAGTCCTGACGAGATCCAACTGACGGTGTCGGCCGTGCGCTACAACCTGTTCGGCACGCCGCGCGGTGGTGTCTGCTCGACCTTCCTGGCCGACCGCGCCGACGACGAGATCGGCGTGTTCGTCACCTCCACGAGCCACTTCCGGCCGCCGGCCGATCCCGACACCCCGATGATCATGATCGGCCCCGGCACCGGCATCGCCCCGTTCCGCGGTTTCCTTCGCGAACGCGAGGCCCTGGGGCACACCGGGAAGAACTGGCTGTTCTTCGGCGAGCAGTACTCGGCGACCGATTTCTACTATCGCGACGAGTTGACGACCATGCTCGGCGACGGACTGCTCACCCGCCTCGACGTCGCGTTCTCGCGCGATCAGGATCGCAAGATCTACGTCCAGGACCGGATGCGCGAACACGGCGAGGAGCTCTACCAGTGGCTGCACGACGGCGCTCACGTCTACGTCTGCGGCGACGCGACACGGATGGCCAAGGACGTCGACGCGACACTGAAAGGCATTGTCGCGCAGTACGGTCGCCGCTCCCCCGCGAGCGCGGAGTCGTACGTCAAGGCACTCGCAGCCGACAAACGCTATGTGCGGGACGTGTACTGACAAGCCCTCGCAACGCCTTCCGCTCCCTGAGGAGGCCCGGAGCCTACGGAGGGTGACCCCACACGCTCCCTGAGGCGCGACGCTTCCCTATGCTCCCTGAGGTGCGACGCTTCCCTATGCTCCCTGAGGTGCGACGCTTCCCTTTGCTCCCTGAGGTGCGACGCTTCCCTATGCTCCCTGAGGTGCGACGCTTCCCTATGCTCCCTGAGGTGCGAGGAGCGCAAGCGACGAGCCACGAAGGGCAACGCAAGTCGGAGTACCCAGGCGACGCGAGCTGCCGCGAACTCTCCACAGGGGGGGTACATACGTTCCACGGGCTGCCAGAATCTTCCACGATACTGCGATGGCATCGGTATACATCCTCGAGTGCGCGGACGGGAAGTACTACGTCGGAAGCACGCGCGACCTCGACAATCGGTTACGCCAACACAGCTCGGCGCAGGTTGGTTTCACTGCTCACCGCCAGCCGGTGAGGCTGGCGTGGTCGGTTGAACTGTCACTGGACGACGCCTACGCGATCGAGCGACGAATTCACGGCTGGTCTCGTGCGAAGAAGAAGGCACTGATCGACGGGGATATCGATCTACTTCGCGCCCGGGCAGGGCGCAGGGGCGGTCGCCCACGCTGACATTGACACGAGGCTTTGTGAACAAACGTGCAGGAGGACTTTCAGTGCCGTCACCAGCCCCCCGTGGCTCGTAGCTATCGCTCCTCACAGATCAGGGTCTCCGGCCTGACGGCCGTCGTGGGCCACGAAAGACCACTCCTGGGCGACTGAACTCATGCCTCCTGAGGTGCGAGCGAAGCGAGCCACGAAGGGCACCGCAACGCGTCTCACCAGGCCCTTCGTGGCAGTGAGAATGGGTGTGGGTGGTTGACCGGGTTTGGGTCTGACTTACTTCGTGGCTGACGGTGCTGTCATGGGCGAGATGTGTCGGCCCGGAACTGCGGTCGATCACCTGCACCAAGTGACCTGTGAGGACCGGGGCGGGTGTGACCTGATTAGGACCCTGTCTGGCTGGTAGGCCGTGACTCTTCACTGTCCTGTCCACCCGCCCCGGTGAGGTCATCCCACACCGCAGTGAAGGAGACACCGCCAGAATGGCTGAGACAGCAGTGACCACGCAAGTGGTCGTACTCGGAGTCGACACCCATCAACAGACCCACCACGCCGCGATCGTCGCCACCGACGGCCGCCCGCTGGCCGATCGCGAGTTCCCGACCACCACCGCCGGCTACACCCAGTTGTGGCAGTGGGCGTGTGGCTTCGGCCGCGTCGAGGATGCCGCAGTGGAATCGAGCGCCTCCTATGGGGCCGGGTTGACCCGGATGCTCACCGCTGAAGGGGTGCGAGTGATCGAGGTCAACACCCCCGATCTGCCGCGCCGCTACGCCCACGGTAAGACCGATCAACTCGATGCCTACGCCGCAGCGATGGCAGTCATCACCGGCCGCGCGACCGCGGTGGCCAAAGACACCCGCGGCGCGGTCGAATCTGTTCGGATGCTCACCGTGGCAAGGGCTTCGGCCGTCGAGGAAGCCACCCGCATCGGTAACCAGATCCGTGATCTGTGTACCACCGCACCGGTCGAGTACGCCGATCAAGCGCGCCAGGCGCGCACCATCGCCAAGCGGGCAGCGTTCATCAAAGGGCTACCGGTGCCGGCCGAGAAAGCTGATCTGTCCGGGCCGGCCGCGGCGTTCGTGCGCGCGGCGCGGTCGCTGCTCGACCGACACCGACTCGCCCAACAACAAGCCCGGTCTTTGGCCCGCGAACTCACACGACTGCTGAGCAAGCTGGTACCCACCCTGCTCTCGCGCCCGCAGATCGGGCCGATCACCGCCGCGCGCCTGGTGATCACCGCCGGTGACAACGTCGAGCGGATGGGCACCGAGGCACGGTTCGCCAAACTCGTCGGCGCCGCCCCGTTACCGGCATCCTCAGGCAAAACCAGCCGTCACCGGCTCAACCGGGGTGGGGACCGGCAAGCCAACAGTGCTCTGCACATGATCGCGGTCGGACGCATGAAATCCCACGCCCCCACCCGCGCCTACGTCGAGCGGCGTTCCGCCGAACACAAAACGAAGAAAGACATCCTCCGCTGCCTCAAGCGCTACATCGCCCGCGAAGTGTTCCGCGACCTCACCACCGACCTCGGAGCACTTGACAAGCTATAGGACCCTCTCGTCGCTATCGCTCCTCACACCTCAGGGAGCATTCGTTTGTCACCAACGCCCGCAGGAGCACCCAACCAGACGACGATGTCCCCGTCCCGGTCCTCGACGCGGTAGACGCCGATGGAGTCGATACCGTCCGAGGTGCATCGGCCATCGGCCAGTTCGAAGGCGTACTGGTGCAACGGACACACGACCTTGCCCAGATCGAACTGGCCGTCGGCGAGCGGTCCCCCGCGGTGCGGGCAGACGGCGTCGGTGGCGCGCAGGGTCCCGTCGGTCAGGCGGAACACCGCGATCTGCCTGTCTTGCATCGCATATGCGCGGCTCTCGCCGACCTGCAGGTCGTCCAGTTGCCCCACGACGACGCCGGCGTCTGCCGACACGCTGGTCATCGGACCGGCACCCGGGGCAGCGGCAGCAGCGGAAGCGCCGAGGTGAACTGCGCGGGCGATTTGGGTTCGGCGCGGTCCAGCCAGGGATCGACGTAGGCCTCGACCGCGGCGTCGATCCCCTCCTGCAACCCGGCGACCAGTCCGTCACGGTCGTCGACGATGATCGCGCGGAGTTCCTCGATGCCGATGCGCGGTACGAATGCGTACGTCCGCTCCAGCCACTTGCCCTGCTCGCGGTAGTACTGGATGAAGATGCCGCACAACCGGATCACCTCGTCGGCCGAATTCACGGTGGCCAGCAGGTCGCCCTTGCGGATGTGCGCGCCGGCGGCGCCACCGACGTAGATCTCCCACTTGCCGTCACCGATCGCGACCACGCCGAAGTCCTTGCACAGCGCCTCGGCGCAATTGCGCGGACACCCGGTCACCGCGAGCTTCAGCTTCGCCGGCGACTCCAGACCCTGGTAGCGCGTCTCGATGTCGATGCCGAGCTGCGTCGAGTCGCCGAGACCGAATCGGCAATAGTCGGTGCCGACACAGGTTTTGACCGTCCGGAAGCTCTTGCCGTACGCGTACCCCGACGGCATGCCGAGATCTTCCCAGACCTTTGGCAGGTCTTCCTTCTTCACGCCGAGCAGATCCAGTCGCTGCCCACCGGTCGCCTTGATCATCGGGATCGAGTACTTCTCCGCGACGTCGGCGATCTTGCGCAACTGCTCGGGTGACGTCACCCCGCCCTTCATCTGGGGCACCACCGAGAAGGTGCCGTCACGCTGGATGTTCGCGTGCACCCGGTCGTTGACGAACAATGCACCGGGTTCGCGTTTCCACTCCGAGCCCCAGATGATCCGCAACAGCGAGGCGAGCGGCATCTTCGCCGTCGCGTCCTCGCCGCCGGGTGCGAGTTTGTCGAACACCTCGCTGACCGACCGCAGGTCCTGCCGTCGGATGGCATCTATCAGTTCGGGTTTCGTCAGCGGGATGGCCGGGACGTACCAATCGGCGGACGCGTCGGCGGTGAGCTCGTCCCCCGCTGCGAGTTCGACGATGTCGGCGACAAGCCCCTTGCAGGAACCACATCCTTTGCCGGCGCGGGTCTTCGCGCACACCTCGCCGACGCTCGTGCATCCCGATGCCACGCAGGCCACGATGTCGCCCTTGGTGACCCCGTTGCAGTTGCACACCTGCACGTCGTCGGCGAGCTCGGCCGCCCCGGTCTCGGCGCTGGGGGTGCCCAGGTCGAACAGCATCGAGATGCGTTCGTCGGGAAGCGGTACCTTGTCGTCGAAGGCCTGCGTGAGGAAGTTGACCTTCGAGATGTCGCCCAGCAGCATCGCTCCGATGAGCTTGTTGTCACGGACCACGACGCTCTTGTAGACGCCGTTGCGTGGTTCGTAGAACTGGACGAATTCGTCGTCCTCGCGTTCCGGTCCCTTGACCCCCATGGCCGCGACGTCGACACCGGCGACCTTCAACTTGGTGGTCAGTCGCGAACCATGGTATTCGGCAGCCGGATTCGCGCCGGTGAGGACGTCGGCGAGCACGACTGCCTGCTCCCACAGCGGTGCGACGAGACCGTACACCTCACTGCGGTGCTGCGCGCACTCCCCGACCGCGTAGATGAAGGCCTCGTCCTCGCAACGCATCTGGTCGTCGACGACGATGCCGCGCTCGACGACCAGACCTGCGCCGCGGGCGATCTCGACGTTGGGACGAATGCCGGCCGTCACCACGATCATGTCGGCGGGCAGCGAATCGCCGTCGGTGAAACCGACTCCCGCGACGGTCCCGTCGTCGTTGCGCAACACCGCCGTCGTCCGCTTGCCGGTGTGGACACCGACCCCCAGCGCCTCGATCTGGTTGCGCAGCACCTTGCCGCCGCGCTCGTCGAGTTGCTGGTTCATCAGGTGCCCGGGCGAGTGCACGACGTCGACGGCCACACCCTGGGTTTGCAGTCCGTAGGCGGCTTCGAGTCCGAGCAACCCGCCGCCGATCACCACCGCGCGCACGTTGTCGCGAGACTCGGCCATCTGCAGCATGCCGTTCGTGTCCTCGATGGTGCGGAAGCCGAACACGCCGCGTGCGAGCCGGCCGTCGGACTCGCGGAGTCCGTCCATGTTGGGGAAAAACGTGTGGGACCCGGTCGCGATGATCAGCACGTCGAATTCGATGACCCGTCCGCTCGCGCAGGTCACCGTCTTGGCGAACCGATCGATCGACTCGGCGCGATCACCGGAGTGGAGCGTGACGTCGTTCTCCCGGTACCACGCCATCGGGTTGAGCATGAGGTCGTCGTCGTCGACCGCGGTCTCCCCGGCCAGCACGTGGCTGAGCATGATCCGGTTGTAGTTCCCGTACGGCTCGTCGCCGATCATGGTGATGGCGAACTGTTCCCGGCCGCCGCGGGAGATGATCTCCTCCACGGTGCGCGCGCCGGCCATGCCGTTGCCGACCACGACCAACCGACGCGTGGGAACCGGCGGCGTCACGTGCTCGTCCCCCATCAGAAGATGACCATCCCGAAGTCGACGACGACCTCACCGCTCGCGCCCTCCGGCGCGGCGAGGAGGAGCTCCAGCGTGGTGTCGGGTTCCACGTCTTCGACGACCCGCAACGGCACGTTGACCGACGACCTCGCGCCCATCGGGAACATCCGCATCGGCGTGCCGTCGCGAACCAGGGTCACACAGATGAGTTCGTCGCAGCTGTTGCCGCCGCGAAAGTACAACGGCTGAGCCGTCATCCCGGGCGGGACGACGAAGGTCAGCGACGCATCGATCGGTCCCGGCTTCGACAGGCCCGACCCGGAGAACGCGTAGACACCCTGCAGGAATTGTGGAGTGCTCGACATGCCGCCACTATCCGCGAGGCGCATGAAATGCGACTTGCCTCGGTGTTACGGCGACGTTGTCTGGTTCTCACCGGCCCGGCCCGCCCGCGAGAGCGCCAGCGGGCGCGCGCGACGCCGCTACCGCGACCCCAGCGCACGCTCCCGGGCGAGGAAGAAGAACGGGATCGCGGTGGCGATGCCGACGCCGAAGGTCAGCACGACCGACGCCAGCCACCACGGCAGGATGCGCAGGCGGCGGGCCTCTGCGAGCGCCCACACGTGGAAGCCGATGACGACGAACGTCAGGTCGACCATCGCGAACCGTCCGGGCGTCGTCTTCAGGATGTCCCCCACGAAGAAGTCCTTGACCGACCCCGGCCCGTTCTGTCGTACGTAGGGGATCGCGATGGCGTTCTGCGTGACCAGCGCGGACAGGAAGACGAGGAACAATGATCGCTCTCGCCACTTCTGGTCGGAATCGGTCGTCATCAGGCCCTCCTCGACGCGTCGGAACCTCGATGGTGGCACGGCAGAGCGGCACCCCGGCCCGAAACCGGAGCGGTGGCCGTCAGGTCCGACGCCATCCCGCGGCGCCCACCATCTCGGCGACCTGGGTGAACTTCACACGGGGCCGGCCCTGTTCGAGGCCGCGACGCCGTTCGCGACGGTCGATGGCCCGCATCCCGCGGTAGCCGATCACCGTCCGGACGCGTGTGCGCACCAACGCACCGAAGGCTCCGGGCTCGCGTTCGGTCCGCGGCAGCCGGCCCGCCGCGGCGTCGGCGATGAAGTCCTCGACGGTCCGCGTCGCGCACATCTTGTTGGCGCCGATGCCGCCGCTGGGTCCGCGCTTGGCCCAGCCGAGCACATATCCGCCCGGCACGATCGCACCTGTCTCGTCGACGAGGCGGCCGTCGACGTTGCTGAAGACGCCGCGCGCGTCGTCGAAGGTGAGACCCGGGATCGGGGTGGAGCGATAGCCGATCGAGCGCACCACGAGATCGGTGGCGACGTGGTGACGCCCCTCCCCCGTGCGCACCGTGATCGACTCGACCTGCGAATCACCGGTGATCTCTTCGGGACTGCTGTGGAACAGGAACACGATCCGCCGGCGCTTCGGGTCGGCGGGATGACGGAACCGGGCGAGATCGGCACATTCGGCGTCCTCGATCACCTCGACCTCGACACCCGGGATCTCCGACAGCGCGCGGTATTCGGCCGCGGTGTAGGCCGCGGACGCCTGGTCGCGACGGCCCAGCAGCACCACTTCGTGGACATTCTGCTCGGCGAGCAGTTCGAGCGCACGGTCGGCGATGTCGGTGGTGGCCAACAAATCCGGCGGGGACACGAGGATTCGCGCGACATCGAGGGCGACGTTGCCCGTACCGACCACGACCGCACGACCCGTCGCCGGGTCGTCGGCGGTTCCGCGGCGCAGCGGTGGCCCGGCATCGACACCGGGCACGCCGTTGTACCAGGCGACGAGATCGGTGGCCGACGTCGACCCCGGGAGGTCCTCACCCGGAATACCCAGGCGCCGCGACTCACTCGCTCCGACCGCGTAGAACACCGCGTCGAAGTGCTCGGCCAGTTCGGCCGGCGTGATCTGGTCGGGACCGTCGCCGATGGTCACGTTGGTCAGCATCGTGACGCGCGGATCGCGGTAGAGCAGGTCGAATCCGCGCAGCACGCCCTTGGTGCCCGGATGATCCGGGGCGACACCGGCGCGCACGAGCCCACCGGGAGTGGGGAGTTTGTCGATGACGGTAACCTGCGCCTCGGTGCGGTCGAGCAGCGTGCGCAGGGCGTACCCACCGGAGGGACCCGTTCCGACCAGCGCGACCCGAAGTCCCGCAGGCAGTTTCGGCACGTCCGGATAAGTGATCGACGACGCGGAGTCGTCACCGATGGGCGCCCAGCCCGAGCGAACCTCCGGGTTGGTCTTGTAGTAGTCCGCGTTGATGTCGATGAAGACCTTGTCGCGGGTGCCGAGTTTGTCCGCCGGGTAGATGGCGTCGACGGGGCAGGCGTCGGCGCATGCGCCGCAATCGATACACGCCTCGGGGTCGATGTGCAGGATGTCGGAGCTGCCGAAGCCGCGCTCCTCCGGTGTCGGATGGATGCAGTTGACCGGGCACACGGCCACGCATGCTGCGTCACTGCAACACGATTGGGTGATGACGAACATCAGAGCATGTGCGCTTTCCGGTAGTACCGCATGGCGGGCTTGGTCAACAGTCCGACCTCGTCGAGGAATTCCATGAGGTGCGCGCAGCTGCTGCGGATCATCGAGTGGAAGTGCGAGTTGCTGCGCATCTCCCGGACCGCGCGGTCGACGTCGAGCCCGGCGTCGGCAAAGGCCTTGGGCTGCACCAGACTCGTCACGATGAAGTAGGCGCCGACGGCGACCGCGAACGCACTGAACTGGCGGCGCGCCCAGCTGACGCCCTCCAGCGAGTCACGCACCTCTTCGCGCGCGAACTTCATGTGGCGCGATTCCTCGAGCACATGGATCTCGTTGACCGTGCGGATGAAGTCGAGCACGCGGTCGTCGCGCATGCAGCCGCGCTGGAAGACGTCCAGGACCTCTTCGGCGACCAGGATGCCGGCGTAGGCGACCTCGTTCTTCGCGGTCTGCATGAAGATCTTGCCGAGGCGCGAGACCTTCTTCGACGGATGGTAGGAGGCGCCGACCATCTTCTCCGACGCCTTGGCGAACATCAACGAGTGTCGGCACTCGTCGGCGACCTCGGTGAGCGCGAACTGGAATTCCGAACCGTGGTAGTCGCCGAGGTACTGGTCGCGGATGACCATCTCCTGCAGGATCATCTCGAACCAGATCCCGATGTTCATGATCGAGGCGAACTCGTGGCGCGTCACCGAGATCCGCTGTTCCTCGGTGAGCTCGTCCCAGTACGCGGTCCCGTACAGCGACGACCATTCCGGACTGCACCCGTACTTGGTGGGGTCCATCGGCTTCGACCAGTCGATCTCGGTCATCGCGTTGCGCGACAGCCGGTCGGCCGACGCCAACAGCCGTGCCGAGACCTCTTCGGTGCCCTGGTCCCGGAGACTGATGACATTCTCGGATCGTTCCATCGCGGCGGTCATGGAGAACTCACTTCCCGGTCGTCGTCGATCGTGACAATGATCGATGTAATGACAATGCGTGTTGTCAAGATAGCACCGCCGTGTGACCGAGTAAACGAATCGACGAATATACTCACCGGTAAGTTCAGCGCCGAGGATCGTCCTCGCAGGTCAGCGGCGTCGAAGCCGTCCGTTCAGTTGCAAGGAGTTCTCCATGCCCTCCATCTTCATCACCGGCGGCGCTGCCGGAATCGGTCTCGCCACCGCGGAGCGTTTCGGCCGCGACGGGTGGACAGTCGGCGTCTACGACGTCGATGCCGACGCGCTGGCGAAGGTGAAGGCCGACCATCCCGACTTCATCACCGGCACCCTCGACGTCCGCGAGCCGGAGCAGTGGGCCGAAGCTCTCGCCGAGTTCACCTCGCGCACCGGCGGCACACTCGACGTCCTCGACAACAATGCCGGCATCCTCCACGAGGGCCAGATCGACCACATCACGCCGGACCAGATCAAGCGGCAGATCGACATCGACGCCCTCGGCGTCGCGCTCGGCGCCCAGGCCGCATACCCGTACCTGAAGAAGACGCCGGGCGCGCACCTGGTGAACATCGGATCGGCGTCGGCGATCTACGGCCAGCCCGGCATCGCGGTCTACTCGGCGACCAAGTTCTTCGTGGCGGGCCTGACCGAGGCGCTCGAACTGGAATGGGAGCACGACGACATCCGCGTCGTCAGCATCTGGCCCCTGTGGGCGAAGACCGCCCTCGCCACCGGCGGCGCCAAGTCGACGAAGACCCTGGGCATCCGGATCACTCCCGAACAGGTCGCCGAGAAGATCTGGGAGTCGGTGCACCCGACCCGTCAGGACAAACTGCTCCACCGCACCAGCTACTCCGTCGGCGCGCAGACCCTGTTCCTGCAGAACGCCGCCAAGTTCATCCCGAACTTCCTGAACCGCGCGGTCAACAAGTACATCGCGCAGTAGTCCCACCACCCGCAAACCCACCCCTTTTGCGTGAACCCACCACTCTCGAACCAGGTGGGTCTACGGAGAAGGGGTGGGTTTGTCGGAAGGTGGGTCCGGACGGCGCATTCGTGCGTCTGATTCGTATGGACCTACCCACCGACCCGCATGGCCTGATTCTCCGCAAAGAAACCGCCGGCACCCACATCAGTGATGAACAGTTGCAGCACATGGTCGGCAACAAGACCCTCGTGCGGCTCTGGCCGGGCGCGTTGGCCGACTTCACCGCGGTCAGCGAACTCCAGGCAGTCGAGAAGCACCGCTTGACCGTCATCGCTGCGGCAAGGGCCGGACGACCCGGTCGGATCTTCAGTCACACTTCGTCAGCTGCCATGCACAGGTTGCCGATGCTGTGGCCCGACCTGTCGCAGGTCCATGTGACGTCGCCGAAAGTTGGAAAACGGGCCAAGCACATCGTCAGACATCAGGCCACCGTCAAGCCGCAGGACATCGACGTCATCGACGGGGTCACGGTGACATCCATCGAGCGCACGGCATGTGATGTCGCCCGACTGGGAACCAACCGGCAGGCCCTTGCGGTGCTCGACGCCGCGCTTCGACGTGACGCCGATCCGGACCGGATGAGACAGATCCTCGACTCGTGCCAAGGATTCAAGGGTGTCGAGATGCTCCGCCGCGCGCTGGCACACGCGAACGCATCGTCGGAGAGCATCGGCGAATCCCTCAGTCGCGCAGTCATGCTCGAGTTCCCCGACCTGCCGATACCACGACAGCAGGTCAAGATCTTCGACGACCACGGCGTGTTCATCGCTCGCGTCGACTTCCTGCTGGCGAACAGGGTGATAGGCGAATTCGACGGCATGATCAAGTACAGCGGCGGCCTCGGCGACGAGCCCGCGTGGCAGACGGTGGTCGAAGAGAAGGCGCGTGAGGACAGGCTGCGCGCGCAGGGGTACACCGTCGTGCGGTGGACATGGCCGGACCTCGCCGACAAGGCGCGCTTCTACGCGCAGATCAAGAAGGCACTTCGACTCGGCGGCGTCGAGAGACCCGCAAACGCACCCCTTTTCCGTAGATCCACCGCGCTCGGACCGGGTGGGTTCACGGAGAAAGGGTGGGTTTGCGGCAAGGTCAGCGTCGTGCGGTCGGGAGCCGCAGCGCGAACCGGAGGCTCACCAGGCGCAGCGCGGTCGCGAGGACAGATCCGACGACGAGCCAGATCCAGTGCGCCGCCGAGGTGTACGTCGCGCCGACCGCGACGATGGCGGCACCGAGTACCGCGGGTACGGCGTAGAGGTCGGCGGGTGTGAGGAGGAGCGGGATCTCGTTCGAGATCATGTCGCGGAGCACGCCGCCACCCACCGCGGTGAGGAGCCCGACGGTCGTCGCGGCGAACGGGCTCGCCCCGACGTCGAGGGCGATGCTCGCACCCGTGGCCGCGAAGAGCCCCATCCCGAATGCGTCGAGCACAAGTATCGACCGGTGCAGTGCCGTGAAGGCGGGATGGAAGAAGAAGACGACGAGGCCGGCGACCGTCGCGGTGACGATGGGACCCCACCCGCTGATCGACGCGGGCGGGGTGATCCCCAGCAGGACGTCGCGTAGTACGCCGCCGCCGACCCCGGTGAGCACGCCGACGGTGATGATCCCCCACATGTCGAAGTCCTTGCGGACCCCGAGCATCGCCCCCGACGCAGCGAACACCGCGATACCCGCGAAGTTGAGCACGTCGAGCACCACGAGATCACCTCGCTATCCAGGGAAAGGCCGGTCGGTCAGCACGCGAATGACCGCCCCGGGCGAACCAGGGGCGGTCATCGGTATGACAGTGCGGCGCCGGTCCGGCGACCGAACGAGGCTAGCGACGATCCAGGTCGATGAGACCGGCGCGAGCCGCCTTGACCAGGCGACGCGGAATCCGCACGGGGACGCCGTTCACCTTCTCTTCTTGCAGTGCGGGGTTTTCCGCCTTCCACTGCGAACGACGGCTACGGGTGTTCGCCCGCGACATCCGGCGCTTCGGTACAGCCATGGTTGAGCCCTTCTCCTACTGTGGTCTGCGTGGCCGGTGGTGACGCCTGGCATCACTGGATCGGCCCCATCAGTGCACCCCTCGACCCGGCGCGGCCGCGGCACACAACCCGACCAGACTACCTGGCGAGGACGCCCGATTCCAAAATGGCCGATCCGCACGCGCCCGGGGTCGCCTACTTCAGAGGTAGCCCCACGGCGATCGGAGGTCGGTCAACGCGATGGCCACCCAGTATGCAACCCACACGACAATGATGAACGCCCCGATGATGACCGCGGTGAGCGCCACCCCATCACCGGTCTGCCTGCCACCCGACGCCGCGATCTGTCTCCGCGCGACGATGCCGAGCACCAGCCCGACGAGGCCGCCGACCCCGACGCACAGGAGACCCAGCAGGGAGGCCACCAGGGCGGCCACGGCCAGCTTGTTGGTCGACGGGCCGTCGGCGTCGACGGGCCGGCCGCCTTCGGGGCGGGAGTCGGCGGAGGCCGATTCCGCGGATCGGGCATCACCGGGCGCGGCGAACGGTTGCCCGGACCGACCCGGGGGCGGACCCTGCGGGGGCTGACCGTACCCCGGCGGGGGGCCGTATCCCGGCCGGCCGGGGCCGGGTTGCCCCTGACCCGGCGGTCCGTAACCCTGCGGCTGGCCGTAGCCCTGCTGTCCGTAACCCTGCTGTCCGTATCCCTGCTGCTGACCGAATCCCGGCCGGGGAGGTGGTGGGGCTTGTCCCGGTGGCGGTCCCGCCGGGGACCGCGTCGAGATCACGCGCGTGGCGTCGTAACCGGACGGGGCCGGGCCACCCGGACCCGGGCCCCCGGGGCCACTGGGCGCGGGTGGCGGCGGAACCGGCTGTGCAGCGGACGGATTCGACGGTCCACCGGTGCGGATGACCCGGGTGACACCGTCGGCCGGACTGTGCGACTCGGGAATATCCGTGTCATCCGGTCCGGCCCCGGGTGTCGAGGTCACCGGCACCGAGTCCGGCACCTCGTCGGGGACCGCCGCCTTCTGGGTCGGTTCCCACGGCGACGGGTCGGTTGCCGAGGTGTCCGAAGGTGGGCCGGACGGTGGGGATTGCGGTGCCTGGGCCGGATCCGTCGGATCGCTACCCCCGGTCGGAGTGGTCATCGGATGCCTTTCACAAGCTGTGCCGCAGCGGGACAACGCGGGGAGATGCATGCACGACCAACTGGCCGTGCGTCACGCACAGCTTAGTGAGAAAGGGCTCCGAACTGGGCCGGAGTCGATGAACACGACCCCGGATCGGCCCGAAATTCGTTCAGTAGTAGTAGGTGGAGGAGCTCGTGTCGCCGGCGACGATCAGGACGATGAACAGAACGGTCCACACCACGCCACCGACGATGGCGAGCGCGCCGGTGATGATCCCGGCCAGGCCCATCCCCGAACCACTCTGCGTGCCACCGGACTGTTCGATGTCCCGTCGCGCCATGAACCCCAGCACGACGGCCGCGATGCCGACCGGTATCGACAGGAAGAACGAGAAGAACAAGCAGGCGATCAGCGAGACGACGCCGACGATGCCACAGATGAGGGCCGCGATCGCCTTGCCGTTGGTCTTCTGCGGCGGCGCGTATCCATAACCGCCGCCGTAAGGTGCCGCGCCGTAGGGGTTCTGCGACCCGTACGCGCCGCCGTACGCCGGCGCCTGGTAGGGATCGTTGACCTGACCGTAGGACCCACCCGGCGGCTGTGCGTAGGGATCCTGGCTCGGCGTCCCGTAGCCCTGGTTGCCGGCCGGCGATCCGTACGGACTCTGCCCGTACTGCTCCTGACCGTAAGGGTTCTGACCGTAGGCGTTCTGGCCATAGGGGTCCGACGACGGACCCGGCTGGTAGGTCTGGCCGTATTCGGTCGGCGCGTACTCCGGTGCGGGACCCTGGCCCTGGTCACCCTTGGAGAGGTTGGGACCCGAGTTGCCCGAGGACCCCGAGCTCGGCACCGTACCCCAGTCGTCCTGGCCCTGGCCCGAGCCCTGTCCCGGTGGATAACTCACGCACAACCCCCATGTAGATCCGACACGATGTGTTCACCAGCCTAACGATTAGACTCAACCGGTGTCTGGCGTCATCTCCGGCTTCACGGTGATCTTCATTGTAGTCGGGGTGGGATATCTCCTCGGGCGCACGCGTGTCATCGGCGACCACGCCCACGAAGTCCTTTCCCGCCTGGTGTTCTTCGTCTTCACACCGGCGCTGCTGTTCCACTCCATGGTCACCTCCGATCTGTCGGTTGTCTTCTCCTCGACGCTGGTGATCGCGGGCGGCAGCGCGTTTCTGATCGGTGCGCTGTACGTCGTCGTCGCCAAACTGTGGTTTCGACGCGCGGTTCCCGAACTCGTGATTGGCGGCCTGTCGTCGTCGTATGTCAACAGCGTCAATCTGGGTCTTCCGATCGCGATCTTCGTTCTCGACGACGCGTCGTTCATCGCGCCGCTGCTGCTGTTCCAGATCCTGATCTACTCACCGATCGCGTTGCTCGCGCTGGATCTCACCGCGCTGGACCGGGATTCGGGAAGATCGCTGCTGCGGGACTCGCTCGTCGCGCCGATCACCAATCCGATCGTCGTCGGCGGACTCGCCGGTCTGTCGGTCTCGCTGATCGGTTGGACCCCGCCCGCGGCCGTGATGTCCCCGCTGAAGATGCTCGGTGACGCCTCGGTGCCGGCGGCGCTGCTGGCATTCGGCTTGTCGCTCACCGGCGTCGCGGTGTTCAAGAAGGGTGCGAGCCCCCGCCGCGACATCGCACTGGCAAGCGTGCTGAAGATGATCGTCATGCCGCTGGCCGTCTACGCCATCGCCCGTTGGGGATTCGGGCAGACCGGCGAGGCGTTGTTCGCGCAGGTGGTCATCGCGGCGTTGCCGACCGCGCAGAATGTCCTGGTGTACGCGACCCGTTACCGGCGCGGCCAGATCCTCGCCCGGGACACGGCACTGATCACGACGCTCACGTCGATACCCACCATCATGATCATCGCACTGCTGCTCGCCTGAACTTCCTCAGGCGTCGGGCTCCTCCCGGTGCACGTACTTGACGTCGACGCCGCCCATCAGCGCCAGTCCGGTCACCCGTACCACCGGCGCGCCGGGCCGGGACGCCTTTTGCGACCGGCCGCTGAATCCGCCCATGATGCCCAGTCCCCCGATCTCGACGGTCACTCCGTCGGGCATCTTGATCTCGACCCCGCCCATGATCGCCACGCACTGGATCGTCAGCACCGGCGCGGTGAACTCCACCTCGCGAAGGTCCAGTTCGACCCCGCCCATGATGGCGGTGGCGGTGAGTTGATCGGCGACCACCGCTGTCCCGGACAGCTCGCTCCCGGACATGATGGCCAACCGGTGGCGGACGGCCGTGACCGCGCTGCCGCCCGTCACCCGCGGGCCCGGGGACAGGCTGGCCGCAGGCATGACGACGCCGAGCTGTGCCACCGGGAGATCGTCGGTCAGGGCGTCGAGGTCACCAAAGGTCTTGGCGAGGACCGCTTTTCCGGCTCGCTCCTCGTACTCGACCGGAGACAGGCTGCCGTGCGCCATGGCGGCGGAGAGGATCTCGTGGACCAGTTCGCGGTCCGCATCCGCGGCGCGGAGTCGGGCACGCCGGTCGTCGGGCATCGGTGAATCGCCGGGTTGGGTCACGTCTGGAAACCCTAGTTGTCCGAGTTCGGCACGACCACCCTGATCTTTCCCCGGAGACGACCCCGAGGAGTCGTCGGGCCGGTACCTCGCATCGACGACCCCTCTGGACAACTGCCCGACGAAAGACCCGGCCGAGCGGCATAATCCAACACGTCCGGGCGGGACGGCCGACCGGCGTACATCGGAGGCGAACATGAGTCAGCCCTACGATTCGGGCCAGTCCCCGTACGGCCAGCCGAACCATCCGCAGTCGCCCTTCCCCGGCAGCGGTCACCCGCTATCGGGCGGCTATGGACAACCCGCGTACCCGGGGTACCCGCCGCCGCCCGCCCCGCGCAAGGACCGGGCCGGGATGCGACGGTGGGGCAAGATCCTGACCCTGCTCGGTGTGCTGATCCTGGTCCTGTCGGTCACCGTCGGGGTGGTCATGGCGATCGCCGGTATCGGGAACGTGGCCGACAAGGCGTTCGAGGTCAACCCCACCGCCGAGCAGTACTACGACGCCGGTGACGAGTTCCAGTTGTTCAGCAGCAGCACGAACGGCGTACCCGCCTGCGAGATCACCGGTCCCGCTGCGCTGGCGTCGGGTACGAACTCGACGACCGAGTTCACCTTCGACGGTTCCGGGGTCGAATCGTTCGATTCGTTCGAGGTCGTGGAATCCGGCACCTACTCGTTCCAGTGCGATTCGCCGGCCGTCGTCGCATCCATCGACGCGTCCGGCATCCTCAGCGGTGTCGGCGGCGTGCTGCTCGCAGTCGTCGGCGGTGGATTCGGCGGCCTGCTCGCACTGGTGGGCATCGTGCTCTGGATCATCGCCGGCCGAAAGCCGAAGACCGTCTGACATCCTCGCGCCGACACATTCGCGCCGACGTCGCCGCGGCGCTCATCGATGGGGCGTCGATCAGCCGCGCCGACGCCCCTTCCGGGCCCGCAGATAGTCGCCGACCACGGCGGCGCCGAGACCGTCGACGTCCGGCGCCACCACGCGTCCGCCGATCCGGCGGGCGATCTGATCCATGAAGTGGGCCAGCCCGGGATCCTCGCCGAGACGGAAGAACGTGACCTGGGCGCCGATTCGCGCGACATGGTCGAGTTCCCGAACCGTCAGCGCGATGGTCTGCGGGTGCGGCGGATAGAAGAAGAACGGTTCCCCACTCGGATCGAGATGCGCGGTCGGCTCTCCGTCGGTGACCACCAGGACCACCGGCTGCGCATTCGGGAACCGCCGGAGGTGCCGCTGGGCGAGCAACAGTGCGTGATGCAGGTTGGTCCCCTGCTCCATCCGCGGTTGCAGACCGGTGAGCTCGGCGATGTCGATCGACCGCGCATATCTTCCGAACGCGATGAGGTGGAGTTCGTCGCTGCGGAAGCGCGTGGAGATCAGATGATTCAGGGCGATCGCGGTGCGCTTCATCGGCGTCCACCGGCCCTCCATCTCCATCGAGAAGGACGTGTCCACGAGCAGGACCACCGCTGCCTGCGTACGGCTCTCGGTCTCCGAGACCTCGACGTCGCGGACGTCGATACGCACTCCCGATCGCGCCATCTCCGACGTCGCGAGCGACGGTTCGTGTGTTTCGGACACAGTGCGCAGCACCGCATTCGACACGGTCCGGGTGACGTCCCAGGGGTCGGTGTCGCCGAACTCCCACTCCCGGGAAGCGCCGGTCGGCTCGCCGAGCAGTCCGGTCTGGCGGGTCTGGCGATCACCCCGGCGGCCCGACAGCTGCTCGGCGATGTCGCGGAAGATCGACTGACCGAGCTGGCGCATCGCTTTCGGACTCAGCCGGAGCTGACCGTCTGCGGTGCGGTCGAAGAAGCCCTGCTCGGACAGCGCCTTCTCGAGCTCGGCCAGCATTCTCGCGTCGACCGCCGCGTCGTCGCCGAGCTGCCGGGCGAGCGCGTCGAGATCGATGTCGTCCATCTGCGCGCCGGCATACTGCTGTGACAGCTGCTCGGAGAGCGCCTCGAGTTCGGAGATGTCGCGTAGTGCCGCGGCCCCCTCGCCCAGTCCCATCGGCTGGTCGCCGGAGAACGACTGCGCGTCGTCCCAGTCCAGACCCGGTCGAGCCGCCCGGAGCTGCGAATCCATCTGCGCCAGTTGGTTCATGAGGTCCGGCGACCCGAACGCCTGCTGCGCCAGCTGGTCGAGCTCAGCGCGCTGCTCGGGGGTCAGCGAGTTGTAGAACTGCTGGGCCGCCGCCGCGCGCTGGGCGAGGGAATCGATGAGTTCCTCGGTGTTGCGCGGGTTCTCCGGGAAGAACTCACCGTGCTTGGCCATGAACTCGTCGAATGCCTCGGTGGTGTCCTCGCCCCGGTTGTGCGCGGCGAGGAGCTCGTTGAGGTCGCCGAGCATCTCCGAGATTCGTTGCCGATCCTGCTCGTTCGCCCCCTCGAGCGCTTCCTTCATGCCGGCGAAGCGCTGGTCGAGCAATTCCCGGCCGAGCAGGTCCCTGATCTTGTCGTAGTCCTCACGCGCCTGCGGACTGCGCCAGTTGTACTCCGACAGCTCTTCGACGGCCTGGGCGGTCGACGGCGGCAGACTCCCGATCTGCATCTCGGCGAAGCGGGCGTCGTCGTCGAGATCGCGGGCGAGTTGCTTGCGCTCCTCGAGTACCGCACGGTCGAGGAGTTCACGGATCTCGGCGAAGGTGCCGTCGAGGTTGCGCTTCTTCAGCAGCTCCTGCCGGCGACGGTTGATCTGCTCGCGCAACTTGTCGAGTCCGCGCATGTTCGGTGTCCCACGACGCAGCAGCTCTCGGAGCGCCCGCTGCGGCGACGCGCCGGCCATGACATCGTCGCCGATCGTCTCCAACGCCTCGCGCAGATCGACCGGCGGCGCGAGCGGATCGGGCCCGCCGCTGTACCGCTGGTAGCGCGAACGGTGGAAGCTCTTGCGCGCCATGTGTTCTCCTCGTTTGTCGCGAACCCTTCGTGGCTCGTCGCTAACGCTCCTCGCACCTCAGGGAGCAAAGGTGGTTCCTGCACTCTCGCTCTCGCAGCGAGCCCCTGCCCCCTGAGGTGCGAGCGAAGCGAGCCACGAAGGGTCACCCGTAGATGGTCTGCCCGGTCTCGTCGGCCTCCTTGCCGATCCGTCGGGCGAGGAAGAGTCCCTCGAGCGCGAGCTCGACCGCGCTGGCACGCTCCCCGTCCGAGTCCGCTTCGAGGCGCTCGGCGATCTGGTCGAGAACGCCGGACGTGGTGTCCGGCGACGGGATGGAACCCAGCAGGTCGTCGGCACGCACCCGGTCGCCGGTGACCACCGGCTCGCCGTTCTCGAGGGCGGCGACGAGCGGCGCCATGTCGACGCCGCCGAGGTGGGCACGCACCGCGTCGGCGATGGACTTGCGCATCAGGTGCTCGAGGATCTCGAGTTCCCGGCCCTCTTCGCCGGACTCGAACTCGATCTTGCCGCGCAGCACCTCGATCACCGACTCGAGATCGACCACGCGTGCCACCGCCTGGTCCTCGCCCGTCACCGTCGCCCGGTGAAGCGCAGCGGCCGCAACGGTTTCAGCACCGGCGATGGAGAAGCGGGCAGAAACTCCCGATCGCTGGTCGATCGACGGGTGGTCACGGGCGTAGCGGGTGAACCGCGCCAGGATCTCGGTGATGAAGGTCGGGACGCTGGCGGTCAGGTCCGCCTCCTGCTCGATCACCGACACCTCGTCGTCGAGCTCGAGCGGGTAGTGCGTCCGGATCTCGGCGCCGAAGCGGTCCTTGAGCGGGGTGATGATCCGGCCACGGTTGGTGTAGTCCTCCGGGTTAGCGCTGGCCATCACCAGGACGTCGAGCGGCAATCTCAGGGTGTACCCGCGGACCTGGATGTCGCGCTCCTCCATCACGTTCAGCATCGACACCTGGATCCGCTCAGCGAGGTCGGGCAACTCGTTGATGGCCACGATGCCGCGGTGCGAGCGCGGGATGAGCCCGAAGTGGATCGTCTCCGGGTCGCCGAGGCTGCGTCCCTCGGCGACCTTCATCGGGTCGATGTCACCGACGAGGTCGGCCACGGAGGTGTCCGGCGTGGCCAGCTTCTCGCTGTAGCGCTGCGAACGGTGACGCCACTCGATCGGCAGATCGTCGAGCAGGTTGGCGGCCTTTCGGATCGACCCGGGGGTGATGGGTTCGTAGGGATGCTCGGCCAGCTCGGAACCCGCGATGACCGGCGTCCACTCGTCGAGGAGCCCGACGAGGGTGCGCAGGATGCGGGTCTTGCCCTGGCCGCGCTCGCCGAGCATGACGACGTCGTGGCCGGCGATCAGCGCTCGTTCCAACTGCGGGATGACCGTCGCCTCGAAGCCCACGATGCCCGGCCAGGGGTCGCGCCCCTCGCGGAGTGCGGACAGGAGGTTGTTGCGGATCTCGTCGCGCACACTGCGCTGCACGTGACCGCTGGCACGCAGTTCACCCAGGGTTCGGGGTGACGGATGCCGGGTTTCGGTCGACTGGGAGCCATGCGTGGTGAAGTTGTCGTCTGGCACCTCATCGAGGCTACTCCGCGTTGTCGAGCGCGTGCTCGTCATCACTCCTCGTCGCCGGCGTCCACCGCGGGTCCCGGCCGATGAATCCCATGAGGCGACTCACCGGGTCGGCATCGGCGTCCACCTCGACCTTCGGACCGTACTGACCCGAACTGCGGAGGATGTCGTCGATGGACGCCATGCCCTCGAGCAGTTGTCCGGCGAATCCGGGGTCGAGGTCGGGGGTGACGCCCTGGGATCGGGCGAGATCCCACGTGTGCATGTACACGTCGGCGGTGTAGAACCGGTCGATTGCCTCGACGAGTCGATGCTCGCCCGCCATCGGGTGGGTGAACGTGTCCTCGGCGGTCGGTCCGTCGAGTAGTGCCTGCACCGAGGCGGCGTGCTGTGACCACGCCCCGGCCGGGTCGTCGGCGACAGCAGGTCCCGCGGGCAGGGCCACCCCACCGGCGGCGAGGAAGCCGGTGAACCAGTCGACGAGGTGGGCCACGACGTCGCGTGCCACCCACCCGTCGACCGGCGTGGGCGCCTCCCAGTCGCGGACGTCGGCGATGGCCTCCGCGAAGTCGGAGGCCACCTCTCGGTGACGCGACGATGCATCCAGTTCCGGCAGGGTCACGCCGGACACGATCAGATCTCGCCCTCGGTGAGCATGCGGTCGAGTGCGGCGTATCCCTCGTTCACGCCGACCTCCATGCCCGAGGCGAGCCAACCGTCGCGCGCTTCGAAGCTGTCGCACAGGGATTGGGCGTGGAGCCGCGTCGTGCCGTCGCCCAGATCCTCGAACCACAGGGTCTCCAGCGACACCGCATCGGGCATGCCGAGGAAGGTGAACGTCTGCACGATCTTGTCTTCGCCCACGGTGTGGAAGCACCCGCGGAATCCGAACTCCTGCCCCTCGTGGGTGGAGACATAGCTCCAGCTGCCGCCGTCGCGGACATCCCACTCGATGACCCGGCTGCTGATCGCGTCCGGCCCGACCCACCGGACGAAGAGTTCGGGGTCGGTGTGGGCCTTCATCAGCTGGGCGGGAGTTCCGCGGAAGTCGCGGGTGATCCGGATGAGGGGGACCTCTTTGTCGGCCTCGATGGCGGCCTCGGGATAGCGGGTCTGCGTTGCGGTCATGACACCTTTCCTTCCTTGTGGAGTGGTTGTTCGACCTCGGGGTCCGACACCGTCGGATGCTGGGCCTCGGGGCCGTCGTTCATCTCGGCGAGCAACGCGTCGAGGCGCTGGTAGCGCTCCTCCGCCCGCTTCCGGTACCGCTCGATCCATGTGGTCATGAGGTCGAACACCTCTGCTTCCAGATGGACCGGACGGGTTTGGGCCTCCCGGGTTCGGGTCACCAGGCCGGCGTCCTGCAGCACCTTCAGGTGCTTCGAGACGGCCTGGATACTGACGTCGTACGGTTCGGCGAGTTGGCTGACCGTCGCATCCGAGACCGCCAGCCGCGCAACCATGTCGCGCCGCGTCGGGTCCGCGAGTGCGGCGAACACCTTGGACAACTCGTCTGCCATCCGACCTCCTCAACCGTTTGGTTGAATACGATGGTGCGCCGGATCGTCGACCTTGTCAACCCCTCGGTTGAATAAGCTGGTCCCGGCTCGTGGACGACGCACTGAGCGGCATACGAGAACTCCCACCGCCGGCCGGGTGGCCGATGGTGGGAGTTCGGGATCGTCGGGAGGTTGCGGTCAGGCAGGTCCGATGGGCGCCTCGCCGCGCAGGGTGATCCGGTGCATCACCCGGCGGGCGTCGCCGTAGTCGCGGTTCGCGTAGTGCAGCGTGTTCCGGTTGTCCCAGAGGACGAGATCGCCGAGACGCCAACGGTGCCGGACGATGTGTTCGGGCTTGGTGAGGTGTGCGTAGAGCAGGTCGAGGATGCCGCGGCTCTCCGCCTCGGAGACGCCGTCGATGTGCGACGTGAAACCGGGATTGACGAACAACGACTTCCGGCCCGTCTCGGGATGGATGCGCACCACCGGGTGGGTGACCGGCACCAGCTCGGTGACCTCCTCACCGTCCCAGGTGTTGCCGCGGCCGTTGCGTCGTTGCTTGAGGTAGTAGCCGAATTCGCGGTTGCCGTCGTGTACCGCGCTGAGTCCGTCGATCATCCGCCGGACCGGTTCCGACAGCGACTGGTACGCGAGCTCGGCGTCCGCCCAGTTGGTGTCACCGCCGTTGCGCGGCAACACAACCGGACGCAGGATCGAGCCCATCGGCGGACGCGGCATGAAGGTGACATCGGTGTGCCACACGTCGGCGAAGCCGTTGTCGGCGCTGTCGAGCGAGTAGACCTCGCCGGGGACGTCGCCGCTGTTCCACACCGGATGCCCGAAGGTCAGGTCTCCCAGCCGGTTTCCAAACCGGATGTGCGCCTCGTCGTCGAGATGCTGATCGCGCAGGACGATGACCTTGTAATCGATCAGCGCCCGGCGCAACGCGGACACCTGGGCGTCGGTGGCGGATGCGACGTCGACGCCGCGGATCTCGGCACCGAAACTCGGGCCGAACTCGTCGATGTCGAATTCGACTCCGCCGGAGATGGTTCCGGCGTCAGGACGGTGCGTGGGGACGACGGGGTGAGAGGTGGTGGTCATGAGGATTGTTCTCCAGGTCGATGCAGGCGGGGGCCGGAGCGGGGTGCGCCGGCGGCGAACCGTGATGCGATCCGTCCGCCCAGTTCATCGAGTGGAGGGTGCCCTGGTGTGCGCTGATCGTGCCGAACGCGCCTCGCGTATTTCCGCTGGTTGAGCCGGCGAGGAGCGGAGCCGCCGGGCCGAGCAAGCGACGAAGGAGCGCGTCGAGGTCGACGAGCCGAGTCGAAGCCATTGCTGTGGCGGACGACGCTGGAAGGGAGGGCACCCCCACTTTCTAACCGGCCGCCGCGCCACCGGACAGGGTTGAGCCCACGCTGAGGAAAAGGCCGGCCGCTCATGCGACCGCGGCATCCGTCACCTCAGCATCTTTCACGGCGGCCTCCTTCACCGCGGCACCGATCTCGGCGCGCAGGGCGGCGTATTCGGGTGAACCGCGCAGTTCGTCGGGTTCGACGCCGGTGCGCGGCAACGTCGAGATGAGGTCCAGTGCGATCCGTCCCGGTCGCTTGGTGAGCACGATGATCCGACTCCCCAGGAACGCTGCCTCGTCGGCGCTGTGGGTGACGAAGACGTTGGTGCGTCCGCTGTCCGCGCTCACCGCCCGCACATCCTCCTGCAATCGTTCCCGAGTCAGGGCGTCCAGCGCCGCGAACGGCTCGTCGAGCAGCAACAACGGCGTATCGGCCGCCAGCGCACGGGCGATGGCCACCCGCTGCTGTTGCCCGCCGGAGATCTCCCAGATGCGCCGGCCGGCGGTGTCGTCCAGACCGACGCGTTCGAGGAGTTCGGCGCGGCGTGCCGCCCGTTCGGACTTGGGGACCTTCGCGTACTTCAGCGCGAGATCGACGTTGCCGCCCACCGTCTTCCACGGGAACAGGCGCGGTTGCTGGAAGACGACCCCGGAGGTCACCCCGGGCACCGGGGCGGCTCCAGACACCTCTACCCTCCCCGCCGTCGCGGGTTCGAACCCGGCGATGAGTCGCAGGAGGGTGGACTTGCCGCATCCGGAAGCACCCACCAGCACGAGGAACTCGCCCGGCGGGACGTCCAGGTCGACCGGGCCGACCGCGGTCACGGCGTCAGCACCTGTCCCGTACCTCTGGGACACGTTGTGCAGACGGATCGAGCCGCGGCGCCCCTCGGGTCGGTCCGGCGGACTACTGCTGTTCGAGGACACCCGGCAATCCCTCTGTGTAGATGGCCTCGCGGAAGGTCTCGATCGGCGGTGCGGCCGGGATCTGCTGCTGCTCGGCGAGGAACACCGCCGCGCTGTGCAGGTTCTCGGAGAGATTGCCCGGGTTGCCCTGGGTACCGAGCCACGTCGGACTGGTCAGCTCCGCGACGGTGAGGAAGGTGCCCTGCTTCAACTGGTTGGCCGCATCCTCCGGGGTCGTGCCCAGCTGCGCGGCGACGGCGTCGGCAGCGGCCTGCGGGTCGTCCTTGATGAGGGTGAGCGCGCGGGCCTGGACCTGCCGCCAGGTGTTCACGACCTCCGGGTTCGCCGTCGCGAACTCACTGGAGACCACACCGAGGTCGAGCGTGGGCTTGCCCGCGGTGGCCAACTGCCGGCTGGCGATGAGAGTCGTTCCGTCCTGGCGCAATTCGTCGAGCGTGGGCAACCAGGTGTAGACCGCGTCGCCGCGCTGCCAGGCCGCCAGCGAGGCCTGCGGCTGCAGATCGATCAGGTTCACGTCCTTCGGGTTCACGCCGGCCTGGTCCAGCGCGGCGAGCAGGCTGTAATGGGCGGTGGACGCGAACGCTGTCGCGACCCGCTTGCCCTTGAGATCGGCGACGGTCTCGATGCCGGTTCCGTTGCGCGCGACAAGGGCCTCGTTGTCGCCGGCGACGTCGAGCACGAAGGCCACCTGGTACGGGATGTTCAGCGGCGCGGACAGTCCGCGGGCCACCGGGCTGGACCCGATGGCGGTGAAGTCGACCTCTTTGGCGACGAACGCGGTGTTGATGTCGGCACCGGAGTCGAACTTGGTCCACTTGATGTTGTAGTCCGGCAGCGCTTCTTCGAACCACCCGTTGTTCTTGACGATCAGGTCGCCGCTCGGGAACGACTGGTAGGCAAGCCGGATCGTCGGCTTGCTGTCGTCCCCGGAGTTGTCGACCGAGCAACCGGCGAGCACCAACGCCACTGCGGCGATCATCCCGAGCACCGCGCCGAAGCGCGACCGGCGCACCCGGGACGAACCGGCCCCTTTGCGTGTGATTGTCATGTCTTTCAGGCCTTTCCGCGCCACGGCACCACTCGGTGCTCGATTGTTCGTAGGAGCCCGTCGATGATCAGTCCGGACAGACCGATGGCGATGATGCCGACCAGGACGACGGGGGTGTTGTTGTAGTTGCTGGCGTCCTTGACCACGCCACCGATTCCGGGAATGCCGTTGAAGAGCTCGGCAGCGACCACGGAGGAATACGCGATGCCGACCGAAAGCCGCACGCCGGTGAAGGTCTCGGGCAGCGCCGAGGGTACGACGACGTCGCGGATCACCTCGGATCGCGAGGCCCCGAGCGCGCGCGCCGCCTCGATGAGACTCACCGGCGCGGCACTGACGGCGGCGGTGGTCGCCACCGCCGCGGGCGGTAGCGCGGCCAATGCCAGCAGCGTGATCTTCGGCGCCTCGTCGATGCCGAGCCAGATGACCAACAGAAAGAAGTAGGCCAGCGGCGGTAGAGCGCGCAGGAACGTGAGCCACGGTTCTAGCAGGCGTCGGAACCACCCCACCGTTCCCATCGCCAGACCGAGCAGCACGCCGAGGATCACGCCGATCGCCACACCTGCGAAAACCCGGCGCAGCGTCATGTACAGGTGTTCCCACCAGTAATAGTCGGCATAGCCGCGGATTCCGTCGTGCGTCGTGGACATGTCGACGAAGGCCTGCCACACGGTGCCCAGGCGCGGCACGAAGGTCTCACTCCAGATCCCGCTGACGGCGACGACCTGCCACACGGCGGCGAACAGCACCACCGAGAGCAACGGGAGTCCCACCCGGGTCAACAGCGATCGCGCGCGAGACGAACCGCCGGGCGACGTGCGCTCCGCCCCACCACCCGCTTCGTCCGGGGTGATGTCCACAAACAAGGTCACCGTGCATGTCTAGACATCGCGAACCCCGGCGACCAGGGTTTTCCTCTCCGAGAGGAAAACTCCTGCCGGATGCATACGAATCCGGCGCGATGTGCTTGTGGCGTGGGGTTTCTCCGGTCGGGCACTGCTCGGTAGTCTCCCGCCCGCAGATGTAGTGTGTCGTTGCGCTGGGCGCAACGATGTGCGACATCTGCCGCGGGCACACCTACGACAACCGCCTGCTCATCACGCCGACGTCAGCTGACCGCGAGCCACGCCGCGAGCCCGAGCCCGCACACCCCGACCACGATCCGGAGCGGCCCGGGCGGCAGCCGTTTCACGACAGGCGGGCCGCACCACCCGCCGGCAAGACAGCCGACGGCCATGGCGAGCGCCGCCCACCAGTCGACGGGACCCCAGATCATGAAACCGATGGCAGCGATCGTGTTGGCGATGCCGAGGAACAACGACTTGGACAACGCTGCGCGCCACAATGGTTCGCTGGTCACCACGAGCATCAGCGCGAGGATCATGATGCCGGCGCCCGCCCCGAAGTACCCGCCGTACACCGAGATCAGCGTCAGGCCCAGGATGAACACCCAGGGACGCTCGACGTGCGAGGTGGCCCACCGCCGCAGAACCGGTTGCGCCAACAGGGCGATCGCGGCGATCGCCACCAGGAACGGCACAACGGCTTCGAACGCCTCGGCCGGCGTCGACAGCAACAGCACCGCCCCGACCGTGCCGCCGATGAGCGAGGCGATCGCGCCGATGATCAGCCGCCTGCGGTCACCGTCGAGGAGGGAGCGTCCCGACTGTGCGGTACTGCCCACCCCGACGGCGACCAGCGCGACCGTGTTCGTGACGTTGGCCGCGATCGGACTGAGTCCGACCGCGAGCAGTGCGGGATAGCTGACGATCGAGGCCAGCCCGGTGATGTAGCCGATCAGGCCGGCGCCGAAACCGGCGACGACCAGTAGAGCGAGCTCAGTGAGCGAAATGACGCGCCCCGGTGAGGTAGAGCGTCACGCCCGCCTCGTCGGCCGCCTCGATCACCTCGTTGTCGCGAATCGAACCGCCCGGCTGCGCAACGGCTTTCACCCCGGCCGACAGCAGTACCTGCAGTCCGTCCGGGAAGGGGAAGAACGCGTCCGACGCCCCGACGCTCCCCGCCGCCCGATCGCCGGCGCGTTGCACGGCCAGATGTGCGGAGTCGACACGATTGACCTGGCCCATCCCGACGCCGACCGACGCCCCGTCGGAGGCCAGAAGTATGGCGTTGGACTTGACCGATCGACATGCCCGCCAGGCGAATTCGAGGTCGGCGAGGGTCTGGTTGTCGGCCGGCGGGCCCGCCACGAGATTCCAGTTGGCCGGATTGTCACCGTCGGCGTCGAGGACGTCGCGCTGCTGCATCAGCAGTCCGCCCGACACCGGCTTCGTCTCGATCCCGGTTGCGGCCGGCGGGGTGGCCACCAGGACGCGGATGTTCTTCTTGCGGGTCAGCACCGAGAGCGCGCCGTCGGCGAAGCCGGGCGCGACGATGACCTCGGTGAAGATCTCGGCGACCTGCTCGGCCATCGCGACGGTGATCTCGCGATTCGCCGCGATCACGCCGCCGTAGGCACTGACCGGATCGCACGCGTGCGCCTTGCGATGCGCCTCCGCGATGTCGGCGCCGATCGCGATGCCACACGGGTTGGCGTGCTTGATGATCGCGACCGCCGGGGCATCGAAGTCGTAGGCGGCGCGCCACGCGGCGTCGGCGTCGGTGTAGTTGTTGTAGCTCATCTCCTTGCCGTGGAGCTGCTCGGCGGTCGCAACCCCGCCGGCCCCCGCGTTGCCGACATACAGTGCGGCCGGCTGGTGCGGGTTCTCGCCGTAACGCAGCACCGCGGAGCGGGTCCAGGTCGCACCGGCCCACGCCGGGAACTGCGACTCGTCCTCGGGCGCAACCACACTCGACATCCACGACGCCACCGCGACGTCATAGTCGGCGGTGTGCCGGAAAGCCTTGGCCGCGAGCTTCTTCCGGTCGACGAGCGAGAACCCGTCGGCCGCGAGGGCCTCGGTCACCAGCGAGTAGTCATCGGGATCGACCACGACAGCGACCGACGGGTGGTTCTTCGCGGCCCCACGCACCATCGACGGGCCGCCGATGTCGATCTGCTCGATGCACTCGTCCGGAGTCGCACCGGACGCCACCGTTTCGGTGAACGGATAGAGATTGACGACGACGAGATCGAATGCGGCGACGCCCAGTTCGTCGAGCTGAGCCACATGATCGGACTTACGGGTATCGGCGAGGATGCCCGCGTGCACCTTGGGGTGCAGGGTCTTGACGCGGCCGTCGAGGCACTCGGGGAAGCCCGTCAGCGTGGACACCTCCACGACCGGCACGCCCGCGCCGGCGATGGTCTTCGCGGTGGACCCGGTGGACACGATCTCCACTCCGGCAGCATGCAGTGCCGTCGCGAGATCGGCGAGACCGCTCTTGTCGTAGACACTCACCAGCGCGCGCCGAATCGGTCGGCGAGAGCTGTCAGAGCTGGGTGCGTTCACGGGATGCGGGCCTTTCGTCCATCGATGACTACTCCTCTGGTGACCAGTGCGGTCACCACGTCGGCGAGCAACACGCGCTCGACCGTCTTGATTCGCTCGTGCAGGGTGTCGGCGGTGTCGTCGTCGACGACGCCGACCACCTGTTGCGCCAGAATCGGGCCGGTGTCGACGCCCTCGTCGACCAGATGCACCGTCGCGCCGGTGACCTTGACGCCGTAGTCGAGCGCCTCGGCGACCCCGTGGGCGCCCGGGAACGCGGGCAGCAGCGCTGGATGACTGTTGACGACGCGCCCGCCGAACCGGCCGAGAAAGGCCGGGCCGAGGATCTTCATGAAACCGGCGGTCACCACCCATTCCGGGTCGATCGCGGCGACCTCGTCGGTGAGCGCACGATCCCACGTCGCACGGTCGGCGTGGTCGGCGACACGGCAGGTGATGAGCGGGATGTCGTGGTGCTGCGCGACCTCCTGCGCCCGGCACGCGCGGTCGACGACGATCGCCGCGACCCGGAACGGGGCATCCCGGTCACCGGCGCGCGCGATCAGCGACTCCAGCAGCGAACCGGTGCCCGACGCCATCACCACCAGCGGGGTGCGACCAGGTGCCGTCGGGGATGTCACGTCGTCGAGACTAATCGCCGCACGTTGGGCCGCCCGCGCCGGGTGGCGCCGCCGGGGCGCGCCCGGGAAGCGCGCTGTCAGCGTTGCCGCGAGGTCCCGTGCGAACCGGGATGGAGGTCGTGATCCACGTCGACGGCGAGGTCCGCCACGTCGAGATCATCGTCGTACACGCGGTTCTTCACCGGCGCGCGCCCGGATGCGGCGTCGAGATCGGAGTCCTCCGGGTCCGACTCGGCGACGTACTCCGCGTCGTCGTCCGCGAGGTCAGCGTCCCCGAAAACACCGTCGTCGAACTCGCCGTCGTCGTACTCCGCATCCTCGTACTCGCCGTCCTCGAATTCGTCGTCCTCGACCTCGGAGTACTCGGCGTACTCGGCGTACTCGTCGTCCTCGTCCAGATCGGTGACGATGACGTATTCGTCCTCGTAACCGAGGTCGAGTGGATCCTCGAAGTACTCATCGCCGACAGCGAGACGTGCCGCTCGGGTCGACGGCAGGAAGGCGTAGACGAGCACGATGAGCAGGCCGACGACCGCGATCCAAGCCAGCGTGAAGACCCCGGCCGCCGACACCGTCACGACGACCTCGCCGAACTCCCCCAGCGTTCCACCCGCCGAGACGGTGAGAACGGCGACCACCGAGGCCGCGACCGCCGCGGCGACACCCACCGAACGCACGTGGGCCATGGGATCGAGGTCGCGGCATCGCCAGCCGACGAACGCGGCGACCCCGGCCGGCACGAGCAGTCCGACGAATCCCCATGCCCCGGCACCCGGCCCGTCGGGAAGGACCGCGAGAACCGGGACGGGCGGGACGGCGTCACCGCGGACCGTGAACAGGTCGACGGTAGTCGCACCGATCTGGACGTCGGAACCCACGAGCACCGCCATCGCGGCGACCATCACGTTCGGGAGGTAGAGCATCGACAGCAGGGTGAGTCCCAGGAACCCGTCGAAGTCGTAACCGGTCTCGATCAGTTCACCGATCTGCCCGTGCCTCATCAACATGCGCAGACACACCAGCACGGCTCCGGTGACCAGTAGCAGCAGAGCCGCCACCAGCCCGTACCGGAAACCGCGACGATCGGCGTGGGTCACGCCCCCGCGGACGGCGAAGTCGCGTCGTCGGCTCCACACGACACCGGCGGTAGCCGCACCGCCGTGGACGCCGAGGGTGTAGAGGAACGCCAGCAGCGCGTTGGGCGTCTGCACCGGCAGGACCGACCCGCCATCCATGACGACCGCCAGGGACATCGCGGTGATGAGAACGGGACCGATCACCGCCGAGAACACGACGGCGCCGAGGTCGAACAGGTCGTGCCGATCGCGTTCGTTCGAGTTCGTGCCACCGGCCACAGCCCGGGCCGTCAGCCAGGCAGTGCCGGCAGCGACCGCGAGCGTCGGCAGCAGCGGCAGCACGCCTATGGTGACCCCGCTGATCGTGACCGGCACCTGGTGGATGGCCAGCCAGCCCGAGGCGATCGCACTCGGCAGTCCGGTCAGGCCGCTGCCGGCCAGCAGCAGCACCGAGAGCATCACGACGATGAGCGTCACCAGCGCGATCGCAGGAACGGTGAACGCGACAACCGCGAGCTGCCGGGCCGAGCCCTCGGCCGCCGTGCGCTGCGCACGACGGGATCGCCGCAGGTTACGCAGCTGCGACGCCAGATTGTCCGTGGTCGGGTCCGACTTGAGGGAGGGCATCGTCATGAGCCTGACACGGTCCCGGCCGAGGCCGTCGTAGACGCGCCGAGCGGGCTGCGAAAGGGAGTCAGCTCACCGTGTGGCTTCGACTCGGCTCGTCGCTGCGCTCCTCACCGGCTCAACCAGCGGGGGCCGGCTTGGCCGACGGCGAAACACAGAGCCCCGTCGACCGATGGTCGACGGGGCACTGTGGGGTTCTGTCAGTTGCCGCTGCCGGTGGGCGGTTCCGGCTTCTGGAAGACCGTGGTCGAGTGGTCTCCGGCCGGGGTGTCGGTGCCCGAGGGGCCAGCGGATCCACCGGGCGCGGCCGGGGATGCGCCCGAGGCGCCGGCCGCGTACTGGCCGGGTCGGTAGTCCCCGTAGCCCGACTCGCCGTGACCGGAGGCCGATGCCGACGATTCGCTCGCACCGCCGGAGTAACCGCTCTGACCGGCGGTCGACGCGCCCGACGACTGCGAGTAGGCCGACGGGTCGTAGTTCGCCGACGACTGCTGGCCGTATTGAGCCTGCGCGCTGCCGGTGCCGTAGGCGGTGGTCTGCGCGTCGCCGTAGCCACCGGTCTGCTGGTGAGCGCCGGTGTCGGACTGCGCGGCCGACGAGCCGGGGGCCACCGCTGCGGTTGCCGAGCCCACCGCGGGCGCCACCTTGATGACGCCGGCGTCGACGAGCAACCACACGACTGCGAGGACCGCGGACAGGAGGGTGAAGATCAGCAGCACGATCGCCCCGGCACCGTTGTCGTCGATGTTGAGGAACTGGAACAGCGTGATCAGGAACGAGGTGATCGCCAGCGACGCCACGATCGGCGCCGCAGGCACCTTGATGCCCGGGATCAGCGAGATGAGCGCCAGGATTCCGGCAACGCTGATCAGCGTGTACGGCGCGTTGTACTGGGTCTGGAACAGCTTGAGCGCGAAGTCATAGGTCTCGGCGGCGGACAGGAACCCGCTGAAGAGGACGATGAGGCCGAAGGCGCCGATCGCGGCGGCGAGGAGAACCGGGGTGATGGCCGGCAGTCCCTGACTCGGCGCCTTGGTCGGCTGCGGGGAGTATCCGTACTGACCGTAGCCCTGCTGGCCCTGCTGGTCCTGGCCGTATCCGGGTTGGCCGTACCCCTGCTGGCCATATCCCTGCGCGGGGCTCTGGCCGTAACCCGGCTGCCCCTGGCCGTAGGACTGTCCGCTCTGACCGTACCGCTGACCCCCGTACTGCTGACCCCCGTACTGCTGGGCCTGACCGTACTGGTCCGAGCCGGGCGCGGGGCTCGCCTGCGGACCCGTGTTGTGCGCGCCGGACTGGGGATATCCGGATTGATTGGCGTACTGGCCGTAGGACTGGCCGGACTCGGGCTGCTGCTGCCCGTAGCCGCCGGGTGGGTAGGTCATGACGATCTCCTGGTCGGGTCGGTCGGTCAGGATCAGCGGGTCGCGTCGAGGTGACGGCGTCCGGCCGTCGCCCCCCACGAGCGCAGAACTATCGACCACGCTAGTACACATACCCGCCGGGTCCGATGACCCTTGCACATCGGGGTCGCCCCGCCGGGCCAGAATCCCGCTCACCAGCGATGCGCGCGCCCTTGCTCGGCGTACCAGTTGATCAGCGCGTAGTCGTCGACCGCCTTGGGGTCGATGTTGACCTCGGAACGGCCCGCCAGAATCGCGGTGACCGGAACCTCGAGCTTCTTTCCGGTCCGGGTGTGCGGAATCCCGGGGGCCTCGATGACCTCGTCGGGCACATGGCGTTTGGAGAGGCGGTCGCGGACCGCGCCCGCGATCCGGCCGATCAGCGCGTCGTCGAGCGTCGCGCCGGGGACCAGGGTGACGAACAGCGGCATCCAATAGGCGCCGTCCGGTCCGTCGACACCGAGCACGAAGGCCTCGGCGATCTCGTCGAGCGCTTCGACGACCTCGTAGATGTCGGCCGATCCCATCCGGATCCCGTGGCGGTTCAACGTTGCGTCGCTGCGGCCGTGGATCACGAGCGACCCGCGTTCGGTCACCGTCACCCAGTCGCCGTGCCGCCAGACCGGCCTCTCCGGATTCGACGCACCGCCCTCCCATTCGTGGGCGAAATAAGCCGCGCGGTAGCGCGCACCGTCGGGATCGTCCCAGAAGCTCACGGGCATCGACGGCATCGGCGCGGTGACGACGAGTTCACCCACCTCCCCCACCAGCGGGCGGGCATCGGGCGACCAACTCTCCAGTGCCACACCGAGGTAGCGCACCGACAGCTCCCCCGGGACGACCGGTACACCGGTGGAGCCGCCGGCGAATGCGGACACGATGTCGGTGCCGCCGCTGATCGACGAGATGGGCAACCCGGACCCGACGTGGTCGTCGACCCAGGTGAAAAGATCTGCGGCGAGCGATGATCCGGTACTCCCGAGAGTGCGCAACCGACCGAGGTCGTGCCGGCGACCCGGTTCCAGACCCGCCTTCCGCGAGGCCTGCAGCTGACCGGGACTCGTGCCGAAGTAGGTGACGTGCTCGTCGTCGACGACCTGCCACAGGCGGTCGGCGTCCGGGTACAGGGGCGAGCCGCTGTAACAGACGATCCGCGAACCGCAGAGAAGTCCGGCGACCTGATAGTTCCACATCATCCAGCTGAGGGCCGTCTGCCAGAAGAACACGTCGTCTGCCGACAGATCGCCGTGCAGCGCACCGGCTTTCAGGTGCTCCAGCAGGACTCCCCCGTGTCCGTGCACGATGCCCTTGGGGCGTCCGGTGGTGCCAGAACTGAACAGCACCCAGAGCGGATGGTCGAAGGGCACCTTGACGGGGTGGAAATCGCCGGGGTCGCTGGTGACGGCATCGACATAGTCGAGGGCCGACGAGGACTCCGCGGTCGCGCCGATCGTGATGTGCGCGAACAGTTCCGGCAGTAGCCCGGCGAGCTCGGCGCTGTCGGCGCGCTTGTCGACGACCTTGCCGTTGTAGCGATATCCGGCGGCGGTGAACAGGACCTTGGGTGCGAGTTGGCCTAGTCGACCGGCTGCCCCCTGCGGGGCATAGTCCTGTCCACATCCGGTCCAGATCGCGCCCAGGGATGCGGTGGCCAGGAAGGCGATGACGGCCTCCGGGATGTCGGGGAGGTAGGCGGCCACCACGTCCCCCGACCCCACTCCGCGCGCACGCAGGGTCGCGGCCAGGCCCGCGACCTGCGCCGGCAGTTCCGCCCACGCGATCTCGGAACGGTCACCGGCCTCGTCGATGCCCACGATCGCGGCACCGGGCAGGGCGGCGTGCCGGAGGATCTGATCGACGTAGTTCAACCGCATCCCGGGGAACCAGACCGCACCGGGCATCCGGTCGTCGGCGAGCACCGCCTCGTCCCCGGGCCCGAGCGGTTCCGCGGCGAGGGCGTCGAGGTCGAAGAATTCCCAGACGGCACGCCAGAACCGGGCCGGATGTTCCACCGACCACGACCACAGATCGTCGTAATCGCCTGTGCCGGACCCGAATCGCTCGGCGACTAAGCGACCGAACCGGTCCATCTGGGTGCTCGTGACCCGCTCCGCAGTCCTCGACGTGGTCATCGCAACTGCTCGAGGATCGAGACCGCCTCGTCGCGCATCGCCACCTTGCGGACCTTCCCGGTGACGGTCATCGGGAACTCTTCGACCACATGGACGTACCGCGGGATCTTGTGTCGCGCGATCTTGCCGGTCGCGAACTCGCGCAGGTCGTCGGCGGTGAACTCGGTGGCGGTGTCGCGCAACCGCACCCAGGCCATCAGCTCCTCGCCGTATTTCACGTCGGGCACCCCGATCACCTGGGCGTCGAGGATGTCGGGATGGGTGTAGAGGAACTCCTCGATCTCGCGCGGGTAGATGTTCTCCCCGCCGCGGATCACCATGTCCTTGATGCGCCCGGTGATCCGGACATAACCGTTCTCGTCCATGTCGGCGAGGTCGCCGGTGTGCATCCAGCCGTCGGCGTCGATGGCCTCGGCCGTCTTCTCCGGGTCGTTCCAGTATCCGGTCATCACCGAATAACCGCGCGTACACAACTCGCCCGTCTCGCCGCGCGCCGAGGTCTCCCCGGTTCCGGGATCGACGACCTTGATCTCCAGGTGCGGGCCGACCCGCCCGACGGTGGTCACACGCAACTCGAGGGGATCGTCGACCCGCGTCTGCGTCGACACCGGCGACGTCTCGGTCATGCCGTAACAGATCGACACCTCACGCATGTGCATGCGGTCGACGACCTGCCGCATGACGTACTCGGGGCACGGCGACCCCGCCATGATGCCGGTACGCAGGCTCGACAGGTCGATGTCGAGCCCGTCGTCGAGCAGGCCGAGTTCGGCGATGAACATGGTGGGCACGCCGTAGAGGCTGGTGCAGCGGTACTCCGCGACCGCCTCGAGGGTGGCCCGCGGGTCGAAGGCCGGCGCCGGAATCACCATCGCGGCACCGTGACTCGTCGCCGCGAGGTTACCCATCACCATGCCGAAGCAGTGGTAGAAGGGCACGGGTAGGCAGATCCGGTCGTCGGCGGTGTAGTTCAGCAGTTCGCCGACGAGATACCCGTTGTTCCCGATGTTCCGATGTGACAGCGTCGCACCCTTCGGGAAACCCGTTGTGCCCGACGTGTACTGAATGTTGATCGGGTCGTCGGGTGAGAGCGACGCAGCGATCTCGTCGACGCGTGTGAGCTCGTCGGCGCTCGGCTCGACACACAGCGCATCCCAGCCGGGGGATTCGAACAGGACCACTTCGCGCAGCTCCGGGCACTGTGGCCGGGCCTGTTCGAGCATCGCCGAATAGGCCGAGTCCTTGAAGCTCTCGGCGGCCAGGACGACGCTCGTCCCGGACTGCTGCAGCACGTACTCGATCTCGTTCTGCCGGTACGCGGGATTGAGATTGACCAGCACGGCGCCGATCTCGGCCGCGGCGTACTGGGTCAACACCCATTCGAACCGGTTCGGCGACCACAGCCCGACGCGGTCGCCGACCGACACGCCGAGTCGTAGCAATCCGGCCGCGAGCGCGCGTACGTCACGGTGGAACTCGGTGTATCGCCATTCCCGCCGTGCGGCGGCGTCGATCAACGCGGTTCGCTCGCCGTGGTCCGCGACGGTTCGGGCCAGGGTGGCTCCGATGGTCTCGGTGAGCAGTGCCGGTGTCTCCTCACCGCGCGTGTGTGCAGGCTTCGGGTGAGCCTCGGTGCTCATGTTCTTGCTCCGGTCTGTTCTCGGGGGGTGGATGCCCGGATGGTCGGGGGCTTCGTCAGTTCTCGGGGGCGGGATCGGTACGCGTACCGCTCACACGGGACAGGACGACCTCCGCCTGGCGCAGGACCGGCCCGTCGATCATCTGACCGTCGAGGCTGAACACCCCGCCCGCGTGTTCGGCCGCACCGTCGAGGACCTTGCGCGCCCACTCGACCGCCTCGTCCGACGGGCGGTAACCGTTCCGGATGTGATCGACCTGGGACGGATGGATGCATGCGGTCGCGGTGTAACCCAGGGCCACCGCGTCGCGGACCTCGGCGACGAGTCCGTCGACGTCGGCGATGTCGAGGTGCACCGAGTCGACGGCGAACTTTCCGTACGCGGCGGCCGCGATGCGGACCATCGACCGGACCCAACTCGCGACGTCCCGGTACTCACCCGGCCGGGGTTCACCCGGACCGAACCGGCTCGACGTGCCGCCGAGGCCCGCGACGAGATCCTCTGCCCCCCACATCAGTCCGATGCAGTTGGAGGTGGCGGCGATGTCGCGGGCGCGGGTCGCGCCGAGCGGCGTCTCGATCAGTGCGATCGTCTGGAACGCGGTGTCCAGGATCGAGGACACGTCCTCGGCCTTGGCCTGCATCACCACCCGGTAGTTCGTCTCCGAGACGGCGGCGAGATCGCGCCGGTAGTCGCCGGTACCGGCCGGGTTGATCCGCACGATGGTGCGGTCCGGATCGACCGGATTGGCGACCAGAGCCTCCCGGGCTGCGGCGCGGTTCGTCGGCGACACCGCGTCCTCGAGGTCGAGGATGACGACGTCGGCCCGGTCGAGGGCCTTCTGGTATCGCTCGGGACGGTCCGCCGGGCAGAACAACATCGCCGGCCCGGGCGGCAGCCACGCGTTGGTGAGCTGCCCCGACAGTCCGGAACCCGCGACCGGGCCGCCGGGTGGGTCCTCGAAGAACATCGTCGTCACTCCGTCCATTGCCTGCGCACCAGCGTTGCTCGTGCGGCGCGGGCGACGACCACGCCGTGCTGGTTGCGTCCGATGTGGGTCAAGTTCACCACGCCCTCACCCGGTCGCGACCGCGATTCGCGTTTACCGGTGCACTCGGTCTCCGCGTACAGGGTGTCGCCGGCGAACAACGGCGCCGGGAAGGCGACCTCGCTGAAACCCAGGTTCGCCACGAGGGTGCCCTGGGTGAGTTGGGAGACCGACAATCCCACGATCGTCGAGAGGGTGAACATGGAGTTGATCAGGCGTTGCCCGCCGAAACCCGGCTGTTCGGCCGACCAGGCGGCGTCGAGGTGGAGCGCCTGCGTGTTCATGGTCAGTGTCGTGAACAGCACGTTGTCGGCCTCGGTGACAGTGCGTCCGGGCCGGTGTTCGTAGATCGTGCCCTCCTCGAACTCCTCGAACCACAACCCGCGCTGTACGATTCGACGCCCGCCGGTGGTGTCGCTCATGCGAACCCCAACTCGCGCGCGATGAGCATGAGCTGCACCTCGGTCGTGCCTTCACCGATCTCGAGGATCTTCGAATCGCGGTAGTGCCGGGCGACGGGATATTCGTTCATGAAGCCGTACCCGCCGTGGATCTGCGTGGCCATCCGGGCGTTGTCCATCGCCGCCTCACTGGCGATCATCTTGGCGATCGACGCCTCCTTCTTGAAGGGCTTGCCCGCCAACATCTTCGCCGCCGCGTCGTAGTAGGCGGTCCGCGCGACGTGCGCGCGCGCCTCCATCCGGGCGATCGCGAAGGACACCGACTGGTACTCACCGATCGCCTTGCCGAAGGACTGTCGCTCCTTGGCGTACTTCACGCTCTCGTCGACGCAGCCCTGGGCCACGCCGGTCGCGAGGGCTGCGATGGCGATCCGCCCCTCGTCGAGGATGGACAGGAAGTTGGCGTATCCGCGCCCGCGGACACCGAGCAGGTTCTCCTTGGGAACGCGTACGTCGGTGAAGGTCAGCGGATGGGTGTCCGAGGCGTTCCACCCGACCTTGTTGTACGCCGGCTCGGCGGTGAAACCCGGCGTGCCGGACGGCACGATGATGGTGGAGATCTCCTTCTTGCCGTTCTCCTTCACCCCGGTCACCGCGGTCACCGTCACCAGTGAGGTGATGTCGGTCCCCGAGTTGGTGATGAATTGCTTGCCGCCGTTGATGATCCACGAGTCACCGTCGTCGCGGGCCGTGGTCGCGGTGGCCCCGGCATCCGATCCCGCCCCGGGTTCGGTCAGCCCGAAGCCGGCGAGCGCCGTGCCCGCCGTGAGTTCGGGGAGGTACTGCTCTTTCTGCTCCTCGCTGCCGAATCGGTAGATCGGCATGGCGCCCAGACTCACCCCGGCTTCGAGGGTGATGGCGACGGACTGGTCGACCTTGCCGAGTTCCTCCAGCGCGAGCGACAGGGCGAAGTAGTCGCCGCCCATGCCGCCGTATTTCTCGTCGAAGGGGAGACCGAACAGTCCCATCTTGCCCATCTGGGCGACGACGTCGTACGGAAAGCTGTGCTCGGCATCGTGTTTCGCGGCCACCGGCGCCACCACGGTCTGCGCGAAGTCGCGGACCGTCGCGATGAGGTCGGTGTACTCCTGGGTGAGTTCCATGTGAGCCCTTCTACTGGGAGTCGACAGTTGATTCGGGTGCGGTGACGACGGCGAGGATCTGTCCCGCGTCGACCTTGTCCCCCACCTTCACGGAGATGTCGACGGTGCCGTCCACCGGCGCGGTGAGTGCATGTTCCATCTTCATCGCCTCGACGACGACGACCGACTGGCCGGCGGAGACGTCGGCCCCGATCTCGGCGGCGACGGCGACCACGGTGCCCGGCATCGGGCTGGTGATCTCGCCGGCGTGCTCGTCGGCGGCCTCGTCGAGCAGGGGCTTCGCGAGTTCGAGGACCCAGGTGCCCGACGGCCCTCCCACCCACCAGCTCTCCCCGACGCGAACACTCGACCACGACTGCGTCACCCCGTCGACGACCAGGCGGTCCGAGCCGCGACCGTCGCCGGGCTGCGCCGGCTGGTAGACCACGTGCCCGGTCCACGACGCCTCGGCGTCGTCGTCGAAGGTGACGGTGGCGGTTCCCGAGACGGACCATTCGTCGGCGGCATCGACCTGGATGGCCACCGTCGAATGCCGTCCGCCGGCGACGAGGCGGGTGCGGACCGGAGCGGATCGACCGACCCGCCATCCGACCGCCGAGGACCAGATGTCGTCGGCATCGCGAGCACCGATCCGCGCCAGACCCACGAGCACCTGCGCCTCGGGAATGGGCTCCGGCGCAGCGTAATCGGTGACAAGGCGGTCCAACAGCTCGGTGTCGAGGTCGGCGTCCACGACCGCCTGCTGACGCAGGACGAAGCGGCAGAAGTCGATGTTGGTGACCACGCCCAGCACGCGTGTGTGGGCCAGTGCCTGATCGAGACGTTCGAGCGCCTCCTCCCGGTCGGCACCGTAGGCGATGATCTTCGCGAGCATCGGGTCGTAGTCACTGCCGACGCGCAATCCGTCGAGCATGGCCGAGTCGACGCGGATGCCGCCGCCGGCCGAGGTGTCGGGATGGACGAGATGCTCGATCGTGCCGCCGGACGGCAGGAAACCGCGGGCCGGGTCCTCGGCGTACACGCGTGCCTCGATCGCGTGGCCGCTGAGGGTGATCGTGTCCTGCGTCAGACCCAGGACTTCTCCGCGGGCGACGCGGATCTGTTGTTCCACGAGGTCGACTCCGGTGACGAGCTCGGTCACCGGGTGCTCGACCTGCAGGCGGGTGTTCATCTCCATGAAGAAGAACTCGTCGGGCCGGTGCGCCGACACGATGAACTCGACCGTGCCCGCGCCGGTGTAGCCGACACTGCGCGCGGCATCGCACGCGGCCTCACCGATGCGAGCACGGGTCTCGGCGTCGAGCAGCGCCGACGGCGCCTCCTCGATCACCTTCTGGTGCCGCCGCTGCAATGAGCACTCGCGCTCGCCGAGGTGGATGACGTTCCCGTGCTGATCCGCGAGGACCTGCACCTCGATGTGGCGCGGGGTGTCGACGAAATGCTCGAGGAACAGCGCGTCGTCGCCGAACGCGGCGGCGGCCTCGCGGCGGGCCCGCTCCAGCGCGGCCGGCAGCTCCGACGCCTCGGCCACGCGATGCATCCCCTTGCCACCGCCACCCGCACTGGGCTTGATGAGAACCGGGAACCCGATGTCGGGTGCCGCGGCGATGAGGTCGTCGTCGGTCAGGCCGGGGCGCGACAGACCCGGCACCACCGGCACGTCGCGAGCGGTGACGGCGGCCCGGGCCGTGATCTTGTCTCCCATCGTCGCGATCGCCTCCGCGGGCGGCCCGATGAAGACGATGCCCGCCTCCGCCAGAGCGGCCGCGAACTTCTGGTTCTCCGACAGGAATCCGTAGCCCGGGTGGACGGCGTCGGCACCGGTCTTGCGTGCCGCGTCGACCACTTTTGCGATGTCGAGGTAGCTCTGGGTGGCGGCGGCCGGGCCGATGTGCACGGCGACGTCGGCCTCCCGGACGTGGCGCGCTTGCGCGTCGGCGTCGGAATAGACGGCGATACTGCGGATTCCCATGTGGCGCAGGGTGTCTATCACCCGGCAGGCGATCTCACCACGGTTGGCCACCAGGACGCTGCGGATGGGTCTGGTACTCACGGTCGGGGTCCTCGGGCTCGGCGGGACGGGGCGGTGGAGATCGGGTTCGGACTCGGCGGTCACATCCGGAAGACGCCGTAGCGCGGATCGGCGAGCGGTGCGTAGCGGGCGGTCTCGAGAGCGAGGCCGAGCAGTGTCCGGGTCTGCGCGGGGTCGACGATCCCGTCGTCCCACAGCCGGGCCGTCGAGTAGTAGGCATCCGACTGTTGTTCGAACTGTTCGCGGATCGGGGCCTTGAACGCTTCCTCGTCCTCGGTGGACCATTCCGCGCCGGATCGCTCGATCTGGTTGCGTCGCACCGTTCCGAGGGTGTCGGCGGCCTGCGGTCCGCCCATGACCGAGATGCGGGCGTTGGGCCACATCCAGAGGAATCTGGGCGAGTAGGCGCGTCCGCACATCGAGTAGTTGCCCGCGCCGAAGGAGCCGCCGACCATGACGGTGAACTTGGGCACGCGTGCGCACGCCACGGCATTGACCATCTTGGCCCCGTTCTTGGCGATGCCGCCCTGCTCATAGGCCTTGCCGACCATGAAGCCGGTGATGTTCTGCAGGAACAGCAACGGGATGCGACGCTGATCGCACAGTTCGATGAAATGAGCTCCCTTCAGCGCGGATTCGCTGAACAGGACACCGTTGTTGGCGACGATCCCCACCGGGTGACCGTGCAGGTGCGCGAACGCCGTCACCAGACTGGTGCCGTAGTTCGCCTTGAACTCGTTGTATCCTCCTCCGTCGCACAGTATCTCGATGACCGACCGGACGTCGTACGGAGTTCGCGGGTCGGTGGGCACCACGTCGTAGATGTCGGTCTGCGGCCGCACCGGCTCGCGGACCGGGATCGTCTCCCACTGTGGCGCCTCGCGGGGCCCGAGGGTCGCGACGATCTCGCGGACCTTGGCGAGCGCCTGCTGGTCGTTGTCGACGAGGTGATCGGTGACACCGGAAACCGACGAGTGCATCGCACCACCGCCCAGGTCCTCGGCGGAGACGTCTTCCCCGGTCGCCGCCTTCACCAGCGGCGGGCCCGCAAGGAAGATGGTGCCCTGATTGCGCACGATCACCGTCTCGTCACTCATCGCCGGGACGTAGGCCCCGCCGGCGGTCGACGACCCGAGCACCGCGGCGATCTGCGGGATGCCGGCGGCGCTCATGGTCGCCTGATTGAAGAAGATCCGTCCGAAGTGATCCCGGTCGGGGAACACCTCGTCCTGCTGGAGCAACATCGCGCCGCCCGAGTCGACGAGGTAGATGCACGGGAGCCGGTTGGCCGCCGCGATCTCCTGCGCACGCAGATGCTTCTTGACCGTGACCGGGTAGTACGTGCCGCCGGAGACCGTGGCGTCGTTGGCGACGATCATGCACTCGCGACCCGCAACACGCCCGACGCCGGCGATGACCCCGGCGGCGGGCACCTTGCCGCCGTACATCCCGAAGGCCGCGAGCGGGGCCACCTCGATGAACGGCGACCCGACGTCGAGCAGCCCGTCGACCCGGTCCCGCGGAAGCAACTTTCCGCGAGCGACGTGGCGATCACGAGCCTTCGCGCCGCCGCCGGCGGACACCTCTCGCAGGCGTTCGTCGAGCAGGTCGAGATTGCGCTGATGTGCGGCCCGGAAGCCGTCGAGCGTGCTGGTCACCGTCGACCCTTCAGTTAGTGGCTATTAACTGAAAGTGATCGTACGCGATGAAGCGGCCCATGTCACGCCCCGGTTCATCCACCGCGTCGACATAACCTACGTGACGCGCATCACGTCTTCTCGTACTGTTGTGGCAGGCCCACCACCCCCGGGCCGACACAACCGATGCGCCGACACCCCGGAACCCCGGACCGGCCACCGCACATAGAAGGCCAGGTGACCCCATGACCCTCGCAGACGACCGCGCTCGCTCCGAGCACGTCCCGACCCCCGGCACGCCGCCCGAGACGGCAGCCACCGGGTTCTCGCTCGACGACCGCTACACCCGCGAGTCCGGCGACATCTACCTCACCGGCATCCAGGCCCTGGTACGCATGGTCCGCGACCGCGCTCGCGTCGACCGCCGTTCCGGCCTCCGGACGGCCTCGTTCATCTCCGGCTACGAGGGCTCTCCCCTCGCCGGTTACGATCTCGAACTCGCCCGACGGCACGAGCATCTCGCCCCGTACGACGTCATCCACCGGCCCGGTCTCAACGAAGAGCTCGCCGCGACCTCGGTGATGGGTTCGCAGCTCGCCGCACAGGTCATCGGCGGTGCCGAATTGACGCCGTCCGCGGACGGGCTCCCCCGCGACGGCGTCGTCGGATACTGGTACGGCAAGGCGCCCGGTCTCGATCGCGCGACGGACGCCCTGCGGCACGCGAACCTCATCGGAACCCATTCCGCCGGCGGCGCGGTCGCGCTCGTCGGTGACGACCCGGGTGCGAAATCCTCGACGGTCCCGTGCGCGTCGGAGATGGCTCTGGCCGACCTCTACATCCCGATCCTCTATCCGGCCGATTCCCAGGACATCTTGGATCTCGGTGTCCATGCGGCGCTCATGAGCCGCACCAGCGGGGTCTGGACCTCGCTCAAGATCTCCGCGCACGTCGCGGACGGAGCGTCGACCGCACGCGTCGACCCGGACCGCATAGTGCCCGTCTACGGCGACCTCGGGACGAGCCCCCACGTGCCCAGCGGGCGCCTACTCGGCGCCCATCTCATGGAACTCGAACAGAATCAGCTGACGACCCGGCTCCCGCGTGCGCAGGAGTACGCACGGCTCAACGGCCTCAACCGGATCGTGGTCTCGAGTCCCGACGACCGCATCGGCATCGTCGCCGCGGGAAAGACCTACCTCGATCTCCGGGAAGCACTGCGACTGATGCGGATCGACGACGACGATCTGCGCCGGCTCGGAATCCGCATCCTCAAGCTCGGCATGGTCTACCCGATCGAGCGAGAGATCCTGAATCGCTTCATGTTCGACACCTCCACCGGCGATCTCGACGAGGTCATTGTGGTCGAGGAGAAGCGCGACTTCATCGAGACGATGATGCGCGACATCCTGTTCCGCCACCCGCGGGCCCCGCGCATCGTGGGGAAGGTGCACGAAGACGGATCGACCTTGTTCTCCCGCTTCGGCGAACTCGACGTCGACGCGGTGACCCGAGGACTCGCCGACCGTCTCGCCCGCCACGGGGTCGACGCCGCGCGGATCTGGCTCGACCGCAAAGCCGCTCGCCGCACCCGCATCGAACTCCCGTTGGCGGTGCGCACGCCGTACTTCTGCTCCGGCTGCCCCCACAACAGTTCGACGAAGGTCGCCGAGAACACCCTGGTCGGCGCCGGCATCGGTTGTCACGCGATGGTGTTGCTGATGGATCCCCGGCAGGTCGGCGACATCGCCGGGGTCACCCAGATGGGCGGCGAGGGCGCGCAGTGGATCGGCATGGCCCCGTTTGTGTCCGCGGACCACTTCGTGCAGAACATCGGCGACGGAACCTTCTCGCACTCGGGGTCGCTGGCGTTGCGGGCGGCCGTGGCGTCGGGCGCGAACATCACCTACAAGCTGCTCTACAACGGCACCGTCGCGATGACCGGCGGACAGGACCCGGTGGGCGGGATGACCCTGCCGCGGTTGACGTCACTGCTGCTCGACGAAGGCGTCAGCCGGGTCGTGGTCACCTCCGACGACCCGAAACATGTTCGTACGCTGGGACTCCCCGACACCGTCGAGGTCCGCCACCGCGATGACCTGCTCGAGGTACAGACCGAACTCGCGGGCGTCGCGGGCGTCACGGTGCTCGTGCACGATCAGCATTGCGCCGCCGAGAAGCGCCGCAAGCGCAAGCGCGGCGCCATGCCCACCCCCACTCGTCGCGTCGTGATCAACGAACGCATCTGCGAGGGGTGCGGCGACTGCGGCGAGAAGTCGAACTGCCTCTCGGTGCACCCGGTCCAGACCGAGTTCGGACGCAAGACGCGCATCGACCAGAGTTCGTGCAACCTCGACCTCTCCTGTCTCAAGGGCGACTGCCCGTCGTTCGTCACGGTCACCCCGGGCACCGACCGCATCCGCACGCGCGCAGCCGATCTGGCGGACACCGTGTTGCCGATGCCCGCGGTCCCCGCCATCCGCGACACCTTCTCCCTGCGCATCACGGGTATCGGCGGTACCGGCGTGGTGACCGTGTCCCAGGTCCTGGCCACCGCTGCCGTCCTCGACGGCCACTCGGCCCGGACCGTCGACATGACCGGGCTCGCGCAGAAGGGCGGCGCCGTGGTCAGCGACATCAAGGTGGCCCCGCATCCGCTGGAGCAGGCGGCGAAGGTGGCGTCCGAGGACTGCGACCTGTACCTCGTGTGCGATCCGCTGGTCGGCACCGACCCGGTCAACCTCAAGGTCACCGCTCCCGAGAAGACGGTCGCGATCGTCTCGACCACCCAGGTGCCGACCGGGTTGATGGTCATCGACACCTCGGTCGGGTTCCCGGCGGACTCCGCCGTCCACTCCGCGGTCGACTCCCGGGTCGCGCGGACTGTGTACCTCGATTCGGGAGCGGTGTCGACAGCCTTGTTCGGCGACGAGCAGTACGCCAACATGCTGATGGTCGGTGCTGCGTATCAAGCCGGGGCGCTGGCCATCTCGGCGGAATCCATCGAGCGGGCGATCGAGCTCAACGGCGTGGCCGTGGATGCGAACGTCCAGGCGTTCCGGCGCGGGCGGCAGGTCGTGGCCGATCCCGACTCCGTGTCCGGCACCATCGACGGACTGCACGGTCGCGGGGTCGCCGAGATCGAACCGAGCCGCCACGCCCTCGAGGTGGTCAGCGCGCTCGGGGATATCGACGCCGACCTCCGGCGCACCATCGCGATCCGGTACGACGAGCTGACCGCCCACTCCGACGAGAAATACGCGCGAACCTACCTCGACACGGTCGACCGCGTACGACGCGTCGCATCCGACCCCTCGCTCACCGCCGCCGTCGCCCGGAACCTGTTCAAGCTGATGGCCTACAAGGACGAGTACGAGGTCGCCCGGCTCACGCAGGACCCGGCGTTCGCCGCGCGCATCGCCGACGAGTTCGGCGCCGACGCCGAGGTCGCGGTGCGGCTCCATCCGCCGACCCTGCGGAGTATGGGGATGCGCGAGAAGCTGGCGCTGGGATCGTGGGCCGACACCCCGCTGAGCGCGCTCGCGAAGATGAAGCGCCTCCGGGGAACCCGCCTGGACCCGTTCGGCCGCAGCGAGATCCGTCGCACCGAACGTGCGCTGATCATCGAATACCGGGAACTCGTCGACGCCGCGCTCGATGCGCTCGCGAGTGGGCGCATCGGCGCGGACCAGCTACCCGCGGTCGTCGACCTCGCGGAACTACCGGACATGGTCCGGGGTTACGAGGGGATCAAGATGGCCAACGTCGAGCGCTACCGGGAAGCGGTCGCACGGCAGCGGGAGGTGCTGGGGATCTGAGGCTGAGCACCGGTCCATGATCCGACACAACCTGAGAACAACTGTTCCCCAATCTGAACGAACCGCCAAACCACTGCCCCCTGAGGTGCGAGGAGCGATAGCGACGAGCCTCGAAGGGCTTGGTGAGATTACCTTGCGAGGCCCTTCGTGGCTCGCTTCGCTCGCACCTCAGGGAGCAGTTAGGAGCGTTTCGCTCGCACCTCAGAGGCAGGTAGGAGCGCTTCGCTCATACCATCCGTCCTCAGCGTGCCCGCCGAAGACGCGCCACGGCGGTCTGGCCGTCGTCGCCCGCGACGACCTCGCACTCGTAGTGCGCTCTGGTCGGCGGGGCGACGGCGACCAGGTCGTACTGGGCGGTGTTCATCTCGATCAGCAACTCGCCACCGACGGCAAGCCATCTCCGGGCGTCGGCGATCAACGCCGTGACGTGGTCGAGGCCGTCCCGGCCGCCGAGCAGCGCGCCGCGCGGTTCGTGATCCCGCGCCTCCGGCGCCAGCAGTCCGAGCGCAGACTCGGGCACGTAGGGAGGTACTGCGGCGATCACGTCCAGGCGGCCGCGTAGTGCTGGCGGCAGCGGGACGAGCCCGGCACCGAGGTGAATCCCGGTCCCGCCCGGCAGGTTTCGGCGCGCGAAGCCGAGCGCGGTGGCGTCGGCATCGACGACATGCAGTTCGGCGCCGGGCACCGCGGCCGCAACACTCGCGGCGATGGGTGCGACACCACAGAACGCCTCGAGTACGGTCGGCGACCGGCACGCATCTGCTGCGTCGACCGCGGTGCGCGCCAACAACAGTGAGCGCTGCCGCGGGACGAAGACGCCCGTGCCCACGAACAACCGCAACTCGCCGAACTGCACCCAGCCCACCAGATGCTCGATCGGCACGCCGGCCACGCGTCGGGCACAGAGCGCGTCGAGTTCGGTTGCGTCGGCGGTGTGTTCGCGAAGCAGCGCAGCTTCTTCGTCGGCGAAGACACATCCCGCGCGACGTAGGAGGCGAACGATCGGATCGTCGGGGCCGTCATCCCCGGTTGGGCGAGTCATCCTTCTTCAGACCGTAAAAGAACGCTGCTGCGATGAGCAGCGCCACCTGCAGGAATCCCAGGATCAGCCCGACGATCGCACCGGCGCCGAGGTCGAGGAACGGCGGCGTGATCAGTGCCGCGGCGAACAGGGCCAGCCATGCGGCGACTCCGACGACCGCGAGGAACGGCAGTGCCTTGCGGTAGCTCGGAACCAGCACGAACGTCGCCGCGATGCCGACGACCCCGAGCAGGATGAAGAACTTGCCGGGGTTCAGGACGATCTCATAGGAGAAGTACGCGGGTATGCCGCCCTGCCCTTCCTCGAAATCCGTTCCCCAACGGTTGAGTTCCTCCTCGGCACCGACCCCGACCGAGATCCACCCGAGGAAGCCCATGAAGTACGTGACCACCCCCGCGACCGCGGAGGCCAGCGCGAAGATCACCGACAGGTCCGCACGTGGTCCGCGTGCCGGCTGTCCCCAGCCGGGACCGGGAGGCGGGTACTGCGCGCCGGGGTTCCACTGCTGAGGAGGAAGACTCCCGGTGCCCGGGTGCTGGACGTGGGCCGTCTGATCCTGGTTGCCGGCGAAGCCCCCGGTCTGCGGCGGGCCCTGCGGAACGCCTGACCACTGACCGCCGGGGTGCTGGGGTTCGCCTGGATTCACGATCCGCTCCTCGTCGCTGCTGCGGGACTCGGCCCGCCGCCCTCGCGGGCTGTTCTGCGCCCGCCGTCCGGCGCGCGATCATGCGCAAGACTAAGCCCTTCCCGGCCTCGTGAGCACCGGCCCGTGCAGTTTTCATTCGACCGGGTCACCCACCCCGCGATCCACGCGCCGACGTCGGACACGCTGCATCTCTTCCGCACGCGCGAACGCGTAGAGTTCGGGATCGATGTCCGCGACGCATGAACCGCGCGAGGACGAATCGGGAATCACGAATCGTCCGCCGACGCGCCGAACCCAGGCCAAGGCGGCCCGTCGTGCCGAATTGCTGTCCGCCGCCGCCCACCAGATGGCCGAGCGCGGGTTCGCCGGCGTGCGACTGGAGGACATCGGACGAGCCGTCGGGGTGAGCGGCCCGGCCATGTACCGCCACTTCTCCTCCAAGACCGAGCTACTCGACGAGATGCTCATCGACATCAGTCAGCGACTGCACGACGGCGGCAGCGAGGTCGCCGACCGCGGCGGCTCACCGTCGGAAACCCTGGTGGCGCTCATCGGCTTTCACATCGACGTCCTCGTCACCCGTCCCGACCTCATCACGGTGCAGGATCGGGACCTGCCGTCGATGACCCCGGACGCCAATCACCGGGTCCGGCTGCTGCAGCGCCGTTACGTGGAACGGTGGGTGGACGTCCTCCTCGCGGTGGTCGACGAGAACGGGGGCACACTCGACCGCGAGGAAGCCCGCGTGCGCGTTCACGCGATGTTCGGGTTGCTCAACTCGTCGCCTCGCCTGCCCGCGTTCGACCAGCACGGACTGCGCCGCCTCCTCACCGCGATGGCGCTGGCGGCACTCCGGTGTGAGGTGCCGGGTCAGCCGTGATCCGGCACCCCGCCCTCACCAGCCGTCGATGTGGAGGACCGAGTCGAGAGGCTTCCGCGGCGCGGGCTTGAAATCGGTGCCCTTGCTGTAGGCCACCGGCAGCAACACGCCCTGATGGATGTTGGCCGGGATGCCGAGGAGTTCGGCGACCTCCTTCTCGTAGTTCAGATGAAGAGTCGTCCACGCCGACCCGAGGCCGCGGGCACGCAACGCCAGCTGCAGGCTCCAGGCACCCGGCAGCAGCGAGCCCCAGACGCCGGCCTGGTTACCCGACGGCAGGTCGCCACCGGTGTAGATCGCCCCGATGACGAGCACCGGGACCTGACCCATCGTGTCGGCGAGGTACTGGGCACTGGACGCGACGCGCTTGCCGGTCTCGTCCCGTGGAGCCTGGCCGGTGTAGTACTTGGCGAACGACTGTGCGTAGTAATCCGCGACCTTCTGCTTCAGCTCGGGATCGGTGAGCACGATCCAGTGCCAGGTCTGGCTGTTGCTGCCGGTCGGTGCCTGCAACGCGACCTCGAGCGCCTCCTTGACCACGTCGAGCGGCACGGGACGCTCGAAGTCGAGACGCTTGCGCACCGAGCGGGTGGTGGTGAGGAGTTGGTCAGGGTCCAGGGGCAGTAGATCGGTCATCCCCCCATCCTGCACAAAACCACGTCCGTGCACCACGTCGGCCCGCTGCGCCGGGACCGTCGGCGGTGGGCCGTCAGGGCGACTCCGGCGGCCCAACACACCGGCCTGCTCCAGGTACTCCACCAAGCGGTTCGTGACCTTCGCCCGACGGACCTCGGCCGGTGTGAAGTACGCCGCGTCCGCGGCGTCGTCACCTGGACGTAGTTCCCCGGAACGGATCTCGGCACGGAAGTCGTGGACCTCATACACCCGTCCGTCGCCGACCGGGATCTCGAGTTGGATGGCCGGTTCGCCGACCGTCACCCGCAAACCGGTTTCCTCCTCGACCTCGCGGATCACCGCCTGCTCCAGCGACTCCCCGGGTTCCACCCGACCGCCGGGAAGGCTCCAGTGCCCGGCCGACGGCTCGTTCCGCCTCAGGATCAACAGGATCCGCCCCGACTCGTCGGTGATGAGCGCCCCGACGGCGACGACGCGCGCGCTCATCGCGCGTCCTTCGTCGGCACGCGCGTTCGTGCCTCGTCGTCCGGAACCGGCGATCCCGCGAGGTACCGGCCGATCCAGTCGCGGATCGCCGACAGCGCTTCGTCGTCCGATCCGGCGTCGACGACGTGGTCGATCATGCCCTGCTCGGCCATGCGCCCGGCGAGAATGCCCTGCCGCGAGGCCATCTCACCGGCATGGTCGAGATCACGGTGCACGATGAGACTCGCTCCCTCGGGCGGCAACGGCGAGAGCCAGGCGTCGGCGCGCGCGACCCGCACGTCGGCGGGGAACAGCGCGAGCGCGGCGCCGCCCGCACCCTGCCCGAGGAGGACCGAGACCGTCGGCACGCGCACACTGAGCAATTCGACTGTGCAGCGCGCTATCTGCGCGGCGAGGCCACCCTCCTCGGCGACGACCGACAGTTCCGCGCCCGGGGTGTCGATCACGGTGACCACCGGGAGTCCGAGGTCGCCGGCCGCCATGATCGCCCGCCGCGCCTCGCGCAGGTGTCGCGGCCCCGGGAGGTCGCCCGCCGCCTGTGACGTCCGGTCGTAGCCGACGACCAACGCGACCCGACCGTCGAAGTCGCTGAGCGAGAAGCGCAGTGGCCCGGCATCCGACAGTGGCGCCGAATCCCCGCCGGCCAGGAACTCGACCAGGCCCGCGCGTCCGGCCTCGCGGGTGGCGAGCACACAGGCCCAGGTGTCCTCCTGCTCCCCCGTCTGCGCGCGCTGCGGACGTACCGTCACCGAGCCGTCCGACGACGGCCGGTCACGCGCGTCGAGCAGTCGCAGCACCGCGGCGAGGCGGGCCGGCAGATCGACGGGATCGACCACGTCGTCGACAACCGTTGTGCGTACCAGATTCTCCGCGGTCTGGACATCGGCCGGAAAGGGCTCCCCGTACAGGCCTTCGTAGACGCGCGGCCCGAGAAAACCGATGAGCGCTCCGGGTTCCGCCCAGGTGATGTGGCCGAGCGAACCCCACGACGCGAATACCCCGCCCGTGGTCGGATGACGCAGGTACACCAGGTAGGGCAGGCCGGCGGCCTTGTGGTCGGTCACGGCACCCGTGATGGCGACCATCTGCAGGAACGCCGCGGTCCCCTCCTGCATCCGGGTGCCTCCGGAGGCGGGAAACGCCAGCAGCGGAAGTCGTTCGCGTGTCGCGCGTCGGACCGCTGCGACGATCCGGGCCCCCGCATCGCGCCCGATCGACCCGCCGAGGAACTCGAACTCCCCCAGCACGATCGCCACTCGCCGGCCGCCGATCGCGCCGGCGCCGGTGGTGACCGATTCGTCCGAACCGCTCTTTCGGCGTGCCCGGTCGAGCTCGATGGCATAGGTGTCGTCCGCACCATCGGACGTCGTGGCCGGCTCACCGACCGGCGCATCCCACGGTTCCCACGTACCGTCGTCGACGATCATCACGCGCAGGTCTGTCGCCGTCAGCCATGCCCGCTCACCCATGCCTCACACCGTATCCCGCCGCGGCCGGGCGGCTCCGGCCTGACGTCGACACCCTCCGCGACGCCCCGGCGCGACGATTTCCGTCGGCGCACGGTGTCATACTCTCGTCAGCCCGACACCCGTTCCGTATCCGACCGATCTCTTCCGGGGGCCCGCATGTCCGACACCTTCCGCATCACCCGATCCACCATCATCGACGCGCCGCCCTCTGCGGTGCTGCCTTACCTGGTCGACTTCCACCAGTGGGTGCACTGGTCGCCGTGGGAAGGAGTCGACCCCGACATGACGCGCGACTACTCCGGTGCGGAATCCGGTGTCGGGGCGAAGTACGCGTGGTCGGGCAACAAGAAGGCCGGTCACGGCGCCATGGAGATCACGCGCGTCGACGAGCCGCGCGAGGTCGAGGTGCACCTGGCCTTCGAGAAGCCGATGAAGGCCACCAACACCGTCACCTTCGAACTCGCGCCGGAGGGACAGGCGACGCGGGTGTCCTGGACGATGGTCGGCGCACAGACGTTGTTCAGCCGCGTGGCAGGGTTCTTCGGCATCTTCGACAAGATGCTGGGCAAGGACTTCGAGAAGGGACTGGCTCAGCTCAAGGCGGTCAGCGAGAGTAGATGACCCGGGTGCGCAGGAGGACGTCGGCCACCGACCGCCGACGCCGGTCGACGACCACCCACACCAGACCGATCGCGAAGAACGTACAGAGCAGGGCGCGCAGCACCGCGATGGTCGGCCGGATGCGTGCACCCTCCGAGTTGACCACCCGCAGGCCCATCACGACCGACCCGAGGGTGCGTCCGGAGACCTCCCAGCACGTCGCGAGGTAGAGCACCGCCACCAGCACGAAGCCGGTCGTGGTGAAGACCAGATTGACCTCCGGCAACGAGAATTCGCTGACCGAGAGCACGAACTTCATCAGGGACAGGCCCGCATAGGCGGCACCGAGGATCGTCCACACGACGAGGAGGTCGAGGAACGAGGCGACACCCCGGCTCACGATGCCCGCGTTCTTGTCCCGGTCCTGCACCGCATGGGCCTTGTGCACGGGCGGCAGACCGGGCGTCGTCGGGGACGAGTTCTGCAGCGGCTCTGTCGGTTTCGGTTCCGCGGTCATCGTGGCCCCTCCTCATCGGGAGCGGCCTCGATGGCCGCGGCACCGCGGCGACGCAGAAATCGGTTGACCGCGTTGGCCACCGCGTCGTCGGCACGTTCGCTGGTGCTGCGCACGTCGGTCATCACATCGGCGGTCACCGACGTGCTCGCCTCCCGGATGATGTCGGGAAGGTCGACACCGTCGATGATCTCTTCGGCGAGTCCGATCAGGTCGACGCGCCCGAGGATGGCGTCGATGTCGATCCGGGCCGCGATGGCGTCGATGTCGATCCGGGTGGCGACGGAGTCGAGATCGACCTTGCCGATCACCCTGTCGAGGTCCACCAGATCGATCGCCGCCATCAGATCCACCTGTGCGACAGCCCGATCGAGATCGACCGTGGTGATCACCTCGTCGATGTCGATGAGTGCGAGGACCTCGCTGATGAGACGTTTCAGGTCGACGTGGGTGAGGACGAGGTCGGTGAGGTCGACCTCCTCTACCAATGCGTCGACGACTTCACGGATGACGACTCCCAGAACAGCTCGCGTCATCGAGACCACCACGGTGACAGCGGTGTCGGCGGCCTCGGCCAGCCGCGCGCGGACGGACCCGATGACCCCGCCCGCGAGGGGTAGACGTTCCGCGACATCGGCCACCACCCCGGCGAACCGCATCGACTCCCCTGCCAGCTGGGAGATCGCGCCGCGTCGCGCCGGGGAGTTCACCGACGAATTATCGCACGGGCCGATCCGGTCGGTCGGCCCACGAAAAAACCCGAGCGGGCAGACCCGCTCGGGTTCTTCGGTTCTCGTGACTTCTTACAGTGCCTCGTAGAGCTCCCGGGCCAGCGCGGCGGTCTCGGACGGCGTCTTGCCGACCTTGACGCCCGCAGCCTCGAGGGCTTCCTTCTTGCCCTGGGCGGTGCCCGCACCGCCGGAGACGATGGCGCCGGCATGGCCCATGGTCTTGCCCTCGGGCGCGGTGAAGCCCGCGACGTAGCCGACGACGGGCTTGGTCACGTTGGCCTTGATGTACTCGCCGGCCTTCTCCTCGGCGTCGCCGCCGATCTCACCGATCATCACGATCAGCTTGGTCTCGGGATCCTTCTCGAACGCCTCGATGGCGTCGATGTGGGTGGTGCCGATGACCGGGTCGCCGCCGATGCCGATGGCGGTCGAGAAGCCGAGATCGCGCAGCTCGTACATCATCTGGTAGGTCAGGGTGCCCGACTTGGAGACCAGACCGATCGGACCCTTGCCCGTGATGTTGTTCGGCGTGATGCCCACCAGCGCCTCACCCGGCGTGATGATGCCGGGGCAGTTGGGGCCGATGATGCGGGTCTTCTCGCCCTTCTCCACGTTGTAGGCCCACGCGTAGGCGGAGTCCTGCACCGGGATGCCCTCGGTGATGACCACGAGCAGCGGGATCTCCGCGTCGATGGCCTCGATGATGGCGTCCTTGGAGAACTTCGGCGGCACGAAGGCGATCGAGGTGTCGGCCCCGGTCTCCTTCATGGCCTCGGCGACCGATGCGAACACCGGCAGCTCGACGTTGTTGCCGTCGGCGTCGACGTGCGACACGGTGGTGCCGGCCTTGCGCGCGTTGACACCGCCGACGATGTTGGTGCCGGCCTTGAGCATCAGAGCGGTGTGCTTGGTGCCCTCACCGCCGGTGATGCCCTGGACGATGACCTTGTTGTCTTTGTTCAGAAAGATCGACATGTTCCGTGGCTCCCTTACTTGCTCGCCAGCTCGGCGGCCTTGTCGGCGCCCGAGTCCATGGTTTCGGCGAGCGTGACCAACGGGTGGTTCGCATCGGCCAGGATCTTGCGGCCTTCGTCGACCTTGTTGCCGTCGAGGCGGACGACCAGCGGCTTGTTGGCGTCGGACCCCAGCTTCTCGAGAGCACCGACGATGCCGTTGGCGACGGCGTCACATGCGGTGATGCCACCGAAGACGTTGACGAAGACGCTCTTGACCTGCTCGTCGCCGAGGATGACGTCGAGGCCGGCAGCCATGACCTCGGCCGAGGCGCCGCCGCCGATGTCGAGGAAGTTCGCGGGCTTCACGTTGTTGTGCTTCTCACCGGCGTAGGCGACCACGTCGAGGGTCGACATGACCAGGCCCGCGCCGTTGCCGATGATGCCGACCTCGCCGTCGAGCTTGACGTAGTTGAGGTCGTTCTCCTTGGCCTTGAGCTCCAGGGGATCGGTGGCGTCGCGATCCTCGAACTCCTCGTGGCCGGGCTGACGGAAGTCGGCGTTGGCATCGAGGGTGACCTTGCCGTCGAGGGCGAGGATCTGATCGTCCGGAGTGCGGACGAGCGGGTTGACCTCGACCAGGGTGGCGTCCTCCTTGACGAAGACCTCCCAGAGCTTCGCGATGGTGACCGCTGCGGCGTCGAGCACCTCGGCAGGCAGATGGCCCTGCTCGGCGATCGAGCGCGCGGTTTCCAGATCGACACCCTTCACGGCGTCGACGGCGACCCGCGCGAGGCGCTCGGGCTTGGTCGCCGCGACCTCTTCGATCTCCATGCCACCCTCGACCGAGCACATGGCCAGGTATGAGCGGTTGGTGCGATCGAGCAGGAAGGAGATGTAGTACTCCTCCGCGATGTCGCTGGCCTCGGCGACCAGCAGCTTCTTGACGACGTGGCCCTTGATGTCGAGGCCAAGAATGTTGGAAGCGTGGGACTGCGCGTCGTCCGGGGTCGCGGCGTACTTCACGCCGCCTGCCTTGCCACGCCCGCCGGTCTTGACCTGCGCCTTGATCATCACGGGCTTGCCGATTTCCTCGGCGATCGCCCGCGCATCGGCGGCATCATCGGTCACCCGACCGGGTGTGGTGGGAACCCCGTGCTTGGCGAACAGTTCCTTCGCCTGGTATTCGAAGAGATCCATTCAGCTCACCATCTCGTAGATTTGCCCGCGCAAGGGTGTAATGCGGGCCATATCGGACTTTAAACCTGTCGGAAATCGCCACCCCGCGCGCACCCTGCGCTTGTGCGACAGATCACTCGCTCGGTCGGTTCTCACAGTATTGACGTCGGGACGTGAGGTCCACAGCGACGGTGCGACCCCATGAACTGCGACGACCGCAGAATCCATCGGTGCGCGGTCTTCACAGGTTGAATTTGCTGTAGTGAACAGAAGATCCGGCATTTCTATACTCGGCGACCAGTCATGTGACTCAGCTCACAATATGCCGGTTTGTCGCTTTCTACGGTTGGACTTGCCGCAATCATTTCGTTACCGTCGGCTCTCAGCGGTGGTCACAGAAGGATTACGGACGGTGACTTCGATCCGCCGGCGACGAGATGCGGTAGCGAAGAGATGAGGTGGACGATTTGGCGGGACTCGGTGTCTCACGCGGATCGGGCCGCGTCCGATCGGGCGGGTTGATCGATGACGTCACAGCGGAAGAGATGACCACGATCATCCCCATCGTCGACACCGACGACGCGGCCGGGTACGACCTCACCGACTACGAGTTCGACTTCGCAGACTCCGACACCTCCACTCGCGAGCACTCCGACGCCGGCTGGACGCCGTCGTCGTGGCAGGGCTACTACCGTCCCACCCGTTCGGAGATCACTCAGGACATCCTGATCCCCGAGCACGAGTTCGATCGGTACGAGCACGACGAGCCGTTCGACGTCGAGGGCGCCGAGCTCGACATCTTCGACGGGGGCGAACTCCGTTCGCTCGACGACGACGATCTCGATGACGACACCGAGCATCGCCCCTTCCGGACGAATCCGGCCGGACAACGGGTCCGACGTGGCGGCAAGCACCGCATCGCGGCGCCGCCGAACGCCCTCAAGGGCGGACGCGCAGCCCTCATCGCCATGGCCGCCGGCGCGGCCGTCGCCGCGGTCGCCCAGGTCGGCACGAACGACGAGGCGCCCGCACCCGTGAACGCCGCGGCCGTCAACGACGCCACCGCCCCGGGCGCCGCACCCGTGGAACTGGGCCCCGGCGTCGCTGCTGCGACCGCCCAGACCGACCAGATGAACGTCTTCACCAACCAGCTGGGTGTGGGCGCCAAGATGGCGGCGGACCAGGATCGTCGCGAGGCCCTGGCCCGGCGCCCGCTCTTCACCTCGCCGATCCCGCTCGGCAGCTACGACTTCACCTCCGCCTTCGCGATGCGCTGGGGCACCATGCACGGCGGCATCGACATGGCCGCTCCCCTCGGCACCCCGATCCACGCCGCCACCGACGGTGTCGTGATCAAGGCCGAGCCCGCGTCGGGATACGGCCACTGGGTTCAGATCCAGGCCGCCGACGGCACGGTCACCATGTACGGCCACATGGCCTCCTCGGGCGTCCTGGTCACCGAAGGCCAGCGCGTCACCGCCGGCGACGTCATCGCCCTGGTGGGCAACGAAGGCTTCTCGTTCGGCCCGCACCTGCACTTCGAGGTGTGGAAGAACGGCAACACCAAGATCGACCCCGTGCCCTGGCTCGCCGCCAAGGGCGTGAAGCTCTCCGGCTACACCGGCTAGCAGAAGGGCCCCACAGGTCCCCTTTTGCTTGGTGGCGCCACTCCAGCGCACTCACGCTGCGCATCCGTAGTGATACCTGGCCGGATTGCGAACTGACGTAAATTCTCGTCCATCTCAGCATGATTGAAGGGCACATTGCCCTTCGACCATGCTGAGGGGGACGAGAATTTCCAATCGAACCGGGGAATGAGCTGGCGAGCGTCAATCTCTGCTCCCTGAGGAGCGAGCTTGCGAGCGTCACGAAGGGTCTGGCCCGCCTTTAGAGCTTGTCCCCGGGAATCCCGCCCGCGGTGAGAAGCGTGACGCGTCCCGCGCTGCCGCCGTAGTCGATGGTGACGCGTTCGGTGGCGCCGCTGCCCTCCTTGGCCACGACCTTGCCCATGCCGTACTTCGGATGGTTGTGTCGGTCGCCGATGTCGAGCTTAACCTGCTTGTTGCGTCCGCGCGCCGGATCCGACGAGTACGACGACCGGCCACGGCCCATCGACGAACCACCCGAACCGGAGAATGCCCCGTCGCGGCCGAACACGCCGCCCGACGATCCGCCGAAGCCGCGCATGGAGCGCTTGGGTTCGGTTCGGCGCCAGTCGACGAGGTGTTGCGGGATCTCTTGCAAGAAGCGGGATTCCGGGTTCGACACCGGCTGCCCCCAGGAGGCGCGGGTGACCGACCGGGTGAGGTACAGACGCTGCTTGGCGCGCGTGATCCCGACGTAGGCCAGGCGCCGTTCCTCGCTCAGCTCGGCCGGGTCGCCGAGCGCGCGCATGTGCGGGAAATGGCCGTCCTCCCAACCGGTGACGAAGACGACCGGGAACTCGAGGCCCTTGGCGGTGTGCAGGGTCATCATCGTGACCACGCCCTCGCCCTCGTCGGGCACCTGGTCGGCGTCGGCGACGAGTGAGACCCGCTCGAGAAACGCTGCGAGCGAACCGGGTTCGGGCTCGCCCTCGCGGTCCACCTCGACGTCGGGGTCGTCGGCATCGGCGTCGACCTGCGCGGCGTCGGCACTGAATTCCCGTGCCACGGCGACGAGTTCGTTGATGTTGTCGAGGCGTGCGCCGTCCTGCGGATCGTTGGACGCCTCGAGTTCGGCGCGGTAGCCGGTGCGCTCGACGATCGCGTCGACGAGTTCACCGATGTCGGCCGACTCCTCGGTGGCATCGAGGAAGGCCACATCCGCGTCCTCCGTGCCGGCCTCGCCGAAGTGGGTCAGGAAGTCCGACCGGAGCCCTTCGATGAGTTCGACGAACCCGCCGATCTGCTTGACCGCCCGCGTGTTGAGCAATGCGACCTTGCCCTCGGCAGCGTCCATCAGCGACTCGTAGAAGCTCCGTCCGGTGTTCTCCGAATGCACGGCGACGCAGGCTTCCGCGCGATCGCCGATACCGCGCCGAGGGGTGTTGAGAATCCGGCGCAGGCTGACCGAGTCGTCGGGGTTGGCGACCACCCGCAGGTAGGCCACCACATCCCGCACTTCTTTGCGCTCGTAGAACTTGGTGCCGCCGACGACCTTGTACGGAATCCCGTGCCGGACGAACACCTCCTCGATCGCACGCGAGCCGGTGTTGGTGCGGTAGAACACCGCGATGTCGGAGTACTTGTGGCTCGAGCTCCCCCCGATCGAGTAGTCGGTGAGTTCCTCGATCTCCTTGGCGATGAACGTCGACTCGTCACGGTCGGAGTCGGCGACGTAGCCGACGATGAGTTCGCCGTCACCGGAGTCGGTCCACAACTTCTTCTCGCGCCGGTTCGAGTTGCGCGCGATGACGGCGTTGGCCGCCGACAGGATCGTCTGTGTCGACCGGTAGTTCTGTTCGAGCAGAACGGTTTCGGCGGACGGGAAGTCGCGTTCGAACTCCTCGATGTTGCGAATGGTGGCGCCGCGGAAGGCGTAGATGGACTGGTCGGCGTCGCCGACGACGCACAGCTCCGAGGGCTCCAGACCACTCGCGGTGGTCTGCTCCCCCACCAGTTCGCGGATGAGCACGTACTGCGCGTGGTTGGTGTCCTGGTACTCGTCGACGAGAACGTGACGGAACCGGCGCCGGTAATACTCCGCGACCTGCGGATGCCGATGCAGCAGAGCGACGGTCTCCCCGATCAGATCGTCGAAGTCGAAGGCGTTCGCGGCGCGCAGACGGCGCTGGTACTCGGCGTAGATCTGCGCGATCGTCGTCGACGTCGGGTCGTCCTCGGGTGCCGCGGCCAGCGCCTCGTCGGGCGAGATCAGTTCGTTCTTGAAGTTCGACACGGCCACCGAGACCCCGCGTGGGCTGAACTTCTTGGGATCGAGGTCTAGGTCCCGGATGACCATGCCGAACAACCGCTTCGAGTCGTCGGCGTCGTAGATGGAGAAGTTGGAGTTCATCTTCTCCAGCAACCCCGACTGCGCCCGGAGGATGCGCACGCATGTGGAGTGGAAGGTCGAGACCCACATGTAGGCGGCGCGGGGGCCGACGAGGTCGATGACCCGCTCGCGCATCTCTGCGGCGGCCTTGTTGGTGAAGGTGATGGCCAGGATCTGCCCGGGCGTGACGTCCCGCGCGGCGAGCAGGTAGGCGATCCGGCGGGTCAGCACCGCCGTCTTGCCCGAGCCCGCGCCCGCCACGATCAGCAATGGCGCGCCGGCGTGGAGCACCGCGGCGCGCTGTTGCGGGTTGAGACCGTCGAGCAGGCGCGCGACCCGGTCGTCGGCGGCCGCACCCGAGGGAGCGGCGCCCGCGCGACCGGCGAGAAGGGGGGCAGAAGAAGAGCTGTTCATCGGTTGTCCAGGTTACCCGCCACCGCCGACAGACCCCCGTCGGCCGGTCCGCTCCACCCCGGCACGTGGTCGACCGAACAGCCGACCGGCCCCGTGGGTTGAGGCCCCGATCGCCGTGTCCCGCGGCTAATATGACGCGGTATCACCGGCTCGGGGTGCCCTGTCTGCGAACAACTCGCACGCGGCGACGACGCCCCGGCGAGCAGGAAGAGGCGCCATGAAGAGACCGTCCATCATCCCCGCCGCCATCGCCCTCGGTGTCGGAGCACTGGCCCTCGTCATCGCGCTCGTCCTGTCGTTCGTCCCGTTCAGCAGCGCCGGCACCGTGGAGCCCACCCCCGCCTTCCGCGCGCAGAAGAGCCTCGACGAGGTGCTGTTCAAGATGGCGACCAGCCCGGCGGCGAAGTTCACCGGCAAGGTCACCTACAAGTACGACGACGAGCGCGGCGAGGGGACGGTCGAGTTCGACGACCTGATCGTCACCACGTCGAACACCGCCGAGGGCACGATCACCCTGGGCTCACAGCAGGGCGAGTACCGGCAGATCGGCAACAGCCCGTTCCTCAGCGCCCCCGGCGCTCTGTGGAACGAACTCCTCGTCGACGCCGAGAAGACGAATCTCGATGCCGCGCCGCTCGACAACAAGTGGGCCTCGACCCGCTTCACCAGCCTGCCGCGCCTGGGCACGATCCTCGGCCCGGACAACCTCGCCGGCGACATCGGCAACATCGAGAACGGCGACGCGCCGCAGCTCGGGGCCGAGCTCCCGGCGCCCAACAAGGGCACCCCCGACGCCCGGCGCTGGCCCACCACCGACCCGCCGATCGAGTTCGTCGGCGACGACAAGGTGAAGATCGGAGCGTGGGAGGTCACCTTCGACCCGGAGACGAAGAACGTCACGAACGTCAAGGGTCAGAGCGTGCAGGGCCCGGTCACCTACGACATCGACGCCGCGGTCAGCCTGCAGCCGGCCGACCAGGCCCAGAAGGTGTTCGCGAACCAGCGTGCACTCGTCTCGGACCTGCTGTCGGTGCCCGCTCCCGGCCTCTGGATGGAGCAGCCGGTGGTGTCCTCGCGCCAGACGGGTGCATGCACCACCTCGTCCTGCGCCTTCGACTACACCGTGCAGGGCAGCCCGTACGCCGACGACGTCCGCGGCCACTTCAACTACGGCCTGACGCTGAACTTCGCGGTCGGCAACCGCCCGCCCGGCGCCGTCGGCGGTGAGTGCAAGGTGGTCCTGCGGGTCGACTTCGGACGCAACGGAACCACCCGCTGCGCGGCGACCAACCTCCCGCCGGACACCAACATCGCGTCGCGGTACACCTTCACCTATCTCGCGTTCATCGACGCGACCACAGACGAACTGAACGATCTCATCGACAACAACGAGAAGCAGACCAACACCGAGATCGTCTACGTCCGCACCGGCAACAAGGAACCGGCACAGGCCCGGTTCGGCTCCGGCGTGACCGGCCTGCCGAGCTACTACGCGATCAAGCGCGGCGACTACGTCTTCGACGGCATCGGCACCGACGGCAACATGCACATCACCTTCGGTGAGGGGTATCAGGACCACATCGTCGGCGGCACCTTCGATCCGTCCTGGGAAGGCACCGAGGTGCTCCGCAAGCAGATGGAGCAGCAGGTCGCAGCGGCGGGCGACGCGCAGGTCGTCTACTTCGTCGCCGAGGAGGAGACCGCGTCGGCGCTGCGAGCCCTCATCGCCGCGGAGAACCAGAGCGACAACATCTCCGCGTTCTACTACGACTAGTGGTGTGTCTCGGAAATAGGTGGCCGGTATCCGGTGGAGCGATCGGTGGTCTGGAAGGCGGAGGAGGGAGGGATAGCGGAGCTATCGCGACCGACGACAACGCAGCCAGGCGCCGATCGAGCGCCGGAGACCAGTCGCTTATTTCCGAGACACACCACTAAAACTCAGCCGCCCGCGAAGCGCGCCTCGGCGGCCTCGCCCACCCGGCCGGCGCCGGTGTGCAGCCGCAGCCCCGGCGTCAGGGGCCGCAGATCGACGTGGTCGCCGCCACCGTTGATCCGGACATACACCGACCCCAGTCCCGCGCGAACCGGTGCCCGGACCGCTTCCCCGTCCGCGAGCGCGATCTCGATCTCGCCGTCCCGGGTCGCGCAGTAGCTGAGCGCGATCGTCCAGGGCCAGGAGAAGAGCGGACCGTCGAGTCGCAGTCGGGTGGGTCCGTCGACCTCCGGGGTCCGGCAGGTCCCCGCCCCCGCGTAGATGGTGCGACGCTGCGTCACGCCGCCGGGCACGAGATTTCCCGCGGTGTCGAGCACGAACAACCGGTCGGTGGCCACCCCGAAGTCGGGGCGGGGTTCGACGCGGCCGAAGATGCGGCTGACCTGGTTGTCGGGGTAGACGAAGGGTTGCAGGATCTCCAGGGGCACGGACTGGTCGAGCATGGTCACGCCATTCGGCCCCTGCATCGCGGCGTCGTGCAGCGACGCGGTCGCGGTCTCGAGGTAGTCACCGGTCGGGTTGTCCCGCCACGACGACGAGAACGAGACCAGCGACACCAGCGCGGACACCACGACGAGCGCACCGACGACGGACGCGAACGCGGGCAGCGCGGCCGACCGCTCCTCATCTCGCCCGGCCTCGGCGTCGGACGTGCGCGCATGCCGTCCGCCCACGTCGGTGGACCGGGCCGGCGCGGCGCACAGCAGGGCCAGAGCGATGGTGAACACCAGCGCCGTGTCCGGGAGATAGCGCATGTGCTGGGCGAGTTCGATCGCCGTCTGCGGACTCGACCGGTTCCACATCACCGGGATCTGGGCGGCCACGGCGTAGATCAACGCGGACACGACGATCGCCGCGCCGCCGCGTCTGCGGGCCACCGCCCACCAGGTCACCGCGGCCAGCACCAGCCAGCCGCCGACGATCATCCACATCTGTGGGAAGCCGGTCGGCGGACTCGGCGTCCACCGCTCCCATTCCCACGGCCCGCCGACGAGCGACGGCACGATCGCATCGGTCACCGACCGCCAGACCAGGCGCGCGGTCTGCGCCACCGAATGCTCACCCGACGTCGGGTCGGTGGTGATGAAGTACACCGCCACCCACGACGCGGCGACGACGGTCAGCGCCAGCCACAGCTCCCGGGCGGCCCGCAGCGTCGCCGTCGTCGCGCGGGGACCGCCGTTCGCGAGGACCGCGGCCACCAGCGCCACCGGGAGGATGAACAACGACTTCTCGAAGAACGCCAGCGCGATCAGGAAGACGATCGTCGAGCGGATCCACACCAGCCGGCGTCGCGCGTCGTCGACGTCACCGCGCGCGAGGCGGACCGCGTCGGCGACGATCCACGCCATCGCCGCCTGCAGGGGCAGGGTGTTGAGGCCGGCCGCCCACCAGGCGAAGGCGGGCACCGTCATCGGACTGAACAGATAGAACGCGAGCGCGACGAGTGCACCGATGCGGGCGCGCGGCGCGAAGACCCGCACCATCCGCCACACCGCCACCGACGCGATCGCCTGCATCGCCACGAGCATCAGCGCCGGCAGCGCCCAGTTCAGCGGTGCCAGCCACGTGGCCACCCCGGCGAGCAGGAACGCCGCCGGCATGAAGTGCCCGTCGTGACTGTGGCCCAGGTACTCCCAGGACAGGATCGGGTTCGACGACGCGCGTGCCACGAGGACCAGGTCGTCCCAGTAGAAGTTGCCCGTCGCGACGAGCCAGCCGCGGATGATCAGCTGACCCACGATCAGGGACAGGGCGACGAGGGACACCATCCGCGCGTTGGGCATGCGCTCCAGTTTCCATGTGGCGCGAGCTGCGTCGTGGTCGGGTCGGGTGACTCGGCCGCGTGCGGGCCGTCGCGGGGCGTCGTGGCAAAATCGGGCGCGTGACCGACCGCAGCCCCAGCCCCGGCGCTCAGGACCCCCGCCCTTCCGGCGGCACGTCGTTCGAGCACTCGATCGACCTCGACAAGTACGAGCTCTCGTCCGAGGTCGGCGACCTGCCCGACGACATCGACCAGCTGCGGCTCGAGATCGACCGGCTCGACGCCGTGATCCTCGCCGCGATCAAGCGCAGGTCGGCGGTGTCGAAGAAGATCGGTGCCGCACGCATGGCCTCCGGCGGCCCTCGCCTGGTCCACAGCCGCGAGGTGAAGGTGCTCGAGCGCTTCCAGGATCTCGGTCAGGAGGGGCACACCCTCGCGATGCTGCTGCTGCGTCTGGGGCGAGGGCCACTGGGCCGCTGACCTGTCGGCCCCGGGACACCGACGACGCGGTGATCCGCTGACGCCTGCGCGCCACGTGTGACGACCGTCGCGGGCACGACGCCGAGCACATAAGGTTGGTGGTCATGAGCACCCAGGCACCTGGCAGCGACTTCACCGGCACCGACCACGGCGACATCACCGCGACGCAGTCCTGGCAGGCGCTCGCGGCTCATCAGCCGCATGTGTACGCCATGCACCTGCGTGAGGTGTTCGCGATCGATCCCACGCGCGGGCGCGAACTCACCGTCGACGTCGGCGATCTGCACATCGACTACTCGAAGCACCGGGTGCTGCGCGAGACGCTCGAACTCCTGATGAGCCTGGCCCGCGAGGTCGGTCTCGAGGAGATCCGCGACGACATGTTCGCCGGCGCCCACATCAACACCTCCGAGGACCGCGCCGTCCTGCACACCGCGCTACGCCTGCCGGCCGATGCGACACTGACCGTCGACGGCCAGGACGTCGTCGCCGACGTGCACGAGGTCCTGACCCGGATGGGCGAGTTCACCGACCGCCTCCGCAGCGGAGAGTGGAAGGGACACACCGGAAAACCCATCACCGACGTCGTCAACATCGGCATCGGCGGCTCCGACCTCGGTCCGGTGATGGTCTATCAGGCGCTACGCCACTACGTCGACGCCGGGATCCGCTGCCACTTCGTCTCCAACGTCGACCCCGCGGACATGGTCGGCACCCTCGCCGACCTCGACGCCGAGACGACACTGTTCATCATCGCCTCGAAGACCTTCACAACTCTCGAGACACTCACCAACGCCGCCGCCGCACGCACCTGGCTCCTGCAGGCGCTCGACGCCGACACCGACGCCGTGGCAAAGCATTTCGTCGCCGTCAGCACCAACGCCGCCGAAGTGGCCGAGTTCGGCATCGACACCGACAACATGTTCGGCTTCTGGGACTGGGTCGGCGGCCGGTACTCGGTCGACTCCGCGATCGGGCTGTCGGTGATGGCCGCGATCGGCAAAGAACGCTTCGCCGAGTTCCTCGACGGCTTCCACCTGGTCGACGAGCATTTCCGCACCCAGCCCCTCGAACGCAATGCGCCGGTCATCCTCGGCCTGATCGGCCTCTGGTACAACAACTTCTGGGATGTCGGCGTTCGCGCGGTCCTGCCCTACAGCAACGACATGGCCCGCTTCGCCGCCTACCTGCAGCAGCTGACGATGGAATCCAACGGCAAGTCGGTCACCGCCGGCGGCCAGCACGTCACCACCGACACCGGCGAGATCTTCTGGGGCGAACCGGGAACCAACGGCCAGCACGCCTTCTACCAACTGCTGCACCAGGGCACGCGGATGGTGCCCGCGGACTTCATCGGCTTCGCCGAACCCACTGACGACCTGCCGACCGCTCCCGACGGCTCGGGTTCCATGCACGACCTGCTGATGAGCAACTACTTCGCCCAGACCAAGGTGCTCGCCTTCGGCAAGACCGCCGACGAGATCGCCGCCGAGGGCGTGCCCGCACATGTCGTGGCCCACAAGGTGATGCCGGGCAACCGCCCCACCACCTCGATCCTCGCCCCGCAGCTCACCCCCTCGGTGATCGGCCAGCTCGTGGCGCTCTACGAGCACCAGGTCTTCGTCGAAGGCGCCATCTGGGGCATCAACCCCTTCGACCAGTGGGGCGTCGAACTCGGCAAGACCCAGGCCAAGGAACTACTCGGCACCATCACCCGACCCGAAGCCCCTGACACACACGACGATTCGTCGACCGACGCCCTCGTCACGTGGTACCGGGAACGACGAGGCCGCGCGGTCTGAGGGGGTTTCGACAAGCTCAACCGGCACAAGGGCGGCTCAACCGGCGGTTAGGTCCAGTACTCCTCGTCGAAGACCGCATCGGGGATCTCGTCCCCGGGTTCGACGCCGAGCGACTGGATGCGGCCCATGATCGCGGCCACGGTCGCCACGTAGGTGACGAGATCGGTTGGCTCGACGTCTCGTTCGGCGGGATCACCGCCGAGGAATTCATACAGGGCGGGTGGCACGCAGGCACCCATGTCCAGGGCGCGGGTACCGGTCGCCTCCCGCCACGCATCGAAGCTCGCCACGTCGACGGCCTCGGCGACGTCGCCGGTCCGGACGGCCTCGTACACCTCGTCGACGGTGGCCAGCTCACCCGAGGTCCCGCTCGACGGGTCGAAGCCGAGAACCGTGTCGGCGGCGGTGGTCTCGTCGTCGGAGAGGGTGAAGTAGACGATGCCCCGCCAGTCGGAGCCCAAGGCCGCGATGTCCGTGCGGTCGAAGATCTCGCCGAGCAGTTCGCCGACCTGATCCCGCTGTCGAGCGCCGAACACCTGAAACGCGCCCGAGGCCACCACTTGTCCCTGCTTGTTCGCCACGACGGCCACCTTACGCAGGTCAGTCGTCGATACCCAGGACGACCACGCGACCCGTCGTCAGCGACAGGTACACCGTCGCGCGCCACTCCGGTGACGAAAACGCACGGTCGAGGGCGGGCCCGCCGACAAAGCCGCCGGGCGGCACCAGGTCGCGCAACGCGCCCGCCACCGAGTCAGGCGGGGCCACCGGATCGGCGTCGTACTGCCCCGCCCATGCTGCCGCGCGCTCGGTACCGACGTTCACGACCGCGTCGAACCAGTACGTGGATGGTCCGGGGACCCTGTCCGACGAGTTGCCACCGAGGGTGCCGGCCGTCCAACCCTCGATCACCGAACCCTGCAGGAGCGGAAACCGTCTGATCACCGGCCCCTCGTCACGCTGTGGGCCGGCGGTCACGATCTTGGTGGAGGGCGGCGGCGCTGACGTCGACGCCGGAGGCGAGGGGATCGGATCGCGATCGTGCGGTGCCGCAGGCGCACAACCCGCGAGAACGCCAGACCCCGCGGCGCACGCGGCGAGGACGGCCATCAGCCGCTCGAACCGATGAACACCCATCCCGTAACGGTAGCCCGTCGCCGGAGTCGAACGCGAAACATCCACTGTCTGAACGAACTACACAAGTCAGACCAGTCGGCGGCTGACCGACGCCGGCAGGAACTTCAGCGCGGCCGCGATGGGTGTCCAGGGCCACGCGGGCACCGGGGCCCAGTCCTTCTCCGCCTCGATCGCCTTGACGAGCGCGTCGACGCCCCTGTCGGTCTCGACCATCAGGGACGTCTGCACGCCTCGGTTGATATCGGTCTCGATGTAGCCCGGCGCGACCACCGACACCGTGATCGGCGACGACGCGAACTCGGCCTGGAGTCCCTGCCCCAGCGCCGTCAGCCCGGCTTTCGACGCCGAATAGGCGGCCTGCGACTTGGGCATGCCGCGAACACCCGAGATGGAGCTGATCAGCACGAGGTGCCCGGCGTTCTGCGCGCGGAAGATCTCCAGCGCCGCCTCGGCCTGGGCCAGCGCGCCGACGAGATTGGTCTGCACCGTCTCGATGTTCGCGGCGGCCTTGCCGGTGCCGAGGGGTGCGCCCTTGCCGAGTCCGGCGTTGACGATGACCCGGTCGAGACCGCCCAGACCGTCGGCCAGCCTCCCGAAGACCTCGGGGACGGCGTCGACGTCGGTGACGTCCAGCGTCGCGACCTCGACCTGTGCGGCGGTGGGCCGCAGTTCGCCGGCCAGCGCGTCCAGCTTCTCGCGGCGGCGCGCCGCGAGGGCGAGCGAACGTCCCTGGGCGGCGAATCGTCGGGCCATGCCTTCCCCGAGCCCCGAACTCGCACCCGTGATGAGAATCCTCTGCCGTGTCGTCACGAGGACCAGGCTACCGGCCGGTAAGTTCTGCCTTCCCGGTCGCCCGGCGCGACCTACTTCAGCAACCGCGACATCCGACGGTCCGCCAGCACCTTCCCGCCCGTCTGGCACGTGGCGCAGTACTGGAAGGACCGGTCCGCGAACGACACCTCGCGGACGATGTCGCCGCACACCGGACAGGGCAGGCCGGTGCGGGCGTGCACACGCAGACCGGTGCGCTTCTCGGACTTCAGCCGCGCGACGGCCTGCCCCTCCAGACGCCCGGTCGCGTCGGTGAGCACGCCGCGCATGGCGTCGTAGAGGGTCGCGACCTGGTCGGCCTTCAGTGTTTTCGACGACGCGAACGGCGACAGGCGTGCGGTGTGCAGGATCTCGTCGGAGTAGGCGTTGCCGATCCCGGCGATGGTGTGCTGGTCGGTGAGCACGTTCTTGATCCGGCCGGTGGTGCCGGCGAGGATCTCGGCGAACTGTTCGGACGTCAGCTCGAGCGCGTCGGGTCCCAGACCGGCGATCCGTTCGACGTCGGCGAGGTCGCGGACCAGCCACACCGCGAGTCGTTTCTGCGTCCCGGCCTCGGTGACGTCGAACCCCTCACCGGGTAGGCCGCAGTGCACGCGCAGGGCGATCGGGCTCTTCCCGCCCGGCCGCAGGGGTTTGGGCGACAGGTCCTCGCTCCACCGCACCCAGCCCGCCCGCGACAGATGGATGACCAGCTGCAGCAACGGCTCTGACGCAGTGGCCGCCGAACCGGGAATGGTACGGATGACCAGGTACTTCCCCACCCGGCCGACGGATTCGACGATCCGGTCCATCAGCGCCGTGTAGGGCGGGTCGGCGGTCTTCAGGACCGACAACGACGCGACGTCGACCCGGCGGATCGGCAGTCCGGCCGCACGGCCGTCGACGTAGTCGGCGATGGCGGCCACCTCTGGGAGCTCAGGCATGCCACCAGTGTGCTCTAGTTGTGGGATGAACTCCCGACTTTCCGACGCCGAGCTGGCCGCCCGGATCGCGCAGGGAGCCGGCGAAGTACTCCTCGGAATCCGTTCGGGCGACCTGCTCGGCGGCGCGATGCTCGGCGATGTGGGCGATGCGCTTGCGCAGGCGTGGATCTCGACGGTGCTCCGCAAACACCGGCCACGCGACGCGGTGTTGTCCGAGGAAGCCGCCGACGTCGGCGACCGGGCCACCGCGTCGCGCGTGTGGATCATCGACCCCCTGGACGGCACAAGGGAATTCGCCGGCGGCTCGTCGGACTGGGCCGTACACGTCGCCCTGACCGAGAGCGGGATCGTCACCGAGGCGTCGGTGTCGCTGCCTGCGACGGGTGAACTGTTCCGTTCCGACACCGTCGCGGAGACCACCGGCGAACTGACCCGGCGTCTCGTCACCTCCCGGTGGGGCGGCTCGTATGAGACCAGCTACGTGGCGAACCGGTTGGGTCTGCAGATGGTGCCGGTCGGTTCGGCCGGCGCGAAGGCGATGGCCGTCGTCCGCGGCGATGCCGATGCCTATGTCCACGCCGGCGGTCAGTACGAGTGGGACAACGCGGCGCCGGTGGGGGTCGCGCTGGCGGCCGGACTGCACTGCAGTCGCCTCGACGGGTCGGAGATCGTGTACAACAACCGGCATCCGTACATGCCGGACTTCGTCATCTGCCGCAGCGAGATTAGCGAGGAGATGCTCGGCGCGCTGCGTCAGATCTGGTGAACTGAACCGGTGAACGGCATCGGCGACGCGGTGGTGCGCATCGGGCCCGCACTGGTGGTGGCCGTCGTACTGCTGGCCGTGGTCGCCGTGCTGGTGAACCGTCGGAGCGGATTGGCCCGGGAGACCGTCGTCGCCACGCTCCGGGCCGGCGCGCAACTCGCGGCGCTGGCTGCCGTGCTCGCCGCCGTCATCCCCCACCTGTGGGCCTCAGCGCTGTTCGTCGCGGTGATGGCGACCGCCGCGTCCTGGACCTCGGCCCGACGCGTGCGACCGGGGGGTCCCCGCCTGGCGGGAACCGCGTGGTGTGCCGGGCCGGTGGCGGCGCCGACGATCGCGATCGTGACCGCTCTGGTGGCAGTCGGTGTGCTTCCCGCCCGCGGGATCGCCGTGATCCCCACTGCCGGCATCATGCTCGGCGGCGCGATGGTCACCGCCTCGCTCGCCGGACGCCGGGCGCATGACGAGCTGTCGGTCCGTCGCGGCGAGGTGGAAGCCGCGCTGTCGCTCGGCTTCGACCCGCGGGACGCGCGGATGGAGATCGCCGGCCCGCCCTCGGCGACCGCGCTCGTCCCTGGCCTCGATCAGACGAAGTCGGTGGGACTCGTCACGATCCCCGGCGCGTTCGTCGGCATGGTCCTCGGCGGGGCGTCGGTGTGGGCGGCCGCGGCGATGCAGATGTTCGTGCTGATCGCCTTGCTCGCGGTGAGTTCCATCGCGATGCTCGTGACGGTGGAACTGGTGGCGCGAGAGCACCTGTGATCTGGCGACGCATCTCACCAGGACCCTTCGTGACGCTCGCAAGCTCGCTCCTCAGGGAGCGGGGTGGGCCCCGAGGTGCGAGGAAGCGAGCGCAGCCCCTCCGTTCCCTGAGGAGCGCCCGGAGCTTGCGGAGGGCGCGTCACGAAGGGTCCGGCTAGCGGCGACTCTTCCGCAGCAGATAGATGTCCATGATCCAGCCGATCCGGTCCCGGGCCTCGGCGCGAGCTTCGACGATCCGGTCCGTCACCTCACCGACCTTGCCGCTGATCAGGATCTCGTCCTCGGTGCCGACGTAGGCGCCCCACCAGATGTGATCGTCCGGGTCGGCGGTGTGCCGGAAGGTGAGGTCGGCGTCGAGCATCACGATCTGATTCGCGTCGGCGCCCGCGGGCGTCTCCGCGAGGCGTCGGCCCGTGGTCGTGTGGATCGGTTCGCCGACGCGATTGGCGACGACGCCGTGGGCCGCCGTGAGCGCGCTCGCGCTGGTCACGCCGGGGATGACCTCGACCTCGAGTTCGAGGTCGTCGCGGGCGGCGAGATCGTCGACGATCCGCAGCGTGCTGTCGTAGAGGGCGGGATCGCCCCAGACGAGGAAAGCTGCCACTCCCCCGTCGCCGACCTCGTCGCGCAGTGCGCCGGCGATCAGCTCGGCGCGCGCGGCGTGCCAGCGCCGGACCTCGGCGTCGTAGTCCGCCGGCTCCCGGTCGCGTGGCGGGTCGGGGATCTCCACCAGCGAATGCCCTTGGCGCGCATGCTCGTCGAGGATGGCGCGGCGTGCGTCGAGCAGGCCGCTCTTCGCCGTGCCCTTCTCCAGCGCGAGGAAGGCATCGACGTCGGCCATCGCGTCGATCGCCTGCAGCGTGATCTGACGCGGTCCGCCGGGCCCGATCCCGATGACTCGCAAGGTGAGTCGCACGGTCAGATCTTCACCTTCGGGAGTCCGTGCTTGCGCGCGGTCATGTCCAGGATCAGCTGTCGCGGCGCGAGACGCCGGAGCAGGAAGACCACTCCCGCCTGATTGCCCTTGGCGTAGAACGGTTTCGGATGCTCGGCCAGCGCGGCGTCGACGATCTGGGTGGCCATGCTCGCCGCACTGATGCCCGCGTCCTCGTTGCGCCGGGTGGCGGCGGCGAGCGTCTCGTACTCGGCGCGATAGGGCGAGTCGTCGCCGATGTGAATGCTGCGGCGATCACCGATGCCGGTGGCGATCGTGCCGGGTTCGACACTGATCATCCGTATCCCGTACGGCGCCAACTCGCGTCGCGACGCGAGCGCGAAAGCCTTCAGCGCCGACTTGGTCGCGGCGTAATTGGACCGGAAGGCGACCGGGAAGCTGGACAACATCGACCCGACCATCACGACCGTGCCCCGGCGCCGGAGACGCATGCCGGGCAACACCGCTTTGGTCAGCGCGATCGGCCCGAAGACGTTGACCCGGAACAGATCCTCGACGGCCGCCATCGAGGTGTCCTCGAGCGCACCGGCCTGGGACTCGCCCGCGTTGTTGATCAGGATGTCCACGTCGCCGACGAGGGCCGCGCAGGACTCGGCGGATTCGTAGTCGGCGTTGTCGAGCCGTACATAGGTGACGCCCTGGATCGGGTTGCGCACGGAATCCGGATTGCGGGTGGTGCCGTAGACCCGGTGTCCCCTGGCTACGAACTGGCGGGCGACCTCGGCCCCGATGCCACTGGTCGCGCCGGTCACGAGGACAGTCTGTGAACTCACGACCGCAACGGTAGCGCAGCGGCCGGCGGGTCAGATGAGCTTGTCGTACCGGCGGGTGAGGATGCTCAGTTCTGCAGCCACACGCTCGGTGTCGGGGCCGTAGGGGCGCCTCGGATTCCGGGTGAACCAGTCGGCAATCCGCTGGCCCGGCGTCCGCTGGCCGACGGGGGTACGTCGCGCGGTGAGACTCAGTAGGCCGGCTGCGCCGGCGACCGAGGCGACGACGACAAGGGCGAGTATGAAGAGGAGTGTCATGGCAGTAATCCTCCGCCCACATCATTTCGGCCACCAGTGGCAGTTCAGTCAATGTTCGCAAATTATCTGCCATACTGGTCAGGTGCTGCATTCGGTTGGTGTCCTCCTGTACGGACACGTCGCGCTCTTCGAATTCGGTGTCGTGCACGAGGTGTTCGGCCTCGACCGCACCGACGACGACGTCCCCGCCTTCGACTTCCGGGTCGCCACACCGGACCCCGACACCGCGCTGGCCGTCGGCAACGGGGTGTCGATCCAGGTGTCGCACACCCTGGACGAGTGCCGCGACGTCGATCTCGTCGTCATCCCCGGCGGAAGCGTCAGCGGCGACTACCCCGTCGAGATCCTGGACACCATCCGGGCGGTCGTCGACAACGGCGGACGTGTCCTCACCGTCTGCTCGGGCGCGTTCGTCGCCGGCGCGGCCGGACTCCTCGACGGCCGTCGGTGCACCACCCACTGGCGCTACGGCGACCATCTCGCGCGCATGTTCCCCCAGGCGCAGGTCGACACCGACGTCCTCTTCGTCGACGACGGACCCGTGACCACGAGCGCCGGCACTGCCGCCGGGATCGACGCGTCGTTGCATCTGGTCCGCGAATCCTGGGGACCGGCCGTCGCCAACCGCATCGCGCGGCGCATGGTCGTGCCGCCGCACCGCGACGGCGGACAACGCCAGTTCGTCGAGGCCCCGATGCCGGCGTGCACCGACGAGGGCTTCGGGTCGCTCTTGGCCTGGATGACGGCCAACCTCGACCGCGACATCAGCATCGACGACATGGCGTCCCGGATGCACATGTCCGGACGTACCTTTGCGCGTCGCTTCGTCGACGAGGTCGGCATCTCGTCTCGCCGCTGGCTGACCGAACAGCGAGTGCTGTCGGCGAAGAACCTGCTCGAGACGACCACCGCCAGCGTCGACGAGGTGGCACGCCAGGTCGGCTTCACGTCGGCGACGCTGCTGCGACACCATTTCGCCGCGAGTGTCGGCGTCTCGCCACTCGTCTACCGTCGGCGGTTCGCGAAATCCGGCGCGAGTTCGTAGCCCGAAACCCCGCGAGACGGCACTCGCGCAGTGGAACGGCCGGACTGGTGCCCTCGGTAGGATTCGAACCTACGACCTACCCTTTAGGAGAGGGTTGCTCTATCCCCTGAGCTACGAAGGCGGACCGCGAAGAGCCCACGGTGGCGCGGCTCCCCGACAGCGGGAGTCTACGCGAGCGACCTCACCCGGCCACACCACACACCTCAGATGGTGAAGATCGTGTAGTTCGCCCCCCGTCGCCGGGAACACCCACGACGATGTGTGACGCCCGGCGTCGGAATGCGAGCACCGGTACGATCGACCCCGACGCGAACCGGACATTTCCGGCTGTGATCGTCACCACTGAGGACACCCCGGCGTTGAGGTTCCTGCCAGCCTGTGTCCGTACACTGCCTACCGCATACGTTCTACCGTTTCACCCGGGGAGGTCTTTTCGTTGGTGCATGCGGCATCAGGGTCGGCACCCACCGCCGACGACGAGACCACGACCAGCGCGAAAGGGTCTGCGGACTCCGTGGCACGCCGTCCCGCCGAGTCGGCCCCTCCCGCGCCCACGACCAAGCCCCGCGGTCGGGCGCACACCGCCGACTTCGTCCGGGTCGTCCTGTTCACCTTCGTGGTCGTCGCGCACAGCATCAACGCCATCAACGGCGGTGCCGACGAGATCAGGGGCGCGAATCTCGTCGGCACCCTGTGCCACCTGACCCGATACGGCTTCGTGGCGGTGACCCTCTACGTCCTCGTGCTGAGCATGCAGGGTCGGGAGATGTCGCCGTGGCAGTTCTGGCGGCGTCGTTTCGGGCTCGTCGTCGGCCCCTACCTGGCATGGACGCTGATCTACACGATCACCGACCACATCATCATCGCCGACAATCCGTTCCCGCCGATCGGCGAGATGGCGCCCCGCCTCGCACACGACCTCCTCGTCGGCGAGGGCAAGTACCAGCTGTACTTCCTGCTGATCTCGATGCAGATCTACCTGTTCTTCCCGCTGATCTCGTGGCTGTTCGAGCGGGGCCGGAGCCGGCCGTGGCTGATGCTGGCCGGCGGGACCGCGATCCAGCTCCTGGTGTTCGTCATCTACCAGTACCTACCCCGGCCGTCGGGTCATGCGTGGGACGTCGCCTACCAGCACCTGTGGAAGACGCTGCCGATGTACGCGCTCTTCATCACCATGGGCGTGCTGGCCGCGCAGCACCGCGAGGCGGTCGACCGCTGGCTCCGCGACCACATGGCGACAGTCGTCCTGGTCGCGGCGGGCTGCGCGGCCTTCACCGTTGTCGGATACCTGCTGGCGACATCGCCGGGCAACGTGCCGTGGAAGGCCAACACGGCCTGGAACCCGGTGTCGCTCCCCTGGTACATCGGCGGCTTCGTCCTGCTGTGGCTGATCGGCCTCGTCTGGGATGACCGACGCGCGGCCGGCCGGCCTGCCGGCGGAAAACTGGTGTCCCAGGCGACCCTGCGCGCTTTCGGGGTCTTCGCGGTACACCCGCTGATCCTGGACGTCCTCGGTCGCGTCGGATTCCTCAGCGGCCTCTTCGACTGGTTCCCGCATTCGGCGATCCTGCGCTCGATCATCTTGGTCGTGCTGGTACTCACGGCCTCGCTGGCGCTCGTCGACGTCCTCCTACGCCTACCGTTCAGCAAATGGCTCACCGCCCGTCCCCGCATCCCCCTGTTGCCGAAGCGGAACAAGAAGAAGCAGGACCGGGCGGTGGAAGTCGGTGAGTCGGCAGGGGCTGAGAAGGAGTCCGCCGGCTAGTTTCTGGCTAGTTGTACTTCGGGTTGTTGATCACCGGGATCTCGATGTTGATCGGCATCCGCAGTTCGGACATGTAGAAGAGCACGAACTGGCGGAGGAACTCGTCGAACAGCCAGTAGGCCTCACGCGGCATGCCGACATTGAGCAGACCCTCGCGGATCTGTACGTACGGACCCCACGCCGTCTCGAGCAGCGGGCTCCACACGGGCTCCCGCGGGATCTGATACCAGTTGGCGACCTTGTCACCGAGCACGAATCGCGTGAGCGCCCCCAGGACGCCGCGCGAGATCAGCGAGAGGTCGAGGTTCATGCCGAGGTCGAGCAGCATGTCGGCGAGCTTGCGACCCTCGGGGGTCGGCGCCAGGATCGGGTCGAGGACCTGCTGCGCCTGCGAGTCGGCGGCGGCCCAGGAGGCGGGGATGTACTCGTCCTGGACGCCCAGCAGGCGAGCGGTGATCTGCCACGAATGCAGGAATCCGGCGGATTCGTCGGCCGCGATCGGGACGTTCCACTTGTCGAAGTTGCGCATGACGGTCGTCGGCAGGCTGTGCCAGGTGACCATGATGTCGGCCTGACTGATCGGCTTCTTCTCCGTCGCGCCGTGCACCCAGTGCGGCGACTGCGGCAGGAGGTGGCGCACGCCGGCATGCGCCATACGGGTCTTCACGCAGGTCACGATCATCTCGCCGCCGGGCTGATAGGCGTTGAGCGATCCGATGTCGTATCCGAGCTTCGCGGTCTTGGTGATGCGGTCCTTGAGGTCCCATCCGCCCTTGGAGTAGTAGACCGACCGGGCCTCGCGCGGGATGACGGTGCTCATCATGCCGCTGGCGAAGCCGTACAGGACGCCGAGGTAGGTTCCGCGCTTCTGGTTGAATCGGACCGCGTCGGCCAGCTTGGCCTGGTCGGCCCACGCGGGCAGCTGACGAGCGTGCTCCATGAAGTCGCGCAGTTCCGAGGGCAGCCCGGCGGGCAGCGGCTGCGAGTTACGATGCCACGTGCGCAGCAGGCGATTGACGTTGCGCACCTGCCCGCTGTCGATGACCTTGGCGATCACCGGGTCGGCCTCGTCGTCCCACAGCTGCCGCGGGTCCGCGCCGCGCCCACGGCCGGGCACCGAGTTCGCCGGCGACCACGTCCACGGCGTCGTCTGCGAGAGCGCCGCGACCGCACCGGCTGCGCCGACGACACCGCCCGCGCGTATCAGGTTCCGCCTGTTCAGATCTTCCATGACCCCGTCCCATCACTTCCATGTATCAATGTGCCAAACAACGTATCCTTGTATCATTGTTACCACCGCGTGGTCCAGAACACACCTCTTTCGCGAATTTTGCGATCATGGAAGCTCATGCGGTCATGATGTGAGGAAGGGGGTGAGGCGAATGACCACGCAGCCGTCCGGCGCTCCGCTGTCCAGCTCGCTTCTCCAGCGGGCGTTTCTCGAATCCGCGGCTCAGTCCGACGAGGCCGCCGATCCCACCGCCGAACGTCTGCTCGACGCGGCCTTCGAACTCTTCTGCCGGCTGGGCGTGCAACGGACGCCGATGGAGAAGGTGGCGAAGAGCGCCGGCGTCACGAGGGTCACCCTGTATCGCAAGTTCGCCACCAAGGACGCCCTGGTCGACCAGGTGGTGCTCCGCGAGTTCCGTCGGTACTTCGACCGGTTCCGCGCGGAGATCCCCCGCGCCGACACCGTGGCCGACCGCGTCGTCGTCGGGTTCGTCGGTTCGCTGCGGGCGATCTCCGGCAACCCGCTCATCGGTGAGATCAGCGACGCCGAGCCCAGCATGCTGATCGAATCGATGATCGGCGGCGACGGCATGCTGCTCGCGACGGTCCAGCACTTCGTCGCCGCCCAGCTGCGCCGGGAACAGCTGGCGGGCAACATCTCCGACGAACTCGACGTCGATCTCGTGGCCGAGATGATGGTCCGCATCTCCGCGTCGTTCCTCACCGTGCCCAGCCGCGTCGTCGACATCACCGACGACGCGCAGCTCGCCACGGTGGCGCGCCAGTTCCTCGTACCGATGCTCAATCCCGCGCAGTAAACCGCCGAACCTGTAAAGATCAGAGCGCTCACCACATCTGAGGAGACTGACGATGCGCTCTTGGTCTGTGATCATCATCCTGGCCGTCTCACAGTTCGTGATGGTGCTCGACAGCACCGTGATGAACGTGTCCATCTCGGTCGTGGCCGACGACCTCGGGACCTCGATCACCGGCATGCAGGCCGCGATCACCTTCTATGCGCTGACGATGGCCGCCTTCATGCTGACCGGAGGCAAGCTCGGCGACTTGATGGGGCGCGCAAGAGCATTCAAGATCGGTGCGGTCATCTACGGCATCGGCTCGCTGACCACGGCGCTGAGTCCCAACCTGACCGTCCTGCTCATCGGCTGGTCACTCGTCGAGGGGCTGGGCGCGGTGCTCGTCATCCCTGCGATCGCATCGCTGGCCGCCATCAACTACACGGGCAAGGCCCGGGTCACCGCATTCTCGATCCTGGGCGCGGTCACCGGGCTGGCCGCCGCCGTCGGCCCGCTGCTCGGTGGCGTGATGACCACATACCTGTCGTGGCGCTACGTGTTCGTCGCCGAGACCGTCGTCATGGTGGCGGTCCTGTTCGCGGCCAAGCTGATTCGTGACGTACCCCGCGACCCGGAGGTACGCATCGACCCGCTCAGCGTCGTGGCATCCGCCGGCGGCCTGTCGCTGATCGTCTACGGCGTACTGCAATCGAAGACGTGGGGTTGGCTGAAGCCGCAGCATCCGCCGGAGATCGGCGGGGACGAGATCGCCCCGCTGGGCGTCTCCCCCGTGGCATACCTGTTGCTCGCCGGGGTCGTCGTGCTCTGGTTGTTCGTCCTGCGGCAGCGCACCCTGGCGAAGTCCGGCCGCCAACCGCTGCTGCGTGTCGAACTCTTCCGCATCGCTGCTCTCCGAAGCGGACTCGGCGGTTTCCTCGCCCAGTACTTCGCGATCGCCGCCCTGTTCTTCGTGGTCCCCGTCTACCTGCAGACGATGCTCGGACGCGACGCACTGCAGACCGGGGTGAAGATCCTGCCGCTCTCGGTCGGGCTCGTCCTGTTCTCGATCCTTGGATCCTGGCTCACCGCACGGCGTTCCGCACGGTTCATCGCCCGCGGCGGACAGATCACGATGGCGCTGGGGACACTCCTCGTCATCGCCTCGGTGGGAATCGATCTGCGCAACGCCGCCTTCGCCGCGGGCATGTTCGTGGTCGGCGCCGGCTTCGGTCTGCTCGCTTCACAACTCGGCAACGTCAACATGTCCGCCGTCGAGGAGAAGGACACCTCGGAGGTCGGCGGCCTGCAGGGCACCTTCCAGAACCTGGGGTCGTCGTTCGGCACCGCGGTCGCGGGATCGGTCTTCCTGCTCATGCTGTCGTCGGGCTTCGTGTCGGCGGTCAACGACGCCGAGAACCTCTCCCCCACCGACCAGCAACGCATCATCGCCGCCGTCGACGACCAGGGAGTGCCGATCATCTCCGCCGACGAGGCGCGCACCCTCGTCCTCGATGCGGGCGGCTCGGAGGAGTCCGCACAGGCGGTGTCACAGGCCTATTCGGATTCGCAGATCGCAGCCCTGCAGCAGTCGCTGTTCGTCGTCTTCGGCCTGCTCGTGCTGGCGTTGCTGTTCTCGCGGCACCTGCCCAACCGGATACCGGAACCCGGTCCGGCGCTCGAACGGAAGTCTGCCGAGCCCGAGCCGAAATCCGGCTCCTAGCCGATCTTCTTCCTGATCGTCGCTTCCGTGTGCCGCACCGCCTGAGCGGCGAACGGACCCACGACCTTGCCGAGGAGCTTGCCCGCCATACCGCCGGGGAGGTTGTAATTGATCTCGACGTCGAGTTCGGTGCCCGATCCACCGTCCGCGTCGGCGAACCGCCACGTCGTGTTCGCGTCGAAACCCTCGACGGCCTTCAACTCGATGAGCTCGTTCTCGACGTACTCGGTGCACTCGACCACCGACTTCAGTGTCTTCGGCCCGACGTCCATCGAGACCGCGAACTTCGCGCCGAGTCCGCTGGTCTTCTCCGTCGTCGGCTCGAACCGGGTGACGGTGCCGCGAAGCCGGCGGGCACGCGGCTCGTCAACCCCGCGTACGCCAAGACGCTCGGCGCCCTCGCCGCCGACGGCGCGGGCGCGATGTACGACGGGCCGCTCGCCCGAGCCATCGTCGCCGAGGCGGGCAGCACCGCGGGCGGCATGACACCGAGCCTGATGACCGAGCAGGATCTACGCGACTACCGTGCCATCGCCCGGGAGCCGGTGGTCACCACCTATCGGGGGCGACAGATCGTGGCCATGCCCGGACCGTCGTCCGGCGGGATCGCCGTCGCGTCGGCGCTGGGCATCCTGGCGAACTTCGATCTGCCGTCGATGCCGCCGTCCGATCTCGACGCCGACGGCGGGCGTCCCGACCCAGCCGCCGTGCACCTCGTCACCGAGGCCGAACGCCTCGCCTACGCCGATCGCGACAAGTATGTGGCCGACCCGGACTTCGTCCCGCTGCCCGGGCGCGGGGTCGCGACCATCCTCGATCCGGCCTATCTGCGGTCTCGGGCAGCGCTCATCTCACCCGACTCCTCGCTCGGCGAGGCGCCGGCGGGTGACCTCGGACCGGTGCCCCTGGGGTCGCACCCGGGCACCGAACACGGAACCAGTCACATCACCGTCGCCGACCGGTACGGCAACGTCGCCACGATGACGACGACCATCGAATCCGCCTTCGGCAGTTACCACATGGTCGACGGGTTCCTACTCAACAACGAGTTGACCGACTTCTCCGCCGAACCCCGCGACGACGACGGGACGCTGCTCGCCAACCGGGTCTCGCCGGGCAAGCGGCCGCGCTCATCGATGGCGCCCACACTCGTTCTGCAGCCCGGCGCCGACGGAGCGCCGGCCGAGGTGGTCGCGGCCCTGGGTTCCCCCGGCGGGTCGGTGATCATCCAGTTCGTCATCAAGACGATCGTCGGGATGCTGGACTGGGGCCTCGATCCCCAGCAGGCCGTGTCGATGATCGACTTCGGCTCGGCCAACACCCCGACCTCCAACGTCGGCGGCGAACACCCGCTCGTCGACACCACGGACGACGGCGCACACGATCCGTTGGTCCGCGGCCTCCGGGAACGCGGAGCCGAGGTGTCGGTCGAGGAACAGTCGAGCGGGCTCAGCGCACTGCTGCGACACGGCGGCGGCTGGATCGGCGGCGCCGATCCGCGCCGCGAGGGCGCGGTGATGGGCGACAACGCGACGCTGCGGTAGACCGTCGCGCCACGGGTTCTCGAAAACGGCGTTGCCCCGATCGGTTCCGAGGGGCACTAGTTTTCCTCGGCGTCACACAGGGGCAATCGGGCGCATACACCCAGCTCATAGCGTCGAAGCGCTCGCAATTGCGACAAACGGCGTAGCGACGTCGTCGTGCGCCCCCGCGCACAGGGGGGCCCAGATCATCCAGGAGTATCCATGAGTGGCAGCATGTCCCGCCGACAGGCGATCGAGGCCGTGACGACCTACGACGTGTCGGCGCCGGGGTTCACCGAACCCCTCGCAGACACGTTCGGGCGCAATGTGTTCAGCCTGTCGGTCATGAAGAAGCGGCTGCCCAAGCACGTCTTCAAGGCGGTCGCCGCAACCGTCGACACCGGCTGCGCGCTCGACCCCACCCTCGCCGATTACGTCGCGGTGGCCATGAAGGACTGGGCCATCGAGAAGGGCGCCACCCACTACGCCCACGTCTTCTACCCGCTCACCGGTTTCACGGCCGAGAAACACGACTCATTCCTCGAACCCGACTCCACCGGTGCATCGCTCGCCGAGTTCGCGGGCAAGACGCTGCTGCAGGGCGAGCCCGACGCGTCGAGCTTCCCCAACGGCGGTCTGCGCGGCACCTTCGAAGCCCGCGGTTACACGGGCTGGGACGTCACCAGCCCGGCGTACATCCTGGAGAACCCGAACGGCAACACCCTCTGCATCCCGACGATCTTCATCTCGTGGACCGGCGAGGCCCTCGACAAGAAGACCCCGCTCCTGCGCAGCCAACAGGCCATGAGCAAGCAGGCCATGCGGTTGCTCCGCCTCTTCGGCCACGACGACGTCGACACCGTCGTCTCCTACGCCGGCGCCGAGCAGGAGTACTTCCTGATCGACGAGCACTTCTTCTATGCGCGACCAGATCTCATGACCTGCAACCGAACCCTGTTCGGCGCACCGCCGTCGAAGGGCCAGGAGTTCGACGACCACTACTTCGGTGCCATCCCGGAACGCGTGCTGTCGTTCATGATCGAACTCGACCGCGAGCTGTTCAAGCAGGGGATCCCGGCGAAGACCCGGCACAACGAGGTCGCGCCCGGCCAGTTCGAGATCGCACCGGTCTTCGAGCGGTCGGTCCTCGCCCACGACCATCAGCAGCTGATGATGACCACGATGAAGGCCGTCGCCGAGAAGTACGGCATGAAATGCCTGCTGCACGAGAAGCCGTTCTCCGGCGTCAACGGTTCGGGCAAGCACGTCAACTTCTCGCTCGGCAACGCCAATCAGGGCAACCTGCTCAATCCCGGCGACACCCCGCACGAGAACATGCAGTTCCTGACCTTCTGCGGCGCGATCATCCGCTCGGTGCACCTCTACGGCGGGCTCCTCCGCGCGGCGGTCGCCTCGGCGTCGAACGATCATCGTCTCGGCGCCAATGAGGCTCCGCCGGCGATCATCTCGATCTTCCTCGGCGACCAGCTGATGGACGTCTTCGAGCAGATCGCCAAGGGCGGCGCCACCGGTTCCAAGGCCGCGGGGGTCATCGAACTCGGGGTCGACACCCTGCCGCCCCTCAAAGCCGATCCGGGGGATCGCAACCGCACCAGCCCCTTCGCGTTCACCGGCAACCGGTTCGAGTACCGCGCACCGGGTTCCAATCAGTCGATCTCCGATCCCATGGTCGCCATCAACACGATCCTCGCCGACTCCATCGACTTCATCGCCTCGGACCTCGAGAAGCTCCTCGCCGACGGTCTCGAACTCGCGGACGCCGTCCAGAAGGTGTTGCAGGAGATCGTCAATGCCCACGGCTCGGTCATCTTCAACGGCAACGGCTACTCCGACGAATGGCAGGAAGAGGCCGCCGCCCGCGGACTGAAGAACCTACGGACGACGGTCGACGCGGTGACGGAGTACACCTCGCCGGAGGTCGTCGAGATCTTCGAGAAGTACGGCGTGCTGTCGGCCCGCGAGCTCGAGGCCCGCGAGGACGTCATCTTCGAGTACTACGCGCTCACCCTCCTCGTCGAGGCCAAGGAGACCGCGGAGATCGCCAAGACGATGATCATGCCGGCCGCGATCCGGTACCAGGGTGAGCTCGCCGGGACCGCGGCGTCGCTCAAGATGGCCGGAATCGAGGCTCCCACACCGCTGCTCGAGGAACTGACCGGACTGATCAGCACGTTGCACGACGGGTTGACGGCCCTCGATGCCGGTATCGCCGGCATGCACGGCGAGTCCACCTTCGAGGAGTCGAAGTACGCGCTGGAGAAACTGGTCCCGGCCATGGCCGCGGTCCGCGAGGTCGCCGACACCCTCGAGTCCATCGTCGCCGACGATCTGTGGCCGCTGCCGACCTACAACGAGATGCTCACGATTCTCTGATCCCGCATCGTCGGCACGCCCCCTGCGCATCGCGCAGGGGGCGTGTTGTTGCGCGCCTGGAGTTGTGTGGCGTGACGCCCATCCGCGCACCCGCATTTGCATCTCTACCCTCCCGTGAGGGTAGAGTTGGCCCGTCCTGCGGGGCGGCGTCGGCCGTCGGAATCGCCCGACGCCCGCGAGGGTGGGTGACCCCTTCCGCGACAGACGTTTCCGTTACCTCACGAAAGTCGAGACGCCGATGACGGCCGAGGTGCTGACTCCTGCCCGACAACAGTCGGTGCTGGCGACCCTGCGCTCCCCGCGGCGCCTGCGTACCGAGGTCCTCGCCGGTCTCGTGGTCGCGCTCGCGCTCATCCCCGAGGCCATCTCGTTCTCGATCATCGCCGGAGTCGATCCGCGAGTGGGCCTGTTCGCCTCGTTCACGATGGCGGTGACGATCGCCATCGTCGGCGGCCGTCCGGCGATGATCTCCGCCGCCACCGGGGCGGTGGCGCTGGTGGTGGCGCCCCTGGTCGCCAGTCACGGCCTGGATCACCTGATCGCCGCGGTGCTCCTCGCCGGGGTCATCCAGATCGTCCTCGGCGCATTGGGTGTCGCCCGTCTGATGCGGTTCATCCCGCGCAGCGTGATGGTCGGATTCGTCAACGCGCTGGCCATCCTCATCTTCACGGCTCAACTCCCCCACCTGCTGGGGGTCCCGTGGCTGGTGTATCCCCTCGTCGCAGCCGGGATAGCGATGATCGTCCTGCTGCCGAAACTCACGACTGTCATCCCGTCGCCCCTGGTGGCGATCGTGGTACTCACTGCGGTCACGCTCGCGGTCGGGTTCTCCGTTCCCGACGTCGGCGACGAGGGCGACCTGCCGGACAGTCTGCCCACGTTGTTCTTTCCCGACGTCCCGCTGAACTGGGAGACGCTGTCGGTCATCGCCCCCTACGCGTTCACCATGGCGCTCGTCGGACTGCTCGAGTCCTTGATGACGGCGAAGTTCGTCGACGACCTCACGGACACCCATTCCGACAAGACGCGTGAGGCCGCCGGTCAGGGCATCGCCAACATCGTGACCGGTCTCTTCGGCGGCATGGGCGGGTGCGCGATGATCGGCCAGACCATGATCAACGTCAAGGAGTCCCGGGCCCGCACCCGCATCTCGACGTTTCTGGCCGGACTCTTCCTGCTCATCCTGGTCGTCGGGCTGGGTGACATCGTCGCGCTGATCCCGATGGCCGCGCTCGTCGCCGTCATGATCATGGTGTCGGTCGGCACCCTGGATTGGCACAGCGTCAACCCGAAGACGTTGCGGCGCATGCCGAAGAGCGAGACCGCGGTGATGGTCGCGACCGTCGTCGTCACCGTGGCCACCCACAATCTCGCGTACGGGGTGATCGTGGGCGTCCTGACGGCGATGGTCCTGTTCGCGCGCCGGGTCGCCCACTTCACGGAGGTGGTCGATGTCGCCGATCCCGAACCCGGAACCCGCGTCTATGCGGTGCGGGGCGAGTTGTTCTTCGCGTCCAGCAACGACCTCGTGTACCAGTTCGACTATGTCGGCGACCCGGACGACGTCGTCATCGACATGAGCGGCGCACACATCTGGGACGCGTCGACGGTCGCTACGCTCGATGCCGTCACCACCAAGTACGCAGCCAAGGGCAAGACGGCCACCATCGTCGGCCTCGACGACCACAGCGCCGAACGTCATCGACGTCTCAGCGGGCAGCTCGGCGGCGAGGGCTGACCGGGCAGAGAGGACAGGTTGTGACCGACGACGGGACCGACACCGCCGAGCACCTGCAGATCGGCGCGGTGGCAACGGAAACCGGGTTGTCCATCAAGACGATCCGCCACTACGACGAGGTCGGTCTGGTCGTCCCGTCCGCTCGCTCGGCCGGGGGCTTCCGGCTGTACACCCGGGCCGACATCGATCGGCTGTTCGTGATCCGGCGGATGAAGCCTCTCGGTTTCACCCTCGACGACATGCGCGCACTCCTGCACGCCGAGAGTGTCCTCGACGACTCCGACGCGGCGCCGGCGGACCGGCGGGCGGCGCTCGAGGCGGTCGCGGAGTTCCGGCAGCGCGCACGACTGGCGTGCGAGAAGCTCGAGCGGCAACTGGAGTATGCGCACGAACTCACCGCTCAGCTGTCGGATCGACTGACAGATCCGGCGTGATACGGCCGGGCACGTGGGCCCTACCCCAGCGGCCACCGGGTGCCGGTGCGGGCCTCGGCCTCGGTCCACAGTCGACCGGCCAGCTCGTAGTCGCACGCCGTGAGCGATCGGCCCGACAGCACCGGTCGGCCGCGCAGTCCCCACGGTCCGTCGACCCCCACGTAGCTGCCCGGCGGGATCGGCTCGGTCAGACAGTGCAGGGTGGGTGCCGCGCCGGCGTCGAGATCGTTGCCGACGACACCCGCCAGGCCCTGCGCCGCGCGGTGCAGAACGCCCAGGCCCGGCTTGTTCGAGATGTTCGACGCGGCCCAGCCGGGATCGGTGAGCATCGAGGTCACCGGCGACCCGACGTCGCGCAACCGTCGGTCGAGTTCGAGGCCCCACAGCATCACCGCGAGTTTCGACCCGGTGTAGGCCCGCGGCGGCGACCACCGTGTGCGTCGGAGGTCCAGGTCGGCGGGGTCGATGCGGGCGCGGCGATGCCCCTCCGAACCCACGGACACGATCTGCCGCCTGATGCGCGGCAGGAGCAGATTGGTCAGGGCGAACGGCCCGAGGAAATTGGTGCCCATGCCGAGTTCGAAACCGTCCCGCGTAGTCCGATGCTGATGCGGGAACATGCCGGCGTTGTTGACCAGCACATCGACCGGACCGTCGAGTTCCTCGACGAAGGTCCGCACCGAGGCGAGGTCGGCGAGATCCAGCCGGATCACCTCGCACTCACCGCCGAATTCCCGTGCGCGCCGGGCGCCGAGATCGGTGTCGCGGACGGCCAGGACCACCTGCGCACCGGCCCGGGCGAGCGCGCGGGCGGTGGCCATCCCGATACCGTTCGTCGCACCGGTGACGACGACCCGCGTGCCGGTCAGGTCGGACAGGGCCTTCGACGATGAGGGCATGGGCGCCACGGTACCCACCGGATGACCGGGCGGGGTGGCACTCGGCCGGCGGTGGGACTCGGGGGCGCAGCGACTCTCACCGAACGCGCAGGGACAGTGCCACGACGAGACGCGTCGCCGGGTCGTCGAGATCCATCCCGGTCAGGGTCTGCACGCGACGGATGCGGTAGCGCAAGGTGTTCGGATGGACGTGCAGCGCCGCCGCTGCCGCGCGGACGTCACCGAAATGGTCGAGGTAGGCGCGCAACGACGCGGTGAACTCGCTGCCGCTGCGAGTGTCGAGATCCGCGAGCCCGGCGACCCGGCTGTCGACGAGATCGGGGTTCTCCGAGAGCAATCCGATGATCTCGGCGAGCAGCACCCCGGTGCGGGATCGCTCGACGGTGGTGACGTCGTCGATCAGGTCGGCGTCGCGACCGGCGGCGTCGAGGACACGATCGATCGCAGAACGCAGATCGGTTGCGGCGGCGATGGTGTCGGGGCCGGCGACGACCGCGCGTGCCGATACGGCGAACTGGCGGTCGGCGGCGTCGACGGAGATCCGCGCCCACGTGACGGCGTCGTCGAGCGGGACGCCGGGGAGCACGACGTACGCGCGGTCACCGATCGTGACCGTGACCGACAGCGGACTGAAAGCGCTGGCGTGCAGCATGAGCGCCGAGACCTGCCCGGCGCGGATGCCGTCGGGGGCCGTGAACCCCACGACCGTCACCGTGGCGGTCGGCGCGATGCCGAGCTGGGCGGCGAGGTGGTCTGTGTCGACCGGGACTCCGCCGACACCGAGGAGTCGCCGGACCCGCTGATCGTGGTCGGAGCCTGCCGAACGCCGTCGCGAGATCACCCGGGCCGCAACAGCTGCGGCGCCGACGAGTACCTCGTCGGTGTCGCGGGCCGGCGGGCGCGACCCCTCCTGCAGCCAGACAACCCCCATCAGGACGTCGGAGCGATCGCCGGGTGGGCCCGACGCCGGACGGATGGCGACCGCGCGACGCGGCCGAAGTCCGAGATCGGTGCGTGCGTCGACCATCACGACTCCGGACGACTTCCGGACCGCGTCCATCACGCCCCACTCCCGCAACCAGGCCAGCATCTCCGGCGGCCCCTCGCGGCCCAGGATCGACAGTCTGCGCAACTCGTCGGCCTCCTCACCGGCCGAGCTGTAGGCGAGGACGTGCGCGTGCTCGTCCTCGATGCTGACCAGACCACCGGTCCGGCGGGCGACCTCCGCGGCGAGCTCGAACAGGTCGCCGGTGCTTCCCGACTCCATGGACTCGCCGCTCCCGACCGCGCCGCGTGCCGCGTCGAGCACCCGGGTGACGAGGTTGTAGATGCGTTCCCAGCGGGCGTGCGGATCGATGGCGATGACCGCGATGCCCAGTCGATCGGCGAGGCCGACCAGGGTCTGTGCGGGGTTCTTGGCCAGTACGGCGACCGGGCGGTGCGCGCCGAGGCCGCCGAGCCACTCCACGACGACGTCATCGGTGAGTCCGACCAGGAGGAACACGTCGGCCGATCGGGCGGCATGCCCGAGCCCGTAGTGCACGTCGTCGGCGTCGACCATCGCCATCGTCGACACCGGCGCGTCGAGACCGCGGGGCGACGAGACCAGGGTCGCGACGGTCTGGTCAAGGGCGAGGACCAACCGCCCGAGCGCGATACCGGCATTCTTGTCCATACGGACAAGACTACGAGCCCCACCTCGGCTGATCGGCCATATCGCGACGTCGAAAGGGACGGTGGACTGAGGTCATGGATGCCATCACCACTCCCCCTCGACCGTCGAACGAACCCGTCCACAGCTATGCCCCCGGTTCGCCCGAGCGTGCGCGCATCGTCGACGAGCTGGCGCTACAGTCGCATGCCGGCCGCCGCGAGTTCCCGCACATCATCGGCGGCCACCTGAGCCTCGGGGCGGGTGAGGAGATCGACGTCGTCCAGCCCCACGCACACCGCGAGGTACTCGGCTTCATCACCAATGCCACCCACGACGACGCCCGCGCCGCGGTGGACGCCGCCCGCGCCGCCGCCGACTGGGCTCACACGAGCTTCGACGACCGCGCGGCCGTGATCCTGCGCGCCGCCGAGCTGCTGGCCGGGCCGTGGCGCGAGCGGATCGCGGCGGCGACGATGCTCGGCCAGTCGAAGTCGGTGCAGCAGGCCGAGATCGACGCCCCATGCGAGCTCGTCGACTTCTGGCGGTTCAACGTGGCCTTCGCGCGTGAGATCCTCGCCGAGCAACCGGAGTCGTCGCCCGGGGTGTGGAACCGGCTCGACCACCGTCCACTGGACGGGTTCGTCTACGCCGTGACCCCGTTCAACTTCACCGCCATCGCCGCCAATCTGCCCACCGCCCCCGTGTTGATGGGCAACACCGTCGTCTGGAAGCCCTCCCCCACCCAGGCATACTCGGCGCAGTTGACGATGGCGCTGCTCGAGGCCGCCGGATTGCCGCCCGGGGTGATCAATCTCGTCCACGGCGACGGTGCCGCGGTCTCGGATGTCGTTCTCGCCGATGAGAATCTGGCCGGAATCCATTTCACCGGGTCGACGAGGACGTTCCGTCATCTGTGGCGTGAGGTCGGTGCCAACATCGAGCACTACCGGAACTACCCGCGCCTCGTCGGCGAGACCGGTGGCAAGGACTTCATCGTCGCGCACGCCTCGGCCGAACCTCATGCGTTGCGAACGGCCTTGACGCGCGGCGCTTTCGAGTATCAGGGCCAGAAGTGTTCGGCGGCGTCACGCGCGTATGTCGCCAGGTCGGTGTGGGAGCGGATGGGTGACGAGTTCCTCGGCGAGGCCGACGAACTCGCCTATGGCGACGTCCGAGATCTGACGAACTTCGGTGGCGCGGTGATCGATCGGCGCGCGTTCGACAGGCAGGTCGCGGCCATCGACCGGGCCAAGTCGTCGGCGTCGCTGACCGTCGCGGTCGGCGGCGTCTGCGATGACACCGAGGGGTACTTCGTCCGACCCACGGTCTTGGTGTCCGACGACCCGACCGACGAGGCGTTCGCCACAGAGTACTTCGGTCCGATCCTCGCGGTTCACGTCTACGACGACGCCGACTACGAGAACATTCTCGGCCTGGTCGATTCGACGGCGCAGTACGCACTCACGGGGTCGGTCATGGCGACCGATGTCGCCGCGGTCGCGCTCGCCTCCGACCGGCTGCGGAACGCGGCGGGCAACTTCTACGTCAATGACAAGCCCACCGGCGCGGTGGTCGGGCAGCAACCCTTCGGCGGCGGCCGGGCGTCGGGAACCAACGACAAAGCCGGGTCGAAGCAGAACCTGATGCGCTGGACCTCGACCCGCACGATCAAGGAGACCTTCTCACCTCCCACCACCTCGTCGTACCCGCACATGGTCGCCGACTGGACGGCGCTGTGATGGGGTCCGTCTTGGACACCGTGCTGCGGCCCGCGATCGTCGCGGCATCGCGCAGCGAGCGGATCAAGGACGCGTCCCAGCGGTGGCCGGTCACCGGACGAGTGGTCCGCCGATTCGTGCCGGGCGAGTCGCTCGACGCCGCCATGGCCGCCGTCGGGGCCGAACTCGCCGACGGACTCTCCGTCTCGGTCGACTTCCTGGGCGAGGACACCCTCGACGAATCCCAGGCGGACGCCACGGTGACCGCGTATCTGGCTCTGCTCAAGTCTCTGTCGGGACGCCGTCCGGCACCTGCCGGGTCGTTGGAGGTGTCGCTGAAGCTGACCGCGCTCGGTCTCGCACTGCCGGAGCACGGCGCGAAGATCGCCGAGGAGAACGCGCGCACGATCGTCGAAACGGCCGATGGCCTGGACGTCGTGGTCACCGTGGACGCCGAGGATCACACCACCGTCGACCGGCGGCTGGCGATCGTGCGGTCGTTGCGCTCCGAGTTCCCGGAGACCGGGACCGTGCTGCAGGCCTGCTTGCGCCGCACCGAGGACGACTGCGCCGAATTCGCGGCGTCGGGCGCCCGAATCCGGTTGTGTAAAGGCGCTTATGCCGAACCGCCCGCGGTCGCGTTCACCGACCGCCGCCAGGTCGACGACAGCTATCTGCGGTGCCTCCGGGTACTGATGAAGGGCTCCGATTATCCGATGGTCGCCAGCCACGACCCCACGATGATCGACGCCGCGAGAATCCTCGCCGACGAATTCGGTCGCGCGCCGGACAGCTGGGAACACCAGATGCTGTACGGAATACGGGCCGACGAGCAGCGCCGGTTGGCAGCCGCCGGCGCACGCGTCCGGGTCTACATCCCCTACGGCGAGCAGTGGTACGGGTACCTGGTCCGACGCCTGGCCGAACGTCCGGCGAACCTGGGGTTCTTTCTGCGCGCACTGGCCGGGTGAGGCCCCCCGACCAGTCGACTGTGCGTCGGTTTTCGTTGAATGTGCGGCACTGGGCCACTGCTTCCTGATCCGAAACGCTGGATCTGCGGTTGCCGGAGCGCGGAAAGCCGCCCGCGGGGTCGAGCACAGCAACTACCAGAGGGCGGTGGGCCGGCGACCGCCAGACTTCAACTCGACCGGCAGACTTCGATCGAGGTCTGGCAGTCGAGTTGAAGTCTGCCGGTCACAATTCGGGCAGATACGCGAGACAGTCCCGACAGTCAACGCGAATCGACGCACTGTCAACCAAAAACACTGCACAGCGGACGAATTCGCGCGTCTCGCGCCTGTGGAAAACCCTCGAAATCGAACGAATGTTCCGGTACCTTGGAGTCATGCCAGAGCTAGCCACTCTCCTCGATCAACTCATCGGAACCACCCCACCCACCGACGACCCAACGGGCAGAGCAACATTCGACGCCCTCGACACGTGGCGCCTGATCCGCAACCTCGCGGACCACCAGATCGCCACGCACGCAGCGCAACTCGACGCCCTCGGAGTCGCACAGAATACCGGTAGCACCACCAAGAAGCTGCTGATCGAGTCTGGACATGCGCCGGCCTCCGCCCTCCGCACCATGCGGAGTGTCGACGCGCTGCCCAACCTGCCCGCTGCGGCGCGTCACGCCGCCGATGGGCGACTGTCCGGCGAGATCGTCGATGCCATCGTCCGCGGCATGAACGAGCTCGATAGACGTTGTGGTGAGGCGCTTTCCGGCGACGAGCGCTCGCGGTTTGAGATCGAACTCATCGCCCAAGCACTATCCGGTGCAACACCGACTGAGGTGCTCAAGCATGCTCACGTCATCGGCAACGCTCTCGCCGATGCTTGTGGCGCAGGAATCCGAGCGTCGGACGATGCAAGCTTGAACTCGGTGAACGCACACACCACCGACGACGGCCGCGTCGAAGTCCGCGCCGAGCTCACCCAGGTGGTCGGCGAGAAGTTCCTGACGATGATCGATGAGCGCTCGTGCCCCAGGCCCGAACCCGACGGCGCCGAAGATCGACGCACCGCCGAGCAACGCCGCGCCGACGCCTTCGAGTTGATCCTCGACCAAGCCGCGATCGGCGCTACCCTCGATACCGTTGGTTCCCCGCGCACTCAATTGATGCTGACCATCCCCGCGACCGGAGACCTCGCAACGCTGCCGTGGACCGGATCGGTCAGCCATGCCACCGCGAAACAGGTCTCGTGCGACGGCTCGCTCACGGAGATCATCCTCGATAGTGAGGGCGTACCACTACAGATGGGTCACACCCGCCGGTTGTATCCGTCACACCTACGCAAAGCGATCATCGTCCGCGACGCGTGCTGCGTCAAATGTGGTGCACCGCCGTCCCATACGCAGGTGCATCACATCAAGTCGTGGGCCGAGGGTGGACCCACCGACCTCGACAACGGCTGCCTGCTCTGCCAACGCTGCCACACCCAGGTCCACCATCACGGCTGGGACATTGTCATGGGTTTCGACCGCCACCCGTGGCTCGTCCCGCCCGCCAATATCGACCCGCACCGCCGACCGCTACCGGCCTACAACCGCCGCACCATGCGACTCGACGACGCCGCCTGACCGGCCGTCCGACACACACTTTCGCGTAGCACCTTCCGAACCCGGGCCACACCCCGGGACCGCATCCTTCCCTTGACAACTCCACAGAGACATAGCAGTCGGCTCCGTTCCCCTCAACATGTAGAGGGGAACGGAGTCCGCGGGGCAGACCATCGTCGCCCCTAGCTACATCGGCTGCGCCCGCCGCACCTGGTCGGCGGCGCGGGCGGCGTCGAGTTCGACGTCGGTGCGCAAGACCGCGGGACCGACGCTCAGCGTCCCCGACGTCAGCGGTTGCGTCCGAAGTCCACCACGTCCGATCAGGGCTTTGCGCACCCCGTCCCCGGCAACGGTGTCCATCCACGAACACGGATGAGCAGGGCGTCCGCCGCGGAACCGGATCGGACCCGACCCGGTGTCCAGCTCGAACTCCCGTCCCCGCAAGGGATCGAGCTCGACACCGCGCACGACGACGTTGCGGCGGGCCAGAACAGGATCGGCGTCAGCCGCCGCCGCCATCCATGCTTCGAGCGCCAGAAACGTCACGGCCGCCTCGGTGTGGGCCCGGATTCCGTAGAAGCGATCACCACGAATCCCCTTGTCGGCGACGATCTCCACCGATTCGGGGGTACGGGTCTCGACCTCGTCGGCCGGGCCGTCCTTCGGTCTGCCGAAGTAGGCATGCTTCGGCGAGACGACGAAGGTGACTATCTCGCAGTGGTATTCGAACTCCATCAGACGCGTTCAGTATCCGGAGAACGAGTCGGTGTGGACACGCCACGGCCGGGATCGCGCCGTACCGTCGAGGCGGCGGACCGCCGCCGACGTCCGTTCGACGAACGCAGGCGTACCCGACACGTAGTAGTGGGCGCCGGCAGCGCTGGGACCGATGAGTTCGGCGAGCCGGGCGGGATCGTCGATCCCGTCGGCTAGTTCCGGCGCCTCGACAGTCGCAATGCGCGCGTTCGCGGCCCGGGCGCTCTCCAGGTCATCGGCGTGTACGGCACGCCGCTGATCCCGCAGCACGTGCGCGATGGTCAGGCCGGAGAGATCGTGGCCCGACTGCACCAGCTCCCGCACCATCGAGACGAACGGAGTGATCCCGATCCCGGAGGCGATCAACACCACCGATCCGGTCGCCGGAAACGACCGCGGCAGCACGAAGTCCCCACCGATCTCGTCGACGTAGACCCGGCGTACGCTGCCGTCGACCAGCGCTGCCTTGTAGGTCGACGGCGCCGCGGCGACGGTGAAGCCGAACTCCACCGGTTGCTGCCCGGGCGCGGACACGAACGAGAAGACCCGCCGCGAACCCGACCACAGCGGCGCCGACCACCGCGGCACACTGACACTCGACCACTGCCCCGCCCGGAACACCGCTGCGCCACCGACCGGTTCACCGCGCACCGCGTAGGTTCGGTCGGCAACCGGGACGGTGACGACGTCGAGCGGCACCCGGCGCGCAGTGCCCGACACCAGTCGGACGAGGAACGCGTACAGGCATCCGACGAGCAACGCCACCTCGGGCACGAACGCCAACGTGTACGCGTCGGTGATCGCAATCGTGTACTGGCAGTGCATGAGCACACCGACCAACGCCGCGTACAACAGTCGGTGCAGCTCGGTGGCCGGCGACGTCAGCGGCTCGGGCAGCATGATCGCCGCCACGAACAGCATCGGACTCGACACCACCCATGTGGACAGATCCTGGCCGCCGCGTACCAGTTCGACGACCCCGATCGTGACAAGGGAGGCGCCGATGAACACCAGGGCCAGTCGCCACTCGCGGATCAACGTCACGACCACCGCACCGATCACGACCATCGGGACGAACAGCGGATCGGCGGCCACCCACCAGAACGGGAAGCTGATGCCCTCGAGACCGGCGTATGCCAGCGCGTAACAACCGACCGCACCCGCGACCGCGGGATTGACGATCAGCCGACGACGCCATGCGAGAACATATTTCGACGCCGCGGCGATGGCGGCGCCCACCGCGACGGTGGCGACGGCGGTGTCCTCCGAGCCGCCGGGCAGGACGAAGAACAGGATCAGTCCCGTGATCAGCCACGAATCCGAGTTCGGCGGCACCCGCAGCACGCCGGCGCAGACGTAGCTCACGACCCCGCTGACCCCGACCGCGACGACCAGCCACACCGCCAATTCGTCCGGACCGTAACCGAAGTCGGCATCGGTCGCCGAGACGACGAAAGCGACTGCGGCCAGCACCACCAGCCCGCAGAGCACCGCCCGATACGGGGTCAGGTGCCGCCGGGCCGCGTCGATCGGCGAGAGCAGCTGCGGCAGAAGCGTTGTCACAGGAACAACTCCAATCCGGGGATGGCGGTGTGTTCGACACTCCCGTTGCGTCGGATGGTCACGTGATGAAAGCCCTCACGGTGATGGTCGAAATCGCCGCGCAGGAACGCCGCGGGCGTGAAGAACAGCGCCGTCGCCAAGCCGTCGGCCTCCATCGCCGACGGCGCGATCACCCAGGTCGCCAGCACCTCCCGCGCGGGCGAGGCGGTACGCGGATCGACGATGTGGTGCCAGTCGGCCCACACCCGCCGATTGCTCGCCGAGGCGCAGATCGCGCCGCCGGCAACGGACACGACGCCGATCGCCTTCGTCGTGTCCAGCGGATGCTCCAGCGCCACCCGCAGTCCGCGGGAACGCGGCGATATCACCATGTCCCCACCTGCGTCGACCACGAAGTCGTCGACGTGGCCGCCGACGATCTCCGCCACCCGGTCGACCGCGAATCCCTTTCCGGCCGCACCCACGTCGAGCAGAGCCGGTTCGCGAATCTCCAGCGCACCGACATGCTCACCGATCACCGCCTCCCAGGCCGGCGCCGTCGGCACCGGCGCCGACGCGCGGAGCGTGTACGCCGCGTCGTAACCGGCCTCGGCGAGCGTGCGCCCCACCAACGGCGACACCGCGCCGCCGGTGAGGCCGTACAGACGGCGGTACCAGTCGACCAGCGCCTGGTCGGAGTCGGCGATCGGGTATCGCCCCGCCTCCCTGGCCATCTGCGCGACCGTCGAATCGTCCCGGAACCGTGACCAGGCCCGGTCGATCCGGTCGATCTCGGTGTTCACCGCGTCGACGACATCGGCGGGGAGTGGTTCCGGGGTGCTGATCGTCCACCGGGTGCCGATCGCCTCGAACGCCCAGTGGTGCCCGGTGCCGACGGAGGTCAGGCCTGCGCCTCCTGTTTGATCTGTTCGATCGCCTCGTTGAAACCGCCGGAGGTGAGCGACGAGCCGGACACCTTGTCGACCTCGATCTCGTCGATGTTCTTGCCCACCACGACGTCGGAGATGCCGCCGGCGAACTTGCCCTGGTACTCGAGCGACGGGCCCTTGGTCTGGCTGGTGTCCACCGACACGGCGGTGATGACCGAGTTCGACAACGTGACGGTGACCCCGACGCTCTGCGGACCACCCGGCGAGATGTACTCACCGCGCGCCGTGTACTCGCCGTCCTCGTACTCGCCGGAGCCCGCGTCGGCGGCCTCGGTGGCAGCGGAGCTGCCCGTCGCGGCGCCGGTCGTCGTGCCGGTGGCCGAGTCGTCCGACCCGGAGTCCTCGGACGAGCATGCGCCCGCCACGAGTCCGACCACCGCCATCGCCGCGACCACCCCGCCGGTGCGGGCGAGGACGGACGATCCCCGCGGGCTGCGGGACGGGCGCGAAGAACGGGGGCCGGGTTCGGCGATCGTGCTCGGGTCGAGGGTCTCGGTGGGCTCTGGGGTGTGCGTCATGCACCAATTGTGCCGATTGCGCGGCCATTGGTCCCGGCGACGGCCGCGGGGCGTTCCGAACTGTCTCAGCGTCCCGCGGCTGCGACCCTCGCCTGGATGGCGTCGACGAAGACGGTGCGGATGTCGGCCGCGTTCTCCGCGACGTAGGTGGTGCCACCCGTGGCCTCGGCGATCTGCTTCAGCGCATCGGAGTCGGCGTCGTCGGAGATACCGATCGTCAGCACCAGCACCGGTCGTGCCGGATCCTCCAGGCGCTTCAGTTCGGCGAGCAGATTGTCGAGCGTGATGCTGTCGGGGTCCTCGTTCTGTCCGTCGGTCATGATGATGACACTGTTGGAGTAGTTCGGGTCGTAGGTGTCCTGCACCTTCTTGAATGCGGCGAGGGTCGTGTCGTAGAGACCCGTCCCGCCCCCGAGGTCCGACAACCCCTCTTCGACGGCCCGACCGAGCGCGTCCCGATGCGTACCGCTCCCCGAACGGGCATCGAGGCGGCGGATCGGGGCGAGCTCCTCCCAGTCCTGTCCGGGCCCGCCTTTGTTCACGCTGAACGCCCAGCCGCCGATCATCGTGTTGTTCGGGAAGAGCTTGAGTCCGGTCTGAGAGGCGTCGATGAGCAGGCCCGCCCGGGTGGTGCCGCCGGCCGGTGTCTCCATCGAGCCGGAGGTGTCCTGGACGATCAGCGAGCGGATCGGCACACCCAGTACCTGCCACTGCCGCAATGCCTTGTCGACGGACGACGGGTCGCGCAGCTCCAGTTCCTTGACCGGCTGACCGACGCCGTTTCCGTCGGCGTCGCGGTATCCCGAGTCGGCCAGCGCTGCGCGCCCGGCATCGGTGTTCAGCGCGGTGACGAGGGCCGCCCCGGCGTCGGCGGCCGCCTGCTGGCGCGCCGCAGGAGCCGTGTTGACCAGCGGATAGTCGAGCATGACCGTGCCCGCCGCGGGGATCGTCGACGTCAACTGCGAACCCTGGTGCGTGCGCATGAACAGATCGAACTGTTGCTCGGTGGTGACCACCGGGACGCCCGAGGTGTTGGCGAGGTTCAGACGTGTGCCCTCGTTGTCGTTGGCCAGGCGCGCATTGTTCTGCTGGATGGCGAGGATGGTCATCGCCTCGGTGAAGTCCTCGTCGGCGAGCTCGCCGGAGTCGACCGCGGCGAGAGCGCCGATGATCGGGGCGTCGCCCGTGCTGGTGTCCACCGGGCTGCCGGTTCGCAGATCAGGCAACTTCATGACCTCGACCCAGGTGCCCAGCTCGGGTACGTCGGTGCCGGCGACGACGGTCGGGGTCGACGCGATCGACGGCGACACCATATCGAGGTCACGACGCACCTGGGTCGTCACCCGGCGGGCCTGCACCTGCGAGTCCGCGACCCAGAGGTCCGGAGCCGCTGCACCCTGGGTGAGCAGGCCGGGCACATCCGCACCCGCGGCCGTCTGCACGTCGTAGTCGAAACACGAGTCCGCGGACGCCTGCCGCGCCACCTCGCGCAGCGGACCGGTCATCGCCGAGTCCGACGCGACGGCGACCCGGGTCCGGTCCCCGCAGCCACCCGCACCCGTCTGCCAGATGATGACGCCGGTGACCAGGGCTACGACGACCAGCAGGACCGCACCCGCCCACAGCCATCCCCCGCGGCGGCCCCCATCGGTGTTGCGGTGCTCGAAGCCGAAGTCGTCATCGCTTCCCGACCGGGCATCGTTCGACCTGCCTCTGTCCGATGAAGTCTGGGCGCGTGGCGGAACCGCCCCACCCGACCGGTCGTTCCCGTTCCACTCGTTTCCGGCGCGATCGGCGCCGGAGCTGTGACGCCCCATTGTTCTTTTCCCGTTCCCCTCGTACGGCGGCGGTCTGCAGACCCGCCTCTCGCGTGGTCGCCGCACGACGCATCGACGCATCGGCGGTCGCGGCCCGCGTGTTCACGCGTGGCTCAGCCGAACACCTCGCGGAATTTCAGCAGCGACTTACGCAGATCCCCCGACACCGCCATGGCCGCGGTCTTACCCACGGGCCCGATCAGCGGCAGCCCACCCAGATCAACAGTGAAGGTTACTTCCGATCCGCTGGAAGTGGGAGCGATGCCCAGATCCAGCTTCGCCTTGACCCCGCCTTTGCCGTTGCCCTTGAGGCGGACGTGCGAGACCGGCTCGAACTTCTCGACCACCCAGTCGAAGCGGACGCGGGTGCCTTTGACCCGCACGATCGAGGAGACCTCGGTGCCCTTGCGAAGGTCGGCGGACGCTGGGATCGGGCTGCGCCACGTCTCGTGGATCACCAGCCATTCGCTGTACCGCGAGAGATCCGATGCCGCGGCCCAGGTATCTTCCGGTGACAGATCAACGCCGATGGAGTCACTCGTCTTCGCCATGACCCAAGAGAGTAGTGCCCCCGCCTCCGCCGCCGAACAGGCACGTTCGCTGCTGGGCTCGCAGGTGACCGGGCACGGGGTGACGATCCGGCTGACCGAGGTCGAGGCGTACGCCGGTCCCGACGACCCGGCGTCGCATGCCTACACCCGAACCGCCCGCTCGGAGATCATGTACGGGCCCCCGGGACGGTTGTACGTCTATCGCATCCACGGCCACCATTGCGCGAACGTCGTCGTCGCCGGGCCGGGACCCGCTGCTGCGGTGTTGCTGCGCGCGGGCGCGGTGGTCGACGGCGTCGACCTCGCACGCGCCCGGCGCGGTGCGACGCGCTCGGGGCCGGTCCCCGACGCCAAGCTCGCCAGCGGGCCGGGCAACCTGTGCCGTGCCCTCGGGCTCACGATGGCCGACCTCGACACCGATCTCGCCGACCCGTCGACCCCGGTCACCCTCGACCCCGGGGCACCGCGTCCGGGGGAACGCGTCGTCGCGGGGCCTCGGGTCGGGGTCCGCCGCGCTGCCGACCTGGCGTGGCGGTTCTGGATCGACGCCGATCCCACGGTGTCGGCGTATCGCCGACATCCGCGGGCGCAGCTCTGAAAACTACTCGGACTACCGCTGCGGGTGCTGCGGCTGCTGGGGGTTCTGCGGCCGGGGATTCTGGGGCTGCGGGCTCTGCTGACCCGGTAGCGGCTCCCCGGGGTTGGTGGGATTGGTCGGCGGAGTCTGTCCCGGGTTTCCCTGTCCCGGCGCGCCGACGGCCTTGCGCACGGCGTCCTGCGCCTTGTCCACCTGACCCGAGTACTTGTTCTTGGTGACCTTGTCGATGGCGTCGCCGCCCTTCTCGATCAGGCTCGGATTCTTCTGCAGCGTGGCCCTGGCCTTGTTGACGAGTCCCTTGAGATCCATGACGTCTCCTCTGATCGACGTGCCGGACACCTTCCGGCCACTTGCCGCAGATTCTATCGGTCGGACGTGAGCACCCCGCTGACCTGCGCTTCGTCCCCGTGCTGATCGTTGTCATGCGTGGCGACCCATCGGGGCGCCACCCGCGAGACGACCTCGACACACGCGATGCCGACCGCCGCCGAGAGCAGGGCCACCGTGTTCATCCCCCAGTTCGACGAGTCGAGCCGGAACAGGTCCTGGGTGAACGGCCACGCGAAGATCAGCACGTATGCGGCGGCGGAGACCGCGAGGAGCACCGCCTTCCACCAGTTGTACGGACGGGCGACCACGGCGAGGACGTAGACCGCGATCGCGATCAGCGTCATCAGCGCCGCGGTGGCGGCCTGCGTCTGAGGCTGCGAGAGTTCGACGGCGTCACCACCCACCTCGACGCCGGCGCCGCCGGGGTTGACGATCACGTAGGTCACGAAGGTGCACAGGCCGACGATGATGCCGTTGGGCACGGCGCTGAGCAGCACCCGCCGTACGAAACCACGCCGGGCCCGCTCGTTGTTGGGGGCCAGCGACAAGACGAACGCCGGGATGCCGATGGTGAACCAGGCCGAGATCGTCACGTGGATCGGCTGGAACGGATAACTGAGCGGGTCGGACCCGAACAGTGCGCCGAGAAGTCCGCCGACGCCGACGAACAGTGCGAGCAACACCGCGTACACGGTCTTGGTCAGGAACAGATTGGAGACGCGCTCGATGTTGCCGATCACACGCCGACCTTCGCCCACCACATACGGCAGGGTCGCGAACTTGTTGTCCAGCAACACGATCTGCGCCACCGACCGGGCGGCCGAGCTGCCCGAGCCCATCGCCACGCCGATGTCGGCGTCCTTGAGCGCGAGGACGTCGTTGACTCCGTCGCCGGTCATCGCGACGGTGTTGTCCCGCGATTGCAGCGCCTTCACCATGGCCCGCTTCTGATCCGGCCGGACCCGCCCGAACGTGACGCCCCGTTCGACGACGTCGGCGAGTTCGCCCGTCTCCGAGGGCAACTCGCGCGCGTCGACCGAGGACTCGGCCGATCCGAGGCCCAGCGACGCGGCGACCGCCCCCACCGACCGGGCGTTGTCTCCGGAGATGACCTTCACCGCGACGTGCTGCTGTCCGAAGTAGTCGATCGTGTCGCGCGCATCGGGCCGGACCCGCTGTTCGAGGACCACGAGGGCCACCGGCGAGACGGTTCCCGGAGCGACCTGACCCGGCGCGGGTTCGGTGTCCACGGCCACGTCGGTGCAGGCCAGCAGCAGCACGCGGAGTCCGGCGGCGCCGATGTCGGAGGCGAGGCGGGCCGTCTCGCCCTCCGGGTCCAGCAGGACGTCGGGCGCACCGATGAGCCAGTGCCCGTCGTCGGTGCCGGCGGTCGGGCCGGACCCGCTCCCGCGGAACGACATCCCGCTCCACTTGGTGGCCGAGGTGAACGGTTTGATGGCCGCCACCGACCAGTCGGGTGGGATCGGATGTGCCTCGGCGATCGCGATCATGCTGGCGTTGGGCCGCGGATCGTGGGCGGCGAGCGCGGCCAGCACCTGTCCCGCGGTCTCGGCGGGCACCGTCCCGAGGGAACGCACCTCGGCCAGCCGCATCCCGTTCTCCGTCAGGGTGCCGGTCTTGTCCGCACAGACCACATTGACGCGCGCGAGCCCTTCGATGGCCGGGAGTTCGTTCACCAGACACTGCCGCTGACCGAGCCGCACCACACCCACCGCGAAGGCGATCGAGGTCATCAGGACGAGCCCCTCGGGCACCATCGGCACCAGCGCGGCGACCATGCCGAGCAGGGACCGCCGCAACCCGTTGTCGCTGACGAAGAGTTGGTTGACGATGGTCAGGACACCGGCCGGGATCAGCAACCAGGTGATCACCCGCAGGATCTGATCGATGCCGGAGCGCAACTCGGAGGAGACCAGCGTGAACTTCGACGCCTCGGCCGCGAGCTGGGCCGCGTAGGCATCGGCGCCGACCTTGGTGGCGCGGTACGCGCCACCGCCGGCGACCACGAAGCTGCCCGACAGCACCGCGTCTCCCGGGTCCTTGTCGATCGGGTCGGCCTCGCCGGTGAGCAGTGACTCGTCGACGTCGAGTGCGATGGCCTCGACGACCTCGCCGTCGACGACGATCTGATCGCCGGCACCGATCTCGATGATGTCGTCGAGCACCACCTCGTCCGGCGGTACCTCGGTGACCTCGCCATCGCGCCGGACCCGGGGACGGGTCTGGCCGACGATCGCGAGCTTGTCGAGTGTCCGCTTGGCCCGGACCTCCTGGATGATGCCGATCCCGGAATTGGCGATGATCAGCAGTCCGAACAGGCCGTTGATGAGCGATCCGGTGAACACGACGATCGCGAACAGCACCCCGAGGATCGCGTTGATCCGGGTGAAGACATTCGCGCGGACGATGTCGGCCACACTGCGGCCGGACCGGTCGGGCAGCGCGTTGACCTGGCCGGCCGCGACCCGCTGCGCCACCTCGGCCGCGGTCAGGCCGGCGTCCGCGACCTCCGTCGGCGAGCTCACGCCGAAGCCTCCCACCAATTGGGTTGTGTCACACCGCTGCCGGTCCGCGTCATCAGGTCGATCGAACCGCCCGGTTGCGGCACCAGGATCGTCGGCTTGTCCGGCCCGGCGTCCGCCTGTAGCCGCGCGATGGGCTCCCCCCAGGGATGGCGCGCGAGGTTGAACGTGCCCCAGTGGATCGGGATGAAGACCGAGTCGGATCCCGTACCGGGCGAGACCATCCGGTGGATCGACAGGGCCTCCTCGGGGTTCACGTGGATGTCCGGCCACATCACGTCGTAGGCTCCGACGGCGATGAGGGTGAGGTCGAACGGGCCGAGTCGGTCGCCGACATCGGCGAAGCGCTCGCTGTGGCCGGTGTCCCCGGAGAAGAAGACCTTGTGCTCCCGTCCGGTGATCGCCCAGCTGCCCCACTGGGTGAGATTCCGCTCCAGCCACCGGCCCGAGAAGTGCCGCGCCGGACCGCAGGTGAACCGCAGCTCGCCCGCGCCGGTCGGCACCACCACCTCATCCCACCAATCCGCCTGCCGGATGCGATCTTCCGCGATCCCCCAGGAGGCCAGGTGCGCGCCGACCCCGATCGTCGTGACGAACACCGCATCTGGCTGGGTGTCGGCGATCGTGACGACGGTGTCCATGTCGAGATGGTCGTAGTGGTCGTGACTGATCAGGACGACGTCGAGTGGCGGCAACTGTGACGGCGCCAATGGGGCGGAGTGCATGCGTCCGGGCCCGACGAGTTGACTGGGCGAGCAGCGGCGGCTGAGGACCGGATCGGTGATGACCCGCGCGCCGTCGATGTCGACGACGGCGGTGGCGTGGCCGAGCCAGGTGACGGCGAGGTCGCCGGGGGCCTCGAAGCGTGGGACCGTCACCATGACCGGTCGGCGCGGCCGGCCGGGCCGCCGGGCCATGTCGGTGAGGACCTGCAGGCTCGGATCGGCGATCGACGGGGGTTCCGGGTTGACGAAGGCGCCGTTCCGCAGATGCGGGCTCCGCCGCACGTGCGGCGCTATCTGGTCGCGGGAGGCGCCCAGCGCGCGGGCGGGACCGAGTCCCTCGGCGGCGAGCCGCGCCACGACGGCGTCGGCCACCGCCACTCCCGCCGAACCCGCACGCGCGAGGACGTCGCGGCGCAGGTCGTTGGTGCCTTTTCTACCGGTCGTGGAGGTCACGTTCACACAGTAGTGGGTTCGGTGGCGTCACCTTGGGCAGACGGCGGTCGCGCCGTGCGGTGCACGCCTCCCGACCGTCCCCGGTGTGATCTGCGATTTCTTCCGGGTGAACGGCATTGTGCGCCTCACCGGCACTGATAGGCTGCGGCGACATTGTCCACCCGAGCATGCGCCGGCGCATGTGGTCAGGAAGATACCGCAGTGGCACGGATGTCCGTCGACCAACGTCGAAGCGCGCTTCTCGAATCGGCGTACCGTGTGATCGCCGACCATGGGGTCGAGGGCGCGACCACGCGTCGCATCTGCGCCCACGCCGGCATGCCGCTCGCAAGTTTCCACTATGCCTTCGAGAGTCGCACCGCACTGTTGTGCGCGGTCATGGAGACGGCGGTCCCCACCGACATCGAGCGCATGCTGCACGCGGTGCTGCCCGCCGCCGACTACGGACCCGAGCCGGGCGTGGAGACGATGCGGTCGAGCATGGTGAGCCAGTTCCACGCGTTCTACGACCTGCTCAAAGCCGATCCCGGCCGGATGCAGGCGACCATCGCGCTCGGCATCTATGCGCACAATCACCCGGAGCTGCAGCAGGTCGGCAAGCACATGTACGAGCAGCTCTACCGGGTGGCCTCGGCCGGGCTGCGGTCGATGGCCGACCTGACGCCCATGGAGTGGACCACGCCGGTCGAGGACCTCGGTCCGCTGATCATCGCGGCGACGAACTCGATCACCCTCGTCTACCTCAGCACCGCCGACGACAAGGTCGTCGACGCGATCATCCGCTCGATCACCGATCAGCTCATGACCCATGTCAGCTTCGGGTGAGGCGCCCGACGCGGCACCGGTGACGCCGACGCCCGCGCCGTGGCTGAGTGATCCCGAATCCTATTGGGCGGCAATTGATCAAGCGGTCGCCGATGCGGGACTCGACGCACCGGTCCTCGCACTCGACCGGGCCGCCCTGGAGCACAACGTCGCCGATCTCACCCGTCGGTCGGCGGGTGTCCCGATCCGCCTGGCCACGAAATCCGTCCGTGTCCGCTCGGTCATCGACGACATCACCGCGCGCGCCGGTTTCGCGGGGGTGCTCGCCTACGACGTGGCCGAGGCACACTGGCTCGCCACGACCTCGGGGATCGACGACGTGCTGATGGGATACCCCAGTGTGCGGCGGGATGCGCTGGCGGCCTTGGCCGCCGACGAGGTCGCGACCCGTCGGGTGAGTGTGCTCGTCGATTCCGTCGACCAACTCGACCTCATCGACGCCGTCGTGCCTCCGTCCGCCCGGCCGCCGATCCGCGTCGCGATCGACCTCGACGCGTCATACCGTCTACTGGGCGGGCGGGTGCACATCGGGGTTCGCCGCTCGCCGGTGCACTCCCGTCGTGACGCACTCGAGCTGGCACGGATCATCGTGGCACGGCCCGGCTTCGATCTCGTCGGGGTCATGTCCTACGAGGCGCAGGTGGCCGGGGTGGCCGATGCGGCGCCCGGTAAGGCGTTGGCCAACCGGGCGATTCGCGCGATGCAGCGACGTTCGATGGCCGAATTGCGCCGTCGCCGCGGCAAGGTGATCGACGACGTGCGCCGGATCGCCGACCTGGAGTTCGTCAACGGAGGCGGCACCGGTTCCCTGGAGGAGACCGCGCGCGACCGCTCGGTCACCGACATCGCCGCGGGCAGCGGTCTGTTCGGCGGCCATCTGTTCGACGGGTACGCGCGGTTCCGTCCCGCCCCGGCGCTGTCCTTCGGTCTCGACGTCGTCCGCCGCCCGGCGCCCGGCGTCGTGACCTGCGCGGGCGGCGGTTGGATCGCGTCCGGCCCGCCCGCTGCCGACCGGTTGCCCACACCCGTGTGGCCGCACGGACTCACCTACGTCGGTACCGAGGCCGCCGGCGAGGTGCAGACCCCACTGCGAGGTGCGGTCGCGGACGAGATCGCCGTCGGGAGTCGGGTGTGGTTCCGGCACACCAAGTCCGGCGAGGTGTGCGAACGAGCGCGCGAGGTCGCGATCGTCGGCCGCGACGACGCCGGGCACGCGGTGGTCGATGAGGTCGTACCGACCTACCGAGGAGAGGGCAGGTGCTTCCTGTGAGCAGGACCGTTGCGCGTTCGGCGCCCGGCTGGCGCAACTGGGGCGGCACCGCGGCCTGCACGCCGAACCAGGTGCTGCACCCGGCGAGTGCCGCCGAGATCGCCGCCATCGTCCGGGAGACGGCCGCTCGCGGCGGCACGGTGAAGACCGTCGGCGCGGGACACAGCTTCTCCCCCATAGCCGTGGCCGACGACGTGCAACTCGACCTGTCGCGCCTGCGTGGTCTGGTCGCGGTCGACGGCCACCGAGTGACCGTGCGCGCCGGCACACACCTGCACGAGATCCCGGGGATCCTGGCACCTTTCGGACTCGCGATGACCAATCTCGGCGACGTCGATCGTCAGACGATCGCCGGCGCCACCTCGACCGGAACCCACGGCACCGGGCTCGCCTTCGGCGGCATCAGCACCCAGATCGTCGGCGCGACCATCGTCACCGGCTCCGGCGAGATCGTCACCGTGACCGCCGACGACGCCGACATGCAGGCCGTCGCACTCGGCCTCGGCGCGCTCGGAGTCGTTGTGGAACTGACCATCGACTGTGTCGACGAGTTCCGGCTGCACGCGGTCGAGGGTCCCGAGACGGCCGATGCGGCGATCGCCGCCTTCCAGGAGCGCGTCGCGACCACCGACCACCACGAGTTCTACCTGTTCCCGCACACCAATTGCGCTCTGGTGAAGACGAACACGCGGGTCGGTCCCGACGCCCCGGTCACCGGGCCGTCGCGCGTCAAGCGCTACATCGACGACGAACTGTTGAGCAACAAGGCCCTTCGTTTGCTGTGCGAGATCGGTGCGCGCGCGCCGCGATTGGTGCCGACGATCAACGGGGTCACCGGTCGCGCGCTCTCCGCACGAGAGTTCACCGACTCCTCCACCGGGGTCTTCGTCTCCGACCGCGACGTCCGGTTCCGCGAGATGGAGTACGCCGTCGACCTCGAGGCCGTGCCGGAGGCGCTGCGCGAGGTCCGCGCCCTCCTCGACCGGCGCGACCACCTCGTCAGCTTCCCCATCGAGGTCCGCGCCGCCGCGGCCGATGACCTCATGCTCTCCACCGCCTCCGGACGCACCAGCGGCTACATCGCCGTACACCGTTATCACCGCGACGATCCCGCCGACTCCGATGCCTACTTCGCCGACGTCGAAGCCATCCTCACCGGTCTCGGCGGCCGGCCCCACTGGGGCAAGATGCACACCCGCGACGCCGAGTATCTACGCGGCGTCTATCCACGGTTCGACGAATTCCGTTCCGTCCGGGATCGATACGACCCGTCCCGCGTGTTCGCCAACGACTACCTGCGGCGGGTGCTGGGCGACTAGCGCCCGGCTTCAGCACTCCACCACGCTGAGCGGATCTCGGCCAGTGCACCGGCGGCCATCGCCGCCGCGGAACCCACCTCGCCCTGGCAACCCACGTCGGCACCCGAGATCGACGCCCCCGATTTGATGAGCCCGCCGATCGCACCCGCGGCCAACAGGAACCGGACGGTCACGTCGTCGGGAGCCGTAGCCGAATGGTACGTCCGTACCGACCGACGGATTGTCGGACTCGTCGTCGGTCACGACGAAACCGCCGCCGACCGAGTAATACCGTTCAGCAGGCAGTCGCGCACCGCCCCGGGTGGATGCCCGCAGTTCCATCGCGTTCGGGTGCCGCGGACGGATGACCCGCGGATGGCAACCGATGTCGTTCGCGCACGGTCATGATGCGACCCCTGTCGGGTAGAGCGGCCGAGCCTGGCTCGCGACGGTCCCTCGACGCCTGTGTGGCTCGTGGAGAAACGGTCGCACGTCCCGCTTGACACCGCAAGACCCGAGACGCACACTTGTTGCATAGCATGCGCGTCGTTGCGTATGACGCAACAAGTCAACAGTCCCCCAGCTTGGCCCGGCCGAATCCACGTGCCGTCCGACTGTCTCGAGATCGACTGCAATGCAGTTGATCTCGATGTAACCGCCATCCCGACAGATCCGTCACCGACCGTGCAGAGAGGCCCGCACTGCTGATGACTGCACCATTCGTCGCGCATGCCGCCACCAGGGCACCGGAAACCGGCACCCGCGCTCTGATCGCCGACCGCCGCGCAGGCGAGAGCCTGCCGGCGGAGTTCTATGTGAGCCGGGAGTTCTTCGACCTCGATGTCGACGAGATCTTCTCTCGGTCATGGATTTTCGTGGCCACCGAAGCCGAGATCACCGATCCCGGTGACTATGTCACCATCACCTTCTCGACCCGGTCGGTCATCGTCGTCCGAGACGACGACGGCCGGGTCCGGGCCCACCACAACGTGTGTCGGCATCGAGGGGCCCGCCTGCTCACCGAGCCCAGCGGATCGACCGGGACCCTGGTGTGCACCTACCACTCGTGGACCTACGGGATGGACGGGCGCCTCGAGTTCGCCGATGACCAGGCGCCCGGCTTCGACAAGTCCTGTTACTCGCTGCGCTCGGTACATGTCCGCACGATCGGCGGCCTGGTGTTCATCTGCCTGGCCGACGACCCGCCGGCCGACATCGACGAGGTCGCCGCCGTCGTCGAGCCCTATCTGACGCCGCACCGTCTCGCCGAGGCCAAGGTGGCCAAACAGGTCGACATCGTCGAAGACGGCAACTGGAAACTGACGATGGAGAACAACCGCGAGTGCTACCACTGCGGTGGCCATCCGGAACTCCTCAACGTGTTCTTCCCGACCTGGGGATACAGCGACACCGACGCCATCCCCAGCCGGTTGGCGCCGGCGTTCGACCGGTTCCACCGCGCCACCGCGGAACAGACCGAGATCTGGGACCGGCATGGCCTACCCCACACCCGGGTCGTAGAACTCGACACGCGCGCAACAGGGTTCCACATCGAGCGCGACGCACTCGACCTCGCCGGCGAGTCGTTCACCCTCGACGGCTCCGCGGCCTGCGGCCGCCTCCTCACCGACATCCCCGACGCGCGACTCGGCCGGCTGTCGATGCACCTGCAGCCCAACATGTGGCTGCACGTGACGAGCGACCACGCCGTGCTCTTCGCGGTCATCCCGGTCTCCGCCGATCAGACCCTGGTGCGCACCACCTGGCTCGTCCATCGTGACGCCGTGGAGGGCGTCGACTATGACCTCGACCAGCTCACCGGGGTCTGGGAGAAGACGAATCAGCAGGACGCCGACCTCGTTGCGCTCGCGCACAGCGGCATCAGCGATCCCGCTTACGTTCCCGGCCCTTACAGTACGTCGGAGATCCAGGTCGAGGCCTTCGTCAACTGGTATGTCACGATGCTGCGCCACCGACTCGACATCCCGGCCGCCGACGGTCCTTCCGGCGCGGCGGGAGCCTGAGAGCGACCATGGCCGACAACATCTTCCTGCAGTGCGTGTCCCGCACCGACACCACCCGGGACATGGCGACGTTCACCTTCCGGGTCGCGGGCGGGTCGCCGTCGCGCTCCGCTGCCGGGGATCCGGGCGGCGACCCGGACGGCCACCGGACCTTCGTCTTCGCCCCCGGTCAGTTCCTGGCGATGACCGTGGAGATCGACGGCCGGCCCGTCCAGCGCTGTTACAGCATCTCCTCACCCCCGACCCGGCCGGGGGGCCTGTCGATCTCGGTGAAGCGCGTGACCGGGGGCCATGTCTCGAACTGGTTGCACGACAACATGGTCGAAGGCATGGTGATCGCCGCCTCCGGACCGCTGGGTCGATTCACCTACACCGCCCGTCCGGCCGAGAAGTACCTGTTCGTCTCGGCCGGGAGTGGCATCACGCCGGTGATGTCCATGCTCCGATCGGTCACCGACAGCGAGTCCCCGCTCGACATCGCCTTCGTGCACAGTGCGCGCAATGTCGACGACATCCCATTCCGGGACGAACTCGAGGAACTCGCCCGTCGGCATCCGAACGTGACACTGGCGTTCGCGGCGACGCGCATGGCCGCCGGCGACTTCCCCGACTGGACCGGACACCGCGGGCGCATCGACCGCGCGATGCTCGAACGGGTCTGCCCCGACCTCGGTGACCGCGAGGTGTTTCTCTGCGGCCCCGGGCGTTTTCGCAGCGAGGTGCGCGGCGCACTGGTGTCGGCCGGCTCGGCTCTCGCTCGGATCCACGAGGAGAGCTTCGGGTTCAGCCTGCCCACCGATGACGAGTCGGAGTCCGACACCGGCGTGGTCGTCGCTTTCTCCCGACGCGCCCGGCGGGTCACCGTGGGTCCCGGCACCACGATCCTCGCCGCCGCCGCCAAAGCGGGCGTCACCCTGCCATCGACGTGTGGTGTGGGCCTGTGCGGTTCCTGCAAGGTCCGCAAGGTCTCCGGCGACGTGGTCATGAACCACCAGGGCGGTATCCGCCCACGAGAGATCGCGCAGGGCAAGATCCTGCTCTGCTGCGCCGAACCCCTGTCCCCGGTCGTGATCGATTTCTGAGGGAGACTCGACGATGACAAGCCAGAAGACACCGCGTCCCGCGGGCCTGGCGCCCCCGGGCGCCCACCTCCCCCACCACCCCGAGTTCCTTTGGCGCGCACCAGAACCCAAGTCCTCCTACGATGTCGTCATCGTGGGAGGCGGCGGCCACGGTCTCGCCACGGCCCACTACCTCGCCCGCGTCCACGGCATCACCGATGTCGCCGTCCTGGAACGGGGTTGGCTGGCCGGCGGCAACATGGCGCGCAACACCACCCTGATCCGATCCAACTATCTCTGGGACGAGAGCGCCGGGATCTACGAGCACTCGCTGAAGCTGTGGGAGGGTCTCGAGGACGAGCTCGGATACCCCATCCTCTTCAGTCAGCGCGGCGTACTCAACCTCGCCCACACCGAACAGGATGTGCGCGACAGCATCCGGCGGGTGGAGGCCAATCGGCTGAACGGCATCGATGCCGAATGGCTGGATCCCAAGCAGGTCGCGGAGGTGTGCCCGATCGTCAACACCTCCTCCGACATCCGTTATCCGGTGCTGGGCGCGACCTTTCAACCCCGTGGCGGCATCGCCAAACACGACTACGTCGCCTGGGGTTTCGCTCGCAGCGCCAGCGATGCGGGCGTCGACATCATCCAGAACTGCGAGGTCACCGGGTTCGTCACCGACGGCGACCGGGTGGTCGGCGTCGAGACCACCCGCGGCCGCATCGCTGCGGGCACCGTCGCGCTGTGCGCCGCCGGACACACCTCGACGCTCACCGACCAGCTCGGTTTCCGGGTTCCGATCCAGAGTCATCCGCTGCAGGCCCTGGTGTCCGAACTCCTCGAGCCCATCCACCCGACCGTGGTGATGTCGAACGCGGTGCATGTCTACGTGTCCCAGGCCCACAAGGGTGAGCTGGTGATGGGCGCCGGGGTCGACTCCTACAACGGATACGGGCAGCGCGGCGCCTTCCACATCATCGAGCGTCAGATGGCTGCCGCGGTGGAGCTGTTCCCGGTGTTCGGGCGGGCCCGCCTCCTGCGGACCTGGGGCGGGATCGTCGACGTCACCCCCGACGCCTCACCCATCGTCGGTGCCACCCCGTACGAGAACCTCTACCTCAACTGTGGTTGGGGCACCGGCGGATTCAAGGCGACCCCGGGCGTCGGTTGGGCGCTGGCGCACACGATCGCCACCGGCAGCCCGCACGCCGTCAACGCACCGTTCACCCTCGACCGGTTCGTCACCGGCCGCCTCATCGACGAGCACGGCGCGGCCGCCGTCGCCCACTGAACCAGCCACCGCCGAGGACACCACGATGCAGATGATCCGCTGCCCGCACTGCGGGCCCCGTGAGGAAACCGAGTTCCACTACGGTGCCGCGGCCGGTGTCGCCTATCCCGAGCGACCCGCCGACCTCGACGACACCGCGTGGGCACACTACTTGTTCTTCCGGCCCAATCCCAAGGGGGCGATGACCGAACGGTGGTGCCACACCACCGGGTGCCGCCAGTGGTTCACCGTCGAGCGCGACACCCTCACCTACGCCTTCACCGGCGAATCGGCGCCCTCGCGATCCCGCGCCGGCACGCCGTCCGCGCCCGCCGAACCCGGAGCAACCCGATGAGCACCTCCGCCCCCGACACGCCGCTCGCCCAACCCTTCCGGACCGGATCGGGCGGGCGTATCGACCGGAGCACGCCGATCGACTTCGTCTTCGACGGGGTCACCTACCGTGGCTACGCGGGCGACACCCTCGCGTCGGCCCTGCTCGCCAACGGGGTGCGGGTGGTCACCACCAGCGTCAACCTCGGGCGCCCGCGCGGCGTCACCGGAGCCTGGGCCGAGGACGCCACCGCGCAGGTCGGCATCGACGCCCCGTTCGTGGAACCGATGGTGCCGGCCACCACCGTCGCCCTGTGTCCCGGCCTCGTCGCCCACGGGGTACCGGGCTGGGGAAAGCTGAGCAGCACCGTCGACGACGCCCGATACGACTCGCTGCACCACCATCCGGACGTGCTCGTCGTCGGTGCGGGCGCCGCGGGCCTGATGGCGGCCCTCCATTGCGCCCGTGCCGGAGCCCACGTTCTCCTGGTCGACGAGCGCAGCGAACCTGGTGGCCGAACTCCCGGCGTCGCCTGGGTGGCCGAAGCCGTCGCCGAACTCGATTCGCACCCGCACGTCACGCACCTGACCCGTACGACTGCGTTCGGTGCCTACGACGACGGTTTCGTCCTGGCCGTCCAGCACCGCACCGACCACCTCGGCAGCGACGCCCCCGCACACCTCTCCCGGCAACGGGTGCACCGTATCCGGGCTCGTCGTCTCGTTCTCGCCACCGGCGCCCACGAGCGACCGATCGTCTTCGCCGGCAACGACGTGCCCGGGGTCATGCTGGCCGGCGCCGGCGGTGACTACCTCAGCCGCTACGGCGTCCGGGTCGGCCGGACGGCCGTGGTCTTCACCGCATGCGATTCCGCCTACACCGCGGCCTTCGCGCTCGTCGACGCCGGGGTCTCGGTTCCCGCCGTCGTCGACGTCCGCCCGGCCGTCAGCGCGGACCTGGGCGAGAACGCCCGCCGGCGCGGCATCCCGATCCTCGCGGGTACGACCGTGATCCGAGCGCACGGCACCGATGCGGTCACCGGGATCGACCTCAGCGACGGCTCGTCCCTGGTCTGCGACACCGTCCTGGTCAGTGGCGGTTGGAATCCGGCGGTGCACCTCTGGAGTCAACTGCGCGGAACCATCGCCTTCGACGACCGAGCCGCGACCTTCCTGCCCACGGGAACCGTGTCCAAGACCGAGATCGTCGGTGCCGCAGCGGGTTCGACCACCTTGGGCGACAGCCTGGCCGACGGTCGACGCGGCGCGGTGGCGACCCTCGCCGGACTCGGTATGGCGCCACCGGAGTTGCGCGCCATCCCGCGCGTCACCGAGCGGATTCCGGCCGCGCCGGCCGTCTGCTGGTACGTGCCCGGCAGTCCCGACGACGACACCCTCTCGTTCGTCGACCTCCAGCGCGACGCGACCGTCGCCGACATCGCCCGGGCGCTGGGTGCCGGGATGCGATCGGTGGAACACGTCAAGCGCTACACCACCATCGGCACCGGGCACGACCAGGGCAAGACCTCGGGCATCGTCACCTCCGGCATCGTCGCGGAGATGCTCGGCATCCCCGTGAACGACGCCGGCACCACCACCTTCCGTCCTCCGTACACCCCGGTGACCTTCGCCGCGCTCGCCGGACGTGATCGCGGCGACCGGTACGACCCGGTGCGGCGGACCCCGATCCACGACTGGCACGTCGAGCGCGGCGCCGTCTTCGAGGACGTCGGCCAGTGGAAACGGCCGCGGTACTACCCGCGTGGCGGCGAGGACATGCACGACGCGGCCCTCCGCGAATGCGCCTCCGTGCGAACGGGAGTGGGCATCCTCGACGGCTCCACCCTCGGCGTGATCGATGTCGCCGGTCCCGACGCCCCGGCCTTCCTCGACCTGCTCTACACCAACATGATGAGCACCCTCGCGGTCGGCAAGGTCCGCTACGGCGTCATGTGCGGCGCGGACGGCATGGTGTTCGACGACGGCACCGTGATGCGGATCGCCGACGACCGCTACACCGTGTACACCACGACCGGCAACGCCGCGGCCGTCCTCGACTGGATGGAGGAATGGCATCAGACCGAGTGGCCGGACCTCCGGGTGTGGATGACCTCGCTGACCGACCAGGTGGCCACGTTCCCGGTGGTCGGCCCACGCTCGCGCGACGTGGTGGGCACCGTGTTCCCCGATCTGGACGTCTCGAACGATGCGTTCGGGTTCATGACGTGGCGGGACACCACCTTTCGCGGCGTGCCCGTGCGGATCGGGCGGATCAGCTTCTCCGGGGAACTCGCCTACGAGGTGAACGTCGGGGCCGGTTATGCCCAAGCGGTGTGGCAGGCACTCATCGACGCCGGTGAACCGCACGCCATCACCCCCTACGGGACCGAGACGATGCACGTCCTGCGCGCCGAGAAGGGCTATCCCATCATCGGCCAGGACACCGACGGCACCGTCACGCCCCACGACCTCGGGATGAGCTGGGCGGTCTCGAAGAAGAAGCCGGACTTCATCGGCAAGCGATCATTCGCGCGTGAATCCGCGACGGCGCCCGACCGCAAGCACCTCGTCGGACTGCTGCCGGTCGACGGCAGCACCCGGCTCCCCGAGGGTTCGCAGATCATCTCCCACCGCGTCGACCGCACCCTGCCACCGCCGCCGGTGCCGATGCTCGGGCACGTGACGTCGAGTTACCGCAGCGCCGAGCTGGACCGCCCGTTCGCCCTTGCGCTGGTGAAGGGCGGTCGCGACCTCATCGGCAGCCGGCTCGATGTCCCCATCGGCGACACGCTGTGCGAAGTCGAGATCACCACAACCGTTTTCGTCGACGCGGAAGGAGCCCGACGCGATGGCTGACACCACCGTGCATTCTCTGCCGGACAACGGCGCCCTCGAACCGGTTTCGCCGTTGCAGCACTGGTCGGCGAGGTTCGCCGAACTGGCCCCGGCCGTACTGCTGCGCCCGACATCGGTGGCACAGACGGTGATCCGACCGACCGAACCCGCCGCGGCGGAGCAGCTCGACCTGCCCGGTGCCTGCCGGATGACGCGCGACGGGGACACCACGGTCGTCTGGCTGGGTCCCGACGAGTATCTCGCCTACGCGGCCGGCATTGCACCGCACGAGTTCGCCGCGGCGATGGCCGACCGTGCGCACGGCGGCGCGTATGTCGCCGATGCCTCCGGCCAGCGCACCCGCCTCGTCGTCGGCGGCCCGCACGCCGAGACGATCCTCGCCCACGGTTGCGCGATCGAGCTGTCGCCGAGGAGCTTCGGGCCCGACGACGTGGCCCAGACACTGCTGGCCCAGGCCGCGGTGATCGTGCATCGCGTTCCCGACGGATTCGCCCTCCTCGTCCGCAACTCCTACGCCGACTACCTCGCCGCGTGGCTCGTCGACGCCGCCACCGAGTACGCCATCGTGCCCGCTCCTTCCCCGCTGCCGTAGAGGAACCACATGTCTCATCGATTCACCCTCACCCTGCGATGCCCGTCGCGCAGCGGCGTCACGCACGCGATCAGCTCGTTCCTCTACAGCCACGGTTGCGAGGTGCTCGACCATCAGCAGTACGACGACCCGATGACCCACACCCTCTTCGTACGTACCGAATTCGCGTCCGCCCACGAGTCCGGCTCGCAGCAGCTGTCGGCGGCTTTCGATCATCTCGCCACCGGTCTGGGCGCCGAATACTCGATCAACGACCAGACACCGCAGCGGATCCTGGTGATGGTCTCTCGACTGGGGCACTGCCTCAACGACCTGATCTTCCGCTGGCGTTCGGGCACCCTCGGCGGTGAGCTGGTCGCCGTCGCCTCCAACCACGCCGATCTGGCCCCGATGACCGAATCGGCCGGCCTTCCGTTTCACCATCTACCGGTCTCCCCGGAGACCAAGCCGGCGGCCGAGAACGCGATGCTCGACCTGGTGTCGTCCTACGACGTCGATCTGGTCGTCCTCGCCCGGTACATGCAGATCATCTCCGACGAGACCTGTTCGGCCCTGCGTGGCCGGGCGATCAACATCCATCACTCGTTCCTGCCGGGGTTCAAGGGCGCCAAGCCCTATCACCAGGCGCACCAGCGCGGAGTCAAGTACGTCGGCGCCACCGCGCACTACGTGACCCCCGATCTCGACGAGGGCCCGATCATCGAGCAGGAGGTCATCCGCATCGACCACACCCACGATCCGCGCCGACTCGCCACTGTCGGCAGCGACGCCGAGGCGCTGGCCCTGTCGCGCGCCGTGCGGTGGCACAGCGAGTACCGGGTGTTGATGAACGGGACCAGCACCGTCGTCTTCACCTGACCGGCCCCGGACCCGGCTCCTACAGACCCCACACCTGCCCGAAAAGGATTGTTCCCCATGGCTGCACCGAAAGTCGTGATCGTCGGCGCCGGCATCGTCGGTACCTCACTCGCCGACGAGCTCACCGAGCGCGGTTGGACCGACGTCACCGTCCTCGACCGCGGCCCGCTCTTCGCCACAGGCGGGTCGACCTCGCATGCGCCGGGCCTCGTCTTCGCGACGAATCCGTCCAAGACGATGACCGCGCTCGCCTCCTACACGATCGAGAAGTTCTCCGCGCTCACTCATCCCGACGGCTGGTGCTTCAACCCGGTGGGCGGACTGGAAGTGGCCACCACCCCGGAACGGTGGGAGGACCTGCATCGCAAGGCCGGGTGGGCGGCCGCTCGTGGCATCGAACACCGACTCGTCGACCCCGCGGAATGCGCTGCGATGCATCCGCTCCTCGAACGCGATGCCGTCCTCGGCGGCTTGCACACGCCGAACGACGGCCTCGCGAAAGCGCTGCGCGCGGTCGAGGCCCAGGCCCGCCGCGCGATGGCGCGCGGCGCCGAGTTCCGTGGCGGACAAGAGGTCATCGACGTGGTCGAGGCCAACGGCGAGGTGCGCGGGGTGCGCACCTCGACCGGAGTCGTCGACGCCGACATCGTGGTGTGCTGCACCGGTTTCTGGGGCCGCGAATTCGGCCGCCGGGTGGGACTGACCATCCCGTTGGTACCGATGGCCCATCAATACGCGATCACCACCCCCGTCGCCTCTCGCAGGGGCGTCAACTCCGCTTTGGCCGAGGCGACGTTGCCGATCCTGCGCCACCAGGACCGCGACCTGTACTACCGCGAACACGGCGACCGGATCGGCATCGGCTATTACGGTCACCGGCCGATGCCCTCGGACGTGGGCGATCTGGACCACGACACCGCGATCACGTTGGCGGACATGCCCTCCAAGCTCATGTTCACCCCGGAGGACTTCGACGACGCGTGGCAGCACTCGGTGGCCCTTCTACCCGAACTCGGCAACGGCAAGGTCGAGGAGGGCTTCAACGGGATCTTCTCGTTCACCCCCGACGGCCATTCGGTCATGGGCGAACATCGCGACCTGGCCGGTTTCTGGGTCGCCGAGGCCGTGTGGGTGACCCACTCGGCGGGCGTCGCGAAGACGATGGCGGAGTGGATGATCGACGGCATTCCCGGTGTCGACGTCCACGAGACCGACCTGTACCGCTTCGAAGACGACGCACTCACCGACGACTTCATCCTGACCACGAGTTCGCAGGCCTTCGTGGAGGTCTACGACATCATCCACCCGCACGATCAGCGCAAGGCCCCGCGCAACGTGCGTCTCAGCCCCTTCCAAGATCGCGAGGCCGAACTCGGAGCGGAATTCTGGGAGAGCGGACTCTGGGAGCGGCCCGCCTGGTACGAGGCCAACCGTCCGCTGCTCGATCAGAAGCTCGCCGACGGGCTCGTCGTACCGGAGCGCGACAGCTGGTCGGCCCGGCACTGGTCGCCTGTCTCCGTCGCCGAGGCGGCGCATACCCGCAGCCACGTCGCGATGTACGACATGACCCCGCTGACCCGGTTCGAGCTGTCGGGTCCGGGTGCGCTCGCCCTTCTTCAACACCTCACCACCAACAAGATGGACAAGTCCGTCGGTTCGGTGACCTACACGCTGATGCTCGACGAGAAGGGCGGCATCCGTTCGGATCTGACCGTCGCCCGGCTCGCCGACGACGTGTTCCAGGTGGGCGCCAACGGTCCGCTGGACTTCGACTGGATCAACCGGCACCTCCCGGCGGACGGCTCGGTCGTCCTGCGCGACATCACCACGGCCACCTGCTGTCTCGGTCTCTGGGGCCCGCTGGCGCGCGACGTGCTGGCACCGCTCACGCCGGCCGACCTCACCAACGACGGCCTCCGCTACTTCCGTGCGCTCACCACCACCGTGGCCGGAATCCCGGTGACCCTGATGCGGGTCTCGTACGTGGGCGAACTCGGTTGGGAGATCTACACTTCCGCGGCCGACGGACCGGCGCTGTGGGACGCGGTGGCAGCGGCGGGCGATCCCCACGGCATCATCGCGGCCGGCCGGATCGCCTTCAACAGCCTGCGGATCGAGAAGGGTTATCGGGCGGCCGGTTCCGACATGACCACCGAGCACACGCCCGCTGCTGCCGGGCTCGGTTTCGCCATCCGCAAGACCGCGGACGACTTCCTCGGCCGCGCCGCCCTGGCCGAGCGTGATGCGCCGAACACGCTGCGCACCCTGCGTTTCGTCGATCCGGCGGCGGTCGTCCTGGGCAAGGAGCCGGTATCGGTGGGCGGCCGGGTCGTCGGCTACGTCACCAGCGCCGGGTGGTCGGCGACGGTCGGCGCGTGCCTGGCCTACGCCTGGTTGCCCGCCGACCTCCCCGACGACACCTCGGTCGACGTCGCCTACCAGACCACCCATCACACGGCCGTCGTCATCGCCGACCCGGTGGTCGATCCTCAGATGACCCGGATCCGGAGATGAGCGGTTCCGGGTACCCACCGACGCCCGTGACCCGCCCGGGACGGCTTGCCGCGGTTCGCGACGCGGTTCCGGTCCCACCCGCCCCGACCGGTACCCTGGGCGCTGCGATGACTGAGCAGAGTGCGGAGACCGAACGTCCGGGGGGCGCGGTCGATCGGGCACTGCAGGTGTTGGAGCTCATCGGGTCCGCCGGGTCGGCCGGCATCACCGAACTCGCCGTCGAGCTCGGCGTCCACAAATCCACCGTCTCCCGAATCGTCTCGTCACTCGAGGCACGCGGTTTCGTCGAGCAGGTACCGGACGGTCGCAAGTACCGGATCGGCCTCACGGTGGTCCGCCTCGCCGGGTCGACGATGGCAACCCTCGACATGACCAGATGTGGGCAGGACACCTGTGACGCGCTGGCCGCGCAGACCGGTGAGACCACCAATCTCGCCGTCCTCGCCGAGTCGCAGGCCATCAACGTCGTCGAGGCCAAAGGGCCGTCCGCGGTCGCCCTCCGCACCTGGGTGGGCCAGGCCTCCCCCGCTCACGCGACGTCCTCGGGGAAGGTCCTGCTCGCAGGTCTGTCCGAAGACGAGGTGCGCGAGACCTTCGCGGGCGGGTTGACCAGGTTCACCGACCACACGGTCGTCGACATCGACGACCTCGTCGCCGACCTGCGCGAGGTCGAGCGCCGGGGTTGGGCGATGGCGGTGGAGGAACTCGAGGTCGGCCTGGTGGCGATTGCCGCACCGGTACGCGATCACACGGGCACCATCGTGTGGGCCCTGAGCGTCTCCGGCCCGCGCTATCGGCTCGACCCGGACGACACGGAGGAGCTGACCGCGACCGTCGTCTCTGCGGCCGCCGATCTCAGCCGCATGTTCGGCTACCGTGCGGCGGGTTCGGCCAGCGCCCCCGGGATCATCGAGAAGTCGTGACGTCGGCCGGCCGCCGCCCACGTGGCCGCAGTCGGGGAGATCTGGTCCACTGGAGAACATGCGCGACGTCCTGCGGTCCCTGACCGAACTTCTCGACGGCGACGACGCGCGTCCGGTCGCACTCTGCCGGGTCGTCGGCGCGTCGGGATCGGCACCCCGCGAGCTCGGCGCGGCCATGATCGTGACCGAGGACGACACCGTGATCGGTTCGGTCTCCGGTGGCTGCGTCGAATCAGCTCTCGTGCACACCGCTCGCGACGTCCTCGCCGACGGGGTCGCGATCGTCGAACAGTACGGCATCGACGACCCCGACAGTCCCGCGCCGGGTCTGACCTGCGGCGGGCAGATCGAAGTTCTCGTCGAACGTGTCGCACCGAGCAGCGGTCGGCGCGGCCAGCTCGACCGACTCGCGGCGGCGATCGATGCCGGCGAACCCGTCTCGTGGGCCACGACCCTCACCGACGAGACCGACTGGTACTTCGCCACCGCCGCCTCACAGCAGCCGTGGCGCCGCCTCGACCGCGACGTCGCCGACCTCCTCGCCACCGGCCGGAGCGGCCTCATCGGCATCGACGACTGCGATGCCCCGTCCGACGAACGTCCCCGGACCTTCGTGCAGACCTTCGGGCCGCCGGCCCGGTTGATCCTGGTCGGCGCCAACGACTTCGTGCGTGCACTCAGTTCGATCGGGGCCGGTCTCGGCATGCGGGTGACGGTCGTCGACGCACGACCGGTGTTCGCCACCCCCGAACGCTTCCCCGACGCCGACGAGGTCGTCGTCTCCTGGCCGGATCGCTATCTGGCGGAACAGATCCAGGACGGCCGGGCGGGTCCGTCGACGGCGGTCTGCGTGATGACGCACGACCCGAAATTCGACGTACCGACCCTGCAGGTGGCACTCGGCTGCCGGCAACTCGGCTTCGTCGGTGCACTCGGGTCGCGGCGGACGGTCGCCGATCGCGACCAACGCCTCCGCGAGGCGGGCGTCGACGACGTCCGACTCGACCGGCTGCGCTCACCCCTGGGCCTCGATCTCGGCGGGCACACCCCGGGCGAGGTCGCAGTCGCCATCGCGGCGCAACTCATCGCCGAGCGGCACGGCGCCACCGGCGCACCGCTGCACGCCGGCGACGGACCGATCCACCGCCGGTAGCGTCGGCCTCCGGGTCAGGACCCGGTGAACCGCGGCGGACGCTTCTCGGCCCGGGCCGCGCGGCCCTCCCGCAGGTCGTCGCTCTCCCACGCACGCATCATCGCCGCCGCCCGATCCTCGGGCGCGGCGTCGCGCGCACCGTCGCCGTTCAGGACGAGCTTGTAATGCTGCAGCGTCAACGGGGCGAGGCCGGCGATCGTCTCCGCCCAGTGCTGCGCGTCGGCGAGGTCGCCGATGCGGTTGGCGAACCCGAGTGCGTGCGCACGGTCGGCGGTCAGCGGATCGCACCCGATCAACATCCCCCGGGCCTGCCCCGCCCCCACCAGCGACACCAGGCGTCGGATGGTCCATTCGTCAACGGCGACACCGAGTTTCGCCGCCGGTATGCCCGCGATCGCATCCGGCGCCATCACCCGGAGGTCGGCGGCCATCGCCAGCTGCAATCCTGCGCCGATCGCAGAGCCGTTCAGCGCCGCGAGCACGGGCACCGGGGATGACTCGATCTTCTTCAGCGTCCCGACGAGGGTGTCGAGGAAGCCCTTCTCGTACACGGGACCGGACAGGTCGGCGCCGGCACTGAACACCGGCCCCCGCCCGGTCACCACGATGGCGCGTGCGCCGGACCCGAGTGCGGCGTCGAACGCATCGGACAGGCCCGCGAGCATCTCGTCGTTCAGGGCGTTGCGCTTGTCGGCCCGGTCCAGCTCGATCGTGACGACCGCCCCGTCGGTGGTGGAGTGAATCATGGGCCCCAACCTACCCACCGCACCCATTCGACACGTCGTGACAAGGTGGGGACGTGCAGATTTCCCCGGCCGGCGCAGCGCCCGCACCGCACTCGGATGTGTTGATCATCGGCGGCGGACAGGCCGCACTGTCGGCGGCCTATTTTCTCGGGCGGTTCGGCCTCGGCGCTCGCTACCAGATCCTCGACCACGCCCCCGGGCCCGGCGGGGCCTGGCAGTTCCGGTGGCCGACGCTCACCCTCGCCACCGCCAACCGCGTCCACGACCTGCCGGGGTGGGGCCTCGTCGAGGCTCTCGGCCTGGACTGTGACGAGCTCCCGGCGGCCACCGCCGTCCCCGAGTACTTCGGGCGGTACGAGGAGAAGTTCGGCCTGACCGTGCATCGACCCGTGCACGTGCGCGCCGTACGCCGCGAGGACGACGGTTTCCGCGCCGAGCTGGGCGTCGGCGGGTCGGTCACCTCGAAACTCATCGTCAACGCCACCGGCACCTGGGACCGTCCGTTCATCCCACATATCCCTGGAGCCGCCGATTTCCGCGGCCGGCAGCTGCACACGCACGACTACACATCGCCCGCGGAGTTCGAGGGCAAGCGGGTCCTGGTCGTCGGCGCGGGCATCTCCGCCGTCCAATTGCTGATCGAGATCGCCCGGGAGGCGCCCGGCAGCGAGACGTTCTGGTGTTCCCGGCGCGAGCCCGTCTTCAACCCGGAACCGTTCACCCCCGAGCAGGGGCGCGAGGCCGTCGCCCGCGTCGAACGGCGGGTGCGCGCCGGGCTCCCGCCCACCTCGGTGGTGTCGGTGACCGGGCTGGCACTCACCCCCGCGATCGCGGCCGCGCAGCGCGACGGAATCCTCGCGTGGCGTCCGATGTTCACCCGCATCACCGAGACCGGGGTGTGCTGGGACTGCGACGGACCATCCGGCGACTCCCCCGATCACCCGGACGTCCCGGAGCACCTGGATGTCGACGTCATCTTCTGGAACACCGGTTTTCGCAGCGCCATCGACCATCTCGCCCCGTTACGCCTGCGCGCGCCGGGGGGCGGCATCACGATGTCCGGCCGCCTCGCGACGGTCGTCGACGCCGATCCCCGGATCCAACTGCTCGGCTACGGCCCGTCGGCCTCGACGATCGGGGCCAATCGCGCCGGGCGGGAGGCGGCACGGGTCGCGGCCGAGCTGCTCGGGGTGCCCTCACGCTCTTCTGGGAACACGGCGTAGTTGCCACCACTTGACAAGTTGTTGTGTTTTCACAACACTGAGTCAGGTGAGTCCAATACGCCGTGGGGAAAAGCTCCCCATCTACAACCGCATCGGCGTGCTGCGGGCGGAGCGTCGGATGTCGCGGGCCGAACTCGCCGCAGTCGTCGGCATCAACGTCCAATCGGTGGGCGCACTCGAGCGCGGCGACAACTACCCCAGCCTCGACCTGGCGTTCCGCATCTGCGACGTCTTCGACCTACCGGTGGAGGCGGTGTTCAGCCGGCACGAATTCGGGGCGATGTCGTCGGCGCTGTACCGGCGCCAATCGTCGCCACGTCAAGACCTGCATCCAGCCACCCACACCGACGAGTCCGGAGGTGAACGATGAACGACCCCAATTCGGCCATCCCCGAGGAGGCCACACCCGCCCTCTGGCGCCGCTACGAGGAGTGGCGGGGCCGCCGGCACCAGGAGTTCAACGACAAGAACGCCCACCGCCTCACCTCGTGGCGCACCCGGCGAACCTATCGACGACTCGTCCTCGTGCAGGCGTTCTTCGCCATCCTGCTGATCCTCAGCTCGACTCTCGCGTTCTTCGACACCGGAATCTTCCTGGTGCCCTTCCTGGTCGGACTCGCCGGCATCATCACGACCCTGTACCTGACGCGGATCGTCACCGGGTCGATCGCCGACACGCCGGTCACCGCTCTCGACGAGATCCAGGTGGCGCAACGCAATTCGGCGCGTTCCATCGGTTTCACCGTCCTGTACAGCCTGATGTTCATCCCGTACGCGGTGCTGGTCGTCCTCAGCTTCGACGACCAGGTGTCCGGCCAGGCGGTCTACGGATCGGCCATCCTGCTCATCACGCTCGTCCTCGCCGCGATCTGCGTGCCCACCATGCTCACCGCGTGGTGGATGGCCGATCCCGATCCCGAGGACTTCGCGTCATCGACATCCGACCCGACCACCATCCCCAGTGAGGAGAGTGCGCAATGACCGCACCACTGATCGTCGACGGGCTCCACAAACGCTATGGAGACCTCATCGCCCTGCGCGACATGACCTTCTCCGTCGACCCCGGTGAGATCTTCGGGTTCGTCGGCAGCAACGGCGCCGGCAAGTCCACCACGATGCGCATCATCCTCGGCGTGCTGGCCGCCGACGCCGGAGAGGTTCGCCTCGGCACCCAGCCGATCGACCTCGATCTGCGTCGACGAATCGGGTACATGCCCGAGGAGCGAGGCCTGTACCCCAAGATGAAGGTCGGCGAACAGCTGACCTTTCTCGCACGGCTGCACGGGATGTCGGCGGCCGAGGCGCAGGATTCCGTCCAGCGGTGGACCGATCGCCTCGGCGTGGGCGCCCGCTACGACGACAACGTCGCCGACCTGAGCCTCGGCAACCAGCAGCGGGTCCAGCTCGCCGCCGCCCTGGTCCACGATCCCAGCGTCCTGGTGCTCGACGAGCCGTTCTCGGGCCTGGACCCCGTCGCCGTCGACGTGATGAGCGACGTGCTCAAAGAGAAGGCTGCCGAGGGCATCCCGGTGATCTTCTCCTCGCACCAACTCGACCTCGTGCAGCGACTCTGCAACCGGGTGGGCATCATCGCGCGCGGTGAGATGCGCGCCCTCGGCACGGTCGACGACCTGCGTGCACGCGAGGGCATCACGCTCGAGATCACCGGGCCGCGTGCCGATGTCGCGTGGGCCGACTCCCTGCCCGGTGTCCGCGGCGTCGACTACCGCGAGACGACCCGCCTGCTGATCGACCCTGAGATCGCCGACGATCAGCTGATCCTGGCGACCGCCCTCCAGAACGGGCCGGTGCACCGGTTCGCGACCTCGACCCCGTCCCTGACCGACCTGTTCCGAGAGGTGGTTTCCGCATGACCACGCTACCCGACACCCCGGTGTCCACCACCGGTTCCGATCCGAGAGCATCTGCCGCACAGGCGATCCGACTCGTCGCCGGCCGCGAGATCACCACGCGCGCCAAGACCAAGTCCTTCGTCGTCAGTACCGCGCTGCTGATGATCGTGATCGTCGCCGGGTCCATCATCATCAACCTGTTCTCCGGCGGCGACGACGTCGAGAAGGTCGCCGTCGTGGGTCAGCCGGCCGCCGTCACCGAATCCATCGTCTCCGTCGGTGAGGCCTCCGGCACGACGATCGCCACCGAGCCGGCCGACACCGTCGAACAGGCACGCGATCGGGTCAACAGCGGCGACGTGAAGGCCGCGCTGGTGCCCGGAGAGACGCCGGGATCGTATGTGATCATCACCAAGGACAGCCTCGAACCGGCTGTGGAGGGCCCGATCCGCACCGCGGTGTCGCAGGCGAATCTCTCTGCGGCACTGGCCGAACGCGGTGTCGACGCCGCCGCCCTGCCGACCGTGGACATCTCGGTCTCGCAGACCGAACCGGACAACCCAGACGAGGGACAGCGCCTGCTCATCGCGATGGTCGGCGTGGTGCTGCTCGTCACCGCGATCATGATGGGCGGCACGATGGTCGCCGTCGGCGTCGTCGAGGAGAAGACGTCGCGCGTCGTAGAACTGCTCCTGGCGACCATCAAGCCGCTGCATCTGTTGTGGGGCAAGATCATCGGCATCGGTGTGGTCGCCCTCGGGCAGGTGGTACTGCTCGGTGCCACCGCGCTGATCGCGGGAACCGCGACCGGAATCCTCACCCTTCCGGGCGCCGCCATCGGGATGTTCGCGGCGGTGATCGCCTGGTTCATCCTCGGCTTCCTGTTCTTCTCCTCGCTCTACGCGGCAACCGGGGCCATCGTCTCCCGGCAGGAGGAGCTGAACTCGTCGTCCGCGCCGCTGACATTCCTCGCGGTGGCGGTGCTGTACTCCGGCATCTTCGGTGTGCAGGCGATGGATTCGACGTTGATCGAGGTGCTCAGCTGGATACCGCCGTTCAGCGCGGCGCTCATGCCGATGCGCATCGCGACCGGTGACACCGATGCCGTCCAGATCATCGTCACCTTCGGCCTGATGGGCGCCGCGTGCGCGGCCGCCACCTGGATCGCCGCGCGGATCTACCAGCGGTCCATCCTGCGCACCGGCTCGCGGATCGGCTGGGGCGAGGTGCTCAAGCTCGCCCGCTGAGCCTGAGGAGCGAGCTTGCGAGCGTCACCCTCCGATCCCTGAGGAGCGAGCTTGCGAGCGTCACCCTCCGATCCCTGAGGAGCGAGCTTGCGAGCGTCACGAAGGGTCCTGTTGCGATGCGTGGCAGGACCCTTCGCCGCGCCCTCCGCTGGTTGAGCCGGCAACGAGCCGCCAGGCGAGTCGCCCACCCCCGCTGGTTGAGCCGGCAACGAGCCGCTAGGCGAGTCGCCGTGTCGAAACCACCTGGCGACCCGACGATCTCAGCCACCACCGACCCGGACGGCACCATACCGCAACGCCCAGCGCACATTTCGTCTACGACGATGTCATCTGCTGTGGAGACTCATCCAGGTTTTGTCGGTGGTCGGGTTTAGATTGGTTGGTAACAGCTCACCCAGCTCGGGGCGGGTGACGAAACCGGCGTCGGGGGGGCGTTGTGCGGGTGTGGACCGATCTACCGGGCGAGTACACCGCCGGGGTCGATCCTGCCCACGCCGCCGAGACCGACATGGTCATGTTGATGGCCGGCCTCGACGCCACCCGGCGCGGCGAGTCCTACCTTGCCTGGCACCGCTATCAGACGATCGCAGCGATGACCGACCGCCTGATCACCACCAGCGCGTCCGGGTTCGTGATGGACGGTCACGCTGACTGCGCCGCCCGCATCGCCCGCCAAGCCGGGGTGTCCCGCCGCCACGCCGAAACCCTGATCGACGAGGCCATCGCACTACGCGACCGGCTCCCCGAGGTAGCTGACACCCTGCGTGACGGGGTCTTGGCGCAGTGGCAGATCCGGTTGGTCATCTCCCGCACCGAGCTGATCCCTGCCGATGACCCGATCACCCCCGCGTTGGATGCCGAGATCGCCGACACGGTGCGTCGCCGTACAGGTGTGTGGGATCGGGCGCGGTTGCGGGACATGGTCGACCGCCTGGTGTTCCGCCACGATCCGGATGCGGTACGTCAACGCCGCAAAGACGCGATGGATCAGCGTGGGGTGTGGACTCACGAACTGCCCGACGGCACCGCCGAACTCACCGCCGTGATGTCGGCGGAAAACGTGCGGATCTCGGCCAAAGCCGTCGCCATCCTCGCCGACTCCGTCTGCAAGCGAGACGGCCGCACCCAGGGGATACGACGATCCGATGCGATGTTCGCCCTGTTGACCCGCACGGCATTCGACTGCCAGTGCGACGATGAACAGCCGTGCACCGCCGACATCCCCGACCCACAGAGCGTCCTCGACGCGGTCCGCGCCGAGGTCGTGATCCATGTGGTGACCGATGCCACGACCCTGGCCGGGGCACCCGGGGTGGGGTTCCTCGACGAGCACGGCATCATCAGCGATGAGCATGTCCGTGACCTCGCCGCCCGCCCCGACGCCACCCTCACCCCGGTCACCCCCGCCCGCACCCAACCCACCTACGTCGCCCCCAGCACCAACGACGCCGACCAGCGGCGGACCGCCCAGCGCCCGGCACCAGCCGAGGACACCCGAGCCGACGCCGCCACGACCGGCGCACACGGCGAAAACGGAACGGACGCAGCCGAACCCGATCGACCCGTCGAGACCACCGCGAGTGTCGCGGTGGTGTATCCGGCTACGCACCCCGGCAACGGGTACCGGCCCACCACGGCGTGCGCCGACTTCGTACGCGTGCGGGACGGATACTGCACCGAACCCGGCTGCACCCGTTCAGTATTCGCCTGCGATCTCGACCACGTCACCGAATACGACCACACCGACCCCGCCCGGGGTGGAGCGACGTCGAGTGAGAACCTCAACGCCAAATGCCGACCTAGTCACCTGTTCAAAACCCACGGGGACTGGGTCGATGTGCAATACCGCGACGACGACGGACGCCTGGTCACCGAATACGAGACCCCCGAAGGGGTCACCCTGCCCGGCGACGCCGAAACCCTCGAAGACACCTTCCCGAACCTGCGGCGTATCCGGTTCGACCAACCCGCCCAAGCCCCACCCACCCCGCGGGTGATCACCACCGACAACCCAGAGCGCACACACAGCCGACTGGACGCCAAACTGGCCCGCCGGCGACAAGAACGCGCCCGCAACAAGAAACGACGCGAGGCCGAACTCGAAGCCGACCGTCGCGACTTCCTCGAGAACCCGCCACCATTCTGACGGACTCGTCCTCTGAGATCAGCTAGATCTGGCCGAAACGGCGGAGCGCTTCCTCACGCTCGGCCTTGTGATCGACCATCGGCTCGGGATAGTCGTCGGCTTCGACGTCACCGACCCAGCGTCGGACGTACTCGCCGTCGGGATCGAACTTCTTGGCCTGCGCCTCGGGGTTGAACACCCGGAAGTACGGCGCCGCATCGGTTCCCGTACCGGCGGCCCACTGCCAGCCGTGGTTGTTCGACGCCATGTCACCGTCGATGAGCTGCTCGAGGAACCATTCCGCTCCCCACCACCACGGCAGGTGCAGGTCCTTGACGAGGAAGGACGCGGTCACCATGCGCACCCGATTGTGCATGTACCCGGTCTCCGCGAGCTGACGCATCCCGGCGTCGACGAGCGGAAAACCGGTACGCCCTGCCTTCCATGCGTCGAAACGCTCGTAGGCCTTCTTGTCGGTGTCGAGGTCGATGCCGTCGAACTGTCGATTCCAGTTGTGCCACAAGCTATGTGGCCAGTGGAACAGCACGTCGGCGTAGAAGTCGCGGAAGGCGAGTTCGCGTAGATACGCTTGCGGCCCCTTGCCCTTGCCGAGATCGGCGGCCATCGTGCGGGGATGGATGTTGCCGTACTTGAGATACGCCGACATCCGGCTGGTGCTGTCACCCGCGGGATCGTTGCGGCCGGAGTCGTAGTCGGCGAGACCGTCGTCGACGTACTCGGCCCACCGCTCGAGCGCCGCGTCCTCACCGGCGGGCAACGACAACCCGGTCGGCGACTTCGGTATCTTGATGCGCCCGGTCTTCGTCAGCTCGGACGGATCGACGATCTTCTTCGCAGGCACCGACGAGTCGGCGGGCGCACGCCAGCCGTGGTCACGCCACCGCTTGAAGTACGGGGTGAAGACCTTGTACGGCTCGCCGTCGTCTTTGGTGACACGACCGGGTGAGACGAGGTACGGCGACCCGGTGGCCACGAGCTCGATGTCGCCGAGCGCGTCGGCGACGGCCTCGTCGCGTCGGCGGCCGAACGGGGCGAAGTCCTCGGAGATGTGCACCCGTTCGGCGTCGACCGCCCGGGCCAGCTTCGGGATCTCGACCTCGGGTCGGCCCCGCACGACGAGCAGCTTGCCGTCGAGCTTGTCGTCCAGTTCCCGCAGGGAGTCGAACAGGAACGCGAGCCGCCGCTCGCCCGCGGACTTCTCCAGCCGCGGGTCCACCACGAAGCACACGAGGACCGACGAATCGGTCCTCGAGGCGGCCGCGGCGAGCGGCGGGAGGTCACTCAGGCGTAGATCGCGCCTGAGCCAGACCAGTTCGGTGGCGGACGTCAGCCCACTCCGAGCAGGTCGATGACGAACACGAGGGTCCGTCCCGAGAGACGGTGTCCGGCACCGGCCGAGCCGTAGGCCAGCTCGGGCGGAACCGTCAGCTGGCGGCGTCCGCCGACCTTCATCCCGGGGATGCCTTCCTGCCAGCCCGGGATCAACCGGTCCAGCGGGAAGTTGGCCAACTGGCCGCGATCCCACGACGAATCGAACTCTTCGCCCGTCTCGTAGTCGACCCCGACGTAGTGGACGTCGACGATGCCGCCGCGAGCGGCTTCCTCGCCCTCGCCGACGATGAGGTCGGAGATGGTGAGGTCGGCCGGCGGGGGTCCCGCCTGGAACTCGACCACTGGCTTCTCGGTGCTGGTCACTGGACTCTCCTTTGAGTCGGGTGTTCGGCGGTCAGGCGGTGCGTCGGAACGGTCGCTCAGCGATCGCCCATCTGCACGTAGTCGCGTTCGGTGTAGCCGGTGTAGAGCTGACGCGGACGGCCGATCTTGGTGGTCGGGTCCTCGTGCATCTCGCGCCAGTGCGCGATCCACCCCGGCAGGCGTCCCAGCGCGAACAGCACGGTGAACATGCGCGTCGGGAAGCCCATCGCACGGTAGATGACACCGGTGTAGAAATCCACGTTCGGGTACAGCTTGCGCTCGATGAAGTAGTCGTCGTTGAGGGCGACCTCTTCGAGACCCTTGGCGATGTCGAGCAGGTCGTCCTGCACGCCAAGCGATTCCAGGATCGTGTCGGCGGTCTTCTTCACGATGGCGGCGCGCGGGTCGTAGTTCTTGTAGACGCGGTGACCGAAGCCCATCAGCTTGACGCCGGCCTCCTTGTTCTTCACCCGCTTCATGAAGTCCTTGGTGTCGCCACCGTCGGCCCGGATGTCGTCGAGCATCTCGAGCACGGCCTGGTTGGCGCCGCCGTGCAGCGGGCCCCAGAGCGCGTTGATGCCGCCGGAGATCGACGTGAACAGGTTGGCCTGCGACGAGCCCACCAGGCGGACGGTCGAGGTGGAACAGTTCTGCTCGTGATCGGCATGCAGGATGAACAGCATGTCGAGGGCCTTGGCGACCTCGGGGTTGACCTCGTAGGGCTCCGCGGGGAAGCCGAAGGTCATCCGCAGGAAGTTCTCGACGAGGCTCAGCGAGTTGTCGGGATACAGGAACGGCTGTCCCGCCGACTTCTTGTACGCGTACGCCGCGATGGTCGGCAGCTTCGCGAGGAGGCGGATCGTCGACAGCTCGACCTGCTCGTCGTCCTTGGGATCGAGCGAGTCCTGGTAGTAGGCCGACAGCGCGTTGACCGCACTCGACAGCACCGGCATCGGGTGCGCGTTGCGGGGGAATCCGTCGAAGAAGCGCTTGAGATCCTCGTGCAGGAGGGTGTGGCGCTGGATCTTGGTGGTGAAGTCCTCGAGCTGCGACGGAGTCGGGAGCTCCCCGTAGATGAGCAGGTAGCTCACCTCGATGAAGGTCGACTTCTCGGCCAGCTGGTCGATCGGGATTCCGCGGTAGCGCAGGATGCCGGCGTCACCGTCGATGTAGGTGATGGCCGACTTGGTCGACGCGGTGTTCACGAAGCCACCGTCGAAGGTGGTCAGATTGGTCTCGGCCAGGAATTTGCCGAGCGCGACCGAGTCGGTGCCCTCGGTGGCCTTCAGGATCGGGAGCTCCAGCTGTCCACCGGGGTAGGTGAAGGTCGCTGAGGCCGTGTCGGACGCCTGGTCGGCTGGGACTGTTTCAGCAGACACACGAACCCCTTATTCAGATCAGAGATTTTTACAGTGACCGGGTAGGACACACAGGTACAACCTAGTCGCTTCTCAGCTCGCCCGCCCACGGAGGGTCGGCGCCGGGCCTCGAGACCGTCACCGCAGCCACGTGAGCTGCGAATTCAGCCGCTTCCCGCCACTGCTGGAGGGTCAGGGAACGCACTGCTCCGGGCGTGAGTCGACCACGCCGGTCCAGGTGATTGACGAGGCCCCCGAGCACGCTGTCCCCGGCGCCGATCGTGTCGACGACATCGACGGCCGGAGCCGGTGCGGTCACCTCACCGGCCGCGGTGCGAACGGTGATGCCCGCGGCTCCCGCCGTGGTGACCACCGCGGCGACGCCGTCGGCCAGCCAGTCTGTCGTCGAACTCCCCGCGGACCCCTTGTTGAGCCAGGCCGCGTCCTCGTCGGACAGTTTGACCACGTCCACCGACGACATCCAGCTCCGGAAGCGCCGTCGATAGGCCTCGGGGTCGGCGATGACCGCGGGCCGGATGTTCGGGTCCAACACCACGACTCGGCCCTCGGCCCGGCATCTGCGCATCAGGTTCTCGTACACCGTGGCACCGGGTTCCAGGACCAGCGAGAGGGTCCCGAAGGTCACCGCCGCGACGGTCGGCGGCAGTGCGCCGGGATCGTCGATCGCACGATCTGCCGTGCCCTCCACGTAGAAGGAGTAGTGCGCCGAACCGTCGTCGGCGATGGTCGCCAGGGCCAACGAGGTGGGCTCGTCACGACGCTGGACCAACGCGGTTCCCACGCCGGCGGCCCGGAGTGCGTCGAGGACCGCATCGCCGTAGGTGTCGGTGGACACCGCGGACAGCAGTGAGACCGCACTCCCCAACCGTCCCAGCGTGATTGCCACATTGAACGGGCCACCACCGAGGGCGGGCTGCAACGGCGCCAGACCGCCGGCGGTCGTGTCGTGCCGGCCACCGCCCTGCTGTACGACATCGACGAGCGCCTCACCGCAGACGACGATCTCTCTCACTGTCTCTCCTCACGTTCCGCGTCGGCCATCCCGCGCCCGTCCTCTCTGAGTCTGCCACCGGACGCAGGCCCCTCCGCCCGAGTTCAATCGGTGGGACACCGTGTCGCGCGGGGTAAGTTCGTTGGATGCACGAGCTGCCGGCGGGCCCCGACGCGGTGGTCCTCGACTTCTCGGCCGACGACTCACCGTCGGCCGCGGTACTCAGCGCGGTCGCGGCGCTCCGCGAAGCGATCCGGGGTGGTGAACTCCCCGAGGTCACCGACCTCGTGCCCAGCGCGCACACCGTCCTGGTCCAGGCCCGTCCCGGCCGCGGGCTGGACGAACTCGGTGTCCGCCGGGCGCTCCGGCGTCGGAAGCGCGCGGGCGATCCCGACATCCACAGCACCGACGAGATCGTCATCCCGGTCGTCTACGACGGTGCCGACCTCCCGGATGTCGCTGCGGCACTGGAGATGACGACCGACGAGGTGATCGGGCTGCACTGTCGCACCCGATGGCGCGTCCAGTTCATGGGCTTCGCACCGGGTTTCGGGTATCTCGTCGCCGACGACGAGGCAGCGCATCCGTTCGACGCCGTCGGCCGACGCCGGGAGGCCCGCACGAATGTTCCGGAGGGGTCGGTCGCGATTGCCGCCGGGTACAGCGCGGTGTACCCGAGGTCGAGTCCCGGCGGTTGGCAGTTGCTGGGCCGCACCGATGTTCGGCTGTGGGATGCCGGTGCCGATCCCCCCGCCCGGCTCGCTGCGGGCCGGGTGGTCCGCTTCGTCGACGCCGGACGCGACGGCACATGACCGCGCTGACTGTTCTCGCGACGGGACCCCTCGCGACTGTTCAGGACCACGGCCGACCGGGCTACGCCGATCTCGGTGTCCCCGGTTCCGGCGGTGCTGATCGTGGGGCCCTCGCGCTGGCCAATCGCCTTGTGGGCAACGCGGAGTGGGCGGCAGTCGTCGAGACGACGCTGGGCGGGTTCCGGGCACGCGTCGACGCCGACGCCCTGGTCGCGGTCACCGGGGCGGATACCGTGGTGCGCCACAACGGGGTCCCCGCGGGGCTCGCCGCGGCACTGGTGCTGCGCGCCGGTGACGAGCTGGCCCTCGACACCCCCGGTTGGGGGTTGCGCAACTACATCGCCGTGCGGGGTGGGATCGACGTCGAGCCCGTACTGGGTTCCCGGGCGACCGATACGCTGTCCGGGCTCGGACCGCCACCTCTCGGCACGGACGACCGTCTGCCCGTGGGCCATGCGGCGAGCGATTGGCCCACCGCGTTGTCCGCCCCCGCAGACCGCGACCACCCTCGTGTCGTCGTGCTGGAGTGCCACGAGGGTCCGCGGGCCGGGCATCTCGAGTCGCCGTCCGATCTGTTCGTCGGAACGTGGCTGGTCGGGTCCGACAGCAACCGGGTCGGGGTGCGGATCGACCGCGCGGAGGGGTCGGCGCAGCCGCTCCTCGCCCATCGCGCCGGCGCCGCCGAGCTCCGCTCGGAGGGGATCGCCCACGGGTCGGTCCAGGTCCCGCCCAGCGGCCGTCCGGTGATCTTCCTCGCCGATCACCCGGTCACCGGCGGCTACCCCGTGGTGGCGGTCCTCGCCGCGGGCGCGGTGGACCTGGCCGCGCAGCTTGTACCCGGATCGGAGATCCGATTTCGTCAGTGCTGATCGGAGATCCGACTTCGTCGGGGCTGATCGCGCGGACACGATGTTTCGCCTTCGACCGCCGCGGGAACGCATACGAGCGTCCCGATAGGAGGTACGAGCGTGAGTGATCCGTCTGTGAACGACTTGTCGACCGTGCAACTCGTCGAACGTCTGCAACAGCAGACGACGACCCTGGTGAAGACCGAACTGCAGCACGCCGTCGCGGAGATGAAGGGTAAGGGCACCCGCATCGGGGTGGGTGCGGGGATTTCCGGCGCGGGCACACTGCTGGTGTTGTTCGGCCTCGGCACGCTGGTCGCGGCGGCCGTGCTCGGACTGGCGAACGCCGTGCCGGCGTGGCTGGCAGCGGTGATCGTCGGCGTCGTGCTGCTGGTCATCGGCGGGGCCGCCGCGGCGATCGGCGCCAAGCGCGCCAAATCCGCTGTGCCCCCGGCACCGGAGCGAACCGTCGAGAGTGTCCAGCGTGACGTGGCGACTGTGAAGGAGCACCTGTAGATGAGTGAGACACATCCCGACCAGAATCCGACCGACGATCCGCCGCCGATCGAACAACAGCGGGAGGAGCTGGCCGAGACGGTCGACGCTCTCGCGGCCAAGCTGGATGTCCCGGCACGGGTGAACGAGGCGGCGTCGAAAACCGCGCATACCGCGCAGGTGAAGGCCCAGGAGAACCAGACCGTGTTGATCGGTGCGGCCGTCGCCGCGGTGGTGGCGCTGGGCGCGTTCATCGTGATCCGCCGCCGTCGTCGCTGACCGGCCGTCGTCGCTGAGAGGCCGCCGTCGGGCGGTTGTAGTCGAGCCAAGAGCAAGGAGCTGTCATGAGTGCCGTATCGAAGGCGATGTACAAACCGATGTCCCTCGCGACCAGCGTGCTCGGCGGTATCGCCGCGGGCGCGGTGTTCGGGCAGATCTGGAAGCGGATCTCCGACGACGAGTCGGCGCCCGATCCCAAGGATCTCGAGCGCAGCAACACAGAGGTTCTCGTGGCCGCCGCGCTGCAAGGACTCGTGTTCGGTCTCGTTCGCGCCGCCGTCGACCGCGCCGGAGCGCGCGGGTACCGGGCGGTGACCCACGAGAATCCGGAGTGACTCTCGGTAGACCTCGGTTGACACCCGAGTGAGACGAACCTATCGTTTCGTCTCATGGCCGAGGTTCTGCACGCTTCCCAGGACACCTGTCCCGTCGACGCCGCGTCGGCCGAGGCCACCTGCCCGGCCGGCGCGGCGTCGTCGGCGACACACGGGTACGAACCCCTTGGCCCGGATTCGCTGACCTGGCAGATCTGGGGGACCTGGACGGGGATGTTCCAGGGCTTGTGGGCCGGGTCGATCCAGAACATGCATCCCAAGCTGGGTGCGGCGGTGTGGGACCATTCGGACTTCTTCGGCGAACGGTGGCAGCGCCTGATGCGCTCCCTGTATCCGATCAGCGGCGTCGTCTTCGATTCCGTCATCCCGGGTGCCCGGACGGGGGAAGAGGTGCGCGACTACCACCTCGCCGTCAAGGGCACCATGGAGGACGGGTCCCGCTATCACGCATTGGATCCCGACGTCTTCTACTGGGCCCACGCCACGTTCTGGTACGGCAACGTCCGACTGTGCGAACGCTTCGGACCCTTCCTCACCGAGGACCAGAAGCGGCAGCTCTTCGAGGAGTCCAAAGCCTGGTACGCCCAGTACGGCGTCTCGATGCGTCCCGTCCCGGAGACCTACGAGGACTTCCTGGAGTATTGGGACCAGATGTGCCGCAACGTGCTTCGTGATCACGTATCGGTCCGCACGGTCCTCGACATCACCCAGCTGCCGCCCCCGCCGTTCCTGAGCTTCATCCCGACGTGGCTGTGGGACCGGTACCTGGTGCCGCAGAACCAGAAACTGTTCATGTGGCTGACCACCGGGTTCTACGACGAGCCGATCCGCGAGATCCTCGGGCTCGAGTGGACCGACAAGGACGAACGTCTATTCCGTCTGGTGGGTCAGGGCATCAACCTCGTGATGCACAAGCTCCTACCCAAGCGGGCGCTGCGCCACCCCCGACCGCGCGATGCGTGGGATCGCGTGCACGGCAAGGTCGCCGTGGATGCACCGATCGTGCACACGCCGACGCGCAATCTCCCGCCGCAGAGCGAGCGCGGCAACCCGATGCACTATTGCCCGGTGACCGCGGCACGGCGGGCGTCGTACCCGGGTGTGCTCACCGCGGACTGACATACGCCCGAACGACTACTGCTGCCCCTGGCTTCGGCGCATCGCCTGCCGGACACGTCCGGCCTCCCGAGGGGCGTGCGGGTTCGGACGGCCCGCTCGGGAGCCGGCGAGCTTCGCACCGATGTGTTCGCCCACGGTGATCGGCGAATAGCGGCTGCCCGCCCCCACGCACGACGGCAGGGTCGAGATCATCGCGTCGAGGTTGCCGTCGTGGAAATAGGCAGCCGAACGACGCCGCTCCACCGTTCCGTCGACGACGGGCGGCTTCACCCGGTGCAGGGTGGACATCCACCGCTCGTTGGTCCAGCGCGCCATCAGATCGCCCAGGTTGATCAGCAACGCACCGTCGGCGGGACTCACGTCGTGCCAGTCACCGTGCTGGTCGAGAACTTGCAGACCCTTGACCTGGTCGGCCCACAACACGGTCACGATGCCGTAGTCGGTGTGCTCCCCCATGCCGGTGAGGTCGCCGTCCAGCTCGATCTCACCGGGCGGCAGCGCATAGTTGTTCATCCGGAGCACGTCGAGCGAATGGTCGGTGAATCCCTCGAAGAAGTCGGCGGGTAGGTCGAGGGCATCGGCGAAGATCCTGGTGAGCGTGTGGGCGACGCGTCGTGCCTCGTTGAAGTATGCCGACACCGCCGCCTGGAAATGCTCGACGGCCGGCCACGTGTTCGTCGCGTAGTGGTCGGCGGGTAGATCGAGTTCCGGGTACTGCGTCGCCTCCACGCCGACGTTGAAGGCCTCGAAGAAGTCGTTCATGCGTGCCGCGGACTCGACCCCCAGCGACAACGACAGGGATTCCGACTTCGGGGGCGCGTATCCCCGATTGATCTCCGGCGGCGTGCGGTAGGTCTTCTTCAGCTCCAGTGGCAGCGCGAAGAAGACGTCCATGGCGGCGGTGAACTCGTCGATGACGGCGGCGGGGATCTCGTGTCCGACGACCTGGATGAAGCCGACCGAACTCGCCGCGTCGTCGAACCTGGCCGCCACCACGGCCCGATCGGCCGGGTCACCGTTCCGCGTGTACGGCGAGATGTCGATGAGCGGTACGTCGAATCCGGTGGCGGCGGCGGTCATGGCGTCCATGGTGGCACCGATCGCGAGACCGCGCTGGTCGGCGGAACCCGTTCTCAGGTGCGCTGACCGGCGCGGTAGTGCACGAAGGCGGGGATCAGCAACGCCGCGATGATGGTCGCGACGACGACCGCGATACCGCCGAACGCGGTCGCGGCGGCGACCCCGATCGAGGCGGCCGCGGCGCCGTGGGCGACGTCGGCGATCCGGGGCCCGCCGGCGACCACGACGATGAACACGCCCTGGAGTCGGCCGCGGACCTCGTCGGTCGCGGCGGTGAGCAGGATCGACTGCCGGAACGCCGCCGACGCCATGTCGGCCGCACCGCCGATCATCAGCAACACCACCGCGACGAGGAGCATCGGCATGGCTGTGCCGTCGGCGAACGACACCGCGATCCCGGTTCCGGTGATCGCCAGACCCCAGATGATGATGCACACGATGACCGCCAGGCCCTGGCGCTGCACGCGGGCGACCCAGCCCGAGAAGATCCCACCGACGACGGCTCCCGCGGAGATCGCCGTGAACAGCAGGGCGAAGGCGATGCCGCCGCCCTCGGGGCCGCCGAAGTTCTCGTGGGCCATCTGCGGGAAGAGCGCCCGCGGCATGCCGAAGATCATGGCGATCAGGTCGACCAGGAACGACGCCAGGAGGATCTTGTGCCCGGCGAGATACCGCAGCCCTTCGAGGACCGAACGCAGGCCGGCCACCTTGGGCGCGGCATCGCTCTCCGGCCGCAGCGACGGCAGCATCGCGACGGCGATGAGCGTCGGCAGCAGGAAGATCGTGTCCACGAAATACAACAGCGAATAGCCGAGGACGGGGATCAGGGCGCCGCCGACGAGTGGCCCGGCGATGGCGCCGGCCTGCATGACCGTCATGTTCAGCGACAGCGCGGCGGGCAGGTCCTTGGCGTCGAGCAGCCGCGGTAGCACCGCCGTCCGCGTCGGCTGGTTCACGGCGAAGAACGCCTGCTGAACGGCGAAGAGCACCAACACGATCCACACGTTCTGCCCACCCGCCGCGGCCTGCGCCCAGAACAGGGCGCTGCAGACGATGAGGCCGACGGTCGTGATGATGAGCAGGGTCCGGCGGTCGACGACGTCGGCCAGCGCCCCACCCCAGAGCCCGAACACGACGAGCGGCACCAGGCCGAAGACACCGGTCAGTCCGACGTAGGCAGAGCTACCGGTGACCTCGTAGATCTGGGCCGGCACCGCGACCACACTCAACTGCGCGCCGATGACGGTGACGATGTTCGCCAGCCACAGTCGCCGGAAGTACTGGTTGCGCAGCGGCGCGGTGTCGGCGAGGAGGCGGGGCATTTCCATGATGCTAGGACCGCCCGCCGACGTCCGGCCACGCAGGCACTCCACAAGGCCGCCTGTGGACAGTGCCGTCGCGTGGTCGCTGCCCTCCGCTATGGTCATTCCGCCCGAGGCGCACCTTGCACCTTGGTCGGGGCTCGGAAAAGGGGATGCACATGGGTGTTCGACGCTGGATGACGGTGGTGACGGTCGCGGTGGCCGTCGTACTCGGCCTCGCGGTTCCGGGGACGGCACAGGCCGGTCCGCGGTATCCGACGGCCGGCGATCGCATCACGGTGCAGGTCGCGTCGGATCAGCAGAGCGCGTACGGCTTCTGGTGGGTCGGCGGTCACAACCGGATGTCACCTCGCGGGGGCCGCGTGGGCATGAGCCTGCGCGACTACGATCCGAAGACCCGGTTGTGGTCGACCACAACCACTTTCACCTCGCACAAGCAGCGACAGCAGACAGCCGCGAACATCACGTCGTGGGGCGGTTATGCCCGCTGCACGATCTGGGTGAACGGCGTACGCGTCGCGCACCATGTGTACCGGGCACCGATCTTCGCCCAGGCGCAGTGCGGTATCGCCAGACTCGACCCGAACCGCCTCGACTACCGCTGACGGCCCGCAGAACGGGTGTCGACGCTCAGGGCTGCAGCCGTTCGGCCCGCCAGGAGTGATCGACGTGGGTCAGCCGAACCCGGTTGTGCAGGCGGTTCGCTCGCCCCTGCCAGAACTCGACCTCGACCGGGACGATGCGGTACCCACCCCAATCGGACGGGACCGGGACCTCGGCACCCTCGTCGAACCCGCCGTAGGCCTCGGCGAGTTCGGCGGCCTTCTGCTCGAGTTCGACGCGGCTGCCGATGGGCCGTGATTGCTCGGACGCGGCCGCCGAGAGCTGCGACCCGCGGGGTCGAAGCTCCCAGTACGCCTGGATCTCCAGGGCGCTGACGTGTTCGACCGGTCCGCGGAAGTGCACCTGCCGTTCCAGCGCGATCCAGGGAAACGTCACCGAGGCATACGGATTCGCGGCCAGGTGTCGGCCTTTGTCGGAGTCGTACCCGGTGAAGAAGACAACGCCGTTCGCGTCGACCCCCTTGCACAGGACGGTGCGGGTCGACGGCCTGCCCTCGGCGTCGGCGGTGCCGAGGACCATCGCGTTGGGCTCGGCGATCCGAGCGTCGACGGCTTCGCGGAGCCAGACGTGGAAGAGGTCGAGCCACGGCGGGTCGCCCCGCAGCCAGCTCGGGTCGAGGTTCTCGCGGATGCCGTCGGCACCGGCGGCGCGGTCGCCCTCGCCGATGTTCGGTGGGATGCCGCCGCCGTATCCGACGCGCATGTTCGGCAGGTCGATGGGGTCGCGCGACTCGTCCAGCACTTTCCTGACGCTACTCCGACCGTGCTCGTTACTCCGGGGTACACGCGGGGCGTCGTGCTGATCTACAGTTCGTCGTGGATTGCATCCTCGTGGATGCACGACACTGACGTCGAGTGAGGTGGGTTGCCATGGCCAACACTGTTCCCGAGGATTTCGTCGCCGGACTCGAGGGCGTGGTGGCCTTCACGACCGACATCGCCGAACCGGACAAGAACGGCGGCAACCTCCGCTACCGCGGCGTCGACATCGAGGACCTGGTCGAGAACAAGGTGACCTTCGCCGACGTGTGGGCCCTCCTGGTCGACGGCAAGTTCGGCGACGGCCTGCCGCCGGCCGAACCGTTCCCGCTGCCGATCCACACCGGTGACGTGCGCGTCGACGTCCAGGCCGCGCTCGCCATGCTCGCCCCGATCTGGGGCTACCAGCCGCTGCTCGACATCGACGACGAAACCGCCCGCGACAACCTCGCCCGCGCGTCGGTGATGGCGTTGTCGTACGTGGCGCAGTCCGCGCGCGGCATCCACCAGCCCGCGGTCCCCCAGCACGTCATCGACGAATGCGACACCGTCACCGCACGTTTCATGACCCGCTGGAAGGGCGACCCCGATCCCCGGCACATCGCCGCGATCGACGCCTACTGGGTCAGCGCCGCCGAGCACGGCATGAACGCGTCGACGTTCACCGCACGGGTGATCGCCTCCACCGGAGCCGATGTCGCGGCCTCGCTGTCGGGTGCGATCGGCGCCATGTCCGGCCCCCTCCACGGCGGCGCCCCCGCACGCGTGCTGCCGATGATCGAAGAGGTCGAGAACACCGGCGACGCACGGGGACTCGTGAAGGGGATCCTCGACCGCAAGGAGAAGCTCATGGGCTTCGGGCATCGCGTCTACCGCGCCGAGGACCCGCGTGCCCGCGTGCTCCGCCGCACCGCCCAGGAATTGGGCGTCCCCCGCTTCGAGATCGCCGCCGCACTCGAGCAGGCCGCGCTCACCGAACTCCGGGAACGACGCCCCGACCGCGCCATCGAGACCAACGTCGAGTTCTGGGCGGCGGTCATCCTCGACTTCGCCGAGGTGCCGACGCACATGATGCCGGCGATGTTCACCTGCGGCCGGACCGCCGGCTGGTGTGCGCACATCCTCGAGCAGAAGCGCCTCGGCAAGCTGGTCCGCCCGGCCGCGATCTACACCGGCCCGAGCCCCCGTCGCCCGGAGGACGTCGAGGGCTGGGGTGACGTCGTGAAGCCGGGCCTGTAGACCCCTTCCACAGGCGCGGCCAGGTTCAGCCTGGTCGGGGTCGGTTGTTGACACCCGCTCGTCGGGTAGCGTCCGGCATCGTAAAGTGTTCCCCAAGTCACGTGCTCACAACGACTGTCGGGGGAACGATGAGCGGGGATTTTGTCGTCAACTCAGGTGCGATGGACGGCGTCGCAGGTGCACTCGAGGGCATGGGGTACTTCATCGAGTCCGCGCCGCGGCCGGACATCAGCGCGACCATCAGCTCAGCGATGCCGAACTCACCGCTCGTCGGCGCGGGTGCCGACGCCACCGCGAAGCTGACGCAGGCACAGACCGCCGTATCCGGGCAGTGGGAGACGTTCGCCTCCGCGGTGCGTGCGGCTCGCACGATCGCAGTGGACGTCGACGACGAGAACGCGACCAAGTTCCGGACGCTGTCCGCGCTCCCGGACAGCGAGGCGCCCCGATGAGTGGGAGCCCGGCTCTCACCAAGGTGATCATGGATTCGTGGCGGCCGTGGGAGCTGGCGGAAGCAAAGCTGACCGGACTCTCCGACGCCATCCGCGAGAACTCTGAGGCTGCGGAACGAACGGTTGACCAAGTGCCGAACACGTCCTGGGCCGGCGGCGCCAGGTCTGCGGCCAATGCGCGGGCGAGCGACCAGAACGGATGGGCAAAGAAGGTCGCCGGCAAGGTCGACGACCTCCAGACGGCGCTGAACAATGCCGCTTCGGCAATCGACTCGTCGAAGACTGCCGTGAACGGCGCCCTGCTAGGCGCCTCGATGCAGCGCTTCGTGCTCATCAGCGAGTCCGACCCGGCTTGGCAGATGCGGTACGTCCCGAAGGAGGACGACGACCTCACTCCTGGTCAGATAGCCGACAAGGAACGCGAGATGACCAGCTACGTTAAGGGGAAAGCCGACGAGCTGGCCGCCATAGCATCGGACCACGCCGCGCTGATCCGGACCGCGGTGGGGAATCTCGACACCATCGCACCGCCGGCGCTCACGCTCAGCGCGCAGGACGGGCGTCGTCACGGCCAGCTGGCCGCCGATGGCTGGACCGACGAAGAGGCTGCCGCGGTCGGACGAAACTTGCGAGCCGCGGGTCTGAGCGACGAGCAGATCGTTCGTCTGATGAACGGCGAGAAGCTGGACGACGTCCCGCGTGGTGTCCAGGAGTACCTGCACACGTTCTACGGCTCTGTGGGCTCCGAAGGGCTCTTCGACTTGAAGTCCAAGTTCGACGGCATGCACACACCCGTCGGAGACTCGTGGTCCAAGGCGCTCGGCCAAGGTCTCCTCACCCTGTCGAACGAGAACGTCGGCGCGAATACCGGGTATCAGTACCTGCCCGGCTGGGTGCAGGACTGGGCCGAGAACCGTGCAAGCGACGGCGCGACCCTGAGATACCAAGACGTTCCCTTTGCGAGCCTGCTAGGCAACTCTGGTTCCGTTCCCCCGGGGGAGAGATTGGGCACCGAGCTCATTCGCAGAGGCGCCGCGGGAGCGTCGCGCGACATCGGCGGTGACGGTCAACGACCTGAAGTCGCCTACGGGGCTTTCGAAACCGATCCAAATGAGCTGAAGCGTACATACGAGTCGACCATCCGACAGTTCCTCGAAGTCGGGACCAGGAACCACGAGTCGGCGACGGCGATTCTCACCGGTGAGTACTCGGATGGCGCCAAACTGGCGGATTATGACCGAGACGAGACCGTCGGTCACGTGATGCGACACGACTGGGACGACCACGGCCATACTGCTAGCGGCTTGGTCGACTGGATCCACGAGTACAGCAGCACGGGAGATCCTGCAAAGATTGCGCAAGCCGACCGCGCATACGCTGGTCTGTGGGATTTCGCAACCTCTACAGACGGCAACAACAACTTCAAGGGCCTGATGAACACCAATGACGACGGGGATGCGTTAGGAAAGATCAACCCTCACCTGGCAGATGCACTCAGAAAGGCCTCGCTACCCTACCTCAATTACCTCGCGAATCCCGATTCATCACCGCAGATACACGGTCATCCCGATCTTGAGCTTGCCGACCACGAACGACCCAACGAATTCCGAGCACGAGCGATCCGCATGTTTAGCCTGATCGCGTCAGACGACTCGCCCAACGGTGGCGACCCTACAGACGAAAATCCCGACGGGATAAACGCAGCGACTGAGCTATATCGGGACCTACTCGCCCGCGCCAATATGAACGCTTCCTTGGTTCTCTCCGAACCACACCTGGCTCAGAGCCTCGGCCTGACCAGCGGCGAATTGCTGCAATTAGGACAGTCCGGAATATACGGTGCTCAATATGATCAAGAACTCGATCGCGACAACGAGGTCCAGCGATCAGAAGCCGCGACTCAGAACACCGTTAAGATACTTTCCTCCGCCAGTTACGCCTTGACGCTGGTCCCACACGGCGCGGTACCATCCGCCCTCATTGGTGGCGTGGCCCCCTGGATTTCCGGGCCCGAAATCAACGACGACGTTCCATTCAATCTCCCCTCAGCTGACAAAGCATTCGGAGTTGGTGACAGCGAATCGCAAAAGCTATCTTTCGCTTACTCCATGCTCACGACTTCGGGTGTTTCGGGACCTGCTGAATGGTACGACTCAAGCGGCACTCTCAAACCACTATCCGATATGTTGACACAGTCAAACGGTGATGCTAGTCAGCTGGATCAAGCGATCAGAACCGTACTGGCGACCAAGTACCAGAAAGAGTTCGCGCCGGGCGGTGAAGCCGACTACTGGGACGAAGGCGTAGAGGAAGGTTTGACGCCAGAGAACAGCCGGTATGACGGGTCCGATTTAGCGACGTATCGGGAATGGATTCTGGACGGAACTCGAGAATGAAACTGGCTAAAGCGGCAGCACTTCTCCCAGCGATGGCACTCCTTGTCGCAGCCTGTGCGGGCCCAGACGTACCAGCGAACCTCTCAAGCTCAGAACATGCCACACCAGTCACTGAACCTCGATCTGTTGACGCCCGCGACTACAGGTTCCCGTCAGATCTCGCTGGCAACTTCACGGTCGTCTGGTCGGCAGAACCAGGCATCAGCCTGTTCTCGCGCCAGGGCGAGGTGGTCCGAGCCACAGGTGAAGCCGCTTCGCTGCTAGGTGTACCAGGTTCCCGCAACTACCCCGGCGCGGAACGCGCTGCCGCCGAGGCATACGAGAGGTTCGGAGGCGACGACTTCAGCGGTGACCCTGGGAACCTAACCGCGCGCAGCGGAACGATTTTCATGCATTTGGTGTCAATTCAGTCGACACCGACCAGCATCAAGGCAATTGGATGTTTATACAATTTCGGCTTCGTTGCGGAGTTCGCGGACGATCCGAAAGTAGGCGGCCCCCTTGCAGGTTGGGGTTTCGAGATAGACGCCGTCCGTCCAGCAGATGCCAAGGACCCACGCGCTGACCGTCCGCGTGGCGACATTCATGAAACTGGTGACCGAGCTCCTCGATTTGACGCCTTTTTTCCGTGGCAAGTTTCGTATAAGGGCGTTCGGTTCGACGACGCACGACTATCACGATGCGCGGATCATGGGCTTGCCTTGGCACGAAGTCATCCTGCGTACCGCGACTCCGATCTAACTGCCGATACCGTTTCGGTTTCACTGGAACCCGTCCAGCGAGACCTCGTTCCTGTGCTTCCGCAGTACCCCACATGGCCTTCACCCTGACTACGACGGAGATATGCAACTGGTTGCCCGGGGTCGGGACGCAACCAGCGCAGCTTTCGGTGAAGCCAGCGTCTCTGTGCGGCGGCCATTCGACCCAGAACCCGCACCGTTCGCCGGGTTGCAGGGACCGAACCCGAGGTGGCCGGGGCCACTCCCTAGAATTGCCGTCATGAGCGAAGCCGCCACCGCATCCATCACCCTGCCCGCCGACCTGCTGCCGTCGGACGGCCGCTTCGGTTGCGGGCCGTCGAAGGTTCGCCCCGAGCAGTTGCAGTCCCTCGTCGACACCGGCGCGTCGGTGTTCGGCACCAGCCACCGTCAGGCACCGGTGAAGAACGTCGTCGGCTCGATCCGCGAGGGTCTGTCGAACCTGTTCTCGCTGCCCGAGGGCTACGAGGTCGTGATCTCCAACGGCGGCACCACGGCATTCTGGGACGCCGCGGCGTTCGGCCTGATCAAGCAGCGTTCGCTGCACCTCACCTACGGCGAGTTCTCGTCGAAGTTCGCGACGGTCTCGAAGAAGGCCCCCTTCCTCGACTCGCCCGCGGTCATCTCGACCGACCCCGGCACCGCGCCCGACCCGGCCGCGCTGACCGTCGACGACTTCGGCGGCGTCGACCTCATCGGCTGGGCACACAACGAGACCTCGACGGGCGTCGCGGTGCCCGTCGTCCGTCCCGCCGGTTCGGATGACGCGCTCATCGCCATCGACGCCACCTCGGGCGCGGGCGGTCTGCCCGTCAACGTCGCCGACGCCGACGTCTACTACTTCGCGCCGCAGAAGTGCTTCGCCGCCGACGGCGGGCTCTGGGTCGCGCTGATGAGCCCGCGCGCGCTCGCACGCATCGCCGAGATCGCCGAGACCGATCGCTGGTGCCCGGAGTTCTTGTCGCTGCCGACCGCCGTCGACAACAGCAGCAAGAACCAGACCTACAACACCCCGGCCGTCGGATCGCTGCTGCTGTTCGCCAACCAGATCGAGTGGATGAACAACAACGGCGGCCTCGACTGGTGCGTCTCGCGCACCGCCGATTCCAGCTCGCGTCTCTACCAGTGGGCCGAGGCGAGCGAGTTCGCGACGCCGTTCGTCACCGAGGCGACCAACCGCAGCCAGGTCGTCGGCACCATCGATTTCCACGACGATGTCGACGCCGCGGCCGTCGCGAAGATCCTTCGCGCGCACGGGGTCGTCGACACCGAGCCGTACCGCAAGCTCGGCCGGAACCAGCTGCGCATCGGCATGTTCCCGGCCATCGAGCCGGAGGACGTCAGCAAGCTCACCCAGTGCATCGACTACATCGTCGAGCGCCTCTGATCCCCTGCTCGACACCTCGTCGCCGGCGCGCCGCACAGATCGTTGCGGCGCGCCGGTGGTGCTTCACCGAACCGGTAGCCTGGTTCCCACAGACCACATATGACGCATCGATCGCTGGCGTCGCTTGCGCCCCACGCGTGCTGAACTGCGGTTTTGCCGCGTGTCCCACAGTGAACCGGCAGATCGGTGAGTTAATGTGACCCCAATGCGTGCACCGACCGGAGGAGGAGCAGATGCGTGAGCTCCGCGTCGTCGGGGTGGAAACCGACGGCTCCCATGTCATCTGCCAGGACCCGCAATCGGGCGAGAAATTCCGGATCGCCTCCGACGAACGCCTCCGCGCCGCCGCCCGCGGCGACATCTCACGACTGGGACAGATCGAGATCGAGATGGAGAGTGCATTGCGGCCACGCGAGATCCAGGCACGAATCCGAGCGGGTGCAACCGTCGCCGAGGTGGCGGCCGCAGCCGGGGTGGGTGTGGACAAGATCGAACGCTTCGCCCACCCGGTCCTCCTCGAACGCAGCCGCGCCACCGAACTCGCCGGCGCCGCGCATCCCATCCGCCATGACGGCCCGGCAGTGGCGACCCTTGTCGAATCGGTTGCCGAGGGACTCCTCGCCTACGGCCAGAATCCCAACGACGCCGACTGGGACGCATGGAAGGGCGACGACGGGTACTGGGTGGTTCAGGTCGCGTGGAGCGTCGGACGCACCGACAACCTGGCGCACTGGCGTTACCAGCCGGGATCGCACGGTGGCAGCGTCGACCCGCTCGACGACCTCGCCGACGAACTCACCCATCCCGAGACCATCGCGCCCCGTCGTCGGCTGACCCCGGTCGCCACCCCCGAAGTCGCGGTCGAGACGACCCCGGACGGACGCGAAGAGGTCACCATCGACGCAGCCTCGATCATCGGTGCGCAGCGCGCCCGGCACGACCGCCGCACCGCGGCCGAGGACGACGGCGCCGTGCCGTTCGACTTCGGATTCGACGACGAGCCGTCCGCCGCCACCGCCGAAGCCTCGGACACGGACGACGCGGCAGTCACTCCCACCGCCGACGACGCCGACGCCGACGAATCTGTGCCCGCACCGTCGTCCGGCCCCGAACGTCCGCGCCGCAAGAAGGCACGTAAACCGGCGGTCCCGGCCTGGGAGGATGTCCTGCTCGGCGTGCGCAGCAACGGGAACAGCTGAGTGTCCTCCGCGCGCGCGGCCACGGTCTGGTTCATCGACACCGACGACCCGGCCGCGATTCTCCGCTCGCATCCGGCCAACGACTCCCAGCACGCCCAGCAGGTTGCGACGACCGTCTTCGGTGACAGCGTCCTGGTCCCGCTCGTCGACACCGATCTCGCATCCGCTGCCGCGGTCCGCGACACCCACGTCTACGCCGGGTTCTACGGTCCGCTCGCCGTCGTGTCGTGTTCGCTGTTCGAGACGACCACGCCGTCGACGCTGACCCGCGCGCTTGCGCGGATCCGCCCCAGCGCGACCACGACCCTCCTCTACACCGAGCCCGACTCCTCACTCGGAGTGTTCGCCCGGTGGGAGTCGGGGACGCTTCGACGCTCCTTCGCCGCCGACCCGGTCACCATCCACGAGGACCACGGCCTGCCGTTCACGTTCGAGAAGCCGTTCTGGGGTGGCGAACACCCGCTCAGCCACGCCGAGGGCGTGCCCACCGCACCCATGTCGCTCCCCTTCCATCCCGCGCACCTCGCCGAGGAATCGAACCGTGCGTGGCTCGGGTTCCGCTACACCCACCCGCTCGCGGAGTCCGATCTCGACCCGGCCCAGATCACCGTCACCTGCTTCGCGTTGCATCCGACCGAATACGAACCGACCGCGGCCGACTACGAGAACTACCGCGCCGCAACGGCTTCGCGCGCCCGGGAGCGGACGGGATCGCCAGGTCAGGACGCTCGCAAGCGCGGGCGCATCCGCGAGTACTTCGGGTTCTAGGGTGCGGGGCGTCCCAGCGCGAGCAGCGCGATCGACGACGCGACCCCGGCGAGGAAGCCGAGCAGCAATCCCCACACGACCCACCGCCACACGGGCCGCGCCCGGAACTCCCAGAGGGTCCACCCGAGTCCGCCCGCGACGACCAGTACGGCGGCGATTCCGAGGAACCGCAGGATCTCGCCGATGAGCAGGTAGACGCCGACCAAGACGAATGCGGCGAACAGGGCGCACGAGGCGCCGACGATCAGCCCCAGGGCCCACGGCGTCGGTTCGACACCCTCCCGCTCGACGGTCACGATCCCATGGTGCCCGACCGGGCGCGCTCGTAGAACGCAACGGCCGCAGCGGTCGCCACGTTCAGCGAGTCGGTGCCCCGGCTCATCGGGATGCGCGCCTTCACGTCGGTGGCCGCCATCGCCGACGCGGTGAGACCGGGGCCCTCCGCACCGACCAGGAAGCCGACCTTCTCGGCGGTGACGGCTTCGGCCAGGGTCACGGCGGCGGGATCGGGCGTCAACGAGACCAGCTGGAAGTCGCGTTCCCGCACCAGGTCCAGGCCGCGCGGCCAGTCGTCGAACCTCGCGAACGGCACGAGCAGTGCATGGCCCATCGACACCCGCACGCATCGGCGGTACAGCGGGTCGGCGCAACCCTGACCGAAAAGCACTGCGTCGACGCCCAATCCGGCGGCGTTGCGGAAGATCGACCCGATGTTCTCGTGGTCGTTCACACCTTCGAGGATCGCAACGGTCCGCGCGCTCTCGAGGACCTCCGGCACCGTGAGCACGGGCGGTCGGCGCGACACGGCGAGCACGCCGCGGTTGAGGTGGAAGCCGACGATCTCGGCCATGACCTCGGCGGTGGCGCGGAAGAACGGGACACCGGCCAGCCCGGGATCACGGAGATCGGCGTCGAACTCCTCGAGGCGTTTCGCGACACCGAGGAAGGCGTGGGTCGCGAACCGTGACGCGATCATCCGCTGGGCGACGAGAACACCTTCGGCGATGACCAGACCGCGGCCCGGGCGCCCGCCGGGCAGAACCGGGAGATCGGGCCGTCGGTCGACGGAGTTGAGGTCGCGGAAGTCGTCGACGCGCGGGTCCTCCGGGTCGTCGATGTCGATCACGTTCACTGCGAGCCCGGGCACCGCAACAGTCTGCCACCCGGACGAAACCGGCAGCGCACGGGTGTGAAACTGTGGAGGGCGTGACCAGCGATTCGACTCCGATGTCACGTCTGTCCCTCGCACGCGCCACCGACGCGGACTGGGCCGACATCATCACCACCGATGCCCGCGCGTTCGCCATGCGCAACCCGCTGCCCGACGACGAGGTCGCCGATCTGCGCGGCAAGGTCGCTGACGACGACGTCGTGCTGGTGCGCGACACCGGGTTGGACACGCAGCCCCTCGTCGGGGTGGCGATGTTCTATCGGATGTCGATGTCACTGCCCGGCGGTGGCGTGTCCGACGCGGCCGGACTGTCGTGGGTCTCGGTGGCGTCGACCCACCGGCGGCGTGGCATCCTCCGCCGCATGCTCACCGAACTCGTCGAGCAGTGGGAATCGGAGAAGTACACCTTCGGAATCCTCACCGCGAGTGAGGGCACCATCTACGAACGCTTCGGCTTCGGACCGGCATGCTTCGCGAACTCGGTGTCGCTGAGCCCGGGCGCCCAGATGCGCGCGGCCCAGCCCGACGATGCCACCGTCCGGTATGCCGACGCCGACGCGGTGGCCGCCGCGATCCCCGACCTCCACGCACGGTGGACGCTGACCACCCCGGGCGCGCTCACCCGCACCCCCGCCTGGTGGAATCCCATCCTGGCCGACCGGGCGTCGGAGCGGCCGCTGTCGGCGAGCGGTCTGCACTACCTGCTGCACGCCGACGGCTACGCGAGCTACCGCATCTACAAGGACGAGACCGGCGCGGTGCGCGGCGAGGTCAACGAGGTCTTCGCGGTCACCGACGACGCACACACCGATCTGTGGCGCGTCCTGATCAGCCTCGACCTCATTCCCTCGCTCACCGCGACCATCCCGGTCGACGACCCGCTGTCGCAGAAACTCGTGAATCCGCGGTCGGTGTCGGTCACCGGGACCGCCGACACGATGTGGCTGCGCATCCTCGACGTCCCGGCCGCCCTCGGCGCCCGTCACTATGCCGCCGACCTGGACGCCGTGATCGAGGTGACCGACGAATTCCGCGGGCACGGAGGCGTTTTCGACATCTCGGTACGCGAGGGCGGGGCGATCGTCGCGCCGGCGAAGTCGGGAGCGACGCCCACCGTCTCGCTCGACATCTCGGTGTTGTCGAGCATCTATCTCGGCGGGATCCGGCCCTCGGCCTTCGCGGCGGCGGGACGCCTGCGCGTCGACTCCCCGGCGACGCTGCGCGCGCTGGACCACGCGTTCATGACCGACCGCGCCCCCTTCTCGGGCACGTTCTTCTGACCCTTCGAGACGTCCCTCCGCAAGCTCCGGGACTCCTCAGGGAGCGGAGAGACGTCCCTCCGCAAGCTCCGGGACTCCTCAGGGAGCGGTGAGACGTCCCTCCGCAAGCTCCGGGACTCCTCAGGGAGCGGGATTAGATCGCGCGTGAGCGCGGGACGTCGGTGTCGGCCTGCCCGAGGATCTTGTTGGCGATGCGCACGGCCTCGCGCAGGATGTCCCGCTCCTCGGCGGACAGTTCCGCGAGGCGGTCGCTCAACCATGCCTTGCGGGCGGCGAGTTCGTCGGTCACGACTTCGACGCCTTCCGGGGACAACGTCACGATGGCCTGACGGCCGTCGGTGGGATGGGGTTCGCGCTTGATCATCCCGAGATCCGACAGCGAGGCGAGTACCCTGGTCATCGACGGCGGGCGAACCCGCTCGGCGGCCGCGAGCGCACCTGGTGTCATCGGGCCCTCGTGGTGCAGCGTGTTGAGGGCGGACAGCTGAGTGAGCGAGACCAGCTTGTTCTCCCGCCGACCTCGGAGTCGGCGCGCCAGGCGCACCACGGCGAGGGACAGGTCACCGGACAGACTTCCGTCACCATAAGGTGCATGCATTGCCAAATCGTAGGCCAGGAAATCGGCCTCGCTGCCCGTCCGCGACGAAATTGAACCGGGTGGACGACACCGAAACGGGCAAACCCGGACAGACGACCAAGTCCGTCAGCCGATGAGGTCGGAGATCGGTCCGCGCGCGAAGTAGGCGACGAAGATCGCGGCGACGAACCAGAGCAACGGATGCACAGTGCGGGCCTTGCCCGCCGCGGTCGCCATCACGACCCAGCTGATGAAGCCGATGCCGATACCGTTGGCGATCGAGTACGTGAACGGCATCGAGACGACCGTCAGGAAGGCCGGCAGCGCGTAGTCGAGCCGTTTGAAATCGATGGACGTGAGCTGGCCGATCATCATGGCGCCGACGACCACCAGCGCGGGGGCGACCGCCTCGAGCGGGATCACCTCGTAGAGCGGTGTCAGGAACATCGCCACCAGGAACAGGATTCCGGTCACCACGTTGGCGAGGCCGGTGCGCGCACCTTCGGCGATACCGGACGCAGACTCGACGAACACCGTGTTCGACGACGCCGAGGCGGCACCGCCGGCGATGGCGCCGGTCCCCTCGACGACGAGCGCTCGGCCGATACCGGGCAGGTTGCCCTTCTCGTCGGCGAGCCCGGCCTCCTTGCCGAGGCCGGTCATCGTGCCCATGGCGTCGAAGAAGTTGGAGAGCACCAGCGCGAAGACCAGCACCGATGCCGCGAGCACACCGATCCGGGTGAACGCGCCGAACAGGTCGACGTCACCGACCAGGCTGAGATCGGGCAGACCGCCGAGGGCGCTGGGGATGTCGGGCACGCTGAGACCCCAGCCGGAGGGGTTGTCGACGCTGGACCCGTAATCGAAGATCCGCTCCAGCACGATCGACAGCACCGTCGTGATGGCGATACCGATCAACAGGCCACCGGGGACCCGACGCACCACCAGGACGCCCATCAGCAGCACCCCGACCGCGAAGATCAGTGTGGGGATCGTGGAGATCGAGTTGTCGCTGCCCAGCTGCACCGGGACGGTGGTGCCGGCGGCATCGGGGATGCGCTTGACGAATCCCGCGTCGACGAAACCGATGAAGGCGATGAACAGACCGATCCCCGCCGCGATCGCGGCTTTCAGTTCGGGGGGTACCGCGTTGAACACCGCGGTGCGGAATCCGGTGACGGCCAGCAGGACGATGATGATGCCGTCGACGACCACCAGACCCATTGCCTCGGGCCAGGTCACCTGCGGCGCGATGGACACCGCCAGCAGGCTGTTGATGCCGAGACCCGCCGCGATCGCGAACGGATAGTTGGCGACCAGGCCGAACAGGATCGACATCACGCCCGCGACGAGCGCGGTGACCGCGGCGACCTGCGCCAGCGGCAGGACGTTGCCCAGGACGTCGGTGTTCTTGTCCCCGCCCGGGATACCGCCGATGATGATCGGGTTGAGCACCACGATGTAGGCCATCGTGAAGAACGTGACAAGGCCACCGCGGAACTCGCGGTTGATCGTCGAACCGCGTTCGGAGATCTTGAAGAACCGGTCGAGCGGGCCGCGCGGGACCGCAGAATCCGGCCCCGGGGTGGTCGCGGGGAAGTCGGGCTCCGTGGGGAGGTTCCCCTTCGACATGTCCGCACCCGGGGTGTCGGAGGACCTCAGATCGCGAGACTCACTCGGCTCATCGTGTGGCACGTTCCGAAAGCTACCCTGTTGTCCATGTCCACGACACTCGAGATCCCCGAACTCCCCCGCGCGTTGCGCGCCCCGGAGCCGGTGATCGTGGTCGGGATGATCGGGTGGGTGGTGGCGACCGTGATCGTCGCGGTCACCGATCTCGGTGGCGACCGCGCGCTGCCGGTGTGCCTGGTGGGCCTGGCCGTCGGTCTGCTCGGGACGACGATCGTCCTCGTCCAGCGCGCCGGTGTCCGACGCGGTGATCGAGGTGCGCAGGAAGGTCTCGACTAGCTTCTGTCCGGTTCAGCCCTGTCCGGTTCTGCCCTGTCCGGTTCTGCGGCCGCGGCGAATTCGTCGACCCCCGGTTCGTGTTCGAGGACGCGACCGGGTCCGAACAGCAGGGCGACGAAGTAGAGGCCGCCCGCCGCGATCAGCCCGAGCACGATCAGGGTCGGAACCCGCGCGTCGTCGGGTGTGACGAGTACGAACAGGGCGACCCCCACCCAGATCAGCGCGGCGACCGCGACCGGCATCTCGAGGCGTCCGAGACTGAACCCACCCGACTTGCGCTCCAGACGCTTTCGGACGACCAGGTACAGCACGACGGTCCCGCCGTAGATGAGCGCGGGCAGGATCGTCGATGCGATGATCAGCTCGATCAGCGCCGCCCCGGGCAGGGCCACCATCAGCACGACCCCGACGCCGAGGATGAGCAGCGTCGCCGGCACCGGGGTCTGGGTCCGGGGGTTGACCCTGGCCATCAGCCGGTGCGCCGGGAAGCGCCGGTCGCGGGCCATCGCGAAGACCTGCCGGGCGCAGGCCGCCATCACCACCATGCCGGCGCCGAACATCGCGAAGACGATGCAGGCGAGCAGGATTCGCTCGGCGACCGGCCCGAGTTGTTCCCGGATGATCGCAGCGACCGGCGACCCGTCGGCCGTGACCGCCCGGAGGTCCTCGATCGCCGTGGTCAGGACGATGAGGAAGACCAGTCCCAGGACCGCGGCGGCCACCACTGATCCGACGATCGCCCGGGGCACGCTGCGGAACGGATCCTTCGCCTCTTCGGCGAGGTTGGCCGCGGAATCGAACCCGACCAGGGTGGTGAGTCCCATGACCATCGCGGCCATCACCCCGCCACCGATCGCCCAGTAATCCGGTGCACCGGCGGCCACCCCCTCGGACACCAGGTTGCCCGGGTGACCGCTTCCGCTGAACACCATCACCGCCGCGAGCACCAGGATCAGGATCGCCACGATCGCCAACTCGACCGCGACCGCGCCGGAGGTGAACAGGCCGAGCAACCGGGTCGACGCGATCACCAGCACGGCCTGGATGACGAGCACGACAAGGGTGATGACGCGGGCGACGTCCTCATCCTCGGCCATCCCGGCGAGCGGCATCAGCGCCTGACTGGCCAGCGCGTTGTCCATGGCGACCACGCCGATCGCGAGGTACCAGAAGCTCAGCCAGCCGAAGAACCAGCCGATCTTCGGGTTCGCCAGCCTCGACGCCCACTGATACGACGACCCGCTCAGTGCGATCCGGGCGGCGAATTGGGCGACGACCAGCGCGATCAGGGTCTGGCCGACTGCGGCGACGATCCACAACCAGATCCCGACCGGACCCGCCGTGGTGAGCACGCTGCCGTAGGTGGCGAAGATCCCGACCGCGACGGAGATGAACGCGAAGGAGATCGCGAACACCGCGAACCCGCCGAGCGTCCGGCGCAGCTCCGGACGGTACCCGCTGGTGCGGATCTCGTCGGGTGATCCGCTGCCGGCACCCGCCGGGGTGACCACGTCCTCCGCCATGGCGGTCCCTTTCGTCGGGCGATTACACGAGCAGGTCGTCCAGCCGTTGCGCGATGATCCCGACCGCGTATCCGAGACGTTCGAACGCTTTGTTGGTGGTCTGGCCGTGGTAGTAGCGGTAGTAGATCTGCTGGGCGATCACCCCCGCCCGAAACAGTCCGAACACCTCATACCAGCGCCAGCGTTCCGGTGTCATGTCGAATCCCATGCGCTCGCAATAGTTCTCGACGAACTCGGCACGACTGAGCATGCCGGGCAGGTGCGTCGGGACACGTCGCATGAGCTGCATGGCATCCGGGTCGTCGGCCTGGATCCAGTAGGCCATCGAACCCGCGACATCCATCAGGGGATCGCCGAGGGTTGCCATCTCCCAGTCCAGGATGCCGATCACCCGCGTGGGATCGTCCTTGTCGAGGACGACGTTGTCGAGCTTGAAGTCGTTGTGGATGACGCAGTTGGCGACGTCGTCGGGCTGGTTGTCGGCCAGCCACGTCATCGTCGACTCGAAGTCGGGCACGTCATCGGTGTGCGCGTTGCGGAATCGCGCCGACCAGCCCTCGACCTGCCGTCGCACATAACCCGGCCCCTTGCCGAGATCGGCGAGTCCGGTCGTGCTCGGATCGACCGAGTGGACCTCGACCAGGGTGTCGATGAAGTTCAGACAGAGCCGGCGTGCCTGCTCGGCGTCGAGCGGGACGTCGGCGGGCCACTCGGTCCGCGGGATGACACCGTCGATGCGGCCCATCACGTAGAAGTCCGCGCCCAGGACCGACTCGTCGTCGCAGAAGGCGATCATCGGCGCGATGTAGCGGATGGCGGTCGCGAGTTCGGACTGGATCCGGTACTCGCGTGCCATGTCGTGCGCGCCCCGCGCCTTGGTACCCCGGGGCGCCCGCCGCAGGATCAGGTCCTTGGACGGATAGCGCAGCAGATACGTGAGATTGGAAGCGCCACCGCCGAATTGACGGACCTCCGGCACGGCGTCGAGACCGGTCGGGTCCGCGGCGTTGGCCTCCAGCCACTTGGCCATCGCCTCGACGTCGAATGCATCCTCGGTGCGGACCTCGCCCGCACCGGCCACCTCGTTGGTCATCCTCGTCCCCCGATCAGCGGTACTTGCCGAACTCGATGCGCGCAACCACGTTGCGGTGCACCTCGTCCGGGCCGTCGGCGAGTCGGAGCGACCGCGCGCCCACCCAGGCCTGCGCGAGCGGGAAGTCGTCGGTGAGACCGGCGCCGCCGTGCAACTGGATGGCGAGGTCGATGACGTCGAGTGCCATGTTGGGCACCTCGACCTTGATCTCGCTGACCGCCGACAGGGCTTCGCGGGACATGCCCTGGTCGAGCAACCAGGCCGCGTGGTGGACGAGGAGCCGCGACCGGTTGATCGCGATGCGAGCGTCGGCGATGCGCTCGCTGTTGCCGCCGAGCCGGGCGAGTTGCTTGCCGAACGCCTCCCGCGAGAGTGCGCGACGCACACCGAGTTCCAGCGCCCGCTCGGCGAGTCCGATCGCCCGCATGCAGTGGTGCACGCGACCCGGACCGAGCCGGCCCTGGGCGATCTCGAAGGCGCGGCCGGGTCCGAGCAGGATGTTCGACGCCGGGACGCGCACGTTGTCGAAGCTGACCTCGCCGTGGCCGAACGGCTCGTCGAAGTACCCCATGGTGGTGAGCATCCGGTCGATCGTGACGCCGGGGGCGTCGATCGGGATGAGCACCATCGTGTGCCGCGACTTCCGGTCGGCCTCGGCGTCGGTGACGCCCATGAAGATGAGGACCTTGCAGTCCGGATGGCCGACGCCGGTGGAGAACCACTTGGTCCCGTTGATGACGACGTCATCGCCGTCGAGCACGGCGGTCGCAGCCATGTTGGTGGCGTCCGACGACGCGACGGCCGGCTCGGTCATGCAGAAGGCGCTGCGCATCTCGGCGGTCAGAAGGGGTTCGAGCCACTGTTTGCGCTGCTCGTCGGTGCCGTAGCGCAGCAACACCTCCATGTTGCCGGTGTCGGGGGCGTTGCAGTTGAAGATCACCGGCGCGAGCCCGGACGATCCCATCGCCTCCGCGATCGGCGCGTACTCGGAGTTGGTCAGCCCGGCCCCGCCGTCGGTGCCGAAGTCGGCGGCATAGCGGCCGGCGTGCTCGGCGGGCAGGAAGAGGTTCCACAGTCCCTCCGAGCGGGCCTTCTTCTGCAGTTCGGCGATGATCGGCGACGGCGTCCACGGGTTGCCGTTCTCGTCGCGGCGGGTCTTGATGTCCCGATGGATCTCGGGTTCGACCGGCTCGATCTCGGTGGTCACAAAGGTGCGCACGCGTTCGGTGAGTTCGGCCGACCGCGCTGACGGAGAGAAATCCATACCCGACCGTATCGCGATGAACCGATTACCCGTCATCGTTCCGAACAAACCGGCGCGGCGTCGGGCACCGTCACTTCCAGTACAGGGTCGTCCGCTCCGGTCCGGCCGTGGTGCTCACCAGTTTCGCGAAGCAGTTGTCCGGGCCGAATCCCTGAGCGCGACACCAGTTGTTGGCCTCGACCGGGCCCGGGAAGGTCGCCGCGGCCACCGTCACCCACCAGCCGCGGTACGAGAACACCGGCCACTCGTCGCTCCACAGGAGCCGAACGTCGTTGAACCGCAACCGGAGTGCCAGGAACTCGTCGAGGATGGCCTGGTCGGTCCAGGTCCGCCCCTCGGCAACGAGACCCGTCCGTTTGGAGCTCAGCTGCGCCACCCACCGGTTGTTCAGGTTCGCCACGATGAAGGCCCGATCGGCGTCGGCCTGCAGACGCAGGGCGCTGACGCTGCTCGCCGTCACGTCGGCTCCGGCCGGGAACGACGGCCCGGTGGCGGTCGACGACGCGGCCGTTCCCGACTGTGGAGTCGCGAGCTTCGGCGCGGCCCCGGAGGTCGGGCCCTTGTCGCAGTCGACGAGGTAGCGGCCGCCGCCGGCCGCGCTCCCCTGGGCACCGAGCGTGTCCGGCAGCCGGAAGAAGCTCCCGGGCGGATAGGTGAGTTCCATCGTCAGCGCCTCGCCCGCCCCGTCGAGCGAGGGCACCGCGACCGGCGCCCGCTGGAAGTCGAAGTTCCCCGACGCGACAATGCCGCTGCCGTCGGAGATGGTGATGCGTGTCTGCGGCCCGTACAGGACGTCGCCGCCGGGACACTTCGCGGTGACCTTCATCGTCACGCCCAGCCCACCCGCCGACGTGCGGAACGACTGCGGCGTGAACACCGGGGGCGCCCCGCACGGCGTGACGTACTCGGGTTCGCCGCCGTCGGCGGTTCCGGCCGCGCGAGTCGTGCCCGGGACGATGGCCTCCGGACCGGTGGGCGCGAAGCCGGTGATCGTGGTCGCGGTCATCGTGATCAGGCGGTCGCCGACGGCGAACGTCAGCGGCGGACGCGGTTCGGTGACACCCGCAGCGGGGGTGTTGCCGATCGTGGACGGGGGCACCGACCACACCGGCGCACCGCCCACCAGATCCAGGGCGGTCACGCCGCCGTCGGCCATGGGCGCGATGAGGCGTTCGCCGTCGGTGACGGCGTGGCCGGTCGACCCGTAGACCGGCCCGGTCGGAGTCGTCCACAACGTCTGGCCGGAGATGGCATCGACTGCGGTGACAGCGTCGTGCGTCGTCCACACGACTTCACGGTCATCGGCCAGCACGACGGTCGGCGAGGTGTGGGCCGGGAGATCAGTCGTCGTCCAGATCCGCGCGCCGTCCGCGACGTCGGTGTATGCACCGTCGATGAGCACACGCCCGCTCTGAGTCGGAGTCATGACAGCAGCGGACTCCACGCTCATACCCGCCAAGTCGCTGGTGGTGCCGTCCGGCCGGACCACGACGACCGGACCATTCGTCGGTGTGCCGCTTGTCATGCTGCCCGTCACCACGAGGATCGATCCGTCCGGGCGTGGCGACATCCCGGTCCGGCCCGGACTCGTGAAGATCTCCCGGCCGTCGTCGGCCGAGATGACGGCGACCACGCCGTCGGCGCTCGCGACGAGCTCGTCGGTGGCGATGAACTGCGAGGCGTCCCCGCTCGGAAGCGCTTCGGGCAGGTCGATCGTTCGCTGCCACTCCACGCCTCCTGGTGTCACCTTGTGGAACACGACCTGGCGTTCGTTGCCACCACTGAAGTCGCGGACGAACGCCGCTCTACCGTTGAACGCGATCCCGAACGCCTGCGGCGGAGCGGGAGCACGGCCGATCTCGCGACCTGTCCGAACGTCGACGAAATACGCGGCGCCCCGACCCAGGCAGGCGATGGTGCTGTCCACGATGGAGGCCGAGCACCCGGACACGGGTTCGTCGAACGACCACGCCCGGCCGGACTCGGCGTCTATCCCGATGGGCCGCAGTGCCGGGCCGTTCGTGGAGTCACCTACCTGCACGAGCGTCACCAATGTGTGGTCGTCGTGGACCGCACCCTGAGTCCTGTACGTCGCCTCGAGCGGCAGACCGGAGACGTACCCCGTACCACCCAACGAACTCGCGTCGACGCTCCAGGCTGGACTCGGCGCGGTCGGGAACGAACCGGTGAGCTGACCGGCGACGAGGTCCGGCGTTTCGTCGGAATTGCCACTCGACGAGGACACCTTCCACCACACGACGCCCCCGAGGACCAGCGCGAGGACACAGACCAACGCGACGCCCGTGATCAGGTACGCGCGCCGATTGGACCTGCGCGGGTACCCGGGCTGGGGATATCCGGGCTGGGGGTACCCCGGTCGTGGGTAACCCGGCGGTGGGTAGCCGTACTGGGGAAATCCGGCCGGCGGCGGATAGCCAGTCGGCGGCTGTTGATACGGCGGTGGGTACTGCGGCGTCGGGCCCGTCTGCGTGGCGGCGTAGGGGTCCGGCGCCGGGGCCTTGTTCAGCGACACCCCCGGGACCACCGTCGGGCGGGCAGGTTGGATCGTCGTCGGCGACTCGTCCCGGTCGGCTGGTCCGGGCACGGTCGCGTCATCGTCGGGTGGCCCCGCATTCGACATCCGTCCAGTGAATCCCAGTCCGACGCGGTTCGACTGTCCCCCACCCGGGGGAATTTCGGCGGCCGCTCACGCCGACCGAGCAGCTCCCGCATCTGCACAGCGAGCCCGGTGCGCCCCGCCGGCTGAGCACACTGGCGCTCGCCGAGCGACCGTCGAGGCCTTCGTTCGTGACAAACCCACCACTTTTCGACCGGGAATCGAAACGGGTGTGACTGAAGTTCATCACTGTCAACGATCTGCGCCCAGTCAACGAAAAGCGCTGCACAGTCGATGAATTCGCGGTTCTCGGCCTGTGGAATTCCCTCGAAATCGAACGAATGTTCCGGTACCTTGGAGTCATGCCAGAGCTCGCCACTCTCCTCGATCAACTCATCGAGACCACCCCACCCGCCGACGACCCCACGGGCCGAGCAACATTCGACGCGCTCGAGACGCTGCGCTTGATCCGCAACACCGTCGACCACCAGATCGTCACCCACGCAGCACAACTCGACGAACTCGGCGTCGCTCAGAAAGCCGGCGGCACCACCAAGAAGTTGCTGATCGAGTCAGGACATGCACCGGCCGCTGCTCTTCGCACCATGCGGAGTGTCGATGCCCTCTCGGCGTTGCCCGCGCTGGCTCGTCACGCCGCCGACGGGCGACTCTCCGGCGAGATCGTCGATGCCATCGTGCGAGGCATGAATGAAATCGAGAAACGTTGTGGCGACGCTCTTTCCGAGGATGAACGTTCCCGATATGAATTCGAACTAATTGCCCAAGCGCTCTCAGGTGCTACGCCGACAGACGTGCGCAGGCATGCGCGGGCTATCGGCAACACGCTCGCCGACGCCTCCGAGACAGCAGTCCCGGCGTCGGACAATGCAAGCTTGAACTCAGTCAATGCACACACCACCGACGACGGCCGCGTCGAAGTCCGCGCCGACCTCACCCAGGTCGTCGGCGAGAAGTTCCAGGCCATGATCGACGAACGATCGTGTCCACGGCCCGAACCCGACGGCGCCGAAGATCGTCGCACCGCCGAGCAGCGCCGTGCCGACGCTTTCGAGTTGATCCTCGACCAAGCCGCGATCGGCGCGACCATCAATACCGTCGGAAGTCCACGCACGCAACTGCTGCTGACCATCCCCGCCACCGGAGAACTCGCAACGCTGCCGTGGACCGGGACGGTCAGCCATGCCACCGCGAAGCAGGTCTCCTGCGACGGATCCCTGACCGAGATCGTCCTCGACAGTGAGGGCGTACCGCTGCAGATGGGTCACACCCATCGGTTGTATCCGGCGCACCTACGTAAGGCGGTGATCGTCCGCGACGCGTGTTGCGTCAAATGTGGTGCACCACCGTCACATACCCAGGTTCACCACATCAAGTCGTGGGCCGACGGCGGACCCACCGACCTCGACAACGGCTGTTTGCTGTGTCAGCGCTGCCACACCCAGGTCCACCACCACGGCTGGGACATCGTGATGGGATTCGACCGTCATCCCTGGCTTGTCCCACCCGCGACCATCGATCCGCAGCGCCGACCACTACCCGCATACAACCGACGCACGATGCGACTCGACGACGCCGCCTGACCGCTGCCGTCACAGACCACCAGACTTTCGCGTAGCACCTTCCGCACCCGGGCCACACCCGGGACCGCATCAGTCCCTTGACAACTCCACAGTGAACCCGGCCGGGGTACCACGCTGGGCGTGACCTATTGCCGGTTCCCGACGAGACCACCAGAGCGGCGGCGTGATTCGTACTGGAGCAGTATCCAGGTACAGAACACCACCCAGATCGCCCCGAACAACCATCCGGCCACGACGTCCGTGGTCCAGTGCACGGCGAGTTGTATTCGGGTGAGGCCGACGAGGATCGACAGCACGGGGGCGATCACGAGGATCCAGCGATGCGCCCGCACCCAGGGCGAGGAGCGAAACGCGGCGACAGCGAACAGCCCGAACACGACCATCGTCATCATCGCGTGCCCGGAGGGGAACGAGAAGGTGTCGATGTTCAGTAGACGGTCTTCGACGGGTGGCCGGTCCCGCGCGAACGAGTACTTGAGTGCCTGCATCAGACCGTATCCGAAAAGCACTCCGGCGCCGACGAAGACCGCGTCGACTCGGTGCCGGGTCACGGCGAGTGTCACCACGACCGCACATGTCAGCACCAACATCGTCACCGTGTTGCCGAGCACCGTCACCACTTCGGCGATCGAGACCCAGGGCTCCGACCGGTTCTCGACCACCCAGTTCAGGATGTTCTCGTCGATCGTCGTCGGAGAGATGAACATCCCGCCACCCTATCCAGGCGTCGCCCAAGTCGCCCTCAAGCACATCGCAAGCGTCACCGCCCACTGTGGTCCTCGAACCCGCCCGACCACGTATCGATGAGGACCCTCGCGATGACGACCCACCCCGCCCACCCCGCCCACACCGCTCACCCGATCCAGCTCCGGCTCCCCGGCCAGGCGGCCGCTCCCGACGGACCGCTCGACCCGTTCATGATGTACGTCCTGCACCACGGATTCCGGCGAGACCTCGCCGACTTCGCCGCCACCGTTCCGGCCACCCCCGTCGACGACGCGGGGACCTGGCGTGCGCTCTCCCGTCGATGGGCGATGTTCGCCCATGCGCTGCACCACCACCACACCGGCGAGGACCTGGAACTGTGGCCGCTGCTGCTCGAGCGGTGCGACAACGCCGAGGCGGAGATCCTGCAGGCGATGGAGGACGAGCACGACGAGATCGATCCGCTGCTCGAGGAGTGCGCGGCCGGCTTCGCGCGGATGAGCGAACGCGCCGACGAACAGACCCGAGTCACCCTCGCGGACGCGCTGCACCGCGCCCAGGAGGTCCTCGGCAGACACCTGGCCCATGAGGAGACCGATGCGATCGCCATCGTGCAGCGCCGCCTCACGCCGCAGGACTGGGACGCCTTCGAGGAGAAGATGAGCAAGCGCGCCGGTCTGGCCGAGACCCTGCGGACGTGCCCGCTCATGGCGAAAGGGCTGACCGGTCCCGACCGCGAGGCGGTCTACGCCCGCATCCCCGCCATCCTGCGGCTGATGATCAGACTCGGCGGACCGAGATTCCGGCGCCTCGACGACCGCGCGTTCTACTACAACCCGCGCTGAACACCGACGGCCGGCGAACTCACCGCGCCAGCGACCGACCGATCACCAACCGCTGGATCTGGTTGGTGCCCTCGAAGATCTGGGTGATCTTCGCTTCGCGCATGTAGCGCTCGACCGGGAAGTCGCGGGTGTAGCCGTAACCGCCGAACACCTGGACCGCATCGGTGGTGACCTTCATCGCGGCGTCGGTGGCCACCAGTTTGGCGGTCGCCGCCGCTCGCGTGTAGTCGATGCCGGCATCGCGGCGTCGAGCGGCGTCGAGGTAGGTCGCGCGGGCCGAGTCGACCGCGGCGGCCATGTCGGCCAGCACGAACGACAGCCCCTGGTGGTCGATGATCTTGCGGCCGAACGCGGCTCGTTCCTGCGCGTAGTCGACGGCGGCGTCGAGCGCCGCCTGCGCCAGCCCCGTGGCCACCGCAGCGATGCCCAGGCGTCCGGAATCAAGCGCGGAGAAGGCGATCTGCAGCCCCTGCCCCTCCGCCCCCAGCCGGCGTCCCTCCTCGACGAACGCGTCGTCGTAGGTGGCGCCGGTCGTCGGGACCGCATGCAGACCCATCTTGTCCTCCGGCTTGCCGAAGCTGAGCCCCTCGGTGTCCCGGGCGACGAAGAAGCAGGACACCCCCTTGGAACCCTCACCGGTGCGGGCGAAGACGTTGTACACATCGGCGATGCCGCCGTGCGTGATCCAGGCTTTCGAACCCGTCATCGAGTAGCCGCCGTCGGTCGATACCGCGCGGCACGCGAGGGCCGCGGCGTCGGAGCCGGCCTGGGGTTCGCTCAGGCTGTAGGCCCCGATCAGCTTGCCGTTCAACAGGTCCGGCAGCCACTGCTGCTTCTGTTCGTCGGTGCCGAAGTTGAACAGCGGATGGCAGGCCAGCCCGTGCACGCTGACCGCCACGGCGACCGCAGCCCAGCGCGCGCCGAGCTCCTCGAGCACCTGCAGGTAGACCTCATACGGCTGGCCGCCGCCGTCCCACTCCGTCGGGTAGGGCAGCCCGAGCAACCCCGCCTCACCCAGTTCGGCGAACAACCCGTCCGGGTACCGACGGTCCTTCTCGTGCTGGTCGACGATCGGCGCCATGCGCTTGTCGGCGATGTCGCGGACCAGCGCGATCAGGTCGCGCGCCTCGTCGTTGGGGAGCAGGCGATCGACCGGCATTCCAGACCTCCAGGGTTACGAAACTAGTACTCAGGTCTTCTGCACAGTACTATTTCGGGCAGCGTACGTACAGCCGGAAGGGAGCACGCATGGCCACCCAGGGTTTCGCCACCCGCCGACGTGCCGCGCTGTTCGACGCCCTTCTCGAGCTGATCCTGCGCGAGGGGTTCGCGCACCTGTCGATCGGTTCCATCGCGGCCGAACTCCGTTGCTCGAAGTCGACGTTGTACACCCTCGCCGCCAGCAAGGAACAACTGGTCACCGCCACCGTGACGCACTTCTTCCGCAGCGCGACCGAACAAGTCGAGTCACGTGTCGCGGCGTCGTCGAGTCCGCGCGAACGGGTCATCGTCTACCTGGTGGCGGTGGGTGAGGCGCTGGCACCGGCCTCGGAGGCGTTCATGCGCGATCTCGACGCGTTCGAACCGGCACGCGCGCTGTACGAGCGCAACACCGCGGCGGCATCGTCCCGGGTTCAAGCGCTCATCGCCGACGGGGTGTCGGCCGGCGAGTTCCGCAACGTCGACGCCGCGTTCGCCGCCGACCTCGCCTCATCGATGATGAGCCGGATCCAGCGTCGCGAGGTGTGGGCCGCGACCGGACTCGACGACGCGGCCGCCTACCGCCAGCTCGCGTCGATCCTCACCGCGGGGATCGACGCCGGTCCGGACGCTCGAGGTGGGTGACACCCGCGTCGTCGACCCACCAGTCGACCCGCACCTCGCGATCGGTGTCATTGTCGTTGCTATGCAGTGTGATCCACAGTTCGTCGTGTAGCCGGACATCGCCGTGCGGGATCTCGATCCCCCGCGACGCCCCGAAGCGCACCACCGCCGGGTGCGCCCAGCCGACTGCCTCCCCCGGCGCGGACGCCGTCGCCGAATACTCCTCGCTCGCGAGCGGCAGGTCGAGCAGCGTGCCCAGCAGGTCGGCGTCGGCCGAGACCACGGTGGGTCCGGCGAGTACCGCCTCGTCGTCGGCCAGCGTCTGCAGGAACCACGGCCGGTCGACGACCATCGCGCGGTCGGCGGTTGTGCCGGCGAGGGTGCGCACCCGCTCGGGCACCTCGACGTCGTGCGCATCGACGGTGCCGCTCCGGCACGCCGCGACGACGGCGGCATGCACGGACACCGTTGCGCCCGCACTGATCACACGTTCCCGATCGCCGAGCCGGGTCAGCAGCAGCGTCGCGTCGTCGGCGGAGTCGGGTTCCAGCCGGGCGAGGGTGCCGGCGAGCTCGTCGGCATACGGGTGGTCGAGGGGATCGATGATGTTCTCGAGAACCTCATCCGACGGCGACCGGTACTCCCCCAGCAGCAGACCGTCGATCTCCGCATGGCGTCGTAACCACCACGCGGTGTAACCCGTCCGGTCGGCGAGCAGCGGCCGGATCCGTTCGTCGGTGGCCATCATGGTCAACGCCTCCGGCCAGCGCCGGTCCTCGATCAAGTCGAGATCCCGTACTGCACTGATCTTCTCGGGCGCGTCCGGGAGGGTGGCCCACCAGTCCTCCTCGTCGGGCAGGTCATGCTCGGGCGCGACGGGCAGGTCGTCGTCGACGGTCACGAAACCCCAGCCGACGCCGATCCGCCGCAGTTCCTCGACGCCGCACTCGGCGACCACCTCGGCGTCGACCACACCGAACGGGTGATCGTCGACCAGGACCTCGAGCAGCGGGCTGCCCGGCAGCAGGAGTTCGTCGGCCGGCCGCAACTCGCCGTCGGCGTCGGGGAGGGCGAGCGCCGAGAGCCACGAGGGAACCGGTGCTTCCGGATCGGCTCGCAACACCGCACACACCTCGACGGCGAGCCGGTCATCGTCGGGGCCGGCCGAGTCGAAGTCGACATCGTCGACGAGGCTGCGCAACGCCGGGTCCGAGACTGCCTGCGCGACCGTCAGATCCGCGACGCCGAGTCGGGTCAGCAGTTCGTGGCGCGCCTCGGGATGCACGGTGGGGATCCACCGCATGGAGGTCGAGATCCGGTCACTGACAAAGAGTCCACGCACCCCGATCGCCATCCGTCCGTCCGATCTCGGGATCGGCAGGGCGCCGAGTTCTTCCACCTCGCGGCCGGTCGACACCAGGGGCGCAAGGGCGGCGTACAGGTCGTGCCACCACGACGGTTCACGGTCGACGCCGACGAGACGTTCGGCGAGCCCCGCGAGCCCGAGCTCCGACACACCCAGCCGGCCCAGCGTCGGGAGATGTTGTGTCAGCGACAGATCTGGGTGGATCAGGTCACCGAACAGGTCGCCGAGGATCTCCGCGAGCCGATCGGTCAGCCCCACGAGCATCACCCCGCGCGGTGGCACCAGGTCGGCACCGGCCGCCGCCGGAAGCCACGCGACATCCCGCAGTTCGCGACGAACCGCCTCGATCAGGCGCGCGTCGTCGGGATTACGCGCGAGATGCAGTTCGGGTACCAGTTCGACCCTGCGCACCGGTTCGACGAGCCGGACGAGATCGACGTAACCCGCTGCTGCGTCGCCGATCTCGGTACGTGGATGGAGGTGCCGTCGATCTGGCGTGAGTGCCAGGTCGGTGATGCACCGGCACGGCAGGCTGAGTTCGATGTCGGTGGGCGTCGGGGCGCGCAGGACCTCGCCGGCCGCCGCGGGCTCACCGTCGGCGTCGACGAGCCAGCGTGTGCCGCCCCGGGCGACCTCGAGCCATCGGCGCGTCGACGGCAGGCCGGTCGCGTCCGGCGGACCGACGACGGACACCGTCGTCACGACCGAGCGCGCGGCATCGTCGTCGACGTCCGGCCCCGCCGACCGTTCGGCCGACACCTCGACATCACCGACACTGATCCGTTGCAGCGCAGTCAGTTCGACGACCAGATCCGGCGCCTGGCCGAGCATGGCGTCGAGGAGCGGGCCGGGTTCCTCGCGGAGGTGCAGGACCACCTCGGTGTCGAAGCCATCGGTCGGCGTCTGATCCGTCGGCCACGCCAGCCGCAGCACCGGCACGTCCGCGGGCCCGTCGACGGAGATCCCGGCAGCTCGCGCGGCGTCCATCGTGTCCGCCCGGTCGAAGACCACCGACCCACTGCGCGAACGGATCTCGATGCGATCGGCGACCGTCGCGGTGGCGGTGAAGCCGACCCCGAACCGCCCGATCTGCCGGGCGCCCGAGTCGTCCGCGGTCTTCGCCGACACCCGCAACGCGGCGAGTGAACGCACCCCCGCATCGGTCAGCGGGGCGCCGGTGTTGGCGACATGCAACTCGGTGCCGTCCACCCAGACCGCCAGCCGCCCCGCGACACCGGCCGCCGCGGCCGCGTCGGCGGCGTTCGCGGCCAGTTCGGTCAGCAGTCGATCCCGGTAGCCGACGGTCACCAGATCCGCTTCGGCGGCCGCGTCCTCGGCCAACCGGGTCGGCGACGCCGCCCACGCATCCAGGGTCGACGACCGCAATGTCGCGGTGCCGAACGGATCGTCGGTCACGGTCGGTTCGCGCCGGATCAGGTCCGGGCCGGTTCCGCGTCCCGGGAGATCTCGACGACCTCGATCGCGCCGTCGTCGTAGGCGTCGTACGCGGGCGATCCGTTCCCCTTGGGGCCCTGCACGTCCGAGTGCGCACCGCATCCGTATTCGGCCGACACCACGCGCCCGTCGGCCGCCAGTTCGTTGGTGCAGGCGCCGAAGCCGGCGCGCAGCGCACCCGCGAGCGGGACGTAGAAACCACAGGTACAGCACGAGTACGGCGCGGCCTGCGCCATCTCCGAGCCGGGACCGAAGTCGCCGTCGTACCAGCGCTGCGCAGCCTCGGCGCGTCCCTCCGGGCTCAGGAGTCTCTTGCGGCCGAGCCCCAGCTCGCCCGCGACCTGACCGATGTCGTCGGGTTCCACGGACTCGGACTCGAATCGGAACTCGTCGCCGGTGTCGATCTGGTTCGGCACGAGACGCGGGTCGTCGGGTTCGGCGGCGAGCAGATCGCCCGGTGCGAGATCGCCCGACGCGACCCGCTCCGACCACGGCACCCACGGCGGCGCGAGCAGCGAGCCGTCACCGGGAAGCAGCACGACCTCGCTGAGCGTGATCTCGTCGCTGCCCGGGGAACCCGCCAGCACGACGCACCACTGCCACCCCCGGTAGCCCGTGAGCTCGGCATCGAAGTAGTGCGCGGCGGCCCAGTCGCCCTCGGCGACACTGCGCCGGTGCGCTCCGGGCCGCTGACCTTCATCGAGCAGCGCGGAACGCGCGATGTCGACGGCTGCCAGCAGCCGTTCGGTCTCACCGTGCCGTTCGCCGTCACCAACCTGAGTCACCGCTCCAGTGTGCAATACCGCCGACGTGTGCCACACAACCGACCCGCTTCAAGCGACCACAGTCGGAGATGAGGAACAATCGTCTGCGTGATCCCACGGAGTTCCCGACACGACGAGGGGCGCGGGGCCCCCAGGGGTCCCGCCGACCAGCACCCTCGGCAACCGCCACCCGCCGGTCGTGCACGACGCGCCGCGCAGCACCCCGGTTCGACGAACTATCCGGCCGACGAGACGCGGCAGATGCGGACCCGGCGACCGGCGCCGGGATGGGGAGAGCCGCCGTCCGGGCCGGGTCCCGGCCGCAACGCCTACCTCCCCCCGCCGACCCACAATCCGCATCTCCCGCCGCTCGACGACCGCGCCCGTCCGCCGGCCGACGAGGCGACCCGGGCGATGCCGACCGACCACGGGCCCCAGAACGGTGGAAGCCGTACACCCAAGAAGCTGACGGTGATGCGGGTCGCGGCGATGCGGAGTCGCGAGCTGACCGGCAGGGGGATCGGCAAGATCCACCGGGCGGCCACCGCCGACGGCGCCGACCAGTCGGGCCTGACCGCGCTGACGCTGCCGGTGATCGCCAACTTCGCCGCCGACGCCGCGATGGCCGTCGCGCTGGCGAACACGCTGTTCTTCGCCGCCGCGACCGGTGAGTCGAAGACCAATGTGGCCTTGTACCTGGCACTGACAATCGCGCCGTTCGCCCTGATCGCTCCGCTCATCGGCCCGCTCCTCGACCGACTGCAGCGCGGCCGCCGCATCGCGATGGCCACGACCTTCGGCCTGCGCGTCGTCCTGGCCCTGCTCATCATGGCCAACGTCCAGTGGAACGACATCACCCAGCAGCTCGAATACGACCCATGGGTGCTCTATCCGTGTGCCCTCGGTCTGCTGGTGCTGTCCAAATCGTTCGGCGTCCTCAAGTCGGCCGTCACGCCGCGTGTGGTGCCGCCGACCATCGACCTTCCCCGGGTCAATTCACGGCTGACCACTTTCGGCCTCATCGGGGGCACGGTCGTGGGCGGCGCGGTCGCCGCGGCCATCGAGTTCCTCCTCGGCCAGCTGCTCCCGCTGCATCTGCCGGGTGCCATGGTGTGGCTGGCCGTCGTCGCGGCCGCGGGCGCCTATCTGTGCATGCGCATCCCGGCGTGGGTCGAGTCCACCGAGGGCGAGATCCCGACGACCCTCACGTACCACGGCGAGCCCGCGCGGTCGGCTCCCGGCGACTCCGAGCAGCCGACGAGCGCTCGCGACGGCGCGAAGATGCTCGCGGCGAAGATGCGCCAGCCACTCGGACGCAAGGTCGTCGCCGGGTTGTGGGGCAACGGCACGATCCGCATCCTGACCGGCTTCCTGACGCTGTTCGTGGCGTTCTACGCCAAGGCCCAGCAGGGCGACGCCTCCGACTGGACCCAGCTGCTCCTCCTCGGCGCGGTCGGCGCCGCCGCCGGCGTCGGCAACATGATCGGCAACGGCGTCGGCACCCGCCTCGAGCTGAAGAACCCGCCGAACATCGTCGTCGGCGCGACCGCCGCCTGCTTCGTCGTCGCGGTCCTGGCCGCCATCTTCGGCAACATCGCCGCGGCCGCCGTGGCAGCCCTGGTCGCCTCCGGCACCAGCGCGATCGGGAAGGTGTGCCTCGACTCGTCCATCCAGGACGACCTGCCCGACGAGTCCCGCGCCTCGGCGTTCGGCCGGTCGGAGACGGTGCTGCAGCTGTCGTGGGTCTTCGGCGCCTCGCTCGGGGTGCTGCTGCCGCCGACCCTGTGGATCGGGTTCACGGTCGTCTCGGTACTGCTCGGCCTCGGGCTGCTGCAGACGGTGATGACCACCCGCGGCAAGTCACTGGTCCCCGGTCTGGGCGGTCGACGCCCCGACCACGCCGCGCCCACCGTCGCCTTCCGCGCGGCAGAAGCCCGATCGGCCACCCGGACCGGTCCGGCGGACGCCGACACCCGACCGCACGCCGCGCGGCCCTCGACCGCCCGGATGCCCACCCGGACCCCGTCGACCGCCCCGTTCGAGACCCGGGGTGAGCGCCCGTACAGCCCCGGCGATCACCCGCCGCCCAACCAGACAGGACAACGTCGTCAGTGATCAGCAGTGGTGAGAAGAAGGCTCTGTCGATCATCGCGATCGTCGTCGTGCTGTTCGTCGCGGTGGTGGGGACGTCGGTGTTCCTGCTGACCCGCAACGCGGCGCACGACGATCAGCCCTACCTGCACGTCGCGGTCGGCGATGAGTTGCACACCGTCGATCCGCGCTGGTGGTGCGACCTGATGCTGACCGCGTGCGATCCCGAGATCACCGCGCCGAACGAGACCGCGACCGTACCGGTGCCGGTGGGTTCGACGATCATGCTGACGGTCTCGAGCGAGATCGCGCAGGGTCCGTGGAACCTCGCGGCGGTCTATCAGACTCCGCGCGGGATCGTCGAGGACGAGCAGCAGCAGGGTGCGGACGACACCTTCACCCTGACGCTCCGGTCGGAACCGGACCGGGTGCTGGTCGGGTTCACCGTGATCTCGGCGTCGGCGCGGCTCACCCCCGCCGACGACATCCTGCCGCGCGGCGAGCTCGCGGTTCAGACCGCGCCCGCCGCGTAGTCGGTCCTAGGAGTCGAGCTCCCGCGCGACGGCACGCACGACTTCGGAGATCCGCTGTGCGGTCTTACGGTCGGGGTAACGCCCCTTGCGCAGGTCCGGCTGCACCTTGCCCTCGAGCAGGGTGATGAGGTCGGCGACCATCCCGTGCAGTTCGTCGGGGGTGTGCCGCTTCACGTCCTTGCGGGCGGCTTCGCGCACGTTCTTGGAGACGCTGGGTGCCGGTTCGAGCACCTTCACGCTCAACGCCTGCGGGCCGCGACGACCGGCGGCCATGCCGAACTCGACGCGCTGGCCCGGCTTGAGCGCCTCGACTCCGTCGGGCAACGCTGCCGAACGGACGTAGACGTCCTCACCGCTCTCCTGGGAGAGGAAGCCGAAGCCCTTGTCCGCGTCGTACCACTTCACCTTGCCGGTCGGCACTGTGCTCACCCTCATCTGTTCTAGATCTGTCGAAAAACGACCCGTCACGACAAAAGACGCCGTCACCCATCTCGCGGCCCGTACGGCGGAAGACCGTGCGAGCCCAGACGGATGCAAGGCGCCTGCTTCGGACCATCCTAGCCAACGCCCCACCGCGCGGTCACACCATTACCCGGCGGGCACGGATCGCGCGGCGTCGCACCGGCGCGCGTTGCACTACCGTGGCGGGTATGCAGAAGACATCCTCCCCGCGGTTGCTGCAGGCTGCCGGGGTCGTGTTCATGATCGGAATTCTGGCGATCGTGGCGTTGTTCCTGACACCGTTGGTGACCGGCGGCGACACCGCGCCGACCGCCGTCTATCTGCTGACCATGTGCGCACCGCTGGGCTTCGTCCTGGGCCTGGTGTACGCACTCCGTGCCGGACGCCGAGCCAGGTGAGGACCGTGACCACAACCATCGACACCACCCCCGACCTCTCCCCCGTCTCCGACGGGCGGGCGCTGCGTGACGCGTACAGCTGTTTCCCGTCGGGCGTCGTGGCGGTGTGTTGCGAACAGCGTGACGGGGATTCGACCACGCTGATCGGAATGGCCGCGAGCTCGTTCACCACCGTGTCGCTCGACCCGCCGCTCGTCTCGGTCTGCGTCCAGAACACCTCGACGACCTGGCCGCGGATCCGTACCGCACCGGCCATCGGGGTCAGCGTGTTCGCCGGCGACCAGATCGAACTCTGCAAGCAACTCGCCGGGTCGTCGGAGCACCGGTTCGACGGCATCACGCCGCTGAGCACCGATCGCGGGGCGGTCTTCGTGCCCGACGCGGCCGCCCACCTGTCGTGCACGATCCACAACGAGATCCAGGCCGGCGACCACACCGTCGTGTTGCTGGAGATCGAGACCTTGCGCGCCGATCCCGACATCGAGCCCCTGGTCTTCCACGCCAGCACCTTCCGCGCCCTGGAGGCGCGCACGGACCCGACCCGGAAGTGAGTCGCCCAGCACCATGAGCACGGTCGGCCTCGGACTGCCGCTGCCCCGCTCCCCGCGGGAAGCAGCGACCTCCGACGCGCCCACCGACGGGCCGTTGCTCGACACCTTCGGTCGGGTCGCGAAGGATCTCCGCGTCTCGGTCACCGACCGCTGCAATCTGCGGTGCTCGTACTGCATGCCGGCCGAGGGCCTCGACTGGATGCCCACCGACCAGGTGCTGTCCACCGACGAACTGATCCGGGTGCTCACCGTCGCAGTGCGCCACCTGGGAATCGAGCGCATCCGATTCACCGGCGGCGAACCACTGCTGCGCCGCGACCTCGAGGACGTCATCGCCGCCGTCGCGGGCCTCCCGCAGTCGCCCGAGATCGCGATGACGACGAACGGACTCGGACTGACCCGGCGGGTCGGCGGTCTGGTCGACGCCGGCCTCGGCCGTATCAACATCTCGCTGGACACCATCGACCCGGCCCGCTTCGCCGAGATCACGCGCCGGGACCGTCTGTCCGATGTGCTCGACGGCCTGGCGGCGGCCCGCCGCGCCGGGCTCGACCCGGTCAAGGTCAACGCCGTGGTACCCGACCGCAGCGACCTGCCCGGAGTCCCCGACCTGCTCGCCTACTGTCTCGAGCACGGTTACGAGCTGCGCATCATCGAACAAATGCCACTCGACGCCGACCATGCGTGGCAGCGAGCACAGATGGTGACCGCACAGGAGATCCTCGCGACCCTGCGGAAGCGGTTCACCCTGCTGCCCGACCCTGCGCCACGTGGGAGCGCGCCCGCCGCCACGTGGCTCGTCGACGGCCACCGCGGCGCGCACGGCCCGGCACGCGTCGGGGTGATCGCGTCGGTCACCCGGCCGTTCTGCGGGGACTGCGACCGCACCCGGCTCACCGCGGACGGATCACTGCGCAACTGCCTGTTCGCGACGTCGGAAACCGACGTGCGGCACGCGTTGCGCACCCTCCCCGACGACGAGATCGACGCCGCCCTCGCGCGCCTGTGGCGCGCGAACATGTGGGCGAAGGCGGCGGGCCACGAGGTGAACGCGGCGGGCTTCACCCAACCGGATCGGCCGATGTCGGCGATCGGCGGCTAGGCTCGCGTCCGATGCAGCTCACAGTTCGTTTCTTCGCGGCCGCGCGCGCCGCGGCCGGTGCCGAGGAGAAGGTGATCGACGTCGACCCGTCGACCCCGCTCGGCGCCCTCGAGGGCATCCTCGCCGCCGGAAACCCCTCCCTCGCCACGGTTCTCGAACGCTGCTCGTATCTGCGCGACGAGATCGCGTTCTCCGATCGGACGCGTGCGCTCGGCACGTGCGCGACACTCGACGTCCTCCCCCCGTTTGCCGGTGGCTGACGCCACACCCGGCTTGTGACCTTAATCACATCACGGCGCGGTAACAGGATGGGCACGGGACGGCCACTAACCCGTTGAACTGGGATGACGGCCGGAGTGGGTCGGAAGACCCGGATCCGGGCCGAAAATCGCTTGCGTCCAAGCAGGTGATTCAGTCCAACAAACGACGTACTGTTCGAAGCGTCCTCCTCGGAGGTCACGACACAGCAACCAAGACATAACGTCCCACCGGCCGCGCCGAGCCTCGTTCCGCCGGTGGGAACGACAAGCAATCTAGGAACGAGGACGGGGGACCCAACCTCATCCCCTGAGACCGGGCACCACACCAGGTGTCCTCGGGGTTAAGTCCCGGAAGTCGCGGCGACCACCACGACGACCCGGGACCGAGCACCTCTCGCTCGAACCCGACAGCTGACTTCGTAGGCGCGTGGAGAGAGGAAACACAGACATGTCCGGACGTCATCGCAAGCAGACGACCAGCACGGCCGCCAAGACCATCACCAAGGTCGCCCTCACCGGCGCGGTCCTCGGCGGCGGAGCAGCCCTCCTGGGCACCGGTACCGCCAATGCGGCCACCGACGCCGAGTGGAACCAGGTCGCGCAGTGCGAATCCGGTGGCAACTGGGCCATCGCGACCGGCAACGGCTATCACGGCGGCCTGCAGTTCTCCCCGAGCACCTGGACCGGCCACGGCGGCGGCGAGTTCGCCCCGACCGCCGATCAGGCCTCCCGCGAGGAGCAGATCGTCGTCGCCGAGCGTGTGCTCGGTTCGCAGGGCAAGGGCGCCTGGCCCACCTGTGGCACCGGCCTGTCGGGCTCGACCCCGCGCAGCGCGCCGACCGACACCCCGCGTGAGATCGCCCCGGTGCTCCCCGGCGGCAACGGCAGCGTCGACCTGGCGAAGACCACCGAGGACGTCGCCAACCAGGTCACCGACGCCCTCACCGAGGCCGGTGTCAGCCCCGAGATCAAGAACCTCTGGCAGGCGGCCAAGGACAGCGGCGTCACGCTGAACCAGGACCAGATCAAGCTGTTCAACGACAACAAGCACCTGCTGCCCAACCCCTGATCGCCGCTCGACGCCTGATCTGGGACCCAGACGAAGGGCCCCGCACGATGGACCATCCGTGCGGGGCCCTTTTCCATTGGTTTCGACAAGCTCAACCAGCGGGGGGTCAGCTCAACCAGCGGGGGTCAGCTCAACCAGCGGGGGGCGGGGTCAGGCCGAGTTGACCCATTCGTCGGTGCCGTCGTCGAAGAACTGGTGTTTCCAGACCGGCAGGCGGGCCTTGACCTCGTCGACGAGGCGCGAGCAGGTCTCGAACGCCGCCCGACGATGGTCGGCCGCCACCGCGACCACGAACGCGATGTCGCCGATCACGAGGTCGCCGACCCGGTGGGACACCGCGACCGCGCGCACCCCGTCGACCGCGGAGACCTCCGCGACGACCTCGGCCAGGACCTTCGTCGCCGTGGGATGCCCCGAGTAATGCAGCGCGGTCACGGTGCGGCCGCCGTCGTGGTCGCGGACCGCGCCCACGAACCCGACCACCGCACCGGCTTTGCCGTCGGCGGCGTCGATGACCATCGCCTCGTGGTCGGCCAGCGTGATCGGCTCGTCGACGACCGCGGTGTGCACCACGTGCGAGCCGGCCTCTCGGGTCATCGGTGGTCGCCTCCGCGGATCTGATCGAGCGCGTGGTGGACGACCCCGGCGAGGACGCCCAGCCCGTCGCGGACCCCGCCGGTCGAACCGGGCAGGTTCACGACGAGGGTCGTCCCGGCGATTCCGGCGAGTCCGCGTGAGAGGACCGCGGTGGGCACCGTCGGCAGCCCGGCCGAGCGGATGGCGTCGGCCAGACCCGGGATCTCGACGTCGAGGAGCGGGCGGGTCTGTTCCGGAGTCCGGTCCGTGGGCGTCAAACCCGTTCCGCCCGTGGTGATGACGAGGTCGACCTCGGCGTAGATCGCGGCGCGGAGGGCCTCGCCGACCGGCGGGCCGTCGGCGACGACGTCGCACTCGTCCACGGTGAAACCCTGCTCGACCAGCCAGGCCTCGATGATCGGTCCGGACCGGTCTTCGTAGACACCGCTGCTGGCGCGGTTCGACGCGACGACGACGCGCGCCACGCGGGAAGGATTCCGGTCAGTCATGAGCCGGGTCAGACGGTTCGCGGTACCAGTCGCCGGATTTGCCGCCGGTCTTGGCGAGGAGGCGGATCCCGTCCATCTGCGCCCGTCGGTCGACGGCCTTGACCATGTCGTGGAGTGTCAGCCCGGCGACTGCGACCGCGGTCAACGCCTCCATCTCCACACCCGTCTGTCCGGAGGTGGCCACGGTCGCGGTGACCTCGATGGTGTCGGCGCCGATCGCGAAGTCGACCTCCACCGACGACAACGCCAGCTGATGGCACAGCGGGATCAGCTCGTCGGTGCGTTTGGCCGCCATGATCCCGGCGATGCGCGCCGTGGCCAGCACATCTCCTTTGGGCAGCCGCGACTCGCTGAGGAGACCGATCACCTCGGCGGTGGTGTGGAACGTGCCGGCGGCGACGGCGCGACGCTTCGTCGTCGGCTTGGCGCCGACGTCGACCATGCGGGCCGTTCCGGACTCGTCCAGATGACTCAACCGGGAGCCGCCGACCGGCCCGGTGTCCCGGGCGTCCGACCCACCTTCGTCAGTCCCGGTGGGCGGCATCGACGTCAGCGGTTGACGATGGTCTTCGACTGCACGAACGGCAGGTCGTCGACCGGAAGCGGGAACTCGGTGTCGCCGAACGGCGACAACGCACCCGAGATGTGGGTCGCGAGTTCGGAGACCGCGTGCTCGGCGGCGTCGCCGTTCTCGTCCTGCGGCCAGCCGTTGTCGACGTAGTGCTTCTTGCCCTTGGCAGATTCGACGACCTTGCCGGTGCCGGCCCCCGCTTCGCCGGAGGAGGGTGTTTCAGCGCCAGATTTGTTTGCCACGTCGTGCATTGTGCCATGCCGTTCGAATGAACAAGACCCGTGTCCGGGGCGGAAGTCCCGTGCCGGGGCTATGGTCGTCGCAACACAGGTCACGCCCCAGGAGGCGCCCATGGTCGCCCAACCGGTCCAGGTCGCCGGCTACCGGGTGATCACGCGGCTGGGGAGCGGCGGAATGGGCACCGTCTACCTGGTCGAGAATCCGCAACTTCGTCGGCGCGAGGCCCTCAAGGTGATCTCGATCGCCGAGACCGTCGACGAGGAGTTCGCGCGCCGGTTCAGTCGCGAGGCACAGACCGCGGCCGCCCTCGACCATCCGTCGATCGTCACGATCTACCACTACGGCGTCGCCGACGGCGACCCCTGGTTCACGATGGCCTACCTCGACGGCCGTGACCTCCGACGCGCCTCGCTCCGCCCGGACGAGGTGGTGGCCGTCGTCTCCCGGGTCGCCGATGCCCTCGACTACGCACACGAGCACGGCGTGATCCACCGCGACATCAAACCGGGCAACATCATGGTCACGCGCCGCGCGATGGACGACGCCCTCGACCGCGTCGTCGTGCTCGACTTCGGGATCGCGAAGCTCACCACCGCGACCACTCTGACGGCGCCGTCGTCGTTCGTGGGCACCCTCGTCTACGCCGCGCCGGAGATCCTCGACGGCAAACCCGCGGGCCCCGCATCGGATCAGTACGCGCTGGCCTGCACCGCCTACGAATTGCTCTCCGGCGCAACCCCGTTCGACGCCGACACGCAGACCCGTCACATCGTCGCCAAGCTCACGACACGCCCGGCGCCGATCAGCACCCACCGCCCCGAGCTCGCCGCCCTCGATCCCGTCTTCGACCGTGCGCTCGCGCGCGGCCCCCTCGACCGCTACCCCACCTGCGGTGCGTTCGCCGCGGATCTGCGCGCCGCGCTGGGGCGAACCCACTCCGACAACCGGCCACCCGCGCCCGTGGCTGCGACCCAGGTCATCACCCCGCCGCCGCCGGCCAAACCGACCCAACCGTGGGTCTCCCCATCCCCCGCGCCCCCGACGCCCTCCCACCGGCGACGGTGGCCGCTCGCCCTCGCCGCGGTCGCCGTGGTCGCGGTGCTGGCCGTCGTCGTCGCGATCGGGGTCCTCACCCTCGGCGGCGGCGATGGCGGGGACGCGTCCGACGCCCCGTCGTCGCCGATCGCGGCGGCCGATGCCGGCGCCCAGCTCAGCGCCGGGCTCGGTGCCACGTGCTCGATCCGGGACGGAACCGCCTATTGCTGGGGCGACAACGCGGCCGGCCAACTCGGCGACGGCACGACCGACACCCGCCAGACTCCCACGCCGGTCGCCGATCTCAGCGGCGTCACCGCGATCAGCACCGGTGGACCCAACAGCTGTGCGATCGCCGAGGGACTCGCGTACTGCTGGGGGAACAACGACTACGGGCAGATCGGCGACGGCACGACCGACGCGCGGCTGACGCCGACCCGGGTCGCCGGTCTCGCCGATGTCACCGCCATCTCGACCGCCAACTGGGCCACGTGCGCGATCTCGGCGGGCTCGGCGTACTGCTGGGGCACCAACGACTTCGACCAGCTCGGCGACGGTTCGACCGCGAATCAGTACCGGCCGGTCCGGGTCGCCGGGCTCGACGACGTGACCGCCATCAGCGTCGGCGTGAACTTCACGTGTGCCGTCGCGACCGGTGACGCCTACTGCTGGGGGCTCAACGACAACGGACAGGTCGGCGACGGCACGACCACGAACCGCGCCCGCCCGACCCGGGTCGCCGACCTGGACGGCGCGACGTCGGTCTCGGCGGGCGCCGCGACCGCCTGCGCGATCGCCGGGGCGAGTGCATATTGCTGGGGCGACAACGCGTTCGGCCAACTCGGCGACGGCACCACCTACGGCCGACGCACGGCGACGCCGGTGTCCGGCCTGGACGGAGTCGAGGCCATCAGCACCGGCACGTCGAACACCACCTGCGCACTCGCGGCCGGGGTCGCGTACTGCTGGGGCGCCAATGCCTGGGGCTCGGTCGGCGACGGCACCCTGACCGACCGGCCGGCGCCCACCCGGGTGAACGGATTGTCCGATGTCGGCGCGGTGTCCACCGGCGAACGAACCACGTGCGCGCTCGCGTCGTCATACCTGTGGTGCTGGGGTTTCAACGCCACCGGACAGCTCGGCATCGGGGGCACCGACGACCGTCTGACCCCCACTCAGGTCACGTTCTAGCGTCGGCTCCGTCATCCGGTTGAAGGGTGCCCCGGACCTTTCCCGGTTCGGTATCGTCCCTGCATACGTCTGCGAGAGCAGCCATTTGGCAGCCGCTCTCCCGCCAAGCCAGAAAGAGGTGACGCCGTGCCGTTGAGTCCCGGCACCCACATCGCCGGTTATCGCGTGGTCTCCCAGCTCGGCGCGGGCGGTATGGGCGAGGTGTACCTCGTCGAGAACCTGCAACTCGAGCGGCGAGAGGCCCTGAAGGTCATCTCCACGGCGGTCAGTGCCCAGCCCGGGTTCAACCAGCGCTTCACCAACGAGGCCCGCACCACCGCGAAGCTCGACCATCGCAGCATCATCACCATCCACCAGTACGGCATCGAGGACGGTTCGCCCTGGTTCTCGATGAGTTACGTCGAGGGCAAGGACCTCACCGAGGAACGTCTCACGCCGGCGGAGGTGTCGACGGTCGTCGGACAGGTGGCCGACGCCCTCGACTACGCGCACCGCCACCACGTGGTGCACCGGGACATCAAGCCCGCCAACATCCTCGTCACGCGCGACCCGGCGACGAACGCCGTCGAACGCGCCCTCGTGCTCGACTTTGGCATCGCCAAGCTCGCCGGCTCGGCCAACCTGACCGGCACCCATTCGTTCATCGGGACGGTCGCCTTCTCGGCCCCGGAGACACTCGAGGGCGCCGACGCCACGGCCCGGTCGGACCAGTACTCGCTGGCCTGCACGGCCTACGCGATGCTCGCGGGGCAGCCGCCCTTCGTCGGACAGTCCGAACCGTCGGTGATGCTGGGCCACATCCAACGCCCGGTTCCCCACATCGGCCAGCTGCGCGGCGACCTCGCGCACCTCGACCCGGTGTTCCAGCGCGCCCTGTCGAAGAATCCCGCATCCCGCTATCCCGACTGCCGCAGTTTCGCGGCCGCCTTGAAGTCGGCGCTCGAATCCCCTGCCGCGCAGGGCGACACGATGATCGCGGGTTCGGTTCCGCCGCCCACCCTCGTCGGCGGTGGCACCGGCGGCCCGTCCACGGGTCACCCCTCGGGACCCCAGCAGCAGTTCGGCCCACCCCATGGCCAGTACACCCCGCCGCCGCAGCCGACCATGACCGGGCCGTCGGGCCCGCAGCCGCTGATGAACAAGCCGTCGGGTCCCCAGCCGATGTACTCCTCGGCCCCTCACCTCTCGGGCCCGCACGCGCAGCCCGGGCATCCCCAGGTCGGCTACCCGGGTATGCCGCCGGTCCCGCCGAAAAAGAAGAAGCGGACCGGCCTCATCGTCGCCGGCGTCCTCGGCGCCGTGCTGCTGCTGGTGGTCGCCGCCGTCGTGGGACTGGCCGTCCTGGGCAGCACCGTCGCCGACCCGGAGAAGGCGACCGTCGCGCAGCCGGTGGTGAGCACGAACTTCGGCAGCAGCTGCGCCGTGGTCAACGGCAGCGTGCACTGCTGGGGCGACAACGACTCCGGTCAGCTCGGCGACGGTTCCACGACGCCGCACACCCGACCGGTGGCGGTGACCGGGGTCGCCAACGCGACCGCGGTCACCACCGGCGGCTACCTCACCGGCGAGAACGCCTACGTCTCGACGGCCTGCGCCATCGCCGCCGGCGACGCATTCTGTTGGGGCAACAACCATTACGGCGAGGTAGGCAACGGTTCCAGCGGTTCGACGGTGGACTCCGCGACCAAGGTCGGCGCCATCTCCGACGTCAAGGCGATCTCCACCGGCTGGGGCACCACCTGCGCTGTCGCCGGCACCGACGCCTACTGCTGGGGCAACAACGAATACGGCCAGCTCGGCACCGGCGGTGGCACCGACCCGGTCTCGGCACCGACGAAGGTTCCCGGACTCGGCGTCGTCACCGACATCACCACCGCCTACGGCACCACCTGCGCGGTGTCGGACGGCTCGGCGTTCTGCTGGGGCGCCAACGACAACGGACAGATCGGTGACGGCAGCACGACGGCGCGCTCGGCGCCGGTGAAGGTCGGCGCGCTGACCGACGTCACCGACATCACCGTCGGCGGCTACCACGAGGCATCCGACGACGACGATCCGAACACCAACACCAGCACGTACTTCCAGACGACCTGTGCGGTCGCCGGTGGCGACGCGTGGTGCTGGGGTTCCAACGCCTACGGCCAGATCGGCGACGGCACCACCGAGACCCGCCAGGCCCCCGTTCAGGTCGGCAATCTGAGCGGCGTCTCGGCCATCTCCACCGACTGGGGCACCACCTGCGCGGTCGCCGACAACCGGGCCTTCTGCTGGGGAGACGACGACCGCAGCCAGCTCGGCTCGTCCGGCGGGTCGGTGAAGATCCCCCGCGAGGTCTCGACGCTGACCGACGTCACCTCGATCTCGACCGGCAACGGGACGTCGTGCGCGATGGCGGCCGCGTCGGTGTACTGCTGGGGATTCAACAACGACGGTCAGGTCGGCGATGGTTCCAGCGGCGACGGCGCCAACCGCACGACGCCCACGAAACTGACCATCTAGCCGCCCCGCCCCTAGGACTCGCGCGACCCGATCAGCGCCTCGGAGACGGTCTCCGCGGCCGTGCGGAGCGCCCCGACCGCGCGGGCCCGGAGCCCGTCGTCGAACCGGGCGACCGGCCCGGAGATCCCGACCGCCATGGGCGTGGGCGCACCGGGGACGGCGACCGCCATCCCGCAGACGCCGACCTCGTGTTCCTGTTCGTCGGTGGCGACCCCGCTCGCCCGCACCTGCTCGACGGCCGCGAACACACCCGACAGCGACGTGACGCTCCACTGGGTGGCGGGGGTGAGCCCGGCCTGCGTGACGTGTTTGAGGATGCGCGCGTCGTCGAGTTCGGCGAGCACGGCCTTGCCGACCGCGGTGTTGTGCATCGTGACCCGACGGCCGACCTCGTTGTTGGTGCGCATGCTGTGCGGGGACGGAACCTGCGCCACGTAGATGACCATGTCGCCGTCGAGGACGGCGAGACTGGCGGTCTCGCTGAGTTCGCCGACCAGGGAGGCGAGGACGGGTGCGGCGACCGCGCCGAGCTGCCGGTTGGCCACCTCGCCGAGTCGGATGAGCCGGGGGCCCAGGGCGTACGACCGGTTCGGGAGCTGCCGGACATAGCCGATTCCCACGAGTGTTCGCAGCAGCCGGTGGATGGTCGGGGGCGGCAGCGGGGACTCCGCCGACAGATGGCTCAGTGAGCACTCGCCGCCGGCGCGCCCGATGAGCTCGAGCAGTTCGAATGCGCGCTCGACGGATTGCACACCGCCGGAGTTCCCCGCCATCGCCACCTCCACAGTCCGGCATCACGCTACGTTCCATGATGTGAAACCACAATCAGGGACCGTCTGCGCACACGGGTGGTCGCATCCGACAGTTCTGGAGTAAACTCCGCTCTGCGGAATTTGATTTCCATTGATCCGACACGAAGGGGCGCCATGAGCGTGCAACCCGGTCGCCTCGGCGCGACCTTCCTCGCTGAGATCGAGGCCGCCCTCGCACCGTCGGACGCGGTGCTATCCGATCGGTATCCGGGCGACGACGGGAGCCGGCAGCCGGTCCACACGGTCTACGTTCCCGCCGACCGGTACACCGCCGAGCTCGCCCGGGAGTGGGGCCATTCCGCCCTGGAGGCAGCCGCCGACCACGGCGGCCTCGCCGCGATCGCCCGCTCGACCGTCGCCCGGACCGACTCGGCGGCCACCGCGCTCGCGGATCTCGTCGAGAACAAGCTGCGCACCGAGCCCATCGAGGATCTGCGCATCGACTTCGAGGACGGTTACGGTGTCCGCGCCGATGACGAGGAGGACGCGCACGTCAGCGCCGCCGTCGCCGCGATCCGGGCGGCCGGCGACGCCTCACCGCCGTTCCTCGGCATCCGCTTCAAGTGTTTCGAGGCCGACGTCCGCGCCCGCGGCCTGCGCACCCTCGACCTGTTCGTCGCCGGCCTCGCGGACACCGGGGACCTCCCGGCGGGTTTGACGCTCACGCTGCCCAAGGTCACCTCGACCGATCAGGTCGTCGCGATGGTCGCCGTCGCCCGCGAACTCGAGCGAGTCCATGGACTCTCCGACGGCCGCATCGGTTTCGAGATCCAGGTGGAGACCCCGCAGTCGGTGATGAGCGCCGACGGCACCGCGGCCGTGGCGGCGATGATCCAGGCCGGCGAGGGCCGGGTGACCGCACTGCACTACGGAACCTACGACTATTCGGCGTCCCTCGGCATCGCCGCGGCGTATCAGTCGATGGAACATCCCGTCGCCGACCACGCGAAGGCCGTGATGCAACTCGCCGCGGCCGGCACCGATGTGCGGTTGTCGGACGGATCGACGAACATCCTCCCCGTCGGAGACGCCGAGGCCGTCGAAGCCGGCTGGGCGTTGCACGCGCGACTGGTCCGGCGCCACCTCGAGCGCGGCTTCTATCAGGGGTGGGACCTCCACCCCGCGCAGCTCGTCACCCGCTTCCTGGCCACATACGCCTTCTATCGCGACGGATTCGATTCCGCCGCAGTGCGTCTGCGCAACTACGCGCACAAGCTCGAGTCGTCGGTGCTCGACGAACCGGCGACGGCCCGCGCACTCGCCGGCTTCATCCGACGCGGCGAGGTGTGCGGCGCACTGACCGTCGACGAGGTCGAGACCGCGACCGATCTGCCCATCGAGAAGGTGCGCGACTTCGCACTCCCCCACTCACAGAGGACAACCCGATGAACGCGACGCAGTACTACACCCCCGCCGGTGGACTCCCGCCGCAGACCGACCTGCTGAGCGACCGCGCGGTCGTCACCGAGGCGTACACGGTGATCCCGCGCGGCGTGCTCCGCGACATCGTCACCTCGGTCTTCCCGGAGTGGACCGACACCCGCGCCTGGGTGCTCAACCGCCCGGTACCCGGTGGCGCGCAGACCTTCGCCCAGACCATCGTCGAGGTCGCCCCGGGCGGCGGATCGGCTGCGCCCGAACCGCAGTCGGAGGTCGAGGGTTTCGTCTTCGTCACCGCCGGATCGCTGACCGTGACCATCGCGGGCGAGGAACACGTCCTGACCGACGGCGGCTTCGGCTACCTGCCCGCGGGCACACCGTGGTCGGCACACAACCGCGGCGACGTCCCCGTCTCCTTCCACTGGATTCGTAAGCGTTACGAGCCCATCGCGGGTCACGAGCCGGCCCCGAAGTTCGGCAACGAGCGCGACATCGAGCCCTCCCCGATGCCCGACACCGACGGCGCCTGGCGCACAACACGAATGCTCGATCCGCTGGATCTCGCCTACGACATGCACGTCAACATCGTGACCTTCGAGCCCGGCGCGTCGATCCCCTTCGCCGAGACCCACGTGATGGAACACGGCCTCTACGTCCTGGAGGGCAAAGCCGTCTACCGGCTCAACGAGGACTGGGTGGAGGTCCAGGAGGGCGACTACATGTCCCTGCGCGCCTTCTGCCCGCAGGCCTGCTACGCCGGCGGGCCGTCGAACTTCCGGTACCTCCTGTACAAGGACGTGAATCGGCAGATCGTGCTCTGAGTGGTCGCCTCCGGTTCCTGTCGTACCGTGAGAGACGATGCGTATCGCGGTGGTGGAAGACGACGACGGGGTCGGCGACGCGCTCGTGGACGCCCTGAACGAGGTCGGCCACGAGCCCCGTCGCATGCGTCGCGGCGCCGATCTCCTCCTCGGTCACCGGGAATTCGACCTCGCACTGCTGGACCTGGGATTGCCCGACGAGGACGGGCTGACCGTGCTGCGCCGGTTGCGGGCGGTGAGTGAGATGCCGGTCGTGGTGCTCACCGCGCGGCAGGACGAGCGGTCGGTGGTGCGGGCACTCCGCGGGGGTGCCGACGACTATGTGGTGAAACCTGCGCGCCTCGGCGAGCTGATGGCGCGCCTGGAAGTGGCCGCCCGTCGGCGCACCGCCGACGCACCGGCACCCGCGGCGCGACAGATCGCCACCGGCGACATCGTCGTCGATCTCGACGCGCGACTGGTGACCGTGGCCGGCACCGACGTCGCCCTCACCCCCAAGGAGTTCGAACTCCTCGCGCACCTCGTCACCCGCCGGGGTGAGGCCGTGAGCCGCGAACAGTTGATGGATGCGATCTGGGGCGACGCCTACGTCGCCATCTCGCGCAGCCTCGACGTCCACATGACCGCGCTCCGGGCGAAGCTCGGCAGGCCCGGCGTGATCGAGACGATCCGCGGGTACGGCTACCGCTGGGGTTCCTGAACGATGTGGCGGCGCGTGCTGCTCGTGCTCGTCGTCTATTCGGCGATCGTGGTCCTGGGTCTGGCGGTCCCCCTCGCGACGACGGCGAGTCGTGAACGGCTGCAACGGTTCACCGAGAGCCGGACCGCGTCCGCGGTCTACTTCGCCGACCTCGCCGATCGGGACCCGGAGATGCGGGGTACGGAACTCCAGCGGGCCGCCGAGCGCTACCGCGACCTCTACGACGAAGGCGTGGTGGTGGTCGATCGAGCCGGCACGACGCGCGCCTCGGCCGGCCTCGCAGCCCGGTCACCCGCGGTCGCCGAGGCCGTCTCCGAGGCATTGCGCAATCAACGCACGCGGATCGCGTCGGGGCTGACGCCCTGGTCGCCCGACTCGGTACTCGTGGCCATGCCGATCGGCACGGGCACCCAGGTCGACGGCGCGGTCGTCATCGAGGCGTCGACGACGGCGGCGAAACGCGATGTCGTCAGAACGTGGGCCGTGATCGCCGCCGGGGCCCTCGCGATGCTCGTGATCGGGTCGATGATCGCGGTTGCGTTGTCGCGGTGGACAGTTCGCCCACTCACGGCGTTGTCGGCACGGGTGCGCTCGCTGCGCGCCTCGATCATCGACAGCGGCCCGTCGGCGAACGACACGACCCCGGGCGGATCGCCCGGTCAACGCCACACCGGCCCACCGGAGGTCCGCGAGCTGGCCCGGATCTTCGACGCGATGGCGGACGACGTCGAGAACGCCACCGCCGCCCAGCGCCGCCTGGTCGCCGACACCGCGCACGCACTTCGTAATCCGTTGGCGGCGGTCCGCTTTCGCCTCGACACCCTCGGCCTCGGATTGACCGGCCGCTCGCTGGAATCGCATCGGAAGACCGTCGTGGAGATCGACCGGCTCGACCGCATCGTCGACGACCTCCTCGTCCTCGCCACCGCCGAGTCGCGGCCCGCCGGTTCCACCACAGGGGTCTGCGACGTCGCCGCCGTGCTGGTCGAGCGCCACGATTTCTGGGCGGACGCGCTCGCCGACGCGGGGATGTCGGCGTCGATCACTTCGCCGCCCCGGCCCGGGTCGGTGATCGCCGCGCTCGACGAGGACGACCTCATCCGGGCGATGGACGTCCTGATGAGCAACGCGGTCAACCACGCCGGGGAAGGTGCCCACGTAGAGCTGGGCTGTCGATCCGAGGGAGCGCGTATCCGGGTCTGGGTCGCCGACACCGGACAGGGCGTGACGGCCGACGACTTGCCACACATCACGGAGCGGTTCTTCCGCGCGTCGTCCGGCAGCGGGCCGGGCTCCGGACTCGGATTGGCCATCGCCGCGGCCCTTGTCGAAGGAGCCGGCGGCGAACTGGAGGTGACCGCCGGACGCCCCGCGGGACTGCGGGTGGACCTCTGGATCCCGGCCTCCGACGTCCCATTCCACGAGGCCGTGGACGACCTGTCCTAAGGGAGTGTTAGGAAACCGCGATCGGCTTCCGTTCCGCCTGTGACTGCGTTCACAGTGTTAGGGGCACCGACGCCGGACCGGGTCGGGTGCACGTTCGACGACCTGGAGGACCCTGATGACCGACTCGCCCACCCGGCAACCCGCGAACGCCCGGAGCGCACCGCCGACGTCGTCGGCCGCGGCGACGCGTCGTGCCGTGCTCAACACCCTGCGCGGGTCGTCCGGCAACCTCGTCGAGTGGTACGACGTCTACGTCTACACCGTCTTCGCGACCTACTTCGAGAGCCAGTTCTTCGACTCGGCCGACAAGAACTCAACCGTCTACGTGTATGCCATCTTCGCCGTCACCTTCCTGATGCGGCCGGTCGGCTCCTGGTTCTTCGGTCGGTACGCGGACCGTCGGGGCCGCCGGGCCGCGTTGACCTTCAGCGTGTCGCTGATGGCGGCGTGCTCATTGGTCATCGCGTTGACACCGGGTCGCGAGTCGATCGGCGTATGGGCGGCGGTCGTCCTGGTGCTCTGTCGACTGGTACAGGGATTCGCGACCGGTGGCGAGTACGGCGCGTCGGCCACCTACATGTCCGAGGCGGCCACCCGGGAGCGTCGCGGCTTCTTCTCGTCGTTCCAGTACGTCACGCTCATCGGCGGACACGTACTGGCGCAGCTCACCCTGCTGGTGATGCAGGGCTTCCTCGACAAGGACCAGATCTCCGACTTCGGTTGGCGTATCGCGTTTCTCATCGGCGGCGTGGCCGCGGTGGTCGTCTTCTGGCTGCGCCGCAGCATGGACGAGTCGCTCACCCCGGAGCAGTTGGAGGCCGTCCGCAGCGGGGCCGACTCCGAGTCCGGCTCGATTCGCGAACTCGTTCTGAACTACTGGCGCCCTCTGCTGGTCTGCTTCCTGGTCACCATCGGCGGCACCATCGCCTTCTACACCTACAGCGTCAACGCACCGGCCATCGTCAAGACCGCCTACGAAGACCACGGTCGCACCGGGACCTGGATCAACCTCATCGGTTTGATCTTCCTGATGGTGTTGCAGCCGATCGGCGGGATGATCAGCGACAAGGTCGGACGCAAACCCGTCCTCATCTTCTTCGGCGTCGGCGGTGTCCTGTACACCTACGTCCTGATCACCTACCTGCCCCAGACCACCTCGGTGGCAACGTCGTTGACCCTGCTCGCAGTCGGCTACATCATCCTCACCGGCTACACCTCCATCAACGCGATCGTGAAGGCGGAGCTCTTCCCCTCTCACGTTCGCGCGCTGGGAGTGGGTCTGGGCTACGCGCTCGCGAACTCGGCTTTCGGCGGCACCGCGCCGCTGATCTACCAGGCCGCGAAGAACGGCGGTCATGTCCCGTGGTTCATCGCCTACGTCACCGTCGTGATCGCGGTGTCGCTGATGGTCTACATTTTCGTCTTGCGCAACAAGGCGGAGACCCCACTCGATCGCGAGCAGGGGCGGGCCTTCCTCGACGCAGAGGCCGTTGCCCGGCGGGCCTAAGGTGTCATCATGTCGTTCGCGCGCGGGCCGGTGGACCGGCGGACTATGCTCCGCGGGGCCACCGGCCTGGGCGCGCTGCTTCTCCTGACCGCGTGCGAAACCGAACGCGGCGCACCGGTCCGCCTCGCGGCGGGCGAGCCCGGTGGCTTCTTCTGGGAGTTCGCCGGTCTCCTCGCCGCGGCGGCCGACCGGTCCGGCGCGCTGGAGATCCGCCCGCGGCAGTCCGGCGGCTCGGCCGAGAACCTCGACGCCCTGGCGAACGGTTCCGCGGAACTCGCCATCAGTCTCAGCGACACGGCCATCGAGCGCGCGGGCCCACAGCTGACGGCGCTCGGATGCGTGTACGAGAACTACTTTCAGGTGGCGGTCCGCACAGGGTCCGGGATCGCGACGGTCGCCGACCTGCGCGGGCGGTCGGTGAGTGTCGGAGCACCGGGGTCCGGCGCCGCCGGGCTCTCCGAGCGGGTACTCGCCGCGGCCGGCCTCGATACCGGCCGTGACATCCGCCCGGTCCAGCAGACGATGGCCGACGCCGGCGCCGCCCTTGCCGCGGGAGAGGTCGACGCCGTCATGTGGGCGGGCGGTCTGCCGACCCCGGCGTTCACCGACCCGCGCGTGCCGATCGTCCTGCTCGACCTCGGTGACGTGGTCGCGGGCTTGAGGCAGCGATTCGGACCCGCGTACGAGCCCGTACGCATCCCCGCCGACATCTACGGCCGGCACCCGGCGGTCACCACCGTCGGGGTCGCGAATCTCCTGCTCGCCCGTCGGGATGTGCCGGATGCGACCGCCGCGGCCATCGCCGACGTCCTGCTCGACCAGGCTGCTCACCTCGTGCCCGCCCAGGCGATCGGCAGCCAGTTCCTCGACGCGCAGTCGTTGATCCTCACCGGACCCATCCCCCTGCATCCGGGTGCCGCGGGCGAGTACCGCCGTCGGCACGGGTGAACCGCAGCCGCTCGGCGACGGGTCGCGGTCCGTGATACACCTAGGCCGACGAGTCGAGGGTCGAGAGGATCACATGAAACTGGTGGCATCCCGCCGCTCCGAGTTGGTCGCCGGATTGTTCGCGATCACACTGATCGCCGCCGGTTGCGGCACGTCAGACGCCGACGAGTCACCCTCCGGAGCCTCGACGACCGGGGGTTCGACGACGACCTCAGCGGCCGGCGACACGACGGGCCCCGTTCCTGTCGTGGAAAACGCGAAGCCCACCGAGACGACGGTCATGGGCGAGGACGATGTCGAGGTGACCCTCACCGGTCCGATCGCAACGAAGTACGCGTCGGCGACCGAGGCACAGCGGGCCGCCCTGGGCAAGCCGTTGACCGGGGATCACAACGCGGGGACACGAGAGAGTGGCGTTGTCTACCAACAGTTCCGCGGTGGCGTGATCATCGCGAGGAACAGCGACCCCGCAACGCCTGGGTACATCGTCACCTCCGGCAAGATCCGGGACGCCTGGAACACCGAGCGCGCCCCGGACGGCACCCCGTTGCTCCTCGGCTCCAACGGCTCGGCCGGACCGCTCGGTGTGCCCACGAGCGACGTGACGGTCGACGGCGACCTCGAGGTGGTCACCTTCGAGCACGGCGAGATCTCCGAGAACACCGAGACCGGCGAGGTGACCGTGACGGTCAACGGCAAGATCGTGCCCTCCGGTCTGCGATAACCGATGAGACGTCGGATCGTCACGGTGGCCGTGGGCGTGATCGCGCTCGTGGCCGGTGGTTGCTCGACTCCGCCGGACCAGCAGTCGTCAACCCCGTCACCGTCTTTCGGTACGCCATCGGCTGCGCACGGACCCGCGACGGCTCCCCCGGTCCCCGCGGGGACCGAATCCTTCGACGTCGTCCGCGTCGAGTATCTCGATTCCGACGATGCCGACCCCGCCGAGAACTGGGCCGATCTGTACCTGCCTGCGGGCGCCCGCGACGACGACTCGCTGCCGCTGGTGACGATCATCCACGGTGGCGGTTGGGAAAGCGGGGCCGGTGCAGAGCAATTCGACGAGATGGCCAGGGATCTCGCCAACCGCGGGTTGGCCGTCTACAACGTGGAGTACCGACGTCTGGGCACCGGCGGAGGGTGGCCCACGACCTTCCACGACGTGGCCCGAGCACTCGACCATGTGCCCGCGATGGCCGAGACCTACCCGCAGTTGCGAATCGACGACGAGCTGGTGGTCGGTCACAGCGCCGGTGCGCAACTGGCCGTGTGGGGCGGCACCCGTCATCGCCTCACCGACGACGAGGTGGGCTCGCGGCCTGAGTTCGTTCCCTCCCGAGCGGTGTCCATCTCCGGCCCACTGGACATGCGCTACGCCGTCGACCACGGCAACAACCGGGTGATCACCCATGTTCTCGGCGGCACACCACGACAGGTCCCCGACCGCTATGACTCGGTGGATCCCATCCGCAACCTCGACCCCGCGCTTCCGGTCACCCTGTTCCACGGACTGGCCGACACCGATGTCGATCCGGACACCTCCCGCCGGTACACGCGCGCCCTCGACGCTGCTGGTGGCTCGACTGATCTACACCTGTTCGACGGCGAAACGCACACCTCACTCGTCCATCGCCAGTCCCCCGCCTACACACGAATCCTCGACCGGCTCACCGAGATCGCGCGAGCCGACATCGACGAATTGCGCGACGAGTAGCTGGTGCCCCGGGGTCCTACGCAGCCGCTCGACCCCATGGTGTCGAGCGAGTTTCGTTGTGCTGCCTCCATTCCCACACCGCGTACAGCACTTCGGTGGTGTAACCCAGATCCATCCGACCACCGCCGATCGGGACCGTCGCCTCTGTATCGATTCGAGGGTTCGGCTGCCACTCCGGCGGCTTCGAAGTCTGTGGCGCCACGTCGATCTCGGTGCCGTCCGGGCGATGAAAGCTGAACCGCTGTTCACCGTGTGCGGTGATCGCGAACTCCCCCCGATGCAACGCCCGATGACACGACCCACACAACAAGATCAGATTGTCCGGATCCGTCCGCCCACCCGCCGACCAGAACACCACATGATGGGCATGCAGATGACGCGTCCGACCACACCCCGGCACCTGACAACACCGATCCCGCACAAACAACGCCCGCACCAACGCCTTGTTCGGCGCCCGCTTCCGACGCCCCACCCCCAACAACGCCAACTTTCCCGGCCGCCCAGGCATTCCGCGGCTCACCACCTCCCGAGTCGACGCCCCGCACCGGGCTTCGGCCACCTCTGCCTCCGACAACGCCGGACCATCATCGAGATGAGCCGACTCCACCCCCTCACCGGCATGGATCAGGATCTCCGCACCCGGCGCCAGATCGGGCATCGCGATCCCGTCATGCACCATGTCGGCCATCGCCACCACCGCCGGCGCCACATTCGACGGCACCTGCCGCCACAGATCCCGACGCCGAGACGGAACCACCTCCGAATTTTCGGATTCTGAACCTGATTCAGTGTTCCGCGGAACACTCCCTGCGGTAGGCAGATCCGGATCGTCGCAGGTCCGGGTGCGTTCATACTCCGCCCGCACCGACCCAGCAAGGAACCGCGCACCATCCAACGGACTCAACCGCAACGACACCGACAACGACCCGTCATCGTTCCACGTCCACCGACCGGTCGACTCCACCGGTGGCCGGCTTTCCTCTTCGACGCCACAGTTGCGGTCGATCTGGCCCATCGCCCGTACCGCCTGTCCATGGCCATGAGAAAGTCCCCACTGGTGGCCAGGTCGAGGTCCCCGCTGGTGGCCAGATAAAAGTCCCCACCCTGTGTTCGTCGTGTCGACCCGGAACTGAAGGCCCAGGCGATGACGGTGAAGGTGCCAACCGATCACCATCACCGCCCGGGAGTTCCATTGAAGTCTGCGAAGGACCGTATGGACATCATTTCTGCTTACCGAGAACTCGGAAGCTATCGCGCCGCAGCCGAGGTGTGCGGCACCACCCACAAGACCGTCAAGCGCGTGGTCGATCGGTTCGAAGCCGACGATCAACCACCCGATCGCAAGGAACGGGCCCGCAACTACGATGCGGTGGCCCAGCTCGTCGCGCAGCGAGTCGCGCGGTCACACGGCCGGATCACTGCCAAACGGCTGCTACCGGTAGCGCGAGCGGCAGGATATGAGGGGTCGGCGCGGAATTTCCGTCGTCTGGTCGCCCAGGAGAAAACGCAGTGGCGCCGTGAGCATCACCGCGGCCGTCGCCCGGCAGTGTGGGCTCCGGGTGACTACCTGGTCATCGATTGGGCGGTGATCGGCGGGTTACACATGTTCTGCGCGGTGCTGGCGTTCTCACGCTGGCGGTTCGTTCGGTTCGCCACCAACGAAACAGCCACCACCACACTCGGATTCATTGCTGAAGCCTTCGAGGAGATCGGTGGAGTGCCCAACAAGGTACTTGCTGATCGGATGGGCTGCCTCAAAGGTGGAGTCGTCGCCAACGTTGTCGTACCCACCCCCACGTATGTGCGGTTTGCCACCCACTACGGGTTCGCCCCGGACTTCTGTCACGGCGCCGATCCGGAGTCGAAGGGGATCGTGGAGAACCTGTGCGGGTACGCGCAGTCGGATCTGGCGCAGCCGTTGTGGACCGAAGCCAAGATCGCCGCGGGTCGCGACGACGTGCAGCTGGATGTGCATCTGGCGAACCGGGCTGCGTGGGACTGGTGTGCCGAGGTCAACACTCGACGCCACAGCGATACGCTGACGGTGCCCACTGACCAGCTGGTGAGTGAACGGAAAGTGTTGGCGGCGTTACCGTCTCTGCGTGCTCAGGTCGGCCCGCCGCCTGTCACCCGTAAAGTCGACCGTCTTTCCTGTATCCGGTATGCCTCGGCCCGCTACTCGGTTCCTAACCGGCTCATCGGCGCCACCGTGACCCTCCTCCAGGACGGTGGAACGCTCCTGATCGCCGAGCCCGCCTCGGGCGAGGTGGTCGCCGAGCATGCGTTGGCTGCCCCAGGAGAGGTGGTCCTCAACGACGATCATTACGGCGGGCCACGCACACCCCTTAGTCGTGCACCACGACCGAAAACTGCTGCCGAAAAACAGTTCTGCGATCTCGGAGAACCAGCCGAGCAGTTCCTAGTCGGTGCCGCGGCGATCGGTAATACCCGCCTGGCCGGTGAACTCGATGACATCCTCGGACTCATCACCTCCCACGGCCACGAACAGGTGCTCACCGCCCTGACCAGGGCGGTGGCGTTCCGACGGTTCAAGGCCGCCGATGTGCGTTCGATCCTCGATGCCGGAGCCGGCACCCCCAACCCGCGACCGGCCGGCACAGCACTGCTCGGGCATCTGCCTACCGCGCCCACCCGCTCGCTGGATGCCTACAAACTCGGCGCCGGCGACAAGGAGGTGTCATGACCACAACGTCGAAACCTGTTGCACCTCAGACAGTGCCACCGCTACCGGCCGACCTTGACCTGGCGCTACGCCGATTGAAACTGGCCTCGATCCGCCGTAGCGCACCCGAGGTCCTACTCACCGCGAAAACTCAGCGATGGACACCCGAAGAAGTACTGCGAACACTGGTCGAGGCCGAGATCGCCGCCCGTGATGCCTCCAACATCCGCAACCGACTCAAAACTGCCGGGTTCCCAGTCACCAAAACCTTGGAATCGTTCGACGTGGCCGCATCCTCTATCCCGGCCAACACTTTCGACTACCTGTCGTCACTGGAATGGGTTCGGGCTCAACATAACCTGGCCTTGATTGGCCCGGCCGGGACCGGTAAGAGCCACACCCTGATCGGGCTGGGGATCGCCGCAGTGCACGCCGGGCACAAAGTGCGGTACTTCACCGCCGCCGACCTCGTGGAAACCCTGTATCGCGGGCTGGCCGACAACACCGTCGGTAAAACCATCGACACCCTACTGCGCCAAGACCTGATCATCCTCGACGAGATCGGATTCGCCCCACTCGACGACACCGGCACCCAACTGCTGTTCCGACTCGTCGCAGGCGCCTACGAACGCCGATCACTCGCGATCGCCAGCCACTGGCCCTTCGAACAATGGGGACGATTCCTCCCCGAACACACCACCGCCGCCAGCATCCTCGACCGGCTCCTGCACCACGCCACCATCGTCATCACCGACGGCGACTCCTACCGCATGACACACCGAACGGAGGTACCGCCAACCTAAGAACATCCCGCACAGGGTGGGGACTTTCACCTGGCCACCAGCGGGGACATCAAACTGGCCGTTGACACCGCCCGATCCAACTGACTCGCCGTCGTCGACAACGCCAGATTCACCAACTCCGCCTCACGCTCCGGCGTGGCGACTCGCGTCAACGCGCGGACCTTCGAATACGACAACCGACCCTCGCGAAACGCCGTGCGGATCACCGGCAATTCCCGTATCGCCTTGGCGACCCTCAACTGCTCATGCGCCGTTCGCGGTGCGATGCCGGCCTTCCACGACAACCAGTGCGCCAGCGAATGAATCCCCGGCCCCCGCCACGACTCCCGCCCATCCAGTTCTGCCACCAGTTCAAGGAAGTCCGCTGTCAAAGCCGTGATCCGAGCGGCATACCCAGCACCCGCGCCTCGAGCACCTCATCCGTCAGCGACTCAGGATCCGCACCATCGAACATCGACGACGCATCTCCACCGCAACGAAAAGCACTGAACCCCAACGCAACCCCCTGAACCGAGCGAGAAGTACAGGAACAAGGTATCGCCAGGCACCGACAATTCCTCGAGCCTCAACCCGAGGTCGAGAGTGTTCCGCGGAACACTTCGGGATCACCTTCTATAAGTACTGGGAGGGTTGCCCGTCCACCGGGTGAAGGATCGGCTGGAGGCCGCGGCAATCGAGTAGCCCAGACGCGAGGCGGCCTCCTGAACGGTGAGGCCGAGGACGCCGAGGACGCCGAGTAAGTCGACCGCGACCTCATGACGAACCTCCTCGGTCAGGACCCGAAAGGTTGTCCCCTCCTGTTCGAGGCGTCGATGCAGTGTTCGGCGGCCCATGTTCAGACGGGCAGGGTGTCTCGTCAAAGCAACTCGATATGTCCGACCGACTGACTCATGTCGACGCTGATGTCGACGAACCGGTTGCCTATCTGTAGCGCCTGCGGGGCGACCCAAAGCGCCTCCCGTGCATTCGCACTGCTGAGCATTGCGAATCCGAGCAAACCGAAGTTGGTGAGCGAGAGGCGCGTCGCCATCTCGGTGCCGAGACCGGGTCGAACGCCGCAGGTTTCGACGAGGTTGCGCGCAACGGCCAACTCTTGAACCGCCTCGACCTCGAGATCGTCGTCCTCCAGATCGGCCGGTTGTAGCCCGGATTCGGCTTTCGTCCCAGCGGTCATTCCTTCTGAGACCCGACGCTTCGTACGGTGACGTGGAGCGAAGGGCTCAATGACTCGGTGGCTCGGAGGTCGCCGGCGCGGCGGTTGCCGCAGTCGCCGGGAGGTCCGCTGTGTTGACACCTCCTCGGACCAACTCCGACCTCGACTCAGCTCGCCGCACTCTCCCGCTGCGCGACCTTGGGTTCGATCACCTCGGTCGCGTAGGTCTTCCCCCACTCGTTGAGGGCGGTGACGAAGGGGCGCAGCGCCCGTCCCTGTTCGGTGAGCGAATACTCAACTCTCGGAGGGACTTCGGGATAGGCCGTGCGCTGCACGATGCCGTCGCATTCGAGTTCACGTAGCTGGCGGGTGAGCACTCGTGGCGTGACCGGACCGACTGCCCGCCCGAGGGCGCCGTATCGCAACGGCCCCTCGAGAAGGTTCTTGACGATGGTCATCTTCCAGGAACCGCCGAGCACGGCGACGCTCACCTCGACGGGGCACACCTCGTAGGCACGTCGAACCGGGTCGCGCAGAACGGACTCGCCCTCGTTCTCCATCGTCAGACCCCTGCCGTCGGCGTGGACATCCTCGTCCATATGGACAATATTGTGCATACTACCGCCGAAGTGCATCAGGCGTTAGACAGAAGTCATGCACCTTTCCGTCGACAACCCCGAGAACTCTGTAGACCAGGACTTCGCGCGCTTCACCTCCCCGCCGGTCGGAGCAGCCCTCGGCTCGGTCGCGATTCTCGCGACCGTCGCGACTGCGGCCCTCTCCGACACCGGAACACTGCCGGGGTTGCTCGGGATGGCCGGCGCCGGGGCGCTCCTGGCCCTGATGCAGATCGCCGTGCAGTGTCAGGCGGCGATACTCGTCCTGCGAGACAGACGATGGCTTCCGGCACTGCCGGCCGCGGCGATCTGCGCCGCGACACTGACCGCGCTCTACCTGCTGGCCTTCGATCACGCTGCCGGCTGGTACCTGCTCCTCATCAGCGCAGTAGCTGTCGCCGGGTATGTCGCGGTGCTCGGGGAGGGGCACGCAGCCATCCGCGTCTTCGACGGCGCCGAACGTCATATCGAGGACACACCAAGGCACCGGTGAAGCCAACTGCCGACGCCACCAGGCGGACCTCGAGGCGCTGCCATCTCACGGACGGGCGACTTCGAGCGAACAGGGAGGCAGGGCTACATGAGGGCAGACAGCTTCGAACCGGTGGTCGTCGACGATGACCAGGACGCGTCCCGGGCAGGTCGCGCGCTGGCAGTGATCTCGACGCAGCGCGATCAACTCATAATCCTGACTGTGCACGGCAGCATCGACCTGCTCACCGTCCCGCAGTTGGGTGCCGCCGTTCTGGAAGCAGTGAGCGAGCAACCCCGAGGGCTGATCATCGATCTCACCGCCACCGACTTCCTCGCGTCGTCCGGCATCGCCGCGCTCCTCGCCGCACACGCGTCCGTCACCCCGGCCGGCGGCCGGTTCGGCGTCGTCGGCGGGCATCCCGCCATCACTCGGCCCCTGCGGCTGACGGGCCTGGATGACACTCTCGACCTCTACCCCACCCTGGCCGACGCGTTCTCGGCGATGGTCCCGGACTGAGGGCGCCGGCTCACTCCGCCCCGAGAAACTGGACAAGGATCGCGTTCACGGCCTGCGGGGCCTCGATCGGGATGAGGTGCGTCCCGGGGATCACGGCCAGCCGGGCACCCGGAATGGCGGCGACGACGTCGCGGCTGTGCTCGAGGGTCACCTCGTCGCGGTCACCCTGCATGACCAGCGTCGGTGCAGTGATCGCGGCCAGATCACCGAGATCGATCTCGGGTTCGGAGTTGATCATGGCCATCGTCTTGTCGAAGACGACCTGGAAATGCTCTGCCCCGTCCGGGGATTCGGACGCGTAGTCGGCAGCGAAGAACTCCATCAGCTCGTCGTCGGCGGAATCGAGCGCGTCGAGGATGCCGCCGACCGCCCGGCCCGAACTGTTGTAGTACTGGCCGATCAAGACGAGATGACGGACCAGATCGGGCCGACGCAGCGCGACCAGCACGCCCACCACCGCACCGTCACTCCACCCGACGATCTCGGCTGGACCACCCACCACCTCGTCGAGATAGGCGATCGTCTCGTCGGCCATGTCCGAATAGTGGAACTCGTCGGTCACGTCCGGGCTGTGACCATGGCCGTGGCGCTCGGGACAGAACACCTTCCAACCCGCCTCTACGAGGGCGGGTACCTGCCCACCCCACGACGACGCGCCGGAGAACGCGCCGTGCAGCAGCACGACCGGCTGCCCGTCACCCTGGATCTCATGCCACACACGGGTGTTCGGTTCCGGATGGCTGATGGTCGTGTACTCGCGTGTCGGAGACGTCACGTAACCACAATACGGGGACATCGATGCGCGCGACCGATGAGAAATCGGCGTCGAGCGAGTCGGTCCCGGTGACTGTTCGAAAGACGACGAGAGGGATACGCATGCCCACCGACACGACCCAGGCGCGTCTGATATCCGAGGCCGCCGATCACATGCTCGCCTACACCGCCCGGATCACCGACGCGGAACTGGACCGTCCGACCCCGTGTCCCGACATGGCACTTGCCGCGCTGCTCGCCCATGTCGATGGACTCTCGCAGGCGTTCGCGGCCGCGGCGCGCAAGGACTTCGGTCCATTGACCTCGACGCCGCCGGACCCGGCGGAGAGCCGACTCTCATCGGAGTGGCGCGATGATCTCCACCGCCACGTCCGCGAGCTCGCGGACTCGTGGAACGACCCCGCCGCCTGGGACGGCATGACCCAGGCCGGCGGTGTCGACCTGCCGGCCGAGATCATGGGGATGGTGGCGCTGTCGGAGCTCGTCCTGCACGGCTGGGATGTCGCGCGCGCCGCGGACATCGCATTCGACATCCCCGACGAGATCCTCCAGGTCGTCTTCGACTTCCACCATCCGCCGCAACCGCAGGAAGAACGCGACGGCATGTTCGGACCGGTGATCGCGGTGCCCGATGACGCACCGCTCGTCGACCGTCTCGCGGGCCTGGCCGGGCGCGACCCGCGGTGGCCGAACGGTACCGGCCAGGACTAGCGGTTGAACGGCCAGCCGGTGATCTTCTTCTCCCGCGGCGGGGCGTAAGTCCGGACCTTCGAGGTTGAAAGCCCCATTCGGACAAGACCCTCGGCGATCGTGACCGCCGCCCGCACGCCGTCGACGATCGGGACCCCGGTCGCCTCGCGTACCTGTTCCTCGAGCTCGGCCATCCCGCCGCAGCCCAGGCAGATCACCTCGGCGTGGTCGTCGGCCACCGCGCGGATGGACTGCTCGACGATCGCCCGGACCGCCCGCTCGGGGTCCGATTCCAGTTCCAGCACACCGAGTCCCGACGCCCGGACCGACGCACAACGCTGGTCGAGGCCGGCGAGCTTGAGCCGGTCCTCGATGAGCGGAACCGTTCGGTCCAGCGTCGTCACCACCGAGAACCGGTGTCCCAGATACATCGCCGTCGACGCCGCGGCCTCGGTGATGTCGACGACGGGGACGTCCAGGAGTTCCTGCAGTCCCTCCCGGCCGTGTTCGCCGTAACCGGCCTGGATGACGGCGTCATACGGTTCGGGGTAGGCGAGGATCGCGTCCATCACGGCGATCGCGGCGAGATAGGACTCGAAGTTCCCCTCACACGAGTCGGCGCCGAATCGCGGTGTGATACCGACGATCTCGGTCCCCGGGGAGGCGACCGAGCGGGCCGAGTCGGCGATGGCCTCGGTCATCGACACGGTGGTGTTGACGTTGGCGACCAGGATGCGCACGGTGATGTCCTTTGTGGGTCAGTGAGTGCTGGCGACGGAGATCGACTCGCCCGACACCTCGGCGAACGGACCGCGACGGTCGGCGACCGCCAGGTACACGATCGCACCGAGACCGGCGCCGATGAACCAGGAGAACTCCGAGATCACCTCGAAGGCCGGGACGAAGGCCATCACCAGGGCGATGGCCGCAGTCGGGACGAGCGCGAGGATCGCCCGCATGTTGACCCCGTTCCGGTAGTGGTAGGCGGCACCCGGCGCCTCGGTGAACAACGCGGGCACGTCGATTCGCGAACGGCGGACGAGCCAGTAATCGGCCATGACGATACCGAACAGCGGGCCGAGAAGGGCACCGAGTCCGCCGAGGAAGTAGTTGATCACCGCCGGCGAGTTGTAGAGGTTCCACGGCAGGATGACCAAGCCGATGATCGCGGCGACGAGCGCCGCGCGCCGGAAGTCGAGGTGGCGCGGGAACAGGTTGGACAGCGCATAGATCGGCGCGACGAAGTTGGCCATGAGGTTCACGGCGACAGTGAGGATCAGCAGCGCGAGGCAGGCCAGCACCAACAGGAAGGTGTTGGGAACGGTCTGGACGATGTCCGACGGCGACTCGATGACGGTGCCGTTGATGCGGAACTGGGCTCCGGCGAGGGTGATCACGATGGCGCCGAAGAGCAGCATGTTCAGCGGGATGCCCCAGAAGTTGCCGCGCACGATCGCTTTTCGCGATTCCGCGTTGCGGGTGAAGTCGCAGAAGTTGAGGACGAAAGTGCCGTAGATCGCCACCCACAAGCTGGCTCCGCCGATGATCTGCAGCCACATGTCGACACCGGTCAGCGAGTCCGGGGTCGACCAGGCGATGGTCCAGTCCGCGTTGCTCAGCATCCAGACGGCGAGCGCGACCATCGTGATCAGGATGACCGGACCGGCGAAGGCCTCGTAACGGCGGATCATCTCCATGCCGTAGCTGACGATGATCACCTGGATCACCCACAGCGAGACGAAGGAGATCCAGCCCAGGGTCGAGAGCCCGAGGAAGCGGTTCGTGTCGAGATCTGCCGCGCCGGGGAACAACGCGATGAGCATGATCCGGAGGACGACCGACGCGAGGTAGGTCTGGATGCCGAACCATGCGATCGCCACACCACCGCGGATGAGGGCGGGGATCTGCGCCCCGCGGATACCGAAGGAGATGCGGCTCATCACCGGGAACGGCACACCCGTCTGTTCGCCCATGAACCCCGAGAGGTTGAGGAGCAGGAACAGGAAGACCCCACCCAGCACCAGCGCCGCCAGGATCTGCCATCCGCCGAGCCCGAGCGCGAAGAGGCCGATCGCGAAGGCATAGTTCCCCAGGCTGTGGACGTCGTTGGCCCAGAGCGTGAAGATGTTGTACGCGCTCCAGCGCCGTCCGACGCGACTGGTCGGCGCCAGGTCATCGTTGTACAGCTTCGGGCTCAGCCCGGCCGGAACGGCGCCGGTGACACCGGACGCGTCGCCGCCGACGGGGATCGTGTGCTGCTCAGTGCTCATCTCTGCACTTTCGGTCGGACGGTCATCGATGACCGCGCTCCTACACTCGCGGAAGTTCCGTGATGTGGAATGAAGATTCCGCGTTCGTGACAGTTAGCCTGACAGCCCGGGGCGTTGTCAATAGCATGACCCTGCCCTACTCGCGAGTTGAGTTCCGAAATAGCGACAGTTCATTCCATGATGAGGAATGACCTGGGTTAGTCTGCGACCCAGCAGTTCGATTGAGCCAACAGTTCGATTGACCCAGCAGTTCGATTGACCCAGCAGTTCGATTGACCCAGGACACGGCCGAACAAGGAGTCCCGCCCCATGACCGCAGCACCCGATGCCCCGGGCACTTCGTCCGACACACCGTTCGATCTGGTGGTGCGGGGTGAACAGACGCTCACCACCGCCGGCATCGTTGCGCGCGAGATCGGTATCCGCGACGGTCGAGTGGTCGCCATCGAACCGCTCGGCAGTGGCCTGGCCGGCACCGAGGTCATCGAACTGGCCGACGACCAGGTGATGATCCCCGGGCTGGTCGACACACATGTCCATGTCAACGAGCCCGGACGCACCGAGTGGGAGGGTTTCGACTCGGCCACCCGGGCAGCCGCAGCCGGTGGCGTCACCACCCTCATCGACATGCCACTCAACTCGATCCCGCCGACCGTCAACGTCGACGCGTTGGCCGAGAAGCGGGCTGCGGCGCAGGGAAAGACACACATCGACGTCGGCTTCTGGGGTGGCGCCATCCCGGGTAACGAAGACGACCTGCGCGGCCTGCACGACGCCGGCGTGTTCGGCTTCAAGTGCTTCCTGCTGCACTCGGGTGTGGACGAGTTCCCACACCTGACGGCCGACGAGATGGAAGCCGACATGGCGAAGCTCGCCGAGTTCGACTCGCTGATGATCGTCCACGCCGAGGACTCGCGCGCCATCGACAAGGCACCCTCCCCGGAGGGCGATGAGTACACCCGCTTCCTCGCCTCGCGCCCGCGCGGCGCCGAGAACCTGGCGATCGCCGAGGTGATCGAGCGGGCGCGCTGGACCGGCGTGCGCGCCCACGTGCTCCACCTGTCGTCGTCGGATGCCCTGCCGATGCTCGCCAGCGCGAAGCGCGACGGGGTGAAGATCACCGTCGAGACCTGCCCGCACTACCTCACTTTGCTGGCCGAGGAGGTGCCCAACGGCGCGACGGCCTTCAAATGCTGCCCGCCCATCCGCGAGGCCGGCAACCGTGAACTGCTGTGGGAGGGATTGCTGGCCGGCACCATCGACTGCATCGTCTCCGACCACTCCCCGTCGACCGTCGACCTGAAGGATCCCGAGAACGGCGACTTCGGGGTCGCCTGGGGTGGCGTGGCGTCGTTGCAGCTGGGATTGTCGCTCATCTGGTCGGAGGCCAAGAAGCGCGGCATCGATCTGCCGCAGGTCATCGAGTGGATGGCGTCGAAGCCCGCCGACCTCGCCGGTCTGCCGACGAAGGGCCGCATCGCCCTCGGTTGCGACGCCGACTTCGCGATCTTCGAGCCGGAGTCCGCGCAGATCGTCGACGTCAACCGCCTCCACCACAAGAATCCGGTGAGCCCGTACGACGGCCGTGCGCTCGCCGGCGTGGTCAGGGGCACCTGGGTTCGCGGGCAGAAGGTGGACTTCGAGACCGCCCGCGGTCGCATGCTCCGCCGCGGCGACGTCTGAGCCCCGGTCCCCGCTGCCTGAGCCCCGGTCCCCGCTGCCTGAGCCCCCGGTAAGCTGGGCCGAATGAGTTCGGATGACCAGCACACCGGCCTGGCCGATGAGTTGGCCGCGCGTTCCGACGACGCGCTGACCGAGCTCCTCCTCGAACGCCCCGACCTCGCCTCACCGACGCCGTCGGGGACGCGGGTACTGGCGCAACGGGCGCTGTCGGCGGCGTCGTTGGCCCTGGCCGGCGAGGATCTCGACGTCCTTGCCGTCGCGGTCCTGGAAGAGGTCGCCGCCCGCCACAGCCGCAGCCCGAAGAAGTCGCGGCGTCCGTCGGTCGCGACGATCGTCAAGGCCCTGTCCGGCCGCGCCGATGCGGCGGCCGTGCGCGCCCGTCTCGATCTCCTCCGACGCCGCGCGATCCTCTGGGGCGAGGACTCCTCCCTCGGCGCCGGTGAACACGTCGACTCCGCGATGCCGTGGAAGGCCAAGCACCTCAGTGGTCCGCTCGTCGGGCGGTCGGGCGAGGAGATCGCGGCGATGATCGCCGATCTCGACGAGCGGCCCCTCGGTCTGCTGCACACCCTCGCCCGCGGTCCGGCCCTGGGCCGCAGTCGCGACGCGGCACACGACGCCGACCCGTCCTCCCCCGTCGCCCGACTGATCTCGTCGGGCCTCCTCGCGCGCATCGACGATCAGACCGTCGAGCTACCGCCGATGGTGGGCGCCGTGCTCCGCGAGGAACCTGCTTGGCGCACAGACGTGTTGGAGCCGCCACCGCTCCACGAACCCGGCGCGAAGCCACGTTTCGGGGCCAAGGCGGTCGACGCCGCAGCCGGCGGCGAGGCACTCGAACTCATCCGTCACCTCACCCAGCTGATCGCGGTCCTCGGCGCGACGCCGGCGGCGGTGCTCCGCTCCGGCGCGCTCGGCGTCCGCGAGCTCCGTCGTCTGGCTAAGCTGACCGGTCTCGAGACACAGCGGGTGGCGTTCCTCGTCGAACTCGCCGCCTATCTCCGGCTCATCGACGCGGGCTTCCCGGATCCCCCGCCGCCCAACGATTCCGGCGAACAGTCCTTCGCGCCCACCTCCACCGCCGACACCTGGCTGCACCAGCCGCGCGAGCGCCAGTGGCTCGCGCTGGCCGACGCCTGGATGCACATGCCGCGCCGCGCCTGGCAGGTCGGCGAACCCGATCGGGACGGCAACGCGCTGCCGACGCTCGGCTCCGACCTCCACGACGCCTACGCCCCGGTGCAGCGTCAGCTCATCCTGTCCACCCTCGCCCACGCCGACCCCGCGGTGTGCGTCCCCGCCGACACCCTCCTCGCGAACCTGCACTGGCACCGCCCCCGTCAGATCCGGCGCTTCAGCCGCCGCGTCGTCGCCGAGACCTTGCGTGAGGCACGGGAATTGGGCATGGTCGCGCACGATGCCCTGACCACCGTCGGTCGCGCGTACACAGTGGAGGAGTCGCCGGACTCCGACCCCGCCGACGTCGACGCAGCGGTGCTCGCCGCGATGCGCAAGTCCCTGCCCGAACCGGTGGACCACTTCCTGACCCAGGCCGATCTCACGCTGACCGTCCCCGGCCCGATGACACCCGAACTCGCCGAACAGGTGGAGCTCGTCGCCGATCTGGAGTCCGGTGGTGCGGCGTCGGTCTATCGGGTCTCGCCGGAGAGCGTGCGCCGGGCGCTCGACGCGGGCCGCAGCAGCAACGAACTGCTCTCGATGTTCACGAAGCACTCGAGAACCCCGGTGCCACAATCGCTCACGTATCTCATCGACGACGTCGCACGACGCCACGGCCAGTTGCGCGTGGGCGTCGCGTCGGCGTTCATCCGCTGCGAGGACCCGACGGTGCTCGCCGCCGTGCTGCGCAGTGCGGCCGCCGAACCGCTTGCGCTTCGCGCGCTGGCCCCCACGGTCGCGGTGTCACCGTCGGAGGTCCGCGACGTCATCGATCAGCTGCGGGCGGCGGGATTCGCTCCGGCGGGCGAAGATTCGTCCGGAGCCCTGGTCGACCTCCGCGAACGCGGCAGCCGGGTTTCGGTGTCGCGGGCACGTCGGCAGGCCCAGCCACGCCGGAACGCGCCGTCGGAGGCACAGCTGCGGTCGGTGGTGACCCGCATCCGCTCGACCGACCGGGCGGCGGCGGCGACCCCGGTGCGCGGCGCCGTCACGACGACCCCGGTGCGTGCGAGCGGCGGAGGCGAATCCGCCACCGCGCTCATCCAGCTCGCACTGCGCGCCAACCGCAGGCTGCGCGTGGGATACGTCGACGCACAGGGATCGGCGAGCCGGCATGTGGTGACCCCGAAGATCCTCGGCGCGGGCCAGCTCGTGGCCGTCGAGGAGGGCAACGACGACGAGCAGCGGTTCTCGCTGCACCGGCTCACCAGCGTGGAGTTGCTCGACACCTGAACCCTGGCGATAGAGACATCATGTGACAGACGTCTCATCCTTGGTACCCTCGGGTATGACCGCGGCACGCGAGATCTCCGCAGGACAACCACCCGGCGGCGTGGCTGACACGTATCAGCACGACCTCGTCACCCGGATGAAACCCTCGCGCAAGCGCCCCCGGGTGACCCGACCCGCCGATCTGGTCACCGCCATCGGGCCTTCTCTCGCCGGCACCAACGTGATCATGCAGCTCGCCAACCCGAAGGTCGGGTACGGCGTCCACGAGAGCCGCGTGCCGTCGGGCAACGCGATCAAGCGGCCCATCAAACGGGGGCGCACCACCGGCACGTTCCTCGCCGTCGCACTGATGGGCTCCGACGACGACAAGGCCTACATCCACGAAGCCGTCGGCCGCATCCACGACGAGGTGTACTCCACCCAGTCGAGTCCCGTCCGCTACAGCGGGAACGACTCGCGTCTGCAGCTGTGGGTCGCGGTGTGTCTGCTCAAGTACTTCATCGACCAGTACGAACTGCTCTATGGTCCGCTGAGCGCCGAGGAGAAGCAGATGGTGCTCGACGAGGCGCACCCGCTGGGCACCGCACTCAACGTTCCCCGGGACAAGTGGCCGGCGACCTACGACGAACTGCTCGTCTACTGGAACGCCGAATTGTCCTCACTGCGCATCGACGACCCGGTGCGCGACGAGCTCCGCAGCCTCGCCGACCTGTCCTTCCTGGAGTACCGGGTCGGAAAGCTCGGCACGCTGCTCCACGCCGCGATCGGGCCGTCGCTCGCCTACGCGATCAAGGCCGGGTTGCCGCCGGAGTTCCGCACGATGATGCGGTGGCGGTGGACCGAACGCGACGAACGCCGCTATCAGCGGGCGCTTGCCGGCTTCCGCCGCGTCGACCCACTGGTGGCACCCGTTCTGCGCGGGATCTTCCGGCTCAACATCATCGACCTGCGGGTCCGTCGCAAGCTCGGCATCCCCGTCTTCTGACTTCGCCGGGGTCTCTCGCGTCACAGCGCAGGCCCGACGCTGACAATCGTCGGTGCGATCTGGACAATGGAGCGGGTGACCGATGGACCCCTGATCGTGCAATCCGACAAGACGCTGCTGCTCGAGGTGGATCACCCCGACGCCGCGGCGGCGCGCGCGGCGATCGCACCCTTCGCCGAACTCGAACGCGCCCCCGAGCACGTCCACACCTACCGGGTCACCCCCCTCGCGCTGTGGAACGCCCGCGCCGCAGGTCACGACGCCGAACAGGTCGTCGATGCACTCGTGACGTACTCGCGGTACGCGGTGCCCCAGCCGCTGCTGATGGACGTCGTGGACACCATGGGCCGGTTCGGTCGCCTGCAACTGGTCAAGCATCCGGCGCACGGGTTGACCCTCGTCAGCCTCGACCAGGCGGTCCTCATCGAGGTGATGCGCAACAAGAAGGTCGCCCCGATGCTGGGTGCGCGCATCGACGACGACACGGTCATCGTGCACCCGTCCGAGCGGGGTCGCCTCAAGCAGGTGCTGCTGAAGGTCGGCTGGCCGGCCGAGGACCTCGCCGGATACGTCGACGGCGAGGCACACGCCATCGACCTCGCCCAGGACGACTGGCAGCTGCGTGACTACCAGGAGATGGCAGCCGACTCGTTCTGGGCCGGCGGCTCGGGCGTGGTGGTGCTCCCCTGCGGTGCCGGCAAGACGATGGTCGGCGCGGCGGCGATGGCCAAGGCCGGCGCGACGACGCTGATCCTGGTGACCAACACGGTCGCCGGCCGCCAGTGGAAACGTGAACTCATCGCGCGCACGACGCTCACCGAGGAGGAGATCGGCGAGTACTCGGGCGAGCGCAAGGAGATCCGTCCCGTCACGATCGCCACCTACCAGGTGATGACACGGAAGTCGAAGGGCGAGTACAAGAATCTGGACCTTTTCGACTCCCGCGACTGGGGTCTGATCATCTACGACGAGGTCCATCTCCTCCCCGCACCCGTCTTCCGGATGACCGCCGACCTGCAATCGCGTCGTCGACTCGGCCTCACCGCGACCCTGGTCCGCGAGGACGGCCGCGAGGGCGACGTCTTCAGCCTGATCGGACCCAAGCGCTACGACGCCCCGTGGAAGGACATCGAGGCGCAGGGGTGGATCGCGCCGGCCGACTGCGTCGAGGTCCGGGTGACGCTGACCGACGAGGAGCGTCTGCAGTACGCGGTCGCCGAGCCCGAGGAGAAGTACAAGCTCTGCTCGACGGCCCACACCAAGGTCAACGTGGTCAAGGCGATCCTCGACAAGCACCGGGGTCAGCAGACCCTGATCATCGGCGCCTACATCGATCAGCTCGAGGAACTGGGCCGCGAACTCGATGCCCCGGTGATCCAGGGCTCGACGAAGAACAAGGAACGCGAGGTCCTGTTCGACCGGTTCCGCTCCGGCGAGTTGCAGACCCTTGTCGTGTCTAAGGTGGCGAACTTCTCCATCGACCTGCCTGAGGCGTCGGTCGCGGTGCAGGTGTCGGGGACGTTCGGGTCACGCCAGGAGGAGGCCCAGCGGCTCGGCCGGTTGTTGCGACCGAAACGCGATGGCGGACAGGCGCATTTCTACTCGGTGGTGTCGCGCGACACCCTCGACGCCGACTACGCCGCGCACCGCCAACGGTTCCTCGCCGAGCAGGGATACGCCTACCGCATCACCGACGCCGACGACCTCCTGGGCCCGACGATCGGTGAGGGTTCAGCCGGCTGAGTCACAACTCGGCGCCTGGAGCGACCACCGGATAACCGAGCGCAGACGCACCCGCCGTGAGTCGTTGGTCGTAGGCGACGAACGCGGTCATCTCGGCGCGGATCACGGTTGCCGAGGCCAAGTGCAAGGCGTCGAGCGAGCGCAGCGAGGACGGGCCGATCGATTCGGCGATGTCGATGACGGCGGCGCTCAGCGGGATCACGTCCAGAGCATCGAGGAGATCACGCGCTCGCTCATGAAGGCCCGGGCTGCCATCACGCAACGCGGTGCGCATCAATTCGACTCGTCCCAGCGCACTCGTCACGGTCGGGACCCCTGGACGCAGCGCGAACCACTCGATCAGCGGTGCGGTCTCGGCCTCGCGCACCACGAGTTTCACCATCGCTGAGGTGTCGAGATAGATCAACGATCCTCGCGAACCTGGTCGAGGACTTTGGTGAGCGCGCGCGTCGGCAACGTCTCGGGGTGCAGCCCGGTTATGCCGCCCGCACTGCGGGCCGGCACGAGTATCCCGGCCTCGATGAGCGCTTCTCTACTTCTTTCCCCCGCAGACACCGGGACCAACCGCGCAACCGTGCGGCCTCGGTTGGTGATGGCCAACTCTTCCCCGGCCTCGACTTGCGCCAGATACTGCGAGGCGTGCTGCCTGAGCTCGCGGATACCGATTGTCCTCATTCCTGCAGGGTAGCACCTGAAGTGCTACTTGACCCCGTGCTTCCGGAGGAGCCTCACCTTCCGCTCCCTGATCCGGAAGAACGACCTGCCCCCTGCTCCCTGAGGAGCGCCCGGAGCTTGCGGAGGGCGCGTCACGAAGGGTCAGATCTCTACGAGGCAGTACCCGATCGACTCCGGCTCGTAGAAGACCCATGTCGTCTCCTCGCCCGAGCAAGTCACCGACGCATCCGACCGCGTCGTGACACGGGCGAGGACGGTCTGCGCCGTTGCGGCGCTCGTACAGGGGGCTTCCCGGTAGTCGGCGAGGGAGCCGCCCGACAGCGGCACCAGGTAACACAGATCCTCGTAGAAATTCGGTGTGAGACAGACCTTGTCGGAGCTACCCGGAAAGGTGAGCGTCGAGTTCTGCGGGCTCGCGCACGACGACGACGCGGCGATCTTCGACGCGGTGTAGAAGTTGAGACCGGCCGAGTCACAGTCGACCTTCGACGCGTTCACGCTCGTCGACGACGCGGAGTCGGTCGCGATGCCGATGCACTCGCCGACCTGCACGTCCCCCGGTCCGTTGACCGCCGACGTCGAGGAGTCGGTGGTGCGGGGAGCAGACGTGCCGGCACCGGAGGTCGGGGTCTGCGGCCCAGCGGCCGTGGTGGACCGCGATGTGGAGGTGTCGCTCGCGGTCGGGGCGCTCGACACCTGCGTCGCGACGTAGACGACCCCGGCCGCGATCGCGAGCACGAGGACGGCCGCGAGCGACCCCAGTGCGATCAGCAGCCCGGACCGCTTCTTCGGTGGTGGCGCGTAGCCACCCTGCGAGGGGAACCCGCCGGGGTAGGTCCCCGGCTGCGACTGATACGGCGAATACTGCTGCGGCCCTTGGGAATAGGACACGGGGTTCACCGGAACGGGCGGGGCCGCCGGAACCGGCGGCACGGGCGACGGCGCGCGCACCGTCGGCTCCTTGGACAGCTGAGGAACGGTGAGCGCGCGTTCGAGGTCGACGGCGAAGTCGCGGCACGACCCGTACCGGCGGTCCGGCTCTTTCGCGAGGGCGCGACCGAACACCGCGTCGACATCGCCCGAAATACCCGGACGCAGGGTGGACGGTCGCGGCGGCATCGCCTGCAGGTGGCCGGCGATGATCGAGGCGGTGCCGGCACCCTGGAACGGCGGCCGCCCGGTGAGCAGTTCGAAGACGGTGGCCGCGAGCGCGTACTGGTCGGCGCGACCGTCGACCGGATCGCCGAGCAACTGTTCGGGTGAGGCATACGCGACGGTGCCGAGGAAGACGTTGGTCCAGGTGAGATGACTGACGTCCTGCTCCGACTTGGCGATCCCGAAGTCCGCGAGCAACACGCGCGGCTCCGGACCACCCGCGCCCTGCAGCAGGATGTTGGCCGGCTTGACGTCGCGATGAAGCAGCCCCGTCGCGTGGGCCCGGTCGAGCGCGGCGCCCACCGCGCGCACGATCGCGATCACCGTCGCGGTGTCGAGTCCCCGCGGGTTCTGCCGAAGCAGCTTCAGCGCATCGATGCCGTCGATGTACTCCATCGCGATCCACAGGTGGCCGTCGTACTCACCGGAATTGAAGATCGTCACGATCGACGGGTGGACGACGCTCGACGCGTGCTCGGCCTCTTTGACGAACCGCTGCCGGTACATCGGGTCGCGACTGAGATCGGCGGGCAACACCTTCAGTGCCTCGTTCCGCGGCAGGTGGGGATGCCGCGCGAGGTAGATCTCGCCCATGCCACCCCGGCCGACGAGTCGGATGATGGTGTAGCCGGCGAAGTGCTCGCCGGGATTGCGCGGCATCGCTCCTCCTCACCCGTGTCGGCGACTGGGGTCAGTCTGTCACCCCCGCAGCGCCCACCGCGACCGTTGAAGAGAGGACCTGTGCCACTGTGGGAACATGTCATCCGCGAACCGGACAGTCGACCGCCTGCGTCCGTTCACCACGACGATCTTCGCCGAGATGTCGGCGCTGGCCGTCGAGCACGACGCCGTGAACCTCGGACAGGGCTTTCCCGACACCGACGGGCCGGCATCGATGCTCGATGCCGCGCGCGAGGCCATCAGTGACGGTCGCAATCAGTACCCGCCGGGTATCGGTGTGCCGGAGTTGCGGCACGCGGTCGCGCGGCAGCAGCGTGACCGGTATGGCCTGGAGTACGACCCCGATCGCGAGGTGTTGATCACGGTCGGCGCGACCGAGGCGATCGCCGGTGCCGTCGTCGGTCTGGTGGAGCCGGGTGACGAGGTCATCATGATCGAGCCCTACTACGACGCCTACGCCGCCGCTGTCGCGATGGCCGGGGGTGTGCGGCGCGTCGTGCCGCTGGTCCCCGACGGCGACGGCTTCCGTCTTGATCGCGAGCGGCTCGCCGCGGCCTTCGGGCCGAAGACGTCGATGGTGGTGGTGAACAGCCCGCACAATCCGACGGGGACCGTGCTGTCGACCGACGACCTCGCCGAGATCGCACGGCTGTGCGTCGAGCACGACGTCATCGCCGTCACCGACGAGGTCTACGAATACCTCGTCTTCGACGGACGGACGCACACCCCGCTCGCGGCGCTACCGGGTATGCGGGAACGCACGCTGCGTATCTCCAGCTCCGGCAAGACCTTCAACTGCACCGGCTGGAAGGTCGGCTGGGTGAGCGGTCCGCCCGAGCTCGTCGGCGCGGCGCGGACGGCGAAGCAATACATGTCCTATGTCGGCTCCGGGCCGTTCCAACCCGCGGTGGCACACGCGCTGGAGCACGAGTTGGACTGGGTCCGCGAGTCGGCGCGGGGGCTGCAGGCCAAACGCGACCTGATCTCGACCGCGCTGTCCGACGCCGGTTTCGTCGTACACCGTAGCGAGGCAACCTATTTCGTCTGTGCCGACCCTCGTCCCCTCGGCGTCGACGACGGCATCGAGTTCTGCCGATCGCTGCCCGAACGCATCGGCGTGGCCGCGGTGCCGGTCAGTGTGTTCACCGACGACCGCGAACCCTGGCACCACATGCTCCGGTTCGCCTTCGCCAAACGCGACGAGGTGATCGCCGAAGCCGCCGAGCGGTTGCGCCGGTTGTGACTCCCCCTCCGCTGGTCGAGCGGGCACCCCCCGCTGGTTCAACCGGCCCCGCCCCCGCTGGTTGAGCCGGCACCGAGCGCAGCGAGGCGCCGAGTCGAAGCCACCTGGCGACCACCCCCGCTGGTTGAGCCGGCACCGAGCGCAGCCGCCGGGCCGAGCAAGCGACGAAGGAGCGCGTCGAGGTCGAGGCGCCGAGTCGAAGCCACCTGGCGACCACCCCCGCTGGTTGAGCCGGCACCGAGCGCAGCCGCCGGGCCGAGCAAGCGACGAAGGAGCGCGTCGAGGTCGAGGCGCCGAGTCGAAGCCACTTGGTGACCACCCCCGCTGGTTGAGCCGGCCCCGAGCGAAGCGAGGCGCCGAGTCGAAGCCACTTGGTGACCCGACAGCCTGAAGCTCAGCGCAACGCCGGGATCACCCGCTGCTCGAACATCTCGAGGTCCTCGCGGTCGACGGCGATGTTCGGGAAATAGCAGATCCCGTAGGACATTCCAGCGTCGGCGAGCCCGCGAAGGTTCTCGGCGACCTGCTCGGGCGTCCCAACCGCGGGCATCCCCCGGAACGCGCCGAGACTGCCGGACGCCGCGTCGGGCCCGACGATCTTGCTCAGCCGGGCTTCGAGATCGGCAAGTTTGCGCTCCACGTCGGCCTCGGTCTCGCCAAGCATCACGTTGTAATTGGCCGAGCGGGTGATCGACTCGAAGTCGCGTCCGAGGTCGGCGCAATGTTGTTGCAGGACCGACGATTTGTGCGCGAACCCGTCCGGCGTGCCGTCGAAGTTGGTGTAGTTGGCGTACTTCGCCGCGATCCGCAACGTCTTCTTCTCCCCGCCGCCCGCGATCCATAGTGGCAGCCGCCCGGCCGTGGGCTGGGGGCGCAGATGGCGTCGTCGACGGTGTAGTGCTTGCCGTCGAGTGTCGCCCGTCCGGTCTCCCAGGCCTGCTTCATGATCTGCACGCCCTCGTCGAGCCGCGCCAGCCGCTCACCCGCCGACGGGAATCCGTAACCGTATGCACGCCATTCGTGTTCGTACCAGCCGCCACCGATGCCCATCTGCACGCGACCGCCGGAGATCAGGTCCGCGGTGGCGGCGACCTTGGCGAGGTACATCGGGTTGCGGTAGCCCATCGCGGTGCACATCTGCCCGATGTCGACCCGGCTGGTGGTGGCGGCCAGGGCGGCCACGAGAGTCCACGCCTCATGCGTGGCCTCGTCGGTGGGCAGCGGGACGGTGTGGAAGTGGTCGTACACCCAGATCGAGTCCCAGCCGCCCGACTCGGCGCGGTCGGCGACCGACGACATCACCCCCCACTGGTCCGCGGGTTCCACACCCACGAGATCGAGACGCCAGCCCTGGGGAATGAAGAGTCCGAATCGCATGAGGTCCAACGTACCGGTGGAAAACTCTTCACAAACTTACAAGCAGTCCGGACTGTTTGTGCTATCGTCGCTGATGTGACCGAGCCCACCCGAGCCCCACGTCGTCGTACGCAGGCCGAACGCACCGCGACCACCCGTGCGCTCATCCTCGACGCGACCGTCGACGCCCTCGTCGACGTCGGCTACGCAGCCACCACCACGCAGGAGGTGAACCGCCGCGCCGGCATCTCCCGCGGGGCGCTCCTGCATCACTTCCCCACCCGGGAATCACTGGTGGTCGCCGCGGTCGGGCACCTCGTCGAACGGCGACTGGCAGAGATCCTGTCGCGGCCCCGCACGGGCGACGAGGGACTCGAGATCCTCGTCGAGGCGTTCAGCGGCCCACTGTTCGACGCCGCTCTCGAGTTGTGGGTCGCCGCCCGCTGCGACGTCGGGCTACGAACCGCGATCATCCCGCTCGAACAACAGGTCTCCGACGCCCTCGCCGTCGGTTGTGCCGAGTTGTTCGGCGACCGGTACACCGCCGCGGAACTCGAACTGTCCATCGAACTCGCACGCGGACTCGCGGTGTCGCGCATCCTGCGCTCGCCCGACGCCGACCGCGCGCTGCTCGACCGACTCCTGCCCGTATGGAAGGAACTCCTGTCTCATGACTGAACCCAGTCCGACTCTCCCGCAGCAGAACACGCTGCCCCGGCGCGTCGACGTCCTCGTCGTCGGCGTCGGATTCGGCGGCCTCGCCGCCCTGCATCGTCTGCGAAAGGACCATCCGCAGCTGCAGACCCTGGCAATCGAGCGCGGCGACGGCGCGGGTGGCGTCTGGCGCGAGAACGACTACCCGGGCGCGGCCTGCGACGTCCCGACGTCGCTGTACTCGCTGTCGTTCGCGCCGAACCCGGAGTGGTCGCACACCTACGGTCGTCGCGACGAGATCCATCGGTATCTACGCTCGGTCGCAGTCGATTTCGCCGATCAGATCCGATACAACTGTGCGCTGACGTCGGCGCGCTGGGACGGTGGCACGCAGGAGTGGGTCGTCGACACCACCGACGGTGAGATCCGGTGCCGCTACCTGGTCGCGGCGCCCGGTGCGCTGTCCGAACCCGGCCTGCCGACCGTCCCCGGCGCCGACGAGTTCACCGGCACGATGTTCCACTCCGCCGACTGGGATCATTCCCACGACCTGCACGGTCGACGCGTCGCAATCGTCGGCACCGGCGCGTCGGCAATCCAGATCGTGCCCGAGATCGTGGACGAGGTCGGGCATCTCACGGTCTTCCAGCGCACCCCCGCCTGGGTCGTCCCGCGTCTGGACCGCAACATCGGCACCCTCGAACGCGCGCTCTATCGTCGGGTTCCCGGTATCCACCGCCTGGTCCGGCGGATGGTGTGGACCTATCGCGAGGCCTACGTCCTCATGATGGCCCGCAATCCCAAGCTGCTGCCGATCGCGAAGACCATCGCGCTGGCCCAGCTGCGTGTCCAGGTCCGCGACCGTGCGCTACGCCGTCGGCTCACCCCCGACTACACCATCGGCTGCAAGCGGATGTTGTTGACCAACAAGTGGTTCCCCGCACTCCAGCGTGACAACGCGACCGTCACCGGCGCGATCACCCGTCTCACCGCACGCGGCGCCGTCGACGATCAGGGTCGCGAGCACGAGGTCGACACGGTCGTCTTCGCGACCGGGTTCACCCCCACCGAGCCGCCCATCGCGTCGGCGATCACCGGGCGCGACGGCCGCACGCTGGCCCAGGCGTGGAAGGGTTCACCACGCGCCTACCGCGGGGTCGAGGTCCACGGCTTCCCCAATCTGTTCTTCCTGTACGGCCCCAACACGAATCTCGGTCACAGCTCGATCGTGCTGATGCTGGAGCCGCAGGCGTACTACATGAGCAAGGCCCTCGCCGAACTCTCGCGTAGCGGCCGGTCGACCTTCGAGGTCACCGAGGATGCACAGGACCGCTACAACTCCGAACTCGATCCCGAACTCGAACGCACCGTCTGGAATTCGGGTGGCTGCTCGAGCTGGTACCTCGACTCCACCGGTCGCAACTCGGTGATGTGGCCGAAGTTCACGAGCGACTTCCGCCGGATGATGTCGTCCTTCGAACCCACCGACCACCGCTTCGACGCCGCGATCCCCGCCGCACCCGTCGACCAGGCCGTCACCACCGGAGCAGACACGGCATCCGACGCCACCGAATCCGACACCGAGAGGACCGTCGCACCGTGAGTTCCACCCCTGACCATTACGACGCCATCGTCATCGGCTCCGGTTTCGGCGGATCGGTTGCGGCCCTGCGACTCACCGAGAAGGGCTACCGCGTCGCGGTCATCGAGTCCGGTCGGCGTTTCTCCGACGGCGACCTGCCCAAGACGAGCTGGCGCCTCAAGGACTACGTCTGGGCACCCGCGCTCGGATTGTTCGGGGTGCAGCGCATGCACCTGCTGCGCGACGTGCTCGTGATGGCCGGTGCGGGCGTCGGCGGTGGATCGCTGAACTACGCGAACACCCTGTACCGTCCGCTGCCGGCGTTCTTCGACGACCCGCATTGGGGATCGATCACCGACTGGGCATCCGAGCTCGACCCGTATTACGACCAGGCCTCACGCATGCTCGGCGTGACCACGTATCCGAAGGTGACGCCCGCCGACCGCGTGATCCGCAAGGTCGCCGAGGAGATGGGCGTCGGCGACACCTTCGTCCACACCCCGGTCGGCGTGTTCTTCGGCGAGGCGGGCAAGACGGTCGACGACCCGTTCTTCGGCGGCGCCGGCCCGGCACGCACCGGGTGCACCGACTGCGGCGCCTGCATGACGGGATGTCCGGTGGGAGCGAAGAACACGCTCGTCAAGAACTACCTCTACCTGGCCGAACAGGCCGGTGCCGAGATCATCCCGATGACGACCGTGGACACCGTCCGGCCGCGTTCCGGCGACGGGTACGTCGTGGAGTCGCACCGGTCGGGCCGACGCTGGTCGCGCCGTGGGCGCCGCACCTTCACCGCTGATCACGTGGTGTTCGCCGCCGGCACCTACGGCACCAACAAGCTGCTGCTGGACATGCAGCAGGGCGGCCACCTGCCCGGGCTGTCGTCTCGCCTGGGCAAGGTGGTCCGCACCAATTCCGAGGCGGTCCTGGCCGCCACCGCACGCGACCTCGACATCGACTACACCGAGGGTGTCGCAATCACGTCGTCGTTCCATCCCAACGACCACACGCACATCGAACCCGTGCGATATGGCAAGGGCAGCAACCTGATCGGCATGCTGCAGGCCATCCTCGTCGACGGGGGTGGTCCGCTGCCGCGACTGCTGCAGGCGCTGATCGAGATGGTCCGTCACCCGGTGATCACGCTGCGCGGCCTCTCGGTACGACGCTGGTCGGAGCGCACCATCATCGCACTCGTCATGCAGACCGCCGACAACTCGCTCGAGTTGTTCTCCCGCCGAGGTCGTTTCGGCCCAATGCTGCGCAGCCGGCAGGGCGAGGGCGATCCCCCGCCGACGTGGATTCCGGAGGGGCACGAGGCGGTGCGCGCCGTCGCACGCGAGATCGACGGCGACGCCGGCGGTTCCATCGTCGATCTGCTGAACATCCCGATGACCGCGCACTTCCTAGGTGGTTGCTCGATCGGACGGTCGGCGGCCGACGGCGTGGTGGACCCGTATCACCGGGTGTTCAACCACCCGGGGCTGCACGTGGTCGACGGTGCGACCGTCTCGGCCAACCTCGGCGTCAACCCGTCGCTGACCATCACCGCGCAGGCCGAACGCGCCCTGGCGATGTGGCCCAATGCCGGCGAGGCCGACCCGCGGCCTGAGCTCGGTGCGGCGTACCGGCCCGTCGAGCCGGTGGAGCCCCACCACCCGACGGTCCCCGCCCACGCGCCCGGCGCGCTGCGCCTCCCGATCACGCCGGTCTCCGACGCCACACGCGCCGGCTGACCCGACCCCCGCGGGTTGAGCCGGCACCGAGCGAAGCCACTGGGTGACTGCCCCCGCTGGTTGAGCCGGCCCCGAGCGAAGCGAGGCGCCGAGTCGAAGCCACTTGGCGACCGATCATGCGAAGTGACCTCAACGCACGCGACCTCCCCGCGACGCTCGGCCAACCCCCGCTGGTTGAGCCGGCACCGAGCGAAGCGAGGCGCCGAGTCGAAGCCACTTGGCGACCGATAATGCGAAGTGACCTCAACGCACGCGACCTCCCCGCGACGCTCGGCCAACCCCCGCTGGTTGAGCCGGCACCGAGCGAAGCGAGGCGCCGAGTCGAAGCCACTTGGCGACCGATCATGCGAAGTGACCTCAACGCACGCGGCGTCCGCGCCGCGCCCGGTCGGCGTTGATCGGCCAGATCACCACACTCCGGGCGGCCTCAGTTGAATGCTGATACGGGCACCGACGCCGCGCACCTTGGGCACGGCGTGCTCCCAGGTGCGCTGACAACTGCCACCCATGACGAGCAGGTCGCCCGACGACAGGGTGAACTTCAGAGACCGACCGCCACCGCGGGGTCTGAGCATGAGTGGCCGAGGTGAACCGAGCGAGATGATGGCGACCATCGTGTCGTGTGTGGACGCCCGACCGATGCGGTCGCCGTGCCACGCAACCGAGTCGTTGCCGTCGCGGTACAGGCTGATCCCGGCGGTCGCGAAACCCTCGGGTAGTTCGTCGCGGTAGTGCTCGGTCAGTGCGGCGCGTGCGCCGGTGATGATCGGGTCGGGGAATCGGTCATCGGCCTGGTAGATCGAGACGAGCCGCGGAACCTCGACCACCCGCTCGTACATTCGACGACGCTCGGCCCGCCAGGGGACGCATTCGCGGAGGCGGTCGAAGAGCTCGTCGGCACCACTGATCCAACCGGGACACAGGTCGACCCACGCACCCTCGGTCAGCGGACGGCGCGAGATCGATGTCGACAGGTCGCCGAGCGTCGGCTCCGCTGATTGCTCGGAGAACAAAGAGCCCTGGGTGCCGAGAGACATGACTTCAGGCTACACCCAGGTCGCACGTGTGTTCGAGTGCTTTACCCAGGATTCGTGCGCGACAGTTCCGGAAGCAGGTCGAACCGTCCTGCGACGAGGGCGGACCGTTTCGCGCGAGACCAGCCGTGGACACGGCGCTCGGCCGCGTAAGCCTCGCCTATGTTGGGAAACTCCTGCTGGAATACGAGCCGGACGGGCCGACGAGGACGCGTGTAGCGCGAGCCGTTTCCGGTCTGGTGCTGGTCGACTCGATGCTCGACGTTCCGAGTACTCCCGACGTACAGCGTGCCGTCGGAGCATTCGAGGATGTAGAGAAAGCCACTCATGGTGTGACTGTCGAGGATTGCTGCGACAAATCGGTCGATGCCTCCACAGCCAGCGGATCGTGGCGAGTCTGTCCACAGGGTCGTTGGCAGGTTTCGCGGATCGGTCACCAAGTGGCTTCGACACGGCGCCTCGCTCCGCTCGGGGCCGGCTCAACCAGCAGGGGCGGTCACCAAGTGGCTTCGACACGGCGCCTCGCTCCGCTCGGGGCCGGCTCAACCAGCGGGGGTGGCTTCGACACGGCGCATCGACCTCGACGCGCTCCTTCGTCGCTTGCTCTGTCCAGCAGATCCGCTCGGGGCCGGCTCAACCAGCGGGGGCAGTTGTCTACGCACACGCCGATCCTCGTGCTTTAATCATTTCGTTATAAACGTGAGGACCGAGAGAAGTCGATGAAGCGCACCCGTATCGCCGCCGCCCTGCTCGCCACCGCCGCACTGGCACTGCCCGTCGCACCGGCGACCGCCAACCCGCTCGACACACTCTTCGGAAGCGCGAGCGGCAGCCTCGACTCCGGCAGCGCCGCGCTCGGCTCGTCCGGCGGCGACAAGGTCACGCACTACGGCAAGCTCGGCCGCCCCGGCGCACCGAACGGCATCAAGTCGATCAACGTCTGGGTGTACACACCGAACAACACCGCGGCCGTCGTGCCCAACACCTATCCGAAGAACTCGCGTCTGGGCGTGCGCTGGAACTCGATCATCGACGCCGGGCCGATCGTCGACGGCAACGAGTGCCGCATGGAGGTCCGCCTGTCCGGACCGAAGGTCCCCAAGCAGGCCTCGCTGTTCAAGACCCAGGACTGCACCGCGGTGAAGTCCTACTTCTTCAAGGGCGCAGGCGATTTCACGATCCGCGTCACCGACACCATCTCGGGCGCGTCGAACAGCATCGCGTTCAGCGTCCAGTAGTCGGGCCTTTTTCAACCGGTTCAGCGCACCCCGACGAAGACCTGGATGGGGAGAATGCACTCCCCCGCTCTCGTCGGCGCTCCGGTGGTCACGACCGACAGTTGCCCCGGGCTTCTCCAGGGCCCATACGCTTCGAAGGTCGTGGCGTAGAGCGCCGGAACGATGCAGCCCGCCTCCACCCGGTGCTCACCGGTGCCACCACTGCAGTACGACGCCGAGACGACGATCGCCGACCCCGCCACGCAACCGGTGGGTTCGGCCGATGCCGAGGACGCGGACACCGCCGACAGCGCAGCACTGCCGACGCACAGGGCGCCGACAACCAGGGTGCGCGCCAGGATCACCGCACGCCGGTGATCGCGATGACCGGGAGTATGCACTTCCCGACGTTCGTCTGAGCGCCGATGGTCACGACCGACAGCTGCCCCGGTGCGCGCCAGGGGCCGTTTGCGTTGGTGAGTGTCGCGACCATGGTCGAGTCCAGACATGCTGCCTGCACCCGGTGCTCCCCCGTACCGCCACTGCAGTACGACGCGGCGACGACGACGGCCGCCCCGGCGACGCAACCGGTGGGTTCGGCCGATGCCGACGGGGCCGCGACGGTGGAGAAAGTCGCGCCGGCGACGCATGCCGCTCCGGCCAGCATGATGCGCAAGGAACGTTTCGAGAGGGTCATGCCGCGAATCTAAGCCATGCAGCGTCCGAAGTTCTCTACCTCAAACATGATTCGTCCGTTCGTGGGATCGGAGCCATTCGACGCTACGCTCAGCCGACGGCCCCGACGTCGAACTTCTCCCCCGTGAGCCGCTCCGATTCCTCCCAGAGCGCGGTCCGGAACTCGACGTCGTCGGCAGCTTTCTTGTAATCGCTGCGTCCGGGGGCGCCGCGCATCCCGAAGAACTGCGTCGGCCCGTAGAACGTCCCGGATCTCGCATCCGGCAGGGTCGCCGCGTACAGCTGGGGCAGCGCCCCGTCGGCCGCCGGCTGGGCGATCGGCAGCTTGTTGCCCAGCTTCGCGAAGAAGTCGGAGAAGTTCTCGCTTCTGCCCTGCAATTCCGTTGAGGCGTAACCCGGATGGGCGATCAACGACTTCTTCGACGACCCGGCCGCCGCCAGCCGTGCGGCGAGCTCCTTGCCGAACATCAGGTTGGCCATCTTGGAGTCGCCGTAGGCCCGCCAGCGCCGGTAGCGGCGCTGTTCCCAGTTCAGGTCGTCGAGTTGGATGTCGCCGATCTGGTGCATCGTCGACGACACGGTGACCACCCGTTCGGTGATCTTCGGCAGCAGCAGCGCCGTGAGGGCGAAATGCCCGAGATGATTGGTGCCGATCTGCATCTCGAAACCGTCGGTGGTGCGTCGGAACGGGACCGCCATCAGTCCCGCGTTGTTGATCAGCACGTCGGCGCCGGTCACCCCGGCGGCGAAGGCGCGCACGGATTCGAGGTCGGCGAGGTCCAGTTTGGCGACGGTCGCCTTCGGCCCCAGCTCCGACGCCACGGCATCGGCCTTGGCAGTGTTGCGGCACGCCAGCACCACCTCGGCACCGGCGCGGACGAGCACCTTCGCGGTCTGATACCCGAGTCCGCTGTTGGCACCGGTCACCACGAACGTCCGGCCCGTCTGGTCCGTCACGTCCGCTGTCGTCCAACCACTCATCGCGACCCCCTGGGATGCGTCGTCATGCCCGGCAACCTAACCGGGACCGTGCGGCCCACGCTATTGACGCATAGGGACGGCGTCAACGATTCATCTCTTCCGCCGAGCGCAGCGAAGGCTTCACCCGCCGAAGAATGTGGTCAGCCGCAACGGGTTGGCGCCGACGATGCGACGTGCGGGCCGTAGCAATTCCGCGATGAGGTTGGTCGACGTCCCCAACCGCTCGACGAGTTCGATCGGCGCATGGAAGGCGGTGGGCTCGGAGCGGCCGCGCATGATCCGCGTGCCGAGCAGCTTCCACTCCTGCGCTTCCTCGCCGGCGGCGTCGATCGCCGCGCCGCTGGCCAGAGCCGGGATGCGTCCGGTCTTGGCCATGTCGGACAGTCGAGCGCACTCGTTGACCGGGTCGCCGATGACGGTGTACTCGTAGCGTCGTTCGGCGCCGATGTTGCCGGCGAACGCCTCGCCGTAGGAAACGCCGATCCCCCAACGGATGTCGAGGCTGCTGGCGAGCCGATCGGCGAGGTCGCGGGCGGCGCCGAGCGCGGCGCCCGCGGGGTCGTCGATCTCGACGGGCGCACCGAAGACGGCGAGCGCGGCGTCGCCCTCGAATTTGTTGACGAAGCCGGAATGTTGATCGACGACGTCGGCGACGATGCTGAAGAAGGCATTGAGCAGGGCTGCGGTGTCGTCGGGACTACGCTGCTGCGCCAGCCCCGTCGATCCGACGATGTCGACGAACAGGACGCCGACGCGGGTATTGGTGCCGTGCATGCCGACACCGTCGGAGATCGCGAGCTCGGCCACGGTGTCGCCGACGTGTCGCGCGAATATCTCACGCATGCGGTCCCGTTCGGCGAGACCCTCGACCATCCTGTTGAAACCGTGTTGCAGCACACCGAGTTCCGAGGAGTCGTACACGGGCACGCGAGCCTTGTAGTCACCGTGGTCCACGCGGTGCACCGCCCGGCGCATCTCCGTCAGCGGATCGGTGATCGCCTGCCCCACAAGCGCGATGACACGGGCTCCGGATGCGAGGCCCACCAGGCAGAGGATCACGGTCGTCCAGTCGACCGCGCCGTAGACATCGGGCAGCAGACCGGTCCAGCGCCCCGCGTTGACCGTCAACAAACCGACCATCGGCACCGCCGAGCTCACCGCCCACACGGCCAGCATCCGCACGCGCACACCGTTCATGACGTGGTTCGTGGGGAAGTCCTCGAGGACGACGACGGCCAGGGGGCGGGCGGCGCGTTCGGCGAACAGATAGGTGAGACAGGCACTCGACATACCGGCCAGCGCGAATGCGACCGCGACGCCGGCGACGGTCGCGGTCGTGAGCTCTTCGGCGATGAACACGTAGAACAGCGCCGCCGCGCTCCAGGAGACGACCGTGACTCCGAGCTGCACGATCGGTATCCGCTGTACGGCGCGTCGACGGGCATGGTCGGCGGGTTGACAGCTGATGAACCAGCGCAGCTGGGGCCGGACCGCCAGCATCCCCAACAGCAGATTCGTGAGGATGCCGACGATGATCGCACCCACGACCACGGGAAAATTCGGCGCGCCCAGCGTCTCGTCGAAGGTGAGTTGGCCGCCGTTGAAGGCGAGTTGGACGAGCAAGAAGGTCTCGACGCCGATCACTGTATTGCTGGCGATCACGGCGGTCATCGCGGTGACGGTGGCGTGCAGGGCGATCTTGCTGCGCATGGGCGGGCCGATCCGGGCCCATCCCCGGGGGCTCGGAACCGTCGAGGTACCCCACAAGAAACCCGCGGTGCGTCGACGCAGACGTGTCCACGGCACACCACGACGGGTCCGGCGTGGTCGTCCCATCGGCTTCTCCTGCCTGACGGCGTTCCCCGAAGCCTACCCAAGGGAGAGCCGACCATCCCGCTGGTTGAGCCGCCACGCGGACGCGAAGCGGCCACACGGCCATCCCCCGCTGGTTGAGCCGCCACGCGGACGCAAAGCGGCCACACGGCCATCCCCCGCTGGTTGAGCCGCCACGCGGACGCGAAGCGGCCACGCGGCCATCCCCCGCTGGTCGAGCCGCCACGCGGACGCGAAGCGGCCACGCGGCGTGTCGAAACCACAAATGGACCGGCACCTCACGGTGCCGGTCCATCGGGGATCGTGCGGATCAGGCCTGCAGGGCCTCGATCTCGAGCGTGATGGTGATCTTGTCGCCGACGACGACGCCACCGCCCTCGAGCGGCATCTCGATGTCGATGCCGAAGTCCTTGCGGTTGATGACGACCTTCGCCTCGAAGCCGGCGACGGCGCCCTGGCCCATGCCGGGGTTGGTGCCCTCGAACTCGAGCTCGAGCGTGACGGGCTTGGTGACGCCCTTGAGGGTGAAGTCGCCGTCGAGGAGGTAGTCGTCGCCGTTCTGGCGGACGCCGGTGGAGACGAAGGTGGCCTTCGGGTACTTCTCGGCGTCGAAGAAGTCAGCGGACTTGATGTGGCCGTCGCGCTGCTCGTTGCGGGTGTTGATCGAGGTGACGTCGATCTCGGCCTGGACGGCGGGGGTGCCGTTCTCGTCGACGGTGATGGTGCCGGAGAAGGTGTCGAAGCTGCCGCGGACCTTGCTGACCATGAGGTGCTTCACGGAGAAGTTCACCGCGGAGTGCACGGTGTCGATGATCCAGGTGCCGGCGGGGATGGGTGCCTTGACGGTGGTGGCGGAGGTCATGTCGTGGTCCTTCCAGAAATTTTCGGTTCGGGTCTCGATCGATGGCTGGTGGGCCTTCGCGACCCATCACCAGACACTAACCGGACCGCGGTCCGATTTCATCCCCACCGGCGTTGTGATCTACATCACCGGCGAACCATCAGTGCTCCGATCGCGGCGATGGCGATTCCACGCGGCGCCTCGTAGATGAATCCCGAGATTCCGGCGACCGCGGGAATCGGCAGCATGAAACCGACCATGCCGACGACGGTGAGGATGCCGATCCAGAGCGGGACCGCCCGGTTGCGGATGAGGCTGGCGCCGAACATCCCCATACCGACCAGCATCACGAGCCCGCCGACCGTGTTGAGTAGCTCGAACGCGGTGGTGCCCAGCATCGAGTCGTCGGCGGCGATGAGCGCGGCCTTGTCCGGGTCATTCGCGAACGGGTACGCGACGAACAGCTCGACGATGAGGTGCCCGGTCGCGGTGACGAGATTGCCGACCGCGTAGGCGACGAGGCCGATCAGCCCGGCGATCCCGATCCGGGGTGCCAGCCACGCGTACATCCCGGGCAGGCCGAGCAGTAGCAGCGTCGTGCCGACGGCGAGCAGGATCTGCGCCCACGGTGAGCCCACCGCTTGCAGCGCCTCCACGGAGTGGGCCTCGCCGTCGACGATGGGATGCAACGTCCCGCCGGCGATGCAGGCGACTCCGCCGAGGGTCAGGGCCCCGCCGCTGAGATGGCGTAGGACCGGCCAGCTCGGGCTGCGGAACGGGCCGGGTGTGTCGCCATCCGACGCGTCGTGGTTCTGGTTCTGGGTGTGTGCAGTGGTTGTCATGACGGCAACGCTGACAACCCGCGCTGGTGTTAGCCTTGTGCGCGACTGGTGCGACCCGACGAACGGCGCGTGAGTTGGCTTCTGAACCACATCTGGCGATCCGGGTCCTGGGTCCACTGTCGGTCACCGCTGCCGACGGGTCGCCGATCCCGATGACAGCCCGCAAGCACGCCGAGCTGCTTGCCATCCTCGCCGCGGAACGGACCGCGTGCTCGCCTGAGCGGGTGACCGAGCTCCTGTGGCGTGGTCGTCCACCGGCGTCGGCGGCGAGCACGCTGCACGGGTATGTGTCCCGGCTTCGACGCTCGCTCGCCCCGACCGGCGTCGTCCGCATCGACACCGTCCCCGCGGGATACCTACTGCACTGCGACGGCGCAGTCACCGACCTCGATCTGCTGGACCAGTTCGGCCAGGAGGGATTGCAGCTCATCCGGTCCGACCCCCGGGCCGGCGCCGAGGTGTTGTGCCGAGCGCTCGACCTATGGCGGGGCGAACCGCTTCCGGAGATCGCCGACATCGCCGACATCGCACCCGAACTCGTCCGGCTCGCGGAGATACGTGCCGAGTTCACCGAGACCGCAGCCGACGCGCTGCGCACGGTCGGCGAGTACCGTCGCTCGGTCGCGTTGCTGACGCCGCTGTGTCAACGGCACCCCTACCGCGAGGGCGCCGCGCGGACCCTCGCCCGTGCGCTGCACGACGACGGACGCACGGTCGACGCCCTCGGCGTACTGCGCCGACTCCGGCAGGCCCTCCGTGACGACTTGGGTCTCGATCCGCATCCCGACACGGTCGCGCTGGAAGACGACCTGCTCGACCCGTCTCCCGCGGTCTCGCCGCTCTCCGCCACCTCCGCCACGCCGCAGCCGGTACGCGAACTCATCGGCCGAGTCGCCGAACACGCAGTGCTCGAACAGGTCTGGCAAACCGGCGCGGACCGTCCCGCGGGTGTGGTCCTCATCGGCCCGTCGGGCATCGGGAAGACCGCGCTGGTCGAGCACCTCATCGCACGGCACAGTGCCGCGGCCCGCCGTTTCATCGGCCGACCCGGCCCGCCCGGACCGACGTTCGGCGGCCTCGAAGAACTCTTCGGCGAGTCCCCGGTCTCCGTCCCGACGGCGCGAATCGTCGCCGACCTCACCGCCCGCATCTGGTCCGACGTCGCCGAGGACGGGCGGTCGGTGTTACTTGTCGACGACGCCCAGTGGCTCGACGCCGACTCGGCTCTTGTGCTGGGACGCGTGCTTGCAGGTATCGGACAGGCACCGATGACGGTCCTGGTCACCTGCCGCGACCCCGACGCCGAGCCCGTCGAGATCCTCCGGTCGACACTGAACCGGCACGGGCCGGTCGCCGAGGTGCGTCTGACCGAACTCGGCTCCGACGACATGCGCGCGTTGATCGTTCGGCGTCTCGAGCAGCTCGGTGACACGGACCGGGTCGACGCTGACGCGCTGGTCGCGCAGTCATTCGGCAATCCTGCTGTGGCGCAACAACTGTGCGCCATCGCCTGGACCGGGGCGCCGCCGGACCGGGACCATCCCGCCCGATCGATGTACTCGACGCGGTTCGACGATCTCTCCCCTGCCGCTCGTGCGCTCGTCACGGCCGTGACGATCGCAGGCGGCGATCTCCCCGACGATGTGTTCACCGAGGTGGCCCGCACCCTCGGTGAGGGCGTGGCCGACGAGGCAGTCCGCAGCGGGCTCATCAGCCCCCTGAGGAGCGAGCTTGCGAGCATCACCACCAGCCCCCTGAGGAGCGAGCTTGCGAGCATCACCACCAGCCCCCTGAGGAGCGAGCTTGCGAGCGTCACGAAGGGTCTCGCCGACAACCTCTCGCGCGAGCAACGGATCGAGGCTCACGCGCGGCTCGCCGCTGCGTTCGAAGCGGTGCGTCCCGACGATCTCGAGTCACTGGCCGTGCACCGCGTCGAGTGCGCCGTCGACGAGGACTCGACCGCCGTCGCCGCTCGCACATGCATCGGGGCGGCTCACCGCGCACTCTCGGCAACGGCCGATCATCGTGCGCTCGACCTGGCACGACGTGGTCTCGGTCTGCCCGGACTCGACTCCCACTCGACCGTCGAATTGCGCCGGATCGCCGGCGCCGCCGCGCTGCGCATCGGGGAGTTCGATTCGGCTGCGGACTCTTTCGAATCGGCGGCGACGGTGAGTCGGCTGACGCGGGATTGGCCCGCGCTCGCCGAGACCGCACTGCTGTCGGCACCGAACGGGGTCGCGGGCTACTGGTCCGGTTACGGCGTCGTCCAGACCGACCATGCCGCTCTCGCCCGCGAGGCACTGACGCACGGTGAGGCCTTGGACCCCGAAGTGGTTGCGCGCCCTCATGCGTCGGAGGCAGCCCGGTTGACCGTCCTCGGCTTGCCGGGCGCCGACGACCATCTCGGTGCCGCACGTGTCGTCCACGACAGCGGTGCCGTGGATTTCGAGATCGACCTCGCCGAGTTCCTCGTCCGGTGGGTTCCCGACCGTCTGGCGGATCGACGCAAGATCGCCCGGGAGCTGTATGAACTATCGGCCGGCGACCTCCACAGACGCGCCACCGCTCTGCATCTGCAACGCGTCTGCGCGTTGGAGGCGGCTGATCTGCGTCTGGCGCGACGCCTGTCCACCGAGTTCACCCGGCTCGCCGGACGTATCGGCGGTACCGATGTGGAGACGATGCAGTTGTGGTGGCAGGTGATGATCGCGCTGTTACGTGGCGACTACGACACCAGCACGGCACTGACCGAGAGGTTCGCTGCGACGGTCGGCGGGCTGTCCGACCGTGCACGACTTCTCGCCGAGTCGTCGATGGCGACCAGCGCGTCGATCGCCGCGTGGCACCGCGGCGAGCTCGCCTCGGCGTTGCCGCCGTTCGATGCGCTCGCGGAAGAGGTGGACGAGGATTTCACCCTGGTGATCGCACTGGGCGCCGCCGAGAGCGGCGACCTCGACCGTGCCCTCGAACTCGCGACGGAGCTGACCGCGGACGCCGACCAGTGGGCCGGTTCGCGCGTGGTGGCGCGCGTTCCACTGCTCATCGAGACGCTCTACGCGGTGTCTCGCGATTCCCGTCACCGCGACGCCGCTGGTGAGATCTGCCGCCGCATCGAGCCGTTCACCGCCGACTGGTCGTCGGGCCTGGTGGTGCAATGGCCCGGACTCGTGTGTCTGGGACCCGCGAGGCTGTACCGCGGAACCGCGCGCGAGGTCGTCGGGCTGGATGGAACCGCCGACCTGCAGGATGCCGTCCGGGTGGCCCGCGACACGGGAGCCCGGCCCTACGTGCGTCGGGCCGAGCAGCGACTCGTCACCGGCTGAGCGGCTATTTCCAGGCGAAGACCGGCTGCTCGAAGCCGTCGACCCGTGTCTGCCGGTTCCGCAGGACCACCTCGGCGAACTGGTAGATCACCGCGGCGGTCGGGGCGTGGACGAGGGAGCCGACGATGGGCAACTGGATGACCGGGAGATCCGACTGCGGGATCGTGAGGAACCGCGGTTCGACGAGCAGTTCGGAGAAGGTGACGAAGAACAGCAGCGCCACCTCGTCGGGGTTGGGTGTCGGCTCCTGGTATTCCTCGGCCCAGCAGACGATCGGGGTGATCACGAAACCCGAGCGCGTCGGATAGTCGTCGAGCGCCCCGAGCACCGAGCTCGGCGGCAGCTCGATGCCGAGTTCTTCGTCGAGTTCGCGCAGGCCGGCCGTGACATGGTCCTCACCGGGGTCGAGCCGGCCACCGGGGAGTGCGAATTGGGCGGCGTGGCGTCGCATCGTCGTGGGACGCTTGCACAGCCAGATCCCCTGACGGCCGTCCTTCTCCGCTACCGCGAGGACGACCGAGGCGGCCCGTGCGCCCGGGACGTCCGCGGTCCGCCGGTCGAAGCCCTCGACACGCGCGGCGGCCACAGTCCGATCGAGATGAGTCACACCCTCAGTTGATCACGACTGCCGTCCGACGCGACGGACGCCTGCGCGAGGTGGTAACTCACGATGCTGAGGGCGAACAAACCCAGGGCGAGATTGAACAGGGCACCGAAGCCCTCGAGCGCGAAGTCGACGAGAGCGTTCGACAGCATGAACACCAGGGCGGCGATACGCAGCCCTCGTAGCGGCCCGGCCGGCTCCACACCGCGCCGGCGCGCGACCATCGCCGGAAGCGCCAGGGCTAGTGTCGCGATCCCGCTGATCAACAGAATCCAGGTGGCGGGCGTGCTGCCGGTGAGCTCGATGTAGATGTCGAGTTCCTCGCTACGGTCGCCGGAGAAGTAGAAGCTCAGCACGCCGACGATGACGGTGAGTGCGGCCGCGATGACCAACCCCCACCCGACGACCGGAATCCATCGGGGACTGCGGAAGAAGTCCGGGATCAGGGCAACCGCCCGGTCGCGGAGTCGCATCAACCGGTCCGGCGTACCCTCGCTCGATTCGAGGAGCGCTCGGATGTGACCGATCGTCTCGGCGTCGAGCCCCTTGCCCTCGGCCACCACGAGAAACTCTTCGGCCTGGCGTCGACGACGTTCCGGAAGCCCGTGCGCGACACCGTCGGCCGCGATGACCGCCGCATTGGCGAGCGCCTCGGCGCCGGTGGGCCGCTTGACATCCCGGACGACGCGGCTGATCAACAGGATCATCACGACGAGCACGTACATGATCTCCGCCGACGGCCCGTAGAAGTAGTCGTTGGTGCGGGTGACGAACTTGCCGACCTCGTCGAGAAACAGCCCGAAACCTATACCGCCCAGCACGATCGCGATGATCCGCGCCGTCGCCCCGAGGAACAGCCATCCGGTGATGAGCGCCAGCATCATCAGCGCGCCACCCCACAGCGCATGTGCGATGTGCAGTGTTCCGCTTCCGACTTGTGGATATCCGGTGAGGTGCAGATACAGGCGCGTGACGATGATCGTCGCGATCGCGAGGATCAAGAACCACTCGACGGCCGCGGTGCCGTACACGCTGCGGACGACCACCCTGGTCGTGCGAGTTCTCATCGAATGAGTATGGCCGGTCCGACGAACGGAAGCGGCACGATTGCGCCGTTGCCGCTGGTCGAGCCGGCACCCCTCCGCTGGTTGAGCCGGCCCCGAGCGGAGCGAGGCGCCCACCCCCGCTGGTTGAGCCGGCACCGAGCCGCTAGGCGAGTCGCCCACCCCCGCTGGTTGAGCCGGCAACGAGCCGCTAGGCGAGTCGCCGTGTCGAAACCACCTGGCGACCACCTCTTCCCCCGCTGGCTGAGCCGGCAACGAGCCGCCAGGCGAGTCGCCCACCCCCGCTGGTTGAGCCGGCAACGAGCCGCTGGGCGAGTCGCCCACCCCCGCTGGTTGAGCCGGCCCCGAGCGAAGCGAGGCGCCGAGTCGAAACCACTTGGCGACCACCCCTGCCCTCCGCTGGTTGAGCCGGCCCCGAGCGAAGCGAGGCGCCCACCCCCGCTGGTTGAGCCGGCCCCGAGCGAAGCGAGGCGCCGTGTCGAAACCACCTGGCGACCCGACGATCTCAACCGGCGCCCACCCGGACGGCACCATATCGCTACTCGCAGGGATTATTTCGTCAACGACGATGATGCGCTGTGGAGGCTCATCCGGAATTGTCGGTGGTCGGGTTTAGATTGGTCTGTAACAGAACACGCCCCGGTCACCGGGGTGACGAAACAAGCGTCGGGGGGCGTAGTGAAGGCGTGGACCGATCTACCGAGCGAGTACACCGCCGGGGTCGATCCTGCCCACGCCGCCGAGACCGACATGGTGATGTTGATGGCCGGTCTCGACGCCACCCGACGAGGCGAGTCCTATCTGGCCTGGCACCGCTATCAGACGATCGCGGTGATGACCGACCGCCTGATCACCACCAGCGCGTCGGGGTTCGTGATGGACGGCCACGCTGACTGCGCCGCCCGCATCGCCCGCCAAGCCGGGGTGTCGCGACGCCGCGCCGAAACCCTGATCGACGAGGCCGTCGCACTACGTGACCGGCTCCCCGAGGTTGCCGACACCCTGCGCGACGGGATTCTGTCGCAAGGGCAGATCCGGTTGGTCATCTCCCGCACCGAACTGATCCCCACCGACGACCCCATCACGCCCGCGTTGGATGCCTAGATCGCCGATACTGTGCGCCCGCAAGGGTGTGTGGGACCGGGCGCGCCTGCGGGACATGGTCGACCGCCTCGTCTTCCGCCACGATCCGGACGCGGTACGCCAACGCCGCAAAGACGCGATGGATCAGCGTGGGGTGTGGACCCACGAACTGCCCGACGGCACCGCCGAACTCACCTCCGTCATGTCGGCGGAGAACGTCCCAGTCACCTCCTCAAAACCACGGGGACTGGGTCGATGTGCAATACGCGACGAAGACGGACACCTGGTCACCGAATACGAGACCCCCGAAGGAGTCACCCTGCCCGGGGACGCCGAAACGCTGGAAGACACTTTCCGCAACAAGCAAGCCCGCGAAGATCTCGACCGCCTCGACCCACCACCCTTCTGAAGACACGTCGTTCCCCTGAACGGGTGAAAACCGGTCGGTAAGTTGCTGTAGCGTCGCGCGGCCATGGACACTTGACCGGATTTCATGATTCTTGAAACCAAATCAAGCATGCCGATGGCCGGTGGCCAGCTTGGCGGACTGCCAGTGGGGGCGAAACACATGAACGGTTTTCGACGGACGCTGCGCGCGTCCACAGTGGGTTGTGCGCTGTGCCTCGGCATGGTCGTCCCGATGGCCCTGCCCGCGACCGCTGCGGCCGCACCGGCCCTTTCGGCCGAGACGCTCGACACCATCGACGAGCTGAACGACGACGGTGTGTTCCGCCCAGCAGAACCCGACGACGGGCTCGGTCCTGACTGGTTATCGACGACGTTCCCCCATGTCAACGGTGACACTATCGTGGTGGTGACCCCAGGAACCGACGACGGCTCCATGTATCCGCGCATCAGGGGCCTTCGTGCGGGTCGTCAGACGCTGGTCATCGACTATCCAGAAGCACTCGGCCCGTTGATCTCCGGCCGGTCCGGCGCAATCCTGCCGTTCTTCGCCCCAAGTTACGACGCCTCTCGGGACGTCGCCGTCGACAACAATCTCAAAGTAATGCGGGCGTTTGCACAGCAGACCGACGGGCCGCCTTACATCGTCTACACCGGCTACTCGCAGGGAGCTGAAGCTCTGGGCAATGCTGCGGAGGTCGCTGTCGGTCAGCCCAACGGGATCGACGTCGACAACTCGATGATCCTGCTCATCTCCGACCCGCGGAGCCCGTGGGGCCTGAAGGCGTGGGCCGACAACAACGTCGCCGGTTCCGTGTTCGAGCTGTTCGGCGCCGAGAGCAACGGAGCCCGCGATCCCGGTGCCACCGGCGACGATCTCCCCGTGGTGTCCGTCATCGTGGTCGGCGATCCGGTTGCCAACTTCCAGTGGCGAACGCTCAGGCCGGTGAGTTCGCTGCTCGTGAACGCGGCGGGATTCATCGCGATCCATTCGGGCCTGGGCGAAGAGAATTACGGCAATCTCATCGACTACACCACAGCGCCGACGACGATGAAAAGCCGCGACGGCAATACGACTTACGTCGTCTACCAGCCGAAACACCACCCGCTCACGCTGGTCGCGATGATCCTCAACGATGCGGTGGGCATCAAACCGAGCGAGGCCGATCTCGAGCGATGGGACGCGGTCAACAACGCTTTCTACCCGCTGGTGACGCCGATCGAGTCGAACGCCGCGGTGCCGGTCGAGTCGTCGTCTGAGGACGACCTACCAACCGTCGCCCGTCTTGTGGACTCTGCCGACTCCGAAGATCCGCCAACCGAATCGCCGGCGCCGGCGCCCACTGTTGGCGCTGACGTCCCGGCCTCTGACGCCGAAGTCTTGTCAGGCGGTCGTCATCGCGCGCCTGAGACTGCCGACGCTGACACGCCAACCCCCGAGGCGACCCCATCAGAGGGCGGCCGGCATCGCCTCACGGGCAGCGGGCGGCACGCAGCCGACACCGATGCCGCTGACACCGATTCTGCCGACGGCGCTTCCACCGACACGTCCACATCCGAGGAGGACTCGTCAGACGTGTCGAACACGGAGACCGAGAGCGATTCGTCGTCCGACTCGGGCGACGGCGAGTCCACCGCAGCAGCCTGACAGCCGACACCCACCGCGCAACGCAGCGTTCGGCGTCAACGAAGAGACCACTCTGGCGGTATCGCCGCTCCCCCGCCTCCGGAGGGACCGGCTACGAGACCCGGCGCGGGGCCGAGTCAACTCACCCCCTCGGCCCCGCGGCGGGCTCTATTCGTCGAGCAGAGCCGCGCCCTGCAAAGACCCCATCACCCCTGTCCGATGAGGAACGCTGCCACCGCAAAGGCGATGAGCACCAACGAGATCGCGCACCCGAGCACCACTTGCTTGGCGGTCGACATGGGTGCGTACGGGTCTTTGTACTCGTACCGGTAGGTCGGTGGACTGGAACTCGCGGCGGCAGCATGCCGCGCCGAGCCGTGGCTGGGTTGTTCCGGGAATTGGTCATGTGAGGGCAGACGCGGCGTACCCCCGGTATCGCGTTCACGCGACCATCATGCAAGGTAGATCACGGTTCGCAGCCCGCCGACGGTCGTCTGTTCGGGTGAATCCGTTGTCGCCGTGAGTGATTCGGCCAACACAGCCCGAACCAGCACTGCCCACGACGCCGCATCTGTCGAAACAAAAAAATCCCCAGCAGTCTCAGACTGCTGGGGATCGTTGTGGTGGCCAGAGTCGGGATCGAACCGACGACCTTCCGCTTTTCAGGCGGACGCTCGTACCAACTGAGCTACCTGGCCGGAAGGTACCGGTTGACGATGAACCGAAACCTTTGGCGACCCTGACGGGACTCGAACCCGCGACCTCCGCCGTGACAGGGCGGCGCGCTAACCAACTGCGCCACAGGGCCTTGTTAAATTATTTGCGCGATCCTCGTTACCGAGTGCCGCGCAGGCGTACCCCCTACGGGATTCGAACCCGCGCTACCGCCTTGAAAGGGCGGCGTCCTAGGCCGCTAGACGAAGGGGGCCGGTCGTGTTCTCCGTTGGGAGCTCGCATAGCTTATGACAGGTCTCGCGCAAACCACAAATCGACTGGTCAGACCCGTAAACGGAGCATCGCGGCCAGCTCGACGACACGCACACCGAGGGTCTCGTTCGCACCGTTTGCACACGTTGTAAACTCATCGACGCCCCGGCTTGCCGGGGCCCTGCCCCTATAGCTCAGTTGGTAGAGCTACGGACTTTTAATCCGCAGGTCCCAGGTTCGAGCCCTGGTGGGGGCACCACGAGGGCGACGATGTTCGAGACACGCCTGGCGCCGAATTCCTCCGAACGGACGAAAATCCGGACAGCACAGCCAGTTTCGGTGAAATGCCGTGGATACTCTCCGCGTGATCCGAACCCGTTTGGCGGTTGTTGCCATTCTCGTCAGCGCTCAGCTGCATCGTCGCACCACCGGCATCGGCCGTTCCGAGCGCACCTGAGTACGTCGCCCTGGGCGATTCCCGCGCCGCTGCACCCACCCGCACGTCGGCCCGAGTGCCGGACGGGTCGCTGATCTCGGCCTGCTTCACGCGCACGTTCGGCCAGGACGCCCGGTGTCGCCACGACGGGGTCATGGCACGGCGAATCGACTCCGGCCTGAGCGCAGTCGCACCGAAGATCGGTACGACGTTGGACAAGATCGCCTCCAGCGCCCCCAACGCCCGTGTGGTCCTCGTTGGACACGGCGGCTACTACGGCCGAACAGGTTGCCCCGGCCAGGCCAACATGAGCAACGCCGACGCCGCGTACCTACAGACCTTCTTCTAACGATTCGACACGATCCTCCGAACAGCCGCCGTCACGCGATCGATGACGTTCGTCGACGTCGCCTCCGCTGCCGTCGGGCACGACGCATGCGCCGGAGCAGCACGCTGGTTCGAGGGGAACTTCTCGCAGTCCCAGACCCAACCCCGCCACCCGACCCCGCTAGGCAGCAGGGCATCGCGGGCCTAATTACTACGGCACTCTCACCGTCAGGCCTCTCGTAACGTTCACCGACACGGCTGGGATACTCCTGCCGTGACCCGATTCCGCCTCGCACTCGTCGCCGTTCTCGCCATCGCGATCAGCTGCATGTCGGTACCGTCGGTTCTCGCCGCGCCGGCGGCACCCGCTTACGTCGCCTTGGGAGATTCACGCGCCGCAGCGCCGACGCTGACCTCAGCACAGCATCCCGACGGGTGCGGACGTACTCGAGACGCCTACCCGACGCACCTCGCCTCCCAGCTCCAGATGAGCTACACCTCTGTTGCCTGCGTGAACGCCACCACTGCAGACGTCACGACCCGCCGACAGTCGACATCATTCGGCGCCCGGCCGGTCCAGATCAACGCACTGTCGTGGTCCACGCGACTGGTGACTCTCTCGATCGGCGGCAACGACCTCCGCTGGTGGTCGATCGTCTCCTCCTGCTTCACGCCAAGCTTCGGCCAGGACGCCCGGTGTCGACACGATCGAGCGATGGCCGACCGGATGACCTCGGCCCTCACCGCAGTCGCACCGAAGATCGGCGCAACTCTGAGCACCATCGCCGCCCGCGCGCCCCTCGCTCGCGTGGTCCTCGTCGGTCACGGCGGCTACTACGGCCGAACAGGTTGCCCCGGCCAGGCGAACATCAGCAACGCCGACGCCGTGTACCTCCAGACCTTCTTCAAACGATTCGACGCCATCCTCCGAACCGCTGCCGTCACCCGGTCGACGACCTTCGTCGACGTCGCCTCCGCCGCCGTCGGGCACGACGCATGCGCCGGCGCAACCCGCTGGTTCGAAGGGAACGCCTCGCAGTCCCAGACCCAACCCCGCCACCCGACGCCCCTCGGCAGCCGTGCGATTGCGAATCTGATCGCGCGAGCACTCTGATCCCGCGGCCAGTGTTTCGAACGCGAACCGAATACGGTCGCCGACGCATTGTCGTTCGGAGTGAAGGGCGCGGTACCCCATCCTTGTCGTCCGTCGGACGCCGGCCTTCCGTGATACGCAGGCTCAGGACAATCGGCAATACCGGTGGGACAATTGTGACTACAAAAAGGTGACGGTCTTACTGCGATAGTCGCGATACTGCCGAAACGGTTCGTATAGGCCGGTGGGCTCGGTGTTTGCGCACGAGCAACACAGACAGTGTGCACCGAACCGTGGGCCGGTCAGGCTAACCGTCTGGGTTGCTTCAACCGGACGACGACCCGGGGCACCCGAACATGTGTTAGTGGCGGATGAGCGGCGGCCATCGACCTGGACGTCAGGTGATGCGGCCCCTGCACTTTCGTATGATCGGACGCTATCTAAGCCGATCACTGTATTGACAAAGTGGACGAGTTCAGAGAGAACCAACAATGAGGAGTCCAAACGTGATGCGCTTGTTCTCAATGACCGCTGCCGCGATCGCCGCTGCGGGTGTGGTTACTTCCATGGGCGTTGGCAGCGCGACTGCAGCCGAAGCAGACATCTTTTCGGTCAGCGCCACCGCGCAGGATGCGATCATCACGCTGACACCGCCGAGCTTGAATGTGTGCAACGCGATGGCTGTTACGTCGGGGACCGTAGCACCCCCGGTAGGAGAACTAGTCTGGACCGGCACCGATCAGCTGCTGTCACATTCGCCGGCACTAGCAGACACTGTGCGGTTCCGAGGCGTGGCTCAAGCATTTCCGCACTACTTCACACCGCGAACGATCACTATCACTCTGCAGCCGGGTACGTACACAATTGCAGGCCAGTGCACGCCCTACGACGACCAGGGAAACTATGCCGGCGATGACACAGTTCACACGGAGACCTTTGTCGTGAAAGCAACCGGCCCTGGCCCGGGAGACCCCGCCGAGGACGACGGGGCGTGGGGAAGTCTTGGCAGCTTGCTGCCAGGCTGATCCTTAGGACTCATCGAAAGGTGCCCCGCTTTCTGCGGGGCGCCTTTCGCAGTCCGCCCGTGGTGGCCTCTGACCGCCGCTTGAAGAGATGTGTGTGCGTGGTTGCGGGATGGACCCGGCAACTTCACCGGCGACCATCAATCACCGCGTCGGGACTCTTTCGCAGTTAGTTTCGATCGCCCGCGACGACAACCTCGTACGCAGAATCCATATCGTCACCCCGCTCGACCGCGAGCCGTTGCGGACACGACCCAGCGAACTGCGCTCACCCGCGACGAAACACATCGGTTCGAATGGCCGCAGCGGCCAGCCCTCCCGACCATGCTCACGTCAGCTCATGGCGCGAGGCTCGGGACTGTCGTGAGAACGGTGTAAGTGGCCTTACCGCCCTCGGTGTGTCGGGGGCAGGAAGGTCGCATCATGACCGACACTCTGGTGGCTGTGGAGCCATCTGATGAACACGATGACGGGATCGTCGAGGTGCCTGCGGACCGCAGCGTCGATGAACTCGAGGTAGCCCGCGAGCTGGTCCGCCAGGCCCGGGAGGCCGGGGTCCGCCTGACCGGTCCGGATGGGTTGCTCAAAGCGATGACCAAAACGGTGCTCGAGACGGCGCTCGATGAAGAGATGTCTGAGCATCTCGGTTACGACAAGCACGACCAGCGTGGTCGCGGGAGTGGCAACTCGCGCAACGGGTCTCGGTCGAAGACCGTGCTGACTGATGCGTGTGGGCAGGTCGAGATCGATGTCCCGCGGGATCGGGCGGGCACCTTCGAGCCGCAGATCGTGAAGAAGCGCCAACGCCGCTTGACTGATGTGGATGAGGTGGTGTTGTCGCTGTATGCCCGTGGGCTCACCACCGGTGAAATCAGCGCCCATTTCGCCGACATCTACGGTGCTGCGGTCTCCAAAGACACGATCAGCCGGATCACCGACCGGGTGCTCGAAGAGATGGCCACCTGGCATGCCCGTCCGCTCGAACGCGTCTACGCCGCGGTGTTCATCGACGCCATCCATGTCAAAATCCGCGATGGGCAGGTAGGGCCCCGGCCGATCTACGCCGCGATCGGGGTGGATCTGGCCGGGCATCGTGACGTGCTCGGGATGTGGGCAGGTGAAGGCGATGGTGAGTCGGCAAAGTACTGGCTGGCGGTGCTTACCGAGCTGAAGAACCGGGGTGTAGCCGACATCTTCTTCCTCGTCTGCGACGGGCTAAAAGGCCTGCCGCAATCGGTCGGGGCGGTCTTTCCCGACACGGTGGTGCAGACGTGTGTCATCCATCTGATCCGGGGCACATTCCGCTATGCCGGCCGCCAGCACCGCGATGCTATCGCCAAGGCGATCAAACCGATCTACACCGCCCCCACCGCTGCAGCCGCGGCCGAGGCGCTGGATGCGTTCGACGCCGAGTGGGGGCACCGGTACCCGGCAGCTATCCGGTTGTGGCGCAACGCATGGCAAGAATTCATACCGTTCCTCGACTACGACATCGAGGTCCGTAAGGTGATCTGCTCGACGAATGCGATCGAGTCACTCAACGCCCGCTACCGGCGCGCAGTGCGGGCTCGTGGGCATTTCCCGAACGAGCAGTCGGCGCTAAAGTGCCTGTACCTGGTGACCCGGTCGCTCGATCCGACCGGCACCGGACAGAAACGATGGACAATGCGGTGGAAACCAGCACTCAACGCATTCGTCATCACCTTCGCCGACCGCATGCCGGCCAGCGAAGACAACTAACCGAAAACGCCACTTACACCGTTAATCTGATACTCCCCGAGGCTCTTCTGACCCTGAAGTGGGCTACTTTTAGCGAGCCTAATGCACGCAACGCCCAGTCTCGCTTAGGTTTTGACTTGCGAAGAAAAAGACCTAGAGGAGTGGGCGTTGCGCACTGTCAGAGTACTGCAGAAGTTGCTTGGAATCGAGCGTGCCCGTGTCGTGGGTGTCAGGTTCGATGAGGATGATCGCGGGCACGTCATGGTGGCGACACTAGAACTGCACAAGAACGCACGATCACGGTGTCCGCAGTGCAAGAAGCGCTGCCCGGGTTACGATCAGCCGCCGGCACCGCGGTTGTGGCGGCATCTGGATATGGGCGGCTGGCGGTGTTTCCTCGAGCTGCCCGCGACGCGTGTGCGGTGCCCTCGCCATGGTGTGAAGACTGAGTTGGTTCCGTGGGCACGTCCGGAAGTGAAGATGACCAGGGCGTTTGACGACACCGTCGCGTGGATGTGTGCGCACGCCCCGATGACCGCGGTGAGCGCCTACCTGCGGGTCTCCTGGCGGACGGTGTCTCGTATCGTCGAGCGTGTGGTCGACGATCATGTCGGACTCACCAAACGCTTGAACGGGTTGCGGCGCATCGGTATCGATGAGATCGCCTATCGCAAGGGCCGCCGGTACTTGGTCGTCGTGGTCAACCATGACACAGGGCAACTGGTGTGGGCTGGTGAGGGCGCCAAGAAGGCGACCATCGAGCGGTTCTTCGATGAACTGGGTGATGTGCGAGCCGGCGAGATCACCCACATCAGTGCTGATGGCGCCGAGTACATCGGTGCGGTCCTCGCCGAGCGGGCGCCGGGAGCGTACTGGTGTATGGACCCATTTCATGTGCTGCAGTGGGTCAATCAGGCGCTGGATCGATGCCGGTCTCGGGTGATGAGCCGGATAGCTGGCTTGTCAAAGGTGGAACGCGGCCGATTGAGGTGGGCGTTGTTGAAGAATCCTGACAACCTCACCGAGAGTCAAGAGCGGCTGCAGTCCATCGTGGTCGCCGATGCCAACAGTGTGCTGGCCCGTGCGTATCAGATGAAAGAAGAAATAAGGCACATACTTTCAGGTGCGTACTCCTCATGTTGGGCGCCGTTGCGGCGCTGGTTGAGGAAGGCAGAGACCTGCGATATACCCGAGATTCGCACCTTGGCGCCGAGTATCCGTAAACGAGAGGTGCAAATCTACAACGCGGTCACGTGTCAGATGAGCAACGCTCGAGTCGAGGCGACGAACTGCCATCTGCGGTCATTGACAAAGCGGTCATACGGATTTCACACTCCCGATGCTTTGATCGCGATGGCCAACCTCACCAGGGGCGGCGCATGCCCGGAACTCCCACATCGAAACTGACCGAAAACCGCCCACTTTCAGGTCAGGAGATCCACGAATGTTCCGGTACCTTGGAGTCATGCCAGAGCTCGCCACTCTCCTCGATCAGCTCATCGAGACCACCCCACCCGCCGACGACCCCACGGGCCGATCAACATTCGACGCGCTCGAGACGCTGCGCTTGATCCGCAACACCGTCGACCACCAGATCGTCAACCACGCAGCACAACTCGACGAACTCGGCGTCGCTCAGAAAGCCGGCAGCACCACCAAGAAGTTGTTGATCGAGTCAGGACATGCACCGGCCGCTGCTCTTCGCACCATGCGCAGTGTCGACGCCCTGCCCGCGCTACCAGCCCTGACCCGTCACGCCGCCGACGGGCGGCTGACCGGCGAGGTCGTCGACGCCGTCGTCCGCGGGATGAACGAGATCGACAAGCGTTGTGGTGAGCCGCTTTCCGACGGTGACCGCCCCCAATACGAAAGCGAACTCATCGCACAAGCGTTGTCCGGCGCGACCCCGACACAGGTCCTCAAACACGCCCGCGCGATCGCCAACGCTCTCGCCGACGCCTCCGACACCGGTGTTCCCGCAGCCGACGACCCCTCTCTGAACTCGGTGAACGCCCACACCACCGACGACGGCCGCGTCGAAATCCGCGCCGACCTCACCCAGATCGTAGGCGAGAAGTTCCTGGCCATGATCGACGAACGATCCTGCCCACGACCCGAACCCGACGGCGCCGAGGACCGGCGCAACGCCGAGCAACGCCGAGCCGACGCCTTCGAACTGATCCTCGACCAAGCCGCAGTCGGCGCGAGCATCGATACCGTTGGTTCCCCGCGCACCCAGTTGATGCTGACGATCCCCGCGACCGGAGACCCGGCCACGCTGCCGTGGACCGGATCGGTCAGCCAAGCGACCGCAAGACAGGCGTCGTGCGACGGCTCGCTCACGGAGATCATCCTCGACAGTGAGGGGGTACCACTGCAGATGGGCCACACCCATCGGCTGTATCCGGCACACCTCCGCAAAGCGATCATCATCCGCGACGCCTGCTGCATCAAATGCGGTGCGCCGCCGTCCCATACACAGGTGCATCACATCAAGTCGTGGGCCGACGGTGGACCCACCGACCTCGACAACGGCTGTTTGCTGTGTCAGCGCTGCCATACGCAGGTCCACCACCACGGCTGGGACATCGTGATGGGTTTCGACCGTCATCCCTGGCTTGTCCCACCCGCGACCATCGATCCGCAGCGCCGACCACTACCCGCCTACAACAGACGCACCATGCGACTCGACGACGCCGCCTGACCGCTGCCGCCACAGACCACCAGACTTTCGCGTAGCACCTTCCGCACCCGGGCCACACCCGGGACCGCATCAGTCCCTTGACAACTCCACAGTGTGAACGGCGGCTCTGTCAGTGCGCCGCCACTGACGACCGATCCCGAGGCACCACGGCGTCGAGTGCCTCGGCAAACGGTGGGATGAAGTAGTGCGCGCCGAGGACGCAGCAGGCGTGCCCGCCGTCGACCTCGAAACGCTGTGCGCCGGGGATGCCGTCGATCAGCAGCTGCTGCCGTTCGGGCTCGACGACCCGGTCGCGGATGGAGACGACGACGGCGGTCGGGACGTCGACCTCGTGGAGCCAGTCGCGAGAGTCGAACTCCCCCAGCCCGTTTCCGAAGTCACCGAGGTGCGACAGCGGCGTCGAGAGGAACTGCCGGAGCGCCCAGATGGTGGTGTGGGCCGCTTTGTCGAGGCTCTTGTCGGACACCCGCGGCAGGATGCGGTAGACGGGGCGGAGGATGCGTCCCATGCGTTCCGACGACGCGCGGTGCCGGGGATCGTGCGTGCTGAAGTACGGACCGGTCGAACAGAGCACCAGACCGGCGACGCGTCCCGGATGGCGTCGCCACACCAGCTGGGCGATGCCGCCGCCCATCGAGAACCCGGCGACCGTGAACCGGTCGATACCCAGGACGTCGGCGAGGGCGACGACGTCGTCGGCGCAGTCACGGAGGTCGAAGGTGTCGGACTCGATGCCGCGGCCGTGCCAGCGCGCGTCCAGGGTGATGACGCGATAGCGGTCGTTGATCGCCGGGATCGTCGGGTACCAGCAGAGCAACCCGGTGGTGAGCACCGAATGCAGGAGGAAGACGGGGGGTGCGTCGCGCGGGCCCGAGTCGGTGACGAACGCTCGCCCGCGCCCGGGGAGGTCGACCATCCGGCCCTCCGGGATGTCCCGAGCCGGGTACGGGGTGAACACGTGGCGGATGGCGCGCGCGGTGCCGTGAACGAACTCGGGGATCACGCCACCAACGGTACGTGAGATGCTGATCACATGATCGACATCGCCCGTCCGAAAATCGAGGGGTCGATCGCCGTCGCAGACGGTGATCGTCGGATCGGATTCGCCGAGTACGGCTCGGCCACCGGACGGGCGATCGTCTGGTTACACGGCACGCCCGGCGCGCGGCGCCAGATCCCCGTCGAAGCTCGTGGGTACGCGCTCGAACGCGGAATCCGCCTGATCGGACTCGATCGGCCGGGCGTGGGGTCGTCGACCCCGCATCGGTACGACAACGTCGCCGCCTTCGCACCCGACCTCGCCGAGGTTCTCGAGGCCCTGGGCATCGACGACTTCGCGATCATCGGGCTGTCGGGCGGCGGGCCGTACGCGCTCGGGGTCGCCCATGCCATGCCTGATCGGGTGACGGCGGCGGGCATCCTCGGCGGTGTCGCGCCGACGGTCGGACCCGACCGCATCGAGGGCGGGGCCATGCGACTCGGCACGCTGCTCGCACCGCTCGTCAGCGTGGCCGGCGCGCCGATCGGCCAGGTGCTCAGCGTCGCCCTCGGCTTCGCCCGGCCGATCGCCGAACCCGCGATCTCCATCTACGGTCGACTGTCCCCGCAGGCGGACCGAGAACTGTTGGCGCGCCCCGAGTTCCGGGCCATGTTCCTCGACGACCTGCTCCACGGCGGAAGCCGGCGGATGAACGCACCGTTTGCCGACGTCGTCGTGTTCGCGCGGGACTGGGGCTTCCGGGTCGGCGACGTCACGGTGCCCGTGCGCTGGTGGCACGGCGACGCCGACCACATCATCCCGTACGCCCACGGCGAGCACATGGTGTCGCTGCTCCCCGACGCGAAGCTGTTCGAGATGCCCGGCGAGAGTCACCTCAGCACCCTGCACATGGCGACCGACATCATCGACGAACTCCTCGCGCTGTGGGACCAATCGCGGCCGCCGTTGGGCGAGTGATCCGCGGGTAGCGCAGGGTCGATCCAACCCCCGCTGGTCGAGCAGCGTCGAACGAGCGCAGCGAGGACGCCGCGCCCGTCGAGGCCACCTGGTGACCGCGGCAAGTGGCTTCGACACGGCGCCTCGCTTCGCTCGGAGCCGGCTCAACCAGCGGGTAAGGGGGACTTCGACAAGCTCAGCCGGCGGAAGGGATGGCTCAGCCGGCGGAAGGGATGGCTCAGCCGGCGGAAGGGGTGGCTCAACCGGCTCAGAGCGGCGGGGTCGCCGACAGCCCGGCCGCGAGGCCCAGCGCCACGGCCATGATCGCCAGTTCGACGACAGCCGCGCGCACGGAGGCGGGCTCGCTGCTGCGATGCCGCTGCACGGCCGGTAGCCACCGCCGGCGGTGCCAGACTGCGAGACCCACGAGGATCGCGAGGACTGCGGCCTTGGCGAGCAGGATCCGGCCGTAACCGCTGCTCACCAGGTTCGCCGGACCGTCGACCTCGATCAGGCCGGAGATCAGGCCGGTCACCGTGAGGACCCCGACGGCCCAGGGCGCGCGGCCGGAGAAGACCGGCAGACTGCGCGCCCACCCCGACCGGCCGCGCACCGAGAGCAGCATCGCCGCGAGCAGTCCGCACCACCAGGCCGCGGCCAGCGCGTGGGCACCGATGAGGAACGGCCCCCACGAGTCGTTGCCGGCGTGCCCGGCGATCGAGGTGGCCAGCACCCCGATCGCCGCGAGCGCTCCGACCACGAGCACAGGGATCTCGATCCCCGTCAGCAGGTCCAGCACCACCCACGCGAGGATCAGGACCCCGGCCACCAGCGCGACCATCTCGGGCGCACCCGAGAACAGCACGTCGCCGAAGTCGCCGGCTTTCACGTCGAGCACCTCGACACCCGCCCGATCGGCGGTCCGCACCCAGGCGCTGACCAGCACGGCCAATACCCACACCCCGGCCAGCAGGCCGATCACCCGGGTCGAGGGCTCGGCGTCGACCGTCGGGAGCGCCCCCAGACCGAGCAGCGTCACGGAGACGCCGAGCGCGAGTGTCGTGGGCACGGCGACCAGATCCGGACCGTCGGGACGGGCGAGCAACCAGCTCACCACGAGACCGCCGGCCAGGGTCATCGCGAGGATCAACCCGTTGCGGACGGTCATCAGGTGTCAGCGCCGCGTCGAGGGTCGCCGGCTCAGCCAGAACACGACACCGAGTCCGGCGATCAGGACGACGGCGGCGCCGGCGATGAACCACCACACCGGGATTCCCTCGTCCGACGACGCATCGACCGCTTCGATCGCCGGGCCGGGTTCACCGTTGCCGGCGACCGCGAGCTCGAACGTGCGCTGTCCGCTGATGACGTGCCCATCGGCCGAGGTCACCCGGTAGTTGACGACGTACTCACCGGCCGGGCCGAGTTCGCGCACCCCGACACGCAGGTTGGGGCCGTCGACCGTCGGGTCGCCGTTCTGCCAGTAGTGGTCGTCGGGTCCGACGACGTTGAGCACCGCGTACGACGACTGGATCGGCTCGTTGAAGGTCAGCGTCACCGTCTGCGGACCGGTCTGCAGCGTCGCCCCCTCGGCGGGGTCGGAGGAGACCAGCCGCGAGTGCGCCGACGCCGGGGCGGCCGCCCACGATCCGACGAGCCCGAGACACAGCAGCGTCGCGAGGACCAGGACGACGCGTCGAACCGGCGCGCGACGGTCAGGCATCGCCGCCGCCACGACCATTGCGACGCAGGGCTGTCAGCGCCGCGACGCCGATGACCGCGCCGAGGGTGCCGACCACCAGGCCGATCCCGCCGAGCCAGCGCGCGGCGGAGTCCTCAGACGATGCCGACGACTCGGAGGTGTCCGATGCGTCGGCGGTGCCCGTCGTCGAGGCGGCGTGCGAGCCGCCGTGATGCCCGTCGCCCGTGGCCGGGGGCAGGGTCAGCGTCGGTGCGGGCAGCTCCGGCTCGGAGCCGTCGTCGGGGGTCGGCTGACTCCAGTCGGCGGTCTCACCGTCGGCGTAGGTCTGGAGCGCGGGGAGTTCGACGGTCTCCTGCTCGGGGAACGGTCCGCCGGAGAACCGGAACTGGCCGAACTGCCCGACCGGCACCCCCGGTGATCCCGGATCGGCGGTCCAGGTGATCTCGGTGACCTTGTCGTCCTTCTTGGTGACGACGGACTTCCAGCCGGGCATCACCTCCGGGCGGGCTGAGGTCAGCCCGGGCAGCGTCACCCGCAGCGCGGTCGTGGCGGCGGCGTCGGACTCGTTGGGGACGACGAAGGTGACGACGCCGTACCCGCCCTGGGTGACCGTCGGCGCGTTGGCGGTGACGTGCGCCGACGCGGCACCCGCACCCGCGAAGGAGGCGAGGCCGACGAGGGCGACGGCGGTGGCGGGTGCGGTGATGCGGCGGGCGATCGTCGCCCGCGGGGAACTGAGCTTCATGGATTGTGTCTTTCGATGTGTCGGGACCGGTCCTCGTACACGCGCACGTCGACCCCACACCGTTCTGGTCTGGGGCCCGGGCGCGTCAGGAGGCAGCCGGTGGTCCGCGAACACCGGTGCCGCACAACGCAGGTGCGGCAAGAACACAAGGCGGCGTCCAGAACACCGGAGCGGCCGGATGTGCCGCGAGGGCGACCGGCGGCACCAGCGATCGGATCACCGAGCCGATCGACGCCAGGAGATGGGCACCGGCGACGATTCCGACCGCGCTGAGCGGGATCGCCACCAGGTGGGTGAGGAGCATCGGCAGCGTCGAGGCGTCGTGGGCGGCGTGCCCGGCGTCGAGCGCGAGAGCCCAGTGACTCGCCGCCTGCGCCGCGGACAGGACCAGCGTGGTCGACGCCGCCGCCGTCGTGAGCCGTCCCCGGCGCGGCGCGAGCAGCATCGCCGCGACCACGCCGATCGCGGCGCTCAGCAGGACGCCCGACGAACTCGGCATCGCCCCACTCGCCGCACCGTGCGCGGCGACCGCGACCGCGGGGACCACACCGGCCGCAGCGACGCGCGCGAACGCGTCGGACGGTCGGGCGGTGTGGGACATGGGGCTCATCCTAGATCGGGCTGGTCGAACCACGACCACGGTGTCGCCGGGCGATGACAGAATCGACCCCATGTCGGATGCAACCCTCGGTGTGGAGGTTCGTGAACTGTCGTCGCCCGACGAGCTCGAGGACCTCCTGCGGATCTTCGACGACGTGTGGCGGCCCGATCCGACGAACCGGCCCGTGGGGACCGACATGCTGCGGGCGCTCAGTCACGCCGGCAACTACGTGGCCGGCGCCTTCATCGGCGACCACCTCGCGGGCGGAAGCGTGGCGTTCTTCGGCGCACCGGTCGGCGAGACCCTGCACAGCCACATCACCGGGGTCACCCGCCGCGGCCGCGGCCATCAGGTGGGTCATGCGCTGAAGATGCACCAGCGTCGCTGGGCGTTGGAGCGCGGACTGTCGACGATCACCTGGACCTTCGATCCCCTGGTCGCCCGGAACGCCTACTTCAACCTCGCGAAGCTCGGTGCGAAGCCCGTGCACTACTACGAGGATTTCTACGGCGAACTCGGTGACGAGCTGGGCGGCGATGCCGACTCCGACCGGGTGTTGGTGGCGTGGGACCTGAAGTCCGCCGCGCCGTCGTTGCCGGACGGGTCGTCGAGGTCGGAGGGATCGGTGGAGTCGGTGGACGAGGCGCTCGCCGGTGGCGCCGTGTCGGTCATCGACGTCGACCGGCCATCCCATCCCGTCGCGCACCACGAGCGCATCACCCCGGATGCCGGCGCCGTTGTCGAGGTTCCGCGTGACGTCGAGTCGATGCGGGTCAGCGCGCCACTCGACGCCGCGCGGTGGCGGATTGCGCTGCGAGATGCGTTGTCGCCATTGCTCGTCGAGGGAGACGCGCGTCGGTCGGTCCGGTTCCTGCGGTCGGGACACTATGTGTTCGGACCGGCCGGTTCGGGGGCGCGGTGACAGAAGTGGCGGGTCCGCTGGAGCTGGCCCCCGCAGACTGGCACGGCTATCCGCACACGCTCGCCGACGTGTTGCCGGCGGTGGCGGGTGCACTCGGGGTTCCGTCCGAGGGTGCGGGACCCGTTGTCCCGCCGAGTGAGTCGGTGGTTCTGCTGCTCATCGACGGCTTGGGCGCGACCCTGCTGGACGACTATGCCGAGCATGCCCCGACGCTCAGGGAACTGACCTCGACGACGCTGCGGGCCGGGTTTCCGGCGACGACCGCGACCAGCATCCTGAGCCTGACGGGCGGGACGTCGTGCGGAGTGCACGGGATCATCGGGTACAGCTTCCGCCCGGGTGACGAATGCCGGACGCGCGGGTCACGACGAGTGCTCAACGCGCTGCGCTGGACGCTCGACGACGCCTCCGGACCGTCGGCGTTGATGACCTATCCCCCGGCCCTCGTACGTACCGAGCGCGGGAGTCTCGAAGAGCTCGCCGCAGAGGGTGTCCGGGTCACCTATGTGATGCCCGGCGAGTTCCGCGGAACCGGCCTGACGATGGCGGCCTTTCGCGCGTCGGGACAGTTCCTGCCCGCCGTGACGCCCGACGGCATCCGCGACGCCGTGCTGACCACCCTGCGGCGTCGGAGTCGGAATCGGCGTTTCGTGTATGCCTACTACAGCGAACTCGACATGGCGGGCCACATCCACGGCCAGGGGTCGGCGGAGTGGCTGGAGAAGCTGCGCATCGTCGAACGGCTGGTCGCCGACCTCGCCTCCGAACTGGGCGATGGCGCAACACTTCTCGTCACCGGTGACCACGGGATGATCACCGCCGACCGGGCGATCGACATCGACACCGCCCCCGCCCTGCTCGACGGCGTCGACGCGGTGGCCGGCGAGGCGCGGGTCCGGCACGTCTATGCGACACCGGGATCGGCCGACGACGTGCTGAGCGGTTGGGCGTCGTATCTCGGCGACGCCGCGCACGTGGTCTCGCGCGAGCAGACCATCGACGAAGAGTGGTTCGGACCGATCGTCAGTGACGCTGTGGCACAACGCATCGGCGACGTCGTCGCGGTGGCCCGTGGCGCCACCACCCTCACCCGCAGCAAGCGCGAGACGATGGAGTCGATGATGCTCGGCCACCACGGCGCCTGGACCACCGCAGAACAACTCGTGCCGCTCATCGTGGCCCGGGCTGCTTCCTGAGGCGCAAGCCCCAGCGACGGTTGACGACCCAGCGTGCCGCCCCGCGGAGGCGACTTTGAACAGTTCGTCGCCCTCAGCATGACCGAAGGGCATAGTGCCCTTCGATCGTGCTGAGAGGGACGAACTTTTCGGCTACACCGATCACTACGACGCTTGCCTTCCCGACTCAAACGACTAACCTGAGACATTGACATCCTCCTTTTGTGGTTGGGATAACCAAGCCCCTACGACCACATCAGGAGGATGTCCCAGTTACCAGCCCTTCTACTGCTCCTTGAGGAGCGAGCTTGCGAGCGTCCACCTCTGCTCCCTGAGCCTGGATATTTCACTGATGTTGCTGGTGTTCGGCGTGTGATACGCGAAAGTGCCTGTCTGCCTTGTGATTATTGATTCACCACAAACAAATAGTCACAAGAAGAAAGGCACCTCGCAGGTGAAGAATAACGTGTATCCCGAGTTGATGGTGGACCCTACGCGCACTGAGTCGGTGCTGACGACCTCGGGCGGGGTGTTGCTGACGAAAACCGTGCAGGTCTCGGGCCTGGGAGCCGAGCTGACCGCGGCGATGGCGCCGTGGCGGACCGCGGCGACGGTCCATGATCCGGCCAAGATCGTGCTGGATCTGGCGCTCACCTTGGCGACCGGTGGTGACTGTGTGGCCGATGTGGCCACAGTCCGGGCTCAGCCACAGTTGTACGGGCAGGTGGCCTCTGATCCGACGATTTCGCGGGTGATCAGCAGGCTGGCTACCGATGTCGAGGCGGTCAGTACCGCGATCAGCGCGGCTCGCGCCGCGGCGCGGGAGCGGGTGTGGGGCATTGCCCGCCCGTTGGAGGGCACTGCGGGCAGCATCGATGGCGGGCTGGTGATCGTTGATCTCGATGCCACGACCGTGACCGCCGGCTCGGCCAAAGAACAGGCCCAGAAAACGTATAAGCGGGTGTTCGGGCATTCCCCGATGTGTTCGTTCGTCGACCACGGCGCCTTCGGCACCGGGGAAACACTGAACCTGGACCTGCGGCGTGGAGGTGCCTCACCCAAAGGTGCGGACATGCACATCGCGGCCCTCGAGGCGGCGTTGGCCCAGCTGCCCGCCGCTGAACGCGCCCAGGTGCTCATACGTACCGATTCGGCCGGGTGTGCCAAAAAGTTCCTGGCCCACCTGGCCGAGCAACGCCTGCAGTACTCGGTCGGGTTCACCATCTCCGAACTGGTCAAAGACGCATTGGACGTGCTGCCTGAGGCCGCCTGGGTGACCGCGATCAACACCGACGACGCCGATCCACGAGCTGATGCCCAGGTCGCCGAGATCACCGACCACATGCCGCGCTCGGTCCGTGACACCGAAACCGCCTACGAGCCCTGGCCACCCGGGATGCGGCTGATCGCGCGCCGCGAATATCCCCACAACGGAGCCCAACACCTCATCACCGACATCGAGGGCCGCCGCTACACCGTGTTCGCCACCAACACCCGCGGCCGCGGCTGGACACTGCCGATCCTGGAACTGCGTCACCGTCAACGTGCCCGCGCCGAAGACCGTATCCGCTGCCTCAAAGACACCGGCATGGCCAACCTACCGTTCGACTCATTCGCCAAAAACCAACTGTGGCTCGATATCGTCGCCCTGGCCTCCGACCTCATTGCCTGGACTCAAACCCTCGGCTACCACCGCCACGACCCCATCCGCCGCTGGGAACCCAAACGCTTGCGCCACCGCCTGTTCACCGTCGGCGGCAAGATCATCACCCACGCCCGCACCACCACCCTGCGACTACCCACCGACTGGCCCTACAACCACCACATACGCCACGGCTGGCAACGCCTCACCGCCTAACCAGCCCCTCGGTCACCGCGCCCCGTCACCGCCGCCCACCCCACCTCAGAACCCGAACAACCAGCGAACCCAACGCTGGCGATCCACCCTGCCCACACACCAGCACCAACCATCAAAAGGCGACACCGACAACCGATCGGCGAAACCCTACCCACCCGTGAAAGATTCAGGCTGAGGAGCGAGCTTGCGAGCGTCACGAAGGGTCTTGGTGAGTCTGGTTGCGAAGACCCTTCGTGACGCGCCCTCCGCAAGCTCCGGGCGCTCCTCAGGGAGCAAGGGGTAGGTCGTTCTTTCGGATAGGGGGAGCAGGGGTTGCGCTTCTTTCGTATCAGGGAGCAGTGGCCCAGCTCCCCCGTCGGGCTCGGGAGCAGGGGTTATGCGCTTCTTTCGGACCAGGGAGCGGTGGGGCACCTCAGGTTGGGGCGTCCTCCTCGTCGGTCACCAGGTCGAGGCGTACGCCCAGCAGGCGGACCGGGCGGTCGATGTCGAACTTGGTGAGCAGGTCGGCGACCACCGACTCGAGTTCGGGGAAGTCGAGGCTGGGCGCGGGGAGCTTCCTCGACTTGGTGCGGGTGTAGAACGTGGTGGTGCGGACGGTCACCGCGACCCGGAACGGCAGGCGTTCTTCGCCGACCACCTGATCGAGCAACTCGCGCAGGAGGTCCGCGGCGGCGGTGCGCATCTCGGTGGCGTCGCTGAGGTCCGTCGCGAACGTGCGGGACTTGGAATGCGAACGCGCCAGCCAGGGTTCGGCGGTGATCGTCGAATCACCGCCGCCGCGGCAGAGGACGTACAGCCAATTGCCCTGGTGCGGACCGAAGGTGGCGATCAAGTCGTCGCGCGCAGTGGCGATCAGCTCGGTCACCGTAGTGATCCCAGTGGCAGCGAGCTTTGCCGACGTCTTCGGCCCGACGCTCCACAGGTCGCGGGTGGGCCGCTCCCCCATCAGCTCCAGCCAGTTGCGGTCGTCGAGCACGAACACGCGCGGCGCGTCGACACCGCTTCGCGCGCCGCCGGGCGGACGCTTGGCGAATCCGGTGGCCATCTTGGCGCGCTGCTTGTTGTCGCTGATCCCGACGCAGCTCGTGAGCCCGCACCGGTCGAGGATCTCCGAACGGATCCGTTCGGCCAGGTCGACGATGGCCGCGTCGTCGAAGGGGTCGACCTCCGCCCCGCGCGCGCTCACCCCGAGGTACGCCTCGTCCCAGCCCCAGACCTCGACCGGGTGACCGGTGGCCCGCAGGACCTCCATGACCTCGGCGGACGCCGCGTCGTAGGCGCCCATGTCGAGCGGCAGATACACCGCGTCGGGCAGCTTGCGGTGCGCCGCCCGCAACGGCATCCCCGCACGGACACCCACGTCGCGCGCCTCATACGACGCGCAGGTGACCACTTTGCGCGCCTCGGTCGGATCGCCGTTGCCGCCGACGATCACCGGCACCCCGACCAGTTCGGGGGCCCGCAACCGCTCGACCGCGACCTGGAACTGGTCGAGATCGACGTGCAGGAGCCACCGATAACGCTGCGAAACCGACGTGGTCACGACGCCCAGAGTAATCGCCGCGCGCCCGGTGGCCGATCAGATCAGCCGGCGATACAGATGTCGACCTCGCCCAGACCCATCGACCGGCACGAGGTGCGCAACGAGTGCGGGTTGTACCGCAGCACGGAGAGGGAACGGTCGGTCACGCCGCCGGCGTCGGCGAACGCGGCACTCGCAGCGGTGATGTGAGCGGCCAGCTCCGCACGGGTGGCCGGGTCGGACATCGCCACGGCGTGGGTCAGCACCTTCTCCAGGAGTGCGCGATCCCGATGCAGCGGCGGGGGCATGAGATTGAGTGCGGGCGAAGCGGTCCCACAGTTCGTCGGGTCGGTCAGCGCGTGCGCCGCGGCGAGCAGGTACGCGACGGCGACCGGCGCCGGACGCCGACCGTCGTGGCCGGCGGCGCGGTACGCCCGCACCGCCTTCGACGTCTCGACGTCCGTGGCGATCGGATCACCATCGGGACCACCGAGACCCAGGACGGCCAGCGCCTCGTCGTGCGGCGACGAGACCTGTTCGGCAGCAACGGCTTCGGTTCGCATCAGCCGAAGCCGCGCGATGATCGCCCGGTGCCGGTGCACCGCCGCGTCGACCTCACGCATCAGATCCGGAGTCACCCCGAAGTCTGCGGCACTCTCGGCCAGCGCCGCGTACCCGGTCAGGACGATCGACTCCTCGATGTCGATCGCCTCGCCGATCGCCGACGACGTGAGAAACGTGCGCGCACCGCGTCTCGATGCGCCCACAGACAAAACGCTGGTCAACGTCAACCCCTCCACTCAGACCACGACCATCGACGACCTGCCGAACCATGACGATCGTGGACACCGACGAGGAGCGAGATCCCGCCCCTCGAGTCGACCCCCTACGCCCCGGCACCCCCCACACGATGTCGGCCATCGGCGCAGTGCGAGGATACGCTGAGCTAGGATCGTTTGTGAGTCGAATGACTGAACACGCCGGTGCTGCGCCCGTTTCGGGACCAAAGGCCCTGTCCCGGCGAGCCCCCGGCAACGACCATGTAAGGGGCGACAGGCATCAGGAGGGGGACATGCTGCGATTCCTCGCCCGCGAACTCCACTGCTGGCGTGTGATGCACGCATCGTCGAATGGCCTGGTCCGCCGCGCCGACCGCCTGGAAACCGCGACACTCGTGATGTTGTGGATCGCAGCACTCGCCGGGCTCATGGTCGCCCTGACCGTCGGGGGCAACACCTATGCGGCGCACAAGGCGACGATCGAGCACCAGGGACCCCGACATTCAGTCAGCGCCACCATCATTCGCACGTCCGTCGAGGGCATCGGGGAACCACGCATCGGTGCATCGAGTGCCGGCGTCCCGGGCGTCGGTGTTCCGAGCGCCGACGTGCCGAGCGTCGACGTGCCGAACGACAGCGGCCAGAACACCACCGACCACACCACCGTGGCGTGGCGGGACCCGAACGGTCACCGACTCACGGCGACCGTCGGGGCCGAGCCGCTCGACGCCGTCGGCCGGGTCCGAACCGTCTGGCTCGACGACACCGGTGCGGTGGTGGGCCCGCCCGTGACCACGACCGACGCCGTGATGGAGGGCCTGATCGCCGGTGCCGGGGTGGTGATGCTCGACGTGCTCGTCTGGTGGGGCTCGACCGTGCTCGTGCGCCTCGTCGCCGATCGGCACCGGTCACGAGAGTGGGACGCCGCGTGGCGTCAGTTCGACATCGACAGCCACCCCTGACCGACGACCTGCGCGGCGGCGTGCGGGTCAGCCGCTGACGACCGCCCAGATGACGAACGCCACCCAGGCCACGGCGCCCAGGATGTTGATGACGAGCGCCGTCGTGGTGAGGGCATCGCGACGGCCACCGGCACGCGTGATGCCCACGACCGTGAGTACCAGGCCGACGATCGTGCCCAGGCACAGCGGAAACCCGAGGATTCCCACGATGAGTCCCGCCAGCCCGAACGCATTCACCTTCCCCGATTCCGGAATCGGTTGCGCCGAACCGGGTTGCGAGATGTGGGCAGGTGGGGCAACGGGCTGGGGGGCGAGGGCTTGCGGGGCGAGGGGTTGCGGGACGGGCCGCGCCGGTACCGCGGATGTGCCGGCGGGCATCCGGTGCAGCTGCGGCCACTGGTCCGGCCGCAGGTCCACCGGTCCGACCGCCGCGAACACCGCACCCGGCTGGACGGCGGCGCCCGACCGCAGGTCGAGGCCGTGCACCGTGCCCGCGACCGGCGCGTCGATCGTCACCCGTCCGGCCGGGGAATCGACGGTCGCCAGCGGTTCTCCCGCCCGTACGGGCTGGCCGCTGCGCACCGAGACGGCGGCGATCACCGATCCACTCGGCAACGCGGGGAACGCGATACGACGACCCGACGTGTCGACCCCCGGGCCCACGGTCCGCCGCGGATCGGTCTCGCGCCCGGCGTCGAACCCATTGGCCTCGGCTCCCGGGACGACGTTGGTCGAGCGGAGGAGCCCACCCTGCGCGACGACGACCTTCGGGTCGCCGATCCGGGCGACGCGGCCGACCGACGACAGCGCGGACTGCAACATCGGGATGCTGCTGGTCCCGCCCGTGACGTAGACGATGACCGGCCCGCCCGGACCGGTGCCCGCGGCGTCGGCCCGGGCGATCGCGTCCCGGGTCAGCTCGACGGCCCGCTCCACGAACGATCCGATCATCGCCTCGAACTCGCGTCGCGTCAGCAGCAGCGTGTGCCGGGTGCCGGGGAGTTCGATGACGGCCTGCGCGGTGTCGGACAGCGCTTCCTTCGCCGTCCGCACCCGATCGGCCAAGGCGATCGCGGCGGCCGGGGCCCGGAGTCGGCTCGGGAGGTCAGGGTCGAGTTCGGCGGCCTCGTCGTGCACCCAACGGATCATCCGGGCGTCGAGGTCCCGGCCGCCGAGGTGATTGTCGCCGCCCGAGCCGGTGACGGTGAAGCCCTCGGCGCCGTCGCGGACGAGGACCGCCACGTCGCACGTGCCGGCGCCGAAATCGAAGACACACATCCGTTCGCCACCACTGACGTCATGTCCGCGGTACACGTAGTACCAAGCGGCAGCGAGTGATTCGGAGGCGACACGCAGTGCGTCGGCGGGGATGCCGGCCCGCTGCGCCGCGCGCCGGAGGACGTTCTTGCGTCGCTCGCTCCAGCGGTCCGGATGGGTCAGCACGATCGAGTCGAACATCGGCAGTCCGCTGTGGCGCAACGCGGTCTGGTGCACGTGCCGCAGCACGGCGGCGATCAGATCCTCGACCGGCCAGAACCGGTCGCCGAGTTCGATCTCGCCGTCGTCGATACGCGACTTCGGGGTGTCCTCGAAGGCGTCGGGTGCCTGCAATCGCCGCTGCACCGCGTCGTGACCCACCACGACGGTCGCGTCAGCCGCGAACACCGCCGACGGCATCGCGGGTCCACCAGGGCCGAGCGGCACGATGACCGGCTCGCCGAACCCGACCCGGTACGCGGCCGCGGTGTTGCTGGTGCCGAAGTCGATACACAGTCGCCGCCTGCTCTCCTGCGCCACGTGGCCACCTCCTCAGGTGCAGATCGTTACACATGACAGCGGGTTTCATCCGGCGGGCGCTCGAAGTACCCGGGCGATCGACTTGCGCACGTTGTCGACCGCGATGATCTGGTTCCGGAGATCCTGCGCGATCTTCTCCCGCTCCGCCGCCGACTTCTTGGCATCGGCCGCGGCGTCGTTCAGGATCTTCGTCGACTCCGCGAGGAGCCGCTCGAGCAGTTCGTCGTAGGCGATCTGCAGGTCACCGCTGGCCTGCGCCTTGATCGACTGCAGCTGCGACCGGACGTCGGCCTTCATGTCGGCGACCGCCTTCGTCAGCCACTTGCGATGATTCTCCTTGCCGACCTTCGACGCCCGGAACCCGACGACGACGCCCGCCCACACCGGCACCGCCACCACGTTGACCACCGGGATGATCGCCAGCGGGCCGCCGGCGGCGACGATGGAGAGCAGGATCGGGTCGACCATGTTCTTCCACGGCGAGATCTTCTCCTGCTCACGGAGCTTGAGCTCGCCCGCGCTGCCGGCGATCTGCCCGACCAGCTCGTCGGAGATGGCGGCATCGGCGAACAGTGCGTCGGCGATCCGCTCGATCCCGGCCACGAACGAGGCGCTCACCTCACGCGCGGCGGCCTCGAGGTCGACGGTCATCTGTGCGATCAGTTCCTGGCCCGCCCGATGCGGTTCGTAGAAGCGCAACTTGTCGATGCGCGTCGACCACTGGCCCAGCAGTGTGTCGAAACGGTCCCGCATGAGGTCGTCGGTCTGCAGCGACGCCGCGGTGATGTCCTGCGTGAGTCGCGCCCGCCATTCCCGACGACGATCCTTGAGGCGCTGGAGCCGGTCGCGTTCGGCTTCGATGTCGGCTCGTTCGGCGGGAGTCGCGGTGGCGGCCTTCATCTCCAGGACCAGGCGCGTGCGGACGTCGTCGAGCCCGGCGAATGTCAGCTGCAGCGCGTTGCGCACCGGCGACGCGGCCCCGTCGCGGACCAGTGGGGTCAGCGCGTCGACGAGTTCGGGAACGCCCGACGCCGCGAGGGCCCGTTCGCGACGGTCGGGGTCGCCGATCGCCGCGGCCTGGGCGGCGATGCGGTTGGAGACGCCGATGATCGGGATGTGCGCGAAGCGAGGTGCGTTGGCGCCGATCAGCTTTCGGTTCTCGGCGACGATCGTCCGCCACTGCCGCATCACGAGGTCGGTCTTGGTGACCACCAGCACCACCGAGGCGACCTCCTCGCTGACACTGCGCAGGAAGTCGAGTTCGGGCGCGCTGAGCGGTGCGGTCGCGTCGCACACCATCACCAGCACCGACGCGCCGCGAGCCGCGCTGACCGCGGCCTCGACGTGTTCGGGGACCAGCGACCCGACGCCCGGTGTGTCGACGACGGTGACGCCGGGCAGCACCGTGGCGTCGACCCCCACCCGGGCCGAGACCGGCGGTACGAGAACGGAATCGATGGGCGTGCCAGGCGCGAGGCGTTCTGCCGGCACCCCGGCCGCGTGGCGTCCGCCGACGGTCACCCAGTCGGACAGTTCGGTCGCCGGGATGCGGTGGGCGGCACCGGGGAACTCGACGAGCGCGGTGCCGGCGGGCAGGTCGTCGGAGGCAGGGGTGAACCGGACGTACACCGAGGTGGTGATCTCGGCGTCGACGGGCGCGAGGTCGCCGACCCCGAGAAGCGTGTTGACCAGCGAGCTCTTGCCCCGGCTGACCTCGCCGATGACGACCACGGTCCCCTGCGGTGCCGGTCGGTCGCGGACGCGGGTCGCGCGGTCGGCGATGGCGTCCTCGCCGTGCTTGCGCAATGCGTCGATCGCCGAGCGCAGGACCGCCTCCGGCGTCGGCGTCGCACTCTTCGCCGGGACCTTCTCGAGTCCCTTGGCCCCAGCCCCGGACATGGCGGCGGGTTCGCTGGAAGTCATTGTCTGCTCTCCTCGTTCACCCTGCGCTCCTCGTCGACCATGACGTCAGTTGACCCAGAGTCCGCGCCTGACCAGCTGATAGGTCTGCTCGAGCACCAGCAACGCCTCCCGTTCGGCCGACGTCGCCGCGAAGGCCCGCCGCGACCGGCAGTCGGTGGCCCGCTGCCGCGCGGCGTCCGCGATCGCCGGTGGTGCGGCATTCGGCGGCAACGACAACAGCACGCGCACATCGCGACTCGCGACGACGACGTTGAGCTCGCCGACGAGTTCACTGTCGGGCTGCCACCGGGCGAGGGCCTCGAGCGCGGCGATCTCGCGCAGCCGGTGCAGCGCCGGGGACGTCTCGGCCTCGTCGATCGCCTCCAGGAAGACGTCGCGTCGCGGACTGCGGTAGGCCGACTCGCGCAGCGCGGCCAGCACCGTGCGCGCCTTGAGGATGTCGCCGACGGCCAGGAATCGTCGGCCGATGGCCAGCCGCAACTCGTCGATACCCGAAACCCGGTGCAGCCATTCGCTGTACGCCCGTGCACCTTGCCGCGCGATCTCACCCCCGGCGTCCATCGCATAGGTGCCCACGAGTTGCTCGAGCCGGCCCAGTTCGTCGACGTCGATCCCCGGCGGCGCGGGCATCCCGCCGTCGAGGATGGTCAACAGCTCCCAGGACTCGAGCTGTCCGCGGCGCGAGATCTGGGCGGTCTCACGTTCGGTGACCCCGCAGACGCCCGCCTCGGCCATCAGCCCGGACACGGCGACCACGGCGCCCGCGATCGCCGGGAAGCGTCGCCAGACCCGGCGAGCGATCTCCTGCGCCTTGAGCATCGGGTTGTCGGCGGCGATGAGGTCGGCCTGGGAGATCACCAGGATGGTGTTCTGCGCCGACGCACCGGCGTCGGCGAGGAAGGCGACCTCGTCAGCCTTCGGTCCCGCGGCGTCGTCGAGCAGGAAGAGGACGACGTCCGGCCGGGCCAGCCTGCTCTGGCCACCGAACACCCGCCGGGTCGCGATCTCGGCGGTGTCGGTGAAACCCGAGAGGCCGGGGGTGTCGATGACCCGGAAGCGCTCGCGCAGCAACCGGGACGGGGTGTGGACGATCGCATGGTCGATCTCCTCCGGTGGCCGGCCGAGGTCGCCGCGCATGGGTCCGGGGAGTTCGGTGACCGTGCCGTCGAGTCCGATGACCTCGACCCGCTGCGGGTTGCCCTCGGTGTAGAGGGCGGCGACGCGGGTGCACTCGGCGCGGTCGGTCGGGGCGACGCGGTCCCCGACGAGGGCGTTGAGCAGCGTCGACTTGCCGGAGCTGACGCGTCCGACGAGCGCGACGGTCAGCGGTTCGGCGAGTCGGGCCCGCAGGGCGGGAATCGTCGCCGGGTCCGGCGCCAGCAGGCCCACCTCGTCGAGCAACTGCTCCACGCGACCACGCACGGTCATGCGCTGTTCCACGAGATCTGACCTCCCGAGACTTCTTCCGATCCGGCGGGAACATTCCGGGCTCGGCGACACTCCTAGGTACGTGCCGAGAATTGTCCATCACTCCTCGGCGCCCGGCAGTCGACCGGATGACAGAGATACCTGCGGAGGCGAACGACCATGACCGACGACCTTGACGATGACAGCGGCTCCGGGGAGAGCGGCTTCGACGACTGGCTGCGCGACACCGACCCGCCCGGCGAGCTGAGCGTGCCCGAGGGCGCGTGGGAGACAGCCGTCGGAACCGCGTTCGACCCGTCGTATGAACTCGACACCGACCTGACCGCCGCACCCGGGCCGGATCCGGCGGACGAGGAGTTCGACGGCGAGGTGTCTGCGGAATCCGGTTTCGGGGATAACGATCCGATCGGTGGTGACTTCGGGGACACCATCGACGACGTCTTCGGCGACGACGGGGATCCGGTCGTCGATCCAGTGGAAGACGGGACATTCGATGACGACTTCTGAGCTGCGCGGCACCGAAAGTCGCGATGTGCTGCCATGGTCGGGGCACGGCCCTACGATGAGCGGGTGCAGTCGTTGATCGACGAATCCACCTCTGGCGCGGACCTCCTCGAACGCGCCCGCTCCGGCGATCAGGCGGCCTTCACCACGCTCGTCGAACAACATCGAGACCGGCTGTGGGCCATCTGTTTACGCATCACCGGCAATCAGCACGACGCCGAGGACGCCATGCAGGACGCGCTCGTCGCCGCATGGCGGGCCATCGGCAACTTCCGTGGCGACGCGCAACTGTCGACCTGGCTGTACCGCATCGGGTCCAATGCCGCGCTCGCCCGGATCCGCAAACGCACCGACGCCGACGACATCGCCGACCACGACCCGATGAGCCATCTGGACGTCGCGGCGCAGGTCGTCGTGTCCGACCGGATCGCCGAAGCGTTGGCGCAGGTCCCAGACGCCTACCGGGCGACCTTCGTGCTGCGCGTCTACGGCGAGCTCAGCTACTCCGAGATCGCCGAGGCCCAGGGCATCGGCCTGCAGACCGTGCGCAGTCGCATCTCGCGCGCGCGGTCCCTCCTGTCGGAGTTGCTCGCCGATCTCCGGTGACGCGGGGGTACTCCCCGCGAATGATCCCGACGCGACTTCGAGGCCGTGGGGAACAAACCGGGGCAGACTCACCTCCAAGTAACCAGAACCACTTCACAACTCCCCGGCACCACCGCGCCGAACCCCGAAAGGACCCACCATGAGCACCGAGATCCCCGCCGACGCCGTTCTCGTCGACACCGATGGCGACGGAGCCGTCGACGCCGCACTCACCGACGTCGACGGTGACGGCACCACCGACGCCATCCTCGACACCGACGGCGACGGCCAGGCCGACTCCATCGCCTACGACACCAACGCCGACGGCGAGATCGACATCATCGAAGCCGACACCGACGCCGACGGCCTCACCGACATCGCCGTCGCCGACACCGACGGCGACGGCACCTTCGACACCGCCGTCGACGACGAAGGCAACGTCGAGGTCGGCGACTTCGGCAGCATCGACGGCGGCGACGCCGTCTGAGTTCGACGTTTCCGTAGCCCGGAGCCGCGCTGAGCGAGGCTCCGGGCTATAAAGCTGTGTGGGAACGATCGGCGGAATCGAGTTCGCGGTACCGGTCTGGGCGACGGCGACCGCGCTGGTACTGGTGCTGGTGGTCGCGTGGGTGTTCGGCGTCGTCGCCAGGTGGTTGCTGCGCCGACGCGCCCGCCTCGACGCGACGACGGCGATGGTGCTGTCGATCCTCGGCACCGCGCTCGGCCTCTACATCGCCGGCCTCGTCGACAAACACCTCCGGGTGTGGAGCGTGACGACGGTCGTGTTGGGACTGATCAGTTCGGTCGTGGCGGTGGGCGCGTACGGCCTGCTCGCGGCGCGGCTGCAACGGCAATCGAATGCCCCTGTCGCGCAACTGCTCTCCGACGGCGAATCGGATCGGCTCGAGTTCAAGTCGACCGCCCGGGTCAACCTGCGCAGCGGCGAGAAAGACCCGCGGATGGAGCAGGTGATCGTCAAGACGGTGTCGGCGTTTCTCAATTCCGACGGCGGCACCCTGCTCATCGGTGTCGCCGACGACGGCACCCCACTCGGTCTCGAACCCGACTTCGCGACGCTGAAGGTGCCCGACGCCGACCGTTTCGAACTGTGGCTGCGCGATCTGCTGACCACGACCCTCGGCCAGAACACCGCGGCGGCCGTCGGTATCACCGTCGAATCGGTCGCGCGGCCCGACGGATCGGGGGACGTCCCGGTCTGCCGGGTGACGTGCTCACCGTCCCCGCGACCGGTCTACCTGCGGGCCGGGAAGAGCGCCCCGCCCGAGTTCTGGGTGCGCGCGGGAAACTCCACCCGCCAACTCTCCGTCGACGCGGCCGCCGACTACGTCATGCACCGGTGGCCGCTCGGCGCCGGGCGGGCGATCGCGGCCCAGGTGCGCGCCGCCATCCGGTTCTCGGCGGGGTGAGCCGAAGTCTCGTCCCCATGAGCGACCTCGAAGGGCACATTGCCCTCCCACGACACCCACGGGGACGACACTTTCCACACCCGGCCCGACGAAGCCTAGGAACCGGCCCGTCGCGACTGGCCACGCCCAAAGCCGGCACGACTACCGCCTGTGACCACCCCGGAGCCACCCAGATCCGCACCACGGTCCGGTTCTCGGCGGGGTGAGTCAAAGTCTCGTCCCCATGAGCGACCTCGAAGGGCATATTGCCCTCCCACGACTCTCACGGGGACAACACTTTCCACACCCGGCCCGATCTGACGAAACCACCGACCGGTTCCGTGCGTCAAAGCAGGTGTGACTTCGGATTGTGGCGTGTACTCGCTGAGAGAACTGACCGCGATGGGCTGGGCGCCCGATGCCATTGCGCAGGCGCGCAAGGCCGAGACCCTGACGTCGCTCCGATACGGCTGGGTGCGGACGTCCGCGGCGGACCCCCACGTCGTGTCCGCGGTGACGGCCGGAGGTGCGCTGTCCTGCATCAGCGCGCTGCGGTTCCATCAGCGGCGCGGCCTGCCGGATCTTTGGATACCGCCGGGCCACAACGAGACCCACGTTCGTCTCAGCAAACACGCGAAGTCCGCCACGAAGCCCAGCGGCCCGTTCCGGTGGTGCCAGGGCTTCGGCCGCCCGCTCCCCGTGACGACGGCCGTCGACCCGATCGCCGTGGCGGTCGGCTGCGCCGCACGGTGCCTTCCGGCCGAGGAGTGGATAGCGGTGGTCGACTCGGTCCTCAACGCCACCGACTTGACCATCCCGGACCTCCAGGCCGAGATGGGTCGTGTAACCCGTGCGGTCTCGGCGATGTTCGACCGATGTGATGCCCGTTCGCAATCCGGCACCGAGTCGCTCGTCCGGCTCCGGCTCATCGCCGCGGGATTCGACGTGGAGGTGCAACCGTCGATCGGCGACCGCGAACACGCTGATCTCCGCACGGGTTCGTTGCTCATCGAGTGCGACGGCGAGTCGTACCACTCCGACCGAGCCGCATTCCGCAACGACCGTCGGCGGGACCGGATGACCATGCTCGACCGCTGGATGACGATGCGCCTCACCTACGACGACGTGCTGTACGACTGGGAGGAGGTCCTCGAGGAGATCCGCGCGCTGACACGCCCCGACCGGCACCGCATCCGCCGACGGGGCGACCCTTCGTGACGGCCCTCCGCCAGCTCCGGGCGCTCCTCAGCTCAGGGAGCAGGGGGCAGGGCGTTCTTTCGGATTAGGAGACTGCTGAAATAGTCGGTGTCGTTTCGGTGTGGGGTGAGCGGGTTTGCCTGGTGGGCTGGGATCCTGGTGGGTATGCAGGGTGAGCCGGATCGTCAGGGTGAGTTTCTGGATGTGAACTCGGTCGTCGGGCATTTGCTGGCCGAGGGCAGTGTGTTCGCGTTTTTGGCTGCTCATCGCGAGCAGTTGTTTCCTGCGGAGATGTTCGCGGACCTGTTTCCCAGCGGCCGGGGCCGTCCGTCGATCCCGCCGGCCACGATGGCGTCGGTGATCGTGCTGCAAACGCTGCAGGGTTTGTCCGATCGCGAAGCCGCTGATGCGGTCACTTTCGATCTGCGGTGGAAAGCGGCGTGTGGATTCGTGTTGGGTAACAAAGGTTTTCATCCGTCGACTCTGACGTACTGGCGTCGGCGACTGGCAGCCAGCGATCGGCCGCACCGCATTTTCGAGGTGGTACGCGAGGTCATCACCACCACCGGGGTGCTCGCGGGTAAGAGTCGTCGAGCGCTGGATTCGACGATCTTCGATGACGCGGTGGCCCGCCAGGACGCCATCACCCAGGTGATCGCGGCGATCCGGCGGGTCGCCCGAGAGGTCGACGGTGGTGCGGTGGTGGTCGAGCAGCACGCGACTCGTCTGGCCGCGTTGACCGGCGGCGGCTATGACCGGCCCGGCAAGCCGCGGATCGCCTGGGATGATGAGTGTGCTCAACAGGACCTGATCAGCGCCCTTGTCGAAGATGGGTTGGCCGTGCTCGACGGTCTGGACCTCGAGGCCATCGACAAGGAACCGAGTAACCAGGCCCAGGCGCAGGCGGTGGCATTGCTGGCATTGGTGACCGGCCAGGATGTGGAACCGGCACCAGGTTCTGATGGCACCGACGGACGCTGGCGCATCGCGCCCCGGACCGCCCCGGACTGGGTGATCTCCACCGTCGATACCGACACCCGGCACGCCCACAAAACCCGGGCACGCCAGCAGGACGGGTTCAAGGGCCACATCGTCAATGAACCGGAGACCGGGTTGGTCACCGCGATCGAGATGACCAAAGCCGCTGGTCCGGACACTTCCGACGGAGCAGTCGGGGCACGGTTGTTGCTGAGCGATCCGACCGTCGCCGACGACGCCGACGATCGTGAGGTGCTGGGTGATTCAGCGTATGCCTCCGGTGACATGCTGGCCACGCTGGCGCGGACACGATGGAACGCGGTGATCAAACCCAAGCCACACATGCCGGCGGTTGCTGGTGGTTTCGTCGTCGACGATTTCACCTTCGACGCCGACTCGAACACATTGACCTGCCCCAACAACCTGACCCGACCGGTCAGCGCGAAAGGCCACGTCACCTACGGTGCGGCCTGCCAAGACTGCCCACTTCGGGCACGGTGCACCACCGCGGTTCGTGGACGCAAAATCAGTTTCGGCGAACACCACCAACTCCAGCGCGAACACCGACAACACTTCTCTGACAACACTATTGCCGACACCTACCGCCAGCATCGACCCATGGTCGAACGGACGATTGCCTGGCTCACCCGCGGTAACCGGCGGGTGCCCTACCGTGGAATCGAACGCAACAACAACTGGCTGCACCACCGCGCCGCCGCGATCAACCTACGCCGCCTGATCACCCTCGGACTGACTACCACCAACGGCACCTTGAACCGTCCTGGGTCTGGTGGAGACCGTGATCTCACCAGGAGAATGCCGGTATGGGTGCACTGAGGAAGTTTGATCCAGAGACGCGTGAGCGGGCTGTGAGGATGTATCACGACCACCTCGCCGAGCATGGCGGCGGAAAGCTCGCCGCCCGGAAACACGTGGGCGCATTGCTCGATATCAACCAGGCGACGTTGCGGAACTGGATCGAGAAGGACCGGCCGATCGTGACTGCGCGGGGAACGATGACGGTGGGCGAGCAGGACGCCGAGTTGGCGGCGCTTCGCAAGGAGAACGCTGAATTGCGAAGGGCCAATGAGATTTTGAAGACAGCGTCGGCGTTTTTCGCCGCGGCGGAGGTCGACCGCCGACTGCGGTGATCGTTGATTACATCGACGCTCACAAGGGTCGGTTCGGGGTCGCCCCGATCTGCCGAGTGCTCACTGAGCACGGCGTGCAGATCGCCCCGTCCACCTACTACGCCCGCACGCAAGCGGGTCCGGTCTCGGTGACACGATTGGCCGAGGCGTACGACGCTCACGCGGTCTACCAGGCGTTTCATCGCAATCGTGGCGTGTACGGCGTCCGCAAAATCTGGCGCACGATGCGCCGCGAGGGCCGTGAGATGGGCCGTGATCAGGTGGGCCGACTGATGGGGATCTGCGGGATCGCCGGAGTCACCCGCGGAAAACATCGCACGATCACGACCCAGCGCGATGATCGCGCGCCGCGGCATCCTGATCTGGTGGAGCGCAAGTGGTCATTGCCGGCCAGGCCAGATCAGTGGTGGGTGGCTGATTTCACCTACTGCTGGACCCTGGCAGGGTTCGTTTACACCGCGTTTCTCGTCGATGTGTACTCGCGTCGAATCCTCGGGTGGCGGGTGATGACGAGCAAGTCGACACCGTTGGTGACCAGCGTTCTCGAACAGGCCTTGTTCACCCGACGTAGAACCGACTTCTCGTTCACTGCAACAGGTTTGATTCATCACAGCGATGCCGGAAGTCAGTACACAGCGCTGGCGTTCACCGAAGCATTACGCGACTCCGGCTTGGCCGGATCGATCGGGTCGGTCGGCGATGCACTCGACAATGCGTTGATGGAATCAGCCATCGGGTTGTACAAGACCGAACTGATCGAGCGCCAGCGATCGTGGACCGGGCGCGCAGAAGTCGAGCGCGAGACCGCCGCCTGGGTGCACTGGTACAACACCGAGCGGCTGCACTCATCGATCGGCTACTGCCCGCCCATTGAGTACGAGAGGCGCTACCGTGAGACAGCCACCTCCGAGATGGCGGTGGCCTAAACGAGGTCTCCATCCGATCCAGGACGGTTCACCTGGACACTGGCCACCGCCTGAACCGCGGCACCGCCGCCCCACCTAGATCGATCACCACGACCACACCCCGGAACCGACACATCCCCGCAGCAGGAACCTCAACCCAGGCTGGACCCTAATTCAGCAGGCTCTTAGGGAGCAGAGGGAGGGCATCGCTTGCACCCCACACAGCAGCGGTTCTGAGGTTCTTTCGGATGCGGGCGAACGTCTCCGAATAAGGACCGTAACTGTCTGCATGCCCTGAGAAGCTGGTGTCACACCACAACCCCAGGAGGAACCGTGAACTGGACACTCGAACTCGTCATCCTGCCGGTCAGCGACGTCGACCGGGCGCGAGACTTCTACTCCAAGATCAGATTCAACGTCGACCACGATCACGTCGTGTCCGACGAGATCCGGTTTGTCCAGATGACCCCGCCCGGGTCGGCGTGTTCCATCGCCTTCGGCAAGGGACTCACCGACGCGGAACCAGGATCGGTGAAGGGTCTGCAGGTCGTCGTCACCGACATCAACGAGGCCCGCGAGCAGCTGCTCGCGGCCGGCGTCGACCCCGGCGAGATCGACGAACAGGCGTGGGGCCACTTCGTGTACTTCGACGATCCGGACGGCAACCACTGGTCGGTGCAGTACATGCCGTACCGCCAGAACTGAGCCCAGGTGGCTACCGTGGGATATGCGCTCCCCCATCGACGACTACCTCGAACGCGTACTCTCCGAATGCCGCGACGACGACGGCGGTGAGGTCGCGAGCGGCAATCGTGAACTCGAGCAGGCGGATCCGTCGTCGTTCGGTATCGCCCTGGCCACCATCGACGGCACCGTGTACACCGCCGGCGACGCCGATCACGAGTTCTCCATCCAGTCCATCGGCAAGGTCCCGGCCTACGCACTCGCCCTGCGCGACCGCGGGCTCGACGCCGTACTCGAACGCGTCGACACCGAACCGTCCGGCGACGCCTTCAACGAGATCTCGCTCGAGGCCGAGACCGGTCGGCCGCGCAACGCGCTGATCAACGCGGGCGCCGTCGCCGTGCACGGGATGATCAACGGCGCGGATCCCAACGAACGCGTCGACCGCGTCATCGACCTCGTCAGCACTCTCGCCGGACGCGAGGTCTCGGTCGACAAGGAGGTCGACCGCGCTGAACTCGCCTCCGACGACCACAACACCGCGCTGGCCTACCTGCTGCGCTCGGCGGGCAAACTCGACTGCGAACCCGACGAGGTCGTCGACGGGTACGCAGCCCAGTGTTCGATCCGGGTCTCCTGCCGCGACCTCGCCGTCATGGGGTCGGTACTCGCCAACGGCGGACTGTCGACCGGCGACGACGAGCGCATCCTGGAAGGCTGGATCACCCGGCACGTCCTGTCGGTCATGGCCACGTGCGGCATGTACGACGGCAGCGGCAGCTGGATGGCGACGGTCGGAATCCCCGCGAAAAGCGGTGTCAGCGGCGCGATCCTGGGCGTACTGCCCGGCCAGGTCGGGCTCGCGGTGTGGTCACCGCGGCTCGACCGACGGGGCAACAGCGTGCGCGGCGTCGCCGTTTTCGAACGGCTGTCGCGCGACATGGAACTGCACATGATGCACGTGGCCCCCACCGGTCGGCCCGCGCTGCGATCGGTGACCGAACACGACGGCACTACAGTCGTCGAGCTGCAGGGCGATGTGCGCTTCGCGGGTGCGGAAATCCTCGCCAGCCGTGCGTGCGAGGGGTTCGGCACCGAGGCCGTCGTCCTCGACCTGACCCACGTGCGGGTACTGGACGACGCCGCGCGGCGCCTCATCGGTGAGGTGGCCCGGCGCCTCGGCGACGACTACGACGTCCGCATCGAAGACCCCGAAGGCCTCCTGGACGACGCTTCGGCTGACGACGACTTCTCGGATGGCGACGACATCCCGGACAGCGACGACACCCCGGACAGCGACGACTCCTAGAGATCTCGGGACAAGTCCTGGCCCGGGGCAGTCAGCTCGCGGCGCTTCGCCAGCGGCGGCACGCCGAACCAGCGTCGGCAACTGCGGGTCAGCGTGCTCTGCTCGGAGTATCCGATCTGCCGCGCCACCGCCGCCAGTGGGACACCCCGATTCGACAGCAGTGAGACGGCGAGGTCGCGGCGCGCGTCGTCGACGAGTTGCTCGAACGTCGCGCCCTCGTCGGCCAGACCCCGCTGCACCGCACGCGGGTGCATCATCAGCAGCTTCGACACCGCCTCCAGCGTGGCCGCCCCCGCCGGCAGGGCGCGCACGATCAGCGCCGAGACCGCCTCGCCGAAGGCCCTCTCGCGATCGTGTCCGGTCATGAATCGGATGGCCACGTCGTAGGCCAGGGGGTCGACCCGCCGCAACGTCTGCTGCATCACCCCGCGCGGGAAGACCACCAGGTTGGCCGGCGCCTCGAACTCGACCGGGCAACCGAAATAGTCGGTGTAGACGCGCGGCTCGGACATCGCCGGGTGCGCCAAGGTGATCCGGTTCGCGCGGAAGCCGTGGCCCAGCGTCATCGCGAACGTCGACCGGGTGACGCCCATCGCGAGTTCGACGACGTGCGGTCGGTACGGCACACGCTGCAGCACGGTATCGAACTCGTAGGCGACCTCCCGCTCGCCGTAGTGCATCTGGGCGGTGATGGCCGGGCTGTACACGTGCGCGAAGGCCGAGACCTGTCGAAACGAGTCGCCGACGGTCTCGGCGTTGCGGGCGGCGATCGCGACCGGGCCGAGGATGTCGGGGTCCTGCCGGGCGGCGAGGCGCAGCCCGAAGTCGGGGACGTCGAACTCGGCCGCGCACAGACCGATGACCGTCGACAGAGCGGTGAACGGGACGAACCGGTCGTACGCGCCGACGACGGCCGGGTCGATGCCGACGCGACCGAGGATCGCGCGGGCATCTCCATCGTGTTCGGCAATCAGTTCGGGTAACTGACTGAGCGAGGATGCGCAGATCAGGTCGGCCATGGCATCAACTGTCAAGAAGTCGTCATGAGATGTCAAGAAATCCGATCTGGGTGGGAGTGATCATGGACACACGCCGCCGACCGCTCGACGGCCGACACACTCAGCGAGGAGTACCCATGACCACCATCGACACCGTCCGCACGAGTTTCTTCATCGACGGCGGCTGGCGCGCGCCGGCCGGTTCGGCGACGATCCCGGTCATCTCCCCGCTCACCGAGGAGCAGTTCGGCTCGGTACCCGAAGCCACCACCGCCGACGTCGACGCGGCCGTCGAGGCCGCCCGCACCGCGTTCCGGTCGTCGGGCTGGCGCGACCTGTCCCCTGCCGACCGTGCCGCACACCTGCGCCGGTTCGCCGACGAGCTCGACAAGCGCGCCGAGGATCGCGCGTCGGCGGTGACGTCCGAGAACGGCATGCCGATCGCGCTGGCGCGGTTCGCCGAGGGCGCCGCCCCGGTCCAACTGCTGCGCTATTACGCCGACCTCGTCGAGTCCACCCCGGTGGAGGAGACGCGTACCAGCCAGCCGTTGCCCGGCTCGACGATCGTGCGCCGCGAGGCCATCGGCGTCGTCGGGGCGATCGCACCGTGGAACTTCCCCGCGATCCTCTCGATGTTCAAGATCGCGCCCGCGCTGGCCGCCGGCTGCACCGTGGTTCTCAAGCCATCCCCCGAGACGAGCCTCGACGCGTACGTCCTCGCCGAGGCGGCCATCGCCGCCGACCTGCCCGCCGGTGTCCTCAACATCGTCAACGGCGGCAGCGAGATCGGCCGTCACCTGGTGTCGCACCCGCACATCGACAAGGTCGCGTTCACCGGCTCGACCCCGGCCGGCCGCGAGATCGGCCGCGTCTGTGGCGAACTCATCCGTCCGGTGACCCTCGAACTCGGCGGCAAGTCCGCGGCGCTGGTGCTCGACGACGCCGATCTCGAGCAGACCGTCGGCGGACTCGCCACCGCATCCCTACTTAACACCGGCCAGACCTGCTACATGTCCACCCGAATTTTGGTGCCCGGCAGCCGTTATGACGAGTACCTCGATGCGATCAGCGCGATGTGCGCGTCGCTGCCGGTCGGTGACCCGAAGGACGAGAACGTCGCGGTCGGTCCGCTCGCCAGCGGCCGGCACCGGGATCGGGTGCTGTCGCTGATCGAACGCGGCCGCACCGAGGGTGGCACGGTCACCACCGGTGGCGGGACGCCGTCGGGGGTCGACCGCGGGTTCTTCGTCGAGCCAACCGTTTTCGCCGGCATCGACAACTCGGCCACCATCGCCCGCGAAGAGGTCTTCGGCCCGGTCCTGACCGTGCTGCGCTACGACGACGTCGACGACGCCATCGCGCTCGCCAACGATTCGTCGTACGGGCTCGGCGGAACGGTGTGGACCTCCGATCCCGATCGCGGCGTCGACGTCGCCCGTCGCGTCGAGACCGGCTCGTTCGGCGTCAACTACTTCAACCTCGACTGGGGTTCGCCCTTCGGTGGCGTCAAGGCCAGCGGCATCGGCCGCGAGCTCGGCCCCGAGGGCCTGGCCGCCTACCAGGACCTCAAGTCGATCTTCCTGCCCGCCTGACACCCGTCTCGTCCATTCACACTCGTACACAACATATTCCAAGGAGGCGATCGGCCATGTCCGATGCCGGAGTCACTGCTGCCAAGGCACTGGTGAATGACACCCTCGCCCTGCTCGACCGGCTCACGCCCGCCGACTGGGCGGCCGACAGCGCCTGCCACGGCTGGCGCGTCCACGACGTCGTCACCCACATGGGCTTCTTCTTCAACTTCATCGCCGACCCCGACCTGGTCTTCCCCGACAATCCGAGCGGAAAGTCCGAGCGACTCAACGACGCCGCGGTGCACGAGCGGGCCGACTGGTCGTCGGAACAGGCTGTCGAGTATTACCGCGCGCAGTCCGAGGCCGGCCTCGCGACCCTGGCCGCGTTACAGGGCGAAGATCTCCGTGACCAGCCGCTGGACATGCTCGACCTGGGCACCTACCGGCTGCGCCAGCTCAGCGACGCCGTCGCCTTCGACCACCTCGTGCATCTCACCAGCGACCTGATGCAGCCGTTCGGACCGCTGGACGCCGCCGAGGTGTCGGTGAGTGCGGCCATCGATCCCGCCATCGACTGGATGATCGCCGGCCTGCCCCAGATGAACGGTGCGGCACTGTATCCCACACTCGTGAGCCCGATCGGCCTGCGGCTCACCGGCGCGACGGATCGCTCGTTCGTCCTCGACCGCGACACCGCGGGCACGATCGTCACCGTGCGCGAGACCGCCGACCTGCCGGCCGATGTCGCCACCTCCTCGGCCACCGACTTCCTGCGCTGGGGCACCACCCGCAGCGCCTGGCGCTCGGCGGTCACCGTCAGCGGCGACCGACAGCGCGTCGCAGGCGTCCTCGACGCCGTCGACATCGTCTGAACTCACTCAATTCGTCTCACCCAGAACAGAAACGGAGTACCCCCATGTCCGAGTACCTGAAGGACAAGGTCATCGTCATTACCGGCGCCGGAAGCGGCTTCGGCAAGCTGATCGCGGAGAAGACCGCGGCCGCCGGCGCGCACGTCGTCGGAGTCGACGTCAACGCCGACAACGTCAACGCCGTCGTCGAGGGCATCCGCGCGGCCGGTGGTTCGGCGCTCGCCCAGGTCGCCGACGTCACCGACATGGAGCAGGTCGCCGCGGCGGCGAACGCCACCGTGGAGAAGTTCGGCGCCATCGACGTCCTCGTCAACAACGCCGGCGTCATGCCGCTCGCCTACTTCGCCGACCACGCCCGCGCCTGGCAGAAGTGGCACGCCGCCATCGACATCAACATCAAGGGCGTCGTCAACGGCATCTCCGCGGTCTACGACCAGATGATCGCGCAGGGTCGCGGCCAGGTCGTCAACATCTCGTCGATCTACGGCAATGCCGGCATCGAGGGTTCGGGCGTGTACAGCGCGACCAAGGCCGCGGTCACCACCATCTCGGACTCATTGCGCATCGAGGCCAAGGGCAAGATCAAGGTCACCACCGTCAAGCCGACCGGCATCACCGGCACCAACCTCGCCAGCTGGATCGTCAACGACACCGCGATCATGGGCCTCGTCGGCCAGCGCGCCGCCTCTTACGGCGAGCACGTCACGGCCCTCATGAACGACGACCTGCCCGCCGAACTCACCGACGTCGACTCCATCAAGTACTGGCTGATCAAGCCCGAGGATCTCGCCGACGCCGTCGTCCACGTCATCGACCAGCCCTGGGGCATCAGCCTTTCCGATGTCACCGTGCGCGCCAGCGGCGAGGACTACCTGTACTGATCGACCGGTTCGACCCGCTAGGAGCTTTCTGATGTACCCCGGAGCCCACCTCTCCACCCGACCCAACGATCCCGCGGTCATCATGGCCGACTCTGGTGAAACGGTCACCTTCACCCAGTTGGAGACCCGGTCGATCCAGGTCGCCCGGGCCCTGGCCGACCGCGGCCTGCGTCCCGGCGACCACCTCGCGGTGCTCGCCACCAACACCGCGCGGATCTTCGACATCTATTGGGCGGCAATGCGGTCGGGCCTCTACCTGAGCATGGTGAACTGGCACCTCACCGCCGCCGAGAGCGCCTACATCGTGACCGACTGCGGCGCGAAGGCCCTCATCGTCGACGCCGCTCTCGCCGACCTCGGCGCCGAGCTGATCCCGCTCACCCCCGGCGTCGAGACACGTTTCGCCTACTCCGGCCGGATCGAGGGCCACAACGATCTCGACGCCGCCGCGGCGACGCAGTCGACCGAACCGCTCGCCGACCAGCCGCGAGGCGCGGACATGCTGTACTCGTCCGGCACCACCGGACGACCGAAGGGCATCAAGCCCGAACTGCCGAACCGGCAGGTCGACGAGCCCGGCGACACCATGATCGCGATGAACCAGTCCGTGTGGGGCGTCGGTCCCGACACGGTGTACCTGTCACCGGCACCGCTGTATCACGCTGCGCCGCTTCGCACCTGCGCCTCGGTACAGGCCCCGGGCGGCACAGTGGTGGTGATGGAGCGGTTCGACGCGGAACGGGCGCTGGCCCTCATCGAGGAACACCGCGTCACCTACAGCCAGTGGGTGCCGACGATGTTCGTGCGCATGCTCCGACTTCCCGAGGAGGTGCGGGCCCGGTACGACACGTCGAGCCTGAAGGTCGCGGTGCACGCCGCGGCGCCGTGTCCCGTCGACGTCAAACGGGCCATGATCGACTGGTGGGGTCCGATCCTGTCCGAGTACTACTCGTCCACCGAGCTCAACGGTCTCACCATCGTCGACACCCCGGAGTGGCTGGAGTACCCGGGCACGGTGGGGCGCGCCGTCCTCGGCACCATCCGGGTCTGCGATCCCGACGGCACCGAGGTGCCGCCGGGAACGATCGGCACGATCTACTTCGAGCGCGACCGGCTACCGTTCGAGTACCACAACGATCCCGAGAAAACCCGTGGCGCACAGCATCCCGAGCATCCGACATGGACGACCACCGGCGATGTCGGTTACGTCGACGACGAGGGTCACCTGTTCCTCACCGACCGCGACTCGTTCCTGATCATCTCCGGCGGGGTCAACATCTACCCGCGGGAGATCGAGGACGCGCTCCTCGCCCACCCGTCGGTGCTCGACGCCGCGGTCATCGGCGTACCCGACCCCGATCTCGGCGAGCGGGTGACGGCGGTCGTGCAACCGGTCGAGGGACAGGACGGGGGCGACGAGCTCGCCGATGCATTGTTGGATCACCTCCGACCGCGGATCGCGAAGTTCAAGCTGCCGCGCGAGGTCATCTTCCGGGACACGTTGCCGCGCACGCCGACCGGGAAGTTGGTCAAGCGCAAGCTGTGACCCTTCGAGACGCACCGTCCGCAAGCACCGGGCGCTCCTCACACCTAGTGATAGCTGGAAGGGCTCAAGGAGCAGGGTGTGACACCTCCCGAAAACTGCGCACCGTGGCATCCGGCCGGTCCTAGACTGGCCGGATGTCGGGAAGATTGTTGCGCTGGTGCATCGCGGTTGTTGCCGCGATCGTGGTGTTCGTCGGTGTGACACCGTCGGCAGTGACAGCAGCGCCGGCGGCCGTGTCGTCGTCCGACATCGCCACCGAATGTGCGGGCAAGCCCGTCCGGGTCGCAGCCCGCTGGTACTTCCCGCCCGGTGAACCCTCGGCGATCGTGTGGTTGCAGCACGGTTTCTCCCGCACGGCGGCCAATCTCGACTCCGTGGCCCGCGCATATGCGCAAGCCGGGTTCCTCGTCGTGAGTCCGACGCTGGACTCGGTCAACCTCGGCGGGTGCGCCGTCGCGTACAACATCGCCGACAACGCCGCGTTCGCGCGGACCATCGGCGGGGTCTTCGGTTCCGGCCGGGACACCGGCAGTCCGCTCGCGACAAGCCTTCGCAAAGCACGCGATTCCGCCCACCGCCCCGACGTGACGATGCCGTATCGGATGATCTTCTCCGGACACTCGGCCGGCGGCGAGTTCGTCGTCGTGGCGGCCGACGCACTCCGCCGCGCCGACCCCGTCGCCTACCGACGCCTGGCCGGCCTCATGCTGTTCGACCCCGTCAACTCGTTCTTCGGCGTCAACTTCGCCACCGCCGCAGCATCTCTCGCCGCCGCCGAGCTACCGATCCGGGTCATCGCGTCGCAACCGTCGGTATCCAACAACTTCGGGCAAGGCGTGTCCGTCCTCCAGGAGACAACGCGGCAGGAGTTTGTCGGCTCGCGCCTGGTGACCGGAATCCACATCGACGCCGAAGGCGAGTCGACCGACCTGATCGGCGAACTGTCCGAGCTCGCCGTGCCGCGTCCCCGCAACGGGCGGGTCATCCGCACGCTGGCCACCGGCTGGTCGTCGGACATGGTGGCCGACACCGCGACCCCGACCTACTACCCCGGCGGCCGTTACTACGACCTGCTGCTCGAAACCCGCACCGTCACAACACTGCCCGTTCCCTAGAAACGACGCGGCCCCCGCACTCGCGATGAGTGCGGGGGCCGCGTCGTCTTGTCCTAGCGCCTACCGGTAGTCGTTGGAGAACCCGTAGTCGTCCAGCGGCACCGCAGCGCCGGCCGGAGCACCGAAGGTGCCGTCCGGGCTGTAGTAGGTGTCGTCGTAGGACGGCACCGCGTACGCCGCGGCACGAGCTTCCTCGGTCGGCTGAACCTGGATGTTGCGGTAGCGGTTGATACCGGTACCGGCCGGGATCAACTTACCGATGATCACGTTCTCCTTCAGACCGATCAGCTTGTCGCTGCGGCTGTTGATCGCCGCGTCGGTCAGGACACGCGTGGTCTCCTGGAACGACGCCGCCGACAGCCACGACTCGGTCGCCAGCGAGGCCTTGGTGATACCCATCAGCACCGGACGTCCGGCAGCGGGCTCGCCACCCTCGGTCACGACCTGACGGTTGGCCGCCTCGAACTCGGCGCGCTCGACGAGCGAACCGGGCAGGAACTCGGTCGAACCGTGATCGATGATCGTCACGCGACGCAGCATCTGACGCACGATGGTCTCGATGTGCTTGTCGTGGATCGACACACCCTGGCTGCGGTAGACCTCCTGGACCTCGTTGACCAGGTGGATCTGCACCTGACGGGGACCCATGACACGGAGCACCTCGTGCGGGTTGGCCGAGCCCTCCATGAGCTGCTGGCCGACCTCGACGTGGTCACCGTCGGCGAGGAGCCGCTCGGAACCGTCGTCGTGCTTGAACACGCGCAGACGCTGGCGCTTCGAGATCTTGTCGATGACAACCTCTTCCGAACCATCGTCCGGGATGAGGGTGATCTTGTAGAAGCGGTCGTCGTCCTCGAGGCGCACCCGGCCGGAGACCTCCGCGATCGGCGCCACGCCCTTGGGCACGCGGGCCTCGAAGAGCTCCTGGACACGCGGCAGACCACCGGTGATGTCGTCACCGACGCCACCCTGGTGGAACGTACGCATCGTCAGCTGGGTACCGGGCTCACCGATCGACTGGGCCGCGATGATACCGACGGCCTCGCCGATGTCGACGAGCTTGCCGGTGGCCATCGAACGGCCGTAGCACATCGCACACACACCGGTGCCGGTCCCACAGGTCAGGACCGAGCGGACCTTCACCTGCGTGATGCCGGCGGCGAGCAGGGCCTCGATGGCCGGGTCGCCCAGGTCGTGACCGCGCTCGACGATGACGTTGCCGTCGGCGTCGACCGCGTCCTGCGCCAGCGTGCGGGCGTAGGTCGAGGTCTCGACGTGCGCGTCACGGATGAGCGTGCCGTCGGCCTGCTTCTCGGCGATGGTCGTGGTGATGCCACGCTCGGTGCCACAGTCGGTCTCGCGCACGATGACGTCCTGCGACACGTCCACCAGACGACGGGTCAGGTAACCCGAGTCGGCGGTACGAAGCGCGGTGTCGGCCAGACCCTTTCGGGCACCGTGCGTGTTGATGAAGTACTCGGCCACGGTCAGGCCCTCGCGGAACGAGGACTTGATCGGACGCGGGATGAACTCACCCTTCGGGTTGGTCACCAGACCCTTCATGCCCGCCAGCGAGCGGATCTGGGTCATGTTGCCCGCCGCACCCGACTTCACGATCATCGGGATCGGGTTGTCGTCCGGGTAGTGCGCCTCCATGGCCGCGCCGACCTCTTCGGTCGCCTGCTTCCAGATCTCGACGAGGGAGTCACGACGCTCGTCCGGGGTGAGGGCACCGCGCTGGAACTTGCGCTCCAGACCGTCGGCCCGCTCCTCGTACTTGTCGAGGATCTCCGCCTTCTGCGGCGGCACCAGCACGTCGGCCATCGAGACGGTGACGCCCGAACGGGTGGCCCAGTAGAAGCCGACGTCCTTCAGCTTGTCGACGGTCTGGGCGACCACGATCATCGGGTAGCGCTCGGCGAGATCGTTGATGATCACGGCCTGACGCTTCTTCGGCATCTGCTCGTTGACGAACGGGTACTCGATCGGCAGCAGCTCGTTGAACAGCACCCGGCCCAGCGTGGTCTCGATGTCCCACGGCGAGCCGTACTTCCAGCCGTCGGGGAACTGCTCGGCCTCGATGTCGGCCGGCGGACGCTGGTCGGTCAGACGCACCTTGATGCGCGACTGCACGGTCAGCACACCGCGGTCGACGGCCATGATGGCCTCGGCCGGGGTCGAGTAGACACCACGCTCGACGTCGTCGCCGTTCGCCGGGGTGTACTCGCCCGCCGCACCCTCCTTGAGGGTGGTCAGGTAGTACAGACCGGTCACCATGTCCAGACGCGGCATGGCGAGCGGACGGCCCGACGCCGGCGACAGGATGTTGTTCGACGACAGCATCAGGATGCGCGCCTCGGCCTGCGCCTCCGCCGACAGCGGGAGGTGCACGGCCATCTGGTCACCGTCGAAGTCGGCGTTGAAGGCCTCACACACCAGCGGGTGGAGCTGAATGGCCTTGCCCTCCACCAGCTGCGGCTCGAAGGCCTGGATGCCGAGGCGGTGCAGCGTCGGTGCACGGTTCAGCAGAACCGGGTGCTCGGCGATGACCTCTTCGAGGACGTCCCACACCGCGGGGCGCTGACGCTCGACCATGCGCTTGGCCGACTTGATGTTCTGCGCCTGGTTCAGGTCGACCAGACGCTTCATCACGAACGGCTTGAACAGCTCGAGAGCCATCAGCTTCGGCAGACCGCACTGGTGCAGCTTCAGCTGCGGACCGACCACGATGACCGAACGGCCCGAGTAGTCGACGCGCTTGCCGAGCAGGTTCTGACGGAAACGACCCTGCTTGCCCTTGAGCAGATCGCTCAACGACTTCAGCGGGCGGTTGCCCGGCCCGGTGACCGGACGGCCACGACGACCGTTGTCGAACAGGGCGTCGACCGACTCCTGCAGCATCCGCTTCTCGTTGTTGACGATGATCTCGGGAGCACCCAGATCGATCAGTCGCTTGAGGCGGTTGTTGCGGTTGATGACGCGGCGGTACAGATCGTTGAGGTCGGAGGTCGCGAAGCGGCCACCGTCGAGCTGCACCATCGGACGCAGCTCCGGCGGGATCACCGGAACGGCGTCGAGAACCATGCCCAGCGGCGAGTTGCCCGACTGCTGGAACGCCGCGACGACCTTGAGTCGCTTGAGCGCGCGCAGCTTCTTCTGGCCCTTGCCGCTGCGGATGGTCTCGCGCAGCGACTCGGCCTCGGCGTCGATGTCGAAGGTCTCCAGGAGCTTCTTGATCGCCTCGGCACCCATCGAACCCTGGAAGTACTCGCCGTAGCGCTCTTCGAGCTGACGGTAGAGCTTCTCGTCGATGATGAGGTCGCCCGGGGCGAGCTTGACGAACTTGTCCCAGATCTCCTCGAGACCGTCGAGCTCACGCTGGGCGGCGTCGCGCATACGACGCATCTCGCGGTCGGCACCGTCGCGCACCTTGCGGCGCACGTCGGCCTTGGCGCCCTCGGCCTCCAGCTCGGCGAGATCCTGCTCGAGCTTCTGCTGACGCTCGTTGAGGTCGACGTCGCGCTGATCGGCGACGGCCTTCTTCTCGACCTCCATCTCGGCCTCGAGCGTCGAGAGCTCGTTGTGCCGGAGCTCGTCGTCGACCGCGGTGATCACGTAGGCGGCGAAGTAGATGATCTTCTCGAGATCCTTCGGCGCCAGGTCGAGCAGGTAGCCCAGCCGGCTCGGCACACCCTTGAAGTACCAGATGTGCGTGACCGGGGCGGCCAGCTCGATGTGGCCCATGCGCTCACGGCGCACCTTGGCCTTGGTCACCTCGACGCCGCAGCGCTCACAGATGATGCCCTTGAAGCGGACGCGCTTGTACTTGCCGCAGTAGCACTCCCAGTCGCGGGTCGGGCCGAAGATCTTCTCGCAGAACAGGCCGTCCTTCTCCGGCTTGAGCGTGCGGTAGTTGATCGTCTCCGGCTTCTTGACCTCACCGTATGACCAGTTGTGGATGTCGTCGGCCGTGGCCAGGCCGATCTTCAGTTCGTCGAAAAAGTTGACGTCGAGCACTTGTTACCTTTCCAGAGCTCTGTTGTCAGTAGCCGGGGCGAAACCCGGCCGGGTGAGGGTCAGATCAGTTGGCGAGATCGTCGACGGTGGCCGACTCGTTGCGCGACAGGTTGATGCCGAGGTTGGCAGCGGCGCGCTCCAGGTCCTCGTCGTCGGTGTCGTGCATCTCGATGGCGGCACCGTCGGAGCTGAGCACCTCGACGTTCAGGCACAGCGACTGAAGCTCCTTCAGCAGCACCTTGAACGACTCGGGGATACCCGGCTCCGGGATGTTCTCGCCCTTGACGATCGCCTCGTAGACCTTGACGCGGCCCACCACGTCGTCCGACTTGATGGTCAGCAGTTCCTGCAGCGTGTACGCCGCACCGTAGGCCTGCATGGCCCAGCACTCCATCTCACCGAAGCGCTGACCACCGAACTGCGCCTTACCACCCAGCGGCTGCTGGGTGATCATCGAGTACGGGCCGGTCGAACGAGCGTGGATCTTGTCGTCGACCAGGTGGTGCAGCTTGATGATGTACATGTAGCCGACCGACACCGGGTACGGGAACGGCTCGCCGGAACGACCGTCGAACAGCGTCGCCTTGCCGTCGCCGTTGACCATGACCTCACCGTCGCGGTTCGGCAGCGTCGAGGACAGCAGTCCGGTCAGCTCCTCCTCGCGGGCGCCGTCGAACACCGGGGTGGCGGTGTTGGTGTCGGGCTCGGCCGAGTACATGTCCTCGGGCAGACGCGACGCCCACTCCGGCACACCCTCGGCGACGTTGATGTTCCAGCCGGCCTTGGCCACCCACCCGAGGTGGGTCTCCAGGATCTGGCCGATGTTCATACGCCGCGGCACACCGTGGGTGTTGAGGATGATGTCGACGGGGGTGCCATCGGGCAGGAACGGCATGTCCTCCTGCGGGAGGATCTTGCCGATGACGCCCTTGTTGCCGTGACGACCGGCGAGCTTGTCGCCGTCCTGGATCTTGCGCTTCTGGGCCACGTACACGCGGACCAGCTCGTTGACGCCGGGAGCCAGGTCGTCGTCGTCCTCGCGGCTGAACACGCGCACGCCGATGACCTTGCCGGTCTCGCCGTGCGGCACCTTCAGCGACGTGTCGCGGACCTCACGGGCCTTCTCACCGAAGATGGCACGCAGCAGACGCTCTTCCGGGGTCAGCTCGGTCTCGCCCTTCGGGGTGACCTTGCCGACCAGGATGTCGCCGTCGCGGACCTCGGCACCGATGCGCACGATGCCGCGCTCGTCGAGATCGGCGAGGACCTCGTCGGAGACGTTCGGGATGTCCCGGGTGATCTCCTCGGCACCGAGCTTGGTGTCGCGGGCGTCGATCTCGTGCTCCTCGATGTGGATCGAGGTGAGCACGTCCTCCTCCACGAGCCGCTGGCTCAGGATGATCGCGTCCTCGTAGTTGTGGCCCTCCCACGGCATGATCGCCACGAGCAGGTTCTTGCCGAGCGCCATCTCACCGTTCTCGGTGCAGGGGCCGTCGGCGAGGACCTGGCCGGACTCCACGCGCTGACCCTCGTCCACGATCGGACGCTGGTTGGCGCAGGTGCCGTGGTTGGAGCGCGCGAACTTGCGCATCCGGTACGTGTCGCGGGTGCCGTCGTCGGACATGACGGTGATGTAGTCGGCCGAGACCTCTTCCACCACACCGGTCTTCGACGACACGATGACGTCACCGGCGTCGACGGCGGCACGCAGCTCCATGCCGGTACCGACCAGCGGCGACTCGTTGCGCACCAGCGGCACGGCCTGACGCTGCATGTTCGCACCCATCAGGGCGCGGTTGGCGTCGTCGTGCTCGAGGAACGGGATCATCGCGGTCGCGACGGACACCATCTGACGCGGCGAGACGTCGAGGTATTCGACATCGGTCGCGCCGACGAACTCCACCTCGGAGCCCTTCTTGCGCACCAGGACACGCTCGTCGGTGATGCGGCCGCTGGCGTCGAAGTTGGTGTTCGCCTGACCGATGAGGAAGCGGTCCTCCTCGTCGGCGGTCATGTACTCGATGTCATCGGAGACGACGCCGTCGACGACCTTGCGGTACGGGGTCTCGATGAATCCGAACGGGTTGACCCGCGCGTACACCGAGAGCGAACCGATCAGACCGATGTTCGGACCCTCAGGGGTCTCGATCGGGCACATGCGGCCGTAGTGCGACGGGTGCACGTCGCGCACCTCGAGGCCGGCACGCTCACGGCTCAGACCACCCGGGCCCAGCGCCGACAGACGACGCTTGTGGGTCAGACCCGACAGCGGGTTGTTCTGGTCCATGAACTGCGACAGCTGGCTGGTTCCGAAGAACTCCTTGATCGCCGCCACGACGGGACGGATGTTGATCAGGGTCTGCGGGGTGATCGCCTCGACGTCCTGAGTGGTCATGCGCTCACGCACAACACGCTCCATACGCGAGAGGCCCACGCGGATCTGGTTCTGGATCAGCTCGCCGACGGTACGCAGGCGACGGTTGCCGAAGTGGTCGATGTCGTCGACCTCGACGGGCACCTCGACGCCACCGGGGACGGTCATGTAGGTGGTGGTGTGCGGGTCGGCCTCGTGCAGACGCACCAGGTACTCGACGGTCGCGATGATGTCCTCGCGGGTCAGCGTGGACTCGCCCACCATCGGGTTGCCCGTCAGGCCCAGCTTCTTGTTGACCTTGTAGCGGCCCACGCGGGCGAGGTCGTAACGCTTGTCCTTGAAGAACAGGTTCTCCAGGAGGTTCTCCGCGGACTCCTTGGTCGGCGGCTCACCCGGGCGCAGCTTGCGGTAGACCTCCAGCAGCGCCTCGTCCTGGCTGCCGGTGTTGTCCTTCTCCAGCGTCGACATCATGATCTCGGAGAACCCGAACCGCTCGGTGATCTCCTCGGCGGTGAAGCCCAGCGCCTTGAGCAGCACGGTGACCGGCTGACGGCGCTTGCGGTCGATACGCACACCCACGGTGTCGCGCTTGTCGACGTCGAACTCGAGCCACGCACCGCGACCCGGGATCACCTTGACGGTGTGCAGGGTCTTCTCGGTGGTCTTGTCGATCGAGGCGTCGAAGTACACGCCGGGGCTGCGGACCAGCTGGCTCACCACGACACGCTCGGTGCCGTTGATGATGAAGCTGCCCTTTTCGGTCATGATCGGGAAGTCGCCCATGAAGACGGTCTGCGACTTGATCTCGCCGGTGTTGTTGTTGATGAACTCCGCGGTGACGAACAGCGGCGCCGCGTAGGTCATGTCCTTGTCCTTGCACTCCTCGACGGAGGCCTTGACCTCGTCGAAGTGCGGCTCGGAGAACGACAGGGACATCGAACCGGAGAAGTCCTCGATCGGGGACAGCTCGTGGAGGATGTCCTCGAGGCCACCGGTCGGGTTCTCGTCGCCGCGGGCGATCGCCTTCGCGCGCCACTCCGGCGAACCGACGAGCCATTCGAACGAATCGAGTTGGAGGTCGAGGAGGCCCGGGACCTCCAGCGGCTCGCTGATCTTTGCAAACGACGCGCGATGCGGCGCGCCGGGGATTGTTGAGGTGGACTGGCGGTTGACTGCCAAGATGCGTCCTTCCAACACGACGTTATTCACAACCTAGATGTGCAGTACGTGGCTTGATGGGCCGTTCGCTGGTGACACCCTGGAATCGGCGATCACCGCAGCACACACGTCTAGAGAGTGGCCGAAGAAGGATCGATAGATGGACAGGAGGCAGCCAGCGCAACGTCCAACTGTAGCAGAAAATAGACGCACTTTGTCAAGCCGTCTGGAAAGCGATTTCGCGCGGGTGGCTGCCTGCACGTCGATCGCTGGTCACAGCCTGGCCCGACATCGCCGCCACGTCAAGCGCTACGCGCGAATTTCGCGAAGTCGGTGTCGAACTCGGCGTCCGACCTGGTGATGAGGGGGCGACGCACCTCGATCAGAAGGGCTCGACCGCCCGGATCCGCCACTGGTCGCCCTCACGCACCATCGCGAACTGGGCGCGCGGTGCACCGCTGTTGGTGGCCATGCTGTTCTGCGTCTCGCTCACCACCAGGTTCGCGATGACGGTCGCGGTCGCGCCGTCGTCGGCGCCGGAGAGGTCCCGGACGCCGATCGCGTCGACCCGGCACTCCGCACCCGTCTTGGTCTGCGTGATCAGCTCGCGCTGCGCCTTCAGCGTCTCGTCGAACTCCGTGCGGGCCTGCCCGGTCAGCGCGTCCTGCGCCCGCCGCTGCCACTCGTCGAGTTCGGTGTGGTCGTACCCGAACACCGCGCAGATCCGCTCCTGGGCCTGCGAGGTGAGCTGCGATGTCGACTCCTGGTCCACGAACGCCTTGTTCGGTCCGATCTCGGCGCCCGGATGGAACGCGAGGATGGCAGCGATGACGAACAACACGGCCGCGATGCCCGCCAGCACTCCGGTACGGATGCCGAGGGGATTGCGGGAGGCACCCCTCCCCCGCCGGTCCCGCTTGCCGGGACGCCGGCCCATCGGCCGGTTCGGCTTGTCGGGCGATCCGGCCGGCGCCGGGGTGTCTCCGCGGCGCAGGGTCGAGACCCGCGCGACCGGTTTGGGCTTGGGTTTGGGCGACTCGGCTGTGGTCGACTCCGCCGTCGCCGACTTCTCGAGGCTGACGGCGTCGGTTTCTGCGGTGTCGGTTTCCGCGGTGGCGTCACCAGGCCCTTCGTGGCTCGTCGCTCTCGCTCCTCGCACCTCAGGGAGCAGTGGGGCTTCCGCTTTCGCTCCTCGCAACTCAGGGGGCAGTGGGGTGTCAGCCCTCGTGGTGTCGTCACCAGGCCCTTCGAGGCTCGTCGCCTTCGCTTCTCGCACCTCAGAGGGCGGGGAGGTCCGGCCGGCGACCTTCGGGGTCGGGCGGCGCTTCGGGGTGGGCTTCTTCTTACCGCGGTCCGGTGCCATCAGTTGCCCCCTTCCGGAGCCGGGGCCGGGGCCGCGGGGGCGGGCGCACCGCCGCCGTCGGCGTAGGCGATGCCCTCCAGACCGAGGATGTTCTCGGCCTTCCAGGCGTCGCCGTCCTTGGTCATGCTGACGTCGAAGCCGCGTGTCTCGTCGATCCCGGGCTGGCCGGGGCGTTCGAGCGTCGTCACGACGTAGACGAGCACCTTGGCCTTCTGCTCGTCGGCGTCGACCTCGCTCGGTGCGCTGCGCAAGAGCCGCGCGTTCAGCTTGGCGGTGTTCGGTCCGGCGGTCCCGAGCATGTCGAGCACGTTGCCGCCCTCACCGTCTTTCTCACTGCCGAGCACCTCGTCCTTGGCCTTCCCGGTCAGGGACGCCTCCGCACGCTTGCGGAAGCCGTCGATGTCGGCCGGGTCGATCGTCGTGATGTTGAGGACGGCCTGCTCGGCGGCCTGGGTGGCGGCGTCGCGCGTCTCCTGCGCCGGGTACTCGTCGAAGTAGACGTTGTAGGCCCGCACACCGAACACGGCGACGAGCACCACGCCGACCACGACCGCCACGGCAGCCAGGACGAACGGTGCGGACTTCGCCGCCCGCCGCAGGGCGGGACGGGGGCCGCCGGGCTTGTTCTCTGTCGGTTCTGCGGTGACAGTCATCGGGAACACACTGTATATATCGCTCCTGAGCGCAAGCCAAGGCCGAGGTTCGGACCGTGGGAGGTCCGATCAGGGGCGGCGACGCTCGTCGGGTGGTCGGGTCTAGCGCGGCCGGACGCCGAGCAGCGCTGCGAGCTGCTGGGCGAGCGGGTTGAGGTTGAGCTTGTCGGGATCCTTCTTGGGGGTGTTGTCCCACGGCTGCGGGTACGCCGGATTGGCGTACTGGGCCCGCTCAGCACTTCGGACGCCGGTCGGATTACCCAGCGGCACAGTGCACTTCGCTTCGGTGTTGAAGGCGAAGTCGTCGTAGCGGGGATCGAAGTCCGGGTTGTTGCGCCGAGCCTCGGCGAGGACCGCGTCGGTGCCCTCGTAGCCACGGGTACAGGCCGCGGGGTTGTTGGTCTCCAGGACGACACCGAAGTGGATCTGGCCGTCGCCCGGCGCGGGTGCGTGGCTGCCCGCCGACAGCGCGGAGAGCATCGCGAACGTCGTCGACGTCGTGTAGGTCGCCGGCTCGATCGTGCGGGCCACCTCGGCGAGATCCTTCACGACCTTCGACAGGTCGTTGCCGTTCTTCTGGATCAGCTCCGAGATCTGCGTCGCCGACAACGTGCCCGTGGTGAGCAGTCGCCGCAGGTCGGGATCGGCCGAGGCGAGGGTCGCGGTCACCAGGTTCAGGTTGCGCGACCAGGTCAGGATCGCGTCGGACTGGTCGGCCTGCGTGTCGAGCACGACGTTCGAGTTCTGAATGAGCGCGACCGTCTCGCTCAGGTTGTCGACGCCGGCCCGCGAGAGCTTGCCGAGTGAGTCGACGAGGCGGGTCAGGTTCTCGCCCTGGCCGTTGAACGCGTTGCCGAGTTCGGTGATGACCGTGTTCAGGTCGTCGACCGGGATCGAATCGGTGAAGTCGATCGCCGAGGCCACCACGTCCTCGAGCGGCTCGGGCAGCACGTACTTGGTGATCGTGTCGCCGCCCTTCAGGTACGGCCCCTCCGACGACGTCGGCTGCAGATCGACGAACTGCTCACCGATCGCCGACCGGTTCGCGACGACCGCGGTCGCCGACGCCGGGATCTCCGGCCCGCCCGAGTCGATGTCGAGAGCGACGTCCACACCGTCGGGCGTCAGCGTCAGCTTGCCGACGCGACCCACGGGCACACCCTGATAGGTGACCTCGGCGTTGGTGAAGATGCCGCCGGAGTCGGGCAGCTTGGCGGTGACGGTGTACATGCCGACACCGGCCAGTTTGTCCAGACGGGCGTACTTCGCGCCCACGTAGACCAGCGCCACCAGGCCGACGACGACGAACACGATCAGCTGGATCTTGACGAGCTTGCCGATCATCGTCCACCTCCTGACGGGTCGGATGCCGGGTTCCCGGCGGACGCCGCCGGAGCGAGCCCCATGGCGGCCAGCGGACCGTCGAGGATGCCCTGACCGGGCACCGCCGGGGTCGGCATCTGACCGGCCGCGTCGGCCGGGCGCGAGAACGAGGCGGGGTAGGTGCCACCCGACGGCGGGGTGTTCGGTCCCGGACGTGAGTTCGGGGCCGGCGGGAGCAGCGTGATCGTCGGCCAGCCGTAGCGCGGGCCGTTGCCGCGGTAGTACGGGTTGCGCCGGTCGACCGGAACGTTCACCCGAGCGGGCGGGACGTACCTCGGGGTCCCCTGGCCGACACCGAGCGCCTCGAGCTGATTGAGCACGCGGAGGTCCAGCGTCATGAACAGGTTGGTCGAGTCACCGCGCACACCCGGAAGCAACCAGTCCGGGAACGGATGCGTGAGCATCAGCGGCGCGGCGGTGATCAGATCCGGAGCCGCCGCGGCGAGCTGCGTCAGCACCGGCCGCAACGCCTTCAGGTCGTTGATCAGCGCCTTGCGCGACTTGCCCAGCACGTCGGTACCGACCTGGCCGAGCTCGTCGAGCTTGGTCAGCAGTTCGACGAACTGCGGACGCTGCTCCTCGAGCACCTCGACGCCCGCGGGCAGCTGCTTGAGGATGCGGTCGATCTGCGCGGTCTGCGCGGCGGTCCGGGTGGACAGCTCGGCCAGGCCGTCGATCGCGGTGATGATGTCGTCGCGCTGACGGTTGAGGCCGGCGATCAGGTCCTCGGTCTCGCCGATCAGGTCGCGCACCTTGTCTGTCCGGCCGTCGAGTGCCTTGTTGAGCTCGGTGACGATCGGCTGCAGCTGGTTGAGGCCACCGCCGTTGAGCAGCAGCGCGAGCGCCCCGAGGACCTGTTCGATGTCGGTGGCGGTCCGTGTCCGCGACACCGGGATCGGCTGGTCCGGGTTCTGGCGCGGCGCGTCGGCACTGCCGTCGGGCTCGGTGAGCGACACGAACTTCTCACCGAGCAGCGAGGTCTGCTGCACGCTCGCCTCGGCCTCATCGGACAGGTCGACGTTGTTCTGCACCTCGACGGTGACCTGGGCGAACCACTGATCGTTGGGCACCTCGACCTTGGTCACGCGCCCGACCGGGATCCCGTCGCGCTTGACCATCGACTGCGGCACGAGGTCGAGCACGTCGTCGAACTGGATCTTGTACGTGCGCGCGTTGTCGCCTGTGTTCACGCCGCCGGGCAGCGGGATCGACTGGATGCCGTTGGACATACAGCCGGTCACCAGCAGGGTCAGCGACAGCGCCGCGCCGGCCATCGCCGTACGCATCGACGTGCGGTTCATCAGTTGCCTCCCCGGGGTCGCGGGGTGGTCGACGAGGAGGCCGGGGCCCGCTCCGACGGCGGGTTGCCGATCTCCGGATCGGGGTTGCCCGGGACGGTGCCCGGCACCGGCGCACGCTGCAGTTTGTTGTTGCTCATGATGCCGAAGGGCAGCACGGGCAGCAGCGGCTCGAGGACGCCTTCCTGGATCTGCTCACCGATCTCCTCGCACTGGCTGATCAGCGGCCGCAGGGTGTCGCTGAACTGATCGGCGGCCGGGTTGCCCGGCAGCAGCTTGCCGAGGTCGAGCAGGCGACACTGGGCACCGATCAGATCCTGCAGGTCCGGGATCGTCAGGCGCATCGACAGCGTGCCCGACTCGGCGTCGTAGGCGTTGATCAGGTTGTTCACCGTGATCGGCAGCACGGTCAGGACCTCTTTGAGGTTGTTCTTCTGATCGAGCAGGGCCTGGGTCGTCGGCTGCAGGTCCTTCACCGTCTCCCCGATCTGCTCACGGTTGTCGGCGAGGAACGTCGCCACGTCGCCGAGAGCGATCGACAGCTTGTTCAGCGCGGCGGCGAGCTGCTCGCGCTCACCGGCGAGGAACTGGTTGAACGAGGCCATCTGCGTGTTGAACTGCCGCACCTGGGCGTCGTTCTCGCGCAGCGCGCCGACGAAGACGTTCAGGTTCTTGACGGTGTCGAAGAGGTTGCCGCGCGAGTCGCTGAGCGTCGTCGACGCTTTCGACAATCCCTCGATGGCCGCGCCGAGCTTCTCGCCGTTGCCCTCGAGGTTCTCCGCGCCGGTGGTGACGAGTTCACTCACCGCACCCTGCCGACCGGTGCCGTCGGTCTTGTTGGCGCCGTCGGGGCCGAGTGCGTCGGACAGCTCCTTGACACTCGCGTAGATCTGGTCGACCTCCACCGGGACCATTGTCTGGTCGACGGAGAGGGTGAGGTCGCGCGGCGCCTTCTCCCCGCCCGTGTAGGCCGGGGTCAGCTGCACGTAACGATCCGCGACGACCGACGGGATGATCTGCACCGCACGGACATCCGCGGGCAGCTCGACACCGCGGTCGACGGTCATCGTCACCTTGACGGTGTCGCCCTCCGGCGTGACCGAGTCGACCTTGCCGACCGCCACCCCGAGCACCCGGACATCGGAGCCCTCGTAGATGCCGACCGACCGCTTGAAGGTCGCGGTGATCTTGGTGGTGCCGACCGAGGTGAACACCCACCACAGCGCACCCGCGACGATGAGAGCGAGGATCAGCCCGATCACGAGCACCACGATGTGCCGCGGCGTGAACCATCGACCGGGACCCGAGTTCTGGGTCAGGTCTGGTGCGGTCATCAGCCGACCCCCGTTCCGGCCTGGTTCTCCATGGCCTGCTTGTTCGGCGGCCGCGTCGTGTTCTGCTGCGGCAGCGCCGGCGGCAGGAGGTTCACGACCGACGACTCGAACCATCGACCGTTGCCGAGCACGTTCGCGTACAGGCGGTAGAAGGGCGCCATGTACTTGATCGAGTCGCGGATGTTCTGGTTCTGCCGCTGCAGCAGCTCGTTCACGCCCTTCAGCGCGTCGAGTGCCGGTCCGATCTGTTCCTCGTTGTCGCGCACGATGCCGGTGAGCGAATCACCAAGGCTCGTGGTGCTGGCCAGCAACGCCGAGATGTTGCGCTGGCGGTTGTTCAGCTCGTCGAGCAACTGACCGGCGCCGCCGATGAGGCGCACGAACTCCTCGTTGCGGTCGGCGAGGATCTTCGAGGTGTCCTTCGTCGCGGCGAGCAGTCGCTGCACCTCTTGGTCGCGGCTCGAGATCGTCTGCGACAGACGGGCGATGCCGTCGAGCGCCGGTCCCGTGGTACCCGCGGTCCCCGAGAAGGTGTCCGACAGCACGCGCATCGACTCGGCCAGCTGGTCGTTGTCGAGTTCGCCGATCTGCTCGGCCGCACCGGAGAACGCCTCGATGACGTCGTACGGGGCGACCGTGTCGGTCAGCGGGACGTCGGGATCGGCGGGCTCGCTGCCACGCGGATTCAGCGACAGGAACTTCTGACCGAGGATCGTCTTGATCTGGATCGTCGCCTGGGTCTGGTCACCGATCCAGGTGTTCTCCACCCGGAAGGACACGTTGACGCGGTCACCGTCCAGGGTGACGTCGTCGACCTCGCCCACCTTCACGCCCGCGACGCGGACCTCGTTGCCCGGCTTGAGGCCGGCGGCCTCGGTGAACTTCGCCGTGTAGCGCGCACCCGCGCCGAGCAGCGGCAGTTCGGCGAGATAGAACGAGCTGAGTCCGAGCATCATCAGGATGAGGATGCCGATGGCGCCGATGCTGACCGGGCTGCGCCGGCCGCCGAAGCGCCGGTGCGGATGCTGCACCGGGGCGTCAGCCGCGTCGCGTTCGTCGTCGTTCACATTCGGGTCACGCGGGTTCGGATCGTTGTTGTCTGCCATCGTGGTCACCCCCCTGGCCGGTCGTCGGCCCAGCAGCGCGTCGCCGCACTGGTGTAGAGCACATGGTTGATGTCGGGCAGCGGGACCAGCGGTTGCGTCAGCACCGGCGACTTGCCGTTGCCCGCCACCACGTCGATACCGCACAGGTAGAACTGGAACCAGGAACCGAATGTCGCTGCGCGGCCGATCTTCTGGAGCTTGATCGGCAGATTGGTCAGCGTCTCCTCGATGTCCTCGTCGCGCGCGTTGATCTGGTCGGCGAGCGACTTCAGGCCGGCGATGTCGCCCTGGATGGACGGCCGTGTCGCACCGAGGATGTTCGCCGTGACCGAGGTCAGGTTTGAGACCGAGGTGATCGCCGAACCCACCGAACCGCGTTGCGCCGCAAGGCCTGTCACGAGCTTCTCGGTGTTGTCGAGCAGGCTGGTGAACTGTTCGTCGTTGCGGTTGACGGTGTCGAGGACCTTGGTGAGGTTCGTGATCAGCTCACCGATGACCTTGTCCTTGTCGGCGATCGCGTTCGTCAGATCGGCGGTGTCGCTGACCAGACGGGTGATCGAACCGCCCTGACCGTCGAAGATCGCGATGATCTGCTCGGTCAGCTTGTTCACGTCGGAGGCCGAGAGCTGCTGGAACAGCGGTCGGAATCCGTTGAACAGCTCGGTCAGGTTGACCGGCGGGTGGGTGTCCTTGACGCCCGGGTTCAGGCCGAAGGTGTGCCCCTGCGCGACCGTCTGCGACGGATCGCCCGCCCCGCGCTCGAGCGCGAGGTACCGGAGCCCGGTCAGGTTGCGGTAGCGGATGAAGAGCTGGGTCCCGTCCGGCAGCCGGTCGCGGTCGACGTTGAACGCGACCTTCGCCTTGTTGCGGTCGTAGACCTCGACGCTCTCGACCTGTCCCACACGCACACCGGCGATGCGCACGTCGTCGCCCGGGTTGAGCAGCGTGGCGTCGGTGAAGACGGCGTTGAACTTCGCGTCCCCGTCACCGCCCGCATTGGCGATGGTGACGGCGAGCAGACTCGTGGTCACCACCGTGACCACGCCGAAGATGACCAGCTTGATCAGCGGTCCGACGATCGACTTCATTTGATGTCGACCTTCGCACCCTGCAGCGCACCGCCGCCGATCATGGTCACCCAGGTGGGCACCTCTTCGGGCGCCTTGCCCGAGGTGGCGCCATAGATGACCTGCAGCTGCTTGCGGTAGTCCGGGTCGTCGAACGGGTTGGACTCCACTGCGACCGGCTTCGCGCCCGGCGCCGCCGAGACCGACCCCGCGGGGACGCCGCTGAATTGCGGCTGCGGCAGCTCGGGCATCGTGCGCGGGCCGGGGTTACGGGACGGGGGCTGGTAGCTGCCGTCGGCGAGCGAACCACCCGGGTACTGCGGGAACGGGCGGTTGCCACCCATCTTGGGGTCGTAGCACACGGCCGGCGGATCGAGGTCCATGAAGCGGGGTTCGTCCTGGTTCGGTAGGTAACGGCCACGGGGATTGGCGAACTGGAGGTTCACGCGCACACCCGGATTCTTGGTGCCCTGGCCGACGATCTTGCGCGACTCCGGGATCAGACCCGCGAAGTTGCGGAAGGTGCACACGAACGCCGGCGACTGCTTGGCGAGTCCGACGAGGAGTTCCTCGGAGTCGACGGCCAGGTCGATGAGGTCGGTGCGGTTGGCACGCAGCCAGCCGGTCAGGTCGTCGGACGCGACACCCAGGGTGGCGATGAGGGTCCGCAGGTCGTCCTGGCGTTCGACGATGGTGTTCGTCGTCGTGCGCAGGGAGTCGAGCGCGTCGACCACGTCGGGCAGCGCCTCGGAGTAGGTCTGCGAGAAGCTGGCCAGCCCCTCGAGGGTGCCCTCGAGTTCGGGGAGGTTCTCGTTGATCTCGCCGAAGATCTGGTCGAGTTCCTCCAGCGTCGTGCCCAGCTGTTCACCGCGGCCCGAGAGTGCCGACGACAGCGAGGTCAGCGTGGCGTTCAGATCCTGCGGCGGGATCGCCTCGAGGACCGGGAGCAGCTTGTCGAACAACTGCTGGATTTCCAGCGCGTTGCCGCTCTGGTCGGTCTGGATCGTCGCACCGTTGCTCAGCGTCGGCCCGGAGTTGTCCTCCGGCACCTGCAGGGCGACGTAGCGCTCGCCGAACAGGGTCTTCGGCAGGATGCGCGCGGTGGTCTCGGCCGACAACGTCGACGCCTGATCGGGGTTGAGTCCCAACACGACTTCGACGGAACCGTCGGGTCCGGGCTTGACCTCGCGCACCTCGCCGACGGTCATGCCGCGGGCCTTGACGTCGGCGTTCGCCGGCAGCGCGTTGCCGGTCGAGTCGGTCAGCAACGTGACGTCGGTGAACTCGGTGAACGTCTTGTTGAACTTGGTGATCGTCAAGGTGAGGAACAACGCGACCACGAGGAAGAAGACGAGTCCGAGCAACCGTTTACGCAGCAGCGTCACGCTAACCTCCCACTCGCACGGTTGTCGTGGTGCCCCAGATCGCCAGGCCGAGGAAGAAGTCCAGGACCGCGATCAGCACCAGAGCCGCTCGAACCGCGTGCCCGACGGCCACGCCCACACCCGCGGGACCGCCCGAAGCGTAGTAGCCGTAGTAGCAGTGCACGAGGATGATCACGAACGCGAAGACCAGCACCTTGCCGAACGACCACAAGACGTCGGCCGGTGGCAGGAACAGGTTGAAGTAGTGGTCGTAGGAGCCGCCGGACTGGCCGTTGAAGACCGTCGTCACCACGCGGGAGGCGAGGTACGCCGACAGCAGGCCGAGCACGTACAGCGGGATGACCGCGATGAAACCGGCGATCACTCGGGTCGACACCAGGAACGGGATCGACGGCACGGCCATCGTCTCCAGCGCGTCGATCTCCTCCGAGATCCGCATGGCGCCGAGCTGGGCGGTGAAGCCGCAACCGACGGTCGCCGACAGCGCGAGACCCGCCACCAGCGGCGCCACCTCGCGGGTGTTGACGTAGGCGGAGAGGAAGCCGGTGAGGGCCTGCGACCCGATCTGGTCGAGCGCGGCGTACCCCTGCAGGCCGACCACGACGCCGGTGAACCCCGACATCAGCACCATCACGCCGATGGTGCCGCCGATGACCGCGAGTCCGCCCGATCCGAACGCGACTTCGGCGAGCAGGCGCAGGACCTCGCGCGTGTAATGCACGATCGTCTTCGGCATCCACGCGAGCGTCCGGCCGTAGAACGACATCTGCTCGCCGGCGCCGTCGAGCACCTTCAGCGGCTTGCCCAGCTGCTTGCGGGCCTCGTACATGTAGTACTCGGGCCGGCTCTTGGCGATGGTCACACCGCCCCCACCTTCGGTCACGTCTAGCTCCCCTTCGGTGGGACGACCTGCAGGTAGACCGCAGTGATGATCAGGTTCGCCAGGAACAGCAGCAGGAACGTGATGACGACGCTCTGGTTGACCGCGTCACCGACGCCCTTCGGACCGCCCTTGGGGTTGAGGCCCTTGTACGACGCCACGACGCCGGCGAGCACACCGAAGATCGCGGCCTTCAGGGTCGAGACCCAGAGGTCGGGCAGCTGTGCCAGCGCACCGAACGACGCGAGGTAGGCACCCGGGGTACCGCCCTGGACGACGACGTTGAAGAAGTAACCACCACCGATGCCGATGACCGCGACCAGACCGTTGAGCAGCATCGCCACCAGGACCATCGCCAGCACACGCGGTACGACGAGGCGCTGGATCGGGTTGATGCCGAGCACCTCCATCGCGTCGATCTCCTCGCGGATGGTGCGCGAGCCGAGGTCGGCGGCGACGGCCGACCCGGCCGCACCCGCGATCAGCAACGACGTCACCAGCGGCGAACCCTGCTGGATGACGACGAGCACGCTGGCCGCGCCGGTGTAGGACTCCGCGCCGAGCTGCTTGATGAGCGAACCCGTCTGCAGCGAGACGATCGCGCCGAACGGAATCGCGATCAGGGCGGTGGGCAGGATCGTCACACTGGCGATGAACCACGCCTGCTGGATGAACTCCCGCCACTGAAACGGGCGCACAAAGGTCTGGCGTGCAACATCGACGAAGAGCTGAACGATATTGCCGGTCTGTGACAGGGCACCTGTCCCGGCTTGCGCGATTCGGTCGACGCCACGCGTGGTGGCACTGCTCATCCCTAGGGTGTCCGCCCTTCGTTCCCATCAGCACGATGGCTGGGCTTGGTCAGTGCATCACCGGGTGTGTGCCACTGTTCGGTCGGGGCATCGCTGCCGCCGTAGTCGATGACGTCGGTCTTGGAGTCCGCGACGGCGACGTTGCTCGGCGCGGTCGTCCACTCATTGCCGGAGCTGTTGTTGCCGGACGGGCCGTTGCCGTTCGCCATGTTGTCGGCGTGCTGGCGGCTCTCCTCGCGGATCTGGTCTTCCTGCTCCTGGCTGCGGCGGATCGCCTCCTGAGCGTTATGGGGCAGGTCGGGCAGCATCGCGTGCACGCGCTCGCGGTGCCGGGCGATCGCCTTGCGTTCGGGCATACCGGGATTGGGCTGCACCTGCGGAATGATCTCGGTGAAGTCCTCCTTGGTACCACCACCGGAGATACCCGCGGCCTGCATCGCCTCTTCCTGCTTCTGGACCGCCTCGTCCTTCTCCTCGGACATACCGATCGGACCGAACCGGTCACCGGAGAGGAACTGCTTGACCACCGGCTGCTCCGAGGTCAGCAACTGCTCCCGCGGACCGAACATGACCAGTTCCTTGCGGAACAACATGCCGATGTTGTCCGGGATCGTCCGCGCGATGTTGATGTTGTGGGTCACGATCAGGATCGTGGCGTCGATCTGGGCGTTGATGTCGATCAGCAACTGCGAGATGTAGGCGGTACGCACCGGATCCAGACCCGAGTCCGGCTCGTCGCACAGGATGATCTGCGGGTCGAGGACCAGCGCGCGCGCCAGCCCGGCGCGCTTGCGCATACCGCCGGAGATCTCACCGGGAAGCTTGTCCTCGGCACCGGTCAGACCGACGAGGTCGATCTTCTCCATCACGATGTCGCGGACCTCGTTCTCCTTTTTCTTCGTGTGCTCACGAAGCGGGAACGCGATGTTGTCGAACAGGCTCATCGACCCGAACAAAGCGCCGTCCTGGAACAGCACGCCGAACAGCTTGCGGATCTCGTAGAGCTCCTTGGCCGAACACTGCGTGATGTCGGTCCCGTCGATGATCACCGACCCCTGCTCCGGATGCAGCAGCCCGATCAGGGTCTTCAGGAACACCGACTTACCGGTACCCGACGGACCCAGCAGCGCCGAAACCTCCCCCTCCGGCAGGGTCAGAGTGACATCACGCCAGATGTTCTGCGAACCGAACGACTTGGTGAGTCCTTCGACGCTGACCTCAACACCCACAACTTCCTCCAGACGATCGCTGCCCCCGAGGCGGCCACGGTGTGACCGCGCACCAACCGGCGGCATTTGTGGTTGGGGTCACTCTAACCGACCCGTCCCCGCCCATAACGCCGCCGCGTGGTTCTCGGTGATGGCTGCGGGAAACCTACCGCCCGGTAACTCTCGCCGCGCCGATGACAATATCCGATGGTTCGCGGTGAGGGAAGTCGGGCCGGCCCCTCGATGTGACGGCCACCGCAGACCTGGGCTTCACCTGCGAGACGCGATCCGACGGCCGATGACCACCCTCGAAGTCGATGGGCGGTGGCGTCGGAATGATGTCGGAAACGATATCGGTTGCTCGGTCTCCGGCGTTAGCGCGGAGGTGCGGCTCAGGCAGCTGTGTGACCGAACTTCGCCAGCCACGGCCGCAAGAGGCCGACGAGCTCGCCGGATTCCAGTGTCGCCCACGTCCAGCGGATCACGACGATCCCTTGGGCGCGGAGGGCGTCCTCGCGCTGCTTCTCTCGGATCAACACATCCCGAGGGGATTCGCCCGGAACCACGAGTCCGTACTTCTGGAGACCGTCGAACTCGCCGATGATTCGTCCATCCCAGTCGAAGTCGGCCCGCGCCTCGCCGTGCGGCGTCTGGAACGTGTGCTGCAGGCGCGGCGTCGGCAGTCCGGCCAGAACCATCTGCGCTCGGCTCCACGACTCACCGACACTCTCGGCGCGCGCGTCGGCAACATCCAGCGCCTGACGTGCGACACCGACGTTGCGCCAGCCTGCGCGGCTGTCGACCATCGCGGACATCAGCCCAGGATCCGCCCCCATGCGCAGCGCCTGGTCGAAGACGACGAGCGCTTGAGCGAAGTCGCCGGACATGGCGATGTCCACCGCGGTGCGTTCGGCGCGGGTGACCAGGACACCTTCGACGACCACCGTCTCATCTCTGCCCAGTGGGCCGTTGTGGACGTGGCGGTGCCCACGGACGAACCCGCCGCTCGAACTCGACGGCTTGGTGAGGTGGACCGTCTCACGCTGAGGATGCAGTGTCGCGAGGCCGAGAAGAGCGGCAGCGGACTGATGGCTGAGGGTCGCGACACCGCGGTCTCGCGCGGAGGTGGCGACGGCGATCGACGCTTCCGATAGAGCCTGTCGGCGCCGTCGGGGCCGTCGAACTCCGCCGACGCGGCGATCCACACGCCCGGCGCGAGACGGACGAGTGCTCCCCGTGCGACTGCAGCGGTGACCACGCCATCGCCGATACCCGCCCGGAGTGTCGCCTCTCGACGGATCAGCCCGTGCCGGTCGGTGGGAAAACTGTCAGCAGGGAACCAGGCCATGCGTCTTGGACGCACACGACCCCGTCTCGGTTGCATCCCATTCCGGATTTCCCCCTGCGCACCGTGCGCCGAGCCCCCGGATCGAAGTCGCATGCGATGTCAGTCCGTCCGCGCGACTTCGATCGAGGTCGCACCGACGGATCGATGTCGCGTGCGACTTCAATCCGGGGAGACCGCCGGCCGAAGCCGCAGCAGGCCGACGAGTTCGCCGCGGACCGAGGGCGAGGGGCGCAGACAGCAGACAGCAACGAGCCCGGGACAGCGGTGCTGTCCCGGGCTCGTGAAACGCTTGCGCGTGAGTCGGTCTTACTTGACCGAAACCTTGGCGCCGGCCTCTTCGAGCTTGGCCTTGGCAGCCTCGGCGGCCTCCTTGTCGACCTTCTCCAGCAGAGCCTTCGGAGCGCTCTCGACGAGGTCCTTGGCTTCCTTCAGGCCCAGGCCCGAGACGACCTCGCGGACGACCTTGATGACCTGGATCTTCTTGTCGCCGGCACCCTCGAGGATGACGTCGAACTCGTCCTGCTCGGCAGCAGCCTCGGCGCCACCGGCAGCCGGGGCACCGGCAGCGGCGACGGCGACCGGAGCCGCAGCGGTGACCTCGAAGACCTCTTCGAACTTCTTCACGAAATCGCTGAGCTCCAGCAGGGTCAGTTCCTTGAACTGATCGATGAGCTCGTCAGCGGTGAGCTTCGCCATGGTTGGCGTCCTTCCTGTCAGTCCCCGTACGGGGCTTCGGTGTTCATCCCCGTACGGTTCGGGGATTGGTGTGGTGCGGCGGACGACCTATTCGGTCTCGCCGGCTTCGTTCTTCTTCTCCTGCAGGGCCGCGGCCAGGCGCGCCACCTGCGAAGCCGGCTGGTTGAACAGACCGGCGGCCTTTGCCAAGTTGCCCTTCATGGCACCGGCGAGCTTGGCCAGCAAGACCTCACGGGTCTCAAGGTCGGCGATCTGCTCGATCTCGGCAATGGACAGCGCGCGGCCGTCCATGTACCCGCCCTTGATGACCAGCGCCTTGTTGTCCTTGGCGAACGTCTTGATCGCCTTCGCGGCCACGACCGGCTCACCTTCGATGAAGGCGATCGCGGTCGGACCGGTGAACAGCTCGTCGAGCCCTTCCACGCCCGCCTCAGCAGCGGCACGCTTCACCAGGGTGTTCTTGGCGACGGAGTAGGTTGCACCCTCACCGAGGGAACGTCGCAACGTGCTGATCTGGGTGACGGACAGGCCACGGTATTCCGTGACAACCGTCGCCGTGGAGCTCTTGAACTGCTCCGCGATCTCCGCAACTGCGGCGACCTTTTCGGACTTGGCCATACTTCGCCTCCTCTCCTCGTCACTATGAGTTGGTCGAGTCCAACAGAAGAGCGACAGGCATCGGGAGGCGATCGAGGGCGGAGATGACAAACGCCCCGGCACACAGGCACGGGGCGTGAACGCACACACTGTTCGTGTGGAGCGACATTCCTCGTTCATCCTGCGTGGGCCGGCGACCTCGTCGCGCCTTCGTCCGGGAAATCCCGACGACCAACGGTCTCTGGTTGAACCGATACGACGCACGGGTGTGCATCACATCGACGACTAGGCTACGCGGACGTGGACGAACAATCCAAATCGTCGGACCTGCGGGACCCCAACGCCCGCGCACAGGCCGCCGCGGACGCCATCTACGACCGTCACCTGCAGCGGGCCTTCTGGCTGCCGGGGACACGTGCCGGAGCCGTCGCCTGGCCCATCGGGCGCGTGCAGGCCCAGTTCGGATCCTGGCATTACTGGTGGCAGGCACACCTCGTCGACCTGATCGTCGACGCCGCGATCCACCGTGTCGGCTCGGACCGCTCCTTCGACCCCGACGTCGCCGACGACGCCAACCGGCTGCTGCGCGGCATCCGGGTCCGCAACGGCGGCCGCTGGACCAACAACTATTACGACGACATGGCGTGGCTGGGACTGGCCATCGAACGCGCCGACCGGCACCTGCACCTCGACCATGCGAGCGGACTCCGTGTCCTCGCCGGGCAGATGCTCGACGCCTGGGTGCCCGCGGACGGCGGCGGCATCCCCTGGCGCAAGGCCGATCAGTTCTTCAACGCACCGGCCAACGGCCCGGCCGCGATCCTGCTGGCACGCACGGGTCACGTCGAACGCGCCGTGGCGATGTGCGACTGGATGGACGCCAACCTCGTCGATCCCGACACCCATCTGGTCATCGACGGTCTCAAGAAGCTGCCCGACGGTTCACTGAAACCCGAGACCGGCACCTACACCTACTGCCAGGGCGTCGTGCTGGGCGCCGAACTCGAGGCGTTGCGGACGACCGGGGATCGCCGGCACCTCGACCGGCTGGCCCGGCTGCTCGGCGCCGTCGAGCACCACTCCTGCACCGACGGGGTGATCAACGGCGGAGGTGGCGGCGACGGCGGCCTCTTCCACGGCGTACTGGCCCGCTACCTCGCACTCATCGCCACCGACCTGCCCGAGGCCGACGGTTCGGATGAACTCCGTACGCGGGCAGCCCGGATCGTGACCCGTAGCGCGGACGCCGCGTGGGCTCATCGCACCGAGGTCGCCGGACGGGTGATCTTCTCCAGCGACTGGCGACGAAACGCGGTGATCCCGACCGACGCCGGCACGAAAGCCCAGTTCGTGGCAGGCGCCGTCAATCCTTCCGAGGTCCCGGAGCGGGATCTGTCGGTGCAGTTGTCGGCGTGGATGGTGCTCGAGGCGGCGGCCGCCATCGATCTGGGTTTACCTGAATGTGACCAGGAACACACACGGCCATGACCAAAAGACGCCACCTCGTTAGCCATCCGATACCGCCGCTGAGTTATCCTTCAGCGACTACGTGAAGTGACCTGGACCACACTGTAATCCGCAGCCAGCGGACGGGCCGGGAAGCAAGCGACCGACACGACGGGGTGTCGGTGTCCACCCGGCCGTCTCGATCCGTGCAACAACTCGCGGGTGCGACACCTCATCCCAGGCAGGGTGATGCACCATGACGTACCAGCTGGATCCCACACAGCCGCGCGCCCGCGTCGCTCCGTCGACGCGAACCCGCACCACTGGTGCGCCGCATTTCGGCACGCTCCCGCTGGGTGATCCCACCGGCGGCGCCGACGGTATCCGCTGGCGCGAGCAGGTCGACGGCAAGCAGCTCTACCCGCGCGTCGTCATCGACCGGAACGTCTCCATCACCATGAGCGACGGCGTCGTCCTGCGCGCCACGGTCATCCGGCCCGCCAACCGGTTCGGGCAGACGATCCTCACCCCTTATCCCGCGGTCATCAACATCAACCCGTACAACCGCGCGGCCATCGACTTCATCGACCAGACCCTCCACGCCCCCGTCCTCGGCAAGGCACTGCACACCGCATCCCGGTCGATGGACGCGACGGGCACGGCCCTCGAGGGACTCACGACGCTGACACAGACCCTGTCAGGCGGGGTCTTCGACGTCTTCGGCATCAATCGCAACCTGGTACGCAGCGGGTACGTGCAGGTCGTCGTCGACGTCCGCGGAACCGGCGCGAGCCTGGGTAAATGGCAGATCCTCGGTCCTCGCGAGCAGCAGGACTCGGTGGAGGTCATCGATTGGGTGACCGAGCAGGAGTGGTGCGACGGGACCGTCGGGATGGCCGGCTGGTCGTACTCGGCGATCAACTCGCTGCAGGCCGCGGACAAGCGGCCGCCACAGCTGAAAGCCGTGTTCGCCGTAGAGGGTTGCGACGACCTGGTGCGCGACATCTACATCACCGGCGGCATGCCGTCGGCCTTCATCCCGGTGTGGTTGTCCGCGGTCAACATGCTCAAGTGGGTTCCCAACCCCGCCAACGTGATCCGCGACCTCGTGCGCGGCGACGCGGTGCGCTGGGCGATCGACCGGGTGAAGTCCCCGGCCACCGAGATCCCCTCGCTGCTGTGGGGGTTCCTGACCGCCCGTGATCCACGCATCTTCGACGACCCGTACTTCGACGCCCGCGACCCGATCGTCGACCGCATCGAAGCACCCACCTTCACCGTCGGCGCCTGGCATGATCTGTTCGGCCGCAGTGCAACCGGGGTGTACGAGCGCCTACAGATGGAGCCGGGCCGCAAGCAGATGATCGTCGGCGACGGCTATCACCTCGACGTGGGGTCGGGATACGGCGGCAAGTTCGCTCCCCCGCGCCTGGACGTCCTCGAACGCGCGTGGTTCGACCGCTGGCTCAAGGGGCACCGCAACGGGATCGAGTACTACGGGCCGGTCACCATGCTGCAGCAGGGCGGTGCGTGGACCGCGGGCCAGAGCTTCCCGCGTCCCGGGGTGGCCCCGACGCGGCTCTACCTGACTGCCGAACCGTCGTCGACCGCCGACCATTGCGTCCACGACGGTTCGCTGAGCACCACTCCCGCACAGGGTGTTTCGTCCCTGCACGTACGTCCGGACACTCGGGGGCTCCGGTCCCGGGACATGACCCAGGTGACCGCGGGGGCGACGCTGGCCCTCGGCGCGGACTTCGCCCGGGATGCGCGATACCAGGAGCGGGGCGCGTTGTCGTTCACCACGGAGCCGGTCGGAGAGGCAACCCCGATCAGCGGCGCCATGAACCTGCGCCTCAACGTCGCCACCACGGCACACGAGGCCGTCTGGGCGGTGACCGTGAACGACGTCGCGCCCGACGGTACGTCGGTGGTGCTGACCAACGGCGCGTTGTCGGCGTCGAATCGCGCACTGGACCAATCGAAGTCGACGTACGCCGACGACGGCAGCCTGCTCTCGGCGCACCACTATCTGTCCCGCAAGCGCAAGCTGCCGGTACCCGCCGACGAACCGATCCGCCTCGACGTCGATCTCGTCCCCACCGACGCGGTCCTGCAGCCGGGCCATCGGCTCCGGGTCGACGTCTACGCCGCGAGTCTCCCGCGCTACCTGACGCTCGTGCCCGACCTCATCAAGGCACGCGGCCGCCGACACCAGCGCCTGGTCCTCGACCCCGACCACCCGAGCCACCTGACGCTGCTGGCCGGCGACGGGCTGCGCTGAGGTCGTTCACCCCACCCCGGAATCCGACAGCACGACGCGATAGACGAACGCGGCTTCGGGCCCCAGTACGAGCCCGACGAGTTCGATGAGCGTCAGCACGAATCCGCGCCCGTGAGCCGGGCCGGTCGTGCCGTCGAGGTGATGGGCGAGCTCGTGCAGCACCACCAGTTCACGCAGCGCCCAGCGTCCGTCGGCCGCGGACGGGATGGCGATCTCGGCGGCGACCGGCACACCGTCGGATCTGCGAACCCGCGCCGCATAGTGCGCGGACCGCTGGCCGCGCCGTTCGCGGACCGACACCGGGTGCGACGCGCGCTCGAAACTCGACCGCACACCCGGCAGCGCGAGCACGCGGCCCACGTAGTCGTCGACGGCGTCGATCGAGGCGAAGCGCGCCTCCGCGGGGAGGGTGACCTCGGTGCCGGCGAGTTGCACCGTCCGTGACGACGACACGTTGTCGAACAGGCGATGCACGAGGTGCTCGGCCTCATAGAATCGTGCGCGCCCGGTGTCCCGTTCACTCACGGCATCGCCGATGATGAGAGACCCCGGAGCCGATGGGAGACTTCATGCGCCGTCCCGACCTCGATGCCGTACGCGAGCGCGTGATGCGGCTGCCCGGCGCCTCCCTGATGCTCCGCATCGTCATCGACATGGCTCGAGGCAATCTCACGGACCGGTCGATGACCCTGGCCGCGCAGGCCTTCACCTCGATCCTCCCGGTCGTGATCCTGGTGCTCACCCTCCCGGGCGCCAGCGTCGTCGACGACGCACTCACCCAGCTCGGTATCCCCGTCAGCAGTCTCGACACGCCCACGATCGACGACCCGACCTCGGCGACGACCTTCGGCATCGTCGGTGCGCTGATGACCATCGCCGGCGCCACCTCCCTGTCCCGTGCCCTCGGCCGAATGTATGTGTCGATCTGGGACGTCGCCAAACTGCCGTGGAGCAGCTTCTGGCGATGGGTCGTCGTCGTCTTCCTCATCCCCGCCGCGGTCACCGTGCAGGGTCTGTCCACCGGAGTGGAGGCCACCTCGCTGTTCGGCATGCACATCGGCGATCGGGGCGTCCTGGGAATCGGGCTCATCGTCGCGGTGACCGTGTTGATCTGGTCGGTCACCTTCACCGCGATCCCGCGGCTCCTGGTGTCGTCGCAGGTACCGATGAAGCTGCTCGTCCTCAACGGCCTCGGTACCGGCATCCTCATCACCGCCCTGCTCGCCGGCAGCCGCGTCGCACTGCCGACGCTCGCGGCGGGCACCATCCGCAGTTACGGCACCCTCGGTGTCGTCTTCGTCGCGATCAGCTGGCTGTTCGTGTTCGCGCTGATCCTCGTCGTCACCGCCATCGTCGTGCACGCCGTGGCAACGGACGAGGGTCGTCTGGGCCGGTGGGTGCGGCGGTGGGCCGGCACACCGACACCGTTCGTCCCGCACCCGTCTGCATCCTGGTACGACCGGCCGCCCGGGGGTCCGGTCGACGCCCCGCCCACGCGTGTGGAGCCCTAACCCTCCAAAGCGCCACGCGCACCGCCGAACTCGCGGTCGGCACCGATCTTCGCGCGACGTCCCGCGCGGTCGCCGGCGCGGCGTGCGGCCTCCGAGTAGCCGGCCGAGGCGCTCGACGGACGCCACGTCCCGCGGGCGCTCGACTCGGTCCGGTAGAAGTCGGTGACCTCGATCTCCTTGTTGCGCAACGCGACCGCCGTCGAGCGCGTGGTCTCCCCGGAGTCGCGTTCGGCGGCCAGGGCCTCCGCACGCGCGGCGTCGCGGGCCTCGGCGAGACGCTTGCCGATGCGTTCGGCGAACGCCGACTGGAAGTTGAGCCGCGCCGTGATCGGCGACAACGGCTTCTCCTCGATCACCCGCCGGGCTCGCCACCCGTTCCCGCGGGTGACGACCCGCGCGAACGTCTCGCCCTTGTAGGCACCCGACCGCAGGTAGGCGTCGCTGGCCGCGACCATCTGCACGATCAGCGACGTGTAGAGGGCCTCGCAGGCGTCGATGTCGGCTTCGTACCCGTAGGCGAGCACGAAGGTCGAGTTGCTCGCCACGTCGACGGTCACGTCGTTGGCGGCGGTGATGGCAACGAAGAGCTGCACATAGGTCCGCAGTCCGCGTTTGCCGGGCTCGCCGATCGCGATCTGTCGACTGATCGGGGTGACCTTCTTGCGCGCCGCGGGGTCGTGGGCCCGCGCCACCGCCAGGTCGATCGACGACGCCGTGGCGAGCCGCTGGGCGGCCTGCATGAAGGTCTCGGCTTCGTGCTCGTTGTCGGTGTTCTCCGCTTGACGGAGAAGGGCGGAGATCCGGGTGAGCAGCTTGTCGTCGCGCATATGTTTCAGACTATCCAGCGGCCCGTTCGGTTCCATCTGAGCGCGAATTGCCCCGAGACAACGTCTCGGCAACCCGCAGGAGGAGGGTGCAGGCGGCGATCGCGACCCCGGCCCACAACCCGGCGACACCCCAGTGACGTTCTGCGAAACCGCCGCACACCGCGCCCAGGACGAACACCGGCCACATCCAGAACACCGCCAGCCACGCCCACGGTCGATCGGTACCCAGCGAGGCGACCAGCTCGTGCGCGGACTTCACCAGCGTGCCGGTGACGTACGTCAAGCCGCCCGGCACCGTCGAGGTGTGCGACAGTGCCGAGTTGATCGCGCCGGTCGCAGTCGCCACCACGATCATCCCGGCCGTCGGCGACGCGGTCAGCGCGACAACGGTGCCGGCGAGAAGCGTCACCGTCACGGCTACGAGAACCCAGACCGGCGAGTGCTGTCCGCCCCAGCGACCGAGTGCCGCGCCGCCCACGGCCCCGCCGAAGAAGGCCGCGACGAGTCCGGCGACGACGGCGATCGTCGACCACCGGCCCGCGGCCGTCGACGCTCCCAGGATCGTCGAGTTGCCGGACATGAACGCGACGAAGCTGCCCTTGAGCACGACGAACGCGATGGCGTCGACCAGCCCGGCCAGGAACAGCAACGCTGCCGCGATCGCGATGTCCGGGTGGTTGCTGCTCAGGTACCTGTCGAGACGGACCGCCATGGGCACGAATCTAACGCCTGCGTGCCGGTCGGGATGGTCGGCGGACCAGGTCAATCGTCCGGTGCCCAGCAGGCGATGTCCTCGGCTCGGATCGGCCGGGCGGCGACGGCCCGCTGGGTCATTCGCAACGCATTGCCGAACGGGTCCCGGAACGCACAGTCGGTGCCGTAGGGCTGGTCTTCGGGGTCCTGGGTGAACTCGACGCCGCGCGCGACGAGCGCCGCGTGGGTGCCGCGGCAATCGTCGGTCGACAGGATCGTCACCGGCATCGCCCCCTGCGTCACGAGGTCGCGGATCTTCGCGGCGGTCTCGTCGGAAAGCGCGGGCGGCCCGGGCTTCTCGAGCAGGATGAGCCGGTCGGGTTGACCGGGCGGCGCGATCGTCAACCACCGCATGAACCCCATGTCGACGTCGGTGTCGACCGTGAAACCGAGTGTGCCGACGTAGAAGTCGAGTGCGACGTCCTGATCGAGGACGTAGACGGAATGGATACCGATGCCGTTGATCATGCGCCCGACGATACGACCGGCGGCCCGGCCGGCGCTTCTCCGAAATCGCTCACTTCGGCCGCTCGCGGGACCCCGGTGGCAGCATCGCTCGGCCTGGTCCACCGGCGCACGAAGCAACCGGGAACGGGAATCGGAGCGACACGCTGCCGGTAGGCCGTGGGACTTCAGCCGACGATTCGGCTGAACGTCGGGCCGAACGTGCCAGGATTGTCGTAGCCGACCAGCAACGCGACGTCGAGCACCGGGACGTCGGTGGTCCGAAGGAGGGCACAGGCCCGCTCGATGCGCCGACGCTGCAGGTAGCGGTGCGGCGTCTCCCCGAACACGGCCCGGAACCGGCGGATGAAGTGCGACGGCGACATCAGCGCGATGCGGGCGAGCGTTGCGATGTCGAGGTCGTCGGCGTAGGAGCGGTCGATGGCGTCGCGCGCACGGAGCAACCGGCGGTTCTCGTCCTCGACCTGGGTGAACACGTCACCCAGTGTGACGCACGCTCAGTGCTTCTCGCAGGCGATGCCGTCCCCGTCGCGGTCGCTCTCGGAGTTCGCCTCGTACAGTTCGTCGTCGACGGTGAACGTCGTGACCGGCGTACCCGACGTCGAGTCGACGGCGCCGGTCTTGCCGACACCGTGCGGGTAGTCGCCGCGCAGTTCGGTGCAATTGGCGTAGTCGGTTGCCGCCGCGGCGGGTGCCGCCACCATCAGCGGAGCGATCGTCATCGACGCCGCGACCAGGAATCCGAGAACCATCTTTCGCGAGCAACGCATCGTGCTTGGCCTTCTTCGTAGTGTCCCCCGACACCTCAACGTGACGAAGTGACACTACGGGTTCCGGCCGGCGAAAAGCGCATGCGACGCGAAGATTGGTCCGGCCGACGGACACGCCATCGGCCGGACCTGGGATCGGAAGGCGCGGGGTCAGCGGCGGGGTTGCTCCTTGAGCAGGACGTTGCCGGTCGGGATGCCGCCGAGGATGTACGTCGTACCGGTGTAACCGTTCTTGGTACGCCGATACTCGACCCGTTGGTACCACTGCACGGGCGGGTCCGCGGTCAACGCGACGACGCCACCACTCTTCGTGTGCTGGATCTGCTGACGCGACAGATTCCACGGTCCGAGTCCGTAGTAGTCGGTGTACAACCCGTTGCCGATGACCCGGACGTTCGACTCCGGGGTCGGGATGACCCCGTAGATGAGCTGCTGATGTTTGTAGTTGCCCGGCTTGATCTTGGCGTCGGAATCACCCGCGCCCACGGCCAATCCGAATACTGCTGTTCCGGCGATCAACGCCCCCGCTATCAATCTCTTCACGACGGCAGACGCTAGCAGCGTCGACGTCGGGTTCCATCTCGCTTTCCACAGCCTGCCACGAGCCTGCCATTCGACAACGCGTATTGGTACAGTCCGGCCAGGCAACCACCGACAGCGGGGGAAACGATGATCAGGAACGACGTCGAGTTCGATTCGTCCGGGACGACATGCCGGGCCTGGTGGTACCTGCCCGAGGGAACCACTCCGGCGCCGGTCATCGTGATGGCGCACGGGCTCGGTGCGGTCCGGCGGATGCGCCTGGACGCGTTCGCCGAGCGCTTCACCGCCGCGGGATACTCGTGCCTGGTGTTCGACTACCGCCACTTCGGCGCCAGCGACGGCGAACCGCGACAGCTGCTGTCCATTCGCCGCCAACTCGACGACTGGGCCGCGGCAATCGCCTTCGCCCGAACACTCAGCGGTGTCGACACCTCACGGATAGTGCTGTGGGGCACCTCCTTCGGCGGCGGGCACGCCCTCGTCGCGGGCGAACGCGACGGCCGGGTGGCCGCGGTGATCTCCCAGTGCCCCTTCACCAGTGGAATAGCCTCCACCGCTGCCCTGGGAGTGGCGTCCGGGGCAAAGGTGACCGTGCGCGCGCTCGCGGATCTGGCGGGTTCGGCGCTGGGCCGTCCGCCGGTCACCGTCGGCCTCGCCGGTGCGTCCGGCTCGGCCGCCCTGATGACGGCACCCGACGCGGTGTCGGGATACCTGCCGCTGGTGCCCGACGACCTGGAGTTCATCAACGAGGTCGCCGCGCGGGCCGGTCTCGCCATCCCGCTGCACACGCCTGGTCGGGCATTGCGAAAGCTCACCTGTCCCACGCTCGTGTGCATCTGCGACGAGGACACCGTGGCGCCGGCCGGACCGACTGCCCGGTACGCCCGCCGCGCCCCGGCAGCGCGAGTGATTCGTTATCCGGCAGGACATTTCGACATCTACGTCGGCGCCGACTTCGAGCGGGTGGTCGCCGATCAGCTCGAGTTCCTGCGCGGGACCGTCCCCGTGTGACGTCAGAACCCGAACCGCGCCTGCATCCCGCGCAGCGTTTCCGCCGATGCCAGCAGACCCGCCCGCTCGGAGTCCGACAGCGGGACATCGAGCCGGGTCTGGGCACCACCGCGGTCGACGACGGTCGGCAACGAGAGGCACACGCCGTCGAGCCCCTCGATGCCGTCCGCCCGCGTCGACACCGGCAGCACCCGGTGTTCGTTGTTCAGGATCGCCTCGACGATGCGCGTCGAGGCCAGACCGATCGCGTAGTTCGTCGCCCCCTTGCCCTCGATGATGGTGTACGCGGCATGTACGACCTCGTGGTGAATACGTTCGCGCGCAACGGCGTCCATCGCCGGACGGCCGGGCAGCGGCGTCCACGAGGTGAGCGGCACGCCCCCGATCGACGCCGAACTCCACAGCGGGATCTCACTGTCGCCGTGTTCGCCGACGATGTAGGAGTGCACGCTCTGCACCGCGACCCCGCAGTGCTGCGCGATCAGGAATCGCAGCCGGGACGAGTCCAGCACCGTGCCCGAGCCGAAGACCTGGTGCGGTGACAGCCCGCTGATCTCCTGGGCGGCGTAGGTGACGATGTCGACGGGATTGGTGACCATCACATAGATCGCGTTCGGCGCCACCGCCAGCACCCCGGGGAGGATGGCGCGTGTCAGACCGATTGTCGCCTCGGCCAATTCGAGGCGCGACTGCCCGGGCTTCTGCTTCGCGCCGGCGGTGAACACGACGACGTCGGCGTCCGCACACACCGACACGTCGTCGGATCCGATGATGTCCGCGCGGGGCACGAACTCGAGGCCATGCGACATGTCGAGCACCTCGGCGGTCACCTTGGCAGCGTTGATGTCGAGGAGGGCGATGGTCCGTGCGACACCTCGGATGAGGGACGAGTAGGCGATCGCGGTGCCCACCGCACCCGCCCCGATGATGGCCAGCTTCGTGTCTCGTACGTCCATCGGTTCACCATTTCCGCGTCGGGATCGTCGATCGTCGGCCCCCAGCGTAGGTGCTCGCGTGTCGGCTGTCCGGGCACCGATGTCGCGCATCGTTGCGCCCAGAACCACGAACTGCGACATCTGACTCAGGTGTAGCGAATCGTTGTTGGTATGTTCAGCCCCGAGAACGGTCACACCCGCACACGTGGGTGTCAGGGAACCCGGTGTGAATCCGGGACTGGCGCGCAACGGTATGGGAGACGGATTCGGCGCGGACACCGGGGCGACCCGGGAAGGCGCCGGCGCCACGATCCCGAGTCCGATTACCGGCCGTTCTCGCTCGAGTCCATCGTGTATCTCGCGCACAGATACCCAGACCGATAGGCAGTACCACCCGTGTCCCGTCGTACCGACGGCACGACCGAGAGCGCGACCGCCCCGTCGGTCCGGCGACTCCCGTCGACGCCGCTAGCCGCAGTACTGTTCGTCCTCACCCTCCTCAGCATCGCCCTGGCCACCGCTTTCGGCGCGGAGACCATCCCCGTCGGCGACGTGTGGCACACCGTCGTCGGCCGGATGACCGGGGCCGAGCTCGACTCCGCGCACGCCGTCATCATCTGGGATCTCCGGTTGCCCCGGTCCGTGCTGGCCGCGCTGGTCGGAGCCGGGCTGGCGCTGGCCGGCGCACTCATGCAGGCCCTGGTCCGCAACCCGCTGGCCGAGCCGTATCTGCTGGGTGTGTCCGCCGGCGCGGCGGTCGGGGCCACCGCGGTGATGACCCTCGGCGTGCTCGCGGGACTGGGCGTCTGGGCGCTGTCCGGCGGGGCGCTACTCGGCGCGCTGGCCGCCACCGTCACGGTGTACCTGGTGGCCCGCGCCCAGGGCGGGCTGACCGCGCTGCGACTCATCCTGTCCGGGGTGGTGTTGTCCTCGGCGTTCATGGCGTTGTCGTCGCTGCTGGTGTTCACCGCCGCCGACCCGCACGCCGCCGACAACGTGATGTTCTGGATGCTCGGCAGCGTCGCGGGCGCCACCTGGGCGAAAGTGCAGATCGCCGGGGTGGTCGTGCTGGCCACCGTCGTGGCCATGCTCGCCATCCACTCCTGGCTCGATGCCTACGCGGCCGGCACCGACACCGCGACGTCGCTGGGCGTGCCGGTACGCGCGATGCGCAACGCGCTGTTCGGTGTCCAGGGTCTCCTGGTCGGCGTACTCGTCGCGGTGGCGGGCGGCATCGGCTTCGTCGGTCTGATCGTCCCGCACGCGGCGCGACTCCTGGTCGGCGCCACCCACCGCGCGATGTTGCCGGTGGCGGTCTGCGGCGGTGCGCTCTTCCTGGTGTGGGTCGACGTGATCTCGCGGGTGGCGGCCGCACCGCGCGAGATGCCGCTGGGCATCGTGACCGGACTGATCGGGGCACCGATCTTCCTGTTCCTCATGGGACGACGCCAGTACGTGTTCGGGGGTGGCTCGTGACCGACCCCGCCCGCGCATCGTCGATGTCGTTGCGCGCGATTGCGCTTGCGTGCCGTCGCGGTGGCCGCGTCGTACTGCGGGATGTCGATCTCGCGGTCCCCGCCGGCACCCGACTGGCCATCGTCGGGCCCAACGGTTCCGGCAAGACCACCCTGCTGCGCACGCTGTGCGGTCTCGAACGCCCGGCCGCCGGCACCGTCGAGGTGAACGGAGACGACCTCCACCGCATCCCCTCGCGACGCCGCGCCATGTCGATGGCGGTGGTCGGCCAGGAGGAACAGCCCTCCGCGGAGCTGACGGTCGGCGAGGCGGTCGGCCTCGGCCGGACCCCGTACCGGTCGGCCTGGTCCACCGGGAGTTCCGACGACAAGACGGTGGTCGATCGCGCGTTGATCCAGGTCGGGCTCGACGGCTGGGGCACCCGCTCGTGCACCCAGCTGTCCGGCGGCGAACGGCACCGCGTCGTCCTCGCCCGCGCGCTCGCTCAGCAGACCCCGATCCTGGTGCTCGACGAACCCACCAATCACCTGGACGCCGCCTGGCGACTACGACTGATGGAGATCCTCGACGAACTCGACGCCACCGTGGTCGCGGCGATGCACGACCTCGACCTGGTGTTGCGTCACTTCGACTCCGTCGCAGTGGTTTCCGACGGCGGAGTCATCGTGCACGGACCACCCGTCGAGGTGCTGACGCCGGCTCTGCTGGCCGACGTCTTCGAGGTGTCCGGCACCGTCGTCGACCATCCATCGACGGGCCTGCCCCATCTGCTCCTGAACACTCCCACCACCACACCCGCCCCCAGCGCTCTGACGAAAGACATCCCGTGAGAGGACATCCTTTGACCATACGTACGTCCCGAGTCCACCCGACCGTCGCCATCGTGGCGGCGACACTGATCCTGGGAACTGCCACCGCCTGCGGAACCGACAGCACCGCAGCGTCGGAAAGCACTGTCACCGTATCCAATTGCGGAGCCGACGTCGCCTTCCCGCAACCCCTCGACCGGTTGTTCGTCAACGACGGCGGCATGATTGCGATCGCACTCGCCGCCGGTGCCCGTGACAACATGGTGGCGGTCAGCGCGCTCGCCCGGGACAAGGACATCCTGCGGCTCGAGTACGGACCCCAGGTCGACACCCTGAACGAGGTCGCGACCGAACGTCCCACCCTCGAGAACATCGTCGCGGCGAAACCCCAAGTGCTGTATGCCGGATACAACTACGGCATGAGCGAATCGCGCGGGATCACACCCGAGATCCTCGCCGGACACGGCATCGACGTGTACCAGTTGTCCGAGGCGTGCCGGCAGACCGAGGGCGAGGCGCAGCGCGGCACAATGGACCCGTGGGTCGCGCTCGACACCGATCTGCGCAACATCGGCACCCTCACCGGCAATCCCGAGCAGGGCGCCGCCGCGGCCGACGAGGTGGCCGACCGCCTCGAGAAGCTGCGCGCCGCACCACAACCCGCCGCGAAACCAACGGTCTTCGTCTTCGACAGCGTCTCGGACACCATCTTCTCCTCCGGATCCTTCGGCGGCCCGCAGGGCATCATCGACGCCGCGGGCGCGCGCAACGCGACCGAGGACATCGAGGACACCTGGACCGCCGTGAGCTGGGAACGCCTCACCACCGCGGACCCCGACGTCATCGTGTTCGTCGACTATCCCGGCCAGTCGGTCGACGAGAAGATCGCCGCCCTGCGTTCTAATCCGGCGAGCCGGAACCTGAAGGCCGTGCGCGAGAACCGCTTCGTGAACCTGCCGTACGCGATGTGGGTGTCGAGCCCACTCAACATCGACGCCGCCGAGATCATGCGCGGCGTTCTCGAGAGCCACGGCCTCGCACCGGAATCCGGTATCACCCCGTCCCTGGATGTCGCGCAATTGGACCTCGGGGGCAACAACTGGCTGGAGTGAGTCGCGGGACGCCCCGTTGAACACGTGGGGCCGCGGCGATCGTCATGCCGCCGCCCCACGGAGTAGTCGGTGGACCCCCTACCACGAGGCACCGACAAGTTACCGGCTCCGAATAGCGTTGCACAACATCAGTTTTGGCTTGCAACGCGCTCGCAACGGTGTACACTCGAACGTACATTCGCGGCAACGGTTCTCGGGGGCGACCATGTCTGACGAACAAGCGGCGCGGCGACCGCGCGCCCTCGAGTTGGTGGCCGACCTGCACCGCATCCTCGGTGAGTTGCAGACCGTGGACCTGTCGCCGTGTACCGATGCCGAACTCGCCGACGTGGCCGCGGAGACCGAGCGCGCGATCGCGCGTCTGACCGTCGCCGGAGACCGGCAGATCGATCAGGTCGAGGCCCGCGACCTACCCCGCAAGGCCGGCTGCCGCACCCTCATGCAGTACATGACCCACCGGCTACGAGTCTCGAACCCGATGCGCCGCCGTAAGCAGATGGACGCCACCGCCCACCGGACCAGCCTCGGCGGCGAGGTCCTCCCACCCGAATACCCCTGCCTCGCCGAAGCTTTCGCACAAGGCACAGTCGGCACCGCCCACGTACAAGCCACCCTCGACGTCCTCGACCGCATCCCCGGCACCATCGACCACGATGTACAGGTCGCCGCTGAGCGGCAGATGGCCGAGATCGCCGAAGCCCACACGCCTGCCGAGATCACCCAGCTCGGCTCGCGGCTGCTCGCCCACCTCGATCCCGACGGCACACTGGCCGACGACACCGACCAGAAACGACGCCGCGGCCTGTGGATCGGTCGGCAACGCGCCGATGGCACCGCCAAGATCTCCGGCACCCTGACCCCCGCACTCGCCGCCCGACTGACCATGATGTTCGCCGTGTGGGGCAAACCCGGACTCAACAACCCCGACGACCCCGCCTCGCCCCAAGGCCCGGCCGGTGCCGCCGACCCCGACGCCCTGACCGCCGCAGCCGACCGCGACCAACGCACCCTCGCCCAGACCAATCACGACGCCCTCGATGCCGCACTCGCCGCAGGCTTCGCCGACGGAACACTCGGCACCTCGCACCGAGGGCTACCCGTGCAACTGATCATCAAAGCCGACCTCAACGACCTCATCCGCGAAGCCGGACTCGCCACCACCGCCACCGGCACCCTGCTGCCCATCCGGGACCTGATCACGATGGCCGCCGACATGCAACCCTGGCTCGCGATCTTCAAAGACGCCACCACCGTCCCCCTGCACTTCGGACGGGGCAAACGCCTGGCCACCCGCGAACAACGCCTCGTCTCCTTCGCCCGTCCCGACGGGGAAGTGTGTTCGGCACCCGGGTGCGATCAACCCGCCACCCACGTCGAGCTTCATCACGCCGAACGAGACTGGGCCAAGGGCGGTCTCACCGACATCGACGACCTCGCCCCGGCCTGTCCCCGTCACAACCGCATGGTCGGCGACCAACCCGGCCAATACACCACCCGCATCGCCCGATCCGGCCCCGACGAAGGCCGCTGCCTGTGGCGGTTGAACGCCGAACCCGGCGCACCGCCCAACCCCGAACACATCAACCGCCGACCCGACATACCCCGGCGGTTCGCACAACACCTGAACACCGTGCGCAACGAGATCCACGGACCTGCCACCAGGTCCGGCGACCAGTCGCGCCCCGACGCCGTCGGCTACGGCGACCGCGGCCGGCGCCTCGAACTCGCCTACCGCGAACTCGTCCATCCGCGAACACCGCCGGAGCACCTCACCACCCCACCGCTGACCCCGGTCGAAGCTGCACTCGCACGCATACTCGCTGACCACGCGTGATTGCACACGACACGAGGGGCCCGGCATCGGAATGCCGGGCCCCTCGTGGGTGTCAGTGCGCCTGATCAGATCAGGCCTGCGGTGCCTCCGCGAAGTTGCGGGTGACCGCCGGGTCGACCGGGATGCCCGGGCCCGTCGTCGTGGAGACGGTGACCTTCTTGATGTAGCGGCCCTTGGCGGCCGACGGCTTGGCGCGCATGATCTCGTCGTAGGCAGCGCCGTAGTTCTCGGCCAGCTTGGCCGGGTCGAACGAGGCCTTGCCGATGACGAAGTGCAGGTTCGCAGCCTTGTCGACGCGGAAGTTGATCTTGCCGCCCTTGATGTCGTTGACGGCCTTGGTGACGTCGGTGGTCACGGTGCCCGTCTTCGGGTTCGGCATCAGGCCGCGGGGTCCGAGGACACGCGCGATACGGCCGACCTTGGCCATCTGATCCGGGGTGGCGATCGCGGCGTCGAAGTCCAGCCAACCGCCCTGGATGCGCTCGATTAGATCCTCGGCGCCGACCTCGTCGGCACCGGCGGCGGTGGCCTCGGCGGCCTTGTCGCCGGCGGCGAACACGATCACGCGGGCAGTCTTACCGGTGCCGTGCGGCAGATTGACGGTGCCTCGAACCATCTGGTCTGCCTTACGGGGGTCGACGCCCAGCCGCATCGCGACCTCGACGGTCGCGTCGGTGTTCTTCGACGACGTGTCCTTGGCCAGCTCCACAGCCTCCAGCGGGCTGTACAGCTTGGTCTTGTCGACCTTCTCGGCCGCGGCCGCGTAGGCCTTGCTCTTCTTGCTCATTGCTCTGTTCCTTCTCCGCCGTCAGTCGGCGGGGTGTGTGGTGCGGGCCGAGCCGGCCCTCCCACGGTGATGATGAGGTCTGTCAGCCTTCGACGGTGATGCCCATGGACCGAGCAGTACCGGCGATGATCTTCGCGGCCTGGTCGATGTCATTGGCGTTCAGGTCTTCGGCCTTGGTCTTGGCGATCTCACGGACCTGGTCCATGCTCACCTTGCCGACCTTGTTGGTGTGGGGCTCGCCGGAGCCCTTCTGCAGGCCGGCGGCCTTCAGCAGGAGCTTCGCAGCCGGCGGGGTCTTCAACTTGAAGTCGAAGGAGCGATCTTCGTACACGAAGATCTCGACCGGGATGACGTTGCCGCGCTGCGACTCGGTCGCCGCGTTGTACGCCTTGCAGAACTCCATGATGTTCACGCCGTGCTGACCGAGCGCCGGACCCACGGGCGGGGCCGGGTTGGCCTGGCCTGCCGAGATCTGGAGCTTGATGATCCCGGCGAGCTTCTTCTTCTTGGGAGGCATCTTCTGTTCCTTGCTTGTTTCCTTGCGAATTCACGCCCGCTGGAGACGTGAAAGTTCTGAGTTGGTGGTCCGGCCCTAGATCTTCTCGACCTGGTTGAACCCGAGCTCGACCGGCGTCTCGCGACCGAAGATCGACACGAGGACCTTGACCTTGCGCTGCTCGGCGTTGACCTCGCTGATCGACGCGGGCAGCGTGGCGAACGGGCCGTCCATGACGGTGACCGACTCGCCGACCTCGAAGTCGACCTCGATGACGTTCGACGCGGCGGCAGCTGCGGCCTCGACGCCCTCGGCGGCGGCACCACGCGACGCGGCGGGCTTCTTGGCCTCGGTCCGCGGCATCAGGAACTGCAGCACCTCGTTGAGCGAGAGCGGCGACGGCTTGCTGGTCATCCCGACGAAGCCGGTGACACCCGGCGTGTTGCGCACGGCGCCCCACGACTCGTCGTTGAGCTCCATGCGGACGAGGATGTAGCCCGGCAGTACCTTGCGGTTGACCTTCTTGGGCTGGCCGTTCTTGATCTCGGTGACCTCTTCGGTCGGCACCTCGACCTGGAAGATGTAGTCGCCGACGTCGAGGTTCTGCACGCGGGTCTCGAGGTTGGCCTTGACCTTGTTCTCGTAACCGGCGTAGCTGTGGATCACGTACCAGTCGCCGGGCGCGCGCCGGAGCTGCGTGCGCAGTTCCTCGACCGGATCGACCTCAACCGCTTCGACCTCGGCCTCTTCGACAGGGGCCTCGTCGGCGGCGGCCTCGTCAACCGGGACCTCGTCGGCATCCTCGGAGACGGTGTCCTCGGCGGGGGCCTCGTCACCCTCGACGACCGCGTCGTCGGCGACCGCGTCACCCTCGGTGTCCACCGCGTCGGTCACGGCCGCGTCGACAGCGTCGACGTCGGCAGCAGCCACGTCGACGGAATCGGTCGAGGCGAGTTCGTTCTCCGGGGTGCTCACTGCAGCCCACGCTCCTTATGGTTCATCTGGCGGTCGTGTTCCTCGTCGCCGGCCGAGCCCACCGCGTGGGTCAGCCGAACAACCAGAGCACGCCCTTGGCGAAGGCGAGGTCGAGGCCGGCAATGAACGCGGTCATCACGATGACGAACACGAGCACGACGATCGTGTAGGTGATCATCTCGCGCCGCGTAGGCCAGATGACCTTCTTCAGCTCGGCGACGACCTGCGTCAGAAAGACCCAGATCCGTACGAACGGATTCCGGCTCTCCTCGGCAGACGCCTTCTTCTTGGTCTTGCGTTCCTTGACGGCGACCGACCCCGTGTCGGAGTCGGCGTCACCGTCGGTTGCACCCGCCGCCGAGCGACGTCCGCGAGCCGAGCGCTTACCGGACGGACGCAGCTCCTTCGCGGCTTCGGTCGACGTGCCGTCGTCCGTACCCGCGTCGGTGGCCTCGTCGCGACCGTCGAGCTCAGCCGCAGCCGAATCGGCCGCAGAACCCTCTGCGGCGTCTTTGGCGCGGGCGGCCCGGTCTCGCTTGCTCAACTTCGCGGTCCTCTCGTCAGCGTGTGCCCTTCACCAGGGCAGGGGCGACAGGACTTGAACCTGCAACCTGCGGTTTTGGAGACCGCTGCTCTGCCAATTGAGCTACGCCCCTTTGCGACGCCCGCCACCGGAGTGGTCGGCGTTGCCGTCCTTCTCGATCCGGCCTCGCGGCCCGTCGACGTTTCGTCGCCGACAAAACCAACGCGCCACCCTATGGGTAGCGCGCAAGTCTGAATCAATCAGACACTTCAGTGTAGATCACCGGGGCGGTGGACCCAAAACGGGCTCGCCTCCGCTCCCCCGACGACCGTACACGCCACCCGTCCGTGAGCCGCCCGAACGGCTCGCGACCGGTCGATCAGTTGAACTGGATGACGGCCTGCGCGCGTCCGAAGATGCGGCGATCGCCCTGCTTGGCGGTGATGGCGATGGTCCCGCGGCGGGTCGCGGGATCGAGCGACTTCACCTTGCCGGTGAAGTCGACGGCCGCGCTGTCGTCGGCCGGGACGTACACCGGGCTGGTGAAGCGCACGTTGTACTCGCAGAAAGCCGCCGGGTCACCGATGAACTCGGAGACGAAGCTCGCGCCGAGCCCCATCGTCTGCATGCCGTGCGCGACGACGTCGTCCATGCCGGCCGCGTTCACGACGTGGTCGGAGAAGTGGATCGGGTTGGGGTCGCCGGCCACGCCCGCATAGTTCGCGAGATTGCCGCGCGTCAACAGGTAGCGCTTGGGCGTGAGTTCCTGACCCACCGTGAGCGTGTCGAAGTCGACGGCACCGAAGGCGCCCGGCGACTGCGTCGGGTCGGGGAGGTCGTAGCGACCCGCCTTCGGCTCGACGGTGTGCCCGGATTCGCCGATGGCGTCGACCTTGATCATCACGTGGTCGAGGGAGGCCTCGAGTTCCGGGTCGACATCCATGCCGGGACGCGCGGCCAGGGAGGTCCACGTGGTCATGACCGGCTCGTCGTGCTGGTTCCAGATGACGTTCTTGGTGACCATCAGGTCGATCATCTCGGGACTGCTCACGTGCCGGAACGACTCGAGCGAGACGTCGCAGATCAGGCGGTCCCCGACCTTCATCGGCTGGTGGTAGACCAGCCGCTGGTCGGTCTGCATGATCTGCCACATGTCGTAGCCGGTGACGACGTCTTCGAAGAGCTTGCGCTGGGCGATGATCCCGAGCACCGACACGTAGGTGGGCGCGGCGATCAGGCGGTCGTGGCCGAAGGCCCGGGCGCCCTCCTCGCTCCAGTGGGTCGGGTGCGCATCCTGCACCGCCATCGCGTGCTTACGGATCTCCTCGCGGCCGATCTCGTAATAGTCGTCGACCGTGTAGTGGAAGCCGACGAGGCTCTGCGTGTGGGCGGCGATCTCGTCGGGGGTCGGCTTCGCACCACCGCTCGACGCCTCGTCCGGACGATCCTGGATCTCGGCTCCGCTTACCTGTGACATTGAGCTCTACTCCTTCGGCCGACACAGCAAGACGGGCTGCCTCATCGAGAGGCAGCCCGTTGCTGGTGGTACTTCGAAACGGCCGACGACGGCGTCAGCGCGATTCCTTGTGCCCCTGATGCTTGCCGCAGTTCGGGCAGAACTTCTTGATCTCGAGGCGATCGGGATCGTTGCGGCGGTTCTTCTTCGTGATGTAGTTACGGTGCTTGCACACCTCGCAGGCCAAGGTGATCTTGGGGCGAACATCTGTTGAGGAGGCCACTTGATTGCCTTCTTTCGGGTGGTACGTGGTCGGGTTCGGAAGTTCCCTCAGGGCTTGCGACCCTTGCGCTCGGTTCCGGTCGGACCCGATGTGTAGCGGTGGAGGGACTCGATCCCTCGACCTCACGATTATGAGTCGTGCGCTCTAACCAGCTGAGCTACACCGCCCCGCGGACTTCTCGTCCAGCGAGCCCCCTGACGGAATCGAACCGTCGACCTTTTCCTTACCATGGAAACGCTCTGCCGACTGAGCTAAGGGGGCGTGCCCCGGGCGGTTGTGCCCGAGAGCCCTAACGAGGTTACACACTCGCGTCTGCGCTAGACAAATCGCTGGTCGGAGACCGTCTGTAGAGCAGTTTCGCGAGATTGGACCACGCTGTGGCAGGTATAGGATTCGAACCTATGTAGCTTGCGCGACGGATTTACAATCCGCTCCCTTTGGCCGCTCGGGCAACCTGCCGTGCCGCTCTTCCGGCCACCGTGACGGCCGTACGAACAACGCCGTGAAGAATACAACGAACACCGCATCAACGCGCAAACCGGCTGGTCAACAGGCCGGGACATGGTCGTGGCACAGGCGTCCCACTGCGACCCCCACTCCTGCTACTGTGGCTGCGTTCTGACACGGGGTGCTCCGCGACGCGGGGCTGAGATGAGACCCGAGAACCTGTCCAGGTAATGCTGACGAAGGGATGTCATGTCTGTGCATGCGCACGTGCCGGTCTCCGGCCGATTCTCCGACCACCTCTGGGAGGAGACGAAGGGGTTGCGGACGGCGATCGACGACCTCGAGTTCCTGCGGCGGCTCGGCGACGGGACGCTGCCACTCGAGGTGTTCCGCACCTACATGGAGCAGGACTCGCTGTACCTGGCCGGGTACGCGAAGGCCCTCGCCATCCTGGCGTCGAAGTCCCCCGACCCGCAGACCGCGGGGTTCTGGGCGAACTCGTCGGCCACCGCGGCCACCGTCGAGTCGGCGCTGCACGGCGACCTGCTCAACGGCGGCCAGCTGCCTCCGCGTGAGGGCGAACCCGAGCCGTCGCCGGCGTGCCTGGGGTACGTGTCCTACCTGACCGCCGTCGCCGCGACCGAATCGTATGCGGTCGGCGCCGCCGCGGCCCTGCCCTGCTTCTGGATCTACGCGGAAGTCGGCCGGGCCCTGGCCGCGAGTGCGGCCCAGGTACTCGCCGCCGACCCAAACCACCCCTACGCGCAGTGGGTGACCACCTACGACGCCCCGGAGTTCCAGGAATCCGCTTCGCGGGCAAGGGAACTCGTGGACGAGGCCGCGGCGCACGCCGGCGAGCGGGAGCGGGCCGCGATGGCCACGGCGTTCACCGTCGCCACCCGGTTCGAGCTTCTGTTCTGGGACACCGCGCTGAACCCGCAACCGTGGCCCGCCGCATGAGCGCCCGCATGAGCGCCCGCGCGCGCCGCCTCCTCACCGCGCTCGCCGCCGCGGTCGTCGCGTCGTCGGCGATCACCGCGTGCGGTTCGGGCGCCGGTTCGGACGGCACCATCCGATTCGCGCTCGACTGGTCCCCGAACACCAACCACACGGGATTGTTCGTGGCGCAGCAGCGCGGCTGGTTCGAGGAGGCCGGACTCGACGTCGAGATCCTGCCGTACAACAACACCGCCGTGGACACCATCGTGGACGCGGGCAACGCCGAGTTCGGGATCAGCACCCACAACTCGTCGACCTTCTCGCGGGCATCGGGCGCGCACACCATCTCCGTGTTCGCGCCGCTGCAGAAGTGGGCCACCGGCATCGGTGTCCGCGCCGACCGCCGCGACATCACGAGCCCGAAGGACCTCGACGGGAAGACATACGCCGGTTTCGGCGACCCGGGCGAGGAGAAGACCCTCGAGCAGGTGATCCGAAACGACGGCGGCACCGGCGAGTTCACCTCGGTGACCCTCGGGACCTCGGCATACGAGGCGGTCTACTCCGGTCAGGCCGACTTCACCGTCTCCTATCTCGCGTGGGAGGGCATCGAGGCCGAGCATCGCGGAACCCCGATGAGGTACTTCCACTACACCGACTTCGGTTTCCCGGAGGCATACGCGATCGTCGTCGACGCCAACGAGGACTGGCTGGCGGACAACCCGGACCGCGCGGCGGCCTTCGTGACGGCGCTGCAGCGCGGTTACCAGGCAGCGGCCGACGACCCGGACGCGGCGGCCCGCGACCTCCTCGCCGCCAACCCCGGTGCGTTCAACGACGAGCAGTTGGTGTTCGAGAGCCAGCGCATGCTCGCCGGTCAGTACATGAAGGACGCCGAAGGCCGGGTCGGGCGACAGACGCTCGAACAGTGGGCCGGGAACTCCGGGTTCCTGTACCGCAGCGGTCTGCTGACCGGCCCGGACGGGGCGCCGCTCACGACCGAGCCGGACTGGTCGACGTACTTCACCAATGACTACCTCGACACCCCTCGGTAGCACCGGCCTGCGTCGCATCGCGCCCGCGCTCGTCGCGGTGGTCGTCCTGGTGGCGGTCTGGCAGGTCTACGTCGACGTCAGCGGAATCCGGCCGCAGGTGCTGCCGTCGCCGTCGCGCGTCGTCGCGCAGGGTTGGTCGCACCGCGCAGAGATCGGGGTGCACGCCGCGGCGACGCTGCAGGTGACCCTGATCGGGTTCACGGTCTCGTTGGTCCTGGCCTGGCTGCTGGCCATCGTCGTCGACTTCTCGCCGGCGCTGCGACGGGCGTTCGTGCCGTTGTTCGTCGCCTCCCAGACCCTGCCGATCATCGCGATCGCACCGCTGATGATCATCTGGTTCGGCTTCGGCCTACTCCCGAAGGTGCTGGTCATCGCCCTGGTCACGTTCTTTCCGGTGGCGATCGGCCTGATCGAGGGATTCGCCGCCACCGACCGCGAGGCCGGCGCGCTGATGCGCAGCATGGGGGCCACCCGCCGCCAGGTCTTCCGGTACGTGCGGCTCCCGTCCGCGCTACCGAGGTTCTTCACCGCGCTGCGGATCGGCATCACCTATGCGGTGGTGGGCGCCGTGTTCGCCGAGTACGTCGGCGCCACCCAGGGGCTCGGCATCTACATGAGCCTGCAGAAGAACTCGTTCCGCACGGACCTGGTGCTCGCGGCAGTGCTGGTGACCGCGCTCCTGAGCGTCACGCTGTACCTGCTCACCTTCGCCGTCGAGCGGATCGTCGCGCCCTGGGCCCGCGCCGAGGACCGGAACCACCATGACTGACCACCGGCTGGTCCCGGACCACCGACTTGTCGTCGACCGGCTCACCAAGTCCTATCCCCGACCCGGACGCGGACAACCTCGCCGGGAGGTCCTCGACGGGGTGTCGTTCACCGCCGAGCCCGGCGAGTTCGTCTCCGTCATCGGGCCCAGCGGATGTGGCAAGAGCACCGTCTTCGGCCTGCTGGCCGGACTCGACGTCCCCGATTCCGGCAGCGCGTCCGTCGGCTCCGAACCCGCCATCGCCGGACACTGCGCGTACATGCCGCAGAAGGACCTGCTGTTCCCATGGCGCACCGTGCTGGACAACACCATCCTCGGCCTCCAGGTGCAGGGCGTGCCGACGAAGGAGGCCCGACGCCGGGCCGCGGACCTGTTCCCCGCCTTCGGACTCGCCGGATTCGAAGACGCCCGCCCGTTCCAGCTGTCCGGCGGGATGCGGCAGCGCGCCGCACTGCTGCGCACCGTCGTCCAGAATCGCGACCTCGTGCTGCTCGATGAACCGTTCGGCGCCCTCGACTCACTCACCCGAACCGAGATGCAGACGTGGTTGCAGTCGGTGTGGCAGCGCTACCGGTGGACCGTGCTGATGATCACCCACGACGTCCGCGAGGCCGTCCACCTCTCCGACCGCGTGATCGTGCTGTCCGCCCGCCCGGCCACCGTGGTCCACGAGGTGCGTGTCGACCTCCCGCGCCCGCGCGATCCGGCGGGGCTCACCGCTCCCGAGTTCGTCGCCCTCGAGCGAGAATTGCTCGAGGTGCTCCACGACGAGTCACGTCGTGCCCTCGCCGAGCAGGCACAGCGTCGGACGCCCCGGTAGACTCCCGCGGCCGCCCACTGTCGCTGATCGCCATGACATACCCTGTCGGACATGGCTGATTCATCCTTCGACGTGGTGAGCAAGGTCGACCGGCAAGAGGTCGACAACGCCCTGAACCAGGCTGCCAAGGAGTTGTCGCAGCGGTACGACTTCCGCGGCACCAACACCGGCATCGAGTGGTCCGGCGAGGAGAACATCGTGATCACCTCGGACGCCGAGGAGCGCGCGCAGGCGGGCCTCGAGGTGTTCAAGGAGAAGCTGATCCGACGCGACATCTCGCTCAAGGCCTTCGACGCCGGCGAGGTCGTCGGCTCGGGCAAGACCTTCAAGATCACCGGCTCGCTGGTGCAGGGCATCGACTCCGAGCACGCCAAGAAGATCTCCAAGAAGATCCGCGACGAGGGGCCGAAGGGCGTCAAGGCGCAGATCCAGGGCGACGAGCTGCGCGTGTCCAGCAAGAAGCGCGACGACCTGCAGGCCGTCATCTCGCTGCTCAAGGGCGAGGACTTCGGCATCGCCCTGCAGTTCGTCAACTACCGCTGACCCGCCCGGTCGGTGGGTCGGCGGCACCGAACCCCGACCGTCGGAAACCCAGACGGGCGCTGCGTCGTTTGACCGGATGAGGCGCCTGCACTCCGCCGCCGGCACCGGGTTCGCCCGGGCCGCCCGCGGAGCCCGAGACCCGCGGCGCCGGACAGACGAGGACCCGATGCATTTCAACGGATTGAAGACGGCGGCTCTGCTGGGTCTGATGTCGGCGATCATCGTCGGCATCGGCGCTCTGTTCCAGAGCCCGCTGATCCTGTGGGGATCGGTGATCGTCGCCGTCGGCATGAACGCCTACGTCTACTTCAACAGCGCCAAGATGTCGCTGAAGGCGATGCACGCGCAACCGGTCACCGAACTGCAGGCTCCGGTCATGTACCGGATCGTGCGTGAGCTGGCGACCACGGCACACCAGCCGATGCCCGCCCTCTACATCTCCCCCACCGAGTCGCCCAACGCGTTTGCGACCGGCCGCAACCCGAAGAACGCCGCGGTGTGTTGCACCACCGGCATCCTGCACCTGCTCGACGAGCGCGAGCTGCGCGCCGTGCTGGGCCACGAGCTGTCCCACGTGTACAACCGCGACATCCTCATCAGCTCGATCGCCGGCGCGATGGCGGCGGTGATCAGCGGCCTGGCCAACTTCGCGATGTTCATGGGCGCGTTCGGCGGGCGGGACAACGCGCCGAACCCGCTGGCGATGCTGCTCATCGCGTTGCTGGGACCGATCGCGGCCACCCTGGTGAAGCTGGCCGTCTCCCGCTCACGCGAGTTCCAGGCCGACCAGTCCGGGGCCGAACTCACCGGGGATCCGCTCGCACTCGCATCGGCGCTGGCGAAGATCTCCGGCGGGGTGCAGGCCGCGCCGCTGCCGCCGCAGCCCGACATCGCGGCCCAGTCGCACATGATGATCGAGAGTCCGTTCCGCGCGACCGACCGGATGGCCAAGATGTTCGCCACCCACCCGCCGACCGCGGAACGCATCCGCCGCCTGCAGGAGATGGCCCGCGACGGTCGCTGAGCCGGCTGAGCAGAGATCCTGCCGGTCGACCCCTCAGCCCACGCGTTCGATCGTGTAGTCCACGAGCGACGCCAGGGCACGGTGGGCCGGCGACTCGGGGAGTTCGGCCAGCATCGCGTGCGCCTCGTCGGCGAACTCCTGCAACTTCGCCCGGGCGGCGGTCATACCCGCCGACGAACCGAGCAGTTCGATCGCCTCGGCAACCTCGGCGTCGTCGGTGAGCGGCCGGGCGGCGCCGTCGGCGGCCACCAGGAGTTCGCGCAACCGGGCCGACGTCGCGTCGTCGCCCGTGAGCGCGTAGAGGACCGGCAGCGTGTGGACGCCTTCGCGAAGGTCGGTGCCCGGGGTCTTGCCCGACTCCACCGACACCGAGCTGATGTCGATGATGTCGTCGGACACCTGGAAGGCGACTCCCACGATGTCGCCGATGCGGGAGAGCCGCTCGATGTCGTCGGGCTCGGCCCCGGAGGCCATCGCGCCGAAGCGGGCGGCGGCGGCGATCAGCGAGCCGGTCTTCTCCCAGACGACCTGCAGGTAGTGCTCGATGGGGTCGGCGCCGGGTTTGACCCCGACCGTCTCCCGCATCTGGCCGGTGACGAGTTCGGCGAACGTCTCGGCGATGATGCGCACCGCCTCGGGGCCCAGCGTCGAGACGAGTCGCGAGGCGCGCGCGAACAGGAAGTCTCCGGACAGGATGGCCACGCTGTTCGTCCAGCGCGCGTTGGCACTCGCCGCACCGCGGCGCATCGCGGCCTCGTCCATCACGTCGTCGTGATAGAGCGTGGCGAGGTGGATCATCTCCACCACCGTCGCCGAGGTGATGACATCGTCGGAATCCGGGCGCGGACCGAACTGGGCGGCCAGGATCGCGAACATGGGCCGGAACCGTTTGCCCCCGGCCTTCGCGAGGTGGGTCGCCGCCTCGGTCATGACCTCGTCACCCGAAGAGAGTTCGGCGAGCAACAGATCCTCGACCCGCTGCAGCGACGAGCGCACCGTATCGGCGAACTCATCCGACACCAGGTCAACCCCGGCGAATGTGGACTTCACGGAAACGCGGCCCCATCTCGTCTGATCCGGCAACTACTCGACGGCGGACACGCGACTGCCGCGTAGACCCCACCTGCTGCGAGCCTAGCCCGTCGGGGGTCCGGACATACTGGTCGGGTGAGCACGAACACGACGCCTACTTTCCCCGATTCCGCCGATGTCCTTGTCGTCGGCGCCGGACCGGGTGGATCGGCGGCGGCCGCCCATGCCGTCGCCGCCGGCCGGGATGTGGTCCTCGCCGACGCCGCGGTGTTCCCGCGCGACAAGACGTGTGGCGACGGCCTCACGCCGCGGGCCGTCGCCGAACTCGACGCGCTGGGGCTCGGCGCACTCCTCGACGACCGTCCGCGCATCGACGGACTCCTGCTCAACGGCTGGGGCGCACGCCAGCAGGTCCGGTGGCCCTCGGGCCGGTTCCCCGCCTACGGCAGCGCGGTGGCGCGCACCGAGTTCGACGACGCCATCCGTACGCATGCGGTGTCGGTGGGAGCGCGAATGATCGAGGGCGCCAAGGCCATCGGCGTCGAGATGGACGGCGACCGGGTGGGCGCGGTGACCTTCGCGACGCCGGCGGGCACACACACGATGCGGGTCACCGACCTCGTCGTCGCCGACGGCGTCCGTTCGGGAATCGGCAAATCGCTGGGGCGACAATGGCATCGGAACACCGCCTACGGAGTCGCCGCCCGGGCGTACGCACCGTCGGCGCGCGCCGACTCGCACTGGATGGGGTCGCACCTCGAACTCCGGGGACCCGACGACGCACTGCTGCCCGGGTACGGCTGGGTCTTCCCCCTCGGGTCGGCCGGGGGCGGACAGGTCAACGTCGGCGTCGGGGCGCTCGCGACGTCGAAACGTCCGGCGCACATGGCACTTCGACCGATCCTCGAGCACTACGCCGCGATGGTGCGCGACGAGTGGGCTCTCGACGGCCCACCCGTCCGGATCACGTCCGCCCTGCTGCCCATGGGTGGTGCGGTGTCCGGTGTCGCGGGTCGCAACTGGATGCTGATCGGCGACGCCGCCGCGTGCGTCAATCCGCTCAACGGCGAGGGCATCGACTACGCCCTGGAGACCGCCCGGCTCGCCGTCGAACTCCTCGGCACGGACGACTACACCGACCGGTGGCGCGATGTGCTGGTGGAGCACTACGGGCTCGCGTTCTCCGCCGCCCGACGTCTCGCCGGCCTGCTCACCATGCCCAGGACCGTCCCCACCCTGGGCCGGCCCGGCATCCGGTCGCCGCAACTGATGTCCATGGTGGTGCGGGTCATGGGCAACCTGATCACCGCCGAGGATGCCGACCTCGTGGCCCGGGCCTGGCGCACCGCCGGGCGGGTCTCCCGGCAGGTCGACCCGCGGCCGCCGTTCTCCTGAGAGGGGCCGCCGGGCCGCCATCCCGGTGGCGCGTTGAGACGATCGGGCTGTAGTGTTCCAACACGTGTGGCCGCGGCCACAGCTGTGACAGAATCAGGCCACCCGTCGACCCAGGAGATGGAAGATGTCCGCCGCATCCACTCTCGCCACCCGAGCCAAGCACGCCGTCCAGAACCGACTGGCACAGCGCTACCACCTGCGCGGCGAGATCGACCGCATGGATGCCGTCGGTGACCCGACCGCGATCGCCCGCGCCCTGGGCACGCAGGAATTCCCGTGGGGCATCACACAGGCGTTGAGCTTCGCCCTGTTCCGCACCTACGCGGTGCCGTCGATCGGCGACCTTCTCTACAAGACCAGCCAGTTCACCGAGTCGACGCAGAAGCGCTACGACGACACGGTCCTGCTGCTCGACGCCCCGATCGAGCACGGGGTCGACAGCCCGGCCGGACGGGCCGGTATCCGGCGCATCAACCAGATGCACGGCATGTACGACATCCCGAACAGCGATTTCCTCTATGTGCTGGCCACTTTCGTGGTCTGCCCGGTCGAGTGGGTCAACTCCTATGAGTGGCGCTCACTGACCAACCACGAGATCCTCGGTCTCACCAATTACTACCGTCGGCTCGGTCAGCTGATGGGCATCAAGGACATCCCCGAGACCTACGACGACTTCAAGAAGTTCTACGACGAGTACGAGACCGCCCATTTCGCCTTCAGTCCCGATTCCCTCGCCGTCGCCGACGCCACCCTGGACCTGCTGGGCACGTTCATGCCGTACAAGCTGTTGCCGCGGGCGGTGGTGCGTCGGATGTCGTTCGCGCTCATGGACGATCGGCTTCTCGGGGCATTCGGCTACCCGAAACCGACCGCGGTCGAACGGGTCCTGGTGCGCGGCGGCCTCAAGGCTCGCGGGCTCGCGATCCGCCTCTTCGCGTCACCCCGCACCGAACCGCTCTTCGGTCGCCAGACGAAGCAGGTTCGCAGCTACCCCGGCGGTTTCCGCATCGACGACCTCGGCACCTTCGCGCCCGGGTGCCCGGTGTCGCACGACGAGACCCCGCGGGCCGCGAACCACTAGGCCCGCGCCGAGTGGATCGCGGCGATCCCACCGGTCATGTTCTCCCATCGCACCCCGGTGAACCCGGCGTCGCGGATGAGGTCGCCCAGCGCGAACTGGTCCGGCCACGCCCGGATCGACTCGGCGAGATAGACATACGCGGCCGGGCTGCTCGAGACCTTCGTCGCGACTGCGGGCAGCGCCTTCATCAGGTACTCCATGTACACCGTGCGGAACGGCTTCAGCGTCGGCGTGGAGAACTCGCAGATCACCAGTCGTCCGCCGGGTTTGAGTACCCGGCGGAGCTCGGCGAGCGCCGTCGGGACGTCGTTGACGTTGCGCAGACCGAAGGAGATGGTGGCGGCGTCGAACGAATCGTCGGCGAACGGGAGCGACAGGGCGTCGGCGGCGACCTTCGGCACGTCCCGATGCGCACCGGCCTTGAGCATGCCGAGCGAGAAGTCCGCGGCGATGCAGTGCGCCCCCGAGGAGGCGAGTTCGACGGTCGACACCGCGGTGCCCGCCGCGAGGTCGAGGACGACGTCGCCCGGACGCAGGTCGAGTGCCCTACGAGTCTTCTTGCGCCAGCCGCGATCCCGGCCGAACGACAGGACCGTGTTGGTGAGGTCGTAGCGGCGTGCGACGCCGTCGAACATGGCCGCGACCTCGGCCGGGTCCTTCTCCAGACTTGCCCGGCCGACACTCCGGCCCAGACCCGCTCGTTCCGGTGGTGTCGCGCCCGTCGATGACATGCCGATCACGCTACCGGTCGTTCGGGCCAGGACCGCCGTGAGGTGCGTCGCCTCGCCGGGCGGTCGGCCGCCACCTCAGGCGGGCCGCCCCACCTCGGTGACGACTCCGCGGCCCGTCACGCGCGCGTAGTGGCCGACGAGCTCCGCGCACACCGACGGCCAGGTGCGCGCACGCACGGCCTGTACCGCGGCTCGGCCGAACGCCGCCCGGACCGACTCGTCGTGCAGGGATTCGACGATCGCGGGCAGCTCCTCGGCGAAGCGTCCGACCTCCAGCAGATATCCGGTCCGGAACGCCGACACCAGGTCGCGGGGGCCGCCAGCGTCGGGACCGATCACGGGCAGGCCACTGGCCATCGCTTCCTGGATGGCCTGACAGAACGTCTCGTGTTCGCCGGCGTGCACGAAGACGTCGAAGCTCGCGTACGCGCGGGCCAGCGCCTCCCCGCGCAGTTCACCGGTGAACACCGCATCCGGCATCGCGCGCTGGAGACGGTCCCGCTCGGGGCCGTCCCCGACGATCACCATCTGCACGCGCGGGTTCCCCGACAGTCCGGCCAGGCGTTCGACGTGCTTCTCCGGCGCGAGCCGACCCACGAACCCGACCACCAGTGCGTCGCGGGCGGCACCCAGCCAGTCCGCGCGCAGCGACGGGTCGCGCTTGTCCGGCGAGAAGAGTCCGACGTCGACGCCGCGACCCCAGCGGGCGAGTCGCGGTATGCCGTGGGCGGCGAGGACCTCCAGCGTCGCGGTCGACGGCGCGAGGGTGAGGTCGCACATCTCGTGCAGCCGGCGTGTGTAGCGCCAGGCCAGCTTCTCCACCGCGCCCAGCCGATAGGCTGCCGCAAACCCGGCGACGTCGGTCTGGAACACGGCCACCACGGGCACGCCGAGCGCCCGGGCGGCGACGGCGCCCGCGGCACCCACCACGAACGGTGACGCCAGGTGGACGACATCCGGTTCGAAGTCGCGCAGGGTGCGGTACAGCAGCGGCGACGGCACGCCCACCGGGAGCGAGGTCACCCGCGGCACCTGCACCGCGGGCAGCATGTGCACGGGGGTCCGGCGGCCGACCATCCGCGGCCCGCCCGGCACGCCGCGCGGGGTGTCGGGTGCGATGACGACCACGGTGTGGCCGGTGGACTCGAGATGGTCGACAACCCGGAGGACGGAATTGACCACCCCGTTCATCTGGGGCAGGAAGCTCTCGGCGACGATCGCGACGCGCATGATCGCGATCGTCCCCCGCAGAATTGACCGGACCACACGGCGCACGTGTCGGCCCACCCAATTCAGGATGAACGGTGCGTTGCCCGGCCACCGGGCAGAGTGGAGGGGTGGCCGACACCCACCTCCTGCTGCTGAGCCGCTGGCTCACCCCCGTGCCGCAGTTCCTCGCCCCGTTGACCGGGCCGGGCTGCCGCATCGGTTACGTCCCCACCGCGTCGTCGATCTATCCCGATCACGCGTGGCTCGACCTCGAGCGGGACACCCTTCGGCAGCAGGGTTTCGAGGTGACCGACCTCGATCCGGAACTGACCGGGTCAGCCGTCTTCGCCCGGGAGCTCGCCGGGGTCGACGCGGTGTTCGTCGCCGGCGGCAACACCTTCCATCTACTCGGGGCGCTGCGCCTGGCGGGTGCCGACCGCACCCTCGTCGACGCGGTCCGCGCCGGCCTCCCCTACATCGGGGTCAGCGCGGGCGCCGCGGTCGTCGGCCCCGACATCGCTCCCCTGGCGCTGCTCGACGATCCCGCCGAGGCCGCGCCCCTGGCCTCGACCGCGGGCCTCGGCCTCATCGACGCCACGGTGATCCCGCACGCGGAGGGCACCGTCGGCGGCCGCGGACCGATCGAGGCGACGAGGCAACGGTTCGGCGCCGAGCACCGGCTGCACTTCCTGACCGACGCCGAGGCGATCGTCGTCGCCGGCGGAGACCTCAGGGTGATCCCGGGCTGACCGTCTCGTCCCGGTCGGCCGCGGCCGGGTCCCGGTCTGCCGCGTCGCTGCCGGAGTCCTCGGCGTCGGAGTCCTCGGCGTCGGAGTCCTCGGCGACAGCATCGTCGGCGGTGCCGCGGCGGGCCCAGCGGCGACTGGACTCCGCGACCCCGACCATCAGCAGGCCGATCACGAGCCACGCTCCGACCATCACCGACAGGGCGGGGATGATCGACAGCACCGCGGTGCGGCCGGTCGGGCGGGCGAGATCCGGGTTGTAGACCGCGTAGTCGACGCTGATGCGCTGTCCCTCGCTCAGCTCGGTCGGATACAGCAGCCCGAAGCGGGGACTGTGGAACGAGCCGTCGGGTGTCTGGAAATTCACCGCGGCGTGCAGGCTGTCCACGGACACGACCTCGGCCATCACGGTCGCCTTGCTGGCCTCGATCGTCGCATCGTTCTTGAAACAACTGGCGATGAGTGTCATCGCCATGAAGGTGATCGTCACGCCGACGACGAGCAGGCCGAGCTGCACGCGTCGCTGGATCACCGGATTCATGCCGTTCAGACTAGCGGGCACCGATCCGCCGGTGGCCGGACCGACCGGTCGCGCACCGCCGGGACGCACCGACAGCCCTACCGCAGTCGCGCTGCGATCGCCGCGTGCACGGATCGCAGCCGTTCGCGGTCGGTGGCGACCTCGACGACCTCGATCCCGCCGGGAGCAGGATCCTCGGCGAGCACCGCGCCGAGCTCACCGACCCCGACCCGACGATGCGGGATGTGGAAACCCGCGCACATCGACGCGATGTCGGTCCGATGCGGGGTCCCGAAGACCCGCTCGTAGGCCCCGGCGTACAGCCCGGTGTTGTAGCGCGGGTCGCCCTGTTCGAGCAGACCGAAGATCCCGCCGCCGTCGTCGTTGGCGACCACGATCCGCAGCGACGACGGGCGCGGCTCGCCCGGGCCGATGACCAGACCGGTCGCGTCGTGCACGAAGGTCAGGTCGCCCATCAGGGCGATGGTCCGCGCGCCGGCCTGATCCCGGTCACGTGCCATGGCGGCACCGATCGCCGTCGAATTGGTCCCGTCGATACCCGCGACCCCGCGGTTCGAGAGGACCCGCACCCCGTCGGTGATCCGGCCGGCCAGGGCGATGTCCCGGATGGGGTTGCTGGCGCCGACGACGAGTTGGTCGCCGGCGGCCATGGCGTCGCTGACCGCCCGTGCGACGTGGAGCCCGGTGGCCGGGCCCGGCTCGTCGAGTTCGGCGGTGACGGCGAAGGCCGCCCGCTCCTGTACCGCCGCGCACTCCTTGAGCCAGTCCTCGCGCGGCTCGCCGACGACCTCGATCCGGGTGCCGGTCGCGTAGACGTTGCCGGAGACGTCGGGCCAGCGCGGACCGGTGGTCAGCGCGTAGACGCGGACCTCGGGGTCGGCGAGCAGGCGGGACACCCCGCGGTGCAGCGTCGGCCGACCGCAGATGATCGCCTGCTGGGGCCGGACGGAGTTCAGGCCCAGCGGATGCAGCGGCGTCACCGGCCGCGGTGCCGTCGGTTCGGCGACCGTGGGGATCCCAGCGAGGCCCGGATGGACACCCGACCCGTGCCCCGACACGACCACGGTGTCCAGCGACAGGTCGATCGGCAGCGGGACGTCGAGCTTGCCGACGGGCGCCTGCGTCCAGGGCAGTCCGCCGGGCCGGCCGGAGAAGGAGCCGAGGTCGGTCGACGGGTCGGGGCCGGCCAGTTCGTCCGGGTCGGGGACCAGCGGTTCGCGCAGCGGGATGTCGAACTGAACGGGTCCGGCGTTGCCGGTACGCGCGCCCCGGGCGGCGGCGAGCACGCGACCGACCGCCGAGCGCCACTGGCTGTTGGTGTCGAGATCCTGTTCGGCGAGGCCGAGACTGATCGCCGCGCGCACCTGGGTCCCGAAGATGCCGAACTGTTCGACGGTCTGGTTGGCGCCGGAACCGAGCAGCTCGTACGGCCGGTTGGCGCTGACGACGACCAGGGGCACCCGCGCATAGTTGGCCTCGAAGACCGCCGGTCCCATGTTCGCCACGGCGGTGCCGCTGGTCATCACGATGGGGACGGGCTGTCCAGACGACACCGCGAGCCCCAGAGCCAGATAACCCGCCGAGCGCTCGTCGATCCGCACGTGCAGACGCAATCGCCCGGCGGCGTCGGCGGCGTGGAGGGCGAAGGCGAGCGGCGCGTTGCGCGACCCCGGACACAGCACGGCCTCGCGGACACCGCCGCGGATCATCTCGTCGACGATGACCCGGGCCTGCAGTGTGGACGGGTTGGGCCCGGGGGCGTTCTGGGCCGGTCGGTTCATCCCACAAGCCTAGTGCTCTCCCGAGTCCACACATCGCGGCGGGGAGCGGGGTTACCCTCGTCACGTGGGCTTTTACGACGATCGAGTCCTGCCGCACCTCATCGAGCGCACCTGCGGCATGGCGGCGTTGACCCCGCTGCGGGCGCGGGCCTGCGCGTCGTTGTCCGGCCGGATGATCGAGATCGGCTTCGGCTCGGGCCTCAACGTCGGCGTCTACCCGGCCGGGCTCACCGAGGTCGCGGCCGTCGAACCGTCGACCGTCGGATGGTCGATGGCCGCCGACCGCGTCGCCACCTCCCCGGTGCCCATCGAACGTGCCGGACTCGACGGCCAACGACTGCCGTTCGACGACGACTCGTTCGACGCCGCGCTCACCACCTTCACCCTGTGCACCATCCCCGACCACCAGGCGGCGCTCGCCGAACTCCGCCGCGTGCTGCGTCCGGACGGACAACTCGGATTCCTCGAACACGGTTCCGCCCCCGACGCCCGCGTCCGGCGGTGGCAGCGCCGACTCGAACCGATCCAGAAACGCGTCGCAGGCGGCTGCCATCTCACCCGCGACGTACGCGCCGAGCTCACCGCCGCCGGCTTCGCACTCGGGCCGGTCGATGCGCTCTATCAGCCCGGCGTACCGAAGCCGTTCGGCGCGCTGACCGTCGGGACCGCCCGGCCGGTCTGAGGTCCCGCTCGCTCCGCTCCCGGCGGCGGGCCTACTGTGGAGCCAGTGCGTCGCTGGACAGTGCTGATTCTCCTCACCGCGGTCGCGACGCTCGTTCTGGAGCTCCTCGAGGTCGACGCCGCCGCCCTGTTCGCGGGGCTCGTGGTCGCGGGTGCTCTCGCGATCGCCGGCCGCGCGCCCGGCCGGACGAACACCGACGCCGACGAATCCGACGACCCGATCGTCCCGCGATGGGCGTTCGTGGCGTCGCAGGGCGTCCTCGGCGTCTTCATCGGCACGATGGCCGAGCCCGAGACCGTCGGCGGACTCGGGTCGTCGTGGTTCCCGGTGCTCGTCATCGGCCTGGGGACACTGGTCATCTCGATCGCCTGCGGCGCCCTGCTCGGGCTGCACCGAGACGTCGACTCCCTGACCGGCTCGCTGGCACTCGTCGCGGGCGGCGCGTCCGGGCTGGTGGCGCTGACCCGCGAGTTCGGCGGCGACGAACGGATGGTCGCGGTCATCCAGTACCTGCGCGTCGCGCTGGTCACCGTCACCATCCCGGTGGTCGCCTCGCTCGTGTTCGGTGCCGAAAACGCAGCCGTCGCACCGGGACCCGACACGTGGTCGGCGGAAACGCTGCAGATCCAGGGCTGGGGACTGTTGCTGCTGGCGGTATGCCTGGGCGTCGGGATTCCGCTCGGCCGGTTGCTGCGCATGCCCGCAGCCGGTCTACTGGGTCCGCTGGCGCTGGCCACCGCGGCCGAACTGACCGGGATCGCCGGTTCCGCCGAGGTGTCCCCCGCACTGCTCGCGGTCGCCTACGCGGTGATCGGCTGGCAGGCGGGTCTCGGATTCACGATGCCGCGCTTGCGTGCGATCGGCCGTGTCCTGCCACTGGCGCTGGTCTTGATCCTCGTCATCGGCGCCGGCTGCGCCCTGCTGGGCGTCGTGCTGTCCGCGTGGACCGGCGAGTCGATGTTCGACTGCTATCTCGCGACCACTCCGGGCGGGATCTACGCCGTCCTCGCCGCCGCCACCGGGGCGGGCGGGAACGTCGCGTTCGTCGTGGCCGCCCAGATCCTGCGCGTCCTGCTCATGCTGTTCGTGGCGCCCTTCGCCGCGCGCCTCGCCGCTCGGCGGGCGTCGTGACCGTCTCGCCCGACTCGACGGTTACGTGTGACCCCGGTCCCACGTAAGGTCGGGAAGATGAGCGGGGAATCGAACACCGACACGACATCATCCACCTCCCACGGCCGCGAATTCGACGTCGTGGTCTACGGCGCCAGCGGCTTCGTCGGCGAACTCACGGCACGGTATCTGGCCGACCACGCGCCGATCGGTACGAAGATCGCGCTGGCGGGCCGCAACGAGTCGAAGCTGACCGACGCCCGCAAGCGGCTGCCGTTGCGCGCACACGACTGGCCGCTGATCATCGCCGACGCGGAATCACCCGCGGCGCTCGACGCGATGGTCGCGCGCACCCAGGTCGTCTGCACCACCGTCGGCCCCTACCTCAAGTACGGCGAGGCCCTCATCGTGGCGGCGGCCACCGCCGGAACCGACTACGTCGACCTCACCGGCGAGGTGCCGTTCGTGCGGTACGCGATCGACAAGGTCCACGACGTCGCCGCCGCCTCGGGGGCCCGCATCGTGCCCTCCTGCGGCTTCGACTCCGTGCCCTCCGACATCACCACCTACGCGCTGCATCGAAAGGTCTCCGAGGACGCCGCCGGCGAGATGACCGACACGACCCTCGTGGTGACGTCGATGCGCGGCGGGATCTCCGGCGGGACGATCGACTCCATGCGGGTCATCGCCGAGGAGGCCCGCAACACCCAGACCCGGCGGCTCATGCTCAACCCGCAGGCCCTCTCGGGCGGCCCCGGTGAGGTCCCGCGGGTCAGCCTGTCCGACGAGCCGAGCGATCTGTCCATCATCAACGCCAAGAAGGTCGACCCGTCGCTGCGCGGCACCCTGGCCCCCTTCTTCATGGCCGCTCACAACACCCGGATCGTGCGGCGCTCGAATGCGTTGTTGGACAACGCCTACGGCAAGGACTTCCACTACGCGGAGACGATGAGCGTCGGCGGCGTCCCCGCGGTGTCCACCCTCGTCGCCGGCGCCGTCGCGGTCGGCACCGGCGCGTTCATGGGGGCGATGAGTTTCGGCCCCACGCGACGTGTCCTCGACCGCGTGTTGCCGAAGCCCGGTGACGGACCCAGCGAAAAGGCCCGCGAGAACGGTTATTTCGTGGTCGACACGTTCACGCGGACCACCACCGGACGACGCTACAAGGCCCGGATGCGCGCCCAGGGCGACCCCGGCTACAAGGCCACCGCGGTGATGCTCGCCGAGAGCGCACTGGCATTGGCCCTCGACCGCGACCACCTGCCCAAGCGGGCCGGAGTGCTGACGACTGCCGTGGCGATGGGCGACGCCCTCATCGACCGTCTCCGCAACGCCGGGTTCAGCATCGACGCCACCGAGCTCACCGACTGACCCTGACCCGATCCCGCCCGATTGCGTCGTTCGACCCTCCGGCAGCCACGCCGGCGCAGACCGGACCCACTCCGGCACAGTCGAACTCGCGGTCGGGCGGCGTCGTCTTCGGGCCCCGGAAAAATCTGGCACTCTCACCTCCAGAGTGCTAGACGAGTGCCGGATCCGGTGCTATCTTCGTTGGCAGTACAGCGATGAACTGCTCGTCTAACGGGTGGCGAGCAGCCTTGAGAATCAGGAGGTGAACTGCTGTGCTTCGTTTCGATCCCTTTTCCGACATGGATGCCTGGACCCGAGGCATGATGACCGGTTCAGCGGCCGGAACTGCCCGCACTCCCCGCTTCATGCCCCTGGACCTGTACAAGGTCGAGGACCACTACCTGCTCATCGCCGATCTGCCCGGCGCCGATCCCGGTTCCATCGACGTCAGCGTCGACAACGGGGTCCTCACCCTCTCCGCCCAGCGGAGCACGCCGTCCGACGAGGGCGTGCAGTGGCTGACGAGCGAACGATTCTCCGGAACCTACCGCCGCCAACTGACTCTCGGCGACGCCATCGACAGCGCGGCCATCTCGGCGCGCTACGACAACGGCGTTCTCACCGTGACCATCCCGGTCGCCGAGAAGGCCAAGCCGCGGCGGATCGAGGTGGAGTCGGCCGGCCGACCACAGGCGATCGAGACCAGTACGGTCACATGAGCCGATCGTCAACGACCGCAACACTTCTGAAGAAACAACCGCATTTCGAACGGGAGGTGCCATCGACGACGAATCATTCCGCTCACTAGTCCGAACAAACCGCAGAACTGTTGATCTGTCGGGTAGAGAGGCGCTGTCTCTCTCTGCTCCCTGAGGTGCGAGGAGCGATAGCGACAGCCTTTCGCTCCCTGAGGTGCGAGGAGCGATAGCGACGAGCCTCGAAGGGCCTGGCAAGAAATGTTCACCACGCCCTTCGAGGCTCGCTTCGCTCGCACCTCAGGGAGCAGGATCGGCCACGCTTCGCACCCCAGGGAGCAATACGCTGCGCCACAACGAAATCGGGCACCTAGCCTTCGCTACCGGTCAGACCCGAACAGTTCGACCAGCGGCGCCGGGCGGCCGAACAGGAAGCCCTGGGCGTAGTCGAACCCGAACTCCTCGAGCATCGGGAGCACCGCCTCGGATTCGATACCCTCGGCGACCATCTTCACCCCGGTGGCGGCGGCCATCTCACCGATCGCGCGGACCACGGCGCGGTCGGGCGAGCTGTCGGCCAGTTGCGCGATGAGCGTCCGATCGACCTTCAGGACGTCGACCGGGAGATCGCGGACGTAGCGCAGGGCCGAGAAGCCGGCCCCGAGGTCGTCGATGCAGATCGTGCACCCGAGGTCGTGGAGCGCGTTGATCGCTCGCGACGCGGATGTGTCGACCCGGATCGCCTGGTCCTCCCGCACCTCGACCCAGACCCTCGACGGCTCGACACCGTGACCGTCGATCAGGCCGTGGACGTACGAGACGAGCCCGTCGTCCCACAACTGCTGCCCGGACAGGTTGAGGGAGACGAACGTGCTCGCCCCGACGTTCCGGGTGATCGCCCCCGACAGGTCCCGGATGGCCTCGCCGATGGCATGCCGTCCGATGGGGGCGAGCAGCGAGATCCCCTCGGCCACAGACAGGAACGCGTCCGGGGCCAGCACCCCGGACTCGGTGTGCCACCGGAGCAGCGACTCGTAACCGACGACCCGCCGGTCGGGTACCGCGACGATCGGCTGATAGAAGACCGAGAAGTCGCGCTCGACCGATCTGGTGAGCCAACCCGCGAGGTCGACCTCGGCCCGGATGTGGCGCAGCATCGTCGGCGATGCGAATGCGACGGCGGTGCGGCTGCTCAGCGCGATGCACAGGGCGGCATCGGCGTGGCGGACCAGATCGTCCTCGGACTCGGCGGCGAGGTGCACATCGCCGACGGCGACGCCCATGCACACGTCGAGGAACCAGTTGCGTTCCCCGTCGCTCACGGTGTGCGCACCGAGTTTGGTACGGGCCGCCTCGATCAGTGCGTTGCGTCCGCTCTCGTCGTCACCGGCGCCGGTCCACGGGAGGTGGATGAGCCAGTCGAAGTCCGACCGCCGCTGGAAACGCGCCCGCGGACTGATGGGCATCAGCACCTGTTCGATGAAGCGCTCGGCGGCCGCGGCCGACGTCTCGTAGCCATACGCGACGACGGCTCGGTGGTACGGGTCGACCGACACCGCGATCACCGAGGTGCCGAACGTCAACACGACGTCATTCGCTGGTCCGATCCCCCCCAGGGCGACGCCGGGGGCGCCGCAGTTCTCCATCGCGGAGATACTACTCAGCCGGTCCGCTTCCGGGAAGGAGGACGAGGCGCCACCGCTGGCGGACCAGGACCGGCCGTCATGACCGTTCTCACAAATGCCCGCCGCGACGGTTCGACGAAACCGTGTGCAATTTTCGTGGGCCCGGGTCGAGACATCGATTTCTTTTGACAGATGTTCACAAAATCTGAGACCGACGCGGCCGGCGATTCGCCACTATTCTCGGCAGCGCTGCTAACGATTCCGCGAGGTGCGGCAAAACTGCTGGTAAGGTGCTTTCATTGCCTATGCGTAGGACACGAAAGATTACGCGGTTTCCGCCAATGCAGTCGCAGTGGCATTAATGCGAATCTCGGCGAACAAGCGGCTGTCCCCACAGCCGCCGACGGAAAGCGGTCGTGGTAGATGTCGTTGATCAGGAGGGTGCTCCGGCGCTACGACGCCCGGTCGATGGCGACACTGATCAGCACCGGCGGTGTCATCCCGCTGCCGGTCATCAGCGTGCTCGCGCCCGAGACGCTGTACCCGGGCGGCATGCCCATCCTGCTCACCATCTGGTCGTTCATCGCGGTCGTCTTCGCGGTGACGGCCATCCGCGCCCGGCTGACCGACCTCGAGTTCGCGTTCCTGGGCGGGTTGGGGATCGTGGGCATCTGCGGCACCTCGATGATCCTGGCCTCGCCACGATCGTCGACGCTCGTCCTCGCCATCGTCGCGGTCATCCCGGCGATCGGCGCGATCTCGGCGACCACCCGACTCATCCTGTCCCATCTGGCGCTGGCGGTCGTCTGTGCGGCAACCGTCCTCGCGGTGACGACGCCCTCGCTGCCGGAGTACCTGATCAGCTTCGGCGCGATGCTCGGCCTGATCGTGGTGCCGGTCTTCCTGGTCGTCGCGTTGCGCAAGTCGATGGAGGCCGTGCTCGATCAGCAGACCCGCCTGGTCGGGATCGACCCGCTGACCGGCCTGCTGAACCGGCGCGGCTTCCTGATCCGCGCATCGCAGCTCCTCTCGGCCGCACGGTCGTCCACCGGTTGGATCGGCATCCTGCTGCTCGACGTCGACCATTTCAAGAAGATCAACGACCAGTACGGCCACCTCGCCGGTGACGGCGTGCTGCTGGCGGCATCGGCCGCGATCCGCGAGCACGCCCCCGTGGGTTCGGAGGTGTGCCGCTACGGCGGCGAGGAGTTCCTCATGTTCCACGTCGTCCACGACGCGGACGAACTGTGGCTCAGCGCCGAACGCCTACGGGCCGCCGTCGCCGCGGCAGCGCCGGTCACCATCAGCGTCGGCGGCGTCTGCGCGCCGCTGCGCGTCGCCGGCGACCCGCTGGTCTCCGGCCGTTTCGACACCGCCTATTCGACCGACGACGTGATCGGCAACCTCCTGGGCCAGGCCGACGCCTGCGTGTATCAGGCCAAGGAGAACGGCCGGGACACCACGGTCATCAAATCCATCGACGCAGTGACCTGGAACGACGGCGCGCCGAGCGCACATGCCGCCGACGCCGAGCGGACGGTGTCTCCGCCGTCGGCGAGCCTGTACGAGGTCTTCTACCGACGCCCGGCCGACTTCGTCGACATCGACAGCCGGACCAGCGGGCGCTGAGCCGTCGCGGCCTGGAGTGCGTCGGCCTCCCGGCGCATCCGACGCCAGGTCTCCGGGCTCGTGAGGGTGTCGAGCCGGGCGCGGTCCCACCACATGAGCCGGGTGCGGTACCGGTCGTCCGGGAAGGGGGTTGCGGACACCGACTCGTCGAGGCGTCCACCACCGGATTGCCAACGGCGCAGAACGTGGTCGGCCGCGGTCGCCATCATGGCCTCGACCCCGGACATCTCCATGATGACCAGCCCCAACCGCGACAACTGACCGGCCACCGACCCCGCGATCGCCGATCGCTCGTCCACCCAGGCCGTCTTGACCTCGACGATGCCGTCGTGCAGACGTTCTTCGATGGCGTTGACGAGCTGCACCTGACCGGGCTGACCCGCCCATTCGACGAGCGCGTGCGACTGCGCAGCCGCCTCCAACCGGGGTTGGACCCGTAGTCCGCCGACAACCTTGCCCTCGCTGTCGAGCACCGCGAAGAACATCGCGGTGCCCTCGCCGCCGGCGACCTCGTCGTACTCGAGTGCGGCCGCGCACCCGTGGCGGTGGTACGACGCGTCCGCGCCGGCGAGGTACTCACGCCACAGTTCGGGCTCCGACCGCGGGCTCGCCACGACCACCGAGTACTCCGCCCCGGTTTCGGGTGCGATCGATCGCAACATCCCGGTGCGAACCTGATCATTGGTGACTGACATCTTATTCATCGCAGTATTGCCTTCCAGGAATTAGTAAATTTAGAGAACGAGATCTCCCCCGACCCCGCGTGTAATGCTGCCACAAGGCCACATTTATGCACTCCCACAAGCGCAGTTCTTTGTGCCCGACCGTCGCTTTGACGGTTGGCGTCGTGCAATCCCGTGCGACACCATGGGCTTATGCACACGCCGCCGGATGCCGCCGCCACCCTCTACTTCCCGGACGAACTACCCGCCGCGTTGACCGCGGAGCCGTCCCTCACTGTGTCCGACATCACGGCCGGCGCCGCCCGCGCGCTCGATGAACTCCTCCCGCCCGCCGAGCCCGCTCTCCGGGACGAGACACCTCGTTACGCGCACTTTCCCTGGCGTAACGCCCTCGTCAAGATCCCCGGTCCGCGCACGTTCCGACGCCTCCGGCTCGACCGCAACCGGCACAAACTGACCGCGTCGCAGCAAGACGCTGCGGGCGAGCTCCGGATCGGTGTCGTCGGTTTGAGTGTGGGACACGCGATATCACTCACGCTCGCACTCGAAGGCCTTACCGGCGAATTACGCCTTGCCGATTTCGACGATCTCGAACTCACGAATATGAATCGAATTCCGGCGACCCTCATGGATATTCACGACAACAAGGCCGTGATCGCCGCTCGACGCATTTCCGAGATCGACCCCTATCTCACCACCGTCGTACATGTGGACGGCATAACAATCGAGAACATCGATGAATTCCTCGACGGCCTGGATCTCGTCGTCGAAGAATGTGATTCCTTCGATGTAAAGGTCCTCGTTCGCCAGAAATGTCGCGAGCGAGGAATTCCGGTTCTCATGGAGACGAGTGACGGTGGAACCCTCGATGTCGAGAGATTCGACCTCGAACCGGATCGGCCCCTTTTCCACGGCCTGGCCGGCGACCTGCGCATCGAAGATCTCGTCGGACTCGACCGCGCGTCGCTCACCCCGCTCGCCGTCCGGGTACTCGAGCCGACGAAGGTGACCGCGCCGATGGCGGCGTCAGCCATCGAGCTCGGGCACACGGTCACCGCCTGGCCGCAGCTCGGCGGCGACGTCCTCCTGGGCGGCGCCACCGTGGCCGCGGCCGTCCGCCGCCTCGTGCAAGGCAAGTCCCTGCCGTCCGGTCGCGTCCGATTCGACCGGGACGCCTGGTTGGACGGCCTCGAGGACCCGATCGACACCCATGCCTCCGCACCCCCAGCACAACCACCGGCCGACGCCGAACCGCTCCGTCCGCAGGTGCAGCCCGCCGTCGCGGCGATGACCGATCGCGAACTCGTCGTGTACGCCGCGAGCCGCGCGCCGTCCGCCGGGAACCAGCAGCCCTGGCAGATCATCGCCGATGACGACGCCGTCACCATTGTCCTGGACCGCAGCCGCACCTCGACCCTCGACGTCGAGCACCGGGCATCCGCGGTGGCGGTCGGCGCCGCCCTGTACAACGCGCAGGTCGCGGCCGTCGCGCGCGGGGTGCTCGACGACATCGAGATCGTCGACACGGCCGACACGCTGGCCGGCCGGGCACGCCTCAAGGGCATCGACACCGGGTCGCGCTCCGCGGACGCGGAGACCGAACTCGACGCATTGCTCGCCCGCGGCACCCGACGTGGAGTCGGGGACGGATCACCGCTGTCGGCCTCCGATCTCGTCCGACTGCACGATGCCGCCACGAGTGATCGGACCCGGTTGGTGGCGCTCGACGACCGCGCGGACATCGACCGATATGCCTCGATCATCGCCCGATCGGATCGCGCCCGGTTCCTGACGCCCGAACTGCATCGGGAGATGTTCGCCGAGCTCACCACCGATCCGGCCGCCGCCGAGGGCATCGACGTCGCCTCGCTCGACCTACCGCCGGCGATGGCGGGGATGCTCGACGTGTTGCGGCGTGCCGATGTCATGGCGTTGCTCGACGAATGGGGTGGCGGTGCCGCGCTCGGTGCCGATGCCGGCGCCCGGGCCGCCTCGTCGTCGGCGATCCTGGTCTTGGTGCAGCAGGGCACGACCCCCGCCGATTACCTCCGCGGTGGGATCGTCGCGCAGCAGCTGTGGGTGGCCGCCGAGCGTCTCGGCTTCGCGGTTCACCCCATGACACCGACGTTCCTCTACGCCGGGGACGACGCGACCGCGCGAACGCTGTCGAGCAATCACGGCGACGAACTGGCCGCCCTGCGCGACGAGATGCTCGAGACGTGGCCCCTCGATGCCGGCGAGGCGCCGACCATCGTGCTGCGCCTGTCGCGCACGGATGCGCCGGTGGAGGTGAGCCGTCGGCTGCCCGTGCGCCCGCCGACGAGTGCTGGTCAGGCCTGACCGGGGTTGAGCTTGATGAACAGGGCATCCATCTCCGCACAGAGGCGGTCGCCGTCGTACAGGGTGCCCTTGATGAAGACCTTGCGCCCCTCGATCCGGTCCGCCCAGGCGTGGATTCGCAGCGGCGTGTTCAGCGGTGTGATCGACCGGTATTGCACGGTCAGGTACGCGGTCCGGCTGACATGCTGGATCGCGACCGCCGACGCGAAGCCGCCCACGTCGTCGAAGGCGACCGCGACATGACCGCCGTGCGCGGCGTTGTTCCCGCCGAGGTGGAAATCGCGGAACGTCAGTTCGGCGACGACCCCGTTGTCGTTCACCTCGGTGACCACATACGGCGGCAGGGTGATGTTGCCGCGCGACGGGAGGTCGATGCGGGTCCCCGCCGGTGAGTGCCACTCGTCGATCCGGGAATCGGCGAGCCGGTCGTTGAGCGCCCTCAGTGACTCGATGAGTTCGTCGACGAGCTCGTCGTCGGGACAGGCGTAGCGGGCGTTGTCCATCAGCAGGCGGACCTGCTCACTGAACTCGCCGTAGCGGGGTCCGCCGCGGTCGGTGGTGATGGCCGCATGGGCCCGGAAGCCACCCTCGTGCGGGTCCTCGTCGACGGTCTCGACGGCGCGATCGTTCGCTTCGCTCACCGGCCAACCGTATAAGAGCCGGCGGTGCCGCGCCCTAGCCGGTGTCGGTGTCGGTGTGCCGATCGGTACGACGGCGGTCGGCGAGATCCACACACACCCCGCCCCGGGCCAGCCGGCGCGTGGACTCGGGTATGTAGTCCGGCACGCCACGCGGACCGCGTTCCTTCTCGTCTCGGATCCGGACCGCCCTCCCGACGATCATCGCGACCGCCGCGGACACGACACACCACGCGCCCCCGAGGATCAGAATCCACCCCCATACAGCCATACGGACAGCTAAGCATCCGAAACTGAGATTTCGGTGATGTTCGAGCCGAAGACCGGCCGGCATCCAATGGTTGAATGCAATCCGCGTCGAACCCGTCACGACTTCGTGATCTCTTCCGACCAATCCGACGCTTGCAGGCGTGCGGAGCGACCGGTCGCCCCGTCGATAGGCTGGTCCCATGAGTGCGACGCCCGACACCCAGGGACCCTCCGGCCAACCCTTCGACCCGGCATCGTGGGCGGTGGTGCCCGGCTTCGAGGACCTGACCGACATCACCTATCACCGCCACGTCGGCGAGGGCCGCGAGTACGGGATCGTGCGCGTCGCATTCGACCGTCCCGAGGTCCGCAACGCCTTCCGCCCGCACACGGTCGACGAGCTGTACCGCGTCCTCGACCATGCGCGGCGGTCACCCGACGTCGGCACGATCCTGCTGACCGGCAACGGCCCGAGCCCCAAGGACGGCGGGTGGGCGTTCTGCAGCGGCGGCGATCAGCGCATCCGCGGGCGTAGCGGTTATCAGTACGCCACGACACACGATGACGACGTCGCTGCGGCCGGCGCCGAGACGGTCGACGCGGCGCGGGTGAAGGCCGAGGGCGGGCGGCTGCACATCCTGGAGGTCCAGCGCCTGATCCGGACGATGCCCAAGGTCGTGATCGCGGTCGTCAACGGCTGGGCGGCCGGCGGCGGGCATTCCCTGCACGTCGTGTGCGACCTGACCCTCGCCTCGGCCGAGCACGCCCGGTTCAAGCAGACCGACGCCGATGTGGGTTCCTTCGACGCCGGTTACGGCAGCGCCTACCTCGCCAAGCAGGTCGGGCAGAAGTTCGCGCGCGAGATCTTCTTCCTCGGGGAGGCCTACGACGCCGAGACCATGCACCGGATGGGCGCGGTCAACCGCGTCGCCCCGCACGCCGAGCTGGAGGCCACCGCGATCGACTGGGCGCGCCGGATCAACAGCAAGTCGCCGACGGCCCAGCGCATGCTCAAGTTCGCGTTCAACCTCACCGACGACGGCCTCATGGGCCAGCAGGTGTTCGCCGGTGAGGCGACCCGCCTGGCCTACATGACCGACGAAGCCGTCGAAGGGCGTGATGCGTTCCTCGAGAAGCGCGACCCGCGCTGGGACGATTACCCGTACTACTACTGAGCCGGGTGCCCGAGAGTGTCGAACGCACAGAGCATTCATTGAGGGCGGGTGACGACCAGCGTCGCTCGTCTGACGTAGATCGATGTTGGATGTGGGCGATCATTCTTCAGCGGGTTCGACCCCGTCGATGCCCTGATCGAACCGGCGGCCAAACCAGGTCCGGTGCGAACGGCGCCGCCGAATCGAGCTGAGAGATCACACCCGCCTCGGCGTGCGGCAGTAGTACGCGGTGAACCGTAGGTGCATCGCGTGGCCTGCCAGCGCGCCAGACACTTCCAGATCGCGGCGCCGCCGCTGTCGAGGCGTCAACTCGACGCGGCGTTGCCGATCTGCACAAGCAGAAACTCCAGGCCGCGAAACAATACGCGGCGCAACGTATTTCATGACATGGTGGTCGGCACTCCGCGGCGATGAGTTCGAACGACTCACCGATGATGCTGCACCGCATAGTACGCCGAAACTTTCTTCCGTAGCGCGACGTCACGGTCCCTCTCGGCGAGCTCGGCACGCAGTCTGGTCCGTTCCGCGCGCTCACCCGCCGCCTCGGTCGGGCGGCACCTTGCGATCTCGTGGACGTTGAGTTCCCGTGCCACCTCGGTGGCCGGCCGTCCACCATCAATCACCCGACGAGCAGCGCCTGTGCTCAGGAGTAATCGACCGCTTCCTGACCAAGCAGATACCTCTGCAGCAGGACGACGCGCGACATTCGGTCACACGACCGTCGTCGGTCAGCAGCACATCTACCGTTCTGGGACAGAATACGGTACGTATGTGACAGGATTAGACTACTGACGACGATCGAGGCACAATCAACGAAACATGCTGCACAGTAGCCAGTTTCGCGATTTCCGAGCCTGTGGAAACTCCTCGAAATAGAACCCATGTTCCTGTACCTTGGAGTCATGCCAGAGCTCACCACGCTCCTCGATCAGCTCGTCGAGACCGCCCCACCCGCCGACGATCCCACGGGCAGAGCAACATTCGACGCCCTTGACACGTGGCGTCTGATCCGCAACCTTGCAGATCATCAGATCGCCACGCACGCAGCGCAACTCGACGAACTAGGCGTCGCCCAGAAGGCCGGTAGCACCACCAAGAGACTGCTGATCGAGTCAGGACATGCACCGGCCGCCGCTCTTCGCACCATGCGCAGTGTCGACGTCCTGCCCACTCTGCCCGCTGTGGCGCGTCACGCTGCCGACGGGCGACTGTCGAGCGAGATCGTCGATGCCATCGTCCGCGGCATGAATGAGATCGACAAGCGTTGTGGTGAGGCGCTTTCCGAGGATGAGCGCTCCCGCTATGAGATCGAACTGATTGCCCAAGCACTCTCGGGCGCAACACCGACAGACGTGTTCAAGCATGCGCGGACTATCGGCAACACACTCGCCGACACCGCCGACACCGGTGTACCGGCCGCCGACGACCCATCGCTGAACGCGGTCAACGCCCACACCACCGACGACGGCCGCGTCGAAGTACATGCCGACCTCACCCAAATCGTGGGAGAGAAGTTCCAGGCCATGATCGACGAACGCTCCTGCCCCAGGCCCGAACCCGACGGCGCACAGGATCGACGCACCGCCGAGCAACGCCGCGCCGACGCCTTCGAACTGATCCTCGACCAAGCCGCGATCGGCGCGAGCATCAACACCGTCGGAAGCCCACGCACGCAACTGATGCTGACCATCCCCGCCACGGGAGACCTCGCAACACTGCCGTGGACCGGATCGGTCAGCCATGCCACCGCGAAACAGGTGTCGTGCGACGGCTCGCTCACGGAGATCATCCTCGATAGTGAGGGCGTACCGCTGCAGATGGGTCACACCCGCCGGTTGTATCCGTCACACTTACGCAAAGCGATCATCGTCCGCGACACGTGCTGCGTCAAATGTGGTGCACCGCCGTCCCATACGCAGGTGCATCACATCAAGTCGTGGGCCGACGGCGGACCCACCGACCTCGACAACGGCTGCCTGCTCTGCCAGCGCTGCCACACCCAGGTCCACCACCACGGCTGGGACATCGTGATGGGTTTCGACCGACACCCCTGGCTCGTCCCACCCGCGACCATCGATCCGCAACGCCGACCACTACCCGCCTACAACCGCCGCACCATGCGACTCGACGACGCAGCCTGACCGGCCCTCCGACACACACTTTCGCGCAGCACCTTTTCGCACCCGGCCATCGCCCGGGATCGCATCTGTCCCTTGACAACTCCACAGTGACACCCCAGTCGGCTCCGTTCCCGGTCAGATCGTCGGCCGGGGACGGGCCGTCGGGACCACGAAGAAACCCGTTGTGCACGGGGCGAGCCCCACTACTGCTCCCTGAGGAGGCCGGAGCTTGCGGAGGCCGTCACGAAGGGTCCTGGCGAGTTGCGTCGCCAACCCTTCGAGGCTCGTCGACCTCGACGCGCTCCTTCGTCGCTTGCTCGGCCCGGCGGCTAACGCTCCTCGCACCTCAGGGAGCAGAAGGGGCCATCGCTTGCACCCCCTAGAACAGCGGTTTTGTGGTTCTTCGGATTAGGGAGCGGGGTGACGCGCCCTCCGCAAGCTCCGGACGCTCCTCAGGGAGCAGGGGCGGACGCGCCCTCCGCAAGCTCCGGGTGCTCAGTTCTCCGGCCCGCACGCCGGGACGTCGACGGTGACGGTCGGGTCGTCGACGAGCGGCTGGATCGGGACCTCGGCGTCCCCGTGTGCCGAGGTCGGCTCGTCGATCTTCAGCACGATGGTGGCGGTCTCGCCCGGTGCGATGCCCACGCGGGTCGAGTAGTACGGCCGACCGTGCAGGGCCTGCTCGACGTAGAAGGCCCCGCCCTCGCCGAGGGTCATCTCCTTGAGGACCGCGCCCTTCGTCGCCAGGAACTCGACGTTGGCGAGGTTGGTTCCCTTCTTCACCGACAGTTCGGTCCCGAGGTTGCCGGCGACGTAGTCGGTGGTGTCCGTGGTGTCGAGGGTGTTGGTGAGCTTCACCGTGATCGTCGACTCTCTGGTGTCACCCTCGCACCCGCCCGAGGTGTAGCTGATCTCGCGCCGCAGGTAATAGTCCAGCTTCGTTCCGGACGCATTGCCGATGGCCACCTGCAGATAGGGCGACGACGTGTCGGAGATCTGGTGACCCAGCTTCGTCGACTCGAGGATCTTCTGATCCTCGGCATCGGTGCTGTACACCATGATCCGCCGCTCGTGCACGCCGCGACCGAGCGCCTCGAGCAGATCCCGCGTGCTGCCGCCGGACGTGACGAGTTTGTTCACCACGGCCTGGGAGATGGCCTGCAAGTAGTCCTTTCGCGCGGCGTTGTCGTCGGCGAAGCGCTGGTATGCCGTCGACAGCGTGATCGGGACGACGTTGTCGGCGGTGATCTTCTCCCGTCCCACCGACACCGGGCCGACGACCTCGAGGACATACTTCAGCGCGATCGGATCCAGCGCGATCGCCCCGTCGAGTTGGCGGCCGGTCTGGGCGCGCCAGTTCGCCAGCCAGATCTGCGCGGCGTCAGGGAAATGGGCGCTGAGGTTGCCGTTCCGGAAGTCGGTGTAGGGGCGGTAGTAGGAGTAGATCGCGTCGTACTCGGGGCCGAGGTTGATCTGCGGGGTGGCCGGGTCGCGGAACTCCGAATTCGCACCGAGCTCAGGGATGGTCACCCGGCCCCCGGTGGCGTTCAGTACCGCGAAACCGCCGACGAGGCCACCGGTGCCACGGGCCTCGGACGGTGTCTGGAACGCCATGAAGTAGTTGCGCGGACCGTCGGCGCCGAGCATCGACGGGACGAGTTCGGCCGCGATGCTCGTCGCCTGCACCGTCGAGTCGGCAGCCTCGACCTGCTCGGCGAGCTGATCCCGGGCATCGGCCACGACGCCCAGCCAACTCGGTTCGATCGCCGAGACCTGGGCGGCCACGGCCGCCGACTCCTCCGCGACCGACTTCAGCGCCGGCTGCGCATCCCGCAGCAGTGCCAGGTTCACGGTGTTGCCGGTGCGCAGGCGATTCGGGTCGAGCACGGTGGCGAGGTCGGCAGCCGGCACCAGCACGTCGGCCGAGAGCGCCGCGACGGCATCGCTCATCTGCTGCACCGACTTCAGCGGCGATCCGACGACCGGCACCGCCGCAGCAGCCGACCACAGGAAACCGTTCGCACGGTCCTGGGCGTCCTCGGCCCGCACCGACGCCGCCTCGGCCGCCTGACGGGCGCCGGCCTGATCGCCGTCGAGCATCAACGCCCGGGCCCTGCTCGCATCCGCGCGCACCGATTCCAGGTCGTCGCGGACCTGGAATGCCGAGTACGCCAGCCAGATCAGCGCGGCGGCGACGAGCAGCAGCACCACCGCGACGACCTGGACGGCGCGGTTGCCCGCCAGCCGCCGGATCATCGGCTCTCCCCCGTCGCGTGCCGGCCCGCTCGAGTGGCGGAGGCCTGCTCGGCGGACGATTGGCCCGCTCGCTTCGCTCCCGGCGCCGCCAGCCACGTGACCAACGCCTCGACCTTCGGTTCGACCTCGGCGAAGACCCGGTCGAAGTCCTCGCGCGGACGGCCCATCGGGTCGACGATGTCGAGGAGGTCCGAGTTCGGATCCAGGCGTCCGCGTCCGGCGATGATCTCCGGCAGCGGGCCGAGGTCGCAGAGTGCGGCGAACTCGGTCAGCGTGAACACCCGCTTCCAGCGTGCCGGGGCCATCTGCTGCGCGGCGGCACGGTGTTCGCGGCTCATGCACAGCACGAGGTCGGCCTCGGTGAGCATCGGCGGACGCAGATACCGGGACTCGAACCCCGATGCGTCGTAACCGTTCTCGACCAGGACGGCGGAGGCGTGCGGATGGATGGGCTGCCCGTTGAGCGCTCCGACACCGGCGCTCGACGACGTCACGGGGACACCCGCCCGGCCGGCGAGGCCGGTCAGCACGCGTTCGCCGATCGGTGAACGACAGATGTTGCCCGTGCACACGAACAGGATCGACATCTGCGGCGTCGCCGCTTCGGATCCGGTCACCATTCCTCCTCGATTCTGCGGGCAACCCGCGCCAATACGTCCGGATGCCCCAGCTCTGCGTGCGTCGTGCCGGCGTGCAGCACGTCGACGACGGCCCGTCCGTCCGGATCGACCGCACGCGTCCAGGCGTCCGGGTCCGGGTGGTCCTGCGCCGCAACGTAGAGGACCTTACCGGCGGCCACCGGACGCAGGTCGTAGGAGCGCGCCGCCGCGGCCAGGCCCCTCGTCCGGTCCTCGAAGCGCCGCAGTGCGTCGGCGTCGTGCTGCTCGGCCAGGGCACGCAGGGGGTGATCGGCGGCTCGCAGCTCCGCGTCGTCCACCATGGCCAGTTCGGCCGGCGTCCGCGCGTCGAGCAGCACCAGCAGCGCGACCTCTTCGCCGAGTTCGACGAGCCGGCGTGCGATCTCGTGGGCGACGACACCTCCGACGGACCAGCCGACGACCCGATACGGACCCTGCGGCTGAGTCGCCCGGATGGCCTCGACGTGCAGTGCCGCGATGCCCTCGATGGTCGTCGGCAGATCCCGTTCGGCGAGTACGAGTTCGGGCAGTTGCAGGCCGAACACCGATGCCGACGGCAGGGAGTCACCCAGCGCCCGGAACGGTTCGACGATCCCGGTCGCGGTGTGCACACACCAGATCTCGGGTCGTCGGCCGGTGCCGTCGGGCGACAGCGGCACGACGCGTCGGCCGCTAACGCCGCCTTCCGGGTCGTCGAGCAGCCGTGCGATCTCGGCCGGGGTGCGATGACCGAAGAGTTCCGCCGCGTCGACGACCCGGCCCGTCCGGCGGGCCAGTTCGTCCCGCAACTGCAGCAGGGCGAGCGAATGCCCACCGGCGGCGAAGAAGTCGTCGTCCATGCCGATGGGTGTCCCGGCACCGTCTGCGCCCGCGTGCGGACCGGCCGCCGCGTCGCCCAGCACGGCCCGGAAGGCGTCGAGAACCGCTGCCTCGGTGGCGGTTCCCGGTTCGCGCACGGACTCCGACCAAGCCGGTTCGGGCAGTCGGCGTACGTCGATCTTGCCCGCGCCGCTGAGCGGCAGGTCGTCGAGTACGACGATCCGGCTCGGCACCATGTGCCGCGGCAGCGACGATCGGCACTCGGCCCGGAGCTCGGTGGCCGGCACCGACGGTGCCACCACATAGGACACGAGCGCTGGTCCGACCGGACCCGGCCGCAGGACGGTCACCGAGCGCTCGGCGCCCGCCCGCACGATCACCGCGTCGATCTCGGCGGGTTCCACCCGCTGACCCCGGATCTTGACCTGACGGTCCGCCCGGCCGACGTAGACCAGCTCGCCGGTGTCGCGATCCCACCGCACCAGGTCCCCGGTGCGGTAGCGGCGCACGCCGTCGGCGCCGGCGACGAACGTCGCAGGGGTGAGCGCCGGGTCACCGAGATAGCCACGGGCGACCCCGGTTCCGCCGATGTACAACTCGCCGACGACACCCGGCGGGACGTGGCGCAGCTGGGCGTCGAGCACCTCGGCGCCGATGCCCGGGCGCGGATGCCCCAGCCGGATCGGGTCGCCGCGCCGGTATGCACTGGTGGACACGGTCACCGTCGTCTCGGTGGGGCCGTAGATGTTGAGGACCTGGGCATGCTCCGACCACACCGCGGCCAGATCGGCCGAGAGCGCCTCGCCGCCGATGTACACCAGGCGCAGCGCACCGATCGCCGCCGGTCGCAGTGTGCGGACGACCGAAGGCGTCGCCGTGAAGACCCTGACCCCGGTGCGGTCGAGGAACCGGGTGAGGTCGTCCCCGCCGGTGATCCCGGCCGGGACCACCACCAGGGTGGCGCCGGCGGCGAGTGGCAACAGCATGTCGTGGAACGTGGCGTCGAATCCCGGACTGATGGCCATCCCGACGCGGTCGTCTGGTTCGACGTCGCCGAGCGAGGCCACGCGGTGTACACCGCGATGGGTGACCCCGACGATGTTCGGGGTCCCGGTGGTACCCGACGTGGTGATGACGTAGGCCAGCGCGTCGCGCGACACCGGTGTGACGGGTTCGGACACAACGGGTTCCGTCGGTTGTGCGGGGATGTCGGCGGGCGTGATCACACTCGCGGACGCGCCGGCGACCACGTGGTCGATCCGGGCCGTCGGGTAGGTGACGTCAACCGGTACGCACACCGCGCCGATCCGGCTCACCGCCCAGATGGCGACGACCGACTCGATCGACCGCGGCACCACGACGGCCACCGCGTCACCGGCACCGAGCCCGCGACGTCGCATCGCGCGGGCGGTCACCGAGACCCACCCGTCGAATTCGCGGTAGGTCAGGGACCGGTGCTCGTCGGCGATGCCGAGACGGTCGCCGTACGCCGCGACAGCCGTCGTGAACAGCTCGGCCAGCAGCGGTTCGGCCCCCGTCGTCGAGGACGCCCGCGCCCGGTCGGCGACGAAGCGTCGTTCGGCGCCGGTCAGCGGCTCGATGGCCGCGAGGCGACGTGACGGCTCTCCCACGACGGCGGCGACCGCGGCGACCACTCGCTCGCCGAGAGCGCGGATCGTGCCCTCGTCGAACAGTTCCCGGCCGTGGTGGACCCGCAACCGCCAGGCGCCGGCGTCGGGCACCGCCTCGACGTGGATGTCGAACTCGCTGCGCGGCGACATCCACGTCGGCGCGCCGGTGTCTGCCGGGTCGGGCCCGGGCATCTCCGGATCGGCCACCGAGAACGCCACCTGTACCAGCGGATGCCGCCCGGGGACGCGCGGCGCATCGATCAGGGCGACCACATCGTCGAAGGCGATCGCAGCATGATCGAGCGCCGCCAGGTCGTCGTCGCGGACCGCCGTGATCAGCTCGCCGACGGTCATGCCGGGGCGAATCCGGGTGCGTAACACGACGGTGGAGATGAGCATGCCGACCGTGCCGGCGGTGTCGGAGTCGCGGCGCATCGAGGCGGGCGTGGCCAGCGCGATGTCATCGGACCCCGACTGCACCGCGAGGGCCAGCACCAGCGCCGCGTGCAGGATGTGGAACTCGCTCGCCGACGACCGGCGCGCGGCCGCCGGAATTGCCTGTCCCATCGCATCTTCCAGCAGATACTCGGTCGTCGAGGTCCGCAGGTCCCGAACGACGGGGCGGCGCTGGGCGAGGTCGAGCTCGCCGCTGTGCCCCTCGAGCGCGCGCCGCCAGAAGTCCATCAGTGCAACCCGGGATCGCTCGTCGTCGGCCGCCATCTGCCGGGCGACCGCCGCGAAACCCGTCGGCGCCGGGCCGAGGTCGAGACCCGCCAGCAGCGACGCGAGCTCACGCTGCACGATGCCGGCGGATTCACCGTCCATGGTGATGTGGTGCGCGATCACCACGACCGCCACCGGGGTCACCTGATCGTCGCCGATGACCAGCCACACCCGGACCGGTGGCTCACCGGTGAGATCGAAAGCCTCCCCGAGCATCCCGATCCCCGCGGGCGTCGTGAGCTCGGCCGCACCCACCCGCCGCAGGGACGGGCGCCAGGCGTCGAGAACACGCTGCCGGGGACCGTCAGGTGTCGTGAGATACCGGGTACGGAGCGCGGGATGGCGGTCGACGAGGGCCTCGACCGCGCCGATGACCGCGGACTCGTCGGTTCCGGGCGGCACGGGCACCACCGCGGGCACGGCGTAGATCGGCACCGCTCCGAGCATCTGCGCGCCCACCCACATCCGGCGCTGCGTCGGAGCGAGTGGGAGGTCGCCGAGGTCGGACTCCGACGCGCCGGCCGGCGCGCCGCCTCCCGCATCCGTCCCCTCCGCGGGGAGTTCGGTCACCGCCCGCGCGAGCGCGACCGGGTTGGGGTTCTCGAAGAGCAACCGGGTGGGCACGCGGACGCCGAGCCGGCGCCCCAGCGCGGAGGTCACCCGTGTCGCCGAGAGTGAGGTACCGCCCATCGTGAAGAAGTCGTCGGCGTCCCCCACCGAACCCGGTGAGACCTCCAGCACCTCGGCCATCGCGTCGGCGATCGCCGCGACGAGTGGAGCCGAGGACACCGCATGCGACGGCGCCCCGGCACCAGCCGGCGCCACCGCGGTGCCCGATACCCGTTCGGCCGCAACGATGTCGACGGTCGGACCGTCGACCTCCGGGAACGGCTGATCGGCATCGGTTGCCGCCGCGACGACCGATCTGCGGAAGTCGTCGAGAAGCGCCTGCGCGACCACGGTCGGGACGGCGGCGGAGTGCACCACCGTGATGTGCAACTCGTCGTCGCGTTCGGCGAGAACGACCTCGACGTCGAACTTGGCGTCCACGGTCGCGGTGTACTCCGGGACCAGCCTGGCGATCACGGCATCCGCCTCGGGACCCGGGCCACCCGCCGACGCTCCGCCCAGCACCACCTCGCCGGAGGACTGGGGCACGACGTCCTGGTTGACCAGCAGTACCGAGATCAGCGGGTCCCCGGCCTCCCGGCCGTCGGGACGGACCATACGGGCGACGTCCTCATAGGGGACCTCACTGTGCGGTTGGGCGGCCAGGGCGGCATCGCGAGCCCGCACGACGGCCTCGCGGATCGGGAGCCCCGGATGCAGCCGTGTCCGCAGGGCCACGGTGTTGACGAACATGCCGACCACCGACTCCCACTCCGGCGCGTGCCGGCCGTGCACCGGCACGCCGATCAGCAGGTCCCACTCACCGGTCCACCGGCCCAACACCGTCGCGAGCGCGGCGTGCGCCACCTGGAACACACTCGCCGACATCGCTTTCGCGGTCTGGTGCAGTGAATCCGTGCCGACGATCGACGCCGACAACCGCCCGGTCGCAGCGTCGCGCGGCCGACCGCCGGTGTCCGCGATTCCCGGCAACCGGAGCGGGCCGGGGGCATCGGCGAGCGTCGACGTCCAGAAACGCAGTTGCCGTGCGTATCTGCTGCGCGGATCGGACGGGTCGCCGAGGCGGGCGATCTGCCACTGCGTGAAGTCGGCATAGGTGAACGCCTCGTCGGCGGGGACCGAGAGCCGCTGGCCGTCGTAGGCACGGAGCAGGTCCGTGAGCAGCACCCGGATCGACCACCCGTCGATCGCGACGTGATGCAGGACCACCGCCAGATGGGTGTGCGGATCCTCCGCCGAGTCGAGCTCGAAGACCGCGGCCCGGAACCCGGTCTCGGACTCCAGATCGAACGGCCGGCGCAGGAAGTCGTCGATGTCACGACGGAGACCCTCGGGACCCGTCGCGGCGTCGACGAGGCGATGCCGTAGCACCGGACTCCGATGCTCGATCCGGCGCTGCCGTGGACCCGACGGCGAATCCGGGTGGACCGTCCGGAGGACGGCATGAGCCGCGACCACCTCGTCGACCGCCTTCCGCAGGCGGGCGAGGTCGACACGGCCACTCATCCGCAACACGAGCGGAACATGGTAAGCCGTCGAACGCGGATCGAACTGATGGTGAATCCACATGCGGCGCTGCGGATATGCGAGCGGCAGGAACTCCGGCACCGGGAGTCGGGTGGGTGCCGCGCCGGACTCCACTCCGCTTCCGGCGCCGGTATCACCCGGCCCGGCCAGCAGTTCGTCGACACGTCGCGCGACTCCCGCGACCGTGCGTGCTTCGAAGATCTCGCGGACCCCGATGTCCGCACCGGTCGCCGCCGTCAGCCTCGACGTCACCTGCGTGGCCGACAGCGAGGTACCACCCTCGGTGAAGAAATCGGAATCGGCGTCCAGCGACTGAACGGGACGGTCGAGGACCTCCGCCCACACCGCGGTCACCAGTTCCTCGGTGGCCCCCGACGGCGGCCGCCCGGGGCGGACATCCGAACCCGCTGCCGCACCGGCGAAATCGGGATCGGGCAGCGCCGCCACGTCGATCTTCCCGTTGCGTCCGAACGGCAACGCCGGGACACCGACGATCGCACTCGGGATCATGCTGCGCGGCAACAGGTGCGCGAGCTGACGAGGCAGGTCGGCCACTTCCGCATCGTCTCCGTCGACCACGACCCACGACACGAGGATCTTCTCGCCCGCCGGGGTGGTCCTCGTCGCGGTCACCGAGGTCGCCACGCCGGGCAGCCCCGACAGCGCCGCATCGACCTCACCCGGCTCCAGCCGCACGCCGCGGATCTTCACCTGATCGTCGGTGCGACCGTGGATCACGAACGTGCCGTCGGGACGACGGTGGACGAGGTCACCGGTCCGGTACATCCGCCCGCCGGCGCTGAACGGGTCGGCGACGAACGCCCCGGCCGTCGTCGCCGGGTCGTCGAGATACCCTCGGGCAAGGCAGTTCCCGGAGAGGTACAGTTCGCCGACGGTGTGGTCGGGCACCCGTCGCAGCGCACGGTCGAGCACATACATCCCCACACCCACCAGCGGCGCGCCCATGTGAATCGGTCCGCCCGGAGTCGCCGTGTACCGCGCGCTGCTCACCGCCACGGTCGCCTCGGTCGGGCCGTACTCGTTGCTCAGCGTGTGGCCGGCCGTCCACTCCCGGACCAGCCCGGCGCCGAGGGGTTCACCGCCGACCGCCACGTGACGAACACCGGGGAGTTCGTCGGGCCGCAGGGTCGCGAGCACCGACGGGGTGGTCAGCAGGACGCTGACCCGTTCGGCGTCGACGAACTCGGCGAGCTCGTCCGCGGCGATGACATCGGGCGGGCACACGACGATCGTGGCGCCGGCGACCCGCGGGGGCACGAGCCCCATCAGGTGGGCGTCGAATCCGGTTGCATACGTGTGCAACACCGCGTCCGACGAGTCGAGCCGCAATCGGGCCACGGTGTCGCGCGCCCAGTCCGTGAGGCCCCGATGGGTCACCTGCACACCCTTGGGCAGTCCGGTCGTCCCCGAGGTGAAGGTGATGTAGGCGACGTCGTCCACCGACAGCGGGCGCACCCGCTCGGCGGCGGCGAACGGCAGCGAATCCGGCGCATTCGCAACGGAATCGGTATGTCGGGCGAGCAACTCGTCAAGGGCGAGCACCGGGATGCCGCCGGTCACGGATTCCGCGGTCGCCGCGAGGGTGACAACGGCACGCGGTCGGCACCGCTCGATGATCATCTGCCGGCGCCCCGCTGGGTCGGCCGGATCGACGTTCACGAACGCTGCGCCCGCGCGGGCGACCGCGACCGTGGCGAGCACGCCGAAGACCGAGCGCGGCAGCAGGGCGACCACCACGTCCCCCGGACCGATTCCCGCCTCGATGAGCGAGCGAGCCGTGAACGTCGCGAGCCGGTCGAGGTCGGAATTGGTGAGCGAGACACCCGGCCCGGGCACCGGATGGCGCCGGTCGACGACCGCGATCGCATCCGGATCGTCAGCGAGCCCACCGGTCAGCAGCTCGTCGAGCGTCTCGAACTCGCGAATCCGATTCTCCGGCGCGATGTCCGGCACCGACGTCGGGTCCGACGGGGCGAGCAGCGCCGCGACCGTCCGGTTCGGTTCGCGCACCCCGCGCCGGATCGTCTCGACGACGAGGTCGCACAGAGCGTCCAGTCTCGCGGCACTCGCCACCGCATCCGTGCACGTCATCATCAGATGCAGCGCACCGTCCCGGCGGTACATCGACACGTCCACACCGAACAGCGGCACTCCCCCGAAGGCACTCGCGTCCGACGGGACGCTCGCTGCCGCAGCCGGACTCGCCGCCACCAGCTCGTCCGGGACGGCGCCGAGGGAGACCTCGAACAGCGGGGTGCCCGCCTTGACCCGACCGGGATCGGCGATCTCGGTGATCTCGGTGAGCGGGAGGTCGGCGTGCGCGAACGCGCCGAGGTCGACCTCGGTGACCGAGGCCAGGAGGTCGACGAACGGTAGGTCGACGTCGATCGGGGTGTGCAGGGGTACGGCACGGGCGAACAGTCCCGGCACGGAGACCAGGCGCGGGTCGATCCGCCCGGACAGGGCGGTGCCGATCGTGACCACCTCGGCGTCGGATTGCCTTGTCAACACCGCCGCGAGCGTGGTGTGCACGAGGATGAACGGAGTGCTGTGTCTGGCCACCGCCAGTTCGTCGAGTGCTCCGGTCTCAGTGCGGTCGAGCGTCCGGAGCGCACGGTGCACCACCGCTCGTTCCCGCGCGGACGGACGCGGGGCCGCCGGGTTCAGTTCGGGGAGGCGCAGCGGTTCGACGGCACGATCGAACGCCGAGACCCAGTGCGCGACGAGCTCGGTCCGCCGGGCGGCCAACGACCCGGCTCGCCACGCCGAGTACTCCTGGTAGTCGACATCGGCGGGCGCCGAGAGGGTTCCGGACAGGGCGGATCGCAGCTCTGCGAACAGGATGCCGAACGACTCGCCGTCGACCGCGATGTGGTGCGCGACGACGAGAAGCCAGGTCTGCCCGTCCGCCACGCAGATCCGTACCCGCCAGGGCAGTTCGGCGGCCAGGTCGATCGGCGTGTGCAGCAAACCCAGCGCGGTGTCGACCGAGTCGACGTCTGCGACCGAGACCGACTCCGCCAGTTGCGCTCTCAGTACACCTGCGACCTGGGAGTCGGGACGGCGACGCTGCACCGGGCCGTCGGGACCCGAGGGGAACACGGTGCACAACGCGTCGTGCCGCGTCACGATCGCGAGCAGGGCTCGGCGCAGCTCGTCGGGGCCAGCGTCGACGGGGAGGGCGAGCGGCATCAGATACCCGGTGAAGTCCGGCTCGGTGCGCCACCGGAGCCACAGATCCATCTGCTCGGGGGTGAGCGGCAGATCCACCCCGTCAGCGGCCGCGAAGTCGGTGAGACCGGCCCGGGCGGCGTCGGCCGTCATGCGTCCGGCACTCGCCGCGGACTCGATGTGCGCGGCGAGCGCGGCCACCGTCGGGTGGGCGAACACATCGGCGACGGAGACATGGTCGCCGGTGCCCGTCAGCGTGGCCGCGAGTCGCGCTGCCGACAGCGACGTCCCTCCGGTCGCGAAGAAGTTGGTGTCCGCGGCGAGCACGGCATCCGTGCCGATCACGGCACGCATGGCGTCGGCAACGGTCTGCTCGGCCGGTGTCAGTGCTCGGGTCGATCCCGCCGGCACCTCGGGCAGCAGGCCCGTGAGCCGGTGGCGGTCGAGTTTGCCGGTCGGGGTCATCGGCCAGCCGTCGACGATCGCGAGTCGCGCCGGGATCATGTGCGCCGGGAGCCTGTTCGCACAGGACACGAGGATCTGCTCCGCGGAGAGGGCGTCCAGCACATCGAAGTCGGCGAGGCCGTCCTCGGTGACGAATGCGAGCAGCCGTTCCTCGCCGCGGCGGCTGCCCGGGTCGAGGAGCACGCGCGCGTCACCGACGCCGGGGTGCTCGCGCAGCACCGACGTGATCTCACCGAGTTCGATGCGATGCCCGCGGATCTGGACCTGGTCGTCGCTGCGGCCGAGATAGACCATGCGGCCGCCGGCGATCTCGCGTACGCGGTCGCCGGTACGGTACATCCGGCGGCCGGTGCCGCGCGGGTCGGCGACGAATCGCACGGCGGTCGTGGCCGGGGCGTTGTGATAGCCGAGCGTGACCTGATCGCCGCTCACGTACAGTTCGCCGATGGCGCCCACCGGAACCGGGCGGAGGTCTCGCCCCAGGATCGCCGTCGAGACGCCGTCGAGCGGGACACCGATGTCGCTGCGGGCGTCGTCGACGTCGACGTCGACCGCCGTGAGGTGCACGGTCGTCTCGGTGATGCCGTACATGTTGACCAGCCGGACGTCCGGATGCGCGGCCGACCACTCCCGTAACAGCCCCGGCGACAACGGTTCGCCACCGAAGACGACGGCGCGCAACGCGGTTGATCCGGCGTCCGGGGCGACGGCCGCCACCGTCGGGTCGATGAGGTTGCCGAACGCCGTCGGGGTCTGCGAGCAGACGGTGACCCCGTACCGGTCGATCGCCGCCGCCAGCAAGCGCGGGTCGAGCACAGTGGCGCGCTCCAGCACGACGACCACACCACCGGAGGCCAACGGCCCCAGGATCTCCCAGACGGAGAAGTCGAACGCGTAGGAGTGCACCCAGCTCCACACGTCGTCGTCGGACGCGGCGATCGTGTCCAGCGCGGCGCCGAGCATGGCCGCCAGATTCGCGCGGGTCACCAGTACGGCTTTCGGGACACCGGTGGAGCCGGAGGTGTGGATCACGTAGGCGCCACCCGGAACCGGTTGTGCACGTTCGCCCGTCGCGACGGCGCGCACCGCCGGCCCGGCTTCGATGACCGCGACGGGAGCGGTGGCGTCGACGATCAGCTCCGTCCTCGACGGCGGATCGTCGGGTTCGATGGGCACGTACACCGCGTCGGCCAAGAGCACCGCGACGATCGCGATCACGGCCTCGGCGCTCCGGGGCAGCGACAGCGCGACTCGGTCACCCGGTTGTACCCCGTTCTCCCGCAACGTGTTCGCGAGGGCCTCGGCGCGACCGAGCAGATCCCGGTAGGTCAGAGTCGCGTCGTCGTCTATCACCGCGGCGGCGTCCGGCTTCGCCTGCGCACGGCGTCGCAGGGCATCGATCGGGTCGACGGGAGCGGTCCGGCGGCTGCGGTTGGAGAGCGCCCGGTCGGCGGGAACCGGGATGCACCCCGCGACGACCGAGTCGTGCGTCGCGACACCGAGCGCGGCGACCGTCTCGACGAATCGGTCGAGCAGGTGGCCGGCAGCCATCGTGTCGACCCGGCGTTCGGCGACGGTCAGCGCGACCGACAACCCGTCCGGTTCGTCGAAGACGGTTACTTCCAACGCGGTTCGCGCCTGGCCGGCGGACAAGGTCTGGACCTCGGCGAACACCGCCGGGTCGGCGACGTCGGGCCGGGAGGCGTGAAAGGCGAAGATGACATCGGCGAGCCCCGTCGGTGCCGCGTCGGCGTGGGTGATCGCCGCCGTCAGGCCCGCGCCCACGCGGGCGAGGGCCTCCGCAACGCTGCTGCGCCGCACCCCGGTGATCCGCACCGGCACCGTCTCGACGAACATGCCGACCGGGCGTAGTTCCTCGGTGGTGAATCGCCCTGAGACCGGCACCGACAGCACGAAGTCGTCGGAATCCGAGTACTCGGCCAGTACGGCCGAGAGCGCCACGCACAGCATCGTGTTGAGCGTCGTCCCGGACTCGCGTGCACGAGCAGCGGCACGGTCCCGGGCCCCGCGGTCGACGTCACGACGCAGGACGGTCGCCGGGCCGGAGGTGAGTCCCGCCGGCACCGGTTGCGCCGGCTCCGGCAGCACGATGCGAGAAGGGGCCTCCCGCAATGTCTTCGCCCAATAGACCTCGGCCGCCGCATCCACCGCGGCCGGCCGCGCGGACAGCGCGGCACTGAAGGCCACCGCGTCCTCGGTCCACACCGGAGTCGCACCGTCGAGACGAGCACGCAGTGCATGCGCGAAGTCGTCGACGACGGTGTGCAGCGACCACTCGTCGATCGCGATGTGGTGGGCGACGAGTACGAGCTCGGTCCGTTCGCCGGTCTCGTCGACGACCGCACGCCACGGCAGGTCCACCGTCAGGTCGAAGGGGGCCGCGACGGCGAGGTCGATGCCGGTCGCGTCGAGGGTGGCCGCGGTCATCGGCGCGGCCACACTCGCCTCGTCGACTCCGCGGACGACCGCGACCGGCTCCCCGCCGTTGTCGGGGTACACGGTCCGCAGCGCCTCGTGCCGCGCCGCGACGTCGATGAGTGCGGCGCGGACGACTTCGGCCGAGATATCCTCGGCGAGAACGACATGCACCGGCAGGTGATAAACGGTCGCCTGCCGGTCGGCGCGATTGAGCAGCCAGATCTCCTGCTGCGCGCGGGTCGGCCGGTAGCGGACGGTGCCCGCGGGATCACCGGGCGCGGCGCGGCGCGGCGCGGAGGCCTCGAGGACGGCGGCGAGTTCGGCGAGGGTCGTGACATCACCGAGATCGCGCACGCTGACGACGACCTGCAAGGTGTCACCGAGGTGCGTGGCCAGTCGCATGAATCCCAGTGACGTGGCGCCGAGCTGGACCAGTTCGTCGTCCAGGGACGGCTCGGGCACGCCGAGGACGGACGTCACCGCGTCGGCAACGGCGCGTTCGACCGGCGTCGACGGACGGCGGCGCGCGGCGGGCGTTTCGGGCGCCGCGGCGATCAGCCCGGCGGCGGCAGACCGGTCGACGCCGCCGAACCCGTCGAGCGGTACCGCATCCAGGATCGTGACCCGGCGGAGCCACAGCACCGCCGGGAGTTCCGAGTTGACCCGGCGTCGAACCGCCGCCCGAATCCGTTGCGGATAAGTCGGTTCGGTCGCCGCCGACGACGCGGAACGGGCGGGCACGAGTCCGAGCCCGAGCCCGTCGCTGTCGCCGAGTACGGTCGCGGTCGCGGCCGCGACACCGGGGACCTCTGTGGCGGCACGTTCGAGCAGCGCGAGATCGACTCGGATGCCGTCGATCTCGACGATCTCGCCGGCGCGGTGATCGACGACGAGAAGTCCCGTCCCCGGTTCGCGGTGCCCGCGGTCGCCGGTGACCAGCATGCGCCGGCCGGGATGCCACGGACAGGCGACGAGCGTCGTCGAAGTACGCGAGCCTTCCTCGGCGAAGTACTGTGGCACAACGCTTCCCACGACGTACACGTCGCCGGTGATGCCGGGCGGCAGGGGTCGTAGACGGTGGTCGAGGATCGCGATGCCGACGCCGTCGCGCGGGTGTCCGCTCGGGAGGGGCCGGTCGATCGGCTGGTCGGAACGGACCCGGTTCGCTGCGGTGTAGGGGCCCAGCACGCCCCGAGGGCTGTAGCCGGCCCGCACATCGCGGCCGGCGGCGTGTCGGACGGCCGGCGCCGGCGCGGCGCCGGCATCGACGATCAGCACCGTCGTCGCGGCGCCGTGCCCCGGGTCGTCGACGAGCAGCCCGGAGGGCACGATCCGGTGCGTCACGCCGGCGGCGTCGGGCTCGACGAGCCGCAACCCGTGGGCGGCACCGGCGACGATCTCGAGGTGGGCCGCCCAGGAGGCCTTCGGCGCCGTGACCGCGAGCTGTCCTTGTTCCGCGTCGGATACGTTGTGGCCGAATGCTTCCGGCGCGAACAGGCCGTCAACGATGAGCGCGGCCACGGCCCGCTGCGGGAGTGCGACCACATCCTCGGCGCCGGCGACGAAGCAGGCGGTGTCCTCCGGACGGGGCGACGCGGGCTCCGCCGACGGCGCGACCCCGGTCAGTCCGGCCAGCGTGTGCACGTCCTCCGCGCGGACGCCGGCCGGCACGTCCGCATCGTCGTCGGCGATCACCAGCACGCCGGACACCCCAGGGACATCCGGCGGCACCGAGTGCGGTGCTGCGGGATCGAGCAGGATCACGGCGGCCCCTGTCGCCGCGACGGCCCACCACGACAGCACCCGGTCCGCGTCCGACCCGACCAAGACGCCGACCGCCGAGCCGGGTCGCGCTCCGAGCGTGCGCAACCGGGCGCCGAGATCGCGAGCCCGCGCGTGCAGCTGTTCGAAGGTCAGCAGCGTTGCGTCCGAGGATGTTCCAGAGATCTCGACGGCGGGATCACGCCGGTGCCGCAGCGCGACGTCGGTGAGGGCCGTCCAGACGGTGCCCGCGTCCGGCGCCTCGTTCGCCGGCAGCTCACGCGCCTCTCCGGCCGAGGTGTCGGAGAAACGCAGCGGCAGGTCGTCGACGCGGGTGTCCGGCGCCCGGAGGAGCGCATCGGCGAACGTGTCGAGCATCGACAGGAACTGCCCGTGGTGTCCGGCGACCTCCGCGTCGTCGTATCGGTTGGGGTTCGCCTCGACGCCGATCATCAGCGAGGAATCCTGATCCTCGCCGGGTACCGGGTAGATGTTGATCGTCAGGTCGTCGGCTGGGCCGACGGTCAGGATGTGAAACGTGGCTCGTGCTTCGCCGCAGGGGAATTCGCGGTCGAACAGCATCAGGTTGAGCATCGGGCCGGAGCGTTCCTGAGCCGCCGTGCGCGGTGTCGCCCCGGAGGATTCGTCGGCGGCGAGGTCGGCCCAGATGTCCTCGCCGCGGTAGCGCTGGTGCCGCAGCGCGCCCATGAGCGCCGCCTGGGTGGACGCGAGCGCGTCGGCGACGCTGCCCGATCCGGTGACCCCGGTGCGCAGCGGCACGATGTTGGCGACCGGGAGCGGGGTGGCACGCAGCGCCGCGGTCGTGCGCGCGGCGACCGGGAACTGGAAGATCACCTCGTCGCCCTGCGCGGCCGCGCGGCCCAAATAGGCCGCGAAGGCGGCGACGAGAACGTTGGGCAGGATCGTCGAACCGCGTTGTGCGGCAGCACGTAACCGCGCCATCGTGTCGGCGGGCACCGCGGAGGCGACGCGTCTGGCAACGGCTGCGGGACGCCCCGGGCGGTGCGCCAGGGTCGCGGCGATCCCCACGCCCGCCATGTTCTCCCGCCAGTACGCGCGGTCGGTGGCGAAGCGCTTCGACTGGCGATACTCGGCGTCGGCGCGGGCCGGAAGGTCCAGGTCGACCGGCTTCTGGGGCGGCGCGGGCTCGCCGGTGACCGCCGCGTGATAGGCCGCGAGGGCCTCGACCATCCGGTCCTTGCCGCCCATCCCGTCCGAGAGCAGGTGATGACCGCGGTTGTAGACCAGCGCCTTGTCGTCGGACAGCCGGAACAGGCACCCGCGTGCGGTCCGGTCCACCCGGGGGTCGAGGGGTCGCGAATAGTCCTGCGCCATCATCTCCTCGGCGACGGCGCGCGGGTCCGGCCGGTCACGGAGATCGATGATGTCGGCCCAGTAGTGCAGGGCGGGGTCGTACACGCCGACCAGCCCGTCCTCGGTGTCGACGAACCGGAGCTGGGTGAACTGCGCGCGCTGCACCACCGTGCTGGTCGCCCGCACGAAGAGCTCGGCGTCGATGGGACCGTCGATCTCGACGTACTGGGCGACGTTGATCGGCACATCGAGCGCCGCCTGCTGGGTGAACCACAGCGATCGCTGGGCCGCGCTGAGGGTGAAACGACGCGGGGCGTCCGGTGCCGCGACCTCCGGGTTGGACGAATTGTTCATACGATGTCCCGGCGTTCACAGCCACGGCCGGGCAGACCCGGGCTCACGGGCCGGGCCGACCGTCTGATCCCCCCGGTCCCGTAACTGACTTCATCACCATTCGATGTGTGCGCGCGCGAACTCCCACCTCGCGCTGGTCCGACTCATGGGTGAAACGCACGCATATGCGTCGCCCCTGTGATCGAAACACCGACACGAAAGAATTCAACGCCTTGCCTCACCACTGACCACGCGCAGCCTTCTCCTGTCCGAGTTTGTCGTCACCGACCGGCACCCGATTCTCGATAACAGTAATTGTTGTCGCGTGACCGCGCGCCATGGCACTACATTTCACTTGACATCTGCCGTACGAGTGCCAACAGCCATTCGCCCGGCCTGCACCGTCAGACCGGCGCTCGGCGAAACCATCTGGGTACGCCGAGCGGAATACCAAGAGACTATGGGACGCATTGTCCGCTCACAACTCGGCGGGGCGCATCGAAAAACCCCCCGGCAGAGTTCCGGGAGAATTCCCGACATCAGCCCTGGTTATCGTAAAAGAATTCCCGCGCAATGCTCGATATTAGCGTTCACAGACTGCCGTTGAACGTATGTGAATCATGCGAGAGAGAGCCGACAATCGAGCACGGAATTGCCCCATCTGTTAGTGACCGGCAGGCACGGGGCCGCGACTCAGCAACATTTCCACGGCTTCCTGCGGAACCCGCTGCTGCCATCGATCGGCGTTGGTGTCGAAGATCCGCTGCCCCTCCTTGCGGGCGAGATCGGCGTCGAGCAGGAACTGTCGGCACCGATCGACGAACTCGTTCCGATCGTCGTAGGCGGTCAGACCGAAGACGGGCCCGAGGGAACCGATCGCCTCCGTCGTACCCACCACCGGTAGACCCCGGCTCGCCGCGTCGAGAAGCTTCACCCGGACCCCGCCGCCGGTCGAGATCGGCGCGACCAGGGCACGGCAGGAGCCGAGGAACGAGTCGAGGTCGTCGACGAAACCCAGATCGCGGACTCCCGCGGGTAGCGGCGGCGGTGTTGCGCCGGGCTTGGGTGCCCCGATGATGCACAGTTCGGCACCGTCGATCCCGTCGCCGATCCGCGGCCACAGTTCGAGGATCTCCAGAAAGCCTTCCTGGTTCGGCGGCCAGTCCCGCGTGCCCATGAACACCAGCCGCGGCACGTCCGCCTCGGAGCCGGCACGCGGGCCGGGCGGGAGGGTCAGATCGATCCAGCGTGCCCCCGGGCACCCTTCGTCGCGGTAGAACTGCGCTTCACCGAGGTCGTAGGTACCGACCGCGGACGCCGCTCGGGCAACCCCGAGTTCGTCGGCCAGTATCCGCGGCGCTTCGATCCTTCCGGGGAGTCCGCGGGTGAGCCGCCACACCAGCGACTCGGAGTTGACGGTGTTGACGACGAGTTCGCTGCGACCCACCTGCCAGGAGCGCAGATAGGACTCGGCCATGTAGGAGTGCTCGGCGACGAAGACGTCGCTGTCGAGTTCGTCGAGAACGCGGACGAGTTCGTCGACGTCGAAGCGGGTGTGGCACACGCTGCGTCGTGTCCGGAGACTGTCTGCGAGCAGTGCCGGCGCCTTCACCGGCGGTTTCGCCACCCGGATCACCGAACCGTCGGACGAGGTGGGCGGCGCCGTACCCGCTGCGAGATGGTTGGACAGGCACACCGTGCGGACGTCGAACGACTCGGCTGCGATGTCGAGGACCACCCGGGCCAGTGCCACATCGCCACCGTGGTCCAGCTCGATGTCCTTGGCCACCATGAACGTCACGGTCGTCATGCGTTGCCCTCCTTCGTTATTCGGGTTCTCTCCCGAGACAGTCCCGCCGGTCGTACCGATCGCAGGAAGATCACTAGGAGTACGGCGTCGGTGATCACCGACGCCGTTGCCGCTCCTACGGCGCCGAAACCGACCAGTGCCCAGACCATCCCGAGTTTGATTGGGACCAGTGCGGCCGCGGCGACGCTCCGGACGATGTCGCGGCGCTGCACATACAGGATGGTCGTGAGTACGTTGTTGACGATGCGCAGTCCGACGAACAGCGAGATGACGACGAGCGCCCACGCGAGTTCATCAGCGATCGACGTCGCCAGGAGAACAGCGCCGGCCGTCATGACCAGTGCCGACGTCACTGCCGCGACGACCAGGACGTGACTTCTCGGTGGCCCCGCCGACACGGCGCCGCCGGCAGCGCGCAGCGACTCGTGGTACGTGTTGGCCAACGACATCCCGACCTGTCCGGCGGCCCAGCCCACCGTACTCGCGATCGCGAAGTATCCGGCCACATCGGCATCGGTCAGCGCGCCCAGGAGCAGGATGTCGCCCTGCATGTAGAGCGCATTGGCGAGATGCTCGCCGAACAGGATCGCGATGAGCCGGGCCGACCCGGGGATCGCCGGCCGGTGACCGGGGATGAGGGTCACCGAGTACACGGCGACAACGAGATACGGTGCGAGATAGCAGAAGCTGGCGATCTCCAAATCCGGAGACTCCGCGAACTGCAGGTAACCGACGGCGAGTGCGATGCTCAGCAGCTGTCTCGTGGTGTCGTACCGCATGACGCGGTCGGGGTGTCCGTCGCGCAGGGCCCGGCTCTTGACGGCGTTAAAGACGATCTCGCCGCCGGCCACGAACAACGCGAACCACACGAGATACGACGTCGTCAGACATGCCGCGCCCGCCACCATGAGACCGAGCCCCAGCAGCACCCGGGTGACGCGCTCACCGTCGAAGGCGCGCTCGGACTCACGGATGGCACGTACCGCGAACGGATTGTCCAGTGGCGCTGCGATGATCGCGCCGAGGGCGAAGGCCATCGCGTACTCACCGTAGGAACCGACACCGAGATGGACGGTCAGGACGAGCGTCCAGGCCAGACCCGCGGCCCGGCCGCCATAGGTCCACGCCGCGGCGATCAGCGCCTTCGCGATCTGCTGCCGACCGGTTCTCGCATGCCCCGGGGTCGGCTCGGCCTCGGTGAGCCCCATCATCTTCGGCACAGCACACCCGACCACGTGGTGAGGTAGGTGTCGACGACCGCGTCAGGCTGACGGACTTCGCGCATCCGCCGCAGGGCGTTGACCATCACCGACAGACGATCGGGCGATCCGACGAGTGCGGTGGCCGCGGCCGCGAGCTCCTCGACCAGGACCTCGGGTGTACGACCCTCCTCGTCGACGACGACAGCGCCACCCTCCGAGCGAAGTTCCGCCAATGCGCCGTGACCGGTGCACACCACCGGGGTGAGGTGAGCAATGGCGTCGTTGACGACGCTCGACCCCGGGAACGCCTCACCGTACGGGCTGCGCGCACCGTAGGGCACGACGAGCGCACGGATCGACGAGAAGAAGTCCGGGAGATCCGCGTCGTCGAGGCCGCCGAGGATGTCTACCCCGTCGACCGCGGGCAGATCCTCGGTCCCGCGTCCGGCGATGCGGATCGCGATGTCCTCGGGAACGGCGCGGCGGAGCCGGGTCACATGTTCGAAACCCTTGCCGCGGTATACGAGTCCGAACAGTCCGATCGCCCGGGGCCGATCCGGCGCGGGGACCACTTCGCCCCGGGTCCACACCGGCATGTAGGCGTGCCGCACATCCGCGTCCGGATAGGCCCGCAGCAACGACCGCGCCCCCACGTCGCTCATCGCGAACAACGTCCGCGCCCCCGTGACACGGCGCTCGATCCCGCGCGAGAGCGGACGCAGCGGGAAGTGGATGGCGTGATTGAGGACCCGTCGCTGCGCCAGGGCGGCGACGCGACCCGGCCACCACACGAGGCCCGGAGGGTCGTGGACGGTGGCACTGACCAGAACATTCGGGCGCCGGCGCTCGAGCCCCGCAGTCGGCCAGAAGGATTCGACTGACCCGCCTGAGAGCTCACAGTGCACCACGACCGGTCGTGCGCCCGCATCGTCGATGATCGCGGCGATCTCTCGCCGACGCGCACGCAGGTCCCCGATCGAGTCGCTCCCGGGCCGGGGGTGCCGAACCTCATGGAAGTCGGCGACGCGCGAGCGCACCATGTCGGCGAAGACCTGCGCGTACGCACCGACCCCGCCGGCGCAATGTTCGGCCGCGACGTAGACGACCCGCACGCCCGGGAGCTGTTCGGGACCTCGGGCTGTCAGGCTCCGCTCATCGATCGGTCTCCCCATCAGTAGAACAGCGGCCGGTACTTGGGCCGGTACCGAAGTGCCGACTCCGGGCGCTGCGAGATGGTTCGAGCGGGTACCCCGCCGACGATGTCAAGATCGGCGACGTCGCGGCTGACGAGCGCACAGGCGGCGACGACCGCGCCGCGGCCGATGCTCACACCGCTGGTGACGGTGGCGCGGCTGGCGATCCACGCGTAGTCGCCGATGTACACCGGTTCGAGGATGGCCGCGAACTCCGGGCTCGCGGGATCGTGCTTGCCCGCGATGATCTGGGTGTCGCTGGCGATCACCACGTTGTCACCGATGCAGATTCCCGACCGGGCGTCGAACAGTACGCGGAACCCGATGGAGCACGCCTCGCCGATCCGGATCTGGTCGATGTCGAAGACCTGGCACCCCCGCAGGATCGAGGTGTCCTTGCCTATCTTCGCGCCGAACAGACGCAGGAACGCCTGACGAACGCTATGCGAGGGAAGGTAGGTGATCAGGTTGTTGTACAGCAGGATCCCGACCCGGTTCTTCGCCTTGGCGACGGTGGAGATCCCGGTGAAGGTGTGCCGCGGTACGAAGTCCGCGCGTCGGGGCACCGTCGGTCCGGCCGGTCCTGCCGCCGGTATCGTGGTGTCGTCGCTCTCGATGCTCACGCGCACTCCGCTTCTCTCACACCCGCCACGGCGGACACAAGGTTTCTCATTTCCTTGATGAAGGTCTCCTCGCCGAACTGGCCCACGTGCGACTTGATCTGCTCGGCATCCCACTCCCGGGTCGCCAGCTCCGACACGGCCGCACGGATACTCGCCGGGTCCGGTCGATCGAAGAAGACCCCGTTCACGCCTTCGTCGATGGTGTCGAGGAACCCGCCCCAGCGGAGCACGGCACAGGGTTTGCCGCGCATGCCTCCCTCGAGCGGGGTGAGACCGTAGTCCTCGAAACTCGCGGCCACCACCGCGGTGCAGTTCTCGTACAACCATCCCATCTCCGCGTCCGTGAGGTCGCAGAGCATCGTCACGTTGTCGGGGGCACTCGCGCGCAGCCGGTCGGCCTCCGGCCCACGACCGACGACGACGAGGTGATCGTCTGTCCCCCGGAACGATTCGATGACGGCGTCGACGTTCTTGTAGGCCAGCAGGCGAGAGATGCACAGGTGGAACGGGCGCTGAGGCACCCCGGCGGGCGGGGTCTGAGCGGTCGCCGGTTCCACCGGGGGGATCACCGGCGCCGGAACGACGGTCGATTCCAGACCGTACGTGTCCCGGATGCGATCCCGGACGGCACTCGAGATCGCCAGATAGCGGTCGCATCCGAGCGCCGCCGCGCGGTCCCATCGCCGCATCCGGCCGCCGAGCACCCGGATCGCGAGTTTCTTCAGAGTACTCGCGGACTCGCCGAGATAGATCTCGGTCTGATACAGCCAGCGGGCAGGTGAATAGCAGTAGACGAGCGAGTACCCCGGGATGTCGAATCCGTGTGCCCAACCACTCGAGCTCACCACGACGATATCGGCATCCACGCGCAGACGCGATGCCGCAGACGGCAACAGCGGAAGCGCGGACCGGTGATCGCGGCGAAGGGCGCCGACCCGGTTCACCGGTGAGGTGATGATCGTCTTGTCGCGGAACTCCTCATAAGTCCGGTCCGGCTCGTAGAGAAGCGTGTAGATCGGGGCGTCGGGGAATGCCCGGCTGAGGGACAGCACCACTTTCTCGGCCCCACCCCGCTGGGTCAGATAATCGTGAGCGATCGCCACGCGCGGCGATCCCCTCCCGCCACGACCGGCATCCATCATGTGAACCACAACAATCACTTTCCCCCCGACGAACTCCGAGAATTCTTCCCGCGACTAACGCGTGAACGCACTCGTACGGACGTCGACGTCCGCTCGCCCAGATCGTAATGCGCTCGCGCGCGTCATGCGCGGCAGGATCATCGAATGTGACCTTGCCGACGTGCGACGGGCGCGAGAACGGTTGGGCGGACGTGCTTGTCAGGTGGCACCCAGCACTCCGGCCGCATACTTCGGCGTCCAGTCGTGCTTGTAGATCGAACCGAAGTTCTGCTCCCGGTCGGCGGCGTTCGGTCCGTTGTCGCGGATGCTGTAGATGAAGGTCGGTCCTACGTATCCGGCCGACGAGGCGAAACCGAGTACATCCGTGATCTCTTTGGCCTGTTCCCATTCCGAGACCGCCTCGGGTGCGGTGCCGGTGGGCGCACCGAGTTCGGTGAACCAGATCTTCTTGTTCCCGTCGCCGCGCGCGACCATCAGATTCCGCACCGCCGGGACGTCGGAGATCGCATTCTCCGGGTTGGCGTGGAGCCCCGAGGGGAAGACATACGGGTGCATGGCGAGCGCGTCGAAACCGCCCTTTGCGCCGGCGTTGTACATCGCGGTATGGAAATTGACCGGCGAGTTCCAGCCGGCGGAGCGGCTCATCCCGGCACTGATCACCGTGGCGCCCGGCTGGGCCGACTTGATGGTGCTGTACGCCGATTTCAGCAGCGAGGTGTACCGAACGGCGTCGATCCCTCCACCGAAGAAGATGGGCAGGTTCGGTTCGTTCCAGATCTGGTGATGGGTCACCGCGTTCCCGTATCGGGCGATGAACCTGCGCAGGAACGTGTTCAGGTCGGCATTGTGGGTCGGGGGCGCGGTGAAGAAGCTACCGGCCGGGCGTGCCCATGCCGGCGAGGACACGACGTTCGCGAGCACCTTGAGGCCTCGTGCCCGCGCGCCGTTGATCAGGCGGTCCGGGCCGGACCAGTTGTAGGCGCCCTTGGTCGCCTCGATCGCATTCCAGTCGAGCGTGACCCGCAGCCAGGTCGCGTCGGTGCGCGCCGCGGCGTCGAGCTCGCGGTTCAGGTCGGCATCGGTCGCCCAGAGAAACCCCGAACCCCCCGCGAATCCGAAGCCACCGGACGTGGCCGGCACTGCCGCAGGGGCCTTTCCGGGGACGGACGCAGCGACGGCCAGACCGAGTACCAAAGAGATACTCACCACAGCTGCGGCGAAGAGTCGGGTTCTCGGAAAGCAAAATCCCCTAAAGGATCGTATTGTCATGCGCAGAGGATACCGCCGGGATGGGGAACCCACACGGGTAGCGGTCTCTGATCACGGTTGCGTTCAGAAATGTTCGCACACACACACGCTCTGGTCGAGGAATCAGTGCGTGTTCGGATCTTGGTGGGGGAACACCGTTGTCCCTTCACCGCGCACTGGGAGAAGTGTGATGAAGTCAGCGTTGATCACCGGAATCACCGGACAAGACGGCCTCTACCTCGCCGAACTCCTCCATTCGAAGGGCTACCGGGTCGTGGGTCTCGTTCGGGGACAGAACAATCCGAAGGCGGAGGGTCTCGCCGAGTCCCACCCGTATGTGGAGATCGTCAGCGGCAACCTCCTCGACCTGTCGAGTCTGATGCAGGCGATGAACTACGCCGACCCCGACGAGGTCTACAACCTCGGCGCGGTGTCGTTCGTCGCCTATTCGTGGCAGAACGCGCGCCTCACCAGTGACGTGACCGGTACGGGCGTACTGAACATGCTCGAAGCTGTTCGTCTGTACCAGGATACGTCCGGCAAAGCCGTGCGGTACTACCAGGCGTCGAGCTCGGAGATGTTCGGCAAGGTCCAGGAGGTCCCGCAGCGCGAGACGACCCTGCTGTGGCCGCGGTCCCCGTACGGCGTGGCGAAGGTGTTCGGTCATTACATGACGATCAACTACCGCGAGTCCTACGGCATGCACGCGAGCTCGGGGATTCTGTTCAACCACGAGTCACCTCGGCGTGGCCCGGAGTTCGTTACCCGTAAGGTGACGCGCGCCGTCGCGCGGATCTCGCTCGGGATCGACGACTCGCTCGCGCTCGGGAACCTGGATGCGAAGCGGGACTGGGGTTTCGCCGGTGACTATGTGCGAGCGATGTGGTTGATGTTGCAGCAGGACGTCGCCGACGACTACGTGATCTCCACCGGAGAGACCCACTCGATCCGCGAACTACTCGATGTCGCCTTCCGGGTCGCGGGCATCGACGACTGGGAGCCGTTCGTCCATCTCGATCCGCGTTTCTTCCGGCCCGCCGAGGTCGATCTGCTGATCGGTGACAGCACCAAGGCGCGCGAGATCCTCGACTGGAAGCCGGAGGTCGGATTCACCGACCTCGTCACGATGATGGTCGAAGCCGACCTCGGCCTCGAGTCGGAGAAGCTGGCCGGCAAGGTCGCATGACCCCGCCACGTGCGCTTGTCACCGGCGCGAACGGGCAGGACGGGCGGCTTCTGACCGGCACCTTGGTCGCCCGGGGATGGGACGTCATCGCCGTGGTGAGGCCCGGGCACGCAGGGGGCCCTCCGGCCGAGGGCATCGTGGCGACGAGCCCGGTCGACCTCGGCGACGCCGAGGCGACCCGTCGGGTGATCCTGGATCATGCCCCGGACCACATCTTTCACCTCGGGGCAGTGTCCTCGGTGGCGCAGAGTTGGGCCGATCCCCTGACCACGACCCGGGTGAACGGGATGTCGACGGTCGCGGTGCTCGAAGCCGCTGCGGATCTCGGCGACCGGGGCCACCCGGTGCATGTCGTGAACGCGTCGAGCGCCGAGATCTTCGCGGGAGCGGCGGTGACTCCGCAGGACGAGAGAACCCCCATCGCGCCGAACTCACCGTACGGCGCCGCAAAGGCCTACGGCCACACGATGGGAGCGGTCGCACGGGCGAGAGGCGTCGAGGTCGCGAACGCCATCCTCTACCCGCACGAGTCCCCGTTGCGGCCCTCGAGATTCGTGACCCGCAAGATCACGGCCGGGGTCGCCGCGATCGCCACCGGCCGCGCGACGCAGATCGTGCTGGGCAACATCGACGCGCGACGCGACTGGGGCTGGGCACCGGACTACGTGGACGCGATGACGATCCTCGCCGATCACCGGGCCAACGACGACTACGTCGTGGCAACCGGTGAATCACACAGTGTCGGCGACTTTCTCGCCACTGCGTTCCGGGTCGCGGGGATCGAGTCCTGGCACGAGATGGTGACCGCCGACCCGGCCCTGGTGCGTCCGGCCGACGGCGTGGATCTGGTCGGTGACCATCGGAAGATCACCGAAGAGTTCGGTTGGCGCCCCACCACGGTGTTCGACGAGGTGGTTGCCGCGATGGTCCGCCATGACCTGAACCTGGCGTCCCGGAGTGACGACCGCCGGGCGGCAGCCGTATGACCACGGCAGACGAGTCACCGCCCGGCAGGCACGATCCGGTCTTCCGGCGACCGATGGCCGTGCGACGTCGTCAGTCCCGGTCCCGGTCCTGGGTACCCAGGTACCGGACCTGGTTGCGGCGGGCGGATGTCCTCATCGTGGTGGGGTCGGTGGGTATGGCCCAGCAGCTCCGTTTCGGGTCCGGCGGATCACTTGATTCCGCTGCCGGCGTTCGCATTCCCTGGATCGTCGCGTCGGCTGTTCTCGTGGTCGTGTGGCTGACCGCGCTGTTCGCCTTCCAGTCCTACGACCGGCGGATCTTCGGTTCCGGCGCGCAGGAGTACAGCCGGGTGGCGACCGCCTGCTTCACCGTGTTCGGCACCCTCGCCATCATCGACCTGCTGTTCCGGATCAACATCGCACGCGGCTATCTCGCGATCGCGTTGCCTGTCGGGACGATCGGGCTGCTGGTGAGCAGGAACGTGTTCCGCAGAATGCTGGCCCGCGCGAGAGTCGCGGGCCGCCACCGGGAATCGGTGCTGATCGTCGGAAGTGACGAGTCGGTACGCCCCACGATCCGACGGTTGTCGGCCGCCGCCCCCCTGGGTTACGAGGTGGTCGGCGCATGTCTGCCCTCCGGTATGCGCAGCGGTTCCGGCGAGATCGCCGTAGAGGGAGCCGTCGTCCCGGTGCTCGGGGACTTCGACGACGTGGCCGTTGCGGTTGGCGCCTGCGGCGCCACCACGGTGGCAGTCACCTCCGCCGACGCCCTGGGCCACCAGGCCATGCAGGATATGTCGTGGAATCTGCACGGTCTCGACGTCGACATGGTCCTGGCGCCGGGCGTCGCCGATGTCACCGGCCCGCGGATGATGGTGCGCCCGGTGGCCGGATTGCCACTGCTCCACATCGATCACCCGCGGTACGAGGCGGCGAGCCGGCTCCGTAAGGCGGCGCTGGACCGCTGCGGCGCAGCACTTCTGATCCTCTTGCTGGCACCGCTGCTCGTCGTGGTCGCCGTCGCCGTCGTGGTCGACACCGGTCTGCCCGTCTTCTATCGTGCCGAGCGCGTGGGTGTGGGGAACCGGACCTTCCGCATGTGGAAGTTCCGGTCGATGGTGACCGGCGCGGACCGGATGCGTGCCGATCTTCACGACCAGGACGAGGGCGCGGGTCTGCTGTTCAAGATGCGCGACGATCCGCGGGTCACGCGGGTGGGCAACGTCATCCGCGCCTACAGCCTCGACGAACTCCCACAGCTGTTCAACGTGCTGACCGGTGACATGAGCCTCGTCGGACCACGACCACCGCTGCCGGAAGAGGTTGAGAAGTACGACGGGCGGGTGGCGCGGCGCATGCTCGTCAAGCCGGGGATGACCGGATTGTGGCAGGTGTCGGGGCGCTCGGATCTGTCGTGGGAGGAAGCGGTCCGCCTCGACCTCTCCTACGTCGAGAACTGGTCGATCATGCAGGATCTGACGATTCTCTGGAAGACGGCGCGTGCCGTGATCGCCAAGGACGGCGCATACTGAGCCGGGCTGGCCTCTCCGCGCTCCCTCCGGGTCACGCGGGTGACGAACTTTCCAGCCGTCGGTAGGCCTCGAACATCGCGTGCCCGAGGTGTTGCTGGCCCTCGGCGTTGTAGTGGATCAGTTCACCGGGGTTGTGCATCCCCCGCGGACCGGCAACACAGGCGCAGGACCGGTGTCTCGACGGAACGTCCGCGTGGATCGAGTCGATGCCCGGATATCCCGGGTGCCCGGTCGCGATCTCCTCGGGCACCATCCGTCCCAGGAGGAACGGCACCGGGCCGAATTCGTCTCGCAGACCGTTGATCAGCGCATCGAGTTTGTCCCGGTAGACCTCGGGACGGGTCAGCGGGACATCGCTCTCACCCTGGTGCCAGAGGATCGCGGCGAGTCGAGAATCCCGGCCGGCCGCGGTGAGTGCGTTGGCGATCTGACGAACCGCGAGGTCGTACAGGTTCACACGGGCCGTGCGGTTGCCGCGATCCCAGCTGTAGCCGTTCTTCTGTCGAAAGGCCGTGTCCCCACGCGCAGACGGCACCAGCAACACCGGCCGGCCGGTGTGAACGGCGAGCAGTGAGCCGAACGTCGTCGCGAATCCTGCGCCCGCGCCCGGGATCTCGTGCAGGAGTGGGTCCTCGGCGAGCAGGACACGACCGCGGCGGCGCCCGCATCCGGGCCACTGATGCACCCGTGGGTCTGGTACGGGCGGACGCTGACCGGGGACGAGACGACCCGCGCCGTGAGCGTTGGACTGTCCGAGAACCGCGACCACAGAGTAGTTTCCTGCGGGTTCGACCTCGGTTCCCGACGCCCGCAAGCGCTTGACGGCATCCTTCGCCCGGACCGTCCATTGCACCGTCAGCGGTGCGTCGCCGTGGCGGCGTAGATCTTGCTCGGACGGAACCGGATGAGTGTTCATGGGAGTCCCCGTCGACGTTCGGTTGATCAGCGTCCGTGGCAACCCGACGGCACCGGCTCCCCGGCGAACCTGTCCAGGATCCACGGCAGCATCGCCACCGCGTCCACGTCGGCGTGCCCTCGGTCCGGTTGGTGATCGACCGTGACCGAATCCCCCACCGCACAGGCCCGCTCGATGAACGACGCCGTCCACTCGGCGTCGATGAACGTGTCGGTCCCACCGTAGAGGACGTACATCGGCACCGGTGTCCGCGCGACGGGCACCGCATAGCGCGTCAATCGCGCCGCCAGCGTCGTAGCCGACGCATCGGTGCCCGGGCCGATGTCGCCCGGACCGAGTGTTCCGGCGGCCGCTGCACGCCGTGCAGTCGCCGGGCCGGTGCACGCGGACAGTGTGTCCCACGCGCCGACCGCAGCGCCGCGACGGTAGTCGTCGAGCCGTACCGAGCCATCCGAACGCGACCACGCCTCCAGGACCCACTGCAGCATGAGTTGCTGGTCCCGGGTCATCGTCCCCGCACGTGACTTCTCGACCAGACCGACGACGTCGGCGGCCGGCACCATCGCCGCCGCGCCGACCAGGCCTGTCTCGGCTCCGTACTGCGGTGCGATCATGGCGGCCGCCAGCACCGCACCGCCTCCCTGCGACCCGCCGTAGGCCGCCCAGGTGTCAGAGGCATACGGGAGCACCGCTCGCAGTGCCCGCACGGAGTCGATGACGTTCCGTCCCGCTGTGCGCGCGTCGAGGTAAGGGTGTACGCCCCGGGCGCCCAGGCCCTGGTAGTCGGGAAGGGCGACGACGAATCCCGCCTTCACCAGATTGTGGGCCAGGACTCCGAGACCGTACATCCCGTCGGCCGCCGATGGTGCGCACGGTTGGTCGATGCCGGTGGTGCCGTGTGCGAACGCCACCACCGGACGTGTCTGTCCGGCTTCGGGTTCGGGCCCGGTGACGATCAGGCCGCTGACGACGGTGGGTTTTCCGGTGCCGGCGTCGGTCGACCAGTACTCCACCCGGATGGCGCTGACGTCGTCGAGTCGTGCCGACAACGGCAGAGTGCCGACACGTTCGGCGGACACCACCTTCCCGGGTCCCTCGGTCGCGGTGAAAGGCACCGGCGCGTCGTCGGATTCGAGCGCGACCTTCGAGATGCGTATTCCGGCGACCAGCACGAGCAGCACGACCAGGTTCGACACCAGCGCGAACGGAACGGCGACGAGCAACGGATGTCGGCGGACGACGCCGATCATCGCGTTCGCAACTTACGGGCGAGCGTCATGGCCGGCTTCTCGACGTAGTGGTAGCTCAGGCTCGCGAACACCAGACTGACCGCACCGACGAGTGCGATGTTGATCGCGAGTCCGGGGACCGAATCCCCCTGCAACCATCCCAGCCGGCCCAGCACGATGATCAGCGGGAAGTGCCACAGGTAGATGCTGAGCGACACCTGGCCGCTGTAGTCGAACGGCTTCCAGTCGAGGACCGAGGCGAGTCTGCTGTCCTGTCCGCTCGCGAGTGGCAGCACGATGATGAGGATGACCAGCGCGGACGCCAGTGCCGTGAAGGTCGACTGGAACGACGACCCGGCCGCGATGAGCAGCAGCATCGCCATCAACGACGGCACGAGGGCGATGACCGCCCCGACCCGTAGCCGCCGTGCGATCCGAGCGGAGATGTGGCCGGCCCCGACCGCCACGAAGGCGGCGGTCGCGAGCATCCCGAACGCGAAGTTGTCGGAGGCGGCGAAGAAACTGCGCAGGATGACCGCGGCGGCGTTCGGTCCCCAGTTCTGTTCGGTGACATCGGTGATGCCTTCGGCGGCGGCCACCTTGCCGGCGACCAGCTTTCCGATGGTGCCCACGATGATCAGCAGCACCGGCGGGCCCACCACCAGCAGTGCCGCATGGGTGCCGAACCTCCTCCGCAGCCACCACATCGCCATCCCGAAGAGCGGAAGTGATACGTAGAAGACGAGTTCGAGCGTCAGCGACCACGCCGGGCTGATACCGGTCTGGAGATACTGCGGGAAGTAGGTCTGGGTCAGTGAGAGGTTGGTGAGCAGCATCCACGGATCCGTGATCATGCCGGTTCCGGTGCCCTCGCCGGTCTCGCTCACCGCGTACTCGTTCGCGAGGAACGACGCCTGCAACACGAAGTTGACGACGAGGAAGATCGCCAGGTACGCCGGGAACACCCGGAGGACCCGGTGCGTCAGGTACATCCGGACGTCGGGTGGCGATTGCCGCTCCCGCAGCAGATCTCGCACGTAGGGCAGGTAGAGCAGGAAGCCCGAGAGCGCGAAGAAGAAGATGAGGGCCTGGCCGAGGAGCTGGAGTCCACCGCGACTCATGGTGTCCGGCGAATGGTGCACCGCCACATGGACGATCACGACCGCCCAGCACGCGAGACCCCGCGGACCGTCGAGACCGCGGATGCGGCCGCGCTGAGGCGTCGCCGCAGCCGGGGTGGTGGGCCCGCCGGCGGCGGCCGGCGGGACCGTGCCGCCGGGTCGTGCCAACTCTTCGGTCATGGCGCGTCCTCGGTCTCGACACATCGGTTGTAACTCGCCTCACCGTCGAAGCGGGCGGTCAGCCAGCCCACCACCTGACGGCCGTCGACGCCGCCGTGGTCGGCGGCGGGTTGGAACTGCGTGTGGACGATGTCGCCGCGGGCGCAGCTGTCCCGGATCGCCGCGGTCGTCCAACGCGACAACACGAGTTCGTCCTTGCCGCCGTAGATCACGAGTGACGGCGACGCGGCCGGGAGGTCGGGCAGCGCTCGTTCGCGCAGCAGAGCCCGTAGTTCCGCGACTGCCGCGGGTGAGGACGGTCGGAGGTTCTCCGGCGTCAGCGACCCGAGCACCTCGGCGCGTCGTGCGCCCTGGGATGCCGAACACTGCGACAGCTCGTCCCAGTGCATCAGGACGTCGGGACCGACGAACCGGCTCAGGTCGAGTTGCGGGTTCTCCCATTCGAGGGCCAGCAGGAGCCAGTTGAGCAGACCGTACTGCTCGACCGTCATCTGCTCCCGGGCAGCGAGGTCGGCGAGTTCGGAGACGTCGGAGGCAGGCGACAGCGCGGCGACTCCGACCAGATCGAGTTCGCCCCCATAGTTTCTGGCCAGTTTGTTGGCAGCCCAGGCGGCCTGTCCACCCTGAGAACCACCGAGCGCGGCCCAGCTCGTCCCGGTCCCGGGCACCAGGTGCCGCGCGGCCCGCACCGCGTCGATGACGTTGCGGCCGGCGGTACGTGCATCCAGATACGGGTGGGTCGGCCGTCCCTCGCCGGGAATCCCCAGTCCCTGGTAGTCGGGCACCGCGACGACATACCCCAGTTCGAGCCAGCCGGCCGCGGTCACAGCGAGGTCTCCGAGATCGGACCTCAGGGTGACGCCGCACTCACCCAGGACACCGCTCGTTCCGTGCGGCAGGACGATGACCCGCCGCCCACCCGCGGGCGCAGGCCCTCTCGGCGCGAAGAACGCACCCCACACCTCGGTTTGGGCGCCGGTCCGTCCGTCGGTCGACACGTACCTGACCCGAAGCGCCAGTTGCGAGTTCGCGCGTACCCGCCGGTCGAGCAGTGGCATCGTCTCGGCCGCGCGCAGAGCACCGGGGCTCGTGCCCTCGGTGTCGACGCGGTACTCGACGCCGCCCGCGCCCACCGGGGCCGTGCCGGGTTCGGGTGGCGCCGTCGAACATCCCACCACTGCGATGGCAGCGGTCAGCAGGATCGTCGCGATCCCCCGCCGCCCGGTTCTCGGTGTCCTCATCGTGCTGTCCCTCCCTGTGCCCCCACCAGATCGTCGTCGCTGCGGTGGTCCGGCGCCCGTGGCACGCGTGCCTCCCGCGGGCCGACGACCCGATCGCGTCCGAGCTCCACTGCGACGACGAGCAGCAGAGCCACCACCAGCCCCAAGGCCGCGGCCGTGCCGAGCGTGCTCCCGAGATCTGGCAGTATCGGCGAATCGGGAGCCCGCGCACTGTCGATCACGTCGATCGCGTGCAGCGGACGCGCGATCGGCACCGAGCTCCATTCGAGTTCCACCACGAGGTCGCGCAGGACCTCGACCACGCCGTCGGCGAGATACATCGCCGCTTGCGATGTGGGTCCGGTGGCGACGATCTCGAGCACCGCGGTGTCCGGCGGCGAGGTGACGATCAGGCGCCCACGGAGTTCGTCCAGGGTGACGCCGTCACCGAGAACCCCGGCGTCGTCGTCGACGACCAGCCGGGCCAGCACCTGGTCCGACGTCGCCAACTGCATGTAACTCGCGGTACGCAACTGCCCGGCGAGGTCACTGGCCTGCTCGGCCGCGACACTCGAGGGCCCCGGCGCGAGTACGAGTGCGCTCGAGCGTGCCTCGTAGGTCTCGGGCGTGAGGGCGAACACCCCGAGGCCGACGAGAACCGCGGCGAGCGAGGAGGCGACGACCACCACGATGTTCCGGCGGACCATGCCGAGGTAATCCGACGGTCGCCGCGACGACGGGGACCTCACTGCACGTCCTGGCAGTTCTGCGGCGGATTCCATCCGTTCGCCAGCGACTTCATCCATGCCACGGACTGACCGGAGTCCAGATCGGCGTGCGTCTCACCGATCCGCCGAATCGCCTGGATCGGCGACCCGGCCGCACAGGCGCGACTGATCGCGCCCTCGGTCCACGGTGCCGCGATGAGCGGGTCGTCGGTGCTGTACATGATGAGAGTCGGGGCACGCGCGACCCCTACCGGAAGCGCGGTGTCCCTGAGGTAGTCGCGCAATCGCGCAGAGGCCCGGGGGTTCCGGGGCCGCACGTCCTCGACACCGATCGAGTTCAGGACGCGCTGGGTGACGTCGACGTCGATCGGGATGCAGCGGAGCACCTCGGCCCAGTTCTGCCTCAGGAGCGCCGACCGATAGTCGTCGCGATCGAAGTCGTCAGGCAGGGTGCGGGCGACCGAATCGACTAGGTAGGCCATCATCGGGACCTGATCGGGTGTCAGCGTGCCCCGCTCGGCGCGATCGACCAGGCCGGTCATGTTCGACACCGGCACCAGCGACACCGTGCCCAGCAGGTCGAGACCGCCACCGTAGACGGGAGCGAGTTCGCCTGCCGCCCAGGAGGCCATGCCACCCAGCGACACCCCGTAGGAGATCCATCTGTCGCTCAGCCCCGGGAAGACCGCACGTGCGGCACGCACCGCGTCGATCATGTTGTAGCCGTACGATCGCGCGTCGAGGAACGCGTGATCGGCACCGCGGATCCCGAGACCCTCGTAGTCGGACATCGCGACGGCGAAGCCGTTGAGGACCAGTGCCGCGATGATCTGATCGCTGCCGATCAGGTTGGCGTACTCCGACGGACCACAGTTGTCGAGCACGCCGGTGGTGCCGTGTCCGAACGAGATGGTCGTCCAGCCTCCCGCAGGTGGGATGCCCTTCGGTGTCACCACTATCCCCGAGACCACCGTCGGGGACCGATCCAGACCGGATGTCGATCGGTATTCGACGCGTTTGACGATCGCACCGAGTTCGTCGATGACCGGGATCGGGCCGCGCGGCGGATCCTCGACCTCCAGGACGGCACCTGGCCTGCCCGTGTCGCGGGCACCGACGACCACGGGTTCCGGGTACGGGGTCACCAGGTCGGGTGACGGTTGGATCGTCAGGGGGATGGCGGCGTGACCGGTGCGTTCATCCGCGACACCGGTCGTCCCACAACCACTTACCAGGGCACCGGTGACGATCACGGCGGCGAGTCCGGAGAGGCCGATCCGCCGCTGGCGGGGCGACCGCCGCGTCAACGACCCTCCCCGTCGTCCGGCACCCCGATCGGGGACGCCACGCGACCGTTCCGTGTGTGGCGGTAGACCTCGGCGCGGATGCCGGCCGAACCCGGCGCTTCGCGTTCGGCGTCCGTCCCGACGTGCGGAGCCGCATCGTCGGCCGCCGGAGCCGCCTTGTCCGCACGTGACCGGGAGGCCGTGCCGCCGACCAGGATGGTGCCGGCGACGGCGCCGACTAGCTCGATGGTCTCCATGGTCTCGCGCAACGACTTCCGCGTCGCGGCACCACTACGCACCACCACGACGGTGGCATCGGCGAGTGCGGCGAACACGATGGCCCCGGGGCTCGACACGATCGCGGGTCCGGCGATCACGATGTAGTCGAACCTGCTCCGCAGGTCGTCGAACACGCCGGCCACCGCGGGTCCGCTCACCAGCGCACCCGGTTCCGGCGGAACGGGTCCGGCGGGCAGGACCGTGAGGTCTCCTCGCTTCACGAACGGATCGACGCTCCCGGCGCTGCCGGTGAGGACGGTCGACAGACCATGGTCGGACGACGACGTGGCGCCGGTGATCCCGTGGCCGGTGAGATCACCGTCGACGAGCAGGACACTGTTGCCCGTGGCGGAGATCGTGGCCGCGAACCGCGCTGCGACCGAACCCGCTTCGCTGTCCTTCCCGACGCCGACGAACCCCAGTACCCGCGGCGCAAGGCCGTCCGGCTGTCGTTGCGCCCCCAGGAAACGGATCAGGTTGTGCGCTCCGCGCAGCGAGTCGGCGTCGGGATCGGCCGTGCCGAGGCCCGCCGGCCCATCGGCCGCGTCGGCTCGATGTGTCACCGTCGCCAGTACCGGGTGGTGCGCCGAATCCACAGCCGCCGACACGTCCTCGACGGTGCCCCGGCGGCGCCACCCCAGCAGCAACGCGGTGAGTACACCCACCACGAGTCCCCCGACGACCCCGAGCGCGGTCCAGGGGAGCCACGGCGGGCTCACGCGGGCGGGGAGGCCCGGCTCGTCGTAGAGGACGGCCGAGGCGGCCGGGGTGCCGCCGCGCCGAGAGGTCTCGAGTTCCTCGACTACCTCGACGGTCTGCTGGGCGATCGCGGACGCATACGATTGTGCGCGTTGTGGACTCGGTCCGGTGACCGAGATGGTGAGGATGACGGTGTCGTCGACCGGCAGTGCGGTCGTCCGGGCTCGCAGGTCGGCGGGACTGATCGCCCCGTCGAGCGCGGCCGACGCGCGAGTGGCGACCTGTTCGCTCACCGCGACCTGCGCGTAGGAGTTGACGCGACCCTCGGCGAAGAGGTTGTTCTGGTACGACTCGCCGACCGAGGTTCCGCCCTCCGCCGTGACGAAAAGCCTTGCGGACGACACGTATTCCGTCGACTGGACGAACATGCCGTAACCGAAACCGATCAGTCCGAAGGTGACCGCGCCGGCGACGAGCGCCCACCAATAACGCACGATGACGCGAACGTAGTCACTGAGTGGCACGAACATGCCTCCTTCCGGGGATGGTGAGCTGGCTGACGCGCCGAATATCCACCGCGTGATGTCCGATGGACGTGTCCGTGGAGGCTGTTCGACCGTTCGTGCCGCCCCCCGACGCGACAACTCTAACCAGTGCGCGCGGACCGCGCGCTCCGAGTACTGTGATCTTGAACGCGTTGCGTCCCACGCCCGTTACCGAGAACGCTCCGAACCGGTGGGTACGGTCGGATCGTGCGATGATGCCGCAGTGGGGATCGTTCGTTCACTTCTGATCGTGGCCGCGGCGGCGGTCGGCGCCTTCGTCTGCCTCATGGCCGGTGGAACGGCGGTGACCGCGGCGTTCCTTGCGGTCTTCCTGGTGATCGGAGGGTACGTCGGACTCGCCCATCCAACGTGGCTGCTGTGGATCCTGGCGGTGGTGATCGCTGTGCTGCCTGCTGGATATCTGCCCGGCACACCGATTCCCATGATCTTCGCGCTCACCGTCGCGGTGCTCCTCGCCACCGTGCTCCATACGCGGGAGGTACGGACGTTCGTCCCGCTGGAACGCGCCCTGTGCGTGCTCGTCGCCGTCGGCGGTGCCTCCGTCGTCGCAACCCTGCACGGCGCCGTCGACATCGTCGAGTACGTGAAATGGTCGAGCGCAGTCCTCCTTGTCGTGGCACTGTTGCGCCTTCGGCCCGACCAACTTCGGTTGTTCGGCCAGGTGTTCGTCGTCGCGTCCGCGGTGTCGGCGGGGCTGGGCCTCGTGATGCTGACCGTGGACAAGTCCGCGCGCACCTTCGATCTGCTGTCCCCCTTCGGGTATGACTCGGCATCGGCGGGACGCTTCGTGTTCAGCGGCGCGTCGGTCACCGCTCGCCTGTCCGGCACCTACATCGACCCGAACGCCGCGGGCATCGGCTTCCTCGCCGCCCTCATGATCAGCATGCTGGTCTTCGACGGCGGCCGGCGCTGGGTTCTCGCTGTCGTAATGTTCGCGGCGATCGCCATGACTCTGAGCCGCGCGGCGATATTCAGCGTCGTGCTGGGCCTGCTGCTGATGCTCGCATTTCACACCATGACGACCCGGGGTCGCGCCGTCATCGCCGGGTCGCTCGTCGGCGGAATGGTGCTGCTGGCCGCGTTCCCGGCGTCGCGTCGCCGGATCTTCTCCTCCTTCGGAGAAGACGACACCGGCTCCACCGCCCGGTCCGACGCACTGCGTGAGTTCCCGGGAAAGATGGACGGCCACTGGCTGTTCGGGCACGGATGGGGAATCGCCGAGTTCAAGGATCCCGAACAGGCCTTCACCATCAACTATGTTGCCAACGCACCGCTGCTGTCGGTGTATCGCGGCGGGATCTTCGTCGGAGTGGTGTTCACCGCGATCATGATCTACGGCTGCTACCTGGCCTATCGGTGCCTGCGCTCGAGCCGGCCGTGGGTGGCGTTCTACGGCGGCGGCTTCATCGCCTTCTTCGTGCTGGGTATGCAACTCGACTTCAGCACGGTGACCATCCCCGTCTCGGTCACCGATCTGTCCCTGATGCTGGTGTATCTGATCGTCGCCCTGCGGCTCACCGGACCACCGGGTACCCCGGCGCCGTCGCACCCCGAGAAACTCCCCGCCGCGGCATGAAACGCGCTCTCCGGGTCCTCGTCGGCGTCCTGGTCGTCGCCATTGTGGCCTCCGCCGTACTCGGCTACCAGTTGTTCACCCGCGACCACCAGGACCCGCTGCGCAAGGTGGACGCCATCGTCGTCCTGGGCGGCGAACACGACGGCCGCGAGGCCTACGGAATCGAGCTAGCGCGAAGGGGTTACGCCGATCACGTGCTGATCTCCGATCCCTACCGGCCGTATACGGAGTTCGACGCCATGATGCCCGGCGCCTGTTCGGCGGGGACCGCCACCATCACCGTCACGTGCTTCGAGCCGGAGCCCTCGACGACGCGCGGGGAGGCGATGTACGTCCGGCAGATGGCCCGGGAGCACAACTGGGACGACGTCATCGTCATCAGTTGGAGCTACCACCTGGTGCGGGCCCGGTTCATCTTCGGCCAGTGCTTCGACGGCGACGTCGTCATGCACGCGGTACCGCGCGACTACAGCGCCAACCCGGTTCTGTGGGCCGGCGTCTACGCGTACCAGTACGGCGGCCTGGCGAAGGCCGCCGTACTGGGTTGCTAGATCGGAGAGATCAGCCCCCGAAGATGTCGCGCAGGTGCTCGACCTCGGTGACGCGCTCGGCGTGGGTCGGCGCGGTGGGCGAGGCCAGGATGCACGTGACACCGGCCTCCCGGAACGCCGCGACCCGCTCGGCCACCTGGGCCTTGGAACCGATCAGCGACATCGACGTGACGAGGTCCTCGGGGACCGCGGCGGCGGCCTCCATCTTCTTGCCGTCGAGGTAGAGGTCCTGGATCAGCTTCGCCTCGTCGGTGTAGCCGTAGCGGATGGCGAGCTGGTTGTAGAAGTTCTTCCCACGGGCGCCCATCCCGCCGATGTACAGGGCGGCATGATGGCGCACGAGCTGCTTGGCGTTGTCGATCTGCTCGGCGTCGTCGGAGATGCGGGCGGTGGCCTGGACGACGATGCCCAGATCCCCCAGCGACGGATCGCGCTTGGCCTTGCCCGCCGCCAGCGACTCACCGAAGGCCGCGTCGATCTGCTCGGGGTGGAACAGGATCGGCTGCAGCTCGTCGAACATCTCCGCGGCCAACTCGATGTTCTTCGGGCCGATGGCGGCGAGGAGCAACGGGATGTTGTCGCGTACGGGGTGATTGATGATCTTCAGGGACTTGCCCAGTCCCGAGCCGCCATGCTCCTCGTCGAGCGGCAACGTGTAGTGCTTGCCCTGGTAGTTCAGCTTCTCGCGGCGCCAGACCATCCGGCAGATCTCGGCGTGCTCGCGGGCGCGTCCCAGCGGGTAGTCGTACTTGACGCCGTGGAATCCCTCGATCACCTGCGGACCGGATGCGCCGATACCGAGCACCGCGCGACCGCCGCTGATGTAGTCGAGGCCGGCCGCGGTCATCGCCAGGTTGGTGGGCGTCCGCGAGTACATCGGCAGGATCGCGGTCTGCAGTTCCATCGTCTCGGTCTTGGCCGCGATGTACCCCAGCTGCGAGACGGCGTCGAAGCTGTAGGCCTCCGGAACCGCGATGCGCTGCACGCCCGCGGCTTCGAAGTCCGCGAGGTTGTTGATGGTCTCGCGGAAGTCGCCCGCGTAGTTGATCGGCATGCCCAGCTTCATCGATGTCATGCCGACGGATTCTTCCACAGCGGCGACCGGTTTCCGAGGGTCTGTTGAACGTTCGATAGGTCGGCCCCGGCCGGGGACCCCGCGCACCGGAACTGTGCCCGATGTTTAGGTAAATGAGGGCGGTAGGTCCCACAATCGTCACCATGAGCGGCGAGATGCTGATCCTGGTGCTGTTGGTGGTCACAGCCCTCGGCTTCGACTTCACCAACGGCTTCCACGACACCGGCAACGCGATGGCGACGTCGATCGCCACCGGCGCCCTGAAGCCGAAGGTCGCGGTCGGGCTGTCGGCGTTGCTCAACCTGGTCGGCGCCTTCCTGTCCGTGGAGGTCGCGGCGACCATCACCAAGGACGTGCTGAACATCCAGCAGACCTCGGGACCCGACGCCGGGGAGCTGGTGGCCGGCTTGTCGGCGACGACGGCGCTGCTCATCATCTTCGCGGGCCTGATCGGCGGCATCCTGTGGAATCTCTTCACCTGGCTGTTCGGGCTGCCCTCGAGTTCGTCCCACGCCCTGTTCGGCGGGCTGATCGGTTCGGGCCTGGCCGCGATCGGTGTCAGCGGGATCAACTGGTCCGGGATCACCTCCAAGATCCTCATCCCCGCGCTGGCCGCACCGGTCATCGCCTGTCTGGTCGCGGCGTGCGGAACCTGGCTGGTCTTCGCGATCACCCGCCGGATCGCCGACCGGCAGAAGGAGGACGGCTTCCGCTACGGGCAGGTCGCCACCGCATCGCTGGTCTCGCTGGCCCACGGCACCGGAGACGCCCAGAAGACGATGGGTGTCATCGCGATGGCCCTCATCGCCACCGGACACCTCGAGGCGTCGAGCGTCAGCCACGGACTCCCCTTCTGGGTGGTGTTCAGCTGCGCCGCCGCCATCGCGATCGGCACCTACCTGGGCGGCTGGCGGATCATCCGCACCCTCGGCAAGGGACTCGTCGAGATCACCTCGCCGCAGGGCATGGCCGCCGAGGCGTCGTCGGCCGCCATCATCCTCACCTCGAGTGCCGCGGGCATGGCGCTCTCGACCACCCAGGTCGCGACCGGCTCCATCCTGGGTTCGGGGGTCGGCCGCAAAGGCGCCCAGGTCCGCTGGTCGGTCGCCGGCCGGATGGCCGTCGCCTGGGTGACGACCCTGCCCGCCGCCGGCGCGGTCGGTGCCGCCTGCTACTTCCTCGCGCACCTGTTCGGCGAAGTCACCGGGGCCCTCATCATCTTCGCGATCCTGGTCGTCGCGTCGGGCTACATGTACTGGCGCGCGCAGGAGAACAAGGTCGACCACGAGAACGTCAACGACGCCTGGGAGGGCGAGGCCCTCGCGGGCGAGGAGTGGGAGGAAACGGTCGCCACCGAGACGGACGACACGACCCTCCCGCTGCCACCGGTCATCCCGGCCGAGATCATCGTGCAGCACGACCCGGAGAGGAGCGCCTGAGAATGGAGACGTTCGAGGCCATCGGCAAAGTCCTCATCATCGGACTGGTACTGGGAGCGGGACTGCCCGCGCTGTTCGCAGTCGGGTTGCGTCTGCGGTCCCTCGCCGAGGGTTCCGTCGCCGCCGACGGAACGACCTCCGATCCGCATCCCGCGCTGAAGCCCGTGGCGTACCTCATCTTCGGCGTCGTCATCCTGGTGATCGTCGTCGGGATCCTCTGGATCACCCGGCAAACGATCTTCTACTACACCGGCGTCAAGATCTTCCCGTTCGGCTACAAGTGATCGTCCCCGCTTCTGATCGGAGACACCCCGTGGACCGCCCGACACTTCTGCAGAAGGTCGTGGAGTGGTTGCGCGCCGGCTACCCCGACGGCGTCCCGCACAACGACTACATACCGCTCGTGGCGCTGCTGCGCCGGCAGCTGACCGACGACGAGGTGAGCCAGGTGTCGGCGGAGCTGGCCCGCGAGTCCCCGCCGCCACCCGAACCGATATCGCGGATCGACGCGGCGGTGAAGATCACCCACTACACCCATGAACTGCCGCACGAGGACGACATCGCGCGGGTACGCGCACACCTCGTCGCCCGCGGATGGCCGTTCAGCGACGACCCCGATCCTGATGGGGACGGTCCGACCGATGGGGACCTGCCCTGAGGACCCTGCGAACCCTGCCGCTGCCGTCGACCGCCGCCGTGCTCGACCACGTCGACGACCTCCGGGCGATCCTCGACGGTTCCTCGGCCTTCCTGCCCGTGCCCGACGACGCCCGCGCCGCAGCCGAACTCGCCTCGGCGCTGCAGGTGGGCGCACCCATCGACGACCCCGTGTCCCTCGTGGTCTCGACATCGGGGTCGACGGGCACCCCCAAGGGCGCGCAACACACTCCGGCGACCCTCGCCGCGTCGTCGCGGGCCACCGCCGATCATCTGGGCGGGCCGGGCAACTGGCTGCTGGCGCTGGCCCCGCACCACATCGCCGGCCTGCAGGTCCTGCTCCGGGCGCTGACCGCCGGGCAGACGCCCGTGGTCCTGAACATGCGGGCCGGTTTCGATCCCGAGGTCTACGCCCGCGCCGTACGCGACTTCGAGGGTCCGCGGCGATACACCTCGCTGGTGCCCACCCAGCTCGTCAAGGTTCTCGACCAGCCCGCCGCGACCGCCGCCTCGCGGGAGCTCGACGCCATCCTCGTCGGCGGTGCGGCCACCCCGAAACCGTTGTGGGACAGAGCGGTCGACGAAGGTCTCCCGGTCGTCGCGACATACGGGATGAGCGAGACCGCCGGAGGGTGCGTCTACGACGGGCGACCACTCGACGGCGTCGCGGTCCGCATCGCCGATCCGGCACCCGACGGGGTGGGGCGCGTACTGCTCGGCGGTCCGGTCGTCGCCTCCGGCTATCGCAATCTGCCCGACCATCCGGCCTTCGCCGAGCCGGGCTGGTTCCGCACCGACGACCTCGGCCGCGTCGACGACGCCGGACTGCTCTCGATCGTCGGCCGCGCCGACGAGGCCATCTCGACCGGCGGCCTGACCGTCGTACCGCAGGTCGTCGAGGCCGTGATCGCCGACGACCCGGCGGTCGCCGAATGCGTCGTCGTCGGACTCCCCGACGACCGGCTCGGCGAGGCGGTCACCGCATTCGTCGTCGTCCGTCCCGGAGAACGCCTCGACGTCAACCGCATTCGCGATTCGGTCACCGAGCGGCTCGACAAGTACGCGGCCCCCCGGCGGGTCGTCGAACTCGACGCCCTCCCCCTCCGCGGACCCGGCAAGTACGACCGTCGCGCGTTACGGGCCCGCTTCGGTGCGCAGATGTAGTGTGTCGTCGCGCCTGGCGCAACGATGTGCGACAACTGCAGTTCAGGCGGCGGTCGCAAGTGCCTGGGAGATCGACGTAGCGACGTACTCCGCTCGGTCGCGGAGGTCACCCCAGGTGTAGTTCAGCACCGTCCAACCCGCCGCGATGAGCGCATTGCGTCGGGTGCGGTCACGCTGAAACGTCTTCGCGTCACGGTGGAAGGCGAACCCGTCGATCTCCACCGCCACCATCCGGTCGAGGAAGGCGAAGTCGATCTCGTACCCACAGGTCGGATGGTTCGCCACCCACCCTTCGATACCCGCGGTCCGGAGGATCGTGACAGCGAGCCGCTCGGCGGCCGACCGCGCACCCGATTCCAGCAGTTGGACCATCGAACCCATGTCCGCCGCGCCGACGCACCGGCGCCGCCGCTCGTAGGCCTCGACGAGACGCTCGACCGTGGTGCGCCGCTGCTGCAGCGCAGCATCGATGACCTCGCCGCCGCCCTCTACCGCACCCTCCAAAACCGACAACGCGACCCCGGTGACCGGTAGCCCGTCCCGGGTCAGCACGTCGGCGTCGGCGAGAGCGCGGTTGAGAATCCGGACTCCCGTCACCGGATGACCGTGGCGGCCGCGAAGAGCGGTGACCGTGGGCAAGGCGGGTGGGGCTTCGACGATCCCATGCCACCATGCGGCAGCGAGTCCCGAGAGGACCCCGTGAGTGCCGACGGCCAGCGTCGCGGTCCGGATTCGCGTCCTGTCGGTCTCGGGGTGGTCGGCGAGCCGATAGACACGAGGATGCACCGATACCCACTCGCCGGCCCGCACCCGACGGTGCACCGCCGACCGGTTGATGCCGTGTCCGCGGGCATCGGCAACGGTGAACACGCCGTCCTGGTCGAGGGCGAACGCCCGAAAGTCCGGCGGAAGATGCATGACCTTCATACGCACCTGCGCCGCAACCGGTTCCATCGCTCGACGTCCCCCGCAGATGTAGTGTGTCGTCGCGCCAGGCGCCACGAAGTTCTACACCTGCCGGGCAGCCGCCGGCTCGCGCGCGCGGCCGTGACACGATGAACCCCGTGGCTACCCCCTCGCAGTGGATCCAGGGCGCTCGTCCGCGCACGCTCCCCAACGCGATCGCGCCGGTCGTGGTCGGTGTCGGCGCGGCGGCGCACTCCGGCGACGTCACGTGGTGGAAGTCCGTACTCGCGCTGGCGGTGGCCGTCGCGTTCATCATCGGCGTGAACTTCGCCAACGACTACTCCGACGGCGTGCGGGGGACCGACGACGACCGGGTCGGTCCGATGCGCCTGGTCGGGTCGGGCGCCGCCTCGCCGAAGGCCGTGAAGACCGCCGCGTTCCTGTGCTTCGGGATCGGCGCGGTCTGCGGGCTCGTCCTCGCCATCGCGACGGCGTGGTGGCTCGTGCTGGTCGGCGCGATCTGCATCGCCGGCGCCTGGTTCTACACCGGCGGCAAGCGCCCATACGGCTACGCCGGCTGGGGCGAGGTCGCGGTGTTCACCTTCTTCGGGCTCGTGGCCGTCCTCGGCACCCAGTTCGTCTCCGCCGGCCGCGTCGACTGGGTCGGACTGGCCGGCGCGATCGCGATCGGCGCGATCTCGAGCAGCGTGCTGGTCGTCAACAACCTCCGAGACATCCCCAGCGACACCGAATCCGGCAAGATCACCCTCGCCGTGCGCCTCGGTGACGCCCGGACCCGGATCCTGTTCGCCGTGCTTCTCCTGACTCCGCTCGCGATGAGCGTGGTCCTGGCGTTCGCGACCCCCTGGGCGCTGCTCGGACTGGTGACGTTCCCACTGCTGTGGCAGGCCTACGCCCCGGTCCGAACCGGGGCGGCCGGACCGGGACTGATCCCGTCGATCGGGACGACCGGCAAGGCGATGCTCGCCTGGGCGGTCGTCACGGCGGTCTCGCTCGCGCTCACCTGACGGACCTCGACGCCAGACCTGCGCCGACGATCAGACCTGCGCCTCGACGTCGGGCAGGCTCGCCACGACCGCGGCGCGGAGTTCGTCGGCCGTGGTGGCGGACTCGATCAACGCCCGCGACGCGTCGTCGGCGGTGTCGATGATCCCCAGCAACAGGTACTCCGCGCGGAGGCGGCGGTCACCCCGTTCCCGCGCGATCTCCATGGCCCGGCCGAACACCGTCCGGGTGTCGTCCGCGAAACGCGGACGGGCGCCCCGGCCCCGCGGTCCGCGCCGGCCGCGCCCCGGCTCCCAGGGCCCCTCGCCGCCGAACGGTCCGCCCGGTCCGAAACTTCCCGGCCCGAAACCCTCCGGCCCCAAACCACCCGGCCCGAAACCCTCTGGCCCGAGACCCTGTGGGCCGCAATCCGGCCGGGGTCCGCGACCGCGACCATGGTGCCGGTGCCCCCGACGCCCGTGACCACGTCCTCGAGGGCCGCGCTGGGCACGCTCGCCCCAGCCGTCGGACAGGTCCTCACCGAAGCGCCCGCGCACCGCGTCCCGGACCTTGTCGAGGTCGATCCCGATGCCGCGCAGGGCTTCTCGATCCTCCTCATAGCGTTCGCGAGCCGACTCGTCGTCGGCGGTCTCCGCGGCGTCGGACCGTTCCGCGTGCTCGTCGTGATACTTCCGAACCACCTCCCGGGCCGACGTCAGCGCTAGCCCCTGGTCGGCCAGCAGCGCGAACAACGGGCTGCGGGCGTTGCAGAGCATGCCCAGGATCAGGTGGTCGTTGCCGAGTTGCCGGTGACCCAGGTCGCCGGCCTCCTGCGTGGCGAAAGCCAGCAGCATCTTGTCATCGCGACTGATTCGCTCAAACATCTGTGTCTCCTTCTGGCCCACTCGCGCGGGCCTCACGTTGTGAGTGCTTCTGATGCACGGCCTGTCGGCTGATCTGCAGCACTTCTGCGATCGCCTGCCAGCTCCACCCGTGGGCACGGGCGTTGGCCACCTGCACGTCCTCGAGTCGGTCGGCCAGGGTGCGCAGGGCGCGTACCGCGGCCAAGCCCCTCGCCGGATCGCCGCTCGCGGCGTCTCCGGCCAGCTCGGCGCTCGGTGCGTCGGGTGCGGTGTCGGTGCTGTGGTCGTCGTGCATGATGTCAGGTTATGTTGACATCCCGCTCGTGTCAAGAATAGTTGACGAGCCGGGCATGGCGCATCTCGCCCGACCGCGCCCCCGCGACGGGACTACTCGTTCTGGATCGACTCGCTGATGTTCATCCGCCCGGCCCGGACCGCGGGGACGAAGGCACCGATCAGGCAGAGGGCCACGGCGATGGTCACGAAAAGCAGGGCCGACGGCCGTGGCGAGTACAGCACCGTCAGGGACGTCGTGATGGTCAGGATCTGGTTGCTGAGCAGATGCATGGCGGCACCGAGGACGACGCCGAGGACCGACCCGACCAGGGCGACCGCTCCCGCCTCGGCGAGCACCGTCCGCGAGACGAACCGGCGGGAGGCCCCCATCGCCCGCAGGACGCCCAGTTCGCGTCGTCGTTCGAGGACCGACAGCAGCAGCGTGTTGAGCAGTGCGATCGCGGCCGCACCGGCGACGATCCACTGGATGGCGACCGCGAACGCGCCCGCCTGCTCGACAGTGGCCTGGGTGGCCGCGAGGGCCTCGGCACCGCTGTAGACACTGATGGGCTTGTTGCCCGTCGTCGGGACGCCGTCGACGAGCGCCTCGAGGTCCCGGCGGACCTGCTCCGGGTCGGCATCGGGCGAGGTGATCACCTGCAGGTAGGTGTCGCCGTCGCGATCGAACCACTCCCCCAGCAACTCCTGCGACATGGCCGCCACACCGGAGTCGAGGGAGACATAGTCGACGGTGTCGCGCACGACCGTCTGCCGCGGACCGTTGGGGGTCGCGAGTTCCACCGTGTCGCCCGTGCCCACGCCCAATGCGCGGGCCAAGACGTTCGACATCAGGATGCCGTCGCCGGCGAGGACGCTCGCCACCGCTTCCGGCGACGCCTTGCGCATGAACGGTGCGCGCGAACCCGGCTCGAGCCCTTGCACATTCGCCTTGCTCTCGCCGATGTTGACCGCGGCCCACTGACCACCGACGACCTCGGTGACCCCGGGAACCGCCGCAACGCGTTCGGCCACCGAGGGCGGCAGGATCGGACCCAGGGGCAGGCTCGCGGCCGACGTCGACGACACGTAGAAGTCCGGATCCCCCAGTCCGTCGAGCGATTTCGACATCGACGAGACGAGGTTGTCCAGCGCTCCCGACGTCCCCATGCCGACCGCGATGGCCACCGCGACCGTCATCAGCGTCGCCCACGCGCGCCGCGGGGCGCGCTCGCTGTTCACCGAGGCGAGCTGTCCGGGGCCACCGAACCAGCGCGCCACCCGAACCACCGCCCAGGCCAGCGGTTTCGACAGCGCGAAGCACAGCAGCAGCGCGCCGACCAGATAGAAGACGCCGGCCACGATGGCCGGGCGGCCCGGCACGGTTGCCACGACCACCCACGACGCGATCAGGCCGGCGACCCCGAGCACCGCGGCGATCACCACCGCGGGACCACGCCGCGCGGCGGAGTCCGACACCTCGACCGGAGCCATCGCCTCCACCGGCGAGACCGCGAACACCGCCCGCGCGGCCAGCGTCGTCGCCGCGACACACGCGACCACGCAGGCGATCACCGCCGCCGCGGGCGCGTATCCGGGCAGGTGGTAGTTGATGACGGTGCCGACGGAATCGGCCGGGGGTTCGGGCAGGCTGCTGATCACCGCCCGCCCGGCCAGGATTCCGAGGGGGATACCGAGTACGCCGCCGACGAGACCCATCAGCGCGGCCTCGCCGAGCATGTCCCCGACGAGGTGAGACCGCTTGGCCCCCAACGCCCGGATCATCGCCAGCGACCTCCGCCGCGACGCCACCGCCATGTTCATCGTGTTGAACACCAGGAAGGCGGCGATCACCAGCGACACGAGCGAGACCAGCAGGGTCGCATCGCGGGTCACCGAACTCGCGACCTCGGCCTGCTTGGCGCGGAAGTCCGGATCGACCACCACCGCACGGCCGTCCACGATGCCCTGCACCTGCGAGCGCACGGCGGACACATCGGCGTCGGGCTCGGTCACGATGAGGATCGAGTCGAGCCGGCCCTCGAGTCCGACGAGTCGCTGCGCGAGGTCGACGTAGGCGAAGAGAAAACGGCCGTTGTTGAGACCGGCGGCCTGTTCGTTGTCCGCGACCTCGAGGACCTCGACCTCGATCCCGTTGACGGTCAATCGGTCTCCGCGGTCGAGCCCGAGTCCCGGGCCGACGAACACGCCGGTGCGCAGTCGGTCCAGGTCGACGGTGCCCGGACCGGTCCCGGCCTGCCCCTGTCGCAGGGCGCCGCGCAGACTGCCCGAGAGCTGGGTGACGCGCTGATCGGAGCCGAGCAGCGGCACGGCCGAACCGTCGACGACGACCGACCCGCGGATCATCGGCACGACGGCCGCCGCCGCATCGACGTCGCGACGGATCTCGCCGGCCAGCGACTCGTCGACGCCGGTGTCGGTGATGCCGGCGACCTCGATGTCGGCGACCCCCGACACCGCATTGTTGAAGTCCCGCACCGATTCCGACGCCGACCCGTAGGTGCCGAGCACCGCGATCAGCAACGCCGACGACACGACCACCACCACCAGCGAGGTGAGCAGGCGCAGCCGGTGGGTACGGATCTCGCGCAGGTTCAGCAGGCGGATGCGGGTGAGACCGGCGGCTAGGGCGGCGGCCCGAGAACCCCGTCCCGCCACTAGGCGATCTTCCCGTCGCGGACCGTGATGGTGGTGTCGGCGACCGCGGCGGCCTTCGGGTCGTGGGTCACCATCACCACCAGCCGGTCGGGGGTGTCGTGGGCGACCTCGGAGAGCAGTTCGAGTACCGCCTCACCCGTCTTGGAGTCCAGGTTGCCGGTCGGTTCGTCGGCGAGCAGGATCGTCGGATCCATGATGAGCGAGCGGGCGATCGCGACCCGCTGCATCTGGCCGCCGGACAGCTCCGAGGGCCGATGGTCGATTCGATCGCCGAGTCCGACCCGCGCAAGCAGTTCCACGGCACGGGGTTTCGCCTTGCGGAGCGACTGGTTGTCGAGCAGTCGCGGCAGCGCGACGTTCTCCCACGCCGACATCGTCGGCACGAGGTTGAAGAACTGGAAGATGAACCCGACGCGGTTGCGCCGGAACTCGGAGGCGGCGGTGTCGTCGAGCGCCCCGAGGTCGACGCCGTCGATGCTGATCCGGCCCGACGTCGGGGTGTCGAGAGCTCCGAGTACGTGCAGCAGGGTGCTCTTGCCCGCTCCCGACGGGCCGACCACCGAGACGAACTGACCGCCGTCGATGGACAGGTTCAGACCGTCGAGGGCGCGAACCCGTTCCTCGCCCATCTGGTACTCACGCACCAGATCGACCGCTTCCACCAGGGCACTTCCGGTGCCGGGCGTCCGCCCGGGTTCCATCGACACTCCCGGATCGTAACCCACCCGCGGCGGCCGGCCCGGGTCTCAGGCGGTCCAGCGGCCGGTGGCGAGGAACTGGTCGAGCACCGTCTCGGCGGGGCCGAGGTCGAACGAACCGGCGGCGAGCCAGTCGTCGTCGAAGTAGGTCGTCGCGTACCGATCCCCGGAGTCACACAGCAGGGTGACGATACTGCCGGGCGTGCGCGCGGCGACCATCTCGGCGACGAGCGAGAAGGCCCCCCACATGTTGGTGCCGGTGGATCCGCCGACGCGGCGGCCCAGGAGGTCGCTCACGCGCCGCGCGGTCGCGATCGACGCCGCATCGGGCACCCCGATCATGCGGTCGATGACCTGCGAGATGAACGACGGCTCGACCCGCGGCCGGCCGATGCCCTCGATGCGCGAGCCGGTCTGGGCGGTCAGCGTGCCGTCCGACGACGCGTAGGCCGGCAGGAACACCGAGTTCTCCGGGTCGACCACGGCCAGCCAGGTGTCGTGGCGCCGGTAGCGCACATACCGTCCGAGAGTCGCCGACGTACCACCGGTACCCGCCCCCACGACGATCCAGGTGGGGATCGGATGCTCTTCCTCGGCCAGTTGGGCGAAGATCGACTCGGCGATGTTGTTGTTGCCGCGCCAGTCGGTCGCACGCTCGGCCATCGTGAACTGGTCGATGAAGTGGCCGCCGAGTTCGGCCTCGAGACGCAGCGCCTCGGCATAGACCTCGCCGGGGTGGTCGACGAAATGGCACCGCCCGCCGTGGCGTTCGATGAGTGCCGTCTTCGCGGGCGAGGTGCTCCGCGTCATCACCGCGATGAACGGGACCCCGATCAGTTCGGCGAAGTAGGCCTCGCTGACCGCCGTCGACCCCGACGACGCCTCGATCACCGGCGTGCCCTCGACGACCCACCCGTTGCACAGCGCATAGAGGAACAGCGAACGCGCGAGCCGGTGCTTCAGCGAACCCGTCGGATGGGTCGACTCGTCCTTGACATAGAGGTCCACGCCGACGTCGCGGATCGTGTCGCCGTCGGCGACGGTCCAGCGCGACCATGCGGGCAGCGCGACGCGGAGGAGATGGGTGTCGGCACTGCGCCGGCCGTCGGCCTCGATGAGGCGGACGGCGTTCTGGGTCCAGGCCCGATCAGCGCGACGGTCGACGACTCGCGTGGGTTCCACGGGTCGTCGAACTCACTTCTCGCCGCGGAGCCGAGCCTGCAGGTCGTCGTGCTTGGAACGGCGACCGGCCTCCAGTGCCGCGATCTCGCTGTTGACCTTCAGACGCAGGGTCTTGAACAGGACCATGCCGAGCGGGAGTGCGATCAGCACCCCGAACACCGCCGCCACGAGGAATGGCACCTCGACGCCCACCAGGTTGCCGCCGACCATGATGATCACCACGACCGCGGTGACGAGCAGCAGACGCGCGAACGTGTATGCGAACAGGGCGAACGCGAGGGTCATCGGGCGTCCACCCGCCTGCGGCGTGGCGTCGCCGGCCGTGGTCTCGCGGGTGGCCGCGTCGGGCGTGGCCTTCTTGCCGGGGGTGGGGTCGGGCGTTTCACTCACCCCCTCAGCGTACTGGGCGGTCTCGGCGCTCCCGCAGGTCGCGGGCCTTTGCATGCTCTTTACCTCCCACTGACGGTTCGAGTACCTGGGCGATTTGCGTGTATTCATAAGGAACTCGTCCACCACCGTGCAGAGCCGCTTCGCCATCTCGGCGCACCGACCGAGCACTCCAACACGCACAGGGGGAATCATGACCAGCATCGAGACCGCACCGCCCACGACCTACATCACCCCGGGACTGGCCAGTCAGCACACGTTGACACCCGGCCAGGTCGCCGCGATGTTCAACGTGAATCCCAAGACGGTCGCCCGCTGGGCGAGCTCCGGCATCCTCGGCTCGATCCGCACCCCGGGCGGCCACCGACGCTTCCGCGAGGAGGACGTCGTCGCCTTGCTCAACCGCCGCGCCCACTGACCCGGCGGCACTGTCGTTCTCCCGACGACCCGACGCCCGGCCGGACCTCATCCGATCGGCGGAGATGTGCGGGTCAGGTCGGCTTTCGTCCTGACCTCTCAGGCGTCTCACGTACGCTGGTCGTCGGGAGGTTGTCATGATCTATCTGTTCGCCGTTCTGGGTCTGCTGGCCATCGGTTTCCTCATGTGGCGCGCCTTCGGACCCCACTCCGACGAGTCCGGCGACACCCCTTCGCCCGGCCCGCGCCGATCCCGTCCCCGCGGCCCGCTCGGCCCCGACGACGACCCTGATTTCCTGCGCGACCTGGACAATCGCACCCGCGGCACCAACGGCACCGACGGTGACGAGATCTGAGGCGTGACGCGCCACCGAAAAGCTGAGACCAGGTTCAGAACGTCTCTGCGGAACATACCCGTGGGTAGGGTATTGTCCTCTTCACCATCGACCCCCCGATGGCTGGACCGAGAGAAGGCGCCGTTGAACCCGGGACGATCTCCGCGAGGGGCGTCGACCGATGACGACCTGAGCTTCGCCGAGAAGATCGGATACCTCTTCGAACACAGCCGTGACGAGAACGGCATCCGATATACCGGCAAGAAGATCGCCGAGAAGGCCAACCGTCTCGGCTACTCGCTGTCCGACGCGTACATCTCCCAGCTACGCACCGGCAAGGCCCGCACGCCGTCGTTCCGCACCGTCGAGGCCATCGCCCGCGCCTTCGACGTCAGTGTCACCTACTTCCTGTCCAACCCCGACGAAGACCTCGAACGCGTTCGGCAGCAACAGAATTACGTCGAGATGCTCCAGGTCACCGGGAGCCACCTGTCCGGCATCGACATGGGTTCGCTGTGCCCGGACACCATCGACGCACTCATCGACCTGCTCAAACTGGTCAAGGCCCAGGCGATCGCCAAGCGGGCCGAGGAGAACTCCCCGAGCGAGGCGTCCGGCTGACGGATTCCGTCGGCACGCATCGCGACCGGACGGTCCTCACAGGCCGGCGTAGGAGTGCAGTCCCGAGACGACCAGGTTGATGATGAACAGGTTGAACAGCATCGCCACGAATCCGGCGACGTTGATCCAGGCCGCGGCATTGCTGCGCCAGCCCGCCGTCGCGCGTGCGTGCAGGTAGGCCGCGTAGATCACCCAGGCGATGAAGGACACCGTCTCCTTGGGGTCCCAGCCCCAGAACCGGCCCCAGGCCGCCTCGGCCCAGATGGCACCGCAGATCACCCCGAGGCCGAACAGCGGGAAGCCGATCACGACGCACTTGTAGGCGAGACGATCGAGCTGCTCGACGGACGGGAGATGTTCGACGACCCGACGGACCGCGCCGCCCAGACCCGGACGGGTCGCAGCCGCGGCGGAGTCGTCGGACGAGGTCGGAGCCCAGCGCATCTTGACCAGGTAGAGGATGCTCGCCACACCAGACACCAGCAGGATGCCCGAGGACACCGAGATGATCGAGACGTGCACGGCCAGCCAGTAGGACTTCAGGGCCGGGACGACGGGTGCGGCCTGGGTGTAGAGCCAGCGGCCGGCGATGAACATCAGCAGGATGACGGGCAACAGCACGAACGAGAGCAGCGGCCGGTGCTCGCGCTTGCGCAGGATGATCAGGGCGGCGAGCACGCCCGCGGCACACGTCATCGAGATGAACTCGTACATGTTGCCCCAGGGCGCACGGTCGGTCGCGATGCCGCGGAGCACGATCGAACCGATGTGCGCGGCGAGGCCGACGATCACGACCGGCAGCGCCATGTTGCCGAGCTTCTCGCCCAGGGTCCGGCGCGACGACTCGTCGACCCGCCCGGGCACCCGCGTGTCGGTTCCGTTCGCCCCGGCGTTGACCAGCTGCTTCTGCTCGAGGCGTCGGCCGCGGACCGCGGCGAGAGCGCCCAGGAACAAGATGACCGCGACGACGTAGACCGTCATGGCCGTGCCGTAGAGCAGGTCCGAGTACCGCGCGAGCGTCTCGTCGATCGGCATCGCCGGAGCGTCGGTGTTCATGTGCTTCCTTTCGCCGGCCGCTAGAGCCGCCGGGTCGTCCGCCGCGAGGCAGGTCCGTCGGCGTCGTCGGCCACCAGCTCGGCCGCCTGCTCGTCGAAGCCCTCACCCCAACCGGCCTGATCGGTACGCGCCAGCCCGGCGATTTCTACTACAGTACGTCGTTGCCCAGTGTCCGGGCCATCGGTGTCCGGGCCATCGGTGTCCTGGCCATCGCCGTCGGCACGAGCGCTCGCGGCCGGCACCGGTACCAGGCGGGCCCAGATGCGCCGGCGGCGGATCAGCAGCGACACGAGCAGACCGCCGAGCATGACGATCGAGCTCACCAGCACCCAGATCTGGGCGGGGTCGTGCGAGACCTGCACGGACACCCACCGCTCGTAGCCGTCGAAGGTCACCGTCGTGCCGTCGGCGAGGGTGTGGCTCTGGCCGACCGCGAGGTTGACCTGCGCCTGACGTTGGAGGCGGCCCTGTTCGATGAGGTCCTGGTCGAGCGAGTAGACGTTCTGCGGTCTGCCGGTGTCCAGACCGGTGTCGCCCTTGAAGATCCGGGTCGCGACGAAGGGGTCGTCGGGTGTCGGCGACGACGACGTCAGCAGCGAGCCGTGGAACGACGCGGTGGGCGCGAACAGGCCCTCCAGCGCGATCTGGTTCTTCCGGCGGTCGTCGGCGTCGGGGTACAGACCCGCCGGGGTGTCGAAGCGTGCCGCGCCCGACGAGAGCATCGTCTGGAGCTCGTCCGGCACGAACGGGGTGGTCTGCGTGCGCTTCTCCCCGTTGGGGAAGGTCACCGTGAACGTCGGCGCGAAACCGTTGCCGAGGACGTAGACCCGGTCGCCCGCGACGCGAAGCGGTTCGTTGACGCGCACCGACGCGGTGTCCCAGCCGGCGGGATCGCCGAGGTTGCCCACACTGCCGTCACTGCCCGCGGCGTACCGGATGGTGGCGTCGTACATGTCGGGCTGACCGCTGGGCAGGAAGGTCGCCGAGAAGTCGTCGACGCGGAAGCAGAACGGCGACAGGTCGGTGCCGTCGACCAGGTTGCCGGCGCGGAACGAGTCGTAGACAGCGGTCGAGGTGTTGCACAGTCCCTGTTCGCCGTCGGCGACGAGGCTGCGGGTGCCCTCGTAGCCGTACATCTTGCCCAGCGCGATCGACACCAACAGCGCCAGCAGCGCGAAGTGGAACACCAGGTTGCCGAACTCGCGCAGGTAGCCCTTCTCCGCCGAGACCTCGACGCACCCGTCCGGATACGCCTTGCTCGGCTCGCGGACCACGACCTCGCGACGCCACCCGCGCAACCGGCCGTCGATCCGTCGGGCGACCGTCTCCGGATCCCCGTCGACGGTGTGGGTCACGTGCCGCGGCAAGCGCGACAGGTTGCGCGGTGCGGCAACGGGTTTCGCGCGCAGGCTGTGGAAGTGCTCGACCATGCGCGGCGTCAGGCAGCCGACGAGGGAGATGAACAGCAGGACGTAGATCGCGGTGAACCAGGCGCTGGAGAAGACGTCGAAGAGCTGCAGGCGGTCCATCCACACGCCGAGCTGACCACGTGCGGCGATGTACTCCAGGGTCTTCTGCTCGTTGAGCTCGCGCTGCGGGAGCAGGGCACCGGGGATCGCGGCGAGGGCGAGCAGGAACAGCAGGATCAGCGCGGTCCGCATCGAGGTCAGCGAACGCCACAGGTTGCGCAGCGGCCACAGCACCCGGCGGCGGGCCCAGTGGGGCTTCGGGGCCGGCTCGGGGGTGTCCACCTGCGGGCGGTCGGTCACATCGGTCATCAGGACACTCAGATCGGTAGTTGGGTGTCGGTGACGAAGCGGACCTGGACCCACACGATGAACTGGTCCCACCAGCCGGTCAGGAGGGCGACGCCGACCCCGATCAGCAGGACGCCCCCGATGACCTGGATCGTGCGGGCGTTCCGGCGGAGCCAGCCGAGACTGCGCAGGGCCCAGGCCGAGGAGAAGGCCAGGATCACGAACGGCAGGCCCAGGCCGAGGCAGTACGCGACGATGAGGGTCACGCCCTTGGCCGCCGTCGCCCCCTCGGTCCCGCTGACGGTGGCGATCACCGCGGCCAGGGTCGGCCCGAGGCACGGCGTCCAGCCGAGCGCGAAGACCGCTCCGAGCAGCGGCGCCCCGACGATGTTGGAGACCCGCCGCGGTTCGAAGCGGACCTCGCGCTGCAGAGCCGGGATGAGGCCGATGAACACCAGGCCCATGGCGATGGTCACGACCCCGCCGATGCGTTGCAGCAGTTCGCGATTCAAGACGAAGGTGCTGGTCACGCCGAGGACGGTGGCGGTGGCGGCGACGAAGACGACGGTGAAGCCGAGGACGAACAGGCCGGCGGCCAGCGCGACCCGCGACCGGCCGCTCTTGGCGCTCTCCCCCACCTTCACCGCGGGCGCCTCGGCCCCGACGAGACCCGCGAGGTAGGACAGGTAGCCCGGGACGAGGGGCACGACGCACGGGGAGGCGAAGGACACGAGCCCGGCGAGCAGGCAGGCGGCGAAGGCGAGCAGCAGCGGTCCGCTGGAGACGGTGTCGGCGAACGTGTCGCCGATCGAGGAGGCGAGCACCAGGGTGGTCGAGTCCTGGGTGAACGGGTCCATCACATCGACCCCGCCGGCTCGGCCGCGACGCGCTTGACGACCTCGTCGAGCTCGTTGTCGGAGACCGCCTTGAGGAACACCGCCGCCGGCCGGTGCTGCCGATCGAGGACGATCGTCGTCGGCACCACCGAGGTGGGCGTGGTCAGAGCGGCCAGTGACATCCCCGGGAAGTCGTAGATCGACGGGAACCCGACCTTGCGGTCGAGCACGAAGTCCTTGGCCGACTCCCGGTCGTCGCGCAGGTTGATGCCGAGGAATTCCACTCCGTCGGCGCGATTGCGTTCGTAGACGCGCTCGAGGTCGTCGGCCTCACCGCGGCAGGGTCCGCACCACGAACCCCACACGTTGACGACGACGACCCTGTCCGCGAACCGCTCGTCGGACAGCGACAGCGGCTGCTCGGTGACGAGGTCCTCGCCGGCGAGTTCGGCGATCGGCTTGCGCTCGTCGGGTGCGTAGGTGATGACGGTCTGCCCGCCCGGTGACACGAACTGGAAGGTGTTCCCCTGCGCGACCGCGTCGTCGCCGGTGCTGCATCCGGCGACCAGCAGGATCAGGGCCGACAACATCGTCGGCAGGAGGAACTTGCGCACTACGTCAGGCTTTCTTCACGCACCGGTGGCCAGTGGGTCCGAGGACCCGGCCGGCTCGGAGTAGATGATGTCGACGAGGGCGTCGTCGTCGTAGATGAGGCTGGTCAGCGAGGCCAGCGAGCACTGGCGGCGACGCGGGTCGTGCCAGAGGCGCTGACCTTCGAGGAACCGGCGCAACGTGTACACGGGCAGCTGGTGGCTGACGCAGACGGCTTCGTGACCGCGGGCGGCGTCGCGGGCCTTGTTCGCCGCGGCCAGCATGCGGTGCGCGAGCTGGATGTAGGGCTCGCCCCAGGAGGGGGTGAACGGGTCGCGGAGTTTGGGCCAGTGCCGGGGCTTGCTCAGCGCACCGTCGCCGACGGAGACCTTGAGACCCTCGAAGACGTTGTCGGCCTCGATGAGGTCGTCGTTGGTGAGGATCGGGATGCCGTGCGCGGCGGCGATCGGGGTGGCGGTCTCCTGCGCGCGCTGCAGCGGCGAGGCGAACACGGCCTTGACGTCGTGGTCGGCGAGGGTGTCGGCGACCTTACGGGCCTGCGCCTGGCCGTCGCCGGAGAGGCGGAAGCCGGGGAGACGGCCGTAGAGGATGCCGTCGGGGTTGTCGACCTCTCCATGGCGCATCATGTGGACGATCGTGTGCATCAGGCGTTGTCCCCCGGGGTGGCTGCGGTCGCGGCCGCCTGCGCTGCGGCGGGCAGCGCTTCGGCGATCTGCGAGAAAGCATCCTCGTCGAGCGCCGCGGACACAAACCAGGCTTCGTAGGCGCTCGGCGGCGCGTACACGCCGCGCTCGAGCAGGGCGTGGAAGAACGGCGCAAACCGCCAGGTCTCGGTGGCGGCGACGCCGTCGTAGTCGAAGATCGGGATCTCCGGGTCGGTAGTGAAGAACACACTCAGCAGGCTGCCCGCCTTCTGCACGCGGTGGGCCACGCCCGCCGCGTCGAGTGAGTCGTGCAGCAGGGTCGCGAGCCGGTCGGCGTTCGCGTCGAGCGTGCGGTAGACCTCGACGTCGGCGTTGCGCAGGGTCGCGAGGCCGGCGGCGACGGCGACAGGATTCCCCGACAGCGTGCCCGCCTGGTACACCGGCCCGGTCGGCGCGAGACGTTCCATGACGTCCGCACGGCCACCGAACGCCGCCGCGGGCAGTCCCCCGCTCATGACCTTGCCGAAGGTGTAGAGGTCGCCGGCCACGCCCTCGAGTCCGTACCAGCCACTCGGGCTCACCCGGAACCCGGTCATGACCTCGTCCATGATGAGCAGCGCGCCGTGGCGGCGCGTCAGGTCGCGGAGTCCGGCGTTGAATCCCTCGACCGGCGCGACCGCGCCCATGTTCCCGGCCGCCGCCTCGGTGATGACGGCGGCGATGTCGTCGCCGAACTCGGCGAAGGCCTCGGCGACGGCGGTGAGGTCGTTGTAGGGCAACACGAGGGTGTCGTGCGCCGACGCACCGGTGACGCCGGGGCTCGTCGGCAGGCCGAGCGTGGCGACGCCGGAGCCGGCCGCGGCCAGCAGTGCGTCGACGTGACCGTGGTAGCAGCCGGCGAACTTGATGATCTTGGACCGGCCCGTGTAGCCGCGGGCCAGGCGGATCGCCGACATCGTCGCCTCGGTGCCGGAGTTCACCAGCCGAACACGCTCGACGGGGTCGACGCGGCCGATGATCTCCTCGGCGAGTTCGATCTCGGCCTCGGTCGGGGCGCCGAACGACAGGCCGCCGGTGGCCGCCTCACGCACCGCCTCGACGACGGCCGGGTGCGCGTGCCCCAGGATCATCGGACCCCAGGAGCTCACGAGGTCGACGTAGTCGTTGCCGTCGGCGTCGGTCAGCCGGCATCCGGACGCCGAGGCGATGAAGCGAGGGGTCCCGCCGACCGCGGAGAACGCGCGCACCGGGGAGTTGACGCCGCCCGGGATGGCCTGCGTCGCGCGGGTGAACAGCGCGGCGGAGGCGGCCGTGCCGGGAGCGGCCGTGGCAGCAGCGGAAGGGGTCACGGCCTACAGTGTTCCAAACGGCACCGGGTGACCCAAATCCTCGCTGGTGGGAGGGGGTGCGACCCGGCTCGAACCGTGTCTGGTCAGCTCGCGAGCGCGGTGCGCACCTGCTCGGCGATCGCCGCCTGACCCGCCTCGTTGGGGTGCACCGCGCCGGGTCCCGAGGTGGTCATCGGCTCGATCCAGCGCTGCTCGCCGGCACACGCGTCGTGCCCCTCGGACACCTGTGACATGTCGACGAACTCGACGCCCTCGTCCTGCGCCGCGCGCCGCCCGTACGTGTTGAGCGCGGTCTGGAGCTCGCGGATCATCGGCACGTCCCCGGCGGCGAGCCGCATCTCGGGATAGCAGCCGGTGGTCGGCGGGACCAGCCAGGGATAGCCGACGAGCAGGACGCGCGCGTTCGGCGCGCGGTCCCGGACGTCGCGCAGGGCCTGGCGCACGGCGGGATAGATGTCGGTGGCGACCGGCTCGATCAGCGCCCGTCCGTAACGGTCCGTGCACGGCGAGCCGGTGCGGTCGGCGTCGGCCAGTTCGCCGCAGAGCCGGATCGCGCGACCGTAGGTCTCTTCGTCGTTGCCGCCGATCATCATCGTGACCACGTCGGTGTCGTCGTCGAGCGCGTCGAGCTGCGGCGGCACGCCCTGGTGCTGCGACTCGCCGAAGTCGTCGGTGTCGGCGCCCGCGCAGCTGACGTCGGTGAGGTCGAAGTCCTCGTCCGCCGCGACGACATGCGCGTAGTTCCTCGACGACCGCAGGCAGTAGATCGGCGAGTCCTCCTCCAGCGGCCGCACACCGGTCCCGGCGCTGAAGCTGTCGCCGAGGTTCACGTACTCCGTCGACCGGGTGTCGTTTTCCGTCGACTGGGCAGGCGTTTGCGTCGACTGGGCAGGCGTTTCCGTCGACTGGGCGTCGTTCTGCGTCGACTGGGCACAGCCGGCGAGGACCGCTCCTGCCGCGAGCAGCACGAGTCCGGACCGGATGAGCCGCCGTGGACGTCGATCGTCGAACCTGCGTGCCGTCATGCCGCCATCCTGCGTGCGGTGAAGCCCGTCGGCAACCACCGGCCGGCCGCCCGCCCGCGCGGGTAGCGTGGTTCGCCGAGGGGATCGCCGCTTCGTGCGGAGTCCCGCAGCCGAGTCACGAGGATGTGAATGCGCATGAGCGACAAGGAGATTCTCGACCCGCAGGCCGTGCTCGACGGCGTGCCCACCGGACTCTGGATCGACGGCCGGTCCACACCCGCAGCCGACGGCGGGACCTTCGAGGTCTACGACGCCGCGACCGAGGAGTCGCTCGTCTCGGTCGCCGACGCGGGGGTCGCCGATGCCCGCCGCGCTCTCGATTCCGCCGTCGCCGCGTCGGCGGACTGGGCGGCCACCCCACCACGGGAGCGCGGCGAGATCCTCCGCCGGACCTTCCAGTTGCTCACCGATCGCGCCGACGACATCGCCATGCTGATGACCCTCGAGCTGGGCCGCGCCCTCCCCGACAGCCGGGCGGAGACCACCTATGGACTCGAGTTCTTGCGGTGGTTCGCCGAGGAGGCCGTCCGGATCGGCGGTCGGTTCAGTCCGGCGCCGGCCGGCAACGGGCGCATCCTGGTGGCCCACCAGCCCGTCGGGCCGTGTCTGGCAATCACCCCGTGGAACTTCCCGCTCGCGATGGGGACGCGCAAGATCGGACCCGCGCTCGCCGCGGGCAACGTGATGCTCGTGAAACCGGCCCGCGAGACGCCGCTGACGATGCTGGCACTGGCCGAGGCCTTCGCCGAAGCCGGTTTGCCGCCCGGCGTGCTGTCGGTGTTGCCCACCACGTCGAGCGGCGACGTGTCGTCGACGTTGATCACCGACGATCGCATCCGCAAGATCAGCTTCACCGGGTCGACGCCGGTGGGTCGCAGCCTGCTCGGCCAGGCCGCCGACCGCGTCCTGCGCACGTCGATGGAGCTCGGCGGCAACGCCCCGTTCCTGGTCTTCGACGACGCCGACGTCGACGCCGCGGTCGAGGGCGCCTTCGCCGCCAAGATGCGCAATGGGGGCGAGGCCTGCACCGCCGCGAATCGGTTCCTGGTGCAGTCCGGTGTCGCCGAGAAATTCACCGAGAAGCTGGTGGCGAAGATGTCGGAGGTCCGGATGGGACCGGGGTACGACGACGGGGTGACCCTGGGGCCGCTGGTGAACGCCGACCAGCGGGACAAGGTCGCCGACGCGGTCGAGCAGGCGGTGGCCGACGGTGCCCGTGTGCGACTGGGCGGTGAACGTCCGGAAGGTCAGGGTTTCTTCTATCCCGCAACGGTTCTCGACAACGTCGATCCGTACGCGCCGGTCACGCGCGAGGAGATCTTCGGCCCCGTCGCGGTGATCAGCAGCTTCGACGACGAAGCCGCGGGGATCGAGGCCGCGAATTCGACCGAATACGGCCTGGCGTCGTACTTCTACAGCCGCGACCTCGAGCGCTGCATGCGCGTCGCGGGCGCCCTGGACTCCGGCATGGTCGGGGTCAATCGCGGCGTGATCTCCGATGCCGCAGCGCCGTTCGGCGGGATCAAGCAGTCGGGCATCGGCCGCGAGGGCGGCAGCGAAGGAATCGACGAGTATCTCTCGGTGAAGTACATCGCGCTCACCTGACACCTTCTGATCCGGTGCGAGCTGCGTCCTCCCTCCGCTCCCTGAGCCTGGATATTTCACTGATGTTGCTGGTGTTCGGCGTGTGATACGCGAAAGTGCCTGTCTGCCTTGTGATTATTGATTCACCACAAACAAATAGTCACAAGAAGAAAGGCACCTCGCAGGTGAAGAATAACGTGTATCCCGAGTTGATGGTGGACCCTACGCGCACTGAGTCGGTGCTGACGACCTCGGGCGGGGTGTTGCTGACGAAAACCGTGCAGGTCTCGGGCCTGGGAGCAGACCTGACCGCGGCGATGGCGCCGTGGCGGACCGCGGCGACGGTCCATGATCCGGCCAAGATCGTGCTGGATCTGGCGCTCACCTTGGCGACCGGTGGTGACTGTGTGGCCGATGTGGCCACAGTCCGGGCTCAACCACAGTTGTACGGGCAGGTGGCCTCTGATCCCACGATCTCGCGGGTGATCAGCCGGCTGGCTACCGATATCGAGGCGGTCAGTACCGCGATCAGCGCGGCTCGCGCCGCGGCGCGGGAACGGGTGTGGGGCATCGCCCGCCCGTTGGAGGGCACCGCGGGCAGCATCGATGGCGGGCTGGTGATCGTTGATCTCGATGCCACGACCGTGACCGCAGGATCGGCCAAAGAACAGGCCCAGACAACGTATAAGCGGGTGTTCGGGCATTCCCCGATGTGTTCGTTCATCGACCACGGCGCCTTCGGCACCGGGGAAACACTGAACCTGGACCTGCGGCGTGGAGGTGCCTCACCCAAAGGTGCGGACATGCACATCGCGGCCACCGACTCGGCGTTGGCCCAGCTGCCCGCCGCTGAACGCCCCCAGGTGCTCATACGTACCGATTCGGCCGGGTGTGCCAAAAAGTTCCTGGCCCACCTGACCGAGCAGAATCTGCAGTACTCGGTCGGGTTCACCATCTCCGAGCTGGTCAAAGACGCATTGGACGTGCTGCCTGAGGCTGCCTGGGTGACCGCGATCAACACCGACGACGCCGATCCACGAGCTGATGCCCAGGTCGCCGAGATCACCGACCACATGCCGCGCTCGGTCCGTGACACCGAAACCGCCTACGAGCCCTGGCCACCCGGGATGCGGCTGATCGCGCGCCGCGAATATCCCCACAACGGAGCCCAACACCTCATCACCGACATCGAGGGCCGCCGCTACACCGTGTTCGCCACCAACACCCGCGGCCGCGGCTGGACACTGCCGATCCTGGAACTGCGTCACCGTCAACGTGCCCGCGCCGAAGACCGTATCCGCTGCCTCAAAGACACCGGCATGGCCAACCTACCGTTCGACTCATTCGCCAAAAACCAACTGTGGCTCGATATCGTCGCCCTGGCCTCCGACCTGCTCGTCTGGACTCAAACCCTCGGCTACCACCGCCACGACCCCATCCGCCGCTGGGAACCCAAACGCTTGCGCCACCGCCTGTTCACCGTCGGCGGCAAGATCATCACCCACGCCCGCACCACCACCCTGCGACTACCCACCGACTGGCCCTACAACCACCACATACGCCACGGCTGGCAACGCCTCACCGCCTAACCAGCCCCTCGGTCACCGCGCCCCGTCACCGCCGCCCACCCCACCTCAGAACCCGAACAACCAGCGAACCCAACGCTGGCGATCCACCCTGCCCACACACCAGCACCAACCATCAAAAGGCGACACCGACAACCGATCGGCGAAACCCTACCCACCCGTGAAAGATTCAGGCTGAGGTGCGAGGAGCGCAAGCGACGAGCCACGAAGGGCCATGTTACGTATGTGACTAGTGATGCAGGTGTCATCAATCCGATACCTGTACGGCCGTACTGATCCCTACACTCGGTCACCATACGTCGTAGAACCCTCACGACCGCGGCAGCCGCGGCCGCAATCGCAACTGCCGCCTCGGTGGCGGTCGCCGTCGCACCGTCCGAACCGGTGGCGTAGGTCGAGAACGCCGCGATCAGTACCGATTTCGGCAGCGTCGACCTCGGTAGCTCCGAACTCGGCACCCCGAACAGCAACTTCCTCTGGCAGAGTCCGGGGACCCGGTACATCGTCGTACTCGGCGCCAAGTTCGGCGTTCTCGGGCAAACTCCGGATGTCCTCAAGCGTCGTCTCGACGTCGCGGCGAACCTCGGCAAGAAGCACCCGTTCAACCGCATGATCGTCTCCGGGGGCGACACCCACTGGCTGCCCGTCACCGAGGCCCAGTTCATGAACCTCGGGCTCATCCGACGTGGAATTCCCATGTGGCAGATGGTCAACGAGGGCGCCTCCACCTCCACGGTGCAGAACGCCCAGAACACGGTGCGGATGCTGAAGCACATGGGCGCCAACGGCGCGATCATCGTGACCAACGGCTTCCACATGGAACGCGCGATGAAGAACTTCCGCGACGCGGCCCGGCAACAGGGCGCGCGCATCGAGTTCCGGTCGGCGTACGCCTAGCACCTCGCGAATACCCTTCTCGCGTCGCCATTTCCATCCCGCTGATTCGATCCCATCAGCGGGACGGAAACGGCACCGCGAGAACGCAGCTCGCCCCGCCGGCCGAAGCCGACGGGGCGAGATCGTGTTGCTTCAGGGGCGATCAGCGCAGGAGCGCGCGGCTCATGACGACGCGCTGGATCTGGTTGGTGCCCTCGTAGATCTGGGTGATCTTGGCGTCGCGCATCATGCGCTCGACCGGGAAGTCGCGGGTGTAACCGGCACCGCCGAAGAGCTGGACGGCGTCGGTGGTGACCTCCATGGCGACGTCGGAGGCGAAGCACTTCGACGCCGAGGAGATGAAGCCCAGGTTCTTCTCGCCGCGCTCGGCGCGAGCGGCCGAGGTGTAGACCATGAGGCGAGCGGCCTCGACCTTCATCGCCATGTCGGCGATCATGAACTCGACGCCCTGGAACGAGCTGATCGGCTTGCCGAACTGCTTGCGGTCCTTGACATATGCGATGGCCTGGTCGAGCGCGCCCTGCGCGATGCCGACGGCCTGCGCGCCGATGGTCGGGCGGGTGTGGTCGAGGGTCTGCAGGGCGGTCTTGAAGCCGGTGCCCTCGTCGCCGATGATGCGGTCGAGCGGGATGGTGCAGTCCTCGAAGTACAGCTCGGCGGTGGGCGAACCCTTGATGCCGAGCTTCTTCTCCAGCGGGCCGACGGTGAAGCCGGGGTCGTCCTTGTGGACCATGAACGCGGAGATGCCGTTGGCCTTCTTCTCCGGGTCGGTCACGGCCATGACGGTGTACCAGGTCGACTTGCCGCCGTTGGTGATCCAGCACTTGGAGCCGTTGAGGACCCAGTTGTTGCCGTCCTTGCGGGCGCGGGTCTTCATGCCTGCGGCGTCGGAACCGGCCTCACGCTCCGACAGCGCGTAGGAGGCCATGGCCTCACCGGAGGCGATGCCCGGGAGCACCTGCTGCTTGAGCTCGTCCGAGCCGTTGAGGATCAGGCCCATGGTGCCGAGCTTGTTGACGGCCGGGATCAGCGACGCCGAGGCGTCCACGCGGGCCACTTCCTCGATGACGATGCAGGCTGCGATCGAGTCACCGCCCTGGCCGCCGAACTGCTCGGGGACGTGGATGGCGTTGAAGCCCGACGCGTTGAGGGCGTTCAGCGCCTCCTCCGGGAAACGCGAGTTCTCGTCGACGTCAGCCGCGTGCGGCTCGATCTCCTTCTCGGAGAGCGCGCGGATGGCCTCGCGCAGCGCGATGTGCTCTTCCGGGAGCTCGAAGACGTTGAAGTCGGGATTTCCGTAGCCCATGACAACTCCTCACGGCACAGCGAGTGCCTGTTCGTTCCCGGCACACGGGGTGCCGGCAGATGTTGACAACCAGTTCAGCACGGCACTGAGTGCCATGTCAATCGATGCAGTCCCCGTCCCCGCCGATTGTCCCCGAAACCGGCGCCGATGTCCCGCAGCCCTCCGCCGGGTCAGTCCTCCCCCAGCTCTTCGGCCACCCGACGTGCGACTTCCGAGCGAGACATCCCGGCCGGATAGGCAACCACGGTGACCTGTCCGCGCGACCCGCCGCCCGGGACCGATGCGCCGCCGGCGCCGCCGGCACCGAGTGCCATCGCCACTCGGTGCAGCTCGTCCCGCAGTCGTTCGGGGGTGGCTTCGGCGTCGCCGCGGATCATCTGCCGCAGCAGGAAGTTGTGGGTGCCCGTGACCGCCGCGACGTAGGCAACCACCCGCACCGGCGACTCGCCGGGCAACCGTGCGCGCAGGAACTCCTCGAACGCACCCTGGTAGCGGTACGTCGTCACCAGCTCCCGATCCCGCAGCGCGGGCACCTCCTGCACCACCTGTGCGCGCCGCACCGCGAGTTCGCGATCCCGGACGAAGTGGGCGAAGACCAGCTCGGCCGCCGCACATACCGCCAGCCACGGATCCTCGTCGGAGGCCGCGAGCCGGTCGCCGACCTGCGCGAGCAGCGACTCGTGGTCGGCGAAGATCACGTCCTCCTTCGACCCGAACTGCCGGAAGAACGTGCGACGGGACATCCCGGCGGCGGCCGCGAGCTGCTCGACGGTCGTCGACTCGTAGCCGTGCTCGCTGAACAGACGGATGGACTCGGCGACGACGCGCGTGCGGAAGGCGGCCGGATCGGTGTCCGCGACTGACATGGGACAAGTATCACCACATCGAGGCGACGAGACCCTCGGACCGTCCCGAACCGGGAGTTCGGCGCGGACCCGTGCAGCGGATCGGTGCGCATTACTCGTCAGTAGCGACCGCCACAAAAGCTGGGTCCGACGCGTGGTCACTACGTACGGTGGAGCCATGGCAACCCCCACCGCTCCCACCGAGAAGACCCCGGCTGAGAAGAGCTCGACGGAGAAGACCCCGTCGACGACGAGTCCGACACCCATCGCGACCGAACCGACCGTCGACGACCCGGTCGCCCCGACCGACGTCTCCGCCGACGACGAACTGTCCGCGGACGAGCGTGCCCTGCTCGTCGACAATCTGCGGTTCGTCCTCGACGGTCGCTGGCGCGCGACGAGGGAGACGGTGCGGGAGAACTCGAACCGCGCCGACCTCCTGCCCGACCCGTCCCGGACGCTCGACGAGGCGCGCGCCCACACCCTCGAGGTGATGCGCGAGCTCGCCTCGCAGGGTTTCGCGGCCGCCGGTTTCGCCGAGGACCACGGCGGCAGCGGCGACATCGGCGCGTCGATCACCGCCATCGAGATGCTCGGCTACGCGGACCTGTCCCTCATGGTCAAGGCGGGCGTGCAATGGGGCCTCTTCGGCGGCGCCGTCGAAAACCTCGGTACCGCACGGCATCACGAGAAGTACGTGCCCGGCATCATCGACCTGAGCGTCCTCGGGTGCTTCGCGATGACCGAGACCGGGCACGGTTCGAACGTGCAGGCCATCGAGACCACGGCGACCTACGACCGTGAGGCCCGCGAGTTCGTGATCAACTCCCCCACCCCGTCGTCCCGCAAGGACTACATCGGCGGTGCCGCCGCGCACGCCCGGTACGCCGCGGTGTTCGCCCAGCTCGTCACCGGCGGGCCCGACGAGGAGCCCGAAGGTCGTGGCGTCCACTGTTTCGTGGTGCCGATCCGCGACGAGGACGGCTCCGACCTGCCCGGCGTCACCACCAGCGACTGCGGGTACAAGGGCGGACTCGCCGGCGTCGACAACGGCCGGATCATGTTCGACAACGTCCGCATCCCCGCGGAGAACCTGCTCAACCGCTACGCCGACGTCGCCGAAGACGGCAGCTACAGCTCGCCGATCGAGAACACCAACCGTCGCTTCTTCACCATGCTGGGCACCCTCATCCGCGGCCGCGTCAGCGTGGCGGCGACCGCGGGTGCCGCCGGCCGCAAGGCGCTGGCACTCTCGACCCGCTACGGATTGATCCGCAAGCAGTTCGAGGCGCCCGAGGGCACCGACGAGATCACCGTGATGGACTACCTCGGTCACCAGCGAAAGCTGTTGCCGCTTATCGCGAAGTCGTACGCGATCGGATTCGCGCAGAACGAGATCGTCGACGAACTGCACGAGGTCCAGTCGGTCGCACCCGACGACTCCGACTCCGGACGCCAGCGCCAGCTCGAGGGGCAGGCCGCCGGCCTCAAGGCCTACGCCACGTGGCACGCCTCCCACGCGATCAACGTCAGCCGTGAGGCCTGCGGCGGCGCAGGCTATCTCGACGAGAACCAGCTGTCGATCATGCGGGGTGACATCGACGTCTTCACCACCTTCGAGGGCGACAACACGATCATGACGCAGCTCATCGCCAAGGAGCTGCTGTCCGCGTACTCCGAAGACGTCCAGGGCCTTTCGGCGGGCGGCTGGGTGCGCTTCATCGCGGGCATGGCCCGCGACGTGGTGGCCGAGAAGACCGCGGTCCGACAGGTCGTGCAGACCCTGCTCGACGGTTCCGACGAGGACACCGAGAAGTCGGCGCTCACCGACCGCAGCACCCAGATCAGGTTGTTCCGTAACCGTGAGGACCACCTCGTCCGGACGTGCGCCCAACGTCTACGCCGCGCGCTTGACGACGACAACGACGCTTTCGAGGTGTTCAACAACGCGCAGGACCACCTGCTGAAGGTCGGGCACGCGCACATCGAACGCGTGGTGCTCGAGGCCTTTGTCGAGGCGATCGAGAATTGCGATTCCCGTTCGGCGGCCGAGCTTCTGGGCAAGGTGTGCGACCTCTTCGTCTACTCAGCACTGGAGGACGACCTGTCCTGGTTCATGATGCACCGGCACATCTCGGTGGAGCGCGCCAAGGCGATCCGCCGCGGCGTGAACGAGCTCTGCCAGGAATTGCGGCCGCATGCCCGGTCGCTCGTCGACGCCTTCGGCGTCCCGGAAGAGTTGCTGCGCGCACCCATGCTCCAGAACGGCTGACCCCCGCTCTCGAGACCATCGCGGCCACCGTCGAACAGGCGGTGGCCGCGTTGTCGTTTCGGCACCGGTGTTTGGGCCTGCGCACCACGGGAATACTGCCGCCGACGCCGCTGTGGAGACCACGCTGCGACGCACCGACGAGATCGCGCGGGCCCGCGTCCGGGAATCGCCCGCGCCCGACTTGTCCATCTGCGCTGCGACAGCGTGCCACAAGCCGATTCGGAAAGAGAACACATGTTCCGCCACACCGACTACATGCAATTCGACGTCAAACCCGAGAAGCCCGACCCCATCTACGCCCGCAAGCTCCAGGAGTTGCTCGGCGGCGCCTATGGCGAGATGACGGTGACGATGCAGTACCTCATGCAGGGCTGGAACTGCCGCATGAAGGGCAAGTACAAGGACATGATCATGGACATCGCGACCGAGGAGATCGGTCACGTGGAGATGATCGCCACCATGGTCGCACGTCTGCTCGAAGGCGCGCCGGTCACCAACTCGACCGAGAACGCCCTCGGTGACCCGGTGGTCGCCGCCGTCCTCGGCGGCACCGACCCCACCCAGGCCATCTTCTCCGGCGGCGGCCCCCGTCTCGCCGACAGCAACGGTGTGCCCTGGAACAGCGGATACATCACGCACAGCGGCAATCTGCTCGCCGATTTCCACGCCAACGTGACCGCCGAGGCGCAGGGGCGCGTCCAGACGGCCCGCCTGTGGCACATGACCGACGATCCGGGCGTGAAGGCCATGCTGCGGTTCAACCTCGCCCGCGACACCTTCCACCAGAACCTCTGGCTGAAGGGGATCGAGGAGCTCAAGGAGGACGGCCTGGAGGGCACGATCGCCCCCGACGACCTCTTCGACGAGGAGTTCAGCGAGCACGCGAGCACCCTGTGGCACCTGTCCGACGGGGAGGACTCCAACAAGGGCGGCTGGGCCAGCGGCCCCACCCCCGACGGCGCGCACGAGTTCAAGTTCCTGGCCGATCCGCAGCCCCTGGGCGACCGGCAGTCGGGTCCGCCGCCGGACCCGAAGCTCTACGCGACCTACGACGGCGCGATGGGCACCCCGCAGAAGCCGCAGTTCGGCACCGAGAAGGGTGTCATGGGCAAAATCAAGGACGTCGTCGACCCGGACCCGTCCGGCTAGACCGACAGCATGTGCAGTGCACGCTGCCCGGCGGGGGACCCGATGTCGGGGACGCCTCCGGGCACGCGTGCGCCCACCCGACAACCGGAGTTCTCATGAGCGCACTACCCGACCTCATCACGACCCCGTTCCGCTGGCTGGCCGCCCTCAGACACGCCCGGGTGTTCCACCCCGACGGTCTGCTGTGTGGTGGCACGGCCGCGCTGTCGGCCGACCACCCACTGCCCTTTCACAGCGGCCCGGTGTCGGTGCGGGTCTCCAAGGGCATCGGCACACCCGGCGGCCTACCGGACATCGTCGGCCTGGCCATCCGCTTCCCGTCGACCGACCCCGGCACCGTCGGCGGCGGCGGGGTGTCGCCGTCGACCAACGCCACCGGCGCGTGGGATCTCCTGCTCGCCGGCCCGGCGCCGCTCGACGGCCGACTACCCGTCCCGCTGCCGACGACGCACTGGGCCACCGCGGTGTCGAGCCTGACGCCGTACCGGTACGACGGTGACCTGTACTGGATTCGGGCCCGCATCCTCGAACCGTCGGACTCGTCGGGCCTGTCGATCGAGGACCTGGCCGCCCGTCTCCGCCGCAACCAACCGATCGTCATCGTCCTGGAGGCCGGCGCCGGACGGTTCGTGCCGGTCGTCCGGATCGAACTCGACCACGTCCTCACCGGACTCGACGTGGATTTCGACCCCATCCTGCACCGGCCCGAGGGCGTCGAGTTCGCCCCGTCGTGGCTCGGGGATCTACGACGCCGCGCCTATCGCGACAGCCGGGCGGGACGTCACTCCGTCGTGTCCTGATCCTCCGAGGACGGTTCCGTCGTCGACGTCCCCCGAGGCGGCAGCCCCAGCCGGACGGCCTCGTGCGCCTGCGTGAGCTCGCTGCGCAACCGCTCGACATCGCGGGCCCATGCCTGCGCGATCCGCCCGGAGGTCAGCTGCACGCCGATCCCCTTGCGGCGGCGCGGCACACCGTGCAGCTCGCCCAACGCGGACGCACTCTCCCAGTCCTCGGGGGTGTGGCTGTGATTGGGCGGGAAGATCTTCGCGATGTCGGCCAGCGGCGTCGTGACGGCACCCTGGCGGAGCGTGGTCTCGGTGAGCTCGACGCTGACATGCCGACGGGCTGCCGACACCTGCACGAGCGAGAACCCCAGCAGCAGCACGAAGAAGATCGCTAGCACCGGCCAGTGCACCTGACCGGGCCCGGCGATCTCCATCGCGAGGACCGCACCCACCAGGACCGGACCGATCAGCACCACCCACCAGCTGCCGCCGGACTCGGCGAACAGCACCTCACCCGCCGGCTCGACGGGGTCGGGGTCGTGACCTTCGGGATCGTCGTCGGTCATGTGCCCTACTTGCGCGACCGCGGCGTCTTGGGCTCCGGCTCCTTGCCGGTGTACCAGGTCTCGGCGGGCGGACGGTAGGCGAGTAGGGACCCGAACAGACCGACGAGCCCCGCGAGCAACGGGAACGCGAAGAAGTTCATCCCCAGGCTCAGGAACAGCAGCATGGCCACGACGACCAGGGTCAGCGCCGCCAGCGACGACCGCCACCGCGCATCGCCGGAGTAGGCCTTGCTGCCCAGCAGGATGTACCCGACACCCACGACGGCGACCATGGCGCCGAGCACCCCGGACGTGACGGTCCCGGTGTCGCTGGCCGCCGACACGACGATGACCAGTGCACCGAGCGCGATCAGCAGTGCGCCGGAGGTCAGCCAGCACCGGTAGGCCCAGACGACGAGTTTCGGACGCAGCGCCGGATCAGGTCTTGTCACTGGTTCTTCGGTCCTTCGTTCTGGGTGTCGGCGCCCCGGTTCTCCGGATGCGGCTTGTCGAGGTGAACGGGCTCGGATCGGGCGTCGTCGGAGTACGGGCCGGGCGCGCCGCGATGATCGCTGTCACCATACGGCCTGTTCTGGCCGTACGGGTTCTGGCCGTACGGGTTCTGGCCGTACGGGTTCTGGCCGTACGGGTACGGGGGTGACGGGGGGTGGACCGGCTGCGGCCTCCGCGCCGCCGCCATCTCCCGGCAGTACTTTTCCGAGTCCCCGCGCATGAGGAGCACGGTCGCACCGAGCGCCGCGACGCCGCTGATCACCTGCGGGACCATCGCCCACGCCGGCGACGTGTCGCCACCGAACAGCGAGAAGAGCAGGCTGACCACGACGTAGACACCCATCGCCGACAGCACGATCCGCGCCCAGTTATAGCCCTTACGGGTGAACCAGACGACCAAGGCCGTGATCGCGGTGAGGACCAGCGACGTCACGACCAGCACACCGACCACGAACCCCGACGAGGTCATGAAGTCGATCTGCTCGGGCGGGACCCCTTCCTGCGGAGCAGAACTCACCTGATCGCGGATCATGTCGACGAAGGTGCCGGTCTGCGCGAACATCGCCACGATCTGCCCGACGATCACCACCACCCACAGCTCGACGGCGATGGAGACGGAGTCGGGGATCTTCGGTCGCGACGGCGCGCCGGGGTCGGACGCGGGGTCGTACGGTGCGGACATGGGACCAGCCTAGTGAACGGGCAGCACGACGAGCCCTACACGCTCAGGTCAGGACAGGCGCTGCGCCACCTCGGCCGCCCAGTAGGTCAGGACGATCGACGCACCCGCGCGCCGGATGGCGGTCAGCGATTCCAGGATCGCCGCATCGCGATCGATCCATCCGCGTTCGGCGGCGGCGGAGATCATCGAGTACTCACCGCTGATCTGGTAGGCCGCGACCGGCACGTCGCTCATGTCGGCGACGTCGCGCACGATGTCGAGGTAACTCATCGCCGGTTTCACCATCACGATGTCGGCGCCCTCCTCGAGGTCGAGCCGGACCTCGCGCAGCGCCTCGACCCGGTTGGCCGCGTCCTGCTGGTACGTGCGCCGGTCGCCCTGCAACGACGAGCCGACCGCCTCGCGGAACGGGCCATAGAACGCCGAGGCGTACTTCGCGGCGTAGGCCAGGATCCCGGTGTCGGTGAAGCCCGCCGCGTCGAGGGCGGCCCGGATCGTGGCGACCTGACCGTCCATCATCCCGCTCGGCCCGAGGAGATGCGCACCCGCCCGCGCCTGGGCCAGGGACATCGACACGTAGCGTGCGAGGGTCTCGTCGTTGTCGACGCGACCCCGACCGTCGACCACGCCACAGTGCCCGTGATCGGTGAACTCGTCGAGGCAGGTATCGGCCATCAGGACCGTGGCGTCCCCGAGATCGTCGCCGAGGGTACGCAGAGCCCGGTTGAGGATTCCGTCGTCGGCATCCGCACCCGACCCGGTGGCGTCCTTGTCCTCGGCGCGCGGCACCCCGAACAGCATGAGCCCGCCGACACCGGCGTCGACGGCCTCGGCCGCGGCGGTCCGCAGCGAATCCATCGTGTGCTGCACGACGCCCGGCATCGACGAGATCGGTACCGGGTCGTCGATGCCGTCGGCGACGAACATCGGCAGCACCAGATGTCGCGGCTCCAACGAGGTCTCGGCGACCAGCCGGCGCATGGCCGGGGTGGTCCGCAGTCGTCGGGGCCGGATCACGGGTGGCATGGGTCTCCTTCGTCTCACGGGCCCTTCGAGGCTCGTCGACCTCGACGCGCTCCTTCGTCGCTTGCTCGGCCCGGCGGCTATCGCTCCTCGCACCCTTCGAGGCTCGTCGCTGCGCTCCTCGCACCTCAGGGCGGCGCCTCAGGGAGCAGGAGCAGCTCAGGAACGCGAGCGGCGAGACTTCTTGCGCGGGGGCGGAAGTGCGCCCTCGGCCCGAAGTCGGGCGGCGTGCTCGGCGAGCGCGTCGACGAGTTCGAGCACCGATGCGTTCTCCGGCTGCACATCCACCCGGAGGCCGAATTCCGTTGCGGTCTCGGCGGTCTTGGGCCCGATGCACGCGACGATGGTGCGCGCGTGCGGCTTTCCGGCGATGCCCACGAGATTGCGCACGGTCGAGCTGGAGGTGAAGCAGACCGCGTCGAAACCACCGGTCTTGATCATCTCGCGGGTCTCGGCGGGCGGCGGTGCGGCGCGCACGGTGCGGTAAGCGGTGACGTCGTCGATCTCCCAGCCGCGGTCGCGCAGTCCCTCGGACAGTGTCTCGGTCGCGATGTCGGCGCGCGGCAACAGGACTCGGTTCACCGGGTCGAAGACGTCGTCGTAGGGCGGGAAGTCCTCGAGGAGACCGAGCGAGCTCTGCTCACCCGACGGCACGAGTTCGGGGTTGATGCCGAAGGAGCGCACCTTCTCGGCGGTGGCCTCGCCGACGCAGGCGATCTTGACGCCGGAGAACGCCCGGGCGTCCAGCCCGAACTCGGCGAACTTCTCCCACACCGCGCGCACCGCGTTGGTGGAGGTGAACACCACCCACTGGTACCGCCCGTCGACGAGACCCTTGACGGCGCGTTCCATCTGCGCGGGGCTCCGCGGCGGTTCGACCGCGATGGTCGGCACCTCCTTGGGCATCGCACCGTGGCTGACGAGCCGTTCGCTCATGTCGCCGGCCTGGTCCTTCGTCCGCGGCACCAGGACGGTCCAGCCGTACAGGGCGCGCGACTCCCACCACGACAGCTTGCCGCGCGCGCCCACGACCTTGCCGACCGTGACGATCAGCGGACCGGTGAGCGCGTTGCCCTGCTCGTTGAGCGTCGCGAGCGTGGCCTCGATGGTGCGCTGCGCACAGGTGGTGCCGTTGATGGTGATGGCGGCCGGGGTCTGGGGGGCCATGCCGTGCTCGGTGAGCGCGCTGGCGGTCTCGGCCAGGTGGCCCGATGTCGCGTGCAGCACCAGCGGGCCGGGGGCGGCGGCCAGCGCGGCCCAGTCGACCTCGCCGCGCACGTCGGCCTCGGTGTGGGTGGAACCGAGCGGCATGCCGGCGTAGCTCGGGACCACGGATGCGGCGGGCAGGCCCGGCAGCACCTCGAAGGTGACCGTCGTACGGGCGACGGCGTTGACCTCGGCGAGGACCGAATCGGTGGTCAGCGGGTCGCCGGCGACGACGCGCACGACGTCGTCGCCGTTGCGGGCCGCGGCCACGAGGGTCTTGGCGACCTCGGCCGGATCGCCGAGCGCCGGCCGGACCACCGATTCCTCGTCGGTCTGCCCGGCATCGGTCGCGCCGGCCTCGTCACCGGCGGCCTGCGAATCGTCGGCCGGTGCGGCGGGCGTCGACGCGGCGTCGTCAGCGGGCTTCTCGGCCTTCTTGGTGGATCGGCGAGTGTCGGCGGCGGGTTCGTCGCGATGCGCACTGCCGATCAGCGACACCACCGGCGCGGGTACATCGGGATCGATGTAGGCGGTGGTCGCGTTGGTGATCACGGTGCGTGCCCGCACGGTGAGCAGGTCTGGGTCCCCTGGACCCGACCCCACGAACAGGATCCGTCCGGGATTTGCCTTCTTCGTACGGCTCATGGGTTCGCACTCTCCTGCCCTCTCGGCGAGGGCTGCAGTTCGTTCTCTGCTAGGGAGAGTTGACGAGGTCGCCCGCTCCCAGCTCCAGCAGTTCGGCGGCGAGGTCCTTGCCCAGCTGAACGGCACGATCGACCGGACCCACCACCGAAGCGCGGATCACGTCCGACCCGTCCTCGGCCGCCACCGCCGCACGCAACGACAGTTCGGCGAAGATGCGCCCGTCCTCGTCGATCGACTCGACCACCTCGGCGATCGCACCGACCGGTGCGGTACATCCGGCTTCGAGAGCCGCGAGTACCGCCCGTTCGGCCTCGATGGCCGCGCGGGTGGACTGGTCGTCCAACTCGGCGAGAATTCTCACCAGTTCGGCATCGTCTGAGCGGCACTCCACAGCGAGTGCACCCTGCGCCGGCGCCGGCAGCATGACCACCGGTTCGAGCGCCTCGGAGACCACGTCGGTCCGTCCGATCCGCACGAGTCCGGCGCGGGCGACCACGACTGCGTCGAGTTCGCCGCTGGCGACTTTGCCCAACCGAGAGTCTAGGTTGCCTCGTAGGGGGCGGATTTCCAAACCGAGACCCAGTGCTCTAAGCTGCGCGGCCCGCCGGGGGGCCGAGGTACCGATCACCGAGCCGGGCGGCAGTTCGCCGAGCACCATTCCGTCGCGTGCGACCAGCGCATCCCGGGGATCGACCCGCGGCGGGACGGCCGCGATCGTGAGGTCACTTTCGGGGGCGGTCGGGAGGTCCTTGTACGAGTGCACCGCGACGTCGACCTCGTTGTTCCGCAGCGCGACGCGGATCGCCGTGGTGAACACCCCGACGCCGATCTCGGCGACGGGGGCCGCCGAGGCGTCACCGGCGGTCTTGATGATGACCAGTTCGGCGGGATGTCCGGCGGCGGTCAGGGCGTCGGCGATGGTCTGCGACTGGGTCCGGGCCAGCAGCGAGCCCCGCGTACCGATCCGGATCGGCGCGGTGGAGGGTTCGCTCATCGGTCACCCAGATCGCCGGCCGCGTCGCCCGAAGGCAGGCCACCGAGATGGTCGGGAGCCGAAACCGCTTCGGCTGCACCGGGTTTGAGTTCGAACAGCTCGCGCAGCGCCTCGGCGTAGTGATCCCCGTTGGGGGTCGAGGCGAGCTGCTTGACGCGCACGGTCGGTGCGTGCAGCAGCTTGTCGACGACGCGGCGGACGGTCTTGGCGACCTCGTCGCGCTGTGCGCCCTCGAGGTCGGGCAGGCGGGTCTCGAGGCGCAGGATCTCGGCCTCGACGACGTCGGCCGCGCGCTGGCGCAGGGCCGCGACGGTCGGGGTGACCTCCGCCTGACGCTGGTGCGTGAGGTAGTCGGCGAGCTCGGCGGCGACGATCGACCTGGCGGCGAGGGTGTCGTTCTCGGCGGCCTGGGTCTCGGAGTCGCCGCGCAGTCCCTCGATGTCGACGATGTGCACGCCGGGCAGGCGGGCCGCGGCGGGGTCGACGTTGCGCGGGAGCCCGAGGTCGCAGATGACGAGCGGTGCTGCGTCCCCGGTACGGGCCGCGAGCGCCGAGTGCACCGACCCGACGCCGACGACCGCGCCGATCGCGCCCGTACACGTGACGACGACGTCGGCCGTGGCCATCGCCTCCGGCAGGTCGTCGAGCCCGACGCCGCGGACGCTGATTCCGTGGTTGGCGGCGATGTTGCCCGCGAGGTGGTCGGCCTTGTCGACGGTCCGGTTGACGACGACCATCTCGGTCACGCCCTCACGGGCCAGCTGCGCGGTCGCCAGACCGCCCATGGCGCCGGCACCGACGACCACCGCGCGGCGCAGGCGATGCGCGCCCGTCGCGGGATCGGTGAGCAGCGACTTGGCACGGTGCAGCGCGACGGAGACCACGGAGGCACCCGCGCGGTCGATCCCGGTCTCGGTGTGCACGCGCTTGCCGACCCGCAGCGCCTGCTGCGCCAGCTCGTGCAGCACTCGTCCGGCGGAGTCGTTGGCGTCGGCGCTGAGGTAGGCGTTGCGGATCTGGCCGAGGATCTGCTGCTCGCCGACGACGAGCGAGTCGAGGCCCGCCGCGACGGTGAACAGATGCTCGACGGCGGCCTCGGAGTAACGGACGTAGGCGTGGCGGGTCATCTCGTTGACGGTCATGCCGGAGTGGTCGCCGAGGACCGAGCCGACCGCCTCGAGTGCCGGGTGGAAGGCGTCGACGACGGCATAGATTTCCACGCGGTTGCACGTGGACACGAGCATGGCTTCGGAGATCGCGCGCGAGGAGAGCAGTTCGTCGATCAGTTTGGGGCGGTCGTGGTCGGAGACCGCCAACCGCTCGAGCACCTCGACGGGAGCACTGCGGTGCGATACCCCGAACAACAGAACACTCACGCTGTCACCGTTTCTTCACCCATCACATTTCCCTGGTGTCCGGCACTTCCCCGGTGCCCCCGCGTCGGCTTCGCCTCGCGCGCCTCCTTGACGTCGTCGCGCGGCCCGCGAGAGGCCTGGAAAGCCAACACCTGTAGTTCCAAGGCTAGATCAACTTGTCTGACGACAACATCCGACTCCGCCGGAAGCGACACGGGCGTGACGTTGAGCACCTGCCGGACACCCGCGGCCACGAATGCATCGAAGACGCGTCGGGCGTCGTCGTCGGCGGTGGCGATCACCGCGATCTCGACGGCCGGGACGACCTGTGCGCAGACGGCGGCGATGTCGGTCAGCGGGGCGACCCGCGGGCCGCCCGGCTCGAGAACCGCGCCGGTCAGGGCCGGATCGGCGTCGAACATCGCAGCGACCCGGAAGCCGCGTCCGAAGCCGGCGTGCGACAGCAGCGCACGGCCGAGCGAGCCGGCGCCCGCGAGCGCGACGGTGTGGATGCTGTCGGTGTGCAGCGTCATCGAGATCCGGGCGGTCAGCCTGCCCACGTCGTATCCGACGCCGCGCACGCCGTTGGCGCCGACGTAGGAGAGGTCCTTGCGCAGGATGGCCGGGTTGACCCCGGCTGCCGTCGCGAGCTCGCCGCTCGACGCCAGCAGGATGCCCCGACGACTGAACGAGCGCAGTACGTGCAGGTAGGTGGCCAACCGGGCGACCGTGGGACCGGGGATGTCGGTGGCGGGGCCGTCGACCGGAGGGACGGCGGACGCAGGAGGGTCGGCGTCGGCCGACTTCGCACTCTCCGCGCCCACTCGCACTCCCACACATCTGCCGGCGTCACCAGACACCGGGACCCGACTCTTCCCGACCAAGGGAGGATATAACTTCCCTGTGAATCTGTTCACACGGCCCCTGGGGATCGGCCGTGCTGTGTTAGGCACCGCGTCGGACGTGGGCGCCGATCACCGCCGCGCCGCGAGATCGGCCCGCAGACGCGGTTCGTCGACCTCCCAATAGCTGTGCTCGTCACCGTCGAGGAGGACCACCGGGAGCCGGTCGCCGAACTCGGCGCGCACGTCCGGCCGACCCCCTTCGGCCGCCTCGTCGACGTCGACCTCGGTGAACTCCACGCCCATGTCGGCGCAGATCCGGGTCAGTTCGGAGCGGGCCGCCGCGCACGCCGCGCACCCCGCACGGGTCAACAGTTCCACCGTCATGCCGACCATCCTCCCAGCGCAGCGCCCGCGGGATCAGCCGGGTGACCCTCCCCCGCCGACGGTGTGCGGTCCGTCACCGGGCGTGGGGATCGAACGCCGGAGACCAGTCGCCCGGTTCCCAGGCGCACCACTAGGCTGTACCCGGCAAGCAGTGCTGGCGCTACGCGTGGGAGGTGGGCAGTGGGCGAGACCCCGGGCCCGGAAGACCGGCAGGACGACGAGACGCCCGACGACGCCGCACTTCTCCCGCCGAATCCGATCCAGGGCGACGGCCCGACGGGCGACGACTGGGAGGCCCACGCCGCGAGCGTCGAGTTCACCGACGACTTCGACGAGGACGCCGAACTCCACGAACTCGTCGACGACGAGACCAACCGGGTCACCACCTGGATCTCCCAGCGGGCGACCGCCGCGACCGGCCGCTTCCGGCAGACCGCGCACGAACTCCGTCAGACCCTGGCCGGTGAGGCGAGCGCGAAGGCCGCCGTCGACTCGCTGCGTTCGCGCCCGACGGCCGAGATCCCGGGCGAACCGCGGCGCGACCTCACCGCCGCCGCCTTCTTCGACGTCGACAACACCCTGGTCCAGGGCGCGTCGATCGTGCACTTCGCTCGTGGCCTCGCCGCGCGGAAGTACTTCACCTACGGCGACATCATGGATTTCGCGTGGACGCAGGCGAAGTTCCGGATCACCGGCAAGGAGAACGCGCGCGACGTCGCGGAGGGGCGGGAGAAGGCGTTGTCGTTCATCGCGGGCAAGCCGACCTCCGAACTCGTCGAGCTCGGCGAGGAGATCTTCGACGACTACATCGCCGACAAGATCTGGCCGGGTACGCGGGCGTTGGCCCAGCGTCACCTCGATGCCGGACAGCAGGTCTGGCTGGTGACCGCGACACCCGTCGAACTCGCGCAGACCATCGCCGACCGGCTGGGGTTGACCGGTGCGCTGGGCACCGTCGCCGAGAGCGTAGACGGGGTCTTCACCGGGCGACTCGTCGGCGACATCCTGCACGGCCCCGGTAAGGCCCATGCGGTGCGCGCGCTCGCGATCCGCGAGGGGCTCAACCTCAAACGCTGTACGGCGTACTCGGATTCACACAACGACGTACCGATGCTGTCGCTCGTCGGCCGCGCGGTGGCGATCAACCCCGACACGGACCTGCGCGACGTCGCCAAGGTCCGCGGCTGGGAGATGTACGACTTCCGTACCGCGCGTAAGGCCGCCAAGTACGGCGCCGGTACTGCGATCGTTCTCGGCGCCGCGGGCGGTGGGGCCGCAGCCGCGGCGCGGTTCCTGCGGCAGCGCTGATCGTTCCTGCGACGCTGCCGGCCCTAACTCCCCGGATCAGAAGGGCGGTGGGCCGAGGCGGTCGAGTTCTTCGCGGGCTCGCTTGTTTCGGGCGCGTTCTTGTCGCCGGCGGGCCAGTTTGGCGTCCAGTCGGCTGTGCGTGCGCTCCGGATTGTCGGAGGCGATGACGCGTGGTGTGGGTGGGGCTTGGGCGGCTTGTTCGAACCGGATCCGCCGCAGGTTGGGGAAGGTGTCTTCCAGCGTTTCGGCGTCGCCGGACAGGGTGACCCCTTCGGGGGTCTCGTACTCGGTGACCAGGCGACCGTCGTCGTCGCGGTACTGCACATCGACCCAGTCCCCGTGGGTTTTGAACAGGTGACCGGGACGGCATTTGGCGTTGAGGTTCTCACTCGACGTCGCTCCACCGCGGGCGGGGTCGGTGTGGTCGTATTCGGTGACGTGGTCGAGATCGCAGGCGAACGCTGAACGGATGCAGCCGGGTTCGGTGCAGTATCCGTCCCGCACGCGTACGAAGTCGGCGCACGCCGTGGTGGGCCGGTACCCGTTGCCGGGATGGGTGGCCGGATACACCACCGCGACACTCGCGGTGGTCTCGACGGGTCGATCGGGTTCGGCTGCGTCCGTTTCGTTTTCGCCGTGTGCGCCGGTCGTGGCGTCGTCGGCTCGGGTGTCCTCGGCTGGTGCCGGGCGCTGGGCGGTCCGCCGCTGGTCATCGTCGTTGGTGCTGGGGGCGGCGTAGGTGGGTTGGGTGCGGGCGGGGGTGACCGGGGTGAGGGTGGCGTCGGGGCGGGCGGCGAGGTCACGGACGTGTTCGTCGCTGATGATGCCGTGCTCGTCGAGAAACCCCACCCCGGGTGCCCCGGCCAGGGTGGTGGCATCGGTGACCACATGGATCACGACTTCGGCGCGGACCGCGTCGAGGACGCTTTGCGGGTCGGGGATGTCGGCGGTGCACGGATCGTCGTCGTCGCACTGGCACTCGAATGCCGTGCGGGTCAGCAGGGCGAACATCGCATCGGATCGTCGTATCCCCTGGGTGCGGCCATCCCGCTTACAGGCGGAGTCGGCGAGGATGGCGACGGCTTTGGCGGAGATCCGCACGTTTTCCGCCGACATCACGGCGGTGAGTTCGGCGGTGCCGTCGGGCAGTTCGTGGGTCCACACCCCACGCTGATCCATCGCGTCTTTGCGGCGTTGCCGCACCGCATCCGGATCGTGGCGGAAGACCAGGCGGTCGACCATGTCGCGCAGGCGCGCCCGATCCCACACACCTTTACGGCGACGCACCGTGTCGGCGATCTCGGCATCCAACGCGGGGGTGATCGGGTCATCGGCGGGGATCAGTTCGGTGCGGGAGATGACCAACCGGATCTGCCACTGCGCCAAGACCCCGTCACGCAACGTGTCCGCTACCTCGGGGAGCCGATCCCGTAGTGCGAGGGCCTCGTCGATCAGGGTCTCGGCATGCCGGCGGGACACCCCGGCTTGGCGGGCGATGCGGGCCGCGCAATCAGCATGACCGTCCATCACGAACCCGGACGCGCTGGTGGTGATCAGGCGGTCGGTCATCGCCGCGATCGTCTGATAGCGGTGCCAGGCAAGGTAGGACTCGCCGCGCCGCGACGCGTCGAGGCCGGCCATCAACATGACCATGTCGGTCTCGGCCGTGTGGGCAGGATCGACCCCGGCGATGTACTCGCCCGGTAGATCGGTCCACACCCGCACAACGCCCCCCGACGCCTGATTTTCATCACCCGCCCCGAGCTGGGTGATCTGTTACCAACCAATGTAAACCCGACCACCGACAAAACCTGGATGAGTCTCCACAGCAGATGACATCGTCGTAGACGAAATGTGCGCTGGGCGTTGCGGTATGGTGCCGTCCGGGTCGGTGGTGGCTGAGATCGTCGGGTCGCCAGGTGGTTTCGACACGGCGACTCGCCTAGCGGCTCGTTGCCGGCTCAACCAGCGGAGGGGTATCGGCTCGACCAGCGGAGGGAAGGGGTGGTCGCCAGGTGGTTTCGACACGGCGACTCGCCTAGCGGCTCGTTGCCGGCTCAACCAGCGGAGGGGGGCCGGCTCAACCAGCGGGCAGGGCCGCACCGTCGACGGACTTCGACGCACATTCAACAACCCACTGCGACAACTAGATTCGGCCACCGCACCGTGTCGCCCCGGTCCTACAGCGAGTCCACCTCACTCATCGGGTCGATGAGGACCTTGGCGTGGTGTTCGGCGCCGCCGAGGGCATCGAACGCCGCTCCCACACCGTCGAGGCCGACCGTCGCGGTGATCAGCGGTGCGACGTCGACCTTGCCGTCGGCCATCATGTGCAGCGTGTCGTGGAACTCGGCGGGGTCGTAGGCGAACACGAACCGCAACTCGTGTTCCTTGTTGAGCGCCATCGCCGGGCGGAAGGTGTCGGGTTCCATGCACACCCCGACCACGACGATCCGCGACCGGAACGGCGCCTCGGTCACGACGTGCTCGATCATCCCGGGCGTCCCCACACATTCGAAGACGACAGGGCCCTTCGGCGTGGCACCCAGCCGGTCGGCCATGCGGAAGACCGAGGACCATGGCGCCAGCGGAATCCGCCGCAGGGTCCGCATGGCATCGAACGCCGCGCCCAGCAGATCCTGGGCGCGAGTGATGTACTTGCCGACCTCGGCACATCGCTCGAACGGCGACGACACCGTCGGGTCGACGACGATGTCGGCCCCCACGCGATGAGCCAGCACCCGGCGGCCGGGTGACGGGTCGCTCGCGATGACCGTGCGAACTCCGTCGGCCTTCAGCATCGTGATGACGGCCAGCCCGATCGGGCCGCAACCCACGACGACCGCGACATCCCGGCGTCCCACCTCCCCGCGTCGGACCGCGTGATGGGCGACGGCCATCGGCTCGGTCAGCGCAGCATGCTCGGCGGGCAGGTTTTCCGGGATCTCGAAGGTCATGTCCTCCGACACCAGGACGAACTGGGCGTACCCGCCCGGCGCGGACTCCGACAGTCCGGTCAGGTGGGCGTCGGCGCCGTGCCGGATCATCGGGACCGACACCACCGGGGTCCCGGGAGACCAGCGTTTACGGCAACCGGGCCCGTAGGAGACCACCTCGCCGGCGAACTCGTGTCCCATGACCACCGACTGCCCGGATCGCATGAATGCGTCGTAGCCGACCTCGGCGGACACCTGCGCCGTGGCATCGGCATGGACCCGGGCGTGCAGGTCCGAACCACAGATGCCCGCGCGGAGAACGCGGAGCAGTACCTGACCCTTGCCGGGCTCCGGGGTGGGGATCTCCTCGACCGTCAGCTCGCCCTGCCGGCACACGACTGCACGCATGCTCCATGAGTATCAGCTGACGGACCGGAACGGGCGTCGAACGCGCGCCACGCCCCCGCGCGACACCGAGCTCAGCCGAAGTAGACGCTTCCGCGCCGGCTCAGCATCCGGAAGAGGGTCTGCTGGATCTCTTCGCGCACGTGGTCGGTGAGATCGAAGACCACCATCGGGTCGTCGGCGGACGCCTCGTCGTAGGAGCCGGTCTCGATGGGCCGGCCGAAATGAATGTGCCACTTCGACGGCAACGGCACCATGCCCAGCGGCCCGAGCCACGGGAACAGCGGGGTCACCGGGAAGTACGGCAGGCCGAGGATCTTGGCGAGCGGCTTGAGGTCGGCGAGCATCGGGTAGATCTCCTCGGAGCCGACGATCGACACCGGGATGATCGGCGCAGCATTGCGCAGCGCGGTCGTCACGAATCCGCCGCGGCCGAACCGCTGGAGCTTGTAGCGGTCCTTGTACAGCTTGCCGATGCCCTTGTACCCCTCGGGCCAGACCGCGGTCAGCTCACCCGCGCGCAGGAGACGGTCGGCGTCGGAGTTGCACGCCAGCGTCGCACCGATCCGCCGCGCGACCTCACTGACGCCCGGCGTGTCGAAGGCCATGTCGGCGGCCAGGACCCGCAGGTACCGGCCCTCCGGGTGGTTGTCGCGCACGGCCAGCGAGGTGATCACGGCGTCGACCGGGATGGTGCCCGCGTGGTTGGCGACCAGGAGCGCCCCTCCCTCGCGCGGCAGGTTCTCCACACCGGTGACCTCGACGCGGAACCACTTCTCGTAGACCTGCCGGATCGCCGGGAACCACACCGACTCGGTGAAGTGGGGATCGAATCCGAACTCGTCGACCTCGTACTCCCCCGCCATCCGTTCCCGGATGAACCCGGCGGTCGAGGTGAGGGTGTCGGCGACCGCGCCGCGCAGACCGCCCAGGCTGAACAGCGGACTCGATTTCGACGGACCGCGATGTTCGACGCCCAGCACCTCGTCGGGAAGGGTGATCTCGTCGCTGATCGGGGTCACCTGCGCGGGCGCGCGTCCGAACCCATCGGTGTTGGGGTGTCCGAGCGTCGATCCCCGTTGCGCCGCCGCGCTTTTCGATCGTTCACGACCGACCTGCTGACTCGGATGGCGTCGGCGACCCGACTCCCGGACACCCCGGGCATCGGGACCCGTCGGCGATGTGTAGAGCTGAATGACTTTCGCGGTACGTGCATCTGTCGCTCCGCCACCTGCCAAAGTGCTCACCCCTAGCTGAGTCCTGGGTTCGAAATCCGGGCCGGGTCTGGGCTCGGGTTGCTGCCGGCACTCGGACCGCCGAGGCGAACGAGTCGCGGCGTAGGAGCGCTGGGCGCGATGTGGGTCTGGCGTCCAAGTCTAGAGGTTGCACCCACGTTGCGCATGCTCACGGCGACTTCGCCGCCATCATGACCCTGAATTTCACTGCAACTGGTGGGCGGCCGACACGACCCGTCGCTCGAACGATCTCCACGAATCGGACCCGATCACCGGCGTCACCCCGCTGCGTTCGATGAAGTCGTCCAACGTCTCCAGCGTCGTGTACCGCGGGACGAAGCCGAGTTCGGTCCGCATGCGGGTCGTGTCGAGCACCCGGCCGTAGGTGAGGAACTCCGTCTGCGACGACCGCAGCTTCGCCGACCGCAGGTCCTGGAACACCCCCGCGATCGGCGCCAGCAGACTGCTCGGAACAGGCAGTTCGATGTGCCCGACGCGTCGGATCGCCTGCGTGAGCGTCACCACGCCCTCGCCCGAGATGTTGTAGGTGCCGACCTTCCCGGCGAGGGTGACGTGCTCCATCGCCGCGAGCGCATCCTCCTCGTGCAGGAACTGCAGTCGCGGCTGGAATCCGATCACCGTCGGCACGACCGGCAGGGAGAGGTACGAACTCATCCGGGTGGTGATGCGCGGACCCAACATGGCCTGCGGGCGGACGATGGTGATGTCGATGTCCTGACGACGACGGCCGAGACCGCGGACGTAACCCTCGACGTCGAGTAGATCTCGACCGTATCCCCGCTTCGGCTCCCGGGGAGCGCGCGTCTCCTCGGCGAAGTGCGACGGATCGCGGCTGCCCGCGCCGTACACCATGGCGGTGGAACGCAGCACGAGACGCTTCACCGATGGTGTGCGCTGGCAGGCCGCGCACACCTGCATCGCCCCGACGAGGTTGAACTCCTTGATCGCAGCGGAGTGCGGGGCGGTGTCGGCGATCGACGTCGCGGCGTGGACGACCGTGTCCACGTCATAGGCGGCGAGCGCCTTCGCGATCGTGGGACGCCGGATGTCCACCCGGAGGAACTCCGCTCGCCCCATCCGGCGGAGGAGATCCTTGCGCGGCACCCGCGAGTCCACGGCGAGCACCTTCTCGATGTCCGGATTGGCCGCGAGACGGGCCACCAGGTAGCCGCCGAGGAAGGTCGACGCCCCGGTGACCAGGACCACCCTGGGCGGTGCGGAGGTGGATTCGGCCATGCCCCGAGGCTATCGCCAGTCGGGCGTTCCGGCGCACCGAGGAGGCCCGGGACGACAAAAGGACCCGCCGTAGCGGGTCCTGATGCCGAAGAAAAGCCTATTTACCGAGTTTGCGACGCTGCACCCGGGTCCGACGCAGCAACTTACGGTGCTTCTTCTTCGACATGCGCTTGCGGCGCTTCTTGATCACTGAACCCATCGGGGCGCTTCCTCACGATTGACACTGATGTACTTGTTCGGCCCTGGTCAGCACTTCAGCCGGGTACGGCGCCGGGAGCGAAGCGACGAGCGGCGGTGCGTCACGTAGGGCTCACCGGCGCATCCAGGTACGCGACCACCGAGCCTACCGGGCGGCACGCCGGATCGGGAAATCGCGATGGGCGACGAGCGGCGGCGGGGGACGCCCACACGCAAAAGGCCCCGTGACCGGCGTGGGCCGGTCACGGAGACCTTTCGAAGAAACTGCTGTTCAGGCGTGGTGCGAAAGCCGGATCAGCCGGCGTCGAAGTACGACGTCTCCAGGTAGTCGTGGACCGCTTTCGCGTGCACACGGAACGAGCGTCCGACCCGAACCGCGGGCAGTTCGCCGTTGTGGACGAGACGGTAGACGGTCATCTTCGAAACGCGCATCAACGATGCAACCTCGGCGACGGTGAGGAACTGCGACGCCGAAGCCGCGTTGCTCACTGCGCCTGTCCTGTCACCAGGAGTGTCTGCAGGTGCCATGGATCACTCATACCTCCGGTGCACGCGTCGCGGCCGCAGGCTTCCCCTCCTGCGGACATCAGACACGCACGTGCTTAAAGAAGCTTAGCGTGGCAGATGTGAAAAAAGCGACGTGAGAGACCGGTATTTCTGAGATTCCTGTGACTCGACCCCAACATGCTGGGGTTTGTCGGCCGTTCGACCACAATTCATGGGGTGTCGGTGACGGCGTGTCCCTGCGCCAAACCCTCGACTTCCACTCGACGTCCGCCGCGGGCGCTGGCGGCCGCGCAGGCACGAGTCGCCTGGTAGACCGCGTGCCGCAGACCGTTGGCCTCGAACTCCCGGATCGCCTCGGCGGTGGTTCCGCCGGGCGAGGTGACGGCCGCACGCAGGTCGACCGCGGACAGCCCCGAGTCGCTCAGCAGGATGCCCGCGCCGCGAATGGTCTGCACCGCCATCTCCGAGGCCTGGGCACGGGTGAGCCCCAAGCCGACGCCGGCGTCGATCATCGCCTCGGCGAGCAGGAAGACGTAGGCCGGACCGGAACCGGACACCGCGGTGACCGCGTCCATCTGCTTCTCCGGCACAACCGTCACCCGGCCGACCGTCTGCAGAATCTTGACCACCGCCTGCAGCTGTTCGTCGCCGACGTACCGGCCGGCCGAGACCGCCGACATCGCCTCGTTGACGAGCATCGGGGTGTTGGGCATGACCCGGATGACGGGCGACCCGGCCTGCAGCGCGCTCTCGTAGCGCGACAGGGGCAGGCCGGCCACCAGGGTCACGGTCACTCGCTCGGATTCCGCATTGTCCTCCGCCGAGGCGAGGATGCGCAGGATCGAGTCGACGTCGTCGGGCTTGATCGCCAGGAACACATACTGCGCCGACTCGGCCGCGCTCTTGACGTCGGTGACCAGCACGCCGTACTCCTCGGCGATCTCGGCGGCGCGGCTCTCCACCCGCTCGGCGACGACGAGGTCCTTGGTGGGGGTGCCTGCACCGATCAGACCGGCGAGCAGTGCCTCACCGATCTTGCCTCCGCCGATGATGGCGATGCGTTCGGACACGGATGTCTACCTTCCTGCGGGGATGAGGGCGAGCTGACGGGACTGTGCGACGACGGTCCCGGTCGAGTCCACCACGAGGTGGTCCTCCTCGAACATCCCGGGGCCGACCTCGGAACTCGTCGCGGCGAAACGCAGCCAGCCGGGCGCGGGATGGCGCCGGACGTAGGTGGTCAGCTGCACCGTGGGCGCCCACCCGAACAGCGCCAGGTTCATGACGACCGGGGGCGAGATGTCTCCGACCAGGACCGTGAAGTACTCGTCGGGTTCGACGCCCTTCGGCCGAATCCACCCGCGGACGAGCGGCTCGCCGGTCTCGCCGCGGACGACGGGGAACGTCTCCGAGTCGAGGACCAGGTCGATGGCGGCGCCGAGGTGGTTGACCTCGGCGATGGGCGAACCGTCGAGCGGGATGCCGGTCGACGACGGTTCCACGGGCACGGAGTCGAGGACCGTGGGGCCGGAGTGGTGCGGCCGGCCGCTGTCGGGACGCGCCATCGTCACCGACGAGGACACCACGGTCCGACCGAGTTGCACGGCGTCGACCGACAGGACCGTGACGGTGCGTCCGCGCTTGCGCACACTGATCACCAGGTCGACGTCCGCGGCATCGGGAGCGGTGAGGTAGTCGCTGGAGATCGCCACCGGGATCATCGCGGCCGCCGACTCGGCGAGCCGGTCGCCGTCCGGCGTGAGCGCGGTCAGCGCGGTCCGGGCCGCCTTCGCGACCACCATCTGCAGCGTGCCGCCGTGCACCTTGGGGCCGATCGTGAACGTCTCGTCGATGTGCGCCCGCAGGGTGATCGAGTCCGGACCGCCACGGTCGACCTCGGTCAGCTCCTGCACCTGGGTGATCTTGCTGGTCATCGTCCCGCCTTCGTCGAGGAGACCCGTCCCCCGACGAATCAGCTGCTCAACTGGCCGGTGGGCTCGGGGTGCAGCTCCCGTTTGAGATGCCGCCGCGCAAAATCTAGCGAACGGGCCAGCAGCGCGCTGCGCTCGGGTTTGGTGCGCGCGCTCCCCGTGGTGACCTCGAGCACAACCGCCCCGGCGAAGTCGCTCGCCGCGATGCGCCGGCACACCTCGGCGCAAGGCTGCGCCCCGTCACCGGGGATCAGGTGCTCGTCGGTGGCGGCACCGTTGCCGTCGGCGAGATGCAGGTGGTTGAGGCGCGAGCCCATCCGGTCGAGAAGAGCGAGGGCGTCGACGCCGGCGGTCGCGGTGTGCGAGAGATCGAGCGTGTAGTGCGCGTAGCCGTCATCGGTCGGATCGATCGACTTGCCGAACGCGGATGCCGCCAGACCGGGACCACCGCCGCGCTTGCTGAGTCGCCGGACCGAGGGTTCCCCTGCGCCGAACAGCCGGTCGGCCCGCATGGGGAACATGTTCTCCACGGCGACGGCGACCCCGCTGTCCGCCTCGAGTTCGTCGACGAGATCGTCGAAGGCCGCGACGTAGCCGCGTTGCCACCGGAACGGTGGATGCACGACGACGGTCGACGCACCGAGATCCTCGGCCGCCTCCACCGCACGGGCCAGCTTCACGACCGGGTCGCGTCCCCACACCCGCTGGGTGATGAGCAGACACGGGGCGTGGATCGACAGCACCGGAACCTGGTAGTGGTCCGACAGGTACTCGACCCGCCGGATGTCCTGGCTCAGAGCGTCACCCCACACCATCAACTCGACGCCGTCGAAGCCCAGTTCGGCGGCGTAGGCGAAGGCCGCCTCGGTGTTCTGGGGATAGACCGACGCCGTCGACAGGCCGATCGGGATCTCGGCGGACGGACGCGGGAGGTCGGGTCTCATCCGGCCCGCCCGCTTCGCTCCGCTCCGGACGGGTTCATCGGTTCACACCGGCTCACGCGGCCAACAACACCAGCGGCCCGATGGTGACCAGCAGACCCACGCCGAGCGCGAGCAGCGTCGTCGGCAGGTCCTTGGTGCGCCGGACCACATGCGACAGCGTCACGATGCCGAAGATCACCAGGACCGCGAGCACCAGCGCGAAGTACGGATTCCAACGCCACAGTTCGGTGAAACCCCAGAACAGGCCGACACCGACCGCGAGGCCGACGATCGCCTGTCCGAACAACACCAGCCAGGCCTTCACCGGCGACTCCTCGGCGTCGTCGGTCGCCCGACCGTCCGGTGCCGGTGTGTCGACGGTGCCGGTCCGCTCGGCGGACTCCGCGTCCGCGGCCGAATGCACGACGTCCTGTCCGGCGTGCTCCGCCGTGGCGGCTGCCGAGTCGGGATCGGCGTCGTCATCGGAGGTCTCGTCGATGTCCGTGGTGTCGTGCAGGGCATCGAAGTCCGCCGGGCCCTCGGGCTCGGCGGGATCCTCCGGCTCGCGCTCCTTCACCAGGTCGACCCGGTCCTCGTCGCCCTCGGAAGCGGACTCGATCGGTTCGATGGCCTCGGTCGGGTGGTCGTCGGTGGGGCGGTCGGCGGTCTGGAGACCCTCGGTCTCGTCCGAGCCGGTCCACCGACCGTCGGCCTCATGGGTCTCGGGGTGCGCCGCGGCGATCGCCGCCGTCGTCCCGCCCGCGGTCGCGGTGGCGGTGGCTGCCCAGTCGTGTGTCGACTCGTTGCCGTCGGTGTGTGCGTCCGGGTGGTCGTCGATGTGGCGATCGGGGTCGTTCCGGTCCCGGTTCTTGCCGCCGAAGAGCTTTCGCGCGAACCCGACGACACCCGATTGCCCTGTCTTCTTCGACGTCCCGGTCTTGCGGGCCGGGCCCCCGGACCGGCCCTTGCCCCCGGGCCCGTCGTTCCCGCTCTCCACGTCGGCGAAGTTGCGATAGGCGTCGAAGTCCATGACCTCGGAGAACCCGCCGTCGCCGCGCTCGCGGGGGCCGTCGGTGCCCGCATCGACCTCGGTCAGGTCGTAGGTGACCACGTCGTCGGAGTCGACGACCGACAGATCCGACCCGTTCTCACCCACCACCGGGATGATGCCGGTGACGGCGTTCGCCGACTCCTGGTCGACGGGAGCGGAATCTCGCGGCGGCGTCTGCCCGAGCCGACGTGCCACCGCCTCGGAGCTGAAGTCGCGCGTCGACATCGGCGGGACGGCTCCCTGGCCGTAACCGGGCATCCCGCTGGCGGTGCGGTTACCCGGCCGTGCCTGGTGTTGCTGGTCGGCGCGCGGCCGGTCGACGACGGGCTGATCGTCGGCCGGGCGGCGTGGGACCGGGTTCGTCGAACGCGGGAACGGCGCGGCGGCCGCGGCCGGACGGTTCCGCGGGGTCGTGTCCCGCTCCGGGGCACCGTTCTCCGCAGCAGTCTTCTCCGGAGCTGCCTTCTCCGGGGCCGCCGTCTTTGCAGGCGCGGTGCTCGCTGGCGGGGCAGCCGGCTCGGGCCGGGTTGCGGGTTCGGGCCGGGTTGCCGGCTCGGGCCGGGCCGCGGGCGCCGCGGAACCCTCTCCCGCGTCGGCGACCTTCGGGATCTCGCCGGTCAGCTCGGACACCGAGAACGATCCGTCCCGGCCGGCGCGTCGGCGGCCGCGGCCGTCACGGGTACGTGCCGGCGAGTCCCCCTGGGACCCCTGCGAGCGGGCGAGAAGTTCCGACACCGAGATGGGTCGGGATTCGGGCTCCGAATCCTTCGGCATGTAGTGGCTCTCCGTCCTCGTTCTCGAACGTTTGGGTCCGGGTCTACCAGGGTGTCAGCCGACGCCCTCGCGAACGCCCTGCACCGGTGTCGGCTCCAGCGCGTCGGCCTGCTCCGCGTCGAGTCGGCGCAGGATCACACCTTCCCGGAGTGCCCACGGACAGATTTCCAGTGTATCGACTTGCAACGCGCGCATCGCCGCCTCGGCGACCAGCGCTCCGGCGACCAGCTGGCCGGCCCGGTCCGAGCTGACGCCCTCGAGTTCGGCGCGATCGGCCTTGGTCATGCGGGAGATGAAGGAGATGAGCTGACGAAGCCCGCTCGTCGTCAGTTCGCGGCGCACCCGCGGTCCGGCGCTCGACGGCGCCGCGCCGGTCAGTCGGGCCAGGCTCCGGAAGGTCTTCGACGTGCCGACGCACAGATCCGGCGCACCGGGTGCGAGCAGCTGGGACGCGGGTGCGCGGAGCTCGGCGTCGAGCCAGTCGCGCAGCACGCCGACCCGCCGCCGGTCCGGCGGATCGTCGGGCAGCCACTCGCGGGTGAGACGTCCGGCCCCCAGCGGCAGTGACAGCGCGACGTCGGGTTCCTCGTCGACGCCGTTGGACATCTCCAGGGAGCCGCCGCCGATGTCGAGAGCGAGGATGCGGCCGGCGCTCCAGCCACGCCAGCGGCGCACCGCCAGCGACGTCAACCTGGCCTCGTCGCGTCCAGACAGGACGAGCACGCGCACCCCGGTCCGCTGCTCGATCTCGTCGAGCAGGTCGTCGGAGTTCGTCGCATCGCGCACGGCCGACGTCGCGAACGCCATCATCTGCTCACAACCGGACGTCCGGGCGATATGGGTGAATTCGTCGATCGACTCGATGAGCTTGGCGACGGCGCGGTCACTCATCCGGCCGTCGGCGTCAATCTGTTCGGCCAGGCGCAGGACCGCCTTGGTCGAACTCATCGGGGTGGGGTGACCGCCACGATGGGCGTCGACCACCAGGAGGTGGACTGTGTTGCTGCCCACGTCGAGGACTCCTAAGCGCACGGGTCAACGGTAGTGCAACCGCCTGCACCGCCCGATCCCGGCTACCGTGTAAAGGTGACCGCCATTTCGCCGTCCGCGCCTCGCATCGATCCCGCGCCGGAGGTCGAACTCGACTTTCCGCGCGAATGGTACGAATTCGCCGATCCCGCCGACCCCGAGCACGTCATCCGGGCCGATCTCACCTGGCTGCTCTCGCACTGGACGTGTGTGTTCGGCACACCCGCATGTCAGGGCATCCTCCCGGGCCGGGAGACCGACGGGTGCTGCAGTCACGGCGCGTATCTGTCCGACAAGGACGATCGCAAGACCCTCGCCCGCGGCGTCGCGATGCTGACGCCCGAGGACTGGCAGTTCTACAAGAAGGGCTCCGGCAAGGATCCGGTCGGCCCGAAGGGGTACCTCGAGGAGAGCGACCTCGACGACGAGCCCGCCTTGAAGACGCGACTCCACAAGGGCGCGTGCATCTTTCTGAACCGACCCGGGTTCTCCGGCGGCGTCGGATGCGCGCTGCACTCGATGGCGCTGCGCAAGGGACTCGAACCGCTCACGGTCAAACCCGACGTGTGCTGGCAGCTGCCCATCCGTCGTGAGCAGGACTGGATCGAACGCCCCGACGGCACCCAGGTGCTCCAGACGACGATCACCGAATTCGACCGGCGTGGCTGGGGCGAGGGCGGCCACGATCTGAAGTGGTACTGCTCGGGTTCCCCCGACGTCCACATCGGGGCCAAGCAGGTGTGGGAGTCGTACGCACCCGAGCTCACCGCGCTGCTCGGCGAGGCCGCCTATGCGGCGCTGGCAGCGGCCTGCCGGCGCCGGAACGGGCTGGGGCTCATCGCGATCCACCCGGCGACGCAGGCCGCGACCGAGCGCCGCGAGACCGACGTCAAATACGAGCTGCAGCCCCCGGAGTAGTCCCCGGGACGCCGCGGCCCGGCCGGCTCACGCCTCGAGCTTGTACCCGAGGCCGCGGACGGTGATGAGGTGCTTCGGATTCGCCGGGTCGGGCTCGATCTTCGAGCGCAGGCGCTTGACGTGTACGTCGAGTGTCTTGGTGTCGCCGACGTAGTCGACGCCCCACACCCGGTCGATGAGCTGACCCCGGGTCAGGACGCGGCCGGAGTTGCGCAGCAGATACTCGAGGAGGTCGAACTCCTTGAGCGGCAGGGTGATCGACGTTCCGTTGACCGACACGGTGTGTCGCTCGACGTCCATCCGGACCGGCCCGGCCTCCAGGATCCCGATCTCCAGACCGTCGTCGGGTACCTCCCCGCCGCGTCGCAGCACCGCGCGGATGCGGGCGATCAGCTCGCGCGCCGAATACGGCTTGGTCACATAGTCATCCGCGCCGAGTTCGAGGCCGACGACCTTGTCGATCTCACTGTCGCGCGCGGTCACCATGATCACCGGGACATTCGACCGGGTGCGCAAGGCCTTGCAGATCTCGGTTCCGGACATCCCGGGCAGCATGAGATCGAGGAGCACGATGTCGGGACTGACCCGATCGAAGGTCGGCAACGCCTGCGCGCCATCGGTGATGACGCTGGCCTCGAAGCCCTCTTTGCGCAGCAGGAAGGCCAGCGGATCCGCCAGCGATTCCTCGTCCTCGACGATCAGAACGTGGGTCAACTCTTGTTTCCTTCGGTGGGTCGGGCAGATGGGTCGTCACCCTCCGCGGAGGGAAGTGCGCGGGGCGGCGCATCGGGATCCGACAGCGCCTGCTGCGCTGCCGGCGGCCAGCCGGCGTCGGACAGATCCTCCGGAATGCACAGCGTGAAGGTCGAGCCGGTGCCGGGTTTGCTCCACAGGTTGATGGTCCCGCCGTGGTTGGCGGCCACGTGCTTGACGATGGCCAGTCCGAGTCCGGTGCCGCCGGTCATCCGGGACCGGGCCTTGTCGACCCGGAAGAACCGCTCGAAGACCCGCTGCTGATCCTCCGGCTCGATCCCGATCCCCCGGTCGGTCACCGCGATGGCGACCATCGGCCGCCCGTCGATCTTGATCACGCGGCGGCTGATCGAGACCACGGTGTCCGACGCCGAGTACGAGATGGCGTTCGAGATGAGGTTGTTCAGTGCGGTGAGCAGCAGCGGACGGTCGCCGCGGATGATGACGCCGATCGGACCGTCGGCGCGCAGTTCGATGGCCGCCGCCTCGGCGGCGAGCGTCGCCGCGGCCAGCGCGTCGTCGATGAGCGAGTCGACGTCGATGCAGGTGAACTCCGGTGTGACGCCGTCCTGGAGTCGGGACAACGCCAGCAGCTCGCTCACCATGTTGCCCATGCGCTTGGTCTCGCCGACGACGCGGCGACCGAAGTGCTGCACCGAATCGGTGTCGTCGGCCGACTCGAGCAACGCCTCGGCGAGCAGCCCGATCGCGCCGACGGGGGTCTTGAGTTCGTGCGAGACGTTGGCGACGAAGTCGCGCCGGGTGGCCTCCACGCGTTTGTGTTCGGTGTCGTCGAGTCCGTACGCGACGACATAGCGTTCCTCGCCCTGCGCGACGATCCGCGCGTGACAGCGCACGTGCTCGACACTGGGCCGGGGCGTCCGGCCGGTAGAGACGAAACCGAGACTCGACATCGGCGGGCTGAACTCGAAGCGCCGTTCGACGCCGGTGTCGAGCACTTCCTTCACGGCCTCCCACACCGGGTCGGCCAGCAGCATCTCGCGTACGAGCCCGAGTTCGACGGCCCGCTGGTTGTACAGCACGACGTCGCGGAACTCGTCGACCACGGCGATGGCGGTCTCGGTGTTACGCACGACCATGCTCAACAGACCGGCCTTGGTCATGCGGCCGTCGTCGGTGGTCGCCTGCACGTCGGAGTCACGGACCTCGGCCGAGGCCGGCACCTCACGGGGACCGAGGGTCGCCTCGGGAACGAATTCGGCGGCGGTGGATGCGGAACGACGCGGGATGCGATCGAGGAACGCGAACCCTCGGGACCGGTCCCGGTCCCGGGTGCGTCGACCGATCACGACACCGAGGCAGAGCGCGAGTACGAACGCGATCGTCGCGGCGAAGATTGCGGCGGTCACAGGGGCAGCTTACGGCTCGACCAACACCGAACGCACATCTGACGAAGGTGTTCGACAGTTGTTCACGCGGAGTTGGCCGGAGTCCCTGCCGACGCGGCGGCGCGCTTCCCCGGTACCGGGGCGGCCGTGTCCGGACCGGTCATTGCGGAACCGGAACCGCCATGTCCGCGAACTCGGGGTGACGTTCGATGAAGCGCTGCACGTACGAGCAGACCGGCACGACCTGCTTGCCGCCGCGCCGGATGTCCTCGAGGACCGCCCGGACCAATTGGCCCGCGTACCCGTGACCACTGAACTGCTCGCGGATCACGGTGTGCGTGATGACCACCTGGTAGGGCTCGGAGACGTAGTCGAGATAACCGACGATCTCGTCGTCGCCCTGGGAATCGGCGACGAGGATCGCCTCGTACCGCTCCTGGGCAGGTGAGTGCTCGATTCGCAGGGTGCCCATGTCCGCCATGCCGTCTAATGTAGCGCGCGCCACACCGTCGACGCCATGGCGAAACGTGTCACGTCTGGATGTCCGAACGGACCCCGACGACTACTTCTGCCCTTGGGCCGCCACCGCGGCGGCACCCGCGGCGGCCGCCTCGGGGTCGAGGTAGGTACCACCCGGGTTGAGCGGCTTCAGGTCGTCGTCGAGGTCGTAACGAAGCGGGTTGCCGGTGGGGATGTTCAGTCCGGCGATGTCGTCGTCGGAGATGCCGTCGAGGTGCTTGACGAGCGCGCGCAGCGAGTTGCCGTGTGCCGCGAGCAGCACGTTCTTCCCCGCCCGGACGTCGGCGACGATCGTCTCGAGGTAGTACGGGATGAACCGCTCGACGACGTCCTTGAGGCACTCGGTCAGCGGCACCTCGGGGAGATCGGCGTACCGCGCGTCGCCCACCTGGCTGTATTCGGCATCGGGTTCGATCGCCGGCGGCGGGGTGTCGTAACTGCGGCGCCACAGCATGAACTGCTCGTCGCCGAACTTCTCCTTGGTCTCGGCCTTGTTCAGGCCCTGCAGCGCGCCGTAGTGACGTTCGTTGAGTCGCCAGTCGCGGATCACCGGGATCCAGAGCCGGTCGGCCCGGTCGAGGGCGATGTGCGCGGTCGTGATCGCGCGGCGCAGCAGCGACGTGTAGACGACGTCAGGCAGCAGGTCGTGCTCGACGAGGAGCTCGCCCCCGCGTTCGGCCTCGGCCCTGCCCTTGTCGGTGAGCGCCACATCGACCCAACCGGTGAACTGGTTGGACGCATTCCATTCGCTCTCGCCGTGCCGCATCAGGATCAGGGTGCCGTTGCTCATGGCCGATAGTTTTCCACAGTCGGTGCGCACCCTCTCCTCACCGGCGCCTGAACCCCCGGCCGGACCCCGGCGCGCACCTGGTGACGACGAAATGGTAATGAACCGGTCGATTCGCCGCGCGAACGGCCATGGGCGGGTCTAGCGTTAGCGCATGACAGCCAGTACAGACGCCGGCGCGACCGGCCAGAATGCGGAGAAGCAGCCCGAGCTCAAACGCGTGTTGGGCTGGAAGCTGTTGTTGCTGTTTATCATCGGCGACATCCTGGGCACCGGCGTCTACGCACTCACCGGCCAGGTCGCCGGCGAGGTCGGGGGCGCGGCGTGGCTGCCGTTCCTCATCGCGTTCGCGGTGGCGACGCTGACGGCGTTCTCCTACCTGGAGCTGGTGACCAAATATCCCCAGGCCGCCGGCGCTGCCCTGTACGTGCACAAGGCTTTCGGCGTCCACTTCATCACCTTCATCGTGCTGTTCACCGTGATGTGTTCGGGTATCACCTCGGCGACCACCGCGTCCCGCGCGTTCGCGGTGAACATGCTGACCGGCATCAACGGCGGCGAGTCCCCGGATGCGACGCACCCCGCTCTGCTGTTCATCGCGATCGGCTTCCTGCTGCTGGTCATGTTCATCAACTTCCGCGGCGTCGCCGAAGGTGTGGGCACCAACGTGGTCCTGACCCTTGTCGAGCTGACGGGTCTCCTGCTGGTCATCTTCATCGCCCTGTTCTTCGTGTTCGGTGGCAACGCCGATCACTGGGATGCGGTGGTGGTTTTCGAATCGCCGGAGGAGAGGAACATCCTCATCGCGGTGTCGGCGGCGACGGCGCTGGCGTTCTTCGCACTGGTCGGATTCGAGGATTCGGTCAACATGGCCGAGGAGTGCAAGGAACCGACCAGGATCTTCCCCAAGGTCATGCTCAGTGGTCTGGGGATCACCGCGGTGGTGTACGTGCTCATCGCGATCCTCGCGGTCGCGATCGTGCCCGTGGGGGTGCTCGCCGAGAGCGAGACGCCGCTCGTCGACGTCGTGCAGACCGCCGCCCCGGACTTCCCGATGACCGAGCTGTTGCCGTGGATCTCGATGTTCGCGGTGGCCAACACGGCCCTGATCAACATGATGATGGCCAGCCGGCTGCTGTACGGCATGGCCAAGCAGGGGGTCCTGCCCAAGTTCCTGGCCTACGTCCATCCCGGACGCCGTACCCCGTTCGCCGCGATCGTGTTCACCACCGTCATCGCGCTGTGCCTACTGGTCTACGTCAGCGCCGACCCGAAGGGTTCCATCGTCGGACTGCTCGGCGGCACCACCGCACTGCTGCTGCTCGCGGTGTTCACCGTCGTCAACGTCTCCGTCCTGGTGCTGCGCAAGGATCACGTGGGACACAACCACTTCCGTACCTATACGCCGGTTGCGGTGCTCGGCGCCGTGACCTCCGGGGCGCTCACCCTCCCGTTCGCCCGCGCCGACAACCAGCAGTACGTGATCGCGGCCTGGCTACTCCTGCTCGGCGTCGTGCTGTGGGCGTTCACCTACTGGTGGCACAAGCGCACGGGAGCGGAAGCAGCGAACTACGACGACATCCCGCCGCACGAGATCCCCTGACGCGCAAACCCCGTATGACGTTGTGCCCGGTATCCGGGCACAACGTCATACGGGTGTCAGGGGTCGTACGGGGTGTGAGAGCCGGAACTACTTCCGGAGATCCTTGCGCAGGATCTTGCCCGAGGCCGACTTGGGGATCGTCTCGATGAACTCGACCGCCCGGACCTTCTTGTGCGGGGCCACCTTCGACGCCACGAACTCGATGACCTCGTCGGCGGTGATCTCCGCATCGGGCTGGCGCACCACGAAGGCCTTGGGGATCTCCTCGCCCGACTCCGCCTCGATCACGCCGATGACCGCGGCGTCGGCGATCTTGTCGTTGGTGAGCAGCAGCGCCTCGAGCTCGGCGGGCGGCACCTGGTAGCCCTTGTACTTGATGAGCTCCTTGAGCCGGTCGACGATGTAGACGCATCCGGTCGGGTCGACCTGCGCCATGTCGCCGGTGTGCAGGTAGCCGTCGGCGTCGATGGTGTCGGCGGTCGCCTGATCGTTGTTGAGGTAGCCCAGCATCACGTTCGGCCCCTTGACCCACAGCTCGCCCGGCTCGGACAGTCCCTCGCTCGGCAGCTCGATCTCGGCACCCGATGCGGGGTCGACGATCTTGTTCTCGGAGTTCGGCACCGCCCACCCGGTCGAGGACAGCGGGGGGTCCTGCTGACCCAGCAGGCCGGGGGTGTCGGCCGGGATGATGTGACTCACCGGCGACAGCTCACTCATGCCGTAGCCCTGCAGCATGTGCAGGTCGAGTCGTTTGGCGACGGCCTGGCCCAGCTCGTCGTCCAGCGGAGCCGCGCCCGACATCATCGTGTGCAGCGAGGACAGGTCGTAGTTGTCGATGATCGGGTGCTTGGCGAGTGCCACGGCCACCGGCGGTGCGATGTGGGCCATGGTGACCTTGTGGTTCTGGATGTTCTCGAGGAACTCGACGAGGTCGAACCGCGGCATCACGACCAGCGACGCCCGGTTGTACAGCGCCGCGTTCAGCAGCACCGTCATCCCGTAGATGTGGAAGAACGGCAGCACCGCGATCACCACGTCGTCGGCGCCCATGCCCTGCAAGGGTCGGATCTGCGCAACATTGGCGACCAGATTGCGATGCGAGAGCGCGACGCCCTTCGGATTCCCGGTCGTGCCCGAGGAATACGGCAGGACCGCGACGTGCGTGGCCGGATCGAACGACACCTCCGGTGCGGCCAGTCCGGCGCCCAGGAGGTCCGCCGCGTTCGGGTGTCCGGAGGCGTCCTGCCCGTCGCCGTCGAGCACGATCAGATCCGCATCCGCGAGCCCCACCTCGGCGGCCGCGGCCTTGGCCTGCTCGAGCATCGGCGAGACCGTCACCAGCATCTTGGCGCCGGAATCCCGCAACTGCTTGGCGATCTCGGGACCGGTGAACAGCGCGTTGATCGTCGTGGCGGTGCCACCGGCGCGCAGGATGCCGTGGAACACCGTGGCGAACGCCGGGATGTTGGGCGAGAGGATGCCCACCACGTCGCCCACACCGATCCCCCGCGACGCCAACGCACCCGCCGCCGCGTCGATCTGCGAGATCAACTGCGCATACGTCGTCGTCGCCCCCGACTTCGGGTCCACCAGCGCGATACGGGACAGGTCCTCCTCGGCCACCGCGCCGAACAGGAACTCGAACACACTCACGTCCGGGATCTCGACGTCGGGGAACGGACTCGTGAAGCTCATGACACCTCCATTGGGGAATTTCTCGACCGCATCGTATCAACGCACGTTGACACGATGTGACGTGGACCTCTCTCGAGAGAGTCTACGATTCGTCCGATTCGGCGGTCGACGGATCCTCGGTGACGCTCTGCGCACCGTCGACGACCGACTCACCCGGTATGTAGCGACCTTCGAGCGGCTTCCCCGCCTCCGGCAGGGACTCCTTGTCGATGAGGTGCTCGAAGGCGAGCAGGTTGCGCAGCGATTCGCCGCGCGACACCCGCCACGCCCACTCCCGCTGGATCGAGGTCAGGAACCCGAGTTCGAGCAGGGTGTTGAAATCCCCGTCCGCGGCCTCGAGGACCTGCCCCAGGATCCGGTCGACCTCGCCGGAACTCAACCCGTCGGCGGAGATCCGGCCCACGAGGTAGATGTCACCGGTGTTGTCGATGGTGTAGGCGACGCCATACAGCCGGCGGTTGCGCTTCAACAGGTACTTGTACACGCCGGCGTGGTTCTCATCGGGCCGGCGGCACACGAAGGCCTCCACCCGGACGCCGTGCTCGCTCGCCGTCAGCAGCACGGTGGTCTTGAGTTTGCGTTCGCCGGGCAGCTCGACGACCACGTGATCGACGTCGGCCCCGCCGCCGCTCTTGCGTGCGAAGGCGATCTCGTTCTCGCCCAGCGTCTTCTCCAGCAGGTCGACGACCTCGTTGCGACTCACGGCATCCTCTCGTCGGTGGTATCGGGAACCCCTTGCGCAGCGGGCGATTTCGGCGCAGCGTCAGACGGTGACCCGGTTGCGCCGACGACGCCAGCGGCGTCGAAGGCGCGCCGAGGCCGCGGCCGTAGCGGACACCTCGGGCGACGCCGGACGCTGGTGCGCGGCGAACGACCGCATCGCCCGGCCGTAACTCTCGAGGAGCTGATCGACCGTGTGTTCCCAGGAGAACTGCTCGGCGTGGGCGCGGGCGTGCTGTCCGAGCTCGACGAGTCGATCGGGTTGCGCGAGAAGCTTTTCCAGCGCATTCGTCCAGTCCCCGACCCGATGCCCGTTGACCAGCACCCCGGTCCGGCCGTCGTCGACCGCCACCCCGAGGCCACCCACATTCGCGGCGATGACGGGCGTCCCGCAGGCCTGCGCCTCGATCGCGACCAGTCCGAAACTCTCCGAATGACTGGGCACGGCAACCACATCCGACGCCCGGTAGACCTGCACCAGACGGTTCGCCGGCTGGGGCGGCAGGAAGCTGACCGAATCGGCGATCCCGAGTTCGGCGACCTGATCCATCAGCGCGGTGGGCCGTTGCAGCCCCGACCCCGACGGCCCGCCCACGATGAGCACCCGCAGCCTCCGCCCGGTCGCGGCGGACTCCCCGATGAGCGGCGCGACCGCGGCGACCAGGAGGTCCGGGGCCTTCAGCGGCTGGATGCGCCCGACGAACGTCACGATCATCTCGTCGGGGTCGAGGCCGAGCTCCGCGCGGGCGGCCGCGGCGGAACCCGGCGTGTAACAGTCGAGATCGGCACCCGGGGTCACCACGTCGATACGGTCGGCGGCGGCACCGTACATCGAGAGCAATTCGGTCGCCTCGGTCTGGGTGTTGGCGACCAGACGATCGGCCTCCCCGACCACCTGCTGCTCCCCGATGACCCGCAGCTGCGGCTCGGCGGTGTCGCCCTCGGCCAGCGATGCGTTCTTGACCGCGGCCAGGGTGTGCGCGGTGTGCACCAGCGGTACACCCCACCGGTCGCGGGCGAGCCACCCCACCTGGCCGGAGAGCCAGTAGTGCGAGTGGATGACGTCGTAGTGACCGGGCGCCTGCGCGGCCTCGGCACGCAGGACCCCGGCCGTGAACGCACACAGCTGGGCGGGCAGGTCGCGCTTGTCGAGGCCCTCGAACGGGCCGGCGACGACGTTGCGCACCGTCACCCCCGGCGCTGCGGCGACCGACGCCGGGTCGGCCGACGACGTCGCGCGGGTGAAGATCTCGACCTCGACTCCCCGACGGGCCAGCCGCGTCGCGGTCTGCCAGACGTAGACGTTCATCCCGCCGGCGTCGCCGGTGCCCGGTTGCGCCAGCGGCGAGGTGTGCACGGAGATCAGCGCGACACGCCGCGGGGACGGGCTCGAGGTCATGGTCTCCACCATAGAGAAACGCCGTGTCGGGCGAGGAGTCCCCCGGCCTGCGGACACCCTGCACGCCCGTCGCCGCGATCACCTAGACTGCTTTCGGTAACGATTGTCATTTGCGTGAAGGTTGTCGATGAAGAAATCCCTGCTGGCCACGGCCGGTGTGCTGTCCGCCGCCGCCCTGGTGTTGTCCGCCTGCTCCAGCGACTCCGGCGGGACCGACGGCCCCCCGACCGTGGTCGCGTCCACGAACGTCTGGGGTTCGGTGGCGGCCGCGGTCGCCGGCGACAACGCCGAGGTGACCGCGCTGTACACCAACGCCGACGGTGATCCGCACGAGTTCGAGCCCTCGGCAGCGGACACCGCGACGATCGCCGATGCCGACATCCTCGTCTTCAACGGCGGCCACTACGACTCCTACATGGAGGAGGCGGCGGCCAACTCGGACGCGACGGCGGTCGACGCCTACGCCCTGCTCGGGAGCGACGAGCATGCCGACGAGGCCGGTGGCGAGCACACCGACGACGGCGACGAGCACGCGTCCGGCGATCACTCCGACGGTGCTCACGACCACGCGCACGGCGACCAGAACGAGCACGTCTTCTACGACCTCCCCGTCGTCGCCCAGGTGGCCGACAAGGTCGCCGACGCGCTGGCCGAGAAGGACCCGGGCAACGCGGAGTCCTACCGCGCCAACGCCGAGACCTTCACCACCAGCATCGACGGTCTGCGCGCGAAGCTCAGCACCATCCGGGAACAGCACGCCGACACCGAGGTCGCCCAGACCGAGCCGCTCGCGGGCTACATGCTGACCGAGGCCGGGCTCGTCGACATCGCACCGGCCGGTTTCACCCAGGCCGTCGAGGAGGGCCAGTCACCCGCGGCCGCCGACCGTGCGGCACTGCAGGACATCCTGGCCGACCGTCGGGCGAAGGTGCTGATCTACAACACCCAGGCCGTGGACCCGGTGACACAGGCCATGCTCGACGTCGCGCGCTCCGCGGGCGTCCCGGTCGTGGAGTTCACCGAGACCCTGCCCGACGGCGTCACCGACTACGTCGTGTGGCAGGGCGCCCAGATCGACGCCCTGACCGCGGCGCTGGGTTCCGGCTCCAATTGACCGGGGCAGGCGACTCGTCCGGAGCAGGCAAGGGCAGGCCGGTCGTGGAATTCACCGGCGCCCGGCTCGCGTTCGGCGACCGGGTTCTCTGGGACGACCTCGACCTGACGATCGAACCCGGTGAGTTCGTCGCGGTCCTCGGGCCCAACGGCTCCGGCAAGACGTCGTTCCTGCGGGTTCTGTTGCACCAGTACGCGCTCGACCGCGGCACCGTGACCACCACCGACGCGGTGGGCTACATCCCCCAGCAGCACGCCGAGGACGACGCCGACCCGATGGCCATCCGCGGCCGGGACCTCGTCGGGTTCGGTGTCGACGGCGGCCGCTGGGGTGTGGGACTCCGGGGCCGGGCACGACGCCGCGCACTCGTCGACACCGCGCTCGGTTCGGTGGACGCCCTGCCGTACGCCGACGCCCCGCTGGGCGTCCTGTCCGGCGGCGAGCAGCAACGGCTACGCGTCGCCCAGGCGGTGGTGAGCGATCCCGCGCTGCTGCTCTGCGACGAGCCGCTCGCCAGTCTCGATCCGACCAACCAGCAGGTGGTCGTGGACCTCATCGATCGCCGGCGCCGGGACGCCGGGACGGCCGTCGTGTTCGTGACCCACGAGATCAACCCGATCCTGCCCTTTGTCGACCGGGTCCTGTACCTCGTCGACGGCCGGTTCCGCATCGGCGAGCCGCATGAGGTGATGACGACGGAGACGCTGAGCGAGCTGTACGGCAGCGACGTCGAGGTGCTGCGCGTCAACGGCCGTCTGGTCGTGATCGGTGGCGAGGACGCGCACCACTGCGCCGCCGACAGCGAACCGGGTGTCGCGAGGCGAGGCGGTCCGGCGTGAGCGTCACCCACCTCTCCGTCGACCGTTCGTTGAGCGACCTCTGGGATTTCTCCACCACCATCGACCTGCTGGGTTACGACTTCATGCAGCAGGCACTGCTCGCGATGGTGCTGCTCGGCCTCCTGGGCGGCCTGCTGGGCCCGCTCATCGTCGCCCGGCAGATGTCCTTCGCGGTGCACGGCGCCAGCGAACTGTCGGTGACCGGTGCCGCGGCGGCCCTGCTGATCGGGTTCAGCGTGAACCTCGGCGGCGTCATCGGCGCGGTCATCGCCGCGGCGGTGTTCGGCTTCCTCGGCAACAAGGCGCGGGAGCGCGACTCGGTGATCGGCGTCGTGATGGCGTTCGGCCTCGGCATCGGCGTCCTCTTCCTGGCCTTGTACGGCCGGATCGGGACCGGCTTCGCGTTGCTGACCGGTCAGGTCGTGAGCGTCGGCATCAACGGCCTGGTCGCGATCGCCATCACCACGGGCATCGTCGTCGTCGTGCTGGCCGTCATCTACCGGCCACTGCTGTTCGCCTCCACCGATCCCCGGGTCGCGCAGGCGCGGGGGGTACCCATCCGCACCCTGTCGGTGGTGTTCGCGATCATCATGGGCCTGGCGGCCGCGCAGGGCGTGCAGATCATCGGCGCGCTGCTGGTGATGTCGCTGATGATCACCCCGGGCGCCGCCGCCGCCCGCGTCACGTCGAATCCGACGCGCACGCTGGTGTTGTCGGTCGTGTTCGCCGAGGTCGCGGCGGTCGGCGGGCTGCTGATGTCGCTCGCTCCCAAGCTGCCCGTGTCGGTCTTCGTCACGATTATCTCGTTCGCGATCTACGTCGTGTGCCGGATCATCGGCAACCGCCGCGTGCATCGCACGCGCTGATCCGACAGAACACAACCACTGCCGGGCCGCCTCGCTCGCACCGCAGTACCTTTCATTCCTCGGCGAAGCCGGGGTTGCAGCCTGCGCCGACCATGTCCTCCTCGGCGACGACCGGCCGGCCGGGTTCGAGGTTCCAGCTGGGCTTCTCGGGTTCGACGATGCGGGCGAACCGCCAGTGGCAATCGAACTGGGCCTGCATTCCGGGGGTGTCGGCGGTGGGGTCGAGAGCGACGACCTCCGCCCACGCGGCGGCCATCGCGCCGGGGTCGGTGGTGTAGCGCCCGGAATTCGTGGGGAACACCGAGAGGCTCGGACCGACGTCGGTGTCGGTCCACTCGGTCCGCTCGATGTACGGCGGGCGGTAGACGATCGTCGGCGCGCTCTCGGTGGGCGAGTACGGGCCCGATGAATACGGGGTGGGCGACGGGCTCGTCGTGCTCGAGCCGGTCGTGCTCGGACCCGGTGCTCCGGGGTCGACCGCGTCTGTCCCGCACGCGGACAGGACCGCGGCGACGGCCAGCGCGCCGGCCGCGGCGCACCACCGCCGCCGCCCTCCGTCTGTCACTCCCGCACCCGCCCTGCGCAACCCCGTCGACATACCGACACCCTAGGTGACGGGTAGCCTGCACCTTGTGGTCCGCCGGCGCACGCACAAGCGGGCGGTCGGGTTGTTCGTCACCGCGATCGCCGTCGTCGTGCTGTGCCTCGCGGGGTGTGCGCGCACCCCCGATCCGGGACCTCCCCAGATCACCCAGTCGCATCGGGCCTCGACCACGCCCACCGGCCTGGTGCTCGACGGAAAACCCTGGTGGCCCGCGGGTTTCAATGCGTATCAGCTCAGCACCGACTGGTCGGTCAACCGCGGCTGCGGCGCCCAGGTCGACGCCGACGGGTACTTCGACAGACTCCCGCCCCGCGCGCTGACCCGATTCAACCTGTACTCGGTCTTCGCCGTCGACAAGCGCAGCGGGCTCATCGATTTCGGGCCGATCGACCGGGTCTTCCAGGCCGCGGCCCGGCATCACCAGATGGTCCTGCCGGTCCTCACCGGAGGCTCGGGCGACTGTGAGGACGAGCGGTTCAAAGAGCGCGACTTCTACGTCGACGGTTGGCAGACCGAGGAGATCGTCGGCGGGCTGACATACGCGGAGTGGGTCGAGATCGCGGTGACCCGCTGGCACGACGAGCCGTCGATCGCCGGCTGGGAACTCGTCGGGGAGCCCGAGGCGAGCGAATGCGGTCCGGCCTCGTGCGACTGGGAGGCGCGAACGTGTCCCGACGATGCCACGACCGTGTTGCGCGCGTTCTTCGACCGCGCCGGCGCCCATCTCCGGGCCTACGACGCCGACCGTCCGATCTTCTCGGGAGTGGTGGGCGGCGACCAGTGCGGCCTCGCGGGCGCGGGTTATGCCGAGGTCCTGGGCTCGGCCGGCGTGGACGTGCTCGACTTTCACGACTACCGCTCCGATGTCGATCCCGAATCGGGGCCCGCGGGCAGCAATCTGCGCGCACGACTGGCGCAGGCTCGCGAGCTCGGAAAACCGCTCGTGGTCAACGAGATCGGGATACACGCCGGCTCATGTGTCTCGATCGCGAACCGGGCCGAACAGTTCGAGACCATCATCGCGCGCCACCGCGACGCCGGGGTCGCCGGCGCGCTGCTGTGGTCCTTCGTGCCGGACCCGCGCGGCGCGCAGTGCTCGTACGACATCGGGTTGCATGACCCGGCCTGGAATGTGGTGCGCGAGAACGCCTCCTGATCGCGTGCGACGGCCCGCTCGGGCTCACACCAGCTGATACAGCCGCCAGTCCGGCAGATCCGCGCCCTGGTTGCGCGCCTCGAGGACGAGAACCCCGATCTGGGCGCCGTTCTCGTAGATGGTCGGATACCGCTGGTTGACCGCGTCGGAGAGTCCCCGACCTTCCGGTGGGACGGTGAGGAAGTAGCGCACACCGCCGCCGACCGGGTCGTTGAGCAGCTGCGCGAAGTCGCGATCCGACGGGATGACGAACTGGCGCGGCCGCTCGGACTGGACCACCACCGCGAAGCCGTACACGGTGTCGCACAACACCGCGCCGTCGGGCAGGTCCAGACCGTCGAGATACTGCGCCAGCGCCCGCTCGGTGGAGAACGACCGCACGATGCGCTGCTCGCCGAGGTACTTCTGGTCCACCGAGTCCGGGCGCGGATCGACCACCGATCCGAGCGCGAACTCCTGGGGCGCGTACTTGGGTGACGTCATCCCGGCGGCGGTGACCGGGATCGCGGTGGCGACCACGACGATCACGATCGTCGCGGCGATCTTGTTACTCCAACGCGAGGCATAGGGGCGGGGCGGCAGAATGTCCGAATGCCTGCCCTCGCGACGCATCGGAACCTGCTGCCGTAGGGGCACAGACAACAGGGCGATGACCGCGGCGAGCAGGACCACGGTCATGTAGAACCGAAGAAAGCCGAACGTCGAACCGCGTGAGTAACCGAAGACCTGAAACGCCAGCACGGCCACGATCAGCAGTGCGGGCAACATCGCCGCAAGCCGATGACGTCGGGCACGGACCCCGATGACTCCGAGAATGAGTATCGGAAGCAGTGGCGCGAGGATGAAGATCTCGGTGAGGGAGAACCCGATCGCATCCCCGGTCGTCGACGACCCGCTACCGCCGGACTGCGCGATGATCGCGGCGTTGCCGTACTCAGAGGTGAACTGCGCGAACGCGTCACCCGTGATGAGCCAGCCCGCCGCCGCCCAGGCGAGGAAGGCCAGTGCGCTGGGCGCCACCACCAGGGTGACGTCGAGGAGCGTGCGCGACACCCGTTTTCGGCGGTCGCGACGTGTGTAGGTCACCCAGCCGACCACGAAGGCCGCGGCCAATGCGGCGGCACCGCCGTCGTAGCGGGTGAGATAGGACAGGCCGAGCGCGATCCCGGCCACCACGAGCTCGTGGACGTCGTCTGAGGAGACCCACCGGATCAGACGACGGGTGGCCCAGGCCAAGAAGAAGAGGTACGGCGCCTCGCTCATCCCGTTCGCGGCATAGAGGACGATCATCGGATTGATCGCATAGAAGATCGTGAAAGTGCCCGCCACGAGCGGACGCAGGCCCTGGTCGCGCGCGATCCCCGACGCCTGCACCACCGATCCGGCCATGAACGCCGACGACATGATCACCGCCGAGAGCGCCTGCGTCGTCATCTCCGGGAACCACGGGGTGAGCGCGGTCAGCGGCAGCTGGACGATGGCGGTCAGCGGGGTGAAGATGAATCCGATCGCCGCGAGATGCGGTGTCCGACTGAACAGTACGCTCTGTGCCGACTGCACCCTCGAGAGCGCGTCGCCGAAGAACAGGTGCACCTCGCTGACGAGGTAGACCCCGATGACGAGGTACGGGATCCACGTCGCGAGGAAGATGAGCACCGAGGCCGGGACACGGCGGGTCACGTCGGCTCCTGCCCGTCGGGATCGGTGTCCGGCGAACTGCTCGTCGACAGACCGTGAAAGGTCTTCTCCCAGTACGACGGATTGACCAGGATCTGCCACATGCCCTTGATGGCGGCGACACTCATCATCAGCCAGTACAGCGGGATGAGAAGGGCCGAACCGAGCAGTTCGCTGCGATCGTCCTCGCGGATCGCGACGAGGTTCATGTACAGCGCCGCCCCGTTGCCCAGCAGCAGCGAGATCAGCGACAGGTAGTAGATGGGTCCGGGGAACAGCTCGGCGACGACCGGTGGCTGTCCGCCGATCCACAGCGCCAGGATCAGCCAGAACACCATGTTCAGGCAGGCGATCACCGGGGTTCCGGCGATCAGCAGCGTGAAGCGCCCGAACGCGACGGGCCCGAGGATGTGCCAGAGCTTGACCGGGTGCCGCATGTGGACGAGCCACGTCTGCATGTAGCCCTTGTACCAACGGGAGCGCTGGCGGACCCAGTTGATGGCATCGACATTGGCCTCTTCCATCGTGACCGAGTCGAGCACCAGGGTGCGGTATCCGTGGTCGGCGATGCGGACCCCGAGGTCGGCGTCCTCGGTCACGTTGTAGGGGTCCCAGGCGCCGATCGTGTCGAGAACATCGCGGCGGAAGTGATTCGACGTGCCGCCCAACGGGATCGGCGCGCGGCTGACCATCATGCCCGGCAGCAGGAAGCCGAACCAGATGCCGTAGTCGGCCGTGAACCACTCGGTCAGCATGTTGTCGCGCACGTTGTGGAAGCTGAGCTTGCCCTGCACGCAGACCACCGAGTCGTCGCCGGAGTTGTTCAGCACGTACACCGCCCGACGCAACTGCAACGGGTCGGGTTTGTCCTCGGCGTCGAAGATGGTGACGATGTCGCCGGTGGCGAAGTGCATGCCGTAGTTGCAGGCCTTCGGTTTGGTCCGCGGCTGTGCCGGGGGTGTCAGGACGACCGTGACGATCCCGTTCTCCTCCACCCCGCGCGCCGCCTCGATCGTCGGCTCGTCGTCCTCTTCCAGCAGCAGCAGGACCTGGAGCTTGTCCCGTGGGTACTCGATCGTCTCCATCGCGGCCACCAGTTGACCCACCACCTCCGGCTCGCCGTAGGCCGGGACGAACACGGTGTAGGCGGGCAACTCGTCGTCGGGGATGGACCGGGCGTCCTCGTCGGAGACGCGGATGGCACCGTTGACCAGCCCCCGCCGGAAGATCACCAGGCGGTCGGCGAGGGTCACCACGTATCCGATCGTGGCGATCGAGACCAGGGTGGCGCAGGTCCCGACCGGTTCGATCACCATCGCGACGGCGATGATGCCGAGCAGCGCGGACCCGATGATCTTCTGAATCCGGCTGAAGGCCACCGAGGCCGACATGTCCTCGTCGGCGTTGCGAAGGCGGTTCACGGCGTCTTCGAGGGCCTGCGCCCGGTAGTCCGGGTCGGCGAGCAGTTCGGCCACCGGACGCGTCGGTCTCGTGCTGCGCGCGACCCCCGGCTTGTCGGCGGCTGCGGCGTGCCCGGGGCCGGCCTCGTCGATGCTCATGCACCGGCCCCCCGAGCGGCCCCGAGTTGGGCCCGGATGAGCTCCCCGGCCAGGCCGATGAGCAGGGCCTCGTCCTTGAGTTGCGGGTCGGTGTCCAGCAGGACCGAGTTGCCCCGCAGCAGGATCGTCATCAGTGAGTTCATGTTCGCCAGGATCGTGATGCGCGGCTCCGGGAAGTAGGCCTCGGGCTCGTGGTTGTCGACCGCCCACAGCATGACCTGCTGGGTGCGGTTGCCGTTGTTCCATCGCCAGGACAGCACCGTGTAGGTCAGGTAGCGCTCGTCGTCGACGACACTCCACACCCGACCCCGGACCCCGTTCGACAGGTCCACCTCGATCGGAAGGCTCGTGCGTTCGTTGGACAGGTCGTATCGGAAGATGTCCGGGTAGACGTCGAGGACGAGTGGCCGCCTGCTGTCGACGCTGTCGACGACCACCCGCCGGGGACGCGCGAACTTGTCGTAGGCCCGGTTGCCGCGGGTCTGCACCAGGACCTGGCGGATCAGCACGGACCCCGGCCCGTAGAGGCGTGACACCCACCCGTAGACACCCAGGGACTCCTGCCGCCAGCCGACCGGGACCACGAGCGGCTCACCGATACCGAGCTGCGGATAGCGATTGCTCTGGTAGTTGCTACCCACCGGCGGGGTGGGGCACAGCGCCAGCAGGACCGCCACGAGCAGCACCACCAGACCCGGCCGGCCCACGAACGGGACTTTCGGCGGACTGATCCGGCCGGCCTCGGGCGGCGACCACTGCCGGCCGCCGCGCCGCCGATAGTCGACCAGCATGTAGGCCGACGTCGCGAGGGCCGCGATCAGGCCCGGGTAGGGCACGACGATGTTCCGGGGCGCGCCGAGCGCGTCGAACACGAACAGCGCGACCAGGCCAACCGCACCGGCCAGCAGCGCCGCGAGCAGCTTCCGCCGCCACGTCCGACCCACCGCGATCGCGGTCGCGGCGACGGCCATCAGCACCACCACGAAACCGGCGGCGAGCGACGTCCCACCCATGATCAGCACGACGGCGCGGACCGGCGGCGGGAAGATGAGCACCAACAGCAGCCACACCCACCGGTAGCGGGAGACCGGACGCAGCCCGAAGAGCAGAACCGCGGCGCCGAAGACGAACAACCACAGGGCGAGCAGATCCATGTGGGTGGTGAGGTACGCGCGCGCATAGCGCGGGTTGACCAGATACTTCATCGCCAGCGCGAGGATCAGCACCACGATGCCGACGATGACGTCGGTCTGCCGGTCGTAGATCGGCAGTTCGTCGACGGTGCGCCACGACACCCCGATCACGGCGATCAGCGCGAGGACGACCAGCACCGGGACGTAGAGGATGAGCGTCTGCGCCATCAACTCGTCGACGATCGCGACGATGGTGTTCCAGAACCCCAGGGCCGTGCACCCGATCAGGAACAGCCACCGGGCCGCCACCAGCCACTCCGGGTGATCGACGAATGCGGGGTGCGGCGTCTCGGGCTTGCGGCGCGTGACGACGCCGACGAGCGTGGCGACCGCACTCGTCGTGCCGGCCGACCCCGAATCCGGGGTCGACGGTTCCGGGTTCTGCGCCGTGGTCGTCGCGGGAGCCTCGGGCACGCCGGTCAGCTCTCGGCGGTCCGTTGGCGTCGACGGCGCAGGATGAGGGTCGCGGCGACGGCCGCCACCACGACGATGCCGACCCCGACGACCGCGAACGCCACCCAGGAGGTGTCGCCGGTCGACGATTCCGGCTGCTGCACATCGTCATCGACCACGGGCACCGGCTCCTGGCCGGACACCTGCAACAAGGCGTCGCCGTTCAGCGACGGCCAGCGATCGGGATCGGCGGCCAGCCAGTCGAGCAGGGCGTCGAGATCGGCGGCGGCGTTCGTCGATGTCGCGACCAGCACCGACCGGCCGGCACCACGGGCAACCTGCAGCGAACCGAAACGCACGGTCGGCGACAGCAGCACCTCGGCGCGGCGGCCGTCGGGATTGAGCACCGAGACCGTGCCGCCGTCGGCGGTCACCGGCAGCGACAGCTCGGGCAATCCCTGGCCGTCCGCGGCGATGACGACCGCGGGGGCCGAGGCCGACATGGCGTCGTCGAGCGGTACGACGTCGACTCCGAGACGCACCGCCGACAGTCGCTGCAGGCCCGACATCAGCGCCACCGCGCGGGCGACGTCGGCGACGTCACCGCGGGTCCAGGCCAACGAGTTCCGCGGCATCAACGCCTGCGGCAACGATGCGAACCCGGATGGTGTCGGTGGGTCGGCGACCTCGGATCGCACCTCACCGGAGGAGTCCAGGCTCAGCGAACTGCGCACTCCCGCGCCACACTGCTCGCCGACGTCGCCGTGGTTGTAGGTGACGGTGACCTCGGTGAAACGCGTCAGCAGATCGGCGGGGATGTCGACCCAGGAGTTGTAGCTGCCGGAGGAGTCGGCGGGCCAGGAGGCGATGACCCGGTCCCCGACGGACACCGCGATCTGGCCGCCCATCGGGGTGTAGGTGCCCTTCAGCTGCATTCGCACGTTCTGAGACGGCCGTCCCAGGCGCGTCTGGTCGACCCCGAACGAGATGGTCGGCCAGCCGGTCGCCGAGACGCGCTGATCCCCCACGCCCAGTTCGGCGAGCGTGGTGACCTCCGGCGCGAGTTGCGGTGCGGCAAAAGGCGGTCCGGCCACGGCCGCGGAGCTGACGGCGATCGACGAGAGATCAGAGGTGAGGAACTCGACCTGGGTCTCCAGGTCGTCCTCGCTGCCGCCTATCCGCAACACCGGCCAGCCTGCACCCGGCCCCAGGCTGAGTCCGTCGGGCAGAGCCGAGTTGATGACGATCTGCCGTTCGAGCGGTTCGATCTCCTCGTCGGGTGCGGCATCGCCGCGCGGCAGCGAGTCCGTCTCGATCTCCACTGTCGCCGCACCGTAATTCGCGATCACGGCGGTCGCGAGCGACACGGCCGCAGCGCCCTCGGCGGGCCGCACGTCGTCGGGGACGAAGATGGTCAGCTTGCGCAGGACCGGCGGCAGGAACTCGGCGACGCTGTTCGGCGCGGCTTCCCGGCCACCGTATGTGACGGTCGCATTCTGGATGCGCAACCCCGAATCGGGGTCGAACAGACACGATCCGGCCGTGCGCAGATAGGTCCGCAGGACGATGTCGGCGGCGTTGCGTTCGACCCGCACGCCGCGTAGCGACAGCGAGATCGGCGAATTCACAGCCGGATTGATCGGCGTCCGCGAGATCAGCCGGCCTTCCTGCAGGACGTCGATGTTGCCGCCGGTGACGAAAGCGGGATACTGCGTGACGCCGCGCAATTCGGTGGGGGCGAGATCCGGCGGTACCGCGAGGGACAGACTCACCTCGCCCTGCTGTCCCGGGAACGCGATGGTCGGCGACGAACCGAGATCGCGAAGGTTCAGCGGCGCAGGCGGATCCCCCGGCGCCGCCTGCGCGGCCGGTGTCGACGGCGCCCCGATCGAGGCGATGCCGGCCAACAGCAGGCCCACCAGCAACAACGCCGGCCCACGGCTACGTCGACAACGCGACTCGCCGCGGGTTTTCCAGGACACGTGCATTCGTCACCCTTCGAGTGACCCCCGTCCCGACCCTCAAACGCCCCGAAGGAAACCTATCCCACGACACGGCTCGGCACATATTTTCACGCGATCGGACCGGTGGGCCGCCCGGTGCGAGTCATCCGTGCCATCTCGATTCGCCAACGATGCCCCGAACCGGCACCCGACTCTGCGACCATGTCCTGCAGGTCGACACGTCCGGCGAGATTCGAGGGAGCGCGATGCGACAGGTTCACGCCGGCGAACGCGTCGACGGCGGCGTCTACGTGGACATCGCCGACGCGACGATCTGGCACTTCACCGCCGGCGAGTCATACGGCCCGCCGATGGTCCTGCTCCACGGGCTGTTCGCGTCGGCGTCGACGTGGGGAACGCAGATCCCCGCCTTCCTCGACGCCGGTCAGCAGGTGTTCGTACCCGAACGGCCCGGTCACGGTCACAGTCCCGACCTCCCCGGCGAGTTCCACCTCGACCGGATCGTGGCACGCACGATCGTCTATCTCGAGACCGTCGTGCGCCGGCCTGCCAATCTGGTGGGATGGGCCGACGGCGGCACCGTCGCCCTGCTCGTCGCCCGGGACCGCCCGGACCTCGTCCATCGGCTGGTGTTCGTCGGCGGATACCTGAACCGTGCCGGCCGGATGGCCGACGAGTTCATCTCCCGGGTGTCTCGCCGCGACCCGGTGACGATGGACTACCTGCGCATCTACTACGACACCACGTCACCGGACGGGCCCGAGCATTTCGAGACGGTCTTCGACAAGGCGGTCCGGATGCTCGCCGCCGAACCGGAGTGCGAGGTCAGCGAATTCACCGGCGTCGAGGTACCGACGCTGGTGGTGGTCGGCGATCGCGGGCTCGTCCGCCTCGAGCACGCGCTCGAGCTGTCGCGGACGCTGCCGGCGGCCCGGCTGGCCGTGATCCCGGGCACCCACATCCTGCCCGTCGAATCGCCCGAGCTGTTCAACCCGCTCGTCCTGTCGTTCCTGGCCGCCGACCCCCCGTCGGTCTGGGAGTTCGGCTGACCCGCTCCCCGACCGAAAGCACGACCTGCCCCTGCTCCCTGATCCGAGAGAACGACATACCCATTGCCCCCTGAGGTGTGAGGAGCGTCAGCGATTGCCCCTTTGATCCTTGAGGTGTGAGGAGCGATAGCGACGAGCCTCGAAGGGCCTGGTGAGACGCGTCTCGGAGCCCTTCGTGGCTCGCTGCGCTCGCACCTCAGGGAGCATAGATGTGGACGCTCACTGTTCTTTCGTGGTCCACGACGGCCGCCAGGCCGCAGTTACTGAGGTGCGAGGAGCGTCAGCGACTGCCCCTTTGCTCCCTGAGGTGTGAGGAGCGTAAGCGACGAGCCACGAAGGGCCTGGTGAGACACGTTGCGAAGCCCTTCGTGGCTCGCTTCGCTCGCACCTCAGGGAGCAGAGATGTGGATGCTGAGGGGTGTTCTCTCGTTGTGCACGACGGCCGCCTAGGCCGGCGAATGCACCCGGTACCACGCCTGGCGCCGCAGGGTGTCCGGGTCGGCCTCGACGTGGTCGGGGTCGTCGAGGACGAGGACCTTGCGGTCGGCGGTGGTGTAGGCGGGCCAGCCGAAACCGGGGTCGCCGGTGCGGGCGAACCCGCCCCAGCGGGTCTGGACGTTCTTGGTGACCCGGCCGGTGGCGGGCCAGTCGGCGAGGGCGAGACCGGCACCCATCGGGGCCCGGTAGGCACCGAACACGCTGAACAGCTCGGTGGCGTGCGTGGCCCCGAAGCCCGTGGCCTCGAGCACCTTCGTCTGGTAGTCGTAGCGGTACACGTAGGTCGGGGCGACGGCGCTGTGCCCGTCGGCGAAGGCGCTCATCGGTGCCCAGAAGATCGAGTCGCCGGCCAGCCGGATGCGATCCCGGTCCCCGTCCTCGTAGTGCGAGGCGATCTCGCGCCGGACCTCTTCGTCCTCGACGCGCATCAGGGTGCGTTCGGCGTCGGGCAGGACGTTCCAGAGTTTGGCGAACAGCTTGCCCTCGTCGCGGTTGCTGCCGATCACGAGCGGCACCGGCTGCGTGAGCCCACCCGCGGCGGCGGCGAGCGGTGACCGCGGCAGCAGATCGCCGTCGACGACGGGCGCGAACGGGATCGCACCACCGGCGGTCTTGGTGGCGAATCGCATCAGCCGGTTCCCCGCCGCCAGCAGCAACGCCGGGTTGGGCGAGGTGAGCAGACGCTGGGCGTGGACCGTGTCGACGGGCGGCTCGTCCCGTTCGAAGGAGGTCGCCCGACGCTGCGGGTCGCGCAACAGCCGGACGAACTCGTCCGCGTAGATCTTCGCCGCGTCCTGCTCGACGATCAGTTCCGGGGCGGGACTCTGCGCGATGGCCTGGTGATAGAGACCGGTCGTCGACGGGGCGGACAGCAGCGAGAGCACCGACGACCCGCCGGCGCTCTCGCCGAAGATCGTGACGTTCTCCGCGTCCCCGCCGAACGCCTCGATGTTGTCCTGGACCCACTGCAGGGCCGCGATCTGGTCACGCAGGCCGACGTTGGAGTCGAACGGACGGTCCTCGGTGGCGAACTGACCGAGGTCGAGGAAGCCGAACGGACCGAACCGGTACTGGATGGTGACGACGACGACGTCCTGGGCACGCGCGAGGAAGGCGCCGTCGTAGAGCGGGGTGGCGGCCGTGCCGAGGATGAACGCACCGCCGTGGATGAACACCATCACCGGTCGCGGAGTCGACGACGCGACGTCGGGCGAGTAGACGTTCAGCGTGAGGCAGTCCTCGGCCATCGGCGCGAACTTGCCCGGGGCGATGGCCGTGAACCGCTTCTCCTGGATGGCCGCTTTGGCCACCTTGGTGCAGTCGCGGACGCCGGGCCAGTCGTGGGCGGGCTCCGGTGCACGGAACCGGCGATGGGCCACCGGCGGTGCCGCGAACGGGATGCCTCGCCAGCTGATGGTCCCCTTGCGCAGCCGCTTCCCCCGGGCGCCCTCGACCACGCCGTTACGGGTGGTCACCTTACTGTCGAGTAATGCCATACCCACCACCGTAGACGAAACGACGACTTCGTCTACCCGCCGCCGCGCACACACCGATCGGGCGGTCCCCGCTGGTCGGCCACCACTACGATGCGCTCATGGGTTCCGGCGCGGCACGCATCGACCTCAACGCCGACCTCGGTGAGGGCATCGGTGACGACGCGGCGATGCTGGGGATCGTCACCAGCGCCAACGTGGCGTGCGGCTTTCACGCCGGCACCCCCGCGCAGTTGCTCGCCACCTGCCGGGCCGCGGTCGACGCCGGGGTCCGGATCGGCGCCCAGGTGTCCTACCCCGATCGCAGCGGCTTCGGGCGCCGGTTCATGGAGATGACGACTCCGGACCTCGTCGCCGACCTGGTGTACCAGATCGGCGCGCTCGACGCCCTCGCCCGATCGGTCGGCGGGGCCGTCACCTACGTCAAACCGCATGGCGCGCTGTACAACACCATCGTCCATCACGAGCAGCAGGCCGAGGCCGTGGTCACCGCGGTCCGCGATGTCGACGCCGGATTGGCGGTCATGGGGCTACCGGGATCGGAGGTGCTGTCACGCGCCCGACGGGCGGGACTCGACACCATCTCCGAGGCGTTCGCCGACCGCGCCTACACCCCGGAGGGCACCCTCGTGCCGCGCGGAACCGACGGCGCGGTGTTGTCGGACAGCGCCGAGATCGCGCGACGGGTGGTCGAACTCGTCACGACGGGCCGGATCGGCGCGATCGACGGAACCCTGATCGACGTCGACGCCGGATCGGTCTGCCTCCATGGCGACACCCCGGGCGCGGTCGGACACGCGCAGGCCGTGCGCGACGCACTCACCGCCGCCGGAATCGTCATCGGCGCGCCACCGGCCTGACCGGCCGGGAGGGATGCTGCCTAGCCGCGTCGCTGGCGGGCGAACTCGGCGAGGACCACACCCGCGGCGACCGAGGCGTTGAGGCTCTCGACGTCGCCGGCCATCGGAATGGACAGGATCGAGTCGCAGCTCTCGCGGACGAGGCGGGAGAGCCCCTTGCCCTCCGAACCGACCACGATCACGGTGGGGCCGCTGCCGTCGTAGTCGTCGGTGGTGACGTCACCGTCTGCATCTAGACCGACCAGTTGCGCCCCGGCGTCGGCCCAATCCTTCAATGTGCGAGTCAGATTGGTCGCGCGGGCGACCGGCAGGCGCGCCGCGGCACCGGCGCTGGTCCGCCAGGCGACGGCCGTCACGCTCGCGCTGCGCCGTGCGGGGATGACCACGCCGTGCCCGCCGAAGGCCGCGACCGAGCGGATCACCGCGCCCAGGTTGCGCGGATCGGTGATGTTGTCGAGGGCGACGAGCAGCGGCGGGGTGCCGCTGGCCTTGGCCTCCGCCATCAGGTCGTCCGGGTGGGTGTACTCGAACTCCGGCACCTGCAGCGCGATGCCCTGGTGCATTCCGTTGGTGGACAGGCGATCGAGTTCGGGTTTGCCGACCTCGAGGATGGAGATCGCCGAGTCGCCGGCGATCTTCACCGCCTCGGCGACCCGCTCGTCGGGCTCGGAGTTGGTGGCGATGTACAGCGCGGTGGCCGGCACGCCGGCGCGCAGGCATTCCACAACCGGATTGCGGCCGAGGACATACTCGGGGCCTTCGTCCCGGGCCCGCGCCCCGCCGCGGCCGGCCGCCGACTTCGACGCCGCCTTGGCTCGCTTGTGGGCCGGATGATACGGCCGGTCAACCGCTTTCGGTGTCGCGCCACGGGCCTCGAGGCCGCGGCGACGCTGACCACCCGACCCGACGGTCTGTCCTTTCTTGGTGCCGTCCTTGCGAATCGCGCCTCTACGCTTGGAATTCCCTGCCATCACGCCTCACCCTTCAATGCCCATTGCGCACCGTCGGGGGTGTCGGTGACCTCGATACCGGCCTGCGCCAGCCGATCCCGCACCGCGTCCGCGGTCGCCCAGTCCTTGGCGACGCGCGCGTCGGCGCGTCGCTGCAATTCCGCCTGCACCAGCACGTCGAGTGCGGAGGTGGTGGCCGACTCGTCGGCGGCACCCGCCCACCGGTCGTCCAGCGGGTCGACGCCCAGAATCCCCATCATCGCGCGGACCGTGGATGCCGCCGCCAGCGCGGCGGCTCCGTCACCGGACTCCAACGCGGTGTTGCCCTGCCGAACCACGTTGTGCACGACCGCGAGTGCGGCCGGGACGCCGAGGTCGTCGTCGAGCGCGGCGGCGAACTCGGGGTCGACATCCCCGACGACCACCTCGCCCACGCGCGCGCCGACCCGGGCCACGAACGACTCGACGCGCCGATAGCCGGCGGCGGCCTCGGTGAGCGCGCCAGACGAGTACTCCAGCATCGACCGGTAGTGCGCGCTGCCGAGGTAGTAGCGGAGCTCGACCGCCCGGACCCGTTGCAGCATCGCGGGGATCGACACCACGTTGCCCAGCGACTTGCTCATCTTCTCGCCACCCATGGTGACCCAGCCGTTGTGTAACCAGTAGCGCGCGAACGCATCTCCCGCACCGTGTGCCTGCGCGATCTCGTTCTCGTGGTGCGGGAAGATGAGATCCATCCCGCCGCAGTGGATGTCGAACTCAGCGCCGAGCAGCGAGGTGGCCATCGCCGAGCACTCGAGGTGCCAGCCGGGACGGCCGGGGCCCCAGGGCGTCGGCCAGGACGGCTCGTCGGGCTTGGCCGCCTTCCACAGGGTGAAGTCGCGGGGATCGCGTTTGCCGGTCCCCGCGCTCTCGCCCTGATGCACGTCGTCGAGCCGGTGTCCGGACAGCGACCCGTACTCCGGCAGGCTCCGGACGTCGAAGTACACGTTGCCGTCGGCGACGTAGGCGTGTCCGCGGTCGATCAGTCGCTCCATGTATTCGATCATCTGGGTGACGAACCCCGTGGCCCGCGGCTCGGCCGACGGCGGCAGGACCCCCAGCGCGCGGTAGGCGTCGTCGAACGCACGCTCGTGGGTGGCCGCCCATTCCCACCACGGCCGTCCCGCGTCCGCGGCCTTCCGCAGGATTTTGTCGTCGATGTCGGTCACGTTGCGCACGAACAGCACGTCGAGGCCCTGGTGGGTCAGCCAGCGCCGCAGGATGTCGAAGGCGATGCCGCTGCGGACGTGCCCGATGTGCGGAACTCCCTGGACCGTCGCCCCGCACAGGTACACCGACGCTTGGCCTGGGTGCAGCGGCACGAAGTCGCGCACCTCTCGGGAGTCGGTGTCATACAGGCGCAGGGTCACGACCGGCAATCCTACCGGACCCTGACCTGGCCACCGACGGCCCGAGCCGCAGGTGCGCGCACCTCACGCAAGGCCACCGGACACGGGCGCATGGCGTTCGGCGCTACGGTGTGCGTCCGCGCGTGCTCAAGGGCCCACGGGCGGGGCCACCTGGAGCAGCGCAGCCCCTACGGGCTCGTGCTGAACGTCGCGGACTAAGCGGAATCGTACGGCGGCATGGCCTGCGACAGCGCGGCGTCCAGCAGCGCGGTGGCCACCGCGGCGATACCCTCGCCGCGGCCGGTCATGCCCAGGCCGTCGGTCGTGGTCGCCGACACCGACACCGGGCCGCCCAGCACGTCGGACAGCACCTGCTGCGCCTCCGCACGGCGCGGTCCGATCTTGGGCCGATTGCCCACCACCTGTACGGCCGCGTTCACCACGCGGAGCCCGTCGGCCTCGATGAGAGTCCGTACGTGCGACAGCATCTGGACTCCCGAGACACCCTCCCACTCCGGGCGACCGGTGCCGAACACGGAACCCACGTCACCCAGACCCGCCGCCGACAGCACCGCATCGCACAGCGCGTGGGCGCCGACGTCGCCGTCGGAGTGGCCTTCACACCCCGGTTCGTCGGGAAAATACAGACCGACCATCCAGCACTCGGCGGACGCGTCGACGCGATGGGCATCGGTACCGATGCCGACCCTCATCGACCACCGACCATGTCGCGCACGATACGCAGGTCCCAGGGCGTGGTGATCTTCATGGCAAGCGGGTCTCCGGGGACGAGGTGGACATCGATTCCGCATCTCTCGACGAGGCCGGCGTCGTCGGTCGCGATACCGGCGTCATCGGCGTGCGCGCGGAGGAGGGCGTCACGGGCGAAACCCTGGGGGGTCTGCACGGCGCGCAACTCCTCGCGGTCGACGGTCCGCGTCACGCGCTCGAGACCGGCCGGGCCGGGCTCGACCTGTTTGAGGGTGTCGACGACGGGAACGGCGGGGACGACCGCCTGATGCCCGGCGCGGATCGCGGCGACGACGTCGGTGAACACCCGCGCGGGGGTGAGTGGTCGCGCGGCGTCGTGCACGAGCAGGATGCCGGCGTGGCCGGCGGCGGCGATGCCGGCGCGCACCGAATCCGACCGGTGAGCGCCACCGGCGACGACGCGCACGCCGGTCAGCAACGCCGATGCCCGCTCGACGAGGTCGGCGGGCACCACGACGACCACGGTCGCCCCCAGCGAGGCGGGGATGTTGTCGACGCATCGCTCGAGGATCGTCCGTCCACCCACGTCCACGAAGGCCTTGGGCACCGGCTCACCGAGCCGGGTTCCCGACCCGGCGGCCGGGATGATGACACAGACTTCTGCGCCGGAAAGCTCCGGCGTAGGGGTCACGAAGAGTCCTGAACCAGGTACGACCGGCGGTCAGGAAGCGGCGGCGAGGACCTCGTCCAGCATGCTGGTGGCCTTCTCGTCGTCGGTGTTCTGGGCGAGTGACAACTCGTCGACCAGAACGCGACGGGCTCGGGTCAGCATCCGCTTCTCACCGGCCGACAACCCACGATCCTGTTCGCGACGCCAGAGGTCGCGGACGATCTCGGCGACCTTGATGATGTCGCCCGAGATCAGCTTCTCCTGGTTCGCCTTGAACCGGCGCGCCCAGTTGGTCGGCTCCTCGGTGTGCGGGGCCCGCAGAACCTGGAAGACCTGATCGAGACCTTCCTGCCCGACGACGTCGCGAACGCCCACGTACTCGAGCTTCGTCGAGGGAATCTGAACGGTCATGTCACCGTCGGCAACCTTGAGAACAAGGTATTCGATCTGCTCACCCTTGATGGTCCGGGTCACGATGTCTTCGACCCGGGCAGCACCGTGATGGGGGTAAACGACGGTGTCGCCAACTTTGAAATTCAATGTTCCTTGCCCCTTTCGAGTGAAGCCAGTCTAGCACGGGCGTTCCGAGGCACCCACCCAACGGTGCAGGTCAACGCGGTGAACAGGTTTCATGACAGGCTCTTGCGAGGTCGCGAGGGGTGCGCGGTGAGGGTGCGCTACCCCACCGGAGCTCCCCGTCGGCCTGGCGCGGGGTACGCCCCACCACGGTGTCGACCGGGCTCCCCGGCACCGCCCGCCGACCCCTGGGACGACGTGGGCACGACCACCCGGCGACCGCTGCGGGGCCGTGGCGCCGGCGACGGCGACAGACCAATCGGGTACCCGGCCGGACTTTTCCGCACCGCGCCCACTACGCTGCGTAGTGCAGGGTTTCGCGCGCTGCATGTCGGCTTCGTTTGACCTGGGAGGATCGGGTGTCAGTGCTATCACTTTCCGCGCGGCGGTCGGCGGTTCGGCCATCTCGCATGGTGACCGCGGTTGCCGCGATCGGCATCGCCGTCGCCCTCGGCACCACCGGCTGCGGTGCGGGTCAGATCTCGCAGACCGCCAATCAGCTGCCCGCGATCAACGGCGCGAACGTCAACTACGACGAACTCGAGCTCCGCGACGTGCAGATCCTCTACCCCGAGAACGACGCATCGACGGTCTTCGGCGACGGCGGACCGTTCGAGCTGGCGTTCGTCATCGCCAACTCCGATCCGCTTGTCTACTACCGCCTCAAGGGGATCAACCCCGAGGAGGGGCAGGTCACCTTCATCGAGGGCGCTGAGGCCGATGACCGCGTCATCCCGCCCAACGGGGCGCTGCGCGGCGGCACCCCGGTCGGCGCCAACGCCGAGTTCGAGAAGCGCCTCAGCGTCGAGCTCGACAACACCGGTGACACGGTCGCGGCGGGTCTGACGACCGAGCTGACGTTCGTGTTCGAGAAGCGCGAGGCCGACGGCCGCTGGGTCGATGCCGGCCAGACCACCGTCGACGCCCCGGTCGACGGCGGCGCCGAGCTCGAGCGCCAGGACGTGGCACGTAACGCCGAGCCGACCTTCTACAACTAGCATCACGGCGACGAGGGCCACGGCGAAGAGGGCTCCGGGGCCGGCACCGGCGAACACGGCGCCGACGGCGAGGGTCACGGCGAAGGCGGCCACTGACCACCGGTCGAACCACTTCCACGAGCGAGGCCCGGCACCCGCCGGGCCTCGCTCGTTCTGTCGGCCCCGCCACCTAGGCTGACCGGGTGGCCAGAACCAAGACGTCCTTCCGCTGCACCGCGTGTGGCCATCAGGTGCCCAAGTGGGTGGGCCGCTGCCCCGAGTGCGGCGAATGGGGCACCATCGGCGAGGTGGCCGGGCCGGCACCGTCGGCGCGCTCGACCGCGGCGGTCGCACCGTCGAGCCCCGCTCTGCGCATCACCGAGGTCGACGCCGAATCGTCCGCCGCGATCCCCACGGGCATCGGCGAGCTCGACCGGGTGCTGGGCCGCGGCGTCGTCCCGGGCTCGGTCATCCTGCTGGCCGGTGAGCCCGGCGTCGGCAAGTCGACGCTGCTGCTCGAAGCCGTCAAACACTGGGCGGCACAGGACCGCACGGCGCTCTACATCACCGGCGAGGAATCTGCCGGGCAGGTCCGCATGCGGGCCGAGCGCACCGGCGCGGTGCACCCGAACGTCTACCTGGCCGCCGAGACCGACCTCGCGACGATCCTCGGCCACGTCGACTCCGTCGCGCCGTCACTCATGATCGTCGACTCGGTACAGACCCTCGTCGCCTCCGGGGCCGACGGCGTCACCGGCGGCGTGACCCAGATCCGGGCGGTCACGACCGCACTGGTCTCGCTCGCCAAGAACCGCGGGGTCGCGGTCATCCTCGTCGGCCACGTCACCAAGGAGGGCGCGGTCGCCGGGCCGCGGTCGCTGGAGCACCTCGTCGACGTCGTACTCGCGTTCGAGGGTGACCGGCACTCGACGCTACGCATGGTCCGCGGTGTCAAGAACCGGTTCGGTGCGGCCGACGAGGTGGGGTGTTTCGAACAGCGCGACGACGGCATCCATCAGGTCCCGGATCCCTCCGGAATCTTTCTGCATCAACGTGATTCGGATGTGAGCGGCAGCGCGACCCTGGTGACCATGGACGGCAAACGCGCACTGGTGGGCGAGGTCCAGGCGCTGGCGAACGGCACCGAGATGAACATTCCGCGCCGGGCGGTCTCCGGCCTGGACATGAACCGCGTCTCGATGGTGCTCGCGGTACTGCAGGCACGCGGGGGTCTGAAACAGATCGCGAAGAGCGAGGTGTATCTCTCCACGGTGGGCGGCATGCGCGTGACCGAGCCGGCCGCCGATCTCGCGATCGCGCTCGCCGTGTACTCCACGGTGAAGAACCAGCCGATCCCGCAGTCGACGGTGGTCGTCGGCGAGGTCGGGCTCGGCGGTGAGGTCCGTCGTGTCTCGGCCGTCGCGCGCCGACTCGCAGAGGCGAAGCGACTCGGCTTCCGGGAGGCGATCATCCCCGCGGCCACCGACGAGGAACTGCCGACGGGCATCCGGATCCTGCGTGTGGCGAACCTCGGCGACGCCGTCGGTCTCCGCGACGCCGATCCGGTGGACGCGCCCTTCTGACCCGTCCCCCTGGCCGCTGCGCCTAGGGGTACATCCGGCGTTTGTACTCCTCCGCCCGGGCGCTCTTCTCGACATGGGCGGCGAAGTGCTTCCGCACATCGATCGTCACGAAGATCGCGTGTGCGCTGGCCACCGGCTCGTCCGGATTACCGATGTGGGCGACCGCCTCGGTGAAGATCTTGCGGCGCTGTCGGCCCAGCAAGGTGCCGGTGAACTGCAGCGTCGAGCCCACCGGGATGGGCCGGATGTAATCAACCTCGAGATGCACCGTCACCCCGGAGGGCCCGATCAGGAGCGGGATCGTGCCCATCACCTCGTCGAACGCGGTGCTCAGGATGCCGCCGTGGATGACGCCGGGGCCGCCCTCCATCCGGGTCTCGACCTCCATCGACGCGTCGACGGTGAACCCCTCACCCGCATGCACCACCAGATGCAGGCCCTGCGGGGAGTCCGGTCCACAGCCATAGCAGGTCGGGTTGTGCATGCGGACGGGTTCGCCCGGCTTGGCCGCCTTCGGGTGGCGTTCCACCTCGTCCAGGTCGTCGGGCACCACGAAACTGCTGCTCTTCACACCCCGGTACCCTAGTCACCATCAGAACGGCCGATGTCGCTGGCATCCGGCCTTGCGCGGGTGGGCGCCGTCCCCGCGGGGACGGACGGGTCACTGGAGGGAAGTCATGGTTGCCGAGGTGGTCAGATCCGAGCTGACGCGCGACACGGTGGCGCGCGTCGCGCCCGGCACGCCGCTTCGTGACGGCCTCGAACGCATCCTGCGAGGCGGCACCGGCGCCCTCATCGTGCTGGGGCACGACTCCGACGTCGAGAAGATCTGCGACGGCGGTTTCCACCTCGACGTGGAGTTCGCGCCGACGCGACTGCGCGAGCTCGCCAAGATGGACGGCGCAGTCGTGCTCTCCACCGACGGCAAGCGCATCGTGCGGGCCAACGTCCAGCTGGTCCCCGATCCCTCCATCCCGACCGAGGAGTCGGGCACCCGTCACCGCGCGGCGGAGCGGACCGCCATCCAGACCGGGCATCCGGTGATCTCGGTGAGCGCGTCGATGTCGATCGTGAGCGTCTACGTCGACGGCGCCCGCCGGGTCGTCGAGAGCCCGGACCCGATCCTGTCCCGCGCCAACGTCGCGCTGGCCACCCTCGAGCGGTACAAGGCCCGGCTCGACGAGGTGATCTCGGCGCTGTCGCGCGCGGAGATCGAGGACTACGTGCTGCTGCGCGACGCGATGTCGACCGCCCAGCGCATGGAGATGGTCCGTCGTGTGTCGGCCGAGATCGAGGAGTACGTCCTCGAACTCGGTGTGAACGGCCGGCAGGTCAGCCTGCAGCTCGAGGAGCTGATCAGCGACAACGACACCATGCGCGAACTGCTCGTCCGCGACTACTACGCCAGCCCCGAGCCGGCGACCGCCGAGGATGTCCGCCAGGCGCTCGAGGTCGTCGAGAACCTCAGCGACGCAGACCTTCTCGACCTCACCCTGCTCGCCGGGGCCTTCGGGTACCCGACGACGATCGAGGCCCAGGACACGGCGATGAGTCCCCGCGGTTACCGTCTGCTCGCCCGGATCTCGCGGCTGCAGTTCGCCCACGTGGACCGGCTCGTGCGCAGCTTCGGGACCCTACAGGCGCTGCTCGCGAGCTCGTCGGCCGATCTGCAGGCGGTCGAGGGTATCGGCAGCATCTGGGCCCGCCACATCCGTGAGGGACTGTCCCGCCTGGCCGAGACCAGCATCGAGCGCTACGACTAGTCGCCTGGCCCGGCGAACGTGACCGTCGCTCAGGGCTGTTGGGCCGGGGCGACCATGTTGAACGTGATCGGGAACGATTCGCGTTCGCCGATCTTGCCGATGGCGGAGTAGGAGCCGGCGGGCACCTGGGTCCGCGGGCGCTCGCAACCGGGGCTGCTGGTGGTGCCCGACCAGGTGATCGTGTCCTTCACCTGCTGCGCAGGCTTGAGCACCACGTTGTTGACCGTGTTCAGCGGCGAGCAGTCGCGCGCCGACCACAGCGTCCGGGTGCCGTCCAGGGTGCGGACGATGACGTTCTGCACGGCCTTGCCGACGTCGCGGGTGCACTCGGACAGTCCCGCGTTGGTGGTCACGATGGTGAACACCGGGTTCTGTCCGATCGTGTAGGTGGGCTTGTCGGTGTAGAGGACCACCGAGATCGCCTGATCCGGGCACAGGGCCGGCCCGCCGGCCGCTCCGGGAACGCCTGCTGGACTTGCCGATTCGACCGGGGTCGCGGACCCCGCGGGCGGCCCCGCCGGAGCACCCGCCCCGCCGCCGGCGCCGCCCCCCGCATCCGGTTCACCGGAGGCGCCACCCGCCTGCGGCTCCGACGCGGGCGGCGCGGATGTCGTCGACGACGCCGACGAACTCGACGGCGCGCTCGCGGTGGCCGCGGTGTTCTGCGGATCCCCGCTTCCCGACGTCATCCACACGATCAGTGCGACGACCAGACCGACCACGACCAGCGCACCACCCGCGGCGACGACGCGGCGTCGCCAGTAGATCTCGGGTGGCAGCGGGCCCTGGGGTTCGATCACGACCACAACGCTAACGGCCGGGTCTTGACTTCTGGTTCATCACGTGCGGCGTGTCGCAGCGGGAAAGCGGTCCCGAGCAGGCAAAGTCTAGAGTTCGCCTTCAGGTCCACCGCATGCGGAGACGAATACGACGTCAGGCAGACTCGGCCACCGCGGTGGGCGCCGGGCGTTCACCGATGTCCCCGTACACGCCCTGGACGTTCACCTGCCCCTCGCTGAGCTGGTAGGTCAGGCCGACGATCGCCAGGCGGCCGGTACTGATCCGGTCGGCGATGATCCGGCTGCGCTGCATGAGCAGCTGCCCGGTCTCCACCACATGGCGGGCCTCGAACTCGTCGACTCGTGTCAGGCCCTCGCTACGGCCGGCGAGGATGCTGGGGGTGACCCGTTCCACGACATCGCGGATGTAACCGCCGGGGATCTGGTTGTCGTCGAGCGCGTCGAGGGTGGCCTTCACCGCGCCGCAGCTGTCGTGCCCGAGGATCACGATGAGCGGCACCTGCAACACCTCGACGGCGTACTCGAGCGAACCGAGGACTGCCGAGTCGATGACCTGACCGGCCGTGCGGACGACGAACATGTCGCCGAGGCCCTGGTCGAAGATGATCTCGGCCGCCAGCCGCGAGTCGGCGCAACCGAAGAGCGCGACGTGCGGATGCTGGCCCCCGGCGAGTCGCGCCCGGTCCTCGATACCCTGGCTGGGATGCTGAGATTCACCTGTCACAAATCGGTTGTTGCCGTCGCGCAGGATGCGCCAGGCCTGCCGTGGTGTCGTTGCGGTCATGCCCAATAGTGTGCCATCGGGCCATCTGCTCGGTTGGTTCGATATGCATGAACGGGATCTTCCGTGGCGTGACCCGTCGTGTAGCGGCTGGCAGATCCTCATCAGCGAGATCATGTTGCAGCAGACGCCGGTGTCCCGGGTGGTCGAACCCTGGCGGGAGTGGGTCCGGCGGTGGCCGGCCCCCTCGGCGATGGCGGTCGAACCGGCCGGGGAGGTCCTGCGGGCGTGGGGCAAGCTCGGCTACCCCCGACGCGCGCTCCGCCTTCACGAGTGCGCCAAGGTGCTTGCCGCCGACCACGGCGATCGGGTTCCCGAGGATGTCGAGACCATGCTGGGACTGCCCGGTATCGGGGACTACACCGCACGGGCGGTCGCGTGCTTCGCCTATGGACAGGCCGTGCCGGTGGTCGACACCAACGTCCGGCGGGTCATCGTCCGCGCGGTTCACGGGCGCGAACAACCGGCGAATCCGTCGCGGCGGGATCTCGCCGACGCGCAGGCGCTGCTCCCCCGGTCCGTCGACGGCACCTACGCCGCGTCGGCACCACGCTTCTCGGCGGCGCTGATGGAACTCGGCGCGCTCGTCTGCACGGCTCGAAACCCCAAGTGCGACATGTGCCCTCTCGTCGACGGTTGCACCTGGGTCGGCCTCGGCCGGCCGACGCACTCCGGACCGCCGCGCCGGGTGCAGAAGTTCGCCGGCACCGACCGTCAGGTGCGCGGGCTGCTCCTCGATGTCCTGCGCAACACGAGCGGCGCCGTCGACCGCGCCGCACTCGACGTCGTGTGGACCTCCGACACCGCCCAGCGCGACCGGGCCCTGGATTCGCTGCTCGTCGACGGGCTCGTGGAGATCACCGCAAGCGGACGCTACTGCCTCGCCGGCGAGGCATAGCTCCGCCGGGACTCCGCCGAACGGCTCCGAGACGGCTGTACCGGAACTCCGCTCGAGCCGGTGCCGACAGACCTCATAATCCGTGCCGGGTTCATTGACCAGTCGTTTGATCGTTCGGAGATAGTCTCCCACCACGCCCGGATCGTTGCTAATGTCCCGATCCATGAGTCAGCCGCCGTATCCCCCTGTCCCGCCGCCGGACCCGCAGCAACCGGGCGGCTTCCCCGGGCAGCAGCCGCCCCAATACGGGCAGCAGCCGCCGCAGTACGGGCAGCAGCCTCCCCAGCAACCGCCGTACGGCCAGCAGCCGCCGCCGCAGCCGCAGTACGGCCAGGCCCCGCCTCCGCCGCCTCCGGGCGGGCCGCAGTACGGTGACGCCGGGGCCTATCCCGGAGCCCCGGATCCCTACGGCGCGCCGGGAGATTCGGGCAAGATCGACGTGGGCACCGCGTTCTCGTGGGCCTTCGGCAAATTCAAGAACAACGTCGGCGCGATGATCCTGCCGGGCCTCGCGATGTTCCTGCTTTACGCGGTGTTCCTCGGGGTCTTCTACACCGTTTTATTCGCCAGCAGTGACGACCTCGTTATAGACGAGAACGGGTATATCCAGTCCGGCGGGCCTGGAATCGGTACTTACATCCTAATGGCGCTTATCGCCGTGGTCTTCTACATCGGCATTCTGTACTTGCAGGCGAGCATCATCTCCGGAGCGGTCCGTGTCGCTAACGGCGAACCTGTATCCGCGGCATCTTTCCTGACCCCGATTCGATTCGGACCAGTGATCGGCACCGCGATTCTGGTCGGGATCATCACAGCCATCGGTACGTTCCTGTGCGTGCTCCCCGGCATCATCGCCGCGTTCTTCTTGATCTTCTCGATCGTTGCCACAATCGACAAGGGGCTATCGCCTGTCGAGGCACTGAAGGCATCGTTCGAGTTGGTGAAGTCCAGATTCGGCGACTCTCTACTCACGTGGTTGGTGACTTACGCAATCACCCTGGTCGGCGCCCTACTGTGCGGAATCGGCCTGATCGTTGCAGCTCCCGTCGCCCAGCTGTTTTTCGTGCACTGCTGGCGTCGGCTCAACGGCGCGCCCATCGCGCCGGCCGACCCCGCCTGACGCCACCCGTTCCTCCTCGGGGCGTACACGATTCGTCGTGTACGCCCCGAATTACGTTGCGCGGCGGTCTCAGCGGTCGAGGCCGGACAGGAATGCCTCCACCGCACCGCGATACACATGTGGCGCGTCGTCGTGGATCAGATGTCCGGCATCCGGCACGCGGAGATGCCGGGCGTGGTCGTTGACCGCGCACATCGTCCGCATCTGCCCCGGCGGGGTGACCCCGTGCTCGGCCTCGATCAGCAGCGCCGGCACGCCGACCGAACGCCATTGCGTCCAGAAATCGCGTCGGCCCCATTCCTCGGCGATCGCGGCCCACAACGGAATCCGACCGTGTAACCGGCCGTCGTCGAAGGCCTCGAAGAAGTAGCGGCCGGCCACCGGCCCGAACATCTCGACGGCTTCGGCCTCGGAGGCGAATCGGTCCGGCCAGGACTCGAACCACGGGGTCCAGCTCGTGGTGGTCCGGCCGCGGAAGTCGGGGGCCATGTCCTCGACGACCAGCGCTGCGACGAGTTCGGGGTACTCCGCCGCCGCGCACCAGGCGTGTAGGGCTCCCATCGAATGCCCGATGAGGACCGCAGGCCCGCGGTCGATCCAGGTGAGGACCTCGGCGAGGTCGGCGACGAACCGCTCCGTCGCGAGTTCGCCGTCGTCGCAGGGTTGTTCGGCGTCGGCGCCGGTGTGGAACGCGGCGTCGTAGGTGAACACCCGGCCGTACCGGCGCAGCCACGGGACCTGGCGGCGCCATGTCCGTCCGCGGCCCATCAGGCCGTGCAGCAACACGATGGGCGGCGCCGCGCGCTCGACTGTGGCCGACGATCCGTTCGCTTCGTCCGCGACTTCGGGACCACCGTGGTCGCGAAGTCCGGTCTCCTGCGGAACCTCACCGTCGAACATGCCAGAACTGTAGTCGCAGAACCGCAGTGCCACCGACGACCGGCACGGGGCCCGACCGCCGTGTCGTCGTTCCCCAGACGACCGCCCCCGCACAGCGCCTATGGTGGACGCATGTCTGTTGTGAAGATCAATGCCATCTCCGTCCCCGAGGGCGCGGGCCCCGAACTGGAGAAGCGGTTCGCCAATCGCGCCCACTCGGTCGACGGGTCCAAGGGGTTCCTCGGATTCCAGCTGCTGCGTCCGGTCAAGGGCGACGACCGCTACTTCGTCGTCACCGAGTGGGAGTCCGAAGAGGACTTCCAGGCCTGGTCGGCGGGTCCGGCCCGCGAGGCGCACTCCGGTGAGCGCGCGAAGCCGGTCGCCTCGGGTGCGGATCTGCTCGAGTTCGAGGTCGTGCTCGACGCGCGGCCCAAGTCCTGAGACGAGCACGCCCTGACCTCTGAACCGGCGGCGGGCGCGTCGCTCGTCGCGCCGATGTTCCCGCTCGGCACCGCCCTGGTGCCGAGCGCGGAACTGCCGTTGCGCATCTTCGAACCGCGCTATCGGCAGATGCTCGACGACCATGTCGACACCTCGACCGATCCACCCACGGTCCGATTCGGCGTGGTGCTGATCGAGCGCGGTTCGGAGGTCGGCGGCGGCGAGTCACGCTGCCGCGTCGGCACGCTGGCGCACGCCGAGATCACCGCCCGGCTACCGGACGGCCGCGCGACGCTGACCGCGATCGGCCGACGCCGGTTCCGGGTCGAGGAATGGCTGCCCGACGATCCATATCCGCGCGCCCGCATCACGGTGTTGCCCGAGCGGACCCCGAGCCGCTCCGATCTGGCCCGTCTGCGCGACCTCGCCGAACGACACCGCGAGCTCATCCGGCGGAAGTTCCGCGCCGCCGGCGAGGATCCCGAGCCGATCATCGCCGCCTTCGCCCTCATCGACTCCGATCCCCGGGCCGCGGACCTCTCGCCCATCCACCGGTGGGCGGCGCAGACGGCGGGACAACCGCATGACCAGCAACGACTCCTCGAGGCCGAGGACCCGACCGATCAGATCGAGATCCTCCACGACGTGATGCAGGGGATGGAGGCCCGGGTGGCCTTCGGGAGTTCCTGACGACCACCCCTGGCATCAGAGTTAGAACGTGTTCTAGTATTGCGTGTGCCGTAGTTCACACCTGTCCGTCGGCGGCTGTCGACCGCCCACGCCCGGACAGGGCCCCGTCCTCTGAGGAGCACACGCGTAATGACCGAGACCGTGGAGTCCCAACCCGCCACCCTCACCGGCGGGGGCGATCAACCCCAGTTGCTCATCGGCGGCCGATGGGCCGATCCCCATTCCACCGAGACCCTCGAGGTCCACTCCCCCGCCACCGGTGAGCGCGTCGGTTCGGTACCGCTCGCCGACGCCACCGACGTCGACGCCGCGGTCCGCGCGGCGCGCGCGGCCTTCGACTCCGGGGTCTGGAGTTCGACGCCGCCCGCGCAGCGCGCCGACATCATCGCGAAGGTCGCCGATCTGATCGACGAGCGGGGCGACGAGATCACCGCGCTCGTGTCGGCCGAGATGGGCGCGCCGCCGAGCGCGATCAGCACCCTCCAACAGCTCCCCGGCACCGGTGTCCTGCGCGCCTACGCCAACGCGGCCCGTGACTATCAGTGGGAGGAATACCGCACCGGCCTGTTCGGCACCACCCGCATCACCCGCGAACCGGTGGGCGTCGTCGGCGCGATCTGTGCCTGGAACGTCCCGCTGTTCATCACCTGCAACAAGATGGGTGCCGCACTGGCCGCGGGCTGCTCGGTGGTGCTCAAACCCGCACCCGAGACCCCCATGACCGGCAACTACGTCGCGCAGCTGTTCATCGAGGCAGGCGTGCCCGCCGAGGCGATCTCGGTGGTCACCGGCGGCGCCGAGACCGGGCAGGCGCTCGTCGCGCATCCCGACGTCGACAAGATCACCTTCACCGGTTCGACCGCGGCCGGCAAGGCGATCGGCGCCGCCTGCGCCCAGACCCTCAAGCGGTGTTCGCTCGAGCTGGGCGGCAAGTCGGCCGCCATCGTCCTCGACGACGTCGACCTCGCCGCGAACGCTTTCATGCTGACGTTCCTCGGCCTGTTCAACACGGGCCAGGCATGCGTCGCGCAGACGCGAATTCTGGTGCCGCGCAGCCGACAGGACGAGATCGTGGCCGCGATGGTCGAGGCCGCGAAGGCGATGAAGGTCGGGCTGCCCTCCGATCCGGAGGCCCAGCTCGGACCGCTGATCACCGAGAACCAGCGGAACAAGGTCGAGGAGTACGTCGAACTCGGCAAGAAGGCCGGTGCCACCGCGGTTCTCGAAAGCGAGCGTCCCGAGGGACTCGACTCCGGCTACTTCCTCACCCCCACGATCTTCACCGGCGTCACCAACGACATGGCCATCGCGCAGGAGGAGATCTTCGGTCCCGTGCTGTCGGTCATCGCCTACGACGACGTCGACGAGGCCATCGCCATCGCCAACGACTCGAGCTACGGACTCGCCGGCACGGTGTGGACGAACGACGTCGAGCGCGGCATCGAGATCTCCACCAAGATCCGCACCGGCACCTTCGGGATCAATTGGTACGCCATCGATCCCGAGTCACCGTTCGGCGGTTACAAGAACTCGGGCATCGGCCGTGAGAACGGCCGAGAAGGTCTCGAGTCCTTCCTCGAGCACAAGTCGACGATGCTGCCGATGGGATACGAGGTGTCCACGGGTTAGCCCTCCCGCCTCTCACAGGGGGGAACCGGGGCCGGACGACGTGTACGTCCGGCCCCGGTTCTTGTTTCGTGCCCGCCCACAGGCAGAGAGCCGCTGACTATTGCTCCCTGAGGTGCGAGGAGCGATAGCGACGAGCCACGAAGGGCCTGGTGAGGCACGCTGCGGAGCCCTTCGTGGCTCGCTTCGCTCGCACCTCAGGGAGCAGAAAGGGGCCGGCCCGCCAATTCGAGGACCTCCACCGCACCGGTATCGGCCGGTGGCTGGTGCGTCACCACGACGACGATGCGGTCGGGCCCGAACAGGTCCCGCTCGATCCCCAGGAGGCGCCGCAACAGCTCGTCGGAGTCCGCCTCGTCGAGATGCTCGGTCGGTTCGTCGAGCAGGACGACCGGCGCGGGATGCAGCAGTGCGCGGGCGAGCAGCAGTCGCCGCCGCTGCCCGCCGCTCATCGCATCGGCCCCACCGGTGAGGACGGTGTCCAGACCGTCGGGAAGTGCTGCGGCCCAGCGCTGCAGCCCGGCGGCCGCCAGCGCGGTGTCGATCTCCTCGTCGGTGATGTCACCGCGGGCGACGCGCAGGTTCTCGCGGACCGACGTCGAGAAGATGTGCGCCTCCTCGGCGAAATAGCATCCCGCCGAACGTAACCCGACGATCGAACCGTCGCCGACGTCGACCGCCTCGACGTCCCCGGCCATCGGCGGCAACAACCCGGCGAGGGTGAGGAGCAGCGTCGACTTCCCCGCCCCGCTCGGGCCGGTGACCACCAGACGCGAACCAGGTCGCAGGTCGAGATCCACGCCCGCCGCGGGACCGAGGACCTCCCGATCCCGGTGTCCCCAGCGCAAGCCCGTGGTCCTCAGGCGCACCGGAGACCGATACACCTCGGCGTCGGTTACATCGACTGTTCCGTCGGCGTGCGCCCCGTCCACCAGCGCCATGAGCCGGGCCGCACTCTGTCGGCTCCGCTCGATCTGCAGCCCGGCCTCGGTGAGCGGCGCGGTGGATTCGAAGGCCGACAGCGGCAGCAGGACGAGCACACCGAGGATCATCGGCGTCAGTCCAGCCCCCGAACTCACCCCGGCGAGCGAACCCGAGGTCGCCGAGGCCAATTCGACGGCGATGACGCATGCCGCGATCAGCGACGCACCCAATGCCAGCGGAGTCGCCGCCGCGGCGGATGCCTGCCACCGGATACCCCGGTCCGTGGCGTCGAGATGGCGGCGATCCGCCGCTGCGGCCGCTGCCAGCGCGTGATGGCGTCTGCGTGCGACGACGAGTTCAGGCGCGTGCCACAGCGCCGTCGTGGCGGCCTCCGTGGCCTCGGACGCGGCCTGCGCGCCGTCGCGGATCGACCGGGCACCACCGCGTGCGGCCAGCCACGGCGCCACACCGCCGCTGACGGCCAGCGCGAGTGCGAGCACCACGGCCGCGGGCACCGAGACCAGCGCCATCACCACCACTGCCGCAAGCGATGTCGTGGCACCGATGCCGATCGGGATGAGGCCGCGGATGAGGGCGTTCCCGATCTCGTCGACGTCGTCACTGGTCCGGTTCAGCAGTTCACTCCGCCGCAGCGTGACCGAATAACCCGGTGCGCCCGACGCCAACGCCGTGTACACCCGTTGCCGCGCGGTGGCCATGGCCTGCAGAGCGAGATCGTGGGTCGCCAGCCGTTCCAGATAGCGGAACACACCGCGCGAGATACCCAGCGCCCGGACCGCGGTGATCGCGACCGACAGGTACAGCACCGGCGGCATCTGCCACGCACGGGTGATGAGCCAGGCCGACAGCGCCGCCAGGAAGAGGGCCGAGAGCGAGCCGCCGACACCGAGCGCGAGCGCGGTGAGCGCGGGACGCCGGCGCAGGCCGAGGAAGCCCAGGGCCCGGATCAACGGATCACCGCGCATGGTCCACCTCCTCGGCCGTGCCCGCGGCTGCTGTGCCGGTGGCCGCCGGGAAGTCCACCACCCGGTCCGCGTACTCGCGGGCGACTCCCCGGTGCGCCACCACGACGACGGTGTCCCCGGCCCGAGCGCGATCGCGGAGTGCGGCGAACACGTCGCGCTCGGACGCCTCGTCGAGGTGGGCGGTCGGTTCGTCGAGCAGCAGCAGCGGCGCCGGCGAGGCGAGGACTCGGGTCAGGGCGAGGCGTTGCCGTTGTCCCGCGGAGAGCCCGACCCCGCCGGTTCCCAGCACCGTGCCGAACCGGACCGGCAACTCGCCCAGGACCGCGGCGAAGCCTGTTGCCGTGGACACCGATTCGAAGGCGTCGCGGTCCAGCGCGCCGAGCAGCTCCAGGTTCTCGGCGACCGTGCCCGGCACGATCACCGGTTGCTGGGGCAGCCAGGCGATCTGTTCGTGCAGCGCCGCCGGATCGGCCTGGGCGACGGGGATGGACCCGATCAGCACCGATCCCGCGTCCGGAGCGAGCAGGCCCATCATCGCCGCCAGCATCGTCGACTTGCCCGACCCGTTCGGTCCGGCGAACACGGTCAGCGCCCCGGGTTCGATCGTCGTGCGGAGGCACTCCGGCGCCCATCCGTCGCGCCCGTGGATGCCGACGTCGAGCACGGTGATCGGTTCGCCTGCGACGCTGACCCCACGATTCCCGGTGGCGGACAGCGTGGCCGCCTCAGACTGCGGTGTGATGAGCTCGAAGACCTGCTCGGCTGCGGTGAGGCCGTCGGTGGAATTGTGGAACTGCATGCCGACCCGACGCAGCGGCAGGTATGCCTCCGGCGCCAGGATCAACGCGAAAACTCCTGCGTACAACGACATCTCGCCATAGACCAGACGGAGACCAATCCCCACGGCGACCAGTGCGACGCAGAGCGTGGCCAGTAACTCGAGGACGGCGCCCGACAGGAACGCGACCCGCAGCGAACTCATCGTGCTGCGGCGGTGGGCTTCACCGAGTTCACCGACCCGAACCGCCGGGGCGCCGGCCCGGTTCAGTGCGCGCAACGTCGGCAATCCGGCGATGAGGTCGAGGAGCTGGGCACTCAGCCGGCTCATCGTCGCCAGCTTGCGTGTGGTGCGATCGCGCGTCATCAGTCCGACGAGCACCATGAACAGCGGGATGAGGGGCAGGGTGACGAGGATGATGAGCGCCGACGGCCAGTCGGCGAACGCGATGACCACCGTGACCGTCGGCGTCAGAACCGCCGCGGCCACCAGGGCCGGTAGGTAGCCCGACAGATACGGCCCAAGGGCGTCCAGCCCGCGCAGGAGGACAGTGCTCGCGTGTTCGCGGATCGCCGTCAGCGATCGCGGCGACGTGCGGGCCGGATCGGTGAGGACATCGAGGGCCTCGGCACGCATCTCCGCGATCGCACGCTCGGCGGCGCGGTGCGCGTATCGGTCGTGTCCGTATGCCATCGCGGCCCGGGCCGCCAGTGCTGCGGCCAACACGGTCAGGTGAACGCCCTGCGCGGCGAACGACCGCGCCCCGGGCGACACGATCAGTTCGGAGACGATCGACGCCACCATCGCGGCCACCACGATGATCGCGACCACCTCGGCCACCGCGAACGCCGCGGTGACCCCGACATACCGCCGCGTCGTCGGCGAATACCGCAGCAGCCGGGGGTCGAGCGGAGGCCGGGCGGTGCGTCTCACTTGCTCGGGATTCGCAACGACGGAAGTCCGGCCGGGTCCGGGATGTGCGCGACCGACAGTCGCTTTCGGAACACCCAATAGGTCCAGGCCTGGTAGCCCATCACCACCGGGGTGATGAGCACGGCCGCCCACGTCATGATCGTGAGGGTGTAATCGCTCGACGACGTGTTCTCGATGGTGAGGTTCCACTGCGGATTCAGGGTCGACGGAATCGTGTTCGGGAAGAGCACGGCGAACAGCGTGGCGACCGTGCCGGCGATCGCGATGCAGGTGAACATGAATGCGTAACCCTCGCGGCGGATCTGGGTGGCGGCCACCATGCCCACCGCGGCGACGGCGGCGATGAGCACCGGAATCCAGGTCCACGAGCTGCCGTAGGCGAACTGGGTCCACAGCAGGAACACGGCGGCCACGATCAGTGTCGGCCAGGCCAGCCGGGCAGCGTAGCGAGCCGAATCCTCCTGCAGCACACCGGAGGTCTTCAGCGAGATGAACACCGCCCCGTGGGTGAGGAACGCGAGCAGGGTCGTGGCGCCGCCGAGCAGGGCATACGGGTTGAGGAGGTTGAAGAACCCACCCGTGTACTGGGCGTCAGCGTCGATCGGGAGCCCGCGCACGATGTTGGCGAACGCCACACCCCACAGGATCGCCGGAATCCACGAACCCAGCCCGATTCCGACGTCGCACCACACGCGCCAGCGGGGGTTGTTGATCTTGCCCCGCCACTCGATCGCGCAGACCCGCACGATGAGCCCGATGAGGATGAGGAACAGCGGTAGGTAGAACGCACTGAACATGGTTGCGTACCAACCGCCGAAGGCCGCGAACAACGCCGCACCCGCGGTGATGAGCCAGACCTCGTTGCCGTCCCAGACCGGGCCGATGGTGTTGAGGAGCGCGCGGCGCCGTTTGTCGGGGTCGGCTTCGGGATCGTCGGCGGCGACCTTGTCGTCGCCGCCGGTGTGACTCGAACCGAGGATCGGCATCAGCATGCCGACACCGAAATCGAAGCCCTCCAGTACGAAATACCCGACGAACAGGAACGCGATGACCAGGAACCAGATTTCTTCGAGACTCATGAGCACGCTCCTCTAGTACGCGAACGAGAGCTGTTTGGGTTCATCGGAATCGGACTCGTCGTCGTCGGTGTGGCCCGGCGGTCGCGCATCGTGTGCGGCCGGGCCCTCGATGACATAGCGCCGCTGCAGCATGAACCACACGATGCCGAGGGCACCGTAGAGCAGCGTGAAACCGATCAGCGTGACGAGCACGGTGCTTGCCGAATGGTTGGACACACCGTTCTGCACCAGCATGCTGATCCGGAGCGGGTCGAGGTCGTCCTCCCAGTTGGGCGCCACGACCCACGGCTGGCGTCCCATCTCGGTGAAGATCCAGCCGGAACTGTTGGCCAGGAACGGCGTCGGGATCATCAACAGGGCGATGAAGCCGAAGCGTCTGGATTCGACCACCCGCTTACGGCGCGTGAACCACAGTCCGCCCAAGGCCACGACCACCGAGCCGAGCGCCCAGGTGATCATCGCCCGGAAGCCCCAGTAGGTCACGAAGAGGTTGGGTGCGAAGTTCTGGTTCGCCGGCACGTTCGGCTGTCCGGCGAAGGCCCGGGTGTACTGCTCCTGTAGTTCCTCGACGCCCTGCAGAGTCGAATCGAAGTCGTGATTCGCGAGGAACGACAGCATCTTCGGGATCTCGATGACGTGTTCGATGTTCTCGCAGTTGTTCTGGCGGCCGATCGACAGAACCGAGAAACCCGGACCCGTCTCGGTCTCGCACAGCGACTCCGCGGACGCCATCTTCATCGGCTGCTGTTTGAACATGATCTGCGCCTGGAGGTCCCCGGTGATGAACAGCGCGACACCGGAGACGATGGTGATCCACAACGCGAGTCTCGTGACCGGCCGCCAGAGGTCGCGGGCGTCCTTCTCGAGGTCCTCGGGTGTGGCGTCGACGTGGCTCGGCGAGGTGCTGTCCGGGATCTCGGACAGGTCACCGGTGTCCGCGGCCTCGCGGATCTTCTTGGCCCGCCATGAGTTCCGCGCCATCCACCAGATGCCGATGGCCGCGACGAAGGTACCGGCGGTGAGGAAGGCGCCGGCGATGACGTGCGGGAAGGCCGCCAGGGTCGTGTTGTTGGTGAGCACCGCGACGAAGTCGTTCATGGCAGGCCGGCCGCGTTCGTCATCCCATGTGACGCCGACGGGGTGCTGCATCCACGAGTTCGCGGCGATGATGAAATACGCCGACGCGTTCACACCGATGGCGGCCAACCAGATACAGGCCAGGTGCACGCGGCGCGGCAGGCGGTCCCAGCCGAAGATCCAGAGCCCGATGAACGTCGATTCGAGGAAGAAGGCGACGAGACCCTCCAGGGCCAGTGGCGCGCCGAAGACATCGGCGACGAACCGGCTGTACTCGCTCCAGTTCATGCCGAACTGGAACTCCTGGACGATGCCGGTCGCGACACCGAGCGCGAAGTTGATCAGGAAGAGCTTGCCGAAGAACTTCGTGGCGCGCAGCCACTGCTCGTTGCCGGTGACATGCCACACCGTCTGCATCACCGCGATCATCGGCGCGAGGCCGATCGTCAACGGCACCAGGATGAAGTGGTAGACGGTCGTGATCCCGAATTGCCATCTGGAGACGTCCAGAGCGTCCATATCGCCTCAAATCGAGTTGCCGGCCCCCGGGCTGCGGGGGCAAGGTCGAAACCTGCCGGGTACCTACTACTAGCGGTAGTAGTAGGTCGTAGGCGCGACGTTACGCCTGGTCACCGGGCCCTTACAAGCGCCAAAGGTCCCGCCGACCAGTTCGAAGCGGTGTCTTCCCTCTCACCCACGCGGGTGTGTGCCCCAGGCGGACGAGATCAGGTGGGGGTGACCGGGATCAATTGTCGTCCACCGAGATGGCCCGGTCGACCAGATCGGTGAACTTCGCGGCGTCCGCGGCGAGCGGCATCACGTACCGGTTGAGATGGGTGACCCGCGCCGCGAGGGTCACGCTGCTCACCAGCCAGACCGAGTCGGCCGCCACCAGATCCTCGGGCCGTAGGACGTCGGTCTTGGTCGTCCAACCCTCCTGTTCCGCGACATCGAAAACCGCACGCACGGTGGTCGACTCGAGAATCCCGATCTCGGTCGGCGGTGTGACCAGGGTGTCGGAGTACACGGCGACGACCGTGGCTCGGGGCCCTTCGAGGACGGCGCCCTCGCTGCTGACGAAGATCACGTCGTCGAAGCCCTCGGCCGACGCGTGGCGCAGGGCCGCCATGTTCGTGGCGTAGCTGAGGGTCTTCGCGCCGAGGAGCTGCCAGGGCGCCGTGGCGGCGAGGTCGATCGAGAAGCCGCGAGCGAGGGTGACCACCCGGACACCGTCCGCACGCGCCGCCGACACCCGGTCGGGCACCGCGTCGACGGTGACGTACGCGGTCGGCGCCGAACCGTGCTCGCGTCCGCGGGAGTAGACGAGCCGCAGCAGTGCCTCACCCGACGACCCGTGCTTCTCCGTCCACGCCTGCGTCGCGGTCTCGATCACCGCCCGCCACTCGTCGAGATCGGGCTTGTCGAGTTCCATCGCGGCCGCACTCCGGGCCAGTCGCTCGAGATGCAGTCGGACGCATCGCGCCCGGCCGCCGCGCACGAGAAGCGTCTCGAAGATGCCGTCACCGCGCACCGCGGCCAGGTCGTCGGCGTGGAGGAAGGGAGCGTCGGCATCGTGTCGGGTGCCGTCGAGGGAGACAAGGATCGAATCCGCCATGGATAGAAGGTTGTCATGCGTCGCAGCCCCGCGCCGAATCGACCCGTAGAATCGACGCGTGAGCCGCTCACCCATCCTGACCAGGCATTCCGAGGGCGGGGCGGTGCCCGGCCCCGGCGACCTCTTCTCCGCCGACACCGCGTGGCACTACGGCGACCCCCTCGGCGAACAACGAGCCGCACAACGTGGCGTGATCATCGCCGACAGGTCCGACCGCGCCGTTCTCGAGATCGCCGGCGCCGAACGCCTGACCTGGCTGCACACCATCAGCAGCCAGCACATCGCCACCCTCGCCGACCGGTCGAGCGCCGAAGACCTCTCTCTCGACCTCAACGGTCGTGTCGAAGAGCATTTCGTCCTCACCGACATCGACGGCGTGACGTGGATCGACACCGAGGGTTCGCGCGGCGGACCGCTGCTCGACTTCCTGACCAAGATGGTGTTCTGGGCCAAGGCCGAACCCGCCGCGCGTTCGGACATGAAGGTCCTGACGCTGATCGGGCCCGGGGCTGTCGACGGTCCGGTCGCCGATCTCCTGGAGATCGGCGCGGACGCCGTGGTGTACCAGGCGGGCGGGTTGCCCGAGTCGCATCACGAGGACGAACCGCTCGGTTTCTGGCGACGCATGCCCCCGCTCGGCGAGGACCGGGACCTGCCGGTCGTCGACCTCGTGGTGCCCGAGTACGTGCTGACCCGCTGGTGGGACACGCTGACCGAGGCCGGCGCGCGTATGGCCGGCAGCTGGGCTTTCGAAGCCCTGCGCGTGGCCGCCCGCCGACCCCGGCTCGGCGCCGACACCGACGAACGCACGATCCCGCACGAGGTCGACTGGATCGGCGGTCCGGACGAGTTCGGCGCGGTCCACCTGGACAAGGGTTGCTACCGCGGCCAGGAGACCGTCGCCCGCGTACACAACCTCGGCAAGTCGCCTCGACGGCTGGTCCTGCTGCATCTGGACGGGAGCGTCGACGAGCGACCTGTCCCCGGCGACCCGGTCACCGCCGGCGGACGGACCGTCGGCCGGGTGGGCACGGTCGTCGACCACCATGAGTGGGGTCCCATCGCGCTGGCACTCGTCAAGCGCAACGTCGGCGCCGACGTGGAGTTGTCGGTCGGGGCCGAGTCCGCCGTCAGCGCGCGGATCGATCCGGATTCGATCCGCGACGACGATCGGGTCCAGGCGGGACGCGCGGCCGTGGAACGACTCCGCAGCGGTTCGGCGGCGCCGGGACGCAACGGTTGAGCACGGGTGTGGTGCTGGCCGTGTGCGCGGCCGGCGACGACGTGATCCTCGAGGGAATCGGCCCCTCCGCCATCGACAAGCGGCCCCGCAGCGGGCGCCTCGACGTCGACGAACTCGGTCTCGTCGACGACCACGTGGGTAACAAGCGACACCACGGCGGCGTCGATCAGGCGGTGTACGCCTACGCCGATCCCGAGGCGCGCCGATGGGCCGACGAGCTCGGACGTGAGCTTCCTTACGGATGGTTCGGGGAGAACCTGCGCATCGACGGGATGGCGGTCACCGATGCAGTCGTCGGGGAGCGATGGGAAGTCGGCACCGACGGGCTGGTCCTCGAGGTGACCATCCCTCGCGTCCCCTGCAAGACCTTCGCGGTGTGGGCGGGCGAGCCACGGTGGATGAAGCGGTTCCTGGCGCAGGCAGATTTCGGCACCTACCTGCGCGTTGTCCGCAACGGCACGGTGGCGCAGGGCGATCGGATCACCGTCGTTTACCGCCCCGATCATGGCGTGCGGTCGCGTGATCTGCTCGCCGGCGGTGACGTCGAGGCGATCCGGTCGTTGCTCGCGCAGGACGATCTACCCGCCAAGGTCCGTCGCGAGGCGACCAAGATGGTGAACAAGTCGGAAAGACGCGTCGGCGCGGCAACACAGGGTGGACAACACAAATCCTAGAGGCGCGCTAGACTGGTCCCCACGACAGAATTACTTCAAGAGAACGGGGCCGCCAATTGTTTGGCCGCCCCGTCATTGTGCGAGGGGGTCCCATATGGGCCGCGGCCGGGCAAAGGCAAAGCAGACGAAGGTTGCACGTCAGCTGAAGTACTCCACTCCGAACACCGACCTGGAAAGCTTGCAGCGTGAGCTCTCCGGACAGGGCGATCCGGTTGTAGAACGACCGGATCCGGTGGACGACTGGGTGGACGAAGAGGAGTGGCGACGCGCTTGACGCGCACACTCTTCGGGCGTTGATCTCTCGACGCCCGGGATCACCCCACATTTTTCTCCGCATGAGCGGACCCGCGGCGACGCGGGACCATGTTTTCGCACGCACCACCCGTTTCTGATGGGTGGTGCGTGCTCATGCGCACGTTCCGTGGTGATCCCGTCATGAACAGACACCGACGCCCGCCGAGGGAATCCCCTCCGGCGGGCGTCGGTGTTGTGTGTGCGGCTGCACCCCCGCTCCAATGTCTCTGCGAGAGTTGCGGATTCACCGATCGCGCTAGAAGCGCGGGTGCTCCCCGAGCAGGGTGACGCGAGAGTCGTTGTCCGAGCGGTCACTCGCGCGCTTGACGGTGCCGAGGACCCAGTTGTCGACGTGCCGTGCCGTCAGCACGGCCTGCGCGCGGTCGGTGTCCTCCGGCGCGACGACCGCCACCATGCCGACGCCCATGTTGAAGGTGCGTTCCATCTCGAGCTGTTCGACACGGCCGCGCTGACCGATGAGCGCGAAGATCGGGGCCGGCGTCCACGTGTTGCGCTCGAGCTCGGCCACGAGCCCGTTCGGGATCACGCGCGCGAGGTTCTCGGCGAGGCCGCCGCCGGTGATGTGCGCGAATGTACGCACGTCAGCCTCGGCGATCAGGGCCAGGCAGTCGCGGGCATAGATCCGGGTCGGCTCGAGCAGCTCCTCGCCCAGGGTGCGACCGAACTCCTCGACATGACCGAACAGGTCCATGTGACCCCACTCGAGCAGCACCTTGCGGGCGAGCGAATACCCGTTGGAGTGCAATCCCGACGACCCCATGCCGATGACGACGTCGCCGGCGCGGACGCGGTCCGGGGTGAGCACGTTGTCGGCCTCGACGACACCGACCGCGGTGGCGGACATGTCGTAGTGGTTGTCCTGCATCAGGCCGGGGTGTTCGGCGGTCTCGCCGCCGAGCAGGGCGCAACCGGCTTCGACACAACCGTCGGCGATGCCGGCGACGATCTGGGCCACCGTTTCGGGGACCACCTTGCCGACCGCGATGTAGTCCTGCAGGAACAGCGGCTCGGCGCCGCAGACGACCAGGTCGTCGACACACATTGCGACGAGATCGCGGCCGACGGTGTCGTGCTTGTCGATGGCCTGCGCAACGGCGAGCTTGGTGCCGACGCCGTCGCTGGCAGCGGCCAGGACCGGCTCCCGATAGTTGCCCTTGAGTGCGAACAGACCGGAGAAACCGCCGATCCCGCCGAGAACCTCCGGACGAGACGCACGCTTGGCATGGGGCGCGATGAGTTCCACAGCCCGCTCACCGGCGTCGATGTCGACCCCGGCCGCCGCATACGACGCCGGTGTCGAGCTCCCGGCCGTCTCGTCGGCAGCAGCATCCCGCTCCGTCATCACCGCAGCACTCCCGTTCCAGAAAATCTCGGTCGAACGTTGTTTCCGGCGTGTTCGCCGACGGGTCATACGGTACCGGAGGGCCTACGGCACGAAATCAGGGCCGCATGACCGCGCTGACGTTGTCGTTCGGCTGGGTCAGCGGGTCCACCGAGCGGTCGCCGGCCGCGCTCGCCAGCATCTGTTCGAGGACCGCCTTGCCCATCGAGGTCTCCTTGGGCAGCTCGATCGGGTACTTGCCGTCGAAGCACGCAGCGCAGAGGGTCGACGCGGCCTGGCCGGTGGAGTTGATCATCTCGTCGATGCTGATGTAGCCCAGCGAATCGGCACCGATGGCCTGCCGGACCCCCTCGACCATCCCGGCCTCGGACTCCATGCCGTTGGCGATCAGTTCCGCCGGGGACGCGAAGTCGATCCCGTAGAAGCACGGCCACCGGACCGGGCTCGACGCGATGCGGACGTGCACCTCGGCGGCACCGGCCTCGCGCAGCATCCGGATGAGCGCGCGCTGGGTGTTGCCGCGCACGATCGAGTCGTCGACGACGACGAGCCGTTTGCCTCGGATCACCTCGCGCAACGGATTGAGCTTCAGGCGGATACCGAGCTGGCGGATCGTCTGCGACGGCTGGATGAAGGTACGACCGACGTAGGCGTTCTTCATCAGTCCCTGGCCGTACGGAATCCCGGATTCCTGGGCGAACCCGACGGCCGCCGGCACGCCCGACTCCGGTACCGGGATGACCAGGTCACCCTCGGCGGGGTGTTCCTTGGCGAGTCGGCGACCGATTTCGACGCGGGTCGAATGCACCGAACGACCGTGGATCACCGAGTCGGGACGGGCGAGATAGACGTATTCGAAGACGCACCCGCTGGGGGTCGGCTCGGCGAAGCGCGTGCTGCGCACGCCGTCGGCGTCGATGGCCAGCAGCTCGCCCGGCTCGATGTCGCGGACGAACGACGCACCCACGATGTCGAGGGCGGCGGTCTCCGAGGCGACGACCCAGCCGCGGTCGAGGCGGCCGAGTGACAGCGGGCGCACCCCATGCGGATCGCGCGCGGCGTAGAGCGTGTGCTCATCCATGAAGGTCAGGCAGAACGCGCCCTTGAGGGTGGGCAGCAGTTCCATCGCGGCCTGCTCGATCGAGCTGTCCGCGGCGCCGTGCGCGAGGAGCGCACCGACGACATCGGAGTCCGATGTCGCTGCCGAACTCTTGATCCCCTGCTCGCGCGCACGCGCCGCGAGGTCCGCGGTGTTGACCAGGTTGCCGTTGTGGCCCAGGGCCACGCCGGTCCCGGCGTCGGTGGTGCGGAAGATCGGCTGCGAGTTCTCCCAGGTCGTCGAGCCGGTGGTGGAGTACCGGCAGTGGCCGATCGCCACATGCCCGCTCATCGCACCCAGGGTCTGCTCGTCGAAGACCTGGCTGACGAGTCCGAGGTCCTTGAACACGACCACCTGGCTGCCGTCGCCGACGGCGATGCCCGCGGCTTCCTGGCCGCGGTGCTGCAGGGCGTAGAGGCCGTAGTAACTCAGCTTGGCGACGTCCTCGCCGGGCGCCCAGACACCGAAGACACCGCATTCCTCACGCGGTTCGTTCTCGAGATCGTCCAGCGGGGCCGGATTGATCGCACCCGAGCCACGTGCGGAGCATCCGCCCGCCGGCGTCGTGGCAGCGAGCAGGTTCATGTGGGCGATCGAATGATCAGGCATCGACTAGCTCCCTGGGGCTGCGAATCGGTCCGTCGAGTGGGCTGGGAGACATGCGTGAGTTTACGGGTCGGTCGGCTCCCGATGCGAATCTTCCAGCGGTGTCGACCGGCGGGTCATTCCCGACGCCCCGGTCGAGTGATGCATCACACTCCTACTCCCGGTCGCCCGGCGGGCCGATCGGGATGAGCGGCAGCAGGTCGGCGATGAGTGCCGCGCGATGCCCGGACGCATCCACCAGGCCCGCGGCGAGGGCGTCGTCGTAGGTGAGGACACCGGCGACGAGGAGCAGCCAGGTCCGCGGCGCCATCTCGACGACGTTCGGCGGCGTTCCGCGGGTGTGACGGGGACCTTCGATGCACTGGACCGCGACGAACGGAGGCACCCGGACCTCGACCGAGTTCCCGGGGGCGAGCTGCTCGAGTGACCGGGCCGATCGACGGACGGCGTCGGCGAGGGCGGCGCGTCCCGGGGTCGGCACGGTCGGGTCGACGAGCCAGTCCGAGACGGCCAGCACCGCGGCCCGGACCTCGGCGGGGTCCACTCTCCTGCGTGGTGGCACTCCGCCATCTTCGCAAGAGGGTTCGCGCCGATGCGGATCGGGCAGTATTGACCGCATGGGAGCCGAGGTGTCCAAACAGCAGTTCACCGGCGAGGACCGGGTTCGTTTCCGGCGTCAGGTGGGTCGCGGCACGGAAGCGATCGCGCGGATGCTCGCCGACGGGCTGTTCACCGATCAGGGCCGTCCGCCGAAGCCGTTGCTCGGCATGGAGGTCGAACTGAACCTCGTCGACGAGGACATGCAGCCCGCGATGGCGAACGCCGCCGTCCTCGAGGCGATCGCCGATCCGGACTATCAGACCGAACTCGGCCAGTTCAACATCGAGATCAACGTCTCGCCGCGACCGTTCACGACCGACGATACGATCTCGCTCGAGCAGGCGTTGCGGACGTCGCTCAACCGGGCCGAGCAGCGGGCCGCACAGACGTCGAGCCACCTGGTCATGATCGGCATGTTGCCGACACTGAAGTCCGAACACTTCGCGCATCACTGGATCTCGGCGAACCCGCGCTACGACCTGCTGAACGAGCAGATCTTCGCCGCCCGCGGCGAGGATCTCGAGATCGACATCACCGGCGTCCCGCTGACCGATGGACACCACACCGAGCACCTGCGCACCTCGACCGATTCGATCCTGCCCGAGGCGGCCTGCACCTCACTACAGCTGCACCTGCGGGTGGCGCCGGAAGACTTCGCCTCGCACTGGAATGCGGCACAGGCCATCGCCGGGGTGCAGGTCGCCCTGGCCGGGAACTCGCCCTTCCTCGCCGAGACCGCGTTGTGGCACGAGAGCCGCATCCCGGTCTTCGAACAGGCCACCGACACCCGGCCGCTGGAGCTGAAGAACCAGGGTGTCCGGCCGCGAGTGTGGTTCGGAGAGCGGTGGATCAACACGATCTTCGACCTCTTCGAGGAGAACACGCGCTATTTCCCCGCGCTCCTCCCCGTCTGCACCGACACCGACCCGCTCGCCGAGCTCGACGACGGACGCATCCCCACCCTCGACGAACTGCGTCTGCACAACGGGACCGTCTACCGCTGGAACCGTCCGGTCTACGACATCCACGAGGGACAGGCCCACCTGCGCGTCGAGAACCGCGTGCTGCCCGCCGGTCCCACGGTCGTCGACACGATGGCCAACGCCGCGTTCTACTACGGCGTCGTCCGGGGCCTCGTCGAATCCGACCGGCCGCTGTGGTCGCGGATGTCGTTCAACGCCGCCGCCGAGAACCTGCAGTCCGGCGCCCGCACCGGCATGGAGTCGCAGCTCTACTGGCCCGACGTCGGCTGGGTGCGACCCGACGAACTCGTCCTGCGCCGGCTGCTCGTGCTCGCCGAGGACGGTTTGCAGCGGTTCGGCGTCTCCGACAAGGCCCGCAAGCGCTACCTGTCGGTCATCGAGGGCCGCTGCATCTCCCGCCAGACGGGATCGGTCTGGCAACGCCAGGCGGTCGCGGCCCGCGAACGCGCGGGCGAGAGCCGGACACAGGCGCTGCACGGGATGCTCCGCGACTACGTCACCCAGATGCACGAGGGCGAGCCGGTGCACACCTGGGAGGTCTGACACCCGCCTCGGCGCTCGTCGACGGACCTGCTTTAATGGAAACAATTTCCATTAAGGAGGCTCCGTTGAAGGTCCGTGCATCCATCCGGTCGTTGAAGAACCAACCCGGTTCACAAGTGGTCAAGCGCAAGGGGCGCATCTACGTGATCAACAAGGGCAACCCCAGATTCAAGGCGCGCCAGGGCTGATCGTCGAGCACTCGCCGCCCAGAATGCTATCGTCGCGGCCGAGCAACTCCGCTGGAAACGACATTCGTGCTGCGACTGCAGCATCAGGGTCCCCGCGTCGACGGGCGGCGTCGAGTAGTCACACAGACGGCAGGAACTGCGCGCTCAACTCGAGGCGCGGCCTGCCGTCGTGGCGATGATGCCGCCCGACCCAGACAACGTGGTCGTCGTCCCGCGAGATCCTACCGGCGCCCACCGACAAGTTCCCGCAACGCAATGACTCTGATTCATATTGCCGGGCAATTGTTTTCGTGGCTAGACCCGCCGGACTCGTGTACACTCGAACGTACATTCGCTGCAACGGTTCTCGGGGGGAGGTCACCGTCATGTCCGGCATCACACACACCGACGACGCGTCCGTGCCGGCTCCCCGGGTGGTCGAGTTGGTGGCTGATCTGCATCGCACCCTGGACAAACTGCAGTCGGTGGATTTGTCGCCGTGTACCGATGCCGAACTGGCCGAGGTGGCCGCGGAGACCGAACGCGCCATCGCGCGTCTGACCGTCGCCGGAGACCGGCAGATCGATCAGGTCGAGGCCCGCGACCTGCCCCGCAAGACGGGGTGCCGAACCCTCATGCAATTCATGACACACCGGCTACGAGTCTCGAACCCGATGCGGCGTCGCAAGCAGATGGACGCCACCGCCCACCGCACCAGCCTCGGCGGCGAGGTCCTACCACCTGAACATCCGTGCCTCGCTGAGGCTTTCGCACAAGGTTCTGTCGGCTCTGCGCATGTGCAGGCCGTCCTCGATGTCCTCGACCAGATCCCTCATGGAACTGACCACGATGTGAAGGTCGCGGCTGAGCGGCAGATGGCCGAGATCGCCGCCGACCACACCCCGGCTGACATCACTCAACTCGGTGCGCGGTTGCTAGCTCATCTCGATCCTGACGGCACTCTGGCCGACGATTCGGAACGCAAGAGGCGCCGCGGCCTGTGGATCGGTCGGCAACGCGCCGATGGCACCGCGAAGATCTCGGGCACGCTGACTCCCGAACTCCACGCCCGGTTGTCGATGATGTTCGCCGTGTGGGGCAAACCCGGACTCAACAACCCCGACGACCCCGACTCGCCCAGCGGACCGGCCGGCACCGCCGACCCTGACGCCCTGGCCGCGGCAGTCGACCGCGACGGTCGCACTCTCGCCCAGACGAATCATGATGCGCTCGACGCCGCACTCGCCGCAGGCTTCGCCGACGGAACACTCGGCACGTCGCACCGAGGCCTGCCCGTGCAACTGATCATCAAGACCGACCTCAACGACCTCATCCGCGAAGCCGGACTCGCCACCACCGCCACCGGAACCCTGCTGCCCATCCGGGACCTGATCGCGATGGCCGGTGAGGTCCAGCCGTGGTTGGCGATCTTCAAAGACGCCACCACCGTCCCCCTACATTTCGGGCGCGGCAAACGCCTCGCGACCCGCGAACAACGCCTCGTCTCCTTCGCCCGCCCCGACGGGGAAGTGTGCTCGGCACCCGGCTGCGACCAACCCGCCACCCACGTCGAACTCCACCACGCCCAGAAGGACTGGGCAAAAGGCGGTCTCACCGACATCGACGACCTCGCACCCGCCTGCCCGCGACACAACCGCATGGTCGGTGACCAACCCGGCCGATACACCACCCGGGTAGTACGCGACGGACCGGACGAAGGCCGCTGCGCCTGGCGACTCAACGCCGAACCCGGCGCGCCACCCAACCCCGAACACATCAACCGCCGACCCGACATACCCAAGCGGTTGCAGGCCCACCTGGAACAGGTTCGGCGAGAGATCCACGGACGCACCACGTCCGGCGATGAGCCACGCCCACATCACGCGCGCCGATCATGGTTGAAAACCAGCCACGTCATCGACGTCCGACCACCCCGACCCGGACCACGCACACCCCGGCCGTCCCTCGTCGAAGCACACCTCATGGAGTTACTCGCCAGTCGATGACTCTCGCCTGTCGGATCACATCGCCCGCCGTCGTCGAGTGCGGCTACTTCTGCACGAAGAGCCCCCGCCCGGAGATGAGCGGCAGGTCGAGCGCGGTGACCAGTCCGGGTTTCGCATCGACCACCGCCGCAACGGAATTGACCAGACGCATGGCGGTGACGATCATCCCGGACACGTTGTGGTCGCCGTTCTCACCGTGGTGCCCGAACTCGACCGTCATCTCCGGTTCGCCGGAGATGGCGATGCGGTAGCAGCCGTCGCCCTCGTTCGGGGTCGGCCAGTCCGGGCACTGGTCGGGGTGGGTGCGCGTGTAGTGCTCCAGCACAATGCGATCCACGCCGTCGACCTGACCGGCGACCTCGAACCGGACCGCGGCCATCGTGCCCTTCGGGATCTCGACGGACACCGTCGAGTAGTCGCGGTCCGCCTCGACCCGCTCGACGCGTTCCACGAGCGGCTCGTCGAGCACGAGGTCGAGTCCGGCGGCGATCTGTCGCACGACACTCCCCCACCCCATCGACAGGATGCCCGGTGCGAACAGCAGCGGCGTGGCGTCCAGGGGCTGCCCGAAGCCGAACAGGTCACGCATGACGACGGGCTGATAGTAGGTCGAGTAGTCGGCGATCTCCTGGCAGCGGATCTCGTCGATGCGCTGGGAGAGACTCGTCATCGCCAGCGGCAGTGCGTCATTCGCGAAACCCGGGTCGATGCCGTTGACGTGGAGGCTCGCGCCACCCGCCGCACCCGCGGCGGCGATCCGATCCAGCAGCGAGTCGGGCAGGATGCCATGGGGGAACTGCAGGACCACCGGCCCGCTCGACACCACGTTGATCCCGTTCTCCACGAAGAAGATCAGATCCTCGATCGACTCCATGACGCGGTCGTCGGTCATCGCGGTGTGCACGATGCAGTCGGGTTTCAGGGCGATCAGCGCGTCGCGGTCGCCGGTCGCCGCGACACCCAGCTCACGGTCGAGACCCGCGAGTTCGCCGGCGTCCTTGCCGACCTTGGCGGGGTCGGACACCCACACACCCACGAGTTCGAGGTCGGGCCGGGCGTCGATCCCGGCGATGGCATGTCGTCCGACGGTTCCGGTCGACCACTCGACCACGCGCAATGTCATGCGATCCAAACTAGAACACGTTCCACTTCGCCGTGCCGATTCGGCGAGATGCGCCTCGCTAGAGTCGGGAGCTGTGACCGCGACGTCGCCCCCGGACCCCGCCGCCCCGATCCACATCGACCACGACGGCCATCGGACGATGCTCAAGTGGCACCGCGGCCGGCGGCGCGCCGACGACACGGCGTTCACCGCGACCCGGATCGTCGAGGGCATGCGGCTCGGCGCGAGTATCGAGATCGATCTGGTGATCCACGCCGAGCGCGGTTTCGCCGTCCTGCACGACCGCACGGTCGACCACGCCACCACCGGCACCGGCGTGGTGTCGGCGCTCCCGGCGTCGTATCTGCGGGAACTGTCCCTGCGGGACAACCGCGGCCGGCCCGTCGACGAGCACGTCCTCCTGCTCGAGGACCTGACCGAACTCTTCGACGGCGTCGACATCGCGCCCACCGCGTCCCTCCAGCTCGACTTCAAGGAGGACGACGCCGCGCTCGATCCCGAGGCCGTGGCGGTGTTCGCCCGCAGTGTCGCACCCCACGCCCGCCACTACATCTTGTCGTGCGGCGACGCCGCGGCGGTCGACACGTTGACCTCGGCCGCACCGGGCATCCGGATCGGTTACGACCCTTGCCATCACGGTGCCGCCGACGCGGCGATCCGCTCCGGGGACTTCGACGGCTTCGTCGACCGCGCGGTGGCGGCATCGCCGGAGGCCGAGATGGTGTACCTGGAGAACCGGCTGATACTGGCGGCCGACCACCGCGGCCACGACCTGATCGGCGCGTTCCACGAGCGCGGTCGGCTCGTCGACGGGTACACGGTGACGCGGGTCGGACCGCGCGTCATCCCGGACATCAGGCGACTGCTGGAGTTACGGGTCGACCAGATCACGACCGATGATCCCGAGGCCCTGGCGACGCTCGACCTCGATGCCCCCGCACGTGATTCCGGTTCGCGGCTGGTGCGCTGGATCCGCGGCAGCAGCCGACGCTCAGACGTGCAGTGACCAGAACGGTTCGACAGGGATGTTGCGGACGACGAACCAGGCCAGCACGACCACCAACACGACGACCCCGGAGTAGCGGAGGTGCTGCCAGCTGCGAACCCGGCGGCCGGTCCACAGTCGCAGGCAATAGGCGCCGAAGGCGAAGAGCAGCAATCCCATTGCGAGCACCCCGACGGCGTTGTAGTGCATCGCCGCCGGGACATCGCCGTGCAGCAGCGAGTAGATCGCCCGTAGCGACCCACAGCCCGGACACGTCACCCCGAAGATCAGCTTGGTCGGACAGACCGGCAGGGTGCCACCAGGCGTCGTCGGATCGCCGAACCACACTGCCGCACAGACCATCCCGGTTCCGGCGACGACCGTCGCCGGACCGAGGTACCGATGCTTCGAAAGGGCCGACACCCGTCCGAGGACGGCCCTCTCGAAACGCTCAGTACGTGGACGTGGACGCGGAGGCGCCGAGGAGGATGACGAAAAGGACGACATAGACGATGATGATCAGGACCCAGATGATGACCGACGAGATCGCACTCCACATCGCCCACTTCTTGGCCTCGTCGGCCGCCTTCTGCGCACCGGCGTAGTCGCCGGCGGCCCACAGCTTGCTGACGGAGGTCGACTTCACGATCGACACGATCCCGAGCGGCAGACAGCAGAGCACCGTGGACAGGATCGCCCACACGAGGTTGTTGTCCGGTTCCGGGCCGGCCGGATTCCCGCCCGGGAACCCGCCGTACGGCTGCTGTCCGTAGCCACCCGCGCCGTAGTTCGGCGGCTGGTTCGGATCATTGGGGTAGCTCATCTGCGCCCTTTCGACTCGGTCAGAGAACTCCAGGAGCGTAACCGTTCATCACCGGGCGCGACATGCCTGGAAACGATATTGATTCCATTGACATACAACGGAATCCTCGCAGGCCGGACCGTTGCGTGATGCAACTACGGCGTGTCCTAGACCGTGTCGCCGAACAACCTCGGGAGGGTGCCCTCGTGCGCCTCACGGAGTTCGGCGAGGGGCACCGAGAAGTAGTCCTGGACCTCGACGGCGTCGCTGCCCTGGTCGACCACACCGATGCGTGTCCACGGCATCGAACGCGCGTCGAGCATGGCGGTGAACCGCGATTCCTCGGTGCGCGGGACCGCCACGAGCACGCGCCCGGCAGACTCGGAGAACAGCCAGACGAACGGGTCGGCGTCCTCGGGCAGCAGGACGCGGCACCCGGTCTCGCCGGCCAGGGCCGCCTCGACGACGGTCTGGATGAGGCCACCCTCGCTGAGATCGTGTGCCGCGGAGATCAATCCGTCGCGGGACGATGCGGACAGGATCTCGGCGAGCAGACGTTCGCGTTCGAGGTCGACCTGCGGCGGGACGCCACCGAGGTGGTCGTGACTGACCTGGGCCCAGATCGAGCCGTCGAATTCGTCGCGGGTCTCACCGAGCAGGATGAGTGTCTCACCGGGTTCGGTGCCGATGCCGGTCGGGATGCGGCGGTGCACATCGTCGATGACGCCGAGGACGCCCACGACCGGGGTCGGCAGGATGGCCGTCGCACCCGTCTGGTTGTAGAAGCTCACGTTGCCGCCGGTGACCGGGATGCCGAGCTGGGCGCAGCCGTCGGCGAGCCCCCGGACCGCCTGCTGGAACTGCCACATCACCGCCGGGTCCTCCGGGGAACCGAAGTTGAGGCAGTTGGTCACGGCCTTCGGCGTCGCCCCGGACACCGCGACGTTGCGGTAGGCCTCGGCAAGCGCGAGCTGCGCGCCGCGGTAGGGATCGAGGAAGGTGTAGCGGCCCGACGCATCGGTCGCCAGTGCGATGCCGCGCCCGGACTCCTCGTCGATGCGGATCATCCCCGAGTCGGCGTGCTCGGCCAGGACGGTGTTGCCGCGCACGTAGCGGTCGTACTGGTCGGTGATGAACTTGCGGCTGCACAGCGCGGGCGAGGCCAGCATGGCCAGCAGCGTCTCGCGCAGCTGGTCGGATGTGCTCGGGCGCTGCAGCGGTTCGGTCGTCGACGCGATGACGGTGTCCTGCCAGTCGGGCCGGGCGACGGGACGCTCGTAGACCGGACCGTCGTGGGCGACGGTGCGCGGCGGCACGTCGACGACGGTCTCGCCGTGCCAGGTGATGACCAGCTGATCGCCGTCGGTGACCTCGCCGATGACGGTCGCGAGCACATCCCACTTGCGGCAGACCTCGAGGAACTTTTCGACGTTGTCCGGGGTCACGACGGCACACATGCGTTCCTGCGACTCGCTGGAGAGCACCTCCGCCGGGGTCATGCCCTCGGCGCGCATCGGCACCTTCTCCAGGTCGATGTGCATGCCGCCGTCACCGGCTGCGGCGAGTTCGCTCGTGGCGCAGGACAACCCGGCACCGCCGAGATCCTGGATGCCCACGACGAGTCCGGCGTGGTAGAGCTCGAGGCAGCACTCGATGAGCACCTTCTCGGTGAACGGGTCGCCGACCTGGACGCTGGGCAGCTTCTTGCGGTTCGGACCCGAGCCCTCGGAATCGTCGAAGGTCTCCGACGCCAGGACCGAGACACCGCCGATGCCGTCGAGCCCGGTGCGTGCACCGAACAGGATGATCTTGTTGCCCGCGCCCGAGGCGAAGGCCAGGTGCAGGTCCTCGGTGCGCAGCACGCCCGCGCACAGCGCGTTGACGAGCGGGTTGCCCGCGTAGCTGGCGTCGAAGACGGTCTCACCGCCGACATTGGGCAGGCCGAGGGAGTTGCCGTAGCCACCCACGCCGCGCACCACACCGTCGACGACGCGCCGGGTGTCCGGGGCGTCGGCCGGGCCGAAGCGCAGCTGATCCATGACCGCGATCGGGCGTGCGCCCATGGCCATGATGTCGCGCACGATGCCACCGACTCCGGTGGCGGCGCCCTGGTACGGCTCGACGTAGCTCGGGTGGTTGTGCGATTCGACCTTGAAGGTCACCGCCCATCCGTCGCCGATGTCGACGACGCCGGCGTTCTCGCCGATGCCGGCCAGCATGCTCGCGCGCATCTCGTCGGTGGTGGTCTCACCGAAGTAGCGCAGGTGCACCTTCGACGACTTGTAGCTGCAGTGCTCGGACCACATGACCGAGTACATGGCGAGCTCCGCGTCGGTGGGCCGGCGACCCAGGATCTCGCGGATGCGCGCGTACTCGTCGTCCTTGAGACCGAGTTCGCGGAAGGGTTGCGGATGGTCCGGGGTCTGGGCAGCGGCTGAGACGGTATCCACCTGGGCACTCACCCGGACAAGTCTAGGCGTGCGCGGGCGGTTGCGGCCGCCGGGGCGCCTCGGGTGCGCACCCTGGGAGATCTGCGACGGATGTCACGCCGGTCTAGCGATACTCTGTCTCCGGCGACCGCCCCCGGGGTGTGTCGTCGTGGTACCCGGGGAGAACGGTTCGGGGTCGGTGTGCGCCGATGGGACGACACAGGGGGAAACGATGGCCGATGTCCGCAAGGCGAGGGCACTCTTCGAACTCGGCGTCCTGTCCCTGAACATCCCGGTCGAAGGTCAGGAACCGGTCGACAATCCCGCTCAGGCCGCCAAGGCCTTCACTCGAGCGACCGAATGGGACCCGGCCCTGGGCGACGCCTGGATCGGCCGGCTGGCCTGCGGCGACAGCAGCAATGAGGTCCTCCTGGGCCTCTATCGTGCCCGCGGGTCGATCGGCGCGGAGCAGCGCCGGCTCGGGCTCCCGCCCGGCACGATCGCGGGGCGCTGGTACACCGGGATGCTGATCGACTTCCCGGCGTCGAATGCCGTCGAGGCGACCGCGGCCTACGCGGCCAGTCTGGTCCGCGGCGCGGACTTCGCCGGTGCGGAAGAGGTCCTCGACGAGGTACCCGCGGCGCACCGCGTGCCGATCGTGGATTTCGTCCGCGCGTTCCTGCACTTCGCCACCCAGCGCTGGCCCGACGTCCTGACCTCGCTGACCAGGTCCGACCGGTGGAACGACCCGTACATGCAGGCCGTCGCCGACTTCATGGCCGGGACGTCGTGCGTGCATCTCGGCATGTACGGCGAGGGCATGCGGCGCCTGCAGAACGCGGTCGACGGCCCGATCCCGTCCTGTTCGACGCAGGCGATCTTCGTCTACGGCCTCGCGCTGCGCGAGCAGGGCCACGAGGAGAAGGCGAAGTCGATGTTCGAGCAGGCCTACGCCCGTGACCCGTCGCTGACCGGCGCGGCCGACGCCATCCGGTCGCCCTCTTACCGGATGCCCCCCACGACGCCCGAGCAGATCGCCGAGCGCACCGACCGGTGGGACCCGAAGTCGGTGCCCGATGGCGCCGAGTCCCTGGTGTCGGCCTCCGGGGACCCCGCCGAACAGAATTCGCTGGTGACCGAGGCGCAACGGGAACTGGCCGAACAGATCGGGCTCGAGTCGGTCAAGCAGCAGGTGGCCAAACTGCAGTCCACCGCGACCCTGGCGAAGGTCCGCGCCGACCGCGGGCTGTCGACGTCGGCCCGCAGCCTGCACCTGGCTTTCACCGGACCGCCCGGCACCGGCAAGACGACCGTGGCCCGCATCGTCGCCAAGATCTACTGCGGCCTCGGCTTCATCAAGTCCGACAAGGTCGTCGAGGCCACCCGCCGCGACATGGTCGGTGAACACCTCGGCAGCACCGCCATCAAGACCGCGGCGCTCATCGACTCCGCGATGGACGGCGTCCTGTTCATCGACGAGGCGTACACGCTCATCCAGCAGGGGCTGTCCGGCGGCGACGCGTTCGGTCGCGAAGCCGTCGACACCCTGTTGGCCCGGATGGAGGACGACCGTGACCGGCTGGTCGTGATCATCGCCGGCTACGACGCCGAGATCGATCGGTTCCTCGCCTCCAACGACGGACTGGCGTCGCGCTTCGCACGCCGGGTGCGCTTCGACTCCTACACCCCCGACGAGCTCGCCCGCATCGCCGATTTCATTGCGCGCAAACGCGATTCGTCCTTGACCCGGGAGGCGATGGTCGAGATCGAACAGGCGTGCGCTCCGCTGTACCACGACGTCCGCGAGCATCAGGGCACCGCGCGGCGCGCCACCGATCTCGCCGGCAACGGCCGCTTCATCCGCAACATCATCGAGGCGGCCGAGGAGGAGCGCGAGTTCCGGCTCAGCACCGCCGGCGACTTCGACTCACTCAGCCAGGACGACCTGATGCGCATCGAGACCACGGATGTCCGGGCCGCCATCTCAGGCGTGCTCTCCGGCCTCATGCGCTGACCGCGCCCCATCCCATCCCGCACCACCGGGTCACCACCCGGACCGCTTCCCGAGGAGTTCCGTGATGTCTGTTCCCGCCCGCCGATCCCGCCCCGCCGAGCTGGCCGCGGGCCTGTCGATGGCCGCGATGATGATGCTGGCGATCGGTGCGTGTTCGTCCGACGACGCCGCGCCCGCACCTTCATCCGACAGCGCGGTCCCGACCACGAGCGCCACCGAGACGAGCAGCCCAGCCACATCTGCGGACAGCAGCCGGGCCAGTGCGTCACCGTCGAGCGTCTCCGAGTCCGGTTCCGACACCGGGTCCGGCTCCGCGTCGACCATGACGTGCACGGAGTTCCGCGAACTCGACGACGCCCGGCGGGCGGCGGTCCTGACCGATCTGGACGTGACCGACAATGTCCAGCAGGTGGCCACGGTGGCGGCGACGGTCTGCCTGACGCGGCCCGACGACACCATCGCCGCTGTCGTCGCCGAACTCCTCCCGCGCTGATAGTTTCACCAGCTATGAGCAACAGTCCGTGGGCCCTGCTGCACGGGCCACTGTTCACTCGGGACAGCCCGCTCGACCGCAAGCACGCCGCGCCGCGCATCAGTGCCTACATCTACGGCAACATCCTGATCTTGGCCGTGCTCATCCCGTTGCACGTCGAGGACGACTTCGTCGGTATCGCGATCCTCGCGGGCACCGCCGCGTCGACCTTCATCGCGCACGTCTTCGCCGAGGGCGTCGCCCGGCGCGTGTCGGACGGCAAGGTCGAGCCGACGCGATCAGAGGTACTCGGTCATCTCCGCGACTCGGTGCCGATCCTGACCTCGGCGCTTCTACCTTGCGCGATCCTGTTGCTCGGCCTGATCGGCTGGATCGAGCCCCGTACCGCCCAGTTGATCGCAGAGATCGTGATCCTTCTGCGCATCGGCGGCACGGTCTTCGTCATCGACCGGCTCAACAACGAACGGCCCAGCCGGGCAACGCTGTTCAGCTCCGGAGCGGTCACGCTGGTGGCGACCGTGATCGTCGCGATCAAGGTCGTGGTCACGCACTGAGGCGCTCGGACGTCAGCCGCCGGCACCCTCGGTGGTGACCGTGAGGATCGCCTCGGTGAATTCCGGCCGGCAGATGACGAGGTCGGGCAGGTAGGTGTCCTCGTTGTTGTAGACGAGGGGCGAACCGTCGATCCGCCCGCACCACAGACCCTTCGCCTTCGCGACGGCGACCGGCGCGGCCGAATCCCACTCGTATTGGCCGCCCGCATGGACGTAGGCGTCGGCCTCGCCGCGCACCACCGCCATCGCCTTGGCCCCGGCGGACCCCATCGGCAGCACCTCGCCGGCCATCGCCGCGGCCACCTCGTCGGCGAACGCCGGTGGGCGCGAACTGCTCACGACGACGCGCGGGACCCCGGTCCGGGGCCGGGACGCCAGGCCTTCCACGGGCTCGACGGTGGAACCGTCGTCGAGGTAGGTCACCCCGAGGGCCGGCAAGGCGACCGCACCGGCGATCAGCCCGTCGTCTGCCGACCACAGCGCGACGTGCACGGCCCAGTCGCTGCGACCGCCGCCGGGTTCGTAGGTGCCGTACTCGCGCGTGCCGTCGACCGGATCGATGATCCACACGCGCGACGCCGACAGTCGCGACTTGTCGTCGGCCGATTCCTCCGACAGCACGGCATCGTCCGGCCGCTCCTGTGCGAGGCGCCCGAGGATGAACTCGTCGGACCGGCGGTCGCCCTCCTGACCGAGCTCTTTGCCCGTCAATCCGCTGGAGCGTCGGATGTCGAGCAGGAGTTCACCTGCGGCGGTGGCCAGTTCACCGGCCAGGGCACGATCGTCGGTCACGGGGTTTCCTCTCGGTCGGGATACCGGTGGCAGGACGCGGCGCTTCGCGCCGGACGGCTATGAGGCTGCGCTCACAGACCCAGGTTACGCAGCACCAGGTCGGCGACCTCGGACGGCGGGCCGTCGTCGGGGGTGATGTGCAGATCCGGGTCGGACGGACGCTCGTAGGGCGAGTCGATGCCGGTGAACTGACTGATCTCCCCCCGCCGCGCGCGGTCGTACAGCCCCTTCGGGTCGCGTCGTTCGCATTCGGCGAGCGGGGTGTCGACGAAGATCTCGTAGAACGGCAGCCCACGCTCGGCGTGGATCTCCCGGGCCCGCTGCCGTTCCTCGGCGAACGGGCTGATGAGCGAGACGATCGCCACCGAACCCGAGTCGGCGAACAGCGCCGCCACCTCGCTGGTCCGGCGGATGTTCTCCCGGCGGTCGTCGTCGGAGAAGCCCAGATCCGAGTTCAGGCCGTGCCGCAGGTTGTCCCCGTCCATCAGGTACGCCGGACGCCCCTCGGCGACGAAGCGCCTTTCGAGTTCGACCGCCAGCGACGACTTCCCGGAGCCGGACAGACCGGTCAGCCAGATCGTCGCACCGCGGTGCGCACGGTGCTCACGGCCGACCTTCGTCGCCTGCCAGACGACATGACTGTCGTGACTCACCGGCGCCGTGATCATCCCCGCAGCGACCGTCCGATTCGTGGCCTCGTCGATCAGGATGAAGCTGCCCGTGTCGCGGTTGCGCCGGTACGAGTCGAAGGTCACCGGCTCCTGGGTATGCAGGGTGACGCGCCCGATCTCGTTGAGCGACAATCCCTCCGCCTGCTCGTCGCGGTGCAGCGAGTTGACGTCAAGGCGATAGTTGAGCCCGTTGACCTGCGCGCGGGTCAACCGTGTTCCGCAGAGCAGCTGATACCGGTTGCCCGGTCGCAGTTCGGCGTCGTCGGCGAACCAGCACACCATCGCGTCCAGGTCGCGTCCCACGTACGGCCGGTTGTTGGGGCGGGCCAGCATGTCGCCGCGCACGATGTCGATCTCGTCGGCGAGTTCGACGGACACGGCCATCGACGCGAAGGCCTCGTCGACCGGCTGGCCGCCGGGCGCCCAGATCTCGGTGATGGTCGTGCTGAAACCGCTGGGCAGGACGACGATCTCGTCGCCCTTGGCGAGTACACCGCCGGCAACGGTGCCCGCGTAGGCGCGGTGGTCGGCGCCGTCGCTGCGCTGCGGCCGGATCACGTACTGGACGGGCAGACGGGTGTCGATCAGGTTGCGGTCGGAGGCGATGTAGACGTGCTCGAGGTGATTCAGCAGCGGACGCCCCTCGTACCACGGCATCGCCGCGGACTGTTCGACGACGTTGTCGCCCCGCAGCGCCGACATCGGGATGAACGTCAGGTCGACGACGTTGAGCTTGGTCGCGAAATCGACGAAGTCCGCGCAGATCCCGTCGAACCGCTCCTGCGACCAGCCGACGAGGTCCATCTTGTTCACGCAGACCGTCAGGTGCGGGATGCCGAGCAACGACGACAGGAACGCGTGCCGCCGCGTCTGCTCGAGCACGCCCTTGCGCGCGTCGATCAGGATCATCGCGAGATCGGCAGTCGAGGCACCGGTCACCATGTTGCGCGTGTACTGCACATGGCCGGGGGTGTCGGCGATGATGAACTTCCGCCTGGGCGTGGCGAAGTACCGATAGGCGACGTCGATGGTGATGCCCTGCTCGCGTTCGGCACGCAGCCCGTCGGTCAGCAGGGCGAGGTTCGCGTACTCGTCACCGCGCTCGGCGCTGGTGCGCTCGATCGATTCGAGCTGGTCGGTGAAGATCGCCTTCGAGTCGTAGAGCAGCCGGCCGATGAGTGTCGACTTGCCGTCGTCCACCGAGCCCGCGGTCGCCAGACGCAGCATCTCCGTCGCGCCGCCGACGGCGTTGAGGTCGCCCATCAGAAGTAGCCTTCCTTCTTGCGGTCTTCCATCCCCGACTCGGAGATCCGGTCGTCGGCGCGCGTGGCTCCCCGCTCGGTCAACCGGGTGACCTCGATCTCCTCGATCACCTTCATCACGTCGTCCGCGCCGGACAGCACACAACCGGTGCACGTGGCGTCGCCGACGGTCCGGAACCGCACGGTCTCGGTCCGCACCTCCTCACCCGGGAGCTCCTGCAGGAAGCGGGTTTTCGCGAGCAGCATGCCGTCGCGCGGGATCACCTCGCGCTGGTGCGCGTAGTAGATCTCCGGCAGATCGATGTCCTCGGCGGCGATGTACTGCCAGATGTCGAGCTCGGTCCAGTTCGACAGCGGGAACACCCGGATGTGCTCCCCCTTGGCGTGACGCCCGTTGTAGAGGCGCCACAGCTCGGGTCGCTGCTCGCGCGGATTCCACGCGCCGAACTCGTCACGGAAGCTGAACACGCGCTCCTTCGCCCGCGCCTTCTCCTCGTCGCGCCGGGCCCCGCCGAACACGGCGTCGAAACGGTTCTCGGTGATCCCGCGCAACAGCGCCGCGGTCTGCAGCCGGTTGCGGCTGGCACCCGGGCCGGTCTGCTCGACGACCCGCCCGGCATCGATGTCGTCCTGCACCGAGCTGACGAGAAGGCGAACCCCGGTCTCGGCGACCACGCGATCGCGGTACTCGATCACCTCGTCGAAGTTGTGCCCGGTGTCGACGTGCATGAGCGGGAACGGGATCGGCGCCGGCCAGAACGCCTTCCGCGCCAGATGGAACATCACCACGGAGTCCTTGCCGCCGGAGAACAGCAGAACCGGACGTTCGAAGGTCGCGGCGACCTCGCGGAAGATGTGCACCGATTCGGCCTCGAGCGCCGCGAGATGCGAGAGCTCATAACCGTGGTGACGACGACGCCGGTCCTCGGTGTCGTCGGGACGACGTCCGTCGTCGGCGTCGATGGTGATGGCCACCGGAGCAACCCCCTTGACATGTCGAATATTCGACACTATGTGTTGACAATGTGACACAAACCGTAGGTGACTTCTCCGACGCGCGTCAACCGGCACGTGCGGCGTCGCCACCGACCGCCCGGGTCGTCCGCATCGTCGAACTCCTCGCCGACGCCGAACAACCGGCGCTGACGCTGGCCGAGATCGTGCGTCAGACCTCGATGTCGCGCGCCACCGCGCACGCCGTAGTCTCCGAACTCGTCGACTGCGGATGGCTGATCCGGGACCCGTCGGCCGGCACCTTCGGCGTCGGACCAGCCTTCGTCGGCCTCGTCCGGAACGCCGACGGCGCGGACCACCTCGTACGGTGGGCGGCGTCGGCGGCGCGCGACCTGTGCGAACGGTTCGACGTCCCCTGTTTCGTCGCCCGACGGACCTCGGCCGACGCGGTGACCCTGGCGTCGCACGCCTTTCCGCCCCACCTGGCACCGGAGACCGCGCAGCATCCCTGGTTGCGCAACGGCAGCCGCATCCGGCTCCGCCCGCCGATCTGTCGGGAGTTCATCGCCTTCGACCCGGACGACGCCCGGTCGAACTGGATCGGCCAGGCCGCCGAGTCCACCCGCACCCGGCTGGGCATGGTGCTCGACGTCGTCGCCGAACGCGGCTACTCGATCGAGCGCATGACCGACGACCACGTGGCGATGATCGAAGCCCTGAGCTCCCTCGACACCATGTCGGACACCCTGCGCGCGCGGGTCGGCGACCTGCTCACCGAGCTGTCGGTCATCGATTACCTGCCCGAGGAGATCGACGCCTGCGCGGCCGACGGCACGGGGGTACCCGTGGTCACCATCGGCGCCCCCGTCTTCGACTCCGCCCGTCGGGTGGTCGCGGCCATCGTCGTCTGCCCGAACACCACCCTCGACGTGGACGAAGTGCGCCGACTCGGCGAGGCCACGCGTGCTGCCGCCGACGGGATCTCGAGTCATCTCAGCTGAGGGGCGGGTCGACCGAACGAATGAACACTGCGCCCGGAAATACCCACGAAACGGACTTCCTGCGGAAAACTGGCCGGTGATCACGACACGTCACCGTCGCCACCAGCAAGGGAGTCGAGATATGCCCAGCACCAAGACGATCACCCGGTTGGCCGCCGCCATCGCTCTGACCTCGGCTGCCGGGCTCGGCGTCGCGGCCACCGGCGACGCGAACGCGGTGTCCCGCGAGTATCCGCTGTCGACCTGCGTGGGCCTGAGCCCGAACGTCGTCGACGTCCCGTTCCTGGCGCGACGCACGATCGTGAGCACGTATGCCGGCAACGCCTACATCGCCGCCGACTTCACCAGCTACTTTCCCGGCGGCTACCAGTCCTCGGCCCGCCTGGACTGGCACAACCTGGCCACCGGCAAGCGCGGCTCGAAGGTCAGCAACGTCCGCGTGAACCCGCCGTACCAGGGCGTCCACTACTTCGTGATCCCCGTCAACCAGATCGGCAAGGGCCGGGTGAACGTGACCTTCAGCGCGGTCAACCGGAACGCGCTCTGGAGCGTGCCGTCCACGAGCTGCAGCGGGAGCATCGTCATCCCCTGAGCCGGACCGCCACCGATGACTTCCGGGGGCACCCAACCGCCCCCTAATCCGAAAGAAGCGACCCCATTGCTCCCTGAGGTGTGAGGAGCGATAGCGACGAGCCACGAAGGGCCTGGTGAGACAGGTTGCGGAGCCCTTCGTGGCTCGCTTCGCTCGCACCTCAGGGAGCAGAGATGTGGACGCTTAAGAGTGTTCTTTCGTAGTCCACGCAAGACCTGCAACGCTGCCGGCCCGACACAACGGCGCCACTTCGACGGAACTTGCGCTGCCCCGACATGTGACCGGCAGACAACGCTCGAGAGCGTTCTGTTCATGCTCCCTGAGGTGCGAGTGAAGCGAGCCACGAAGGGCCATGTTCGATGCTCGCCCGCCCTTCGTGGCTCGTCGCTTGCGCTCCTCACACCTCAGGGAGCAGGGGTTATGGTGTTCTTTAGGGCTAAACAGCAGAGGAAACATCGAATGGTGTTCGTCGCCAACATGTTTCGCGAGTTCGCCGAGATGATGCCGACGACAGCCGCCTCCTAAACGGCCGGATCCGGGAGTTCACCTATCGCTCCACACCGCACTTCTGACCCCGGCGATCACCGACACCGACTACCAACCAAGCACTTGCTAGGTTAGTCTCGGGGGCATGAGTGACGCCGTCATCCCACCTCCGCTCGGACCCGACGATCTGGGCCCGGACACCTCACCGGTCGCCTACGAGACCGGCGGCCCCGACGGCGCGGTGGCCTATGTGACGCTGAACCGCCCGGAGTACCGCAACGCGCAAAACTCGGTGATGACCTATTCGCTCGACGCCGCGTTCCGCAAGGCCGTCGACGACGCTTCGGTGAAGGTGATCGTGCTGCGGGCGAACGGCAAGCACTTCTCGGCCGGACACGACATCGGCACCCCCGAACGCGACTTCGACACCTACTACGAGAACGCGGCCGTCCTGCACTGGGACCACACCGACAAGACCGGTGCCGACCAGCGTCTCGCCCGCGAGATGGAGGTGTACATGGGGATGTGCCGCCGCTGGCGCGACATCCCCAAACCCCTCATCGCCCAGGTCCATGGCGCGTGCATCGCCGGCGGTCTCATGCTCGCCTGGATCTGCGACTTCATCGTCGCCTCCGACGACGCGTTCTTCTCGGACCCGGTCGCCCGCATGGGCATCCCCGGCGTCGAGTACTTCGCCCACGCCTTCGTGCTCGGCCCGCGCCGGGCGAAGGAGATCCTCTTCACCGGTGAACGTTTCACCGCGACGCAGGCGGCCGACTGGGGCATGGTCAACCACGTCGTCCCCCGGGACGCCCTCGAGACCAAGGTGAACGAGATCGCCGAAAAGGCCGTCGCCATGCCGATGCAGGGGCTCTTCCTGAGCAAGAAGGCCGTCAACATCTGCGAAGACCAGATGGGACTGCGCAACTCGATGGACTCAGTGTTCGGCTGGCACCACTTCGCGCACGCGGCCAACTCCGAGGCGGGCGGCGACTCCCTCGGCGGGATGGACGCGAAGTCGATGAAGGCGTCGGCGTCGACCGGCACCGTCGTGGGATCGGGGAGCTGACATGGACCTGCTCTTCGACGACGCCGCCGACGCCTTCCGCGCCGAGGTCCGCGCCTGGCTGGCCGAACACGTTCCGCGCGAACCGCTTCCGTCGATGGACACCGCCGAGGGATTCGAGGCGCACCGCGAGTGGGAGCGGACGATGGCCGCCGACCGGATGTCGGTCGTCAGCTGGCCGGAGGAATACGGCGGCCGCGATGCCCCGCTGCTGCACTGGGTCATCTTCGAGGAGGAGTATTACCGTTCGGGTGCTCCCGGACGCGTGAGCCAGAACGGCATCTTCCTGCTCGCACCCACCCTGTTCGAGCACGCGAGTCCTGCTCAGCTGGAACGCATCCTGCCGCGGATGGCCAACGCCGACGACATCTGGGGTCAGGCGTGGAGCGAACCCGAGGCCGGGAGCGACCTCGCCTCGCTGCGGTCGACCGCCGTCCGTACCGACGGCGGCTGGCTGCTCAACGGTCAGAAGACCTGGAGTTCGCGGTCGAGCTTCGCCGACCGCGCCTTCGGCCTGTTCCGCACCGACAAACAGGCGCAGCGCCACAAAGGTCTCACCTACTTCATGTTCGACCTGCGCAGCGAGGGCGTGACCGTCCGGCCGATCGCACAGCTCGACGGCGAGGCCGGGTTCGCAGAGCTGTTCTTGGAGAACGTCTTCGTCCCCGACGATCCGTCGAATCCGGGCGAGTCAGGTGTCATCGGCGAGGTGGACAACGGGTGGCGGGTCGCGATGAGCACCGCCGCCAACGAACGCGGGCTGTCGCTGCGCGCACCCGGCCGGTTCCTGGCCACCACCGACCGCCTCGTCGAACTGTGGCGGTCGAACCGGGACGACGTCCCGTCGACGGCGAACACCGATGCGCGCGTGGCGGATGCGTGGATCGGGTCACGAGCCTACGAGCTGTCCACGTATCAGACGGTAAGTCGTCTCGCGGCCGGTGGTTCGCTCGGCATGGAGTCGTCGATCAACAAGGTGTTCTGGTCGCAGTGGGACATCGCCGCTCACGAGACCGCCCTCGACCTGCAGGGCCCGGCCGCCGAGCTCGACGACCGGTGGACCGACGGCTACCTCTTCTCGTTGTCCGGGCCGATCTACGCGGGTACCAACGAGATCCAGCGCAATGTCATCGCCGAGCGCCTGCTCGGCCTTCCCCGTGGAGATCGGTGATCATCATGGACTTCCGACTCTCCGACATCCACACCGACCTCGCCTCGACGGTGGACGCCATGCTGGGCAAGGCCGACATGCCGACCGCCACGCGCGCCTGGGCGGCCGGTGACCGCGCGGCCGTCGCCAAGGTCTACTCACAGCTGGCCGACGCGGGCATCAGCGGACTCCTGATCGACGAGTCACACGGCGGCAGCAGCGCCGGGGCCGTCGAGATGGTCGTCGCCGTCGAGCAACTCGGACGCCACTGTGCCCCGGGCCCGATCGTCGAGAGCGTCGCCGTGTTGCCGATCCTGCTGCACGACGCCGACGTGTCGGGCCCGCTCAGCGACCTCGCCGAGGGGCGGCTGGCGACCTGCGCGATCGGACCGCTCCAACCGTTGGCCGCCGACACCGCCTCCGCCGATGTCTACCTCGTCGAGGACGGAGTGCTCTCGCGGGCCACCGTGCAGAGCACCGAGCCCTCGGTCGACAGCACCCGGACGTTGTCGCGGGTCACCGCCGGCGACGTCCTGGCCACCGGGGTCGATGCGTCCGACGCCGCGGACGCGGGCGCACTGGCCACGGCTGCTCAGCTGCTCGGCCTGGGTCAGGCGATGCTGTCCATCGCCTCGGACTACGCGCAGTCGCGCAAGCAGTTCGGCCGACCGATCGGGTCGTTCCAGGCCGTCAAACATCATCTGGCCGACGTGGCGATCGCCATCGAGATGGCCCGCCCCCTCGTTCACGCGGCCGCCCTCGGCGTCGACGGCCAAGTGCCGGAGGGCACCGACGTCTCGCGCGACATCTCGGCGGCGAAGGTCTCGGCCGCCGAGGCCGCCGACCTGTCGGCCCGCCGCTCGCTGCAGGTGATGGGGGCGATCGGGTACACCGCCGAGCACGACATCTCGCTGTACATCACCAAGACCCGGGCGCTGCTCAACGCCTGGGGCTCCCCTGCCGTACACCGCCAACGCATCCTGGAGACGCTGTGACCGTCAGTACCGGCATCGAAAGCCCGGCCATCGGCGCCGAGGAACGGGAGGCACTCGTCGAGGCGGTGCGGGATCTCCTGCGTCGCCGGGGCGATTCGACGACGGTCCGCACGGCCATGTCCGCCACGGGGCGCATCGACTCGAACCTGTGGCAGACGCTGTGCACCGAGATCGGCGTCGCCGCGCTGGCTGTCCCCGAGCGATTCGGCGGTGCCGGGGCGTCATGGATGGAGTCGGCCGCGGTGCTCGAAGAACTGGGCGCCGCACTGAGTCCCGTCCCCGCGCTCGGCTCCGCACTCGCCACCGGCACGATCCTGCTCGCGGGTGACGACGACGCGTCGTCGCGACTTCTGCCCGCCCTGGCCGCAGGCGAGCGGACCGCGGCGGTGTGCTGGGCCGGTGAACGCGGCTGGCAGGCACCCGGTGTGCGCGCCGATGCCGGACTCCTCACCGGGACAGCCCACTTCGTCGTCGACGGCGAATCGGCCGACGTGCTCCTCGTGCTCGCAGCCGGACCCGGGACGCACCTGACCCTGCACGAGGTGGCCGCCGATGCGGACGGCGTCTCGGTGTCGCCGATGCCCGTCCTCGACCCGACCCGGGCGCTGTCCTCGGTGCGCTTCGACGAGGTCGCGTCCGCGGCGATCCCGGCGCCGGACGATCTCGCGTCCCGGCTCCGCGCGCTCGCGTGGGCCCTGCTGTCCGCCGAGCAGGTCGGGGGCGCGCAGCGAGCGCTCGACCTCACGGTCGAGTACACCAAGTCCCGCAAGCAGTTCGGGCGCACCATCGGCTCGTTCCAGGCCCTCAAGCATCGGATGGCCGACATGTACGTGCTGGTCGAGACGGCGCGGTCGATCTCCCGCGCCGCCGTGGCCGCCCTCGCCGCCGACGACCCGGACACCGCCGACCTGGCGCTGGCCGCCCACGTGTACTGCTCCGATGCCAATCGTCGTGTCGCGGGCGAGGCCATCCAGCTGCACGGCGGCATCGGCATCACCTGGGAGCACGACATCCAGCTCTATTTCAAACGCGCACAGGCCACGTCGCAGATGTTCGGTGCCCCGCACACCGCGGTTACCGAAGCGGCCCGCGCACTGCGCTGACCGACCTCAGTGTCGCCGCGGCCGCTACCGGGCGAGCAGCCGCTCGACCGGGTCGGTCAGCAGCAGTAGGAACAGCGGCAGATTTCCGCTGCGCGGGAACACGATCGCGACGCCCAGTGCGACCGCGAGGATGATGAACGTGGCGACTCCGCTCGATGAGGCAACCCATCGGTCGGTCGCGTCGTCGTCGGCGAGCAGTTCTCGGTGCCGACGACCCCATTCGGCGATCGCGATGAGCGAGCCCACCGAGACGGCCAGCACACCGATGTAGAGGATGTTGGCCTGCTCGATGTGGGCGCCGTCGATGAGGGCCGTCGCGAAGGGCAGCGCCACGATCGTGAGTAACCAGATGAAGTGGAGGTTGATCAGCGTGCGGTCGTAGGCGCGGAAGTACTCCATCGTCTGCTGGTGCTGGCGCCACAGGATCCAGATGACGCCGAAACTGATGATGAAGCTGACCAGTTCGATCGAGTTGTCGGACACCACGTCCGCGACCGACGAATCCTCGCGCAGGTCGTTGGCGATGTCGACGAGCGGGAGCACCAGCAGGGTCAGCGCGATCGCGACCACCGCGTCGGCGAATGCGATGAGCCGGCTCAGTCCCTCTGCCGACTGTCGGTTCTCCGGTTCTGCCATGCGATGCACTGTAGAACGACCGACGGGCGGCCGGTGGGTCAGACGGCGAAGGCCGCCTCGACCGTTGCCTCGTCGAGTCCGTAATCGGCGAGCTGGTATCGGTGCTGCGGTTTGCGCGCACCCGACCGGCTCTCCTCGTCGAGCGCGGTCACCGCCGCGCGCGCATCCTCCGACATCGGGGTGTCCAGCGCCGCGTACACCCGCTCGACGGTGCCCATCGGGTCGTTGCGCAGATCGGTGAAGTCGATGTCGAGGAACTGGGCCGGGTCGTACCGCTTCCGTGCGGTGGAGAACTCACGGAGTCCGCGCGACCACAGCTCGAGCTGGTCCTGGCCCACCTGCTCGCCGGTGAACGTCGTCGACCATCCCGGGGTGGCGTGTTCGGCCAAGCTGCACATCGACGCGATGAGAGTGCTGGGCGGCCGGTGCGTCTGGATCACCAGGGCATCCGGGTACGCCGCCATGAGCGCGTCGAGCGCGAACAGATGGCTGGGGTTCTTGAGCACCCACCGCTTGCCGGGATCGTTGAGCCCGATCAGCTGCAGGTTCTTGCGGTGTCGGAGATACGCCGGCGTCCAGTCCTGTTGGGCGAGCCACCTCGAGTAGGTCGGGATGTGCGCGAGGGATTCGTACGAGATCGACATGACGCTCTGGCGGAGCAGCTGCCAGCACTCCTCGACCTCGCCGGCGTCCATGTAGTGCAACCCCATGAACTCGGGATTCTCGACGTGATGTTGCTCGAACCCGGCCTGGATCTGCTGGTAGACGGGGTTGTCGGACCAGGTGTCGCGCGGCGGCCGGGGCTGCGGGAACTCGGCGAGCCACATCTCGACGCCCTGGTGCGCCGGATCGGCGGCCAGGAGTCGGTGCAGCGCAGTCGTTCCCGTGCGCGGCAGGCCGGTCACGAAGATCGGCCGCGTCACCTCGACGTCGGCGTACCCCGGGTTCGCCTTCCACGACGCCTCGCTGAGCAACCGGGCGACCAACGCGCCCTTGAGGAAGAAGCGGAACATCTTGCTGCCCATCTCGGTCAGTCCCGCCTCGGACCGGTACGACTCGAGCAGGATGCCCAGGGGCTCCAGGTAGTCGGTGTCCCCGAAGTCGTCGAGGCCGGTGGCGCGAGTGGCCGAGGAATGCAGGTCCTCTATCGTGCCGACGTCGGTGCGTGCCGCACTAGTCATGGTATTCACCGCAATTCACGTCCAGGGTGTGCCCGGTGATGGCGCGCGCCATCGGCGAGGCGAGGAACACGACGGCGTCGGCGATCTCGTCCGGCTCCGGCAATCGCTTGAGGTCGGACTTCGACGCCGTCTGCTCGTAGACGTCGTCGGGCGAGATCCCGTATTTCTTGGCGACCTCGCCGAAGTACCACTTCAGCTGGTCGTCCCAGATGTAACCCGGTGCGACCGAGTTGATGCGAATCCCCTTGTCGCCGAGTTCGGAGGCCAGCGACTGCGACATCGCCAGCAGCGCCGACTTCGCGATCTTGTAACTGCCGTAACGGGGTTCGGAATGACGGATGACCATCGAGTTGATGTTCACGATCGAGCCGCCGGCCTCGGCCAGCGCGTCGGTGAACGCTCGGATGACCCGCAACGTGCCCAGCACGGTGACGTCGATGCTGCTCGCGATCTGATCGAAGTCGGTGCGGGACAACGGTTTCATCGACGGGAGGGCGAAGGCGTTGTTGACCAGTACATCGGCCCGGCCGAACTCGGCGACGGTGGTGGCGACCAGGCTGTCGACGGCGGCGTCATCGGTGATGTCGGCCGGCACGACGAGACTCGTCCCGCCGGCGGCGTCGATCTCGGCGGCGACCTCTTTCAGACGCGATTCCGTGCGGGCGGCGAGGACGACCCGCGCCCCCTCCGCAGCGGCGCGCAGACAGATCGACCGCCCGAGTCCCGGACCGACACCCGAGACCACGACGACCTTGTCGGCGAGCAGCCCCCCCTGTGCGCTCATCCCAGCATCCTCTCGGCGAACCCGCGCTGACGTGCCGCGATCCGCTCCGCCCAGCCGTCGGCGTCGATCCTGTTGTGCTCGAGGTGCGGCAGATGGTCGGCGACCGCGTCGAACGCGACGACCTGTGCGGTCGGGCCCAGGTCCGGGCCGATCGGCGAATCACTGCGCTGCCAGCGGAACTGCAGGATGCCCGTCGACCGGCCGGTCGTCTCGATCCAGTTCGCGACGCCCGGGTCGCGGTGGGACACCACCATGCGGATCATGCCGTCCGGATCCACCTGCGCCTGAGCGGAGTTCAGGCTGGTCTGGTGGTTGACGTAGTCCAGCGAGATGTACCACATACTGCCGAGCTGGAATCCCTGGTACGGGGCGTCGGACCGCGGAATGGTGATCACCATCGCCTCGTCGGGCCCCAACCGGAAGTGTCCGACGGAGGAGAACTGCGTACTGAGGCCGCCCGGGGTCTGCCGCGGTTCGGTGAACGTGTTGACCGGCTCGTCGAGGTAGAACCACTTCGGGAAGTTGAACCACGTGTTGATGCGAGCCGTCAGCATCTTGCCGGCCGTCGCGTACCGGCGGGACACCCGGGCCAGGTCCGGCTCCGGCGGCGCGGTCCCGACGGTGTCGACCCGTTCGATGGTGATCGACCCCTTGCGTTCGGACCAGTCGGAGTAGACCTCGCGCACCGCGAGCATCGACGCGCCTTCCCCGAGCGGGAAGTAGTCGTCCGGCGCATCCGGGATGGGTGGGCCGAAGGTCAGCTCGAACGACCCGTCGTCGGCGATCGTCAGCCGCCGGTCGTCGAACGCATCCTCGCCGCCCGGTACCGACGAGGCCGTGTAGTCGCCGCGCAGGACCTGGAAGCTGAGATCGGTTGTCGTACCGCGCCGCCCGCGTACCCGGTAGGTCCCGGTGGGCTCGACGTCTGCGTGATAGTAGAGCGTGTCCGGATTGTCCAGGCCCATCTTCGTCGACGGCCCGGTGGACGTCACGAAGTTCGGGTGGGAGATGGACCGGGCGCGCACCAGCTGGACGATGGCGGCGATACTCCCCGCGAGGTAGTCGTAGCCTTCGGCGAGATCTTGGTCGGTCTCGGCGAAATCGGCCGATGCGACCAGCGTCTCGGCCTCCGCGATCGCATCCAGGAGGGGCTGAGTGACCAGCGGCGGTGCGTCACTCGTTGTTTCGGTTGACGATGTCTCGGTCGTCGCTGTCTCGGTGCTCGTCGCGTCGTCGACGGTCATAGCCAGGTGTCCCCACCCGTCCACGTGAGGAAGTTTTCCAACTCTGCCTGTGCGGGCGTGACCCGCGGGTGTTCGGTCGACAGGTAGCCGCCACGGTAGAACAGCAACGGCTTGTCCTGCAGCACTTCTCCGAGAGTCAGTGCGCGGCCGATGACGATGTGATGGTCGCCGCCGTCGGTGACGGTCTCCACGTCGCATTCGACCCAGGTCAGGCTGTGCCGGATGACGGGGAGGCCGGCCGGTGACGGGTCCCAGGTGACGTTCGCGAACTTGTCGTCGCCGGGGGCGCCGAAGGCGGCGCTGACGTCCTGCTGGCGGTTCGACAGGACGTTCACACAGAACTTGCCCGTCTTCTCGATGACCTTCCAGCTCCGGGAGGTCTTCATCGGGCAGAAGAGGACCAGCGGCGGATCGAGCGACAACGCGGCGAACGACTGGCACGCGAACCCGACCGGCTTGCCCGCGTCGTCGAGGGTCGTGATGACGGTGACCCCGGTACAGAACTGGCCCATCGCCGTTCGGAACTGACGGGAGTCGAAGTCGGCGGACCCGTACGGCGAACGCGTGGACTGCTGGGCCGTGGCGCCGGAGGGCATCTCGGACAAGGGCATCTCAGCCCTTGAACCCGACGCTGAAGTCATGCCCCCACAGACTCACTGCCGTGCTCTCCCGGGCGATCCACTCGTCGTCCTTCACCGTGCGCCCCTCACAACCGAATTCGATGTCGAAGCCGCCGGGTGTCTTCATGTAGAAGGACAGCATGAGGTCGTTGACGTGTCGGCCGAGGGTCGCCGACATCGGCACCTTCTTGCGCAGCGCGCGGTCGAGGCACAGGCCGACGTCGTCGGCGTTCTCCACCTCCACCATCAGGTGGACGATGCCGGTGCTGTTCGGGATCGGCAGGAAGGCCAGCGAATGGTGCCGGGGGTTGCAACCGAGGAAGCGCAGCCACGGCACCTCGTCGCCCTCTTCGCGGCCGACGACCTGCGGCGGGAGGCGCATCGAGTCACGGAGCTTGAATCCCAGGACGTCCCGGTAGAATTCGAGCGCTGCCTTGTCGTCGGAGCAGGTGAGCACCACGTGGCCCAGACCCTGCTCCTCGGTGACGAAGCGATGCCCGTACGGGCTGACGACGCGCCGGTGCTCCAGCGCGGCGCCGTGGAAGACCTCCAGGGTGTTGTCCGCCGGGTCGTCGAAGACGATCATCTCGGCGACCCGACGGTCGGCGACCTCCTCGTCCTTGCCCTCGCGGAAGACCACACCCGCACGCGACAGCCGATCCCGGACATCCTGCAACTCAGCGGCATTCGCGACCTCCCAGCCCGCGCAGGCGAGCCGGTCGTGCTCGGACGGCACGATGACCAGACGGGCCGGGAAATCGTCCATCCGGAGATACAGGGCACCGTCGGTGAGACCAGAGCCCTCGATCATGCCGAGGACCTTGAGGCCGTAGGTGCGCCACGCCTCGATGTCGGTGGCCTCGATCCTCATGTACCCCAACGAGCGAATCGGACTGTCACTCATCTGCTACTCCTCTTTGTGCTCTTGCCGACGGTGCTGGCCGGACCCTTCGTGACGCCCTCCGCAAGCTCCGGGCTCCTCAGGGAGCGGACGGGCGTGCCCTTCGCAAGCTCCGGGCTCCTCAGGGAGCGGAGGGGCGTGCCCTTCGCAAGCTCCGGGCTCCTCAGGGAGCGGAGGGGCGTGCCCTTCGCAAGCTCCGGGCTTGCGAGCCTCTTCCCTGCTCCCTGAGGTGCGAGGAGCGCAAGCGACGAGCCACGAAGGGCCTGGTGAGGCACGTTGCGAGACTTTGTCTTTGCTCCCTGAGGAGCGAGCTTGCGAGCGTCACGAAGGGTCACACCATCGTGTCGCCGATGGGAATCCCGAACTCGCCGTTGCCGAATGCGACGTAGGCGCGCTCCGGGTCGTTCGCGGCGTGCACGCGGCCGGCGTGGGCGTCGCGCCAGAAGCGCTGGATCGGTGTCCCGTTCTCGAGCGCGTGGGCGCCCGAGTTCTCGAAGAGCCGGTCGATCGCGGCGATCGCACGTCCGGTCGCACGCACCTGGTCGCGTCGAGCGGACAGCCGCAGTTCCATCGGGACCTCCTCGCCGGCGAGGATGAGGTCGTACTCGGCCTGCAGGTTGCCCGACAGCTGGCGCCACGCGGCGTCGATGTCGCTGGCGGCCTCGGCGATCCGGACCTTGGCGAACGGATCCTCCTTGGCCTTCTCGCCCGCGTAGGCGGCCCGGACCCGCTTGCCCTGGTGCTCGACGTGGGCGCGGTAGGCGCCGTAGGCCATGCCGACGATCGGCGTCGCGATGGTGCTGGGATGAATGGTGCCCCATGGCATCTTGTAGACCGGCGCGGTGTTGCGCTCCAGGCCTGGGCTCTGCCCCATCGACATCGTGCGCATGCTGAGCATGCGGTGCCGGGGCACGAACACGTCCTTGACCTCGATGGTGTTGGACCCGGTGCCGCGCAGACCGACGACGTTCCACACGTCCTTGATCGTGTAGTCCTCACGCGGGATCAGGAAGCTGACGAAGTCGACGGGCTTGCCGTTCTTGATGACCGGACCCCCGACAAAGACCCAGTCAGCAGTCTCGCAGCCCGACGACCACGCCCACGAACCGTTGACCTTGTAGCCGCCGTCGACGACCTCACCCATGCCCATCGGCGCGTACGACGACGAGATCCGGACATTGGTGTCCGAACCCCACACGTCTTCCTGCGCCTGCTGGTCGAAGAGGGCGAGGTGCCAGTTGTGGACGCCGATGATGCCCGACACCCAGCCGGTGGACCCGCAGGCCGACGCGATCCGGCGGACCGCTTCGTAGAAGGTGACCGGGTCGACCTGATAGCCACCCCACTGCTCGGGCTGCAACAGCCGGAAGAAGCCGGCGGTCTCGAGGCTCGAGACGGTCTCGTCGGGGATTCGACGCAGATCCTCGGTCGACTGCGCACGCTGCTCGAGTTCCGGGAGCAGGACGTTGATCTTCTCCAGGACCTGCTCGGCGGCTTCGCTCCGTTGTGCTGGCATCTCGCCTGCTCCTACTCGTCTCTCCTCGGCCGGACGAGCCGGCCGCTGTACCCATCGAGTTCGAGATTAGAACACGTTCTCATTTCTGTCGAGGACTGGGACTTTATGCCCATGTACAGGCCCGATCGGCGTTCGGGACGACGATCGGGCTGACAAATCTGAAACGTGTTCTAGTATTGGGTACAGTTCTTGGACGCGACACCAGCCACAGACAGGAGAGGGCACATGTCTTCAGGACCCGAGACGATGACCCCGAGCAGCCCCGGCACGCCGAGCGCAGCCGTCGCCTCCGACGGGGCCGATGTGGGTATCCGGGAGATCGACACGGGTGCACCGCCCACCCGGTTCGCGCGCGGCTGGCACTGCCTCGGCCTGCACGAGGAGTTCGACGACGGCAAGCCTCACTCCGTCACGATCTTCGGCACCAAGCTGGTGGTCTGGGTCGACACCAAGGGCGAGGTGAACGTCCTCGACGCGTTCTGCCGGCACATGGGCGGCGACCTCTCCCAGGGCAAGCTCTCGGGCGACAACGTGGCGTGCCCGTTCCACGGCTGGCTGTGGAAGGGCAACGGACGCTGCGCCGGCGTGCCCTACGCCAAGCGCAACCCGAAGCTCGCGAAGACCCGTTCGTGGCCGTCGATGGTCCGCAACGGCCAGATCTTCGTCTACAACGATCCTGAGGGCAATCCGCCCCCGGAGGAGTGCATCATCCCCGAACTCGAGGAATTCGGGTCCGACGAGTGGACGCCCTGGACCTGGAACCGCATCGTCATCGAGGGGTCCAACTGTCGCGAGATCATCGACAACGTCGTCGACATGGCGCACTTCTACTACGTGCATTTCGCTCTTCCGGATTACTTCAAGAACGTCTTCGAGGGTGAGATCGCCGCGCAGTACATGAATTCGCACGGCCGGCCCGACGTCACCCTCGGCACCAATTACGGCGACAGCCGCCTCGAATCGATCGCGGCGTATTACGGCCCGTCGTACATGTTGAACCCGATGATCCAGTACTACGGCGGCTACGCGGTCGAGACCATCCTCACCAACTGCCACTACCCGATCGACGAGAACTCCTTCGTCCTGATGTACGGCGTGATGGCCAAGGTCCCGGACGGCCTGACCGCCGAACAGGCGTCGAAGATGGCCACCAAGATCAGCGCCGGCGTCGAGGTGGGCTTCCTGCAGGACGTCGAGATCTGGAAGAACAAGACCCGGATCGACAACCCGCTCCTCGTCGAGGAGGACGGCCCGGTCTACCAGCTCCGCCGCTGGTACGACCAGTTCTACGTCGACAAGGCCGACGTCACCGACGAGATGACCGGCCGGTTCGAGTACGAGATCGACACCTCCAAGGCCCTCGAGAGCTGGAACGAGGAGATCCAGGAGAACCTGCGCCGCCAGGAGGCCGAGAAGGCTGCGGAATCCACGGCGTCGGAATCCACGGAGAAGGCCGAGGTCTGACGTGACCCGGGCGGCAGGGGTTCGGATGGCAGGGGCTCCCGGGGGTTCCGACCGTTGGGCGAAGGCGCCCGACTTCCAGAACGATCCGGACCGGCTCGCCCGGGTTCACGAGGCCACCCGCCGCGACCGCGAGCACTACCTGCAGGGCGGGATGCGCGAGATCGAGTGCCGGGCATGCCACGCCTGTGTGCTGGTGAAGAAGACCAGTTCGTTCCACACCAGCGTGCAGTGGAACGCCGACGCCCGGGACCGCTGCCTCGGCCTCGAGCAGATGCGCGCCGGCGGCGACGACGGGAACGGCCCGCTGCTGCCCGGAGCGATGATGCCGACGTGCGCCCGGCTGTCGGCGAGCATCGACCACGGGGTCAGCGAGGGCATCATCCCGGCCGAGTCGCCCGCCACCGATCCCGACGGCTATTGGTGATCGGTTAACCGAAACCTCAGCACCATTAGATAACACAAGTCCCAGGCATCACACCGGTCACACGTTCGTCACACCTGGGGAACGACCGACGACACGCCGTCCCGCCTCGGCCAGGCTGTCGTCATGTCCGTTTCGATGACGCGTGCCACGCGCGTGACCTGCACCATCGCACTCACCGCCGCGCTGTCGGTCGGTGTTCCCCTTGCCGGCTCCCCGCTCCTCGACACCGGTCGAGCCGCGGCCGCGGGATCGTCGGACTCCTCCGGGTCGGTCCCGATCTATCTGCCGATCCCGACCACCGTCGGCCTCAACGCGCTCGGGGCGGCGATCACCCAGATCGGCAAGCCGTACAAGTGGGCCGGCGTCGGCCCGCATTCGTGGGACTGCTCCGGACTGGTGCGGTGGGCGTTCCACACGACCGGCGTCCAGCTCCCCCGGACCAGCCAGCAACAGGCGAAGGTCGGACACGCGATCCCGTTCCGTGCACTCGCACCGGGGGACATCATCATCTTCGGCCGCGACGCCGGGCACGTCGGCATCTACGCGGGCGCCGGTCGGGTGTTCAACGCCTACGGCCCCAACGGCGTCCCCATCGGATTCACGAAGCTGAAGGACATGGGCTACATCAAGACGATTCGTCGGTTCGGTTGATCTCGACTCGGTCGGCGGCACCCGCACCGGCAGCCGCACGGGGCCACACGGTGCTCAGCACCCAGAATCCGACGACGACCAGGAGCAGGATCGCGACCACGACGGTCCCGATCAGTCCGTAACCCGCCTGCATGTCGGGGAGGTCGGCGTCGAGCGCCTCGGACACGCGGTCGGAGAACAGATGCGCGGCGGGGTCGCTCAGCGTGCGGATGCCGACGACGAGCACGATGACCGACGCCAGCCCGATCAGGCCGATGGCGGACGGGCGCAGACGTGGGCGCCACCAGCCGAGGGCGGCGACCACCGCGATCACGGCACCGAGCACCACCACGCTCAGGCCCGGGCGGCCGGTGTTGTCCTCGAAGAAGAACGCGACATCGTCATCGCTGGCGCCCAGGATCGTGACGCGTCCCAACCCGGTGATCGACGGCTCCACGCCCTCATCGGTACTGCCCCACTGCACCTGTGCCAGGAACACAAGCAGCAGACCACCCGCCAGCATCGTCGGCCACGCGAGGCCGCGGAGTCGTTCGACCGTCCCTGCATGCTTGGTCATCCGATCAGGGTGCCATGAGCCGACGTCGGTGGATATGAGTCGGACTATCCGCAACGCCGTCCGCGACCGATGAGTTTGCGCGACCCTGTCAGTCAGAAGTGTCGACGGGCAGTCGTCCACCAGTTCACGCGGAGCAAGAAAGAGGACCCAGCAATGGCCGAGTATGCAGCCCCCTCCGGGGCACCGATCTGGTTCGACCTGATGAGCAGTGACACCGCGAAGGCCGAGGAGTTCTACGGCGCGATCTTCGGCTGGGAGGCCGAGGCCCCCGACGAGGAGATGGGCGGTTATCGCAACTTCCACAAGAACGGCAAGCGGGTGGCCGGTCTTAGTCCGGTGATGGAAGGCGCCGGGCCGCCCGACATCTGGACGGTGTACCTCCACACCGAGGATGCCGACGCCACGGTGAAGGCCGTCGAGTCGGCCGGGGGCTCGATCATGGTGCCGCCGATGGCCATCGGCGAGGAGGGCACGATGTTGATGGCCTTCGACACCGCGGGGGCGGCGATCGGGTTCTGGCAACCGAAGAATCACAAGGGGTACACCGAGTTCGGCGAGCACGGCACGCCCTACTGGTTCGAGTGTCAGAGCATGGACTACCCCAAGTCCGTCGAGTTCTACCGGACCGTGCTCGGCGCGCGCATCGAGGAGGTCGGCACCGGTGGCGACCCGGACGCCGTCGGGCCCGACAGCTACGGCCAGATCTTCTACGGTGAGGCGTCGTACGCGGGGATCATGGACTCGGTCAAGCTCTTCCCGGCCGGGGTGCCGTCGTTCTGGCAGGTCTACATCACCGTCGACGATGTCGCTGCCACGGTGAAGCAGGCCGAGTCGCTGGGCGCGGAGATCCTCATGGCCGGCGAGGACACCCCGTACGGGACGCTGGCCGCGATCAAGGATCCGATGGGCGCCCTGATCTGTCTGGGACATCCGCCCGCCGGCATGTGAGGTGCGGCCGCGGTAGGACTCGGTGCGCACCGAGTCCTACCGCGCACGTCATCGGCGGCGTCGAACGTTCATCCCGCCGCAACGCGATGGCCGACGGCACCCTGTAGCGTCCGACTTCCACAGACACGATTCACCGTCATATCGCGTGGAACTCGTCGGCGTAGAACAGGATTCGCATGTCGGCACACGATTCGGCCGTCCCTCCCGCCTCCGTGCAGAGCTACCTCGACGAGGTCCCCACCTGGCGAGACGGCACACCCGCCCGCGCACACTCCGCAACCCGCTACTGCCGGGATCTCGTAGCCCCGCCCTTCCGACAAACCCACCCGTTTTCCGTAAACCCACCCGGTCCGAGCGTGGTGGGTTTACGGAAAAGGGGTGGGTTTGCGGATGCGGCTCCTCACCGCACCCCGGGTGCCCGGAGGAATTCGCCGGTGACGACCCCGCGAATCGTGCGGACCGCCACGCCGCTCCATGCCAGGACGAGGACCGTGAACCCGGCGACGGCCACGACCTCGAAGACCGTCCCACCGACGGTGAGGGCCAGCGCACTCGAACCCGTGACGTAGGTGCCGAGGGGGAAGGTGAACGCCCACCAGGTCATCGCGAACGGCATTCCCGACCTCAGGGTCCGCGCGGTGAGCCGTGTTGCGACGGCGATCCACAGGGTTGCCGCCACCCAGACGGTGAGGCCATAACCGACCGTAAACGAATGCAAGGTCTCAGCCATGGGCGCGTCGACGACATGGGGTGCGACGTGGGCCAGCAGGCACGCCGCGGTGACCGATTGGCCGAGCGGTCCGAGGACGATCCACCAGGTGGGGACCATGTGCGCGGCGCCGACGTCGCCGGTGCGCAGCCGCGACGCCAGCACCCACAGAATGGGGAGCGAGGCGAGTGCGGCCAGCACGAACATCGCGCAACCGATCCCCATCACCACATGCGACGCCCAACCAGCGGACAACTGCGGGGTGAGCACCGCGGCCGCCGACGCCGAGACCATCGGGGGGACGACGGGCATCAGCCAGCCGCCGAACGCGTCGCCGACCGACGAGCGGCCGACGATGAGATGCCGATACGGGATGACCACCGCGGTGACGACCCCGCCGATCGTGCCGACGACCCAGCACACGAGGTCGATCCCCAGCGCCAGATCCCGGCCGATCACCGTCGCTCCGACGACCATCGTGCTGGTCCCGACCGTCATGATCGCCATCGGCACCGCACCGTAGAAGTGGGCGACGACGGGGTGGGCGTGATGACCGCGGGCGACCTCCGGGTCGCGGACCCAGTGCCGGACCGTGGCGACCAGCACGACGCCGAACACCGCGCAGGCCAACAGCCAGAAAACGGTTGCCACCTCCGCTAGACCCGTGGGCTGCCAGGGCAGGCTGTGCGCGGCGATCGCGATGATCCCCGTGCCCATCACCGCGGCGAACCAGTTGGGCGGCACGTAGGAGGCGCGACGCCGCCCCACCGCGCGGGCTGTTGCGGTCCCGAGGTCCGGTGCTGCGAGTCCGGCGGAGGCAGTGGTCGTGGTCATGTCCATCACGTTCCCGCGAATCCAACGACGCCGGTAGGACCCGAATCGTTGGCAGGGCACAACCGCCGTTTGTATCCGGGGTACCACCGCCGCTTGTACCCTCGAGCGATGGTGCTGAGTCCGCGGATGCCCGACCTCGCGTCACTGGAGACCCTGAAGGCGGTGGTCGGTACGGGCAGCCTCAACGCCGCCGCGACCCAGCTCGGCGTCACCCAGCAGGCGGTGTCCGCGCGCATCCGCGCGATGGAAACGCAACTCGGCGTCGCTCTTCTGACTCGCACTCCGCGCGGTTCGGTGCCGACGCAGTCCGGGCGGCTCGTCGCCGAATGGGCCGACCGCCTGCTGACGTTGGCCGGCGAATTCGACGCCGGACTGGCCGCACTACGCCTCGAACGACGTGATCAGCTGCGCCTGGCCGCCAGCCTGACCGTCGCCGAGCACCTCCTCCCCCGCTGGCTCGTCTCGTTCGCCGCACAGCATCAGCCCGCTCCCAAGGTGTCGTTCACCGCGACCAACTCCGATCACGTGTACGACCTCGTCCGTGCCGGCGACGTCGAACTCGGCTTCGTGGAGGGGTCCCGCGTCCAGACCGGTCTGCGCAGCCGGACCGTCGCGCGCGACGAGCTGATCCTCGTCGTACCGCCGGGTCATCCGTGGACGAGGCTGCGGCGGCCGGTCACGGCCGCCGATCTCGCCCGCACTCCATTGGTGACGCGCGAGGAGGGCTCGGGCACCCGGGAGTTTCTCGAGCGCGCCCTGACCAGGACCCTCGGCCCCGGACGCGAGGCCGCGCCACCCGTCCTGGAACTGTCCACGACGGCGTCGGTGCGGGCGGCGGTCATCGCAGGAGCCGGTCCGGCGGTCCTCAGTGACCTCTCGGTCGCCGACGACCTCGGTCACCGGCTCACCCACGTCCCGATAGCCGACCTCGACCTCGCCCGGCCGCTACGCGCGGTCTGGTTGTCGGGCCCGCAACCGAGTGCCGGCGCCGCGCGCGACTTCCTCGCGCATATCAGCCGAAGCTGAGCGGCAACCGGCAAGCGGCCCAGCGGATCGCTGCTCAGACCCCGGCGTTCGCGTCCTGCTTCTTCTTGAGCTCGAGGGCGATGTCGATGAGCTGGTCCTCCTGGCCGCCGACCAGCTTGCGGCTACCCGCCTCGAGGAGGATCTCCGCGGCCGAGACGCCGTAGCGTTCGGCGTGGCCCTCGGCGTGCTTGAGGAACGAGCTGTAACAGCCGGCGTAGCCCATCATCATGGCCGAGCGGTCGACGAGGCACTCCGACGGCATCGCCGGTCGGACGACATCCTGTGCGGCGTCGGCGATCTTCATGAAATCGACGCCCGTGGTGATGCCGAGCTTGTCGCACACACCCACGAAGGCCTCGGTGGGCGTGTTGCCGGCCCCCGCGCCGAAACGCCGGATCGAGCCGTCGATCTGCTGGGCACCCGCTCGAATCGCGTTGACCGAGTTGGCAACCGCGATGTCGAGGTTCTCGTGCCCGTGGAACCCGACCTGCGCGTCGTTGCCGAGTTCGGCCACCAGGGCCTGGACCCGAACGGTCACGTCCTCGAGGACGAGCGCACCGGCGGAGTCGACGACGTACACACACTGACACCCGGCATCGGCCATGATGCGGGCCTGCTTGGCGATGACCTCCGGCGGCTGGCTGTGGCTCATCATCAGGAACCCGACGGTCTCCAGACCGAGATCGCGCGCGAGCCCGAAGTGCTGGATCGAGACATCGGCCTCGGTGCAATGCGTCGCGATGCGGCAGATCTGACCGCCGTTGTCCTGCGCCGCGCGGATGTCGTCCTTGGTGCCCAGCCCCGGCAGCATCAGGAAGGCGATCTTGGCTCGCTTCGCCGTCTCCGCGGCGGCCTTGATCAGCTGCTGCTCAGGGGTTTTGGAGAAACCGTAGTTGAACGACGACCCGCCCAGACCGTCACCGTGGGTCACCTCGATGACCGGCACACCGGCCTCGTCGAGCGCGCCGACGATCGCACGCACCTCGTCCTCGGTGAACTGGTGACGTTTGTGGTGGCTGCCGTCACGCAGCGACGAGTCCGTGATGCGGATGTCGAGGGTGTCAGAGTACTTGCGCGCGTTCGCCATCAGCTTCGGGTCGCGCGGTGTCAGAACCACATTGGTGCTCATGCGGGGACTCCCAACTTGGTTTTCGCGATCTCTTCGCCGACCTTCGTGGCGGCAGCGGTCATGATGTCCAGGTTCCCGGCGTACGGCGGGAGGAAGTCCCCCGCACCCTCGACCTCGACGAAGATCGACACCCGGGCGTGCCCGCCGTTCAGGACGCTCGGCGGGTCGAACTGGGGATCCTGCAGCAACCGGTATCCCGGCACATAGGCCTGGATCTCCTTCTCCCGGCGGTGGATCGACTCGGCGATCGCATCGGTGTCCGCATCCTCGGGGATGGCACAGAAGATGGTGTCGCGCATGATCATCGGCGGGTCGGCCGGATTCAGGATGATGATCGCCTTGCCGCGCTGCGCGCCGCCGATCGTCTCCACACCTGCCGACGTCGTCGCGGTGAACTCGTCGATGTTCGCGCGGGTTCCAGGCCCGGCCGACACCGAGGCGACCGACGCGACGATCTCGGCATACGGCACCGGCACAACCGAACTCACCGCATGCACCATCGGGATGGTCGCCTGACCGCCGCACGTGATCATGTTGGTGTTCGGCGCATCGAGATGCTCGCGGAGATTGGCCGGCGGCACCACCGCGGGGCCGACGGCGGCCGGGGTGAGATCGACGGCGATGATGCCCGCCTCTTCGTACTTCGGCGCGTACTCGCGGTGCACATAGGCCGAGGTCGCCTCGAAGATCAGATCCGGGCGTTCCGAGGACGCCAGCAGTTCGTCGGCACCACCACTCATCGTGATGAGGCCATGATCGGCCGCGCGCTTAATACCCTCGGAGGCGGCATCGATGCCAACCATCCAGCGCGGCTCGATCACCTCGGAGCGCTCCAGCTTGTACATCAGGTCGGTGCCGATGTTGCCCGACCCGATGATCGCTGCGGTCAGCTTGGCTGCCACGGGTTCCTCCTCTTGCTTGGTGAAAGCTGTTGTTGTCTCGGTGAATCGAGGGACTCTTCGTGTCAGGTGAAGTCGAGGGTGACGCTGCCCAGTCCGGCGAAGTCGGCCACGAAGTGATCGCCCGACGAGATGTCGATGGCCCGCGTCGCGGTGCCCGGCAGGATCACGTCGCCCTTGCGCAGGCGCACGCCGAAGCCCTCGACCTTGCGCGCGAGCCAACTCACGGCATTCAGCGGATGCCCCAGTACCGCAGACGAGTTGCCCTTCGCGACGATCTCGCCGTTGCGCGTCAGCGTCGCCTCGATGTCACCGGTGTCGATCTCAGAGATCGGGACGCGTTGCTGACCGAGAATCCAGCCACACGACGACGCGTTGTCGGCGATCGTGTCGCAGAGCGTGATCTTCCAGTCCTTGATCCGGGAGTCGATCAACTCGATCGAGGGCACCACCCAGGCCACCGCGTCGATGACATCCTCGTTGGTGCAGCCCTCGCCCGGCAGGTCCTCGCCCAGGATGAAGCCGATCTCGACCTCGACGCGCGGGAAGCAGAGCTTCTCGGCATCGATCGGGGTGTGCTCGAAGTACTGCATCTCGTCGAGCAGATGGCCGTAATCCGGTTCGTCGACGCCCATCATCTTCTGCATGGCCTCGGAGGCCAGGCCGACCTTGTGGCCGGCGACCTTCGCCCCGGCATCGAGCCGCTTGCGGATGTTGATCAGCTGGATCTCGTACGCGTCCACCACATCGAGGTCGGGGTGGGCGTCGGTGGGCCGGTCGATCGCGACCGCCGACGCCTCCGCCCGCGCCAGATCGGCTGCGATCTGCTCGCGAATCCCCTGCTCAACCGTCATCGTGCCCTCACCTTCCGCATGTGAACGTGTTCTAGTTTAGAACACGTTGCAGTCTCCGGGCAGTCCTCGGTCCGATCGTCGTGCATTTCGAGGCGTGGCCGAGATCGGTGATGACGCGAGCACCGGGCGACTACGGTTCTCGTCATGAGTTCCGAGTCCCCGAATCCCGTCTCGCCGGACATCGACGACACCGGCGAGGCCGTTCTGACCTCCTTCGACGATGGCGTAGGACGGCTGACGCTCAACAACCCACGCCGGAAGAACGCCATCACCCTCGAGATGGCCGCGGCGATCGAGGAGTTCTGCGACCGGGTGACCGCGGACGGCAACATCGGCGCGGTCGTCGTCGACGCAGCCGGTTCGTACTTCTGCAGCGGGGCCGACACGCGGATCCTGGCCGGCGCGTCGGCCGATCCAGCGGCACCGGAATCCGTGGCGCAGCTGTCCGCGGTCTACCGCGCGTTCGTCCGGGTCGGGTCCCTGCCGGTCCCCACGGTCGGGGTGGTCGTCGGCGGGGCCGTAGGGGCGGGCCTCAACCTCGCGCTCGCCGTCGACCTGCTCGTCACCACACCCGACGCCGTCCTCGACAGCGGATTCCTCGCCCGCGGCATCCATCCCGGGGGCGGGCACCTCACCCTGCTGAACCGTGCGGTAGGCCGGGCCGACACGATCGCGCTCGCCGTCTGCGGTCAGTCGCTGTCCGGTGCGCAGGCGGTCGAACGTGGCCTCGCGTACGCGGCCGCACCGGTTCCAGACATCCCGGCGATCGTCGCCGATCTGACCGGACCAGCCGCGCGCGACCCCGAACTGACGCGCCGGGTGATGGCCAGTGTCCGACTCGAACTGGGCCCGCCGGCGGTGACCTGGGATTCGGCGATCGAGATCGAGCGTGGCGTGCAGATGTGGTCGATGGCCCGCAAGGGGCAGAACTGGTCGTCGCGCGGTCCCGGCCGGTGATGAGCCGGGACGACGTCCTGCGCGCCCTGCGGTCCGAGGTGCGCGACTTCCTGCGAACCGAACTCACCGAGGGCGCTTTCCGTCCCGACGTCGACAGCTGGATGACGGGCTTCGATCCCGACTTCAGTCGACGACTCGGCGATCGGGGCTGGCTGGGTATGACCATGCCCGTCGAGTACGGAGGGCAGGGTCGTACGCCGGTCGAGCGTTTCGTGATCACCGAGGAACTCCTCGCGCACGGCGCACCGGTCGCCGCGCACTGGATCGCAGATCGGCAGATGGCTCCGGGAATCCTCGCCAACGGGACGCAGGCGCAAAGGCAGCACTACATCCCGCGGATCTCGGCGGGGACGATGTTCTTCGCGATCGGGATGAGCGAACCCGACGCCGGCTCGGACCTGGCCGCCGTGCGCACCCGAGCCACCGACAACGGGGACTCCTGGACGATCAGCGGTACCAAGGTCTGGACCACCGGTGCTCACATCGCGCACGCCATGGTGCTCCTCGCACGCACCGACGGCACCACCGAGGACCGCCAGCAGGGACTGTCGCAGTTCGTCGTCGACCTCCCCCACCCGGACATCGAGATCCGTCCACTCGCGAGCATCGACGGCGACGCGCACTTCAACGAGGTGATCTTCCACGACGCCGTCGTCGACTCCTCGGCCCTGCTCGGTGCGCGCGGACAGGGATGGCGACAGGTGATGAGCGAGTTGGCCTTCGAACGCTCGGGGCCGGAGCGCTACCTCAGCACATTGCCACTGCTCCGCGCCTGGGCCGACCTGCTTCGACAGCACGGTGCGACGCCGCAGCAGCGAAAAACGCTGGGCGAGCTGACCGCACAGGCCTGGGCGCTGCGCCAGATGTCGATGCAAGTGGCGCGCGAACTTCAATCCGGCGGCAAACCCGACGTACTGGCGGCGATGGTCAAGGACCTCGGTTCGACCTTCGAAGGGGACCTCGTCACCGCCATCCGGGATGCGTCCGGCGCGATCCCGCGGTGCACCGGCGGGTCGGACTTCGACCGCCTGCTGGCTCAATCAGTTCTGCACACACCGGCTTTCACCCTGCGTGGGGGTACCAATGAGATCCTGCGCGGCATCGTCGCGCGCGGACTGGGGATGCGATGACCGAACTGGCAGCAGAACTCGCCGCCGCGACGGCCGCCATGGTCGCACGGTTTCCCGTCGACCTGCGGACCCCGGCCACCGAACCCGACCCCGCGCTGTGGAAGGCCCTGGTCGACGCCGGGTTCACCGCGCTCGACGTCGCCGAGGGGGCAGGAGGTCAGGGCGCCGACCTCGCCGACGCTCTCGCCGTCCTCGACACCCTCACCGAGGCCGGCGCGATCACCCCGTATGTCGAACACGCATTGCTGGCTGCGTGGCTCGCGGGACGCGTCGATCACGTACTCGACGGGCTGAGCGCGACCGTCGCGGTCGTCGACGAGCCAACCGTCCGAGGAGATGACGAGCGAATCCGACTCAGCGGCACCGCGATCGGAGTCCCGTACGCGGCGTCGGCCGACATCATCGTGATCCTGGCCGCGACCGTCGACGACGCGGTGATCGCGGTGGTCGACGGCCGCGGACCGGGGGCACGCATCGAGCCCGGCACTGACCTGATCGGGTCGGAGTACAGCGACATCGTCTTCGACGACGCCGAGGTCACGTTCTCCGCCTCGTCGCCGGTCACGGTCGACGATCTCCGCACGCGTGGGGCGCTCGTCTACGCGGTCGCCTTGGCAGCCGCAGCGCGGGCAGTCCGCGAACGCACGGTCCGGTATGCCACCGAGCGGGTCCAGTTCGGCCGGCCGTTGACGAAGTTCCAGGCCATCCAACAGAGGCTCGCGCACATGGCCGCGCAGAGCACGATGATGGAGACCGCCGCACGAGCAGCGACCGACGCGGCGTCGGAAGATATCGTTACGGCCCGCGACGCGATCGCCGCCGCGAAGATCGTCACGTCGCGGTCCGCGCACGACGTCGCGGCCGCGGCCCATCAGATCCACGGGGCTATCGGGTTCACCGCCGAACATTCCCTCGGCCGGTTCACCACGGCGTTGTGGACCTGGCGCGACCGGTACGGGACCGAGCACGAATGGTCGGAGCAGTTGGCGGCGCGCATCCTCGACGACGGCCTCGACCCCTGGCACGTCATCACCGGCGCGTCCGATCCCGTCGCACAGTCGACGAGAACAGCCGCACAGTGAACGAGTTCAGACGCACAGTCGACAGATTCGGGCGCACAGCCGACGGGAACGGGAGCACCCCTGGCGTGGCATTTCTGTAACGTGTTCTAATTCAGGTAGAACACGTTCCAGCTGCGCGCACGAAGGGGACCCCATGGCCGGCTCGACCGAACCAGAACAGACCAGTACCCAACCCGAGACCCCTGGACCCGAGACCTTCGACGTCGTCGTCGTCGGGGCCGGCGCTGCGGGCCTGAGCGCGGCGATCACCGCAGCTCAGAAGGGCTTGTCGACGGTCCTGATCGAGAAATCGCCGTACTGGGGCGGCTCGACGTCGCGCTCGGGGGGCGGGGTCTGGATCCCGAACAACTCGGTCCTCCGCCGCGACGGCGTGACCGACACCCCGGACAAGGCGCGCGAGTACGTGCACGCGATCATCGGCGAACACGCGCCCGCCGACCGCATCGACGCCTACATCGACCGCGGACCCGAGGCGCTGGACTTCCTGATGGCGCACGCCCCCCTCGACCTCGAGTGGGTCAAGAACTACTCGGACTACTACCCGGAGGCACCCGGCGGACGGCTCGCCGGACGGTCGATCGAGCCGCGGCCGTTCGACGCACGCCGCCTCGGGGATGACCTGGAGACCCTGCACCCGCAGTACACCAAGGCGCCGCTGAACATGGTCGTCCTGCAGTCGGACTACCGCTGGCTCAACACCGGCCTGCGTCACTGGCGCGGTCCGCTGCGCATGGCGAAGGTCGGCAGCCGGTTCTTCTGGGCGCGCAGCCGCGGCAAGAAGCTGATCGCCATGGGCGCAGCACTCGCGGCCGAGCTCCTTCTCGGCGTCCGCGAGGCGGGCGTCCCGGTCCGGCTGAACACCGGACTCGCCGACCTCATCACCGAAGACGGCCGCGTGGTCGGCGTGATCGCCGAATCCGACGGCAAGCGGGTCGAGATCCGGGCCCGCCACGGCGTGATCCTCGCCTGCGGCGGATTCGAGCACAACGACGAGATGCGCAAGAAGTACCAGCGCGACCCGATCGGCTCCGAGTGGACCACCGGTGCCCCCAGCAACACCGGCGACGGCATCAACGCCGGCCTCAAGATCGGCGCCGCGGTGTCGCTCATGGACGACGCCTGGTGGGGGCCGACCATCCCGCTGCCGCGCGGTCCGTGGTTCGCGCTGTCGGAGCGGGCGGTACCGGGCACCTTCATGGTGAACACGCGCGGACAGCGCTACATGAACGAGTCCCTGCCGTATGTGGAAGCGGTGCACCAGATGTACGGCGGCGAGTTCGGCCAGGGCGAGGGCCCCGGCGAGAACGTGCCGTCGTGGCTGATCTTCGACCAGCGCTGTCGCAACCGCTACCTCTTCGCCGGGATCAACGCGCGACAGCCGTTGCCCAAGAAGTGGTTCGAGTCGGGCGTCGTCGTGAAGGCCGACAGCATCAGCGAACTCGCCGAGAAGATCGGGGTACCGGCCGACGCGCTCACCGCGACCACCGAGCGGTTCAACGGGTTCGCCCGCAAGGGTGTCGACGAGGACTTCGGCCGCGGCACAAGCGGTTACGACCACTACTACGGCGACATCACCAACAAGCCCAACCCGAGCCTAGGCGAGGTCAGCAAGGGCCCGTTCTACGCGGTCAAGATGGTCCCGGGCGATCTCGGCACCAAGGGCGGGATCAACGCCGACGCCTCGGGCCGCGCCCTGCGGGCCGACGGCTCGGTCATCGAAGGCCTGTACGCGGCGGGCAACACCAGCGCGCCGGTCATGGGGCACACCTACGCCGGCCCGGGCGCGACGATCGGTCCGGCCATGGTCTTCGGATACCTGGCCGCCACCGACATCGCCGCCAAGGCCGCCACCCCGACATCCACAGGAGCCTGACCCGATGCCCATCGACCTCTCCGTCGCCCTCGGTGCCGAACTGCCCGAGGTGAGCTTCGAATGGTCGGCGTCCGACGCCGCCCTCTACAACCTCGCGGTGGGTGCCTCAGCAGACCCGATGGACACCACCGGGCTCGAGTACATCCACGACGCGACGCCGAAGGTGCTGCCCACCTTCGCCACCGTGGCCGCCGGGTTCCACACCACCGAGCCCCCGAAGGTCTCGTTCCCCGGCATCGACATCGACCTCGCGAAGGTCGTCCACGGCAGCCAGCAGGTGACCGCCTACCGGCCGCTGCCTGCTGCCGGCAAGGCGACCACCCGCACCCGGATCGCCGAGATCCAGGACAAGGGTTCGGCCGCGGTGATCGTGCAGGAGTCGGTGACCACCGACGACGGCGGGCAGACCCTCTGGACGTCCCGCTCATCGATCTTCGCGAAGGGCGAGGGCGGATTCGGCGGCGAACGCGGTTCGTCGGCCAAGGTCGACTATCCCGACCGTGCGCCGGATCATCGCCTCACCGTTGCGACGCTCCCCCAGCAGGCATTGCTCTACCGCTTGTGCGGAGACCGCAACCCGCTGCACTCCGACCCCGGATTCGCTTCCCGCGCGGGCTTTCCCCGGCCGATCCTGCACGGCCTGTGCACGTACGGCACGGTCTGCCGCGTGATCGTCGACGAGGTCCTCGGCGGCGACGTGACCGCCGTCGCCGACTACTCGGCGTCGTTCGCGGGCGTGGTGTTCCCGGGCGAGTCCCTCGCGGTCGAGGTCTGGGAGGACGGCTCCCGGTTGCTGGCCACCGCGACCGTCGTCGAACGCGACGGCGCGAAGGCCCTCGGCAATGTGGTCTGCGAACGTCGCCAGTAGAACCGCCGTCGCGACGGCGGGGCCGCAGCCCGGAGACGCTGTCGCGTGGGGCCAGTACGCTACACACGCGGACCGCGAGGCGGCCCGCAGGTTCCACGTCGCATATCCCCGAGGAGACGCCCATGAGCGATTCGCTGACGCCCCTACTCGCCGACAACCGCAGTGCATTGGTGACCGACCTCGTCGGTGTCATCGACGCCGAGGTGGCCGACCAGTCGGGTCTGAGCGGCGCTGCTGTGAAGACCGCCTACTCCGCGGTGCAGAAGGTGAAGCCCGGTGTCGTGCGCAGCGCCACCGATCAGATGGCCGAGGACTTCCTGAAGGCGCTGGCGCCCTTCTGGGATTCCAAGCCCGCCGGTGTCGCCTTCGGCGACCACCTATCAGCAAACGGAGATGCCGCGGCCGAGGCCCTGCTGTCGGTGACCGACCAGCAGGCCGAGACCGCCAAGCCCGCACTCGCGAAGGCGTACAACTCGCTGCGCGGCAAGGGGAAGAAGTACGTGATCGCGGCACTGCCGCGTCTGGGTGCCGCCATCGAGCGGCACGCCGCCTAGGAGTCGGCGCGCGCGTCGTCGGCGGTCGCACCGACCTCCCCAGAGGGTCGGGTCAGACCGCTGACGACGCGATGGCCACGAGTGCCACGACGACGCCGATGAGTGCGGCGAGCATCGACAGCACACGCCACACATGGACGCGGGCGGGCGAGATCTCGGTCCCGTTCGGGGCGACGTCGGGCGATGCGGCCGCGGTCGCGGCAGCGGGAGTTGCAGCGGCGGGGGTTCGTGCGATTCGGGGTGAGGCCATGACCTGTCACCACTTTCGGTTGTCCGGGGCCAACGGGGACCGGCGCGGTCTCGCGTTCGCCCGGTATCGATACTGCAGTGATAAATGTGTCACAAGTTGCTCGAGTAGCGTCGGCGCTCACATAGCGTGTCGCGATAACGAAACCGCAACACCGCGGTGGCGGCGAACGTGCCGACCGAACCGGTTCCGCATGCCGACCCCGAAAGCGCAGGACGCCGAATGAGATTACCGTCCGCCATCCGCCTCGACGCCCGGTCCGCCTGGCTTGTCCTCGTCGCCTGCCTGTCGGTCAGCATGGTCGTGGCCGCCATGGCCGCCCTCAACACGGCCCTGCCCGACATCGCGATCGACACCGGCGCCGACGCCGGTCAGATGACCTGGATCGTCGACGGTTACACCCTGGCGCTCGCGGCGCTCCTGCTCCCGGCGGGCGCGATCGGCGATCGGCTGGGGCGCCGTGAGGTACTGATCGCCGGCCTTCTCCTCTTCGGCATCGCCTCACTGGTGGCGATCTGGGTGGACGGCCCGACCCAGCTGATCCTGGCCCGGTGCTTCGCCGGTGCCGCCGCGGCGCTGATCATGCCCACCACCCTGTCGCTCATCACGTCCGGGATGCCGGAAGGTCAACGCGCGGTCGGGATCAGCATTTGGTCGGCGATCGCCGGCGGCGGCGCCATCGCCGGCTTCCTGGTCACCGGGCTCCTCCTGGAGTTCTTCTCCTGGCACTCGATCTTCATCACCTTCGCCGCGGCGTCAGCCGTCGCGGCCGCGCTGTGCCTGACGATCGGCACCTCCAAGGACAGCGACCCCGGTCGCTTCGACATCCCGGGGACCGTCTGTTCGGTCCTGGCCATCACCGGCGTCGTCCTCGGTCTGCTCGAGGCACCTCACCGGGGCTGGGCGGATCCCGTTGTCCTGATCTGCATCGTGGGCGGCGTCCTGCTCGCGGGCGGGTTCGTCGCCGTGGAACTGCGTTCGACGTCGCCGCTGTTCGACGTCCGGTTGCTCGGCAACCGCGCCTTCGGGTCCGGGGCGCTGTCGGTCGCGGTCCAGTTCCTCGCCTCGTTCGGCATGTTCTACCTGCTCCTGCAGTTGCTGCAGCTGGTCTTCGATTACACCCCGCTGCAGTCGGCGGTCGCGCTGATGCCGTTCGTGGCCGGCGTCGGCCTCACCACGCTCATCGCGAACTGGCTTGCCGTACGACTGGATTCGCTCAAGTTCGTCATCGCCGCCGGCGCCCTGCTGTCCGGCGTCGGGCTGATCCTCCTCGGATCGTTCAAGTACGAGACGTATTGGACGCTCGCCGGCGTGGTCGCATTGATAGCGGTCGGGATCGGTCTGGCGTCGGCGCCCGCCACGACGGCCATCATGTCCAACACCCCGCTCGACAACCAGGGCGTCGGCTCGGCCGTGAACGACACCGCCCGGGAGATCGGCGCGGCGATCGGTATCGCGATCGCGGGCAGCATCGTCGCCGCGGGATACCAGTCGCGCATCGGCGAGACCGCACAACTGGCCCGCGATCAACTGACCGCCGCCGGTGAGCAGCGCATCGCCGCCGGCGACACCGCCGGCGGCCAGGCCATGGTCGCCCAGGCCGACCAGGCCGGGACGCTGATCGAGCGATCCCTCGCCGAGGCGACGGTCGTCGTGGACCGGTTGTCCGGTCAGGCCGCATCGCTCGCGGAGAAGATCGCCGACGGCAGTCAAGAGGCGTTCTACGTGCCGTTCGAGTACGCCTGCCTCGTCCTGGGCGGGATCATGCTCGTCAGTTCGGTCGCGCTGCTGTGGCTCACGCCGCGACGCGTCGTCGAGGTGCCGCCGACCATCGAGTCCGACCCCGACCAGGACCGCGACGACACCTACGCCCGCGACTGAGTAGCCTGTCCCGGTGGTACTCACCGCGGACAGCATCGCCGGCACTCTGGTCGGAGTCGCCGCCCTGCTCGTGGTGATCGTCGCGACCGTTGTCGCCCAGCGTGTTCCGGCCGTTGTGGTGGCCGCACCGGTCGCCGCGCTGCTCCTCGCGCTCGGCCTGGCCGACGTCGAGCAGGCCGCCGACGAGATCGCCACGATGGCGCCGACCATCGGCTTCCTGGCCGCGATGCTGGTGATCGCCGACGCCTGTGCCCGCGCCGGGGTCTTCACCTGGATCGGCGCCCTCCTGGCCCGGTGGAGTCGGGCCTCGCCACATCGGTTGTTGCGCATCGTCTTCCTGGCCGCGGCGACGACGACCGCGGTCCTCAGTCTCGACACCACGATCGTCCTGCTGACGCCGGTCGCCGTCGCCACCGCGAGGCGGATCGGCGCGCCGGTGACCCCGGTGGCGTTCGCGAACGCCCACCTGGCCAACACCGCGTCGACCCTCATGCCGGTGTCGAACCTGACCAACCTCCTGGCGTTCGCCGCGTCCGGGCTGACCTTCCTCGGCTTCACCGGCGTCATGCTGGCGCCCTGGATCGCCGCGATCGTCGTCGAATACCTCATCTTCCGGATGTACTTCGCCGACTCCCTCGCGCGCGCTGCCCCAGCAGCCGATTCGATCGCCGGCGATCCGGCTCCGGTGGATGCGCCGCCCCGCCCCACCCTCATGCTGGTGATGCTCGGCCTGCTGCTGCTCGCCTTCGTCGTGACCGAACCGCTGGGCGTCCCATTGGGCGCGGTGGCCGGCGTGGGCGCGGTCGCCTTCACGGTGCCGCGGCTGCTCGACGCACCGCTGCCCACTGTGCGGGAGACGGTGCAAGCCCTGAACATCCCGTTCCTCGGATTCGTCGCCGTGCTCGGTGTCGTCATCCTCCCGGTGCGAACCGGCCCGATCGGCGACTGGATCGGCAACCTGATCCCGGATGACTCATCACTCCTCGCGCTGCTCGCGGTCGCCGCGCTGGCCGCGGTCCTCGCCAACCTGGTGAACAACCTGCCCGCCACCCTGCTGCTCATCCCGCTCGTCGCCCACGAACCCGGCCTGGTCCTGGCGATGCTCCTCGGCGTCAACCTCGGACCCAACCTCGCCTACTTCGGGTCGCTGGCCAATCTGCTGTGGCGCGACATCATGCACCGCGACGGCTCCGGCGGGGGCAGGGGCGCCCCGACCTCCCGCGAGTACCTACGCCTCGGCGCACTCACCGTTCCCGCCACGCTCGTCGTCGCGGTGGTCGCGCTGTGGGGCGTGCTGCGGCTGACGTCTGTGGCTTGACGCAGGTGACCTCGACGGACGCGGCGTCCTCGCAACGCTCGGTCGACGCTGCTCGGCCAGCAGTGGGGGCCACCGGCCCCGGCGCGCTCGCCCGCGCCCCGGTTCCTACCATGACCTTCATGCTCGCCGCCCTCTTGTCCTTCATCGTCACCGCGACGCTGATCGTGCTGCTGCCGGGTCCGGACACCCTGGTGGTCCTGCGCGGAGTGGTCCGCGGTGGACGCGGCGAAGCCTTCCGGACCGCCGCGGGCATCGTGTGCGGACTGATGGTCTGGGTCACCGCCGCCGTCCTGGGCCTGTCGGCATTGCTGCAGGCCAGCGAGACCGGTTACGAGATGCTCAAAATCGTCGGGGCCTGCTACCTCGTGTGGATGGGTATCAGCTCGGTCCGCGCGCTGCTGCGCGCCGCACCTGATCTCGCGGCATCGCAGGACGTGGTCGAGCCGCCCGCGGGCCGGAAGGCGGGAGTGCTGTTCTCCGGTTTCACCGCCGGCCTGCTCACCAACATCCTCAACCCGAAGATCGGCATCCTGTTCATCAGTCTCTTGCCCGGCTTCGTGCCGGACGGCTACTCGACGGGATGGACGACCCTCGGGTTGGGGGCGATCTACATCGCGCTGACCGCCGCGTACTTCACCGTGCTGGTGGGCGCCGCGGGCCGAATCGCCGGATGGCTGCAGAGCGCACGAATCCGCCGTCGCGTCGAAGCGATCGGCGGAGTCGCGTTGATCGGGCTCGGAGTGCGCCTGGCACTCGAGGGCTGATCAGACCGGGGCGGCCTCGTTTGCCGCGGCCGCGGCCTTGGCCCAGCGGTAGTCGGCCTTGCCGGCCGGGGTCCGCTTGACCTCGTCGACGAAGACGACCGTGCGGGGCACCTTGTAGCGGGCGAGGGTCTCCCGGCAGTGGTCCTGGATCTCCTCCAGCGACGGCTCGTCGGCCCCGTCGGCGACGTTGACCACCGCCGCGACCCGCTGGCCGTACTTCTCGTCGGGAACCGGGACGACGAGTGCGTCGGCGATCGCCGGATGCGCGTGCAGCACCGCCTCGACCTCCTCGGCGTAGACCTTCTCGCCGCCGGTGTTGATGCACTGCGAACCGCGTCCGAGGAACACGATCGAACCGTCGGCCTCCACGGTGCCCATGTCGCCCAGGATCGAGATCCGGGTGCCGTCGGCCAGCGTCGGGAAGGTCTTCGCCGTCTTCTCCTTGTCCTTGTAGTAGCCGAGCGGGACGTTGCCGATGCGCGCGATGTAACCGACTTCGCCCGAGCCGGGCTCGATCTTGTTGTGCCGCTCGTCGACGACCATCATCCGGTCCGTCGGCGGGACCTTCAGGTTCCCGTTCTCGTCCATCATGATCTCGCCGTCGTTACCCGACTCCGAGGCGCCGAAGTTGTCGCGCAGCACCAGATCCGGCTTCACCGCGAGCATCCGGTCACGCACGTGCTGGGACCAGATCGCGCCGCCGGAGGTGATCGAGAACATCGACGACAGATCGACGGAGTCCTTGCGCTTCTCGAGCTCCTCGACGAGCGGCATGCCCATGGCGTCGCCGACGATGAGGACGATGTTGACCTTCTCCTTCTCGATCTCGGTCACGATCGCCTCGGGGTCGAAGTCGCGCTGGATGACCAGCCGGCCACCGAGGGTGAAGAACGTGAACAACGAGTACGACGCCGCGCCGTGCATGAGCGGAGCCGCGAGCAGGAACGCGATCGGCGGGAAGTCCTTGACCGCCGTGCCGATCTCCGCGAGATCCTTGCGGGCCTCGCCGTACGGGTTGCCCCCCGACAGCGGCTTGCGGAAGAAGTCGTCGTGCTGCCACATGACGCCCTTCGGGTACCCGGTGGTGCCGCCGGTGTAGAGCAGGTAGAGCTCTTCGCCGGTGCGCGGCTCGAAGTCCCGGCCGTCGGGCTTGGACTCCGCGTCGGCGAACGACACGATCTCGACGACGCGCCCGTCGGGCAGGTCGGCGACCGCCGCGCGGAGTTCCTCGACGATGTCCCCGATGACGAACACCGTTCGCACGGTGGGGGTCTCGGCGAGCAGCGCGGCGACGCTGCGCTGGTGCTCGGGCAGTTCGACGATGATCGCGCGGGAGTCGGAGTTGTCGAAGATGTACTGCAGTTCGGCGTTGGTGTAGCGGTAGTTCACGTTGACCGGGACCGCGCGCACCTTCAACAGCCCCAGCAGACTCGTCACGTGTTCGATGCTGTTCTTCAGGAACAGCGCGACATTGTCGAACGCACCGATCCCCGCGCCGGCGAACAGATGTGCCACCTGATTGGAGAGGTTGTCGAGTTCGGCGTAGCTGATCTGGCGACCCTGGTAGCTGAGCGCGATCCGCTCGGGCACCGAGTCGGCGACGGTCTCGAAGACATCGGCGAGGTTGAACTTCATCGTGCGCGCTCCTTGGTTCTACGGAGTGAATTGGTGGAGAAAAAGTGCATCGGATAGTCAGCTGTCATGCGGTAAGCACCAATCCGCTTGTGGGAACGCCGGTTCCGGCGGTCACGACGACCTTCTCGGCCGCTTCGACCTGGTTGACCGAGGTCCCGCGGATCTGCCGGACACCCTCGGCGATCCCGTTCATGCCGTGGATGTAGGCCTCGCCCAGCTGACCGCCGTGCGTGTTCAGCGGCAACCGGCCACCCACCTCGAGGGCACCCGGTTCCCGGACGAAGTCCTTGGCCTCGCCCCGACCACAGAACCCCAGCTCCTCCAGTTGCAAGAGCGTGTACGGGGTGAAGTGGTCGTAGAGGATCGCCATGTCCATGTCGTCGGGGCGCAGTCCCGACTGCGCCCACAACTGCCGGCCGACGAGCCCCATCTCCGGCAGACCGGCGAGCTCGTCCCGGTAATAGCTGGTCATGATGTACTGGTCGGCAGCACTGCCGGCCGCGGCGGCCGCGATCACGGCGGGCTTGTGCGGCAGGTCTTTCGCGCGTTCCGGGGACACGATCACCAGCGCGACACCGCCGTCGGATTCCTGGCAGCAGTCGAGGAGGTGCAACGGCTCGGCGATGTACCGCGAGTTCTGGTGGTCTTCCAGGGTGATCGGCTTGTCGTAGAAGAACGCGTCCGGGTTCACCGCCGCGTGTTTGCGGTCGACGACGGCGATCCGCCCGAAATCCTCACTGGTGGCGCCGAAGTCGTGCATGTAGCGCTGCGCGATCATCGCGACGAACGCGGCCGGTGTCGACAACCCGTGCGGGTAGGTGAAGGCGTTCTCGGTGCCGGACGAGTTCTCCTGGTTCGCCACCGCCGAATTCACCTGCCCGAAGCGCAGTCCCGACCGTTCGTTGAACGCGCGGTAGGCCACCACGACGTCGGCGACACCCGTCGCCACCGCCATCGCGGCCTGCTGCACTGTGGCGCACGCCGCACCACCGCCGTAGTGAATGCGCGAGAAGTAGGTCAGGTCCCCGATCCCCACGGCCCGGGCGACGGAGATCTCGCTGTTGGTGTCCATCGTGAACGTGACGAGACCGTCGACGTCGGCGGGTGTGAGACCGGCGTCGGCGATCGCCGCGGACACCGCCTCCGCGGCGAGTCGCAGTTCGCTGCGCCCGGAATCCTTGGAGAACTCGGTGGCACCGATACCGGCGATGACCGCCTGACCGGACAGTGATCCCATCAGAGTCCCTCTCCTCGACCCGCAGGCGAACCGACCGTGTCGGGTTCGGTCGCACCGATCGTCAGCGTGACGGTCGAGATGACGTGCTTGCCCAGAGAATTCGTCCCGGTCACGGCGACGGTGATGACCCCGGCGTCGACCGCGGTGACCTCGCCGGTGAAGGTGACCGTGTCGTAGGCATACCAGGGGACGCCGAGTTTCAGTGCGATCGAACGGATTCGGGCATTCGGTCCGGCCCAGTCGGTGACGAACCGCTCGACCAGCCCGGTGTCGGTGAGGATGTTGACGAAGATGTCCTTGGACCCCTTCGCCTGCGCGAGGTCGCGATCATGATGCACGTCCTGGAAGTCGCGTGTGGCGAGCGCGGTCGCCACGACGAACGTGGGGGTAGCCTCGATCGTCAACGCCGGCAGCGTCGTTCCGACGGCAGCGGGGTCGGTGGCAACGCTTGTCATGCGGGCTCCCCTTCGGTAGGCACGGCCGGTTCCCACGCGTGCAGGGTCCAGGCCGGGGTCCCGGCCTCGTCATCGGCAGGGAAGTCGAGATAGGTCGCGCGCACCGGCATGCCGATGGCCACCTGCTCGGGTTCGACGCCCCGGAGCTCACCGAGCATGCGGATTCCCTCGTCGAGTTCGACGAGGGCCACGACGAACGGCAACCGCCGCCCGGGCACCTTCGGCGCGCGGTGGACCACGTAGCTGTACACGGTGCCGGTACCGGCCGCGACCACGTAATCCGCTGGCGGGACGGTTCCGTCGGCCTCGCGCGGCTTCCAGGTCGCCGGCACCGGCGGGTGCCGCAGCGCCCCGTCGCCGTCGCGCTGGATGCGCAACTCGTGGGCGGCCACGCCCTCCCAGAAGAAGGCGGTGTCCCGGGATGCGCTCGGCTTGAGCAGCCGCGCCGGGTCGAGATCGTCGGGCACCCCGGCGTCGGAAACCGGCTCGGCAGCAGCGCGTGCGGCGGGGCGGAACTTCAGGATGCGGAACCGCATCTCGGCGACGACCTCACGCGCCCCGTCGTCTCCGCCGACCGACCAGACGTTGCGGGTGGTGAAGAACCAGCCCTCACCGAGTGCGGTGTTCTTCGGTCCCACCACCTCCACGAGTTCGGCCGACAGCGCGACCTCCTCGCCCGGACGGGTGTAGCGGTGATAGACGGTGTCGCAGTTGGTCGCCACCACAGAGGTGAAGCCGGCCTCGTCGAAGAGTTCGCTCGCGCGACCCAGCGGATCGTCCGCGGTCCGCACCCCGTGGAGGCCGCGCATCGTCCACACCTGCGCCATCGCGGGCGGCGCGACGATGCCGGGATGGCCGGCATCCCGGGCCGCCGCGTCGTCGGTGTAGACAGGGTTCGTGTCGCCCATCGCCTCGACCCAGTTGTTGATCATGGGCTGATTGATCGGGTCCCGCCCGGCGACCGGTGCGCTCGGTCCGGCGTCGATGATCTCCTGCGCGGCGGCTCGGATCGCCTCGTCTCCGGCGACGCCGTCGCGGGCGAGCTCGGGCGCGCTCACCGCTTGGCCCGCGGGAGTCCGAGGCCGGCGGTCGCGATCATGTCGCGCATGACCTCGTTGACGCCACCGCCGAACGTGATGACGACGTGGCGCTTCTCCTGGACGTCGAGCCAGTTCACCAGCGCCGCGGTCTCCGGATCGGCGAAATCGCCGTAGCGCCCGATGATCTCGTCGACCATCCGGCAGACGGTCTGGATGCGTTCGGTCGAGAACACCTTGGTGGCCGCCGCGTCGGCCATCGAGATGGCCTCACCCGTCGCGGCCACCTGCCAGTTGAGCAACTCGTTGATACGGCCGTAGGCGTCGATGGTCGCGAGCGCGCGACGGACGTCGGGATGCTTGGCGATGACCGTCCCGTCGGGGCCCGGCCGCTGCGCCCAGGCACGCACCCGTGCTGCGAGTCCGTCGATGCGGCCGGCGGGGCCGAGCATCACGCGCTCGTGATTGAGCTGGGTGGTGATCAGCTTCCAGCCGCCCCCCTCCTCGCCGACCCGCATCGACACCGGAACCCGAACATCCTGGTAGTAGGTGGCATTCACGTGGTGTGCGCCGTCGGCGGTGATGATCGGCGTCCACGTGAAACCGGGGTCGGAGGTGTCGACGATCAGGATCGAGATGCCCTTGTGCTTGGGTGCGTCGCGATCGGTGCGGACGGCGAGCCAGATGTAGTCGGCGTCGTGTCCGCCCGTGGTGAAGATCTTCTGCCCGTTGACCACGTAGTGGTCGCCGTCGCGGACCGCGGTGGTGGTCAGCGACGCCAGGTCGGTGCCGGCCTCGGGTTCGGTGTACCCGATGGCGAAGTGCACATCGCCGGCCAGGATCGCGGGCAGGAACTTCTGCTTCTGCTCCTCGGTGCCGTGGACCTGCAGCGTCGGCCCGACGGTCTGCAGCGTCACCGCCGGCAGCGGGACGTCGGCGCGCACGGCCTCGTTGGTGAAGATCTGCTGTTCGATCTCACCGAAACCCTTGCCGCCGAACTCCGTCGGCCAGCCGACGCCCAGCCAGCCGTCGTCGCCCATCCGCTTGATGACCTTGCGGTAGGTCGGGCCGTGGCGTTCGGTCAGCATCACCGCTGCCTCGTCGGGGGTGACGAGGTCGGCGAAGTACTCGCGCAGTTCCGCGCGCAGCGCGCGCTGTTCGGGGGTGAGATCAATGAACATCGGGCACCTCTGCGATACGGGTGTCGTCGGCGGGGACGTCGGTGATGTCGGCGAGCTCGTCGAGCCGCACGTGCGCTCCGCCCACCAGACGCGCGAGGTCTTTGGTGAGCGAGAAGTAGCGGTGAAGCGGATAGGTGATGTCGACTCCGATGCCGCCGTGCAGGTGGGTCATCGTCCGCGTGGTCGGCGGGACCTCCTCGGCCAGCCAGTAGGCGGCGATCGCGAGATCGGTTGCGGCGTCCAGACCTTCGGACAACCGCCAGGCCGCCGAGGTGGTCGCGAGCTCCATCGACCGGCCGACGACGTAAATGTCGGCGAGTTGCTGGCCCACCGCCTGGAACAAGGCGATCGGCTTGCCGAACTGCTCGCGCGTGGAGACGTGGTCGGCGGTCAGTCGGGTGGCGCCGGCGACCAGGCCGTCGGCGTAGGCGCACAACGCCAGGCGGTAGCGATCGCGGAGGATCGCAAGGTCGCGGACCAGGATGTCGGCGTCGTCGACGGGTACGTCGTCGAAGGCCACCGTGTACTCGCCCCAGCCGCTCGAGGCCGGTGTGCGCGTGACGGTGACCCCGTCGGCATCAGGCGAGACGGCGACGACACCGGCATCGGCGGCCACCAGGAACAGTGAGGCACCGTCGGCGTGCAGGACGCCGACCTTCGTGCCGGTGAGCCGCCCGTCACGGACCGAGGTCCGCGGATGCGCCGTCAGGGCGTCGCCGTGTTCGCCGATCGCCACCGACACCCAGCTGCCGCCGGTGAGCGAACTGCCGAACCGCGACCACACCGATCCCTCGCCGTCCTGGGCGTCGGCCCTGGCGAACACGAGCGCCGCGGTCAGCGATCCGAGCGCCGGCGTCACCGCCGCGGCCCGGCCCATCCGGCGGAACAACGGGAGCAGACCCGACTCGTCGACCTCGTCACCGTCGAGCGAGGCCGGCAGGGGCAGGGCGAGCAGTCCGGCGTCGACGAGCGCCTGCCAGCCATCGGCCTCGAACCCGCCGCGGGTCGCCTCCTGCTCGGCCGCTGCCGTCCCACCGGAATGACGCCCACCGAACGTCGACTCCCAGTCGGGCTGCCGTCGCGCGAACACGTCCTCGGCGACGTCGCGAACCGCGATCGCCGTGCCGTCCAGGGCAAAGTCCACCCTGTGCCTCCCTCACCATGAACCCGTCAAGAACTAGAACCTGTTCTAGTTGTATCAGAGTCCGCGCGCAAGGGTGTCGGAATCGGCGTTTATCTGCGGTTTCGGCACTTTCGCCGCAGCCGGTTACCGCGGCAAACCGAGAATGCGTTCCGCCGCGGCCGTGCGCAGGATCTGAGTCGTGCCGCCCGCGATCGAGAGGCAGCGGTTCTGCAGGACCGCGTCGGACGCCTCGGTCGCCGCCAGACCCGCGACCCCCAGGAGCCGCAGCGCGAGATCGGGTACCGATTGGCGATGTTCGACGCCGATCAGCTTGCGCACGCTCGACAACGCACCGGGGTCGAGCCCGGCCAGTTGCCTGGTCGCCGCCCGCGCGTCGAGGACCCGGCCGACGTGTGCGTCGGCGAGCTGGGTGCCGAGCGACGCGAGCTCCTCGGCGGTCAGCTCCCGATCCATCGACCGCACCTGCGAGAGCAGCGACTCCATCTCCTTGCCGAGGCCGGTACCGCCCATCGCCACCCGCTCGTTCGCGAGGGTGGTGCGGGCCAGCCGCCAGCCGCCGTTGATCTCGCCGACGACACAGTCGTCCGGCACGACCACACCGTCGAGGAAGACCTCGTTGAAGTTGGCCCGCCCGGACAGCTCGCGCAGCGGCCGGATGTCGATGCCAGGCGAACCCATGTCGACGAGGAAGTAGGTGATGCCCTTGTTCTTCGGCGCCTCGGGATCGGTGCGTGCGAGGCAGATCGCCCACTGTGCGTTGTGCGCCTGCGAGGTCCAGATCTTCTGGCCGTCCAGGCGCCAGCCGGCGTCGACCCGTTCCGCCCGTGTGCGCAACGCGGCCAGGTCCGAGCCGGCCTCGGGTTCGGAGAACAGCTGGCACCACACGATGTCGCCGGCCAGCGTCGGGGCGACGAACCGCTCGCGCTGCGCGTCGGTGCCGTGTTCCAGGATCGTCGGGATCGCCCATGCGCCGATCACCAGGTCGGGCCGCTCGATCCCGGCCACCTCGAGCTCGGTGTCGATCAGCAGCTGCATCGCGGCATCCGCCCCCAGACCGTGCGGCGCCGGCCAGTGCGGGGTCAGGTAGCCGGTCTCGGCGAGGAGACGGCGACGATCATCGGGTTCGGCGTCGGCGATCCTCGCGACGGTGGTGCGGACCTCGTCGCGCCGGTCCTCGACCTGCGAGAGATCCAGACGGAAGCGCCGCCGCGCCCCCGCGAGCCCGAGCCGGGCGAGGGCGGCGGCGTGCGACAACGCGTTCGCGAGCGCCGCCTGCGCGGCGAGTGCGGCGCGCAGATACAGGTGGGCATCGTGCTCGAAGGTGAACCCGATGCCGCCGAGGACCTGGACGCAGTCCTTGGTGTTGGCGACCGGGTCGCGACCGACCACGACGTCGGCCGCCAGCCTGCTGATCTCGAGTTGCTCGAGCGCCGGAGCGAGCCCGTCCCCCGTCCCGGCCGCGAGCACGTCGTCGACCGCGCCGGCGACATCCCACGCGACCGCGGTGACGCGTTCGCTGCGGCACAGCATCTCGGCGCAGATGTGCTTGATCGCCTGGAACGACCCGATCGGCACGCCGAACTGGGTGCGGACCTTCGCGTACTCGACGGCGGTGTCGAGAGCCCACCGGGTGACGCCGCTCTGATAAGCGGCGAGCGCCGCCGACAGCAGGCCCGCGACGAACGTCCCGTCGCCCAGTTCGACGAGGTCCTCGACGGCGACCCCGGACAGTGTCACGTGGCTGACCGACGCGGTTCCGTCGAGCGGGGTCTGCGGCGTGACGTCGGCGACTCCCGCACCCGGCGGGAGGATCCACCAGGACCGTTCCCGATCGTCGGTCCCGAATTCGACCAGCACGGCGCACCCCTCGACGTACCCGCCGACGAGTCCGAGGTCGAGGTCGCCGCCGGACAGTTCGAGGGCCACCCCGGCGTAACTCGTCGCGGGCGTCACCACCGGCACCGACCCGGCCAGCACCTCGCCCAGCAGTCCGGCAGACCGGTCGGTGTCGCCCTGCGGCGAATCCGCACGGCGAACCGCCAGCGCGATCGCTGCGGTCACCGTCGGACCGAGCGGGCCGGGGACGAGATCGGCCCCACACTGCTCGAGCATGGCGGCCACGTCGAGGAAACTCGCGCCGAGACCGTCGGACGCCTCGGGGACCGCGGCGGCGAACACGCCCAGATCGGCGATCTGCGAAAATAGACCGGTCCACTGGTCGCTCGGCTTGTCGAGGTCGGACCGCACGATGTCGGTCACACTGGTGGAGCGCGCCCAGGACGCGATGCTGTCACGGACCGCGATCTGCTCGGAAGACGTGGCGATTGTCACTGGCAATCCCTGTATGTCGAGTTGTGCCGAATAATTAGAACCTGTTCTAATATGCCATGGGTGTACTCGGATCGGGTAGCCACCCACGATCCACCCATTGAGACGTTTGATCACGTGAGGATGTTCGAGAGCACATGGCCCGTTCTGCACCCGGCAACGCCGCGGTCGACGCCCCCAACGGGGCTGCGGCGCCGGCCGCCTCGCCCGAAGCCGGCTCCACCGCGCAGCGCGAACGCCGCCGCCGCATCCTCGACGCCACCCTCGCGCTGGCGTCCAAGGGCGGATACGACGCCGTGCAGATGCGCACCGTCGCCGACAAGGCCGACGTCGCCGTCGGGACGCTGTACCGCTACTTCCCGTCGAAGGTCCACCTTCTCGTCACCGCGCTCGCCCGCGAGTTCGAGCGAGTCGAGTCGAAGGTCGATCGTTCGCAGTTGCGCGGCGACACCGCGATCGACCGCCTCCGTCATGTCCTGGACATGATCACCTTCGCCATGCAGCGCGATCCGCTTCTCACCGAGGCGATGACGCGTGCGTTCATGTTCGCCGACGCGTCGGCGACCGCCGAGGTCGACCAGGTCGCCGGGATCATCGACCGGCTCCTCGCCGGAGCGATCGTCGACGACGGCGAACCCACCGAGGAAGATCTCGCGATCGCGCGCGTCCTCTCCGATGTGTGGATGTCGAACCTGGTGCAGTGGCTGACCCGTCGCGCGTCGGCGACCGACGTCACGAACCGGCTCGAACTCACCGTCCGGCTCCTGCTCAAGGATCGCGTCAAGTAATCGGGTTCTCCCCTCGAACGTGACGTCACAACTGGGTGACGAGCACCTTCTCGACTTGGGAGCGCCAGTCGAACTCGGCTACCTTTGTTACGTCTGAGAATTCTGTTAACAGAAGGGGCTAGTGGTGCGATCCTCCTGGTTGCGACGACTGTGCGTCGTCGGATCTGCCGTTGCGGTCGCGACCGCCGGATGGGCTCCGGCCGCGCTTGCCGAGCCCACCCCCGATCCCGATCGCGCTCGCATAGACACCGTGGTCCACGACTCCGCCCAGCAGTCGACACTCATCGTGTACTCGGCGGCGATGCGCAAACTCATCCCCGTCAACGTGTTGCGCCCCAAGGACACCACCAAGTCGCGCCCCACGCTCTACCTGCTCAACGGCGCCGGCGGCGGCGAGGACTCCGCGACCTGGGCGGCCAAGACCCAGTACGCGAAGTTCTTCTCCGACAAAGAGGTCAACGTCGTCACGCCGATCGGCGGCGCGTTCTCCTATTACACCGACTGGCAGCACGACGATCCGGTACTCGGCCGCAACAAGTGGACGACGTTCCTCACCAAGGAGCTCCCGCCGCTGGTGGACAAGGAATTCGACACCACCAAGGTCAACGCCATCGCCGGGATCTCGATGGCCGGGACATCGGTGCTCAACCTCGCGATCGCCGCACCGAAGCTCTACCGGTCGGCCGCCGCCTACAGCGGATGCGCGCGTACCAGCGACCCGGTGGGACAGGCCTACATCCGGATGGTCGTCGCCGACCGCGGGCAGGGCAACCTGAACAACATGTGGGGACCGGTCAATTCGGCCGGGTGGCGGGACAACGACCCGTACATCCACGCGGACAAGCTGCGCGGCACCAAGGTCTACATGACCAGCGGCACCGGCATGCCCGGACAGTTCGACCGGCTCGAGGCACCGCTGGTCGCCGGCGATCCGCTGACACTGGCCAACCAGATGGTCATCGGCGGCATCATCGAGGCCGCGGTCAACGAGTGCACCAAGCAGATGGTGTCGCGCATGCGGGCGCTCAAGGTGCCGCACGAAGTCACCTTCCGGCCGAGCGGCACCCACTCCTGGGGTTACTGGGAACGCGACCTCGAGACCACCTGGCCGAAGATCGCGGCAGACCTGAGGTGAGCGACGCATCGGACCGCTTGTGGGCCGATGACCTGTCCGTGGGCCAGATCTTCGAGTTCGGCACGCATCACGTCAGCGAAGACGAACTGCTCGACTTCGCCCGCGCATGGGATCCGCAGGACTTCCACGTGGACAAGGCCGTTGCCGAACGCGGCCCCTACGGCGGGCTGATCGCCAGTGGGCTGCACACGATGTCGATCTACCAGAGGCTCAATGTCACCGGCGTGCTGAACAATTGGCGGGTGATCGCGGGCAAGCGACTGGGCGACGTCGAATTCCTGCGTCCCGTCCGCCCCGGCGACACCCTCACCGGGTCGACCGTCATCGACGCGATCGAGTTCGATGACCGTGCCCGCGCTCTGGTCACCTCGTCGGCGGAGCTGCGCAACGGTGACGGAAAACCGGTGATGCGCACCGTCGTCGAAGCCTATGTGCACGCGCGACCCAATCGCGATTGACATCTTCGGTTGCGCTGCCGCGGTTCTCACCGTACGTCTCCGGCTTCCATCACGTTCGAGTCCTCGCGTCACTCGAGAGAGTTGCGCCTGACCAGCCATTGCCACCGGCTCAGCCGCCACACAGCTGCTCCGACGACCGGGACAAGCCACACGACCCCCACCCACGACAGACTGCCTCGTAGGCCGAGATGATGACCGACGACGTCGACGGTCGCGAACATCGACAGGGTGAACCACACCGAGAACAAGACCAGCAATGCGAACGCGATGTAGAACGGCCGGTTGAAGTCAGCGCTGCACGCAGCGTCTCTCGCGCATTCCGACAGTCCGGCCTCGGCGAGCAGCACATGCTCAATGTACGTGTTGACGGCAGCAGTACGGCTGTTTTCGTTGCTGTGGACCGGCCACATCCGCGTGGGCCGACGGTCGGAACGAACCCCTGGCCGTGGGGGGACGAGACACGACGGACGGAGAACCGAATGGAATCCGTACCGCAGATACCGTGACTGGATGAAGACACTGCGATTCGCCTCGATCATCTCGGTGCTGTGCACGGTGGTCATCTTGTCGTTCGTCGTGCCATCACTCGTTCTGTCAGGTGTTGTCGAGGTCTCAGGCGGCTTCGAGTACATGGTGGTGTTCCCGACGCTGATCGGCTTGCTGTGCGCCTTCGTTGCACTGATCGTCGGCGGCGCGTGTGTCTTTCGGGGACGCTCGCGCACGGTGGCGTCGATCCTCACGACCCTCGGCCAGTTGACCACCCTAGCGCTCGGCGCAGCGATCGTCGTGTGGGCGACGAACTTCGGCACGACCGGTTGGGAACTGCTTGCCCTCCCCGCCGCGCTGATCTGCGGGCAGATCCTCGTCGCGGTGGGTCTCTTCGTCTGGCGCCGCGCACCATCGGATGTCGTCTGAGAGTGCTGTGGCGGAACGTGATGAAGGTGTTCCGCCCGCTACGCTCTGCGACGATGGTCCGATGATGCGTTGGGCCCTCGACCACGGAAACCCGCTACCGCCGGGATGGAGCTACCTGCCCCGAGACGAAGAGGACGTGGCGTGGGAGTTGTTCCGTGATCGGTTTCGATCGTTCCGGCCCAGCATCTACCCGACAGACTGGCCCGCAGTTGTCGATCCTGCTCCGTCGGTAACCTTCGACCTGTCTGTCCCGGAGAACTCTCCCGGCGTGTGGAGCGCCCAATTCGATGCGATCAACGCCGAGGCGCAGCGTTGCTTCGTCCACGTGCAGGACGATCCTTACTGGATTGTGCTCGACTGGCAGCATCCCGGCTATCGGCTCAATGCAGCGGCACATGCCGAGACGTTCGACGCAGAGTGGCCGGTGCCGGTGTTCCCGAACGGCGACTACTACATCTTCGCTCGGCCCGACTTCAGCACTGGCACATTCGGACATCCGTGGGAGAAGACGCTGTGCGTGTTCGGTTCCGAGCTGGTTCAGACGTTGGGCCGGACCCTCGCAACATGGCTCCCGCGCAAGCGCGAGAACGGTGACCCGCTGCCGGGGTAGTCGACAGATGCGATCCCGCATGCGACTTCCACGCAGGCATCGTTGAATCGTCTGCGGTGCGATCGATTACACCATCGCTCAACGCAGATTCTTGCGCACCAGCGGTTCTCCGGCTCAGCCGACGCCCGGCACGGGGACCTGCGCGCCGGTGATCGCACTCGAGGCGTCGGAGACCAGGAACGAGATCGTCTGAGCGATCGACTCGGGCGACACCCAGCCCGCCCGCGACGAATCCGGCTGACTAGCGCGGTTGCCCGGGGTGTCGATCACCGACGGCAGAATCGCATTGGCCCGGATGCCGTCGGACTTGTACTCGGCGGCGAGCGCACTGATGAACGCCCACACCGCTGCTTTCGACGTGATGTAGCCCGCCGCACCGGAGAAGGGCGCGAACGCCGCCTTCGCCGACACCCCGACGATCGACCCGCCGCCGGCCTCGATGATCGTCGGAATGGCCGCCGCGGACAGCAGATACAGCGGCCGCAGGTTGAGCCGGAGCAGTCGCTCGAACTCGTCGACCGGCGTCGCGTCGACCCGCTCCCCCATCGCGAACCCGCCCACCAGGTTCACCACCGCGGTGACCGGCGCCGACGCGTCGCTCGCGGCGATCGCCACGACCTCGGCGACCGACGCCTCGTCGAAGAGGTCGGCGTGCACACCGACCAACCGGTCCGATTCCGGGAGGCGTGACAACCCGGCTTCGGTGCGCCCGGGCACCACCACGCGCCATCCGTCGTCGAGCAACGTGCGGGTGACCGCCGACCCCAGGCCGCCCGTCCCGCCCGACACGATCACCGTCTGCGTCATCCCGCCGACCCTACTGGAGGCGGACCCCTGGGTGGAGGCGCACGCGCCTACGATGGTCGTCGATGACCGACGACCGTGTTCCCGAGATCGGAGACGTGCCGCGGGAGCGCGAACCGGGCGGTCGTCGCCCCGACGACGCCGACCGGACGAGCATGTTCGCGTCGTTGCGCATCCCCAACTACCGCCTGTTCTACGCCGGCATGGCCGTCTCGATGACGGGTTCGTGGATGCAGGCAACGGCGCAGGCGTGGCTCGTGCTGACGCTGAGCGGATCGGCGTCCGTCCTGGGACTCATCGTCGCTCTGCAGGCGCTACCGGTTCTGCTCATCGGGCCGTACGCGGGCGTTATCGCCGATCGCGTCGACCGCCGACGCCTGCTCATCGTCCTGCAGTCGATGATGGGGCTGCTGGCCGCGGCGCTCGCCGCCGTCACCCTCACCGGGGTGGTGCAGGTCTGGCACGTCGGCGTGCTGGCGGTGATGCTCGGGCTCGGCCACGCCTTCGAACAGCCGGCGCGACAGGCGTTCATCCATCAGATCGTCGGCAAGGACCTCATCCGCAACGCGGTCACCCTCAACTCGGTCATGGTGAACGCCGCTCGCGCCGTGGGCCCGGCGGTGGCCGGGGTGATCCTGGCCCTCGTCGGTTCCGGTCTGTGCTTCGCGATCAACGCGGTCAGCTTCATCGCCGTGGTCGCGTCGCTGCTTGCGCTCGACTCATCGAAGATCACCGCCGAATCACCGGTTCCGCGCGCCAAAGGCCAGCTGCGCGAGGGTCTTCGATACGTGCGGAGTCGTCCTGTGCTGTGGATCCCGCTCGCCACGATGGCGCTCGTCGGCACCCTGACGTACAACTTCCCGGTCACGCTGCCCGCCGCCGCGGACTTCGTGTTCGACGGCGGGCCGCAAGCCCTCGGTTTCATGACGTCGGCGATGGGAGTGGGTGCGGTCGTCGGCGGACTCGTGGTCGCGGCTCGCGGGAACACCGGACTGCGCCCACTCACGCTGGCGGCCTTCGGCTTCGGGGTCGCCGTCGCGGCGACCGCACTCGCCCCGAACCTCCCGACGGCGATCTGCGCACTCTTCGGGGTCGGCTGGTTGAGTGTCACCTTCATGTCGACGGGAAACGCGACCCTGCAGCTCAATTCCGAACCGCGGATGCGGGGCCGGGTGATGGCGCTGTGGTCGGTGGCGTTCATGGGCTCGACGCCGATCGGTGGTCCGATCGTCGGCGCGATCATCGAGACATTCGGCGCGCGCGTCGGTCTCGCGGTCGGCGCCGTTGCGTGCCTGGGCGCCGGAACACTCGCCTTCCTGGCCGCGCGCCGGAGCGGCGCCGGCGCCTCTTAGACGAGCGGCCGCCCCATCTTGACCCGAAGCCGGACATCGGCCAGCAGGAGCCGGAAACCCAACTGCGACACCCACAGCGGAGTGCGACGCTCTTTCTCCACCAACCGGCCGACGTAGCCGTCGAACCACGCCTGATCCTCGTCGGTCCACTCGACCCGGAGTGCGTCGCGGAACGGCTGCGGCAGATAGCCGATGGTCCGCCGCAGTTTGACCGGACCGTACTTCTCCTGGATGCGTTCCGGCGCGTAACCGAAATTGGCGATGTCGAGGAGGAAGTCCCGGATCTCGTCGCTGATCTCGATGCGCGAGACCTGGTCGTCCCAGTAGGTGGTGAACTCGTCGCGCGTGGCGGGCCACGCCTCGGCCGGCATCTGCAGCGTCGTCCCGCAGACCTTGCCCTGCTGGTAGAACTTCTCGCGATCCGCGCCCTGCAGCGGTCCGTGGACACGCTCGTAGATGTCCTCCCACCCGAAGTAGAGGCACGCCGCGACCCAGAGCTGCAGGTCGGTGTTCATCGCGTTGTACTCCACGGGACTGTTCTCGTCGGAGCGCACCTTCGCGTGCTGGCGGTTGACGGCGTGCCGGTACCGGCGCCGGTCGTCGGCGTTGCCGAGAATCGCGACCGCCAGATACGACGCGGTGGTCCGTGCGCGTTTGACCGGATGTTTGTCGAGCCGCCCGTTCTCGACCTTGCTGTGCGCGACACCGTAGCCGACCGCCGGATTGGCGAGCTGCATGATGACGTTCGTCGTGCTCATCGTCTGCCCCATCGAGAGCAGGGAACGCGCGAAGAAGCTGCTGTCGATGTTGTCCATCTCCACCCGCGACATCCGCTCATCGGATTGCGTCATGACCCCACCCATTCTGATAACGCTTGTTGTCTGATTGCTGTCAGCTTAGCGGGGAGCACGCGGGCCGACAATCCCGGAGCCGAAAGACTCCGCCATACGCCGAACCCCGGCTCACCCGAAGGTGAGCCGGGGCTCGGCGTCGGCGATCCAGCTGTCAGTAGGTGTAGAAACCGTGACCGGTCTTCCGTCCGAGGCGGCCGGCATCGACCATGCGACGCAGCAGCGCCGGCGGCGCGTAGTGGGGTTCGGCGAATTCCGCGTACAGCGACTCCGCGGCGGAGAGCGTCACGTCGAGACCGATGGTGTCGAGCAGGGTCAGCGGACCCATCGGGTAGCCGCAGCCGCCCTTCATCGCGAGGTCGATGTCCTCGGCCGAGGCGTAGCCCGAGTCGAACATCCGGATGGCCTGGCACAGGTACGGGATGAGCAGCGCGTTGACGATGAAGCCGGAGCGGTCACCCGCGCGGACCGCGGTCTTGCCGAGGGTGTCGGTGACGTATGCGCTCACGGCGTCGGCCGTCTCCGGCGCGGTGGTCAGCGTGGAGATGATCTCGACCAGCGGCATCACCGGTACCGGGTTGAAGAAGTGCACGCCGACAACGCGTTCGGGGGTCTTCGTCGCGGTCGCGACCTTGATGATCGGGATCGACGACGTGTTGGTCGCGAGGATGGTGTTCGCGCCGGTCGCCTCGTCGAGGTTCGCGAAGATCTGCCGCTTGAGCTCCTCGATCTCCGGGGCCGCCTCGATCACCAGCTCGCGATCGGCGAGGTCGGCGTAGTCGGTCGTCACCCGCAGACGTCCGAGGGCGGCGTCGGCGTCGTCCTGCGCCAGCTTGTTCTTGCTGACCGCCTTGGCCAGCGACTTCTCCACCCGCGCCCGCGCGGCGTCGGCGAACTCCTGCTTGACCTCCACGATCACGACATCGCTGCCGGCCTTCGCACACACCTCCGCGATGCCCGCTCCCATGGTGCCTCCGCCGATGACGCCGATCTGTTGCACAGTGAACCTCCGAAGTCGAGTGATACGAGACCAAACGGTAGTCGGTCGCCGGATCGGTCATCCGAACGACTCCCGGCACCCCGGGAACATTCGTCCTCGACGTCGCCTCCAAGTACATGAACCGCCCAGAAGCACTCACCCCACTTGGAAGGACATACCAATGAGCACCGAGATCCCCGCCGACGCCGTTCTCATCGACACCGATGGCGACGGAGCCGTCGACGCCGCACTCACCGACGTCGACGGTGACGGCACCACCGACGCCATCCTCGACACCGACGGCGACGGCCAGGCCGACTCCATCGCCTACGACACGAATGCCGACGGCGAGATCGACATCATCGAAGCCGACACCGACGCCGACGGCTACACCGACATCGCCGTCGCCGACACCGACGGCGACGGCACCTTCGACACCGCGGTCGACGACGAAGGCAACGTCGAGGTCGGCGACTTCGGCAGCATCGACGGCGGCGACGCCGTCTGACGTCTGCCGCAACCTGCACCCGACACGAGCCGGCCCGGAGACCCCGGGCCGGCTCTGTTCGTCCGCTCGGATTTGACGATTCGCCGATGTCGTCTCGGCTCGCCCACTAGCGTGTCTCAGATCACGATCGGGGGATGCGATGATGCCTACTCGGTTCGACGCGCGACACACGGCCCGTTCGGGGGTCCGCCGTCGCCATGCCGTCACCTGCCTCCTGGCCGGCGCGACACTTGTCTCGACAATGCTGGTGGCGGCACCGGCCGGCGCGGCCAACCACTATTTCCCCGACATCTCCGAGGTCGCGGTTCCCCAGGCGGACTGCGGACCGGGCTCGCTCCCCGAACCGGGCCTGCAGGGGGACGTCAGCGCCGAGGACCGCCTGTCCGGACGCAGCATGCGCGGCTACCGATGCAACATCACACGGATCGGCGGTGTCCGCGGCGCCGGCGGCGGGATCGTCTCGGCCAACTTCGAGCACTGCAGCTACACCGGCAGCCTGTTCCCCGGAAACAACTGGGTGAACCCGCCGGGCGTACAGGTCATCGACGCATCCGACCCGAGCGCGCCGCGAGTCGTCGGGTCCCTGACGGATCCGGCGATGCGCGGCGGCACGTGGGAGACGCTGAAGGTCAACAAAGAACGCAAGCTCCTGGCCGCGACGTCGGTGCCGTTGCTCTGGGGCGGCGGGTTCTTCGCCGTATACGACATCTCCGACTGCACCCGCCCCAGACTCCTCAACACGGGCCCGGGCACGACGACGCCGTTGCCGTTCACCTCGCACGAGGGCGGCTTCTCCCCCGACGGCCGCACCTACTGGGCGTCCGGGGTGTTCCCCGGGCACCTCAGTGCCATCGACATCGCCGATCCCCGGTCGCCCCGCGTGATCTGGCAGGGGCTCCACTCGTTCCTCGGTCACGGCTTCGGCATGTCGCCAGATGGCAACCGGATGTACCTGTCCAACATGGCGGGTGTGACGGTGCTCGACGTCAGCGACGTCCAGGAGCGACGGCCGCACCCGCAGGTCCCGCACACCGCGGCCTATCTCTGGCCGGACGGCCAGCTGAACCAGCACTCGATCCCGATCACCTACCGGGGCCGGCCCCACATCGTCACCGCCGACGAAGCAGGTTCGGGCGGCGTCAAGATCTTCGACGTGACGCGGGTGAACAAGCCCCGATACACCGCGCAGATCAAACTCGAGATCAATCTCCCCGAGCACCTCGACACCAATCTGCGGTCGTCGACCGGCGGGTCGCTGTTCAGCAGCAATCCGCACTACTGCACGGTCGACCGGGCGACCGATCCCACCGCGCTCGCGTGCGGCTGGGAATCGTCGGGTATCCGGGTCTTCGACATCCGCGACTTCGACCGGATTCGCGAGATCGCCTACTACAACCCGCCGGCCCGCAAGGGCACCACGATCGCGGAGTCGCCCAACTCGCCGCACGTCGTCGGCTCGCTGATGGGCTTGCCCGCCGTCGAATTCCTCAGCCTCGGTATGTCGATCGCGAACGGCAAGGTCCGGTTGAACGAGATGGTCGGTCCACGTAGCGGGATGATCGTCGGCGGTGACATGTCGACGGACTGGTGCATGTCCCCACCCGAGTTCCGCGGAAACGAGCTGCGGGTCACCTGTTCCGACGGCGGCTTCCAGGTGTTGCGGTTGAGTCCCGCGGTGTACACGCCACCGCCGGACCAGAACTCCTCGATCGGATGAGCGCTTCTCGCCTCGGCGTCCCGCTGGTGCGCGCGATGGTCCTCGGCGTGACCGCGGCCCTGCTCGTCACCATGGGTGTCGTCGTCGGGGCGGTGTGGCAGGGACGCGATCACGACTCATCCGCGATGAGCGTGTCCGACATCGGCTTCGCGCAGGACATGTCGGCGCACCACGACCAGGCGATCCTCATGTCGCGGACGATCGGTGCGGTGCCCGGAGTCGCGCCGCAGATCCGCGGCGTCGCCGACCGGATCGTCCACACGCAGACCGCCGAAACCGCCACGATGCGTGGCTGGTTGCTGTGGTTCGACGAACCGGTGACCGCGCCGGAGCCGATGTCCTGGATGTCCGGCGGAGACCCTCACCACGAGGGCACCCATCACGACGAATCCCCTCGGCCGATGCCCGGCATGGCGAGTATCGACGAGATCGGCAGTCTCTCCACCCTGCCACCCGGCGAGGCGGAGATCTTGTTCCTGCAGTTGATGATTCGGCACCACCGTGGCGGGATGTCGATGGCCCAGGCGGCATACAACGACGAGCGGACCGGTTCCGCGACGAAGGACCTCGCGCTCATGATGATCGGCGACCAGGGCGACGAGATCGGTCTGATGACGATGCTGCTCGCGGAACGTGGCGCCGACCCGTTGCCGACCTGATGGCAGGGGCGGCAACGGATCGAACGTCTAGTCCGTCTTCGGATGCAGGATGAACATCTCCCACACCTCTTTCTGGTCCGCGGCCCAGGGGTCGTAGACGAACGGGGCGTGCCGTAGGGCCATCCCCGCCTTGCGCGGCGTCCGGTTGGCCTTGAAACCGTTGCAGGACTTGCACGCCGCGACCTGGTTTCCGAATGTGCTCGGCCCACCCTGCGAGACCGGGACGATGTGGTCGACGGTGTCGGCGGGACCGTCGCAGTAGGCGCAGATCCATTGATCGCGCCGCAGGATGGTCGCGTTCGACGCGTAGGAGTCCATCGTCTTACCGGCGAACGGGCGGTAGGCATCTCGCTTGATCGCCACCACCTTGTGGATCGGCAGGGACAGCGTCGGCGAATGGACGACGCGGACCAGCGGCGTGCCCTCGACGTTCCGCGCGACCTCGGTGGTCAACAGAACCGCGGCGCGACGCCAGGTGACGCGCGCCAGGATCTGCAGTCCGGCGTTGGTGACGAAGATGGTCATGACAGCTCCTCGATGCGTGGGCGAGTGAGTGCGCCGACCACCGAGGTTCATGACCTCAGGAACTGGTGACGCGTGATGTGATCGGTCCCGGCCTTCCGTCGGACTTCAGTCCGCACGGACGGTCGGAGGGGGCCGTCCGCCACTCGCCGGCGAAAGCCTTGTCACCCATCGACATCTGCGTCACCTCCTCTCGTTGGTCTGGCCTGCTCTGTCGCCACGATAACCGCGGTCGATGGACGCTGCCACCGTTTATGTCCGGCGTGTTCGGATGTTCACCCAGTTCACACGGGCTGTTTGCAGGAGTTTTTCACCGCGTGCCGGTCCCGCGGGACAATGTCCGGCGCTATCGTCGGCGGATGCCCACCGAGGAGACCGCCGAGAATCCCCCTCCGCAGCCACCCGTGTCGACCCTCGACGCGTTCGCGTCGGTGGTGCTGGGACTGGTGCACGCGGTGCTGGCGCTGATCACGATCGCCGTCGCGGGTCTGACGGTCTTCGTCACCGACGCGTGCGCCTACGAGGAGTGCGGGAGTCCGGTCTGGACCGAGGTGGCCATCGGGGTGGGCATCGGGTCGGCCGTGGTGCTGGTGGCGGTGTCGGTGACCCTCGTCGTCCGCCGCGTGCGCCGAGGACTCCCGGCCTGGCCGGCCGCTGCGTGGTGCTGCGCCATCCAGCTGGCGATGATCTTCGTGGTACTCGAGATCGGCATCCAGGCCGGGACCCTCGACTGAGTGATCAGAAGATCTCGGGTAGATCTTCCGACACGGTGTTGGGGTAGGTCGCCGGACGCTTCTCCAGGAACGACATGACGCCTTCGTACACGTCACCGGACTGCCCGCGGTAGAAGATCGCCTTCGAGTCGGCGTGGTGGGCATCGAGCGGACTGGGCGCACCGGCCATCCGCCACAACAGCTGTCGGGTCAGCGCCGCCGAGACGGGGGCGCTGTTCGCGGTCATCTCGCGGGCGACGGCGATCGCGGTCTCGAGCACCTGGTCTTTGGGGACCACCTGCTGGATCAGCCCGCGTTCATGGGCTTCGGCGACGGGCACCATCTTCGCGCCGATCGTCCACTGCAGTGCGGTCGGCAACCCGACGAGCCGCGGCAGGAACCAGCTCGACGCGGCTTCGGGCACCAGGCCGCGGGCGGCGAAGACGAACCCGAACTTCGCGTCCTCCGAGGCGATCCGGACGTCGGCGGGCAGCGTCATCGTGACGCCGACGCCGGCCGACGGACCGTTCACCGCCACCACGATCGGCTTGAGCGAGGCGAACATCCGCAGCGTCAACTTCCCGCCCTCGTCCGCCGGAACCTCGTCTGAGTCCACCACTGACGAGGCGTCGAACGTCGACCCGCCCGCCTCGAGATCGGCGCCGGCGCAGAACGCGCGGCCGTTGCCGGTCAGCACGACGGCACGAACGGAGTCGTCGGCGTCGGTCTCGTCGAACGCGGCCCGCAGTTCCTCCCCCATCTGCATGGTGAAGGCGTTGAGCCGGTCGGGTCGATTGAGCCGGAAGATCGCGATCTCCCCATCTCGCTCGACGGTGATGGTGGGCTGGTCCTGTCGGGACTTGCGCCCGACCTCTGATGTATCGCTCGTCACAGATCGATGCTATCGGGCGCTGGGACACTCCGCGTCGGCTGTGTCAATGCGCGGAGCCGCGCACCAGCCGGGCACAACACAACGGCGGCGCCACCCTGTCGGGTGACGCCGCCGCTGGTGTCAGATCAGCTCAGACGGGCTGCGCTCAGCTCGCGTCGGCCTCGCCGGCCTTGGTGAGCTCGACCGGCGCGTCGGGAACCATGCGCGGCTTCTCCGAGCCGGTGAAGACGAACCGGGCGTCGTCGCCGTCGCCCTCGCCGTCCCAGTTCTCGACGTCGACCAGGACGATCTGTCCGGGAGCGATGTCGCCGAACAGGATCTTCTCCGAGAGCTGGTCCTCGATCTCGCGCTGGATGGTGCGACGCAGCGGACGCGCACCCAGCACCGGATCGAAGCCACGCTTGGCCAGCAGGGCCTTCGCGCGGTCGGTGACCTCGAGAGCCATGTCCTTGTTCTTCAATGCACCCTCCACGCGGGTCAGCATGAGATCGACCATCTGGATGATCTCTTCCCGCGTGAGCTGGTGGAACACGACGATGTCGTCGATGCGGTTGAGGAACTCGGGGCGGAAGTGCTTCTTGAGCTCGTCGTTGACCTTCTGCTTCATCCGCTCGTAGTTCGACTGGGTTCCGTCGCTCGACGAGAAGCCCATGCCCACGGCCTTGGAGATGTCCGAGGTACCGAGGTTCGAGGTGAAGATCAGCACGGTGTTCTTGAAGTCGACCGTGCGGCCCTGACCGTCGGTCAGACGACCGTCTTCGAGGACCTGCAGCAGGGTGTTGTAGATCTCCGAGTGGGCCTTCTCGATCTCGTCGAACAGCACCACCGAGAACGGCTTGCGGCGCACCTTCTCGGTGAGCTGCCCGCCCTCTTCGTAGCCGACGTACCCGGGAGGGGCACCGAACAGACGCGACGCGGTGAAGCGGTCGTGGAACTCGCCCATGTCGATCTGGATCAGGGCGTCGTCCTCGCCGAAGAGGAAGTTCGCCAGCGCCTTGGAGAGCTCGGTCTTACCGACACCGGACGGACCGGCGAAGATGAACGAGCCCGACGGCCGCTTCGGATCCTTCAGGCCGGCACGGGTACGACGGATCGCCTTCGAGACCGCCTTGACTGCGTCCTCCTGCCCGATGATCCGCTTGTGCAGCTCCTCCTCCATGCGGAGCAGACGCGTGGTCTCCTCCTCGGTGAGCTTGAACACCGGGATGCCGGTCCAGTTGCCGAGGACCTCGGCGATCTGCTCGTCGTCGACCTCGGCCACGACGTCCATGTCACCGCTGCGCCACTGCTTCTCGCGCTCGGCGCGCTCGGCGACCAGCTGCTTCTCCTTGTCGCGGAGGCTGGCGGCCTTCTCGAAGTCCTGAGCGTCGATCGCGCTTTCTTTCTCCTTGCGCGCATCGGCGATGCGGTCGTCGAACTCACGCAGGTCTGGCGGCGCGGTCATCCGGCGGATGCGCATGCGCGCGCCGGCCTCGTCGATGAGGTCGATCGCCTTGTCCGGCAGGAACCGGTCGTTGATGTAGCGGTCGGCCAGCGTGGCGGCGGCGACCAGCGCGCCGTCGGTGATCGAGACGCGGTGGTGCGACTCGTACCGGTCGCGCAGGCCCTTGAGGATCTCGATGGTGTGCTCGACAGACGGCTCGCCCACCTGCACGGGCTGGAAGCGACGCTCGAGTGCGGCGTCCTTCTCGATGTACTTGCGGTACTCGTCGAGGGTCGTCGCGCCGATGGTCTGCAACTCGCCGCGGGCCAGCTTCGGCTTGAGGATGCTGGCGGCGTCGATGGCGCCCTCGGCGGCACCTGCGCCGACGAGCGTGTGCAACTCGTCGATGAACAGGATGATGTCGCCGCGGGTGTTGATCTCCTTGAGCACCTTCTTGAGGCGTTCCTCGAAGTCACCGCGGTAGCGGCTGCCCGCGACCAGCGAACCGAGGTCGAGGGTGTAGAGCTGCTTGTCCTTGAGGGTCTCGGGGACCTTGCCGTTGACGATGGCCTGAGCCAGGCCCTCGACGACGGCGGTCTTGCCGACGCCGGGCTCACCGATCAGCACCGGGTTGTTCTTGGTGCGGCGGCTGAGCACCTGCATGACCCGCTCGATTTCCTTCTCCCGGCCGATGACCGGGTCGAGCTTGCCCTCGGAGGCCGCGGCGGTCAGGTTACGACCGAACTGGTCGAGGACCAGCGAGGTCGACGGGGTGCCGGACTCGCTGCTGCGACCGCCGGTGCCCGCCTCCTGCGGCTCCTTGCCCTGGTATCCGCTGAGGAGCTGGATGACCTGCTGGCGGACCCGGTTGAGGTCGGCGCCGAGCTTCACCAGCACCTGGGCAGCGACGCCCTCGCCCTCGCGGATCAGGCCGAGCAGGATGTGCTCGGTACCGATGTAGTTGTGGCCGAGCTGCAGGGCCTCGCGCAGCGAGAGCTCCAGCACCTTCTTGGCACGCGGGGTGAACGGGATGTGTCCCGACGGCGCCTGCTGACCCTGGCCGATGATCTCCTCGACCTGGCTGCGAACCCCTTCGAGCGAGATCCCGAGCGACTCGAGCGCCTTGGCCGCCACGCCCTCGCCCTCGTGGATGAGGCCGAGGAGGATGTGCTCGGTACCGATGTAGTTGTGGTTGAGCATGCGCGCTTCTTCTTGGGCCAGAACCACAACCCGACGCGCGCGGTCGGTGAACCGTTCGAACATTGTTCTCCCTCACATTGCTAGCGCCCCGGCCGCCGCGGAGACCACCTCGGAGGTCCCGGAGGACAACCGGTGCGGATAGACGACGACCAGCCTGCTTCCACTCTAGAGGTCGTCTGGGGTGCACCTGCAGTTAACGCCTGCGCAGAGTGCATGGATCCCCCGTTGCGGCGGGGATGTGCCCAGTACAACTGCGCAGGCCGGGGCTGTGTTCCCCGCCGTCTACGCCGAGAGCGAACGGGCCGCCGACGGCCCGGGATGCGCCCCCACCGGGCGCTGGGACCCGCGACGCGGCGCCCGCGTTGTGCCCGACAGCAGCCGGGTATCGCGGAAACCGCCGGCCGACGAGACCACAGGAGGCGAATGGGGACCACCCGGGCCGCTGCCGGGCCTCGGTAGATCTGGCCCTCGCTTGACTGCGACCGTCGCACACCAACGAGCAGCAGGGTGCATCCGGGTACGGCCCGGTACACGGCGAGCACGGCCACGACACGCGGCGGACGCCTATCACACGACACCGACAAGATGTAGGCGCTCAGTTCTGTTGCACGACAACATTTTTGGTATTGACGGCGACCGATGGCCGTGTACACTCGAACGTACATTCGCAGCAACGGTACTCGGGGGAGGTGACCATGTCTGACGAAACCACCACGGCGCAACCACGTGCCGTCGAGCTGGTGGCCGACCTCCACCGCATCCTCGACGAACTACAGACCGTGGACCTGGCGCCGTGCACCGATACCGAGTTGGCCGATCTGGCGGCCGACACCGAGAAAGCGATCGCCCGGCTGACCGTGGCCGGTGACCGGCAGATCGATCAGGTCGAGGCCCGCGACCTCCCCCGCAAGGCAGGCTGCAGGACACTCATGCAGTTCATGACCCACCGGCTGCGGGTGTCCAACCCGGTGCGGCGCCGAATACAGATGGATGCCACCTCCCACCGGACCAGCCTGGGCGGCGACATTCTGGAGCCCGAACACCCCACGCTGGCCGAGGCGTTCGCTGTGGGAGCTGTTGGCTCCGGGCACGTGCAGGCCACCCTGGATGTCCTCGACCGCATCCCGGTAGCCGTCGACCACGACATCAAGGTCGCCGCCGAACGACAGATGGCCGAGATCGCCGTCGACCACACGCCTGCTGACATCACCCAACTCGGTGCCCGGCTGCTCGCTCACCTCGACCCCGACGGCACCCTCGCCGACGATTCGGACCAGAAACGGCGCCGCGGCCTGTGGATCGGCCGGCAACGCGCCGATGGCACCGCCACCATCTCCGGCACCCTAACTCCCGAACTCCACGCCCGGCTGACGATGATGTTCGCCGTCTGGGGCAAACCCGGACTCAACAACCCCGACGACCCACAGTCGCCCTGCGGACCGGCCGGCACCGCCGACCCCGACACCCTGACAGCCGCCGCCGACCGCGACGGCCGCACCCCCGCCCAGACCAATCACGACGCCCTCGACGCCGCACTGGCCGCCAAATTTGCTGACGGCACTCTCGGCACCACGCATCGTGGGCTGCCGATGCAGCTGATCATCAAAGCCGACCTCGCTGATCTGATTCGTGAAGCCGGCCTCGCGACCACCGCCACCGGCACCCTGCTGCCCATCCCGGACCTGATCGCAATGGCCGCCGACATCCAACCGTGGTTGGCGATCTTCAAAGACCACACCACCGTGCCGCTGCACTTCGGTAGGGGGAAACGTCTCGCCACGCGCGAACAACGCCTGGCGTCGTTTGCCCGCCCCGACGGTGAAGTGTGCTCGGCACCCGGGTGTGATCAGCCCGCCACCCACGTCGACATGCATCACGCCCAGAAGGATTGGGCGAAGGGTGGTCTCACTAACATCGACGACCTCGCCCCGGCGTGCCCACGCCACAACCGCATGGTCGGCGACAAGCCCGGGCAGTACACCACCCGCATCGTCCGGTCCGGGCCCGACGAAGGTCGCTGCATGTGGCGGTTGAATGCTGAACCCGGGGCGCCACCCAACCCCGAACGCCTCAACCGTCGACCCGACATACCCAGGCGGTTCGCACAACATCTGAACACCGTGCGCGACGAGATCCACGGACCACCAACCCGGCCCGGCGATCAACCACGCCCAGACGGCCACACCCACGACGACGCACGCCGCTCATGGGCGACGATCAGCCACGTCATCGACGTCCGACCACCCCGACCCGGCCGACGACAGGTCCGCCCCTCCCTCGTCGAAGCACACCTGATGGAGCTACTCGCCACCCACTGAACCGGGTAGAACAACTCACACGGATCCGTCCAAACGGTCCGCCCCATCGGCGATCGGACTAGCGTCGTGGTCCATGAGTGATGACGCCGCTCGACCGTCCACGTCGGTCCATGCCGAGACCAAGACCGGCGAGCGGCGATTGCCCACGCGCCGGGTCAATCTGACCGTCTTCATAGCCTCGGCTGTCATCGTGGTCGCCTTCGCCGTCTGGGCGCTGGCGGCACCGGCAGCGGCCGAGTCGACGATCAACGACGTACGCGACTTCATCACCCGCTGGTTCGGCTGGTGGTACTTCATCCTCGCCACCGCCATCGTTGGTCTCGTGGTGTTCCTCGGCCTCAGCAAGTACGGGCGCTACCGGCTCGGACCGGAGGAATCGCGTCCGGAGTACAGCCTCTTCACCTGGACGTCGATGCTGTTCGCCGCGGGCATCGGCATCGATCTGATGTTCTTCTCGGTCGCCGAACCCGTGACCCACTTCCTCAACCCGCCGACCGGGGCCGGGGAGACCAACGAAGCGGCACGTGAGGCGGTCACCTGGACGGTCTTCCACTACGGCGTGACCGGCTGGGCGATGTACGCGCTCATGGGTGGCGCACTCGCGTATTTCGCCTTCCGGCACAATCTCCCGCTGACGATCCGGGCAGCGCTCTACCCGATCTTCGGCAAACGTGTCGAAGGCCGCTGGGGCGACGCGATCGACGTCGCGGCCGTCCTCGGCACCATCTTCGGCATCGCCACCTCACTGGGGATCGGGGTCGTCCAGCTCAACTTCGGGCTGAACGAGATCTTCGGGATCGAGCAGGGCAAGGCGGCCCAGATCGGCCTGATCGTCCTGGCTGTGGTGATCGCGACCGCGTCTGCGACCTCTGGTGTCGACAGGGGCATTCGACGCCTCTCCGAGATCAACGTCATCCTGGCCATCTGCCTGCTCATATACATCACGGTCGCCAAAGACGCGGACTTCCTGCTCAACGGGCTCGTCCAGAACGCGGGCGACTATGTGTCCACATTTGCCGACCGGACACTCGACACCTTCGCCTGGGACCAGATGAACCCGCCGCCCGGCAACGACGCCCGCGCCTTCGTCGACGGCTGGACCCTGTTCTTCTGGGCGTGGTGGGTGGCCTGGGCGCCGTTCGTCGGACTCTTCCTCGCCCGCATCTCGCGCGGACGCACGTTGCGGCAGTTCATCTTCGGCGTGCTGGTGGTCCCGTTCAGCTTCATCCTGGTGTGGATCTCGATCTTCGGGAACAGTGCCCTGCAGGTGGCCCGCGGCGATGCGGATTTCGCCGAGACGACGGCCTCCACACCCGAGGCCGGGTTCTATTCGCTGCTCGATCAGTACCCGGGTTCGACGCTGCTCATCGGGATCGCAACCATCACCGGCCTGCTGTTCTACGTGACCAGCGCCGACTCCGGCTCGCTCGTGATGGGCAATTTCACCAGCCGCCTCGACGACCCGATGGCCGATTGCACACGGTCGCTTCGTATCTTCTGGTCGGTGGCGATCGGTCTGCTGACCCTGTCGATGCTGTTCGCCGGCGGCGGCGACGGGTCCATCCTCACCCTGCAGGCCGCGACGGTGATCATGGGCCTGCCGTTCTCCTTCGTCCTCGGGCTCATCGGCATCTCACTGCTCCGTGCCGTCCGCAACGAGTCGGTGAAACTCGACAGCTTCCGGACGACGCTGCCCAAGGTGATCGCCGTCGGGCGCGGCCCGACGGAACACGGCAGCTGGCGACAGCGACTCATCGGCACCCTGCGCTTCCCCGGCCGGGTTGCGACCCGGAAGTTCATCGAAGCCAACGTCGTACCGGCCATGACCGAGGTCGCCGAACAATTCGGCCGGGAGGGGATCACCGCGACGGTCGACGAGTCGGCCGAGAACGAAGGGCTGCCGTCGCCGCGCCTGATCGTCGAACTCGCCGAGGTCCCCCGGTTCGAGTACTGCGTCTGGCCGGTCTCGGCGCCGACCCCGACGTACGCGGTCCGGACCCAGCGATCCGACGATCGATACTTCCGGTGCGAGGTGTATCTCACCGAGGGGTCCCAGGGCTACTCGCTCACCGGGTACACCCGCGACCAGATCATCGGTGACATCCTCGACCAGTACGAACGCCATCTCGGCTACCTGCATCTGCGGGATGCAGCCGGTGATCACCACGACCCCGGACCCGATGCAGCCGCCGGCGACGGTACCGTGCCCGACAGCGACACGGACATTCCCGACAGCAGTTCCGAAGGAGCACCGGCTCGATGAGCGAGACCCTCTACATCGGCGGCCGCTGGCGGCCCTCCGCTTCCGGCGAGACCCGCGAGATCCGGTGTCCCGCAAACAACTCAGTCGTCGGCGTGGTGGCCGAGGCCGGGGTGTCCGACACCGAGCAGGCCATCGCGGCGGCCCGCCGCGCGTTCGACGCCGGCGAGTGGAGCGCCACACCCGCCGCCGACCGTGGGGACCTCCTTCTCCGCGTCGCCGCCCAGATCGCCGAGCGCCGAGACGAGTTCGTCCGCGCCGAGACCCTCGACACCGGCAAGCGGCCCTACGAGTCGGACATCGACATGACCGACATCGCGAACTGCTTCCGGTACTTCGGCAAGCTCGCGGCGGCCGACGCCGGGCGTGTGGTCGACACCGGGTCACCCGACGCCGATTCGCGCATCGTGTACGAACCGGTCGGCGTCTGCGGATTGATCACACCGTGGAACTACCCGCTGCTGCAGGCGGCGTGGAAGGTCGCGCCGGCACTGGCGGCAGGCAACACCTTCGTGCTCAAGCCCGCCGAACTCACCCCGCACACGTCGATCCTGCTCATGCAGGTCCTCGAGCAGGTCGGTCTCCCGGCGGGCGTGGGCAACCTCGTCCTGGGCGCGGGCGCCGAGGCCGGCGCTCCGCTGTCGTCTCATCCTGACGTCGACCTGGTCTCGTTCACCGGTGGGCTCGTGACCGGCCGGGTCATCGCCCGCGAGGCGGCGGCGACGGTGAAGAAGGTCGCGCTCGAACTCGGGGGCAAGAACCCGAACGTGGTCTTCGCCGACGCCTGCGCCACCGACGAACTCCTCGCGGCAGCGGTCGACAACGCGCTCAACGCGGCGTTCCTGCATTCGGGGCAGGTCTGTTCGGCCGGAGCCCGGCTCATCATCGAGGAGTCCGCACACGATCGCTTCGTCGATGAGCTGGTCCGCCGCGCGGAGCAGATCCGGCTGGGCCTGCCCTACTCCGAGGGCACCGAGACCGGACCGCTCATCTCGGCGGCACACCGAGACAAGGTGCACGCCTACGTCGAACAGGCTCGTGCGGATGGCGCGATCATCCGCACCGGTGGCGCGTTCGCCACGGGCGATGCGGGTTCGGGGCGCCTGGACGACGGATGGTTCTATCTGCCCACCGTGATCGATCGCGCCGACCGTTCGATGGCCTGCGTGCACGACGAGGCGTTCGGACCGACCGTCACCGTGGAGACCTTTGCCACCGAGGACGAGGCCGTGACCCTGGCCAACGACACCGTCTACGGTCTCGCGGGGGCCGTCTGGTCGGCCGACGCGGCACGCGCCCGCCGCATCGCCGGACGAATCCGGGCCGGAACGGTGTGGGTCAACGACTTCGGGCCGTACCTGCCGGAAGCCGAGTGGGGCGGTTACGGCCAGTCGGGCTTCGGGCGGGAGCTCGGACCGTCCGGTCTGGCGGAGTACCGCGAGGCCAAACATGTCTACGAGAATCTCCGACCGGGCGTGACCGGCTGGTTCGCGGACCGGTCCGGAGACGGCGAGGAGCGACGATGAGCGAGACCTACGACTACGTGGTCGTCGGCGGCGGCTCCGGGGGTGCCGTGGTGGCGTCGCGGCTGTCCGAGGACCCCTCGGTCTCGGTGTGCCTGCTGGAGGCGGGTCCGTCCGATGTCGGCGACGACGCGATCCTGCGGCTCGACCGGTGGATGGAACTCCTCGAATCCGGTTACGACTGGGACTATCCCATCGAACCGCAGGAGAACGGCAACGACTTCATGCGCCACGCCCGGGCGAAGGTCCTCGGCGGGTGCAGTTCGCACAACAGCTGCATCGCCTTCTGGGCGCCGCGCGAGGACCTCGACTCGTGGGAGCGTGACTTCGGGTGCGCCGGATGGGGTTCGGCGGAGTTGTACCGCCTCTACCCGCAGATCGAGACCAACGACGCGCCGGGCGCGCACCACGGTCGCAGCGGTCCGGTCCACCTCATGACGGTGCCGCCGAACGACCCGTGCGGGGTCGCCCTGCTCGAGGCCTGCGAGTCGGTCGGCATCCCCCGCGTCGAGTTCAACAGCGGCAGCACGGTTGTCAACGGCGCCAACTTCTTCCAGATCAACCGACGACCCGACGGTGTGCGCGCCTCGTCGTCGGTCAGTTATCTGCACCCGCACCTCGACCGGCCGAACCTCACCATCCGCACCGGATCGTGGGCAAAACGGGTGGTCATCGAGCGGGTCGACGGCGAGTTGCGTGCCGTGGGCGTCGACATCACCGACAACGCGTTCGGTCGCACGACACGGATCGAGGCCCGGGGCGAGGTGATCGTGTCGGCGGGGGCGATCGACTCCCCGAAGTTGCTGATGCTCTCGGGAATCGGGCCGGCCGACGACCTGCGCGAGCACGAGATCGAGGCCCTCGTCGACGCGCCGGGGGTCGGTGAACACCTGCAGGACCACCCCGAAGGGGTGATCGGGTTCGAGACCGCGAAGCCGATGGTCCGCGAGTCGACCCAGTGGTGGGAGGCGGGCATCTTCACCACCGTCGATGCGGGTCTGACCCGGCCGGACCTGATGATGCACTACGGCAGCGTGCCGTTCGACATGCACACCCTTCGTCAGGGTTATCCGACCAGTGACAACACTTTCTGCCTGACACCGAACGTGACGCACGCGCGGTCACGGGGCACGGTGCGGTTGCGCTCCCGTGACTTCCGCGACAAGCCCCGCGTGGACCCGCGGTACTTCTCCGATCTCGAGGGCTACGACATGCGGATCATGATCGCGGGCCTGCGCAGGGCGCGGGAGATCGCCGCCGCGGAGCCGCTGGCGACGTGGGTTGCGCGCGAACTCTATCCGGGCCCCGCCGCCGCGAGCGATGCGGAACTGGCCGACTACATCACCCGCACCCACAACACCGTCTACCATCCGGTCGGCACCGTGCGGATGGGTGCGCCCGACGACGAGCTGTCACCCCTCGATCCCGAACTCCGCGTGAAAGGCGTTGCAGGACTTCGGGTGGCCGACGCATCGGTGTTCCCCGAACACACGACGGTGAACCCGAACCTCACCGTGATGCTCGTCGGCGAACGCTGCGCCGAGCTGGTGCGCGCCGACAGCAGCTGACCGCCAGGAGCGACTAGGTCGCGAACGAGTCGACGATCCGTTCCAGGACCGCAGCTACCTGTTCGGTGGCGGCCTCGCGATCGTCGGCGACGGCGACGTAGAGCGCCGCCTCGTCGAGCGCGCCGATCGCGACGTGGGCCAGCGGGCGGGTCGGCTGCTCGACCGCCTGGCCCGTGGCGATCGCGGCCGCGATCAGACCTTCGACGAGTGCGAATCCGAATTCTTCACCGCGAGCACGCCATTCACTCCATCCGAGCACTGACGGCGCCTCGACGAGCGTGATCCGATGCACCTCCGGCTCGGTGCACAGCCGCAGGAACAGACGCATACCCGCCTTCAGCGCGGCGAGCGGGTCCTCGCCGGCGCGCTCCCCCACGGCCGCCGCGATCTGCGCGACGATCGACTGTTCCACGTCGTCGTAGACGGCGACGAACAGCCCCTTCTTGTCGTCGAACTGGTGGTAGAGCGCACCGCGCGTCACGCCGGCCTCGGCGACGATCTCCTGGGTGCCGACGTCGGCGAAGCCGCGTTCGCCGAACAGCTTCCGGCCGGCGTCGATCAACGACGCGCGGGTCGCCGCGGTCCGCTCGGCCTGGGTACGACGGTTGACTTTCATACAGGTTGCACGTAACTTTCGTACTAAGTGTTCGTAAGTTACCGAGTCTACGAGAAGCGGGTCTCGCCATGACGACTGCATTGCCGACCGTCGAACTTCCGTCCGGCGTCGTCGAGTACGCGACCTACGGTCCGGACGACTCGACGCATCCGCCGATCGTGTTCGTCCACGGGGCCGTGGTCGACCACCGGCTGTGGGAGCCGACGGCACGGTTGCTCGCCGAGCGCGGATTCCGGTGCCATGTGCCCCTCATGCCGCTGGGCTCGCACCGCATCCCGCTCGGACCCGGAACCGACCGCTCGCCGCGCGGGATGGGCACGCTCCTACGTGAGTTCGTCGACCGGTTCGGCCTGTCGGACGCGACCCTCGTGGCCAACGACTCCGGTGGCGCCATCACCCAATTCGCCCTCGACGACGATCCCGCGTTCGTCAGCCGGCTGGTGTTCACCAACTGCGATGCCTTCGATCTCTTTCCGCCGCAGCCGTTCCGGTTGTACTTCGCGCTGATGAAGCACCGGCTTCTGCTGAAACCGCTGGCCGAGGCGATGCGCCTGCGTGCACTACGCCATTCCGCGCTGGGCGTCGGTCTGCTGTTGAACGATCCCGATCCCGACCTCACCGGCTCGGTCTTCGAACCGCTGCAGCGCGACGTACGCATCCGCAACGACTTCATCGCGTTCCTCCGCGGCATCCGCCCCGCCGAACTGGCGCAGATCACCCTGCGGATGTCGCGCGTCGAACTCCCGGTCCGAATGGTGTGGGGTCGCGACGACCGGTGTTTCACCCCGGCCCACGGACGCCGCCTGGCCGCCGTCTTCCCGGGCGGGGCGCCGTTCGTCGAGGTTCCCGACGCCCGGACCTTCGTCTCACTCGACCAGCCACAGATTCTGGCCGACGAGATCATCGAGCTCACCGTCGGAGAACGCACCGCTCCGTGACCGCCCGGAGAACGGCGCAAGTTTTTTTCGCCACGGGCGTCGGATCATCGGGTCCGGCCGCGACGATAGAGATGTGAGCAGCGACCAACCGGTTTCTTCGGCCCGGGGACCAGAGGGATTGCTGGCGGTCTACGACCAGGCACTGCCGGAGGTGTACGGCTTCGTCGTGCGGCGCTGCACGGATCGTCGTACCGCCGAGGACGTCACCTCGGAGACCTTCCTGGCCGCCATGGACTCCGTCCGACGACGCCGCGACACCGAACCGACCACTCCGTGGCTCATCGGGATCGCACGGCACAAGCTCGCCGACCACTGGCGACGTGCACAGCGCACGCCGGAACCGGTCGACGACCTGCCCGACCACGGGGACGACCCGTGGGACACCGAACTCGACCGGATGGTCGCCCATCACACCCTCGGCCAGTTGTCGCCGATCCACCGTTCGGTGCTGACGCTGCGCTACGTCGACGACCTCCCCGTCGGCGAATGCGCGGAGATCCTGGGCCGCACGGTCGGCGCCACCGAGGCGCTACTCACCAGGGCCAAGCGGGCGTTCCGCGCCGCCTACCCCGAAACACAACCCCAGCCCAGCGGGAGAGGAGGTCACGCATGAGCACCCGGAACAGCTCGCGCTTCGACGCAGCACGAGATCCGCTGCACGTCCTGAACGCAGCGCGCACGCCGGGCTTCGACGATCCGGTCCGTCCCGACCTGGATTTCGCCGCCGCGCTGCGGGACCGCCTCGAGCGCGGGGCGACCCTACCCGAAGGAGTCGTCATGGCCACCGCAACACAACTCGACGCAACCGAGACCGTCCGGACCGAGGCGCCCGCCCGACCGGAACCGACGGTCGAACGCCCCGGCGCCCTCCCGTATCTCGTCGTCGCCGAACCGCAGGCCGCGATCGACTGGTACGTCGACACGCTCGGCGCCCGGCTGCGCGGCGAGCCGATCGTGATGTCCGACGGCGTGATCGGTCACGCCGAACTCGAACTGGGCGGCGGCGCCGTTTATCTCGCCGCCGAGTTCCCGGACCTCGGGCTCCGGGCGCCCGCACCCGGACAGGTCTCGGTCAGCCTGATGGTCGCCGTCGACGACACCGACGACGCGGTCGCGTCGGCCGCCCGCGCGGGAGCCGCGGTGACCCGAGAGCCGTACGAAGCCCACGGCACCCGCACCGCGGTCATCATCGACCCGTTCGGGCATCGGTGGATGCTGAGCGGTCCGTCGAAGACCGTGGGCACCGAGATGGTCCATCAGGGCGACATCGGTTACATGTCCCTGAACACGCCCGACGCCGCCCGCGCCCGGCGCTTCTACGGCGACGTCCTGGGCTGGAAATTCGACGCCGAGGGCCGACGCGTCACCAACGTCGGCCATCGCCTCGGCATCTTCGAGACCGACGGCGCACCGACGATGTTCTGCGCGTACGCCGTCGACGACCTCGAGGCCGCACACGAGCGCATCGTCGCAGCGGGCGGGCGAGGCGAGTTCGGTTCGAGCCCCGACGGTCATCGCCTGGTCGACGCCGTCGACGATCAGGGCGTCCGGTTCGCGGTCTACGCCGCGAACCTCGACGACGAACGCCCGCAGGCACACCCGCGCGACCCCGGGGCCATGACCTACCTGACGGTGCTGACGCCCGACAGCGGACGCTTCCGCGCGTTCTACGGATCGGTCCTCGGCTGGACGTTCCACGGCGGACGCATCGACGACGGCTGGGAGGTCGACGACTCGCGACCGCAGGTCGGGCTCGCGGGCGGCGCCGAGAGCTCGGTGGCGGTGCCGATGTGGACGACCGACGACGTCGTGGCCACGGTCGAACGTGTCCGGGCCGCGGGCGGCACGGTGCTCGAGGAACCGAACGCGGCCCCTTACGGCATCTCGGCGCGGTGCACCGACGACCAGGGCGCTCAGTTCTACCTCGGTCAGTTGTTCTGAGTCACCCCACGGTCAACCCGACGACGAGCACCGCCGCCGCAGCGGTGGTCAGCACGGACCGCACGATGTTCCACGGCACCCAGACGGCGGTGAACCGCGTCCAGACCCGCACCGCCTCGTCGCCGCGGACAACACCCGCGGCGTCGAGGCGGTCATTGGCCGGGACGTTGACGACCATCGTGATGACGACACCGAGCGCGGTCAGGACCGTCGCGGTCAGGACCCACCATCGGAGCCCGGAACCCCACGAGGTCCAGACGGTCAGCGCGCCGAACACCACGCCGCCGCCGAAGACCACCGCGAAGAGCGAGTTGAGGATGGCGCTGTTCATCCGCTGCATCGCCGCGACCGCGACGTCGGCGCCGGCCCGGGTCAGGCCGGGGATCACGGCATAGCCGAACCCCGCCAGTACGCCGGCACTGAGGCCGGTGGTCACGACCGTCAGGGTCACCAACACATCAAGCAACAGGTCCATGGGAACAGTCCAGTGCCCTGCGGGCGCGAAAACCATGACCGGACCGGCGAATTTCCTGCTCCACCGTCCGGCTCCCGGCTCCGGAGCGGCCACCACCGTCATGGTTGACTCTTACCCATGTCCTCTCGCTCCCGCGTCCGGGCCCTGTCCGCGCGTCTGCCCTTCGGCATCGGGACCGTCGTCTTCGCCCTGTGCGCCGCGCTGGTCGTGACCGGCGGCGTGGTGCTGGCGAGCGGCACCGCCCAGACCGACGACGGCGACTACGCCTACGGCGAGCTGCGCGGCTACGAACGCGAACCGGGGACCGCCTGGACGATCGTCGGGCAGGAGGATCTACCGGACTACTCCGGCGAGGTCACCATCGAGATCGCCGACACCTCCGACGAGGGATGGCTCATCACCTACCCCTCCGGGCTGGGGCGCTCGTTCGTGATGGTGGACCGGCGATCGGGAAACCTGCTGTGGGACAGCCCCATCAACGCGGGGCAGGGCGACTGCGCGGTCAACGAAGCCGGCCAGGTCGGTTGCGCGGTACAGCTCGGCACCCCACTCGAGGACGGCTTCTACCTCGTCGACGACGCCGGCATCCCTACCCGCACCGCCGAATACCTGGACACCAAATCGGTGGAGGGCCTCGGCAACAACTTCCTGCGCGTCAACCGGGTCGGGCACCAGGTCACCCTGAACACGCCGGCCGGCAACGGCATCTGGGCTCGGACCTTCGCGGCGCCGGTCGTCGGTATCGAGGTCACCGGCGACACCGTGGTCATCAGGACCGCCGACGCGAGCGAGCACCTGGTCAACCCCGCCACCGGTGAGGACCGCATCGGTTGCGATCAGTGCAGCATCAAGCTCTACCCGACCGGGGTGACCGTCGACCACCAGACGCACGGCGAGGAGAAGGTGGTCACCTACGCCACCGTCAACGGCCGGGTGGACGCCGATCCGGTCGCCGAGGCCGACGGTCTGAGCGTGCTGCCCGGGCCGTCGACCCTCCCGGTCCTGAACGCGGCGAACCTGGTCTTCGCCGCCGAGGGGCAGTACGAGGTCCGCGACCCGGCACGTCCGGGGGCGCTGTGGCAGATCCGCGACGGCGAACTGTCCAAGGCCAATGCCATCGCGTGCGGATCTCTCGTGAACTTCGGCCGCCTGGACGGTTCGCGAACGACCTACGCGCTCGCCGACGGCACGCACATCGGCAGCGGGCCGCCGCCGGGACCGCAGCAGCCGATCCTCGCCAACCCGCGGTGCGTCGGGTCCAGCGGCACCACCATGGTCGTCGTCAACCAGGGCCTGCTGACCGGGCTCACCCCGGCGAACACCGCGGCCTGGGAGCGCGGCCTGTCCTCCCCCGGACTCGTGCGGGTCGTCGACGGATACATCGTCGTCAGCGAGGGCAGCACCCTGTCGATGCTCCGTCCGAACTGACCCCTCCGTTCCCCTGAACCCGAGGGCCTCAATCCCTCTTGTGGGCCGTTTCACATGCCGGGCCGAGCTTCCGGCCTCACCTGCAGAGACACGAATCGGTGGCGGTGTCCAGACCTGAATTGATCACGACAAGGTAACGCTTTGCTCACGGCCGCGTGTACGGTCGGCTCGGTTCCGCAAGCACGAACCACGAGATGTACACGCGAGGTCGATCAGTTTTGGGTAAGCACTCCAAGCCACGGAAGAAGTCACGCACACCGTTGTGGGCCACCGCCCTGCTGCCGGTGGGCGTTCTGGCCGGCGCGGCGACCGCCGGGGCCGAACTCTCCGGCAATACGCTGGCCCCCACGCCGGTGTCCGCGCCGCAGGTGACGTCCGAGGCCCCGACCACGCCACCGTCCGTGACGCCGGCTGTGAAGGCCCACCCGCTGGCACCCACTCCCCCGCCGCCGGTTCGGCCGGCCAGCGTCACCACCGGTGCGGTCCCGGTGACCAACTACGACGCGTATGAGGCGGCCGCGAAGTCCGTCACGAGCACCCACCCGCGCTGCGGCATCGACTGGAAGGTCATCGCCGGGATCGGCCGGGTCGAGTCCCACCACGCCGACCAGGGCAACGTGAACCCCGACGGCGTGCTGCGCAGCGCGATCTTCGGTCCGCGCCTCGACGGCTCCCTCGCCGGCAACCAGGTCATCGGTGACACCGACGGCGGCGAACTCGACGGCGACCCGGTCTACGACCGCGCGGTCGGCCCGATGCAGTTCCTGCCGTCGACGTGGAAGATGTACGCCGCCGACGGCAACGGTGACGGCAAGTCCGACCCGCAGAACATCTTCGACGCCGCGCTGACCACCGCGAACTACCTGTGCGACGACAACCTCGACCTCCGCGACTCGTCTTCGTTGGTGACCGCCGTCCTGCGGTACAACAACTCGATGGAGTACGTGAACAAGGTCCTCGGGTTCGCCCGCGAATACTGATCCCGCTGCCTCACCAGGACCCTTAGTGACGCGCCCTCCGCAAGCTCCGGGCGCTCCTCAGGGAGCAGTAGGCGACGCTCGCAAGCTCGCTCCTCAGGGAGCGAGGTGAGGCGCTCGACGGCTCGCGCGTCGTTCCTAGCCCTGCGTCAGAAACGCTTGCAGCGCAGCCGAATACATCGGCACGTCGTCGGAGCCCATGAGTTCCCTTGCCGAGTGCATCGCGAGCTGCGGCGCGCCGACGTCGATCGTGGTGAGACCGGTGCGTGACGCCGTGATCGGCCCGATCGTCGACCCGCACGGCAGATCCGCGCGATGGACATATCGCTGCATGGGGACGCCCGCGGCGTCGCACGCGAGCGCGAAGACGGCCTCTCCCACCGCATCCGACGCATAGCGCAGGTTCTGGTTCACCTTCAGCACCGGTCCGCCGCCGATCGAGATGCGGTGCCCGGGTTCGTGGCGCTCGGGATAGTTCGGGTGGGTCGCGTGGGCCATGTCGCCGGACAGGCAGACGCTCGCGGCCATCGTCTGGAGGAAGTCCGCGCGGGATCCCCCGCGCGCGAGCACGATTCGTTCGCAGATCGACCCCAGGAAGTCCGAGGCGGCACCACGCTCGGAACCGCTGCCGACCTCCTCGTGGTCGAACAGCACCAGCATCTTCGTGTGCGCCGACGAGCCGGCGTCGAGCAGCGCGCGCAGACCCGTGTAGCAGGTGCCCTGGTTGTCCAATCGCGGTGCGCTGAGCAGGTTTCCGTCGGCGCCGATGATCGCCGACGGCGCGACGTCGTGGGTCATGAGTTCCCAACCGAGGAGCGCGTCCGGGTCGATGCCCGCGTACTCCGACACCCAGCCGAGGACGTCGGGGACGTCGTCGCCGATCCCCCACACCGCGTTGACATGCCGCTGCGGATCGAGCGACACGCCCTTCCGGTCCTCGGACAGGTGGATGGCGAGTTGGGGTACCCGCACCACCGGTTCGGTCACGTGAACCAGCGTGTGCGCCACCGAGTTCCCCGATCGGTACGCGAGGCGGCCGGAGAGGCCGAGATCGCGGTCGAGCCAGGAATTGAGCCAGGCGCCGCCGTAGGGTTCGAGCGCGACCATCGCGACCCCGGCCGACGAGCGGTCGGGATGCTGCTTGAGCCGCAGGTTGGGGCTGTCGGTGTGTCCGCCGACGATGCGGAAGGCGCCGGTCTGCCCGGTCTCCCAGGCGATGATCGAGCCGCCACGGATGACGTAGTGCCGCGCCGACGGGGCGTCGAGGCCGGCGTCCGCCCACGGCTGATCCTCGAACAGCCGCGTGTACCCGGCGCTTTCGAGTTCGCGGGCCACCGTCGCGCACACGTGGAACGGCGACGGCGAGGCGTCGACGAACTCGCCGAGGCCGCGTGCGGTAGCGCTGGTCGGAATCCTGGCGGACGCACTCATCGACGAACGCGCATTCACGCCGAGGCGAGGACCGAGTCGATCGCCGAGTAGAACAGGCCGAGGCCGTCGTCGCTGGGTCCGGTGAGCGGCTCCGTGGCGTGCTCGGGATGCGGCATCAGGCCGACGATCCGCCCGTTCGGGCTCGAGATACCGGCGATGTCGAGGGACGAACCGTTCGGATTCCGCTCCGGGAACCGGAACACGACGAGTCCCTCACCCTCGAGCTCCTCGAGCTTGCGCTGCGAGGCCACGTAACGTCCCTCGCCGGACTTGAGCGGGATGAGGATCTCCGCACCCTGCTCGAAGCGGGTCGTCCAGGCCGTGGTGTTCGACTCGACGCGCAGCCACTCGTCCCGGCAGATGAAGTGCAGGCCCTCGTTGCGGGTCAGCGCGCCCGGCAGCAGCCCGGCCTCACAGAGCACCTGGAAACCGTTGCAGATTCCCAAGATCGGCATCCCCTTGCCGGCGGCCTCGACGACCGATCCCATCACCGGGGCGAAGCGGGCGATGGCCCCCGCGCGCAGGTAGTCGCCGTAGGAGAATCCGCCGGGGACGATGATCGCGTCGACGCCCTTCAGGTCGGCGTCGCCGTGCCACAGGGCGACCGGCTCGGCGCCGGCCAGCCGGACCGCGCGGGCGGCGTCGACGTCGTCGAGGGTGCCGGGGAAGGTGATGACCCCGATTCGTGCTGTCATGTGCTGCTCTCTACTCCGCGACGCGCGAGACGTTGAAGTTCTCGATGACGGTGTTGGTCAGCAACTCCTCGGCGATGCGCTCGAGCGTCGTGTCGTCGACCGTGTCGTCGACCTCGAGCTCGAAGCGCTTGCCCTGACGGACGTCGCCGATCCCACTGAACCCGAGCCGGCCCAGGGCGCCGACGATGGCCTGCCCCTGCGGGTCGAGAATCTCGGCTTTGGGCATCACGTCGACCACCACTCGCGCCATGGACCGCTCCTCAATGTCTGCTGGTCGGTTGTCGCCTGACCGGTGTTCTCCCGATCAGTTCACGCCGGTCAGCTTACCGGGTGCGCCAAATCGGCTCAGAGCACGGATTCGATGGCGGCGACGACCGTCGGATCGGTCGGCTCGGTGCGCGGACGGAAGCGGTTGACCACCTCACCGTCGGCGTTCACGAGGAACTTCTCGAAGTTCCACTGGATGTCGCCGGCCTCCCCGTCGTCGTCGGCGTGCTGGGTGAGTTCGGCGTAGAGCGGGTGACGCGCCTCGCCGTTGACGTCGGTCTTCTCCAGCAGCGGGAAGGTCACCCCGTAGGTCGCCGAGCAGAAGGTCGCGATCTCCTCGGCGGTACCCGGCTCCTGCCCCATGAACTGGTTGCAGGGCACTCCGACGACGGTGAGTCCCTTGTCTCCGTACGTCTTGGCGAGTTCCTCCAGGCCGGCATACTGCGGCGTGAGGCCGCACTTGCTGGCGACGTTCACCACGAGCAGCGGTCCGCCGAAGTCCTTCAGCGAGACGTCGGAGCCGTCCAGAGCGGTAACGGGGATGTCCTTGATGTTGGCCATGGCTGCCAGATTAGACGGCGCCCGCGCCGCCTTCGGGAGACCCGGGTCACAGGTGCCGCCACGGTATGCGCAACGTCACCGTTAATTGCGTTTCGGCAATAGTTGCATTCGGGTTAGCATCTTCCGGTGTCCGGAGAATGCAGGTCGAACAGCGGCGCCGACGAGTCGGTGAACGCTGCGTCGTCGGCGCTCAACGCCTTCCTCGAGCGGCTCCTCGATCTGAGCCGGCCCGAGGCGCTGGAGAGTCTGGCGGCAAGCGAGGTCACGTTCTCGCAGCTCCGGATCCTCTCCACGCTTGCATGTCAACCCGGGCCGATGCCGGTCAACGCGATCGCCGATCGCGTTCAGCTGTCCCTCGCGGCCGCCGGCCGGACGGTGGACAAGCTGGCGACCGGAGGTCTCGTCGACCGTCGAGAGGACCCGTCCGACCGTCGGGTCAAGCGCATATCCCTCACCGACGCGGGCCGGCGCTACCTCGAGACCCATCTGGCCGTGAAGCGCGGGACCATCCGGCACTTCGTCGCCAACCTGCCCGCAGACATGCGCGACAACCTCTGCGCGGCACTGCGTCCCATCGTCGACGACGGCGTCGACCATTTCTGTCTGCCCACCGACGGACGGCAGGCCTCGTGACTCCCCTCTCCTACCTCGTCGCTCCCTGATCTCTGACCACCGACCCTCACGGGGTCGAACGAGCCCACAGACTTCTCTGCCGCGGATGGCCGCGGCACGCCCATTTCTCGCCCGACCGATAGGAACACGCGAATGACCTCATCCACAGGTGGCCACCTGCACGACGGCCCACCCGACACCAAGCTGGACCGCCACGTCCTGCTGGTCGCCGGCGTGGTCGTGCTCGGCGCGATCATGTCGATCCTCGACGTCACCGTGGTGGCGGTCGCCCAGAACACCTTCCAGCAGGAGTTCGGCACCGACGCCGCGGGCGCCGCCTGGACCGCGACCGGCTACACCCTCGCACTGGCGGCGGTGATCCCGTTGTCGAGTTGGGCGGCATCGCGTTTCGGCACCAAGCGCGTCTACCTCGTCTCGCTGGTCCTGTTCACGGTGGGTTCGGTGTTGTGCGCGCTGGCGCCGAACATCGGCATGCTCGTGGCCTTCCGCGTGATCCAGGGACTCGGCGGCGGCATGCTGATGCCGATCGGCATGATGATGCTGACCAAGGCGGCCGGTCCCGAGCGGGTCGGTTCGGTCATGGCCGTGCTCGGTATCCCGATGCTCCTGGGTCCGATCTCGGGCCCGATCCTCGGCGGCGTCCTCATCGAGCAGCTGAGCTGGCACTGGATCTTCCTGATCAACGTCCCGATCGGCATCATCGCCCTGGTCTACTCGTGGATCGTCCTGCGCGATGACGCGGAGACCAGCCGCCCCTCGATCGACGTCGTCGGTCTGTTGCTCCTGTCGCCGGGTCTCGCGTTGTTCCTGTTCGGTATCTCCTCGAGCGCCGAGCACCGCACGTTCGTCACGGCATCGGTTCTGGTGCCGACCATCATCGGTGCCATCCTGATCGTCGCTTTCATCGTGCACGCCCTGCGCAAGAAGAACCCGCTGCTCGACCTGCGGCTCTTCGCGAACCGCACACTGAGCATCTCCGTCATCACGATGGTGCTGTTCATGGTCGCGTTCTTCGGTGCGGCGCTGCTGTTCCCGCAGTACTTCATCGGCGTGCGCGGCGAGTCCACGTTGACCGCCGGTCTGCTGCTGGCCCCGCAGGGCATCGGCGCCATGCTCACCATGCCGATCGCCGGCCGTCTCACCGACAAGATGGGTCCGGGCAAGTTCGTGCTCGCCGGCATCGTCCTGATCGTGCTGGGTCTGAGTACGTTCATGTTCCTCGGCGCCGAGACCTCGTACTGGCTGATCTGCGGTTCGCTGTTCGTGCAGGGTCTCGGCATGGGCATGACGATGATGCCGATCATGTCCGCGGCCCTCGCGACCCTCAGCAACCCGCAGGTCCCGGACGGTTCGACGCTGCTGAACGTCATCCAGCAGTCGGCCACGTCGATCGGTACGGCCGTCATCTCGGTGATCCTGGCCAGCAGCCTGGCTAGCCGACCCGAGGCGGGACTGGCGATCATGGCGAACACCTCCGACGATCCGCTGCCGCCGGGCGTGCCGAACCCGTTGCCGGAGTCGTTCTTCGAGACCGCGGCGAACGTGTTCTCGAGCACGTTCACCATCTCGGTGGTCCTGATCGTCCTCACCCTGATCCCCGCGTTCTTCCTGCCCCGCAAGAAGATCGCGTCGCCCCTCACCGAAGAGGACATGGACCGCGGTCCGATCATGATGCACTGATCATCTCCTGCTGATCGCAAACCAAAGCCCCACCGACTCCCGGGTCGGTGGGGCTTTGTGGTTTCGACAAGCTCAACCAGCGGAAGGGTGAGCTCAACCAGCGGAGGGTGAGCTCAACCAGCGGAAGGTGAGCTCAACCAGCGGAAGGGTGAGCTCAACCAGCGGAGGGTGAGCTCAACCAGCGGAAGGTGAGCTCAACCAGCGGAAGGGTGAGCTCAACCGGCGGGAGTATCGAGCGCGCCCGACTGCTGCAGGATCCACGCGATCTCGAACGCGACCTCTTCCCACTGCTTGTAGCGTCCGCTGACGCCGCCGTGGCCGGCGGACATCTCGGTTTTCAGCAGTACCGGATTGCCAGACGTGGTCTTCTCCTGCAGTCGCGCAACCCATTTCGCCGCCTCGGTGAACAGCACCCGGGTGTCGTTGAGCGAGGTCAAGGCGAGGATCGGCGGATACGGCTTCGCGTCGACGTTCTCGTACGGCGTGTAGGTCTTCATGTACTCGTAGACCTTCGGGTCGTGCAGCGGGTCACCCCACTCGTCCCACTCGATCACCGTGAGGGGCAACGACGGATCGAGGATCGAGTTCAGCGCGTCGACGAACGGCACCGACGCCAGGATCCCGTTGAACAACTCGGGCGCGAGGTTCGCGACCGCACCCATCAGCAATCCGCCGGCGGACCCGCCCTCGGCGACCATCTGCTGCGGTGTCGTCCACCCGGTGTCGACGAGATGCCGTCCCGCGGCCACGAAGTCGGTGAATGTGTTCCGCTTGCTGAGTTCCTTGCCGTTCTCGTACCAGTAGCGACCCATCTCCCCACCACCGCGGATGTGCGCCAGGACGAACACCATGCCGCGATCGAGCATCGACAGTCGCGCCACCGAGAAGTACGGGTCGATACTCGCCTCGTAGGAGCCGTAGCCGTAGAGGAGCAGGGGCGCCGGCTTGGCGGCGTCGGTTTCCTTGCGCCGCACCACCGACAGCGGGATCCGGGTGCCGTCCTCGGCAACGGCCCACTCCCGCGACTGCACGTAGTCGGCCGGGTCGTAACCGCCGAGCACCGGCTGCCGCTTGAGCAGGGTCCGCTCGCCGGAGGCGACGTCGAGCTCGAACAGTTCCGCCGGTTCGATGAAACTGCCGTATCCGATGCGGAGCCTCGGGGCACGCCATTCCGGGTTGGCGCCGAGGCCCGCGGAGCCGAGTTCCTGGTCGAACGTCACCTCGCGGAAATCCGATTCGACCGGTATGCCGTCGATCTGCCGCAGATCGACGATCGCGAGACGCGGCAACGCATCTCGGCGGTAGGACAGGACCAGGTAGTCGGCGAAGGCGTCGAGGTCCTCGATCCGGCGTTGCGGGTCGTGCGCGATCAGCGGACGACGGTCCGACGGGTCGGCGACCGGCGCGAGGTCGATGGCGAAGTTCTCCGCCTTCTGCCCGTCGCGGACTTCGTTGTGCACGATGACCAGATAGTCCTCGCCGCCGATGACGGCGTGCTCGACGCTGTACTCGACCCCGTCGACCCGCGGTGCGACGCTGCGGAATTCACCCGTCGGGTCGTCGGCGGCGAGCAGGTAGCTCTCCGAGGTGATCTTGGACCCGACGCCGATGACGAGGTACTTGTCGCTCCGGGTGGTGCCCATCCCGACCCAGAACCGCTCGTCGGGCTCGTGGAAGACCTTGACGTCGGCCGTCCCGGCACCGATGTCGTGGCGCCACACCGTGTCCGGGCGCCAGGCGGCGTCGACCGTCGAGTAGAAGACGTGCCGGGCGTCCGCCGACCACACCGCACCCCCCGAGGTGTCGCGGACCTCGTCGGGGAGGAGTTCCCCGGTGCGAAGGTCCTTGACGCGCAGGGTGTATCGCTCGTCCCCGACGATGTCGATGCTGTAGGCGAGCCAGTTGCCGTCGTCGCTGACGGTCAGCGCCCCGAGGCTGAAGAAATCGTGACCCTCCGCCTCGACGTTGGCGTCGAGCAGGATCTCCTCGCCGGGCAGCGGGTCGTCGCCCACCTCTGGCGGGGTCCAGTCGTCCTCGGACCGGATCGGGCAGCGGCACGATGTCGAGTACTGCTTGCCCTCATGGGTTCGCCCGTAATACCAGTGCCGCCCGCGCCGGTTGGGCACCGACATGTCGGTTTCCTTGGTGCGGCTCTTGATCTCGCCGAAGATCTGCGTGCGCAGGTCCGCCAGCTGCGCGGTGTGCGATTCGGTGAAGGCGTTCTGCGCCTCCAGGTAGGCGATGACCTCCGGATCGTCCTTGTCGCGCAACCATTCGTAGTCGTCGACGAAGGTGTCGCCGTGGTGGGTGCGTTCGGTGGGCACCTTCTTGGCCACCGGCGCGGTGACCGGCGCTGCGTTCATGATGGTCTTCTCGTCGGTCATCAGATCACCTCTGCGTCGGGCCAGTCCGCGAAGGACTTTCGCGAGATCCATTCGTAGGCATCGATATAGCGCTGCCTCGTGCGGTCGACGACGTCGTCGGGCAACGGCGGCGGCGCTTCATCGGAGGCCCGGTCCCACCCGGATTCGGCACCGGTGAGCCAGTTTCGCACGATCTGCTTGTCGAAGCTGGGCTGCACCTTGCCGGCCTCGTAGGTGGCGGCCTCCCAGTACCGCGACGAGTCGGGGGTGAGCACCTCATCGGCCAGGACGAGTTCACCGTCGGCCCCGCGGCCGAACTCGAATTTGGTGTCGGCCAAGATAATTCCGCGCTCGGCGGCGACGGCGGCGCCGCGGGCGTAGATGTCGAGGGTGGCCGATCGTAGCGCCTGCGCCAACTCCTCCCCCTCCTGCTCGACGACCCGCTCGAAACTGATGTTCTCGTCGTGCTCACCCTGCTCGGCCTTGGTGGCCGGCGTGAAGATCGGTTCGGGGAGCTTGCTCGCCTCCGCCAGTCCCGCCGGCAGTTCGACGCCGCACACCGACCCGGTCGCCTGGTAGTCGAGCAGGCCCGAGCCGGTCAGGTAGCCGCGGGCAACGCATTCGACCTGCACCATCGGCAGTCGACGGACCACCATCGACCGGCCTACGACCGACGCCGGGATCCGTTCGTCGGTGGGGCCGCCGGCCAGGTGGTTGGGCACGCCGAGCTCGTCGAACCAGTAGAAGCTCATCGCGGTGAGGATGCGCCCCTTGTCGGGGATCGCGGGACTGAGGATGTGGTCGTAGGCCGAGATCCGGTCGGACGCCACCAGCAGCAGGGTGTCGGCGTCGATCTCGTAGATCTCGCGGACCTTCCCCGACGCCAGATGACGGTAGGACTGCAGTTCAGGACGCATGGACTCGACCCTAGAGGGTGAGGTGACCCCGCGGGGCGGCAGGGACCACCCGCCCGGCCGTGGGCCCCGGGTTCTGCGATCCTGGACCGATGAGCGAGCCGCACATCACCATCACCTACTGCACGCAGTGCAACTGGCTGCTGCGGGCGTCCTGGATGGCCTCGGAACTGCTGAACACCTTCGGCACCGAGATCGGCTCGGTGACCCTCGTCCCCGGCACCGGCGGCGTGTTCGTCATCGACGTCGACGGCACCCAGATCTGGGAACGCAAGCGCGACGGCGGCTTCCCCGGTGCTCCCGAACTCAAGCGTCGCGTGCGCGACACCGCGCTCCCGGATTGGAACCTCGGGCACTCCGACGTCTCGACCCCCGAGTGACAGAGCCGACCTTCTGCTCCCTAAGAGCCTGCTGAATTAGGGTCCAGCCTGGGTTGAGGTTCCTGCTGCGGGGATGTGTCGGTTCCGGGGTGTGGTCGTGGTGATCGATCTAGGTGGGGCGGCGGTGCCGCGGTTCAGGCGGTGGCCAGTGTCCAGGTGCCGTTGGTGATAGTCAGTCCGAGGGTGATCAGGCGGCGTAGGTTGATCGCGGCGGCGCGGTGGTGCAGCCAGTTGTTGTTGCGTTCGATTCCACGGTAGGGCACCCGCCGGTTACCGCGGGTGAGCCAGGCAATCGTCCGTTCGACCATGGGTCGATGCTGGCGGTAGGTGTCGGCAATAGTGTTGTCAGAGAAGTGTTGTCGGTGTTCGCGCTGGAGTTGGTGGTGTTCGCCGAAACTGATTTTGCGTCCACGAACCGCGGTGGTGCACCGTGCCCGAAGTGGGCAGTCGTGGCAGGCCGCACCGTAGGTGACGTGGCCTTTCGCGCTGACCGGTCGGGTCAGGTTGTTGGGGCAGGTCAATGTGTTCGAGTCGGCGTCGAAGGTGAAATCGTCGATGACGAAACCACCAGCAACCGCCGGCATGTGTGGCTTGGGTTTGATCACCGCGTTCCATCGTGTCCGCGCCAGCGTGGCCAGCATGTCACCGGAGGCATACGCTGAATCACCCAGCACCTCACGATCGTCGGCGTCGTCGGCGACGGTCGGATCGCTCAGCAACAACCGTGCCCCGACTGCTCCGTCGGAAGTGTCCGGACCAGCGGCTTTGGTCATCTCGATCGCGGTGACCAACCCGGTCTCCGGTTCATTGACGATGTGGCCCTTGAACCCGTCCTGCTGGCGTGCCCGGGTTTTGTGGGCGTGGCGGGTGTCGGTATCGACGGTGGAGATCACCCGGTCCGGGGCGGTCCGGGGCGCGATGCGCCAGCGTCCGTCGGTGCCATCAGAACCTGGTGCCGGTTCCACATCCTGGCCGGTCACCAATGCCAGCAATGCCACCGCCTGCGCCTGGGCCTCGTTACTCGGTTCCTTGTCGATGGCCTCGAGGTCCAGACCGTCGAGCACGGCCAACCCATCTTCGACAAGGGCGCTGATCAGGTCCTGTTGAGCACACTCATCATCCCAGGCGATCCGCGGCTTGCCGGGCCGGTCATAGCCGCCGCCGGTCAACGCGGCCAGACGAGTCGCGTGCTGCTCGACCACCACCGCACCACCGTCGACCTCTCGGGCGACCCGCCGGATCGCCGCGATCACCTGGGTGATGGCGTCCTGGCGGGCCACCGCGTCATCGAAGACCGTCGAATCCAGCGCTCGACGGCTCTTACCCGCGAGCACCCCGGTGGTGGTGATGACCTCGCGTACCACCTCGAAAATGCGGTGCGGCCGGTCGCTGGCTGCCAGTCGCCGACGCCAGTACGTCAGAGTCGACGGATGAAAACCTTTGTTACCCAACACGAATCCACACGCCGCTTTCCACCGCAGATCGAAAGTGACCGCATCAGCGGCTTCGCGATCGGACAAACCCTGCAGCGTTTGCAGCACGATCACCGACGCCATCGTGGCCGGCGGGATCGACGGACGGCCCCGGCCGCTGGGAAACAGGTCCGCGAACATCTCCGCAGGAAACAACTGCTCGCGATGAGCAGCCAAAAACGCGAACACACTGCCCTCGGCCAGCAAATGCCCGACGACCGAGTTCACATCCAGAAACTCACCCTGACGATCCGGCTCACCCTGCATACCCACCAGGATCCCAGCCCACCAGGCAAACCCGCTCACCCCACACCGAAACGACACCGACTATTTCAGCAGTCTCCTAATCCGAAAGAACGACCCCATTGCTCCCTGAGGTGTGAGGAGCGATAGCGACGAGAGGGTCCTATAGCTTGTCAAGTGCTCCGAGGTCAGTGGTGAGGTCGCGGAACACTTCGCGGGCGATGTAGCGCTTGAGGCAGCGGAGGATGTCTTTCTTCGTTTTGTGTTCGGCGGAACGTCGCTCGACGTAGGCGCGGGTGGGGGCGTGGGATTTCATGCGTCCGACCGCGATCATGTGCAGAGCACTGTTGGCTTGCCGGTCCCCGCCCCGGTTGAGTCGGTGACGGCTGGTTTTGCCTGAGGATGCCGGTAACGGGGCGGCGCCGACGAGTTTGGCGAACCGTGCCTCGGTGCCCATCCGCTCGACGTTGTCACCGGCGGTGATCACCAGGCGGGCGGCGGTGATCGGCCCGATCTGCGGGCGCGAGAGCAGGGTGGGTACCAGCTTGCTCAGCAGTCGTGTGAGTTCGCGGGCCAAAGACCGGGCTTGTTGTTGGGCGAGTCGGTGTCGGTCGAGCAGCGACCGCGCAGCGCGCACGAACGCCGCGGCCGGCCCGGACAGATCAGCTTTCTCGGCTGGTACCGGCAAGTCTTTGATGAATGCTGCCCGCTTGGCGATGGTGCGGGCCTGGCGCGCTTGATCGGCGTACTCGGCTGGTGCGGTGGTACACAGGTCACGGATCTGGTTACCGATGCGGGTGGCTTCCTCGACGGCCGAAGCCCTTGCCACGGTGAGCATCCGAATAGATTCGACCGCGCCGCGGGTGTCTTTGGCCACCGCGGTCGCGCGGCCGGTGATGACTGCCATCGCTGCGGCGTAGGCATCGAGTTGATCGGTCTTACCGTGGGCGTAGCGGCGCGGCAGATCGGGGGTGTTGACCTCGATCACTCGCACCCCTTCGGCGGTGAGCATCCGGGTCAACCCGGCCCCGTAGGAGGCGCTCGATTCCACTGCGGCATCCTCGACGCGGCCGAAGCCACACGCCCACTGCCACAACTGGGTGTAGCCGGCGGTGGTGGTCGGGAACTCGCGATCGGCCAGCGGGCGGCCGTCGGTGGCGACGATCGCGGCGTGGTGGGTCTGTTGATGGGTGTCGACTCCGAGTACGACCACTTGCGTGGTCACTGCTGTCTCAGCCATTCTGGCGGTGTCTCCTTCACTGCGGTGTGGGATGACCTCACCGGGGCGGGTGGACAGGACAGTGAAGAGTCACGGCCTACCAGCCAGACAGGGTCCTAATCAGGTCACACCCGCCCCGGTCCTCACAGGTCACTTGGTGCAGGTGATCGACCGGAGTTCCGGGCCGACACATCTCGCCCATGACAGCACCGTCAGCCACGAAGTAAGTCAGACCCAAACCCGGTCAACCACCCACACCCATTCTCACTGCCACGAAGGGCCTGGTGAGACACGTTGCGGAGCCCTTCGTGGCTCGCTTCGCTCGCACCTCAGGGAGCAGACGGGGTCGCGCACCTCAGTGAGCAGGGGGTAGCAGGCACTCCGACGTCAGCGCGCCGGAGTGAGGTGGCGGAGAGCTACAGGATCGGCGCCGGCGAGTAGCCGGGGGCGTCGGGGTACTGCCCGATGATCTTCTCCGCGGCCGCGATGACGTCGGCGACCTGCTGTTCGGCGGCACCGACGAAGGCCGTCTTGTCGGCCAGCAACGCGTCGAGCTGCGCGCGGTCGAGCGGGATGCGGTCGTCGGCGGCGAGCCGGTCGAGGAGGTCGGGTTCGCGTCCCTCCTCCCGCATGGCGAGCGCGACCGCGACCGCGTTCTCCTTGATCGCCTCGTGCGCGGTCTCCCGCCCGACGCCGGCGCGCACCGCGGCCATCAGGACCTTGGTGGTCGCGAGGAACGGCAGATAACGGTCGAGCTCGTTGGCGATCACGGCCGGGTAGGCACCGAACTCGTCGAGAACGGTCAAGAAGGTCTCCATCAGTCCGTCGATCGCGAAGAACGCGTCGGGCAGGGCCACACGACGGACGACCGAGCAGAAGACGTCGCCTTCGTTCCACTGCGCGCCCGCCAGTTCGGCGGCCATCGAGCCGTATCCGCGGAGTACGACCGCGAGCCCGTTGACGCGTTCGCAGCTGCGGGTGTTCATCTTGTGCGGCATCGCCGAGCTGCCGACCTGACCGGGCTGGAAGCCCTCGGTGACCAGCTCGTGGCCCGCCATCAGCCGGATGGTGTGGGCCAGCGACGACGGCGCGGCCGCCAGCTGCACGAGTGCCGACACCACGTCGTGGTCGAGCGACCGCGGATAGATCTGGCCGACCGAGGTGAACGAGCGGGCGAACCCGAGGTGGTCGGCGACCCGGCCCTCGAGGTCGGCGAGCTTCACCGCGTCGCCACCGAGGAGGTCGAGCATGTCCTGCGAGGTGCCCATCGGCCCCTTGATCCCGCGCAGCGGGTAGCGGTCGATGAGTTCGCGCAACCGGGTGAGCGCGATCATCAGCTCGTCGGCGGCCGAGGCGAACCTCTTGCCGAGCGTGGTGGCCTGGGCGGCGACGTTGTGACTGCGTCCGGCCATCACCGTCGACGAGTAGTCGGCGGCACGCGCGACGATGCGCGCCAGCACCGCCACGCCGTGGGCATGGACGTGTTCGAGCGAACGCAGGATCTGCAGCTGCTCGACGTTCTCGGTGAGGTCGCGGCTGGTCATGCCCTTGTGGATCTGCTCGTGGCCGGCCAGGGCGTTGAACTCCTCGATCCGGGCCTTCACATCGTGGCGGGTGACCCGTTCACGTTCGGCGATGGATGCGAGATCGACCTGGTCGACGACGCGCTCGTAGTCGGCGATGGCGTCGGCCGGTACATCGATGCCGAGGTCGCGCTGCGCCTTGAGGACCGCGATCCACAGTCGCCGTTCGAGCTCGATCTTGGTGCTCGCCGACCACAGTTCGGCGAGATCGGCGGAGGCATAGCGGCTGGCCAGGACGTTGGCGATGACGGGCTTCGACACCCGGTCAGTGTAGGTCGCGGCCGTCGCGATCCTCAAAACCCGGCGAGGGCCGAGCACACACCGTCAGAACGCGATGCACGCCCCGTTGGACCCGTAACCCTGTCGCACGCGGACGAACGTCGGCGCCGACACCTTCCCGTTCTGCACGGCATACAGGTACTTGTCACCGGTCCGGTGTGGGACCCACGTGGTCGAGGCGAGCGCACCCTGAGGCAGGTCGCGGCCCACGAAACGCGGCGGCAGACCCGCCTTGACCTCGAAGAACTCGACCCAGCCGGACGAGTTGACCGCCACGGTCAGCGGATAGGTGCAGCCGGTGCCGTAGACCGCCGAGGAGAACGGGATCGACGCATCGACCCGCCCGGCCGGCGCCGCCTGCGCTGTCGGGGCGACGAACGCCGTCGCTGCCATGACGGCCGCGCCGAGCGCGGCCCCGACTCCCACCATCCATCGTCTCGCTGACACGCGATCCCCTTCCCCGTCGGTGACCTGACGACCCATCGTGTCATCGCTGGGTCCACCGCACGGTGAGTTCGCGAGGTTCGGCCCGGACACTCCGTCCGGTCACTCCCGTGGGGCGAGGACGTCGACGACGTTGAGCAGGGCGTCGCGCACCGCGTCGACCGGTCGTACAGCCGTCTGGGACAACGCTCCCACGATGGCTCCGTCCTCGATGCCGATCAGTTGCGCGATGTGCGCCGGATCGGCGACCCGGTGCGACTTCACGAGGACCTCGCAGTGATGGAACGCGAGCGATTGTCCCCGACTCGCGACGACCTCGCGCAGTAGCGGATACCGCGCCGCGAGCGCGATCATCTCGTACCGCGCGGACAGCTGCTGAAGGGTGGTGTCGGAACCGACGAAGACGTCGGCGAGGGCACCCGCCGTCGCCGTGCTGCCCCGGTGCCGGCGCGGAAGAGCGCTGCAGCGGGCGGCGACTGCGGTCTCGTCGTGCGCGCACAGATTGGCGGCGGCCTCGGCCATCAGGTCGTCGAGGGAACCGAAGTAGTAGGTGGTCGACGCCAGCGGTAGTTGCGCACGCTCGGCCACCGCGCGATGACGCACCGCATCGAAGCCTCCTTCGAGCAGCAACTCGCCGGCAGCCTCGATCAGTCGAGACCGCCGCCGCGCACCCTTCGGTGTCGCCGCCGAGGTCATCATGGGAGTCAATGCTGCCAAAGGGCCGGTACCGTCGTATCGCTTTCACCAAAGCGATACACGCCCAGGCGGATTCCCGTATAAGCCCGCTGACCTCGGCGAAATGCCCGACGGCGGTCGGCCGTCAGTCGGACGTCGGACAGAGGGGTACGACGACCATACCCGCGGTTACCGTGACCTCATGCAGTTCGACGGCCTCCATGCTGTCGCCGATTACGCGGCGCTCTACACCTGTCTGCGGCAGGTCGCGTTCGCCGACTTCCTGCGCGAACGGCTCGGTAGCTTCGAGTCGCGCTGCGACCCGGCGGAGCGGTCCGTCGTCTTCACCTCGACGACCTCGTCCGACCCGGGCGGGCAGCGCGACTGTGTCCGTTCGCGTGCCACCCTGATCGCGGTCATCGAATCGGACGCGATCGTGTGGGGGTGGGCCCATCCCCGCGGCGAACCGGCGGGTCCAGCCGCCGCGCTGCGCGACGTCGGCGCCCGATTCGGCGTCGACGATTTCGCCGTTCCCCGGGTGTCGTTGCCGCCCAGCCTGTCTCGCGACCAGATCGCCGACTACCGGACAGAGGCGATCGACATCGTGGCCGCGGCCGCGGTCGAGAGCACCGGGATCAGTCCGTACTGGACGGCACAGCACGACGACGGGGATCTCGCGGTGTACCTCCTCGACGACGTCGCGCTGCCCGAACCGACCTTCGCCGACTTCGCCACCACGATGCCGACGGTGATGAGATCACTTGCGGTCAACGATCATCGGGTGGCGATCCACGGGATGGCCGCCCGCCGCGGCTGGCACATCAGCTGGCGCACCGGCTCCGACGGCGGCCGGTCGCCGATCTGCGACGTCACCGACGGCGAGTCGGTGGCGCACGTCGAGTTCGACCGGCGCGCGCGGCCCGTCGACTTCAGCTGTGAACTCGTCGGGCAGGCCTGAGACACTCGCCGTTCGCCCCACGCCGGCGTGCGGAACCGTGCGACGATCGGGACATGTCCCCCGACAGTCGCGAGGACCCAGACATCACCCATCTCCGGCAGGCGATCGACCTCGCCGCCCGGGCCCGGACGCGCGGCGACCACCCGTTCGGCTCACTGCTGGTGGCGCCGGACGGCAGCGTGGTCGCCGAAGCGATGAATTCCGTGGACACCGCGGGTGACCCGACCGGGCATGCCGAGACGAACGTCGTCCGCGCGGTCGGGCACCTCGATCTCGACACGCGCGCCGAGCTGACGCTGTACACCAGCACCGAGCCGTGCGCCATGTGCGCCGGCGCGATCTACTGGGCCGGGGTCGGGACGGTCGTCTACGCGCTCGGCGAGGACGACCTGCGGGGAGATGACCGGCGACGATCCCGCCAATCCCACGCTGGCGATGCCGTGCCGACGGATCTTCGAGGCGGGCAGTCGGCCGATCGTGGTACGCGGTCCGTTCGCAATCGACGCCGCACACGAGGTCCACGCCGGTTTCTGGCAGCACAGCTGAGAGGAGATTCCTCACAACGGTGCGCGTCGGGAGCCATTCCGTTGCGGCGGGACGGGGGTCGGCCATTACCCTGTTGACTCGATGACCCGAGTGCCACCCCTCCCGAGCAATCCCGACGAACACGCCCGTGCGTTCGTCGGGCGTCGTGCTGTCCTGGCTGCCGGCCTCGGCGCCGCCGCCCTGGGGGTCGCCGCGTGCTCGGGGTCGACCCCGCCGACGTCCGTGGAGCCCCGCAAGCTCGAGGGTCGGGCCGACGACGAACTACCGGTCGAGGCGTCGCCGCCACCGGTCACCGGCGGCCCACCGCTGATCACCGGCAGCTTCCGCTCGGCGCGCATGGGCGGGCGCGACACCCGCTGGGCCGTCGCCCGGCCCAACGGGGTGACGGGCACCCTGCCCGTCGTCGTCGTGCTGCACGCGCTCAACACCAACGAGAAGTCGATCTTCGGGCCGAAGCTCGAGATGCAGTCGGTGATGCAGCAGTACGTCGACGCCGGGAACGCGCCGTTCGCGCTGGCCGCCGCCGACATCGGGCGCAACTACTACCACCGACGCACCGACGGCGCCGACGGGGGCGCGATGATCCTCGACGAGTTCCTGCCGATGCTCGCGAGCAATCCCGACCTGGACCTGTCCACCGAACGCATCGGCCTGTTCGGATGGTCGATGGGTGGGTACGGCGCGTTGCGCCTGGCGGCCATGCTGGGTTCGCCGCGGGTCGCCGCGGTCGCGGTCAGCTCCCCCGCGATGTGGGCCGACCCGCGCAATTTCCCGCCGCGCGCCTTCGACGGCCTCGCCGACTACCAGGCGAACTCGCTGTTCGGGGCCCAGCCGAAGTTCGCGAAGATCCCGCTGCTGATCAACATCGGCTCGAGCGACCAATTCTACACCTACACGCGGCAGTGGGCCGCCGGACTCCGCCCGCCGGCGGCGTTCGGGACCGCGGCGGGTGGTCACACCAACCGCTACTGGCGCAGCGTCCTGCCCGAGCAAGTCGAGTTCCTCGGGCGGAACCTGGCGGTCTGAGTCGACCGTCGTTCCCTATTTCGTTCTCGCTCAACCGATTTCGGTGAGCGGGAACGGGGACGAGTGAGCGCGGCTCAGATGCTGATCCGGCCCTCGAGGGCGTTGCGGCCGATGTCGCGGCGGAAGTGCGAACCGGGAAGCTTGATGTTGGCGATCCGCGCGTAGGCCTGCTCACGAGCTTCGGCGAGATTGGCGCCGGTACCCACCACCGCGAGCACCCGCCCACCCGAGGAGACGACGGCGCCGTCGGCGTTGCGCGCGGTGCCGGCGTGCAGCACCCCGTCGGTGTCGGCACCGGTGATGAGGTCGCCGGTGCGCGGCTTGCCGGGGTAGTTCTCCGCGGCGACCACGACGGTGACCGCGGCCCCGTCGCGCCACTGCAGCGGCGGGAGGTCGGCGAGGGTGCCGGTGGCGGTCGCGTGCAGCGCCTGCCCGAGCGGCGATTCGAGCAGGGCCAGCACCGCCTGGGTCTCGGGATCGCCGAAGCGACAGTTGAATTCGACGACGGCGGGCCCGTCCGACCCGATCGCCAGGCCGGCGTACAGCAGGCCGGAGAACGGGATGCCGCGTCGAGCCATCTCGGCGGCAACGGGTTTGACGACCTCGTCGACGATGCGCGTGGTCATCTCGGCGGGCAGCCAGGGCAACGGCGTGTAGGCACCCATCCCGCCGGTGTTCGGTCCGGCGTCGTCGTCGCCGACGCGCTTGTGGTCCTGCGCGGGCAGCAGGGGCACCACGGTCTCACCGTCGACGAGGCAGAACAGCGACACCTCCGGCCCGTCGAGGAAGCTCTCCAGCAGGACGGGGTGGCCGCTCTCGAGGCACTCGGCCGCGTGATCGCGGGCGACGTCACGGTCCGCGGTGACGACGACGCCCTTGCCCGCGGCCAGACCGTCGTCCTTGACGACCCAGGTCGGGCCGAACCGGTCGAGTGCGGCGTCGAGCCGGGCGGGATTGTCGACAATCTCGGCGTGGGCGGTCGTGACCCCCGCGGCCTTCATGACGTCCTTCGCGAAGGCCTTCGACCCCTCGATCTGCGCGGCCTCGGCACTCGGACCGAAGGTCGCGATGCCGGCCGCGCGCAGGGCGTCGGCGACCCCGAGGACCAGGGGCACCTCGGGACCGATGACCACGAGGTCGGCGCCGATCTCGCGTGCCAGCGCGACGACCGCGTCGCCGGAGACGGCGTCGACGGGATGGTTCGTGGCGATCGACGAGGTGCCGGCGTTGCCCGGGGCGACGTGCAGGTCGGTGACCGCCGGATCGTTCGCCAGACCGATGAGGAGGGCATGTTCGCGGCCGCCCGAGCCGATCACGAGTACGCGCACGTCCATGACTCTAAACGCCGGTACCCGTGACCGCCCAAACGGTGTCGGCGCCGGTCAGCTCGTGGGCTGGGTGAGGTCGTACAGGGTCACGCCGTCGACGGTGACGGCGGTGAAGTTCTCCTGCACCCAGGTGCTGATCTGCGACGACGGTTGCGACGAGTTGCCGCCCATGCCGCCCCCCATACCGGGACCAGAACCGCCACCGATGAAGTAGTGGATCTTCTTCGCGGCCAAGAGCTGCTGGAATTCGGCCAGGGTCGGCGACGGATCGCTGCCGTTGAATCCGCCGATCGGCATCACCGAGTGCCCGGTCTCGAGCTGGTAGCCCGACGCCGACATCGAGCCCACGGCAGCTGCGACCCACGTGTACTCGTCGGCGTCGGCGGTGAGCCTGTCCACGAGCGCCGCCGACGGCGTCGAACCGCGGAGCAGTCCTCCGGCGCCGTCGCCACCGCGACCGCCCCCATCCTGTTGACCCATACCGGGCATCCCCTGCCCGGGTGCTCCCGATCCCTGCGGTGGCATGCCGGGCATGCCCCGTCCGCCGGGTCCACCCGGGCCACCTCGTCCACCCGGTCCACCGCCACCGGGACCGAATTCGCCCTCGACGCGCGGTCCGGCGGTGATGATGGATCCGCTCTTCTCGGTCGCGATCGTGTCGACGGTGTAGGCGACCGGCCCGGCCAGGCCGGCCATGATGGCCCCGATGAGCGCTGCGATCGCGATGCTCCGACGCTGGGCAAAGACCATGGCCACCGCGGCGAGCAGCCCCACGACGAGGACCGCGTATCGCAGCCACGGCACGAAGTCGGGTGTGCGATCGAGCAGGACGAAGCCCCAGATCGCGGCGGCCGCGACGGAGATCCCGAGCGCGATCCGCACCCACAGCCGGTCCCGGTGCGACCAGCACATCGCCGCGCCGCCGGCGACGACCGCGGCAACCGCGGGAGCCAGTGCCGCCGTGTAGTACTGATGGAAGATCCCGGCCATGAAGCTGAAGACACCCATCGTGACCAGCAACCACAGCGCCCAGACGACCAGATACGCACGGCGCGGGTCGGTTCGTCGGGCCCTGCCGATCAGTACGAGTGCCATTGCGGCGAGGATCAGGCCGGTCGGGATGAGCCAGGCGATCTGACCGCCCTGCGCGGGTTCGAACATCCGCAGCCAGCCGGTCTCGCCCCAGGCGCCGCCCCCGCCGCCGGGCCCACCCGGTCCACCGCCCATGCCCTCCATCGCGTTTCCCCCACCACCGGGGACGACGGCACCGGTCTCGTTGCCGTTGAGCCGGCCGAGGCCGTTGTAACCGAGGGTCAACTCGAGGATCGAGTTGTTCTGCGAGCCACCGATGTACGGACGCGACGATGCGGGCCACAGCTCGACGGCCAGAATCCACCAGCCCGCGCTGACGATCATCGCGCCGAGCGCGGCGAACAGTTGTCCGATCCGGCGCAACCAACCACGCGGTCCGAACGCGAGGTAGGTGATCGCCAGCGGGGGCACGATCAGCATGACCTGGAGTTGCTTGGTGAGGAAACCGAAGCCGACGAACACGCCGGTCAGGATCAACCACCGCCAGCGACCGTCCTCGAGTCCCTTCATCATCGACCAGACCGCGGCGATCATCAGCAGGATGAGCAGCGCCTCGGGGTTGTCGAAGCGGAACATCATCGCCGCGACCGGTGTCACCGCGAGGGTCACCCCCGCGAAGATGCCGGCCCAGTGGCCGGAGTACTTCCGGGTGATCAGGTAGAGCAGCGCCACCGAGGCGACGCCCATCAGCGCCTCGGGCACCAGGATCGACCACGGGTTGACCCCGAAGATCCGGGCGCTGAGCCCCGGAATCCACAGCGAGGCAGGCGGTTTGTCGACCGTGATCGAGTTCGCCATGTCCGACGACCCGAAGAACCACGCCTTCCACGACTGGGAACCGGCCTGGATCGCAGCCGAGTAGAAGGAGTTGGCCCACCCGTTGATCGACAGATTCCACAGGTAGGCCACCGTGGTGCCGATCAGCAGCACCGCCAGCGAGAGACGTTCCCAGATGGCACTTTTCGCCGGTGAACGCGTTGCTTCTGAGGAGTCCGCGGGCGCCACCGAGCCCGACGGGGAGACGAGGGTGGTACTCATGCGGCAACCTCCGTGTGGTGAGCGGGCGCCTTGCGGAACACCCAGCGGAGACCGACGAACCGGGTGAGCGTCGCCACCAGGTTCGCGATCACCAGGATCATCAGTTCGATGTGTTTCGTCGCGTCGGGGGCGACGGTGTGGAGAACGAACAGCGCACCCGAGGTGACGACCCAGCCGAAGAGGAAGACGCCGAGGCCGAAGAGCTGGTGACGCAGGGCGTTGTCGCGTCCGCGGATGCCGAAGCTGAAGCGCCGGTTGGCGGCGGTGTTGAGGACCGCGGTGATCGCGAGCGCGACCACGTTGGAGACCTGGGCGCCCAAGAACGAGTGCAGCGCCAGGAACAGGACCGCGTAGGCCAGCGTCGAGGCCACGCCCACCACGCAGAAGCGGGCGAGCTGCCCGACCATGCCCGTCGGCACCCCGTCGAGCTGTGGTCCCGCGGCCCGGTCGCGGCCGATGGAGGCGCGCAGCTGGGCGATCGGCAACCGGCCCATGGCGAGTGCGAGGCCCACGCGCGCACAGCCTTTCAGATCCGCGATCGCGGTCGGCACGATGTCGACGGTGCTGTCGGGGTCGTCGACCCAGTCCACCGGCACCTCGGCGATGCGCAGACCGATCTGTTCGGCGAGGACCAGGAGCTCGGTGTCGAAGAACCAGCCGGTGTCGGCGACGAACGGCAGCAGTTCGCGGGCGATGTCGGTGCGCATGGCCTTGAATCCGCACTGCGCATCGGAGAACCGGGCGCCCATCGCAGTACGCAGCATCAGGTTGTACGAGCGGGAGATGAACTCGCGCTTGGGTCCTCGGACCACGCGTGCGGAGCGGTTGAGGCGCGTCCCGATCGCGATGTCGGAGTGCCGCGACACCAGCGGGGCGATGAGCGGCATCAGGGCGTTGAGGTCGGTCGAGAGGTCGACGTCGCAGTACGCGACGATCTCGGCGTCACTGTGCTGCCACACCGCGCTCAGCGCGCGTCCGCGGCCCTTCTGCTCGAGATGGACGACCCGAACGCCCTCGAGTTCACCGGCCAGTGCGACGGCGATCTCGAGGGTCTCGTCGGTGCTGGCATTGTCGGCGACGGTGATCCGCGACGCGTACGGCACATGCGCGCGCAGGTGGTCGGCCAGGCGTCGCACCGACGAGGCGATGTCGTCCTGTTCGTTGTAGACGGGGACCACGATGTCGAGTACTGGATTCGGCGTAGAGGTGTCGGCGACGGTGTACATCTGCGCCGGGGCGCCCGGCGGTGCTTCTGGGATCATGCGGACAACTCTCGATTCCCAGCCTCGCGTCACCCTGCATGTGAACTGCCAGGTTCCTGTGAACGCTTCGCCGGGTACACGCCGCGGTGTGGACGGACCGCGTCGGCGTGTCCGAGGGCGCCACTACATTGGGGCGCATGGCCGCAACCCTCGCCCCGGACCAGCTGACCGCCGCCAACCGTGTCATCACCAGCCTGGCCGGTGAGGGCGCCGCGCTGCGCGACGACCAGCTCCGGGCCGTGACCGCACTGGCCGGCCGGCCCGCCGATCCCACCGAGCGCGGCGCCCGCGTGCTGGTCGTCCAGGCGACCGGGTGGGGCAAGTCGGCGGTCTACTGGTCGGCGACCGCGATCATCCGGGCGGGTGGCGGGGGGCCGACGCTCATCGTGTCACCGCTGCTGTCGCTCATGCGCGACCAGGTCGCCGCCGCCGCTCGCGGTGGGTTGTCGGCGGCGACGCTCAACTCGTCCAATGTCGACGAGTGGTCGATGATCGAGGCACAGCTGCGCGCCGGCGACCTCGACGTGCTGCTCGTGTCACCGGAACGGCTCGCCAATCCGGGCTTCGGTCGCCGGGTTCTCGACGCCTTGGCCGGCAACCTCGGCCTGCTCGTCATCGACGAAGCACATGCGGTGTCCGACTGGGGTCACGACTTCCGCCCGGACTACCGCCGCGTCGCCGACGTGCTGCGTACCGTCAACCCGACGACGCCGGTCCTGGCCACCACCGCCACCGCCAATGCCCGCGTCACCGACGACGTCGCCGCTCAGCTCGATGCCGGCTCCGGTGGTGAGCCGACACTCGTCCTCCGCGGACCGCTGGCGCGGAAGTCCCTGCATCTCAATGTCCTCGACGGCCTCTCCCCAGTCCAGCGGTACGGGTGGGTCGCGCAGTCGCTGCCTTCGCTGCCGGGGTCAGGCATCGTCTACGTGCTGACCGTCGCCGACGCCGACCGCCTGGTCGAGGCGATCCGGGCCGTCCATGGCGACGCCGTCGCGGTGGCGGCCTACACCGGCCAGCTCGACGCCGACCGCCGCCATGAACTCGAGGACGCGTTGCTGCGCAACGAGGTCAAGGCGCTGGTCGCGACGTCGGCGCTCGGAATGGGTTACGACAAGCCAGATCTCGGCTTCGTGGTGCATGTCGGGTCACCGCCGTCGCCGGTCTCCTACTATCAGCAGGTCGGCCGTGCCGGACGCGCCCTCGACGACGCCGTCGTGATGCTGCTGGCGTCGCAGACCGACGACCGGATCTGGGACCATTTCGCGACCGCGACCATCCCCGATCCCGACAAGATGCGTGACCTGCTCGCCGCCCTGGAATCCGCGGCGGAGCCGCAGTCGGTGGTGCAGCTCGAGGCCGCCACCCGCTTCCGGCGCACGCGTATCGAGTTGATGCTGAAGCAACTGGCGGTCGACGGCGTCACCGACCGGACCGCCGACGGGTGGGTCGTCACCGGCAAGCCCTGGACCTACGACGCCGAGCACTACGACGGCATCCTCGCCGTGCGCCGTCGGGAGGCCGACATCATGCGCGCCTACATCGCGGGCCGCACGTGCCTCATGCGGTTGCTGACCGAATCCCTCGACGACCCGCAGGCCGCGGACTGCGGACGCTGCTCGGTCTGCCGGGGCGCCCTCAGCGAAGGACTCCCCGATTCGGTCGACGCCGAGATCGTCCGCACCGTGACCTCGACGCTGCGTCGCAAGGCCCAGACCCTGGACCCCCGCAAGATGTGGCCGGGCGGCGAATTCGGGCGTCGCGGAAGAATTTCCGCCGATCTCCTGGCCGAGCCGGGTCGTGTCCTGGCCCATGCCGACGCCCCGGAGTGGGTCGAGGTGCTGGCCGCGGCCCGCAACGGCGACGAGCGCGCGCTCGCCGAGTTGGGCGACGCCGCGGTTGCGACGCTGGCCGCGTGGGTGCGCGACACCGGTATCCGGGCTGACGTCATCGTGTCGCTCCGTCTGACCGGCACCGTCCTGGCCGAGACCCTGGCCGACCACCTGCGGAAGGTCGGGAAACGCGAGGGCGGCAGTTTTCCCGTGCGCATGGGCGATCCGCCCACCGACGCGACCGGCGCGGTCGAGGCCGCGTACTGGCGCGACCACCTCGGCGACCCGCCCGACGTCGCGGGCCGCGCCGTGCTGCTCGTGGTCGACGCCAACGGCTCGGGCTGGCCGATCACCCTGGCCGCCGCCGCCCTCCGCGAGGCCGGCGCCACCGCGGTGCTACCGCTGCTGATCCACCGGACGGTGTGAGCCCTCCGCAAACCCACCCCTTTTCGGCATACCCAGCACCCTGACGAGGGGTGGGTTCGCCGAAAAGTGGTGGGTTTGCCGGACGGTCGGGTCAATCGGCGACGTACTCGCCGTACCCGAGCGACCGGAGGCTGGCGCGGATCTTCTCGGCCGCGGCGTCGAGGTCCTCGGGGCGGGCGTTCTTGTTCGCGTTCGCGAGGTCGAAGGTCTGCATCGAGAGCGCCGGGAACACGTGGACGTGCACGTGCGGGACTTCGAGGCCGGCGATGAGCAGGCCCATCCGCGGCGCGTCGAAGGCGTCCTTCACCGCGCGACCCACGTTCTGCGCGACGGCGCTCAGGTGCGCGAACGCGGCGGTGTCCATCTGCTCCCAGTGGTCGACCTCGGCGCGGGGAACCACCAGGACGTGACCGGGCGTGACCGGTTCGATCGTGAGGAACGCGACCGCCTCGCCGTCCTTCCAGACGAATCGACCCGGGAGATCGCCATTGATGATCATGCTGAAGACCGATGCCATGGGCCGAGTCTAGCCTGGCGCTTCAACGCCCATCTCATGTCGTGAATGGTGAATGGTGTAGTGAATTGGGCAGATTCCGCTACCAGTGTCTGTGGCGTGGACCCAGTGTGGGCACTCCTCCCAGCGCGGGCAGTCCGGCCTACGAATGGTCTGCGACCTCCAAGTTCGGCAGCACCACCTTTGTGACCATCGCACCCGCCCGCGTCCATCATGGGTCACGCTCGACGAACTCTACGAACGCGCAACAGACGCACGAGCGTGCCCGACCGAGTTGATCCGCTTCGGCGACTTTCCGCCTCCGGTGGTAGCGCACTGCCAAACCCGCAGATATCCCGAATGCACATGGAAGACCCGCTCGTCGTCGGATGCATACTTTCGTCTGATCAGAGGACACGATGACGCCGAAGAGTGTCACAGCGGCATGTAAAGATCATCCGGTTCGTACAGGTCCACCTTTCAGGAGCCGGCACATGATGATCAAACGACGATGGATCGCAGGACTGGCGGTAGCGGCTGTGCTGTCTGTCGGAGCCGGCACTGCGGGCGCGGTGCCGCCTCGCGAGCTGAACGGATCGGTGACCGACGCGAGTAGCGATGTCGAGGTCGCGGAGTACGCCTATCGCGATCTGACGATGAACCGGATGTCGCATGACCGCGCAATCGAGTACGCCGCCGGTTACCGGACCGCGGTGCAGGTGACCAGAGCGCTCAACGCTCACCTCGGCCGGTACTGCGCCGCCTCGCGACTCATCGGCCGCGCGCTCTCAGATCAGGGCTACAACAGCGCAACAATCCAGAACTTCGACTATCAGTCCGGCTGCCTCGGTGCGCCGCCGATCACGCATGACCGTCCCACCTCTTGAGACCACAAGTCCTTCGGGGTATTCGGGACTACCCGGCGCGCACTAGATTACAGCGAGGCATGTCAGGGAGGGATACACAGTGAAGATCGTCTATCTCCACGGGGTTGGCAACGGAGATCCCGAGCGCTCATGGCTGGCTGGGCTCAACAGGGGGCTTGCCGGCATTGGAGCGGCTCCGATCGAAGACTCCGATGTGATCGCGCCTCGATACTCGGGCATCCTGAATGCACGTGGAGTCAAGTGCAAGCATCCGGGTAAGACATACAAGGTCAAAGACGATCACGACGAACGGCGCGCATTCGAACGGCGGCAGGCCAAGGTCCAGCGAATGCTCGGTAAGACCGGCGCTGTCCAGACCTTCGGTTTTGGCCGCTTCCCGGGACCGGTGATCAACCGACTCCAGCAGATCGGCATCTCATCGGCAATGGTTGATGTGCTCAAACAGGTCAAGGGCTACATGACCGACGAGGACGTCCGCGCCGCGGTGCTGTCCAACATCTTGGACGACATTCCTGCCACCGGCGAGGTAATCCTCATCGGCCACAGCCTGGGTAGCGTGATCGCGATCGACCTTCTCGATCATCTCCATCCCAAACTTCAGGTGCGACGTTTCATCACGATCGGTAGCCCGGCCGGCTCACCGTCTTTGCACGCCGGCAGTGATCGCATTCTGCAGCGCTTTCCGTACGCTCGGGTTGACGACTGGTCCAACTTTCTCGACTGTTACGACCCGGTGACCGCCGGTCGCGGACTCACCGGCATCTTCAATGGCGCTCAAGACTTCGGAATCAATGGTGCGAGGGAGCATTCCGCGCACCTATACCTCAAGCATCCTGCCGTCGCGAGCGTGATAGCGGACATCAAGTACCCCTCCGCGAGGATTGTTCCAAGCGGAGGTGGCATAGCCCTCAGACTTGACGACGCCGACGCATCGTCACTACTCGCGCTCAAGTACGCCCATATCGTCGCTGGACTCCTCGAGGATGAAAAGACCCGCGACCGCTACGAGGACGCGCTGGCTGTGCTCCAGGACAACTTCGCAGACACGATAGAGGCCAAGGCTGAAGGCAGCCCTCTCCCTACCGAATTGGCTGAACTAGTTCAAGGCCGTCTCCCCACGCTACCGAGGCGCTGGGACCTTCCGGATGCAGTGAGCCAGGCAGTGGTCGTCTCGTTCACCAATGTGCTCGACCCTTATGAGATCGACGCAGGGGATGCACGAATCGACGCATTGACCCGTCTTCTCATGGATCTTGGATATCCAAGCAAGACAGGCAAGAAAGTGGCCAGCGCTGTTCGTGACGTCACTGACGTCGTCGCAGGCAAACGGAGTGTCTTCGGAACAAAGACCCGCGTGTTCGCAGCAGCGGCGGGCATCGCGCTCTTGGCGGCGGGCCCCATCGGTGTCGCCATGGCGGGTGCGGCCGGGGCGGCAGGTGCGGCGGCGATTGTCGGTGGACTAGCTGCGTTCGGACCGGGCGGAATGGTCGGTGGTCTGGCCATGCTGGGGGGTCTTGCATCGACCGGGGCGATGGTAACAACTCTGGCGGCCACCGCGCGCGGTGGAGCTCAACCACTGATGACCGACCCGACGAGTGTCGCCATTCACGTGGCAGTAGCTCACGCGCTCAACTCGATCGGGGAGCCGTTCGACGAGACTCTTTGGTACCGACTCACCGCCGCAGAGGCTGAGATCGGCGCTGAGCTCAACCGGCTCACGGCGTTCAGTGACTTCAAGTCCGCTTCCGTCCAGCGACTAGAGGCATCGCTGGCGATAATCGAGAAGCTCATGGGCTTCATGCTCGCCAACGAGCTCAGCCCGCGCGACCTTGCCGCGGCAGCCATGGAAGTTGAGCAGTCTTCGCATAGAGCCGCGACTGACCCCGGAGAGGACTTCAAGTAGGAGGCTCGGTGATGGACCAAATGCGTGCGAGCGACTGGCTTGACTCACCTGCTAGTGGCAACCCTGCTGGATATGGCCTACGGCTACGTGCGGCGGCCCGCTAAGTCTTTAGGTAGGTAACTGTGAACGAACGCGTACGTCGCTGATCCTGACGCTTCATCCGCAAATCGAAGTTGTTTCTTTTTACAAATGGCTGGAATATATCGAGCCCACGGCCAAGTTGAATGCGCCATCCGTTATCTGTCGTTATCTGCCGATCGTGCAGTCCGTTCTCGAAATCGCAGGTGAACTCGATTCCGCCTTCCTCGACGGCGTCCATGATGTCGGACAGGCCGATGAGCTGCGCCTTCTTCCAGTCGTCCCGTTCGGTCTCCTGAGCAGTACGGACGTGCACCGCGACGGTCTCTTCTGCCGGCTTGGCCGCGATGATCTCGACGAGGAGCTCGTAGAGGTTTCGGAGCTGATGTGGCGCACGAATGTACGGGTCGACGATTTCGATCTTCTTCGCACCCCGTAGGTGCGGAATCAGCAGTCCTTCGAAGGAGTACCCCATTGCATTCTCGGGGATGTCGAGTGCGCCGGTCCGGAGCGGCGCAACCGGGCCCGGCGGCGCAGGAGAGAACGTCGTCGTGCTGGGCGTAGGTGCCCCGTCACTCTCCGCTTCGCCGCTTTCCTCGGTGGTGCGGTGGTACAGGTGCGGGAAGTCCAGTTCCTCCTGGGTGGTCACCGAGTGCCAGCTCCCGGAGGAGTCCTTGTACCCGAAGCGGACTGGGTCCATGGTTCGGTCGATACGCAGGATCTGGTCCTTGACGCGCTTACGGCCTTCCATCGCGAACCGCAGCAGTTCCTCGACTTCGTCCCCGGTAGCGCCGCGGTGCGGGTGGATCAGTTTCATGAGGCCGGAGAACGTCTTTCGCACGCCGTCACGGTCGCGGGTCGAGATCTCCTCGGACAGCACGAAGTCGGGAGCGTAGGCATCGGAGAAGTCCTGGGTGCGCAGGTGGCGCAGCGCCTCGGCGAGGTAGTCGACGACGAATCCGTAGCCGTCGGTGAACAGTTCACGCCGGATGATCTCGACTTCCCAGCCGGGGAGATAGCAGTGCAGCCGGTCGAGGTAGGCGGCGTCGTAATACGACGCGGGCAGCACCTCGAACAGATCGGAGTGGGCGAGCATGGTGGGAACGGGCCGAGATGGCGTGTCCCCCGTGAACCGGTCCGGGTGGTTCTAGAGTCCTGATTGCCCTGTTGAGGGCGGAGAAGGGACGATAGGGATCATGGCGGGACGGAAGCGCCACTCGGCTGAGGACATCGTGCGCAAGTTGCGCCGAGCCGATGAACTGGCGGCCGAGGGCAAGAACGGCGAGGAGATCGCCGCCGACCTCGAGGTGTCGGCGGCCACCTTGTACAACTGGCGCCGCCAGTACGGCGGTATGGACGCTGATGCCGCCAAGGAACTCAAGGAGCTACGCGAGCAGAACGGCCGGCTCAAGCGGCTGCTCGCCGACGCCGAGTTGGAGAAAGACGCGCTGCGGGAGATCGCCAAGGGAAAATTCTGAGCCCGACCGCCAAACGCGCCGCGATCGACATGCTCAAAGACGTGAAGAACATGTCAGAACGTATGGTGTGCAGGGTTGTTGGGCTTTCACGGTCTACCTACCGGCGTCTGCCGTTGGCTCAGACACCGGCCGACCCGGACGCTGGTATGCGTGCACAGCTACGCACCTACGCCCGCAAGCACCCGCGACACGGGTTCCGGCGGGCGTGGGCGCACCTGCGGTTCGACGACGGTATCGAGGTGAACAAGAAGAAGGTGCATCGGCTGTGGACGGAGGAGGGCCTGCAGGTGCGCCGGGCGCCGCGGCGCAAACGAGCCGGGCAATCGTCAGTGCCGATCGTGGCGGCGGATGCGCCGAAGGTGGTGTGGGCATTGGACTTTCAGTTTGACTCGACCGTGGATGGCAAGAAGGTCAAGATCGCATCAATGGTCGATGAACACACCCGGATGTCGTTGCTCAACATCGTGGATCGCTCGATCACCGCCGACCGGTTGGTCGAGGAATTGGAGAAGACCTTCGCGATCTGGGGTGGCCCACCCATGGTGCTACGCATGGACAACGGCCCTGAGTTCATCTCAGAGGCGCTCCAGGCGTTCTGTGCAGGGTCGGTAGGCATCTCCTATATTCCGCCCGGCACGCCGTGGAACAACGGGTTCATCGAATCGTTCAACAACCGGCTTCGCGACGAGTGCCTGAACCGCAACTGCTGGCCCACCCTGCTCGAAGCTCGCGTGGTGATCGACGATTTCAAAGACGACCACAACCACCGGCACCGCCACTCGGCGCTGGGCTACCAGACCCCGGCCGAGTACGCTGCCCGATGCACCCACCAGCACCACCCTGTGGGCTGCGAGATCGACTGACCGACAGCTAGAAGAAACTGGCTCTAGAACTGCCTGGACCGGCTATCGGGGACCTGCCAGGCTCGCGTCGAGGATTCGAGTGACGGCGGTTTGTAGCAAGCCCTGCAACGTGTGTTCCACGGCAGTAGCGTCGCGGCCGTCCGTTGCATAGACGCGAATTGTGATCAGTGGCTCTGGGATATGTGCACGCGCTCCGCTGCGGCGCTGCTCGATTCGTCCGACCACGTCTTGAGCTCGCCCGACTTTGATTAATGTGTTCTCACCCTCGGGGTCGACCGGACTCTCCAAATACCATCCATAGGAGAAGGCATAGATACCCGTAACTCCGCGCAAGGCCAGGCGCCGTCTGCACTTCGACTACGACCTCAGCGTCGGCCTGGGCCTCGAGCCCTGGATCAAGTCGATCACGCGCATGCAGAACCTCGCGCGATTCGTGTTCAAGAGTTGGAGGGCAGAAGGAGAAAGATCGCCCCTACTCCGCTTGAGCAGTCCATTCAACGCCGAGGCGGATGCTCTCAGAGTTGCCGGTGCGCTGGGAACCTTCCTCATCCAGAGCCGCCTCAATATGAGCCTGGTAGTGGTAAACGAAGCCTGACTGTCGACATTTAGCCGATCCGCTATTCCCCTAGCGTCCAGCCCTTCCCGCGTGAGGTTGTAGACGTCCCCGATTCTGCCCTCTTGCGTCGCGATGAACTCGGCGAGTTCATCCCTCGGACTCGTAAAGCCGGCATCGGGTGCAACTCTTCAGCCTGCATGTCCACTTCTATCCGCTCCCATTTGATCTGCCAGGCCGCAAATCGATCCGCCAGCCTGCTGCGTCATCCGGCGAAACCCCAGCCCCCGCGACGACCGAGATCAGGTCTTCCTGCCGTGCTTGTCCGAACGCCAACCGGTAGTAGGCGACGCGTTTCTTGACACGCTCGATCCGTGCCTCGTCGGTACTCAGCTGGTACGGAAGGACGTCGCGGTATACCTTGTGCGGTCCGGGGTAGACCCAGTCTGGGGCAAGTCCGGGGACGTCCGGATGCGGCGTGTCGGCGCCGGCCAAGCGGTAGGCCTCGCGCCACGGGTTTGGTGATCGGAGCATCTCCGCACCGTGCTTGTGGGCGATGTTCCGTCGAACTGCATGTCCGCGAAAGCGATTGACGCGTCCGTCGCGTTGCTCGAAGTCGACCGGACTACTCGGAACATTCCAGTGCACAAGGTTGTGGCACCACGGGTGAAAGTCGATACCTTCTTGGCCGACGCTCGTCGACACGAGCACGAACGGCCAGAACGGTGAATTGAAAGCTTCTCGGATGTCCGTCGAACGAACGGATTGGTCATCCTGCTTGCTGTCACCGAAGCGCATGGCGAATCGGCAACGGAAGTCGATGTCTTCGCCACCGAGCGGGTCTCGCCCCTTGTAGATCGCGGTGCTGAGTTTCAACGGCTGGGTCGCGTGCAGGGCGAAGGTCACCAACGACTCGTTGGTCATTCCACCCTCCCCCTCTACTGCGGCAAGGTGAAACAGGTACTCGTCGAGCACGGCTTGCAAGTTGCCGTCGGCGCAGTAGCGCAACACCTTCTGCCAGTACGGCGACTCATCCTGATACAGCTCGTCGAGGATCAGCGACGACTCCCAGCGGTTGAACAGCGTCCGCAGCCCCGACGCGAGGACGGCGGCGGCACGCCAGCGACCGGCGAGCGTCACCTGCGAGGTGTCGCCTGAGAGTCGTCCCAGTGCTCGCCACGCACAATTGGCCGGCGAGTGCAGCGCGAGTTGGGCTGTCCGTTCCAGCAGATTCTCCGGCATCACCGAGAACGCAACGTCTCCGCCGCCGCGATGCACTGCTGCGGCTTCGACGACGTACTCGGTCAGCGCCGTCGTCTGCTCGGCGTGGTCGGGGGCGTCCGGGTCATCGAGGTCGCGTACCTGGCCGGCCATAGCTGCAGCCGGCGTCAGTTCTGTATCCGCGGAGAGAACGTCGTCGAGGATCTCGTCCGCCATCGCCAGCGGCCACCTCCATAGTGCGGCAGCAGCTTCGGCATTGCCTGACACTTGCGCGCGCAGAGGGAGTCGCTCACGCAGCCTCGCAGCCAGTTGTGACTCCGACTGCTCACGCCCCACCGAACCACCAGCAGCAGCAGCGTATGCCAGCGGATCGGCATCGTCGGCTAAAGCAGGGAGCGGGAAGAAGATCAGGAAGGACGTCATCGCAGAGAGGTCGCCTCCGCGACGTCGAAACTGCAAACGCTGCGACACATTCTCTTTACTGGCCCGAACTTTGCGTGGCGCAGCAGTGTCTGTTGTCGCTATCCGGCGGCTCGCATCGTGGCTCAGCAAAGACGCAACGGAGGTCGGTGTTGCCGACCACTGCGAGAACACCAACTTCTTCGTCATCGTTTGAGCCTGAAAGCTCGCGTAGGGGCCTTGCGGGGTGATGTAGGGCTGCGACGGCGGCATCCACAGCATCTGCTGCCAGTTCACTCCCGTGGTCTGTTCAATCAGTGTCTGCAGTCGTGAGTTCTGCTGTGGCAATTCGTCGTATCGATCCACAGCTCGCGGATCGAGGCGCTGCAGCTCGGAAAGCAGACTTCGGACGTCGGCGTCTTCGGAATCGCGGTGAACGAACCGGCCGAGTTGATAGGCATCCATAAAATGCACGAGCGCGGGTACGGACTTCCACACATCCATCGGCAGATGAGTGCCGACAAGATGGGCGAGTTCGCTCAGTCCTATGAACTGCTTAACGTCGTCACCAGTCACAGCCGAGGCGTGCATCCGCCGCTCTTTCACCATGTTCGTCTTCACGGCGGATGGGCGTTCTGTTCGGCACATCACCGTCAGAAGCTCGGAACGTAGTCGATCGCGAAGTTCGGTGGGATCGTGGCCGCGGGTGATCGTCTCGCGAAACTCGCTAAGGAGCTTGGCGATACCGCGCGTGCCTTCACCGGGCTCTGTACGGCCCTTCGTCAGGAAGTCCAGCGTCCCCATGAATTGGTCGCGGTGCGACCCCGATGCACTGGTCGTCGTAGACTCCGGATCGGCTGTGTCCTCGATGTCGAACGGCTTGTACGGCGTCGCCGAAAGGAGCAGCACCCGAGCAGCCGGATAATTGAACATCTCCTGCGCAAGCTCGCTGACTGGGAGGTCGTCGGCCAGAAGGTCTGTGAACCGCTGAAACTCGTCAAGGATCACCAGATCGGGCTCCAGTGCGTCGACGCCCGCACGTGCAAGTGTGCGTCGCAGCGCCATGACCACATCCGCGGCCTCCGCATATCCGCCCGGAGGGTCGTCACGCCCCACCGTCCGGTCAATAAGATCTGTGAACGCGTCGAGTAGTGACTCGCTGTTCTCGGAAGGTTGCTCGATGAGCAACAAAAACTGAGCCACGACGTCGGCGTCGAGTTCGGGATTTCCATCGACATTCAGCGGAAGCTTCCGCTCGTACCACGCCACGTGCTCGGCGAAGCGTCGCCAATTCATCGAACCACGCAGAATCCTAAATCCTGCGGTAGCTCTGGATCGTTCCAGCTGCAGGTGGTCACGCAGGATCAGGTAGAGGAGTGCGCGTTCATCGGCGGTCCCGGTGCGCCACCCCTTGGCCGGGAAGGCCTTCTGCGGGGTGAGCGACACCAGATTCACCGGCTTCCCGACCGGCGAGACGGGGGTCTTGAGCTGCTGCGTAGCAGCGGCCAACAGGGTTAGCCGGTTGGACAAGTCGATCTTGGTGCCCAGGATGTCGAGTCGCTTCACGTTCTGACGGGCGACGTCGGCGTTGGAGCATATGTAGACGATATCGATCCGATCGACTGTCGGATCGTCTTGAAGGTCTTCGATGGCGGCCGCAATGACGCCTCGAGCCACGATGCTCTTGCCGAGTCCTGTTTCATCAGCGACGAGGTAGCGGGTGCCAGTCTTCTTGCGATACAGCACATCGACAACTTGATCGACCGTGAACCGTTGAAAATCGCGTAGTTCCGCGAGGTACGGCTCAGCGCTGAATCTGCCCTCACTCACCGGAAACCACACCCTCGAGCTCAGTAGCTTCGACTATGGCTTTCCACAAATGCTCGAATCCTTCTGGAAGAACTTGATGTGGGTCGCCTCTGTCGATGATCGACGCAACGACGCCGGACAGATGCCCGAGGACTTCTGGCTCGGCGACCGATGCCTTGAGCATCTGCTCGAACATTCCCTGGTCGACGTGATTCCACCCGCCTGCCGAACCAGAGCCGTTCTTGGGGCTGGGCTTCTCGTCAAAGGGAGTTCCGAACGCCAGCAGCAGCGCTAGGAGTCGACGGAACTGATCGGGATTCGTGATCTCGTTGGTGACGATCTCGTTGAGCCGACGCGGTACGTCTCCCAGTAGATCCGCTTTGACCACGGTCGCACTGATCCTGCCCGAGGAATCTTCGGCGCTGAGCACCATGAAGGCGGTGACGTCGTTCAGACACAGATCGACAAACTCGACGTCGACCTTCGACCCCATTGCGAGCTCGCTCGCGGTTGACGGGTCGGTCAGGAGTGAAACTCTCACCACCACTTCAGAACCCGGGTAGCTCAGAGCATCATTGCTGGTCACACAAAGCGACGCCGTGTCTTCGTCGGTGAGCGTCATCTGAGCGGTGAGCGGCACCGCCGCCAGACTCCGCACAACCGAGTCGAGAGCCAACCGCGGATCGTCCTCGGTGCTCGTGTCCGGCACGATCTCAGCTGCCTCGAGAATTGATCCGAATCCGCCGTTGCTGTCGAGCAATGCTCCTGCGCCGTACGTCTTTACCTGTCCGGTGAGTTCGACAAGTATCTCCACATTTACGTTGAAGGCTGCGCTCGTTGCATTCGCCGAACCGATGAAGAGATGAGCCATACGAGCTCGCTCGATCACATACAGCTTTGCGTGCAGGCCGGTGAACAGTGTGGAGCTGGCCGGATTCTCCTCCGTGTCAGCGGGTATGCCGGCTGTGGGGCTAAGAACGTAGGCGTCCGACACCCACTCGGCCCACTCCTCGGTAAGGGAGTTCAGCGACTCTTGACGCGACACCACGGTCAGCGGGCCGCGCGCTTCGCTGGAAAGGTGTTCGAGCCCTTCGTCTTGCAGAAACGGCGAGACGAGCAGATGACGGTAACCCGAGAAGTCAGGTTTGGGCTGAGGTTTCCCGACAAGCCCGTAGATATGGAAGTTGAGATCGCTCACCCCTGGTGGAAGCTCCCATTCGGCATAACGGATGGCCTCGGTGAGGGTATTGATCCGCTCTACCCGGGGTTGGTCGGGACTGCTCACCGCCGCCGCTGGCAGGTAACGAAGAAGATCGACGAGTGGACGGTTCGATGCGCTGAGGGCCGTCGTGATCCACCCGTCCAGCGTCAGCGCGACATCCCACGATCGATCTTTCGTCAGGTTGCGACTCATCACGATCAGCCGAACGAACTGTTCGCCGGACTCCGTGTTGTAGAGTCCAAGCCACAGTTTCGGATGAAACAGACCGCGCGGATGCGCGATGCCGTGAACCGACTTCTCCAGCAGCGAGAAGAGTGGTGAGCGGTCCCGCGGTACCGCGACTTGTCCGGCCTGGTGGAAGATGTCGATTCGATTGGCACTCGCCCGGATCGCCGCGACCGTCTCGACACGATCCGCTGCTTCGACGTTCGCGCTGCCGGCGAGCGCGAGACTCGGCAGCAGTGCGCTCTCCAGGTCGAGGGTGAACGTTGTGGCTACGAGGTGTTCCAGCGTGCTGCCCGGCGGCGGCACGAGCTGAGCGAGGAGTGTGGTGCGACTGTCAGGAGGGAGCACTGGCAAGCCCCTCCCGAACGTCGTCGAGCAGCGTCTGCACCACCGGCCACCGGAAGTTCAGGCGCGCCGAGCCCGACGATCCACCCCAGTTCTTGATCTGGCGGTCGCTGCCGAGCCGCGAGTTCTCGCCCTTGTTCTTGCGTTCACGCTCACTGATCATCCGTCGAACACCTGGATCGTTCGACATTGTGTGCGGATCTGCGTTACGTACCCGCGCAATCCAGTCGTCGACGAAGATGCGGGTCGCTGGCGCGACAGGACCGGTTCGGCCTCGCCCGACCGTGGACCAGAACGCGTCTGTGTCCCAGTTGGCCACTTCAGTTCGGTTACCGACGATGTCGTCGGCCCATTCCGAGAGAAGCTCCTCATAATGGTCGGCGAGACCGTCGTCGGCGCTACTGAGCGTGTCGTGTTTTTCCGCGAGCAGCAGGTTGTAGGTGAGAGCGGCGCCGTTGATCGCTAGCGAGAACAACCGTGCATGTTCGACGACTGCCCTGAGATCAGTGGAGGCGGTAGCGAGCGCCGGATGGGCCCACGGGATCTGTGCATCTGCCGGATCTGTGTCGAGCCCGTCGGAGAGAAGGTGTGCGAGGTAGGTCCCGGGCGCGGCGACAATGATTCGCTCGCGCAGCCATTCGGCTTCGTCGTATTTGAGGTCGAGGCCGTCGTCGAGTTCTGCCGGGAAACTGTCAGGCGGCGGCACTCCGACGTTCCAGGTGAGAGCCTTCGGATCGACCAGAATCCGGTAGCGATGGAGCGCGGACCAGTAGATGCTCGATGGCAGGTTCCGCACGGCCTTGCCGGCTCGCGCGCCGATCATTCCGCGCACCGGAGTTGGTGATCGCAAGACCTCGATCAGGCGGCGTTCCTCGTCGTTTGCCTTCGAGGTGACCAATGTGCCGCTGTGTTTAGCGGCTGCGCGCTGAAAGATCCACGGGATGATCAGGAAGTAGCGGGGTCGTGCGTGGATTGTCGAGGTGCCGGGGAACATGAGGTCGGCGAGTCCGTCGCGCACCTGTCCGATGCCCAGGTCATCCAGCGTGCTGGTGTCGCTGAACATCTTCACGAGCTCGCGCATGCGACGCTCGTCCTCTTGCGAGGTGTCTAACCAGGCGAGACTCGACACAGAACATCTCCCGTCGACGATCGGCATGGTGCCCAGGTCCGCGAGCGGCACAGGCGTACAAGTCGCAGGTCGGGCGTTGGTCACGCTATCGGCCAATCCCACGGTACGTAAGAGATTCGGATCAGCCCATCGAAGTAGTTTTACGATGGAGCTAGCTATTCGCTATTTCGTGCCTCACTCGGCTTTGAGATCGGTACGTTGACGACATGGGCGCCGCATCTACATACGTTTGCGACCTGTGCGAATACCGCGCCGACTTCGTGACCGGAGACTTTGACTTCGGCTTCCTCGGGGTTGTCGTCACACCCGTCATCTGCAACGAACACGGCGTTGTCAGCGCGGAGACGGGCCTGAAGCCAGGCCAGACTCCGAGATCGTCCGACGTCACGTACCCGTGCGCCGAGTGTAAAGAGCTCTGCGGCCAGTGGGACCGAACAACTTGTCCCTGGTGCCGGCAACCCACGATGCACGAAGCGTTGGACGGACCGATCATCATGTGGGACTGAGGACGGTCCGAAGCACAGCCGACGATCAGCCAGGCGGGACTTTGGTCCCGACTTTGTCAACCTGGTAACACGCAGCAACGTCCGCTCGATACGTGGTCGGGTGGATGTCAGTCCCCCGTGACACGCCTGCGGTTTCACCCAGCGGCGTCGGCTCAACTCGCTTGCCCTAGTGAAGTGTCGGAGAGCCATGTCAGACTCTTGCCTACTCAGAAAGGGCGCCCATGGTTCTCCCCCTCATTCCGGTTGTCGCAATCGCAATCGGCGCTGCCGCCGGCGGCGGCGGTCTCGCGCTTGGCGGCAAAGGTGCGTACGACATCAAGAAGGCAAGCTCTGAGCTCTCTGCGGCGCGCGAGAAATACGAAGCACGTCGTGCGGAGAGCGAGGCCCTCGTCGAAAAGATCAATGACCGAATCGTTCGCTACGGACGGCAGCAAGAGGCGGCGATGCAAACCGTCGTTCTTCGGATGCACGACTTCCTCGTGCGCAATGAGCAGAAGGTGCGCGACAGCGAGAAGCTGCTGGTCGACGGCATCGACGCCACCGTGAATCTGCTCACCGCATCGGGATCAGTCGACCTCTCGGCGGCGCAGTGGGTTTCCGGGATTGTGGGTTCGATCGGTGCCGGCGCGGGGGCCAGCGCCGCGACCACGAGTGCGGTATCCACCTTCGGTGCGGCGAGCACCGGCGCCGCGATCTCCGGGCTCTCGGGCGCCGCCGCGGAAAGCGCCACTTTGGCCTGGCTGGGAGGCGGAGCTGTCGCTGCGGGTGGTGGCGGGATGGCCATGGGCGCACTTGCGCTGAACTTCGTCACCATCGGCCCCGGGCTGTTGGTAGCTGGGTTCGTCGTCAAGGGTCAAGGCAAGAAGGCCGCGACGCAGGCGATGGAGTTCAAGGCGAAGATCGAGATCGAGATCGCCGAACTGGACACGGCCGACGCCCAGACACGCTTAGTCAGTACACGCACCGACGAACTGGATCGTGCTCTGTTCACGATGTCGGCGCGAGCCACCGCTGCGCTCGACGTCCTCGAAGCAGAACCCTTCGATCCAGCACGCCACACACCCCAATTCCAGCGCGCGATGGTGCTGGTCAAGGGCGTTCTCGATATCGCAACCACTCCGGTGATTGACGAGAATGGCGACCCCACGCAGGCGGGGCATGCTCTCGCTCTGAAGTACCGAAACATGACTACAGCCGGTGCAACGGGCCGGGTCAACAACGAGGACACCGCTGGCGGTGAGGAAGTCGAACCAGCGGCGGCCGAGACTTCCGAGGGCCTCGTTGCGAAAGGATCGAATCAATGAGCGACAAGAGTACTCCTCTGACCGGTGAAGTCCTTGGTTCGGGAAGGCGAAGTATCGTTGCCGGCATAGACGGTTTCGCCGCCCTGAACCAGTTAGTCGACGCCGCCCAAGAGTGCATCACCGTCTTCGCGACCGAAAACACGAAGCAAGCGAAAATTGCCGCCTATGAGACGACGGAGATTGCGCGCATCAAAGCTGCGGAGGGGGTTCTGCGGCAGTACTTCGAAGCGACCTTCGACGAGCGTCGCGCGAACTTCGAGGCACTTTTCGAGCGCCTCGACGCGGCATTGGAGAAGGGCGACTCACAGACCATCACTGACGTCGTCCGTGGCGTGGTTGACATCGCGAAGACCTCTCCCCTCGCCGACCTCGGCGACTTGAGCCAGATTCGAGCCGCGCTCGACGATCCCGACCAGGTGTGGGACCTATAGCCGCGCCTCACTGAGTTCCTCAGGAACCCATCGAGAAAGCCTCGCTCGGGTACACCGCTCGATCGACGGACGGCGCCAAGGCGCGAGACACTCGCGCTGTTCGGTCAAACAAGACTGACTCAGTCGGCCGCCGAAGGTCCGGCATCCTGTCTCGAAATGGGAGACAGGGGCGGAACAAGATAAAACCCAGGTTGGATCTCCGGGCAGGACTGTGACCGCCTAGTGGCGTGCCGCGCGCTCCAATCTCACGGCGAGGGGACGATTTCGCGTACAGCCTGCTTCGCGACGTCGGTTCTAGCGGTTTCTTTCTACCGGTCTGCCGAGAGACGATAGCGCCGCGACAAGCGGCTCGACCAGCGGCGACCCTTGGTTTCGCGCTAGTTCGAGAAGCCTGCCGGCCTGATCGGCGATGGCTTGGTCGTCGACCGACAGCAGTCCGGCGAATCGTTCGTCGAGTAGCCATGAGGCGTCATCTGCAGCGAAGGCTGCCACCGCGTCGAGGAGTATCTCCATCTGGCGGATTCGGGCGGCGGTCGTGGATCCCTCGCAGAGCAGCCAGTCGAACTGGTTAGTCCAGAGCTCCTTCCGTGCGGCCACTCCTGAGACGTCGAGGAAGGTCCCGCGAACTGGGTGGTCGCCACTTTTGCGGAGATACTCGTCGACCTCCATGGCAAGCCTGATCACGTTGTCATCGGCGAGCGACGTCCCGACGATGAGGACGTGCTTCGTCAGGAGGAGAGCCTGCAGCAGCGATCCCGCCGGCCGCGACTTGGCGTCGAACAGGACGAAATCGCGCCGCGTCAGCACGATGCTTCCCGGCCGAGCCGCGTCTCCGTGGAGTTTCAGGAGCCACCCGCGCTCTTCTGACACCGAGTCCCAGGGCAGGATCGACGGGCGGCGGCTTCCAGCGGCCTCGATCGCACGCTCGAACAGATCGTCGTAGTTGGTCGTCACCGCTTCCCGCAGTTTCAGCCCTGCCATCAGTGAATGTGCGAGGGCGACCTTCTTCGGAGTGCCGATCACTGCTTTCACCCGCTCGTTGAGTTCATCGACACCCAACTTCGCGGCCAGATACTGGGCCTGATCGAGACTGCCGAGTCGGCCGAAGTCTTCGGGTCGCTCGCCCGCCTCGGCGCCCAACCGCTCCAACAGACCGTTCCAACTCGGCAGACCGGCGGCAATGCTGACTCCGGCACCGAGGAACAAAGCCAAGTGACCGTCGGCGGCCATCTTCCCGAGTCGTCGAGCCTTCTCCATCTCGCCGGGACTCAAACGCCAGGGCAGAGAGTTACCACCGAGGCCCGCGCGTCGGACGTGCTGCGCGGCGGCAAAGACCGCCGCATCCGGAGTGACGAGCAAGATATCGGCGTGCCCCTCCGAGGCGAACTCGTGGAGCGTCCGGAGCAACTCGCCGAGGAGGGCTCCTCGTTGACTACCCAACCCGCCGCGACCGATCCCGATCACCGGAATCGCAATACGAGGCAGAGGTTCCCCGCGGTGCCTCGCAGTTGCGCCTGCTATCTCCCGCAGGACTTCACGAACCCGCCCGACCAACGCCGACGGCCCTATCCGCCGAACGCCTGAAACACTGACGAACCACACGGCATCACCGTTGCGGCTGCGTGCGAAATGTCGCCGGGGCCAGTCGCCGGGCTTGGCCGTCGACAGATCACCGGTCACCGACCGTTTCCACACGTTCTCGACAACGAAATCATCATCGGTTGGCACGACCACAGCGTCGTAGCTGAAGTTCTCGATCAGTCCGTGAAGGACGAAGACGTGGCCCGGTGTCCGGCTGACTGCTGGCACCTAGTCACTCTAGTGACTCGTGGCGTTTCTTGGTTCACTCAGTCCTAGCGCTGGGGCCAGGGGCCTCGCCGTACGTCTGTTTCTATCGAGAAGCCGTACAACGAATGGACGACACTTCGAACAGGCCTCGATACGTCGCGCGTTGGTGGTGTCCCGCTGAGTGGTCCGAGTGGCGTCGACGCGGTGACACCGCGGGCAACGGCGAGTGTTGTCCCGGGATGTCAGGGGTCCATGACATCCTCTTCGATGTGAGTGGGCCAGAATCATCCCGGGGACGCACCTCCCGACCCGTCGTCGGATCCAGCGACGTCCTGGCCCGCGCCCAACGATTTCCGCGTCTTCGGTACATGGGGTCGAAGTACCGCCTGCTCCCCCACCTCGAACGCACCTTCGCGGAGATCGGCGGGTCGACCGCGGTCGACGCCTTCTCCGGTTCCGGAGTGGTGTCCTACCTGATGAAGGCGCAGGGCTTCGAGGTCGTCAGCAACGATTTCCTCAACTTCCCGCACATCATCACCCGCGCGTCGATGGCCAATTCGAGTGTCCGGCTCGAACCCGAACTGATCGAGGCGATCTGCGGTCCGCCCGCCGACGACCGCGACTACATCTCGCGGACGTTCGACGGGTTGTACTTCACCTCCGAGGACCGTGCGTTCCTGGACTCCGCGTGGTCGCACATCGACGCACTGCGCGGATACCGACGCGATCTCGCGATCGCCGCCCTCGTTCTGTCGGCCGCCCGCAAACAGCCCCGTGGCGTGTTCACCTTCACCGACTCGACGCGTTACGCCGACGGTCGTCGCGACCTGACGATGCCGCTGCGCGACCACTTCCGTCTGCGGGCGGCCGCGGACTACAACGCCACCGTGTTCAGCAACGGACGCAACAGCCGGAGCGTGCAGGGCGACATCTTCGACCTCGAATTACCCTGGGCAGCACCGGACCTCGTGTACCTCGATCCTCCGTACGCCCCGCCGACCGACGACAACGACTACATCAAGCGCTACCACTTCCTCGAAGGCCTGTCGGCCTACTGGCGCGGGATGAGCATCATGGAGAACACCAAGACCAAGAAGTTGCCGAAGCGTTTCACCCCGTTTGCCTACAAGCGGACGATCGAGGACGCGCTGCTGCGTACCTTCGAGCATTTCGAGGACGCCGGCGCCATCGTGCTGTCGTACTCGTCGAATGCGTTGCCGGGCAAGGACCGCATCGTCGACCTGCTCGGGAAGGTCAAGCCGTCGGTGGAGGTCATCGCGATCGACCACAAGTACAGCTTCGGCACCCACGCGGCGGCGACCCGCCGCGACGTGAGCGAGTACCTGTTCATCGGCCGGGACTGAGTGGACGACTCTCCACGATGAGCACCGCGGGCGACTTCGACGACTACCTGCAATCGTTGGGACGGTTGACGTCTCACGTCGACCCGACCGCGTCGACGCCGGAGGCCGAGCGGATCACCCAGGCCACGGCGCGTCTCGGTGAACTGCTCGACACCGACATCGCGGGACTGGCGGCGTGGGTGCGCGACAACCCCACCGATGTCCCCGTACTGGGGCTCGCCGTCGGGCTGTCCCAGGAGAAGCTGAAGAACGCCCTGCGCGACCGGTTCGACACCAGCGGCTGGCATGCATTGGCGCGCGCACAACCGGTCGAGCTGGTGACCTGGCTCGACACCGAGTTCGACCTGGTCCGCATGCTGCGCACCCAGCTGTCCCGCACGTTCACCTTCGCCGACATTCTCGTGGCCCGCGCCGGCACCCGCGCCACCGCCACCCGCGCGGGCGCGTCGGGCCGGCGCATCGAGGACGAGATCGAGGACATCGCCCGCGACATCGGGCTCGACTACGTCACCCGCTCGCGGTTCGCGGGGCGCAACGGCCGGACCGCGCCCGCCGACCTCATCGTCGGCGATCCGGCGTCGGCCGACATCGTGGTGGCGGCCAAGGGGTTCGACTCGACCGGTTCCAAACTCACCGACGCGGTCCGCGAGATCGAGGAGATGGCCGAGGTGCGGTTGCCCACCCAGCTGGTACTCGCGGTGATCGACGGGATCGGCTGGAAATCACGGCAATCCGACCTGCGCCGCATCCATCAGCTGTGGGCCAACCGGCAGATCGACGGCATGTACACCCTCGTCGGACTCGATCGGTTCCGGGACGACGTCACCGAGTTCGCGAAGTTGCGCCGGTTGATCTAATCGGCCTCCGCGAGCGGTAGGCGCACCCAGAACGTGGCTCCCACACCGGGGCTCGTGTCCACGCCGACGCGGCCGCCGTGCGCGGCGACCAGTGCCGCGACGATCGAGAGGCCGAGGCCGCTACCGCCGCCGGAGCCGCGATGTCGGGACGAGTCCCCGCGGTAGAAGCGCTCGAAGACGCGCTCGGCGTCCTCCGGCGAGAGCCCCGGCCCGGTGTCGGCGACGGTCAGCACCGCCTCCCCGGGGCTCGCGGCGTCGTCGACGCTCACCCCGACCGTGATCGAGGCGTCCGCCGGGGTGTGGTTCACGGCGTTGCCGATGAGGTTGCGCAGCACCTGGACCAGGCGGGGCCCGTCGCCGAGCACGACCGGCGGCCGATCGCCCGGGACGACGTCGAGCCGGATCTCGCGCTCGGGGGCGGCGACACGGGCGCTCTGCACGGCATCGGCGGCCAGGCCGAGGAGGTCGACGGGTGCCGAGTCCAGCGGCCGCTGCGCGTCGAGTCGCGCGAGCATCAGCAGATCCTCCACCAGCAGGTTCATCCGGCCGGCCTCGTCGTCGATGCGCCGCATCGCGTCGGTCACGTCGGGGACGCCGCCCTGTGAATAGAGTTCGGCGAATCCCTTGATGGACGTGAGCGGGGTCCGTAGTTCGTGGCTGGCGTCGGCGACGAAACGGCGCATCCGCTCCTCGGAGGCGCGGGCCTGCTGTTCGGACGCGGCCGTCGAGGCGAACGCATGCTGGATCTGGCCGAGCATCCGGTTCAGCGAGTCCGACAGACTGCCGACCTCGGTGTTCGGCGGCGCCGGCGGCACCCGCCGCGTCAGATTGCCCTCCGCGATCTCGTGCGCGGTCTCCTCGACCCGGCGGAGCGGGCGCAGGCTCGTGCGCACCAGGACGTAGCTCAGCACCCCGATGAGCAGGACGACCAGCGCGCCGATCGCGAGCTGCAGCCAGATCAGCCTGCTGACCGTGTCGTCGATGTCGGACATCGGGGTGGCCACGATGGATCTGCCGAAGCTGTTGCTGTGCTTGATGACCCGCCACTGCGGCCCGTCCCCGTCGACCGACGGGACGGTGACGGGTCCGGCGTTGTCACCGGTCAGTCCACTGAGGTCGGGTGCGTCGTCGAACTGGTTGTAGACGTTGTCGGCCGACATCCCGCCGGGCCCGTAGACGACGGACTCGACGTAGTAGGGCGACGGCGGCCGACGCGGCCCGGGTGGGCCGGGGCCGTCGCCGAGGAGACCACGGGGTTCGGCCCACGTGCGTACCGCGTTCTCCAGCCCCTCGTCGGCGCGGGAGATGAGGTCCTGCCGCATCGACGAGGTCACCGCGACACCGGAGGCGAGGAGTCCGACGGCGACGAGCAACACCGTCAGCGCCACCATCGAGATCCGCAGTGGGACACCGCGCTTCCGCGTGCCGCGGCCGGCACTCGTCACCGTCGCATCAGTCACGGGGCTCACGCATCACGTAGCCGACGCCGCGGAGGGTGTGGATGAGTCGCTTGTCCCCGGTGTCGAGCTTGCGCCGCAGGTACGACACATAGGATTCGACGACGTTCACCTCGCCGCCGAAGTCGTAGTTCCAGACGTGGTCGAGGATGCGCGGCTTCGACAACACGGTGCCCGCGTTGACCATGAAGTAGCGCAACAGCGTGAACTCCGTCGGCGAGAGGGCGACCAGTTCGCCCGCCTTGAACACCTCGTGGGTCTCGTCGTCGAGTTCGATGTCGGCGAAGGTGATCTTCGACGACGCGCGCTTCTGGTCGTCGAAACCGCTGCGGCGCAGCAACACCTGTAACCGGGCGACGACCTCTTCGAGACTGAAGGGTTTGGTGACGTAGTCGTCCCCGCCGATGGTGAGGCCGTTGATCTTGTCCTCCACCGTGTCGCGCGCCGACAGGAACAGGGCCGGCGCCTCGACCCCGTCGGCACGCAGCCGGCGCAGCAGCCCGAACCCGTCCATTCCCGGCATCATTACGTCGAGGACGAGGACGTCGGGTTTGGCGATGCGGCATCGGTCGAGGGCCGCCGGACCGTCGGCGGCGGTCTCGACCTCGTAGCCCTGGAACTTCAGCGACACCGACAGCAATTGACGGATGTTCTCCTCGTCGTCGACCACGAGGACCTTCGCGCCGCGCGTGTTGTTCTGTTTCGCCGCTTCACTCACACGACCAGAGTCCCAGGCGGCCCTGGAACCTCACTGTAGGCACGCTGGGAGATTCCTGTGAACGCTGACCAGCGGGTTCTGGCGTGGCCGGGGGTCACGCGTCGGGGTCACCGTACGCGGCGGCCATCTCCTCCGAGCCGCGCCAGCGCGAGTAGGTCGGGCTCTGCGGCCAGCCGTCGGGCGAATCCTGCCACTCCTCCTGCCGTCCGTAGGGCAGGACGTCGAGGAGTCCGAAGGTGAATCCGAGTTGTTCCGTACCACGACCGGTCGAGTGCCAGGTGCGATACACGGTGTCACCGTCGCGGAGGAAGACGTTGAGGGCGAAGCCTTCGCCCGGGGCGGCGTCGACGTCAGCGGAGAAGGTCGTACCCGCCGACGAGTACCAGTCCATGCGGTTACCGACGCGCTGCTTGTAGGCCAGGATCTCGTCCATCGGCCCGTGCGTGATGATGACGAACCGCGCGTCGTAGTCGGCGAGGTAGTCGAGCCGAGAGAACTGGGTGGTGAACCCGGTACAACCCGGGCACTGGAACCGGGCGCCGTCGGTCCACATGTGGTTGTAGACGATCAGCTGTGACCGTCCGTCGAAGACGTCGACGAGTCGAATCGGCCCGTCGGGCCCGTTGAGGACGTAATCGTCCATCTCGACCATCGGGAGTCGACGACGCTGTGCCGCCACCGCGTCGAGTTCGCGGGTGGCCGCCTTCTCGCGGCGACGTAGGTCGGCCAGCGCCGCCGCCCAGGTGTCGCGGTCGGCGACGGGTGGGAATGCCGCGCTCATGACGATCTCTCTCGCATGACGGTGCCTTTCGCTCGGTGAATGTCGGTGGTAAGTACAGTCCACCGGGTCAGACCCGGTCCGACCCTCGAATTCATCGAAACGCGGGGCGCGCGGTCAGGCGGAGAGTTCGTATCTGTCCTGGAGGCGTCGTACGTGCTCGCGGACTTCGTAGAGTTCCCGACGCGCCGTGCGGAGGGCCTTCTCGCCCCCGATTCCGTTCTGCAGCCTGTCCACGAGGGAATCCGCGACACGTTCGAGCTCCTCCATCAGCACGCGTGCCTGCGCCTGTGCGACGGGATCGACGGGACGGCCGGAACGAACCATGGCTGACATCGTAGGTTCTCGGATCGTTCACCGCCGACCCTCCCCGTCTCGCCCTGCCGGCAGTCGACTCACTCCCCGATCGAGGTGGAGCGCCGATAGCGGCGAGATGAACGGTGCGTGAACCCATTCGTCAGGAGAGACCGCTTCGTCGTGTTCGAACTAAATTGTGTCCATGGATGCGAATGACGAACTTCGTCAGATCAGCGAAGTGCAGCACCGGCTGATCGGCCTCTACTCGCACCGGTCACCGGACGACGTCGCCGCGGCTGTGGAAAAGGCGTACAAGCACTTCGACGGGACCGAGGTCCGCGACTTCGTACCTCTCCTGGTGGAACGCCGCGCGAACAAGGCACTCGGCGGCACCGACGTGATGGCCGACCCCGCCGCCGTCCCGCCGCATGTCGGTGAGTGACCCCTGACCAGTCGTAGGGCCCCCGCGTTCAGCAGCAGCCGGCGGTCGCGCTGAGAACGTTGCGCACGGCCTCCAGCGATTCTGGCCGGGCACGGTAGTAGACGTTCATGCCGCGACGCTCGGGCGCCACCATGCCGGCCTTTCGCAGCTGCCCCAGGTGATGGCTCGTCGTGGCCTCGGCGAGTCCGACGGCCGTCGCCAGATCGCACGTGCAGATCCCGTCCTCCTTGTCGGCGAGGAGGATCGACACGAGCTTGATGCGCACCGGGTCGGCAAGTGCCTTGAGTCGCAACGCGATCTCGAGAGCGGCCTCGTCGTCCAGCGGCGCCGACGACACCGGCGGACAGCAGATGGGAGCGCTGATGTCGACCACCGGCAAGGTCTTGGGCATGAGCCGACCATACCTTCGTCATTGACATATGTCGAAAAGGTGACATCCTGCAAGAACCAATGTTTTCGACATATGTCTCACAGGTGAAGGTGGTTCCCCTCATGTCCCGCATGCAACTCGCACTCAATGTCGATGACCTCGATACCGCGATCGAGTTCTACTCCAAGCTGTTCGACACCCCGCCGGCCAAGCGAAAGCCCGGATACGCGAACTTCGCGATCGTCGAACCGCCGCTGAAACTGGTGCTCCTGGAGAACCCGGGCCGGGGCGGCACGATCAACCATCTCGGAGTGGAGGTCGAATCGAGCGAGACGGTGCATGCCGAGATCGCCCGACTGTCCGGCGAAGGCATGTTCACACAGCAGGAGATCAACTCCACCTGTTGTTTCGCAACGCAAGACAAGGTGTGGGTCACCGGTCCGAGCGACGAAAAGTGGGAGATCTATACCGTGCTCGCGGATTCCGACACCTTCGGAACCAGCCCGAAGCTGTTGGCCGAGAGCGGTGTCGACGAATCCGCCGAGGGTTCGGTGTGCTGCGGCGGTAGCGCCACCGACCCCGCCGACGCTCGCACAGCCTGCTGCTGACCGAGCGTCGTCGTTCTTGTCGGTGGGTGGAACGCCACCGACCCACCACCGTTCTGAGACGCTCACTGCTCCAAGCGGTCGGCGAGGTCGCGGATGCGGGTGGTGATGTCGTCGCGGATCAACCGCATCCGTTCGAGGCCGTCGATGCCTCGATCGGAGGGTTCGTCGGTGTTCCACACCTCGACACTCACCCCGTCGGGCGGGGTGACCTCGGCGGTGCCGACCACCACGACCAGATCCGCGGCTCGCATCAGGTCATCCGTCAGCTGCCGCGGCTGATGTCCGACGGCGTCGGCGCCGACCTCGGCGAGCACCTGCGCGGACAAGTCATTGACCTGCCCGCCGATCTTCGCGTTGGTTCCGGCGGACGACGCCGCGATCCGGTCGGTGACCGTCACCGAGAGACGTTCGGCCATCACGGATTTGCCACGGTTGCTGACGCACACGAACAGCACATTGAGGGGGTCAGACATGGCGCGCGGGCTCCCCAGTCGAGTCGGGTGTTGCAGAGAACCGCTTCCGCAGTGCCAGGGACACGTACACGAGGGCAACGAGGACCGGCACTTCGATGAGCGGTCCGATGACCCCGGCGAGCGCTTGGCCGGAGGTCGCACCGTAGGTGGCGATCGCGACGGCGATGGCGAGTTCGAAGTTGTTGCCGGCGGCGGTGAACGCGAGCGTGGTGGTGCGCGCATACCCCAGACCCATCGCGGCGCCGAGCACGAACCCACCGCCCCACATCACCGCGAAGTAGATCAGTAGCGGCAGAGCGATACGCGCGACGTCCCAGGGCTGCGACATGATCTGCTCACCCTGCAATGCGAACAGGATGACGATGGTGAACAACAAACCGTAGAGGGCCCACGGCCCGAGACGCGGCAGGAACGCGGACTCGTACCACTCGCGGCCCTTGGCGCGCTCTCCGATACGACGGGTGAGGTATCCGGCCACCAGCGGGATGCCGAGGAAGATCAGCACCGACTTCGCGATCTGCCACGGCGAGGCGTCGATGGTCGTCTGTTCGAGGCCGAGCCAGCCGGGCAACACGGAGAGGTAGAACCAGCCCAGCACGGCGAACATGATCACCTGGAATACCGAGTTCAGCGCGACCAGGACGGCAGCGGCTTCGCGGTCACCGCACGCCAGGTCGTTCCATATGATGACCATCGCGATGCACCGCGCCAGCCCGACGATGATCAGTCCGGTCCGGTACTCCGGCAGGTCCGGCAGCAAGAGCCAGGCCAGCGCGAACATCAACGCCGGGCCGATGATCCAGTTCAATGCCAGCGACCCGAGCAGCAGGCGACGGTCGGCGGTGACCGAGTCGAGCCGGTCATAGCGCACCTTGGCCAGCACCGGATACATCATGATCAGCAACCCGAGTGCGATCGGCAGCGAGATGCCGTCGAGCTCGACGGCCGCCAGCGCGTTGCCCACTCCGGGAACACTGCGGCCCAGCAGCAGACCCACCACCATCGCGGCGCCGATCCACACCGGCAGGAACCGGTCGAGCATCGACAGCCTGCCCGCGACGGCGGTTTCCGTGACGTTCATCGTCCGGCCTCACACGAACGTGCTTCCCCCAGAACCGTGGCGAGACAGCCGAGCAGCCCCGACAGTTCTTGTAGCGCACCAGTGTTCACGCGGTAGTACACCCAGGTCGCGCGTCGCTCGCTCGTCACCAGATCGGCTTCGCGCAGCACTCTCAGATGGTGCGAGATCGTCGGCTGCGAGAGGTCGAACGGTCCGGAGATGTCACACACGCACGCCTCACCTCCCGGATGCGCGGCGATCTCGGACAACAACCGCAACCGGACCGGGTCCGCGAGTGCCTTCAACGCCGGAGCGACGGTCTCCGCCTCGTCGGTCGTCATGCCGCGGGAGACCGTCGCCAGCAGGTTCTGGTTCGACATTCATCAATATTGACAGATGTCGAACCAAGCGAAAGCGTCGACCTACAACCCTTTCGCATACGGCGCGGTGTAGCCGGTCTTCAGCGGTTCGTCCCCCAGCCATGCCGCGAGTTCCTCGGCCCGGGCATCGAGAGCCCGACGCGCTTCCCTTGACAACGGTTCGAGCGGGACGACGTCGATCGTCGAGTCGGCGCGGCGATACCAGCCACCGACGATGCGACCATACCACCAGGCGGTCTGGCCACCGTTGCCCGCGGAGTCGAAGACCTGCGGCGCGTGGCCGCCGAGATAGAAGCCGCGCTCCTTGTAGCCCATGGTGGTCGGGTCGAGTTCCGGCAGGAGCACGGCCTGCGGTTCGACCGGCTCGTCCCTCATGCCGTCGGCTCCGGTGCCCTCGGGTAGATCGTCGGGCAGGACGTGGCCGACTCCGCCACCCTCCAGGTCGACCTGGACGGTCTCGAGTTCGGCCAGCGCCGCGCGGACCGCGGTCTTGGTCGACCCCAGCCACCACACCAGGTCCGTCTCGGTGCCGGGCCCATAGGTCCGCAGCCAGCGTCCGATCAGCGCGCAGTGCCCGTCGTGGACGCTCATCGACGACAGGTCCTCGCCGAGCCAGAGTGGCATGGACGTCCACGCCGGCCGCGACAGATGCCAGCGCAGCCGGTTGGGTCCGCGGACGATCGCCCCCTCGGCGTCGAGCATGTTGAGCACGCGCGGCCCCATCGGGGCGCGTCCCGCCCACGTGGTGCCCACGCCGTGGCTGATGTAGCCGTCGAGTGCGGGCAGACGCTCGCGGAGTTCGGTGGAGGTCAGCGACTCACCACCGGCGAGTTCGGCCAGGACCGCCTGCCGGGCGGTCTCGATCCAGCCCTCCGGGTCGTCGAAGTCGGGACTGCGCCGGAGGTCGCGCAACATGTTGGTGCGTTCCGACGCCGAGATCCGCGGCCCGAGGGCTCCGACGGACTCGGCCAGGATGTCCCGCGGGAAGACGAACAACGTGCGACGCATCGCGAGGTGCTTGACGAGCGTCCGGTCGTCGTAGAGGGCGGCGTCGACCGACTCGAGCGCGAGCTCCGGATCGACCCGGGCCCATGCGGCGAGGTGGACGCTCGACGGTGTGGTCGCGTGCAGACCGACCATCGTGGCAGCGGCTTCTACGGAGTCGGCGGCTCGAGACGAGACATCGAGGTGTTGCCGGCGCATGAGGCGAGTGCGGCGTTGCGAGTCGGAGATCAACAGGCGGCTCATCGCACGGGCACCCGGGGTGGTCGCATGGACAGATCGTAGTGATCGACGCCGACAGCACGGGTGACCCGGCAGGCGAGGAGGGGACGCGGGTGCCGGAGACCGCCGACCCCCGTCGACCCGGTGTCCGGCACCCGCGCGGTCGTGTGGGCCGAACGACACACAGCCCCCGACGGGCAGTGTTTCGCGACACTTTCGGTGTGTCCTTCGACCGACGCAACCTGTGCGCTTCCCGACCCCCGTCGAGTCGCGCCCCACCAGCAGACCCCACGAACGCGACCCACTCCACCCCCGTTCCGGAAACCGGCACATAAGCGCAGATCAAGCCGCTAACGGACTATCCGGACCGGACAGAACCGGTTCCGGATCCGCTTGCCACGTCCGGTGATCCGCGGTCCGCGGTGTGGCCGTCACCACATCGGATCGCCGATGGTGGCGCGGTGGGTTCGGCTATCGCATGATGGTGCGGTCGATCTGTCGGGGCGAGCACAAGGACAGCTGAGTGGATTTCGGTCAGGCACTCACGCGTCTGTTCGTGCAAGCGGGACGTCCCACGCTGCGCGCCGCGGCGACGCGGGCCCGGGTCTCGGCGCAACGGATCAGTGACTGGCGCAACGGCCGTCATCTCCCCCGCGACTTCGCGACCGTCGAACCGCTGCTCGTCTGGCTGACCGCACGCGCCGTCGCCGCCGAGGCCGACGACGTCCTGACCATCCCGCAGTGGCGGGAGATGTGGGACCGCCGGACGCCCGACGAGACCCCCACAGCCGAGCCGCCCGCACCGCAGCATGCCCGGCCGTTCCCCGGCCTCGCCACCCTGACCGCGGCCGACAGTCAGATGTACTTCGGCCGGGACGACGTCGTCAGCACCCTTGTGGATGCGATCCTGTCGGCCCGCTCCGGACCGCCGCCGCTGTCCCCCGCGTCGCGACTGGTGGTGGTCACCGGGGTCTCGGGATCGGGCAAGTCGTCGCTGCTCCGTGCCGGCCTCGCCCGGGACACGCGATTGTCGTCGCCCCGACTCGGCGAGATCACCCCGAGTGGGCTCGTCATCGCCGACCCGGACGCGCCGGGCGACACCGATGCGCCGGCCTCGACGACCGGGGACGCGGTCATCGTCATCGACCAGTTCGAGAACGTCTTCTCGCTCGAGGACCCGCTGCGGACCGAGACGCTGCGCGAGGTCGAAGAACTGGCGTCCGACGTCGTGGTCGTGGTCGGCGTGCGAGCCGACTTCTTCAGTCAGTGCGTCGAGCATCCGTTCCTCGCCGATGCGTGGCAGCACCGCTGCGTGATCGTCTCGGAGATGACCCGCACGCAGTTGCGCGAGGTGATCACCGCGCCCGTCCGACTCGCCGGCGGCCGCATCGAGACCGGACTCGCCGACGTGATGATCACCGAGCTGTACGAGGCGTCGACCGGCGGTGACCGCGCCGGCCGCCTGCCGCTGCTGGCGCACGTTCTCCAGGCGACCTGGGCACGCCGCACCGGCAACCGCATGACGCTGTCCGGGTACCGGGCCACCGGCGGTATCGCCCGCGCGGTCGCCGACACCGCCGAGACGGCCTGGGCGGCGATCGATCCGCGTCATCGGGATCTCGCGCGTGCAGTCCTCCTCGCCCTGGTGCACGTCGGCCCGGCCGGCATCGCGCTGCGCGTGCCGCTGTCCACGGCGACCATCGCGAACCGGTTCCCGCCCGAGGTCGCGACCGTCATCGACGAATTCGCCCAGGCCAGGCTGCTCACCGTGTCCACCGACTCAGTGATGCTCGTGCACGACGTGGTGCTCACCGCCTGGCCACGTCTGGCCGAGTGGATCGCCGACGACACCGACAACCACCTCTGGCGCCAGCAGGTCGACGCCGACACCGCGGCGTGGCTGGCCAACGGGCGCGGCCGGTCGTTCCTCTACACCGGGTCGCGCCTCGAGGACGCCAAGCGCCGGCGACGAACCCTGCGCAGCGACTACCTGCATCTGCTGAGCAACGAGAACGACGCCTTCCTCGACGCGGCGGTCGCCATGCAGCAGCGGCGCCGCATCACGCGCGTCGGCGCGGTGTCGGTGATCGTCGTGCTGGCCATCGCGGCGTCCATCACCGCCGCCATCGGCTTCCGACAGGCCCACGACCTGCGCGAACAGCGCAACGCCGCCGAACGCTCGGCTCTGTTGTCGCACATCGACAGCATGCAGTACTCCAACCCGTCGCTGGCCGCGCGACTGTTGCTCGTCGCCCACGAGGTCTATCCCGACGACCCAACCGTCCAGAGCCGTCTGCGCGGCGCCGCGACGACGCCCCTGGTGGCCCCGCTGACCGGCCACACCGGCCCGGTCTACGACCTGTCCTTCAACCGGACGGGCACGCAGCTCGCCTCGGCGAGCGGCGACCGGACCGTGCGCGTCTGGGCCCGGTCCGGCTCGTCGGACTATCGCGAGGTGGCGGTCCTGCGCGGCTTCGGCAACTACGTCACCAGCACCGACTTCCACCCGACCCGGCAACTGCTGGCGAGCAGCAGCGGGGACGGTTCCGTCCGGATGTGGGACCTGACCGACGCACCGAACCCGCGGCTGGCGACGACGGTGTCCCCGGGTCACGGCACCGTCTACATGGTGCGGTTCTCCGCCGACGGCCGGACCCTGGCCGCATCGTCCGACGACGGCACGATCACGATGTACGCCGTCTCACCGACCGGAGCGATCCGGGAGACGGCCGTCCTGCGCGGCCACACCGCCGCGGCGCGCACCCTCTCCTTCAGCCCCGACGGACGCGTCCTGGCCAGCGGCGGCGACGACCGGACCGTCCGGCTGTGGACGACCGGCGAATCGCCGCAGCCGCTGGGTGGGCCGCTGACCGGCTTCCCCAGCATCACCCATGCCGTCGCGTTCAGCCCGGACAGCCGCGCGCTGGCGATCACCGGCGACAGTCCGAACACCCAGCTGTGGGACGTGGACGACCCGCTCGCACCCCGCCCGCTGAGCACGTCGCTGCCCAACAGCACGGCCGGGTCGTGGTCGATCGCTTTCGACGGTTCGGGTGCGCAGTTGGCCTCTGCCCGGGCCGACGGCCTGGTCCGCGTGTGGAACACCGCGAACCCGGCCTCGCCGATCCTGCAGTGGGCGCTGCAGACGACCTCCGAACAGGGCTCGGTGCGGACCTTCGCGGCCCGGTTCGACCCCAGCGGCCGCCAACTCGTCTCCGGCCGCTCCGACGGCACGATCGACGTCTGGAGCCTGCCCGGCCGAACCGAACCCGACCGGGGCGGGACCATCACCGGCGTGGACACCGACGACGCGCAACGAGTCCTGGCGACGGTCGGCGCCGACACCACCCTGAACCTGTGGACGATGTCCGACGGCCTCACCCTGCGATCGCGCACGCCCATCCAGCGTCGGGTCAACGACCATCCGCGGGTCAGCCTCAACGGCCCCGGCACCCTCGCCGCGACCGCCAACAACAACGGCGGGCTCGTCGAGTTGTGGGACATCACCGACACCGCAGCCCCGCGACGCGCCGCGGCCCTCGACGTCGCCACCCGCTATTCGTTCCCGGTCGCCTTCGCGCCGGCGGGTCATCTGCTCGCGACCGGAGACACCGACACCACCGTGGCCCTGTGGGACACCTCGGTGCCCGGCTCCCCGCGACGCGTGGGCGCACCACTGCGCGGACCCACCGACCTCATCCGCAACGTCGCCTTCAGCTCCGACGGCGCGCGGCTCGCGGTCACCTCCGACGACAAACGCGTCTACCTGTACGACCTGACGTCGCCGGGCGCGGACCCGGTCGACGTCATCACCGCCGAGGCGCCGGCCGCCCAGGCCGTATTCGACGGCGATGTGCTGGTGGTCGCCTCCCGCGACCTCTCCACGTGGCGGCTCCCGCCGGCCGGCACGGACGCCGAACCCGAACTGATCGACCGGGAGGAGGACATGTTCGCCTCGACGGTGTCCGTCGCGCCGAACCGCCTCACGGTGGGTACCGCGACGCACGAGCTGATCAGTTTCGCCCTCGACGACGACGGCCGGCTCACCGACCCGCAACCGGTCGGGACACTGCTCGCGACCACCGACACGACCACCACCTGGCAACTACCCGCCCGACTCCCCACCGACGAGCACATCATCTCCGGCGGCGACACCACCGGGAACGTCTACCTGCACACGCTCGATCTCGACGAGGCCCGCGACTGGATCTGCGCCAGCACCGCACCCGTCACCGACGCCCAGCGCGACGCCTATCTCCCGCACATCGACGCTCGCGCGGACTGCCGTCGGGACTGAGGCCGCTGCGGCTCAGCGGAAGCCGAGCACCTCGTCGCCCCACGCCTCCCAGATGTCGCCGTCGAGGTTCTGCACGACCCGGTCCTCGGCGTCGATGCGCAACACCGGGCGATGGCCGGTGTCGTAGGTCGGCCAGGGATCCCCGAGCGCCCCGGCGTCCGGCTCCTGACCGTGTGCGAATGCGGTCCACCGTCGGATCATCCTCTCCGACACCGCTTCTCCCTGCTTACGTCCGCCGAGCAAGAACGTGATGTCCTTCGGCCCGTTGCCCAGATTCCCCCACACGTAGGGGACCTCGGTCGCATGGGCGGCCCCCAGACCGAGCAGCCGGAACATCCGCGTCGTCCAGTCGTAGCGGTACACGTAGACCGGCGCCGAACGCGCATGCGCCTCCGCGAGCCACAGCGTGGGCATGCGGAACGCCACGTCACGGGCCACGCCGAGTCCGGTGACCTTCGGGCGCAGACCGGAATACGCGGAGAGCACCTGCGCACGTTCGGGCAGGACGACGTCCGGATACTCCTTCGCCATCCCGGCGAACATGCGCTCGATGTCGGCGGTGGTGATCGGCATCAGCGGCGACTTCATGTACTTGAAGAGATTCGCCTCGTCGCGGTTGGTCCCGATGATCAGCGGCACCGGATGCGCCCGACCCGCGCGATAGACGTCGAGGGGATGTTCGGGCAGCAGATCGCCGTCGATGACCGGTGCGAACGCGATGGTCCCCGGCACCTCGGTGGGGACCTTCTCGAACAGGGTGGTGGTGATCGCCGAACAGGTCATGCCGTCGAGTTGTTCGAGACGCCCGACGATCTCGCCGGTGTCGAGTCCACCGGCGTCGATGCCGGCGGCCTCGAGCAGTTGGTCGGCGACCCGCGCGGCCCGGTCGGCGCCGTACATCGACGTCACGGGCGAACTCTGCGCGATGGCCCGGCCGAAGAGCCCGGCCGCGGCCGGCATGGTGAGCAGCGCGGTGACCAGTCCCGCGCCCGCCGACTCGCCGAACACCGTCACCTTGTCGGGATCACCGCCGAAGGCGGCGATGTGGTCGCGGACCCAGCCCAACGCGGTGAGCACATCACTGAGGCCGGCATTCGACTCGAACCGCGGGTCGATCGACGACAGGTCGGCGAACCCGAGCACACCGAGCCGATAGTTCAGCGTCACGACGACCACGTCGCCGGTGGCGGCGAGGTTCGAGCCCTCGTAGAACGGCTGGGCCCCCGACCCCAGGACGTAGGCGCCGCCGTGCAGCCACACCATGACCGGGAGTCCGACGGCGTCGTCGGCGTGCTCCGCGGCCCCCGGCGGGGTCCAGACGTTGAGGAACAGGCAGTCCTCGTCCATGACCACATCGGGACCGAGACGTACGGCGGGGTTGAGTTGTTGCGGGCAGACCGCGCCGAAGGTCGAGGCATCCACCACGTCCTCGGGCGCATCGGCCTCCTCGAGGGGAATCGCACGGCGCCAGCGCAACTCCCCCACGGGCGGGCGGGCGTACCGGATGCCCCGCCACACGTCGGCCCGTTCCCCGGCGACCCCGCGGAAGGTGCCGACCCGGGTCTGGGCCGTTGGGCGGGTCCCGTCCGGAGCCACGCCGTCGGTCGGGGACGTCGAGTTGGCGGAGGTGCCCGGTTCGTCGTGCTTCATCCGTCCATCGTGCACCGTGAACCCGTTCTCGTAATCCAGAACTCGGCCGTGTCTGCTGGGTATGGTGACCGCATGGAGCTACTACGCAACGTCGTAATCTTCCTGCACATCATCGGCTTCGCCGTGACCTTCGGCGGCTGGGTCACCCAACTCGTGGCTCGCGAGTTCCGGTTCACCCGCGTGATGGACTACGGACTGCTGCTGTCCCTGCTGACCGGGCTCGCGCTCGCGGCGCCGTGGCCGGCCGGTATCGAGCTGAACTACCCGAAGATCGGCATCAAGCTGGTGATCCTGCTCGTCCTCGGCGGAATCCTCGGCATGGGCAGCGCTCGGCAGAAGCGCACCGGCGAACCCGTACCGCGCGCCCTGTTCTGGTCCGTCGGCGCCCTGTCCCTGCTGGCCGCGGGCCTCGCCGTCATCTGGTAGCCCGGGCCCGCGAGCCGAACCGCGAGACGAACCCGCGAGACGACAGACGCCGCGCACCGGAACAGGTGCGCGGCGTTCGTGCGTGGAGCCCCCTGTCGGGATTGAACCGACGACCGCTCGCTTACAAGGCGAGTGCTCTACCACTGAGCTAAGGAGGCGCGCGGGGCGAGTATATCCGCCGGACCTCTTCCGCTTCATCCGCACCCGGCGGATCAGCGGCCGCCGATCAGCCCCGAATGGCCGCGACCGCTTCGATCTCCACCAGCTGATCGTCGTAGGCGAGGACCGAGACGCCCAGCAGGCTGCCGGCCGGCTTGTGGTCGCCGAAGGCCTCGGTCACCGCGTCCCACGCGACCACCAGATCGGCCTGCAGGTGTTCGGCGACGAAGACGGTGACCTTCGCGACGTCGCGCAGCGTCGCGCCGGACTCGATCAGCGCGGCCTCGAGGTTCTTCATGCACTGCACGGCCTGTTCGCGGACGTTCCCGGGTGCGACGGTGGCGCCGTCGTCGTCGATGGGGGCCGCACCGGCGGTGAAGACGAGACTTCCGGGACTCACCGTGGCACTGCGGGTGTGGCCGTCTCGCGGACCGTTGATCTGCACCGAGGACATGCCGCGATCGTAGACGAGCAACCCCGGTCACCACCGCCGTCGGCTCCTCCGCCGACCCTGCCGGAGTCGTCCGGACGGACGAGGTGTATCCAGTCTCCTGTCAGGGTTGAACCGGCCGGGTGTCGGTTACCCCGCGAGCACTCCACCATCGACCCGAGGAGGCCTGCGTGCGCGAACAGATCGGCCGTGTCCTGCGTCGGCTCAGCGGCAGCCGGCAGGCGACGATCGACACCATCGAACCGGGCAGCATCATGGTGTCGCCACGTAAGCCGATCGAACCGTTCGACGTCGCGGCGATCACCGAGGTCCTCGATCTCGCCACGAAGATCGGGGCGGTGCTGCTCGACTCGGGCACCGGGGCCATCGACACCCAGACGCAGATCAAGTTCGTCGCCGGCGTGTACGGCCTCGAGGACGTCGACGTGGATGTCACCTACAACACGATCGTCGTCAGCGCGCGGCGCGGCGCGACGCTCCCGCCGATCACGACCATGGAGCAGGTCTACTACCGGTCGATGGACTTCACCCGGCTCGCGCAGGTCGACCGGCTCGTCCGCCGCATCCGCGATTCGTTCATCAGCCCGTCCACCGCGCACCAGATGGTCGACGAGATCATCACCGCGCCGCACCCCTATCCGCACTGGCTGGCCACGACCGCCTGGGGGATCATGGCGTCGGGCATCGCGGTGCTCCTCGGCGGCGAATACCTCGTCGCCGCGCTCGCCTTCCTGACGACCGTGGTGACGGTGACCGTCAACCGCTGGCTCAACCGCATTGGGACACCGGTCTTCTTCCAGCAGCTGACCGGCGGTTTCATCGCGGTGGTCCCGGCCGCCCTGGTCTTCGCCGCGGCCGAACGACTCGGTGTGCAGATCGCGCCGTCGCAGGTCATCGCGGCCGGCATCGTCGTGTTGCTCTCGGGGTTGTCCCTCGTCGGCTCGGTCCAGGACGCGATCACCGGCGCACCGATCACCGGTGTCGCCCGGTTCTTCGAGTTGCTGCTGATGACCGGCGGCATCATCGCCGGTGTCGGCGTCGCGATCCGAATCCTGGAGGCGGGCGGCATCTTCCTGCCCACGATCACCACGACCACCAGCTTCGAGGTCGTCGAACTGCCGATCCGGGTGATCGCCGGCGCGGTCGCCGCCTGCGCCTACGCGCTGGCCAGCTACGCCGAGACGCGCGCCCTCGGCGTGGCGTTCCTCGGCGGTTTCATCGGCACCGCGGTCGCGGCGGCCTCGACGTTCACCGACATCGGCGACGTCATCGCCAACGGTCTCGCGGCGGCGTTCGTCGGACTGATCGGCGGCCTGCTGGCACGCCGCGCGTTGACCCCGCCGCTGGTCGTCGCGGTGGCCGGCATCACCCCGCTGCTGCCCGGTCTCGCGGTGTATCGCGGCCTCTACGGCATCCTCGGCGACCAGACGCTCGACGGATTCACCTGGATCGCGAACGCGCTGGCCATCGGCTGCGCCCTCGCTGCGGGGGTCACGCTGGGCGAGTTCGTCGCCCGGTCGCTGCGTCGCCCTCAGCTGCCACCCCGTCCGGACTGGCGTCTCCGCCGCCGGATCGCCCTGCGCGAAGCCCGTGAGGCGCGGCAGGCCGACGCGGCCGCACGACGGGTCCGGGCGAACCGGTGGCGGCCGCCACCGCCACGACGCTGACGCCGGACGGGTGGCCGTGAGCACCACCGATGTCCGGGTAGAATGCGGAGTCGGGCGTGTCATCGGACGGCCGCTCCAGTCAGCAACGGACCGAGACACCGCACGGCTGCGCCTCGTCACCGCGCACCGAACCGCACACCATGCCGCACAACGAGGGGACTCACATGCCCGCGAAGACCACCGACGCGACCGACATCACCGACGACGAACTGGAGCCGGTGGCCGACGAGACCGCCAACTCGGCGCGCCGAGTCGTCGCCGCGTACGCCACCGACGCCGACGAGTGCCGGATGCTGTTCGCCATGCTGGGGATCGCGCCGGGCGAGAACGCCTGAGCAGGTGGCTCCGCGAGCAGGAGAAACCAACCCCGACACCGGCGGAATGACCGGCACCGACCGGTCCACCCATGACGGGGCCGAGTTCGTGGTCGTCGCGAACCGCCTGCCCGTCGACAAAGAGGTCCTTCCCGACGGCACCGTCAACTGGAAGCAGAGCCCCGGCGGACTCGTGACCGCGCTCGAGCCGATCCTGCGCGCCAACACCGGGGCCTGGGTCGGCTGGTCGGGCATCCCCGACTCCGATGACAACCCCGACATCGAGGGCATCGACATCCACGCGGTCCCGCTGTCGGCGCAAGAGATCGCCGAATACTACGAGGGCTTCTCCAACGCCACCCTGTGGCCGCTCTACCACGACGTCATCGTCAAGCCCGAGTACCACCGCGAATGGTGGAACACCTACGTCGAGGTGAACCGGCGCTTCGCCGAGGCGGCCTCGCGAGCCGCGGGCGAGGGGGCCGTCGTCTGGGTGCAGGACTACCAGCTCCAACTGGTGCCGAAGATGCTGCGCATGCTGCGGCCCGACGTCAAGATCGGCTTCTTCCTGCACATCCCGTTCCCGCCGGTCGAGCTGTTCATGCAGATGCCGTGGCGGACCGAGATCGTCGAAGGCCTGCTCGGCGCCGATCTCATCGGCTTCCACCTGCCGGGTGGGGCACAGAACTTCCTCTTCCTCGCCCGACGCCTAGCCGGGCAGGCCACCAGCAAGGGCACCGTCGGGGTGCGGTCGCGCTTCGGCGTGGTGCAGGTCGGATTCCGCACCGTGCGCGTCGGCGCGTTCCCCATCTCGATCGACTCCGGGAAGCTCGACGCACTGTCCAAGACCCGCAAGATCCGGGAGCGCGCCGCCGAGATCCGCCGCGAGCTGGGCAATCCGAAGACGATCATGCTCGGCGTCGACCGGCTCGACTACACCAAGGGCATCGACGTCCGGCTCAAGGCCATCTCGGAGTTGCTGGCCGAGAAGCGACTCGATCCCGCCGACACGGTGATGCTGCAACTCGCGACGCCGAGCCGCGAGCGCGTCGAGAGCTACAAGCAGATGCGCGCCGGTATCGAGCAACTCGTCGGGAACATCAACGGCACCCACGCGACCGTGGGCCAGCCGGTGGTGCAGTACCTGCACCGACCGGTGCCGCGTGAGGAACTCGTCGCCTTCTTCGTCGCGGCCGACGTCATGCTGGTCACGCCCCTGCGCGACGGCATGAACCTCGTCGCCAAGGAGTACGTGGCCTGCCGGGGCGACCTGGGCGGCGCACTCGTCCTCAGCGAGTTCACCGGCGCGGCAGCCGAACTGCGCTCGGCGTACCAGGCCAACCCGTACGACCTCGACGGCGTCAAGGACGCGATCGAGGCCGCGGTCGAACAGAGCGAACACGAGGGCAGGCGGCGCATGCGCGCGCTGCGCAGGCAGGTCCTCGCCCACGACGTCGCGAAGTGGGCGGAGAGCTTCCTCGGCACCCTCGGCGCCGACTCCGACACCGAACTGTCGCCCAACCGGGGTGTTCATCTGGTGGACGAGCCCGAGTGAACCACACCGGGATTCCCGCCGAACTCACCGACGCGCTGGTCCGGGCCGCCGGCGTGGGGGTGCTGCTCGTGGCCAGCGACTACGACGGATGTGTCTCGCCTATCGTCGCGCGTCCCGAGGACGCCGTCCCCGAACCCGCGTCGATCGACGCGCTCGTCGCCGCCGCGGCACTTCCCGACACCGTCGTCGCCGTGGTGTCCGGCCGCGAACGGGCCGTGCTCGCGGAACTGTCCGGCCTCACCGCCCCAGTCGTGCTGGTAGGTAGTCACGGCAGTGAGTTCGAGTCCGGGTTCGCGGTCGAGGTCACCGACGAAGCGCGCGCGCTGTTGACCCGCCTGATCGACGAGTTGCGCGCCATCGCCGCGGAATTCCCGGGCAGCACCGTCGAGGTCAAACCGGCGAGCACGGTGTTGCACGTGCGCAACGCGTCGGCGTCCGACGCCGTCGCCGCGCTCGATCGCGCCCGCACCGGTCCGGCCTCCTGGCCGGGGGTGCACACCACCGAGGGCAAGGCCGTCCTCGAACTCGCGGTGATCGAGACCAGCAAGGGCCACGCCCTCGACACCCTGCGCGCGGCCGTCGGCGCCGACGCGGTCATCTACCTCGGCGACGACGTCACCGACGAGAAGGCCTTCGCCCACCTGCGTCCGCAGACCGGTGACATCGGCATCAAGGTCGGCGAGGGTGACACCGCCGCCGACTATCGCATCGCCGACACCGACGATGTGGCAACGGTTCTCGCGTTCGTGGCCGAGCAGCGGGCGCGGACGGCCTCGGCTCGCTAGTGGTGTGTCTTGGAAATAGGTGGCCGGTATCCGGTGGAGCGATCGGTGGTCTGGCAAGGCGGAGGAGGGAGGGATAGCGGAGCTATCTCGACCGACGACAACGCAGCCAGGCGCCGATCGAGCGCCGGAGACCAGTCGCCTATTTCCGAGACGCACCACTAGGCCGGCTGGGCGGGTGCGACGACGAGCGGGTCCGTCGTCACCGCCCGCCGGGCGCTCTCCCGGATCACCTCGTGCACGAAGCCGAGCTTGCGCACGACGGGCTCGGGGATGGTGAACGGATAGAGCGGGCGGCGCCCCATCGCGACGTTCACCCGGTTCAGCATGAGCGACAACCACTTCCAGTCGTAGAGCAGCCGTTCGATCGGCTCGTCGGCGTACGACCGGAGCGGCACGATGTCACGGTCCATGGTGAACCGGACCTGCTGCGCGTCGAGATTCAGCCCGGATTCCCGGGCGGTGTCGATGGTCCCGGTGATGTGCAGGTAGTGCGCGAAGCACTCGGCGAAGTCCTCCCACGGATGCATCGTGGCGTACTCGGAGATGTACGACTCGCGCCAGTTCTCCGGTGCCCCGAACCGATAGTGGCGGTTGATCGCGTCGGCGTAGCTCGCGCGTTCGTCGCCGAACAGGTCCCGACACCGGTCGAGGTAGCGTTCCGCGCCCGGGCCGGTCTCGACGAGGACGTGTTCGTAGTAGTGCCCGGTCTCGTGGCGGAAGTGACCGAGCATGGTGCGGTACTGCTCGCCGAGGTCGACCCGGAGGCGCTCCCGATAGGCGTCCTGGGTCTCGGCGAGGTCGATGGTCACCACCCCGCCCGCGTGCCCGATCATCACCGGCCGGCCGAGGGTCTGACTCGACAACAGGTCGAAGGCCAAGCCGCCCTCGGTGCGCCAGAACGGCTCCACCGGCAGACCCAGATCGACGAGTTGGTACACCAGCAGCCGCAGATCGAACGAGGCCGGCGCGAGCTTCTCGAGCGCGATGGTGTCCTCGGCGTCGGGCTGACGCCGGATCAGCGACTCGGGGAAACACCGACCCCGCAGGCCGATGCTGCCCTCGGTGACCTCGGCGAGCGTCAGCCAGTTGCATTGCGTCCGATCCCGATTCGCACACCACACCCACAGGGCACCGCCGATCTCGACCCCCTCCTCGCCGACCGCGTACAGCGACCGCGACGGCAGGTGCACGCCCATGGTCGTCGCACAGTTCGGGCAGGTCTGACGATCGAAGCCCGACAACGCATTGCAGACCGGACAGGTGAGCGCATGCACGCGCTCACCCTATCCGGACGCGCGCATTCCCGTCGTCGATCGGAAGCTCGCCGCGCACCGTCGCCGTCACCTCGTAGGAGTTGAGGTTGATCGACCCGCGATGGTTGTCGAGGAACGCGGTGTCGGCGGCATCGCGGCCGGTCGAGATCCGCACGAGGCTCTGACGTGGGGCGAGCCCGGTCGCGTCGACCACCACCCACTCACCGTCGACGATCGCCTCGGCGACGGCGTGGAAATCCATCGGCGAACACCCTGGGGCGTACACCGCGACGAGGCGGGCCGGGATGTTCAGGGCCCGCAGCAGCGCGACGACGAGATGCGCGTAGTCGCGGCAGACCCCGGCACCGGCGAGCAGGGTGTCGGCGGCGCCGTCGATGGGGTCGGAAGTCCCGGGGATGTAGCTGAGGCGGTCCGAGACGTATGCGGCGACCTGGTTCAGGATCTCCCCGTCGGGCAGCGATGCGTCGAACTGACCCGCGGCGAAGCCGAAGAACTTGTCGCACTCGGCATATCTGCTGGGCCGCAGGTACGTCGAGCGGTCGGTGATGTCGACGGGCAGCGGATCGGCGGGCGTGAGGACCGACGCCCGGTAGTCGATGGTCAGCAGACCCCGCTCGAGCTGCAGCCGATGGATCCGGGAACCGTGCGGCCCGATGATCTCCTCGGGCGTCACCGACTGTCCGTCGAATTCGACCTCGAGTTCTTCTTCCAACTGGAGGCCGGGCAGTCGGGCTACGGTGATCTGCATCTCCAGTTCGGTGGGGTCGTCGACCCGCACCTCGAGCCGTGCGGATACATCGCGGGGCAGCGTCATGGACACACCGTAGGGGATGCGTGCGACGACGGCAGAGGCAGGCGGGCCGACGGCCTGTCTACAGCGTCGCCATCGCCGCGATCGGATCCGCGTAGATGACGCTGAGCGCCACCACGACCGCCGCGCTCTCCTGCACGCGCACACCGAATCTCGACGGCGCGATCTCCAGCGGCCAGGTCAGCGTGGTCGCCTCGTCGAAGGCCGCCTGCACCGGCGCGAGCCCGTGCGGGTGTGCGGCGAACGCGTCGCCGGCCACGACGATGGCATCGGGGTTGATCACATCCCGGATGAGCGCGACCGACTCTCCCAGCACCCGGGCCCGCTCGTCGGCGATCCGAGCGGCCGTGGGGCTGATCCTCAGCCGACGCGCCGCGACCTCCGCGGCGTCGTTGCCGATGACGTTCTGCAACCGGCCCCGGGTGAGCCCGGGGGCGAGCACCGGAGCCGTGACCGGCAGATGCGCGATGGTGCCCGCGCCACGCTCCGGTACGTGCACGCGGCCGTCGAGAGTCATTGCCATCCCGGCCGTTTCGCGGGCGTAGAAGAACAGCCCGGAACCCCCGTCGTCGCGCGGATGCGACAGGAGCAACTCGGCGGCCGCCATCGCCTCGACGTGCTCACAGACCGACACCGGCGTGTCGAGGCTCCCGGCAAGTGTTGCGCCCACGGCGAGTTGATGCCAGCCCAGGACCCGGTGGTTCACCACCCCGGTCTCGGCATCGACCGCGCCACCGACCGCGACACCTCCCCACAGCACCCGCCGCCCGCTGAACCGGGCGGCGAGTTCGGCGAGCAGTCCGCTGAGGTGCGCGAGCGCGTCCTCCTGATCGCCGGTCGGCGTCAGCACGGCGTGACTGTGCAGTGTGCGGCCGCCGAGGTCGGCGATGACGAGCACGGTCCGGCGGGCGCCGATGTGCATACCCGCGACGCACAGCGAGTCGCGGTCGATGGTCAGCGGATTCTTGGGCCGGCCAATCGCTTTCGGCCCGGCGAGATCGGGGCGTTCGACGACCAGACCGTGAGCGGCCAGCGCGTGCACCTGACGGTTGATGGTGGCCGGCGACAGACCCGTCGTCGCGGCGAGCTGATCCCGCGTCACCGGTCCGCCGACCCGGATCGCATGCAGTACCGCCGCCGCCGGGGTGGAGGTCAGTTGCAGCGCCGCCGGGATCACTCCCCCACTCATGCGACGAATGTAGCAGCGCGGTCCGTAAGGTTGAGCCCATGAGCACCGACACCGCCTCCCAGTCGACGGACAACCGACCGATCGCCGTGGTCACCGGCGCCAGTTCGGGGATCGGCGCGGCCACCGCGCGTCAGCTCGCCTCGCAGGGCTTCCACGTGATGCTGGGGGCGCGCCGGATCGATCGGGTGACCGCACTGGCCGACGAGATCGGCGGCACCGGAAGGCAACTCGACGTCACCGACGAGCAGTCCGTGGCCGCCTTCGTCGACGGCCTCGACACGGTGCACGTGCTGGTGAACAACGCCGGTGGCGCCAAGGGTCTCGACCCGGTGTCAACCGCCGACCTCGACGACTGGCGCTGGATGTGGGAGACCAACGTGCTGGGGAGCCTGCGGGTCACCAAGGCGTTGCTTCCCGCGCTCATCGCGTCGGGTGACGGCCTGATCGTCTCCGTCACCTCGATCGCGGCGTTCGAGGCCTACGACAACGGCGCCGGGTACACCTCGGCGAAGCACGCGCAGGGTGTCACCCACCGGACCCTGCGCTATGAACTCCTCGGGAAGCCGGTCCGGCTCACCGAGATCGCGCCGGGCATGGTCGAGACCGACTTCTCCCTCGTCCGCTTCGAGGGCGACCAGGAACGCGCCGACAAGGTCTATGAGGGCCTGACCCCGCTCGTCGCCGAGGACGTGGCCGAGGTCATCGGGTTCGTCGCGTCCCGGCCGCCGCACGTGAACCTGGACCAGATCATCCTCAAGCCGCGCGATCAGGCCTCGGCCCGGCGGAACATCAAGACCGGCTAGCGGCTAGCGCGGGGCCGGGGCGTTCGAGGTGGGCGCCCCGCTGGGCGTGGCCGGGACCGAGGTCTCGCGGACCTCGCCTTTGATGGCCGACATGCCCTGCCAGGTCTCCCAGTCGTAGATCCAGTCGTAGATGTCGCCGTCGGCCTCCGACAACGCGATCCGCGTCCCGGTCACCTCCACCGGGTCGCCGTAGACCGCGACCCGGAAGTAGCGTTCGGCGTCGGCCTCCGACAGGTTGATGCATCCGTTGGTGACGTTTGCCGATCCCTGCACGTTCACGGTCGCCGGGTTCGCGTGGATGAACTCGCCGTTGTTGGAGATCCGCACGGCCCAGCGTTCCCGGATGTTGAAGTAACCCGCGGCCGGGTTGCTCATGAAGAACTCTTCGTACTTCTCGGTGACCACGTGGATGCCCGAGCGCGTGACGTTCCGGTCGAGGTCGCCGCCGCCGTAGCTGCACGGCAGCGCCATGAGTTCGACACCGTCGCGGAGCACCACGATCCGGTGCGAGGACTCCTCGGCCTTCACCACCTGGGCCCGCCCGATGGCGAAGTCGCTGGTCACGTCGGCCGCGCCGTACGCGCCGCCGCCGTGGTCGAGGCCGTACAGCTTGGCTGTCATGCTGACCTTCGTGCCGGGTGCGTAGTACTCGCGGGGGCGCCAGTGCACGCGGGAGCCGTTGTCCTCGCCGAGCCACGCCCACGACCCCTCGGTGGGTGGTGTGGTGGTGACGGTCAGCGCCCGCTCCACGGCCTCCTTGTCCTCGACCGTCCCGTTGAACTTCAGAATGATCGGCGCCGCTATGCCGACCTCCTGACCGTCGCCGATGTTGACGACGACGTTCACCTGACTCGACGGCTGCAGCGTGGTGAACGTCCCGGCGACCGGCACGACCTTGCGATCGAGACCCACCGCCGTTCCGCTCCAGGTGTATTCGGTGCCGTAACCGAGGGGCTCGCTGATCGTGTAGGTCGTGCGGTCCTCTGACAACTGACCCTTCACCACGACGCCGCGCGGGTTGGTCAGCTTCACGTCGGGGTTGAGGGAACCGTCGGTCGCCTTGACCGAGAACTCGGCGGTCGGGGTGGCCGGCTCGGCATCGAGGGCCGGGGTGAAGGTCAGGGTGACCGGCGGGTCGGCCGGTGTGTCGTCTCCGGGGCCGAGGCCGGAGCCGGAGCAGGCCGCCACCGCGACCCCGAGCGCTCCGACCCCGGCCGCGGCGAGCACGGAGCGTCGGTTCACCGAGGTCTGGGGAGTCATCACCGCAACAACAGTACCGATGCGCCGCCGCGCATCGGTGGTGTGCGGCCGCGGGGCAGGTGGTCAGACGTCCGGGGCGTCGTCGTCGCGCGCCGCGGGTCCGGTTCGCACGGACGGCAGGTGCGCGCGCTCGCCGGCGTGGTCCATCATCGACAGCACCTCCGCCGGGCCCTGATACGCGCAGATGGCGTGCGGGATCATCGTCGAGAATTCCGCGGCGTCACCCTCGGGCACGAGGATCGTGCGGTCGCCCAGCCACAGCCTCACGGTTCCCGACAGCACCGTGAACCATTCGTAGCCCGGATGGACGCGCAGGTCACCGACGGGTTGCTCGCGGTCGAACCGCATCTTCGCCACGGTGACACCCTGTGGGGCATTCTCCCGCGAGAGCAGCCACATCGTCATGCCCTCCACCTCGTGCGGCTGGGGCCGGATCACGACATCGGTGTCGTCCGCCGGTTCGACCAGCTGATCCAGGGTCGTGCCCAGCGCGCGGGCGATCGGCACGAGCTGGTCGAGCGCCACCCGCCGATGCCCGGTCTCGATCCGACTCAGTGTGGACGGCGACAGATAGCACCGGGCGGCGAGCGCGTCGAGCGTCCAGCCCCTGGCGATGCGGAGGCCGCGGATGCGCTGGCGGACCACCGCGTCGAGTTCTTGCGTCATTGGCAAGATGCTATGCCATCCAGGCATGGCGGCGCTACCGTGAGGTCATGACCAGCACGCACCATCCCCATCCGACCGGCGGACATCACGAGCACGCGAACCACACCGACCACCACAACCACGCCCGGCTCGCCGCGGTCCTCGACCTCGACGCCGAGCTCATGGCCGACTACCTCGAGGACGCCTCCCGTCTCGTCGAGGAGACCCTGGGGCGCGTACCCGCGCGCATCGCCGATCTCGGGGCGGGGACCGGCACCGGCACCGAGGCGCTCGCCCGCCGCTTCCCACAGGCCTCGATCCTGGCGGTCGACGGGTCGTCCGACATGGTCGCGCTCGTCGAACGACGCGCACGGGAGGGCGGTTTCGACGATCGGGTGACCGCCGTCGTCGCCGATCTCGACGACGGACTGCCGCCGCTCGGAACGCCCGACGTCGTGTGGGCGGCGATGTCGCTGCATCACGTCGCCGATCCGCAGCGCCTGTTGCGGGAGGCCGCCACCTCGCTCGGACCGGACGGCATCGTCGTGATCACCGAGATGGCGGGCGTCCCGCGTTTCGTCCCTGCTCACGAGGACGCCGAACTGCTCGGGCTGCAGGACCGCTGTCAGACCGCGGCCGCCGGGGCCGGGTGGGAGGCGCTCGTGGACTGGACCGACGCGTTTCACGACGTCGACTACGAGGTACTCCGCGCGGAGACCGTCCACGTCCGGCGCAGCGACCCGAGCCAGTCGGTCGCGCGGTACGCCCGGCACTGGTTCGCCCAGTTCCGGCATCGCTTGGCCGACACCCTCGATCCCGCCGACCTCGCCCTGCTCGACGACTTGACCGAGGCAGACGCGCGGAATCGTCTCGATGACCTGACCCTCGCCGCCGGACGACTCCTCTGGATCGCCCGGCCGCGCACCTCCCCCATTCCCACCCCCGAGAGCGAGCAACGATGACCAACTCCTCATCCGCCCAGAAAGACTCCCTCACAACCGAATACGACGTGGCCATCGTCGGCGGCGGAGCTGCCGGACTCAGCGCCGCGACCGTCCTCGCGCGATCACTGCGCAAGGTCGTGGTCATCGACGCGGGGCAACCGCGCAACGCACCGGCGGCCGGCGCCCACAATGTGCTGGGGCAGGACGGGATCGCACCCCTGGAGCTACTCGCCCGCGGCCGGGCGGAGGCGACGGGATACGGCGCCGAGATCCGTTCCGGCACAGTCGTCGACGCGGCCGGCACCGTCGACGACTTCACCCTGCGGCTGTCCTCCGGCGAGGTCGTCGCGGCCCGTCGCCTCATCCTGGCGACCGGCCTGGTCGACGAACTCCCCGACCTCCCCGGCGTCGCGGAGTTGTGGGGACACGATGTGCTGCACTGCCCGTACTGCCACGGCTACGAGGTCCGCGGAACACGCATCGTGCAGATCGCGACGAGCCCGATGTCGGCGCATCAGGCACTGATGTTCCGCCAGCTCAGCGACCGGGTGACCGTGGTCGCGCACGATCCCGACGCCCTGTCGGACGACGACCGGTCGCACTTCGCCGCGGTCGGCATCGACATCGTCGACGCCCGCGTCGAGCGCGTCCGGACGCGCGCGGAGAACGGTTCTGCCCACCTCGACGGCGTGCTCCTGACCGACGGCACCGTGGTCGAGGCCGACGCGGTGGTCGTCTCGCCGCGATTCATCGTCCGCGGCGACCTCTACGAGCGACTCGGCGGCACCCTCGACGACGGCCCGATGGGCGGGTTGGTCGGGACCGGCCCGATGGGCGAGACCGCGTTGCCGGGCGTGTGGGCAGTGGGCAACACCACCACCGTGCATGCGATGGTGACCGTCGCCATGGGCGAGGGCGTGTCCGCCGGTGCCGCGGTCAACGCCAGCCTGGTCATGGCCGACCTCGACGCCAAGGTCTCCGCCCTGGCGTGACCGATGCCGGTCCGCAGATCCGCGGCCGGCCGCCTACTCGGGGAATCCGTCGAGCACGGCGGCCGACGCGGACAGCCCGAGCCGGGTCGCCCCCCCGGCGATGAGCTCAGCGGCCGCCTCGGCGGTCCGAATGCCACCGCTCGCCTTGACTCCCACCCGGTCGCTCACCGCGGCGCGCATCAGTCGCACCGCCTCGACGCTCGCGCCGCCCGCCGGATGGAACCCGGTCGACGTCTTCACCATCGACGCACCGGCCCGCTCGGCGCGGCGGCACACCTCGGTGACGGTGTCAGGCCCGGCGAACTGCAACAGCGCGGCCGATTCGATGATCACCTTCAGGAGGGTGTCGTCGCCGACGGCCTCCCGGACGGTCAGGACGTCGGCGAACACCTCGTCGAACCGGCCGTCGACGGCCGCACCCACATCGATCACCATGTCGATCTCGTCGGCCCCGGAGTCGACGGCCAGACGCGCCTCGGCCGCCTTGACCAGCGAGTGATGTTTCCCTGACGGGAACCCGGCCACGACACAGGTCCGCAGTTCCCCGGTGTCGATCGGCAACATCGACGGCGAGAGGCAGACGGCGAGCACCCCGAGTCGTGCGGCCTCGGCGACCGTGGCCTCCGCGTCGGCCCGGGTCGCCTCGGGTTTGAGCAAGGTGTGGTCGATGATGGCGGCGACGTCGCGGCGTCGCAGGTCCTTGTTCGTCACACCGACGAGCTTGGCACACTGACTGTCGTGGCCCCCGCACAGACGATCCCGACAGACCAGACCGAGCGCCGCTACGTGCTGACGCTCGGCTGCCCCGACCGCACCGGCATCGTGGCGCGGATCTCGACCTTCCTCACCGATGTCGGGGGCTGGATCACCGAGGCGGCCTATCACTCCGACGAGGAGACCGGGTGGTTCTTCACCCGCCAGGCCATCCGCGCGGATTCGGTGTCGTCGACCGCGGACGAACTTCGCGTGCGCTTCGCATCGGAGGTGGCCGCCGAACTCGGACCCGAAACGGATTGGCGCCTCACCGATTCGCGGGAGACGAAGTCCGTGGTCCTCCTGGTGAGCAAGGAGACCCACTGTCTCATCGACCTGCTCGGACGTGCACATCGTGGAGAACTGCCGGCGGCCATCCGGGCGGTCGTCGGCAACCACCGCGAACTGGAAGACCTGGCCACTCGGTTCGGCATCCCGTTCCACCATGTGCCGTTCGCGAGCGAGCGCAAGGCCGAGGCCTTCGGCGAGCTGGGGCGGATCGTCGAGGGTTATGACCCCGACGCCGTGGTGCTCGCGCGCTTCATGCAGATCCTGCCGCCTCAGCTGTGCGATGCGTGGGCCGGGCGGGCCATCAACATCCACCACAGCTTCCTGCCCAGCTTCGTTGGTGCGCGGCCCTACCACCAGGCCTTCGCGCGCGGGGTCAAGCTGATCGGAGCCACCTGCCACTACGTCACCGCCGACCTGGACGCCGGACCCATCATCGAACAAGACGTGGTCCGCGTGGACCACAGCGACTCGGTCGCCGACATGGTCCGCCAGGGTCGCGACATCGAGACGCTGGTGCTCAGCCGAGGCCTGCGCTGGCATCTCGAGGACCGGGTACTGGTCCACGGGCGCAAGACCGTCGTCTTCAATTGAGGGCCCCACACAGCGAACCGCCCCGCGACTTCCGTCGCGGGGCGGTTGCAAAGTCTGGGCACTCAGCCGGCGGGGGTCTCTTCCTCGCCACCGAGCGAACCGGTGACCAGGTTGCCGATGATCTCCTCGATAGCGCCGGAGATGCCACCCTCGATTGCGTCAGACATATCTGCTCCCTTCGTCATCGGTGAGATTGTTCGTCGATCACCGTCCGCTCTCACCCGTGCGTCGGCTCGACGCCGACGTTACATATTCATTTCGGGAATGTCTCCCCTATCAGCGAAACCCGCCTTCGCATATCGCAACAATCGGACCCACGAAAACAGCGTCATCCCAGCTGAAAGCGCAACATTGCCCGAATTGAAATCATGGGAAATCGAATGTGAACACCCTTGAAATGCATCGAAAATGCAAGGTGCGGGTGCCTGCGTCGAATCTTGACTCGGCCCAGAAACAGTTCAGCAGTTGATGCCGTCGGGGCCATCAACTGCTGAACCGGTGGTGAGTCGGGTCGATTCAGGTCTCCGAATCGCTGCCACCGAGCGAACCGCCGCCGATCGAACCCGCGTCACCGAGCCCGCCGATGATCGCCTCGACGGCACCTCCGATCGCACCCGCGAGACCGCCCTCGACTATGCCTGCCATATCCGCCTCCTCTGATGATGGTGAGATGCCTGAGTGCCGGTCGCGCGTCTCACCTGGTCACACGACTCGGGGGCGACGTTACAGACCGATCACGGAATCGTCCTGCGATATGAATAATTCTTGGTTTGGGTTCTCAAATGCCGTTCTAAACACCACATGAATCTCGCGCGGAATTCACCCGACCGGGAACATTCGCGGGGATTTCATGGTGGCATTGATCAATGGTCAGCATTCACGCGACCGGGACCGGATCACGGTCGTTGACGGCCGCCGACCGCCCGCTCGCACTCGACCTTCTCGCGGCGGGAATGCAGGAGGTCCCGGTCTATCGATGGCTTCTGGGCGAGAACTCCCCGCCCGAAGTGTTCCGGTGGTACGGCGACGTCCTCTTCACCGATCTGCTGCCGGGCCTGCGGGGTCTGTTCGCCACCACCGGGGAATTGACCGGACTGATCGCGGTGGCGGGCCCCGATCATCGGACCCAACCGGTCGACGACGAACTCGCGAACCGTACACGCCATTTCATGACCGCCCTCGATGGTTTGATTCCACGATTCCGCGAACTCCAGGAGAAATCGCGCGCGCTCACGATTGATACCGCGCACAGCATCGTGTTCGCCCTCGTCCACCCGGCCCATCGAAGGAACGGCACTCTCGCGGCAATGCTCGAACCCGTCCTGCAAGAGGCCCTCGGCGCGGGGTCGCCGGTCACCGCCAGCACGGCCGACGCCCACATGGTCGACGTGTACGCACGGAAGTGGGGCGGCCGGGTCTACGGAGAGTTCACGCTGACCGACGGTCCGACGGTCTGGTTCCTGACCGTCGACCCGCCGCCGGCGGTCTGAGTCCCGGTCAGACCGAGCAACCGCCCGACTGGCTCTGCGACGAGGTGCCGGTCATCTCACTGGTCAGCTGCACGTCCGAACCGCTGATGGCGAACTCGAGTCCGCTGTCGGTCACCTCGAGCGAGTCGACCTGCACCTCGTCGAAGAACGGGCCGAGCGACGACGTCGTGATCTGGTCGACGATCTGCTGCGCGAAGTCCGGCGGGATGCCGAAGACCAGGGCGCTGGCCTTCACGACCTCGAAGTCGACCCGGCCGTCGTTCAGCACCGGTTTGATGGTCGCCGACACCGGCACCTGGAAGACCATGACCGGGAAGGCGGCCTGCACCTCGAAGGTGCCGTCGGCCGCATTGCCGGTGATCTGCTCGACCGCGCCGACGCCACCGGTCGGGGTGCCGGTGCTCTGACCGGATGCCCCGGCCTGCTCCTTGCTGAGTTCGACGATCCGCTCGTAGGGGATGAAACCCGTGCCGTCGAGACTCTGGATGTCGGTGGAGTTCTCGGTGCCCGAGATGCCGTCGGCACGCATGTGCAGACGGACGCCCCCGGCGCTGTCATCGGTGTCGACCTGTACGAACGGGATGTCGCCGCTGCCCTGCAGGAGGATCGGCTTACGGCTGAGCGACACCTCGGTCGGCACGCCGGTCAGTCCGCTGAAGGATTCCTCGAGACAGTTGGTGACCTTGTTGCGCAGGTACAGCTCGCTGCCGACCGCGGCGATGACCGCGAGGAGCAGCACACCGACGACGCTGAAGGCGACGATCTTGCGGGTGCTCCGCTTCTTGCGCGGGGAGGTGAGGACCGGCCCGCTACCGGTGCCGTCGGGCGATCCCGGCGGAATCGGTCCCGAGGCGGTCGTCCCAGGCCCGTACGGGTCCTCGCCGGGCGCGAACTGCGAGGTGGGGGGCTTGGCACCGCCGATGGCACCGGTGTCGGCATCGGACGGCGGGATGGCCGAGTAGGCCTGCGCTCCCGGGACGATCGGTTCGGTCGCGAACTGCTCAGTGGCGGGCGGCTCGCCCTGTTCGGTGCCGGACACCGGACGCCATTCGCCGCCCTGGCCCGTCGAGGTCGGCTCACCGGTCGCGGGATCGGGATCGCCGGGGTTGTTCGTGTTCGGATCGTGCTTGCCGGTTGCGTCGGCGGGGTCCCCGGATGAGGAATCGGGGCGGGGCGTGTTGCTGTCGCTCATGGGTTCCGTCCTGGGTCGTCTGACTCGCGGAGCCGCGTGTGGGCCGGCGTCACGTCGTTGTCCGTCTCGCCGCCGACCGGCAGTGGGCGCTCGTTGGCGAGGACTGCCAGTTGCGTACGGGCTTGGTCGACCAGTGCTAGGTCGAGGTCGTGCACGTCCACCCGGATGCTATCCGGATACGCGGCGACCAACGTACCGAATGGGTCTGTGATTTGGCTGTGTCCGATTCCGGTCGGCGCGCTCGACGACGCGGCCGCGTCGTCGGTGGGAAACGCCTGGTCGACGGCCACGACGAAGGTCGTCGAGTCCAGCGCTCGGGCCGAGGCCAGCACCTCCCACTGACGGAGTTTGCCCGGTCCGGAACCCCACGACGTGGGTACCACGATCACCTGGGCGCCCCTCCGTGCGAGGTGGGTGAACAAGGCGGGGAATCGGATGTCGTAGCAGGTGGCCACGCCGACGGTGACGTCGCCGACCGCGAAGGTCAGCGGCTCCGCTCCGGCGGCCACATTCTTCGACTCGGTGAATCCGAAGGCGTCGTAGAGATGGATCTTGTGGTACCCGCGGCGTGTCCCGTCCGGGTGTGCTACGACGACGGTGTTGCGGACCCGGCCGTCGCCGGCGGGTGTGAACATCCCGGCCACCACCGTGACGTCCGACGCCGCGGCGACTTCGGACACCCCGCGCGCCCACGGACCGTCGAGATCCTCGGCGACCGGCTTCAGCGGCACCCCGAACCGGCACATCGTGGCCTCGGGGAAGACGACGAGCTCGGCGCCGCGTGACGCCGCGTCGGCGGTGGCCGCACGCACCGTCTCGAGGTTGGCGGTGGGGTCGTCGGTCGAACTGATCTGGGCCATCGCGACACGCATGACGGCCACATTATCCAGCCGGTGCGACGGTCTCCCAGGGAACCGTGAGCACGTTGTCGGACAGGCGGCGCCGCGGCACCTCGCAGTCGACCCCACGGTCGCGCAGCAGACCGACCGCATGCACCCACCGGGCGCGCGGGCCGTACGGCGCCAGCGGCGCGGCGATGTCCCAGCACTGATCGGCCAGGGCCAGCAGCGTATGGATCCGCTCGCCCGGCACGTTGCGATGGATCAGCGCCTTGGGCAGTCGCTCGGCCAGGTCCGACGGACGGTCCGAATGCTCCGGCGCCCAGCTGAGGGTCAAGCTCACCGGCCCGTCGGCGTCGAGCAGGACCCAGCTGCACCGTCGGCCGATCTCATCGCACGTGCCCTCGACGATGACCCCGCCCGGCGCAAGCGCGGAGCGCATTCGTGCCCATGCGTCGTCGACCTCGTTCTCGTCATACTGGCGCAGGACGTTGAACGCACGCACCACGCGCGGCCGCAGGCCGCCCAGCTCGAAGCCGCCGAGCCCGAACCGCACGCCGGCGCGGGGCTCGACCACGCGGGCGGGGTCGATCTCGAGACCGACCATCTCCAGATCCGGGGCGACCGCGCGGAGCCGTTCGGCCATCTCGACGGTCGTGTCCGGACGCGCACCGTAGCCGAGGTCGACGACCAGCGGCCGGGGCACGTCCAGGGCGGCACGCACCCGCGGGGAGTGGACCATCCACCGGTCCACCCGCCGGAGCCGGTTGATGTTCGTCGTGCCCCGGGTGACCCGGCCCTGCGGTCTGTGCTCGATGCGCTCGGACCTGACGGACGGGCGGCCGGCTCGGATCACAAGTTCTTGTCGACCCAGTCCTTGGCGTACTCGGCCTCGGCGCGGAACAGGTCGACGAGGTTGATCAGGATCATCTGCTCGAGCTTGCCGTTGACGAACGGGACGAAGACCTTCGCCTCACTGGTCCGGCGGATCGTGCAGCCACCGTTCTCGGTGGGGAACAGCTCCTGCCAGCCGTTGAGGCTGCCCGGTCCCGCCGGGATCGAGGCGTTGTAGGTGCCCTTGGTGTTGTCCGGGTCGAACGGGCCCAGGGTCTCCTCGCGGGTGATGACCATGTCCTTTTTCATCACCGTCTGCGCGAGCGCGGGCAGCTGGTCGCGCCCGATCGTCTGCTTGAGGACCACCCGGATACCCGTCTCGTCGGAGACGAAGGAATCGACCTCGCAATGCGGGGAGATCATCTGGAAGCCCGCCATCATGTCGTCCCAGTACTGCTTGATGCTCTGGGCCTGGTAGAGCTTCTCCGCGGACTGCGTGTACCGAGCGGAGTAGCTGAGCCGTCGTGCCATGCAGACCAGGCTACGTCAGCGGATTCTCGGTCTCCCACTCGACGGTGTGTCCGCGCTCGGCGTCGAGCAGCGCCGACAGCTCGCTGACCACCGACTTCTCGATCTTCCCGCCGAACAGCGGGAGATTCACCGACACCTCGGCGCGGTTGTCGGTGGTCGCCGGGTCACCCGACGTCACGGTGGTGCCGGTGACGTCGACCGGCACCGGCGCCCCCTCGACCGTGGCATGTGTCTCCCCCTCGATCCGGTCGCCGACCAGGCGGTACGTGTTCTTGCGCGGGATTCGGAGGTCGCCGGGCATGACCTTGGTGACCGCGGAGGGCAGCTTGTCGGCGGGAATGCCCTGCTGGATCTCGACGGTGACCGTGTCCTCGCTGATGGTCACCTTCTCGACATGCCCGTGCCCGGAGTTCATGCGCTCGACGAGGTCGTGCCAGTACTTCTCGGTGGTGTAGATCGCCCACAGACGCGCGGTGGAGAAGGGATAGGACACCGTGTGCTGCAGCTTGCTCGCCATGGAGAGAACGCTACCGCCCGCCGGTTAACGTTGAGGACGTGACCGACACGCAGGCGCCGCTGAGCGCGCCCCTCGCCGAGCTGACCACCCTTCGCCTGGGTGGGCCCGCGCGCGAGATCATCCGCTGCGAAGACACCCGCACCATCGTGGAGACCATCCTCGACCTCGATGCACGGTCCGAGCCGGTCCTCGTCGTCGGCGGCGGTTCCAACCTCGTCATCGGCGACGCCGGGTTCGACGGGACGGCGGTCGTACTCGCCAGCGGCCGCGTCGAGTTCGGTTCTGGCCGTGAGTCGGGACGGCCGCACGTGGTCGCCGACGCCGGCGTGGGCTGGGACGAGCTGGTCGCCGCGACGGTCGACGCCGGTTTCGGCGGGCTCGAGTGCCTCTCCGGGATCCCCGGCGCGGCCGGGGCGACCCCGGTGCAGAACGTCGGGGCCTACGGCGTCGAGGTGGCCGACATCCTCCGATCGGTTCAGGTCCTCGATCGACGCTCCGGCAACCTGCGGTGGGTCTCCCCCACCGAGCTCGGTCTCGGCTACCGGACCAGCAATCTCAAGCACCGGCACGACTTCGTGGTCGTCGCGGTCTCGTTCTGGCTCAACGACGATCGCGTGAGCCAGCCGATCCGCTACCGCGAACTCGCGACCCGCGTGGGGGTCGAACCGGACGATCGGGTCGACGCCGCCACGGCGCGTGCAGCCGTGCTCGACCTGCGCGCGGGCAAGGGCATGGTGCTCGACACGACGGACTTCGACACCTGGAGCGCCGGCTCGTTCTTCACCAACCCGATCGTGCCGGGCGATGACGCCCCGGCGGTGCTCGACCGGATCGCGGCGCGCGTCGGCGACGATGTCGCGATCCCCACCTATCGCGCAGGCACCGATGACACCGACGCGGCGATCAAACTGTCGGCCGGGTGGCTGATCGAACGGGCAGGCTTCCACCGTGGGCACCCGGGCCCGGACGCGGCGGTCCGACTCTCGACGAAGCACACTCTGGCGCTGACCAATCGGGGCGCCGCGACCACCGCCCAGCTCCTCGATCTGGCTCGCGAGGTCCGCGACGGCGTCGTCGAGGCGTTCGGGGTGACATTGCGGCCCGAGCCGGTTCTGGTCAACTGCAGTCTGTGACGGGAAGGACCGGTCAGACCGACTGGGTGTCCTTCAGATCCGCTGTCTCCCGGGAACTCTCGGCGACGACCTCGTCGAGCAGGGCGTTGAAGCGCTCGGCGGCCTCGATGCTCGACATGTGTCCGACACCCTCGTAGACCACCAGGTCGCGCAGGGAGCCGTTGCGCCGCAACACCTCCGCTATCTGCTCGGCGTGTACCTGCGGGGTGAGCCGGTCCTCGGTGCCGACGACCACGGTGGTCGGCACCGTCAACGCCTCGAGTCCGGCGGTCACGTCGAGCTTCCCCATTGCCGAACCCCATCCGGCCCGAGCGCGCGGCGGGCACGAGCCGATCATCTCGTCGACGAGCTCGACGTGCGCCCGGCGGGCGTGCGGCCCCAGCGCGATGTAGTGCGAGAAGCGGACGCCGTAGGACGTCTTCGGGATCGGAACCGGGACCGAGGTGATCATCTTCGCGGCGGCCGGCGCGAACGGTTTGGCGTACACCGGCAGATCGACCGGGATCAGCAGGTGGTTGTCCATGACCGCCTTGGCGGCGGTCGAGACCAGCACCACCGACGACACCAGCGATCCGACCTTCTCGGGATACTGGGCCGCCCACGACATGATGGTCATGCCACCCATGCTGTGTCCCACCAGGATCGCGCGGCGCCCGGGCGGCACTGCCGCCTCGAGCACCGCGTCGAGGTCCTCACCGAGCATGGCGACGGTCGGTCGGCGGTGGCCGCGCTCACTGCCACCGTGGCCGCGCTGGTCGTAGGTGACGACCCGGCGGGAGCCACCCTCGGAGGCGGCCAGGTGGTTGATCTGCGGGTACCAGTAGGCGGTGTTGCAGGTCCAGCCGTGGACCATCACGATGACGTCGCCGGTGTCGTCGGCGCCGGGGCCGTCGGGGTCACCGTAGACCTCGACATTGAGACGGGCCCCGTCCGCGGTCGGGACCTCGAGACGTTGCGGGGCGTTGTCCGGGCGGGTGAGGAGATCGTCCGGGCCGTCGTCGACGGCGAATTCGGCCTGCAGTGCCTCGCGCGCGAGTCGCGCGAAGACGGTTCCGATCCCCAGCGCGACCACGCCCGCCCCGATCGCGGTGGCAACGCTGCCCGCACTGGCCACTGACTTCGTGTTCATCCGGCACTCCTCACCTGTCGAGGACCTCACTGGTCCTCTGCAAGGCACCGAATCCGGCTCAGCGCCCCGTCTTGGGGTTCAATGTACCAACGTCCGTTGTCTCACAGTCCGCCTGTGCCGGCTCTGACTCCTCGTCGGCGGGCAGGACCGGCGGGGGCACCTCGGCGTCGAAGTAGGTCGCCGCCTCCCCGATCGCCTTGGAGATCTGCTCGTCGAGCGCCTTGCGGAACGTCGTCTCGACGATCTCGTGGGCGATGGGCCGAACCGTCTGGATGAGGTCGGCCATCTCGCTGACGCCGGCCTCGCCCAGGTCGGGGAGGTTCTCGTCGAAGTACTTGTCGGTGATGATCGAGACGAAGCTGGTGGCGACATCTTCGAGGTCTTCCTGAACGCGGACCCACCGGTCGAGCAGGACATCGATGTCGACCCCACTCTTGACCAGGATTTCGGCCCCCTCGAGCAATTCCGGGTTGCGAATCGCGTAGTGCGCGCCGTCCTTCGCCAGCAGTCCGAGCTTCTGGCTGAGCGCGATCGACCGGTCGCTGGCGTTCAGCGTCTTGCGCAACTCGGTGATGGTGATCGTCGCCGCGCGCTTGAAGTTGCGGAACCGGCCGCCCTTCGGTGTGCCGCGCAGGATCTGCTCCACCCGCATGCCGTGATGCGCCGCGTGCAGCAGCTCACTGATGGTGGCGAAGGTGTAACCGCGCTCGAGCATGCGCGAGATCAGGTTCAGCCGGACGAGGTGCTGGTCGGAATACCAACCGGCGCGTCCGCGAATGGTGGGCGGCGGCAACAGTCCGCGGTCCTGATAGACCCGGATGTTGCGAACGCTGACCCCGGACGCCTCCGCCAGGTCGTTGATCCGATACTCCGCCACGATGCGTCAGGCCCTTTTGCTGAACCAGGACTTGCCCTGGATGTCGTCGACCCGTTTGCGTACGTCGACGAGGTAGACGAGCATCGCGACCACTCCGATGATGCCCAGGAAGTTCACCGCACCGAAGAACCAGATGAACAGGGTCGCGGCGGCGAGGATCGAGACCCAGATGACCTTGCTCTGCCGATCCACCGCCGGGAAGGCGTCGGGCCGCTGGATGGCGGCGTGGATGAGCGCGACGGTCGAGGCGATGCCCGCGACCACCGTGAGGGTCAGCATGATCAGACTCTGGCCGTAGGCCATTACGCTGAAGAAGTCCACGTCGAACACTGTAGTCGCGCGAGTGCCGTTTGCTGCGACACCCTACGACGCGGTGCGGTCACCCGGCCCGTCGACGATCATTCGGCGCCGGGAGACGCCTTTTTCGCCGGGGCCTTTTTGGCAGCAGCCTTCTTGGCCGGGGTCTGCTTCGCGGCGGCCTTTTTCGCCGGGGTCTTCTTGGCCGCGGTCTGTGTGGTCGCAGCCTTCTTCGCCGGAGTCTTCTTTGCCGGGGTCTTCTTCGCCGGGGCCTTCTTGGCGGCGGCCTTCGCGGCAGCCCGCTCGGCCGGACCCTTGACGGCGGCGGCCTTCTTGGCGGGCGCCTTGGCCGGCGCCGCCGTCTTCGTCGCCGCCTCCTTTGCCGCCGCCTTCTTCGCCGGAGCGCTCTTGGCCGGGGTTTTCTTGGCCGGCGAACTCTTGGCCGGGACCTTGGTCGCCGGAGTCTTCGTCGCCGGGGCCTTCTTCGCCACTTCTTTCGCCGGCGATGCCTTCTTCGCCGCTTCCTTGGCCGGCGCCGTCGTGACCGCGGCTTTCTCGGCGGGTGCCGCCTTCTTCGCCGGTGCCGCCTTCGTCGCGGCCTTCGCCGGCGGAACGATGTCGCCTTCCGACTTCACCGGCGGCTCGATGCGTGGCTTCTCGTCGCGGGGCGCGTCGTCGGCCCGGTTCGCCAGCTTCAGCGCACGTTCGCCGACCGCCCGCGTCTGCTCGGAGATCGTCCCCAGCGCGTCTTCGGTGAGACCGACGGCGTCGTTGTACACCTTCTCGAGCTTCGGCAGGTTCTCGCCGACGAGCGGTTGTGACTTGAGCTTCTCCACCGCCTCGTCGCGTCGTTCCGCCAGCGCGGTCAGCAGTCCCGCGGCCACCGCGAGGTACGCCTCGGCCACCTTGCGCAGCTCCTCCGGGGAGAACCGCGCCTTCAGATCCTCGATCTCGGCGGGCAATTCGACCGGCAGCGCCGACAGTTTGGTCCTCGCCTCCTCGAAGATGGCCAGTGCCGTGGCGAGCGCCTCGTCGATCCGGGCCTGGGCGTCGTCCCGCGAACCGGTGATCCGCGCCTCGAGCTTGGACTGTGTCGAACCGACCGTCTCGGCGAGTTTGGACTGGGTGTTCTCGACGGTCTCGGCGATCTTGGATTGCGCGTCGGCGACCTTCGCCTGGGTCGACCCGACGGTCTCGACGAGCTTTGTCTGGGCTTGCTCGCTCGCGGCCTCGCCGCGCTCACGCACGTCTGCGAGCAAGGCAGCCACCTGCCCCACGGCTGTGGTCAACGGGTTCTCGCTCATCAACTACTCCTTGCCGGTCGACTCGATCGTGTTCTCTTTCCGGAACGACTCGTAGATCTCCAGCAACATCTGCTTCTGACGTTCGTTGATGGAGTCATCTGCGATGAGAGCATCACGGACCGGGCTCGCGGGCCGTTCTTCGAGTATCCCCGCCCGCACGTACAGGACCTCGGCCGACACGCGGAGACCCTTGGCGATCTGGGCGAGCACTTCCGCCGACGGTTTCCGCAGGCCGCGTTCGATCTGGCTCAGGTAGGGGTTGCTCACGCCCGCCCGCTCGGCGAGCTGGCGCAGCGAGACCTTTCCCGCGACCCGCTGGGACCGGATGAACGCACCGATGTCCTGGGCCGCGTTGGCGACGGCCTCGACCGCCTCCACCGCGATGGGGGTCGTCGAATCAGGGTCGTCGCCGGCCACCTCGACGCCGGAAACGCGGTCAGCAGTAGAGCTTTCACCCGGTGCGGCGGAGTCGGCGACCGAGGCGTGGTCCGCGTCGGGGGACGCTTCATCCTTCTCGGACTGCATCAACGCTCCGTTCTCATGGTGGGGCCCGACGTTCGGCGATGTGTCCGACTTTCGGCCCGTTCTCCCAGTATCAACACCAGTGCTAGCCCGTGCAAGCACACAGCAAACTCCCGGTTCGACGCCGCGAACGATGCGGCGACGATGCGTCAGGAGAAGATCAGCACCGAGGTGGAGTAGATGACGAGCCCGGCGAGTGCGCCGACGACGGTGCCGTTGATCCGGATGAACTGCAGGTCGCGGCCGACCTGTAGTTCGATCTTGCGACTCGTGTCATCGGCATCCCAACCACGCACGGTCTCGGTGATGACCGAGATGATCTCCTGCGAGTAGTTCGCCGCGACGTGGTGTGCGACCCGCGCCACCCAACCGTTCATCTTCTCCTGCAGCGGCCGGTCGTCGCGGACACGTTCCGCGAGTTGGATGATGGAGTCCGACAACGTGTTCCGCAGCGTGCTGTTCGGGTCCGACAGCATCTCCTCGATGACGGCCTTGCCGGTCTGCCACGCCGTCGACGCGGCACCGGTCACCTCGTCGCGCCCGACCAGTTCGAGCTTGAGAGCCTCGAACTTGGCGATCATCTCGGGGTCGTGTTGCAGATCGTCGGCGAACTTCTCCACGAATTCGTGCATGGCACGCCGTAATTCGTGATCGGGATCCACTCGCACCTTGTAGGTGAAGTCGACGAGCTCGCGATAGATCCGGTCCCCCACCAGACTGTTGACGAACTTCGGCGTCCACTGGGGTCCGTCCCGGTCGACGACCCGATCGATCAGATCCTGGCTGCCGACCGCCCATTCATGAGCCCGGTCACACAGCAGCTGGAACACCGGCTCCAGACGATCCTCGGCGATCAGCTGTTCGAGGATGCGGCCGGTGGGCGGCGCCCACTGGGGTTCGGCCGCCCACTTCAACGCGGCCTGGATGAGTTGTTCGACGTCCTCGTCGCGCAGCATCTCCGCGGCGAGCTTGATCGCTCGGGCGGCTTCGCCACTCACCCGCGGCGCGTTGCGCGGGTCGGCCACCCACGTCGACAACCGTCGGGGCAGATCCAGCTGCTCGGCTCGGTACACCACCACATCGGGCGTCATGAAGTTCTCTTCGATGAAGCCGCCGAGTTGCTCGCCGATGTCGTCCTTCTTCTTGCGGATCAGGGCCGTGTGCGGGATCGGGATGCCCAGCGGGTGGCGGAACAGGGCGGTCACCGCGAACCAGTCGGCCAGCGCGCCGACCATCCCGGCTTCGGAGGCCGCGCGGACGTAGCCGACCCAGGCCGCGACGTCGGCGCCGTCGCGATGCTCGAGGTAGCGGGTGAACAGATACACGATCGCGGCGAAGACCAGGAAGCCGGTGGCCACCGCTTTCATCTTGCGAAGGTCCCTGCGTCTGCCCTCGTCGCCGGCGCTGTTCCCGCCGAATCCGGGCGCGGACGCCGTGGCCGGCGGACCGTCGTGCTGACCGGCGACTCCTGGGATGACTGTCGATGCCATGGAACCAGTGTCACCCATCGAGCGACTACGCTGGCTGCGTGATGGCCAACCGCCCGAATCCCGCCGCGGCCGCGCGCGCCGCAGTGGCGGCCGCGGCCAACGTGACGCGCGGGCTGGAACAGGTCCTGACGACGGTCACCGAGTCGGTCGCCGAGACCGGCGCCAAACCCGACGGTCGCAAACAGCGGTGGGAGAAGCACAAGCTCGCCCGACGCACCGAACTCACCGACGGTGTCATCGCCGCGGTCCGTGAACTGGGCGCCGACGTCGGAATGGACGAGATCGCCGCCCACATCGGCGTCTCCAAGACCGTCCTGTACCGCTACTTCGCCGACAAGAGTGACCTCGGCGTCGCGACGACGGTGCGGTTCTTCGAGACGACGATCTACCCGCGACTGACCGAGGCCATCGCCGACGATCTCGACGAGTACACGCTCACCCACACCATCATCGGGGTGTACGTGCACGCCGTCGACGACGAACCGCAGCTGTACCGGTTCGCCCTGGCCAGTTCGCCCACCTCGTCACCGGCGCCCGCCGATTCGGTGCGTCTGGTCACCCAGTTGGTGATGGGGAACATCCAGCTGCGGATGGCCGAACGCGGCGCAGATACCACCGGCGCCGAGCTCTGGTCGCACGCGCTCGTGGGCGGTATCCAGCACGTCGTGGACTGGTGGATGACCAAACGCACCCTCAGCGCCGACGAAGTCGTGGATTATCTGACCATGATGGTCTGGAGCGCGGTCGTGGGTGTATGGCAGGTCAACGGGTCCCGGGAGAAGTTCCTGGCGGCGCCGCCTGCGCTCTTCGATCCCCCACCCGCCGACCCCCTGCCCGCCGATCCCGCCTCCGGGACCCCCGGCGCCTGATGACGCGCGTCGCTCTCGTCACCGGCGGCAGTCGCGGCGTCGGGTACGGCATCGCTCGTGCGCTCATCGACGACGGGTGGACGACGTATGTCACGTCGCGACAGGGGACCGGCCCCGACGGCGCCCGCGCGCTGCCCTGCGATCACGCCGACGACGCCGCGGTGGCCGCGGTGTTCGACGAGATCACCTTCGGCGCAGGCGGTCTGGATCTTCTCGTCAACAACGCGTGGGCCGCGCCGAAGGGTTTCGGCGGGTTCTCCGACCCGTTCTGGAAGCGACCGGTCGACGACTGGGACACCCTGATCGGCGTCGGACTGCGAGCGCATTACGTGGCCTCGGTGCACGCGGCCCGGCTCATGACCGACGCCGGCCGCGGACTCATCGCCAACATCTCGTCGTTCGGCTCGCGCGGCCATCTGCACTCGGTCCTGTACGGGATGAGCAAGACCGCCCTGGACAAGATGGCCGCGGACATGGCGGTGGAGCTGCGGGGCACCGGTGTCAGCTCGATCTCGTTGTGGCTCGGCCTGATCCGCACCGAGCTGTTGCTGTCGCTGGGCGTCGACGAATTCGCCGGTTTCTCGCTCGCCCGCGCGGAGGACCCCGAGTTCGTCGGCCGGGTCATCTCCCGGCTCGCGGCCGATCCCGGGCTGTCCGACCTCAGCGGCCGCACGCTCGTCACCGCCGAACTCGGTTCCGCCTATGGGATCGTGAACAACGATGGCACGCCGCCGGATTCACATCGCACGGCGTTCGGTGGCGGGCCGCTGTTCCCACCCCCGGCCGAGCCGGCGCCCGCATCCGACCCCGAAAGGACCCCATGACCGCTGGTTGGACCACTCCCGCCGCCGATGCCCTGCGCGCCGGGGCCATCGGGCCGATCGCGTCGTTCGACCCGGAGACGACGCCGGGCTTCGAAGGCGACAAGGCCTCCGGCACGGAGTTGCTCGCGCAGCGCGGCGAGGTTCTCGCCGATCTCCAGGAGTTGTTGTACGCCAACGGCCGGGCCGGTGACCACCGCTCGGTTCTGCTCGTGCTGCAGGGCATGGACACCGCCGGCAAGGGCGGCATCGTGCGCCACGTGGGCGGGATGATGGACCCGCAGGGCCTGTCGATCAAGGGGTTCGGCAAACCCACGAAAGAGGAGTTGCAGCACGACTTCCTGTGGCGCATCCACCGCGCCCTGCCGCCCGCGGGCCGGATCGGGATCTTCGACCGGTCGCACTACGAGGACGTCCTCCCCGTCCGGGTGCACGACCTCGTCCCGCAGTCGGTGTGGGAGAAACGCTACGACCTGATCAACCAGTTCGAGTCCGAACTCGTCGCCGGCGGGACCACCGTCGTCAAGTGTTGCCTCGTGGTGTCGAAGGACGAGCAGAAGAGCCGCCTCGCCGCGCGCCTCGAAAGGCCCGACAAGTACTGGAAGTACAACCCGGGCGATGTCGACGAACGCGGTCACTGGGACGCCTATCTCGAGGCATACCAGGCGATCTTCGACCTGACCGACCGCGACTCCGCGCCGTGGTTCGTCATCCCGTCGAACCGCAAGTGGTTCGCGCGCCTCGCGGTGTGCGAACTGCTCATCGACGCGCTCACTCGTCTCGACCTCGACTGGCCCGCCGCCGATTTCGACGTCGAGGCCGAGAAGAGACGACTCGCCGCCGCGGACTGAATTTCCGCTCCCCAATCCGAAAGAGCCACACACCAAATGGTCCCTGAGGTGCGAGGAGCGCAAGCGACGAGCCACGAAGGGCTTGGTGACGTGCCTCGCCAGGCCCTTCGTGGCTCGCTTCGCTCGCACCTCAGGGAGCAGGAACCGGGCGCCGACTGAGCACCCCGTGCGCCGCCAGCCCGACGACAAGCGCCCAGAACGCGCCACCGATCCCCCCGAAGGTGACGCCCGCGGCCGCGGTCACGAACGCCAGTGCCGCGGGAATGCGGAACTCCGGCTTCTCGAACGCCCCCATGATCGCGGCCACGAACGTGGCCAGGAGCGCAAGTCCCGCAACGGCTTCGAGCAGTCCGTCCGGTGCGATCGCCGTGACGACGACCAGCGCACCCGACAGCGCGGCGAGCACGAGACTCGTCGACCCCGTAGCCACGCCGGCGATCCATCGTCGCGACCGGTCGGCGCCCGCCTCCGGACCCGCGGCCAGTGCCGCGGACAGCGCCGCGAGGTTGATGGCGTGTCCGCCGAACGGCGCTCCGAGTACGGTTCCCGCGCCGGTCACGAACATCGCCGGACGCCAGGGCGTCTCATAGCCGAAGGACTTGAGCACGGCCACCCCGGGAACGTTCTGCGAGGCCATGGTGACGATGTAGAGCGGGACCGCCAGTCCGACGATCGCCGTCGCGTCGAAAGCCGGTGTCGTCCAGACCAACTGCGGCCACCACGACTCACCCGCCCAATCGTCGTATCCGTCGACGGCGAGGTTGACCCCGATCACGACCAGCGCGGTGACCAGGGCCAGTGGCAGCGCCCACCGGGGCAGCCACCGCATCGCGAGGAGCCACACGACGAGGATCGGAAGTGTCGACCACGGTTGTGCGGCCAGCGACGTCATCGGCGCGAGGCAGAGGGTGAGCAGCACGCCGGCCAGCATGGCCTGGGCGATCGGCGTCGGAATCCGGCCGATGAGTTCGCCGAGTGCGGGGACCAATCCGGTCGCGAGGATCAGTAACCCCACCACCAGGAACGCCCCGACCGCCGCCGGCCACCCGGCGTCGTAGGACGCACCCGCCGACACGAGGAGTGCCGCGCCCGGAGTCGACCACGCCAGTGTCACCGGTCGGCGGGTGCGCAGCGACAGCACAATCGATCCGAGTCCGAACAGGATCGTCAGCACGAGCAGACCCGACGCGGCCTGTGCCGGACTGGCACCCACGGCCCGCAAGCCGGTGACCACCACGACGAACGACGAGGTGAAACCGACCAGCGACGTGACGACTCCGGCGATGATCGGCTCACCGCGAGCCGGCGGCGCGGGACTGGTCATGTCGCGAGCATAGCGGTATCGTTCCGTAAACAGAACAGTGGTTGTCGGCAGCGACGCGAACGAAACGAGGACGATGACACCCGGCGAGGATCGACGACGCGCGGTCGGGGCCCGGATCTCCGCCATCCGAAAGCAGCGGGGCCTGAGCCTGTCGGGCCTCGCCCGGGAAGCGCGAATCGGCAAGGGCTCACTGTCCGAACTCGAAGCTGGACAACGAAACCCGACCCTCGACACGCTGTACGCCATCGCCGGTCCGCTCGGCGTGCCGCTGTCCGCCCTCCTGGGCGAGGAATCCGGAGTCGAAGGCGCCGGCCCCCACCTCGCCGCCCGGGTGCTCCACGTCGAGCATCACGACGACGGCTCGGTCACCGAGGTCTTCTGGTTGCGCGTCAGCCCGGGCGGGACCAGGGAGTCGCCCGCGCACGGGCCCGGCGTCGTCGAGCACGTACATGTCGTCAGCGGCCATCTCCGGGCCGGTCGTGCCGGCGAGGAACGCGCGGCGGGACCGGGCGAATCCCTGCACTGGCTGTCCGACGTTGCGCACACCTACCGCAGCGACGACGGCGCGCTCGCGGTCCTCACCATCCGGACGCCCTGACCGGCGCCGTCGCGGAGTCTCGCTCCCGCGGTGCTGTTTCCGTCCCGCTGATCGGATCTCATCAGCGGGACGGAAGCGGGACCGCGGGAAGGTTGGGGAAAACCCGATGGAGCCGAGACGCCCTCCGCTGCGTCGAATAGAGATGACCAGCTACCCACTGGACCGCTACGGTCTGATCCGTCGCGGCGCCGCACTCGATGCGGCCTTCTCCGACAACCTGCTTGCTGCAGCGGTATCCGCCGGGGACCTGATCCGGCTCATCCCCGGCGTCTACGTGCCGGCATCCGACGACTTCGCCGGGCACGAAGGCGACCAGGAGTTGCACCGCCTCAAGTCTGTCGCGATCGCCACGTCACAGCCGGCGAGCGCACCACAGTTGCCACTGAGTCACGTCTCGGCCGCCGCGGTGCTCGGCATTCCGCTGCTGAAGCCCGCCACCGAACGCGTTCACGTCACCAACGGCAAGAAGGCCGGCGGATTCATCGCGACGCATCGTCACGTTCACGCCGCCGCCCTGACGGCAGACGAGCTCGCCGTCGTCGACGGAATACCCGTCACCAGAATCGAGCGAACCGCTGTCGATGTAGCAGCCGGAGGCGACTTCGCACAAGCCCTCACCGCCTTCGACCAGGCACTTCGGGCAGGCGCCGATCGTGAGCTCATGGGGCGGATGCTCGCCTCTCGTCGTCGGCAGGGCGGCAGAGTGGCTCGGCGTGCGCTGGCACTGGCCGATGGGGCGGCCGAAAGCGTCGGCGAATCGTGGAGTCGGGCGCAGATGATCGAGGCCGGCCTGCCTGCTCCACGACTGCAACGCGAGTACTGTGCGCGGAGCGGCGTCTACCGTGTCGACTTCGACTGGGGGGCGAAGCTCGTCGGGGAGTTCGACGGCATGGTCAAATACGGCCGCCTTCGGCCATCAGAGAAGACGGTGGCCGATGTCGTGCTGCAGGAGAAGCTGCGCGAGGACGAGATCCGCGCGCTGGGCCCCGTCGTCGTGCGCTGGACCTGGTCGATGCTCGAGGACGGGTCCTTCATCGGCCTGCTCCGGCCATGGCTGGAGAAGTTCGAGTCGATGAGCTGAGTCCCGCGGCCCCGCTTCCCTCCCGCTGATCAGATCTCATCAGCGGGACGGAAACACCACCGCGGGACAGGGACCTCGTCCCGAGACAAAGGCGCCCCCCACACACGACAACGCCCCCGCCGGAAGCGGGGGCGTTGCCGGATGCGACTGTGTGCGACTTACTTCGCGGTGGTCGGCTTCTTGACCGGGGCCTTCTTGGCCGGCGCCTTCTTGGCGGCGGTCTTCTTCACGGCCGGCACCGGGGTGTCCTTGGCCTCGGCGACCTTCTTGGCCGGCGAAGCCTTGGCGGCACGACCCTTGGCCTCGACAGTGCCTGCGGCGCCGTCGATCTCCTTGGCCGCGTCGTCGGCCTGCTCCTTGACGCTGCTGCCGGCCTCTTCGATCGCGACGGCGACGTCCTCGACCTGCTCGCTCGCACGGCCGGCGAGCTTCGCCGCACGATCACCGACGAGGCGGGTCTGGGTCGACACGACGCCGAGGGCGTCCTCGGTCAGGTCGACGGCGTCGTTGTAGACCTTCTCGGCGCGCGACAGGTTCTCCTGGACGAGCGGCTTGGTGCGCAGGCGCTCGAGGGTGGCCTCGCCGCGCTCGGCGAGCGAAGTGTAGAAGCCGTAGGCCTTCTCGACGTAGGGGTCGGCGAGGCGCTTGAACTCCTCGGCGGTCAGCTTGCCACGCAGTTCGTCGAGGTCGCTCGGGACCTCCTCGGACAGCGAGCCGATGCGGGTCTTGGCCTCGTCGAAACGCGTCTGGGCGGCCTCGGGCAGATCCGTGATCAGGGTCTTGGTCTCGGCGTAGCGGGCCTCGAGACGCGACTGGGCGGTCTCGGCAGCAGCCTCGGTGCGCTCACGCAGTTCGGTCAGCTTCTCGGTCACCTGGGCGAAGGCGTAGTCGCCGGCGCCGACGGCGGCATAGAGGGGGGCGTAGTTACGTTCGGTGGTGGTCACAGTGGACTCCTTCGGTCGGGTCACCAATCGCGCTGCAGCACATGCGGTCTCGTTGATCTCGGCGACTTCGCCGGGCGCATGTCGGAACAATCCGTCGCCTGCCGCCTCGAAACGGTCGGTGTTGCAAGCCAATTCGATTCGGCTCACACCGCGCGAGATAAGGGAACCGCGGCGCCATCGGTATTGGTGTTTCCGATAACCAGTATCCACGCTGTGCTAGCAAATGCAAGCATCTTGCTAACACTCGTGACACACGTCACCCCAGAGGGCCCGCCGGACCGGCGTCGATCAGGCGTACCGGTAGAAGCCGTCGTCGGCCTTCTTGCCCAGTCGCCCCGCCTCGACCATGCGCAAGAGCAGCGGAGGCGGTGCGTAGAGCGGCTCCTTGAACTCCTCGTACATCCGGTCGGCGATGGCCTTGATCGTGTCGAGTCCGACTAGATCGGCCAGCTTGAGGGGACCCATCGGGTGCGCACACCCGATGACCATGGCCTTGTCGATGTCGTCGACGGTCGCGACACCGCTCTCCACCATCCGGATGGATGAGAGCAGATACGGGATCAGCAAAGCGTTCACGACGAATCCGGATCGATCGGCCGACCGGACCACCTGCTTGCCCAACACGTCGTGGGCGAAGGTCTCGGCGCGCTCGACGATCTCCGGAGCGGTCGTCAGGGTGGTGACGAGTTCGACCAGCGGGAGAACCGGTACGGGGTTGAAGAAGTGCATGCCGATGACGCGGGCGGTGTTCTGGGTTGCCATGCCCAGCTTCATGATCGGGATGGACGATGTGTTCGACGCCAGGACTGCCCCGGGGTCGGTCACGACCTTGTCGAGTTGGGCGAAGATCTCGGTCTTGACCACCTCGTCCTCGACGACGGCCTCGCACACGAGGTGGCGATCGGCGAAGTCGCCCAGGTCAGTGGTGAAGCGGAGTCGCATCGACGCCTGGTCGCGTTCGCGTTCGGTCAGTTTGCCGCTCGACACACCGCGATCGAGTGATCGGAGAATCCGGGCGCGACCGGCGACGACGAGTTCTCGGCTGTGCTCGTAGACGAGCACGTCGGCGTGGGCCCGCGCGCACACCTCGGCGATCCCCGCGCCCATCTGCCCCGCCCCCACCACGCCGACGCGGGAGATCTTCTGGTTTGTCATGTCGGCTCCTCGGGTGAAAACGTCCTCGGCAAGAACCGATTTCGCAAGAACATGGGTGACCCTCCGGGCACGCGTCGAGCCCGGGATACGCCAACAGGCGGCCCGCAGCGAAAGCCGCGGACCGCCTGCCTGGTTCGCCTAGATCACAAAGGTGGCGAGTTCCTAGTGGAACTGGCCTTCCTCGGTCGAGCCCTTGAGAGCAGCGGTCGAGGTGTTGGGGTCGACGGTGGTGGCGATGTTGTCGAAGTAGCCGGCGCCGACCTCACGCTGGTGCTTGACGGCGGTGAAGCCGCGCTCCTCGGCAGCCTTGAACTCGCGGTTCTGCAGGTCGACGAACGCCGACATCTGCTCGCGGGCGTAGCCGTAGGCCAGGTCGAACATGCCGTAGTTCAGCGAGTGGAAGCCGGCCAGCGTGATGAACTGGAAGGTGAAGCCCATGGCGCCCAGCTCGTTCTGGAACTTCGCGATGGTGCTGTCGTCGAGGTGCTTGCTCCAGTTGAACGACGGGCTGCAGTTGTAGGACAGCAGCTGGTCGGGGTACTCGGCCTTGACGGCCTCGGCGAACTTGCGGGCCAGCTCGAGATCCGGGGTACCGGTCTCCATCCAGATCATGTCGGCGTAGGGCGCGTAGGACTTCGCACGCTCGATGCACGGCTCGATGCCGTTCTTCACGTGGTAGTAGCCCTCGGCGGTGCGCTCACCGGTGACGAACTGCTTGTCGCGGTCGTCGACGTCGGAGGTGATCAGCGTCGCGGCCTCGGCATCGGTGCGGGCGATCACGACGGTGGGGACACCGGCGACATCGGCGGCGAGACGAGCCGAGTTCAGGGTGCGGACGTGCTGCTGGGTCGGGATGAGCACCTTGCCACCGAGGTGGCCGCACTTCTTCTCCGACGCGAGCTGATCCTCCCAGTGGGTACCGGCGGCACCCGCGGCGATCATGGCCTTCTGCAGTTCGTAGACGTTGAGGGCGCCGCCGAAGCCGGCCTCACCGTCGGCCACGATCGGCACGACCCAGTTGTCGACCGAGTTGTCACCCTCGACGCGGGCGATCTCGTCGGCACGCAGCAGCGCGTTGTTGATGCGACGCACGACGCTCGGGACCGAGTTGGCCGGGTAGAGCGACTGGTCGGGGTAGGTGTGGCCGGACAGGTTCGCGTCACCAGCGACCTGCCAACCCGAGAGGTACACGGCCTTCAGGCCGGCGCGGACCTGCTGCACGGCCTGGTTACCGGTGAGAGCGCCCAGGGCGTTGATGTAGCTGCCGTCACCCTTGGTCACGCCGTCCCACAGGATCTCGGCGCCGCGGCGGGCGAGGGTGTGCTCCTCGACGACCGAGCCCTGGAGCTCGGCGACCTGCTCGGCGGTGTAATCGCGCTTGATGCCCTTCCAGCGCGGGTTGGTGTCCCAGTCCTGCTGGATCTCCGCGGCGGTACGGGGCTTTCCGACGTTGCTCATTGGCTGCTTCGCTTTCGTTGTCCTGCTCGTCCCGACCGGGGACCGGATCGGGGCGACGGCCCGGCGCGCCGCCGGAACCTCTCTGCTGACAGACAGCCGATGTCCTCGTCTGGGGTGTGTGATCGCGATCGGCGTCAGTCTGGCCGAAGTTTGCGAACCCGTCGACGTGGTATCGGTGGTGCCTGCAGCAAGGGTGCCACAACACAAACCCGCAGGTCCAACCCTCGAAGCATGTAAATATGGGCTATTTTTCGCCAACTGTTTGCAAAGTTTGCGAATATAGTTCTGTGAACGCAGGGTCTACTTCCGCCAAAAAGTACGTCCGTACTGGGATTTTCTACTCACGAGTAGTCGCGCCGATCCATCAGCCCGGAGGCCCTCGGACCCCGACCTCGACGGCCGGATACCCGAAAGTGATGTCCATCACACCAGTGCGGCACGGTCCGCGGACAGCGGACGGCGGCCGTCAGGGTGTGGTGACGCGCTCGACGGCGGTCTCGAAGAGATCCGCGAACACCGACGGTTCGATCGGCTCCACCGGGATGGACGGCGGATCGCTCGCACGGGTGGTCGCACCCGACACCGTCAGCTGCATCGTCAACGGCCCTGATGCCGGCCGGTCGAGCACGGCGTACCCGGCGAACCCGATCTGCCGCCGGACACCGCCGTCGGGCAGGGTCGTCGTGACGTCGGATCGCGTGAGCAGCATCTGCTCCCCTGGCAGCAACCCGCCGTCGATCTCCGGCTGGGGCAGTTCGGTGTACACCGTGAGCACCCGACTGCCCGCCAGGTTGCCGGTGGTGATCTCCGTCGTGGTCCGAGAGCAGCGGCCGGTCGTGGTGAGCCGGTCGGCGTCGATGTCGCGCGATGCGGTGGTGACCAGTTCGACGAGGGTGCCCGTCGCGCCGTCACGGGCGGCCAGCACCGCCGAGTTGTCGGCGGTCAGCTGGTCGTTGAGCGCGGCGTCGGAGGTGGGCCGGCAGTACTCGGGCGTGACGCGCACCGATCGGGAGGCGTCGATGGCGGCCCGGTTCCCGGCGACGAGATCCACCGCCGACAGCGGGGCGGATGTGTACCCCGGCGGCAGCTGGGCTTCGGACAGCACGAGATCGGCGGGACCGCGGGGAGCCGTCGTTTCCCCCGGGTCGCCCGCGCACCCCGCGAGGCCGAGCGCCACTGCCACGATCGACGCGGCCAGCGCTGCCGGCGGGCGGCGTCGGCCGAGGAGGGGTAGCACGCGGTCACCGTACCCTGGGGACGACGCGCGACGCGGCAGCACCTGTCCGGGAGGTGGACGATGAGCAGGACCTACGTGGGCTCGCGGTTGCGCCAGTTGCGTTCCGAGCGCGGCCTGTCGCAGGTTGCCCTCGCGCAGACCCTGTCGATCTCGGCGTCGTACCTGAACCAGATCGAACACGATGCCCGTCCGCTGACCGCGTCGGTGCTGTCCAAGATCACCGAGGCCTTCGGCGTCGACGCCGGGTTCTTCGACAGCCAGGACGATGTCCGGCTGGTCGCCGAGCTGCGTGAGGCGCTGCTCGACGACGACCTCGAGGCCTCCCCCGGCGCGCTCGACGCCCAAGGGCTCAGCGCGATGGTCGCGTCGCATCCCGAGATGGCCCAGGCGATGGTGAACCTGCACCGCCGCTACCGGGTCGCCACCGATCAGCTCGCGGCGGCGACCGACGAGCGGGGCGACCGCAGCATGCGCGGCACCATCAGCGCGCCGCACGAGGAGGTGCGGGACTATTTCTACCAGCGCCGCAACTACATTCACGAGCTCGATGTCGTTGCCGAGGAGATGACGACCCGGATGCGGATGCACTCCGCCGACATCCGGCGCGAGATCATGAACCGCATCGAGAGCGTCCACGGCATCAGCATCGTGCGCCGCGTCGACCTCGGGGACTACACCCTGCACCGGTTCGACCGCGAGGCCCGGCGTCTGGAGTTCTCCGCGTCGCTCTCGGCAGGTCAGCGGACGTTCAAACTCGCCAGCGAGCTCTGCTATCTCGAGTACCAGGACCTCCTGGACAAACTGGTCGACGAGGCGAACTTCAGCGGCGAGGACGCCCGGGCGCTGGGACTCCTCGGTCTGGCGAACTACTTCGCCGCCGCAGTCGTCCTTCCCTACAGCCAATTCCACGGCGCCGCAGAGGATTTCCGGTACGACATCGAACGCCTCTCGGCCTTCTACGCCGTCTCCTACGAGACGATCTGCCACCGCCTCTCGACGCTGCAGCGGCCCAACCTGCGGGGCATCCCCTGGTCGTTCGTGCGCGTGGACCGAGCCGGGAACATGTCGAAACGTCAGTCCGCCACCGGTTTCCACTTCTCGTCCAGTGGCGGCACCTGTCCGCTGTGGAACGTCTACGAGACATTCGCCTACCCCGGCAAGATCATCACCCAGATCGCCGAGATGCCCGACGGCCGGAACTACTTCTGGGTTGCGCGCACCGTCGAACGCCGCGCCACCCGCTACGGACAGCCCGGCAAGACCTTCGCGATCGGCATGGGATGCGAACTGCGCCACGCCGCGCGGGTGATCTACTCCGACGGTCTGGAGATCGGACCGCAGGCGCATGTCACACCGATCGGCGCCGGTTGCCGGGTGTGCGAGCGGACCAACTGCGCCCAGCGCGCGTTCCCCGCGGTCGGAGCGTCACTTCGCATCGACGAACACACCAGCAGCGTCTCGCCGTACATGAGCCTCACCGAAACGCGCCCCGCCGCGCCCTGATCCACCCCCCTCTGCTCCCTGAGGTGCGAGGAGCGATAGCGACGAGCCACGAAGGGCCGCAGCACAACTCATCGACACTCGTCCCGAGCGGGCACTCCGCGCAGACGTTCGTCGAGCCAGGTCGCGGTGTCCGGGAACCCGACCGCAGCCGCCGTCACGTGTTCGGCCTCGTACTCCCGATACGTCACTGTCGCACCGAGATCGCACTGCTGGGCGGCGAGGGCCCGCGCCTGGGTTGCGGGAACCCACCACTCGTAGCGCCCGTGGTAGATCAGCAACGGCATCGATGCCTTCAGATCCGACATGGACGTGACCTCGAAGAGCTCCTCGGCGATCGCGGAGTGGAACGGATCGGGGTCGGTCGACAGGAGCTGCGTCGGCAGGTGAGCGATCCCGAGGTTGCCCATGTCATCGGTGCAGATGTTGCGGATCTCCGACGTCGCAAGCCATCTCGCCAGATGGTTCGACATCCGGAGGACCTCGGGCCGTTCGCGGGCGACGCCGAGCATCGCGGCGTGGAAGACCCCGGACGCGAGGTTCGCGTTCATGGCGCCGGCGAGTGTCCGGTAGTCGGCGGGCACCCCGCCGATGGCCGCCCCCACGAACCGCCCGGCGATGTCGGGCGCATACTTCGCGGCCAGCTTGGCCGCGCCGTGGGTGGCGATCGCCCCGCCGGAGTAGCCGACCATGGCGACCGGTCCGCGGGCGAAGTTCGCCGGGTCGAGAGCGCCGGCCGCGCGCAACGAGTCGAGGATCACGTGGCCCGCGACATACGGCTCGGCGTAGGCCATCCGGGGCCCGGTGTGGTCGGGCACGAGCACCGCATAACCCCGGTCCAACGCGAGCTGGGTGAACGGCGGGATGAGATCGGTCTCGTTCGTGTTGTTGGTGAAACCGTGCGCGTAGGTGAAGCCCGTCGTGCACTTGGTGCCCAGCGCGACGATCGGCGAGTTGTTGACCAGGACGGGGCGGTCTCCCCGCCCGGTCCAGGCCTTGGCCGGCACCAGCAGGGTGGCCGTGCCGAACATCGGGGCGCCGTTGGCGTCGGTCGTCCGGAACTTGACCTGCCGCGCCGATCGCAGCGGGACGAAGACCAGGGGCTGCGCCACCCGGGTCACCGACCGCGTGGTCAGGACCTCACCGGGTGTCCGCGCGGCCAGACCGGCCGGCCAGTGGTCGAAGAACCGGTCGCCACTGGGCGACGGCATGATCGCCTCGCGCAGTTCTTGCAGTTCACGGGAGGCGCCGGGAATCCGGGACCGTTCCGGGATGCGCGACAGCTTCGCGACCGGCGGCGCCGGGATCAGGCCGTCGACGTCCGCCGGCAACTGTGGCGGGACCGCGGTGAGATTGGGCGGCTCGGCGTCGGCGGGACCACTCGTCTCGGTCGGGCCCGAGAGGAGCGCCACGGCGGCACACGTCGCCGTCACCGCGACCGCTGCGCGTCGGACCGATCGTCGAAGAACACCCCTGGTCGGCATCGCCAACCTCCCGTCTCACCTCGGCCATCGTCGAGTCGCCCGCCCCCCGGCAGCACCTCTGACGACTCGAACCGCGATGACCTCCGCCAATGCTAGTCGGTGACGACGGCCTGCGCGGGAGCGACCATCCATGGCGGCACCCATGTAGTCCGGTCGGGTGACACGCGAAACCGCCTATCGCGCCGCACATCACGGTTGCGTCTCGGTGCGGCGACCATCGATGCGCAACGGAGGTCCGCGCCGGGTCTACTGTCCTAAGGTCACCGACGAAGCGCTCTTCGACGCGGAGGCACCGCCATGACGAGAACCCGGCACGCGCTTCGATGCCGGGCGGTGTGGACGGCCACCGTGCTGGTGGTCGCCGTGCTGCTGGTGGCCGCCGTCGGCTCGCTGTCCGCCGGGCCATCGGCCGCGGACCCGCCGAACATGATGCCGCTGCCGCCGCCCGTCGCAGGCGCCATCGACCGCGCGGTGCCACCGCCGCCCATTCCTCGGCTTCGCACGATCCCGCCTCGTGCGCGGGCCGACGGATTCGACCACCGCGCACTCGAATTGCGCGAATCTATCCTGCCGTCCCCGACAGGTGACCCGATGTTCGACCGCTGGCCGACCGGCCTGGATTCACGCCCGCCGGGAGACGTGATCGCCACCCGCGACGTCACCGCCGCCGCCGGGCCGGTGGTGACGGTACCGCTCCGATCGGCAACGCTGATCAAGTTCCGCAGCACCGATGCCGTCGGGGCGCCGATCTACGGCACCGCGACCCTGCTGGTCCCGCGTCGAACGGCCAGGGCACCGACGCCGATGCTCGTGAACAACCTGCCGATCGACTCACTCGGTGCCGCCTGCACACCCGGATACACACTCGCGCACGGGTTTTCCATCGCGACGGGCGTCACCGACCTGATCCCGCCGACGACCCAGCTGGCGCTGCACGAGGGCTATGCGGTGCTCGTGCCCGACCACCAGGGACCCCGGATGGCCTACGCGGAGCCGGTACTCGCCGGGCACGTGATCCTCGACGCCGTCCGCGCGGCCCTCCATGTGCGCCCGGAATTGTTGCGCCGCAGCCGGATCGCCATGACCGGGTACTCGGGCGGCGCCATCGCCACCCACGGTGCGGCGAAACTACTGGGCGAGTACGCAAGCGAGCTCACCGACCGTGTCGTCGGCGCGGGTCTCGGCGGTGTCCCGGCCGACTTCCGCATGCTGGTCGGGAGCATGAACGCGAACCTCGCGACCGGCCTGTTCCACGCGGCCACCGTCGGCATCGCGCGCGAGCGTCCAGAGATCCTGGCCCTCACGAACCGGCCCGCGCGTTGGCTCGCGTCGTCGCCGTTGAAGAACGTGTGCGTGATCCCCGAGGCGGTGGCCGGTGGCACCTTCCTGCCGATGCAGCTGCTCTCGAGTGATCCCGACCCGTTCCGGTCGCCGACCGCCGAGCGGATCTATCGGCTGACCGCGATGGCCGACCGCGCCTCGGTGATCCCGCTGCTGATCTACCACGGGACCCACGAGTGGTGGATCCCCGCGGCCGGCGCCCGCGCCCTCTACCGCGAACAATGCGCCCTCGGTGCGGTCATGGCCTACCGCGAGGTCTTCGGTGAACACGTCAGCGCGGCGCTGCTCGGCTTCCCCGTCGCCCTCGACTGGCTCGACCGCCGGCTACGCGGCGAACCGGCCGTCGACGAGTGCCGCCCCTGAGCGTCGAGGAGCCGCCCCGGTCAGAAGACGAGGACGCGAAGGTTCTCGGCGACGCACGCGGGCTTCGCCTCGCCCTCGATCTCGACGGTGTTGGTGACGACCATGTTCACGCCCTTGGGGGTCTCCTCGACCGAGGTGATCACCGCGTTCGAGCGGATGCGGGCGCCGACCTTCACCGGGTTCGGGAAGCGCAGCTTGTTCATGCCGTAGTTCAGGACCAGCTTGGGGCCCTCGACGGTGAAGATCTTCCCCGCGATCATCGGCAGCAGCGACACCGTCAGGTATCCGTGCGCGATGGTCGTCCCGAACGGACCGGACTTCGCACGCTCGGGGTCGACGTGAATCCACTGGTGATCGCCGGTCGCATCGGCGAAGGCGTCGACCCGTTCCTGGGTGATCTCGAGCCACTCGCCCGAGCCGAGGTCTTCGCCGATCGCGGCCTTCAGTTCGTCGACACTGGTGAACGTCCGTGTGGTGTGCGTCATAGTCCGCGTAGTCTACCGTGGGCCCATGGGCACACCTCGCGTCGCACCGGGTGGTTTCCGGGAGCTCGGGCCGGTCAATTTCGTCTTCGCGCGGGGGGCCGCACGCGTCATGGGTGTCGACGACGCGCACATCTTCTCGACCCTGGGTCGCGCGAAGGGGTTGTTCCGCGGTTGGCTCCACTTCAGCAGCCGGCTGATGCCGTTCGGTGTGTTGCCGCGCAAGGACTCCGAGATGGTGATCATCCGGGTGGCCCACCTGCGGCATTGCGACTACGAACTCGACCATCACCGACGCCTCGGCCGTCGGGCCGGGATCACCGCCGACGAGTTCGACCGTATCCTCGAGGGTCCCGACGCCGGGTGGGGTGATCGTGAACGGGCGATCCTGCGCGCGGTCGACGAACTCGTCGAGACCAAGGACGTCTCCGACATCGCCTGGCAGGCGTTGTCCCGGCACCTCGACGACCGGAAACTCATCGGGTTCACCCTGCTCGTCGGTCAATACGACAGCCTCGCGACCACCATCCACACGCTGCGCGTCCAGCGCGACGCCCGCTCCTGACTGCGACAGCCCTGACATGGAGTCGATCGCGCAGCGCCTGATGCGCAACGAGTACTTCGCCGAGATCTACGAGCATCTCTGGCGGCCGACCTTCACCCGGCTCTTCAGCCTCGGCGGCCGTTCCACCGCCGACTTCGACCGTGCACTACGCGCCTACCTCGCCCGCCCCGGTGACCGGTTGGTCCTCGATGTCGCCTGCGGCCCCGGCAATTACATACGCGAGATCGCCGACGGACTCACCGGCGACGGTCGCTGCATCGGGATCGACTTCTCCGCGCCCATGCTGGCGCGGGCCGCGCAGACCAACGCGGTGGGGCGGGCCGCGTTCCTGCGGGGTGATGCCCACGCATTGCCGTTCGCCGACAACACTTTCGACGTGGTGACCTGCCTGGCGGCCCTCTATCTGATCCCCGACCCGCTTCCGGTCGTCGACGAGCTGGTGCGGGTGACCGCACCGGGCGGCGAGATCGTGGTCTTCACCTCGGTGACGACGCCGCTCACCTCGTTCCCCGGCGTCCGGCCGCTCGCCGGGGCGAGCGGGTACCGCATCTTCGACGACCACGAGATCGTCGAACGCCTCCGACGCGCGGGCCTGGACGACGTCGAGCAGACGATCACCGGTCAGGGGCAGTTCGTGCTGGCACGCAAGACGGCGTCGTAGGCGGCCCGAGGCGTCAGAAGTCCCGGTAGTCGCGGACCGTCATCCGCGGGCCGCGTCGTTCGGGCCGGACGCCCCGTCGCGCGACCAGCCTGATGATTCGTTGACGTTGCCCCGCATAGGGTTCGAGTAGTTCGAGCATGCCCGCGTCGTCGACGGCCTCGCCGATCAACGTGAGTCCCACCAGTTTCGGGATGTGGTAGTCGCCGACGTTGACCACGTCGGGGTCGCCGAGTGACCGCGACAGCGTCTCGGCCTCGGTCCACTGGCCGACACCGCGGAGCACGGTGAGCTTCCGCGCATGTCGCTCGACGTCGATGGTGGTGGCGCCGCGAATGGTCCGCATGCGGACCGGTTCGATGCCGCTGCGGTGCCACTCCCAGCTCGGGATGCGCACCCAGTCCTGCCGGGCGGGCGGCACCCGCATGGTCTCCGGGACCGGTCCGGGCGCGGGAGAGCCGAAGCGGCGCACCAGATATCGCCAGGCACGGAACGCCTCCGCGCCGACGACCTTCTGTTCCAGGATCGCGGGGACGAGCGCCTCCCAGACCCGGTCGGTGCGTGAGAGCCGCAAACCCTCGGCGCGGCGCACCAGTTCCCGCACAACGGGATCGCGGGGGACGAGGGCGTCGGGATCGTCTCGCGCACCGAGGAAATCCGGCATCTGGTCGAGCAACCAGTCCGCGCCGGGACCCCATGCGCGACCGACGACGACGCCGGACCGCACGGCGATCGTCAGGGTGCCCGGCCCGTCGGGGGTGTGCACCGCCCGCCAGACCGAACCGTCCCTGGCGTAGACGAACGCCGGGTCGCCCGCACCGCGCCGGTGCAGGCCGACCGTTGCCCGCAGGTCGAGCGGCCACGGGAGCGTCCACTCCCGGACCCGCTCGTCTGCACTCACACGTCTACAGGTTGATCATGTGCCCGAGAGCGCCGTGGAACGTCTCCTGCAGTGCTTCCGACATGGTCGGGTGCGTGTGCACGTTCCGCGCCAGCTCCTTGGCCGTGAGATCCCACTTGTGGGCCAGCGTCATCTCCGGGAGCATCTCGGAGACGTTGTCGCCCACCAGGTGTCCGCCGAGCAGCTCGTCGGTGTCGGCATTGGTGACGAGCTTGGCGAAGCCCGCGGTCTCGCCGAGCCCCTGGGCCTTGCCGTTGGCCGAGAACGGGAACGTGGTCGCTTTGACGTTGTAGCCCTCGTCCTTGGCCTGCGCCTCGGTGAGGCCGAACGATGCGACCTGCGGCTGACAGAAGGTGGCACGCGGCATGAACCGGTAATCACCGAGGGTCATGGTCTCGACGCCGGCGATGGTCTCGGCGGCCACCACGCCCTGGGCCTCGGCGACGTGCGCGAGCTGCAGTTTGGCGGTGACGTCGCCGATGGCGTAGATGCCGTCGACGTTGGTGCGCATGTAGTCGTCGATGGCGATGGCGCCGCGATCGGTGAGTTCGACACCGGTCTTGTCGAGGCCGAAGCCCTCGACACGCGGGGCGAATCCGACGGACATGAGAACCTTGTCGACGGTGAGCTCACCCTCTTTGTCCTTGGCGTCGGTGTAGGCGACGGTGACGCTGTCGCCGTTGTCGGTGACCTTCTGGACCCGGGTGGAGGTCAGCAACTTGATGCCGAGCTTCTTGTACTCCTTGGCGAGGGCCTTCGAGGAGTCGGCGTCCTCGTTGGGGAGCACGCGATCGAGGAACTCGACGATCGTGACGTCGACGCCGTAGTTGGCCATGACGTAACCGAACTCCATGCCGATGGCGCCCGCACCGACGATGACGATGGACTCGGGCAGCTCACGGGTCAGGATCTGCTCTTCGTAGGTGACCACGTTCTCCGACAGTTCGACGCCGGGGAGCAGCTTGACGGTCGACCCGGTGTCGATGATGACGTTGTCGAACGTGATCTCCCGGTCGCCCACCTTGATGGTCTTGGCGTCGGTGAACACGCCGTAACCGTCGATCTCGGTGATCTTGTTCTTCTTCATCAGGTAGTGGACGCCCTTGACGATGCCGTCCGAGACCTTGCGGCTGCGGTCGAATGCCGCGCCGAAGTCGAAGGACACCTCACCACTCATGCCGAAGGTCTTGGCCTGATGGTTGAAGATGTGTGCGAGCTCCGCATTGCGCAACAGGGCCTTGGACGGGATACATCCGACGTTCAGACACACACCGCCCCAGTACTTCTCCTCGATGACGGCGGTTTTCATGCCCAGTTGAGCCGACCGGATCGCGGCTACGTACCCACCTGGACCTGCACCCAATACAACTGTTTGAAAGTGTTCAGCCACGACTGCCAGCCTACGTCGCGCCCGACCGTCGCCGCAGAGTGTCCCACTACTCGCCGGTAGCAACCTGCGCATTCAATCATTGATTGAAACATCGACTGAACTGTGCTTTCCTCGACGTGTGACTCAGACCACGCGCGCCGGACGCGGTGAGCGCCGCGATTCGACGTCGCTGCCCACCCGCGACGCCCTGCTGGCCGTCGCCGAACGTCTCTTCCTCGCCGAGGGATACGACAAGGTGTCCGTCCGGGCGATCTGCGCGGCCGCCGAGGCGAACCCGGCGGCGGTGCACTATCACTTCGGCACCAAGGACGACCTCACCATCGCGCTGCTGGAGTCTCGCCTGGGTCCGCTGTGGGCCGACCCGCTGGCCTCCCTCGACCCGGCCGGTACGCCGATCGCGCATGTCGTCGACGTTGTGGTGGCCCCCTTCGTCGACCTGCAGTCCGACCCAACCGGACATCTGCACCTACAGCTGCTCGCACGGTTTGTGTTCGCCCATCCCACCGCGAGCTGGACGTCGCGCTGGTTCGATCTCGATCCGTTCGCCGACATGCTCGCCGAGGCCGTCCCCGGCCTGACGGCGAGCGAGGCGCGCCGACGCTGGGCACTCGCCTTCCAGTTGATCCTCCTGCGGTTCGGGGGCACCGAGACCTCGAGCCCCGCCGCCGTGACGGCCCTGGCCGGCTTCGTCACCGCCGGACTGACCGCACCCGCCACGTGAGACACGAGTGAGAGGACCCGTTGTGGACAGCCCCACCACCGGACCGTTCAGCCCCGCCCGGCTGGGACCGCTGCACCTGCGGAACCGCCTGATCAAATGCGCCACCTTCGAGGGGATGACGCCCGACGCCCTGGTGACCGACGAACTCATCGAGTTCCATCGCGAGGTCGCCGCCGGCGGGGTGGCCATGAGCACGGTCGCCTACTGCGCGATCTCACCTGAGGGCCGCACCGACCGCCACCAGATCTGGATGCGCCCCGAGGCGGTTCCCGGATTGCGCAGACTCACCGACGCAGTCCACGCCGAGGGCGCACTTGCGGCGGCCCAACTGGGGCACGCGGGCGCGGTCGCGAACTCGGCGTCGAACCGGGCCGCCTCCCTGGGACCGTCACGGATACCCGCGCCGATGGGAATGTCGGTGACCCGTGCGATCAGCGTCGACGACATCGCCGACCTGCGGACCACGTTCCGCCGGGCCGCACGGCTTGCGGTGGACTCCGGCTTCGACGGACTCGAGATCCACTGCGGCCACAACTATCTCATCTCCAGCTTCCTGTCCCCGCTGCTGAACCGGCGTCGTGACGCCTACGGCGGGAGCCTCGTCAACCGCGCCCGCCTCGCCCGTGAGGTGGTCGAGAGCGTGCGCGACGAGGTCGGGGACGAGGCTGCGATCTGGGTGAAGCTCAACCTCTTCGACGGCGTCGGCCGGGTCGACCTCGAGCGCTCGCCCGCGGCGCGGGCCCGGGGCCGGGCGAGGCTGAGTGGCTTCAACGTCGACGAGGCATGCGAGGTGGCACAGCTACTGGAATCCGACGGCCACCTCGACGCCATCGAACCCACCGCGGGGAGTTCACTGCTCAACCCGATGTACCTCTTTCACGGCGAGGCACCCCGTAAGGAGTTCGCCGATGCGTTCTCCGGTGCCATGAAGTACGGACTGAAGGCCTTCGCACCGGTCTTCCTGAAGCACTACCGCTATCACGACGCCTATCTGCTGCCTCTCGCGCGCGAACTCCGTAAGGCCGTCGATCTGCCGCTCATCCTCCTGGGCGGCGTCACCGATCGCGCCTCGATGGATCTCGCGCTCGCCGAGGGCTTCGATTTCATGGCGATGGGGCGCGCGCTCCTGCGTGAACCCGACCTACCGCTACGCCTCGCCGCCGACCCGTCGACGACGTCGAAATGCGTCCACTGCAATCTCTGCATGCCGACGATCTACTCCCACACCCGATGCCCGGTCCGGACCGGCGAGGTCCCCGACCCGGTGGCCGCACAGCATTAGGGTGGGGGCCATGCCTCCCCGCCGTCGCAAGGACACCCCGCCACCGGCGACCGGCGGTTCGGAGAAGGAGGTGCTGGTCGGTTTCCTCGACTATCTGCGCGCCTCCGCGGTGGCCAAACTCGACGGCGTCTCCGAGGTCGACGCGCGTGCGGCCGCGGTGCCGTCGGGCACCAGCCTGTTGGGGGTGGTCCGCCACCTGACGTTCGTCGAACGGTTCTTCTTCCTGGGCGAGGACGCGGACGACTGGCAGGCGACGTTCACCTGCCCCGACGACGAGACCGTGGCGTCGGTGCAGGCGGCGTACCGCCGCGCGGTGTCCGAGGCCGGCGAGGTCATCGACGCCTACACCGATCTCGCCGAGGCGGCGCCCAGGGCGAGCGGACGTCGCTCCTCCCCGTCGATGCGGTGGGCGTTGACCCACATGATCGAGGAGACCGCCCGTCACGCCGGCCATCTCGACATCATCCGCGAGGGCGTCGACGGCCGGACGGGCCGCTGACCGTCAGCGCCGGATGAACTCGCCGTTGCTCTCCTCGTCGTCGTAGTACTCGATCGTCATACGCGGGCCGTCGAACGTGACCTGCGAGATCGAGCCCGGTTCGGCGTTCTCGTTGAGCAGATCGAACGTGAACGTGTTGCCGTCCCAGTGAGCGAGTTCGTGTTTGCGGACTCCGCCCGGCCCCATCTCCAGGACGAGCTTCCCGTCGCGTTCGACGATCTCCGCCGGTCCGTACACCGCGTTGGCGTAGGTACCCACATACGACGGCAGTGGTTGCGACGGTGCGGGATTCGACGGCGGTTCCTTGCCGACGAGTTCGCCGCTCGGCACGCTCAGGGGCGCATACGCCTTGGCGTAGAGGTCGCGCCAGTCGTTGCGGATCTCGCCGAACTGCACGAGATCCATGAACTCGGCGGCGATCGAGTCCACCGCACCGAGGGGCGCGGCGTTGGACAGGACGACGATTGCGGTGTCGGCCGACGGCAGGATCGAGAACACCGTGCCGGCGCCCGACGCGAACGCGCCGGCATGGTTGAACTGCGTCCGCGCGTCCTCGGTCACCCCGACGTTGAAGCCGTAGCCGTACGATCCGGCGCGGTTGTCGGGCGTCTGGGGCGGGCTCGACACGATCTGCGGTGAGAGGGCCGGGAGCAGCGCGTCGGGGGCCACGACCTCCTGGCCGTTGTGCTTGCCCTGCGCCAGCACCATCTTCAGCCACGTCGCCATGTCGTTGACGTTCGAGCTCACACCGCCGGCGGGTGACTGCGCATCGGGATCGCGCGGGATCGGGGTCTTGACCCACTTGTCGTCTTCCTTGATGTGCCCCACCGCGCGGTCGGCCCGGCGCTCGAAGTCGACGTAGCGGGAGCTGGTGCTGGTCATGCCCAGCGGACCGTAGATGAGGTCCTGCGACAGCGTCGCCCAGTCCGTCCCGGCCTTCACCGCCACCGCCTCGCCACCGGTCGTCACCCCGAAGTTGGTGTAGGCGTAGCTGATCCGGAACGGGTCGAGCGGCATGAAGCGCATGCGCTGCATGATCTCCTGCTGCGAGTACCCCATGTCCTCCAGTTTGTCGCCCGCGTGGTCCGGCAGACCGGATCGGTGCGAATACATGTCGCCGACGGTCACGGTGCGCGTGACGTACGGTTCGGCGAGCGCGAACCAAGGCAGCGATTCCACGATCGGCATCTCCCACGTCACCGTCTTGTCGGTGACGGCGGCCGCGACCACCGTCGATCCCACCGACTTCGACACCGACGCCAGCTGGAAGACGGTGTTCGGGTCGACGGCCTCACCGGTCGTGATGTCCTTGACGCCGAACCCCTTGGCGTACTTGGTCTCCCCACCGGACACGACCGCCACGGCCACACCCGGGATCTTGGTCGACTCCATCATCGAGTTGACCAGGTCGTCGAGTTGCCCGACCGCCTTGTCGACCGCATCGGCCGGCAGCGGTTCGGCGGCGACGGCATTCGGGTTCTCCAGAGACTCCGATGCAGACGGCGGCGCCCCGGTGCCCGACGACCCGCTGTCGCAAGCCGCGACGAGCGCAACAACGGCGACGACGGAACAGGTGGCCATCGAGAGGCGGGCCCATCTCGACGTCCGCGGGGGTTCATGGCCGGGACAGCGGGCGGGAACGGAATGGGCAGTGGCCATGGGGGTCTCCTCGACGTCGCTGCGTCACGATACCCCGCGCGGACAACCTGTAGTGGGCGTTTTGCCGGCGCCGACACCGTGAGCGCTCCTGCGCGGAGCACGGTCGCGACGGCCGCCCGCGTAGTTTGGACGCCATGACCGAGCACGGCTACGACGCCCCCACGTCCGACACCGACCCGTACCTGTGGCTGGAGGACGTCACCGGCGACGACGCGCTGTCCTGGGTGCGCGCGCACAACGAGCCCACGGTGGCGGCGTTGACGTCGTCGGAACGCTTCCGCGAGTTGGAGGCCGCAACGCTTGCCGCCCTGGACACCGACGACCGCATCCCCTACGCGCGTCGCCGCGGGGAGTACCTGTACAACTTCTGGCGCGACGCGACCAACCCGCGTGGCCTCTGGCGTCGCACGACGTACGACTCCTACGTGACCGACACCCCCGACTGGGATGTCCTCATCGACGTCGACGAACTCGCACGCGCCGAGGACGAGAACTGGGTGTGGGCCGGCGCCTCCGTACTGCGCCCCGAGTACGAGCGCGCGCTGATCTCCCTCTCGCGCGGCGGCGCCGACGCCTCCGTGGTCCGTGAGTTCGACATCCCGTCGCGCACCTGGGTCGCCGACGGCTTCAAGCTGGCGGAGAACAAATCCGACGTCGGGTGGATCGATCGTGACACCGTATATGTCGGAACGGATTTCGGCGTGCAACCGGACGGGCTGAGCTCGCTGACCGATTCCGGTTACCCCCGCATCGTCAAGCGCTGGACGCGCGGCACCCCGCTGTCGGAGGCCGTGACGGTCTTCGCGGGCGAGACCGGGGACGTGTCAGTGCGGGCGAGCTACGACAGCACACCGGGATTCGAACGCCACTTCGTCGGTCGCGCCACCGACTTCTTCAACTCACTCGACTACGAACTGCGCGACGGCCGCCCCGAGTTGCTCGACGTGCCCACCGACGCGCACGCCGGGGTCCGGATGAACTGGCTGCTGGTGCTCACGCGATCGGAGTGGGAGATCGACGGCACCGCGCACGCACCGGGCACACTGCTGGCCTTCGACTACGAGGCCTACCGGGCGGGCGACCGCGACGCGGCCGTGCTCTTCGCGCCCGATGCGCACACGAGCCTCGTCGACTACGCCTACACGCGTTCGCATCTCATCATCGTGAAGCTGCACGACGTGCACACGCGGGTCGAGGTACTCGAACTCGGCACCTGGCAGGCCGTGGACATGCCGGGTCTGCCCGACCTCGCCACGGTCTCGGTCCTCGACACCGATCCCGACGAGAGCGACGAGGTGTTCTGGTCGGCGACGTCGTTCACCGATCCGCCGAGTCTGCTTCACGGCCAGAGCGGCCGGGCTCCGGAGGTCATCAAACACAGCCCCGCGTTCTTCGACTCCGACGCCGTGACCGCCGAGCAGCACTTCGCGACGTCCGACGACGGCACGCAGGTGCCGTACTTCGTGGTGCGTCGGCGCGACGTGTCCCAGGGACCGACGCTGCTCTACGGCTACGGCGGATTCGAGAATGCCCTCACCCCGAGCTATCTCGCGATCGCCGGGCAGAGCTGGATCGAGCGCGGCGGGATCTACGTCATCGCCAACATCCGGGGCGGCGGCGAATACGGCCCGTCGTGGCACACCCAGGCGCAGAAAGCGGGGCGGCACAAGGTGTACGAGGATTTCGCCGCCGTCGCGCGTGCCCTCGTCGACACCGGACTCACCACTGCGTCACAGCTGGGCGCCCAGGGCGGGTCCAACGGCGGGTTGCTCATGGGCGTGATGCTGACGCGCTATCCCGAGCTGTTCGGCGCCCTGGTCTGCCAGGTCCCGCTCATCGACATGAAGCGCTACCACCTCCTGCTGGCCGGGGCGTCGTGGATGGCCGAGTACGGCGACCCCGACGACCCCGAACAGTGGGAGTTCATGAAACCGTTCTCGCCCTATCAGAACGTCGACGCGGACGCGACCTACCCGCCCATCCTGGTCACGACGTCGACCCGCGACGATCGCGTCCACCCCGGTCACGCGCGCAAACTCGTTGCCCGCCTGGAGGAAACCGGTCACGACGTGCAGTACTACGAGAACATCGAGGGCGGCCACGGCGGCGCGGCGGACAACAAGCAGGCCGCGTTCAAATCGGCCCTGGCCTACGAGTTCCTCTGGCGGACACTGTCTCCCGAGGACTGACCGCTCCGGAAGACCACCACTGCCGCCGGCCGGACCGAGCGCTCGCCGACGACCAGCCCGGGACGGAGCAACTCGGCGACGGTGCGGTCCGCGGAGGTGTCGTCGGTCGGATGGACGTCGACCGCCTCCATGGTGCGGGCATCGAAGTCGGTCCCGGCCGGCGGTGCGACGACCGCTCCCCCGCGGCCGACGATGAGGCGTTCCAGTCCGGCGCGCAGCAGCTCGAACGCCGGCCGGTCGGCCTCCGACGCCGAGACCGCGCACGTCGCCGCGTCGGTGTGGAGCGCGAAGAGGTCGACCAGCAGGGCGGTGTCCACGCCGGCCGCGGCGGCCGGGGATCTGGCGGCGTCGACGAGCCGCTCGATCGTCCTGGTCTGCCGCGCAACCATGAGGGCGAGGTCGGACACCTGCTCGCCCAGCTCCGCGAGCCCGTCGGTTCGCCCAGGCGCAGAGCCCTCCGGAGACGTCATTCCGCCAGCGTAATCAACTCCACAGGCCGATCGTCCGGGACCGGCGAGACCGTCTGCGCTGCTAGCATCCCCGATCGTGGGCGTAATCGGGATCGACCTCGGAACCACCAACTCGGCGATGGCGAAGATCGACGCCGACGGCCGCCCGGAGGTGATCGTCGGACTGACCGGCGCACCGACCACCCCGTCGACGGTGTTGCTGACGTCGCCGACGGATCACGTCGTCGGCGAAGGGGCCCGCCGGCAGGCCAGGCTCGACCCGGAGAACGTCTGCAGCCTGGTGAAGCGGCGGATGGGCGATGCCCAGTGGCGTTTCGTCGCGCACGGCCAGACGTGGTCGGCGCCGGCGATCTCGGCACTCATCCTCAAGTCGCTGATCTCCGACGCCGCGTTCGCCGGCGAGCAGGTCGAGCGGGCCGTGATCACGGTGCCCGCCTACTTCGGCGACGAGGAGCGGCGCGCGACGATCCAGGCCGGCACCTATGCCGGCCTCGAGGTCGCGGGGGTCCTGTCCGAGCCGATCGCCGCCGCTCTGTCCTACGGCTTCAGCCGCCTGACCGACCCGCTGGCCAAGGGCACACCCGACGAGACGGTCCTGGTCTACGACCTCGGCGGCGGGACCTTCGATGCGACGGTCATCGAACTCGCCGACCGCCGGATCACCGTGCTCGCCGTCGACGGCGATCACCAGCTCGGCGGTGCCGACTGGGATGAGCGGTTGGCGCTGCACCTCTCGCGCACGTTCTGCGCCGAACACCCCGACGCCGAGGACCCGCTCGACGACTCGGCCGGCTCGCAGTCGCTCATCCTCGCCGCTGAGCGCGCCAAACACGAACTGACCGAGTCGGATTCGACCTCGGTCATCGTCGCCCACGACGGCGCCCGGTCGGTCATCACGCTCACCCGGGCCGAACTCGAGGAACTCACCCGTCCGCTGCTGGCCCGGACCGTCGAACTCACCCGGTCATGCCTGGCCGCCGCCGAACGCCGAGGCGTGTCAGCCGTCGACCGTGTCCTGCTGGTCGGCGGTTCGTCGCGGATGCCGATGGTCGCGCGGGAACTCGCCGCCGCACTGGGCACGACACCGGAACTGAACGACCCCGACCTCGCCGTCGCCCGCGGGGCAGCGATCTACGGCGAGAAGCTGGAGATCGAACGACTCGTCCGCGCCGACCTCACCACCCGCGGACGCCTGCGCGAGGACCGCGGTCTCGACGGCGTCGCACCGGCCGACCTCGACGAGTCCTGCACCCGGGTCGCCCACGCGTTCGCGCTGCCCGTCAGCAGTGTCCGCCGCATGCTCGAGGTCGTCGTGGACACGGTGGTCTCCCGCGGTTTCGGGGTCCTGGCGGTCAACGGCCACAACGGCGAACTCGAGGCCAGCTGGCTGGTCCAGCGGAATTCGACGCTCCCGATCCGGGTGCGACGGTCGTTCGGGACCATGCGACGCGACCAGTCCCGCATCGAGCTGGTCGTGCTGGAACAGCAGGGGCAGTCGGCTTCCCCGAGACCGGAGGACGCCAAGGTCCTCATCGAAGGTGCGATCACCGACATCCCACCCGGATACGACGAGGGCAGCGAGGTGTCGGTGACCTTCGAGATGGCCTTCGACGGCGTCCTGCACGTCACCGCGTTCCACGTCGATGCGCAGATCCCGCTCACGTTATCGGCCAAAACCGGTGCCTCGCTGTCGAAATCGGAGGTCGAGCGGGAACTCGACCAGGTCCACCGCTCCCGGCGCCGCGACCACTGACGGCGTCCGCCGGAGGGGAGAGACCTGATGGAACCGTTCGTCGGCAACGACTATCGCAAACGTGTGCTCGCTGCGGTCGAGAAACGCGGAGGCCCGAGCGAATCGGATTCGTTCGAACTGTATGACCTCCCGATCGAGGAGGCCGAGCGGCTCGACGACGCCGCGGTGGCCGCCCGACTCGACGAGGTGTGGGCCTTCTGGCAGAAGCAACGCGACCACCCGAAGTACCGAATCCTGGTGGCCCGGTTGGTTGCCGAACACGACGAGCGGTCGGCGCCGTTGCGGCACAAGACCGGTCGGATCGCCGAGGCCCGTGCGGTGAGCACCCGACGCGAACTGCGCGATCAGCAGCGATTCGAACTTCTCGACAACGCGATCGCGCGGCTCAACGAGCGCTACGGCGGAATCCCGAGATCCAAGCGCGCCGGGCTGGACGAGATCGGCGCCATGGGCGGCCTCGATCCGGCCGAGATCGCCACCCGACTGCGGCGTCACCGCATCGTCGACGACGCCCCGCCCGCGTCGGCCGAACCCGCGCCGCCGCGGGTGTCCTTGTCGGCGCAGCAACGCGGTCAGATCGCCGACCTGCTCGCCGAGTTCGACCGACTCCGCGACGGCGATCCCACCCCGACGCTCCTGACCCTGCTACACCTCGACACCGACGCCGCCGCCGACCGCGGCGTCATCGAGTCGCGGGCCGTCGCGCTCAACGAACGAGCCCGTGAGCTCGCCGCCGGCCGCTTCCGCGCGGTCCTCGACGAGCTGCTGGTCCACGTACACGACGTCCTGCTCTCCGATCCCGTGCTGGCGCAGGAGTATCGGCAATCGGTCGTCGACGCCGTGACCGACCATCTCCGACCACGGGTCCGAGCCGCGGTCCTGGTCGAGGACGAACTGGGTGCGCAGGACCATGAGTTCCTGCTCGACGAGGCCCGCACCCGCGGACTCGGCACACGCGACGCGCGCACCGTGATCGCCGGACTCGCCGCCGAATTCGGAGCAGCCGTGAGCCCACCGGCCGGCCCCCCGCCGTCGGCCGAGCCACCCACGCCGCCGAAGCGGTTGTGGGAGAACGATCTCCGCGCCGCCCGCGCCGCCTTGCGCGACGGCCTGCCCGTCCGGGCGCGCGCGGCCATCGCCGATGCGCGTGCCGGAGCCGGCGACGATGCCGCGGCGCTCCGGCAGATCGCGGCGGTCGCCGACGAGGTCGAACGGGTCATCGCGCAGGCGGTGGCGGACTCCCGCCGGGCCCGGGATCTCGCGGACGAGATGCGCCACGTCGCGGCGCTCGAACTGCTGGAGGACGTGTTCCGGCGGGCCCGGGACATCGACCGTCTTCCCGACTCGGGCGGGTCGCTCCAGGCCCGCCTCGAGGCGTCGCGGGACATCGTCGCCCAGGCGGGCGAGATCGCGCGGTCGGCATCCGTGAGCAACCCGGCAAGCCTCACCGCCGCTGCCGAGATGCGACGTCGGATCACCGATCACGAAGGCCTCAACTCGGCGGCGACGGTGCTGACCGTGGAGCCGCCGCGCAACGTCCGGTTCGTCGCCGAGAGTGGTGCGATCACCGTCTCCTGGGATCCGTCCGCGACGGAGTCGGTGACCTACCGCGTCGTGCGCATCGGGTTCGACGGGTCGACCCGGACGCTCGGCCGCACCGCGGGGACCGAACTCTCCGACGGCAGTCGGCCCGACCCGGTGCCGCCGGTGTACGAGGTCACCGCCGTGCTGGCCGGAAACCAGTCCGCCCCCGCCCGCTCCGACGCCGCCCCCGCGCCGGCCGCCCCCGCCTCGGCGACCACAGCGCCGCAGCCGCCGGCGACCCCCCATCCCGACGAGCCGCCGCCGATCACCGCGGTCCGCGTCGACGTCGACACCGTGCGCTTCGAGTGGCCGGCCGGTGTCACCGAAGCGATGGTGGTCATTCGGGCGGATGCCGCTCCGGAACACCCCGCCGACCCGGCGGCGGTCGCGTCGAAGATCACCAACACCCGGTACCAGATCGTCGACGGCTACCCGATCCCCGCGAACGTCCCACGTCCCTGCCATGTCGCCGTGGCCAGCTGCCGCCGGAATCCGCAGGGGCGGCTCGACGTCGCATCGAGTTTCGGTCCGTCCGCGCGGGCTCACGCCCCGGCAACGGACACCGGCCGTTGACGTTGGTCCACTACGCTGGGCGCCAACACCTGCGGCGAGTGTGTGTTCGCCGTCCGATCACCGCACCCGACGACGATGTCACCACGACGAGATGAGGAACCGAGATGGGGATCGACTACACGAAGCGTCCGAAGGCCCAGCCGCCGCAGCCGCCCGCCCAGCCCCCGGCCGCTCCCGCGGGTTACGGCCAGCAACCGCCCACCCCCGCGGGCTACGGTCAGCAGCCGCCCGCGCCGCCGGTCTCGCTGTCGAAGATCACCCTCACGAAGTCGGCGCCGAGCATCTCGCTGAGCAAGCAGGGTGCGACCTCCGGTCAGGTGCGTGTCAATCTGAGCTGGACGTCGAACTCCAAGGGCGGCGGTCTCTTCCGTAAGGCGCAGGGTATCGACCTCGACCTCGCCTGCCTGTGGGAGTTCACCGACGGGAGCAAGGGCATCGTGCAGGCCCTGGGCAACTCGTTCCGGGCGCCCCGTGACGGACAGCCGATCATCTATCTCGACGGCGACGACCGGTCGGGCTCCGGCGGCGAGAACATGTACATCGACCTCTCCGCGACCGACCGGATCCGGCGGATCCTGATCTTCGCCTACATCTACGAGGGCACCCCGAACTGGGCCGGCGCCAACGGCGTCGTCACCCTGTTCCCGGCCAACGGCCCGGAGATCGAGGTCCGGCTCGACGAAGCGGATCAGTCGGCGCTCTCGTGCGCGATCGCCTTGTTCGAGAACCGTGGTGGCGAGCTGGTTCTCAACCGCGAGGTGCGCTACATCCGCGGGGCACAGGACAAGGTCGACGAGGCGTACGGCTGGGGCATGAACTGGCGCGGAGCGCGCAAGTAGTGGCCGACTCCACGACGTCCGACCGGTTGGCCAGCTTTGTCGCCGGTCTGGCCGATGGCTCCCTGCGAGTCATCGACCTGACGACCCCGCTCAGTGCGGCGACGCCCGCGCTGCGACTGCCCGCCCCGTTCGCGAACCTGATCGACTTCAGACTCGAAGAGGTGAGCGCCTACAACGAGCCGGGACCGTACTGGCGGCACAACAACATTCACACCGGCGAGCACATCGGCACCCATCTCGACGCACCGATCCACTGGATCAGCGGACGCGACGGGGACGACGTCTCGCAGATCCCGGTGCAACGGCTGATCGGCCCGGCGGCCGTCCTCGACCTGACCGATGAGGTCGCCGACGACCCGGATCATCTCCTGAGCGTCGCCGAGGTCGAGGCCTGGGAGACCGAACACGGTCGCCTCACCGCCGGCACCTGGTTGCTGTTGCGGACCGGCTGGGAGTCGCGGGGCGGCTCCGAAGCCGAGTTCCTCAACGCCGACGACACCGGGTCGCACACCCCCGGGGTGTCGGTGGAGTGCGCGCAGTGGCTGGCCACCGAGCGCGAGATCACCGGCCTCGGCGTCGAGACCGTCGGCGTCGACGCAGGTCTCGCGGGCGGTTTCGATCCCGCGTTCCCGGTGCACTACCACTTCCTGGGCAACGACAAGTACGGGCTGACCTCGCTGCGCAACCTCGGCTCGCTCCCGCCGACCGGCGCGGTGATCGTCGTGAGTCCGTTGCCGATCGTCGGCGGCACGGGCAGTCCGTCGCGCGTGCTGGCGATCGTCGAGAGTTGATGGCGGCACCCGGCCGCTACGGTCCGACGGTCGCCGACGTGGCGGGCCGCGTTCTCGCCGATCTCGGCGTCGGCCATGCCTTCGGTGTGGTCGGCAGCGGAAACTTCGTGCTGACCAACGCCCTTCGGGCCGGCGGTGTCCCGTTCACGGCCGCCCGCCATGAGGGCGGCGCGGCCAGCATGGCCGACGCCTATGCCCGGATGTCGGGACGGGTGGGCGTGCTGTCGGTCCATCAGGGCTGTGGGCTCACCAACGCGATGACCGGCATCGCCGAGTCCGCCAAGAGCCGTGCGCCGATGATCGTGCTCACCGCCGATGCACCCGCGTCGGCGTTACGGTCGAACTTCCGGATCGACCAGGAGGCCCTCGCCGCGAGCGTCGGCGCCGTGAACGACCGTGTCTACGGGCCGACCACGGTGGTGGCGGATGTGATCCGCGCCTTCCGCACCGCGGTGACGCAGCGCCGGACCGTCGTGCTCCATGTCGCCGTCGACATCGCCGCCGCCGCAGCGGATTTCGAAGGACCTGTCGAGCTCTCCGCCGAACCGCCACGGCCGCGGCCCGAAGCCCGGTCGGCCACTCGCCTGGCCGAGTTGCTCCGTGCCGCCCGGCGTCCCGTGTTCGTCGCGGGCCGAGGGGCGCGCTCCGCCGGTCCCGAAATCGCGGCCCTGGCCGAGGCCGCCGGTGCGCTGGTGGCGACGTCGGCGGTCGCGAACGGCCTGTTCGCGGGAAACCCGTTCTCGTTGGGCATCTCCGGCGGCTTCTCCTCCCCCACCACCGCCGAGCTGATCGCCGACGCCGACCTCATCGTCGGATGGGGTTGCGCCCTGAACATGTGGACGATGCGGCACGGCCGACTCATCGGCACGGACACGACCGTGGTGCAGGTCGACGTCGACATCGACGCCATCGGCGCGCATCGCCCGATCGACCTCGGAGTCGTCGGCGACTGCGGCGCGACGGCGACGGATGTGCACACGATCCTCGCGGCCGATGGCGGCACCACCGGTTATCGCACCGAGGAAGTCAGGGAACGGATCTCGGTGTCATCGAGGTGGCAGGACGTCCCCGTCACCGGCGAGGTGACCGCCGGCCGGGTCGATCCGAGGGCACTGACGATCGCGCTCGACGAGATCTTGCCCGCCGACCGCGTCGTCTCCATCGACTCCGGCAACTTCATGGGTTATCCGTCGACGCATCTGTCCGTGCCAGACGAGTTCGGCTTCTGTTTCACTCAGGCCTTCCAGTCGATCGGGCTGGGCCTCGGGACGGCCATCGGCGCGGCGTTCGCGCGACCGGACAGGGTCCCGGTCCTCGGCACCGGCGACGGCGGATTCCTCATGGCCATAGCCGAATTGGAGACCGCCGTACGTCTGGCACTGCCGCTGGTCGTGATCGTCTACAACGACTCCGCCTACGGGGCCGAAGTGCACCACTTCGGCGACGCCGACATGACGACGGTGACGTTCCCCGAGGTCGACATCGCCGCGATCGCCCGTGGACACGGCGCGACGGGCGTGACGGTCACCGGCCTCGACGACCTCGACGAGGTACGGGACTGGGTCGCCTCGCTCTCTTCACCCCAACCGTCGGGTCCCCTCGTCATCGACGCCAAGATCACCGACGACGGCGGCGCCTGGTGGCTCGCGGAGGCCTTTGCCGGGCACTGACCCCGCCGGGATCGCCTCACACTGTGGAGTTGTCAAAGGTCGTGTGGCGTCGGGGTGTCGACGCCGGAGGGTCTGGTCTGCGCGGGGCCGGCAGCTATACGAGAGCGTCGTCGAGTCGCATGGTGCGCCGGTTGTAGGCGGGTCGGGGTAGGCGCCGCGGGTCGATGTCGGCGGGTGGGATGAGCCATGGGTGCCGGTCGGGCCCCATCACGACCTGCCAGCCGTGGTGATGGACCTGGGTATGACAGCGTTGACAAAGCAGGCACCCGTTGTCCAGATCGGTGGGGCCGCCATCGGCCCAGTGGACCAGATGGTGAACTTGCGTATGCGATGCTGGCGCACCGCATTTCACACAACACCGATCGCGCACGATGATCGCCTGCCGCAGGTGGTGCGGGAACAGTCGTTTCGTGGTGCCCATTTGTAGCGGCACCCCTTCGTCGTCGAGGACGATCTCGGCGACCCCGCCGTCACACGACAAACGCCGTGTCGTCGATTCTGACACCGCACCCATCCACGGCAGGCGTGCCGGGTCAACCCCATCGGCAGGAATGGTCACCAGCAGTTGGGTGCGTGGTGCTCCGGCGGTGGTCATCGCCGCGCCGATCGCGGCTTGATCCAACAGCAACTCCAGCGCATCGGCGCGTCGCTCGGCCGCACCTCGACGATCGGCAGCGCCGTCGGGTTCGGGACGCGGACAGGACCGTTCGTCGATCATGGACACGAACTTCTCTCCGATCACCGCGGTCACATCTCCGGCGATCGCGACCCGACCCTCCTCGGTGATGTGGGTGTGCACGGTGTTCAGCGATGCGTCATCGGCAGCCGGCACGGTGCTGGGGTCGGTGGCGGCGACCCGCTGGGCGATCCCGCGGGCGTGGTCGTCGATCTGGGCGGGGGTGGCGCCGGAGAATGCCTGCGCGAGCAACTCGCTCTCATATCCGCTGCGCTCGTCGTCGGACAGCGTTGTGGCAGAAAGTTTGTCGATGAGCGCTAGCCCGCGGATCACCGCGTCGACACACTCGGCAGACAGATAGCCCTCGGCAGCACAGTCGGCGACCTTCGGCACCGACTCCAGCCCGTCGGCGATCCGCACATAGCGGTGCGCGGCCGCGGGTGGCATGCCCATCTCGATCAGTGCGTTCCGTGTGGTCGACCCCGCCCGCGCTGCCGTACCCGTGGCGTCGAAAAGTGCTGTATGTACGGCGATCTGGTGATCGAGCACGTTGCTCAGCATCCGCAGCTCGTCGAGCCGCTCGTGCAGAGCACGGCCACTGCCGTCGTCGGGTGGTGACGGCAGTGAGATGAGGGTGTCGCGGAGCTCGGTGATCGAGGGCATGACACCAAGCTACTCGCAATCACGTTCGACGACGAGACTTCTCCACAGGCCTCATAGTCATCGAATCCTGTTGCACCGCAGTCTCTGTCACTCAGGCCTCAGCGGTGAACGGTGGTGAACTGTGGTGAACAAAAACCCCACCAGTCACATAGCGTCAGCGTCTACGACCCAACAACCACCGTGGTAGAGCTCAGACGAACTGCTTCAGCGAGCCGGCCCGACCTCGCACTGCATCCGGCTCCGACCGATGAACTCGAACTCGACGGATGCACTTCGATCGAAGTCCATCGGTCGAGTTGAGGTCCATCAGTCGGGGGTGCTCGGCGGACCCTGCGTGACACGCCCTCCGCAAGCTCCGGGCACTCCTCAGGGAACGGGCGTGACGCACACTCCGGGCAATCCTCAGTATCCGAGGCCTGGCGACCCGTCGTGGAGACGAAAGAACTCTGCTCCCTGAGGAGGCCGGAGCCTGCGGAGGCCGTCTCGAAGGGTCCTGGCGAGATGCGTCGCCAACCCTTCGAGGCTCGTCGCTATCGCTCCTCGCACCTCAGGGAGCAGAGGGAAGGCATCGCCTGCGCTCCTCGCACCGCAGGGAGCAGAGGGAAGGCATCGCCTGCGCTCTCGCACCTCAGGGACCAATGGTCATGTCGTTCTTTCGGATCAGGGGGCAGGGTTGACGCACCCTCCCTCAGCGCCGCCCGATGATCAGCCGTCCCAGGATCCCGACGGCGAACATCGCGACGCCCACGCCGCCGACGATCAGTGCGACCCGGGTGACGTCGTCGTAGGCGCCGTCGATGATGAGCTCGGCGACCTGGCGGCCCGAGCGCTCTGCGCCGGCCACCTCCTGCTTGGCGCGGTCGGCGAAGAACAGGCCCATGGCCCAGGTCGAGACGCCGGCTGCAAGCACGCCGAGCCCGAGCCACGCGAAGACGGTTCCGCGTCGTCGGGCGATCAGCAGCGCGAGCACGGCTGCGATCACGGCCACCGCCGCCGAGCCCCAGGCGAGCAGCGTGATCTGGCTACCCACCTCCGCGTACCGGCCCGCCTCGAGGCCCGAGGAGCCGTTGGTCAACTCGACGACCACCGGCCCCTGGATCGCGTTGCCACCGGTCAGGTTCAGGGAGCGGTTGATCATGTTCGTGATGTCGAGTTGCATCACCGAGGTGTCCGAACCGGGCGCCGGCTCCTCGAACAGGAACGCGTGCTGCTGGCCGACGACATCGGCGAAGTCCTGCTGGAACTGTTCACTCTCGGTGTAGCGGCCCGCCAGCGGCCGCACCAGGACGCCGGCGATCGGCAGGTCTGTCCGCGCGGTCGCCTGCGCGGCGATCTCATCTGCGAGGTAGTCCTTGACCTGCTGGTTCTCGGCCATCGGCGCGACCGTGGCGACGAACCCCGCCTGGTCGACGATGCGTTGATCCAGCCAGAAAGACGGTACGGCGAGAACGGTCGCCGCGATCGCGACTAGTGTCAACAGGGCACTCAGGAAGCTACGCACAGCCACGAGGCTACCGAGCCGGGGAACTACTCCCCGATCACATCCGCGGCGCGGCCGACGATCAGCGGGTCGGGTGTGCCCACGAAGGACTCGTTCTTGCCGTCGTAGTCGAAGAGACTCAGCACGTGACGCATGGCGTTGATGCGCGCCCGCTTCTTGTCGTTGGACTTCACCACCGTCCAGGGTGCGTGGTCGGTGTCGGTGGTGGCGAACATCGCCTCTTTCGCCTCGGTGTAGGCATCCCACTTGTCCAGCGACGCCAGGTCCATGGGCGACAGCTTCCACTGGCGCACCGGGTCGATCTGACGGATCGCGAACCGGGTCCGCTGCTCGAGCGGGGTGACCGAGAACCAGAACTTGACCAGGTTGATCCCGTCGTCGACGAGCATCTTCTCGAACGCCGGGACCTGGGCGACGAACTGCGTGTACTGCTGCGGACTGCAGAACCCCATGACCCGTTCGACGCCGGCGCGGTTGTACCAGGAGCGATCGAAGAACACCATCTCCCCGCCGGCGGGCAGGTGCTGCACATACCGCTGGAAGTACCACTCGGTGGCCTCGCGTTCGCTGGGCTTCTCCAGGGCGATCGTGCGTGCGCCGCGCGGGTTGAGGTGCTCGTTGAATCGTTTGATGGTGCCGCCCTTGCCCGCCGCGTCTCGGCCCTCGAAGACCAGCAGATGCCGCTGCCCGGTCTGCTTGGACCACTTCTGCAGCTTCAGCAGTTCGATCTGCAGCCGCCGCTTGGTGACCTCGTACTCGCGGCGGCTCATGCGCTCCTCGTACGGGTAGTCCTCGCGCCAGGTGTCGACGACATTCCGCTCGGGCAGGGTCAGCAGGACCGGGTCGTCGTCATCGTCGTCGTTGACCGTGAAGTGCGTGGTGTCGTGGAGGTCGACGAGTTGCTGAAGTGCTTCGCGGCCGTTGAGCACGCTGAAGTCGGGGCCGATCTGGGTCTCGGGATCGTGGAGGTCGGTCACTCCACAACGATAGGTCGAAGCGGCGAACGACGCCCGACGCTCCGGTGAACTACCGTCGCGCCGGGCGTGTTCTGTCTCTCAGGTGTCGTGAGGTGGAGCCGCTCAGTTCCGCAGGTCGATCGAACCGGCGTGCAGACATGCCTTACCCGTGCTGGTGTCGAACGCGGTCGCGAAACCGCCACTGCAGCGGGCACCTTCGGGACCGGCGTAGGCCTCGCCGCCCCAGCCGCCGATCGCCACCGTCGTACCACCGCGACGCGCCTGGGCGACGGACAGTGCGCTCGGGCCGGTCGTGACCGAGTAGGCGTTGCCCCGGCTGTTGGCGCCGGCGAGCGCCGTCGAACCGGGCTGCAGGTTGTAGGCCGCGGCGTTGCCGCCGTTGTCCGAGACCGAGACCGCGGTGCCGCGACCGCTGTATTCATCGGCACTCGCGCGACTGCCGACTCCGGCCTTGGCGCCGCAACCGCTGCGCCCCTCGACACGCTCGACCTGATGACCGTTCGACACCGAGCAACGCGTGTCCGCCGCGGCGACCCCTTCGCCCGACAACCCGGCGAAACCAACACATCCGGCGAGCCCCGCCGCCAGGACCAGGCCGCGAACGGCAAACTTCTTGATTCTCAACTGCTTTGGCCTCCATAGCTCGGGCGCCCGGTAAGGAACGCCCTCAGCGTACAGGGGCCGGCGCCGTGGAGGAGACGATCGACTCGTCACGTCCCGGTCACGATCGTCCTCAGGCCGCCGCGCGCTTCTCCACTTCCGCGGTGAGTCCCTTGCGCGCGGTGTCCACGGCCATCTTCTGGGCGCGTTTCACGATGAGTCCGGGCAGCTTGATCTTCAGCTCGACGGCCAGGTCGAAGCGGACATGGGCACCCTTGTCGGATTCGGTGACGGTGTACTTGCCGTGCTGCTCGCTCAACTGATTCGACTCGATGAGGTGCCATTCGCACGAGTTCTCGGTCCAGTCATAGGTGCAGGTCTGCTCGTCGGAGATACCCGCGGCGGTGACGACCATCCGCACCTTCTGCGGCGTGCCGTCGTCGTAGCTGGACAGGATCTCGGCTTCCTTGTGCGGGCCCGACCAGTCCGGTAGGGACTCGATGTCCATGAGCACTTCCATCACCACCGAGACCGGGGCGGCGACGTCGAATTCGATGTTCGCTGAGACAGCCATGCGCTGAACCTACCGCGCGCCCGTTCCGCCTATGCAACGAACTGTCGAGGCTGTGTCGAGCCGCGACGGAGTCGCCCTGGATTGCCGCGACGGAGTCGCCCTGGATCGAACCGTTCAGCTCTCGCGGTCGACCAGGTTGACCGGCCACGCCTCGTCCGGGATGTCGCGCAACGAGCACGCCTGGTCGACGGCGGTGAACCAGCCGCGGAAGTGCATGATCTCGCCGATGAGGGGGTTGCGGACGGTCGCGTCGCAGCGGAATCGATCCCGTTTCTCGTCCCAGCCCTCGATGTACTTCATCTGAGCGGTGAACAGCCCCTTCATCCCGACCTTGGGTCCGCGTCCGAGCCAGCGCATCGGTCCGCTCTCGAGCAACAGTTCGCCGGATCGCGTCACCGACGGTTCGATCGGATACAGGAACTCGGGGCCGTCGCCGAAGTAGTCGACCAGGCCCGTGCGCCCGGCCACCAGCAGGGAGTTCAGCTTGCGCGGGCCGGTCGTGTACTGGAAATTCCGCAGCACCGCGAGCGACTCGCGCCCCAGCTCGTCGGAGTAGCAGTAGTAACCCTGGGTGAACGGCACCATGCGACTGGTCTTCGAGGGCAGCGCATTGCGCTTGGCGTAATGCCACAGGGCGGGCGGCGGCAGCGCCGACGACACGTAGACCGACTCGTAGATACCGCTACAGACTTGCGCGACACCGGAAGTCGAGTCGATGCCGTAGCGCCATGCGACGTTGGGATGCAGACGGTCGAAGTCCGAACCCAGCGCATGCCGGAAGACCGGCGTCATGGCGCAACCTCCCCGAGCTCACCCACCGATTCGAGCCCGCCCCGACGATGAACGGATGCAGGCCAGACGCCACCACGGCGGTGACGACATGGTGAACCTACTAACGGAGCACACCTGTGTCCAACGTCTCGCCCCGGATCAGACCCGATCGACGGCCGCGTCGCAGAGGCTCGCCAGTTCGGCGATGACGCGATCGAGGGGTTCGACGCTGCGCCGCGTCTGGCACAGTCCGACCGCTCCCTCGACCGCCGCGATGATGAGGTTGGCCAGTGAGTCGGCACGGTCGCTGTCGACGCCGTCGACCACCAGCCGCGCGGTGACCAGGTCGGCCCAGCGCTGCAGGATCTCGGCGGATGCGTCCGCCACCGCGGGTTCGCTGCGGCGGGCGAGTCCGCCGGCCAGCACGGGGCAGCCGAACTGGAAGTCGGTGTTGACCAGTAGTCGCCGCCACACCCCGCCGATCTCGCGCACCGTGTCGGCCGGGGTCATCGTGGTCGGACGCCCGATGCGTTCGGCGATGAACTCACCGGCGTACCGGACGGCTTCGGTCATCAGTTGGGTCTTACCGCCGGGGAAATGGTGGTAGATCGATCCCCGTGGTGCGGAACTCGCCGAGATCACGTCGCCGATGGAGGTGGCGGCGACCCCGTCGCGGCCGATCAGATCGGCCGCGTGCACGACCATGCGTTCGCGGGGGCCGCGGTCGTCCGCGCCGGTGATCACGGACTCGGCGGGATGTGACGCCATGCAGCAACAACTCCTATGCCGACCCTCATACAACCGATGTCGTGGCCAGCATACATAGCATCGGCCGAGGTCATCCCGTATGCGGCGCAGCCTTTCCGATATGCAGACCTTCATAACCACGGCGGAGTATGCAACCATGCATAGTCATGACGACCACGACTGACGCACCCACCGACCCCACCACCATGTCCGGACTCGAGCTGCTGCGAGCCTGGCAGGCGGGCGGCGCGGGCTCCGACCGTCCGAGCATCGGCCGCCTCCTGGGCATGGTGCCCAAGCAGATCGACGAGGGCGCGGTCACCTTCGCCGTGACCCCGCAGCCCGACTTCGCCAACCCCCTCGGCACCGTTCACGGCGGCATCTGCGCCACGCTGCTGGACTCGGTGATGGGGTGCGCCGTCCACACCACGCTGCCCGCCGGGGTCGGCTACACGACGCTGGAGCTGAAGGTGAACTACATCCGCTCGGTCGCCGTGGACGCCGGGGAGCTGACCGGCGTGGGTACCGTCATCCACGCCGGCCGCACCACCGCGACCGCCGAGGGCAAGGTGTTCTCCGCCGAGGGCAAGCTCGTCGCCCACGGGACCACCACCTGCATCGTGTTCCGGTAGCCGGATCCAAGTCCGGCTGCATCAGCTGGCGAAGAGCCGAGGCGACATCTGTGCATGTCGCATGCCGAACAGCTCGAGCGCGAAGCTGCTGGAGCTCAGGGCGTCGAGCGGAGCCCGCTCGACGTCGGCGGCAAGGTCGACGAGAGCGGGTGTCGCCGCGACCAGTGCACGCTGTGCGCCCAGCGAACCGAGCCTGCCGAGACGTACGCACGCGCTGAACGCGGATGCCATCGACGAACGCAGCGTCCCCAGGGCCGCGGTGCGCCGGTCGATCCCGAGTCCCGCCTGGACTACGGCTTCGACGACGGCCAGATTGCCCGGTGCATTCGCCGACGACACCGCGCGAAGGTAATCCGCGCGAGCACAGTCCGGCACTCCGCAGATCATCCCGACACGAGCTGCGGTGTCGGCGAGCTGACGCCCCGGCTTGAGCGACGCGTCTCGCGCGTTCTCCGAAGTCTTGTAGCTGAGCAACTCCCGATCGAGGCCCGTGAGCATCGCGAGATCGTCACTCGCCCAAGCGTGGACACCGACAACCGCATCGAGTGTCGCGACCGAGGTCGCCACGTAATCCACGACGAGCTCGACGATCTGATCGGGCCCGGCGTCGGGAAACGCACGCAGCCAGCTCTCGATGCCGTTGCTGTGGACCAGACGGCCCGCGGGAAAAGCGCTGTCGTGCAGGTTCAGCCAGCCGACGGCCGCCGCGAAGGAATCGGGCACAGAGCAATCGGACACAGCGGAGTCGATCGCGGTCCGATCATTCGGGCAGCAACTGATGACGGGTCGATCAGTCATGATGGTGTTGATGGTGATGATCGGCCGACGTGTTCGACCATCCGTGTGAGGCGAGCGGGACGTCGGCCACCACACCCTGCAGACGCAGTGCGGCGAGGGTGTCCTTCGCGGTCGTCGCGCTCGTCATCAGCGGCGTCGACACCTGGTCCGCCGAGACATCCAGCGGGGCATGCTGGTTGCCCAGCAGATAACCCAGCAACAGCATTCGCCGCGCACCGTCGGGTCCGCCGTTGGCATCGAAGTCGACGACGATGGCGGGCTCGGCAGCACGACGTACCACGGTGATGGTCTCGCCGTCGTCGGCCAGGACCGCTCCGTCGTCGAGAAAGGAACCTCGTGGGAGGCGGAGCCGCACCGTCGATCCCGATGCGGTCGTGAGCATCTGTCGATGCTTACGCGCGTCCCCCCAACCGATCTCGACGAGGTCGACTCGACGTCCGTGGAACTCTTCATCACACTCACGTCCCAGGAGGTGGGTCACTTCCCGTGCCTGCTCGGTGGATTCGGTGGTCATGGGGTGTCCTTTCAGATCAATCGCCTTGGGGGCGGTGCCAGCATCAACAATTCGGACCGGATTGACGCCAGACACACGGCGAGCGCCTCACGCATCGCGGGTGCTCTCGTGCCGAGCACGCGCACGATCGCACCACTCTCGCCCGGCAGTGCGCTGACGCCGCCGACCACATCCAACGCGTCGAGGGCCGATTGCAGTGCATTCTGTAATGCACCGGCACTTCTCGTGGGAGCTACTACCAGCAACGTAGCGCAGTAGTTCGCGCCGATCAGCCGCTCCGGCAGCGAACCGGCGTCGTCGACCCGCCCTTCGGGTCGACGAAACCGAAGCGCGTCCCGCGCAACGACCTCACCGTCGACCCGCACCGTGGTCCGGCAGACGAGAGACCGGTACCGGAACCGCTCCCCACGGCCGATCCGCCCGGAAGCGAGCATCTCCCATCCGACGAAGAGCCCCGAACCCCGGACGTCGATCTCGGTGTACTGAGCGAACCGGGAGTCGGCCTGCGGAATGATTTCGCGCGGAACGAACTCGACCACCGATCGATCTGTGACCCGGATCCGTTGGTGGTGGGTTGCCCCCGGTCCGTCGTGGCCGTCGAACACCTGGGTTGCCGCCTGGGACGTGAACAGGAGATGGCTGCCGGGGCCGGCCGCCACAGTCGTGTGCAACGAGTCGTCGGCGAAGATCCCGCCGGACGGATTCTGTACGCAGAGGTAGGCGATCCGTGGGTCGACGTCGACATACAGCGGTGTGGTGACCCGTTGCGGGTAGGCCTGCCGCAGATGCCGCACCCGGGTCCTTCCGCAGATATCGGCGACCACGTCGACATCGAGAACCCCCGGCTCGATCATGCCCTCGGTGGCGTGGGAAGCATTGCTCCCTTGACTATCTCGTCGGCCACCTCGACGACGCCCACCTGATGCCGTAGGTCGGTGAACAGTGTGGGTTTACTCGGCCGGGCAACCGAACAGTCGTGTCGCATGCGATCCAGGTCGGCTCCGACCATCTCGGCGAGATCGATCTTGTTCACCAGGAGCAGGTCAGCCTGCAGAAGGCCGATACCCTGCTTCCGCGGGATGTCGTCGCCGGCGGCGGTGTCGATGACGAAGATCCAGTAGTCGACGAGATCACTGCTGAATGTGGCAGCGAGATTGTCTCCGCCGGACTCGATCAGCACCGCGTCGAGGCCTGGGTAGGCAGCCGCCAGGTCATCCACGGCGGCCAGATTGACCGATGGGTCCTCGCGGATCGCGGTGTGCGGGCACGCACCGGTCTCGACGGCTCGGACCCGCGCGGGGTCGATGATGCCGCTGCGTCGTACACGCTGGGCGTCCTCGTCGGTCACCAGGTCATTGGTGATCACTGCGAGATCGACCCCGCGTTCTGTGAGGACGGGGACCAACGACTCGACCAGCCTGGTCTTGCCAGAGCCGACCGGTCCGCCGATTCCGATACGGATCGGATCCGAACTCATGCTCTCCTCCTATTTGAGCGTGTACCGGCGTCCGAGCGGGACGCTCGACATCGGTGTGCTCGTGCAGATCTCCCCGTTCACCACCACCCGGTAGGTATCGGGTTCGATGGAGATCTCGGGCAGGTGGTCGTTGTGGACGAAGTCCGCCTTGGTCAAGGCCCTCGATCCCGTGCAGCCGATCAGCGGGGTCTCGAGACCCAGTCGGTTCCCGAGGCCAGAGTCGAGGGCCGCGCGTGCGACGAAGTTGACCGACACGTCGGCCGGCGACTTGCCGAAAGCCGCCCATTGCGGGCGATACTTCAGCGGTTCGCAGGTCATCAACGAGGCGTTGGATTCGCCCATCACCGACCACGCCGGGAAGCCACCTTTGAACACGACTTCTGGACGGATACCGAAGAACTTCGGCTCCCACAGCACGACGTCGGCGAGCTTGCCGGGCTCCAACGATCCGACCTCGTGGTCGATGCCGAACATCTTCGCCGGATTCAACGTCAGCTTGGCGATGTAACGCAAGATGCGCTGATTGTCCGCGCCGGTACCGGCGTCGTCCGGCAACGGCCCACGCGTGGCGCGCATGTGCGAGGCGAGTTGCCATGTACGGGCGATGGTTTCGCCGATGCGGCCCATCCCTTGCGAGTCCGAGCCGATCGCGGAGATGGCGCCAAGATCGTGCAGGACGTCCTCGGCGGCGATCGTCTCTCGCCGGATACGCGACTCGGCGAAAGCCACATCCTCCGGTATCCGCGCATTGAGGTGATGGCACACCATGACCATGTCGAGATGTTCGTCGAAGGTGTTGAGCGTATACGGGTTGGTCGGATTCGTGGACGACGGAAGGCAATTCGGCTCACCCACGACCCGCATGATGTCCGGGGCGTGTCCACCGCCCGCACCTTCGGCGTGATAGGTGTGGATCGTGCGGCCACCGATTGCGCGCATGGTGTCCTCATAGAAGCCCGACTCGTTCAGGGTGTCACTGTGGATCTGCACCTGTAGGTCGAGTTCGTCGCCCGCGTCGAGCGAGGCGCGGATCGATGCCGGCGTCGCACCCCAGTCCTCGTGGATCTTGTATCCGATCGCACCGGCGAGTCCCTGCTCGATCAACGGTGCTGTGGATGCGGCACTTCCGTTCGCGATGAATCCGAAGTTCATCGGGAATGCCTCTGCTGCCCGAAGCATCCTTGCCAGATTATGTGGCCCCGAGCTGGTGATCCCCACCGTGACCGGACCCAGGCCCCCACCGATCATGGTGGTGATACCGCTCGAGATGGCTTCCTCGACCAGTCCGGCGCTGTCGAAGTGCACGTGGACGTCGATGGCTCCCGCGGTCGCGATCATGCCTTCACCCGAACGGATGTCGGTGCCGGCTCCGATCACCAGCTCGGCATCGACCCCATCCATGGTGGCGGGGTTGCCGGACTTGCCGATGCCGGCAATGCGCCCGTCCTTGATCCCGATGTCGGCCTTACGAATCCCCAGCACAGCATCGATGATGAGGACGTTCGTGATCACGAAGTCCAGTGCGCCTTCGGCATTCGTGATCGCATTGTGCACGGCCATGCCCTCACGCATGGTCTTGCCGCCGCCGAACACCGACTCGTCGCCGTATACGGTGGCGTCGGACTCCACGCGCGCCAGGAGTTCGGTGTCGGCCAGACGCACCCTGTCGCCGGTCGTCGGCCCGAACAGCTCCGCATAGTGCCTACGCGTCAGTCTCTGCACCATAGTCCCCTCCTGAAGTGGTCCTCCCGGTTACGTCTCCCGCGGACGTGTCCAGGAATCCCGCTGCGCGCAGGTCGCGTAGCGTCGCGGCGGGCAGCGCAACATCGGTTGGGCCGTTGGTCATGTCGTTGAGGCCGGTGATGACGCGCTCGCCGCCGAAGGCGACGAGTTCGACATCGTGCTCGGCCCCGGGCTCGAACCGGACAGCGGTGCCCGACGGGATGTCCAGACGCATCCCGAAGGCTTCCCGTCGATCGAACAGCAGCGCCCGGTTGGCCTCGAAGAAGTGGAAGTGCGAGCCGACCTGGACCGGTCGATCACCGGTGTTGACCACCGTGATCGCTGCCGTGTCCCGCCCGTCGTTGATCACGACGTCTTCGTCGACGAGCAGATACTCCCCGGGCGTGTGCTCGTCACCGGCCAGTCGCGTCGGCGCAGGGCCGGTTCCCGGCCGGATCGGGTCGTGAACGGTGACGAGCTTCTGGCCGTCGTCGAAGAATCCCTCCACCTGCACCGACCCCAGGAGGGCTGCGACCCCGGGGGCCACGTCGTCATCGGTGAGGAGCGACGCACCGAGTGCCGCCGCCTCCGAGACGCTGGCTCCCCCACGAGCGGCTTCCGCCACCTCGTCGGCGATGAGCGCACGCGCTTCCGGATACGTCAGTCGCAGTCCGCGAGACCGGCGTCTGCGTGAGAGCTCAGCTGCGAGGAAAAGCAGCAGCCGGTCCTCGTCCTTCGGTGTGAGATGCACAGGTGTTCCCTCTCAGATGGCCGACACGTCCGGGATCAGCGGGTCAGGCCCCGACGCCCTCAGCCCACGGATAACTGTCGAGGAAAGGGTCGGGTTCGATCGGTCCGTCAGAACTCCACACCACGTCGAACTGACCGTCGGCGGTCACTCGGCCGATCCGCGCCGTCTTGGTGACATGGTGGTTCTCGCCGTCGACGGTGACCAGTCCCTCGGGCGCTTCGTAACTGACGCCGGCCGCAGCAGCGGACACCTCTTCCGGTGTGAACGTATCCGCCTTCTCGACCATCTGCTTCCACAGGTGCACAGCGGTGTAGGCCGACTCCATCGGGTCCGAGGTCACACTCGACGACCCGAACCGCTCCTTGAAGGCGACAACGAACTCGTCGTTCACCGGATTGTCCAGTGACTGGTAGTAATTCCACGACGACAACTGACCGACGAGATTCTGGGCTCCGATGCTCCTGACCTCTTCCTCGCCGACGCACATCGACATGACCGGCATCGTCGATGCGTTCAGGCCGACGTTGTTGTACTCGCGGAAGAATGCGGCCAACGAGTCGCCGACAACCACATTGAACACGGCATCGGCGTCGGATCGACGGATCTTGTTGACGATCGTGGAGAAGTCGGTGGAGCCGAGCGGAGCGTAATCCTCACCGGCGATGGTCATTCCGTTCTCCTCCGCATAAGCACGCACAATCGCGTTCGAGGTGCGGGGGAAGACGTAGTCACTGCCCACGAGGTAGATCGACTTCACTCCTTGTTCGCGGAGGTAGTCCAGTGAGGGGATGATCTGCTGATTGGTCGTGGCACCCGTGTAGAAGATGTTCGGAGAGCTCTCCAGCCCCTCGTACTGCTGGCCGTAGTAGAGCAGCGCACCGGTGTCCTCGAACACGGGGAGCATCGCCTTCCGGCTGGCAGAGGTGTATCCGCCGAAAACTGCTGCGACACAGTCGCTCGCTACGAGCTTCTGGGCCTTCTGGGCGAAGATCGCGGGATCGGAGGCACCGTCCTCGGAGATCTGCCGCAGTTGCTTTCCGAGCACACCTCCGTCCGCGTTGATCTGCTCCACGGCGAGCGTGATGGCGTCATGGATCACGACTTCGCTCACTGCGGTACCACCGCTGAGCGAGTTGATCGATCCCACCGCGACCGAATCTCCGCTCGTATCGAGACAGTCGACGCGGCCTGCGGCGCTGTCACTGTCGGAAGCCGCACTCCCGCACGCGGACAGCATGACACCGGCCACCGCCACAGCGGTGATCGACATCGTCATGCGCCATCGGGAACGTTCACGTGAAGAGTCCGTGGTCATCGGTAACTCCTGGCTTGTCGGCCGGAGTTGCTGCTCCGGGCCGTCTGAGATCAATCGGTCACCGGCCGCACAGCGGTGTGCGACCCGTGCCTCGAATCTAAGGACCGAGACCTGCCGCGCGAATCGGGAGAATTCCCCATCTTTCCCACTTCGATTGTTAACTGCTGGTTTCTAGATCGACAACGAGTGTTGCGTCGCCGGCCTGATGTGAAACATCGCCGAAACGCGCTTGCGGAACAATGCAACCCATCGAATGATCATCGTCGGGGGGTTACGGAGAGCGCATGAGATCGTCGACCACCGGGCCCTATCATGAGGCACTGGGGAGCGCGGCCGACCTCAACACGCGTGCCGACGAACTGCTGTGCGCGCTCGGTGAGCGCGTGTCGTCGTCGGCAAGCGCGATCAGTCTGTGGGATCCGGTCGCGGGCCGGCACCTGACCCTCGCCAATCACGACTATCCCGATTCAGTCATGAGCCATTTCAACAGCTGGTTCGTCTCGAACGACCCGCTGTTCAAAGAGATGGAGAGAACCCGCTCCGGCGCGTTGCGCTGGCGTGACTTCCCCGGGTACCGACGGACCCACTCGGTCACCAACGTGTTCACCCCGGCCGGATTCGACGAGGGACTGTCCGCCCGCCTGGTCACCGCACAGGGCACTTATGCCGGGACCTTGCACGTCAATTCCGACGACCGCCGCTACCCCCGCGACGTGGACGTCACCGAGATCAACGAGCTCCGCAGCAGTGTCGCGTCGCTTCTCGACACGACGATGCGTCCGGTGATGGTGGCTGACTTCCTCTCTCCAGGGAGCCCCGCGTGGCTCATCGACAGGTCGGGAAACTGCCGGGCCCTGCACGATCAGCTCATACCAGATGTCGACCCCGAACTGCTCTCGATCGTCGCACGACTCGCCGGTACCGAGCGCAAGTTCCGATGGTGCGACCCCGGGGGAACCTGGCATCTGGTCCGGCTGCTCCCGGCGACGCCGCGATATCGGGCCGCCACCCCCGTGGCCCTGACCTTCGCCACGCCCGAGCCGCTCCCATTCGACCTCACCGGACGGGAGCTGGAGGTCCTCACCCTGGTGGCGAACGGTCTGACCTCGGCGCAGATCGCCGTTGCGCTCGTAATCAGCGCCAAGACAGTCGGCCGCCACATAGAGCATCTACTCGGCAAGACCGGGGTCGCCAACCGCGTCGGACTGGCAACGCTGGCGCATCAGCACGGTCTCCTCAGCGGACTCCAGATGCAACCTTGAATCGCCGGCGTGGTGTCGGAGGTACCCGGCCGGTCAGTCCGCGCGTGCCGCCGCGATGATCGCGGCGATGTCCTCGTCGCGCATCCCGAACCCGGCGAGGCGTCCGAGCGGTATCGACGCCATCATCCGTGCCATGTCGACGCCCAGGGCGTCGTCGGAGCTCGTCAGCGGGTTGTCCTCGAATCTGGACGCGAGCGCTTGCGCCGCAGCAGGATTCGCCAGGACCTCGCCGAAGGTCGAGTTCTCGTCGATCGCGAGGCGAACCTCGTCGCCCGCGATCTCGACGGTGGTGGTCAGCCGGATGTCCCGGCTCGACGCGCCGACCTCGACGCCGTACTCACCCGGTTCGACGATCCAGCGGTCGACGCGGGTGTCCCAGCAGGCCAGGTCGTTGCGGTCGATTGCGATCGAGATGGTCTGCGACTCACCTGGTTCGAGGCCGCGGGTGGTCGCGAAGCCCGTCAGCTCGCGCGGCGGTCGTCCGACTCGTGAGTCCGGCTTCGACGTGTAGACCTGGACGATGTCACGTCCGGCTCGAGAACCGGTGTTGGTCACCGTCACCCCGACGACCACTCCGTCGACGCCCGGATCATCGGATGCGACGGACAGATCCGAGTACTCGAAGGTCGTGTAGGACAATCCGTGCCCGAACGGGTAGGCGACCTCGATGTCCCGGGCGTCGTACCAGCGGTAGCCGACGAAGATGCCCTCGCCGTAGCGGATGTGCGAGTTCTCGTTCGGGAAATTCAGGTATGCCGGGGTGTCCTGCAACCTGACCGGCACGGTCTCGGTGAGCCGACCCGACGGGTTGACGACCCCGAAGAGCACGTCGGCGATGGCCCCGCCCCCGGCCTGGCCGAGGAGCGCGCCGTCGAGGATTGCAGGGGCCGCGGCGATCGATCCGAGGCGGAGGACGCCTCCGTGAGCGAGCACGACCACCGTTCGCGGTTGCACCGCCAGGATCGCGGTCAGCAACTCGACCTGGTCCGCCGGCAGTTCGATGTCGTCGCGGTCGAAGCCCTCCGACTCCTGTGCGGCCGCCAGTCCCAGGAACAGCACGGCGGCATCGGCGCCCGCCGCCGCGGCGAACGCGCCCGCCGTATCCACCCGCGAGCCGTCGGTGCTGAAACCCGGGGCGTAGGTCACCGTGCCGCCTGCTGCCCGGATCTCGTCCACCGGTACGTCGAGGCGCGTCGGGTTCACGTGCGAACTGCCGCCGCCCTGATAACGGGGGTCGTGCGCGAACGAGCCGACGACCGCGACGGAGCGTCCGGGGCTCAACGGGAGCAGATCGCCGTCGTTCTTGAGCAGGACGATGGACCGCGACGCGGCCTCGCGCGCGAGTCGGTGGTGGAGATCGAAGTCGACGACGGACCGGTTCGCCCGGCCCGCGGCGGCCCGCTCCGCGAGTTCCCGGACCGCCCGGGCCGACCGGTCCAGCGCCGCCTCGTCGAGGGTTCCGTTCCGGACCGCGTCCACGACCTGCGCGTCGGTGCGGTCCCCCGGGCCGGGCATCTCGAGATCCAGGCCGGCGGCGACCGCCCGAACGCGGTCGGCGACCGCACCCCAGTCGGAGACCACCACGCCGTCGTAGCCCCACTCACCCCGCAACAAGTCGGTGAGGAGCCACCGGTTCTCCGCCGCGTACGTGCCGTTGATGCGGTTGTAGGAGCACATCACGGTCCACGGGTTCGCCGTGCGGATGATGTGCGCGAAGGCGCGGAGGTAGATCTCCCGCATCGGGCGCGGGTCGACGTCCGAACTCGACCGCATCCGGTCGTCCTCGGCGTTGTTCAGCGCGAAGTGTTTGAGCGACGTGCCGACCCCGATGCTCTGTACGCCGCTCACCCACGCCGCGCCGAGCCGGCCCGTGACGAACGGATCCTCGGAGAAGTACTCGAAGTTGCGGCCGCACCGGGGATCTCGCTTGATGTTCACGCCCGGGCCGAGCAGCACGTCGACGTCGAGACCGCGTGCCTCGCGGCCGAGCGCTTCGCCGACACGACGGATCAGCTCGGTGTCCCAACTCTGGCCGAGTCCGACCGCGGGCGGGAAGCAGGTGGCGGGTTCGCTGCCGGCGAGGCCGAGGTGATCGGTGGCGCCGGTCTGTTTCCGGACCCCGTGCGGACCGTCCGTGAGTGTCAGCGCGGGAACGGAACCGACCGATTTGGTGGTCCAGAAATCGGCGCCGCTGCCCAACGCGGCCTTCTCGGTCGAGCTGAATTCACTCACTCCAAGACACTACCGACGATCGTCGGGCGGTCAGCTCGCTCCCGGGCAGTTCACGGTGTAGTCCCACTCCGTGTTCCGGTCCGGCCCGGTCACTCGAACCACGACCGAGGTGTCGCCACCGGGTGGAACCGTGATCCGGACACTGCCGGTTCCCTGGTTGATGTCGTCTCCGACGTAACCGGTGTTGTAGATCTGCCGGCCACCGTAGAACACCCGGATCTCGTCCGGGATGTCGTAGGTGTCGTAGTTCAGCGTGAAGCTCGTCGGGCCTCGCAGGCCGAGGATGTGCCGGGTCTCGGTGACACCGTAGCCGCCGGACTTGGTCTCGGAGTTGCACCGCTGGGTCGACGGCGGAGCCTGATTGCCCCCGAGACTCCCGAAATAGTCGAGGCCGCCCAGACCGTATTCCTCGAGACTGCCCCCGTCGACGCTTCCGCCGTCGAGGCTCCCGGACTCGAGTGGCGCGGCATCGGCGATCGCGGCCGGGACGACCGCAGCGGTCGCCGTCGCGGCCAGGATGAGGGCAGCTCGAACGAAAGTGGTTGTGCGCATCGATTTCTCCGGCAGTCGAGTCGTTTCGGGGGTGGTTCCGACGCTAACGCGACCTGCCATCCGCGGATATCCCCTCATCGGGTGAAAGCACGACGACCAGATGACACCCGTGCGGGTGACACCTCGCTGCCACAGCGTCTCGGGCGGCCAGCCCCTACGTCAGATAACGGTCCCGGAGCGCCTTCTGGTCCGCGGCACCCAGACCCAACGCCTCGCCGAAGTAACCCTCGATTCCGCCGTACCGCTTGTCCACCTCGCCGAACGCGGCGTCGAGATAGCCGGAGTCGACGCCCAGCACGCCGACGAGCAGCTCGGGATCGCCCCCGGCGGCGGCGAACCCGTCGAAGATGGGTGTGAGCGACGGGATCAGACGTTCATTGGTGAGCAGGTAGTCGCGATAGACGTCGTCCTTCGGCACCCCGAGCAGTGTCAGCAGAGACGCTGCGGCCCAACCTGTTCGGTCCTTGCCGGTGGTGCAGTGCATGAGGGCCGGCGTCGAGCCGTCGATCAGTCCACGAAACAGCTGCGTGTACGACGCCGTCGCACTGGGCAGGGTGATCATCTCGCGATAGGTCCCGCAGATCATCTCGCGCGCCTTGCCGCCGGACAGCATCTCGTCGGCCTGCGCGACGACGGCGGGATCGGCGAGGACAGCACCGATGTTGGCGGGAATCGACATCTGCGCATCGGCGAGGACATCGAGTGCGATGTTCGACGCGCCGGGCAGGACGGGGTCGGGGATGGCCTCGCTCTCGTGCGCCGATCTCAGGTCGTAGACGGTCTTCAGGCCGAGCGACTCGAGCGCGGAGACGTCGGCGGCGTCGAGCGCGGAGAAATCCGTGGACCGGTACAGCACGCCGGATCGAACCGTCTGCCCGTCCCCGGTCCGCCAGCCGCCGAGATCGCGGAGGTTGGGCATGCTGGAGATGGGGCTGGGCGCGCCGGGGGTCGCAGTCACGGTCACATCGTGACAGATTGTGCGGCGGTCAGTCGGTGAGCGCGCTTTCGAGCATCGGCCACGACTTCACGAGCTGGTCCTGCCAGTAGGGCCAGGCGTGCGTCCCCGGTGCATAGTCGACGGTCGCGGGAATGCCGAGTTGCTTGAGTCGACGGGCGAGATTGAGCGTGCACTGGTGGGTGGCGGCCTCGATGGCGCCGCCGACCGCGATCTGGTCGATGTAGATCGTGGTCTTCCCGTCGATTCCCTGGCCCTGCAACCGGTCGTGCGGTCCGGGGACCCCCGTGCCGGTGCTGATGTAGATCGCCTTGCCGCGCAGCTTGTAGGCGTTGACGACCGGGTCGTGCGCCCGCCACCCCGGGGAGCCGACCGGGCCCCAGATGTTGGCGATGTCGCCACCGCCGCGTCCTTCGACGACCGCGCGGATGGCGAGTCGGCCGAGATTCGTACTCGTCTCCGCACAACCGCTGTAGGAGGCGACCGCGCGGTAGAGCTGAGGTGCGGCTTGGGCAAGACTCAGCGACGACGTTCCCGCCATGGAGATCCCCGCGATCGCATTCACGCCGGTGGTGTTCAGCTTCCGATCGATGAGCGGCGGTAATTCGCTGGTCAGAAACGTTGTCCATTTGTTTCGCCCCAGCACCGGGTCGACTTTCACCCAGTCGGTGTAATAGCTGTACGCGCCGCGCATCGGCACGACGACATTCACATTCTTGTCGGCGACGAAATCGACGATGTCGGTTTGCTCGAACCAGTGTCCGGTACCCTCTCCGCCACCCGCGCCATTCAGCAGATACAGCGTCGGTCGGGGCACCGAGCGGTCGGCGGGCACGAGAACCCGGACCGGTACGTGACGTTTCATCGACGGCGAATACACCGACAGGTCCAAGACCCGGCCATCGGCGACAGCGCGGGCCAGCGCCTTCGCCCGGGACGAGGAATCTCCCGAGTCAGCGCCGGCGAACGACGGAAACGCAAGCGCGACAACGAGTACAACAATCGAGACCGTTGTGGCGACCAGGCGTCGGCGGAACTGACCACCCACTGCGGACATCACAGTCCCTTCACATCACTACATGCTCACATCACTACCGCGCCGCCGTCTCGACAACGGAATTCACACACGCAGATATCGATCCGAATACGTTTCACCATACGCACCGGAGACGGCCCCGTCCGGATTACCACGGCCGGGGCCATCGCTGTTCACCTCGCGATTGCGCACACCATCGTCATTATTGGAGGCGATTTCACGATGACTAATCCCGGCCGGTCGAGACGTCGTGCTCCTGAACAGCTGATCTCGTGCGAGTGCGCCGGCCGGACTCGTCTCTGCCGTCGAAAACGACCGGCCACTTCGAAAGGCGCAGGGAACGCATTCACCGACCACCCGGTGCCAGATTCGGCCGATCGGACTACAACCGGACCGCCTCTGATCGCACCGACACCGGAAACATCATGCGTGGATTCTGGAGCAGCGCCGGCGGGGCGACGGCCGACCGCTCGAGGGTGCCAGTCCAGCGGACCCGACGCCGATGCGGGGTGAGCGCCCTGCCGCGGCGGGAGAACTCGTACTCGCCGATCAACGTCCCCAGGGGCAGCACGTCCGGATCGGTGGGGTCGACGACGGCGACCTCGTCCCCCACCCGCAGATCGGAGACGAACGACGCGAGCACGCGGAGGTCCTTGCCCGGCCGCCGCCCGGGACTTCGCTCCTTCAGCAACACGCGCAGGCCGGTCTCGGTGCCCACCGACGCGTCGGCGTCGATGCCGGATTCGACGCCCAATCCGACGATCTGCCGCCGTCGGAACTGAGCGAACTGTTCGTCGGATCCGGCCCGGATGATCCACACGGAGCGGGTCGGTTCGTCCAGATCGTGCGCGTCGGTGGCCGGCGGCTCCGGCCAGAAGTACGGCATCTCGTCGTCGATGTCGACGTCGGCGAACACGGAGCCGTAGAAGTCCGGCGCCTTGCGGAGCAGCGCCGAACGGTGACTGCGATGGAGTCGGTCGTCGCCGAGCCACGCGGGCATCAGACCCTGCGCGGTCAGCTCGGCTTGGGACGCACCCACCACCTCGGGCGCAAACTCGGCGATCATCGGAGCAGTAGTGTCCGCACGACCGCCGCCGGTCCACACGTCGACGAAAGCGAGCCCGTAGGCGACCAACGCCGGGGTGTGCCCGCGCCACATCGTGACCGCGGGATGGCTGGCCCAGCCGTAATCGAAGAGTTCGAGCGCCCGCAGGATCTGCAACGTCTCCACGCGCTGCTTACCGAGGCGCGCGGGGTCCAGGACCTCGGCGGAGCGTCGGAAGTCCGGGTACGGCAGGAACGTCTGCATGGCGCCCGCTTACCCACTTCGGACGGGCGCTCACACCCGGCGGAGCTCCGCGCGGCGCCGAACTCAGAGTTGTCAGCTGCTACCGAAGATCGGCGATCCCGGCCCCGGCGTCACACCAGGACCGGCTCAACCAGCGGCGGGTGCGATCTACTGCCGCACAACGTGGACCCAGGTCACCTCAGTGGCTTCGACTCGGCTCCTCGCTTCGCTCGTCACCGGCTCAACCAGCGGTGGGTGCGATCCACTGCCGCACAACGTGGACCGAGGTCACCTCGGTGGCTTCGACTCGGCTCCTCGCTTCGCTCCTCACCGGCTCATAGCTCCTATGTCAAGCGGCGGCGGGTGTTGGGTTGTCGGCTTTGCGGGTGCGGGCGTGGTGGTCGGTGGTGAGGTGGTTGTAGACGACGCGGGTGAGGCGGCGTTTGAGGCAGCGCATCGCCTCGCGAGGGGTCTTGTTTTCGGCCTTCTTCTTCTCGTAATAGGCGTGGCCGAGGGTGTCGGGCATGCGTGCCTGGGTCAGCGCGATGCGGTGGATCGCGGCATTGATCTGGCGGTTGCCCGACCGGGTGAGTCGATGGCGTCCGGGGTTGGCCGACCACACCGGCACTGGGGCGATTCCCGCGTGGCGGGCGAACTGGGCCTCCCCGGGGAAGCGGGTGATGTCGGCGGATTCGCCGAGGAGTTTCGCGGCGCTGAGCGCGCCACAGCCGGGCATCGCCAACAGGGTGGGCACCGCGTCGGAAACCTTCTTGGTGATCTCCTTTTCGACCTCATTGATCTCCACGGTCAGGTCGTAGATGGCGGCGACTTCCTTGCCTGCCAGGCGGGCATCGACACTGCTGTGAGGCTCCAGCCAGGTTTGCAGCGCTTTCTGATGCTTCTTCGCCGTCAACCCACCCTTTTTGATGTGGTACTCGGGATCGAGTTGATGCACCCGCCACAACACCCGGTTGATCTTCGAGGTTCGTTCGCGCACAAGGCAATCCCGATAGTCCACGAGGGCTTTCATCTCGTAGGACACGGCATCGTGAGACGCCACCGGAAGGTCGGGTTCGCGTGCAGCGGCCCGAGCCACAGCCAACGCGTCGATCGGATCGGACTTGCCGCGTTCACGTCCGGTACGCCGATGTTCGGCCATCAAGTGCGGCGCTACCCGCACCACCTTCTGATCCGCGCCCAGCAGGTCGCGTTCGAGCCGGGCCGACATGTTGCGGCAGTCCTCGATGGCCCACAACACCTCGGTACCGAAACGAGCGTGAGCCCACTGCATGGCTGTGCGGTGACCGGCCGTCGTGGCCGGCACCACCGTGGATCCGAGTTGTTTACCGACGGCGTCGACCGCGACGAAGGTGTGTGTGCGCTTGTGCACATCGGCACCGATAACGATCATGGGAGATGCCTTCCTGTCAGAGTGGAGTGGCGACAGTCGGGCCGGTCGGCGGACACATCTCAGTCGGGGCGATGCCACGCTCCTATCAAGTCACGCCGGCCGGTCCTGACACACCAGGCATCGGCACAATGAGCCAACACCAGCCCAATACAGCCAGGGGCGGTAACCAGCGGTAGAGCCAGATGCCTGATGGTCAGAACCCAACCACCACCGAAGTGGCTAGACAACCCTGACACTGAAACCAGCGGTGGGTGCGATCTACTGCCGCGCAGCGTCAGCCGAAGCCCGCGATGGCCTCGAGGAGGTGATCGACGCTCGGACTTCGGGGCTCAGTCGGATGCGGAGTCCGACGCGTCGGTCCCGACCTCCGGCACCGCACACACGCCGTCGACGCAGACCGCCGCGTCGTCGTCGCCGATCATCTCGAAGGGCACCACCGGGTCAGACACGATCGGGCTCCTCGGCGCGGACCTTGTCGAGGGCCTGCGCGAAGGTTTCCGGCGCCTGGGCTCCGGAGATGCCGTACTTGCCGTTGATCACGAAGAAGGGAACCCCGCTGATCCCGTATGCACGGGCTTGGTCGATGTCGGCTTCGACGGCCGCGGCGTACTCGCCCGACTCGAGCGCGGCCAGCACGGCGTCGCGATCGAGACCGACATCGGCCGCCAGATCGGCGAGTTCGTCGGCGCGGCCGACGTGGCGCCCCTGCTCGAAGTACGCCTGGAACAGACGCTCGGCCAGATCCGCCTGTCGGCCATGCGCTTTCGCGAAGTGCAGGGCCTCATGCGCTTTCAGGGTCTTGGTGTGCTGCAGCCGGTCGAAGTCGTAGTCGAGACCGACCTCGGCGGCGATCCCGCGGACCTGGTCGAGCATCCTCCGGACCTGATCGGCCGGCATGCCCTTGTGCCGGACGAGGAAGTCGACCTCTGAACCGTCGAAGTCGACCGGCGTATCCGGTGCGAGCTCGAAGCTGTGGTAGGTCACTTCGACGTCGTCGCGTCCGTCGAACTCGGCGAGGCCCGCCTCGAACTTGCGTTTGCCGATGTAGCACCAGGGGCAGGCGATGTCGGACCAGATGTCGACGGTGATGGGAGCGCTCATTGCCCTCTCAACACCTCGCGGATCGAGAACGTTCCCGGAGTGCGTCACACCCGATCAGCCGCCCCAGGCGCGTCGAGCAGGTCGTCGAGATGCGTTCGCGACCAGTCGCACAGGCCGTGGACCGTCGAGACGAGGTCGCGGCCGGCGTCCGTCAGGGTGTAGTCCACCCGCGGATTCGCGCTGCGATGGTCGTGCCGATGGATCAGGCCGTGCGCCTCGAGATCGCGCAGCGTCTGGGTGAGCACCTTGTCGCTGATCGTCCCGATCGATCGCTTCAACTCACGAAACCGGCGGGGTCGCTGCCGGATCTCCTCGAGGACGGTCAGACCCCATTTCGTCGACACGACGGTGAACACCGACCGCGCGAGGTGCCGGGCGCGCTCTTCGGCCTCGGACGACGGCGCGGCGTCCCCGCTCACATCGAAGTGCGTACTGCCGCTCATCCGCCTGCGCTCCTAGCGTGGGGTCGATGCGAGTGCTGAAGACCTACGCCAGGATATTCGTCGCCGACCTCGACGAGTCGCTTCCGCTGTACGAGACGATCGTCGGTGCATCGGCCGATCTCCGATTCGCTTTCGAGAGGGCCGAACTCGCCGCCGTCGGCGACTTCCTCCTCATCGCGGGAGCCGACGACGACGTCGAGGCCTACCGGTCGACCGTCGGACCGGTCATCGTCGACGATCTCGACGCCTTGATCTCGCAGGTCAGCGGCGGAGCCGGATCCGAGAGCGCGACTGGACGATTCGCCTACCTTCGCCATCCCGACGGTGCGGTCCTCGAGTATGTCCAGTGGTCGCGGGAAGTCGCCGAAGCCGTGCTCGGAACGCCGAAGGCCGGCCACCCGCTTGGGTGACCGGCCTTCGGTTGGTGCTGCGTGAGTGGACGCAGGGATCTGATCAGGAGATCAGAAGCCCATCCCGCCCATCTCGTCGCCACCCGGCATGGCCGGTGCGGCGTTCTTCTCGGGCTTGTCGGCGACGACGGCCTCGGTGGTGAGGAACAGAGCCGCGATCGAGGCTGCGTTCTGCAGCGCCGAGCGGGTGACCTTCACCGGGTCGTTGATGCCGGCCTTGAGCAGGTCCTCGTACACACCGGTGGCGGCGTTGAGGCCGGTGCCGGTGGGCGAGTTGAGGACCTTGTCGGCGACGACGCCCGGCTCGAGGCCGGCGTTGATCGCGATCTGCTTGGCCGGAGCCGACAGGGCGACCTTGACGATGTTGGCGCCGGTGGCCTCGTCACCATCGAGCGAGAGTGCGTCGATGGCCGGCTCCGACTGCAGCAGGGCCACGCCACCGCCGGCGACGATGCCCTCTTCGACGGCAGCCTTCGCGTTGCGGACGGCGTCCTCGATGCGGTGCTTGCGCTCCTTGAGCTCGACCTCGGTGGCCGCGCCCGCCTTGATGACCGCAACACCGCCGGCCAGCTTGGCCAGACGCTCCTGCAGCTTCTCGCGGTCGTAGTCGGAGTCGCTGTTCTCGATCTCGCCGCGGATCTGGGCGACACGACCGGCGATGGCGTCGGGATCGCCCGCGCCCTCGACGATGGTGGTCTCGTCCTTGGTCACGACGACCTTGCGAGCGGTACCGAGCAGCTCGATGCCCGCGCCCTCGAGCGAGAGGCCGACCTCTTCGCTGATGACCTCGCCACCGGTGAGGATGGCGATGTCGGCCAGCATGGCCTTGCGGCGGTCACCGAAGCCCGGGGCCTTGACGGCGACGGACTTGAAGGTGCCCTTGAGCTTGTTGACGACGAGGGTCGAGAGAGCTTCGCCCTCGACGTCCTCGGCGATGATCAGCAGCGGCTTGCCGGCCTGGATGACCTTCTCCAGCAGCGGCAGCAGGTCCTTGATGGTCGAGACCTTGCCCGAGACCAGCAGGATGTACGGGTCGTCGAGGACGGCTTCCTGGCGGTCGGCGTCGGTGACGAAGTAACCCGAGATGTAGCCCTTGTCGAAGCGCATGCCCTCGGTGAGCTCGAGCTGCAGGCCGAAGGTGTTGGACTCCTCGACCGTGATGACGCCTTCCTTGCCGACCTTGTCCATCGCCTCGGCGATGAGCTCGCCGATCGAGGCGTCGCCGGCCGAGATACCGGCGGTGGCAGCGATCTGCTCCTTGGTCTCGACCTCCTTGGCGCTCTTCAGCAGCGACTCGGTGACGGCCTCGACGGCCTTCTCGATGCCGCGCTTCAGACCCAGCGGGTTGGCGCCGGCGGCGACGTTGCGCAGACCCTCACGGACGAGAGCCTGGGCGAGAACGGTGGCGGTGGTGGTGCCGTCGCCCGCGACATCGTCGGTCTTCTTGGCGACTTCCTTGACCAGCTCGGCGCCGATCTTCTCGTACGGGTCCTCCAGCTCGATCTCCTTGGCGATGGACACACCATCGTTGGTGATCGTGGGGGCGCCCCACTTCTTCTCCAGGACGACGTTGCGACCCTTGGGTCCCAACGTCACCTTGACGGCGTCGGCAAGGCTGTTGAGGCCCCGCTCGAGGCCGCGACGGGCCTCTTCGTCGAACGCAATTTGCTTGGCCATGGGTAAGTGATCCTCCGAAGGGGGTGACACTAGGTTCGTATGGCCGGAACTCGGTGCCCGCGACGGACGACCGGTGTGTCATTCGGTACCGGCCTCACCGTCCCGACCTGGCACTCACAGCTCGCGAGTGCCAACCTCGTTTTTAGCACTCGACCAGTGCGAGTGCAAGGCTGGATCAGGTGTCCCGGTCGGCTGCGTGGTCGGCCGCCGCGACGCTGACTACGTTGAGGACATGTCACTCGCCTTCAGGGAGTTCAGGTTCGGGGTCAACATGCTCGCGGCCGACACCGCGTCGTCGTGGCAGACGCGTGCCCGATCGGTCGAGGAACTCGGCTACGACGTCCTGCTCGTCCCCGACCACTTGGGCATCCCGAGCCCGTGGCCGGCACTGGCCGTCGCGGCCACCGCGACGCAGCGCCTGCGCGTCGGCCCGTTCGTCCTCAACGCCGCGTTCACCAACCCCGCGCTGCTCGCCCGGGACGCCGCCACCGTCGACCGGTTGTCCGACGGCCGCGTGGAACTCGGACTGGGCACCGGCTACGCCCGGGAGGAGTTCGACGCAGCGGGGATCGAATACCGGTCCGCGGGCCGGCGCGTCGATCACCTGTCGGCGACCGCCGCCCGCGTGACAGAGCTGCTCGCCGACGAGGATCATCAGCCCCGACCCGTGCAGCCGAGGATTCCGCTCCTGCTCGCCGGCAACGGCGACCGCGTGCTGACGATGGCCGCCGAACACGCCGACATCGTCGGGTTCACCGCGGCCCGAACGGGACCCGACGGCGATCTGGAACCGCTGTCCGCCGGCGATTTCGACGAACGGGTGGGCTTCGCACGCGCCGCCGCCGGGGACCGCGCCGTCGAGGTGGAGTGGAACCTCCTGCTACAGATCGTCACCGTGACCGATGATCCGACGGCGGTGGCCGACGAGCTTCTCGCGAAGCACGAACTGTCGATGAGCGCTCAGGAGTTCCTGGGCCTGCCGTCGGTGCTCATCGGATCGGTCTCCGACATCGCCGCCCGCCTCGTCGACCTCCGGGAGCGGACCGGGATCAGCTATCTCACCGTGCTCGAACCCGCGCTCGAGGTGTTCGCCCCGGTGATCGCGGAGCTGCACGCCGTCGACGCCGGAGGGCGGTGAGGCGGTCACGGTCATTCGCACCCCCGACGACCGACGTCCCGCAAGCTGCCGGTCGACTAGGGTCTGAACCGTGGAATTCCTGCTGATCATCATCGTGGCGCTGCTGGCGATCATCGCGGTGGTCGTCATCTTCAACTTCCTGGGCAATCGGCGGGCCCGGCAGGCCGAGCAGGACGCCCTGCGTGAGCGGACCTATCGCCCCGGCGATCCGTTCTCGTCGGCCGACGACGATTCCGTCTACGGCGACCCCCGCGATCTCAAACCCGGCGACCTCGTCGAACTGCGCGGTCAGACCTACGCGGTCCGGGGCACCCTGCGCCTGACGCAGGACGGCTACACCTGGACCGAGAACTTCCTCGACACCGGTGTCGGGTCCAAGGCCTGGATATCGGTCGAGGACGATCCCGACCTCGAGGTCGTGCTGTGGCACGAGGTACCCGGTGCCGCCGTCACCCCCGGCCCCGACACCGTGGAGCTCGAGGGGCGTCGATACCAGTCGGAGGAGGCGGGCTCGGCGCGTTTCACCTCCGCGGGGACCACCGGCGTCGCGACCTCGGGCCGGATGGCCTATCACGACTACCAGGCCGGCGACGACCGTCTGTCCTTCGAGGACTACGGCAGCGGCTGGGAATGCGCCCGCGGCGAACTGTTGTCCCGCGCGGACTACCGCATCTACCCCACCAACCCGGCTCCGGAAACACCCTGACGGGGGCCCCGACGCCCGCCCATCCACACGACGCCCTGAGCACGGAGACCCCACACCGCATGACCGAGAATTCCGAACATCCCGGCGACCCCGCCGCGCAACTCGCGGTGGCCTACGCCGACACCAGCGCGAGCCAGCTCGGCTTCTCGCTGAGCGCACCCTTGCAGGAGCCCCTGGCACAAGAGGATCGCGAGATCGACGGCATCACGGTGTCGGTGCGGTTGCTCGGCGCGAGCCATCAGGTACTCGTCGAAGACGGGGTGCAGCGGATCTGCGAGACCGTCGCCTGCCTGCCGGAGGTGACCTCGGCACTGCCGGAGAGTTTCCAGGAGAGCGGTTACTACTTCAGTTCCCGTGTCGAACAGGTCAATCCCGACCAGCTCGCCGCACTCGTCGAACAGCTGAGCGTTCGCGTCACCGAACAGCTGGCCACCGGACATCCGTGCGTGATGGGTCGCTTCCCGGGGGAGCCGCACGCCGTCACCGCGATCGTGTCGGAGTCCACCGATGACTCCATCAGCTGGCACACCTGGCACACCTATCCCAAGGCCGCCGAGGTCGTGATCACCTCCAGCAGGATCGACCGCGGTCCGGTGGCCCGCCCATGACCGGGCAACCACCGCCCGGCGGCCCACCGGACCCGCGCCGCCGTCTGAACAAGACCCGCAACATCATCATCGGCGTGATCGTCGTGCTCACCATCTTCGCGCTGATCGGTGCTTGCACCGCGCGAGTTGCCCGTGGCGGCGGCATCGGGGGGTCGGCGCGCGACTACATCACGCAGAACTACGAGCGCGACACCTCCCTCGACGAGGGCGACGTCGACGCCTATGTTGCCGACGGGACCCCGGAGCAGGTGGCGGCCGAGATCCGCGACGCCGAACGTCCCAGCGACCAGCGGAGCGGCGCCACCGGCACGGGCAACATCGCCGGCACGCAGTTCCTCCAATACCCCGACTACCTCGTCGGCCTGTTCCCGCTGGCGGCCGGCGCCACCCGGGTGATGCTCAGCCGGGATTACCGGTCGGGGTATCACCACTACCACCCCTACGTCGGCGCGTTCTGGGTCCCGACCCCCCGCTATGCGGGTAGCGGCAGCGGAAACCGCGGCGGCGGGAGCGGTGGTGGCGGTAAATGATCGTCGTCCGTCCGGCACGTGCCATCGAATTCGTCCGACCAACCAACGGAGAAGACCATGCTCGCTGATATCGCTGAGAACGCCTACGCTGCAGGCGCTTACGCCGGTGTCGGCGTGATCCTGATGATCGTCTCGTTCGGCATCCTCGACCTGCTCACGCCCGGGAAGCTCCGTTCGCAGCTGTGGACGGACCGCAACCGCAACGCCGGCATCCTGGTGGGTTCCAACATGCTCGCCGTCGCCGTGATCGTCACCGCCGCCATCGTCGCGAGCGAGGGACGACTGCTCGAGGGGCTCACCTACACCGCGGTGTACTCGGCGATCGGCCTGGTCGTGATGGCGGTGACCTTCCTCGTCATCGACCTGCTGACCCCCGGCAATCTCGGCGAGTTGCTGGTCCACCCGGAGAGCCACCCGGCGGTGTGGGTGCAGGGCGTCGCACACATCGGGGTGTCGATCATCGTGGCCGCCTCCATCCTGTGACCGGGTTCCCGCACTCCCCCGTTTGTCCGTGACCGGTCACGACTCCGCTGCCGCCGATGCCGAACCGGTGACGACCGAACCCGTTCCGGACGTGCTGGCGATGCGACCGCGATTCGCCCGCGCCGGACTGCTGGCCGTCGTCTTCGTCTGCGCCGCCTGCGGGTTGGTGTACGAGCTCGCGCTGGTCTCGCTCGGCTCGTTCCTGATCGGCAACACCGCGACGCAGGCGTCGATCGTCCTCGCGGTCATGGTCTTCGCGATGGGCATCGGGTCACTCGCCGCGAAACCGCTCCAGCCACAATCGGTCACGGCCTTCGCGGTCATCGAACTGCTGCTCGCCCTCATCGGCGGATTGTCGGTGATGGCGCTCTACGCGGCGTTCGCCTACCTGGAGTTGTACACGCCCGCCCTCGTCCTGGTGGCCTTCGTGCTCGGCATCCTGATCGGTGCCGAGATCCCGCTGCTGATGGTTCTGCTGCAACGGATTCGACGCCAGGAGGCGGGTTCGGCGGTCGCCGACATGTTCGCGGTCGACTATATCGGCGCCCTCATCGGCGGCCTGTGCTTCCCGTTCCTGTTGCTGCCGTTCTTCGGCCAGTTGCGGGGTGCTCTGGTGGTCGGGCTGGTCAACGCCGCGGCCGGCTGCTTCCTCGTCTTCGTCATCTTCCGCAAGTCGTTGTCGCGCACCCAGATGGGTGTCCTCTCCGCGTCGGCCGTCGCCGTCGTCGCCGTCCTGATCGCCGGCCTGCTGCTGTCCGGCCGCTTCGAGATCACCGCGCGCCAAGCGCTGTACCGCGATCCCATCGTCGCCGCCGAACGTAGTGCGTACCAGGACATCGTCATCACCGAGAACCGTTTCGGCGCAACGGCCGACACCCGCCTGTACCTGAACGGCGACCTGCAGTTCTCCTCGGTCGACGAGCATCGCTACCACGAGACGCTGGTGCATCCGGCGATGTCCGGGAACCACGACTCCGTGCTGATCCTCGGCGGCGGTGACGGACTCGCGCTCCGCGAGGTGCTCACCTACCCCGACGCCCGCGACGTCACGCTCGTCGAACTCGACCCGGAGATGATCCGACTCGCCCGGACCGACGAGCGTCTCACCACGTTGAACCGGGGTTCGATGACCGACCCCCGAGCCGAGGTGATCGCCGCCGACGCCTTCTCCTGGCTGCGCGGCACCGACCGCCGGTTCGACGTCATCATCGTCGACATGCCCGACCCCGACGACTCGGCCACCGCGAAGCTGTACTCCACCGAGTTCTACGCGATGGTCCGGGCGCATCTCGCCGAGGCGGGCCGCACCGTGGTCCAGGCCGGGTCCCCGTACTTCGCGCCGAAGTCGTTCTGGTGCGTGGCCTCGACCATGCGCGCGGCCGGACTGGACCCGACCCCGTACCACGTCGACGTACCGGCCTTCGGCGACTGGGGATTCCACCTGGCCGGCGCCGGGGGCAGGGTGACCCCGACCGTGGCGGCACCCGGACCCCTCCGGTTCCTCAGTCCTGAACAGTTGGCAGCAGCAACGGTTTTCCCACTGGATCGGCAGCGACTGGATCTGCCGCCGTCGACCCTCATGGACCCGCGTATTCTCCGGTACGCACAGGGCGAGTGGGCGACCTACTGACGCCGGAACGTCTCCACGCGCAGATACTCCAGGTGATCCCACAGGTCGCGCTCACGATCGGGGTCACGACTGTCCGCGGATGACTCCGACACCCGTCCGCGATCGATGTAGGCACCGGTGACCGCCTGCGGTACACCGAGAATCGTTTCGGCGAGCCGTCGACCGGCCGTCGGCACCCGATCGAACGGGCCGACCAGGGTCAGCCCCGGCAGGACCCATCTGTTCGCGAAACGCTGCGGTGCGCTCGCCGCCCGGGCCAGGTCCGTACCGGGCACGTAACCCGGGTTGTACGAGACGATCTCGACGCCGTCGGGGAGCCGGCGCGCCCACTCGTGGACGAGATGGATGGCCGCCAGTTTGCTGGTCGAGTACGCGGTGCGGCCGGCGGCCGGACTCGAACGCCCGAACGCACCCGGGCGGGACAGGCGTGCCGGGCTCGTCCACCGCGGCGCGGGTACCATCCCGAGGTTGTGCCGGAGATCGCCGAAGTGCGTGTCGCTCACCGTGATGGTGATCCGGGAGCCACGGGTCAGATGTCGGACGAGCTCACCGATCAGCAGGTGGTTCGCGAGTACGTTGACCGCGAAGGTCGCCTCCAGTCCGTCGGCGGTGACGTGCTCGTCGTCGAGGTACTGGATGCCCGCGTTGCCCGCCAGCCCGCGCAGCGGCGGCAACGTCGCGTCGTCGAGCATCCGCCGGATCTCCGCCGCCGCCCTCATCGTCCCGGCGGTGTCGGCGAGATCGGTGTCGACGGCGATGACGCGCCCGGCGCCCTCGCCGAAGCCGTCGACGAATCCCGCGGGTCCGCCGCCGCGAGCGAGTACCACGAGATGACATGACCGGTCCGTCGACACGATGGACCGGGCGGCGACCAGACCGAGCCCGCGGGTGGCTCCCGTCATGACCAGCGTCCAGTCCGGATTCGGGGTGAGTGGTCGAGTCATAGCGGCTCCCGCCGTTTGAGTTGACGTTGTCAACACAAGAAGACGCCATTCGGTTGACGATGTCAACTGTAGGGTCGGGTGATGACCACGAGGGCGGAGAGCGCGGCACACACCAGGCAGGCACTGCTGGCCGCGGCGTCGGCACTTCTCGACCGCGGCGGGCCGGAGGCGGTGACCCTACGCGAAGTCGGCAGTGGCGCCGGGGTTTCCCGCTCGGCCGCCTACCGCCATTTCATCGGGAAAGAGGAACTGCTGGCGGCCCTCGCCACCGACGCATGGGCGGTCGTCGCTTACGGTCTCGACGCCATCGCCGCCGACCCGGAACTGTCGCCCGAGGATGCGGTCCGATCGGCGCTGCACGCGCTGTCAGACCTCGGACTGGGCCGGCCGCACCTGTACCGGCTCATGTTCGCGACCCCGGCCGGCACGCCGTCGATCCCCGCAGCGGCACGCGCTCAGGACGGCCTGGTGTCCCTCGTGGGCCGCATCGTCGGCGCCGATGCCGCGCGACACCACGCAGCGCTGCTCTTCGCGGCGGCCCACGGCCTCACCGACCTCGACACCCACGGCCATCTGCCGCCCGACAAGTGGCACGCCGATCGGCACACCCTCATCGACCTCGCCGTGTCGTCGTTGCCGCACACCACGGACGCTGATCGGGGCATCGATGTCTAGCGGCGTGACCATCGCTCTCGTTCTCCTCGGCGTGCTCGCGTGCGTCGGCGCAGTCGCGCTGATCCGCACCCGGCGCGTCGTGCGGACCCCGGCCGAGCGGGCAGTTCATCTGGCGCTGCACACCGCGTCGCTCGCCGCCCGCTCACTGCGCACCGGACTGTCGGCGGAGTCGGCTCGCGAAGCACTGCCGCACCTGCACACCCTGACCGGCGCCGAAGCGGTCGCACTGTACGACGGCGAACCGAGCCGCCTCGCCCACGAGCCGGACGGTGAGGCCATCTGGGACGACGAGATGCTCGGTCACGCCGACCGTGCGGCGTCGTCCGCGCTGGGTGACCTCCGACGCGTGCTGCTCACCGACCCCAGCGGCGCCGAGTCGCCCGTGCGCGCGCTGGTGGCCCAGCCGCTCCTCGCCGACGATGTCGGGGTCGGGGTCCTCGTGGTCGCCACCACGCGACGCCCCGGACCCGGGATGCTCGGCGCCATCGCCGAAGTCGCGCGGTACGCGTCGAGCCAGATCGAACTCGCCGACCTCGACGCATCCCGCGCACGGCTCAACCGCGCCGAGGTCCTCGCCCTGCGCGCGCAGATCAGTCCGCACTTCATCTACAACGCGCTCAACACCATCGCCTCGTTCGTGCGGACCGACCCCGACCGGGCGCGCGATCTCGTCCTCGACTTCGCCGACTTCACCCGATACTCCTTCCGGGCCGCCGGCGAATACACCGTGCTTGCCGACGAGCTGCGGAACATCGACCGCTACCTCACCCTCGAACGAGCCCGCTTCGGCAATGCCCTGGACGTCAAACTGCATGTCGCACCGGAGGTCCTGAACGTCGTCGTGCCGTTCCTCGCCTTGCAGCCGCTCGTCGAGAACGCCGTCCGGCACGGTCTCGCGTCGAAGGGCGGCGGCACGATCACCATCGTCGCGGCCGACGAGGGCACCGACTGTGTCATCACGGTCGAGGACGACGGCGTGGGCATGGAACCGGAGCTCCTGCGCAGCGGCGCTCTCGACGCCCTCGACCACAGCGAGGGTGCCCACGTGGGCCTGACCAACGTCGACCACCGGCTCCGCGCCGCGTTCGGCAACGACTACGGCCTCGTCGTCGAGACGGCGGTCGGCGCCGGCACCAAGGTGGGGATGCGTGTCCCGAAGTTCCGCGCGGGCATCCGGGCGTGAAACGCAACGCCGGAGTTCCGACGGTGCCCGAACTCCAGGGCGGTAAACTGCGGGCTGTCGTCGAGGCGGGAGGTGTTCCATGACCGCACTGGTCGTACTCGCGGTCGACGACGAACCACCAGCTCTCGACGAGCTCGGCTACCTGTTGAACCGGCAGGACGACGTCGCCGAGGTCCGCTCCGCGTCCGACGCCACCGGCGCCCTCCGCGAACTCAACGAGCACCGCATCGACGCGATCTTCCTCGACATCAACATGCCCGGCCTGTCGGGACTCGAACTCGCCGGCGTCCTCGCGAAATACGCCTCGCCCCCGGCGATCGTGTTCGTCACGGCCCACGACGACCGGGCCGTCGACGCCTTCGAGGTCGGAGCGGTCGACTACCTGCTCAAACCCCTACGCGAACAACGTCTCACCCAGGCGGTCGACCGGGTCCGCGCGAGCCTCGACAGTCGGGAGCGTGCACCCGAGCCCGCGCAACCGACCGTTCGCCCGGAGCGTCGCGCCGCACCGGACGAGGTCATCCCGGTGGAGATGAGCGGCGTGACCTCGCTCGTCCGGCGCGATTCGATCTCCTGGGTCGAGGCCGTCGGCGACTACGCCCGACTGCACGCCGACTCGGGCGCACACCTCGTCCGCATCCCGTTGTCGACGCTCGAATCCCGCTGGCAGGAGACCGGATTCGCCCGGGTACACCGGTCCTACCTCGTCGCGCTGCCGATGGTCACCGGATTGCGGACGGTCGGCGGCGGCACGGTGGTGTGCGTCCGCGCGAACGGCGCGTCCGAGGCCGTCGAGCTGCCCGTGAGCCGCCGACAGGTCCGCGAACTCAAGGACCGCCTCATCCGGGACCCGCTGCGCCAGTACCGTTCCCCCACCGCACGGGACGATGGCTGAGCACCCGCCTCAGCGCGAACGGGTGGTGCTCGCCTCCCGCCGCGGGGCGCGAATGGTCCGCACCCGCGTCGAGGTCCAGGAACAGACCGAGGTCGGCGACGCGCTCGTCCGCGGCCTCATGCGCGCCCAACTCGGTCTCGGCCTGCGGCTCGGGGGCGCCCTGCTCGCCGTTGCTGCCGCCATACCCGTTGCCGCCTGGGCGTTTCCGGGGATCGCCGACGCCGGCGTCTTCGGGATTCGACTCATCTGGCTGATGCTGGGAGTACTCGCCTTCCCACTCCTGTATCTGACCGGACGGCTCTACGTCCACCTCGCCGAGCAGGCCGAACGCGACTTCATGGGCCTCGTGGATGACGATCTGTCCGACGCACCCGAACCGGGCCCGCCGTGACGACCGACGTCCACGCCCTCACCGCGATCGGCCTGTTCGCCGCTGCCATCGCCACGATCGCGGTCGGCGCGTGGGGCGGGCGTTTCTCACGGACCACGTCGGACTTCCTGGTGGCGTCGCGGAGCGTCGGCTCACGCTGGAACGCCGCCGCGGTCTCCGGTGAATACCTGTCGGCAGCATCGTTTCTCGGCGTAGCGGGCCTCATTGCGAAGTACGGTGCGGACGCACTCTGGTACCCCGTCGGGTTCACCGCCGGCTACCTGGGCCTGTTGCTGTTCGTCGCCGCGCCCCTGCGTCGTTCCGGGGCCTACACGGTGCCCGACTTCGCCGAGTTCCGCCTCGCCTCGCCGGCGGCACGGAAGACCGCGATGCTCGTCGTGGTCGTCGTCTGCGTGCTGTACCTCATCCCGCAGTTCCAGGGCGCGGGACTCACCCTCAACATCCTTCTCGGCGCACCGGTGTGGGCCGGCGTGGTCGGCGTCGGACTGATCGTGATCGTGAACGTGGTGGGCGGCGGCATGCGATCGATCACCTTCGTGCAGGCCTTCCAGTACTGGCTCAAGCTGACCGCGATCGCGGTCCCCGCGCTCGTCCTGATCGGCGTCTTCGCCCAGGACCCCACTCCCGTCGGCGAACCCGCGCCGCCGCGCATCACCACCGCGACGACCGTCGACGTGACCACCGACGTCTCGGTCACCGTCGCCGAGACCACCGGCGTGCGGGTCACCGGGACGCTCGACGGGGTCGTCGTCGACGACGCGCCGGTGGACACCACCGGACCCCACGTCATCTCCGCGGGCTCGACGATCTTCCTCGACGCCGGTGCGGCCACTCCGGTCGTCGCGGGCGCGCCGGCACAGAACGCGGACTGGATCGCCCCCGGCGGGGGCTTCGGCGGCAGTCACCCGCTGTACCAGGTGCTGTCGCTCATCATCGCGATGTTCCTCGGCGTGATGGGTCTGCCCCACGTGCTGGTGCGCTTCTACACCAACCCCGACGGGCGATCGGCGCGGCGAACCGCGCTGGCCGTCATCGCACTGCTCTCGTTGTTCTACCTGTTCCCCATCCTGCTGGGGGTGTTCGCACGGCTCTATGTCCCCGAACTGCTGATCACCGGCACCGCCGACGCCGCGGTCCTGTTGCTGCCGAGCGCGGCGGTCGGCGGGATCGCCGGTCAGATCCTGGCCGCGCTCGTCGCCGCCGGGGCGATCGCCGCCTTCCTCGCCACGTCGTCGGGACTGCTGGTGTCGGTCGCCGGGGCGCTCGCCACCGACCTGCTGCGCGGCCGGGTGCGCGACTTCCGGGTGGCCGCGGTCATCGGCGGACTGATCCCGATCGGCTTGTCGCTGGCCGCCGCGTCCCTGGAACTGTCCCGCACCGTCGGGTTGGTGTTCGCCGTCGCCGCGTCGACGCTGTGCCCGCTGCTGGTCCTCGGGATCTGGTGGCGCGGACTCACGGCCGTCGGCGCGATCGCCGGACTCGTCGTCGGCGGCGCGTCGTCGGGGTCGGCGACGATGCTGGCGATCGCCGGGGTCGTCGACGACGACGTGCTGGGCGGGTGGCTTGCGGTCGTGATCGGCTACCCGGCCGCCGTGACGGTCCCACTCGCGTTCGGCACGATGGTGCTGGTCAGCAAGGCAACCCGGGGACGGGTACCCGTCGACCTCGCACGGACCTTTGCCCGGATGCACGTCCCGGAACGCGTCGGGATGGGGCTCGATCGCACCCCGGGACGGGCCCCGGACGAGCGGACGACCTGACCGTTCGGACAGGTGACCGTTCGCCGTTCGTCGGATCTCACCGACCGTCCGGCGCACGGACCGCGGGTTTCGGCGTGTGACCCAGGCCACCCGATTGTCTGTGATCTGCACCTCATTCAGGCTGACTTCCGTAGAGCCATCACACATGTGGCCACGTCACCCTGGGAGGAAACGTGTCGACCGTCGACCAACCACCACCGGCGCCACACGCGCCGACCGGCGAAGAGTTCATCGAGATGCAGGCCAGTCCGGAGTTCCAGGAGCTGCGGCGGACGCTGCGGAAGTTCGTCTTCCCGCTGACCGCGTTCTTCCTGATCTGGTACGCCCTCTACGTGCTGCTCGGCGCCTTCGCCCATGACTTCATGGCGACCCAGGTCTGGGGCAACATCAACCTCGGCCTGATCCTCGGTCTGTTGCAGTTCGTCAGCACCTTCGTCATCACCGGCATGTACGTACGCTTCGCCAATCGCAATCTCGACCCGAAGGCCGAGGCGATCCGCAATGAGATGGAAGGCGGGCCCGCACTGTGAACACCACTGCCGTACCCACCACCGACGTGACCGTCCTCGCGGCGACCGTCGGCAGCCCGGCCGCCAACATCGCCATCTTCGCCGCGTTCGTCGCGGTCACGATGTTCGTGGTCATCAAGGCCAGCAAGAACAACAACACCGCCGCCGACTTCTTCACCGGCGGTCGCGGCTTCTCCGGACCGCAGAACGGCGTCGCCATCGCCGGCGACTACCTGTCGGCGGCCAGCTTCCTCGGCATCGCGGGCGCCATCGCGGTCTACGGCTACGACGGCTTCCTCTACTCCATCGGGTTCCTCGTCGCGTGGCTGGTCGCGCTGCTGCTCGTGGCGGAACTGCTGCGCAACACCGGCAAGTTCACGATGGCGGACGTCCTCAGCTTCCGCCTCAAGCAACGCCCGGTGCGTCTGGCCGCGGCGATCTCCACCCTCGCGGTGTCGCTGTTCTACCTGCTCGCCCAGATGGCCGGCGCCGGCGGCCTGGTCGCGTTGCTCCTCGACATCGAGGGGCGCCTCGGCCAGTCCATCGTCATCGCCGTCGTCGGTGCGCTGATGATCGTCTACGTGCTCATCGGCGGCATGAAGGGCACCACCTGGGTGCAGATCATCAAGGCCGTCCTGCTCATCGCGGGTGCCGGCATCATGACCGTCATCGTGCTGGCCAAGTTCGGCATGAACCTGTCGTCGATCCTCGGTGCGGCACAGGACGCGGTGACCGACTCGACCAGCGAAAAGGTCGCCGCGCGTGACGTTCTCGCTCCCGGTGCCCAGTATGGCGGGTCCCTGACGAGCCAGATCAACTTCATCTCGCTCGCCATCGCGCTCGTCCTCGGCACCGCGGGCCTCCCGCACGTGCTGATGCGGTTCTACACCGTGCCGACCGCGAAAGAGGCTCGCAAGTCGGTGGTCTGGGCCATCGCCCTCATCGGCGCCTTCTACCTGTTCACCCTGGTTCTCGGTTACGGAGCGGCCGCCCTGGTCGGACCGGACAAGATCCTCGACGCCGCCGGCGGACAGAACTCGGCCGCACCGTTGCTCGCGTTCGAACTCGGTGGCGTGGTCCTGCTGGGCATCATCTCGGCGGTCGCCTTCGCGACGATCCTCGCCGTGGTCGCCGGCCTCGCCATCACCGCGTCGGCGTCGTTCGCCCACGACATCTACGCCTCGGTGATCAAGCGCAACAAGGCAAGTGAGGACGACCAGGTCCGCGTCTCGCGATACACCGTCGTGGTCCTCGGCATCGTCAGCATCGTCCTCGGCATCCTCGCCAACGGCCAGAACATCGCCTTCCTGGTGGCGCTGGCCTTCGCGATCGCCGCGGCCGCGAACCTGCCGACGATCGTCTACTCGCTCTACTGGAAGCGGTTCAACACCCGCGGCGCCCTGTGGAGCATGTACGGCGGCCTGATCTCCACGATCGTCCTGATCGTCTTCTCCCCCGCCGTCTCCGGGTCGTCGACCGCCATGATCTCCGGCGCCGACTTCGCCTGGTTCCCGCTGGCCAACCCGGGCATCATCTCGATCCCGCTGGCCTTCGTCCTCGGCATCGTCGGCACGCTGACCAGCCCGTCGGACAACGGCACCCCGGAACGCAACGCCGAGATGGAGGTTCGCTCCCTCACCGGCATCGGGGCCGAGAAGGCCGTGCAGCACTAGGTCATTCGCAAACCCACCCCTGTTCCGTGAACCCACCGCCTTGCAAGGCGGTGGGTGTGCGGAACAGGGGTGGATTTTTGGGGGCACGCTCAGCTATCCGGGCGAAGTGCCGCCACACTCACCGGTGAGCTGAGATCACCGGGATCGCCGAAGCATGTAACCAGCACGGCTCCCGGAACGGGTACGACGCCACCCAACGTCTGCCCGCACGGCGACGGTACGGACGCGATCGAACCGTCCGGGTGGATCGTCGTCAGGTCGTACCGCCCCTGGTTCTCGAGAGGTCGCTTCAGTTGGGCCGTCACCACGGAGTCGTGCAGAAGAACCCAGCTCTGCGACTCCGGGATCGGATCGCGTGGCCAGTCGGTACCTTTCGGGATCGTGACGCGGGTCGACGAGCGAGAATCCAGATGTCCGATGACTACCGCCCCGGGCTGGTCGAAGTACATACCCCAGGACGGCTGCGCGTTCACATGGATCCCCGTCATCCGGCGCCCTCGAGCATCTGAACCCCACCACCATCTGTCCACCGGCTCGTGGCCGCCGTTCGCTATGGAGACCACCAATGCCCGGGGGACGTCATCGAGGTCCCACAGGTGAGCCACGAACTCGGAGTCGCCTGTCTCGCCGACGCTGACGTCGAACCGCTCGTCTGCCGCCGTGATTGCGATGCGATGGGTCCGATCCGCTCCGGTCAGGGCGTCGAAGACAACGACCTTCACATGACCCCTGCCAGGAGCCACATAGACCACATGATGACCGGCAGCGAAGACCGAGCGCGGATGCGGGTTCGGTTCATCACGTCCGGTCGGCGGCGACACACGTCGCTGCCATCTGACCTCTCCGCTCCGAGGTTCGAGAACTGCCATCTCGCCGTCACGGATCACAGCCACTGGCTGATCGACGCGTCCGGCGCGTGGCACGTCGGAAATCAGAATCCACGGCGAATCGTTGGTCCAGAGGACCTGTCCTGTCATCGCATCGATCCCGGTCGTGAAATACCCCACCCGCCCTGCGCGGGCGTAGTCACAACCGACCACGACCACTGAATCGGTTCCCGTTCCGGTACTGGTGACGCGATCGAACCCTCGCTCAGCGCAATTCGCCGCTCCGACGCCATCGGGAGTGAGGCTCCACCGTGGTCGGCCCGTCGTGCCGTCGTAGGCGACCAGGATGTCATCGACGACTGCGGCGAAGCCCGGGCCGGCCGGGGTGATCGACCAGGGATCGACATCATCCACTCGGTAGGCTGGTTCCCCGGTGACCGAAGGCGGCGCTTCGGGAATCCGAATGGCGTCGGTCCCCGTCGCTCCACTGCGCTCGAACGGCGTGAGACCGATCGCCAGTGTCACGACGAGAGCGACAACGGCGATTGCGCCGACCTCTCTTAGAGACAATCGATCTCGTCGAAACGTCGCCGCGACCGCGGCGACGAGCAGGCACGCCCACGCCGCCAGGACCGTTCGTACCACGTCATGTCCGCCCGGGCCTCCCGTCAGCGCCGCGATGGTATCGACCGCCTCGGATCGGACCGAATAGGCGAGGCAGACCCCCGAGACCAGGGCCGACCCGATTGCCGGACCGCGACCGACGAAGCTGAGCAGTACGACACCAATCACGAGCGACAACCCGAGTGATACTCCGAGCACGAGTGTTGTTGCGGCCCATTGTGGTCCGGTCCAGAATCCGTCAGACACCCGACCCGACGGAACCCGTTGAACAAACGCCAGCCCGGAGAGGACGATTCCGGCAACCGCGGAAACAGTAGTCACGTAGCCGGCGAAGCGGGATGCGGCGGACGACCTTCGATAACTTCCGTCCACCGTGACGCCGGAATGGCCGGCGCTGATCGTCTCGGACTCTTGCGCCATCCCATGACCGTTCATCCCACCCCCGTCGACTGAACTCATTCGGTGCTGCCGGGCAGACTATCGGAGTTCGGCATCTCGGTCAGTCGCGCGTCCCCAGGCCGACCAACACTCCCGCGGTGCCGTTTCCGTCGTGCTTATCGGATCCAATAAGCGGAACGGAAACGGCACCGCGGGAACGAATTACGTATCTCAGGCGTCCTGAATCCGCGCGAACGGTCGGGCCGCCTCGAGTTCGAAGGCCAACTCGAGGAGGGTGCGTTCCTGGCCGAGGTCGGCAGCGAAGTGGATGCCCACGGGCATGCCCGATTCCGTCTGTCCCAGCGGCAGACTGATCGCCGGGGTGCCCGCGGTGTTGTTGGCCGGGGTGAAGGCGATGAACCGGGTCAGCCGGCCCATCGCCTCGTCGAAGTCGAGTGCGGGATCGAGGTACCCGATCTCCGGGGTCGCGTGGACGACGGTCGGGTTGAGGACCACATCGAAGGTGTCGTGCAGTCCGCGGATCGCGGCCGTGGACTTCCGCAGCCCGCGGACCGCCCCCGGCAGCCGGTAGAAGTGCCGGAGCGCGCTACGCGAGAGCCCACGGGTGAACGAGTCCACCTGGGAACGGTCGAAGCCCTTGTCGACCACCCGTTTTCCGAATCGGTCCAGCGCCAGTGCGAGCAGCGACCAGTAGTCGATGAAGTCCCGGACGTAGTCCCGGTCCACCGGCAGCGGCACCATCTCGGTGCGATGCCCGAGGGACTCGACCAGCTCGGCGGCCTCGGTGACACACCGTTGCGTGTCCCGGTCGAGCAGCGAGCCGGTCAGCGGCTCGGTGATCAGCGCGATCTTGAGCCGTTTGGTCCCCGGCCCCTCGACCAGCCCGACCGGCGGCATCCCGGGCGCGGGCCGGAAACCCTGTGTGTCGGCGAGGAATCGGGCGGTGTCGCGCACCGAACGGCTGACGATCCCGTTCGACACGAGGTCGATCGGCGCGTCCCGGGTCTCTTTCGACGCCTCGACGCGCCCGCGACTCGGCTTCAGTCCGACCAACCCACAGATGGCGGCGGGGATGCGGATCGACCCGCCGCCGTCGTTGGCGTGGGCGATCGGCAGTGCACCGGCCGCGACGAGCGCCGCGGAACCACCGGACGAGCCGCCCGACGAGTAGTCGGTGTCCCACGGGTTGCGGGTCGGCTCACGGTCGACGAACTCCGTCGTCGAGGTCAACCCGAAGGCGGGCATCGTCGACGCGCCGACCACATTGACGCCGCTCGCGAGGAACTGATTGGTGAACGCCTCGTTGGCCTTCGCCGGTCGCTGGGGCACCGCAGCCGAACCGTGACAGGTCGGCAGCCCCGCGAAGTCGGTGTTGTTCTTGATGATCGACGGCACCCCGATGAACGATCCCAGTGGGAAGTCGTTCTCGACCGCGCGTTTGCGCGCACGCTCGCGATCGTCGAAGGCGACGGCGTTGAGGTGCGGGTTGACGGCATCGATCCGCGCGATCGCGGCCTCGACCGCCTCTGCGGCGGAGATCTCTCCGGATGCGATGGCCTGGGCGACGCCGACCGCGTCGTGCTCGCCGAGTGCGTCGTCGGTGAACGCGTGAACGTGTTTCATTCCCGGGACCCTATCGTCTCGGCCTACCTTCTCGGCGCAGCTCCGATCATCGACAAGACGTCATCGACCAGGCCGGCGGCGTGATCGGCGTCGAGCTCGAGTCCGAAGACCGCGTGGTGATACAGCGGGGCGATCACGTGGTCGAGCACCTGTCGGACCGACGGTGTGGCCTCGCCGCGGTCCCGCGCCCGCGCGATCATCTGTTCGGCGTGCTCCCGCCGGATCTCCCAGCAGGGGCAGACCTCGACGATGTCCTCGCGCGCGGCGACCATGGCCCGGAGGTAGGCGCGGCGCTTCGGGCGTGCGATGTCGGCGGCGATGATCTGCGCCCACTCGGACAGGTCCTCGGCGAGAGTGCCGGTGTCGGGCAGGGGTTCGCCCTGCGTCAACGCCGCAACGGCGACCTCCCCGAGAAGCGCGTCGATCGTTCCCCAGCGTCGATAGATGCTGGTCGGATTCACCCCGGCGAGTTCGGCGACCTCGGGGATCGTCATCGAATCGCGCCGCCCGGCGCCGACGAGTTGACCGACTGCCGTGTAGACCGCCGATTGCACGCGCGCGCTACGACCACCTGGACGACGGGTCGGCGAGGGGGGAGCACCAGAAATCGGGCTGTCGGGGGTGCGGGCCGTCGTCATGCAAGCCATTATTGCAAAGCTGATTGCTTTTGGATCGCAGTCCGGGCTAGTTTCTGAATGCAAACCTGTTTGCTTTAAGGAGACCTCGTGGCGCCACTGCACCCACATCGCGCGTTCTGGCTGATCGCGGCGACGTACACGATGGTCCTGTTCGCGTCCGCGGCACCGTCGCCGCTGTACCCCGTGTATCAGGAACTGTGGGGATTCTCCGCGCTCACATTGACGCTCGTGTTCGCGGTGTACGTGGTGACCATGCTGGTGAGCCTTCTGACGGTCGGGTCTCTGTCCGATCATGTCGGCCGGCGGCCTGTCCTCGCCGTCGCGCTCGTCCTGCTCATCGCGAGCATGGTGCTGTTCGTCGTAGCCGAGGACGTCGGCACCCTGCTCGCCGCGCGCGCCCTGCAAGGCCTGGCCACCGGCGCAGCGATGGGCACCTTGACCGCGACGACGGTCGATCTGCAGCCCTCGGCCCGTGCCGGATCGACGATCGTCGGCGCAGCCCCGGCGATCGGCCTGGCGAGCGGCGTCGCCGTGGCCGGGGTGCTCGTCGAGTACGCACCCGCACCCCGCGTCCTGATCTACGAGATCATCCTCGGCCTGTTCGCCGCACTGCTGATCGCACTTCTCGTCGTCCCGGAGACCCGCGAGCGAATCGGCTTCGATTCTCGACGGCACCTGGCCGGCACGCTCGCGCCGCAGGTGCGCGTGCCTCGCGAGGTCCGCACGGTGTTCCTGGCGTCAGTTCCCGCGCTCGTCGCCACCTGGTCCCTCGGCGGCCTGTATCTCTCGCTCGGGTCGTCGGTGGTCTCCCGTGTGTTCGGTGTGGGCAACCACGGCGCGGCGGGCGCGATCCTGTTCGTCTTCTTCGCCTGCGCGGCCGTCACGTCCCTGTTCATCACCGATCGCTCGTCGACGATCAAAGCTGCGTACGGATTCCCCGCACTCGCCGCCGGCGTGGTGATCTCACTGGCCGGGGTCCTCATCGAATCCCTGCCCTTCTACATCGTCGGTTCGATCGTGGCCGGCTCGGGCTGGGCCGCCACCTTCCTCTCCGCGATGGACAACATCACCGCTGCGACACCTCCCACGAAGCGCGGTCAGGTCTTCTCGTCGGTGTTCGTGGCGAGCTACCTCGCATTCAGCGTCCCGGCTGTGATCGCCGGGATCGTCGTCTCGCACATCGGTTTGCGCGACACCATCATCGGCTACGTCGGCTACGTTCTCGCGATGGTGATGATCGCGGCGGCATTCGCGGTGACAGTGCGCCGCCGGGCAGCATCCGCAGCCCGAAACGCAGTCGAAGTCTCTCCGTCGCAACCGGAACCGGCATGCAGGGGCTGAGTCACCCGCCGACGGGCGGTCGCCATCCCACCATCCGCGTGGCCAGCTCCGCGTAGAAGCCCCCCATCTCCTCGGGCGAGAGTGACCCCCCGTCGCGGTACCAGCGCGCGACATCGATCCCCATGGACAGCATCGCGTTGGTGGTGGCGAGCGAGTCGGCGACATCGAAGTCCCCGCATGCGATCCCGGCTTCGATGATCTCGCGCACCCGTCTGGTGATCTCGCGACGCATGGCCATCACCGTGTCCAGATGGTCGGGCGCGAGGGCGTTGAGTTCGTAGTTCACCACCCGGCCCCCCACGTGCTCGCGCGCGTGGTGCTCGGTGAAGGCGTGGAAGATCGCCCGCAGCCGGTCGCCGGGGGACGCCGACGTATCATCGGCGTCGTCGATCGCCGCGAGAATCGCGCGATGACCGGCGTCGGAGATCTCGAACAGCAACTCCTCCTTGGAGCGGAAGTGCACGTAGACCGCCGCCGAACTCATCTGCGCGCCGTTGGCGATGTCTCTCGTGGTCGTCCCGTTGAACCCCTTCGCCGCGAACGCCTCGACGGCGGCGCGCAGGAGCCGGGCCCGGGCGGCCACGGGCCGGACTTCGGGCGTCGGATCGGCAGACGGGCCCACGGCCACCTTCTCGGAACGGTCGGACTGGTCATCGCGACGTGCCCGTGATTGACAGCATCCGGCCCGCGCGGCATAGTGCAACCTATCACTAAGCAAGCGCTTAGTCATTCGTGGCTCGGTTGGGTTTCCCCAGCCTGGGTGCACACGGCAGAGGTCCCCAGTTCGACCACACCGCCCGGGGTACGGACACCCTCGACAGGAGTAGAGAAGAACCCATGCAGCTGAAATTCAGTCCTGAAGAAGAGGCCTTCCGCGAGGAGTTGCGCAGCATCTTCGCCAAGGTCCCCGAAGACGTCCGCAAGCGGTGCGAAGAGGGCAAGCTCCAGTACCCCGAGGACCTCGTCACCACGACGCGCATCCTCAACGAGCACGGTGTGGCCACCCCCAGCTGGCCGGTGGAGCACGGCGGCAAGGACTGGACCCCGATCCAGCATCACATCTACCGCGAGGAGATGAGCCTCGCGTTCGTCCCCGACATGCTGCCGTTCAACGTCGGCATGATCGGCCCGGTCATCGCCCAGTTCGGTTCCGACGAGATGAAGGAACGCTTCCTGGCCAAGACCGCCAACCTCGACATCTGGTGGTGCCAGGGCTTCTCCGAGCCCGAGGCCGGCTCCGACCTCGCCTCGCTGAAGACCCGCGCGGTCCGCGACGGCGACGACTACGTGATCAACGGCCAGAAGACCTGGACCACGCTCGGCCAGTTCGCGGACTGGATCTTCTGCCTCGCGCGCACCAACCCCGATGTCAAGAAGCAGGCCGGCATCAGCATGTTCCTGTTCCCGATGGACACGCCGGGCGTCGAGATCCGCCCGATCCAGCTCATCGACGGCAGCTACGAGGTCAACGAGGTCTTCTTCAACGACGTCCGCGTGCCCGCCGAGAACATGGTCGGCGAGGAGAACAGCGGCTGGACCCAGGCGAAGTTCCTGCTCGGCAACGAGCGCAACGGCATCGCCCGTGTCGGTTACACCAAGGCCAAGCTCGCCCGCGCCAAGGAGCTCGCGAAGCAGACCCGCACCGCCAAGGGCACCCTGCTCGACGATCCGCTGTTCGCCGCCCGCCTGGCCGAGGTCGAGAACGAACTGCTCGCCCTCGAGCTCACCCAGCTGCGCGTCGCCGCCTCGTCGGCCGACGGCAAGCCTAACCCGGCATCGTCGCTGCTCAAGCTGACCGGCAGCCAGCTGCAGCAGGCCGCCATGGAGCTCCTCGCCGACATCGCGGGCCCCGACTCGCTCCCGGTCGCCCAGCTCGACGCCTCGGCTCCGAACGGCAGCGCCGAGGTGAGCGCCCCCGAATGGGCCCAGCTCGCCGCCCCGACCTACCTCAACTACCGCAAGGTCACGATCTACGGCGGGTCGTCGGAGGTCCAGCGCCAGATCATCGACAAGGCTGTCCTCGGCCTCTGAGCGCCGACCCCGCACCTTTCGACCTTTCACTAAGGAACACCATGGATTTCGAGCTTTCCGAAGAGCAGGGGATGCTGCGCGACACCGTTCGCGAGGTCCTCACCAAGACCTACGACGTCGAGACGCTGCGCAAGGTCACCGACACCGATCTCGGCTGGAGCGAGAAGGTGTGGAAGTCGCTGGCCGAGATCGGCATCCTCGGCCTCACCTTCCCGGAGGACGAGGGCGGCATGGACGCCGGCCCCGTCGAATTCACCAGTGTCATGACCGAACTCGGCCGCGCACTGGCACCTGAGCCCTACCTCGACTCGGTCCTCGTCCCCGGCTCGCTCCTCGGCCTCGCCGACGACGCGACCCGCGCCGAGCTGCGGACCGCACTGGCGTCGGGCGAACTGCTGATGGCCTTCGCCCACACCGAGCCGGGCGACCGCTGGCCGGAGGCGCGGGTGGAAACCACCGCGTCGGCCGACGGCGTCCTCAACGGCACCAAGAGCCTTGTCGGACACGGCGATTGCGCTGCGAAGCTGATCGTGTCGGCGCGCGACGACAACGGCGTCGGCCTCTACCTGGTCGACGCGGACGCCGACGGCATCACCCGGACCCCATACCGGACGCACGATCGCCGCCGCGGCGCACAGATCGAGTTCCGCGACGTCAAGGCCACCCGCCTGGGCACCGGCGACGCGTCGCAGACCATCGCCGACGTCGAGGTCGGCATCCAGACCGCACTGTGCGCCGAGGCCGTCGGCGCGATGGAGCGGAGCCTGGACCTGACCGTCGAATACCTCAAGTCGCGCAAGCAGTTCGGCGTCACGCTGTCGGCCTTCCAGGCACTGACCCACCGTGCTGCCGACATGTACGTCCAGCTCGAACTCGCCCGCAGCCTGAGCCTCTACGCGACGTCGGCGCTGGCGGACGGGATCGCCGATCCCATCATCGCGTCGCGGGCCAAGCTGCAGATCTGCCGGTCGGCGCGCCTGATCGGTCAGGAAGCGATCCAGATGCACGGCGGTATCGGTATGACCGCCGAGTACCCGATCGCCCACTACGTGAGCCGTCTGACGGCGATCAGCCACACCCTGGGCGACGCGTCGGACCATGTGACCCGCCTGGCGGAGAACATCGACACCTACGACATGCTCAGCGTCGGCTGATACCGGCTACTGTCCTTCAGCGAAGGTCCTGCGCGTTCTCGCGCGCAGGCCTTCGCTGACGTCGTTGTCGGGCGGCAGCCCGCTGATGTCGTTGTCGGGCGGCAGCCCGCTGATTCCGATGCGAGGCGAGAGGGAGCCGGATGGAACTGTTGCGGGACAACCTGGCCGCGGGGGCATCGTTCAGCCTGGTCGGGATCGCCGTGCTCGTCCTCGGCTTCGCCGCCCTCGACCTGGTGACACCGGGCCGGCTGCGGCAGCTGGTGTGGATCGAACACAACCGCAACGCGGTGCTGCTGACCACGTCGATGGTCATCGGCCTCGCGATCGTGCTGGTCTGTTCGGTCATCGACACCGAACTCCTCGAGCTGTGGCGCGCGCTGCTCTACACCGTCGCATACACGGTCTTGGCGATCGCGGTGATGATGTGGTCGTTCGTGCTGATCGACTGGCTCACACCCGGAAAGCTCGGCACGCTGCTCTTCGACGGCGCACCGCGCAGTGACGAGACCCCCGACGACGCCGTGACGACCGGCCGCCGGGCCGTCGACGAACACCCCGCCGGCTGGATCACCGCCGCCGTCTTCGTGGCCATCGGTGCCGTCATCGGGATCACCCTGCTGGTCTGAGTTCGGCGCGACATCGCTGGTCCAGGCGTTTTCCGGGGTTGACTCGGGCGCCCGAACATGCTTATTGACCCTCGGCCAACAAGCCCATAGGGTGAGCGACCATGACCGCAGCACTCATCGAGGAATCCATCGACATCGACGCCACGCCCGAGCAGGTGTGGTCGGTGATCTCCGATCTGAAGCGCATGGGCGAGTGGAGCCCCCAGTGCAAGAAGATGATCATCCGCGGCGGCACCGTCGGGTTGGGGACCAAGACCATCAACATCAACCGCCGGGGCCCGCTGGTGTGGCCGACCACCTCCAAGGTCGTCCGGTTCACCCCGAACCAGGAACTCGGCTTCCGGGTCGCGGAGAACCACACCATCTGGAGCTACACCATCACCCCGAAGGACGCCGGGGTCACGGTCACCGAGCGGCGCGAGGTCAACGGGTCGACCACCAAGGTGTCGTCGGTGCTCGTCGACAAGCTCTTCGGCGGCGCCGACTCGTTCGAAGAGGAGCTCAAACTCGGGATGGCCGAGACGCTGGGCAAGATCAAGCGCGCCGCCGAGTCCAACTGACCCTTCGAGACGCTCGCAAGCTCGCTCCTCAGGGAGCGGGGAGACGCTCGCAAGCTCGCTCCTCAGGGAGCGGGGAGACGCTCGCAAGCTCGCTCCTCAGGGAGCGGAGAGACGCTCGCCCCTCTGCTCCCTGAGGTGCGAGGAGCGCAAGCGACGAGCCACGAAGGGCCTGGTGAGGCAGCTTGCGAGCCCGTTCGTGGCTCGCTTCGCTCGCACCTCAGGGAGCAGAGTTGTGGACGCTCAGGTCCCGCTGAGCTTGCCGATGAGCTCGGCGATCAGGTTCCGCTGAGCTTGCCGATGAGCTCGGGGAGGTCGGCGACCGAGTCGATGATGTGGTCGGGGTAGGGCCCGAACTCGTCACGCTGCAACGCATGCAGCGCCTCCTCGCGGAACTTGCCGGTGCGGACCAGCACGCCGATCAACGCCGCGGCCTGGGCACCGAGAACGTCGTTGTGCATGTCGTCGCCGACCATCACCACCTGGGTCGGCTCGAGACCGAGCACTTCGGTGGCCGCCCGGAAACCGACCGGCGAGGGCTTGCCGATCGCCTTGATCTTTGCGCCCGAAGCCTTTTCGAGGCCCTCGAGGTATACCCCGGTGTCGATGCTCAAGCCGTCCGCCGTCGACCAGGTCATGGACCGGTGCATCGCGATCACCGGAATCCCGTCGAGCATCATCTCCAGGACCTTGGACAGCGTGGCGTGCGTGAAGACCGAACCGGCACCGCCGAGTACCACCACCTCGGCCGACGCCGGGTCGTCGGTCAACTCCACGCCGGTCATGTCCTCGGCGATCGGGCCCTGGTTGAGCACCCACACGCGCTTGCCCGGATAGGTGGCGGCGACGTGTTCGGCGGTCAGCTTGGCGGCCGACAGGATCTCGTCCGGCTTCACCTCGAAACCGCATTCGTTGAGCGCCTCGGCGATCTCGCCACGCGAGCGGGACGTCGTGTTGGTCAAGAACATCCGCGGGATGCCCTGGTCGGCGAGATCGGCGATCGCCTCGACCGCGCCGGGCAGCGCCTGCCACGAGGTGACCATCACCCCGTCGATGTCGAACAGCAGACCCAGCGCCATGCGCACGAATGTAGTCCTCGCCCAGCGGCGTCGCAGGACGGCCCGGTCACCTGCCGGGACGGCGGCATGGTCTCCGTCGACACCTGGCATGCTGAGCGGATGCGTACCGTCGTAGAACATCAGCGCATCGTCGCGGCGTTGTTCGGCCCCGCCGAACCGTCGGAGATCGCAGTACCCGAATCGCTGGGTCTCGCCACGTTCACCGACGTCGACGCCCCGCTGTCGCTGCCCGGCTTCGACAACTCCGCGATGGACGGATTCGCGGTCCGCGCCGACGATCTCGCGGACGCGAGCGCCGACGCCCCTGTCACCCTGCCGGTGGCCGCGGACATCCCCGCCGGCCGCACCGACGACCTCACTCTCGAGCCGGGCACCGCGCACCGCATCATGACCGGCGCCCCGATGCCCGCGGGCGCCGACGCGGTGGTCCCGGTCGAACTGACCGACGCCGTGGTGGGCCCGGTGGCCGCGGCACCGACCGTCACCTTCACCGCCGCACCCGAGCGCGGCAGGCACATCCGGCGCGGCGGCTCCGACATCGAGGCCGGCACCCGGGCGCTGCCCGCCGGCTCGGTGATCGGCGCCCCCCAGATCGGTCTGCTCGCCGCACTGGGCCTCGCCGAGATCACCGTCGCCCGGCGGCTGCGGGTCGTCGTGCTGTCCACCGGTTCCGAACTCGTCGAACCCGGAAAACCGTTGCGCCACGGACAGATCTACGAGTCCAACGGCGCGATGCTGACCGCCGCGGTCATCGAGGCCGGCGCGGCCGGTCGTCACCTGCACTTCGTGCCCGACAACACCGCGGACTTCGCCGCGCGGCTCGACGAGGTCGCCGACGACGCCGATCTGATCATCACCTCGGGCGGTGTCAGCGCCGGCGCCTTCGAGGTGGTGAAGGACGCACTGTCGGCGACCGGGGCCGTCGAGTTCGTGAAGGTGGCGATGCAGCCCGGTATGCCCCAGGGTTGCGGCCACTTCCCCTCCTCCCGCGGCCGGCGCGTACCGATCATCACGCTGCCGGGCAACCCCGTCAGTGCACTCGTGTCCTTCGAGGTCTTCATCCGGCCGGCGCTGCGGGCCGCGATGGCACTGCCCGCCGACCGGGAACGGATCCGAGCCCGTCTCGGTGCCGACATCCGCTCACCCCGCGGCAAACGACAGTTCCTGCGCGGCGTGCTCGACGCCGGGCCTCGCGACGGGGTGGTCGGGGTGGACCCGATCGGCCCGCCGGCGTCCCATCACCTGCGCTACCTCGCCGAGGCCGACGCGCTCATCGACGTCCCCGCCGACGTCGAGGCGGTCGAGGCGGGCACCCTGGTGGACGTGCTGGTCCTGCGCTGACGACGAGGTCTCCGGGCGCGGCGCTCTAGAGTGGACGCCGATGCACCCGGCGATGCGGTGCGCACCATTTATCCGGCCTGGACACAGGCCAGAGGAGGTTGATCGTGGCCCGACGTCCGCGTCCGGACGGCTCCGGTGACACCGGCCGTGTCGCCCATTTTCTCGATCTGGCCCGAGAGACCATCCCTCCGATCCACCCGGCGGGTGTGCCGTTCGTCGCCGCGCCCGCCGCCGTCGCGCTCCTCGGGCGTCGACACCGCTGGATCGCCCGACCGGCCGCGCTGACCGCCGGCGCGTGCGCTGCTTTCTTCCGGCATCCGAAGCGGGTCACCCCCACCGAGCCCGGTGTGGTCGTCGCCCCCGCGGACGGGACCATCGCCCTGGTCGACGAGGCCGTCCCGCCCGCCGAGTCCGGCCTGGGCACACAGCCGCTGCCCCGGGTCTCGACCTTCCTGTCGATCTTCGACGTCCACGTGCAGCGCGTGCCGATCGCGGGCACGGTGACCACCGTGACCCACACGCCCGGCGCGTTCGTCTCCGCCGACCTCCCCGAGGCCAGCCGCGACAACGAGCGCACCACGATGACCATCCGCACCACCGCCGAAGGCGGCACGCCCGGGCCCGAGCTGGCCGTCGTGCAGATCGCCGGTCTCGTCGCCCGTCGGATCGTGTGCGAGCCGTCGGTCGGGGACTTGCTGACGATCGGCGAGACCTACGGGCTTATCCGATTCGGATCGCGCGTAGACGTCTACTTCCCGGCCGGCACCCGGCCCCGCGTCTCGGTCGGCCAGCGCGCGGTCGGCGGCGAGACCCCGTTCGCGTACCTGGATCAGTGAACTCCGGCCCGGTGAACCCGACCGACATGACCTCACCCGGCACGAACCCCGGCCGGCGACGCCCCGGCTCGCGCACTGCGCGCAACCCGACCGCGCGCTCGGCCAGCCGGCACGCACAGACACATCCGGTTCCGCGGGAGCCGGAGCGCCGGCGTCTGCGGCGCCAGGCACAGGCCAGCCGCATCGTCATCCCGTCGTCGCTGACGATCCTCGCGATCTGTGCAGGCCTGACGGCCATGCGGTCGGCGATCAACGGCGACGTCGACACCGCGATGGCTCTCCTGGTCGCGGCCGCGTTCCTTGACGGCATCGACGGTCGGGTCGCACGCCTGATGGGAGCCACGAGCCGGATCGGCGCCGAGATCGACTCGCTGGCCGACGCGATCAACTTCGGTGTGGTGCCGGCGATGATCATCTACTTCTACTTCATCGACGGGCATGACCTCGGCTGGGTGCTCGCACTGATCTACTGCTGCGCCATCGTCCTGCGCCTCGCGAGGTTCAACACCCTGCTCGACGACGACGAGGCACCCGCGTACACCAAGGATTTCTTCGTCGGTGTCCCCGCGCCCGCCGCGGCGATCTGCGCGCTCCTGCCCATCGGGCTGGAGCAACAGTTCGGCGACGGGTGGTGGACGTCGCTGCCGGCCGTCGGCGGGTGGCTGATCTTCGTCGCCTTCCTGGCCGTCAGTCGCGTCCCGACGTCCTCGCTAAAGACCGCGTCGATCCCGGCCCGCGCGGTGGCCGGCCTACTGGTGCTGGTCGCCGCGGCCGCGGCGCTGCTGGTGACTTTCCCGTACGTGCTGATGATGATCGCCATCGCCGGATACGTCCTGCACATCCCGTACGCGTGGCGCGCACGTCGCTGGGTCGCCTCCCGGCCCGAGCACTGGGACGACAAACCGGCCGAACGTCGTGCCCAGCGTCGCGCCCTGCGCACGGCGTCGCCCGGGGGCCGGCGCCGGCGGCCGGTCCTCAACTCCCTCGGCCGCATGGGCCTGAACCGTCCCACCGGCCCCGGCCGGTCCGTGGTCGGCGCGCCCGGCGAGACGACCGAAAGCGAACCCGAATGAGCACACCGGCCTCCCTCACGCTGACCGCGCGGCACAATCCCTCGGCGGCCGAGGCGCGGCGCGGCATCATCCGCGTGCATCCCGAGGTGTTGACGGCCCTCTCGCTGCGGGAATGGGACGCGGTGTCGATCACCGGCGCACGGGTCACCGCCGCCGTGGTGGCCGCGACCGAGGCCTCCGCGCCGACCGGCGTCGCCCTCCTCGACGAGATCGCCTTCTCCAACGCCGGCGTCCGCGAGAACTCGACGGTCGTGCTGGCGCCCGTTGAGGTGCAGGGCGCGAGCCGGGTGGTGGTGAGCGGTTCGGCGCTGGCCACCCAGTCGATCACCGAGTCGACGCTGCGCCGCGCGCTGCTGGGGAAGGTCTTGTCCGTCGGTGACGCCGTCTCGCTGCTCCCCCGCGACCTCGGCCCCGAACTCGCCGCGACCGAGGCCACGCGCGCCCTGGCCCGGTCGGTCGGGATCACCTGGACCACCGAGCTGCTGACCGTCACCGCCACCGAGCCCGGGCCACCCGCGGGCGGTCCGGCGTCGACGCCGGTGAGCGTGCAGACCAACACCGCTGTGCTGTGGTCGACGACCGCGGGCGAGGTGCCGCCCCTCGTCGACCGGACCGGTCCGGGGTCACCTCGGATCCCCGGCGCCCTCGGCATGGTGTCGGAGTCCGACTCCCGCCCGCGGCCGGTCGCCGCGCCCAGCCCGGTCCGCGCGCCCGCCCGTGAGCCCGAGATCCCGGTCCGGCCGGTGTCGGAGCTGGTCGGCGTGGACTCCCAGATCACCAAGCTCACCGAGTGGCTCACCATCACCCTCGACGAGCCGGAGGTGCTGCGCACCCTCGGTGCGACACCGCGTCTCGGCGTCCTGGTCACCGGCCCGGCCGGCGGCGGCAAGGCGACCTTCGTGCGTTCGGTGTGCGCGTCGCGCACGCTGGTGACCATCGACGGCCCGACGGTCGGCGCGACGGAGGCCAACACCCGCCTGCGGACGGTCGCCGACGCGGTGGCCCGCACCCGGGCGGCCGCCGGGGTCCTGCTGATCACCGACGTCGACGCGCTGTTACCCGCCGAACCCGAGCCCGTCGCCGCACTGATCCTCGACGAACTGCGTTCCGGCATCGCCGACGGCCGCATCGCACTCATCGCGACCACCGCCGAACCGGTACGCCTCGACGCCCGGTTGCGCGACCCGTCGCTCTGCGACCGGGAACTGGTCATCGGCCTCCCCGACGCCGCGACCCGGGCGCGGTTGCTCTCGGCGATCCTGTCGAACGTCCCGACCGACGGCGACCTCGACCTCACGTCGGTCGCCTCGCGCACCCCCGGTTTCGTCGCCGGGGATCTCGCCGCGCTGGCCCGCGAGGCCGCGCTGCGCGCCGCGACGCGCGCGAGTGCCGAGAAGTCCGCGCCGTCGCTGCGCACCGAGGATCTCGTCGGCGCCCTCGACGTCATCCGGCCGGTGTCCCGCTCGGATTCCCCCGACGTCGCGCTTGGCTCGATCACCCTCGCCGACGTCGGCGACATGGTCGAGACGAAACAGGCTCTGACCGAAGCGGTCCTGTGGCCGCTGCAACACCCCGACACCTTCGCCCGGCTCGGCGTCGACCCGCCGCGTGGGGTGCTGCTGTTCGGCCCGCCGGGCTGCGGCAAGACCTTCGTCGTCCGCGCGCTCGCGGCGTCGGGTCAGCTGTCGGTGCACACGGTCAAGGGCGCCGAGCTGATGGACAAGTGGGTCGGGTCGTCGGAGAAGGCGGTGCGGGATCTGTTCGCCCGTGCCCGCGAGTCGGCGCCCTCGCTGATCTTCCTCGACGAGGTCGACGCACTGGCCCCGCGCCGCGGCCAGTCCACCGACTCCGGTGTCGGCGACCGGGTGGTCGCCGCGCTGCTCACCGAACTCGACGGAGTCGAACCGCTCCAGGACGTCGTGGTGCTCGGTGCGACGAACCGACCCGACCTCATCGACCCGGCGCTTCTGCGGCCCGGGCGACTGGAACGGCTCGTCTTCGTGCCGCCGCCGGACGCCGACGCCCGCGGCGACATCCTGCGCGCCACCGGGCGCGACGTCCCGCTCGACGGAGTCGACCTCGACGAGCTGGCCGGCGACCTCGAGGGCTACTCGGCGGCCGACTGTTCGGCCCTGCTGCGCGAGGCCGCCCTGTCGGCGATGCGCCGGGACATCGACGCCGCCGCGGTCACCGTGGCCGACGTCGAGGAGGCCCGCAAGCGGGTTCGGCCGTCGCTCGATCCCGCGCAGGTCGCCGACCTCAAGGCCTACGCCGAGCGTCGGCTCGACTGAGCACCGCCGAGCCTCCCTCGGCCACCGGGTGAGTCCCGGAACACACCCGGAATAACCTCCGATAGTTGTTGGTTGCAACCATCACGACTTATGGTTGCATCAATCAACCAATCGGGTGCGCCACCGCGCGCGCCGATTCGCCGCCCGCCCGTCTCCTCGTCGCGGGCAGCTCTCTTTCTCGGAGGTTTGCCATATGAGTGCACCCGCGTCCGCGATGGCGCCGGCCGAAGACGTGCCGATGACGCATCGTCAGAAGATCGAGGCCCTCATCGGCCTCCTGCTCGGCATGTTCGTCGCGTTCCTGTCGTCGACCGTGGTGTCCAACGCCCTGCCGACGATCATCACCGACCTGCACGGCACCCAGGACCAGTACACCTGGGTCATCACCGCGACCCTGCTCGCGTCCACCGCGACCACGCCCATCTGGGGCAAGTTCGCCGACCTGGTCAGCAAGAAGCTGCTGGTCCAGGGCGCGCTGTTCCTGTTCACCCTGGGTTCGGTCCTCGCCGGGCTCTCCACCTCGGTCGACATGCTGATCGGCTTCCGCGTCATCCAGGGCCTGGGCCTCGGCGGCCTGCAGGCGCTGGTCGTGATCGTCGTCGCGACGATGTTCAGCCCGCGCGAACGCGGCCGCTACCAGGGCCCGATGGCCGCGGTGATGTCCGTCGCGACCGTCGCCGGTCCGCTCATCGGCGGCGTCATCGTCGACACCAGCTGGCTCGGCTGGCGCTGGACGTTCTACGTCTGCGTCCCGCTCGCCGTCATCGCCCTACTCGTCATCCAGCGCACGCTGAACGTCCCGGTGGTCCGCAAGAAGGTCAGCATCGACTACCTCGGCGCCGCCCTCATCGCCTCGGGCGTCAGCACCCTGCTCATCTGGGTCACCTTGGCGGGCAAGAACTTCGACTGGGCGTCGATGACCTCGTACGGACTGGTGGCACTCGGAGTCGCGCTGCTCGCCGCAGCCGTCTTCGTCGAGTCCAGGGTGTCCAGCCCGATCATCCCGCTGCACATCTTCCGCGACCGCACCACGGCCCTGGCGACTGTCGCCAGCGTCGGCGTCGGTGTCGCCCTGTTCGGCGGCGCTGTGTTCCTCGGGCAGTACTTCCAGATCGCGCGCGGCTACTCGCCGACCGCGGCGGGCCTGCTGACGCTGCCGATGGTCATCGGCTCGATGCTCTCGGCGACCGTGTCGGGCAACCTGATCACCAGGTACGGGCGGTGGAAGCGATTCCTCGTGGCCGGTGCCGCGATGATGACGATCGGCTTCGGCCTGCTCGCGACGATCGACGCCCACACCGACATGGTCGTGGTCGGTGTATTCCTCTTCGTCCTGGGCTGCGGCATGGGTATGACGATGCAGAACCTGGTCCTCGCGGTGCAGAACAACGTCAGCCCCGACAACCTCGGCGCGGCGACCTCGACGGTCACCTTCTTCCGTTCCCTCGGTGGCGCGGCGGGTGTCTCGGTGCTCGGCGCGGTTCTGTCCAACCACGTCACCGACCTCATCGCGAAGGGGCTCGGCGCACTCGGCATCGGCGCCGGCGCATCCGGTGGCGGCAGTGCCGGCCTGGCCAATCTGAACGAGCTGCCGGCTCCGATCGCGGCCATCGTCCGCGGCGCCTACGGCGACGGGACCGCCCGGGTCTTCCTCGTCGCGGCCGTCATGGCGGCGCTGAGCTTCATCGCCATCGCGTTCATCAAGGAGGTTGCGCTGAAGACGATGAGCAGCGACGAGGAGCGCCGCGCGCAGGAGGCGGCGGTCGCCGACGTCGCCGTGCCCGCAGCTGTGGCACCGTCGACGGTCGGTCCCGTCGCGGACGACGCCATCGCCGGCGAGACGCGGACGGGCGACGCCACCCGCGCCCGATGAACACCATCGCCGTCGGGGTCGATCTGAGTCCCGAATCCGAGGCGGCCGCTCACTGGGCGGCCGCCTCGGCCCGCGACGGGGACCGCCTGCTACTGATTCACGGATTCGCGGCAGCCGTTGCGCTGCAACCACTCAGCGAGTTCGAACTCGACTTCGACGTCACCGCCACGCGGCAGGCAGCGGCCGCCCACCTGACCGCGGTGGCCGGCCGTCTCGGCACCCGGCATCCGGGCCTGCGCATCGAGACCGTCGTCGAACACGACTTCGCGATACCCCTGCTCACCAGGCTGTCGGGTCAGGTCGATCTGATGGTCCTCGGCCATCATCGACCCGGCCTCATCGAACGCCTCACCACCGGGAGCATCAGCTCCGCGCTCTCGGCCCGGTCGCGATGCCCGGTCGTGACAGTCCCGTACGGCAACCTCGCGACGGGCGGTCCGGTCGTCGCGGCCATCGATGCCGACGCCCCGTCCGATCTCGCGCTGTCGACCGCCTTCGAGTACGCCGATGCCACCGGCAGCCCCGTGGCGATCGTGTGCGCGATCCCCGACGACGCCCCGCCCGCTCGGATCGAAGCGGTGTACGCGCGAGCCGACGCGCTGCTCGACCCCTGGCGCCGACGCTTCCCCGACCGCGACACGACGCTGCAACTGGTCAACGGCAATCCGTCGAGGGCCGTCGGCGAAGCGGTTCCGCAGGCGTCGCTGCTCGTCGTCACCCGGCCACGCGCGGGAAGCACCTTCGCGACCTGGGCGGGGTCGGTGGCGCGCGCCGCTCAGCACCACACGCGATGCCCGATCGCGATCGTCGATCACAGTCGGTCCGGTCACCTCGACCGCGGGTCGACGAGCTAGTGGTGTGTCTCGGAAATAGGTGGCCGGTATCCGGTGGAGCGATCGGTGTTCTGGCAAGGCGGAGGAGGGAGGGATAGCGGAGCTATCTCGACCGACGACAACGCAGCCAGGCGCCGATCGAGCGCCGGAGACCAGTCGCTTATTTCCGAGACACACCACTAGTGCGATGCCTACTCCACGTTGACCAGATAGAAGACCGACGACCCACCGCCCGCGGCCTGCGGGGACGCGCCGATCTGGACCCAGTAGGTCGAACCCTCCTTGGTCGCCGACAGCACGACGACCGATTGTCCGCCCTCGGTCGACCGGTGCGATTCGACGTAACCGGCCTCGGTGAGCGTCTCGGTCGCGGCCTCGAGCTGATTGCCTGCGTTGGCCGGGCCCTGCACCGCGACCTCCCAACCGTCGGAGCGACTGCCGCTCGCCGAGAGCACGTGACCGTCGATGAGCGGGACCTGCGCGGCCGGGAAATCCGACGGCAACGGGACGCCGTCGGGGCCGGCCTGCTCCTCGTCCGCACAACCCACGACGAGGCCGAACACCAGCAGGACAGCGGCGATGCTGACGGCGGTACGCCGGAGCCAGTCGAACCGGAACATACGGGCAACGGTAAAGTAGCTACCGCGGGTGCTCGCCCGTGACACCCCGCCGGGAGAAAGACGGAGTGCCCTTTTGATCTCTGTGTTGGCTGCGTTGGCAGTGTGCGCACTCGTCGCGCCCGCAGTCATCCATTGGATGGGTACCCGCGGTTTCTACGTTCTCGCACTGGCGCCCCTCGGCGCGCTGATCTGGGTCGTGCTCAACTGGCCGCCGGTCGATGCGGCTGCCGCCCGCGTCGAGACGGTCAGCTGGGTCCCATCACTCCAGATGGACATCGCCACCCGCTTCGACACCCTGACCGCCATCATGTCGGTGCTGATCCTCGGGGTCGGTGCGCTCGTCCTCTGCTACTGCGCCCACTACTTCGACGACGCCCGTCCCCGCGTCGCCGTGTTCGGTGGGGAGATGGTCGCGTTCGCCGCGGCCATGTTCGGCCTCGTCGTCTCCGACAACATGCTGGTGCTGTACGTGTTCTGGGAGCTCACGACCGTGCTCTCGTTCATGCTGGTCGGCTTCTACGGGGTGCGCGCGACGGCTCGACGGTCCGCCACCCAGGCGCTGCTGGTCACCACGTTCGGCGGTCTGGCCATGCTCGTCGGCATCATCATGCTGGGCGAGCGGTCGGGCACCTACCTGCTGTCGGAGATCGTCTCGGCACCGCCGACCGGTGTGTACGTCGACATCGCGGTGGTCCTGCTGCTGATCGGCGCGCTCACCAAATCGGCCATCGTCCCGTTCCACTTCTGGCTGCCCGGCGCCATGGCCGCACCGACCCCGGTCAGCGCGTACCTGCACGCGGCCGCGATGGTCAAGGCCGGCATCTACCTCATCGCACGTCTCGCCCCTGCTTTCTCGGTGACGATCAGTTGGCAGATCGCCGTGGTGGGGCTCGGCCTGGTAACGATGGTGCTCGGCGGATGGCGCTCGCTGCGCGAGCTCGACCTCAAACTCATCCTCGCGTTCGGCACGGTGTCCCAGCTCGGCTTCATGGCCGTACTGGTCGGCATCGGTGACGCGAACGTCGCCATGGCGGGCATCGCGATGCTCGTCGCGCACGCACTGTTCAAAGCGTCGCTGTTCATGGTCGTCGGCATCATCGACCACTCCACCGGCACCCGCGATGTCCGCAAACTCGCCCGGCTCGGCCATCGTCTCCCGGGGCTGGCGATCACCGCCGCGGTTGCCGGGGCGAGCATGGCCGGCATCCCCGTCACCCTCGGATTCGTCGGCAAGGAAACAGCTTTCGCCTCGGTGTGGGAGACCGGGGCGTTCGTCTCGTGGCAGGCCCACGCCGTCGACATCATCTTGCTGGTCGGCTCGATCATCACCTGTGCCTACACGCTCCGTTTCCTGTGGGGCGCGTTCGGCCGCAAGGTGCGCAGCACCCCGAGTCCGGCGGTCTCCAAGATGCACCCGCCGAAGTGGCCCTTCTACTTCTCGCCCGTGGCGCTCGCCGCGGCCGGTGTGGCGGCCGGCGTGTTCAGCCCGCAGCTAGGCGCTCTCTTCGAGCCGTACGCCGAGACCCTCGACGGGTACGGGCACGAACTCGAGCATCTCGCGCTGTGGCACGGGTTCGGCCTGCCCGTCGTGTTCTCGATCATCGTCATCGTCGGCGGCGCCCTGCTGTTCCTCGGTATCCGCCGGGTCCGCGACCGCGTCTTCGGCTTCCGCCCGCTGGTGAACGCCGACCGCATCTACGACGCGACGCTGCGCGGTGCGGACACCCTGTCGCTGCTGTTGACGCGCAACACCCAGCGCGGGTCACTGCCGGTGACGCAGGGCGTCATCCTGTGCACCGCGATCCTGCTGCCGACCATCGTGCTGTTCGCCGGCGCTCGCGACCGACTGGAGATCGACTACGACGCCAAGCCGGTCCAGCTGGTGATCGGCGGGTGCATCGTCGCCGCGTCGTTGGCCGCCGTGCTGCTGCGCAACCGCCTCGCCGCGACGCTCGTCGTCGGGATCACCGGCTACGGGTGCGCGATGCTGTTCGCGCTGTACGGCGCCCCCGACCTCGCGCTCACCCAGTTCCTCGTCGAGACGCTCACCCTGGTCATCTTCGTGCTGGTGCTGCGCAAGCTGCCCGCCGAACCGGAGAAGCGGCACGCAACCGGCTTCAAGCCGCTGCGCGCCCTCATCGGGCTCGCCTTCGGCGCCATGCTGGTCCTGATCGGGTTGTTCGCGGCGTCCGCGCGCTCGACCGAACCGCTCCACGTCGACCTGCCCGAGGCCGCCTACGACTACGGCCACGGCGCCAACGCCGTCAACGTCCTGCTCGTCGACATCCGCGCCTGGGACACCCTCGGCGAGGTGTCGGTGCTCATCGCGGCCGCCACCGGCGTCGCGTCGATGGTCTTCCGCAACCGCCGCTTCGGGGCGGCACCACGCGTGGCCGACGCCGCCCGGCTGCAGGCCGGCGACAACGGGGACGACGACGATCACGTCCCACCGGACCGCACCACGTGGCTCCTCGGTTCCGGACTGCGCGACCCGCGCCACCGGTCGATGGTTCTCGAGGCCACGACGCGGTTGCTGTTCCCGACGATGGTCGTGCTGTCGATCTACTTCTTCTACGCCGGCCACAATGCGCCGGGCGGTGGCTTCGCCGGCGGCCTGACGATGGGTCTCGCGCTCGTCCTCCGCTACCTGGCGGGCGGACGCTACGAACTCGGTGAGGCGCTGCCCATCGAGCCCGGCCGCATCCTGGGCGCCGGCCTGGCCGTCTCGGCGACCACGGCGATCGTCTCGATGTTCCTCGGCGCCCCCGCACTCTCGTCGGCGGTCTTCGAGGTCACCGTCCCGGTCCTCGGCGACATCAAGTTCGTGACCGCCCTGTTCTTCGACCTCGGCATCTACCTGATCGTTGTCGGGCTCGTCCTGGACGTGCTGCGAAGTCTCGGCGCGCGTCTCGATGTGGAGACCACGATCGCCCGCACCGCGGCGCGCATCGAGAACTCGCGTGGCGACACCGCGGCGGACGACGCCGCGAGTACCACCGGCGTGCAGGTGAGCCGATGACCACGAATCTCTCGCTGATGCTGGTCGTCGGCGCGATGGCGGCGTGCGGCGTGTACCTGCTGATGGAACGCAGTCTGGTCCGCATGCTCTTCGGGCTCCTGCTCGTCGGCAATGCGCTCAACCTGATGATCATCGTCGTGTCGGGCGGCATGGGGAACCCGCCGATCATGGGACGGTCGTCGGAGAACCGGGCGTCCGACGCCGATCCCCTCGCGCAGGGCATGGTCCTGACCGCGATCGTGATCATGATGGGCGTCGCCGCGTTCGTCCTGGCGCTGGTCTACCGGCTGTTCGTGATCAATCGGGACGACGACGACGTCGAGGACGACGAGGAGGACGTCAAGATCTTGAGCGGATCGCTGGGGACGGCACCCGACCGCGATCGCAGCGACGATCCACTGACCCACTCCGACACCCCGACCGGCGATCACTTCGACGACAAGGGCAATCCGCTCACCGCGGAGGAGGCCGCCGCCCGGCACGCCGCGCTCTACGAGACCGACATCATGCCGACGGACTCCGACGTCGTCGACGAGATCGGCGGCGCGGAGGAGGAGCCCGATCCCGAGACCTCGGCGCAGACCGCCGCCCGCGAGGACGGGCCGGACGTGTACGGGCCGGGCGAACTCGGTCCCGACGAGGTGGGTCCCAAGTCGGCCGTCGCACCCCCCGACGGGTCCGGCGAGGACGACGCCGACCCCGACGTCATCGACCAGCGCGAGATGCCGGACCGCAACGTGGTCGGGCCGGACAAGAAGAAGCACGCCGACGAGAACGGGGGTGACCGATGACCCCGCAGGAGTCATGGATCCCCGTCCTGATCACGCTGCCGACGCTGGTGCCGCTCGGTGCTGCCGCCGTCTCGCTGCTGCTCGGCCGCAGCCCCAAGATCCAGCGGGCGGTGTCGATCGTCGCCATCACCGTCGCGTTAGTCGCGTCGTGCCTGATGCTGTACCTGACCGACCGCCACGGGACCTTCGCGGTCGCGATCGGCGGCTGGGGAGACAAGGGCTACCCGAACGGACCGCTCGGGATCACGCTGGTCGTCGACCAGCTCGCGGCCCTGATGCTCGTCGTCTCGACGATCGTGCTGCTGTGCGTCGTCGTGTACGCGATCGGGCAGGGTATCCGTGACGGCACGGCCCAGCAGCCGACGTCGATCTTCCTGCCGACCTACCTCATCCTGACCGCGGGTGTCTGCAACGCGTTCCTCGCCGGCGACCTGTTCAACCTGTACGTCTCGTTCGAGATCCTGCTGACCGCGAGTTACGTGCTGCTGACCCTCGGGGCGAGCGCCGAACGTGTCCGAGCGGGCGCGTCGTACGTGATGGTGTCGATGGTGTCGTCGCTGATCTTCCTCGCGGGCATCGCGTTCGCGTACGCGACAACCGGCACCCTCAACCTCGCCGAGATGGCCGTGCGCCTCGACGACGTCCCCGACGGAACCCGCAACGCGCTGTTCGCGGTGCTGCTCGTGGCGTTCGGCATCAAGGCCGCGGTGTTCCCGCTGTCGACGTGGCTACCCGACTCCTACCCCACCGCGCCGGCACCCGTCACGGCGGTGTTCGCCGGCCTGCTCACCAAGGTCGGTGTGTACGCGATCGTGCGCGCCCACTCGCTGCTGTTCCCCGGCGGCACGATGGACGCGGTGCTGCTGGTCGCCGGCCTGTTGACGATGCTCGTGGGCATCTTTGGCGCGATCGCCCAGGCCGACATCAAGCGACTGCTTTCGTTCACCCTCGTCAGCCACATCGGCTACATGATCTTCGGCATCGCGCTGTCGTCGGACCTCGGGATGTCGGCGGCGATCTACTACGTCGCCCACCACATCCTCGTGCAGACGACGCTGTTCCTGGTCGTCGGCCTGATCGAACGTCAAGCCGGTTCGGCCTCGCTCCGCCGCCTGGGCGGGCTCATCGCCAGCCCCCTGCTGGCCGTCCTGTTCCTGGTGCCCGCGCTGAATCTCGGCGGCATCCCACCGTTCTCCGGTTTCATCGGCAAGGTCGCCCTCCTCGAGGCGGGCACCCAGGACGGGTCCGTGCTGGCCTGGATTCTCGTCGCCGGGTCGGTGGTCACCAGCCTGCTCACCCTCTATGTCATGGCCCGCATCTGGACCAAGGGATTCTGGCGACCGCGCGCCGACGCCCCCGAGGGCGATCTCGCCGACAAGGGCCCGTCCGCGCTGATCGACGAGAGCGCCGACGACGCCGCGTTCTCCGACCGTGAGGACGTCGGTCGGATGCCCGTGATGATGGTGCTGCCGACGATGGCGATGGTGGCCGCGGGACTCGTGCTCACCCTCTGGGCCGGGCCCATCTTCGACTTCACCGACCATGCGGCGACCGACGTCGTCGACCGCACCGTCTACGTCGACGCCGTGCTGGGAGTGGGTGGTACCCGATGAGCGCGCAGGATCGAGCCGACGACCGCGCCCGCGGAGCATCCGCGGCGCCCAAACGGCGGCCGCCGGTCGTCTCGACCAAGGGACCGGTCATGTCCCTGGTCATCAACGTCTGGCGCGTGTCGCTGCTGTTCGTCTTCTGGCACTTCGTCGGCGCGCTGGTGTGGTTGCGCACGCACACCCGTGTGCCCAGGTGGCTGGGCAGCGACGGCCGCGAGGTCGCGGTCCGGTTGTGGACCATCGCGTGGCTGACGTTCGTCTGGGTCCTGCTGTGGGGCACGCTGTCCTGGGCCAATGTGATCGCAGGGATCGTGCTGGCGATGCTCGTGCTGACCGTGCTGCCGTTGCCGCGGGTCCCGGTCGAGGGCCGTATCCATCCCCTGTCGGTACTGCAGCTCGTCGGCCGTCTGATCGTCGACTTCTTCGTGTCGAGTGTGCAGATCGGCTGGATGGCCATCCGTCCCGGCCGGCCACCGCTGGGCGCCGTGGTACGGGTGCGCGTCGCGATCAAGTCCGACATGGTGCTGACCCTGGCCGTCGACTACCTCAACCTGGTGCCGGGCACCATGGTCCTGGAGATCGACCATCGACGCCGGATGCTCTACGTGCACGTCTTCGACGTCCGCTCGGAGAAGAAGGTGCGGGCCTTCTACGATCAGGTCGCCTACGTCGAGCGGATGTTCATCAAGGCGTTCGAGCGGGACAGCGAATGGCATCCGAGTCCGTTCCACGGCATCGACGAGGACTTCCACCACGTCCGCACGGTGGACCGGTCGGTCGACAACGCCCGGTCGATCGACGACGCCGAACCGGAACGTCGACCGGCCGAGCCCGAGCGGGAACGAGGTGACTCATGAGCTACGTCTGGACGATCGCCGCCGCCATGCTGCTCGTCGCCGCGGTGCTGACGATGATCCGCATCCTGCGCGGCCCGACCACGCTCGACCGACTCGTCGCACTCGACGTGCTCATCGCGCTGTGCATGTGCGGCCTGGGGACCTGGGCGGCGTTCAGCCGTGATTCGACGGTGGTGCCGGCGATCGTGGCCCTGGCCCTGCTCAGCTTCGTCGGGTCGGTGTCGATCGCGCGGTTCCGAGTCCGGGACGACCAGACATGATCATCGACATCATCAGCGCGACGCTGCTGCTCCTCGGATGCCTGATGGCGGTCACCGCCGCCATTGGCCTGGTCCGCTTCCCGGACACCCTGAGCCGGATGCACGCGGCGACCAAACCGCAGACCTTCGGCCTGCTCCTCATCCTGCTGGGTGCCGTCCTCCGGCTCGGCGACAGCGTCGACAGCGGGATGCTGATTCTCGCCGGGCTCTTCGCCCTGATCACCGCGCCTGTCGTGGCGCATCGGATCGGCCGGCTCGCCTACCAGGAGCAACGGGCCCGCGACGGGCTCATGGATCAGCGGGACATGGAGTCACCGGACCGCGACTGACTGCGGACCGATCGTCCTACGCCCCTCGCCGGGCGACGACAGCGTCGCGCCCGATGGGGGCACCGGCGGTGTTGATGAGCAGGCAGCCCTCGCGAGCCGGAGACGTGTCATCGGTCGGCGCCGATCGCAGCTCGTTCAGGTAGTTCTGGCGGCATCGGCCGCGACGATGCCGGCGGTCAGTGGACGCAGCCGCGGGCGGACCACCTCGTCGAGATAACTGTGTACGGCCGCGTCGAAGAGACCTCGCTTCGATCCGAAGGTCGGAACGCTATCCTCCGACGGCCCGTCGACAACGAGGAGTACGAAATGGTCATCGCAGGTCTGGTGCTCGCCGCGATCGCGGCGCTCGTCCACGTCTTCATCTTCTATCTGGAGTCCATCGCGTGGACGAGCGCGCGCGCACGCGCGACGTTCGGCACCGGAACGGTGGAACAGGCGAGCGCACAAAAGGAACTGGCGTTCAACCAGGGGTTCTACAACCTGTTCCTCGCGATCGCCGTGTTCGTCGGGATCGCCTTTGTCATCGGCGGATCCATCGCGATCGGCGCAACACTCGTCATCACCGGCACGGCCTCGATGGCGGCCGCGGCACTTGTGCTGGCGCTGTCGAGCCCAGACAAGATCGCGGCCGCACTCAAGCAGGGTGTGGTTCCCGCTCTCGGAATCGTCGTGCTCGCCATCGGTCTGGCCCTCTGAGCCGGTCTGGCCCTCTGAGCCCGGGCCCTGCCTCCCCGATCTCGCGCCGACCGAGATCAGGTAGCGTCCAGCTCGGCGACCACCGACGCGACCACCTCGCGTAGCGAACCGGTGCGACGATGCACGTCACGCTGCCGCTGATAGCTCGCGCCCTGGGCGATGATGCGCTCGACGCCGGCCAGCTCGTCGACGCAATCGAGCTCGCGCGCAATCGGTTCGAGACGTTCGAGCAGAGCGGTGAGGTCCTCGGTCACGAGTTTCTCGGTGCAGTCGGAATCGAGGATGACGATGGCGTCGAGTCCGTAGCGGGCTGCCCGCCATTTGTTCTCCTGGACGAGCCAGGGCGCCATCGTCGGCAGCTTCTCGCCCGCCGAGAACCGCCGGTCCAGGTCGACGACCAGGCAGTGGATGAGCGCGACGATCGCCGACAGCTCGCCGAGATTGGTCATGCCGTCGCACACGCGGACCTCGATGGTCCCCAGATGCGGGGAAGGCCGGATGTCCCAGCGGATCTCGTTGAGATGGTCGATGATCCCGGTCGTCTTCTGGTCTGCGACGAAAGCCTCGAACTGCTCCCAGGTCTCGAACTGGAACGGCAGCCCGGCGGTCGGGAGTTGCTGGAACATCATGGCGCGATTGCTCGCGTATCCGGTGTCCTGACCGGCCCACATCGGCGACGACGAGGACAGCGCGAGCAGGTGCGGATAGTAGTTCAGGAGCGCGTCGAGAACGGGTAACACCTTGTCGCGGTGGCTGATCCCGACGTGGACGTGCACGCCCCAGATCAGCATCTGCCGTCCCCACCACTGGGTGCGCTCGATCAACTCCGCGTATCGGTGCCCCTCGGTGAGCAGTTGGGTCGAGTACTCCGCGAACGGATGCGTACCGGCGCCGTACAGATCGACGCCGAGGTCCTCGGTCAGCCCCCGCACCACGCCGAGCGTGCCCGTGAGGTCGGCGATCGCCTCGCCCGCGGTCCGGCAGATGCCGGTCACCAACTCGACGGTGTTCCGCAGCAGCTCCTTGTGGATTCTGCCCGCGAAGTCGGGATGGTGTTCGCCGACGGCGGCGAAGAGCGCCGCCGCCGAGTTCGACAGGTCGCCGGTTCCCTTGTCGGTCAGGGCGAACTCCCATTCGACCCCGAGGGTGGGGGTCGGTGACCCGTCGAACTCGATCGGTGTCATGTGCTCAGGTGGCGTCGGACGGCGCCAGAAGCCCTAGCTCTCCTCTTCGATGACACCGCACGCGATGCGTGCGCCGGCGTCGCCGGTCCGCAGGGTGTCGGGGTTCGGTCCGCCCGGGTACTTGTCGGCCGGGATGTTCCCGAAGTTGTCGGGCTTCTCATGGATCATGATCGACTTGCCGATCAGCTGCTGGATGGTCACCGCGTCGGTCGTGGTGACCGTCCGGCCGGTGTGGTCCTCGAGGATGTTGATCGAGATCAGATCTCCGCTCGAGGGATGGTCGGTGTTGCCGTCCACCTGCAGGTGTCCGCCCGCCGAGGTGAACGCCTGCGAGCCGCCGGCGCCCGCGTCACAGGTGCCGGTCTCGTGGATGTGCATGCCGTGGAACCCGGCCGGCAGGTCACCGGCGGTGACGCGCACGTTGATGGTGACCGGCTCGGCGGTTTCGGTGGCCGCGGTGAAGGTTGCTTGGCCGACGACGTCGCCGGAGGTGTCCTTGATCTCGGCGACGGCGATCTGGCCGCTGGGCTCGCCGTCGACGTCGTCCTCGGCGCCCGGCGGGAGCGGCGCATCGCTGACGACGGGCGGCGTCGTGCCCGGGACGTCCGTGGGCTCCTGGTCGGGGCTGCACCCGGCCAGTGTCACGCCGATCAGTCCTGCGGAGAACAACGCGGCGAGAGCGCGGGGCGCGGCGAGTGTGGAACGTCCGGACATGTCACTCCTTGGTTGGCGGACAGTGGTTTTCGGTACTTCTCGGTTCAGCTGTTTCGTGATTCAGAGGTTCGCGGCTCGGCCCGGGTCATGCGCCGCTGACCGCGGTCACCACGACCACCGGGATGCCGCCGCGGCACCGGGTGAACGAGGCCGGCCGCTCCTCGACCGCGACCTGGCCGCCGAGTGCCTCGGCGACCTCGTCGGCCTGGGCCTTGTCCGTGTCGTCCTCGTGGAAGACCGTGTTCTCGCTGAACCCGCCCGCGGTGTAGTTGCCGGGCTCCGCCATCTGGTAACCCCTGGCCTCCAGCAGATCGGTGACGTCCGAGGCGAGGCCCGCGACCTGGCCGGCGTTGATCACGCAGAGCCGCTTGTCGGTCGACGCCGCACTCGTGGACGCCGGCGTCGACGTGGGCGACGAACTCACGCTCGTCGCGGCCTCGGTCGTCGGGGCGTCGTTCCCGGCGGTCGCCGCGGAATGCCAGCCGAGGCCGATGAAGACCACGGCGACTGCGAAGAGCATCATCGCCCCCGCACGAAGCGGCAGGCGATTGGGCTCACGATCTGCATTCATCACCGACGACCTTAACGCACCGCGCGAGGGCGACCGGGTTCAGCGTCTCAGGTGATCTCGAAGCCCAGACGGCGCGCCGCACGGGCCTTCTGACGGGTCGCGCGCAGGCGCCGAAGTCGCTTGACGAGCATCGGATCGGCCGCAAGCGCCTCCGGCCGGTCGACCAGCGCGTTGAGCACCTGGTAGTAGCGGGTCGCCGACAAACCGAACAGCTCTTTGATCGCTTCTTCCTTGGCGCCGGCGTACTTCCACCACTGCCGCTCGAACGCGAGGATGTCGTGTTCGCGGCGGGTCAGACCGTCCGCACCGACCTCGTGCGGATCGACCGGCCGGCCGGCCGCCCCGGCCTCTGCGTCCTGGCCGGGGGTGGGTTGATCGCCCTGTTTCTGGCTACGCGCAGCTGCGCCGTCCATCTCACTCCCTCAGATACCAGTCGACGACCTCACACCACCGCTGACGTGCACCTATTCGCGACGCGACGCGGGCACGGACGTCTCCTCACGGAGACGAATGACAGCGGTGTGGTTCGCAGCCAATCTAACCACGGCGGGCCGGTCTGATCGCGGTGTGACTCGCCACGGCGCGCATCACGACCATTCCGTCGGACGGCGACCGCTGTTAGGCTGCCCTCACCCATCCCCGTCCAGGATGGGTCGAGGCGGGGGGACAGAGATGACGACGGTCGGGATGACGACAACCGGATCCGGGGTGGCGAGGACCCGGCGAGCAGTGATGGGAGCCATCGCGGCGCTGGCCTCCACGGCCGCCGTCGCGACCGCGGCACTCGCCGCGCCCGCTGCCGCCGCGCCCGCCGAGCGCGTCGTGGTCATCGTGCCCGGCCAGCAGCTCTACGCCGGCAACGCGCAGAACGAGGAGACGTTCCGTACGCTGGCCGAGGCGATCCGCGCCGACGGGAACACCGTGGTGTACGCACACGCCGGGGGACGTGAGGTGGCCTCCGATGCCCGGCTGATCCAGCGGACGATCGCACCTTTCGTCGGCACCGCGAAGTCGATCGGGCTCGTCACCCACAGTGCGGGCGGGCTCGGCGCCCGCCACTACCTGAAGTTCCTCGGCGGGTCCGACGTCGTCGACGAGTACGTCGCGATCGGGACCGCCCAGTACGGCTCGCCCGGCGGTTGCGCGCAGCCGCGCGACGGCGGGTACGACACCTGCATGTACGCCGACGCGGTCACCGAGCTCAACCGTGGTCCCGACGCCCCCGGCCCCACCCGGTACTCGGTGGTGCAGAGCGACGGCGAATGGACCGACGGGCGCCTCGACGGCACCGCACAGTGCCGCGCATACTCCCCGGTCCCCCTGGCGAACACCGGGTACGACCACGTCATCGAGATGCGCGACCCGACGATCATCGCCAACGTGCGGACGTCGCTGCGCGGGTCGTGCGCGGGCTCGGTGGTGACCGAGCCGGTCGACAGCTTCGACTGGCAGTCGACGCTGTTCCCCGGCATTCCCGGCCCTGCCGGTGACGCCATCCGCAACGCCGTACCCGGCGTCGTTCCTGCGCCCTGAGCAGCGCTAAGGTGATCGCCATGGCGATTCTCCCGATCTGCATCGTGGGCGAGCCGGTCCTGCACCAGCCGACCACTCCGGTCCCCCTCGACGCGGACGGCCGTCCGTCCGATGAGGTCGTCGGCCTCATCGACGACATGTACGAGACCATGGACGCCGCCCACGGTGTGGGCCTGGCCGCCAATCAGGTGGGCGTCGGGTCCCGGGTGTTCGTCTACGACTGCCCCGACGGCGACCGCTCGGCGGCCCGCCGCCGCGGCGAGGTCATCAACCCGGTCCTCGAGACCTCCGAGATCCCCGAGACCATGCCGGATCCCGACGACAACGACGAGGGATGCCTGTCGGTGCCGGGTGAGCAGTTCCCCACCGGCCGTGCCGACTGGGCCCGCGTCACCGGCACCGACCGGACCGGCGCCGAGGTCGTCATCGAGGGCGAGGGGTTCTTCGCCCGGATGCTCCAGCACGAGGTCGGCCACCTCGACGGCTTCCTCTACGTCGACGTGCTCGTGGGGCGCAACGCCCGGGCCGCGAAGAAGGCGATCAAACGCAACAAGTGGGGGGTCCCCGGTCTGACGTGGACGCCCGGCGAGGTCGCCGACCCGTTCGGGCACGACGACGACTGATCTCGCTTCCGCGTGGAGGTCTCATTGTCGGGTGCCGTCCCGGGCGACCGCGTCGTCGTTCGCTATCTGCTGGGCGATGCGACCCCCGCCGATTGGCGGGGAGATCCCGCGGCCGCCCGGTCGGACGTGACGGGCGTCCTGCTCGACGACTCCGACCCGCTGCGGATACGACGCGACGACGAGGAGTTGTCGATCCCGTTCGCGGCGATCACCTCGGTCCGTCTGTTGTCCGCGAAACCGGTGCGCAACAGCGAGATCCGCGCGCTCGAGCACGCCGCCGCCCTCGCCTGGCCCGGTGTCGAGACGGAGTGGGTCGACGGCTGGCTCCTGCGGGCCGGTCACGGATTCAGCAGACGCGCCAACTCGGCTGTGCCCCTGGCACGCCACGCACGTCCCGACGCCGCTACCCTGCGACATATCGGTGAGTGGTACGCCGACCGCGGCCTCCCTCCGCTCCTCGCCTCCCCGGATCGCCTCATCCCGTCGGGCTCCGTTCCCGGAGACCCCGGGGTCGAGGTACAGATGCTGACCGCCGACCTGCCGGGGCTCCGCGCGCGCACCGGCGAGATGCACGGACGGACAGTACAACTCGATCCGCAACCGGACACCCGCTGGTTGAGCGCATACGCCGGTGGGCGCGCGTCGCGCGGACTCGACACCGTGGCCGGCGTCGTGACCGCCGGGGACGGCCCGATGACCTTCGCGACCGTCGACGACGCAGCAGCGATCGGGCGGGGTTCGGTGACCGAGTCGCCGGACGGACACCGGTGGCTGGGGTTGACCGCCCTGTGGACCGACCCGGGCTCGCGCGGGGGCGGGCTGTCCTCCGCGGTGGTCGCGGCGCTTACGGCGTGGGGGGTCGAGCAGGGCGCCGACTCGGTCTACCTGCAGGTCGAGTCCACCAACCAGTTGGCCGGATCGTGGTATCGCCGCCTGGGTTTCGGGCTGCATCACACCTATCGCTATGTGACACCGCACATGCCGGCCGCGTCGGAGGACATCCGATGAGGATCGCCACCTGGAACGTCAACTCGATCCGCGCCCGGTCCGAGTCCGTCGTCGCCTGGGCGGAGACCGCCGGCATCGACGTTCTCGCGATGCAGGAGACCAAGTGTCACGACGACGCGTTCCCACTGATGAGTTTCCTCGCCGCCGGTTACGACGTCGCGCACGTCGGGCAAGGCGCCTACAACGGTGTCGCGATCGCCTCACGGGTCGGGCTCGACGAGGTCGAGATCTCCTTCGACGGCGTGCCGACGCACCCGGTCGACGGCCAGCCGATCCGGGAGGCGCGGTCGATCTCCGCGCGCTGCAACGGTGTTCGCGTCTGGAGTCTCTATGTACCCAACGGCAGGACACCCGACGACCCGCACTACACCTACAAGCTCGCCTGGCTCGACGCGCTGCGGAATCACATCACCCTGCGGCTGGCCCACGACCCCGCCGCGGACATGATGCTCGCCGGCGACTGGAACGTCGCCCAGACCGACGACGACGTGTGGGATCGCGAGTACTTCGAGGGACGCACACACGTGACCCCACCCGAACGCGCCGCAGTGCAGGGGTTCCTGGAGGCCGGCCTCGTCGACTCGGCCCTTCCGTACGCCCCGGGGTACACCTTCTGGGACTACACCCAGCTGCGGTTCCCCCGGAACGAGGGCATGCGCATCGACTACGCGTTCTGCTCGCCCGCTCTCGACACCCGCATCATGGGCGCCGTCGTCGATCGTGCCGCGCGAAAAGCGAAGGGCGCCAGCGATCACGCCCCGGTGGTCTTCGACATCGCCGACTGACCGCGGCTGCGCAACACAACTACTCCCTCAGGTGCGAACCTCCCCATGCTCCCTGAGGTGCGAGGAGCGATAGCGACGAGCCACGAAGGGCGCGGCGAGATGCGTCGCGAGGCCCTTCGAGGCTCGCTTCGCTCGCACCTCAGGGAGCAGGGGCGCCGTCAGGCGAACGACTTCCCGACGATCCAGTAGGCCTGGGATTTCACCGACTTCTTGGGAATCCCGTAATCGTCCCTGAACAATCCGGCGACCGTGCGGGTGCTCGTGGAATCGAGTGCAACCCAACCGAAGTGGTCGGCGGCATCGAAGGCGGCGGATCGGACCGCGTCGACGAGGGCCGCGCCGTCGCGCTCACGCGGAAGCCAGTGCACCGTGTCCTGCGCGCGGGCGCGCAGCGGCAGCGATCTGTCGCTCTCGTGCTGATACTCGAACCAGATCGTCGCGCCCGCCCCGGAGTCGCCGAGCGAGTCCAGCAGCGAATTGATCGCCGGTAGCGAGGCGGTGTCACCGGCGACGAGCCATCCCGCCGGCGCGGGGTCGGGGATCGCGAACTTCGAGCCCATGAGGGTCGCGCCGATGGCGTCACCCACATGTGCGCCCTGAGCCCATCGGGCGGCGGTGCCGTCGTGGATCGCGAACTCGATGTCGAAGGTGTCCGTCGACGGGTCGGGATCGACGAGCGTGTAACCGCGCTGATGCAGCTTGCCGCCGTCGGCGAACCAGAGGCGCACCCACATGGTCGGGTGGATCGCGGAACCGGTGAGGAGCCCGCCACCGTGAAAACGCAGTCGCAGATAGTGATCCGTCACCGCCTCTTTGCCGGTGAGGGTGAAGGTGAAGTCGTCACCGCCAAGGATCTTCATGACGGCGCCCTGCCAGCCGCGCCCCTTCGTGGATACCTCGCTCATGTCTGAACCTCTCTACAGTGTCTCCCCGGCCCGGGTCCGGGCCGGGGAGACACTGTCATTCTCGTGACCGTCGGCATGACACGACGCACCACGGAAAATCGGACCTACTGGAAGGTGCCGTTCTCGACCATCTGACGGGTCTCGAGGCGACGGATCTTGCCGGATGTGGTGCGCGGCACCGAGTCCGGCGCGACGAAGATGACCTCGGCGGGCATGATCCCGCACGCCGACGCGACCTCGGAGTTGACCTCTGCACGCGCCTGGTCGGGATCGGACCCCTTGTACTCGGCGAGGATCACCAGGCCCGGCCGGGCCGAACCCTCCCCCCGGGCCATGGCGACGACGCCGCCGCGACGCACGCCGGCGACTTCGGCGGCCGCGCGCTCGATCTCGATCGGGAACAGGTTGCGGCCCGCGACGATGATGACCTCCTTGGCCCGGCCGCAGATCACCAGCCGATCGTCGATCAGGTAGCCGAGGTCGCCGGTCGAGAACCATTCGCCCGCACCGAGATCGGCGTCGCCCAGGTAGCCGCGCATCATCGACGCGCCGCGGATCTCCACGTGTCCGACGTTGCGCCCGTCGATGACCGGGACGTCGACATTCGGCTCGACGATGCGAACCTGCATGCCGCCCAGCGGCTTACCGAGGATCGCGTACCGGCGGCGAATGGGCTCGCCACCGCCGGGCGGGGTCACGGTGACCTCGTCGTAGTGCACCCCCTCGCCGACCGCGGGCATCGTCACCGCGCAGGCGGATTCGGCCATACCGTAGGCGGGTGCCGCGGCGGAACGATCGAAGCCGAACGGCGCGGTCGCCTCGAGGAACTTGTCGAAGGCGTCGGCGTCGATCGGCTCACCGCCGCTGATCGCGACGCGCAGGTGTGAGAGGTCGATGTCGCGCAGCAGTTTGCCGTAGCGGCCGAGGATGTCGTAGGCGAAGTTCGGCGCCGCGGTGACGGTCGTCTTGGTCTCGGTGAGCCACTGCATCCACTTGAAGGGCGCCGCCGCGAAGGCGGTGTTCGGCACGATGTAGGCGGGGATGCCGGTGGTCATCCCGGCGAGCAGGAACATCAGACCCATGTCGTGGTAGAGCGGCAGCCAGCTGAACCCGGTGTCGCGGGTGCGGTGGAGGCCGAGCCGGCTGACCAGTTCGATGGCGTTCGAGTAGACGGCCGAGGCCGTCAGGGCGACGGTCTTGGGGTCTCCGGTCGATCCGGCGGTTCCCTGGAGGACGGCGATGGTGTTGCCGTTGACGTTGCGGGCGACGAAGTCGGTGGTGTCGGCGCCGAGGCCGTACTCGCCCACTCGCGCGATGTGCAGCCGTCCCTCGACCTTCGACAGCAGATCGAGCTGGGCTCCGCTGCCGAGGACGGTGCCGACGCCGATCGACACGTACCGGTGGTAGGTGTTCTGCGCCCATCGCTCCTCGTCGGCCCCCCGGATGGGGCCCGGCAGGATAGTGACCGGAACACCGGCGAGCCACGCGCCCTGGATGGCGGCGATCAGGTCGACCGTGGGGTCCCCGATGAGGCCGAGCGCCTGCGGCTCGTGCAGTTCGCTGTCGGCCAGCAACTGGACCGCGATCTGCTCCGCGCGGGCATGGACCTCGCGCCACGGCGCCGTCACCCACTCGCCGGTGTCGGAGTCCAGGACGGACAGACTCGTATCCCCCGCCAGCATCGCCTCACGAACGGTGGCCGCCAACGCATTGGTCGAGCCCGCTTCCTCCAGGATCACGCTGTTCTGCGACATTCTCGTTTCCCGTTCTCGCCAGCACCTGGCGTCGGTCGTCTGATCGTCTTCCGGTCGTGTGAGCGACCGAGTGGTCATACCGCGGGTCGTCCCCGACCGCTGGTCTCGCGAACACAACTGCTCGCACCATTTGGGTAGGGTAGCCTAATCTTTCTCGGACACAAGACCCAGAGTCGATCATCGCGACTACGTGATCCGCGTCATCCGATGAGACGAGTTCGCGAAACTTAGGCTAACCTAATTCGCGTCGGCTCGCGGGGCTCTCGCCGGCATTGCCCAGAGATTGGGCGGAGCGGTTAGTTAGTATAACCTACCCTAAATGCAGGTTCCCCGGACTGAGTAAACATGTCACCGAACTGCGAGAGGCACGCCGGCTGATGGCCACGAATTCCCAGACCACGGATCTTGTCACCGCGGCCGACATCGTCGCCGAGGTGTCCGAGGCCCTCGGCCTGACGCCCGAGTCGATCGACCCGGAGCAGGACCTCATCGCCCAGGGACTCGACTCGCTGCGGATGATGCGACTGGCCGGCACCTGGCGCAAACGCGGCCTCGACGTCGACTTCGCCCGCCTCGCCGCGCAACCGACCATCACCGCGTGGGCGGCGTTGCTGGGCGGCACGCCAGCGCCGACCACCGACGACATCGCACCTTCGTCATCGGAGCCGACCGAAGGACCGTTCCCCCTCGCTCCGATGCAGCACGCCTACTGGATCGGTAGGTCGGACAGCCACGCGTTCGGCAATGTCGCCGCTCACCTCTACATCGAGTTCGACGGTTCCGACGTCGATCCCGACCGCTTCACCTCGGCGATGGCCGCGCTGCTGGAACGCCACCCGATGCTGCGCGTCCGAGTGCTTCCCGACGGTACCCAGGAGATCGGCCCGGCACACCCCGAAGCCATTGCGGTGCACGACCTTCGGGAACATACATCGGAGACGGTCGAGCAGGTCCTCGCGGCCCGTCGCGCGGACGGCACCCACCGCGCACTGCCGGTCGACGAGGGAGCGGTGATCCGCGCCGAACTGAGTCTGCTGCCGGGGAACTCGACCCGTGTCCATCTCGACGTCGACATGATCGCCGCCGACGCGATGAGCTACCGCGTCCTCGTCGACGACTTCGCTCGCCTGTACCGCGGCGAGTCCCTGCCGGAACTCGGCGTCACCTTCGCGACGATCACCGCGGATCGCACGTCGCGGGAGATCCGCGACGACGACGTGACCTGGTGGCGCGAACGCATTCCCACGCTCCCCGGCCCGCCGGAACTCCCGCTCGACGAGCGGGCGATGCGCGGCGATGCCGAACCGCACAGTGTCCGCCTCCACCATTCGGTGTCCGCGTCGGACTGGAAGCGACTCGAGGAGCACGCGCACCGGCGCGGCGTCACCCCCGCGGCCGCGGTGGCCGCAGTGTTCGCCGAAGCCGTCGGAACACATTCGGCCACATCGCGATTCCTGCTCACCGTGCCGTTGTTCGATCGTCCACAGGTCCATCCTGACGTCGAGCGGGTGGTGGGCGACTTCACGTCGTCGATCCTCGTGGGCGTCGACCTGAGCGAGCCGGCGACGCTCGCCGAACGTGCGCGATCGATGCGGGCATCGATGCACGAGGCCGCCGCGCACGGTTCGATGAACGGACTGGACGTGCTTCGCGAACTGAGTCGCCACCGCGGCGAACCGGTGGTCTCGCCGATCGTGTTCACCAGCGCGCTGGGACTGGGAGACCTCTTCTCGCAACAGGCAACCGACGTGCTGGGTGATCCGTCGTGGATCGTCTCGCAGGGCCCGCAGGTGCTGCTCGACGCACAGGTGACCGAGGTTGCCGGCGGACTGCTCCTCAACTGGGACGTCCGTGCCTCCGACCTCGAACTCACCACCGCACGTTCGATGTTCGACCACTATGTCCGTCTGCTCGGGCTCCTCGTCGACGGTGAGTGGGATGCGCCCGCGCCGGACCCGATCACGGCCGAGGTTCGAGCACAGCGCCTTTCGGCGGAGAGTCCACTACCGGCCACCGACACCTTCGACGGCACCCTGCACGGAAACTTCTTCGCCCGCGCCGCCGAGCGTGCGGGGACACCGGCAGTCGTGTCCGACGCACGCATCTGGACCCACGCCGAATTGGCCGACGAGGCCCGCCGAGTCGCCGGAGCCCTGGTCGCAGCCGGGGTCACACCGGGTGACACGGTCGTCGTCCACCTGCCCAAGGGCGGCGACCAGGTCGTCGCCGCGCTCGGAGTGCTCGCCGCCGGCGCGGCCTACGTCCCGATCGCCCCCACCCAGCCCCGGGCGCGCCGCGAGCGCATCGTCGACGTCGCCACCCCGGCCGCGATTCTCACCTCCGAACCCGCCGCCTGGACCTCAGCCGAAGCCACCGTGCTCGAGGTGAACGACGCCCGACGCACCGATCCGGTCGACCCGGTCGCCGTCAGCGGCGACGCCCTCGCCTACGTCCTGTTCACCTCGGGCTCCACCGGATTGCCCAAGGGCGTCCAGGTTCCGCACCGGGCCGCGGTCGCCACGATCACCGACCTCGTCGACCGGTATGCGATCGGAGCCGACGATCGCAGCCTGCAGGTGTCCTCGCTGGAGTTCGACCTCTCGGTCTTCGACATCTTCGGCCTCCTCGCCGTCGGCGGCGCCGTCGTCGTGCCCGGCGACGACGAGCAGACCAAGGTCGACGACTGGGCGCGGCTGCTCACCCAGCACTCGGTGAGCGTGCTCAACTGCGTGCCGTCGATCCTCGGCATGCTCCTCGATCTCAACCCCCTGCCCGCGTCGCTACGGATGATCATCATGGGCGGCGACAAGGTCGACGTGTCGCTGCTCGAGCGCGTCGGCGCACAGCTGCCCGATTGTCGCGTGGCCGGCCTCGGCGGGACCACCGAGACGGCAATCCATTCCACCATCTGCGAAGCGGATGCCGTGCCGGCCGGAATGGCGTTCGTGCCGTACGGGATTCCGCTCCGCGGCGTCCGCTGCCGGGTCGTCGACGACGCCGGCCGCGACCGTCCCGACCTCGTGCCGGGTGAACTGTGGATCGGCGGAGCCGGCGTCGCCGACGGTTACCGCGGCGACCCGGAGCGCACCGCTGATCGTTTCGTCGAGCACGAGGGACAGCGTTGGTACCGCACCGGCGATCTCGCGCGCTACCTTCCGGGTGGCTTCCTCGACTTCCTGGGCCGCGCAGACCACATGGTGAAGATCCGCGGGTACCGCGTCGAACTCGGTGAGGTCGAGGCCGGGTTGCTGGGTCTGACCGGGGTGGGCTCGGCCGTCGCCTGGTCCGACGGTCGCGACCTGCGTGCCGCGGTGGTACTCACCGACGGATCGACCGAGGACGACGCCGACCTGCGCGCCCGGTTGTCGGAAGCCCTTCCACCGCACATGGTCCCGCGGTCCATCACGGTCCTGGACCGGTTCCCGCTGACTCCGAACGGCAAGCATGACCGCAAGGCCATCGCCGCCGGCGTCCGGTCCGACGACGACGCCGTCGAGGCGGTCGCGCCGCGCGGCCCGGTCGAAGAGGCCCTCACCCTGATCTTCGGCGAGGTCCTGCCGACCCCGCCCGTGAACGTCACCGAGGACTTCATCTCCCTCGGCGGCGATTCCGTCCAGGCCACCCGGGTGGTCGCACTGACGCGCCAGTGGCTCGACGCACCCGGCCTCTCGGTCGCCGACATCTTCTCCCGGCGGACGATCGCGGGGCTCGCCGGACGACTCACCGAACTCGGCGGGGAACGCGCCGAGTTCGTGGCACAGACCTTCCTCGACGTCCTGCAACTCACCGACGAACAGGTGGAGGCCGAGATCGCGCGCGGCTGAGAGCATCCGGCGCCTTCTCCGGCACCCCAACAGACCACCACCCAGAGCAAAGGCATCATGACCATTTCCTCCGCCCCGACCTACGACCTGACCTCGGTCGACCTCGACGACGTATCGCACGCCGCGACGGTCCACGGATGGCTCACCCATCCCAAGGCCAAGTACTGGGACATGCTCGACAGCTCGGTTGCCGACGTGGAGAAGATGATTCGCGAGTCGGCCGAGGCCACCGCCGGCACGCCCCACGGAATGCGCCTGGGTTACCACGACGGGCGCCCGCAGTTCCTGTTCGAGCTCTACGACCCGGCCACCAGCGAACTCGCCGCCCCCTCCAGCGGTTACGTACCCGCCGACGGTGACATCGGCATGCACCTGCTGGTCGCCCACGCCGAACAGTCCCTGCCGGGCTTCACCGGCGCGGTGATGCTGCACATCATGCGGACCGCGATCCTGGAGGTCGGCGCCGCGCGCGTCGTCGTCGAGCCCGACGTCCGCAACAAGGCCGTGCACCGCCTCAACGCGAGTGTCGGCTTCCGCGTCGACGGCGACTACCCCGTCGGGAACAAGACCGCGCACCTGAGCTACTGCACCCGAGCCGACTTTCTCGAGGTGACCGACAACGGCAAGTCCGTCGGACCCGTCGAGGTCACGGACCTGGGGGCGTAGATCGTTGACTCTCCAGGACATCGGAACCATTCCGGGATTCGCGACGCGCACGGCCGGGGGGTCGGGTGCGCGAAGCCATCGCCAGACGTACCACACCAGGATCGCGAAGAAGATCCTCGCCGAGTTCTCCCACGAGCGGGCACTCGCCCCGGTGGCGAGTGGCGACGGGTACGTCGTCTCCTCCGCCGACGGCCGCACCGACTACCACTTCCGCGCCGACCGACTCGCCCTGGACAGCTGGGCGATCGACGAGTCGACGCTGCGTCGTGTGCGCGACGGCGCCGAACTCCCCGTCGACGCGGTGGCGATGATCGTCGACCTCGCCCCGTTCCTGGGGATCGGTCCCCAGGCGCTGCCGGAGTACCTCGAGGAGTTCATCAACACCCTGGCGATCAGCGCCGACCGTCCGGACGAACGACGCATCCCGGCAACGGATCTCGCTCACGCCGACTTCCAGACCATCGAGGCGACGATGACGGAGGGGCACCCGTGCATCGTCGCCAACGCCGGCCGTCTTGGTTTCAGCGCGGACGACATCGAGCGCTACGCCCCCGAGGTGGGCAACCACTTCCGACTCGTCTGGCTCGCCGTCCGTCGCGAGGACTGTGACGTCGCCACCGTCAGCGACGTCGACTACGACGCGCTGCTCCTCGACGAGCTCGGACCCGAGACGCTGTCCGACTTCGGGGACGCCCTGCGCGAAGTCGGTTGTGACCCGGCCGATTACCGGTACCTCCCGGTGCATCCCTGGCAGTGGGTCGAGAAAGTACGCAAGCTCTACTCCGCCGACATCGCCGACCAGCGCATCGTCGAGGTCGGCACGAGCCCCGACCTCTATCAGGCACAGCAGTCGATCCGCACGGTGTTCAACGCGACCACCCCGACCCGCAACTACGTCAAGGTCGCACTGTCGATCGTGAACATGGGTTTCACACGCGGGATGTCGGCCGACTACATGCGGACGACGCCGCTGATCAACAACTGGGTCCGTGGACTCGTCGCCGACGACCAGTACCTCGCCGCGATCGGCTTCGAGATGATCTTCGAGGTCGCGGCGATCGGTTACCGCAGTCCGACGTTCACGCCGATCACGCAGCCGGGGTCGGAGTACCGCAAGATCCTGTCCGCGCTGTGGCGACAGAGCCCGGTGCCGCTGGCAGCCGCCGACGAGCAACTGTCGACCATGGCCGCGCTGCTTCACGTCGACCACCTGGGGGAGCCACTGGTCGGCGCGTTCATCGACCGTTCGGGTGTTCCCGCGACCGAGTGGATCCGTCGCTACCTGCGCACCTATCTGCACCCCATCGCCTACCTGCTCTACCGATACGAGCTGAAGTTCTCACCGCACGGGGAGAACCTCATCCTCGTTCTCGCCGAGGGCATCCCGGTGCGAGCGATCCTCAAGGACATCGGCGAGGAGGTATCGGTGTTCGGCGAGGCGGACGGACTCCCGGAGAGTTGCGCCCGCGTCCGGACCACCGAACCGGACGAGATCCGCAACCTGGGTGTGCTGTCGGACGTCTTCGACGACTTCCTACGTCCACTCGCCGAGATCCTGCACACGCACGGCATCATCGGCGACGACGAGTTCTGGTCACTGGTGGCCGAGAGCCTGCGTGAGTTCGTCGCCGCCCACCCCGATCTGGAAGACAGGTTCGCTCGCTGGGATCTGTTCGCACCGGAGTTCGGGGCGGTGCACATGAACGGGCTGCAACTGCGCAACAACAAGCGCATGGTCGACATCGAGGACTCCTACGCATCGCTGATCGACGCGGGTCACCGGCTCGTCAATCCGATTGCGCCGCCGAGGGACCGGTGACGGAGATGACCACCACCCGCACCCACGCACCCGACGACGTGGAGATCCTGCGTGATGACCACGGCATCCCGCACGTCCTCGCCTCGACGCCGCGCGGCGCTCTGTACGGACAGGGCCGGGCATGCGGCGAGGACCGGCGCTGGCAGATCGAGTTCATGCGGCTGCGCGCCGAGGGACGTACCGCCGAGGTCTTCGGGGCCGGCTGCGTCGAATGGGACACCTTCGCCCGCCGCGCCCAGCTCGACGTGGCGGCAAAACGCATCTTCGACGCATCGTCCACCCGCACCCGGGAACTGGTCACCGCCTACGCCGACGGCGTGAACAGCACCCTCGGCGACCTCGAGACGCCGGCTGCCGCACCGGAACTCGAGGCGTTGGCGCATCGTCCGCTGCCGTGGCGGCCGTGGACGCCGATCTCGGTGTTCATCATGCATCACGTGCTCTTCGGGCGGTTCACCACGAAACTCTTCCGCCTGCATGCCTGCCGCACGCTCGGTCAGGATGCGCTGCGGTTCTGGGACTTCGAGACGCGGGAGACCGACCCCACGGTGCCTGCGATGCCCGATGAGGCGTTCCTGGGGGAGATCCTCGCAATCACCCGCCCGGCGTCGCCCGAGCAACCCGCCCCGGCGGTGGACCTCGGCGATCCGATGTCGGGCAGCAACGCCTGGGGTGTGTCCGCCGAGCGGAGTTCGACCGGTGCGCCCATCGTCGCCGGCGACCCGCATCGATTCCTCGAACTGCCGGGCATCTATCAGCAGTTCCACCTCGCCTCGACAGGTCCGCACGAAGCATTCGACATGGCCGGGTTCGCCTTTGCCGGCGTCCCGGGAGTCCCGCACTTCTGTCAGGGCGACGACATCGCCTGGGGCATCACGAATGCCATGGGTGACTATCAGGATCTGTACCTCGAGCGATTGACGCGCGACGAGGCCGGCACGCTCCTGGTCGAGGTACCGGGCGGCGGGCGGGTGCCGGCCGGGGTGAGCACCGAGACGATCCTCGTCCGGGATGCCGAACCCGTTGCCGTGCAGCTCGTCACCACCCCGAACGGTGCCGTCGTCTTCGGCGGCCCCGACGAGTCGTTCGCGATGAGCATCCGGTCCCCGCTGCTCACCGAAGAGGTCACCTTCGACGCGCCGATCGACCTGCTCTTCGTGCGCACCGTCGCCGATGTCGAAGCAGCCCTGACGAAGTGGGTCGAGCCGGTCAACCGCGCGGTCATCGCCCACGCCGACGGCACCGTCGCCACCCACGTGGCCGGCCGGGTGCCGGTCCGCGCGCCCGAGAACTACTGGTTGCCGGTCCCGGGCTGGGACGAGCGCTACCAGTGGCGCGGATACGAGGCGGGTTCGCTCGGTGACCCCGGCTTCGACGCGACCCTCCGCAGCAACATCACCGTCACCGCCAACCAGCGGATGTCCGATGTGCCTGCGTTGCAACCGCTCACGAGTGAGTGCGTCGAACCGTTCCGCGCCGACCGGATCACCGCGCGACTCGACGGTCTCGGTTCGGTGACTCCGGCGGATTGCGCCGACATCCACACCGATGTCCGGCTCGAGCAGGCGACCGTCGTCCAGGAGTTGCTGTCACGTGTACGCGGCGCCGACGCCCAGGCCGAAGGCATCCGGGAGCGCCTGGTGGCGTGGGACCGGTCGATGACCGCCGACAGCACCGACGCTTACCTCTATGCCGAGTTCCGTACCCAATTGGTCCTCGGGGTCGCGAGTACCGACGTGCTCGCGCCGCTGCGCGGGCCGCACGGGTTCCCGGCGGTGTTCCAGCCGTGGTTCGTGCCCGAGCCCCGTCTCGCGACCGCGCTGACCTCCGTCGCCGCCAACACGGCGGGGATCGGCATCGACATCGAGGCCGTGGCGGTCGCCGCCCTCGATGCCGTGGTGGCCCGGATCGGGACCTTCGGTTCGACGCCCACGTGGGGCAGCGTCCATCGCCTGGCACCGATCCACGGATTCGACCTGGTCGGCGCGTCGCCGCAGCACCCGGATCTGTTCGCCAACCTTCGTCCGACTCCCCTGCCCCTGGCGGGGGACGCCGAGTGCGTCTTCGCCAACGCCGCGGCGGTCGGCACCCACCTGTGCATCACGGGTGCCGCCGCACGCTACGTGTGGGACCTCGCCGACCGCGGGGCGAGCCGCTGGATCGTCCCGCTGGGCGTGAGCGGTGATCCCCGTTCCGATCACTTCCAGGACCAGGCGCCGCGGTGGGCGGCGGGCGAGCTGATCGAGGTCGTCCGCGATTGGGATGTGTTGCGTGGCACGACCGCAGCAGCGTCGACGCCGTCCACCGCCACATCGACCGAGAGGGAGCCATGCCCGCGTTGACCGAAGCGCGACTGACGCTCTTGCGTCGTCGAATCGCGCAGACCGGCGAACCCGCCCGCACGGCCGCAGCTGACGAACCAAGGACCTCCGTGCCGTTCGGCGAGTTCGGCACCGCCGAACGGCGGATGTGGCGGATCTACGACCTGGATCCGGAATCGGTGTCGCACAACATCGGACTCGTCCTGCAGTTCGGCGGGACGCGAACGCTCCGATCGGTCGTCGACTCCGCCGAACTACTCGTCGAGCGCTTCGGGGTCCTGAGATCGGTGGTCGAGGTCGACAACGCGGGCACGCCGCGTCGCCGCGTCGTGTCGCACGCGGGATCGTGGGACGCATCGGGCACGGTGTGGACCTGGGGCCTGCCGGACGCGGAGGCAACCGGACCCGTCGACGATGCCGACGCGATCGCGACCTCGCTGACCCGCACGCCATTCGATCTGACGTCGGATGTGCCGCTCCGGCTTCGGGTCTCGGGTTCGGACGGCGACGTCACGATGATCCTCGTCGTCCACCATCTCGCCGTCGACGACACCTCATGGCCGCTGCTGCTGGGCACCCTGGTCTCGGGTTCGTGGCCCGGGGACGTCACCGCCGACTCCCGCCCGGTCACACCCGATTCCGCGGCCGTCGCGGCGGCCGCCGACGACGCGGTGCGCCACGCCCTCACGACCTGGGCCGCCGAGGACGTCCGCTATCCGCTCAGCGGCGAGTTGCCCACCGAGAGTGCCGCCGACAGTTGGCTCTCGCCGATGGACGACCGCGACGGCATCAAGGTCGCCGCCCCGGTTGCGGCCGACTCGCTGGCCGCTTTCGGCCGGGTCGCCCAGACCGTCGGGGCCACCCCGAACGCGTTGCTGATCGGCGTGTGTTCGCTGGCCGCGTATGCCCTGACCGGCGCCGCCGATCACGTCCTGGTGGTGCCGGCCGACAACCGTCGTCGGACGCAGTCACCCCAGAACGTCGGATACTGCGGCAACATCATCCCGATGCGGTTCCGCATCGACCCCGACGCCACCGTCGAGCAGGCTCTCCGGGACGCGGGCGCAGTCATCTACCGATCGATGGAACACTCCGGCACCGACTTCGGGCCGATCCTCACCGCGTTGCGACAGCAAGGCGGCCGTTTTCCCGTCATCGAGATCATGGCGTCGGTCCGGCCCGCACCGCTGCGCGGGATCCCGCAACCCGCCGACGCCCCGGTCACCTGCCGGTCGGTGTTCAACGGGATCGCCAACTACCCGCTCTCGATCGCCTTCGAGGCCGACGACGAGAGCACCCACGTCGAGGTCGACCACCAACCGGGGATCGTCCCCGACACGGTGGCCGACCGCGCCACCGCAGTACTCACCGCACTCGTCGATCTGATTCCGACGTCGTTGCACCAGAACGTCTCCGCACTCGTCGAAACCCTCGCCGAGAGCGCACCACAGAAGGGCAGCGCCGGATGACCGGCCTGCCACCGCGCCACCGCGCACCAGAGTCAACAGGGGGGAACTCAGTGTCCGAAGACCGCCAGTCCGTATGGGGTGCCTCGCGATTCGCCCGTCCCGGCGATGGCTGGGCCGACGTCGGGCGCGGCTTGGCCGAGGTCGCGGCCGCGGTCGGCGACGACCATCACGGCGCCCCGCTGCCGAGCGGTGACCCCGTCGCGGTGCTCGGCGGGGTGACGGCACTACTCGGCCCGCACGGAGTTCCGGAGAACGGGATCGGCGAGTCCGAGGCGCTGACCCGACTCGCCCGCCTGGTGGCCGAGTTCGGACTGGACCTCACCCATCCGATGGCCGCGGCGCATCTGCAACCCGCTCCGCTGTCGGTCGCGGTCGCCGCCGACGCCCTGGCCTCGGCCACCAATGCCTCACTCGACACCTACGATTCCGGCCCGGCCACACTGGCGCTCGAGACCTGGACCGTACAGTCGCTGGCTCGTATGGCCGGGTTCGGCGAACATGCCGGCGGTGTCTTCAGTCCCGGTGGATCGATCTCGAATCTGCTGGCGCTCATGATCGCTCGCGACCACACCGCTGCCCGGCGGGGCATCGACGTGCGGCACGACGGCGTCGGCGCGTTGCACCGCCCGGTCGTCTTCTGCTCGCGCGTGGCGCACTTCTCGGTTCACCGCGCCTGTGCGGCACTGGGGCTGGGCGAGACCGCGGTCATCCCGGTCGAGGTCGACTCGCATCACCGGATGATCCCGGAGGCGCTGGAGACGGCCATCCGCGAGGCCGGCGCGGCGACCCCGCTGGCGATCGTCGCCACCGCGGGCACCACCGACTTCGGTACCGTCGACCCGCTCGGGGAGATCGCCGACATCGCCGAGCGGCACGAGATCTGGATGCACGTCGACGCCGCCTACGGATTCGGCTCGCTGTTCTCCGACCGCCTCGCCGGTCTGCTCACCGGCGTCGAACGCGCCGACTCGGTCACCCTCGACCTGCACAAGGTCGGTTGGCAGCCGGCGGCCGCGAGCCTCATGCTGCTGTCCGACGCCGATCGCTTCGTGTCCCTGAACCGTTCGGTGGCCTACCTCAACCCCGACGACGACGTGGAGGCCGGGTACAGCGGCCTCCTGGGTCAGACGCTGCAGACGACGCGACGACCCGACGTCCTCAAGGTCGCGGCGACCCTGCTCGCCTACGGACGCCGCACTCTGGGTGACATGCTCGACAAGTGCAACGACCTCGCGGTGTACGCCGAACAGCGAATCGCCACCGAACTGCAGCTCGAGCTCATCGCACCGGTCACGCTGACCACCGTCGTGTTCCGGTATCGGTGCACCGATCTCGACGCGGTCAACGGCGAACTGCGGCGTCGGTTGATCGCCGACGGCAAGGCACTCATCGGCCGCACCCAGGTCCGGGTGCCCGGTGAGGAAGAGCCCCAGACCTGCCTGAAGCTGACCCTCCTCAACCCGGAGACCTCGGAGAGCGACATCGACGAGCTGTTCGACGAACTGTTGCGCGTCGCGCTCGAGGTGGAGTCGGAAGGCACCGCCGCACCCGGCGCGGAAGTCCACAGTGAAGAAATGGTGAGAGTGTCCGAATGACCCCAGAAGAGAAGACCACTGTCGAGAACGTAGACGTACTCGCGATCGGTTGCGGCCCATTCAATCTGGGCCTCGCCGCGCTCGCCTCGACGCTCGACGACGTGAACCTCCTGGTCGTCGACTCGCGAGACGAGTTCCGGTGGCATCCGGGCCTGATGTTCGACGACGCCACCCTCCAGGTGAGCTTCCTGTCGGACCTGGTGACGCTCGTCGACCCGACCCATCCGCTGTCGTTCCTGAACTACATGGCCGACATCGATCGCATGTACCGGTTCCTGGTGCGCGAGGACTTCTTCCCGACCCGCATCGAGTACGAGGCCTACCTGCTTTGGTGCGTGTCCCGGCTCGACTCGCTCCGGTGGGGCACCACCGTCGACGAGGTGGCCTGGGACGCCGAGGCCGACGCGTTCCGGGTGACCATGCACACCGGCGCGAGCTCCTCGACGGTGATCGCACGACACGTGGTGGTCGGCATCGGCACCGAACCGCTCGTCCCGCAGGCACTCTCGTCGGATTCGCCCGCGGTGGTCCACAGCTCCGACTACCTGTTCAAACAGGAGAAGGCGCTCGCCGCCGAAACCGTCACCGTCATCGGCTCCGGCCAGTCGGGTGCCGAGATCGTCATCGATCTGCTGGAGGCGAACCTACGCGGCGGCCCCGCGGTCCGATGGTGGACGCGCACACCGTGGTTCGCGCCCCTGGACTTCACGAAGCTCTCGCTGGAGATGACCACGCCGGCCTACATGGACTACTTCCACAGCCTTCCCGAGGCCGCGCGGGATCGGGTTCGCCCGCAGCACTGGCAGTTCCACAAGGGCATTTCCACCGACACCCTGGAGCGCCTGCACGACCTGCTGTACCGGCGCCAGTTGCAGGACAAGCTCAACCCGGTGCAGCTGCGGATCTCGGTCGAGGTCGAGGGCATCGACACCCTCGCCGACGGCAAGCTCCGGGTCCGCGGCCGTCACCTCGACACCGGCTCCGAGCTGGCCCACACCACCGACATGGTCATCGCCAGTACCGGCTACCAGGCCCGCAGGGCGGACTTCCTGGCCCCGATCGAGTCTGCGCTGCACCGGGATTCGCGCGGGCGCCTGGTCATCGGCGCCAACCACGAGATCGAGACCGACGACGCCCTGACCAACCGGATCTTCGTCGCCAATGCCGAGGAGCACGCGCACGGCGTCTCGGCCCCGAACCTCGACATCGGCGCGGTCCGCAACGCACGCATCCTGAACACCGTGCTGGGCCGCGAGGCCTACCGCCTGCCCAAGCACACCGCGTTCACCAGCTTCGGCGCGTCGGACGACGACGACATCGTCGCGCCGTAACCCGCTAGCCGGCTCACGGCCCGATTCGCCACGTGCGGCTCGGGCCGTTGTCGTTGTTGCCAAGTGGCTTCGACACGGCTCCTCGCTGCGCTCGTCGCCTGCTCAACCAGCGGTGGGCCCCCGCTCCCTGAGGAGCCCACGGCGACGGGCACCCCCTGCTCCCTGAGGTGCGAGGAGCGCAAGCGACGAGCCACGAAGGGCCTGGTGAGACACGTTGCGAAGCCCTTCGTGGCTCGCTTCGCTCGCACCTCAGGGAGCAGAGATGTGGATGCTGAGAGTGTTCTTTCGTAGTCCACGACGGCCGCGAGGCCGCAGATACTGAGGTGCGAGGAGCGATAGCGACGAGCCACGAAGACATCCCAGGGGTGCAAGGTGTCAAGCGGCGAGGTTGGCGCGGTGGTTCCAGGCGGTGTGTTCGTTGTAGAGGGTGCGGTGTTTGAGGCAGCCGTGGAGGATGCCGATGAGCCGGTTGGCGAGCGCACGCAAGGCTTGGGGGTGGGACTTCTTCTGATCTCGCAGGCTGTCGTAGTAGACGCGGGCGCCGGGACTGCCGGTCAGCGCGCTTTGCGCCATCGCCATGGCGGCGGCGTTGAGGCGGGTGTTGCGGATATGGCGGGCCAGCACGACGTGCCCTTTGCCTGAGGCGATGGTCCGTGGTGAGGTGCCGGCATAGTTTCTGCGAGACTTGGCGGTGGCATAGCGTTCGGGGTCGTCCCCGAACTCGCCAAGCATCCGGGCGCCGGTGATGTCACCGACTCCGGGCATGGACAGGTAGATCTCGGCGTCCGGATGCGCTCTAAAAGACTGGGCCATACTGGTTTCCAGTTGATCAATTTGGGTGTTGAGCGTCGTCAGCATGTTCACCGTCACGGTCACGGTCGCCGCATACGCTGCGGTAAGTGCCTCCGGTGCGCTCAGATGACCGCCCCCACGCAGGGCCTGCTGGATCTCGCGGGCACGGGTATCGGTATTGCGTTGGCGGCCACCCTTTTTCAGAGCTGATCGGATCGCCGCGACCGTCAGTGCCGCTCCCTGTCGTGGGGTGGGAGCGCGACGCAACACCGCCAGGCAGTCTTTGTGGGCGAGGTCGCCGCCGAAGGCATCGACCGCGGCCGGATAGTAGGCGCCCAGTTGAGCGCGCAACACGTTCTGTTGTGCTGAGCGCGCCCACACCAGATTCTGATGCGTACGGGCCATCACCGTGATCGCCTTGACCTCGACGGTGTCGGCGGCGACCAATCGATGATTGTGCCGGTCGGTCCGCACCAGATCAGCCAGCGTTTTCGCGTCAGCCTTATCGGATTTGGTGCCCCCGACATGGTGGCGGTCGCGGTACCGCGACACCGACAACGGGTTGATCGCATACACCTGATAGCCCGCGGCGACCAGGGCGGCGACCCACATGCCGTGATCGGTTTCGATCCCCACCACCACCTCAGAGGGGTCGTGGGCGAACCGGGCGAGCAGGTCATGCATCGCCGTCACGCCGGCCGCGTTCTCGGGTAGTCGGCGGGTGGCCAGGGTGGTGCCGTGTTCATCCATCACGCACACGTCGTGATGATCCGACGCCCAGTCGTTGCCCACACAGATCATGTCGGTCGTTCACCTCGTCTTCGGTCGTCTCGATCGATCGTCGGTGTGAACCTTGGGGTGATCACCCTTGACGCGGCCTAATGGATCAGTGCTCACCCCACATGGTTCAGGGGGCACGACATCCCAGAAGCGTTCTAGCGGGTGATCCTTACCCGGCCGGGCCACGGTCTTCGTGTAGAAATCCGACACCGTTTCAGGGTCTCGGAGTGGTCACCGGCCGGGAAGGCTCACACAAACCAGCATCCCCTGCAGGACGCCGATCCACCCCCATTAGCCTGAATCTTTCACGGGTGGGTAGGGTTTCGCCGATCGGTTGTCGGTGTCGCCTTTTGATGGTTGGTGCTGGTGTGTGGGCAGGGTGGATCGCCAGCGTTGGGTTCGCTGGTTGTTCGGGTTCTGAGGTGGGGTGGGCGGCGGTGACGGGGCGCGGTGACCGAGGGGCTGGTTAGGCGGTGAGGCGTTGCCAGCCGTGGCGTATGTGGTGGTTGTAGGGCCAGTCGGTGGGTAGTCGCAGGGTGGTGGTGCGGGCGTGGGTGATGATCTTGCCGCCGACGGTGAACAGGCGGTGGCGCAAGCGTTTGGGTTCCCAGCGGCGGATGGGGTCGTGGCGGTGGTAGCCGAGGGTTTGAGTCCAGGCAATGAGGTCGGAGGCCAGGGCGACGATATCGAGCCACAGTTGGTTTTTGGCGAATGAGTCGAACGGTAGGTTGGCCATGCCGGTGTCTTTGAGGCAGCGGATACGGTCTTCGGCGCGGGCACGTTGACGGTGACGCAGTTCCAGGATCGGCAGTGTCCAGCCGCGGCCGCGGGTGTTGGTGGCGAACACGGTGTAGCGGCGGCCCTCGATGTCGGTGATGAGGTGTTGGGCTCCGTTGTGGGGATATTCGCGGCGCGCGATCAGCCGCATCCCGGGTGGCCAGGGCTCGTAGGCGGTTTCGGTGTCACGGACCGAGCGCGGCATGTGGTCGGTGATCTCGGCGACCTGGGCATCAGCTCGTGGATCGGCGTCGTCGGTGTTGATCGCGGTCACCCAGGCGGCCTCAGGCAGCACGTCCAATGCGTCTTTGACCAGTTCGGAGATGGTGAACCCGACCGAGTACTGCAGGCGTTGCTCGGCCAGGTGGGCCAGGAACTTTTTGGCACACCCGGCCGAATCGGTACGTATGAGCACCTGGGCGCGTTCAGCGGCGGGCAGCTGGGCCAACGCCGCCTCGAGGGCCGCGATGTGCATGTCCGCACCTTTGGGTGAGGCACCTCCACGCCGCAGGTCCAGGTTCAGTGTTTCCCCGGTGCCGAAGGCGCCGTGGTCGACGAACGAACACATCGGGGAATGCCCGAACACCCGCTTATACGTTTTCTGGGCCTGTTCTTTGGCCGAGCCGGCGGTCACGGTCGTGGCATCGAGATCAACGATCACCAGCCCGCCATCGATGCTGCCCGCAGTGCCCTCCAACGGGCGGGCAATGCCCCACACCCGCTCCCGCGCCGCGGCGCGAGCCGCGCTGATCGCGGTACTGACCGCCTCGACATCGGTAGCCAGCCTGCTGATCACCCGCGAAATCGTCGGATCAGAGGCCACCTGCCCGTACAACTGTGGCTGAGCCCGGACTGTGGCCACATCGGCCACACAGTCACCACCGGTCGCCAAGGTGAGCGCCAGATCCAGCACGATCTTGGCCGGATCATGGACCGTCGCCGCGGTCCGCCACGGCGCCATCGCCGCGGTCAGCTCGGCTCCCAGGCCCGAGACCTGCACGGTTTTCGTCAGCAACACCCCGCCCGAGGTCGTCAGCACCGACTCAGTGCGCGTAGGGTCCACCATCAACTCGGGATACACGTTATTCTTCACCTGCGAGGTGCCTTTCTTCTTGTGACTATTTGTTTGTGGTGAATCAATAATCACAAGGCAGACAGGCACTTTCGCGTATCACACGCCGAACACCAGCAACATCAGTGAAATATCCAGGATTAGGGTCCGGTGCCCCCGAAAACCAACTCGCCCTCCGCATTCCGCGGAGGGCGAGTTCGTTCCAGACCGAGCTCAGTTGGATGCCGCGGCGAACGACGGCTTCAGCAGGTCGAGGACGTACGGGATCGAGTTCGGCGTCGGCGCGTTGAGACCCGTGATCTGCGACTGGGTCATGAACGTGACGGCGTTGTCCTTGACCGCCTTCAGGTTCTTGTACCCGGGCAGCGACTTCAGGGTCTCCGCCTGCTCGGGGGTGGCCGTGGCCACGACGAGCACGTCGGCGTCGAGCATCGGGATGTTCTCGGTGCTCAGCCCGAAGCGCGGCTGGCCGGTCCGCTGGTACTCGGCGACCAGCTTGGGAGCCATCTTCATCCCGAGCGAGGTGAACAGCTCTCCGGCGCCGTCGTTCTCGTCACCGAGCACCGACAGCTGGTCGTTGCCGTACATGAACGCGAAGGCGTAGGTCTTACCCTTCAGATCCGGGTACTCCTGCGCCACCGCCGCGATCTTCGCGTTGGTGTCGTCGATGATCGACTTCGCCTTCTCCGGGTCGTGCAGCACGGTGCCCATCACCGTGACCATGTCCTGCCAGGGATCGATCTCCTGGTCGCTGATGGCGTTGACCGTCGGGGCCAGCTTCGAGATCTGCTGGAACTCCGGACTGTCCGAGGCGAAGCCGGGTGCGAAGATCAGGTCCGGGTTCAGCTTGGCGATGGTCGTCGCGTCGTCGCCCTTGGTGGGATCGACGAACGTCGCGTCGGCCAGCTTCTCGCCGTACCACGGCTGCATCTCGCCGGTCGCCGACTTCGAGTAGTCGTAGTACCCGACCGGCGTCTCACCGAAGGACAGAACGACGTCGGTCCATTGGTCTCCCAGGGTCACGATCCGCTCCGGGGTGTCGGGGATCGTCACCGACCGGCCGTCCGGAAGGTTGAGTTGGACGGTGCCACCGGCGGATTCGTCATCCGAGCTCGAGCAACCGGCCAGCAGGCCCGCGAACAGGAGTGCACTCGCGGCGAGTGCACCCAGGCGTGGTCGTGAAATCACGTGAAGATCCCCCAATGGGTTGTCGGTGTCGTCCGGCGGACCGGACCGTGTCACCCCGCGCGGTCAGAGCGAGCAGGGCAGCAGGACGAATCCCGCGATGGTGCAGACGCTTCGGTTGGAGAGCTTCCACTTGTTGCCGCTCCACACGAACGTCATCGAGCGATTCTGGCTACCGCGGCCGACCACGCTGATCTGCAGCGGAGCGGTCAGCGTGTTGCCGCTGACCTGGACGGGCCCGACCATCTGGTAGCTGAGCCCGACGTTGCCGTAGGTCGTGATCGCGCGGGCGACGAGGTCGATCTGACGGAGCGCGCGCTCACCGCCCTCGAGTTCGGCGGCGCGTGCGGCGCGGCTGCCATCGGAGTTCATGACGATGCGGACCTTGGTGTTGAGCTGTCCGGGCGTCAGCGCGGTCGGGCCGGCGGCAACGCTCTGCTGCGGGGCGGCCGTGGTGCCCGGCGCTGGAGCAGGTGCGGGGGCCGCACCCGGAGCCGGCGCGGCTCCTTCACCGGGAGGACCGACCGGTCCACCGATCGCTCCGCCGCCTTCGGGCACGTTTTCCGTCGGGGCCGCTGCCGGCGCTCCGGCCGGTGCGCCGGCGGATGCGGGCTGACCCGGGACGGGCTGCTGGCCGGCAATGCCCTGCTGGGGCAGCGCGGTCTGCGCGGCACCGAGGTTGACGACGGTCGGCTGTGCGGCGGTGGCGGAGTCGTTGCGCTCGCTCACCACGATGCCCACCACGCCGATCGTCACGACGATCGCGGAGATGATGGCAGCGATGCCTGCCGACGCCAGGACGGTCGGGACGCTGACCCCGCCCGATCGGCGAGACGAACCGGTGTCCGACTCGCGGTGATCGACCCCCGAGTAGTAATCGGCCCCGGCCGGGTCCTGGTAGTTGACGTCGTTGCTCATGTTGTTCTTTCTCCGTGTATGTCTTCGCCCCCGCCGATCCGACGGCCACCTGTATATTGCAGCCCTCGGACCCCGGATTACAAGGCAAGCCTAAGCTCGCACCCCCGTCAGGTCGACGGGAGGGCCTCCTGAAGTACTTCGTCGAGCGCGGACACAAATCGTTCGGCGTATCCGGGTAGCGCCTGCGCGTCGGTGACGACGCCGAACGTGGTGGTGTGTCCGAGGATCAGGGTCGTCACCGACAGCGAGTAGCCCGCGAGCGGCGACAAGGGTGTCAGGGTGACGATCGAACGCCCCAGCACCGACCGGACCCGCGAGAAGCCGGGGTTGATGCCGATGTGGATGTCGGGGTGCATGTGGGACATCGACGCGTTCACGATCGCGCGCTGCAGACCCCACAGCGGGGCGCGCGGCAGATCGTCGGCGGCGGCCAGGTACAGCTCCGGCTTGCGCGTTGCGATCGTCTCGAGTTCGCTTTGCGCACGGCCGATCTGACGTGACAGATCGGGCTCGTTGCCGAGCAGGTTGAGGAGCGCCACGGACACCGCGTTGCCGGTGTGCCGGAACTCGTCGTCGAGGGTCACCGGCAGTGTCACGCGGACGACGTCGGCCTGTGGGGACGCGGGCGGGTTGAGGCTGATCGCCCGGCCGATGGCCGCGAGGAGGAACTCGTGAACGGTCGCGCCATTGCCCTTGGCCGCCTTGCGCAGCGTCCGGGTCGACGCGGAGAACAGGGCGTACTCGCGCTCGCCCGACTTCGTCAGCGCGGGCCAGGCTCGTTTCTTGCCACCGCCCGCCGCGTGCTGGTCGCCATAGGCGGCCTTCGCCTCTTTGAGTTCCTCGGGATCGATGCCGCTGATCCGGAAGCGGGGACTGGTGGCGAATCGCTCGAACTCCGCGAGATCGTCGGGCTCCCCGTCGGCGAGGAGAGCGGCGAAGGCCGCCCCCGCGATGCCGTCGGAGATGCTGTGGTGCACCCGGAGCAGGACCCACTGTCCGACGCCTTCGGCACCCGCCGACGGCGTGAACAGGGTGATGTCCCAGAACGGGCGCGGACGCGGCAGCGGCGACTCGAGCAGTTTCGTCACCCGGCGCTGAAGATGGGCGCGGTCGGTGAACCCGAACTCGGTCACGTGTTCGCCGGCATCCCAGCTGTCGTCGGCGAGCACCACCTCGGGCTTGCGCCAGCGGCCGTTGCGGATGCCCAGCCGGAAGATCTCGAACAGCCCGGCCCGCTCCCGGACACGCGTCCGCACCTCGTCGAGGCCGAGCAACGCCCCGTCGCTCTCGAGCTGCAGGATCATCGACCAGTGCATGGGCGCACTGTTTTTGTCCATGTGCAGGTAGGTGTGGTCGGGCGGCGCGAGTTCGGTGACACGCGCGTCGGCCGGCGCCTGGCTGGCTGGGCTGTTCATGGGATGACCGCCTGGGTGAGAGGGACGATGGCTCGAGCGCTTCAGGACACCGGTGAACCGGTGCCGTGGAGTTCGGAGTCGACGAACATGGCCTGGTACCGCTCGGTGTCGGGTTTCATCGCCGCCGCGACCAGTTCCCACAGCACCTCGTCGGTGCCGCCGCCGACGCGGGCCAGTTTCATGTCCCGCCACCAGCGACCGATCGGGAATCCGGCCTCGAGGTAACCGATCCCGCCGAAGATGTGCAGGCACTCCGACGCGACCTCTTCCCCGAGGTTGGCGGCGGTGGCCTTCAGTGCCGCGGCGGTGCGCAGGTTGATCTTGCCCTCCGCGGCGACTCCGGCCAGCAAGTAGCGCAGGACGTCGACCCTGGCCTGCAGATCGGCGACGCGCAGCCGGAGCGCCTGATGGTCGTAGAGCTTCTTGCCGAATTGGGTGCGCTCCACCATCCGGGCGAGTGTCACGCCGATCATCACGTCGCACGCGGCGGCGATCTGGGCGGCCACCGAGTACCGCTCGTGCGCCAGTCCCCAGCTGATGATCGCCAGGCCCGTCCCCGGCCGGGCGATCAGCGCCTCGTCGGGAATCCAGGCGTCGATGGTCACCGGCGCGGTGTCGAGGGGCCCGGCGCCGAGTTTCGCATACGGCTTCCCCACCGTCACCGACTCGATCGGGACGGCGGCCAACCCCACGTTGCCGCCCACGTCAGGACCGTCGTCGACGCCCCGGCAGACCACGAACACGTGGTCCGCGATCGGCGAGAGAGACACGAACTTCTTGTGCCCGACGACGCGGAACCCGCCGTTCTCCGGCAGGATCCGGGTCTCGGAGTTCTGCAGATCCGACCCGCCCTGCTCCTCGGAGGCCCCGATACACAGCACCGTCTCGGCGGTCAGGGCCCGCCGGGCCAGGTCTCTGAGGTAGTCGTTGCGGCCGAAGCGGCGGAGGATGGCGATGGCCGAATCGTGCAGGCTCACACCCACTCCGATGGCCGCGGAACCCAGCGCGCCGAGATGTGCGCCGAGGGCGAAATGGTCGTGGAGGTCGGTGACCTTGCGGTCCTCCCACTTGCGGACGAAGACGCCCTCGGCACCGAGGTGTTCGAGCAGGGGCCGCGGGAATCGGTGATCCCGCTCGGCCTGCGCCGTCCAGGCCGTCACCTGCTCGTCGAACGCGGCGTCGAGCAGTTCGGCGTACGTCTGCACTGGGGTCTCCACAGTCATGTCGGGTCCGGGTCCTCTCAGGCCGGGGTGCCGGCCTTCGACCGGATGAGGTCCTCGAGGTCGCCGACGGTCTTGGACTCGAAGAGCTCCCGTTCCGACAGCTTCACGCCGAGACGCTCTTCGATCGCCACCACGCCGATGGCGAACGCCACCGAGTCCAGCCCGAGGTCGTCGATCAGCTTCGAGTCGCGGCTGATGTCGCCGAGCGCGAGGTCGAGGTCCTCTTCGAGGATGCCGCGCAGGGCTTCGGTGATGTGGTCGGACATGTGGTGGCTCCTGGGGTGGTGATGTTTGGTCGAAAGTATCGGTCGGTCAGCGCGGGACCACGTACGGGGCGACGCTGGCCAGCTTCTCGCAGGTCTCGGTGAATTCGCGCTCCGGCGTGGACTGGGCGACGATCCCGGCACCGGCACGCAGCCATGCGCCTTGCCCGGACGAGAAGATGGTGCGCAGGGCAAGGGTCGCCTCGAGCTCGCCCGTCGACGAGGCGGTGAGGATCGCGCCGGAGTACAGGCCGCGGCGTCGGGGCTCGAGACGGTCGATCGCCTCCACGGCCGGGGTCTTGGGGATGCCCGACGCGGTGATCGACGGGAACACCACCTCGAGTGCACGCCACGGCGTTTCGTGATCGGCGAGGGTCCCGCGCACGGTCGAGGCCAGATGCTGGACGCTCCCGCGCTCACGAACCTCCATGAACTCGCTCACGGCCGTGGTGTCCGCAGTGGCGATCGAGGAGATCTCGTCGAAGCACGCACGTACCGACATGGCGTGCTCGGCGATCTCCTTGGCATCCGAGAGCAGGTCGGCGCGGGCCGCCGCGTCCTGCTCTTCCGAGATTCCGAAAGCCCTTGTGCCGGCCAGTGGTTCGGTGACCACGGTCCGGTCGTCGTGCACCGCGACCACGAGTTCGGGACTGAACCCGGCCGCCTGCAGGTCACCGAGCGAGAGCAGGTAGCTCCGGGCGGGGTTGTTGTCGGCGCGGCCGCGGGCGTAGGTGGCGGGGATGTCGACCTCGAACGGGATGTCGACGGCACGCGAGAGGATCACCTTCTGGTACCGGCCGGCTTCGATCTCGGCGACAGCCGTGGCCACACGGCCGCGGTAGTCGTCCGGGTCGGACTGCACATCCACCGGCCGCGACTCGACGGAAACGGTTGCTCGCGAAGCGATCTCGAGGAGACGACCGGCACGCTCGGGGTCGAGCGACGCGGTGTCGACCCCGTCAGCATCGACGGTCGCCTCGAACTCGGGAACGATGAGGTGCGCCAGCACCGTGTCCTCGGGAACGCGCTCGAGGATGCCGTGATAGGGCGCGCAGAAGTCGAAACCGACCCAGCCGTAGACGCGCCAGTCGGGAATCGACAGCGACGCGGTCGCGGCGGCGAGCGCGTCGGCGGGGTCGCCGTGCCAGGGCGTCGTCGTGCGGTCGCCCTGATCGTCGACGATGACCTCGCTGCGTGTGATCACCACGCGGGCGCGGACACCGGCTGCGAAGGTCCAGCGCCGGTCACGCTCGTAGACGACATGGTCGCCGAATTCGCCGGAGCGGGCCCAGGCCGCCGTGATCCGCGCGGCATCGAACTCGCTCAGCGGCGAGGCCGGCGCGAGCAGGTCGACGAACTGCGCGGCGTGCGATTCGGTTGTCAGCGACATGTCCTTCGTTCCTCCGGTCGTGATGCACTCGAGCACCGATGATCATAGGGAATCTTAGGGCAGCCTAATCAAACAATCCCCCGCGGGTCGACAACCGGCCTCCCGCCCTGCATCGACCGGTAAGGTTACCCTATCCTGCCTGTGTTTCAATGAACTCATGCCGACGCATCTCGACGCCGCGACCGATCTGCTCGACGGTTTCGCTCCCCACACCGACGCACAGGCACAGAAGTACCGCGACGCCGGCGTCTTCCTCGACCGCCCGTTGTTCGCCGGCCTCGATCTGGCCGCCGAGCGAACTCCCGACTCCCCTGCGCTGACCGACGCCTCCACCGACGGGCCGCGCACGCTCACCTATACCGAGTTCCGCGACGCCACCCTCCGTCGTGCCGCCGGTTTCGTCGCGGCCGGACTGCGGCCGACGCAACGGGTCGTGTTGCAGCTGAACAACTCCCTCGACTTCGCGGTCACCCTGTACGGCCTCCTACGCGCGGGTGTCGTTCCGGTGATGACGCTGCCCGCGCACCGGATCACCGAGATCGCCCATCTCGCAGCCGGTGCCGGCGCGGTCGCCTACATCGGTGAGGACGGCCGCCGGGGGTTCGACTACCGCGAGCTCGCGACCGAGCTGCAGTCACGGGTGCCCGACGTCGCGCAGGTCTTCATCTCCGGCGAACCGGGTCGATTCACACCGCTCCCCGACGCCGATCCCGCCTCGGTCGAGCTCCCGGCTGCCCCCGACGCCGGGCTACCCGCCCTGTTCCTCGTGTCGGGGGGCACCACCGGACTGCCGAAACTCATCGCGCGCACGCACGACGACTACGACCTCAACGCCCGGCTGTCCGCGGACGTCGCCGGCCTCACCGCCGACGACACCTACCTCGTCGCCCTGCCGGCCGCGCACAACTTTCCGCTGTGCTGCCCGGGAATACTGGGCGTCTTCGGTGCGGGCGGCCACGTCGTCTTCGCCGACAACCCCAGCCCGGACAACACTTTCGACCTCATCGAGCGGCACCGCGTCACGGTGACCGCGCTCGTCCCCGCGCTCGCGCAACTCTGGTGCGCGGCGACCGAGTGGGAGCCGGCGGACATCAGCTCCCTGCGCCTGCTGCAGGTGGGCGGCGCCAAACTGGCCCAGTCCGACGCCGTCGCCCTCGACGCGGCCCTCGGCCCCGTCGTCCAGCAGGTCTTCGGCATGGCCGAGGGGCTGATCTGCTACACCCGGACCGACGACCCACGCGACCTGGTCCAGCAGGTGCAGGGGGCGCCGATGTCGGAGCTCGACGAGGTGCGGGTGGTCGACGAGGACGGCGCCGACGTCCCCGACGGCACAGAAGGTGAATTGCTGGTACGCGGCCCGTACACGATCCGCGGTTACTACCGCGCCGCTGCCCACAACGAGAAGTCCTTCACACCGGACGGGTTTTACCGGTCCGGGGACAAGGTCACCCGGCTGCCGTCGGGGCACCTGGCCGTGACCGGCCGCATCAAGGACACCATCGTGCGCGCCGGGGAGAACGTCGCCGCCGACGACGTCGAGGAGAACCTCCTCGCCCACGATTCGGTCCGGCAGGTCGCGGTGGTCGGGCTGCCCGACGATGCGCTCGGTGAGAAGATCTGTGCGGCAGTCGTGCTCTCGCACGAACACCCCCCGGCCCGACCGCTCGAGCTGGCGACGATCCGTACGTTCCTCGCCGAACGCGGTCTCGCGTCCTTCAAACTGCCCGACGTGGTCCGCGTCGTGCAGACACTGCCGGTCACCGCAGTAGGCAAGATCGACAAAAAGGTGCTCCGCGAGACATTGCTGTCGGAGCCGTCGGCGGGCTGAGCCGAGTCGGAGCCCGTTCCTCACACCGGCGCGAGCGCGACCACCGCTCCCTCTAATCCGAAAGAAGCGCATAACCCCTGCTCCCTGAGGTGCGAGGAGCGATAGCGACGAGCCTCGAAGGGTCCGGCGAGGAATGTTCTGGAGCCGCCGAGGCTTACCTTCGGATCACACCGGCGCGAGCGGCACGATCCCGGGATGGCTGTCGAGGTAGCGCTTGGTGAACGTGCACACCGGCCGGAGGCGGGCACCCTGTTCGCGGGTGTATTGCACGGCGCTACGGGTGAGTCGCGTGGCGAGTCCGTGTCCGCTGTATTCGTCGTAGAGCACGGTGTGCAGCACGGTGATGGTGGTCTGACCGTCCGCCGACTCGGTCGAATAACCGAGCACGCCGACCAGGTCGCCGGCGACCCAGAGTTCGAATCGGTCGCGGTCGGGATTGTGTACCACCTGCGAGATCTGTTGCAGGATGGACTTTGCCGACTGTGGTGGTCGCTGACGATGCTTGCGTAGCACCCGACCCTCCTCACCTCGTGATCGCGGACATCGGATCACCGGCGCGTACCTGCCACACGCGACAGCGCCACCCCTGTGATCCGGGTCACACGGTACCTTACGGAACCGTAACTGCCGACCCCGATCGTGTGATCGTCGCAAATCGATACGGTCTTCCCCACCCGCACGACCCGACCGGACGATGCGATGTAGGGTGGCGGACGCACGACAACTACACACCGCGGGGGCTCTCACGATGACCGAGGGCTGAGATGGCGACGGGCGGTCGCCGACCGCTCGAACCTGTCCGGGTAATGCCGGCGTAGGGAGACCAGCCATGGGCACACGTGTATCCACCACCCGCAACAGCAGCGCACCCGCCGATTCCGGGTTCCTGACCCTCGGCCCGATCGAGGGCAGCGCCAAGCACTACCTCGCCGTCGACGACCTGCGTGTGCCGCAGCGTCGAATCCAGCTCACCAACGGCGAACACCTCGACGTCTACGACACCTCCGGCCCCTACACCGATACGGCGGCGCACATCGACGTCGAGAAGGGCCTCACCCCCACCCGCGACAGCTGGCATCGGCCCGACCCGATCGACGGCGCGAGCACCCAGCTGGCCTGGGCGCGTGCCGGCATCATCACCGACGAGATGCGGTTCATCGCCGCCCGGGAGGGCGTCGACGCCGAACGGGTCCGGTCGGAGGTCGCCATCGGCCGCGCGGTCATCCCGGCCAACCACCGCCACCCCGAGTCCGAACCGATGATCATAGGCAAGAACTTCGCGGTGAAAGTCAATGCGAACATCGGTAATTCGGCGGTGCGCAGCTCGATCTCCGACGAGGTCGAGAAGATGGTGTGGGCCACCCGCTGGGGCGCCGACACGATCATGGATCTCTCGACCGGCGCCGACATCCACACCACCCGCGAGTGGATCATGCGTAACTCGCCGGTCCCCGTGGGGACGGTTCCGATCTACCAGGCGCTGGAGAAGGTCAACGGCGATCCCGCCTCGCTGACCTGGGAACTGTATCGCGACACAGTCATCGAGCAGGCGGAGCAGGGCGTCGATTATATGACCGTCCATGCCGGTGTCCTGCTGCGCTACGTTCCGCTGACCGCGAAGCGGGTGACGGGCATCGTCTCGCGCGGCGGTTCGATCATGGCGGCCTGGTGTCTCGCGCACCACCGGGAGTCGTTCCTGTACACGCACTTCGACGAGTTGTGCGAGATCTTCCGCCGCTACGACATCACGTTCTCCCTCGGCGACGGCTTGCGCCCCGGATCGATCGCCGACGCGAACGACGAGGCCCAGTTCGCCGAACTCCGCACTCTCGGCGAGCTGACCGCGATCGCCAAATCGCATGGTGTGCAGGTCATGATCGAAGGCCCCGGGCACGTCCCGATGCACAAGATCGCCGAGAACGTGCGCCTGGAGGAGGAGCTGTGCGAGGAGGCCCCCTTCTACACCCTGGGTCCGCTCGCCACCGACATCGCGCCGGCCTACGACCACATCACCTCGGCCATCGGCGCGGCGATGATCGCTCAGGCCGGCACCGCGATGCTGTGCTACGTGACTCCGAAAGAGCATCTAGGACTTCCGGACCGCGACGACGTCAAGGTCGGCGTGATCACGTACAAGATCGCGGCGCACTCGGCCGACCTGGCCAAAGGCCACCCGCGGGCACAGGAACGCGACGACGCACTGAGCAAGGCGCGCTTCGAGTTCCGCTGGACCGACCAGTTCAATCTCGCCCTCGACCCCGACACCGCGCGCGCATACCACGACGAGACGCTACCCGCCGAGCCCGCGAAGACCGCCCACTTCTGCTCGATGTGCGGACCCAAGTTCTGCTCGATGCGGATCTCGGCGGACGTCCGCGCCTACGCCGAGGAGCACGGTCTCGTCACCGCGGACGACATCGACCGGACTATCGCCGAGGGCATGGCCGCGAAGTCGGCCGAGTTCGCCGAGGCCGGTAACCGCGTGTACCTCCCGCTCCAGACGACCGGCGGCGCCTGATGCGCACAGACGACGCGCGACGACGCACAGTCGACGCGAATCAGCGCACGGTCGACGAACAGGCCTACACGGGACTCCCGCTGTCACCGCCCGGAACGGCCCCGGTACGGGTCCTGACCATCGCTGGTTCGGACTCCGGCGGGGGCGCGGGAATACAGGCAGACATGCGCACCTTCGCCCTGCTCGGGGTGCACGGGTGTGTCGCGGTGACCGCGGTGACGGTCCAGAACTCGGTGGGCGTGAGCGGGTTCGAGGAGATCTCACCGCAGACCGTGGCGGCGCAGATCGACTCCGTGTCCGGTGACATCGGTGTGGCCGCGGCGAAGACCGGGATGCTCGCGTCGGCGCCCATCATCGAGGCCATCGTCGAGCAGTGCCGCACGAGCGGTATCGGCCGGGACACATCCGTTCCGCTGGTGGTCGATCCGGTGTGCGCGTCGATGCACGGCAACCAGCTGCTCGCCGACTCGGCACTCGACACCCTGCGGCACAGCCTGTTTCCCCTCGCGACGGTGGTGACCCCGAACCTGGACGAGGTTCGCCTGATCACCGGGATCGAGGTCACCGATACCGCGTCGCAACGCGACGCGGCCAGGGCGCTGCTCGATCTCGGGCCGCGCTGGGCGCTGGTGAAAGGCGGGCACCTGCGAAGCTCGGACCACTCCCCCGATCTGCTCTACGACGGCGACCAGTTCATCGAGCTCAGCCACGAACGCATCGACACCCCGCATGACCACGGCGCCGGCGACACCCTCGCCGCCGCGATCGCATGCGCGCTGGCCCACGGGCACGACGTTCCCGCGGCGGTCGGCTTCGGCAAGGACTGGGTGACCCGCTGCCTGGCCGCTGCGTATCCACTGGGCGCCGGCCACGGTCCGGTCAATCCGCTGTGGCGTGTGGGCGCCGGGTCGGCGGACTGACGCGACGCCGGTCCCGAACCGGAGAATAGACAACGCTCCCCGACGGCGACCGGCGCCATCGGGGAGCGTTGTCTGTGTCGAGGGACCGTCAGGCGGTTCCGCTGAGGGCCTTGCTCTTCAAGTGCTCGAACTCCTGGGGTGTGATCGCGCCCGAGTCGAGCAGGTTCTTCGCGTCGGCGATCTGCTGGGTCGGCGAGGTGCCTGCGACGGACCGGATGTACTCGTCGGACGCCTGCTTGGCCTCGCTGTAGGCCTCACGCTGACGCTCGGCCATCCCCTTGCCCTTGGCGAGCAGGTACACGATGGCGGTGAGGTACGGGAGGAAGATCAAGAAGACAATCCAGGCCGCCTTCTGCCAGCCCGACGCGGCCTTGTCCCGGAACAGGTCGCTGATGATGTGCCACAGGACGATCAGGTAGGCCACGAACGCGAAGATGACGATCGTGTACCAGATGAAGTCCCAGAATGAATCCCACATCGGAGTGTCTCCCTTGTCTAGAAGAAATCGGCGAGTTCAGAGCCGAGCACATGAACCGTTATGAAGCATTACACAGCACCGACCTCGACACCGTGACGAACTGGAAAGATGTTCGTGAAATCGTGTGAAAAGACCATTGCGGGCGCAATTCCTCCGATTTCGCCCCTCACGATCACAACTTCGCGAAGGGCGACATGGAATCTCACCCGGTAGGTATCGAGAAGGTCGAGCTCGGTCTCGACACGTTCGGGGACATCACCGCCGAACCCGACGGCACATTGCGCTCGGGGTCGCAGACCCTGCGCGATCTGCTCGAGCAGGCCATCCTCGCCGACACGGTCGGCGTCGACTTCCTCGGTGTCGGTGAGCATCACCGGGACGACTACGCGGTGTCGGCACCCGAGGTCGTACTCGGCGCCATCGCGGCGCGCACCACCCGGATGCGTCTCGGTTCGGCCGTCACCGTCCTGAGTTCCGATGATCCGATCCGCGTGTTCCAGCGGTTCTCGACAGTCGATGCGTTGTCGTCGGGTCGCGCCGAGGTGATCCTCGGGCGCGGGTCGTTCACCGAGTCGTTTCCGCTGTTCGGTTTCGACCTCTCCGATTACGAGGAACTGTTCAGCGACAAGCTGGCCCTGTTCGCCGAACTGCGCACCGGCCGACCGGTCTCCTGGTCGGGTTCCACGCGCAGTCCGCTGCAGTCCCAGACGGTCTACCCCGAACTCGAGAACCCTCCCCTGCCGACGTGGATCGCGGTCGGCGGCAGCCCGGAGTCGGTGGTACGTGCCGCGTCGTACGGCCTGCCACTCATGCTCGCCATCATCGGCGGCGACCCGCTGCGCTTCAAGCCGTACGTCGATCTCTATCACCGCGCCCTGCGCGAGATGAACAAGCCGCTATTGCCCGTCGGCGTGCACTCACCGGGACATGTCGCCGACACCGACGCGCAGGCACGCGACGCCCTATGGCCGCACTACCGCGAGTACGTCGGGCGCATCGGTCGCGAACGCGGTTGGCCGCCGCCGACCCGCATCGAGTTCGAACGGTCGACGGGACCCGGCGGCTCGCTCTACGTCGGGTCGCCCGACACCGTTGCCCGCAAGATCGCGTCGACCGTCCAAGCGCTGGGACTGAGCCGATTCGACCTGAAGTATTCGCACGGGACACTCGGCCACCCCGAGCTCATGCGCAGTGTCGAACTCTATGGAACGCAGGTCATCCCGCGGGTGCGCGAACTGCTCAGCGTCGGGTCAGGGTGAGCTGGAAGTCGCCTGCGGGATCCGTCCACGCCGACACGACGGACAGTCCGGCCGACTCGAGTTCTTCCGCGAGCGCCCCGGGCTGGAACTTGGTGCTGATCTCGGTGTGGATCTCGGTTCCCGCGGGCACCCGCCACGATCGGCCCAGCACACCGAAGTACGCGTCGACGTCCCGCCGGGCGCGAAGCCACATCTCGACGCGGTGCTCGCCCGGATTCCAGCGGGCGATGTGTTCGAAGTCGTCGGCGTAGAGCCCGCGAGCGTCGAGGCCGGCACGGAGCACCTCGATCATGTTCCGGTTGAAATCGGCGGTCACACCGGCACTGTCGTCGTAGGCGGCGACGAGCCGTCCGGTGTCCTTGACGAGGTCGGTACCGAGGAGGAAGTAGTCACCCGGGGACAACGAGCCGACCATCGAACGATAGAACTCCGCGCGCGCAGCAGGATCGAAGTTGCCGATCGTGCCACCGAGGAACACCGCGAGGCGCGGGCCGTCGGCGGGCGGGAGATCCAGGTCGGGCTCGGTGAAGTCGGCGACCACGGGGACGACGTCGATCCCGGGATAGTCGACGGCGAGCACTTCGGCTGTCGTCGTGAGCATCTCGGTGCTGATGTCGACGGGGACGTAGGTCGGCCGCTCACCGTCGGCGGCCGCGTCCACGAAGGCGTCGAGCAGCAGACGCGTCTTGGTCGATGTGCCCGAGCCCAGTTCGACGATGACGTCGGCACGGGTCGTCGAGGCGATCTCGGCCGACCGCGCGCGCAGGATCGCGGTCTCGCGGCGGGTGGGGTAGTACTCGGGCAGACGGGTGATCTCGTCGAAGAGCTTGCTGCCGCGCTCGTCGTACAACCACTTCGTCGGGAGGACCGGTGGTTGCTGCCACAATCCCGAGAGTGCGTCTGCGGCAAGGCCCCCGATGGCCGTGTCCCCGGTGGTCGCCGCCACCGGTGCGTCGCTGTCGAGGCTCATCGGGCCAGCCGGAGTCCTGAGAAGACCCAGCGCGACGGCGCCGGGAAGAAGTTCCGGTACGTCAGTCGTTCGTGACCCACAGGCGTCACCGCGCTCGCCCCACGCAGCACATGCTGGTCGGACATGAACTTGCCGTTGTATTCACCCACCGCGCCGTTGGCGGGCACGAAGCCGGGATAGGGCAGGTACGCACTGGCCGTCCACTCCCACACATCCCCGATCATCGCCGCACCGACGCGGCCGGGATGACATCGGTCCGGATCGAGGAGTGTCCCGCGCTCGGTACCCAGTGAGCCGGCAGCGATCTCCCACTCGAATTCGGTGGGCAACCGGGCCCCCGCCCAGCGGGCGTAGGCGTCGGCCTCGTAGAACGAGACGTGCAGGACGGGCTCGTCGGGCACGATCTGCCGCCGGCCGGACAGGGTGTACGTCGTCCAGTCCGACGGGTCGGTGGAGCGCGCACCGGTCTCGTCGCGCCAGTATCCCGGTGCGTCCCATCCGGTCTGGCGGATGGTCGCCCACCCGTCGGACAACCAGAATTCGGCGCGCCGGTAACCGTCGTCGGCCATGAACTCCAGCCAGTCGGCGTTGGTGACCGCGCGGTCGGCTATCTCGAAGTCCTCGAGATACACCCGGTGCCGGGGGCCCTCGTTGTCGTAGGAGAATCCGCTGCCCAACGCGCCGATCTCGTTGACGCCGCCCTCGAACTGCCGCCAGCCCAACGCTTTCGCGATGCCCGGTTCGTCGGGTTCGCGATCGATGTACACCGGCCCGAACGTATTGGTGGAGAAGAGATGCTTGATGTCCATGAGCAGCAGCTCTTGGTGCTGCTGTTCGTGATTGAAGCCGAGTTCGACGAGTTCGAGTGCGGCCTCGTCGAGGTCGCCGCGCTCGAGGAGATCCACCATCGCGGCGTCGACATGCTCGCGGTAGCGGGTCACATCGCGGACACCCGGCCGCGTGACGAGACCGCGATCAGGTCGTGGATGCCGTTCTCCCACAGCCTCGTAGTAGCTGTTGAACAGGTACCGGAACGTGTCGTCGTAGACCTTGTACGCGGGGTCACGCCGCAGGATGAACTCCTCGAAGAACCAGGTGACGTGCGCCCGGTGCCATTTCGCCGGGCTCGCCTCGGTCATCGACTGCGGTGTCTGGTCCTCGGGCGAAAGCCGTTCGGACAGCGTGTCGGTCAGGGCGCGGACGTCGAGGTAGCGACGCGCGACATCGGTGACGACACCGTTCGCCGGCGGGCTCTCGGCGGACCGGGTGTCTGTGGACTGGGGACGAACCGACGGTTCGGTGATGCTCACTGGATAACCTCCCGTGGCAAAGCCTGGAGCGGCCGGCGACGACTTCGCCGATCTCCGCATCCATCGTCATGACGCTTGCCGTTCCTGTCAACGCACAGGCTCTTATCGGCCTCGACGTGTCGTCGTCAACTCGGGGTTGACGCGATCGACTCGTCAACCTACGGTTGACGCATGCCCCAGAATTCAGTCTCCATCCGCCTCGACGACCTGATCCATGCCATCCGCAAGGTCCACGACGACCCGCTGGACCAACTCTCCGACGCGGTGGTCGCCGCGCAGCACCTGGGCGACATCGCCGACAGCCTGATCGGTCACTTCGTCGACCAGGCCCGCCGCTCGGGAGCATCGTGGACCGCGATCGGCACCAGCATGGGCGTGAGCAAACAGGCCGCTCAGAAGCGGTTCGTCGACCGCGTGTCGTCCGCAGGCGAGAACAATGCACCCGGCGCGGACAACCCGTTCTCGCGTTTCACGCCCCGGGCCGCGAACGTACTGATGGCCGCGAACGCGGCAGCGGCCGCGGGCCGTGCCGAGCACGTGACCCCGGCCCACATCGCGCAGGCCCTCACGGTCGAACCGAAGTCCCTCGTGTTCCATGTGCTGCGGGACTCCGGTATCGACGCCGACGCCTGGCGTGCAGCCATCGCGCCACTGCTCCCGGCACCGCGGGACATCGCCGACGACGAAGCAACGAGCGTGGTGCCCTACGACGACGCGTCGAAGTCGGTCCTGGAGTCGACCGTCGCTGCCGCCCTCGATCTCGGGCACAACTACATCGGCACGGAGCATCTCCTGCTCGGCTTCTTCGTCGATGCAACGCTCGCCGAGGCGATGAGCGGGCTGGGTCTCACGGCCGATGCCGTCCGCTCGACCATCGTCGCGATGCTGGCGCAGGTATTGGAGCAGCCCGGCGCCGGGAGCGAAGCGAGCGGGCCGAATCAAGCCGGCCCCGGGAGCGAAGCGAGCGGGCCGAATCAAGCCGGCGCCGGGAGCGAAGGGAGCGGGCCGGGTCAGACCGACTAGTCCGAATCGGAGATGTAGTGCACCGCAGCCTCTTCCGCGGAGGCTCCGGCGCCGTCGATCCCGGCGTCCTCGGCGACGGCGTCCGACTCGGTGTCGATACCCGATCCGGCGTCCGGGGCGATGAGACGTCCGGCGCGGCGGTCCCCGACCTCGTCGTCTTCCTCGAACTCGTCGTCACGATCGGAATCGTGTGCGCGCCAGTCGGTCCGCGCACGTTCCTCGGCGGTGATCTCGTCGAGCGGATCGACCGCTCCGACGTCGGGTTCCTCTTCGGCCAGCCGCTCGTCGAGCGTCTCGCCCTCGGCCTGCTCGCGAGAGGTCAGCCCGTGGACGGCGCCCTTGGGCGCATAGTCGGGCGGTGAGTACCCCTCGTCGAGGACGTCGTCGACGCCGCGGTCGTCCAGAGTGTCCTCCGGCTGCAGTTGGTCGTCCTCGTCCAGGCTGTACTCGCCGTCCGAACCCTCCGGGGTGCTACCGATGTCGTCCTTCATCCTTGCCACGATGCCAGCCCGCCGGGAGTCCTGCCAGGACGACCCGATGGCGCGACGTGGCCGACCGCTGTCGGTCGCGCTCACCCGGTTCGGCCGAATCGCCGATGCCGGCGTGCCGGATCGGCGACAATGTCGAGGGTGATCGAGGAAATGCAGGCCGAGGCCCGGGCGCTGCTCTCGGCCGGTGAATACGACCACGCGCTGGCCGAGTTCTCCGTGCTCCGCGAGATCAGATCGCGCCGCGAGGGACCGTATTCGGTGATGTATCTGTCCAATCTGCACGACTGCGTCCGCTGCATGTCCCATCTCATGCTGTGGTCCGACGCCAGCCACCTGTGTCGTGAACTGCACGGCAAGTACGTGCGCACGCACGGGCGCGCCGAAGCCGACACGGTCGACGTCGCGAAGCACTGGGCTTGGGCGCTCGTGCACCTGCACGACTATTCGCCGGCCGTCCGGTTGTACCTGCTGACCGCCGACGCGCTCTGGGAGTCCGATCCCGCCCAGGCGCAACGTCTGCTCGGCGCGGCGGTGGTCCACCGGCACGACACCGATCCCCTCGCGCTGATCTCGCCGGGACTCATCGACGGAGTCGGACTCCGTCACGCCGACGAGGAGCGAGAACTGCTCACGCGCCTGGTCGATAGGTTGGCCGATGGTGGCGGCGCCCCGGCGAGCGCGACCACCATCGACGGTCTGGCTCTGGTGTGAGCCGTCAGACGACGTCTCGGCGTCGGCGTCGCATGATGTAGCTGTCGGCGCCCATCCGGCCGGCCGAGGTGTAGCCGACGGCCAGCAGGCCCGCGATCAGCGCGAGCGGCCACTCGTAACCGCCGTCCATGTTCCAGAACCCGGCGTCCCAGTGCACGAACACGATCGCGCCGATCATATCGGCGATCAGCAGGGTCGCGACGATGGGCAGCAGCAGTCCGAGGATCAGCAGGATGCCGCCGATCAGCTCGACCCATGTCGCGTAGTACGCGGCGAGCTCTGGGTAGGGGATGTCCATGCCGGCCGGGCCGAATGCCGCCTTGGTGGCGTCCATACCCTGGGTGACCAGCTTCTGCCACCCGTGGGCGATGAAGATGATGCCGAGTATCAGGCGCGCGAGAAACTGCGCCACACTACCGAATCCGCTCATTCCGCACTCCTCGAATCGATCGGGCGGGCCGGCTGTGCCGCCGCCAGGTACTCTCTCAGTGTCCGGGACAGCATCGCCCCGTCGCGGGTGAACAGCCGAATCGAGACGTCACCACCGAACCGCAACCGCTTCGTGACCGGTCGCAGCGCGTCGCCGACGCGACTCGTCGAGGCGCGCCGCCGCACGTCAGCCCGCCGGGGCAGAACGGAGTAGGAGTCGAGAGTGCCGGGAAAGTCTGGGCTGGGTTCACGTGGCAACTCCGGGCAACCCGTGCTGGGGGCACCCGCCGACGTCCTCGATACATATCTGCCCGACAACGGCAATCTGGGCTATCGCATCTCTCGATACGATCTGGAACTCGAGTACAAGGTGTCGAGCAATCGACTCGAGGGCACCGCGATCCTGACCGCGACGTCGTATGCCGAGCTCAAGCGTTTCACCCTCGACCTGGCGAGCTCGCTGTCGGTGCAACGGGTGTCGGTCAACGACAAGCGCGCCCGCTATTCGCATCGTCGGCACAAGCTGACCATCACCCCCGACACTCCACTCCCCCCGGGCGGGGCGATGACCGTCACCGTCCGATACCACGGCAGTCCGCATCCGATCCGCGGCCCGTGGGGTGAGGTCGGTTGGGAGGAACTGACCGACGGCTCGCTCTGTGCGAACCAGCCCAACGGGGCGGCGTCGTGGTTCCCCTGCGACGACCACCCGAGCGCCAAGGCGCCGTACCGGATCTCGATCACCACCGACAGCCCGTATCACGCGCTCGCCAACGGCGTCCTGGAGTCCAAGCGGGTCCGCGCCGCGCAGACCACCTGGGTCTACGAGCAGGTGGAACCGATGCCCACCTACCTGGCGTCGATCCAGATCGGTCAGTACAAGCAGATCTCGTTGGCGTCCAAACCGATTCCGGTCTCGGGCCTCGTCCCCTCGCGACTCGAGGAGAACTTCGGGGTCGATTTCGGTCAGCAGACCGAGATGATGTCCGCGTTCGTCGAGATGTTCGGGCCGTATCCGTTCCCCCAGTACACCGTCGTGGTCACCGACGACGAACTCGAGATCCCCATCGAGGCACAGAGTTTCTCCACCTTCGGGGCCAATCACTGCGACGGCAGCCGGCACGCGGAGCGGTTGATCGCCCACGAGCTCGCGCATCAGTGGTTCGGCAACTCGGTGACCGCGGCCCGCTGGCGCGACATCTGGCTCCACGAGGGTTTCGCCTGTTACGCCGAGTGGCTGTGGAGTCAGCACTCGGGCGGCCGCAGCGCCGACGAATGGGCGCGTCACTACTACGCGAAACTCGAATCGTCGCCGGTGCGTGTGCCACTCACCGATCCCGGTCCGCGCAAGATGTTCGACGACTGGATCTACAAACGCGGCGCACTCACCCTGCACGCACTGCGGCTGACCATCGGTGACGGCGACTTCTTCGCGCTGCTGCAGCGGTGGACCGACAAGTATCGGTACGGCTCGGTGACCACCGAGGACTTCATGGCGCTCGCCGCCACCCACTCGTCGAAGCCGCTCAAGGATCTCTGGGACGACTGGCTGTTCACGCCCGAGTTGCCGCCGTTCCCGGGTCCTTCCTGAACCGTTCGATGACGACCGATCCGACGACGCCGGGTCCGGACGCCGGTTCGGCCAGTCCGCCAGGCGACACCGACGCACGGTCACTGGGCCGGGTCACGATGGCGACGATCGTCGCGGCCGCGTCGGGGTATGTCGTCCTGCTCTTGGCGGCCAGGCATCTCGGGGCCGTCGGTTACGGCGTGTTCGCCGTGTTCTGGGCCGCCTACGGCCTGGTGACCGGGGCGCAGAACGGGCAACTGCAGGAGACGACGCGGGCGGTCCGGACCGCCGCATCGGAGGGGCTCGCACGGTCGCGCCCGTTGCTGGTCAATGCGGGCATCGGGCTCGGCCTGGCCGTTCTGGTCGTCGCGACGTCACCGTTGTGGAGCTCACGGGTGTTCACCGCGGATCGCGGCCTGTCGGTGCTGCTGCTCGCCGTCGGCGTGGCGAGCTTCGCGGTGTACGCGCACCTGTGCGGAGCGTTGTCGGGGCGGCTGGACTGGTCGTCGTTCGCGGTGCTGCTGTCGGTCGACGCGCTGATCCGGCTCGCTGGTGCCGGTGTCGCGGTCGCGGCCGGCTGGGGCGTCACCGCGTTCCTGGTCGTCACCGTCGTCGGGTCGGTGTCGTGGTGCCTGCTGCTCGTGGTGTCGGCCTCGGCCCGCCGTGCCATCGGCGTCGCCGGCGACGTCGCGCCCCGACGTCTGACGGGCAACACCCTGACCGCGATGGCCGCCGCCGCCGCGAGCGCCGTCCTCGTCATGGGTTTTCCCGTTCTCATCAACCTGACCACCGACCTGCGTGGCGGCCCCGACGCCGACGAAGTCCGGACAATCGGCGCGCTGATCCTCGCCGTCACCCTGACCCGCGCGCCGCTACTGGTGCCGCTCAACAGCTTTCAGGGTGTGCTGATCTCGAGGTTCGTCGACCGCCGGGACCGTCGCCTCGGCGCGCTGGGTGCTCCCCTCGGGATCGTCGCCGCGGTCGGTGGCGTGGGGGTACTGGCCGCGTGGCTGGTGGGCCCGTGGCTGTTGCGATCGGTGTTCGGCGCCGACTTCGATCTCGACGGTGTGGTTGTGGCGCTGCTGACGCTCGGCGCGACGTGCCTGGCACTGCTGACGGTGACCGGCGCCGCCGCGATCGCCGCGGGCGCCCACCGCTGGCACGCGGCCGGATGGTGGGTGTCGACCCTGGTCGCGATCGCGATGTTGTTGCTGCCGCTCGACGTCGCGACCCGGACCTGCGTCGCCCTCGTCGTCGGACCCCTGGTCGGCCTCGGCGTTCATCTCGTCGGGGTGCTGCGGGCCTGACCCTTCGTGACGCTCGCAAGCTCGCTCCTCAGGGAGCATGGGGTCGGCTCGCAAGCTCGCTCCTCAGTACCTGCGGCCTCGCGGCCGTCGTTGACCGAAAGAACCGCATAACCCCTGCTCCCTGAGGTGCGAGGAGCGCAAGCGACGAGCCTCGAAGGGCTGGTGAGGCGCGCTACGAGCCCTTCGAGGCTCGCTTCGCTCGCACCTCAGGGAGCAGGGGTTAAGCTCGCTTCGCTCGCACCTCAGGGAGCAGGGGTTAAGCTCGCTTCGCCCGCACCTCAGGGAGCAGGGGTTGGGCTCGCTTCACACGCACCTCGAGGAGCGGGGGCGCTCCTAGCTCCCGGCCGAACCCCGCAACCGGCCGACCCCCGCCCCGACGCGAGCCGAGAGGTGGTTCAGCCTCGACGTCGCGTGCCACCTGGCGGCGCGTGCCGCCTTCGGCCAGCCGTGCGCCTCGCAACGCTGCGCTTCGTCGGCGAAGAATCGGTTTTCCTCGGCGAACCGCCGACCGTCGACGGCCTGCACGGAACTCACCGAGGCGCGGTGCCTGCGGTAGGAGAAGACCACCTCGGGGTCGTAGACCAGCGATCCGCCGGCACTCGCGAGGTCGACGAGGAGTGCGAGATCGAGGACGATCTCGAGTCCGGGCCGGAACCCGACCTCACGGACGGCGGCGGTCCGCCACAACAGGGACGGGAAATAGGTCCAGTTTCCGTGGTACAGCGAGGTGGCCAACCGTTCCCCGGACAGCACGGTCGCCCGCGGCGGCGCGAGAACCGACTTGATCCGGTCGCCGAGCGGCGTGACCGGTTGCCCGTTCTCGTCGATGACGTCGACGCCGGGCGCGATGACCGCGGCGTCGGGATGGTGGCGGGTCATCGTACGGACGGTGGCGAGGTAGGCGCGGTGCATCACGTCGTCGCACCCCATGACCACGAACCAGTCGGCGGTGACCAGCTCGACGCAGCGCCGGAAGTTCCCGTTCACACCGAGGTTGGTCTCGTTGCGGAGGTACTGGACCCGGGCGTCGCCGAGCGACTCCAGCCATTGCCGCGGCGTCGGATCCGGGTAGCAGTCGTCGACGACGACGAGCCGAAGGTCCGGGTCGTCTTGGTCGAGCACACTGGTGACGGCTTGCCGGAACTGGGCGACGTCGCCGTAGAACGGCATCATCACGTCGATCGTCACCGCACAAGACTAACCAGGTCCGATCACCACGAGGCCCCCGAGGCGTGCCGGGCGGCAGACCCCGCGCGGAAGCGGGTTAGGGTTGTTGACCATGGCCGACCCCAGTACCAACGCCGACGTGTGGCTGGTGGTACCCGTTTTCAACGAGGGCCAGGTGATCCGCGAGGTGGCGGCCAAGGCCCGCGAGACGTTTCCCAACATCGTCTGCGTCGACGACGGCAGCTCGGACAACTCGGCCGAGGAGATCCGGGCCGCCGGGGTGCATCTGGTTCGGCACCCGGTGAACCTCGGTCAGGGCGCCGCGATCCAGACCGGCGTCGAGTACGCGCGTCGCCGGCCGGGGGCACGGTTCTTCGTGACCTTCGACGCCGACGGACAGCACCGGGTCGACGACGTGTCGGCCATGATCGAGCGCTTACGACGCGAGCCGGTCGACATCATCGTCGGGACCCGCTTCGCCGACGGTCGCAGCGAATCGGTTCCGATCCTGCGCCGGATGGCGTTGCGCACCATCGTGTTCCTGAGCCCGCGCACTCGTCGCCTCGGATTGTCAGACGCGCACAACGGACTTCGGGCGTTCAACAAGACCGTGGCCGATCAGCTCGACCTGCTCATGAGCGGGATGAGCCACGCGTCGGAGTTCATCGCGCTCATCGATCACCACCGGTGGCGGGTGGCCGAACAACCGGTGACGATCCTCTACACCGACTACTCGCGGGCGAAGGGACAGTCGCTGATCAACGGGGTCAACATCGTCGCCGACGGCCTGTTCCACACCCGGATGAGGAAGTGATGCCACGATGATCTGGTTCCAGATCCTCGCGATCCTCGGTCTGGTCGCGCTCGTCGGGTTCTTCGTGGTGAACCGGGGCACGGCCCGCGCGTCGGCAGGCGTGAAGCTGCTGTTCGTCGCGTTCATCGGCTTCGGCCTCTACGCGATGCTGCGGCAGGACGACGTCACATGGGTGGCCAACAAGATCGGCATCCAACGCGGCCTCGACCTGGTCCTGTTCCTGCTGGTCATCGCATTCGCCTTCACGACGGTGTCGACGTATCTGCGGTTCCGCGACCTGGAGGTCAAGTACGCGCGGCTGGCCCGCGCGATCGCGCTGCAGGACGCGGAGCGCGAGAACCATTCCGGAACGGGCGACTAGCTCCGGACCGTCATCGACTGCGCCGCGGCCCTCCCCGACTCCAGCCGATCGTTCGCACCTTCGGCGGCGGAACGGCTTTCGGCCGCGGCCACCTGGAACATGGTGGCGACGATGGAGGCGTACAACACCAGCTCACCGAAGTTGCCGAGCCAGAGAACCGACGTGCCTGCGGCCGCGGTGACCAGCATCGTCACCGAGCCGAGCAACAGCCAGAACGACCGCACCTGACGCCACGCGGTCATCCCGATCGCGATGAGGATCAGCACGGTGCCCAGTGCGGGGACCGGCGGGCCGGCCGCGGCGGCGTTGGCGTACCGCAGCGCATCACCGTCGGTCGCCGGCGTCAGCTCCAGCGCCACGAAGCACTCGACGATCCCGACGACCACCAATGCGGCGACGAGAACGGCCCCGACCACGACCACCGGGCGACTCCACCGCACCCCCAGACGCCAGGCGAGCACGACCGCGGCGACCACGATCAGCGGAGTCAACAGCCCGTGAATCCAGAAGCGCGGCAGGTTGATCGCGTACAGGAGGTCACCGAAGCCGACCATCCGGCCTACGGCAACCGCCACGTTGTCGAATGTCAGTGCCACGCCGAGCAGGACCACCAACCAGGTGACGGCCCCACCCGACCGCCTCAGGCGGAACACACACGCGGTCAACGCGATCATCCCCAGCCCTATCGCGGCCATGATCGCCGAATTTCCGATCACTCCAGTGAGCATCTGCTCGCCACCTCCCATCGCTCAGCTTACTGAACGATTCGGAGCCGTCACCCTTCCGGACTGCCCTCTCGGATGCAGTTTCACCAATCCCTTGTGTCTAAGTATACATCTACATATAATTACCGCATGCCCAACAAGACCATCTACGTCTCTGACGAGGACCTCAAAGTCCTCGAACGCGCTCAACAGGTGTCGGGAGGCAATCTCTCCGGCGCAGTCGTGGAGGCACTTCGCGCGTACGTGCGGGCGGCCGACTACCGCGACGCCGGCTACGACGAGGTCGTCCTGCGCGACGGTCCCGACGGAGTGCGTCGTAAACGGTTCTTCGGCAGACTCCTCGCCGAGGAGACCGAGTACGACGAAACCACCGGCAATGCAACCAAATTGACCGCATACGAAGGGCGGACCGGCAAGATCGTCCTCGCGGTCCACCACGTCGACTGGGCGAACTACGGGGTGACACATCGCCAGAAGACCGGTAACTGGCTGAAAGACCTGACCGGCCTTCCCAGTGTCCGCAGCCTGTTCACCGCCGATCTACCCGACTGGGGTGACTACCGCGTCGACATCGTCGACTCTCCCGACCAGCTCAAACCGCTTGTCCCCGAACGCTTCTACGCACGTACCGCCGCCGCCCTCCGACCCGAGGTCGAAGACCTGGACGTGTGAACCCCACCCGACCGCACCGCTAGAACCACCGAGTACTTCCCGGCGACGTCCATCAGGGACGGTCGTCTACCCACACATGCATATATGCGCATGAGTTTATTTATTGATCCATCAACCACTGGGAGCACGATCATGACAACAACCGCCATCCGCGCCTCCGGACTCACGAAGTCCTTCGGCGACCACACCGTCCTCGACGGTATCGATCTCGACGTACCGGCGGGCACGGTGGTCGCCCTGCTCGGACCCAACGGCTCCGGGAAGACGACCACCGTGAAGATTCTGTCCACGTTGTCGCAACAGGACGCTGGTGAGGTGGAGGTCGCCGGACTCGATCCGCGGACCGACCGCGCCGAGATCTGCGCGCAGATCGGCCTGACCGGGCAGTTCGCCGCCGTCGACACGTTGCTGACCGGGCGGGAGAACCTCACCATGGTCGCCCGCCTGCGACATCTCTCGAAAGCGGCGACCCGCGAACGGGTCGACCGGTTGCTGCGCGACTTCGACCTCACCGACGCCGCGGACCGTCGGGTCGCCGAATACTCCGGCGGTATGACCAGGCGCCTCGACCTGGCCATGACTTTGGTGGGCGAACCGTCGATCATCTTTCTCGACGAGCCGACGACCGGACTCGATCCACGGTCCCGCCGCGCGGTCTGGGACACCGTCCGCGGTCTCGTCGCCGGCGGCACCACCATCTTCCTCACCACGCAGTACCTCGAGGAAGCGGATCACCTCGCGGACCGGATCGCTGTGCTCGACCGCGGCCGCATCGTGGCCGAGGGGACGGCGGCCGAACTGAAGCGTCTCGTGCCGGGCGGATACATCCGGATCGACTTCACGAACGCCGACGACCTCGAACGGGCGCGGTCGCAGTTCCCCTCGGCGGTCGACACCCCGGGCGAGAACACCCTCGCCGTCCCCGGTGGCGCCGGGATCGGCGCTGTCCGCGGCGTGCTCGCCACCCTCGACGACGCCCGGATCGACGCTGCCGGGATCTCGGTCCACACACCGGATCTCGACGACGTCTTCCTCACCATCACCGGCCGCACCGCCGCTACCACCGCCAACTAGGAGAAGTCATGACCACCACGCTCGACCACACCCTGTCCGACTCCGCGGTGATGGTGCGCCGCAACCTGATCCGGCTACGGCGATACCCCACCATGATGTTCTCCACGATTGCGATGCCGGTCGTGATCCTGCTGATGATGACCTACTTCTTCGGCGGTGCCATCGAGAGCGCACTCGCCGCGGACGGACCGCTAGAAGGCAAGTACATCAACTATCTTCTCCCCGGCCTACTGCTCTTCGTGCCGTCGTTCCTGACGGTGGCGGTTGCGGTCTCGGTCAATCAGGACGTCACCGAGGGCATCATCAATCGGTTGCGATCACTGGCCACTCCGCCGACAGCGATCCTGGCCGGACACTTCGTCGGCGCCCTCATCCAAGGTGGGGTCGCGGTCTGCTTTCTGCTCGCGGTCGCGTTCGCGATGGGCTTCCGTGCCGACGCAAGCCTTCTCGACTGGTTCGCGGCCGGCGGATTGCTCCTGCTACTGACGGCCGGCCTCGTGTGGATCGCGGTTGCCATGGGCGTCGTCGCGCCGAATCCGGAGAGTGCGAGCAACATGCCGCTGCCGCTGCTGTTCCTGCCCTATCTGGGCAGTGGGCTGGTCCCGACCGACAGCATGCCCAACGGTGTCCGCCAGTTCGCCGAGTACCAGCCGTTCAGTCCCATCGCCGACACGCTGCGCGGACTCCTCATGGGTCTCGACATCAGTGATCGCTGGCCGTGGGCGCTGGGATGGTGCGTGGTGTTCCTGGTGGTCGGCTACTTCTGGGCGGTCACCGCGTTTCGGCGATCCACTACCGGCTGACGCTTCCCGCCCCGCGACGTGTACGGCTCGCGCCGTGCACGTTTCGGCGTTCGCGCCTCAATCCCGCAGCGAACCCAGGAAGTCGGCCACCTCGTCGTGGTTCGGCAGCAGACCCGACTCACGCGCCTCGGTGAGCCCCGGTGCCGCGGTGTCCTTCGGCGAGAGTTCGAACTCCAGCGGTGAACCGTCCCGGGCGTGCGTCGGCCATTCGATACCCAGTTCCGGATCGAGCGGGTTGATGCCGTGTTCACCCGTCGGGTTGTATCCGGTGGAGCAGAGGTAGGTCACGGTCGAGTTGTCGGCGAGCGCGCAGAATGCGTGGCCGAGACCCTCGGACAGGTAGACCGCACGACGATCCACGTCGTCGAGCAGGACGGTGTCGTAGGTACCGAAAGTGGGTGAGCCGACGCGGATGTCGACGATGACGTCGAGAATCGCGCCGGTGGGGCAGGTGACGTATTTCGCCTGTCCGGGCGGGACGTCGGCGAAGTGCACGCCGCGCAGCACGCCGGCCGCGGACACCGAGAGATTCACCTGCGCGAGGTCGAAGCGGTGGCCGATGGTCTCGCCGATCACGTCGGCCTTGAACGCCTCGGCGAACAACCCACGGGCATCGCCGTGTTGGACCGGGGTGAACTCCCACGCTCCGTCGATGGCGAGCGGGCGGACCTTCATGCGGACACCTTTCCCAGAGTCGGTCGTCGGACATGCGCCTCGGGGGCGGCGCTCAGAAACCCTTGCCCCGCTGCAACAGTTCGAGCAGGTAGTCACCGTAACCCGACTTGCGGAGTTTGTCGGCACGAGCCCGCAACTCCTCGTCGGAGAGATAGCCTTGCCGCCACGCGATCTCTTCTGGGACAGCGATTTTGAGTCCCTGGCGTTGTTCGACGGTGCGGACGAAGTTGCCGGCGTCCAGGAGGCTGTCGAAGGTGCCGGTGTCGAGCCACGCCGTGCCGCGCGGCAGGACGGTGACCGACAGTTTGCCGCGGTCGAGGTAGTGGGCGTTGACGTCGGTGATCTCGTACTCGCCGCGGGAGCTGGGGCGCAGGGTGCGGGCGATGTCGACGACGTCGTTGTCGTAGAAGTACAGGCCGGGCACCGCGAAGTTCGACTTCGGTTGTGCCGGTTTCTCTTCCAGTGAGATGGCGGTGCCGTCGGCGTCGAAGTCGACCACGCCGTAGGCCTCCGGGTTGGCCACCCAGTAGGCGAACACCGCACCGCCGTCGACGTTCTCGAAACCCTGCAACCGGCTGCCGAGTCCGGGGCCGTAGAAGATGTTGTCGCCGAGGACGAGAGCAACCGAGTCGGTACCGATGTGGTCGGCGCCGAGGACGAAGGCCTGTGCGAGTCCGTCCGGGGAGGGCTGGGTCTTGTAGGTCAGGTCGATGCCGAACTGGTCGCCGTTGCCGAGCAGGTTCTCGAAGGCCGGGGCGTCGTGCGGGGTGGTGATGATCAGGATGTCGCGGATCCCGGCCAGCATGAGCGTCGACAGTGGGTAATAGATCATCGGCTTGTCGTAGACCGGGACGAGTTGCTTGCTCACCCCCTGCGTGATGGGGTGCAGCCGCGTGCCCGTACCGCCGGCCAGGATGATCCCTTTCATGGCGATCAGGGTAATGCCCGCGGCCTTTCGCGACGGCACGCGAGTCGCACCGCTGCGCTCACCCGAGGCGAGCAGGTCAGCTGCTCGGTAGAGTGACTGCGACCATCGACCTCGACGAAAGGCGCCGCGCGTGCGTGTTCTCGTGACCGGGGGTGCCGGGTTCATCGGCGCCAACTTCGTGCTGCGCACCCTGACGACCCGCCCCGACGTCTCGATCCGGGTCCTGGACAAACTCACCTACGCCGCCAACCCCGACACCCTCGCCCCGGTCGCCGACCGCGTCGAACTCATCGAGGGCGACATCACCGACGCCGCCCTGGTCGGCCGACTCGTCGCCGAAGCAGACCTCGTCGTGCACTTCGCCGCCGAATCCCACAACGACAACTCCCTGGCCGACCCGTCGGCGTTCGTCTCCACCAACCTCGTGGGCACCTACACCCTGCTCGAAGCCGTCCGCGCCCACCAGGTGCGCTACCACCACATCAGCACCGACGAGGTCTACGGCGACCTCGATCTAGACGACCCGGCCCGCTTCACCGAACAGACCGCCTACAACCCGTCGAGCCCCTACTCCTCGACCAAAGCCGGCAGCGACCTGCTCGTGCGCGCCTGGGTCCGCTCCTTCGGCGTGGCCGCCACCATCTCCAACTGCTCCAACAACTACGGCCCGTACCAGCACATCGAGAAGTTCATCCCCCGCCAGATCACCAACGTGCTCTCCGGGGTGCGACCCAAGCTCTACGGCGACGGCCGCAACGTCCGGGACTGGATCCACGTCGACGACCACAACGACGCCGTGTGGACCATCATCGACCGCGGCCAGATCGGCGAAACCTACCTCATCGGCGCCGACGGCGAGGTCGACAACCGCACCGTCGTGGAAACCATCCTCGAACTCCTCGACCAGCCCGCCGACGCCTTCGACTTCGTCACCGACCGCCCCGGCCACGACCGCCGCTACGCCATCGACTCCACCCGCCTGCGCACCGAACTCGGCTGGACCCCCTCCTACCTCGACTTCCGCGCCGGCCTCGCCGCCACCATCGACTGGTACCGCGACCACCCCGGCTGGTGGCAACCCGCCAAAGAAGCTGTCGAACAGAAGTACGCCACCACCGAACGCGTCACCGGCTGACCGGCACCTCCGCTGATCGAGCCGGCCCCTCCGCTCGTTGAGCCGCCACTCCACCGGTTGAGCCGACACCTCCGCTGGTTGACCCGCCACTCCGCTGGTCGACCCGCCACTCCCCTAATTGAGCCGGCCACTCCGCTGGTCGACCCGCCACTCCCCTAATTGAGCCGGCCCCTCCGCTGGTCGACCCGCCACTCCCCTGGTTGGGCCGGCCCCTCCGCTTGTTGAGCCGGCCCCTCCGCTGGTTGAGCCGGCCCCGAGCGAAGCGAGGCGCCGAGTCGAAGCCACCTGGTGACCTCCATGCGGTCCACTTGGCCCATTCCCAGGGTCGCCACTTACGGTGGTCCTCATGCGCGTACTCGTGAGCGGAGGAGCGGGCTACATCGGCTCGCACACCGTCATCCAATTGGTCTCGGCCGGACACGACGTCGTCATCGTCGACGACTTCAGCAACGCCAAGCCGGCCGTCGTCGGCCGGCTCGAGGCACTGACCGACCGTTCCATCCCCGTCCACGCCTTCGACCTCGCCGACGTCGACAAGACCGAACACTTCTTCGCCCACGAGGACATCGACGCCGTCATCCACTTCGCGGGGTTCAAGGCGGTCGGCGAGTCGGTGGCCAAGCCGCTCGACTACTACCAGAACAACCTCGGCACCACGTTCGCACTGCTCCGCGCGATGGAGCGCCACGACGTGCACACGCTGGTGTTCTCGTCGTCGGCAACGGTCTACGGCGCCGAGCCACAGTTGCCGATGACCGAGGATCTGCCGACGTCGGCGACCAACCCGTACGGCTGGACCAAGGTGATGATCGAGCAGATCCTACGCGATGTCGCCGCCAGTTCGGACGTGTGGCGCATCGCGGCACTGCGGTACTTCAATCCGGTCGGCGCGCATCCGAGCGGGCAGATCGGCGAGGACCCGTCGGGCATTCCGAACAACCTGATGCCGTTCGTCGCGCAGGTCGCGGTCGGCCGGCGCGAGAAGCTGGCGGTCTTCGGCGACGACTACGACACCCCCGACGGCACCGGCGTGCGCGACTACATCCACGTCGACGACCTGGCCGCCGGCCACGTCGCGGCCCTCGACCGCATCAGCACCGGCGAGACCGGCATGTCGACCTGGAATCTCGGTACGGGGCAAGGGGTTTCGGTCTTGGAGGTCGTGCACGCGTTCGAGAAGGCCAGTGGGCGCCCCATCCCCTACGAGGTCGCCCCGCGGCGGGCCGGCGACATCGCCGCGTCCTACGCCGATCCGACCCGGGCGAACGACGACTTGAACTGGCACGCCGCCAAGACAATCGACGACATGTGCGCCGACACCTGGCGCTGGCAGTCGGGCAACCCGAAGGGCTACCCGGACGCCTGACTCGAACCGGCAGGTCCTCGGGCCGGCGCGTGCGGATCGTCGGGATCGACGATCGAGTCGGTGACCCAGCCGATGTAGCGCCGCGCCGAACTGTCCACCACGTCCCAGGCGTTCTCGGCCACGACGACACCGAACGCGTCGTAGAGCCGGTCGAACCGAAGTTCGTTCACCCGGTCGACGATGTGGCGGACGAGCCGCGGTGACAGCGGGATCATGTTCGGGTAGCTGCGCATGAAGGTCACCATGCCGGGCTGCATCACGCCCTTGATGGTGTCGCCGGTCAGCACCGCACCCCGGCCGTCGGCGGCGTCGGGAAGGTGTAGTACCGCGCTGCCGGGGAAATGACCGCCGCACTGGACGAGTCGCACCCCGCCGAGGACCTCGGTGGTGTCCGACCAGAAGGTCACGACGGGGTCGGGGCGGGTGACCCATCGCCGGTCGGAGTCGTTGTAATACACCGGAACTCGACCGAATCGGTGACTGAGCGAGACGCTCGCGCCCACCAGATGCGGATGGCTCGCGGCGATGGCGGCGACCCCGCCGTGCTGCTTTAGCCAGTCGACGAGGGACGGCCCGAGGAAACCCGGCGGTTCCCAGAGGATGTTCCCGTCGGGAGTCGCGACGAGCAGGGCACGCTGCCCGATCCCCACGGAGGGTTGCACCGTCAGCGCGGTCAGACCGGGCTCCAGTTCGTGGGCGGTCAGCGCGTTGTCAGCGGTCTCGTCGAGGCGGGTCCAGCTGGGCCCGCTGACCGGAAGCCACTGCCGGTCGTCGTCGCAGATCGGACACATCGCGGGCGGCGTCTCGCCCGGCGGGAACTCGTTGGCGCAGAACACACACATCCAGGGCCGCATGTCCCGACGCTAGCCCGTGCTCGTGCGTCGAACGGGGTGAATGGCCGCCCCCCGCTCCGTGAGGAGCGAGACGCGGCCCCACTGCTCCTCCGAGGAGCGAGACGCGGCCCCCCTGCTCCCTCTAATCCGAAAGAAGCGACCCCATTGCTCCCTGAGGTGTGAGGAGCGATAGCGACGAGCCACGAAGGGCCTGGTGAGACACGTTGCGGAGCCCTTCGTGGCTCGCTTCGCTCGCACCTCAGGGAGCATGAGTTCAGTCGCCCAGGATTGGTCTTTCGTGGCCCACGACCGCCGGGCCGCAGTTACTAAGGAGCGGAGACACTCAGGGCGCGGGCGGCGGCGGGTAGACGAGGTCGTTGACGCGGTAGACCACCGCGTCGCCGCGGCGGAACACCTCGGTCAATCCGGGAGCGCCGTTCTGACGCAACGCCAGGAAGGGGTCGCCCTGGTGACCACGGGCGGGGTCGGGCATGCCGCGCTGGAACTCCCAGTAACTCGGCGGCGAGTCGATCACGTAGTGCACGTTCATGTCTCGCACGATCTGGTCGATGTCCGGGTCGGCGCCGATCTCCGACACACCCCAGAACAGGTCGCGCTGCCGCTCGGAGAACTCGTTGGCCCGGTAGAAGGGGAACATCGGGGTGACCCCGGTGACCGGGTACAGCCAGCCGGTGCCCTGGTCGAGGTTGTTGAGGACCAGGACGTCCTGGGCGTCGGGCTGCGCGGCGAGCCACTCGTAGGCGGCGAGATCGTCGGGCCCGACATACTTGCCGCCCCGCTCCTTCGACGCGATCTGCGCGTTCGGCGGATAACGCACGACGGCGGCTCCGGCGATCAGACCCAGCAACACCACGTATGTCGCGGCCACCACCCAGCGCGCCTTCCCCGAAGTCGCCTCGGCCGGTTTCTGACCGTCGGCCGGTTCCGATGCCACGCGGCGTCGGACCAGACCCGCGACGCCGAGCGCGAGAACCCCGATCGCGACGCCGGCCGCCGCGGCCGAGAGGATCGCGACCACGAACGTGAGCCGGTGGGGTGAGTTGTAGAAGTAGCCGCCGATCGCCCCGAGCGGGTACGACAGCGGCCCTAGGGACACCATCGCGTTGGCGGTCACCAGGGCGAACACGAACCATGCGACCAGTCCGGCCCAGCATCGCAGCCGTACGAGCGCGATCAGCCCGAGCAGGGTGACGACGATCAGCGGCCACACCGGGAAGTGGTCGAGCTCAAGCGGGATCGTCCCGTTGAACGCGCCCTTGACGAGCCCGTCGAGGACGCCGATCGTCTCCTCACGGAAGTCGAAGAACGGGAGTTCGTTGGTGTCGGCGACCCGGATGGTGCCCAGGATGACGGGTGCGATGAGGACCAGCGTCACCACCGCCGTGACGGCCAGCGTCGCGAGATCGCGCAGGCGACCGGCGACCGGACGCCACAGACCCTCGCACAGCCACCAGAGGCCGACGATCACGCCGACGACGATCAGGCCGGAGGGGTGGGTGGCGGTCACACCGGCCACGGCCAGCGCGGCCGGCAGCACACGCGATCTGTCCGACACCACGCTCATCACGAGGACGGCGGCGACCGGCGCCAGGCTCACGCCGACCGCGTTCGGCACCGAGGTCAGCTGGACCTCGACGTAGGGCAGGGACGGGAACAGCGCGCTCAGCGCACCCGCGGTACCGGCGATGAGAGCCGACGAGTCGACGTCGTAGCGGTGCCGCGCGAACCAGTAGGCCAGCGACGCGACACCGAGCGGAACGGTGATCGCCAGCACGGCGGGCGAATACGTGTTGTAGAGCTCGACCGGGTCGGTACCGGTCAGCGGGAACAGCAACGCACCCAGCGCATGCCAGGTGTTCGGGTAGTAGTTGAACCCCTGGGTGTCGTAGTTCATCAGCTCGCCCATCCGCATGGCCGAGCCGACGCCCGTCTCGTGGATCCAGCGCAGCGAACTGGCGTGCCACAACGAATCCCACACCTGCGAGATGTTGCCGAGACCGGCGAATGCGGTCGTCGCGATCGGCCGGATACAGGTGACGGCGATGACGAGTCCACCGAGTCCGAGCCCGGCGGCGACCCTCACCACCGCGGTCCGTCCCACGCGGGATTCGCCGTCGGCGTCGGGTACCGGCGCCAGCCGCTGACCCCAGCGGGTGAGCAGCAGTGCCGAGTAGACCCAGGCACCGCCGACCGCGAAGACCAGACCCACCAGGGCCGAGACGGCATTCCACTCGAAGCCGACGACGGAGTACAGCACCGTCAGGATCGAGACCAGGGCGAACGTGATGGGCGGACCGGCGGCCAGCGCGACCGGCCACGGGAGGTTCATCCGTCGGCCGACGAACGCGCCGGGCAGGATGAGCACGAGCGCGGTCACGACGACGACCCATGCTCCCAGCATCATCGTCTGCGCCTTTCCACACTCGCCCGCTGCACTCCCCGTCGCACCGCGGTGTCACTGCGCGGTGCCTGATCAAACTCTCAGCAGGTTACCGGGTGGTCGATCGACGACGCGTCACCGTGTGCGGGCGGCCCCGGCGGCCGAGCCTGCCATTGCGGCGGTACCGGGTTCGTCGACGGGCGCACCGTGGCGACGATGTCCGAGCAGAGCGACGATCAGGCTCATCATCGCGGCGACGGCGCCGAAGCCGAACATGACCGGGTAGGTGATCGCCGGCCAGCTCTCCGAGATCCAGGCCAGAACCGCCGGAACCCCGAAGCCGAGGTAGGTCACGCCGTAGAACACGGCCGTGAGCCCGGCGAGGTCGTCGGGTCCGGCGATGCGCTGCACCTCCAGCAGGCCGACGATCATCGCCATGCCGTATCCGCAGCCGAGCAGCGTCGACGCCAGGAGCGCGACCCATACGGTCAGCACGTGTGCCGCCACGGCCGCGAGGACCATTCCGGCCACGAGCACCACGAAGGCGACGACGACACCGCGGAGACTCCCCGGCCGGTTGATCCGCCGACCCAACGACTGGATGCCGAAACCGGCGGACAGGCCGAGGACGCAGCACAGGCCGGCGAACGCGATCGGCGCTCCCGCGGTGCGGGCGGACATGAGGGCGGGGACGATCGCGTAACCCGATGCGGCGGCACCGAAAACCCAGGGCGCCAGTGGCAGCACGACGAACAGGAAACGACAATGGCCCGCGGACGGGATGCGCAGGTCGTCACGCAGACGCCCCGGCGAGTCTTGTCTGGGACGCGTCTCCGGCACCAGCACGATCAGGTTCGCCGCGACGACCGCGACGGCGATGTTGATCAGGTACGGCAGCACATGCGGCCACGGCCCCCACTGCGCGAGCACCCCGGCCACACCGGCGCCGACGCCGAAGCCGGCCGTGAGACTCATGGCCGCGCGACCGGCGCCGGCACCCGTCTGCGCACCGTCGCGGTCGGAGAGTTCCTTGATCCAACTCCCCCCCACGGCCATCGAGAGACCCAGCGCGATGCCGCTGCACACCCGCCCGGCGGTCAGCAGTGCCACCGACTCCGAGCCCGCGGCCAGCAGTCCCGAGCCGACCGCCGCGAACAGCGGGGCGGGCAGCATGAGTGGCCGTCGGCCCAGCCGATCCGACAACGGGCCGCCGATCAGCAGGGCGGGCACGATGCCCAGGACGTAGGCGAAGAGCAACGCGTCGACGACGACCGGCGACATGTCGGTGATCTGCCGGTACATGACCAGCAGCGGCGTGAATTCGTTGCCGCCCCACGCGGTGGCGAACACGGCGAGCGCGACGGCGGGCCATCCGAAGCGCGCGCGGTCGGCGCTCATGCCGGTGCCCCGGGGAGGTCGTGCCCGGGTAGATCGTGAACCGCGACGAGGTGGCCGGCGAGCAGGGTGTCGAAACGTTCGGCGTCGGCGGACTCGATCGCGTCGAGGAGCGCGCGGTGGTCGTCGAGGATTCGGGCCGCGACACTCGCGTCCCGGTGCACCGACGCCGTCGTCATCCGTCGATGCCGCTCCCCGAGCGTGGTGTAGAAGCCGGACAGCAATGCGTTGTCGCCGGCGGCGGCGATGAGCTGATGGAACTCGGCGTCGATGCGGGAGAACTCCCGGATGTCCGAGGCGTCGGACCGTCGATGGGCGTCGAGGTTGGCGCGCAGACTCCGCACGAGTCCGGCCACCGCGCCCGGCCGGCCCACGACCGCACGCACCGCGTGCCGTTCGAGGAGCAGGCGCGCGTCCACGACGTCGCGGATCTCGCGCTCACCGATGGGGACCACGAGGGCTCCCCGTTTCGGGTAGAGACGCATCCAGCCTTCCGTCTCCAACCGCAGGAACGCCTCGCGCACCGGCGTACGGCTCACCGAGCACTTCGCGGCGATCTCACCCTCGCTGATCAGCTCACCGCCGGCGATCGCGTTTGTGAGAATTTGCTCTTTGACCTCGACATATACCCGCTCAGCAGCGGATTCGGAGGTCGCATGCAACATAGACACAAGTTGTACCTTATCAATGATCATTGGACACTTCACCTGGGCCGACCCACCTTCCGGAACGATCCCAGACGGTGAGACACTTAATCCGGCCGTAACGAGCGTCACCCCGCTCGCACGAGCCCGGCCCGCGTCCGCTGAGCCCACCTGCTCGCGTCGATGCGGATCACTTCTAGCTCGCGGGCAGCGTGGCCGGCGAGACGATGCAACCCGCATTTCGCGGCTTTTCAGGAGGACCCGTGACGAGCACGGAGGACACACGTATGGGTGAGACCCCCTACACCGAACCCACGATCGCCGACCACCCCATCACCGACGAAGAGATCTTCTTGGCCCACGTCGGCGGCAAGCTCTCGGTGGAGCTGCGCGCACCCATCGACACCCAGCGCGACCTGTCGATCGCCTACACCCCGGGTGTGGCCCAGGTGTCGCGTGCGATCGACACCGATGCCACCCTGGTGAACAAGTACACCTGGACCGATCGCCTGGTCGCCGTGGTGAGCGACGGCTCTGCGGTCCTCGGACTCGGCGACATCGGTCCCCGCGCCTCGCTGCCGGTCATGGAGGGCAAGTCCGCACTGTTCCGCAGCTTCGCCGGACTCAACTCGATCCCCATCGTTCTCGACACCCAGGATCCCGACGAGATCGTCGAGACCCTGATCCGACTCCGCCCGAGCTTCGGCGCCGTGAACCTCGAGGACATCTCCGCGCCGCGCTGCTTCGAGATCGAGCGCCGCGTCATCGAGGCGCTCGACTGCCCGGTCATGCACGACGACCAGCACGGCACCGCGATCGTCGTCCTCGCCGCCCTCAAGGGCGCGACGACCCACCTCGGCCGCGATCTCGCCGGCCTGAAGGTCGTGATCTCCGGCGCCGGTGCCGCGGGTGTCGCGTGCGCGAACATCCTTCTGGCAGTGGGCATCTCCGATGTCGTCGTGTTGGATTCCAAGGGCATCGTGTCCGCGGGACGTGACGGCCTGAACGAGTCGAAGAGCGAACTGGCGTCACGCACCAACCCGCGCGGGCTGACCGGTGGCGCGGTCGAGGCGCTCGCCGGCGCCGACGTCTTCATCGGTGTGTCGGCAGGTCTGATCCCCGAAGAGCTCATCGCGTCGATGAACGACGATTCGATCGTCTTCGCCCTGTCGAACCCCGACCCGGAGATCCATCCGGAGGCCGCCGCCAAGTACGCGGCGATCGTCGCGACCGGGCGCAGCGACTTCCCGAACCAGATCAACAACGTGCTCGCCTTCCCCGGCGTCTTCAAGGGTGCGCTCGACGCCGGTGCACGACGCATCAGCGAGGGCATGAAAATCGCTGCGGCCGAAGCCATCTTCTCGGTCGTCGCCGACGACCTGCGCGCCGACCGCATCGTGCCCAGCCCGCTCGACGACCGGGTCGCCCCGGCGGTCGCGGCCGCCGTCGCCGACGTCGCCCGCGCCGAGGGGCATTGCTCCTAGCCGTAGGGCTTCGATCTCGACTGAAAACCACCCTCCAGGAGGGCGCCGACGGCAATTTGTCGTCGGTCCGCCTGTGGAGGGTGGTTTTCAGCAGTTCGGCGGCGTCACTCACCACCCCGATTGATCAGTAGTTCTGGTCCTGCCAGGTGCACAGGCACACCTCGTTGCCCTCGGCGTCGGCGAGGACCCAGAAGGCCGGGGCGTACTCGTCGGTGAGGAGTTGGCCGCCGGCGGTGATGGCCGACTGCAGCCGCTCGTGTAGTTCGTCGGTCGGGATCCACAGGTCGACGTGCATCCTGCTCCGCTGGGGACGAGGTTCGTCCATCTGCTGGAACCAAACGCTGGGTAGGCGCCCAGCCGGATCGACGAGGTCGACAGGTTCGCGATCGGCCGCGTCGCCGTAGCCCAGGACGGCTTTCCAGAAGGGCCTGATGGCCGGGATGTCGAGGGCGTCGATGGCGAGGTTGAACTGGGTGACGGGCGCGGACACCGGCTCGAGGCCGAGGTCGGCGGCGATGCCCGTGATCCGGTTCGCCAGCGCGACATCGGCTTCCGTGAGCTGGTGCGCGCTGTGCGTGGTGAGCACGAGATGCACCGTGCCGTAACGCAGATCGATGTCGGGGTGGTGGTTCGCCTCTTCGGCGGCGTCGATGATCTTGGCGACGAACTCGCCGCCCCGCACCATCGATCCGGTGTTGTAGGCGGCGGCGAGTCTGTCGGCGATGACACGCCAGGGATCGGCGACCATCTCGGCGGCCTCGGCGGTGGTGAGCGGTGAGCGAGTGGACCCGGTCATGTCGCCCCATGCTGCCCCGTTCCGGTGGATTGCGAAAGGGGGCGCGCCTCAGTGCCTCTTGGTGGTCGCCGCGGCCAAGGTCGCGATCGCCTGGTGCGTCGCCGGGAGGAACCCGCGGCGCGCCTCCTGGTCCAGGGGGGTGCCGGCGCCGATGACGGGGTCGTAGTCGAGTCCGATCACTCCGCCGACCGCACCGGACACCACGTTGACCAGCATGTCGGCGAGTCCGTTCTGATGGGTGGCCGGTAGTTGGGAGGAGATGACGACGATCGTCTTCTCCAGCACCCCGGCCCGGTCCCATTCGGTGAAGACGACCCGGGCGCGGTTGAGTAAGTCGGGTCTCGCGGCGATGACGAGCACCGGGGTGAGGTTCGGGAGGTCGTCTTCGGCGAGTTCGGGCAGCAACGTGAGCGGATGCGCACCGGCGTCGACGACGGGAACCGCGCCCTGCCGCCACGTCTCGACGACGGCGTCGGTGACCGTCGCCTCCTCGGGCGGAAGCCACAGACCCGTGCCCGACGCCGTGCGCAACAGTTCGGGGTTACCCGACCCGCGGAGCCGCAGCTCGATGTCGCAGTCGTTGCCCGACGCGTCCACCCACCACGAGAGCAGCCCGAGCGTCGACGACGCCCGATGCTCCGCGAGCAGCGCCGAAACAACCGACGTGCCAACGCCTCCCGCTGTCCCGCACACGACGACGGCCCGCTCGGCCCAGGCCTGCGGGTCGCCGTCGCGTGGTGTGGTCGGGTTGGTCATGTGGATTCAGGGAACGAGCATGTAGATGGTCGAACCGTAGCCGGAAGGGACTCGAACAGGACTATTGGGCGAAAACCCACCGAACCCAAGGCTGACTGGACCTGAGCCGGTGTTGATCTCCCAAACCTTCTTCTCGCCCGGACGCGGGCCGAACGTTGCGGTAACCCATTTTTCCAGGTTGTAACCCCGCACGCTGGTGTAGTAGTTCCCAAACAGCACTCGGCAATTCGGATTACGCTTCCAACTCGCCCCAGCCCCGGTGAACCCGTGCGACCGCACCGTGACCCTGACTACACCCCGCTTACCCTTCGGCGCATCCACAGTCGCGTTGACCGCACCCCGGCAGTAGGAGTGGTCGCCGAATATCCCGAAGTTGTAGCCGGTAGTCGAAACTTGGGGAATCGGAGCCGCGGACGCCTGACCGACGCCCGCCATGCACAAGGCGCCAACGATAAGTCCGACAAAAATAGTCGCGAGTAATCGCTTCATTTGATCCCTCTTTACCTTCTGCGGGCGCTCAGTTACGGGACCAACAGGTAGAAACCCGCCCCGTATGACTGGGGTGAGGCGATCGGGCTGTTAGCCGAGTAGGCAGTTACGCCGAATACGACCACACCCGAACCCGTATGAACGTCCCAAGTCTTGCTCTCACCGCGTCGCGGCCCGAAGCCAGCTCTTACCCACTTCTGAATGTTGAGTCCTCGACCGCTTGTGTACGTTGTCGCGAAGAGGACTCGACACCTCGGATTCTTCCTCCATCCCGGGCCGTCGCCTGTGAACCCGTGCGACCGTGCAGTTACTCGAACCACGCCGGGCTTCCCTGCCGGCGCATCGAGACCGATGTTGACAGCTCCGCGGCAGAAGGAGTGGTCACCAAAGGTGCCGAAATTGTTCCCGGTCGTTGATAGCTGGGGAATAGGGGCTGCGGTTGAGTGACCACCGCCAGCAACCGTAGCGATACTTGCCAAGACAAGCACGACCATAAAGACCATGAGTTTATTCATTCGTCCCTCACTATTCGATTCGGATCAAAAATTGGAAGTGGCCCCGCGTCGGTGCGCCACCCATCTGTGAGCACGCACCGAATATCTTGTCGGCGCGGTGCGGCGTACTAGATCGTCAGTTTTCGCTGGGTTCGTCAAGGAACCAGCATGTAGTACGACACGCCCACCGACTGCCTCAGACGAATCGGGTTGTTACGGGCATACGTCGACACCAGAAACTCGACCACTCCCGACCCAGTCCTGACCTCGTGAACCACCTTCTGCCCACGCCTCGGACCAAAATTGGCATTGAAGAAGTTCCATTGCGCGTACCCAATCGCACTGGTGTGCACCGTGCCGACCAACAGCTTGCACACCGGATTCCGCTTCCAACTCGGCCCCTGGCCGGTAAATCCGCGAGACGTGAGCGAGACGCGGACAACTCCCGGCTCCCTGGGCGCTGCGGTGAGACTGACGTGTAGTACACCGTTGCAGAATGAATGGTTGCCCACCGTAGCAAATTGGTTGCCGCTGACCGAGATTCTCTGCAGTTCGGGCGCCGCGTTGACATCTCCTGGACCAGCGATCACCCCGGTCAGCGCTGCTACAGCCACCGTCAGTGCAACTGCAATACGTCTTGACATCAAAAACTCAACTCACTTCGTAAGCTACGGGACCAACATGTAGTGCGACACTCCGTAGGACTGCATGACGCGAACGGGGTTGTTGCGCGCATACGAGACGGCCTGGAACTGAACAAGACCGGACCCGGTCCTGATGTCGTGGACCACCTTCTGTCCGCGGCGCGGTCCAAAATCGGCGTTAAAGAAGTTCCATTTGGCATACGCCTCGATGCTCGTATGCACTGTGCCGATCAGAAGCTTACACACCGGCTTCCGCTTCCAACTCGGACCGTTTCCTGTGAAGCCAGAAGACGTGAGGGTGACCCGGACGACCCCGGGCTTGGATGGGGCGGCAGTCAAGCCCACGTGCAGGACTCCTCTGCAGTAGGAATGATCGCCAAAGGTTCCCATGGTGTCGCCGGTAATACCTATGCGTGGCAACTGTGGTGCAGCATCGCTTTTCCCAACTCCGACGACAACACCCGCGGACACGACGACAAGGCCGATCACTACACACAACAGACGTTTCATATTCAAAGGCCCTTGTTCTCAGTGATGTTCGGCTGAAGAGTTGCCAACCTCAGCCGGCCACAAGACGTCACTTCCAGGGACCGCGTTCTTCAGGCTGTCGGACTGTGCGCGAGTCCAGTCGCGTACCGACTTCTCAGTCTGCGGGCCGAACACTACATAGGGTGACCGAGCTTGCGCTCCCGACCATTTGAAGGTCGAAGCCCCTATTCTTGCGTCAACGTCGCCACGATGGTTGACGACATAGTCGACGGCTGGCAACCCCGCGCTGCGCGCGCGATCTGCTGTCAGGTGGAATTCAAACTGATTCGGCCCATCAGGCTGCGGGAGCGCGTGCCGTGGACCGTTCTGATTCCATGGCTCATCCGGGTTCGCGCCGGGGTCACCCGCGCCAAGCGCATACGCGAGGGCTCCGCCAGCAGTCCCACCGATGGCGAAACCGACTATTGCGCCTGCAGCGCCAGCCCCGGCACCTCCAACCCCGGCACCGATTAGTGCACCTACACCCGTCTGAAACGGCTGCGGCGGGAACGCGGAGCCGATCAACGCCCCGACTCCCGCACCAACTCCCGCGCCCACAACCGCCGACGGAATACCAAGCGCGACAGCACCAGCCGTACCACCGGCCATGACACCGATGATCGTGGCGGCAGCACGACGCGTCGCCTCGTCCTCAGGAACACCAGCAGAGATCAAACCTTGCGCGATCTTCGCCTCACCATAGGCCGACCACGCATTGATCGAGTTCACATCACGCTTCGACATCCCCTCCGGAATGTCGGTGACGAAGTTGCCCACACGGATCTTCTCCGGCGGCGGCGCGATCGGCCGAACCGGCGGAGCAACCCGCGGAGCCACCCGATTGTTGATCAACGGAGTGTAGGGCTCGTCATACGAATACGACCCAGGCGCGGTGTACGCCTGATAAGGCGCCTCCACCGGCGGCCCCGGAATACTGCCCGGCCCCGGAACCACGACCGGCTCGACCGTGGCCTCAGCACCGGCACCACCATCCGGCGACACATCGCTCGGACTCGTGCCACCCTGCCCCGGCGCCGTGTCACCCGGACTCGTGCCCCCCTGCTCCGGCACCGCAAACGCCGCTCCCGCGCCCGCAGTGATCGACGCTGCGACCACCGCCGATGTCAGCGACAGCAATGGACCACTCGGCACCCGACGCTTCCGGTGCCGACCCCGACTATGACTCATTACTCGACTACCTCTCTGGTGCGCCCACGGCGGGCGAGATCTCACTCAACTGATCGAATGGACTGGATGTAGGACCTTCCGCCGATGGTCGTCGTGCGGATGACCTGGCGGTAGGTGATGGGCGCCGCGTCGGGCTGCAGTTCGGTGAGCACCACCGAGTACTCGCCCGGGCCGCGCTCGGCGACCGTCAGACAGTGCCGGGTACCGATGGGACGCTGGTTGATGTACTGCTGCATCACGTACTCGGAGGCCACCGCGCCCGGCGCCGCGACCGCCCGTGCCGCCCTCGCCGAGCGCAGAACGTAGTAGGCGTGGTTGAAGGCGCGGATCGCGCCGGCGCCGGACTCTTGATCACCGGCATCGTCGCCGTCGGACACCGTCGTCCCCGCCCCCACCGGGCGTTGCGTACAGGCGGGCTCGCTCGCCACAGCGGACGTGGATGGCAACAGCGAATCAGAGGCGTCAGCGGTGGACGTCGATGCCGTCGTCGATTCGGACTCGCCGCCGCGCGTCAGGACCACACCCAAGGCTGTGGCGACAATCACAAGAATCGCTGCTGCCGCACCTGCGATTCGCAGTGGCGAACCGAGACGTGCGGGCGTCTCACCGCGTGCGGCCGATCCGCTCTTCCGCTTCGCACGGACCGACTTCTCCGCCTCCGCCAGGAACGCGTCGAGCTCCGACGCCGGGCGAGGCGCGACGACCTGCGGTACGGCGACCACCGGGCGGATCGGCTCCTCGAGCTGTGGAAGTGGACGCTCGAGAACAGCCACCACGGACGGCTGCGGGGCCACCTGAGCTGGGCCGACGGAGCGGTATCGGGCCAGGTGAGCGGCCAGATCGGCGGCTGGCGTCGCGTCGGAAGCGGGCGACGGCGGGACGTCGGGGAACCACAGTGCGGAAGCGCGCGGCGGCACCAAAGATCCCTCCCCCCGGCCGGTGATCATGTCGTCGTGAAGTTGCGCTCAACGACGGCACGACGCAGGGGGTCCCCCGATGACGTCGGCATATGCCGTCGCTGACCTCGGGACACCCTACAACAGCTCTCAGGACCTTCTCAGCTGTCATCCACAGGGGTGACAGGCGATCCTGCGCTGCGAATTCATGCACACAGATGTCGCGCTGACTAGGGTCGCGAGTGTGCTTCTCACGGCCGCAGTCGCCCGCGGGGTCGCGGACGGAACCGTCGACCTCGCCTTCCGGCGATGGGGCCATCCGCGCATACATCCCGGCTCGATCTTCATCGCGCTGACTCACGTCATCGAGGTGACGTCGCTGGAACGCGTCGACCCCGAGCGGATCACGCGCGACGAGGCGCGGCGTGCAGGATACGACGATGCCGACGCCGTCCGGGCCGCCCTCTGCGTCAACGTCCACAATCCGACCTACCGCATCGGACTGCAGTGCATCGGCGAGGACCCACGGATCGCCCTGCGCGCCGACGATGATCTCGCGGACGCGGACGTGGACGAGATCCGAACCCGCCTCGACCGGATGGACTCCCGGTCCAAGAACGGTCCATGGACCCGAGAAACCCTCGACCTCATCGCGCGCCGCCCGGGCGTGGTGTCGACCGACCTCGCGGCTGAACTCGGCAGGGACCGAGCAGGATTGAAGCAGGACATCGCCAAGCTCAAGAAGCTCGGGCTGACCGACAGCCTCGTCGTCGGGTACGAACTGTCGCCGCGCGGCGTCGAGTTCCGGCGACGCGACCGCGACTGAGGTCACCGAACATCCGACGACGACATGTCGACGTGGGCATCATCAATTCATGCCCAGCGCACACCCGGCCCGTCACCTGCTGCGCGCCAAGGATCTCGCGGACGTGCGATTCGCCGAGCCGCTGACGGTCGACGACATGGCCGCCGCGGCGAAACTGTCCCGCGCCCACTTCTCGCGGGCCTTCGCAGCCGCATACGGACAGTCGCCACACGCGTATCTGCAGACTCGACGACTGGAACGGGCAGCGGCCATGCTGCGAACGACAGACCGTACCGTCGCCGACATCTGCATGGCGGCGGGTCTTTCCAGTGTCGGTTCGTTCACCACGAGCTTCACTCGCGCATTCGGCAAGACGCCGACCGCATATCGGGATTCGTTCCCACCCGCTTCCACGTACGCACAGATACCGGCGTGCGTTCTGCGCGTCTACTCGCGCCCGGCGCCGACGAGCCGGACCGAGCAATCCCCGGAAAGGGAAGCAACACGCGACGAGGCCAGGTGAGGACAGCACACGGGGAGAAGACCCCGACGGCCGCAGCGACTTACGTTGATCTCACACCGCAACATCCCTCAAGCGAAGGAAGACAACATGATTCGCATCGCCAGCGCCGAGTTCACCGAGACACCCGAAGAACGGCCGTACGGCATCGACGCGGGTTTCCGCGACCCGTCGGGAAACAGTGTTCGCCTGACGCAACTGGCCGAGGTACTCGCCTAGACCGCCCGGCGTTCCGGCAATCGCGGGTCGCGTCGCCGCGTCGTCGGCGACAATCCGACCATGAACAGCATCCGATCCGGAGTCACGGCGGCTGTGCTCGCGCTAGCCGCCGCAGGTTTGTGCCTCGTGGCCGGAAGCGCGAACGCCGCGCCGTTCCCGGTGATCACGGATGCGCCGACCGCCATCGCCACTCGCTACCTGAGTCCGGCATCGGAGTCGCCCGCCGGCGCCAACCGCTTCGGCTGCCGCGACCGGGACGGACGCAATCCGGTCGTGCTATTGCACGCGACCGCCATGAACCAGAGCGCCAACTGGGCGTATCTCGCGCCGACCCTGGCCAACGCGGGGTACTGCGTGTTCAGCCTGACCTACGGCCAGACGAGCTGGAGCGGCAACACCGGCGGCCTGGGCAACAAGGAGCAGTCCGCCCGTGTGGTCCCGGCTTTCGTCGGACGGGTTCTGGCTGCCACCGGTGCCCAGAAGGTCGATGTCGTCGGCCACAGCCAGGGCGGCGCGATCGCACAGCTCGTCACCCAATTGCCCGGACGCGCCGAACAGGTGGGCACGATCGTCGGGCTGTCCGCGTCGAACCGGGGATACTCCCGCGTCGGGTCGATCACCGACCGCCTACCGGCCCGTGCCCCCGGTCAGAGCTACTGGGGTCCGACGCATCGCTCGATCCGATACGTGAACCTCGCGACGCGATTCGACGAGATCTCGACGCCGTACACCGTGACCTTGATGCCGCCCGGCCCCAACATCACCAACACGGTGATCCAGGACGTGTGCCCGGCGTCGAAGATCGGTCACGTCGGGATGGCCTACTCCCCGACCGTCGCTGCGCTCGTCCGCAACGCACTCGATCCGCAGCGTCGGGTGCCGGTCGTCTGCGGTTCCGACTTCCCGGGTTGACCTGGGCCCTCTGGCTTCGACGACCCGAGTTTTGTTCGATCCCCGACCCTCGCTAGACTCGTCTGCGCTGCCTCGCGTAGCACGCCGCCCTAGCTCAGTCGGTAGAGCAATTCACTCGTAATGAATAGGTCAGGGGTTCGATTCCCCTGGGCGGCTCCATCTCCTCCCGGCCACTCATGCCTCGGTTCTGGCCCACCCCTGCGTCGTCAGAAATCCGCCGCGCGGCCGCCTCGACGCACTGACCGCAGGCCGTTTAGTTCACTCGTTCAACCATGAACAGGCGGGCGTGTGGCAGCCCCGCGGTGCGCGACCCCCGTCGACCGACCCTGCGAACGCAGCCCTGGGCACCATTGGAACAATAGAGGCCACTCCGACTGTTCCTTATTTTATCTATCTCCGTCTCTGTATAACATAGGCCATACAGGCCACCCCGCTTTTGCGTATGGATGCGGAGATAGATCAAGTGTCATACAGAACGCTCAAGTCCGTCTTCCACCAGCGCGATCAAGTCGGCGCCGACGCTGAGGAACGGGTCCGACGCGAGTCTCCCGCCGCCCTCCGCTGGGACTTGATGATCGGCGAGTACCCGATGTTCGCGCTGCTGACCCCCGAGATCGCAGTGCTGATCGAACGAATCATGAGCTTTGAGCCGAAGATTCAGTCCGAGTGGAAAGATCTGCCAGGACGAGCACGGACCCACTATCTCCATCGCATGGTCATCGACGAAATCCAAGCGACCAACGAGATCGAACAGGTCCGTTCGACCCGACAGGAGATCGGTGCTGCGATCAGGGCCGTCCGGGCGCGACAACCCATCGAAAACAAGCGCTTCGCGGAGATGGCGCGTCTTTACCTCGACATCGGCAACGACGAGGCCGAAAGTCCGCATACGCTGGACGACATCCGGGCTGTCTACGACGCGGTGACCGCGGGAGAGATCCGTGATGAAGACGCTCCCGATGGGCGGCTGTTCCGGCAGGGACCGGTATCGATCGAATCCGGGCCCAAGATCGTGCATACCGGAGTCGTGCCCGAGTCAGCGATCGACGCAGCGCTCACCCTGATGCTGAGCCAGGCGCGCGACGATTCGGTCCCCCAACTCATCAGGGCCGTGGCTGCGCACTTCATCTTCGAGTACACGCACCCGTTCTACGACGGCAACGGCCGAACCGGGCGCTACCTTCTCGCACTCGACCTCCGACAGGTGATCGCTCCGTACGCGAGCCTCGCGCTGTCGGCGACCGTCGCCGACAACAAGGACCGTTACTATCGCGCGTTCGCGGACGTGGAGAATCCACTGAATCGCGGGGATCTGACGCCTTTCTTGATCAGAATGTTGGAGATCATCGCCGAGGCACAACATCGGCTGCTGCTCGACCTCTCCGAACGTCGGCAGAAGATCGAGGCGCTCAGGGCACGCCTTCGCGATCTGGTTGATGACGAACAGTTTCCGCTCAGCGTAGGGCTCGACCGCGAGTCGTCACCGCCGATAAGTCCTGACGACTTCGGCGCGATCTTGTACACCCTCGGCCAGGCCTACTACTTCGATGTGAACCGCGCCGTCCGATCGAACACCCTGGCCGACGTGCTGGGAAGATCCAGTCAGTTCGTCCGACCGCGACTCCAGCTCTTGGACGACGCCGGGATCATCGAGACCGTCACGAGGAAACCGCTGCGTTTCCGGCTCACCCAGCGGGTGGCCGCGCTGCTGGATCTGGAAGGACCGTGATCTCCAGTAGCTGACCCTCCGAGTAGATGTCCCGATTTGTGTCATTCAGACGACAGCGAGCAGCCCACTCGTCGTCTAATATCTGATCGACAAAGAGGGGGCCCAGGGGTGGCAGGATATCGGTGCGGCACGCGACGCGCCGTCGAGAACGACGGCGTCGGTCCTCTTCGACGACCCTCGGGCCTCTCCAACGCCTCTCTCACCCTCGGCGCGCTCTCGCTGGCCACCGTCATCCCGACCGCGGTCGCATCGATCAACGTGACCACCCTGGTCCACGCTCTCACCGCGCCGGACACCGTCCAGGTGGCCACCGAATCGACCACAGGGTGGAGCCAACCGATCCCGTTGTCGCCGGGCGCCGGCGGCCCCGCCGCCCCGTCCGTCGCTGCGACACCGACCGGCGGGCCGGCCGCTCCCATGACACGCGACCTGTCTTCCACGGGTACACCGAGAACGCTGGTCATCGACTTTCCGCACTCGGTCGGCCCCATCATCGCCGGCGGTCCCCGAACCCGCGCAGTGTTGTCGACGGAGCTCGACGACGAACTCAAAGAACGTGCGGTGCAACAGAACCTGGCGGTCATGACCGTCATCGCCGGACTCGACGCGAACAGTCCGTTCGTCGTCTACACCGGCGACGCCCAGGGCTCCGGCGGGCCCGGCGCGCCCGGTGTACCCGAGGGCGGCACCAGCCTGACTCCTCCCCCGCCGGGTACCGACGGGCCGGTCATCGTGCTGGTGTCGGATCCCCGTGGGCCGTGGAGCATTCGAGTCTGGCTGGAGACCATCCCGCTCGTCTCGGCGCTCCTGAAGTCGATCGGATGGAAGGTCGACCCGCCCCGGACGGACCGCCCGGTCGAGACGCCACGTCCCGACGCCGGCACGGGCGGCGAGCCAGCGGTCACCGAACCACCCCGCGGCCGGCCCCTCGAGCCGACCACCGACCGTGGGGCCACCACATCCGACGCCGGAGCCGATGCCGAGACGCCCAGGGACACCGTCGAGACACGGGACGTGGGCCGGGAAACCCTGCGGGACATCGTGGTCGACGATGACCAGGACTTGCCGACCGAGTCCTCCGATGTCGAAGACGACGGGGGCACCGGATCGGAATCAGGCGAAGCGGGCGACGACGGTCCGTCCGAGGGTTCGGGCAACTCGCGATCCGACTCGACGAGCCGTGACAACTCCGGCGCGGGCGACGACAGCGATTCTTCCGACCGCGGTGGTTCCGGCAGCGAATCCTCGGAATCCGCCGCCTGATCCGTCGTCGTAGATCAACTGCTCAACCGAACACGGACCCGAGTGGTGCTGCCGAGTCGGGCGACAACGGCGAGGTCAGCATCACCGGCCCCTGCGCCATGAATCGTGGAGTCGCACCACGATGTTCGTCGGCCGCGTGCACGGTGAACGGATGGACCACGTAGACGTCACCGGGACTGCCGGTCGCGTAAGCGACGCGACGCCCGCGACTCGCGGCGTCCAGTAGCGGACCGGCGTCGAAGGGGCTCATCCCGTCGTCGTCGAGGACGGCGACTGCGTCGCGATGTGACCCCACCCGGATGCGTGTCGGTGCGTCGGTCGGTCCGACCTCGGAGAGCAGGGTCAGGATCAGCACGGTGTGGGGCCGTCGACTCACCACCCACGATCCGTCCTCCCGCGGTGTGTTGGCGTCGATGTGCCAGCCGCGGTCATCGACCGTCGGCGGCAGCGGGAAGCGGACCGGTATGTTGCCCAGGGCGCCGCGCGGTGTCCAACCGCCGACGCCACAGACCGCATCGAGCGCCTCGGTCAGCTCCGGACTGTTCGCGAGCAACCCGAATGGGTCGGCCCCCACCATGTCCGACGCCCAGCGCACCGGATCGGTCCAGGCGTCCGGGTCGTCCTCGGACAGACCCAGCTGAGCCCACAATCCTGCCCGCGCGCGGTCCGCGGCCTCGCGCAACTGCGGACGGTCGATCTTCAGGAAACCGTCTGCGCTGAACCTGTCGACGTCGATCACCGTCGCAGCCTCCCACCATCGGGCGTCTCCCGCGAGCGATTTTCGCCGCACCAAGGGCGGCAGATCACCAACCGTCGAGAAGCTCACGGCCGCAGGCCCTCTGGAATCGACTACGGGAGAGCTTGGTCGATCAGGACTTCGGCGGCGGCTCGTGCATCGTCGGCGGCACGCGCCGAGCCCGCGATCGCCGCCGTGGTCTGGGCCCCCTCGGCGAGGATGGACAGCTGCGCGCCGAGGCCGTCGGGGCCTCCCAACTCCGCCACCAGACCCGCGACGTAACGCTGGAAATCAGCCTTCTGCGCACGGACCGCGGCGGCGACCGAGGGCATCTCGGCCCCGAGTTCGCCGTAGGCGTTGATGAACGCGCACCCGCGGAACTCGTCGGTGCCGAACCACTGGAGCAAGAAGTCGAACACGGCGAGCAACCTCTCCCGCGGTGTTGACAGCCCCTCCGCACACGCGGCGATCCCGCTGTTCCACTGCCGGGTCCGATCGTCGAGCACCGCGAGGATCAACGCCTCCTTCGACGGGAACATCGAGTAGATCTTCTTCAGCGACACCCCCGCCGCATCGCGGACCTTGTCCATCCCCACCGCGTGGACCCCGTGTGCGTTGAACAGCTGGTCAGCGGCACGGACCACCTGCTCGCGCGGGTCCACGGCGTCGGTCACCTCGATCTCCTCTACTGCCGGTTCCCGGCTGGGGGTTGCGCGGGGAACGATCGTTCTCTAGTGTAGCAATCACCGGTGAGAACGACCGTTCTCCCGCCCGCCGCATCGATTCCGATCCCGATCGGGTCGCCTCAACAGAGAGAAGTGATCGCAATGGGCTACATCAAAGTCGGCACCGAGAACTCCACCGACGTCGAGCTGTACTACGAAGATCACGGCACCGGCCAGGCCGTCGTGCTGATCCACGGCTATCCGCTCGACGGCAACAGCTGGGAACTGCAGGCGCGCGAGCTCATCGACGCCGGCTACCGCGTGATCACCTATGACCGTCGCGGGTTCGGGAAGTCGAGCAAGGTCGGCACCGGCTACCACTACGACACATTCGCCGCGGACCTGAACACCGTCCTGGAGACGCTCGACCTCCGCGACGTCATCCTCGTCGGATTCTCCATGGGCACCGGCGAACTCGCCCGTTACGCCAAGAACCACGGCATCGATCGGGTCGCGAAGTTCGCGTTCCTGGCGTCGCTCGAACCGTTCCTGGTGAAGACCGACGACAATCCCGAAGGCGTCGACCGGTCCGTCTTCGACGGTATCGCGGCGGCCGCCAAGGAGAACCGCTACGCCTGGTACACGCAGTTCTACAAGGACTTCTACAACCTCGACGACAACCTCGGCACCCGCATCACCCAGGAGGTCGTCGACGCGAACTGGAACACCGCGGTCGGCAGTGCGCCGGTCGCCGCCTACTCGGTTGTCCCCGCCTGGATCGAGGACTTCCGCGAAGATGTTGCCGCAGTGCGCGACTCGGGCAAGCCGACCCTCATCCTGCACGGCACGGCCGACAACATCCTGCCGATCGACGCCACCGGACGCCGCTTCCACCAGGCCGTTCCGGAGGCCGAGTACGTCGAGATCCCCGATGCCCCCCATGGCCTGCTCTGGACTCACGCCGCCGAGGTGAACGAGGCGCTGCTGGGGTTCGTTCAGAAGTGAGCGGCCCGGGGTGAGTTCGCCCAGCGAGCACACCCGCGTGACAGCAGGACGGCCGCCGGATGGATTCTCCAACCGGCGGCCGTTTGCCGTCTGTCCCTACCGGGCGTCGTCGTCGACCCGTTCCGCGTCCTCGGCGGTCTCGTCGGACGTCTCGGCGTCCCTGTTGTCGGCGAGGGGGTCGTAGCCGGGAACACCCTCGAGCACCGTCAGTTCCTGATCGATGGCGGCCGAGACGGCCTTGGCATCTTCCTTGATCTTGCGGATGAAGTCCGACATCGCTCGCTCCTCGCTCATCGTCCGGCCGCGGCACGCGACCGTGACCTCATGATAGGTCGAGGCCCGCGTCACCCTCCGGCGATCGGAGTCCGGGCGCGCGACCGATCAGTCCCGGAACATGTCCGCGTACGACGACGACAGCGCCGGGTAGTAGGCGTCCCAGTCGACCTCGGCGACGCCACGGCCGGCCTCGGCCGCCACCAGACGGTCGAGGTAGTACTCCCATCCCGGGCCCACGTTCTCAGCCATGTCGGCCGTTGGCAGTCCCTGAGCGAAGGTCAGTGTCGTCGTTCCGTGGGCTTCGGCCAGGTCCAGTTCCAGCCGCCACACGTCCTCACCCCCGTCCTGGGCCGGGGACTTCGATTCGACGACCAGCCGGTGCGGCGGATCGCATTCCAGGATCGTGAATCGCTCCGGCTCCACGTCGTCGCCCTCGGCGGTCATCCGGAAGTCGACGAACCCGTCGACGGGGTCGCCCGCCCATGTTCCGATCCAGCGTTCGAGGCGCGCGGGTTCGGTGATCGCCGCCCATACGGCGTCGGCCGGCGCCGAAAAACTCCGTTCGAGCACCATGTGCGGCACGCCGGCCCGCACCTCTCGACGGCCCGTGGCCGTGATGTCCGCAGTCATCCTGTCTCCTTGTGTCGTCTGCCTGAATCGGGCTGTGCAAGAGGGGAGTCCGCGGATTCCTCGTCGACGAACTCGCGCACGGTACGTCGCACCTCGAGGTCGAGCGCGTCGAGATGACGCTCGTCGAATCTCGGCTGCACGCCGTCCGAGTCCACGCCGTCCGAGTCCACGGCGTGCGAGCCCGCAACCGCCGAGTCCACCGCGTCGAGCCACGCCCGGACCCCGGCCAGCGCGCCGGACGCCAGCTCGTAGTGCCGCTCCCGGCCGTGGTCGACGGCCGTCGTCACGCCAGCTTCGCCGAGCACACGAAGGTGACGCGAGATCGCCGGCCGGCTGATCGGATGGTCGGCCGCGAGATCGACGACGCGCGCCGACCCGCGAGCGAGCCGCTCGATCAGCGCACGACGCACCGGGTCGGCGATCGCCTCGAAGTCGTCCACGCCCTATTGGTAACACACGAGTTACCAATAGGGAAGGGTGAAGCTGTCTACGCCCCGACCGGGCGCGCGAGTGCGAGTCCGATCCGCGCGACCATGTCGTCGACGGCGAACTTCGGCTTCACGTTCATGTCGAGGGCCTCCCGGCACGCGAGCACGGCTTCGACGCACTGCAGCAGCTGCTCGGGCTTGGCGTAGCCGGCGAGCGGGTTCGCGAGGTCGTCGGCCTTGTCCGGATGCATCGCGGTGACCTGGGCGCCCACGCCGACGACGAGCGCGTCGCGGAACAGCGCGGCGAGATCGACCAGAGCACGGTCGAGGACGTCGCGTCCGACCCGGGTCGCCCTCGACTTCTGCCGCTTCTCCAGTTCCTTGAGCGCGCCGGCACTTCCGCGCGGCATCCGCGCGGTGCCCTTGCCCGTGCCGCCCGCCCCGAGCGCGGTCTTCATCTCCTCGGTCTCGGCCGCGTCTAGCTCGGCACTGATCGCCTTGGCGGCCTCATCGGCCGACCGAACGAGCTCCTCGGCAGCGGCATAGGCGGTCGAGTCGCGGGCGGCGGCACGCGCCAGCCCGAGCGCCTTCTCGCGTTGCGTGCGCGCTTCGGGATCCGTCGCCAGCCGACGCGCGCGCCCGATGTGGCCGCCACACACCGACGCCGCCCACCGAGCCTGCTCCGGATCGAGACCGTCGCGCTCGACGAGCACCCGCTCGATGTCGGCGGTCGTCGGCGTCACCAGTGCGATGTGCCGGCAGCGCGACCGCAGGGTCACCGAGATGTCCTCGGGATCGACCGACGGCGCGCACAGCAGGAACACCGTGCGTGACGGCGGCTCCTCGACGACCTTCAGCAGCGCGTTCGCGGCCTGCTCGGTGAGCCGGTCGGCGTCCTCGACGATGACGATCTGCCAGCGTCCCGTGCCCGGCCGGCGCGCGGCGGCCTGCACGATGTCCCGCATCGCGCCGACGGCGAGGCTCAACCCCTCCGGCACGACGTGGCGGACGTCGGCGTGGGTCTTCGCCATCACCGTGACGCACGCCCGGCATTCACCACAACCGACGTTCGTGGCGTCGGGCGCCTGACACTGGAGAGCCGCGGCGAAGCACTGCGCGGCCACCGACCGACCGCTGCCCGGTGGTCCGGTGAACAGCCACGAGTGGGTCATCGACGCCCGCGACCACCCCGCATCGACGGCCGGGATCTCGTCGTCGGCGAGGAACAGGTCGTCCGAGGTACCCGCGTCGAGCCTCGCCGCAAGAGCACGCGCGGCCCGTGCGGCGGCCCGCAGATCGTCGGCGATGGCCTCTTGCCCGGTCAGCCGATCGAAGACATTTGTCACAGCAACACCCTAATCCGCAGTTCGGACACGCCTGAGGCGCGGAACCGTGTTTAACGATTGCAAGCAGCCAGCTACCGTAGTCTCCGTGGTTCAACAACGGTCGCGGTGGTCAAAGGGCCTGCATCTGGCCCGATGGCTGATTCATACGCCGTGGCCCATTCTCGCGCTGGACATGCTGCGGGCGAACCTCGTCGGTGCACTGTTCACCTTCGCGTTCCTGCGCTTCGGCATGCCGATCCAGGATTCGATCAGCCTCGACGAGATCACCGCGCTGAACCAGGTCATCTTCGCTGCCTACTTGTTGATCGCGATGGTCATCGGCGGCTTCGCCAGCATCCAGCTCTCGCTACCGGTGCTCATCTGGCATCGGCGTCGCACCCGACTCGACAACGAGGCCGCACGACGCCGCGCCCTCGCGCTACCGATGTTGCTGACCGCGGTGAACGCCGCACTGTGGGTCGTGGGCGGCACGCTGTTCACGTTCGTCAACCTGACCGTCTCGTCGAAGAACGCCTTCATCGTCGCGATCGCCAGCACGATCGGCGCGATGGTCACGTGTGCGCTCAGCTACATGCAGGCGGAGAAGGTCATGCGGCCGATCACGGTCGCGGCGATGGCCAACAATCCCGACAATGCCATCGCGCCCAGTGTCACCACCCGCATCACCGCGTTCTGGGTGATCAGCGTGGTCGCCCCGATGCTGGTGATCATCGGGATGATCGTGCTGCACCGGCTCGGCATCATCGAGGCCGACTCCACCGGCCTGGAGCGGCCGATCCTGTGGATGGCGATCTCGGCGCTCGCGTTCAGCGTGATCGCGATCGTGCGCGTTGTCGCCGCCATCAACGACCCGATCAAGCAGCTGCGGCGCGCACAGTCCAAGGTCAGCGAGGGCGACCTCAACGTCGCGGTGAAGATCTACGACGGCAGTGATCTCGGCCTGCTGCAGGCCGGGTTCAACGACATGGTCGCCGACCTGCGCGAACGCCAGCAGCTGCGCAACCTGTTCGGCCGCTACGTCGGCGAGGACGTTGCGCGGCGGGCCATCGAGACCGGCACCGAACTCGGTGGCGAGGAACGCTACGTCGGCGTCCTGTTCGTCGACATCGTCGGCTCGACGCGCCTGGCGGTGAATCGGCCGCCCCGCGAGATCGTCGAACTGCTCAACGAGTTCTTCCGGGTCGTCGTCGGCGTGGTCGGTCGCCACGGCGGGTTCGTCAACAAGTTCCAGGGCGACGCGGCGCTCGCCATCTTCGGGGCGCCGCTCGACCTCGACGACTTCGCCGGCCGGGCGCTTGCCTCCGCGCGTGAGCTGCGGGCCGAGCTCTACGAGACCCTCGGTGACACCGACATCGGCATCGGGGTGTCGGCCGGCAAGGCCATCGCCGGCCACATCGGCGCCGAGCAGCGACTGGAGTACACGGTCATCGGCGATCCGGTCAACGAGGCCGCCCGCCTCACCGAGCTCGCGAAGGACGAACCCACCCGCGTCCTCGGGTCCGCACGCGCGGTCTTCCTGGCGTCTCACGAGGAAGCCGAGCACTGGGAGATCGGCGAGGGCGTCGAACTCCGCGGCCGCGGGATCGAGACGCTCCTCGCGCGCCCGCACCTCGAGCCGGACCGGCGGGACTGAGCTACCCACCCTCCCCTGCCCCCTAAGGTGCGAGCAGGGACTCGCCGTCGCTTGCCCCAGCGATTAGCGATTATTGAGCGCTCTTACTCGGCGTCCGGCGTCGCCTTCTTGGCCGCCGTCTTCTTGGCGGTCGACTTCTTGGCTGCGGTCTTCTTCGCCGTCGTCTTCTTCGCTGCGGTCTTCTTCGCCGCCGTCTTCTTGGCCGCTGTCTTCTTGGCGGGGGCCTTCTTCGCCGCCGCCTTCTTCGTGGTCTTCTTGGCAGCCTTCTTGGCCGGGCCACGAGCCCGACGATCGGCGAGCAACTCCATCGCGCGCTCCGGCGTGATCGAGGCGACCTCGTCGCCCTTGCGCAGGCTGGCGTTGGTCTCGCCGTCGGTCACGTACGGTCCGAACCGACCGTCCTTGATGACCATCGGCTTGCCGCTGACCTCGTCGTCCTTGCCGAGCTCACGCAACGGCGGCGCGGCGGCCTGACGACCGCGACGCTTGGGCTCCGAATAGATCTTCAGCGCCTCGTCGAGGGTGATCTCGAAGAGCTGCTCCTCGGTGCCGAGCGACCGCGAGTCCGAGCCCTTCTTGAGATACGGGCCGTAACGGCCGTTCTGCGCGGTGATCTCGTCGCCCGACTCCGGGTCGACGCCGACGACGCGCGGCAGCGACAGCAGCTTCAGCGCGTCCTCGAGCGTGACCGTCGAGATGTCCATCGTCTTGAACAGCGAGCCCGTACGCGGCTTGGGACCGGCCTTCTTCGCCGCCTTCTTCGCGGTCTTCTTCGCCGCCGGCTTCGTCTTGGTGGCCGTGCCCCCGCCGGGCGAGTCGAGCGGGACGACGGCGCCGTCGGCGGTGTCCGAACCTCCGGTGCCGCCGCCCGACCCGCCGTCACGCGGCGTCGGGCCCGCGGGAATGGTTGCGGGCGTGTCCCCGTCGTCGTCATCGTCGTCCGACGGCAGGACCTCGGTCACGTACGGACCGAAACGTCCTTCCTTGGCGACGATCTCGTGACCGGTGACGGGGTCCGTACCGAGCGAACGTCCCTCTTGCGGTGTCGCGAAGAGCTTTTCGGCGACCGCGAGGGTCAACTCGTCCGGGGTGATGTCAGCGGGCAGGTTGGCGCGCTGCAGATCCTCTTCCGCACCGTCCGCGGCGACATTGCGCTCGAGATACGGCCCGTAACGGCCGACCCGCACGTAGATCGGGCGGCCCTCTTCGTCGTTGAACAGACGGATGGAGTTGACCTGCCGTGCGTCGATCTCCTCGAGATTGACGCCGACGAGCTTCTTCAGACCGCCGTATTGCGCGATTGCCGAGTGGGCGGAACGGGTTTCACCGTCGGCACCCTGGTGATCATCGCCGAAGTAGAACTCCGACAACCACTTCGTGCGGTTCTCGTTACCCGTGGCGATCTGATCGAGGTCGTCTTCGAGGGTCGCGGTGAAGTCGTAGTCGACGAGGCTCTGGAAGTACGCCTCCAGCAGACCGACGACCGCGAATGCGATCCACGACGGCACCAGGGCGTTGCCCTTCTTGACCACGTACCCGCGGTCCTGGATGGTGCCGATGATCGACGCATACGTCGACGGTCGGCCGATCCCGAGTTCCTCGAGCACCTTCACCAGCGACGCCTCGGTGAACCGCGCGGGCGGGTTGGTGGAGTGACCGTCGGCCGTCAGGTCGGTGGCCGTCAGCGACTGCCCCTCGGTGAGCTGCGGCAACCGGTTCTCGGCGTCGTCGGCCTGGCCGCCGCTGAGCTCGTCGACCGTCTCCACGTAGGCCGACAGGAAGCCCGGGAAGGTGATCGTGCGACCTGACGCGGCAAAGGTGCAGCGCTCTCCGGAAGAGGCGGTACCGGCAATACGCAGGCTCAGAGTGGTGCCCTTGGCGTCGGCCATCTGCGACGCGACCGTGCGCTGCCAGATCAGTTCGTACAGGCGGAACTCGTCGGCCTCGAGCTGCCCGGCCACCTGGCCGGGGGTACGGAAGGTCTCACCGGCGGGTCGGATCGCCTCGTGAGCTTCCTGGGCGTTCTTGACCTTGCGGGTGTACTGACGCGGCGTCGGGTGGACGAAGTTGTCGCCGTAGAGCTCGCGGGCCTGGGCGCGGGCGGCGTTGATCGCCGACTCGCTGAGGCTCGTCGAGTCGGTACGCATGTAGGTGATGAAGCCGTTCTCGTACAACCGCTGCGCGATCCGCATCGTGCGGTCGGAGGTGAACCGCAACTTGCGGCCGGCCTCCTGCTGCAGCGTCGAGGTCATGAACGGCGCGTACGGACGGCGCGTGTAGGGCTTCTCCTCGACCGAGGTGACGGTCATCCCCGCACCTCGCAGGCCGGTGGCCAGACTCTCGGCGCGGTCGGCGTCGAGCACGATGACGCCGTCGGACCTCTTCAGGACACCCGTCGACTCGAAGTCGCGTCCCGTGGCGACCCGGGCTTCGTCGACGTTGACCAGCCGCGCCTTGAAGGTCTGCGGATTGGAGCTGTCCGCACTCTCCGCGCTCGCGTCCATCGTCGCGGAGATATCCCAGTACTCGGCCGACACGAACGCCATGCGCTCGCGCTCCCGCTCGACGATGATGCGCGTCGCCACCGACTGCACACGGCCCGCCGACAGCTTCGGCATGACCTTCTTCCACAGCACCGGCGACACCTCGTAGCCGTAGAGGCGGTCGAGGATGCGTCGGGTCTCCTGCGCGTCGACGAGGTCGATGTCGAGGTCACGCGGGTTCTCGGCAGCCGCCCGGATGGCCGGCTCGGTGATCTCGTGGAACACCATGCGCTTGACGGGGATCTTCGGCTTGAGGGTCTCGAGGAGATGCCAGGCGATCGCCTCCCCCTCGCGGTCACCGTCGGTGGCGAGGTAGAGCTCGTCGACGTCCTTCATCAGCGACTTGAGTTCGCTGACGGTCGACTTCTTGTCAGGCGACACCACGTACAGCGGCTCGAAGTTCTCGTCGACGTTCACGCCGAGACGTGCCCAGGACTGCCCCTTGTACTTGGCCGGCACGTCGGCGGCACCGCGCGGGAGGTCGCGGATGTGCCCTCGGGAGGACTCCACCACATAGTTCGCCCCCAGGTACCCGGCGATCTTGCGGGCCTTGGTCGGGGACTCGACGATCACGAGGCGTCGAATACCCCTGTTCGAGCGGGATGCGGTGCTGGTCTCTGCCACCGGGGCGTCCTTCGGTTGACTGGGTGGAGAACGTTCCTGCGTGTCAGTTCAGGTGTGTTCGATGGGTTTGTACCTTATGTATAGCGCCGTTTGCACATCTGAATTCCGTCTCGGACCCGGCGAGGTGACCGATCCGACACCGTTCCGACCCGTTGTAGCAGCTCAACGGCTCCAATGCGGGATGACTAATGCTCGTCGACCGGAGGCCAGTCGGCGACGGCCTCGGCACAGGGCGGGACGCCGACGTACTCGTGCAACCGGGACAGGCGCCGGTGGCCTGCGATCCGCAGGGCCGGGGAATGCCCGCGCGTACCGACGAGGGTTGGTGCGATGCCGACCCGCATCAGCGCCGTGGCGAGTGCCGCGTGCGACTCCGGAGCGTGGGGATCCAATCCGAGCTGGTAGCGGCCGGCATCCGAGTGACCGGCGGCGATCACCCACAGGCGCAGGGCCCGGAAACTCGGAACCCAGCCGGGGGGCATCGCCTTGACCGCTCCCGCGGACCAGGCCGCGTGCAGGGGATCGAGTTCATGGCAGGGCGCGGTCCGGGCCAGCGGCGTGCCCTCGTCCGAGACCGTCGACTCGGCTTCGAGGCCGGCCGCACGCATCTCGACGACGATCTGCTCTGCCCGCCAGCGGTCGGCGACCACGATCGAGACCCGCGTACCGGTTTCGGAGCGGACGGCCTGTCCGTGCGCCGCGAGCAGCCCCGCGAGGTCGGCGTACGCGGGCTGTTCGGTCTCCGCGGAGAAAAACGACAACTGGCCCACGATTCGAGACTAGTGCTGTGTCTCGGAAATAGGTGGGCGGTTCAGGTGGCGCGTTCGCGACGCGCGGAGCGCTGCGGAACGGGAGCCAGACAACAAACCGCTCCCGCCTCGACGAATCGAAACGGGAGCGGTGGTTTGCCCCGACTGCTTGGTGCAGTCACACGCGGGTCTTCTCAGACAGCGCGGACGCCGGTGGCCTGCGGCCCCTTGGTGCCCTGACCGACCTCGAACTCGACCCGCTGGTTCTCCTCGAGGGTGCGGAAACCGGATCCCTGGATCTCGGAATAGTGGACGAACACGTCGTCGGAACCCTCATCAGGCGCGATGAAGCCGAAGCCCTTTTCCGCGTTGAACCACTTCACAGTTCCCTGTGCCATTCTTGCAATCCTTTACATATCAACTGTCGCGACACGATGGGTCATCGTGTCGTGGCCGGTCGACCGCCATACCTCAAAGAGCCCCGCGAAGATCTGCATCGATCCGCCAAACTAACCTCAGTACCACGGCTGCAACATGCTTGTCGCCCACCGGGCGGTGGGTCGCGAAAGCTGCGGCCGGAACCAGTCAATCATGTTCGGCCCCCCAGCGATAGTCACACGAACCAAAGTGAGTCAAAACCTCGTCAAACTTCAGACCAACGACACCAGCCGGTAACATCGACGCAGGTCGGAGACCCGTCGCTGCAACACTATTTCGAAGAGTTCTCACCAGAAGATGCAGTACTCCACATTCGGGACAGGCCTGTTGGCCCGCACCCTCGCGGGGTCCGACGCCGACCCCTCCCCGCTCACCCACCTCTCGGTAATCCCATCGCGCTCACCATCTTTCGACGCCTGGCCGGAGTGGGTGCCGCAGCCCCTGATCGACGCCTACGCCGACAACGGCATCGAGAAGGTGTGGACTCACCAGGCGCGCGCGGCCGACGCCGCATTCCGCGGCAATCATGTGGCTATTTGCACCGGGACCGCATCGGGCAAATCGATGTCGTATCAAATGCCCATTCTCACTTCTTTTCTGAACGAAAAGAATGCGACCGCGTTATACCTCGCGCCGACAAAAGCTCTCGGGGCCGACCAGATCCGGGCGGTGTCCTCGATCATCGCCGGGCGACCGGAGTTCGGGCACCTCCAGCCGTGCGCATACGACGGCGACACCGACCCCGAGATCCGGCAGTGGGCGCGCGCCCATTCGCGCTGGATCTTCACCAACCCCGACATGCTGCACATCGGCATCCTGTCCCATCACCACCGATGGCGTCAGTTCTTCCGGCATCTGCGGTTCATCGTCGTCGACGAATGTCACCACTACCGAGGCGTGTTCGGGTCTCACACCGCCCTGGTGATGCGGCGTCTGCTGCGGATCGCGCGGGCCGCCGGTGCCGATCCGGTCGTCATCGGCGCGAGTGCGACGGTCGCCGAACCGGCCGAGGCGCTGGGCCGGTTGATCGGTGAACCGGCCGTCGCGGTGACCGAGGACGCATCTCCCCGCGGGGAGCGGACCGTCGCCCTCTGGGAGCCCGATTTCCTGCCGGTGGTCACCGGCGAGAACGGTGCACCCGTCCGACGCTCGGCCGGCGCTGAATCCGCCCGACTGCTGGCCGATTTCGTGGTGGAAGGTGCTCGTACACTGTGTTTCGCCCGGAGCCGGCGGGGCGTCGAACTGACCGCACTCGGCGCGCGACACCTGTTGTCACAGAGCGCCCCCGAGCTCGAGTCCCGGATCGGCGCGTACCGGGCGGGATACCTGGCCGACGATCGGCGACGTCTGGAGAAGGCCATCTCCGACGGCGAACTGCTGGGCGTGGCCACCACCAATGCGCTCGAACTCGGCGTGGACATCAGCGGACTCGACGCCGTGATCGTCAGCGGGTACCCCGGAACGGTCGCCTCGTTCTGGCAGCAGGCCGGGCGCGCGGGACGCCAGCGCGAGTCCGGCGACTCACTCGTCGTGCTCGTCGCCCGCGACGACCCGCTCGACACCTACCTCGTGCATCATCCGGAGTCACTCCTCGGCAAACCCGTCGAGGCCACGGTCACCGACCCCGCCAACCCGTACATCCTCGGTCCGCACCTGCTGTGCGCCGCCATGGAGAAACCGCTGTCGGACAGCGAGATCGACGCCTGGAACGCCCGCGACGTGGCGCAGGACCTGGCCGCCGACGGCCTGCTGCGCAAACGTAAGTCCGGCTGGTACGTCACGGCCGGAACCGAACCCCACGCCGACGTCGACATCCGCGGCGGCATCGGCGGGCAGGTCCTGATCGTCGACACCACGACGTCGCAGCTGCTCGGTACCGTCGACACCGGCCGGGCCATGTCGACGGTGCACCCCGGCGCCGTCCACATTCACCAGGGCGAGACCTATCTCGTCGACGAGCTCGATCTCGACGACGGTCTCGCGCTGGCGCATCCGGAGGACCCGGACTGGACGACGTCGGCGCGGGAGACGACGGACATCAGCATCACCGCGACGCTCGCGAGCCGGCGATTCGGCCCGCTGACGGTCGCATTCGTGGAGGTCGACGTCACCCATCAGGTCGTCGGTTACCTGCGCACGTTGCGCACCGGAGAGGTGCTCGACGCCGTCGAGCTCGACATGCCCGAGCAGACCCTGAGCACCCGCGCCGTGATGTACACCCTCACACCGGAGGCACTCGCCGACGCCGGTGTCGACGAGACCCGGTTGCCCGGTTCGTTGCACGCCGCGGAACACGCGGCCATCGGCCTCCTCCCTCTGGTTGCGACCTGCGACAGGTGGGACATCGGTGGACTCTCGACCGACCTCCACCCGGACACCGGTCTGCCGACGGTCTTCGTCTACGACGGGTACATGGGCGGTGCCGGTTTCGCCGAACGCGGGCATTCGGCGTTCCTGACCTGGATCGACGCCACCCGAGACGCCGTGGCCAGCTGCGGTTGTGAGAGCGGTTGCCCGTCCTGCGTGCAGAGTCCCAAATGCGGCAACGGTAACGATCCGCTCGACAAGAATGGCGCAGTAGCCGTCCTGGATCTTCTCCGTCGGGAATACTTGGCCCATGCATGACGAGGCATCCGACCGGGGGACCCACACGTATCGTCAGGTCACCCGACCCTCTCGTGCCTTCTTCCTGCTCGCCCGCCCGACGCAGAACACCGACCAGTTGCCGTCGTCCATCGGCGAGCGCGACGTGTTCTTCTCCGAAGACGAGGCGCTCGACGCCCTGGACCTCCACTACGCCTGGTGCGCGGCCCGTTCCGGAGGTTTCACCGATGTCGTGACCACGGCACAGTGGTATCTGCAGACGGCGATGGTCGGTCCGCGGGTCACCGCCTCCCTCGGTGAGGTCTATCTGGCGTCCACCGATGCCCACTCCGGTGAAACCTGGGCAGCAGCAGGCGGTTTCCTCACCGAGGGGGAACTCATCCACTGGTCGTCGTTCGTCCGGGCCGCCCGATCGTGGATTCCGCTGAACACCGGGACCGATGCGCTCGAACTCGCCTATCGCGGCGACACCGACGTGCACTTCCACCAATTGTGGTTCGCGCCCATGCAGTCCATCCGGGTGTACCCCAAGCGGATCTCCGTCGAATCCGACGGTCTCGGGTAGGGCCGCCCTTCGGCACGGGGTCAGTCCACCGGTCCCGCGCGCGCCTGGGCGGTGGCGTCGCTCGTCCCGAAGCTCCCGAGTGCCACCGGCACCCGAACCGTCACCACCACATCGTCTCCGGCGGTACGGCACTCCACGAGCTCGGCCCCCGAGTCCTGTCGGCGGCTCAGATCTCGTGCCGCCGCGCATGGATTCGGCTCACCCGCGGCATGCTCGATCGCCGCGGCCAGAGCGGACAGATCGGCCGCCGACTGGGCGCGGTGGCGGGCGAGCACCGCTGCCCCGACATAGATCACCATCACGAGAACCGCAGCCAGCGCCGCGATCACGAATGCGCCCAACACCGTTGCGTGACCGTCGTCGTCGGCGATCAGCCCACGACGGCGCGTCATGGCCCCACCCCCGGCGCGAACACCACCTGATCCGCACCTGTCGGCTCCTTGGCCGCGACCGCCCGGGCCGACACCGTGAGACCCGGCAGCATCGCCACACCCGATCGGACCTCGACCACGACGACCCGATCGTCCGCATCCGAGATCGACACGCGCGCACCGTCTCCGACCAGCCGTTGCGCGACCTCGCGCCCCGAAGCATCACCCGCAGCGGACAGGCGAGCCACCTCGCGCGCCGCATCGGTACAGCGGATCTGGGTGGTCACCGCGGCGACCGCACCCACGGCGATGAGCACCATGACGACGATCGCGGCGATCGCGTACGCGGCCTCGACCGTCACCATGCCTGATTCGTCGGCGAGCAGGCGTCGCAGCCACTTTCGGCGGTTCATCAACCGACCGAGGTGTTGAGCGCCTTTCCGATGATGCCCGTCAGGGCACTCACGATGTTGTCACCGGTGACGACGGAGGTACGACTTGGACAGTTCTCGAAATGAGAACGGCTCCGGCCGGTGCTACCAACACCGATTCCAGAGCCTCGGAACAAACGGAACGGAACTCCGTCGTGAACCGTGCATCCAGCATATCCCTCGTCGCCGGTGTGGCGACATTCATCCTCGGCTTCTACTTCATCCCGCTCGGCGTGATGGCCGTGTGCATCGAGCTCGGGTGGCACGCATGACCGCGCCGACCCCCTCGAAGAAACAATTGAACGATGAGCTCAAGCGCGGGCCCGCGGAAACCCTGATACGGCATGCCTGGGACTTCTACGAGCAGGACACCGAATGCGACGGCGCGGACAGTCTGCGTCACGCGGTGTGGCAGCTCGAGGAAGCCGTCGACTACGACCACGACGACGTGGAGCGGCTCGCCCGCCGGGTCGTTCAGGCCCTCTCAAACGCGACCGGAGAAGAAGTCGACGACATCATGTCACCAATTGGTGACGTCGCCGCATGGTTGGGGCTGGACCGGTGAGCGCCTACAACGCCGGCGTTCGAGCCGCCGAGAAAGAACTCGCAGAACGCCAGGCCGCATCGGGCGACACCCTCGCCCGCGTTGCCGAACAGATGTTGAGCACGATGACGCTCCGCGACGACGACGAGTTTGAGTGCGGCTACCGCGACCTCCTCGCCTTCACCCTAAATCGGTGGTGCAAGCACTGTCGGCGGCTGTTCCAACACCCGAACCGCTGGAACGCCTGCCCCGCCTGCCTGCCGGTCGAGTACGCCGATGGTGAGGGTTACACGATTCACGATCGCGCGACCACCGAGGCAATGAGCGACAGGTGGGAGCTTCACACCCTCATCGATTCCGATGGCGAAGCAGATCTCTGGCTTTACGACACCGACCTTAAGGATGAGAAGTGCTCGGGGCGGACCCCACCCGCGCACGAGAACCTGGGCAAGCTTCCCGTCGAGTTCCAGGTCAAGGTGCGACGCACTCGGTGCGGCCGGATGACCCGATCGGGCAAGCCATGCCGCAACGGCCCGTGGTGCAAGCTCCACCGTCACTGATCATCTCCGCGTGGAAACTCTTTCCACCCCCTCACCGGGTCCTCAAACCTGAGGACCCCCAATCAGCCCTGATGGTCAACCACGGACTTCAACTCCGTGACTGCCGGGTTCGACTCCCGGCCAGGGCACGCCGCACGCGAGCTTGCGTGCCCGTCGTCATCGCAGAGCCCGACGGAAACCAGCCTGCCGTCAGTAACCCAGTCGTACCCCTGACGGGTACGCCACCCACGGATCGCGACCACGGGTGCCATGACGAAACACCTCGCCACATCGGCCTGGTGCTACAAGTCGTGGCCGAGAGGGTCTATCGGGTCATGGTCGATCGGGAGCTAAGGGTGGAGGGCAACGCGCCCAGCACGCCCGTAGGGTGTTCCAAACCAGGCAGTGGAGGTAACCAGATGATCCTGACCTACGACGACGCGCTTGCAGCCATCAGCGAAGGCGAGACCGACTGGACGACACTGACGCAGAGAGTCGGGCGCAACCATCTGCCGGCAATCCTCAGTGAGGTCGCATGGTCGATGACGACCACCGATCTTGCAGCCGCGCTTCGCGATGCATGGGTGTCGGCTGAGCACCCCGAGGACTACCTCAGCCGCGAGGAGTGGATCGAGATGTTCGAATGGGTCGGCTACCGCCACAATCTCGAGCGCGTGACCCCACCCACTGAGGTCGTCCTGTACCGCGGCGGACTCAGCGCCGACCGGATGGCGTGGACGACAGACCGGTCCCTCGCGGGGTGGTTCCGCAACCGCTGCAACGGCACGCTGTGGACAGCGACCGCGCACAGCGGAGACTTGCTGGCGTACTACGACGGTGTCCGGACGGGCAACGGCACCGGGGTCGGAGAGACAGAGTTTGTCGTCAACCCCGTTCAGCTGCGAGCAGAGCCCTCGTTACTCACTGAGCCTGGCTCTTGATCCACGGACGACTAGCATTCAATGCTTCGCAGAACTGTTTGACAGTTGCCCACTGCTTCTCGGCCCCAGGAACGGTCATCGCCCCTAGTTGGGCCATGTCGTAACGAGTGCGATGGGATAGCTCGAACAGACTCATGTACGCCGGGTAGATCTGCGCGTACTTCGCAGCGACCATCTGGTTGGTCCCGCGAGCGCCCGGTTCGAGGCCGGTGTGCTTTCGTGGGTGACGCTCGTCCTTGCCGAGATCCTCCTCGTCAGCCAACGACGAGTGGACGTAATGCAGCGCCGAGTAGAACAGCGCAACCATCGCCCAGTCCGGGTACCGGTCGAGTAGGAAGTCGGATACCTCTTTGTGATGTGCAGCACGCGCCAGGTGCCACTTGCGAACGCCCACCCTTAGGCCTCGGCGAACTCCTCGTCGCGGACGGCTTCAAGCGGGATCACATCAAACTCCAGCGCGAAGTCATCCAGATGGTCCTGCTGGAACTGGGCTAGGCGATCGACCAACAGCCCGCGCGTGTCCCAGTCGTAGTTCTCGATGCACACTCCAACGCGGGCGATCTTCGACATCGACTCCCACCGAAGGCTCAGGTGGGTTTTCCCGACCTCGGCTTCGATGTCTCGAAGCCGGCCATCGAGTTCGAAACGCAGCGACTCGACACTAGGCACGAATTTGCCCGCCTTCCCGTCCATGGTTTGCCATGGTACGCACTATCGCAGGTACCGCCGACATTTGAGCCCTTCTCTCACTCGCCGCCACCGTCCGGGCATGACTTCTTGCTTACGTGCCTGAGGTCTTCCGGAACCTGTCGGCGTCGAACGGGACAACCACCTCTGGATCAGGCTTCTTGGCCTTCTTCGCGTGCGCGTCCCGAGCAGCTCGCAACTGGATGATCTCCGTCTTCGCCCGCTCCAACGCCCCGTTCAAATTCCCCCGCAACTGCGGCATCTCCTCAAACGTCTCGGCCAGAAGCCGATAGCGAATTTCCGCCTCAGCCAGATTGTCCTCGGCGGCCATCGCGTCGTTCAACTTCGTGTACTTAGCCGCCATAACTCCCAGGCTCCCAATCGAATCGCGGATTAACGTACGTCTGGCGAACAGGAGCGACCTCCCGCACACCAGAGGACTTCTCACGGTTGCACTGCCGACACGCACCAACACAGTTGTCCAGCGCGTCAGCCTCAACCGGCGACCACCCCATCCGCTCCGCCTCAACCGACGACACCACATGATCCACCGTGAACGAACGAGGATCAGGCGATCGGGCCTCGTAGTCGATCTGCCCCCCGACCGCTTGGCAGTCGGCCGTGATCTGCAGCGCACAGGGCGCGTCGCCGTCGCGGCGGCGAACCTCAGCCCGCCTGCGGTCGCGGATGGTTGTCGAAGCGAACGGCATCGGCACTCACAGCCCTTCTCTGCGCAAGGGGGTAGGGGGGGTCCAACACACGGTCGTGTATGCCGCGAGAGGCCGGATTCGAGGGGGCTTCGGGGACCTGCCCCTGGGGTTAGATGTATCGGTGTGTGGGTGAGGAAGTGAGGAAGCGGTTGATCTGGTCTGCGAGGTCGGGGACGGGCTTGGGCTGGCCGTGTGCGGTGCGGCCGCCGAGTTGCTGGAAGCCGGCTGATGGGCGCGGCAGGTTGGCGTTGGGCGCCATGTACTGGGCAGTGACCGCGAGGCTGTTGTCGGTGTACTTGGCGAGCGCGCCGAGGTCTTCGAGGGCGTCGCGCTTGGATGCGTTGCGCTCGAGGTAGTCGTTCTTGATGCTGGACCAGCCGCGGACGAGGGCCTTTTCGAGGATGGCTGCGGCGAGGATGTCGTCGCCGGATCGTTTGGCTGATTCGTAGAGTTCTTGTGCGTCGTCGCTGTGGTCGAGTTCGCGGGCGCGGGCTTGTGCGTCGCGGAAGGATACGACTCGGTTGGGGTCGTTGCTGGCCGAGGGTGAGAGGCCGAAGACGTTGCGTTCCAACTTCTCTTTGTATGTCTTGACTGCGGTCTTCTCGCGGGTGCGGAGTGCGGCCATCTTCTCGGTGATCTCTTCGTGCAGTGGTTCGAGGTGTTCGCGCTGGCCGTCGTTGGTGAGGTTGCGGTCGCTGGTGATCTCGGCGTGTGCGCGGGTGTACTCCTCGGCGAGGCGGCCGGCTTCGGCGCGGTATCCCTCGACTTCGGTGTGGAGGTCTTCGAGGCTCATGGTGTTCTCCTTCGTGTGGTGCTGCTGTGTTGTGCTGCTGTGTGGTGCTGCTGTGGACTAACCGCGTCCGCCGCTCATTGCTCGTTGCCGGGCCCGCTGCATCCGGGACTGACGTTCGTAGAACTCGCGCTCATCTCGGAACACCGGGTTGTGGAAGTGGGTGGAGTTGTCCGCCCCGCCACCGACTGCGCTGACGGGAGTGAAATCGACGCCGGATCGCATGGCCTCGAGCATTGCGCCGTTGCGCGCTGTCGGCCCCTTGGGCATCACGAACTCTTGTCCGTGGACTATGCCAGCGGCCTTGTTGGGGCTGATGTTTCCCGTGTAGCCGCCCTTCTTGTATCCACCCTTGCCGCTTCCCCAACGAGTGGTGAGGTTGGTTCCGTAGCGCCCGACGTAGTAGCGGAGCGCGGCGACGAGGTTGGCGCCGGGGTTGAACTTGTCGTTGGGTAGGGCGGGGTCGCGGTTGGCTTGGAAGGTGGGTTCGATGACTTGCAGTAGTCCACCGGAGGGGACGCCGTTCTGGGCGTTGATATCCCAGTTGTTGACCGCTCGGGGGTTGCCGCCGGATTCGTCGTCGATTTGTTCGACCATCGCCTGGGTTTGGGCAGGGCCTTTCATGGTGCGGTTGACGTAGTCGATCGCCCACTGCGCCAACGGACGCCACTGCTCAGCACCACCACCAGGGTTGTACTGGATATTCGGCATCCCACCCGGACCCTCAGCGACGTCCTGGATCTTGGACTTCTCCTCCTTGTACTGGAGCTGCCCGCTGGGGTCGGTCTGGGTGTAGTTGTCGGTGCCCGGTGTGGTGGTGGGATCGGTGGTGCTGGGGTCGGTGGTGGTGTCGCCGCCGGCCTTCGCGGTGTCGTGCTTCTTCTTCGCCTCCATGAACTGGTTGAAGGCGTTGAGCAGCGACGGCGAATCGGGGATCGAGAACAACCCCATCGCATCCTGGGCCTGCTCAGATACGGCAGTTTTCGCTGCGCTGCTGAACCGTTCGGCGATGACGTCGGCTTGTGTGGGATCGCCACCTTGGCCGGTCTTGTTCTTCTGACCGAGTGCGGCGCGGATGCTATCGCCGACCGCGCTCATCGTTGCGTTGCCGAGGCTCTCGGAGATGCTGTCTGCCAGTACCCGGGTCTCGGTGTCGCCCGTCGGGTTCTGCTGGTTCTGCTGACTGTTGGTGCGTTCCTTGGCCTCGATCTGAGCGGCCACAGTCTTGACGTCCTCGAGGGACGCGTTGTGCTTGAGGACCACGGCACCCTCGGGCGCGGTGTCGGTCTTCTGCGCACCGACCTTCGCCACTGCTTCAGCGAGCGTCGCGCCCGTCTCCATCTGCTTGATGACGTCCTGCAGCTGCTGCCAATTCAACACCGCCTCAGGCTTACCCGTCTCATTGGTGACCACCGACTGCCCGGTCGGGACAAACCCGCCAGTGTCCCGCAAGAGACCGCCGACGCTCTTCACGCCACCCCAGATCGACTTGGTGACGCTACCCAGAAGGCCCTTGCCCTTGTCGTACCAGAACCCGGGATTTGCGATCTTGGAGATGATGGAGCGGGTCTGCTCGAGCATCTTCGCGAACATCCCGTTGGTGAACTCCTTCGGGATGTTCTGGATGACCGACTCCCCGCCGGGGAACAGTGCGGCAACCGCGTCGCGGAGGCCACCGAACATTCCGTCGATGATCTCCTTGGCCTTGTTCTGCAGCCACGACTTCTTGTCCTCGGGGGTCATCCCGTCGAACCCCACCAATCCCTCGGGAACGACGTTCGGGTTGACCGCCTGCTCCTCCCACCACACGTGCGGGTGGTCCATGTGGTTCTGGGTAGGGCTGCCACGGTCGGGCATCCCCTCTCGCCGCATCTTCGGCGGGTACCACATCGACTGTTGCCAGATGGAGTGCGTGAGCGGGAACTTCGGGTGGTTCGCGTGCGCCCACGCATTGACCTGATCACCCGTCTTCTTGTCCGAACCGACCATGACGTCCAGCGCACGGCCCGACGGATGCTCGGGGTAGGCGTCCTGCCGGTATCCGCCGATCGTTTTGATGCTTGGCCACAGTGCGTGGATGAGGCGCTTCATCAGCTGACCGATGGGACGCAGTCCACCTTCGCCGGGCGCGGGTGCGAGGCGGGCACCCGGGGTGACTGCGCCGCCCTTGGCGAACCGGTGCAGCGGGCCACCTTCGGACGCTCCGCCGATGCCGCCGGGGGTCCAGGTGAACGGCTTTCCGGACTCGACCATGTTGCGCATCCGGTACATGGCGCCATGGCCGCCGGCACGCTTCACATCGGCGACATCCCACACGTGCTCGTCCGGCATGAGTAGCGCGCTGACGGAGTCCTTGCCACGCTTGGCGCCCTTGCCCATCGGAACCGGACCGCCCTCGGCGAACGCGACCGGGGTCGGTGATGGGGCGTCAGGGATGGGCAGGAACTTCTTGAGGTTGCGCCACACCGGCAGCAATCCGTTGTTCCACACCGTGTTCACCACGAACCGGATCGGTGCTGCCGCGTACTCCTTGATCTTGTCCCAGGTGCTGCGGATACCCTCGCCAACCGCGGAGAACATGTCGCCGACCTTGCCGACTGCGGATTTCACCGCATCGAACGCAGGCCGGATGACGTTCTCCCAGACGGTGCGGATCGCGGAGGCCATGAGGTCCCAGCCACCCTTGATCCAGTCGAAGATTGTTTTGACGCCGGTCCACAGGAAGTTGGCGCCAGCCTTCACCGCATTCCAAACCGGGGCGATGACGTTGTCCGCCACCGCCCGCAGATGGCTGCCGAGGATGCCCCACGCCGCCTTGAACCAGCCGAAGATGACCGATACCCCGGTCCACATGAACTGGGAGGCCGCCTTGATCCCGTTGAAGACTGGGACGATGACGCTCTTCCACAACCATGTGGCGACAGTGCCGACGACCCGTAGGACGGACATGAAGGCTTGGAAGATGGGCTGGATCAGGGTCCAGGCGAACCCGATCGCGGCTTTGATTCCATTGAATGCGGGAACGATGACGTTGTTCCACAACCACAACACGACGCCGGCGAGGAACTTCACCACGGTCATGTAGGCGGTGAAGTAGCCCTTGATGATGGTCCACGCGACACCGATGGCTGTTTTGATGCCGTTCCAAGCGGGCAGAATTACGCTCTGCCACAACCACATCGCAACCTGGCCGATGACCCGGAACGCGGCCTGCATACCTGGCCACACCGTCGTCGACAGCCAACCCCACACCGCTCCGATAGCAGTCTTAATGCCGTTCCAGGCGGCGGTGACGATATTGCGGAATGTTTCGGACTTCTTGTACGCGAGAACGACACCGGCGACAAGTGCGACGATGGCGGCGATGACAATTCCGATTGGGTTCGCCGACAGGGCAGCATTTAGCACCCACTGCACCGCAGCCCAAGCGCGTGTCGCGATCGCCACCACCCGCATGGCCGCGTTGTAGGCGAGCATCCCAGCCCCCATTGCCGCCATGGCCCCCACGTTGGCGAGCATGGTGGCGCCCATCGTGATCAGCGCAGGCAGGAAGAGGGAGGCGATAACGCCGGCGACAGCGAGGATGACCCCACGGTGATCGTTAAAGATCCGCACCGCACCGGCCACCACATTCACCACGGTAGAGATCACCCCAACGAGAGCCTTGAACGCCCCCGCCAGGATCGACCCCACAACGCGGGCCACGTTACCCACGATCGGAGCCATCTTTTCAAAGATGCCCACGACAACTGGGGCGGCTTCCCGGGCGAACTCTGACAGCTGGGCGCCGAGGTTGCCGAACGAATCAAATAGGCCCGAGAATGCGCCCTTGACACCACCCAGGTCGATACCGCTGAACGCGTTCGCGAAGACGTCCTTGATGCTACCGAGGTCGATGCCCTTGAACAGCCCACCCAACTGGGAGCCGATGTTCGACACGAACGGTCCCACCTTTTTGGTGACAGTATCAATGCCGTTGGTGAAGAACCCGAACACGGCGGGAGCTCGGGAGAAGATCGGGTCGAGGAGTTTCGCGCCGAACCGTCCCAGCGCAGCCACCATGTTGTTGAGAGAGCCACGGAACGTCTTACCCGTCTCCTGCGCTGCCCCGCCAATGTTTTTCTTGATGGCGCGGAACAGAATCTCAGAGGAGACTTTACCGTCGGAGGCGAGGTTCTTGACCTCGCCGGCGGCGACACCCATCTCCTTACCAAGCCACTGGTACACGGGGATACCACGGTCCGCGAACTGGTTTAGATCGTCAGTCATCGCCGCACCACCGGTGGCGACCTGATTGAGGATCGACCCCATGTCGGCGAGGTCGGTGCCCGCGATGGCTGCCGCGTCAGCCGTCATAGTCAGATACTTGGTGAGTTCCTGACCTGGCTTGATGCCCGCTGCGACTGCGGACGCTGCGATGGTGGCTGCGTCCCCCAAGCCGAAGGCGGTGCCCTTAACCGCTCGGTTCGCGGACTCCATAATCGTCGACACCGCTCGTGCGTCATGTCCAAGTCCACGCAGCTTCGACTGAGCCTGGTCGATGGCGTCAAGACGGGTGAAGCCCTTCGTCAGGGCTGTGCCCATGAGCGCTGCCACACCACCAGCGGCAGCCACTCCGCCAGCTTTGAGTGCCCCCGACAAGGCCGCCGACATCGACCGCCCTGACCGCCGCCCTGTCTGCTCAGCTGACCTCTCCACACCAGACAGCTCACGGTCCACACTCCTGCGAAATCCTCGCATGGAGGGCATGATCGTGACGTAACCAACGCCAATTTCCTCGGCCACTATCGGGCCTCCTCGTACCTGTTGAGGACCCGGATTGTGTTGCGTGGTGGACGTGTTCGTTCGACGAGCTCGATGAAGTCATCGTCTGACAGCGACGCAAGGAACTCCTCGATCACCAGATCAAGGTGCTCTCCGCGCATGGTGTCTGCTCCTCGCGTAGTCCTCCACGGTGGACCGATCGAAGACCCAGCAACCGGTGTTGAGTTGCTTGCCTTCGAGCGTGCGAGCTAGTCGTCGTGCCTGTCGCGGCGAGACGTTGAGAATCTCTGCGGCTGTTGCGGTGTCGATCAGCTCTGGATCAGACAGTGCCGTGTCGGCCTCGTCGGGTCCGTCCTCGTGTCCGTACCGGGACGTGACGGCGTCGAGGGCCTTGTCCGCGGAGGCGAGCAGGGCGATCAGTTCTGGGAATGGGGCTGAGCCGTTCAACTTTCGGGCCCGCACTGCGGCTCGTGCCGAGTACTTCACTGCAAGCAGGGCTTCCGCCCCTTCGATCAGAATCGCTTCGCCGAGAACACGAATGCCGCGGCCCGGGCTGCAAGCATTTTCTGTTGCAGACACAACTGGTGGTGTCCTTCCCGGCCTCCGCTCCCCATTGATAAATGGTGGGAGCGGAGGCCGTCGGGTTGTCAGAGGTAGTTGGACCCGGCCTTTTGACTCACCCGATCAAGGGGTTCGCGGCACTCCCGTTCTGTTCGGGCGGCGACGCGAGCGTGAATCGCTCACCTTCGGCGTCCTCGTAGATCAGCTCGACGCCTTCACGTTTGGCGTAGAAGATGAGTGCCTCGCCAACGTCCGGTTCTTCCGCGCCGGACGCGGCCGCGAACTCCTTCGCCCGTCGCCGACCGCTCTTGATGACTTCGTCAGGCAGTTCGTCCGGCGTTCGACAGCCCGCTTCAGCGGCGAGGGTGCGAAGGGTCTCGACATTGATACCCAGTAGCAGTGCGGTAGCCGCGTCGTTGAAAAAATACTGACCGTCCGTTTCGAGTTTGATGACAGCTGTCTCGGTCATGGTGTCTCCGTCTCGGATGCCTGGGTTTCCAGAATGTCGTGTATCTCGTCGGCCAACTCCCGGGCCTCGGTGGTCGCGAGGTAGATGCCTGCCAATCGGATGCCGCCCTCAGCGGCGGGTTGCAGATCGAACCGCACGGAGAACCGTCGCCGCCGGGTCATCGGTTCAGTAACCATTCGGGCGTCAGGCGCTCGGACATCTCGCCTATCCACTCCGGGACCTCGGCGAGGTCGCCATCGAGGCGGGACTGGCGTCGTGCGCTGATGGTGTTCCATCGCGCACCGGATGCTTCGACCCGCTGTTTGGTGGCGCTGAGCCAGTCGGCGTGAGCGTTCAGGATGTCGACCGCCTCGGCTTGGCGGGAATTGGCCGCGACGAGATGGTCGAGTGTCCCGTTCCACGCTCGGCCGGTGTAGAACTCGCAGTGCGCCGACATGTTGTCGAAAGTGGCGTGATCCATCGGTCAGTTCTCCTTGCAAGTGATGTGGTGGCCCGCGGCGAGGTCGTCGGCGAAGGTCATGGGTGATTGGCACATCGGGCACTGGGTAGGACCGGACAGATCCGTGACACCCGTGACACCCGTGACACAACCCCCGGTTGTCACCGCTGTCACGGGTGTCACGGATTCCTGGGGGTCTACCGGCGGTAGATACCGCTCCCAGGCGTCGGTGAGGTCGGCCGCGAGGTACCCGCGGTGACGATCTTCACCTTCACGCCACTGCGCGGGCTTGATCCCGTACTTGCCGAGTCGAGTCGATAGCCCTCGGGCGTCGAGTGGGTCACCGCGCCGGATAGTTGCCCATGGGGACTCGTCGAGGTCGTTCAGCTCCGACAGGATGTTCTCGGTGGACATCCTGGTCTCCGTGCCGAAAGCGATCCGTAGGTCGCGCAGCAGCATTACACCCAAGCTGGGTGAGCGGTCCTTAGAAGCCGTGACAAGCGTGACAGCCGAGACACGTGCTCGCTGCGGCCAATCGCCACCGGCGAGATCCGCAACGGCAAGCAGGGCCTCCCAGACGTCCGCGTCCCGGTCCTCGACGCCTTCGGGCATCTCGGGCCACGACTCCCCGGCCTGCGCCGCGACGCTTGTTGTCCATCCATAGATCTCGGCGGCCAACTCGTCGGCTTCGGGACCGTTGATGCGCAACCGCCAGGGTTCCACCCGCTCACCCGGAGCGCGACGCCGCATCCGCACCACGACTGATCGCGTCATGATCGTGTCGGGCAGGTCGTCGAGTCCGGCGAGCGCAACCGCGCAATACGCCTCTAGTTCTTCGGTCTCGACGTTCTTACCGCGGATGACGCAGCGGCCGGCGGTGGCGCCCTTGCGGTGGCCCGCGTTCAGCATTCCGCGGATGTCCTCGTTGTCCTTGGCCTTCGGCCCGAAGACGGTGTCGATCTCGTCGTAAAGGATGGTCGGCGCCCCGGCCTCGTCGGCCACCTTGCGGAACAGGTATGCAGGAGTCGTGTTGACCGCGTGAACCGGCCTCGGCACCAAGGGCTCCGTGACCTCGAGGGCACGCGACTTCCCCGAACCCGGCTCAGGAGACAGGAAGGCGATACGAGGTGTCGACTCCCACGCCGGCATGAGCCAGGTGTGGACGATCCACAACACGTGTCCTACCCGAGCGGCCTCGGACGGGTAGGACACGAACCGCGCCAGGAACTTCTCGATCTTCTGGAGTACAAGGTCACCACCGCTCGGCCGGTCAGGGTTCTCCGCTCGTGCGATTCGGTCAGCTTCCGCCAGATCGCGCGCGAACTCGTCAGCGTGCGCCTGGTCGAGTTCAGATCGTCGTGCTCGCTGTTCGGCGCGGCGCCGGTTCCGCAACAACTTCTGGCCCGCGGTAAGTGTCGAATCGGGAACCTTGCCCATGCCTCGGCGGTCGTCGTACAGATCGTTGAGGGTGAGACCTACCGCAGCGAGTACGTCGGCAGTGTCGTCGCTGTGACAGTAGACCAGCACCTTGTCGTCGCCCCTGGTTATGGAAACCGAGCGGTCGGCCGGCGAGTGACCCGGAGCTTGCGCAGTTGCCTTGTCTCCCCGTTCGTCGACCGTGAGACCTTGGACCCGGAATGCGTCGATGACGCGCTCGAATGCTGCTGTGTCAGTCATCGTCACCCGCTAGCCCTCTGCAGACAGGACCCCGATGCAGTGCAACGGATTTCGCGGCTACGAGCCATGCCCCGCATCGGGTGCACTGGACGGCCGGCCGGTATCCAAGCTCGGCTGCAGCCGACACGACTGCTACTTCGTACCGCTCGTCGGGCGTGAGTGGTTCGCTATGATGTTGATAGTCGCGCACCCACGAGACTGCTTCAGAGCCCCCGGCGCCCACCGGGGGTTTCTTCTTGCCGGGCATCAGACATCGTCCCCGATTGCGCTGGGCGAGGTGTCCGCAAGCCCTAGGTCTGCATGACCCGCTTGAGGCCGTTCAGGATTCACCCTAAGTAGCGCGGCGATGCGCTCGCGTTGTCCGTCAGAGAGCGGTGGAGCCTCAGCGAGCACCTTCGCAACATGCTCGGCGAGCCGTTCGGCTTTGAGGGTCTGACGAGCCGAGACCAGGTCGGGATCGTCACGAGTTCGTGTGCGGGACAGAGCCGCAACGCGTGCACGGTCTTGGGTCCAAGACATAGAAAGTGCCTCCAGGGCATGCGAATTAACGCTGCCCGCTGAGGCACTTATGCAGTTCGGTTAACCCTGCCGAACTTCGGGAGAGGCAACCTTAACCACCTCTGCTTGCGAGACTAGCAGCTATCTGAGTAAGCGAGAGTTCGGACACGCCAGAATCCAGCCACCGATCAAGTACGTCGAACAAGGACTCACGGCGCGCTGGAACCGGCCGGTCCTTGCATTTGCGACATCTGAGGTCGAATCGATCTCGAATATCTCTGTTGTCGATCGCTGGATCTAACGCCCAACCTGGTTGCGGGAGAGTATCTCCGACCAAGGTCTGGCCGGTTCCCGCAGTTTGCACCGCTCGCGATGTTGGGCGCTCGTGCCAGGTGCCGTCGATCTTGTCAAAATTGGTCACGGGCACGACCCGCGGCGAATGCCTGGCTGAATCGCAGAACACACGGATCGAGGACTGGTTCATCTCTTCCACTCCACCCTGACTCTCTCGCTGACGTGGAAATCACGCCGTTTCGCTCCGGCTCCTACTGGTAGCACTGTGACTCTCATCAGCGCGTCGATAATCTTGCCGCGTACGTCTGCTGTCAGTTCCGACCATCGCTCCGCAACGTCGGGCGCGAGAGCAAGGTCGGCAACCGGGGATTGTTGTCGAGTAGCGGCTAACTCGGCGTCGACCGCGTCCAGCTTCACCTGCAGATCCGCGCTGCCCCGTTTCAGCTGCGAGCCGTCGATTGTTCCAGCGGCGAATAGCGCGGCGAGTTCATCCTTGCGGGCCTGGATGCCTTCGCGGGTACGAGCGAGCTGAACGGGGTCGCAACCCTGCTCCTCTGCGAACATGACAGCGGCGTCGGGTTGCGAAAGCCGACCGACGACAAGGGCGCTCACGAACTCGTCGAGCGGGTCCTGTTTCTGCGAGAGGTGTAGTTGCTCCGCGCAGCGGTAGTCACGGCCGCCGCCATGCGCCTTGATGGTTTTCATCGGCGCGTCGCACTTCCCGCAACGGTAGATGCCGGCACCCTGGTGCTTCTTCTCGTACGAGGTTGCGGTGCGTCTTGTCGGGTCCGAGACGACGGCGCGAATCGCGTGCAAGGTGTCCTCGTCGAAGATTGCCGGCCACAGAGCGGGACCGACAACCCTCCCCTGCTGCTCGACCAGGCCGGCGTTCCGGCCGCGGGTAAGAACCTTCCGCAGCGCGGTCACGGTCCACTTGGAGCCGCGAGCAGTAGTGAATCCTTCTGCATTCCATCGACGCGTTACGGCCATCAACGACCCGCCCGACAAGAGGTGGTCGGCCGCTTCGCGAAGCCTTGCCGCTTCGGCGTCGTCGAGCTCGAGACCACCGTCGCGGTAGCCGAAAGGCCTTGGGCCTCCACGGAACTTGCCCTCGCGGGCTTGCTGGTCTTTCGCGGACTTCAACCGCTCGGCAGAGCGTTCGACCTCGTAGCGGGCGATGCTCGCGAACATGGTGGCGGATAACCGACCGCTGGGCGTCGATAGATCCACTTCGCCAGCCTTGCAAGTCCTGATCTCGATTTCTCGGTCGTCGCAGATCTCGACGAGCTCGGACAGATCAGGGATAGAACGGTACAAGCGGTCGGTATGCCAGGCGATCAGGGCGCCCACTCGCCCGTCCCGAAGCATGTCCAGCATTCGCCGGTACTCGGGTCGGGGTCGGCGACTGTAAGCGGAAACATCGTTGTCGACGAACACGTGGGACACGGTCCAGCCCAGGGACTCTGCCAGTCGTTCACAATCGGCTCGCTGCCGATCCACGCCTGCTCGAAGGCCGGTTCGGTCCTGGGATATGCGGCAGTAGATGACCGCGGTTCGCTCCGGCATGGTGACAGTGTATCTTGACTTTCCGTCACCACCGTGTAGAGGATCGCCCCGAACGCCGCCGCGGCGATGGTGCCGATCGCATACTCCGCAGTGGACATGCCTTCCTCGTCGGTCATCAGGCGCGTCATGTGCGCGCCGAGACGTCCGATCACATCGCTTCGATCGTGCGGCGCCGCGGCCTGGGTGGCGTCGTGGGTCCGGAACATGGTGCGTGACATGGTCTCTCCTGGGAGTCGATGGAACCGAGTGAACGGTGTTGCACGTACTTGGACGCAGCGCGTCGCCGTTCGGATCCCTCGGATTTGCCGACCATGCCGTTCCGGCGCAAACCCGGACGATCGTCAGTTACGAGGTCGACCACACCCCGAGTTCGTTGCCGCTGGGATCGGTGAAGTGGAACCTACGACCACCGGGGAAAGCATAGGGGCCGTTCACGATCTCGCCACCCGCCGCGCGCACCCGCTCCACTGAGGCGTCGAGATCGTCGGAGTAGAGCAGCACCAGGGGACCACCGCGTACGGCCGCGACCTCGCTCGTCGCGAGACCCCCGACCTCGGGCAGGTCCGGGCCGCCCGGATTCGCGATCCCCGCGTATGCGGGACCGTAGTCGTTGAACTGCCAGCCGAACGCAGCTGCGTAGAACGCCTGCGTCGCGGCCGAGTCGGTGACGGTGAGTTCGATGTAGTCGATGGCATGGTGTCGGTGCCCGGAGTCGGTCATGGAGAACATTCTGCGTCGTCGCACCGACAAGCACGTCAGATCGAACCCAGAACCGACGAGGCGAGCCCGACGACGACCGGGACGATCCCGAGACAGATGAACGCGGGCAGGAAGCACAGTCCGAGCGGGCCGCTGATCGCGACACCGGCCCGTTCGGCGGCGGCGAGTGCGTCGTCGTGCGCCCGGCGTCGAACATCATCGGCGAGTTCGGCGAGGCCGCCGGCCAGCGACGAGCCGGCCCGCGCCGACCGGCGCGCCATCGCGGCGAGTGCATCGAGATGGTCGTCCGACGTCTCGCCGTCCGGTCCGTCGAGCAGGGCCGACCATGCCGCGTCCGGATCGGCGCCCAGCTGCAGCAGGTCGGCGACGTGAGCGAGGGGCGCCGCCATCGACGCCGGCGCGCGTTCGGCGACCACCGAGGCCGCGGTCCCCACCGGCAGACCGGCGCGTAGGCACACCGCGAACAGATCGAAGGCCGCCGCGACCGCGAACGGATCGTCGGCGGAAGGGCCGGCACCAAGCCACCGCGGCGTGCGATCGGGCGGTGGCGGATCGGTCACCCGATAGAGCAGCCAGCGCGGCGCAGGCCAGATCCACAGCGCGGCCGCGAGCAGCACCGCCGAACACGCCGTACCGGTGAGGCCGCCGGAGATCAACGTGCCAGCACCTTGCCGGTGATGCGCTCGGACCAACCGATCCCCGCGGCGACCAGAGCGCACCCGACCACCAGCAGGATCCCACCCAGGCCACCGCCGAGGAGGACCTGGATCGGACCCGCACCGGTCGCCTGACCCAGGGCGATCCCGAGTAATGGCAGACCGGCGAGGACCGCCGCCGTCGCCCGCGGTCCCGACAGTCCGGCTCGCGTCCGATCCGCGAAGCCACGCCGCGCCTGAAGATCCGAACGCACCGCACCGAGCAGGTCGACCATCGGCAGGCCGCGGTCCTCGGCGATCTGCCAGGCCACGCCGATACGACGCCAGGACGCCTCGCCCGAGACCCTGCCCGCCAGGCCGGCCCCGGACACCGGGTCGATCACCGACCCGCCCAGGGCGGCCCGGAACGCCATCGACTCCAACCCGTTCGCGATCTCCGCTCCGGTGGCCGGGTCATGGGGCTCGCGACGACGGAGTTCGGCGACCGCGACCTCACAGGCCCGGACCGGTGGCGCACCCACCGACAGTTCGGCGATCATCAGCGACAGCCCCAGGAGCAAGTCATCCGACTGGCGGTCGAGGCGCTTCTCCGCCGACCGCCGCCGACGTACCCACAGCACGACCGTCACGACGATCGCGGCAGCGACGGCGGCCGGCAACCCGCCGACCAGGAGCGCCCCGAACGGGACCGTCATCGGGATCAGCACGGCCGGTGCCGATCTCCGGGCGGGGCGGGGTTGTTCGGACACCGTCTGGAGTCGGCTTCTCGCTCGCGGCGCGGCCGACAGCGGCACCGCGATTCCGACGGCTCCCAGGACCAGCGCGGCGGCGACCGGCGTCGACATCATCGTCGGTCCCCCGACACCGGCCCACGCCCGGCGACCAACCGGTCGAAGTGATCGCGCTCCGCCGTGAAACCGCTGTTCCGCAACCAGATCGGCACGATCGTCACGCGTCCGGCGTCGTCACGCCGGACGACCCCGATCTCGGCGAGTCCGCGGGTCCCGCCCGCGTTGCGCGCCACGCCTAGCACCACCTGCAGTGCGGCACCCAGCTGACTGTGAAGAGCGTCGCGGGCCATGCCTCCGAGGGCGGCGAGGGCCTCCATCCGCGCCGGCACCTCCGACGTCGAGTTCGCGTGGACCGTGCCGGCACTCCCGTCGTGCCCGGTGTTCAGCGCGGTGAGGAGGTCGATGACCTCACCGCCGCGAACCTCTCCGACGATGATCCGGTCGGGTCTCATCCGAAGTGCCTGACGGACCAGGGTCCGCACCGGCACCTCGCCCACGCCTTCGACATTCGACGCGCGCGCGACCAACCTCACCACCTGCGGATGGCGCGGGGCCAGTTCGAGCGCATCTTCGACGCAGACGACCCGCTCGCGCGGATCCATCGCTCCGATCAATGCGTTGAGCAGGGTCGTCTTGCCGGTCCCGGTACCGCCGATCACCAGGAATGCCAGGCGGTTCCGGAGGATGTCCTCGATGATCGGCACCACCTCGGACGGGATCGCGCCGCTCTCGACGAGGCTGGGCAGATCCTTGGACGCCGAACGCAGGACCCGCAAGGAGATACATGTCCCGTCCGCGGCAAGCGGCGGGATGATCGCGTGCAGCCGCACGGTGTATCCGCGCCGACCGACGTTCGACAACTGCCCGTCGACCCAGGGCTGGGCGTCGTCGAGCCGCCGCCCGGCGCCCAGGGCCAGCCGACCCGCGAGGCGGCGTACCGACGCCTCGTCCGGGAAGCGGATCGTCGTCTGCTCGAGCCCGGATCCGCGGTCGACCCAGACCTCGTCGGGACCGGCGACCAGGATGTCGGCGATGTCGGGTTCGGCGAGGAGTTGCTCGAGCTTGCCCGCCCCGGTCAGCTCGGTCTGCAGGAAGCGGAGAGCGGCGAGCAGGTCGGTGTCACCCAGCACTCCCCCGGCCTCGGCGCGGATCGCGTCGGCGATGACGGCCGGACTCGGGTCGGCCGCGTCGGCGGCCAGTCGCGAGCGAACCCGGTCCAACAGCGCCTCGTCGGCCGGTCCGTCGATTCGCGCCTGGGTCACGACGCACGCTGGCGGCGCTCGGCGACCCTGGCGTGCACGGTGTGCGCCGCGCGTCCGAGCGGACTGCGAGGCCGCAACCGCAACGGACCACCCTCCAGCCGCCCCGCGAGACGGGGCTCCGGCCGATAGGCGGCGAGCAGTGGGAGTCCGATGGCATCCGCGACCTGTTGCGGACGCAACCCGCCGGGCGACGGGCCGCGCACCACCAGCTCGACGGCCACCTCGTCACCGACGACACGGTCGACGATGCGTCGAGCCGCGGCGCATCCGCCGACGGTGAGTGTGGTCACCACCACCACGACATCGGACGACGCGATCGCGGCGCGCACCACCGGCGCGTCGGACCGGGGCAGGTCGAGCACGACGAGATCACCATGGGTGTGCCCCGCGTCGATCACCGCGGTGACCGCCTCGACACTCAACCCGGCGCTCGGCCGGCGTTGTGAGGTCAACACCGCCAGGCCCTCGCCCGCGCTCGGCAGCGCCTGGTGGAGCGCCGTACCGCCGACGACGCCGCCGTCGAGCGAGAGATCCTGCCACCGCAGCCCGCGGCGGCGCTCGATGCCCAGCAGGAGATCGGCTCCGGCGCCCATGTCGTCGAGGTCGAGCAGCAGCGTGGGCGACTCGGCACCTGCCGACGTCAGCGCAACCGCCGCGGCCAGGGTCGACGCCCCGGCACCACCGTGAGCACCGATGAGCGCCACGACACCCGCGGGTCGGCGTCTGGGCACCCGGCACTCCGTCAGTACCCGGACGAGGCGTCCTTCGTCGGCCGGGAGCGTCGACGCGTCCTCGATACCCAGTTCCATCGCCATCCGCCAGATGCGTGCTCCCGGTTCGGCCGCACTCACCAGTACGAGACCGGGTCGCCGAGGTGGGCGCACCCGGGCGAGAACGGCGATCGCGGACGGGTCGGCCGCGACGGCGCGGGCGGTCAGCCATTCGCGACGGCAATCGTCCGCCGGCGCGCTGAGCACGTGGTATCCGGCTGCGGCGGCGCAGCGTGCGACGTCGTCGTGGAGGTCGGGGTCTACGAGAACCAGGAGTTCATCGGGCATGCGGCCGATCATGCGACAGGCGCGGCGTTCCGACGGGCGGGATCGCGGGCGGTTGGGGATGGCGACGAAGGCTGTGGACAAACTCTGGCGACCGGCGGGGTCTCGGGATACAACAGACCCCAGACAGAGGACAACCCCGGCCAGGGGGGGAGGAGGCCGGGGTCGTCACGTTTCAGCCCCGGGGGGTCGGGCTGAAACGCACCGGTATGAGAACCGGGTACCGATGACTATACACACGGGTTTGGATTATTTGCAAGCACAACAATCCCATTCACTAATGTCCGTTGTACTGCGGAGTAACCAGCAGATCAAATCAGACGCCCGTTCCGGGCGCATATTCGGGAATCGCGATTCAGGCTCGCGAATCGCGCAACGTCTTTGCAACGTTCCCGCTCGAGGCCGCCGAACTCCGAATCGGACACCTACCACCCCCAAACCAGCTGTCGATTCCGTCGAAGATGGTGCGTCACAGGGCGTTTCGTCCCCATCCGCAAGTCGTTCAACATTCCGGCGCGGAACGCTTGATGTGATCGGCATCACGGTGTAGAACAGTGGTTACGGAATCTCGGAAGGCCAAGTTCGATCCGGAAGAGAAGGAACGAACCCCCACGCCGAGCACTTCCCAGCACGGGCGGCAAGCACCCACGCGGAGCACGCCGCATATGGCAAAAGTGTTGTGCGCCTGCGACATCACAGTCAGGACGACCGACCGCCACCACTCGATGCGCCACCGCCTTCCCCTCGTGAGGCGCCAGGCCCGAGAGGAATGGCCCACAGCTGGCAGCACGTGGACGGTCAGTAATCCCGACTCGCGATCAATCGCCGAGGCGGTGACCACAACCCACCAAGCACGCTTGGTAACTTGAGTCCGTGCTACGCGGGCGGCAACCGCGTCGTTTACGACGCCGGTGGCCGCCCGCAGTGCTGTCCGGGCCGGGTTCGAGACCTCGCGAGACTAACCCGACCGGGCCGCGTCCGCGATCGACTTCGCCTCGGCCGCACCGGCTTCCAGGGCCTCGCAGCAGAAGATGATCCAGTCCCGCAGGCCCGACTCGGTACCAGCCCCGAAGTTCGTAGCCAACGTGCGATACTCGCCGACCCGCTTGAACCAGGTCACCTCCGGCACGCCGAGGCAGTGCGGGTCCAGCCCGGTCGCGGCGCCGACGAGCCGAGACGCGGCACGAGCGACGACACCGTTGGCAGCGGGGAAGGCGTCCACCGCCAGCAGCTCGCCGTGCACCACCGCCACGAGCACCGGCGCCGGGACCGAGGTGGCGCCGGTTGTCAACTGCCCCAACAAGTTGAGACGTTCGGCGACATCCGTCCCACGCCGGGGCCGCCCGAGATCTTCCGGGTCGTCGACGAGGTCCGCGGCGGCGAGGGTGTGCAACCTCGCCAGCGCCTGCGCGGGAGCCCGGCGGATCACCGAGGTGAGTGTGACCAGCGAATCGCCGTCGAGGGCCTGCGACACCCGCATCGCGCCGGCCAAAATCGGGTCGTCGAAGTCGCCATCGCGTCGGAGCTCGACACTTCCGCCGTCGATCGCGGCCGAGGACCGGCCCGCCCGCCACGACGCCTCGGTGGCGGTCTTGTCCCATCCTCGCAGGTTGGCGGGGTGCCGGTGCACTGCGGAGAGGGCATCCCGTGCTCGATCGGCGGCGGCGGCGACGCCGGGCAGCTCCAGCAGGGGCAACAGTGGGTCGGTGGTCACGAACCGACGATAGTTGCGGCCGCGGACCGCTCACCAGGTCGCCCTCGGTTCGGTCGATCAGGGCTACGGATTCGGACACCCACGGTGTCAGCCGAATGGGCGCCGATGATCCATTGTTAGTCACCGTTTCAGATAATGCGCACCTGTAATTGTTCACGGTGTTCGTCAGTTGACTGACTGAAACGCATCGCTCCCGACGTCGGCGCGGTCCAGAGGGCATCCCGACCGCTCGTCGCCGCTTACCCGCCGTTCGTCGCCAATCGGCCGCGCTCACATACCGGACGGTTCCAGCCTAGACCGCGACGTGACTACGCTCACACTGATTGCCCGTTCTGACGCCAGGTCACCCTACTGTTGAGTGACCGCCGTCGACAGCGAAAGGCCCTTGTCACCGATGTCCTCCACCGTCCAGGCATTTCCTCCCTCCGACGAGTTCGCCGCCCAGGCCAACGGCACCGCCGAGATGTATGACCATGCCGATGCCGACCGCCTCGAGTTCTGGGCCGAGCAGGCCCGGCGGCTGGACTGGGCCACCGAGTTCACCACCACCCTCGACTGGTCCGACGCCCCGTTCGCCAAGTGGTTCGTCGGAGGCAAGCTCAACGTCGCGGTCAACTGCGTGGATCGGCACGTCGCCGCAGGCAAGGGCGACCGCGTCGCCATCCACTGGGTCGGTGAACCCGGCGACACACGCGACCTCACCTACAGCCAGCTGCTCGCCGAGGTCAGCAAGGCCGCCAACTACTTCTCGTCCATCGGGCTGGTCGCCGGGGATCGCGTCGCCATCTACATGCCGATGGTCCCCGAGGCCCTGGTCTCGATGCTCGCCTGCGCCCGCCTCGGCCTCACCCACTCCGTGGTCTTCGCCGGCTTCTCCTCCGGAGCGCTGCGCTCCCGCGTCGACGACGCCGAGGCCAAGCTCGTCATCACCACCGACGGACAGTACCGCCGTGGCCAGCCGGCGCCGTTGAAGACCCAGGTCGACGAGGCGCTCGGCACCGGCGACGACGCCGCGAAATCCGTCGAGAAGGTCCTCGTCGTGCGTCGTACCAACCACGACCCCGACCTGAACTGGGTCGAAGGACGCGACGTGTGGTGGGAAGACACCGTCGACGAACAGTCGGGCACCCACGACGCCGAGGCCTTCGACGCCGAACACCCACTCTTCCTGCTCTACACCTCGGGCACCACCGGCAAGCCCAAGGGCATCGTCCACTCCTCCGGCGGTTACCTCACCCAGGTCAGCTACACGTTCCACTACGTCTTCGACCACAAAGAAGGTCGCGATGTCTTCTGGTGTGGCGCCGACATCGGCTGGGTGACCGGCCACTCCTACCTCGTCTACGGTCCGCTCTCCAACGGCGCGACCGAGGTCGTCTACGAGGGGACCCCCAACTCCCCCAACGAACACCGCCACTTCGAGATCATCCAGAAGTACGGCGTCACCATCTACTACATCGCGCCGACCCTGATCCGCACCTTCATGAAGTGGGGACGGGAGATCCCCGACGCCCACTATCTGTCCAGCATCCGGCTGCTCGGCAGCGTCGGCGAACCGATCAACCCCGAGGCCTGGAAGTGGTACCGCGAGGTCATCGGCGGCAACTCCGCGCCCATCGTCGACACCTGGTGGCAGACCGAGACCGGCGCCATCATGATCTCGCCGCTGCCCGGCGTGACCGCGACCAAGCCGGGATCGGCGATGAAGCCCCTGCCCGGTATCAGCGCCAACATCGTCGACGACCAGGGCAACCCGGTCGGCGCCGGTGAGCAGGGCTATCTCGTGCTCGACCAGCCGTGGCCGTCGATGCTGCGCGGGATCTGGGGCGACGACGAGCGCTTCCGCGACACGTACTGGTCACGGTTCGCCGAGCAGGGCTGGTACTTCGCCGGCGACGGCGCCCGCTACGACGAGGACCACGCACTCTGGGTCCTCGGACGCGTCGACGACGTCATGAACGTCTCCGGCCACCGCATCTCCACCGCCGAGGTCGAGTCCGCGCTCGTCGGGCACTCCGGTGTCGCCGAAGCCGCGGTCATCGGCGCCGCCGACGAGACCACCGGCCAGGGCATCGTCGCCTTCGTCATCCTGCGCGAGGGCGTGGAGAACACCGGGGACCAGCTGATCGCCGAACTGCGCCAGCAGGTGTCGGTGGAGATCTCGCCGATCGCCAAACCCCGTGAGATCAACGTCGTCCCCGAACTGCCCAAGACACGCTCGGGCAAGATCATGCGCCGCCTGCTCAAGGACGTCGCCGAAGGACGCGAACTCGGCGACACCTCCACCCTCGTCGACCCGTCGGTCTTCGAAGCGATCCGCGCGAAGAAGGCCTGAGGCCGTTCGAGTTCTCCAGGGCCTGCCGACCTGAGGTCGGCAGGCCCTGCCCGTCTTCGCGCCACCCCATTCGACGGGTGGCTCGCCACCCGGATCGCCCGCGCATGGCAACATATGGCCATCAGCCGAACAACGGAGGATTCTGTGAGCCCCAACGAGCACGGCCTGCCCGACGCGGGCCGGGACTCCGTCCCGTCGATCCCGCTCTCCGACGCCAACGCCGGCCGCAACGGCGAACCGACGATCGGAAGCCTGGTCAAGGACGCGACCGCCAGTGTCTCCACCCTGTTCCGATCCGAGGTCGCGCTCGCCAAGGCCGAGCTGGTCACCGAGGCCAAGAAGGCGGGCGCGGGCACCGGGCTGCTCATCGTCGCCGGTGTGATGGCGCTCTACGCGAGCTTCTTCTTCTTTTTCTTCCTCGCCGAACTGCTCGACGAGTGGGTCTGGCGCTGGTTGGCGTTCCTCATCGTGTTCCTCATCCTGGTGGCGGTCACCCTGATCGCCGCGTTCGTCGGATACCTGTTCTTCAAACGCGTGCGCGGACCCGCGAAGACGATCGAGACGGTCAACGAACTGCCGACCGTCCTGCCCCACCGCGGCGCGGCGCACGACACCACCACGCACCCGAGAATCCCGCCCGCCCGCGGAGGGTGATCCGTGAGCGAGGAGCCCGACCCCTCGACCGTTCGTCTCCCGGGTGATTGGGAGCATCTCGACGTCCGCGCCAACGGAGTCCGTTTCCACGCCGTCCAGCCCGCCGGCGTTCCCGCCGATGACCGCCCGCTGGTACTGCTGCTGCACGGTTTCGGGGAGTTCTGGTGGAGCTGGCGACATCAGCTGACCGCGCTCACCGACGCCGGCTTCCGCGCCGTCGCCGTCGACCTCCGCGGCTACGGCGACACCGACAAACCGCCGCGCGGCTACGACGGCTGGACCCTGGCCGGCGACACCAACGGCCTCGTCCGCGCGCTCGGACACACCCGGGCCACCCTGATCGGACACTCCGACGGCGGCCTGGTCTGCTGGGCGACCGCCACGCTGCACCCACGCGTCGTCGATCGGATCGTCGTCATCGCGTCCCCGCACCCCCGCGCCCTGCGTCGACGCGTGTTGCGGGACAAGGCACAACGCGCACAGTTCTTACCTCTGTTCCTGCGCAATCAGATCCCCCGTCTCGGTGAACGGCAGGTCACCCGCGACGACGCGGCCTTCGTGTCCGACTACTTCGCGGAACGGTCGTCGGCGCCCTGGCGCAGTGAACCCGACTACGCGCACACCGTCGAACTCAACCGGTCGGCCATGCTGATCCCCAACGTCGCGCACTGCAGCCTGGAGTACCGGCGCTGGGCGTTCCGTTCGCAGTTCCGGCCCGACGGCGCCCGCTTCATGGAACTGATGGACCAGCGGCTGCATCTCCCCGTGCTGGCCCTGCGGGGCCGCGACGACCCGTACATCCTCGACGACGCGATGGCCGACAGTCACCGATGGGCCGCGCACCAGACGTATCGGCAGGTCGAGGGCAGCGGCCACTTCGTCCATCAAGAACAACCGGCCGCGGTGACCGAGCACATCCTCGAGTTCCTACGCCACGAACCCGCACCCACCGCCGACGGCCCCCGCCGATCGGCCCGCAAGGTCAGGCGAGGACGCAGCGTTGCGTACTCACCCGCTCGCTTCGTCGCTCGGATTCGTCGAAGTCGGAGCGCACCTGACGGGCGGTGAGCACGAAACCGGTCTCGTCGGCGGCATTCTCGGCCGCGCCGAAGACCACACCGAGCACCTCGCCGTCCGAATTCAGCAGCGGCCCACCCGAATTGCCCTGCCGGATCAGACCACGGACGGCGTAGACCTCACGGGTCACCTGCCCGGTCCGGTAGATGTCGTCACCGGTGTGGGCGAAGACCGCACGCACCCGCAGCGGGCTCACGTAGAACGGTCCGGCCTCGGGGAAACCGAGTGCGATGGCGTCGTCCCCGGTCGACGCGGGGCGTGAGGCGAACCGCAGGGCCGGCGCCCGGAGTCCCGGGACGTCGAGAACCGCGATGTCGTTCTCGCTGTCGAAGAGCACGACGCGCGCCGGGAGCTGCGCCCCCGTCGAGGTCTGGACCTCCAGCCGTTCGGTGCCCGCGACCACGTGCGCGTTCGTCATGACGCGCTCCGGAGAGACGACGAACCCGCTCCCCTCGAGAGCCTGCCGGCAGCTCGGCGCCACGCCTTCGATCTTCACCACGCTGGGACGCGCCTGCGTCACCACCGGCAGTTCGGCCAGCGCCTGATCGGGAGGGTCGACGTTCGTCGACGGGGTGCTGACGAACGGGAGCTTCGGGAGTCCCGAACTGTCCAGGAGCGCCTTGAAGTCGTCCGGGATGTCGTCGACCCACTGCGGCGACACCGCGTCGACCCCGGTGAGCACCTTCGAGTCCCGAACCGCCCCCGCAATGGCCGGGTCGGCGGACTCGCGAAGCGGGATCGCCAGCAGGCCCGCGGCCAGCAACACCGCGACCACCTGTAGGAGCGAGCCGACTCCGCTGTCGACGGCGCGCAGCCCGGGCGACCGGATGCCACCGCGAGCCGCACGTCCCAAGACCATGCCGGCCACCTCGCCGACGACCACGAGCACGACCAGCACCAGAATCCCGGCGAGCACCCGCACCTGCAGATCGTCGAACTGCTCGATCAGGCGCGGCGCGAGCAGCAGACCGGCGACGGCGCCGAGTGCGACTCCGATGAACGCCAGGGCCGAGGCGACCGCACCCGACCGGTACCCGCTGGCCGCCGCGAGCAGGGCGATGCCGATCACGATGATGTCGACCCATGTCGAGCCGGTCATCGGGCACCTCCGGACTCGGCGTTACCGGCGTCGACCACGTCGCGGTCGTCCGGGTGCAGCTCTGCGAACCCGGATTCCTGCCGGCTCCCGGCGAGCTCGATCATCTTCTCCAGCGAACGAACGTCGGCGGAGTCCCACGGACGGTCCCAGCCGGACACCTCGCTGATGGCGGCGATGAGCCCACCCGTGAATCCCCAGACGAGCAACTGGTCGACGAAGAACGCGGGCCCCTTGTAGACGATGCCGACCGCCTTGCGGCGGACCTGGAACCGGTTGTCCGGGTTCAGCAACTCGCGCAGATTGATCCGGTCCACGCGCGCGGTCTCGCCCTGGTCGACGACGCGCACCTCGCTCGGGCGGTGCCAGTAACCGATCACCGGGACGACGTCGAAGCCCGACACCCCCACGGGAAAGCTCGGCAGGGTCGCGAGGATGGTCACCCCGGAGGCGTCGAGGCCGGTCTCTTCGGCCGCCTCGCGCAGCGCGGTGCCCACCGGGAAGTCGTCGCCGGGATCGGCCGCGCCCCCGGGGAACGCGACCTGCCCGCTGTGCTGGCGAAGTGTGGGAGCGCGCTCGGTCAGCAGGACCTCGGCGTCGGCCGGCACCCCGCCGGGATGATCGTCGGCCGACTCCCACGAACCCGAGAACAGGATCAGAACGGCCGCCGACCGGGAGTTGGTCGGCAACATCGACGCCCAGCGCGATCGATCACCGCCGCGGTTGTCGACGCTTGTCGTGACGGCGGTGACATCGTCGGTCAACGCCCGCAGCCACGGCGGGATCTCGTCACGCGGGACCAGCGGTCCCGCATCGGCGCGCGAACGCCCGCTCATATCCGCACGCCCAGATGCTCGGCCACCGAATCGGCGATCTCCTCCGGACTGTCGAAGACACCGGGATAGACCTCGGCGACCGTGCCGTCGGGTCGAAGGAAGACGGTCGACGGGAACACCCTGGGTGCGTTGATGGCCGCGGCCACCTTTCCGTCGAGGTCGAGCACGGACGGCAAGCGGACTCCGATCTCGGTGAGCAGCGTCAGCGGGAAGAACGGGTTGCTACCGCCTTCCTTGGCGTGCAGGGCCAGCACGGTGACCCGGTCACCGGCCCGCGCGGCGAACTCCTCGAAGTAGGGCAGCTCGGTCTTGCACGGACCGCACCACTGCGCCCAGACGTTGATGACGAGCGGTCGGCCGGCCGTCGAGGCACCGAGGTCGTAGGGCGCTCCGGTACTCAAGCAGGGTTCGACGACGCCGTCGAGGACGGAGTCCGGCGACTCCGGCAGTCCGGTGACCGGGCAGTCCGGCAGGTCGGCGGTGCTGCGCGCCTCCGCCAGACGCGCCTCGTCCACCGGCGCATCGATCGGGCGGACTCCACTCGACGAGGGCGGTGCGCTCGACATCGGCGACGGATCGTCCCCGCGCGGCCAGATCGCCACGATCAGCGCGATCATCACGACCACGAAGACCACGGTCCACCGCGCGGCAGGTGGAAACCGAGAACCCCGGGGTGACGTCGGCCCGCTTGGTTCGCTCACGGGGCCGCGATCCCGGCCAGCGCGAGGAGATGCTCGGTCTCCGGCCCTTTCACCAGGGCCGCGGCCTCGGCCTTGTCCATCGGTCCGGTGCCCACCGACGGACAGTCCTTGGCGAGGACGCACACCCCGCAGGCCGGCTTGCGCGCATGACACACCCGTCGGCCGTGGAAGATCACCCGGTGCGACAGATCCGTCCACTCCCGCCGCTCGATCAGCTCGCCGACGGCGTGCTCGACCTTCACCGGATCGGTCTCCTCGGTCCACTGCCAGCGCCGGACCAGGCGGCCGAAGTGGGTGTCGACGGTGATGCCGGGCACACCGAAGGCGTTGCCCAGCACCACGTTCGCGGTCTTGCGCCCGAACCCGGGCAGCGACACCAGATCCTTCAGATTGTCCGGGACCTCCCCGTCGAACCGCTCGACGAGCGCCTGCCCGAGTCCGATGATCGAGTTCGCCTTGTTCCGGTAGAAGCCGGTGGGACGGATCATCTCCTCGAGCTCGGTGCGGTCCGCCCCGGCATAGTCCGCGGCCGTCCGGTATCTGGCGAACAGCGCAGGGGTGGTCATGTTCACGCGCACATCGGTGCACTGCGCCGACAGGATCGTCGCCACCGAGAGCTCGAGCGGGTCGGTGAAGTCGAGCTCGCAGTACACGTGCGGGAAGGCGACCTGGAGGGTCCGATTCATCCGCCGAGCGCGCCGGACCAATCCGAGATGGGTCTCCTGCTTGCGTGCCGGGGTCGGTCCCGCGGCCGCAGACTTGCGTGCGCTCACCTGATTCAGGTTAGCGATGCGCACGGCGAAGCCCGATTCCGCTGGCCCCCGACACGGGGCGAAGCACTCTCACACACCTCCTGAATGGAACATCACCGCAGGTCAGAACCGCGTGTTCGCCCTGGGAGAAGGGCTGGTCACGGCCACATCGGCGTGCTCACGCGCAACCTACGGTCAGGTAACAAGTCAATGACGGCGGCCCTCTCGATGCGGTTCCGGGCGGGTCGATTGTGTTTACTTGTCCCCATGCACGGTCTCGCGGCGCTGCTGTTCCCGGCTGTACTCATGTTGTTCGCCATGGGCATGGACAAGGTCCAGTCCCGGATCGACCGCTCGGCGGTCTCACGCGATGAGGTGGAGGACTTCCTCGACTCGGCCGACGCCCAGAACGTCCAGACCCTCGCCCGCGAGGGCATGCCGGCCGCGCTCGACGAACTCCGCGACCGACGGGTCACCCGTCACGAATCAGCGGTGTCCGGCCACACCGAATCGCCGCAGCGGGCCAGCTGACCGGCCGTCGCCGCCCCCGCTTCCGTACCGCCCGACCACCGCGTCGACACTCCGCCAATCGGACACACCCGCAATGAGCTTCCAGTGACCCATCCAACACATATGCTTGTGCGCGGGGTAGCGTAGCCAACGGCGCGATCTGACGCGGGCTGTAGAGAGATTCGAGAAAGGTTCCCTAGGTGGAAGAAGTACTGGCGCGGGCGGGCATATTCCAGGGCGTCGAGCCCTCCGCCGTCGCGGCGCTGACCAAGCAGCTTCAGCCCGTCGACTTCCCTCGCGGACACGTGATCTTCCACGAAGGCGAGCCCGGCGATCGGCTCTACATCATCATGTCCGGCAAGGTGAAGGTCGGCCGACGCTCGCCCGACGGACGCGAGAACCTGCTGACGATCATGGGCCCGTCCGACATGTTCGGCGAACTCTCCATCTTCGATCCCGGCCCCCGTACCTCGTCGGCGACGACGGTCACCGAGGTCCGCGCGGTGTCAATGGACCGTGACGCGCTGAAGGCGTGGATCAAGGACCGTCCGGAGATCGCCGAGCAGCTGCTGCGCGTGCTGGCACGCCGCTTGCGCCGCACCAACAACAACCTCGCCGACCTCATCTTCACCGACGTGCCCGGTCGCGTCGCCAAGCAGCTCCTGCAGCTTGCGCAGCGCTTCGGCACCCAGGAGGGCGGCGCGCTGCGCGTCACCCACGACCTGACCCAGGAAGAGATCGCCCAGCTCGTCGGCGCATCGCGCGAGACCGTCAACAAGGCGCTCGCCGACTTCGCCCAGCGCGGATGGCTGCGCCTCGAGGGCAAGAGCGTGCTCATCGCCGACTCGGAGCGTCTCGCGCGCCGCGCGCGCTGACTCGAGTTCACCACGAAGCCGCTCGCTCCTCCGGGAGCGGGCGGCTTTGCTTCTCCCCGCTCCCGGAGGTGCGAGCGGCGTTGCTTCTCCCCGCTCCCGGAGGTGCGAGCGGCGTTGCTCCTCCCCGCTCCCTGAGGTGCGAGCGGCGTTGCTCCTCCCCGCTCCCTGAGGTGCGAGCGAAGCGAGCCTCGAAGGGTCAGGCCTCGCGCAAATACTCCAACTGTGCCTTCACCGACATCCGCGCGGCGGGCCACAGCTTCTTGTCGACGTCGGAGTACACCTTGCGCACCACCTTCATCGGCTTCGCGTCGCGGGCCGAGACACCCATCGTGTCCAGAGCGGCGACGATCTGGTCGATCCGCTCCTCGCGATGCGCCTTGTAGTACCGCGCGACGGGGCCCAGATCGGGATGGTCCGGACCGTGCGCCGGGAGCAGTGCCGCCCCTTCCCCTTCGACGATCAGACGGTTCAGCGAGTTCAGATAGTCGCGCAACCCGCCGTCGGCGGGATCGAGCACGGTCGTGCCACTCCCGAGGATCGTGTCGCCGGTCAGGACCGCACGTTGTCCGTCGTGTTCGACGAGGAAGCTGACGGAATCCCCCGTATGTCCCGGGGTGAACAGCACCGTGATCCGCAGACCCGCGGCCTCGATCACCTCACGATCCCGCAGTGGCGCCCCGTTGCGGCAGTGCTTCTCCAACCGAGCACGTACCGGCGCACCCGTGCGCTTGTGCAGGCGCGACACCCCGCCGGTGTGGTCGAAGTGCCGATGGGTCACCAAGACCAGTGCGACCCCGGGCAATTCAGCGAGGCGCCGGGCGTGGTGTTTGTACTTCGGCGGTCCCGGGTCGACGACCACGCATTCCTCGCTGCCGGGAGCGCGCAGCACGTAGGTGTTCGTGCCGTCGAGTTCCATCATCCCGGAGTTGTCGCACAGCAGGACCGACGCGAAGGGTGTCACTTCCCGCAGCACCCCGTAGGCAGGGTGCGTGGGTGCGGCGTCGTTCGGTGAGCTCATGGTCCCCGAGCCTATCCACTCGGTGCGGAGAACCGGGCGAAGCCCGACGATCCGACCATGCCGAGTCGATCCCCGGGTCAGACCCCGCCGACCGTCGCACCGTTCACGGACTGCTCGCCGGCCGACCCGTCCACCACCGTGGGCGCCACCTGATCCTGCAGGCTGCGCAGCAGCGCGGCACCCTGGGTGATCACACCGGTCATGATCTCGTTGACGCCCTCGGCCCCGTTGTACACGGTGAGGTTCGCGGTGCTGAGGCCCTTGGCGACCTCGCCGACGAGCGTGGGCAGGGCCTCGATGAGCTGCTGATCGAGGGCGATGCGGTTGTGCTGTGCGGCGGCCGCCGACTGGATCTCGACCGCCTTGGCCTCCGCCTCGGCGATGATCTGTCGTCGTAGCGCCTCGGCCTCGGCCGGTTTCACCACTTCGGAGATCAGTTCCTGTTCACGGAGTTCGGCCTGCGCCTGCGCGAGCACGGACTGTTCGCGGATGACCTCTTGGTTGACCCGCGCCTGCGCGAGCGGACCGGCCTGGGCGGCTTCGGCATTGGCCTTGTCGGTCTCGGCCTTGATCGCAGCCCGCTTGATCGCGGTCTCCCGCTCGTAGTCGGCCTGGTTCCGCAGCGACTCCTGCTGCGCCTTCGCCGACTCCTGGTCGGCGCGAGCACGCTCGACCGCCGCCTCGCGCTGCACCTTGGCGATGTTCGGGGCAGCCAGCGCGTTGATGTAACCGGAATCCATGTCGTCGATCGACTGGATCTGGAACGAGTCGACGACGAGACCGATCGATCCCATCTCACGCTTGGACGCGTCGAGCACCTGACGAGCCAGGGTGTCGCGCTCGCGGATGATCTGCTCGACGGTCATCGAGCCCACGATGGAACGCAGGTGACCCGAGAAGATCTGTCCGGTAAGCTGATTCATCTCGTTCTCCTGCTCGGAGATGAAGCGCTGTCCGGCGTTGACGATCGACGCCACGTCATTCCCGACCTTGTGGGCGATGACCGCCCGCACGTTGAGTTGGATGCCCTGGGTCGTCACACAGACCTCGCGGATCGTCGCCTCGTGCAACGCCATCGACAGGAAACGGACCTTCCGGAAAAAGGGCATGACCCACTTCCCGTGCCCGACGACGACCACGAACGGCGCATCGTCGAAGTCGGACTTGGCGCCGGAGATCAGCATCGCCTCATCGGGTTCGGGAACGTAGTAGCCGAGCATGGTCTCTCCTCGAGCGGCAGGCGATATGTGTCGACGTCAGATCCTGCCGCATCCGGGACCTTTCGACGATCGGTTGTTCACATGGTTCGGTTCGCCGTGCCCGGGACCGGTACCCATGGCTCGACGTCGACGACTCGGCCGGAACGCTCGGCGATGACCAGAACAGGCGCGTCGAGCCCGATCGGTGCGGCGGCGCGGGCGAGGAACCGCTCGGTTCCGCCGGCCAACGGCAGTTCGATCTCCCCGAGGAGTTCGCCGCCCGGTATCGACATCGTCACCGTCCCGGTACGCCCGACGAGTTGCGATGCTGCCATCCGACGGCCTCCCCAGTGTCCCCGATCCGTGTGTCGAACCCTAGGCCACGGCGGTCCGTCGTCGGTCGCGGACACCGTCGAGCACCACGTAGGCCGCCGTGAGCACCGCGATCACGGCGGCGCCGAGCACCAGCACCCCGTAGCCGAAGGCCCCGACGACGAGTCCGGAGAGCGCGCCCGCGGGCGCGCCGGCCAGACTCATCGCGGTGTCCGAAACCCCCTGCGCCGGTGCGCGTCGCGCGGTGTCGACACTGTCGGTGAGGAGCGTGGAGGCCGCCACCGTCGACGCCGACCATCCCACGCCGAGCAGGACCAGCGCGACGACGAGACCCATCTGCGATTCCGCGAAGACGAATCCGACCACGCAGCTGACGACGAGTGTCGCCTGACCGCCGAGGATCACCGGGATACGGCCGGTCCGGTCGGCGAGCAGGCCCATCACCGGTGCGAGCGCGTACATCCCGGCGATGTGCGCGCTGATCGACAGGCCGACCAGCGTCACCGAGGCGCCCCCGTGATGCATGTGGACCGGCGTCAGCGCCATCACCCCGACCATGACCGCGTGCGCCGACACCACCGCGGCCATCGCGGCCCGCGCCGGCGGCGAGTGCGTGATCGCCGAGAGCCCCTCGGCCAGCGACACTTTGACACGACCCCCGTCCGTGTCGCCGGTCGCCACGACCAGCGGGTCGGGGCGGAGGCCGACGAACAGCACGGCCGCCGCCCCGAGGCACCCGACCGCACCCACGAGGAACGGACCCGACAGATCGGCCATCGCGAACCACCCGGCGACGGTGGCGCCGATCGGGACCACCGCCGGCCCGATCACCGCGCCGACCATCGTCGTCCACACCACGAGCGAGAGGTCGCGGCCACGAGTGTCGGCCGACGACAGATCCGTTGCCGCGAAACGTGCCTGCAGGCTCACCGCGGTGCCCGACCCCACCCCGGCCATTCCGACGAGCATCAACGCGAACCAGCCGCGATCGACGGCGGCGGCCACGACCAGCGAACCGGCCCCGGCGATCACCAGGCCCGTGGTCAACGCGGGACGCCGCCCGCGTCCGGCGGCCAGTGACGCCAGCGGGAGACCGGCGGCCGCAGCCCCCAGCGTGACCACGGTCGTCGGTATCCCGGCCAGGGACGCCGTTCCCGACAGTTCCTCACCGAGGATCGCCCCGAGCGCCAGCGCTCCGCCCATCGACAGGCCGGCCAGGATCTGGGCCGTGCACAGCAGGACGATGGTCCGCCGTTGCAGAGCGACGTTCTCACTCATGATCGCGGACGACCGGGTCTGCTCCGCATCCGCAGCGAATTGATCGTGCCGAGAACACCCGCAGCGAGTGGGACCACAAGCGCCACCTGTAGCGCGACCGGCCGGACTTCGGTGTTGATCCGGATGATCTCGTCGCTTACGTCCGTGGGCTGCCCGGCCAGCAACTCGGTCAGTTGTGTATTGCTCATGACCTGTGCGTCGTCGTCGAGCACCTGCGCCACCCGCTGCTGTTCCGCGGGCGCCAGGACCTCGCTGGACTCTGCCTCGCGCGCGAATCCGAAGGCGAGCGAGGCCAACAGGATCGCACCGGCACTCGCGAGTCCGAAGGACAGACCGAATGATCCGGCCGCAGAGTTGGTTCCGGCCGCCTCGCTCACACGCTCGTCGCTCATCGGCCCGAGCGTGTAGTCGTTCAGCTGCGAGACGAGCAGCCCCAGGCCGGCACCCGCCACGACGAGTGGCACGACGAGACCCCAGCCGAAGTCCGCCCGCGGCACGATCGGGAGCAGAACCGCGACCCCGAGCGTGAGCAAGCCGAAACCGATGAGCACCAACGTCGACGGGGGCCGGGTGTGTGTCCGCCGACCGGCGACCAGCGCGACCGCGAACATGCTGAGCGACAGGGGCGCCAGGGACAACCCGGCCTCCATGGCGTCGTACTCGAGGACCATCTGCAGATAGATCGGCAGCGAGATCATGATGCCGCCGAGAGCGATCTGCTGCAGCAACTGCTGGCTGACGCCCAGGCGGAACGGCTTGGAGCGAAACAGGTCCGGGTCCAATAGCGTGGGCCGCCCGGCGCGCCGCCGGCGGGTCAGCCACCAGGTCAGTCCGCCCAGACCCGCGGCACCCAGGACCAGCAGGATGCCGACGGCCTCACCGCCCTCCTGCCAGACGAGGATCCCCAGCACGATCCCACCCATTCCCAGCACCGAGAGCAGAGCACCGACGGGGTCGACTCCCCGTGGACCCGTGTACTCGACGTCGCGGACCAAACCGATGCCGCACAACACGATCGCGATGACGACGACCTCACCGACGAAGGCGATCCGCCAGGACAGGTATGTGGTGATGAAACCGCCCAGGAGCGGGCCGACGGCGGCCGCGATCGCGGCGGCGGCGCCCACGAGGGCGTAGACCCGCTTCTGGTCGCCGCCGTGAAAGTTGCCGTGTACCAGCGACTGCATCGCGGGCAGGAGCAGGGAAGCCCCTATCCCGCCGACGATCGCCCAGAAGACGATGATCGTCGTGAGACCTTGTGCGAGCGCCATGGCCGACGCGCCCACGGCATAGGCGAGCAAACCGATCACGTAGGCCCGCCGGCGACCGATCAGATCCCCGACCTTGCCCCCGATCAGGATGAACGCGGCGGACACCAACGCCTCGAGCGCAATCGCCGACTGCACACCGCTCACGGTCGTGTCCAGATCACGGACCACCGCCGATATGGACACATTCATGAACGAGGTGTCCACGACGAGAACGAACATCGCCATCGCGAGGAGCAGCGCGAGGACCCGCTGCTTTCCCGACAGCGGCGTCGCGGCCTCGGAAGCCGTCGAATCGCTGATGATGCACCGCCTCTACGACGATCGGGTCGCGACCCGTCCGCTGCGGGGTCGACGAGGAGAGCATAGTTCGGCCGATGCCGTTCCACAGCGCTGTCCGCCGAGTCCGGCCACCTCAGCCGACGATCAGGTCGTACCCGAGCTTCCCCACCATCACGACGACGACGGCCAGCAGGACCCACCGCACGAACGAACTGCCGCGGCCGATCGCCATGTGCGAGCCGATCTGGGCGCCGACGATGTTGGTGATGGCCAGGCCGAGACCCAAGAGCCACAGCACATTTCCCTGCAGGCCGAAGACCGTGAGGGCGCCGAGGTTGGTACCGGTGTTGATGACCTTCGCCATCGCCGAGCTCTCCAGGAAACTCGTCCCGACCAGCGCGGTCAGGCTGATGATCAGAAAGGTACCGGTCCCGGGACCCATCACCCCGTCGTAGAAGGCCACGACGACACCGGCCAGCACGAGGCCCGCGATCGTCGAGACGCGCGAGCGCGGTCCCGTCGACGCGTCAGTCCCGAAGCCGGGATTGAGCGCGACGAACAGTCCGACGCCGACCAGCATGACCAGCACGATCGGCGTGAAGATCTCGGTGGGCAGGACGACGGCCACCGTCGCGCCGAGGGCCGAGAAGGCGAGCGCCGCAACGAACACCGGGATCAGGCGACGAAGATCGATCCGGACGTGCCGCACGTAACGCCACGCTGCCGACGCGGTCCCGAAGACCGCCGCCAGCTTGTTGGTCCCCAGGGCCGTCGCGATCGGCAACCCCGGCTGGGCGATCAGCATCGCCGGGATCAGGACGAGGCCACCGCCGCCGACCACGGCGTCGACCCACCCGGCCGCGGCGGCTGCCACGACCAGCAGCGCGACGTCCAATGGAGACGTCAGGCCACTTCGACGATCAGTTCCACCTCGACCGGCGCACCGAGCGGGAGTTCGGCGACGCCGACCGCGGACCGGGCGTGCACACCGGCGTCGCCGAAGATCTCACCGAGGACGTCCGAAGCCCCGTTGATCACGGCCGGCTGACCGGTGAAGCCCGGTGCGGACGCGACGAACCCGACGACCTTGACCACCCGGACGACCGAGTCGATCCCGACGAGTGCGTGGATCGCGGCGAGCGCGTTCAGCGCGCAGACCCGGGCTGCTGCCGTCGCCTCGTCCGGCCGAACGACGCCTTCGGCGCCCTCGTGGACCTTGCCCCGCGCCGACAGTTCGCCGTCGACGATGGGCAGCTGTCCCGAGGTGTAGACGAGGTTGCCGGTGCGCACGGCCGGGGTGTAGCTCGCCACCGGTGGCACCACCGACGGGAGTTCGATGCCCAGTTCGGCCAGACGATCGGTCCACGTGGTCGCCATGGTCAGCCCTTCGGTCGCTTCAGGTAGGCGACGTGCTGCTCGCCGGTGGGACCGGGCAGAACCGAAACCAGTTCCCAACCGTCTGCGCCCCACTGATCGAGGATCTGCTTCGTGGCGTGCGTCAGCAGCGGCACGGTCACGTATTCCCACGCGGTCACTTCACTCATGGACTCACCCTATCTGGCGACGGTCAATGGATAAGGTGTTGCGGTGGCCAACGAACAGGGCTCACGATCCGGGTCGGGCGAGGCGCTCGATTCCGGCGTGACAGACAACTCCTCCGTCGCGCGCGAGAACGAGTGGCCGGCGGCCGCCGCGCGCGCTCGCCTGCACTTCGTGACGGGCAAGGGCGGCACCGGCAAGACCACGATCGCCGCGGCGCTCGCACTCGCGCTCGCCGCCGACGGCAAGAAGGTCCTCCTCGTCGAGACCGAGGGTCGCCAGGGCATCGCGCAGGTCTTCGACATCCCGCCGCTGCCACCCACCGACACCCGCATCGCGACCGCCGAGGGCGGTGGCGAGGTGTCCGCGCTGGCCATCGACATCGAGCACGCCCTTCTCGAGTACCTCGACATGTTCTACAACCTCGGCTTCGCCGGCCGCGCGATGAAGCGGATCGGCGCGATCGACTTCGTGACGACCGTCGCTCCCGGACTCCGCGACGTCCTGCTCACCGGCAAGATCAAAGAGCGCATCATCCACACCGACAAGCAGGGCAACCGCGTGTACGACGCGGTGGTCGTCGACGCGCCGCCGACCGGCCGGATCGGCAATTTCCTCGACGTCACCCAGGCCATGGCCGACCTCGCCAAGACCGGCCCGATCCGCAACCAGAGCGAAGGTGTCGTCCGCCTGCTCCACTCGGAGGAGACGATCATCCACCTGGTGACGCTCCTCGAGGCGATGCCGATCCAGGAGACGATCGAGGCGATCGACGAACTGCGGGGCAAGAACCTCAACCTCGGCAGTCTCGTCATCAACCGCGTCAGCGAACCCCACCTGCCGGCCGAGGTGATCGACGAGATCGCCGAAGGTCGGGTCGACGCGGGGCGTGTCGAGGACGGCCTCACCGCCGCCGGACTCAAGCTCGCCGACGGGGACCTGGCCGGCCTGCTCACCGAGACGATCGAGCACGCGACCCGCCTGCAGGCGCAGCAGATCGCCAAGGCGCAGCTCGACGAGGTGGAGATGCCGACACTCGAACTGCCGTCCCTCGGTGACGGCGTCGACCTGGGGTCGATCTATGAGCTGGCCGACCTCCTCCAGAAAGCGGGTGCGTGATGCCACTCGACCTCAAGATGGGCGCGGTGCTCACCGACCCCGCGACCCGCGTCGTGATCTGTTGCGGCGCAGGCGGAGTCGGCAAGACAACGACTGCTGCCGCGATGGCGATGTACGCCGCCGAACAGGGCCGGACCGTGGCCGTGCTGACGATCGACCCGGCCCGGCGCCTGGCGCAGTCGCTCGGGATGTCCGAACTCACCAACGACCCGCAGCCGGTCGCGATCGACGGCAAGGGCACGCTCGACGCGATGATGCTCGACATGCGGCGCACGTTCGACGAGATGGTGCTCGAGTACTCCACTCCCGAACGCGCCGAGGCGATCATGCAGAACGCCTTCTATCAGACGGTCGCCTCGTCGTTCTCCGGGACGCAGGAGTACATGGCGATGGAGAAGCTCGGCAAGCTTCTCGAGCAGGACCACTGGGACCTGATCGTCGTCGACACCCCGCCGTCGCGCAACGCACTGGACTTCCTCGACGCCCCGCAGCGGTTGGGGTCGTTCCTGTCCGGGCGTCTGATGAAGGTGCTGGTCGGCGGCGGTCGCGGCGTCGGCCGGATGGTGACCGGCGCGATGAGCCTGGCCATGCGGGGTGTCTCGACGATCATCGGCGGCGAGATGCTCCGCGACGTGGCGACCTTCGTGCAGTCACTGGACTCGATGTTCGGCGGCTTCCAGGACCGCGCCGCGAAGACCTATGCCCTGCTGAAACAGCCGGGCACCCAGTTCGCGGTGGTGGCTGCGGCCGAGGCCGATGCCCTGCGGGAGGCCGCGTTCTTCGTCGACCGCCTGTCCGAGGAGTCGATGCCACTGGCCGGACTGATCCTCAACCGGACCCACCCGAACCTGACGTCGATCCACGAGGAGGCAGCGCTGGTCGCCCTCGAATCGGTCAACGACGAACTGGCTCGCGGTGTACTCCGGATTCACGCGGATCGGGCCGCCACCGGGAAGCGCGAACTCCATCTGCTGCAACGGTTCACGGCGTCGCACCCGCGGGTGCCGATCGTCGGGGTCCCGGCGCTGCCGTTCGAGGTGGCCGATGTGACCGCCCTGCGCGCGGTGGCCGAGCAGATCACCGGCCGCGGCTGATCACCGAGCGCGACGAGCCGTCCCCCGCTGGTTGAGAAGGCGAGGAGCGTGCGACGAGCCGCCTCCCGCTGGTTGCAGGCGAGGAGCGTGCGCCGAGCCCCCCCTGCTGGTTGAGCAGGCGAGGAGCGTGCGACGAGCCGTGTCGAAACCACTCGACACGGCTCGGCGGAGAAGAGGTCAGACGGCGTCGCGATGACGCCGGCGCTGCGCGGCGAAGAACGCCGACCAGGACGTGACCTCGGGGTGCTGGCGGAGGAGTGCGCGACGCTGACGTTCGGTCAGTCCGCCCCAGACGCCGAACTCGACGCGGTTGTCGAGTGCATCGGCACCGCATTCGAGCTGCACCGGGCAGTGGCGGCAGATCGTGGCGGCTTTGCGCTGGGCCGCGCCCCGCACGAACAGATCATCGGGGTCTCCCCCTCGACAACGCGCCTGAGCAACCCACGCCAAGCGATCCTCTTCGTTGGAAACTGCCGCTGTCGCCATCCGCCACCCCTACCTGTCGTGTCTGCGTAGCTGCGAGAACGTCTCGACCTCGCTGCTCAAGCCACATTTGTAACGAACTGTTAAGTGAGTCACATTCTGCACTCAATCTAGGGATCTGTGCTTGGGGGCGCAACCCCTGGAGCGAACAAAGTGGGACAACCGTGCAAACTCATCCGAACAGACGGCCCGCGGACGGTGGCCTCCGGCGCATCCGCCCGGCGACCCGCGGGCACCCCGACCGTCGGCTCGGGACCACGCTGCGCCGATGCCGCGGGCGAGGCAGGACGATGTTCGGAACGAACGCACGTATCCTGTCGGGGTGATGTCGAAGAAACTGTGGTCGCTGGCGTGGGCGAGCCTGCTGGCCGGAGTTCTCGTCGCCGGCCTGCTGTACCCCGTGGCCAGCGGAATCGGCGTCGTCTCCAACCGGGCGGCGGCCGCTGTCGAGAACGTGTCCTCCGAACTGCTCAACGGCACGTTGCCGGAGGTCACCACGATGACCGACGTCGACGGGAAGCCGATCGCGGTGCTGTTCGACCAGTACCGGTATCAGGTGGGCTACAACGACATCTCCCCCGACATGATCCGAGCGATCATCTCCGTCGAGGACCGGCGGTTCCTGGAACACGACGGCGTCGACTGGAAGGGCACCATCCGTGCCGCTTTGAAGAACTCGTCGTCGGGCGAGGTCCAGCAGGGTGCGTCGACGCTCGACCAGCAGTACATCAAGAACTATCAACTCCTGGTCCTCGCACGGACCGAGGCCGACCGCCAGGCCGCGATCGAGACCACACCCGCGCGCAAGCTCCGCGAGGTGCGCATGGCGCTCACCCTCGAGCAGACCCTCATCGATCAGGCCAAGCGCGACAAGGGGCTCGACGACGCCGCCGCCAAGCAGGAGGCCAAGAAGCAGATCGTCACCCGGTACCTGAACGTCGTGCCGTTCGGGAACAACGCCTACGGCATCGAGGCCGCCGCGCAGACCTATTTCGGCATCCCCGCCAAGGACCTGCGGGTCGAGCAGGCCGCGTTGCTGGCCGGCATGGTGCAGTCCAGCTCTGCGCTGAATCCGTACTCGAACCCCGAAGCCTCCCTCGCGCGCCGGAACGTCGTGCTGGACACGATGATCGACAACTTCCCGGAACGGCGCGCCGAGCTCGTCGCGGCCAAGGAGGCACCCGTGGGCGTGCTCCCGAGTCCGCGGACCCCGACCCAGGGCTGCATCGCGGCCGACAACAACGGCTTCTTCTGCGACTACGCCCTTCAGTTCCTGGCCGAGAACGGCATGTCCCGCAACTCGGTCCTGCGCGGCGGCTACATCATCCAGACCACGCTCGACCCCGAGGTCCAGCGGTCCACGGTGCGGGCGGTGAAGAGTCAGGCCAGCCCGACCGCCGACGGCGTCGCCGACGTGATGAGCACCCTGCGTCCGGGCAAGAAATCGCACGACGTGCTCTCGATGGCGTCGAGCCGCGACTACGGTCTCGATCTCAACCGCGGCGAGACGATGCAGCCGCAACCCTTCTCGATGGTCGGCGACGGTGCCGGCTCGGTGTTCAAGATCTTCACCGTCGCCGCCGCGATGGAGAAGGGTCTCGGCGCCGGTTCCACCATCCCCGTCCCCGGGTCCATCGCCGTCGAGGGCATGGGCAACAGCGGCGGGGCCAACGGGTGTCCCGCCAATGCGTACTGCGTCAAGAACGACGGCCGCTACCCGGCGTCGATGTCGGTGACGAACGCCCTGGCACAGTCGCCGAACACCGCGTTCGTGAAGCTGCTGCAGCAGGTCGGCGTCAAACCGGCGGTCGACATGGCGGTCCGCCTGGGCCTGCGTTCGTACACCATCCCCGGGTCGTCGGGTTACGGCGAGAAGAGCATGGCCCAGTACGTCAAGGACGGGAACTTCGGCTCCTTCACCCTCGGCCCGCTGCCGCTCAACGGCCTCGAGCTCGCCAACGTCGCCGCCACCATCGCGTCGGGTGGCACCTGGTGCCCGCCCAACCCGATCAAGTCGATCAGCCAGATCAAGCGGGACCAGTACGGCAACCCGGTCATGGGACCGGACGGCCGGCGCGCCCTGACCGCGGTGCCGTTCACGCCACCGCCGTGCGAGCAGGTCGTGGACGAAGGCCTGGCGCACTCGCTGGCCAACGCCATGAGCAAGGACGACGTGGGCGCCGGCACCGCGGCCGGTGCCGCGGGCTCCGCGGGCTGGACGCTGCCGATGTCGGGTAAGACCGGCACGACGGAAGCGCACCGCTCCTCGGCATTCGTCGGGTTCACCAACCAGATCGCCGGCGCCGCGTACGTCTACAGCGACGGCCCGAACCCGCAGGGCGTCTGCAGCAGTCCGCTGCGCTCCTGCTACGACGGCGACCTCTACGGCGGCATGGAACCGGCGCGCACCTGGTTCCAGGCCGTCAAACCGGTGGCGACGAAGTTCGGCCCCGTCAGCCTGCCCCCGATCGACCGCGAGTACTGGAACGGCAGCGACCGGGGCCGTATCCCGCAGGTCAGCGGCCTGCCCGCCAGCGAGGCCACATCGCGCCTGCAGGGTGCCGGGTTCAAGGTCAGCGAGCTCGACGTGGACAGCGGACGCCCGCAGGGCACCGTGGTCTTCACCGCACCGTCCGACTCGGCCATGCCCGGCAGCACCGTGACGATCTACGTCAGCAACGGCCGCCGCGCCGGCGGGGACGAGGGCGGCCCCACCGAGACCACCGTCGTGGTACCCGGTGTCGGCCCGGTGGTGATCCAGCTACCCGGCTGACCCGCGATCAGACAATCGACGCCCCGCCCGCGCTGCTCACGAAACCGGGGCGGGATCGTCGTGGGGGATGCGTATTCTGGGGTGATGCAGCACTCCGAACTCGACATCGCACGCCTCGGCATCTCTCGCCTCGGTCCGTCCGGTTCCGGGGTACCCGCGCGCGCTCTGGCCGGCGTGGCGGGGCTCGCCGCCGCCGGACTGCTCTACTCGACGGTGATCGAGCGCAACGCCTTTGCGTTGCGACACACGACGCTGTCCGTTCTCGAACCGGGCGCCTCGCCGTTACGTGTCCTGCACATCAGCGACCTGCACATGATGCCCAACCAACGCCTCAAGCAGGCGTGGATCGCCGAGCTCGAGGCGCTCGAACCCGACCTTGTCGTCAACACCGGGGACAACCTCGCGCACCCGCAGGCCGTGCCGTCGGTCATCCAGTCGCTCGGTGGGTTGTTGTCGCGGCCCGGCCTGTTCGTCTTCGGGTCCAACGACTATTTCGGCCCCAAGCCGAAGAATCCGTTCAAGTACTTCAAGAAGGACCATCAGCGCACGCACGGCGAGCCCCTGCCGTGGCAGGATCTGCGTGCGGCGTTCACCGAGCGTGGATGGCTCGACGCGACGCACACGGTCCGCGAGCTGGAGGTCAGCGGCGTGCGGGTCGTCGCGGCCGGCGTCGACGATCCCCACATCGAGCGAGACCGCTACGAGACGATCGCGGGCCGCCCGAACCCCCTGGCACACTTGCGGCTCGGACTCACCCACTCCCCCGAACCGCGGGTCCTCGACCGGTTCGCCGCGGACGGCTACGACCTCGTGATGGCCGGACACACGCACGGCGGCCAGCTCTGCCTGCCGTTCTTCGGCGCTCTGGTGACGAACTGCCAGTTGGATCGCTCCCGGGTCAAGGGTCCGTCGAGCTGGGGATCGTCGATGAAGCTCCACGTGAGTGCGGGCCTGGGCACGTCCCCGTACGCCCCGGCACGCTTCTGCTGCCGCCCCGAGGCCAGCCTGCTCACCCTCACACCTGTGTCGCACGGTGATGCCGACTACGACGCCGACCAGTCGCTCCCGCAGCTGGCCCGGGAGACCATGTGAGCGTTGACCTTCATCCCCGCGTGAAGGTCCTGGCGTTCGACACCTTCGGGACGGTCACCGACTGGTTCACCGGGATCTCCGGCGCCGTCGGCGCGATCGCACCGGAGGTCGACGCAGCGGCGTTCGCCAAGAAGTGGCGACGCCGGTACTCGCCGATCCTGGCTCGCGTGGAATCCGGCGAACTGCCGTGGCGTCGCCTCGACGACCTGCAGACCGAGACGCTGCACGACGTCGCCTCGCTGTTTGCACTGACACTCGACGACGATCAGGCCCGCACCCTCGTCCGTGCGTGGCGGACGATTCCGGCCTGGCCGGACGCGGTCGAGGGTCTGCAACTCCTCAGGCGCGATCACATCGTCTGCGCACTGAGCAACGGCACTGTCGCGCTGCTCACCGACATGGCCCGGTACAACGCGTTCCCCTGGGACGTGATCGGCGGGTCCGACCTCTGGCGGCACTACAAACCTGCGCGCGAGACCTACTGCGGGCTGGCGGATCTGCTCGAGGTGGAGCCCGCCGAGGTGATGATGGTGGCCACTCACCAGAGCGATCTCGACGCCGCGCGCTCCTTCGGCCTGCGGACGGCCTTCGTCGAGCGGCCGGACGAGTGGGGCGGGGACGAGAAGGACGATTCGGGCTCGCCGGACAACGACTTCCACGCGACGGATCTCCTCGACCTCGCGCGGCAGCTGGGCCCGTCGGTGACCGGCCCGTCCCGATGACACTCGACGACCTGCTGCGCTGGGAGGATTCGGGGGCGTCGTGGCGGGTGGTCCATCACGGGCCGGATGGAATCACCCTGGGTCTGCTGCGCTGCGACGGTGGCGAGGAGGTGGACCGCGTCGTCACCGACGATCCGATCATCCTGGCCCACATCGGTGGCCGGTCGTCGTCGGCCGAGGAACCGGAGTGACCCCACAGAGACGAGGAGACCCCGACCGGATTTCTCCAGGTCAGGGTCTCTTCTGCAATCTCAACCTTGCGTCGGGGTGGCGGGATTCGAACCCACGACCTCTTCGTCCCGAACGAAGCGCGCTACCAAGCTGCGCCACACCCCGTGTGTAGCCTGCGATAGCTTATACCCCGCCCCCGCCGACTACTAAATCGCCTGGTCAAAGATGTGCCCGGTGTGGCTGAAACCCGTGCGAAGTAGCGTCGCACATCCCATCCTTGATGTGGTCCATCCGTACCAGTGCCGCCGCGCCGTCGGTCGGGACCAAGGAGTCGGCGCACAACCACTGAAAGGACACGCCAAACAATGAGCGCTTCCCCCGATCAGCAGGCCAACTCGTCGGCCAAGCAGGGTTTCGCCTTCGGTATCGCGATCGTGGCCGCCGCGCTGCTCTTCGTGGCCGGCTTGGTCTCGATCTTCCAGGGCATCTCGGCCATCGCGAACGACGACCTGTTCGTCGCCGGCCAGAACTACATCTTCGAGTTCGACCTCACCACCTGGGGCTGGATCCACCTGATCCTCGGCATCGTCGGGGTCCTCGTCGCCGGCGGTCTCGCGGTGGGCGCCGACTGGGCGCGGATCTCCGCGATCATCATCGCCTCGCTGTCGATCATCGCCCAGTTCCTGTGGCTCCCCTACTACCCGGCGTGGGCCATCCTGATCATCGTGCTGGACCTGATCGTGATCTGGGCTGTCTCCACCTGGAACCCCAACAACGAATACAACCTGTGACCGACCGCTCTGACGCGGTGACGACAGTTCGCTGAGACGAGGGCTGCGGGGTAACCAATCCACGACGCGCATCCGGTCCGAATCGTCTGGTGACGCTGCTCCACCTGGGTAGCGCGACGACGAACCGCCCGAAAGGAACACCATGCGCATCACCCGGTCCCTCGCAGCCCTTGTCGCCGGCGTCCTCCTCAGCGTCGGCCTCGCCGCCGGGACGGGTCCGGCGCAAGCCGCGCCGCTGGCCCCCGTGGCGAAGGTCGAGGTGGATCGCTACCTCGGCAAGTGGTGGCAGCTCGCCACCGTGCCGTCTTTCTTCGGGGTCACCTGCGCCCGGGACACCAGCGCGACCTACACCTACATCGACGCCAAGACGATCGGCGTCGACAACCGGTGCACCGGCCCCACCGGCATGCGTGGTGGCGTCGTCGGCCGTGCGACAGTCGTCGACCCGCAGACCAATGCCCAACTGAGCGTCCGGTTCCCACAGACACCGGGCAGCATCAACCCGGGCGGCGCACCGAACTACATCGTCGCCTACCTCGAAGACGGGCCGGACCCCGCCGGGCCGTACCGGTACGCGATCGTCGGGGATCCCTCGCGCGGATCGGGATTCCTGCTGTCGCGCGACAAGGTGGTCCCCAACTCGGAGTTGCGTCGCCTGACCAAGGAGATCGAGAAGGTCGGGTATAACCCGTGCACGTTCCTCGTCTCGCCGACCACCGGTGGTCGCAGCGACTATTCACCGCTCTGCACGGTGTGACGGTCAACGCCAGACGGTGACGACGACTCCGGCGCCGGAGTGAACCCCGATTCAGGGGCGAAAAGGCTTGCGCCGGAGTCGTTTTCAGCTGGCCTCGGCGTCCGGTCCCGACGCCGGCGCCATCCGGCGGAACTCGTCGGGGGTGCAGCCGAACTTCGACCGGAAGCGATTGCGCATCGTCGCCGTCGAGGCGAATCCCGACGCGTGGGCGATGGCCTCGAGTTTCAGGTTGCCCGGACCCATGAGCAGCCCCTCCGCCCACTCCAGACGTCGATCGGCGATCATCTCGGCGAGCGACGTGGTGCCACCGGCGAGCACCCGGTACAGGTGCCGGCGGCTCACGTGCAGGTGCCGGGCGACGACTTCCACACTGAAGTCGGGATCACGAAAATTCTGCTCGATGAGGTCGGCGACCGCGGCACGCAGGTACCGCTCACTCGTCCGGACGTCCGACCGTACTACACTCGAAACCGATTCCGGCACAACACGTATCGACTGAACGTCACGACCATTGAGGACTGCGGTCACCTGGGTTCCTTCCACGCGGGAGAATGCTCCCACTCGATACACGAGTTTATCGACGGTCACACCTGCGGTCTTGGGCCTTTGGTCCCACTTTCAAGGATTCCGGTCCCGCGATTGTGCTGCGCGACGCGAACTTCCGTGAGCGGCCGCGACGGCGGAGTCGGTCAGTCGTCCAACTTCCTGCCGGCCCGGACACTCGTCGTACTGTGAGAGTCGTGACCACCCAGGACGCCGGAGCCGAGCGACGAGCCGAGTTGCGAACAGCAGCGCTCAGGGTGGCCGACGAGGTCCTGTTCCCGGCGGCCGGCGAGGTGGACCGCACAAGAGCGGTCCCCGAATCCCACTGGCGAGCGCTGGCCGACGCCGGCCTGTACGGCATCGCGGCGCCGGTCGAGGCCGGCGGGCCGGGACTCGAATTCGGTGAGGTCACCGAGATCCTCGAGGTGCTCACCAGTGGTTGCCTCGCCACCGCTTTCACCTGGATCCAGCACCACGGCGTCGTCCTGTCCCTCGCCCGGAGCACCAACGACGAGCTACGTGGCGAACTCCTCGACGCGACCGTGAGCGGATGTCTACGCGCGGGCGTCGCCTACGCCGGAGTCGTCCCCACGCCACCACGGATGGTCGCGACACACACCGACGACGGCTGGCTCCTGAACGGGCACGCGCCGTTCGTCAGCGGCTGGGGTGTCGTCGACCTGCTCCAGATCTCGGCGCGCGACGCCGCGACCGATGACGTCATCTCCGCGATCCTGCGCATGCCCGACCTGGTCGGCGGCAGGTCGTCCGCAGCGGTCCGGGCAACACCCGTGGATCTGTCCGCCGCCGCCGCGACGACCACGGTGTCCCTACGGGTCGACGGTCTGATGGTCCCGTTCGATCGCGAGGTCACGCGCGTGGGCCTCGCGGAATTCTTCGCGACCCAGAACGTCGGCGTCCGACTGAACGGCACCCTCCCGTTCGGCCTGGTGCGGCGCTGTGCGGCACTGCTCGATGTCGGCGGCCACCACCGGGAGGGGCGGGCGCTGCGCGAGCGCGCCGACGTCGTCCGAACCGCGCTCGACGCCGGGATGGCTGATGCCACCGCACTGCTGGCGGCCCGGGCCGACGCCGCGGCTCTGGCGCTCGACGCCGCGGCCGCGTTGGTGTCCGCGGACGGCGGCCGCGGCGTCGTGCGCGGGAGCGATTCCGAACGGTTGTTCCGCGAAGCCGCGTTCGTCCTGGTGGCCGCGAGCCGCCCGGAACTCAAAACAGCTCTGCTACACCGCTTCAGCGGTACCTGAAGTCGCGCAAGAAGAGCGCCTCGGCCAGGGCGATCCGCTCGATCTCGGACGGGTCGACGCTCTCGTTGGGTGCGTGGATCAGGCACCGCGGTTCCTCGACGCCGAACAGCATGATCTCGGCGTCGGGGAACAGCGACTGGAGAACGTTGCACAACGGGATCGATCCACCCTGCCCCTGGATCAGCACCTCGCTGTCGTAGGCGGTCGACAGGGCGCCGGTGAGCGTGTCGTACGCCGGACCGCTGGTGGATCCGACGAAGGGCGCGCCCACCGCCTCGCGCTCGAAGGACACCCGTGAGTTCCAGGGCGCGACGCGACGGAGGTGCTCGACGAGCGCGTCCTGCGCAACCATCGGGTCCATCCCCGGTGGCACGCGGAGGTTGATGCGCGCCCGCGCCCGCGGCTGCACCGCCGCCGACGATCCGACCACCGGCGGGCAGTCGATGCCGAGCACTGTCGCGACCGGGCGCGCCCACACCATGTCGGACACCGATCCCGATCCGACCAGGTCGACTCCGTCGAGAACCGTTGCATCGTTGCGGAATCGGTCGGGCGGGTAGGACACACCCGGCCAACGGGCGTCGGCGTCGAGTCCGGCGACGGTGGTGTTGCCGTGCTCGTCACGCAGGGTCGCGAGCATCGAGATGAGCGCCGCGAGTGCATCCGGGGCGGCCCCGCCGAACATTCCGGAGTGCATCGCCGACCCCAGCGTCTCCACGGACACGACGACGTTCGCGATGCCGCGCAGCGTCGTCGTCAGACTCGGTTTCCCGACCGCGAAGTTGCCGGAGTCCGCGATCAGGATCGCATCGGCGGCAAGCAAGTCCGGATTGCGGACCGCGAAGTCCTCGAGGCCTCCCGTCCCCTGCTCCTCCGACCCCTCGCCGATGATCTTCACCGTCACCCCGGCCCGGCCGGCGAGTGCGCGCAACGCGGTGAGGTGCACGGCGATGTTGCCCTTGCAGTCGGCAGCTCCGCGGCCGTACCACCGCCCGCCCCGCTCGGTCAGTTCCCAGACGGGAGAGTCCCATTCGTCGTCACCGAGCGGCGGTTGCACGTCGTGGTGGAAGTAGAGCAGGACGGTCGGAGCACCTTCCGGGCCGGGAATGGACCCGGTGATCGCCTTGCTGCCGTCGCTGGTGACATGCGCGGAGGCGTCGTCGACGCCGACGGCACCGAAGGCCGCCAGCAGCCAGTCGACCATCCCGTCACACTCCTCGACGGGAAACTGCTGCGGGTCGTGCACCGACCGGAACCGGACCATCTCCGCGAGATCCGATCTCGCCTGCGGCATCAGCGCGGCGACCTGCTCCCGCAACGACGTCTCATCCTCGCGCGCAGTCGGTTCCACCGGCAACCTTCCCTGTCGGACTCAACTCTTGCCCTCGGCCGCCAGGTCGTACACCTCGAGCTCGCCTCGACCGATGGCCTCCATCATCCGGGTGTGATCGGAGTCGTTGAGATCCGCGTACGCGAGCGAGAACTCGGCGATCGCGTCACTGAAACCCTTCGTGCTCCCGAGGTACTCGGCGATCCGGAACCGGCTCGCGGTCCGGGCGTGCGCCTGACCGAGAACCAGCCCGCACAGCTGTGCGTACAACTTCATCCCCTCCGCGCTCAGGGCCTCGACGACGACCGAGCCCTTTCCGTCGCGGAGCTGCCGCACGTAGAAGTCGCGTCGCTCACCGTTCTCGTCGATCCCGGTCGACCAGCCGAGGAAGAGGTCGCTCGTCGCCTGGAGCAGGCGCTGCCCCTCGACCACCCGCTGCCCTTGGTTGTCGAAGCCCGATGCCGGCACGTGGTCGGCGAGCACCGACCGCTGCGCTTCTTTGACCTGCAAGAACAACGGATCACCCAGCTCCTTGCCGGTGAGCAGGATGATCCACGCCCGCGTGCCGACGCTGCCGACGCCGACCACCTTGAACGCGATGTCGACGATCGCGAACTGGTCGAGGAGCGCCTGCACATGCAAGGGCACGGTGTCGCGGTAGGCGCTGACCCGCTCGCGGACCCGTTCGGCCACGATCTCGGCGGTCTCGGCCGGGAACCGCTCGTGCAGCGGCACCAGCAGCGGCGGGTCGCTGCGGATGTGCGCGGAGCCGTCGGCGCCGATCACACAGAGCTTCGCGAGGGCCTGCGCACTGTCGCGGTGCCGCGCCTTCTTCAGCGCCTTCTGCGTCCGCTCGCTCATCGACGTGTCCAGCTTGGGCCCGAACTCCGCCAGGAAATGGTCGACGTCGATCCCGGCGTACCAGTTCTCCAGAGTCGTCTTCGACGCGCTGCGCACGACCGCCCGCCGGTACGCCTTGGCAACGGTCTTGGCGACCCTACGATTGGTCGCGTCGTCGAGTCCGTTGTTACGTCCCGCGATCGCGAAGCTCGCGGCCAGACGCTTGACGTCCCACTCGAACGGCCCGATGTGCGTCTCGTCGAAGTCGTTCAGGTCGAACACCATTCGACGCTCCGGGCTGAAGAAGAGGCCCAGATTGCTCAGGTGCGCATCGCCGCACAGCTGGGTGATGATCCCGGTGTCCGGCGTTCTCGACAGGTCGTCGGACATCACCGCGGCCGCACCACGATAGAAGGTGAACGGCGTCGCCGACATCCGCGCGTGCCGGACCGGGACGAGATCGGCGACCCGGGTCTGCGCCTGCGCTTCCAGGATGCGCAGCGGGTCGGCCCGCTCCGTCGGCGTCGGGCACGCGGCGAGTTCGACAGCGGTGGGCGGAGTGGACAGAAGTGTCGACACGGAGTGCTCCTTCACGTCGATGCGGCCCCGCCACAGGCAGAGGTCCGTGTGTCCGGGCCCGGTCGGAACCCGCGGGTGAACGCCGCCGAAAACGAAGTCCTCCGAGGGAGAATTCTTCCAGCCCGTCGGCAGTTCCGCCGATGGATCGGTGATCAATCTGCGCCACGTTCCCCCGGTTGCGTCCTCGTCGGGTCCACCGGGATCTGCCGACCGCCGCCCAGGGCGTGTGACCCGCTTCACGACTGCAACAGGTTCTAGTTGTAGCGTGAACGTCGTGGATTACTGGGGTGTGATGGTCGGGTTGGGGCTCGTGGCGACGGCGCTCGGCGTCATCGGGTTCGTGCGGTACCGCGAGCGGGAATCGACGAGTCTGCAGCGTCAGACCCAGCTGGCGCGCGAACTGCGTGACCTCGCCGGCGGCGACGAGGTCCGGCTGGCCGCGGTCGACGAGTTCTCGCTGACCATCTATCAACGGCTCTTCTACGTCTCGGTGGTGGCCCCGTGGATACGGAGTGCCGCGTGGGCTCTGCTCGGCGCGGCGCTGGCCGGTGCGGGAGCGCTCGCGACCGGACCGCTCGACGGGGTGTTCGCGACCGTCGCACACATCGCGGCGATCCTCGTGTCCGCGGTGTTCGCGGTGGCCGCCCTGGTGTACGTCGGCATCGCGCTGTACCACTCGGCGACCACGCCTCGGGTCTCCTTCAGCGACTCCTATGCCGACGATGACGCCGATCCCGCCCCCGACACCCCCGATCCCGGCACCTCCGATCCCGACACCCCCGAATCTGCTCGGTCCGTCGACTGATCAGGCCCCCGGACACAACGAACCCCCGTCGCGAGTCGACGGGGGTTCGTTGCTGTGAGAGGGTCAGGCGTACTCGCTCACGCGATCTGCGCCTGCCACATCCAGTGCAGCTGCTCGAGTTTCGACGCGAACGAGATCAGCAGGTCCTGAGTGACCGGATCGGCCTCCTCGGTGACCCCGATTCGCTCGCGGAGACCCGCGACCACTGCCTTGAGATTGTCGACGATCGACTCGACGACGTCGCTGTCCTTGGTCCAGCCCTCACCGAATCCCTTGGTGTGGGCGGTCTTTGCGACGGTCTCGGCACGGCCGTCCGGGCTCACGCCGATCGCGGTGGCCCGTTCGGCGGCCGCGTCGGTGAACTCCCTGGACACCGTGACCAGTTCATCGAGGTCGAGATGCACCGACCGGAACTGCTTGCCTACGACGTTCCAGTGCGCCTGCTTCGCGATGAGCGACAGGTCGATGAGGTCGACGAGGGTGTCCTGCAACGCCTTTCCGGCGACGGACTGCTGCTCGTCGGTGAGCGTGCTGGTGATCGGGTTGGTCATGATCAAGAACTCCCTTCTTGTCCTATGGATTACCTCTGCTCCCTGAGGTGCGAGGAGCGATAGCGACGAGCCACGAAGGGCGCCGACACCGACACCCCGCACGGCTCAACGATCAGACGCGTACGGTGACCGACGAGTCGATGTTGCCCTTGGTCGCCTTCGAGTACGGACAGAATGTGTAGGCGAGGTCGGCGAGTTCCTTGGCCTTGGCCTCGTCGAGGCCGGGCAGCGAGACCTCGATGGCGACGGTGAGACCGAACCCGTTGTCCGCCGGGTCTTTTCCGATCCCGACGGCCACGTCCACGGTCGCCCCGTCGGGCACCGGGGTGTCGGCCTGCTTGGCGGTGGCGCGCAGCGCGCTCAGGAAGCAGGCGGCGTAACCCGCCGAGAACAATTCCTCGGGATTGGTCCCCTCACCGCTGCCACCCAGCTCCTTCGGCGGCCGCAGGTCCAGATCGATCTGGCCGCTCGCCGAGACGACTTCGCCGTCGCGTCCCCCGCCGGACGCCTTCGACGAGATGGTGTACACCGGTTCGATTGCCATTCGAAATCCTCCTGGATGCTCAGTGCGGGTTCGGGCCAACGTTCGGTCCAACCCACCCCGCTCGCGGAACATTCCGACGACACCGGCGACGGCGACGTGATGGTCACGACACCGGCGTCGGAGTCCGGTTCACCGTCCGCGCATCATCCGCGTGGGCTTCATCCGGGTCGACTCGGGCAGCCACTGGTTGACCGGTCGCCGGAGGGTGCAGAGGGCGGCGACCACCAGGAGACCGAACTGGAGGTAGCTCAGGACGACGATGACGGACGACACGTCCGGGTATCGGAACAGCAGGTCGACTCCGACGGGGATACACAGCAGATGCACGACGACGGCGGCCAGGAAGAAGTTGCGGAGATGCCGGCTGTGTTGCGACGCGGCGGTCACCAGGCACGCGTACTCGCTGGCCAGCACGACGACGATCATCACCAGCATGAACGGCGGGAAGAAGCCGGCGAGGGTCTCGACCTCACTCTCGGGTGCGGAGTTCGCCGGGTCCGAGACCACGCCTTCGAGCAGTCGGTTGCGCAGATCGTCGGTGATGGTGCCGAGGTTGAAGAAGCCGTAGATCGTCAGCACGAGACCGATCACGGCCGCGCCCCACCACGCGATGCGCGCGTGCACCGCCAGCGCCTCCGGCGGCGGTCCCGGCTCGCCCGGCCGCGTCGGATAGAGCGCCGACTGGTCCCGATCGCGCGAGGACCGCTCGATGGCCGCCAGATCCTCGGCGTCCAGCTCGGCCTGGCTCGGGACGCGATCGGGGTCATCCGCGGCAGAATCGCCGGACGCGCCCCCAGCCGGGTCCTTCGGATCCGTCATGCCCCGATCCTGCCACTCACCCCGGCGGGCCTCCAGCATCGAGGAGGTTCGGCCGCGAGCGGCTCACTTCCGGAACTCGGCGAGGACGAACTCCATCCCGGGGACGAACGTGCCGAGCATGGGGACGACATGGTTCACGATCGACTTCGTCAAGATGGGCGGGGTGGGGTCGGTGACGAAGGTGACGTCGGCGTCCTGGGCGCGCCAGTCCGCCGCGAGTTGCGCGACCTGGCCGTACGGGATCGCGTCGTCGTGCAGTCCGCCTTCGACGAAGACGGGCGCGTTCGGCTTCAGGCGACCGATCCGCTGCTGGCGGACAACCTCTTGCAGTCCCGGGGATCGTGCGATGAGGGACGACAGCGTCTCGCCGGTTCGGGTCCAGGTCTCGACGCGGCGGAAACCGAAGGCCGGGATGATGTCCCCGATGCAGCTGGTCGAGAGCTGTTTCAGCGCGGCCTTGCCGGTGGCGTTGGTCTCTCGTCGCACCACGTCGGCGACGTTCGGATACCGCTCGGTCAGCCCGTTGACGGCAAAGCCGATCGCCCCCGCGATGGTGGTGCCGTCGATCGCGGGGATGACCTTCTCGAGGTCGGCCGGGGGCGCGCCGGCGTAGGTCGCGCGCACGTCGAGTTCCGGTGCGTAGGTCTCGGCGAGTTCGGCGGCCGACGCGGCTGCGCCACCGCCCTGCGAGTAACCGGCGAAACCTACGGGGGCGTCCTTCGGGGCGCCCGAGATCGCGAGTGCGGCCCGGGCGCCGTCGAGCATCGCCTGACCGGTCTCCGCGCGGTTGACGTAGGTGTGGACACCGGGCGTGCCCATCCCGATGTAATCGGTGATGAACACCCGCACGCCGTTGACGAGCATGTAATACATCTCCGGCGCGGTGTAGTTGACCGAGATGCCCGGCTTCGTGATGTCCACCGCGAGGGGCACGGTCATCAGCTTCGATGGCGCACACTGGTCGCCCTGACCGATCGTCCCCGAACCGATGACCACGGTCGGGCGCGGACCCGGGCCGCGCCACGGCGCGGTGGGTTCGATGACGGTTCCGGTGACCGCGGCGGGCTTTCCGTCCTGGTAACGCGAGGTGTACATGACCTTGCGGGCGGTCCCCGGCCACTGACCCGCCATGCCGGGGATCTGGAGCAGCAGCGGACTCGGCTGACTGCGGATCACCGATCCCGGCTCGGACGCGAACCGGGCCGGCGGGGTGTAGAAATCCGCCGCCGCTGCAGTACCGACCGCTGCGGGGGCCAGCGACGCGACGCACGCTGCCACCAGCGCGGCGATCCCGAGCGTCCGTCTCGATCGCCTGCGATGGGTCATGAGTCTCCCCGACTTCCAGTTCATGGCTGTGTAACCTACCGCACAGTAACACGAGTCAGGTGACGGGTGTCGCTTCCAAGTGTGTGACGCCTCGCAGAGGGCCACAGGGGTGTCGCCGATCGACGGCCTAGCGGCCCGGCGTCACCTTGAGCATGCGGCCGAGAGTTGCCTGCCACAGCGATCCGTCGGCCGTGATCGTCCCGGTCAGCTCGAGTGGTTCGTCGAACGGCGCCGTCCCGACCGGCACCGTCGCGACCCGCCTGCCGGTCGCGAAGTCGGTTGCCACATAGTCGACTTCACCGATCTGCTGTGGGAGGTTCGGCCGGATCGGGCCATACCCGATCGCGTGGATCAGACCGTCCGCGCGAGACAACTTGGGGAGTGTCGCGATCCGGTCGCCGTTCTCCCACACGCGACGACAGCCGCCTTCCCCGACATCGATGCGGGTGGCGCCGCCGACGAACGGTGCATCGGCCGGGTCGGACGGCCCCTGCACCGCCATCGGCGGGTACTGGTAGCCGTAGGTGCTCGGGATGACCAGCGAGTTGCCCCAGGCCATCGGCGAGTTCTCGGTGCCCGGCCCGGACGTCGAAAAGGCCCGCATGCGGCAGACCTCGGAGCCGTCATCGCTGCGCAGCACGCGGAGATCCGGCGGTTCCGCGTTGTCGACGATGGCGACCCAACCATCGCCACCGGGACCGAAGTACGTCGGCGTCGTCCCCGAACCCCAGGTGAGCTGTCCGGGTTTGCGTGCCGACCCCCGGTCATAGGCGCGACGCCAGACGACCTCCGGTGCCGCACCCGGATCGGCACGCATCTCGTAGAGCGCGTGCGTCGTCAGGATCGACGCCCCCGTCCGCCGGATCGACAGGCCGTTGCCGAGTTCCTCTCCCGCGGGCAGCCGGGTGGACCGCACAGCGCCGTGCCGGTCGACTGTCCCGACCACCCCGCGCGTCGTCGCGAACCACACGCGGCCGTCGAAGCCGGGCGCCAGGCCGGTGATCGCGTCACCCGCCGGTATCGCGTGGTCGACGTCGACCCGATCGTCGACGAACACTCGCCAGCCGCTGGCCGTCTTCGCATGCGCGACACGGAGAATCGACCCGGACCCGTCGGCGACGACCACCCGGTCGCGGTCGTCGAGATAGCCGTACACGCCGCCGAGCAGTCCGCCCTTCGTCAGCTGCGTCGACGCCAGTGGTTGCGCGGTCCGGGGATCGAAGAGGACGACCGACGGCACCGCGAATGCCGGGGGCGACGATCCGACGAATTGCGTACACAACGCGACGGGCATCCCGTCGCGTCCCACGAACGTTGCCGCGCAGGCGCCGCCCGGTATCGAGGAGCCGGCCAGTCGAGCCCCGCGGCCGGGGCCTCGATGCGCCGTGGAGTCCGTGGAGGCGAGGTCGCCGTGCATGAGCGAGGTGTCGCTCGGTCCGAGTCCGGTGCTCGGCGAATCGGGTTGTGCCGCTGCGGGGTACGCGAGCGTCGCCGCCAACGCCAGAACCCCGGTGACCACCGCCGCCCGGACCCGCATCTTCCGTGTCATGAGTGGTCAAACTACCGCACAGAGGGCCGGCTCAGATGACCAAGCCGAGTGCGAGTACCACGATCAATCCGGTCACCGAGAGGACCGTCTCCATCATCGACCAGGTCTTGAAGGTCTGTCCGACGGTCATGCCGAAGTACTCCTTCACCAGCCAGAAACCGGCGTCGTTGACGTGGGACAGGAACACCGACCCGGCACCGATCGCCAGGACGACCAGCGAGAGTTCTCCCGAACCCATCCCGTCGACCAGACCCAAGATCAGCGACGACGCGGTGATCGTGGCAACGGTCGCCGATCCGGTCGCCAGGCGGATCAGTGCCGCGAGCGTCCAGGCCAGCAGGAGCACCGAGACGTTCGCGCCGGTCGCCCAGTCGGCGAGCAGGGTGCCGATCCCGGTGTCGACGAGGACCTCCTTGAATCCGCCACCCGCGGAGACGATCAGCAGGATGCCCGCGATCGCGGGGAGTGCCGCACCCGTGCACTTCGAGATGGTCTCGCGGTCCATGCCGGAACCGCGGCCGAGGGTGAACATCGCGACGATCACCGCGATGAGCAGCGCGATGAGGGGCGTGCCGAGGATGTCGAGGACCTTGCGCACGGGCTGGTCCTCGTCGGCGATGAAGATCTCGGCGAGTGCCTTGCCGAGCATCAGCACGACGGGCAGCAGGACGCTGAACATGGTGATCGCGAAGGACGGACGCTTGGTGGTCGGGCCGTCGGACGGATCGACGTCGAAGGTCGTCGGGGCCTCGACCGTCACCCATCGCCCGGCGAGCACGCCGAAGAGCGGCCCCGACACGATGATGGTCGGGATGGCAACCAGCACACCGAGTCCGAGTGTCATGCCGAGATCCGCGCCGAGGGCGTCGATCGCCACGAGCGGGCCGGGATGCGGCGGGACGAACCCGTGCATCGCCGACAACCCGGCCAGCGCGGGGATGCCGATCGGGATCAGGCCGAGACCCGAGCGTCGGGCCACCAGGTAGATCACCGGCATCAACAGCACGAGACCGATCTCGAAGAACATCGGCAGACCGATGATGGCGCCGACGAGCGCCATCGCCCACGGCAGCATCCGCGGTGAGGCGTGACCGACGATCGTGTCCACGATCTCGTCGGCACCACCGGAGTCGGCCAGCAGCTTGGCGAACATGGCGCCGAGTGCAATCAGGATGCCGACTCCCGCTGCGGTGGTGCCGAATCCGGCGGTGAACGACTCGAGGACCGTCGGGATCGACTCACCCGCGACGATGCCGACGGTCGCGCCGCCGCCCACCAACGCCAGGAAGGGATGGACCTTGGCGATCGTGATCGCCACGACGATGACGGCGATACCCGCCAGCGCCGCGACGATGAGTTGCCAGCCGGGCGCGACCGGCTGCGGCAGATCTGTGCTCGCGGCGAGAATCGTGGTGGTCGGCGACATCAGTTCTCCTCGGCGTCGAGATCGGAACTGTTCGAGAGGGCCTCGACCAGTTCGTCGATGATGGCGTCCACGCTCTGGTCCACGTCGACGGTCAGGCCGCGTTCGTCGGGGGTCAGCTGTTCAAGGGTCTCGAACTGCGAGGCGAGCAGGGTCGGTGGCATGAAATGCCCCGGGCGTGATGCCTGCCGTCGCGAGATGACCTCGACCGACCCGGCCAGATGCGCGAAAAGCGTCGTCGGTGCGTGATCACGAAGAAGGTCGCGGTAATGCCGTTTGAGCGCGGAGCAGCTCATGACACCGCCGTCGGCGTGTTCGGCGAGCCAGACGCCGATCGACTCGAGCCAGGGTCGGCGGTCGTCGTCGTCGAGCGGTTCTCCCGCCGACATCTTGGCGATGTTCTCGGCGGGGTGGAAGTCGTCGGCGTCGGCGAACGGCACCCGCAGGCGCTGTGCCAACGCCGCCCCGACGGTCGACTTCCCGGACCCCGACACCCCCATGACGACGATCGGCGATCGCATGTTCACTCCTCACCACGCTGTGCTGCTGATCACGTAGGCTGCCTCAATAGTAATACTTTCGCAAGCCCTCGCGACCATTAAGTACGCACATTTGTCCGTACCTCGATGAATGAGAAGATGAAACGGTGAGTCAGGGCACACGGAGCACAGGCGAGCGGCACGACGAGATCCTCGCGGCGATCGGCCGACGCATCGTCTCGGGAGCGCAGCCGGCCGGCAGCGTGCTGACCCTCGACGCCATCAGCGCCGACCACGGGGTGTCGCGGACGGTATCCCGCGAGGTGATCCGGGTTCTCGAGTCGATGGGCCTCGTCGAATCCCGGCGCCGCGTCGGCATCACGATCCAGCCGCGGACCCGATGGAGCGTGTTCGACGCCCGGCTGATCCGCTGGCGCCTCGACGGCGCCGACCGCGCCGAGTTCCTCGCCACCCTCTCGGAGCTACGACGCGGCTTCGAGCCGGTGGCGGCGGCCCTCGCCGCCGAGCGCGCGAACGAGCACCAGTGCCGCATCCTGGCGGCAGCCGTGTCGGACATGTCGGTACACGGGCGCAACGGCGACCTCGAGTCGTACCTGCTGGCCGACAAGGTCTTTCATCGAACGCTCTTGGAGGCCAGCGGCAACGAGATGTTCCGGTCGCTCACCGGGGTGGTGAACGAGGTCCTCGCCGGCCGCACCCACCACGGAATGATGCCCGCGACACCGAATCCGGTGGCCATCGCACTGCACGACGACGTCGCCAGAGCAATACGCCTCCGCGACCCGGAGGTCGCGGAGGCGTCGATGCGCGCGATCATCACCGAAGCGGCGGCTGCTGTATCGCCCCCGCCACCTGAGGTGCTCTAGACGAGCAGCTCGGCGATCTGAATCGTGTTGAGGGCAGCGCCCTTCCGGAGGTTGTCCCCTGAGACGAACAGCGCGAGACCGCGGCCGTCCGGAACACCCGGGTCCTGCCGGATCCGGCCGACCAGCGAGGCATCCTTGCCGGCGGCGGCCAGTGGCGTCGGCACGTCCGCGAGCTCCACACCCGCTGCGCCACCGAGGATCTCCTGTGCACGTGCCGCCGACAGCGGGTTCGCGAACTCCGCGTTGATCGACAGCGAGTGGCCGGTGAACACCGGCACGCGTACGCAGGTTCCGCTCACGAGCAATCCGGGCAGCCCGAGGATCTTGCGCGACTCGTTGCGCAGCTTCTGGTCCTCGTCGGTCTCACCCGAACCGTCGTCGACGAGCGAACCGGCGAGCGCCACGACGTTGAACGCGATCGGCGCGACGTATTTGTTCGGGGCGGGGAAGTCCACGGCGGAACCGTCGTGCACGAGCTTCTCCGCGTCGCCGGCGACCGCACGCACCTGGGTGGCCAATTCGTCGACACCGGCCAGACCGCTACCCGAGACCGCCTGGTAGCTCGAGATGATCAGGCGCTGCAGACCGGCCTCGTCGTGGAGCGGCTTGAGGACCGGCATGGCCGCCATCGTGGTGCAGTTCGGGTTGGCGATGATGCCCTTGGGCGGGTTCTTCGCCAGCTCACCGTTGACCTCCGAGACCACCAGCGGCACATCGGGATCCTTGCGCCAGGCCGACGAGTTGTCGATGACGGTCACGCCGGCCTCGGCGAACCGCGGCGCCTGTTCGCGCGACATGGTGGCACCCGCCGAGAACAGCGCGATGTCGAGTCCGGACGGATCGGCGGTGGCCGTGTCCTCGACGACGATCTCGCCGTCGCCCCACGGCAGCTTCTTGCCCGCCGAGCGCGAGGACGCGAAGAAGCGCACCTCGTCGGCCGGGAAGTTGCGCTCCGCCAACAGGGTTCGCATGACGGCGCCGACCTGACCGGTCGCGCCCACGACTCCGATACGTACCATTACATCTCCCGTCGCTTCGCTCGCCCCGTCACTGCTATCGCCCCGTTCCGGCGTAGACGACGGCTTCTTCTTCGCCGCCGAGATCGAAGGCGGCGTGCAGAGCGCGCACCGCGTCGTCGAGTTCGGTGTCCCGGCACAGCACCGAGATCCGGATCTCCGAGGTGGAGATCAGCTCGATGTTCACGCCGGCCTCGCTGAGGGCCTCACAGAAGGTGGCCGTGACACCGGGGTGCGACTTCATGCCCGCGCCCACGAGCGACACCTTGCCGATGTGATCGTCGTAGAGCAGATCGGTGAACCCGATCTCGGTCTGCAGCTTGGTGAGCTTCTCAACGCCGAGCGGCCCGAGCTCGCGCGGCAGGGTGAAGGTGATGTCGGTCTTGCCGGTGTCGACCTTCGAGACGTTCTGCAACACCATGTCGATGTTGATCTCGGCGTCGGCCACGGCGCGGAACACCCGCGCGGCGTAACCGGGCTTGTCGTCGAGGCCGACGACGGTGATCTTGGCCTCGCTGCGGTCATGTGCGACGCCGGTGAGAATGGCTTCTTCCACGGGGATGTCCTCCATCGATCCGGTCACAATGGTGCCGGGTTTGGTCGAGTACGACGAGCGCACGTGAACGGGAACGTTGTATCGGCGCGCGTATTCGACGCACCGCAGCATCAGCACCTTGGCGCCACAGGCAGCCAGCTCGAGCATCTCCTCGAAGCAGACGGTGTCGAGACGGCGGGCGTCGGGCACGATCCGCGGATCGGCCGAGTAGACGCCGTCGACGTCGGTGTAGATCTCGCAGACGTCGGCCTCGAGCGCGGCCGCCAGCGCGACCGCGGTGGTGTCGGAGCCGCCGCGTCCCAGCGTGGTCACGTCCTTGGTGTCCTGCGAGACGCCCTGGAAGCCGGCGACCAGCACGATCTTGCCCTCGTCGAGTGCGCTGCGAACGCGCCCGGGCGTGACGTCGATGATCTTGGCCTTGCCGTGGCTGCTCGTCGTGATGACACCGGCCTGCGATCCGGTGAACGACTGCGCCTGCGCGCCCATCGAGCTGATCGCCATCGCGACGAGCGAGTTGGAGATCCGCTCACCCGAGGTCAGCAGCATGTCCATCTCACGGGCCGGCGGCGCCGGGTTGACCTGCTGGGCGAGGTCGAGGAGCTCATCGGTGGTGTCGCCCATCGCCGACACGACCACGACGACGTCGTTGCCCTGCTTCTTGGTCTCGACGATCCGCTCGGCGACGCGACGGATGCGTTCGGCCGTTGCGACCGAGGATCCGCCGTACTTCTGCACCACGAGGGCCACGTCGAGTTACCTCCCGCCGGCCAGTGTGCCGGTCGATAGACGTCAACTTGCCGGGACAACCTTACCGGGACCGCCGCGACCGCTCTGACCTGGTCTCCGCCCCACCCGACGGGACCGGACCGAGGTGATCCGCCCTAGGATCGCTCGCGTGGCCTCCCCAACCGACGTCGGTGACACCGGAACCGGTCCCGTCGGTACGAACAGCTACGGCCGTCGACTGGCGTCGATGACCCGCGGCTATTTCGGTCCGCTCGGTTCGTCGCCCGCCGCGGTCCGTGGTCATCGCTGGTGGCTCGACGCGCTGCTCGTCTTCCTCGTCATCCGCGCCATCGGCATCCTCGTCCTGGCGCGGTTCGCCGACCTCCGGGGCACCACGCTGGGCGACTCCCTGGCGGTCTGGGATGGGCAGTGGATGATCGCGATCGCGACCCACGGCTACGACGGCGTGCCCTACACGCTCACCGACGCGCGGGGTCTGCACACCGTCGACACCGCGTACGCCTTCTTTCCCGGTTACCCCTACCTGGTGGGCCTGATCGCGAAGTTGCCGGGCCTGAGCCCCTTCGGTGCGGCGATCACGGTGAACCTGGTCCTGGGATGCGTGGCGGCGGTCGGTGCGGCACGTCTCGGAATGGTGTGCGCCCGACTCATGGCACGACGGTCCCCGATCGGCCCGGCACCCGAACGCGGAACCGGACTGTTCCTGGTGGTGCTCTTCGCGGCGACGCCGATGTCGATCGTGCTGAACATGGCATACACCGAGGCGCTGTTCTGCGCGCTCGCGGTGTGGGCGCTGGTGGGGGTCCTCGAGAAACGCTGGCTCCTCGCCGGCGTCGTCGCCGCGCTCTGCGGTCTGTGCCGGCCGACGGCGGCGGTCCTGATCGGGGTCGTGATGCTCGCGGCCCTCGTGTACCTGTGGCAGGCGCGCGGGACCGACGTCCCGAGAGCGGCACGCGTCCGCGCGATCGTCGCCATCGTCATCAGCCCGCTCGGTTACCTCGCCTATCTCTGCGTGGTGTGGGCGCACACCGGGTCGCCGACCGGGTGGTTCCGCATCCAGACCGAGGGCTGGGACACCCAGTTCGACTGGGGCGTGGCCGCTTTCGAGTTCATCAACGAAATGCTCGTCCATTCGGCCGAGATCGCCCCGGTGGCCACGTCGTGGATCGTGCTGAGCACGCTGGTGATGCTGGGCGTCGCCGTCTGGTCACGGGTGCCGTGGCCGGTCCTGCTCTACGGTTCGCTGCTGGTCGCGCAGATCGTGCTGTCGAGCGGACTGATGATGAGCCGGCCCCGGTTGCTGCTGCCCGCCTTCGTCCTGCTGATCCCGCTGGCGATGGCGCTCGCCCGGATGCGGCCGGTGGTCGCGGGACTGATCGTCGTGCCGATCGTGGTCGGCAGCTCGTGGTTCGGCGCGCACATGCTGACCGTGTTCCCCCACGCCATGTGAGAGTCGCGCACCCCCGTTCCCCAAGGAGCCACGTTCCCCTGCTCTCTGAGGAGCGCGACCCCTCTACCCCCAAGCGCGACGAGCGGACCCCCTCTGCCCCCAAGCGCGACGAGCGGACCCTCTGCTCCCTGAGGTGCGAGGAGCGATAGCGACGAGCCTCGAAGGGCCTGGTGAGATGCCGTGCGAGACCCTTCGAGGCTCGCTACGCTCGCACCTCAGGGAGCAGGAGACGACCCGCTACGCTCGCACCTCAGGGAGCAGGAGACGACCCGCTACGCTCGCTCCTCAGGGAGCAGAAAAACCCTCTTCGCTCGCCTCTCAGGGAGCCGAAGGTTGTCACACCGCCGACGCCGCGAATCCCAGGCAGAGGTAGTCGATTCCGGCGTCGAGGCGCGCCCGGGGATCGAGCAGCCGGCCGGCATCGCGACGGCCGGCGAGGCGGGCGAGATGCGACGGGACTTCGACCTCGGACTCCCCCGAGATCACCTCGGCCAGTCCCGCGGACGGCAGCAGGGCGTCGTCGTGAAGCAACTGATCGCTCACCGCGACAAGGGCGACGCCGTGGACGAAGCTCCAGACCGACAGCGCCATGTCGGTGGCGCGTTCGATGCCGACGCCGAGCTCGAGGAATCCGGCCGCCAGCCAGTCGAGGCACGCCAGCGAATCCTCGCCGTAACTGTGCCGGGGCGACGAGTAGGCCAGGACCACCCACGGATGCCGGGTGTAGAGGTCCCAGTCGACGTCGACGGCGATCCCGACCCGTGTCCGCCACTCGGGCGCGGTGTCGACGGGGTACGGGAACCGCCGTCCGACCTCGGTCGACATCGCCTGCAGCAGCGCGTCCTTGTCCTCGACGTGGCGATACAGCGACATGGCCCCGACCCCGAGCTTCTCGGCGACCCGCCGCATCGACAGCGAGCCGATCCCGGCATCGTCGGCCACGGCGATGGCGGCATCGACGATCGTCGCCGTCGACAGTTTCGAGGTGTCGGCCGTCACGTTCTCGTTCCTCCTGCTCAGGGCGGGAATTATCCGATTGCGTACAGCGTACTCATCCCCGTACGCTGACCCGCGTACACCGTACGCGTAGGTAGCTGCCGTCTGCCGCGAAGGAGGAATGATGTCCGCCCAGCTCGGCCCGTCGAACCGGCTCCGCCCGACCACCTCGGGTACCGCCGACCGGCGGACGTGGCTGGGACTGGCCGTGCTGACCCTGCCGGTGTTCCTGGTCTCGATGGACGTCTCGGTGCTGTACCTCGCCATCCCGTCGATCACCGATGCCCTCGCGCCGTCCGCAGCCCAGCAGCTGTGGATTCTCGACATCTACGGCTTCCTGATCGCCGGGCTGCTCATCACGATGGGCAATGTCGGCGACCGCGTCGGCCGGCGACGCATCCTCCTCGCCGGCGCCGCCCTGTTCGGCATCGCCTCGGTCATCGCCGCCTTCGCACCCTCGCCCGAGATCCTGATCGCGGCGCGCGCCCTCATGGGCATCGGCGGTGCCACCCTGCTGCCCTCGAGCCTGTCGCTCATCGCCAACATGTTCCCCGACGCCCGCGAGCGCGGGCGCGCGATCGGTGTGTGGACCGCGGCGTTCGCCGGCGGCAGTGCGGTCGGCCCGGTCATCGGAGGCGTTCTGCTGCACCACTTCTGGTGGGGCGTGGTCTTCCTCATCAACGTCCCGGTGCTCGCCGCACTGTTCGTCTTCGGGCCGCGCCTGATCCCCGAGTACCGGGCCGCGACCAACGACCCGTTCGATGTCGTCGGCGTCGTGCTCTCGATGGCCGGAATCCTCCCGCTCGTCTATGCCGTCAAGACGGTCGCGAGCGAAGGCGCCACGACCGGCGTGGTGGTCGCCGGAGTGGTGGGTGCCGCGCTGCTCGTCACATTCCTGCTGCACCAGCGCCGGGTCACGTCACCGCTCCTGGACCTCAAGCTGTTCGGCAACGCGCAGTTCAGCGGAGCGGTCGCCGTTGCGCTGATCGGCATGATGGCCCTCGGCGGCATGTCGTACCTGACCGGCGTCTACCTCCAGTCGGTCATGGGCCACGACGTCCTGGCCGCGGCCATCGCCGGCCTGCCGATGGCCGTCGCGGTGGCGGTGTTCTCCATCGGCGCGACCCGGGTCGCCGCGTTCCTGGGCACCCGGCTGGCCTTCGTCGGTTCTGTCGGCCTGGCCGCCGCAGGCAATCTCGGCATGCTGACCCTCGGCACCTCGACCCCGGTCTGGGCGTACGTGCTGTGCACGACGATCGCGGGCGTCGGCTACGGCATCCAGTTCAGCCTGGTGTCGGTCGTGGTCGTCGGCTCGGCTCCGCCGGAGCGGTCGGGCGCCGCGTCGGGTATCTCGGAGACGAGCTTCGAGCTCGGGACCGCGATGGGCCTGGCCCTTCTCGGATCGCTGGCCACCCTCGTGTTCCGAGACGGCGACCGGGGTTGGTCGTTCGGCGACACCCTGGGCGAGACCCTGCACCGGGCGACCGACATGGGTTCGGCCGGAGAGGGGTTGGCCACCGCTGCGAAGCAGGCCTTCGTCGACGGCATGCACGCGGCGTCGCTGGCGAGCGGTCTGGCGCTCCTCGCACTCGGCACGGTCCTGCTGTTCGTGATGCGCGACGAGCCCACCGATCCGCAGGCCGAGGTCGCCGAGGTGCAACTGCCGGACGGTGCTGATCCGGTGCCGCTTGCTTCGCTCCCGGCGACCGGTCCCGTGGGCGTCGCACGCGCCGACTCCTGACGGCGAGCCCGGCGGTCGCCACGCCATTACCCTCGGGCGGATGCACGAACTCATCTCGGGCCGCCGTAGCGCCCGCGGCTACGATCCGTCCGCGACCATCTCGCTCGGCGACGTCACCACGATCGTCGACGCCGGGCGCTGGGCTCCCACCTGGGGCCGGGTGCAGCCGGTGCGCTTCATCGCGGGACTGCGCGGCGACCCGACGTTCGACGCCCTCGCCGGCGTCCTGACCCGGGGGAACTCGGGGTGGGCGCCGCGCTCGGCGGCCCTGATCCTGGTCTGCACAACCGATGACCCCGACGACGCGAAGGCCCACACGTACGGGGCCGTCGACTGTGGACTGGCGGTGGCGCAGATGATCCTGCAGTCCGAGGCCCTCGGCTTCAATGCCCATCCGATGGCCGGTTTCGACGCCGAGGCAGCCCGCGACATCTTCGGGATCCCCGCCGACAAACGACCGCTGGTGCTGCTCGGGGTCGGCGCGCTCGCCGACCCGGCGTCCCTTCCCGAGGAGATCCGCGCCCGCGACGAGAAACCCCGCACCCGGCTCCCGCTCTCCGAGGTCGCGTTCGCGGGCCGCTGGGGACGTCCCGCGTTCCCGGACTCCGCAGGCGCCTGACCGGCGAATGTGACGAACGAGGCATATGAGACAAAAGTGACGTGTGGTACTTGTTCTCCATGACTGTCACACCTCAACCTCGAGGACTTCTCCGCCGACTGGGAGCGCACCTCGCGCCCGTCGCCGCCGTCACCGCCCTGACAGCCGCGGCAGCACTGTCCGTGCCGGCGGCCGCCCACGCCGACGAGCCGTTCAGCCTCGAATTCGACGGCGCCGCCGGCACTCTCCCGTCGGCGCTGCAGCACGAGACCGGCGCCGGCGGCTGGGGCAACAACGAGGTGCAGAACTACACCGCCGATCGGCTGAACTCGCGGCTCGACGGCAACGGCAACCTGCTCATCGAGGCGCGCCGCGCGGCGACCGGCGGCTGGACGTCGGCCCGGCTCACCACCAAGGACAGCTTCGAGTTCACCTACGGGACGATCTCCGCGCGCATCTCCCTGCCGCAGGGTCGCGGGTTGCACCCGGCGTTCTGGCTGCTGGGGAGCGACATCGACTCCGTCGGGTACCCGGCGGCCGGCGAGGTCGACATCGCCGAGACGACCAACTCCTCCGACTGGGTCCACGTGGGCGTGCACGGCCCGACGGCGCTGGGCACCGCGATGGGATCACTCGATCTCTCGCTCGCCGATCTCCTCCCCGGACTGCCGCTGCCGGGGCCGCTCGCCGGCCGCTGGGAGCGGGGCCACGACCTCACCGGCATCGATCCGGGCGACTTCCACGTCTACGCGGTGACCAAGTCGTCGTCGCAGATCCGTTTCACCATCGACGGGAACGCGGTCTACACGATCAACCGCTCCTCGCTCACCGGCGACGAACGGTGGGTCTTCGACAAGCCGATGTACGCGCTGCTCAACGTCGCGGTCGGCGGCATCTGGCCCGGGCCCCCGTCGTCGACGACTCCGAGCCCGGCAACCATGACGGTCGACTGGTTGCGCTACACCCCTTCCACCCCCGCTCCCTGAGCTGAGGAGCGCCCGTAGCTTGCGGACGGTGGCAACAACTCCGCCCCGAGCCGACAGGCCCGGGGCGGAGTTCTTGTATGCGGTTGCGGGACAGTAGCTTACGCGACCAGCACCTGCTCGTCGTCGGTGACCGACGCCCGCATCGTCTTGTCCTTGGTCTCGACGATCTTGATCGTGCACACGACGCTGAGTGCCGACAGACCGGCGAGCAGGACACCCACCCAGATCGCACCGGGACCCGCGATCAGCGGGGCGGCGATCAGCGGCGGGATGGCGCCACCGAGGATGCCGGCCAGGTTGTAACCCATCCCCGCACCGGTGTAGCGGTACCGCGCCTCGAACAGTTCGGGCAGAAGCGCTCCGGCCGGACCGTAGGCGATGCCGAAGATCAGCAGCGTCCCGAAGAGTCCGACCACGAACGCGACGCCGCCGCCGATCTCCAGGATCGGGAACAGCACCAGCGCCCAGGGGATCGCGACGCTGCACGAGGTGAGGATGACCCGGCGACGACCCACGCGGTCCGACCACACCGCCGACGCCGCGGTGGACAGTCCGAACACCACGGCCGCGCCCATCCCCGCGGTCAGCACGAAGGTCCGGGACAGCTCCAGTGACTTGGTGCCGTAGTTCGTGAGGAACGCCGTGCCCATGTAGAACAGCGAGAAAAGGCTCGCCAGCGCGCCGCCGGCGATGAGGATCTCGCGCCACTGGTGGCGGAAGGCGTCGAGGAACGGCAGTGCCGGACCGTCGACCACGGGACCGTCGATTGCCCTGCGCTGCTGGGCTTCTCGGAACACCGGCGTCTCCGCGACCGCGAGCCGCACCCACAGCCCGACGGCGACGAGCGCGAAGGACAGGATGAACGGGATGCGCCAGCCGTAGTCGAGGAAGGCCGAACTGGTCTCGCCGAGCGTCAGGCTCGCGATGAGGAACGTCAGGCTCGACAGGAAGAACGCGAAGGCCGGGCCGAGTTGCGGGAACATCGCGTACAGCCCCCGCTTGCCCGGTGGGGCGTACTCGGCGGTGAGAAGCGTTGCGCCCGCCCATTCGCCGCCGACGGCGAAGCCCTGCAGGAACCGCAGGAAGACGAGGAGGATGGGCGCCGCGATGCCGATCCCGGATTCGGCGAAGCCGAACACGCCGGTCTCGTAACCGGGGAGAAGACCGATCGCGACCGTCGCCAGTCCCATGATGAGCAGGGTCCACACCAGGGTGCGTTTACGGCCGATCCGGTCGCCGAAGTGACCGAAGAGCATCGCGCCGACCGGCCGCGCGAAGAAGGCCACGGCGAAGGTGGCAAAGGACGCGATGGTCCCGGTGACCTCGTCGGCGGCCGGGAAGAACACGGTCGGGAACACCAGGGCGGCGGCGGTGCCGTAGATGAAGAAGTCGTAGAACTCGATCGTCGTGCCGATGGAACTCGCGGCGGCCACGCGTCGAAGGCTCGTGCGTTTACCCTCCGGCGGTTCGGTCACCGGCGGTTCGGCGGGGATGGTCGTCACTGGCGTTCGCCCTTTCTGCAGACGGCCGCGTCGGGGTGGCGGCTCGAGATCCCGGGCATCATCGGTCCGGGTGCCCCCGTCCGCCGCTCGGATGATTTGGGTCACTCCGGCTGCGCGGTGAGAGGCATGTCATAGTCTGGAGCCCGTGTCGGTGAGGCGGCACCCCCCGAAGAGGGGGACGTCACGACCCGGCCTCACCTGCAGCTTTGGCCACCTCGTCGCCGGGGAGTACAGTCGAGCGCATGCAGCGCGCACTCCTCCTCGGTTGCCGCGGCGGGGTCTGAACCGACCGGCCCTCCGTCGCGGGGCCTCATCACGCGCCGGTCACTTTCCTTCCACACACGGAGAATGACCACCATGGCACCAGCAGACAGCTTCACTTCCGGCGCCAGCCGAATCGTCGAGCCCGCGGGCCCGATTCCCGCCGGACAACCCTCATGGAACCCGCAGCGCAGCTCCGCGATGCCCGTTCATCGTTATCGCCAGTTCGCCGACGAGGTCGAGAAAGTGGCGGTTCCCGACCGCACCTGGCCCGACAAGGTCATCACCACCGCCCCGATGTGGTGCGCGGTCGACCTCCGCGACGGCAACCAGGCACTCATCGACCCCATGAGCCCGGCACGCAAGCGCCGCATGTTCGACCTCCTCGTCCGGATGGGCTACAAGGAGATCGAGGTCGGCTTCCCGTCGGCCAGCCAGACCGATTACGACTTCGTCCGCGAGATCATCGAAGACGGCGCCATCCCCGACGACGTGACGATCCAGGTGCTGACCCAGTGTCGTGACGAACTGATCGAGCGCACCTTCGACGCCTGCCGCGGCGCGGCCAACGTGATCGTCCACTTCTACAACTCGACGTCGGTCCTGCAGCGTCGCGTCGTGTTCCGCGCGGACAAGGCGGCGATCACCAAGATCGCGACCGACGCCGCACACAAGGTCCTCGAGGTACAGCAGAACTACCCGGACACCAACTGGCGGTACGAGTACTCGCCGGAGTCCTACACGGGCACCGAGCTGAGCTTCGCCAAGGAGGTGTGCGACGCGGTCACCGAGATCATCGCCCCCACCCCGGAGCGCCCGATGATCATCAATCTGCCGGCGACCGTCGAGATGGCCACGCCCAACGTCTACGCCGACTCGATCGAGTGGATGCACCGCAACCTCGCCCGGCGCGACTCGGTCATCCTGAGCCTGCACCCCCACAACGACCGCGGAACCGCCGTCGCCGCAGCCGAACTCGGCTACCAGGCGGGCGCCGACCGCATCGAGGGATGCCTGTTCGGCAACGGCGAGCGCACCGGCAACGTCTGTCTGGTCACCCTCGGCATGAACATGTTCAGCCGCGGCGTCGACCCGCAGATCAGCTTCTCCGACATCGACGAGATCCGCCGGACGGTCGAGTACTGCAACCAGCTCAACGTCCCCGAGCGTCACCCCTACGGCGGCGACCTGGTCTACACCGCGTTCTCGGGCAGCCACCAGGACGCGATCAACAAGGGCCTCGACCAGATGAAGGTCGACGCCGACAACGCCGACTCCGACGTCGACGACATCACCTGGGCCGTCCCGTATCTGCCGATCGACCCCAAGGACGTCGGCCGCAACTACGAAGCGGTCATCCGCGTCAACAGCCAGTCCGGCAAGGGCGGCGTCGCCTACATCATGAAGGCCGACCACGGCATGAACCTGCCGCGTCGTCTGCAGATCGAGTTCAGCCGAGAGATCCAGAAGATCACCGACGGCGAGGGCGGCGAGGTCAATCCCAAGGAGATGTGGGACGTCTTCGCGGAGAACTACCTGCACCCGATCTGGCCGCTCGAGCGCATCCGGCAGAAGGTGGACGCGGCCGAGGTCGACGGCGGCGACGACCACATCACCGCCGTGGTGAAGGTCGAAGGCAACGAGCGGGAGATCTCCGGCTCCGGCAACGGTCCGCTGGCGGCTTTCGTCGACGCGCTCGGCGCCGTCGGCTATGAGGTCCGGGTCCTCGACTACAGCGAGCACGCACTGACCGCCGGCGGCGACGCCAGCGCCGCGGCGTACGTGGAGACCGAGGTCAACGGCGAGACGGTCTGGGGTGTCGGCATCGCGTCGTCGATCACCACCGCGAGTCTGCGCGCCGTCGTCTCGGCGGTGAACCGCGCCTACCGTGTCACCTCCACCCCGGTCGCCGACGGTGAGGCGGCCCCGGGCACCTGGGCGCCCTGACCGTCCCCCTTCGAAGACCCGATTCCGTCCCGTCGATCGCGCCGATCGACGGGACGGAATCGTTCTGACGGGAACAAAACGGACCGGAGTTTCATTTAGAGGGCATGAAAAACATCGGTTTCCTGTCGTTCGGCCACTGGTCGGACGCCCACGGGTCCCAGGTGCGGTCCGGCGCGGACACCCTGCTGCAGTCGATCGACCTGGCGGTGGCGGCCGAGGAGCTCGGCGCCGACGGCGCGTACTTCCGGGTCCACCACTTCGCACGGCAACTCGCCTCACCGTTCCCGCTGCTCGCGGCCATCGGGGCGAAGACCAGCCGGATCGAGATCGGCACCGGGGTCATCGACATGCGCTACGAGAACCCGCTGTACATGGCCGAGGACGCCGGCGCAGCGGATCTCATCTCCGGTGGCCGGCTCCAGCTCGGAATCAGTCGCGGATCGCCCGAGCAGGTCATCGACGGCTACAAGTACTTCGGGTACGTCCCGCCCGAGGGGTCGACCGACGCCGACATGGCGCGCCAGCACACCGAGGTGTTCCTGAAGGTGATCGAAGGCGGCGGATTCGCCACGCCGAACCCGCGCCCGATGTTCCCGAATCCCCCGGGTCTGCTGCCGATCGAGCCGCAGGCGCCCGGTCTCCGCGACCGGATCTGGTGGGGCGCCGGCTCCCGCGCCACCGCGGAATGGACCGCTGAGCAGGGTATGAACCTGATGAGTTCGACGCTGCTCACCGAGGACACGGGGGTACCCTTCCACCAGTTGCAGGCCGAGCAGATCCAGCGGTTCCGCAAGGCCTGGGCCGATGCCGGACATCCGCGCGAACCGCGAGTGTCGGTGAGCCGCAGCATCTTCGCCATTGTCGACGACCGCGACCGCGCCTACTTCGGACGTGGTGGTGCTGAATCGGATCAGGTCGGTGTCATCGACAACAGTGTGGCCCGATTCGGACGCAGCTACGCCGACGAGCCGGACAAGCTCATCGAGCAGTTGCGTGAGGACGAGGCGATCGCCGCGGCCGACACACTGCTGCTGACGGTGCCGAATCAGCTCGGCGTGGAGTACAACGCCCACGTGCTCGAGTCGATCCTGACCCACGTCGCACCCGCTCTCGGCTGGCGTTGACCACCAGGTGCTCACCGGCGGCTGACACCAGAACCCTCCGATCAGATCGGCACAGGCATCAATTTGGTCACCGGCTCACCCCCGGTACTCAATTGGCGGGCGGAGCGGTGCCGGTCTGAGCCGTCAAGCGATACCGCTCGGCGAGGGTGGCGAACGCAGCGATGAGTTCGGGAGGCTCGACGACTTCCATGGCCGTTTCGAAACGACCGAACGAGGCGGCCAGCGCCCCCCACGACCAGGATCCGATCTCCAAACTGCACCTGTTCTCGGCGATGACACGAACCGCTCCGTCTCCGGCGAAGGGAAGGACGTCCCGGGCCGGCAGGTCGAGGATGACAGTGCCTCGACACGGCCACTCATTGACGTCTTGCCCTTTGAAGCGTGCGGAAACGAACTCGTGGACGTTGCCGCCGGGGACCTCGCGCGGGGTGAAGCGAGGACCCGTCGGTGCGCGTGGCAGGACTCGGTCGACGCTGAACAGTCGCCAGTCGGCGCGGTCGAGGTCCCACCCGAGGAGGTACCAGCGCCCGTACGAGGTGGCGATGTGATGGGGCTCGACGCGCCTCGGTGGTGTCGTTGAGTCGTCTACTGGCAGGGCGCCGCGGGGCAGGTAGTCGAAGCGGAGCACCTCCTGCGCGCGGATCGTGTTGGTGAGCGTGACAAGGGTGTCGGGTGACACGTCCATCGGTGTGCTGGTGCCGGGGAGATCGCTGATCGCGGTGACATCGAGGGCGTCCAACCGGTGCCGGAGACGTGACGGCAGGACTTGGCGGATTGTCGCGAGGGCGCGGGTGGCTCCCTCCTCGATCCCTGCGCCGGAGGTAGACGCGGTGTGCAGGGCCACGGCGACAGCGATGGTCTGGTCGTCATCGAACAGCAGTGGGGGAAGGTCTTCTCCCGGTACGAGGCGGTAGCCGCCGTCGGGGCCCATGCTTGCCTGGATCGAGTACCCCATCTCGCGAAGTCGATCGATGTCGCGCCGGACGGTCCGGTCGCTGATACCCAGTCTCTCGGCGAGCAACGAGCCCGACCATTCGCGCCGAGTCTGTAGCAGCGAGAGAAGAGTCAGAAGTCGCGTTGTCGTCGTCGTCACAGTTCGAACCCTATGCCGAGTCTAGGACTGATCCCGTCCTACACGGTTGGGACTGTGGTTTCACCGGGCCACCGGAACCGCCCCGGGCCTGAGTAACCACTGCCACCGATGGCGGGAACCAACACGAGGAGCACGAATGAGCATCCAGACCACCACGCATCTGAACTTTCGTGGAGACGCCCGCGCGGCGCTCGACTTCTACCAGTCTGTCTTCGGCGGACACAGCGTCATCAACACCTACGGCGAATTCGGGTTGTCGCAGGAACTCCCGGGAGCCGACAAGGTGGTCTTCGGGCTTGTGGTCGCCGAGAACGGGTTCCGCATCATGGGTTACGACATCCCCGGCGAGCAGGGCGGCACCGTCATTGGCGGCACTTCGACACGCCGAGAGAACAACACCACTCTGACCGATCAGGCGTTGTTCGTCTCGATCAACGCAGACACCCTCGATGAGGCGCAGGTCTATTGGGACAAGCTCGGCGACAGCGCCACCATCGTCGAGCCGCTGGCGGCGTCCGAGTGGAGCGCCGGCTTCGGCATGCTCACCGACCGCTTCGGCGTCACCTGGAGCGTGGGCGTCACCACCTCCTGATCCGGCCCCTGGTCAGACCTCCGCCCGGCCGACTGGACAGTCGTTCGAGCCGGCCGCGAAGCGGGCGGGCTCACCGCCCGCCTCGCGGCGCCAGCCACACTCCACACCACATTCACGCAAAGGAGCCATTGACGCGTTCGGCAACGGATCGTCTTCGGCCGCTATCGGCTACCTGGTCGCGCAGACCCTCACTGTCGCCATCGATCCGAATATCCCGCGGCCGCTCTCTACACCTTCATCAACGCGCCTATTTTGTCGTCTGCACCGTCGTGGCGAGCAGCATCCTCGCCGTGTGGCAGTGACACGAACCAGCGAACACCAAGGAACGGGAGAATTCCGTGAAAACAGGAAGCCTCGGCCGGACCGGCATTCACGTCAGCCGCTATTGCCTCGGCACAATGATGTTCGGCCCCGCAGGCAACGCAGATCCCGACGACTGTCACCGCATCATCCGTCGCGCACTCGACGCGGGCATCAACTTTGTCGATACCGCTGACGTGTACGGCTACTCCGAGACCGAGACCATCGTCGGCAAAGCCCTCAAAGGCCGGCGCGACGACGTCGTCCTCGCAACAAAATTCAGCGGCCAGATGGGAGAGGATCCGAACAGGCGAGGAGCTTCGCGGCGGTGGATCATCACTGCCGTCGAGGAGTCATTGCGCAGGCTGCAGGTCGACCACATCGATCTCTACCAGATTCACCACTTCGACCCGGCGACGGACCTGGAAGAAACTCTGTCGGCGCTCTCCGACTTGGTCACCAGCGGCAAGGTTCGCGCCGTCGGCTCATCGAGCTTCCTTGCCTCCGACATCGTCGAAGCCCAGTGGGCCAGCGAACGACGCGGCCTCGTGCGACTCCGGACCGAGCAGCCGAGCTACTCCATCCTCTCTCGCGAGATCGAACGGGACGTCCTCCCGGTCTGCGAGCGTTACGGAATGGGGGTGATCACCTGGAGTCCCTTGGCGTGGGGCCTGCTCACCGGGAAGTACCGCGATGGTCAGAACGGGGCCGACTCGCCGAGCCGGGCTCAGTGGGGGCCGCGGCACATGACCGATCCGGACAAGTACGCCGCGGTGGAGAAACTAGCGGATGTCGCCGCGTCCGCCGGGATCTCGATGACCCACATGGCGCTGAGTTTCGTCACCACGCACCCGGCCGTCACCGCGGCCATCATCGGCCCACGGACCACCGAGCAACTCGACGATCTGTTGGCCGCCGCAGATACGGTACTCACCGACGAGGTGCTGGACCGTATTGACGAGATCGCCACGCCGGGAACCAACATCGGATGCACCGACATCGGATACACCCCTTCGTCTTTGACGGTCGCCTCGCAGCGGCGTCGCGCCGCCGCCGACCGATCATCGGCCTGATGTCGGCGAACTGGACGCCGAAGTCCGCGCGTTGCATCGGAAACCATCAGTCGCAACGCTGACAGGACGATGCCGACGGATCCGGTCGCAGACGAGGTCGTCCGTTGGCGAAATTCGGCCTCGTTTCTGCGCGGGGTGCCGAAACCGCCACATCGCGACGACTCGCTGACCTAACGTCACCGGGGTGTCCGATGCCCGAGGGACATCCCGACGAGTAGTCGAGACACACACCAAGCCCCACCGCGAACGGAGAACTCTCATGTCGGAAGTCATCGTCGTCGCCACCATCTCCCCCAAACCCGGCGAGGAACAGGCCGTGCGGGAGGCCCTGCTCGCCGCGATCCCCGAAGTCCACGGCGAGCCGGGATGCGGGAAGTACGCGTTGCACGAGGCCACCGGCGACTCGACCGACCTGGTGATGATCGAGCGCTGGGAATCCACGGAGGCCCTGGCGACGCACGGCTCCGCTCCGGCGCTCACCGCGCTCGGCAAGGCGATCGGGGGCCTGCTTTCCGGACCGCTGGACGTCCGGACCTTCACCGCCGTTCCTGCAGGTCAGCCGGACAAAGGCACCATCTGACCCACCGCGACATCTGCCCCCATCCGACCTGTCGGGTGGGGGCTTCGCGCATTTCCGCGGCCAGTGTTGTTGATTCCCCTGCCGGGCGCGTGCTAGACCGGTATAACGATCGTTAGATAAAGTACGCCGCGCGAAGCGGTGCGCTGCGCCGTGACCCGCTCCCGAGAGGAACCCTCATGCCCGAAGCCGTCATCGTCGACGTCGTCCGCCTCGCGTCCGGAAAGGGCAAGCCCGGTGGCTCGCTGTCGGAGACCAAGCCCGTCGAGCTCCTCGCGCATGTGCTGCGCTCCCTGGTCGAGCGCAACGACCTCGATCCGGCACTCGTCGACGACGTGATCGGCGGCTGCGTCGGTCAGGCCGGCGAGCAGGCCCTGAACATCTCGCGGACCGCGCTGCTGTCCGCCGGCTTCCCCGAATCCGTACCCGCCACCACCGTCGACCGGCAGTGCGGATCGAGCCAGCAGGCCGCCCACTTCGCCGCGCAGGGCATCATCGCCGGCGCCTACGACGTGGTGATCGCCGCCGGCGTGGAATCGATGAGTCGCGTCCCGATGGGCTTCACCACCGCCGGGCGCAGCCCCTACGGCCCGAGCATCGAAGCACGGTACCCGGATGGACTTGTCGGACAGGGCATCTCCGCTGAACTGGTCGCCGCCAAGTGGAAGTTCGACCGCGACACGCTCGACGCCTTCGCCGCGCAGTCCCACCAGCGTGCCGCCGCGGCGGCCGGCGAGGGCTTCTTCGATCGCGAGATCCTGCCCATCGACGTCGCTGACGCCGACGGCACGACGTTCACGCACAAGACCGACGAGACGGTGCGCGCGACCACCCCCGAGGGCTTGTCGGGCCTGAAGCCGTCGTTCTACAGCGAGGACTTCGCGGCTCGCTTCCCGGAGATCAACTGGCACATCACCCCCGGTAACTCGTCGCCGCTGACCGACGGCGCGTCGGGCGCACTGATCATGAGTGACGTCATGGCCTCGAAGCTGGGCCTGACCCCCCGCGCACGGTTCCACTCGTTCTCGGTCGCCGGCGACGATCCGATCTTCATGCTGACCGCTCCCATCCCGGCCACGCACAAGATCCTCGCGCGCTCGGGACTGTCCATCGACGACATCGACGCCTACGAGGTCAACGAAGCCTTCGCCTCCGTGCCCCTGGCCTGGGCCCACGAGTTCGGCGCCGACCCGGCCAAGCTGAACCCGCGGGGCGGCGCGATCGCGCTGGGCCACGCGCTCGGATCGTCGGGCACCCGCCTGCTGGGCACGCTCGTCAACCATCTCGAGGCGACCGGTGGCCGGTACGGCCTGCAGACCATGTGCGAGGGCGCGGGCATGGCCAACGCCACCATCATCGAACGTGTCTGAGCCGGCCCGGGCGGTTCCCGCCCGGAAATTCACGATCGAGACCGACGGTCTGGACTGGCGGCTGCGCGAACAGGTTCCGCTGCCGGCCACTCTCGTCGCGGCGAAACACGCGTTCTATGAACGCGGTTACCACGGCACCTCGATCCGCGACATCGCCTCGCGAGCGGGGGTGTCGCTGCCGACGCTGTACTACCACCACGACAACAAGCTGGGGATCCTGGTCGAACTGCTCGAGGCGGCGATGACCGCTGTGCTCGCGTGGGTGGGTGCGGCCATCGAGTCCGGACGGACGCCGAGCGAGCAGCTGTCCAACGCGATCGAGTCGATCGTCCTGCACATGACCAACGACGTCGAACTCGCCAGCGTGGCAAGCGAGTTCCGCCACCTCGACGTCGAGGATCCGCGACGGGAGACCTACGTCGCGATGCGGACCGAGACCGAGGAGCTGCTCGCCAGTGTCATCGAGCGTGGCGTCGAATCCGGTGAGTTCCACTTCGACGACGACGTGAAAGACGTGCTGCGCTACCTGTTCGGCGCATGCCAGGCGATCACCACCTGGTACCGCCCCTCGGGTGCCCGGACACCGGCCGAGGTCGCGGCGTCGTATGCGCTGCTCTCACTGCGCGTCGTCGGCGCGCGCGACGCCGACCAGAACGACAACTGACCGACCGACAACTCCTGAACGACGATCGAGTAGAGCAGAAAGGCAGAAGCCATGAAACGCACCATCTTCGAAGACGAGCACGAGGCCCTGCGGGAAACCGCGCGGCAGTTCCTGCAGCGCGAATGCGCCCCGTACACCGAGGAGTGGACGCGAGCCGGTCAGGTCGATCGCATCGCATTCAAGAAGGCCGGTGACGCAGGTCTTCTCGGATTCAACATCCCCGAGGAGTACGGCGGCGGCGGTGCCATGGACGACTTCCGGTTCAACGCCGTGGTGGTCGAGGAGTTCGCGAAGTTCGACGGCGCGGCACCCGGCCTCAGCCTGCAGAACGACGTCGTCGCACCGTACTTCGTGCATCTCGCCAACGACGAGCAGAAGAAGCGCTGGATGCCCGGGATCGCCACCGGCGAGACGATCCTCGCCGTCGCGATGACCGAGCCGGGCGCGGGCTCCGACCTGGCGGGCATCAAGACCTCGGCCAAGCTCGAGGGCGATCACTATGTCCTGAACGGCAACAAGACGTTCATCTCGTCGGGCATCAACTCCGACCTCGTGGTCGTGGTCTGCCGGACCAACCCCGATCCCGAGGCGGGCCACAAGGCGTTCTCGCTGCTCGTCGTCGAGCGCGGCATGGAGGGCTTCGAGCGCGGTCGCAAGCTCGACAAGATGGGCCTCAAGGCCCAGGACACCGCCGAGCTGCACTTCAACGACGTGCGCGTCCCGGTCGAGAACCTGCTCGGCCAGGAGGGCATGGGCTTCTACCACCTCATGCAGAACCTGCCGTCGGAGCGGCTGTCGATCGGCATCGGCGCCATCGCCGGTGCGCGTGCGATCTTCGACGAGACCCTGCAGTACACCAAGGACCGCAAGGCCTTCGGCCGTCCGATCGGCACCTTCCAGGCGAACCGCTTCAGCCTCGCCGAGATGGCGACCGAGCTCGACATCGCCGAGGTCTACATCGACCGCTGCCTGCAGGGCGTACTCGATGGTGAACTGAACGCCGTCGACGCCTCGAAGAACAAGTGGTGGTGTACCGAGCTCGCCAAGCGGGTCATCGACAGCTGCCTCCAGCTGCACGGCGGCTACGGCTACATGAACGAGTACCGGGTTGCCCGCGCCTACACCGACGCTCGTATCCAGACGATCTTCGGTGGCACCACCGAGATCATGAAGGACATCGTCGGCAAGAGCCTCGGCGTCTGAGTCCAGCGATCGATCACCGACAACCCGGGGCACACGCCCCGGGCTGTCGGCGTATCCGGGCCCGCTCAGGTGGCGTCGGGCCGTCAGCCCTGTTCGGCACCCACCGCACGCAGGTGATCGACGACCTGCTGCACGGCCGCCCGCGAACGCGGCCGGGCCAGCGCCTCGTAGACCCGTGCGGCGCGAACTCCTTTGAGCACCAGTCGTTTCACCTCCGGGTGCCGGACCGCGAAACGCGGCATCAGCGCGATGCCGTGGCCGTGGGCCACGAGCGCCTCGATGGTGGTGAAGTCCAGCATCCGCTGTGTCACCCGGGGCGCCACCCCGGTCGCCGCCGAGATCGATTGCAGCACATCGTCGACCGGGAAGCCGCCCTCGACGCTGATCCAGTCGTGGTCGGCGAGTTCGGCGACCGCGACCTGGTCGCGCACGGCGAGTTCGCTGCCGGCGGCGACGATCACGTCGACGGGTTCACGCATCAACTCGGTGACGCGGACCCGCGGGATGTTGATCGCCGGGGTCCGTTCGTCGCGGTGGGTGACCACGACGTCGTGATCGGCGAGAGCCGGTGCCGCGTCGTGGTATCCGACGTCGAGGTGGACCGCGTGTACGTCGATGCCCGATGCGGTGGCCCGCTCCAGGACCGCCGGCAGCAGCAGGGTCGCACCGGACGGGAACATCGCCAGGCGGACCCGGGTCTTGCCCGACCGATACGACGACATCTCCTCCTGCGCCCGATCCACCGCCGCGATCACGTCATCGGCGCGCAGTACGAGCGCACGCCCCGCCTCGGTCAATCGGATTCGGCGGCCATCGGGTTCGAACAACGCGACACCGGCCTCCTCTGCCAGGACCTTCAGCTGTTGCGACACCGCCGACGGGGTCATGTGCATCGCCTCGGCGACCGCGCCGATCGACTCCCGGTCGGCGAATTCCCGCAGCAGCCGCAGACGCCGGACTTCCATGCGACAACGGTACTCAGGCCCACGTCGTCGTCAGGCGGTGCCGTGGGTCACGGCATGACCCTCGGGGTGGAATGTCCGAGCGGTCCGATCCGTTGGTGGGGGCATGGCATCACAAGACATCACCCTGGAAACCTTCGAGGACACCATCGCCTCGGACGGCATCGTCCTCCTCGACTTCTGGGCCGGCTGGTGCGGCCCGTGCCGGCAGTTCGCGCCCGTCTTCGAGAAGGCCTCCGAAGCACACTCCGACATCGTGTTCGGCAAGATCGACACCGAGGCCGAGCAGCAGCTCGCCGGCAGTCTCGGAATCCGTTCCATCCCGACGCTCATGGCATTCCGGGACGGGATCCTGGTCTTCAACCAGCCCGGTGCACTACCTGCGGCTCAGCTCGAGGAACTGATCGGCGCCGTCGAGGGGCTCGACATGGATGACGTGCGGGCGAAGGTCGCCGCGGCACAGGGATAACTGTTCAGGAAAACTGAATAGTTATTCCGGTTAAATTCGATTGTCCTTCACATCGTCCACGCCGACGATGGGGCCATGTCCACTCGTGATCGCCTCCTCGCGTTGTTCGTCGTCCTGCTCTGGGGACTGAACTTCATCGCGATCCGAGTCGGGCTGGACCACTTCCCGCCGTTCTTCCTCGCCGCGATGCGATTCGCGGTGATGGCGATACCGGTCATGTTGTTCGTGCGGTTCCCGAAGGTGCGCCTGAAGTGGTTCCTGCTGTACGTCGCCGGCTTCGGCAGCGTGCAGTTCATCATGCTGTTCCGGGCCATGGATCTGGGCATGCCGACCGGGCTCGCCTCGCTGGTCCTCCAGACCTCGGCGCCCTTCACGGTCATGCTCGGCGTGCTGTTCCTCCGCGAACGGATGACGACCGGACAGATCCTCGGCCTGGCGGTCGCGGTCCTCGGCATGGCGGTCATCGCGATCGACCGGATGCGCGGCAGCGACCTCGGCGTGGCCGCTCTGCTCCCGATCGGTCTCACCGTGCTCGGTGGTCTGAGCTGGGCAGCGGGCAACATCGGGGGCAGACTCGCCCGTCCCGACGACTCCTTGCGGATGACGTTGTGGATGGCCGTCGTCGCCACTCCGCCGCTGTATGCGGTGAGCCTCATCGTCGAGGGACCGTCCGCCGGCTTCGACGCGCTCGCCACGCTCGGTACCGAGAGCGGACTGCGTGCGCTGGGCGGACTCGCCTACCTCGCGATCTTCGGCACCGTCATCGGTGCGGGTCTGTGGACCACCCTTCTGGGACGCAACGACGCGAGCCGGGTCTCGCCGATGTCGCTGCTCGTGCCCGTGGTTGGGATCTCGGCAGCATTCTTCGTTCTCGGCGAAGTCCCCAGCGTCGGGGAGATCGTCGGTGCGGTCATCGTCGTCGCGGGGTGCGCTGCCGGGGTGATGGCCCGGCCGCGAACCCGTAGGCGCCCGACCGTTCCAGGTGCCACGCAGACGCCGGCCGATTCCGTGTCGGCGGTGACGGGCGCTCGGGAGGGCGCCCGAACACCGGTGCGCTCAGGCGGCTGAGCTGGACCCGGCCGACGGAAGGGCCTCGCGCACCACCGCGCACAGACGGTCGACCGCGGCCCGGGCCCCCGGACTGATCAAGGTCATGTTGACGAACCCGTGGATCATCGCGCCCTCTCGCCGGACCGTGACCGGCACGCCGGCCTCCTCGAGCCTGCGCGCGTACGCGAGGCCCTCGTCACGCAGCGGGTCGAAGCCGGCGACCATGACATGCGCGGGCGGGAGACCGCTGAGATCGTCGGCAAGCAGTGGCGAGCAGCGCGGGTCGCTCCGCTGCGCGGCGTCGGGCAGGTAGCGATCGGTGAACCAGTCGATGCCGTCGGCGGTGAGGAAGTACCCCGACGCGAACTCCCGGCGCGAGGGTGTGTCGGCGGCCTGGTCGGTCACCGGGTAGATGAGCAGCTGGAAAGCCGGGGTGACCGCTTCGCCACGGACCTCCCGGGCGACGACGGTCGCGAGATTTCCGCCCGCGCTGTCACCGGCGACGACGATCCGCGCCGGATCGAGACCCCACCGCGGCGCCACCTCGACAGCGAAGCGCCACGCCGCCACCGCGTCCTCGACGGCCGCGGGGAACGGGGCGTCGGGGGCCAACCGGTAGTCGACGGAGAGCACGTCGAGGCCGGTGCCATGTGCCAGACGCCGGACGAAGGTGTCGTGGCTGATCCGGCTGCCGGTGACGAAGCCGCCGCCGTGGAAGTAGACGAGCAGCCCGGCCGAGTCGGTGGTGGAGCGGTACCGGGTGGCCGGGATCGGGCCGGCGGGTCCGTCGATGACGAGGTCCTCTTCCACCGCCATGGGCGGCAGCGCCTCGGCCATGGCGGCGCCGACCTCGTCGGTCTGCGCGCGCGACTGCGCCACCTCGCCCTGGAAGGGGTTCAGCCCGGGCACGTTGTCGTTGGCCCAGCCGATCGCGGCGAGTTCGGGGGCGACCCGCTCACCGTCGGAGTTGACCGGTGCCCGTCGCCCCAGAACGGCCAACGCGCCGGCCGGGATTCGTGCGACGGCGAGCAACAGTCCGCGTTGCACTCGGGCGGGCAGGGACAGGCGCAGATGGGTGTCGCGACTCACAGCCGCCGAGCCTACGCGGCGTCGGCGCACGGCACGACCACTCCCGTCGGATCGGCCTGTGACACACTCGTGCGCATGCCCGACCGACTCTCTTCCGCCGGTTCCGCAACCCGCACGAACACCCGTGTTCCCGCCCGTACCGCCGTCGCCCTGGGCGCTGCGGCCGCGGCCCGGTGGGCGTCGCGCACCGCGGGACGAGGCAAGGGGTCGATGATCGGCGGTCTGGTCGCCGCGAAGATCGACCCCCAGATCATGGGTCGGCTCGCCGCGGGCAAACGCACCGCGATCGTCACCGGCACCAACGGAAAGTCGACGACCACACGGATGACCGCGGCCGCGATGGCCGAACTCGGCGAGGTCGCCACCCAGGCCGACGGCGCCAACATGGACGCCGGCATCATCGCGACGCTGACCCTGAGCCGCACGGCGCCGTTCTGCGCGCTCGAGGTCGACGAACTGCACGTCCCGCACGTCAGCGACGCCGTCGACCCCGAGGTCCTCGTGATGCTCAACCTCTCCCGGGATCAGCTCGACCGAGTTGGGGAGATCAACATGATCGAGCGTCGGCTGCGTGAAGGCATCGCACGTCATCCCGAGACCACGGTGATCGCCAACTGCGACGACGTCCTGGTGACGTCGGCCGCCTTCGACGCCCCGGACGTGGTCTGGGTCGCGGCCGGCGCGAGCTGGGTCGGCGATTCCGTCAGCTGCCCCCGTACCGGCGAGCCGATCGTCCGTTCCGAGGAGGGGTGGCGGTCGACCGGCGACGACAACTTCCGCCGCCCCACCCCCGACTGGTGGTTCGACGACGAGAACATCTACGGCCCCGACGGTTTCAGCGCTCCCCTGGAGCTCGCGGTGCCGGGCAGGGCCAACCGCGGCAACGCGACGCAGGCGGTGGCCGCGGCCGTCGCGATGGGCGCCGACCCGCGCAACGCGGTGGCCGCCGTCGGCACCGTCGGCGAGGTCGCCGGCCGGTACGGCATCCACCAGGTCGGAAACCACTCGGTCCGAACACTTCTCGCGAAGAACCCGGCCGGGTGGCAAGAAGCGATGTCGATGATCGACCAGGACGCCGACGGGCTGGTGATCGCGGTCAACGGCCAGGTGCCCGACGGCGAGGACCTGTCCTGGTTGTGGGACGTGCGCTTTGAGGCGTTCGAGACCATGCAGGTCGTCGCGGCCGGCGAGCGCGCCGCCGACCTGTCGGTCCGGCTGCTCTACGCGGGCGCCGAACACACCACCATCCCGGATCCCATGGCCGCCATCGCATCCTGTCCGCCGGGACGCGTCGAGGTCCTGGCGAACTACACGGCGTTCCGCGATCTCGGCACCGCCCTGGAACGCGCAGCACGATCGCGGAAGGCAGAGCAGTGAGCGAATCGACCCTGCGGATCGGCCTCGTCCTGCCCGACGTCATGGGTACCTACGGGGACGGTGGGAACGCCCTCGTCCTGAAGCGCCGTGCACTGATGCGTGGCATCGACGCCGAGGTCATCCACATCACCCTCGACGATCCGGTCCCCGACTCGCTCGACGTCTACACCCTCGGTGGCGCCGAGGATTACGCGCAGCGGCTCGCCACCCGGCACCTCACGCGCTACCCGGGTCTGCAGCAGGCGGCGGCGGCCGGACGGCCGGTGCTGGCCATCTGCGCCGCCATCCAGGTGCTCGGCCACTGGTACGAGACATCGGCGGGCGAACGTGTCGACGGCATCTCCCTGTTCGATCTCACGACGGCGCCCCAGGCGGAGCGGAGTATCGGCGAATTGCTCATCGATCCGACTCTGCCAGGGCTGTCCCAGCCCCTCACCGGTTTCGAGAACCACCGCGGCGGAACAACTCTCGGGTCCGACGCGGCCCCACTGGGCCGGGTACGGCACGGCGTCGGCAACGGTGTGGGCGACGGCACCGAGGGCGTCGTCCAGGGCAGTGTCATCGGCACGTACATGCACGGTCCGGCACTGGCCCGCAACCCCGAACTCGCCGACCACCTCCTGGCCACCGCGCTCGGCGTCGAATCCCTTGCCCCGCTTGACCTCCCCGAGGTCGATCGGCTCCGCCGGGAACGCCTCGCCGCCGGACGGCGTCGGTAACGAACCCTCTGCTCCCTGAGGCGCGAGGAGCGCAAGCCGCCGGGACGGGCAAGCGACGAAGGAGCGCGTCGAGGTCGACGAGCCTCGACGGGCCTGGTGACGTGCCACGCCAGCCAGCCCCTTCGTGGCTCGCTTCGCTCGCACCTCAGGGAGCAGGGCGGTGGCCCCTCTCGATCCCCGCCGACCGTGCCGCGGCGGTGAGCACGTCGACGACCATCTCGACCGTCAGCCGTCCGGTGAAGGTGTTCTGCTGGCTCACGTGGTAGCAGCCGAAGACCTCGAGTTCGGTACCGTCGCGGACGAGGGTCGTGGAGACACCGTGGCCGAATTTCGGCATCGGCTTCGGCACCGTCCAGCCGAGTTTCGCGAAGGTGCGAAGCGTTGACTGCCAACCGAATCCGCCCAGCGTGACCACCGAGCGGACCGTCGGCGCGAGCAGTTCCAGTTCGGCGTGCAACCAGTACGAACAGGTGTCGCGTTCGGCGACCGTCGGCTTGTTCTGCGGTGGGGCGCAGTGCACGGGCGCGGTGATCCGTGTGTCGAAGAGTTCCAGCCCGTCGCCGATCGCGACCGAATGCGGCTGGCTCGCAAGGCCGGCGAGGTACAGCGCCGAGAACAGGACATCGCCGCTGCGGTCACCCGTGAACATGCGCCCGGTCCGATTCCCACCGTGCGCCGCGGGGGCGAGGCCGACGATCAGCAGTCGCGCATCCGCCGGACCGATACCGGCCACCGGCCTCCCCCAGTACTTTTCGTCGGCGTACGCGCGTCGCTTCTCCTGCGCGACCAACTCCCGCCATTCGACGAGGCGCGGGCATGCACGGCACTCGATCAGCTGCGCGTCGAGCTCCGCCAGATCACAAAAGCGTCGTCGGGTGGCCATCCCTCGACACTAACCGCGGCGTCCGCTCGGCATCCCGGCCGGCCGACGGGACCGTCAGTCCGAGACCGCTCAGTCCAGTACGACGCACCGTTCTCGCGTGCGATCCACGCCGAACCAGCCGCGCTCGAACTCCTGCCACGCCTGAAGATGACCTCGCGCGTCCTCGCCGTCGCGGGCGACCGTCCGCTCGAGCCGTTCGCCCGGGGTCCCGCCGTCGAGCCACAGCGCGTGGGACAGGCGGTCGGCGATCCGGCGCCGCGCCGAGGACACCCCTTCGATGATCAGCAGCGGCTGCCACTCGATCCACACGCGGGGCCCGGGGGCCGGGACGCCGTCCTGCCACACGCGGGGCCGGTACCGGTAGTCGCGTCGTCGGGTGAAGGGGTGCAGCACATCGGTTTCCAGCTCCGGCCACCACGCAACCGGATCGTCCCACGTCGCGAAGTCGTCGGTGCGGACCAGGGTCACCCCGACTCCCCGAGCGCGCAGGTCCGCGACCAGGAGATCGGCGATCGTCGACTTGCCCGCTCCGGACGGTCCGTCGATCGCGACGATCCCGGCGTCGAGGCGAGCGGCCAGTTCGGTCACACGGGCGCGGGTCTGCGGGCTCACCAGATCAGGATGGGTCACCGACCGGCCGCCCCGGACGCGAACGCCGAGGGCAACCGGGTGAGCGGAGCCGTGATCGGGGCTTCGGGGACGCGCTGCACCGAGGTCCGGCCGGTGCGGAAGTACTCGACGATGGCGTCGTCGAGTGGCTTGTTGGCGCGACCGAGCTGCGCGTGGTCGCCACCACCGACCGTGATGAGGTGGCTGCGCATGAGTTCACGCATCTTCAGCGACCCGCGATACGGGGTCTGCGGGTCGCCGACGCTCTGGATCTGCAGGGGCGCCACCGCCAGCCCGCGGTTGCGGATCTCGACCGGCCGCGCGAGCGCCGGCGCTCCGGCACACGCGAGGCCGGACTCGTAGGCGAGACCTGGCGCTTCGAAAGGATCCCCGGTCACGTAGTTCGCTACGAACGCCTGGAAGCCGAGCGACGGTTGGGCGGGGACCTGGTTCTCGTTGCACAGCACCGCGGCCTGCATGTCCTGCGAGACCTGGGCGGCCTCGATCGCGGCGGGGCCCGGGGTGGGCAGCTTCCGGCCGGGGTTCGCGGTCATCAGCGCCACTGTCGGCCAGGAGTTGCGATCAGGCGCGAGCGCGCGGGTGAGCACCAGTAGCTGCGACGTCAGCTGGAGCGACCCGGGCCGGAGCAAGGTGAACACCAGGTTCTCGAACCTGGCACGCGCGTCGGCGGTCAGATCGGTTCCCGCGATGTACTGCTGCGCGACCGCCCGCAGGCCTGGCGGCACGTCCCCGACCTGCGCGGGAGGTGCCAGCAGCGATGGCGGCACACCGGCCTCGGCACTGACCCGGTCGCTCCACTTCCGGTACACGGCGAGTGGCGTCGTGCCGAGATGGTAGATCCGGTCGTGGCGCGCGATCCACGCCATCATCTCGTGCACCCGCGCCTTGTAGCCGGGTGTCTGCACGGAGAGAAGGCTGTTCCACACCACGCTCGGGTCGAAACCGGAGTCGAGGACCATCCGGTCGACGCGCTGCGGGAACAGTGTCGCGTACGTCGACATCAGCAGGGTGCCGTACGAGATGCCGTAGAGGCTGACCTTCGGTTCGCCGAGCAGCCGCCGGACGACCTCCATGTCACGGGCGGTGTTCTCGGTGGTGAGCGTCGCCCCGAGGCCCGGCGTACGCGCCTCGCAGCGATCGCGATTCAGCTTGCCCAGCGCCGTCATCAGTTCGGGCTCGTCGCCGGTGATCGGATCGCAGCGCAGCGGTGTGCCCGACACCAGACCACGCGGCTGCACGGCCACCAGATCCCATTCGTCGAGCATGGCCGCCGGCGGGCGCAGCTGACTGAACATCGCGATGCCGTCGCCGCCCGGGCCGCCCGGGTTGCCCATCACGACACCGCGACGCCGGGATTGGTCGCGCGCCTGCATACGGCTCACGCCGATCTCGATGGTCTCGCCGTTCGGCTCGGTGTGGTCGAGCGGAACTTCGACCGTCGCGCACCGGACCGTCGCCGGTACGCCGTGCACCGCGGGGCATGCCTGCCAATCGAGCGCCGGCGCAGCGGATGCTTCGGGCGGCTGCACACCTTGTACGGCACCCACCAGGCCGCCCGCGACCACCACCGTCAGGCCTGCTGCAACACCCCGGACACGACGACGCCACCCACTACGCGAGATCACCACATGACCCTAGCCGTCCGGTTTGCCGGGTACGACGGCCACCGACCTCACGCCAGGATGCGACGACCCGACAGTGCACGACCCAAGGTGAGTTCGTCGGCGAACTCGAGGTCGCCGCCCATCGGCAGCCCCGACGCGAGCCGGGTGACCGACAGGCCGGGAAAGTCCTTCAGCATGCGCTGGAGGTAGGTCGCGGTCGCCTCGCCCTCGGTGTTCGGGTCGGTCGCGACAATCACCTCGGAGACGTCGACGCCGTCTTCCTGATTGGCCAGCCGACGCAGCAGTTCACGGATACGCAACTGGTCCGGGCCTATCCCGGACAACGGGTCGAGAGCACCACCGAGTACGTGGTAGCGCCCGGTGAACTCCTTGGTCCGTTCGATCGCGTGCACGTCTTTCGGCTCCTCGACGACACAGATCTTGCTGGCGTCGCGGCGGGCGTCCGAACAGATCCGGCACAGCCGATTGGCCGAGACGTTCCCGCACTCCGCGCAGAAGACGACGTCGTCGCGGACCCGTCCCAGCGCGGCGACGAGGCGATCGATGTCGGACTTCTCCCCGGCCAGCAGGTGGAACGCGATGCGCTGGGCGCCCTTCGGACCGAGGCCCGGCTGTTTGGCCAGCTCGTCGATCAGGTCCTGGATCGGTCCCTCATACATGCTGATCTGCGTCCACGGTGTCCGGGATTCCTACTCGTCGTTCGGCGTCGTACGCGGGGTGGGCGTACTCAGCCGCCCAATCCGGGGAGGCCGCCGCCGAGACCACCGGCGAGCGGGCCCATCTTCTCGCTGGCGAGCTGTTCGCGCTTCTCCGACAGGTCGGCCAACGCACCGAGCAACAGGTCCTGCAGGGTCTCCACGTCGTCAGGATCGACGACCTTAGGGTCGATCGACACGGCGGTCACCTCACCGGTGCCGTTGCCGGTCACGGTGACGAGCCCGTTGCCCGCACTGCCGACCACCTCCGCCGCCGCGATCTCGTTCTGCGCCGACAGGAGCTTCTCCTGCATCTGCTGCGCCTGGGCCAGCAGTCCGGCCATCGGGTTCTCCCCGCCCTGACCGCCGCCGAACAACGCGCTGGGATCGAATGGTTGCGTCACCCGGCCCAGGGTAGTCGCAGCGTCAGCGCAGCAACCGATCGACATGCGCGGCGATGTCGTCGACGGTCGACTCCTCGACGGCGGCCACCTCGAAGGACAGGACCTCGTCGCCGAACAGCCGACCGGCGCGCGCGGTGAGCGCGAACTCGAATCGGTCGTCGATGCGACGCCACTGCGTGATCCCGCCGTAGACGGGCGCACTGGCTCCCGTGGTGACGCAGTATTCGTCGGCGCGCGGCCCGCCGACCAGATCGCGCTGGATCTGGAAACAGGCCAGCGACTCGTCGTCGATGAAGACCACGGCCTCGCAGCCCAGGTCGGGATGCCGTTCGTAGGACGCGCGGATGGTCATGGCGCCAGGGTAGATCGTGGACCCCTACCCCGATACCGGTCGCCGACTCTCGAAGCGGCGCTCCTCGCCGGTCAGCGGGTCGGTGAACTCCAGCGCCCGGGCCACCAGCCGCAGCGGACGGGTGAAGTCCCCGTGATCGGGAAGAGCGGCGAGCCCCGGCCGCACATCGGGGTAGAGCGGGTCGTCGACGATGGGCACCCCGAGCGACGCCATGTGCAACCGGAGCTGATGAGTGCGGCCGGTGTGCGGCACCAGTCGGTAGACGCCGAGGCCGCCGAGGACCTCGGTCAGCGTGATGTCGCTGACGGCGTTGACCGGCCCGTCCACCACGAGGGCGCGCAGGTCGCCCGCCGTCTTCTCGATCCGGTCCCGCACGGTCACGGTCGACGCCAGCGCCTCGTCGGCCGGGGCGAGCGCGAGGTACTCCTTGCGGGCGGTCCGGGACGCGAACAGATCCTGGTAGGCCGCGCGCACCTCGGGCCGCAGCGTGAACAGCAGCACCCCGGCGGTGAGGCGGTCCAGACGGTGCGCCGGCGAGACGGTGTCGGAGCCCAGTTCTCGACGCAGCCGCACCAGCGCGGTCTCGGTCACGTGACGGCCCCGCGGCATCGTGGCGAGGAAGTGCGGTTTGTCCACCACGACGATGTTCTCGTCACGGTGGATCACCGGCAGGTCGAACGGTACCGCGATCTCGTCGTCGAGGTCGCGGTAGAGGTACAGCGAGACATTGCGGCTCGACGGCGCGGCCAGATCCGCGGGTCGGCCGTCGGCATCGACGATCTCGCCCGCGGCGGCGCGTCGACCCAGATCGTCGGCGGTCAGCCCCGCCAGCACGGGCGCGGCCAGCAGCGCCTGACCGACGGTCAGCTCCGGCCCCGAACGCAACACCACGCGCGTGGCGTCGACGCCGTCGCGCATGGGCAAGGGCGACGGCCTTGCCCGGCCACGGCGGCGCCGGACGGGATCGGTCGATCCCGCGCCGGTCATCGCACGCTGTCGGGTGAGCAGGTCATCGAGCGCCGCGGTCGGAGATGCCGAGCCGTCAGCTCTCGAGGCGCTTCTTCAGGTTGCCGAGGACCTCGGCCTGAATCCGGTTGAGACCCTTCGGCGCAAATGTCTTCTCGAAGAACCCACCGATGCCGCCGGCCCCCTGCCACGTGGTAGTGGTCGTGACGCGCGAACCGCTGCCCGATGCCGCGACGGAGTAGGTGGTCACCATCGTCGAGTTGGCGTCGCGCTCGGTGACGGTGTCCGGGGTGACGCTGACGGTCGCCTGCACGTCGCGCTGCCGCTTCGACGTCGCCTGCAGAATCCAGTGCACGACGGTGCCGTCGCCCTTGCCGCCGCTGATCACCTTGTAGTCGCGGTACTGCTCCGGGAGGATGGCCGGCCGCACGACCTCATAGTCGGCGAGAGCTCCGACCACGGCGTCCGGGGCGGCGGCGATGTCGAGCGACTGCGATGCGGAAACCTGACCCACGATTGGACACTCCTCAGTTACGAAACGATTGGCGGGCGAACTGATCAAGTCCTAGGCTAACCGGGTGACCAACGGGCTCGAGATGGGGGGAGCGGCATTCGACCAGGGGGTTGCCGACCTCCTGGCCAGCTATCGTGCCATCCCGCCGCAGGCAACCGTGCGTCTTGCGAAGAAGACGTCCAACCTCTTTCGTAAGCGCGCCGCCAATCCGCATCCGGGACTGGACGTCTCCGGACTCGATCGGGTCATCTCGGTGAATCCCGAGGCGCGCACCGCCGACGTCGCCGGCATGTGCACCTACGAGAACCTCGTCGCGGCCACTCTGCCGTACGGTCTCGCACCGCTGGTCGTCCCACAGCTCAAGACGATCACCCTCGGCGGCGCGGTCACCGGACTCGGCATCGAGAGCACGTCCTTCCGCTCCGGACTGCCCCATGAGTCTGTTCTCGAGATCGACATCCTCACCGGCGACGGCGAGATCCTGACCGCGACGCCGACCAACGAACACGCCGACCTCTTCTTCGGTTTCCCTAATTCCTATGGCACGCTCGGCTATTCGGTGCGGTTACGCATCGAACTGGAGCCGGTGAAGCCGTATGTCGCGCTGCGCCATATTCGGTTCACGAGCATCGTCGACCTCCAGTCGGCGATGGACACGATCGTCACCACGAAGTCGCACGAGGGCGAACCGGTCGACTACCTCGACGGAGTCGTGTTCTCCGCCAACGAGTCCTATCTGACGCTGGGCCGGCAGACCGACGAGGACGGACCGGTCAGCGATTACACCGGGATGGACATCTTCTATCGGTCCATCCAACAGAAGACGACCGACCGGTTGACGATCCACGATTATCTCTGGCGCTGGGACACCGACTGGTTCTGGTGCTCGCGCGCCTTCGGCGCACAGAACCCGCGAATCCGGCGCTGGTGGCCGAAGCGGTACCTCCGCAGCAGTTTCTACTGGCAGCTGATCGGGCTCGACCAGCGGTTCGACATCGGCGACCGGCTGAACGCCCGCAAGGGACTACCGGCGGGTGAACGCGTCGTGCAGGACATCGAGGTTCCCATTGACCGGACCGCCGACTACGTCGAGTGGTTCCTCTCCGAGATTCCCATCGAACCGATCTGGCTGTGCCCCCTCCGGCTTCGCGAGCCCGCCCTCCCCGGCGCCGATCCGGTACGCCCCTGGCCGCTGTATCCCCTTGCCCCGCAACGCACGTACGTCAACGTCGGCTTCTGGTCGGCCGTGCCGGTCACCCCGGGCGATCCCGGGCACACCAACAAGATCATCGAACGCAAGGTCGCCGAACTCGACGGCCACAAGTCGCTGTATTCAGAGAGTTTCTACACGCCGGAGGAGTTCGACGAACTCTACGGCGGAGAGAGTTATCGGCTCCTCAAGAAGCGGTACGACCCGCGGGGTCGTCTGCTGGACCTCTACTCGAAAGCGGTGAAACGCCAATGACCACGTTCAAGGAGAGTTCGGCGTCGAGTGTGGACTCGCACGCCGGCAAGATGACCCTCGCCGAGATCTTCGAAACACTCCTCGGCGGAAACCTGTCGATCCGGATCACCGCCTACGACGGCAGCAGCGCCGGACCCGTCGACGCCCAGTACGGCCTCGATCTGAAGACCCCGCGCGGTACGACGTATCTGGTGACCGCACCCGGCGATCTCGGACTCGCGCGCGCCTACATCGCAGGCGATCTCGAACTCATCGGCGCGCACCCCGGTGATCCGTACCCCGCGCTGAAGGCACTGGCCAGCAACCTGCAGTTCCACCGCCCCTCCCCCCTGTCGCTCGCCCACATCGCGCGGTCGCTGGGCATCGATCACTTCAAGCCGATCGCACCGCCGCCGCAGGAGGCCGTGCCGCGCTGGCGTCGATTTGCGGAAGGACTGCGGCACAGCAAGTCTCGTGATGCCGAGGTCATCCACTACCACTACGACGTCTCGAACACGTTCTACGAGTGGGTGCTCGGACCGTCGATGACGTACACCTGCGCCGTCTACCCGGAACGCGACGCATCGCTGGAAGCCGCGCAGGAGAACAAGTACCGCCTCATCTTCGAGAAGCTCCGCCTCAAGCCCGGCGACCGCCTCCTCGACATCGGATGCGGCTGGGGCGGAATGGTCCGCTATGCCGCCCGACGCGGCGTCCACACGATCGGGGCGACGCTGTCCGCCGAGCAGGCACAGTGGGCCCAGAAGGCGATCGCCGACGAAGGGCTCGGCGAGTTCGCCGAGGTCCGGCACAGCGACTACCGCGACGTCACCGAAAGCGGATTCGACGCCGTGTCGTCCATCGGGCTCACCGAGCACATCGGTGTCCACAATTACCCGTCCTACTTCGGGTTCATGCGCGACAAGCTCCGTCCCGGCGGCATGCTGCTGAACCACTGCATCACGCGCCCCGACAACGCGAGCCGCAGCAAGGCGGGATCGTTCATCGACCGCTACGTCTTCCCCGACGGCGAGCTCACCGGCTCCGGCAAGATCATCTCCAAGCTGCAGGACATCGGCGGCATGGAGGTCATCCACGAGGAGAACTTCCGCGAGCACTACGCGATGACGCTGCGCGACTGGAACATCAACCTCGTCGAGCACTGGGACGAAGCGGTGGCCGAGGTCGGCGAGGGCACCGCGCGGCTGTGGGGCCTCTACATGGCCGGTTGCCGAATCGGGTTCGACCGCAACATCATCCAGCTCCACCACGTGCTCGCCACCAAACTGGACGAGGACGGTGGCCACCAGGTGCCACTCCGGCCGTGGTGGGACGCCTGAGCCCGACCCGCCTCTGAAGACCGCCCTCAGAAATCGGACACGCGGCGTATCGTCGTCGAACCTGTTGCGCGGGGCGGTTTTCAGACAAAGCTTCCGAGCGCACCCGGTCACTCGAGCGGCCGTGCCCCCAGCTCCGATTTGAGCAGCTCCAGCGCCACCTGGTCGGGGTCGAGCCGCTGCTCGGGGCTGCCGGTGCGTGCATCGGCCACCATCTCCGCACGTTCGTCGTGCGGGATGTCCTCGTCGGCACGTGGCGGCTCGGGCTCCTCCGGTTCGGCGACCGGCTCCGGTGCGGGCGCCGGCGTCGCCGACTGGTCACGCGCGCGACTCGGACGCGAGTACGACTGCCGCGCCTTGGCAGCTTGCTTCGACGGCGGCGCGGTCGACGTGGCGGAGGGTGCGGCGGCGCCCGGCGCCTGGTGCACGGTACGCACGTCGAGTTCGGTGCCGAAGACCTCGGTGAGCGCCTCGCGGATGATCGTCACGGCGTGCGGCGCGGACAACCGCCCGACCAGCACCTCGACCGGATGCGAGAGCACGACGGTCGTCCCGTCGACGTCGGCGATGACCGCCGCCGACAGCATCGGCTCGAGACTCTTCGACCGTTCCCGCACCGCGGCCCGGATGTCCTGATACCGCTTGCGAACCGAGTCGGCGTCGAGCCCGGCGGTCGCCTCGGGCTCGGGCTCCGGTTCGGGCACCGGCTCGGGCTCGGGCCGACGGGCACGGACCGGCATCGCGTCGGGTGGCGGGACGTCGTCCTCGTCGACGGGCTCATCGGGCAGCGGGATGTCGTCGTACGCCGCGGTCGACGCCGGTTCGGCAATCGGTTCCGGTTCGGGCGAGGGCGCGTCCCGATGGCGCGACGGCGGTTCGGGCGCGGACGGGGTCCGGTCGGACCGTGCCGGCGGCTGAGTCGGCGGCGTCGGCGGGGCGGGCACCTCGATCAGGGACGCCGTCTCGTCGTCCGATGAGGCGTCAGCGGCCGGCGCCGGTTCGACCTCTGCCGCCCCGGCACTCGGTTGGTCGGCGATCAGCTCGTCGAACATCGACTCGTCGTCGGCGGGCTCCTCCGCGGGCAGCACGGCCTCGGCCTCGACCCCCGAACCCTTTGCGACGCCGGTCGAGTCGGGATCAACCGCCTCGGGCGCCGCACCTGCCGCGACCGCTTCAGCAACGACGGGTTCCGGCGCAGGAGTCTCCACCACCGTCTCCGGCGCAACCGGCTCAGACACCACCGGTTCCGGGACCACCGGTTTCGGCACCCGGCCGGTGTCGGGTTGCGCGGCGTCCGCCTCGACGGCTTCCGCGGCCGCGCGCTCGGACGCCTCGGCAGCCTTGGCCTCTTCCATCGCCTTGCGCTGCGAGGGTCGAACGAACTTCGGTTCCGGTTCCGGCTCAGCCGGTTTCGCGGGTACCGGGATCGACGTCGTGCCGATACCCGACTCGAGTCGTTCGAGTCGCTGCAGCAGAGCTGCGTCGTCGGCGGAGACCGCGGGCAGCAGCATCCGCGCGCACATCACCTCGAGCAGGAGTCGCGGCGACGTCGTGCCGCGCATCTCCCCGAGCGCGTTGTGCACGATCTCGGCGAACCTGGTCAGCGACGCGGGCCCGAGGGTCTCGATCTGGGCGCGCATGCGGGCGAGCTGGTCACCCGGCGCCTCGACGAGTCCGCGGTCCGCGGCGTCCGGAACAGCCTGCAGCAGAATCAGATCGCGCAGACGTTCCAGCAGGTCGACGGCGAACCGTCGAGGATCGTGCCCGGCGTCGACCACCTTCTCCACCGTGCCGAACAATGCCGAACCGTCGGCGTCGGCAAGAGCGTCGACCGCGGTGTCGATCAGCGCCACGTCGGTGACGCCGAGCAGCGCCAGCGCGCGTTCGTAGGCGACACCCTGGTCGTCGGCGCCGGCCAGCAGCTGATCGAGGATCGACAGCGAGTCACGAGGCGAACCGCCACCCGCCCGTATGACGAGCGGGTACACCTCGGACGCGACGGTCACGCCCTCGCGCTCACAGATCGTCTCCAGGAGACCGCGCATGACCGGCGGCGCGAGCAGCCGGAACGGGTAGTGGTGGGTGCGCGACCGGATGGTCGGCAGCACCTTCTCGGGTTCGGTGGTCGCGAACACGAAGATCAGATGCTCCGGCGGCTCCTCGACGATCTTCAGGAGCGCGTTGAATCCCGCGTTCGTCACCATGTGCGCCTCGTCGACGATGAACACGCGGTAGCGCGACTCGGCGGGCGCATAGAAGGCGCGGTCGCGCAGCTCGCGGGTGTCGTCGACACCGCCGTGACTCGCGGCGTCGAGCTCGATGACGTCGAGGTTGCCCGGGCCGCCCGGCGCGAGCGCCACACAGGAGACGCACGTTCCGCACGGTGTGGAGGTGGGGCCCTGCACACAGTTCAGCGAACGAGCCAGGATCCGCGCCGACGACGTCTTGCCACAACCGCGAGGACCGGAGAAGAGATACGCGTGATTGATGCGACCGGAATCCAGGGCACGGCTCAACGGATCGGTGACGTGCTCCTGCCCCACGACGTCGGCGAAGGTAGCCGGGCGATAGGTGCGATACAGAGCCACGCGTCGAGACTACCGGCGACCCGTGACAGTCGATGAGTGTGCCTCACACTGGTGCAGCGGGCCCCTGATCGGGTGTCTCTGTGACGGGTTCGCCATCGGTTCCGACCAGGTCATCGGCCATCCCGCGGGTGTCTTCCGAAGTACGCGGAGTATGCCCGGACGTGCCTCGCGAGTCGCGCGGCCCGGACTCCTCGCCACCCGTGTCCGGCCGTCGTGTGCCCTCACTGCCGGTGCTGCCCGCATCGCCGGTCGGCAGCCCGCCCTCGGCGATCACGGCAGCCGCGACGCCGGGCGGGATGATCGGGTCGGCGGGCGTCGGCGAGGAGTAGCCACGGCTGCCGACCATCCGCAGGCCGACGACCGTCGCGACGAGCACGCCGAGGTAGGCCCACAGATAAGGGCTGACCGTGAACCAGTTGAGCCACGTGATGCGGGTCTTGACGTACAGCCCCGTGTAGTAACCGTCCGGGATCAGCGCCGGTACATGCGTCGGCCACGAGAACGCGAGAAGCACCAGTGCCGCCACGCCCACGCCGGCCCACACCCGCGGCGACCGCGGCTGCCGGGTGTCGAGGACCAGGTGGATTCCGATGACCAGGATCGGGATGAACCACACCCAGTGGTGGCCCCACGACATCGGCGACACCACGCAGGCGGTCATCCCGACGATGCTGACGGCGAGGAGTTCCTGGCCCTTGCGGTGGGCGTACGTCGCCACCGCGAAGCCGACCGCCAGCCCTGCCAGCACCAGGACGAGCCAGAGCAGCGTCGGCGGATTGTCGGTGTCGAGGTGGTTGGCCAGCATGCCGCGCAGGGACTGATTACCGCGCAACTGAGCCGAACCGACCCGGTCGGACTCGAACAGTTTGCCCGTCCAGTACGACCACGAGTCCCCGGGCAAGGCGGCGAACCCGATGAGCATGGTGGTGGCGAAGCCGCCCACCACCCCGGCGAGGGCGCGCCAGTTCCGTTGCACGAGGAAGTAACCGGCGAAGATGAGGGGCGTCAGCTTGATCCCCGCGGCGACTCCGGTCCAGAACCCCTTGAGGCGTCCACCGTCCGGACGCGCCAGATCGGCCACGATCACGAGCATCAGGAAGACGTTGATCTGCCCGTACCAGATCGTCGTACGAACCGGCTCGAACAACATCGCCACCGCCACCAGCGACGCCGCGATCACGCGCAACGGCCAGGTCACCGGCCGGCCGAGGCTGCGGAAGCTCAGCATGATCACCAGATAGAGCGCCACGACGATGCCCGCCGACCACAACATGCGGGCGACGTCGAAGGACATCCAGGCCAGCGGACTGAACAGCAAGGCGGAGAACGGCGAGTAGGTGTAGTCCAGATCGCCGATCATCTTGACGTCGTAGAGACTGACCCCGTTGGCGACCGCCCGGGCACCCGCCTGGTACACCGAGAGATCGATCTGGTTGTGCAGCAAACCCCAGAATTGGGCGCCCAGGGGTACGACGACATCCTGGAGTGCCAGTGCGATGACCCCCACGACGGCGAAACCGGTTGCGAGAAGAACCGGCCTGGGCAGATTCACGATTTGAAAGCCTGTCACAAAGTGGCGCGCACGCCAGCGCACTCGCCGGAGAATGAGAGCAATCTAACGCCGGGATCGGCGTGTCGGGTCAGCTGGAGCGGGCGAGCAGGTTCTCCGCCGCGGCCAGCAGCACGCACGTGGACACCCCGTCCATCGCAGCCCGCAGGTCGTCGGTGTTCGGGAACGTCGGTGCGAGTCGGATGTTCTGATCGTGCGGATCGGTCTTGTACGGGAACGCCGATCCGGCGGCGGTGAGCGCGATACCGGCTTCTTTGGCCAGCTCGATGGTGCGTCGGGCCGCGCCGTCGACGACGTCGAGGCTGATGAAGTAGCCGCCCTCCGGCTCCGACCACGACGCCACCTTCGACTCCGTGAGCCGGTCCTCGAGGATGTCGAGCACGAGCTTGAACTTCGGGGCGAGGATCTCCCGGTGGCGGGCCATGTGGGCCCGTACACCGTCGGCGTCGCCGAAGAACTTGAGGTGACGCAGCTGATTGACCTTGTCGGGTCCGATGGTCTTCAGCGACAGGTACTTGCTGAACCAGGCCAGATTCTCCGGCGACGACCCGAAGAACGAGACGCCGGCGCCGGCGAAGGTGATCTTCGACGTCGAGCCGAGGACGTACACGCGGTTCGGGTGCCCGGCCTGCGCCGCCATCTCCAGGATCGGCAGCGGCGTCGGCGGGGTCTCCACCAGCGTGTGGACGACGTAGGCGTTGTCCCAGTAGATCCGGAAGTCCGGCGCCGCGGACATCTCGAGCAACCCGCGGGTGACCTCCTCGGAGAAGGTGACGCCGGTCGGGTTCGAGTAGGTGGGCACCGCCCACATGCCCTTGATGCTCGGGTCGGCGGCGACGAGTTCGGCGCACACCCGCACGTCGGGACCGTCGGGCAGCATCGGCACCGGGATCATCTCGATGCCGAAGCTCTCGGTGATCGCGAAGTGGCGGTCATAACCGGGCGACGGGCACAGGAACTTGATCGTCTGACGTCCCCACGGCTCGTCGGAGTCGGCGGTGCCGTGCAACAGCCCGAAGACCGTGAGGTCGTGCATGATCTCGAGGCTCGAGTTGCCGAGCGCGATGAGGTTGTCGGGGTCGACGGCGAGGAGTTCCCCGAAGATGCCGCGCAACTCGGGCAGTCCGTTGAGTCCGCCGTAGTTGCGGGTGTCGGTGCCCGCGCCGTCTCGGAACTCGTCACCGGGCAGCGACAGGAGACCGTTCGAGAGATCGAGCTGCTCGGGGGCCGGCTTGCCGCGGGTGAGGTCGAGCTTGAGACCCAGCGCGCGCAGCGCCTCGTATTGCTTGGTCAGTTCCGTCTGGGTGTTCCGGAGTTGGTCGGCACTCATCGAGTGAAAATTCAACGTTGGCCCTCTCGCGGCTCGACGCCGGTGCGGGTGGCCGACGCCCCTGACCTGAAACTTCGTATCGGGAAAATAGGGGACCCCGCGCACCCGAGAGAGCCCGTTGACCCTTGCTGCCTTCCGGCCCTGGGGGAGTTCACAGGATGCACGCCGCGCGGGATCCGTCGTCCAGTGTAGCGAGGGGTTCCGGCGGCCGGAGCCGGGGTCCTCGAACCGGTCCGCGCGGCTCGATCGCACTCGGCCGGCACGCTCGGGGATTCGACGAAGGTCCGCGGTGTCACCCGGAAAGACGGGTGTCACAGCGGACCTTCGGTGGCGGAGGATAGGGGATTCGAACCCCTGAGGGCTGTTAACCCAACCCGCGTTCCAGGCGAGCGCCATAGGCCACTAGGCGAATCCTCCAACGTCGAGATGATAGCCGCCGACGGCGCACTCACCCAAACCGTCCGGCCGTCGAGTGTGGCCGCTAGGGTCGACGACATGGCCGATTCCTCCCCTGTCGTTGTCGTCGGAGCCACCGGAGGGCAGGGCGGCGCCGTGCTCGACGCGCTGCTCGAGGCCGGTTTCCCGGTCCGCGCCGTCGTGCGGGACGCGGTGTCGAGCAAGGCGGCACGCCTGGCCGACCGAGGCGTCGAACTCGCCGTCGGCGACATCGTGAGCGGGTCGGGCCTCACCGAGGCGTTCACCGGGTCCGCGGGCGTGTTCGCGCTCACCACCCCGTTCGAATCCGGCGTCGAGGCCGAGATCGGTCAGGGTCGTGCGCTGATCGAAGCCGCCACGTCCGCGTCGATCCCCTACCTCGTGTTCTCCTCGGTGGCCTCGGCCGATCGTCAGACCGGCGTGCCGCATTTCGATTCCAAGTTCGAGGTCGAGCAGATGTTGGCAGCCACCGAGATCCCGCACACGATCGTCGGCCCGGCCTACTTCTTCGACAACCTGCTCGGCGGAGCCGACGCGCTCGCGGCGGGCGTGATGCCGATCGCGATGCCCGCGGACAAGCCGCTGCAACAACTCTCGCGGCGCGACCTCGGCCGACTCGTCGCCACCCTGTTCGCCGCGCCCGACGTCCACGTCGGCCAGCGCATCGACCTCGCGTCCGATCAGCCGACGCCCGAGGAGATGGCGCGCATCATCGGCGACGTTCTCGGCACCACCGTCACGGCGGAGTCCTACGATCCCGAACGTATCGAGTCCGAGGACATGCGGGCGATGTTCACGTTCCTCGGCGACCGCGGGTACGAGGTCGACATCCCGACGCTGCACCGCCGGTTCCCTGATGTGGGCTGGCAGAGTTTCGCGACCTGGGCGGCCGAGGCGCTGCGCCGCTGACCCATACGGAACCCAGGCATCAGCCGTCGGAGCGTCGGTTGCCCTGCTCATCCCAGTGCTCGGCGACCTTCTTGCTCGGCTGTACGCGCGGCGGCTCGCCCGGCATCTTGGGATAGCTGGGCGGATAAGGCATGTCGCCCAGGCCGTTTGCGTCGTCGGCCTGGACCATCTCCAGCAGTTTCTCGACGCCGCGCCGGTGGTCGGCGATGTCGGCCCATGGGTCGCCGCGATCTTCCAGGAGCTTCGGGACGGTCGCGATGGTGCAGTCGTCCGGATCGACGTCGGCGAGTTCGTCCCACGTCACCGGCGTCGACACCCGGGCGCGGGCGCTGCGTCGAACGGAGTACGGGGATGCCATCGTGCGGTCGCGGGCGTTCTGGTTGTAGTCGATGAAGATCCGTTCTCCGCGTTCTTCTTTCCACCACGATGTGGTGACCGCGTCCGGGTCGCGGCGTTCGAGCTCGCGGGCGATCGCGATGACGCAGCGTCGGGTCGCGATGAAGTCCCAGAGCGGCTCGATGGGCACGTACACGTGTACTCCCCGACCGCCCGAGGTCTTCACGAAACCGGTGAACCCGAGTTCGTCGAGCAGCGGCTTCAGTCCTTCGAGCGCGACCCGCCGCACATCCTCGAAGGTCGTGCCGGGTTGCGGATCGAGGTCGATGCGAAGCTGATCGGGATGGTCGTTGTCGGGATGCAGGGTCGGCCAGGTGTGGAAGGTGACGGTGCCCAGGTTCGCGCCCCACACGAGATCCGCGGGCACCGTGGGTCGGATCGCATCGCCGGTTCGCTTGGAGGGGAACACGATCGGGGTGGACCGCACATGCTCCGGCCGCTTCTTCGCGATGTGCTTCTGGTAGATCTCCTCGCCCTCGACGCCGTCGGGGAAGCGCTGCAGAAAGGTCGGGCGGTCGCGGGTGGCGCGCATCAGCGGTCCGTCGCCGCTGTCGTCGGCCCTGCCACGCGTGTCGCCGAGTGCTACGGTGCGGTAGTACCCGACGAGATCGCGCTTGCGGCCGCCGTTCTCGCCGAGTTCGGGGAAGTAGATCTTGTCCGGGTTGCTCATCCGGACGGCGACCCCGTCGACGTCGAGTTCCTCCGCGGGCGAACGAGATGCCATGGTCATTCTCCTTCGAGGACGTCGTGGAGATCGTAGGTCAGCGGGACGTCGAGCTGGTCGTAGCCGCAGCTTTCCGGTTCTCGATCGGGCCGCCAGCGAAGGAATTTCACCGTGTGCCGGAAGCGATGGTTTTCCATCTGGTCATATGCGAACTCCGCGACCAGCTCCGGACGGATCGGGATCCACTCCCCCGATTTCTCCGAACGCCACCGCGTGGGCTCGCCCGGCGACGCCCTCTCCGGGTCCAGCCGCATCGGCTCGAACATCTGCTGCAACTCGATCCGCTTGGCGTCGGAGAAGGCACCCGCCCCACCGACCATCCGCAATTCGCCGTCGTCGCCGTACAGTCCGAGCAGCATCGACCCGATCCCGGTGCCCGACTTGTGGATTCGATACCCGAAGATCACACAGTCCGCGGTCCGTTTGTGTTTGATCTTCAGCATCTCCCGCTTGTTCTCGACGTACACGCCGTCGAGTCGCTTGGCGACGACACCGTCTAGCCCGGCACCTTCGAAGGCGGAGAACCAGTCCTCGGCGACCGCGGGGTCGCTCGTCACCCGGCTGACATGCACGCGACGGTCCCGCCCGCCCGGACCGACGGCCCGCAGCAGCGCTTCCCGGCGCACCTCGAAGGGTTCGCCCATCACGCTCGTCGACTCCAGCGCCAGCGCGTCGAATCCGATGAAGATCGCCGGTGTCTTCTCCGCGAGCATGGTGACGCGCGATTCCGCCGGATGGATGCGCTGCGCGAGCGAATCCCAGTCGAGCCGATGCGTGTCGCCGATCAGCGCCGGCACCCCGATCTCACCGTCGAGGACCACCTTGTCGGGCAGTTCGTCCTTCACCGCCGCGACGATCTCGGGGAAGTACCGGGCCAGGTCCTTGCCGCCTCGCGATCCGATCGTCACCTCGTCGCCGTCGCGGAAGACCAACCCGCGGAAACCATCCCACTTGGGTTCATACGACCACGCCACCGAACCGTCGGGCTGCGGCGGCACGCTGGTCACCGCCTTGGCCAGCATCGGCGCAACAGGCGGCATGACCGGGAGATCCATGAAACTCATCGTTCCTCACTCGTCGACGGGACCGCAACGCCTACACGCCGCCGCATACCCGGCGTGTCGTCGTCCGGGCCGTTACAGGCAGACCGGCCGCGGCGCGGATTCTCATCGCCGACCGGTAATCTCGACGCGGTGTCGACGCAGCGAGCGGGCCGGTACGCGCCCTCCCCCTCCGGGGACCTCCACGTCGGCAATCTGCGGACCGCCGTGCTCGCCTGGCTCTTCGCGCGGACCACCGGCCGGCAATTCCTGATCCGGATGGAGGATCTCGACCGAGCCGTCGAGGGCGCGGATTCCCGGCAGTTGTCCGATCTCGCGGCCCTGGGCCTCGACTGGGACCCGCCCGTCGTCCACCAGACCGACCGGCTCGAGGCATACCGTGCCGTCCTCGACGACCTGCGCGACGCCGGCCGCACCTTCGAGTGTTTCTGCACCCGCCGAGAGATCCTCGACGCGCCGTCCGCACCCCATGCGCCGCAGGGCGCCTACCCGGGCACGTGCCGCGACCTCACCGCCGCCGAACGCGACGAACGCCGTGCCACCCGGCCACCCGCGATCCGGCTGCGGGCCGACGTCCGGGAGTACGGCGTCGATGACCTGCTGCACGGTCCCTACATGGGCGCGGTCGACGACTTCGTGCTGCTGCGCAACGACGGCACCCCGGCCTACAACCTGGCCGTCGTCGTCGACGATGCCGCGCAGGGCGTCGACCAGGTCGTCCGCGGGGACGATCTGTTGTCGTCGGCGCCCCGGCAGGCCTACCTGGCGGCGCTGCTCGGGAAGGCCCCACCGACGTACGCGCACGTCCCGATGGTGCTCAACGCCAACGGAATCCGGCTCAGCAAGCGGGACGGGGCGGTGACCCTGGCCGACCTCGCCGCCGCAGGGGTGACGACGTCGACCGTGTTGTCTCGCATCGCCCATTCACTGGGGCTCGGCGGCCGGGACGAGCCCGTGCGCGCGGAGCAACTGGCGAACCGGTTCGACCCCGCCGCGCTGCCGGCCGAACCGTGGTTCCTGACGGCCGACGAGTGGACCTAGCGGCCCACGTCCCCAGAACGCATAATCCCTGCTCCCTGAGGTGCGAGGAGCGCAAGCGACGAGCCACGAAGGGTAAGCGACGCGCGCTCGTCAACCCTCCTACGCCGTGGTCGCCAGCAACCGCTGGAGCACGTCGTTGATGGTGATGAGTCCGACCGCGCGGCCCCCATCGGTGACGAGCGCGAGGTGGGCGCGCTGTTCCCGCATGGCGGTGAGCGTCTCGTACACCGGCTGCGCCGATTCGACGCTCAGGACCGGGCGCATGAGATCGGCCGCCGTGGTGCCGGCCGACGCGGTCAGGCTGTCGCGCACATGCACGACACCGCGGACCGGCGCCCCGGACGCATCGTCGCGCACCAGCAGCCGCAGGTGGCCCGAGGTCCGGCCGGCGGTCTGGATCTCATCGGCGTCCGCGGCCGGACCGACCACGGCCAGATGGTCGTTGGGGGTCACGACGTCGCCGACGGTCAACGACTCCAGTTCCAGAGCACTCGTCAGGTGGGCGTGGTACCGCTCGTCGAGTGTGCCCACGGTGGCCGAGTGCTCCACCAGGTGGCGGAGGGCGTCGCTGTCCTGCCCGGTCGCGACCTGGTCCACCGGTTCGACGCCGACACGCTTGAGGCACCAGTTGGCGAGGTGGTTGAGCTGGACGATGAACGGACGGGTCACCCACATGAAGGCGCGCATCGGGATCGCGAGCATGATCGCCGACTTCTCGGGGTGGGCGATGGCCCACGACTTCGGCGCCATCTCACCGACGACGAGGTGCAGGAACGTCACGATGACGAGGGCGAGGACGAAGCCGATCACGTCGGCCGACCAGTACGGCAGACCCCACCCGGCGAACAGCGGCGTGAGCCAGTGGTGCACAGCGGGTTTCGTGATCGAACCCAGTGCCAGCGTGCACACCGTGATGCCGAGCTGCGACCCGGCGAGCAACACCGACAGTTCCGATGCGCTGCGCAGTGCTGCGCGGGCGCTGCCGCTGGTCGCGGCCGCGTCTTCGAGCCGGTGCCGACGTGCGGCGATGAGGGCGAACTCGACCGCGACGAAGAAGGCGCTGGACGCGATCAGGGCCACGGTGACGGCCGCGACGACCCACGGGTTATCCATTGTCGCTCTCCTCTCCGTTCTCGGCCGGGTTCTTCTTCTCGCCCCGGTTCCTGTCGTCCGGGCTCTTCTCGCCCGGGTTGTTGTCGTTGTGTGCCACGCTCATCGACAGCAGAGCGGGGACGCGCTTGTCGACTTCGAGCACCGTGGCCCGCACGGTGCGGGGTGGCGCCTCGTCGTCTTCGAGCAGGGTCGACGGATCGGGATCGATCTCGATCGTCACCGTGTCCCCGACCTCCGGGAGTCCGACGAATTCGGCGATCACCAGTCCGGCCATCGTCTCGTAGTCGCCTTCGGGGAGGTCCCAGCCGACGGTCCGGGAGACCTCGTCGACGTGTGCGTCACCCCGCACGCGCCATCCCTCGGGGCTCTCCTCGATCGCGACGGTCGCCTCGGAGTCGTGTTCGTCGTCGATCTCGCCGACCAGTTCCTCGGCGATGTCCTCGGCGGTCACGACCCCGGCGAAGCCGCCGTATTCGTCGATGACCACCGCCATCTCGTCATGTGCGTCCGCGAGGGTCTCCAACACCTCGGGCAGCGGGAGCGTCGAGGGCACCACCACCGCGGGACGACACAGGTCTACCGCGGTGGCCGACGAATCAGCCTGCGGCGGTTGTTTTTTCAGCGCGTAGCTCCACTCCAGGAGGTCCTGGAGGTGGATCACGCCGCGTACCTCGTCGTCACCGCCGGCCAGCACGGGGTACCGCGTGTGGCCGGTGCTCATCAGTGTCAGCACCTCACCCGCCGCCAGATCGGCGTCGACATGATCGGTGTTCGGTCGCGGGATCATCGCGTGTTCTGCGGTGCGCGTGGGGAATTCGAGCACACGGTCGAGCAGGACGGACAGCTCGTCGGGCAGGTCACCCGCGTCGCGGGACTCGGCGACGATGTGCTCGAGGTCGCGCACCGACGCCGAATGCTCGACGTCGTGCACGGGCTCGATGCGCAGCGCTCGCAGCAGCAGGTTCGACGACTTGTCGAACAATGCGATGAGCCAACCGAATACGGCCAGGTAGATCGTCGTCGAACGGGCGAGCCACCGTGCGACCGGCTCGGGCCGGGCGATGGCGAGGTTCTTGGGGAACAGCTCACCGAAGACCATCTGCACGACGGTGGAGAAGATGATCGCGATGATCGTGCCGATCGCGACACCCACGCCCACCGGGATACCCACGCCGCCGAGCAGCTCGCCGACGCCGGAACCGATCAGGGGTTCGGCCACGTAGCCGACGAGCAGGCCGGTGACAGTGATGCCCAGCTGGGCGCCGGAGAGCATGAAGGACGTGCGGCGGGTGACCGCGAGCGCGCGTTTCGCGGCGGCGTCACCGGTTTCGGCACGGGCTTTGAGGCGGGACCGGTCGACCGCCATGTAGCCGAATTCCTGGGCCACGAAGTAACCGGTGAGGGCGGTGATCAGGAAGACCACCAGGATTCCGAGTCCGATTCCGAGGAGGGTCAGCATGAGACCGTCCCGGTGTCGGGGCCGGGCGGAACACCCGGGTCATTCAATTCACAACAGGGGGCCGACTGGTGTCGTCGGCGTTTTCGGCGCTTTCCGCGTCTCATCGTCTCTCTCGCTGGTGCTCGGGTATTTCATACCGGGTGCCGGGAGCAAAGGCATGTGCGTAAATGTCCGGTATGTGGTCCCAACGTACCGAATGCGCTCCGAGTTCCGCGACATGCCCGGCGATCCTTCTCCGCGGAGTGCGGACCGACGCATTCGGCCGATGAGCGACCCGTCGATACGCGACGAGGTCGCCGCAGCCGCTCGACGGCTGGCGGCCGAAGGTCTGCTGATCGGCACCTCCGGCAACGTGTCGGCGCGTGCGGGCGATCACGTCGCGATCACCGGAACCGGGGTCGTGCTCGCGAACTGTGCCGCGACCGACGTGACGGTGGTGTCCCTTGCCGGCGACGTCGTCGACGGGCCGATCGCGCCGTCGTCCGAGCTGGACCTGCACCTCCGCGTCTACGAGGAAACCGGCACACAGGCGATCGTCCACACCCACGCACCCTTCGGGACCGCGGTCGCCTGCGTCAGCGGACTGACCTCGTTACCGGTGCTGCACTACCAGCAACTCGGCCTCGGCGGTGCCATCCCGGTCGCGCCGTACGCCACGTTCGGGAGCCCGGAGCTCGCCGGGATCGTCGCCGACGCGCTGGTCGACACCCAGGTCGCGCTGATGGCGAACCACGGTTCGGTGGCACGCGGCTCCAGCCTGGCCCACGCGGTGGAGAACGCCCTGCTGCTGGAGTGGCTCGCGACCCTCTTTCACCGGACCAGCAGCATGGGCCGGCCTCGCGAACTCACCGAGGACCAACAGCAGTCCACTGTCGCCCAGGCGATCCGGCTGGACTACGGGACACCCAAGGAGAACCGGACGTGACACCCTCACCGCGGCTCGAACCGCCGACGATCGCAACCGTGGGCGTCCATGTGCTGGACATCCACGTCGTCGGGATCGAGTCCATCCCGGCGGGGTCCGACGGCGCGCTCGTCCAGTCCATCGGTTTCTCCGCCGCCGGTACCGCGGGCGGAACCGCGCTCGTCCTCAGTCGGCTGGGCGCCACGGTCCGGACCCACGGAGCGATCGGCGACGACACGATCGGGCGTTCGCTGACCGCACTGCTGGACGCCGAAGGCGTCGACACCGGCGGCCTGGTTCCGAAGCCCGGGGTCCAGACGTCGTCATCGGTCATACCCGTCCGACCCAATGGAGACCGTCCCGCGTGGCACTGCATCGGGGCGAACGCACAGTTCACGCCCGACGACCTGGGTGCAGACGCGCTGACCGGGCTCGACCACCTGCACCTCGGCGGCCCGGAATTCCTGGGCGGCGCCGTCGCCGCAGAGCTCCTCGGCCGGGCGCGCGACCGCGGGATCACGACGTCGGCCGATCTGCTGTCGGCTGGCGACCCCGGCCTTCTCGAGTGGATCGCCGACGCACTTCCCCACCTCGACTACCTGCTGCCCAACGACGAGCAGACCCGGGGACTGACCGGAACCGACGACCTCACCTACGGCGCACGGGCGCTCCTGGACCGCGGTGTCGGTTGCGTCGCGCTCACCCGCGGTGCCGACGGTGCGCTGGTCGTGACCGGCGACGACGTGGTCGCGGTGCCGGCGTTCGAGGTGGACGTCGTGGACACCACCGGTTGCGGCGACTCGTTCTCCGCCGGGTTCTTGACCGGCCGGCTGCGCGGGCTCGGTCTCGCCGACTCCGCCGAACTCGGTTGCGCGGTGGCCGCGCACGTCGCCCAGGGCATCGGGACCGGGGCGAACTCGTACGATCTCGCCGCGATCGAGTCCTTCCGGCAGTCCCGCGCCGCGGGCTGAGCGCGCCTCCTCTCGGTTTGGTGAACCCCGCCTCGGGTAGGCGATCACCATGACAGACAACAAGGAAATCAACGGCTCCACCGTCGTGATCGCCGGCGCGTCGAGCGGATTCGGACGCGGCGCCGCGGTGCGACTCGGAGAACTCGGCGCGAACGTCGTCGTCGCGGCGCGTCGAACCGCGGTCCTCGACGAGGTCGTCGCAGAGATCACCGGCAAGGGCGGGTCGGCGCTGGCGGTGCCCACCGATGTCAGCGATCCGCGTGCCGTCGCCCATCTCGCGTCCGCCGCGCTCGAATGGCTCGAATCGATCGACGTGTGGGTGAACAACGTCGGCGTCGGCGCGGTCGGGTACTTCTGGGACATCCCGACCGAGGACCACGCTCGCCTCGTCGACGTGAACCTGAAGGGCCTGATCTACGGCGCACATGCGGCGCTGCGCGTCTTCCGGTCGCAGGGTCGCGGCACACTCATCAACGTGGGCTCGGTCGACAGCGAGGTACCGATCGCACTCCAGAACACCTACGCCGCAACGAAAGCGGCGGTTCGGAGCCTCGGACACTCGATCAGCGAAGAGCTGCGCATGGCCGGCGACGACGCCATCAAGGTCGGCACCATCATGCCGTGGGCCGTGGACACCCCGTGGTGGGTCCACGCCGCCAACTAAACCGGGCACGAACCGCGGATGTCCGCGATGGACGATCCGCAGATCGTGGTCGACGCGATCGTGGCAGCCTGCACCGACCCGAAGCTGGACCAACCGGTCGGCTACAAAGCCAAGGCCGCCAACGCTTCTCATCACCTCATGCCCGGGATCACCGAGCGATTCTCGGCGGCGACGGCGAAGTCCGAGACCGAGAAGGGGACGCCGGTCGAGCCGCACGCGGGTGCGATCCACGACCCCAACCCGAACAGCACCGGGGTCGCCGGCGGCATCCGCGAACGGATGGTTGCCGAGAACTCCCGCTGACACCCGTCCGCCGTCGCTCGTTGTGGTGCGCCGCCGTTCTCTGCTGGTCGAGCAGAGGAGCCGTGTCCCGCTTGTCGAGCAGCGCCGCAGAGTCCCGCTTGTCGAGCAGCGCCGACCGAGCGAAGCGAGGACGCCGCGCCCGTCGAGGCCACCGAGGCGACGCTTCAGTCCTGTCGGTGCGGCGTGATTGGATTGCGAGACAACCCGGGAGATCCCGAGATCAGACCCTTGACTCGAACATATATTCGAGTATTGTGGAGGTATGTCATCGGGGGCGGGGGCCGGATCCACATCGGTGGACCCACCACAGGAGTCGGTCGAGCCGCGCTTTCGTCCCGACCATGAACTCTCCGCTTCAGAACTCGTCGAGGTCCTCAACCACTGCGCCGGCTTGGCAGCAGCGTCCGCGCACCGAATGATGGTCGTGGCCAGCCTCATTCACGATGAACGCGAAATGGACTACGCCCAGCGGCGCGCCGAGACGCACAGCGGCGAACTCGACTCCCTCGAAGCCTTCGAGCACCTGTCCGCGCGAGTGGCCGCGGGCGAGAACCCCTACGAGCAGTTCGGGCCCAACGGTCTCGAACAGGCCATCGCCGAAGTCGGCGCCACCCTCACCGTGACACCGGCCGAGGCGAAAGATCTCATCGAGGCCGGCGACGCACTGCGCTACCGACTCTCCTTCACCGGACACGCACTCGCGTGTGGTCGAATCGACAAGCGGCGCTTCCTCATCGCGCTCAAGCGCACCGATCTCATCACCGACGACGAAGAGATGCAGACCGTGGACGCCCATCTCGCCGAGGCGATCTTCGCCCGCGCACCGATGTCGACGGCGCGGTTCACCGCCATGGTCGATTCCATCGTCGCCAAGTGGGCGCCCGACGCGGTCCGTCGACGCAAGGAGCGGGTGAAGTCCGACCGCAAGGTGACCATCACCCCCGACCGCTTCACACCCGGGCAGTCCCGGATCTCCGGCACGCTTCCCAACGCTGATGCCGCCGAGTTCGACGCCCGCCTGACAGCGATGGCCACCGCGGTCCACGCCGGTGACCCGCGAAAGTTGGCCAACCGCAGGGTCGATGCTATGAAAGCGCTCGCTCGCGGTGAAGCCGCCATCACGTGCCTATGCGACGACTGCCGACCTGCCGCAACCGAACCCGACACAGCAACAGACTCCGACGCAGCGACAGTGGGGACCGTCGAGCCGCCTGCACCAACTGCTGCGATGACGGAGGCGGACACCATCGTCGACCCGTCAGCCGACGTCGTTGTCGATGACCCGGCTGAGCCGGCCGCCTCGGCGTCGGATTCGGCTGCGCCGCGCGCGACGTTTCACATCGTGGTGAACCTGTCGACCCTGATCGGTCTCGACAACGATCCCGCCTTCCTCGACCGCCACGGCATCATCGACGCCGACACCGCCCGGCAGCTGCTCGCCGAAGCGCGCCGCACCTACATCCACCCCGCTCCTACCGGACCCGACGGTTCACCGGCTCCAGACGCAGACAGTTCGACAACGCGGTACACCCCGTCGAAGAAGCTGCAGGCCCTGGTGCGTGCCGGCGAACTGTGCTGCACCTTCCCGGGCTGCAACGCCCCGGTCTGGCAGATCGATCTCGACCACACCGAACCCTTCGATCACACCGACCCGCGTCGCGGTGGCCCGACCGATGCGCGCAACCTCAAACCGCTGTGCCGGTTCCATCACCGCATCAAGACCTTCACCAGCTGGCAGGACCACCAAGACGAATTCCAGACCGCCTGGTTCACCACACCCACCGGGCACATGTTCGTCGGCAACGCCTTCAGCGGACGCGACCTGTTCAACAAGCTCTTCCCCAGACGGTCACCCGATCACCCCGCCCGCGACAGACTCAACACCCAGCGCGACAACGACTTCCGACGCCACCAACGCGCCGAGAAGCGCTGGAACGACGCCAACCCACCGCCCTTCTAGCAGTGTTTTACGCCTACCGGGGACCTCCGTAGTAACGCCGGAGGAACTCGTCGCGGTACTCGGTGTATGTGCCGTTCTCGATGGCCTGGCGGGCCCGGTCGACGAGCGTGACGATGAAGGACACGTTGTGCAGCGTCGCCAGCGTGGGGCCGAGGCCTTCCTTCGCCTTGAACAGATGATGCAGGTAGGCCCGGCTGTACTGCGACGTGTAGTTCTCGACCTCGGGGTCGAGCGGCCGGAAGTCACTGCGATACTTGGCATTCGTGACGTTGTACCGGCCGTCCAGTGAGTAGATCGCACCGTTGCGGGCGACCCGGGTCGGCGATACGCAGTCGAAGGTATCGACGCCGTTCTCGATGGCGGTGAAGATGTCGTCGGGTTCACTGATCCCCAAGAGGTGTTTCGGGGAGTCCTCTGGGAGTTCGTCGTTGACCCAGCCGACGATGGTGCCGAGGTTGTCCTTCTCGAGTGCTCCGCCGATGCCGTAACCGCCGAAGCCCTTTCCGCCGGCAGCGCGGTCCGCCTCGCTCAAGGCGACGAGGTCACGGGCGGCCTTGCGCCGCAGATCCTCGTACTGGGCGCCCTGGATGACACCCCAGAGCGACTGTTGCGGCCGGTGTGCGCGTTCGACGCTCAACCGATTGTGTTCGGCGAGACAGCGAATCGCCCACAACCGGGTGCGCTCGAGCGAATTCACCTGGTACTCGCGAGTGTTCATCAGGGTGGTCAGCTCGTCGAAGGCGAAGATGATGTCGGCCCCCAGCTGGTGTTGGATCTGCATCGACACCTCCGGCGTGAAACGATGCGCCGAACCGTCGAGGTGCGACTTGAAGGTCACCCCGTCGTCGTCGACCCGCGAGAGCCGTTCTTTGCCGTTGGCGGTGAGGTCGTCGTCGGGGGTGCCGGTGGCCTCCATCGAGATGACCTTCTTGAACCCCGCACCCAGCGACATCACCTGGAAGCCGCCGCTGTCGGTGTACGTGGGCCCCCGCCAGTTCATGAACGCGCCGAGCCCGCCGGCCGCGTCGATGATCTCCGGCCCCGGCTGCAGATACAGGTGGTAGGCGTTGGCGAGCACGGCCTGGGCGCCGAGGGCAGAGACCGATTCCGGGAGGACCGTCTTCACGGTGGCCTTGGTACCGACGGGGATGAACGCGGGGGTGTGGATCGGACCATGCGGTGTGGTGATCGTCCCCGTGCGCCCACGGGTGCCGGCGAGGGTGGTGCCGACGGCGTAGGTGGGGTCGGCGACTTCGGTTCCGGTACTGCTCACGTCCAGCATCTTCGCAGGTCGGGCGCGCCCACCCCAAACCGACGGCCGGCGCCGGCTACCTGTGCGGTCGACGACACCGCATTCGCTACCGTGGTGAACCATGTCGCGCAGAACTCGTCCCACCGGTCCCACCACGAGCCGCACTCGCCGACCGATCAGGGTCGCGGCGGCGACTCTCGGACTCGCGGCGGCGATATCGACGCTCGTGGCCTGCGGCGCGGAACAGGACGTGACCACCGCTTCGTCGACCTCTCAGGCCGGCGCCGCGGAGTCGGGATCACAGTCCGCCGAACAGCCCGCCACCTCGCCGCCGGTGGTCCCCGGTCGCAAGCCGGTGTCGACCACGGCGTCGAGTGCGACCGCGTCCGACGATTCCGACACCAGTTGCGGCACCATCCCGGGCCCCGACGGCGCGTTGCGAGTCATGATCCTCGCCGGTGACGTGTCCTGCGATTCGGCACGGACCATCGCCACCCAGTACGGACCGAAGATCACCACCGGTCAGCAGCAGTCGGTGGCCGGCTGGACCTGCGCGCCGTCTCAGCTCGAAGGCGTCCTCGCGGCCTGCCAGAAGGGCACCGCGGTCATCGGTTTCGCGCCGTGAGGTGAGTGCCCTGATCGAGGCACCCCTTCCGGGCTTGCTGGTGTTCTGCAACTGGGCCCGGCGCAGAACGACGTGCTTGTGTGGCCGCGCATTCCAGAATTGTGCGGTCCACTTCGGCCCAAACCCGGTTGCCCGTCGCATAAGCCGACAAAGGCCTTATGACTGTCCCGCAGGCGGGGACGCAGTTAGTCCGCTCCCGCTTCGACCTGACCGCTAGCCTGTGCGAGCCTTGGAGCTGTGCAAGAAGCTAGGCACCTGGCGCTCCTAAGCTCAAGAGGCTGGACGTGGACCGATGAGGAACGAATCTTCAGTACGTTGGCAGCTAGGCTCGGAAGTGCCGAGGTGCGTCGCCAAGTGCTTCGTCCAACGGTTGCCGTTGATGCCCGTAAAGGCACCCACTCTGCCAGTGTCGGACTGGGCACGTTTCCCTGGCACACTGATGGGGCGATCGCGCTGAACCCACCTCAGTGGATGGTTCTAAGGTGCATTGAGGCCACACGTCCGACGTCAACTCAGATCTGTTCGCCATCCGATGATTTAAAGCAAGCGCTTCGCCGTCTGACCCTGCTTATCCGCCAAGAGTCTGGTCGGAACGCTTATCTACCAGCCTTCGTCAGCTCTGGTCCGAACACCTGGAAGCTGCGTTGGGACCCGCGAGCAACACCCGTCGGCCCCGACTCAGCGCGCGCAGCCGTGGAGGGCGCCCATCCGACCGGTGAGGTCGCCTGGCAACCGGGCCGGATTCTCATACTGGATAATCATCGAGTCATGCACCGGCGGCCATCGGTATCCGCCGCCACTGGGCGTGCTCTGGTTCGAACGTTCATAATTAAGTGAGGCACTTCAGGTGTGGGACTACGACGGGTTTATCGGTAAGGCCAAGCTCTACTTCACACGTGGTGCGGAGCACGAGCACTCCGATGACGACGAATTCACGATCTGGCACCTTCTAGGGTTCGAGTTCCTGTTACGGGCGCCCTTAGCGAAACTACATCCAAGCCTCCTTGCCGCGACAAACGATAATGACAGTTTGCTCGCCGCTAACGGCGTCACGACCCCCAAGGACCCGAAGAGCGTAACGAGCGGTGTGGTGATCGACCGCTTGGCGCGGATTGTGCCAGAGTTTGCCGGCGGCGCAGTTGCCGACTCTTTGTTTCTCATGAATCTGAGAAACGCGGAGCTGCATGCGTCCAACGCCGCTGTGAGTGAAGTATCGAATGACGTCTGGCTACCTAAACTGGTACGGGTCGTCAAGATCATTTGCCGACAGTTGACGATTGATCCCCAAGATATCCTTGACGACGACGTCGTGAAGCTTGGAGAGCGACTCCTTGACGAGGCCGACAAGAAAGTTGCTCACGAAGTCAATTTGAAGATTAAGGCGGCGCAAGGCTTCCTGCACAAACTGAGACAGGACGAAATCGATGCACGCGTCGCGGCGGCTAAGCCAACTGGTCTGGAGTGGTTTACGCGGCAGCGTACGACTGCAACCGTGAAGTGCCCCGCCTGTGAGCACGAAGTTTACGCCCCGAAGACTTATGTCCGCAGCGCCCGTGAGCACTTGGACGGCGATACGGTAATTCGCGACGAAATTTACCTCATCGACGAACTTAAATGCCATATTTGCGGACTTGAGCTCCTGACCGCCCCTGAACTTGTTGCAGCACAGGTGCCCCAGCAGGTGACCGAGCAAGAGCACGAGTCATTAGATGAGCGATACCAGGTCGAACCCGATTACGACGGTCCGGAATATATGGACGAGTGAATTTGGTCGGACATAACCGCCGCTTTCCGGGTATTGGAATGGTGTGCGTTTGACTTCAGGTTGTCGGATCGAGGCGAGCCGTCGTCCGCTTCCGCCCGGTAAATCGATCAGAACTTCCGACCACGCGCCACTTCCATCCCTGCCTCCGAGTGCGAAGGTGTTTCCAGGCAGCGAGCAGCCAACACAACGGTCCCTCAGCGCAGCGCGGCTTCGACCTGCTCGGCCATCGCCTTTTGACCGCGCGCGTTGGCGTGCATCGCGGGGAAGCTGACCGCACCCAGCGTCGGCTCGACCCATCGCCGTTCGCCCGCGCAGGCGTCGTGGCCCGCGGAGACCTTGGTCATGTCGACGAAGGTCACGCGGGTGGCTGCGGCGGCGCGGCGCATGGCGGCGTTGAGGGCTTTGAAGACACGATGCAGGTACGCGGTGTCCCCGGGCGTGGTGAGCAACGACGCCGAGCAGAGCGCCGAACCCGTGGCCGGGAAGATCTGCGGATATCCGACGAGGACGACGCGTGCGCGCGGCGCTTCGCGGCCGACGAGGCGCAGGGCGTTCACGAGGTCGGGGTAGGTCGAGGATTTGATCTCGTCGACCAACGAGGTACCGAACTCGTCGCGACATGGGGTCGCTGACAACGGCGCGGCCATCCACGCCCGCTGGCAGGCCGAGGTCGAATTGCTGAACAGTCCGTTGTTGTTCGCGCCGATCGTGAGGGTGATCAAGCGGGTGGCCGGTCCGATCGCGCTGATCTGCGGTCCCTGCCACCGATACTGCGACTTGGTGAGGTCTTCGGTCGTCGCGCCCGCGCAACTGACATCGACGACCTCGGTCCCGCGTCGTTTGGCAACGAGGCTGGAGTAGTTGATCGCCGAGTTCGAGCAGAAGGTCGCCGCGCTCGTCGCCTGGGGGAACACCGATGCGCCTGCGCTGTAGCTGTCACCGAGATTCACGTATGCGTATCCGTCCGCTGCCTGGGCCCCGCCGGCCGTGACGAGTCCGGCGAGGAGAGCGAGGATGGTGGCCGCCGCCGTCAGCAGGGTTCGGATGCCGAGGCCTCGGCGGGGGCTGCGGCCATACGGCACGGACATGCGGTGACTCCAGATCGTGGTACGCGTGTTACTGGTGTTGCAGGTGATACCAACAGTACCGGGCCGACGGCCCGAGATCGGTGCACACGTACCCCAGTTTCCAATCTGATACACATGTCAAGTTTCTGTGACGCCGACGGCACCGGTCGCTCCGCACACTTGACCCTCACGCGACGTCAGGCAGCAGGGTTGTCGATGTGAGCGAGGAAAAGCACACTTCCAAGGTGGACACCCGGGAGCTGACCGTCGGTGTCGTCGCCGGCATGGTCGGCGTCAGCATCCGCACGCTGCATCACTACGACCAGATCGGCCTGGTGGTGCCGTCCGGTCGGACACCAGCCGGGTATCGCGTCTACGACGACACCGACGTCGAACGTCTCCACCAGGTACTCACCTACCGTGAGCTCGGCTTTTCCCTCGAGCAGATTGCGACCCTGCTCGACGATCCGGACGTGGACCCCATGGGTCACCTCGAGACGCAGCGCGAGTTGCTGACCGAACGGATCGATCGCCTGCTCCGGATGGTCGCCTCACTGGAGGAGATGATGAACGCAAAAAAGGAAGGCATCGCCCTGTCGGCGGCCGAGCAGGCCGAGATCTTCGGCGACCAATGGCCAGGCGAGGAGTACGCCGCCGAGGCCGAGGAACGCTGGGGGAACACCGACGCCTGGAAGCAGAGCCAGAAGCGGACCGAACAGTTCTCCAAGGAGGACTGGCAGCGCATCAAGGACGAGACCGACGACCTGGAACGGCGGCTCGCGGACGCGATGCGTCGCGGGGTGACTCCTGGCACCGCCGAGGCGAACTCGCTCGCCGAAGAGCACCGCGCACAGATCGGGCGCTTCTACGACTGTGATCACGCCATGCAGGTGTGCCTTGCCGACATGTACGTCGCCGACCCGCGGTTCACCGAGCACTACGACGCGCAGGCCCCCGGCCTGGCCGTCTACCTGCGGGAGGTGATCCACGCAAACGCGGGACGAGGGTGAAAGATCGCCACCCGCCGGTCGTCCGGGTCGGATAGGTTCGGTGTCCATGACCACCGACCCGGGCGTCCACAACAAGAGCGGTGGCGCCCGCGCCACCACCAACATCGGCGATGCGATGACCCTGCGCACCGTCTTCAACCGCGACGGCGAGGCGACCGACCTCCCCAAGTTCGCACTGGGTGACTCGATGTTGTTGTCCGACACGGCATATCAGATCGTGCATGACGAGGCGATGCTCGACGGGAACGCCCGCCTCAACCTCGCGACCTTTGTGTCGACGTGGATGGACGACGAGGCGAAGAAGTTGTACTCGGAGACGTTCGACAAGAACATGATCGACAAGGACGAGTACCCGCAGACGGCCGCGATCGAGGACCGGTGCTGGCGCATCCTCGCCGACCTGTGGCACAACCCGGACGTCGACAACGCGATCGGTACCTCGACGATCGGCTCGTCGGAGGCCTGCATGCTCGGTGGGCTCGCGCTCAAACGGCACTGGCAGACCCGGCGCCGCGCCGAGGGCAAGTCGACCGAGAATCCCAACATCGTGCTGTCGACGGCGGTCCAGGTGTGCTGGGAGAAGTTCTGCAACTACTTCGAGGTCGAGCCCAAATGGGTACCGATCAGCCCCGACCACCTCGTCCTCGACGGTCACGAGCTCGAGAAGTACGTGGACGAGAACACGATCGGGGTCGTCGCCATCATGGGACAGACCTACACCGGGATGTACGAGCCGGTGACCGCGATCGCGGCCAAGCTCGACGAGATCCAGGCCGACACCGGGCTCGACGTCAAGATCCACATCGACGGCGCGTCGGGTGCGATGATCGCCCCCTTCTGTCAGCCGGACCTCGAATGGGACTTCCGTGTCGACCGTGTCGTCTCGATCAACACCTCGGGCCACAAGTACGGACTGGTCTATCCAGGTGTCGGCTGGATCGTGTGGCGCGACACCGACGCACTGCCCGAGAGCATGGTGTTCCACTGCTCCTACCTCGGCGGCGACATGCCGACCCTGGCACTCAACTTCTCCCGCCCCGGCGCACAGGTCCTGCTGCAGTACTACGTGTTCCTGCGGCTCGGCCGCGACGGCTTCACCCAGGTCCAGCAGGGTTCTCTCGATGTGGCGCAATGGCTTTCCGGACAGATCGCCCAGATCGACGGCCTCGAATTGGTCAGCAAGGGCGACACGATCCCGGTCTTCGCCTGGAAACTGAAGGCCGGGCACAGCGAGAACTGGAACCTCTACGACCTGTCCGACCGCCTGCGCATGAAGGGCTGGCTCGTTCCCGCATACCCGATGGCCGACGACCTCGCCGACCTGACCGTGCAGCGAATCGTCGTGCGCGCCGGGCTGAGTCACGACCTCGCCCGTGCACTCATCGCCGACATCCGGACCGAGGTCGACTTCCTCAACCGCCTGGAGAGCCCGATGCCACGCGAGGGCGACGGGTCACACTTCCACCACTGATGCCCGCCGGTTGAGCTCTCCCCCGCCGGTTGAGCTTGTCGAAACCCCCCTCAGTCCAGCAGCGCCTCCGCCACGCGCTCGAGCGCCGCGACCCGACTCCCCTTGACCAGCACTGCGGTCCCGTCGTCGAGGTCGCCGAGTTCGGCCGACACGCCGTCGACGTCGGAAACGTGCCGAGCGGTGTCACCGTAGTCGGCCTCGGCGACCGCGATGACCTCGATGCCCAGATCCCTGGCCTCCAGTGCGATCGCACGGTGCTGGTCTGGCGAGTCGGCGCCGAGTTCGGCCATGGTGCCGAGAACCGCCACCCGACGCGACGCGGGGAGTGTCGCCAGCGACCGCAGCGCAGCCGACATCGACGTCGGGTTGGCGTTGTAGGCATCGTTGAGGACCGTGACGCCTCGCGACGAGGTGGCGAGTTCCATTCGTAGACCGGACAATTCGGCGGCGAGGAACCCGTCCGCCATCGACTCGACCGGCACCCCTAGCCCGCCGGCGGCAGCCGCCGCCGCCAGCGCGTTGGGGACCTGGTGCTCGCCGCGGGCGCCCAGTCGGACCTCCGTCGAACCCCACGGTGTGTGCAGCCGGAACGTCGCGCGCAACTCGTCGTCCAGGACGATGTCGGACGCGTACACATCGGCGTCCGGCGACAGCCCGTAGCGCAGGACACGCGCCGAGGTGCGATCCGCCATCGCCGCGACGTACCGATGGTCGGCATTGAGCACCGCGATCCCGTCGGCCGGGAGCGATTCCACCAGTTCACCCTTCGCGCGCGCGACGGACTCGATGTCACCGAACAGCTCCAGGTGCACGCCCTCGACGCGGGTGATCACGCCGACCGTCGGTTTCGCGATGGAACACAGCAGGTCGATGTGCCCGACGCCGCGGGCGCCCATCTCGAGGACCACCGCCTCCACGTCGTCGGCGGCCGCGGCGAGGGTGATCGGCAGCCCGAGCTCGTTGTTGAACGACTTCTCGCTCGCCGCGGTGCGGTAGGTGGTGCGCAGCACACCCGCGAGCAGATCCTTGGTCGAGGTCTTGCCTACCGAGCCGGTGATGCCCACCACGCGATCGGGGACCCGGGCGCGGACCGCTCGACCGAGGTCGGCGAGGGCGAGCGCGGTGTCGGCGACGCGGATGGCGGTCCCGCCGACCGGGTCGACCCTCGAGGAGAGGTAGGCGGTGGCCCCGCCGTCGAGTGCGGACTTGATGAAATCGTGGCCGTCGCGCTCGGCGACGATCGGCACGAACAGCTGGCCCGGCCGAACACTCCGCGAGTCGATGCTCGCCCCGTCGATCTGCACGTCGGGGCCCAGCAGCTCCCCGCCCACGGCCTCCGCGACCTCGCTTGCTCTGAAATGCACGGTCTCACGCTAGCCGAGTCCCCAGCACACGCCGAGAACCCGATTGCACGGGGCCGTATCGTGACAGGCATGTCTTCTCGGCTGTTGCGTCTGGTGGTTCTCTACGGTGGCGTCTCCGCCGAGCACGATGTGTCGCGGGTCACAGCGGCTCATGTCCTGGCCGCGGCCGACCGGGCCAAATACGACCTGGTCCCCATCGGCATCGCCAAGGACGGCACGTGGTTGCGCAACGACAAGGCGATCGCCGCCATCGCCGACGGCACGCCACTCCCCGACACCCTCGAGGTCGCCGGAACCGCCGTCGACCCGCTGACCGAACTGCGTGGTCACGCGGACGAGGCCATCACGGTCGTCCTTCCCCTTCTCCATGGACCGCACGGTGAGGACGGCACCATCCAGGGGATGCTCGAGCTGTTCAAGCTGCCGTATGTGGGCGCGGGTGTGTTGTCGTCCGCGGTATGCATGGACAAGGCGATGGCCAAGATCGTCGCCGAGCAGGCAGGCATCCCGCAGTGCCGCTGGGTCGAGTTCCGCGACGGTGTCGACGACCCGGAGACGATCACCGCCCGCGCGATCGACGCGCTGGGGCTCCCGGTGTTCGTCAAGCCGGCGAACCTCGGCTCGTCGGTGGGCATCACCAAGGCGCACGACGAGGCCGAACTCGACGCGGCGGTGAATCTCGCGCTCCGATACGACAACGTGGTCATCATCGAGGAGGCCGTCACCGGGCGCGAGATCGAGGTCGCCGTTCTCGGTGACACGGCGCCCGAGACCTCGGTGCCGGGCGAGATCAAACCCGGGAGCGAGTTCTACGACTACGAGGACAAGTACGTCACCGGCGCCGCCCAGCTGGTCATCCCCGCTGCGGTGTCCGACGCGGCGGCCGCCGAGGTCCGCGAGCTCGCGGCGAGGACGTTCACCGCGATGCGCTGCACCGGCATGGCCCGCGTCGACTTCTTCTACGAGGAGTCCGGCCGTGGCTGGCTGCTCAACGAGGTCAACACCATCCCGGGGTTCACCCCGGGATCGATGTACCCCAAGCTGTGGGAGGCGACCGGCGTGCCCTACCCGGACCTGATCGATCAGCTCGTCACGTTCGCGCTCGAGGTGCACCGGCGTCGCACGGGGTTCTCCACCGAGCACTGAGCGCGGCGCACGCTCGTGACGCCGATGTGCAGACGCGCGCATGTTCCAGGGCTCGGCGAGGGTGCCGGGTTGTAGCATGCCAACCGTGACCGACTCCCAGTCTGCGCGGGCCCTGCGGGTGCTGGTCTATTCCGACGACGCGCAGACCCGCGCGCAGGTCATCGGCGCGATCGGAACCCGGCCCGACCCGGACATCCCACCGGTCAGCTACATCGAGGTCGCCACCGCCCCAATGGTGTTCGCGCAGCTCGACGCCGGTGTCGTCGACGCCGTGATCGCCGACGGGGAAGCCACCCCGGCCGGTGGCATGGGCCTGGCCAAGCAGATGAAAGACGAACTCGATCCCTGTCCACCCGTGCTCGTCCTGCTCGGGCGTGCCGACGACCGGTGGCTCGCGGACTGGTCCCGCGCGGACGCCGTGGCCGTCCTGCCCGTCGATCCGATCACTCTTCCGCGTGCGTTCGTCGGCATGATCGGAAACGCCGAACTCTAGAAAACAGTGACTCGCGCCACACACTCACACTAGGCTTGTGTTGCAGCTCACATTCGTACTGCCGGACCAGATCGGCCGACGGCACGGATAGGACGAACACCCGGGCCGGCCCGCACCGAACAGATGCCTTCCGGTCGCCACAAGCGAGGAGGGGTCCGCGCTTTGAACGCCTACGTCCCGATCATGGTCCTCGGGGCAATCGGCGTGGCGTTTGCCGTTTTCAGCGTCTTCATCGGCATCGCGATCGGTCCGAAACGGTACAACCGCGCCAAACTCGAGCCCTACGAGTGCGGCATCGAGCCGGTCGAACAGAGTCTGCTCTACCCGACGCGACGCACCGCCGGCGGCACGGTGGCCACCGGCTCGATCCAGCGCGTACCGGTCAAGTACTACCTCACCGCGATGCTCTTCATCATCTTCGACATCGAGATCGTGTTCCTCTACCCGTGGGCGGTCGCCTTCGACTCACTCGGGTGGTTCGGCCTCATGGCCATGCTCCTTTTCATCGTCAACGTCTCCGTCGCGTACGCCTACGAGTGGCGCCGTGGCGGACTGAGTTGGGACTGAGCACTTTTCACCGATCCGATACGGCAAGGAGGTCACCCATGGGACTCGAGGAACGACTCCCCAGCGGATTCCTGCTGAGTACCGTCGAGGATCTGGCCGGGTTCATGCGCAAGGGCTCGCTCTGGCCGGCGACTTTCGGGCTGGCCTGCTGCGCCATCGAGATGATGGCCACCACCTCGGGACGGTACGACCTCGCCCGGTTCGGCATGGAGGCGTTCCGGGCGTCGCCGCGACAGGCCGATCTCATGATCGTCGCCGGCCGCGTCAGCCAGAAGATGGCCCCCGTCCTCCGTCAGATCTACGACCAGATGCCGGAACCCAAATGGGTTCTCGCCATGGGGGTCTGCGCGTCGTCGGGCGGGATGTTCAACAACTACGCGATCGTCCAGGGCGTCGATCACGTGGTCCCTGTCGACATCTACCTGCCGGGCTGCCCGCCACGCCCGGAGATGTTGCTGCACGCCATCCTGAAGCTGCACGAGAAGATCCAGGAGATGCCGCTCGGTGTCAATCGCGAGGAGGCCATCTGGGCGGCCGAACGTGCCGCCCTCCAGGCCACCCCGACGATCGAGCTGAAGGGGTTGCTCCGATGACCACGCCCGCAGGCCATCAGGACCCCGAGAACCCGGCACCCCCACCGCACGACGCGGAGCAGATCGGCGTCCGACACGGGTTGTTCGGTCCGCCCGGAACCGGCGACACGTCGGGGTACGGCGGCCTGGTCCGGCCGGTCACGCTGCCGCCCAGTACGTCCCGACCCTACGGCGGGTATTTCGACGAAATCGCCGACTGTCTGCTCCACGAGATGGGCGACGGCTACGACGACGCGATCGAGAAGGTCGTGGTCTTCCGGGGCGAGATGACCATCCACGTTGTACGACAGCACCTTCCCGCCGTCGCACTGACTCTGCGCAACGCGCCCGCGTTGCGATTCGAACTCTGCCTCGGCGTGAGCGGGGTCCACTATCCCGGCGACCCGGGCCGCGAACTCCATGCCATCTATCCGCTGGCCTCCCTGACCCACGGGCGTCGCGTCCGTCTCGAGGTCGCGGCGCCCGATGCCGACCCGCACATCCCGAGCATCTGCGACATCTACCCCACCAATGACTGGCACGAACGCGAGACCTACGACTTCTTCGGCATCGTCTTCGACGGCCATCGCTCACTGACCCGGATCGAGATGCCCGACGACTGGGAGGGCCACCCCCAGCGCAAGGACTACCCGCTCGGCGGAGTCCCGGTGGAATACAAGGGAACCCGCGTCGACCCGCCGGACCGGAGGAGGTCGTACAACTGATGACCGACACCCATACGCACACCTACACCGTGTCGGGACAGGACTGGGACTCGATCGTGTCCGACGTCCGTACCCGCGCCGAGCAGCAACCGGGAGACGAACGCATCGTCGTCAACATGGGTCCGCAACACCCGTCGACGCACGGCGTCCTGCGCCTGATCCTCGAGATCGAAGGCGAGACCGTCACCGAGGCCCGCTGCGGAATCGGCTACCTGCACACCGGGATCGAGAAAAACCTCGAGTACCGCAACTGGACGCAGGGCGTCACGTTCGTCACCCGGATGGACTACTTGTCACCGTTCTTCAACGAGACCGCCTACTGTCTCGGCGTGGAGAAGCTCCTCGGTATCACCGACGACATCCCGGAACGCGCCACCGTCATCCGGGTGATGCTGATGGAGCTCAACCGCATCTCCAGCCATCTCGTCGCGCTGGCCACCGGCGGAATGGAACTCGGTGCCGTGACGGCGATGTTCCTCGGTTTCCGCGAGCGGGAGATGATTCTCGACCTCTTCGAACTCATCACCGGCCTGCGGATGAACCACGCCTACATCCGCCCCGGAGGTGTCGCACAGGACCTGCCGGAGGATGGCATCGACCGGGTCGCCGAGGTCATCCGACAGCTCCCCGGCCGCCTGGACGAACTCGGAGACCTGCTGAACGACAACTACATCTGGAAGGCGCGGACCCAGGGCGTCGGTTATCTCGACCTCACCGGTTGCATGGCACTCGGGATCACCGGTCCGGTGCTGCGGTCCACCGGCTACCCCCACGACCTGCGCCGCGCCGAGCCGTACTGCGGCTACGAGAACTACGAGTTCGACGTCATCACCGAGGACACCTGCGACTCCTACGGCCGCTACCTGATCCGCGTGCGCGAGATGCGCGAGTCGATCCGCATCGTGGAGCAGTGCCTGGAACGGCTCCGGCCGGGGCCGGTGATGGTCGCCGACCGCAAGCTCGCCTGGCCGGCCGACCTCGCGCTCGGACCGGACGGACTGGGCAACTCGCCCGAGCACATCGCCCGGATCATGGGCACCTCCATGGAAGCCCTCATCCACCACTTCAAACTCGTCACCGAGGGGATGCGCGTCCCGGCCGGCCAGTGCTACGTCGCCGTCGAATCACCGCGGGGCGAGCTCGGCGTGCACATGGTCAGCGACGGCGGCACTCGGCCGTACCGCGTCCACTTCCGCGACCCGTCGTTCACGAATCTGCAGGCCGTCGCGGCGATGTGCGAAGGGGGGATGGTGGCCGACGTCATCACGGCGGTGGCCAGCATCGACCCCGTGATGGGAGGCGTGGACCGATGACCGATCCCGTGTTCGTGGACCTGAGCACCGCACCCCCGCCGGAGGGGTCGGCGCCGGCGCACGGAGCACCCGTCCCACCGATCACCTTCGACGGCCCGGCCGGTTACCCCGACGAGGTCATCGAACAGCTGACCGCAGAAGCGCTTCCGATCATCGCGCGCTATCCGCAGGCGCGGTCGGCGCTGCTGCCGCTGCTGCACCTGGTGCAGTCCCACGACGGCCGACTCACACGTGCCGGCATCGAATTCTGTGCCGCACAGCTGGATCTGACCCCCGCACAGGTGGCCTCGGTCGCCACCTTCTACTCCATGTACCGGCGCACACCCACCGGCGAGTACCTCGTCGGGGTCTGCACGAACACTCTGTGCGCGACCCTGGGTGGCGACGAGATCCTCCGTTCGGTCTGCGAGCACCTGGGCGTGGAACCCGGGGACACGACGGCCGACCACCGCATCACCGTCGAACACGTCGAATGCAATGCGGCCTGCGACTTCGCGCCGGTGGTGATGGTCAACTGGGAGTTCTTCGACGACCAGACCCCGGAGTCGACCATCGAGCTCATCGAGGACCTTCGCGCCGGTGTCGAGGTCACCCCGGCTCGCGGTACCGGCCCCGTGCGATCGTTCCGCGAGACCGAACGCGACCTCGCCGGGGCCCGTCCTCCGCTGGTTGAGCCGGCACCGAGCGCCCCTCCGCTGGTTCAGCCCACCCCGCCGCTGGCTGAGCCCTCCCCTCCGCTGGTTGAGCCGGCACCGAGCGAAGCGAGGAGCCGAGTCGAAGCCACCTCGCAACCACCCCCTCCGCTGGTTGAGCCGGCACCTTCTCCACTGGTTGAGCCGGCACCGAGCGCAGCGAGGAGCCGAGTCGAAGCCACCTCGCAACCACCCTCTCCGCTGGTTGAGCCGCCCCCTTCTCCGCTGGTTGAGCCGGCACCGAGCGAAGCGAGGCGCCGAGTCGAAGCCACCTCGCAACCACCCTCTCCGCTGGTTGAGCCGGCACCTTCTCCGCTGGTTGAGCCGGCACCGAGCGCAGCGAGGAGCCGAGTCGAAGCCACCTCGCAACCACCACAACCCGACCCCGAACCCGAACCCCCCGAGACCCCGATCCTGTCCCGCCACTGGGACGAACCGCAATCCTGGACCCTGGACAACTATCTGCGCCACAACGGTTATCGAGCGTTGTCGACCGCACTGACCACTCCCCCCGACGACATCATCGAGACGGTCAAGGCCTCCGGTCTCCGTGGCCGAGGCGGCGCGGGCTTCCCGGTCGGGATGAAGTGGTCGTTCATTCCCCAGCAGGATTCCACGCAGACCGACCCGTCGGTCCCGCACTATCTCGTGGTCAACGCCGACGAATCCGAGCCGGGCACGTGCAAGGACATGCCGCTGATGCTCGCGTCGCCCCACACGCTCGTCGAAGGCGTGATCATCGCGGCGTATGCCATCCGCGCGCACCACGCGTTCATCTACGTGCGCGGCGAAGTCGCCTCGGTTCTCCGTCGACTGCGCACCGCCGTCGACGAGGCCTACGCCGCAGGCTACCTCGGCACGGACATCCTGGGATCCGGCTTCGATCTCGAACTGGTCGTCCACGCCGGCGCGGGCGCCTACATCTGCGGCGAGGAAACCGCCCTGCTCGATTCGCTCGAGGGCCGGCGGGGACAACCGCGTCTGCGCCCGCCCTTCCCGGCGGTTGCCGGACTGTACGCGAGTCCGACGGTCGTGAACAACGTGGAGTCGATCGCGAGCGTCCCGGCGATCATCCGCAACGGCGTCGACTGGTTCCGGTCCATGGGCACCGAGAAGTCACCCGGGTTCACCCTCTACTCGCTGTCGGGTCATGTGACGCGTCCCGGACAATACGAAGCGCCACTTGGGGTTTCGTTACGGCAACTACTCGACCGGGCGGGCGGGGTGCGCGCCGGGCACGAGCTGAAGTTCTGGACACCGGGCGGGTCGTCGACACCACTCCTGACGCCGGAGCACCTCGACGTCCCGCTCGACTACGAGGGCGTCGGCGCGGCCGGTTCGATGCTGGGCACCAAGGCCCTGCAGATCTTCGACGAGACGACCTGTGTCGTCGGCGCGGTCCTGCGGTGGACGGAGTTCTACGAACACGAGTCCTGCGGCAAATGCACCCCGTGCCGCGAGGGCACGTACTGGCTGGTGCAACTGCTGCACCGGCTGGAGCACGAGGGCGGAACCGCCGCGGACCTCGACACCCTCGCCGATGTCACCAACAGCATCGTCGGGAAGTCGTTCTGCGCGCTCGGGGACGGAGCGGGCAGCCCGATCGTGTCGTCGCTGAAGTACTTCCGCGACGAGTACCTCGCCCACCTCGACCACGGGTGCCCGTTCGACCATTCACGCTCGACCGTCTGGGCAGGAGGCGTCCGATGACACTCACCCACGGGAGCGACCCGGCGGCCGCGACCGACAACCTGGTCGGCATCACCATCGACGGTCGCGCCGTCCGGGTACCCAAGGGCACGTTGGTGATCCGCGCGGCCGAACAGATCGGCATCATGATCCCGCGCTTCTGCGACCATCCGCTCCTCGAACCGGTCGGTGCCTGCCGGCAGTGTCTCGTCGAGGTCGAGGGGCAGCGCAAACCGCTCGCATCATGCACGACGGTGGCCACCGAGGGGATGGTGGTGCGGACGCAGCTCAGCTCGGAGATCGCGGCGGGAGCGCAACGCGGGGTGATGGAACTCCTCCTGATCAACCACCCGCTGGACTGCCCGGTATGCGACAAGGGCGGTGAGTGCCCGCTGCAGAACCAGGCGATGTCGGCCGGCCGTTCCGAGTCGCGGTTCGACGGCGTCAAGCGGACCTTCACCAAGCCGGTCCCGTTGTCGTCGGAGGTCCTGCTCGACCGGGAGCGATGTGTGTTGTGTGCCCGCTGCACCCGGTTCTCCACACAGGTCGCGGGTGATCCGCTCATCGAGCTCGCGGATCGCGGTGCGCTACAACAGGTCAGCATCTACGCCGACGAACCGTTCGACTCCTACTTCTCCGGCAACACCGTGCAGATCTGCCCCGTCGGTGCGCTGACGGGGGCGCAGTACCGGTTCCGCGCCCGGCCGTTCGACCTGGTGTCGACGCCGAGCGTGTGCGAACACTGTGCGAGTGGATGCGCCCAGCGCACCGATCACCGCCGTGGAAAGGTGCTGCGCCGGCTGGCCGGTGACGATCCCGAGGTCAACTCGGAGTGGAACTGCGACAAGGGGCGATGGGCGTTCGCCTACACGTCGTCGCCCGACCGGATCACCGCCCCGCTCGTCCGGGACCGGCACGGCGATCTCCGTGAGGTGTCGTGGGCCGACGCCGTGCGCGCGGCGGCCGAGGGATTGACCCGTTCACCGGGCAACGTCGGTGTACTCACGGGTGGCCGGTTGACCGTGGAGGACGCCTACGCGTACTCCCGCTTCGCGCGAACCGTGTTGCACACCAACGACATCGACTTCCGCGCCCGAAGCCACAGCACCGAGGAGGCCGCCTTCCTCGCCGCGCGCATCGCCGGTCACGGACTCGCGACCACCTACGACGACCTGTCCGCCGCACCCGCGGTGCTGCTCGCCGGTTTCGAACCCGAGGAAGAGTCCCCGATCGTCTTCCTCCGTCTCCGGCGGGCAGTACGCACCGCCGGGCAGCGCGTCGCGACGGTCGCCCCGTTCGCGAGCCGCGGCGCCACCAAACTCGACGCCGCGGTCTTCCGGTCCGTTCCCGGCAGCGAGGCACAGGTGCTGCAATCGGAGGAGGTGACCGCGCACCTGCGGCCCGCCGGCTCGGTCATCCTCGTCGGTGAACGGCTGGCCACCCGGCCCGGCGCGTTGGCCGCAGTCGCGGCACTGGCCGACCGCACCGGCGCCCGGCTGGCCTGGATTCCGCGCCGCGCCGGCGAACGAGGCGCGCTCGAAGCGGGCGCCTTGCCGGGCCTGCTACCCGGCGGCCGGCCACTCGACGACGAGGACGCCCGTACGGCGGTGTCGGAGATCTGGGGCACCGATCTCGCCCCGCGGCCCGGACGCGACACCGCCGGGATCATCGACGCCGCGCGCTATCACGGGCTCTCGCTGGTGATCGGCGGCGTCGACGTCGACGACCTCCCCGACCCCGTCGCGGCGACCGAGGCGCTGACCGCCGCACCGTTCGTCGTCAGCCTCGAGCAACGCCGCAGCGCCGCCACACGCTGCGCGAACGTGGTCTTCCCGGTGGCTGCCGTCGCGGAGAAGGAGGGCACGTTCGTCGACTGGGAGGGCCGCCCGCGGAGCTTCACCACCGCCCTGACGGACTCGGGCCACCTGTCCGACCACCGCATCCTTGACGCGATCGCCCGGCAGATGGGTGTCGACCTGCGGTGCGCCGACGTCCCGACCATCCACATCGACCTGCGACGCATCGGCGCATGGTCCGGCCGGCGGGCCCCCATCGACGCCGCTGACAGGCCCCAGCCCGACCCGGCTGCCGGCCAGGCGGTGCTGGCGGGGTGGCACACGCTGCTCGACGACGGCCGGATGCAAGACGGGGAACCGCACCTCGCCGGCACCGCCCGCCCGCCGGTGGCCCGGCTCGCGCCGTCGACCGCCGCCGAAGCCGGTGTCGGGTCGGGCGACCTCCTGCGCGTCAGCACCGCCGACGGCGCCATCGTTCTGCCGGTGGAGATCACCGACATGCCGGATCGGGTCGTCTGGCTCCCGCTGTTCTCTCCCGGCTCGCACGTCCACGCCACGCTTCGCGCGCAGGAGGGTGACCTCGTGGCCCTCGCGCCGGCCCCGGTCGACGCCACCGACGCCGCAGGGGGTGCCGCGTGAACCTCGCCACCGACTTCCCGACCCTCGACGACTTCGGCCAGGACCCGATCTGGCTCGTCGTCGCCAAGGCGCTGGCCGTGTTCGTGTTCCTTGTGCTCAATCCGCTCATCGCCATCCTGCTCGAGCGAAAGATCATGGCACGCATGCAGACCCGCCTCGGGCCGAATCGGGTCGGCCCCAAGGGAATCTTGCAGAGCCTTGCCGACGGCGTGAAACTCGCACTCAAGGAGGGGATCATCCCCACCGGCGTCGACAAGGTGATCTATCTGCTGGCACCGATCATCGCGGTCGTCCCGGCGGTGATGGCCTTCGCGGTCATCCCGTTCGGGCCGATGGTGTCGGTCTTCGGTCACCAGACTCCGTTGCAGCTCACCGATCTCCCCGTCGGGGTGCTGTATGTCCTGGCGGTCACGTCGGTGGGTGTCTACGGGATCGTGCTGGCCGGCTGGTCGTCGGGCTCGACCTATCCGCTGCTCGGCGGACTCCGCTCGACGGCACAGGTCATCTCGTACGAGATTGCGATGGGACTCACCTTCGCCGCGGTGTTCCTCGACGCCGCGACCATGTCGACGTCGGGAATCGTTGCCGCCCAGGAACACCACTGGTACGTGTTGCTGCTGTTGCCCTCGTTCGTCATCTACGCCATCTCGATGGTCGGCGAGACCAACCGGGCGCCTTTCGATCTGCCCGAGGCCGAGGGTGAGCTGGTCGGCGGGTTTCACACCGAGTACTCGTCGTTGAAGTTCGCCATGTTCATGCTCGCCGAGTACATCAACATGGTCACCGTCTCCGCGCTCGCCACCACTCTGTTCCTCGGCGGTTGGCAGGCGCCGTGGCCGCTGAGCACGTTCGACTGGGCGAATTCCGGTTGGTGGCCCGTTCTCTGGTTCACGCTCAAGGTGTGGGCGTTCCTGTTCGTGTTCATCTGGCTGCGAACCAGTCTGCCGCGCTTGCGGTACGACCAGTTCATGAATCTGGGTTGGAAGGTCCTGATCCCCATCTCTCTCACCTGGGTGATGGTCGTCGCGATCATCCGCGCCGCCTTCGCCGGCGAGGACGCCGACCTCACCCGCGCGCTGGTCTCCGCCGGCGCCGGACTCGTCGTCACCGGGCTCATCGCCTACGCGGTGTGGCGGTTGATGCGGGTCCCCGACATCCCGGACCCGACGCAGGACTCCGCAGACCCGTCCGCCGCACCCGACGAGTTCGACCCGATGGCCGGCGGATTCCCCGTGCCGCCGATGCCCAGCACCGTGAGGGAGACCACCGATGCCTGACTTCCTGAAACCGGTGAGCGGATTGCGCGTCACCTTCGGCGGCATGTTCCAACCCACAATCACGGAGCAGTACCCCGAGCAGAAACGGCCGACCGCAGCGCGCTATCACGGTCGCCATCAACTGAATCGGCACCCCGACGGTCTCGAGAAGTGCATCGGGTGCGAGCTGTGCGCGTGGGCGTGCCCGGCTGACGCCATCTATGTGGAGGGCGCCGACAACACACCCGACGAGCGCTACTCGCCCGGCGAACGGTACGGGCGCGTCTACCAGATCAACTATCTGCGGTGCATCGGTTGCGGGCTCTGCATCGAGGCGTGCCCCACGCGCGCGCTCACGATGACCAACGACTACGAACTCGCCGATGACAATCGCGCCGACCTCATCTACGAGAAGGACCGTCTGCTGGCCCCGCTGCAGCCCGGCGTCGACGCGCCGCCGCACGCGATGGCGCCGGGCTCCACCGAGGAGAACTACTACCGGGGCGAGGTGACGTCCGACGGGCGGGTCGCCCTGCCCGATCCGACTGTCCCGACCAGACGCGAGCCGCGGTCATGACTTCCGGTGGCACCCTGTGGCTCGCCGACGAGGTGGTGCGAACCTCCACCGGTGAGGCGATCCAGTTCTGGGTTCTCGGGGCCGTCGCGGTTGCCGGTGCGCTGGGTGTCGTCTTCGCCACCAAGGCCGTCTACTCGGCGATCTTCCTGGCCACCACGATGATCGTGCTGGCCGTCTTCTACGTCGCGCAGGGGGCGCTGTTCCTGGGCGTGGTGCAGGTGGTCGTGTACACCGGTGCGGTGATGATGCTGTTCCTGTTCGTCATCATGCTGATCGGCGTCGACTCGTCGGACTCACTGCGGGAGACCCTGCGCGGCCAGCGACTGTCCGCGGTGTTGCTCGGTGTCGGCTTCGGGATCCTGTTGATCGCCGGGATCGGCAGCGCCACCGTCGGTGTCGTCACCGGTGCCACCAACCCCGACGTGGTGGCCGCGCAGAGCGACGCCGGTGTGGAGGCCATCGCCGAGCTGATCTTCGTCCGCTACCTGTGGGCGTTCGAGCTCACCGGAGCCCTCCTCATCGCCGCCACGCTCGGCGCCATGGTGCTCGCGCACCGGGAGCGTTTCGGCCCACGACTCACCCAGAAAGAACTGTCGCAGGCGCGGTTCCGCAGTGGGGTCAACCTGACCCCGCTGCCGACACCCGGGGTCTACGCGCGACACAACGCGGTCGACGTGCCGGCCCGTCTGCCCGACGGGTCGCCGTCGGACCTGTCGGTCAACGCCATCCTGGCCGCGCGGACACTCCGCACCCGCCCGGCCGACGACCCGGGGACCGACCGGTGAACCCGGAGAACTACCTCTACCTCGCAGCGCTGCTGTTCACCATCGGCGCGGCCGGAGTACTGCTGCGACGCAACGCGATCGTCGTGTTCATGTGCGTCGAGCTCATGCTCAATGCGGCCAACCTCGCCTTCGTCACCTTCGCCCGGATGAACCAGTCGTTCGACGGCCAGGTCATCGCGTTCTTCACCATGGTCGTCGCCGCGGCGGAAGTGGTGGTCGGGCTGGCGATCATCATGACCATCTTCCGATCACGCCGCTCGGCGTCGGTCGACGACGCGGATCTGCTGAAGAGGTAGAGGAGGATTGGTGAACGCCGAACTCACTGCGTCATTGCTCTGGCTGATACCGGCTCTGCCGCTTCTGGGTGCGGCGATCCTCCTTCTCGGTGGTCGCGCCACGGACCGGTGGGGGCATTTGCTCGGGACGGGCCTCGCGATCGCGTCGTTCGCGGTGGCGCTGATCATGTTCATCGGCATGGTGTCCCGATCTGCCGACGACCGCGTCGTGTCGGACGTCCTGTTCAGTTGGGTACCGGTGGGCGAGCTCCAGGTCGACTTCGGGTTTCTCCTCGACCAGCTGTCGATGTGCTTCGTCCTGCTGATCACCGGCGTCGGCTCGCTCATCCACGTCTATTCGATCGGCTACATGCAGCACGATCCGGATCGTCGCCGATTCTTCGCCTACCTCAACCTGTTTCTCGCGGCCATGCTCGTCCTGGTCCTGGCCGACAACTACCTGGGTCTCTACCTCGGCTGGGAAGGCGTCGGACTCGCGTCGTACCTGCTGATCGGTTTCTGGCAGCACAAGCCGTCGGCGGCCACCGCGGCCAAGAAGGCATTCGTCGTCAACCGGGTCGGCGACATCGGACTCGCTGTCGCCCTGATGATCATGTTCGCCACCTTTGGCTCAGTGGCCTTCACCGCGGTGTTCGACGGTGCCTCCCAGGCGGGCGAGACGACACTCACCGCACTGGGTTTCGTGCTTCTTCTCGCCTCATGCGGCAAGTCGGCGCAGGTGCCGCTGCAGTCGTGGCTGGGCGACGCGATGGAGGGCCCGACGCCGGTGTCGGCGCTGATCCACGCCGCGACCATGGTGACCGCAGGCGTCTACCTCATCGTGCGCTCGGGCCCGATCTTCGACCTCGCCCCCGCCGCCCAGGTCGGGGTCGTGGTCGTCGGCGCGGTCACCCTGCTGTTCGGCGCCGTCATCGGTTGCGCGAAGGACGACATCAAGAAGGCGCTCGCCGCGTCGACGATGAGCCAGATCGGGTACATGGTCCTGGCCGCCGGGCTCGGTCCGGCGGGTTACGCGTTCGCCATCATGCACCTGCTCACCCACGGCTTCTTCAAGGCGGGGCTGTTCCTCGGTGCGGGATCGGTGATGCACGGGATGAACGACGAGACCGACATGCGCCGCTACGGCGGATTGCGCACCCTCATGCCGATCACGTTCGTCACCTTCGGTGTCGGGTATCTCGCGATCATCGGTGTGCCGCCGTTCGCGGGCTTCTACTCGAAGGACCACATCATCGAGGCCGCGTTCGGCGCCGGTGGAGCGAAAGGTCTGATCCTCGGTGGCGCAGCACTTCTCGGCGCTGGGATCACCGCGTTCTACATGACCCGGGTCATGTTGCTCACCTTCTTCGGCGAGAAGCGTTGGCACGACGGCACGCACGCGCCGGCACCTCACCCGCACGAGTCGCCGCGTGTCATGACCGGCCCGATGATCCTGATCGCGCTCGGCTCCGTTGCATCGGGCGGCCTGCTGGCCATCGGCGGGTCGCTGGAGACGTGGCTCGAACCCGTTGTCGGAGGACACACCGAGCACCATCTCCTCCCGGTGTGGGCCATGACGGCGATCATCCTGCTCGTGGTCGCCGTCGGCGTGGCTGTCGCCTACCGTCAGTACGCGACTCGACCGGTGCCGGTGACCGCGCCCGAGGACGTATCGGTGCTCACCGTCGCCGCTCGCCGCGATCTGTACGGCGACGCCGTCAACGAGGAGCTGCTGATGCGGCCGGGTCAGCGGGTCACCGCCGGCCTCGTCGCGGTCGAGTCCGACGGCGTCGACGCGCTCACCAGTGGTGTCGGTGATGCGGTGACCGGCGCGTCGCGTCGAATACGCGGGTGGCAGAACGGTTATGTCCGGTCGTATGCCTTGTCGATGTTCGCGGGTACCACCGTGATCGTGGCCCTGGTGATGGCGGTGAACGTCCTGTGAGCATCCCCTGGTTGACCATCCTCTGGGTTGCGCCCGCCGGCGGCGCGGCCCTTGTCCTCGCGGTCCCGGCGCACCGGGCGACCGCGGCGAGATGGTTCGCGCTCGTGGTGTCCGTGGCTGTCCTCGTCCTCTCGGTCGGTCTCGCGGCCGGTTTCGATCCCGGTGGGGAGCGCTACCAGTTCGTCGAAGACGTCAGCTGGATACCGGCGCTGGGTACGCGGTATGCGCTGGGGCTCGACGGCATCGGACTCGTCCTGGTGCTGCTGACCGCGGCGCTCCTGCCCCTGCTGCTCGTGGCCGGCTGGCGCGATGCCGAGTCGGCGGGCTCGCTGGACAATTCGGGTGGCCGCGCGCAGAAGGGCCCGCACATCTACCTGGCGCTGTTCCTCGCCACCGAGGCGATGGTGCTGATGAGCTTCGTCGCGCTCGACGTGCTGCTGTTCTACATCTTCTTCGAGGCGATGCTCATCCCGATGTACTTCCTGATCGGCGGGTTCGGCACCGGACCCAACCGATCGGCAGCCGCGGTGAAGTTCCTGTTGTACAACCTCTTCGGCGGACTCCTTCTGTTGGCCGCGGTCATCGGACTGTACGTGGTGACCGCCCAGGACGGGGTGGGCCCAGACGGTGGCGGGACGTTCGCGCTGCCGGACATCGCCGCAGCTGTCGCGAGCGGACAGATCGACGACTCGACCGGGTTGGCCAAACTCCTGTTCCTCGGCTTCCTGTTCGCCTTCGCGGTGAAAGCACCGCTGTGGCCGTTGCATTCGTGGTTGCCCGACGCCGCCGTCGCCGCCACGCCCGCCTCGGCGGTGCTGATGATGGCCGTGATCGACAAGGTCGGGACCTTCGCGATGCTGCGATTCTGCATGCAGCTGTTCCCGGACGCATCCCAGTACTTCGCGCCGCTCGTCTGCGGACTCGCGGTCGTCAGCATCGTCTACGGCGCGGTCCTGGCAATCGGCCAGACCGACGTGATGCGGCTCATCGCCTACACCTCCATCTCGCACTTCGGCTTCATCATCCTCGGCATCTTCGCGATGACCGACCAGGGCCAGACCGGGTCGACGCTCTACATGGTCAACCACGGGATCTCCACCGCCGCACTGTTCCTCATCGCCGGCTTCCTCGTATCACGTCGTGGGAGCACCCTGATCGCCGACTACGGCGGCGTGCAGAAGGTCGCGCCCGTCCTCGCCGGCACCTTTCTCGTCGCCGGGCTCGCCACCCTCTCGCTCCCGGGGCTGGCCCCGTTCATCAGCGAGTTCCTGGTTCTCATCGGCACCTTCACCCGCTACCCGGTGGCGGCGGTGATCGCCTGCTCGGCGCTCGTCCTGTCGGCGATCTACATCCTGTGGACTTATCAGCGGATGATGGGCGGACCGACGAAACCGGCCGGCGACCGCTTGTCGTCGATGCGGGACCTGGCGGGTCGCGAACTCGTGGTCGTCGCTCCGCTGCTCGCCCTGCTCATCGCGCTGGGGGTGTATCCGAAGCCGATGATCGACCTGATCGATCCGGCGGTCCAGGCAACGCTCACCACTGTCGGCGTCGAGGCGCCCGAACCAGCCGTCGCCGAGTCTGATCCGGAGGGCAACTGATGACATCGACCACCCTCGTCGACGGTCCGATGACGCTGGCCGCCATCGACACCCCCAGCGTCGAATACGCATCTCTCGCACCGATGCTCATCGTCTTCGGCGTGGGGGTCGTCGGGGTCCTGGTCGAGGCCTTCGCGCCGCGCAGACTGCGGTATGCCCTGCAACTCTCGCTCGCACTCGGCGGGTTGGTCGTCGGATTGGGTGCCCTGATCGCGGTGGCGGTCGCGCAGACACACGATGGCGCGAACGGCGAGTTCGCGATGTCGGGTGCGGTCGTGATCGACCGACCGGCACTGTATCTACAAGGGCTGCTGCTGATCATCGCCGTCATCGCCGTCGGGTTCATGGCCGAGCGCCGACTCGAGCGAGTGGTCGCACCGGTGACGATGCGAAGGCTCGCCGGGGTCGGCGGCGGGGACGACGCGATCACGCGTGGCGGCCCGGCCGGGGGCGGTGTGGACGCCGACATGTTCACCCCCTCGGGCGCCTCGGTACCCAACACCGATGCCGAGTTCGAGGCCACCCGCGCCGGAGCGGTGACGACCGAGGTCTTTCCCCTGGCCCTGCTCGCGGTGGGCGGGATGATGCTGTTCCCGGCGTGTGGGGACCTGCTCACGATGTTCATCGCGCTGGAGGTGTTCTCGCTCCCGCTGTATCTGCTGTGCGGACTGGCCCGGCGTCGGCGCCTCATCTCGCAGGAAGCCTCCCTGAAGTACTTTCTGCTGGGCGCGTTCTCGTCCGCGTTCTTCCTGTTCGGAGCGGCCTTCGTCTACGGCGCCACGGGTTCGCTGAACCTCTCGACGATCGGTGCGTCGATCTCGGCGACCGCCGACAGCGGCGGTGACACGACACTGGCACTCATCGGGCTGGCGCTGCTCGCCGTCGGCCTGCTGTTCAAAGTGGGTGCGGTGCCGTTCCATTCGTGGATTCCGGATGTCTATCAGGGCGCTCCGACGCCGGTCACCGCATTCATGGCCGCCGCCACCAAGGTCGCCGCTTTCGGCGCGCTGCTCCGGGTCTTCTACGTCGGCTTCCCGGGCCTGAGGGAGCAGTGGGAACCCGCGTTGTGGGCGGTGGCCATCGCGTCGATGGTCATCGCCTCGGTCATGGCGGTGACCCAGAACGACGTCAAGCGGATGCTCGCGTACTCGTCCATCGCGCACGCCGGGTTCATCCTGCTCGGCCTGATCGCCTTCGACGAAGCCGGACTCGGCGCCACGCTGTTCTACCTCGCCGCCTACGCGTTCACCACTCTCGGCGCCTTCGCCACCGTCGCCGTCATCCGTGAGCCCGACACCGACGCCGGTCCCTCTGCCCGCGCAGTCGCCATCCACGGCACGGCACCGCTGCCGCGAAACCCACACCTGTCCGGCCGCGAGGCCACCGACCTCACCCAGTGGTCGGGGTTGGGGCGCCGTTACCCGCTGGTGGGCGCCATGTTCTCGGTGTACCTGCTCTCCTTCGCGGGCATTCCGCTGACCAGTGGCTTCATCGCCAAATTCGACGTCTTCGCCGCCGCGGCCGGTTCCGGCGGCGGCGTCCTCGTGGTCATCGGCGTCATCAGCAGCGCCATCGCCGCCTATGTCTACGTCCGCATCATCGTCGCCATGTTCTTCGACGACGTCCCCGCCTCCGGCGCCCCGCACGTGGTCAAACCCAGTGTGCTGACGACGACCGGTATCGCCCTGTGCACCCTCGCGACCGTGGCCCTCGGCATCTTTCCGCAACCGCTGCTCGACCTCGCCGACTCGGCGGCGGTGTTCTTGCGCTGACAGATGATCAGGAACGGATCCGTCAACGCAACGTCGACCACTGCGGAGTTGTGCAGGATCGTGCACGGTCACATATCGAGTTGGGGCATTTGGGTCCGGTATGCGACGCATACTGCCCCCGCGTCAGGCACTATGGTCGCGCTACGTCGTCCAAACGCATCGTCCGACCTGCGGGTCTTCTCTAGCCGATGTCCCGTCTCCGTCAACGCTCAGCAAAAGACCGAGCGGCAACGGATATTGTGAGCGATCCATCAAAATAGGAGCGCCGCCAATGTCTGATCTCGACCCCCTCGGTGAGCGTCTACGCCTAATGGCGGTGTCTCAGGCAAAAGTGACCGATCACCGATCGGTTGCCGGAATCGTTCGGGTGGACGTTGATCACGCGGCGTATCAACGCGACCCAGCAGCGGCACGGTGCGGCCTCCTCGACCGCTACGTCGCCACCGCTCACGCGGACCGTGACGGTCGTGACACGATCTCCATCGCCCTGACGAGATTCATCGTCGATTCTTCGGTCGACGTGAATGACCTGCTCGATCACGCCTTCGTGGAGTCTCGTAGCCTCCCCGGGTGGATCGAGGAACGGGCGGACCGATACCCGATCAGCGATCGCACCGAAGGCGGAACCATCCATGCCGGGCACTGGGTCGGCCCGGAGGGACGGTCGCGGTATCTGGTGAACAAGAACGTCCTGTATCAACGAGCGAACGTGGTGTATCTGCTGCAGAGTTCTGCCACCACCGCGTCCGCCAACCCGACGGTGCAGGCGCATGTGCAGGACATCGTGGTGTCAGCCCACCTCGAGGATTGAGAGCGACATGGTGACCCGGCACTCCGTTGTGTCCAACCTGGAGTCGGCCATGAACACCGTCATCCACTTCGTCGCCGATCCGAATGATGCCAGCTGGTACAGGGGTGACGCCGAGCGACATACGCTCTACCTGCGTATGGGCAACTTTCCCGATGAAGAGGCGTTCTCGCTGTACCTCGGTCACGGCAGATGGATGGACTTCTCAACTCCTCCGGCCACTTGGACAATCGCGACTACGACACAATGGCCGCCAACTGCGCGCCCTCGGTTACCCAAAGGCGAGTTCCACGAGTGACACTCGCCCACTTCTCAGCTGAACCGTTCCCGGGGTCGACCATGCCATCCTGGAACCCGTGGATCTGATCAGGCACCTACGGTTCTTCGTCGCCGTGGCCGAGGAGGGCCACTTCGGCGAGGCCGCTGCGCGCTTGGAGATGACACAACCGCCGGTGTCGCAGGGTCTGCGTCGCCTGGAGAAGCAGCTGGGACTCCAGCTCATCCGACGCACCACTCGCGGCGCCGAACTCACCGATGCCGGAAGCGAACTGCTTCCGCGCGCACGTCTACTCGTCGACGACGCCTCGAGATTCGTCGGCGAGGCCCGTCGGCTCCACGAGCGTACCGAGGTATTGCGTTGGGGTACCCCATCACTGGTCGGCCCGACGATCACGGCCACGCTGGCACGCCGCATCGCTGGGGTCGCGTCCGGACAGGACACGGTCAGCTCCTCGACGGTGAATCTTGTCGAACAGGTGTCGGCCGGGTCACTCGACCTTGCGGTCGTCGAAGCGCCCTGCGTCACCGGGTCGTTGGCCACCGGACCGGTCGTCGTCCTCAAGCGTTCGATCGTGGTGCCCGCTTCGCATCCGACAGCAGATGCCGACCGGCCGCGCCTGCGTCAACTCGCGGGGTTGCACTTCTGCCACACACCACGGTCGTTCAACCCGCCTGCGCACGACCAGCTGATCGACCGGCTCCGAGAGTCCGGCCTCGACCCCCAGCTGAATCCGGTGACGTCCGCCGACCAGGTACTGGCCGCAGTAGCTGCCGGGCACGCCTTCGCGCTGACCGTCGATCGCGGTGTCCTCGCCGCGGTCGATGCCGTCCGCTGTCTCACCGTCGGACCGGACGCCACCGCGCTGCGCCTTCGCGTCGTCTACCGCGAACCCGGCCTCAGCGAGGTGGCGGAGGTCGTCACCGCCGCCCTCTACCGGATCGGCAAGGCGACGTGAGCTCGTCGGCGCCCCTGCCCGAGTCGGTCCGCACCGAGCTCGACCGCGCTGTCCACGAGACCTTCGCCGACGCCGGCTGTTCGGGATGCGTGCATGTACGGACGATCGGGCCGACGCCGGTCGAGTACTGCCACGACGCCGACACCCCGGTCGTCCTCGCGTCGGTCTACAAACTCGCGGTGTTGGTCTCCCTGTGCCGCATGGCAGATCGCGGCGACATCGATCTCACGGCGTCGATCTCGGTCGATCCCACTCGGTGGGCTCAGGGCCCGACCGGGCTCGCACTGTTCTCGGACCCGGTCACCATTTCCTGGCGCGACCTCGCCACCTCGATGATGACCGTCTCGGACAACGTCGCCGCCGACGTCATACTCGCCCACATCGGACTGCCGCAGATCCACGACGACCTGGTCGACCTCGGCCTCACGCACACCCGCATCGTCGGTGGTGTCGCCGAATCGCACGCACGTCTGCAGCGGGAGACCGGCACGAGCACCGTCGCCGAAGCGTTCGCCGCCCTGGCCGATCCCGACTTCGACGCCTCGGTCAGCGCCTACGACGCCGCCTACTCCAGTGCCGCGACACCGCGCGACTGCACGACGCTGCTGGACGCGATATGGACCGATCGCGCAGCGTCCGCGACGTCGTGCGAGTTCATTCGCCAGACGATGAGGAAACAGGTCTTCACCTCGCGCCTCGCTTCGGGCTTTCCGTTCCGCCGGGTGAGCGTCGCGGGTAAGACGGGCACGCTCGTCGCCGTTCGCAACGAGATCGGCGTCATCGAGTTCCCCGGCGAAGTGCCGATCGCGGTCGCGGTGTTCACGATGAGCGCGAGATCTGAGATGGCACTACCCGAGGTCGACCGCGCCATCGGAGAGGTGGCCCGCGTGATCGTCACCGAACTCCGAAGACCGGACGACTGACCGGAAACCGGACCAGGAACAGCGACGATAGCGAACCGCTATCGGCCGATCGCGTGCCGAAACTTGGCATCACGGCGTCCCGATGGGTTGGCTCGGGTCATGCGTCGATGGTGGGCACTGGTGAGTGCATGTATGGCGATCGTGGGCACGATGTCGGGTTGCTTCCTGTCCTCAGAATCACCTGAGGACGCGCTACGGTCGTTCGCGGCCGCGCTGCAGGAGGGCGATGCCACCAGAGCCGCGGCGCTCACCGACGATCCGACCGCGGCAGGCGCGGCGATCACCGCCATGTTCGATGGCATGGGCCGCACGCCCAAGCTCTCGGTCGCGGCCGACCTGGTCGACGACAAGGAGGTCAGCGGCACACTCGACCATCGCTGGCAGATCCGCGATCGGAGCGTCGAGTATCAGACCTCTGTCGTTCTCGCCGAGTCGGATTCCCACTGGAAGATAAGGTGGCAGCCCTCCGTCCTGCACCGGCAACTCCGTGCCGGGGAATCGTTCTCGTACAGCGACGATCGCGCCTACCGGACGCCGGTCCTCGACACCAACGATCGGCCGCTCATGACCTGGCAGGCCGTCACCCTGGTCGCGTTGCAACGCACGCAACTCGATTCGGCGGAGATGCTCGCCCGCGCCCTCCGACCCGTCGAACCCGGTATGACCGCCGCCGGTATCCGCGCGGCCTTCGCAGGCAACAATGCGCCGCAGCACACGGTGATCCGGCTCCGCGAGTCCGATCTCCGGCGCGTCCGGCGCTCGGTGGAGTCGATTCCGGGTGTCGCGCTCAGCGAGCAAGGCGCGCTGCTCAGCGCCACCAGAGCACTGCATTCGCCGGCGATGTCGGGACTCGAGGAGATCTGGCGCGAGCACATCGACGCCACGGCGGGGTGGTCCGTCCAGATCGTCGGCGCCGACGGCACACCCACTCATCTCGTCGACTCAGCGCAACCCGGTGTCACGCCACCGGTACACACGACCCTCGATCGCGATGTCCAGACCCGAGCACAACTCGCCGTCGACGGCGAACGACGCCCTGCCATGGTCGTGGCCATCGAACCGTCGACCGGAGGCATCGTCGCCGTCGCGCAGAACGATGCCGCCGACAGGTCGGGATCGGTCTCGCTGTCCGGGCTCTACCCTCCGGGTTCGACGTTCAAGACCATCACGACCGCAGCCGCACTGGACGCCGGAGCCGTGCAACCGACGTCACAGGTCCGCTGTCCTGGCCGCACCACGATCGAAGGTCGGACGATCCCGAACGAGGACGACTTCGACCTCGGGACCGTGGCACTTTCAACAGCTTTCGCGCGCTCGTGCAACACGACGATGGGCGCCCTCGCGAACAGGCTGCCCGACGACGCGCTCACCGCCATGGCACGACGGTTCGGCATCGGCGCGGACTACACCGTTCCGGGCCTGACGACCGTCACCGGGTCGGTGCCCCGCGCCGATTCACCAGCGTTGCGGGTCGAGAACGGCATCGGTCAGGGTACGGTGACCGTCAGCCCCTTCGGTCTCGCCCTGGCCGAGGCGAGCCTCGCGCGCGGTGAGACCGTGACCCCCGGCCTGGTTCGCGGAAGGGACACGACGGGAGACGTGGAACCGCAACAGATCCCGGGCGACGTCACTCGTGCACTCCGAAGCATGATGCGCGACACGGTCACTCGCGGCACGGCCACCGCACTCCGCGACATCCCCGGTCTCGGCGGAAAGACCGGCACGGCGGAGTACGGCGACAACAAGAACCCGCACGGCTGGTTCGCCGGCATCGTCGGGGACCTCGCGTTCGCGACGCTCGTCGTCGGAGGCGGGTCGTCCGCACCCGCTGTCGAGGTGACCGGAGAGTTCCTGCGGCCGCTGAGCGAGTGAGCGCTTCCGCAAAGTGCGGGAAAGGTACCGGATTCCGGGACGAATCCCGCACTCTGTCAACGGGTCGTCACGACGCCGGCTCGAGGTCCTTTCGGTACAGGGTCTTGCCCGACGCGTCGACCAGATCCACGCTCAACACTTTGGTCCTGCCGTCGATCGTCACCTCGCCGAAGTGTTGAAACCCCTCCGCCGGTGACACATTCGACCCGGTAGGTGCATGGACGAATTGGTACTCGGCACCGAATGTGCTGTCCAACGGGCTCTCCGGGAACGCACCGGCGTGCAACGGTCCGGCGACGAACTCCCAGAACGGCGCAAAATCCTTGAAGCCGGCGCGGTCAGGCTCGTAGGAGATCGCGGCGGTGTAGTGGACATCGGCGGTCAGGAACACCACGTTCCGGACGTTCTTCGTCTGAGACAGGATGCGGGAGAACGCGATCTCACGACCAAGCGGATCGCCGGCATCACCCTGGGCCACCGCTTCCATTGCCTTCGGACCGTCCGGCGGTGTCGTGTTCTTGTCCGCCACGACGATGCTCAGCGGCAGGTCATTGGCGACGATCTTCCAGGTCGCCGTCGAACCCCGCAGTCCGTCGATGAGCCACTGGGTCTGTTCCGGACCGAGCAAGCCGTCGACGTTGTCCCCCGACCACGCATCGGGGTTCGGGTCCTTGTGGCTGCGCATGTCGAGGATGAAGACGTCGAGCAGTGGACCGTATGACACCCTGCGGTACAGACGATCCGAGGCACCGATCTCGACGGGTTGCCATTCCTGCCAGGCCTGACGTCCGTTGCGCGCCAACACGTCGACGCTCATCTCGGTGTATCCCTCGCGGCCCTGCCCCTCGAGACTCTCCCCGGGGAACCAGTTGTTGACGACCTCGTGGTCGTCCCACTGCACCAGTTGCGGGACTGATCCGACGAAGCGTCGGAAGTGGTCGTCGGTCAGGTTGTACGCGTAGTTTCCACGAAACTGATCGACGGTCTGCGCCACCTGCGCCTTCGCCGGACTGGTGATGTTCCGATAGGTCTTGCCGTCGTTCTGTTCCTGAGTCGCCTCGACCGGGTTGTCGGCGTAGATGGCGTCACCGGAGTGGATGAAGAACTGCGGATCACGGTCGGCCATGGTGGCGAAGATGGTCATCCCGCCCATATCGGGGTTGATGCCCCACCCCTGCCCGACCACGTCGCCGGACCACTGGAACCTGATGTCGCCGTCTCGTACCGGAGCTGTCGTGAAGATTCCGGTCGCCGGTTCGGAGAGCGCGCCGTCCTCACCTTCGAAGGTGACGCGATAGTGCACGGTCTGGCCGGGCTCCAGGCCGGCCACCCGCAGTCGGCCGGTCCCGTCGCCGGCGGGCGTCACCTGCGGTCCGCGGAATTTCCGTGCAGCGCCGAAGGACTCGCTCGATGCGGTCTCGACGATCATGGTCGCCGGCCGGTCCGACCGCGCCCACACCAGCGCCCCTCCGCTGGTCACCTCGCCGGTGGCCACCCCGTGGGTGAGGACCGGCCGGTTTCTGACCAGACTCGGGCGTCGCCGAACCAGGATTCGACGACCCGCAGGCTGCCAGCGCGGACCCGACCGGGACGAGGAGCGCCCCCGTAGCGGCAGTCCGCAGAATCGTGCGCCTGGACGTGGGACGGTCTGCTCGATGAGGTCGGGCCATGGGCGCCAGCGTGGCGTAGCACTTCCAATGGCTGGTGAAGCGCAGGTGAAGTCTCGGCGTCCGTCCGGCTCGCGCGCGGCAACACATCAGCGAGATCTACGCGTTCCGTCCCCTGATGGAACGAGACGCCGGGCCACCTCGGGACCGCCGACCTCCAAAACGAATTGCGGGTCTCCGCAAACGATCAACTGATCACGCGCCCGAGACAGCCCGACGTAGAGCCGCTCGCGTGACCGCTCCCACGACTTCTCCTCGTTGAGCGCAAGCACGATGACGCGCCGTTCCAGACCTTTGAAACCCAGCACGTGACCGTAGAAGACCTGTTCGGCATCCCAGAACGACGACCAGTACTCCCGGTTTCCCTGCGACTGGCGCGCCTTCTGTTCCTCGTGTCGGCTGCCGGTCGTCAGCAGCGCGATGTCTTCCGGGCGCCATCCGTCCTCGAGCAGCGGGTCGATCTGATCGTCGGCCACACCGAGTGCTTCCTCAGCCGTGCAGGCGATGAACCGGACCGACGGCCCGTCGCCACCGTTGAGCCTCATCCGTTGTCCGACGAGCGGTTTGAACGCCTCTGCGATCTGTTTGGTGTTGCGCAGATTGTGGTCGAGGACGAGTGGCACCAGGTCGACGGGCGGCGACCCCTGCCGAGCGAACACACGCTGGGCCTCGTCGCTGAACACGAAGATCCCGCTGGTGTCCTCGTCACGCAGGCAGGCGAGCATCGGCTTCCACCATTCGTCGGCGAAGTCCTGCGCTTCGTCGACCACGATCGCGTCGAATCGCCTGCCCGGCGAAAGCGCCTGGGCCAGTTCGTACATCTGCTGCGGCAGCGTGTACTCCCAGAAGTCCGACGCGGCCTTGGTGCGCTCCTGCTCGTCGGGTCCGCTTGCGGCTCCCCACGTGATTCCCAGTTCATGGAACTCGCCCACATAGGCGGGTCGTTCCTTGCGACTCCAGGTTGCGGTGAGCCGCTCGAGATACGAAGCGAGTCCGTGTGAATAGCAAACCAGCGCAACACGTTGTCCGTCACGCGCCAGACGCCGAGCTTGTTCGATGGCGAGGAACGTCTTGCCGCTTCCGGCGCCACCCCGGATCTCGACGCGACGGAGTTGATGGGCGGCCCGTAGGATGACAGCCTGCTGAGAGGTCAGAGCGTCGGCCACCTCTTCGTTCTCCAGCGCGCGGGCCACAACGTCGCGCTGCGGCAGGCCACGCCCGCTCAGCACCGTGGCGAGCTGCTCGATCCCGGGACCGTCGAGGACCGGAAGGCTCCCGACTTTCTGCAGCAGAACCTCTCGAATCAGCGGCGATATCTGCTCAATCTGATTGCGGTCGACGATCTTCCACCGCGGACAGTCCGCCAGCGCGAACGCGGGCCCGACTTCCGAGTGCGGGAACACGACCATGTGATCCCATCTCACCCGCCCCTGAGTCCATCTCGGATCCGATTCGACGAACTCTCGCAGTGCGTAGCAGCCGCCGCGGGCCTGCCCGACGGGGTCGATACGTTTGGCAGACTGCCCTGCCCGCTCCTGCCACCACGATGTTCCGTCGTGCCACACTTCACCGCCTTTCACTTCGACGCAGACGATTCCGGCGCCGGCGATGGCAACGAGGAAATCGATCTCGTGATCCTTCGCGTGGTCGGTGACGCGCTGTCCGACGATCAGCAGGTCGTCCTCAAGCAACTGTCCGACGATCGCCTTGAACACAGTCTCTTCACTCGACGCCGCGAATCGCGGAGTCGCAGGAAGTACTGTCACCACCGCGTTCCCCTTCCACCAGGCGGTTCATCTACGTCGACACCTCGACTGTTACTCATCCTGCCCCCACTGAGGACCAGGGCGCAGGACTCGCAGGTAGGGACCAGCGATTTGAAGACTCTTTCGCATCAGAAAGCCGGCGGATCCGCACTCGGCAACCGCCATCCGAAGGTTGCCGTCGGCGGCGCCTCCTTCGCGAACAGCCGCGCCGGACGGCCGCCGGCGACACGTGTGACCGGGTTTCCGTCGCCGTCGGTCTGCGGCGCCAGCAGAGGCTGGACCCGCCGGTTGAACGAATCCCGCATCAAGCGTCGCCCCAGGATCGCCTCGTGAAGCTCTCGCAGTTCTGACAGGGTGTACGGCTCCCGCAGCAGATTGTCCGGGTCGGGCTTGTCCTCGTAGCGCTCGCGCAGATTGTCGGTGGCTGCTGCCAGTATGGCGTCGTGGTCGTACAGCAGCCGCTCCCCTGAAGCCAGAGCCCCGTCCGGCGTCACCTCGACGAGTTCTCCGGTCACCCCACCCAGGTCGTCGGCTCGCAACGCGACCACATGCGCGATCGAGATCGTCCAGCCCCGTGGATCTCGATCAGGATCACTGAACACCGCCAGAAGATGCGGATGAACGTGATCGGGCGAGAGCCCCAGCTTCAGCTCGAGTACCTCACGCACGGTGTCAGTGACCGAACGTCGCTCCCTCACGAACCGACCTGGCAAAGCCACGCGCCCCGAGTCGGGATGCCGCTGTACGACAACGTGCACAGCACCTGCAGCGACGGTCAGCACGGCGATGTCGACGGCGACGTTGGGGCGCGGATAGTCAGACAACTGTTCGGACGATCTCGAAGCCACCGCTTGACACTATGCGATAATTTGCGCAAACTACTAATCGCATTACTGCGTAAAGGGTGTCTCAAGGCCCATTTCCCCGCCGTCCGCAGCACGGGCCTCACCTCTCCAGGGCACACGCGCCCACCTCACCACCGAAGGAGCATCATGAAGCTCTCTGCCGCACTCGATGTCGACGTCGTCGCCCTGGAATCCGCCGATGAGCTGACGGTTCTCGTGGAGCTAGTAGCACCGGAGGCGCCGACTGCGAACCGGCCCCCGACGGCCCTGCAGGTCGTTCTCGACCGCAGCGGCTCCATGTCCGGCGCGCCGCTCGACGGCGCCAAGAAGGCGCTGGCCGGGGTGGTCGCCCAACTCGACCCGCTTGACGTGTTCGGCGTCGTCACGTTCGACGACACGGCCCAGGTGGCGCTGCCTGCTTCGACGTTGATGGACAAGCAGCGCGCCGCCGACGCGATCAGGGCCATCGAAACCGGCGGTTGCACCGACTTGTCGTCGGGTTATCTACGCGGCCTGCAGGAGATACGGCGCGCCGGCGAGTCTGCCGGCATCCGCGGCGGGACCGTCCTGGTGATCAGCGACGGTCACATCAACAGCGGGATCCGCGACGTCGACGAGTTCGCGGGCATCACGGCGAAAGCAGGATCCAAAGGGATCGTCACCTCCACCATGGGCTACGGCCGCGGGTACGACGAAACGTTGTTGTCGGCGATCTCGCGCGCCGGCAACGGAAATCATGTGTTCGCCGATAATCCGGATGCCGCCGGTGCTGCCATCGCGGGTGAGGTCGACGGCCTGCTCTCGAAGTCGGCGCAAGCGGCCACCTTGACCGTTCGATACGACCAGCGCGTCCAAGAGCTCGCGTTGTTCAATGATCTTCCCGCACACCAGATCGGCGATGGTGAGGTGATGATCGAGCTGGGTGATCTCTACGCACTCGAGGAACGAAAACTGCTGCTGCGCATGAAGGTCGGTTCTATTGCCGCCCTTGGCCTGACCGAACTGGCAACGTTGCAGCTGCGCTACGTCGAGACCGCGTCCCTCGTGGAACATACGGTGTCGCTGCCCGTCGTCGCGAACGTCGTCCCTGGCGACGAGGCTGCAGGCCGTGTCCCTGACCCGAAGGTGTACTCCGAGCGTCTCTACCAAGAAGGTCAGCAGGACAAGCTGGAGGCCTCCCGAGCGTACGAGGCCGGCGACATCGACGGCGGTACGCGGCGCCTCGCACGATCGCGTCAGAAGCTCGAGTACGCCATGCAGGAGGCTCGTCCCGAGGACCGTGCGGCCATCGCCGACGAGATCGCGATGCTTGACCGCTTCGGAATCAGCGCAGGCGCCCTGGACAGCGTGTATGCATCCAAGGCGATGCGCGCCTCGTACCACCGGACGAACCGCAAGCGTGGCCGACGCCATTGAGGATGTCCGCTTGTTCCCACCCATCCGACTGAAAGGACCTCACGTGAGTCGACTCACCATCGCCCAACTCGACCGAGCCGCAGGGGTTCTCCTCGGTACAGCCGCCGGGGACGCGCTCGGCGTTCCGTACGAGTTCGAAAGCAGAAGTCTGGGTTCTGACGAGAGACCGATGATGCTCGGCGGCGGACTGGGCGACTTCGCACCCGGCGAGTGGAGCGACGACACGTCGATGGCCATGGCGATCGCACTCGTTGCTGCCAAGGGCGCCGATCTCACCTCTGAGGACGCGATCGACGCCATCGCGACGAACTTTCTGAGTTGGTTCGACGGCAACCCACCAGATGTCGGAGTACAGACCCGCGCGGTGCTGAGCGCCGTTCGACGCGGGTCAGCTTCCAACCATGAGCGCGTCGGGTCCCTCATGCGGGAAGAGGCAGCGCGATTTGCGCAGACACATCCGCGGTCGGCAGGCAACGGAGCGCTCATGCGAACCGCACCGGTCGCGCTGGCGCACCTCCACGACCGGGACCGACTGGCGATCGCCACCCGCGCCGTAGCGGAGCTGACCCACGCCGACCCGCTGGCCGGCGACTCGTGTGTGCTGTGGTCCGAAGCCATCCGCACAGCCGTGCTCACCGGGCGGGTCGATGTGTCCACCGGCCTCGACCTGTTGCCCTCCGACCGCAGGTCGCGGTGGTCGCAATGGCTCGACGAGGCGACGACCGCAGATCCGAAAACGTTCACTCCCAACGGTTTCACAGTGACCGCGCTCCAGGCCGCCGTCGCCGCGATCATGCAGACGCCGATCCCGGACGACGTTCCGTGCCGCCACCTGCAGCACGCGCTCGATACCGCCATCCGCATCGGGAACGACACGGACACCGTCGCAGCAATCGCGGGCGGTCTACTCGGTGCCCGTTGGGGCGCAAGCGCGGTGCCCTGGTCCTGGAGGCGCGCGGTACACGGTTGGCCTCGGCAGGGTTGCTCACCGGAGGACCGGCCGAGCGATGCGCGGGACCTGGTGAGCCTCGGCACCTTGGCCGCGCGCGACGGGCGCGCAGATCCGAAGGGATGGCCGACCGTCGAAGACGTCCGCTATCGGGAGCATGTCGCCACCGAGGTGGTGGCGCATCCGTACGACGACGGCGTGTTGTTGGGGACGCACGCCACAGTCGACCATGGGGCTGACGCAGTGGTGTCGATGTGCCGGGTCGGTCGACGTCAGACTTGCTTCGCGGGCGCTGCCGACATCGTCGAATCACGGTTGATCGACTCCGACGATCCAGCCGACAACCCGAACCTGGAGTTCGTGATCGCCGACACCGCAGACGCGGTTCGTGGTCTGCGCGCCCAGGGCAGAACCGTGCTGTTGCACTGCGTGGCCGGACACCAGCGAACACCCAGCGTGGCTGTCGCTTACGGTGTCCTGCTCGGCCATCCGGTCGCTGAGGTACAGCAGAAGGTGCTCGAACTACTACCGGCGGCACGGGGTCGCGGACTCGTGTGGGACGCCGGCTCGTCTTCGATCGCAGTTATTTGACCGCCTCGGCCGAATCCAGCAACCGCGGCGCCTCACCGGCGTAGCTTCGCAACTGCATCCACCGTCCGACGCTCCCAGGGGAGACAACCATGTCCGGCTCACGCCTACGTGCCGTCCATCAACTGATCGTGGTCGCGGTTGCGCTACTGACCATCACCCTGGCCGCGCCCGCAGCATCAGCTGCTCCGCAACGGAGCCAACCGGTGGCCGGAACAGCGGGGCAAGGATTATGCCTCGATCTGAATTCGTCGGAGGTCAAGCTCGGCCTCCGCGCGGTCGGTCCCCCTTTCGGGCAGCCCGGACTGCGATGGGTAGCGCGTCGCGCACCGATGGCGCGATCGCTGGATCGCGCGCCTAACTGCCCGTCCCTGATGTGGGCGACGTTCGACGTCGCGGGCGGCACCGTCTCGTCGCCGGCCGTGGTGCTGCTCTTCCGGCCCGGAAAGTACCTTGGTGTCACCAACCGCCCGACCGGACACACCCGGGTCAGCGGATTCACTCCGGTGAGCGTCACCGTGACCTACCGCTGGCCACGTGCCGCGGACGCCAATGCCAATCCGACGGGTGGCCCGGTCTCATCGACTTTCGTACAGGTCTTCGACCGCGTGTTCAGGTTCGGGGAGTTGCCGCCGGGGGTGTGACAAGCGACTTTCATGGCTTGGGTACCAATGCGAAGGTTCTCGATTCTCGGTCTCACGTCTGCCGGCGACGCCTATCGTTGAACGATGGCGTCGACTTCACCCCGGCTCCGCCCAGGTCAGACGATCACCAACGACGATGGCCGGAAGTACTGTATTCAGGCGTACATCGCCGGTGGAGGTTACGGCTCTGTGTACCGCGCGACGGCAATGTCGGGCCGCGGACAACGCAAAGCCACCACCGTCTGCGTCAAAATTTGTGCGTCCGCTGACGACTGGCATTGCGAGGCACACTTCGGCAACCTGCTGTCCGGATACTCGGAGGTGGTCGAGCTTCTCGATTCGTTTGCGTTCGGCACCGGGGCGGGCCGGCGCACTCGCTATGTCCTTGTGACGGAGTACATGCCCGAAGGGACCGTCGCCGATCTGGCAGACGACCGGGACTGGCACGGTTGGACTCCAGGTCGAGTCCGTCGCGAGATCAGCCGCCTGCTGAAAGTGCTCGCACTCATGCACGCAAGTGGCGTGACCCACCGTGACATCAAGCCCGCGAACGTCTTCATCCGAGATGGGCATCTCGTTCTGGGCGACTTCGGTATTTCCAAACATTCGCTGACCCCCAGACGCTCAGCCATCGACGCCTACACCCCTGCCTACTCCCCTAACAACATGGACGAACGACAGAACTGGGCAACGTGGGTGGACATCTACCAGGTCGGGTTGCTAGCCGGTACCTTGCTGACGGGCAACGATTTCGACAGCAGTCACGTGGGCGGCATCCGCTACTTGGACATCCCCGACGATCTGAAATGTTGGATGTGGCACGCCACCGCACATCACGGCCTTCGATACGTGAGCGGGTTGCAAGCATCTCAGGCGCTTCGGCAGCTACGAGATGTCGACATGAGAGACAAGTCCGGGCCGAAATCGATACGGGGACATCATGTAACGCTCACAGGCCGGTTCGCAATGGGGTCGCAACGCAAGTTGGCGCAGATGATCAGTCGCGCCGGCGGAACCGTCCAATCCACGGTCACAGACAGGACGACAGTCCTCGTCCGGGCCGGCAGTATGGCGAATACGGTAGGGGTCGGCGAGGGAAGCAAGCTGTTCGAGGTCCGCGAACGCAAACGTCGCGGCGAACGAATCCATGTGATCAGCGAGGAGCGTTTGGGCGCTTTGCTCGAACGCTAGTGTCGTCACTCGCGAGAAAGAAGCCACAGACCCTCTCACGCTTACTGCAGGGAGTCGGAAATACTCTTACGGGAAGTAGGTTCTGTCCGTGCAGCCGCGCGAGCCAAACGGACCAAACCAGGCTGACGCACTGCGTTTTCTAGCTATGGTGACGAAATGGTTCCCAACGTGGACCGGACTCAGGTTCGGGCTGGATCGTCTCTGTTCGAGGCACTCCGGTCGGCTCGCAGCGGAGTGTCCTTGTCCAGCCCGTACCTGACTGTCGACGTGGCGCACAAGATCAGCATGATCGCACGCGGCCATGAGGCGACCTGGAGATTGCTTACCAAGTTAGACCCAGTGGCCCTAGCAGGCGGTTACTTGTCTGCAGCAGGACTGAGATCATTGCTCCGAGCAGACGTCAGCGTTCGCACCCACCCGAGACTTCATGCAAAGGTATACCTCGCAGACGACTTTGGCCTGGCCGGTTCGGCGAATCTCACGTCCTCCGGTCTTGGCCTGACTGCGCGCCACAATGCGGAACTCTCTGTTTCGCTGATCGCTCCGGAGATTATCGAAGCAGGCCGTATCTACGACGAGTGGTGGTCGAGTGCAACCGAGGTCGACGAGGCTGCATTGCTTCGCGCGGAGGAGTTAGCGTCAGCGTTGCCCGCAACACCGAAGTCGGCGACTGTCGACGCGCAAGAAACTACGGACGCGGCCGTTGAGCGCATCTTGACGGATGCGCGTGACCCGAGCCGCACGCTATGGATCAAAGCTGAGAATGGAGCGCCGAGCCTCGAACAGTGGCGCCATCCTCACTGGTTTTCCAGTCCCGCAAGAGGGAGGCCAAGGTTCGCGCCTGGCGACCTAGTATTAATCTTCGCGAAGGAGGCTCGCGGAGCATATGCAGTGCTTGAGATTGCTGGCAGCGCCTCGTTCGATCCTGATTTTGTTACCGTGAACAGTAACGGCGAATCATGGATTGGCGAGAGATGGCCGTGGGTGACCAAGACCATTCCGCGCATTGTTCCTAGTGAACTAATTGTCGTGACACGAGAACAATTGGGCATTTCGCCGTACTCTCTACAGGGTGGCCATAAGGTTCTCAGTCTGAATGAGTTCGCAACCGGGGTTCGAGCTCTTGCTCAACAGATCGCTTGAAGAGACACAGGGTGCATCACTATTGGATTCACATTTGCCCTTCGGACCGTGACCGCTGAATCGACTATACGCTGACTGTCGTTCGACCTCGAACGGTTCCTTCGAGCACCACTCAGCACTCGGCAATATCCGAACTGCTTACGGTCGCTCCGGCGACCAGCGGGCTGCCACTCGCCGAACATGGAGCGATGTGACCACGGGATGCCGCTAGTGCGCACTCCTTGCTAGCACAGCCGCTTGCCCCACCCGACAGAACACCAACTCCAACCGAACGACCCTCTCACCCGTCGCCTTTCGCAGCAGATCGGCGTAGATCGCCAACTGTGCCCAGTAGGCCTCGAGCGTGTGCGCGGTTACTCCGACGTCGGTCTTGTAGTCCGCGATGACGAGTCCGCCGTCGGGGTCGCGGTAGACCAGATCCGCGATGCCTTCGACCACCGTTGTGCCATCGGGACCGAGCCCCGCGAGCTGCATCTCCTTCCAGTGCTCGCCGACAGCCGCGCGATGGACGGATTCGGACTCGAGTGCAGATCGGGCCAGTGCGACGAAGTGGTCGACATCGACGATGCCGACGGCAGCAGCAGCCTGGCGGGCCACCGCCTCGAAGGTCTCGTCGAGGACCGCGCCTAACTCGGTCTGCTCCAAGACCCCGTGCAGGGCGGTGCCCAGCGAAGCCCCGCTGTCGACGCCTCCGACGCCGGGTGAAACATTCTCTCCTGCTTCGACTGTCAGCAGGCCGGCCTCACGGTAGCGGTCCAGCAGCGCAACCTCGGCGGCATCATCACCGTGCACTATCCGCGTCGCCGAGTACGACGCACGCAACGCCGACGACACCTCGATTGCGGCCGTCTCGGCTGTCCACTCATCCCAGGGCTGCCGCTCGAACTGCTCGATCGGATCGTCGTCGCGTCGTACCGGTTCGATCAGCTCGGGCACCCTGTTCGGTAGACCGTCCAGCGCGGGAGCCAGCGTCACACTCCACGAGGCACCTTTGCCCGTGTATCCGGAAACGGCGAGGTGACTCTCTGCGCGAGTGCAGGCAACGTAGAGGAGGCGCTTCTTCTCAGCCTCGGCGTGGGCCTTCTCCGCGTCGGCTGCCGGCTTGTACCCCTTCGACGTCACCGACTTCGACACGCATGCCTGCAGTGTGCCGCTCGCATCCCAGAGCAAGGACTCCGGCAGCGTGCGGAATCCGCCGCTCATCCCGGCAACCACGACCATCGGAAACTGCAGACCCTTGGCGGCGTGGATGGTCATGATCCGCACGGCGTCCACGCCGATCTCGGGAAGGACGGTCTCGGCCACACGCGCGTTCTCGTCGGCCTGGGTGTCGGCCCAGTCGATGTAGTCGCGCAACGATCCCCGATCCTCGGCGTACCACGCGCGAGCCTGATCGATGACGAACCGCAGTCGTCGCCACACATCGCGGTGTCGGGGCGAATCCATCGAGACCTCGAAGACGCGTCGGTCGGTCGCCAAACGGCTGAGCAGGGCACTGGGATTCAGGTCACCGAGCTCGAATGACAGCTCGCGCAGGTACCGATAAGCGGCGGCAACGGGTGAGGATCCGAGCACCTCGGTCGGAGCGTCGGCGTGGATACTCCATCGGCCGTTCGCTGCGCTCCATCGCAGCAGGTCGTCGTCGCCACAACCGAACAGCGGTGTGCGCAGCGCGGCGACGAGCGCCGCTTCGTCTGCGGTGTTGGCCAGCGCCCGACAGGTCACCAGCAGGTCATGAACCTCCTGCGTCGAATAGACGAGACTCGATGCTTCCGAACGGAACTCGATCCCTGCTGCATCCAGACTCTTCTCCAGGAAGGGCAGAACCGTGCGCGACGGGATGAGGATGCAGATGTCTTTCCATGTCAATGCCGCATGCCCGTAGGTCTCGTCGTCGGCTCGCGACTCTCGACACCAGCCCTTGTCGACAGCCGTTGCGATGATCCGGGCGACATCGCGAGACTCCCGTGCTCGAATCGCCTCCGCCGGCGACAGCGAAGCCTCATCGTCGACGGGCTCGTCGTTGTCAGGGAATACGAATGGTTCCGGACCCCACTCGATGTCCCACCGAGGCCTGCTCGGCACGGGGTCTAGCGGCGTGTAGGTCGCCTGGACGTGACCGTCGGCGACGATCATCCGACCGAACACCGTGTTGATCCATTCGATGACCGGCCGTGTGGAGCGGAAGTTGGTCGTCAGTTGGACGACGTCGGCGGCAGGGGTCTGGTCACGCGCGGCCATGTAGGCGGCGATGTCGGCCCGGCGGAAGCGGTAGATGGACTGCTTGGGGTCACCCACTGTGAACAGCCTGCCCGCTTCGTCGGTGCCGGCGACGATACGTTGCGCCAGCTCGAGTTGCAGCGGGTCGGTGTCCTGGAACTCGTCGAGCAGCACCCGTTGGTAGCGCTCGTGGGTGGTCGCGGCGACGGCGTGCTTGCTGAGCACGTCGCGAGCGAGGACGAGTAGGTCATGGAATTCGAGTTGGCCGCTCCGCTGCCGCTCGCGCGCTTCGTCGAGGACGATCTCGGACAGATGCCGCACCACCACGCGAACTGCGCCGTCGACATAGGTGCCGACGATGTCGGGACAGATCTCGTCACGCAACGCCTTGACTCGAGTCTTGATCTCTTTGACCTGAGCGGACCCACCGCGCCAGTTCTTCCCTGCGCCACCGTTTCCCGGGCCTGGACAGAGAGCCGCTACAGGTATCCATCCTGTCGCATCGCGTTCTGCCGCAACAAGGATGCGCCACTCCTGCAGCTCGGTCAGCTTCTGCGCGAGCTTGTCGTCGAGGTCGAGGCAATCGGCGAGGTTGTCGGCGATCGCGTCTGCCTCCCACAGCATGCGGTCGATGTGTGCGGGAGCGATGCCTTGTGGGTTGTCGTCGAGGGTGAGGCGGTCCCAGTTGCGGTCGAGTGCGTCGGCGAGCGCGCGCATCTGATCGAGCGAGGCGCCGGCCGCCATGATGATGCCCATGGCGTCGACGAGAATCGGCGGCGCGGCGTCGGTGAAAAGGCGGGTGCGCATGCGTCGCCAGCGGCGTTCGAACGACAGCTGCGACCCCATCGCGTCGACGACCGCGATGCGCGGGGGTACACCGGCTTCGAGTGGATGCTCACTGATGATGCGGGCGGCGAACGCATGCAGGGTGCCGATGGCCGCGGTGTCGATCTGTTCGAGGGCACCGCGGGCACGTTCGGTGTCGTGCTCAGCCAACTCGACTCGGATTCGTTCGCGAAGTTCGGCTGCGGCCTTCTCGGTGAACGTGATGGCGGCGATCCGATCGAGTTCGATGCCGTCGTGCAGGACGAGCCGGCAGATGCGGCCGACCAGGGAGTGGGTTTTGCCGCTGCCGGCGCCGGCTTCGACGAACAGGGTGGTGGCGGTGTCGGAGGTGATCCGATCGCGGGCTGCTTGGTCGGCAAGAGGGAGTGCGGTCATGTCAGCCTCCGTACTTCCGTACATAGTCGGCGATTTCGTCAACGTCCTCCAACGCAGCCCAGGCACGGCGGAGTCCGGCGCGGCCGAGGAGGTCGATGACCGGCAGCTCCCAGTGTGTGTCCTCGACCTTGGGCGGGAAGTGGCCGGCGAGAATCGAGCGGTGGACGAGGGCCATGTCGTCGATCAGGGTCGCGATGACGTCGTCGGTGACGGGATAGCCGATGGAGGCGAACTTGCCTGTGGAGGTCACGAACCAGTACCGGGCCTCGACGTCGGCTCCTAGCGTGCGGGCGAACAGTCCGTAGACGGGGAGCTGGAACTGTAGCCCCGAATTGGTGGGAGCGACGTCGGAAAGGTCCTTGTACTTGTCACCCTTGCCGGTCTTGTAGTCGGTGACGCGGATGCGGCCGCCGCTGTGTCGGTCGATGCGATCGATCTGGCCGCGGAAGCGGATTCTGTTGTCGCCGAACGCCAGTGACACCTCGGCTGCCGAGTCGGTGCCGAATGTCTGTTCAGCGTGCGTCGGGCGCCAGCCATCGTCTTGGTCGGCGCGGTTGTGCTTGTGCCAGTCGGCGAGATCGCGGAGCATGATGCCGCGGTCTTTGGCCCACAGTTGCTCGAGCCAGCCGGGACTGTTGGCCTGCGCTTCGTCGAGTACCTCATGGGCGACGAGGTGCAGACGGGCGAGGTCCAGTTCGGCGCCGTCGATGGTGTCGAGAACGTAGCGCTCGAGGATCGTGTGAATGAGAGTGCCGCGGGTGAGGGCGTCGATCTGGGCGACCTCGTCGGGGTCGCCCAGCGCACGGAGCTGCAGAATGTGTTCGAGGAAGTACTGATAGGGACTTTGCACCCAGAGTTCGAGACCGGTCGGCGACACCGGGCGGTCGAAGGTGGTGATCAGCTCCTTGACCGTCGACAGGTTGCCGTTGAACCGGGTGAAGCGGCCGTTCAGGCGGTCGCTGCGCAGGTTCATGCCGAGGTTGATGATCGGGTCGTCGAGGGCGCCGCGGCGTTGATCGGCGGGGACGGCTGCGAGCTCGCGGAGCCGCCATTCGGTGTCGGATGCGGCTGATGCACCTATTCGGTCGTCGGCGCGCTGGGCGGCGACGTCGAAAGATTCGACCGCGACGATCGGCTCCACGTTCTCGGTTTCGCGTTGCCAGTTCACGACATTGACGTCACGACCGGCCAGTCCGCCCATCGCCGGGATGAGCCATCGTGACGGCACCCTCTCCGCGCCACCGCGCAGGTTGCCGCGGGGGAACGTGACGATCCGTTCCGTGCGCCCTGTGCTGACCGCACTCGCAAAGGCGATACGTTGCCGTTCCATACGCTCGCGGGCGGTGATGCCGGTGAGTTCTGCAGGTAGCAGCGGATCGTCGCGGCGGGGTGCGGGGATGATCCCTTCAGCGCTGCCCATGACGACACTGACGTCCAGGTCGCGCCCGGCGCCCGCGGCGATCGGTCCGATGGTCACGCCTGCGCCGGAGTCTCCATGCATTGTTCGGTGCGCAGTCAGGCGCACGCTGACCGCATCCAGAACGCGCGCAGCGTTCGGCGGCGGTGCGATGCCGTCCATGCCGGCAAGGCTGATGCAGTCGGCCCGGGTAGTGGCAAAGTCGGCCGCAGCGACCTCGCGCGTGGGTGTACGGAAGTAGCGGTCGACCAGTGCAACCAGCCGTCCGGCCGCGGTGGTCCAGTCGGGCGCTTCGACGATGGCGTGCAGGTCGGCTTGCAGCTGTCTGACGTACGTGTACAGCGCTACGGCCATCGCATGATGCTCTTCATGTGCACCGACACGGGTGAGTCGTTCCCAGTCGGCGCCGCCGACGATGGGTTCGTCCTCGCGGGTGAGGCGTTCGAGCCGACGTTGCGAGATCGGGTCGTCGTCGATTTCGGGGCGCCGGACTGCACCCCCGGCGAGGAGGGTGAAGAGTTCGCGGCGCGGCATCCCGTCGAGGTCGAGCTTGAGCAGCCCGAGTAGTGCACGGCCGGTGGGTCTGTCGACGAGCGTGTGGCATTCGGGCCCGGTGAAGGCGATGTGACCGGCGGTGAGGTGTTCGTGGAGCAGTGGTAGGTATGGGTCATCGCTGCCGTAGAAGACGCCGATGCGGTGGCCGGGTGTGCCCCCGGCCAGATGCTTGCGCACGAGGCGGACAACGGCTCTGACCTCGTCGTCGGCGTCAGAGGTGTGGATGATCCGGGTTGGCGAGACGGTGACCGCCTGTTCGACGGTCTCACCGTGTTGTTGGAGTGCACGCAGGAGCTTCTGCTCGGCGCGGGTCCTGCTGACAGGGTGGTAGACGATCACCGCGCCGAGGTCGGCCAGACGTTCAACTGCAATCGCATACGCCTCGTGCGGGAGGTAGTACCTGGTGATCAGACGCTCGATCGCTGCGCGATATACGCGGAGGAGGTCGGCGACCAGGGGCGTCGGTGAGTCCACCCGCGGCTCGTCGATTGCGGTGAGTTCCCAAGCCGCGCCGGCGAGGGCTTGCGCCGTGATGGATTGGTCGGCGACGTCGGTGAAGACTCCCGGGACGTCGGCGAGGACTCGCGCAATCGCGGCTTCCAGCAGTGGATATGCGAGTGCCAGGCGAGGTGCGAGAGTTGGACCCGCGAGATTCGAGACGACTTGCTGAAGCGTGAGAACGCTAGTGCTGGCCACGGACCCTGCTCGAGCCAGACTGTGGAGGACATCCCGTCCGGAGCCGTGGTCGGGCACGACGACAGTGACCTTGGCGAGTGGCGCACCAGCTTTCATCCGCATAACAGCTTCGGCCAGGAGGTCGATCGGGGGCATGGGGTCATGATGCCTGGTCCGTCTGACACATCATCGATGTTGGACTGACCGGTGGGTCGTGGTGCTCTCGGTCGAGAGCCTCTCCGCGATGTCCGGCTACAGAGTGTCGGACCTGCGTTCTATCCTGAGGGCGTCAAGTGATCCTGCGCCCGCTACGGCGCGGACCATCTCACCGCTCCCATTCGAGAGCACTCCCCAGCTCGCCCGCGTTCGGGTCCTCGTCGAGGTCGAACGTGGCCGGAAAGGAGACAACCATGGCCAAGGACACCTTCGAGGCAGCCGTAGAAACGGCGTGGGCTCACTTCGAACGCACGCTGACAGCTCGGCTGGCAACGATGGAACTCGACGACATCGTCTTCGTCATGCCGACGGAAAACACCGGCCTCCGCTTCGCTCTGCGATTCGGCCGGCGGAGACACGGGTCATTGCACGCCACCATCGCCTGTGAGACAACCGGTTTGGACGATCTCATTCGAACGTCCGGTTGGCGGAAACGAACTGACGGGCGCTTGACCTGCGAACGGCACCAGGGACCCGCCGCCTTGGCGGAGATCGCCGCGCAGACGCTGCGCGAAGTCTGGAACGTCCCGGATCCCAGCTTCATCTGTGATGTCGGTCGGCCCCGTCCAGACCGGGCGCCGGTGATCGACCCCGAAAATCTCGGACCGGATCGGTTCCGCCTGCTGATCCGCGACGAACTCGCCACCTTCTGCGGCGGGTCCTTCCCCATCCGTTCCGACGCCACCATCGCACTTCCTACAGCGCATTTCACGTCGTCGATCGGCATCTCCCTTGACGCTCCGTGCATCGACATCTTCGGGCACCTCGAATCGGACGTCAGGCGCCCGCGATTCACTCAGGGCCTACTCGACGATCTCGCGGGTGACTACCCCACCGTCGAGTTCGTCCTCGACGGAACCGACCTTTGGGCTGTTCGACGCGTCGACGCCCGCTGCTTCGGACGCGACCATCTGTTCACGGGGCTCTACCAGTGGTTCGACTTCGTCGACAACGGGCTGCCCCGACTCAACGACCGGCTTCACCCGGCCCCACGGTTACAGACCGTTCGACGGGGTAGGCCCGCCGGTGACAGGATCGTCAACCTGCAGCCGCGGCTCCAGCACAACAGTGACTGACGCTCGGGGACTGCGACCCACTCTCAATGTGACAGTTCAATTCTCACCACAGGAGGAACCATGAGCACACCTTCCAAGAAAGTCCTCTACATCGACATGGACAACACTCTCGTCGACTTCGAGTCCGGCATCGCGAAACTGAGCGAGGCCGAGCAGCAGCGGTTCCACGGCGACCTCGATGACGTCCCCGGAATCTTCTCGTTGATGGAGCCGATGCCCGGCGCCATCGAAGCGTTTCACGAATTGTCCGGGCTGTTCGACACCTACATCCTGTCCACCGCACCGTGGGACAATCCGCTGGCCTGGACCGAGAAACTGCTCTGGGTGAAGTTGCATTTCGGTCGAGGCGAAGACTCGCCCGCCTACAAACGCCTGATTCTCTCGCATCACAAGAATCTGAATCTCGGCCATTACATCATCGACGACCGGACCGCGCGTGGGGTCGAGCAATTCCAGGGCGAGCACATCCACTTCGGGCAGCCGGACTACGAGAACTGGGAGAAGGTCGTCGCGCACATGCGTCCGCTGGCAGCGACATAGACTCGACCCCATGTCCGCGCCCGCCGATCCGCTCGAGCTCGGGCAGAAACTCGTGGCGATTCTCGAGGGCGGTAGGCGGACGGCAACGTACAAGCTGGCCGTGCTCGTCGCACTGTTGGACCTCGCAGTCGAGTCGGTTCCCGCCGACGCAAACGCTGAAGTCGACATCAGCCTCGACGACCTGACCGACCGCGTCATCGAACTGTACGCGCGACAGCTGCGACCGCTCGACGGTCACCGACTTCGTCAGTCCACTGACGGTCGCGGAGTCATCTTCAATGTCGTTGCGACTCTGGGTTCGTCCAATGTGGGGCCACGGGTGAGCGGGCTCAGAGTCGGCGGGCCCCACGACTCTGACGCTTATCGAGCCGCACACTCGACAGTCAAACGCACGCTGGTGAGGTACCCGCTGAAACTACTCCAGAACCTGACATCAGGCGACACCAACTCGCGCTTCCTGTACGACGATTCCTGGATGGGGACCGACTCCCGGAAAGTGGTTACCGCACACGGCGACAAGCTGACCTTGTTCCCCGGCGTATGCACGGCGCTCGCCCGCTTGGCACCGCTGCTCAAGCCGGCCTTTCAGCTCGCCTGGATCGACGACGTTCGACGCATGAACAAGTACATCCTCGACGACGGCCCCGATTTAGCGCACCATCTGTTCGGCGCCGACCGCGTATCCCTGCAGCGAGCAGGCGACGCACTGGTCGACGAGTTCGGGGCAGTGTGCTTCTACTGCGGCAACACAATTCGGCGCAACCGGCACGTCGACCACATCCTTCCCTGGTCGCGCGTAAGTATCGACGGACTCACCAACCTTGTGGTGGCCTGCCAGGTGTGCAACTCCAGCAAGTCCGATCGGCTTCCCGCCCCGACCCACGTGAGGCGCGCCCTTGGTCGCGGGAGGCCCACGCTCGACGCCATCGCCAGCGAGATCAACTGGCCGAGCCAGTACGACCGCGTCGTCGCGGCGAGCCGCGGACTCTACGCCACCCAGCCGATCAACACGCCAATCTGGCTGGACCGCAACACGATCACGCTACTGGCGCGGACCGACATCAGCTGGAACGCCTAGGTCCGCGTCTCGGTACACGTGTTCGCTGCGCCTCGGCGAACGTCCCAACCGAGACTCTGTTCCGTGATCCGACGCTCAGACGCCAGGCCGCGACAGCGAATGCTCCTTGACTGAACGTGTTGATCGACTGCTCGATCCACTGCAACGCGACCGTCTGCTCCTGCCCTGCCAACGGCCCCAACGTGTAAGTGCCCACCAGACAGACCACCAGAAACGCCACCGTCGTCACATCTCGGTCGCGCCATGCGTCGCGCGCGAGAGCTGCGTACAGCGCGGTGGCTCCGACGATGACACCGACCAGGTACCGGCCCGCGATATCCGGTACCGCGACGCCGATGGCAGCCGCACCCACTACGGGCGCCGCGAGAGCAATATTGCGGACTCCCCACGCGCTAGCGGCCAGAAGCAGGAACCCGCAACCCATCACAGGGAACAGGGCATCCGCGAGCCTCGGGATGTCCGCGATACCAGTGGCCGACAAGAGCTTCTCCGTCGCCTTGGCAAACCCACCCGCGAAGATCATCGCGGCACCGATGTACGCAAGCGCCGCCCCCAGGCGTCGCGCGACGAGGAAGGCTCCGACCGCACCCAGCACGACCGGCACATAGTCGAACAGTGCGAGCGGCACCGAGACCTGATCCACGGGTGTCACACTCACACCCGAGCTTCCACTGCCGTACGCACGGCGCGTCGTTCACCCATATTATTCAGCATGCTGAACAATATACTGGACGCGTCCACTGCCACCGCATTGAGCTGCGGTGAACTCTCGACTTCGGCACGCGACACGCTTGACCGCGCTCCAGCGGTGGGCTCAGATGGACTGATGAGCGACGAACTGTTCGAGCACAAGACCAAGACACAGCTCACCCGTGAAGAAGCAGCGAAGCGAATTCACGAACTCGCCGACGCGATCGCACGCCACAACGAAGTGTCGTATGTGGAGAACAACAAGACAGTGCGCGTCGACATCCCGGACACGGTGCAGTTGAAGATCGAGATCGAACGGGGCACCGAGGAGTCCGAGCTGGAGATCGAGATCTCCTGGTAGACAGGCGCAGCGTCTGTACTCAACAGTCCGTTGGGTGACCCGGCCACCGGCGAACCTCATCTCGACTCCTGGACTTCGATCGAGGTCTGGCCATCGAGTTGAGGTCTGGCGGTCGCGGGGGTACTGACCCCTGTGGTGCAGGATGCTCCTGGCTGCGACAACATCCAAGTGTTCCGCTCACGGTGATGCAGACTGTCGGCGTACTCAGCTGCGCCCGATAGCTTCGTCGGCAACCAGACCGTCGAAGGAGCACCATGACCGAGACCGCCACCCGCCTCAACGACGTGGACATAGACGCCGTCGGCCAATTGGTCGCAGCGATCCAAGGAGATGCGACCAAGGCACAGACAACGTGGGCCGCGCACGTCCGGTGGACCGGTTCGTTCGCATCCGAGGCCCGTATTCGAAACTTCCCGCCTGTGGCGTCAGATGAGCCCGCCGTCCTCGGTGGCGGCGACACGGCGCCCAACCCGGTCGAGCAGTTGCTCGGCGCCCTGGGCAACTGCCTGGCTGTCGGCTATGCCGCGAACGCCACCACTGCGGGCATCGAACTAAAGGACCTGCGAATCGACCTGAAGGGCGACCTCGACCTGCACGTGTTCCTCGGCCTTGCAGAAGGTCACGCAGGCTTCGAATCCATCACCGCGAGAGTCACACTCGACTCCGACGCACCGCGCGAGAAGCTCGACGAACTGCACGCCAAGGTCCGGGCCAGCTCACCTGTCGGACACACCCTCGGCAACGCGGTGCCAGTGGAGATCGTACTGACCTGAGGACTCCGAAGTTCTCGGACTCGGCGACCGTCTGGTCTACGAGTCGGCTATCGGATTCTCGCGTACCCAACCGGGCGCATCGTCATCCAGTGATCAAACGATCCAACTTCAGACTCTTGGGCTACACCACTTACCGTCTCATCGCCGCGAGGACATCCGAAGCTATCGAAAGGCCCTTCTCGGATTCGATGTTCGGGAAATCCTCGAGAACCTGTCTTCTGAATTCAATCAATTCGCTGTTGGCCTTGCGGCGCGGCGCCCCAGGCGGCAGTTGCGGCGCCATCGGAACGAACAGCGCAAGCAACATGACTACGAAACCGGTCCAGAACAGCGACATTGCGATCGACTCCATTGCAGCGTCGTCGGCTATCACTCCCGCGAGTCCGATACCGCTGCCGGTGAGAGCGAGGATCCCACCCGGAACGAACAGAAGAAGAAACCAACGGGCACGAACACGGGTGGAACTCAGTAGTGCGCCGCGCACGAGCACATCCCTGTACTGGTCGAGCCGAAGACACAGGTTGCCTTCCGGCAGCTTCTCGCTGATCTCTATCAGCAGCATTATTCTCTCCCAGCTCCCCTTGGTAGCCATGTCGCCGCGCGCTTTCACAGTCACAGCAAGCGCGCCGATCAACGCAGTAGCCAATCCGCCGATCAGCGGTATCCATTCAGTCATATGTCGATACTCGCCCAGGGGTCCGACAAAGCCTCGACCTGACGTCCCCTTATCTGGCACCGAGACCTGGATGCGGGTCACGGTGCTGCGTGGGCCAGGACGCCCTGGGTTCGGCGGACGACCCTGAAGTGCGAAGACACCCGAGCACCGGCCCCCACCGCGCGGGCGTATCGTCACCGTGTGACCGACCGCATCACCGACGAACGAACATCCGAACATGGCGTCGCAGGTCACGCGATGCTCGAAAATCCGGCTCTCGCGGCCCTGACCGGACCGCATGCCCACTTCGCGCAGCGCCACGGTGCGGCCCTGCGGTACCACCCCGACGTATGCCCCATGGCGGCTCTGCCCGACTCCCCCACCGCGAAAGACTGGTCGGACGCCGCCCAACTCGTCGGTCCGGGTGGCTCCCTGTTCCTGCCGGTGGTCACGAATCGAGCTCCCGCCGAATGGGATACGACGATGTATCTGCCCGGCGTGCAGATGATCGACGCCGGACTCGACACTCGAGCAGACGACGAAGCCGTGACACTGGCGCACGAGGATGTGCCCGAGATGACCGAACTGGTCCGACTCACGCGCCCTGGCCCGTTCCGGCCGAGGACCATCGAGATGGGCACCTACGTCGGGATCCGACGCAACGGCCGCCTCATCGCGATGGGTGGCGAACGGTTGAGCCCACCGGGATACACCGAGATCAGCGCCGTCTGCACCGATCCCGACCACCGCGGGCACGGACTCGCGTCCCGGCTCGTACTCGACCTGGCGCACCGCATCCGGACACGCGGCGACATCCCGATCCTGCATGCTGATGCCCGCAACGTCGGCGCAATCCGACTGTACGAGCAGCTCGGCTTCGTCGTCCGACGGGAAGTGCTGTTCCAGATCGTCACTGCCCCACAGTGATCACGGTGCCAGAAGCCTACAGTCGATCGCGCCTCAGCGATTTCACCAGCGGCGCAATCTCATCGAGGTAGATCGAGGCCAGCACATCCGATTCGTCGGCCAGGTGCCGCACCCGATCGGCCTCGGCCCGATCCCATTCGGTGGCGACGGCGTGCTCGAAATCGTCGATCTCACCGACACGGTCGAGCCATGCTTGCTTCTCCTGGCGGTGCTGAATCTGCGCGACGATCTGCTCGTACCCGGTGAACGCCTCGAGCCGCCGCACGAGTTCGTCGAGTCGACCCGAAAGGAGGAGCGATTTGTCAGCGAAGGTCGAGACCACTTCCGGGTCGGCGGCCAGGTGTCCAGACGGCGCCTCGCCGAGCAGCGCGAACTGGTCGCGAAGTCCGACGGCCGCGCTCGCGATGGCGGTGACCTCACCGCCCAGGTCGACGCGCACGGAGTGGCGATCGAAGAAGTCGAGACGCCACGCGGGTAGTTCACTGATGCGGTCGGCAACCGCCGCAGTCGTCCACGCGATCTGGCCTATCGGGTCGGATGCGAAGCGGTCGAGTGCGCCGGTGTCGGATCCGACGTCGATCCCCTCGGGCGACCGACCGCACCAGATGTCCAGGGCACGGAGCCTGAACCCGCCGGCACCGGCCTTCCCACAGTCAGTGGAATCGCCGTCCAGTCGCTCGCGGATTGCCTGACACGACTCCCAGCGTCGAGCCTGTGCGAGTCGAAGTGTGTCAGCGAGGTCGCCCAGCGGATCCGCCGGGGATTCCTGAGGCGCCCGCGCCGGGCCCGGATCGCCCGACCGCAACCGTGCCGCCGACCTCCGGGCGCGTCGGTCGTCGCGCATGTCCGTGAACATCGTCGAGAACGCGCCGATGGCCATTCCCAACAAGACGACGAGGGCCGCCGCCATGACCACCACGAAGACGGCAATCACGACGTACATCATCAATCCAGTACACCACGGTTGACGACGAGGTGGCCGATTCCGGTGCAGGACAGCGCACGCCTGAAGATGTCGGACCCCGTGCATACCCTCAAGCCACAACCGACTCCGCGGAGGCCCCCTATTCCTTTGACCATCGACGACGACTGTTTGGACTTCGCATTCCCCGAGGTCCACGCCGAGGCCCGCCTGTCCATCGCAGTGCAGCGAACCCTGCGCGTCCCCGATGACCAGGCCACATACGGTCTACCGCCCGGGCTGGGACGCTTCCACCTCACGAACGCAGGCAGACTTCGAGGCCGGCGTGCCGATTGGTCCGAATCCGACACGCTGCTCCCCATGTGGCAGGCCGAGGCGGCATGGTTTCGCTTCACCTCCACGACCGACTACCCGTTCCTCGTACGCATGTCTGTCGGCGGGATCGATGCGATCACCGGCGAGGATTTCGCGCAGACCGTGGACTTCGACGCCGAGGACTATTTCGAGGTACCCGAACAACCCTGGCTCGACGGTTTCCGCGTCGACGAGAGATCTGTCCGTCAGTTCGTCGCGATGCCACTCGGCTCCGGTTACACCGCCGCGGAGCAGCTCGTCGGGTCCGACGACGGCGCGATACGCATCCAGGTCACACCACTCCGCGCGTCGACATGGAAAGAGCGCCTGGCTGCTCGACGCGCGACACCGGAGCCGCCGGCTGATCTCGGCACCCTGAACTTCTGTCCCGCACCTACATCCGACTCCGCGATGGGCCTCGGCGCGGGTGGGTCGATCACCCAGTCCATCGCCAGTCCGCTCGAACCGCGGGAGAACTGGGCGGTCGGCGACACCATCGAGGCGACCCTGCGGATCGTCAACAGTGACGCATGGCACGATCTCACCGGGTCCGCGCCGCACCATGCTCCGCCGACGATCACCGAGTACCAGCGATACGGCTATCCGTGGTTCGAGTGGTACGACGACTCGCTCGCCCGCCGCGGCGCGTCGAAGCTGTCGGGAGTGAAGACCATCAAGGAGATCGGTGACGGTCTGGGTCAGACACCGCTTCCGGACAATCCCAGCTTCGACCCACCTGAGCCGCACATCGTCGGACCCTAGGCGGCTTCGCTCGTCAGACCCCCGGCGAGCCGCCGAGCAACTCGCGGATGTCGTCGGCGTCGATGGCCGCACCGAACATGTCGCCGTCATCGACGACGGCGTTGAAGAGGTCGCGTTTACGTTCCTGCAGCGCAACCACTTTCTCTTCGATCGTGTTCGCCGACACCAGACGATAGACCGTGACCGGACGAGTCTGACCGATGCGATGGGCGCGGTCCACGGCCTGGGCCTCGGCCGCCGGATTCCACCACGGATCACACACGAAGCAGTAGTCCGCCTCGGTCAGGTTGAGGCCGAAACCGCCGGCCTTGAGGCTGATGAGGAACACCTTCGACGACCCACTTGTGAAACGTTTGACCGCCGCGGAGCGCCGGCGTGCGGTCATCGATCCGTCGAGATAGCTGTAATCGATTCCGACACCGGCGAGCTCGCTTTCCAAGAGTTTCAGAAACCCGGTGAACTGGCTGAAGATCAGGGCGGAATGCCCTTCGGCGATGAGCTCGGGAATCTGCTCGACGAGGAACTCGATCTTGGCCGAGTCGATGTCGGTGTGCTTCTCGTCGACGAGCCCGGCGTGCAGACTCAGTTGCCGGAGCATGGTGAGCGATCGGAAGATCTGGAACCGGTTGCCGTCGAAGTCGTCGAGCAGGCCGAGCACGCTCTGCCGCTCCCGAGTGAGGCGCGTCTGATACAGCTTGTCGTGCTTCGCGTTCAGGCTGATCGACAGTACCTGTTCCTGCTTGGCGGGCAAGTCTGTGGCGACCTGATGCTTCGTGCGCCGCAGCATGATCGGACGGATCCGTCGTCGTAGCAACGCCAACCGCCCGGGCTCCGTGCCACTTTCGATCGGTTTGCGGAAGTACGACGTGAAGGTCTTCGCCGACGGGAACAGACCCGGCACGGTCAACGCCATCAGCGACCACAGTTCCATCAGGTTGTTCTCCAGCGGCGTGCCGGTGATCGCGATCTTGACCTCGGCATCAAGACGGCGAGCGCACTGATGAGCTTTGCTGGCGTGGTTCTTGACGAACTGTGCCTCGTCGAAGAACACGGCCGCCCAACTGGCCGATGTGAACTCGTCGATCCCGATGCGCATCAGCGCGTACGAGGTGACGACCAGTTGCGCTCCCGCGATACGATCGGCGAACGCGATCTTCGCCCGTCCGCTCGTCTCGGTCACCGTTGCAATCCTCAAACCTGGTACGAACCGTTCTGCTTCGACCGCCCAGTTCGAGATCACGCTCGTCGGTGCGACCACGAGAAAGCGAGCCTGCGGTTCCTCCTCGATGACCTTCGCAATCAGCGCGAGGGACTGGAGGGTCTTGCCCAGCCCCATGTCGTCGGCGAGCACTCCGCCGATTCTGTTCTCCCACAGGAAGTTCAGCCAGTCGAGGCCAGCCCTCTGATAGTCACGCAAGTCCGCACGCAGCCCGGTCGGCACCGGACAAGGCGCCGGCGGTGTCGCGGCGGCCAGACGACGCAACTGCTCGCGCCACTTCGTGAGATCGTCGTCGGCCGTCCCGAGTTCGAGCAGCTCGTCCCACAGAGTGGCGTTGTGCGTATCCCGGCGGACCCGCCCGCGGTCGAGTTCACCCAGTGCGCGGGCCTCGGCCACCAGTTCGGCCAGGCGTTGCAGCTCCGGGGTGTCGAGCACGAAATAGGCCCCGTCGGGCAACAGCATGTGTGTCGCTCCGTTCGACAACGCCGTCAGCACCTGGTGCAGCGGCACTGCGACGCCGTCGACCTCGACGGTGATCGACAGGCCGAGCCAGTCGTTGTCATCGGACCGTTCGGCACCGAAACCGATCTCGGGGACGACCTCGGCGGCACGGTAGTCGGGGAGCTCGCCGACGATCTCCACCTCGATCCCGTCAGCCCGCAGCTCCGGGGCGACCTCGGTGACGAACCGCGCAGTGTCGACGGGCGAGTAACGGTAGCGGCGGGTCAGGAGCGCAACCGATGCCGATGCGAGAGCCTTGTCGCGACTCATCTCGGCGAGTTCCGGATCGTCTGCGAACTTGCTGCCCGGAAATCCGGCGACCTGAATCTGCCATCGATCACACACCCGAGCCGCAGCTTCGAGGTGGCCACGGAGTTGCTTCCACAGGCGACGTTCGGCCACGTCGTCACCGAACCCAGAGCTCTGCCCGGACGGGAAGAATCGTCTGCTCCCGTTCACGCGGTAGACGACACCCCACTCGAGGTGCGCGCCGCCATCGTCGGCGACCCGAAGCGTGACTGCCGCGTCGGGACCGGTGATCTCGGGTCGGGTCACGGCGCCATCGGCCACGGTCACGGACATCCGACCGGCGAGGTCGGGGAGGACCTCGTCGGCGAACTCCGCGATGTCGGTATCGGGAATCCTGATCGTCCCGGCGTCGAGCAGTGCCCGGAGGGCTTTCGACGTCCCGTCGTCGACGAGCGGCGCCAGGAACATCGTGCCGCCTCGTACCAGGCTCGCTCCGTGAGGTACCGAGCCGAACAGCATCAAAGCGTCATCCGCAGACGGCCCGACGGTCGGGAAGTCGACACCGCCGGACACCACGAGACCCTCGTCGTCGCGATCGACGGTCAACGCGGCCGACGCGGGTGGAAGCAACTCGACCTTTTTCGCGCCCGTCGACTTGTGCGCCACCAGTACGACACCATCGTCGACCGCCGCCCGTAGAGCGGTCCAGATCTCGGCGGACGCCTGGTCCAATCGGTGAACCTGGGAGGTCCCGTACAGGTGTTTGTCCCCGGCGCAAAGGTGGACGGCACGGACTCGTGCCAGGTGAACGGGGTCGAAGTGCTCAGCCGGATGGTCGGTGGTGGACCTGTAGTACTCGGTCACATGTCCCGGCTCGATGGAACTCCACGTGATCCCCGTGCGTACCCAGTTGCCCTTCTTGCCGGGGGTCACCAGGCGCAATGTCACCGTCTTCAGGCTCATCCACTCGGGATCGTCGATCTCGACGAGCAGTCCGATGGGAGCCGATCCCGGCTCTTTCGGGGTGGCACCGGCGACGAGGTCGCCCAGTAACGTCCGCCACGGCGCTGATGCATGCCCAACGTGTTGAGGCAACGCACCGAGGAGTCCTGCACGCATCACCCCCAGCGCCAGAGCAACGGCGTGCTTGCAGTTGGCACCGACCGGACAGTCGCATTCAGCGACGTCGACCACGTATCCGCGGGCGCCCTCACTGAACTCGATCTCGAGTGAGTACAGTTCGCCACTCGAACCGACGCAGGTCCCGGTCGCCGACATGGATAACGGGTCCCAGTCTTCGAGAGCTACGCGTCCCTGCTGTGCGTATGCGGCACCTCGGCCTATCGTCGCGACGTCGAAATACACGAGCAGGCTCGACTCCGAGGGCGATAATTGATCGAACGCTGCCACACGACGAGGCTAGGCGATTCTGCCGGCGGCGGGTTCCAACGTCTGCACCGAATCGGATGTCATCCACGTTTCTCCACAGGGTCACCGAATCGGCACCAAGCAAGCACTTGGTTTGTTAGGTTCTCGGTCGATGGGATTCCTGAAGCAGACCACGCCGGAGATCGACTTCCCGACCTGGAGTCAGGGCACACGCGCGGAGAAGATCAAGCCGATGGCGCGGCACTGGGCCGAGGTCGGGTTCGGGACACCGGTGGCGCTGCACCTGTTCTACGTCGGCAAGATCCTCCTCTACGTCCTTGTCGGCTGGGTCGTCGTGATCAGCACACCCGGGATCGACGGCTTCTTCGACGTCACCGACTGGTACAACGAGCCGATCGTCTTCCAGAAGGTCGTGCTCTACACGATGCTGTTCGAGGTCGTCGGTCTGGGATGCGGGTTCGGTCCGCTGAACAACCGGTTCTTCCCGCCGCTGGGTTCGATCCTCTACTGGCTACGTCCGAAGACGATCCGGCAGCCACCATGGCCGCGGATCCCGTTGACTGCCGGTGATTCCCGTAACCCGGTCGACGTCATCCTCTATGGCGCCCTGCTCGCCTTGCTGGTCATAGCGCTGTTCAGTCCGGGTAGCGGCGCGATCCCGGAGCTGGACACCACCGTCGGCGTCCTCCCCAACTGGCAGATCTGGGCCGTCCTGGGTGTGCTCGCGGCGATCGGCCTGCGTGACAAGACCGTCTTCCTCGCGGCGCGCGGTGAGGTCTACGGCGCGTTCACCGTGGCGTTCCTCTTCAGCGGGGTCGACATGATCATCGCCGCGAAGCTGGTCTTCCTCTGCATCTGGCTCGGGGCAGCGACGTCGAAGTTGAACAAGCACTTCCCCTTCGTCATCGCGACGATGATGTCCAACAACCCGATCTGGCGTTCCCCGAAGATCAAACGGAAGTTTTTCGAGGACTTTCCCGACGACCTGCGGCCGGGCCGTCGATCACGATGGATCGCGCACTTCTCCACTGCGGTCGAAGGACTCGTGCCGCTCGTCCTGTTCTTCTCCCACGGCGGGTGGGTGACCGCGGTGGCGGCGACGATCATGCTGATCTTCCATTTCGGCATCTTGTCGTCGATCCCGATGGGCGTCCCGCTGGAGTGGAACGTCTTCATGATGTTCGGCATCCTGGCGATCTTCGTGGGACACCCCGACATCGGACTCGCCGATCTCCAATCCCCCTGGCCGATAGTGCTCTTCGCAGTGTCCGCCGGTACGGTGATCGTCGGAAACCTGATGCCGCGGAAGGTTTCGTTCCTACCGGGCATGCGCTACTACGCCGGGAACTGGGACACCGGCCTGTGGTGCATCAAGCCGTCCGCGTCGGCGAAGATCGAACAGGGCATCGTCGCCATCGCGTCGATGCCGGCCGCGCAGCTCGAACGCTTCTACGGCAGTCCCGAAGCGGCCCAGATCCCTCTCTACATGGGATACGCGTTCCGCTCGTTCAACAGTCACGGTCGGGCGCTGTTCACGTTGGCGCACCGAGCGATGGCCGGCGCCGGAAGCGGAGCGAGCGGGCCGGATGAGAACGGCGTCGCGGAGTCGGAGTATGTACTGACCGACGGCGAACGAATCTGCAGCACAGCGATGGGATGGAACTTCGGCGACGGGCATCTCTCCAACGAGCAGCTCATCGAATCCTTGCAGCGGCGTTGTCATTTCGAGCCCGGGGAGGTCCGGATCGTACTGCTCGACGCGCAGCCGATCCACCGTCAGACGCAGGAGTACCGCCTCGTCGACCCGGCGGTCGGCGAGTTCGAACGCGGCTACGTGCGCGTTGCGGATCTCGTCACCCGGCAACCGTGGGACGACCAGGTTCCCGTCACGGTGACCTGGCGCGCCGACGGGGTTCGGGCGGACGATCCCACCGGGTGAGTCGGGGCGATATGGCCCGCCAGGCGGATCACAGTGCCCCCACAGCTTCGGCAGCCCGACGCCGATCACGCACCTTGGTCGACGACTCCGCCCGATTCACGACCCAGGTGGCGCCACCCGCCATGGCGAGCCCGAGAGCCGTTGCCCAGCCGAAGTATTCGTCGTACATCGCGGTGCCCCACACCGCGGTGACGGGCGGCATCAGGAACATCAGCGTGTTCACCGAGGTGACGCCGGACCGTCGTAGGAGTATCCAGTACAGCCCGTAACCGCCGAGCGTCGACAGGATCGACAGCCAGGCGATCGCCAGCCAGAAGGTGCGGTCGGCCGGCGGCACCGCCGCTCCAGCGAGAAGGCCTGCCGCGGTGAAGATCACCGCGGAGACGCCGCAGTGGATCGCCAGGATGACCATGGGTGACGGCGGGTCGACGATGCGTCGTTCGAGGAAGGTGGCGGCAACCAGCGCGGCCATGCCGAGTAGCGGCACGAGGTACGCCCACCACGGCGCGTCCGCCGACGACGTCGCGTCCGACCAGGTGACCAGTACAACCCCGGCCGCCCCGACGAGCAGCCCCCACCACTGTCGTCGGTGGGTGACCGCCCCGAGCAACGGACCTGCCAGTGCGGCGACGACGAGCGGTTGGACACCGTCGATCAGTGCGGTCGTCCCGGTACTGACGCCGAGTGCGATCGCCCAGTACACCGTGACCGTGTAGCCGGCTTGCGAGAGCGCACCGATGGCGACCTGGGAACCGATCGCTCGCCCGGACATCGGCGCGAGGCCACGCCGACGCCACCGGAAGTACACCGCGACCCCGAGTACGACCGCGACCACCAGGAAGCGCCACATGAGGACCGTGAGAACGGGCGCCTCACCGGCGCCCAGCTTCGCGCCGATGAAACCCGACGACCAACAGACGACGAACACCGCCGACATGACAACTGTCACCCATCGCGCAGGTATACCGATCTGTGAAGTTTGCATGCAGCCGACCTTACCGATCGGTGTAGTCTTTGTCATGTGCCTGCCGAGACCACACCCTCGACCGTGGAGTGGACACCCAAGGCCCGACTCATCCTCGTCGCGGCCTCGGCACTGTTCTACGAACACGGCATCCACGCCGTTGGCGTCGACTCGATCGCCGCTGCCGCAGGCGTCACCAAACGAACGCTGTATGACCGCTTCGGTTCCAAAGAGCAACTGGTCGTCGAGTATCTGCGTGCCCGCAACGCCGCCTGGCAAGAGTTCCTCCGGTCCCGACTGGACGCCGCCGATGCGTCGCCGAGCGCACAACTCGCAGCGATCTTCGACGCCACGCGGGACTGGTCGGCGGACCGCGGTCACAAAGGGTGCGCGATGATCAACGCGCACGCCGAGATCAGCGATCCCGGGCATCCCGCGTTCTCGATCATCGTCGGACAGAAACACGAGCTACGGGACCTCTTCGCCTCGATCGCGGCGAAGGCCGGCGTGCCCGACTCGCACACACTGGCACAGCGACTGTTCATCCTCCACGAGGGCGCGCTGGTGACCGCCGGGATGGGGGTCGAGCCGGGAGCTCTCGACGCGGCTCGCGATTTCGCACTCGAGATCTTCGACGGCCAGCAATCGAATTGATGAACTCTTAGCGCCCGGATGCGTTCCCCAGCAACATGATGCGGAGTACATCTGATGCGGTGACCTTGTTCGACATACTGCCCTCTCTGAAAGGCGTCACCGTGACCAGATCGTTCGACACCGCGACGTGGGGAACACCGTTACGCACCGTCGGACCGGACGTCGTCGCCGGCGACCTGTCCCTCCGCGCAGAATCGCTGCACCGCAAGATCGCGTTCTACCTCGATGCCGACGGCGAGCCCGTCTGCCAATCCCTGTGCCCGGCCGGGGTGTTCTTCCCGACACTGGTCACCCGGATCACCTCTGCGGTCGTCACCCACGACCGCGTCGTCGTACACATCGACGCCGCCCTTCCGCTCCACTCCGCGCTGCTCGACGTCGCCTTCCCGGGGTCACATCTGGCGGGTGCGGCCATGGTCGACATCACCGTCGTCGACCTGTCCCGGCATCGTCGCACCCTGCACGCCGAAGCCCCCGCCCATCTCACGGTCACCGGCACCATCGCCCTGGCTCTGTCGCCCGTGATCCCGACGCGGGCAACGGACCCGCGAACCGCCTCCCGGTCGGTAACCGCCTGACACGATCGCAAACGCCACGACGACTACTGGGCAAAGAGAAGCCGAAACCGCCGCCAGGGCTCATAATCGCCTGATGCAACCGGAAACGGTCTCACGGTTCCTGCCCGGATTGGGAGTGCTCCGCAGCTACGAGCGGTCGTGGCTGAAGGGTGACATCGTCGCCGGGATCGTCCTGACGGCGTTGCTCATTCCCGCCGGCATGGGGTACGCGGAAGTCGCTGGGTTGCCACCGGTCACCGGCCTCTACGCGACCGTCATACCGCTGCTCGTCTACGCCGTCGTCGGACCGTCGCGCATCCTGGTCCTCGGCCCGGACTCGTCGCTCGCCCCGATCATCGCCGCGTCGATCATTCCGCTCGCCGCCTTCGACGAGGAGCGGATCGCGCTCGCCGGCGTTCTGGCCATCGAGGTCGGCCTGGTTCTCCTGATCGGCGGCTTGCTCCGGCTCGGATTCGTCACCGACCTGCTGTCCAAGCCGATCCGCATCGGCTACCTCAACGGCATCGCACTTGTCGTCGTGCTCAGCCAGCTGCCCAAGCTGCTGGGCTTCAGCGTCGACGGTGACTCGGTCATCCAGGAAGCGATCAACATCGTCAAGGGTGTCGCGTCCGGCGAGGCCGAACTGCTCCCCTCGGCCATCGGGATCGCCTGCCTCGTCCTCATCTTCGCGCTGAAGTTCTGGCGCAGGGCCATTCCGGGCGTGTTGGTGGCCGTGGTGGCATCTATCATCGCGGTGGCAGTGTTCGGCTGGTCCGACGATCTGCCGGTCGTCGGCGCCATGCCGCGCGGGTTCCCCTCACCGTCACTGGACGGCGTGACCCTCGACGACGTCATCAGCCTCATCGGCCCGGCCGTCGGTATCGCGCTCATCGCCTTCGCCGACACCAGCGTGCTGTCAAGGACTTTCGCCGCTCGCGCCGGCGACACGGTCAACGGCAGCCAGGAGATGGCGGCCATCGGCACCGCGAACATCGCGACCGGGTTCTTGAGCGGATTCGCGATCTCGGCGTCGTCGTCCAGGACACCGGTAGCCGAACAGGCCGGGGCCAAATCGCAATTGGCCGCCGTCGTCGGGGCACTCCTCATCGTCGTGTTCATCTTTGTCGCACCGGGTGTCACCGCCTATCTGCCCTCGGCCGCGCTGGCCGCCGTCGTGATCGCGGCGGCCATCTCGTTGATCGACATCTCGGGCGTCGTGGCACTGTTCCGCGCCAACTGGGTCGAGGGCGCGCTGTCGATCGCTGCCTTCCTCGGCGTCGCGCTCATCGGTGTCCTGCAGGGCATCCTGGTCGCGATCGGGCTCTCGTTCATCGCGTTCGTGAACCTGGCCTGGCGCCCGTACCGGACCGAACTCGGCCGCGTCCCCGGACTCCGCGGCTATCACGACGTGACCCGTCACCCCGAGGCGGAGCGCATCGAGGGCGTCCTCATCGTCCGGTTCGACGCACCGTTGTTCTTCGCCAACGGCGGCATCTTCGACGACTACGTCCGCGGCAAGGTCCGCGACGCGCGAGCTGCGGGACGGGAACCGCACACCGTGATCATCGCCGCAGAGCCCATCGTCGACATCGACGCCACCGCGGTCGACGAGCTCGTCGAGCTCGACGACTACCTCCGCAGCCACGACATCACCCTGGTCTTCGCGGAGATGAAAGATCCGGTGCGCGACCAGCTTCGACGCTATGACCTCCGCATCGACGGCAAACCCAGGTTCGACGACTCGCGGTTCGCGCCCACGACCGGAGCGAAGATCGACGAGATCACCGGACAACTCCGACGGGACATCCAGACGTCGAACGACGGCGCCTGACACCGCGACATCGGACACCGACGCTCACCGCGTGAGGATCACCGGCCCGAGAAACTCGCACACCGTCAGCGCCAGAGCGAGATCCAGGCGATCGCGGTCCGCCGGGACCTCGGCGAGCGCCTTGCCGACGCGATACTTCACCGTGTTGCGGTGGAGGTTGAGCCGTTCAGCGGTGTGGAGGTGGCTTTCCTTGGTGGCGAAATACACCGACAGCGTCTCCCGCAGCATGTTCGCGTTCGGGAGGTCCTCGGCGAGTCCGCCGAGGACTTCGTGGACCCACGCCCGCGTCGACTCGAGGTCCTGCGCCAGCAGGGACACCACGGCCACACCTCGGTCGCCGAATCCGATCACCCGATTCGCCGCACCACCCGGCATGGTCGCCACCGAGTAGGCGGCGAGTGCCTGCTCGTGGGTTCTCCGGAAACCCCGTGCCCCGGATGCGGGAAGGCCCACCGCGACTCGGATTCCCGCCGGCACGGTCGAGCGCACCGCGGTCACCGACGAACCGTCGGTGACGTCCCGTCCGACCAGTGGAATCCAGGCCCAGACCGTCGACCGGTCGATCGCGGTGACGATCGGCGGGGAGCCTCCGCCCAACCGGGTACCGAGTTCGCGGGCCGCGTGGGTGAGCGCGACCAGTTCGCGGGGTTCGTCGTCGAATGACCACAGGATGAGCGCGAGGTGCCTGCGGTCGAGCGCGTAACCGGTCTCGGACTCGAAGGCCCGCTCATCGGATTCGGCGCCGTCGAGGAACGAGTGGATGGCCGCTGATTGCACGTTGCCCTCGACGCCGAGCCACCGTCGGCGTTCGTCTTCGTACGCCTCGAACACGTACAGGGAGATCCAGTCGATGTATCCGGACAACACATCGGAGATGTGCCGGGCCAACTCCATCGACTGTCCGGCGTCGAGGGCGAGATCCTCGACCAGTCGGTAACATTCACGCATCACGCTGTTCTGCCCGAGATGGTAGGCACGCACGAGCGAGTTCGACGGCACGTCCCGTTGCGCCAGACGCAGCGCGTATTCCACTGCGGCGGTGGTCGGTTGCAGGTGTTCGATCGGAATGTCGTTCGCCAGGACGTGGATGATCGTCGAGACGTTGCCGTGCACGCTCGCCTCGAGCAGCTCCACGAGCTTGGGATCGGTGTCGAGCTGATCGATCTCCCGGGCCATCATGGCACTCAACTCGGAGACGATGTCAGACACGTTCTCCTGCAAGTTCTTCGCGATCACGGCGGCCTGCTCGAGCAGCTCGGACCCGGCCGCCGCGGGGACTCCGGCCAGCCGGTCACGCGCGGCGTCCCCCGCTGTCCACAGCGCACGCGACGATCGCGAGGCGGTCATCGTCGCGACCGTGCGTATCGCAACGCCGACTCGGCGGCGTGGTATCCGCACAACCCGTGGATACCGGCACCGGGTGGACTGGCCTGAGAGCAGATGTACACGCCCGGTACGCCGATCGCGTACGGATCGAGCGCGGCACGGGGTCGCAGGACCATCTGCAGGCCGTCGTTCGCTCCGCCGATGATGTCCCCACCCGCGAAGTTGGCGTTCGACGAGTGGAGTTGTTCGGTACTCGTGCCGGTCGTTGCCACGATCCGGTCGCGGAATCCCGGTGCGAATCTCTCGATCTGCGCGACGATCTGCTCGGTGGCATCGCCGTCGAAACCTCGAGGGACATGCGCGTACGCGTAGATCGGATTGATGCTGCCCGCACTGCGACCGGGATCGGCGATGTACTGCTGACCGAGCAGGACGAACGGCCGTGGGACCATCACACCGGCCGCTCGCTGTCGCTCGGTGTGGGCGATCTCCGCGAAACTCCCGCCGAGGTGTACTGTCCCGGCCCGCAGGCAGTCCGGATTCGACCACGGGATGTCCCCGTCGATCGCGAAGTCGACCTTGTACGCCGACGACCCGATCCGATAACGCCGGTACGCGCGGCGAATTCGAGCCGGCATCTCGTCACCGAAGATCGAGAGCACCTGCGCCGGGGACAGGTCCAGGAGTGTGATGTCCGCCCGCGGCAGGTCGGCACGCGAACTCACCCGGACTCCGGTCTCGATCTTGCCGCCCGAATCCCGCAGAGCGCCGACGATCGCCGCGGTGATCGCTCCCGAACCGCCCTCGGCCACCGGCCATCCGTAGCGGTGCCCGCTCGCGGCGATCATGAGCCCGAGTGACGCGGTGAGCGGACGGTCCAACCGGGAGAACAGGTGTGCCGCGATCCCACCGTACAGCGCACGGGCACGCTCGGTACGGAACCAACGCGCGAGCACGGTGGCCGGCAAGATGGCTCGCGGGCCGAACGATGCGAGGCGAATCGGGTGACCGGGCACGTGCACGACCGGGCGGAGCAGGTCGTCGCCGAGATCGTCGAAGTGCTCGGCCAAGTCACCGAACATCGACTGCCAGCGCGATCCGTCGGCGCCCAGTCCCGCCGCGGTGGCACCGATCGACCGGAACAGCAGTCCGGCGTCGCCGGAATCGAGAGGGTGCGCGCAGTCGGCGTCGGGCCACTTCCACACCAGCCCGTACCGCTCGAGACCGACCTCCGCCCAGAACGGCGATCCCACGCCCAGCGGGTGGAAGGCCGAACAGTGGTCGTGGATGACGCCCGGGACCGTCAGTTCGCCCGACCGGGCCCCGCCACCGACGACCTCGGCCGCCTCCAGGACCTGCACGTCGACACCGTTGCGCGCCAGGTGCAGAGCGGCGGCGAGCCCGTTGGGCCCGCCGCCGACCACGACAGCTGTGGTCACTGCGGCGCCTGATCGGTCAGCCGGACCGGTGTCGCGCTGCGGTCCTCGGAACGCATCTTCGGTTCGTGCACCACCTCAGGATCGGTGACGGCGCGGCGAGCGTCAACGTCGAGAGTCCAGTCGACCTGGAACGGGATGGGCCCGTTGGGCAGCCACGGCTGCTCGTTCACCGCGTCGACCACCCGGTAGGTTCCGGTCTCGATGACGCCCAGCGCCGCATCGATCACCTTGAACCGCTGTGTGCCCCGGTGAATCGGCTGGGACTCGATCCAGGCCACCGTGAACTCGCCCGGCGCGAAGCCGCACCGCTTCTGCAGCGCCGCGATGAGCCGTTCGTCGTGGAGATGTCCGTCACCGAAGTTGAAGGCCACCAGCGAGTTACACGAGAACTCCGCCTCCCTCAGCGTGTAGGTGTCGATGTCGGCCCCCAGATGACGGGTCATCAGCGAGTACAGCGCGCGCCCCTGGCTGTGCATCGAACGCCAGGCCAGCAGCTGGTGCATCACGACATCGGCGACCTCGGCCGGGTAGGAAGCGAGGAGCTGGGTGCGGGTGTTCTTCGCGGGCCGCACGATGTGCTGGTCGAGCTTCTCCTCGGCGCCCGGCGCGAAAGCCCACGTGGCCGACGCCCAGTTCCCCGCATACTGGCGCATCGACGGGAGGAACGAGACCAGGTCCGGACGGAGGTTGCCGAGCACGGGGAAGAAGCAGAGCGCGGCGGCGATCAGCACCATCGCCCATGGCGCCGACGTGTCGGACAGCGCGTAGCCGTCCCAAGCCGGGAACCCGAGGAACAGGAACACCGAGGCGTATGCGAAGAGCAGGTTCCATTCGAGCGGCACGGCCAGTGGGAACGTCGACAGGATGAAGAGGTGGAAGGACACCATCAGGACAACCGCGGCCACGGTGAGCCACTTGCTCGTGGAGAACAGCAACACCAGTGGGGTCACGACCTCGACGATGGTGCCCAGGACGTGTCCGACGCCGCCGGCCAGCTTCGACGGCCGCATGTCCTCGGGGAAGTCGCGATAGTGCGCCCGCTTGATCTTCTTGCTCGGCAACCACGGGGTGTTCGACAGCATCGGCGGGATCACCATCGAGAAGTGATGCCCCAGCTTGGAGATGCCGGCACCCACCCACACCGACACGATGAGCAATTTGAGCGCCAGGATCATGTCGACGAACGGGAGGACGCCGAAGAAGATCATCGCCGGGAGATACTGCTCAGAGCGAGCCGCGATGAAGATGACCTTGTCCCGCAGGCCGATCACGACGAACAGCGTGATGAGGGGGTACATCAGGACGGGGTTCACCAGTCCCTGGTTGTCGGCCACCACCGAGTCCAGCGAGTTCGACGCGATACCCGGGAGTGCGATCGCGACAGCAAGATTCGCAAGGATGAGCGCGTAGACCGCGATGTCGAACGCGGTGCGGGAGTCCCCCTTTGTGAAGGGCACCTTGCCGGGCCACGGTGGGAGCCGGATCGTCTGTGGCCGCAGCCAATACAGGAAGCCGCCGGTCATCGGTTTGAAATGTCCGGCCAGCGGCCCCCACGACCCTCCGATGCCCAGGACCTCCACCAGCACGGTCCACAAGACCAGCTTCTGATAGACGATCGGCTGGTTCCACCACTCGGTCACGTGCAGTGGGTTGAGTCCGGACGTCAGCGTCGCGAGGACGATCCCGACACCGCCGTAGAAGACGAAGACTTTCATCAGATAGATCAGATGGACCATCTTCGGCGTGCCGAAGCCGTGATCGGCCCAGTGTGCTCCCAGCACGCGGATCCGATCGAAGAACGGCCGCTGGAGAAATGTCTCCGGATCCACCTGGGGAAAGTCTGGTTGTGTGAGTCCCATTGGTGCGCACTCCTTGTCGTGTGGTTGGGTCGGTTGTGGTGTGTGGGACCGGCGTCGCCGGTCGCGGCGCGCGGGCCCCCGGCTCGGCGTCCGCCGCGGGACGTCGAGATAGTGTCGATCAGGGGGATCAGATGGGCTGCGGACTGCGGAGACCGGACCGCAGCGCCGGTTTGTCGATCTTCCCGACCGGATTGCGTGGCAGTCGGTCCACGACGTGGATCGTGCTCGGCTGCTTGATTTTTGCCAATCGCCCGACGAGGTGGTCGGCCAGCTTCTCCGCGTCGACACCACGGTGTGGGTAGGCGACGACGAAGGCGACGGGCAACTCACCGTAGAGTTCGTCGGGTGCGCCCACGACCGCGCACTCGAGCACGTCGGGATGCGTCGCGAGCGCGTTCTCGATCTCCTTGGGATAGATGTTCTCCCCGCCGCGGATGATCAGGTCCTTGATGCGGTCCACCAGGGTGAGGTAGCCGTCCTCGTCGAGGCGGCCCACATCGCCGGTGTGCAGCCGGCCGCCGACGATGGTCGACGCGGTCGCCTCCGGTCGATTCAGGTAGCCGCGCATGACATTCGGACCACTGATGACGACTTCACCGATCTCACCCGTGGGTACCTCCGTGCCCTGTTCGTCGACGATGGCGATCCGCTGCCCCGGAAGCGCCGGGCCCACCGTCCCGAGTTTGCGTACTCCGACGACCGGATTGCAGGCCGACGCACAGGTGCCCTCGGTCAGGCCGTAACCCTCGACGACAGGTATCCCGAAGGCGCCCTCGACCCGGCCGAGCAGTTCTCTCGAGATCGGGGCGGCCCCGCAGACCGCGAACCGGAGAGACCCGGTGGCCTCGGCTGTCAGACCTTCCTGCGACACGAGGAGCGCGTAGATGGTCGGTACGGCGGAGAAGTATGTCGGGGTGAGCCGTGCGACGTCGTCGAAGAACCGTGACGGCGAGAACTTCCCGGTGATGCTGAGCTGTCCGCCCGCGAGCATCGGCGCCAGGAAGCTCACGCAGATGGCGTTCACGTGGAACAGCGGCAGCACCAGGAGGGCATGGTCGGCAGCGGTGAGACCGAAATGCGTGACCATGGTCGACGCCATGTAGTGCAGATTGTCGTGCGACAACCGGACACCCTTGGGCCTGCCCGTGGAACCGGAGGTGTAGATGAGCAAGGCGTCGTCGCCGGCGGCCGGTGACAGTGAGCCCCGCCAGTCCGCGCTCGGCGCCGTCGCCAGTTCCTCCACGTCGAACCGGGCACGGTCGGACCCCAGTTCTGCTGCGCGGGTCCCGATGACGACCCGTGCTCCCGAATCCGCCAGCTGGTACTCGGCTTCCTCCGGGGTGAATGCCGGGTTGACCGGAGTGGCGACCGCGCCGATCCGCCATGCCGCCATCAACGTGACCAGAAGTTCGATCCGGTTGGGCAGAAAGGTCGCCACGACGTCCCCGGGTCGAACGCCAGCACGGCCCAGTTGTTCGGCGACACCCTCGACGCGACGCGCGAAACCGGCGTAGTCCAGGGCGACCACGTCGTCGCGAACACACGGAGCGTCGGCGCGATGGGTCAGGTCCCATGCGAAGTACGTGCTGGTCACCGGGCTACCTCCGAAATCGTCGTGGTCGATGTGATCCAGAACACTATGAAATCGAGGGGCGAACGGAAACGGTCGCGGAGGCCAGACTTCGTCCGGACCTTTGTGCTCGGGGGACAATCCGACACCGGACGTCGTCGGTCCGGTCGAGCTCTGCGTGCGCGGGGTCCCGGTAGCGTGTGAGGTGCTCCGCGCAGGCCCTCGCGAGCGTTCGGCGAACCCGAGGCGGGCCACCGTTGCACGACGTCACCCGACCGCCGAGAAAGCACCATCCATGACCGCGCACGCCAACGGACCCTTACCGTCGAGACGGTCGCCGGACGACGGACGCGCGCTCGACGCGGTCACCGCCTTCGACGCCGGACTGTCCGACCAGGAGCGGCGGGTGCTGACCGAGCGCGTCTACGCTGCCAACCCTCGCACCCAGTCGGAGGTCGCCGACCTTCTCGGGTTGTCCCGCGAGCGAGTCACCCAGATCGATCGCTCCACACGACACCGCCTGCGCTCGTTGATCGAGGCGGACCCGGCCCTCGCCGACCTGTCGGCGATGATCAACCGCCGGGCCGCTCCGGTCGCGGACGCCGCTGCGCTCATAGCCGACTCGACGCTCGCCGGGACTCCGGTGGGCGGCGTCGAGGCCCCGTGCTGGCGGGTGGTGGCCGCGGCGTCGGGTCTGCGCACGAGCGAGAACTGGATCATCCGGGGCAGCCTGCGCTCGGTCGCCGAGTTCACGAAGTCGGCGGTCGAGGCGGCGGCGCGCCCCGGCGAGGCGGCTTCGGTCATCACCATCGCGGATCACCTGGGCCTGTCCGGAGATTCGGCCGCACGGTGGCTACTGCGGGCGGGATACGAACTACTCGACGGCCACGCGATCGCCGCCCGGTCGACGACGGGCGAGATCGTCGTCGCAGCGCTCTCGATCCGCGGCGCGCCGTTGACCTTCGACGACATCATCGACGCGACTTCGGCGATCCCGCGTGCCCACAACAGTATTCGAAACGCGCTCGCCTCGGACGAGCGTATCGTCAGAACCGACCGCACCCGCTACGGCCTTGCCAAATGGGGCCTTCCACGATACGAGCCGGTCCATCTGCAGATCGATGCGATTCTCTCCGACCGTGACGGGGCCGTGCCCCTCGACGACGTCATCGCGACGATCCGCGGTCGTCACGACGTCAGCGAGGCCACAATCCGTTCGTATGCCGGTGCCGGCGAATTCCAGATCCGCGACGGCATCGTCACCCGACGCGAACGACCACATCGGCCGCGGCGGACGCCGGGACGAACGCGCGGACTGTACCGCGAAGACGACGTCGTGCACTGGTCGACGACGATCACTCCCGCGCAGTGTCGCGGAACGGGTTTCAACATACCCAGCGCACTCGCCGGCCTTCTCGGCATCGGCCCCGGTTCACCGGTCACACTCGAGACCGAGCTGGGCACACAGGCTTTCACGTGGGCATCGGTTCAGGCACGATCCGGCTCGATCAAGCGGTTCATCGATGAGCTCGAACTGGAGCCGGGTACGCCCGTGTTTCTCGACTTCGGGCCGCACACCTTCGCCGTTCGACGGGCCGAGCACGCAACCGCGTCGTCCGCCGCGGACATCCTGACCCGGATCGGGCGGCGACCGACCCGGCTCACCAGAACCCGACTCCTCCAGGTGCTCGCCGAATCACTGTGGTTGCCATCGAAATCCGGCATCGACGAGGTCGTAGAGCTCCTCGGCAGGCGTCGCGAGACCGACCTCGCGGACCGAGTCACGGCCGCACTGCGCTGAGCATCGGGCATCGGTCATCGGGCATCGGTCAGCGAGTGGTCGGGGCACCCCAGTGGGGCTCGCCGTACGGGGCGTCGACCGCGACGCATGCACCGGCCGACGCGCAGGCGAGGATCCGGACCATGGTGTCGCGAGTACCGAGATCGCCTTCGAAAGACACATACTCGCCACGACGCAGCCCGACGTCTGCCACCATCCGCTCCGCCTCGGCGATGAGTTGGCCTGTGGCGTCTTGTGATCCGTCGCCGAGGTCGACGACGAGGCCGCCCTCGTTCCGGAGCATGTCCGCCGTCCGGAGTGCAGCGAGGACGAACTCGTCGCCGACGCGGTACATCTGACGACAGTGCTTCCGGGGCACGGCGGCTTCGACCAGATCCTCGACCTCGATGCATTGGTCGACATGAGCAAGCACGAAACCGATCTCGCACGAATGCGCCGGTTCGCACGATGGGCCGAGGACGATCGGAACCGTGACGGCGTCGACCTCCAGCAAGGAATGCCAGGCAAGCACGAACTCCCAACCCGTGCGGATCACGAGGCCCACCCGACTGCCCGCGCGGACCCCGCAGGAGACCAGTTGCTCGGCCATCCATTCCACGGACTCGTAGAACCGTTCGAAGTCGATGACGGCGTCACCGGTGTGCACCGCGGGCAGCGAGCCATGGGTGTCGTGGGCGCCGCTCAGCGGCGAACATGAAGCCGACGTCTGACTCACACATCCCCGTATGTGTAGCGAGTTCGTCTGCCGTGCAGCCGAACTCGTAGAACTCGCGGGCGGCTCCGCCGGCTCGCACCGGCATGAGACCCTCGCCTTGCAGAGGTTAGGCTACCTTTACCAGGCGGGTCGGTGTCAACCCCCTACATAGTTTTTCACTCATCTCATATTTAGGGTACGTTCACCTACGATCCCACCCTGCCGCACTGTCGGGCCTCCCCCTGCGATGAGTCCCGACGCGCATGCGACACCCCGTTTCCGAACGGGTAGATGACACGAGGAGAGCACGAGATGACACAACGAACCCTGCGGGCCGTCGGACTGTCCGCACTCATCGGCGGATCGGTCACTGCCGCGCTGCTGGCCGGCGCCGCGTCGGCGGGTGCAGATGCATTCGTCCGGCTTCCGGGCGGCACCGCGAAAGGTGAGGGCATCCAGATCGTCCGGTCCGAGGAGAGCGCGCGGGTCTCGGCGTCGATGGCCGCCAACGGGGTGTCCAGGACCACCTGGGTCAGCGGTCAAATCACCTTGTACGCACCGAATCTCAAGCCCGCCAAGGCAGGACCGAGCGTCGGCGCGGCCGGCGAGACGACGCTGCCCGGAAGCAACGGAACCGCGACGAACGGCGCCGCCGCCACCCTGTCCACCGGTTACATCATCGGGTGCCAGGTGAACATCAAGGGCCTTCAGGGCGGTCTGTCCGGATCGCTGACCCCGACCGCACCCTCCCTGTCGGGCACCCTGACCGTCCCGCTGGCCGCCGGCGACGTCACGTTCGTGGTGTTGAACACCAAGAACATCGAGAAGGCCGGTACCTACCACCTCGGTTACGACGACGCGCAGATCGACGTGCAGAACTGCGGCGGATACGCCCAGGCGCGAGCATTCACCACGATCGAGACCACCGGCGAGGTGCACCAGAAGGTGAACCTCTACGGCAAGCCGTTCTCCATCGGCTGACCGCGAACCCGTTGCCCACCACCATGACCCGCCGAATCGGAGCTCCCATGACCGTCGCCAAGCGCCGCACCGCGCGCACCCGGATCATCGCGTCCACGACCGCAGTCGCCTGCGCGGCACTGATACCCGTCCTCGATGCCGCACCCGCACACGCCGACACCACCGTCCAACTCCCCGGGCAATCCGTCACGAAGAAGTTGAAAGACGGTACGACGGTGACCATCACGCGCAGCAAAGAGTCCGCGCGGATCACCCCGTCGATGGGCGCCACGCCCCTGCACCGCAACGCCTGGGTGTCCGGCAAGTATGTGGTGACCACGTCCGACCCGGCCGCGAAGATCGGTGTCGGCGCCGGCTACATCGTCGGCTGCCAGCTGACGCTGGGCGGTAACTCGAACAGCAGGGCCGGCGCGACCGCACCCGACTTCGACCTCCAGAGCGCGACCACGACGGCCGAGACCGGCGCCGGCGTGACCATCGGGCCCGGCCAGGCGGTCAACTACGTCATCAACGACCGTGAGTACAAAGACGCGTTCGGTGCCGCCGGCCACTCGTCGTCGATCAGCTTCTCCGGCGGCAAGGGCACGCTGGCGTACACCAACGAGACCATGATGGTGAACGGCTGCGCCGGTTACGCGCAGGCCCGGTCGTACGCCAAGGTGAGCATCACCACCGACAACGTGTCGCAGTCGATCGCCGTGTACGGAAAGCCGTTCAGTATGGGCTGACCGACCACCGCTCTCCCAGAGATGCGAAATGGCCCCCCATCCGTGAGGATGGGGGGCCATTTCTGGCGGTGGCGGAGGGATTTGAACCCTCGGTACGGGGTTACCGCACACAGCATTTCGAGTGCTGCACCTTCGGCCGCTCGGACACGCCACCGCCGAAGACTGTACCGCAGACCCGCGGTCAGACTTAAATCGGCTGCTCAGGCGGGCTTCGTCGAGCGGCCAGCTGCATCAGTGGCCGGTCAGCTTGTCCTTGACGTCGTCGATCTTGCCCTTGACTGCGTCGGCGGCGTCGGTGATCTTCTGCTTGCCCTCGGCCTGCGCCTGGTCGCCCTTGCCCTCGTTCTTGAGGTCCTGATCGTCGGTGAGGCTGCCGGCAGCTTCCTTGCCGCGACCCTTGAGCTCTTCGGCCTTGTTCTTGGCGTCGTCCGTGGTTCCCATGAAGCCTCCTCGGTGAGGTTCGGCGCGGCCGGGTGCCGTCCGATGTGGAAGAACTCGGCGACGACCGACGCGCCGGCTGCTCGACACTGGCGCCGCCTGGGGAGCGGACTCCCGCATCCCACCGTGCCACAGGTGTGCGCTGAGCTGCATGACCGCAGCTCAGCGACCTGTCAGCGGCTGTTGAACTTCTGGGACACCTCGTTGATCTTGTCCTTGGCGGTACTGAACGCCTCTTGGACCTTCTCGTTCTCGGCGAGATCATTGAGCTTGTCCTTGGCGGTGTCCAGCGCGTCCTGGACCTGCTTGCTCTCGACGAACTCGTCGATCTTGTCGCGCGCGGTACCCAGCGCCTTCTGGACCTTGCCGCTCTCGGCGAGCTCGTTGATCTTGGCCTTGGCGGTGTCGAAGGCCGCGGTCACCTTGTCGGACGGATCGGTCATGATTACTCCTCGCGGATCGGGGATGCTGACGTCCAATCTGCCAGGACCGCCCGCCGCCGACCACCGGTCCGCACCCTGAGATCTCACCGATCTTGGCGTCTCACGACCCCGAGACGCGTGCGTTCACGGGTGTCGTCGGGTGGCGAAGAAGTCGACCATGAGTGCGCGGCACTCGGCTTCGAGGACGCCGCCCTTGACCTGGGGGCGATGCGCCAGCCGTGGATCGCGGACGACGTCCCACAGCGAACCGACGGCACCGGTCTTGGGCTCCCACGCCCCGAAGACCACGGCGTCGACCCGGGACAGCGTGATCGCTCCGGCACACATCGTGCACGGTTCGACGGTCACCGCGATAGTGCATCCCGGGAGCCGCCATCCATCACCGAACGCCCGCGCCGCGGCACGCAAAGCAAGCACCTCGGCGTGGGCCGTCGGATCGGAATCGGCCTCGCGACGGTTGGCGGCGCGGGCCAGTTCGACGCCCTCGGGGTCGAACACGACTGCCCCGATGGGTACGTCGTCGGTCCCCGACAGTGCCGCCGCGTCGAGCGCGGAGCGGACCATGGCCTCCCAGGCGGGCGCACTCATCGCGCGGCTTCGTGCGGGCTCAGTGGCCGAGCGAGTCGAGAACCTTGCCCAGCTCGTCGGCGAAACCGAGCCGCGCCGCGATCATGCCGAGCTGTTCGTCGGCGTACAGATCGGTGTCCCCGACGATGATGCTCATGACCGCGTCGGGCAGTCCCAGGTCCGCGAGCAACCCGAGGTCCCCTTCCTCCCACGGATCGATCTGATCGAGCTCGTCCGGATCGATGTCGGGGACCTCGATGTTGAGGGCGTCCAATGCGTCGACCGCGATGTCGTAGTCGACGGATGCGGTCGCATCGGAGATCAGGAGACGCGCCCCAGTCGGCGACGGGCGGACGATGATGAAGAACTCGTCGTCGACGTCGAGGAGCCCGAAGACCGCGCCCGCCGAACGCAGCTCACGCAACTGGGTCTCGGCGTCCTCGAGATCGGAGAGCGCCGACGGTTTCATCGCGGTGACCTTCCAACCGCTCTCGTCGCGGACGACCGCCACGGCGAAACCGTCGATGTCGTCGTCCACGTCCTGCGCGTTCGACCCCGACTTCCCAAATCCGGCACCGGCCATGCGACAAACCGTAGCCCCTATCACCGGTACTCCCAAGTCCCGGTTCACCGGGCATGACCGGTATGGGAACGTGTCAGGGTGACTGCCGCGCCGTCGTCCCCAGCTGTCGCCCTTCCCACGCCGGTCTGTGTGCTGGGTCTCGGCCTGATCGGCGGCTCGCTGCTGCGGGCCCTGCACGACGCCGGGCACGAGGCGTTCGGCTACAACCGGTCGGCCACGACCGTCGATGCGGCCATCGGCGACGGGTATGACGCGTCCGCGGATCTTGTTGCGACGCTTCGGCGCGCGGCGTCGTCGGACGCACTGCTCGTGCTCGCGACACCGGTGACGACGATCGGCCCCCTGGTGACGGCCATCGCCGAGAACGCGCCCGGGCTCCTGGTCACCGACGTCATCAGCGTCAAGCAGGAAGTCGAGCGCCTACTCGCCGATCTGCATCCCGGAGGTCGATACGTCGGCGGGCATCCGATGGCCGGGACCAGTTCGTCGGGCTGGGCGGCAACCGACGCCACCCTCTTCGACGGGGCCATGTGGGCGGTCACCACCACCGATCACACCCCAGCCGACGACTGGCTCACGGTGGCCGCGCTGGCCGTGACGGTCGGCTCGCGAGTGGTGCCGGTCGCACCCGACGCGCACGATCGGGCGGTCGCCGCGATCTCGCATCTGCCACACCTGACCGCCGCGGCCACGGCCGCCGTCGGGGCCGGTGAGAGCGACCTCGCCCTACGCCTGGCCGCCGGCAGCTTCCGGGACGGCACCCGGGTCGCCGGCACCGCACCCGCCCTGCAACGCGCGATGATCGAGGCCAACGGCATCGCCGTGCTCAACGTCCTCAGCGAGACCATCGACCGCCTCACCGCCGTCCGCGACGAACTCCGCGACCACGGAACCGCCGAAGTGCTGGTCGACGACGGGCACCGCGCGCGGAAGGCGTACGAGCAACTGCATTCCGGCGCCGCGGAGGTGATCTCCGGGGTGACGGTCGGCGACGACGGGTGGCAGCAGGAACTACGCCGTCAGGCCCATCAGGGCCGGGTGTGGGTGGGCTGAAGGCCGCGGACCACGAGACAACTGCACGGTCGTGCCGCCTCCCCGACCTGGCAGCTGCTCCCTAATCCGAAAGAACGACCTGCCCCCTGCTCCCTGAGGAGCGCCCGGAGCTTGCGGAGGGCTACCCCCCTCCGCTCCCTGAGGAGCGCCCGGAGCTTGCGGAGGGCGCGTCACGAAGGGTCTTCGCAACCCGACTCACCAAGACCCTTCGTGACGCTCGCAAGCTCGCTCCTCAGGGAGCAGTAGAAGGGCTCGCACGTGCACAACGGTTCTTTCGTGATCCACGACGGCTGCCAGGCCGCAGTTGCTGAGGTGCGAGCGAAGCGAGCCTCGAAGGGTCTGGCAGGGTGCCTCACCAGGCCCTTCGAGGCTCGTCGCTTGCGCTACTCGCACCTCAGGGATCAAGAGTTGTGCGGGTGTGTTTCTTTCGTGTCAGACCCGGCGTGCGAGACCCGGGTAGTCGACGACGAAGTTGTTCTCGTCCACGGTGATGGTGGTGGTCGCAAGCGGCGACACCACACGGAATCCGTCCGTGCCCGGGGTGTACGACATCGTCGCCGGCTTCACGTCTCCGCTGGGCAGGTACATGTAGGCGACGGGGATCTCGACCGCACCGGGAGTCGCCGCCGAGAGGGCACGTCGCCGGATCGGCAAGGCGTTGAACATCGGCGACAGAGCGAGGTCCACGTCTTCGGCGCCGTCGAAGTCCGAGCGGGTGGTCTCACCATCGGGACGACGGATCAGCCACGTGCCCTCGTCGTCGCGCGTGATGCCGAACTGCGTCTCACCGTCAGTGCGTACCAGGTGAACGGTGAGCCGCTTGACCACACCGGCATCGGTGGTCTGCAGTTCGTAGGACGCGGAGAACGCCTCGTGGTCGGCGGTCGCCGCGGCGATGATCCGTCCATAGGCCTTGAGTCGTGCGCCGGACACGACCAGGCGGACCTGTTCCAGTCGATCGGTGTCTTCGCCTCGCCACGTGAGCATCGTCTTGAACTCGTCGTTGGTGGCGGAGGACTGACCGCTGTCAGGGGCTGTCTGCGGAGAACTCACGTGACCACGGTAGCGAGCAACCGCCCCGATCACACATCGGACGACCTGGTCACCCGACCGATCACCCGGTCCGGGACCCCGAAGATGTAACCGTTCAGGCGATACAGGACGCGGTCCGGCGGGCCGATGACGGCGTCACGGTGTCTTCGACCACCACCTCGCCCGCCACCGTGATCGAGCAACTCACCGAGCTACCCGTTCCCGCGATGACCAGGAGGCGCAGCGGGTTGACCCCGCCGGTGAACTGGACGGTCCACGGATTCGTCGGGGCGAACTCCGAGCGCAGGCCGTTGTTGTCAACGTAGAGGATGGTGGCCTGCCCGTCGATGGTCGCCTCGTAGGTCACCGGTTTGTTCTGCGGATCGATGCGCTCACCAGGTTGGCCCGGAAGCTGCTGTCCCGGGTCGGGCGGGGTGAGGCTGGGTGGTTCGAAGGTGCGTGGGATCGGCATGGTGTCGGTGACCGGCGGCGAGTCGGCGAAGCGGTCCTGCGGTGCCTCCTCCCGCAGCCCGAGGAACCCGACGAAAGCCACCACGAGCAGCACCACCACGCCCAGGGTCAGGATCAGGGTCGCGGTGGGCACCTTGCGAATGCGTGAACCCGGTCGGCCGTCGGCGCTTTCGGCCTCTCGCTCGGCGGCCGCGACGCGTTCGGCCTCGGCACGCTCAGCGCGCTCGGCCATGGTGAGCTCGGTGTTGGTCGGCTGGCCGGGGCGGAACATCGGGGTCCCGTCCGCGGCGTACCCGAGCGGCGGATAGAGCTGCGGTGCGACGGGTTGCCCGTAGAGATCGCGAGGCGACCCGCCGGTCTGGCTGCCGCCTCCGTCGCGGCGTCGAGGGTCGTGAGCGCCGGGGTTCGGCCCCCCGTACGGCTGTCCCATCGTCGGCCTCCGGTCGGATTCTCGAGCGTCGTCGTCGACGCGGCGCGGCCTCAACCGAACCTACGGTTCGGCTCGACGCCGCGCGTCATTCCCTCTCCGACCTTACGGCGCGAAGTCGGGAGCCCACCTCGACGATCGGAAAACCGCAGGCCACGACGATGCCGCGACGACAGCGAACCAGTCGGTCGAATGAGCCCGAACACCGATGACGGAGATGGGGAAACCGTGGCCGCGCTGCCGCCCCACCCCCGTGCCCCTCGGGGGCGGCAGCCCCCTGACAGGCCCCACCGAAAAGAGTTCACCGTAGTGAACTGAAAGTACTTTCACATACAGCACCGCGGGCGGCAACAGCTGCGCGGACGTCCAGGACAAGTGATATCGGGGTCCGTTTCACCTGCGCACCCGCCGATCTCTGCCCCTTTCACCATAAGACCTGGACAGGGGCTTGCCGCAAGCCGCCCTTTCTGGTGCAGAATCGCTGTCTCACCTGCGACGACCACCCCTGCCACCTGCTGATTCGGAGTCATCTCTGTGCCCCCAGTCCCCGAAACCCCAGTCCCCGACACCGCGACGTCAACGTCCACCGCGGTGTTCGCCCTCCCCGACAGCCTGTCCCCGAAGAACGATCCGGCCCTCGTCACCGACGACACCCGACACTTCGCCTCGATCACCACGAACCTTCGACGCAACTTGGCCGACGCAGACGAGCGCCTGCAGCAGCTTCGGCGCGAAGCCGGTGGCAGGGGTCGCCGGGCCGTCGACGCGACATGGAGATCCACCAGCTCGGCGCACGCATCCGATCGCTGCGGCGGTTCGGCCTCGACCTGTGCCTGGGTCGGCTGGTCCGCGACGGCGGGGAGATCCTCTACATCGGCCGGCTCGGGCTGACCGATGCCGCCGGCGAGACCCTGCTCGTCGACTGGCGCACCCCGCTGGCCGCGCCGTTCTTCGCCGCCACCCGCCGCGACCCGATGGGACTGGTGAGCCGACGCCGCTACCGCTGGACCCACGGCCGGAGCACCGACTACTGGGACGAGGTCTTCGTCGACGACCCCGCGGTGCTCGCCTCCCACGCGACGCTCGACGAGCAGTCCGCGTTCCTCGCCGACCTCGGCGCCAGTCGTTCCCCGCGCATGCGAGATGTTCTGGGCACCATCGCCACCGATCAGGACGCGATCATCCGAGCCGACTCGCACGGGACCCTCGTCGTCGACGGCGGGCCGGGAACCGGCAAGACCGTCGTCGCGCTGCATCGTGCCGCCTACCTCGTCTACGCCGATCCGCGCCTCGCCGGTCATCGGGGCGGGTTGCTCGTCGTCGGACCTCATCGGCCGTACCTCGCCTACGTCGCCGATGTGCTGCCGAGCCTCGGCGAGGAGAGCGTCCAGACGTGCAATCTCGCCGATCTCGTCGTCGAAGGTGATTCGGCGACAACCGAAGCCGACGTCGACGTGGCACGGTTGAAGTCGTCGGCTCGCATGGTCGAGGCGGTCGAGCCGGCGGTGAAGTTCTACGAACAACCGCCGACGACGCCGTTCGTGGTCGAAACACCCTGGACGGAGACGACTCTGACCGCCGGCGACTGGGCGGACGCCTTCGACGCAGCCGAGCGCGGAACCGCACACAACGAGGCGCGGGACGAGGTGTGGGAAGAACTGGTGTCGATCATCGCGTCGCGACACGACGACGACGTGCCCCAGCACGCGCTGCGTCGTGCGTTGGCGGCGAATGACGAACTCGAGGCGGCCTTCTCGCGGGCGTGGCCGATCCTGGACGCCGCCGAGATCGTCGGTGACCTGTGGTCGGTGCCGGCCTTCCTCCGCATGTGTGCGCCGTGGCTGTCGCCCGGCGAGGTACGTGCACTCCAGCGCAGCGTCCCCGACGCCTGGACCGATGCCGACCTGCCGATCCTCGACCGCGCCCACCGCCGGATCGGGGACCCGGCAGCGTCGGCCCGACGTCGCCGGCGGCGCGCGGACCTGACGAGGGAACGCGAGCGGATCGACCAGGTGGTCGACGATCTGATCGCCGCCGAGGTCCACGACGACGGCGAGGGACTCATGACGATGCTCCGGCACGAGAACCTGCGCCACCACCTCGGGGACGGGTCGGTGAGCGAGACCGCCCGCCCACTGTCCGGGCCGTTCGCACACATCGTCGTCGACGAAGCGCAGGAACTCACCGACGCCCAGTGGCAGATGCTGATCGACCGTTGCCCGTCGAAGAGCTTCACCGTCGGCGGCGACCGCGCGCAGGCACGACGCGGATTCCCCGAGTCGTGGGCAGAGCGACTTCGTCGCGTCGGTCTGCGCGACGTCACCTCGGCGGGACTCACGATCAACTACCGGACCCCGGAAGAGATCATGGATGCGGCCGCCCCCGTCATCCGCGCGGCGCTCCCCGACGCGAACGTGCCGACTTCGGTTCGGCGCGCGGGCATTCCGGTCACCTACGGCGACCGCGCAGGCCTCGACACGGTGGTCGACGACTGGACCTCGACGCATCCGGACGGAATCGCCTGTGTGATCGGCGAACCCGGCTTCGCCGGGACCGACCGCGTGCGGTCGCTCACCCCCACCCTCGCCAAGGGGCTCGAGTTCGACCTCGTGGTGCTCGTCGACCCCGACGACCGCTACGTGTCGATGACCCGGGCGACTCAGCAGTTGGTGATCCTCCGCACGTAGTGGTGGCGCCGGCGATTGGGGTAGTGCCGTACTCGTGTCTACGTCCCGGACCTCGGCGAGGATGGATGACAGCACCGGCACCTCGTCCACCCACCCAGGGTTCCGGTGCACACAGAAAAGGGCCCGTCACCGGGATCGGTGACGGGCCTTTGTGGTGCGCCCGTAGGGATTCGAACCCCAGACTCTCTGCACGCGGCGCTACCCCCGAGCCGCAACCGCCTGCTTCGCCGCCTCGACCAAATGCTCCGCAGCGCGGTTCATCTTCTTCAACTCTGCGGAGCTCAGGTCCTGATGTGTGTAGGCAACCTTGTTCTTCAAATTGAGCAGAGTATTCAGATGCCGTTCGGATCCGCTGTCCGCTCGCCGGAGCAGGGCAACAGCCTCACTGTGGTTGCCGGTGTTCGAGTGCGCACCGAGGCGCACGCAGCAGATCGCGTCCGCGGCAGCGATACCCGCATCGACGTACAAGTCGCCGGCAGCGTTGGGCATTTCGTCGACGAGAAGTTCTGCGGCGTCGAAAAATTCGTTCGCCTTCGACAGACGCCCCGCGGTGACCCCGGAGTCACAGTTCCGCTGTCCGGCCATCAAGGCCTCCTCACCGAACGCAGCTGCGCGTTGAACCAGGACCGTGTCCCCGCGACGGTCAGGCCCTGCTTCGACACATCGTCGAGCACAGGCTCACCGGCAGAGGCCGCGGCCCGAAACTCCTGCTCGGCGTACTCGACAATCCGGCCGTCGTTACCGGTCCATGCGGTGATCAGTCGAGCGAGTTCGGTCACCCGTTGTTCCCACACGTCGTCCCCGTCGTCGGAGGAATCAGGGCCCCGCACCAGGAACAAATCGATGTCGCTGTCGAGCGCCATCCGCCCCGTTGCGGCCGAACCGAACACGGCGGCGTAACGCAGCGTGCTCCCCCAGCTGCCCAGGTGTTGTTCGAGTCGGCGCAGAAAAGTCGAGTTCAGGCGCGATACCGCCATGATGGCGTCAGCCGCTAGATGCTCGGTGTTGAGACGGTAAGTGTGGGTCCTACCCACCTCGTCCTGCAGCACCACGCCCTGTTTGGTGAGGCGGTTGAGAACCTTGCGAATACCTTCTCCCGATGCGGAGTCAAGAATACGCTGGACCTGAGTGATCGTGAATGTCTCATCTGCGCTCGCAAGGACGTCGAGCACGTCGCCGTCCAGGGTCGGCGTCACCGTCGCGAACGGCTTGTGCAGCTGCATCTCCGACTCCCTTCCAACTAAAGTTAGATTATCGCAACTATAGTTGGGGATCAGCATCTCGTGGTGAGAAGACGAAACAAAAACGCCAGGCGAGACATGGTCTCGCCTGGCGATTCTCTGTGCGCCCGTAGGGATTCGAACCCCAAACCTTCTGATCCGTAGTCAGATGCTCTATCCGTTGAGCTACGGGCGCGTGCTATTCAGTTGTACCGCCGTCGGCCGACTGCGGTGGCGGAGGCGAGAGGATTTGAACCTCCGGTCCCGTTTTAGCGAGACAACTCATTAGCAGTGAGTCCCATTCGGCCGCTCTGGCACGCCTCCTTGGCGGAGTCCTTTCGAACTGCCGAGTCGAAAGGTTACACACCCTCCGCGTCCACAAGCAAACCGGTTGGTCAGAGCCGGTTTCTGCCTCATCGGGGTCGCGGCCTACATTGGTCGGGTGAGCCTGCGAATCCGCCCCGACCTGGACGACCTTCCCGTATACGTACCGGGCAAGACGTTTCCGGGAGCGGTGAAACTCGCCAGCAACGAAGTCACCGAAGGTCCGTTGCCGAGCGTCGTCGAGGCCATCGGCGCGGCGGCCGCAGCCGTGAACCGCTACCCCGACAACGGGATGGTGGAGCTGACCGCAGCGCTGGCCAAGAGCCTCGGGGTCACCGAAGACGAGGTCCAGGTGGGATGCGGGTCGGTCATCCTCTGCCAGAACCTCATCCTCGTCACCAGCGGACCGGGCGACGAGGTGGTCTTCGGGTGGCGGTCCTTCGAGACCTATCCCCTGGCGACGCGCGTCGCGGGCGCGACACCGGTCCAGGTCCCGCTCACCGGCGATCTGACCTACGACCTGCGCGCGATGGCCGACGCGGTCACCGACCGCACGCGGTTGATCTTCGTGTGCAATCCGAACAACCCGACCGGGACCGTGGTCGAGGCAGCCGACCTGCGGGAGTTCCTGCAGACCGTGCCGTCCGACGTCATCGTCGCGCTCGACGAGGCGTACTTCGAGTACCTGCGCCTGCCGTCGAGTCAGGCGTACGACGCACTCGAACTCCGACGCGAGTTCCGCAACCTCGTGGTGCTGCGCACCTTCTCGAAGGCGTACGGGCTGGCCGGGCTGCGCGTGGGTTACGCGATCGCCGATCCGGAGGTCATCACCGCCCTCGGCAAGGTTCACGTTCCGTTCTCGGTCAGCAGCGTCGCCCAGGCCGCCGCGCTCGCCAGCCTCGACGCCGGCGACCAGCTGCTGGCCCGCACCGACGCGGTCGTCGCCGAACGTGCCCGCGTCACCGCACGACTGCGCGACGCGGGCTACCGGGTCCCCGATTCGCAGGCCAACTTCGTGTGGCTCGACCTGGGAGCGGCGTCGATGGACTTCGCGCGCGCCTGCGTCGACGCCGGGGTGGTGGTCCGCCCGTTCGACGGCGACGGCGTGCGGGTGACCGTCACCAACGCCGCCGAGGACGACGTGTTCCTGCGGTTCGCCGAGGGCTGGGACGGCCCCCGGAGCTGATCCTGGACCGCGAGCCGACCGAGCCGGTCAGAGCCCCCGGCCGATGGTCGGCCACAGGGCCGCGAGGTCGCGCTCCCAGTACGCCCACGTGTGGGTTCCGATGAGGCGGAAACCGTCGGTGTAGGGCACCCCCGCGGCACGCATCGTGATGGCGAACTCGAGCGAACAGCGGTAGGCACCCAGTTCGAGCGCCGACGAGGATGCCGTCACGACGTCGCGCGGCCCCTCGTCCGGCTCGATCTGACGCTGGAGGTCGAGGGGGCCGATGGCGCCGGACCCGGCGGCGATGAAGATGTTCTTTCCGCGCAACCGGTCGAGATGAAGACTCGGGTCGTGTGCGCGCCAGCCCGCGGAGCCGAACGGGCCCCACATGTTGGTGGCGTCGCCGCCGTCGCGACCGACCGTCGTACGGACGTAGGCCTCGTTGACGGGACCGGACACCGGCGGGCAGCCGCTGAGCGAGGCGACGCCGGTGTACATCTCCGGGTGCCGGATGGCCAGGGAGAACGCGGCCTGCCCACCCATCGACAGCCCGATGACCGCGTTGCGGCCGTTGCCGTCGAACCGGTCGTCGATCAGCGGCGGCAGCTCCTTGGTGAGGAACGTCTCCCACATCGGCTTGCCGAGCGCGGCGTCCTTCTTCTGCCAGTCGGTGTAGAAGGTGCCCTTTCCTCCGGTGGGGAGTACGACGTTGACGTTCTTGTCGGCGAAGAAGCGGCCGGCGCGACCCTTCGTGATCCAGTCGCTGACCTCACCCTCGGCGCCGGCACCGTCGAGCATGTAGACCGTCGACCGCGGCGTCGAGCCGCCGACCGGGGTGAGGACCGACAGCTTGATCCGCTCGTTCATCGCCGGTGAGAAGACCCAGATGTCGGTACGCAGCGCACTCAGCTTCTCGGATTTGGCGATGCGCGCCACCTGTTTGGGAGCGGCGTCGGCGATGGCCGGGGTCGACAGAATCCCCACCATCAGGCACACCAGACCCGCGATCAATCGCCTCGACATCTCGCCAACTCCCTCACCGACAATCCCCCCGGAGTGCACCCGGGACCTCGTCGTGTCACCACGTGCGAGTCCGCGCCGACCGGATCGGCCCGACGCGGACATCTAGACTCACAGACTACCCGGCGTTCAGCCGAGTGGAAGGTCGTGACCACGGCATCTCACGGGCACCGGGACCTCCGAGGAAAGTCGACGATGCCCGCTTCACCTTCTGTTCACCACGCGCGTTCCGAGCGGCACGAACCACCGTCGACCACGGGACTCGGTCCGAGCGACTTCGCCTTCGTCGCCGAGGTCGGGGTGCGCTGGTCGGACATGGACGCGTTCGGACACATCAACCACGCGCGGATGGTGACGCTGATGGAGGAGGCGCGCATCGCGTGGCTGTTGAGCGCCGGCGAGGACTACGCCCCGCTTATCACCAGCGCGATGATCGTGCACGTCGACATCCGATATCAGGCCCAGCTGCGTCACGACGACTCGCCGCTGCGAATCGGGATGTGTATCAAGGGTTTCCGTTCGGTGGACTTCACCATCGGTTACGAGATTCGAAGCGCCGGCGCCGAACCCACCAGTCGTCCGGCGTGCGTGGCGAGCACGCAGATGGCCGTCGTCGACATCGAGAAGCACACCCTGCGGCGGCTGTCCCCCACCGAGAAGGACTACCTCAGCACGTGGTCACGACGGCTCGTAGCGAGCGGGTAATTCGCGCGGCACCGCCGGCGAGATCCGCGCGATGTTGCCCTGCAACACATCCCGATAGATGCGCAACTGCTCTTCGCCGCTGCGGACCTGTTCGGTGAGCCGTTTCGCGTTGTCGACGGAGATCTCGCGGTCGCCCGACCGCGCGATCAACGCGTCGATGCGGTCGTCCAGGGTCGCCGCTTTGTTGTACTCGGCGAGGACCTGCAGCTCGACGGCCGCGGATTCGACGACATGCGCGACCTCGCCGAGCGCCTGGACACGGTCGATGAGTTCGGTCCACACCGGTCGCAGTGTCGTCTCACGCTGATCGATCTGCGCGGCGAAGGTGCGGTCGAAGCCGCCATTGCGCTTGGCCCGGTCGAGGTCGATGCGTACCGCCCGCAACGCGATGACGTCGGCGGCGATCTCGGCGACTTCGGCGTGCAGGTTCACCTGGGTGCGCTGGACCTCGAAATGGTCGGAGCGCCAGGCGGGGTTGCCGAGGATGCGGTCGTAGTAGTGACCGGTGATGAACAGCAGCGTCTCGTAGCCGTCGACGAAGGCCGCGGCACGCGGCGCACCGGCCTGGGAGGCACCACCCGGTGCCTCGCGCACGCCCGACAGGAACTGGTCCGCCCACTGCCCCGCCTGCGAGTTGCCCGACTTCGCGGCGACCTGCCCCACCACGCCGGCGATCCGGTCGAACGCGGCGGTGCCGGCGCGACGAACATAGCTCGACGCGTTGACGTTGGGGGTCGGAGTGCACAGCAGCCCGGCGAACAACCGGTCTCGTTCCTCGATCTCGAGATAGACGTTCTCCCGTCGCTCGCGTCGGATCGCCCGGGTCCCCGACGCGAACACACCCTTACCGGCGACGATCTGCTTGCGTGCGTCCTCGCGGCGTCGTTGCAGGCCGTTGAGCCGGTTGCGCATCACGGCCGCGACCACACCGGGCACCACCGGGCTCGACAACTGGTGTTCGATCTGGACGATCGCGCGCTGCAAGCGGCGCAGATCGCCGAAACCCGCGGACATGGACGGCATCGGCCGACCGGTGGAGATCCGGCGCACCACGATGGCACGACCACCCGGGGTGAGGTATCCGGAGGCGATGAGAAGCGCCGCGGTGTCCGACAGTTCGCGCCGCTCGCCCGGTACCGCCGAACGATCGCACCACTCGCGGATCTGTTCGCTCGTGCGCGCGGGCATCAAGCGATGTCCGCGGGAACTGCTGTCGACCATGCCGCCGCCTTACCTGGAGAATCGGTGTCCGCACCCGTCCACAGACACCGATTTCGATGCTACCCGCGGGCGACGACCACCCGGTGTGGTCGACGTCTCGCCTGCCTGTCGCACCGACGGAACACCCCCACGGGTGTCACGATGGCCACATGACAGTTCCCTCGGATGTGTCGGGACCTCGCGGCGTCGAACGCATCCGTGGTCAGATCTGGCGGAACGGCGACCCGGTGGATGGCTTCGACCTCGAGGAGATCTCCACCTGTCTCGACAATCCGGAGAAGTTGATCTGGGCGGATCTGGAAAGCCCCACCCACGAGACCCTGTCCCGGTTGGCGACCGAACTCGACCTCGACCCGTTCGCGATCGAGGACACGGTCGCGGCGGCCGAACGGGTCAAGACAGTCACCTACACCGGGCACACCTTCGTGATGGTCTACGCGGTGTCGCTACACGACGGCGACTCGCCGGCCGACGACCGGGACGATGACGACGGCGCCGCGGCCACCGACTTCCGTGCCTCCGCGAACGGTCGGGCGCGGATGTTCGACCTGCACCGCATCTCGATCTTCGTCAAACGGAACGCACTCATCACCGTGCGACCGACCCCGGCGCTCGACATCGACGAGGTCATGCGGCGTTGGTCGGACAGCGGGGCCACGCAATACGGGATCGGCGCGCTCGTGCACGGATTGCTCGATGTCGTCGTGGACGGACACTTCGACGCCGTGCAACGTCTCGACGACGAGATCGAAGACCTCGAGGCACTGCTGTTCGACGAGCGCATCCCCGGCCGCGAACTGCAGCGCCGAACCTACGACCTGCGCAAGGACCTCGTCGTCCTGCGACGGGTGGTCCTGCCGATGCGCGAGGTGATCGCCGGCATCCAACGACGGCGGTTCGACAACCACGCGCCGCCGGAACTCGACCCGCATTTCTCCGACCTCTACGACCACGCGCTCCGGGCGTCGGAGTGGACGGAATCGTTGCGCGACATGATCACCACCGTCTTCGAGACCAACCTGACCCTCGCCGACGCGCGACTCAACACCGTCATGAAGAAGCTGACCGCGTGGGCCGCGATCATCGCCGTGCCGACGGCCATCACCGGTTTTTACGGACAGAACGTGCCGTTTCCCGGTTTCGAGCGACTACTCGGCTTCATCACCAGCACGACGCTGATCCTCGTCGTGGTCGTCGGACTCTATCTGTCGTTCCGGAAACGCGACTGGTTGTGACCGCGTCGTCGGATGTGTTGTCCTGCAACGGGTGTGACTCGTACACGGCGGGTTTCGACATGAAAGCGGTTGACCACGTGCGCGTTTGATAGCGTATGGGCCAGCCCACCGACGGAAGGCACCGATGGAGTCACCCGCGATCACGATCGACGGTCTCACCAAGCGATTCGGCAGCCTTACCGCGGTCGACGACCTGTCGTTCACCGTTGCCCCCGGTCGCGTCACCGGGTTTCTCGGACCGAACGGTTCGGGCAAGACCACGACCCTGCGGATGCTCCTGGGCCTGGTCGAACCGACCGCCGGCCGGGCACTCATCGGCGACCGCCCGTTCCGGGAGATCCCGCGACCCGCCCAGCACGTCGGCGCGGCGCTCGAGGCGTCGAGCTTTCACCCCGGGCGCACCGGACTCGGGCACCTGAAGGCACTCGCCCCGCAGGTCGGGGTCCCGACGTCGCGGTGCCGGGAAGTGCTCGACTTCGTCGGACTCGCTCAGGCCGCGGACCGCCGCGTCGGTGGTTACTCGATGGGCATGCGGCAGCGCCTCGGCCTGGCCACCGCGCTGCTCGGCGATCCGCAGATCATCCTGCTCGACGAGCCGGCCAACGGTCTCGACCCCCAGGGCATCGTGTGGCTGCGCGGGCTGCTGCGGTCACTGGCCCACGAGGGTCGAACGGTCCTGGTCTCCAGCCACGTGCTCGCCGAGGTGCGGAGCACCGTCGACGACGTGGTGGTGATCGGCAACGGCAAACTGGTCCGGGCCTCCACGCTCGCCGACTTCGAGGCGCTGGCCGAGCACGCGGTCGTCGTCCGAACTCCGTCGCGCGCGTCGTTCGTCGCACTCGCCGGCGAACGCGGGTGGCACCTCGAGGACACGCACGACGGTTTCCGGGTGCCCGGCGTGAGTGCGGCCACGGTCGGGACGGCCGCCTTCACCGCGGGCATCGAACTGCACCAGCTCGCCGACGTCGGCGCCGACCTCGAGGCGGTCTTCCTGCATCTCACGAAGTCTTCGGACGCACCGACCAGTCATTTCGCCGGCGGGTCAGCCGATCCCGGTCCGAACTCGGCACCGACGTCGCCGGGGGCAGTCCGATGAGGGCCGCCCTGATCGCCGAGTACCGCAAGTTCACCTCCACGCGGATGTGGTGGGTCCTGCTCATCGCCATGGTCGCCTACCTCGGGTTCATCGGTGCGGCACTGGCGTTCTCGATGACGACCGAGAATGCCATGCAACAACCCACGACCCTCGTCGGCGCCGATCTGGCCCGCTCGATCTACGCCCTCACCAGCCCGATCGGTTACGTGTTCGCCCTGGTGATCGGCAGCCTCGCGGTGACCGGGGAGTTCCGGCACAAAACGATCACCGCGAGTCTGCTCGTCGAGCCGCGACGCGGAATCCTGTTGGTGGCCAAGCTGATCGCCGGCATCCCGATGGGGCTCCTCTACGGCGTCCTCGGCACTCTGGCGGTCGTCGCGACGGCGGCACCGATCCTCGCGACGGTCGGGGACGGCGCATTCCTCGGCGACACCTCCACCCTCGAGGTGATCGCCCTGTCGATGCTGGTGATGGTGCTGTGGACCGCGATGGGGGTGGCGTTCGGCGCGGTGGTGTCCAACCAGGTCGCCGCGATCGTGATCCTGCTGGCCTTCACCCAGCTCGTGGAACCGATCGCACGCATCGCGCTGGCGACCTTCGACGTCACGTCCTCGGTGTCGAAGTTCCTGCCCGGGTCGGCCGCCGACGCCCTTGTCGGCTCCAGCTTCTTCGCCACGATGGGCGGTGGCAGTGACGACCTGCTCCCGCAATGGGCCGGCGCCCTCGTCATGCTCGCCTACATCGCCGCGTTCGCGGTCATCGGCCGGTACACAACGTTCCGCCGGGACATCGCCTGACGGTGCCCGCGGCGCTCACGCCGGTCGCGGAACCGCCGAGGAGATGCTCTGCCCGATCCACGACGGCACGTCTCGTGCCACCTCCGCGGCACCGTGGATCTCGACGCGGTCGGCGGCAAGCGCCAGACGCCAGTCGATGTCGCCCCGCCAGATCTCGGTGAGAGTACGCAGATCGGTCATCACGGTGGCGTCGAGTTCGTAACCGGGGTCGAAGTCGCACACCTGCGCCTCACCACCCGCGACGACCAGCCACCATGTGCTCGCCTTGCCGATGACATCGTGAAAGACGAACTGCACCATGGTGCGTCGTCGCGGCCACCGGTCGACCGGGACGGTGCGGTGCATGTCCCACAGGAGCAGATGCGGGTCGAGGTCGGCGTCGCCCAGCTCACCGATCCAGCGGATACCCCACGCGCTCAACGCCTCTACGACCGTGGTGAGCTCCTCACCCATCGTCGTCAACGTGTACACCGAACGACCGCCGACAACGCTGCGGTTGATCACCCCGGCACGTTCCAGACTGCGTAGGCGCTTGGTGAGCAGAGCCGGCGACATCTTCGGCACCCCGCGTCGCAACTCGTTGAAATGCCGACTGCCCAAAAGCAGTTCGCGGACGATGAGAATCGTCCAGCGCTCGTCGAGCAACTCCATCGCCTTGGCCACCGGACAGAACTGTCCATACGATGTCATCGCAGCCTCCCCACTGCTGGTCGAGCCGGCCCCGTGTCAAAACGTCTTCACCCAGTACACACCCGTCGCCGGCTGATAACCAGTACGGAAACTGAACTGCCGCCAGTACAGATGTTGGTCTAGAGGACGGGTCGGACTTCGTCGGATGCTCGTTGTGTCCGGTCACGGACGACCACCATTCGACGACTTCGAGGGACCGCCATCATGACCACGACCCATCCCACCCCGTTCGACGCCGAGATCAAGGCCCGCCACCGCAAGCTGTGGGCGTCGGGCGACTATCCAGCCGTCGCCGACCTCATCGCGCCGCTGGGCCGCCGCCTCGTCGACGCATTGCACATCACCGCCGGGGACAAACTCCTCGACGTCGCCGCCGGAGCGGGGAATGTGGCCGTGCCCGCGGCCGAAGCCGGCGGGCACGTCGTCGCCAGCGACCTCACGCCCGAGCTCCTGTCCGTGGGCGAAGCCCGGCACCGCGACCTGCCGATCACCTGGCGCACCGCCGACGCCGAAGATCTCCCGTTCGACGACAACGACTTCGACATCGCGACGTCGTGTGTAGGCGTCATGTTCGCGCCGAGTCACCAGAGGTGTGCCGACGAACTCCTACGAGTCGTGCGTCCCGGCGGACGGATCGGCCTGATCAACTGGACTCCAACGGGATTCATCGGTGAGTTGTTCGCGGTCATGAAGCCGTACGCCCCGCCACCGCCGCCCGGTGCGCAGCCGGGGCCGCTCTGGGGCGACGCCGACCACGTGCGGTCGTTGTTCGGTACCGGTGTGACCGACCACGAATTCGTCACCGAGACCGTGGCGATCAGCGAGTTCGACGACGGCGCGGCGTTCCGCGATTTCTTCAAGGCCCACTACGGCCCGACCATCATGGCGTACCGCAACGTCGGTGACGACCCCGCGCGCGTCGACGAACTCGACGCCGCCATCGCCGTCCACGCCGACCGCTATCTCACCGACGGACGGATGGAGTGGGAGTACCTCCGCGCGGTGCTGACGGTCGGGTGAGCCGCAACCACCGCTGGTTGAGCCGCAGCCGCAACCGCACCCACCGCTGGTGAAGCCGATATATCCGCCGGCTGAAGCCACCCTCCCGATGGTTGAGCCGGCACCGAGCGCCAGCGAGGCGCCGAGTCGAAGCCACCCGACAACCACAACTGCCCGAGCCGCAACCACCGCTGGTTGAGCCGGCACCGAGCGCCAGCGAGGCGCCGAGTCGAAGCCACCCGACAACCACAACTGCCCGAGCCGCAACCACCGCTGGTTGAGCCGGCACCGAGCGCCAGCGAGGCGCCGAGTCGAAGCCACTCGGCGACCACCATCGATCAGGGACGCGGGAGCCCCGGATCACGGCTCGGCGTACTCGACAACCAGCGGGGCGTGATCGGACAGCCGAAGGTCCGGCGACGCCTCCTTGTCGACCATCACCGCGCGTGCCCGCCGGGCAAGCGCGGGCGAGGCGAGCTGGTGGTCGATGCGCCATCCGACGTCCTTGACGAACGACTCTCCCGCCCAGCTCCACCAGGTGAGCGGTCCGGGACGGTCGCCGTGCAGGGCGCGTACCACGTCGACGAGCCGGCGCGGACCGGTGATCTCGCCGAACCAGGCGCGTTCCTCGGGCAGGAAGCCCTCCATCTTGCGGGCCGCGCGCCAGTTGGTGACGTCGTGTTCGAGGTGTGCCACGTTGAGGTCGCCGAGGAGCAGGAACTCCCGGCCGGCACGGCGAGCGGCGAGCCGGTTGCGCTCGAGTTCACGGGTGAACCCGGCCAGAAAGCGTTGCTTGCGTGCGTATTTGGCGCCGCCGTCCGGTACTTCACGCATCGAGCCGGGGCGCTGCGACTCGGCCGGAAGCCCACCTTTGGGCAGGTAGAGGTTGGCGACGGTCAGCGGCCGATCGGCGAGATCGACCTCGATGTAGCGGCCCTCGTGGGCGAAGGCGGACAGTCCGCGAGCCTTGGGCGGATGGGTCACCCACGTCCGCACCGCGGCGGGTTCGTTCCGGGCGAGCACCGCGACACCGTTCCGTCCGGCGACGGAGCCGACGTCGACGGCGGCGTGGTAACAGTCGAACTCTCCGACGTCGTCGATGCCACACCGCAACTCCTGCAGTCCGACCACGTCGGGCTGCCGTCCGTCGAGCCAGGCGTCGAAGCCGCGACGACGCGCCGCCCGGATCCCGTTGACGTTGAACGACGCAACGGTGAATCCACCGGTGCTCATCATCTTTCTCCTCTGGCCTCGGTGTCGCTCAGTACTCCAGGGCAGTCAGGACGGAATCGCACTGAAAGATCCGGTCGTACCGACCAGCGGTACGCTGTCGAAGAATTTTCAGGTCCACTAACTTCGCTATCGCAGAGTTCGCTGCTTGGTACGAAACGCCGTACAACTTCGAAGCGAGGGTGGCCGTGATCATTGGGTACCCCACCAAGTCGTCAGCGATACGCAGTGCGACGCCCTTCGACCCGCGCAGTGTCAGCTGGAAGCTCTCGCGCAGGGCGAGTAGCCGATCGACTCGGGCCACAACCTCGAGAGCCTCGGCGTGAATTGCTGCAGACATAAAGCAAATCCACGTGTCCCAGTCCCCCGTCTGTGACACGCGAAGCAATCCTTCTTGATACTCAGAGCGCCTCTGCACAAGCCATGGAGACAAGTTCAGGATGGGGTACCGCAACTCGCCCGCGCACATGAGCTGCAAAGTCGCGACGAGCCGACCCAAGCGACCGTTTCCGTCGTGAAACGGGTGGAGCGTCTCAAACTGGTAGTGAGACACAGCAACACGGATGATCGTGGGCACGTCGTTGACCTCGCGTATCCACGCTTGCCACGCTTCCAAGCCATCGGTCAAACGATGGTCCGCTGGAGGCGGAACGAAGCGGGCCGAATCCACACGCCGGTTGCCGACACCTATGAAGACCTGAGAGGTGCGCACGCTACCGGCGTGTGCACCGTCACTGGGTGTGCCTCGGAGTAGTTCAGCTTGCAGGTCTTCGAGCATTCGGATGGAGATCGATCGGCCTTGACCGATCATCTCGTAAGCGCGCTCCGCTGCGGTTACGTAGTTTCGAACTTCACTGACTGAGCTGGTCATCTCGTCGTTGTCAAGGAAGTCCGCCTCGAACACGTCCGACAGAGCCGCGTAAGTCCCTTCTAGGGCCGACGTGCTGACTGCCTCGCGGCGCGTCGCCGGCCGCGCCAGCAGTGTGGGATTGGGGAGCAGCGAAGAAGCCTGATCTGCTCGGGCGAGCGCTGCGGTCGCTTCGACAACGACCGAGTACGTCGACGCCTGCAACTCGAAACCCGCAGGCAGTCTGTTGGGGACGTAGCCGAAGTACTCGTACTCCTCGTTGAACCGAGGGTCGTAACCCCTGATGGGCACTAGCTCCCCGACCGGGCTGTTTCTCAATCTCTCGAGATCCACTGGGTGATCCAACCTTGAAAACCAACGATGTGATTTCAAGGTTAACGCACTAACCTTGAAATTGGCCCCGTCAATTTCAAGGTTCACCGCAGCCCTGGAAAGCGGGTCCGTCGAGCACCGATGCAGTGAGGTGAGGCCAACTCGCGGGCCGCATCGACGGTCGCCACAGAGACTGTTGCTCAAACACCCTCTGATGCAGGTCATCCGCTAGACGACGATCTGAAGGCCGTCGTCAACGCCGCAGACCGTCAGGCATCTGCCGGCGTCGAGCAGTCAGGACACGGGTGGCGCGGACTCAGGCGGCTGGCTTGCCTGCGCAAACAAGTAACACCTCTGGCGGAAGCGGAGGGATTTGAACCCCCGGTGGTTTTACCCACGCTCGCTTTCAAGGCGAGTGCATTCGGCCGCTCTGCCACGCTTCCCTGACGAGCAAGGTTACACACGAACGCCGGACCGGACCCCGCCCGGCACCGCGGTGCGCTGTGACACCATCGAAGAGGTGAAAGCCATCGTCGTCGAATCAGAGAACCTGTCCCTGTCCGATGTGCCCGACCCCACTCCCGCGTCCGGCGAAGTCGTGATCGATGTGGTCGCGGCCGGCGTCAACCGCGCCGACATCCTGCAGCGTGCGGGCAACTATCCCCCGCCACCCGGTGCGTCGGACACCCTCGGACTCGAGGTCTCAGGGCGGATCTCGGCCCTCGGCGACGGGGTCAGCGGCTGGTCGGAGGGCGACGAGGTGTGCGCGCTGCTCGCCGGCGGCGGTTACGCCGAGAAGGTGGCGGTCCCGGCCGAGCAGCTCCTGGCGGTTCCCAAGGGCGTCGACCTGGTGTCCGCGGCGGCGCTGCCCGAGGTGGCGTGCACCGTGTCGTCGAACATCTTCGACACCGCGCATCTGACCACCGGCGAGCTCCTGCTGATCCACGGCGGGTCCAGCGGCATCGGCACCCACGCCACCCAGATCGCCCACGCGATGGGCGCTCGCGTCGCGGTGACCGCCCGCACGCAGGACAAGCTCGAGCGCTGCCGCGAGTTCGGCGCCGACATCCTCATCGACTACTCGAGCCAGGACTTCGCCGAGATCCTCCAGGACGCCGGCGGCGCCGACGTCATCCTCGACATCATCGGCGCGAAGTATCTGAAGTCGAACCTGAAAGCACTGCGCACTGATGGACGCCTCGTGATCATCGGCATGCAGGGCGGCACCACGACCGAGATCAACCTCGGACATCTACTGGCCAAGCGGTTGTCGGTGATGGGTACGACGCTGCGCGCCCGGCCCGTGCACGGTCCCGGCGGCAAGGCCGAGGTCGTGGCGTCGACCCTGACCCGGACCTGGCCGCTGATCGAAGCCGGGACGGTCGTACCCGTCGTCGATCGCGTGTTCCCGCTCGCCGACGCCGGCGCCGCGCACGACCATCTCAACAGCGGTGACGTGGTCGGGAAGGTACTGCTGAGCGTCGCGGGCTGAGAGTGGCTCAGTCGGAGGCCGCGGGCTCCGCGGCGTCGACGGCCTCGCGGATCTTGCGGAACGCGACGCCCAGGGCGGTGAACTCCTCCGGGGTCATCGCGTCGACGACGAACTGCCGGATCACCTGATCTCGGGCGTTCACATGGAGGGCGAGGGTGCGCCGACCGTGATCGGTCAGACGCACGAGTCGGTGTCTGCCGTCGGCCTTCGACTCGAACCGGTGGATGTTGCCGTCGTCACTGAGTCGGCCGATCATGCGCGACACCGTGCTGACCCGCATGTGCACGGCGTCGGCGACCTCGCTGACGCTCAACTGCCGGTTGGTACAGACCGCTTCGAGAATGCGCAGATCGGATACGGATAGACCGCGTTTCGCGAACTCGTCGTTGACGCGGGCGAAGAGCGCCCAGCCGCCGTCGACGAGGTTCATCCAGCTCTCGGCCTCCGCAGCGGTGAGCGACCGGGGCGGGCCCTTTTCTGGACCATCAATCGTTTTTGCCGACACAGCATGACAACATACATTGTCGTTAACCCAAACAACACCATAGTGAATTTCGGAAGGGTTGCCGGGCACTTCAGGCCAATGAACCCAGCGTTCGCACCAGGTGATCGACCTCGTACGGGGTCGAGTACGGGGCCAACCCGACCGTGACAGCACCGCCGAAGTCGGGTGCGCCCATCCGAGCCAGGGCACGGTTGGGAAGGTCGGCGAGTGCGCAGACACCGTTGTCGGCCAGGCGCCGGACGACCTTGTCGGCACCCACCGACTCCACGGTGAAGCTCGCCAGCGGTATCCGGTTCTCCTCGGTCCCCACGAGGTTCACATGGTTGAGCTGGGACAGCGTCGTGACCAGGTAATAGTTGAGGCGCTGCAGATACTCGTAGACACCGTCCATCGACGTGACGAGACGCCGCCGACGCTTGCCGATCCCGGCCTCGTCGAGTCCGGCGAGGTGTTCCACCGAAGCGACCAATCCGGCGAGCATCGCGCCCTGATGCGGTTCGGGTTCGAGCCGGGCGGGCCCGCGCGCGGACGGGTCCATCGACATCAGCTTCAGCCGGTCGATCAGGTGGGGTTCGCGGAAGGCCATGGCCGCCATGCGCGGACCACCCCACCGCTCGGCCGAGACGACGAGGACGTCGGCACCCAGGTCGTGGATGTCCAGGCTGATGTACGGCGCCGCGTTGGTGGCGTCGACGACCAGCAGCGCGCCGGCTTCGCGGACCAGCGGCGCGATCTCGCTGATGTCGGTGACGGCTCCCGTCGTGGACGACGCCAGGGTCACCGCGACGACCTCCGTATCGGGCGTGACGAGATCGCCGAACTGCCAGGCCGGTAGTCCGCCGGTCTCGACGTCGACCTCGGCCCAGCGCACCCGGCCGCCGTAACGATCAGCCGCGCGGAGCCACGGCACGATGTTCGGCTCGTCGTCCTGACGCGTGACGACGACGTCACCCCGCAGCCACGCATGCGGCGCGAGCGCCTCCGCCAGACCGGCCAGCAGCACGTACCGCGACGGTCCGAGCACCACACCCGCGGCGTCTCCGCCGACGAGATCGGCGATCGCGCGCCGGGCACCGTCGACCACCTCCGCGCTCGCGCGAGCCGACGGGTAGACCCCGCTCGGGGCGGCGGACAGAGAGCGGAAACTGGTGGTCACAGCGGTCGCGACCGAATCGGGGATCTGCATCCCCGCCTGCGGGTCGAGATGGATCCAGCCGTCGCCGAGCGATGGAATCAATCCACGCACATAGGCGACGTCGAAAGCCATGGGCACGAGGATAGACGTCGGCCATCTGCCGTTTCGCGGTGTCCGGGCACAATGGGACGCATGGCTATCGAAGGTACTCCAGGACCCGGCCCCACCTCAGGACCGTTCGGCTCGGCCGGCGACTCCGACAACGTGATCGTCGTGGGCGCGGGCACGGATGGGCAGACGGACGGCGAGTCGTCGGAATCGACCAGCGTCGCCGACATGGTCGAGCAACCCGCCAAGGTCATGCGCATCGGCACGATGATCAAGCAGCTGCTCGAAGAGGTCCGTGCGGCTCCTCTCGACGACGCGTCGCGGAACCGCCTGCGTGAGATCCACCAGTCGTCGGTGCGTGAACTCGAAGAAGGCCTCGCGCCCGAGCTGCGCGAAGAACTCGAACGTCTCGCACTCCCCTTCTCCGACGAGGGCACCCCGTCGGATGCCGAGCTCCGCATCGCCCAGGCCCAGCTCGTGGGCTGGCTCGAGGGACTCTTCCACGGCATCCAGACCGCACTGTTCGCCCAGCAGATGGCCGCTCGCGCCCAGCTCGAGCAGATGCGTCAGGGTGCTCTGCCGCCCGGCATGCCCACCCCCGGTGGTGCCGGCGGCCCCGGCCACAGCACGGGGCAGTACCTCTAGGTCGCCACACCGGCTCAACCGGCGGAGGGTCACCCGCTCAACCGGCAGCGGGCAGCGGATGGGCCGAGGGGTACGCTGACTCCTCGTGTCAGCGGTAGTAGACGACGACGCGATCCCCGCGCGTCCCCAGGGCTCTGATTCGCGCAGCTTCGCGCGCGCGGTCAAGGACCTCCGCGACGGTTTCGCGAGCCGCGAACTGTGGTTCCACCTCGGCTGGCAGGACATCAAGCAGCGCTACCGACGTTCGGTCCTGGGGCCGCTGTGGATCGTGATCGCGACCGGTGTGACCGCGATCGCGATGGGTCTGCTCTACGGCGAGCTCTTCGGCATGGACATCAGGGTGTTCCTGCCGTACGTCGCGCTCGGCTTCATCTTCTGGAACTTCATCTCGAGCTCGATCCTCGAGGGCTCCGAGGTCTTCTCGAAGAACGAGGGCCTGATCAAACAGCTTCCGGCCCCCGTGAGCGTGCACGTCTACCGCGTCGTGTGGCGAGCGCTGATCATCTTCGCGCACAACGTCGTCATCATCGTCATCCTGTTCCTGATCTTCCCGCCTCCGCTCAACTGGACCGTCACGCTGATCGTCCCGGCCCTCGCGCTGTATGTGGTCAATTCGATCTGGGTGACGATCGTGTTCGGCATCCTGTCGACCCGATTCCGCGACATCGGCCAGCTCCTCACCACCGCGGTGCAGCTGGTCTTCTTCATGACGCCGATCATCTGGACGACGCAGAGCCTCGGGAACGCGACCGGCGAGGCGTCGTCGAGGTTGAAGCTCGTCGAGCTGAACCCGATGTTCCACTATCTGGAGATCGCACGCGGACCGCTGCTGGGCGAGCCCGTCGAGTTCTACCACTGGGCCGTCGTCCTGGGCTGCACCGCCGTGGGCTGGGTGCTGGCCATGCTGGTGTTGCGCAACTACCGGGCCCGCGTGGCGTACTGGGTGTAGGGACGGATTCGATGGCCAGGAACAACGATCTCGGAGACACCCGCGTCCGCGTGGACACGTGGGACGCGTGTGTGGACTTCCCGATCTTCGACGCCAAGACCCGGTCGCTCAAGAAGTCGGTGATCGGCGCGGCTGGCGGCGTCATCGGCTCCACCGAGTCGAACGTGGTGGTCGTCGAGGCACTCAAGGACATCAACCTGCACCTCAAGCACGGCGACCGGATCGGGCTGGTCGGGCACAACGGCGCCGGCAAGTCGACGCTGCTGCGTCTGCTGTCGGGCATCTACGAACCCACGCGCGGCGCCTGCCGGGTGCACGGCCGGGTCGCCCCCGTCTTCGACCTCGGCGTCGGCATGGACCCCGAGATCTCCGGCTACGAGAACATCATCATCCGCGGCATGTTCCTGGGCATGACGCGCAAGGAGATGCTCAAGAAGATCGACGACATCGCGGAGTTCACCGAGCTCGGCGACTACCTGCAGATGCCGCTGCGCACCTACTCCACCGGTATGCGGGTGCGCATCGCACTCGGCGTGGTGACCTCCATCGACCCGGAGATCCTCATCCTCGACGAGGGCATCGGCGCCGTCGACGCCGACTTCATGCGCAAGGCCCGGGGTCGGCTCCAGGCGCTCGTCGAGCGGTCGGGAATCCTGGTGTTCGCCAGCCATTCCAACGAGTTCCTGGCCCAGCTGTGCGACCGCGCCCTGTGGATCGACCACGGACAGGTCCGCATGGAAGGCGGCATCGAAGAGGTCGTCGAGGCGTACGAGGGCCCCGACGCCGCGGCACACGTCCGCAGGGTGATCGCCGACCTGGAGAAGGCGGACAAGAAAGGGACCCCGGAGTGACCGACGGCGCCGTCGCTCCGAAGGTCATCGCGGTCGTGGTCACGCACCGTCGCGCGGAGTTGCTCGCCGAGTCGCTGGCCGTGGTCTCTGGCCAGGACCGGCCCGTCGACCATCTGATCGTCGTCGACAACGCGGACGAACTTGAAGTCGCCGAACTCGTAGCGGCGCAGCCGGTTCCGACGACGTATCTGGGATCGGAGCGCAATCTCGGCGGTGCCGGCGGATTCGCGCTAGGCATGCTGCATGCGCTCGCCCTCGGCGCCGACTGGGTCTGGTGCGCGGATGACGACGGCCGACCCGACGGTCCGACGGTCCTCTCGACGCTGCTCGACTGCGCCGCACGGCATGACCTCGACGAGGTGTCACCGGTGGTCGCCAACCTCGACGACCCGGACACCCTCGCCTTCCCGCTGCGACGCGGACTCGTGTGGCGCCGTAAACGGTCGGAACTCTTTGCCGACGCCGGGAGCGAAGCGAGCGGGTCAGATGTCACCGGTGAAACCCAGGACGACGATCTGCTGCCCGGCATCGCGTCGCTGTTCAACGGTGCGTTGTTCTCCGCACGGTGCCTCGAACAGGTGGGCGTGCCGGACCTGCGGCTGTTCTTCCGCGGCGACGAGGTGGAGGTGCACCGTCGGCTGGTCCGCTCGGGCGTGCGGTTCGGCACCTGCCTGCGCGCGGGATACCTCCACCCCGACGGCTCGGCGGAATTCCGACCGATCCTGGGCGGTCGCATGCACACCCAGTACCCCGACAACGACACCAAGCGGTTCTTCACCTACCGCAACCGCGGTTACCTGATGAGCCAGCCGGGACTCCGCAGGCTGCTGCCCCAGGAGTACGCCCGGTTCGGCTGGTTCTTCCTTGTGCAGCAACGTGATCCGAAGGGCTTCGCCGAGTGGGTGCGTCTTCGCGACCTCGGTCGCCGAGAGCGGTTCACGCGTCCCTGAACGTTTGCTCTCTCACTGCTCTATGAGGTGCGTGACGAGCGCACCCCCCTTCTGCTCCCTGAGGTGCGTGACGAGCGCACCCCCCTTCTGCTCCCTGAGGTGCGTGACGAGCGCACCCCCCCTTCTGCTCCCTGAGCTGCGAGCGAAGCGAGCCACGAAGGGTTTCACAAGGCACGTCACCATGCCCTTCGAGGCTCGTCGACCTCGACGCGCTCCTTCGTCGCTTGCTCGGCCCGGCGGCTTGCGCTCCTCACACCTCAGGGAGCAATGGGTCCTCACACCTCAGGCAGCGGACTTCAGCACCGCTCGCGGGGTCATCCCCAACGCCGAGATCGCGCCCAGCGCAGCGATTCCCGCGAGTACCCACCAGGCGGTCAGGAACGAGTTGTGCACATCGGCGTACACCGCCGAGGTGCCGATGATCGCGACCAGCAAGCTGACACCCAGCGACATGCCGATCTGACGACTCATGTTGACCACCGCGCTCCCGGTCGCGGCCTGATCTGCGGGGAGGTCGGCGGTCGCCGAGGACAGGATCGACGGCAACGCGAAACCCACTCCGACACCGCCGATCAGCCAGCCAGGCAGGAACTCGGTGGCGAAATCCGGTGTGGCGTCGACCGACAGCGCGATGAGGACGGACCCGAGACCGAAGAGCACACAACCGAACGCAACGAGTCGCCCCACCGGGACCCGCGCACTGAGGCGATGGGACACGGCCGCGAAGATCGGGACCATCAGCGGTCCGGTTGACACCGCGAGACCCGTCACGATCGGCGAGAAGCCCCAGACCCGCTGCAACCACAGGATGTTCGCGAGAAGTGCGCCGGCGAAAGGGATGGAGAACAGCAGCATCGTCACGTTCGCGACCGAGAAGGCCCGGATCCGCAGCAGTGCAGGCGAGATCACCGGTTCGGGATGACGCGCCGAACTGAGCACGAAGCCGACGAGGGCGACCCCGGCGACGATCCACGCACCTGTGATCCGCGCGTCCGTCCAACCCCACTCACTTCCCTGGACCAGACCGAGTGTCAAGGCCCCCACCGAGACAACCAGGAGAAGCGCGCCCAACGCGTCGGGAAAGCCACTCGCCGAGATGTTTTCAGGACGTGACAGTACGATCGCCCCGGCGAGGATCGCCGCCACGCCGACGGGCACGTTGACCAGGAACACCCAGCGCCACGACGCCTCGACGAGAAGACCGCCGACCGCCGGCCCGAAGGCCGCGGCCAAGGCGCCGGTGGCCGCCCAGATGCGCACCGACCGGGCCCGACGTTCCGGCGGCAACGTCGCCACGACCAGACCCAGACTCGCCGGCGTCAGAATCGCTGCACCCAGCGCCTGCAGTGCACGGAATGCCACCAGCCACCAGACGCCCTGCGCCGCGGCACATGCGGCACTCGCCGCGGTGAAGATCGCGAGACCGAGCAGGAAGCCGCCCTTGCGGCCGTACCGATCGACGATCCGGCCCGCCGGAACAAGGAGCGCCGCATACAGGATGGCGTATGCGTTGAGGATCCAGGACATCTGGGACAGGGTCGCACCGGTGAAGTCGGCACCGATGTCGTCGAAGGCGACGTTGACGATGAACACGTCGAGGCTGGCCATGAACGCCGCCCCAGACAGGATGAGCAGGACGAGGTTGGGCCGCGCGACAGTCGGCGCCGGCGTCGCCGGGCCGCTTCGAGTGACCGTCATCGGACCGGCCATCCGAGAACCCGGCGACTCTGGCGCGCGGAGGCGAGGAGCCGGCCGCCGCGGTCGCGCAGCGTGGTGTCGTCGACCGACCAGCCGCCGGACGTCGAGGTGTTACGCGTATGGACGAGAATCGGCGCCGGAGTGGCGTCGTCCAGCGGCGCCGTCACATGCATGGAGAATGCCACCGTCGGAAGTGCAAGCGGCGCAGTCAGAATCGGGAAGACGGCGGGCGGTAGGCAATCCGCCAGCAGGGCCAGGTAACCGGCGTCGACGGCCATCGGGGTTCGGGTGGTGATCCACGCCCGCATCCAGGCCTCGTCGGCTCCGGTGAGCGCGAGCGGACCGTCCACCGGTCGCACATCGAGCTGCGCGCCCATCGGCACGATCTCCGGCGGAACCATGAAGGGGTCGAGCCCTTCCGGGCCGGGAACGCCCGCGACCCGGTCGATGACATCGGTGGGTGCCGATTCCCCGACCCGCCCGGTCGTGACTGATGCCGACGCGATGTCGACACCCGCCTGGGTGACCGTGACGTCGACGACCCTCGTGTGCCGACCGACCTCCCGGACCGTCGGCGTCAGGAGCAACTCCCCGCCGTCGGGCTTGCCGACGAATCGCAGATCGAGAGCGCGCACCGTCGTACCCGGCGCTGCATCGGCGCCGACCCGGACGGCCAGCGCCGCGATGGCACCACCGTGCGGGCCCGACCATCCCCACCAGGAACGGTCGATGGTCGCCGACCATCGACCGTCTCCGGTCGGGGTCGCTCCGAAACTGTCCAACAATCCGTCAATGGCTTCTTGCCTGGTGAGTTGCTTCACGCAACTCATGCAAGCAGGTTGAGTTGCGTCACGCAACCCACTACTCTCGATCCTATGCGCCGCGCCTCATTCGCCGAGATGAACTGCTCGATCGCCCAAACGTTGGAGATCGTCGGCGAATGGTGGACGCTGCTGATCGTCCGGGACGCGATGTTCGGCGTAACGCGATTCGACGAGTTCTCGTCGCGGCTCGGCATCGCGCGCAACGTGTTGACCCAGCGACTGGACACCCTCGTCGAACACGAGATCCTGGCGAAGGAGCCGTACCAGGACAACCCGGTGCGCTACGACTACCGCCTCACCGAGAAGGGCCGGGACCTCTGGACGGTTCTGGCCGCGTTACGTCAGTGGGGTGACCGGTGGACCGCCGAGGACGGCGCACCAGTGGTGTCGACACACTCCTGCGGTCAGACGATGACGGTCGAGCCGACATGCTCGGCATGCGGCGAGCGAATCGGCACCGGCGAACTACGGGTACACCCGGGCCCCGGCGCGACTACGGACAATCCCCTCGCGGGGCTTCGCTGACCCTGGGCCGACACAGCCAACAATTGCCATCCCCCTGCGCGCTGGAGACCTGCGACGATGACGAAGTCCATGTCGAATAACTAGAACGTGTTCTACTGTGGACGGAGTTTCACCGCCGTCCCGAGGAGCATGATGCGGTTCACGTATGCCGAGGCCATGACCGATCCGTCGTACTACGCGCCGCTCGCGCAGGCCGCCGAAGCCGCGGGGTACGCCGGCTTCACCATTCCCGACTCGCTGGCCTATCCGGAGGAATCGGACGCGAAGTATCCGTACACCCCCGACGGCAATCGCGAGTTCCTCGACGGCAAGGCGTTCATCGAGACGTTCATCCAGGCCGCGGCGCTCGGCGCGGTCACCTCGACCATCCGTTTCACACCCTTCGTGGTGAAGCTGCCGGTCCGCCCGCCCGCGCTGGTCGCCAAGCAGGCCAGCTCGGTGGCGTACCTGACGAACAACCGCTTCGCGATGGGCGTCGGCACGAGTCCGTGGCCCGAGGACTACGACTTCATGGGCGTGGACTTCAAGCGCCGCGGCAAGCGGATGGACGAGTGCATGGACATCATCCGCGGCCTGACCACCGGCGAGTACTTCGAGTTCCACGGCGAGTTCTACGACATCCCCAAGATCAAGATGACCCCCGCGCCCACCGAACCGATCCCGCTACTCGTGGGCGGTCACGCCGACGCCGCGCTGCGTCGCGCGGTCATCCGCGGCGACGGTTGGATGCACGGTGGCGGTCCGCCCGAGGAGCTCGAGACGCTGCTGGACCGGATCAACGAGATCCGCATGGCCGAGGGAAAGACCAACGATCCGTTCGAGATCCACGTGATCTCCATGGACGCCTACACCGTCGACGGATGTAAGCGGCTGGAAGACAAGGGGATCACCGACGTGATCGTCGGTTTCCGGTTGCCGTATGTCATGGGCGACGACACCGAGCCGCTGCAGACCAAGATCGACCATCTGAACTGGTACGCCGACAACGTGATCGCCAAGGTCAACGGCTGATCGTCCTGCCTCTCCCGGTATTCTCCGCCCTGCCCTGGGGTATGGCACGGTTGCACCACCTGTACCGCTGGGGCACACTGCACAGCAGGGCGCCTCACGCATGCCGTGGCGCGGCCGACGTGCGGTGAGACTCCGAGGCGAACACTCGCCGGGCGGGAGGACAGTGATGACCGATTCGCCGAGCGGGTCGGTGTATTCATCTGTGCGCGAGCAGCTTCCGCCGCGCAGACCCGACGTTCTCGATCGCCGCGGGTTCCTTCGCGTCGCCGGTGTCGCCGGAACCGCCTTGCTGGGCACGTCCGTGCTGGCCGCATGCGGTGGTGGATCATCGGACACCGCCAGCACGATCAAGGCAGCCATCGCGGGTGAGCCCGATCAGCTCGATCCGCAGAAATCGAGTTCCTACTTCACGTTCGAGGTTCTCGAGAACGTCTTCGACACCCTCGTCGAGCCCGACGAGAAGCTGCAGATGCGGCCTGCCCTGGCCGAGAGCTGGGTGGTCGACGCCGACGGGTTGAACTGGGACTTCACCCTGCGCGACGGGGTCACGTTCCACAACGGCGACCCACTCACCGCGGCCGACGTCGAATACTCCTTCCGTCGGATCATCGACGAAGAGCTCTCCAACGCATACAAACTCGATGCCATCGCCTCGATCACCGCGCTCGACGAACGCCGGGTCAGGTTCACCGTCACCGCTCCCACGCCCAATCTCCTCACCAGCATCGGCGGGTTCAAGGGCCTGGCCATCGTGAACCGCCGCAACGTCGAATCCGGCGAGATCGCCACCACACCCGTGGGAACAGGCCCGTTCCGCTTCGTCTCCCGCTCCCCCGGCGCCTCGATCGTCCTCGCGGCCAACCCCGACTACTGGGGTGGCGCACCCGCCGTCGACGGGGTCCGCTACAGCTTCATCTCACAGGGCACCACCGCGGTGTCCGCACTACGGTCGGGTGAGATCGATTGGACCGACGCCATTCCCGCCCAGCAGCTCAGCATCCTGCGCCGCGACGACACACTCGATGTCGGGACCGTGGTCGCCAACGACTACTGGTACGTCACGATGAACTTCGACGCCCCACCGTTCGACGACACCCGGGTCCGCCAGGCGGTCGCGTATGCGATCGACCGGGACTCGATCGCGCAGGTCGTCGGATACGGGACCGCGACGCCCAACGAGCTCGCGATCCCCTCGACCAGTCCCTGGTTCGCACCCTACGACCGCTATACCGCCGGACTCGACCGCGACGCCGCCGTCGCGAACGCCAGAGACCTGCTCCGGCAGGCCGGCATCCGCGGACTCGACATGCGCCTGATGGTGACCACCGAGTATCCCGAGACGGTGACGGCGGCGCAGGTGATCGCGTCGAACCTCGCCGACGTCGGGATCGACGTGCGGATCGAACAACTCGACTTCGGCGCATGGCTCGATCGCCAGGCCGCCGGCGACTTCGACGCCCTGCTACTGGGCTGGCTGGGCAACATCGACCCGGACGACTTCTACTACGCCCAACACCATTCCGAGGGCACGTCGAACTCGCAGAAGTACTCGAACCCCGAGGTCGACGCGCTGTTGGACCGGGGCCGAACCGAACTCGACGTCGAGGCCCGCAAGCGGATCTACGCCGAGGCCGCGAGCATCATCGCCGACGACGTGAGCTACCTCTACCTCTACAACCCGTCGTCGACCCAGGCTTTTGTGACGCAGCTCCGGGGATATGTCGTCCGACCCGACAAGGCCATCCGGTTCCGCGATGCCCGGCTGGAGAGGAGCTGAGATGACCGCATTGCACTCGCCGCTGGCGCGCTTCATCATCGTGCGGCTGCTCTACACGGTCGCGGTGTTGCTCGGCGTGATCGTCGCGGTGTTCTTCCTGATGCAGGTCGTGCCCGGTGATCCCGTCCGCATCGCACTCGGCACCCGCTACACCCCGGAATCGTATGAGGCCCTGCGCAGCGCCTCCGGACTCGACCAGCCGCTCGCATCACAGCTGGTGAACTATGTCGGCAGTGCCTTCACCGGCGACCTGGGCGTCAGCTTCCGCAACAGCGAACCGGTCACGACGATGCTCTTCGATCGGCTTCCCGCCACCATCACACTCGCGACCGCGGCGATCGTCGTCGCATTGCTCATCGCCGTCCCTCTCGGTTTCTGGGCGGCACTGCGGGAAGGTCGGTTGGCCGACAACGTCATTCGCGTGGTGAGCCAGTTCGGGATCTCCGTGCCCGACTTCTGGATGGGCATCCTGCTGATCGGTCTCTTCTCCACCGCGCTCGGCTGGTTACCATCGGCCGGGTACCAACCCTTCGCCGACGACCCACTCGGTTGGCTCGAACACCTCGTGCTGCCGGCGATCACGGTCGGGGTGGTGACCGGGGCGATCATGACGCGCTACGTGCGCTCGTCGGTGCTCGACGTGGTGAACGCACCGTTCGTGACGACGGCCGAATCAAAAGGGCTGAGCACCAAGCGTGTTCTCCTCGATCACGTCGGACGCAACGCGCTCGTACCCGTGCTGACCATCTCCGGTATCCAGTTCGCAGGTCTGCTCGGTGGTGTCATCGTCGTGGAGGTCGTGTTCGCCTGGCCCGGACTGGGTCTGCTGGTCTACGACTCGGTCGCCGCGCGCGACTACCCGGTTCTACAGGGTGCGATCCTGCTCATCGCGGTGATCTTCCTGGTCGTCAACCTCGTCGTCGACATCCTCTACGCCGTCATCGATCCCAGGATTCGACTGTCATGACCCTCACCTCACCCGACCCGCCGGAGCCCGGTACCGGAGTCGACGACGAACCGGCCGGCACCGAGCTCAACAGCGGAACGTCGACCGATTCGGCCTGGCGATTGCTGCTACGCAACCGCACCTCGGTGATCGGGCTGATCATCATCGCAGTCGTCCTCGTGTGCGCGGTGTTCGGTCCGCTCATCGCTCCATACGGCGCCAACGAGATCGACGTCCCGAATGCGCTGCAGGCACCCAGTTGGTCCCATCTCTTCGGGACCGACGACCTGGGTCGCGACGTCTTCTCCCGGGTGGTGCTCGCCGCGTCGGTGAGCATGCGCGTGGCGGTCATCGCAGTGGCGATCTCCCTCACCGTCGGCGTGATCCTCGGTATGGTCGCCGGTTTCGCCGGTGGCGTCCTCGACACCGCGCTCATGCGGATCGTCGATGTGGTCTTCTCTTTCCCGGTACTGCTGCTCGCGCTGGCCATCGTCGCCATCCTGGGACCGGGAGTCACCTCGGCGATGATCGCGATCGGCGTCGTCTACATACCGATCTTCGCCCGGGTGGCGCGCGCCGACACCCTGCGTGTGCGACAGACCCGGTACGTCCAGGCGTCACGCACGATGGGGGTGGGGACACCGGCCATCCTCATGCGGCATGTGCTGCCCAACATCTCGGGTCCGGTCATCGTCCAGACCTCCATCTCGCTCGCGTTCGCGATCCTGTCGGAGGCGGCGCTGTCGTTCCTCGGTCTGGGCGTCCAGCCGCCGGACCCGTCGTGGGGCCGGATGCTCTTCGACGCACAGGGGTTCATCACCACCGCCTGGTGGATGGGTGTGTTCCCCGGTCTGGCGATCCTCGTGACGGTCTTCGCGTTCAACCTCGTCGGCGACGGCGTACGCGATGTGCTCGACCCGCGCCAGCGCACGCTGCTGCGCAACCGCGGGTACGAACGCAAGTCGCCGACGGTGACCACACCGTCGACCGCGAAACACGTCAGCTCCGACGGATCGGTGCTGCGCGTGGAGGACCTCGTCGTCGGTGTCGGTCCGCGAGAGATCGTGCACGGCATCAGTTTCTCGGTCGCGCCGGGTGAGACGCTCGGGATCGTCGGGGAGAGCGGATCGGGCAAGTCGCTCAGTGTGCTGTCGGCCACCGGTCTCTTCGACGCGCCCAGCGCCTACGTCCGCGGGTCGGCCCGCCTCGGCGACACCGAAATCGTCGGCGCCACACCGGCGAAACTCCGGGCCCTCCACGGTTCGCGAGTCGGCTTCGTTTTCCAGGACCCGTCGTCGAGCCTCAATCCCCTGCTCACCGTCGAACAACAACTGACCGAGGGTCCGCGCCGGCATCTCGGCCTCTCGCGGGGCGAGGCGCGCGAACGGGCCCTTACCCTGCTGCGCGACGTGAACCTGCCCGACCCCGAAAGCCGTTTGCGCGCATACCCGCATCAGTTGTCCGGCGGCCAACGGCAGCGCGTCATGATCGCGATCGCGTTGGCCTGCGATCCGGAACTCCTCATCGCCGACGAGGCCACCACCGCACTCGACGTGACCACGCAGGCACAGATCATCGACCTCGTCGCGAAACTACAGCGCGAGCGCGGTATGGCGGTGGTCTGGATCAGCCACGACCTCGGCGTCATCGGGCGGATCGCCGACCGGGTGATGGTGCTGCGATCCGGCCGGATCGTCGAGAACAATGACGTCACAACGCTGTTCGACGACCCGCAGGACGAGTACAGCCGCACACTGCTGGACTCACGTCCGCTGTTGAGCAAGGTCACCGAACGTGATGGCGCGTCGCCTCTTCAGAAGCGAACCGACGCCGACCCACTGCTCCGCGTCACGGGGCTGGGCGTCGACTATGTGGTCCGCGGCCCGTCGGGGCGCCGGGTGGTGCACGCCGCCGACGGGGTCGACCTGCAGGTCGCTCGTGGCCGGACGCTCGGGATCGTCGGCGAATCGGGATCGGGGAAATCGACCGTGGCCGGCGTGATCACCGGCCTCATCACGTCCGCCCAGGGCACGACGGTGCGGGGCAGCGTGACCGTCACCCTCGACGGCCGGAGGGTCGAGGCCATCGGGGCGCGCGGTGCCGACGAGGCCCTGCTCCGACGCCGCGTCGCCATGGTGTTCCAGGACCCGGCCGCCTCGCTCGATCCGCGGATGACGGTAGCGGCGTCGATCGCCGAACCGCTGCGGACGCACGGCCTCACCGACGGCCGGGACGGCACGCGGAGTCGTGCCGAAGAGTTGCTCGCCGACGTCAGCCTCGACACGTCCTTCCTCGACCGCTATCCGCACGAGATGTCCGGCGGCCAGCGGCAGCGGGTGAGCATCGCCCGCGCGCTGGCGTCCGACCCGGAGGTCCTGATCCTGGACGAGTCGACGGCGTCGCTCGACGTGTCGGTGCAGGCCAGCGTCCTCGACCTGCTCGCCGAACTCCAGCGTCAGAAGGGTCTGACGTACCTGTTCATCGCGCACGACCTGGCCGTCGTCGAGCAGATCAGCGACACCGTCGCGGTGATGCAGGACGGGAAGGTCGTCGAGAGCGGACCGGCGTCGACCATCCTCCACGACCCCGCGACCGACTACACCCGCGCACTCCTCGCGGCCATCCCGCCGGAGGTCCCGCAGCGGGCCTGACCCGTCGACTGTGCGTCGCAACCCCGCCACGCCCGTCGGCACGGTTGCCAGGGCGTCGTCGGCTAGGGTGTCAGCGTGTCTCGACCCGACCCTGGTGACCACGTCCGCGATGACGAAGAACCGAGCCACGAGGACTTCGCCACGCGCCATGCGCCGATGCCGATCGAGCTGCCCCTCGACGACGAAGAGGCGTCGACGAACGTCGGTCTGAAGACTCAGCTCGTTCGCTTCGTCATCACCGGCGGGTTCTCCGGACTTCTGGACTTCGGGCTGACGATCCTCCTGCAATACGGCCTGGACCTGCCGTTCTGGCCCGCGAAATCCGCGGGGTTCATCCTCGGCACCACCGTCGCGTACCTGCTGAACCGTCGATGGACGTTCCGAGCCGAACCGAGCATGGCGCGGTTCGTGTCGGTCGTCGCGCTCTACGTGGTGACCTACTTCGTCAACGTCGGCATCTACACGCTTCTGTCGCATGCCTGGCAGGAGACGCTGCTGTACAGCTTCGCGGCGTACGTCGTCGCCCAAGGCACGGCGACGGTCATCAACTTCGTCGTCCAGCGGATGGTCATCTTCAAGATCCGCTGACCCGAGAACGCACGGTCAACGAAAGCGGACGCCCAGTCGACGGGCGGGGTCAGAACTCCTCGTCGACGTCGGAGTCACGGGCGGCGCGCTCACCGCGGTCGAGGGTGGCGAGTTCGGCCAGGTCGGCGGGGTCGAGAGCGAAGTCGAACAGGTCGGCGTTCTCCACCTGGCGGCCGGTGTGCGACGACTTCGGGACGACGCTGATGCCGTTCTGCACCGACCAACGCAATGCGATCTGCGTCGGCGACTTGCCGTATTTGCGCGCGATCCGGAGGATGACCGGGTCGGCGAGCAGGCCTTCCTTGCGGCCGGTCGGATGCCACGCCTGAGCATGAATACCCTTGTCGGACATGAACTCCCGCAACTCGGTTCGCGGCAGCGACGGTGAGCACTGGATCTGATTCAGAACCGGCCAGCGTCCAGTCTCGTCGAAGAGCATCTGCAGGTGGTGCTGTTTGAAGTTCGAGACGCCGGGTGTGCGGACGTATCCCTCGTCGGCGAGCGTGAGCAACGCTTTCCAGGAATCGACGGTGCGGCCCAGGCTCGGGCACGGCCAGTGGATGAGGTACACGTCGATATGCGCGACACCGAGCCGGCGAGCGCTCTCCTTGGCGGCGTTGATCGCCTCGTCGAAACCCTGGTCACCGCCGCTCAGCTTGGTCTGCACGACGATCTCCTCGCGCGGGACGCCGGTCCCGTGCAGGCCCATCCCGACACTCAGCTCGTTGCTGTACCGGGGCGCGGTGTCGAGGAGGCGGTAACCGGACTTGATCGCCGAGCTGACGGCGCTGACAGCCGGCCGGCCGAGCATGTTGTAGGTGCCGAGCCCCACCAGGGGGATCGAGGTGCCGTTGCTGAGCTCGACCGAGGGGATGTCCACCGCATCAGGATATGTCGACAACCACATCCTGCGCCGCCGGTCGATCTGGAACGCTTGACCGATGAGTACCGGAGACGACGCGTCGTACGACGACATCGTGGTGGGCGCGGGACACAACGGCCTGACCGCTGCGGCCTACCTCGCTCGTGCCGGCCGGCGTGTGCTCGTCCTCGAGAAGGCCGACCACGTCGGCGGCGCCACGGTGTCGGCGACGCCGTTCGCCGGTCTCTCCGCGCGGTTGTCGCGGTACTCGTACCTGGTCTCGCTGATGCCGAGCCAGATCATCACCGACCTCGACCTCGACGTCACACTCATCCGACGGCGCTATTCGTCGTACACGCCCCTGCCGTCGGATCCGGCGCGCGGCATCCTCGTCGACAACCTCGATGACGATGCGACGGCCGCGTCGTTCCGGCGGGTGACCGGCTCCGACCTCGGTTTCACCGCGTGGCAGTCGTTCTACCGTCGGCTCGGCGTGGTCGCCGACCGCGTCTTCCCGACCATGACCCAGCCGTTGCGGACCGCCGCCGACATGCACGACCTCGTCGTCGGCCCAGACAAGTCCACCACCGACACGTCGACCGCCGAACTGTGGGAGGCGCTCACCACGCTGCCGCTGGGCACGCTGCTCCGTCAGTACTTCGACGACGACCTGATCCGCGGGATCGCCGCCACCGACGGACTCATCGGCACCTTCGCCGACCTCGATGATCCGTCCCTTCGCCAGAACATCTGCTTCCTGTACCACGTGGTCGGCGGCGGAACCGGCGACTGGGACGTCCCGGTCGGCGGGATGGGCGCGGTGTCGGGTGCGCTCTACCAGGCGGCGACCTCGGCGGGAGCCGAGATCAGAACGGGCGTCGAGATCACCCGCGTCGATCCCGGCGACGGGACCGTCGAGACGACGAGCGGCACCTTCCGCGGTTCGATGCTCTATGCCGCGTGCGCGCCGCAGGTGTTCAACACGTTCCTCGACGGGACGCCGATCCCCTGCGAGCCAGACGCCAGCGGGTCGCAACTCAAGATCAACCTCCTGCTCGACCGACTACCGCGACTCCGCGACGGGTCGACCCCGCCCGCGTCGGCCTTCGCCGGGACCTTTCACATCAACCAGACCGCCACCCAGCTGCACGACGCGTGGCGGCAAGCGAATCGTGGTGAGGTGCCGGAGGTCCCGCCGTGCGAGATCTACTGCCACACGCTCACCGACCCGTCGATCCTGGGCCCGGAGCTCGCGGGCAAACACACGCTGACGCTCTTCGGGCTGCACATGCCACCAGACGTGTTCGACGAACCCGGCGCCGTCGAGCACGCTGTCGGCGCGACCTTCGCCTCGTTGAATTCGGTGTTGGGGGAACCGATCCAGGCGGTGATCGCGCACGATGCCAACGGCCGGCCGTGCATCGAGGCGAAGACCCCGCAGGACCTCGAGGACGCCGTCGGACTGCCCGGCGGGCACATCTTCCACCGGCCGTTGCAATGGCCGTGGGCCGAGACCGTGTCGGAAGTCGGCCAGTGGGGCGTGGAGACCCCGCATCCGCGACTTCTGTTGTGCGGCGCGGGCGCTCGTCGCGGCGGCGGGGTCAGCGGTATCCCGGGCCGTAACGCCGCTGCGGCAGTGCTGGGTGCGGATGCGCTCGAGTCGCCTCGTTAGACATCACGGCCGGACCTCCACGCCCGGTCAGTCACCCTCGATCTTCTGCGCATTCGCCCACCGGCGTCCCGGGTCGCCGCCCCACGCATCCCAGGCCACACGTCCCGCTGACGGGAAGCCGTCCTCGCCGTTGTTGAACCCGGTCGCGTTCTTGTCCACCTCGTGGCGAGAGAAGTAGTTGCGCATCTTCTTGATCTGGTCGTCGTCGACGTCCTTGCCGTCGGCCAACTGGTGGGCCCGATGGCGGCCGGTTTCAGTGAACCCCTTACCCGCCTTGCCGTCGTCGATCCATCGCACCGCGCGCTGGGCAGCCTCCTGGACGTCCTTGGGTGGCTTGTGACTCATCTGCCGCGCTCCTGTCGTCGGGTCGTGAGATATCCGCGTGCCCGTCGGAGCGAGGCGTCAAACCCGTCGACGGGGCCCTACGCGCGCACCTCGGCGAGGGGGCGGTCGTCGGCGATGGTCGTCGTAGCCCGATCCGCCACTCGCGCGGGTAGCGACACGAACGGCGTCGGCCACCAGAACCAGCGACCGGACAGTCGCGCGATCGCCGGCATCACCAACGTGCGGACGAGAAGTGTGTCGATCAGCAGCCCGATCGCCACGGTCGTGCCGATCTGCGCGACGTTGTGGGCGTAGCTGGCGAGCATGGCCAGCATCGTGATCCCGAAGGTGAGTCCGGCCTGGGTGACCACGCTGCCCGTACCGACCATCGCGCGGATCAGGCCGGTGCCGCCACCCGCCCCGTACTCCTCTCGAAAACGACTGACCAACAGCATGTTGTAGTCGGCGCCCACCGCCACCAGGAAGGTGAACGCGATGGGTGCGACCGACCAGTGGAGCGGATTACCGATGAGACCCTGCCACAGGAACACCGATACCCCCATCGCGGACAGGTAGGAAAGCCCGACGGTCCCGATCACGGCGAGTGCCGCGACCAGACTGCGCAGCAGGAACAGGACGACGCAGAACACGAAGGCGAAGGCGGCGACGACGATCGCGATGAAGTCCTCGTGCGCGAACGACTCCATGTTGAGGAGCATGCCGCCCGGCCCGCCGATGCTGACGGTCGATCCGGCGAGCGATGTGTTCTTGATCGCCGCCAGTGACGTCGGGATCACCTCCGCGCTCACGTCCATCGCGTCGCGGCTGAAACCTTCGCGCTGCGGGGTGACGATCATCCGCGTCGCCTTGCCGTCGTCGGAGAAGTAGTACGGGATGCCGCTCTGGAAGAGCGGACTCTCCAGCGCCTGGCTGGGCAGGAAGAACCCGCCGGCCGCGGGACTGCCCGCCGAGTACGCCCCGCTGACCTCGTCGAGGAAGTCGGTGATCTCGCCGACCTGCGGGAGCAGCGCACCCAGTGTCGTGCGCAAGGGGCCGATCAGCTCGCGGATGTCGGTGACCGTGGCGCGCAGCGTCGGGATCTGCGCGGCGGCGGTGGGCAACGCGCCACTCAGGGAGCGGGTGCCGCCGGCGAGATCCCGGACCGATTCGCGCAGTGCCGGAACGTCATCGAGAACAGACAGCCCGCTCAGTGCGGTGCGGCATGCGTCGACGTCCCGGCACTGCGGAACCGATTCGACGAGTCCACGCACCGGTGCGATCCCCGCCGACAGTTCGTCGACCTTGGTGAGCGTCGACTCGCTCGTGCGCCGCAATTGCGCAGTGGCATCGGACAAGGATCCCGCGCCGGCCGCCCCTTGCTGCAGCGCGGTGTCGAGGCCGTCGATGGCGGTGTCCAGACGATCGACCGTTACGCCGATCGCGTCGAGATCGGTGATCCGATCGCGCAGAAGCGATGTCATCTGACCGAAGCGGCTACCGATGTACCCGGCCTGCGACGTGAGAGTCCCTTGGTCGAGGGTCTGCCCAAGGGGGCGGGTGATCCCCTGGACCGCGTTCACCCCGTCGATCGAGGCGACGGCGTCGGTCATCTGCGCGAGAGCGACCAGATCCGCCGCATTGCGCATGTCATGGTCGGACTCGACGATGAGCACGCTCGGCGCCATGATGTTGGGCGGCAGGTGCCTATCTGCCGCAGCGAATCCCACGTTCGCCGGTGAGTCCGCCGGCTGGGCGCGACGTTCGTTGTAGCTCGGCGCGTACATGGCGAGCGGGACGATCATGACCGCGAGCACCGCGAGTGCGGCCGCGAGCACCGGAGCCGGCCATCGAGCGACGGTGGTTCCGATCCGGCGCCAGCGTCGTGGCGACGCCGACTCGCGCGGCTCCACGAACCCGAGCCTGGTGGCGAGGGCCAGGACCGCGGGGCCGAGGGTGAGCGCAGCCGCGAGGGTGATGAGAATGGCTATGGTGCACGGCAATCCGGAGGTGCTGAACATCGCCAGACGCGTTGCCGCGAGGCACGCCATCGCACCGGCCACTGTCAGCGCCGACGCCACAACGATGTGCTGTACGCCGGCCAGTGCGTCGTAGTAGGCGTCTTCGGGGTCACGTCCCTTTCGGCGCGCCTCCTGATATCGGCCCACCAGGAAGATCCCGTAGTTGGTGCCCGCGCCCAGGACGATCACCGCCGACAGTGCTGCCGCGAAGATCGAGACCTTGATGATCTCGTTCTCCGCCAGGAACGAGATGGTCGCGCGGGCCACGGCCAACGCCAGCCCCACCCCGAGAAGCGGGACCATCGCGGTGACCACGGACCGGTAGACGAGCAGCAGCACGGCACCGACCAGCAACGCGCACACCGAGACCAGCAGGATGATGGAGTCGTTGATCGCCACCATCTCGTCGTTGACGACCGCCGACGGACCGGTGACGTGCACGTCGACGCCGGGTGGCGGTGTCGACGCTGCGATCGTGTCCCGCGCGGACTGGGTCGACTCCATGGCCAGCGCGGTGCCCATGTTCCCGGCGAGATTCACCAGGACGTAGGCGACGTGACCGTCGGAACTCTGTGCAGCCGGAGCGAGATCGGGATTCGACCACAGGTCCATCGCGGAATTGACGTGTTCGGTGTCCGCGGTCAGCGCAGCCAGCAGGTCGTTGTAGTAGGTGCGGGCGTCGGGCCCCAGCGGTTCGTCACCCTCCATGAGTACGTAGACGAAGTTGTTGCTGCCCCCGCCGCCGAAGTACTCGCCCATCTTGACCAGCGCCTGCACCGACGACGCCTCGTCGGGCAGGAAAGACTGCGCATGTTCGGTGACCGTCGATTCCAGCTGGGGCACAACGATGTTGAGAACGCCGGCGATGAGCAACCAGATGACTATGACCGGCAGCGAACAGGCGTACAGAAAGCGTGCGAACCGCGGCCTCTGCGATGCCCTGCCGCGCAGCACCTCGCGGCGAACGGGCCGCCGGATCTCGGTGGAGAGTCCCTGTCGGAGTCGAGCGAACCGCTCGCGTCTGGTGGTCATCTGCCGCTCCCCTTCGTCGGCGCTCACCTACGCCACCGGAACCAGACAATTGGCGACCGTGCTGCCGTCGGCACCCGAGCCGGTCTGCCTCGCTCGCTCGAATCCGTTGACCCGCACCGCGCATGACACCGCGCCGCGACCTGATGATTGAGTGAGCACCCCGACGGAAGTCGTCAGTTCGCGCGTACGGAGCACCATCCGCCACGGAACGGAGACCTTGTCGTCGACGACCCGTCCCCCGGGCTCGATGTAGGACACCCGCGCTGACGAGCCCGCCGGGCCGGTCACCACGTACTCGATCGATTTGTCGCGCACGACGCCCGCCTCAGGCGCCGCCGGCGAGTGGCCGATCGCCCGGTCGGGGATCTCACTCAGGCGCAGCTTGCCGACGTAGAACGCCGACACGGACATCACCGCGATGACCACCCACACGATCCACCACGAGCCTGCATACGCAACGGACTTCTTCATCGGACCCCCATCGACATCAGGCATCCGCGCCTCGACCTGGCCTTATGCCTGCCGAGCCGCGTTCTGCCTGCCAGTGGCAGGGACTCTATATGTGACATCGCACGTTGGCAAGGTCCACCGAACGCCCGCGTCTTGCTTCGAAGCCATCCGACGCGGACCTCCGCCATGAACTCCATGCGTGATGGCCGTGACCCCTTCTTCCGGGGGTGGTGAGTCACGTCGCAAGGCGCGACCATGGACTCCTCGCGAAGCGAGCAGGGTGCGCCCCTGTGACGGAAGGCCTTGCCATGACCACGAGCCGATTCCCCTTGACCGAACTCGCCGACCTGCCGGATGACCTTCGCGATCGCATCCACCCCATCGCGGAGAAGTCTGGTTTCGTCCCCAACATCTTTCGCGCGCTGGGGCATCGCCCGAACGAGCTACGAGCGTTCCTCGACTATCACGACGTCCTGATGGAGGAACCGGGCCCGCTGTCGAAAGCCGAACGCGAGTTGGTCGTCGTCGCCTCGTCCGGAGCGAACAGATGCATCTACTGCGTCGTCGCCCACGGCGCCATCCTGCGCGTGCGATCCAAGGATCCACACCTCTCCGATCACGTGGCAACCAACCCTGCCGGAGCGGTCCTGGATGAGCGTCAGCGCGCGATCGTCGATCTCACTCTCGCCCTGACCAGGACCCCAGAACTGTTCGCGGACAGCGACATGGCTCGCGCCCGGCAAGCGGGGCTCACCGATGACGAGATCTGGGACGTCGGGGCGATCACTGCGTTCTTCGCCGCGTCGAACCGACTCGCACACCTGACGGCGGTGGCACCCAATCACGAGTTCTATTCCATGGGTCGGTGACTCGGGACACGGCCGGATCAGCTCACCGCGGATCGAGCCGGTACAGACGCAAGTGAGCGGGTGTCACCACACGGGGCTAGGTGGAGCTCAGTGCCGAGACGAGCACCGACACCAGCCTGGGTATCGCGGTTCGATCTGCCGACGCATGCGCCGGGTCGAGCTGCCCGATCGACATTCCCCAGCAGTCGGGGTCTTGTAGCAGCGCGCCGAGGGCCTGTCCGAGGATCGCGATGGTCGGCCCGCTGTTTCGGCCGTTCACGTTCTCGGCGATCGGCGCGTCCAGAAAGTCGAGTACGTCGACATCGAGATGCACCAGGAACGGTCCGGACGCCAGAATCCGGCGGGCGTCGGCGGCCGCACCTCGGGGGTCGTCGCAGAGCGCGGTCTGGTCGACGACCGCGATTCTGTGTTCTGCAGCCTGTCCGCGTTCCCAATCAGTTGTTTCTCGACTCAGATCAACGCCGAGGTAGACCAGGTCCGACGGCTGCAACAACGGTGTGCGGTACATCAGATCGACCAACTCCGGCGCGGCCCCCTCGAGACCCAGCGCGTGTGCCATCCCCATCCAGCTCAGTGAGCCCTCCGTCGTCGAGCGGGGGGTGTTGAGATCCAGATGCCGGTCGATGTAGACGAGCTGGGCCGTTCTCCGGCACGTGCCATCGCGTCACAGAGTCCGACGGCGACTGTGCAGCTTCCGCCGAGCACGAGCAGACGTTGCTCCGCTGCGAGCAGGCTCGCCGCAGCGGTGGAAAGCTCGACGAGTGCATCCGCCTCTTCGCCGAGGTTCTGCGCGAACGGTCGCTCACGGTCGGGAAACCACAGCCGCGTCGTCAGATCGCCGGCATCGACGACGTCCGTGCCCGACGCCCGCAGCTGTTCGACAAGGCCGGCAGCTCGCAACGCGCCGGGCGCTCGTTCTACACCCACGCAGTAGGCGCCGGCACTACTGGGCACACCCAGCACGGTCGTTCTCATCGAGTGCCGTCGACCGGACTGGCGTGGGCTGGCTCCATGGCACCCATCGTCGCAGAATGAATCGCCCGTCGGACGCCCAGATCGGAACACAACCGTGAAGATCCGAAGCCGACGTCCTGGCCGACCCGCCGCCCGGCTCGCACATGAGGGCGAGGTCGTGCCACGTCACGAACGCGGTGAGCCATAATCGCGGGCATGCAGAAGCCGGCTTGCCCGATCCGACGCCGGACCGCGCCCGAGGTCCGTGAAGCTCTGCTCGTCGCGGCTGTCGCCGAACTCGACGAGGCCGGACCCGAGAACGCGAGCCTGCGTGCGATCGCCCGCCGGGTGGGTATCACGCATCAGTCGGTGGCCCACCACTTCGCCGATCGTCGGGCGTTGTTCACCGCGGTCGCGGTCCGCGGTTTCGACAACCTCCACACCGAACACATGCGCGCGCTCGAGCAACTGCCGGACGACGCCCCGCTCGGCGAGGCCGTCGCCACGCTGGGGCAGGTCTACGTCCGGTTCGCACGCGACAATCGCGCGACGGTCACGCTGATGATGGGCTCACGACTCGTCGACAACAAGGCGCCCGACCTAATCGCGGCACGGGCGCGCGGATGGGAGTTGCACACGCGCACCGTCTCCGACGCCGCCGACCACGGTTGGGGCGGCGGCGTGCCCGGTAACCTCATCGCCGTCGCAACCTTCGCCATGGCGCACGGCCTGGCCGCACTGGAGACCGACTTCGCCGACCAATTGCCCGACGGCACCGGCATCGAAGACCTGCTCTCGCTGGTCAACGCCGCGATCATCACTCCGCCGCACCAGGATTCGTGATCACCAGCGGCCATCGCCCTCAGTCCGTCAGAGCATGTGCACCTTGCGGTAGATCCGTGCCGCGGGCCGGGTGAGCAGACCCACCTCGTCGAGGAAGCCCATGAGGTGTGCGCAACCCGAGCGGACCATCGACTGGAAATGGTGGTTGCGGCGCATCTCTCCGACCGCCCGACGGTGGTCCAGACCGGCGTCGGCGTAGGCCTTCGGGCGGACGAGGCTGACGAGGATGTAGGACACGGCCATCGCGGTGATCACCGAACTGAGTTGTCGCCGAATCCAACTGGCGTCCGCCATGGACTGGCGCACCTCTTCACGCGCGAAACGCATGTGGCGAGATTCCTCGAGGACGTGGATCTCGTTGACGGTGCGCACGAGCGGCAGCACCCGATCGTCACGCATGCAGCCACGCTGCAGCACGTCCAGGACTTCCTCGGCGGCAAGGATTCCGGCGTAGGCGACTTCACTGCCCGCGACGCGCATGAACAACTTGCCGAAGCGACCCAGGCGCGGGTGCGGCGTGTAGCTGGTCCCGGTCAGCTTGTACGACGTCTTGGCGAACATGAGCGAGTGCCGACACTCGTCGGCGACCTCGGTCAGGGCGAACTGGAACTCCGGGCGGTGGTAGTCGCCGAGGTACTGATCGCGAATCACCATCTCCTGCAGCATCATCTCGAACCAGATGCCGATGCTCATGATCGACGCCGTCTCGTGCCGGGTGAGGGCGATCCGCTGCTGCTCGGTCATCTCATCCCAGTAGGCCGTTCCATAGAGAGTCGACCACTCCGGGCTGCAGCCGTACTTGTCCTTCTCGAGCGGCGCATCCCAGTCGATCTCGGTCAGTGCATTGCGCGACAACCGCGCGGCAGATGCCAGTAGGCGCTGCGACACCTCGTCGATTCCGTCGTCGGAACGGGTCACATCTCTGAGCGCTTCCATGCCGGGCTCCTCGTCGTGCGCGGTATTACGTCTGTGATGCATGCCACCACGTATCGTGCCATCAGTCAATGGTGCGTTTCTCGATGGCATCGACGAGCGCTCGGAGGTCATGGGTACGACTCCGCGTCCCCGGCATGACGGTCGGTCTGTGAACCCCGCCCAGGTAACCTCTCTAGCGATGTCTACTGAAGAGTTGCTGCCGATCACGACCCGCAAGCTGGTGGGCTGGTCTCGCACCACCCCGATCGAGGGTCACGTCCTGTCCACGCCGTACCCAGAGGTCATCGCCGAGGCGGTGGCCCGCGTGGCTGACGACAACGCGGACAAGCCGGACTACCTCAAGCGCGGCGTCATCGCCCGCGGACTGGGCCGCTCGTACAACGAGTCGGGCCAGAACAGTGGCGGCCTCACGATCGACATGACCCCACTGACCAGGATCTACGCGATCGACGACGAGTCGGCCACGGTCGACCTCGACGCCGGCGTCTCGCTGGACACGCTCATGCAGGCGGCGCTCCCCCACGGCTTGTGGGTCCCGGTGCTCCCGGGTACCCGACAGGTGACGGTGGGCGGCGCGATCGCGCACGACATCCACGGGAAGAACCACCACAGCCAGGGCAGCTTCGGCAACCACGTCGTCGAGATGCAGCTCCTCGTCGCCGACAGCCGGATCCTCACCCTCACGAAGGGCGGCTCGGCCGACGACCCGGACGGCGAACTCTTCTGGGCGACCATCGGCGGCATCGGCCTGACGGGCATCGTGCTGCGCGCCAAGATCCAGATGAAGCGCACCGAAAGCGCCTATTTCATCGCCGACACCGCGCGCACCGGCTCGCTCCAAGAGACCCTCGACCTGCATCTCCAGGACGGATTCGAGGACGGATACGAGTACGCCTCGGGCTGGTTCGACACCATCAGCGCGCCGCCGAAGCTCGGTCGCGGCACGTTCTCCCGGGGGAATCTCGCCCGCGTCGACGAACTGCCGGAGAAGTACCGCGACAACCCGCTGTCGTTCAACAACAAGCCACTGGTCCGCTTCCCGGACATCTTCCCGCGCGGGCTCGCCAACAAGCTCAGCTTCTCCGCGGTCGGCGAGGCCTACTACCGGATCGGGCCGCCCAGTGAGGGCAAGGTCAAGAATCTCGCGCAGTTCTACCACATGCTCGACGTGTTCGGTGACTGGAACAACGCCTACGGACGCGGCGGCGGTTTCTGCCAATACCAGTTCATCGTGCCGACCGGCAACGAGGGCGAGTTCACCGCGCTCATCGAGGACATCCAGGCGTCTGGCCATGTCAGCTTCCTCAACGTCATCAAGCTCTTCGGCGAGGGCAACCGCGCGCCCCTGAGCTTTCCGTTCAAGGGGTGGAACGTCTGCCTCGACTTCCCGGTCAAGGCCGGCCTCGCCGAGTTCCTCAACGAGCTCGACCGCCGCGTCATGGCGATGGGTGGACGCCTCTACACCGCCAAGGACTCGCGCACCTCGGCCGAGAACTTCCACGCCATGTACCCCGAGATCGACGCGTGGATCGCCACGCGTCGTCGCATCGACCCCGACCGGGTGTTCATGTCGGACATGGGTCGGCGACTCGAACTCGCCTGACCGACTGCCTTTTCGACGCGCCGCACACGCACCCGACCTGTACGTCACCGAAAGCGAGTACACAATGATCAACGCCGTGGGCGTCCCACAGTCCATCCTGGTCCTGGGCGGCAGCTCCGAGATCGGGCTCGCCATCACCGCGGAGTACCTCAGCAAGGGCCCCGCGCGGGTCATCCTCGCCACCCTGCCGGGTGATCCCACCGCCGACGCGGCGGTGGAGAAGGCCAAAAACGCCGGCGCCACCGAGGTCACGCAGATCGACTTCGACGCCCGCGCCACCGACACGCACCGGGCGGTCATCGACAAGGCGTTCGCCGACGGTGACGTCGACGTCGCGATCGTCGCCTTCGGCATCCAGGGCGACGACGAGCAGGCCTGGCAGGACCACGGCCTCGCGGTCGCCGAAGCCGAGATCAACTACACCGCAGCCGTTTCCGTCGGAGTCCTGCTGGGCGAGAAGTTCAAGGCACAGGGCCACGGACAGATCATCGCGATGAGCTCCGTCGCCGGTGAGCGCGTGCGCCGCAGCAACTTCGTGTACGGCTCCACCAAGGCCGGACTCGACGGCTTCTACCTCGGGCTCGGAGAGGCGCTGCGCCCCTTCGGTGCTCGCGTCCTCGTCATCCGCCCCGGCCAGGTCCGCACCCGGTTGTCGGCGCATGTCAAGGAAGCGCCGCTCACGGTCGACAAGGAGGACGTGGGTCGCCTCGCGGTGGCCGCGGCCACCAAGGGCAAGGAGATCGTCTGGGTGCCCGGGCCGTTCCGCTACATCATGATGGTGCTCCGCCACATCCCGCGTCCGATCTTCCGCAAGCTGCCGATCTGATCCCAGCCGACCGATGACGCATCCCGCCACCACCGATCGCTCCGCCGCCACCGACATCGAGAACCGGAAGGAGCCCGAGCTCAGCAAGGACCACGGGCGGGCCGTCCTGTCGCTGCTGATCGCCGTGGTGGTCGGCGGGTTGGTGTCGATGGCGGGACTGACGGCCATCGGGACCGTCGAGTGGCCGGCGTTCAACTCCTCCAACGTGACCCGGTCGCTGACGACCGCCGGACAGGTGCTGGCGATCGCCATCCTGGTGATCGCCGCACTGCTCTATCGCTACGGCAAGGGCCGACTGCTGGTGCCGGTGCTGTCGGCGGCCGCGATGTCGGGCTTCGTCACGGTGACCATCGGAATGCCGCTGGGCGCAACACGTCTCTACCTCTTCGGACTCTCGGTCGACCAGGAGTTCCGCACCGAGTACCTCACCCGCATGACGTCGAGCCCGCACCTCGCGGACATGACCTACACCGATCTGCCGCCCTATTACCCGGCCGGCTGGTTCTGGTGGGGCGGCCGGTTCGCGAACCTGCTCGGCCAACCCGGCTGGGAGGCCTACAAGACCTGGGCGATCGTGTCGATGGCGGTGGCCGCGGCCGTCGGCGTCATCCTGTTCATCCGCATGTTCGGCGCGGATCGCGGTGTCGCGCTGGGCCTCGCGGTCACCACCGTCACGTTGCTGTACGCCTCGCCGGAGCCGTATGCGGCCATTCTGGTGCTGATCGGCGTACCCATGCTGATCACGCTGACCTACGCGCTGCGCGGACGAACCCGAGCCGCCGACGGACCCGTGGGTCCGCTCTGCGGCGCGACGAGTTGGCCTGCGGTGGCGGCGTCCGGTGTGTTCCTGGGGATCTCTGCCGCTACCTACACGCTCTACACCGGACTGTTCGCCCTCACAGCTGTCCTGCTGGCCGGTTACTTCGCCGTCCAGGGCTGGCTGAGCGCGTCGAACAAGGCCACTCCGTCGGCCACGGTGACCAGCCGCCGGCGCGGTGTCGTGCTCGCGGTGATCGGTCGTCTGGTCGCCGTCGGGGTCATCTCCGGCCTGATCGCCCTGCTGGTGTGGGCGCCCTACCTGTGGGCACGCCTGACCAACACGCCCGCCAGCGGCGGTACCGCCGAACACTATCTGCCCGAACGCGGTTCGGTGCTGCCGCTGCCGATGTTCGGGCTGAACCTCGTGGGCGCGATCACGATGATCGGCCTCCTCTGGATTCTGCTGCGCTTCCGTACCCGCACCGTCGCACTGGCCATGGGCGTCACGGTGGTGACGGTCTATCTTTTCTGCCTGCTGTCGATGCTGATGACCGCCCTGGGCACGACCCTGCTCTCGTTCCGTCTCGAGCCGATCCTGGTGGCCACACTGAGCGCGGCGGGCGTCTTCGGTGTCGTCGACCTCGCGCATGCGGCGGTACGGCGCTTCGGCGACGTTCGTGTGGTCGTCGGCGCACTCGCCGTCCTCTCGGCAATCGCGATGGCACAGAGCATCCCGGGTCATCTCGCCACCGAGATCACCACCGCCTACACCGACACCGACGGATACGGCGAACGCGCCGACGCCCGCCCGGCGGGTGCCGAATCCTATTTCGCGGAGCTGGACAAGCTGATCGGTGAACAGACCGGCCGGCCGCGCACCGAAAACGTCGTCCTCACCGCCGACTTCGGTTTCCTGTCGATCTACCCGTATTGGGGATTCCAGGGACTCACCTCGCACTACGCGAACCCTCTGGCCGAGTTCGACAAGCGCGCAGCCGCGATCGAGCGTTGGGCGAAGAGCGAGAACGCCGACCAGCTCGTCGACGCGCTCGACCGATCCCCCTGGACCCCGCCGAATGTCTTCCTGTTCCGTTACAGCGCAGACGGTTACACGCTCCGCCTCGCCGAGGACGTCTATCCCAACGATCCGAACGTGAAACGCTACACGGTCACCTTCGACCCGGCGGTGTTCGACGACCCGCGCTTCGAGGTCACCGAGCGCGGCCCGTTCGTGCTCGTCGTCCGGAAGTGATGATGATGCGACTCCCGTTCCGTACCGCGCGACCGATGACGATCACCCGGGTCGACGGCGATTCGTCGACAACGCATTTCGTCTCCACCGACGTCGTGAACTGGGTGCTGCTGGAGCAGGACGGCGAGCTGACGCTCATCGACGGCGGTTATCCGGGCCAGGCCGCCCAGGTCGTCGAGTCCATCGAACGGATCGGCCGCAAGCCCGAGGACGTACGTGGCGCGCTCCTCACCCATGCCCACGTCGACCACCTGGGTGGTCTCGTCAAGCTGCAGGCGCAGTACGGGTTCGACGTCTACATGGACCCGGTCGAGGTGGATCACGCGCTGCGCCATCACCTCCAGCAGGCGAACGCGCTCGATCTCGCCCCGCAGGTGGCGAATCCCCGCCTGTGGGCGTGGCTGGCCAAGACCACTCCGCTCGGCGTCCTCAGCCGCGCGGGTCTCGCGCGGGCGTCGGGGTTCTCCACCGATGGGCACCGACCGCTCGACCTCCCGGGCGCACCGGTCCCCGTGGCGAGCCCCGGCCACACCGACGGCCACAGCGCCTACCTCGTCGCCGACGGCCGCGCCCTGGTGTCCGGCGACGCACTGGTGAGCGGACACGAGATCTCGTCGATCACCGGCCCGCAGTGCATCCCGTCGCTCTTCCAACACGACGAACCCACCGCGCGACGCAGCGTCCAACGGTTCACCGAGCTCGACGCCGACATCATGCTCCCGGGCCACGGCCCGATTCATCACGGCGGCGTGGCCGCGGCCGCGCGTGCGGCGCTGTCACGCTGAGCCCCGGCAGGATCAGCGTCACCGCTACTCGAAGCCGACGAACGTCGCGGCCTCGGCGACCGACTTGCGTTCGGAGACCACCGCATTGGCCGGGAAGGTCTCATCCGGCCAGCCGAGCGCGATGCTCTTCATGATCACCTGATCGTCGGGGATCCCGGCGTGCTCGCGAACCACGGGCGACTGCATGATGCCCTGGCTGTTGATGACCGCGCCGAGACCGCGCGACCAGGCGGCGTTGACCAGCGCATTCGAGACCGCGCCGCAATCGAACGGGGTGTCGTCGCTGCCGTCGAGGATGCGGTCGTAGGTCACGATCACGCAGACCGGGGCGTCGAACTGACGGAACCCCCGCAGCACCCAGTCCTGCCGCATCTCCATGTCCTCACGGGCGATGCCCATCGCGCCGAACAGTTGCTTCGCCACCTGGACCTGACGGTCGCGGTGCGTCCCGGTGAACTTCTCCGCGCCCGTCCGGAACTCTCGCGAATGGGGAACGCCGGCCAGGTTGCGCTCGGTGTTGCCCGCGCGGATGCGATCCAACGGTTCGCCCGTGATCACGTGGAAGTTCCACGGTTGTGTGTTCATCGACGACGGGGCTCGCATGGCGAGGGTGAGGATCTCCTCGATGAGCTCGCGAGGCACGGGGTGGGAGGTGAACCCGCGGGTGCTGCGACGTCCCAGAACCACTTCGTCGTACTGCATCGTCGATCTCTCCTCGCACGCCTCGAACACCCGTCGTCGCGGACGGCGATGCAGGACCACACCGTCCGACGACCGGTGAACACGTTACCGCCGACCGGCCGGATGTCTCCGCTTCCGGTGTCATGCCCGGCCGACCAGGCCGCTTCCGTACTCCCACCCGCTCCGATCGTGCTCCTTCGCGCGACTAAGGGTAGGTTTGCCAGGCAAGCTGTCGGGACCGGAGGAGGGGCCGAGTCCCGCGCGGCGTGGCACCGTTGCCCGGGCTCGAGTTCGCCTGGCCCGTCCATGACCGTCGACGTTTCCCGCTCCGCGGAAGTTTGAGGACATGAACAGCCATAACCCTCCCGAAGCCCGGGTGACTCCCACCGGCGCCACGGTCGTCACCGACCTTCCGGGCGTCGACGCCGCCGACACCGCCGCGGCCCGATGGCGAGCCGTCGCCGCGGTACGTGGTGAGGCCGTCGCACTCCAGACCCCCGAGCAGTCGATCACGTTCGCCGACGCCGCCTCCCGGGTCGACGACCTCGCGCGCACGATCGTCGCCACCACCGATCCGGACCGACCCGTCGCGGTGGAGATCGAATCCGACATCGACTCGGTGATCGGGATGCTGGCGGTGCTGTGTTCGGGACGCCCCCTCGTCCTTCTCGACCCGTTCCTGCCGCCGGACCGACGCGAGGTCGTGCTGGAACGGTCCGGTGCCCATGTCCTGGACACCGCAGCCGATGCCCGAGAACCAGGTCAGACGCGTATCGCGGACCAGCCCGGCCCCGACGATCCGGCGGTCCTGCTGTTCACCTCGGGCTCGACCGGCACCCCCAAAGGCGTGGTGCTGGCGCAGAAGATGCCGGTCAACCACGCCCGGGACGGCCGTCGCTTCCTCGGCATGCGACCCGACGACCGCGCCGTCGTCCTACTGCCCCTCAGCTTCGGCGGCGGCCTCGACGCGCTCGCGATGAGCTTGCTCAACGGGTCGACCATGCTGCTCTGGGATGTCCGCCGCCGCACCACGACCGGGCTCCGGGACTGGCTCGTCGCACAGGAGGCGACCACCGCACACTGCACCCCGTCGCTGCTGCGATCCTGGCTGGGAGAGCTGTCGGCCGACGACGCCGTCGATTCACTGCGACTGCTGTCCACCTGCGGTGAGCCGACGCACCGCGCCGACATCCAGCTGGCCCGCGACACGATCCTGACCGACGGGGTGTTCTGCTGCTGGGCAGGCGCATCGGAGGTCGGCAACCTGGCCTTCAACCTGTTCCCGCCCGAGCGGGACGTCGAGCCCGGCGCCGTCCCCGTGGGCGTGCCGGCGTCAGACAAGCACGTTCGGATCGTCGACGCGGACGGCAACGATCTGCCGGTCGGCAGCACGGGCGAGGTCATCGTCGAATCCGCCCATGTAGCGTCCGGTTACCACCAGGATCCGGAGCTGACGGCGACGCGCTTCATCGTGTTGCACGACGGCCGGACACGTTATCGCACCGGCGATCTCGGACGCTTCGACGAGTCCGGCGAACTCGCGCTCCTCGGACGCAGTGATGACGCGATCAAGATCCGCGGGTACCTCGTCGAACCGCTCGAGGTGGAAGCCGCCATCCGCGCGCTGCCCTGGACCACCGACGCGGTCGTCACCGCCAACCGCGACGAGGCACGGCTCACCGCCCACGTCGCCGTGGACCCCGAGAAGTGGTCACCCTCCCCGGCCGAGATCCGGCAGGAGCTCGGGAAGACGTTGACCCCGTGGATGATTCCGCGCGACATCATCGTGCTCGCCGAACTCCCGCGCAACGAACGCGGCAAGGTGGACCGGGCGGCCCTGCCGCCTCCGCCCGCACGTCCGGATCACGAACCGCCCCGTGGGATGACCGAGATGGCGCTGCACCGGTTCTGGTGCCAGATCCTCGGCCTCGAATCCATCGGCCGGAACGAGGATTTCGTCGAACTCGGCGGCGACTCGCTGGCCGCCGCGAAGATGCTGGCCGAGGTGCAGCATCACCTCCAACTGGACGTCAACACCGCGATGCTCGCCGAGGCGCCGACCATCGCGCTGTTCGCCCAGCGCATCGAGTCGGCCGCGAAGGAGCGGTCGGCGAACGCGTCGGGGGCCACCCTCATCCCGCTGCGGCAGGGCACGGGCCGGCCGATCTTCCTGGTGGCCGGCGCCGGCAGCCTGGCGACCAGTCTCACGCCCGTCGTCCGAGCACTGCAGACCGAGCGGCCGGTCTACGCGATCCAGTCGCGTGGCGTCGAAAAGCGCGGCCGCGCTGATCATTCCGTGCGCGCCGCGGCACGACGCGCGATCGCCGACATGCGATCGGTGCAACCACACGGTCCGTACCAGGTCGGCGGCTACTCGCTGGGCGGGTTCGTCGCGATGGAGGTCGCGGCGCAGCTGACCAAGGCAGGCGAGAACTGCGATCCAGTCGTCGTTCTGGACTCGCTCTTCGACCCGGCACTCGCCAAGCGTGTTCGTGGCGAGAAGGTCGGGATCGTCGGACGCCTGCGTGCGCTGCGCGGCGGTGCCCGCGACACCGCCCTGCCCGACCGCACCGGGGACGACCCCACGCCCGCCCGCGAACCACTCCCCCAGCGAATCGTGAAGGAGCTCGCGCTGGCCGTCCTCGTCCCCACTGCCGGGATGGTCGAGCTCCCGACGCCGGTGCAGTGGATCGTGTTCTTCCGGTTGGGCACCAGGATGATCCGCCGGTACCGACCCCGGGAGTACGCGGGTCCCGTAGGCGTCATCCGCGCCCGCACCAATCCCGACGACCCGGACCTGTGGCGGCGGATGTCAACCGGCGAAGTGACCTTTCACGACGTCTCCGGCGACCACATCTCGATGATCCGCGCACCCCACGCCGCCGACACCGCCAGGGCGATCGACGAGGTGATCAGCTCCGCTGCTCCCTCCGCTACAGCCGCCCCGTGAGGAGCCCTGCGCTCTCTGAGCTGAGGGAGCGAGTCGACGCCCCCTCTGCTCCCTGAGGAGCGAACTTGCGAGCGTCACGAAGGGTCTGGCGAGTCGTCTCACCAGGACCCTTCGAGGCTCGTCGCTATCGCTCCTCGCACCTCAGGGAGCAATGGGTGTCGCTTCTTTCGGATCATGGAGGGTTGTCGTGCGGCTCAGCCCTCCTCGGCGCGGAGTTTGATGTCGGCCAGACGGCGATCCCAACCACGGCCGATGGTGTCGAGCCGATGCGCAACCCGCGACAGCTGTGCCCCCACGGCTTCGTAACGGATCTCGCGGCCGACACGTGAGGACGTCACCAGTCCCGCCTCGGTGAGGACCCGAAGGTGTTTCGCGATCGCCTGCCTGCTGATCGGGAGTTCGGCCGCGAGATGTGATGCGGACGCGGGTTCCGAACCCAGTCGCGTGAGGATCTGCCATCGGCTCTCGTCGGACAGCGCGGCGAAGACCTCGACGGGAGCGACGTCAGGCATGCACGCCGCCGAGATGTGTTCGGGCCAGCTCGAGTTCGATGGTCCATCCCTCGTTGTTGCCGTCGAACCGTGCGCGTCGCTCCGCTTCCGTTCCCGGCAGCGACGCGAAGCCGGACTCCACGACCTTGAGGTGCACGCCGGAGTCCGCCGGCGTGATCCAGAACTCGACGAGCGTCGAATCCGATTGCGGATCAGCGGCATCGGCGAGCCATCGAAACGCCGCGTATCGCGGCTCGTCGAGTTCGACGGTGCGGAACGTGAAGGCGCCGTGGACCGGGTCGTGGATGGTCGACAGGTCGCCGTCGCGTTCGATCCGGTGCTCGGTGATCGCCTTGTCGTTGATGAACCATCCCGGTTCGCTGACCAGAGACCAGACCCGGTCGGCGGGTGCGTCGATCGCGATCTCGCGCTCGATCCGGTCGAATTCTCCTGTCGCCGAATCGGTCACGTCATGTGTGTTTGTGTTCTCGCTCATCGATATTCCCTCGCCTAAGTTGATTGCTGCAACTCCATAGTTGCAGTAATCCGGAGGTTCTGCAACCCTACGGTTGCGCTAGTCGATGAGTTCGGGACTCGCGAGTCGCGTGACGGCGGCTGCCCGAGGCTGACAACTAACCACTGGCGGGGCGAGATCCAGCCGGAGCCTGCCCGCCGGGACCGCCCGCTCCTCCGGCCATGCCGGTGGCGGCTTGCTGGGTCACGCTGCCGGCGTAGTCGTTGCCGGGATCGCGATAAATCGTATGGACGTGTCCCCAGCCCGACGTCGTCACGCCCTCGACATCGGCACCGGCGGAACCCTGCTGCGCGGCGAATTCGATGTACACGTCGGGGCCGGAGATCTGGAAGTAGATACCGTCACCCTGTGTCATGTCGTAGACGGTGGCTCCCGACCAGTTGATGTAGGTCTCGTCGAGCGTCGCTTCGATCTCGGCGAGCGCCTCGGAGGTGGTCTCCTCGTCGGACAGGCCCACCCAGTTCGCGATGACGTCGAGCAGTAGCTTCTTCTGCTCATCGGTCAGATCAGCGCCCGAAATTCCTGTCCCCGTGGGGTAATCACAAGTGCTTCCGGGAGCGCACACCATGTTCGCGACGGTCGACCCCTGGTACAGGGTTGCCTTTTGTTCGTCGGTCAGGCTGTCGTAGAACGAGAACGCCGTGGTGTAGATGCCGTCGAACGGTTGGACCTCGTTGCCGTCGGAATCGGTGTACACCGCCGGCTGAATTCCCAGATGCGTGGGAGCGAAGGTGATCTCATCGGCCGCACCATCGAGTGTGGCGTTGATGCCGAGATGGTGCCCGCCGAACTGGATCTCCCAGGCACTCGAATCAGACGGATCGCCGAAGAAGGCGATGTAGTACTGGCCGAGCGACTCCTCCGTCGAACTGCTCTTCTCATGAAGATATTCGTCACCGCCCATGATTCCGGTGACGGTGGCGTAGCCCTCGTCGCTGAGGAGCGCTTCCAGGACCTTCATCGCGGCGGCCCGCTGCTCGTCGGACAGATCTGCGAGGTTCACCCCGGCGCGGTCGACGAAGGTGACCGGGAAGTTCGACCACGACGTCGTCTTGGTCTCGTCGTCGTAGTCGTAGGTGACCTGCTCGCGTTGTTCATCGGACAGGGTGGCCAGGAACGCCTGAGCGGCTTCGGCGGACGACGAGATCGTGGTGGCGGTGGTTGACGCGTCTTCGGTGGTGATCGAGGAGGACACGGACGAAGACGCAGAGGTCGTGGCCGATGACGTGCTGGGAGCGTCGGTGGTGCAGCCACCGAGGAGCAGGCCCCCGGCCAGCAGCGCCGACACGATGGCTACGTGCACGCGGCGAGAAGAGGCAGAGGCAGAGGCAGAGGTTCGCTTGTGCATACGACGAAAGCTATCGGCCCCCACTGCTCCCTCCCTGGGAGAAACCTGGACGGTTCCTGGGAACCGTGCCGCTCTGGTCAGCCGATCAGATCGACGAGCCGGCGAACCGCGAATTCGTAACCGCGGATGCCGAAACCGGCGATGACCCCGGCGGCGATCGGTGACACATAGGAGTGATGCCGGAATGCCTCGCGCCGATGGACGTTGCTGATGTGCACCTCGAGGATCGGGACATCGGGGACGACGAGCGCATCGGCGAGGGCGACCGAGGTGTGGGTCCATCCCCCGGGGTTGATGACGATGCCGCTGATCTCGCCGACGGATTCGTGGATCCAGTCGAGCATCTGCCCCTCGTGATTGGTCTGCGCCGCGCGCACCCCGAAACCGAGCTCGGCAGCGGTGCGCTCGGCCAGGTCCACCACGTCGGCCAGGGTGTCCGAGCCGTACACGGCTGGCTCCCGGGTGCCGAGGGTGTTCAGGTTGGGGCCGTTGAGCAGCAGGATCGGCAGACGGTCGGGCACCTCGGCGTCGGACATGGCGTTCACCTTACTGGCCCTGACCTGGCGATCGGCGTTCCTGCGTCACCGCGGAGCGACCGTGAACACCCGCCCGTCGTGCCCGCACCGCCGCCGGCAGGGGCGAGACGTCCCAACGGTTACCATCTCTCTTTGTGCCAGCGCAGACCGTTCGACGAGCGAGAATCGTCGCCATCGTCACCGGTCTGCTCGGATTCCTGCTCGCACTCGCGACTCCCCTCATGCCGGTGTCGCAGCGAACGGCCGAGATCGACTGGCCGCAGAACGGTCAGATCGGTTCGGTGTCGGCCCCGCTGATCGGCTACACGCCGGTCGACCTCAATGTCTCGATTCCCTGCACTGCCGTGAACGACCTGCCGCCCGGCGGATCGGTGCTGCTGTCGACGACTCCCAAGCAGGCACCGAAGTCCGGTGAGCGCGGCCTGTTCATCCGCAAGACCGGTGCTGCCGATGCGCCCCTGGACCGGCAGGGCGTCGAGGTGGTCATCCGCAACGTCTCGCTGGTGTCGGCGACGCTGCAGGACATGCGCGACCAGGGGTGCCGCGAGATCGTCGTGCACGCCGATTCCGACGCGGTGACCGCCGAGTTCATCGGCATGACGAGCGGCACCCGGAACGAGGACGGCGAGGACGAGCCACTCGCCGGCACGACCGAGGACACAGAGGCCTTCAAGTACTCGTCCGACCAGCGCCCCCAGGTGACCGGCCTCTTCACCGATCTCACCGGGCCGGCGGCCGACATCGCGGGGCTCGACGCCCACGTCACCATCGATTCGCGCTACAACACCGCGCCGACCATCTCGAAGTGGCTGGTCGTGATCGTCGGAGTGGCGTCGACGCTACTGGCTCTGTCCGCTCTGGCAGCGCTGGACTCAACCGACGGCCGACGGCATCGTCGGATCTTCCCGGCACGGTGGTGGCGGCTCAATGCGCGCGACTACGTGGTGATCGGCGCGCTGATCGTGTGGCACATGATCGGGCCCAACACCTCCGACGACGGTTACCTCCTGACCATGTCGAGGGTGGCCCAGGACAGCGACTACACCGCGAACTACTTCCGCTGGTACGGCGCACCCGAGGCGCCGTTCGGCTGGTACTACCAGGTCTTCGGACTGCTCAGCCACATCTCGGTGGCGAGTCCGTGGATGCGTCTGCCCGCACTGTTGTGCGGAATCCTGGTGTGGCTCATCGTCAGTCACGAGGTTCTGCCCCGCCTGGGACGTGCCGCGCTGACCCGCCCGATGGTCGCCTGGACGGCGGCGTTCGCGTTCCTGGCGTGCTGGTTCCCCTTCAACAACGGCCTGCGGCCCGAACCGATCATCTGCCTGGGCGCCCTGCTGACCTGGTGTTCGGTCGAACGGGCCATCGCCACCGGTCGCATGCTGCCGGCCGCCGTCGCGTGCCTGATCGGAGCGTTCAGCATCGCCGCCGGCCCGACGGGCCTGCTCGCGGTGGCGGCACTGATCGCCGGCGCACGCCCGATGATCATGGCGCTCATCAAGCGAGCCCGCGTCGTCGCCGAACTGTCCTCCGCCGACACCGAATCCGCGGGATCGGCATCCGGCGATCCCGAGACCGCCGACCGCGATCGCAAGCGCTCGCTGCGATGGTCGTTCGTGGCGCTCATCGCGCCGATCCTCGCGGCCGGCACCTTCGTCGTCTTCGTCGTGTTCTCGAACCTGACCCTGCGGTCGTTCGTCGAGGCGTCGAGTATGAAGTCGGCGCTCGGGCCGTCGATGAGCTGGTACAACGAGATCGGTCGCTACTCGGCGCTCTTCGCCTTCTCCGCCGACGGTTCCATCGCCCGTCGGTTCGCGGTACTGGCCATGATCCTGGGGCTGGTCGTCTCGGCGGCAGTGCTGGTCCGCAAGAACCGTATCCCGGGGACCGCCATCGGCCCGACCCGCCGCATCGTCGCGATCACCTTCGCATCGCTGGTGTTCCTCATGTTCACCCCCACCAAATGGACCCACCACTTCGGCGTCTTCGCCGGTATCGCGGCCGCCCTCGCCGCGATCGCGGCCATCGCCGCCAGCCAGCAGTCCATGCATTCGAGGCGAAACCGCACCCTGTTCTGCGCGCTCGTCCTGTTCATCGGCGGTCTCGCCTTCACCGCGCCGAACTCGTACTACTACTACTCCGCGTGGGGCATGCCGTGGGGCGTCGAGCAGGTCAAGATCGGCGGCATCATGCTCGGCAGCGTGCTGCTCTACGCCGCGCTCGCCCTGCTGCTGGTCGCGCTATGGTTCCACTTCCGCGAGCCGTTCACCGGGACCGATCCGCACGTCGAGGAATCCACCGGCGCCGACGCCGCGCATCAGCGGTGGTACCGACGACTGGTCGCCTCGATGGCGGCCGCCCCGCTGGCCTTTCTGGCGATGGCGGTGGTCGTCTTCCAGATCGTCACCGCGGTCTTCGCCGGCATCCACCAGAGCTCGTCGTACTCGGTACCCCGGTCCAACTTCGCCGCCGTCGCCGGCAACCCGTGCGGGATGGCCGACAAGGTCTGGGTGGAGTCCGACCCCGACCGCGACATGCTCCGCCCGGTCGACCCGACGCTGCCCAACCCTCTCGGCGGACCACCGCCCGCACCGGGCAGCGTGCCGTCCACCTCGGGATTCTTCCCCAACGGTGTGCCGACAGCACTCGAGTCGACGGCCAGCGAGGGGTCGCTGGGTGTCCTGTCCGGCGACGTCTGGCAGTCCCCCGACATCGTCAACTCCAACCCCGGCGGTACCGGCGGCGGCGAGATCGCCGAACCCGGGATCAACGGCAGTACCGCGGCGCTCCCGTTCTTCCTCGATCCCGCCTCGACGCCGGTCATGGGCAGCTACTCCAAGCTCGACCAGGTCCCGGCCCGCCTCACCTCCGGGTGGTACGCGCTGCCGCCGGATTGGCGGGACCGCCCGCTGCTCACGATGTCGGTGGCCGGTGAGTACGACAACCCGAACGTGATGCTCGAGTACACCGCGGACCCGATCGGTCCCGACACCGGCGATGCCGACCTCGAGGCCGCCGGCGACACCGAACTGATCGATCCCGGTCCACGGCCGTCGTGGCGCAACCTGCGCTACAACACCGACGAGTTGCCGTCCGACACCACCGCCGTGCGGATCGTCGCGACCGACGACAACCTCGCCGAGGACCGGTTCATCGTGCTCACCCCGCCGCGGGTCCCGCAGATGGACACCCTGCAGGACGTGGTCGGCAGCACCGATCCGGCCCACATCGACTGGACTTCGGGCCTGGCGTTCCCGTGCCAGCGCCCGTTCACCCACGACGTCGGGGTCGCGGAGATCCCGAAGTGGCGCATCAAGCCGGGCTCAGACCTGGCAGCCGCGGTGTCGGCGTGGCAGAACCGCTTCGGCGGCGGTCCGCTCGGCTGGCTCGAGGTCTCCCAGCAGGCGACGGCGCTGCCGACCTATCTGATGGCCGACATCGGACGCGACTGGGGCGCCCTCGAACGCTACGAGCCATACGGCGACGTCGACACGCTCGCCGAGATCGAGACCGGCACCGCCACCCGCAGCGGACTGTGGAGTCCCGCGCCGTTGCGGCACTGACGGTTAGGCGGCCCGGTCGCCGCGGTGGTAGTCGGCGAGGCGATCTGCTTTGCCGTCACCGGTGGTCGGTGAGTATGCGTGCGAGTTCTGCTTCGACCGGGGTCAGCGGTGGGCTGGTGAGGTGCTCCGGCGGTGTTCGCGGATGGACCAGTTCGCGATAAGCGAGTTCGAGACGGAGGCCGCGGTCGCCGTAGCCGACGGCATCGGGGCGCCCGCTGCTCCCTGAGCAGCGCCCGGAGCTTGCGGAGGGCGCGTCACGAAGGGTTGGGCGCGAGTCATCGCCGGACCTGGTGGCAGGTCCGTGGATCTCGTTGCGCACGGTGTTCAGGTGTTCTGCGAACCGCCGGGGTATGTCGGGTCGGCGGTTGAGGCGCTCGGGGTTGGGCGGTGCACCGGGTTCGGCGTTCAACCGCCACAGGCAGCGGCCTTCGTCGGGTCCGGACCGGGCGATGCGGGTGGTGTACTGCCCGGGCTGGTCACCGACCATCCGGTTATGTCGCGGGCAGGCCGGGGCGAGGTCGTCGATGTCGGTGAGACCGCCCTTGGCCCAATCCCTGTGGGCGTGATGCATGTCGACCTGGGTGGCGGGCTGATCACACCCGGGTGCCGAGCACACTTCCCCGTCGGGGCGGGCGAAAGAGACGAGGCGCTGTTCGCGGGTGGCCAGACGTCTGCCGCGCCCGAAGTACAGCGGCACAGTGGTGGCGTCTTTGAAGATCGCCAACCACGGCTGGACGTCACCGGCCATCGCGATCAAGTCCCGGATCGGCAGCAGGGCGCCGGTGGCGGTGGTCGCGAGTCCGGCTTCGCGGACCAGGTCGGAGAGTTCGGCTTTGACGATCAGTTGCACGGGCAGGCCGCGATGCGACGTCCCGAGAGTCCCGTCGGCGAAGCCCGCAGTGAGTGCGGCGTCGAGCGCATCATGATTCGTCTGGGCAAGAGTGCGGCCGTCGCGGTCGGCGGCGGCGGTCAGGGCGTCGGGGTCGGCGGTGGCGGCCGGGCCTTGGGGTGAGGCGGGGTCGTCGGGGTTATTGAGTCCGGGTTTGCCCCACACGGCGAACATCATGGTGAGTCGGGCGGCGAGTGCGGGTGTCAGGGTGCCGGAGATCTTGGCGGTGCCATCGGCGCGTTGCCGACCGATCCACAGGCCGCGGCGTCGTTTCTGGTCGGTGTCGTCGGACAGGGTGCCGTCGGGGTCGAGGTGGGCGAGCAGGCGGGCACCGAGTTGGGTGATCTCAGCGGGGGTGTGGTCGGTGGCGATCTCGGCCATCTGCCGCTCAGCGGCGACCTTGATGTCGTGGTCGACGGCGACCGGGATGCGGTCGAGGACATCCAATGCGGCCTGCACGTGCGCGGTGCCGACCGCGCCTTGTGCGAAAGCTTCCGCGAGGCAGGGGTATTCGGGTGGGAGGACCTCGCCGCCGAGGCTGGTCCGGTGGGCGGTGGCGTCCATCTGCTTACGGCGGCGCATCGGGTTCGAGACTCGTAGCCGATGTGTCATGTACTGCATGAGGGTCCGGCAGCCGGCCTTGCGGGGCAGGTCGCGAGCGACGGCCTGATCGATCTGCCGGTCTCCGGCGACGGTCAGACGTGCGATGGCGCGTTCGGTCTCCGCGGCCACTTCAGCGAGTTCGGCATCGGTACACGGTGACAGATCCACGGTCTGCAACTTGTCGAGGGTGCGGTGGAGATCGGCCACCAACTCAACGGCACGCGGTTGCGGCGCTGTCGAATCGCCACCGACGCGTGTGGTGTCGGACATGACGGTCACCTCCCCCGAGAACCGTTGCTGCGAATGTACGTTCGACTGTACACGAAAGAAGGGTAAACGGCAGCTCGAAATACGTTGTCCAACAGAATCTTTGCTGCGCGGAGTTGCCACCTTGGATTGTCGGTGGTTGCTGGTAGTCTCCGCCTGCGGGCAAGAACTGTGCGGTCTTTGCGGTGTGGGACCCTTCGTGACGCGCCCTCCGCAAGCTCCGGCCGCTCCTCAGGGAGCAGTGGTTGGCCGCGCCCTCCGCAAGCTCCGGCCGCTCCTCAGGGAGCAGTGGTTGGCCGCGCCCTCCGCAAGCTCCGGCCGCTCCTCAGCTCTCGACGCAATGGTTGTGTCGTTCTTTCGGATCAGGGAGCAGGGGTACCGGCGCTCACGCACCTCAACCTTTAGAGCCGCGGGGTGGGCCCTAGGTACCCCGGGGGACGTCGCTTACGATGAGGCACCGTGCCTGTGACAGCCCCGACCTCGCCTGAGGATTCCGCCGAACCGTCCTCGTCGGGGCCGGCATCGTCGGGGCAAGGGACCAGGATCTCCGCGGGCACCGCCCGGTGGATCGCGATCGTGGCGGGGATCGCCGGCATCGTGCTGTGTGCCCTCACCCCGCTGCTGCCGGTCAAGGCCGTCGATGCCGGTTTCGAGTGGCCGGCCGGGCAGGATCTGAACGCCGACACGTCGTCGGTGATGGCGCCGCTCATCGCGCAGACCCCGCAGACCCTCGACGCCCGCATTCCGTGCGCGACGCTGGCGTCGGCACCGGACGGCGTGGTCCTCGCCACGATGCCGACCAATGCACCACGCTCGAAGTCGTCGTCGCTGTGGGTCACCGCCACCGACGCCGCGATCACCGTGACCTTCCGGAACAGTCTCGCCGCGACCGCCTCCCGCGCCGACCTGAGCCGATGCTCGGAACTGCGCATCTTCTCCGCCCCCACCGGCCCGGGTGCGCAGTTCGTCGGGCTCGGCGAGTCGACGACCCTGCCGCCGGACCGCCGCCCGCAGGTCGACGGCATCTTCAGCAACCTCAGCCCGGAACAGGCACGCGACGCCGCTGGTAACGGCCTGCGCGTGCAGGTGGCCATCGACAACCGGTACGAGTCGTCCCCGTCGATCCTCAAGATCATCGTGATGGTGCTCGCCACGCTGTCGGTACTCGTCGCCGTCGTCGCGCTCGGGCTGCTCGACCGCATCGGCGGGTACCACCGGCGGATCGGCGCGCGCACCCGCTCGTGGTGGCATTTACTGAAAGCCCGGGCCAGCGACCTGGTCGTCACCGCGATCCTGCTGATTTGGAGCGTCCTCGGGGCCGGTTCGCCCGACGACGGTTACATCCTCAACATGGGCCGTACCGCCGACGGTTTCGGCTACCTCGCCAACTACTACCGCTTCTACGGCATCCCCGAAGCACCGTTCGACTGGTATTACAGCTTCCTTGCGGCGTGGTCGTCGGTCTCGCCGTCGGTGCTGTGGATGCACATCCCGCAACTCGTCGCCGGCCTCGTCTCGTGGTTCGTCCTGAGCCGGGTGCTGCTGCCACGCCTCGGCCCGGCGGTACGGCGCAGTTCGTGGGCGATCTGGGCGGGCGCCCTGACGTTCACCGCGTTCTGGTTGCCGTTCTGCAGCGGCTTGCGCAGCGAGGGGATCATCGTCCTCGGTTCGCTGCTGACCTGGTGGGCAGCGGAATACGCCATCGCGACCCGCCGGCTCCTGCCGGCGGCGCTGGCCGCCCTCGTCGCGGGCTTCACCCTGGCGCTCGCCCCGCACGGCGTCGTCGGCGTGGCCATCCTGCTGGTGGCGGCCCGCTCACTGCTGCACATCCTCATCGACCGACGGAACCGGATGGACGGATCCCGTTGGGCGGCAACGCTCGCCCTCCTCGCGCCGATCGCCGCCGCAGGCATGGTGGTGCTGATAGTGGTGTTCCGCGATCAGACCCTGGTCACCGTCCTCGAAGCGATCAAGCTGCGCTACTCGGTCGGGCCGGTCATCTCCTGGCACCAGGAGTTCCTGCGGTACTACTTCATCTCGGTCGTGACCGACGACGGCGCCCTCACCCGTCGCGTACCGCTGCTCCTGCTGCTCGCCGGCCTGTTCGTCACGGTCGCGGTCATGTTGCGGCGCACGAGGATTCGCGGAGTCGACCCGGGACCCGTCTGGCGTCTCATCGGCGCCGTCGGGGTCACCCTCCTCCTGTTCGCGTTCACGCCGACCAAGTGGACCATCCAGTTCGGCGTGCTCGCCGGGCTGGCGGCGGCGATCGCGGCGGCGGCCACCGTCGCCGTGGCCCAGTCGGCGGCCCGTTCGGCGCGAAACCTGACGGTCTTCGTCTCCGGACTGTTGTTCGCGATGGCCGCCGCGATGGCCGGTTACAACTCGTGGCCGTTCCTCTACGAGTACGGCATCTCCTGGTTCGACCGCGCCCCCGTCATCGCCGGCTACCAGGCGTCGACGCTGTTCCTCATCCTCGCCGTGCTCGCGGCCGCGGTCGCGGTCTGGCAACACCTGCGGCTGGACTACGTGGCCAATCGCGGTCTCGCACATGCCGACACCGGGCCCGGCGAGACCCGAGCCGATCGCCGACGACTCTTTCTCGCGTCCTCACCACTGGCGGTGATCGCCGGTCTGCTGGTGATCGTGGAGTTGCTGCTGTTCGCCAAAGCCGCGGTGACCCGGTACCCGGCGTCGACCGCACTCGCCGAGAACCTGAAAACGCTGCGCGGCAACAGCTGTGGCCTCGCCGACGATGTCCTCGTCGAACTCGACCCCAACGCCGGCATGCTGACCCCGGCCGACGGCGCCACCACGACGCAGGCGCTGCGCGGTGAGAACCCGGTCGGGTTCTCACCGAACGGGATTCCCGACGACCTCCAGCCCGAGCCGGGTAGCCAGCGCCCCGGACAGATGAACGTGTCGGCGAGTATGGCCCGCCCGTTCGCGATCACCGGCGGGCTGGGCGCCGGGACCACCGGCGGGCGCGGACCGGAAACCGTGAACGGTTCCACCGCCAAGTTGCCGTACGGGCTCGACCCCGCCACCACGCCGGTCCTGGGCAGCTACGGGTATCCGGGCGAGGCCCGGCTCACGACCGGCTGGTACGACCTGCCCGCCGACCGTGCCGCGTCGCCGCTGCTCGTGTTCAGCACCGCGGGCGCCGTCTCGACCATCGACACCTTCGGCGTACGCAACTTCGGGCAGAAGATGGTGGTGCAGTTCGGCCGCCCGGGTGCGGACGGGAACTTCGAACAGGTCGGCCCCGACATCCTGCCCATCGACCCCGGTCCCGTGATCTTGAACATGCCCTGGCGCAACATGCGCGTACCGATGTCGGCCGCCCCGCCGCGTGCGACCGTGATGCGATTGTCGCTGCAGGACAACAACCTCGGCGAGAAGCAGTTCATCGGGATCACCCCGCCGCGCGCACCGCGGTTGCAGACGCTGCAGGCGGTCGTCGGCTCGACGGCACCCACCCTCATCGACTTCGGGGTGGCGTCGCACTTCCCGTGCCAGCGGCCGATGGGTGTGTCCCACGGCGTCGCCCAGGTCCCACAGTGGCGCATCCTGGGTGACTATCCGCTGACCAATTCCCAGTCCAAGACGTGGCAGGCCGGCGTGGACGGGGGACTATTGGGGATCTCGGAGGCCACCACGTCCGCGTCGGCGGTCTCGACGTACCTGCAGGACGACTGGGTGCGCGACTGGGGCGCACTGGAGAAGCTGACCCCGCTCGTGTCCGACGCACCGGACGCGCGGATCGACACGGCACAGACGACGCAATGGGGCTGGTCACGAGCCGGCTCGATCAGGGTGGAGCCCCAATCCGATGAGTGAGTCCCGTACGCCTCGTACGTCCCGTCTGGCGACCACGGTCAACCCGAAGATCGTCGCGACCGTCACCGGTCTGCTCGGATTCCTGTTGGCGATCCTCACCCCGCTGTTGCCGGTGAACCAGTCGACCGCCGAACTGCAGTGGCCGCAGGGCGGCGACGTCTCCGATGTCGCCGCCCCGCTGGTCTCCTTCGTGCCGATCGACATGGAGACGTCGGTTCCGTGTTCACTCGCCACCCGCCTGCCCGACCAGGGCGGAGTACTGCTGTCGACGATCCCCGAAGGCGGCCAGGACGCCGGGGCCCGCGGGCTCTTCGTCCGGGCGACGTCCGACGCACTGACCCTCACCGACCGCAACGTCGCCCTGCTGAACACCGATCGAGCGGCCGCGCAATCGAATCCGAACTGTCGCATCGTCTTCCGGGCCGACGGCGAGGGGGTGAGCGGACGATTCGAGGGCCTGCCCGAACCCGCCGCGGACTCCGGCGCCGCGCACGGCTCTGCGCTGGCCGACCACGAGATGCGTCCCCAGATCGTCGGCGTCTACAGCGATCTGCCCGCCGATGTCTCTCGTGACGGGTTGTCGCTGCGCGCCACCATCGACACCCGCTACGTCAGCACCCCGACCCTGCTGAAGCTCACCGCGATCGTGCTCGGCATCCTCATGACGATCGTCTCGCTGATCGCGCTCGGCATCCTCGACCGCCGGGACGGCCGCAGCCACAAGCGTTTCCTGCCGTCGGGCTGGTTCACGATCCGGCCGCCCGATGTCGCGGTGTTCGCGATTCTCGCCTTCTGGTGGTTCGCGGGCGCCAACACCTCCGACGACGGCTACAACTTCATCGTCGGCCGGATCACCGGAGACGCCGGGTACGCCGACAACTACTTCCGCTACTTCGGTGTGCCGCAGGACCCGTTCGGCTGGCACTTCCAGGTCATCTCGGCCATGACGGACGTGAGCGTCGCGGCACCGTTCATGCGACTACCGGCCTTCCTCCTCGGCTTGCTGGGCTGGTGGCTCATCAGCCGAGAGGTGATCCCGCGCCTGGGCCGCGCGGTGCGGCACAGCACGCCGGCGGCGTGGTCGGCCGCGTTCGTCTTCCTCGCGATCTGGTTGCCGTTCAACAACGGTCTGCGTCCGGAACCGGCCGAGGCCGTCGGCGCTCTGCTCACCTGGTGCTGCGTGGAACGCGCGATCGCGACCCGTCGACTGCTCCCCTACGCCGTCGCGGTGGTCACCGCCGCCTTCACCCTCGCGCTCGCGCCCGGCGGCCTGATGGCGGTCGCCGCACTGCTGGCCGGGATCCGACCGATCGTGAAGACCCTGGTGTCGCGCCGGTCCCGGGACGGCCTGCTGCCGATGCTCGCGCCCATCCTGGCGGCCGGCACCGCGGTACTGTTCCAGATCTTCGCCGATCAGCCGCTCGCCCCGCTCATCGCGGGTAACAAGGTCGCCTCCGACGTCGGCCCGACGCTGGAGTGGTGGCAGGAACCGATCCGGTACTACTACCTGATCCTGCCGACCGCCGACGGCACGCTCGCACGACGCTTCGGCGTGCTGGCGATGATCCTGTGCCTGTTCGTCGTGTTGCTCCGCCTACTTCGGCGGGAGCATCCCAACGGCATTGCGCGCGCACCTATCTGGCGACTGGTCGCCGCCACCCTCGGCACGATGTTCTTCATCGCCTTCACGCCGACCAAGTGGACCCACCACTTCGGTGTGTACGCGGGCATCGCCGCGGGCCTCGCCGCCGCGGCGGGCGCCATGATGGCGCCGGCCGTGCTGCGGTCGCGACGCAATCGCAGCTTCTTCGCCGCCGCGGTGCTCGCGATCACGGGGATCTCCTTCGCCGGCACCAACGGCTGGTGGTTCGTCGGCAGCTACGGCGTCCCGTGGTGGGATCGCCCGCCGACGGTGGGCGGCATCAACATCGCCTGGTTCATCCTCGCCGCCGCGGTCGCCACCGCACTTGCCGGCCTGTGGTTCCACTTCCGCGACGACTTCGTCGACGAACAGACCCGTACGCGCGGGGCCGACAAGTGGTATTCGAAGCTCAAGTTCTCGCCGCTGCCGGTCATCTCCGGGCTGATGGTGCTGTTCATGGTCGCTTCGTTCGCGAAAGGCGCCTACGAGCAACGTGATTCGTGGTCGTGGATGAAGTCGAACGCACGCGCTCTCACCGGGAACTCGTGTGGGCTGGCCAACGACGTCCTCGTCGAGGCCGATCCGACCGCCGGACTGCTGCAGCCCGCGGCCGTCGACGGTCGGCCCGCCCCCGGCATCGCCGCGGCGCTGGCCGGACCGGTCGCGACGGGCTTCTCCCCGAACGGCGTACCCGATCGCCTGTCCGTCGACGCCACCGAGAGCACGGAGTCGTCGACCACCTCCGGCGCGCAGAACAGCGCCCAGACCGGCGCCGGCTCAGACGAATCCGGCGACAGCTCGTCCGCGCAGGGCGGCACCGAGGGTGGTCAGGGTGCACGAGGCGTCAACGGGTCGACGGTGCGTCTGCCGTTCGGCCTGAACCCCGCCCAGACCCCCGTCTTGGGCAGCTACGGCTCGCCGTCGGGTACCGGCTCGCTGACCTCGGACTGGTACCGGCTGCCCGAACGTTCCGACGACACACCGCTGCTGACGATGGCAGTCGCCGGATCGGTCGAGGCGGTCGACGGCATCGGGGTCGTGCACGCCGGCCAGAAGGTCACGATGCAGTTCGGCCGCGTGGAGGCCGACGGGCGGGTAAGCGCGCTCGGCCGGATGTTCCCGATCGACATCGGCGAGAGCCCCACCTGGCGCAACCTGCGGTTCCCGCTCGCCGACGCACCGCCCCGGGCCGATGTCGTCCGGGTCGAGGTCGCCGACACCGCGGCCGCACCGTCGGAATGGGTCGCGGTGACGCCACCGCGGGTCAGCACCCTGGCCACCCTCAACGACGTCGTGGGCCAGACCGACCCGGTCTTCATCGACTGGCTGCCCGGCATGGTCTTCCCGTGCCAGCAGCCGATGAAGGTACGCAACGGCGTCCTCGAGGTACCGCAATGGCGGATCATGCCCGACGCCGAGGCCACCCGGAAGAACAGCCAGACCTGGATGTCGGGCACCGCGGGCGGTCCGCTCGGCATCACCGAGGCGATGCTGCGACCCACCCTGCTGCCGACGTACCTCCGAAACAACTGGGGACGCGACTGGGGCGGCCTGCAGAAGTTCACCGAGATCATCCCGGCTCCGGCTGCGGAACTGGACCTCGGGACGGCTCGTCGTTCAGGGTTGTACGACCCCGCGCCGATGCGCTCCAGCGGGTATTGACCTGGTCTCTGACACCGCGACGACCTGGGTTTTGTCGTTTCCCCACGGTCGGTGCGGCAAACACACTCGAGGCCTTCGTTATCTCACTGTGATGTGCTGTCTCGGTTCCGTCACTCATGGCCGGCTGTCCTCGTCACGCCGCCGATACCGGCCTAGCTTCGAGTCATGCCTTCATTCACCGCACCTGGACTCAGCAACGAAGCCGCCAACGAGGTCGTGGGCATTCTGCAGGAGCGCCTCAGCGCGCTGAACGACCTGCACCTCACCCTCAAGCACATCCATTGGAACGTCGTCGGCGCGAACTTCATCGGCGTGCACGAGATGATCGACCCGCAGGTCGAGCTCGTCCGCGGTTACGCCGACACCATCGCCGAACGCATCGCCACGCTCGGCGCGTCGCCGAAGGGCACCGCCAAGGCGATCGAGAACGACCGCTCGTGGAACGACTACTCCATCGGACGCGACACCGCGCAGGCCCACCTCGGCGCGCTCGACCTGGTCTATGACGGGTTCATCACCTCGCACCGCGACGGAATCAAGAAGATCGGCGACATCGATCCGATCACCGAGGACATCCTCATCGGACACACCGCCGAACTGGAGAAATTCCAGTGGTTCGTCCGCGCACACCTCGAGAGCTACACCGGTGAGCTCACCCACGCCGGCGCCAGCGGCGAAAAGGCAGCGGCCGACGCAGCCCGCTGACCTGGCGCAACAGACCGAGTAGCGGGTCACCACACCCCCGGACCCGCCCGGAGCCGCGGTCGCGACCTTCCGCCCCGTTGGTCGCGGCCGCGGTAACACCTCTCTGTACCCACCAACTACGAACAGGCACTGACACCCGCACCCGGATACACAGCCGAATACCTTGCGCCGCTTGGGACCTCAGGGACCAAGGGCTTCTCGACCATGTCCACGGTTCGTGGTTTGTTACGCTGACCACAGGCTGATGCCGCGAACAGGATGTGAAGCAAACCGCGTCCACCAGATCGATCGGAGCGCTTTTCCGCTCTGACGGGGAGGCACGTGTGTCCGAAACGCGATCATTCACCCTGTTCGATGATCTGGAGCTCCACATGCAGTTCGCGCCGGTCTGCCGGCTGTCCGATGGCGCTCTCGCCGCCGTCGAACTGCAGCTCCGGGGGCCGGCCGGTACCCGGCTCGCCACCGCCGCCGCCCTCAAACGCGCCGCCCGTCTCGTCGAAGAACACCCTGTACTCGACGAGCGCAAGCGCAAGATGGCCGCGTCCCAACGTGCGCAGTCGCTGGCCAAGATCCTGCCGCTGCTGGTCTCCCTCGATCTCGACCTGATCGACAACCTCGACGACGAGACGGCGCGCAGCCTCGAACGTCACGTCATGGTCATCCTCCCCGACGCCGTCGAACGCAGCCCGCAGCGGACACTCGCCCGCGTCGCCCGCGCCCGGGCGGCCGGCAAGATCATCTGCGTCGACGGGCTCGTCCGCAGCGAGCACGCGGCCACGCTGCTCTCCCTCGTCGAACCCGACATCATCGTCACCGGTGCCGAACTGCTCACGTCGCAGACCAGCTCCGACGCCGCGCACCTCGCCCACGCGCTGGCCGCGCACACCGAACGCAGCCATGCCGTCGTCATCGCCGAGGGCGTCGACGACGAGGCCACCCGGATCACCGCCCAGACGATGGGCGCCGCTTTCGGTATCGGCGACCTGTATCCCGCCGTGACCGACCCGTCCGTCCTCGCCAGCCGGACCGTCGTGCCGCTGCCCGAGATGCCGGTGTGGACCACCCCCGGCCCGGACAAGTCGACGCCGTACCGCATCGCGTCGACCTCGATCCCGCCGCGTATGGGCAACAAACGCCTGCTCATCGAGATGAGCAAGGCACTCGAGGAGCAGGCGGCCATCGGTGGTGCCGCGATCGTGCTGGGCACCTTCCAGTTCGCCGAACACTTCACCTCGCGAACCGCCAAGCGGTGGCGGGAGATGTCGGAGAAGACCGGTCTGGCCGGGGTCTACGGTGTCGGGTTGCCCGACATCCGGGACGGGAACGTCCATCGCGCGCCGCTCGACGCGGAGGACGACCTGATCAACGAGTGGAATGTCGCCGTCCTCGGGCCGCATTTCGCGGCGCTGCTCTCGGCGCGCGACCAGCACGACGCCGGTCCCGATCTCGAGCGCACCTTCGAGTTCGTGCAGACCTACGACCGCATGACCGTCACCCAGGCCGTGCACTCGATCCTCATGCGGTTCTCCTGATCCGAGTCGCGCGCGGGACGTGACCTCGACGGACGCGGCGGCCTCGCTGCGCTCGGACGACGCTGCTCGGCCAGCGGGCGGGACTCCGGCGGCCTCGCTGCGCTCGGACGACGCTGCTCGGCCAGCGGGCGGAACTCCGGCGGTCTCGCCTCTCCCGCTGGTTGAGCAGGTGACGAGCGCAGCGAGGAGCCGTGTCGAAGCCACCCAAGCCACATCGAGCTATCCGGTCAGGGGATTTGGGTTTGTCACAGCATGGCTGACTACGATGCGCCTGTGCCGAAGTCGCCTGAAGTGTCCGCTGGCAACGCCGACACCACCGTTGGAGCTGCTGCCCAGCGTGCGTCCGGCGCACCGCAGTCCCGCACCGTCGCGCTCGTCGCCGCGGTCGCCGGGCTCATCGCCGTCGTCGCCGGCGTCCTGACCCCGTTCCTGCCCGTCAGCACCTCGACGGCGTCGATCACATGGCCACAACAGACCGGCACTTCGGCATCGGTCACGGCTCCGCTCGTGGCGCAGACCGCCCGGAACGTCGACATCTCGATCCCGTGTCGCGTGCTGTCGACGACCCCCGCCGACACGTCGACCGTCGTGCTGTCGACGATGCCCGCGGCCGCGGTGAAAGCGCGGGACAACGGGCTGTTCGTCGTCGCCGACGCGAACGGCGTATCCGTCACCAACCGCAACAAGACGCTCGCCTCGGTGCCGCGGGACGCGCTGGCCGGTTGTACCGAACTCCGTATCTTCTCCGACGCCACGACGACCGGCGCGCAGTTCGTCGGTCTGCCCCCGGGACCGGCGATCGCGGGCGGCGGCGCCGTCGGCCTCGCCGAACCGGCGTCGAACCCGCAGATCGCCGGCATCTTCACCGACCTCACGCCCGAACAGCTCCGGGCCGCCCCGGGTGTCGACGTCCGCCTCGAGATCGACGATCGCTTCGACTCGTCGCCGTCGATCCTCAAGTGGGTGGTGATGGTCGTCGGTGTCGGAGCCGCGATCGTCGCGCTCGTGGCCGTCGGACGCCTCGACCGCATCCACGGCTATCACCGACGAGTCGGCCGGCGCCTCCGGTGGCGCCGGGTCCTGCGGCCCGGCCCCACCGACATCGGCGTGACGGTGACGCTGGTGGTCTGGCACTTCCTCGGGGCGGGGTCACCCGACGACGGTTACATCCTCAACATGGGGCGCAACGCCGCCGACGCCGGATATCTCGCGAACTACTACCGCTTCTACGGCATCCCCGAGGCACCGTTCGACTGGTACTACAACTTCCTGGCGTACTGGTCGACCATCTCGACGACCGGCCTGTGGATGCGGCTCCCGTCGCTTTTCGCGGGTCTGGCCGCCTGGTTCATCCTCAGCCGAGTCCTCCTGCCCCGTCTGGGCGGCGCCGTGCGGCGGTCACAGTGGGCGATGCTCACCGGCGCGGCGGTCTTCCTCGCGTTCTGGCTCCCGATGTGTTCGGGGCTGCGCAGCGAGGGAATCATCGTCCTCGGCACCCTGGCGACCTGGTGGGCGGTGGAGGTCACGGTCTCGACGCGACGGATGCTGCCGGCCGTCATCGCCGCATTCACCGCGGCGCTGACGCTCGCCCTGGCCCCGCATGGTCTCGTCGCGCTCGCCCTGCTCATCGCGAGCGCCCGGCCCATGCTCCGCATCCTGGTCCGACGCCGCGCCGAAGACGGGCTCCTGCCGCTGCTCGCCCCCCTTCTCGCGGGTGTGGCGCTGGTCGTCATCATCGTCTTCCGCGACCAGACCCTGGCGACCGTCTTCGAGGCCCTGCGGATCCGTTACTCGGTCGGTCCGACGCTGGCGTGGTATCAGGAACTCCTGCGCTACTACTTCCTCGCGGTGAACACCACCGACGGCGCCCTGGCCCGCCGCATCCCGGTGCTCCTGTTCGCCGTGTCCATGTTCGTCGTCCTGGCGATCATGTTGCGCCGCAAGCGGATCGACGGCCTCGATCCGGGCGCGGTGTGGCGGGCACTGGGCGCCTCCCTGCTGACGATCCTGTTCCTGTCGTTCACGCCGACGAAGTGGACCATCCAGTTCGGCATCTTCGCCGGCCTCGGCGCGGCGCTGGCCGCCGTCGCCTGCGTGGCGATCGGGCAGGCGGCGCGCCGCACGCTCCGCAACCTGTCGATCCTGGTCGCCGGGCTGCTGGTGGCGTGCGCGGCCGCGGCGGCGGGCAAGAACGCCTGGCCGTGGCCCTACAACTTCGGCATCGCCTGGTTCGACAAGGCACCTGTCGTCGCCGGGATCCAGGTGTCGACCGTGCTCCTCGCGCTCGCGGTGGTGGCATTGCTGTTCGCCATCTGGCAACACCTCCGGATGGACTTCGTCGACGAGACCGGCCTCGCCCATGACCGCGGTGCCGCGCCCGCCGGCTGGCGCATCGGGGTCGCGTCCGCACCGATAGCGGTGATCGCCGTCCTCATCGTCGTCAGTGAACTCGCGGTGTTCGCGAAGGCCGCGACCAGCCGCGCGGACACCTTCACGTTGCTGTCCGCCAATCTCGACTCCGCGCGCGGAAACACCTGCGCGATGGCCGATTCCGTGCTCGTCGAACCCGATCCCAATCGCGGCATGCTGACGCCGGCGGACGGCGGCACGGCGTCGTCGACGCTGCAGGGTCAGTCCCAGGGATTCCGTCCCGACGGGGTGAAGCCGGACCTCACACCGCAGGCCGGCGCCCAGAAACCCGGCGCGATGAACACCTCCGCGGACCTGTCGAAGACATTCATCGTCTACGGCAGCAACCCGGGAACCACCGGCGGCGTCGGGCCTCGCGGCGTCAACGGCAGCACCGCGGCACTGCCATTCGGCCTCGATCCGGCGACCACACCCGTGCTGGGCAGCCACGAGACCAACAGCGGCCAGGCCACTCTGACCACCGGTTGGTATCGCCTGCCCGCCCGCGACTCCTCACCGCTGATCGTCATCACCGCCGCCGGCGCGGTCTTCACGCTCGACCGGGACGGCGTCCCGAACTTCGGGCAGGCGTTGGAGGTTCAGTTCGGTAGGGAGCCCGAAGCCGGCGCCGGGAGCGAAGCGAGCGGGCCGAATGTTCCTGCCAACGGACAGTTCGAGGAGGTCGGCGCGCCCGCGATCCCGATCGACCCCGAGCGGACCAACCGCCCGTGGCGAAACCTGCGCATCCCGATGGACCGCGTTCCCGCTGACGCGACCGTGATGCGAATCGTCGCCCGGGACAACAACCTCGACCCGGACCAGTGGCTCGCGATCACCCCGCCGCGGGCCCCGGTGCTGCAGACCCTGCAGACCGTCGTCGGCTCCACCGACCCCGTGCTCATCGACTTCGCCGCCGGCGCGGTGTTCCCGTGCCAGCGTCCGATGACCGCCCACCACGGCGTCTTCGACCTCCCGCAGTGGCGTATCCTGCCCGAGTCGTGGATCGCCAACTCGCAGTCCAAGACCTGGATGGCCACCGAGGACGGCGGCCTGCTGGCGCCGGTGGAGGCGCTCACGCGGCCGTCGACCCTCGCCACCTACCTCGACGACGACTGGTACCGCGAGTGGGGCAACCTGCAGCGCCTGACCCCGCTGGTGCCGCAGGCGCGACCCGCGGACGTGCAGACGGGAACGTCGACCACCTGGGGATGGTCGCGCCCCGGCCCGATCAGGGTGGTGCCCGAAGATGACTGACCCCGACCACTCGCACGCCGAACCGGCGACGCGGCACCCCGGAGAGAACCAGGCAGACGTGGCAGACACCGACACTTCTTCCCGAAGTCCCGCCGACACCGCGCCATTCGTGAGCGACCGCCGCCCGGGCTTCGCCGAACGCCACGCCGGCACCGCGCGTATCGTCGCGATCACCGCGGGCATCGTGGGCATCCTGCTCGCACTGCTCAGCCCGTTCCTGCCGGTCGACTACACCAAGGCCGAACTGACCTGGCCGCAACAGGGTTCGGTGGCGAACGTCGCCGCACCGAACGTGTCGTTCGTCCCGGTCTCCATGGACGTCACGGTTCCGTGTGCACTCGGCGCGTCCTTGCCCGCGTCCGGCGGAGTGCTGTTGTCGACGGTGCCCGAAGGCGGCGCGGAGGCAGGCAAGGTCGGCCTCTTCGTCCGGGCCACCGCCGACTCGCTCCAGGTCGTGCAACGAAACGTCGTGCTGCTCAACACTCCTCGCGCGGCCGCACAGTCGGCGCCGGACTGCCGGATCGCCGTCGAATCCGACACCGAAGGCACGCGGGGGTCGATCCAGGGCCTGCCGGAGAACGCCGCCGGCGCCGGGAGCGGCGCGAGCGCGCCGAATGACGATGACACCGGCGCCGTCCGGTCCTTCGATCTACGAGATCCCAACGCCCGGCCGCAGATCATCGGTGTGTACTCGAGCCTTCCGGCCGACGTCAGCACCGACGGACTCTCCTTCCGGTCGACCATCGACACCCGGTTCGTCTCCACGCCCACGACACTCAAGTTCTGGCTGCTGGTCCTCGGCATCGCGTCGACGATCCTCTCCCTTGCCGCGCTGGCGGTCCTCGACGCCCGCGACGCGCGCGGCCATCACAAGATCTTCCCGGCGGGCTGGTGGCGCGTACGCCCGGTCGACGGAGTCGTCACCCTGGTGCTGCTGATCTGGCTGTTCGTCGGCGGCAACACTGCCGACGACGGATACCAGGTGACGGTCGGCCGGATCGCCGGCGAGGCCGGTTATCTCGACAACTACTACCGCTACTTCGGTGTCCCGCAGGATCCGTTCGGCTGGCACTACCACTACCTGTCGGCGTGGATGGAGATCAGCACCGCGACGCCGTGGTTGCGATTGCTGCCGTTCCTGTTCGCGATGGCGTCGTGGTGGTTGATCAGCCGGGCCGCGATCCCCCGTCTCGGGCGGGCCGTCCGCGAGTCGACGCCGGCGATCTGGGCTGCCGCCCTGGTCTTCCTGGCGGTGTGGATGCCGTACAACAACGGACTGCGCGTCGAGCCGCTCATCGCGCTGGGCACCATCTTCACCTGGGTGTGCGTCGAGCGCGCGATCGCCACCGGCCGGTTCTTCCCGCTGACGATCGGCATCATCTCCGCGGCGTTCACCCTCACCATCCATCCCACCGGCGTCATCGCCTCGATCGCCCTGATCGCCGGCATCCGGCCGCTCATCAAACGTCTCGCGTTGCGCCGCAAGCGGGATGGTCTGTGGCCGTTGCTTCTCCCGATCCTCGCCGCCGGGCTCGCGGTGATGTTCGAAATCTTCGCCGACCAGCCGCTGGCACCGATCCTGGAAGCGGTGTCGGTCAACGGGCAGGTCGGCCCCACCAACAAGTGGTGGGAAGAGCCGATGCGCTACTACATGCTGATGAATCCGACCGCCGATGGCGGAATCGCCCGGCGTTTCGGCATTCTCATCGTGTTCACCTGCTTCGTCCTGGTCGTGGTGATGCTGCTCAACCGGCGCCGCCTGCCCGGCGTCGCCACCGCACCCACGTGGCGTCTGGTCGCCATGGTCGCCGGCTCGGCCGTGCTGATGGCATTCCTGCCGACCAAGTGGACCCACCAGCTCGGCGTGTACGCCGCGATCGGCGGCGCGCTCGCCGCAGTGGCGACCGCCTGCGCCGATCGCACGATCATGCGTCGTCGCCGCAACCGGACCCTGTTCGCCGCCGCCTGCGCATACGTCCTGGCGCTCGCGTTCTCCGGACGCAACCAGTGGTGGTACGTCGGCAGCTACGGAATCCCCTGGCGGGACGCGGTTCCCGATGTCCGGGGCATCCCGCTCTGGACCGGAATCCTCGCGGTTGCGGTGGCGCTGACCGCCCTCGGTCTGTGGCAACACTTCCGCGACGACTACGTCGACGACGCCGTCCGGACCGGAACGTCGCGGTCGGTGTTCGCCCGACTCCGCAGCCCGTCGATCATCGTCGTGTCGACCATCATGTTGCTGTTCACCCTGGTGTCATTCGCGAAAGCGGACTGGACGCAGCGCAATTCGTGGTCGTGGCTGAGCTCGAACGTCAACGCGCTCCAAGGACAGCCGTGCGCACTCGCCGATGCCGTACTGGTGGAGGACGATCCGAACGCCGGACTGCTGTCACCCGCGCGAGTGGCGGGACAGGACAACCCGTCGCCGGGCGCCGCGCTGGCCGGAACCGGGATGGAAGGGTTCGACCCCAACGGAGTGGCGTCGGACCTGTCCGAGGAGACCGAAGAGGAAGCCGAGGAGTCCTCGTCGGGCACCTCGACCGCGGAAGTCGACCGCACCCAGTCCGATCCGACCGAGGACGGAACCAGCGCCGAGACCGACACCACGACAGGTTCCAGCGACACCAGCGGTGGGCAGACCGCCCAGGCCGGCGTCAACGGGTCGACCGTGAAGCTGCCGTTCGGTCTGTCACCGAGCCAGACCCCGGTCCTCGGAACCTACAACTCCCCCAGCGGCACCGGTCGCCTCACGTCCGACTGGTATCAGTTGCCGGAGAACCCCTCCGGCGAGCAGCCGCTCGTCACGATGTCGGTGGCGGGGCAGGTCGAGTACATCGACGACCTCGCCGTCACCCGGCCCGGACAGCGAGTGCGACTGCAGTTCGGCCGCGTCGCGCCGGACGGCACGGTGGCACCGGCCGGTCAGATGGTGCCGCTCGACATCGGTGGTGCCCCCGAGTGGCGCAACCTGCGCTTCCCGATGGACCAGGCGCCCCCGGGCGCGACGGTGGTCCGCGTTCTCGCCGAGGACACCTCGACGCTGCGCGACCAGTGGCTGGCCGTCACCCCGCCACGCGTCTCGTCGATGGTGACGCTGAATTCGCTGGTGGGCAGCGAGGATCCGGTGCTCATCGACTGGGAGGCAGGTCTCGCCTTCCCGTGTCAGCGTCCCGCCCAGGTGAAGTACGGGGTTCTGGAGACACCGGAGTGGCGGATCTCGCCGGACCGCGAAGGCGAACGGGTCAACTCCCAGCGCTGGATGGCCGGCGACTCCGGTGGCCCGCTCGGCATCATCGAGAACGAGTTGCGGCCGCGCGTGTACCCGTCGTACCTGCGCAACGACTGGGCCAAGGATTGGGGCATGCTTCAGAGCCTGACCCCGATCCTCCCGCAGACCGACGCCGAATTGACCATCACCACCGACACCCACCACGGACTCTGGACCCCGGGACCCATGCGGGCGGTGAAGAACTAGGCAGTCCTGCTACCCGCGCACTACCACGCACTCTGCTCCCCGAGGAGCGCCCGGACCTTGCGGAGGGCGCGTCGTCACGAAGGGGTCTTCGCGACCCGAGTCACCAAGACCCTTCGTGACGCTCGCAAGCTCGCTCCTCAGGGAGCAGGGGATCTGCGACTTTCTCGATCAGGGAGCGGAGGGCGGTACAGGTAGCGCTCGCACCTCAGAGCGGAGCGAGGCCCGTCGCTAGATCGGCATCAGGAAGTGCTTGCGCGGGGTCTTGAGGACCTGCTTGTCGCGCAACTGCGCCAACGCCTTTCGCAACTGGAGCCGGGTCTCGGACGGCTCGATGACCGCGTCGACGTAACCCCGCTCGGCGGCGAGGTACGGGGTCGCCATCATCGTGTTGTAGAAGTCGATGAACTCACGCCGGATCTTGTCGGCTTCGGCGGCCGAGAGACCTTCAGTCTGACGTCGGGTCAGCACCGCGGCCGCCGACTCGGCGCCCATCACCGCGATCTTCGCTGTCGGCCAGGCGAAGTTGACGTCGGCACCGAGGTGCTTGCTGCCCATCACCGCGTAGGCGCCGCCGTAAGCCTTGCGCAGCACGACGGTCACCTTGGGGACATCGGCTTCGACGTAGGCGTACAGGAAGCGGCCGGAGCGTCGGATGGTGCCCTTCTGCTCCTCCGCGAGACCCGGGAGGATGCCCGGGGTGTCTACCAGGAACACCAACGGGATGCTGAAGGCGTTGCAGATGCGCACGAAACGCGTCGCCTTCTCCGACGAGTCGGTGTCGAGCACACCCGACATCACGCTCGGCTGATTGGCGACCACACCCACCGACCGGCCGTCGACCCGTGCGTACCCGGTGATGATGTTGGGCGCGAACAACTCTCCCACCTCGTGGAAGGCGCCGTCGTCGAACAGCTTGATGATGATGTCGTGCATGTCGTACCCGGCGTTGTCGTTGTCGGGCATGAAGTCGTTGAGCGACAGGTCGGACTCGGTGATCTCCGGCTCGAGACCCGGGTTGACGACGGGCGGCCGCTCGTAGGCACTCGACGGCATGTACTGCAGGTACTCACGGACCCAGTCGAACGCGGACTTCTCGTCGGGGGCGACGTGATGGATGTTGCCCCACCGCGCCTGATTGTGCGCGCTGCCGAGGTCCTCGGCCGAGATCTCCTCGCCGTTCACCTGTTTCAGCACATCGGGTCCGGTCACGAACATGTACGACTTGTCCTCGACGGCCACCAGGATGTCGGTGTTGGCGGGGGTGTAGACCGCGCCGCCGGCGCACTTGCCCAGGATCACCGAGATCTGCGGCGCGAGACCGGAGAGCAGATCGTTGCGGCGACCCATCTCGGCGTACCACGCGAGTGAGGTGACGGCATCCTGGATCCGCGCACCGGCCGAGTCGTTGATACCGACCATCGGGCATCCGATCTTGCCCGCCCACTCCATCAGCGAGGCGACCTTGCGGCCGAACATCTCACCGACGGTTCCACCGAAGACCGACTGGTCGTGGGAGAACGCCGCCACCGGACGCCCGTGCACCAGCCCGTGTCCGGTGACCACGCCGTCGCCGTAACCACTCTCGGCCGCACCCGGCATCTTCGCCAGCGCACCGATCTCGACGAAGGTCCCGGGATCGAAGAGCATGCTCAGACGCTCACGCGGAGAACAGATCCCCTTCGCCGCGCGTTTCGCGAGCGCCTTCTCGCCTCCCGGCTCGCGAGCGGCCTCCAACTTCTGACGGAGGTCGGCGAGCTTGCCTGCGGTGGTGTCAGCCACGGTGTCTCACTTTCTACGCGACCACTGATTGACGATGAGCAGCCGTGCCGCTACTGCTCATCGAGCCGTCCGACCCGCGCGGCCAGGTCGTTACCGATCTTGGCTATGTACGGCTCGTCGACGATCGAGAGGTGGTCACCGCCGACATGGATGATCTCCAGATCGTCGACGACCTCACCCCAGCGGCCGTCCTCGTCGATCTCGGCCCACTGCGGTTCGAGTTCGACGGCGCCGGCGTGCATCTTGTCGGCCCGGTACAGCACGACCTTGCCGTCGTAGGGTTCCGGCGCGATGCTGCTCAGCACGCGGTTCTCGATGAACGAGGTCCGCTGGTGTTCGATGATGCCGCCGGGGATCTTGGTGCCCGACATCGACATCATCTCCATGATGATCGCGAACTGCCCCTCGTCGTCGGCCTCCACAAGCCGATCCATCGGGATCGGTACATCGGGGTCGAGGTCGTAGTTGCGGATCGCGAACTCCTTCCACCGCTCGAGCCGCGCCCGCTTGCTGTCCGGCGTCTCGGTCATGTCCGCGCGAGGGCGCACCACGTCGATGAGGCCCACGAAGGCAACTTCTTCCCCGGCCTCACGCAGGAGTTGCGCGACGCCATAGGCGAGCGCACCGCCGAAGGACCAGCCGACCAGCACGTACGGGCCGTTCGGCTGCAGCTCACGCAGGCGCGGAAGATATTCGCGCACACGGTCTTCGATCGATCCCTCGACTCCACGGTCGAAGCCGATGACGGGCCGGTCCGCCGGCAGACGCTTCAGCAGCGCCTCATAGGCGGAGGTGTTCCCGCCCGCGGGATGGAACAGCAGGATCGGCGTCGGATCGCCGGCGGACGGGTCATAGACCTTCTTGCCGTCCGGGACGAGGCGCAGGTAGCGCAGGAACCCGTCGGTCGACGCGCCGGCATTGAGATGCTCGCGCACGTAGTTCGACATCTCCTCGATCGTCTCGGAGTCGAGGATGTCCTCGACGTCGAGATCCCCGCCGGTGCGCTCGTTGAGGCGATCGGTGAGCTGCTGGGCCACGTCCTCCGACAGCACCGGCAGCTTGTTGAAGATGCCGCCGGCCGAGGCCTTGGTGACCACCGCGTACGTGCCGAAGGTCAAGCGCTCGGCGGCATCCCGCGGCGGCACGTCCGAGCCGGCCGCCTCGGCGACGGCCCGCTGCGAGGTGATGTCGGTGGCCGGCTTCGGGGTTGCCGCGGGAGCGGCCGACTCCTCGACCGCCTCCTCGCGTGACGACACCTCCGGTTCGGGCGAGTTCGCGACCGCCTGCTCGACGTCGGCCAGATCCTCGGCGATGTGCCGCTTCGGCTCCGGCGACTGCTCGCCGGGCTCGTCGGACTGACCGGCCGGTGCGGAGGCTGCCGACTCACCACCGCCGGCGTTCTGCTCGTCGATGTAGGCATTGAGCGCCGCGGTGTCGAGTTCGCCACCGCCGGCGGCATTCTGGGCGAGATCGTCGAGCTGATCGCGATGCGTCACCGCGAAGTCGACGAACTTCTCGACGTCGGCGAGGTTCGCCTGGCGCATCGCCTGCAGTTGCAGCTGCGGGATGTCGAACTCGTACTCGACGCGGTTCTTGATCCGCACCGCCATCAGCGAGTCGAGACCGAGCTCGATCAGCGGAATCTCGCGCGGCAGGTCCTCGGGGTCGTAGCCCATGGACTCGCCGACGATGATCGCGAGCCGATCACCCACCGTCTCACCGGATTCGGGGTTCCATCGGTTGCCGATGTCGTCTACGACGTCGTCCTCGACGACCACCGTGTCATCGGCGAACACCTCGGCACCGGACCGTGCCGGGGCTGCCGGCGCGGCCGTGACCTCACCTGCGGTGTCGTCGAGGTCGCCGGTCACCGCCGCCTCGAACAGCAGCTGGAAGTTCTTGTCCGCCTTGGCGTGCACGGTCACCGCCGCACCGCCGGGATGCGGGCTCAGCGTCGTCGTGAGGGTTCCCGATGCCGGGATGGCGCTGTGCGCGACCGACGCCCCGACAGCCGCATTCGCCAGGACCTGGGCCGCCGCGGCACGCACCAGTTCACGCGGATCGGTGACCGCGGCCGCGTTGACCTCCCAGGCGTGACGGCCGTCGGGCAGTGCCACGTGCGATCCCGGGACCGTGCCGGCCGAGCCGCCCGAGGAGATCTTCGCGGTGAGCCAGAACTCCTTGCGCTCGAAGCGGGTACGCGGAATGGCCGCGTGACCACCGCGACCGAACAGCGACGCGACGTCGACCGGATGTCCGTGCACGTAGAGCTTCATCAGCGCGTTGACGAGTCCGTAGCTCTCGTCCTCCTTACGCCGCAGCGTCTCGATGAGCTCGGCGTCGTGCAGCCCAGCCGAGAAGGTCACCGCGGCAACGGAGATCAGAACGGCCGGGTTCGGCGAGAGCTCCAGGAAGGTGCGGTGGCCGTTCTCCACCGACTTCGCGATCGCCTGGCTGAACCACACGCTGTGGCGCAGGCCCTTGGTGAAGTAGTCGATCGTGTGGACGGGTTCGTGACCGGCGCGGTAGAAGACCTCGCGGTCGACCGAGCTGTAGAACCCGGTGGTGGGCCGCAACGGCGTGATACCGGTGAGTTCGTAGGCCAGCTCACCCAGGAGCGGGTCCATCTGCGAGGTGTGACTGGCGCCCTTGGTCGCCAGTTTGCGTCCGAGCTTGCCCTCCTTCTCGGCACGCTCGACGATGGCGTCGACCTGCGACTCCGGTCCGCCGATGACGGTGTGCGTCGGAGCGGCGTAGACACAGATCTCGAGGTCGGGGTAGTCGGTGAGGACGTCGGTGATGTCCTCGGCGCTGTACTCGACGAGCGCCATCAGGCGGATGTCGTCGCCCTGGAGCATCGACTCGCCCTCGCCCATCAGGCGCGAGCGCTGGCAGATCACCCGGGTCGCGTCTTCGAGCGAGAGACCGCCGCTGATGTACGCGGCCGAGGCCTCGCCCATCGAATGCGGCACGAGCACACCGGGTTCGGCGCCGTGGTGCCGCAGGGTGTCGGCGAGCGCGACCTGGATCGTGTAGATGCCGACCTGGCTCTGCTCGATGCCGTAGGTCTGCTCGTCGTCGACGAACATCTCCGCGATCGAGTACCCGAGCTCGTTCTGCACCAGCTCGTCGACCCGGTCGACGTACTTGGCGAAGATCGGGTTCTCGGTGTAGAGCTGCTTGGCCATCTTGCGGTGCTGCGAACCGAAGCCGGAGAGCAGCCAGACCGCGGACGCGGCGTCGGGCGAATCCGACGAGTAGACAAGCGGATTGCTCTTGCCCTCGGCCACCGCGCGGACACCGGTGATCGCGTCGTCGTGCGTACGGGCCATGACGACGGCGCGCGAGCGTCCGTGGTTGCGGTGTGCCAGCGCGCGGCCGATGTCGGCGAGCGGCGTCGACCGTCCCTCGTCGGACTCGAGCCACTCGAGCAGGTCCGCGGCGGTCTTGCGCCGACGCGATGGCAGGAAGCCCGAGATGACCAGCGGCACAACCGAACCCTCGACCGCGCACGGGGCGAATCCGGCGGCCGGATCCGGCGCGGTCTCCTCGATCACCGGATCGATGTTCTTCGCCTGCGCGGCGAGCACGGCGCGCTCGGCCTCGGTGAGGAACTCATCATCGGTTTCGACAGGCTCAACCAGCGGGGAACGGTCAGGCTCTCCCGGCAGCGACGCCGACGCCGGCAACTCGGATGCGCCCGCATCGCCTGCGGGCGCGGACTCCGGCGCGAGATCCTCGGGCCGCACCTCGCGGACGACGACGTGCGCGTTGGTGCCGCCGAAACCGAATCCGGAGACACCGGCGACGGCATGACCGGAATAGCGCGGCCACTCGGTGGCCTCCGGGATGACCCTGAGATTGTTGGCGTCGAACTGGATGTACGGGTTGGGGCCGCTGTAGTTCAGCGACGCCGGGATGGTGCCGTGCTGCATCGCGAGCACGACCTTGGCCAGAGCACCCGCGCCCGCGGCCGATTCCATGTGGCCGTAGTTCGTCTTGACCGATCCGAGCAGCATCGGCGAGCCGGGCAGACGCCCGCGACCGACGACGCGGCCCAGGGCGTCGGCCTCGATCGGATCGCCGAGGATGGTCCCGGTGCCGTGGGCCTCCACGTAGTCGACGGTGCGCGGATCGATCGCGGCGTCGGCGTAGGCGTCCCGTAGGACGTCGACCTGCGCCTCCGGGTTGGGTGCCGGTAGACCGTTCGAGCGACCGTCGCTGTTGACCGCCGAGCCCGCGATGACCGCCAGGACGTCGTCACCGTCACGGCGCGCGTCGGACAGTCGCTTCAGGACGAACAGGCCGCCACCCTCGGCGCGGATGAATCCGTCCGCGTCGGCGGAGAACGCCTTCACGTGCCCGTCCGCCGCCTGGGCGCCGATCTTGTCGAAACCGAGGGTGGCCGCCGGGTTGATGATCATGTTGACGCCGCCGGCCAGCGCGAGGTCGGATTCGCCGGTCCGCAGGCTGCGGACGGCCTGATGAACGGCCACCAGCGACGACGAGCACGCGGTGTCGAGGGCGATCGACGGCCCGCGGAAGTCGTAGAAGTAGGACACCCGGTTCGCGACGATCGCGGTGGAGGTGCCGGTCAGCGCATACGCGGCGGTGTCCTCGGCGCCCTCACTCAGGCCGAGGGTCGCCAGCAGCTGGTAGTCGTTCGTGGAGGAGCCGATGAACACACCGACCGGCGCACCCTTGAGATCGCTCGGCGGGATGTGCGCGTGCTCGAGTGCCTCCCAGGTCAGCTCGAGCGCGAGACGCTGCTGCGGGTCGACCATCTCGACCTCGCGCGGACTCATCTGGAAGAAGTCGGCGTCGAACGTGCGGACGTCGTCGAGATAACCGCCCTTGGTGTTGGCCGCGTCGAGGATCTCGACGAGCCGGGGATCGGACCGGAACTCCGACCACCGATCCGCGGGCAGGTCCGAGACACCGTCGACGCCGGCGATGAGCGCGTCCCACGTCGACTCGGGCGTCGTGCCCGACTTCGGGAACCGGGTCGAGAGCCCGACGATCGCGATGTCGTCGTCCGCGGTGCGCTCGCGCCGCCAGAAGGTGTCCGCATCGCCGTCGGCGCCCTCGTCGGGATCGCCCTCGATGATGCGCTGCGCGAGCGTGGCGATCGTCGGATGGTTGTAGACGACCGTCGCGGTGAGGATCACCCCGGTCTTGTCCTCGACGTCGGCGGCGAGCGCCACGGCGTCGCGAGACGAGAGACCGAGCTCCTCCATGGGACGGTCGACGGCGATCTGCTCGACGGGGAGCCCGGTCGCCTGTGACACCCACTCGCGCAGCCAATCACGAAGCTGGTCGACAGTGAGGTCACCGGCGGTCTCGCCGTCGGTGCCGGCCGCGGCGGAATCGATACTGCGGGCCTCGTCGGTATTCAGTTCAGACATCGCTTCCAGACTACTGATCTCGGGGCACCTGAACTGGTGCCGGGTGCATTATCAGCCCGCGGGGTGTCCGGGCGCGGCAACTCGACGCACTCACCCCGCCCGGGTCCGCAGATTCGCTACTCGGCGTCCGGGAACGCCGTCTGCTTGTAGCCGCCCCGGAGACTGCCGTCGATGTAGGCCGCACGGGTCGCGCGCCGCGCGATCTTGCCCGACGACGTGCGCGGGATCGAGCCGGCCGGAACCAGCAGGACGTCGCGGACCATCACGCCATGACGCTGGGCCACCGCGGCACGCACGGTGTCGGCGACCTCCTGCGGGTCGGCCTTGCGGCCGGGTCCGCGCTCGGCGACGATGACCAGTTGCTCGGACGCGTCGTCGGCGTCGGGCTTCAAACCGCTGCCGGCGAACTCGAACACCTCGCCCGGCAACTGATTGGCCGGCACCGAGAACGCGGCGACGAAGCCGGGGCGCAGCGCGTCGCTGGCTTCCTGCGCGCTGTACTCGAGGTCCTGCGGGTAGTGGTTGCGGCCGTCGACGATCACCAGGTCCTTGACTCGCCCGGTGATGTAGAGCTCACCGTCGAGCCAGACCCCGAAGTCGCCGGTGCGCATCCAGATCGCGTCCGCGGGCGCACCCTCGGCGTGACTGTTCTCCGGGAGCGGGGTGACCAGCTTGTTGTGGAATGTCTCCTCGGTCTCCTCCGGCTTGTTCCAGTAGCCGGCGCCGATGTTCAGACCATGCAACCAGATCTCCCCGACATGGCCGTCGGGCTGTTCGGTCGCCGTCTCGGTGTCGACGATGGTGGCCCACTGGCTCACCGCGACCTGACCACACGACACCTGCGCGACCGCGTTGGGCGCGTCGGAGTCGACGAGGGTGAAAGTGCCGGCGTTGAGGTCGTCGCGGTCGACATAGACGACCTTCGCCTCGTTCTCGCGCTGCGTCGCGGACACGAACAGCGTGGCCTCGGCCATGCCGTAACAGGGCTTGATCGCCGTCTTCGGCAGCCCGTACGGCGCGAACGCCTCGTTGAACTTCTTCATCGAGCTGACCGTGACCGGCTCCGACCCGTTGATCAGACCGATGACGTTGGAGAGGTCGAGCTTCTCGCCCTCCTTCGGCAGACCGCGCGCGGCGGCGTGCTCGAAGGCGAAGTTGGGAGCCGCGGCGAAGGTCTCCGCGCCGTCGGCGGCGGCGGCGAGCTCCTTGATCCAGCGACCGGGACGGCGAACGAACGCCTGCGGGCTCATGATCGTGATGTAGCGGCCGCCGAGCGCGGGCAGGATCACGGTGAGCAGACCCATGTCGTGGAACATCGGCAGCCAGGTGACGCCGCGGGCCTTGCGATCGATGCCGATGGTGTCGGAGATCTGCAGCACGTTCGCGGCGACCGCCTGATAGGTGATCTCCACACCGGCCGGGACGCGCGTCGAACCCGAGGTGTACTGCAGGTAGGCGACGGTGTCCTTGTTGTGGTCCTGACCGGCGACCGGTGCCACCCAGCTCGACCCGACCGAATCCGGGACGGCGTCGACGGCGATGACGCGCGGACGCTCCTTGGCCGGCAGCGGCGCGAAGAAGTCACGCACCGCCTCGGCGGACTTCGTCGAGGTGAGGATCGCGGTCGGCTTGCAGTCGTCGAGGACCGCGTGCAGTCGGTCGGTGTGTCCGGGCTCGTCCGGGGAGAACAGCGGGACGGCGACGTTGCTGGCGTAGAGCGCCGCGAAGAACCCGATCACGTACTCCAGCGACTGGGGCGCGAGGATCGCCACGCGGTCGCCCGGCTTGGTGACCTGCTGCAGACGTGCTGCGACGGCACGGAGTCGCTTGCCGAACTGCGCCCACGTCAGATCCTGGGGCTCGCCATCGCGTTCGCGGCTGTAGTCGATGAACCGGTAGGCCAGTGTGTCGGCCTGTTCGCGGACGTTCTGCTCGACGTAGTCGACCAGGGTCGCTTCCTCGGTGAAAGAGATGTTCCCGGTCTCATCGAGAAAGTCTTCGAGTTCAGTACTCAGCATTCATTACTCCTGTGCCCCCTCGTGGACTCCCCCACGCGGGCGCAGTTCTCCGGCGAGGTCTTGGCGACACCACCACGCAGTCCTGCTGTCCACGTCCTGTGCCGACCGCGGGATACGGTAGCGCACGTCCAGTTACCCAACGAAAAAACTCGCGTTCGTCATGCTCGGCTTCGCATGAGCGCGCGTCGCCCTTCGACGCGCGCCCCCGGGTTCACCGACCCGTCACCTCGCTGTTGACTCGCGAGACCGTCGGCCATCCTACTCCCCCTTCAATTGCGCCAGCACGGGCGCAAAAGCATCCATCTGCGTGGGGAACACCCCTACGTAGGACATGGTGGTGCGGCGGCGCACCTCCCGGATCTGGTCGGCGATCTCGTCGAAGCTCCCGATCGCGATGTACGGCGAGGTCAGCACGTCGTCGACGGTGAACTCGGTGTCGTGCGCGATGTTGGGCGGATAGCCCTGTTCGAGCGCCTTCAGCGCCATCTCGGCGGTGGCGACCCGATCGTCGGTGATGACGATGACAGCGATCGTCCAGTTCAGTTCGAGCTCGTCGAACCGGTCGCCGGCGACCTGCCGGATCCGGCCGACACGCTCGGCGGTCTTCTCGATGGTCATGTCGGACAGCTTCATCTTGCCGTCGGTGGTGGTGCCGGGCGCGACGGAGATGATGTCGGCGTGCTTGGCGGCCAGGGCGAGCATCTTGGGTCCGCCGCCGCCGACGGCGATCGGCGGACGCGGTCCCTGCCGCGGCCGTGGACTGCCCTCGAGGCCGTTGATCTGATAGAACTCGCCGTCGAAGTTCACCGTCTCCCCGCGCATCAGGCCGTCGAGGACGGTCAGCGCCTCGTCGAGGCGACGGATCCGGACGCCGGGCGACTCGAATTCGATGCCGGCCTTGTCGAACTCCTCTTTCATCCATCCGGCGCCGATGCCCAACTCGAGTCGTCCCCTGCTCAGGACGTCGATCGTGTTGGCCTCCTTGGCGAGGAGGGCGGGATGACGCCAGCCGTTGGCCAGCACCGAGGTCGCGAGGCGGATCGTGCTGGTGGCCTGCGTCAGCGCGCCGAGGGCCGCGAGCGGACCGACCTGGTTGCCGAGGTGGTCGGGCACCGCGAAGGTGTCGTAGCCGTATTCCTCGGCCGTCTGCGCCAGCTTGACGAACTTGCGGGCACCGCCCTCGTCCTTGTTGCCCTCACCACCCGCGCCGAAGCGGAACTTCCGCAATCCGGCCGAGGTGGCACCGGCATCGCTCGGGGGTTGCGTCATCGCTGTCCTCTCATCGTGATCGCCGGCTGGTGAGGTCGCGTGCGGCGTCTGCGGCGCACTGCGGTGTTCCTCGGGCCAGCCCAACACGTTAATGCAGCGTGACGGCGCCGCCAAACGAATCGGCCGCAGCCGCGAGAAGAGGTTACCGGCCGGTTAGTTCGACGATGCGGGCGGTCGGGTGAGTCGCGTCTGGAGACGCTTCTATCCGGCCAGCCGTGACCGGCAGGTTGCCGGTCAGTTGTGCTTCGGCTGGGGTGCGCCCTCGATGAGATCCTTGGACCAGTCGTACATCCACTGGGTCGCGGTCTGACCGTCGTTCTCCCAGTAGCGGGTGGTCGCGTACATCGCGTGGACGGGATTCGACGCCGCGTTCGCCAGCTTCGACACCGCCGCCAGCGGGTTGACGATCGTCGGCGAGTCACAGATGAGATCGCCCGGGGCGCAGATGGATTGAACCCGGTCACGGAGGTCGCCGAAACCGCCGGTGCGCGGGCCGGTCATGGAGATGCCGGGAACGAGGTTGCCCATGCCGCCGAGCGCGATCTCGGCGCCCACGCCGTTCGGGCTCGGCTCGATGTCGTTCTGCTCACCCGGTTGGCGCCGACCGTCGGCGATCAGCCCGACGCCCAGCACGAGATCCTGGTCACCGTCCTCGAGGACGCCCCGGCCGTTGCCGATGTTGCTGGCCAGATCGCCGGCGATGACCGCACCCTGACTGAATCCCATGATCACGTAGCTCGTCAGCGGGCAGCGTTCGTTGGTGGAGATGATCTTGCCCGCCGCGCGCTTGTATCCCTGCGTGCGTGACACGTTGTAGTCGGCCTGCCGGTCGGCGAGGTTGGTCGGATTCCGGAACTGCGCCGTGTAGGGAACGGTGTAGATCTCGCTGCGGGACGAGTCGAAGTCATTCGAGAGGGCACGCGACACGCGCAGCATCAACGAGTTCGGATTCGCCGACGGCGCGTACGGATCGTCGTCGGCGCTGGACTCCCAGGTCCCGGGCACGACGACGGTCAGGACGTCCGGACAGTCCGCCGGCTGTGCATCCGGCCGTTCCTTCGACGGCGGGGTCGTCGACGGCCCGCCGGGGCCGATCGGCGCGGGCCCCGGTGCCAGCCACACCAGGACCAGCACGACGATGAGCACGATCGCGATGACCGCGAGCGCGAGGAGGAGCAGCGCGAAGGCGCCGAGCCGCCGGACGGGACCCTTCCGGGTGCGGCCCGCGGCGTTGCGTCGAGCGGCCACGTCAGCAGTAGTGCTGTTCGGCCGCGCGGATGACCTTGTCGGCCTTCGAGTTCGCTTCCTCGACGTTGTCCGCCCCCGGACCCACGGAGGCGGTGACGAAGGCCTTCACCATGCTCGGGTCGGTGCCCTTCTGCTTGGCACCACAGACGTACTTCGCCATCGTCAGGGCCACTGAATTGTCGTTGTCACCCATGAACGTGACGTCCTGCTGCTTCAACGCGGCGAGATACGCGCGGGCCTTGTCGTCGAGCGGCTGTCCGCTGGGTCCGGGAAAGCTGGCCGGGACCTTCGTGCTGGGGTTCGGTTCGGTCGCCGGCAGCTCCGACGTGCCGCCGGGCGTGGACGGGGTGGTCTCCTCGGATGTGGAACCCTGCGACGCGCTCGTCGAGGGAGCGGCCGAGTACAGCGATGTCGTCGTGACCGGGTTGTTGGTGATCGGCGCACTGGCCGTCGAGTCATCGGCGCAGGCCGACACGGACCCGAGCGCGAGAGCGAGGCCCGTCACGGCCAGCACCAGCCGCACACACTTCGTTGTCATCGCCACTTCCTGCCGAACCTTTCGGGTCGAGATCAACGCACCGCCGGACGGTCTCGTCCGGCGACACTCACGTCCGGCCTACGGCCGATCGCAACGCAGGGGCACCCTGCATCGCACACCACGTCAGGCTACCGTCCGCGCGGGGCCGTTCCGGCCGCCGCACCAGCACCACCTGCGGTAACGGTCCGATTCCTCAGCGAAGTTTCAGGCCGTACACACGTGGGGTCGAGGTTGGGGCGCCGTCGGCGCCCCGTCCCCTCCGTCTGACCGTCACTTCAGGACCTTGGTGCCGTCCTTCGCCGTCCAGGTGATCCGGCCGTGCTCGAAGTGGTTGACGCGGCCCTTGCCGTCGCGGGTCGGGAGTTCGTCGGTCGTCGGCTTGCCGAGACGTCCGCTCGGTCCACCGGCGGCGACGTAGGCGCCACCGATCGCGCCGGTGACGATCTTCGGACCCTTCGGGCCGGTGAACATGCGTCCGCCGGCGAAGTCCTGTGCCTTGCCACCGGCAACCGGGTACGACGGGGTGAGGCAGCCCCCGAGCGTCGCCTTGTTGGCGTCCCAGACCTTGCGGAAGGCGCCGTCGACGCGGCATGCGACCGCGTCGCGCGACAGTCCGAGTGCCGCGGCGGCCTGCGGCCACGCCTGCATCATCTCGAACTCCCAGTACGGCCAGGTGTGGGTGCCCGACGGCCGATAGTTCGCCTGGCCCGGAATCCCCCTGCGGTTCAACTGGATCGCGAACTGTTGCGAGGTCACGCGGCTCAGCATCTCGAGTCCGACGCCGGAATAGTTGGTCGCGAGCATCGGGATGTCCGACGGCTTGTCGTGCGGCCCGACCATGCCGTTGCCCGACGAGACGTACAGGCTCGTGCCCTGCAGTTTGTCGACCATCAGATAGGGGTCGTGCTCTTTCCACGCCGGATCGGAGGGCGGGCCGAACATCTTCATCGAGTCGTAGCCGCCACCGTCGCGCACCGCGAACTGGATGGCCTGCGGCATGCCGAACGAACTCAGCTGCAGGATCCCCGAGAACGACGCCGCGAACTTATAGAAGCCGGGATTGCGCGCGGCCAGCATCATGGCCGCGGAGCCACCCATCGACAGGCCCTCGATGCCGCGGACGTCCGTGGAGCGCCAATCGTTCTCCAGAATGGGCGGCAGTTCCCGCATGAGGAACGTCTCCCACTTGTAGTTCTTGCCGCGGTCAGGTTCCTTCCAGTCGGTGTAGAAGCTCGACTCACCACCTATCGGCAGGATGACGTTGACGTTCTTGTCCTTGTAGAAGTCGACGATCTTGGTGTTGATGATCCAGCCGCTCTGATCGTCCTGCGCGCGCAGGCCGTCGAGCATCGTCAGCTGCGGGAACTTCTCCTTCGGCTTCGCGTGCCAGTCACGGGCCAGCAGGATCTGCACCTGGATGTTGGTGTTCATCGCCGGCGAGTAGACCCACAGGGCCACGCGCCGGTCGGTGTACCAGTAGGTGTTCGTCACCCTCGCCGGCTGGGCGGCCGGCACCGACGCCGGAGCGACCGGGGCGCGCGAGCTCGGTGGCGCGGGCGCCGGAGCGCTCGGCGACGCCGGCGGCGCGGGCGGGGCCGCGGGGGCAGGCGGGGCCGGAGCGGGCTCGGCGCCGGCGAGACCGTTGCCGATGACGAGCACCGCGGCGGTCGCCAGCGCGACCACGGCGGCCGTCACCGGGCGAAGAGTCGCCCGACGACCGGCCGGGCGCGCGTCACCCTGTCCTGCGTCAGCCGGTCGCGCGTCGACCCTGCCTGTACCACTGTTTCGCCGCATCACTCTCCAGAACTCCTTCGCCCCTGTACGCCGGCGCCCGCAGCGTCGTGACCGATTCCCCGTCAGTCACACGTGCCTCATGAGTATCAAACGCCTCAGGAGTTTCTTACACGCCGCAGCGAGGCCTGTCCGCACGCCACGCTGTGACACGTGGGATTTGTGTGACAGTTGATATCTGTGGGGTCGGACGCCCGCTGGAAACCACCCTCCATACAGGGGCGGCGGACTGTAGGGCGTTGGAGCCCCTCTGGAGGGTGGTTTTCAGCGTGGACCTCAGAGCAGGGCGCGCCCACGCACGACGACGCCCCGCCCGGAAACCCGGGCGGGGCGTCGTGTGGCCGGCGGACCGGCGATGTCAGATCAGCGGAAGAACCCGCGGTTCTTGGCGTTCCAGATCATGTCCTGCCAGTAGCCCCAGGCGTGGGTGCCGTTGGCGTAGTAGGTCATCAGCGGGACGCCCTGGACGAAGGCCGCGGCCTCGAAGGCCTTGGACTGTGTGAAGGCGAGCAGCTCGAGGGTCGAACCCTTGAACAGGTCGTCGAACACGTTGGGCAGTGCGTTGTAGCGGCCGAACAGACCGTTACCGGAACCGACGAACACCTTCATGCCGCGCATCAGGCCGATGTTCCAGAAGGGATCGTTCTGGAACCAGCGGATGCTCCACGGCGGGCCCCACATCGCGTCGATGTTCCACGGCTTCGGGTCGACGTCGAGCATCGCCAGGCGCAGCGCGGTACGCATGCCGGGAGCGCTCAGGAAGTTGTAGCCCGAAAGCGAGCCGGCGCGGTCGAAGTGCTGACGGTTCTGGGCACCGAGGACCAGTGCGGCGTTACCACCCATGGACAGGCCCATGATGGCGTAGCGCTTCGACGGTCCGACGCGGAAGCCGCGGGCGTCGAGCGCGCTGATCAGGGTCCGACTGATGACGCAGTTCCACCGGTACCGGTAGGGCTGCCGGTTGAAGTTGCTGGGTGCGTCCCAGTCCGTGTAGAAGCTCGCGGGTCCACCGATGGGCTCGACGACGTTGACGCCGGACTTCACCATCTCCTGGACGTTGGTGTTGATCTCCCAGCCGCTGTAGTCGTACTGGGCGCGCATGCCGTCGAGGAGGATGACGGTCTTGTAGTTGCCGGGCTTCTTCCAGGCGCGGACCTTGACGTTCGGCATCCCGCAGCCGTTGACCCAGAACTCCTGCTTGCCGACCTGCGTTCCGCCGATCCGGGCGTTGGCCTGGCCGGCGACGACACCGGTCAGTCCCACAACTGTCAGGATGGCGACGAAAGCGGCGATCAACCGGTTGCTCATCCGGTTGCGCGCAGGCCTCGGCGCCTCGGTGGCAGCTTCACGCATGTACAGAATCTCCCTCTTCAGCCGATCGGCCGGAACTCATGGTCCCCGGTGGCCTACCGGTCATTGTGCGTCACACATTTTTCGTCCCCCGGCTCATTGCGCGGCGCGACGTCGTTCACGAGTCGTTCTCGCATGCGATTCACCGTCGGCGAGCCTATTCGATGCCCCCGAACGTGACAAACCATGTGATCGCGATCACAACCCCCGTCACTTCGGCGTCCCAGCAGTTCAGAACGCCTCAGTCACGACCTTTCTATCGGCCGCGCCCACGGGGACGTTACCGATCCGAGATGTTCGACGGCAACTCCACAGGTTCGACCCCGCGTTTTCTCGGGATTCTCTTGGTGTCGTGTGGTTGGGTGCCGCGCCCGGGCGCGCGTCACTAGCGTGGGTTCACCGGCGGTGGCATCTCCAGGCCGCAGCGCTGGATCTCGTACTCCGGCTCACGCTGGATGCGGTAGCTGTTGAAGGTGAACGCCTGACGCAGGTTGTGCTTGAAGCGGTCGAAGGACCACGGTGCCTCGAACGAGGCGAACCGGTCCTTGGTCTCCGGGCACTGCAGCGCCACCTGGGCCTGACGGACCAGGTCCTCGTCGAGATAACCGGGCAGCACGGGGCGGCGCGGGTATGCCCCGGCCTCGGCGACGACCCACTCGCTCGGCAGGATCTTGTCGTGGCCGATACGGCCGTCCTCGAGACGCTCGGTGTGCGCGGCGAGCGGGTACGCCAGACCCATCTGGTCGATGACGCGCACATCCAGCGGGGCGTTCATGCTCGTCATGCCGAGGTTGAGGAAGTAGACGGTCACCTGCCGCTCGGCACCCTTCGGCATCACGGCGGGAAGTTGCGCCACGTACCACTCGTCGTAGTTGAACGACGGCAGGATGACGCCGCCGTCCTCGCGGTACTCGTCGATCTTCTCGACCATCGCGCTCATGCGCGGGTAGTCGAGGTAATCCTCGGCGGTCACGGGATTCTCGTTGCCCATGTTGGTGACGTAGAAGCGGCGCTCGTCGACGATGCCGCTGCGGCCGATGTCGATGCCCGCGTTCGGCAGCACGTTGGCGTGGGTGGAGACCGCCCACACCACGACGGTGATCCACATGGCGCTCATGGCCACCGCGCCGACCAGTTGGGCCCGCGCGCGCCGGCGGTCGGCGGGGCTGAATTCGGGCGCCGGAGCCGCGTCGTCCACCGGGTCGGAGATCACGGACTCGGAGTCCGTCGACGGCCGGCGACGGAACGCCGCACCGACGTGGGCGGGAATCGTCACCGGCACGACCATCAAGGGCAACAGGGTGATGAAGACCGGAACGAGCAGCACCCGGCCGTGCATGAAGTCGCCGCCCTGACGCATCCAGTAGACGATCAGCACGATGCCGGCGAGGACCACGACGGACACGACCGCGGTCGAGGACTGCAGCCGGCGCGACCATCCGGCGAGGCGCGACGACCGGGTGTCCGTCGTCGAGTCGGCCGTTGCGTCAACCGAATCCGCGGTCGCGTCGGCACCCGTGACGTCGGCCCTCTTCGACCGCATGCGGCCGCCGACGACCAGCAGGACCCCGGCCACCGCCGCCAGGACGACCGGCAGCACGAGCACGTACGGGCCGAAGAGATTGGTCAGATAGGCGAAGCCCTGGTCCCACTTGGCACCGCTGGCGTCCTTCGCGACCGCGGGATTGGGAACCAGCAGGGCGTAGTAGCCCATGCGGAAGATCTGGTAGCCGACCGGCAGGGTCCCCGCAACCACGACGACGCCCAGACGCATCTTCCAGCCGAGTGGCGCGAAGAACACCAGCAGCAGCACGAGGCCGCCGAGGATCGCCAGTTCGGGCCGGATCAGCGGCGCCAGACCGGCGGTGAAGGCGAGTACGAGCGTGGCCGCCGCGCTCCCGCGGTTCGTGCGCGCGCCGCGCTGCGCCCAGGCGACGAGCTGGCACCACAGGACGGCCGCCCAGAAGATGCAGAGTCCGTTCTCGAGCCCGCTCGTGGCGAAGTCGCGCGCGGGCGGAATGGCGATGTAGATGACCGCGCCGAACGGCAGCAGCAGGGTCCAGCCGTCGCCGGTGAGCCCGCCGATGCGTGTCCCGAACAGTCGCGCGCTGCCGTACATCGCGATCGGGATCGCGGCGACCGAGCAGACCAGCGCCACCCAGAGCGCGACGTACTCGAGTTGACCGTCGGTGAGCCACGCCCAGAACCACAGCAGGTAGGTCCAGGCGGTCGAGGTGTTCGCCTCCACCCGCTCACCGGCGTTGAAGACCGGACCGTTGCCGGCGAAGAGGTTGCGCAGCGTCCGCAGGACGATGAGTCCGTCGTCGGCGATCCACCGGCGCTGCCACGCACCGATCGCGAAGAACGTCGTGACGACGGCGGCCCCGACGACGAAACTGACGGCCGCGACCTTGGTGCGGCCGGTCGTCAGCGCCCGGAATCCGGTTGGCGACTCATCAATTGACTGCATAGACCGCGACACCCACACACACCAGCCACGCCACGGCGAGCAGCTGCAGGACACGATCGCCGAGCGCGATCTCCTCGGGCTCGCCCGCGGCACCCCCGTCGACGTCGACGGCGTAACGGAGGATCGCCACGGTGAACGGCACCATCGAGATGGCGTACGCGACGTTGGTGTCGTGGTCGGAGCCCTTGTCGAAGGCCCACAAGCCGTAGAAGATCACGACCGCAGTCGCCGACAGGGTCCACACGAAGCGCAGGTAGGTGGTCGTGTAGTACTCGAGGGCCTTACGGATCTTGGCGCCCGTGCGTTCGGCGAGCTGGAGTTCGGCGTAGCGCTTACCCGCCGCCATGAAGAGCGACCCGAAGGCCATCACGAGCAGGAACCACTGCGACAGCACGATCTCGGCGGCGACACCACCGGCGATGGCGCGCAGCAGGAAGCCCGACGACACGATGCAGATGTCGATGACGGCCTGGTTCTTCAGGCCGAAGCAGTAGCCGAGCTGGATCACCAGGTAGATGGCGATGACGACGGCCGTCTGCCAGTTGGCGAGGAACGCGATGCCGATCGAGCCGACGAGGAGGACGGCGGCGAGGACATAGGCCAGGGTCACCGGGACGACGCCGGCCGCGATCGGCCGGAACCGCTTGGTCGGGTGGTTGCGGTCGGACTCGACGTCCATCGCGTCGTTGACCAGGTAGATGCTCGACGCGGCGAGGCAGAAGGCGACGAAGGCGATACCGGCGGAGCCCAGCACCGAGACGTCGGTGATGTTGCCCGCGGCGAGCGGAGCGGCGAGCACCAGGACGTTCTTGACCCACTGCCGCGGCCGGACGGCCTTGATCAGCCCGGACGTCAGGTTCTTCGGCGGTCCGAGAACCTTCCCGTGCTCGATCGGCTCCTCGCTCATGCACTCTCCCTGTGTCGTGTCACCCGCGCGATGACGGGGGACGCGGCAAGACGCAGCGTCCCGCCGGGGACCGCGGCCGTCAGGCCGAGCCGGGCCAGGACGCGCGCCGCGCGGCGGGCACGTCCGGACTCCTGGTCATTCCGGGTGGGTTCGAGCAGCACCTTATCGCCCACGATGACCGCCGCTGCGCTCGCGGCACCGATCGCGGCACCCGCGGTGACGTCGGTCGGGTAGTGCACGCCCAGCACCAGTCGGGACAGCAGCATCGGCGGGACCAGCACAGCGGGCAGCACCTTCGGGTCCCAGCCGGCGGCGCGGCCGATGAGGATCGCGGCCGCGGTGGTCGAGGTGGCGTGTGAGGACGGGAAACTCAGTTTGCTCGGCGTCGACACCCCGATGGCGATCGCCGGGTGTGCGGGCCGCGGGCGGCGCACGATCCGCTTGATGATCACCGACGCGGCGTGCGCGCCGAAGGCGCCCACTCCCGCCTCGAGCCAGAGCTGTTGCGCCCGTACGTCACCGCGGCGGCGGGCCAGGGCCCAACCGGTCCCCGAGATCGCGAGCCAGCCCAGCGCGTGCTCGCCCACGTGCGACAGTCCGCGCGCGGCCGGGCGGACGCCCGGGCGGGCGCCGAGCCCGGCCTGGATGGCGACCAGCGCCTTCTCCTCGCCGTTCAGGGGACGCGGGGTGTCGTCGGCCGGGACCTTCCCCGTCTCCGCACGGTCCTCCAGGACCGTGTCGCCCCCGCTGCCGATCACCGGACCATCAGATTCCGAAGACACCCGCCCAGCTCTCCTTCGACGTCAGGTCGCGGTGTGCGGACCTGTACTGCTGCTTCATCTCCGGGAACTTGTCCTGCAATTCCTTCACGAGGGCGAAATGTTCCCGGGCGAGCTCGATCATCTTCTCGCGGTCGCGCTGCCGGTAGACGACGCCGCGGCCGTCGGCGGTGGTGACCGTGACACCGTCGACCCGTCCGAGGGAGAACCATCGCGCCTCGATCGGAGGGAAGTTGGCCTGCGGCACCTCGTGATGCCGGGGATCGGCCGGGCGGACATTGTTCACCACCGCGGCGGTCAGCGCCTTGATCTTGCTGATCGGGTTCAGCGGTATCGAGGTCCCGAGATGCGTTGCCTCGCCCGAGGTCCGCGGCAGCTCGGTCGCCGAGGGGAGGACGACCGCGTCCGGATACTGCTTGCGCATCTGCGCGACCTTCGGCAGCGCGGTGGGCAGCAGACTGCGGATGTGATCGGGTCCGGCGAGGAAGTCCCGGATCGCCTCGTTCTGGATCGCGACCGTCGAATACTCCAGGCAGAGGAGGTGTTTCGCGGTCGCCTTGGTCATCGACCGGACGATCCCCTTGATGGGACCGTCGTGGTGGATCGAAGCGACGACGAGCCGGTTGCGCAGGTGGAAGTACGCCTGCCAGTCGATCGCGTCGTCCTTGTCGCTCCAGGCCATGTGCCAGATCGCGATACCCGGCACGGTGGCGGTGGGGTAACCGGCCTTCGACGCGCGGAGTGCGAACTCCCAGTCGTCCCACTTGATGAACAGGGGCATCGGGAGGCCGATCTGCTCCGCACATTCGCGCGGGATCATGCACATCCACCAACCGTTGCCCTCGACGTCGATCCGCCGGTGCAGGTTCTTCGAGTTCTCGCGGTCGCGCAGTGGGTGTTTGGAGAAGTTGTGGTCGTACTCGACGAACGGCGCCGCGGTCCACATGAAGGTGTCGCGCCGGATGACCTCACCCATGCAGTGGAGGTGACTGCGGTCCTGCAGGTTCAGCATCTGACCGCCGACGAGCATGGGCGCCTTCGCGAATCGCGACATGGCCAGCGCCCGCAGGATCGAGTCGGGTTCGATCGCGATGTCGTCGTCCATGTAGAGGACGTAGGGCGAGTCGGTGAGCCGCAGCGCCTCGTACATGATGCGCGCGTATCCGCCGGAGCCGCCGAGGTTGCCCTGGTCGAAGATGTGCAGCCGGTCGCCGAGAGCGGCTGCGGCCTCGGTGTAACCGGGTTCGTCGATGACCTTCTTGGTGCCCTGGTCGGGCATCATCACCGCGTCGATCACCTCGTCGACCATCGGGTCGGAGGTCAACGCGGCCAACGCGTTCACCGCGTCGATGGGTCGGTTGAAGGTCGGGATGCCCACCGTGACGCGCTTGGTCTCCGCGTCCGGGGTCGGCGCCTCGATGGGCGCGTACCAACCGGCGGAGACGATCTCGGTGTCGGTGTCGGTGGTGACGTCGAACCAGATCCAGCCGCCGTCTTCGAAGGGGCCGAGGTCCAGCTCGAATTCGACTACGCCGCGGCCGGTTTCGTCGGTGTCCACGAGGTCACCGCCGATGCCGATACGCGACCCGTCGATCTTGGAGCGGTACAGGTCGACGCGGCAGGTGCCGATCACCTCGACGCGGAGCACCACGGAGTCGAGGATGCTCCAGCGGCGCCAGTAGGCCGCGGCGAAGGCGTTGAAGTAGGTCTCGAAGCTCACCTCGGACTCGGCACCGAGGAGCACCGAGGTCCGGCTGGGGGCGTGCGCCCGGCGGTTGTTGCTCTCGGACTCCACGACGTACAGCGACCGGACGTCGAGGGGTTCGCCTGCGCGCGGGAAGATCACCCGCTGCAGAAGCGATTTCGCCTTCGACGGCCCCACTCCGGCGTCGGGGATGTCGGATTGGTTCACGGGAGTCACCGTCATCTATTCGGCTCCTGCGGGGTCGGCCACCAGCGGCGCACCATCACGCAGATGCGGTGCCAGGGTGTTGTCGAACATGGTGAGCGCACTCGCGATCGCCATGTGCATGTCGAGGTACTGATAGGTGCCCAGGCGACCGCCGAACAACACTCCGGCACTTGCGGTCTCGGTGCGGGCGAGGTCACGGTAGGTGGTCAGCATCGCCCGGTCCTCGGGTGTGTTGATCGGGTAGTACGGCTCGTCGTCGTTCTCGGCGAACCGGCTGAACTCCCGCATGATGACCGTCTTGTCGTCGGGGTAGGAGTTCCGCTCGGGATGGAAATGCCGGAACTCGTGGATCCGGGTGAACGGGACGTCGGCGTCGTTGTAGTTCATCACCGGTGTGCCCTGGAAGTCGCCGGTGTCGAGCACCTCGGTCTCGAAATCGAGTGTGCGCCAGCCGAGTCGGCCGGCCGAGTACTCGAAGTAACGGTCCACGGGGCCGGTGTAGACGATCGGGGCGTCGGGACTGTCCGCGCGCAATTGCTCACGGACGTCGAACCAGTCGGTGGACAGGCGCACCTCGATGCGGTCGTCGGCCGCCATGTTCTCGAGCCACGCGGTGTAACCGTCGACCGGTAGACCCTCGTAGGTGTCGTTGAAGTAGCGGTTGTCGAAGGTGTAGCGGACCGGAAGCCGGGTGATGTTGCCCGCGGGCAGTTCTTTGGGATCGGTCTGCCACTGCTTGGCGGTGTAGTGCTTGATGAACGCCTCGTACAACGGGCGGCCGATCAGGCTGATCGCCTTCTCCTCGAGGTTGCGCGCCTCGGCGGTCTCGATCTCGCTGGCCTGCTCGGCGATCAGCTTCCGCGCCTCGTCGGGACTGAAGTAGCGGCCGAAGAACTGGCTGACCAGCCCGAGACCCATCGGGAACTGGTAGGCCTGCCCGTTGTGCAGCGCGAACACCCGGTGCTGATAGCCGGTGAAGTCGGTGAACTGGTTGACGTACTCCCACACCCGCTCGTTGGACGTGTGGAACAGGTGTGCCCCGTACTTGTGGATCTCGATGCCGGTCGTCGGCTCGGCTTCGGAGTACGCGTTGCCACCGAGGTGGTCGCGCCGGTCGAGCACGAGGACCCGTTTGCCCAGCTGCGTCGCGGCCCGCTCGGCGACGGTGAGGCCGAAGAATCCGGAGCCGACGACGATCAGGTCATAGCTGCTACTGGTTGCCACGGGTCCTCAGGGTAACGGACCCTCCCTGAGTAATCTCCGAGCCACGTGGCCTGGCACGGAAGCCGGGTATTGTTTCGAACGTCGGCCTGTAGCCCCCGGGCCCCATCCTCTCCTGTGACCAGTTCGGGGTTTGAGTGACGCCGCTGTTCGTACGATCGCCCGACGACCGGGTGTCCTCGCAGGCTCCGGGGCTCCCCAAGGAACACCAGGCAACGGCTCCGGTCGAGCGCATCGTCGTCGTGGTGCCCGTCCACAACGAGGCCGAGCGTCTGCCCGCGTGCCTCGAAGCCCTGCAGGCCGCGGCCACGGCGGTGCCGATCCCCGTGGAGGTGATCGTGGTGCTCGACGCCTGCGACGACGACTCCGCGACGCTGGTCACGGACGAGGTGTCGACCGTGGTGGTCGATGTCCGCTGTGTCGGCGCGGCGCGCGGAGCCGGTTTCGCGTCCGTGGTTGCGTCGTCGTCGGAACCGGACACCACGTGGTTCGCGACGACCGATGCCGATTCGACGGTTCCGCGCGACTGGTTCGCCGAGCATGTCGCCGCCGCGGACGCGGGGGCGGACGCGTACGTGGGCACGGTCACCCCGGACGGTTTCGACGAGTGGCCGGCGGGAACGGGCGAGATGTACCTGCGGGAGTACGACCCGTCCCCCGGGCACGGCCACGTCCACGGCGCCAATCTCGGCGTCCGCGCCTCGACCTACGCCGACGTCGGCGGGTTCCGTGAGCTCGACACCGACGAGGACGTTGATCTCGTCGACCGCCTGCATGCCGCGGACGCGGTCATCGAACGGGGTGCGCACGCGCCGGTCCGCACCTCGACGCGACGCGACGGGCGCGCACGGCACGGCTTCGCGGGCTACCTGCGGCAACTGTCCGGGGCCCGGCCCGACGAGGTCGCCGGGTGACGCCCGCACGGGCACGCGCGATCGTCGGCGACCCGTCCTTCGCGCTCCCCCGCCCGGGCGGCGGACGCACCCTCGACCGGTTCGCCGCCCTCGTCCGGGCCTGCTCCGACGACATCAGCACGGGTCGCCTCGTCGAGGCGCACGCCGACGCCGACGCCATCCTCGCCGAAATCTGCGACGGCGGGACCGCCCCGGGCGAGTTCTGGGGTGTGTGGGCGGCCCAGACCCGCGGGACCGGCGTCGACGCCCGACGCGGCGCACACGGCTGGGAACTGAGCGGGACCAAGGAGTGGTGCTCGGGCGCGTCGTCGTGCACCCACGCGCTGGTCACCGCGCGCACCGACACCGGCAACCGGTTGTTCGGCGTCGACCTCGGCCACCCGGGGGTGTCCGCGGACAGCTCCGGGTGGGCCAACGCGGGCATGCGGGACTCCGACACCGGGACCGTCACGTTCGACGCCGTGCCCGCCGACGCGATCGGCGAACCGGGCGCATACCTCGACCGGCCGGGATTCTGGCACGGCGGGATCGGGGTCGCGGCATGCTGGTTCGGCGGGGCCCGCAAGGTCGCGGCGCCGCTCTACCGCGCGGCCGCCCGTTCCGACGACCCGCTGCTGCTGATGCACGCCGGCGCGGTCGACGCCCATCTCGCGTCCGGTTGGGCGCATCTGCAGGCCGCGGCACGCGAGATCGACACCGACCCGGGCGCGCCGTCGAAACGACTCGCCTTCGCCGTGCGCTGGTCGGTCGAACAGGTCGCGACCGCGGTGATCGACCGGGTGGGACGCGCGCTCGGTCCCGGCCCGCTGTCCGCCGACGCCGGTCACGCGCAAGCCGTCGCCGATCTCACCGTCTACATCCGGCAGTCCCACGCCGATCGAGACCTCGCAGTACTCGGCGCACTGACCGACGGCGTCCCACCCGGACCGGGATCGGCGGGTCCATGACCGCCGACGGCTCCCCCTCGACGCACCGCTTCGGCGCCACCCCCACCTCGGCGGAGGGAACTCCGGAATCGGAATGGCAGCGGTGGTTCGCCGCGCGGGATCCGTGGCCCGAAATCGAGCCGGGCGTCCGGCGGCTCGTGGTCCTGGCCGCTCATCCCGACGACGAGGTACTCGGGGTCGGCGGGCTGATGGCGGCTGCCCACCGACGTGGCATCGAGGTCGTCGCGCTCTGCCTGTCCGACGGCTCGGCGTCGCACCCTGGTTCGCCCACGCTCTCGCCCGCCGAGCTGGCGATTCGGCGACGCGCCGAAGTGGACTCCGCGACATCGGTTCTGGGCATCGAACCGACGCGATGGTGCGGGCTCGGCGACGGCACGCTCGCCGACCACGAGGACGAGATCGAGACCATCGTCGAGCACACCCTCGCCGAGCAGCCGGAGACCCCGACGGCCCTGCTGGCGGTGTGGGCGCACGACGGTCATCCCGACCACGAGGCCGTCGGACGGGGTGCCCGACGCGTCGGCGACCGATGTGGTGTCCCCGTCTGGATGTATCCGATCTGGATGTGGCACTGGGCGACACCCGACGATCCCGACATCCCGTGGGAGCGGATGCGGACCTTCGTCCTCGACGACGATCTCGAGGCCGCCAAGCGAGAGGCCGTGCAGGCCTTCGACACCCAGATCCGCCCGCTGTCACCCGCCCCCGAAGACGCGACCGTCCTCGGACCGCACATCCTCGACCGCCTCCTCCGCGATCGGGAGTTCGTCTTCGTGTGAACCACGACGCTCACGACATGGGCATCGACGACGGCCCGGGACGGCACTCGACACCGACGATCATCAGGACGGACGACATGGCCGACGACCACACCGCCGGGAGCCGAGAAGGGCTCGCCGACAACTACTTCCACGACATGTACCGAGACAGCGACGACCCCTGGGGCTTCACGTCGCGGTGGTACGAGCAACGAAAGTACGCCCTCAGCCTGGCGGCCTTGAGCTCTCCCCGGTACGGGTCGGTGTTCGAGCCCGGCTGCTCGGTCGGCGTGCTCAGCGCGCAGTTGGCCACGCGCGCCGATCATCTGCTCTGCATGGACGTCAGTCCGCGCGCGGTGGAGCTCGCACGCGAGCGACTCGACGGCCACGACTCCGTCGAGGTGCGCGTCGGCGACATCGTCTCCGCCTGGCCGTCCGGCCGGTTCGACCTGATCGTCCTCAGTGAGGTCCTCTATTACCTCGGCGACGCGGATCTCGACGAACTGATCGCGCGGTTGCCGGAATCTCTGACCCCGACGGGCGAGGTGCTCGCGGTGCACTGGCGGTGGCGGGTCGAGGAGTACCCGCGAACCGGTGACGAGGTGCACGCGGCCCTGCGGTCGTCGGCGTTGCACCCGTCAGCGTCGTACTCGGACACGGACTTCTGCGTCGACGTGATGACTTCGTCACCCATCGGGTCGGTCGCGCAACGAGAAGGACTCGTCACCGTCGCGGACACGCACGGTACGGCATAATGATCTCTTTGAACACCCGGGGGAGTTCGAAGCCTGCGCTTTGCTGTCGGTCCAGTCGAGGCGCTCTGGACAACGTCTCACGAGGAGGCAGGAGTGACCGACTTGGCGGACTTCGGGGCTCAGATGACGCGCATCGCCGGCGAGATGCGCCGCGAGAGCGACGACACCGAAGCAGCGCTGCGTTCGATGACCAAATTCGCGGTCGACGCCATTCCGGGAGCCGAGTACGCGACCGTGACCCTCGTCGCGAACGGCACCATCGAGACGCCGGTGATGGTCGGCGACCTCGGCGGCCAGTCCGACACTCTGCAGCGAGAACTGGGCGAGGGCCCGTGCATCCGGGCCGCGGTCTCCGATCTCACCGTCTGGATCGACGACATGCGGACCGAGACGCGCTGGCCGAACTTCGCGGCTGCGGCAGCCGATCTCGGTATCCGGTCGATGGCCTGCTTCTACCTCTACATCGACGGCGATGACTCGGCCGCGCTGAATCTCCACAGCACCGAGCCGGCCGCGTTCACCGCCGAGGCTCGTCAACTCGGCGAGCTGTTCGCCGCGCACGCCGCCACCGCCTTCGGGGCCATCCAGGAGAAGCAGCAGCTGCGCGCCGCGCTCGGCTCGCGGGACATCATCGGCCAGGCGAAGGGCATGATCATGGAGCGCTACAAGCTCGACGCGGGCGAGGCGTTCGCACTGCTCGCGCGCCTGTCACAGGACACCAACACCAAGCTCGTCGATGTCGCCGTCCAGATCGTGGAGGCCGGGCCGGAGCCCTGACCGATCAGCGGAACGCGTCGCGTTTCGGGAATCCCAGCGCGGGGATGCCGCCGCGATCCTGGTAGCGCTCGAGCCCCTTGCCGACGAGGACCCGCGGTCCGGTGCCCGGGGTGAAGAACATCATCCCCTTCTCGAAGAGCTGGGTGACGCCCGCGGCGTCGGGGGTCAGGGTCGGCACACCGAGCGCCTGGCCCAGCGGTCCGGTGATCCCGCCCAGGTCAGAGAAACGTCCGTTCATCGCCGACGTCGCCATGTCGAGGAACTTCGACGATCCCGGCAGGATCTGTTCGGCGAGCTGGTTGAGGCTGCCGAAATCGATACCCCCGCCGCCGGGCGACGCCGGGCCGGTGGGCGGTTTGACGATCCGCGGCGGCGAGGGCTGACCCTGGACCGCGAACCACGACGACTTCAGCTGCAGCTTGGTTCGAGCTTCCTCGCCACTCACCTCCGCGGTCCCGCCGGAGCCGACCGCGCGCACCTTGATCGCGCGTCCGTGTTCGGCGCCCAGGCCGTTGGCCTCGATCACCTCGAAGCTCCGCAGCGCACCGACTCCGAACGCCGATCCGATGCTGCCCGCGCTGACGGTGGCGGTCCAGTTGTGGTTGGGCGAGACCGTGTCGCCCTCGTCGACGACGGCCGGGAAACGTCCGCCGGCCGTGTAGCCGCCGGTCGACGCGGAGAACTCGGTGAAGGCCGGTTGACCGTTCTGCAACAGGATCTGGCCGGCGGTGGCGTCGGCGGCCGCGTTGGTCCGGCGGTCCTCGCCCGAGACACCGCCGTAGACCTGCGAATTCTGGGTGTCGTCGATCTTCTTGCCACCCGCGATCGCCGCAAGTGCGTAGGTGCGGGCCGCCACGGCCTGCGCCTGCAGCGCCGCCGCGCCGCCGGAGTCGCCCCAGGCGGGCAGGCTCTCGCGCGGGATGACGCCCTTGACGTAGTCGTCGATGTGGATGCGGTTCACCACGCGCCCGCCTTCGAGGCCCATGGCCCCGCGGTAGGCCTTGTTCGATCCGCAGAACTTGAGGAATTCACCGGCCGGGCGGTTGGGCGCCATGCTGAGGGGTTCGACGAAGGTGGCCGGCACCGACCGCACCACACCGCCGCCGCACCCGCTGCGGATGGTGGCCGTGCCCCCGGACAGGCTGACCGCCTGCCCGGGAGCCACCGTCTGACCACCGACTCGCATGCCGGCGTCCGCGTGCACATTCACCGAGCCCTGACCCGTGAGGGCCACCAGGATCTCGGGCCTGTCCACCTTCCCCGCGGTGGTGCCACCGTAGTAGTGGCGCAGGATCTGCTGTGCCGTCCAGCCCTTGCGGGCGTAGCCGTACGCTCCCCATTGCCCCATTCCGCGGCCGTGGCCATGACCGTGCCCGATCAGCGTCACCGTCGACCCGACCGAGAGCTCGACCTGATCGGCCGATTCCGATGAGCTCGCGACAGCGAGTCCACCGGCCAGCAGTGCGGGCGCCAGCCCCGCCGCGGCCCAGGTCAACGCGCGGTTGCGGGCCCGTCCGGGCCGCGCACCGCTCGCCGTCCATCGCGGCAGAAGCCGTGTAGGTCGGGCTTTGGTCACTGCAGAACACATCCTTCGGTCGCGACGACATCAGCCGCGGGCGGCGGTCTTCTGCACCGCCCGTAACGCGTGTGACTGATGTGACGATTGGGACTTAAGTGACCCTAGTGAACTCAGATGCCGATCTCCAACCCGAGGGGATCACAACCGGATCACGAGTTGTCCGGGCCGCCGTGACCCTGGCGCGGGGGTCAGGTCCCCGGATTCGTGGCCACCCCATCGTCCGGCGTCAGCACACCAGCCACATCCGTCACACAGATAACAAGAACATCACGAGTTACCGATGCGCGGCGTGTGTCGCCGCCGTCGTCGATGCCTGACGGCGACGATGGCCGCCGTACCGAGCACGGTCGACGACTTCGAAGTCCTGGTGGCTTCGACGCCGTCGGCTGCGCTGATGTCGACGGCTGACCGGACCCGACCACACCCCCGGAGCACCAGCGCCGCGGTCCGACCAACCTGCGAGGAGACCTGAGTGCGTTACCCCAGACCGAAACCTTCGATCGCGCTCGCCGCGATCGCCGCCGCGGTCGTCGCGAGCCCGTTCGTGGTGATCGCGAGCCAGTCCGAACCACAGTTGGTGGACAACAAGCAGACGGTCTCCAACACCGAGATCGAGCAGGTCCCGTTACGGGAACTGCCCGCCGCCATCGTCGACGTGGCGACGTCCGGCCTCGCCGCGGCGGGGGTCGAACTGCCGCCGATCGATCCGCACGCGTTCCCGCTGCCGGATCTGACGGTCCCGCTGCCGAAGGGTCTCGTCCCGGGGACCGGTGGATCGTCGAGCACCGATCCCTCTGCCCCGTCGGGATCACCGTCGAGGGAGTCGTCGTCATCGGCAGAACCGTCGCCGTCGGAATCCCCCCCGACAGCATCGTCACCGTCGGAAACCGGCTCGGAGACAACCGAACCCTCCGCCACCCCGACGACCGAGGCGCCCAGCAGTAGCGAGCGGGCAGCGCCGTCGACGACGCGGGAACAACCGACGCCTCGAGGTGACCGGGCACCGGGGACCCCGACACGATCGAACCCGAGCAGCACGACCCCGGCGAGACCCACGATGGCCGACGGCCGCGAGGTCGGGGCGGCGGTCACGCACATCGTGCGCGAGGCGCCGATCAAGATGGTGGCGTTCACCTGGGAGCGCCCCGTGGACGTCGATCTCAAATTGCGTGCGAAGAACCCCGACGGCAAGTGGGGACCGTGGACGGTCCTCGAGCAGATCTCCCGCGGACAGGCGCCCAGCGCGAAGAACCCGGTCGGTACCGAACCGGTCTGGGTGGGCGACGCACGTGAGGTGCAGGTCGCCGCGAGCAAGGACGGCCTCGCGATCCCGGCGGCGGAAACCCAGGGCGGCGATCTCGCCCAGCTGGCCGTCGGCACCGCGAGCACGGTGGTGACGGAGTTGGCCACGGTTGCCCTCAATGCGCTGAAGGCGACGCTCATCAGCCCCGAGAGCCTGCTCGGCCTGGGTTCGTCGTTGCTGTCGCCGCTGACCGGCGGACCGCAGGTCGTGGCCCGCCAGGCATGGGGCGCCGACGAGTCCATTCGCTGTTCGCAGCCGGTGTACTCGCCGCAGATGCGCGGTGCGATCGTGCACCACACGGCCGGCAGCAACGACTACACCCCGCAGCAGTCCGCGGAGATCGTCCGGGGCATCTACGCCTATCACGCACGCAGCCTGAACTGGTGCGACATCGGGTACAACGTGCTCATCGACAAGTACGGCCAGATCTTCGAGGGCGCGTTCGGCGGACTCGACCGCAATGTCGAGGGCACGCACACCGGCGGGTTCAACAAGGAGACCCTCGGGGTGTCGATGATCGGCAACCTCGAGGAGGTGCCGCCGACCGCGGCGATGGTGTCGGCGACCGGCAAGTTCCTGCGCTGGCGCCTCGGCAAGGCCGGACTCAACCCGGCGGGCACGGCGACGCTGACCTCAGAGGGGTTCGCGGGCACCAAGTTCGCGGCGGGCACGCAGTCGAACCTGCCGGTCATCTCCGGGCACCGCGACTACAACAGCACCAGCTGTCCGGGAGTCCACGGCTACGCGGCGCTCACCGCGATCCGGGCGCTCGCCGGCGGCGCCCCGCCGGCACCCGAACCGACGCCGCCCGCCGATCCCGCAGCCCCGGCACCTCCGCCGGCCGCACCCGGTGCCCCGGCGCCGCCGGTCGAACCGGGTGCTCCCGCCCCGGTACCGCCGGCGGCCTGAGCCGGGCCCCGCGATTCGCGGGGACGGATCAGGTTCCGGCGAACCAGCGCTCGAGCACCTTCGCGACGCCGTCGTCGTTGTTGCCCACGGTGACTTCATCGGCGGCGTCGAGGGCGGTCGGATGACCGTGTCCCATCGCGACCCCGTGGCCCGCCCAGGTGAGCATCTCGGCGTCGTTGGGCATGTCGCCGAACGCGATCACCGCATCGACGGGGAGCCCGGTGAGCTCGGCGAGTCGGGCGAGTCCCGACGCCTTGTGTGTGCCCGGTACGGACAGCTCGATGAGTCCGTTGTCGGTGGAGAAGGTCACCTGGGCGAGGTCGCCGACCATCGGCTCCAGACGACGAGCCATCTCGTCGGAGGCCATACCCGGCTTGCGGACGAGGAGTTTCACGGCCGGATCACCGAACACCTCGTCGTCACCGACCTCGACGTGGTCGGGGTTGAGCCATGCGTGTTCGTAGCCGGCGCTCGCGACGAACGGCGCGGTCGCGGCGTCGTGTGCGGAACGGCCCGCCCGCTCGGCCGCGATGCCGCATCCCGGGATCTGCTGGTAGGCGATCTCGCCGAGTTTGACCAGGGCGTCGGGTTCGAGATTGGCCGACCACAGCACGCGGTCGTGCTCGGCGTCGTAGATGATGGCGCCGTTGGCGCACACCGCATACCGGACGTACGCGTCGGTGCCGGCGAACTGGTCGGTGATCTCGGCGATCCAGCGCGGGGGTCGACCGGTGGCCAGCACGAATTCCGTACCGGCGGCGCGGGCGGCGGCGAGCACGGCCAGCGTGCGCGGGGAGACCCGGTTCTCGTCGTCGATGAGGGTTCCGTCCACGTCGCTGGCGATGAGTGTGGGTGGACCGAATGTCATCAGCGTCTGCTTTCTCTCGACCGTGATCTCTCGGCGGCTCGTCTCGCCCGCGCCTCGGCTTTGCGGAGCGCCTCGTCGGCTTCGATCAGCGCGGCTTCCTGAGGTGTCGGTGCCGAACCGCCCAGTCGCGACGGAACCCAGAACTCACCTGGCGGGTGCGGACCGTAGGCGTCCTGGACCTCGAGGAGCATCGAGTTCATGGTGTCGCGGAGCCTCAGGGTCTCACGCTCGGGGGACTCGCCCGGAGCTGGGGTGAACGGCAGACCGAACCGGACATGCACCGGCAGCCGGCTCCGGCCGATGTTCCGCAGTCCGCCCTTCGTCCACTGGCGGTGGGCACCCCACACGATCGCCGGGATGATGGGCACCCCGGTCTCGGCGGCCATCCGGGCCGCACCGCTCTTGAACTCCTTGAGCTCGAAGCTGCGGCTGATCGTCGCCTCCGGATAGACCGCGACGATGTGGCCGTCCCGCAGCCGACCGAGCGCGGCTCGATACGCCTCGGCGCCGCGCGACCGGTCCACCGGGACGGTCTTGGTGTGGTTGACCAGGAACCGCATGATCCCGATGTCCATGACCTCGGACTTGATGAGAAAACGGGTCCGGCGTCCGGCCCGCTGCACCCCGAGCGCGAGCGGCAGGAAGTCGACGTAGCCGGTGTGGTTGACGCACAGCACGGCGCCGCCGGAGTCGGGGATGTTCTCGATGCCGGTGAAGTGCAGGTCGAGAGCCTGCGCCCGGACGATCCCGTTGGCGATGAGCTCCAAGGTGCGATACACCGGCTCGCGGTGTCCGTGCCTGGCTGCGCTCATGGGTCCAGGTTAACGCCGCCTCACCGGCCGGCAGTCGATCAGACGACCCCGGGGTCGTCCTTCCGCGGCTCGCGTTTGGCGGCACGTTCGGCCTGCTCCTGGGCGTCCATCCGGTTGGCCTCCTCGAGTGTCGGCGCCGAACCGCCGAGCCGGGCGGGGACCCAGAACTCACCCTTCGGGTGTTCGCCGTAGGCATCCTGCAGTTCGAGGAGTTTCGCACTCATGACCTCGTGCAGCTTGGCCGTGAGGGCGTCGGCGCTGCCCGTGGCCTCGAGGGGCTCGCAGACGCCGATGGAGATCTTGTACCCGGTGCGCCCCAGCTGTTTGGGGTGCCCCTTGGTCCACACGCGCTGCGCACCCCAGATCACCGTGGGGACGATCGGCGCGCCGGATTCGATCGCCATGCGGGCGGCACCGGACTTGAAGGCCTTCAGCTCGAAGCTCCGGCTGATCGTCGCCTCGGGGTAGACCCCGACGAGCTCGCCGCGCTTGAGGTACTCGACCGCGTTGCGGTAGCTGTCCGCACCTTGCGCGCGGTCGACGGGAATGTGCTTGAGCGAACGCATGATCGGCCCGGAGATCTTGTTGTCGAAGACCTCCTTCTTCGCCATGAAGCGGACCTTGCGACGGCCCTGCAGGTAGGCCGGGATACCCGCGTAGGTGAAGTCCAGGTAGCCGGTGTGGTTGATCGCGACGACGCCGGCGCCGTCGGCCGGTACGTGTTCCACACCCGACACCTTGAACTTCAGACCTTCGGCCAGCCACAACAGGCGGGCGGCGGTGATCACGGTGTCGTACACGGGTTCCATGCGAGAGAGCTTAGCCACTGTCCCCGGAGCTCTCGCCGCCGTCGGCAGCCTGGTCCCGTGACCGGCCGTTCATCGCGACGGGACCCGTGAGACTCCTCACGGTGAGCATCCCGCGGGACTCATGGCCCACGCACCAGCCCGGCACGGCTCGATACCCTGGACGTCTGTAGTGCCCTGCCGCGCAGCCCCGCGCACACCATGAAAGGCCCCTTCGTGCAGATCACCAGCATCGGTCATGCCGGTTTCCACATCCAGACCACCGCCGGATCGATCCTCTGCGACCCCTGGGTCAACCCGACGTACTTCGCCTCCTGGGTGCCCTTCCCGGACAACTCCGGACTCGACTGGAAGGCGCTCGGCGACTGCGATTACCTCTACGTCTCGCATCTGCACCGCGATCACTTCGACGAGCGGAACCTGCGCGAGAACGTGAACAAGGACGCCACCGTCCTGCTCCCCGACTACCCGGTGCCGGACCTGCGCCGCGAACTCGAGAAGCTCGGATTCTCCAAGTTCGTGGAAACCACCGACTCGGTCAAGACGACGGTGACGAACGACAAGGGTTCGTTGGACGTCATGATCATCGCGTTGCGGGCGCCCGCCGACGGCCCGATCGGCGACAGTGGACTCATCGTCTCCGACGGCGAGACGGTGTGCTTCAACATGAACGACGCCCGGCCGATCGACCTGGACGTCGTCGACGATGCGTTCGGGCACGTCGACGTCCATCTGCTGCAGTACTCCGGCGCGATCTGGTACCCGATGGTCTACGACATCCCGCGGAAGTCCAAGGCCAACTTCGCCTCTCAGAAACGTCAGCGCGGAATGGACCGTGCGCGTTCCTATATCGAGCAGGTCGGGGCGACGTGGGTGGTGCCGTCGGCCGGACCGCCGATGTTCCTCGACGAGGACCTGTTCTACCTCAACGACTTCGGGTCCGGCGAGACCGCGGACACCACGTCGATCTTCCCGGACCAGGAGACCTTCCTGGAGCAGATGCGCATCCACGGCACCGACGACGGCGAGAAGCACCGCGGCCTGATGATGGTGTCGGGTTCGGTCGCCGACTTCTCGGGACCGACGCTGAACGAGGTGACCCATCCCTACGCGCCCGCCGATGTCTTCGGCGAGAACAAGCGGGCCTACCTCGAGCGGATGAAGGAGAAGTTCGCACCGGTCATCGCCGCGGAGAAGGCCACGTGGGCAACGGCCGAGGGCGAGCCGCTGATCGGCGCGCTCCGCGAGTTGTTCGAGCCGATCATGGCGCAGTCGGATCTGATCTGCGACGGCATCGGCTACCCCGTCGGACTGGTGATGACCCCCGGCGGCGGCCCGGCCAACGACGCCACCGAGACCGTCGTGATCGACTTCCCGAACCGCATCGTGCGCGAGCCCAAGGAAGGAGAGGGCAAGTACCGCTACGGTTTCCGGATCGCCACCGAGCTGGTCCGGACCGTCCTGCGCGACAACGAGCCCGACTGGGTCAACACCATCTTCCTGTCGACGCGGTTCACCACCTGGCGCATCGGCGGTTACAACGAGTTCCTCTACACCTTCTTCAAGTGCCTGACCGACGAACGGATCGCCTACGCCGACGGCTGGTTCGCCGAAGCACACGACGACTCGGCGTCGATCACCAAGGACGGCTGGGAGATCCAGCGGCGCTGCCCGCACCTCAAGGCCGATCTCGGCAAGTTCGGGGTCATCGACGGCGAGAAGCTGACCTGCAATCTGCACGGATGGCAGTGGGATCTGCCCACGGGACGCTGTCTGACGTCGAAGGGGCATGAACTCCGCGCGTCGAAGCTCGACTCGTAGCCGGATCGCGGAGTGCGGGATTCGTACCGGATTTCGGTACGAATCCCGCACTTCGCAGTCACGAGCGTCATCGCCGCGGCACCCATCTTGAAGATCGGCTGCTTCGACGCCGAGTCCCAGTCGGTGATGGTCAGCTCGTTGGCCGCGCGATGGTGCCCGATGTCGTCGTCAGCGTCCCAGTACCCGTAGTGGAAGGGCACGAACAGCACGCCGCGACGGATGGCGGCGATCCGCACCGTTGCGCGGATCGCGCCGCGCGGGCTGGCGATCTCGACGAGGTCGCCGTCGTGCACACCGCTGCGCGCGGCATCCAGTGCGTTGACCTCCACCCACACCTCCGGCGCCGCCCCGTCGAGTTCGGGAGCGCGGCCCGTCTTGGTGCGGGTGTGGAAGTGGTAGACCGTTCGTCCCGTGATCAGCGCGAAAGGGTGGTCGGCACTGGGACTCTCGGGAGGTGGCAGGTGTGGCGCCGCCTTGACCAGCGCCCGCGCCGCCGGGTTGAGGTCGCGGTACTCATCGGGTTGTAGCGGCTCGCCGGTGAGCAGATCCTTGCCGTACGACTCGCAGTAGTCCGCCGCGCTGTAGAACCGACCGTCGGCGTAGAGACGCTCGGTACCGCCGGGAGCGTCCGCGGTGCACGGCCACTGCACGCCACCGCGAGTCCGCAGTAGCTCGTACGTCATCCCGCTGTAGTCGCACGGCCGGCCTGCGCTGCACGCCCGCCAGGCGTCGAAAGCGGATTCGGCATCCGTCCACGGGGGCAACGGCTTCCCATCCCGGTCGCGGAAATCCATGCGACGGGCGTAGTCGAGGAAGATGTCGAGGTCGGCTCTGGCCTCGCCGGGTGGATCGACCGCCTTCTCCGACAGGTGCACAGTGCGGTCGGCGTTGGTGAACGTGCCCGTCTTCTCACCCCATCCGGCGGCCGGGAGTACGACATCGGCGAGTGCGGTCGTCTCATTCGGGAACATGTCCTGCGCCACGACGAACACATCGTCCCGTTCGAGGATCGCCCGGATTCGCCCCAGCTCCGGCAGCGACACGGCGGGATTCGTGGCACTGATCCACAGCATCCGTATCGTCCCCTCTTCGGCGAGGCGGAAGATCTCCATCGCGTGGGTGGGCGGGTTTTCATGCGGGAGCCGGTCTTTCTCGATGTTCCACAGGTCGGCCAGTTCGCGCACGTGCGCGTCGTTCTCCCAGTTGCGGAACCCCGCGAGATCGCCGTCGGCCCCGCACTCCCTGGTGTTCTCGGCGGTGGGCTGGCCGTTCATCTGCAGCAGACCGCAACCGGGCCGCCCGAGCATCCCCCGGATGAGGTGGATGTTGTTGACCTGAACCGCCGCGGCGGTCGCCTGGTGCGATTGGTAGAAGCCCTGCAACACCGTCGACACCAGTCGTTCGGCGCTGCCCAACAGACGTGCGGCGTGACGGAGATCGTCGGCCGGGACATCGCAGATCTCGGCGACACGTTCCGGTGGATAGTCGTCGACCATCCGACGCAGGTCGTCGAAACCGACTGTGTGCGCGTCGATGTAGTCGTGGTCGACCCAGTCGTTGGCGATGATCTCGTGCAGCAGCCCGTTCATCAGCGCGACGTTCGTGCCGGGCAGCGGTGCCAGGTGGACGGTGGCATGCCGGGCCACCGGCGTCGTCCGCGGATCGACGCAGACGATGGCCGGCGGGTGTGGACCCGCGAGTCGGTCGAGGATGCGCATCCATGTGACGCTCTGGGTCTCGGCGATGTTGTGACCGAACAGCGCGATGGTGTCGGCATGGTCGAAATCGGTGTAGGTGCCGGGCTGACCGTCGCTGGCGAACGAGGCCTTCAGCGCTTCTGCGGCCGTCGCGGTGCACAACCGGGTGTTGCCGTCCACGTGGTCGGTGCCGATGGCTCCGTGGGCGATGACCCCGAGCGTGTAGTACTCCTCCAAGAAGAGCTGTCCGGACGTGTAGAAGCCGATTGCCGCGGGTCCGTGTTCGTCGAGCAGGGACCGGGACCGTTCGACGATGCGTCCCATGGCGTCGTCCCACGTCGCCTCTAACCAGCCGACCGTGCTGCCGCACGAGCGGGCGGGTCAGTCGGTCCCGAGACGAACTGGCCTGCCATCCGTAGAGATCCTTGACGTCGACGCGACCGCGGTTGACACGGTCATCGGCCCGGCCGCGGACGCCGACGATCCGGTCGTCGACCACCGCGATGTCGAGGGCATCGCCGTTGGAATGCAGGACCGACGCCGAGCGAACCCAGCGTTGCACCTCGTCAGGACTGATCCCGTCGCCCAGATGCTGATCGACCCGCACGGGCCATTGCTCACCCGGCGCGTACGGGGTGCGTCCACCCCAGAGGTCGTCGATGCGATCGGCCACGATTCCCTCCCTACGACGTGACGACGCCTTCGGACCGTCGGGGTGTACCCAACCGCGTCCGGAGTCATTCGTCGTCCGTGGGCCGCGATTCGACGCCGGCCGATTACTCCGACGCGATTGTGGGTAGCCCTCCGGCACGTTCGCTCGCGACCCGTTACCGACCCGTTGCGCGCGACACGATCCGAGCTCGACGACCTCGGCAAGGGGGTCCCGGGCGCGGACAGATTTCTACGATGAGGAACAGGGCTCACGGCCGGACACGACGTCGGACCGCGAGTCGCACACAACGACCGTGAGGAGAACATCATGGCCAAGTACCGCGTCATCGATTCGAGCGAGAACGTCGTCGAAGAGAAAGAGTTCGACGACGCCACCGGCGCATACGACTGGTTCAAGACCGTCGCCGCACCGGACGACAGCCTCGGCACCGTCATGCAGGTGCACGACGACGGCGAGTGGAAGAACTTCGAGGTCTCGGACGGGGGCACCAACGCCAGCCCGTCCGCCGACGCCGACTGAACCGCCTCCCCTCGGCAGGACGAGGTCGGCCACCCTTCGCGCCCCGGGTCTCCCGGGGCGCGAAGTCGTTCTCAGACCCCGAACGCAGCCGGGTAGGCGATCGTCCCGCTCGGCACCGGGCGCGCATCGTCGAGACGCAGCGCCATCATCGCCTCGTCCGGGACGTCGAACGGTGCGCGGATTCCGAATCGGGACGCGGGGACGAAACCGAACTTCGGGTAATACTCGGCGTGGCCGAGCACGACCACCAAGTTCTCGCCGTGTGCGCGGGCAACGTCGAGACCCGCGACGATGGCCGCGGAGCCCGCCCCGGACCGTTGACACGACGGCAACACGGCGCAGGGTCCGAGCGTGAGCGCCGGTGCCGCGTCGACGCGGCACCGCGAATACAACGCGTACCCGACGATCGTGCCGTCGGCGTCGGTCGTGACGATGGAGAGCCCGTCGATCCAGGCGTCGCTGTCGGCCCGCAGCTCATCGACGATCCGCGCCTCGTCGGGGGTCGGGAACGCCGCGAGCACCACGTCGCGGATCGCGTCGGCGTCCCCGTCACGCTCGGCGCGGGTCGTCCACCTGCTCACAGATTTTCCGTACGCCGCCGTGATGCCGCGCCGGTCGCTGTCACCGGCCGCACCCGCCGGCCGGCTGCCCGGAGAAGCGACTGTTGAGGAAGCCGAGCGCCTCGGCGCTCCACGGGATGAACGCCCGGGTGTGGTTCGAGCCGCGGTACTCGGTGAATGTCGTCGGCACCCCGCGGTTGCAGAACGAGCCGGCGAGGCGCGCGACATCGGCCGCGATCATCACACCGTCACCGGTGCCGTCGACGTTGCCGACCCCGAGCATCATGGGGCTGCGCGGGGTGCCGAGCGTCCCCATCACATTCTGCGAGATCGCCTGTCGTACACCGGGAACGTCCAGCAGGCCGCCGACCGTCGGCACGAGGAGCTGGTGATCGGTCAGACCCGGGTACTTGTCGGCGAACGCCTCGATGCACTCCCCCGCGACCTGTCCGAGGACCCGCTTGCCCTTCGGGGAGAGGTAGGACCGCATGTCGATGCCATAGGTCTCGGCGTACACCGCCATCAGAGCCGGGATCACGCCGGCCCAGTTCTCGCTGCCGTTGACATAGCCCAGATTGTTGGCCGGGTTCACCAGCACGCCACCCGCGGCGGCCCCGACGATGTTCAGCTCCGGCGCGTAGCGCGGCGCCAGCTCTGCACCGAAACCGGTGGGGATCGATCCGCCGGAGTAGCCGAACAGTCCGATCGGTGTCCGGGCCGGCGCCCGCAGGTGACCGAGTGCGGCACGCACGCCGTCGAGCGCGGCGTACCCCGATTCGCGCGCCATCGTCCAGCGCAGCCCGCGGCCCTCGTAGTCGGGGGCGGCAACGGTGTAACCGGCGGCGAGCAGACCGGAGATGAGCGTGATGTCGATCGGCGCCTCGCTCGCGTTGCCGCCGCGCAGCGTGTACGACGGGTCGCACTGCGAGCCGAGTGCGTCGTAGAACGAGTGGTAGGAGACGACGCGGCGCGGCGTCCCGGCGGCAGCGCCCGGCGGCGAGATGACCGTGGTGACCGTCGCCGTCGGCCTGCCGAACTGGTTCGTCGTCCGGTAGAGGATCTGGGTGGCCGAGATCGGAATACTGGTTCCGCGCCAACCCAACTCGACCTGCCGCGTGCGTAGCGCGGCACCCGGTGAACTCGATTCGTAACCCGCGGGCAATTCGTAGAACGGGTCCTGCGACGGCAACTGCGCCGGCGCTGCCGCGGGTACCGGAACGGGCGCCGCCGACACCGTGGGCGCGAGGAGGGACAGGGTCGTCGTCAGCCCGAGGATCGCGGTCAGCGTTCCGAGGCCGCGGGAGAGAAGCCGCATGGATCGTCATCCTGCCCGATATGCGGCGTCTGCTGTGCCGTTCGGTTCCGACTCGGCACGAGACCGCGCCCGGATGTCACACCGAAGGTCACACCAGGGGCGTCAGCCAGGGGTGGCGTCCGGCACCGGGTTCTCACCGGCCCGCTCGACCGCCTCGACCACCGGCGACATCGCCACCACCACCGCGCCGGCCACGGCAGCGACGAAGGCGATCACGGCGACGGCGCCCCAACCGGCACGCGTGGTGTCGCCGAGCACCAGGATGCCGATGACACCGGGGACGACCGTCTCGCCGACGACCAGAGCGGCCGACGCCGCGCTGACCGACCCCTTCTGCAGGGCGACGGTGAACATGTAGAAGCCACCCGGGCCACACAGGATGATCGCGTAGAGCGCCGGGTCGGTGAGCAGTTCACCGAGATCGAAGGGGTCGAGGCCGTCGAGGATGCGCACCGCGACCGCGAGGACCCCGAACAGCACGCCGGCGGAGAGGCCCGCCAGTACCGCGACACGACTCTGCATCCGCGGCAGGATCGCGGCGCCGAGTCCCAGGATCGCTGCTCCCACGACGAGCACCGCCCAGTGCAGCCACCATTCGTGCTCGTGACCCTCGTCGCCGGCCGAGAAGCCCAGCACGACCAGCGATACGACGACGACCGCGATCGCCGTCCAGTCGCGGACCGACAACCGCGCGTGCAGGAACAGCGTGGCGAGCACGACGGTCACTACGAGGTTCGCACTGACGATCGGTTGCGCCAGGAACAGTGGGATCATGCGGGCGGCGACCATGTTGCCCAGGAATCCGATCCCGTCGAGCGCCGTGCCCGCGAGGAACGACACCGTCAGCATCGCGGTGATCGTCGACCGCAGCGACGGCGCCTCCCCCGGCGCGCCGGTGTCCTCGACACTCTGCGCGCCGCGCGCCTGCAACACCGACGCGGTGCCGTACGCCAGCGCCGCGAACACCGCCGCGAGGATCCCGATCAGCATGGTCGAACAGTAGCCACCGCCGGGCGGTCGTGCGGGACGATGACGATCGCGATCAGTTCGTCGACGCGTCGGCGACGTAGGCGTCGGCGAACTCGTCGGCCGCGGGGATCGGCTGGATGCAGTCGAGGAGTACGCCGTCGGGACCTTCGACGATGAAATGCCGCTGACCGAAGTCCTCGTCGCGCAACTCGAGTACCGGACGGAGTCCGTGTTCGTCCGTGAGACGCCGGTAGAGCACGTCGACGTCGTCGACCTCGATGTTGACCAGCAGTCCGGCGGCGGGTCGGCGGTGGCCCTCGGGGATCGTCGGATGAGTCGCATCCACGAGCCCCAGCTCGAACACGCCGGTGCGCATGCTGACGTACCAGTCCGCGGAGAAGGTGACCTCAAAGCCGAGAACCCGCTGGTAGAAGCCTGAGGCCGCGGCCACGTCCGTGGACATGAGAACCGGGTAGACGCTGGTGACGTTCATGTGGAACTCCTTTACGTACGATGTGTTTGTATAACCGACTATACATACGCAGCGTACGTAAAGGAACCTTCCGTGCCGAGAGCCTCCGCCGCGGCCGCAGCCGAAACGGCCCGTGCCGTCCTCGCCGCCGCCACCCGTCAGTTCGCCGATCGTGGATTCGCCGACGTGTCCCTCGACGATGTCGCCGAAGCCGCGGGCGTCACCCGCGGCGCCGTCTATCACCACTTTCGCAACAAGGGCGCGCTGTTCGCGGCGGTGGCCGCGGCCTGCCACCAGCAGGTCGCCGATGCGGTCGTCGCGGCGGCCGAAGCCGCCGGCACCGACCCGGCGAGTCAGTTGAGTGCCGGGTCGCACGCGTTCGTGGACGCGATCACCAGTGGAGCCGCCGTGCGCATCCTGCTGATCGACGGACCTGCGGTGGTCGGCTGGGACGAGTGGCGCCGACTCGACGAGGCCGGGTCGGCGACCCATCTGCGCGAGGCCCTCGTGGCGGTCGGCGTCGACGGCGAGTTGGTCGACGTGATGACGATGCTGTTGTCGGGTGCGATGAACGAGGCCGCCCTCTGGCTCGCCCGGCATCCCGCCGACGACACCGCACGCGAACGCGCCCACCGCGCACTGGATCGGCTGCTCGCCGCGATCGTGTGACAATCCGCTGAGATCACGTTGCGATTTGTCCCGGAAGGCGGCTCGAATCGCAACGCGAACCGTGGGCCTCGTGGCCTATCGCCGTTCGACCTCGCGCGGCGGATGGCCGTACCCGCGAGGCGCATTCGTCGCATCGGCCGTCTCGACCGCGGTGACAGCACCCGACGACGCCAGTACGACGCCGCCGAGAACTGCGCCGAGGAAGGCCACGATCGCGACCGGACCCCATCCGGCACGCGTGACGTCGCCGAGGAACGCGATGCCGACCGCCCCGGGCAGGACCGTCTGACCGACGACCAGCGCGGCGGCCGCGCCGTTGACCGAGCCGGTCTGCAGCGCCACGGTGAACAGGTAGAAACCGCCGATCCCGCTGAGCAGCAACGCATACAGCGCGGGGTCGGTGAACAACACCGACAGATCGAGTGGGTCGAGACCGTCCAGGATGCGAGAGGCCACCGCCATCACACCGAAGACGGCCCCGGCGATGAGACCCGTCACCGCCGCGATGTGCTTACGCAAGCGGCGCATCACGATGACGCCCAGCGCTATCAGCGCCGGTCCGGCAACGAGTACCGCCCAGTGCATCCAAGCATCGTGCTCCACGCCTTCGCGGCCCGCCGAGAGCGCGAGCAGCACCAACGACAGCACGATCACCGCCCCGGAGATCCAATCCCGCAGCGTCAGGCCGACTTTCAGGACCACCATCGCCAGCAGCGCGGTGGCCACCAACCGTGCGGAGATGATCGTCTGCGACAAGAAGAGCGGGATCAGCCGTGCCGACGCGATGGTCGCGACGAAACCGATGATGTCGAAGACGAATCCGACGAGGAACGGCACCGTGAGCATGGTGGCCGCCGTGGAGCGCAACGACGGATGCGCGGCGGCCGACCGACGGCGCTCCTCACGGATCGCCGCTCGCTGCGCGACCTGCTCGGCGCCCAGCGCCTGCAGCACCGCTGCGGCGGCGAACGCCAGCGAACCGATCACCGCGATCACGATGCCGGCGGTCATGACAGGAGCTCAGCTCACCGCGGGGTGAGCACGTCGGTGCCCACGAACTTGGCGAGTTCGGCGGGCAGCCGGACCGAACCGTCGGGTTGCTGGTGATTCTCGAGGATCGCGACCAGCCAGCGGGTGGTCGCCAGCGTTCCGTTGAGCGTCGCGGCGGTCTGCGGTTTGCCGTTCTCGTCGCGGTAGCGGATCGAGAGGCGTCGTGCCTGGAACGTGGTGCAGTTCGACGTCGAGGTCAGCTCGCGGTAGGTGCCCTGCGTCGGCACCCAGGCTTCGCAGTCGTACTTCCGCGAGGCCGACGAGCCGAGGTCGCCGCCGGCGACATCGATCACGCGGTACGGCACGTCGATGGCGGCGAGCATGTCCTTCTCCCAGCCCAGCAGGCGCTGGTGTTCGGCCTCGGCGTCCTCGGGCCGGCAGTAGACGAAGCCCTCGACCTTGTCGAACTGGTGGACGCGGATGATGCCGCGGGTGTCCTTGCCGTAGCTGCCGGCCTCGCGTCGGAAACAGGTCGACCAGCCGGCGTAGCGCTTCGGACCGTCGGACAGGTCGAGGATCTCGTCCATGTGGTACCCCGCGAGCGGCACCTCCGACGTGCCGACCAGGTACAGGTCGTCGTCCTTGTCGAGGTGGTAGACCTCGTCGGCATGGGCGCCGAGGAACCCGGTTCCCTCCATGACCTCCGGCCGGACCAGCACCGGCGGGATCATCAAGGTGAACCCGTTCGCGGTGGCCTTCGCCGCGGCCATGTTCAGCAGTGCGAGCTGGAGCTGCGCACCCTGGCCGGTGAGGAAGTAGAACCTCGACCCCGACACCTTGGCGCCGCGCTCCATGTCGAGCAGTCCGAGCGACTCACCGAGCTCGAGGTGGTCCTTCGGGTTCTCGATGTCACGGGGCTCGCCGACGTGCTCGAGGACCACGTAGTCGTCCTCACCGCCGGCGGGCGCCCCATCGGCGACGATGTTGGAGATGGCCCGATGGGCCTTCGCCGCGGCCGCATCGGCCTCGGACTGGCGCGCCACCGCGGCCTTGACCTGCTCGGCGAGTTCTTTGCCCTTGGCCAGCAGCGCCTGCTTGTCGTCGCCCTGTGCCTTACCGACCTGCTTGCCGAGAGCTTTCTGCTCGGATCGCAACGCGTCCGCCTCGACGATTGCCGCCCGGCGCTCGGCGTCGGCGGCGAGCAGCGCGTCCACCAGGCCCGGGTCCTCACCGCGAGAGCGCTGTGAGGTGCGGACGAGGTCGGGGTTGTCGCGAACAGTCTTCAGGTCGATCACGACTTCAAACCCTACTTGAGAGCGCGATGCGAACCCGATCACGCCGCCGCGGTCCCCGGGGAGGTCTCAGCTCCACAGCCGACGCAGGTCCTCACGGCCGAACATCGCTGCCGCGGCATCGGCAGCCGGAGTCCCCACGTGCGGGTCCGCCCCGGCGTCGACGAGCGCCTGCACCACGTCGTCGAAACCCTTGAACACCGCGCCCGCCAACGGCGTCTGCCCTTTGTCGTTGGCGAGGTCGGCGTCGGCGCCGCGGTCGAGGAGGGCCGACACCGTCGACGCGTGGCCGTGGTACGCCGCGAGCATGAGGAGCGAGTCACCGGACTGGTTACGCAGATCGGCCGGGACGCCGGCGTCGAGGTAACCGGCGAGCGTGTCGGTGGCACCGGACCGCGCCATGTCGAAGAGTCGGGTGGCCAGTTCGACGACCTCGGGGCCCGGGGCGTCGATGCCGGGCCCGGCCTCGGATGCATCGTCGGAATGGGTTGCCACTCCCGCGAGTGTAGGCGCGGCCGACACTCCCTCGATCTGGGTGAGGCCGCGGGCACCGCATCGTGTGGGAGACTCGGCGCAGTGACTCCTCCCGACGAGCAGCACGAATCCGGCGGACCCGGCGAGAGTTTCCTGACGGTCGTCATCGCGTTCGTGTCGAACCTCTTGATCGCCGTCGCCAAGACCGGCGCCGCGATGGTCACCGGCTCCGCGTCGCTCGTCGCCGAAGCGGCCCACTCGTGGGCCGACACCGGGAACGAGATCCTGCTGCTGATCGCGGAACGACGTGCCCATCGGCCCCGGGATGCCCGTCATCCGCAGGGCTACGGACGTGAGGCGTACATCTGGTCGATGTTCGCGGCGTTCGGGTTGTTCGCGGTCGGAGCCGCGGTGTCGGTGCAGCACGGCATCACCGAACTGCTGTCACCGGAGCCGGCGACGGATTACGGCATCGCCTATACGGTCCTGGCGATCGCCGCGGTACTCGAGGGCATCTCGTTCGTGCGGTCGTATCAACAGGCGAAGCGCGGCGCGGTCAAGCGTCGGATCGGTCTGCTACGACAGGTCTTCCGCACCTCCGACCCGACTCTCCGTGCCGTCTTCGCCGAGGACGCGGCCGCGCTCATCGGTCTGGCCATCGCCTTCGTCGGAGTGCTCCTGCACCAGGTCACCGGGTCGGCCACCTACGACGCGATCGGGTCGATCCTGGTGGGCGTGCTCCTCGGAGTCGTCGCCATCGTCCTGATCAACCAGAACAGGCGGTTCCTGCTCGGGCAGGCGGTCGACGACGCCGTCCAGCAGCGCGTCCTCCGGGACCTGCTCGCGCACAGCAACATCGAGCGGGTCACCTATCTGCATGTCGAGTACACCGGGCCCGTTCAGCTGTTCCTCGTCGCCGCAGTCGATTTCGAAGGTGACGACGCCGAGTCCTCGGTGGCCGTCGCTCTCCGGCGACTCGAGAACGAGCTGGAGCGCGACCCGCGAATCACGGAGGCGGTACTCACCCTCTCTGCCCCCGGCGACGCGGACCTCGTGCCCGACGCACCCTGATCCTCTCCGGGATCTCGTAGCGCAAAGGCGCGCCATAGGCCGTGTCCTTGCTACGAGATCCCGGTGATTCCGTTTCACACTGTGGAGTTGTCAAAGGTCGTGTGGCGCCGGGTCGACGCCGGAGGGTCTGGTCTGTGGACTGTCTAGACGGGAGCGTCGTCGAGCCGCATGGTGCGTCGGTTGTAGGCCGGCCGGGGTAGGCGTCGCGGGTCGATGTCGGCGGGTGGGATCAGCCACGGGTGCCGGTCGGGACCCATCACCACTTGCCAGCCGTGGTGGTGCACCTGGGTGTGACAGCGCTGGCAGAGTAGGCACCCGTTGTCGAGATCGGTGGGACCACCATCGGCCCAGTGCACGAGGTGGTGGACTTGGGTATGTGCTGCGGGGGCACCGCATTTCACGCAACACCGATCCCGCACGACGATCGCCTGCCGCAGATGGTGCGTAAACAGGCGTTTCGTGGTGCCCATTTGTAGCGGCACGCCCTCGTCGTCGAGGACGATCTCGGCCACCCCGCCGTCACACGACAGCCGTCTTGTCGTCGACTCCGAGACCGCCCCCATCCACGGCAGCCGTGCCGGATCAGCGCCGTCGGCGGGGATGGTCACCAGGAGTTGGGTGCGGGGTGCGCCGGCCGAGGTCATCGCCGCGCCGATTGCAGCTTGATCCAACAACAGCTCCAGCGCATCGGCACGGCGCTCGGCCGCACCGCGACGATCCGTCGCGCCGTCGGGTTCGGGACGCGGGCAGGACCGTTCGTCGATCATGGACACGAACTTCTCTCCGATCACCGCGGTCACATCTCCGGTGATCGCGACCCGCCCGTCTTCGGTGATGTGGGTGTGCACGGTGTTCAGCGACGCATCATCGGCCGCCGCCACAGTGCTGAGGTCGGTAGCGGCGACCCGGATGGCGATCCCACGGTCGTGGTCGTCGATCTCGGTCGGGGTGGCGCCGGAGAATGCCTGCGCAAGCAACTCGCTCTCATATCCGCTGCGCTCGTCGTCGGACAGCGGTGACGCGGATCGCTTGTTCACCAGGGTGATTCCACGGATCACCGCATCAACACACTCGGCAGACAGATAACCCTCGGCGGCACAGTCAAACACCTTCGGCACCGACTCCAGCCCGCTGGCGGTGCGCACATAGCGGTGCGCGGCCGCGGGTGGCATGCCCATCTCGATCAGTGCGTTTCGTGTGGTCGACCCCGCCCGCGCTGCCGCACCTGTGTCGTCGAATAGTGCTGTGTGCACGGCGATCTGGTGATCGAGCACGTTGCGCAACATCCGTAGTTCGTCGAGCCGCTCGTGTAGCGCGCGGCCACTGCCGTCGTCGGGCGGCGGTTGCAGGACGGTGAGGGTGTCGCGGAGTTCGGTGATCGAGGGCATGACATCAAGCTACTCGCAATCACGTTCGACGACGAGATTTCTCCACAGCCCTCATTGTCGCGAATCCTGTTGCGCAGCAGTCGCCGTCAATCGCGCCCCAGTGGTGAACCGTGGTGGACTGTGGTGAACAGAAACCCCACCAGTCACAGACGCCGGACGGGTGCACCGGGGGGCACCGCCTCGGACGCCGGGCCCTTCGTGACGCGCCCTCCGCAAGCTCCGGACGCTCCTCAGGGGGCGGTGGGGGCCGCGCCCTCCGCTAGCTCCGGGCGCTCCTCAGGGAGCAGGGCGAGGGGCGCAGTTCGCTCACGCCAGTGCGGCGTCGATCACTCTGTCGGCGACCGGAATTGAGCACGCTTCCAGTCGCCGTTGATCTCATCGCGTTCGCGGACGGCGTCCCGGAACCCGACGGTTGCGGCCCGCTGCTGGAAGGCGTAGCCCTCGCGGGTGTGGCGGGAGATGCCGTCGAAGACCGTGCTGATCATCCCCGAATTCGCGACGCCCTGAGCCAGGAGCGCACTGTTGAGCGCCAGTTTGGCCATCACGAGTTGATTGATCGGCATGCGGGCGATCCGCTCGAGCAATGCCTCCGTCCGGTCGTCGAGCTCGTCGGCCGAGGGCGCCTCGACGGCCAGCCCCCACTCGTGCGCCTGTGCGCCCGACAGGCAATCGCCGGTGAACAGCAGTCGCTTGGCGCGCTGATCGCCGAGCCGATGAGCCCACATCCCCGCGGCGGGGATGCCCCACACCCGGGTCGGCGGATAACCGATCTTGGTGTCGTCGGCGCAGATGATCTGGTCGGCGTAGAGGGCGATGTCCGTGCCGCCGGCGACGGCGAACCCGTGCAGCTTGGCGACCGTCGGCTTGTTCGCGTGGAGCAGGCTGGCGAAACCGCGGTTGAACCTGCTCATCATCGCGTAGTCGATCATGGGATCCCAGGTGCGGCCCGGGTCGTGATTGCGTGCCTGCACAACGGGATCGAGGACAGTGCCGGTCCGTGGGTTGACGGCATGGGGATCGACGGCCTCTGACGGGTCGCCGCCGTTCTCGGCGAAAGTCGACAGGTCGTATCCGCCGCAGAAACCCTTGCCCCGCCCGGATACGACGATCACGTGGACACCGGGGTCGAGGTCGGCGCGCTCCACCGCGTGCGACAGTTCGACGGGGGTGTCGACGGTGATCGCGTTGCCCTGATCCGGCCGGTTGAAGGTGATACGGGCGATCCGGCCGGTGACCTCGTAGGTGAGCGTGCGGTAGTCGACATCCGGCTCACGTCCGGCGCGGCCGGTGAACAACGAGTCCGGACCGCCGCGCAGGTCGTTGCGCCACGCGGCCGGCGGCGAGCCGGACGACTCATCCACGGACGTTGTCCTGCACGGTCTTCGGCGTCACCCGTTCGATGATCGACGCCGTGTCGATCCCCGACGGCAGCGTGCCGAACACGTCCCCCCGGTCGTTGCCGAGCCGACTCGCGGCGAACGCATCGGCGACCGCCGGATGGCCGTACCGCACCAGCAGGGAGGCCTGGAGGAGCTGGGCCATGCGGCCGACGACCCGCCGGGCCCGGTACTGCATCGCGTCCAGGTCGCCCAGCTCCCGTCGGAGTTCGTCGGCCGCGGCGTCGAGGTGCCGGTCCGCCCCTGCCGCACTGTCGATCTCGTCGAGGAACACGGTCACCGTGTCGGGCTGTTTGGCCATCGCCCGCAACACATCGAGCGCAGCCACATTCCCCGACCCCTCCCAGATCGACATGAGCGGCGACTCCCGGAAGAGCCGCGGCATCCGCGACTCCTCCACATATCCGTTGCCGCCCAGGCACTCCAGCGCTTCGGCGGCATGGATCGGGGCGCGTTTGCACACGTAGTACTTGCTGACCGCCAGCGAGATCCGCCGCAGCGCATCCGCCCGGGTGTCGCCTGCGGTCGCCTTGTCGGTCAGTTCCGCGAGCCACAGTGCCGTCATCGTGGCTCCTTCCGACTCGACCGCGAGATCGGCCAGCACGTTGCGCATCAGCGGTTGGTCGACGAGCGCGGCGCCGAAGGCCCGGCGGTGGGTGGCGTGATGGGCGGCCTGGGCGACGCCGACCCGCATGCCGGTCGCCGAGCCGAGGGTGCAGTCCAGGCGGGTCATGTTCACCATCTCGATGATCGTCGCCACCCCGCGGCCCTCGTCACCGACGAGCCACCCGACCGTGTCGTCGTACTCGACTTCGCTGCTCGCGTTGGAGTGGTTGCCCAGCTTGGCCTTCAGCCGCTGCAGCATAAAGGTGTTGCGGGAGCCGTCGGGCAGCACCCGCGGCACGAAGAAGCACGACAGACCTCCCGGCGCCTGCGCCAGCACCAGGAACACATCGCACATGGGTGCGGAGGTGAACCATTTGTGGCCGGTGATGCGGTACGTCCCGTCCGGTTGGACGACGGCTGTCGTGGTGTTCGCGCGAACGTCGGAGCCGCCCTGCTTCTCGGTCATCGACATTCCGGCGGTCAGCCCCGCTTTCGACAGCGGCGCCCGGAGACCGGGATCGTAGGTCGTCGAGACGAGCAGCGGCTCGTACAGCCCGGCGAGTTCGGGGTTGGCCCGCAGTGCCGGCACCACCCCGTAGGTCATCGACAACGGGCAGCTGTGCCCGGCGTCCACCGAACCCCACACGCTCGACTTCACCGCACGCTCGAAGTGCGCCGTCGGACTCGGGTCCGACCATGCGGTACCACCGAGACCGAAACCGATACCCGTCCGCATCAGGTCGTGATAGGCGGGGTCGTAGGTGACCTCGTCCACCCGGTTGCCGTAGCGGTCGTGCGTCCGCAGTTCCGGCGGGTGGGACTCGGCGAGGTCTCCCCATCCGAGCGCTTCGGCACCACCGGCGAGACGGCCGATCCGGTGCAGGTCCTCGAGCATGTGGTCGGCGCCCGCGCGGTGAACCGCCTCGGAGATGGCCGGATTGTCCGCGGCGTCGAAGTCGACGAGTTCGGGGACCTGATTGGTGACGACGTGGGTGGACATGGCGGAACCCGCTTCCTGGTGGAGGTCGTGATCCACGGTATTACATCATTCTGCTGTGCGCCAGAGTCTTGTAATACCCGTCGTCGCCGCCGAGCCGAACCCGCCCGATAGCATCGACGCCGTGCCCGGACGCGTGGACATTCCCAAGCTCACGGCGCGATCGGTCATCCTCAGCGCCCTCCTCGGCCTCGACTCCCCCGATGCGTCGATCAACGGGCTCCTGGCCACGGCCACCGAGCTCGGGCTCCGCGAATCGACCGTCCGGGTGGCGCTGACGCGACTGGTCGCGGCGGGAGATCTGGAACGCATCGACGGCAGATGCCGACTCTCGCCCCGCCTGGTCGAACGACAGCTGCGCCAGGACCGGGCACTCCATCCGGCACGGCGGGACTGGGACGGCAGCTGGGATCTCGCGATCGTGACGATCGGTTCGGAGAGCTCGACCGAACGGGCGCTGCTGCGCGACACGCTGCGGAAGGCCCGGCTCGGCGAGATCCGGGAGGGCGTCTGGGCCCGCCCGGCCAACCTCGACATCGAGCTACCGCCCGAACTACGCCGTCGTCTGAGTCTCTTCCGCGCGGCTCCCGAGGAGGCGTCGACCGAGCTGGCCGCACGACTGTTCACCCCGTCGACCTGGGCGGGGGCCGCGGACGAATTGCTCGACGCACTCGCTGCCGCGGCGACGGTCGCCGATCGATTCGAGGTCGCCGCCGCCATCGTGCGGCACATCCTCCGCGACCCGCTCCTGCCCGGGCAACTCCTCCCCGACGCTTGGCCCGGGGATCGGCTCCGTACGGGTTACGAGGGCTTTCGCAGCGAGCTCACCGGACTCACCGCCCGGCACCTGGCACCCGACGGGGAATGAGGAACCGGTCTGGCGAACCCGACCGGCGCGGTCATGCGCTGCATCGGCCCGGTCCGGCCATCGGCGCACGAGGGTGTGCCCCGTCCGGTCCGTTAGGCATGATGGATCCCGATGAACGCGCCCGACCCCGACCGCAGCCACCCCGCCGACGCCGACGCACCGGCCGGCGGACCCCGCCGACCAGGCGCTTTCGCCCGCAACCCGGTCTTCGTGGTCCTGGGCGCGATCGTCGTCGGCGCACTCGTGGCGGGCGGGATCGCCTTCGCTGCGGGGGTCTTCGACGACAGCGGCAGCGTCGGCGGCAGCAACATCGGCGAGGGTGAGCGGTTGGTCGAGAACGCCTTCACGAAGTCGGTCGCGGGTGACTGTCTGGACTGGCCGGCCGGCAACCCCGGCCAGCCGGTCGATGTGCCGTGCGAGCAGAAACACCGCTTCGAGGTCGCGGGAGCCATCGACACCGCATTGATCCCCGGCGCGGAGTTCGGCGAAGACGCTCTGTGGCCCGGCGCCGAGCGGTTCGCGACGATCCGCGACGAACAGTGCCCGGTGATGGTGGACCAGTATCTCGCCGGGCGCCTCGACCCGCAGGGCCGCTTCGCCGTCGGGATGATGTACCCCTCCCAGGTGCAGTGGGACAAGGGCGCGCGTCAGCTGCGGTGCGGGGTCCAGGAGAACGGCGCCGACGGAGCCCCGGTCCAGTTCTCCGGCCGGGTCGCCGACCAGAACCAGTCGTACGTCTGGCCCGAGGGCACCTGCGTCGGCATCGATCCCGAAACCCGAACCCCGACCGGATTCGCGGTGAGTTGCGCTGAGCCGCATGCCTTCCAGACCACCGGGATCGTTGATCTGTCGGTCCGCTTCGGCGACCGGATGTCGAACAAGCCGTGGCCGCCGACCGGCGCCCAGAACAGTTACCTCGGCTCGATCTGCCCGGTCCAGGCCGAACGGTTCGTGGGCGGGCGCAAGCAGCTCGACGCGACCACGCTCAACGTCCAGTGGTCGGTGCTCAGCGAGCCGAGTTGGCTCGCCGGAAGCCGCAAGGTGGTGTGCTACCTCGGGCTACCCGACAAGCGCGGCGGCTTCGCGACCCTGGTGGGCGACGCCAAGGGCGGCGCACTGCTGATCAACGGGCGTGCGCCGGTCGCACCCCCGGAGGCGCCACCGGGCCGGGCCTTGCCGACGCCGGTGCCGCTCCCGCCGGGCATCGCGCCCAACCCCGCCGAAGCACCGGCCCCGGCGGGCTGACCCGATGGCCGTGTACATGTCCGACGACGAGTTCGACGGGCTGGTCTCCGACGCGCTGGACACCATCCCCGGCGAACTGACCGACGCCATGAACAACGTCGTGATCCTCGTCGAACCGCACAACCCGGAAGAACCCGGCATCCTCGGGCTGTATCACGGTGTGGCACTGACGATGCGGACCACCGACTACGGCGGATTCCTACCGGACACCATCACCATCTACCGCGACCCCATCCTCGCGATGTGCCACTCGCGGGAGGAGGTCGTCCACGAGGTGGCGGTCACCGTCGTCCATGAGATCGCACACCACTTCGGCATCGACGACGAGTGGCTGCACGCCAACGGCTGGGGCTAGTGGCGTGGCCGGCGCGCCGATGCCGCCGTCTCGATGTTTGACCTGCGGCGAAACGCGGTACGAGGGATAGCAGATCGAGCAGCCCTCTATCTCAGGAGTACGTCCATGTCCTCAGACGCCATCGTCATCCTCCGGGACGACCACAAGGAGATCCGCAAACTGTTCCGCGACTTCAGGTCGCAGGGCGACAACGCCGTGAAGACCAAGGGCAAGATCGTCGACAAGATCATCGAGGCCCTCACCGTGCACACCTACATCGAGAACGAGGTGATGTACCCCGAGATCCGCAAGCGGGTCCCCGATCTCGAGGACGACATCCTCGAGTCCTACGAGGAGCACCACGTCGCCGACGTACTCGTCGTCGAGTTGGCCGCTCTCTCACCGGACAACGAACGGTTCGACGCCAAGACCACCGTCCTGATCGAGAACGTGGAGCACCACATCGAGGAGGAAGAGGACGAGTGGTTCCCGAAGGTCCGAGAGACGCTGAGCCGCAAGGAGCTCCGGGAGATCGGTGAGGAGATGCTGCGCCGCCGGGAGAAGGCTCCCCGACGCCCGTCGCAGCCCTCGGCGCTGAAGAAGACAGTCGACGCCATCATCAAGTAACCCTTCGTGACGCTCGCAAGCTCGCTCCTCAGGGAACGGGGTGACGTCGCAAGCTCACTCCTCAGGGAGCGGAGGGACGCCGTCAGCCCATCGGTTCGTCGACGAGCGGCTCGTCGGCGATTTCGAACGGGGCCGTCGTGGCTCCCCATCGGGTGCACACCCAGATGCCGTCGGAGTACTCGAGTTCGATGGAACCGGTGTTGCCGAGGTGGGTCGCCGCGGCGAACCGGGAGTCGATCCCGGCGAGCCGGGCGGCGATCAGGCGGATGGCCGCACCGTGACTCACCAGGAACACATCGCGCTGGTCCGGTCCGGTGAGGTACATGTCGGCGAGGTCCTCGACCGTCGGCAGGTACCGGTCGTAGACCATCGCGAGGGATTCGCCGCCGGGGATGCGTGCGTCGAGGTCGCCGGCGTGCCAGCGGTGCATGATGTCCTGGAAGACCTCATGCGATTCGCGGTCGGAGCGGTCCTCGAGCTCGCCGGCCTGGACCTCGTGCACGCCGTCGATCGCCGCGGTCTCCACATCCCACACCGACCCGATCAGCTCGGCGGTCTGCCGGGCGCGGAGCGCGCGTGAACTGAGCAGCACCGCGTGCTGTTCCGGCACGTTCTCGAGACCGAACCGAACACCCTGTCGCGCACCGAAATCGGTGAGTGCGGCACCGGGAAGAGCGGTGTCGAGGCGACGCATGACGTTCGAGGTGGTCTCACCGTGACGGACCAGATGCAGCCGCGCCATCACTCGCCTCCCCGACGCATCGAGTCGACCCAGGCCAGCGACTCGGTGTGGTCCGGTGGCGCGGAGCCCGTGGTGCGCACCGCGGGCCACGAGCCGAGGAACACCACCCGCTCGCACCGGCGGTGAAGGGCGGCAAGGGCTTCGGCGACGGCCGCGTCGTCGATGTGCCCGACCGCGTCGAGGAAGAACCGGTACCGGCCGGCGATGCTGCGACCCTGGGCCTCGTCGCGCTGCGGGCGCGACTCGATACGAGTGAGGTCGATTCCGCGCGAGGCGAATTCGTTCATCGCCGCCATCAGGCTACCCGGCTCGTTCGACAGGTCGAGGATGACCGAGGTGCGGTCGGCGCCGGTGCGTGGCAACGGCACCCCGGGCCTGCCGAGCAGGAGGAACCGCGTGGTCGCCTCCCGCGCGTCGGCGACGCCGTCGGCGAGCACGACGAGTCCGGACAGGCGCGCCGCGAGCCCCGTGGTGACCGCGGCGTCCGCTTTCCCGGCCGCGACGTCTTGCGCGGCAGCGGCATTGGAGCTCGCGATCACGAACTCGGCGTTGGGGAAAAGCCCACCGATCGACTGACGCACCTGCGCAGAGGCAACCGGGTAGGCGGCGATCGTGCGGACATCGGCCGCGGACATCGGGGTGGCTGCGGCGATCGCGAACGAGATGTCGAGCACCGTCTCGGCGAAGGCCTGCACCCGACCGTCGGCGGCGTCGGCCGCGGGCGGCACCAAGGCGTCCATCGTCGCCGGCACCGAACCCTCCAGCGAACTCTCGATCGGCACACAGCCGTAGTCGGCATCTCCGGTGCGGATCATGGCGATGGTGGCGGCCGGACTCGACGCGGCGACCCGGTCGACCCCGCCCGACAGGTCGAGGCCGTCCGCGGACTGTTGTTCGGCGAGGACCGCGTCGAGCGCCATCTCGGTGAAGGTTCCGGGCGGGCCGAAGTAGGCGATCACAGGCACCACACGAGCCTAGTGGAACAGGCCTGCCGAGACCCTTTCGCGCATGTGTCCCAGGCTCTACGCAGGGGCGTCGAAACCATTGACGCGTGCGCTCCGGGTATTTAGGTTAGGGTTACCTTTCAAACGACCCGCGCCCCGCGACGCCGACCGGAGAGACTGTCATGACGAGAACGACGACCGACCGCCCCACGGATGCCGAGATGATCCAGACGGCTTGTCGTCGCGGCGGTTCCGCCATCCTGGCCGTCGAGGGCGCGGACGCCACCCCGATCGACGTCGTGCACCTCTTCGAGTCCCAGGCCTTCGTCCTCGTCCCCACCGACGGCGACGCGATGCGGACCGTCGACGGCGCCGAGGGCGTGCCCGCCATGCTCGAGGTCACCGACTGGGCACCCATCGACTTGCGTGAACGCGTGCGTTCGGTGATCTGGCTGAACGGCACGTTGCACGAGGTCCCGCGCGACCTGGAACGCGACCTGGCCATCGAGATCGCGGGCGAACACCCCGACGACGGTCTCCTCGACATCGGACACGGCGCGTCGATGATGCGTCTGCAGGTCGACACCGCGGTCATCGCGTCCTCGGACGGCGCGACGTCGGTGTCGGCCACCGAGCTCGCCGACGCCGACCCCGACCCCTTCTGGGAGCACGAGGGCAGCTGGCTCGAGCATCTCGACAGTGACCACGCCGACATCGTCGGACAACTGGTCCGCAAGCTTCCCGTCGAGCTGCGCACCGGACGGGTGCGGCCGCTCGGCCTCGATCGCTTCGGCATCCGGTTCCGCATCGAGGGACTCGACAGCGACTCCGACGTCCGCCTCCCGTTCGCGCGGCCGGTCTCCGACGTGTTCGAACTGTCCCGCGCGCTGCGGAATCTCGCGGGCTGCCCGTTCCTGAACTCGATGCCCGACTGACCCGGCTTCCGTAGCAACGCCGCCCGCGGATCACGCATCCGCACCACGGATCGCGGGATTCTAGGCTGACCGGCATGGTCTTGCGCGAGTACCTCACACCGTCGCCCCACGGCATCCCGGTCGTCACCGACCGGACCGAACGACGCGGCATCATCGTCGAACTGGTCATCGTCGGTGTCCTCACATTCGCGTTCTCGGCGCTGTCCGCGGCACTCGCACTGCTCGAGGCGCAGCTCGCCGGCGGTATCGGCGAGACGACCGTCGCACTCAATCCCAGCCGCTCCGACCTCGGTCTCATCGACGCCGTCCGGCAGATCATGGGCGGCCTCCGACTGTTCGCCATCGCCGCCTTGGGCATATACCTGTTGTGGCGCAGCGGGATCGGACTGTCACGTGTCGGTCTGGGTCGGTGGACCCCGCGCCGCGACATCCCCTCGGGACTGGTCCTCGCCGCCGTCATCGGTCTGCCCGGCCTGGGACTCGTCGCCGTGGCCCGGGCCCTGGGCCTCAACGCGAGCCTGGTGCCCAGCCAGGCCGACACCTGGTGGGAGTGGCCGGTTCTGGTGCTCATCGCGATCGGCAACGCCGCCGCCGAGGAGATCGTGGTGGTCGCGTACTTCATCACCCGGTTGCGACAACTCGGCGTATCCGACAACGCGTCGCTCGCCGCCAGCGCGATCCTCCGCGGCGGCTATCACCTGTACCAGGGCTTCGGCGGCGGACTCGGGAATCTGGTCATGGGCGTGGTCTACGGTCGCTTCTTCCAGGTCACCGGCCGCGTCTGGCCCCTCGTGATCGCCCACGCGGTCATCGATGTGGTCGCCTTCGTCGGCTACGGACTGCTCCGCGACCATCTGTCCTGGGTCGGCTGAGAACCGAGACATCGTCGACCGTGCGGCCTTTCCCGTCGACTGCGCACTCCGACCGTGCGCCCCTACCGGCCACCATTGAACGGGGTGAGATGATTCGCTAGATTCGTCTCATGACCGTCGATGCGCCGTCCGACCCGACCGCCGAGCCGGCGAGCCTCCCTTTCCCGCGACGCCATCGAGCCGCCGAGTCCCGCGGCCGGCGCATCGGCAGACTGCTCAAGGTCTACAACCACCTCCGTGAACCCGGCGACGACGAGCTCGCGGAGCTCGGGCGTCGGCTGCGCACACGGGACGAACCCGCCGCGGCGCTGGTTCGGGCCATGCGCCTCCCGCGGGACGCCGACGGCCGGGTCACGATGCGCCAGTTCGAGTGGGCCCTCGCCGGCGACATGCCCTCCGATGCGCCCGACGCCCTGCGCGACTTCTTCGCACTCGTCGAGAAGACACCGGACTGGGTCGACCCCGCTCTCTGCGACCGCGGCGCCGCCGTCTATCGGCGGTTCGGCCAGAACGCCAACGACGTCCTGCTCCAGCTCTCCCTGATCGGCGGCTACCGCTTCGGCGGTCCCGCCGACCTGCTGGTCGCGACCGGCGGCCTCACCGGGAACACGGTCATCCGACGACTCGGCGAGACGCAGACCTGGGCCATCGCGGTCGGCGAACCGGGCGGGATGGCACGCGACGGCGACGGCTGGCGACTCACCGTCCATGTGCGCCTCATGCACGCCCTGGTCAACGAGCGGTACGAGCACAACGGCCGCTGGAACATCGACCAGTGGGGTCTGCCGATCAACCAGTCCGACCTCGCCGCGACGCTGAACCTCTTCAGCGGCGCACTGATGATGGGGGTCCGCGCCCTCGGCGTCCCGGTGAGCCGTGACGACTCCCGCGCCCTCATGCACCTCTGGAAGTACGTCGGTTGGCTGATCGGCGTCGACGACGACTGGCTCTTCGACTCCGAACGCGACCAGCATCAGCTGAGTTATGCGGTCTTACTGGCGCAGCACGACGTGACCGACGCCGGCGCGGCCCTCACGACAGCGATCGTCGACGCCCAGAGCCGCTTGCACTACCGGTTGTTCCCCCGCCTCGCCGCGCGCTACACCCGCGCCCGCCTGCTGAGCATGCTGCAGGGCTTTCTCGGCGTGCGCGGCATGCGCGACCTCGGTCTCCGCCCTGCGGTGCCGTGGGCGTTCGGTCTCGCGTGGGTCCGCAACACTGTTGCGTACCAGGTCATCGCACGGACACCGGCCGGTCCGCGCTATCTGGAATGGACCGGCACCCGTTCCCGACGCCGCGCACTCTTCCGCCACTTCGGCCCGGACGCCCCCGAGATCGGATCGCTCGCGGAGCGTTGAGAAGCCGTATGACGTCGTGTCCGGACCCCGGGCTCGAGCTCATGCGGATTCCCCATGCCTCCGCCAACACCCCTGACGTTGCGGCATTCAGGCCCACCCGGACGCGATGTACCCCAACGGTAATTCACTGTCGCGCCACGGGTCCGGCGCCTACGGTGGACCGATGTCGACAACCGGGACGATCCGCGAATGGCACCACGACGAGGGCTGGGGTGTCATCGAGTCACCGGCGTTGTCCGGCACCGTCCACGTGACCACTTTCGTCGTCCGTGTTCTGGCCGTTCAGAATCTCGACGAGCTGTCCCTGCCCGGCTTGCGTCCGGGGACCGTCGTCGACTTCGACCATGCGATAGCAGTCCCACCGGAAAGCGGATGCCGATATGTGGCGCTCTCGGTCTGGCCGACCGAGGTGGCCCGGCCGGATCCGAAGCACAATGGCGTGTTCCGAACTGCCTTGTGGCACAGCGTCGGTGACGCCGGACCGGATGGACTCACGATAATCGAGGAGACCGTCCTCACCGACACACCTACGTCACCGCCGGCTGCCCTCGGCCCGAACACCACCGGGACCGTTCGGTCGTGGAACGACGAAGAGGGTTGGGGCGTACTCGATTCCGATGCCACCCCGGGCGGGGCGTGGGCGTTCTACAGCGAGATCGTCGGTACCGGTTTCCGGGACCTGGTGCCGGGGCAGACCGTCGAATTCCAGTACGAGCGAGCGAGTCAGGACGGATACGACTACCGCGCGAACAACATCCGCGTCAGGTGAGGCGCCGGGAGCTGTGGTCGTCGTCGATGTCGTCGTGGTTGACCCGGCGCCCACCCGACCCGGTCACACGCGCGAGGAGATAGAGCACGAGTCCGACGACGATCAGGATGCCCGCGCGCACCCAGGTCGACGCGCTCTGCTGCGTCATCAGGACAATGCAGGAGATCACCGCGAGCACGGGCAGGATCGTCGGCGCCCGGAAGTGGTCGGTGTCCGTGCGGTCGCGGCGCAGGACGAGGACAGCGACGTTGGTGCTGACGAACACGAACAGCAGTAGGAGCACCACCGTCTCGGCGAGTGCCGCGACGGTCCCGGTTGCCGAGAGGATCATCGCGACGGCGGTGGTGGCCACGATCGCCGTCCACGGCGTCCGACGACCGGGCAGCACCTTCGCCAGCGCACCCGGCAGCAGCCCGTCGCGGGCCATGCCGAAGGTCAGGCGCGACGCCATGATCATCGTGAGCAGCGCGCCGTTCGCGACGGCGATCAGCGCGATCAGGGAGAACAGCTGGTCGGGTATTCCGACATCGGCGATCGAGACGACCTCGAGCAGCGGGCCCGACGACTCCACCAGGCGCTCGGGTGGCGCGACGACCGACACGGCGAGACCGACGAGGACATATACGACGCCGGCGGCGAGCAGCGCACCGAACAGCGCCTTCGGGTAGACCCGCCGCACGTCACGGACCTCTTCGGCCATGTTCGCGGAGGTCTCGAACCCGACGAACGAGTAGTAGGCCAGCAACGCCGCGCCCAGCACGGCGAGAGCCGGAGTGGTCTCGTCGGTGAACTCCAGCACCCGCTGCGGCTCACCGTCACCGCGACCCAGCACGATCCCGGCCAGCACGACGACGAGCACGAGTCCGGAGACCTCCACGATCGTCATCACCACGTTGGCCCGCAGGGACTCGGTGATCCCGCGGGCGTTCAGCGCCGCGACGGCGAGCAGGAACACCAGCGCCGCCGCGGTGGTGGGCACGTCGAGAAAGACCTGCAGGTAGTCACCCGCGAAGGCGAGCGCCAGCCCGGCGGCACTCGTCACTCCGGCCGCCAGCATGCAGAATCCCACCAGGAACGAGATGAGCGGATGGCGGTAGGCGTGCCGCGCGAACACCGCCGCGCCGCCGGCCCGCGGGTACTTGGTGACGAGCTCCGCATACGACGCCGCGGTCAGCATCGCCAGCGCGAGGGCGAGCGCCAACGGCACCCAGATCGCTCCCCCGACCTCACCGGCGACCTCCCCGACGAGGGCATAGATGCCCGCACCGAGGACGTCGCCCAGGATGAACAGGAACAGGAGTTTGCCGGTGATGGCGCGATTCAGCGGGGTGTGCCCGCCGTCGGTCCGGGCGTCATCGTTCCCGGAGTCCTGCGACGCGTCGGCGACGTGTTTGTCGGTCATGGCGTGTCCTGTACCCCGTTCGGTCCGGAACGAGACCTTATGTGGGCGGTTCGACCCCACGTCGGCAACCAACCGACCGACATCCGTGGCCACCGCCCATGCGTACATTGGTTGGGATGAACGAGCAGGACCCGCCGATCCTCCGGCGAGGTCGCCCCGGACCGCCGATGCCGCCCGGGCGGCCAGCGGGCCCGTCTCCGCGCCCGGGGCCGCCACCCGGACAAGGCCACCGCCCGCCTCCCGGTGCCGTCGGTCCGTCCGCTCATCCGCAGGCCATGCCGCGGATCCCTGCACGCGGTCCCGACCCGCGCCGGGCGCCGGGCCCCGGTCCCACCGGCCGGCCCCCGCACCCGTCCCCGGCCGATCGGCCGCCACCGTCGGCGCGGCCCGCTCCCGGCGGGTATGCGCCCACCCAGAAGCCGGAGCCGATCCCCGACGATCGGTCTCGTGGACCTCATCCGCCGCGTGGCGACCGTCGCGACCGCGACCGGGCCGTCGGACGTCCGCCCGCGCCCCCGCGGCCGGCCGGTCCTCCCCGGCCCCGGCGCACGGGGCGCCGCGCGGTCCGGGTGGGCAAGATCCTGATGATCCTGCTGCTCGTCGTCGTCCTCGGCAGTGTGGGACTGCTGTTCTACTACGACACGAGACTGGACCGGATCGACGCCCTGCCGGCCTACGCCGGACGCCCGTCGGACACCCCCGGCACCAACTGGCTCATCGTCGGCACCGACTCGCGATCCGATCTCACCGAGGAACAACGCCGGGCGCTGGCCACGGGTGACGCCGACGGCTCCCGCACCGACACGATCATGCTCGTCCACAACCCACCCGGCGGCGGCAAGGCGATCGTGGTGAGCATCCCGCGCGACCTGTACGTGGAGGTGCCGGGTCACGGCAGCCTGAAGATCAACGCCTCGTTCAGCATCGGCGGTCCGGCGCTGCTCGTGCAGACCGTCGAGAACCTGACCGGCATCCGCATCGACCACTACGCCGAGATCGGCTTCGGCGGATTCGACACCCTCGTCGACTCGGTCGGCGGCGTCGACATGTGTATCGACCAACCGCTCAACGACCCCAAAGCCGGTCTGCGCCTGGCGAAAGGCTGTCACCGCCTCGACGGCAGGCAGGCTCTCGGGCTGGTCCGGACGCGCGCATTCCCGCGCGCCGACCTCGCGCGAGTGGTCAATCAACGGAAGTTCCTCGCCGCACTCGTGTCTCGGGCGACCAGTCCGTCGGTCCTGCTCAACCCGTTCCGACTCTTCGGATTTGTCGGCGGCGCCATCGACGCGCTCACCGTCGATGAGCGAGATCACATCTGGAACCTCGCGTCCCTCATGTTCGCGCTGCGCGACCCCATCACGACGACGACCCCGGCCGGCGAGAGCACCTTCACCGACGAAGGACTGGCGCTGCCCGTCACCGAGCAGACCGAGGAGTTCTTCGGCTACCTCCGCGCAGGTCAGCCCGTCCCCGACGAGCTTCTCGTCGACGCCGGCGGGCCGTCGTGAAAGGGTCGCCAAACGCAGGCCAGACTTGCCTTACTTAGCCTGAACTTGCTGGTGAGAGCCATTTTTCGGTTCTACGATGGGCCGCATGTCCGAACACACGAAGTTCCATCAGCTGCTGCACGACCAGATCAGCAACGAGTTCTACGCCTCGCAGCAGTACATCGCGGTCGCCACCTATTTCGACAACCACGACATGCCCCAGCTGGCAAAGCTCTTCTACCGCCAGGCCGTCGAAGAGCGCAATCACGCGATGATGATCGTGCAGTACTTCCTCGACCGCGACATGGAGGTCGAGATCCCCGGCATCCCGGCACCGAACAACCGGTTCGAGGACTACCGTGCGCCCATCGATCTCGCTCTCGCACAGGAGAAGACGGTGACCCAGCAGGTCGTCGACCTGGCGAAGTCGGCCCGCGACACCGGCGACTACCTAGGCGAGCAGTTCGTGCAGTGGTTCCTCAAGGAACAGGTCGAGGAGGTCGCGACCATGACGACCCTGCAGACCATCGCCGAACGCTGCAACGGGAACCTCTTCGACCTGGAGAACTTCGTCGAGCGAGAGTTCAACGGCGAGAAGACATCCGACGCCACCGCACCGGTCGCGGCCGGCGGGAACATCTGACGGAGTTCCATCCGCCCCAATCCGAAAGAGCCGCGAAACCCCCGCTCCAGATCCGAGAGAACGACATAACCCTCGCTCCCTGAGGTGCGAGGAGCGCAAGCGACGAGCCACGAAGGGCTGGCGAGATACGTTGCTACACCCTTCGTGGCAGTGAGAATGGGTGTGGGTGGTTGACCGGGTTTGGGTCTGACTTACTTCGTGGCTGACGGTGCTGTCATGGGCGAGATGTGTCGGCCCGGAACTCCGGTCGATCACCTGCACCAAGTGACCTGTGAGGACCGGGGCGGGTGTGACCTGATTAGGACCCTGTCTGGCTGGTAGGCCGTGACTCTTCACTGTCCTGTCCACCCGCCCCGGTGAGGTCATCCCACACCGCAGTGAAGGAGACACCGCCAGAATGGCTGAGACAGCAGTGACCACGCAAGTGGTCGTACTCGGAGTCGACACCCATCAACAGACCCACCACGCCGCGATCGTCGCCACCGACGGCCGCCCGCTGGCCGATCGCGAGTTCCCGACCACCACCGCCGGCTACACCCAGTTGTGGCAGTGGGCGTGTGGCTTCGGCCGCGTCGAGGATGCCGCAGTGGAATCGAGCGCCTCCTACGGGGCCGGGTTGACCCGGATGCTCACCGCCGAAGGGGTGCGAGTGATCGAGGTCAACACCCCCGATCTGCCGCGCCGCTACGCCCACGGTAAGACCGATCAACTCGATGCCTACGCCGCAGCGATGGCAGTCATCACCGGCCGCGCGACCGCGGTGGCCAAAGACACCCGCGGCGCGGTCGAATCTATTCGGATGCTCACCGTGGCAAGGGCTTCGGCCGTCGAGGAAGCCACCCGCATCGGTAACCAGATCCGTGACCTGTGTACCACCGCACCAGCCGAGTACGCCGATCAAGCGCGCCAGGCCCGCACCATCGCCAAGCGGGCAGCATTCATCAAAGACTTGCCGGTACCAGCCGAGAAAGCTGATCTGTCCGGGCCGGCCGCGGCGTTCGTGCGCGCTGCGCGGTCGCTGCTCGACCGACACCGACTCGCCCAACAACAAGCCCGGTCTTTGGCCCGCGAACTCACACGACTGCTGAGCAAGCTGGTACCCACCCTGCTCTCGCGCCCGCAGATCGGGCCGATCACCGCCGCCCGCCTGGTGATCACCGCCGGTGACAACGTCGAGCGGATGGGCACCGAGGCACGGTTCGCCAAACTCGTCGGCGCCGCCCCGTTACCGGCATCCTCAGGCAAAACCAGCCGTCACCGACTCAACCGGGGCGGGGACCGGCAAGCCAACAGTGCTCTGCACATGATCGCGGTCGGACGCATGAAATCCCACGCCCCCACCCGCGCCTACGTCGAGCGACGTTCCGCCGAACACAAAACGAAGAAAGACATCCTCCGCTGCCTCAAGCGCTACATCGCCCGCGAAGTGTTCCGCGACCTCACCACTGACCTCGGAGCACTTGACAAGCTATAGGACCCTCTCGCTTCGCTCGCACCTCAGGGAGCAGAAGAAGGCTCTCAGGGAGCAGAAACAGCGCGGTTACGGACCACGCCGGTCAGCGCAGCGTGACCTGGCGACCGCGAATGCCGTTGCGGGAGCTGCGCTGTTCGATCGTCAGCGGCGAGGTGTCCGCGAGTGCTTCGCCGAGGCGGCGATCGAGCTCGTTGAGACCCGCGTACCACTCTTCGTGGTGCATCTCGTTGTCGAGGTCGAAGACCGGGACGAGCAACCCGTGGGTGCGGAACGATCCGGCGAACCGCGAGCCCTCACCCATCGTCAGATGACCGGCCGCGTGGAGCCGGGCCATCGCCGACATCAGGTCGTCCTCCGGCTCGGGTCGAATCCAGCGCAGGTGCGCACGTTCGCCCGCATCGACCCACCAGGGCGCACCGGCGCCGCTGTCGACCACGAGCCGCGCGGTCGGCAGCACCGAGTCGTTGGCGCGCTCGAACATGGCCGTGATCTCCGCCGGGACCTCGGTGCCCTCCACGAACCACCAGCCGAAGTCCTGGTGCACCGTGATGTCCAGGGTGGCGTCGGTCTTCACGACCTCGTCGAGGCTGGGGGCCTCGTCGGCAGCTTCGAGGTCGAACTCACTGCCGGCGTCGGCGTGAGCGGCCCACGCGATGGCCGCGGCGAGTTCGACGGTCAGCGCCGATCGATCGGGGTCGGTCTGCAGACCCACGAAACCCTCTGTCGCACCGTCGAGGTCGCGCGCGAGAGCAGGCACCGCGCCCGGCAGGATCGTCACGATCGAGACGTCGTTGCGGGAACCGGCCGGCTCGGTGAGTTCCAACCGCGCAGTCGCCGACGCGACGAAGGTCCGCAGCGCGACGAAATCGCATTCGGACGCGAACCCGGCGAAGGGCCGGGGCGGCGGCGCCAGAGCTGCGGCCTGGCGTGCCTTACGTGCTGCGACGCGCTCGGCGCGATTGCTTCCCGGACGTGGTCCACTACCCCGTTTGCTCTTCTTGCCCATCGGTCCACTCTCTCACGTCGGCCCGCGGCACCCGACAGGTCGTGCGGGCGGCGGCTCAGTCGACGGTGACCAGCCAGTCGCGCACCTTCGCCGGGTGGTTGGTGGCCAGCCACCGCACACCGAGATCGGCACATAGCTGGACGTCGACCTGCTCGTCGACGGTCCAGCAGTAGGTGACCCGACCGGCGGCGGCGGCGCGATCGACCAGGTCCGGGTACTGCCGCAGGGTCATCACCGACGGTCCGATGCCGGTCGCCCCGACCGCGGTCGCGGCGCCCCCGCCCAGGACCCGGGCGGTGTCACCGAGCAGGATCGTCGGCAGCATCGGGGCGTGGCGCCGGATCCGCCAGACCCCGGCCGACGAGAACGAGATGACCACGGCGCGGCTGTGATCGGCCGACGGCGGCGTCGCCACCCCGAACTCGTGCAGCATCTCGAGGAGCTTCTGCTCGACGAGACTGCCGAACCGCACCGGATGCTTGGTCTCGATGAACAGGCGGACGGGTCGGCGCCAGTCCAGGGTCAGCGTGAGCAGCTCCCGCAGCGTCAGGATCGACGCGGGTCCACCAGCGGCATGCCAGCTCCCGAAGTCAAGCTCGCGCAGTTCGGCGAGCGTCATCTCGCTGACGATCCCCGAGCCGTCGGACGTCCGGTCGACGGTCCGGTCGTGCACGCACACGAGTTCGTGGTCGGCGGTCAACCGGACATCGCACTCGAGGCCGTCCGCACCCTGTGCGAGAGCCAGCTCGTAGGCGGCCAGGGTGTGTTCCGGACAGTCGCCCGACGCCCCGCGGTGCGCCACCACCGCCGGCTTGCCCGATCGGGAGACCTTCTCGGCCGCGCCCACGTTCACCCCTGAGTTCATCCGACCGCCACCCACCGTCTCGTCGGGACCGGGGCCGCCGCGGCGGCGTCGAACAGTGTCCGCACCCGGCGTGCCATCCAGAAGGCGAAGGCAGCCGAGACCGCCGCGCTGACGATGACCATCACCATCGCGTTCGCCCCGGTCTGCAGCGAGTCCGAGCGCCACGCGACGAGCCGGGCGATGATCGCCGCCCCGGCCGCCGCATTCACCACCACCCAGGCGACCCACAACTTGCGGAGTCGTCGGCCGACGAGGTCGGCATCGAGCGCGGGGTCCTGGCCGACCCGATGCACAGCGACCTCCTGCACCACCAGCGGCGCACCGATGAGGTTGACCAGCGGCAGGCCGGCGAGCGCGGCGACCCAACCGGGCCGGCGCGGGTCGACGAGACCGGCCGCGGCGTAGGTGTCCGCGCGCAACTCCAGGACCCAGCGCATGAAAGCCAGCGTCGCCAGGACGAATCCGAGGAATGCGACCACACCGACGAAGACGGTCAGCCAGTCGGACGCGACGATGAGGAATTCGGGCAGCGGACGGTCACGGTTGACGACCAGCAGGAGGTAGCGCACGAGATGGACCAGTGCGGACGCGGCCAGCGCAGAGCCCGCCACGTTCAGGGCGAACTGCAGTCGGACACGCGAACTCTCGAGTTTCTGGTGCGCGGTGTCGACCTCCGCCGGTTCGTCATGCAGACCCCAGGTGGGTATGTAGACGTACCGGGGAATCAGTCGGGGGCCACGTCGGCCCGAGGGGCCGCGGCGGACAGGAATCGCCTCGGGTGGGCGGCGGGCCACCCACCGGACGTTGCGACTGCGGTAGAGACGTCCGGCGGACACCGGGGCCGGGCCGGGACGAGACGGGACGTGCGGCGGGCGCACCGCGCCGGGCGCCGGCGATCGTGCCGGCGTCTGCCGGGCGGCCAGCGCCCGCGCGGCATCCTCGACGACGCTCAGCGGTCCGCCGCATCGGGGGCAGTGTTCACGGCCGGGACGGTGCGGTGCCTGGATTCGACACCGCGGGCACAGGTCGATCATCGGCCGGCGTCGCCCTCGGGTCGTGGATCACCGATCTCGACGGGCTTGCCGTGTTCCTGCCAGGCGAGCATGCCGCCGCGGACGCAGATCCCGTCGTAACCGACCTGCGCGAGGTACTGCAGCACGCGCATCGATCGGCCGCTGGAATGGCAGACCACGTACAGATCGTGATCGGGGTCGAGTTCGGCAAGGCGGCCGGGCACCTCGGCCAGCGGGATGTGCACGGCGCCCCGGATGTGACCGGACGCCCATTCGTCGTCCTCACGGACGTCGAGCATCACCGCGTCGGTCTGCCCGGTGAAGTCATCCGGAAGGTCGGTCACCGGCACCTGAGTGATGTCGCCCATGCTCACGTTTTCCATGGTGGCACAGAGACGGCCGGGCGCGGCGGCAGCTCGACCGGACCACTGCCCGCGCGCCCCGCTGTCATCACCGAGACGGGTGTGAAGCAAGGCGCTATGTAAGCCTACATAAATTTATCCACATGTACGTCCTGGACATTTGTCCCTCGTTCGCGCACTGACCGTCTACTTGGGGATGAGACTGTGGAATTGTGGAAAAACGCTGGCCACCGGCCCGCGACTTGTGACCGCGATCACTCGTTTAGCCGAATGTGCGCGTAGGAAATTCACGAAAGTGCACACGCCGGAACGTCGTGAACTCTTCCTTCGATGAACAGCACCTGTGGATAACGTGGGGACAATTCACAAGCAAAACCATGTGAACGGGCTGTGATCGGGCCTTTCAGTCCCGGTGGAGCAGCGACAGCCGCAACGACGGGGCGCGGTCGAATGCTGCCAGAACGCCGGTCGTCACGCTCTCCGCAAATCCGGCAACCGATGTCTGGCTTCCCACGAGTCTCATGAGCAGCGGCTTCGGCGTCTCCACGACGGTGATCTCCGCGTCGGGGTACCGCTCGGCGACGACCGAGCGCATCACGCCGATCCCGTCGACGACCCCGAGTTCCGCGGCGCGGTGACCGATCCACACGTCGCCGTTGAAGAGTTCCGCGTCGGAAGCGGTCAGCTTTTTACCGCGGCGCTGCCGGACCCACGCGATGAACGCCTCGTGCAGCTGGCCCTGCAATTCCTTCAGCCATTCGACGTCCTCGGGCTGTTCGGGCGAGAAGGTGTCGAGTCGCGCCTTGTTCTCGCCGGTCGTGTACAGCCTGCGCTGTACACCGAAGCGGTCGAGCACGGCCGAGAAACCGAAGCCCGACGACACGACCCCGATCGAGCCGACGATGGAGGTGTGGGCGGCGAAGATCTCGTCGGCCGCGCAGGCGATCCAGTAGCCACCGGAGGCCGCGACGTCCTCACAGAACGCGAGGACCGGCACGCCCTTCTCCGCCGACAGCTGGCGGATGCGTTCGGCGATGTACTCCGACTGCGCAGGCGAGCCACCGGGCGAGTTGATGACGACCACGACGGCCCGCAACCGCTCCGTGGCGAACGCCTTCTTCAGAACCGGCTCGACGGACTCGGTGTTGACGCCGTGCTTGCCCATCCCCGCGATCCCGATCGGGCCGTCGAGACGGACGACGGCGACCTGCTCGGTCCGCGCCTTCGAGAATTTCTTCCCCACCGCCCCCAGCGGTCCTGCAGTCATCTGTCCGAGTGTAACGACGGCGACCCGCCTGCTGTTTTCCCACGCGCCGCGACAGTCCGCGACGTGGGACGCACCGTAGAATCTGCCGGGTGCAGGTGCGGTGGCTCAGCGCATTCCTCGACTTCCCCGCGGAGGTGTTCGGCAGCGAGGTGACCTTCTGGCGCGCGATCTCGGGCAGCACGGTCTCACCGCCGCGGGGTGAGCACCGCGAGTTCGCCTCGCTGGAGCCCTTCTACGGCGACCCGCATCTGCGAGTCCAGCGGATCGACGACGGACCGGGTGGAGTCCACCTCGACATCCACACCGACGACCCGCACGCCGCCACCGCCGAGGCACAGGCACTCGGTGCGACCCTCGTCGTCGACGCCGGGACTCACCTCACCCTCCGGTCACCCGCCGGTTTCGTGTTCTGCCTCGTGCCGTGGGAGGGCGAATCGAAGCGGTCGCGGCCCATCCGTTGGCCCGGCGACACCATCAGCATCATCGACCAGCTGTGCATCGACATCCCCGCCGGCATGTTCGACGCCGAGGTCGACTTCTGGACCGGGTTCACCGGCTGGCCGACGAAGCCCCGGGGTCGGCCCGAGCTGGTCGCGCTCCGCCGCGACCCCGCGGTGACCCTAGGGATCCTGTTGCAGCGCAAGCAGGATGAGTCAGACAACGATGTGGCGACAGCGCACCTCGACATCGCCACGAATTCCGTCCCCGACGAGGTCGCACGGCACGAGGACTGGGGCGCCCGCGCGATCGAGCACTTCCCGCACTGGACGACGATGGCGGATCCGGTCGGTCGCCGCTACTGCATCACCTCGCGGAACCCGCGCACCGGCGATTGAGTCGCGGGCTCCTTCGATCCGGTGCGCAGACGTAGTGTGTCGTTGCGCTCGGCGCCACGATGTGCGACATCTGCCGGGCCCCGTCGCTCCGAGCTTCAGGTATCGACCAGAAATTCACGGAGCCGGTCGACCTCGGCGTCGACCTCGCGCCGTTCGGCGGCGGTCACCGGACGCAGGTACTCGACCGCCGGAACGTCCTCGGCGTCGAGAGACCATGTCCCTGCGAGGAATCCGTCGAGGAACACGAATCCGGGCGACCGGCCATTGGGAGTCACGGTGCGCCGGTACATCTCCGGGTCGGCGACCCGGATTCGGTCGGCCTGGGCGCCGATCACGTGGTCGAAGGGGGCGATCAGCCGCGCCGGCGCCGGCGCATCCGGGTCGGCGAGGGCGAGACCGTCGAGGTCGTAGAGGACCTCGCCGTTCGGACCGTCGAGCCGGACGAGCTCCCAGTCGGCCTCCAGCTTCTCGACGAGGGGTCGCAACCGGGTGAGCCCGGACCACGTCTGGATGGCTTTCACGGTGGCCGGGCCGAACCCGCGCAGATACATCCGGACGAGATCGGCACGGGCTTCGTCGTCGACGACGGCCGGCACGCCCGGGCCGGCCCACTCGTCGAACAGGCGGTACGTCGGAGCGCCCCGCCCGCGCCACAAACCACGCGGGGGGACCTGGACCAGTGGCAGCCCGCACCGTGCGATGGCGGTCAGGGTCGACGCATCTTCCGCCGGATGGCGGGCAACCAGTTCGCTCCCGAGGTCGGCGACGGCGAGTTCGCGACCCGCCAGAATCTCGGCGGCGGACCGCACGACCTGCGTCGGGTCGGCGTCCACCAGTCGCTGGGCGTGGATGTCGGTGAGTCCACGCCGCAGCGTGGGCTCGGCGAGTGGACGAATCCAGCGTGCGTCCTCGGCGTCGATCAGGAAGATCGTCGCGCGCAGCAGCGTCATGCGCACGACCTCGCGGTCGGTGAGCAGATCGTCCAGCTCGAGGGGATCGAAATCCGCGATCCGCGACCACAATCCGAAGAATGCCGCCCGCGGGTCCTGGGACTGCAGCCCGACGCAGCGGTCCAGGACCTCGATGGCGTCCTCCGCGACGCGGGTGAGCAGGTGCTGGCGCTGCAGCAGGGTGCGATTCCACTGCCGCAGCGAGATCCGTTCGGTCACCGCGTGTCTCGTCGGGTCTGCGACCGATGGGTACGGCGGCGCACCGCGACGTCAGGCGGGGTAGGCGACACCGGTCGCGGCATGGCAGCGGTATCCATGCGGGTTCTTCGCCAGATACTGCTGGTGGTGGTCCTCGGCGTAGTAGAACCGTCCGTCGCCCGCCTGCGCCAGCGGCTTGATCTCGGTGGCGATCGCACCCTCGCCCGCAGCGTCGAGTGCGGTCTGGAAGGTTGCGGCGGTGCTGCGGACGAGGTCAAGGTCCGCGTCGGTCAGGGCGTACACGGCTGATCGGTACTGGGTGCCGATGTCGTTGCCCTGACGCATCTCCTGCGTCGGGTCATGCGACTCCCAGAAGACCTTCAGCAGGCCTTCGAGATCGACGACGGCCGGATCGAAGACCACCAGCGCCGACTCGGTGTGACCGGTCCGCGCGGTGCAGGTCTCCTCATAGGTCGGATTCGGCGTGTACCCGCCCGCGTATCCGACCGCGGTCGTGTACACACCGGGGACCTGCCAGAAGATCTCCTCGATCCCCCAGAAGCAGCCACCGGCCAGGACGATCGCGTCGAGGCCGTCGTCGAAGCGTCCGATGCCGTGTACGTGGGAGCCGTCGGACTCGGCCCGACCGCGCATGGGCGTTCCGAGAACGAGGTGCTCGCCCGGGACCGTGATCTCGGACGAGCGGCCGGGCAGTGCAGCGTCGGCGGCGACGAGATCCTGTTTGCGTGAACCGGCGGCGAAGAGCTGGTCGAGCCATGACATGCGCCAAGTCTACGCGCGGTGGGATACGGCCCGGCGACGACGAGTTGAGCTGACCGTTCGAGTCTGTTTATGATGGCGGTCACATCCGTGGCACTGTGATACCGATCACTAGTACGCCATCGCGGCCCGTCCGCCGGCAGGGATGTGCAGCCGTTCGAGGGACGAGAGGCGACGATGGCGACGCACGCGACCGGAGATCTCCGACGCGCCCCCGGGCTCGGTCGGACCGCCCCACGCGCCAACTACGACGTCGCGAGGAGTTGCCGCACAAGCGCCCTGACCATTCTCGCGCTCATCGCGGTCTTCATCCTGCTCGTCCTCATCTGAACCCAGCCGACTCGATGCGGCCTGGTCAGCTCTCAGCCTACGCACTCTCGCGTCGTTGACATCTCAACCGCACTTGATGTTTCTTGGCGCGGGATTGTTGCAATCACCCATGCTCTGGGGAAGGCTGGAAGCATTCGCGTGGCGCCCGGCCGAGTCGTCGGAGCCATGCGTGGACAGGGAAACGAGTAGCACCTCAGAGAGGAACATCGTGGCTGAATACACCTTGCCGGATCTCGATTACGACTACGCGGCACTGGAACCGCACATCTCCGGCAGGATCATGGAGCTCCATCACAGCAAGCACCACGCCACCTACGTCAAGGGCGCGAACGACACCCTGGAGAAGCTGGCCGCGGCCCGCGACGACGACAGCATCGCCGGCAAGGTCTACGGACTCTCCGCCACCCTGTCGTTCCACCTGGGCGGTCACACCAACCACTCCATCTTCTGGAAGAACCTGTCGCCCAACGGCGGTGGCGAGCCCGACGGCGACCTCGCGGCCGCCCTCACCGAACAGTTCGGTGGCTTCGACAAGTTCAAGGCCCACTTCACCGCCGCCGCCACCACCCTGCAGGGTTCGGGCTGGGCGATCCTGGGTTACGACACCATCGGCGGCAAGCTCGTCATCCTGCAGCTGACCGACCAGAGCGGCAACATCCCCGCCGCGATCATCCCGGTCGTCATGCTGGACATGTGGGAGCACGCCTTCTACCTCGACTACCAGAACGTCAAGCCCGACTACGTCAAGGCGTGGTGGAACGTCGTGAACTGGGCCGACGCCAACGAGCGTCTCGCCCGCGCGAAGAGCCAGGGCAGCGGCCTGGTCGTCCCGGCCTGATCCCGGTTCGCCGAACCTCAACAGCGCCGGTCACCTTCAGGTGACCGGCGCTGTTTGTTGTTCGGGGCCCACGTTCTCTGCTGCGAGCAAACCCCTGCTCCCTGAGTAGCGAGCGAAACCTCTCAGCTCCCGCGCGAGCCAAGCCTCCCCCGCTTCCCCACGGAAGCCTCCCCGCTCCCCACGGGAAGCCTCCCCCCCTTCCCCACGTGCGGGCGAAGCCTCCCCCTGCTCCCTGAGGAGCGAGCTTGCGAGCGTCACGAAGGGTCGTCCGCAAGTCGTCTCGCCAAAGACCCTTCGTGACGCGCCCTCCGCAAGCTCCGGACCCTCCTCAGGGAGCGGTGGGGACGCGTCCCTCAGAGAACGAGCGTGACCGTGATGGCGACCGCGCAGGCCAGGCCGATCACGATGAGCGCCAACACATCTGCGCGCCCGGGGCCGGCCTGATGGGCGGTCAGGCGGCCGGTGCCGCCGCGGGCGGTGATCGCCTCGGACATCTCGGCGCTGCGTCGGAGCGCCGACGACATCGCCGCGGTGATCAGATCCATGATCCCCATCTCCGCCGACGGATGGTCGCTGCGGCCCTTGGCCGTCGGCCGGAGGCGATGCGCCGCACGCAGCATGCGCAACTCCTCGATGAGCAGCGGAAGACCCCTGAGGCACAACGCGATCGCGACCGCCCACTCGTCGACGGGCAGCCGGAGCCACCGCAGCGGACGCATCAGCCGCGCCAGCGCCGGCGCCACGTCGGCCATGGGGGTGGTCCAGATGACGAGGATCGAACTGGCGACGAGGACGAGTGCCAGGGTGATCGCGCGCAGGAAGACCAGGGCGCCGGGGATGCCGGCGAACGACACGTTGAACGCGACGCCGATGCCGATCAGACCCCAGAACCACCACGGCGGACGAGGTATGGCGCCCAACGGGATTCCCGCTACGAGGGCGGTGATCACCACCACCGCGGCGACCATGCCCAGCGCCGGCCACGACGGCAGCACCCAGGTCATGATCCCGAGGATCAGCACGATCACGAGTTTGGTCCCCGCCCACAGCCGGTGCACGAACGAGTCGCCGGGCACCTGCCGCAGCGGGACGGTACGCATCGTCATCGGGTTCCTCCGTCCCAGCCGCGTGCCTGGTCGATCATCTGATGCGAATCGGGCAGGAGACGCCCGTCGACCAGCCTGACCCGTCGGGTACACACCGACTCCAACGACTCGAAGTCGTGCGAGATGATCACGATGGTCATCCCGTCGGCGCGGAGCCGGGCCAGCAGTGCGACGATCTCCTCGCGTGCCGGCGGATCGAGACCGGCCAGCGGCTCGTCCAGGACCAGCAGGTCGGGATGGCGCGCGATGAGACCGGCCAGCACGACGCGTCGCATCTGTCCGCCCGACAGCGCGTCGACCTTGGTGACCGCCATCCGGCGCGGCAACCCGACGAGTTCGAGGACCCGGGCGACCTCGGCGGTGCCCACCTTCTCACCACCGGCCGCCATGATCTCGTCGGCGACGGTGACCTTCTGCAGTTGCAGACGCGCGTGCTGGAATCCGAGTCCGACCGCGCCGACCCGCTCCGTCATCGGCGTTCCGGCGTCGAAACCCGCTCCGGGAGTGATCTTCTCGTGGATGTCCAGCAGACGGCAGGTACCGGTCCCGGGCGGGAGCAGGCCGGCCATGATCCACGCGAGAGTCGTCTTGCCCGATCCGTTGCCGCCGACGACGAGGAGTCCCTCGCCGCGGTAGACCGTCAGCGAGATGTCCTGCAGGGCAACTACCTCCCACGGTGAGCCCGGCAGGTGCGCATAACCCACCTGGTCGAGCACGAGGAGTGGCCCGCCGATCCGCGAGGTCGGTGCGGGCGGGGGCGACGGGCGCGGGTTCGGCGCGCCCAGGTCAGCGTCGGGACCCGGCATCCAGTCGGGCGCGTGCGGCACGAGGCGTCCCCCGGCCAGGTGGATCACCCGATCGGCCGCCGCCGCCTCGCTGCCGCGGTGCGTCACCAGGACGACGGCGATCCCGCGGCGTGCCGGGAGGCCCGCGAGCAGCGCCAGCAATTGTCCCCGGCCTTCCGGGTCGACCATCGACGTCACCTCGTCGGCGATGAGAAGCTGCGGATCCCGGGCGAGCGCCGCCGCGATCGCCAGCCGCTGCTGCTGACCGCCGGACAGGTCCGTGGTCTCCCGGTCACCGAGTCCGGCGAGACCGACCTCGTCGAGCAGTGCCTCGACGTCGACGTCGACGCCGGGCGGCAGACCCCAGACGACGTCGTCGGCGACGCGGGAACCCAGCATCTGTATCTCGGGACGTTGCAGGACGAGCGCGGTCCCGCCGTGCGCGCCCAGACCGGGCAGGCCCGGCCGGTGGACCACGCCGGTGGACGGGTCACGCCCGGCCAGGATCTTCGCCAGCGTCGACTTCCCGGAACCGTTGGCGCCGACGACGGCGACGAACTCACCGGGATCGATCCGCAGGTCGATGTCGTGCAGCACCGGGCGGGCTTCGGGCGCGTACGCGAACCCGACGCGTTCGAAGACCAGCGGAAGCGGCGCGATGCCCGGATCGTGGGCCGCGGCGACCACCGCGGCCGGGGCGAACCCCGACGGGACGGCGTCGAGCGTGTCCTCGCTCGGCACGTCCCGCAGCCTGCTGATCACGGAACCGAGGATCCACCACGCGACGAGCAGCGAGATCGCGGTGCCGAGGGTTCCCGACACCCAGACCCACACCCACCAGTCGTCGGCGATGCTCCGGCTCATGGCGTCGAGCCCATCGGCGACGCCGCCGGTCGGGCCCCATCCGTGCAGCCACTTCGCGACGCCGTGGATGGAGTTGGTCATCGCCTCGATCGTCAGTTCACGTAGCGGCACCAGGATCAGGAGGATCAGCACGGAGATCCCACCGAGCACCGGCGAGGCGACCAGCGTGGCGACCCCGAGCACACCGATCCCCCGGCCCCGGCGCTTGATGTCGCCGACCAGGCCGCCGACCAGCGCGGATCCGAGGACGGTTGCCATCGCGCCGGTGCCCGCCATCGCGAACGCCACCGCGGTGGTGGCGACCGTGGCGGTGACCAGGGCCCGCGGCCGCGTACGCGCCGCGATGAGTGCGAGCGGCACCGGGGCGAGCAGTCCGGCGGCCTGGGCCAGCGGGATGACCGACGCGATGACCACCGCCGCGACGGTCAGTCCGCCGAAGATCGCGACGGACGCGAACTCCATGGGTCGCAGCGGGGGCGAGTTCTTCACCGGTCCAGTGTGCCTGGTGCCGTCGCCCCCACCGGCGGGGACAGTGCTCCGCGACCGCCGCTGTCGTTCGTTCGCATGTTAAAGATCCATCACAACACGGTGATTCGAGTTGTCGGCGCCTCGCCACCGGTGGATGGTCTTCTCACCAGGGTCGGCCGTCGGTCCCCAGTCCGTGGATCACCCGAGGTCGTGCCCGGGTCGGAGGAGGACATGATGCAATCGATTCCGATCGGCCTCACACCGTTCCAGCACGAGGGCACGCTGAACGGCATTCTCATCTCGGGCCGCTGGCCGGAGTCGACGCTCGAGTGGACGCAGACGCTTGTGGCCTCGGTCCGGATCGCCTGCCGGCCGGGTTTCCTGCCCACGACGACGATCTTCGGCGTGGTCGAGCAGCGTCCGGAGCAGGGTGAGGCGGACACCGTCGGGATGATGGTCGCGATCGGCAATGTCGTCGACGACAGCTTCGTCGAGGCGGGCCGCTTCCTGAACAATCCGCCGGCGCTGGTCATGCTGCATCCCCCGTCGCAGACGCGCCCGTCCCTGCCCGAGTGTTCGCAGGTCGCCTCCGGCTGCGTGCTGCTGCCCGGACTCCCCGAACTCGGGCTCGAACACCGGGCGGGATGGGCCGAGGCGGAGGCCGACGGCACGGTGGTCAACCTCCGCAATCAGGTGGGTATCGACCCCAACGCCGACCCCGACACCGCCGTGCTGGCCATGCTTCTCGCAGCGTAGGGCGGGGCGGCCGCCCGAAGGCCGCACGACGGGTCACCGACCCCGTGGATACGGGTCCCCGAACATCTGTTTTTGATGGCCCTACCTGCGGAAATACGGGTCTTCGACGAGTTGCGTCCCCGAGTTAGCGCTGACTAACCTGGCGTCCGTGATTGCCGCCCTGCTCCTCAGCTTCGGCGTGATCTTCGTGGCCGAACTCGGTGACAAGTCACAGCTGATGGCGATGACCTACGCCCTGCGCTACCGCTGGTGGGTCATCCTCCTCGCGATCACTGTGGCCACCACCGCGGTGCACGCGGTCTCGGTGTTCTTCGGCCACTTCCTCGGTCTGTCGATACCCACCACGCTCCTGACGATCCTCGCCGGCCTGGCGATGCTCGTCTTCGGCCTCTGGACGCTGCGCGGAGACCGGCTCGACGACGAGGAGTCCAGTCGGGCGACCCGCGTCGGCGCCTCGGTGTTCTTCGCCGTCATGTCGGCGTTCTTCCTCGCCGAACTGGGCGACAAGACCATGCTCGCGACCATCACGTTGGCCACCGACAACGACTGGCTCGGGGTCTGGATCGGGTCCACGCTCGGCATGGTCGCCGCCGACGCTCTCGCCATCGGTGTGGGTGTCCTGCTCGGCCGCCACCTCCCCGAGCGCGTCATCGCGATCGGCGCGGCAGTTCTCTTCTTCGCGTTCGCGGCCTGGCTCATCACCGACGGTCTGATCGGTGCGTCGGTGCCCGTGATCGCCGGCACGCTCAGTGCAGTCGTGATCATCACCGGGATCGGCATCGTGCTGATCCGCCGGGAGAACCGCCTCCGTTCCGACGAGAGCGTCCGAGCGCTCGTTCGGTAATTCAGGGGGTCTTTCGCGGTTGGTGCGAGCCGTCTGACTATCGTGAAACTGCAGCACGAGCCGGAGCGGCGTCGCCGACGACGGCGGCGCGGCCGGCAGGAGAACGGGTCGGGTACCGCGAAAGGATCACCTCACACATGGACGTTTCAGGCGCTTCCGTACTGGTCACCGGCGGGGCCTCCGGCCTCGGTGCGGCCACCGCACGGCGTTTCGCCGCAGCCGGCGCCCAGGTCTTCGGCCTCGACCTGCAGGCCTCGATCGACAAGGCCGCGCCCACCGAAGGAGTCACGCTGGTCGCGGCCGACGTCACCGACGAGACCCAGGTCCAGGCCGTCATCGACACCATCGCCGAGTCCGGGGCACCGCTGCGTGTCGCGGTCAACTGCGCCGGCGTCGGCTGGGCCGCACGGATACTCGGCAAGAAGGGCCCGCACGAGCTCGACCTCTTCCGCAAGGTCATCGACATCAACCTGGTCGGCACCTTCAACGTCATGCGACTGGCCGCCAACCGCATGCAGGAAGAGTCCACCATCGACGGTGACGGTCAGCGCGGCGTCATCATCAACACCGCATCGGTGGCCGCGTTCGAAGGCCAGATCGGTCAGATCGCCTACGCGGCGTCGAAGGGTGGTGTGCACGCGATGACCATCTCGGCAGCCCGCGACCTCGCACGCGTCGGCGTGCGCGTGTGCACCATCGCCCCCGGCACCATCAGCACGCCGATGCTGGCTGGTGTCACCCCCGAGTTCCAGAAGACCCTCGCCGAGGGCATCCCGTTTCCGCAACGTCTCGGCGAGCCCGACGAGTACGCGCAATTGGCGGAGTTCATCGTCGCGCACAACTACCTCAACGGAGAGACCATCCGCATGGACGGCGCGATCCGGATGGCGCCGCGCTAGTCCGACCGACTCGCCTTGTTCACCTGAGGCGACTTCGCCTGTTCGAGGGCCGGCCGGCGCATCACCGGTCGGCCGGCTCCTCGACCAACTGTACGGCGTCGAGCGCCCGGGCCAGTCTGATCAACGGCACGGCATCAGCTTCGAGACCCTCGCCATCGGCCGGCGCCAGGTCTCGGACGGCACCGCCGTCACCCTCTCGCGGATCGTGTCCGGCCACGGCGGCCCGCAACAGCCTCGCCTGCACCTCGGGTTCGGCATACCCGAACACCGCCGGGACCCGAGGACTCAACTGCGTCAACGCGTCTCGGGTCTCGACGACGCGCCGATGCAATCGGGTGGTCGGTGTCAGCCGGCCGGCATCCGGTAGCACCACTCCGGGGACCGCGTCGGTCACCAGTCGCCACAGGGGCACGAGTTCGGCGTCGAGGCGTCGACGACGCCGGTTGGCCGCGACCGACTGAACCCGCGCGTAGACCATCGGATAGCTGATCCCCATCAGGAACGTGACGACGCCGACGATGGCGACGGCCCGATTCGTCGTCAGAAGCCACGGCGACCGGACGACGTTCGTCGCGGACACGATCACGAACACGATCTGACAGACCGCGCCGACCGCGAGACACGTCAGACCCGTCATCAGAAGGCCAAGGGACACACGGAGATAGCCGTCCGCCGTCGCATAGAACTTGCGGACGCTGTTGACGCAGGCGACGAAGCCGTAGGCGAGGTAACCGCTGGCGATCAGCATGAACAGCGCGAAACCCCAGTTCTGGACGGTCCATTCGTCGATGGTCGCGGTCCGGATCTCGACCGGGATGACCAGCATGGTCACCTGCAGCCCGACGAGTGCCACGACGAGGGGCAATGCCTCCCATTCGGCCCGGCGTTCGCGCGTGACCTTCCCGGGGAAGAAGAACACCACCACGAGCGCCGCGACCCCGATCGCGAGGAGCGCGTAGAACGCCACCCTCGACAGGCCGGTGAAACCGACCTCGTTGAGCACGTCTGCGACCGAGTCGTCGACGACGACGAATGCGAGGGTCAGCGCCGCCACGGCGATCATCATCGCCAGCGGCTGCAACCCCCATCCCGCACGGCGGATCTGATCGAGGCGCCAACAGAACGCGAGGGCGAAGACGCCCGCGGCGACGGCGTTGACCGCGCCGATCCCGACGTCCACCCCGGAGGCCAGCAGATTGACCGTCGGGCCCCCGCCCGCGACAGTGATCACGCCCAACAGGGACTCACATTCTTCCCGGTGCCACAACCGACCGGCGTGTCACAGCCATCCGCGATGACCCCCCAACAGTTTCTGGAGTCCACGCAGTTCGCCGTGCGACGCGGTGCTCCCGACGCCGGTGCCGGCGTCCTCGGCCCAGCCGAGAATCAACGAGGCGAGCATCTCGGCCTCCCACTCGGCGTCGTCGGAGTAGCACGTGCGCCGGAGCGCGGCTGCCGACTCGTCCTGCGTCAGGGCGGCGATCCCCGCCGCCGAGGCCTCACCGAGGATCTGGTGGCCGGCGATCAGATGGCCGAACTCGTGGACGACGATCTGGTTGCGGTGCAAGCGTGAGGTGTGGGCCTGGTGGAAGAAGTAGTCCGCGTCGGTCGCGGCCAGCCAGATGCCGTTGGGAACCCCCGCGGGCAAGGCATGCTCGATCAACCGGATGGGCCGACCGCGACGGTCACCGTACCGTTCGCAGAGTTGAGCCACGTCGAGGGGCAGATCGAGATCGAGCCCCTTCAGCTCGGCGCGGCACAACGCGCGCAATGCGCGCTCGGATCGACGCATGAGCTCATCGAATCACGAGCGCGCACCACGCCGGAATCCACCCGCGGCGATCGACTTCGCTGGCCTGTCCGGGCCGACACCCCTCGGTCCGGAACGAATGGCTCCGCGAACGCCTCACCGGCGGTCAGTCGTCGCTGTGGTCTCCGACGACGCGAAGCCGCGAATCGGCCGACGGCTTGGTGTCGCTCAGACCGGCCGCGATCACGTCCGGCGGATCCTTGGGCAGACCCTGCTGCTCGCGCAGCACCTTGATCAGCTCGTTCACCACCGTGACCGAATCACTCGACAACCCGGCCAGGCGGAAGGCCGCCAGCTGGACGTTCGTGTCGGCCTGCAACCGCATCAGATCGATCTCGTCGCGGGTACGCTGCGCGGCCCGATCCTCGAGAAAGTAGTGCACGTCGACCCCGAAAGCGGCCGCGATGCCCTCCACCGTGCGGAACGAGGGAGACTTGGCCTTCCCCGATCGCAGTTGGCTCAGATACGACTCGCCGAGTCGGAACCCCCGCTCGGTCGATCGCGCCGCGATCGCCTTCGCGCTGTACGCCCTACCGTTCGGACCAGGAACCGTCCGGAACAGTTCCTCGAGCCGCCGGGCGAACAGCCCGGGGTCGAGAGCATCCGCGTCCGTCGTCCTCGAACGATCGGAGTCGGTGCGTCCGGTGTCGCCCATAGGCTTCTCCGCCCCTCCTGAAGTCATGACAATCTTCTCCGAAACGCAAAATTTGAATTTGCAAGCATTAAAGCCCGCTGTACACGGCCGTTGCAACGATCGGTACGATCAGAAAGTACCGGACCGCCGCGCTCTGCGCGTATCACCTGTAAAGATGGTGTAACGATCGATAGTGTGGCGTTCTTCACATTCATGGGGGTCATGGGTTGCCGACGCGGATCCGTCAGATGAACATTCGGGTTCGGCCCGCGGTGCGCGTCGATCCGCCGCATGGTGTCAGCGACGATGTTTCACCCCCTCGACTGTACGCCTGACGAACGATGAGCCACCGTCTCCCGACCCCCCGCGGCGCCCGTGCCAAGCCGCGTGGTCTCGCCGTCCTTCTGATCGCTCTCGCCGCGATTCTCTTCATCGTCGTCGCGCCCGGGGTGGCCTCGACAGCCCCACCCGGCCCCGATGCGCCAGGCGCGGACTGGGCCGGTGACGCCCACTCCGACTCCGACAGCGATCCCGATGACACGGACGAGGTCGACGACACCGACACCGACACACCCGCGGGCTCGGCGACCGATGACCCCGAGACGACCGAACCCGAAACCACGGACCCCGAGACCACCGATCCCGAAACCACGGACGAGTCCTCCGCACCGTCCCATCCCACGGGCTGCGGTTGTGGATCGTCGCCCATGCCAGGGACGTCGGACACGACGAGCGAGACCACGACCACGACCACGACCAGTACCGGCGATCCGGATCCGTCGACGTCCGGGCGCGAAACCACGTCCGGGCGCGATGGCGACGGTGACGACCCGTCCCGCGGCATCCGCCGGGAGGAGGACGCTCCCTCGGCGTCCGATGGCGATGTGAGCGGGTCCGACCTGGCCGGGGTCCCCGCGAACACCGGTCCGGCCGTCACCGACGTACCGACGGTCGCCCCGCCTGGTGGAGGTGGTTCGACCGGGCCGACTCCGGACTCCGGCTCCGGCAGCGGGCCGGACACCGATCGTCGTTCTCCACAGCCCGACACCGGTGTCGAATCCGACGGCTCCGACACCTCGCAGACGGTTGCGGGTGCAGCGGGTCCGCCGGTCGATCCGCCGCAGGCCTCGCCCGGTGTGCCGGAGGACTCGACGTTGACGTCGGTGCGGAAGTTCGTCCTCGGCGTGGCGCCGGGAGCACTGTTGCTGCTCGGCGCCGTCGCCCTGCTCGGCAGCGGGTCGTTCCTCGACTCGTTGCGCTCGATGCGTCCCTGAGACGCGGCGACGAGACGTTCGACCCCGCGGTTCGGCTGAGGTCGTCAGCTCGCCCGGAACCGGTCGAGCAGATCCCGCTCGTGCGGCACCTGCGCGGCCGCGCCGTCGGTCATCCACTCGCGCAACACTTTTGTGGCACAAACATCGTCTTCGTTGTATTCGAGAAGTCGCCGGCGCTGCCCGTCGTCGGGGCGCCCGCCCCCGAGCGCGACAGCCGCCCGGTACCACTCCATCGACGCCTCGCCGCTCGCGTCGTCGTCGCGCCACGAGAACCCGGCGACCGGCGCCACTCGTTTCAAGCCCTTGCCCCGCGGGCAGATGAAGTTCTCGCCGACCGCCTCGTAGATGTCCACCCATTCCGACGATGCGATGAAGGCCTGGACCTCGGCGCGCGCCGGGATGCCCGGCTCGCCGGCGAAGCTGTCGGCCGACCCCAGCAGCCATCGGTTCTCCGCCTGCTGGGAGTAGCAGTAGGCCGCGAACGTCTTCCCGGCCTCGCGGGCGGCGGCGCGTTCGGCCATGAGCCATCCCCAGAACTCGGCGAACGACCGCGCTTCGTCGCGCGTGGGCAGCGGGTCCCAGGTGACGAACGGGCGGTACTCGACGGGCGCGGACGAGTCGGTGGTGTCGGTGCGCAGTGTCCCCCACAGATACGCCCCGTGCTCGCCGTAGCTCTCCATGTCGACGTCGATCTCGATGTCGGCGCGGTGGACCCGCGGCGAGTCGACGCGCCGGACGAGCTCGGTGCCGGTGAGCCAGGCGATCGCGTTGATGATCGCGTCGCCGAACCGGACGCCTCCCGGCCAGCCCTCCGGTGGGGCCCCGCGCTGTGCGGCCAGTTCGTCGATCGTCGTGATCCCGGCATCGATCAGGACCGAACCCTGGTTGCCGCTCGCCACGAGACTGACGTCGCGCTTCTCCTCGAGCTCCGGTCCGCAGCGCACCCACCACGGGCACGAACGGCATTCGCTGATCCGGCGGGGCTCGGTGGGGACCTGCCCACCCGCGACCGCGAGCCGATGCTCGAGGATCGCCGAGTAGTCCTCGAGCATCGCCCCGGTGTCCAGGACGACGATGCAGTCCGCGTCCACGCCGATCACGCCGCCGCGCAACTCTGTCGTGTCGGTCGACGACGCCCTGCCGATCTCCACGAGCATGGCGGTGAGATGAGCCAGCCGGAGGTTGTCCCGTCGGTTCGGCCGGCCGGTCCGATATGGGTCGGGGCTCGGTGCCCACATCCAGAACGGACTGGTCACCAGGCTGGGCGCGCGCCCGTCCGGTTCCGGCGTCGATTTCGCCGGCTGGCTGACCCGGTGGTTGACGACGATGACGGGTGTGTAACCGTCCCCGACCCGCACCAGCAGTTCGGAATGGCCACGGCGCCCGTGCTCCCGGTCGGTCGGCAGGGTCGCGTTCCAGATCCACGACGCCCCGGCGTCGCAGGCACGCAGCGTGGCCGCGACGCGCTCAGCGGTGCTCGCATCGGCGTCGACGACCACGAACGCGCCCGGCTGATCGCTGTGTACCCCCCGGAGCAGCTCGCGGATCGCCGCCCGATGGTCGGCCGCGGCCTCCTTGCGGCGCTGCACGCCAGGCGGATCGGGTTCGTCGGCGGGACGTCTGTCGTGCGCGAAATCGAGGGCGACCCGGTGCTCGCAACCGGCGAGGTCGCGCGGCGACAACACGACAGGGACCACGCCATCCCTTTCCGGGCTCGAACGGACGGACACGTGGTCGGATACAACCACATGTCATGCTTGTACTTGTTATCACGCGCGCCTGACGTCGGGAGCGAAGCGAGCGGGGCCACGAAGTGCGGCGCCGGACGCGATCGAGCGAGCCGGTCGACACCGGCGCCGGGAGCGGAACGAGAGCAGGCCGGGGGTCGACTGCGGTCTTCTCGGCAGCAGCGAAAGGGCATTCGATGGGATTGTTCTCCTCCGACGGTACGACTCGTGCTCAGCGCAAGGCAGAGGCCAAGGCTCTCAAGGCGAAAGCCAAGCTGGAGGCCAAGTTCGACGCCAAGTCGCGGCGCAAGGAACAAAAGGCCCGGCGCAAGAACGAGCACAAGTACTTCCAGAAGGAGATGAAGGCCGAGCGCAAGACCGCCAAGCAGCTCGCCAAGTCCCAGACGAAGGTGAGCAAGGCCGAGGCGAAGAAGTTCGCCGTCGAGGCGCAGGCCGCGGCCGACGCGAAGGCTCTCAGCCCGGGCAGCGTGAAGCGCTACCTCACCGTCGCCCGGCTCGTGGCACCGATCGCCGCACCCGTCGTCTACCGGGCCGCGGTCGCCGGACGCGAACAGCTCTCCACACTGCAGGCGAACCGCGCGGGGGTCTCACCGGAGGTGTTGCGCCAGTTCAGCGGTCACGGAGCGACCCTGTCCGCGCGGATCGCGACCACCCGTACGGCACTGGAGAAGGTCGTCGCGCAGGACACCAGCTCCGACTCCACGGATTTCGTCGCGGCGATGACCAAGCGCCTCGACAATCTGGACGTCGCGGTGCAGACCGCCGAGACGATGTCGGCCGGTCAGCGCCGCACCGCCCACAAGTCCATCGCCGACGAACTCGAAGCCGTCGACGCCGACATCCTCGCACGGCTCGGGGTCCGTTCCTGACCCACGGTCCGAGCCGGGTCCTCGCCGCGCCGGTGGGCGGCGGCCGCTTGGGTGAGATCGGCGAGCGATCAGCGGTACGTGTGGAACAGGCTGCGGGATCCGGTCGCCGGTGCCCGGTTCCGGGGCACACCATTAGGATGGGTGCGAACGTGTCGCGCGGCGCAGCAGTTGCCGGGCGCCTGCCGGACACTTGCGAGGGAGCGTGGTATGACCGAGCCAGATCCGAACACCACGCCGTCCGCCGGTGAGTCGAACCAAGACGAGCAGGCGCTGTTCCCGATTGCCGCACCGGAAGAGTCCGCCTCCGTACCCGACGCCGCACCCGCCGCGCCGGTAGCGAAGAAGGCCTCGCCGGAGACGGCGGCCGCCGAATCCGGCGGCGACAAGCTCCCGCCGAAGAAGGCGGCGAAGAAGAGCCCCGCGAAAAAGGCGCCGGCCAAGAAGAGCCCTGCGAAAAAGGCCGCCGGAGCCGCACCGGCGAAGAAGTCGGCAGCCAAGAAGGCACCTGCCAAGAAGGCGCCGCCGAAGTCGGCGCCGCCCGCCCCGGAGCCAGTGGATCCGCCGACTCCGACCCCGGAACCCGAAGCGGCTCAGGTGTCGTCGGCCACGACCCCGGCGTCGCCCCCCGAGCCGCCGGTGACGCACTCCCCGAAGCCGGCCCCGACCGCGTCCTCGGCCCCCGCGCCCGCCGATCCCACGCCCGCGCCCACACACCCGCCGGTCGATGTGGTCGCCGAATCAGACGCCGCCCGTGCGACTTTCGCGCAGTTGCGATCGGGTTCGCCCACCGAACCCCCGACCACCAATCTCACGCCCGCGTATGCCGGGCTCGCAGCTGTGGTCGCGCTGATCGTCTTCGTCGTGTTACGCCGAGTCCTGCGCTGACGGTCCCGCCGCCGACGGGGCGGTGGTCGACCCGTTCGCCGGGGCGAGATCGCCGACCCGGTCGAGAACCGCGGCGACAACGTCGTCGGCGTGCGCTTCCGGCAGCCAATGGTCGGCGCCGCGCAACGCGATGAACTCGTACTTCGCGTCGACCCACCCCGAACACAGGCGGGCCGCCTCCTCGCCGATCGCCGGGTCGGCGTCGCCCCACACGAACGTGGTCGGGACGCGGACCGGCCGGGGCGCGGATCGCCTGTCGGGGAGCGGCATCGCGCGATACCAACCCAGCGCGCCGGGAAGGGCGCCGTAGTCACCGATCTCACGGGCGATCCGCGACGCGAACGGTTGTGGAAGTCCCATCCGCTCCCCGAAGTCCGGTTGTGTTCGCATCGCCCAGCCGAGGAACTTCTCGGGCAGGACCGGAATCTGGAAGGCGGCCATGTACCAGGACCGGAAGATCTGTCCGTGGCGCATCGAGCGCAGGAAGGCCCCTGGGTGCGGAACAGACAGGGCGGTCAGCGTCTTCACCCGATCGGGATGGTGCGCGGCGACCGCCCACCCGACGAGTGCGCCCCAGTCGTGGCCGACGACGTGGGCTCGTACGAGGCCTGCGGCGTCGAGCAGGGCGAGCACGTCCGCGGTCAGTTCGCTCTGCACGTAGTCCCGTCGGCGTGCGGGGCGAGCACCGGGCGAGTACCCACGCTGGTCCGGCGCGAGGGTCCTGAACCCGTTGTCGTGCAGGATTTCCGCGACCAGTTCCCAGCACGAGGCCCGCTGGGGGAACCCGTGCAACAGCACGATCGGTTCACCGTCGATCGGACCTTCGTCGGTGACGTCGAAGGTGTGGGGTCCGCGGTCGAACCGGGTGATGCGCGTCGTCATCGATGACCTTTCTGTGTCCGATTCACACCATGGCGATCACGCGCGTCGGACCGCCGGTACCACCGGCGAACTTCGGTGCGCCGACGATCACGGTCGATTGCGTGTCCGACGGCCAAGTTGTCGCACATTGCTCAGCCGTCCCAGCGCACCCGCAGGATGCGGTCTGCGCCTTCGCCGTCGCTGGTTGTCAGGATCAGCGAGCCGTCGGGCGCAACGGTCACCCCGCGCAGGCGACCATGCTCGTCCTTCAGGGCCTCGGTTCGCGACACCACGTGGCGTCCGTCGTCAGAGAGCTTAAGGAACACCAGTCGTTTGCCCTTGAGCGCCGTCAGCACGACGCCGCCGTTGTATGCGCCCCAACCGGTTTCGGGCAGGAATGCGATTCCCGGCAGAGCGATCGTCTCGTTGCCCGAACTCCAGACCGGACCGATCGCGCCGGGGACCCGTACCGGATCGGTCATCGGCACCGATTCGTCGTAGATGATCGGTGTGCGGTCGGGCTTATAGCCGTAGTTGCCCCCGGCGACGATGCGATTCAGTTCGTCGTCGCGGCTCGTGCCCTGCTCGATGGCGTACACGCGACCCGTGCCGGGCTGGACCGCCACGCCCTGTACGTTGCGATGCCCGAGGCTGTAGATCGGGCTGCGCGGGTTCGGGTTTCCCGGAGCGGGCGCACCGTCGAATTTGATGTGTAAAACTTTGCCGCCCAGCGACTTCTGGTCCTGGGCAACGGATGGTGTGCCTGTGTCGCCGGTACCGACCCAGAGGCTGTCGGCGGTAGCGGATAGGCCGCATCCGGCACGACTGCCGGAGGACGTCACGGGGATTCCACCGAGGACCGTCCGTTCACGGGTCATCTGCGTCCAGTCCGCACTCACCCGCCACGACACCACCTTGATGGTCTGACCAGTCTGTGGGGCCGGAAGAGGTGCGCCGGCAAGAGGTTCCGGCACGACAAAGGCGCCGGGCACCGTGTACTCCGCTTGACACGAATACACACGGCGGTTGTCCGAGAACCGTTGGTCGATGGCGAGCCCCATGAGGCCCGCCTCGTGGACCGCGAAGATCTTCGACAGGTCTGCTCTGACGTTCACACGTTTTCCACCGGGGCGCACTGCAACAAACCGCCCCGCGCGCTCACCGGAAAGCACGGTGCCATCGGGTGCAACCACTACACCCCAGGGGATGGTCATCCCGCCAGTCACAGCAGTGACCTGCAGCGGCGCTCGAGCATGAGCCGCCGGGCCGGCGAAGAACAACCCAGCCACGACAGCCGCGGACGCGGTCATCGTCACAAGCCCACGGGCCGGTGAACGAACGGATCTCCTGCGTCCATGACGTGTTCGGGTCACAAGGCCTACCGTAACCACGCTCACATCGACGGGGCAGGACATCGGGCGTCTCGATCAGCGAAATCGTGCTCCACAGGCACGCCAGATGCCGCGACGTCGCGGCCCGACCGGAGCGACCGGGTGGTGGCGACGCCGTCCGGGGTGAGGAGTTTGCGTCCCTGTGAGCGAGGTCGAAGGGCAATCTGCCCTTCCCACACCCTGAGGTGGACGGAAATTCGTCCTACTCGACGCCGTCGAGGGAACGAGTCATCCCACTCCCGAACAAGCAGAGAGTGAGCTCTCTTACTCTCTTACCGGCCCGGCAGGTACTTCAACGCGCGCACGGCGGTCGGCGTGATGGCTCGGTAGATGCTCGTCGGGACCACCGGCATGCGGTCGATGCCGATGAAACGCTGCTCGGCGATGGTCTGCGGCTCGGTGTACTTCAGCAGCCCCTCGTCACCGTGCCGGCGTCCCATCCCGGAGATACCCATGCCGCCCATCGGGGCCGCCGTCGACGCCCACGCGGCGGCGTAACCCTCGTTGATGTTCACCGTCCCGGCGCGCAGTTGCTCGGCGACCTGCTGCGCCTCGGCGCTGCTACCGGCGAAGACGCTGGCGTTGAGGCCGTAGTCGGTGTCGTTGGCGAGCTTGATCGCCTCGTCGGTGGAGTCCACCGGGTAGATCGAGACGACCGGTCCGAAGGTCTCGTTCGCGAAACACACCATGTCGTCGGTGACGTCGGTGAGGACCGTCGGCTCGAAGAAGAAGGGGCCCAGGTCCGCGCGACGCTTGCCGCCGGCGAGCACCTTCGCGCCCTTGGCGACCGCGTCCTCGACATGCGCTTCGGCGGTGTCGATCTGTGCGGCCGAGGCCAGCGAACCCATGTCGGCGCTGAAATCGTAGGAGGCCGACAGCTTCATCGTCGACACATACGCGGCGAACCGCTCGGCGAAGTCGTCGGCGATCTTCTTGTCGACGTAGATACGTTCGATCGAGATGCACAGCTGCCCGGAGTTGGAGTACGACGCCCGCGCCGCGCCGCGCACGGCGTTGGCGATGTCGGCACTCGCGGTGACGACCATCGGGTTCTTACCGCCGAGTTCGGCCGAGAAGCCGATGAGCCGACGCCCGGCCTGTTCGGCGAGGGTGGCCCCGGTCTCCGAGGAGCCGGTGAACATCACGTAGTCGGTGCTGGCCATGATCGCCTGTCCGACAACGCTTCCCGGCCCGGGCACCACGGCGTACAGCTCACGCGGCAGACCCGCCTCGTACAGCAACTCGGCCAGGGCCAGCGCGCAGTACGGCGTCTGGCTGTCGGGTTTGATCACGACGCCGTTGCCGGCGATCAGGGCGGCCACCGCATCGGACACGGCCAGTGTCAGCGGGTAGTTCCACGGGCTGATGATGCCGACCACACCCTTGGGCAGGTACCGCACGCGCACGCTGGTCGCGCCCGGCAGCATGCCCTTGACCTTGCGATCGGCGAGCAGCTTGGGCCCGTTCGTCGCGTAGTGCCGCGCGGTGATCGAGACGTCGATGACCTCTTCTTGCGCGTAGATGCGCGCCTTGCCGGTCTCGGCCTGCGCGATGTCCATCAGCGACGCCGCGTTGCGGTGGACCAGTTCGGAGAAGCGGTCGATGATCGCGGCGCGGTCGGCCGGCGTGCGGGCCGCCCATCCCTCCTGCGCCTGGCGGGCCCGGGCGACCGCCACCTCGAGATCGTCGGCGGTGGCGACCGGGATGGTCGCCATCTCCGTCCCGCTGAACGCCTCGAGGACGGGGCGCGTGGGACGACTCGCGGCGTCGTCGATGGCGACGAGCGCACCCAGGCGAGCGAAATAGTCGGCGGTGGGCTTCGGCATGGCGGTGCTCCTCAGCGCTGTGCGGGTGTCCGGTCTTCGATGTCGATCGTGGTCTGCGGTCGGGGCTCTACTGGTTGTCTCCTGCGGCGACGAGCACGATGCCGTCGTCGTCGGAGTAGACGATGTCGCCGGGGGTGAACGTCTCGCCGCCGATGGTCAGCGGGACGTCGCGTTCACCGGCGCCGGTCTTGGTCGACTTGCGCGGGTTGGTACCCAGGGCCTTGACCCCGATCGCCATCCCGCCGATGGTCTTGGCGTCGCGGATGGCGCCGTTGACGATGATCCCCACCCAGCCGTTGGAGCGGCCGAGCTCGGCGATGAGGTCTCCGACCAGTGCGGTGTGGACCGACGCGTCGCCGTCGACGACGAGCACCCCGCCGGGGTTGGATTCACCCAGAACCGACTTCAGCAGGGCGTTGTCCTGGAAGCACTTGACCGTCGACACCCGTCCGACGAACTCCCGGTTTCCGCCGAACTGCGTGAACTGGGTGTCGCAGCTTCGGACGTCGGCGCCGATGTCGTCGACGAGGTCGGCCGTCGGGGTGAAGGTCAGCTCGCTCATGCCGAACAGTTTAGGTGTAACCGCAAGTAGCTGGTTACTCGCGGGTAGGGATGGGCCGCACCCCGCCGATGATCTCGGCGACGTCGTCCGGGCGCTCCGACACGAGGAAGTGCCGCGCCCTCGGGAGTACCGCGATCTCGCGGGCACCGAGCACGTCGGCGTACCGTCGCTGCTTCCATTCCCAGAAGTGGCGCCACCCCGGGAGCCTGGACGACGCCACGACGACGATCACCGGGACGTCCGGCATCGGCTCGGACCGTCGCAGACTCCGCAACGTCTGGTTCATCGATCCGAAGGCGGCGTTCTCGACGAGAAGGGCCAGGAGGTAGGGCGGCTGCCCGAAGACGCGCGTACTCCATCGGCGCTGCTGCTCGCCTCGACCCTCCGGTGGCGCGGGCACGACGCGGCTCCACACCTGGAAACTGGGCCAGCGACGAATCCCGACGCGGCTCGTCACCGCGCGCGCCGCACCGACCACCCGATGGGCGTTGCCCACCCGGAACGACAGCGGAACGATCCGCCACGGCACCAGGACGAACGATCCGTCGAGGATGACGACGCCCGCGGTCCGCTCGGGATATCGGCGTGCGAACGCCTCCACATACAGCGACGCCAGCGAATGCCCCACGACGACAACCGGTTCGGTGATACCCCGAGCGTCGAGCACCGCGGCCATCCGCTCCACCTCGCCCAGCAGCGACGGATGGTGACGCCGACCGATGGGATCGGACAGCCCGTAACCCGGGCGGTCGTACCGCACGACCCGCCACGACGAGACGAGCCGCGCGACAAGCGGATCGAGGTCGAACCAGTTGCTCCCGAGCGCCGCCATGAGCAGCAGCGGCGGACCCGCCCCCTCGTCGAGCACGTGGAGCCGATGCTCCCCGACCGTCACGAACTCACCGGGTGAATCCAGACCCGCGTCGGGTGTCGTCTCGTGCACCCGTCCAGTGTGCCCGCGCGGATGGCGCGGCGTCGCCGGACGGCACGACGCGCTCACCGCCGATCCGTCAGCGGTCGTCCTGCGCGTCCAGGCAGCTCCGCAGCCGTCTCAGGCCGTCCCGGATACGGGATTTCGTGGTGGGCAGGGGCGTGTCGGTGCGCGCCGCCACCTCGGGATAGGTGAGTCCTCCGAAGTACGACATCTCGAGGCTTCCTCGTTGCAGTTCCGTGAGATGTCCGAGGCAGGTGTGCACTGCGCTCACCTCCACCGACCGCAGCACCGCTTCGAGCGGAAGATCCTGCGTCATCTCGGGTTCGGCGGCCCGGACGCCGTACTCCGACAACCGCTCGGTCTGCATGTTCTCGGTTCGGACCCGGTCGACGGCGCGTCGGTGCGCAATCGTCATCATCCAGGTGATCACCGACCCGCGGGCGGGGTCGTACTCGGCGGCCCGCTGCCAGTACTGCAGATACGCCTCCTGGACGATCTCCTCGGCGTAGTGCCGATCACGCACCACCCGGACGGCGAGACCGTAGATCCGCGAACTGGTCAGATCGTAGAAGCGGGTGAAGGCCGCCCGGTCGCCTTCGGCCACCAGGGCCAGCAGGTCCCGTAGGACCTGCGATTCTCCCCCGCCCCCATGATCCGCATTCGCGGTGGCGTCGCTCTCCCTCGGCGCCACGGTTTCAGGTGCTGCCGGGTCGGGGACGAGGCACGGGAAGACTCGGTGGCTGCCCGGGAGTCGCCGTGAACCGGATGTGGGTCGGTTGCATGTCAGCGACGGTCCGCCCGACGGTCCTGGTGTGCGAGCTCTTCGACAACCATTCCGGTACCTCTCGTCAGACGTCGGGGGTCGATGAATAGGTCGTTGGACTCTAGCGCGTCGTTACACATTGTGTTCGGTTGTAGCCCGTTGGGAGGACAGCAGGCCATTCGAAGGGCCAGGACCATTCAACGACGGCGGAGTGGTACCCAAAACCTCTCCGCGGTGAACTACACATGACATCCGCTTGCCCGGAATCGGCCCGCACACCTAGCGGTCGGGGTAGGAATACGCGGTGGCCACCTTTCGCCAGCCGGGCCCGGCGCCGGCCGAGATGCTGCGCACGGGTGCGCTCGCCGTGCGCGGCGCGTTCCGGCCGCGCCCGCCGGACCGGCGACTCATCGACGCCATCGAGGACGCCGGGCTCCCCGACGGCGAGGTGACCGTCCGGGTGCGCGCCCTGCCCCAGGTTGCGCGACAGGTGCCGCTCGCCGGCCTCGTCGAGGGAGCTCGTACCCTGCGTCGCGCGTCGTCGGCGATGACGACCTTCGTGGTCGAGCACCCCGAGGCCACGTTCTTGGTCGATCCCGGCTTCTGCCGCGACGCCCACCACCGCGTCCTGCCCGAATTGCCGACGATCTTGCGCCCGCTGATCACCCCGCCGCGGTCGACGGTCAGCACCGCCGACGGTCTCGAGCTGCGGCCGCTGCACCGCTCCCCCGACTTCGCCCTGCCGACGCACGCTCACTGGGATCACGTGTGCGGCCTGCTGGACCTGCCCGGCCTGCCGGTGTGGCTACCTCGGCCCGAACGCGAATGGATACTGGCGGGCACGCGACCACCGGTCGGCGGGGTGCGGGCGGCACTGATCGACGGCCGCCGGATCCTCGACTACGAACTCGACGGCCCGCCCGTGTCCACATTCGTCGCGAGCCACGACCTGTTCGGCGACGGCTCCGTGGTCGTCGTCGACCTCGGCGGGCACACCCCCGGGAGCGTCGGCGTCCTGGCCCGCACGTCCTCCGGCCCGGTCCTGCTCGCCGGCGATGCGGCCTGGCACTTCGAGCAGGTGGCGCGCCTGCGCCAGAAGCCGAGCATCCCCGGCGAATTCGTCGACGACGACCGCGACGCGGCGTTCGCGACGCTGCACCGGCTCCACCTGGCCCGCCACACCGTGCGCGTGATCCCCACCCACGACCACGACGCCGTCGGAGCACTCTGCGGCTGAGGCGAATTCGAACTCGGTCGACCCGGTCAGGCGTCCTGCGGTTTCGCCAGCGGGAACGCGAGCGACTCGCGGATCGACTGTCCGGTGATGAGCATGACCACCCGGTCGACGCCGACACCCAGACCTCCGGTCGGCGGCATCGCGTACTCCAGTGCCTGCAGGAAGTCCTCGTCGAGTTCCATGGCCTCCGGATCGCCGTCGGCGGCCAGGATCGACTGCTCGGTGAGGCGTGCCCGCTGCTCCACCGGATCAGTCAGTTCGGTGTAGGCCGTACCGAGTTCGACCCCCCAGGCGACGAGGTCCCACCGCTCGGCGACGCCGGGCTTGCTCCGGTGCGCACGCGTGAGGGGTGACGTCGACGTCGGGAAGTCGGTGTAGAAGGTCGGGAAGGTGGTGCGATCCTCACCGAGGTGCTCGTACAGTTCCAGGACGATCTGCCCGGCGTCCCAGTCGGGCCGGTGATTGATATCCAGGCGGTCACATACCGCGCGCAGCTCCTCGACAGACGTCTCCGGGGTGATCTCCTGCTCCGCGCCCTCCGAGACGACCTGATGAACGGTCTTGACCGGCCACTCCCCGGAGATGTCGACGCGCTCTTCGTTTCCGTCGGCGTCGGTGCGCACGATGACCGGTTCCCCGTAGGCCGCCGTCGCCGCGTACTGGATCATCTCTCGTGTCAGGTCGAGCATCTTGAGGTAATCACTGTGCGCCTCATAGGCTTCCAGACTCGTGAACTCCGGGTTGTGACTGAAGTCCACACCCTCGTTGCGGAAGTTGCGGCCGATCTCGAAGACCTTCTCGACCCCGCCGACACACAGTCGTTTGAGGTAGAGCTCCGGGGCGATCCGCAGATACAGGTCGAGGTTGTAGGCGTTGATGTGCGTCTGGAACGGGGTGGCGTTCGCGCCGCCGTGGATCTGTTGCAGGATCGGCGTCTCCACCTCCAGGTAGCCGCGCGCGGAGAGGAAGTCGCGCAACGACTTCACGACGAGGCTGCGGGTGGCGAGCGATGCTCGCGTCTGCTCGTTGATCGCCAGGTCGACATAGCGCTGGCGGACACGCGCTTCCGGATCGGTGAGGCCGGCCCATTTGTCGGGTAGCGGACGCAGGCATTTGCCGTTGATCCGCCAGGCGTCGATCAGGATCGACAGCTCACCCTTCCGACTCGTGCCGACGACGCCGCGGGCCTGGATCAGATCCCCGAGGTCGACGTCGGTACCGAAATCGGGTGTGCCTGGGATGATCCGGGAATCCTCGACCAGCACCTGCACCTCGCCGGACCAGTCGTGGACGTCGGCGAACACCACTTTGCCGAAGTCCCGAAGTCGCGTCACGCGTCCGGCGACGGTGACGACGGTTCCCTCGGGTTCGGCCTTGGCCGCCGCGATCGTATGAGTGGGTTGATCGGCCGGCGGGTACGGATCGAAGCCGCGCTCGACGAGCCGGTCCATCTTCTCGAGTCGGACGCGCACCTGTTCCGGCCGGTGGACGACCGCACCCTCGGGTGTGGCTGCCTCGGCGTCGAGCTCGGCGATGAGCGCGGGCGCGTTGACACCGGGCGGGATCGACGGCGGCCCCTGCGTGTAGTGCTTGGCCCGTCCGAAGCGCGGCAACGTGATGAAACCCTCGGTCACGATCGCGGCTAGGCCCACCCGGGGCAGGATCCGGCTGTCCTCGAAGCACAGGTAGCGCGACTGCCAGTCCGGCAGATACTTCGCATTCGACTTGTACAGCGACTCCATCTGGAAGAACCGCGAGCCGAACATGAGGATCGAGTAGCCCATCCGCATCACCGGCCCGGCCCCGATCTGGGGACCCTGCTCGAAGAACGCCCGGAACGCCGCGAAGTTCAGCGACACCTGGGTGATGCCCAATTGCTCTGAGTTACGGCACAACTCGGCGACCATCGTCTCCACGACGCCGTTGGGTCCGTGCCGGTCACGACGCATCAGGTCGAGCGAGACACCCCGGCGCCCCCAGGGCACGAAGGACAGCATGCCGACGACCCGCTCGCCGGGGGTGCCCTCGTCCATCACGGCCTCGACCAGCAGGCAGTCGCCGTCGGCGGGATCGCCGATGCGCGAGAGCGCCATCGCGAAGCCGCGTTCCTCGTCGGTGTCGCGCCAGTCGTCGGCGCGCGCGACGATCTGCGCCATCTCGGTGTCGCCGATCTCGTTGTGTCGTCGGATGCGAACGCCGACCCCGGCACGGCGGGTGCGGGTCACGGCCTGGCGCACCGCCTTCATGGCCGGGCCGCTGAGGCTGAACTCGCGCGTGTGCAGGATGGCCTCGTCGCCGATGTTGAGCGAGACGAAACCGGCGGCGTCAAAGGCGGCCGCGCCACGCGGGCTCGACCCCATCGACGCCGGATGCCACCCGTATTTCTCGCACAGGGTGAGGAATTCGGCGATGGCATCCGGCCACGACTCCGGGTCGCCGATCGGGTCACCACCCGCCAGTCCGACTCCTACCTCCACCCGGTAGGTGATCGCTGCCCGACCATCGGGCGAGAAGACGACGGCCTTGTCGCGACGGGTCGAGAAGTACGCGAGCGAATCGTCGTCGTTGAATCGCGTGATCAGCGCCCGGATGAGGGCTTCGTCCTCGGCGGTGATGAGCCAGCGCAGCCGTTGCGACCGGAACAGCACGACGGCCGCGGCGATCAGCGCCAGCGCGCCGAACAGTCCCAGCAGACCGTTCACGAACAGGTGGGTGTGCCGACCGTCGAACGAGGCATCCTGGTCGATGGCGCCGAACGCCACGACCCGGTTGAACGCGTACGGCAACCGGTCGCCCCTGGTCAGCGTGTGCGGGAACGCCCACACCAAGGCCCAGCCCAGCAGCGTCGCAATCGCCAGTCCGGCGACCAGGGTGCCGAACGCCGCCAGCACGGCGCCTCTGCGGACCCGAGTGTAGAACTGGCGGTACGTCGACAGCAGGAACATCAGGGCAAGCGCATCGATGAACAGTCCGAGGTAGATGTTCGTGCGGTCCCACCGCGTCACGCCCAGGTCGTCGGCCAGCGACGGCACGAGATAGAGCGCGTTGGTCGCCATGAACAGGATCAAGTAGATGACGCTGATCCACCAGGCGATCCGCTTGCGGGCCGAGAGCGCGACGGCGATGAGGGCGAGCACGAACGCCCAGGCGAAGCTGGTGTCGGGGAGGGTGATGAGGTAGTCGTCGACGTAGCGGCGGGGGTCGTGGATCAGATGCCGTATCGCCGGGAAGAGGCTGGACAGCAACGCGATTGCCGCCAGGACACCGACGATCGTGCCGGCGATGTGCGGGGCGCGGGACCCGAACCCGGAGGGCCGTCGGATCTTGTCGAGCAGCGCGAGGGACCTGCGGTCGGCCGCGGTGGGCGTCCGCGGTCCCACGTCGCGGTGCTCGCCGAGATTCTCGGGGTCGACCGGCGCGAGGGGGGTGTCGGTGGCCATGCGTAAAAGGTAGTCGGGATGAGAGGTATGTCCCGGCACTCCACGCGGATTGGCCCCGTCCGGCACAGATCGTCTTGCGTCCCCGACGGCCGAGGTGGCCCGGCGGGCGGTGGAACGGCATGATCGAAGCCGTGTACGACGTGACGATCCGGGACGACTCCATCCGACTCGGCCAATTCCTCAAACTCGCCAACCTGATCGAGTCGGGGGCCGAGGCCAAGGAGGTGATCGCCGACGGTCTGGTCACCGTGAACGACGAGGTGGAGACCAGGCGCGGCCGTCAGCTGACGATCGGCGATGTGGTGTCGGTCGGCGGGATGAGCGTGCGAGTCGTCGCCGAAGGCGACGTGCCCTGATCCGAAGAAGCGTCCCCCATTGCTCCCTGAGGTGCGAGGAGCGACAGCGACGAGCCTCGAAGGGCGCTAGGACCGAACGCCGAACCGTCTGAGCTCGGCGGGTGTGATGAGTCGTTCCGCTTCGGCGGGGAACATCGTCGTGGAACCGCGGCGGCCCCCGAGTCGCCCGCCGGTCAGCGAGTTCAGCAGAGAGCCCCGGCGGGGCGAGTGAAATGTGTCAGCCAACTTCATGACCAATCACTTCCTGATACTTCACATTCGTTACAACGGACTGGAACTTTGTTTTACTGTAGCGGCTGTTCCCGGTCGTGTCGCCGGACTTCTCAGTGGCTTTCGCCACCCCCCGCGACTGCCGACACGTGTGAATCCCGCAGCTCCGGTTCCCGAAACGGCGAGTGCCGTACACGACGGCTAGATCGATCGTCGCACGAGAACTGTTACCTCGCGCGTAGCGACGCGCCCCTCACCTGCATGAATGACCCGGCGGCGGGCAGGCGACCACTCGCCCCCGCGGGCTGCCGTCGAACGACCGAAGCCGCCGACCCGGGAATCGGGCCGGCGGCTTCGGTGTGATGGACGACGATGGCGGTCAGTGCGCCTCTCGGCAAACAGGCCGCTCGAAGCGGCAAAGGGTGGGACCCGGGGCATTGAGTCCGTCACCGTCGCGGGGTACAACCGCGCTTCCGCACGAGGTATTCCACGGGTCGTCCCACTCCCCCGGCCCGCTATCCCGCGGCACTGGCGCGGCGTCGGCGGACCCGCTTCACGACGAACCAGGCGACCATGAGGACCAGCACGGCGATCACGATGTTGCTCAGCACGCCACTCCACCGTTCGAGCGCGGGGGCGATGGCCGGACCGAAGCCGAAGCCGATCCCGATCCACAGTGCGTTCCACACGCCGGAACCGAACGTCGTGTAGGCGGTGAAACGCCAGAACGGCATCTTCTCGATGCCGGCCGGGATGGAGACGAACGATCGGACGAGCGGCACGCACCGACCGAGGAGGACTGCCATTCCGCCCCAGCGGACGAAGTACTCCTCCGCCTTGTCGAAGTCGTCGTAGTCGAGCAGCGGCATCCGGCCGACGAGTCGCCGGGTGCGATCGCGGCCCAGAGCCGCACCGATCCAGTACCAGAGCCAGGCCCCGACGAGCGACCCGATGGTCGCCGCGGCCCAGGCGAGCCAGACGTTCATGCGGCCCTCGTAGGCGAGGAAGCCGGCGCCGGGAAGAACGGCTTCGGACGGAATGGGCGGCAGGAAGGTCTCGAGGAGGATTGCCACCCCGACACCCAGCTCGCCGAGCGTGTCCATGAGGTCGAGAATCCAGCCGATGAAACCGCTGTGACCTTGCGACGGGTCGGTCTGGGCGAGTACGGCGGCGAGCTGCGTTGGCAAGGAGATGTTCCGTCTGTCCGAGGGCGGGCGGCTGGTCCCCGGGATCGGTGACCACTTCGGCCGCCACTCTAGTCGGACGTCCGATTCATCCGGTTCTCGTGCAGGTCAGCCGACCGGCGTCGTCACGCGAGGCCGGCGAGGAACCGGTTGGCCCACTGCACCGCAGTCACGCCGGGACGGACCTCGAAGTCCCGGTAGGTGCCGTGCGACCCGGACTGGAGGAATTGGTTGAACGACCTGATCTGCTCGCGAGCGCGCGCGTCACCAAGCTCCTGCGCGATCTCGCCGGGGCCGCCGAGGGTGAGCAGTTCGGAGAAGATCGCGCCCGCCTCGGCCTGGTACTGCACGATCTGGCTCGGCGTCGGGTCGCTGGTCTCGGCGAGGTAGCCGACGATCCGCGTCACGTAGTAGTCGCGTGGCACGTTGCAGTAGACGTCGGTGGGTTCGCAGAGGGTGAACGCCCTGGGCAGGACCCACCCCATGCCGTCGAGGCGTGGTCCGCCACTGCCCTCACCCCTCAGGGCGGGGCCGATGAGATTGTCCCGCTTGGACCGCCGCGGATCCGCGATCAGCACGACCCCCGCGACCTGGCTCGGACGGATCGCGGCGCGACCGGTGCCGATTTCGGATGCGAGGTCACCGGCGGCGTCGGCGCCCTGGCTGTAGCCGACGAGCGCGATCCGGGTACCGGGGCATCGTCGGAGCATCTGAAGGGCGAGCCCCGTGGTGTTGGCAACCGCCTGCGCCTTGGACTTGCCGTAGATCGCCTTCTCCCACGGGAACGCCGTGGCGTCGTAGCCGACGTACTGCACGCGGGTTTCCGGTCCGAGCCCGGCGGTGATCTCCCCCAGCACACCCGGGCTGGCGCCGTTGGACCAGGTCCCGGGGACCGCGAGCACATAGATCTCCGGGCACCCCCGGGGCGCGGCGGTCGCCGTCGGGACGGCGAGCACACCGCCGGCCAGGAGCGCACACAGCAGGGCACATACAGTCGCGACGATCCGACGCATGGTCCGTTCCCTTCGTACCGGCCGAGGAGGCAGCTTCACCGCCGAGTCTAGGTCGGGCGTCCGGCGGGCGTGTTGCCGCCTGCGGAACTCCCGTGGAACGACGGATCTGCCTACGCAGAACACCCGCCCACCCTGAGCGGGTGAGCGGGAGTCGAGTACTGCTGAGTGCGACGCGCGATCAGCGCTGCGCGACCTGCGTGGGCACGATCGGTGCGGGCAGGTCCGACGCCCCGGTGAGGAACGCGTCGGCGGCCGCAGCGGCCGAGCGCCCCTCGGCGATGGCCCACACGATGAGCGACTGTCCACGCCCGGCGTCGCCGGCGACGAAGACACCCGGCTGACCGACAGCCGCGAAGTTGCCGTCGCGCTTGACGTTTCCGCGGGGGTCGTACTCGACGCCCATCTTGTCGAGGAGGTCCTCGCGCTCGGGTCCGACGAAGCCCATGGCCAGCAGCACCAGGTCCGCCTCGAGCTCGAAGTCCGAACCCTCCACCTTCTCGAAGCGGCCGTCGCGCATGACGACCTCGTGCGCCTTGAGCCCGGTGAGCTTGCCGTCCTCGCCGACGAACTGCTCGGTGTTGACCGAGAAGACGCGCTCGCCGCCCTCTTCGTGGGCGGACGACACGCGGTACATGAGCGGGTAGGTCGGCCACGGGGTCGACTCGGCACGCTCGATCGGCGGCTTCGGCATGATCTCGAACTGATGGACGATCTCCGCGCCCTGGCGCAGCGAGGTGCCCAGGCAGTCGGCGCCGGTGTCGCCACCGCCGATGATGATGACCTTCTTGCCCTTGGCCGAGATCTGGCCCTCGACTTCGTCGCCGAGCTGCACCCGGTTGGCCTGCGGCAGGAACTCCATGGCCTGGTGGATGCCGTCGAGCTCACGCCCGGGGATCGGCAGATCGCGACCGATGGTCGAACCGTTGGCGAGGATCACCGCGTCGAAGTCGGCGCGCAGCTGCTCGACGGTGACGTCGACACCCACGTTGACGCCGGTGCGGAAGACGGTGCCCTCGGCCTCCATCTGCGCGAGACGACGGTCGATGTGGCGCTTCTCCATCTTGAACTCGGGGATGCCGTAACGGAGCAGGCCACCGATGCGGTCGGCCCGTTCGAACAGCGTCACGTCGTGTCCGGCACGCGTGAGCTGCTGCGCCGCAGCGAGTCCCGCGGGCCCGGAGCCGACGACGGCCACCGACTTGCCGGTCTTCTCCGACGGCATGACCGGGGTCACCCAGCCGTTGTCGAAGGCGTTGTCGATGATCTCGACCTCGACCTGCTTGATGGTGACCGGCGGCTGGTTGATCCCCAGCACGCACGACGCCTCGCACGGAGCCGGGCACAGGCGGCCGGTGAACTCCGGGAAGTTGTTCGTCGCGTGCAGACGTTCGATGCCGTCGCGCCACTGGTCCTTGTACACCAGGTCGTTCCACTCGGGAATCAGGTTGCCCAGCGGGCAGCCGTTGTGGCAGAACGGGATACCGCAGTCCATGCAGCGGCTCGCCTGCGTCTTCAGATGGCCCTTGTCGAAGTCGGTGTAGACCTCTTTCCAGTCCAGCAGACGCAGTTCCACCGGGCGGCGGTCGGGCAGCTCCCGCTCGGGGTGCTTGAGGAATCCTCTGGGGTCAGCCACGTGCGGCCTCCATGATCGCTTCGTTCACGTCTCGCCCGGTCTTCTCCGCCTCGGAGATGGCCAGCAACACACGCTTGTAGTCGCGCGGCATGACCTTGGCGAACTTGGTCTGGGCGGTGTCCCAATCGCCGAGCAGCGCTGCCGCGACCGGGGATTCGGTCTCGGCGCGGTGCTCTTCGATGATCGTGGCGAGGAACTCGATGTCCTCGTCCTCGAGCGGCTCGAGGTCGACGAGCTCGGTGTTGAGGTTGTCGGCCAGCTTGCCCTCGGGGTCGAAGACGAACGCCATACCGCCGGACATGCCCGCCGCGAAGTTGCGGCCGGTCTCGCCGAGGACGACGACGCGTCCACCCGTCATGTACTCACAGCCGTGGTCGCCCACACCCTCGACCACCGCGGTGACGCCCGAGTTGCGAACGCAGAAGCGCTCACCCACGATGCCGCGCAGGAAGATCTTGCCCGCGGTGGCACCGAAGCCGATCACGTTGCCGGCGATGATGTTGTGCTCGGCGACGAAGTCGTCCGGCGCGTTGCGTGCCGGACGGACCACGAGGCGACCGCCCGAGAGACCCTTGCCGACGAAGTCGTTGGCGTCGCCCTCGAGGCGCAGCGTGATGCCCTTGGGAACAAAGGCACCGAAGCTGTTGCCGGCCGATCCGGTGAAGTCGACGATGATCGTCCCGTCGGGAAGACCCTGTGCGCCATAGGCCTTGGTGACCTCATGGCCCAGCATGGTGCCGACTGTGCGGTTCACGTTGGTGATCTTCGAGGTGAAGGACACCCGCGTGCCGTGGTCGATGGCCTCGCGGCTCTGCGCGATGAGCTGCTGGTCGAGCGCCTTGTCCAGGCCGTGGTCCTGCACGCCGGAGCAGTACAGGTCCTGGTTCATGAACGGCGACTCGGGCATCGCCAGGATCGACGACAGGTCGAGCTTGCCCGCCTTCTCCGACTTCCAGTGCGCGAGCGCCTTGGTCGTGTCGAGCGCCTCGACGTGACCGACGGCCTCCTGCAGGGTGCGGAAGCCCAGGCGCGCCAGCAGTTCCCGGACCTCTTCGGCGATGTACAGGAAGAAGTTCTCGACGAACTCCGGCTTACCCGCGAAACGCTCACGCAGCAGCGGGTTCTGGGTGGCGACACCCACCGGGCACGTGTCGAGGTGACACACCCGCATCATGATGCAACCCGCGACCACCAGCGGCGCGGTGGCGAAACCGAACTCCTCGCCACCCAGCAGGGCGGCGACCACGACGTCGCGACCGGTCTTGAGCTGGCCGTCGACCTGCACGACGATCCGGTCGCGGAGTCCGTTGAGCAGCAGGGTCTGCTGGGTCTCGGCCAGGCCGATCTCCCACGGCGCACCGGCGTGCTTGACCGAGGTCAACGGCGTTGCGCCGGTACCGCCGTCGTGCCCTGAGATGAGGACGACGTCGGCGTGCGCCTTCGAGACACCGGCCGCGACGGTGCCGACGCCCACCTCGGAGACCAGCTTCACGTGGATGCGGGCCTGCGGGTTGGCGTTCTTCAGGTCGTGGATCAGCTGCGCGAGATCCTCGATCGAGTAGATGTCGTGGTGCGGGGGCGGCGAGATGAGGCCGACGCCCGGCGTCGATCCACGGACCTCGGCGACCCACGGGTACACCTTGTGCGGCGGCAGCTGCCCGCCCTCACCCGGCTTCGCACCCTGCGCCATCTTGATCTGGATGTCGGTGCAGTTCGACAGGTAGTGCGAGGTGACGCCGAAACGGCCCGACGCGACCTGCTTGATCGCGCTGCGACGCCAGTCACCGTTCTCGTCGTGATGGAAGCGCCGCGGATCCTCGCCACCTTCACCGGAATTCGAGCGACCACCGAGCCGGTTCATGGCGATCGCGAGGGTTTCGTGCGCCTCCGCGGAGATCGAACCGAAGCTCATCGCGCCGGTCGAGAACCGCTTCACGATCTCGCGGGCCGGTTCGACCTTCTCGATCGGAATCGGGTCGCGGTCACCGAAATTGAAGTCGAACAGGCCCCGCAGCGACGCCATCTGGCGGGACTGGTCGTCCACCAGCTTCGTGTATTCCTTGAACACCTGGTACTGGCCGGTGCGCGTGGAGTGCTGGAGCTTGAAGACGGTGTCCGGGTTGAACAGGTGGTACTCGCCTTCGCGGCGCCACTGGTACTCGCCGCCGACCTCGAGCTCGCGGTGGGCGCGCTCGGACGGGCGATCGGAGAACGCCAGCGCGTGGCGGGTCGCGACGTCGGCGGCGATCTCGTCGAGACCGATGCCGTCGAGCTGGCTGTTGAGCCCGGTGAAGAACTCGTCGACGGTCTCCTGCGAGATACCGATGACCTGGAAGAGCTGTGCGCCGGTGTACGAGGCGAGGGTCGAGATGCCCATCTTGCTCATCACCTTCAGCACGCCCTTGCCGGCGGCCTTGATGTAGTTCTTCTGCGCGGTGGCGAAGTCGAGGTTGCCGAGCACACCGCGCTCGGTCATGTCCTCGATCGACTCGAAGGCCATGTACGGATTCACCGCTGCCGCACCGAAACCGACGAGCGCGGCCACGTGGTGGACCTCGCGGCAGTCACCGGACTCGACGATGAGACCGGCCTGGGTGCGCTTGCGTTCCCGCACCAGGTGGTGGTGCACCGCAGCCGTCAGCAGCAGCGACGGGATGGGTGCGTAGGTCTCGTCCGACTCGCGGTCGGACAGGATGACCAGGTTCACGCCGTCGTCGATCGCGGCGCTGACCTTCGCACGCACCTCGTCGAGGGCCTTGCGCAGACCGGCGCCACCCTCGGCCACCGGGTAGAGGCCGTGGATGTGGACGCTGCGGAAACCGGGCAGCCCGTCGTTGGAGTTGATCTCCACCAGTTTCGCGAGCGTGTCGTTGTCGAGGACCGGCGACGGCAGCTCGATCTGACGGCACGACTCGGGGCCGGGGTGCAACAGGTCGGCCTCGGTGCCGATGGTGCCGCCGACGCTGGTCACGATCTCTTCGCGGATCGCATCGAGCGGCGGGTTGGTCACCTGGGCGAACAGCTGCTGGAAGTAGTCGAACAGCATGCGCGGGCGCTTGGAGAGCACCGCGATCGGGGTGTCGGTACCCATCGAGCCGAGTGCCTCGGCACCGGTCTTCGCCATCGGCGCGACCAGCAGGTCGAGTTCCTCACGCGTGTAACCGAACACCTGCTGGCGCAACGCGACCCGGTCGTGCGGCATGTGCTGATGCGGCGGCGCCTCGATGTCGTCGACCGCGACCAGTCCCTGCTCGAGCCACTCACCGTAGGGGTGCTCGGCGGCGAGCTCGTCCTTGATCTCCTCGTCGTCGACGATGCGGCCGGCAGCGGTGTCCACCAGGAACATGCGGCCGGGCTGAAGACGCATCTTCTGCACGACGTCGGAGTGATCGATGTCGAGCACGCCGACCTCGGAGGCCATCACGACGAGCCCGTCCTTGGTGACCCAGATCCGACTGGGCCGCAGGCCGTTCCGGTCGAGCACGGCACCCACGACGGTGCCGTCGGTGAAGCACACCGACGCCGGTCCGTCCCAGGGCTCCATCAGCGCGGAGTGGTAGCGGTAGAAGTCCCGGTGCTCGGGCTTCATCGACTCGTGACGCTCCCAGGCCTCCGGGATCATCATGAGCACGGCGTGCGGGAGGGAACGTCCACCGAGGTGGAGCAGCTCGAGCACCTCGTCGAACCGGGCGGTGTCCGACGCACCCGGGGTGCAGATCGGGAAGATCTTCGACGCCGCGTCGGCCCCGAAGGCCGCGGTGTCGATGAGCGCCTCGCGGGCCCGCATCCAGTTCTCGTTACCGGTGACGGTGTTGATCTCGCCGTTGTGGGCGACGCGGCGGAACGGATGCGCCAGCGGCCACGACGGGAAGGTGTTGGTGGAGAAGCGCGAATGCACCAGACCGAGCGCGCTCTCGACACGCGAGTCCTGCAGGTCGACGTAGAACTCCCGCAGCTGCGGGGTCGTCAGCATGCCCTTGTAGACAAAGGTGCGTCCGGACAGGCTCGGGAAGTAGACGGTCTCACGTCCGGGCCCGTCGGCGCCGGCGCCCTTGTTGCCGAGTTCGTACTGGACCCGCTTGCGCACGACGTAGGCGCGGCGCTCGAGTTCCATGCCCTCGGCGCCGCCGACGAACACCTGACGGAAGGTCGGCATGGCATCGCGGGCAAGTGCTCCGAGCGAGTTCTCGTTGGTCGGCACCTCGCGCCAGCCGAGCAGGGTCAGACCCTCTGCCTCGATGACCTTCTCCACACCCTCGCAGGCGAGGCGCGCGTCTTCCGAGCCCTGGGGCAGGAAGGCGATACCGGTCGCGTAGCTGCCCTCCGCGGGCAGCTCGAAGTCCACGGTCTCCCGCAGGAAACGGTCCGGGACCTGGATCATGATGCCCGCACCGTCGCCGGTGTTGGGCTCGGCACCCGCAGCGCCGCGGTGCTCGAGATTGACCAGCGCCATGATCGCCTTGTCGACGATGTCGCGACTGCGCCGCCCGTGCATGTCCACGACAAACGCCACGCCACACGAGTCGTGCTCGTTGCGTGGGTCGTAGAGACCCACCGGTCCCGGAGCCTGCTTCATAGTTCGCCTCACTTTGCGCGCGAGGAGTGCACGCACTACCCGTCGTCGATGTCTGTGGCCACACCCGGCCGTGTCGGGCCGCGGACCACGATGTCCCCGGCGTCGTCGTGCTCCACCCGCATCGGGGCTGACCTGGGCAGAGCCGACGATCACAGCGGCGGTGAGTCCCGGTCAGCGCCGTTGCTGACGGTCCCTTCGGGCCGCTTCGTCGGGACCCGAACCACCCTGCTCATCGCAGCTACCGCGCGCAGCACGCCAGAGCGCCCCCGGGCAGCCGTATGAGCATTGTGAGTCATTTTTCCACGCGAAGGGCCCACTCTCGAAATCCGGTTACCACAGAGACACCGCCGGTGCACGTCAGACGGAAATCCGGCGATTCGGGGTCCGCCCCGGAGACGGCCCGCGCGGGCGTTTCGGGAGCGTCGACGGTCGCGGCCCGATTGCGGCCGGGTCTCGCCCTCACCGATCCCGCACCCGCACGTCGTCGAGCCACTACCGTCAGGTGATGAGCGTCACCGTACCGGCCGATGAGCCCACCCCGGAAGCGATCTCCTCGCGCATCCGTTCGGCCGCCTGGGCGTCGATCCGTATGGTTCGCGGCGTTCCCGTGCGGTCAACGCCTATCTGGCCCGGGTCACCTGGCCGATGATGACCGCGGCCGGGGTAAGCCACCCCCGCGTCACCGCGCAGATGATCCAGCGGACGCGCCCGGCACTGAACCGGACCATCGAGCGGATCAACCCACCCCCGGCCAACACCCGGGTGGAGATCGTGCGCGAGAACTTCCGGGGTGGGCAGGTCCGTGGCGAGTGGGTCATCGGCCGGCACGCGAGCGCTCCGGTCCCCGGTTCGCGGATTCTGTATTACATGCACGGGAGCGGGTACGTGGTGTGCTCGCCGCGAACGCACCGGGGCCTGGTCGGCCGGCTCGGCAACAAGACCGGGTTGCCCGCCTTCAGCCTGGACTACCGGCTCGCCCCCGAGCACGCCTGGCCGTGCGCGGGCAACGACGCCGTCCGCGGCTATCGCTGGCTGCTGTCCCAGGGGTACCGCGCCGAGGACATCGTGGTCGCGGGTGACTCCGCCGGCGGCCACCTGGCGCTCGACCTGCTCGCCGTCAACCACGCCACCGGGACCCCGCAGCCGGGTTCGATGGTGCTGTTCTCACCGCTCTACGACCCGACTTTTCAACTGGCCGTGCGTAATCAGCGAACCGGGGTGCGGGACCCGATCATCGACGCGATGTCCGCCCGCAAGATCCTGCGGCTCTACACCCGGACCGCCGACCCCGATCATCCACGGATGCGCGTCCGTCTCACCCCGGACATGACCCTGCCCAAGACGCTCATCCAATACGGGGCGCGCGAGGTGATGGGGGCCGACGCCCGGGCCACCCACGACGAGATCACCGGCGCCGGAGGGGTTTCGGTGATCCAGGCCTGGCCGGACCAGGGTCACGTCTTCCAACTGATACCCCGCCTGTCGGCCGAGGCGCGGTCGGCCATCGACATCGCGGCGCGGTTCGTCGAGGTGACCGCGCCGGTTCCTTCCGACTCGCAAACCCACCCCTTTTCCACAAACCCAGCACGCTCCGACGGGATGGGTTTACGGAAATAGGGTGGGTTTGTCAGGGGGTCAGTCCGCGAGCCACGCGCCGTGCAGCCCGGCGGGGACGCGGATCGGGAGTTCGACGGTGGCAACCGGCCCGGCCGTCGGCTCGTCGGCGGCGAGAAGGTAGAAATACGAACGCATGTCGGCGGGGTCGGTGCCGATCGCGCCCCAGTGATCGCGTTCGGCGCCCGGGATGTAGATCGGCTCGCCGATCGCGGTTCCGGGACTCCAGAAGGTCTCGGTGCCGGCGGAGAGGTCGTGGAACCAGAGACTGTCGGTGGCATCGGTGTCGCGGGGTCCCTTCGCCACCGTTGCCACGCGATGGTGGTCCCGGGTGAGCAACCGGTCGTCGACTCGCGGGAACTCCATGTTGAAGGCGTTGTCGCTGATCGTGTTCCGGGTGATGGTGCCATCCGGGCGGATGATCGCGCGGGTGAGCGCCGACGTCGCCGGCCGGGGTTCGGCGGCGAAGCCACCCGGGTAGCTCCATTCCACGTAGTCGACGGTGACACCGTCGTCGGGGCCCGCACCGTCGAAGGCGTTGGCGAAGTGCCACACCCAGAACGGGTCGGTCTGGACCCAGCGCACCGGGCCGCCGTCGCGCGGGATGAGGGCGATGCGCGTGCCGTCGTCGGGTTGCCAGGACAGCAGCGAGCCACCGGTCATCGCGGCTTCGAGGTCGAAGATCAACGGGCACACGAAGAGTACGAGATACCGCGACGTGAGGGCCATGTCGTGGATCATGACCGACTTGTCCAGACCGTCGACCGGGTTGGGCCCGGTTGCCGCCGTCCCGTCCGGATTCACGATCGACCAGGTGAGATACGGCGCTTCGAGGCTGTAGTTGAACAACACCATCTCGCCGGTGGCCGGGTCGATCTTCGGGTGCGCGGTACTGCCGACCCGCATGGCGCCGTCGCAATCGGTCTTGGCCAGCGTCGCCAGCGTCGACGGTTCGAGCAGGTAGGGCTGGTCGGATTCGGCCATCGCCATCAACCGTCCGCCGTGGCGGACGATGTTGATGTCGGGCAGTTCGCGGTAGGTGCCGGCGAGTTCGTCCCCGACAACACTCGCGGGTGGCGTGTACCCGTCGGTGAGCCCGGACCAGAGTGCATGTCCGGCAGCCTCTTCCGCGATGACCATCGGGGTCCGGACGAAGCGGTTGGTGTACCCGACGCGACCGCCGTCGATGCTGATCCGGTGCACCATGCCGTCACCGTCGAGGGGATAGACGAACGATCCGATGGGATCGAAACGCGGATTGGGGCCGTTACGCAGGTAGCTGCCGCGCAGATCCGCGGGGATCTCGCCGCGGACGGGCAGGTCGGTGACATCGACCTCCTCCCGCTGCGGGGCGTACACACCGGTGAGGTGGGCGTGATGCGCGAGGTCGACGGGGGCGGGCGTGGGGGGCGTGGCGATGGTCATCGGATGTCCTTCGGGCGGGTCGGTAGGAGGGCTGTGCCGCGGGGGTCAGCCGGCGGTCGGGGCGGTGGAGGCGGCGGGTGCGCTGGGCGCGGCGTCGGCGATTGCCCGGGTCCGCTTGACCGCGAACACGATCAGCGCGATCGGCACGACCCAGTTGAGCAGGATGTTGCCCGGGTGGCTGCCGGACACCGACGCCGACGACGCCAGCAATCCGGCAACGATGTGCGAGCAGCCCATGAGTGCGATCGCCCCGGCCCACAATAGGCTGATCTGGCGGTTCTTCGCGCGGAACACGGGTGAGTGCCACAGGGCGGGATCGACGGTCTCGCGGGCGTACTGCTCGGTGAACGGGACCGTGAACGCGGACACGGCCATGACCGCGGCGAGGACGAACGCCGAACCACCGCGACCGAAGAACACGAGCGCTTCGTCGACCTGAGTATCACCGACGATGCCGATGAGCGCGATGACGCCGAACAGGACGACCCCGGCGACGTCGATGATCTTCCAACCGCCGCCGGTGCGGACGGCCTCGTAGATGGTGACGGCCAGGGCCAGCGCGCAGGCGGCGATCGCGGCGAGCGTGACGTGGTCGGCACCCAGGCGTTCGGCCGCCCAGGCGAACACGAACCAGGGGGCGAGTCCCAAGATCATCGATTTGGCGTTCACGGGTGGTCTCCTTCGGTACGGCCGAGGTGGGTCCTCGTTGGGGTACACCCACTGTCCGCCGTACCGATGACGCGTACATCTGCGTCATGACGGAGAAAACTGCGCCAACCGTACGACGATGCTCAGTTCTGCTGCCGACCCACGACGAACGCGGCGAGTTCGACGCGGGTGCGCAGGCCGAGTTTGGCGAGGGCGTGGGAGACGTGGGTCTGCACCGTGCGGGTCGAGATGAACAGTCGGTCGGCGATCTCGCCGCCGCTCATGCCGGCCGCGACCAGTTCGGCGACGGTCGTCTCGGTCTTGGTGAGACTGTCCCAACCATGGGTCGGCCGGTCGCGTGCCGCGGGGCCGAGCCGAATCCCCAACGGACGCAACCGCGAGGCCACGCGTGCGGAGCTGGTGCTTGCTCCCATGGCACGCGTCAGTCGCATCGCTCGCCGGGCGAGCTCGCGGGCGCGGTCCCGGTCTCCCGAAAGGGCGACCGCGCACGCGGCTTCCTCCCACATGCACGCCTCGGACTGCCGGTCCCCGACCGCCTGCACGATCTCGGCGTACTCGTCGGCGGCGTGCACGATCGTCAACGGGTCCGCGTCGTGGAGCACCACCGAACACATCGCGCGGGCCACCGCGACGGGCCCGGACATGGGCCGCGCGGGCGGTACCGGGAACTCGTCGAGCCCGTCCAGAATGCTGCCGAGCAGCGCGGTGTCGCCCGCACGCGCGCCGATCCGCGCGGTCTCGAGAACGACGGTGGGCAGCCAGGAGTACAGACCGAACCGGCGGCCGTGGTCCCATGCGCTGCCGGCTGTCGTCGCGGCCGCACGTAGTTTCCGGTTCGCCTCGAGCAGCAGGGCGCGGGCGTGGGTGGGCACCGGGAAACCGAACTGGTCCGGTAGTCCCGTGTCGTCCCACGCGTCGAGGCGGGTCGACGCGGCCGCCAGATCGCCGCGCAGCACGTCGACCATGGCCCGCCCGCCGACCGCCATCGACTTCCATCCCATGTCCGCGGAGTCCGCGCGATCCAGTCCGGCATCGAAAGATGCCGCCGAGTCGTCGAGGTCGCCGAGCCCGAGAGCTATTCCGCCGCGGGTGAACTCGTGGTAGGCGGTCATCCAGTCGGCGCCCCGGCTCGATCGCAACTGGGCGGCACCCGCGAGCAGGTCGGCCGCGGCCGCCGGGCCGTGCGCATACTGTTCGATCAGCGACGGCCAGATGTCGGCCGACGACGTCGACAGTGTGCCGCCGGCGGATTCCGCCGCGTCCCGACGCGAGGCGAGCAGCGCGATCCCGAGCGCCTCCTCCACCTCGCCGCGCAGGAACCGGCGTAGTGCCTCGGCGATCAGGCCGGACACCGATCGGGTGGACGCGTCCCGCTCGACGTCGAAGAACGGGGTGTCCGGCGCGGGTCTTCGTCCGTCGAGAATGCCCACGTAGTGCCGCAGGTCGGTGAGCGTGCCGGCGACGTCGTCGCCGACCGAGAGTTGCAGGGTCTCGTCGATCAGGTCCCGCACCCGGTCGGTGTCCCCCTTGGCGATCAGGGCGAACAACAGGATCCGATGCAGCTCGGCGAACTCGGCGATCTCGGTCGCCAGTCCCATGCCGTCCTCGGCGACGCGTGAGGCCCGGTCGAGTTGTCCGGTTCGGGCGAGGGCGAGCGCGAGTGCGGTGTTGACCCCCGCCGACGGACGGGCGGTGCCGGCCAACGTCTCCAGGAGTTCCGCCGCGACCGCCGGCGTGCTGGCGAGTTCGCTCTCGGCGCGGCGTACCGCCGCGAACATCGCGGTTTCGTCACTGCCCGAGGCGATTCGGTGATGTGCCACGGACTGCGGATCGTGCCGGGTACTGGGATGGCTGGCGATCGCGTCGTGCAGCACCGAGCGCAGCATCGGATCGAGTTGTTCGTAGGTGACGTCGGCGTAGAGGTCGTGCGTGAAGCGCAACGCTCCTCCGTCGTCGACACCGACGATCCCGGCGTCGATCGCCGACTGGGCCGGCCCGACCAGCGAGGCGGGCGGAACCGCGTCGACCGCGGCCAGTTGCGCGAGCGTCGCCGGGCGGCCCCAGACCGCGAGCTTCTGCGTCAGCTCGCGGGCACGACCGTCGAGGAGGGCGACGTGTTCGGCGATCGCGTCCTCGAGTCCACTCGGTACCCCCGACGCGGTGCGTGCGTCGACCGCCGCGTGACCGTCGACGATCCGCAGACCGCCCGACTGCTGCAGCGCGCGCAGCACCGAGATCACGTGCATCGGGTTCCCGCCCGATGCACCGAGCAGCCCGAAGAGTTCGGCGTCCGGTGCGGCACCGACGGTCTCGATCGAGATCCGGTGGACCTCGTCGGCGCCCAGCGGGGGCAGGGACCAGTCGACGACCTCCGCTCGCGCCACCAACCGGTTCAGCAGATCCCGTTCTGGGAGCGGTCGCCGGCCGAGGAGCATCACCAGCGGTAGCACCCGCGTGGCAGGTACGAGGCGGGACAACAGTTCCAGGGTCGCCGCATCGGCGTGGTGGGCATCGTCGACGACGAGCACGAGCGGCCCACCGGCGCACAGCGTGTCCACGCGCGCATAGAGGTCGTCGTCGAAGCCGTCGGGAACCGGCGTCGGCAGATCCACTCCGAGCAGCTGCCCGGCGAGTCCGAACGGTTGGCGCCACGACAGCTCGTCCGCCCGCACCGTGCGAACGAAACCATCTGTGGCAGAGGCCAGTTCCCGGAGCGTATGGGTCTTTCCGGCGCCCGGCCCGGCGGTGATCACACCGACCCGACGGCGAGCAGAACTCCAATCGCGTTGGGCAGCGCCGACGAAGTCGCGCATCTCGTCGACCACCGCGCGACGGTCGGCGGACTGGGACGCGAGCACGAACTCAGGGTATCGGCTGTGTCCGATTCGCGTGATCTATCTGCTCACCTCACCGACCGAACTCGGACCCGTATCCCTGCCGGTCCGCAGCCGCGGCCAGTCGCCGGTCGAGGTCGTCGGTCCAGTCGCGGGCGACCTGCGCGTCGAGCACGGCCAATCGCTCGGCCACGGGCGCGCGCTGCGCGGGCCCGCACCCGGCGAGAAGGGACTCGAACAGCGCGCGCAGGCGGCGTTGCACCTGAACCTGGCCGGTGCTGTGCCGTCGGATCTCGTCGGTCCCGATCGCGACGTAGTCCGCCCAGCTGCGCCGGATGCCGCGGACCGAGGGGTCGCCCGAGAAATGTTCGCCGCGGAGCCGCGGAGCCAGCAGTAGCAACAGGTCCTCGGTGTGGTCGAGCGCCTGGACCACGACGCTCGGATCGTTGCTCCCAGCCGACATCGCCTTGAGCGCGATGTCCGAGATCGCCTGCAGTGCCGCAGCAGGGCTCACCGACGGCTGATGGGTGTCGCCGAAGAGCAGGCAGGCCAGCACGCGGCGCTTCTCCACATGGATCGGATCACCGACGATCTCGATCACCGGGAGATCGTGCGGCACATGGTCGCCGACGGCGACGAGCACGTCGATCCAGACGTTCCACGACGCTGCGTATCGACGAAGCCGATCACCGTTGACGGCCAGCAACACCCGGCCCCGCGCCGACACCTCCCCCAGCCTGATCTGCATGCGTGGCGCATCCGTCGCAGCGCCCCGATCGATGGTCTGCTCGTCAGGTCCGGCGGTGACCGACGGAACGGCGTCACCGTCGAAACCGGTTGCCACCGAATGCTCGTCGTGCTTCACCGGTGGCATCGGCAGCTGCCGCACGATCGCCGACCGGCCGTCGTCGGCGATCCACTGCAGCAGGCGCGCGGTGTTCAGGATCGTCCCGACCTTCCCGACGAGCGCGATGAACAGGTACGCGCTGACGGTCGTGAGCATGAACGCGATCGCCGTGGACAGGCCGGGGGTCGGCTCGTCCGGACCCCCGACCGACAGGTCGATCGCGATGATCACGCTGTAGACGAAGGTCGCGAGAAAGAAGCCGGTGGACCATCGCATGACGGGTTCTTGCTGCAGCATCGGGATCACCCGCACCGAGATCGAGGACGCCCCGAACTGCATGGCGAGCGTGACGGCGGTGAACACGAGACCGGTCAGGGTCGCCATCGAACCGGCGATGACACTGAGCAGCGTCGCCAGGGTTCCCGGGTCGACCTCCAGTTCGAGCAGCTCGTCGAATCCGACGGTGGTCCACGCGGCGACGATCGCGAACGTCACCAGCACGACCGGCAACCGCCAGATCGGGACCGTGCGCAGGGCCCGGCGCGTGCGCCGCCATCGGATAGCGGTCGCCAGCGCGCTCGGTACCTTCTCGGTCACCACGCCGACCGCCGCCGGGACGGACGCCGGCGGGGGAACCGGAACGGGAGCCGGCGCGTCGGGCACCCCGAAACGCCCCGCCACTGCCTCCTGCACGACGATCTTCCATCGCATCAACGGTTCTCGATATCGCTGCTCACGCCCGATCGCGCGAGCCAGTTTGCGGGGGCGGTTCTTGTATCGCCACCGGGCCCATGGTGATCGCGGCCGCGCGAGTCGCGCGGCACCGAACCACAGCAGGACCGGGACGAACATGCCCACCAGTCCGGTCCAGACCTTGCCCTTGATCAGGGTGACGATCGCCAGGAGCACGTTGAGCACGACGACACCCGCCGCGACCAGCCGTGCCACCAGGCCGTTCTCGTTCCGGATGTCCCCGACGACCTCGAACGCCCCGAACGGCTGCAACCCGAGGAGGAAGAGCAGACCGATGGCGATCGCGACGAACACCGCGTCGATCGACGTCCGCCCCTCCTCCGCCCAGTAGACGTCGCGCAGGTGGAGGATGAGCGCGAACTCGTCGAGCACGAGCGCCGCTCCGATGCCGAACAGGGCCGCCAGGACACAGTCGATCACCGGTGTCCGGAGCGGGTCGACCGCGACGAATCCGAAGCCCGCCACCAACATCGCCATCATGCCGAAGAAGGCGTGGTGCACATGCACCCCGCCCGGCGTCACGTTGCCCGGCCACCAACTGACCTCAGCGCGGATCATCCGCACGCTGAAGCGGATGAAGAGGAAGGTCAGGACGAAGGCGAGTAACAGGAAGAACAACGGCAGACGACCGGTCTCGACGATCCGCTCATCGAACCACCCGGTCATCCCCCGACCCTAGCGGGAGCGCCGGGGGTTCTCGCGGGCAATCGCGACTCTGATCTACGGGCCGAGCCGGCGCAGTGCACTCAGAGCCGCGTTGTGGCCACACATTCCGTGCACGCCGGCGCCCGGTGGCGTGGACGCCGAGCAGATGTAGACACCCGGGATTCCGGTTGCGTACGGGTCGGCCGCGATCCGGGGGCGCATCACGACCTGGAGGGGATCGTTTGCGCCGCCGATGATGTCGCCGCCGACGAGGTTGGCATTGCTCGCGGCGAGATCTGCGGGCGTGCGCACGACGGACCCGACGATCCGATCGCGCGTCCCCGGCGCGAAGCGTTCCAGCTGCGCGAGCACAGCGTTCGTGGCGTCGCCGCTGTAGCCATGCGGCACATGTGCATAGACGTACACCGGATGGACGTCACCGACCGACCGCGCCGAATCGGCCAGATATTGCTGGGCGACGAGGACGAAGGGCCGCTCCGGCATCCGGCCACGATGGATCTCGGCCTCGGACGCGACGACCTCGGCGGCGGAGCCGCACACGTGCACGGTGCCCGCCCGACCGGAGAACTCGTCCCGCCACGGAATTCCGCCGTCGACGGCGAGGTCGAGTTTGACCGCGGCGGGCGCCCGCCGAAACCGTCGATACGCTCTACGGACTCGGCTCGGGAGTGCGTCCCCCGCAAGGTCGGCGACCGCGCCGGGCTCCAGGTCGAGCAGGATCACATCCGCCGGTGGGAGGTCGGAGAGGGAGCTGACCCGATGGCCGGTTTCGATGCGGCCGCCCAGCGTTGTCAGCACCGCGGCGAGGGCCTCCGGCATTCGGGCCGTCCCGCCCTTGATGATCGGCCAGCCGTACCGATGCGAGATGGCGGCGAACATCAGCGCGAACGCAGAAGTGGTCGGCCGGGTGAGCGGGTACCACCCATGGGCGGCGTTCCCGGCGAACAAGGCCGCCGCCTCGTCCGTGTGCCACACCCGTCCCAGGACGGTTGCGGGCAGGAGAGCGGCGGGCCCGAACCGGGCAAGCGGGCCGAGATGACGCGGCACGTGCAGGAGCGGGCCCAGCACTTCCTGCGCCAGGTCGTCGAAGTTCTCCGCCAACGGACCGAACAGGCTCCGCCATCGTGGGCCGTCGACCCCGAGAAACCGACTGGTCTCGTCCAGCGAGTTCATCATGGCGCCGGCCCGGCCGTCGGGCAGCGGATGTGCGAGGTCGATCTCCGGCCAGCCCCATTCGAGCCCATGGTCGGCGAGTCCGAGGCTCTGAAAGAACGGCGATGCCAGCCCGATCGGGTGGACGGCCGCGCCGTCGTCGTGCATCAGGCCGGGCAGGATCCGCTCGGACGAGCGGGCACCACCACCGATCGTCTCGGCCGCCTCCAGCACGGTCACCACGATGCCCCGCTGCGCAAGGGTGATGGCGGCGGCGAGCCCGTTGGGGCCCGCCCCCACCACGATGGCCGAGGTCATGAGCGGCATCGTATTCGATTTGCATCGGCACGACCGCGATCGCAGAACTCGATGCCGGGCTCGACATGGTGGTTGCCCGGATGAGCCGCCCGCCTCACTGCATGTCGGGGTGATCGGAATGTCGGGCCGGCCCGGGCTCGCTGCGTCTGGCGGACGCCAGGCGGGACGACGCCTGCGCGCGTAGGGCGGCGACGTCCGCTGCCGGCGCCGGCGCGGTGGACGCCGCGAGTGAGGCATCGGGCAGGTGTCGACGCAGATCCTCGATCAACGCCGCGGCCTGCCCGGGTGGACCATCGTCGTCGTGCACCACGCAGATCGCGAACTCCGAATCGGCCAGGCGTGCCAGGGCGGAATCGGCGGGAAGCAATTCGACGCAGGTCCGGGCCCGGCGAACCAGTCGCTGCTCCCTCTCGCGCGGGTCGTCGGTCGTCCCGGAGTCGTCGACTGACCACGAGATCACCGTGACCGCCGCGGCCGACCGCCGTCCGTCGAGGAGCCCCGCGGTCGCGAGTTCCCAGCCCGCGCGGTTGAACACGCCGGTCAGCGGGTCAGCACAGACCGCGGTGAGCAGCGTCCGCGTCAGCAACCCGAACGACTCGGCCGCCGCCGGGATGGCGACGGCGACGACGATGTACGTGCTGAGGTACTTCGGTGCGGGCGCCGCGGCAAGCGCGACGACGCATCCCGCGGTCAGCAGACCGATGAACGCCCACGCCTGCCGACGCGGAAGAGTGGCACGGACGTACATCGCCAGGAACATCGCCGCGATCATGCACAGGAACTCAGCACTGATCAGCTCGTGGAACGCCATCACCGCGGGGGTGGCGACACCGGCCGCGATCACGGCCGGTAGCGGGCGCTGCGGCCGCACCGACAGCCACCCCAGCGCCGCGAGCCCCAGCACGACGGCGACCAGTCCCCCGGTCGGGTCGGACAGGGTCGCCGAGTCGTCGGTCGGGAACAGCGTGAGAGCCACGCCCACCGCGTACAGCAGCGTCGTCACCGCCAGATAGGTCCGCAGCACATGCAACGGCGATCGCGGGAGCGGGCCCCTCAGCGCTCCCAGGTGCAGGTCCGGTCGATACATCCCCCACTCCGATCCTCGGTATCGGTCCCCGATCCGAGGTTGCCAAATCGCGTCGAGTTGCGCGACCGGCGCGGGGTGGTGGGGCGTCGAGATTCCTGGTCGAGAAGAGCTCAGAACAACCAGGGCATCTCGTCGTGCCCGAAGTCGCGGAAGTCGCCGAACCGGCCGGAGTAGAACACCAGCCCGGTTCCGTCGCGCCATCGCAGCTCGGACACGTCGCCGTAGAAGACCCGGTGGTCGCCGATGTCGTGCGCGCTGTGCACCGTGCATTCCAGATGCGCAAGCGCATCGGCGACGACCGGCAACCCGCAGGCGGTGCGGTCACACGGCAGTCCCTCGAAGCGTGCGCCGCCCCGGGTCGCGAAGCGCCGGGCGACCGCCTCCTGCCGGGACGACAGGATCGACACCGCGAACCGCCCGCCGGCCTCCACCGCGTCCGTGGTCCGCGATCCGTGGGTCAGCGACACGAGGATGATCGCGGGGTCGAGACTGACCGACGTCAGCGAACTGATGGTCATGCCGCACGGTTCGCCGTCGGAGTCCTCGGCGCTGACGACCGCGACACCGGTGGTGAACCTCCCCATGCTGCGTCGCATGTCGGAGGGAGTGGGCCGAGAGAAGGCCGGCAGGGTCATGATCGTCTCCTATGCGCTGCGGTAGCGGACCTCGAAGGTGAGCACACCCTCGTCGGTCCGCCACGGTCCGTGCGGCATTCCCGGTGGGCGGCAGGCGTACTCACCGGCCGAGAACGTCTGGTCCAGGGTCAGGTCGACGAACGAACCCTCGAGGATGTAGACCTCTTCCCAGAAGTCGTGCTTCTGCACGCCCATCGGGCTCGAGTCGGCGCCCGCCTCGTAGCGGAGGATGCGGGTGGCGACGTTGCCGTCGGGATCCCGGGACAGGATGCGTTCGGTGATCTTCGGATCCCCACCGGGACACACGGTGTAATCGACGTCGGTGACCGGGAAGAATTCGTATTCGGGTTTGGCCATGATGGCTCCTCTCAGGCGTCTTCGAGCTTGTAGGACTGCAGGAAGCCCGCAACGTCCTCGAGCGCGTCGTCGTAGGCGTAGTTGCGATAGGTGTAGGCACCCTTCACGACGAACGGCGCTCCGGCGTAAAACATCTCGTACTGCTGGTGCCGGCCGGCGAACTCGGAACCAACGATGTCCCAGGCCAGCTTGAACAGCTTGATCCGCTCTTCGGACGGCACGCCCGGCGACTGCACATAGTGCTGGATGTCCCTGGACGTCAACGAGCTCGTGAGGTCGTGCACGCTCGAGGGCAGCTGCAGCACCCCACCACCGACCAGGTCGCGGAGGATGGCGAGCACGCGCGGATAGGTCTCCGACTGCAGACCCATCGACCCGTACAGGGCCTGCCGGCCCGGCAGCCACTGGCCCGACGCGTCCGGCTCCGCCGTGTATTCCGCTGCCAGCACCGCGGATTCGACGCCGGACACGACGGCGGCGAGTTCGCCGAGCTTCTCCTGGACGCTGGGGATCTTGTCCACTCCATTGACCTGTGTCACCCGCCGGGCCACGCCGGCGATGAACTTCAGCTTCGTGGCGAAACGGATCTGCGCCTGCCAGTTGCCGAGGACGTGCGCTCCGGTCTCGAAGAACTGACGGCGCACGCCGACGATGTCGCGGTCGACGAACACCCGATCCCAGGGCACCAGCACGTCGTCGAACACCACCAGGGCGTCGGGCTCGTCGTACCGCGAGGTCAGCGGGTAGTCGAAGCTGCTGGTCGCCGCGGGCGCGTACGGCCGCCGGCAGTACAGCTTCAGGCCCTCCGTCGCCACCGGGACCACGAACGAGACGGCGAAGTCACTGTCGTCCGGGCCGAGCGGCTTGATACACGAGACGAACACCTCGTCGGCGATCGCGGCGCCGGTGGCGAGCATCTGCGACCCGCGCACGACGATCCCTTCGTCGGTCTCGCGCACGACACCGGCCTGGAGGAACTCGCCCTCCCAACCCGACGCCGTGGTCGCCCGCGAGACCTGCGGCGGGATGATCGCATACGAGACATACAGATTCTCCTCCAGCAGACGCCGGTGGAACGCCGTCACGTTGGCCGACAGGTCGCGGCCCTCGCCGGCGAAGACCTCCGGGTGGGCGGCGAAGGATGCGAGGAAGGTCCCGACATGGTCGGGGCTGCGACCGACCCAGCCGTGGGTGTGCCGGGCCCAGGTCTCGATGGCTTCGCGACGGAGCCGGAGCTCCTCACGGCTGCGCGGGATCCCGAACGTCCGGTTGGCAGTCGCACCGGTCTCCGGCGCGGTGTACTGCATGTTCTGCGCGGGATCGGCAGCAAGGTCGAACATCTCGGCGATGGTCGCCGCGACCGGCGCGAACGCCGGGTGGGTCGTGACGTCATCGACCTGCTGCCCGTCGACGAGCACCACACGCCCGTCGTTCAGCGAGGACAGATAATCGGCTCCGGTACGCATCATCAACGCCCTTCCGGATCTGAGGTGTAGGAGTGGGTCAGGACGGTCCCGTCCGGCAGCGTGAGTTCGAGATCCCAGCGGGTGCCGTAGACGAAAGTGCCGTCGAGCAGGGGCAACGTACCCGCGAAACAAAGCAGGTCGGCGCCGTCGTCGCCCTGACGTTCGGCGAGGATCCCGAGCAGGTTCTGCGGCGTCCGCAATCCCGACAACGCGCCGTCTTGATAGAGGCGGCCATCGACCCAACTGCGGGCACGGCATGCGTCCCAATCGAAGTCGGCCCAGGACTCGATCTCGACGACCTGCCGGCCGACCGGCTTCGCGCAGGCACGCTTGGAGTCGCCGATGTCCACGGTCTCGAGCTGTCGGTCGGTGTGGTCGGAACCGATCCCGAGATACCAGCGTCCGTCGCGGCGCAACAGCACCGGCTCGACCTCACCGGAGGTCTCGCGACCGTGCACCTCCGTGGTGGGGTCGGTGGTGACGCTGCCCGGCTCGACCGGATAGAACATCGGAACCTCGGGCGGCGGCGCCACCCCGATCGCCGCGAGCTCGTCGATGTGGTGGCGCACAGCGGCTTCGTCGCGACCGGTGTACCCCGCGACAAGTGTGCGGAGGGTGTCGAAGTCGATCTGCTCGGCGGTGCCGGCGATCGTGAAGCTGAGCACCCGGGTGTCGGTGCCGGTCATGAGTGGACCTTTCTACGGGACAGGACGGAATAGTCGGGCAGCCGATCGCCGAGCACCGGGAACTCCGACCGGACGGCGGCGACCAGGGCGGGGTCGATCTCGGCGAGTATTACCCCTTCGTCCGAACCGGCCTCGGCGACAACCGATCCCCACGGATCGACGATGCGGCTGTGACCCGCCAGTTCGACCCCCGCGTGGGTACCGGCAGCGTTGCATGCGATGACGAACACCTGGTTGTCGACGGCGCGTGCGGAGGTCAGCAACCGCCAGTGCTCCCGACGCGCCATCGGCCAGGCTGCCGGCACGATCACCAGTTGCGCTCCCGCAGCACCGATCTCGGCCCACAGGCCGGGAAACCGGAGGTCGTAACAGGTGGTCGCGGCGACCGGGCCGAAGGCGGTGTCCACCGCGTGGACCTGCTCACCGGGCTCCAGCAGATGGGCCTCCTGTGAGCGGTAACCGAAGACGTGCACCTTGCTGTAGTGGTGCACGACGGTGCCGTCCGGCCCGAGCAGGACAGCGGTGTTGCGCAGGCGTTCCGAGCCCCGGTCCTCGACGATGCTGCCGGCGTGCACGAAACAGTTCCGGCGGCGTGCGATGGCCGCCATCGTCGACACGGTGGGCCCGTACAGGTCCTCGGCCGACGACGGATAGTCGTCGAAGTGGTTGTAACCGACCCGCCACAGTTCCGGCAGGACGATGAGGTCGACGTCGTCGGGCAGGCCGTCGACGAGTGTGCGCACGCGTTCGAGGCGATGCGCGCCGGTCTCGTCGTCGGGACTGGCCACCTGGACCAGTGCGATCTTCATGAAGGTCTCCTCGGTACAGATCTATAGATGGGAGTGGCGCAGGGAGTCGTGCGTGGTCCGAAGGTGCTCGCGCACACTGCGAACCGCCGCGTCGACGTCTCCGGCCCGGATGGCGTCCGCGATCGCCCGGTGCTCGACCAGCACCTGCTTCTTGCGGTGCTCGTCGTTCATGACGATGCGGACACCCATGCGCATCTGGCGATCGCGCAGTGAGTTGTAGAAGTCACCCATGAGGCTGTTGCCGGCCGCACGGATGATCGTCGTGTGGAATTCGAGGTCGTGGGCAATGAAGTCGACGGGGTCCTGGTCGTCCTCCTGCTGTTGCAGGAGGAGCGCCAGTTTGTCCGGGACGAGTCCCGGTCGCGGTGCCACCTCGTGCACCGACCATTCCTCGACGACCCGCCGCGCCTGCATGACCTCATCGACATCGCGATCCGACAGCGCCGGGATATACGCACCCTTGTGTGGGACCCGGCGGATGAATCCCTCCGCCTCGAGCCGCATCAGGGCCTCCCGGACCGGGGTGCGCGAGATACCCGACGACGCCGCCACCTGAGCCTCGGACAGGAACATCTCTTCGTCCCGCGGGAGCGTGATGATCGTCTGCTTGAGCCACTCGTAGGCGAGTTCGGGCGCGGTGGCCGTGCCGGAGCGTGATGTCGACATGGTGTTGTCTCCTCTCAGAGCGTCACGGAGCAACGGCAGCGGGCGACTGCTGTTTCGTGTCGATCGTGGTCGTTTCGGCTGCGGCGGAGGGGTTCTCACCGGAGTCATCGTCTCGCCCGGTATCGCCGACCGTCGCCAGGTCCACCGACTGCGTCTCGCGGGCGACGATGGCGGCGATCAGTGAGATCAGGCCCATGACGGCGAGGTAGGCACCGATGGCGAAACCCGTGTCGAACCAGTTGTAGAGAGCGATCGCGATGATCGGCGCGAGCGATCCCGCGAGCACCGAGGCGAGGTTGTACGCCAGGGAGACACCGGAATAGCGGACCTCGGTCGGGAACAGCTCGGAGAAGAACGCTCCGATCACCGCGCTGTAGGCCGCGAAGATCAGCAGCCCGACGGACACGGCGATGATGATCGCCAGGGTGTTCTTCGTGTCGAGTAGCCCGAAGAAGGCGAACGCCCAGACGATGGTGGCCAGCGACGCCGAGATGTAGATGGGGCGCCGGCCGATCCGGTCGGCGAGCATCGCGAACAGCGGGATGGTGAGAAGCGCGACCACCATGCCGATCATCACGGCGTTCAGCCCGGTCGATCGGTCGAGATCCAGGATCTGGGTCAGGTAGGTGATGACGAACAGCGAGAAGATGTAGAAGCCGGCGTTCTCACCGAATCGGGTGAAAGCTGCGAGCAGGATCTGACGCCAGTAACCGCGGACAGCGTCGCCCAAGGGCATGCGGCGGGTCTCGGACTTCGCTGTCTGCTGCGACTTCTCGAAGAGCGGTGTCTCGGCGACGTAGAGGCGCAGGACGAGCCCGACGATCACCATCACGGCCGAGAGCGCGAAAGCGATTCGCCAGCCCCACGACAGGAACGCTTCCTCGGACATCACGCCGGAGAGGATCGCAAGCGCGCCGGCGGCCATCAGATTACCCAGTGGCGGACCGAGATTGGGCCAGGACGACCAGAACGCACGGCGCGTCGAGTCGCCGTGCTCGCTGACCAGCAGCACCGCGCCGCCCCATTCGCCGCCTAGCGCGAAACCCTGCACGAGACGCAGGAACACCAGCAGCAGAGGCGCCGCGACGCCGATCGCGGCGTACGACGGGAGGAACGCGATCAGGAAGGTCGAGACACCCATGAGCATGAGGCTCGCGATGAGGGTGGCCCGACGGCCCTTGACGTCGCCGTAATGGCCGAGCACCGCGGCGCCCAGCGGACGTGCGATGAAGCCGACGGCGTAGGTGGCGAAGGCCAGCATGGTGCCGACCAGCGGGTCGTCGGCGGGGAAGAAGACCTCGTTGAACACCAGCGCGGCCGCGGTGCCGTACAGGAAGAAGTCGTACCACTCCACGGCGGTTCCGGCGAGGCTGGAACCGGCGATCACCGGGAGGTTGGTGTGGGATCTACGACTGCTAGATTTCGTGGTGGCAGTTGCCATGTGTCGACTCCTCAGTCGAATCGTCGTTGCGTGACGACTGCACGGCCGGCGCCTACCTGCCAGTAGGCGAACGTCCGGACGTGCAGGTGGAGCTGTCCGGCTCGGTGGTTGTTGCTGCAACCACCGAGCCACCCCGAGACCATTGATCTGCGTGTGAAGCGGACCACATCAAGGCCGTACACCAGTTGTATACGACCCGTACACGATCGGGCAAGGGCTGTAAACGAATCGTCACAGGCGGACATATGGCCGTAACCCCGGAACGCTCTGCGCGCCGATCGGACCGACGTCGCCGCCCGCCACACCTATCCTGTTCCAATGGACACCCTCGTCACCGTGGTCGTCGTCGACGATCACCCGTTCTTCCGCGACGGTGTATCCCGTGGCCTGAGCGCCAGTGGACGGGTACGGGTCGTCGGCGAGGCCGCCGACGGCCTGGCCGGGCTCGAGCTGATCCGTCGGAAGAAACCCGACGTCGCGGTGGTCGACCACCAGATGCCGCACATGACCGGCGTCGAGGTCGCCCATGCGGTGTCACGCGACGGGTTGCCGACCCGGGTGCTGCTGCTGTCCGCGGTCACCGACGGCCCGATCGTCTTCCGGGCGCTGCAGGAGGGTGCGGCCGGTTATCTTTCGAAGGACGCCGACCGCGACGACATCGTCGGCGCGGTGACCCGGGTGGCCAAGGGAGAGACGGTGGTACCGCCGGAGCTCGCCGCGGGACTGGCCGGCGAGATCCGCGCGCAGACCCAGCGTGACGCGCCGGCCCTGAGCGAGCGGGAGCGCCAGGTGCTCACGGGATTCGCACGCGGACAGTCGATTCCACAGGTCGCCGCCGAGCTCTACATCGGTGCGTCGACGGTCAAGACGCACACCCAGCGCCTCTACGAGAAGCTCGGCGTGTCCGACCGTGCGGCCGCGGTCGCCGAGGCGATGCGCCGTGGGCTCCTCGAATAGCGCCGACCCCTCGAAGCCAGGGGTCGACGACGGTGTCAGCGTCGAGATCGCCGGGGCGACACGCTATCTGGGTCTCGACGAGTTCGCCGACGAGCCGCGGATCCATGACATCCTGATCGGCCACGCGATCCGTGGCATCCGGATTCAGGTGGTCCTCCGACTATTTCTGTCGCTGTTCGTGTTGCTGACCGTCAGCCTCGACCCACCCGCGCACGCGGAGACGTTCAGCGTCGTGACGGCGATTCTCTACGCGGCCTGGTGCATCGGCGGGGCGGTCGTGGTCGTCCGCCATGAATCGGCGATGATCCGATACTCGTGGATCGCGTTGCCGATCGACCTCCTCCTGCTCACCGCGCTCGCCGTCGCCGCCAGCCGGTCCAACGAATTGAGTTGGACCACCGACGTTCTCCTCAGCGGATTCGTCCTCGTGCCGATGATCGCGGCGATCGCGTTGCAGCCCAGGACCTGTGCGGTCGTGGTGATCGTCACGACCGCGGTGTACGCCGGCTCTTCCATGCTGGCCCGCACATCAAACGGCGAGCCGTGGTCGGTGATCGTCCTGCGCATCCTCGTCGTCGCGGCGTTGGCCGTCGGCGCGATCCTGTTGTCCCGCCTACAGCGATCCCGGGTGAAGACCATCGGGGCGCTCGCCGCCGAACGCGCCCGATTGCTCGACGCGACGATGGAGATCGAGGAACGCGAACGCCGAGATCTCGCCGACAACCTCCACGACGGGGCATTGCAGTACGTACTGGCGGCGCGTCAGGAACTCGCCACGCTCCGCGACTCCGCCGATCCGGTGACCCTCGACCGCGTGGACGGTGCGCTGCGCGACGCGGCGCAGTTGCTGCGGTCGACGCTGAGCGAGCTGCACCCGGCGGTTCTGGAACAGGCCGGTCTGTCGGTGGCCCTCACCGACCTCGCCGCCTCGTTCGGTAGCCGCGCCGGTGCCCCGACCATCTCCGTCGACACCGCGGGCTGGCCGCCCGAACTACGCACGTCCGCCGACTCGCTGCTGTTCGCCACCGCCCGCGAATTGCTGACGAACGTGACCAAGCACGCGTCCGCGACGACGGTCGACGTCACCGCCGAGTTCGATGACGGCCGAGCGCGCCTCGTCGTCGTGGACGACGGCATCGGGCTACCTGCCGACATCGACGTCGACGAGTTGATGCGTCGACGACAAGCCAAGGGCCACATCGGACTCGCCTCGCGGCGCGTGCGCATCGAGGGAACCGGTGGCACGTTGTCGCTGTCGAACCATCCCCGCGGCGGAACCGTCGCGATCGTGGAGGTTCCCGCTCGAGCGGTGTGAGGCAGACTGCCAACCGGGGACGCCCGCCTGCTCCACGCGATTGCGTGGACGCCGCTATCGACGGTCGCCCTGAGCCGGCTGGCCGATAGTCCGCACCGCCGGTATCTGCAGCAATCGCTCATAGCTCGTCCCCGGCGCACTTCGCGCAAGGGCGATGACTGCTTCTTCGGTCGTGGCGATGAGCACAGCGGGGTCGCTATCCGCAGACTCCGGAACCTCAGTCGTGAAACTGGCCGCTCCGCAGATGCCGCCACAGCCCGCTTCGAGGTCGACACATAACAGACGCTGTGTGTCGTCGACCAGAAGAACCCTGCGCACGAAGCCGTCGGACTCGCGGTACGACCTCGGCGGGCCCAGGTCGACGATCCTCCAGCCGCAGCGCAACAACTCATTCAAGGGATAGCGTTCTGCGGGTATATGTGTCATCGTCCACTCGCCGCATCGTCACCCACGGAGTGGCGGCCCTCCACATCCGCATGTCTGACACCGACGCCTCTGGTGTCCCGGGTGGTCGTCTCGGGCGGGCGGGCAAGCGGGCGAGCACAATACACCGCGGTGCTCCTTTCGGTGCTGCGGAAACAGGAAACAACTGCCATCACTGTCCGTCGACGAACTCGGTCGCCGCTGTCATCGGGCTGGTAGTTTCCTGAGCGCCGGGATCTTCGCAACACAGTCGACGACTCACGACCCGGCAGCCGGCACACTTCACATGGTCAGGTGCGGCGAGTTCCTGATCCGGCGCGCGTGAGGTTCGAGCCGACAGCTCATGACGTCTGCCCGGTGGCGAACAGTACGTCCGATGAACCGACCAGCGCGTGGTCTCGTCGCCGGGACGTCAGTACCCCATCACGCAATTCGGCGACTTCGTCGGCGATCTCGGTGACACGGGGGTCGTGGGTGATGAGGAGGGTGGACCGGCCGTGGGCGAGACGTCGGAGGGGCTCCAGGATCCGCTGCGCGGTCTCGTCGTCCAGCCCTGATGTCGGCTCGTCGAGTACGAGGACGGGACTGTCGCGAAGGATTGCCCGCGCTATCGCGATTCGCTGGCGCTGACCCCCCGAGAGGGTCAGGCCGTCTTCGTCCAGAGGTGTGTCGTAACCGTCGGGGAGCTCGTTGATGAAAGGGTCGGCGTCGGCAGCAATTGCAGCGCTGATGATCTCGGCGCGGGTGGCGTCCGGTCGGCCGTAGGCGATGTTGTCGGCGACGGTTGTCGCCTTGATGATGGGCTGCTGGGGTAGCAAGGTCACATGATCGCGGATGGCGCGGCCTGAGAGGGCGGCATAATCGAACTCGCCGAGAGTGATCGTTCCTGCGTCGGGGCGGTCGAATCGACACAACAACGACGCGAGTGTGGACTTGCCTGCGCCGCTGGGTCCGACGAGTGCTGTGATCGTTCCCGGATGCAGATCGAGCGAGACGCGGTCGAGTACCGTCGTCTCTCCCCGACGTAGGGTGACCTCCCGCATCGATACTGTGTGATCCGGTCCCAGATCGGTGATCGCATCGTCACAGTCGGCATCCGTGGGTGCGAGGTCGAGGAGCTCGCCAATCCGTTCTGCGCTGACCGCCGCAGACGCGAGCGACAGTCGCACCTCGGCGAGTTCCTGCATCTTTGGATACAGCATGCCGAGATATCCGGTCAGGGCGATCAGTTCGCCAACGCTCAGTGCGCTCTGGCGCACTTGCCAGACTCCTGCGACGGCGATCGCCATAGTGACCACGACCTGCCCGAAGCCCATGACGGCCCCGAACCCGGCCTCGATCCGTGTCTGCGATAGACGGGCGCCGAGCCAGGTGAAGCCGTAGTGGTGCAGGCGCGCTTGTTCACGGTTCTGCTGGTTGTAGGCTACGGCCGTCTCGTGGCCAGTCAACGCGCTCTGCACAGCGACCGCGATGCCGGCGTTGGCGGTTCGTTCGTCACGGGTGACCAGCGTCTGTCGACGTCCGTAGAATGCCGAGACCGCCCACAGGGCAGGCACGGCCGCGATCGCCACCACAGCGACCTGCCAGCTCATGATGAGGGCCGCCACCACCAAACCGATGGTGTTGGTGACCGCCACGATCAGTTGCATGACCCCGGAACCGATCAAATACTCGACGGCTTCGAGGTCGCTCGAATGACGGGTGACCATGTCGCCCAGGCCAAAACGTCGGTGAATCACCGGGCTGAGTCGCTGGACGTGAGCAAATAGCCTGTCGCGCAACCGCAGGACCACTCGTTCGGAGACGCCGACCGCGGCAACCTGGCCGTAGTAGTCCGCTGCAGTTGAGATCGCTGTGATCAGCAGCCAAAGCGCGGCGAGGCGGGCGAACTGAAGTGCGCTGTCGGCCGAGAGCGCGCCGTCGATCACGTCGGACAGAACGAAGATCGCGATCACCTCGCACGCGGTGGCGATGAGCAGAAGTGTTGCGGCAAGGGTGAATCGCGGGCCCTCGCCTCGGAGAGCCGGCAGGAATCGGAGGTAGGCCTCGCGTGCGGTCATCTATCAGTCCATTGGTGGTGAGGGTGTCGGACCTGGGGACACCGCGTCGGATGTCCCCAGGTCTCGGCGGGATGGGCTAGGTCGCGCGCGGGATCAGTACCAGGTCCAGACCCAACGATGCTGGTGCCGGTTCCATACACGGCGGCGACGTCGCTGGCGCGGTTGAGCAGGCTGCTGCTGACCGGGGCGCTGGCCCTGTCCGGACTGCCGTCCTGGCTGAGACATGAATTCTCCTCGTATTCAGATGACCGGCATCGTTGTCGGCCAGGAACGAAGCTATGGTCGCGGCCTGGGGGGTGCCTTGCGCGCAGCTGGGAGAACGCTGTCATCGAACTCGGGCTGTCTGACAGCAAACACACAGCCACAGCGCAGTGCGCTTTGACATCGCGGGTCGATCCTCAGAACATGAGAAGAACCACACACCGCGCCTCAGTCCCCCTCGTAGTCCTCGACGACGCCGCGGCGCTCGACTACGCTCGGTCGCTGTTCGACTGCGACATACCGTTGGGTGTCGTCAGTAGCCGATACTCGGTCATTCTTCCCTTCATGATGGGAAACAACGGCCTCACAGTCGCGCTCGTCGCCGACGTCGATGACCCCGATCAGCTCGCGGGCGCGATCGGGATCGTCGAACGGCGTCTCGGGCGGGTCACTTCCGTCATCCGCTCTGCAGGCGACGTACCTGTGGAGGTGGGTGCATCGGAGACGAGCCGGGCCTCGTGAACGCGTCAACGGAGTGCTGGCCCGAGGCTCGGTCTGACGAACAACGCCTGTACGTCTGATCGATCCCTGCTGTTGCGACCACGTTCCGGAACGCCAGTGGCATTGTCGACCTTTCGATGCCGACCGCTGGCCCGGGCTTCATCCGATGCTGAAGGGTTTGCCGTACAGAGTCGTCTTGGTTTTCGAACCCTTCTCGTAGGCAGTCACGTTGACATACAGGCGGGCCTGCGCGTAACCGGCGCAACCGGTCAGGCCGAACGTCTTATCGGTGAAGGCGAGGCTCGCCGAGTGGCCGTTGAAGGTGTAGTAGCCGACCTGCTCGGTGTCACCGTTCTCGGGGCCGCCGCAATGCTCACGATCATGTGGGCGTTCCGCAAGCGATCACCCTCGCACACCAGCCGGAATTTCGGTCGGGCACAGACATTCTCGGCAGAGATGATGGCATTCGGTCATGGCATGCAGGACGCGGCCAAGACGATGGGGATTCGCCGCCGAGTCAACCGCCGCATCCGTTCTGTATGTCGCCTCCGCCGGAATGGGAGCACCTATCTCCACCACTCACGTCATCTCGTCAGCGATCATGGGTGCTGAATCAACCAAGCGTACAAGCGCCGTGCGCTGGGCCGTCCCGGGAAACATGGCGACTGCCTGGGTCACAACATTTCCTGCTGTCGCTGTCCTGGGAGCCGGAACATACTGGGATGCAACAGTATTCACGTAATACTCGCCCGTTCAACATCTCGAGCTGGACACATGACAGACGCCATGTCCAGCCCGTTGACGGCTCACGGGCAAGAGCGGGCGGCAGAGACGTTCGGGTCTCGCGAGTGCGAGCTGATACGTCCAGGTACCCGACAGGTTCGTGTGAACTACCGACAAGGTCTGCGGCGCATAGTTGTTTGTGTAAGGCAGTAACCCGGAGTGAGCGACAAGGAGATTCCAGTGGCGAATCGCAATCGGAACCAGAACAATCCCAACCAGCGACGTCGTCGGGTCCGGCGATACGACCAACGTCAGCGACGCTGGATCTGGATCTGGCAGTGAGCTGAGCGACCACCGACTCTGTCGGTGAAGAGGCGGCCCCGTTGCAGACAAGTGGCAACGGGGCCGCCGCCCTGTTCGAAGGGCGGAGTTCCGGCGAGTGGTTGCGAAGTCGGCGGCAGGGCCGCACCATGTGACCGAAACCTGCGGGTCGACGTCGTCAACTCACCCGGAGGTCGCTTGCGAGCTCGACTCATCCGTCGACCCGTGTGCGGTCCACTGATACTTCGTCGGCGACACCGACCATCCTGTGCGGGCGCAGCACCGGCAGTCCGTTGCAGCTCACGAGGCCTTCCATCACAAGTGCCGACGCCTCCGCGACGCTCCTTGCGAGACCACGCTCTACAAGAGAGTGCGGCAGCGGCGACAGTTCATCCATTCCCCCACTATCTGCTTCTCACGCGACCTGGAGATGTCCCGCAGGAACGTGATGCCGTCCAGTACGTGAACGTGGGATGACGACAACTGCGAATGGCCATCGCCAGCGCCGTGGCGGGTGGACGCCGCTGACTTCAGCCGGCCGACCGTTTGTCCCCGCAACCCATCCGCCGCCCGCTCCCGAACCCCGCCACTTCCACCATAACTCGGCGGCCGGGGCTTGCGGCAAGACCCTGCTGCCCGTGCACAATCGCTCGACGACGACGAGACGCAGGAGGCCATCGATGCCCGAGAGTGCAGACCACCCCGACATGGCGGGTACCCCGGAACGATTCCGGGTGCACGAGTCCGGGGCCTACTTCCACGGCACCCGCGCCGACCTCCGGGTGGGCGACTTCCTGACCCCCGGTCACCGATCGAACTACCGGCGCGAGCACATCTCGAACTACGTCTACATGACGAAGGTGCTCGACGGCGCGGTGCTCGCGGCCGAGATGGCGGTGGGTGACGGGCGCCCCCGGGTCTACGTCGTGGAACCCCAGGACGACGTACACGACGATCCGAACGTCACCGACAAGAAGTTTCCCGGCAACCCCACCCATTCCTACCGGAGCGCCCAGCCGGTCCGGGTCGTCGGCGAGATGATCGACTGGGTGGGACATTCGCCGGAATACCTCCGACAGTTCCGCGCAGGATTGGAAGCACTCCGGCAGCGGGGCGAAGCCGTTCTGTACGACTAGCCGGCCGTCACGACATTCTCGCCGCGACGGCGGCCCTCCGCGACCGGCCATCGGCCGCGGAGCGCCTGCTGCAGAGTCGAACTCACGGATCAGGGAAGGATGTTCTCCAGCGATCCGAAGGCTCCGCCGGCACTCGATGCGGCGAAGTTGGTGGTGCACCCGTTGAACGAGACGTTGTCTACGTTGACCTTGCCAGTCTTTTCGTTGGGCTGACTGGAGATTCCGTAGTGGTCGACCACGGTGGTATGGCCGTCTGAATTGGCGGCCTTCACCAGATCATCCAGGGTGGCGTTGGTGCCTCTCTTGATGGTGCCGAGATCTCGGGTGGCCCACCACTGGTCAGAGCCGCCGGCATCCGCCTTGCCCGCACCAGCCGGCGCGGTCCAGACGAGCGTCGCAAATCCATTGCTCTCACCGGTGTTGGCCCCGGTCACGCGGAGTTGCCAGTTCGCCTGCCCGTCGGACTTGTTGAACGTGAGCGACTTCGTGATGGCGTCCGTCAGCTTGAGCTGCCCGGCGCTCTTGTACGACGCCTGGCGCGGTGTCTGCTCTGTCGTCACGAACTCGAGAGACCCGTCCTGATCGACAACATTGGTCGCCGTCACCTTGCCCGCCTGGCCGCGCTCGTCACCGAACGTGTTGCCCCACCCCGCCGGATTGGCCGGAGTGGAGTCCTTGGCACAGTTCGCCTCCGATACGGGGGCTGCGGTTGCCACCGCGGGAGCGATCAGAGCCGCGACCCCGAGGGCCGCGCCAGCCGTCGTCACACGAATGAGATTTCTTCGCACTGGTTCTTTCCTCCTTTGTCGTTCGGGTCCATCGAACTCCTGCAAGCTAACAAAGGGATTAATCAGATACCAGCGCGATTAAAGGCATTTGAATGAGGAACACCTTTACACAGCGAACCCGACCTGCACGCACAGTGCATCAGTGGACCATGTCGCATGTTCGCTTTTAAATCCGGAACTCCCGGCTATCTGCCTATTCCGCACACCCGGTGACTGTGCGCCGAATCCCATTGACTGTGCATCGAATTTCGTTGACTGTGTGCCGTATTCCGTCAATTGGACTCATGGACTCAGAGCGTCGTCGCAATCCCACCGTCGACCGGAATGACGGTCCCGGTGAGGTAACAGCCGGCGCGACTGGCGAGGTACACCACCGTCCCGATCATGTCGTCGGCTCGACCGATACGCCCTAGTGGCGACGCCGCGGCGACCTCGTCGCCCAGCTCGGCCAGGATCGGTGCCATCATCTTGGACTCGAAAGGCCCTGGAGCGATGGCGTTCACAGTGACGTGACGCGGTCCGAGGTCCCGCGCGAGATGCCGTGTCAGCTGATGGACGGCCGCCTTTGCTCGACGAGTAGGAGTACGACGCGGTGCGCGGCACCCGGATCCCGTCGACACTGCCGATCATGATGACCCGCGACGGGTTCTCGGCCGTGGCGGTGCCGGTCAGCAACGGCAGTAGCGTCTGCGTGAGCACGAACGGCGTTTGGACGTTGAGTTTCAGCACCCGGTCCCAGGCGGAGTCCGGGAACTCCTCGAGGGGCGCGCCCCAGGTCGCGCCGGCGTTGTTCACCAGTACGTCGAGGGTGTCGGTCTCCGACGCCACCTGCTGCGCGAGGGTTCGTGCGCCCTCGGGCGTCGACAGATTCGCCTGTAACGCAGTCAGTCCCGCGGCGCGCGCCTCGGCGAGCGCGTCGTCATTGCGACCGGTGATGAGGATCCGTGCCCCGCGGTCGTGCAGGCCGTGGGCGATCATCGCCCCGATACCCGACGTGCCGCCGGTGACCAGCACGGTCTTGCCACTCACATCGAACAGGTCAGATGTCATCGTCGTCGGTACCTCGGTGCTCGTTTCTCCAGGAAGGCGGCGGTCGCCTCGCCCCGATCTTCGGTCATAGCCGTGATCATCTGCTGCCGGTTCTCGAATTCGACCGTGGCACTGCAGGAATCGGACTCCACCGCGGCCCACATCCCGACCTTGGTGAGTTCCACCGACAGCGGCGGGTTGGCCAGGATCAGACCCGCCGTGGCGCGTGCCCGCTCCAGGAGATCGTCGGGCTCGGCGAGTTCGACGAGCAGCCCATATCGCTCCGCCTCCACGGCTGTGAACTTGCGGCCGGTCAGCATGAGTTCGTGTGCGCGGCCCGTCCCGACGAGGCGCGGGAGCAACCAGGACACGCCGATGTCGCAGGCGGAGAACCCGGCCCGGATGAATCCGACCGCGTACACGCTCGACGTGGACCCGATGCGGATGTCACTCGCGCACACCAGGGCGAGACCGCCGCCGGCCGCCGGCCCGTTGACCGCGGCGATCACCGGTTGGCGCAGCCCGTGCAAGCGGAGCGCGAGCCCGGCGATGTCCTGTTGGCGCTCGAACATCGGGATCACCCCGCCCTGTTCGGCGGTGCGATCGTCGTCGCCGTAACCGTTCAGGTCAAGACCGGCGCAGAATGCGCGGCCCGCTCCGGTCAGGATCACCACCCGGCAACCGGGGTCCTCGTCGACCTCGTCGAGTGCAACCGTCAGGTCCCGCACGAGGTCGGCGTTCAGCGTGTTCAGCGCGTCCGGGCGATAGAGGGTGAGCATCGTCATCTCACCGTCGCGCTCGACAAGGACCGCCGGCATCAGATCAGACCCCACATATCGCGGCACCGGATGTGTTCCATGTCCTGTTGGTACCACTCACGGTGTCCGGTTCGTGGCATCTCGTCCGGTCACGTCACAGATAACCGTCCCGAGCCCACCCGACCGAGGACACACTGCGCGTCAGCCTGTTCCCGGGCGTCCTCCGGCAGATCTCATCACCGATACCCAGCCGCGCGGAGGGCAGCCATCAGTTCCGACCGTGATCCGGCGCCGAGCCGGCGTCGGATCCGGGCGACGTGATGCTCGACGGTCTTCGCCGAGATGTACAGGCGCTCACCGATTTCCCGGTAGGTGAAACCCTGCAACAGCTCGTGGGCGACCTCGGCCTCGCGATCGGTGAGCGGCCCGCCGGCCTGTGGAGTCAGCCGCCGATCTTCACCGGCCGAGCGAGCGGTGTCCAGGAGGCCGGCCGCGGTCGCAGGATCGTCGGCGCGAGACGCGGCCATACCCGCGAGACGCGCTGCCTCCCAGTGTAATCCGATGATCCGTAGCGCTTCGACGGCGGCTGTGACAGGTTCCGTTGATTCGCCGGCGTCGTTCAGCGCGACCCAGGCGCGCGCACCGGTCGACAACGACCCGGCCGTGCGGTTCTGCGGCGCGGCGAGGTCGAGACGAGTCAACCGGTGCGCCACAGCGGACTGGTCGCGCGTGATGGCAACGGCTTGGACGCCCGCGAAGTCCCACGACGCCGACCACGCCGGGGGGTCGCCAAGATCCGCGAGCAACCGGTCGGCTGCGTCCACATACCGCGCAATCGCGGGAATCTGACCCAGTCGCGCTGCGGCGATCCAGAACTCGCCGAGCGAACGCAACAGGTAGAGGTCCACCTCGATGGCGGCGAGGAGCGACAGGCCGTCCTGCCACGCGTCCGACAGCGCGGACAGGTCACCGTGGCGCCGGGCCAACCCGAGCCGGATGGCCTGCACCCGAAGGCGTTCGGACATCCCCTGCGGTTCCGCCGTCGGGAGCAGACGCGCCGCCGCTTCGAGATCGCCGACGGTGAGCGCGGCCTCGGCGTCCAGAATGGTTCGGGCCGGCTCCGCCGCCACCGTCCGGATCGATTGCGCGGCAGCGGTGTCGCCGAGGTTCAACGCCACCGCGGCGGCCGCGTGCAGAATTCGGGCCGCAGACGGGCCTCGGGACGACGTCGCTCCCGCTGAGATCCCGCGCACCACGACGTCGACCGCGTCGCCGGTACTCATCTCGGCCGTGTCGTCGAGGGTGGCCAGCAGCCCGCGGACCACCAGCGACCGTGTGGCCCGACTCGCCACCGGCGCGCGGCCACGATCGGCCGCGCCGATGGCCGTGGCCGCCGCGCGGTCTCCGACCGCGAGCAGGGCGACTGCAGCCGACAACGACTGCGATGCAGAAAGATCGGGTCCCGTCCAGCGGTAGAGGTCGGCGGCGTGCGAGGCGAGTCCGCGCCGCGCCGCGACTGCGGCGGCGAGCTCCACCCACTCCGCGACCCATTCGTCTGTGGGTGCGGCCGACTCCAGCCGACGGTCGGCCGCGGCACCCGCACCGTCGAGATCCCCCGATGCCAGGGCACGCTGGGCCATCAGGAGCCGGACGTCATCACGCCCCGGCTCCACCCGATCGGCGGCCTGCAGGAGGACCACCGCCCGCGCCGCGGTCGCGTCGACCGCGCCGGCCAGCAGCGCGTCGACGATCCGCGGGTCGTCGACACCAGCCTCGGCCGCGAGCAGCGCGGTGTCGGGGGTGAGCTCGGTCGCACGCAGTCCGACGACGACCGAGTTGCGTCGTAGCTCGTCGATCTGCTTGTCTCCCAACACATCACGCAGTGGACCGGCCGCAGCCGAGACGAAGACGTCCGCGCCGCGTAACAGGCCGCACCCGCGAGCCCGGTCGACCGCCTCGAGCGCGGCGGCTCGGTCGGTGCCCGCCGCTTCGGCGACGCTGTCGGGGTCGAGGGGCGCCCGGACCGAGGCGAGGGCCAGCACCGCGAGCGTGAGCGGATCGAGTCCGCGCAGCAGCCGATGGTGCCACTCGCGGGACACCCGATCGATGACGGCGATTTCGTCGGCCCCCGGCTCGTCTATGACGCGCGAGGCGCTGCTCGAAGTGCTCCGGAGCGCCCGCAGCACAGTGTCGATGGGAGCTCGCGCACCGCCACAGCGTCGACGGATCAGCGATGCCGTGGTCGGCGCGAGGGTCAGCCCGGCGCGGGACGCGCGGGTCAGGACATCGGCGGTACCCAGCGCCTCGAGTTCGAGGACCGCCCCGAACGGTCGGGCGCGGTCGCGCAACCGGCGGACGTTCGGGTCCAGTTCCCGCGGTTCGATCGTGGCGATCAGCCCGATCGTTCCCGCGTCGAGCATGCCCAGCGCGGTCTCGAACATGGCCACCGGCCACAGATGCATGTCGTCGGCCAGCACGAACACGGGACCCGCGCCGTCCGCGGCGGGCAGCCCCACACTCACCGGGAGGTCCCGTCGTCGGAGTTGTTCGTGCACGGCGTTCAGCAGTGCCGAGCGTCCGCTGCCGGGGGTGCCGACGGCCACGGCGCACAGCGGATGGCCCGCCTGCGCGCGATCGACGATGCCCGCCACCCACGACGAGGTGCGCGACGCGGCCGAGGACGGGTCCGGACGGTCACCGATCGTGGAGACCGGTGTCGTCGGGGTCATCGAACGGTCCAGGGGTGACCGGGGAGTCAACGGATTCAGCAGTCGATGCCGACGACGCCGGTGACGCCGCACAGCACCCGGCCGGTGCCGTCGAGGACCCCGCCCGGGGTGATGCCGCCACCGCCGGTGTCCGGTTCGGGGTAGTCCGGCGCCGGTGCAGGCGCTGGTGCCGGAGCCGGAGCGGGCGCCGGCGCTGGTGCTGGTGCTGGTGCGGGCGCTGGAGCAGGCGCGGGCGCCGGTGCAGGCCGGCCGGGGGTGCTTCCGGGCGCGGGGGCGCCGGCAGACGGGGCGCCCGCAGACGGGGCGCCGGCCGCGGTCCGCCGCGGCGAATCGGTTGCGGTGCCTGGAGCCCGGGTTCCCGTACCGGTCACCGGTGCCGCGGTGGTGCCGGGACGCGCACCGGTCGCGGTGGTGCCCGGGGCGCCACCGGGGTTCTGCGTCGAGGTGGCCGTGGTGGTCGCCGCTCCCGCGGGCGGGGGCGTCGCCTCGCCGACCGAGCCGACGAGTCCGGTGCCGACGGAGAGTCCGGTTGCCGTGACGAGCGCCAGTGCGGCGGCGCCGACCGTGATGAGGGTGCCCCGCTTACGACGCGAGAACCGGGGAGCGGGCTCGGCGACCGGGGTGCTCGGAGCCGGGACGATCTCGCGGAGCGGCCGCTCCTCGGGCGCGGCCGAGACGAGGGCCGCGGTCGTGGCGGCGGCCGGCGCGATCGCCGACCGGCGGGCGGCGAGCGTCGTGCCGGCCATCAGCGCACCGCCGGCTGCCGAGGCGGACGCGGGATCGGGGTCGAGGACTACCGGCAGACGCAGGGTCGAGGACAGCATCTCGGTGACGAGCGGGATCGCCGCACCGCCGCCACCGAGCAGGACCGCGGACACCCCGGCCGGCTTCATCCCGGGGGCCGCGTGCGCGCCCGACGAGTCGTGGCCGACGGCGGACGCGGAGACCGCTTCACGAACCAGCGCAACCGCCTCCATGACCGGTGCGCGCAGCAGGTCCTCGATGTCGTCGCGGACCAGCCGCGCCTCGGTGCTCACCTGCCCGATCCGCACGTCGACGACGGTGTCGGTGTCCACCGACAGGGACTCCTTGGCCCGGCGGCACTCTTCCCGCAGCCGGTTCACGTCGTCGAGGATGGCGCCGCTCCGGGCCGGGTCGGCCAGACCCGCGTCGACCTCGGCGTCGGCACCGGTCACCCGCAGGGTGTGCGCCAGCAGCAGGCGGTCGAACTCGTTGCCGCTCACGGTGTCCAGATGCAACGGACGGCCGACCGGGGCCGGATCGGAGCCGGTGGTCAGGACGGAGACGGTGAGCCCCGCGGCGCCGAGGTCGCAGACGACGACCGCGCCGTCGCCGAAGGCGCCCTCGGCGTGTTCGGCTGCGGCCAGGGTCGCCCGTGACTCGGGCACCCAGGTGATCGCGTCCGCCGGCACCGAGTCGGGGTGGGCGCCAAGTGCCGCCCGGGCGTCGTCGACGGCCTGATCGGACCAGTTGTCGGGGTGCACGACGGTCAGGTGCACGTCGTCGGACGGTGTCGAGTCGACGCTGTCCGTGCCGAGGTCGAGCCGGGCGACCAGCGCCGCGACCGCGTCGGCGTAGAGGTCGGCGGCCGCGATCGTGCGGCCGTGGTCGTCGAGCATCGGGACCGGGTCGCCGACCCGTCCGAGGAAGTCGTCGGCATCCACCAGAGCGGACGTCTCGACCGAGACCGCGCCCTCCCAGGACTGTTCCGAGGCGGCTACCGCCACGCTGTTCGCGGACCCGATCTTCACACCGATCCCGATGGCCATGACGCTCACTCCTGTTCGCACCTGCAGACGGTGGGCGGTGACGGTGCCGCGTCGTGCGGGCAATCCGTCGATGTCACGTGCCCCGGCCCCGGCGGCGCACTTCACCCAGTGTGTCGCGGACCGGCCCCCTGGTGTTAGCCCTGGCCGGGGATTAGGGGGAAAGTCCCGACCCCCCTATGCCGGCGGCGCCCGGACCCCGTCCCCGGTCGAAATCCCCCTGGGGGGATGACCCACCCCCCGGTCGTCGGCAGGACTGGGGATTTACCCCGATGTCGTCGGGCCCCGAAGTCCATACGGTCGAACTCGACACGGGATCGAACTGCGATCTCCCCGACGCAAGGAACGACGCCATGGCGACCAACGCGGTACTCGACTTCATCCTCGGTCTGCTTCGCGACGAGGAATCCTTCAACGCCTACTGCGGCAATCCCCAGGCCGCGATCGATCGCGCCGGACTCACCGGCGTCACCCCCGCCGACATCTCCGCAGCCGCCCCGCTGGTCGCCGGAGGCGGTCTGGCCGCGGGCGGTGGCCTGGGTGCGATCATCGGTGCCGGCGGCGGGGCGGTCGGCGGCGGCGTGATCGGCGGCGGCGCGGTCGGTGGCGGCGTGATCGGCGGCGGTGGCGTCGGAGTCGGCCTGGGCGGCCTGGAGTTCGGCGACATCAACGTCGGCGGCGGAGACGTCAACCTCGGTGACGTGAACCTCGGCGGTATCGGTGGGCTCGAACTGGGCGACATCGACTTCGGTGGACTCGATCTGGGTGGACTCGATCTGGGTGGACTCGATCTGGGTGGAATCGATCTGGGCGACATCGACTTCGGCGGTCTCCTCGGCGGCATCGGGCTGGGCGACATCGACCTCTCGGGCCTGTCCCTGGCCGATCTGGACCTCGGCGGTATCGCATTCGGTGACCTCGACCTCGCGGGCCAGCTGGCCGTCGCCCTGGGCGCGGCGCTGTCCGCGGGCCTGGGCGCCGGCGGCGCGATCGCCGCGCAGTTCGGCGCCGCGCTGGGAGCCGCGCTCGAGACGGTCGTCGACGGTGGCCTCGAGCTCGCCGCAGGCATCGGACCGGTCATCGCCGGGACGCTGGCCGGCGCGATCAGCGCCGAGGGCGCCCTGGTCGCCCAGCTAGGGGCTTCGCTCGACGCACTCCTCGCCGCAGGCGCCGACCTCGGGCTCGGACTCGGGGGCGGTCTCGCCGCGCAGCTGTCGGCGGCGCTCGAACTGGGTGGCGAACTCGCCGGCTCGTTCGGCGCGACGCTGGGCGGTCTGCTCGGCGCCACGATCGGCGCGGGCGGCGCACTCGGCGCCGACCTCGCGGCCGCGCTCGGCGCCGGTCTCGGTGCGGGCGGCGCGCTCTCGGCGGTACTCACCGGCGCGCTCGGTCTCGGCGCCGAACTGTCCGGCGATCTGACCGCCGCTCTGACCTCCACTCTCGATGTCGCGGGTGACCTCTCGGCGACGCTGTCGGGTCTGCTCGACGCGCAGGCCATCGCCGACCTGTCCGGCGAACTCGGCGCCACCCTCAGCGGCGCTCTCAGCTCGACCCTGGCCGCGGGCGGCACCGCTGCCGCCTCCGTCGGCACCGCACTCGGCGTGGCCCTGACATCGACGGCCGCGGCGACCGGCGGACTGGTCCTGACCGGCGCGGCCGGCGCGAACGCCGTCCTCGGTGGCGCCCTGACCGCCGTCCTCGGTGTCGGCGGCGGCGCTCAGGCCGGACTCGCCGCGGCGCTCGAATCCGTCCTCGAAGCCGGCGGGATCGTCGACGTCGAGGCCCTGATCGAAGCCGGCGGCGATCTCAGCACGACTCTCGCCGGCGCTCTGGCCGCCGGCCTCGAAGTCGGTGGCGAAGCCGCCGCCGGTCTTGGTGCGGCCCTGGGCGGCACGCTGGCCGCAGCCCTCGAAGGTGGCCTGGCCGCCGATCTCACTGCCGGACTCGGCGGCGCCCTCGAAACCGGTCTCGGTCTCGGCGGGGCGCTCGAAACCGGCGTCGGCGGCGTTCTCGAAGCGGGACTGGGACTCGGTACCGGACTGGGCGCGGGTCTCGGTGGCGCGGTCGAGGGCGCTCTCGGCGGCGGCCTCGGGGTCGTGGGCGGCCTCGGCACCGAACTCGGAGCCGCGCTCAACGGACTGTTGTCGGCCGGCGCCGGCCTCGACACCGCGCTGAGCACCGTGCTCACCGGCGTCCTCGGTGCCGCCGCGGGCGCCGACCTGGGGGCCGCGCTGGGTGGCGCCCTCGAACTGGGCGGCGTCCTCGGCGCCGACCTCACGGGTCTGCTCGAGGGCGGACTGGCCACCGACCTGGCCGCGCAACTCGGCGCGATCGTCGGTGGCGGCGGTGAGCTCGCGGGCGAACTCGGCGCCACCCTGGGCGGGGTGCTGGGCGCAGCCGCAGGCGTCGAGGGCATCCTCGACGCCGCCGCGGGTGCCGGCCTGAACGTCGGCGAACTGCTGGCCGCGGACCTCGGCGGTGCACTCGGCGTCGACGGCGCCCTCATCACACAGCTGGGCGGGGCGCTGGACGCCGCACTCGACGCCGGCGCGGGACTGGGCCTGGTGACCGAGACCGCCGCCGACCTCGGCGGAACCCTCGAGGCCGTGCTGGCTGCGGGCGGGGATGTGGGTGCCGACCTCGGCGCGTCCCTCGGCGCCGTCCTCGGGACCGCGCTGAGCGGTGAGCTGGGTGGTTCGCTGGCCGGCCAGCTGGCCGGCGGGGCCGAACTCCCGGCAGCCCTCAGCACCGTTCTCAGCTCCGCACTCGACGTGGATCTGTCGGCCACCGACGGCCTCGTCGCGACCCTGGACTCGACCCTGGAGGCGACGGGTGGCCTGGGCGGGGCACTGACCGGCGAACTCGAGGCGATCGTCAACCCGAGCCTCATCCTCTCCCCCGAGGGCACCATCACCGTGGGCGGACCGCTCCTGGTCACCGAAACCCTCGGCGGCACAGTGGTCGACAGCCTCACCGGCAACCTGGGCGCGGGCACACTGGCCGGCCTGGGCACCGTCGCCGAGACCGGCACGGACCTGGTCGCCGGGCTGGACAGCACTCTGCAGGGCGGCCTGGAGGGGACCCTCGAGACCGGACTCGCCGGCCTGGGCGCCGGGCTCGGCGAGGCCGATCTGGGCGCCACCGCCGGTCCGGTTCTCGACGGTGCTCTCGGCGCCGGCGCAGGCGTGGGCGGAGGCCTCGGTGGGGATCTCGGTCTGGGCGGCGACCTCGGCCTGGGCGGTGCGCTCGACACCGAGCTGCCCGCAGACGTCACCTCTGAACTGACCACCGCGATCTCCGGCACGGCCGGCGGCGCCGTGGACGTGGTCGGCGACGCCGCGGGCTCACTCGAGACCGGGGTCGGCGGCACCCTCGACACGACCACCGACATCGTCGGTGGGGTGACCGGTGGTCTGACCGGCGGCGCAGTGGTCGGTGGTGGCGTGGACGCCGGTGGCGGTGCCGGCGCGGACGGCGGCCTGGACCTGGGCGGCGTGACCGACACCGGTGCCGAACTCGGCGGCGCGGTCGACACCACCGTCGGCGGCGCGGTCGACTCGACCGTCGGCGGCGCGGCCGACACGACCGCCGACCTCACCGGCGGATTGACCGGCGGTCTCACCGGAGGCCTGACCGGTGGCCTCGGTGGTGACACGGACACCGGGATCGGCGTCAACACCCCGGACGCCGGACCCGACGCCGACTGACCGGGTCACGTCGGCAAACCCGCCCCGGGACCGTCCCACGCTCCAGCAACCCTGGACGTGGGCCGGCCCCGGGGCGGTCCTCGTCCGGCCCCGCCTTCGCCCGGCACGCTCGCACGCACCGCCCGAACGAGTGCGGAGCCCCGGCGATGCCGACCGGACGGGCCGACTCACCGCTACCGTGAGGACACCATGACCACTCCACCCGCCGAACCACCTCGCGTCGGCCGGCACGCCGCCGATCGGGACGCACCTGATCCCGCCCCCATGTGGAAGGCAGCAGCCCCGACCGCACCGGCACACGCCGCTGCCCCGCCCCAGCCACCCGCGACCACGGCCCCAGCCCCGGCGACCCCGGCAGTGGCGACCCCGGCACGGACGCAGGTGCCGAACACCATCGGCGACCTGCTGACCACGATGTCCGAGGTGGCCCGGGAGGCGGGCCGTAACGATCTCGTCAGTCGCCTCGACGGCGCGCGCACCCGGATCACCGACCCCCGCCTGCGGATCGTCGTGGTGGGTCAGCTGAAACAGGGCAAGAGCTCGTTCGTCAACGCACTGCTCAACCTGGACGTGTGCTCGGTCGGCGACGACGAGACGACCGCGGTGCCGACGGTCATCTCGCACGCCGCGCAACCGTCGGCCCATCTCATCGTCGACGGCCCGGCCGCCGACAACCGCATCCCGGTGCCGATGGCCGCCATCGCCGGCATCACCCCCGACTCCCCGCTTGCCGGTGGCCGCGAAGTGCTTCGGCTCGAGATCGAGGCACCCGGCCCGTTGCTCGCCGACGGCCTCGTCCTCGTCGACACCCCCGGCGTCGGCGGCCACGGACACCCTTATGCCGCAGCGACTCTGGGTATGGTCGCGGCAGCCGACGCGGTACTCGTCGTGTCGGATGCCAGCCAGGAGTTCACCGCGCCGGAGATGTCCTTCCTCCAGCAGGTCGCCGGACTGTGCCCGACCATCGCGTGCCTCATCACCAAGACCGACCTGTACCCGCACTGGCGCGCCATCCTCGACGCCGACCGCACCCATCTGCAGACCGCGGACCTCGACATCCCGCTGTTGCCCGTCTCATCGGTGCTGCGCACCCACGCGCTGCGGCTCGGCGACGAGGAACTCAACGCGGAGGCCGGGTTCCTCGATCTGTACCGGTACCTGCGCGAGCGCGTGGTGTCCACCGCACGACAGGCGACCCGGACCACCGTCGCCACCGATCTGCGCGTCGTCAGCGAACATCTCGCGCTCACCCTGGGCAGCGAACTCGCCGCCCTGCGCGATCCGGAGACCGCCGGCCGCGCCGTCGGCGCGCTCCGGGAGGCGAAGTCCGACGCGGAGGCCATGCGACGTCAGTCCGCTCAGTGGCAGCAGACGCTGGCCGACGGCATCGCCGACCTCGCCGCCGACATCGACCACGACCTGCGGGACCGTCTCCGCGCGGTGACCCGGGAAGCCGAACGGGCCATCGACGAGGGCGATCCGGGGGTCGACTGGGAACAGCTGAGCGAGTGGCTGGCCGATCAGACCGCCGCCGTCATCGGTGACAACTTCGTCTGGGCGCATGAGCGATCGGTGTGGCTCGCCGAGCGGGTGGCCGACCACTTCGCGGCGGCCGGCCAGAACTCGCTGCCCGACATCGACGTCGCCGATCTGACCGGTGTGCTCGATTCCGTGGCCGAGCTCGCCGAACTCGACAGCGGCAGAGTCGGTCTCGCCCAGAAGCTGTTGATCGGCATGCGCGGTTCGTACGGCGGTGTGCTGATGTTCGGACTCATCTCGACGATGGTCGGCATGGCGCTCATCAACCCGGTGTCCGTCGGCGCCGGTCTGTTGCTCGGCACCAAGGCGTACCGGGATGACAAGGAGGCGAAGGTCCTCGAACGCCGCGCCAAGGCGAAGGTCGCGGTGCGCGCGTTCACCGACGACGTCAGCTTCCAGGTCGGCAAGGAATCCCGCGACCGGCTGCGGGTCATCCAGCGAGTCCTCCGCGATCACTTCACCTCGGTCGCCGAACAGACCGCACGCTCGATCTCGGAATCCCTCAGTGCCGCACAGTCTGCCGCGACCCTCGCCGATTCGGAGCGATCCGGACGCGTCGCCGAACTCGAGTCCCGGCTCACCGCGGTCGCCGCGCTGCGCAAGGCGGCCGATCATCTCGACCCGGAGGAACCCGCTGCGGAGCTCCCGCGCCGATGACCGACATCGCCCGCGTCCGAGGGTTTCTCGACGCCACCCGCACCGCCCTCGCCGACGACCCGCACGCACAGGCCGAGCTCGACGTGTGCGCCCACCGGTTGTACCAACCGGTGCGGGTCGCCCTGGCCGGTTCGCTCAAAGCTGGCAAGTCGACGCTGCTGAACGCCCTTGTGGGACAGGACATCGCCCCCACCGATGCCACCGAGTGCACGCGGGTCGTCACCTGGTACCGCAACGGCCGGTCGCCGTCGGTCACCGCACACGTCGACGACGGTCGCGCGGTGGGCATCCCGGTCACCCGCATCGACGGTCGACTGGGCTTCGATTTCGGGCGACTCACCGCCGATCGCGTCGACCGTCTGGACGTCGAATGGCCCGCGCGTGCCCTGCAGTCGACGACCATCGTCGACACCCCGGGCACGGCGTCCTTGTCGACGGAGTTGTCCGCGTCGACAATCCGGCTCCTCACCCCCGACGACGGTCAGTCCGGCGTGGACGCCGTCGTCTACCTGTTGCGTTCACTGACCGCCACCGACACGACGATGCTGCGCCGCATCGGGTCGGCCATCGGCGGATCGTCGGGCCCGCTGGGTGTCATCGGCGTCGTCTCCCGCGCGGACGAGCTCGGTGCCGGCCGGATGGATGCGATGATCTCCGCGCACCAGATCGCCGGACGGTTCGCCGGCGAGCTCGAACGCACGGGCCTGTGCCAGGCGGTCGTGCCGGTGGCGGGACTGCTGGCACTGGCCGCCCGCACCATGCGGGAGGTCGAGTTCCGCGCGCTGGCACAGCTGGCCGCGACCCCGGCACCCGACCTCGAGGCGGCCTTGCTGACGATGGACCGGTTCTCCCGGCCGGACATCCTGCCCGACATACCCGCCGAGCTGCGGCGTTCGCTGGCCGAACGCTTCGGCGCCTTCGGCATCCGAATGGCGGTCACGCTCATCCGGTTCGGCGCGAGCTCCTCGTCGGCGCTGGCCGCCGAACTCGTCGAGCGCAGCGGACTCTCGGAGTTGAGCGCCATCATCGACACCCAATTCGGGCAGCGCGCGGACCAGCTCAAGTCCCATTCGGCGCTGGTGACGATGGATCACCTCCTGGCCGCGTCATCGTCGACGGGGGCGCGTGACGTCCGGGCCGCGGTTCGCCGGGAACTCGCGGACGTCCACGGTTTCCGAGAGCTGCGTCTGCTCGGCACCATCCGGGCCGGGGGCGTCGACCTCCCCCCTGATCAGAGGGCCGAGATCACCCGGCTCATCGGCGGGTCGGGCATCGATCCCGCGGCCCGCCTCGGACTGCCCGCGACCGCCGACGTGTACACACTGCGGGACGCCGCGATCGACGCCGCGCGGACCTGGCGGGCACGTGCCGGCCACCCGCTCCTCGCGCCGGCCTCGGCGTCGGCATGTCAGGTCGCGGTGCGTAGCGCCGAGGGTATCGTCGCCCAACTCGGTGAGGCGGTCCGGAGCGCCGGCCAGGGTTTCAGCGCAGGGATGCCGTGACCGACCGGGTGTAGGACGCTCCGGTGGCGACGACCGCGACAAGCGCGGCCGCCGCCGGAATCCACTGGGCGACAACCGGCAAACCGGCGTCGGCGAGTGCCGTCGCGGACGGGTTGACCGTGAGATGGAAGGCCACGGCGCCCGCCACCGCGACGACGGCGCCGACCGTCAGGATGCTCCGGCCGGACCGTCGACTGTCCCAGAGTCGCGCGGACCCGTACAGCCCGAGGAGCACGACGACCAGTGCGATCGCCCCGCCCACCATCAACGAGATGTCCACGGCGCGTGCGGCATCGGTCCCGCTGCCCGGATTGGTCCGGACGAGATCGGCGGCCAAGATGGCCCTAATGTCGTTCAGTGACAACAGTGTCAGACCGACGATCACCGCGACGAGGGCCACCGACACCAACCACCCGAGGATCACGTACCGAGTGACCGGAGAGCGTCCGACCGGCCGCTGCGGGCGCAGCGGCGTGACGGCGACGCGCGGGCGGGGAGGCGGAGAGCCGTCGGCGTTCGACATCCCTCGATGGTAGTTGCCTGCGCGTTCCGCTACCCCGAACCGGCGCAACCTCGGATCATCGTTCTCGAAGCCGCCCCGCGACCACCGCGCACCGCTTGTTGAGCCGTCACCCACCGCTGGTTGAGCCGGCACCGAGCGCAGCGAGGAGCCGAGTCGAAGCCACCCGGCAACCACCACCGCACGTCCCCCGATCGGTGGACGTGCCATTCACCCCACCCATCACCCGGTCAGCGGAATCCCCCGACCACCCATCCCCGGCAGAGTCAGTGGTGTCACCAACACAACCCCCACACCACACCGGAGCCCACCATGAAGACCACCACCCGCATCGCCACCGCCACCCTCGGACTCGCCGCCGCCACCGGCATCGCCCTCGGCGCCGCCGGCGCAGCCCACGCCGGCACCCTACCCATCACCCGACCCGGCGAACCCACCGTCGCCATGACCATCACCAACCACACCGACAAGCCCGAATACCTCCAAGGCGCCAACGCCGACGGCGGCCAATGGATCAACGCACCCCAACACATCCTCTACCCCGGAGCCACCGAAACCATCACCGCCACCGCACCCTTCACCAACCACCTCGACGTCAACGCCATCTACCGCATCGGCGCCTTCGGCCCCACCGCCAACTACCAACTCACCAACCACCCCCACAACGTCAACACCGCCATGAGCAGCATCTGGGGACCCCACGCCCAGAACTACTGGATGAACAACCACATCGACACCGGATACCCCCAGGTCAACGTCGGCTTCGACCAGTGGTGACACACCGCGGACAAACGCAGAATGCGTCGTGGGTACCGGTTTCCGGTACCTACGACGCATTCTGTGTGGGTCGGACCTCAGGGGCCGGCGGTGGCCCCCGTCAGTGGTGGCGACGTCGCCAGCACTTCGTTCTCCTGGTCGGTGAAGGTCCGTGCCCGCGAAAGGAAACGAACCCCTTCCGGCGCCTCGAGACTGAATCCGGCACCGCGACCCTTCACGACGTCGAGGATCAACTGGGTGTGTTTCCACAGCTCGAACTGGTCACCGTTGATCCAGACCCGAACGGCCGGAATGGGTTCGGGTAATTCGATCTCGCCGACCAGCACGTCTCGCTGGCCCACGCGATACTCCCCGACCGGATAACACATCGGGGCCGAGCCGTCACAGCACCCACCGGACTGGTGGATCATGAGGCCGCCGTGCAGCTCCGACAACTTGGTCAGGAGCTGCACGGCGGAGTCTGTGGCGACCACGCGATCAGGAACACTCTGCTCGGCGGTCATCGTCAATCACCTTTCGTCTGCTCCCTGAGGTGCGAGGAGCGCGACCCCTCCGCTCCCTGAGGTCCGAGGAGCGTTAGCGACGAGCCTCGAAGGGCTCGACGGGTCAGAAGAAACCCTTGGCGCTCTGAGCGTAACCGACCAGGAGGTTCTTGGTCTGCTGGTAGTGCTCGAGCATCATGAGGTGGTTCTCGCGACCGATACCGGACTGCTTGTAGCCGCCGAAGGCGGCGTGCGCCGGGTAGTCGTGGTAGGTGTTCGTCCACACCCGGCCGGCCTGGATCTCGCGGCCCGCCCGGTAGGCGGTCGCACCGTCGCGGCTCCACACACCGGCACCGAGCCCGTAGAGCGTGTCGTTGGCGATGTGCATGGCGTCGGCGAAGTCCTTGAAGGTGGTGACCGCGAGGACCGGGCCGAAGATCTCTTCCTGGAAGATGCGCATCTTGTTGTTGCCCTGGAAGACAGTCGGTTTGATGTAGAAGCCGCCGGCCAGGTCGCCGTCGAGTTCGGCTGCCTCGCCGCCGATCAGCACCTCGGCGCCCTCGTCCTTGCCGATGGCGAGGTAGGAGGAGATCTTCTCGAACTGATCGTTGGAGGCCTGCGCGCCCATCATCGTGTCGGTGTCGAGGGGGTTGCCCTGCTTGATCTTTCCGACGCGGTCGACGGCCTTGGCGATGAACTCGTCGTAGATGTCCTGCTGGATGAGTGCGCGGCTGGGGCAGGTGCACACCTCGCCCTGGTTGAGCGCGAACATCGAGAAGCCTTCCAGCGCGCGGTCGAGGAACCCGTCGTCGGCGGACATCACGTCGTTGAAGAAGATGTTCGGGCTCTTGCCGCCCAGCTCGAGGGTGACCGGGATCAGGTTCTCCGAGGCGTACTGCATGATGAGCCGGCCGGTGGTGGTCTCACCGGTGAACGCGATCTTGCGGATACGGTTGCTCGACGCGAGCGGCTTGCCCGCCTCGACGCCGAACCCGTTGACCACGTTGAGGACTCCGGCGGGAAGCAGGTCGCTGATGAGGCTGACCAGGTACAGGATCGACGCGGGCGTCTGCTCGGCGGGCTTGAGCACCACCGCGTTACCCGCGGCGAGGGCGGGTGCCAGCTTCCACACTGCCATCAGGATCGGGAAGTTCCAGGGGATGATCTGGCCGACGACGCCGAGCGGCTCGTGGAAGTGGTAGGCGACGGTGTCCTCGTCGACCTCGGAGATCGAACCCTCCTGGGCGCGGAGGGCGCCGGCGAAGTAGCGGAAGTGGTCGATGGCCAGCGGGATGTCGGCGGCCATGGTCTCGCGGACGGCCTTGCCGTTGTCCCAGGTCTCGGCGACGGCCAGCTTCTCGAGGTTCTCCTCCATGCGATCGGCGATGCGCAGCAGGGCCAGCGAGCGCTCGGCGACGGGGGTCTTGCCCCATCCGGGTGCGGCCTTGTGGGCGGCGTCGAGCGCGAGGTCGATGTCCTCGGCGGTCGAGCGTGCGACCTCGCAGAAAATCTTGCCGTCGACGGGCGACGGGTTCTCGAAGTACTGACCCTTCACCGGCGGGGTCCACTGTCCGCCGATCCAGTTGTCGTAGCGCGACTCGTAGCTCATCACCGAGCCATCGGCACCCGGCTTTGCGAAGACGGTCATGGTTGCTCCTTGCGTGTGGGCCTCAAGCTGAGGACGCTCTGCGGATGTCACACGGGACACCGGAGGCGTCCGTTGTGATCTGCTCCACACTCTAGGAGCGGGGTGGTTGCACGAGCGTTGCAACGTTGGCCACCTGCTGTTGACGCAGCTCAGCCGGTTACGCCCCGTACCTCTTGTCCAGGAGTCGGATGCGGCCGCCGACGACGGCCCGGTCGGGATCGCCGACCGGCAGGCGGTGTTCGAGGCGGCGCCAGGCGGCGAGGTCGTCGCGTCCGTGGGTCGACGACGTCCACCGGCGGAGGGCCGCGACGTCGCCGGACGCGAAGAGACGTGACCGCAGATCTTCCCGGAGTTCCTCGAAGATGTCGACGATGCCCGGCGCGCTCGACTCGGCGAGCAGTCCGCCGCGACCGAGGTCGTCGACCACCGACGCGAGATCCGTACCCGACGCGATGCGCGACCGGAGGGCGTCGACGTCGGAGGTGATGTCGAGAGTGAGGCGGTAGGGCCTGCTTGCCACGACGTCGGCACCGAGGTCGCGGCGGAGCCGGGAGATCTCGGCTCGCACCGTGACCGGGTCGAGCCCGTCCTCGGCCAGCTTCAAGGCGAGCTGTTCGGTGTTCAGACCTTCTGGAAATGCTTGCAGCAGAACGAGGATCTCGGCGTGCCGGCGCGACAGGGTGCGGGCGCCGGGCCCGTCGGCGGCGCGATGCCAGCGTCCCGGGCCGTCACCGAGCACGGCGAGGTGGGCCGCGGCCCGCGCGCCCGGTGACGGGTCGAAGGTGGCCGGGTCGGCGAGATCGACGGCGCCTGCCCGCAGTTCGCGCTCGACAGCGGCGACCACCGACCGGACCGCCGCCAGCGCGAACGGCGCCGCGACCTCGCGCCCGCCGGTCACGTCGATGACACCGATCACGTGCCCGGTCAGCGGGTCGTGCACAGGCGCCGCTGCACAACTCCACTCCTGCACGGGCCCGGCGAAGTGCTCGGGCCCGACGACCTGGACGCTCCGATCGACGGCCAGTGCCAGTCCGGGGGCGTTGGTGCCGACGACCTCCTCGCTCCACACCGAGCCCTCGACGAAGTCGATGTGGCCGGCGCGATCACGGGCGGCCGAGTCGCCCTCGATCCACAGCAGGCGCCCGGACTGGTCGGTCAGGGCGACGACGACCCCCGTGTCGGCGATGGCGTCGACCATCAGGGACTGCACCAACGGCCGGACGGCGGTGATTGGATGCGCGGCGCGGTAGGCGGCGAACTCCGCAGGCGACATCGCGGAGGCACGATCGCCGTTCGGGGTCGCGTCGCTGGGGTCCACTCCGCCGGTCAGGGACCTCGCCCACGAGTCGCGGACGATCGACCGAACCGCATCGGCCGGCGGATTGCCGCCGGAGAGGAAGTCCTCGTACGCCCGGCGGATGCGCGTGGCCACCGAAGCCGCGTCCGTCATGCACCCTCCGTACGATCAGCCGAGTCGATTGCCCGATATGTCGACGATTCTGCCTGCCGCGATGTGATCTCGGCAACAAACACCGAGCTGGTCGTCGCCGGTGAAGGACCGCACCCGGCCTAACCGAACCGCGCGGAGAACGTCCGCGGGGTCATACCGGTGACGGTCTTGAAGTCACGCACGAAGTGCGCCTCGTCGGCGTAGGACAGCTCCGCCGCCAGCGAGGCGAGCGTCCCCGACCGGTCGCGCAGCCGCTCGGCCGCCTCGTGGAGCCGTCGACGTTGGATGAGCCACTTCGGGGTGAGACCGAGACGACGCCGGGTCAGCCGCTGCAGGCTGCGTTCGGTGAGGTGGAATCGCTCGCAGATCTGCGCGACCGCCACCACCGACGAATCGGTTTCCACGTACTCCACGATCGCGTTGATCAGCCGGCCGTCGTCGTCGAGCGGGAGATATGACCGCAGCCAATCCTCGACGCGGCCGGTCGCAGAACGCTGGGTTGTCTCGACCCCGGGTTCGACAGCCATCACCGACCGCACCGACCGCTCGAGGTCGGTGCCCCGCTCACCGAAGACCTCGGACAGTTCGGCATGCCGATCGGTCCATTTCCCGACGTCACCGGTCAGCACTCCCCCGGCGCCCGGCGTGAGCATCACCCCGACTGCCCAGCCGTCGCCGGTCAGCACCGTCTCCGACAACCCGGTCACCACGCCGTAGAAGCGGGCGTAGGTGTTGCTGACGACGATGAGGCAGACGGGGTACTGCAGGACGCGCTGCGGCGCCTCCGCCCCGGGCGGGACCCACCACACCGGCACCCAGAAGCGGCGCACCAGTTCGTCCAGATCGGGGCTCGGCGCCCACCGTCCGATGCGGAAGCTCGCGTCCGACGGGTCGATGAGGTGCGCGCGCTCGACGTCGTCGAGCCGCGCCGGATTGTCGGGTTTCATCAATCACCGTCCCGTGGTCTCGCGGTTGACTCTCATCATGACCGCAATCAACGACACCTCACCATTGCTCGACCACTACGTCCGCCTCGCCGACGGCTTCGCCACCGTCCTCGATGCCGCGCCCGCGAGCACCTGGACCGCGGACTCGCCGTGCGAGGGATGGACCGGACGCGACGTCGTCGGCCACGTCATCGACACCCAGCGCGAGTTCTTCTCCCACCACGACATCGATGCCGGACCGGCACCCTCGCTCGACGACCCGGCCGCCGCCTGGCACACCCACCGCGACACCGTCGCCGGACTGCTCGCCGACCCGACCGTCGGCGAACGCACCTTCGACGGACACTTCGGACCGACGACGATCGGCGAGACCCTCATCCGCTTCTACGGTTTCGACATGGTCGCCCACCGCTGGGACATCGCCCGCGCAGCCGGTACCGACCATCGGTTCTCCGACGACGACCTGTCCGAGATGGAAGCCGCTATCGACGGTTTCGGCGACGCGATCTACTCCGAAGGCGTGTGTCGCAAGGTCGAGATCCCGGCCGGCGCCGATCGTCAGACGACGCTGCTCGCCCGTTTGGGTCGCGTCGCGTCCTGAGGTCCCTGCGGGGACCAGACGCCCCCTTCTGCCCCCTGAGGTGCGAGCCTCCCCTTGCTCCCTGAGGTGCGAGCCTCCCCATGCTCCCTGCGGTGCGAGTCTCCTCTTGCTCCCTGAGGTGCGAGCCTCCCCTTGCTCCCTGCGGTGCGAGTCTCCTCTTGCTCCCTGAGGTGCGAGGAGCGATAGCGACGAGCCTCGAAGGGCCTGGTGAGCGTGCCTCACCAGGACCCTTCGTGACGCGGCCTCCGCAAGCTCCGGCCGCTCCTCAGGGAGCGGAATGACGCAGCGCAAGCTCCGGCCGCTCCTCAGGGAGCGGGGGCGGGCCTAGCCCGCAACTCAAACAGCGCTGAGCGGGGCCTCGCTCGCAACTCAGGGAGCGGGGGCGGGCCCGCACGCACCGAGGGAGCGGTGCGCAGAACTCACGGAATCCAGCCGTTGTGCCGCGGGTAGCGCGCGCGGAGGTGGCCGTAGACGTAGGTGCTCGCGAGCAGTGCGATGCCGGCACCGATCGACGGCCAGAGGAACGCGTTGTCGAGCGAGTCGCGGACCGCCGCGACGGCCCAGCCGATCACGAACAGCACGAGCGCGATGGTCGCCAGAATGCGGATCACGAGGACGACCGTGGCGAGCACCGCCCACACCGCCTCACGCGCCCGCCCCGGACTTCCCGCCACGTCGGTCATCGTAATGTCGGGCCGGGCCGCGGGCAGGCCTCGCGCGTCTCGCATTTGTCCCCACCGGTCGGTGCCGAATGGACAATGGTGGGATGAAGACCATCCTCAACGTCATCTGGCTCGTCCTGTGCGGACTGTGGATGGCGATCGGCTACGTCGTCGCCGGCATCATCTGCTGCATCCTGATCATCACGATCCCGTTCGGCATCGCCTCGTTCCGGATGGCGAGCTACGCGCTCTGGCCCTTCGGACGAACTGTCATCCGCAAGCCGACCGCGGGCGTCGCGTCGACCATCGGCAACGTCATCTGGATCATCGTGGCCGGGTTGTGGCTCGCGATCGGGCACATCACCACCGGCATCGCGATGTGCCTCACGATCATCGGCATCCCCCTCGGCATCGCGAGTTTCAAGATGGTGCCGGTGTCGCTTCTGCCCCTCGGCGCCGAGATCGTCCCGACCGATCAGCGGATGCCCGGCGGTACGCCGGTGCGGATGTGATCCACCGAACGTCGCGCTGACCTCCCCCGACCCATCCGCCACCCAACCCATCCGGGACGCCGATGGATCCGAACAGGTGGCATGACACTCGGGTCCCAGACTGACGTCGCGAGCGCGTGGCTCGGCACGGACGCGACGCTGCCGCCGGTGGCGACGGCCTGTCTCTCGTTGTACGCGACCGGCGCCCGACTCCACCAGGAGTCGTTCAGCCGACATCCCGGATACCCCGGACACCATCCGCGCACGTCATACTTCTTGCCGCAGCCTCGTTGCCTCCGGGCCCACGCGGAAACGTGACGCCCGCCCGCCGAGAGCGGCGTTCGGAGGGACAGCAACAGATCGTTCGACGACGGCAGGAGGCACGTGATGGCTGATCATCTCGATCCCGACGCTGCCGAATTGCTGGAGATGGCACCCCTGGTCGCGCTCGACGCACTGTCCGCCGACGAATTGCGCGACGTCCAGGCTCGGGTCGCGGCCGCGCCGCAGGATCTTCAGACCTTGTTCGACAAGCAGGTCCGCGCGACCCGCGAGGCGCTGGCCGCGCTGAGCAAGACGACGGCCACGCCGCCTCCGCCGACGCTCCGTGACCGCATCCTCTCCGCTGCGCGCGCCGACGCCGGTCTCGACGCGCCGGACGTCGCCGCCCCGGGCGCCGAGGCGCCGACCGGGCCGGGATCGCCGCCTCCGCAGCAGCAATCCGCTCCCGCGGCGACCGACCCGAGCGTTCCCGCCCCCGTGACGCCGACGATCGAATCGGACGACCGACGGCGCCTGCCTCGCCGCTGGACGTATCTCGCCGCCGCGGCGGTGGCGGCCGTCGCCATCGGCGCCGCCGGGTGGGTCATGGGAGAGTCGAGCTCGCCGGAACCGGAGGTGCGCCCCCTCGCCTCACCGGCCGAACAGGTCTTCTCCGCGGAGGACCTGCGGTCGACGGGGGGCCCCGTCGCGACCGGAAATGTCACCGTCTATCTCGCCAAGTCGGCGGATACCGGTGTACTGGTGATGGATTCGGTCCCGCCGCCCCAACCGGGGACCGTCTATCAGATGTGGCTCATCGGGCCGGGCGGCGCTCGCTCGGCCGGCACGATGACCGACCAGGACGTCGAACCGGTCACCACCGCCGTGCTCTCCGGGATCAACGATGCCTCGACGCTCGCGTTCACGGTCGAACCGCCCGGCGGCTCGGATCGTCCCACCACCACCCCCGTGGCACAACTGTCGTTGCTCTGACCGGCGCACGAAAGACCCTTTCCCTGGGGAGCGAGCTTCTCCCTCCGCTCCCTGAGGAGCGAGCTTGCGAGCGTCACGAAGGGTCCTGGTGAGAACGCTTGGCAGACCCTTCGTGACGCACCCTCCGCAGGCTCCGGGCGCTCCTCAGGGAGCGGGGTGACGCACCCTCCGCAGGCTCCGGGCGCTCCTCAGAGAGCGGGATGAGGCGCCTCGAAGGCAGACTTACTTCAACAGCGCGCGAATCGCCTCGATGCTGTCGGCCTGCGCGGGAGTCTTGTCCGGGCGGTAACGCACCACGCGCGCGAAGCGCAGCGCGACCCCGCCCGGATACCTCGAACTCCGTTGCGCGCCATCGAGTTCGATCTCGACGACGATCTCCGGACGCAGGTACACCGTGTACGAGTCCCGGTGCGTCTCGTGCTTCGGGAACTCCTCGGTCTGCCAGCGCAACAGCTCGTCCGTCAGGCCCTTGAACGTCTTGCCGACCATCACGAGCTCGCCCGTCTCGGGATCGCGGGCGCCGAGATGCAGATTCGACAGCCACCCCGACCGCCGGCCCGAGCCCCATTCGGCGCCGAGCACCACCAGGTCGAACGTGTGCGTCGGTTTGACCTTCTGCCACGCCTTTCCGCGGCGTCCGGCCACGTACAGGCCGGCGAGCGATTTCACCATCACGCCCTCGTGGCCGTCGGCCAGCGCGGCGTCGAAGTGGCTGCGGGCCTCCTCGACGCTCGGCCGGGTGACCGCGGGGATTCGCAACTGCGGCGCGATCGAGTCGATCGCAGCGAGCCGCTCGGACAGCGGCCGGTCGATGAGGTCGACGCCGTCGAGATGCAGGCAGTCGAAGAAGAACGGCTTGAGCAGGCGTTCGGGTTCGCCGGCCGCGGTGGGTCCAGAGCCGAAGCGGCTCATGGTGTCCTGGAACGACCGTGGGCGCCCGTCGTCGGAGAGCATCAACGTCTCGCCGTCGAGGATGACCGAATCGCAGGGCAGGGAGGCGATCACCGAGACGAGGTCGGGGACGTTCGCCGTCACGTCGCGCAGCGTGCGGGTGAACACCGAGATCTCGGCTCCGTTGCGGTGCACCTGGATTCGGGCACCGTCGAGCTTGTAGTCGACGACGAGGTCGGGCCCGAGGAGCGTAAGCGCGGAGTCGAGGTCGTCGGCGGGTGTCGCGAGCATCGGTTCGACGGCGCGTCCGACCTCCAGGCCGACCCCCGCCAGCGACTCCGCGCCGAACCGGGCCAGCGCGGCGGTGACCGGCAGCGAACCGGTCAGCATGTTCGCGCGGCGCACGAGAGCCAGATCCTGGCCGGTGACCTTCGCGATGGCGTCGGTCATGACACCGGCCAGCGCCCCCTGCCGCAATTCACCGGTGAGCAGTGCCACGAGGAACTTCTGCTCGGACTCGGTCGACGCGGCGAACAACGACGCGATGATCTCGCCGCGCCGCTTCGTCGAACCCGGACCCGACGCGGACGCGAGCTCGCCGAGCGCGGCGTCGACGGCAGCAACCTCGAGGGTCGGCGAATCGGCCGGTGGTGCCATCAGTTTGGACAGCGACCGCCACCCGACGCCGAGCCGGCCCTGCGGGATCTCCCCCGACAGCCAGGCGACGACGACCGGCAGTTCCTCGTCGGTCGCCTGGGAGAGCGCCTCGGCGAGCACCGTCGTCTTCCGTATCCGCGACCGGTCTCGCGCGACATCCGCGGAGGTCTCGACGACGTCGATCAGCCTCATGTCGCCTCACCTGCTGCCGGACGCGCATTCACCTGTCCGACGGTACGCCGAGCCCCCGACAACCCGTCCTGCTCAGACCTCGGTGAGGTCGACGGACTTGGTCTCGCGGACGCTGAGCAGGGCGATCATCGTGGCGCAGGCGGCGACCGCGAGATACACGCCCACCCAGCCGACGCCGTAGTCGGCGACGATCCACGTCGCGATGAACGGGGCCACGGCGGCGCCGAGGATGGACGCCACGTTGTAGGCCACGCCCGAACCCGTGTAGCGCACGTTGGTCGGGAACAGCTCGGGCAGGATCGCGCTCATCGGCCCGAAGGTGAGACCCATCAGCGTCATTCCGAGGATCAGGAAGAACAGCATCATGCCGTCGGTCATCGACGCCGGGTCGAGCAGCCACTGGAAGCACAGACCGAAGACGATGATCGCCGCGGTGATCACGATGAGGAAGGCGCGGCGGCCGTACCGGTCGGCGAGGCGCCCCGAGATCGGCACGCACGCGGCGAAGAAGAGGACCGCGACGAGCTGCAGCTGCAGGAAGTCGACGTAGCTGATGGAGAGCTTCACACCCGATTCGTCGGTCACCTTGCCGGTGCCGTAGGAGATCACCCAGGTGGTCACGATGTAGAAAAGCGTGTACGTCGCGACCATGATGAACGTGCCCGCGATGAGCGGACGCCAGCTGGTCTTGACGACCTCTGCCAGCGGCGCCTTGACCTTCTTGCCGTCCGCGACGGCCTTCGCGAACACCGGTGTCTCGGTGAGCTTCAGACGCACGTATAGCCCGACGGCCACCATGATCGCACTGGCCAGGAACGGGATTCGCCAGCCCCAGGTCATGAAGGCGTGGTCGGGGTCGGCGGTCGCGGCATCGAAATCGAGGGCGAGCATCAGCAGCAGAAAGGTGCCGTTGGCGAAGAAGAACCCGATCGGCGCACCCAGCTGCGGCCACATCGCGGCCCACGCCCGTTTGCCCTTCTCGGCCGTCTCGGTGGCGAGAAGCGCTGCGCCCGACCACTCCCCGCCGAGCCCGAGGCCCTGGCAGAACCGCATCAGCGCAAGCAGCGCGGGCGCGAGATAGCCGACGGAATCGTAGGTGGGCAGCAGGCCGATGACGAAGGTCGCGATGCCCATGGTGAGCAGCGAACCGACTAGCGTCGCCTTACGTCCGATGCGATCGCCGAAGTGCCCGAACAGGATCGAGCCGATGGGCCGCGCCACGAACGCGAGGCCGAAGGTCGCGAACGACGACAGCAGCGCCGCGGTGTCGTCCCCCTTGGGGAAGAACAGCACCGGGAACACGAGGACCGCGGCCGTGGCATAGATGTAGAAGTCGAAGAACTCGATGCTCGTCCCGATCATCGACGCGACCACGATGCGGCTGCGGGGTACCGGCGCCTGATCGGGATGGTCGATGTTGCGGACCGCGGAATCGCTCATTCGCGCGACGTTACGCCTGCGGCTCGAGCGATCGATTCCGACCCCTGAGAAAAAGCTGAGCGGACCGCGACACCCAGCGGACGCGGCATCGCAGTCCAACCCGACTGCTCACTTGTCCCGGTGTGGACCCGTCAGTTGGACGAGGACGTCGACTGCCGTTGCCAGATCGGCATCCTCGAGGTCCGAGAGCATCGTCTGTACGACCCCTCGGACGATGTCGGGTCGCGGCTGGTACCGGATGTCGATTGCGGTCGCGATGTTCCACGTGAGCAGGAAGGCATCGCGGACCGCGTGGTCGTAGAGCGCTCGCACAGTTGTGTGGGTGCCGTCGAGGTCGACGACCCGTTGCGTGTCGAGGACTTCGGCGAAGGCGGCGACCAGCAGGTCGGCACTTCGCCGGTATCGGTGTTCGAATCCGCCTCCGTACTGGTCCGCCACCAGCGGGAACGATGCCCTGTCCATCGGTGCAGCTCGCCGAGAGTTCAGCTCCTCGCCGGTGAGGAGCGCTGTGAGACGCGTGTTTCGTTCGACGGCGGCCAGGTACAGATCACCGAGGTCGCCCCACCCCGAAGTGGTCCCGATGGCCATGTCACCGACTGTCATCTCCGAGACTTGCGCACCCACATCGTCAGTGACCGCCCGCAAAGCCGATGTATCCATTCGACGTCCCTTCTTCCAGACAATGCCCGATCAATCTGTCGATCAGTCCCGGTGGACCGCGATGATGAGAGGATGCTCCCGCACCGCACGGGAGAGGCCGTTCGCAGCGATCGTCTACCACGGTAGACGATTCGAGAGAGGATGTCGATGGTGAACGACGACAGTGCCTCGGGCGCAGAGCCCGATCTCGGCGCACTTCTCGGGCGACTGATACCGCATCTGATCACCCTCGAGGAGCCGATCCTCCGGGCCGCCGGACTGTCGATGTGGGAGTACGCCATCGTGAGCGAGATCGCCGCGACGCCGGCAGTGTCGCAGCGTGAGTTGTCCGAACGCACCGGGCGAGATCCGACACGGCTCGGCAAGCACCTGGACGAACTCCAGCAGCGGGGCCTCGTGTCCAGGGACAGGTCGGGCAGTCGTCGCCAGTGGACCGTCTCGACCACGCCGGAGGGGCGTTCACTGCACGATGGCGTCCGGGCCGAGATCCGAGCCGTGGAAGACGAGCTACTCCGCGGCGCCATGTCCGACGGTCAGGCAGCGACCTTCCGGCGGTTGCTGAAAAGCCTTGTCGCAGAGATCTCCTGAAGGTCTTCGAGGCCGGCCGACTACCGGCAACCGCCGTTAGTCGGCCGAAGGACGTACCGCCTCAGCTACCCCGTTTGATCCACTCTTCGAGATGAGGAGCTTCGTCGCCGACGGTCGTGCCGTCGCCGTGACCGGTGTAGACCTTGGTCTCGGGGTCGAGGGTGAAGATCTTCTCGGTGATCGAGGCGATGATCGTCGGGAAGCTCGAGTACGAGCGGCCTGTTGCGCCCGGCCCGCCCTGGAACAGGGTGTCGCCGGAGAACAGCACCTTCGCCTCGGGCAGGTGGATCACCGACGAGCCCGGCGAATGGCCCGGGGTGTTGATGATCGTCAGCTCGGTACCGGCGATCCCGATCTTCTGCCCGTCCTCGAGATCCTGGTGCGCGACATCGGGATGGGTGTCGTTCCACAGCATGTCGTCGCCGGGGTGCAGCAGGATCGGCGCTCCGGTGGCCTGCGACAGTTCCGGGGCGACGGTGACGTGGTCGTTGTGCCCGTGGGTCAGCACGATCGCCTTCACGGTGCGGTTGCCGACGCCGGCGAGGATCGGCTGCGCGGAGTGGGCGGCGTCGATGATGATGACCTCGTCGTCGTTGCCGACGAGCCACACATTGTTGTCGACGTCCCAGGTGCCGCCGTCGAGACTGAACGTGCCCGAGGTGACGACGTTGTCGATGCGCAGATCCGACATCAGAGTTCCACCACCGATCGCAGCACCTTGCCGGCTTCCATCGCCGAGAACGCGGCCTCGACGTCGTTGATGCCGATGCGTTCGGTGACGAACTTGTCCAGCGGCAGACGACCCTGCTCGTACAGGTCGATCAGCATCGGGAAGTCGCGCTCGGGCAGGCAGTCGCCGTACCACGACGACTTCAACGCGCCACCGCGGGAGAAGAAGTCGACCAGCGGCATCTCCAGGGTCATCTCCGGGGTCGGCACACCGACCAGCACGACGACCCCGGCGAGATCGCGCGCGTAGAAGGCCTGCTTGTAGGTCTCCGGGCGGCCGACCGCATCGATCACGACGTCGGCGCCGTTGCCGTCGGTCAGTTCCTGCACCGCGGCGATCACATCATCGACCTTCGAGCCGTCGATGGTGTGGGTGGCACCGAGGTCTTTCGCCCACTCCAGCTTCGACGCATCGCGGTCGATCGCGATGATCGTCGTCGCACCGGCCAACCGGGCACCGGCGATCGCGGCGTCACCGACACCGCCACACCCGATGACCGCGACCGAGTCGCCGCGGCCGACGTTGCCGGTGTTCATCGCCGCCCCGATACCGGCCATCACGCCGCAGCCGAGCAGCCCGGCCACGGCAGGGTCGGTGTCGGGATTGACCTTGGTGCACTGCAATTCGTGGATCAAAGTCTTCTCCGCGAACGCACCGATGCCCAGCGCCGGGGTCAGTTCGGTGCCGTCGGTCAGGGTCATCGGGACGCTGGCGTTGAAGGTGTCGAAGCAGTACCACGGACGCCCCCGCTTACACGCCCGGCACTGCCCACACACCGCCCGCCAGTTCAGGACGACGAAGTCGCCGACCTCGACGTGGGTGACATCGGAACCGACCGACTCGACCACACCCGCGGCCTCGTGGCCGAGCAGGAACGGATACTCGTCATTGATGCCGCCCTCGCGGTAGGCCAGATCCGTATGACAGACACCGCACGCCTTGATCGCCACCACCACATCACGCGCACCCGGGTCCGGGATCACCACATCCACGACCTCCGTCGGCGCCTTCTTGCTGCGCGAAATGACTCCCTTGACTGTCTGCGACATACGTTGTTCCTTCCGCAACTGCGTTGTTCGGGGTACGGGTGCGACGTGTGCTGCGAGTGCGGCGACGCATGGGTGACGTCGCCGGAACACATCGCCACAACCTTATCGGTACCGATCAATATCGACTACTCAGAGTGGTCGTCGTCTACTGTGATTATCTACGCGCCCGTTCGGATGTAACCGTAGTTCGACGAACCGCGCACCCGCTTCGGGTTCGGTCATCGTGAACACAGCGTCCGATCCGTCCACCCCGATCCCGTTGTTTGACCACCGACGCATCTGGCAACCCTGGTGCGGACCGCTCATCTCCACCACGAGGAGGTAGACCATGGCAGAGAAGAAGAAGGACCCTGGACCTTCGGTCAAGGACGACGAGCTCTACGAGAAGCTGCGCGACGAGGGCAACTCGAAGGAGAAGTCCGCTCGGATCGCCAACGCCGCGGCCAACAGCTCACGGTCGGACGTCGGCAAGAGCGGCGGCAAGTCCGGGTCCTACGAGGACTGGACGGTCGACGAGCTCAAGGACCGCGCCAAGGAACTCGACCTCTCGGGCTACTCCGACCTGAAGAAGGACGAGCTCATCGAGAAGCTGCGGGACCACTGAGACCCGTCTGCTCGGAGAACATCGAAGCCGCCGACCCGAGGGGTCGGCGGCTTCGATGTGTAAAGGGACGGTGCCGGTCAGTGCGCCTCTCGGCAAACAGGCCGCTCGAAGCGGCAAGAGGGTGGGACCCGGGGCATTGAGTCCGTCACCGTCGCGGGGTACAACTACGACCCCGCTCGGGATATTCCGGCCCGTCCGACGTGACCTGCCCGACACCCACCGATGAGGCCGACCGGCCGGTCATCGGACCAGCCCGACCCGCTGGAACGCGGTCAACGCCGTCTCGCCGGTGTTCCACAGCCCGGTCACGTCGCCGCGTGCCCGAGCAGCGGTCGCCGGATCCTGGAGCGCGAGTCCGTTGCGGAACGTCAGCACGTTGTATCCGACGTCGGCGGCCCGCAGCATCGGCCCGGTCGCCCGGCCGGCGCCCACGACGCGGTCGAGGCCCTCACCGACCACGTAGAACCGGAAGATCGGTCCGAGGTTGACGCCGTATTCACGGAGTGTCGCGACGACGATCGAATTACCATGTGCGGCAATCGCATCGACGATGAAGAAGAAATCCCGCGCATTCGCCGTCGTGGCCCGGGCGTCGGCGGTCGCATAGGCGAGGTCGACGGTGATGTGCGCGTTGTAACCGGCCATCGCGACCCGTTGGCCGGGGACTGCGCAGTCGTCGGCCATGTCGAAGTAGTGCCGCCACTGGGGTGCGACAGGTCCGCCGCCGAATTCGCCTCGCACGGCGTCGAGGAACCGGTTGAGGAGTTCGAGACTGATGACGGGCGCCCACCGCGGAGTCTGGAAGACGCGCGGGTTGTTCTGCAGCGGCATCACCGCGTCGCGTTCCACCGCTGCCAGCCCGAGGGCGAACAATCCGCGCCGGTCGCGGCGGTCGGTGAGGATGTCGACGATCCCGTACAGCTTGTCGACGTTTCGTCGTAGCTGGACGAGAGGGAGGTCCTTCGAATCCTGCTCGTAGGTACTGAGTTCGACGATCCGCTCGCGGTCGGCCGGGCGGAGATCGGTTCCACACGTCTCGGCCGGTACCGCATGCGCCGGCGCGGCGACCACGAGTGTTCCGATGAGGCCGAGGGTCAGCAGTGCCGCTGAGAGTGCTCGCATGGGACCCGGTGATACCCATCTGCGCGCGGATCAACCCCTCCCCACCGGGGACGCGAGACCCTTCGTGACGCGCCCTCCGCAAGCTCCGGGCGCTCCTCAGGGAGCAGAGGAAGCGTCAGGGCAGCAGACCGGCGCTGCGGGCGGTCACCACGGCCTCCAGCCGCGACGACGCCCCGAGCTTGCGCATCGCATCCTTCATGTACCCCTTCACCGTGTACACGGTGACACCGAGGGTCTCCGCGATACGGGCGTTCGAATAGCCCAGTGCGGCAAGGGAGATCACGTCCTGCTCGCGCCCGGTCAGTTCCACCTGCGCCGTCGACGCCGGGCTCGCGGCGATCAGGGCCTCGGTGATCGCGGCGAGTTCGTCGGCGAGCCGGGCGTCGTCGACCGTCTCGGCCAGCGACCGGAGCCGCGCGTAGGCCGCGGTCATCCGGTCGCGCATCTCCGCCTCGTCCTGCGCGGCGTGCTCGAGCCGCGCGCGGGACGCGACGATCTCGTGTTCGACGGTGCGGGCCTCCATCGCGAGGACGTCGAGCATCCGCCCGCCGATCGGGTCCGGGGTGTGCAGCGCGCCGTAGAGCACCGCCACGGGCGTCCGATCGACGATGACCGGAGCGGCCATCATGGCGCGCAACCCTTCCCGCTCGATGATCGTGTTGTAGCGATGGGTGATCCGCGGCGTGCGGAGGTAGTCGTCGACGACCATCGGGCGGTTCAGCGAGACGACCTTGCCGCCCAGCCCGTGCCCGACGTCGACCGACACCCCGTTCAACGCGCCCACGGTCGTACCGGCGAAATGCTGCAGACGCAGGTTCGACGGTCCGTTCAGGACACCCGCGAAGGCCAGTGGCACCCCACTGGACTTGCGCACCCGACGCAACGCCTCGGTGACGATCCCGCTCAGCGGCTCGGGCATCTCACCTCACTTCTCCCCCTCTTCCGAGGGTGTTCCTGGGGCCGGTCGCGGAGGACACTGTGACTCAGCTTACTCAGTACGGAGCGAGGTTCACGATGACACAGGCCACCACGACCCCCACCGACATGGTCGAACGATGGTTGGCAATCTACGGGGCGTCCGACGCCGATGCGGCGGCACTCCTCGTCGACGGGCACGATCCCGAGGCGATCGCCTTCACGGTGATCGAGGTCGAGCAGACCGACGATCAGCAGTCCGGCGGCGTACGTCCGGTCACCACCGACATCACCTACGGCGAACTGGCCGAGCGGTCCAAGAGACTCGCGGCGGCCCTTGCGGAGATGGGCATCGGTCGTGGCGACACGGTGGGCGTCCTCATGGGCAAGCGCGAGGAGCTCGTCGTCTCGCTGCTGGCCATCGCCCGCCTCGGCGCGATCTACATCCCGCTGTTCACCGCATTCGCGACACCCGCGATCGAGATGCGGCTGCAGGCCGGCGCCGCGAAGGTCGTGATCACCGAGTCGAGTCAGGCGGACAAGCTCGCGAGCATCGACGGGGTCACCACGGTGATCGCCGGCGACCAGTTCGAGGAACTCATCGCTGCGCACGAGCCGGTCACCGAGTCGGTCGCGGTCGGCGGCGACGGCACCCTGATCCTGCTCTTCACCAGCGGCACGACCGGCGCGCCGAAGGGCGTCCCGGTCCCGGTCAAGGCGCTCGCCTCGTTCGTCGCCTACATGCACTTCGGCCTGGATGTCCGCGCCGACGACGTGTTCTGGAACGCCGCCGACCCCGGCTGGGCCTATGGCCTCTACTACGGCGTGCTCGGTCCGCTGGCCGCCGGCCGGCGCAACCTCCTTCTACACGCCGGCTTCACCCCCGAACTGACCGCGAAGATCCTCGGCGACCTGGGCGTCACCAACTTCGCCGCGGCACCGACCGTCTACCGAGCGCTCAGCAAGGACCCGCGCATCTCGGGTTTCTCGCTGCGCCGCGCGTCGTCGGCGGGCGAACCGCTGACCCCCGACGTCATCGACTGGGCGCTGCGGGCCATCGGCACCGAGGTCCGCGACCACTACGGCCAGACCGAACACGGCATGTTCATCAACAACCACTGGCACAAGTCGGTCCACGAGACCCTCGTCCCGGGCTCGATGGGACAGCCGATGCCCGGCTTCGCCGCGGGGATCGTCGACGGTCAGATCGCCATCGACGTCCCGGCCAGCCCGCTGATGTGGTTCGCGGGGTACCTCGACGCTCCGGAGAAGACCAAACAGCGCTTCTCGCCGGACGGGCGGTGGTACCTGACCGGTGACACCGGGCGGGTGGACGACGAGGGCCGCTATTTCTTCTCCGCACGCGACGACGACGTGATCATCATGGCCGGCTACCGGATCGGCCCGTTCGACGTCGAGAGCGTGCTGATCACCCATCCGTCGGTCGTCGATGTCGCCGTCGTCGGGCGCCCCGACGAGCTCCGCGGCGAGGTCCTCGAAGCGTTCGTCGTCCTCGCGGACGGGGTCGACGGCACCGATGCGCTCGAAGCCGAGCTCCAGCAGCTGGTCAAGACGCAGTTCGCCGCGCACGCCTACCCGCGCACCGTGCATTTCGTCGACGCCCTGCCCAAGACGCCGAGCGGCAAGATCCAGCGGTTCCTCCTGCGCCAGCGGTGAGCGCACGCCGTGGTGCGCCGCCTGGGGCGTAACGGCGCCACCGTGCGCGAACGATGAACCGACTGCGCGACCCGCAGTCGGGCCGCGCCAACAGCCGATCGCGTCGGGCAGACCCCGAGGACCTCGCCTGCCCCACGACGCGGTCACCGGACGCGCAACCAGCGGGTCACACCCCAATCCGCTGGTTGCGCATCTCCGATTCCGGCGAGATCAGTCCACGAGCGCTCGTACCGAGTCGGGCGGCACGTCGCCGCTGTAGGTGACCGGGGCGTCGTACACAGTCCGCACGGGAACCACGCCGGTCCAGTCCGCCGACTCCCCACCCGGCCCGCCCGTCCGCGCCTTGGCGATCCACTGGCCGTCGACGATCGGCAGTCGCAGGGCCACCGTCGCTGCCAACTCTTTGCGCGTCGTCGGCCGGACCTCGGCCACCCTCCCCGGAATCAGCTTGTCGGACAACACTTCCAAAGCCAACTGCGCGTCGTCGGCGACTTCGAGGACTCCGCGTACGACAGCCGACCGGTAGTTCGCCGAATGGTCGAAGAGGGTGTCGGCGACGACGAGCCCGTCCAGCGCGAACACCGTGAACGTCACCGGCGCACCCGCGGCGACGTGCCGAAGCGCACCCGCCCCGGTCGATCCGTGCAGCAGGATCGAGTCGCCGTCCCGGGCGAAGAGCATCGGCACCGACCATGGCAGACCATCGACGACGGTGCTGAGGGTCCCCACCTTGGTCTCGTCGAGCAGGGCGTCGAGCAGCTCGCGGTCGGCGGCCCGATCAGGCTTGCGCGTCAACGATGCCAGCCGCGAAGTCGCGTCGGACGGAGTACCGCCGGTCGAAGTCATGCGGACATGGTCGCCCCCGAACGCCCGCGGCTCAACAGATTTGCTCGCCGGCGCCGGCGACCGCAGAGGGGGATCCACCCAGGGAGCAGGATGAGGCTTCCAGACTTGCCTTCCAAGCAACGGAAGAACGAGGACCGGAATTGTCCTCTATCGCTCATAGCGTGGTCCTCACACCAACCGAGAGGACACATCATGGGCACCTACACCTCCACCGAACTCAGCGTCGACGTCACCGGCGAGAAGCGCGACCTGCTCATCCTGCTGCAGGATCAGCGCAACATGCTCAAGATCACCGCACGCAACCTCTCCGACGACGAGGCCCGCAAGCAGTCGACGGTCAGCACCCTCACGATCGGCGCGCTGATCAAGCATCTCGCGCACGGTGAGGAGAATGCGGCCCGTGTCATCACCGAGCGGGACGAGAACGCCGAGTTCGACATGAGCCAGGCCATGACCGAGTACGAGATGACCGACGACGAGACCCTTGCCGGCTGGCTGGCCGCATACGACCGTGGGGCCGCCGAGTTCGACCGCGTGATCGCCGACGCCGAGAGCCTCGACGAGCTGATCCCTCAGCCCACGGCGCCGTGGCAGCCGGAACGCGAGTGGCTGTCCATCCGGGTCATGATCATTCATCTCATCCGGGAGACCGCACACCACTGCGGCCACGCCGACATCATCCGAGAGGCGCTCGACGGCCAGACCACGATGGGCGCCATCTCCGAGGGGCAGGAATGGGCCGAGCAGTGGGCGGACGCCGACTGGGCGAAGTGACGCCTGCCGGGTGAGTTATCCCGGGCACTCGACGATCACTCTCATCTCCGACCAATCCGCGGGCCCCCGGGCGCCGAAGACGTTGTGAGGCTGCCGGCCAGGCGCAGTCGACACCCCAACACAGATTGGACCGACGATGATCAAGCGAATTCCCCGTGTAGCAGGAGCGTTGACCGGACTGGTCCTCGCCGTCGGCGTGATGGCCGGCTGCTCCAGCGACGATTCGGACACCTCGAGCGAAACGACCGGAGCGGCAACCGAATCCAGCGCCATGATGAGCGAGAGCGCGATGGCCGATCCGGCCGCCAACCTCGTCGGGCCGGGTTGTGCCGCCTACGCCGAGGCCAACCCCTCGGGACCGGCGTCGGTGAACGGGATGTCGACCGTGCCCGTTGCCACCGCTGCGGCCACCAACCCCGAGCTCACGACTCTGACACAAGCACTTTCGGGTCAGCTGAACCCCGAGGTCAACCTCGTGAAGACCCTCAACGAGGGTGAGTACACCGTGTTCGCGCCGACCGACGACGCATTCGCGAAGCTGCCCCCGGAGACCGTCGAGCAGCTCAAGACCGACGCTGACCTGCTCAACAAGATCCTGACCTACCACGTGGTCGAGGGCCAGGCGACCCCCGACCAGATCGTCGGGGAGCACACCACTCTCGAGGGTCAGCAGGTCAATGTGACCGGATCGGGCGACAACCTGAAGGTCAATGAGGCCGGCGTCGTCTGCGGTGGCGTCACCACTTCGAACGCTCAGGTGTACCTCATCGACAGCGTGCTCATGCCCCCGGCCGGCATGTGATCTCTCCGTAAGCACTGCGCGAGAGCGCTTTCCACGATTCTCACCGACGCGATCCGTCGGTGAGAATCGTGCTGCGTGACCCGGGTGCGACCCGTTCGCCTCGAACACGGAAGAGTCCGGACTCCGCGGGCGGGATGACGTACGGACGCACGGGACACCGCGCCAAACCCTGAACACACACCGGTTGCCTACCCGAGCATCACTGCTTGTCTGGGGAACCGGTGTGTGCGTTCAGGTTCGAGCGGGTTGGGCATCCGTCTCGGACCGTACCCGGCTCTCGGTTAACGCCGACACCTGGATCGGCACGCCGGTCATGTTCGCCATCCCGGCGAGTCGCTCGAGGTCGGCCGGGTCGGACGAGATGAGTGCGTTGACGTTCACGCCACCGGCGCCCAGGTCGTTCTGCGCAGCCGCGTTCGCCTGCGTCCAGCCGCCGGAACCGTTGTGGCCCCAGCCATGCGGGATCGCGACGACGCCGGGCTTGATGTCCTCGGTGACGGTCACGGGCAACGAGATCCGACCGTGCCGGGACTCCACCGTCGCGAGGTCGCCTTCGGCCAGCCCGCGTGCCGTGGCATCGGCGGGGTGCATCCGGGCGGCGTGGGACCGTCCGCCGCGCAACAACATCGGCGCATTGTGCTGCCAACTGTTCTCTGACCGGATCTCACGCATCCCGATGAGCCGCAACGGATACCCTGCGTCGTCAGCGACACCGAGTCGCTCGACCTCGGTCATCAACTCCGGTGCGGTCAACCGGATCCGGCCGTCGAGGTACGTGACGTTCTTGGCCAGCTGCCCGGGGGCGAGGTCGTCGGCGACCACGACACCGTGTGGATGGTCCTCGACGAGCCGGCGGTAGGTGAGTCCACCGCGTCGAAGGCCGAATCGGTCTCCTCCCAATCCCATTCGGATCACCAGGTCCGAGACCCGGCGCGGGGTGACCGGCCGGCCCACGCGTCGCGCCAGCTGGTTGCCGACGTGCAGCGAGCGGATCAGCAGGCTCTCCGACGACAGGAAGCCGATCAGTTCGTTGATCACCGTCCACTCTTCTCGCGCCTCGCCCTGCGGTGGGATCACCGCCTCGGTGGCCTGCTTGAACGGAGTGGTGAACAGGGCCTGGAACGGGAGCAGGAAGTCCTCGCGTTCGTACATCGTGGTGGCCGGCAGGATGTAGTCGGCCCGGGCGTTGGTTTCGTTGCGGTAGATGTCCAGGGACACCATGAGGTCGAGTTCGTCCAACGCCGAACGTAATTCGTCGCCGTTCGGAACCGACAGCACCGGATTACCCGCGCTGACGAACAGCGCGCGCAGCTGCCCGCGGCCCGGGGTCGTGATCTCCTTGGCCATCAACGACGCCGGCGCGGTCCCGAGGACCTGCGGCAGGCCGCCGACGCGGCTCCGGCGCCCCGCCCAGCGAAAGCTCGAAAGCCGTTGCAGCGCGGCGACGCCCAGGCGCTGACCCGGAATCCCCAGATCACCGAACATCGACCCGCCCGGCACGTCCAGGTTGCCCGCGACGAGGTTCACCATGTCCAGCAGGGCGGTCGTCAGCGTGCCGGTGCGCCCCAGTGAGGTACCCACCCGTCCGTACACCGCGGCCCGCTCCGTACGGGCGAGCGAGCGGGCGACAGCGCGCACACGCTCCGGATCGATGTCCGTCCGGCCCGCGGTCACCTCCGGCGCGTAGGCCGCGACGAGCGTCTCGAGCTCCGCCACGCCGCGCGCCTGCCGCCGAAGCCGCTCACGGTCGGCGAGGTTCTCGTCGAACAGCACGTGCAACAGCGACAGCAGGAACAGCGCGTCGGTGTCGGGCGTGATCGGCAGCCAGTCGAACTCTCGGGCCGTCTCGGTGTGCCGGGGATCGACGACGACGACGGACCCGCCGCGCGCGGTGATCGCGTTCAGACCCTCACGGATACGCGGCGAACTCATCACGCTGCCATGCGACACCACCGGATTCGCCCCGATGATGACGAGGTAGTCGACCCGGTTGATGTCGGGAATCGGCGCGGTCAGCGGGTTGCCGTACAGGAAGTGACTGGCGACGAAGCGGTTGTTCACGTCCTGGGATCCCGCCGAGTACACGTGCGGCGTGCCGAGGAGGTTCATGAAGATCGCGGTCCACAGCGTGTGCCCGGTCGAGAACGTCGCCGGGTTGCCGAAGTACCAGCCGATCGAGTCGCTGCCGGATTTCTGGTGCACCTCGACGAGCCGGCGGCCGATCTCGTCGAGCGCCGTGTCCCATGAGATCTGCTCGAACTCGCCGTCGGGGCGTCGTCGGAGGGGGTGCCGGAGACGATCGGGATCGTTGACGATCTCGGCGAACGCGATCCCCTTCGGACACGCGAAGCCCCGCGACAGCGGGTGCTCCTTGTCCGGCCGCAACGAGATCAGCCGATCGTCCTCGACGGTCGCGATCATGCCGCACAGCGGCTCACAGATTCGGCAGTAAGTGTGTTTTTCCATCGGCATCTTGCGTCCCCTGACCTCGCGCGATGACTGGCCCCAGGCGGGCAGGCCTACGGTTGGTGTGATTCCGTTCACATCTGAAGACAAGTGTTGCATGATGACAGCACCTGAGGCATCCCCACCGAGGAGGTCCCCGTGACCGACAGCGAACCGAACGCCACACAGCCCACCGTGCGCGACGTGATCATCATCGGCGCCGGCTTGTCCGGCATCGACTGCGCCTATCGGCTGAAGGAGCAGAATCCCGACGCCGACTATCTGATCCTCGAACGCCGCGAACGCATGGGCGGGACGTGGGACCTGTTCCGGTACCCCGGCGTGCGGTCGGACAGCGACATCTACTCGCTGAGTTACCCGTTCGAGCCGTGGCGCAAGCCGCGGGCGCTGGCGCACGGAAACGACATCCGGGAGTACATCGAGGACACCGCCCACAAGTTCGCCATCGCCGAGCACATCCGGTTCGGGCAGCACGTCCTGACCGCCGACTGGGACTCGACGACGGACACCTGGACGCTGGGGGTCGAGGTCGGTGAGGACCGGCGCCGCGAGACCCACCGGGCGAGGTTCGTCATCTTCGCAACCGGTTACTACGACTACGACAACCCCTACACACCACGGTTCGCCGGTGCCGACGACTTCACCGGCCAGATCGTGCACCCGCAGCACTGGCCCGAAGACCTCGACTACCGGGGCAAGCGCGTCGTGGTGATCGGCAGCGGCGCGACGGCGGTCAGTCTCATCCCGAGCCTCGCCGAGCAGGCCGAGCACGTCACGATGCTGCAGCGCTCGCCGTCATACATCTTCTCGTCCAAGCAGAAGCAGTACCTGGCACCGCTCGTGCAGAAGTTGTTGCCACCGCAGGCGGCGCACAAGGTCATCCGCACCAGGTACGCCGCCCAGACGGCCGCGATCGTGCACCTGACCCACCGGTTCCCGAAGCTCGGACGCAAGATGATCCGCAACAACGTCGTCGCGAACCTGCCCGAGGACTATCCGGTCGACGTCCACTTCAATCCGACGTACAACCCATGGGACCAGCGGATGTGCATGGTCCCCGACGCCGACCTCTTCGCCGACATCACCGAGGGCAAGGTCGAGATGGTCACCGACCACATCGACCGGTTCGACGCCACGGGGGTCACCCTCACCTCGGGCAAGCACCTCGACGCCGACATCATCGTCACCGCGACCGGACTGCAACTGCTCGGCTTCGGCGGTACCCGGCTCCGCGTCGACGGCGCCGAGGTGAAACCGCACGACCGCTTCGTCTTCAAGAGCTACCTCATCGAGGACGTCCCGAACCTCGCCTGGTCGGTCGGTTACACGAACGCCTCGTGGACCCTTCGCGCGGACATGACCGCTCGCGCCGTCGCCGACCTGATCAGGTACATGCGCACGAACGGCTACACCCATGCCTATCCGCATCTGGGTTCGGAGGTCATGGGTTCGCGGCCGCTGTGGGATCTCAAGGCGGGGTACGTCGAACGGTCCCCGGATGCACTGCCGAAGTCGGGCACCCGCGGTCACTGGCAGGTGCGGCACAACTACTACCGCGACGCCATCGACCACCGCATCAACAAGGTCGAGGAATCGATGGTGTTCGGCCGGGCCTGACCCGGCTCCGCGCGCGGGGCCCGGACTGGTGTCGGTGCCCCGCCGCGCGGCGTTACGGCGGTGTGGTCCAAACGGTCGAGATTTGCCGTCGACGACGTGAAAATGCTGGTCAAGCCTTGCTCCCCGTTCTGTGACGCGCCGATACTGGGCTCGGGTCGAACGATTGCCCGCCCGGGCAGGAGTGGACCAGTAGGAGCTGCGCGATGACCTATCCACCCGGTCCCCCGACCCACCCGTCGACCCCGTACGGCGCGATCCCGCCGCGGCCCGACGGTCGTCGCGCACTGACCCTCGTACTGAGCGCCGTCGTGGTCGTCCTCGCGCTCGTCCTCGCCGCGGGCATCGTCTTCGTCGTCAAGGCCCGCGACGGGGACATCTACGTCCCCGGCCTCACCCTGACCGCGGCGAACGACCCCGGGATCGATCCGTTCACCGATCCGGTCCTCGTGTCCGGGGCCGGCGACCTCCCGGCGAACGTGGCACTCACCGGTACCGCGGGCGCAGCCGACCTCGGTGGCCGCGCGGTCAACGGCACCGACGCCGGGCTGTATGCCGCGGGAGACACCGCCGCCTGCGACACCGCGGCACTCAGCAACCGGTTGCTCGCCGATCCCCCGGCGGCTCGCGCCTGGGCCGGCGTCTACGGCATCGGCACCGCCGACATCCCGCACTATCTGAACACCCTCACCCCCGTGGTGCTGACCACCGACACCTGGGTGACCAACCACTCGTACACCTCCGGCCGAGCGGTCCCGTTCCAGTCCGTCCTGCAGCGTGGGACAGCGGTCTACGTCGACTCCGCCGGCGTCCCGCGCGCCATGTGCTCGTGCGGCAATCCGCTCGCCCCGCCGGCCGCCGCCCCGCTCGGCGGGTACCGGCTGGAGGGCCGGACGTGGGAGGGGTACAAGAGTCGATCGGTCACCCGCATCGCGTACAACAACCAGAACGTCACCGCGGTCGGCAAGTCGACGACCATCGTACCCGCGCCGTCGGTCCCGGCTGCCCCCGGCACCCCGGTCGGCGACGCGCTCCAGCTGCTGAATTACCTGACCGGACAGATCTTCTCGCAACCGCTCGGCGGACTGCTCGATCTCAGCCGCTTCCCGCCACCGTCGGGTCCCCTGCCCACCCCGGCCGCGCTGAACACGCCGTTCGAGGCGGACACCGAGGAGGACGCCGAGCACAACGGACTGATCGCGCCGGGCAACCCCGCGGCCGCCCCGGCCCTCGAGGAGCGGGCCGAGGAGCACGGCGGTCTGCCGGAAGGAGCACCGGACTCGGACTCGGCGGCTCCGGACTCCGCTGGACCGGACTCGTCCGAATCGGACTCCGCGGTGCCACCCGCCGCGCCGGACAGCCCGGGACCGGCCTCGGACGCGCCACCACCGGATGCATCGGTGCCCGCCTCCGACGCCCCGGTCCCCGAGGCGCCCGGGTACGAGGCGCCGGGTCCGGAGGCGCCCGAACCCGGGTCGGAGCCGGGCGTCCCCGGCGCGCCGGCACCGGGAGCCCCGGCCGAGGCCCCCGCGACGCCGACCTCGTTCAGCGGTTCGGGGGAGTTCATCGGCAGTTTCAGCTTCGACGACGCCGGGCTGTCGGTGGGCTGCACGGCCCCCGGCAGCTCTTCGGCGGGTACGGTCGCCCTCTCGTGCACCGACGGCGTGACGCGGTCGGTCGCCGGTTCGGCCCTACAGCGCACCTCGGTGTCCGGCTCCACCACCAGCACCGGAGTGTGGACGTTGACGCTGACGGCGGTCGGCGCGTCGAAGACGGTGACCGTCCGGTCGGCGAACTGGATCGTCGTACCGCCCGCCGCCCCGGCTCCCGAACCGTCTGCGCCGGGCCCCCTGACGACGGACCCGCCGGCGCCGGACCCCTCCACACATGCCGCGCCGCCCGCCGGAGAGGCCCCGGACGAGACGACCACCACGACCACCACGGAGAACTCACCCCCACCCGAGGCTCCCGCGGGCCCCTGACACCTGCGGTTTCACCCCTGATGTGAGCTGTCCAACAGCAGGCGCCGTGGGACGTCCGTACCATCGCGCGCATGTCTGCCCTCACGACGTCGACGGCGAGCCCCGCCCGTGACCTCCGTCCGGAGTCCGTTCGCAGACGCGTCCGACGGCGGGTGGCGAGCGTCGCGGTCGTGGCGACGATGGTGTCGCTGGTGATGCTCGCGCCGAGTGCGCAGGCCGATCGGATCATCAACGGTCACCTCGTCGGCGGCAAGATCGGCGAGGCCTACTCGTCGACGGGCGGCTTCTTCAAGTGGGGCGTCCCGACCGGCCCCGAACGCGCGGGAGCCAAGCGTGGCAGATTCCAGGTGTTCTCACGCGACACGTCGTTCTACTGGCACCCCGCCGCCGACGGCGGTACGGCACACCAGGTCGGCGGCGCGATCCGGAGCCGGTGGCAGAAGGCCGGGGCCGAGCGCGGTGCGTTGGGTTATCCGGTCAGCAACGAGTACCGGTCGGGCAGCGGACGGAGCAACGACTTCCAGGGCGGTGTGGTCACATGGTCGAAAACCGGTGGCGCGCAGATCGTCTGGGGCCAGATCCGGCGCAAGTGGGAGGAGACCGGCGGAGCGGGCGGGTACTTCGGGGTCCCGCTCGGCGGCGAGTACCGAACCGGCAACCGATTCGCCCAGGACTTCCTGAACGGCACCATCTTCTGGCCCTGACGGGCACGCCCGGGCCCTGATGGGCGGATCCGCCACGGTTCACTAGGACGTCCAAGTATCGTCGACGGCATGGCTTCGCGACCTTCTTCCGCCAACACCATCGACGGCATCCTCCGCAGGTCCGCGGCGCGGCATCCCGACCGCACCGCGTTGGTCTTCGACGACCGTTCCTTCACCTATCGACAGCTCGACGACGCGGTGTCCGCTGCCGCCGCCGGGCTGGTGGCCCGCGGACTGCAGCAGGGCGACCGGGTGGCGGCATACGGCACGAACTCGGACGCGTATGTCATCGGTTTCCTGGCGTGCTGCCGCGCGGGACTCGTCCACGTCCCGATCAACTACGCGCTGCGGGGTGAGGAACTCCGCTATCTCGTCGTGCAGTCCGGCGCACGTGCCGTCCTCGTCGACCCCGCCCTGTCCGAACGGATCGACGAGATCCGCGGCGATCTCGCCGAGGTCGAGGAGATCGTCCCGCTGCGCGACGCCGACGATTCACTTCTCGAGACGGCGACCAGACCGGCCGGCCAGTTCACCTCTGCGGCCGACGGCGACGATCTCGCCCAGCTCCTCTACACCTCCGGAACCACCTCGAAGCCCAAGGGCGCCATGATGTCCCACGCGGCACTCATCAGCGAGTACGTGTCGTCGGTGATCGCCCTCGACTTCACCGCGGATGACAACCCGCTGATCGCCATGCCGCTCTACCACTCGGCGGGGATGCACGTCTTCATGCTTCCGTACCTCTCCGTGGGCGCGACCGTCCGGCTGATGGCGACCCCGGACATCCCGGAGATCCTGCGTCGCGTCGAGGCGGACCGCATCGGGTCGCTGTTCCTCGCGCCGACCGTCTGGGTTCCGCTCGCCGGTCACCCGGACCTGGCGACCAGGGATCTGTCCTCGCTGCGCAAGGCCCAGTACGGCGCGTCGATCATGCCGGTGACCGTGCTGAACCGGCTCCGCGAGCAGTTCCCCGGCATGCAGTTCTACAACTGCTTCGGACAGTCCGAGATCGGGCCGCTGGCAACGGTTCTGCGCCCGGAGGAGCACGAGGACCGGCCGTCCTCGTGCGGTCGGCCGGTGTTCTTCGTCGAGACCCGGGTCGTCGACTCCGACGGCAACGACGTCGAACCCGGGGTTCCCGGCGAGATCCTCTATCGTTCGCCGCAACTGTGCCGCGGTTACTGGGAGAACCCGGCCGCCACCGAGGACGCGTTCCGTGACGGCTGGTTCCACTCCGGCGACCTCGTCACCCGCGACGCGGAGGGTTTCATCACGGTGGTCGACCGCATCAAGGACGTGATCAACACCGGCGGCATCCTGGTCGCCTCCCGCGAGGTGGAGGACGCGATCTACACCCACGAGGCGGTCTCGGAGGTGGCCGTCATCGGCGAGCCGGACGAGAAGTGGATCGAGGCCATCACCGCGGTCGTCGTGGTGCGGGACGGCCGGTCGGTGACCGAGCAGGAACTGATCGAGCACGTCCGGTCTCGGATCGCGCCGTTCAAGGTCCCGAAGAAGGTGCGGTTCGTCGACGAGCTCCCCCGCAACCAGAGCGGCAAACTGCTCAAGCGGGAACTGCGCTCGCGGTGACGGACGCGCGGCGCGACGGACCTGACATCGTCAGAAACGTTGTGCCGCAGCCACTGCCGCGTCGATGTCGGCGTGCGCGGCCGCCGGTCCGAGTATGCGCCGCAGGTCTGCCGCCGTCGGCGCATCACCGGCGGCGACCATCGCCCGGAGCCGGGTGCCGAGGTCAGCCCAGTTGCCTCCGCCGTCGTCGTAATGCCACCCGTGAGCGGTCGCATGCGCCCCCTGCGCCCAGCGTTCACCCCGCACGGCCAGCAGTGCCGCGTACGCAGCCCACCTCGGTTTCATGTCCCCCGGGGTCGGCAACCCGACCGTCCGCAACGCCATGCCGTGACACCTCTCTGCCGGGTTTGTCCGAACCAGGGTATGGCCGTGGCCGACGGTCCCGCTCCCGGCGCACCGAAAGGAACTGAGCGATAACGGAACAGGCGAGGAATCGACGACCGGCACCCGTTCGCAGTACGGTGTGGATCGTGACGCGATGGCACCGCAAGGTTCTGACACTGGCCGTGTGTGCGGCGGTCGCGATCGGCGGTTCCGGAGCGGCCGGGACCCTCGCCGCCGGCCCGGCGATCTCCTCGCCGTCGAACCTCGGCGACGTCGGCACGGTCGTCTCCGCCAGGCCGCTCGCCCCGCAGTTCTGGGTGCCCGGCTCCGCCGACGCCACCGTCCTGACCTATGTCACGACCGATGCTCTCGGCAAGAAGGCGCTCAGCACCGGGACCGTGTTCACCCCACGGGGGACGGCACCGCCGGGCGGTTGGCCGGTGATCTCGTGGGCCCACGGGACGTCGGGGATCGGCGACGACTGCGCCCCCTCGGTCCGGGGTCCGGGCCTGCCCGAGCGCGACCTGCCGTACCTCGCCAAGTGGATGCAGCAGGGCTACGCCATCGTGGCCAGCGACTACGCCGGCCTGGGCACCCCGGGTCTGCACGCCTACCTCGACGGCCGCACGACGGCCCACAACGTCGTCGACATGGTGCGAGCGGGCCGGGAGTTCTCCTCGACTCGACCTGTCGCACAACGGTTGTCGCGCTCCTGGGCGGCGGTCGGGCAGTCACAGGGCGGCGGCGCGGCCATCTACACCGCGCGCTACGCGACCGAGTTCGGCGGTGAAGAGCTCGACTACCGGGGTGCCGTCGGCACCGGCACGCCGGCCTACATCGAACGACTGGTCCAGATCGCGGGTCCGGGTGTCCCGCCGGTGGCGATCACCCCGGCGCTGACCGCTTACCTCAGCTACATCCTCGCCGGACTCCGATACGCACACCCCGAGCTCGGCATCGATCGCATCCTCACGCCGAGCGGCCGGAAGTATGTGGCCCTCGCCGAGACCCGCTGCGTCGGCGAATTCGAGGAGCAGCTCCGGGGCGTCTCGCTCGGCGACTACTTCACCGCCCCGCTGACCAGTCTGCCGAGATTCTCCGCGACCCTGGCGAATTACCTGGGCATGCCCGAAAAGGGTTTCGACAAGCCATTTTTCATGGGCCACGGCCTGTTCGACACCGACGTGCCGTATCCCACCACCGCGGCCTATGCGGCGACGCTGACCGCCAACCGCCAGCCGGTGACCTTCCGGACCTATCCGAGCGACCACAGCGGCACGCTGGTCCGGTCGCAAGCCGACACCATCCCCTTCCTCGGCCGGCTCTTCGGAAAGTAACCGCCGAGGGCGTTCGCGCACCCCGGTACCGGCGTGGCGTCATGCCGTGGCACGATGGGATCACCGGTTGAGCAGCTGCCGTCGTACATCTCCCGGGACGGGGCCGCAAGTCGGGCTGCCGCCGTCCCCCGTAGAGAGGGCCACCCGATGCAGGCAGAGAATCCTGATGCTGTGATCGTCGACGACAGTGGCCTGAGTGCCGGACGCGCGCTGATGTCGGTGGTGTCCGCAGCACATGAGCAACTGGTGATCCTGACCGTGGAGGGCAGCATCGACGTGCTCACCGCCCCGCAATTGTCCGACGCCGTGTCGCAGGCGCTGAGCGGACAACCCGACGGTCTGATCATCGACCTGACGACCACCGAGTTCCTGGCCTCCGCCGGGATGGCGGCGCTCGTCGCGGCACACGAGGCCATCGCACCCACCGGCATGTTCGGCGTCGTGGCCGCCGGACCGGCGACCGCCCGCCCCCTCACCATCATGGGCCTCGACCAGACGATGGTGCTCTACCCGACGCTGAACCATGCGATCACGGCCATGACCACCACAGAGGGGCTGGCCGACCGTCCGGCTGGTTAGTCACAGATGGTTCGGATCTCATCGGCTCACCGAGACCCCGGCGACTCGGACGGGACGGACGCGACCGGTCTCGCATTTTCGGTCACGGCCTCTCCCGAGTCCGCCTACCGCTTCCGGCAACAGTTCGCGCAGTGGCTGGACGCGACGATCAGCGTGGACGCCGAGCGTCGCAGCGACATCGTCCTCGCGGTCTACGAGGCGGTCGCCAACGCGGCCGAGCACGCCTACGCCACCCCATCGCCCGGCACCCGGCCCGGTGCCATCGATGTCCGGGCGCGGAAGACGCGCGACGATTCCCTGGAGGTCATCGTCACCGACACGGGGCAGTGGAAGACAGATGCGTCGTCGTCGCCGTACCGCGGTCGCGGACTCGCCCTGATCTCGGCACTCTGCGACGCATCCGACGTCACCAGCGGACCGCACGGGACCTCGGTGACCCTGAGCTGGCGTCAACGACAGAGCGTCTGAGAACCGCCCGAGAGACGGGTGTCCCCCGGGCTGGGGACACAAGTACTTCTTGTCGGTTAACAACCGATGCCTGAGTCAGCCGGGCCGCCGACCTAGGGGTACGGTTCGGGCAAGGCTTCGTCGACGGGTCTGTTCAAGTGACCAAGTCTGTCGGCCGAGTCACATAACCTGAAGTCCGAAGGCGGGTTCGGGGCCGGCCGTCGAACAGCTCGGTGGAGCGTGCTCCCGATCCTGACATCGCTGCACAATGCGCATGCACGTCAGCGCACGAGGAAGGGAGTCGAGATGACCGACTTCACCGTGGACTCGAACATCGACGACGCGTGGCGCACGTTCGCGTTGCACGTCGGAGATCGTCTGTCGCATCTCGAGGCGGGCGAGACCCTCACGATCCAGCAGGACCCCGCCATCCCGGAGGGTCCGCACGGGACGATGCGATTCTCGGTCACCGGTTCGCGCCGGCTGCGCTGCACCATCGAGGACACCGACCTGCATCCCACGCCGGAGTACTTCGCCGAGCATCTCGACCTCCTCGCAGCCCTCGGGTGGCGACGTCTGCGCAACGGCACCCACATCTTCGAAGTCGGGCGGCGCCGCGTCGATCAGCTCGCGCACACGACGGTGCTGACGCTCCGGCAGGTCTGGGAGGTCGTGCACCCCGCGTTCCTCGACCATTCCCCCGCCGCGCGCCCCGAACCCCAGATCGAGGTCGCGGTTCAGCCGTTCGACGCCGACCATCTGCGGGCATTGCTCGTCGGCTCGCTCGAGGACCTCACCGGCTGCCGTATCCAGACCGACGCCGACGGCGACATCGCCCTGCCCACCAAGCCCGTCTCGTCGTGGCTGAGTCCGCGCAACGACGCACCCCGCTTCGAGTTCTTCGCGCGCCTCGCCGGTGACATCACCGACCGCCGGCGCGCCGCCGATATCGTCGCCGCCCAGCCGACCATGGGGTCGGCGGTACGTGTGCATCTCCTCGAGGACGAGGTCTTCGCGACGCTGACCGTCGAGTGCGCCGTGTTCCATCCGCACAACCTGAGCTCGGCGCTGGCCGAATGGTTCACGTTCCTGGCCGACTGCGCCCCGTCGGTCATCGCCAAGGTCGGTGAGGACGCACCACTGACCGCGAGGAACGACGGCCGTTTCCCCGACGCTCTGCAGACACTGCTCGAACTCGACCCCGACGGCCGCTCGCTGTCCGCCCGCGAGGTCGCCAAGATCTGCCGGTACAGCCAGGCCGACATCCTCTCGTACATCAACACCAGCGAGGAGCAGCACCTCACCTGGCGGCGGTCGGCGGTCGACGCGGCCGCCGCGTCGGACCCGGCCGAGGCCGACGCGTGCCGCCATGAAGCCGAGGCCTGGAAGGCGACCACGCACAACCTGCGGGCGGCGCTGCGCGTCGTCGTGCTGTCCGACGACGACGCCGCGGATCGCAGCTCGCAGGCCAAGTGACTCAGGCAAATCGGTACCGGCAGGACCCCTGCACGTAGTCTGCGCGGACGATTTCCGACGCGGAGCATCGCACCGCCGCCAGATGAGGCGTTCAATTGGTTAGGCAACCCTCAGCGGTTCCAGTCACGATCGGAGCCCTCACATGGCCATCACCACGAATCGGCGCGCACTCACGATCACCTTCCCCGAGCTGGGTCACGACGCCCGGTTGCACGTCACGTTCCAGCGGGCTCTGCGCACCGCGGACCCGGTCGGACGGCGCGGCGCGGTGGGCGGCCATGGCGCCCTCCGCCTCGCGCAGGGTTCACCCGACGGCGACGCGCACGCGACCATCCCGATGTGGCAGTCGGAGGCCACCTGGCTCGACTTCTCCTCGCCGCACCTGCACCCGTTCCTGGTGATGGTCGGCGTCGACGGTGTCAACGTCGTCAGCGGCAGTGCGTTCACGGGCGTGCCGGACTTCGACGCCGGCGATTACCTCGAGGTGCCCACACAGCCGTCCGTCGCGTGGTGTCGAGGCCCCGCCGGCCGAGAACAACAGGTCGTCGCCCCTTCGACACAGGGTGTTCAGGACTTAGGCCGCGCCGGGACGCTGGTGCAGTTGACGGTCATCCCGATGCGCGCCGAAGCGTGGGCCAGACGCCGCCGTCATCTGCCGTCGGCGTCCGGGACCTGTGTGCTCTGCGACATGTCGCGAACCGGGCAGTCCGGTGCGCATCCCCGGCTCCCCGCGCCGCGCGTGATGGGTCCGCTGGAGTCCGCGGACACCTGGCATCCGACGACGTTCGACGCCGCCGCGGTCCGCATCGTCAACTCGATCACGTGGAAATCGCTCACCGGGGAACCGGTACCCCACGTGGCGCTGACGAGCACCGACTACGCCGACCACGATCTCCCGTGGGACCCGGTCTACGACGAGACGATCGAGCACTCCGCCCCCCTGTAGTTCTGTTGCGGGTGTCGCCACGGGTGTCTGCGCGGCGTCGTACTATTCGGATCCGGTCCGCGTACGTCCCGCCCACGAGGAGCCTGCATGTCCCCCGATTTCGACGCCGACCTCGAGGCGGCCTGGCGGGACTTCGCCGACACTCTCGCGGTTCGGGTGCCACGTCTCCTGCCGGGTCAGACGCTGTCGATCGTCGAGGCGGCCGCCGGAGGATGGCGACGACGGATGACCTTCGCGGTGGCCGGAAGTCCCGAGTCGGCAGACCGCCTGCGCTGCACCATCTCGGCGGGGGACCTCACCTGGACCGACAAGGACCGGTGGATGCGCCAGGCCACCTACATCGTCGACCGAGGCTGGTGCCGGCTCGAGGGTCGCAGCGCCTTTTGCTTCGAAGCCGATGCCGTTCGGTCCGGCGACCTCGCCGGCGCCGCCGTGCGGGCGTTGCGCGAGGTGTGGGGTGTCATCCACCCGTCGTTCGTGAGCATCGGCGACCCGTCCTTCGCCCGACACCACTCCCCGGCTGACGGTCTCGACACCGACGACGCCGACGAGACCGACGCCGGCCGGCCGGCCGACTCGGATCGAGCCGGCAGCACGGACGCCGACACCCTGCGCTTCACCGCCCCGGCCCGTTTCCTCGACGCCCCAGTCGAGGGCGGGGTGGTGCCGCAGTCGAAAGACCATCTCGTGGAACTGGCCCGCGCCGCGATGAGCGCGGCCGGACGTCCCGCCGTGGTGAGCCCACGCAAGGCCATCTTCCTGCGGTCGACGGGCACCTCACTGCTCCGGCCGACCCGAGACGCCCGCTCCCTGGAGATCGTGACCATCCTCAGCTCGTCGGTGCCCGCACCCTCGCTGCTCGGAATGGTCGTCGCCGAGTTCTCGCCGCGGTGGCCCGAAGTCGCGCTGGTCGTGCGCAACGGGCTCGTCTTCGCCCAGCGCCGCATCGACGTCGCGGTCTTCAGTCCGGCCAATCTCGATGCCGCCCTCCGACGCTGGGACGACTTCGCCCGGTCGGCGCGCGGGGAGATGATCCGACGCCTCGAGAGCGGCCCCAAACTGGAGCACCGTCGCCGTGGCGACCGCCTTCCCGTGGCGCTGCAGGGGCTCCTACGGGTCAACCAGAAGCTCGACAACAAGCTCTCCCCAACGACCGTGCTGGCCATGTGCCGTCAGGACCGTGAGCGCGTCCACGAGTTCTTCGACATCTGCGCGGCCGAGATGCGGGAGTGGATGGACAATCTCACGACCGCCCGCAAGGCCGAACTCGGCGACGAGGAGATCGCGCTCTGCGAGGCCGAGCACCAGGCCTACGCCCGCGTCGCCCGGTTGCTCCTCACCGCGATGGACCTCGCCGGCGGGTCGTCACTCGGTCCCTCGCCGGGGACGTGATCCCGGGGCGGGCGGAGGATTTCCGACTGCCGCGCCACCCCCCAACTGAAGTCGCATGCGACGTCAATCAGGCCGCGCGACTTCGATCGAAGTCGCGCCGACGGATCGATATCGCATGCGACGTCACTCGGCAGCGGAGTAACTGGTCTCGGCCCAGGCGGGGTTCTCAATCAGTGGGACCGTACGACAGGTGCACGACGCCGTTGTCGAACACGTCGGTGCCGGCGAGCGTGAGCGGCAGGTCGGCCAGACCGTCGAACAGGCGGGCACCGCTGCCGAGCACGACCGGATAGACCAGCAGGTGCAACTCGTCGATCAGCTTGTCGCGCAGCAGCGCCCGCACGAGGGTGCCGCTGCCGCTGATGTACAGGTTACGGTCTTTCTTGAGTTCGCGGATCCGGTCGGCGTCGTAGGCCCCGATGACCTCGGAGTTCTGCCACCCGGACGCCTCGTCGAGGGTCGAGGACACCACGTACTTGGTGGTGTCGTTGAAGAACGGGGCGCCGGGATCGTCGTCGACGGTCCGGTCCGACCATTCCGGGCCGAACATCTCGAAGGTGTTGCGTCCGAGGAGGATTCCGGTGCAGTCGTTCATGAACGAACTGAGTGTCTCGCCGAGCGCGTCGGGGAAACCGTACGGCATCGTGAAACTCGGGTCCTCGTAGCTGCCGTCGAGGGTGATGAACTCGTGGACGTGGATCTTTCCCATTGCGCTGCCTCTCGTCACTCCGGTGAACGTCACGATGTCAGACCGTGGGGCGGCGGGAAAGTCATCGGCGTCGAGAGTCTCGTGACCTCTGTCGGGACCCTTCGTGACGCGCCCTCCGCAAGCTCCGGGCGCTCCTCAGGGAGCGGAGGGGGCGGCGCCCTCCGCAAGCTCCGGGCGCTCCTCAGTATCCGCGGCCTCGCGGCCGTCGTGGACTACGAAAGAACTCGTTGTGCTTGGAGCGAGCCTAACCACTGCTCCCTGAGGAGGCCGGAGCTTGCGGAGGCCGTCACGAAGGGTCGTGGTGAGATGCGTCGCCAAACCCTTCGTGGCTCGTCGCTTACGCTCCTCGCACCTCAGCGAGCGGGATTTCGCCCCGCCGTCTGGTAACTCTGGACCCACACATCGGCGATCGAAGGAGATCCATGGACGTCGCAGGCAAGGTTGCCATCGTCACGGGTGGCGGTGGAGGTATCGGCGCGGCCATCGCGCATGCCCTGGTCGATGCGGGCGCGCGGGTCGTCGTCACCGATCTCGACGAGTCCGGTGCCCGGGCCGTCGCCGAGGAGCTGGGCGATTCGGCGACCGCGCTCGCCGGTGATGCCTCGTCAGACGAACACATCGACGCCGCGGTTCGGCTGGCGGAGAACACCTTCGGTCCGGTCGACCTCTACTTCGCCAACGCCGGGGTCGGACTGGGCGGCGGTGTCGACACCGGGGAGGAGGTGTGGGATCTCGCCTTCGACGTCAACCTCCGCGCCCACATCCGGGCGGCTCGACGCCTGATCCCGGGCTGGGTGGAACGAGGGAGCGGCTACTTCGTCAGCACGGCGTCGGCCGCGGGTCTGCTCACCCAGATCGGCAACGCGCCGTACTCGGTCACCAAACACGCCGCGGTCGGCTTCGCGGAATGGCTCAACATCACCCACGGCGACGACGGGGTCCGCGTCAGCTGCCTCTGCCCGATGGGTGTCGACACCAAACTGCTACGGCCCGACGGTGATTCCGCCACCGCTGACCAGCGGTTGATGCAGCGGGCGGTCGAGAGCGCCGGCGCGGTACTCACCCCCGGGACGGTGGCCGCGATCGTCCTGGAGGCCGTCGCCGACGAACGCTTCCTCATCCTCCCGCACCCGGAGGTCCTCGACATGTACCGCCAGAAGGGCGCCGACTACGACCGGTGGCTGCGTGGGATGCGCCGCTACCAGACGAGCTTGCGGTGACCCTTTGCGTTCGACAACCATCGTCGTCTCAGGTCCCAGGTGCCGACAGCGCCCAGCAGGAGCGAGCTGACGAGCAAACCCGAGCCCGCACCGATGCTGCCCCAGGTGCCCGCCAGCACGAGGGTGACCGGAAAGGTGATGACGAACACCACCGTGTTGCATCGCAGGATCGTCTTGGTGTCCAACTCCGCCCGGAGTACTGACATCCAGATCGAATACGGGACGCGCAGGACCGAGGCGGCCGCGAGCAGGCACAACGACGTCGTGAACTCCGAGCCCGAGTAGGCCGGGCCGAAGATCTTCCCGACGAGCGGCGAGGCTGCGATCAGAACCCCTGCTCCGACGACGACCAGACATTGCGAGATGGCCCAGATTCGACGGATCTGCCCGGCCAGTGCCGCCGGATCGCGCGCGAGATGCGCGGTGAGTGCTGCTCCGATGCCATCCGGCACGAAGTCGAGCACCTGTGCCACCGCGAGCGCCAAGGCCAGAGTCGCACCCGCAACCGGTCCGGCGACGAGCGTGGTGAGGAACGGCAGCACGAGGATGAGTCCGAACGAGGTCGCGCTTCCGATGCCATCGCGCAGAGCGAACATCGGCATCTGGGCGCGATCCACCACCACGACACGGTGCGGGCTTGTGCGGTTCTCGGGGCGCCGCAGAATCCGCGGCACGAGGACGACGAACACCACGCACGCCCCGAGCAGGGCGGGCACGATCGTGGCCCACACCGCAGCGAGCGCCACGACACTCGCCAACACGCAGACGAGGGCCACTTTCAGAACCACGGCGGCCACATTGACGATCGGAAGCCAGCGCGAGGCGTGCAGTCCGATCAGAGCGGCGTCCTTGAGTACGAAAAGCGCCATGACGACGGACCCGCAGGCCACCAGCACGACGGTCGCCACCCGGTTCTCGAGCATGTCGCCCGCGATCATCCCGCCCATCACGCCGAAGACGGCGGCCGAGCCGATGGTGATGAGCAGGCCCTCGAGCAACCGTTCGCGACGTGGGCAGTCGGGCGTCGACAGCATCGCCTTGTAGGCACTTCCCACCCCGTACGCGGTGATGGTGCCGACCGTCGTGACAAGTGACAACAGAGCGGTCTGGATGCCGAGCGCATGTGGAGGGATGACCCTGGCCGAGACCACCCAGAAGAGCATTCCCGCCCCAGCCGTGACGAAGAAGCTCGCCACCACGGCGACGGAGTCCACCGTCATCGCCCTCGAGCCGAGCATCACCGGCCTGCTCACGATGCTCATGTCTGAGGACTCAACGCGCTTCGCGCCTCGGTCAGCATCGCGAAGAGGTAGCCCAGACCTGCTGCGACGACGGTCCCGGCGAGAACGGTGCAGCGTCCGAGACCTCCGGGATCCGTCCTGCGCTGCTCGACCGTCACACCGTCGCGGAGGTAACGCATGATGGCCGCCGGGACCGTCCTGGTGAGATACGAACGCTCCGAGCTCGTGGCGTCCGCCGCCCCGACGAGGCCACTGATCTGTCTCTTGGACACGCCCTCGCCGAACGACCGCCGCAAGACGTACCGGACGTGTGTCCTGTTCCGGCTCACATGGTGTCGCACACGGACATCCGGGTCGAAGATGATCCTCGCAGCCGGGTCAGAACGGGCGATCCGGATGCACAACTCGGTCTCTTCGCAGCCCACCGGAAGCGTGCCCACCCGTCCGAGGTCGGTGTCGAATCCCCCGACCTCGAGCAAGGTCCGGCGACGGAACGCCATGTTGCACCCCATCAGGTTGCGGACCGGCGCCGGCGCGGTCGGCAAACCCGCGTAACTGCATCCCACTGTCCAGTCGCATTCCCGGGGAAACCAACGGGGTCGGTCGCCGGGCCACACCGGCTCCGCGTATCCGCCCACCGCCGCAACATCCGAATCGGTGAACTGCCCGGAAAGTCGCCGGCGCCAGCCGGGTTCGACGACGGCATCGTCATCGACGAACCCGACGATCTGACCGGAGGCGAGACGGGTGCCGCAGTTGCGGGCACCGGAGAGACCGCGCTTCTCGTCGTTGGCCACCACCCAGATCAGCGGCTTGAGCGACGAGGCGAACTCACGCCTCGCCAGGTCGAACAGCTCATCATTGTGGTCGATCACCACGATCAGTTCATCGTCATCGGTCAGTTCGCGTTCGGCGGCGTCGACCGATCGGATCAGGTCAGCCCATCGGTCGGTGGTGTAGGCACAGATCACCACCGACAACTTGCCGATGTCACTATTTCCCATCAGTCCTCTTCAGTTCCGGTCGAAGTCTACACTCGTGCAACGTCATTCCTCGTACGACCACACGGCAGCCCAGTCGACGAGAACCCGGCCGCGGTTGTTCCCGTCGCCTCGGGTCTCGGTCTGCAGTTGCCAGCGCATCGGTGTCGTCGGGACCCACTGCGTGCTGTCCAGGACCACGGTGTCGTCGAGCAGGTACCGCACACGCCCCGGCGACCATTCGATGGTGTAGGTGTGCCAGTCGGTGAAGCGCGCCCCGATGTCCCGGGACGGGATCTTGCACCCGTCGCAGGAACCTTCGCCCGCGAAATGTTGCCATCCACCAACGGTTCTCGACAGCCAGCCTTCGGGGAAGTCGAGTTCGCCGTCCCGCGGCCACTGTTCCGATTGCGGCCACAGGAGCCATGCGACGTAGTACTCGTCGAGGTCTGGTGTGTCGACACGCATCCGGACCGAGTAGCGCCCGTAGGTCTGGTACTGGCTACCGGTGTCGAGTATCGGTGATGCACTCGCCCCTGCCGGAACCCCGTCGACGTTGTGCAGATCGAAAACGAGGTACCCGTTGTCCACACTCAGTACCTCATCCGCTCGATACGGCCGACGGTCGAAGGTGTCCGGGAAACACCGCGGATAGGTCAACCACTGCTGACCTTCCGCGCCGGTGTACACGACGTCGTACGGGGAGCACTCGTTCGCCCAACTCCCTACCGGCGCATCACGATCGAAGTCGTCGAAGAACACCTGCTTCCAGCCGGGGAGGTCTCCACGAGGAAACCCCCGCGCCGGTGTCATCCCACATCCGACTACCGGGGCGAGGAGAACCACCGTCAACAGCTGCAGGAATGTCCGGAACCAACCACCTCGCGCACGCGTCATATCCGGCCCACCATGTAGAGCAGGGCGGAAGCGCAGGCGATCGCCGTGGTCGTGATCGCCACGACGGTGATGACCTGTGACACGCGATCGGTGGACACCGCTCCCCGTGGAGGGACCCGATGCTCGCGCCGAACGGTAGCGGCTACGAAAAGAGCTGCGGCCGTGACGAACAGCAGGACGGTCGCGATCATGGCGCGGTCTCCAGATCGATGTCGGGCGCCCCCAGACGCTTCAGCACGTGGACCTCTCCGTCGTCGTAGGCGGAGACGAAACCGTCCCGTTGCACCATCAGCGCGAGTTGTCGGGCGACCTCGTCCGGGCTGATCCCGTACCGGTACTGCAACAGCTTCTCGTCCTCCTCGGATACCAGCAGATAGTCGATGTCCTCAGCCGCAGTGCATTCCGCCAACTCGCGCTGTTCGGCGATGCACGAGGCCCCGATGTCGTAGGCCCGCGGCAGTCCGATCGTCGAGCCGTGCCCCCAGTACGCGATCGCAGACGACGGCGCCTGGGCCACCAGCTCGTCGGAAACCCGCACGGTGGCCGGCCGCGAGTACTCGAACGAGGTGTTGAGCGCACGATTGGAGACCCCCAGCACCGCGACCACGAGAGTGACTGCGACCGCACTGATCGCGAACACGGTGGCGGGCAAGCGCGCGGGACCGCGGATTCGACGCGCCGCACCGACCACGGCTAGCGCGGCCAGTGCGGCCAGCGCGGGTGACGCATACAGGAAGCACCGTACGAGCACCTCGCCGCCGTAGCTCTGCACCACGACGAGCGCGAACGGGACCAGGGACAGGACGGCGAGGGGTGATCGGAATCGGCTCTTGCCGAGACGGAACCAGCCGATCGTGGCCACCAGGAGGAGCAGGGCGGTGCCACCGATCCTGAGGTACTGCATCCGACCGTAGACCGGATCCCCGGTGATTCTGTCAGACAGCCCGGAGCTGACACTCGCGGTGACGTCGCCGATCTCGGTCAGGATCTGATCGAGGTGCCCCAGCCAATACCCGCTCGCACCGAAGGTGAACCACGCACTGAACAGGAGCAGTCCGGCCAGCCAGAGCAGTTTGTGTCGTGTGGACCCGACGAGGGCGAGCCCCGCCAGGGCGGCAATGGTCACCATCGGGGTCAACTGGTGACTGACCACCATCGCGGCGACGAGGACGATCACAACTCCCTCGACCGCGTATGAGAATCCCGGTCCACGACCACGTGGTCGTCCTGGCACGCGTCGCCATGCGCGCCAGAAGCCGACGGGCGGGAGGGGTGAGACCCTCAGCTGCCAGATCAGCACAGCCACGATCGTCACGTACAACTGCATCGCGAGCGCCTGGGGCGCAAAGTAATCCTGCTGATACCAGTTGAAGAGAATGTAGATGGTGATGGTCCCCCATCCGACGCGCGCGCTTCCGGACACGCTGTGTCCGAGTGCGTACAGGGGAAACATCAGCAGAGTTCCGAAGATCAGCGACGCGCTGGTGAGGAAGACCGTGCTGTCGTCGAGCCCACCCGTCCTCATCACATGCGCCGCGCCCGCGAAGAAGCCACTCCAGCTGATCCGGCCGTCGACCGCGGGCGGCAGCGCGCCGAGCTCGGAGTACCAATCGGTCAGGAACCGGTGCACATAGGCGGTCGGGAAAGGCGGTGTGCCACTGGACCATGCGACCGGCATGCTCATGTAGACGATGAGCATCACGTTGGTCGCGGCGAGACCCGTCCGGTGCAGTCGGCGTCGACGATACTCCCGGAACAGGGCCACGCAGAGCGCAGCCAATCCGATGAAGTAGGTGATCCCGAGAACCGGTACGAGCCCGTACACACCTGCCTGCTCGGGATGCAGTCGGGCGACGGCGATCAGGAAGAGGACGAAGGCGGCCACCAGCAGTGCCGCGGTGACCCGATCGAACGTCCGGACCGACGTGATCACCGCCGACGCCGCCGCTCCCGCGCCCGCGCGCAGGTCGGACGACGGACGCGGGCATCGCGCTCTGATGAGTACACCGGTTGCGACGGCAGCGATCACGAGGATGACCCCCTGCGCGAGCAGCGGATGCCAGAAGCCGGCGAGGAGCGAGGCCAGCCCGATGATGGCGGTCGTGCTCAACGACAAGGCGATGGCGACGCTCGGCAGCAGTCCGTTGCACGGCCACCCGAACAGCCCCGCGATCGGTAACCCGGGGAGAACCAGGGTCACACTCACCACCACCACGGCACGGAGCCCCTCGGGCAAGAGCGCCGCCACCCCGGATGCCGTCAGAACGCACATCAGCGTCGAGACCGCGATCACCGTCATCGACAGGAGGGCGACGACGGCCGGTGCACGGTCAGGCACCGAGTGCGCAGTCGGCGGGCTCGGTAGCGCCCGCGCGATCGCGACCTCGAGTCGGTGAACCACGTCTATCCGTCCGTGGCCCGCCCCGAACCGATGGCGGGACGGTAGAAGGATGTCACCGCGGAGACGACCCGGTCGAGATCCGCGTCGCTCATATACGAGTGCAGCGGAAGGGTCAGAACACGGTCGGCAGCGGCCTGGGTCACGGACAGGTCACCGCGTCGGCTGTTCCGGTAGAAACTGAACTCATGCGCACCCTGGAAGTGAATTCCGGTGGCGACTCCGGCGGACTTGAGGTGTTCGACCAACTGGGCGCGTTCGGCGCGACCGCCGGTCCTGATCACATAGATGTACGGTGCTATGTCAGCCCAGTCCGTGTCGAACAGCTCGAGCCCGGGGATGTCGGCGAATGCCGAATCATAGAACCGACAGTAGCGTTGGCGGTTGGCGATGAATTCGTCGACCCTGGCCAGTTGCGACAGACCGATCGCAGCGGGAACCGAGCCGAGGTGGCACCGGTAACCCTGCCGCACGACGTCGAAGTCCCAGTTGCGCTGGTTCCGATATCGCGCGTCGGTGTCGGAGTCGATACCGAGATGCCGAAGCTCCCGAAGCACCTGCAGGTCAGCAGGATCTGAGGTGACGATCGCCCCGCCCTCGAGCGTCGTGATCATCTTCACCGGTCCGAAGCTGAAACATGTGATGTCGCCGTGTGAGCCGATACGACGACCCGCCCGGACGCTGCCGAACGCGTGCGCCGCGTCCTCGATCACCCGCAGATCGTGCTCGCGCGCAATGGTCATCAGCTCATCGAGGTCGCACGGGAAGCCGAGGTAGTCGACCACCAGAATCGCCTTGGTGCGAGGCGTGATCAGCTCGCGCACACGCTGCGGGTCGATGTTGAGGTACCGGGGTTCGACGTCACAGAAGACCACCTCGGCTCCGGTCCGCGTCAGCGCCTGATGACCCGCCACGTAGGTGAACGACGGACAGATCACTTCGTCGGACGGGCCGAGTCCGATCAGCCGGGCCGCCAGATGAAGCGCTTCGGTACACGAATTCGTCGACACGACAGTTCTTTCGGATGCGCCGAGGTAGGTTCCGACCTCCTCCTCGAACTGCTTGCTGAGTGCACCCATGCCCAGCCATCCGGCCGCGAGGGCATCGACTGCAGCCTGCTGGACATCCTCGCCCAGGTAGGGGCGGTAGACGGGCACCGTCGAGGTGGCTCGTTCCATCGAGGTCGTCATGACCAGCACCTCCACGGCGCCTCTCCGCGATCCCAGAGATCATTGAGGAAGACCTTGTCCCAGATGGTGTCCATCCCGCGCCAGAATCCGTCGTGCTGGTATGCCGACAGCTGCCCCTCAGCGGACAGGGTCTCCAGCGGCTCCTTCTCCAGCAGGGTGGCGTCGCCGGCGATGTAGTCGAGGATCTTCGGCGACGAGACGAAGAACCCGCCGTTGATCCAGCCGCTGCTGCCTTCCGGCTTCTCGACGAATCTGGTCTGCGGCGAAGAGACGTCGAGCGTGCCGAACCGCCCGGGTGGTTGCACGGCCGTCACCGTCGCGATGCTGCCCGACATCTCGTGGTGCGCCAGCACCTTTCGGATGTCGATGTCGGCGACACCGTCACCGTAAGTGAACGAGAAGGTCTCGTTGCCGATGTGTTCGCGAGCGCGCAGGAGGCGGCCGCCGGTCATCGTGTCCAGACCGGTGTCGAGGAGGGTGACGCGCCACGGCACACCGTTCGACGAGTGGTTCTCGATCGCGCCGGTGCCCAGATCCACGGTGACATCGCTGGCGTGCAGGAAGTAGTTGGCGAAGAACTCTTTGATCATGTAGCCCTTGTAGCCCAGCAGCACAACGAAATCCGTGACGCCGGCGGCCGCGTAGATCTGCATGATGTGCCAGATGATCGGGCGTCCGCCGATCTCGACCATGGGTTTCGGCCGGTCGACGGACTCCTCACTGATCCGGGTGCCTCTGCCTCCTGCGAGGATCACCGCTTTCATGACCGATCACCCGTCCATCGCAGATCGGCGTCGAGCACGTCGGCGTCGAGGAGCTCGCGCAGGACTCGCAGCCGGACGAAGTCGTTTCCGTTGAACCGGTCCGCGCTCAGGCCCGCGTCGACGTAGGCGGCGTGGATCTCCGCGATGCCGGTGGCCAGGGTCCACTGCGGCGCATAGCCCGGTAGCGACGTCTCGATCTTGGTGAAGTCGACGACGTAGTTCCGGATGTCGACGACGACGTCGTCGGCGAAGGCCACCTCGCACTCGGGCACGATGTCGGCGACCATCTTCGCGACATCCCGGATCTGATGGTTGTCGCTGTTGCGACCGACGTTGAACACCTCGTTGTGCACGGTCGCCGGTGGCGCCTGCAGGACCGTGACGATCGCGTGCGAGATGTCGCGGACATGGACGAGCGGTCGCCAGGCGGCGCCATTGCTCATCAACAGCACCTTTCCGGACGTGACCGCATGCCCGACGAGGTTGTTCACCACGACATCCGTGCGGAGGCGACGGGAGATCCCGTACGCGGTGGCGTTCCGGAGAAAGGTGGGGCAGAAGGCGTCGTCGGCCAGCTCGCTGATCGTTTGTTCGGCGCGGACTTTGGATTCGCCGTACGGAGTGACGGCCTCCATCTCGGCATCCTCGGTGAGCGCACCCTCCGCGCCCGCCCCGTAGAGGCTGCACGACGACGAGAAGACGAAGCGGGCAACGCCGGCCGCCTTCGCAGCTCGGGCGATGCCCACGCTGGCATCGAGATTGATGTCGTAGGTGAGCTCCGGGTTCAGCTCGCTGACCGGATCATTGGACAGTGCCGCCAGGTGTACGACGGCGTCGAACCCCGCCAGATGACGCTGCTCGACGTCACGGATGTCCATGTCGAGCGTGGGTACGCGCAGCGGTTCCGTGCGGAAGTCGCGGTCCCGATAGTAATCGGTGTCGAGCCCGACGACGTCGTGTCCGGCGTCGACGAGCATGGGGACCAACTCGGCTCCGATGTATCCGAGATGTCCGGTGACGAGAACCCTCATCCCCGTCCTCCTGTTCGTTGGCTGTCGAGGTGCCGACTGGGCACCTTGCTGAATACCGGGGCGATCCCGGCGTAGATGTGTCTGATCTGTTCCGTCATGCGGACTTCGCTGAAGTCATCCGCTACGGCGAAAGCTCTGTGCGCGAGCCGATTCCATGACGTCCGATTGGTCAGCACGTCGTTGATCCGGTCGGCACGGTCGTCTGCCTGCGGGTCGATGGCGACACCGCACGACCTCTCGTTCACGATGTGTGCGATCTCGCCGCACGGGGTTGTCGCCACCGGCGTGCCGCTGGCCAGCGCCTCCAGCGCCGACAGCGGTAGGCCCTCCCACCGCGATGTGAGCAGGAACATCCGGGACCGGGCAACCTGTGCGCGTGTGTGCGCGTGGGTGTCCCCGACGCTGATCTGGACCACGTCCTCGAGGAGCAGTTCCTGGCGTCTTCGGAGGAAGTCGTCCTGTAGCGGTCCCGTACCGGGAGAGATCCACAGGCAACGAAGACTCTCCCGCCGTTCCGAGAGCTCCTTCACCAGTTCGAGGAACAGCAGCGGGTCCTTCTGCTCGTCGAACCGCGCGACGTTCACGAGGTCGTATGGCCTGTCTTCATAGGCCGCAATGGTGGCGCCCAGCTTCCGTACTCCGTTGTGCACGACCGAGACCCGCTCAGCAGTCACGTGCGGGAAGTTCGCGAGTAGTGACGCCCGGACGGCGCCCGACACCGCGACGATCCGCTGCGTGCGATACGACAGGCCGCGATGGTCGGTGAGCACGTTGTGTACGTGTTCGACTGTGCGGGAACCACGCCCGAGCGCAGCGGCGATCAGTCCGAGAAATCGTTGCTGACAATGGATCACGTCGGCGGATCGCAGTGCGCGGAGTGCTGCGGAGTCCGTGAGACGAAGCCGTCGGATGCCGGCATCGGCGAGCCGATGGTCCCATTCACCGGCCGCCAGCGACAGCACGTCGACCTGATGTCCCTCGCCCGCGAAGTGGGTCGCGACCTGCAGGATGAAATGACTCACCCCGCCGGGACTCATCCGATCCGTCATCACCACGATCCGACCACGCCGCTCACCGGCGTCGTCGACCTTGACGGAGGTCACGGCTCAGCCGGCCGGGTGACCCGAGGAGACCTGGGCGGCGCCTCGATGATTGTCATCAGGACGTATCGTCGCCGGCCGCCTGCCACCTCGCGCCTGCCACACGGTGCGCAGCACCCGTCGGCCGTCGGAGATCGCGTTGAGATTGGAATTACCTGTGCGACGCGGCATTTCCAGGCTCGGAACCTCGGCGATCCGCAGGCCGGCCTGCACCGCGCGGACAGTCATCTCGGCCTCGATCTCGAAGCCGGTCGCCTGCAGATCCAGAAGATCCAGGTATCGCCGATGGAAAGCGCAGAAGCCGTAACACAGATCGGTCAGCTCGGTTCGGTACAAGCTGTTGAAGAACGCGAGCAACCCGTAGTTGCCCAACCGCCGGAACCGGGTGATGTCGAGTGACCCGCCCCCGCCCATGAACCTCGACCCCTTGACGAAGTCGTAACCGTTCTCGAGGAAGTGCAGGAAATGCGTGATCTCCTGCGGAGCCATACTGCCATCGGCGTCCATCATGACGATCATGTCGGACGTCGCGGCGGCGAAACCGGTACGCAACGCACTGCCCTTGCCGGGTCCGCTCTGTTGCACGATCTTGATGTCGGGGCGGTAACTCCGCGCGGTGATGAGTGTTGCGTCGGTGGAGTTTCCGTCGATGAGGATGATCTCGTCGATCCGCTTGGGGATCTGTTCCAACACCCACCCGATGTTCCGTGCTTCATTGCGGACCGGAATGATGAGGCTCACCGTGGATGTCGTCGGGCCGAGATCTCGGTACCCAACGAATGATCCATTGCTGAGTCGATGCTGGGCATCTGTTGGTTGCGCCGCAACAGTTGCGGTCCCGTTGTTCTGGCCGGTCAATTCGATCACTTGTCCAATCCCGCGCACGGTCCAACCACACGTGTGTACGAGACTTCCCCCCGGAAGCATCGACTGAACGAGTCGAGCGTGTGCGTGTCTGAGATGAAGAGAGGCCGTCCTCCCCGACGACCCGTTTCGGACACTAGCAGAGGATGGGCGAGAAGGGGAGGCATACGGCGAGCCTGCGAAGCTTCGCTGGGCGAACGAATCCCGAACTCGGAACGCGGGTGGCGCAACCGAACTCGAACCCCGACCACGTACCGGGCGGTACGGTCAGCCGTCTTCTCGGGCCTGAATGCGGATCCAGGGTTAATGGCCGATACACGCGGTAACGCGATGTCATCTGGGCGCGAATGCGTAATGAAAGCCCAGCACAGCGGCCAGCGGTCACACGCTGACGGAGGATTCAGTGAGTCTCCGTTACACACGCTGCATCGTCGACCCACGACGCTCGGCGTGGGGCCGGAGCGTCGTCCGACGACCGCGGTCTGCGGCCCCGAGCCGGAGACATACGCCTACCGCCGCGTGGCAAGAGTCGTTCGGTTTCGATCTCAGATTCGCGAGTGTGATACGCGGCACTGTTGGGATCCATCCGGCGGGCTCCAACGAATGAAAAGTGACCCCTGAGGTCGTCAGACACGAGCAGGAGAGGCTGCCGGCGCGCGATGAACTCACCCACACCTCCGTCCCCGTCACGGTCGGCGCCGATCTCCGCGCCTCGAGACGAGAAGCCGGGGCGACCCCTGGAACCGCGGGTCGAGCAACTCATCGCGGAAGCGACCGCGCTCTTTCAGGACTCCGGCTACCGGAATGTGAGCGTCGAGGAGATCGGCGCCGCCGTCGGACTGACCGGGCCGGCGGTGTACCGGTACTTTCCGTCCAAGCAGGACATTCTGGCGAGAGCGCTGGCGACGCAGGTGGAGGGGGTACGCGCACTCCTGACCCAAGCCGAGGAGCGCAGCGAATCGCCGGCGGAACAGCTCGGCGTGTTCTTCGACCTGCTTGCGACCAGGGCGGCGCATGGCGACGTCTCGACACTGTGGACCCGCGAGCGACGCCATCTGCACCGATCCGATCTCGACGACATGGACGCGCACCACCGCACGCTGATCGACGCATTGGCGTCGAAGTTCGACACCACCGAGGCCGGCATCGACGCCCAGACCGCGAAACTCCTCGCGACCGCGGCGGTCAGCGTGTTCTCGAGCACCGCGGCGATGCGGGGTTCGCTCACCCCACGACGGCTCACGCAGATCCAGCGGGCGGTCGTGGACTCGATCCTGAGCTGTCCGCTTCCCCGCGGGGCACAGTCCCGCGCGCGGTTCGCCGATGGATCCAGCCGACGGCCCGCTGCGCGGCGTGATCGGATACTCGCCGCCGCGACCCGGATGTTCTTCGCGCGCGGATTTCCCAACGTCCGAATCCACGAGATCGCCGCCGAAGCGGATGTGTCGCCGGCGACGGTCTACCAGGAGTACGCGGGAAAGACCGACATCTTGATGACCATCATGCGTCGAGGTCTCGAGAATCTGCACTGGATATCCGTCGACGCACTGGCGGAGTCCTCGGCGGTTGAAGCGCTGGACGTCCTCGTAGGTGTGTTCCTCGACTACTCGCTCGGCCCGAACGGTCGAGTGTTGGTCATCGCCCTCCAGGACATCGTGTATCTGCCGGAAGCAGACCAGGTCTCACTTCGCCGGACCGCGTCGGACTACACCGCTGAGTGGACTGCCGCGATCCTGGCCCGTTCACCGACCCTGGCGCACGCCGATGCCAACGCGCTCACGCAGGCACTTGCCGGATTCGTCTACCAGGTCATCTCGTCGCCAGAGCTCCGCTCGCGGCCGGGCATCGAAGGCGAGTTCCGCGCGCTGGCATCCGCCATCCTGAGCCCGGTCGAACTCTGTGGCGGTCCCGGTACCCAGGGCCTGAGTCCGCGCCGGCTCGCGGACATTCCGCGAAGCCAAGTGGTCCGTGCATCGCGGCCCTACTCGAAGTAGCGGCGCGGCACGTCGACGAGCATGGTCGTGATGTCGGCCTCGCTCACCCCGCGTTCGCGCAGGGCGGGCAATACCTCTTCACTGACGTGCCGGTAGTTCCACTTCGGGAGTGCTTGCTTCTTGGCCTCGTGGTCGAACCAGTCGATGAAGCAGGCGGCGTCGTGCGCGAGGGCCATGCGGTCGGCATAGCCGCGCTTGCACAGTTCGGCGACGGTGTTCACCCGTTCGTCGAATGGCAGGAGGAGGTCGAGCCCGAAACGATCCATGCCGAGGATGGAACCGGCGTCGGCGAGCTTCATCAGGTAGTCGAGGTCGACGCTGTCACCGGAGTGGCCGATGACCACCTTCGTCAGGTCGGCTCCCTCCTCGGCGAGGACCCGCTGGGCGACCAGACCCGACTGACTGTGCGGATCGGTGTGGACGGTGATGGGCGCCCCCGTCTGGGCGCTCGTCTGTCCCACCGCGCGCATCACGCGCTCAACTCCCGGTGTCAATCCTTGTGATTCGATGGCGCACTTCAGGAAGGCCGCTCGCACACCGGTGTCCGCGATCCCCTCGGTCAGGTCCTTCGTGAACAGGGTGACCAACGGTTCCGGGACGTCGAACAGCATTCCCGGTCCGGCATAGTGGAACTGGAACGGGATGTCGTTGTAGGTGTAGAGGCCGGTCGCCACGACGATGTTGAGGTCGATTTGTTCGGCGATCCGTTGGATGCGTGGGATGTACCGGCCGAGACCGAGAACCGTCGGGTCCAGGATCGTGTCGATCCCGAGCTCCTTCAGTTCGGTCAGGTCGCGGACCGCTTCGGCGACCTTGTCGTCCTCGTCCCAGTCATCCTGGTAGTTCTGCCGGAACTCCTCGCCGAGGACGAACACATGCTCGTGCACCAACACGTTTCCGAGGTCTGCGGAATCGATCGGGCCGGTCGCGGTGTGGACGGTGGCCATGGAACCTCCTCACCAGGAGGCCGCGTTGCCTCCACTGCGCCGAACCCTAGTCGACGACCTGATGCGGCAGGCGGCTTTCGCCCGTCGTCGCCGCCGACCGCCACGGCTCTGGCGGGACGGGCTTCAGGCAGCGCGTGGCGCGGTGAGTTTCTCCATGGTCCAGTAGGAGGTGCCGGCAACGACTGCCCCGGCGAGCCACGACAGGTCGATCCCGCCCAGTGCGACCGCAACCGGCCCCTGCAGTGCCGGCAGCATCCCGTACATGAACATCCAGGTCGCGGTGACACCGAGAGCGAGTGCGACGAGGGCGGTCGGCCGGACCATCGGCAGGACGCTGTCCGCCGGTGTGGCGAACAGACTCTCGGCGTCGATCTGTTGCCGCGCGATCAGGAACCAGTGCACGAGAACAACGCTGCCCCAAGGGCTCAACCAGCCGACGATCGACACCAGCCAGAAGTCGATGGTGGTCGCGAAGTCGCTATTGAGCACGAAGTAGACGACGACCGCCATCGCCACGACGCCGATGATCAGGTTCAGCACGCGCCGGTCGACGCGGATGTCGAGCGCCTGCGTCGACACCGTGCACGTGTAGATGTTGAGGATGTTGGTCGCGAGCGGTCCGTGGATCACCAGCAACAGAACCGGCAGTGCGAGAACGCCGTAGGCGTCGACGATGATCTCACCCGGGTCGGCGGAGTCGCTCAATGTCGCCAGGGACGCACCCAGCACTCCGAGCCAGACGACCGGGATGAACTGCCCGAGTGCACTGGCGAGAAACAGCCTGCGCGACGGGACGTCCCGGGACACGAAGCGCGAGTAGTCGCCGGCGTAACCGATCCACGTCAGACCCCAGCCGATGCCGATCGCGGTCATCACCGCCGTGATCGCGCCGATGTGGGCCGATCCCGTGAGCTCCGGAGCGGTCGTCTGTCCCCAGTCGACGTCGAGGCCGACCCACGCGACGACGGTCATGACGAGCAGGATCGCGACCGTCGGAGGCACCGTCCATCGTTCGAACGCGGAGATCACCCGGTACCCGAACCACGCGATCGTCACCTGCATCCCCATGATGACCGCGGCCACGACGATCCGTGCGGCGTTGTTGTCGAGGTCCGGGTCGACGAGTCCCATCTCGCCGAGCAGCGCCATCACCAAGTCGAGAACGATCCAGGTGTTGACCGCGCACCAGCCCATGCAGACCAGGGCCTGGACGGCGGCGGGAACGTAGGCGCCGCGGCGTCCGAAGACGGCTCGCGACAGCACCATTCCGGTGACCCCGGTGCGCTGACCGATGACGACGAAGACGCCGAAGATGGTCATGCCGATGGCATTGCCGACGACGAGGACCGCCACCGTCTCCCACAGCCCGAGGCCCATCGTGACGCCGAGTGCACCCAGCACCCAGTTGATCGGCGCGATGTTCGCACCGGCCCAGATCCAGAACTGTCCGCGCACGTCATGGGTCTTCGCGGACTCGGGGATCAGTTCGAGTTCGGCCTCGGCCTGCGGGCCCGAATGGCCCGGTCCGGGTGCCGACGGGGTCGCGGCGTCGAGTGCGGTCATGGAGTCCGTCCAGGAAGTGTCGGCCCCCGATTGGGCGGGGTGCGTTCGGGCATGGCGCGCGACGATGCGCAGTGCATCCATGGTGGTCGCACCGCCCGTCGCGCGATACCTACAGAACGTTCGCACTCCTCGGGTACGGAACGGACAGAATGTCACACCTTCGGCGTTTCTCGCACAGCCAACTGGACTGTCCGGGCTTCTCGCGCTGACCGATCTGGAGGGCGATGCGTTGTTCGGCGGCGTCGGCGATGCGTAGCTGTTCTTAAGCCCGGTAGGCCAGGGCGACGTCGTGGTCGCGGCCGGTTTGGGCGTCGGCGGCCGCCGGGGTTGTGGCGCACGAGGGTTCCGAGGTCACGGCGGCATTGTCTGCAGGGGTGGCCCTGGGTGTCGGTGGGGATCGCGCAGCCGGGCAGGGCGCAGCGGGGGAAAAGTTCGGCGGTGATGGTCACGATGGTTCCTCGAGGTGGCGGGTGTGAGCGGGGCCGGGGCGCTGGGCCGCGACCGTGAGAGGTCGCGGCCCACCGCTGGACGGGGTCTAGTCGGGTGGCACGTCGACGGCATCGGTGTCCCCGGCGATGACCTTCTCGACGTCGGAGAGGGTGTACTCGTTCCGCAGGATCAGCTTGGAGAACGCCTCGACGGCCGAACGGTTCGTGATTGCTCCACAGTTTCGTCATTCATGACGAAATGACCTGATTTTCTCCAAGATTCGCCGATAACCTACGTTATGACATAATTCCCGCTAGTGTTCTGAGTCATTAATTCGTGTGCAGTAGTGGGCGATGGAGTCGAGGATCTGGTCAGCGGTCTTGACCCACACGTAGGGGCGGGGGTTGTCGTTCCAGGTCTCGATCCATGCTCTGATGTCGGCGTTGAGCGCTCTCACGGTGCGGTGGGTGGAGCGTTGGAGCTTCTTGGTGGTCAGTTCGGCGAACCAGCGTTCGACGAGGTTCATCCAGGATGAGCTCGTCGGGGTGAAGTGGACAACGAATCGTGGGTGCGAGGTCAGCCATCGTTTGACCGCGGGCGTCTTGTGGGTAGAGGCGTTGTCCATGACCAGGTGGACGTCGAGCTCGTCGGGCACCTCGGCGTCGATCTTGCGGAGAAACCCGATGAATTCTGTTGCCCGATGCCGTGAGTGAAGCGAACCGATCACTTTTCCCGACGCGATGTCCAACGCCGCGTACAGACTGGAGGTGCCGTTGCGCACATAGTCGTGGCTGGCCCGTTGCGGGGTGCCCGGGAGCATGGGAAAGATCGGCTGGGTGAATCACCCTAGGGTTTTGTGCCGCCTCCAGTGTGGGCTGGTCCTCGGGGCCGAGGCCAGCGTAGTGGAGCGTTTCGAACTCGGTCGGGGGAATCTGGCCGATACTCGAGTGCAGCCTGCTGTTGTTGTACCAGTCGACCCAACCAGCGGTCGCGAACTCGACGTCGGAGATCGTCCGGTACGGGCCGGAGTGGAAGATCGTGGTCCGGATGCACTCGGTCTTGTACAGCCCGTTCACCGACTCGGCCAGAGCGTTGTCGTAGGCGTCTCCGACCGACCCGATCGACGCGGCGATGTCTTCGAGCCGCAGCCGCTCAGTCAGTGTAACCGATGTGTACTGGGCGCGTTCAATCGGTCGATGCAACACTGGGTTGTTGTAGCGAGTGTAGTTGTTCGCCAAAGACTTCGGCGGGAGTTTTCCATCCAAGGACTTTTCTAGGACGGTTGTTGAGGGTGTAGGCGATGGCCTCGAGGTCCTCAGCTGACCACCGCGACAGATCAGTTCCCTTAGGAAAATATTGGCGCAGAACACCATTGGTGTTCTCGTTGGATGGTCGCTGCCACGGTGAGTGCGGATCGGCGAAGAACACCTGCGTTCCGGTGTCCATCGCGAACTGGGCGTGAGCGGACAGTTCCTTGCCGCGATCCCACGTCAACGTTTTGCGCAACTGCTGCGGCAGCGCGGCGATCGACGCTGTCAGTCCTGCATTCATCGCGATGGCACCGTAGCCACCGAGTGCGGGCCCGTTCTTCACAGGCGGCTGCTCACCCCAGCCCTGCTGGCGTGGCAGATGCACCAGAAGTGTTGCACGACTACGACGTTCAACGATCGTGCCGATCGCCGATCTCCCAGTTCCGATAATCAGATCACCCTCCCAGTGCCCGGGGACGGCACGGTCCTCGGCCTCGGCAGGGCGCTGACTGAACACGACATCGGAGGTGACGTGACCCTGCGGCTTGTTGCGCGAGCGGGCCCGCGGCTCCCTCAGTGCACGTCCGGTGCGCAGGCACGCGACCAGCTCACGTTTGAGCGCGCCGCGGCCCTCGATGAACAGGGACTGGTAGATCGCCTCGTGACTGATACGCATGGATTCATCATCGGGGAAGTCGACCTTCAAACGCTGGGAGATCTGCTCTGGACTCCACGCCAGCGACCACCGCCGGTTGGCCCGGTGCGGTTTGTTAAGCCCCTTCCATGGCGGTGGCGTGGGGCCCGCAGCGATCGTGCCATCGGGACGGCGGACAACGCCGGCCAGGCGGTCCTGTACGTACTCCCGCAACTCGACGTGGGCCACGAGCTTCGCTGTTTTCGGGCGCTTGGCGGCCTGCTGGGCTTTCCACTGCGCCACCAACGCCCGATACTCGAGCTTCCCGCTCCTGGTTGCGGCGTTGCGCCGTAGCTCACGCGAGATCGTGGCCGGACTCCGCCCGATCCACCGTGCGATCTCACGCACCCCACGATCCTGGGCGCGTAGCAGCGCGATCTCTTCCCGTTCGGCGAAGGATAGATAGCGGCCCGAAGGCTCATCCAGACTCAGCGGCCTCATGCCGCCAGCGTGGCGGAACCAGCGTGTACCCACCGGCACCGACACACCGACAGCGATCGATGCCTGTGCCGTGCTCACCCCCGTCGCGACCACCCGCCAAAACTCACGTTGCACCTGCCGCGACGGCTCCGGCCGCCCCGGCGATCGCATCGCCGGCCGAAGTGCACGATCAGCACGCCACTGCCGACGAACACCTACCGCCACATCGCTGGTCCTCCGACTCCAGTCCGCCGTAGCCACCGCAAACACCTCCATGATCATGGTGTTGCGACGACCAGTTGAATCCGCCCTGACTTCCAGCATCCGAATGATGAATCAGCTCAGCAGCTTTCACCGGATGACCCTCTCGTTTCCGCTGCCACAGCGCCATCCGAAGCGGGACCGTCACCAGCTCCACCGTCTTCGACGTCGAGGCGTGCCACGCCACGATCCGACGTGAGAACACGTCGATGATGAACACCACGTACACCCACCCCGCCCACGTCCGGCAGTAGGTGAAATCGGTCACCCACACCCGGTTCGGCTCGACGGCACTGAACTGTCGATTCACCAGATCCTCCGCACGTACACCATCAGCGGACCGCACGGTCGTACGGACTCCCTTGGACCTTCGAATCCCGTTGTGGCCTAGCACTTTCATCGCTCGATCAACGGCGCCATAGGACACCCCGGGCAGTGTTGTCCGATGCAGATGGGCGCGCATCTTCACCCGCCCGTAGAGGCCCTCCGGAGTCATCTTCCGCCGGCCGTCGTCATCGGTGCGCCAGACCACGGTGCGCACCGCATCGACGACGTGGGCATCGGAGACGGTCCGAGCGGCAGGCGTGCGTGTTCGCGATGCCCGGTAGGTTCGTGCGGCAATCATGCAGCCCTGCTCACGCAAGACCCGACAGATCGACTCGACCGCAAAACCGTTGGCGCGCATCTGATCTATGAACGCCACGATCATCGGTTGCGGCGGTCGAGTTCCCCCGCGAAGAAAGTCGTCGCCGCTTTCAAAATGGCAACGTCCTCTCGCAATTGCTTGTTCTCCGCCTTGAGTCGCTTGATCTCAGCGAACTCCTTCGACGTGGTCCCCGACCGGGCGCCGGCATCGACCTGGGCCTGCACGGCCCACCGACGTACCGTCTCCCCACCGACACCGACCTGCTTGGCGATCGCCTCTGCCGCGGCAGTCAACGACGTGTACTCGCCGCCGTGCGCCTCCAGCAAACGCAAGGCCCTCGAACGGACCTCCGGATCGATCTTCTTAGGCATGTGCTCATCCTTCCTGACTCAGAAGGAAGCGGCATCAAACCAGGGGTGATTCACGGACCTTCTCGGTGAACAAGGGATCTCTCGACAGCTTCCACGAATCCTGTTTGTGCGGAGCCAATCCGAACGCCCGCCACACACGCGACACGGTTGACTGTGACATGTCGAGATGCTCGGCCATCGCCCGCGTCGACCAGTGTGTCGCATTCTTCGGAGTGGTCTCGAGAGTCGCGGTGATCAAGTTTTTGATCTGCTCGTCGTCGACGGTGCGAGGTCGCCCAGGCCGGGGTTCGTCGAGCAACCCCTCGCAGCGGTGCTCGACGAACCGGCCTCGCCAGCGCCGCACGGTACTGCGATTGAGGCCGAGTCGTTGTGCCACTTCAGTATTCGAACCGCCATCAGCGGCGGCGAGAACGATTCGTGAGCGCATCGCCAAACCCGAGGCCGTCGTTCGCCGACGCGCCCACCCTTCGAGCTCACGGCGCTCGTCATCAGTCAGAACAATATCCACTGCTCGCGGACCCCGGGTTGCCATTCCCTAGCCTAACAACCGAACGGAAATTAATGACTCAGGACACTAGATCCGCAGCAACTAACGATTTTCTTTCCGGTGCATACTATAAGAAGATCGCTCAGACCCTTGAACGCGGAAAGTTTGATCTTCTTTTCCTTCCGGATGCTCTCGCAGTCGAGGACAGCTACGGCCATGATCTGCAAACAGGCGTCGGACTGGGCGGCCAGGGCGCGATCGCACTCGAGCCCGCCACGGTGGTGGCGACGATGGCCGCCGTGACCGACCGGTTGGGACTTGGAGCCACCATCTCCACCACGTATTACCCGCCGTTTCACGTCGCCCGTATCCTGGCAACGCTGGATAACCTGTCCGACGGGCGGGTGTCGTGGAACATCGTGACATCGCTGAACGATTCAGAGGCAAAGAACTTCGGAATCGATGCTCATCTTGAACACGACACCCGTTACGACCGCGCGGACGAGTTCGTCGAGGTCGTACGTAAGCTGTGGAACTCGTGGGACGATGATGCGCTGCTGTTGGACAAGATCTGCGGCCGGTTCGCTGATCCTAAGAAAGTTCATTACGTCGATCACCGTGGTGACTGGTTCGACGTGCGCGGCCCCCTGCAAATCCCCCCTTCAAGTCAGCGCGAGCCAGTACTCCTCCAGGCCGGATTGTCGCCTCGCGGTAGACGTTTCGCGGGCCAGTGGGCCGACGCCGTGTTCAGCATCTCGCCGACGCTGGAGATGATGCAGCGCACGTACCAGGACATCAAGGGGCAAGTGAGTGCCGCGGGTCGCAACCCCGACGCCACGAAGGTTTTCACAGCTGTCATGCCCATACTTGGGGAGACCGAGGCGATCGCACGCGATCGCCTCGAATACATCAACGGTCTCGTCCACCCCGAGGTCGGTCTGTCGACGTTGTCGAGTCATAGTGGAATCGACTTGTCCGCCTTCCCCCTAGACGCGAAGTACTCCGACATCGTCGCGAGCTTGGGGGACGCGCACATCCCCACCATGCTCCACATGTTCTCCACGGTTGCGAGCGACGGCGAGGATCTGACACTGGCCGACCTTGGAAAGCGTTATGGCACGAACGTGGGTTTTGTCCCGCAGTGGGGAGGAACGCCCACCCAGATCGCCGACAGACTGGTCGAGTACTTCGATGCGAGAGCGGCTGATGGGTTCATCATCTCCGCCGCCTATCTGCCCGGCGTTTACGAGGACTTTGTCGACCAGGTGGTGCCGCTGTTGCAAGAACGTGGGGTATTCCGCGACGAGTATGAGGGATCAACGCTGCGCGACCACCTCGGCCTGGAACTGCCAAGCGGGGCGGCGGCGCTGTGACCGACACCAGCTCAGCGGTCCACACCCTCGCGTACAGCAACTGCCCTGTTCCCAACGCCCTGCTGGTTGGCCGCGAGTCGCAGTTGCTCGCCGAGGCTGGCATCAATCTGGACGTGCTGGGAGGGCCGCTGGGCTCCTTGCACTTCACCTACGATCATCCCGCTTACACCCGATTCGGCGGAGAGATCCCGCCGTTGGTGAGTGAGGGCCTGCGTGCACCGGGTCGCACACGCCTCCTGGGCGTCACCCTGTTCGAGGGAAAGCTGGGCTTTTACGCGGCCGACCCCACCCTGACCGCACCGGAGCAACTGGCGGGGCATCGTGTCGGCGTATCCGCATCGGCAATCCGGATCCTGCGCGGCGACCTTGGTGACTACCGACAGCTCGACCCGTGGCGCCAGACTCTCGTCGCACTGGGCACTTGGGAGGCGCGAGCCCTGCAGCACACCCTTCGTCACTCCGGCGTAACAGTAAACGATATCGAGCTCGTACCCATTGAGACGGCGGGAGTCGACTTACCGCAGGACCGACTCAGCGCATCGGCATCAGTGAACGGTTCGGACCTCTTTCCCGCCGTCGGGGCCCATCAGGCACAAGTCTTTGCCGGGGGGACGGTCGATGCGCTATTCAGCTGGCTTCCGTGGTCCGCGGAGTTCGAAGACCTCACCGGTGTTAGACCGCTGCGTGACCTGAGCTTGGACAGGACAAGCCACTACGCCAGCGTTTGGACAATCAGCGCGCAACTCGTCGATAAGAACCCGTCACTCGTGCAGCATCTGGTGGATACGGTGGTCCGGGCAGGCTCCTGGGCGCGCGATCATCTGACCGAGACAGTCGCGATTCATGCCCGCAACCTCGGTGTTAGCGAGACTGCGGTGACACGCGGTTTCGGCGAGCACTTCACCGACAACTTAGTACCCACCCTCGACCACGATGCGCTCACTGTCCTTGCTGCGACACAGCGGTACCTGGTCGACCACGATCTGGTGGATAAGGCGATCGACCTGACTGATTGGTCGGCCCCGGAATTTCTGCAGACGAGCCTGCGTACATGCGCGGCCGGCACATCAGCGATTGGAGAATACGAATGACAGTCACCGACGACACGGCGGCGGCCACCGACCGGCGGGCGGGCGATCCTCTCGCGGTGGCTCGAGACCTTGCTGCAAGCTGGCGGGAGGGAATCGTCGAACGGGATCGCGATGGGGGGCCAGCCACCCGTGAGAAAGAGGACTTACGCCTAAGTGGTCTGCTGGCGCTCGCGGTACCCGAGGAGCACGGTGGTTGGGGCGCAGATTGGCCGACGGTCTGAACCGCCCCGGGTCTGTCGGAGGCTCTCGAACCTGTGAAGGATGGAGAGCATGGCAGCACCACGCAAGTACAGTGAGGAACTCAAGGACCGGGCCACCCGGATGGCATGTGAAGCGCGACGAGATCCCGATTCGTCGAGAGGTGCGATCAAGCGGATCGCCGATCAGCTCGGAGTCCATCCCGAGGCGTTGCGCAATTGGGTTCGTCAGGCCGAGATCGACGGCGGGGTCCGCCCGGGCACCACGAGTGAGGACGCTGACCGCATCGCGGCGTTGGAGCGGGAGAACCGTGAACTGCGGCGAGCGAACACGATCTTGAAGCAGGCTTCGGCTTTCTTTGCGGCGGAGATCGACCGCCCACAGCGCTGATCGTGGTGTTCGTCGCGGCTCACCGCGATGAACACGGAGTCGATCCGATCTGTGCGGCATTGCGCGATACGTCCGCCCAGATCGCTCCGTCCACGGTACGAGCCCACCTGAGCCCCCAGAAGACCGAGGCGCCTCGTGTGGTGCGTGACCGGGAGCTCCTTACCCAGGTCCGCGCGGTGCATGCCGACAACCTCGGCGTCTACGGTGCCCGCAAGGTGCATGCCCAATTGCGCAGACAGGGCCATAGTGCTGCCCGCTGCACCGTCGAGCGATTGATGAAAGCCGATGGGCTGCAAGGGATAGCGAGACTCAAGACACGCAAGACCACGCGCAGCGAGGGAGCTGAAACACCCCGGCCGGCTGACCGGGTCAACCGTCAGTTCACCGCGGCGGCACCGAACGCGTTGTGGGTGGCGGACCTGACCTACATCCGCACCCACTCGGGCTGGGTGTACGCGGCGTTCGTCCTGGACGTGTTCTCGCGGATGGTCGTCGGCTGGCAGGTCTCGACCACCATGCACACCGACCTCGCCCTCGACGCCCTGAACATGGGATTGTGGGCACGGTCGCGTGCCGGCCACGACGTGGCCGGGCTGATCCACCACTCCGACCGCGGAGTGCAAGGCGGATTCAACTGGTCGTCGCAACACCATGATCATGGAGGTGTTTGCGGTGGCTACGGCGGACTGGAGTCGGAGGACCAGCGATGTGGCGGTAGGTGTTCGTCGGCAGTGGCGTGCTGATCGTGCACTTCGGCCGGCGATGCGATCGCCGGGGCGGCCGGAGCCGTCGCGGCAGGTGCAACGTGAGTTTTGGCGGGTGGTCGCGACGGGGGTGAGCACGGCACAGGCATCGATCGCTGTCGGTGTGTCGGTGCCGGTGGGTACACGCTGGTTCCGCCACGCTGGCGGCATGAGGCCGCTGAGTCTGGATGAGCCTTCGGGCCGCTATCTATCCTTCGCCGAACGGGAAGAGATCGCGCTGCTACGCGCCCAGGATCGTGGGGTGCGTGAGATCGCACGGTGGATCGGGCGGAGTCCGGCCACGATCTCGCGTGAGCTACGGCGCAACGCCGCAACCAGGAGCGGGAAGCTCGAGTATCGGGCGTTGGTGGCGCAGTGGAAAGCCCAGCAGGCCGCCAAGCGCCCGAAAACAGCGAAGCTCGTGGCCCACGTCGAGTTGCGGGAGTACGTACAGGACCGCCTGGCCGGCGTTGTCCGCCGTCCCGATGGCACGATCGCTGCGGGCCCCACGCCACCGCCATGGAAGGGGCTTAACAAACCGCACCGGGCCAACCGGCGGTGGTCGCTGGCGTGGAGTCCAGAGCAGATCTCCCAGCGTTTGAAGGTCGACTTCCCCGATGATGAATCCATGCGTATCAGTCACGAGGCGATCTACCAGTCCCTGTTCATCGAGGGCCGCGGCGCGCTCAAACGTGAGCTGGTCGCGTGCCTGCGCACCGGACGTGCACTGAGGGAGCCGCGGGCCCGCTCGCGCAACAAGCCGCAGGGTCACGTCACCTCCGATGTCGTGTTCAGTCAGCGCCCTGCCGAGGCCGAGGACCGTGCCGTCCCCGGGCACTGGGAGGGTGATCTGATTATCGGAACTGGGAGATCGGCGATCGGCACGATCGTTGAACGTCGTAGTCGTGCAACACTTCTGGTGCATCTGCCACGCCAGCAGGGCTGGGGTGAGCAGCCGCCTGTGAAGAACGGGCCCGCACTCGGTGGCTACGGTGCCATCGCGATGAATGCAGGACTGACAGCGTCGATCGCCGCGCTGCCGCAGCAGTTGCGCAAAACGTTGACGTGGGATCGCGGCAAGGAACTGTCCGCTCACGCCCAGTTCGCGATGGACACCGGAACGCAGGTGTTCTTCGCCGATCCGCACTCACCGTGGCAGCGACCATCCAACGAGAACACCAATGGTGTTCTGCGCCAATATTTTCCTAAGGGAACTGATCTGTCGCGGTGGTCAGCTGAGGACCTCGAGGCCATCGCCTACACCCTCAACAACCGTCCTAGAAAAGTCCTTGGATGGAAAACTCCCGCCGAAGTCTTTGGCGAACAACTACACTCGCTACAACAACCCAGTGTTGCATCGACCGATTGAACGCGCCCAATACCGAGCCATCCGCTACACCGAACGACTGGCCGAAGCCGAAGCGGTGACATCTGTTGGCTCCAAAGGGGATTCATACGACAACGCGATGGCTGAGGCGTTCAACTCGCTGTTCAAAGCCGAATGCATCCGTAACCCCGTGATGCGCCCGCGAGGCGGCTGGGCAGGTGTGGGCGAGGTCGAGATCGCCGTCGCTGAGTACGTCGAATGGTTCAACCACCGCCGCCTGCACGGCGAGATCGGACACGTCCCACCCGTCGAGTACGAGAGCGCCTACTGGTCGACCCACACCGTCACCAGCTACCGTGAGAACCCGGTCCCCGCAAACGCTGGAACCAACTAACCGAGCCTCCAGCAAACCCGGGGCGATTCAGTCTTCGCAGTAATCCGCGAGATTGCCAAGGTCGACGGCTCGCTTGGCCACCTCTACGGATACCACCTCGTGTGTGCAGCCTTCATCGAACTCCTCGGCTCGCCGGAGCAGCGCGACGCCACTTACCGCCGCGTGGCGCAGGGTTCCTGGACGGGGAACGCGTTGAGCGAGAACAACAGTCACATTCTCGACTGGAAGGTGCGTGCAACCCCACGCGACGACGGTGGTTACGTGCTGAACGGGACCAAGCATTTCTGTAGCGGGGCGCTCGGATCCGATCTGCTTCTGGTGTTTGGCGTGGCGCAGGATGATGACTCACCCGAGCGGTCGGGAATTATCACAGCGGTCATACCCACCGACCGAGGGGGAGTGCGTCCCAACAATGACTGGAAAGCCCTGGGGATGCGGCGGACCGACAGCGGTACAACGGACTTCAAAGATGTTCAAGTGCTTCCGCACGAGGTGTTGGGGGCTCCGAACAGCGTGATCACCGACTTTTTCGGCTATAGGCGCGCCAGCCTATTCGGCCCGTTGGTGCAACTGATCTTCTCGCACGTCTACATAGGAATTGCCGCCGAAGCGCTGGACTCCGCTCGCGAATACACGCTGGAGCACGCACGGCCATGGACCCCTGCGGGGGTTTCTGAGGCCACGCAGGATCCATACGTAGTTCGGACCTTTGGAGAGCTTGCGATTAAACTACAAGGCGCTGACGCGGCGGCCCGCGATGCGTCGCACGCGGTGCAGCGGATCTGGGAGAAGGGTGATGCTTTGGCACCCGCCGATCGGGCCTCGCTGATGGTTCAGGTGTCGGGGGTGAAGGTCTTGGCCACCGAGGCGGGTCTGTCTATAGGCAGCCGGATCTTCGAGGTCATCGGGGCGCGTGGGACACACCCGCGTTTGGGGCTGGACCGGTTCTGGCGCAACATCCGGACGCACAGCCTGCATGACCCGGTGGCCTACAAGATTGCCGACGTCGGCCAGTACTTCTAGAACGACCGTGATCCCGTCCCAGGCTTTACATCCTGACAAGTTCGACAACACACATCGGCGATCCCCCCACCAGGTCGCGGGCGGAAGCGACATCGGCGGTGGTGCCACGAAGTTCCTGGACAAGCTCGTCGTAGCGTGCACGCACCGTCGGGGTGAGGCCGCCACGGTTCTCCATGGCGATAAACGCCGTTGTCTTGGCGCCTTTCTCCCCGAACGCCGTGCCCATCCGGTCGAATGACTGAAACGACGGCACTCCCGCAGGGATCGGGTCGACCGACTGCTGCCGCACGACTGTCTCCAGCTGCGGGAACGCTCGTGACCGCCTCGACGGTGACAGCCTCCACTCCCCCGCTGCGCAGCAACACCGCCGTGGCGTCGAGCAGACGGTTCCGGGAACGAACCCGCCGCGGATCGACGTCGTCGAGGCCATTGATGCTCACCGCCACCAGGTCTCCTCACGCTGTTGGTCCAGCGTGGATGTGGCATTCTACCAACGATACCGTTGGTAGTGGTCTGCTACCGGCACGAGCATCGATTCGAGGACTGTGATGTCAGCACCCACCAAACTGCCCGCACACTCCCCATCGTGCATGGGCTGCGGGCCGGAGAATGCCAGCGGCCTGCAGCTCGAGGTGTACCGCGACGGCGACCGCGTTTTTGCCGATCACTCTTTCACCACCAAGCATTCCGGTGGACCAGGTTTGGCGCACGGAGGCGCTATCTCGGCCGCGTGCGACGACATCATGGGATTCACGCTGTGGATCGCCGGCACCCCGGCCGTCACGCGCACGTTGACCGTCAAGTACCGCCGACCGGTACCCCTCCACGTACCAGTACGTCTTACGGCGTGCATCGACGAGGACGCCGATCACATCCTGCACATCGGGGCGAGCGGGACTGTGGACGGCGAGACCTACTTTTCCGCCACCGGCGAGTTCGTGAAAGTCGATCTCATGCACTTCGCGCGCTACGCCGACACCTCCACGGTAGACAGCTTTTTCGTCAATCTTCTTCGCGCGGACTGACCTGCTCAGATGCCCGGCGCTGCCTGCCGATTCGCCGGTGCGCGGCGAAACCGCGTCGGGGAGCATCCGACCCACCGTGTGAACGCATGAGAGAAGCTGGCGGCGTCGGAGTACCCCAGTTCTGCGGCTATCTCGCCGACACCGATGCCCGGATCCAGCAGTCGCGCGGTGGCCCGTTCTTGGACGAACTGCTGCCGCAGGCGACGCAGGGTGGTGCCCTCGGCGTTCAGGCGTCGCTTGAGTGTGCTCACCGATATCGACAGCTCCGCCGCGATACGAGCACCGTCAGCGCGGGCAGGGTCGGCATCGAACTGTGCGCGGACCAGCTGCGTGTAGGAACTGGGCCTACGCTGTTCGTAGACGCGTCGAAGCTCGGCAATACCGATCCGGTAGGCCACGGGGTCGGAGAAACGGCACACGTCGTAGAGCACGGCAGCCGGTATGTGCACGAACGCCGCGGGCGCGTTGAAAACGATCCGATGGCCGATCTCACCCACGGCGATCAGGTCTGCCGGCGCCTGGCATGTCAGATGAAGCTCCACGGAGGGGACGGCACCGGCGAGCATGTCCACCAACCGCAGGACAGCCAGACCACCGTAGGTGACGGCGAAACAATCGGTGCCGGCGCTGTCGGTGCGCCCGGCCAGAGCGATCGTCAGTCCAGAATCTCCGTGCTGGAACTCGGTGCTCAGCGCGGTCGATATCAGGGGCAAGAACTGAAGCAGTTGAACAACTTCGACGACGGAACCCGCACTGACCAGCGGCAAACTGATGGGGCCGAACGAGGTGAGCTGAGCGTGCTCGGCGAACGCTACGCCCAACCGGAATCCCTGCTGGGAATCCATCGCCGGATACACCTCGTGAAACCACCGGACAGGCACTTGGCCCTGTCGCGCAATGACGACCGCGAGATCGACGCCCTCGCGGGCCATGATGCGTTCGAACGCTCGGGTCTCCGCCGCGCCCAAGGCGCCGCTGTCGAGGAGCTGGGCGAACGCCAGCGGCGGCATCCCCGACTCGACAAGGCTCATATGAGCCAAGTTAACAAGACATCGCGACGTCCGAACCTGGATCGACCACATTCGCCGCGCGCACACTCATCTCTACGACCCAGGAACAAGGAGGTGGCCATGGCCACGATCACCTACGTGACCCACGACGGCGAGGACTACCCCGCGCCGGTGATGCCCGGCAGGTCACTGATGCAGACCGCGGTCGACCAGGCGATACCGGGCATTGATGGCGACTGTGGCGGTGAGGCGGCATGCGGAACCTGCCACGTCGTCGTCGACAGCGCGTGGATCGACACCGTCGGCCACAGCACAGACGTCGAAGAAGGCATGTTGAGCATGCACCCCGAGCGTGAGGCCAACTCGCGGCTGTCGTGTCAGATGACCGCGCGCGAAGAGTGGGACGGGTTGACCGTTCACCTCCCCGAGTTCCAGTTGTGAAGTGAGAGAATGAGAGCGACTTTCAGATGAGCATTACCACCGCGATCGCCGAGAAGGCGCAGTCCATGATCCCGATCGATCTGCAGATCCGTGGCGCTCACGTCTATGACAAGACCCGCCGGATCGTCACCCGAACCGACGGCAAGAAAATCTTCACCGAGACCCCCATCCCGCCGGTCGAGGACGTCGAACTCACTGACATCGATCTGAGCAACCCATTTCTCTACCGACAGGGCATGTGGCGGTCCTACTTCGAGCGTGTGCGCAATGAGGCGCCCGTTCACTTCCAGCCCCGCAGTCCCTTCGGGCCGTTCTGGTCGGTCACTCGACATGCCGACATCATCGCTGTCGACAAAAACCATGAAGCGTTCTCCGCCGAACCGTTCATCATCATCGGTCGGCCCCCGCGTTTCATGGATATCGCGATGTTCATCGCCATGGACCCGCCGCGGCACGACAAGCAGCGCGCCGCCGTCCAGGGAGTCGTCGCACCGAAGAACCTGCGCGAGATGGAGGGCCTCATCCGGTCTCGCGTCCGGGAAGTCGTCGAGGAGCTACCGCTCGACGAACCGTTCGACTGGGTCCAGACCGTGTCGGTCGAACTGACCGCGCGGATGCTCGCGACATTGCTCGACTACCCCTACGAGCAGCGCCACAAACTCGTCCAGTGGTCGGATTTGGCCACGTCGATGGAGCAGGCCAACGGCGGACCATCGGACAACGACAAAGTTTTCCGCGAGATGGTCGCGATGGCACAGGGCTTGAGTGCGCTGTGGCGAGACAAGGCCGCGCGGACCGCGGCAGGCGAGGAGACCGGATTCGACCTCATCACCATGCTGCAGAGCAACGAGGACACCAAGAACCTTCTCGACAATAGCCCGATGGAGTTCCTCGGGAACCTCGTGCTGCTGATCGTCGGCGGCAACGACACCACCCGCAACTCGATGAGCGGCGGAGTGCTGGCTCTCAACGAGTTTCCCGAGCAGTTCGAGAAACTCAAAGCCAATCCGGATCTGATTCCCAATGCGGTGTCGGAGATTATCCGGTGGCAAACCCCGCTGGCATACATGCGTCGGGTCGCCAAGAAGGACGTGATGCTCAACGGTCAGTTCATCCGCGCAGGTGACAAAGTCGTCATGTGGTATGCCTCCGGCAACCGCGACGAGCGAGTGTTCGACCGCCCGGACGAGCTCATCATCGATCGGTCCAACGCTCGCAACCACATCGCGTTCGGTTTCGGTGTGCACCGTTGCATGGGAAACCGTTTGGCCGAATTGCAGTTGCGCATTCTCTGGGAAGAACTTCTCGAGCGCTTCGACGACATCGAGGTGGTCGGTGATCCGGAGTACGTGCAGTCCAACTTCGTTCGTGGGATCAGCAAGATGATGGTCCGTCTGACTCCCAAGCCGGAGACGTGAGTACTGATCGGGTCGTGATCGTCGGCGCAAGCCACGCGGGCGCACAGCTGGCGGCCAATTTGCGCAAGGAGAAGTGGGCTGGGGCCATCCTGCTGATCGGCGACGAGGGCCGCCTGCCGTATCAGCGGCCGCCGCTGTCCAAGGCATACCTGGCTGGCGATTGCCATCTCGACGATGTCGCGATTCGGAGCCGCCAGTTCTACGACAAGCAACGGATCGAGCTCGTCGACGGGACCGTGACCTCGATCGACCGTGCCGAACGAACCGTCACTCTTGGCAACAACGACGCGGTGTCCTACTCGAAGTTGGCCCTGTGCACCGGCGCTCGAGCTCGCGCACTGCCGGTCCCCGGCGCCGACCTGCCGGGCGTGCACTATCTGCGCACCGCCACCGATGTCGAGGCCATCCGCGCCGCCGCGGTCCCGGGTTCGCGGGTCGTCATTGTCGGCGGCGGGTACATCGGCCTGGAGACAGCGGCCTCGCTTCGAACCCTGGGTGTCGAGGTCACCGTCCTGGAGGCGGCAGGACGCGTACTCGAACGTGTCACGGCGCCCGTCGTGTCGGAATTCTTCGATCGAATTCACCGCGAGAAGGGTGTCGAGGTACGGACCGACGCAATGGTCGAAGGGTTCCGCGGCGACGAACGAGTCGACGGCGTTGTCCTGTCCGGGGGGGAGACGCTGGCCGCTGACCTGGTCATCGTCGGCGTCGGCGTCATTCCGAACACGGAGCTCGCAGCAGCTGCGGGCATCGACGTCGAAAACGGCATCCTCGTCGACGACCGCGCTCGTACCAGCGATCCTGACATCGTCGCAGCCGGCGACTGCGCCAACCACCGAATCGAGCGGTACGGGCGACGTGTTCGTCTCGAGTGCGTGTCCGCAACAACCGAGCACGCCAAGATCGCGGCGGCCACAATCTGCGACAACACAACCGGTCGCGCCGCACTGCCATGGTTCTGGTCCGACCAATACGACCTCAAACTCCAGATCGCCGGGCTCAACACCGGATACGACGAGGTGCTGGTCAGCGGCAACCCCGCCCATGGCCGCGACTTCACCTGCTACTACTTAACCGCCGGAGAACTGATTGCAGCTGACTGCGTCAACAGACCCGCTGACTTCGTGACCGCCAAGCGCGCCATTGCACAACGAGCGCCGATCGTCAGGTCCGAATTGATCGGAGCGGCCCCATGACCACATCACCGACAAATGCGGTCAGCCCGGCGGCGCTGACGGGTTCACGCTTCCTCGACATCGAGCACGCCACCGTCGCAACCTTCACACGCGAAGCCGTCGGCAACGCGACCACCGACAAAGACAAAGCCGGCCGCCTGTTCACCGCGGTGCGCGACGCCATCCGCTACGACCCGTACACCGTCTCCAACGACCCAGAGCACTACCGGGCCAGCCATGTAATCGAATCCGGGCGTGGATACTGCGTCCCCAAGGCCGTCGTGCTTACCGCCGCATTCCGCGCCGCCGGGATCCCAGCGCGGCTATGCTTCGCCGACGTCCGTAATCACCTCCAAACGGGCGCCCTACGTGAGCTGATGGGAACCGACGTCTTCGTCTATCACGGGTACAGCCACGTCTACATAGACGGACGGTGGCTCAAGGCGACACCCGCGTTCAACTCGGAACTGTGCGCGCGGTTCGGAGTCGCCCCGATCGACTTCACCGGCGACAGCGACGCGTTGCTCCACGCTCACTCCGCGGACGGCTCAACACACATGGAGTACGTCCGCGAAAGAGGTGTGTACAACGACCTGCCTCTCGACAACATCCTGGTGGCTCTCAAAGAGGCCTATGGCCCTCTTATACTCACGCAGCGTGCGACGTCACTAGATGCATTCCACGCCTAACCCGGTCTGCCTCAGTCGTCGGCCCGGCAATCGACAATTTTCGTACCGCCTCAACACAGGAGGATCGTGTCAGTGTCCGGCCCCTCGATGATCGACCCCTACCCGCACCGAATGGGTGGCCACTGTGGGTCCGGTGCGATGCGAGACCTCATGGAGTGGACCGGGCTCGGTTACGACGGCCCACCCGACGAGGGCCTCGTCTTTGCCCTCGGCGGAGCCCTCTCCCTCACCTACATTCGATCAAAAGCGCTGATGCCACCCGTGTACTTAGTCGGACGAGGACCTGATTTTGAGATCGACCTCCCCCGCCGTCTGGGCGGCACCGTCGAGGTGCTTGCCACAGACGACCCGGCCGAGGGTTGGGAGAACCTTCGTGGCGAGATCGATCAGGGACGCCCTGCACTGGTCTGGGCGGAGATCGCAGAACTCCCCTACCTGCGGGTCCAGTTGCGCATGAGCCGCCACGACATCGTTGTAGTCGGCTACGACGAGACGCAAGGCGTCGCGTACATCGCCGACAACGATCGCGAAGACCTTCAACGCGTCCCACTGGACGCACTCGCACGCGCGCGCCGCTCGACCTCCTTCCCGGAGCCAACCCGACACACGCTGTTTCGTATCAATTGGCCACAGACGCCACCTTCGATTCTCGAGGTGGCCGCACAGGCATTCGCACAATCCGCAGCGAGCCTGAGCACCCCAGGCGCATCGACGATCGCCGGGCCCGCAGAACACGGGTCACACGGCCTCGACGCTGCCAGCGCGCTCGCATCCGACGTCTGCAGCTGGGGAGCCCTGTCGACCGACGACCTCGAGATGCATTTATTCAGCCTCGGCGCCTTCATCGAGAAAGCGGGGACCGGCGGCGGCCTGTTCCGCCGACTGCTGGCACAGGGCTGCGACGAAATCGCGCGCCTCACCGGCGATCACGCCACCGCCATCCTTGCAGCCAACGCCCACCATGCGGCGACATCCTGGACTGCAGTCGCACGCGCAGCAGTACAGAAGGATCACGCCTCATCCGAGCGGCTCCGATCCGTCACAACCCTCGCGGCGGCTCTACCCGAGGCGGAAACGACCCTGGAGGCGTCACTACGAAAGGCCGCAGCATCCTTGTCAGGCTAACCGGCCTGTCGCGGCAAGTCCGCGAGGAGGACGCTAAGCAGGGCCGCCGCGTTCACACAAACGCACGCAGGAGCATTACCATCAGCAGGACGCCGGTTCCCGCTGACCCGGGTCCTGTGACATCGACAGGAGGCAACCGGGAAGCCTGCAGTTCTTCTCGCAGCGTCACGTATCCTGGCCTTCGACCACGCCACCGTGCAGGCGTCCACCCGTGATGCTACCGGCGACGCGGACAACGATCGAGACATGGCGCGGAGCCACTTTGCCGCGGTGCGAAACCAGATCCGCTACGACCCCTACACAGCAGCCCGCATCCTCCTCGAAGTCGGCGACGGTTCAGCATTCGCCACCGCAGGCCACCTGGCCGCCTACGCCGGCATCGCACCAGTCACCCACCGATCCGGCACCTCCATCCGTGGCGAGCACCCCGCCCGATTCGGAAACCGCAAACTCAAACGAGCCTTCTTCCTCTCCGCGTTCGCCGCACTGCACGACCCCACCAGCCGCGCCTACTACGACCGCAAACGCGCCGAAGGAAAGAAACACAACGCCGCCCTCATCTGCCTGGCACGCCGACGATGCGACGTCCTCTACGCGATGCTCAAGCACAGCGAGCCCTACCGAACCCCAATCGCTTCAGCTGCTTGACAAACCCATAGGGACACCCCCCGTTCTGGACGACCCCCACCCAGCGTCTCACGCACGCTCACCACGAGCTCGGCGGGAATCGGGCCCCGACGGGTCTGTCCGATATTCGGTGTAAGCGGCGGTTTTCCGATTGCTCGGCGGGTCAGCGTTCTTCGGCTGCGGGCATACGATCGGCGAACGTGATGGCCGGGGCGTTGAGCGCTGGCTTCCAGCGTACGGCCCACTTCGTCTGACCGGTACCCTTCGGGTCCAGCGACCGGGTGACCAGGTAGAGCGTTTTGAGTGCGGACTGCTCGTTCGGGAAGTGTCCTCGAGCGCGCACCGCACGCCGGTAGCGGGCGTTGAGACTTTCGATCGCGTTGGTGGAGCACAACACTCGCCGTATCTCGACGTCGTAGTCAAGGAACGGGATGAACTCCTCCCACGCGCTCTCCCACAGGGTCACGATCGCTGGGTACGGCGTGCCCCATTTCTCGGCGAATTCCTCCCACCGCGCCCGGGCGTCAGCGGCGGTCGGCGCGGTGTAGATCGGTGTGAGATCGGCGCTGATCTGGTCCCAGTACTTGCGGGAGGCGTACTTGAAGGTGTTGCGGATCAGATGGATGATGCACGTCTGTACCGTGGCCAACGGGAATGCGGCAGATACACTGTCGGGCAACCCTTTCAATCCGTCACAGACAACGAAGAAGATGTCGCGGACACCCCTGTTCTTGAGGTCGGTGAGCACCGCCAGCCAGAACCTGGCCGACTCGCCGTCGCCGTCGCCGGCCCACATGCCGAGGATGTCTTTGTGCCCGTCGAGATCCACCCCGATCGCGGCGTAGATGGGCCGGTTACGCACCTGCCCATCCCGGATCTTGACCATGATCGCGTCGATGAACACCGCCGCGTACACTTTCTCCAGCGGGCGTGCCCACCACGACACCATCTCTTCGATGACCCGATCCGTGATTCGGGAGACGGTGTGAATCGCCCCGGGTTTGCTGGAGGCTCGGTTAGTTGGTTCCAGCGTTTGCGGGGACCGGGTTCTCACGGTAGCTGGTGACGGTGTGGGTCGACCAGTAGGCGCTCTCGTACTCGACGGGTGGGACGTGTCCGATCTCGCCGTGCAGGCGGCGGTGGTTGAACCATTCGACGTACTCAGCGACGGCGATCTCGACCTCGCCCACACCTGCCCAGCCGCCTCGCGGGCGCATCACGGGGTTACGGATGCATTCGGCTTTGAACAGCGAGTTGAACGCCTCAGCCATCGCGTTGTCGTATGAATCCCCTTTGGAGCCAACAGATGTCACCGCTTCGGCTTCGGCCAGTCGTTCGGTGTAGCGGATGGCTCGGTATTGCACTCCGCGGTCGGAGTGGTGGATCAGCCCGGCCACGTCGTGGCCGGCACGCGACCGTGCCCACAATCCCATGTTCAGGGCGTCGAGGGCGAGGTCGGTGTGCATGGTGGTCGAGACCTGCCAGCCGACGACCATCCGCGAGAACACGTCCAGGACGAACGCCGCGTACACCCAGCCCGAGTGGGTGCGGATGTAGGTCAGGTCCGCCACCCACAACGCGTTCGGTGCCGCCGCGGTGAACTGACGGTTGACCCGGTCAGCCGGCCGGGGTGTTTCAGCTCCCTCGCTGCGCGTGGTCTTGCGTGTCTTGAGTCTCGCTATCCCTTGCAGCCCATCGGCTTTCATCAATCGCTCGACGGTGCAGCGGGCAGCACTATGGCCCTGTCTGCGCAATTGGGCATGCACCTTGCGGGCACCGTAGACGCCGAGGTTGTCGGCATGCACCGCGCGGACCTGGGTAAGGAGCTCCCGGTCACGCACCACACGAGGCGCCTCGGTCTTCTGGGGGCTCAGGTGGGCTCGTACCGTGGACGGAGCGATCTGGGCGGACGTATCGCGCAATGCCGCACAGATCGGATCGACTCCGTGTTCATCGCGGTGAGCCGCGACGAACTCCACGATCAGCGCTGTGGGCGGTCGATCTCCGCCGCAAAGAAAGCCGAAGCCTGCTTCAAGATCGTGTTCGCTCGCCGCAGTTCACGGTTCTCCCGCTCCAACGCCGCGATGCGGTCAGCGTCCTCACTCGTGGTGCCCGGGCGGACCCCGCCGTCGATCTCGGCCTGACGAACCCAATTGCGCAACGCCTCGGGATGGACTCCGAGCTGATCGGCGATCCGCTTGATCGCACCTCTCGACGAATCGGGATCTCGTCGCGCTTCACATGCCATCCGGGTGGCCCGGTCCTTGAGTTCCTCACTGTACTTGCGTGGTGCTGCCATGCTCTCCATCCTTCACAGGTTCGAGAGCCTCCGACAGACCCGGGGCGGTTCAGTGTCTTTCGATACCGACGCACCGTATGTTGACGACGCCTGAAAACTGACCCCCTGACGACGGGTGAATTTTGACCCCCCCCCCCGTCTTGTTAGGAGGGTGATTTCAGTGGAGCAATGGGCAGAGATCCGCCGTTTGCATCGCAGTGAGGGTGTGCCGATCAGGGAGATCGCGCGCCGGTTGGGGGTGGCCCGCAACACCGTTCGTGCGGCGTTGGCTTCGGATACCGCGCCGAAGTACTCGCGGCCGGCGACGGGCTCGGCGGTCGACGCGTTCGAACCGCAGATCCGGGCGTTGCTGCGGGAGTATCCGACGATGCCGGCGACGGTGATCGCCGAGCGGGTTGGGTGGACGAGGTCGTTGACGGTCCTCAAAGACCGGGTCCGGGCTATTCGTCCAGAGTTTCGTGGGGTAGATCCAGCCGATCGGGTGATCTATCAGCCCGGCGGCTGTTCACAGTGGGATTTGTGGTTTCCGGACTACCGAATCCCTCTGAGCCACAATCAGTTCGCCATGCTACCGGTGTTGGTGATGACGTTGGCGTTCTCCCGGTACCGGTCGGCGGTGATGATCCCGTCTCGCCAGGGCGGAGACATCCTGACGGGAATGTGGCTGCTGCTGTCGCAACTGGGCGGGGTGACCCGCAAACTGGTGTGGGACCGCGAAGCCGCGATCGGCCCCAAGGGCACACCCACCGCGTTGGCGGCCGGCTTCGTGGGCACGTTGGGTACGCGGCTGGAGCTGGCGCCACCGCGAGACCCCGAGTACAAGGGCATGGTCGAACGCAACAACCGGTTCTTCGAGAGCTCGTTCCTGCCGGGCCGCCAGTTCAGCTCACCGGCCGATTTCACCGCCCAGTTCGATCGGTGGCTGGCCGATCATGCCAACACCCGAGTGGTGCGCGCGATCGGTGATCGACGCCCGTGTGACGTGTTCGCCGAGGACCTCGAGCAGATGACCGGCCTACCTCCGACCGCACCGCATATCGGCTTGAGTAGCCGGGTGCGACTCGGTCGCGACTACTACGTACGTGTAGCCGGCAATGACTATTCGGTGCACCCGTCGGTGATCGGTCGGTTCGTCGACATCACTGCCGACCTGCAGCAGGTGCGCATCCTCTGCGGCGAGGTCACCGTCGCCGACCACGCGCGCAGCTGGGCCAACCACGTCACCATCGCCGACCCTCAGCACGTGCGAGCAGCCAAAGAACTGCGCCGCGATTACCGCCGCCAAGACCTCGCCAACCGGGCCCGAAACGCCGCCCGCATCCGCGCCCACCCTGATGGCCACGAGGTGCCGATCCGGGCGTTACCGGACTACGACGAGCTGTTCGGGGTGAACTTTGCCACCCCGCCCCAAGCTCACCCGCCCACCACATCCACCAGCATTGAAAGGTGAAAGACTGTGTCCGACAATCAAACAGGTAAACAGATCGAGTTCGCGGCGCGGGCGTTGAAGATGCCAGCGATCCGCCGATGCTGGGCGGAATTGGCCGAGCGGGCCCGCACCGACAACTGGACCCACGAGCAGTACCTCGCAGCGATTCTTGACCGCCAGGTCAGCGAACGCGAAGCCAACGGCACCATGCTGCGGATCAGCGGCGCGCGCTTCCCTGCGGTCAAAACACTCGAGGACTTCAACTTCGACCACCTTCCAGGACTGCGTCGTGATGTGATCGCCCACCTGGCCACCAGCACCTGGATCGCCAAGAGCGACAACGTGATCCTTCTCGGACCACCCGGGGTGGGAAAAACCCACCTCGCGATCGCGCTCGGGATCAAAGCCGCACACAACGCCTACCCCGTGCTCTTCGACACCGCCACCGGATGGGCCACCCGCCTGACCGAGGCACACACCACCGGCCGCCTGGCCGCCGAACTCAAACGGCTCCGCCGCTACCGACTGATCATCATCGACGAGATCGGCTACCTCCCATTCGACTCCGACACCGCCAACCTGTTCTTCCAACTCATTGCCAGTCGCTACGAACAAGGCTCGATTCTGATCACCTCGAACATGCCATTCGGCCGTTGGGGCGAAGTCTTCGCCGACGACGTCGTCGCCGCCGCACTCATCGACCGCCTCGTCCATCACGCCGAGGTCATCGCTATCGACGGCGACTCCTACCGCACCAAAGCCCGACGAGAACTCGTCAACACCGACCAGTAACCACACCAAAGGGGGTCAAAATTCAACCGTCGATAAGGGGTCAGTTTTCAGCCGCCGTTGACACCGTAGACATCGGCGAAATGCGCTGAGATCTCGCCGGTTGTGAGGCCTTTGGCATACAGCGACAGCACTACCCGATCCACATCGGTGACGCGACGTTTGCTCTTACCGACAATTACCGGGTCGAAGGTGGCGTTGCGGTCGCGGGGCACCTCGATGGGCACCTGCCCGCACGCGTCGGTCAGGACCCGTTTCGTGCGCGTGCCGTTGCGTGAATTGCCGGTGTTGCGGCCGGCCACGTCATGTTTGTCATAGCCAAGATGTTCGGTCATCTCTTCATCGAGCGCGGCTTCGAGCACGCTCTTGGTCAGCGCTTTGAGCAGCCCGTCAGGACCGGTCAGAGCCACTCCCTGAGCGCGTGAGCTACGTACCAGATCGCTCACCAAAGCCTGCTCGGCCTTCGAGAGCTCACGCACCGCATCCGCGGTGGTGACATCGTGTTCCTGACCGGTCTGAACCGGCCCTGCCACCGGGGCATCCACGCCCCCGATTGTGTCGGTCATCGTCGTGATTCCTCCTGCCCCACGCCGGGGGCGATCAAAACCACTTACACCGAATCAGCGACAGTCCCCAACGCCGCGACGGGCCCTCCTGCGAGTTCTACCAGCGTCAACGACGCGAGGGGCGCTCGCACGTGGGTCGGGTGTGGTGCCGCGGCCGACCGTCGAGCGGGTGTCAGTCGATGAGGTGGGCGCGATGGCTGGATGACTGGCGGGGCCGGTCAGATCTCGGCACGTGCGTGCGTACTAGCGGGACGCTGGATGCGTGTCGGTTCGGGTACTCGGCCACCAGCTTGCTCTGCCGACAAGTGTGGCGATGGTCGGCACGACGATGGTGCGGACGATGAAGGTGTCGAGCAGCAGGCCGATGCCGATGATGAGTCCGACCTGGGTCATGATCGAGATGGATCCGGCCATGAGTCCGAACATGCTGGCAGCGAAGATGAGGCCGGCCGAGGTGATGACTGATCCGGTGTTGGTGACGGTTCTCAGGACGCCGATGCGGATGTTGTTTTGGGATTCTTCGCGTAGGCGAGAGATGAGAAGCATGTTGTAGTCGGCGCCGACCGCGACGAGGACTATGAAGGCCAGTAGTGGTACGGGCCAGGCGATGTCGGTTTTGAGGATGTGTTGAAAGATCAGGACGCCGATACCCAGTGCCGCGGTGTAGTTGAGTATGACGGTGCCCAGAAGGTATAGCGGCGCGATGAGTGCTCGGAGTAGGAGTATCAGGATCAGGCCGACGATGGTGAGGGTGGCCAACGCTAGGAGTCGGAAGTCTTCGGTGAGTAGACGTTGCAGATCGGCGTTGATGGCGGGGAACCCGGCTGTCGCGATGTTGGAGTCCTGCAGGGTTGTGTTCGGTCTGGCGGCGAGTGCGACATCGGTGATTGTGTCGGCCAGTTGCATGGCCTCGGTGCTGTAGGGGTCGAAGCTGGTTTGTATTGCGTAGCGCACGGTATGGCCGTCGGGCGAGACGAACTGGCGAGCGACGTCGACGAAACGGCGGTCTGCGTTGGCCTGAGGTGGGAGGTAGAAGCCGGTTGCTGAGTTTGTTCCGGCGGTCTCGCGGGCGGAGGTTTGTAGTTGTGTGGCTAGCGCGGCCATCCCGGCGAGTTGTTGAAGGTTGCTGTCGATCAGCGCGGATACACCGGCGGCGAGTTGGCGTGATCCCGCCGCGAGTTGACTGATACCTGTTTGCAGTTGGGTGAGCTTGCCGGGAAGGTCTTGGCTGCTGATGCTTCCCAGCGTGGAGCCCAGTGAGTTGACGGTGGAAGTGAGTTGGTCGGTGACTGTTGAGATCGGTGTATCCAGCTGCGCGAGTTGTGTTGACAGCGTGGCGATCTGGTCGAGGGTCCCGTTGCTCAGTAGGGCGTCGAGATTGCGGGTCTGCGCGCGCAGAGCTGCGCACTGCGGGACTTGGGTGCACCAGGGCGCATTATCGAGGATGGGCAGGATCGAGGTCACTGTTGCCAGGGCTGCAGATGTTTGGCGGGTGAGCGCGGCCAGCTGTGGGGCATTCTGAGAAGCGCGATCGAGCGCTGGTGCAGATGCGGCGAGTTGGCGTAGTAGTGGCTGGTACTGCTGAATTTGCTGCCCGGCTGTGCTTGCCTGATCGAGGATGCCGGCCAGGGGGGCCAAGTTGGTGCGTACCTGGGTGTCGAGCTGAGTAAGCCCGTCGGCGAGTTGGAATGCGCCTGTACGGAGCTGTTCGAGGTCACCGCGGCGGTTCTGGCCATCGTCGACCGCACCCGCCAGCCGGTTCCCGATCTGGCCGTTCTGCCAGGACAGCTCGGCTTGCTCGAGCTTGTCCCCGGTGGGACGGGTAACGCCGATGACTCGAGTCACTCCGGGGATCTGGGATACACGTGAGGCCATTTGCTCAAGATCGGCCAGCCCGCTGGCAGTACGGAGATCGATCGGTGCATCTACGACGAGGAACTCGGTGATAGTGACGTCTTGAGGGAAATGACGGTCGAGCAACGCGTAGCCTTCGTTGCTGTCGGTTGTCGCGGGTTGCCCCTCACGATCGTCGAAGGTGATCTGGATGCCCGTCGCGAAGACGCTAAGCACGATTAGCCCGACCAGGGTTAGTGCCAGCAGCGGCACAGGACGCCGCACGACGAGCACGGCGACGCGATTCCAGTACTTTCGGGTCAGATCTCGCCTGGGTGCGCCCCAGCCGAATCGTGCCGCCCACAGCAACACCGGTGGTAGCAGGGTGACCGTGGCGAGGAATCCGATGAGGATGGCGATCGCGCATGCCGGACCCAAGGTGGAGAACACGCTCAGCTGACCAAAGACCATCGCCAAAAAGGCCAGCGCCACCGTGGCAGCTGAAGCCAGGATGACCCGTCCGATAGTTGCTGTCGCGTCCACGAGCGCAACCTCGGTGGTGGCGTCCTGGCGTAGCCGTTCGTGATAGCGACTGATGAAGAAGACTGAGTAGTCGACCCCGGCTCCGAGCAGGATGACGGTCATGAACGCGACGGTGAACTGCGATACCGGCATACCGAGTTCGCCGAGTGCGGACAAGATGCCACGGCCCACGCCGAGGCTGACACCGATCACCAACAACGGCACCAGCGCGGTGAACAGCGATCGGTAAACGATCAACAGAATGATCGCGATAAGCGCCACCGTCGCCAGAGTGATCACGACTAAATCGCTTTCAGCACTGACGATCTGGTCACTGAAAGTGGCTGTCGGCCCGGTGACATGGACAGTGGTGCCCGTACCGTCAAACACGCGCTGCGCGGTTTGGCGCACGGTCTCCACAGCATGCGTGGCCGTTGGCCCTCCCAATGTTCCGGTGACCCCGACAGGCAGGTACCAGGCTTGCCCGTCCTCACTCAAGGCTTGGCCGGCCGTCGTCGGATCGGAAAGCAAATCCCGCACTGACTGCACATCGTCGAAATTTTCGCGCAGCTGCAGAACGAGCATGTCGTAGCGTTCCCGCGCCACGTCGGTGAACCCGTTCGGGTTCTCCATGGTCACGAAAACAGTGGTCTTGGCGCCCTTCTCACCGAACGCACCACCCATCTGATCGAGTGCTTGAAACGATGGAACCCCAGCAGGGATCGGATCAACAGACTGCTGCCGCACCACCGTCTCCAGCTGGGGAAACAGAATCGCCAAGACGATACCCACAGCCACCCACGCCCCGATGACGAGGAATCTGTGCGCCAAGGTGAACCGTGCCAACCGCCCCAATGTCGTGCTGTACTCGCTGCGTTCCGCCAACCGGCGCGCCGCCAAGCGCCCACCACTTGGACGTTGGACCACCATATGCAGCACCTCACCCTCGACCCAGCCCGTCTACGAAACCGACGGTATCGTTACGGTACTAGCAGTACCGTAGATGGGGAAGGAGGTCAGGAGGTTTGGTGTCGCCGGTGGGCCATGAGGAAATCGTCGACAAGCTGTTCGAGATCGCCAACGGTCATCGACCGAATGCCCGTGAGCTTGGCAAAGATCAGCGGGCCCGCGAGCTGGGTGACAGCCATGGTCAAATCGAAGTTGTCGAGCTCAGCCGTGGCCACGTCACTCGTCAAAACTCGATCGAATGGTTCTCGATACTGCTCGACGACTCGACGACGCAGTGGCGCGAGCGCGTTCTGATCCCCGTCGGATTGCCCGGATTGCCGGGGCTGCTCGGGAAGCATTGCCAACCATGCCAGCGTCGTCAACTGCAGCGGTGCATGCTCAATAAGCTCAGCCTGCCGCTGCATCAGCTTCAGCAGGTCATCACGGATCGACGTCGTCGTCTCGGGGGTCTCGGCCTGAGGCAACAATCGCTCGAAGGCAGCCGCCACCAGATCTGTGGAGCTCTCGAAGTGACGATACAAGGTGGTGCGAGCAACACGAGACAGTCGAGTGACCGCCTCCACGGTAACGGCTTCGACCCCGCCACTGTTCAGCAAGGTCACCGCAGCATCCAACAAACGCTGACGCGACCGAACCCGCCTCGGGTCAACATCGTCGAAATCGATGGTTTCCACCCTGGCCACTCCCTACGAAACCAAATCAAGAACCTCTGACTGCACACCAATACCGTCGGTAACAGAACGAAACTGCCAGTGGCGGTACCGATGGAAGGCTCGAGGGGGGCCTTATGAGTGCCGCCACGACTGTGGCACTGTCGTCAACAGTACCGTCTGTAGCGCTCCGCTACTAAGATGAGCGGCGACCAAGGATGATCCCCCATGACAGCCAGCAGTCAGGATTGTGAAATGCGCTCCGTTTGTGTGAGCAGTTCTGCCGCGTGCGTGACACAGGGCGGACCACCCGTACGAAGGGGATCAGACGGCGTCGAGGCGAGTGGCGAATCCAGGGTCGCCTAAGGGCCTGTCCCTATGGAATCGAACGCCTACTGTGGCTGCAGCGCCGTCTATGATCCCCCACGAGGTCTGGCACAGGTGCGCGGCAAACATGTCCCTGCTCATTCCATTCTGCCGACCGTGATCGATCCACCACTGGGTCGCTGATAGGCCAGCCCCCAGAATGGAGGCTACTGCTACGGCGACGGGGGACTCCTCGGCATCGACCTCTCGGAGGCCACGAGCGAACTCGTCGGAAATAATCTCCATTGCCGATCTCAGCTGATCTGCGGCCCCACCCTCGCCGGACTCAGAGTACTGGAACATGTGGTTCGTCATGAGGAAACGGACGACCGCTGGATGTTCATCAACCAAGGATACGTATGCGGACACCGCTGAACGGAAAAGTTCGTCGACGGTGCTGTCTGCCTGTCCGGAGAGCAGAGTTGACTGCGCTGACTCCCACATCATAGAACCCAGACGGGCTGCCACGGCGGAGTAGAGCCCAGCCCTGTCACCGAAATGGCGGTAGAGCTTAGGCTTCGACGCACCAGCCTCTTCCGCAAAATCGTCCATGCTCACGGCATCGCCGAACTTTTCGATCGCGCGTATCGCTGCATCGACGAGTTCAGCTTTGACGACGGCGCGGTGGTCGTCCCAGCGCGTGCTTCGAGCGTCGCGCACACGTCGCTGCACTTTCACCGGGGCCGCGGAGATGCGACGGACTACAGACATGACCTCCTACGTTATCAGGATGGCTGACTTGTCGCGCCAGTGACGCACTAGCCAGTGAACATGGGTTGGGTCGACGAGACCCGCGTCAGGCGGATTTGTCTAATCTGGCCACGGCTGAATTGAAGTCTTCGACGGCCTCTAGGTTGGACATGTGACCGACTTTGTCAAGAAGAGTGAATTCAAATAGAACGCCCTTCCGACCCAGGCGCGCTGCGAGATCCACTGAATGGGTCGCTGGGGTCAGTCTGTCGGCATCACCTACGATGACCGTCGCCGGCACCTCCAGCGAGTCAACCCCCTTACTGACGTCGATTGTCGCCAACACTGAACCCCACATCCCGCGCACCTGTGGTGGGCATCGCAACACGATGTCGGCGCACTCGTCGACTACCTCGGCAGTCGCGCCCGGGCCCAGGGTTCCGTAACGAATCAGGCGGCGAGACAAACGCGTCCCCTGCATCTCGGGTCCGGCGACTGCAAGACTGGCCGCGAAGGCCCGCTCAAGTCTCGGTCGTAGCTGTCGGGGAACCTTGAGCAATGTAGACCGATCCACCAACTGTGATGGCCCGGTGCTTGCCAGTACTACTCCGCGGGCCAGCTCCGAAACCGAGGCGGGGTACTCAGCCGCCCAACTCATGATGGACATGCCTCCCATGCTGTGTCCGACCACGACAGCCTTGTCGGCGGGAGTCGCCACTGCCCGGACTACGGCCTCCATATCATCGGCCAAGAGCTTCGCCGAGAACGGTACCCGGCCCCGGTCGCTCAACCCGTGTCCGCGTTGGTCGTAGACCACCACCCGATGCGTCGCCGCGAACTGCTCGACCTGCGGACGCCAGAAACGTCCCTGACAAGCCCAGCCGTGACTAAAGACTAGGAGCGGAGCATCCCGGCCCGGACCGAATTCCTGAGCGAACAACTTGGTCCCGTCGGAGGAAAGGACCTCGAGGTCACGCGATCCTCGCGACGCACTCGCAAACTCAGAGGTCATCGAAGCTCACCGTGACAGAATCCGTCAGCGGAAGTGCCTGGCATGCGAGCCGTTCACCGTCGGCAACATCACCCTCAACGAGGATGTGGTTCTGGGCCATTTCTACATCACCCTCGACCAGCTTGCATACACACGCGCTGCAGGCTCCTTCTCGGCAGGAGTACGGGGCATTGTGGCCTTGGGCCAGTAGCACGTCGAGCAACGGCGTGTTGCGCGGCCACTCAGTCGTGATGGACTGCCCATTCAGATAGACCGTAGCGGTCGCCACACCGTCGTCGTCACCAAGCTGACGCATCGTGGCTGTATCGAACGGATCCCCGGTCAGTGACTGGAAGACTTCTCGATGTACCGAGGAGTGCTCGACACCGCAGGCCTCCGCCGACTTCTGCACCAGATCCATGAACGGCGCCGGACCACAGGTGAAGATCTGTGCACCGCGGTGCTCACGTATGGCGGACTCGACATTCTGAGGCGTCGGAATACCCATAGCCGACTCCAACCAATGGAAGACGGTGAAACGCTCAGGAAACTCGGAGACGATCTGCGTCAGTTGCCCCCCGTACATGATCGACTCGGCATCGCGGTTCGCGTAGAATAGTGTGACCTCGCCCCCGCCGCACACAAGTGCCGACTTAATCAGCGAAAAGACCGGAGTGATCCCACTTCCTCCTGCGAAGAATAGAAAATCAACGTCGAGATTCTTCGCCGTGAAATGCCCTGACGGCGGGAGGACGGTCAATTCCATTCCCGTAATCGCGTTATCGCACAGCCAGTTCGATGCGTAACCGTTCTCGGTCCGCTTGATGCCGATCTCGAGACGGAAGTCGTCGACGTGAGGCGAGCTGCTCAATGAGTAGCACCGTGCGACATGACCGGTCCGATCAGATGGGATCTTGACGGTGATGAATTGCCCTGGGGTATGCTTGAATTCCTCGACCATGGCGTCGGGGATTTCGAACGAAATGGTAACGGAGTCTTTCGTTTCCTGGATCACTTCCGAGACGGTTAAGGTGCGTGAGCGGGCCGCCGCGGCAGCCGGACGTGAATCGGGTTCGACGGTCACTTGAGGATCCCCTGTCTACGTGCGACCGCGTAACCCGCTCGTGTCAGTGGCGCCGCGATGTCCTGGTAGCGGGGACCGATCACCCGTGCCACGAAGTCGAAACCGCGGGCGTCCGCACCGATCAGCACTCGCGCTCTCTTCTTGTCCATACCTTTGAGGATTGTCGCCGCTGCTTTATCCGGGGTGCTTCGTGCGATCCTGTCGAACAGCGAGGCGACAGTCGCGGTGTCTGCCCCCATGGCGGAAACGCCTCGGGCATTGTTGACGATGTTGGTTTTTACACCCCCCGGGTGCACACATGTCACTGTGACCGGGTATCGACTGATTTTCATCTCCTGTCGGAGCGCCTCGGTGAAGCCTCTGACGCCGAATTTCGCGGCATTATAGGCGCTTTGGCTGGGGATTCCGATCAAGCCGAAGACGCTCGACGTGTTAATGAGATGTCCGTCCCCGGACGCGATCAGGTGAGGCAGAAACGCCTTCGACCCGTTAACGACTCCGCCAAAGTTGATGCCCATGAGCCAGTCGAAGTCTTCCCAGCTCATGTCGACCACGTCGACGCCCAAGGCCACGCCGGCGTTGTTGAACACCATGTCGACGTGGCCCGACTCTGACCGCACTCCGTCGGCATAGTCCTGAAAAGCAGCGCGGTCCGCAACGTCTAGTACGGCGGCGGTTACCGTTGCCCCATGCGTGGTGCGGCAAAGTTCTGCAGTCTCCTTCAAGTGCATCTCATCAATGTCGGACAGTGCCAGTGCGGCACCTCGCTCCGCCAACTGGAGTGCCAGAGACCGACCGATCCCTGACGCGGCACCGGTGATCACTGCCACCTTGCCGGTATAGTCATGCCGATTAGAACTGCTCACCGTCGTCCCACCATCTCTTCGAATCGTGTCTCTCCGTGCGTTCGGGCTCAGGCGATGTCGTACTCGGCGGGCTCGAAATCTTTCGTGGCGCGCCAGTACTGCCATGTGAAGCCCGGCCACACGGTCCGGTTGACGCCCTGCGAGTCGAGATACCAACTCGTGCAGCCGCCGTTGGTCCACACTCCCTTGGCCAGCTTCCGCTGGATGTCGGTGTTGAACTGTTCTTGCACGGACGGGCGTACGTCAACCTTCTCAGCGCCTCGGCTTTCTACTGTGTCGATGGCCTTCATGATGTATTTGATCTGTTGCTCGATCATGAACACCACTGAGTTGTGGCCGAGGCCCGTGTTGGGTCCGAGGAGGAAAAACAGGTTGGGAAAACCCTCGGTCGTGATGCCCAGGTGCGTGTTAATCCCCGTCTGATGCCAGTGGGACGGGAGATCCTCGCCAGTGGCACCTTTCAGGGCGAGCTGATCGAAACCATCAGTCACGTGAAAACCGGTCGCATAAATTATAACGTCCACGAGATGCTCGACACCGTCTGAAGAAATGATGGAATCAGCGGTCACCTTCTCAATCCGATCGCTGATGACAGTGGTGTTAGGTGCCGCAAGCGCCGGGTAATAGTCGTTTGACCCCAGAATCCGCTTACAGCCGATACGATACGACGGGGTCAGTTTCTTGCGCAATGCCGGATCAGAGATGGAGCGTTCAATGTTCCACCGAGCGACCTTTTCAATTGGCCGCATGAGGTTAGAGTGACCGTTGAGGCCGAAGGCCAGGCTCTCCGCACCCCAGTACACCGACCACCTGGCGATACGACGTGCAATCGGGAGTTTACTCAGAAGAGTCCGCAGGGCCGGCGGAACGGAGAAATTCTTGCGGGGTAGGACCCAGGCAGGGGTTCGCTGGAAGACCTTGAGGGACATGGCCTCCTTCTGCACGAAAGGTACAAACTGGATAGCGCTGGCACCAGTGCCGATCACGGCGACACGCTTGCCCTCCAGATCCACCGAATGATCCCACTGTGCGGAGTGAAACGCTTCGCCTTTAAAGTCCTCAATCCCCGAAATTTCGGGAAAATTGGGGATATGCAGCGCACCGACTCCTGACACCACGAACTGAGCAATGTACTCACGTCCGGACTCAGTACGCAGGTGCCACCGCGACTCCGACTCGCTCCAGTATCCAGAAACCAACTTCTGACCGAAATGAATCTTTTGTGTCACGCCACGCTTATCCGCGACATCCTGTAGATACCGCTCAATTTCTGGCTGTGACGACCACACCTTCGACCAGCTACCTCGACTCTCGAATGAGTACGAGTACATCAGCGACGGAACGTCACATGCACAGCCCGGATAGGTATTGTCGCGCCAGGTCCCACCGACGGAGCTTGCCTTCTCCAGAATCAGAAAATCGCTATACCCGCGACGTCTAAGCTGCGCGGCCATCCCGAGACCAGAGAACCCGCTTCCAATAATCAGAATCTTGGTCGAAATCGGGTCGTTGGTTGAATCCGTCTTGGCGGTTGCGCGCGAGGCGCGCCGGGTAGTCGATGATGCCATGTTTATGCTTTCTCCCTCGTAGGTTGGATCGCACAACACATCACCTGCGCACAGTGGCGGCAGGTGATCTGTTGAGGCGGAAGTGATCGCGAAGCCATCGAGAATGCTCCGCACAGGTCTAACTGATGTCGATCACGACGGCTCGGCCGCGTGAACGGAGATCAGCGAAGATCGTCGGGAAGGCTCCGCGTCGCACGCCACATGGCCATTGTGAACTTGCCTTCCAACATTCCCGCCTCATGGAAGAACCGAATCATGGGCTCCGACATAAATTGCAGGTTGGTCCGATAGTTTGGGCTGGTCTGCTGCGCCCACACGCCACGCCAGCGACTAATTCCCACTGCGGGGTACACTTTCGGATTAATGAGCAGCGGGTACGCCAGGTTCGCGATGACGGCAAGCACCCCTCGGTGCCAAGCGCGCGTCGCCTTACGACGACGCTGCATGCCTTCGATCATCTCCAGTCGCGCAAAGGTAATGTGACGGGCTTCCTCAAGGACGTGGATCTTCATGAGCTGGCGAAGCTGAGGCTGCATACTGGGGTCGTTCATCGCCTCGCGCTGGGCGCGGTCCAGGATTTCCTCGATCAACAGCGTAGCTCCAGACACCGACGGCCCGAGAGGGACGAAATGCAGGATCTTCGCGAAGCTCAAGAAGCCCTTAGGAAGCTTGTAGGGGGGCACGCCCGTCTTGTTGATGAGGCGCGCGAACATAGTGGAATGGCGGGACTCATCGCCGATCTCTGTCAACGCGTATAGAGACTTCTGATCGGTTAAAGCCCCCTTCGCCGACATGCGCAGAAGCGCTGAACTCAACAGATTCTCTGCGTAGATGCCGAAACTGAGGATGCTCACGATCTCATGGCGCCCCAACTCGCGACGCTGCTCCTCAGTCATCTTGTCCCACAGCCTGGTGCCGTATAGCGACACTCGATGCTCTGGCAGAAAGCACTTGCCTTCCTCCCAGGGCGACTCCCAGTCGATGTCGATCTCCGCGTCGTAGAACTTCTCCGCGGAAGACCGCAGCAATCGACCCGCAGATCGTTCCATGTCGACGGGCTTACGCCCGTTCACCCGAGCCATGCCCTCCTTCGAAAAGTCGGGGTTCATCTGGACATCCTGCACGGTCATGTCTTCTCCTCGGTCGTTCAAGGCTGGGAGTCGGGGCCTGGCGCCCAGTACCCATTACTCATAGTATCTGGTACTGCTAGTATCCACGAACTGCGATATTTGTCAACGCTCAGTGCGAAGAAGGTAGGACTGCATGTCTGACGACCATGACCTCGACTACTCCGGCGAAGGAACCCTGGTGTGCCGCGGGGCGGAGATCCATGTCGAAGCGAAGATCAAAGGCTATTTCCAGCCGCTGAACGGCCTGTACACCTGGTATGGCCGGATTCAGAAGAATGATGAGCTCGACGGGCTCCTGAAAGGCGCCCGCGCGATCGCTGTATTTACGACCCCCGAGGGCCGAGCGGAGTGTGTCGTCGGGGATCCCGACTTCTGGGGCCGATACCGCATCTCAGGCAAGAGCACTCCGCCATACCACCTGCCCACCACTCTCGAGGAAGTCGAGAACATGGTCGAGCACCACCACAAGTGACAACCATCCACCGCCGCACGGACATTCGCGAAACGGGTCCGCACGATTGGGTCGCCCACTTCAGGTCGAGAGGATATTGCACATGGTGAGTTCGTCTCCCATTCGAACCCGCCCGTCGAGAGGGGGCGAGAAACTCGGCGAGTACAGTCCGACCCTTGAGCGGGTTGCATGGTTTACCCTCCGCCGCAAGGGAATTGTGACGCTGGTCTGGCTCGGCGCCGCCATCGGCTTAGGCCTTCTCTTTCCTCAACTGGAGTCAGTGATACGGGAACAATCTGTGGATCCGATCCCGGCCGGAGTCCCGTCTTTTCAGACCTTGGACCGTATGGGTGCATCTTTCGACGAGCGCGGCGCCAAGACCACAGTATTCGTTGTGATGGAGAACAGTGCAGGCCTGTCCGACAACACCCGCGATCGATATCACGTGCTTGTCGACACCCTGCGGGCGGACGACAGGCACGTCATCGCTGTCCGGGACCTGCTGAGCGATCCCCTCACCGCAAGTCAGGCTCTCAGCAAAGACAAGCAAGCCTGGTATCTGCCCGTGGGAGTGGCCGGCACACTCGGGGGACCCGATACCGCGGAGGCGGTCGCAGCGGTGCGTGAGATCGCTGAGAGTATCTTTCGTGACAGTGGGACGACAGTCCGTGTGACAGGCCCGCCCGCGACCTTTAGCGACCAACTCGCCGTGGGCGAGTCGGATCTGGTCCTGATCACTGTTGCCACCGTGCTGCTGATCGCCGTGATCCTCCTGATCGTCTATCGTTCGGTCTTCACCGCGCTGATGCCGCTGCTTGTCGTGGGCATGAGCTTGGCTGTGGGTCGCGGAGTTCTATCTGGACTGGGCGAGCTGGGCATGCCGGTATCCCAGTTCACGTCAATGTTCATGACCGTCATCATCTTTGGTGCCGGAGTTGACTATTCGGTGTTCCTCATCAGCCGCTATCATGAAGGTATTCGAGCGGGTTACTCTCCTGATGTCGCTATCGCCCACGCGAATGCAACTATCGGCCGCGTGGTTCTAGCGTCGGCGGGCACTGTGGCCCTAGCGTTCCTGGCTATGGCCTTCGCCAAGCTCAGTGTGTTTAACACTTTGGGTCCGGCCTGCGCAATCGCCATAGCTTTCGCATTCTTGGCGACGGTGACATTGCTGCCCCTCGTACTCTCTTTCGCTGCCAAGAAAGGCGCCGGCCTTCCCCGCCGTGACCTGACGCGGGATTACTGGAGAAGAGTCGGAGTCATGGTTATCCGGCGGCCGGTCCCTCTGCTCGCGATCAGTGTGGTCGTGTTGATCGGCCTCGCCATGGTCGCCGCAACAATTCAGATCACCTACGACGATCGCGAGGGGCAGCCACCTGACACAGGGAGCAACGAAGGATACGCGCTTCTCAACCGCCACTTCCCGAAAGACATCATCATCTCAGAATTCTTGGTGGTGGAGTCCGAGAACGACATGCGCACGGCTCAAGGCCTTGCCGACCTCGACCAGCTAGCCTCCCGCGTCGCGCAGATTCCCGGCGTGACCAGGGTCATTGGCGTGACGCGGCCGACCGGTGAGAAGCTAGAGCAGGCGCAATTATCTTGGCAGAATGATCAGATCGGTACCAAGATCACCGAGGAGACCGGTGATGGACAGGCCCGCAAGGGTGATCTGGCCGTCCTGAAGACGGGGTCAGAGCAGCTCGCCGGAGGCCTGGCACTGTTAGAAGACCAGATATCCTCCAACCTCGCTCCGCTGTCGGGGTTGCTCGACGAGGTGTCGTCATTTGGCCCGCAGCTCGACGAGTATCGGCCGCTTGTGAACCAACTGGCGGACGCTGCCCCAAGGCTTAGACAGTTTTCCAAGCAAGCGCCCGAGCTGTCTCAACTCGCACGTCGGGCCCAGTCTGCGGCAGATGCGGTCGCGCCGGCGTTGTCCGCGTTAGACAATCCGTGGTGCCAGCAGATCGCGCAGTGCTCGGCACTGCGCGCGCAAATGGCCGACATCCGGGCACTCGCGGATGATCAGTCGCTTGGGAGGGTGGCTGACTTTGCCGCGCAGCTCGGCCGCGTGAGTGCGCCAGGCTCGACCAACATTGCACAGCTGCAGCGTTCTCTTCAAACGCTGGATTCTGCACTACAAGCCATCGGCGGACAGGACCTCGGGAACAGGCTCTCGCAACTCGAATCCGGCGTCGGCGCACTTGCCGACGGCGCGCGTCAGTTGTCGAACGGAGTCGGTGCTCTGGTGGACAGCAACCTTCAGCTACTCAGTGGACTGGCACAGGTCGCCGCACAGCTTCGGGCTCCCGCACGGGAGGTCGGCGATTCTGACTCGGCAACCGGCTTCTATCTCCCCGCGGATGCGTTCAAGGACCAGCAGTTCAGTCAGGTCGCTCGACAGTTCATCTCGTCCGACGGGAAAACCGTGCGCTATGCGGTACAGACCGCCTACGACCCATACTCTGCCGATGCAATGACGCTGGCGAACGAGCTGTCCAGCGTCGCCGAGAACGCGATGCCGAACACCACTCTGGAGGGCGGACGTGCTTCTGTTGCGGGCTTTCCTGCGATCAATGCCGACGTCCAGCGACTGTTGTCGTACGATTTCAAACTGCTCGGCATAGCCACCCTTCTCATCGTGGGTCTGATCCTGATGCTGCTGTTGCGGGCCGTCGTTGCACCTGTCTATCTCCTTGCAACCGTCGTCTTGAACTACATGGCGGCTCTCGGTATTGGTGTGCTCGTACTTCAACACATCCTCGGTGCCGGGATCGCCTGGCCCGTGCCACTGGTGTCGTTCATTGTCTTGGTGGCGGTGGGCGCCGACTACAACATGCTGCTGGTGTCACGGCTGAGAGAGGAAACGAGGTGGAGCGTGCGGGTCGGCGTAATGCGTACCGTCGCTTACACCGGGTCGGTCATCACCTCGGCTGGGTTGATATTCGCGGCCAGCATGTTTGGGCTGATGGTCGGGTCCATCGATGTGATGGTGCAAATCGGGTTCATCATCGGTGTCGGTTTGCTGCTCGACACGTTCCTGGTGCGGACCTTAGTAGTCCCGGCGCTAGCGGTGCTGCTGGGCACTGCGAGCTGGTGGCCGGGTGACATCGACCGTTTCCGGCTCGCCCCTTGACCATCGCAAAAGTCACGCGGACGGACCCATGGGGATCTGACAAGCGTCGGTCGCTGAATATCCCGACCATTCCGTCAACAGGTAGGAGGGGCATAAGCATGACGCAGCACCGTCGCCCGTGATAGATGAGTTGCGTCCTAATTCAAACGCTAGCTGCACTGACCTTGGTACGCGGCTGGCTGGTGGTTGAACCGCCCCGGGTCTGTCGGAGGCTCTCGAACCTGTGAAGGATGGAGAGCATGGCAGCACCACGCAAGTACAGTGAGGAACTCAAGGACCGGGCCACCCGGATGGCATGTGAAGCGCGACGAGATCCCGATTCGTCGAGAGGTGCGATCAAGCGGATCGCCGATCAGCTCGGAGTCCATCCCGAGGCGTTGCGCAATTGGGTTCGTCAGGCCGAGATCGACGGCGGGGTCCGCCCGGGCACCACGAGTGAGGACGCTGACCGCATCGCGGCGTTGGAGCGGGAGAACCGTGAACTGCGGCGAGCGAACACGATCTTGAAGCAGGCTTCGGCTTTCTTTGCGGCGGAGATCGACCGCCCACAGCGCTGATCGTGGAGTTCGTCGCGGCTCACCGCGATGAACACGGAGTCGATCCGATCTGTGCGGCATTGCGCGATACGTCCGCCCAGATCGCTCCGTCCACGGTACGAGCCCACCTGAGCCCCCAGAAGACCGAGGCGCCTCGTGTGGTGCGTGACCGGGAGCTCCTTACCCAGGTCCGCGCGGTGCATGCCGACAACCTCGGCGTCTACGGTGCCCGCAAGGTGCATGCCCAATTGCGCAGACAGGGCCATAGTGCTGCCCGCTGCACCGTCGAGCGATTGATGAAAGCCGATGGGCTGCAAGGGATAGCGAGACTCAAGACACGCAAGACCACGCGCAGCGAGGGAGCTGAAACACCCCGGCCGGCTGACCGGGTCAACCGTCAGTTCACCGCGGCGGCACCGAACGCGTTGTGGGTGGCGGACCTGACCTACATCCGCACCCACTCGGGCTGGGTGTACGCGGCGTTCGTCCTGGACGTGTTCTCGCGGATGGTCGTCGGCTGGCAGGTCTCGACCACCATGCACACCGACCTCGCCCTCGACGCCCTGAACATGGGATTGTGGGCACGGTCGCGTGCCGGCCACGACGTGGCCGGGCTGATCCACCACTCCGACCGCGGAGTGCAAGGCGGATTCAACTGGTCGTCGCAACACCATGATCATGGAGGTGTTTGCGGTGGCTACGGCGGACTGGAGTCGGAGGACCAGCGATGTGGCGGTAGGTGTTCGTCGGCAGTGGCGTGCTGATCGTGCACTTCGGCCGGCGATGCGATCGCCGGGGCGGCCGGAGCCGTCGCGGCAGGTGCAACGTGAGTTTTGGCGGGTGGTCGCGACGGGGGTGAGCACGGCACAGGCATCGATCGCTGTCGGTGTGTCGGTGCCGGTGGGTACACGCTGGTTCCGCCACGCTGGCGGCATGAGGCCGCTGAGTCTGGATGAGCCTTCGGGCCGCTATCTATCCTTCGCCGAACGGGAAGAGATCGCGCTGCTACGCGCCCAGGATCGTGGGGTGCGTGAGATCGCACGGTGGATCGGGCGGAGTCCGGCCACGATCTCGCGTGAGCTACGGCGCAACGCCGCAACCAGGAGCGGGAAGCTCGAGTATCGGGCGTTGGTGGCGCAGTGGAAAGCCCAGCAGGCCGCCAAGCGCCCGAAAACAGCGAAGCTCGTGGCCCACGTCGAGTTGCGGGAGTACGTACAGGACCGCCTGGCCGGCGTTGTCCGCCGTCCCGATGGCACGATCGCTGCGGGCCCCACGCCACCGCCATGGAAGGGGCTTAACAAACCGCACCGGGCCAACCGGCGGTGGTCGCTGGCGTGGAGTCCAGAGCAGATCTCCCAGCGTTTGAAGGTCGACTTCCCCGATGATGAATCCATGCGTATCAGTCACGAGGCGATCTACCAGTCCCTGTTCATCGAGGGCCGCGGCGCGCTCAAACGTGAGCTGGTCGCGTGCCTGCGCACCGGACGTGCACTGAGGGAGCCGCGGGCCCGCTCGCGCAACAAGCCGCAGGGTCACGTCACCTCCGATGTCGTGTTCAGTCAGCGCCCTGCCGAGGCCGAGGACCGTGCCGTCCCCGGGCACTGGGAGGGTGATCTGATTATCGGAACTGGGAGATCGGCGATCGGCACGATCGTTGAACGTCGTAGTCGTGCAACACTTCTGGTGCATCTGCCACGCCAGCAGGGCTGGGGTGAGCAGCCGCCTGTGAAGAACGGGCCCGCACTCGGTGGCTACGGTGCCATCGCGATGAATGCAGGACTGACAGCGTCGATCGCCGCGCTGCCGCAGCAGTTGCGCAAAACGTTGACGTGGGATCGCGGCAAGGAACTGTCCGCTCACGCCCAGTTCGCGATGGACACCGGAACGCAGGTGTTCTTCGCCGATCCGCACTCACCGTGGCAGCGACCATCCAACGAGAACACCAATGGTGTTCTGCGCCAATATTTTCCTAAGGGAACTGATCTGTCGCGGTGGTCAGCTGAGGACCTCGAGGCCATCGCCTACACCCTCAACAACCGTCCTAGAAAAGTCCTTGGATGGAAAACTCCCGCCGAAGTCTTTGGCGAACAACTACACTCGCTACAACAACCCAGTGTTGCATCGACCGATTGAACGCGCCCAATTCCGATCGCGAAAATTCGTACACGCCTTGAACACTCATGGACTCACGGGGTCGATGGGCAAAGTCGGAGCGTGCGGGGACAACGCAGCGATGGAGAGTTTCTTCGCACTCCTGCAACGCAACGTGCTCGACCGCCAACGCTGGGACACCCGCGAGCAGCTTCGGATCGCGATCGTCACCTGGATCGAACGGACCTACCGCCGCCGGCGCCGGCAAGCCCGCCTCGGTCGGTTGACGCCTGTCGAGTTCGAAGCAATGATCAACACCGCCGCTGCCGCGGCATGACACCCAAACTGTCACCTATCCGTGCAGCAGTCCCCATCGGCAAATGCATTGCTTCTATAGAAGTGTGCCCACCGAACGCTGACGACGTTCGGTGGGCACACTTGCGCCCTATAGCGGCGCTAATTCGATACAACCGGCAGCTCGCCCTGCTCATGCTTCGCGCGTAACACCTTCTTATCGAACTTGCCCACGCTCGTACGCGGTACCTGCTCCACGAACGTCCAGTTCTTCGGGATCCACCAGTGTGGGATCTCCTCCGGGCAATTTCTTAGGCACCACTCGTGAAGCGTGTCAGCCGACACCTTGCGACCCGGTACCGGAACCACCACGGCGAGAGCTGTTTCCTGCCACCGGGGGTCGGGCATCGCGACAACCGCGGCCTCGGCGACATCTGGGTGCGACATGATCCAGTTCTCGAGCTCCACTGACGAGATCCATTCGCCCCCTGACTTGATGACGTCCTTGGACCTGTCGGTCAGCGTCAGGTACCCGTCCGGGCTGATGTGTCCCACGTCTCCGGTCCGCAACCAGCCATCCCGAAACCTCTCGGCGTCCTCGAGCCGGTAGTAGCTGCCTGTGACCCACGGACCCCGCACTTCGAGTTCGCCGACGGACTTGTCGTCACGGGGAACCGGCAGGCCGCCCTCGTCGATGAGGCGCATCTCCACCCCGCAAATTGCCCGTCCCTGTCGCTTGCGGTACGACATTTCCTTTGTGGGGCTGATCCCGGCGGGAGGCCGACTTACCGCTGCAAGCGGGGACGTCTCAGTCATGCCCCACGCCTGGATAATCTGTACGCCGAAGCGGTCCGCAAACCCTTCGATCAACGACTGCGGGACAGGAGCTCCACCACAGGCGACAAGGTCGATTGATGACAAGTCGACACCCGGATTCGCGATACCGTACTGAAGAAGATCGTTCCAGATTGTCGGTACTGCTCCTGCCTTCGTGGGGCGATGCTGTTGGATCAAGTCGGCGAGCGGCGCCGCTTGAAGGTATCGATCAGGCATGAGCAAGTCCGCGCCGGCCATCAGCGACGCGTAGGGCAGACCCCAGGCGCTGGCATGAAACATCGGCACGACGGGAAGTACACGATCGGCTTCTGCGATCGCCAGAGCGTTACCAGTACACGCTGCAATGGAGTGCAGAAACACCGAGCGATGACTGTAGACGACCCCCTTGGGATCGCCTGTAGTGCCGCTCGTGTAACACATACCCGCAGCCGACCGCTCGTCGGGATCGACCCAAGAGAACATTGGTGATTCTGCTGCGAGCGCGTCATGGTATCGCATCACGGTCACGCCGTGGCCGTCGAGCGGGGAGGTGTCGCCGTCGCCGGTAACGAACACAACCCGAACCGTCGCCAAGCCCGGTAAGACCGCCGCCAACAACGGCACCAGCGACCCGTCCACAATGATGACCTTGTCTTCGGCGTGGTTCGCGATGAACTGCAGCTGAGCCGGTGACAACCGGATGTTCAGCGTATGCAGCACCGCGCCCATCGCGGGTACCGCAGCGTACGCTTCGAGGTGCTCCTGGTTGTTCCACAGCATGGTTGCCACGCGGTCGTCGCCGACCACGCCGACCCGGCGCAGAGCATTCGCCAGACGTGCGCATCGCTCTTCGAGATCGCCGTAGGTTGCGTACCGGGCAGAGTCGCTCGCGGAATAAGTAATCACCTGCCTATCAGTATGATTGGTTGCGACGTGACGCAGTATCGATGACACTGTCATCGGCACCTCCTGCATGGTGCTTTTCATCAAATTCTCCTTTCGCGGCGGACGCTGGATCATTCGGCAGGTCCGTAATCCTGGATCTGCCAGCCGTTCTCGGTCTTCAGCACGACTACTTTCAACAGTGTGGGGAGTTCGCTCGGCTGAGGGTTCTGAACATTCTGGGTCTTCTGGGTGGCGAAGACCAGCACCGTGTATTCCCCCCGGTTCTCGCTGGCGCTGCCGGTGACACTGGTCGCCAGTACGCGTCCCGACGCTTGGACCTTGGCCTGTTCCATGATTTGGGTCAGGGTGGGTTCGACATCGTCGTATCGCTTGACCAACGCATCGCTGGCATTCTCTTTCACTTCGGTAAAGAATGCGCCGGTGTTTTGGTAGCTGTAGGTGAGCGACTTTGTGGTGTAGTCCGATGCTGCCTGCGCTGCCTGCGCTCGTTGTGTGGCAGCGTTCTCCGCGGACGTCTTTGCTTCCCTCATGTCAATGTAGAGGTAAGCAAAGAGGCCGGCCAGCACCGCGAGTGCCACCACGAAAGCGCCGGCGGCCACCGCCTGGACGCGTGCTGATCTCCATCGGTGCCTGGCATCGGACGTCGGGGGGCTTGCCTCGTCCGGGGCGGGACCGTCTTGGGACGTCGCAGATTCTGTAGCACCAGTGGCGTCGCTGCGATCTGCTTTGTCGGAAGCCGCAGTCAGCTTATCCTCAGCGCTGCTGTCCTTGGATTCTGGTCCGTTGTCTTGTGCCGTCATTTGCTGCCTTCTGTGAATGCTGGTGTAGGAGGTATCCATCGGGCGTCAGCGAGGTGATGGCGTGACGGCGATCGGAATCTGCGCCTGCCCCCGATGTGACGCTGGGAATGTTCGAGCCAGAAGATCACCGATCGATCCGAAGTCGATGTATGTGTCTGCGACTTTCGCCGTCGCCGGCTTCACCGCGCGGGTAATGGCGACAATATCGGGCTGGAGTATCTGGATGTAGCCGCTGAGCTTTTCCACTAGCTTCAGGATCGGTGGCCATTTGTCGTAGGACGTAGAAGTGAAAACGATGAACGCACGTTGGATCCTCGCCAAACCGTCGACGGCATCCGGGGTCCGGACCGACGCGGTGCTGAGCACACCGCCCACGTTCGACATAAGGCCCAGGAGGAACTCGGCATTGTCCGCAGTGGTACGGACGGCACCGTCGTCACCGACGAAGTCCACGAGGCGGTGCATCATGTCTCCGATCGTGTCGAGGTCCTTTTGCCGGCCGTCGACTGCCGCCGAGATCGTTTCGTTGATGGACTGAATCGATGCTGGATCGAGCGCGTCCGCCACTGCCGACATTTTCGGGAGCACCTGGGGAACGGATTGCGACACGCGGATGGCGCCGGCGGGCACTAGGTCCCCACTACGCAAGTACTCACTGGTGGTTGTGCCCGGTGGGATGAAATTGATGTATTGTTCTCCCGCGACCGAGAGGTTCTGAATCGTCATGACACTGCCGCGAGGAATCTTATAGTCGGAGTCGATGGACATGTCGACGGCGAGCTGATTACCTGTGACGCGAATAGATGTCACTTTTCCCACCGGCACCCCCTCTAACATTACCGGTGATGTGTCTAGAAGGCCGCCCGAGCTCTCGAGTATGGCCGAGATCGCGTAGTCGGTGCGGAACGGGTTTACCCGTGCCACGTCGATGATCAAGTATGTCGCTCCGACGAGGAGAACGAGGACAAGGGCAACCAGCGATACGAGGGTGCTGCGGATCATGGCATCATTCCGATCGCTCGCAAGACGGTTATGAACGACTCGGCATCACGCCGCGCCAGTTCTCGGCCATCGATAGACACATCGGAGACGTTGATATCTGGCGAGCTGACGAATGGGATGAGCCTTTCGCGTATTACACGAGCCGCCTTGTCGGAAACATCCTTGGAGTAGATGTCCGAGTACGCGATGGACGCGACCACTGGCGCGATCGCGCCCACCGTTTCCTTGATGCGGGAATACTCAGGGTCGACGATACGGCCTGCGGATACCGCGAAGTCGCGCAGATTAGCGATGAGTAGCGCTACGTCAATTAGCGAGTAGCCCAGACCATAAAAGTTCACTCCCCCCTTGGTCAACATTCGGTCTGTACCTGACGGGTCGGCCAGGATCACTTTGAGTGTGCGATCGGCTGACTGCAGGATTACGTCGAGTTTGTCGGTGTTGGCAGACACCTCAGACACGGTGCGCAAGGTCGTGCGGTAGAGCGCATCGAACTGGGCGGGGTCACTCGGAAAAGTCGAGTTCAGCGTCGATATCGCGGTATGGATTTTATCGAGTTCACCCCCGCCCAATACGTTAGCCATACCCCGCATCACGTCCTCGACGTTGGCAGCCGGTTCGGTGCGTGAGAGAGGTATTACCGATCCCGCGCGCAGCAAGCCTTGGGTGGACTGCTGTGCAGGGGGAAGGATGGCCACATAAATCTCGCCCAGGAGAGTGTCTTGGCGGAGTTCCGCGCGCGAATCTTCCGGCAGCTGGGCGTCTTTATCAATTCGGGCAGCAACCAGCGCGTGGCCTCCGTCGTAAGCGACGCTGGTGACGGCACCGACGTCAATCCCTCGAGAGAGGACTTTGGCACGGGCAGGCAAGTTCAGAGCACTCGTGAACTCGATCTCGATGTCGTAGCCGTCTCGGGCGGATGATCCACCGATGGTCGGCGGGTTGTCAGCACTGATGCTGCAGGCGGCGAGGGCGATAGTCGCTACGAACAGCGTCACGATCGCGGCCGTGACACGACGAAGGTAGCCGTAGATCATCATCGAGGTTGCCCTCCGATCAAGTTGGCGATCGTCGCCGCTTCGTTACCCGTCGCGCAAACGTCCTTGACGGAAGGAGGAGCGCACGCGTTCTTGAGGGCCTGCAGTGGTACAGATATTGCGAATGCCCGCAGGATCGACTTCGCATCTGGATGCTCAACGATGAGGTCAGCTGTTCGAGCGGCGACGGACGCAAGTATGTTTTCTTGCTTGCCCGCTTGCGAGAGGAGGGGAACCGCAGCATCTCCAAGTGAGAAAATAGGTGGCCCGAAGTCAGACGATAGGCGCGACAGGATAGGGACGAAGGTGCCTGCGTACTCTGTTGCGGCGCCGAATGTTTGACCGAAAGCAACAATCACCTCAATTGCGCCTACGAAGTTGTCGAATAGCTGGGTCACCTCAGTACTGTTTTCGGTGGCAACACCGGTTAAGGTGGCGAGATTGGCTACAATCCTGCGTATCTGGCTATCACGCCGGGTCGGATCGTTGATTAGCGTGGCCGAGTCCTGGAGAATGCCGGATATATCACCCTGGGTCCCTTCCATGTTTTTCGAGACGAGTGTAAGTGCCTGAAGAATCGCATCCGTGTTACGTCCGTCGTCCTTGACGAGTTCGTCTGAAAGAGTGCTGATCGCGTCGAGCGTTTGACTAATCCCCAGTGGAGTCCTGGTCTTTTCCAGTGGGATACACTCAGCCGACTTGTAATATTCTCCGCCACGATAGGGATGGGTGAACTCGATTTGTCTTTCGGTGACAATCGAGGTGGACACCAGGGTCGCACCCACATCTGCGGGAAGCGGCACGGTCTTGTCGATCCGCATATCGACACGCACACCTTTCTGTCCCTCCTCGTGAATGCCTACGACCCTGCCCACCTTCTTGCCGAGCATCGCGACGGAATTGCCTTCGTACAGACCTGATGCGTCAGAAAACTCCGCACATAGTGATCGCGTGTCGTCGTCGGCTGTCGCATAGTCGATTCCGACGCCGCCGATCACTACTGCCAGTGTGACAATGGTGGCGATCGGGATCAGATGCCGACGCATCCGCTCCGTCAACATTTGTTATCACCAATCGGGATACAGACGCGGACGGTCGGTTCAGGACTCGCAGGTCCGACCTGCGGAGCATTGAGGAGAATGCTCAGTCTTCTGGTGATCTGATCGACCTGGGCCAGCGCGTCTTGGTAGGCGGGCATCTGGGCCGACACCTTGTTTAGAAGGATCTTAAACTGCTGTACCGATGGTTCTATACCGTCGCGGTACGCGACAAGCGGCCGGGTCAGCAACTTAAAAAGACGACGTAGATAATCGAACCCGCTCTGGACGTTGGCGATGTCTGGTCCAAGGGTGCGGGCAAGGAAGCTGAGCTGGCGTAGGAAGTCCACGAGTACCTGCTTGCGGTTTGCGAGGGCAGCGACATACTCGTCGGACAAAGCCACCGTCTTGTCGAGTTGTGCGTACTGACGCTCCAGCAAGTCCATCAGGCTGCTCGCGTTTTGCAGGGCATCAGGGATATTGGTGTTTCCGTCGGAAAAGGCATCCTGTAGCAACGCCGCCGTGCGCCGTAGATCAACACCACGCACGTCACGGAACACCGGTGTAGATGTCTCCAGGGTGCTGGAAATATCATAGGTGCTGCCTGTCTGCACCAGTGGGATCGCGCCGTCAATGGCCGACGGGCCTGAACCTGGGTCGAGGTCCAATACACGTCCACCGATAGGGGTGAGGAGACGGACGTTCGCCGTCGCGTCCGACCGAACGGCAATCGAGTCATCCAGCCGGAACCGCACGGTGATGAACGTTCCGGTCAGGTCGACCGACGCTACCTTGCCTTTCCTGATCCCGGCGATACGTACCTGGTCGCCAGCTTCCAATCCGCCGGTATTGACTAACTCCGCGCTGTAGATAGTTTGTCCGGGCGGCGAGATATACACAGCTCCGGCGGCGACGAGACCGGCCACCGTGACCATCGTTACGACCCCCGCCAGGATGAGGTCCCGCCGACGCTGCGGGCGGTGATGCGGACGCTTGCCGAAGAAACGGGTCACTGGCACACCACCAGTCGTTGACCCATCAGGGCGATCTGCACTGTTCTCGGTAGGTCGAGCACCCCTCGGGCACACCCTGCCGCCGAGGGCGGGGGAGTCGCGTTGGATGTTGCGGCCAGGGCGTCCAGGAGCGGCTTCAGGAGAACGGCACCATTCAGTAGGCCTTCTGTATCCCCTGGCTCCCGCACTAATCTCTGAAAGATAGCCGCGAAGCTGGTGTCGTAGGTCGACTCGATCTGCTCACCGGCGAGTACAGTCTTTGCCATCGAACGGTTGACCTCTCGCAGCGAGGCCCGCAGTCGATCGCTCACGCGGCTGAACGCATCGACGATTGACCCCAATTTGTCTATCAACTCAACCAGTTCAGCGGAGCGCCCCATCAACTGGTCGGACACCTGCCCCAGGCTCGTCACAATATTGGTGATGATCTCTGAACGCTGGTTCCCGTAATCAGTGATGTTCGCGACTTGCTTCATGACTGGTGCGATACCTCGACCGTCTCCCTGGGCAACCCGTAGAAGGTTCGACTGAAGCTCGTTGATTTCCGCAGTATTCAATGTATCGAATACTGGTTTGAAACTGTTGAATAGTGTCGATACGTCGAAGGACGGGACGGTCTTCTCGAGTGCCACCTGTGTGATCGAGTCCTGGTCGGCGCCTTGTCCGGCATTGATGAGTTCCACATACCGCTGCCCCAGCAGATTTTGGTAACGCACAGCGGCAGTCGTCGCGGGGGTAATCGCGACACCGTCATCCAGTTGGAAACGGACGATCGCTGTTGAGCCCTCGAGATCGACAGCCGTTACATATCCCACTTTCACTCCAGCGAGTCGTACCCCGTCGCGGGGCTTGAGTCCGGAAGCGTCGGCAAACACCGCGGAACGCTGCGAACTGGGTGACCCTTCGTTGGTCGGCTGCAGAATCGCGATGATGACATATGAAAGGACTCCGATGAGAGCGATGAAAGCGACGATTTTAATGATTGTGGGTGTTAGCGACCTCAGAGTCATCGCGTGGCACCCCCCATTCTCAATGCGCCTTGTAGGGCAGGCGACGTCTGGACCACCAGTGCTAGCTGGAGCTGGACCCGTTCGTTGAATTTCGGCAAGGCTTTGTCGATGCCATCGAGGATCTGCGGGATCGTGTACACCGTGCGAACTAGCCCCGAGGCGGATCTGGCGACGGGCCGCGCTAGGTCAAGGCCGACGTCTAACAGCGAACTCAGGGCTGGGTAATTCTTATCGAGCAGGCCGCCGAGCCCACCGAAAAGAACCTTTCCCGTGTCGCCGAGATTACTCTTCGTGCGGTCGATGTTTTGTTGGGTGGCGAAAAAGTCAGCGATATCGACGTTCTTCAAGACGCCAGGGACAAACGGCGTCATGAAGTCGGCGACTCCGGTGGACAGGTTAGCCGCAATTCCTAGGTCCTCCCCGACCGGCCGTTTCTGGACATCTCGCGTGAGTTGCGCAATCTGGAGAACGAGTCTTCCGCTATCAGCCATTGCCTGCGAGTCCTCAACGATGAACCTCACTACCGCTTCAAATGAGGGCTGGTCCAGTGCCTCGACCAGCGTGGAGATCTTGCGAACAAGCGTTGACACCGAGGTCTGTTCAGATTGCAACCTGCTCACGTAGACACTCCCGCCGGAACCGATGGGTGGTCCTTGTCCAGGATCTACGATCTCCAGTGCAGTTGGTCCCAATGCGTTTGACGAGGTGTAGTTCACCGTCATGCCCTGCCGGAGAACTAGGTCGTTACCGGAACCGGTGAGGTTGATTTTGACCGCCGCGCCACGGTCTCGAACCGCGATGCTCGAGACCTCCCCCACGGTGAACCCAAGGTACTTCACATCCGATCCCCCCTTCAATCCGTCGCCTATCGCGTCGGTGTTGATGGTCAACGACGTGTGATCGCTGAAGTCGCCGTTAGCGTCACTTATCAGTAAGTAGGCAGCTATCGCGCCGAGGATCAATAGGGCGACCCCCCGAAGGGCCAGGTTCCCGTGCGACGGCTCGCGTCCGGACGGATCATGAAAGACAGCCACTGAACCCCCTACCCTGAAATCCGTACGCCGGAATCGAATCCCCACATCAGAAGGGTCAAGATCATGTCCTCCACGACGATGACTATGAGGCTCGTGCGGATCGCTCGACCGGACGCTCGACCCACCCCCTCAGCTCCGCCTGTGGCGAAGTAGCCCTGATAGCTATGGATAATCACTACAGAAATGACAAATACAAGAACTTTGATAAGCGAGAAGGCAAGATCCTGAGGTTTGAGGAACTGGTCGAAATAGAAATCGTAAGTGCCGCCGGATTGGCCGTGAACTTGTGTGACGACGAGTTTGGCGGCCCCGAATCCGAGAATAAGCGCGACGATGTACAAAGGAATCACGGTCGTGATCGACGCAACTACGCGAGTGCTGACGACGAATGGAATAGGACGTACCGCCATAGCCTCGAGAGCGTCGATCTCCTCGGAAATGCGCATCGAGCCGATCTCAGCTGTCAACCGGCAGCCGGCTTGTGCTGCGAACCCGATCGCCGCGATCATTGGCGCAAGCTCTCGGGTGTTGGCATAGGAAGAGATGAACCCCGTCAGTGAACCCATCCCTACGAGGTCCAGAGAGGCGTAACCCTGGATACCGATTGAGGCGCCGACGGCGATGCCGAGGATGGCGAGGACGATGGCCGTTCCACCACCGACCAAGACTGCACCTCTACCCCAGGCGAATTCTTGTATGTAGAGCAGGGTTTGGCGTCGGTAGGTGGTGATCACATGGCGGATGCCGAGGACCGCGGCGATCACAAAGGTCGCGACGTGCCCCAAGCGTTCAGGTACGTGTACAACTGGCGCGATCACGGCTTCGACAGGGCGGGTGGCGGCGGAGAACCTCCGGGAGGGAACGGTGGTCACGAGGCGTTTCTCATCCAATAGTTTGGGGGACGAACATGGTTGTTAATTGCGTGATAAAGACATTGATCACGAAGCATGCGACGACGCCCAGTACTACGGTGGCATTTACTGAGGTTGCGACGCCTTTAGGGCCGCCTTTCGTCGACAGGCCGCGGTGACAAGCAATCGTCACCACTACAAGTCCGAACACAAGCGATTTGCATAGAGCGACAACGATGTCTGTTATCGATGCGAACGAAGCGAACGAGGCGACGTAGCTGCCTGGTGTGATGCCTTGGACGTCGACGCTGATGGCGTAGCCCGCCAGCAGCCCGGTGAAGACGATTAGCATGCAGAGCAGCGGCGCGGTGATCAACACAGATACGAACCGGGGCGCTACGACTCGCCTGATCGGATTGAGTCCGAGTGTCTCCATGGCAGCAATTTCTTCGCGAATCGTTCGAGCACCCAAATCAGAGGCAATCGCTGATCCGGCCGCGCCCCCGAGTAGGAGGGCGGTAACGATGGGCGCTCCCTGTTGAATAATCCCGAGGCCACCAGCGGCGCCAGCTATTGACGTGGCCCCAACTTGCTGAGTGAGGCTACCCACCTGTACTGACACGATGACACCGAATGGCACAGCTACGAGAATCGCCGGCAGAGTTGTCACGACGATGACGAACCAGGTCTGCGATACGGCTTCGCGAAACGGAAATCGTCCTGTAGCAATGTCTACTGCTACCCACCGCAGGGCCTGACCAGCCAAGCCGACGGTGTTACCAAAAGTGGCAGCGCCGTCTAGCAGACGGTTGACGCCTGTGCCGGTGGTGATGGCCATCTCCCCCCCTAGTGCGCGTGGTGTGCGCCACTCCATTCGCGTGTGCGTAATGGACAGTATCAGGTACTGGCAGTATTACCTATAGTGGTGAGCACAGACCGTGTTCGGGACCGGTTCCCACACCTCATCGATCCCCCCGCACCCTGTTGCGTAGGTGGCGGGCTGAGTTAAGGACAACGATCAGAGATGACCCCCGAAGCAAGACTGCCGGCACACTCGTCCCAGTGCATGGGCTGCGGAAGCAGCAACCCCCACGGACTTCAACTTGAGGTCTACCGGAGCGGCGAGCGGGTGTACGCCGATCACACCTTCGACGAGAAACACCTCGGCGCGCCCGGGTTGGCGCACGGTGGCGCGATCTCGGCCGCCTGCGACGACATCATGGGTTTCACCCTGTGGATCGCGCGGACCCCCGCGGTGACCCGCACCCTGACCGTCGAATACCGCCGGCCGGTCCCGCTGCACACTCCCATACGTCTCACTGCCTGGATTGACCACGAGTCGGATCGCCTACTGCACATCGCGGCCGCCGGATCGTTCGATGAGCAAACGTACTTCACCTCTAGCGGTGTTTTCGTCAAGGTCGACGTTGCTCACTTTCGACGTTATGCCGACGTATCAACAATCGATGACTTCTTCGCCAACTTCACGCGGTCAGACTGACGCCGCACGCGTCTCCGTTCTGCGCGCCGCCAACTCTGCGAGGTACGCGACCACGTTCGGCGATCCACCGCCAGCGGTCAGGCTGCGACGGTCAACAGGGCTGGAACTGCAAACGCTCGGCCTTCCACTGCCGGTTCAGTAGCGACAGGAAAACAACACCGCAAGGACCGGCTTGACCGCGAGGGTCAGGCCGAGCGGATTGCCCGCCCACCAGTCGCGGCGCTGCAGCATCAGGCTCGTACACAGCGGCTGAACCATAACGGTCACCGGCAGCACTGTTCTCACAGGATTGGAGGGGAGGGCGGCGAGCTCCCTCGAATGTGCAGCTCTCTTCCTTCCGTCCTGGCTACAGTTGAACCGCCCCGGGTCTGTCGGAGGCTCTCGAACCTGTGAAGGATGGAGAGCATGGCAGCACCACGCAAGTACAGTGAGGAACTCAAGGACCGGGCCACCCGGATGGCATGTGAAGCGCGACGAGATCCCGATTCGTCGAGAGGTGCGATCAAGCGGATCGCCGATCAGCTCGGAGTCCATCCCGAGGCGTTGCGCAATTGGGTTCGTCAGGCCGAGATCGACGGCGGGGTCCGCCCGGGCACCACGAGTGAGGACGCTGACCGCATCGCGGCGTTGGAGCGGGAGAACCGTGAACTGCGGCGAGCGAACACGATCTTGAAGCAGGCTTCGGCTTTCTTTGCGGCGGAGATCGACCGCCCACAGCGCTGATCGTGGAGTTCGTCGCGGCTCACCGCGATGAACACGGAGTCGATCCGATCTGTGCGGCATTGCGCGATACGTCCGCCCAGATCGCTCCGTCCACGGTACGAGCCCACCTGAGCCCCCAGAAGACCGAGGCGCCTCGTGTGGTGCGTGACCGGGAGCTCCTTACCCAGGTCCGCGCGGTGCATGCCGACAACCTCGGCGTCTACGGTGCCCGCAAGGTGCATGCCCAATTGCGCAGACAGGGCCATAGTGCTGCCCGCTGCACCGTCGAGCGATTGATGAAAGCCGATGGGCTGCAAGGGATAGCGAGACTCAAGACACGCAAGACCACGCGCAGCGAGGGAGCTGAAACACCCCGGCCGGCTGACCGGGTCAACCGTCAGTTCACCGCGGCGGCACCGAACGCGTTGTGGGTGGCGGACCTGACCTACATCCGCACCCACTCGGGCTGGGTGTACGCGGCGTTCGTCCTGGACGTGTTCTCGCGGATGGTCGTCGGCTGGCAGGTCTCGACCACCATGCACACCGACCTCGCCCTCGACGCCCTGAACATGGGATTGTGGGCACGGTCGCGTGCCGGCCACGACGTGGCCGGGCTGATCCACCACTCCGACCGCGGAGTGCAATACCGAGCCATCCGCTACACCGAACGACTGGCCGAAGCCGAAGCGGTGACATCTGTTGGCTCCAAAGGGGATTCATACGACAACGCGATGGCTGAGGCGTTCAACTCGCTGTTCAAAGCCGAGTGCATCCGTAACCCCGTGATGCGCCCGCGAGGCGGCTGGGCAGGTGTGGGCGAGGTCGAGATCGCCGTCGCTGAGTACGTCGAATGGTTCAACCACCGCCGCCTGCACGGCGAGATCGGACACGTCCCACCCGTCGAGTACGAGAGCGCCTACTGGTCGACCCAAACCGTCACCAGCTACCGTGAGAACCCGGTCCCCGCAAACGCTGGAACCAACTAACCGAGCCTCCAGCAAACCCGGGGCGATTCAAGTCGCTACGACTCGCGGTAGTACTAGGTTGGCCGACTGTTTAGGCCAGTGCGAGGAACAGTTTCTCAAGCTCCGCTTCCGTGAGCGGTGGCTGCTCGCCATCTTACGGTCGCGATGCATTGACGCATCCCTGATTAGTCCGGATGGTCCACCGCCAGTCCGGGAACTCGGTCTCGAGCCGTTCGATCCGCTCGGCCGACAACCGGCCCTTGCGGTAGTCAGCGCTGCGGCTCTGCACCCAGGTGCCGATCGCGAATCCGTCAATGACATCGCGCCGGCGGGCGTTGCTGGTGCCGTACACCGCGACGTAGCGGTGCAGGTGCTCGAGCCCGGCCTCGAACCGCCCATCGCCAATAGATTCAGCCACGACAGCTCACGAGTGTGTTCGACGTTGCCGTAACGGGAAGACCGCGCTCAAGTGCGGTCATCACTGGAATGTAGCGCGGCGAACCCCACCTAGTGTCCTGAGTCATTAATTTCCGTTCGGTTGTTAGGCTAGGGAATGGCAACCCGGGGTCCGCGAGCAGTGGATATTGTTCTGACTGATGACGAGCGCCGTGAGCTCGAAGGGTGGGCGCGTCGGCGAACGACGGCCTCGGGTTTGGCGATGCGCTCACGAATCGTTCTCGCCGCCGCTGATGGCGGTTCGAATACTGAAGTGGCACAACGACTCGGCCTCAATCGCAGTACCGTGCGGCGCTGGCGAGGCCGGTTCGTCGAGCACCGCTGCGAGGGGTTGCTCGACGAACCCCGGCCTGGGCGACCTCGCACCGTCGACGACGAGCAGATCAAAAACTTGATCACCGCGACTCTCGAGACCACTCCGAAGAATGCGACACACTGGTCGACGCGGGCGATGGCCGAGCATCTCGACATGTCACAGTCAACCGTGTCGCGTGTGTGGCGGGCGTTCGGATTGGCTCCGCACAAACAGGATTCGTGGAAGCTGTCGAGAGATCCCTTGTTCACCGAGAAGGTCCGCGATGTCGTCGGGCTCTATATGAACCCACCCGAACGTGCCCTGGTGCTTTGCGTTGACGAGAAGACCCAGATCCAAGCTCTCGATCGCACCCAGCCGATCTTTCCCATGCTCCCGGGCACCCCGCAACGGGCCAGCCACGACTATGTGCGCAACGGCACCTCCAGTCTGTACGCGGCGTTGGACATCGCGTCGGGAAAAGTGATCGGTTCGCTTCACTCACGGCATCGGGCAACAGAATTCATCGGGTTTCTCCGCAAGATCGACGCCGAGGTGCCCGACGAGCTCGACGTCCACCTGGTCATGGACAACGCCTCTACCCACAAGACGCCCGCGGTCAAACGATGGCTGACCTCGCACCCACGATTCGTTGTCCACTTCACCCCGACGAGCTCATCCTGGATGAACCTCGTCGAACGCTGGTTCGCCGAACTGACCACCAAGAAGCTCCAACGCTCCCCCCACCGCACCGTGAGAGCGCTCAACGCCGACATCAGAGCATGGATCGAGACCTGGAACGACAACCCCCGCCCCTACGTGTGGGTCAAGACCGCTGACCAGATCCTCGACTCCATCGCCCACTACTGCACACGAATTAATGACTCAGAACACTAGCTGCCTACGCCGAGGCGGCTCGTATGTCGCAGCCCGAACTGGTGGCTGCGTTGCGAGATCTGCTCGGCGCGCGGCTGGTCGCCTACCTGGGTCGGGTGAGCGAGACCCGGGCGGTGCGGCAATGGGCTGACGGCACCCGCACCATCGCCAACCCCGAGGACGTCGAACGGCTCCGGATCGCCTACCGCGCCGCCCGCCTGATCACCGAACGCGACACCCCCGCCGTCGCACAAGCCTGGTTCCAGGGCCTCAACCCGGTCCTCGACGACCGGGCGCCGGCATTGCTGTTGCGCGACGGCGAGCTCGCCGACGTCGGACCGCAAGTACTCGCCGCCGCCCGCCAATTCGCCGCGGTGGGATGAACCAACCACAGCCTTCGACGATCAGCACCCCGCACGGCCCGATCACCACCAGCATCCGGACTGCCACGCCCATATATCGAGTCGGATACGCGCCCAGCCCGTGGGAGTGGACACCATGGGAGTACGCCACCGACGACCGCTTCGCCGGCCGCTGGGACGACCCCGACGGGGGTGTGGCGCACCTTGTACTGCGCCGACACTCCCCTGGCCTGCTACCTCGAAGTCCTCGCCTTCGCCCGACCCAGCCCACAACTGATCGCCGAGCTCGACGACATCGTCGTCGACGAGGAAGACGAGCAGGACTACCCCGCGCTGCCGCCCGGCCACGTTCCGCGATCGTGGTGCGATCTACGGATGATCGGTCACGGCACCCTGACCGGACGGTTCGCGGTGCCCGCCGACCCGGACAGCCTCGCCACCCTCCGGACGGTGTTTCGGCCGCTCGCGATCCGCTACGGGCTCGATGACCTCGACACCGCCGCGTTGCGGGACGGCCGGCCCCGCGGGCTCACCCAGGCCATCTCCCGCTGGATTTACGCCCTCACCGACCACGGCCATGCAGCGGTCGACGCGATCGAGTTCGACTCCCGACACGGCGACCAGCTGCGCATGTGGGCGCTCTATGAACGCGCCGCCGACCCCGACATCAGCCCCACTCCGGCGTTCTCGACCACTCCCCCATTGACGCCGCGGATCCACAACTGGCCCGCGCCCTGACCCTCTTCGGACTCGAGTGGACTCCACATAACCGGCCTGAAACAGGCTGTGCCGCATCGTCGAACGAGCATGAGGATAGCTCGACCAACCGTGGTGGTCCTACGATCGTCTTCAAGTTCGGGATAGCGAACCTGCACCGCTACGCCGCCCACACCGGTGGACGCCGATTCCCAACCTCGTCTCAGCCGGGATGCCGGCCCGGCAGTTGCGCCAGTTCACGATCGTCGGCTCCCTGGTCGACCAACCTTGTCCGGGTCCGCTCCAACCACGCACGGGCCCACTCCGGGTCGGCCGCGGTCAGCATCCGATACTGTTCTGCCCATATGCGGCGCAGATAGTCGGGCGCGCCGGGCGAGTGCAGCCGATACGACGCCGCTTCGGCGATCGCCACCGCAACCCAGCTCAGAAACTCCTCTGGATCGCTGGACTGCCGGTCGAACATCACCGTGCCGCGTTCGCGGATGATCAAGTGCCACACACCGTCCGAGTCACGCACGCACGAGGGCGTCGCGTCGTCGGGGATGTGACCCAGGCGAGGCACATCGGACGGCTCCGCCGACATCGTCGCCGCGAGATCGGCTATCCGGCTGCGCATCTCGGGGTCGAGCTGGTCGTCGGCGCCCGACGTCATCCGGGGAAGACGCTCTCGAGCACACCCGAACACAGCAACCACTGGGTGTTGACGAAACCGCTTGTCTCGTTGAAACATCCGCGATGGTCCTCGATCAACCCGGGATCGAGGAGCTGCTGGTCGATCTGATATTGAATGCCGCCGCCCGGCTGACCGAAGCCCTTGGCGATACGTCCGATCCACACCTTCACCGGGCGCATGACCACGTACACGTGATAGTTGCAGAACTGAGGGTTGTCTTTGTCGACGAGGTTCTCCGGCGGAAGCGCCCGCCTCTTGTAGTGCGTGCCCGCGGGGGCCAGGAAGCGACCATTGGCGGGACCATAGCGATCTATCCGCTTGTTCGGGTTGAGGGTGGTCACCGACTTCTTGGCGGACCCGTCGGGGTTCAGCGTGTATCCGTCGTGGTCCGGATAGTCCCACTTGTCCCCTTTCCGATACGTCTGCAGGAACTCGCTCGGACTCAGACCCGCGAGCCGGTCGTAACCCCTCAACTGCGGACCCACCGGGGCATCGGTCGCCAGAATCTTCGGACCGAACAGTTCGTCGTTGTACAACAACTGTGCGGAACATCCACCCGCCTCCGGCCCGCCCAGCGATCCGAAGTCCAACGATCTCAGGGGATTCGGTGCGGCCGCCGCGACCCCTCCCCCGGACACCGCCAGCGCAAGACTGAAGAAGATGGCGAGCAGAGCATGGCGACGTTTCATGGCCGCGCCTTTCGATGGGTACGTCCGGAGGTCACGCAGTGCGGAAACTAACCGATCGACGACACGATGGGGCCTGAACTGCAAAGGTCCGACTCAGATTCGACCGGACGTCCCAAAGGGCTACCGCCGACGGTGTTCCGACGGCGGGATGCCGTAGCGCTTCTTGTACGCGGCCGCCAGCCGACTGGGGCTCGAAAAGCCCCATCGCGCAGCAACTTCGGCCACCGTGTCGGTGTTGTCCGGTTCGGTGAGGTCGTGGTGAGCCCGGTCGAGTCGGATGTCCCGCAGCGTCTGGGTCGGACTCGCACCGACGTGTTCGGCGAAGCCCTCCTGCAGTCGTCGGAGGCTCGAGCCGCTCAGTTCGGCCATGTCCGCCAGACGCCAGTCGCGTCCGGGATCGTCGTGCAACGCGTCGAGCACGCGCTTGACCATCCGCGGGCGCAGACCGGTACCCGCCTCTTCCGGAGAGACAGCGAGGAGGAACGCGCTGCTGATCGCGCTCGCCAGCTGCGGTCCGACCAGCGGGTTCGACAGGAGGTCGGCGGGTTCGCGCACCTGAGCCGACAATGCACGCACGAGCCCGAACCATGCCTGTTGGTCGGGTCCGGCGAGATCCAGCTGATCCGGCAGCCGCAACTGTGAACGCAGCGCCGACGCCCGGACCCGGTCGGCCTCACGTTCGAGGTACTCGGCGTCGAACTTCACCCCGACCACGACGCAGTCCGCCGACCACCGGGTGATCGTCGACGGGCGGTCCGCGGTGAAGACCGTGGCCGTCCCCTCCTCGGACGTCGTCTGCACCGATCCGGCGCGCGAGTCCAGGACGCCGCGGACCGGGATGTTGATCTCGTAGGCGCCCGGATAGTCGCAGGAGATGGAGACATCGGTCCCCCAGTTGAGCTTGCCGATCGTGACCGGTCCCAGCTCGACGGTCTGCAGGTTCAGATTCAGCTGATCCGGCGACGACAGCGCGGTCAGCTCATGCGGGAAGTACACCTCTTCGACGGCACGATGCGCCGTCTCCCAGTCGCTGGTCGATGTCGTGCTCCGCATGGACTTCTTCCTCGTACTCCGGTCGCGCAGGGTCGTGCATCTCGATTCAACCCGGTGACACACGACACTCGCCACCCGGTTCGGAGACTGCGATCACATTGCCGCGCGATCGGTGCCGCCGACGCGCGAAGCGTATCGACCGCCCGGTCGGCGGTCCCTAATGTCACCTCGCACCGGGTCGCCGACAACCTGCCGGCCGCCGCCCCCGGCTCTCGAGACGAACACAGCGGAGGAACCCATGACCAGCACCATGTCGTGGATCGACGACATCACGATGACCGAACTCGAACGCAACCCCTACCCCGTCTACGAACGGCTTCGCGCCGAGGCGCCGCTCGCCTATGTCCCGGTTCTCGGGTCGTATGTCGCGACGACCGCGGACATCTGCCGGTCGATCGCCACCAGCCCCGACTTCGAGGCGGTGATCACCAAGGCCGGCGGCCGTACCTTCGGACACCCGGCAGTGATCGGGGTGAACGGTGCGATCCACGACGACCTACGGTCGATGGTCGATCCAGCCCTGCAACCCCAGGAGGTCGACCGGTGGATCGACGACCTCGTCCGGCCGATCGCCCGCCGGTACCTGAGCGACTTCGAGGACGTGGGGCGCGCCGAACTCGTCGCCCAGTACTGCGAACCCGTCAGCGTGCGCGCGCTCGGCGACCTTCTCGGCCTTCAGTCGGTGAGTTCGGACAAGTTGCGCGAATGGTTCCACAAACTGTCGGCGTCGTTCACCAACGCGGGAGTCGACGAGAACGGCGAGTTCACCAACCCGGACGGCTTCGCCGAGGCCGACGCCGCGAAGCTGGAGATCCAGTCGATCGTCAATCCGCTGATCGACAACTGGATCGAGAATCCCGACGACAGCGCGATCTCCCACTGGTTGCACGACGGTATGCCCGAGGGACAGACGCGCGACCGCGACTACATCTACCCGACGCTGTACGTATACCTCCTCGGAGCGATGCAGGAGCCTGGCCACGCCATGGCCTCCACACTGGTCGGCCTCTTCAGCCGGCCGGACCAATTCGAGCAGGTCGTCGACGAGCCGAACCTGATCCCGCGCGCGATCTCGGAGGGCATGCGGTGGACGTCACCGATCTGGTCGGCCACGGCCCGGATCAGTACGAAGGACGTCGAGGTCGCGGGCGTCGACCTACCGGAGGGCTCAGTGGTCCTGATGTCGTACGGTTCGGCCAATCATGACCACTCCGTCTACGAGGCACCGTCGGACTACGACATCACCCGACCGCCGTTGCCGCATCTCGCATTCGGTGCCGGCAACCACGCCTGCGCAGGAATCTACTTCGCCAATCACGTGTGCCGGATCGGACTCGAGGAGCTGTTCGAGTCCATCCCGAACCTCGAGCGCGACAACAGCAGCGACGTCGAGTTCTGGGGTTGGGGTTTCCGCGGGCCGACGTCACTGCACACGGTGTGGGAGGTGTGACGTGTCCGACCCGACGACCCGGCCCGGCCCGACGACCTTCCGAATCGACGCCGGCAACACCTCGGTGACCTGCGGTGACGGACAGCGAGTTCTCGATGCCCTGTTGCGCCAGGGGGTGTGGATTCCCAACTCCTGCAACCAGGGCACCTGCGGCACCTGCAAGGTCCGGGTGATCGACGGCATGGTGACCGCCCCGCCTGCCCCCGACAGTGTCCTGTCCGACGCCGAGCAGCAGCAGGGATACGTGCTGTCGTGTCAGTCGACACCCATCACCGACATCGCCGTCGAACCGCCAGCCGCCGAGTGCGGCGAGCGCCATCACCTGTTGCGCGATGTCGCCGGAACGGTCGGTTCGATCACCGCGGTGGCCGATGACACCGTGTCCATCACGGTGTCACTCGACGAACCGTTCGAGTTCACGGCCGGCCAATACGTCGAGTTGTCGATCCCGGGCACCGGCCAGACCCGGCCGTACTCGATGGCCAACCCGCCCAGCGAATCCGACACTCTCGAGTTCCACGTCCGAAGGCAGCCAGACGGTCTCGCCACCGACCGGTGGATCTTCGATTCCCTGACGGTCGGGGCGGCGGTGTCCATGACGGGACCGTGGGGCGACTTCTGCCATCAGCCGGGCGAACCCGACGTCGGGCTCATCCTGCTCGCCGGGGGCACCGGTCTCGCGCCGCTGAAGTCGATCGCGAGAGCAGTACTCGACGCCGACCCCGATCGTGAGATCCACGTCTACCACGGCGTCCGCACCGAGGCCGAGCTGTACGACGTCGACTTCTGGCGCGCACTCGAGACCGAGCACCCGAATGTCCGGTACACGCCCTGCCTCAGCCGCGAAGAGTGGAGCGGCCGTACCGGTTACGTCGGTGACGCGATGATGGCCGACTTCGACTCCTGCCGCAACCACTCGGCATACCTCTGCGGCCCGCCCGCGATGGTCGAGGCGGGGGTCCGGGCCCTCAAGCGACGACGCATGCCGCCCCGGCGGATCAAGCGGGAGAAGTACACGCCCGCAGCGAGTCTCGTGACCCTCTGAGCCGGCCCGGAGGCACTGTTGTTCCGGTGCCGACGACCAGCTCAGGCCACGTCCTGCACATCCGCCGCCGACGCTCCGGAGATGATGTCGAGGACCCGCGGGTACTCGGGCGCAGTCGAGGTGACCACCGACCCGTGGTTGCCGCCACGGATGAGAACGGCCTCGGCGTCACCGCCGTCACGCACGACGGCGGCGACGTAGCGTTGCGAATTGGCCGGCGCGACCATCCGATCGGCGGTTCCGTGAACGGCGACCACGGGGGTGTCGGGATCGATGTTCTGGATGGGATCGACCATCGTGTACCGCTGCGGGACCTGCGCCGGGGTGCCGCCGAGGGCGGTCACGATCCGGTCGTCGCCATGCGTGGCCGCATAGGTCATGTCGAGTGGACCGGCGAGCGAGACGACCCGCGTCGGGCGAAACAGCGGCCGCGCACCGACCTCGTCGTCGTCCAGTTTGTGCCGGGTGCCGCCCCAGACCGCGAGTTGCGCTCCGGCACTGTGCCCGACAACCAGCTCGTCGTCGGTGTCGATCTGCGGGAACTGCCGGTCCACCACGACGACGTGGTCCAGGGCGCTCGCGACGTCCCGGAACGTCGTCGGCCAACCACCGCCCGATCCGACGCGGCGGTATTCGATGTTGTACACGGCCATGCCCCGATCGGCCAGGTCTCGTGCCAGCGGCTCGAAGACGTCGGCCCCGAGGGCGCTCTGCCAGGCACCGCCGTGGATGAGGACCACCAGCGGGATCGTGTCGACCCGTTGCTCACCCGCGGGCAGGTACAGCTCGGCCCAATTCTGTTCGGAGTCACCATCGTCCGGCGTCGGGTAGTCGAACCGGTGGACGGTCACCTCGTCGAGGTACTCGACCGGGGCGGCTGTGGCACTGCTGCTGGGGGTCGGGGTCGGCGTGGTTCCCGTGGAGCACGCGGACAGTCCCAACACGCCGGCGACGACGACCCCCAGTGCGATGCGGACGCGACGCGACGTGGCCGTCACCGCACGCTCAGCGGTACAGGCGTGATCGACGCGCCGCTACGCAGGGTCGCCGGCAGCGGTCCGAACCCGGGCCACAGATTCACCGGCACCGTGACCGTCGCGCCCGCGGGCAGCGAGATCGACGTCGGGCTGACCGCGACGCGATCGGTGAAGGTGTCGCTTCGTTCGACCTCCAGTCGGAGCCGCTGTGCCCGTCCTTCGGATCGAACGGTCACTCCCGACGGAGAGGTGGCCCCCACCGAGACCGCCGAGCCCGGGCCGATCGCCAACTGCGTGGTCTCGGTCGACAGTGATCGCAGCGAATTCTCGGTCGCGACTTCGAACTCCGCGGTCGACGGTGCCGACGAGGTCACCCGCATCCCGTGCCGGGCCGGATCGGCGTCGATGACCGCGACCGCACCCGCGGGCACCTCGAGATCACCCATCGCGACCACGCCGCCCGCGCTGAGCACTGTGGCGTCGATGTCCGCGGTCCGACCCGCTTCCACCCCGTCCACGACGATCCGGAACTTCCGGTTCGCGGGCACTGTGAACGTCGCGGAGTTGTCGTTGTTGAACAAGATCTTCTTGTCGACACCAGGGATCGCACGACCGGCGGGATCGGTGACCCGCACATCCCAGTCGACGTCGCCGACACCGCGCGCACCGCCGTTGTTGTCCGACACCATCACGACCGTCTCGTCGTTGCGCAGCTCCGGATCCTGATGACGTGCCAGGATCGGCGCCAACGGGACCAGCATCATCTTGTTGAGCGGGGAGCCCTGGAACAGCAGGGTCGGCTCCGACGGATTGGTCGCGGTCGAGTAGTACCAGCTGTTCGCGGCGGGGTCGGCGACGATCATTTTCTCGACACCGGGGAAGTTGTTGTCGTACACGACGATGCCGCGCTTGCCCTGCCCAAGGTCGCGGATCGCGATCGGGTTGATGGCGTGTCCGGCGCTCTGTTCCTCGTCGGTGTAGATCGCCAAGACGTAGTTGTCGTTGCGCGCCCACGCCGACCGCAGACGGGACAGTGCCTGGGTGACCGTGACCTCGGACTGCGCCAGGTCGGTGGGCGGGAACCCCTGGGTGATGAACATCCGCGCGATGAGTTCGTCGAGCGGTGCCGTCGGTCGGATGCTGTAGACGGACTGCCATGGCATCGCCAACGGGAACGGGTTCAGACGCTTGGTGGCATACAGTCCGGCGAGTGCGGCCATTCCGAAACAGTGCCCGCCCGCCATCGACTCGTTGAATTCCTGCTGCACGAGTTCGGCCACCGTCGTCGGCGAACACACCCCGAGCACGATGCGGGCGCAGACCTCGTCACCGAAGACGGCACGCATGCCCTCGATGCTCAGGCCGCGGGTGTGCAGCGCATCATTCGGTCCCCAGTTCTCGAACGAGAAACCGTCCCGTTTGACCTGGAAGTCGGCCTGCGCGACGAGCTTTCCGGCCTTGGGGTTCACCACGGGCGCCGCCTGCGACGGACCGGGGGCGACGATCGCCAAACCTGCGGCCACCGCCAGCACAAGTGCCGTCACCGAGAGACGCACCAGCCATCGATTACCGCGCGTGCCTGTGAGCATCGCTAAACACTAGCGGACAATTCAGACACCGCCCGAGTAGCCGGTGAATTCACCGGATCGATTTCTGAAATACGTCCCAAAATGTTTGTTGCGGCAGTTCGGCCCGCAATTCGGACCGAGCTGCCGCAACGTGATTGCGGGTTGTTTCGGGATTCCCCTACTTGACGCCCGAGAACACGTACTGCAGTACGGCCAGTGCCAGTTCGTTGTCCTGGATCGCCTGCCACAGGATGTTGTCCACCATGTTCGTCTCCGTTTCGATGTTCGCGTGAGGGGTCGGGTCCGGCACCGAGCAGGAAACCGTGGGTCGCCCCGCCCCGGCGCTGTCGATCCTACGTCGACTGCCGGGCGAGAGTTCGCCGGGCGATCCGCGCGACCGCCTCGTCGATCAGACGGCCCGCACTGTCGGTGGCCGCGGCGCCTCCCGCGGCGTCGAAGGCGGTCAGGACGTCGCGGGCGGAGGCGACCTCGGCGTCGGTCGGCGCCATCCCTGCTCGGGCAGGGGCGATCTGTCGCGGGTGGATGCAGGCGCGCCCGAGGAACCCGAGGGCGGTCAGCCGTCGGGTCTCGTCGGCGAAGCCGTCCGGGTCGTCGATGACCGGCGACGCCGCGCCGAGCGGTGGACCGATCCGCGCCGCCGCCGACGCGGCGACCACCTGCGAGCGTGCCCACAGCAGTTCATTGCCGACCACCGAGGTGACCCCGAGGTCGGCGGCGAGATCGACTTCCCCGATCTGGACGAACTCGACCCGCGGTCCGGCCGCGATCGACGCCGCGTTGCAGAGTCCGGCCCCGGTCTCGATCAGCGGCGACACCGGTGTGCGGGGTCGTCCCCACTCGGCCTCGAGCTCGGCCAGCATGGTGTCCACCCGCTCGAGCGTCGCCGCGTCGTCGACCTTGGGCAGCCAGACGCCGTCGGCGCCGGCCCGCACCGCCATGGTGAGGTCGTCGAGGAGTTCGGCTCCGGGGTTGACCCGCACCCAGACGGGGACGCCGTCCCGGTCGCGATTCTCCAGCCACGCGCCGACGGCGATGCGTGCGGTGTCCTTGCCCGACAACGGCACCGCGTCCTCCAGGTCGAGGACCACGGCATCGGTCCCCGACCCGACCGCCTTGTCGAAGCGCTCGGGCCGGTCGCCCGGGACGTACAGGAAGACCAGCGTCTGCGTCATCCGACCGTGACGGTGCCGTTGACGAGCGCCTTGGCGATGACCGTGCGCATGATGTCGTTGGTTCCCTCGCCGATCGACATCAGCGGCGCGTCCCGGTAGTAGCGCTCGACGTTGAACTCGGTCGAGTAGCCGTATCCGCCGTGGATGCGCATCGCCTCGAGGCTCGCGGTGATCGCGGTCTCCGACGCGAAGTACTTCGCCATGCCGGCCTCGCCGTCGACGCGGGCACCCGAATCCGCCTTGGCCGCTGCCCAGTACGTCATCAGACGCGCCGCCTGCAGCTGGGTGGCGATGTCGGCGAGCTTGAGCTGGATGGCCTGGAAGTCCGAGATCGGCTTGCCGAATGCCGTCCGCTCACGTGAATAGTTGAGCGCGGCGTCGTACGACGCCTGCGCGATGCCGACGCTACGGCCGGCGATGTTCAACCGACCGATCTCGAGGCCCGACAGCGCCTGCTGCATGCCCCGGCCCTCGACGCCGCCGAGCAGCGTCGACTGCGGGACGCGCACCTCATCGAGGAAGATCTCGCACGACTCGGTGCCCTTGTAGCCGAGCTTGCCCATGTCCCGCTGGACCTCGAAGCCGGGCGTGGTGGTGTCCACCAGCAGGATGCTCATGCCCTTGTGCGCCGGAGTGGCCGACGGGTCGGTCTTCACCAGTACCGGAAGCACATTCGCGTGGCGCGCGTTGGTGATCCAGGTCTTGGTGCCGCGGATGACGTAGTCGTCGCCGTCCTTGGTGGCGGTCGTCTTGATGCCCTGTAGATCCGTTCCGGCCCCCGGCTCGGTGAGGCCGATTCCGGTGCGGCACTCACCACTTGCCAGGCGCGGGAGCCACTGTGCCTTCTGTTCGTCGGTGCCGTGGCGCGCGATCATCCAGCAGGACAGGTTGTGACTGCCGAGGATTCCGGCGATCCCCATCCAACCGCGTGCGAGCTCCTCGTAGACGAGGGTGAAGGACACCATGTCGAGTTCGAGTCCGCCGAATTCCTCCGGCGTGGTGATCCCGAACAGACCCATCTCCCGCAACCGGTCGACGATCTCGGTGGGATACCGGCCGGTGCGCTCCCACTCGTTGGCGACCGGGATGATCTCCTTGTCGACGAGCTGGCGCAGGGCGGCGCGGAAGTCGCGCTGTTCGGAGTTGAAACTGAAATCCATTGTGATCCTTGCTCTCAGGCGTGACCGGACGGGTTCGCGGCGGCAAACCCACGGCGAGATGGGCGTGGTGTGCGTCAGCCGGCGGCGACGATGGTCGTCGCGAGGGTGGTGATCGGTACGACCGACGATGCGTTCGGGAGACCGAACACCGCGTCGACGAGGTCATCGGAGGCATCTTCGCCACCGCTGTTCCCGCGGAACTTCGCGGCCACGGCGGCGTCGTCCATCGGTCGGCCCGAAGTGCCACGGCTGCACGGCACCTCGCCGACGACCCGGGAGCCGTCGGCGAAGGTGATGACCGCCCGGCCGGCGGCGTCGGCGGCCGGGCGGTCATCGGGCACGGTGGTGACCTCGACGAGTCCCGCGGTGGTCGCGACCTCGGGGCGCCCGATCGAGTCCACAGCGTAGGTGTCCACGGTGACGGCACCGTCGTGCACGAGGGCGGCGACGCTCCACGGCAGATCGAACTTGGCGTCGTAGGCGCTGCGCGGGCTGCGGGTACCGGTGCCCGGGCCGCAGACGATCTCGACGCTGTCGGGGTGGACGTCGACGGCGATGCTCGTGATGTTCCCCGGCGTGATCTCGCGACCCTGCTCACCGGCCGTGACCAGTGCGGCGCCGACCGCGTCGAGCGCGGCATGCATCAGCTGGCAGCTCGGGTACGGCTTGATGCCGATACTGGCACTCTCCCAGCGGGTTCCGAGGTCGGCCACGATGGTGTCGGGATCTATCTCGCGATCGGCCAGCGCACGGTACAGACCGCGGCGGCCTTCGAGCACCGACTCGGGTCCGCTCGCCCCGGCCACCGCGAGCCGCGCGGCCAGGACACCGCTGAAGCCCGCGTTCCCGGGGTGCAGGGTCTTGGTGTTCGCGCCGGTGTCGAGGAACTCGAGGAGCCCACCCGACGACGACGCGGCGATGCCGATCGCGTTGGTGAGCACATCGGTCCCGGCGCCGTACAGCAATCCGGCGGCGACGGCACCGGCGAGCGGACCGACGACGGCGGTGGCGTGCAGTCCGCGCGCATGGAATCCGTGGGGCGCGGCCGCGCCGAGACGGCACGCGACCTCGAGCCCGGCCACCAGCGCGACGACGGTGTCGGCGCCGGTCGCGTCGACCTCCTCGGCGACCGCCAGCACCGCCGGGGCCACGACCGTCGTCGGGTGCACCAGCGCGCCGGCGTGCGTGTCGTCGAAGTCGAGCGCATGCATCAGCACGCCGTTGGCGAACGCCGCCGCGGGGGACGAGATCGCCTCGGCATCTCCGAGCGGGTGGGCCTGGGCGGGACCGCCGAGCGCGCGAGCCACCGTCAACCCCGGTCCGCCCTGGTCGAGGCGCCGGGCCCCGATCCCGTTGCCGATGCCGTCGAGCAGGTGTCGGAGTGCGGCGCGGCGGGTGGTCTCGGGGATGGCGTCGATGCTCAGGCCGGCGGCCCAGCTCGCGAGTCGGCGGGCGGTCACGACGGGGCCTGACCGGAGGGGGCCTGACCGGAGGGAGTCTGGGCGACCGCGCCGAAGGCGCCGCCGTCGACGAGACCACGGACGTCGTCCGCGCTGTAGCCCAGCAGACCCATCACCTCGTCGAAGTTCTCGTTGCGATGCGGTGCCCGACGATACTCCGTCTTGTCCGTGCCGAAACGCACCGGCGAGGTCACCTGCCGGACCTCACCCCACACCTCGTGTTCGGTGGTGGCGATGAGACCGCGTGCGAGCGTGTGCTCCTCGGTGAGCGCCTGCTCGACGTCGTTGATCGGCCCGGTGGGAACCCCCGCGTCGGTAAGCAGCGACACCCAGTGGTCGACGGTCGACTCGGCGAATCGCTTCTCCAGGATCGGCAGCAGCTCGTCCTTGTGCTGTCCGCGGGCGGCGAAGTCGGTGAACCGCGGATCGTCGAGCAGCTCGGCCAGACCGATGGCCTCGGCGAGGCGCACCCAGAACTTCTCCTTGGCGCAGCCGACGACGAACCAACCGTCGGTGGCCTCGAAGGCCTGGAACGGCACCAGCGACGGATGCGCCGAGTTCTTGGTGCGACCCGGACGGTAACCGGCATTGAGATGCCATGCGGCCGGGTAGGTGAGCATGGAGACCGCGGTGTCGTACAGCGAGACGTCGCAGTCGCCGCCGACACCATCGCGGCGCGCGGCGTGCAGACCGGCCATCAGGCTCAGGGCGGCGACGAATCCGCCGGAGAAATCCACAAGGGACAGACCGGATTTCGTGGGCGGTCCGTCCGGATCGCCGGTGAGGTCCATCCAGCCGGCCAGGCCCTGCAGGATGTAGTCGTAACCGGGCTGCTTGGCGCGCGGACCGGTCATGCCGAAGCCGGTCAGGCTGCAGCAGACGATCGCCGGGTTGAGGTGTTTGAGATCGTCGTAGGTGATCTTGATCTTCGCCGGGACGTCGCCGCGCAGATTGGAGTAGACCGCGTCGCTGGTCCGGACGAGGTCCTCGAACACCTTGCGGCCGCCGGGGGTCGCGAGATCCAGTGAGAGACTGCGCTTGTTGCGATTGAAGGCCTCGAAGAACAGGGAATCCTCGCCCGAGTTGTACGGGGGGACATACCTTCCGACGTCGCCGCCGGACTGCGGCTCCTCGATCTTCAGCACGTCCGCGCCGAGGTCGGCGAGGTGGACGCTGCCGAACGGGCCGGCGCCGTACTGCTCGATGGCGATGATGCGGACGTCCTCGAGCGGCTTCATCCGACGCTCCCCTCGGTGGTTCCGGTCAGCTCGGTCAGGGACGGGGCCTTGACCTCGGGGAAGTAGTTCTGTCCGATGCCGCTCTCGCGGGTCGCGACCATCACCGAACGCTTCCAGGAGATGACGACCTCGCCGTCCTGGTTGATCCCGCGGGTCACCATCGACACGATCCCCGCGTAGGGACGGGACTGGGACAGGCGCAGGTCGGTGCAGATGCTCTCGGCGTAGATGGTGTCGCCGACGTAGACCGGGTGGGCCAGTTTGACGTCGGTGAACTGCAGGTTCGCGACCGCGTTCTGGCTCATGTCGATGACCGAGAGTCCGAGGACCAGGGCGATGGTCAGACCCGAGTTCACGATGACCTTGCCGTCGGTGATGGGATTCGTCGCGGCGAGGTGGGAGTTGAAGTGGTTCTGGTTGGTGTTCATCGACAGGCATGTGATCCACGCGTTGTCGGTGTCGGTGATGGTGCGGCCCATCGGGTGTTGGTAGACGTCGCCCACGACGTAGTCCTCGAAGAAGCGTCCGAGAGTGGCGGGATGGGTGGTCAATGGTCCTCCTCAGGGTGCGGCGTCGTGGAATGCACACAACGAGCCGTGACGCGGACCACCATAAACATCTGATCTTTAGAACGTCAAGGATCTCGTCATCCTGGCAATACCCTGAGTTTCGCCGCAGGTGTTGCCGAAACCCTCCGATGTATTGCATGATGCTCCGGAGCGCAGCTATGGCTCAGATCACTCCCGTCATCGGGGACACAGCTGAAGACGTCGGGGTGACGGCATGTACAGAGGAAGCGAGTTTCGATGAAGCGAATCGGCGTGGATGTGGGCGGCACGTTCACCGACCTGGTCCTGTGGGACGACGACGGGACGGTCACGGTGCACAAGACGCCGTCGACCAACCACGATCCCTCGATCGGCACGATGGACGGGATCGGGGTGCTCGCCGAACGCGCGGGCATCGACGTCGCGGACATCGAGATGTTCTTCCACGGCACGACCGTGGCCACCAACATCGTGCTGGAGCACAACGGCAGTGACGTCGGCATGATCACCACCGACGGCTTCCGGGACATCCTGCACATCGCGCGCAAGAAGCGCCCCCTGAACTACTCCAACTACCAGGATCTGCCGTGGCAGAAGTGGCAGCTGGTGCCCCGTCGCAACCGGCGCACCGTCGCCGAGCGGATGGATGCGGCCGGCAACGTGCTGACGCCGCTCGACGAGGACGCCGTTCGCCGCGAGGTCGGCCTGCTCCGCGAGCGTGGGGTCGAGGCCATCGCGGTCGCGTTCCTGCACGCCTACCGCAACCCGGCGCACGAGCAGCGGGTCCGCGAGATCATCGCCGAGGAGTACCCCGGTGTGTTCGTCTCGCTCTCGAGCGACGTCGCCTCGCAGTACCGCGAGTACGAGCGGTTCTCCACCACGGCCCTCAACGCCTTCGTCGGTCCCAAGACCTCCCGCTACATCGAGAACCTGGCAGGCAAGGCCAAAGACGCGCAGGTCGGTGAGGACGTCCACCTCATGACCTCCGCCGGCGGTCTCGTCACCTCCCGCAGTGCCAGCGAGGTCCCCGTCTCGCTGCTGACCAGTGGCGTCGTCGCGGGTCTGCTCGGCGGCTGCTTCATCGGCAAGGCCTCGGGATATCCCAGCGTCATCACCCTCGACGTGGGTGGCACCTCCGCCGACATCGGCGTCGCGCCCGATGGCAAGCTCCGGATGAAGCACCTGCTCGACACCCGCATCGGCGACTACCACGCGATGGTCCCGATGGCCGAGGTCGACACCATCGGCGCCGGCGGCGGCTCGATCGCCAGCATCGACGAGGGCGGCATGTTCCGCGTCGGCCCGCGCAGTGCGGGCGCGATGCCCGGACCGGCCTGCTACAACCGCGGCGGCACCGAACCCACCTCGACCGACGCCATGGTGGTCATGGGCTGGCTCCGGGAGGACAGCTTCCTGTCCGGCACCATGGAGGTCAAGACCGAGCTCGCCACCGAGGCCGTCAAGACCCACATCGCGGACAAGCTCGGCGCCGATCTCGAACACGCCGCGATGGGCATCTTCCAGATCCTCGCACACTCGATGACCGAGGCCATCTCGCTGCACTCGGTCCGCAAAGGCTATGACCCCCGCGAGTTCTCGCTCGTCGCCGAGGGTGGCGCCGGGCCGCTCTACGCCTGGCAGATCGCCGAGCATCTGGGCATCCCGCGCGTCATCGTGCCCGGGCACCCGGGGATCACCTCGGCGGTCGGCCTGCTGACCACCGACGTCCGCTACGAGGTCCCGACCACCGTGTGGACCTCGTCGGCCGAACCGGACCTGGAGCTGCTGCGTCGCGAGATGGACCGGCTGTCCGAGCAGGCCGTCGCCCAGCTTCGGGCCGACGGCATCGCCGAGGACGCGATCACCCTCGAGCGCAGCGTCGACTGTCGTTATGTCGGACAGGGTTACGAGCTCCGGGTCCCCGCACCCGCCGGCGACATCACCGACGAATGGGTCGAGCAGACCGCGGCCACCTTCCACGAGGTCCACGGTCGTACCTACTCGCAGCGCTTCGACGACAAGCCGGTCCAGCTGGTCAACATCCGCGTGACCGGGGTGGGGGCAGTCGAACACATCCGCATCGCCGAGATCGAGAAGGGCGGCGCCGACGCCTCGGGAGCCGTCAAGGCCACCACCCGGGCGCTGTTCTGGAAGAACGACTCGGCCGACCCGGAATGGGTCGACACCCCCATCTACGACCGCGCACTCTTCAAGGCCGGCAACACCTTCGACGGCCCCGCGATCGTCCAGCAGTTCGACTCGACGACCATCGTCGGCATCGGACAGAAGGCCACGGTCGACGCCGTGGGCCACATCATCATCGAGAGGAGCGCCTGACATGGCGAAAGCTCTGATGCCCACCGACGGCGTTTCGCTTGCCGCCGAGGCCAACCGGACCTGGAACACCGTCGAGGTCGATCCGATCACGCTGCGCGTCATCGGTGGTGCGCTCAACTCGATGGCCAAGGAGATGGCCCAGGTCCTGTACCGGATGGCGTACTCGAGCCTGATCCGCGAGTCCGAGGATCTCGGTGCCGGCATCTTCGACGTCAACGGCCGGGAACTGTGCGAGTCGGATTCGACTCCGATGCACTGTGGTTCGATTCCCGCCTACATCCGCGGCGTCAACCGCAAGCTCGCCGGGACCTACAAGCCGGGCGACGTGATCCTGCACAACCACCCGTATCACGGTGCCGCGCACTCCCCCGACTACGGCGTGATCATCCCGATCTTCTGGGAGGGTGAGCACATCGGCTTCGCCGGCTGCACCGGTCACGTCTCCGACATCGGCGGCAACTTCCCCGGTCTGTGCATGGACGTCGTCGACGTCTGGGCCGAGGGCAAGCTGATGGACTCGATGAAGATCTACGACGGCGGCGTCCGCAACGACATGCTGATCCAGCACATCCTGGACAACGTGCGCACCCCGGAGCAGAACCGCGGTGACCTCGAGGCGCTGATCGCCTGCTCGCGCATCGGTGAGAAGCGGTTCGTCGAACTGCTGGAGAAGCACGGGCTCGACACCGTCATGAGTGCCGCCGACCGCTGGATGGACTACTCGGAAGAGATGCTCCGCAGCCGGATCCGGCAGATCCCCAACGGGAGCTACGAAGCACCGATCGGCTACCTCGACGACGACGGCAAGAACCGCGGTGTGCCGCTGAAGGTCGCGGTGCGCGTGCAGGTCGAGGACGAAGACGTCCTCATCGACCTCACCGGTTCCAACGACCAGGTGCCGACGGCGTTCAACGTGCCGTTCGAGGGTTCGGTGCTGCCGGTCGCGGTCAGCGCGATCCGCACGATCCTGCTCGACGAGCACCTCACCGAGGAGTTCGTCCCGCAGAACGACGGTTGCTTCCGTCCGGTGCGCGCCTACGCGCCGGAGGGCACGATCTTCAACCCGGACTTCCCGGCGTCGTGCTTCGCGCGCTTCTCCCAGGTCAACCGCATCTTCGACTCGATCAACCTGGCGCTCGCGCCGGTGCTGCCCGAGCGTGCGATCGCCGGGTCGTCGGCGGCTCTGTGCGCCATCGCCTACTCGGGACTCGCCGAGGACGGCGAATCGTACTGGGTGTACATCGAGATCAACGAGGGCTCGTACGGTGCGCGCAACGGCAAGGACGGCATGGACGCCGTCGACGCCCTGATGGCCAACACGCGCAACAACCCGATCGAGGAACTCGAGCTCAACCACGCCATGCGCGCGGAACGGTACGAACTCCGCGACGAGGCGCCTGCTCCCGGTCAGTGGCGCGGCGGCATCGGCAGCGTGCGGACCTGGTACATGCAGACCGACACCTTCCTGGGCTCGGAAGCCGACAACCGCACCGACCCGCCGGCGGGCGCCCTCGGTGGCGGCGACGGCGCGTCCGGATCGTTCATCCGCAACCCCGGCACTCCAGAAGAAGAGGTGCTGTTCTCCAAGGTGACCCAGGAGGTCATCCGCGAGGGCGAGCGTCTCGAGATCCGGATGCCGTCGGGCGGCGGCTTCGGCGAGCCGTTCCTGCGCGACCCGTTCGCCGTCCTCTCGGACGTGTGGGACGAGTACCTCACCGCCGAAGAGGCACGCCAGGACTACGGTGTCGTCGTGAACACCGACGACTGGACGGTCGACGCAGCGGCCACCGAGCAGCTGCGTTCGTCGCGGGTGGCGTCCTGAACAGTGACATCGGAAGGGCCGGCAACACTGCCGGCCCTTCCGGCGTGTCCGAAAGCTGTTCTGCCGACGTGCTTTCCGTCGCCGAGCGCTTGAACACGGTCATCTCCTGGGTCCCCGACGAGTTGCGTTCCGATCCGGCTGCGGCGCCGGGTCCGCTGTCCGGGGTGCGGATCGGCGTCAAGGACAACATCGAGGTCGGCGGAGTGCTGTCCACCTGTGGGTCGGAGTATTTCGCCGACCGGGTGGCCGAGTCCGACGCCGCCTGTGTGGGCGCGCTGAAGCGTGCGGGCGGGGTGATCACATCGACGTTGAATCTCGCCGAGTTCGCTGTCGGGGTGACGAGTCAGAACTCGGCGGCGGGTGGTGCGGTGAACCCGTGGAGCCCGTCGCGGGTGCCGGGCGGTTCGAGCGGCGGGTCGGGTGTCGCGGTGGCTGCGGGAGTCGTCGACGTCGCGCTCGGTACCGACACCGGCGGGTCCATCCGCCTGCCCGCCGCGTGCTGCGGCGTGACCGGTCTCCGGCCGTCGGTCGGACTACTCGACATGTCCGGGATCTTCCCGGTCAGTGCGGATTTCGACACCGTCGGTCCACTGGCACGATCGGCCGTTCAGGTTCGGGAGACGTTCGCGGTGCTCGCGGGCGCTGATCCGGTTCCGCTGCGGACCGGTCCGCTGCGGATCTCGATGCCGTGGCCGTTCGTCACCGATGACGTGGATCCGGCGGTGCGGGACGCGGTGAGAGTTGCCGCGGAACTGCTTCGCGAACTGGGCCACAGCGTCGTCGACGTACCGGTCCGTCACAGCGAATCGGCGCAGGACGTCGTGTACACCCTCATCTACTCGGACCTGGCGAAGACCCACGCCGAACGCTTGCGGGACGAGCCGGAACGCTTTCAGCCGGCCACTCGTGAGCGAATTCGGCTCGGCCTCAGCATCTCCCACGACCAGGTCGTCGCTGCTCGGCAACAGCGTGATGTGTTCCGCGCCGGGACTGCTGAGTTGTTCGACGAGGTCGATGTGGTGCTCACACCGGCGATGCCGGGCGACGTCCCACACCTCGGCGGCGGCGACGCCGTTGTGGCGCAGGCGCGTCGGATGGGACAGCTCACGTACCCGTGGTCCCTGCACGACGGACCGACGCTCGCCCTGCCGGTGGGTACCCATCCGTCCGGCATGCCGATCGGGGCGCAGTTGACCGCGGTGAAGGGTGGCGAGGGAACGCTGTTCGCTCTCGCCGAGCAGTTCCAGGCGCAGACGGACTGGCATCGACGGCTCCCGCCGGTCCGGGTCGGTGTGGGCTGAACTCGGGCGGGGCGGGCCTGCTCAGCCCTGGCGTCTGAGCAGGTCCATCTGCTTGTAGACGTCACCCAGGTGGTCGAGGTGGCGTCGCATGAGGGTCATCGCCGTCATGGAGTCCCGCTTCTCTACCGCATCGAGGATGGCGCGGTGGTCCTCGTCGACGCACTTCCAGAAGTCCTCGGGCGCGGCGTCGCGGCTGAATCGACTGCCGATGACGCGGAAGACCGGCACGGTGATCAGGTCGAGAAGCGGATTGTCCGCGGCCCGGAGCAGCACGCGGTGGAACTCCTGGTTGTTCGCATACACCTCCGGACCGATCTCGCCCGAGGCGTCGAAGATGGTGGCGCGCAACTCTTCCAGGTGTGCGTCGGTGTGGCGGTACGCGGCCACGCCGGCGGCCGGGACCTCGGTGAGCTGCCGGACCTCCATCAGTTGGTCGACAGTCACGCCCTCGGCCGCCGCGAGCAGCGTGACCCCGGCTTCGAGGTGAGCGCTCAGTTGACTGATGTCGGGGGTGGCGACAAACGTTCCACCGGTGACCCCGCGCGTGGTGTGGACCAGGTTCTCGCTGGCGAGCGAGCGGATGGCCTCGCGGACGGTGCTCTGTCCCACGCCGAACTCGGCCCGCAACTCTGTGTCGGGTGGCAGCCGGGTACCGGGGGTCAGTTCACCCGCCAGGATACGTACGCGAAGCGCGTCGGCCACGACCTGGTACGCCGGTCGCCGGGCCGACTTATTCGCTTCCGTCACAACATCTTCCGATCGTGGATGGGGTGTGATCCAACTTACCAGATCGGCGAGGCGGAGACGACGCTGCGCCAAGGGTTTTCGGATGCGGCCTGGCGGGGGTGGACCCCGGCGTGGTCAGCTCCGGTACGTCACGCCGGTCGTCGGCGCCCTGCTCGTCGAGTCGACGCCTCCACCTCGGCAATCGCGGAACGGAGCATCTCCGCGAAGTGGCTCCAGTACGCGGCCTCGTCGTCGTAGAACCGGATGGTCCGCGAATCGGCTGCTACCAACCGGGCGCCGTTTGCTCGGCTCTGCCAGTTCTCCCACTGGTCCTCACACACTTCGAGATAACCGGCGAGCGTCGCAGCGTCGTGGTTCTGAAATGCAGCGATCCTGCTCGGCATCGAAGTCCCCTCGTCCCGGTGTCAGTCGTGCACACGCTATGCCGTGGGTACGACAATTCTGAGGTGCGAGCGAAGCGAGCCAACGTCTGCTCCCTGAGGTGCGAGCGAAGCGAGCCACGAAGGGTCTCGCAAGGCGTCTCACCAGGCCCTTCGTGGCTCGTCGCTATCGCTCCTCGCACCTCAGGGAGCAGGGGGTGGGTCGCTTGCGCTCCTCGCACCTCAGGGAGCAGGGGGTGGGTCGCTTGCGCTCCTCGCACCTCAGGGATCAATGGTCATGTCGTTCTTCCGGATTGGGGAGGGATCAGCCAGCACCGATCAGCACGGCGGTACCAAGCCAGACGAGCGCGACGACCTTCAGGACCTCGAAGCCGACGTAGACGAGGTGGGCGTGACTTCGAGGTCCGTCGTGTCCGGCGAGCACTGCGTCGGACCGCTTGGTCAGTGCCGGTCGGACGGCCACCAACTGAACGGCGAGCGCGGCAATCGCCACACCGGCGGTGATCGGCACGGCAGCGCCGGACCACGAGCCCCACACAACCGCGATCAGAATGCCGACCGCCCAGACGATCTCAGCCGCATTCAGCGCCCGGAACACCAACCGGCCGATGCCGAGACCGATGGGCAGAGTCACCCCGGGGGCACGGAACTTGAGCGGCGCCTCGATGAACGAGATGGCGAACACCATTCCGAGCCACAAGAAGGTCAGCGCGGTCACCACCGAGCCCGCGGTGCTCATCGGGCGCCGGTCCGGAGCAGTTCCGGTCCGAATGTCTCGTAGTGAATCCGGCTCTCGTCGACGTCGCGACCGACGAAGGCCTCACGCATCGACGACAGGAATCCGGTGGGACCGCAGAGCATGATGTGAGCATCCCTCTCGACGTCGAGGTTGTCGAGGGTCATCTGTCCGATGCGGATCGCGTCCGAGACGACGTGCGGCGAGGCGCTCTCGTACCACTGGATCAGCCGGCCCGACGGGAGCGAGTCGACCAGCGCAGCCAGCATGCCGCGGTGCGGCTGACGATCCCGCGAACGGTCGGCGTGGAGGACGGTCACCGGCCGGGTGTCGCGCTTCTCCGACAGGGCGGTGAGCAGCCCGATCACAGGTGTGCAGCCGATCCCGGCCGAAGCGAGCAGGAGCGGAGCGTCGTCGTCGGGCAGCACCAGGTCACCGAAGGGCGTGCTGACATCGAGGAGGTCACCTTCGAAGACGTGCTCGTGCAAATGCGCCGACACCTCGCCGGCGAGTTTGACACTGAACCGCCATCGCGACTCCGCCGGCGAGCCCGTGAGGCTGTACTGGCGGATCTGCCGGGCGCCGTCGGCCAGGGGGACCTGCAGGGATATGTATTGTCCAGGTCGGAATCTCGGCAGATCACCGTCGACTGCATCGACGGTCAGCGCGATCGTGTCGGGAGAGACCTGCACGCGGTCGGTGACCCGGACCTCACGCCAGACCTGCCCGGGACCGACGTCGGCGGCGGCATACAGTTCGGCTTCCGATGCGATGAGCAGGTCGGCCATGTCCCAGTACAGCTGATCCCAGGCATCCGCGACGTCGGGAGTGACCGCAGCGCCGAGCACTTCGACGATCGCAGCGAAAAGATGCTCGTGCACAACGGCATACTGATCGGCTGTGACCCCGAGTGAGGCATGCTTGTGTGCGATGCGGTCGAGGATGAAACGCTGGCGACGGACGTCGGGCTCGAGCTGGAGACGAGCGAACGCGGCTATCGAACCGGCAAGGGCCTGCGGCTGATCACCCGACTTCTGGTGCGTGCGGTTGAAGAGATTGTCGAGCAGATCGGGATGCGCGGCGAACAGTCCGCGATAGAAGCGCGGGGTGATCTCCGCAAGCGACCCTTCGACGGCGGGAAGCGTGGCGGCGATCGTCGCGCGTTGGGTGTCAGACAGCATGAGAACTCCTTTGTTCATCTGCTCATCGGGTTGGTGCGCAGGAAGAATGTGTGACGGGTCGAGCGCCGCCCCCGCTGGTTGAGCGCCGCCCCCGCTGGTTGAGCGCCGCCCCCGCTGGTTGAGCTTGTCGAAACCACCACCGCAGCAGGCGGTTACAGCGTCAGGTCGCTGTGGGTGCGGCAGCTTCGGATACCGGTCCGTCCCGCGGCGGCCGGGACGACAGCGACAGCAACACCGCGGTCGTCGGCTCGCGGGCGAGATCGGCGACCGTCTCGGAGTCGAGACTCTCATAGAATGCGGCGACCGCTCGGGCGAGGGACCCCCGGAGCCGGCAGGCGTGGCGCAACGGGCAGGGCTGTGCGCCTTCGCATTCCACGACCTCGCCGTCACCTTCGAGCGAACGGGCGAGCCACCCGACGCGGGCATCGCGGCCGAGTTCGGTGATCGTCAGCCCGCCGGTTCGACCGCGCCGAGCGTGTACGACGCCGAGTTCCGACAGCCTTCCGACGACCTTGGCGACGTGTGTGTATGGGACCGCGAGTTCGCGGGCGAGATCCTTGGTGGTGAGAGCTGTTGCAACAGAGTCATGTTGACCCGAGACGGCCAGCCGCATCACGACCCGGAGGCCGATGTCGGTGAAGCGCGTCAGTTGCATGTCGTAAGTAGAACACAAATTGGCACCTTAGATGCCAATTAAATGAGGTGACGCCGGTCACGCGAGGTGAGCCGGCCGGCTACTAGTCTGCGCCGATGCGGGCCGCGTGTGAGCGGTCCAGGCGTGGCCGTCGTGGTACCGGTCCACGTCCGGATACTGCGGGTCCGGGTACCAGCCACCCATCCCATTCCGTCCGGCGTCGACAGCCGAGTTCTTCGACTTACGGGACACCAGTACGACGATGCCGACGATCCCGGCACCGAGAACCGCCAGCAGCACGAGCAGGACGGCGAGCATCAGGATGATCGACATGCACGTACCGTACCGAGACCGGCGGGCGGCGCCACCGGGCCGACGCTCCGATTCCGTCGAATGACGGACCGCCAATGGGGTCAGTCTCCGACGGTCTTCACCGTCGTGCCCATGCGTCGCGCGCGGCGGATCATGATGGCGGCGTTGTCGATCGCGGCGCATCCCGGGTCGTTGTTGAAGTAGACGTAGACGTCACACGAATCGTCGAAGGACTCCGACAGACGGCGTAACCAACTGTCGATCGCCCGGGTTCCATAGCTCATCGGTCGTCGAGACGTCCCGTCGTGAAGGCGCAGGTATCCGAAATCGGCTGTGCGCCAAAGAGGGTTGAGGATTCGGTTCTTCCGGTCGGCCCAGCACAGCGCCGCGTTGTGCCGCTCGAGGACCGTCCTTGTCTCGTCGCACCACCAGGACTCGCGCCGGGGTTCGACGGCGACCTGCACCGACGTCGGAAACCTCGCGAGCGTCTCGTCGAGGGCGTCGGGGATGGCGCGGAGAGTGGGCGGCAACTCCGAGGAGCACCGGTCCCAGCCGGCCGTCGAGCCCGGCCGACCGATCGAGGAACCGCTGGACCGGTTCGGCCGGCTCGTTGAGCCGTTTGATGTGCCCCAGATAGCGACTCATCTTCGCGGCCATCCGGAAGTCGGCGGGGACCGTCTCGGCCCAGCGCTCGAACGCCTTCCGCTCGGGCAACCGGTAGAAGGTGTTGTTGACCTCGGCGGTCGGGAACCGCTGCGCGTAGTAGTCCAACCACAACCGTTGCGGGAGCTTCTCGGGATAGAAGGCACCGCGCCAGTCCCGGTACTGCCAGCCGGAGGTGCCGATGAACAGCATCGCGCAACTATCCGTTCGGGACGGGGCTACGAATCCCGTCCACGACGAGTACCCGGTATGCGCGTGGGTGTCGACTCACGGCTCGTGGGTACCCGTCGGTGGCACATGCCAATCACCGAGACGGGAGTACACATGACCAAGCTGGCGATCATCTACTACTCGGCCACCGGACACGGCACTGCGATGGCACAGGTGCTGTCGGATGCCGCTGAATCCGCCGGTGCCGAGGTCCGAGTCCGCCACATTGCCGAAACCCGGGACCCGCAGACGTTCGCCGAGAACCCGGCCTGGTCGGCCAACTACGAGGCCACCAAGGACCTACCCGCCGCGACCGGCGACGACATCGTCTGGGCAGACGGCGTCATCTTCGGGAGTCCGACGCGGTTCGGCAGCACGGCTTCGCCGTTCCAGACATACATCGACTCTCTCGGGGGACTGTGGGCCGAGGGCAAGCTCGCCGACAAGGCCTACGCCGCCTACACCTCCAGCAACACCGCCCACGGCGGGCAAGAGACTACCCTCACCGCTCTCTACACATCGCTGATGCACTTCGGCGGCATCCTCGTCCCGCCCGGGTACACGGACGGACTGAAGTTCGCCGACGGCAACCCGTACGGCGTCTCCCATGTCACGGGTCCGGAGAACAAGAACGAGCTCGACGACGCGACGAAGGCCGCGCTCGAACACATGGCGCAGCGGGTGGTGCGGATCGCGGGCCTCCTCGCTGCCTGATAGTCGTCGCTCACGAGATCCGTTCCCGCTCAGCCGTTTGGTTCGGGCGGGGACGGATCTTGTGAGCGCGCGGTCGCCGTAATCGAGTTGACAGCGAAGGTTCGGCGGTTCACCATCGGTGCTCGTGTCTGTCAGTGTGTCGCCCTCCGGGCGTGAGGAGGTCGTCGGCGTCGTGCGCGCCGACGATTGAGCAGCCCGCCCCGATCGGCGCGCGTCCCATCACGGACCGCGCCGGTCGACTCGTGCTCTCTTCATTTCTCCTCCGACACCTGAGGTGTACACATCCATGCATTCCCTTTCCGATTCCCAGATCCGTTCATCGTTCGTCAACGCCTCGCTGCGCGAACGCAAGAGCGTGACGCTCCCACCCGACTTCGACGAGTTGGATTGGGAGCGGTTGGATTTCGTCGGCTGGCGCGATCCGAAACTCCCGATGGTCGGCTATCTGGTCATCCCGACCGACGATGGTGTCGTCGGGATCATGCTGCGACTGGGCGGCCGACAGCCTCGCAACCGTCCGTTGTGTTCGTTCTGCGAAGACGTACAGCTGCCGAACGAGGTGGCGTTCTTCAGCGCGAAGTTCGCCGGAGCGGCGGGCCGCAAGGGCAACACCGTCGGGACACTCATCTGCTCGAACTTCGAATGTTCGACGAATGTCCGCGCGAAGCCGTCGGCCATCTTCGCCTCCGATGACGTCGAGACCGTGCGCCAGCAGCGGATTCAGGCGTTACGCACCCACCTCGCCGGCTTCGCCCAGCGCGTGGCGAGCGGAGACAGCCCCTTGGACCCCTCATCCGAAGAACCCACATAACCCCTGGTCCCTGAGGTGCGAGGAGCGCTGCGACGAGCCACGAAGGGCCTGGTGCGACACGTTGCCAAACCCTTCGTGGCTCGCTTCGCTCGCACCTCGGGGAGCGGAGATTTCGACGCTCACGAATGTTCCTTCGTAGCCCACGACGGCCGACAGGCCGCAGATGCTGCAGGTGCTGCAGGTGCTGCAGGTGCGAAACCCGCCGGGCCGGGCACTCGACGGAGGTCGTCGAGGCCGACGCGCTTCGTAGAGCACTCACTCGGCTTTACATCGGCGATAGTGGACCCATGACGTCGCTGTTCATCCGAGCACTGCAGACCCATCAATGGCTCTACGAGCATTCCGGCGGTCTCGTCGGCCACCGACTGCTCATGGGCAACCCCACACTGCTGCTCCGGACGATCGGCCGCCGGACGGGCGAGGCGCGGTGCAATGCGCTCACCTATGCGCGCGATGGCGAGGCCTACCTGGTGGTCGCGTCGAACGGCGGATCGCCGCGACCCCCGGGGTGGCTCGCCAACCTCAAGGCCCACCCGAACGTCGAGGTCCAGGTGGGTCGACGCCGCATCCAGGTCACCGCGCGGGCGACCTACCCCGACGACCCGGACTACGCCCGGCGCTTCGTCCTCGTCGACGAGGTGAACCGCGGTCGCTACGCCGGCTACCAGAAGAAGACGACGCGCCCGCTGGCCATCGTCGATCTGACGCCTCGGTAGGGGCTTGCGTGGCGATCCGATGATTCATGCAGCACCGGGACGGTCTGCGCCGCGGACCCACAGCCGCGCGTATTCATCGATGTAGCTCTGTCCGGACCGCTCACAGATCGTCGCCATCAGTTCGTCTGTGAGGACGCGTACTCGGCCCTCGGTGAGGTCCCCGGACCCGAGGTCGAGCGGCGGAAGGATGTCGATCGTCACCCTGCGTCGTCCGCGTGATCGGCCATCCGTCCGCCCGGTCCCGGTGATCGCGACCGGCACCAGCGGCGCACCGGTGGCCAGCGCTACCCGAACGGCCCCGGTCCGGCCGCGATACATCCGACCATCCGGCGATCTGGTGCCTTCGGGGTGAATCCCCCAGACCCCGCCGTCATCCAGAACCGTCGCTGCCTGCCGAAGCGCCGTTGCCGCACCCAGGCCCCCACGCCGGTCGACGGGAATCTGCCCCATAGCGAAAAAGAACCAGCGCTGTAGGCGGCCGATGAGGCCGCGCCGGTCGAAGTACTCGCGCTTGGCGAGGAATGTCACCGGTCGCCCTGCCGCCAGCGCCAGATAGAAGGAGTCGAGCACCGAGAGGTGATTGGCAGCCAGGATGACCGGCCCGATCGCCGGAAGGTGATGACGGCCGGTGATCTGCGGTCGCCGCCACAGGACCAAGGCCGGGCCGATCAGAACGTAACGACACACCACGTACATCGCCTTGGTTCGCAGTCGCATAGACACTGTCTACGCGACTATGGGTGACACTGTCTACGTGGAGTCCGTCAAAACCAGAAACGCGTTGGTTCACGCCGGCGTCGAGCTGCTGGAAGAGACCGGTTCACCGGATGTCGGGTTACGCGAGATCGCACGCCGTGCCGGCGTGTCCCACGGCGCTCCCCGCCGATGGTTCCCGACGCATCGCTCACTTCTGGCAGCCATCGCCCGCGAAGGCCTGGAGGACCTGTCGTCGGAACTGATGCGCGCGGCCGAGGCCCCTGCGAGCATTCACGACGTCGCATTCGCGTACGTCGCATTCGCCCGCCGTCGACCTGCGATGTTCGCCCTCATCTTTCGTCACGACCTCCTCGAAGGCGGTGGCGCCGACCTTCGCTCCACGTCGCAGCCGCTGTTCACCTGGCTGGTCTCGCTGATCGAGCAGAGCGGCTCTGTCGTCTATCCCGAGTTACGCGCGGCCGAGCTGTGGGTCGGGATACACGGGATCGCGATGCTGTCCTCGACGGGATCACTGGGACTTGCCGCGCCCGGGATCGACGACGCCGAGCTCGTCGAACGCATCGTCGCGAACAGCCTCCGACCTTCTCCCGGCGATCCGGACCGATAACATTCGCCCGGCCCGCCGGTCGGTATCTGGGAGGACATCGCGACGACACTTCAGGAGAAGCATGCGAACGCTGGCGATCACCCAGAACATGACACTCGACGGTTCGATCGAGATGCTGACCAACTGGTTCGACCCGACCGTCGAGGCGCCGGACCTCATGGCCGAATCGCACCGACAGGACGCCGAGGCCGATGCGCTGCTCGTCGGCCGGCAGACCTTCGAGGACTTCCGCGGCTTCTGGCCGCACCAGACCGACGACGCCACCGGGATCACCGACTATCTCAACACCGTGGACAAGTACGTGGTGTCGAGCACGATGACCGACCCGGAGTGGCAGAACTCGACGGTGCTGTCCGGTGACGTCGTCGACGAGGTGACCGCGCTGAAGGAGGCCGACGGTAAGGACATCGTCGTGACCGGGAGTATCAGCTTGTGCCACAGGCTGATCAGCGCCGGGCTGGTCGACGAATACCGGCTGTTCGTCTATCCGACCGTGCAGGGATCGGGTCGTCGCCTGTTCCCGGACGGGATGGAGATCCCCGCGCTGCAACTGATGGAGACCAAGAGCTTCGAACAGGGTGTCTCACTGTTGCGCTACCGGACGGTGTGACGCGTCACGCCGGATCGGATTCGATCTCCGCGAGAGCACGGTCGCGGATCGCCGCGAGATCCATCCCGTAGGTCGGTCCGTGCGACCGCTCGTATTCGTCCAGGTGCGCAGCGGCGCGATCGTAGAGGCGTCGAGCCCCGACGGCGTTGCCCCGACGATGGTGCGTGAGACCGACGCAGAGCTGCGCAAGTCCCTGCCACAACGGACGTTCGTCCGGCGGACACGACTTCCACCGGGTCTCGAACACCTCATGCGCGGAGAACGGCCGACCCTCCTCGAGCAGCTGCCACGCGTAAGCGATCGTCTCGTCGGGCGGCAACGGTTCTTCGGACACCGGTTCGACGCCCTGTGCGCCATACGGCAGCGGCCGTCCCAGCTCGTCACGCGGCCGGGCCTGGCGGGCGCGACCGTCGGGGTCGCGGTCACGGTCGTCGGACACGGCGCACCTCTCTGACATGTGCTCGCTTGTGCCGGTAAGCCCAACGCCTCGGCTGTGAGACTGCGTAACGACGAGCGGACAGCCGGACGATACCCAACTTCCTACGTCGGAAACGAGAAAGGTCAGGTCGCTGTGCGCAACCTGACCTTTGAAATAACTCGTGGTGTGGTGTGCAGTCCGTGCTGGCTGGCCAGCCACCAAGCCAGCGATGGGTGTCCGGGGAATTTGTCCCTGACGTCCGGAGAATTTTCGGCAGTCGACGACGGACACCCGATCGCATCGCATGCTCGCTGAGTAGCTTGCTGAGAACTGGTCACGGGCGCTCGCACACCCAAGTACCTACGGCTCTTCGGGCGCTCCGCGCTGATCTCACGAGGTCATCGCAGTTGAGGTGCCGGAATGTTCGGAGAATTGCCGCGTGGTGGAGACGCCACGAGGGGTGGTCTCCGGTGGAGACCACCCCTCGTGGGTGTGAAGTTGTTGACGTGCCCCTAGCTGCGGGCGGCTCCGTAGCCGGGTCCTGCCCTAGGTCGTCGGCGAGTTGCTGCCACCGTTCGTCGATGGACTCGAAGTCTGGGATGCCCCGGTGTTTGAAGCCCTGGATCGTAAGCCAGTTCACGACCGCGAATGCGACCGCGATGGTAATGCACACGACGGGCTCACGCCGGGCCCGTACTTGAGGTGCTCCAAGCCGGTGGATGGGCGCCGTCGGACGAGGTCGAACCGCTGCTCGGTGAGCGCGCGATAGGCCTCGTAGGTGATGGCGTGCATCCACGATCCCGGAACGTACTGGGAGTGCTGTTGCCGCTGAACCTGGTCGTCGGTCAGGGTGACGACGGTCGCTTTCTGTCGGCAGCACCGGTATACGGGTACCTCGGGGCCCGGGTCAATGAATGGCAGATCGTCACGACCGTCCGTCGCCGGGTTGAGCCAGCGTGCGCATCGGACGTTTCCGAGCGCAGCTGGGCACGTGAACTTCTTTACCATCACCCGCTTGCCGTCACTACCTCGAGTCGGTCGGCCCCGACGCTCCCCGGCTTCGTAAGCTCTGCGATTGACTCCCATCACCATCGGCATCATCCGCTTGAGACGCACGTCATGGGCCTCCCACGCGTCCTTGTCGAGGATGGTGCGCAGGGGTCGAATCATGCGCCGACCGTTGTACAGTTCGACCGCGGCCGGACAGTAGAAGTTGCCTTCGATTTGCGTCGGTCCGGGGGCGATCTTCCGGTTCGCATCGGTCGGGTCGACGGCAGGCAAGACCAGCGACTTCCAGTTCTCCGGATAGCGGAAGATCGCCGCGTATCCATTGGCGATTTGCCATGTGCCCGAACCTTTTTTGAGATATCCCATGTCGGCGACGAGTAGTGGACGGCGGGCGTTTGCAGCCTTGGCCCGGGTATCGAAGCCAGCCTTCCGGTGGAAGCGAACCGCCTCGTCAAGACCTTCCAGCGACCCAGAAGTCGGTTTGTGGATCGAGAGGCCCGTGAATAGTGGCGGAACGCTGTGTAGGGCGCCGGTCGGTCCTACCGATGTCACTGCCGTGACTTCGATGCCCCAGCCGCGCTTTTTCGCGATCTTGTTGCCCTCGGAATCGAGTCGGTGGCGGGAGTCGCGCCGGTAGTAAGCGCCATAGTATGTGGCTGCTCGTTTCCGCTTCTCGTGGCGAGTGAAGTCAGGTGACGGGCCAGCGAGGTCGACGACCATGCCGTCGACAACAAGGTCACCTCGACTTCCCTGCCGACACTTGGGATCGATCCACGCGCTGACGATAGCGTTAACGACTTCGGCGCGGCGCTCGCCAGCGAGTTGGTAGGCAGCCAACTGGTCGGGTGTTCGCCTGCGTTCTATTGCACGCGCCTCTGGCACGCTGATGCGGCTTGCTGGTTGGTCGGGTCCGGAGTCGAGACATTCCAGTTCGGCGTCGAGCCATCCAGCGAAGCTCTTGTAGGCCGGCTCGAAGTTGCTGCGCATCGGTTCGAGGGCCTTGTCGTCGATACCGACCTCAGCAAGCTGCGCGGCATCGAAGTCCAGCAGGGTGCGGAAGGTACCGGTGATCGTGGGCGGCTGGGATAAGAGGCCCCGCACGATCAGCGCGGTCTGCCAGCCCAGGATCGTGTAGGGCAGGCGACGCCGCCCTCCTTGCGATGGCCTGCGTTGTTGCCTGTTCCACCCGGTGATCAGTTCAGCGATTCCCGATCCTTTGGCCATCGCAAGAGCGGTGGCGAACGTCTGAGGAGAAGGTGCGCAGGCCGGATCGAAGTGCCGAGGATGTATTGCCATGGTGAAGCCTTTCGAGAGATTATGGGTCGGCAGAGCGACTGACGTCGCGCGCCAGATTCGTGTAAGTGGTTAGTGCTCAGCTGTTTTCGTGAGAGTTGTCTCGATGGTGTGCGTCCCTCATGGCCTTCGTGAGGTGCGTGAGCGAGGGCGTGGGGCCGGTCACGATGGCCCGGACACCTCGGATGTCGATGATGTTGGCGACCGCGCAGAATTCGTCGAGCTTGAGCGTCTTCGCCTGGGTGACCATCCACCGGTTGCGCAGCGCATATGGATTGACCCTGCACGACACGCCGCGGTCTCTCAGCTTCTCGTTGACCCTGTTGACAGCATTCTTTTCAACTTCCGGAGACTCTCCGAAGGCCATCAGCCGGCCGGCCCCATCACCGACCTCGACGTCGATGTGTACGCCGTGGAGGAAGATGGTCTCCGCGCGCCCTATCGGTGTCGACCCGCCAAAGGGAACATCTCACTGCGCGAACTCATGCGCGATGCCCTATCTGAGAGTCTGAGCGGAGGTCTCGACGCCATCGGGCAGCAGGCGGAATCGATGTACTCAGGGCTCCCGCCGGGGTTCGGATTCGGCTCCCAAAGGTCGCAGCTCGGCCAGCTGGGTGGCTACGGCTCCATGATGTCCAGCCACCTGATGAACTCCCCTCAGATGTCTCAGGTGATCCAACACGTTCAGCAGCAGATGCTCGACCAGTTCCCGCGGGTCATTCCGGCAGGCCAGTCGTCAGGTGTGCTGTACGTGGTCGACGGCGACGTCGAGGTCCGCGCCGACATCCAGTTCGCCGACGAGGTCGGAGCGCTCTGGCGCCGCCTGTTTGGAGAGTCACCAGAACCTGTGCTCGAGGAGAGCTAGAGCGGGAGCAAGTATCGTGCCCACCTCCAACTGGCGCTCTTCATGTCGGTGTGCCCTTCGATCGACGCGACGGATACCCCAATTGTCAGGCTCACTGCCGAAGCAGCGGTTCGGCGAGGTATCAGTATCGCGCACCGTGTAAGACCGTACGATCTACGCAGGCAGATTCCGCCAGGAAGGAGGCGTCATGGCTGGCCTAGGCGAGCACATCACCGCGATGGTCCGCAATCACGCGGCAGGCGACGACGCAGCCTTCTACTCAGTCGCACTGCAGATCGCTGCACGCGAGGCACGACAGGGGCACCACGTCCTTGCCACCAACATCAAGGAAGCGGTAGACGCGTCCCGTGAACGCGCGCCCCTCTCAAACGTCACCTCGCTTCCGCGAGTTCGTGGCGAGTTGGCCGAACTGGTCGAGGCGTCACACCCTCAGGTTCACCTTCGTGAGCTGGTAGCTCCACCAGAGCGAACTGCACAGATCAAGCAACTGCTCGCTGAGCAGCGTCAGCGAAAGAACCTGCTTGAACATGGGTTCGCACCCGCGCATCGTTTACTCCTTGTAGGTCCGCCAGGAACCGGGAAGACGATGACCGCATCGGTCCTTGCCACTGAGCTGTCGCTGCCGATGTTCACCGTTCGTCTGGATGGTCTGCTCAGCAAGTTCATGGGTGAGACCGCAGCGAAGCTACGCATCGTATTCGACTCCGTCGCGGCGGAGCGGGGCGTCTACCTGTTCGATGAGTTCGACGCGCTAGGCGCCGACCGCTCGGGAAACGACGTCGGCGAGGCTCGCCGAATCCTGAACTCTTTTCTTGTATTCCTCGAGAACTCGAGTCCCGAATCGATCGTGATCGCGGCCACAAACCACCGCTCCATCCTCGACAAAGCGCTCTTTCGGCGCTTCGACGCGGTCCTGGACTACACCCTCCCGGACGCTCGACAAGCCACAGCGGTGATGCGAGCCAGGCTAGGCTCCCTGGTCCAGAAGGGCAGTCTAACGAAGCTCGGCGACTACACAGAGGGACTTAGTCACGCAGACTTGGTGAAAGCCGCAGAGTCTGCGGCCAAATCGGTCCTGATGCGAGGCGAGACGATGGTGGAGCGCGACGATCTCATCGCGGCACTCACTGCTCGGCGATCGGCCACCATTGGCTGAACAGGACCAGCCGCTCGACCACCTCTACGTTCAGGGATACACCACAGCTGAGAGCTTCGATCGCTACTCCGGCGGTGGGGGTGGCGGATTCAAGCGCCGGAGCGTAAATCGGGACTTGCACGGCGCTGCCCGCAAGCAAGAGCTGACTGACGCATTCGATGAACTCGATAGCGACCGCGACGACTTCGAGCTTTCCGACGATGAACTCGAGTCGCAAGGAACGATCCTCGTTCTCGAAGGCGAGAATGTGTCGTACCCGCTGAAGCTTGACTCTCTCAACCGGATGACTACCCACACAAGGACTCCGAAAAGGCCTCGCTGGCTGCTACTTTCAGTGAGGCCAGCGACAAAGGACACCCCGGAGCGGGCAACCGTGTGGGTGGCCGACGAGGACCGCGCAGCGTTCATGAAGCTGTTCGAGGACTACCTCAGTGGCAGCACCAAGACTGGGCAGCCGCCAAATCAAGACCTCGTCGCCAACATCTCACGAATCCGCAAAGCCATCCTCGCCGATCTGTGGACGTCTGACGGCGAACCCCCGGTGCACGGGCAGCACTGGTGGGAGCTTTGGCTCGACACTTCGGGCGGTGACTTCGAAGCCATCAAAGGGTTCGTGAGTGCCTACGAGCTTCGAATGCTGCCTCGGTCGATCCAGTTACGTGACCGCTTCGTAGTGTGGGTCGAGGCCACTTGGAGCCAACTCGAACCACTGCCATTCACGGTCGTGCCGCTGGCGGAGATCCGAAAGCCGGAATTCATCGAGACGATCGAAGACCTACCCGCTGCTGAACAGGACGAATACGTCCAGGACCTGGTCGAACGCTTGAGCACGGCCGACGGTAGCGCACCGGCAGTGTGTCACCTGGACACAGGTGTGCTGCGCAGCCACGTGCTGATCGAATCGTCCCTCGCTCCCGAGGACCTGCACACCATAATCGGCGCTTCAGGAGCGGACACGGACCCCCGGGGTCACGGCACGTCGATGGCTGGCCTTGCGCTGTACGGCGATGACTTAGACGCGGCGCTGCAGAGTAGCGAGCCTGTTCAGCTCCGCCATCGCCTCGAGTCCGTACGGATGAAACCCGGTCCAGGCGAAGCCCGGATCGATCCCTTGGACTACGGGAGCGCCACGGTCCAGGCAGTGGCACTCCCAGAGATTGCCGCTCAACGCCGGCGCGTTTTCGCCCTCACACTGAGCACAAGGTCCGACAACCCCGGCGACCCGACGTTGTGGTCCGCTACAGTCGATGCCCTTGCGGTTGGCACCGAAACCACAAGGGACGGAAATCGATTCCAGCTAATCTCGGAGCCCGACCCCACCATTGCGCGCCTTGTCGTCGTAGCTGCGGGCAACGTCGACTCCTACGCGAAGGACTATGCCGACCACTCCGACCTTGCCGCGATCGAAGATCCCGCCCAAGCATGGAACGCGCTAACGGTTGGTGCCTTTACCAACCTGACCGAATTGCCCCAACATCCGCAGTACGCGGGGTGGTCAGTGTTGGGCGAGGCTGGTGGCCTGTCGCCACACAGCCGTACATCGATGCGGTTCCGGCACCGCACTGCACCGATCAAGCCGGACATTTGCATGGAGGGTGGCAATGTCCTCACCGACGGTGGCCAGATGTTCGAAACCAGACTCCCGGGCCTTTCACTGCGGTCGACCGGGAACACAAGTGACATCGCCCTGACCTCAGCGAACGCCACGAGCGCCGCAACCGCGCAGGCGGCACGCTTGGCCGCGCTCGCAATGGAGAGATACCCCGATTACTGGCCGGAAACGATCCGCGGTTTACTTGCGCACGAGGCCGAATGGACACCGGCGATGGCCCGCAACGTCCAGGCCAATCAGCCCAAAGCCGCTCGGCTCGAACAGCTTCGTCGCTACGGGTGGGGTGTCCCAACAGAAAACTCCGTCCTCAACTCATCACGACGGGCAGTTACGCTCGTCGCGCAGGACCAGTTCGTGCCATTCGATGGCAGAAAGTACACAATGCGCCGCTTCCGGCTACACACGCTCCCATGGCCCACAGAGGCCCTCGAAGAACTCGGGTCAGCGGCGGTCCGGCTTCGGATCACGCTGTCGTACTTCATCGAGCCGTCAGCATCGCGACGCGGATGGCGGCAGCGGTACGCCTATCCGTCTCACTCGCTTCGGTTCGACTTGCAGGGAGCGCTGGAGAGCGGCCAGCAGTTCGTTTCTCGAATCAACCGCAACGCTCAAGCTCAAGAAGCCGGTCGCGCAGGCTCAGGAACAACCTCCGAAAGATGGCTCCTCGGCGAGCGTCAACGCCACCTCGGATCGCTGCACCAAGACGAGTGGCATGGCACGGGAAGTGAATTGGCGCAATGTAATTCAGTCGCTGTTTACCCGGCTGGCGGCTGGTGGAAAAACAACAAGCGGCAGGACCGGATCGACATGCCGGTGCGGTACTCGTTGATCCTGTCGCTCAGGACACCCGAACAGGGAGTTGACCTGTACACACCCATCGCGACCCAACTGCAAGTTCCGATCGCGACTGCGATCGCAACGGACTGACTCAGGCCCCACAGCCGTACCTCACCGGTGGATAGTCATCCACCGGAACAACGCGCGTACCGCGCCTCGCGCGTGATGGAAACGCAGTGGTGTGCATGCGCTCACCGCCCCGCTGACTGCTCAATCCGCCATCCACCCGTGAGTCTCTGTTGTTCCGGTGATGTTCCAAGTAGGGCTTGACAGCGCGTCGGGCATCGCCAATACTCAGTTCCGGAACATCACCGGAACAACAAGGTGGGCGAATGAAGTTTTACACCGCAAGCAAGAGTCGCACCCAAGGGAGAGAGTCCTGGTCCGTAATCTTCCGACATCCTGCGCGTCTGGATGTTGCGACGGGCAAGACAGGTCGGCGCGTTCGGCGCGGCCTGGGCACCCGCGACGAGCTGGAGGCAACTAAGCTTGTCGAACAGTTGAACGAATTGCTTCGCAATCCGGAACTCTGGGAGATCACGTCCCGTGCCACTGCGATAAGCCGCTTTGACTCCCGCGTGGTTGACATCTTCTACGAGGGAATGGAGATCGCAGAAACCGATTACGCAAACCTTCGTGACGAGTTGCTGCCAATACCGGGCAGCGACGAAGGCTACCGCACAGTACAACTGCTGGGCACCACTGGTGCCGGAAAGACGACCGTCGTCCGACAAATGCTGGGAACCGATCCGGACAATGAACGCTTTCCATCGACGTCAACCGCGAAGACGACGGTTTCCGACACCGAATTGATCACCACCGCTGACGAGACATACAAGGCCGTCGTGACCTTTGTTCCCCGCGACCAAGTGATTGACTACCTAACGGAGAACGTCTCCGAAGCGGCGCTCGCTGCCTTCAGAGAGCGCTCCGACGACGAGATCAGAAGGCGCCTCCTAGATCACATTAATCAGCGGTACCGGTTCAGCTACGTACTCGGGCGGGGCGCGCCGCTGGCAGACGCTGATGACTTCGACGATGATGACGACGACGATCATGAGCTCGCCTTCGACCCCAGTGACTTTGGTTCAGTCGATCTTGAAACAACTAATAAGGTTGTGGCTGCGGCTATTTCGTCAGTGAAGTCAGTCGTTGGCCGCTACGCAGGTCAACTTCGCTCCATTGAGACCCAAGCTGAACAAGATGAGCGAGTCCTGGAAGAAGTGATCGAGGAACGACTCGACAGCGATCTCCGGCAGTCCGAAGAGTTCCATCTCATTGTCGACTCACTCATTGACGAAATCGAAAAGCGTTTCGCTGCCTTAAGGCTCGGCAAGGTAACGCGAAGCCGACAAGGGTGGCCAACCACGTGGACATGGGAGTCCGCAGATCGGTCCGCCTTCATCACCCAGGTGACGCGGTTTTCCAGCAACTATGCGCCTCTATTTGGAAGCCTTCTGACCCCACTGGTCAACGGAATTCGAGTGTCCGGCCCCTTCCAGCCCGACTGGGTCTCCGAGCCTATTCGACTAGTGCTCGTCGACGGCGAGGGACTCGGACATACGCCTAGGTCCGTCGCGACCCTGTCTACTCATGTTGCCACTCGACTACAGGAGGTCGATGCAATTCTCCTCGTCGACAATGCCGCGCAGCCTATGCAGGCCGCTGCAGTGGCCGCTCTCAAAGGAATCGCGGTGTCCGGCAACGCCGGCAAGCTCCACACCATTTTCACGCATCTCGACCAGGTCAAAGGCGACAATCTGCCTGGATTCACCGATCGTAAACAACACGTCCTGGCGTCGGTCGACAACGTGCTCAAGTCCATTGGCGACGAACTTGGCCCTGCCGCCGAACGAATCCTGCGGCTCAGAGTTGACCAGGCCAGCTTCTTCGTGGGCGGAATTCAGGGCAAGCTAGATGCAAACAAGAAAGCTGGCTCGCGCTCGATCGCGCAACTCGATGCTGCGCTAAAGCTACTCGGGCACCCGGAACTAGCCGCTGAAGCTGGTCCTAGCCGGCCGGTATTTAACCGTATGAATCTCTCGCTGGCGGTAACGGAGGCTGCCAAGACGTTCCATGCACGATGGCGCGGCACTCTGGGGCTTGATTTCAATCCCGACGCACCCAAGGAGCATTGGACTCGGGTGAAAGCTCTCAGCCGTCGCCTCGCCGAGGGCTGGGACGACGAGTACGGGAACTTGAAACCGGTAGCTAACCTTCGCTACTTCTTGCAGATGCAGGTCTACCTAATGCTGCAGCAGCCCGAGCGATGGATCGGCGGGGAGCCAAGCGATGACGAGAGGCAGGCGATCGTCGACTCGCTGTCCCACGCCATCACAAGTCGGCTTGTGGAACTGACACAGCGCCGACTACGCGACGAGGTTCGGCAGGGTTGGCAGACTGCCTACCTGCAGAAGGGGCCGGGATCGACATTCGAAAGGGCCAAAATCATCGCGACCGATGTCTACGATCGCGGTGCGCCTATCCCGACGGTGAGCGCTTCGCCAGATCAGAACCGATTCCTCCGGGAGGTTGCCGCTGCGGTGGAGGACGCGATCCAGGAACTCGACGGGACCCTGGAGTGAGTTGGTCATCATTCCGCATTAAAGGAGATGTCGAGCCCGCGCGAGTTGCGCAGCAAACTGTTTCGTCTTGCGCTTGCGCCCAAAGGTTCGGAGGGTGGCTGCGTCGAGGTCCGCGTCGCTGATCCCCGGAGTGCTGGCTTGCAGGAGCCGCATCGCGTTTGCGACCTCGGCCGGGCTGATCTCGGTGAAGGGCCTGGCGACAGTGCTGTCGTTGGGCCGGAACTCTGTCCACGTCGCTGGATCGAGATCGGTTGGCCAGACACACTTGTCATCATCGATGACCAGCCCGGTCTGCTTGATCTGGTAGATCAGCTTCTTCTCGCGCGCCGGCCAAAGCCGTCGGACTCCAAAGGATGCGGCTGTGAGCTGGGCGAGCCGGTTGATGTGTATTGGGCCTTCGAACTCGGCGATCTCAGTTGCGGCAGCACGGACCTGTTCCTTGGCGACCTTTTTCGGCAAGGCGTCGAGGACATCGACATCACCGACCACGACGACTGTCCACGGCTCGAACTCCGACCGTCCGGAGCCGATGGTTGGGGTGCTCGCGGAATCGGAGCGCGTCAACACGGAAGGGTCTGGGCGGACGACGTCCGAGTCCGGCTCAGCTTCGGCACCGGGCTCCGGCGCCTCGGTGTGCGGTTGCGGGAGCGTAGGTGCGACGTGCTGAGCGATGACTTTCGCCTCCACCAAGGCGTCGAAGGCTTCGTCACGAAGCTTTCGCGCATCGGCGGCACCCTGATCGTCACCGAAGTGCTCTAGGAGTCGTACCGCGAAATCGTTTGCGCGCCAAGCATCCAATGTCGTCAGGTCATCATGGTGTGCCCACCGGTTCCTGACGATCCGCAGTTCGTTGCCAAGTGTGGTGACCACGCGTGTGTAGTCGTCGAACGGGAACCCGAGTTTGCCGAGGCGTTCGGTGATCATTCTGAGTTGCGATTGCAGGTCCGCCGCCGAGTATGACTTGGGTGGTTTGCCCTTCATCTTGTCGAGCTCACTCAGGACTGTCGGCCATGGAAGGCCGCTGAGGCTGGGCGCCAACTTGGTGCCGATGATCGGGTCGAGTCGCTGCGCGAGGTGGTGCAGACTCTGATCGACGGAGTGGCGTGCATCGAAGGTCACTGTGCTGTCTCCTCAAGTGCCCGTGTACCTTTCACAGCGAGCCAGGTCACGAGGCGGACCTCGTGCTTCTCGACATCGGGGAGGGGTTCGCGTGGCGGTGGTTCGCTGATTCCGGCCTCGTCGAGCACCTCGGTGATCAGCTTGATGCGTTCCTCGTCCGTGCGACCTTGGTTGATGGCCCCACGAACCTGTCGCGATACTTTGGCGGAGGGGACGCTGCGTAGGCGATTGGCTAGCGCGATCTGAGCATCTCGACCGAGATATCCACCTTTCCGGAACACGAGTGCGTATGCATCCCGGAAGGACAGTGGCAGGTCGGGTTGGAACGCGTTCGGGTCGGTTAGCTCCTGCCAGACGTTGTAGACGCTGTCGCGCGCGACCTCCCACGCGTCGAATGCGTGGTCGTAGACCTCGTCGGGGAGCCATCGATCAGCGCTGGCGTTTTGTGGATCGGCGACGCGGAGGGAAAGGAGGGTGTCAGGGGAGATCAATGGTTGGCCGTCTTCGTTGTGGCGGAGCGACCAGTCGTCGTCGACCGGCACGTATCTGAACCAGGGCTTCGGGCTCTTTCCGATCTTGATACAGAAGACGTAGCCGTTGCCGTTCACCACTGGGTTCACGAATCCGCTTCCCGAACCGTAGGGGAGACTGAGGATGTCGGCTTTCAGCAGCGGGTCCATGTTGAACGCACTGGACAGTCGCCGACGGTACTCCTCGCCGGACAGTGAGGCACTCGATCCACCGGCGTCGAGCAGCTTCTCGAACTCGTCGACGACTTGGTCGTCGGTGAGATTCACTTCGTGACCTGGTCCGCGGCCCGGGAGTACGCTCCCTGCCCCGACCGCCGCATCGGCTAGCGCCAGCTTTGCTTCAAGACGTGCCTCTAGGTCCAGCAGGGCGTCGAGGCGTTCGGCCGGGAAGAAGAGCCCCAAGTGGACGTAGTCGTGTTTGGAGCCGATGCGGTCGACACGACCGTGTCGCTGGACGATTCGCATGGGGTTCCATGGCAGGTCATAGTTGATCATCTGCCCGGCTTGTTGCAGGTTCACACCCTCGGAGAGCACATCGGTGGTGAAGAGGATGTCGAACTCGTCCTTCGCCGCTGGCTCGCCCTTTGCGTTTCGAGGTCCGGCCGTCGCGGGTGCGAAGCCGGCGATGGTTGACGCTCGGCCTCCTTGGTCGACGCCGCCGGTTGCTCCGCGTTCGTGGGTTCTGGCGTAGGAGCCCATGATTGGCGGGGCGATGCGAGCACGGTAGTCGGCCAACGGAGATCCTGCGGGCGCTGATTCGATTGCTGCCACGATGGCGTCGTGGATGGGGATGATCGTGTCGGTGAAGGCCGAGAATACGATGACTTTCCGGCGGTCAGCATGCGAGAGACCGCGCGGGTCGACGCGCTGCGCGTCGGCCGCAATCGTCGTCAGTTCCCCGATGAGTTGCTCAACCTTGGGCTCGACACCTTCGATCACAACGTGGGCGAGATCTCGCAGCTCACAGAGCAAAGCGATGTCGGACTCGACGTCACCCTGAAGTTCGGTGAGGTGGTAGCCGTCGACCGATTCGATCTGTTCGTCGTTGTCGAATTCGGCCACGAAGGCGTCGAGGTCGTCGGAGTCGGAGGAGACCCAATCACTCAGCGCTTCGCCTTTGAGGACGAAGCCCTTTCCGAGCGCCTCCAGGAAGCTCTCGTGGGAGGCGATCATGTTTTCGAGAGAGGCGTGGAGCGCCTGTGGACTGGATTCGAGTCGCTTGAGGAGGCCGGACCGAAGCAGGCCTGCGTTGGTGATCTGGTATTCCTGCAAGTCGTGGTCGACCGTGTACATGCTGGAGAGGTATCGTGCGAGCATCAGCCGCTGCGGATCGCGACTGCGTTCTTCCCACGCGCGTGAGGCGTGTGGATCGGTCGGGTCGTCGAGCGCGTAGACCATCGCGTCAATGAGCGCCAAGCCGTCATCGTTGAGGTCGTAGTCGATCCGGCGAACCTTGGGCTGCGGGAACTTCAGAGTGGTCAGCTTGCCATCCGCGCCCCGGATCAGCTCATTGGCGTAATGCTCCTTGACGAACTTTCGGGTGCGCCGCACGGCAACCTGATCCATCAGATCGAACAGATGCTCGGGTGTCAGATTTACGGGGTCCATGGCCTGCGCATGCTTAATGTACTCACGAATGCTCGGGATACCCAGGGCCGCAAAGCGGGCATCGTCGCGGATGAAGTACTTCACCAGAGTTTCGAGGTCGGAGAGGGAGTTGTTGACCGGAGTCGCAGTCAGCAGTACAACACGCTTCGCCCCACCCGCCGTGATTACGCGGTCCACAGCACCTGAACGCTGCGCACCGGAGTTGCGCAGGTTGTGTGCCTCGTCGATGACGACGAGTGAATAGTCCGCGACTTCCTGGAGGAATGAGTCAATCGGTCCTCTGTCCGCGTCGAGACGGTTGCGTACCTCCTCGTAGGAGTAGACCTTCACCCAGCGGCTGAAGTCGTAGGATTCCAGAAATGGTTCCCACATCGACGATTTCAGTGCAGCCGGCGCGACGATGAGCACCCGTTGCCGATTGATGTTTGCTGTTCGGTAGATGACCTCGCCCGCAAGGTACGTCTTTCCCAGGCCAACCTCATCCGCGACCAGGACACCGCCGTGCTCATCGAGAAGGCGCTCCATTCGCACCACCCCGTCCGCCTGAAAGCGCGTCAACTCAAGGCGCGTGTGGGGTTCAGGGTTCTCATCAGAATCGAGATGCTCGCCATACAGTTCCCAAAGCATCCGAAGGTAGACCACCCACGGCGTATGCGGATCCCACAGGCGGCCATACAGCTCAGCAAGGTCATACGAGTCGCTTTGCGACCAGTAGTGCTCGAACCACTCACGCACCTTCTCCGCTGCGCCAGTCCCGCCACCGGTGCCGAGATTCAACTCGGCATTGCGGGCTAGGCCAGCGTAAGTCATGTTCGACGAACCAGCGATCGCCGCTTGCGTTGCGTTGTCCTCAACCAGATACGCCTTGCCGTGAAGGAAGCCTCCTGAGTAGCGACGCACCTCAACCTTCGAGTTACCCAGACTATCAACGCTTTTCAGCCAATCGACCATGCGCTTCGCCTCAGCGTTGGGAACACGCGCAAAGCCCATGGTGTCCCGCTCTGCTTTCAGCCACGCTTGATGGTGTTCGATTGCCGCGTCCCGACGCGCATCTTGATCGGAGTCACCAGAGGTGATCGCCCGAACCGACTCCTCCTCCGGTTCAGCGCCGAGCAACAGCCGCACTCGTGGAGCGGCCTCCAACTCGTCGGCGAGAAGCGCGTAACCCGCAGGGTTTACGTAGGCAGTCGCGATGGCAATGGGTGGAGCTGTGACCCTGTTCTCGCGCAAGCGACAGAACAACTCGTTTACCTTGTCCGCAACCGTCAACCACGCGTCATTCGCCGCGTGGTTGGTAGCAAAGTCAGGTAGCTGCGTCATGGTTTCTCCCGATTATCTGGCGATGTCGATGCAGGCGAGCGAGAACACGTCGTCGGGATAGCCATTGGGAGAGAAGTCTTCGCGAATGATCGCGAAATCCGCCGTGGTCAATCCGTAGCCGCGGGCCACCAAGGCATCGATGCCTGCGATGAGACTCGCTGTGGTGGCCTTCCCGAAGGGAGACCTATTCGCGCGCGCTTCGACTTCGATGCCACCGGCCAACCGAACGTATCCCGATCGTGCGAGGAGGGAGGCGACCCGATCAGCTATCGCTGTAACATCGTCCGGGCTCAGGTTGGGTAGAGGAAGGTTATTAATGACTGGCGCGGTCACGTGTCGGTCAACAAACCTTCGTGCCCACCAATCCTCGATCACCGAGTTGAGCAGACCGAGCACGGCTAAGCGAGCATCCACCGAGGTACCGGGCGAATGCGCGAATGCGTGGACATACCCCTTGTTGTAGATCCATCCCTCATCCGGAAGTGCAGTTCCAATGAGTGTTCGCGTATCGTCTGAGCGGCTTGGGTGACGGAATAGCACCAGCGGATGCTCTGCGCCGATAACCGGTGGTCCGCTGGGTTCGACATCGATACCGCGGCCCTTGCTAGCGAGTCCCATGAAGTCGGTGATGAACTGCTTGACGGGGGCAGGACGCAACTCGTATGCGTCGGCGTGCCGAGTCATCATAACTTTCCATGCCCCGGGTTCGTCGGTTCTCGTTGCGAGCGCCCGATCCGGACCAGTCCCGCGGAAGTCCCACCGTGCATCGTGCACGCCCTGCACCCATGAACCCGGGTTTGAAATTCTCGGATAGTCGCGCATCTTGTCAAACACCTGGCGATCACCAGGGTTGTTAAACCATGGAATTGCGTTGGAATCCGACATCGAAGCCAGCTCATCACGGGTGAACATAAGGACTGTGTCACCTCCGACCAACCGTAGGCCGACTTCAGATCCGACAACCCCGACACAAATCGGAAGTCCTCGATGCGGCGAAGCATTCAGAAGAACCACCGCGTACCTGGCGTCAACACCCTCGAAGAGCCATTCTCCTCTGTTTCGTCCTTGGACTATTAAGACATCATGCCGATCAAATAGCTTCTTTCGGAGGTTTTTCCAGCCCCCAAGCACCGAGAATTGACGAGGAAGGACCAGAGCAACCTCTCCGACCATGGATACAGATCGGAGCGCACGCTCAAGAAATAGTTGTGCGAGTTCCAAGTGGGTTCCGCCTCTCCAGCTGAACGCCTTCTTGAAGTATTCCTGGAGTTCCTCACGCGCGGATGCCTCAGCACGCTCCTCGGCCGCTTCAACCGGTCGAGCCTCTCGAAGGTATTCGATACGCTGTTTCCGCTGCACATCAGGAAGCGCATTCAAGCCAGGGTCGCGAACCGCCCAGAATGATGTTGGCTCATGTCTCACCTTATCCCAGGGCGGATTCCCGAGAATCACATCGAAGCCAGACCTCTCGCGGAGAAACACCTCCGGGAATAGATATGGCATGTGCGCCGGGTGGAGAGATCGGACGACCTGACCAGGCTCACTGGCCTCCGTCAATCTGCTGACATGTTCCGGCCTCGTGATGCTGGTCGACCATTTTCCTAAACGCACTGCTATAGCCGCATCAAAAATCCGCCTTGCTGGCTCGGCCGCTTCGCGTGCACGTGCGAGGAGTTCGCCAGCTTTCTCGACCTCAGACTTATTCGCTTCTGAAGCATTCGCCATATCAACAAGTAGGGGTTTCGCTGAATCAAGATAGTTCGTAAGAACGTCCCGCAACCACTCTTGATATCCGCCCCGTTTCGCGATTCTCGGCGTTCGATCCGCGAACAGCGAGTCAGCAGGCTCGAATAGCCCATCCCCAAGACCTGGAGAGCCTGGATAAGTGCTATCAAACGAATTCGACACGCCCACCAAAGCGTCGACGGCCTCGTCGATTGACCCGATACCGGTGAGGCTGTTGGCATTCACCAGGCCATGGTCCAGGTTGCTCATCGGAAGGCCGGGCACGAAGGTGTGAATCCATAGTGCAAGGCGCGCGAGCTCCACCGCCATTGGGTTGACATCGAGTCCGTATACGCAACGGCGGGCAACCTGCCTGCGGAGAAGACCGACCTCGTCGACCTCACTCTTCGCCACGTCGTCGGTACCAAGCTCATCTCGCGCGATAGTCTTGAGCCGGTGCAGCTCCTCGGTCACGCCAGGAACCGAATGCTCGGTGAGGAAAGTACGCATTAGTGATTCAATTTTGTCTACCGCTGCTACAAGGAAGTGGCCCGACCCCATAGCGAGGTCAGCAACGCGGAAGTCGAAGAATTCTCGCGCCGCAGCCGCGGAATCACCGCCGAGGAGATGGTCCCCAATCCTCTGTAGATGTTGATCTAACGCAGGAACGATCGATCGCTCTATGAGGTGGTCAACAACCACTTTGGGTGTGAAGTAAGAGCCTGTCGCTTTTCTCTCTCCCGAGGCGGTATGGAAATACACTTCTCCTTTACGAGCCCACAGATCATCGCTCTTTTTGGCCGGCACCCACGTACCGTTCTTGTCGACGGTTAGGTCCTCTCCGGCGAGCGAAAGTGAGCTCTCCAGGAGACCTTCGTAGATTGTTCCGAACTCCCGTACGCTCAGCGAGCGGAAGTCGACGATTCCGAGTATCCCGTCTTCGTTAATATCAACGAGAAGACTCTTGAGCGCAGGACCAAGCACCGTGTCCGGCAACTCAATCTTCGCTATCAGGGCGCCTTCGGGCGAGCGATCGGGATTGATGGAGAAGAGTCCGCCATTGTATGACGGGATCTGCCACTGCGGATTGCCGTGATCGATCGCGTTCCATACCTGCACGAGATCGAACCAAATGGTGGATGAGTCTCCGAAGTCGCTAGTATCCGCGTCGAGTAATCGTCGGGCGTTTGTCTTGAGGCTGTTTGCGTCGAAGGCCTCGTTGCGGCCAGACGGCAGAAGGCCACGGTCCTCGGCGTATGCCTGGAAGATCAGTCGAAAAAGGATGTGAAGAGTGACACGGTAGGCAAGCGCGAGTCCATCCGCATCGAGTTTCACACCCGCGTTCTTAGCAAGGCGATGTGCGACTTCGACCGCGAGAGGAGGAACGATCTCGCCGTAAATTCGCTCCCGAAGGCGCGCGCCCAACTCTGTCGCGTAACGGGCACTGTCGCGCAACAGTTCGTCCGCAGTGCCCTCGACGACAAGTGCGTTCGCGGAGAACACCAGGGGAAGCAGGGCAGCAAGTTCGGAACCGATGGTCGACAAGTCAATCTCGAAGAAAGTGTCGGCCTGGCCCTTGGACCCAACGCCGACACCGTCGCGGCCAGGGTAGAGCCTGATCTGGTCCTTCCGAAGCACGAGGAGCCACGGAACCCCCTGCCTCGACGCCACCGCCAGGCCGAACGCCACCGGCGAAAGCTGGAAGCGCTGGGTCTTGGTGTCAAAGTGCTCGGAGTCGTCCAGCAGAACTGCAACCGCGCGAGGCGGGTGGCCACCGGTCGAAAGCAATATCGTTCCGTTTGGCCCTGGCGCCGTGCCGAACCCAAGAGCCTCGACAAGCTGCCTACCCCGCTTGCTGAGCAGTGGCTCGGCGCTCTTGCCGAGAGCCTCCCAGTCGGATCGCTTCGGGACATTGCTCGTAATGTGATGCGTCGCAAACAGACCACTATTGGTAAAGCCCACGACACCTGTAGTGTCGTTCGCCTTCCGGAAGGCTGCGTATCGCTCCGTCGCGGCCAGCACGTCAGGTTCAGCAAGCACGGACTGAAGCTGACGCTGAGCCTGCTCGATCGGGAGTTCAACGGCCTGCGCCTGAGGGTCAGGGCCAAACAAGTGAGCGGTTTCGTCGTGAAGTATTGCGATGATGAGCTGGACCTGCGTCTTGCCTTTGCGCGCGTTGAAAATTTCTCGAAGCACTTGCCGGGACGGTGCCGAAGCAGCACGCGCGACAGCAACCTGGAAGCCTCCGAGGTGGTGCGGGTCCGGGCCGAAATAGACCTTCTCAGGAGCAACCCCGTCTGGCGCGGGCGCTACAGTCCACTTCACGGTCTTGTGGGCGCTCAAACGCACAGCTGTACTCCTCCGGCTCACCTACGGGCTGCCCTCGTGCCGCCCGGTCAGAAACCTTATCGGCGTCGGCCGACGGAATGGGGGAAGTGCGGCACCGATCTACCGAATCGACGGAGCTTCACGCGATCCAGTGATTCGTAGCCAACAATGGGCACGTGTCATCCAAGACGAACGGGTTGCCCTACCGCATCCTGAAGCTAGCCACCGATATGTTCGCGCGCGACACCGGATTCAGCGGTCCAGAGATCCACGATCTCTTTGCTGAGTACACGGATGCGCTTGGCCCGTACCAGGGGTGGGGTGGTGGAGCCATGTCACGGTGGCAGATCTTCCAGGCTGGCCTCAAGTCAATGCCGTTGCAGCAGCAGAAGACCTTTCTGCTCGAGCTCTGCAGCTACGACGGTGCCAGCAGGTACGGAATGCCTGCAGACGAGGAGATCGAGAAGCTCCGTTCGCTCCTGTTGGCCGATGGGACGCCGGGCGCCAAAGCAGCCAGCCAAGGCTTGGAAAAGCTTGAGGACTGGCAGGCAGTCACTAAGTCGTGGACGGCGGCGCTGGGCAAGGTGACGTCTGACCCCGACGGCGCGATCACCGCTACTCGCACAACGTTGGAAAGTGTCTGCAAGCACATCTGCGACGAAAGGTCTGTTGCGTACGAGAACTCCTGGGACCTCGCAAAACTGTACAAAGCTGCGGCCTCAGCGATGGAGGTCTCGCCCGACCAGCACTCCGAACAGATCATCAAGCAGATCCTCAACGGTGCTACCACAATCGTCAGTGGTCTTGCCGGAATGCGCAATGCCCTCAGCGATGCTCACGGTCGCGGTAAAGGTTCCGTTGGTCCCGCACCCCGGCACGCGAAGCTCGCGGTCAACGCGGGGTTTGCAATTGCCGGGTTCTTGATCGACACCCACATCGAGAAACCAGCTCGGAAGTCGTGATCTCCGAAGTTCGTCGGTCCATATTCATCGCCCGCATACGCACTGCACGGGACACGTCACCCCCATGTCCCGACAAGCAAAGGTTCTGACGAGCTGCAGAACCGACCGAGACATAACAAGAGGCCAGGCCGCATTTGCGCAACCTGACCTGATGTACCGCTCTGAGCTAAACCGCTCGTGGTGGGCGAAGGGGGACTTGAACCCCCACGTCCCGAAGGACACTGGCACCTGAAGCCAGCGCGTCTGCCATTCCGCCACTCGCCCGTGGCCACCGGAACTCCGGTGTGCATGTCGTCGAACTGGGTGTGTCCGGCGACTGGACGACGATAGCAGCACGCCACGTCCGAAACAAAACTCGATCTCCGACGTTGCATTTGTGCAGTACGTCGGGTTACGTCAGATGCCGAATACACACCAATGGGACAGGTGTTGCAGACGGTGCACCAGTTGCCTTGGTGGCACAGTTGGCCGTTGATGTCGCTATCATCAAACAAGGCCAGATGCACGGCGACACGCTCTATTGCCGCGAAAGGAGGTCTCGGTGGGGATTCTGCAACGACTGGAACGCAAGCTCGAAGGTGCAGTTGACGACGGTTTTGCCCGTGTCTTCGGTGGTCAGGTGGCCCCGCAGGAGATCGAGAACGGGCTACAGCGAGAAGCCGAGGAGTCGCTCGAGAACCTCGGTGACGGTACGGTCCTTGCGGCCAACAGCTACACGCTGCTGTTCAGTCCCACCGATCATCAGCACATCGCTGCGGAATACGAGCTGAACCGCAAGACTTTCTCGAAGCATTTGGAAAACTTCATCAAGGACAACGGGTGGCAGACCTACGGCAAGGTCGTCGTAGAGTTCGAGCAATCGCCGTCCTTGCACACGGGGATCTTCCGCGCACGCGGCACGGTCAACCCGGACGCGCGGCCCCGCCCGGTGACAGCACGTTCGGAACAGCCGCACGGTGCACCGGTCCCCGGCCCGCCGGCCGGACGCCCGGCCCCCGTTCCCCCACCTACCGACGCCCCCGACCAAGGAGCCCCCAAGATGACTCAGAATCCCGGATACGACCAGCGCAGGGGCGCCGATCCCGCGTACGACCAGTACGGCCAGGGATCGGGACAGCAGGGCGACCAGGGTTACGGCCAACAGGGCTACGACCAGTACGGTCAGCAGCCCGGCTACGACCAGGGATACGACCAGCAGGGCTACGACCAGCAAGGGTACGACCAGGGTTACGGCCAGCAGCCCGGCTACGGACAGCAGGGTTACAGCCAGCAGGGCTACGACCAGCAGTCCTATGGCCAGCAGCCCGGCTACGGACAGCAAGGCTACGAGCAGCAGGGCTACGACCAGCAGGGCTACGGCCAACAACCCGGCTACGACCAGGGCTATGGCCAGCAGCCCGGCTACGGACAGCAGGGATACGACCAGGGCTACGGCCAACAGCCCGCCTACGACCAGGGTTACGGCCAGCAGGGCTATGAGCAGCAGGGCTACGGCCAGCAGGCGTACGGTCAGCAGCCCGCCGGGTACGACTACCAGGGCGGGTACGACCAGGGCTACGGCGCCGGCCGCCCGGCCGCCGGATACGCCCCGTCGTCGATCACCCTCCTCCTCGAGGACGGCAGCAACCGCACCTTCCAGCTGCACGAGGGATCCAATGTGATCGGCCGCGGACAGGACGCACAGTTCCGTCTTCCCGACACCGGCGTTTCGCGCCGGCACGTGGAGATCCGCTGGGACGGCGCGACCGCCATGCTCACCGATCTCAACTCGACCAACGGCACCACCGTCAACGATCTCCAGGTGAACACCTGGGAACTCGCCGACGGCGACCGCATCCGCGTCGGACACTCCGACATCACCGTTCGGTTCCAGTAGACCCGCATACGCCGAGCGCACGCCCACCGCGGGCGCGCGGCGGTCGACACCGGCCAGAGTCCACTCCGGCCGGTTGATACTGAACTGTCATATCCGAATGACCGGGTTCGGCGGATCTGCCCATAAGATGCAGTCGGGTCCGCTCCTTTCGATCGGCGGTCCGACGACTGCTGCCGCGGGTACGACCCGACCGAGACGGAACGCGCTGGAGGTGAACACGACATGCAGGGCTTGGTGCTGCAACTGACCCGCATCGGGTTCCTGTTGTTGCTCTGGTTGTTCGTCTTCGCCGTGATCCGCACCCTGCGCGCCGACATCGCGTCGGCAGGCGGTCTGCGTATGCCCCGGTACTCGGGCGGCTCGGAGAAACGACGCCGCGGTGGTGGCGTCCGCGGCGCGGCCCGCTACCTCGTCGTGACCCACGGAGCACTGGCGAACACTCGGATCAGCCTCGGCCAGCAGCCGGTCCTGCTCGGACGCGCGGACGACTCGACGCTCGTGCTCACCGACGACTACGCCTCCGAGCGGCACGCGCGGCTCTCGCGACGCGGCGACGACTGGTACGTCGAAGACCTCGGCTCCACCAACGGCACCTACCTCGATCGTTCCAAGGTGACAACCGCGGTCAAGGTGCCGCTGAACACGCCGATCCGCATCGGCAAGACCGTGATCGAGTTGCGCCCGTGACACTTGTGTTGCGCTACATCGCGCGCAGCGACCGCGGTCTCGTTCGGTCCAACAACGAGGACTCCTTCTACGCGGGTCCGCGCCTGCTCGCACTCGCCGACGGCATGGGCGGCCACGCGGCCGGCGAAGTCGCCAGCCAACTGGTCATCCGCGCGCTGAGCACGCTCGACGACGACGAGCCCGGCGGCGACCTGCTCACCCAGCTCGACAGCGCCACCCGCGCCGGCAACGAGGCGATCGCCGCGCAGGTGCAGGAGTCACCCGAACTCGACGGCATGGGCACCACGCTCACCGCGATTCTCTTCGCCGGTAGCCGAATCGGGTTGTGCCACATCGGCGATTCTCGCGGCTACATGTATCGCGACGGTGCCCTGACCCAGATCACCCGCGACGACACGTTCGTCCAGACCCTCGTCGACGAAGGTCGGATCACCGCCGAACAGGCACACACCCACCCGCAGCGTTCGCTGATCATGCGCGCGCTGACCGGCACCGAGGTCGAGCCGACCCTCACCATGCGGGAAGCGCGCGCGGGTGACCGGTACATGCTCTGCAGCGACGGCCTGTCGGACGTCGTGACCGAGGACACCATCGCCGAGACCCTCGGCTCCATCGCTGACCCCAAGGAGTGCGCAGACCGACTCATCGAACTCGCGCTGCGTGGCGGCGGCCCCGACAACGTGACCGTCGTCCTCGCCGACGTCGTCGACACCGAATACGGTGACTCGCGCCCGATCGTCGGTGGCGCCGCGGGCGGCAACGAGGAGATCTACACCCCCGACCCGGCGACCGCCGCGGGACGTGCCGCCGCACTGCGCCCGCCGCCTGCCGAGCCGCAACGCCCGACGGTGCTGACCGACGCCGAGCCCCCGGCCAAGCAGAAGAGCAAGTGGCGACGCTGGATCGTCGCCGGTGTCGCGCTGGCCGTGATCGCCGCGCTGGTCGTCGGCATCTTCGTCGTCCGCGCCATCGTGCGCAGCAACTACTACGTAGCCGCCGACGACACCGGGGACGTCCTCGTCTACCAGGGTTCGCCGGAGAAGGTGTTCTTCCTGTCGATGAGCAACCCGGTCCAGCGGGTCTGCGTCGAGAACCTCGACCAGGAGGAACCGACCTACACGTTCATCTCCTACGACAGCACCTGCGAGTTCCCGCTCAATGTCGACGACCTGGTGTCCGGGCCCGCCCAGTCGGTCAAGAACGTGATGATCCGGAACAGGAGCGAACAGCAGATCCAGGGCGTCGTCACCGACGAGCTCACCTTCCGCTGTGACAACGCGCCGTCGTCGCCCACCCCGACTCCCCCGGCACCGGCACCGTCGGAGTCCACACCGAGTACTGACCCGTCCGCGCCGGCGCCCCGCGCGACCGCGGCGCCGGCACCGGGCATCCCGCAGCAGGGCGCCACCGAATCGGTGGCACCGTCCACCGGCAACGCCGGGCCGGCCGACACGCCCGCACCTGACCAGGACGCCGTCACGAGCTGCCGGCAGCAGGTGAGATGACTCAAGCCGCGCCCGCCCCGCACGCCCCGCCACGCCAACCCGCCACGAGCACCGGCCGCAACGCCGAACTGCTGCTCCTGGGATTCGCCATCGGCCTGGTGACGGTGGCGCTGCTCATCGTCCAAGCCGCCCAGGGCCAGAACCTGACCTGGGACATCCTCAAGTACGTCGCCGCGTACACCGCACTGTTCGGGGTCGCCCATCTGGTGGTTCGCCGCTACGCACCCCACGCCGATCCGATCATGCTGCCCGTCGTGGCCGTCCTGAACGGTCTCGGCCTGGTCCTGATCCATCGTCTCGACCTCGGCACGGGCAACACCGGGGAGTCGGTGAACGCCACCGAGGCGACCCGCAACGCCGATCAGCAGTTGCTGTGGGCAGTGCTGGGCATCGTGGCGTTTTCCGCGGTGCTCATCCTCATCCGCGACCACCGGACACTCTCGCGGTACGCCTACACGCTCGGCCTCGGCGGACTGGTCTTCTTGATCATCCCGGCGATCCTGCCCAGCGCGTTCTCGGAGATCAACGGGTCGAAGAACTGGATCATCACGCCGTTCTTCTCGATCCAGCCCAGTGAGTTCTCCAAGATCCTGATCATCATCTTCGCGGCCGCGGTGCTGGTCTCCAAGCGTGATCTGTTCATCACCGCCGGTCCGCACGTGCTCGGTGTCGACCTCCCGCGCGCCCGTGACCTCGGTCCGCTGCTGGCTGCCTGGGCCATCGCCATCGCCGTCATGGTGGTCCAGAAAGACCTGGGTACGTCGCTGCTGATCTTCGCGACCATCCTGACGATGCTCTACGTGGCCACCTCGCGCGTCGAGTGGCTGGTGCTGGGCATCGGGCTCTTCGCGATCGGCGCGGTCTTCGCGTGGTCGATCTTCTCGCACCTGCAGACCCGGGTCTCGGTGTGGCTGAACCCCTTCGAGGACTTCGACGGCTCGGGCTACCAGATCGGGCAGAGCCTGTTCGGTCTGGCCACGGGCGGACTGTTCGGCACCGGACTCGGTTCTGGCCGGCCCAACATCGTGCCGTTCGCCAACACCGACTTCATCATCTCGACCATCGGCGAGGAACTCGGCCTGGCCGGCCTCACCGCGATCCTGCTGCTGTACATGATCTTCATCCACCGCGGGCTGCGGACCGGCATCGCCGTCCGCGACAGCTTCGGCAAACTCCTGGCGACCGGTCTGGCATTCACCATCGCGATGCAGATCTTCGTCGTCGTCGGCGGCGTCACCAAGTTGATCCCGCTGACGGGTCTCACGACGCCGTTCCTGTCCTACGGCGGATCGTCGCTGCTGGCCAACTACATCCTGGTCGCGTTGCTCATCCGGATCTCGAACGCCGCGCGGGAACCCGATCCCGGGAAGAAGCGGCCCGCGGCCAAGCCCGTCGAGGCACTGCCGACGCAGGTGGTGAAGCGCCGATGAACAAGCCGATCCGCAATGTGTCGATGGCGGTGATCGTGATGATCATCGCCCTGCTCGCCAACGCCACCTACGTGCAGGTGTTCAAGGCCGACGCCCTCAAGACCGACCCCCGCAACAATCGGGTGCTGCTCGACGAGTACTCCCGGCAGCGCGGCCTGATCACGACCGCCGACGGCACGGTGATCGCGTTGTCGGTGCCGATCGAGAGCCGCCTGAAGTTCTTGCGCCAGTACCCGCGGGAGGGCGCCGAGGCGTTCGCCCCGGTCACCGGTTTCTACTCGTTCCAGTACCTCGCGAGCCAGATCGAGCACTACGAGAACAGCATCCTGAACGGCTCCGACGACCGGCTCTTCGGTCAGCGGTTCATGGACATGTTCTCCGGGCGCGACCCGCGCGGCGGCAACGTCGTCACGACGATCAACCCCAAGGTGCAGCAGGCCGCGTACCAGGCCATGCTCAACGGGCCGTGCGACGGTCCGTGCCGCGGGGCCGTCGTGGCGTTGCAGCCGAACACCGGCAAGATCCTGGCGATGGTCTCGACGCCGAGCTATGACCCCAACCGGCTCGCAAGCCACGACCAGGAGGTCCGCGAGAGCAGCTGGGAGGCGTGGAACCGGCCCGGCGACACCGCGCAGCCGATGCTCAACCGCGCGATCAGCCAGCTCTACCCGCCCGGCTCGACCTTCAAGGTCGTCACCTCGGCCGCGGCCCTGCGCGACAACATCACCCCGGGCATCCGCCTCACCGCAGCTCCGACCTTCCCGTTGCCGGGTACCGACGTCTCCCTCCCGAACTACGGCGGCGAGACCTGCCCCGGGTCGTCGGGCGGAACCGTGTCGCTCGAGACGGCGTTCAAGTACTCGTGCAACACCGCCTTCGCCGAACTGGTGACCGAGAAGATGTCCGACGCGATCCCCAAGTTCACCGAGACCGCGAGCCTGTTCGGCCTCGACCAGCCCGGCCCGGACATCCCGATGCCCGTCGTCGACTCGACGGTCGGGCAGATCCCGTCCCTCGACGTCCTCGCGCAGGCGTCCATCGGCCAGCGTGACGTCCGGCTCACCCCGCTACAGAACGCGATGATCGCCGCGACGGTGGCCAACGGAGGTGTGCGCATGCAGCCGTACCTGGTCGACAAGTTGCAGGCCGCGGACCTGCGGACCCTGCAGACCACACCGCCGACGACGGCCAACAAGCCGATCACGCCCGAGCAGGCCGCCGAGCTGACGTCGATGATGATCGAGTCGGAGCGGTCGACGGCCGGCGCGGGCGGCCCGGTGTCGATCGCGTCGAAGACCGGTACGGCGGAGAGCGGATCGAGCACGGACACCCCGTTCTCGTGGTACATCGCCTTCGGACCGTCGTCGAACGCACAGATCGCGGTGGCCGTCGTGGTGGAGAATGGACAATTCGGCGCGAACTCGGTCGGAGGGACCGTCGCGGCGCCGATCGGACGAGAAGTGATCAACTCACTGGTGGGAGGTGGCAGTCGATGAGCCTGCAGAACGGCACCACCATCGGCGACCGGTATCGACTCATCCGCCTGATCGCCACGGGCGGCATGGGCCAGGTGTGGGAGGCGCTCGACACGCGCCTGAATCGTCGCGTCGCGGTGAAGGTCCTCAAGGCCGAGTACACCAGCGATCCGGAGTTCATCGCGCGGTTCCGCGCGGAGGCCCAGACCACCGCGAAGCTGAACAACCCCGGGATCGCGAACGTCTTCGACTACGGCGAGACCCCGGATTACAACGGCGGCGACCCGCTCGCGTACCTGGTGATGGAACTCGTCGACGGTGAGCCCCTGAACTCGGTGATCTCCCGCCTCGGGCGGTTGTCGCTGACCAACACCCTCGACATGCTCGAGCAGACCGGCCGCGCCCTGCAGGCCGCGCACAGCCAGGGACTCGTCCACCGCGACGTCAAACCCGGCAACATCCTGATCACCCCCGTCGGCCAGGTGAAGATCACCGACTTCGGCATCGCCAAGGCCGTCGACTCCGCCCCGGTCACCAAGACCGGGATGGTCATGGGTACCGCGCAGTACATCTCTCCGGAGCAGGCGACCGGCGACGAGGCGACCGCGGCGTCGGACGTCTACTCGCTCGGCGTCGTCGGCTACGAGGCCCTCACCGGGCGTCGTCCGTTCCTCGGCGACGGTGCGATCACCGTCGCGATGAAGCACATCCGGGAGGCACCGCCACCCCTGCCGACGAACCTGCCGTCCGGGGTCCGCGAGCTCATCGAGATCACGATGGCCAAGGATCCGCGGCAGCGTTACGCCAACGGTGGTGAGTTCGCCGACGCGGTCGCCGCCGTGCGTGCCGGGCGTCGTCCGCCGCGACCGGGTGCGATCGCCGGTGCCGCGGCAGGCGCAGCGGGGGCCGCCGCGCTCGGCGCCGCGGTCGCTCGTGGGGCCACCCCACAGACGGGTGCGGCCTCGCGGCCGGTCACTCCTCGGCCGACGTCGCGGACCGCGGTGGCGCCACCGCCGCCGGACAATAGCTGGACCACCGGTCAGAAGGTCCTGGCCGGCATCGCGGCCGCCCTTCTCGTCGGTGCCATCGGGCTCATCGGGTTCTATCTGGTGAACAGCGGGAACGGGGACGCGGCGACACCGCCGCCGCCGTCGACGACGGTCGTCGAGACCACGACCGCGGTGGAACCGACGGAGGAGCCCGACGAGCCGACCACGACTCGACGCACGACCCGTACGACCACCAGCGAAGAGACGTCCAGCGAAGAAACGACGACGGAGACGACCACGCCGCGTCAGCAGACCGACACCTCCGAGCCGCCGCCGGACCCCGGTGCCGCCACCGGGACCCCGTGTTTCCCCGGCGTACCGTTCTCACCGCTGTGCTGATGGGTCACCGAGTGCGAGCCGTGGGTATGAGCCGATAGTTTCCGAATGACCCGTTCTGACCACAGATCCTGAGGGGCGAACCACCGAGGCCGATGTCGACACCACACCACCTCTCCGACCGCTACGAACTCGGCGAAACGCTGGGTTTCGGTGGCATGTCCGAGGTGCACTATGCGCGCGACCTGCTGCTGCACCGCGACGTCGCGGTTAAGGTGCTGCGTGCCGACCTCGCCCGTGACCCGTCGTTCTATCTCCGGTTCCGCCGCGAGGCCCAGAACGCCGCGAAGCTGAACCACCCCACGATCGTGCAGGTCTTCGACACCGGCGAGGCCGAGACCGAGGACGGCCCGTTGCCGTTCATCGTGATGGAGTACGTCGACGGTGACACCCTGCGGGATGTGTTGCGCGCCAACGGTCCGATCTCGCCACGGCAGGCGATGACGTGGATGGCCGATGTCGCCGCGGCGATGGACTTCTCGCACCGCAACGGGATCGTCCACCGGGACATGAAGCCGGCGAACGTGATGATCGACAAGTCCGGCGCCGTCAAGGTCATGGACTTCGGCATCGCCCGCGCGATGAGCGACTCGACGTCGACGATGACCCAGACGTCCGCGGTCATGGGTACGGCGCAGTACCTGTCGCCCGAACAGGCCCGTGGCATCAAGGTCGATCCGCGCAGCGACATCTACTCGATGGGGTGCGTGCTCTTCGAACTGCTCACCGGCGAGCCACCGTTCACCGGGGACTCGCCGGTGGCGGTCGCACACCAGCACGTGCACGAGGATCCCCCGTGGCCGTCGCACGTCCGGCCGGAGATCCCGCGCGAACTCGATTCCGTCGTCCTCAAGGCGATGAGCAAGAACAAGGACAACCGGTATCAATCAGCGGCCGACCTGCGCGCCGATCTGATCCGGGTGCTCGCCGGTGGCAAACCGTCGGCGCCGATGCTGCTCTCGGACGAGGAACGCACCGAGTTCATCGACACCGGACCGCGCCGGCCCACCCGGACGGAGACGACCGGTCCGCGTCGGCCGATCGCGGGCCGCACCTCGAACGGCAACGGCGGAAACCACCGGCGTGACGAGGACACCGAGGAGACACCCCGACGCCGCTCACGGCTCCTCATGGCCGGCGCGCTGCTCGCCGTCGTGGTGCTCGTCGGAGGTCTCTTCCTGTGGTCGCCGTGGGGTTCGGGCTCGGCGGCGGAGGTGTCGGTGCCGGCGGTCTCCGGACTCAGCTCCGACGACGCGCAGGCCTCGCTGGAACGGGCCGGCTTCGAAGTCCGCGTGCTGGAGGAACCGAGCCTCGACGTCGGTGTCGGTCTCGCCACGCGGTCGACCCCGGGTGAGGGCGTGATGGCGGCCGAGGGATCCGAGGTCGCGCTCTATGTCTCGACGGGTCCTCAGCGTGTTCGATTGCCGTCGGATCTCGTGGGCAAGACGCCGGCCGAGGCGCTGGACCAGCTCAAGGTGCTCGGGTTCACCAACGTGCGAACCGACCGCGTGGATTCGACGACCGAGATGAAGGACAAGGTGGTCTCGACGGCACCGGCCGTCGGCGCCGAGGTCCCGGTCAACGGTGCGGTCGTCGTCAATGTGGGCAACGGCCCGCGCGAGGTGACGGTCCGCGATGTCGTCGGCATGTCCGAGAGTCAGGCACGAGCCGTGCTGGAAGAGCTCGGGATGATGGTCGTCGTGGTCGCGGCCGACTCCGAGCGTCCGGCCGGAGAGGTCATCAGCACCTCACCGGGTCCCGGGTCGACCACAGAGCAGGGCAGCACCGTGCAGATCAGCGTGTCGCGGGGCAACCTCTTCACCGTCCCGAACCTCCGGGGCAAGACGCCCGCCGAGGCCCAGGCCGATCTCAAGCGGGCCGGCTGGGAGCGGTCGACGCTGACGCGGCAGACCCGCAACGTGCCGCTCGGCAGCCCCGACGACGGTCGCGTCGTCGGCCAGGAGCCGAATCCCGGGTCCCAGGCCCGCAAGAGCGGTTCGATCACGATCATCGTCGGCCAGGCGAGCCTGCTGCCCAACTGATCGTCTCTGCTGGTTGAGCCGGCACCGAGCGGAGCCGCCGGGCCGAGCAAGCGACGAAGGAGCGCGTCGAGGTCGAGGAGCCGAGTCGAAACCACTTCGGTGACCTCGCCACCGAAGTCAGCCGACCGCGGTCGCCATCTCGGCTTCGAGGGCGGCCACGCGGGTCTCGTCGATCTCGATCCCACATGTCTTGAGCCAGTTGGCGAGCATCCGGTGACCGCCCTGGGTCAGGACGCTCTCCGGGTGGAACTGCACGCCGTGGATGGGTAGTTCACGGTGGGCCATCGCCATCACGATGCCCGACTCGGTGCGTCCGGTGACGACGAGTTCATCAGGGATCGTCTCGGGCAGCACCGTCAGCGAGTGATAGCGCGTGGCGGTGAACGGATCCGGCAGTCCTTCAAGCACGCCGGCGTCATCGTGGAAGACCAGTGAGGTCTTGCCATGCAGGAGTTCGGGTGCGCGGTCGACGGTGCCGCCGAACGCCGCACCGATCGCCTGGTGTCCCAGGCACACACCCAGCAGCGGCAGTTCCCGTTCGGCGGCGACACGGACCATCGGCATCGTCGCGCCGGCCCGCTGCGGCGTGCCGGGACCGGGGCTGAGGAGGACGCCGTCGAATCCGGCAACGGCCTCGCTCAGATGGTCGGGATCAGCCGGGGAGAGTTGCGGGTCGTCGTTGCGCCACACGACGGCCTCGACGCCCAGCTGGCCCAAGTACTGGACCAGGTTGTAGACGAAGCTGTCGTAGTTGTCGACCACCAGAATGCGACTCACGCGAGAAAGGCTACCGCCGAAGCGGGTGGTCGGCGTCGGCGACCTGGTGAGATACCGTAGATCTCGAGTGTTTGCCAGTGGCGGGGACGAGCTCACCTTCTCCCGCCCGCGTACGACCGCCCCGGCGGTGCCGCACAACGGAGGAAGTCATGCCGAAGTCAAAAGTCCGGAAGAAGACCGATTACACCATCAACCCGGCCAGCCGGACGCCGGTCAAGGTCAAGGCCGGCCCTTCGAGCACCATCTATGTAGGCGTCATGCTCGGCCTGATGGTGCTGGGTCTCGCCTGGCTCGTCGTCTACTACCTGGCCGCCACGCCCACCGCGTACGGCGGCGAGGGCCAGGTCCTGCACTGGATGGCCGAGCTCAACTCGTGGAACTTCCTGATCGGTTTCTCGCTGATGGTGGCGGGCCTGTTGATGACGATGCGTTGGCGGTAGACGCCGGCGGTCGTTCGCGTGTCGAATGCGCTGAGCTGCTGAAACACGCGCGTGTAAGTTATCCACACTGTGGAAATCACATGTGTGTAAGTCATCCCCACTGTGAGTAACTCCTGTGGATAACTCCGAGGTCTCTTACACACATGCGTGGGCGACCCCCGTCGGCGCCGGTCTGGCCGGCTGCCTCGGCGGCGTCGCGTTGGTGGTGGCGGCGGTCGTCGCCGCTGCCGATCCGGCCGGCATGGTCCTGATGGGCGTCGCCGGGATTCTCCTTCTCGTGCTCGGCGCCTACACCCTGCTGGTGCGTCCCCGACTGGCCATCACATCGGGTCCGAACCCCGCTCTGGTCCTCGGGACCTTGCGAGGCCAACGGACGTACCCCCCAGAACGCATCGAACGGATTCGGACGCTGTCGATCCGTCGGGTCGGCCGGCGGGTCGGACAGTTGGAGATCGACGTTCTCGACGACGACGCAGCCGGCACGACCGCGCACGACCGCGGCGTCGGCCCTCGCGACGACACCCGACTCGTGGTCTTCAGCCGCTGGGACCTCGGGACCGACCTGCCGACCGTGGTCGACGCGCTGCGCGACGCCGGCTTCGTCGTCGACGAGGGGTAGGTCGCGCCGCAGCTCAGCGGATGTAGACGAGCCCGTCGTACGCGACGCCCGCGCCGATGCCCAGCCCCAGCGCCACGAGGAACAGTGCGGCGAGCGCGATCCAGCCGACGCGACTCGCGGCCTGGGGAGTCCGACGACCCGCGGGCAGCACGGCGTCGGGGAGGTACACGATCGCCGCGGTGGCGGCCGCTCCCAAGGCGAGCCCGCCGAGATGCCCGAGGACCGAGATGCCCGGCAGTGAGAACGACAGCACCACGTTGAAGCCGATGATGAGCAGAACCGGGACCGGGGACACGCGGGCCTTGAGGATGATCACGAGCATCGCGCCCATGAGTCCGTAGATGGCTCCGGAGGCTCCGGCGGTCAGGGCGCGGTCGTCCTCGAAGAGCATGACGGCAGCGCTGCCGCCGAGCAGTGCGATCAGGTAGACGGCCAGGTATCGGCCGATACCGAGGGCGAGTTCGAGATCGCGGCCGAGGATGTAGAGCGACAGCATGTTCACGGCCACGTGCATGACGCTGAAATGCAGGAAGCCCGCGGTGAGGAGTCGCCAGTACTCGCCGGTCGCGACGTCGCTCTTGAGGAGGTCGCCGGCGCCGAAGATCGCCGCACCGCCGGGATCGCCCACGCCGGCCTGGAGTACACACAGGGCAAAGATCAGCAGGTTGACCGCGATCATCGCGTAGGTGGCGTAGGGCTGCGTCGGGGCCGTGCGGGTGCGCGCCATCACGGGGACACCGCGGCGTGGGCCGCCGAGCGACGGCGACCGTTGCACGCCGTCGTTGCGGAGGCATTCGAGACAGTGCTGACCGACCGATGCCGGACGCAGGCACTCAGGACACGCCGGCCGTCCGCACCGGCTGCAGGACAAGCCGGTGGGACGGTCGGGATGCCGGTAACACACCGCCCGCTGCGGGGCGGTGTGCTCCGGAGAGGTCAGTTGACCTCGATCTTCTCGATGACGACCTCGTCGAGCGGGCGGTCGCTGCGGTCGGTCGACGTCGTGGCGATCGCGTCGACGACCTGCTGCGAAGCCGGATCGGTGACCTCACCGAAGATGGTGTGGCGACGGTTGAGGTGCGGGGTCGGGCCGACGGTGATGAAGAACTGCGAGCCGTTGGTACCTGGGCCGGCATTGGCCATCGCGAGCAGGTACGGACGGTCGAACTGCAGCTCCGGGTGGAACTCGTCGCCGAACTGGTAGCCGGGGCCGCCCATGCCGGTTCCGGTCGGGTCGCCGCCCTGGATCATGAAACCGGAGATGACGCGGTGGAAGACCGAGCCGTCGAAGAACGGGCCGGAGTTGCCGCCGGACGCGTTGGGCTTGCTGTATTCCTTGCTGCCGTCGGCCAGCCCGACGAAGTTCTCGACCGTCTTGGGTGCATGGTTCGGGAACAGGTCGACCTTGATGTCGCCGCGATTGGTGTGGATGACTGCGGAGCTTTTCGGTGTAGTCATCCCTCCATCCAACCACTCACCCGGATCCGCTGGTCGGGACACGGCCCCGAGGTGCGCAGATGCACCGGGCGGGGTGGCAGCGGCGCACACCGGCTGGCACTCTTGAGCCCATGTCCAAGAACTACCTCTTGACCGCGCTGGGTGTGGTCGCCGCGTCCGTCACCGCCGCCGTCGTCGTCGGCTCGCTGCGTCGCGCCCGACGCGTGGTGGCCCCGGTGTCCCCGACCGTCCCGCGGATCGAGGAGGTCCGCGAGGCGCTCGCCGAGAGCACCGAGACGCAGGCTTCGTGACCCGCCGCGGCCGACGCGACACCGGGCCGCTCGCCACGCACGGGTAATTTGGTCTCGTGACCTCAGACGACGAGCGCTCCCCGAACCCGCCGCCGGGGTCCGGCGGCGCAGCCGATCGGACCCGCGAGTCCTGGTCGGCGCCCGAGAGCTCCGCACCGGCGAGCAACCCGGCGCCGTGGGAACGGTCCCCCGCACGACCTGCGGGCTCGCCGACCTCGTCGCAGGGAGCCGACGCCCCCGACCGTTCCGACGGCCGGCCGGCGCCCCGCGGTGACTCCGCGCCGCCGCCGGGGGGTCGACCGCCCACCAGACCCGGGCCCCCGCCGGGCCGGCGACCGGCCCCGCCGCGCGGTGACTCGTTCGGGACGTCTGGTCCCTCCGGGGGACCGCACCCGCCCGGTGCGCCGCGTCCGCGGCCGAATGGCCCCGGGCCCGCGCCGGCCCCGATAGCGGGCGCCAACCCCACCGTGCAGCGCCCAGGCGGAAATCCGCCCGGCCCGGGTCCGCGACCGCCGATGCCATCGGGTCCGCCCGGACGCCGGCCCCCGCCCGGTCAACGGCCGGGCCCGGGAGGGGCGCCGTTCGCCAAAGGCACTCCGCCGCAAGGCAATAGGCCCACAGATGGCTCCTCCCGTCCACCCTTCGCCGGGCCCCGGCCGGGTCCAGCGCCGGGCGGACGACCGGACTCCTCCGGTCGGGATTCCGACCGGGACGATCACGCGACACAGGTGGTGGGTGCGGGCGGACTGGCAGTCGGTCTGTCCGGCGATCCGTCCCCTAATACCCGCGTCGTGGACGGTCCCGGCACGGCCGGCGCACCTGCCGCCGACCGCCCGGACACCGAGACCTCGGGCCCCGCCTCCCCGGCGACCCAGGCCTACTCAGCAGTCGAACCCGCCAGAAGTTCGGAGGACAGCGTGGCTCCCCAGTCCGGTGCCGGTCCGCGCGTCAATCGGATGGCGTTGTGGGCCTTGGCGTTGTCGATCCTCGGGATCACTTTCATCGTGGGACTGGTCCTCGGATACCGTGCGCGCACCCAGATCCGGCAGCGTCGCGAGGTGGGCCTCCCGTTCGCCACCGCCGCCATCTGGGTCGGCTGGGCCTACCTCGGGGTCTTCGTCTTCGGACTGCTCGTCTACGGATGGATACTCTTCATCGCCTGAGGCCGGACTGACGAGCGGTGAGTCGCCCATCCGTTTCCTGAGGAGCGAGCTTCCGAGCACCTCACCCCGTCCCCTGAGGGGCGAGCGTGCAAGCACATCACCCCGCCCCCTGAGCAGCAAGCTCGCGCACATCACCCCGCCCCCTGAGGAGCGAGCTTGCGAGCGTCTCGAAGGGTCCGCCGCGCCGGCATCACGAACACGGCCGCGAGGAGGGAACACACGAGGAGACCTGCCGTGAGGAGGTACGTGTCGGCGATCGCCGAGGCCAACTCGGGCGCGGCGTCGATGCGTTCGGCGGGACTCAATGACATCGCACCCGCCACTCCCCGACCGTCGACCGCCGCGCTGCGCGAATTCATCAGGGCCGCAATGGTGGCCGTGATCGCGGCCGACGCCAGCGCGACGGCGAACTGGTTCGAGGTCGTGAGGATGGTCGTGCCGCCCGGAGTGTCTGCGCCCTCGAGGTCGCGGGTGGCGGCCGTCATGGTGGGCAGCATCGTCGCGCCGACTCCGATCCCCATGAGAGCGAGGATCGCGACGACAGCCGGGTAGGGCAGCGACTCGTCGAGCAGCGTGGCCATCAGGATCATCGCCGTCGTCGACAGCACGATGCCGCAGATCGCAACCCGCCGCGGGTCCACGGAATCGGCGACCCGCGTGGCGATCTGGAGAGTGATGCCGCTCAGGAGCGCGGGGAGGACGAACAGCATGCCGGCGGTCGTGGCCGAATCGGACCGGACCGACTGGACGTAGATGGGCAGGATCGTCATCGACCCGAAGTACGCCCCGGCGAAGAAGATCATCACCACGACGCCACCGCGCAGACGCGCGTGCGCCAATAGCCGGAGATCCAGGACGGGCGTGCGGCTGCGCAGCGATCGTCGGACGAAGTATCCCAGCAAGACCAGTCCGATACCGACCGGGACAAGTATCGATGCCGCGAGCAGCGACCCGGTGTCCCCGGCGCGGGACAGGCCGAGAACCAGGAACGCCCCGCCCGGTGACAGCGCCGCCACGGCTCGCAGGTCGATTCGCGGCATGCCGCGCGTGGCGGTTCGGGGGAAGAACCGCCACGCCAGGGCCGCCGCGATCAGGCCGAGGGGCACGTTCACCGCGAAGACGACACGCCAGCTGCCGTGGTCGACGAGAACGCCGCCCAGCACCGGACCGAGCACGGGACCGACGAGGGTGGGCAGTCCCAGGATGGCCATCATCCGACCGCGCAACGCCTCCGGCACGGCCTGCAGCGCAATGGCCATGCCGACGGGTTGCAGCATCCCACCACCGAGCCCCTGGAGCGCACGAAACACGATGAGACTGCCGATGTTCCAGGACAGGGCGGTGAGGAGCGAACCGAGAACGAAGACCAGGAGGGCCGCGCAGTAGACCCGTCGGCCGCCGAAGCGGTTGCTGGCGTAGGCCGACAGCGGCATGACCGCGACAAGGGCCAGTGCATACGCGGTGGTCACCCACTGCACGCTGGACAGCGGCGCATCGAATTCGGTGGTCAGTTGCGGCAGCGCGACGGTCACGACCGTCACGTCGAGCATCACCATCAGGGTCGGGACGACGAGGATGAGGCCGATGCGCCGGCTCGCCGGGTCGAGTGTGGTCACGACGACGAGCACACAACCTCAAGTTCAGTTGAAGTCAAGGGCGGTGTGAAATCCCGCGTCTTGGGGCAAGGTGGAGAGATGCCGGACAACGAGAAGCCCACATGGACCACGACCGACGACGAAGTGAAGGCCGACCCCGACATGCGGAGCGACCCCGACGAGAATGGCGGGCCGGCCTCGGCACTGCCCACCGCAGGGGACACGGAGATCGGCGAGACCGACCGAATCCGGGAAGACAAGGCGTCTTACGACGGAGCGCAGCCACCGGCCGACCACACTGACGAGGGTCACGCGGTCGGCGGATCGGAGGGCACGACCGATGGCCAGTGACACCCCGTCCGGACAGAAACGCACCATCGTCCTCACCGGCGCCAGCGACGGGATCGGCGCGATCGCCGCGCGATCCCTGGCCGGACCCGACACCGATCTCGTCCTCGTCGGACGCTCGGCGAAGAAGCTTGCGCCGATCGCCGCCGAGACCGGTGCGCGGCAGTTCACCGCCGACTTCTCCGCGCTCTCGGAGGTGCGGGATCTAGCCGCCGAGATCAATTCCGCCGTCGGGACCATCGACGTCCTGATGAACAACGCGGGCGGGACTTTCGACGCGTCGCACCGCACGTCCGACGGGCACGAACCCAACTTCCAGATCAACCATCTCGCACCGTTCCTGCTGACCCACCTGGTGCGGGACCGGTTGGCCGCGGCCCCACAATCGCTCGTCCTGAACACGTCCAGCGTCGGCAACCTCTTCGGGAAGGTCGACCTCGACGACCTGGATTTCGAGAAGCGCCGGACCCTCGCGATGCGGCCCTACGGTACGGCCAAATTGATGAACATCATGTTCACACGCGGGATCGCGCAGCGCTGGACCGGTGACAAGATCTATTCCGCCGCAGTGCATCCCGGACCGGCGGCAACGAGCTTCGGCCGCGACTCGCGCTTCGTCGGGCTCGCCTACCGGTCTCCGCTGACGCGCCTGGTGACCATCACCCCCGAGCAGGGAGCTGCCCCGCTCATCGCCCTGGCCGAGCGCGGCGCCGACCCGACGGTCAACGGCGTGTACTTCGATCGCCACAAGGCCAATGGTCGGGAGAACCGTCAGGCCCATGACCAGAAGCTGATCGACGGGTTGTGGCTGCGATCGGCGGAACTCACCGGTTTGACGTGACCTGACCCGTCTCCCCCGCCCTGACCTGGGCCGTGGCCGAGACCGCGGTTGTTCTCTACGTTGGCGGTCGGAGACCGACACCGTCTACCTGGACACAGGAGGTTCAGATGACACGCAACATCCTCTTCATCATGACCGGCGCCGGCAGCTGGACGCTGAATGACGGCTCGAGCCACAAGACCGGGTTCTGGGCCGAGGAGGCCGTCGCGCCGCTGGAAGTGTTCCGCGCGGCCGGCTACAAGGTGACCGTAGCCACTCCGAACGGCGCGAAGCCACCGGTCGACGAGACGAGCCTCGCGGTCGAGAGCATCGGCACACCTGAGCGCGCCGCGGAAATCCGCCATGTCGTGGAGACCGCTCCGGAGCTGCAGAAGCCGATCGCGCTCACCGACGTTCGCATCGCCGACTACGACGCCGTGTTCGTCCCGGGCGGCCACGGACCCATGGAGGACCTGGCCGTCGACGCGGACGCGGGAGCTCTGCTGATAGCGGCCGACGAGGCGCAACTGCCGCTCGGAATCGTCTGTCACGGTCCGGCGATCCTGTTGGCGGCGAACAACTCCGACGGCGTCAACGCGTTCGCCGGCCGCACGGTGACCGGCTTCAGCAACGCCGAGGAGGAACAGGCCGGACTCGCCGACAAGGCTCCCTGGCTCCTCCAGGATCGGCTCACCCAGGCAGGTTTCAAGGTCACCCTCGCCGAACCGTGGACGGTCCACATCGAGACCGACGGCAACCTGCTGACCGGCCAGAATCCCGCGTCGTCGGAATCCTTGGCACGCACCCTGCTGGATCGCCTCGAGAACGTGCCGCAGGGTTCCAAGTAGCACCTCTTGCCCCTCGAGGTTCGAGGAGCACACCCTCTGCTCCCTCAGGTGCGAGGACCACACCCCTGCTCCCTGAGGTGCGAGGAGCACACCCCTGCTCCCTGAGGTGCGAGCGAAGCGAGCCACGAAGACATCCCAGGGGTGCAAGGTGTCAAGCGGCGAGGTTGGCGCGGTGGTTCCAGGCGGTGTGTTCGTTGTAGAGGGTGCGGTGTTTGAGGCAGCCGTGGAGGATGCCGATGAGCCGGTTGGCGAGCGCACGCAAGGCTTGGGGGTGGGACTTCTTCTGATCTCGCAGGCTGTCGTAGTAGACGCGGGCGCCGGGACTGCCGGTCAGCGCGCTTTGCGCCATCGCCATGGCGGCGGCGTTGAGGCGGGTGTTGCGGATATGGCGGGCCAGCACGACGTGCCCTTTGCCTGAGGCGATGGTCCGTGGTGAGGTGCCGGCATAGTTTCTGCGAGACTTGGCGGTGGCATAGCGTTCGGGGTCGTCCCCGAACTCGCCAAGCATCCGGGCGCCGGTGATGTCACCGACTCCGGGCATGGACAGGTAGATCTCGGCGTCGGCGATGCGCTCTAAAAGACTGGGCCATACTGGTTTCCAGTTGATCAATTTGGGTGTTGAGCGTCGTCAGCATGTTCACCGTCACGGTCACGGTCGCCGCATACGCTGCGGTAAGTGCCTCCGGTGCGCTCAGATGACCGCCCCCACGCAGGGCCTGCTGGATCTCGCGGGCACGGGTATCGGTATTGCGTTGGCGGCCACCCTTTTTCAGAGCTGATCGGATCGCCGCGACCGTCAGTGCCGCTCCCTGTCGTGGGGTGGGAGCGCGACGCAACACCGCCAGGCAGTCTTTGTGGGCGAGGTCGCCGCCGAAGGCATCGACCGCGGCCGGATAGTAGGCGCCCAGTTGAGCGCGCAACACGTTCTGTTGTGCTGAGCGCGCCCACACCAGATTCTGATGCGTACGGGCCATCACCGTGATCGCCTTGACCTCGACGGTGTCGGCGGCGACCAATCGATGATTGTGCCGGTCGGTCCGCACCAGATCAGCCAGCGTTTTCGCGTCAGCCTTATCGGATTTGGTGCCCCCGACATGGTGGCGGTCGCGGTACCGCGACACCGACAACGGGTTGATCGCATACACCTGATAGCCCGCGGCGACCAGGGCGGCGACCCACATGCCGTGATCGGTTTCGATCCCCACCACCACCTCAGAGGGGTCGTGGGCGAACCGGGCGAGCAGGTCATGCATCGCCGTCACGCCGGCCGCGTTCTCGGGTAGTCGGCGGGTGGCCAGGGTGGTGCCGTGTTCATCCATCACGCACACGTCGTGATGATCCGACGCCCAGTCGTTGCCCACACAGATCATGTCGGTCGTTCACCTCGTCTTCGGTCGTCTCGATCGATCGTCGGTGTGAACCTTGGGGTGATCACCCTTGACGCGGCCTAATGGATCAGTGCTCACCCCACATGGTTCAGGGGGCACGACATCCCAGAAGCGTTCTAGCGGGTGATCCTTACCCGGCCGGGCCACGGTCTTCGTGTAGAAATCCGACACCGTTTCAGGGTCTCGGAGTGGTCACCGGCCGGGAAGGCTCACACAAACCAGCATCCCCTGCAGGACGCCGATCCACCCCCATTAGGGTCTCGCAAGGCGTCTCACCAGGCCCTTCGTGGCTCGTCGCTTGCGCTCCTCGCACCTCAGGGACCAGTGGGTGAGTAGTTCTCTCGGATCAGCGAGCGGTGAGGGGCGCTCCGCTCGCACCTCCGAGCGCAATTGTCAATGCCGAGAGTCGTACGGCAGCAACGCCATCTCTCGCGCGTTGCGGATCGCGGTGGCGACCTGGCGCTGCTCCTGCGGGCTCAGCCCCGTGAGGCGTCGGCTGCGGATTCTGCCCTTGTCGGACAAGAACTGCCGCAGCAATGCGACATCCTTGTAGTCCACGGGATTCCGCCCGTCGACCCGCACGCCCTGTGCGATGAGAAGGTTCCGCTTGCGCTTCGCCGGCACTTCCTCGCGCTGACGTTGTCTTCTGTTGGCCATCACTGTTCCTCGTTCTCGTGGGTCCGGATCACCAGCTGGACTTCTGGATTCCGGGTAGTTCGCCGCGGTGCACGAGTTCGCGGAACCGCACGCGCGACAGGCCCGCCTTGCCGATGTACCCGCGGGGCCGGCCGTCGACGGCATCCCGGTTGCGCAGCCGAGTCGGACTTGCGTTGCGCGGCAGCCGTTGTAGGCGTCGTAGCGCTTCCGAACGCTCCTCGGGCGTCGAACTCGCTGCAACGCTCGCGCGCTTCAGTTCGGCGCGGAGGTCGGCATACCGCGCGACGACCTCGCGGCGCTGTTCGTTGCGGACGATCTTGGACTTCTTGGCCATCAGCGGTCCTCTCGGAAGTCGACGTGGGCGCGGGCGAGGGGGTCGTACTTGCGCAGCACCATCCGGTCGGGATCGTTGCGACGGTTCTTCCGGGTCACATAGGTGTATCCGGTCCCGGCGGTGGACCGCAGTTTGACGATGGGCCGGATCTCGTTGCGCGCCATCAGACCTTCTCCCCTCGGGCACGGATCTTGCGCAGCACCGACTCGATGCCGTGCTTGTCGATCGTCGAGATCCCCTTGGCGCTGACGCGCAGCGTCACGTACCGCCCCTCGCTGGGCACGTAGTAGCGGCGGCGCTGGATGTTCGGGTCCCATCGGCGCGACGTCCGCTTGTGCGAATGCGACACCTGCTTGCCGAAGCCGGGTACCCGACCGGTGACCTGGCACCTCTTGGACATGCTGCCTCCTGTTCTTATCGACAATGATTGGCATTAACTCTGCGGCCACGGTACCGTCGTCGAAGCACAAATGGAAATCATTCTCAATAGAACGGAGTGGAGTCGTGCTCGACGATCAATCCGCGAACCACCCGCAGGACGCCCCGGGCAACCAACGGACCCCGGTCGTGCTGGTCACCGGGCTCGACGCGTCGTCGATCCACCGGGTGGGCGACGCGTTGGAGTGCGGCGGCGTCGGCAGCGTCCAGGTCCACCACGACCTGACACAGGTCGAGGACGGCCGCGTCGTCCGGACCCTCAGCTGGCGGGGCCCCGACGGTCGCAGCCACCATGACGTCTGCATCGTGGAACTGGCCCACGGTTGCATCTCGTGCACCCTTCGCGAAGACCTGCTCCCTCTGCTGCGGAGGCTGCATCGTCGACCGTCGGTGAACCGGATCGTCCTCACACTCGATCCCGTCCTCGAACCCGAGCAGGTCGCCTCATCGATCGAGAACGTCATCGTCTCGGACATGCCGGGGTTCGACGACGCCCCGGCGGCCGCCGACGTCCGCGTCGATCTCACCGTTGCCTGTGTGGCCGAGGAGGATTGGCTGACGTCGGCGACCGGCGATCTCTCACTCGCCGAGGGTGGGCATGTCGCTCTCGACGACGACCGCACCCTTGCCCAGGTGGCGGTCGGTCAGGTCGCTTTTGCCGACGCGCTGGTGGTCGCAGCATGCGACCCGACCGTCCGCGACGCCTGGGCGTCCGCGCGACTCGTCGCCGTCCTCAAACGGCTCGCGCCGAACGTCCCGATGATGTTCGAGTTGCCGCAGCGCCCGATCACACCCGTCCTCGCCGAACAACTGCTCGCCGCGGTAGCGCCCCGGTCACGTCGCGGACGCATCGACGGTCCGCACGACCCTCTCCTGGCGGGCGAACCTCCACTGGAATCCGACTGCGGGGTCACGTGGGTCGAGTTCCACAGTGATCGACCGCTGCACCCGGATCGCTTTCACGAGGCCATCGACGCCCTCCTCGACGGGGTCGTCTGTGCCCGCGGGCGACTCTGGATCGCCACTCAGCCCGACGAGGCGCTCTGGCTCGAGTCGGCCGGCGGCGGACTGCGCGTCGCGCACGGAGGTCCCTGGCTCGCCTCGATGACCGACGACGAACTCGCGCAGGTACCCGACGAGCGTCGGGCTCTCGGTGCACTGCGCTGGGACGAGACCTTCGGCGACCGGCACACGTCACTCGTCGCGCTCGTCCATCAGGGCGACCCCGCCGAGATCGAGGAGGCCCTCCGCAGCGCCTGCCTGAACGAGGTCGAATTCGCTGCCGGACAACAGTTCTGGTCGACCTTCGACGATCCGTTCGGGCAGTTCCACGCCGACCCGTGCGATGACCTCGACGTCGGCGAGTCGACCGTGGAGGCAATCCCCGGCGTCGACGCTGATCCCCGGGACAACTGAACCCGCACCGACCCACATCTCACCGGAAGGCACCCACATGAAGAAGGGCATCCACCCCGATTACCACCCCGTCGTCATCCGCGACGGTTCGACGGGCAAGGAGTTCCTCACCCGATCGACAGCGACATCGTCGACGACCGTCACCTGGTCCGACGGCAACGAGTACCCGCTCATCACCGTCGATGTCACCAGCGACTCGCATCCGTTCTACACCGGGGTGAACACGATCCCCGACGTCGCCGGCCGGGTCGAGAAGTTCCGCCGGCGCTACGCGCACCTGGACAAAAAGAGCGACTGAGGGTCATCGTCGGACGACGTCAGTTCTTGTCGTCCTTCGGTTTCCCGTTCCCCTTGTTCTCGCTGTTGCCACCGCCGCCGTTGCCACCGCCGCTGTTGCCCCGCCCGTTTCCGCCGCTTCCGGCCGGTCCCTCCTCGGGCTGGGGCGTGTCGGTCTCCGTCGCGCCGGTGGGGACAGGGATCGGCGCGGGCACGTCGACCGTGCTCGGCGGCGGAGTCGGCCGGGATTCAGTGGTCGAGGACTCGGCGGCCGGCAGGGAGGTCGGGTTCGCCGGAACAGGTGTGTCCTCGTCGGATCCGGTGGCGATGACGACGACCGCGACGAGCAGGGCGGTCAGCAGAGCGGCGGCGCCACCCAGCACGGCCATCGACGTTCGACGTCGGGACCGGTTCGGCCCTCCCGGAAGCGGAGCCGTTTCCGAGGCGTTCCGAGGCGGTGGGATCAGTGTCGGCATCGGCGCCGTGAGCCGACTCGTCCCCGCTTCCGTGCCCGTGTTGTCGGTATGTCCGGCCAGCGCCGCACTCATCGCCGCAGCACTCGGAAACGGCACGGTGCCACCCGGACGCATGGCCCGGTCGATCGTCTCGCGCAGTGTCGGGGCGACATCCGGCCGGATGTCGGCCAGCAGCGGCGGCGGCGCGTGCAGGATCGCGTGCGCGACGGCGGCAGGGTTGTCGTGGTCGTACGCTCGGCGACCCGTCAGGGCCTCATACGCGACGACCGCAGCCGCGTAGAGATCGTCGGCCGGTGTCGCCGCCCGGCCCAACACGCGACCGGGACTGAGGTAACAGATGGTTCCGACCACTTCTCCCGTCGCCGTGTGCGCCATCCCGGCCGTCTTGGCGATGCCGAGATCGGCCACCTTCACCCGGTCGCCGAACATCAGCAAGTTCGCGGGTTTGATGTCGCGGTGCAGCACCCCGGCGGAATGGGCGTCGTGCAGGGCGGCCAGGACGTCCTCGAGGATCGCGGCGACGCGGTGGGGCGGCAACGGCCCGCCGACCATGAGATCGCCGACCGTTGTGCCACTCAGCCGTTCCATCACGATGTACGGCGTCCCGTCGTGCTCGCCGAAATCGTGGACGGCGACGATGTTGGGGTGGTTGAGCGCGGCGGCCGCCCGCGCCTCTGCGATGAACCGGTCACGTGCGACCGTCGGGGTCTCCGGCTCTGAGCGCAGTAGTTTGATGGCGACCGACCGGTGGAGTCGCCGGTCCCACCCGTCGTGGACCACCGCCATGCCACCGCGTCCGAGAACTCCCCGGATCTCGTAGCGTCCGTCGAGCAGGTCTCGGTCCACTTGTTCACGGTAGCGGGTGCCATTCCCGGCCATCGTCGACCCGGAGCCGGAGTCGGACGGCGTGATCTCAGCCCGGCAGCAACCCGTCGACCAGCGCATCGACGATGTCGTCGACCGGCACATCCGGGAGCAGCGGACCGGTCAGCTGGTCCAGCAGGAGGCCGTCGACGGCGTAGTGGAAGAGGGCGATCTCCCGGGCCGTCCCCGGCAGGCCGGCTTGTTCGTTGAACGCCACGTCCCCGGTGAACCCGGTCCGACGCCATTCGCCGATGATCTCCGCGACCTCAGGGCGTCGAATTCCTTCCAACCGGAGTTCGATCAGTGCGATGGTGACGGTCCGGTTTGCCATCAGACGCTCGACGATGTTGCGGAGATACTCGGCGAAGAGCTCCCGCGTCGGTGTGCGTCCGGCCCGCTCGGCGATGAACTCGTCGCTCGGTGCCAGTCGCTCGTAGATGCGCTCCACCAATCCGGTGAGAAGTGCTGAGCGAGAACGGAAGTAGTTCGTCGTCGTACCGAGGGGCACGCCGGCCGCACGATCGACCGCGCGGTGGGTGAGCCCCCGCGCGCCGGCGTCGGCGAGCACTTCGAGACCCGCGTCGGCCAGGGCGCGTCGACGGTCGTCGTTGCGGGCCATGAGAAAACGATAGCGTAACCACTACATGTGCTGTAGTTTCTCAACCACTACATCTGAAGTGATTGGGGATCTGCATGCGTAAGCTCGTGTACTACGTGGCCGTGAGTTTCGACGGATACATCGCCGGTCCGGACGGTCAGTTCGACGCCTTTCTGATGGAGGGCGATCACATGGACGGCATCAACCAGCGGTTTGCCGACACCGTTCCGACCGACTATGCCGCCGCATTGGGGCTCGACCAGAGCGCCGGCACCTTCGACACCGTCCTGATGGGAGCCGGTACCTATGCCGCCGGGTTGCCAGAGGTGACAAGTCCGTATCGTCACCTCGACCAGTACGTCTTCACCCATCAGCGACGCGATCCGGTGGACGGCGTGACGTTCACGGATCGCGACCCGGTCGAGGTGGTGCGTGAGCTCAAACAGCGCAAGGGAAAAGACATCTGGCTCTGCGGAGGCGGCGATCTCGCGACTCAACTGGCCGACGAGATCGACCGGTTTGTCCTCAAGCGTCAGCCGGTGATGTTCGGGAGCGGCATTCCGCTGATGGCGCCCGGCCGGTACGCGCCCAGGAGGTTTCGACGCGTCAGCGCACACGACTTCGACACCGGGGTGTCGTTCGTGGAATACGCCGCGACGTAGGCACGGACCTAGCTCAGCACCGCGAGCGCCTCGTCGGCCGCCACGAGATCGGCCATCGTCACGGTCCTGGTGCTGCTGCGGAGTTGCGCCGCCGCTCGCGACGCAGCCAGTGCGGTCAACCGGCCCGTCGCCTCGGACTGACCGGCGCCCGAGGCGTGCCGACGCTCACCGGTGCGCCGATTCTCGGCGAGGACATGCCACCCGTCCGAGCCGAGGGCGGGTGCCCACGTCAGGGTGCTTCGCAGTGCGGGTATCCGTCCGACGAGCCCGAGGGCCGCGGTCATCGGCCCCGAACTGAGGGTGAGATACGACCGGACCACGCCGGGTCTGTCGCCAAGGAGGACATGGTCGGGGAAGTCCGCTCGTAGGTAGCGCCGGGTCCGGCCGTCGGGTCCGGTCGCTTGCCGGCTGTCCCGGAGATTCCGCACCGGCCGATTCTCCGGCGGGCGGTGGACGTTGGTGCCGACCAGCCCGACGGTCCACGCGACCGCGGCGGGACCGTGCTTCTCCCCGGCCCCCAGCATCACGAGCACATCGAGGTCGTCGTCCGGGCGCGAGTCGAGTGCGGCGGTCAGGATGGTGCTGAGGCCCGGTGCCAACCCTGCCCCCAGGACGACGGGCCCGGTGGCCGTGGCACGTAGTCGGTCGAGATAGGCGCCGGAGGCCGAGATGTCGACCAGCGGCGTCTGCCCGGTCGCGGCTCCCAGCTCCGGGCGTTCGATGCCGGAGGCGTTGACGACGACATCGTGTTCGGCAGCGAGGTCGCGCAGGGTCGCGAGGTCGCCGCGCAGATCGATCCGGGCGTCCCCGCTCGCCGTGCGGCTCGTCACGGTCACGACGTGACCGTCCTGCTCGAGTTCGCGGGCAACGACGGTGCCCACCGCACCCCGCCCACCGAGAAGGAGGACCCGTGGGTTCGCGTGCTCGTTCGATTCGTTCATCCTCACCCAGTTCGTCGATACCGACTGCCGAGGACCATCCTCGCGGACAGCCGTCTCGTTCAACGGTGATCCTCGCGTACGCGTCGCACCTGGGGTCGGGGCTGGCACACCCGGCCGCGGCAACACGAAAGGCGACGAGGGCTCGTCGAGCCGCTTCGTCGCCTTCGAGGTGAAGTGGTGGAGCCTAGGAGATTCGAACTCCTGACATCTGCCTTGCAAAGGCAGCGCTCTACCAACTGAGCTAAGGCCCCGTGCCGTACCGATCGGTTCGGCGGGATGCGAGATTCCGATGTCCGAAAACATCTGTCGCAGTGGGCCTAGGAGGACTTGAACCTCCGACCTCTTCGTTATCAGCGAAGCGCTCTAACCGCCTGAGCTATAGGCCCTTGAACCGAGGAGTGAGATTACCCGACCGATGCCCCAACAAACAAAACGGCTGGTCAGGGGCTCGCTCAATCGAGGTCGGCGAGAGTCACCTCGGCGCCGCCGACGAGGTCGGCACAGATGTTGTAAATGTAGCTGCCGATCGTCGCGAGCGCGGTCAGCAGGATCGCGTTGATGGCGCCCAGGAGCGCCGCGGCGCCGAAGACGGTGCCCGCCCCGATCACGTCGTTACTCGCGGCCGATTCCTCCGCCATGAGCGTTCCGAAGCTGTTGTTCACCTGATCCCACACGCCCATGCCGTCGAGGATGAGGTACAGCACGGCGACGGAGATCATCCAGATGAAGAACCCGACCACCGACAGCACGGCCGCGACCTTGAACGTCGCCCACGGGTCGATCCGACGCACCTGCACCGAGGCGCGCAGCGCGGTCCCGGCGGCGAGTACCTGGCGAGGCGCCGACCGCGGTGCGGAGGGCTTGGATCCCGGCGCCTGTGCCGTCTCGGGTCGCTTCAGGTCCGCCGTGTGGTGGATCTGATCGAGGTCGGGCAGATCGTTCTCCGGAAGGTGTCCGCGGTCGATCGTGCTGGTGGGTGACTCGACGAAGCCGGGTTCCTCGGTCGCCGTCGCCGTACCCGATCGGCGCGGACTCTCCAGCTTGGTCACCGGGGCCTGCTGGCCGCTCATGCTGGCGGCAGCGGTGCCGCTGTTCGTCACGACGCCACGCGGCGGCGGGCCGCCCGGGTTGTTCAGCGGCGGGCCTGCCGGGCCCTCACCGGTGCTCGGACGCTGGGCGGCGTCGCGGTTGAACGTCTCGGTCGGGGCGGCTGACGGATCGTCGGCCGGCCCCCGCTGCCACGGCGGCACCAGTCCCCCGGTCGGGGTTCCCGTTCCGGGTCCCGCCGGTCCCCCGGCGGGGCGCCCGTTCTGGTCCTGATGCGGCTCGTTCGGTGTGCTCACAGACATTCCCTCACTCAGGCGTTCCTGACGTTGCTCGCTCGGCGCCGGGTCCGAGCCCGCCGTTCCCCGACCCGTCGACTCGCGACGGGTCGAGCAACAGTGGCCTTCACCCTAACGCCTAGGAAGAGACCTCTGTCTCGTCCGGCTCGTCGGCGTTGCGGGCGATGGCGATGACCGTGGTGCCCTCGTCGATGTTCATCAGACGGACACCCTTGGTCTGGCGTCCGGCCTTGCGCACCGATTTCGCCGTGGTGCGGATGACGCCGCCCCCCGAGGTGATGGCGTAGAGCTCGGAGTCGTCGTCGACGATGAGCGCGCCGATCAGTTCACCGCGTCGACGATCGTGGGCGATCGTCAGCACACCCTTGCCGCCGCGACCCTGCACCGGGTAGTCGTCCATACCGGTCCGCTTGGCGTACCCGCCGGACGTGGCGACCAGCAGGTAGGTGCCCTCGCGGACGACGTTCAGTGACAACAGCGTGTCGTCGGTGTTGAACCGCATGCCCTGGACGCCGGAGGTCTGCCGGCCCATCGGCCGCAGGGCTTCGTCGTCGGCGTGGAACCGGATCGACTGTCCCTTCTGCGACACCAGGAGCAGATCGTCGTCGGCGCTGCACAATTGGGCGCCGACCAACTCGTCCTCGCCACGCAGGTTGATCGCCGCGATGCCGCCGGAGCGGTTGGAGTCGAAGTCGACCAGTCGCGACTTCTTCACCAGGCCGTTGCGGGTGGCGAGCACCAGATACGGCGCATCCTCGTAGGTCTTCAGCTGGATGACCTGGGCGATCCGCTCCTCCGGCTGGAAGGCCAGGAGGTTGGCGACATGCTGACCACGGGCGGTGCGGTTCGCCTCGGGCAGCTCGTAGGCCTTGGCGCGGTAGACGCGACCCTTGGTGGTGAAGAACAGGATCCAGTCGTGGGTCGAGCACACGAAAAAGTGTTTGACGATGTCGTCCTGCTTGAGCCCGGCACCCTGCACACCCTTGCCGCCGCGACGCTGACTGCGGTACAGGTCGGTTTTCGTGCGCTTGGCGTATCCGGTCTCGGTGATCGTGACGACGACGTCCTCGCGGGCGATCAGATCCTCGTCGCTGACATCGCCGTCGGCCGCGATGATCTTGGTCCGACGCTCGTCACCGTACTTCTCGACGACCTCCTTGAGCTCGTCGCGCACGATGGCGCGCTGACGCTCGGGCCGGTCGAGGATGTCCTTGTAATCGGCGATCTCGAGTTCGATCTCGGCGAGTTCGTCGACGATCTTCTGGCGTTCCAGGGCCGACAGACGGCGCAACTGCATCGCGAGGATGGCATCGGCCTGGATCTCGTCGATGTCGAGGAGGTCGATCAGGCCGGTACGCGCGGTCTCGGTGTTGGCCGAACGGCGGATCAGCGCGATCACTTCGTCAAGCGCGTCAAGGGCTTTCACCAGACCGCGCAGAATGTGTGCGCGCTCCTCGGCCTTGCGCAACCGGTACCGCGTCCGTCGCACGATGACGTCGATCTGATGCGCCACGTAGTAGCGGATCATCTGGTCCAGACGCAGCGTGCGGGGCACGCCGTCGACGATGGACAGCATGTTCGCACCGAAGCTGGTCTGCAACTGGCTGTGCTTGTACAGGTTGTTCAGGACGACCTTCGCGACGGCGTCGCGACGCAGCGTCACCACGATCCGCATGCCGACGCGGTCCGAGGACTGATCCTCGATCCGGCTGATGCCCTTCAGCTTTCCCTCGTTGACCTGCTCGGCGATCGATTGGATCAGGTTGTCCGGGTTGACCTGGTAGGGCAACTCGGTGACCACCAGCGTGGTGGATCCCTTGTTCTCCTCGATGTCGACGACACTGCGCATCCGGATGCTGCCGCGCCCGGTGGTGTAGGCGTCCTTGATCCCCTGGCTGCCGACGATCAGTCCGGCCGTGGGGAAGTCGGGTCCCTTGATGCACTCCATGCACGCGGCGAGGGTGGTCTCGTCGTCGGCGTCGTGGTTCTCCAGCGCCCAGAACACCGCATCGGCAACCTCGTTGAGGTTGTGCGGGGGCATGTTCGTCGCCATACCGACGGCGATACCGCCGGAACCATTGATCAGCAGGTTCGGGATACGCGACGGCAGGACCGTCGGTTCATTCGTCTTGCCGTCGTAGTTGGGGACGAAATCGACTGTCTCCTCGCCGATGTCGCGCAGCATCTCCATGGCCAGCGGGGTGAGCCGGGCCTCGGTGTAACGCATCGCCGCGGCACCGTCGTTGCCTCGCGAGCCGAAGTTGCCCTGACCGTCGATGAGCGGGTACCGCATCGACCACGGCTGGGCGAGGCGCACCAGGGCGTCGTAGATCGCGGTGTCGCCGTGCGGATGGTAGTTACCCATCGTCTCCGCAACGGGTTTCGCCGATTTGACGTAGCTGCGGTCCGGGCGGAACCCGGCGTCGAAGGACGCGTAGAGGAGGCGGCGGTGCACCGGCTTGAGACCGTCGCGGACCTCGGGGAGCGCACGGCCCACGATGACGCTCATCGCGTAGTCGATGTAGCTCTTCTGCATCTCCTGCCCGAGATCGACGGGCTCGATGCGATCGCCTTCACCGCCGGCGGGCGGCAGGGTGGTGTCAGTCATGTGTGTACTTTCTCCGATCGGAGCGGAATCGCAGGAACCCGCGATCAGACATCGAGGAAGCGAACGTCTTTCGCGTTGCGGGCGATGAAGCTGCGTCGGGCGGCGACGTCCTCACCCATCAGGATGGAGAACAGTTCGTCGGCGGCCGCGGCATCGTCGAGGGTGACCTGGCGCAGGACACGCACGGCCGGGTCCATCGTGGTCTCCCACAATTCCTTGGCGTTCATCTCGCCGAGGCCCTTGTACCGCTGGATGCCGTCGTCGGTGTTGATCTTCTTGCCCGCCGCACGACCGGCCTCGAGCAGTCCGTCCCGCTCGCGGTCGGAATAGGCGAACTCCGGAGCCGACTTCTGCCACTTGAGCTTGTACAGCGGCGGCATCGCGAGGAACACGTGACCGTGCTCGATGAGCGGCCGCATGAAGCGGAACAGCAGGGTGAGCAGGAGGGTCGAGATGTGCTGACCGTCGACGTCGGCGTCGGCCATCAGCACGATCTTGTGATAGCGGAGCTTGCTGATGTCGAACTCGTCGTGGATGCCCGTGCCGAAGGCGGTGATGATCGACTGGACCTCGGTGTTCTTGAGCACACGGTCGATGCGCGCCTTCTCGACGTTGATGATCTTGCCGCGCAGCGGCAGGATCGCCTGGTACATCGAGTCGCGGCCCGACTTGGCGCTGCCGCCGGCCGAGTCGCCCTCCACGATGTAGACCTCGCACTTGCCGGGATCGTTGCTGCGGCAGTCGGCGAGCTTGCCGGGGAGGCCACCGATGTCGGTGGCGGTCTTGCGGCGCACCAGATCGCGGGCGTTGCGCGCTGCCATCCGGGCCCGCTGCGACTCGACGATCTTCTTGATGATCGTCTTCGCCTCGGCCGGGTTGGCCTCCAGCCAGTGTCCGAGGTGTTCACTGCAGACGCGCTGGACGAATCCCTTGACCTCGGTGTTGCCCAGCTTGGTCTTGGTCTGGCCCTCGAACTGCGGATCCCCGACCTTCACCGAGATCACTGCGGCGAGGCCCTCGCGGATGTCGTCACCCGAGAGGCGGTCTTCCTTCTTGTCCTTGATGAGCTTCTTGTCCACCGCGTACTTGTTCACGGTGAGGGTCAGCGCGGCGCGGAAACCCTCTTCGTGGGTACCACCCTCGTGGGTGTTGATCGTGTTGGCGAAGGTGTGGACCGATTCGGAATAACCTGCGTTCCACTGCATCGCGACCTCGACCTCGTGGCCGGTGCCCTGGCCGGTGAAGCCGACGACGGTGGTGTGGATCGACTGCTTGGTCCGGTTGAGGTGCTTGATGTAGTCGACGAGCCCGTCGGGGTAGTGATAGGTACGGGTCTTCGGCTTGGCCGCGGCGGCGGCCTTCTCTTCCTCGGACTTCACCACCTCGGCGGCCTCGGTGGTGCCGCTCTCCTCGTCACCGTCGGCGTCACCCGGCGGCTCGATGGCCTGCGGACGCTGATCGGTCAGCGTGATGGTGAGCCCCTTGTTCAGGAAGGCCATCTCCTGCAGACGACGCGCCACGGTCTCGGCGTTGAATCGGGTGGTCTCGGTGAAGATCTCGGGGTCCGGCCAGAACCGCACCGTGGTGCCGGTCTTGCGCGTCGGGGTCCCCTTCTCGAGGGCGCCGGGTGTCGCGTAGGTGTAGGTCTGCTCCCAGTTGAATCCGTCGTTCTGGATCTCCAGCTCCACCTTGGTGGACAACGCGTTGACCACCGAGATGCCGACGCCGTGCAGACCACCGGACACCGCATAGGCGTCGGAGTCGAACTTGCCGCCGGCGTGCAGCTGGGTCATGACGACCTCGACCGTCGGCACGCCCGTGCGGTGCATGCCGGTCGGGATGCCGCGGCCGTCGTCGACGACCTGGACACCGCCGTCGGCCAGGAGGGTCACGTCGACGCGCGAGGCGAAGCCGGCCATCGCCTCGTCGACCGAGTTGTCGACGACCTCCCAGATCAGGTGGTGCAGCCCTCGCTCACCGGTGGATCCGATGTACATGCCGGGCCGTTTGCGGACGGCTTCCAGACCTTCGAGGATGTTGATCGAATCGGCGCCATACTCTGACGGCTTCTTCTTGTTCTTCTTCGGTCCGGTGTCGTTGGTGTCGGCCACGAGGTGCGTCCGCTCCTGTTCTGCTCATCGACGGATCAGGTGGTCTCCGGATCCGTCGTCGATCCTTCTCGACGGGGCACACGGCGGTCGCGCGCACAGGAATACCCGGTGGGTACATCCGGGTAACCTGGAGGCGCTGTCTGTCTGCTGTTGTGCACCCCTGTCGGGACAACTCTCCACAGTGTACTGCCTGACTCGCCCTGGAACGCGCATCCGGGGCCGCTAACAGGCCCTCAGAACGATTTTTTTGCCTCGATCCCGGTTCGATCGTGGCTTGGGGATGGAAAACGGCCCACGAGGCTCTGCAACTAGTAAAGTGCGGTCGACTCTGCTAGCGGCGCGTCAGCCGTAGGTGTCGCGTGGGCCGCGCCCGCGCACATGCCGTTCACCCTTACGCCACGACGGGCCCTTCGGACCGCTGATCCGCAACGAGGTGACCTGGCCGTTGCCGATGGCGGCCGCGATCTTGGCGAGGATCTGGGATTGGATGTAGCGAAGTTGCGTCGCCCATGCCGTCGACTCGGCCTGCACGTGGAGGACGTTGTCGCGCAACGCAACCGGCTTCGCATGAGCCGCGATGTCCGAACCGACGATCTGTTCCCACATCCCGAACAGGGTGCCTTCGCCGATCTTCTCCTGCCACCCGCGATCCTTCGCCAGCCCGCCGACCAGCCGGCCGAAGGGCTGCGGATCCCGCTGATCCGGACCGGAGCCGGACCAGCGTCGACGCCCCTCGGATCCGCGCGGGACCCGACGGACGGGCGACGCCCGGCCCCGGCCGACCGACTTACCCGCGGCGCGGGCCTGTGCCCGGGCCTCCTCGAGCGCCTTGCGGGCACGTTCGTACCCGCCGAGTTCGCCGGGCGGTGTCGGCCGTGGTGCGGGGTCGGCGGGATCCGGGGACTCGGACGGTCGATCGTCACTCATGGGCTTCCTCCCCCGCTGCCGTCACATCGTCCAGCGCGCCGTCGACGATGTGCGACCGCCGGCCCGCGTCGTCGTCGACCACATCGACGCCGATCCGCCGGCCACCAATCCGCCCGGGGATGTCCTCGGCGACGGCGGCGGTGATGAGGAGTTGCTCGGCGTCGGCGGTGAAATCGACGAGTTGCGCGCGCCGCTTGGCGTCGAGTTCGGCGAACACGTCATCGAGCATGATCACCGGCTCGACACCTTCGGCGCGGGTGAGCTCGACGGAGCCGAGGCGCAGAGCCAGTGCCAACGACCAGGATTCCCCGTGAGAGGCAAAGCCTTTCGCGATATCGCTGCCGAGCACGATGTCGATGTCGTCGCGATGCGGACCGACGAGACACAGGCCCCGCTCGATCTCCTTGTCGCGCAACTCCGCCAGGCGTAGTGCCAGCACGTCGGCGATCGCCTCGGGTGTGTGCTCCTCGATCTCGACACCGCCGGCGGGACGATACCGGAGCACGGCCGGCCGTGAATGCGGCGCGATCGAGGCGTATGAGCCGGTGAAGTGCGGCTCGAGCTCGGCGAGCACCGACAACCGTGCGGCGATCACCTGACCGCCGAGATCCGCGAGCTGACCATCCCAGACATCAAGTGTGCTGACCACCGAATCTGCCTGTTGCCCACCACGTCTCAGCGCCGCGGCGGCAGTCTTGAGCAAGGCCGACCGCTGACGCAGGACCCGGTCGTAGTCCGCGCGGGCGGCGGCGTAACGGGGACCCCGCTGGGCGACCAGTTCGTCGACGAAGCGTCGGCGGTCGCTCGGGTCACCACGCACCAGGGACAGGTCCTCGGGCGCGAACAGCACCGTACGGAGGATGCCGAGCAGGTCGCGGGGCCGCCGCGCCGGGCTCCGGTTGATGGTCGCCTTGTTGGCGCCCTCGGCATTGATCCGCAGCTCGGCGGTCAGCTCACGGCCGTCGTTCTCAACCGTCGCGGTGACCGACGCCGACGCGGAGCCCGCGTGTACGAGCGGTGCATCGGAACTCACCCGGTGTGAGCGCAGCGTCGAGAGATAGAACAGCGCCTCGAGCAGATTGGTCTTGCCGAAGCCGTTGCGGCCGGTGAAGACCGTCGGCCCGGGTGCCAGATCGAGGTCGACGGACCGCCACGATCGGAAATCGCGCAGATGCAGCTCACGGACGAACACGAGTCGGCGTCGATCCTGAGGACGGTGAGGCCGTGGCGGCCGTCAGCCCGGGAGGCGGACGGGCATCAACAGGTAGCTGAATGCGCTCTCGGGAGCGACGAAGGCGCCGGACTCGTCCGCGACCGGATCCTCTCCGCTGGCCGGGCGGAGGACGGCAGGCCGGCTGGGGGTGGTGAATCCGAAGTCCACCGCGTCGGCGTTGATCGCCGACAATCCGTCCTGCAGGTACCCGGGGTTGAACGCGATCGTGAGGGGCTCACCCTGGAACGACACGGGCAGCTCTTCCTCGGCCTTGCCGGCCTCGTCGCCGCCCGCGGTGAGTAGCACGGATCCCTCGGAGAACTCCATCCGGACCTGCGCGCCGCGCTCGGCGACCAGGGCCACACGCCGGATCGCCTCGATCAGCGGGCCGCTGTCGATGGTGGCGACGGCGGTGTGGCTGGCCGGGAGCAGCTGACGGAACTTCGGGAACTCCGCGTCGAGAAGGCGGGTGGTGGTCTTCTTGGTCTCTCCCAGGATGCCGAGGATGCCGTCGGATCCGATGGCCGCGCCACCACCGAACGCCAGCGAGACGACGCCGGTGCCCTCGGCACCTGCGGTCTTGGCGCTCTCCGAGAGCGTCTTCGCGGGCACCAGGACGGCCCCCTTGGTGTCGGGATCGGAAGGCTCCCACTGCAATTCACGCACCGCGAGGCGGAAACGGTCGGTCGCGGCGAGGACGACGGAGTTGCCCTCGATCTCGACGCGGACACCGGTGAGCATGGGCAGGGTGTCGTCCTTGCCGGCCGCCACGGCCACCTGCGAGATCGCCTCGGCGAAGAGCTGCGACGGGATCGTTCCGGTGACGGAGGGCACGTCGGGCAACTGCGGGTAGTCCTCGACCGGCATCGTCGGGAGCGAGAACTTCGCGCTGCCACAGGTGATCGCGACGCGTGCACCGTCGAGGGTCACATCGACCGGTTTGTTCGGCAGGGCCTTGGTGATGTCGGCGAGGAGCCGACCGGAGACCAGGACCTGTCCGGGCTCGGCGACCTCCGCGCCCAGATTTTCCTGGGCCGAGACCTCGTAGTCGAAACCCGAGACGGTCAGGCCCGTTTCGCCGACGTTGAGCACCACACAGCCGAGAACCGGGACGGGCGGACGAGACGGGAGACTGCGGGCCACCCAGGCGACGGAATCAGCGAACTCGTCACGCGCGACACGAAACTTCATGCTGGGAGGTTGCCCTTCTCTCGTTCTCGTTCCCGCCTGGATCGCCGGGTCGGCGCCGCAGCGGGTCGGCCGGCCTGGAGTGGGATCCCGCATCCGGGAATCCCACTGTAGAACGCCGCCGCCCGAGCCGGAGTGGTTGGGGCCAAGTCAGACCGTCTTCGGAGCCGGCCGCGGGCGACCCGATCGGCGACGGTCTGTGCACAGACCTTCTTACAAAAGAATCTCTTTCTAGAGGGATCCATCTCAGTAATAGGAGTTGTGCAATCTGTGGACAACCATGACATCGGGCCAGTCCGGGCGGGTGTGGACGTGTGCATGACCGGTGGAGCAACGTCGAGCGGATCCCTTCGGGGATGTGGAGTTCTCATGTTGTTCGCGCGGCGTCCACCGGCGATGCACATGCCGACCCCGGTTATCCCAAGGATTGTGCACAGCTGGTGATCGATCGTGAGCAGGGTCGATGTCGGCCGAATCCGACTGTGGGAAGGCGGTCCACGGCGGCGAAGACTCTCGACCCGAGGACCAGACTTGGCATTCGAAGGGGCCATCGCAGTCGCCATCGGATGCCACTGCGGGCGGCGGAACACCCCCGGACGACCGCACCCCCGGGCCGTCGTGGCCTCGGGGGTGCGGAGAGCTGTAGGTGTGCGCGTGTCAGCCCACGGCGCGCTGCTTGATGCGGGCGGTGAGTTCCTGGACGTGGTCGTACACCCGGCGGCGCTCGGCCATCTCCTTGCGGATCTTCCGTTCGGCGTACATCACCGTCGTGTGATCGCGGTCGAAGGTCTCGCCGATCTTCGGCAGCGAGAGGTCGGTGAGCTCACGACACAGGTACATGGAGATCTGGCGGGCCTGGGCGATCGACCGTGTCTTACCGGGACCTCGTAGTTCCTCGACAGAGATGTCGAAGTACTCGGCGGTGATCGCGAGGATGCTCGCCGCGCTGACCTCCAGGGTCCCCGAGTTGGGGAGCAGGGCCTGCAGGACGACGTCGGCGAGTGACTTGTCGAGAGCGGCGTCGTTGAGCGACGCGAACGCCGTCACGCGGATGAGTGCACCCTCGAGTTCACGGATGTTGCGCTCGATCTTCGACGCGATGAGTTCGAGAACGTCGTCGGGAACCGCGATGTTGTCCATCTGCGCCTTCTTGCGCAGAATCGCGATCCGGGTCTCCAGATCGGGCGGCTGGACATCGGTGATCAAGCCCCACTCGAACCGCGTACGAAGCCGATCTTCCAGTGTCGCAAGCTGTTTAGGCGGCCGGTCAGAGGAGATGACGATCTGCTTGCTCGCGTTGTGCAGGGTGTTGAAGGTGTGGAAGAACTCTTCCTGGATACCTTCTTTGCCCACGAGGAACTGGATGTCGTCGACCAGCAGCACATCGACGTCGCGATACCGGCGCTTGAACGCCACCCGCCGGTCGTCGCGGAGCGAGTTGATGAAGTCGTTGGTGAATTCCTCGGTGGACACGTACTTGACCCGCATGCCCGGGAAGAGGCGCTGCGCGTAATGGCCCGCGGCGTGCAGCAGGTGCGTCTTGCCGAGTCCGGACTCTCCCCAGATGAACAGTGGGTTGTAGGCCCGGGCGGGGGCTTCCGAGACCGCCACCGCCGAGGCGTGCGCGAACCGGTTCGACGCGCCGATGACGAAGGTGTCAAAGGTGTACTTGGGGTTGAGGTTTGCGCCGGTGGCCGGCGGCGTCGAGGTCGGCCGCTCGGCGAAGTACGACGCCCAGTCGCCGGACGGGCGCGTCGACTCCGGTATCGGGGACGGCGCGCGGTCCGCGCCCACGGGTGCGGCCGTGTAGTCGACCGCTGCGGCCGCTCCGGCGATGGGCCGTACGTCGGGAACGGGTGTTTCTGCCACCGGCTCGTCGTTGCGCGGGGTGGCGATACGGACGCCGAGATCGACGGGTTCGTCGAGGTGGCGGCTGAGAACCGAGCGGATGGTCTCCCGGAGATTGCGTTCGATCTGTTCCTGGACCAGCGCCGTCGGCACGGTCAGCAGGGCGAAGCCTTCGGTGAGGGTCAGGGGTCGAACCAGTGACAGCCACGCCTTCTGCTGGCGTGTCAGTGGTTCGTGGTCGCGTGCGGCTTCGTCGTCGTTGAGTTCGGCGACGACCTGTTGCCACACCTCGCCGAAAGTGTCTCGGTCTGAAGTCACGGGGCTGGCCTCCTGGTCCGGAAAACTACCAGCGATCACGAGAGCGGTGGCATCTGCGCCGGAGTCCCCGTCTCTCCACAGGGTTATCCACACCTGTGTA